>CAVUNZ010000025.1:0-93283 GCA_963742975.1 uncultured Alphaproteobacteria bacterium | reverse complement strand
GACGGCGCAATCATATCTGTAGAGCGCTGATTCATTGAGATTAATTCGCGAAGGCCCCGTTGGAGGATCACCTCCGGTAGCGCTCTTAGCTAATGAAACTGCTCCGGTCCAGCCCGGCTCGTGCAGGGCGCGGCTCCGTAGGGCCCGGACGCGCAAGGGAACGGGCCCAATCTCGCCGGGTGCTAGACTTGAATCGCCATGCGCGTTCTATTTCGCAAAACGAAGCCGACTCGCGCACGGGCATCATGGCAGCTGTCATAAAGTTCAGATCGTCGCGGACGAGACGACGCCTGCGCGCGTCAGGCCTGCTTATCAGTTTCGCTTTGACGCTTGTCGCCACCGCGGCTCAGGCCGCGCCGTGCCGCAGCGGCGGACCCTACGAGAAATGGCTTGCCGATTTCGAGCGCGAGGCGATGGCGCAAGGGGTGTCACAGCGCACCATCGCGACCGCCGCGCCGTTTCTCACCTATGACCAGCGCATCGTGTATATCGACCGCGGCCAGCGCGTCTTCACGCAAACCTTTCTCGAATTTTCCGACCGCATGGCGGCGGCCTATCGCATCCAGATGGGCGCGGCGAAGATCAAAACCTACGCACAGGTGTTTGCCCGCACCGACCAGCAATATGGCGTGCCGGCGCCGGTCATTGTCGCGTTCTGGGCACTGGAAAGCGACTTCGGCGCCAATATGGGCAATTATCATTCGCTGAGTTCGATCGCGTCGCTGGCCTATGATTGCCGGCGAGCCGACCGCTTCCGTTCCCAGCTGCTCGATGCAATGCGGTTGATTGAGCGCGGTGATCTTCAGCCCCAGGACATGATCGGCTCATGGGCCGGCGAGCTCGGTCAGACGCAGATGATGCCGTCGGAATATTACAAATACGCCGTGGATTATGACGGCGACGGCAAGCGCAACCTGTTGCGCAGCGCGCCCGATGTGCTCGGCTCGACGGCGAATTATCTCCTCGGGCTCGGCTGGCGCCGCGGCGAGCCCTGGCTGACCGAAGTCCGCGTGCCGACGAGCACACCGTCTAATTTTCCTTGGGACCAGGCCGATCTCGACATTCAATTGCCGCGGTCGAAATGGGCGTCGCTCGGCATCACGCTCGCCGACGGCAAGCCGCTGCCGGCCGACAATCTGCCGGCGTCGCTGTTGCTGCCGACGGGGCGGTTGGGGCCGGCCTTCCTCGTCTATCAAAATTTCCAGGTTTATCTGCAGTGGAACAACTCGCTGGTTTATTCGACCACCGCCGCCTATCTCGCCACCCGCATCGTCGGCGCATCCCCGCTTCATCGCGGCAATCCGCCGCCGGCACTCCCATTCACCGATATCAAGGCGATGCAGGAGATGCTGGCCCATGCTGGCTACGACGTGGGGGCCATAGACGGTTTCCTCGGACTGAAGACGCGCCAGGCGGTCAAGGCGATGCAGCTCAAATATGGCCTGCCGGCCGACTCTTATCCGACCGCCGAACTGCTGGCGCGGATGCGGCCGGGACGCTGAGGCCGATCGCACCTTCAGGTCATCTCCCACCCATCTCCGGGCGCCAATAATGTGCGGGGCACAGCGGTTGTCGTGGACGAACCGCATGGCTTGGTGTTACACGACGGCCGGTTACGGCGACCGAACCGGGGGCGGCATCCGGTGTCGAGATGAGAATCGAAGTGCTTTCCAGCCCACTTCGCTGTAAACGCTTGACCGCGTCGCGCGTGCTAACGCAAGGTCTTGAAAAGACAGCACTTTTTTCTTTGTTCCAAAGAAAAAAGTGCGGCCGCGAAGCGCTGGGACATTCGGAAACGCATGCTCGGCGGAATGTTATAATGTTACATTATGGGGACACATTTCCCCGACATTGTGAGCGGCCGGCGCGGTGGTGATGCCGCAGTGGCAAAAAATGGGACGGGACTTGTGAAATACGACATGCAGCAGACCCTTCGCGCACGGCTCGCCAACGGGCGCCGCGCTTTTTGGTGCAGCCTCGGCACGGTGCCCGTCATTGCGATCGTCGCTGCAGCCATGCTGATCGCGCCTGCCGCCTTCGCGCAGACGCAGGATAATTCCGCGCCCGCCGCCGCTCCTGCTGCCTCGCCTATTGCCGCGCCTGTCGCCACCGCTCCTGTCCCGGCGGCCTCACCCGCTGCACCGGCGACGAACGCTCCCGCGATGAGCGCCCCGAGCAGCGCCGCGCCGGCCGAACCCGCACCGGAAGCGGCAGCACCGCCGATCGGCGGCCTGCAACTGACCGACGATTTGTCGCCCTGGGGCATGTTCCTCAACGCCGACATCGTCGTGAAGATCGTCATGATCGGCTTGCTGGTGTCGTCGGTGGTGACGTGGACGGTGTTTTTCGCCAAGACTGTCGAATTGCGCGGCGCGCGCAACGCCGTGCGCCGCGACCTTCGCATCCTCAATGACGCGGCGACGATCGCCCAAGCCCACGAGCAGCTGCGCGACGGCAACAGCGCGGTCGCGGTTTTGATGCAGTCGGCGGCTCAGGAAATCCGGTTGTCCGCGAGCCTACGCGCCGAGGGCTTGAAGGAGCGCGTCGCCCTGCAACTCGAGCGCATCGAGATGTCGATCAGCCGGAAGGTTTCGCGCGGCACCGGCGTTCTCGCCACCATCGGCTCGACTGCGCCCTTCGTCGGCCTGTTCGGCACGGTGTGGGGCATCATGAACAGCTTTATCGGCATTTCGAATGCCCATACGACGAACCTCGCCGTGGTGGCGCCCGGCATCGCCCAGGCGCTCCTCGCCACCGCCTTCGGTCTTGTCGCCGCTATCCCCGCGGTCGTGGTCTATAACGTGCTGGCGCGCCAGACGCAGCATTATCGCGCCTTCCTCGGCGATGCCTCGGCGCAGATCATGCGGCTGGTCAGCCGCGATCTCGATCGCGCCAAGCTGCCGCTGTCGCAAGCCGCCGAGTAAACGCGCGAGCAAGAGCTAGTCCCAAGATCTGGTCCAAGAGCTGATCCGATGGCTATTCGTCTCGATCACGGCACCGACGAACTCACCGAAGTTCACGACATCAACGTCACGCCATTCATCGACGTGATGCTGGTTCTGCTCATCATCTTCATGGTGGCGGCCCCGCTTGCGACCGTCGACGTGCCGGTCGACCTGCCGTCCTCCACGGCGCAACCGCAGCAACGGCCGCCCAAACCGGTCTACATTTCGATCAAGGCCGACGGCAGCATCGCCATCGGTGACGATCCGGTGCCGAGCGATTCGTTTGCCAGTGCGCTTATTGCCGCGACACAAGGCAACAAGGATCAGCGCCTGTTCGTGCGCGGCGACAAGGCGGTGCCTTACGGCGACGTCATGAAGGTGATGAATCTGCTGCGCGACACGGGTTATCTCAAAGTCGCGCTGGTCGGCATGGAATCTCGTGACGCCAAATGATCGCGCGCGTGGCGACATGGTTCGAGGATCAAGATCCCGGCGAGATCCGGCGCTGGAGCATAGCGGCGGCCATCGTGGTCGCCCTGCATCTCATTGTGCTTTGCCCCTACGCCTATTTCTATCATCCGGAAGAGATCGGCGACGATACGACCCCGATCTCACTTGACCTGTCGCCATCAGATGACACCGTCGATCAGGCCGAGATAGCGCCGACGCCCGAACAGCCGCCGCCCCAAGTCGAAGAGCCGCCACCGCCGCCGCCACCCCCGCCCACGCCGCCAACGGCCGTCGTCGAGACGCCCCCGCCCCCGCCGCCGAAGGTCGAGGAACAGCAGGCGCCGACGCCGCCGGTACCGGCGCGCACCAAAGGCGGCGCGCCGCGCGTCGCGCCAAGCTGGTCCACGGCGGTCAGCCGGCGCTTGGAGCAATTCAAGCGATATCCGGCCAGGTCGCGCGATCGTAGCGAAGAGGGTGTTGTCCTCTTGAGCTTTGTCGTCGATCGCACCGGCCACGTGATTTCGCACCAGATCGTTCAAGGCTCCGGCCATCCCGACCTCGATGCCGAAGCCTCGGCGATGATCGAGCGCGCCCAGCCGTTGCCGCCGTTTCCCGATAGCATGAGCCAGGATGAGCTCGATCTTACCGTCCCCGTCCGCTTTTCTTTGGAACGCTGATCGTTTACCTGCCGTATTGCGCCCCAAGCGAGATAATCACAGGACCATTACTATGCGCAGCAAACCATGCCTGACCTCGTCCGACGTGAAGAACATTCTTGCCGCCTGCGAGGCTGAAGCCGCCAAGAACAAATGGGCGGTGTCAATTTCGGTCGTCGATGACGGCGGCTACCTGCTCGGCTTCACGCGCATGGACGGCGCCGCCGCGATCACCGGCGAAGTCTCGGCCGGCAAGGCCCGCACGTCGGCCATGACCAAACGGCCGAGCAAGTTTTTCGAAGAGCGCGTCAAGGAGCGACCGGGTTTCGCCACCTTTCCTGCCGGTATCCTGATCCAGGGCGGCTTGCCAATCGTTCATGACAACGAATGCGTCGGCGCAATCGGCGTATCGGGCGTGCAATCGCACGAAGACGAGCAGGTTGCGCAAGCTGGCGTGAACGTGCTCGGATAGGTTGCCGAATTCGCGGAATCTCCAGCGGGCGCAGCCCGGCCGGCAAGACGGATGCGTGAGGACGATATGCTCCTCGGGGCGGCGACCGGTATCACGACGGGCGGCCGCCGTGCCGCGACCGCTTTGCGCATTGCCATACACGCTGCCAGTTCGGCAGCAATTGCGCTTTTCCTCTTGGCAAGCCCGGCCGGCACGCAGGAGCACCAGGATGCGCAAGCGCTCGCCGACCAGGCGATCCACCGGCTCGATCTGCAAACCAAGCTCCTGGCCGACCAGGCGATCCACAAGCTTGACCTGCAAACCGAACTGCGCCGCGAAGAGAAGCCGGAAGAACCCTATCAACTGACGCTGCCGCCGGAAACCGTATGGATTGCGGTGATCGTCAGCGTCATGATCCTGCTCTATGCGTTTCGCGACATGATCCCGGTGCTGCGCGCCGGACGCAGCGGGACGTGGGCCGAAGACGAAACCGCTGCACTACAGGCCGGCCCGCGCGCACCGGACGTCGTGCTCGAAGCGGCCGACGAGCTCGCCGCCCAAGGCCGCTTCGTCGAAGCCATGCACGTGCTGTTGCTGCAGGCCCTGGCCGATATCCGCAGGCGTCTCCGCGAAGAGTTCGCCGATTCCATGACCAGCCGCGAAATCCTGCGTAGCCGTCAAGTCTCGGACGCGCTACGCCGCCCGCTGCGCGATGTGATCAGCCGGGTCGAGTGGACCTATTTCGGCGGGCATCCGGCGGTCCGCGACGACTATCTCGCCTGCCGCACGAGTTTCGGCGCGCTTGTCGAAGCCTTGCATCGCGGTGCGGACGCATGAGCGGGCAGATGAGCGGCGTGCTTTCGCAGCGGCTCCTGATCGGCTGGATCGCCGCCGCGGTGCTGACGTTTTTGGTCTCGCTCTATTTCATGGGCAACAGCGAGCAAAGTACCGACACCATCGGCGCGAGCACATTCTCGCGCTCGGCGATCGGCTATGCCGGGATTGCCGACGTGCTGCAGAAGCTCGATATGCCGGTGCTCAAGAGCCGTAGCGACTCGCTTAGCAAAGTCACGCCGGGAGGCGTCCTCGTCATCGCCGAGCCGCTCCCCGGCGCCAAGAACGAAGACATCATGCGCACCCTGCTCAAGGCCGACACTATTCTGCTCATCCTGCCCAAATGGGTCGGCCGGCCGAGCGCGAGCAAGCGAGGCTGGATCAGCGAGGCGGTGCCCATCGATCAAGCCGTCGCCGGCTGGGCGCTTCGCCTGGTCGCACCGAAAGCGGAGCTTGCCGACGTCAGTACGGCGAATTGGGCGACGAATGCACTCAATCTGACGCCCAATATCGATGCTCCGATCCGCCTCATGCACGGCGATCGCCTGCAGCCGATCATTGGCAGTGCAGACGGCATGCTGCTCGGCGAGATCAGAGACCGCAACCGCAAAATCTGGGTGCTGTCGGATCCCGACATTATCTCGAATTACGGCTTGGCGCGGAGCGGCAATGCGGCGCTCGCAGTCGCCATCATCGAACGCCTGCGCAGCGGCGCGGGCAGCATCGTGTTCGATGAGACCATCCACGGCTTTATCGCCCAGCCGGCAAATCCCTTGCTCCTGCTGTTCCGCTTTCCTTTCGTGATGGCGACGGTACAAGGCGCAATCGCGATCGCGCTTCTGCTCTGGGCCACGCTCGGGCGTTTCGGCAC
Source organism: uncultured Alphaproteobacteria bacterium (assembly GCA_963742975.1). Lineage (GTDB taxonomy): Bacteria > Pseudomonadota > Alphaproteobacteria > Rhizobiales > Xanthobacteraceae > BOG-931. The sequence continues at coordinate 87,076 of CAVUNZ010000025.1, read as the reverse complement.
GCCACAGCCGGCGCCCGCGGCCTTGAGCGCCGGCCGGCAGGGATTGTTGGACAATATCGCCAAGCTCGTCGACATCACCGGTCATCGCGAAGTGATGATCAAGCGCTACGTGCTCGAAACGCTGCGCGATGTCGGCCGCCAATTGCACGCGCCGCGCGGGCTTTCGACCGCGGCCCTGATCGGCTGGTTGCAACGCGTCGGCACCGCGCGCGGCGTTGCCACGGATTGCGGCCCGCTGATCGGGGAAGCAGCGATGCTCGGCGAAAGCCGGGTGCGTAATCCGGCTGCACTGGTGCGGCTCGCACGCGAAATTCATCGTTGGAAGGGGGAGATTCTCGATGGACGTTCAGGACATCCGAGCGATCGCTGACGGAATGCGCGGCGAGATCCGCAAGGCGGTCGTCGGCCAGGACGAAGTCATCGATCTGATGCTGACAAGCCTGCTGGCGGGCGGCCACCTGCTCTTGGAGGGCGTGCCGGGAACGGCCAAGACGCTGATCACCCGCGCCTTCGCCGCGAGCCTCGCCCTGCAATTCGGCCGCATCCAATTCACACCCGATCTGATGCCGGGCGATGTACTCGGTACAAATCTTTTCAATTTCCAGACCAACAGTTTCCTTCTCACCAAGGGACCGATCTTTACCCAGCTCCTCCTCGCCGACGAGATCAATCGCACGCCGCCCAAGACCCAGGCCGCGCTTCTGCAGGCCATGAACGAACGGGTCGTCACGATCGACGGCAAGGATTACGAATTGGGCGACGATTTCATGGTGGTGGCGACGCAGAACCCGATCGAGCAACAGGGCACCTATCCCCTGCCCGAGGCGCAGCTCGACCGCTTTCTGTTCAAGATCACCATCGACCATCCGAGCCGCGACGAAGAACGCGACATCGTGCGCCGCCACGGTCACCGTTCCGCCATGCCGCGGCTCGAGGATTTTGATATCGTGCCGGTCGCCGACAGCGCGATGCTTGCAGCGGTGCGCGAGGCCGTCACTTATGTGCGGCTGTCCGAGCCGCTGATCGATTATATCGTCGATGTGATCCGCGCGACGCGCGAACATTCCTCGCTCGACGTCGGCGCCTCGACCCGCGCCGCCAATATGCTGGCCTCGGCCGTGCGCGCCTTTGCCGTGCTGCAGGGACGGAATTTCGTCATCCCCGATGACGTCAAGATCCTGGCTTTGCCGGTGCTGCGTCACCGGGTGATCATGTCACCGAGCGCGGAGATCGAAGGCCTCAGCGCCGACCGCATCCTGCGCGAAGTGCTCGACCAGACGCCGGCGCCGCGATGACCCGGCCGACGCTGCGCGCAGTCCTCATCTTTGCCGCGGGAATTCCGCTGGCGCTCTTGATCGTCATTTTCGATCCGAAACTTTGGCCGCTGTCGTTCAATTACGGCGTTCTTGTCCTCATCGTCACCGCAACCGACCTAGCGCTCGCCTTCCCGCCGCGGCTTCTCCATGTGAAAGTCGTTCCGCCCGACCGGCTCTATATCGGCGAGCGCGGCACGACCACGATCACGATCCCGGCCTCGGGCTTCCGCCGCGCCACCCGCTTCGAAGCGATCTCCGAGCAGCGCGGCGATATCGAACCGTCGGAAGTCGTGGCCGGAGAGCTTCTGCCGGGCGCCGAGGCGCGGATTTCGCTGCCGCTGGTGCCGCGGCGGCGCGGCCGCGTGAATATCGATCAGATCTGGCTGCGCTGGCGCGGACCGCTCTCGCTCGTCGAATTCACCCGCCGCATCGCCGTGAACCGCACCATCGACGTGCTGCCCAATGTCCGCGGCATCCACGGCACGGCGCTGCAATTCTTCATCCAGGAGGCGATCTACGGCATCAAGACCCAGGTACAAAAAGGCGAAGGCACCGAGTTCGAGGCGTTGCGCGAATATACGCCGGGTCTCGACAGCCGCTTCATCGATTGGAAACATTCGGCGCGCCATCTCAAGCTGGTTTGCAAGGAATTCCGCACCGAACGCAACCATCAGGTCATCATGGCCTTCGACACCGGTTATCTGATGCTCGAGCCGGTTTCCGGCCTTGCCCGCCTGGATCACGCGATCAATGCCGGCCTGCAGCTCGCCTGGGTTTCGCTGCAAGGCGGCGATCTCGTCGGCACCTACGGCTTCGACGCCCGTGTCCGCCAATACATGACGCCGGTCCGCGGCGTGTCGAGCTTCCCCCGCCTGCAGCGCGCCACGGCCGAGCTCGATTATCATCATCAGGAAACAAATTTCACGCTCGGGCTGGCCGAGCTCAATGCGCGGCTCAAGCGACGGGCGCTGGTGATCCTGTTCACCGACTTTGTCGACACGATTACGGCGGAACTCCTCATTGAAAGCATGCAGCGGGTCGCCAACCGGCATTTGGTGGTTTTTGTCACGCAACGCGGCTCGGTACTACAGAACGCCGTCGATGCCGCGCCGCGCCAATTCGTCGATGTGGCGCAGGCCGTGATCGCGCAGGACTTCCTGCGCGAGCGCAACATCGTGTTCGAGCGGCTGGAGCGGCTTGGCATCCATTGCCTCGACGTGCCGAGCCAGAACTTGCCGGTCGCGCTCATCAATCGCTATCTGACGATCAAGCAACGCGGGCTGATATGACGCAAGCCGTCAACCTGATCGACGAGGCCAGGATCGCAAGCCGGCAAGCGCGGCGCGGCGCGACGCCGGGCAGCGGCGCGCTTGTGCTGAAAAGCCGTGAGTTTCGCAAAGGGCGCGAGGAAGGCTGGCGCGAGCTTGAGGACATGGTGCGGCGCGTCGAGCGGCGCGGCGTGCATTCGCTTTCCCTCGACGAACTGGAGCGCCTGCCGATCCTCTATCGCGCGGCGCTGTCGTCGCTGTCGGTCGCGCGCACCATCGCGCTCGATCGTAATCTCCTGCTCTACCTCGAAAACCTGGCATTGCGCGCCTACCTCGCCGTCTATGGACCGAGCTTCGATCCGATCGAGGGACTGCGCAAATTCTTCGCTCACGACCTGCCGGCAGCAGTGCGCGCGGCGCGCTGGCATATTCTGATCGTCACGCTCGCGCTGGTCGCCGGCGTCGCCGCAGGCTTCATTCTGACCGTTCAGGACGAGAGCTGGTTCAGCTCGTTCATGCCCGCGGATATGGCAGGCGGCCGTGGGCCGGCGTCGACGGCCGCGCAACTGCGTGACAAGGAATTGTTCGCGCCATGGCCGGGGCCGGTCGAGGCGTTCGGCATATTCGCCAATGTGCTGTTCAGCCATAATACCGCGGTCGGCCTATTGTGCTTCGGTCTCGGCCTGGCCGCCGGCATCCCGACGCTGATGCTCGTCGCCTATCAGGGATTGAGCCTCGGTTCCTTTATCGCGCTGCATTACGATCGCGGCCTGACGGTGGAATGCCTCGGCTGGCTGTCGATCCACGGCACTTCCGAATTAGGCGCGCTTATTCTTCTCGCCGCCGGCGGGCTGGTGATCGCCGACAAGATCCTGTTTCCCGGCCGTTATTCGCGGATCGAAAATCTCGCTTTGCATGGACGCCAAGCGGCGCAAATGGCTATCGGCGGCATCCTGATGCTGTTCGTTGCCGGCATTCTCGAGGGCGGCTTCCGCCAGCTCATCCAAAGCACGCCGTTGCGGTTTGCCGTCGGGCTTACGATCGGCGCGCTGTGGATTGCCTATTACAGCCTTTGCGGCCGGAGCAAGCGCCAATGAGTGCCGCGCAGGATTTAGACGCGCCGGTCCTGGCGCACGAGCGGACGACGCAATTTCTCGAAGGCGGCAAAAAGCTCAGGCGGCAGATCATTACGCCCGAAGGCGTGCCGGTGCCGATCGAGATCGCCAATTACGGCGCGCGCCTCACCGCCTTCGTGATCGATCTGACGATCTGGTTCCTGCTGACGCTGGCCATTTACGTTCCCATTCTCGCGTTGATGGGCAGGACCGGCGGCAGCCTGATCGCCGTCTCGATTGCGCTGTTCATCGGCTTTCTCGTCCGCAATCTCTATTTCATCTATTTCGAACTGGCCTGGCGCGGCGCGACGCCCGGCAAGCGCATCGTCGGGCTGCGCGTCATCGACCATAATGGCGGGCCGCTGGTCGCGTCGGCGGTGATCGCGCGCAACCTGACGCGCGAAGTCGAGATGTTCATTCCGCTCGGCGTCTTGTTGCATGCCGGCAACGGTGTCGACTGGGAACAACTCGCCATCGCCGCCTGGGTCATGGTTTGTCTTGCCATTCCCGCGCTCAACAAGGACCGCATGCGCGGCGGCGACTTGATTGCCGGCACTGTCGTGATCTCGCTGCCCAAAGTGGCGCTGCTCAGCGACCTTGTCGAACGCACGCTGAAATTCACGTTCACGCCCGCGCAATTGCAGGCTTACGGCGCCTTCGAACTGCAAGTGCTCGAAGAGCTGTTGCGGCGTCCGCAAAGCAAGGAAGGCGCGCAAGTTCTCGGCGACGTCTGCGACAAAATCTGCCGCAAGATCGGCTGGACCGGCCCCGTACCGCGCGGCGATGTGGTCGTGTTCCTGCGCGACTTCTATACCGCCGAGCGCGCGTTCCTCGAACGCGAGCAGCTTTACGGCAAAGCACGCGCGGACAAGTACGAACACGCGCCGAAGACATGAGCTGGGTAGTTTAGTCTGCGCATGATCTTCTCCGAAAACCGGCTCCAACCCTCGGATCAAAGTCTGAGAGCAGGCTTTTTCGGGATCATGCGCTAGTCAAACACCGCGGCAATCTGATCGGTGTCGACGCCTTCCTTGGCGACCCGCAAATCGTGATATGCCACCACCGCCAGGATGGCGTTGAAAGCGCCCAAGATCGCGCCGCACAGCACCGACACGACAAGGCCGATCACCACGCCGCCGGCCGCCCTCGCCACTCCGTTCAGGATGGACTGTGCGGTGCCGCCGACGAACAATACCGCAATCCAGATGCCGAAGATTTTCCAGCGGTGTCCTTTGGTCAGCCAAGCGCTGCGTCCCATGCTCTTAAACGGGCCAAGACGCTCGACGACACAAGCCGGCACGGAGACGAACAGCATCGTCATCACCATCAAGCCCGGGAACAGGAGCAGGATGGCGGCGAGGCCCGCGAGCAAAGGCATGCAGATCGCCACGCCGAGGACCGGAAAAAATCGGCGCAATCCAACCTTGATCGACTCGCCCAAATTGACCGGCAGGCCGCGCATGTCCTCGAATGCGCCGTAGAGCACGATGGCCTGGCTGAGCACGTTCAGCACCAGCGTGGCGATGAACCCAACGGCGATCCAGCCGCCGTTCCCGCTCGCCGCTAAAGCGGCGGTCTTGGAGCCCTGCGAGAGCGCCAGCGCACTTGGAAAGTAGGCAATCGCCGAGATAATGCCGAACGGCAGCAGGTTCCGCGAGAATATCGAGACGGTCCGATTGAACACGTCTCCAGCACTAAAATCACGTTCGGCGAAACGCCCCGCCGGCAAAAATTGATCAGTCATGATTATTTCCAAATGGCTCAACGCGCACAACCGTCAGGCCACAAGCTTAGCAGCACGCAATCGCGGATCAATATCATGCGCGGCGCAACGTCATATGACAGCCGCACCAATGCACCGGCGCGGCTGTTTCAATCAAAACACAGGGTGGCGCCCCGGCGACCGCCCTATCTAGATCTTGGCTCGAGCACGATCTTTTCCGAAAACCGGTTCCCACTTGTCGGATCATGCTCTAGTCGAACACGGTCGCGACCTGATCGGTGTCGACGCCTTCCTTGGCGACGCGCAGATCACGATAGGCCACGGCTGTCGCGACCACCGCGAAGGCGCCGACCACCATGTCCCAGAGCACCTGCGGAGCCAATATCAAAGCAAAATAGCCGAATGGCCTGAGCGCTTGGTCAAGCTCCATTTGCACAATGATTTCCGCCATCAAGATCGCAAACCAAAGGGCGAAAATCCGCCAGCGAGAGCCCTTGGTGAGCTCGGCGCTGCGCCGCATGCTTTGCACCGGGCCAAGACCTTCGACCACGCAAGCCGGCACCACGACAAAGAACATCGAAATGAAGATGGCAGCCGGGACAATTATCAAGGCGAAGCCGAGAATGGCCAGACCGACCACGGCTATGGTGGCGCCCAGAGCCGGAAAGAACCGGCGTAGCGCGACACGCAAGGCCTTGCTCATATCGACTGGGCGGCCGCGCATGTCGTCGATCACGACATCAACCACCGCGGCGCCGGCGAAAGCGTTAAACACAATGTACAAGGCCTGCGAGATGCCCATGGCCAGGGCGACGTCCGCAGCGGACGAATCGTCGTTCGTGAACGTCACCGGGACATTGAGCAGCAAGGCGGCAATGACGTAGAGCAGCAAGAACGGCGCCGCGTGGCGCCGCAGGATCGAAAGAGTCTGGGCAAGAACGCGACCGAGGCGAAAATCGCGTTCGACGACCTGCCCCGCATGACCGCCCGCCGACAGGAACGGCGGCAGCTTCCCGCCTTCCGTGGGCTGGGGAGCGTCCGAGCCAGTGTGACCCGCCAACGTTGAGGTGTCGGTCATGCTGTTCTCCAAATTGGCGGAAAGCGTAGAAAGACAGCCAAAGCGTCTTGGATATTGGTCGTTCCGTCACCGTTGCCGGTCCAGCCTAGTGACGGGAGAGCTGCAACGCCCCGGCTAGAACACCGCATTCAGGCGTTCATTCCCGCGAAAACGGGAATCCAGCATAGGTCCCGCTCACACGGGGGGCGAGCGGAAGGTGGCAGCGCCACACTTAAGGCGTCACGCCAATCCGCTCGCGCGCGCCTGATCCTTGGCCATCACCGCCCAGTCGTGCTCGGCCTCGCCATGCGCGACCGCGCCGACCAGCCGGTCGCGCCAGACATTGCCGCTAGGCAGCGGCACGCCGACCGCACAGCCGGCTTCAAGCGCGAGATTGGCGTCCTTCAATCCTAAAATCGCGCGCTGGCCCGCCGGAAGATAGCGTTCCTCGGCGATCAGCTTGCCGTAGATCTTATAGGCCGAACAGGCGAACAGCCCGTCGGTCATCACGTCATAGAATACGTCTGGGACGACATCATATTTGCGTGTGAGCGCAAAGCCCTCGCCCATCGCCTCGATGGCGCAGCCGAGCACGAAATTATTGGCGATCTTGATCGCCGCCGCGGCGACCGGATCCGAGCCGGCCTCGAAGGTGCGCCGCGCGATGGCGGCAAACAGCGGCCGGCAGCGGTCGACACTCGGCTTGTCGCCGCCGAGCACCATGCCGGCCTGCGCCGAAGCGACGACTTCCGGCCGGCCGAGCATCGGGGTTGCGATCAAAATCTGCCCGGCATCGGCGTGCAATTTCTTCAGCGCCCCGATGCAAGCGACGCTGTGCGTGCCGGCGCAGATGTGAATGCCGCCCTTGGGCAGCGACGCTAAAAGGCCGCCGGCCTGGTTCACGACCTCAGTCACCGCGGCGTCGTCGGCGAGCATCGTGAAAACCCCTTCGCCGTAGTTGGCCGCGGCCTTGATCGAGTTCGAGCGGCTTGGCGCCGAGTTCGATCACACTCTTCAATCTCTCGGCGGTGCGGTTGTAAGCGCCGACCTCGTGACCGGCCTCGATCAAGCGGCGCGCCATGGCCGAGCCCATGCGGCCCAGCCCGATGAATCCGACTTTCATGCGTGTCTCCTGTCAGACGCAGCTGGAACGCTGTCAGCTCAGCTGCCCCTTCACCCATTCGAGTTCGCGGCACACGTTATCGACAATGTCACCCTTCTTGAGGTTCTCGGGCAACACGTCCCAGGTATAGGTCTCGACCTCCAGATGCCGCGACAACGGATTTTGCTTGTGGAAACGCAAGCCATCCTCGATGGCAAAGCGCGTGGTGCGGAACTGCCCGAGATCGTCGAGGAACACCGGCACGTGGATGTGGGTACGCCATTCCCGCGGCCCCGGCTCCTTCTCAAACGCGGCGATGGCGTCGTCAACGTTGAGAAACTTCGTCAGCTTGCCGTCCTTCTTCTGGATCGTCTGCGTCAGATAAATGGTCTTGGCATAGCGCTTGAGCGTATTGACGACGTCCTGCGTCACTTCCGGTATGTGCAGCGCGGCGGCCTCCTGGAACTTGAAGATCGGAACGCCGCCGTCCACGAGCTTCTGCAAGGATTCCGAAATATTCTCGTATTCGACCGCTTGGTGGCAGATGTCGTACACGATGCCGACATGGCGGCGCAGCGCTGCATTCGCTTCGGCGATCGGTACATGCGCGAGCTTGGCGAGCTTTTCGACCGATGCACCTGAATAAAGATGATCGCGAAAATAGGCGACGGTCTCGTCGGTGGTCTCGAGAAAGCAATACGGCTCCGGCTCGAGCGCGAGCTGCACGCTGCGTCCGGTCTTGTCTTCGAGCGCGATGAGATGCGCAACCACGCGCAGCACGTGTTCGGTATAGCTTGCGATCACGTCGTCGCCGGTCACGCGCGGTTTGAAACCAAGCGGCGCACTCTGGATCGACGGCGCAATGCCGGCCGGGCAGACGTCGGCGAGCACGTTGGCGACATTAATGGTGTATCGCGTGCGCTCCTCGCCGCGCCAATCCGGCTCGTAGACCTGCTCCTTCACCTTATCACCCTTGAAATGCCCGTAGACAAAGGCGTTGGCTGTGTAGATGTACATATCGTTGTCATCGAGAAATTTTCTCAGCTTGGCACGCTCCGCCGGGCTGTTGGCGAGCGTTTCAGCCGAGCTTGCAGACAGCCGGATGCACACGCCGAACGCCTTGTTGCCGGCGATCCGCGCCTTCACTTTCGGCAGATAGGTGACGAGCGAATTGTAAAGCTGTTCCCAGTTGTCGGCCGGATGCACCAGCGTCGAATAGGTCAGATGGCCAAGCCCGTTACCGAGATCCATATCGCGTTTCCTGATTCCGTTTCTAATGCCCCGGCCACAAGCGAGGCCCAACCCCGGCCGTCGGCGCCGGTTGTCGGCAACCTGGATAGCCAAGTTTCGCCGGCAGCGAAAGGCTTTGCTCTTCTGCCCCTCGATAGGGCGCAGGGAGCCGCATGCGGCGCTGAAAGGGGCGTCCTACAAGCCGGATATTCTCGGCAAGCCCGACACGATCTACAAAAAGCCGGGATACGATCCGCTCTAGCGCATAAGGTGCTAGCCGAGGCCGCGACCCTCGCTCAGCATTAGCGGGTCACTTGCGCGCCGCCGAGAACTGGTCCGCCAGCCCATCGAGCAATCGAAACACGGCTTCGACACCATAGCCCGCGAGGAACGCGAGGGCCGGCGCGCCGAGCGCGCTGACCGGAGCGACGACGATCTGCTCGGAAGTCTGTCCGCTGGCGCTGGTGAAAAAGCCGATCGCGACGCCGAAGACCGTGCCGAGGACGAGACGCACGATGTATTCGCGCAAATCCCGGGGCGTCAGGAGACGCTCGCCGATGCTGCGCAAATAGCGCCGCAGCACATAAGTCATCGAGCCGAGAAGTCCCATGAGCACCGGCAGCGCATAGCCGCTGACGACAGCGAGCTCGGCGGGCAAAGCGCGATCGTCTTTCGGGAACCAGGGCGACAGACCGGCGTAAGCCAAGTCCTCCTTACGGCGCAGATCGTTCAACCTGGCGCAAAGTTGCAGCTGAGCGACGGTGTGGAAACGCTCCACCATCTCCGTGGGATTACTTGGATTGGGCACCGACTCGACATCGGCGCAGTAGTACAAAACGGCATTGTTCGCTGGAACCGCGGCCTGTTCGCGAAATATCTCCTCGTCGAGCGCTTTGATTTGCGCGTTGATGTCGGCGAGATTGGCGAGCTTGGCGTTGCCGACATAGATGTAGGCGGCGAGGGCTGCGATCGCCAAAGTGATGACAACCGCCAGGCACAACAGCCCCATCATGGTGCGGCTGAGTGCACGCGCCATCGGCACCCACTCCGGATAAGCCCGCTCGGCGTCCGCCTTGCCTTTGCGCGCTTCCGGCGATTTGCGGGTCACCAGCGTGGTGAATGCGACCGAAGCTCCGGTGGCGGGCTCGGCCCGGCCGTTGAGGAAATCACGCAGCTCAAGCAAGAACTGAAGATCGGCCGGCAGCAGGCTTTCGCCGCGGCGCACTTTGTCGTCGATCGGGAAATAGCGCGACAGCGCCTCATCGTAGGTCGCACTGCCCGCCGGCAGATGGCCGAGCGGCCGACCGGTCAGGACCCGTTCGGGCAGGCCTGACAAATAATCCAACAATAGACTGATTTCTGCGGTGAGCAGATCGGGATCGAGTGCGGTCGAGCGGGAATCGTCCTGCATGATTGGCTGCAGCAGCATGGGCGTTTCATCCAATGACGCACGCGACGAAAGTCATTGATCGAATCAATAGTGCCGGTCTTTCGCGACGGAACGCATCGCTCCAGTCGCAACAACACCCTGATACATCGGACTAACTTGGAAGAGCTGTGTCGCGCGTCACAGCAAAATGATCCCCCTCCCGATCAAGATGACGGCGTGCTTGTCACTTAATATGTTCGACTTTCTCCGACCCCGCCGAGCGGATGATGGCTTCGGTCACGGCAACGCCGTGGATCATCTGATCGTAGGGAATGGGATAAGCCGGGCCGCCTTCTGCCGCCTTGGCGAAGGCTTCGAGCGCGGCGCGCGAAATATCCATGGTCTCGGCCTGCCAGGTCTTGGGCTCGCCCTTGACCGGCTGGAATTTGCAGGCGCCGAACAGCCGGGTGCGGCGCTCGTCCGACGAGGCGCCCGCGACATGGGTGACGCCTTCGAGGCGGAGCCAGCCTTTGGAGCCAAAGACCTGGAACGAGAAGCCCGGCCCGGTCGTAGTCATGGTGCCGAGATAGCCCGACATGCCCTCTTTCATGCGGAACAGGATCGAAGTCGTGTCGTCAGCGTCGATCGCCGCCGCGCGGCGGAAGCTTTGCGTGAAGACATGATCGATCGGCCCGCACAGATCGATCATGCCGTCGACCGCATGCACGCCCATCGGCATCAGCCCGCCGCAGGGCGTCTCGTGCGGGTCGGCGCGCCAATGGCCCGGATTGATGAACAGCACGTTGGGAAACGTCATCGTAGCTTCGATGTGCAGGATGGTGCCAAGATCGCCGTTGCGGACCATCTCGCGCAGCTTGATCATTTCCGGATGGATGCGGCGGTTATAGCCGAGCGCGAGCGTCACGCCCGCGTGCTTCACGGCGGCGACCGCGTCTTCGGCCTCTGTCTTGGTCAGCGTGAACGGCTTCTCGCAATAAATATGCTTCTTCGCCGCCGCGGCCGCGATCACTTGCGCGCCGTGCATGGAATGCGGCGTCGCCAGAACGACGGCATCGATGTCAGGATCGGCGAGCACCGCCTCGTAGTTCGCCGCGAGCTTGAACCCGTATTTCTTGGCGAAGGCTTCCGTGTCCGGCGTCACGGTGCGCGTAGTGCCCGAGATGAAGCGGATGACATCGCTCTTCTCGGCCGCCTCGACCAGCGTCTTGCCCCACCAGCCGAGACCGACAATGGCTGCATTGATCATACGCGAAAGCTCCCTTCAAACGCCGGCGGCGATCACCAGAACACGATATCGCTGCGGTAATGCATCGCCACGATCAGGCAGCAGATCGCCCAGAACAGGCAATATTCGCAGCCGCCGATATTCCACAGCCACTTGCCCTCGGTCACTTTGTGCACCTGATAGCCGGCGAAGAGCAGATGAAAGCAGCCGATGACGCCGGCATAGAACGGCAGGATCGCGAAAATCAGGCCGATGGCGAGAAAGGTCTCGATCACGCAAGCCGTATACATCCATACCGCCGGCGGATTAAGCTTGGCCGCTTTAAAGAAGCCGAGCGCCTCGGGCACGAAAAATTTGGCGTAGATATGCGGAATAAAGAACAGCCCGCAGATCAGCCGCAGAATGTTGAATTCGTTGGTGAGGTCAAAATTCTGTACCAGGTACGACATTGTCCCCCTTAGTCCCCTCTCCTGTTTCGGCAAGCTTAGCCTACCGCCTCTTGGATTGCTATTTCCGGCAGGCTGCGCTGCCCATCGCATTCAGGCGTCAAGCTCTTTGAAGTAGCGATAGATGCCCCACTGGCTGAACGGGATACGGCGCTCTGAGGCGAGATAGGCCTTGATGCGTGGACGCTGTGCCACCCGGTCGTGCAGCGCGACGAGGCCCGGAATTTTCTTTTCGAAGCGCTTCATCCGCTTGGGAAAGGCATAGCGCAGACCTTCGACGATCTGGAACAGCGACAGGTCGACATAGCTGAGCCTGCCGCCGACACTATATTTGCCGCCGTTCTTCGCCAGCGCGCGCTCGAAATAGCCGAGCATTTTCGGCACCTGGTAGCGCCAGAAATCCTGGGTGCGCTTGAGCGCCGCCGGCTTCTGCTCCTCGTAATAGAGCCAGCCCGACACCGGATGATGGGTGTCGTGGATGCGCACAACGAGATCGGTGATCGTGAGCTGCAATTGATGCGCCCACAGCCGCCCGGCCTCGTCGCGCGGCGCGAGATTAAGCCGCGGTCCGAGATAGAACAGGATCTCGGCGGTCTGCGCGATGACGAGCTTGCCGACTTTGAGGAATGGCGGCGCGTAAGGCGGATATTTGACGCCTTTGCCGTCGATGATTTTCTGCATCGCCGCCGGGCCGCTTTTGCCCTTGCCGCGCGCAACGTCGACATAGTCGGCGCCGGCCTCTTCGAGCGCGAGGCGGATGAACTCGCCGCGACCCTGGATGCTCGGCCAATAATAAAGTTCGTAGCGCATGGCTAGCCCACGGGCATTTTGTATTGCTCGTCGGTGACATGCTCCAGCCATTCGACATGTTTGCCGTCGAGGGCTTCCTGCATCGCGACGTGAACCATGTTGGTTTCCGGTGCTGCACCGTGCCAATGCTTCTCGTGCGGCGGAATCCAGACCACATCGCCGGCACGGATCTCGCGCACTTTGCCGCCCCAGGTCTGCACCCGGCCCTTGCCGGAGACGACAAATAATGTTTGGCCGAGCGGATGAGTATGCCAGGCCGTGCGCGCGCCCGGCTCGAAACGCACCAGGCCCGAGCGCAGCAGCGCCGGAGCGGGCGCTTCGATGATCGGCTCCTGCCAAACGATGCCGGTGAAACTGTCGGCCGGGCCGCGGCGCGAGGGCCGCGAGCCGCATGCGTGAATGTCCATGTCGTTTCCTCCTGATCGAGCTTTTGCGGATGCGCGCATGATCCCGAGAAGGTCATGCGTCTAGACGGTCGCCGCCGGTAAGATAGTGGAAATTCCGTAGCCATACTCGCTCATTCGGCAGCGTTGTGCATGGCTCGCGGTTTGCCGCCAGACGCGATAACATAGCCTAAGCGGGCGACACGTCGGCGAACGGATCACCGGTCGATGTTGAAGTCGGGAAGAACGTCCCACGGCGGCGTTTTGTTTCGCCGCGGCCAGCGGATCGTGGCGCAACGCGGTTTGCGCGGCGTCGCGATGATCTGTGTCGTCATGAGCCTTGGTCTCGCGCTCAGCGCCTGCTCGAAATGCGACGTGCCAAATTGGTCGGCGCCGCGCGCCTGCCATGACGGTCCGGCGCCACAATAGGCGCAGCTTCCATGCGGACCAAGATCGTCAGGGCGATAAGGCGGATGGTGCTCCTGCTCGCGGTCGTAGCGATCGGGTTTTTTGCTATCCGGATCTATGTCTCGCAGCGCGGCCCCGCGCTGTCGCGGTGGCACACTTATGTTCCGCATGAACTGAGCGTCGCGGAACTCGATGCCGCCGACTGGAACCGGTATCTGACCGAGGAAGCCAAGATTTTTGCCGCCGTCCGCGCCGAGGTGACGGACAAGCTCGACCCGCAAGATCGCGCGCCGATGAACCGGTATTTCGCCGGCAGCCCGGTTTACCCGGGCCATTTTTCGCAAGACTTCAATCGTTCCTATGTGCTCGAACCGAACGGCACTCCGGTCGGGGCAGTCGTCTTGCTGCACGGCCTGACCGACTCGCCTTATAGCCAGCGTCATATTGCGGAAAGCTATCGCGACCACGGCTTTGTTGCGATCGTGATCAGGCTTCCCGGTCACGGCACGGTGCCGGCCGGATTGGCCGAGGTCGATTGGCAGGACTGGATGGCGGCGACGCGGCTTGCCGTGCGCGAAGCACGGCGGCGGATCGCGCCCTCGGCGCCGTTGCATCTGGTCGGATTTTCCAATGGTGGCGCGCTCGCGCTCAAATATGCACTGGACGCGATTGCCGATCCAAAGCTCGCTCCGCCGGATCGTCTTGTTCTGATCTCGCCGATGATCGGCATCACCCGCTTCGCGCGCTTTGCCGGGCTCGCCAGTCTGCCGGCTTTGTTTCCGCCCTTCGCCAAAGCGGCTTGGCTCAGCGTGGTGCCGGAGTTCAATCCGTTCAAATACAACTCGTTTCCGGTCAACGGCGCCGTTCAATCCTACCGGCTGACGCAAGTCCTGCAGCAGGAAGTCGCGCAATATAGCCGCAGCAGCGAACTGGCGCGGCTGCCACCGATCATCACCTTCCAATCCGTCATGGACTTCACGGTCAGCACAAGCGCGATTGTTTCGGCATTGTACGATCGTCTTCCCGAAAACGGCAGCGAACTCGTCCTGTTCGACGTGAACCGGACGGTCAAATTCGGCGCGCTGCTACGCCCGAGCGCGGACACCAAACTGGCCCAGTTGCTGCCGCAACGCGCACGAAATTATCGCACGACAGTCATCACCAATGCCGGCGTGCCAAGCGGCGAGGAAGTCGAGCGCACCATCGCGGCGGGCGAGACGAGCGAGCATGATCGTGCTTTGGGCGTGTATTATCCGGCGGGCCTGTATTCGCTCTCGCACGTCGCCCTGCCATTTCCGATGAGCGATTCCCTTTACGGGCTGACACCGGATCCGAATGAAAGTTTCGGCATCAATCTCGGCGCCTTGGCGCCGCGCGGCGAGCGCAACGTACTGATCGCAAGCCTGGACTCATTGCTCCGTGCGTCTTCCAATCCGTTCTTCCCGTATATGATCGAACGCATTGATGAAGACATCGGCAGCGGCAAGCCGGTGCAGAGCCAGACCGCCGCGGCGACGCTACCGAAGCTCAGCGGCGATAACGGAAATCAAACATCGGGTTGGACGTTCGGCGACCTGCTCGCGCTTATTTTCGGCCCCGCGCAAGACGATCCCGATCCGTCGTCTGAAATGCCGTGAGCCGCACTACAGCATGATCCGGAAAAGTGGAAGCCGGTTTTCCGAAAAGATCATGCTCCATCAAAATGCTAGAGCGACAACTGATTCAATCTGAAACAACTTCGTTCTAGTCTTTGCCGGTTTTCGCCTCACTCAGCTCGGCTTCGGCGGCATCGATATCGGGCAGCGCCTCGTTGCGCAGCCGGCCATAAGCGTCGGCGAGTTGCCGCGGCGACATGTCGGCAAAAGCGGCGGACCGATCGATGCGCCACCACGTCCAGAACAGCCGCGCCAGCATCAGAATCAGCGTGATCTGAAAGATGAGGCCCATGAACGACGCAACACCGGTCAGTTCGCTGGTCATGCCGTGACCGAATACGAGTCCCAACACACCGGCGCCGAGGAACCCCGCGGAGAAGCCGCCGACCAAACCGGGGCGGCTGAACAATCCGCCCAGCGAGCCACCGGTCGGCTGCGCAACCTGCGGCAACAAGGCGTTGCCGGTGTCAGCCACATCGCCGATTCCGCTATTACCGGAAAAGCTCTCGCCGATCATGTCATTGCCGAGAACCGTTGCGCTGAATGGCAACGACATGAATCGCGCCAAGCTGCCGCCGAATTTCCACTCGCTCTTCAGCCGCGCGTCAGCCCCTTCCGCCGAGATCAACAGGCTCATCGTCAGCGCGATCAACATTGCCAATGACCGGAACCAGGTCGGCCGAATTGACGGCGTGGAGGCTGCGGCAATGGCATAGTTGCAAACGAAACGATTCACGTGTTGTCGCCTTTGTTTATGCGGATTTACGCCTGGATGCCGATGATGGAGCAATCGCGCCCGCAGGCTGTTTCTACGCCTAACACCAAGCTCACCGATCTGCCGCAAAGCGTCGCACGCGCTCGTGTCGCACCTTACGGTCTTATACGCGCCGGACGCAAAGCCGGTTTAGCGCAGACCGGTTCTGCAAGGCGCTCCGGCTTCGCCTGTTTCGCGTCACCCTGCATCACGTCACCTGTTTCACGCTGCTTGGCCGTCACCTGCGCTTCGACAGCCGAGCCCCGCGCGGCCCACCTGCATTCACGCGGCCATCGTTTCCTTTACGGCATTGACAAGCTGCTTGAGCGTGAACGGCTTGGCCAAGAAGGCAAACTGACCGTCCGCCGGCAGATGCTTTTGGAAGGCATCTTCGGCATAACCCGACACAAAGATGATCTTGAGATCCGGATTGCGCGTGCGTAATTCGCGCAGCAGCGTCGGCCCGTCCATTTCCGGCATCACCACGTCCGATACGACGAGATCGATCTGGCCTGTGGACTTTTCGAGCACGTCGATGGCTTCGACGCCGTTGCCGGCTTCAAGAACCGTATAGCCGCGCGAGGCGAGCCCCCTGGCATTGAGCTGGCGCAAGCCCTCCTCGTCTTCGACCAAAAGGATGGTGCCCTCGCCCGTCAGATCCGCGCTCGCCGCGCGCTTGCTCGAACTCGGCTGCCAGATCCGTCGCCGCGGCGCGCTCGGCCGCACTCTCCTGCGCGCTCGCGATATGGCGCGGCAGGAAGATACGGAACGTGGCGCCCTGCTGCTCGACCGAGTCGACATAGACGAAGCCGCCGGTCTGTTTGATGATGCCATAGACGGTCGAGAGGCCGAGACCAGTGCCCTTGCCCACCTCTTTGGTCGAGAAGAACGGTTCGAAAATCTTGTCGAGGATTTTGGCCGGAATCCCAGTGCCGCTATCCGCGACTTCGACCAGCACATAGTCCGCCGCCGGCATACCTCTGCCGCGGTAACGCTCGCTGTCTTCTTTGGTCACGTTGCTGGTGCGCACTTGCAATCGCCCGCCGCTCGGCATGGCGTCGCGCGCATTGACCGCGAGATTTACGATCACCTGTTCGAACTGCGAAATGTCGACTTTGACCGGCCACAGATCGCGGCCGTGCACCACGGTGAGCGTGACCTTTTCGCCGATCAACCGCTGCAGCAGCATCCGAAGGTCGCTTAGCACCTCGCCGATGTCGAGCACTTGCGGACGCAGCGTCTGCTTGCGCGAGAACGCGAGCAGATGCCGGACCAGGCTCGCGGCCCGGTTGGCGTTCTGCTTGATCTGCATGATATCGGCGAAGGACGGGTCGGTCGGCTTGTGCGCGCTGAGCAGAAAATCGGTCGCCATCATGATGGCGCCAAGCACATTGTTGAAATCATGGGCCATGCCGCCGGCCAGCTGACCGATCGAGTCCATCTTCTGCTGCTGCGTGACCTTGCTTTCGAGCTCGCGCTGCGCCGTGGTCTCGAGCGCATAGACGATGGCGGCTTCCTGGTCGCGTTCTTCTTCCTCGACCGCGGTGACGTAAAAGCGCCCGAAGCGCTCGCTGCTGCCTGAGAGCATCGCGTCGACGGGCGCGATATCGCTCTCGCCTTGCGCGGCGAGCGTGATTGCGGCCTTGAGCGCGTCACGGTCGCGTTCGACCACGGTGGCGAGGATCGAACGGTCAGCGCTGTCGTCTTCGCCGGCTTCGTTGCTCACTCTTGCGCCATAAACTCTTGCGCCGTGGAACAGCCGCGCGAACAGCGGATTGGTGCGCACCACGCCGCCGTGCTTGTCGATGGTCGCGATCGCCATCGGCGTGTGATGGAAGAACCGCATGAAGCGGATGTCGGCGGCGCGCTGCGGATCCCTGCCGTCGTCGCGGGCGCGGTTGAGCACGAGCGTGCGCGAAGCGCCGGGCGTGCCGTCCGCGCCAAAAGCGAGCTTGTGAAACACCCGCACCGGCAGCGTGCGTCCGCTGCGGGTGCGCAGATCGAGGTCGAGCACCTCGGTCTTGACCTCGCCCGGCGGCGACCGCAGCGTCGTCAGCAAAGCGGCACCGTCGCCGGCGACCAGATCGGCGATTTTCAAGCCGCCGGAGCCGACCTGGGCCAGATCCTGATCGAGCCAATTGGCAAGCGTGGCGTTGAGATAGACGATGTCGCCTTTGTCATCGACCGAGAAAAACCCGGCCGGCGCGTGATCAAGATAGTCGATGGCGTGCTGCAATTCCTGGAACACATTTTCCTGATGCGCGCGCTCGCGTGTCACGTCCGACAGCGACCAGACGGTGAGTCCGTTCTCGCGCCGGCTCGCACCGAGCGGCCGGATGCGAAACCGCAGCCAGCGCGCCGGCCGGCCCTTGGCGCCCGCGACGCGGACCTCTTCCTGCAGGCGCTTGCCATCTCTTGCTGCTTTCAACAGCCGATAGATCGCCTCGGAGGCCTCGGCGTCGCCGATGAAGGCGCGCTCGACAGGCCGCATGTCATTGGGATCCGAAGCGTTGGTCAGATCGAGATAGGCGGCATTGGCATAGACCACCTGACCGTCGCTGCCGGTGACGACGATGCCGTCGAAGGCGTTGTCCACCACCGACTTGATCATCGGATGGCTGGAGTCCGCCGCCGATACCCGCAAGATGCCGCAGGCGAGCGCAAACAGCGAGAATACGCCGATCGTCGCCAGCACCGCCAGGAATCCCAGGATATACGGCTCGGCATTGCTGCCGCCCATCATAACGATTCCGATCGCGGCGGCGACCAGCAGCACGGCGACCAGCAGCACAAGCACGATGCTGCCGCCGCGCGCGGCATTACTGGCGCTGCGATCGACCGAGGGCCGCGACGCCGCGATGGCGGGAGCCTCGATCAGGGACCCAACAGCCTTCGATTCGGCACTGCCGGACGCCGTCATTGTCGATATGCCCCGTTTTCAGCGCCTCGTTTATTGCCTTTTTCAGTGCCTTGCGTCGCTGAATCGCGCAAGGGATTTTGGCGAAATGGAGCAAAATCCCGCATCATTTGCTCAGCGCGAGGGTGCCCGGCTCAAGCGTCATCGGCGGAAGGCTCCACGCAGCCGCATGACATAGCCGATGATTTCGGCAACGGCGCGATAGTGTTCCTGCGGTATCTCCTGGTCGATCTCGACCGTGGCATGCAACGCGCGGGCCAAGGGTGGATTCTCCATGATCGGGATGTCATGGGCCTCGGCGACCTCGCGGATCTTGCGCGCGATCAGATCGGCGCCCTTGGCGACACAGACCGGGGCGTTCATGCCGCGCTCGTATTGCAGCGCCACCGCAAAGTGGGTCGGGTTGGTGATGACCACCGACGCTTTGGGCACCTGGGCCATCATGCGCTTCTTGGCGCGGGATTGGCGCAACTGCCTGATTTTGCCTTTGATCGCAGGATCGCCTTCGGTCTGGCGGAATTCCTGCTTCATTTCCCGCAACGACATTTTATGCCGGTCGAACCATTGCCGGTATTGGAACAGGTAATCGGCCGCAGCGACGATCGCCAGAATCGCAACGACGGTCCCGAGGAGCTTTACCGCAAGCGCGCGCGCAACCGGCAGGATCAGCGCGGGATCGACATCGATGAGCCCGATCATGATGCGGCGCTGCGGCCAGAGCAGCGCGCCAATCACGGTGCCGAATAGCGCGAGCTTGGCGAAACCTTTGGCGAAATTGGCCAAAGCCACCATGGAAAACAGCCGCTTGAAGCCGGCAATCGGCGAGATTTTCGACAAATCCGGCATCAGCGGCTCGAACGAGAAGACGATGCGGTGCTGAATGATGGTGCCGGCAAAGGCCGACACGGTCAGGAGAAGCAGCGGTACGCCGAGCGACACCAACAGCATTCGAGCGAGCGACCGGGTCAGATCGACGAGAGCAGCGCCATCCGTCGGAATTTCGAAGGAATGCGCGAGCAGGCCACGCATCGCCGTTTGCAAGCTCATCGCCGTGGGGCCGGAAAAGATCATCAGCGACAGCGTCGCGCCGCCGATCATGAACCAGGTCGAAACCTCGACGCTTTTGACGACATCGCCGCGCTCGATCGCCTGTTCAAGGCGTCGCGGGGTCGGGTCTTCTGTTTGTTCTGCGTCGTCTTGTTCTTCGGCCATCGGCGGCTAGCAACCCGTTTCCAACTTACTCACGCGTGAGGCGCGATCTCGTGGAGCACGCCGGTCACATATTCGAGAAATATTCCCATCATCGCGCCGAGCACGAGCACCAGGAACAGAAAACCGATCATGATCGAGGCCGGCAGCGCCAGGAAATAGACCTGCATCGCCGGCATCAGCCGCGACAGCACGCCAAGCCCGAGATTGAAGAGAAGACCGAACACCAGAAACGGCGCGGACAATTGAACGCCGATGCGGAAAGCGCCGGACACGGTCTTGGTCACCAGGGCTGCGGCGTCGCCGGTCGAGGGCACCTCGCCCGGCGCAAACAAAGTGAAGCTGTCGTTGAGCGCGGCGAGCACCAGGTGATGCATGTCAGTGGCGAAGAACAGCGTGATCGCGAGCATGGTGAGAAAGTTGCTGACAATCATGCTCTGCTCGCCCTGGCTCGGATCGACGGCGGTGACGAAACCGAGGCCGAGCTGCTGGGCGATCACCGAGCCCGCGACTTCGAGCGCCGAAATCGTCAGCCTCGCGGTCAAGCCGAGCACGGCGCCGATCATGATCTCCTCGAACACCATGACGAGGGCGGGTCCGAGCGCACCGCCGACGAGGTGGTAATCGGCGCGATGCAGCGGCACCAGCACGGCGGCGAGAATGAGCGCGATTGTCAACCGCATCCGCGGCGAAATCCCCTGCTCGCCGACGCCGGGCAGCAGCATGATCATCGTTCCCGCGCGTGCGAAGATCAGGAGGAAGGTCGCTCCGAGCGCCGGCAGAAACGACACGTCGATATGCACGGTTCAACCCGCTCAGCCGTTGACGATATGCGCCGTGAGACGGACGAAATTGGCGTGCAGCTTGTCCGCCATGAACGGCAGCGCGATCAGCATCGACAGGAAGATCGCAATGATCTTCGGCACGAAAACCAGCGTGGTTTCCTGAATCTGCGTCAGCGCCTGCAGCAGCGAGATGATGACGCCGACAACGAGACCGACCAGCATCATCGGCGCGGAAACAAGGAGCAGCGTCACGATCGCATCACGTGCGATATCCAGCACTTCGGGTCCCGTCATCATTGTTATTCTTTCCCCTACCCTGTCACGCCACCGTGACGCTGCTCCAAGTTCCCCCGCAGGCACCCCGCGCCAGCGATTTCAGATCTGCATCTTCAGAATGTCTTCATAAGCCGCGATCACCTTGTCGCGCACCGAGACCAGCGTCTGCACCGCGGTTTCGGTTTCGGCCACGGCGGTGACGACGTCGACCATGTTGGCCTTGCCATTGGCGACGGCCTGCGCCTGCGCATCCGATTTCTGCGCGGCTTGCGAAACACTATCGATGACGGTTTTGAGGACGGCGCTGAAATTCGGCCCCGAGCCCTGCGGCGCCCCAAGCCCGCTGGCGATATTTGCGGTATCCGCGCCCATCCGCGAAAGCGCGGCATAGGCATTAGCGGCGGCGGCTGTCGGTATCGGCATGTTGGGTTCTCAGCTGGCTCTAGGTCTTGATCATGTCGATGGTGCGCTGGAGCATCCGGCGCGTCGCCGTGATCACGTTAAGATTGGCCTCATAGGACCGCTGCGCGTCGCGCAGGTCGGTCATCTCGATCAGCGTATTCACGTTCGGGTATTTGACGTCGCCGGCGGCATTGGCCGCCGGATTGCCCGGTTCGTGCCGCAGCAAAAAATCGGAACTGTCGGTCTGGATCGATCCAAGCTCGACAACATGGGCGCCGAGCTCGCGGTCGAGCACGGAATTGAAGGTGACAATGCGGCGCCGGTACGGATCGCCGCCGGCGGTTTGCGACACCGAATCGGCATTGGCGATGTTTTCCGAGATCACGCGCATGCGGCCCATCTGGGCGCGCAGGCCGGTGGCGGCGACGGACAGCGATTTGATGAAGTCCATGGGTCAGTTCTCTTTAGTTTTTCCGCGAGCCTCGCCCGGCCGAGAATCATTTGCGCATGATCTTTGCCGAAAACCGGCGTCCACTTTCGCGATCACGCGTTAGCTCCTGTCGATCGCGATTTTGATGAGGCCGAGACTGTGCGTGTACATCGACGTCACGGCCTCGTAGTCCATCTGGTTTGCCGCCACTTTCATCATCTCGTCTTCGTGGCTGACCGAGTTGCCGCGCGGCCGGATTTCGTAGCGGGCGCTCTTATCGGTGGCGAAGGACGAGTCGCCGCCGCCGGACTGGCCGGCAATGTGATTCGGGTCGGTGCGATCGAGCCCCACGGATGAGACCAGGGACAATGCCCGGCTGAAGTCCGGCGCCGCGATGTCGCGCGCCCGATAATTGGGCGTGTCGGCATTGGCGACGTTTTCGGCCAAGACCTCCTGCCGCGTCTGGCCCCACTGCATGCGACTACGCAGCATCGACAGAATCGGAATGTCGGAAATCGGCATCGGCGGCGTCCCCAATCGGCCAAGACGTGCAGGAGAAACGCGGTTTGGCACTGGGCAGACTTTGCCGGGCGTATGGTTAATGGCAGGTTAAAGGCGGTTTCAAAGCGGTTTTGCCATTAATCTGCCGTTTACCATGAAAAAGCTTCATCCATCGGCTTTGTCACGAAATTCGGCTATGATTTTTAATTGTTTGTTAGTAATCACGGCGGCAAGTATTTCCGGCGCTGTTAACTTTTGGGGACCGACAAGAGCGCCGAGGCGAAACGGGGAGTAGTGCGGATGGACAGTCTGTTGGGAGCGGAGATGCCGCTCGCCGTACGCTTCTTTCTGGCATTCCTTATTGTGCTGGGCCTGATCGGCGCGATCGCGTGGGCGTTGCGGCGATTCGGCGCCGGACGTTTCCGCGACAATGCGCGCGGTCGCCAGCCGCGGCTCGCGGTGATCGATCATGCCAGCGTCGACGGCCGCCGGCGGCTTATTCTGGTCCGGCGCGACAATGTCGAACATCTCTTGATGATCGGCGGACCGACCGACGTCGTCGTCGAGCCCAACATTGTGCGCGCGGTTGGGTCGCCGCGCGATGTGCCGGGAGCGCGTCCCGCCGCCGGGATCGAAGCTCTGCCACGCGCTATTCCGATTCCAGAGAACGGCGGCTCATGGCCATTGCAGCCGGAGCCGGCCGGCGCCACTTTGCGCCCGCCGCGCCCTGAACCTTTGCCGGACGAATTGCCGCCGCGGATGCCGCAGCCCGTCGCCGAACCGCCGCCACGTCCGCAACGCGATACGCTCGCGGCTCTCGCCGACGAACTCGGTTCGCGCCCGCCACCGCCGCGCCGCTCCCCATTTGCTCGGCCGCAATCGACAGAGCCGCGCGTCGAAGCCAAGGCAGAGCCGCATATCGAGATGCCGGACGACGAGCCGATCGAGCCGCCGCCGGCAGCGCCGGTCGTTGTCGCACCGCCGGCGCCGCCCCCTGCTCCGCCCTTTGGTGCTCCCGCCGCAGCGGAAGCCGATCCAAACCAAGCCGATCAAAGCCTCGCCGACATGGCGAGCCGTCTCGAGGCCGCGTTGCGCAAGCCGAACGCTCCGCCCGAACCGCGTCGCCCGATGGCGCCGCCGCAGCGTCCGGCGCCGGCGTCCGAGGCCGCTCATCCGGCCGATACTTTGTCGCCAATGCCACCCCGCGCGCCTCGTCAGACCGAGCCCAGACCTGAGGCTAAGTCTGAGGTTCGGCCGCAGCGGCCAGAGGCAAAGCCAAACCAGGGCAACAAGACCGCCCTTTATGACAGCCTCGAACAGGAGATGGCGAGTTTGTTGGGCCGTCCGACCAAGACTTGACGCTCGCGTTAGGAGGCCGCCGCGTTCGGTTCATAACCGTAGCGGCCTCTGTAGCGGTTCTTTTGTTCTCGGCGACGCCGCTCGCCGCGCAGGATATCAGCATCAATTTCGGCCAGGGCACCGCCGGCGGCGGTGGACTGAACGAGCGCGTCATTCAACTGATCGCGCTGCTGACAGTGCTGTCGCTGGCGCCGTCCATCCTCATCATGATGACGTCGTTCACGCGGATCGTCGTCGTGCTGTCGCTGCTGCGCACCGCGCTCGGCACGGCGACGGCGCCGCCGAACTCGGTCGTCATCTCGCTTGCTTTGTTTCTGACCGCCTTCGTGATGGGACCGGTCCTGACCAAGGTCTATGACGTCGGCATCCAGCCGCTCGTCAACAACCAGATCACCGTCAACGAGGCCTTCGATCGCGCCAGCGTGCCGCTGCGCGGCTTCATGGAGAAGAACGTCCGCGAGAAGGATCTGCAATTGTTCATGGACATGTCCGGCGAAAAGACGCCGGACAAGCCGGAAGATATGTCCATGCGCATTCTCATCCCGGCCTTCATGATTTCCGAATTGCGGCGCGCCTTCGAGATCGGCTTCCTGCTGTTCCTGCCGTTCCTCATCATCGACCTGGTCGTCGCCTCGGTCCTGATGTCGATGGGCATGATGATGTTGCCGCCGGTCGTGGTGTCACTGCCGTTCAAGCTGATCTTTTTCGTCCTGGTGGACGGCTGGACCTTGGTCGCCGGCTCGCTGATCCAAAGCTACGGGACGTGATTGTCGAGCGCCGCAGTGTTGAAACGCTGCGCTAACGGAGCGCGCGCAATTTTCTTCGCGGCCGGGACTTTCGTATTCTGCGCGCTGCTCCCCCTGGGCTTCGTCGGCGGCGCGGTGCCCGGCACGGTGGCCGTGGGAGCCGAAGTTCTGGGTGCGGAAACTGCGGGCGCCGCAACTGCAGGCGCGGACACTTCGGATGCCGCCGTGCTTGATTCGGGATAGCGCGCCTTCATATCGCGCAGGAAGCCGTCGAGCGTGTCGATCGAGGTCGCCGCTTTGGCAATCACGCCGAACTGGTCGCCGCTCGAGCCGAGCGGCGCCGAGACGACCTCGAACACTTTCGCATCCGGGGTCGCCGCCATTTTAGCTGCGTATTTTTCGCGGAAGCGGGCGAGACCCAAAGCGTCGCTCGACAGCGCATAGCCGATTTCGGCGCGCAATATGTCCTGCTGCTCGACGTCGGAGAGCGGCGTGAAATCCTTGTAGCGATCGCCATACATCAGCTCGATCTGCTCGGCCAATTCGTCCCAGCGCTTCGCCGACCACAGAATATCGGCGCGCAGCCGCGTCACCTCGCGGCCGTCGAGATTGGCGATCACTTCGAGCGCGAGATCGGGCCGGCCGGTGTCGGACAGTGCGCGGCCCTCGAGCAGCAGGCGCTGATTGCGCAACTCGTCGGATACATTGGCCGCGCGCGTGCCGCGCAGCACTGCCAGCGCCCGGTCGGGCTTCTTGTTCATAAGATAGACCACCGCCAGCCGCGTCGCGACCTGAGCGCGCGCGGCGCCCTGCAGGCGGTGATCGACCTGATATTGCAGAAGATCGGACGCCTGATCGAGCAGGTCGACCGCAGCGAGACGGTCGGCGAGCCGCCGGATCATCTCGTCGCCGCGGCTGCCGACCGGCGTCAATTCGCGGAAGTCGTAGAACAGCGCCAGCGCGTCGATCGGCGGCATGGAATCGCCCTTGCCGGCGAGGAACAGCGAGTCGAAGGTCGCCGCCGCCTCGTCCTGAATCTGCCGCGTCATCGCCGAATTGGGGTGCGACGCCATGGCGCTGCGCATCACGTAGAAGGCGTCGCGATAGCGGCCCTCCTCGGTATAGCAGTGAGCCAGCACTTTCAGCGCCTCGATCTCGGTCTCGTCGCCGCGCCAGATGGTGGTGAGCGATTCGAGCGTGGAAATCACCTCGTCGCGCTTCATGTCGCCTTGCGTGAACCGCAATAGCGTTTCGCGCAGCCGCCCCTGCGCCGCGGACGGGCGGTCCCAGGAATCCGCCGCCGCGCGATAGGCCGAGAGCGCGTCCTCGCTACGCCCCATGCCCTCGTCGAGCCGACCCATCAGCACGGCAAGCATCGGCTGCAGGTCGTGCGGCACCCCGATGGTCTGAAAATCGTTGAGGTCGGCCGCGGCGCCGTCGAAATCGCCCACCTCGATCGCCGAGCGCATCTCGTCCAACAGCGCGATGCGCTGCAATTCGACCGGCAAAGTCGCGACCGCCGCTTCCACGCTCTTGAATCCTTGACGCGCCCTCGCCCATTGACCTTGCTCCGAAAAAGCGAGCGCGCGCCACAACGGCGCGTCGTGCTGTTCGCCGACCGAGGTATTGGACAGGTCGTGCAGCGCGTCGTCGGGGCGGTTCATCATTACTTCGGCGATGGCGCGCAGCACGATGGCTGAGGCGTTCTCGGAGGCCTGTTTATCGGCGGTGAGCGCGACGTCGAGCACGCCCTTGGCCTCCGGATACATGTCGCGGGCAAGATAAAAGCGCGCCAGATTGAGCCGCGGCGTCATGCGTTTGCTTTCCGGCGCCTGGGCCGCGGCATTGATCAGGCTTGCTTGCCGATTGACATAGGACCCTTCGCGATCGGAACCCCAGATCTGGGAATCGAATGTCAACGGCCGTCCATTGCGGCCGTGCAACAGGGTCTGCAGCCCCGGCGACAGTGTCAGACCGGACGGACGTTCGACCACGATCTTGTCGAGCGACAGATTGACCTCGATGTCGTCGGCAAGCGGCTCGATGACAACGCCTTGCGTGGAGGCAAGCGCGCGGAATTCGATGAATTCCTGCGTATTGATGAAGCCGCGCTCGGGCGCAAAGCCGGTGACGACGAGAAGCTTGTCGCCGAGCTCCGGATCGGTGAGCCGGTGCACATGTTGCGGCTCCTCGAAGCCGATCGAGGCACTTGACCTGTTGGGCACGATGATGTTGCGGGTGACTTCGAGGGCGTGCGGCGGCTCGAGAACGGAATCGCCGATCTCCAGGGTCCATACCGCGCCGTCGGCGCTGGCGCTGGAGAGGTGCGGACGGTCAAGCTTCAACCGCACGACATCGGCGTCACCGGCGTGGGTGAAGGTGTAGCTGCGAATTGTCCGCGTCGGCTCGTTGTCAAGCGCGGTCAAATCCATATTGGCCTTGGAATCGAATACGATCCAGAGCATGTCGGCGCGATGGAAGACCGCGACCGGAACGGCGGTCTTGAACGGAAACGACACCTTCAGGTTGGCGCCGTCGCGCCCAAGCTCGACGCCGATGGCACCGGGCGCAATGTTGCGCGGCGCAGTCGCAGCTTGCGGCGCCGGAGCCTCCGCCGGTTTATTGGCGACCGCGTCGGCAGCGGCAAGGGCAGCGGCCGATGCGCCGGATGGCGGCGCAGGTGGCGCTGTCGCGACAGGTGGCGGCGTCGATGGCGCGAGAGGCGGCGGCGCGGTTGTTTGCGGCGGTGCAGACGCGGGCTGCGATGCAGCTTCTGCTGCGGCCGGTGCTGCAACTTGCGGTGCGGCAGCTTGCTGAGCCGGAACGGGCGCAGCTTGTGCGGCCGGTTGCGGCATTGGCGCGGCGGCGACCTGCCCCGCCGACGGCAGCACAGGGGACGCTGATTGCGCGACAGGTGATGCCGGTTGTCGCGGCGCAGGCGGCACTATCGGCGCCGATTGCGCAACGGGAGGAGCTGCGGGCATAGGCGGCGCGGGCGTCGGCACAGGTTGCGCCGACGGCATGACGATGCCTTGCGCCAATGCAAATGCCGCCGGATTAGGTAAAGCGCTCGACTGGCCGGCGCGACGTGGCGACGGTGGCTCCACCGGCTGCGCGGGCTTCTGGCCGGCCGCTGCGGCATTGACGGCCGCGGCCGCGGCTTCCGGACTTGGCGGGCCGCCATTTGCCGATTTCGGCGCCGGCGCCGCACCACGCGCCGCTGCATCGTCTGACTTTACGACATCGACCACATAGCCGTTCTCGTCGCGGAACGTGCGCAGGTCGAGACTCGCACTGAACACAAAGCGCACCAGCGAGGAGTCCTTATCGATTTCGCCGTCGATCGCCTGCACGCCGTTCGGCAGCGCCGCTTGAGCGTCGGCGAGATCGAAGGTCAAGGGCGCGTCGAAATTCAGGACCAGGCGATCCTTGGAGCGATCGGCGGCCACCGCGGTCTCGCCGGTCACGTCGAAGACGTATCGGGTGAAAGTCGGCAGGCTCGCGACATGAACGCGGATCGGCGCCACATATTTCGCCTGCGTCAGCTCGCGCTGGCGCTGCAATTGCCGCTCGGCTTCACGGGCGCGGCGGGCGAGCTCGGTAACGACGTCCTGCGGCAGCCCCGGCGGCGGTCCGGTCCACGACGACGGCAAAAGATCGACGAACAGCTTTTCGCCGGCGTCCATCGGGTTCACGGTAACTTCTTGCGACAGCGCCATGCGGATCGCCGTACCGTCGGGGTCGCGCCGCGCCGCGCCGACATAATCGGAAGCAAGCTCGGGCACGCGATCCACGGCCACATCGATCGGCTGCTTAAAGGTGATGATCAGCACATGGCCGGCGACTTTGGTCGTGGCCTCGATATATTCGCCGGCGGTGAAGACGAGGCGCGCATAGCCGTCGCTCACTGTAACGGCGAGCGTGGCCTTCACCGGCGCCTTCGGCGGCGCCGCTGCCGCAGGCGCCACCGCGATAGCGGTCAAAAGCGCGAAAGCGGCAGCCGACCTGATGCAACGCCAAAAATACGATGACAGGCGAAGGCCAACATTCGTGATGGTGCGACCGCACGCCATACAGGACTCGGAACTCACTCGACACAACACAACGACGCCACGCGGCCATAGCGCCGCCCCGACGTCAGCCCGCTGTCCACGATAGGCGGGCGTACTTAATGGCGGCTTAGCAGTCGTGCTTAATGGCGCCTTAATCCAATCAATTCAAACGCTTACAGTTCCACTTTGCGGCCACTGGAATGGCTGCGTCCAACGCCCGTAAATTGGGGTTCAAAGCCCGCCTAACGGGTGCGAAGCCGAAGCGTCGTTCAGGTCCCTGCGCCGTGCTATGGCGATGCCCTGAGCATGATCCCAAACAGTCGCAGCCGGCTTTGGGAAACGATCATGCACAATGAGAAATCGACCGCAGCGCCAACCCGCAACGAGGTTTCATGCTCCGCACTTTCCCAGTCCATCACGCCGAGAGCGCGATGTCGCAATGCACCTGGATCGACCTCGTCGATCCGAGCGAGGAAGAACGCGCGCGGGTGGCAAAGACCTTCGGGCTGCGCGTGCCGACGCGCGAAGATCTCGGCGAGATCGAGGCTTCAAGCCGACTGCAAGTCGAGGACGGCACGCTCTATATGACGGCGCCGCTGATCCTCTCCCAAGCCAACGAGGTTTGGATCCCGACACCGGCGGGTTTCGTGCTCGCCAAACACGTTCTGTTGACCGTGCGCTATGTGCCGTCGCCGTTCTTCGACAGCGTGGTCAAGGAGATCAGCGGCCATGAAACCTTCGAGCCGGCGCTCGCTTTCGTCCGCATTCTCGAAGAACTGGTCGATCACGCCGCCGATCTCCTGGAAGGCAGCGGCGTCGATCTCGATGACGCCTCGCATGTCATCTTCCGGCCTGGCAAGCGCGCCAAGCTTTCGCACGAGACCGCGATGCTGCGCCAGCTCATGATCCGCACCGGCCGCACCAGCGAGCGGATGGCGCGCATCCATTACACGTTGGTCTGTCTCGACCGCATGGCCAAATTCTCCCAGGAGCGCGGCCGCGACTGGATCGCGCATAATCTTTGCGCCGATCTCCAAGCGGTGTCGTCCGACATCGCTTCGCTGGTGCAATTCGCCGAAGGTCTGGTCAGCCGGGTGCAGCTCTTGCAGGACGCGGCGACCGGCATCATCAATATCGACCAGAACGACGTGATGAAGGTGCTGACTATCGCGTCGGTGGTCGGCATCCCACCGGTTCTGGTGGTCGGCATCTACGGCATGAATTTCAAATACATGCCCGAATACGACTGGTCGTGGGGCTATCCCTACGCCCTGGCGATGATCTTGATCACGGCATTGTTGCCGCTGCTCTGGTTCAAGTGGAAAGATTGGATTTAAAAGCGGACTCAGATCCGGCCGCTATTTCGCCGTCGGCTGGCCGTCGATCTTCGGCAGATCGCCCGGGCCGCCGCCGGGTTGCGGCGCCTGCTGCGCTTTGCTCGCAAGCTCCACGGTCAGGCGCTGGGCGACATCGGCCTGCATCAGCGCCAGAATTTCGGCCATGGTGCGCGGATTGATCTTGGCGGCGACTTCGATGAGGACGCTGTCTTCGAGACCATTGAAGATTTTTGCGGCGTCGCGCGGCTTCATGTTCTCATAGATCGTGATGAGGCTCTTGAGGCGCGCATCCTGCGTCTCGCTCTTCTGCTCGGTTTCGGTTTTGATGCGGGACTCGACGCCTTTGAGTTCGTCGATCCGCGAATCCATCCGCTTCTCGGCGTTTTGAATAAGGCTTTCGCGCAGATCGAGCTCGCGGGCGCGGGTGTCGATCTCCTCGCGGCGCTGCTGCAGGCGTTCGAGAATGGCGCGCTCGGCGCCGGTGGGGACCGGTCCTTCGGTCGGAATGATGCGGCCTGGCGGCGCGGGAGGCGGATCGCTGGGCTCTGCCTTGGCATCCTTGGCACCCGCGGCGTCGGGCTTAGCGCCGTTCGCCGGCGGCGCGGTAACGGAGCCGGTAATATCCGGATTGTCTCTGTCGATGACGACCGCGTTGTTGGCACGCCGCGGCATGATCTGCGGCAGGCCCTGCGGCACAGCAGTGCCCTTCCCGTCGGGGAAATTGAACATCTGCTTGGCCCAGGAGTCAGGCGGTCCTATCGTGCCCGAGCCCCTGCGGACCAACTGGGCGTCGCCACCATCGAAATTGATATTGTCGGCGGCAAAGAAATAGCCGCTGTCGAGAACGAGGTCAGCCGTCTTGAGCGCGAGCAGACAGGCACTCGCGATCAGCGCAATTGGAATAAGCCGCAGATCGCGAACGAACCGCATCATGCCGCGAGACCATGGACCTTCATGCGCAACCGCTCGGCAAAGGCTTCCGCCGCAGCGGCCACGGCTCTCGGATCGATCTTCAGACCGGTCCTGACTTCGCTGGCGGCTGTCTTGCTCTCGGTCTTGGTTTCACTCTTGGCCGTGAATTTCGCGGCGTCGCGCGTCTCGGCAAGCGCCAGCTCATCGGCGCGCCGGCCTGCGCTGACGATTTGCGACAGCCGGCTGATCAGGTCCTTGCCGGACACCATGGCGCGGTCGATATCGCCGGCGAGGCGCTCGGCTTTGCGCAGCCGCTCGCCCAATCCCATGTCGCATTCATGGACGGTGATCTTCAATCCGCCGATGGCGCGCTCGGCGATTTCGGTCGCCGTCACAAGCTCGGAAATCGTCGCGCGCAATGACTGCTCGTCGGCCTTGAGCAGCTTGAGCCTGCGGTTGAGCATCATGCAATAACCGATTGTCATCACGAGCAGGATCGCGACCACGCAATCGATGATCATTCCGATACTTTGGTTCATGGTGTCTCCATCCGGCTGCTCGACCCGCCTGATGCCTCGAACATGGCGAAGGTCATGTTGGGCTTGCGCAGGGGTCGGTTGACGCGCACGGCGACGCGGTCGCCGACCCGCCCCATGCGTCCTTCGGTCAAGGTGACATCGCCGCAGCGCACGATCACCGGCGCGTCCGATTTCAATTCGAGCATCAGCGTGTCGCCGACATCGAGCTTCATAATCTGGTGGAGCGGCAATTTCGCCTCGTAAAGCACTGCGTCAACTGAGATTTCGGCCTGCGCCAGTTCGGTCGCCAGATGGCCTTCCCAGGTCGCATCGCGGCCGAACTTCTCGCCCATGAACATCTGCAACAGCACGTCGCGGATCGGTTCGATGGTGGCGTAAGGCAGCAAGAGCTCGATCGTGCCGCCGCGATCTTCCATGTCGATACGCAAGCGCACCAGGATCGCGGCATTGGCCGGCCGCGAAATGGCGGCAAAGCGCGGATTGGTCTCGAGCCGGTCGATGTTGAATTTGACCGGCGACAACGGCCGGAACGCGAGCTCGGCATCAGCCAGCACGACCTCGATCATGCGCTTGACGAGATTGGTCTCGATCGTGGTGTACGGCCGGCCCTCGATGCGGATCGTGGTCTGGCCTCGGCGGCCGCCGAGCAGCACATCGATGATCGAATAGATCAGGCTCGAATTGACGGTGGCAAGGCCGAAATTCTCCCACTCCTCCGCCTTGAACACCGCGAGGATCGCCGGCAGCGGGATCGAATTGAGATAATCGCCGAACCGCACCGAGGTGATGCGGTCGAGCGAGACTTCGACGTTGTCGGACGTGAAATTGCGCAGGCTGGTCGTCATCAACCGGACCAGCCGGTCGAACACGATTTCCAGCATCGGCAGGCGCTCGTAAGAGACCATCGCCGAGTTGATGATCGCGCGGATGCCGGAATTATCGTTGAGCGAAATATCGGTCAGGCTGAAACCGAGCAGCGAGTTGATTTCTTCTTGTGTCAGAACACGTTCGGCGCCGCCTTTACTAGCCTGCATGAAGTGGCTGTCTTCGGCGGACATCGCCGCGCCCCATTGCGAGGCTACTTCATCCGCGGTGGTAGCGGTCGCCGTCTCCGCCCTGCCCTCGTTTGCGTCCGCGGGGTTCTGTTCGGCCTCAAGCGCCACGCCCCACTCGGCGGCGAGCGCATCGTGGTCGATCTGGTCCTTCTCAGCCATTGGCGTAAATTCTCAAGACTTGAATTCGCAAACTCTGTCCGTCACTGAACGACGATTTCCTTGAACAGAACGGCGTTGATGTGGCTCGGCGCGATGGCGGCGTTGACGCGACGCGTCAATTCCTCCTTGAGCCGGTAGAGCCCGGCGGAGCCGTCAAGATCGGTGGGACGCAATTCGCGCAGATAGGTCTGAAACGTATCCATCAGCCGCGGCATGACCGGCTGGATCTGCGCCGACATTTCCTGGTCCGGCAATTCGAGGACCACCTTCACCTTCAGATATTGGGTGCGCTCGTTGCCGCCGGCGGTCGACAGATTGACCAGGACTTCCGGCATGTCGAGGAAGGCCGGCGGCTTGATCTGCGCCGGGGCCGCCGCCGCCATGTCGCTCCTGCCGGCGAACAGGAAGTGGTAGGTGCCCCAGCCGACGCCGCCGAGAACGACGAGCCCGCCAACCGCCATGGCGATCAGCTTGAGCGGAAGCTTGCGCTTTTCGGCTGGTGCCTTGTCGTCGTCGTCGTCGTCGTCGTCGACTTCGGTTTCAGATTGAGCTTCTTTGGTCGCCATTACCGCTCCCGCTTACGTGGCGAGCGCACGCAGCCGGCCGAATCGACGCAATACAAAGTTGCGGGCGCTATCTCGGCGCCGGAGGAAGCGACGCCGCTGCATTGAAGCTAGGCAGGAATGGTTAACGGATACTTGCCACCGCTCTAACAGTCGGAATTTTTTGCCGGGTATGAGCCCGTAACAAGGCCTTTTCTGCCGCCCTGGCGACCCCGTCCGTTAATACTAACACATTGATAAGGCTTTATTTTTGCTGCCGATCAGGCCTTGGCACGGCTTCTGCAATTAACCATACGCCCTGCAGCTTGGGAGAGTGTGCGGGGCGCAACGGAAGGTGCCGGACGGCGGCGCTTTCGGCGCAAAAGGGAGAATCTTTCCGATGGAGAATGCCCTTCTTATCGGCCTGTCACGGCAAGTCGTGCTCGGGCACCAGCTCGATACCATCGCCAACAATATCGCTAATATCGACACCACCGGATTCAAAGCCGACAAAAACGTGTTCGGCCAATATCTGCAGTCGCACGCCAGCGACGAGAATTTCAGTGGCCGGGACCGCCAAGTCGACTTCGTCGATGACCGCACCGGCTATATCGACATGGCGCCGGGCGCCATTGAGCGCACCGGCAGCCCGCTCGACGTCGCCATCGACGGCAATGCCTATTTCGTGGTGCAGACCGCGCGCGGCCAGCGCTACACCCGCAACGGCGCGTTTCAGATCAATGGCGCCGGCCAGCTCGTGAACAGCAACGGTGACGCGGTGCTGGGCCAAAGCGGGCCGATCACATTCCAGAACACCGACCACGACATTAATATCAGCCTCAGCGGCATCATCACGGTGCAAGAGGGCAACAGCACCATCGATGCGCAGCGCGGCACGCTGCAGCTCGCCAGCTTCGCCAATCCGCAGGTTCTGCAAAAGGACGGCGCCTCCAGCTTCATGGCGCCCAACAATGTCACGCCCAACCCGGCTCCGGCCAACACCAACGTGGTGCAAGGCGAGATCGAGAAATCGAACGTGAACGGCGTCGCCGAAATGGCGCGGATGATCGAGATCACCCGCAGCTATAGCGACATCGCCAATATCCTGTCGCAAGAAGGCGACCTGCGCAAAAACGCGCTGGCGCAGTTGTCGCAGACGCCGACCACTTCGTAGCTCGGTGCAGTTCGGCTTGGCGTGTGAGTTTTGGGGCTTTGAGTTTCGGGGGAATGTAAAAAATGCGTGCGCTTGATACCGCAGCGACCGGCATGGCAGCCATGGACCTCCAGGTCCAGGTCATCGCCGGCAATATCGCCAATATGAGCACGACCGGCTTCAAGAGCCAGCGCGCCGAATTCCAGGATCTGATCTACGAGCACGTGCAGCGCATCGGCGCGCAGGCGTCCGAGCAAGGCAATATCCTGCCGGTCGGCATCGAGCTCGGCTCGGGCGTCAAGACGGTGGGCACGCCGCGCCTGATGACCCAAGGCGCGCTGGCGCAGACCGGCAACCAGCTCGACGTCGCCATCCAGGGCGACGGCTGGTTCAAGATTCAGATGCCGGACGGCACCTTCAGCTACACCCGCGACGGCTCGTTCCAGCAGGACTCGCAGGGCCGCATCGTCACCGCCGAAGGCAATGTCGTTCAGCCGACCATCACCATTCCGCAGAATGCGATGGGTCTCACCATCAACACTCAGGGCCAGGTCTCGGTAACGCTGCCGGGCTCGACGAACTCGTCGATCCTCGGTCAGTTCACGATCACGCGTTTCACCAACAATGCCGGCCTGCAAGGACAAGGCAGCAACTTGTTCACGGCGACGCCGGCCTCGGGCACGCCGCAGGACACGCTGGCCGGAACCGACGGCGCCGGCACCCTGCAGCAGGGCTTCCTCGAGCAATCCAATGTGCAGGCGGTGACCGAGATTTCCAATCTGATCCAGGCCCAACGCGCCTATGAAATGAATTCCAAGGTCATCACCGCGGCCGACGAAATGCTGCAAACGACCGCGCAACTGATGCGCTGAGAAGGATCGACGCCATGATCATTGAGATGATCCGCCGGACCGCGACCACCCTCCCCGTGCTTCTCGCACTCGGCGGCACGGCGCTCGCGCAAAGCGCGCCGCCGCCGCCCGCGCTGAAATCGAGCGTCACGGTGACCAGCGACGTGGTGCGCATCGGCGATCTCGTCGAAAATGCCGGGCCGGTCGCCAATATCCCGATCTTCCGTTCGCCCGATCTCGGCACCACCGGCGCCGTTGCCATCGATCGCATCGTCGAAGCGATCCGGCCGCACGAGCTGATCGGCATCAACACCCGCGGCCTGTCCGAAGTCCTGGTCACGCGCGCCAGCCGCACCATCTCGGCGCAGGAAATTTCCAGCCGCATCGCGCAAGCGCTCTCCGGTCAATTCGGTTTCGGCGATGCTCACAATATTCTCGTCACTTTCGACCACGACGTGCGCACGCTGCAAGTCGAACCGAACGCCGCCGGCGAATTGCAGGTGCTGAGCGTCGCCTATGACCCGCGCAGCACCCGCTTTGACGTCACGCTCGGCCTGCCGTCGAGCGCGGAGCTGCGCAAGCAGAATACCCATTATATCGGCACAGCGATTGCCACCGTCGATGCGCTGACGGTCGATCATCCGATCGAGCGCGGTCAGATCATCAAAGCGTCCGACGTCACGGTGCTGCGGCGGCCGCGGGTCGACAGCAATGTCGTGACCGACACCAATCTCGTGGTCGGCATGCAAGCGCGGCATCCGCTCTTGCCGAGCCAGCCGCTCAACACCGCCGATCTGATGAAGCCGGAAATCGTGCAGCGCGGCGATTCGGTGACCATCGTTTATGAGGTCCCCGGCGTCACGCTGACGCTGCGCGGCCAGGCGCAGGAGGCCGGCGCGCTCGGCGACACGGTCAGCGTGCTCAATATCGAATCCAAGCGCGTCGTTTCGGGAGTCGTGACGGCGCCGGATCGCATCAATGTCGGCGCCATCACGACACGCGTGGTCGACAATATGGTGATGCGGTCGCAGTGAGTTGTGCAGGCGAGATGCGCAAGTGCGTAACAAATCTGCCGCCAATAGGCGTAGCGCCGACAAGTTTGCCGCAAACAAGTCCGTTGCCGGCAGGTCAGTAGCAAATAGGTCCGTAGCGAACATCTCAGTAGCGAATATGTCAGTTGCGAAAGTGAGAGGTTAGTACGATGTCGAAGAGCGTTTTGCTGCGTTGTGCTTTGTTGTCGTCGGTCGCGATCTTCAACTCGAACTGTTCCGCAATCGACAAACTGGCCTTGATCGGCCAGGACCCGCCGCTTTCGCCGATCGAAAATCCGACGACACAGCCCGCCTACAAGCCTGTGCAGATGCCGATGCCGGTCCCGCAGCCTGTCACTTTCAATCCCAATTCGCTGTGGCGCAACGGCTCGCGCGCCTTCTTCAAGGATCAACGCGCGCATCAGATCGGCGACATTCTAACCGTAAAGGTCAACATCAACGACACCGCGCAATTCCAGGATCAGACCCAGGTCACGCGCACCGCCACCGAAGACAACGAAATCACCAACTTCCTCGGCGCCAACAGGATCAACAATCCGGCCAAGGCGGTCCTGCCAGGCGCGCTCATCACCGCCGAGAGCAACACACAGAGCAACGCCAACGGCTCGATCAACCGCACCGACCAATTGGTCACCAACGTCGCCGCGGTCGTCACCCAGCTTCTGCCCAACGGCAATATGGTGATCGAAGGCAAGCAGGAAGTCCGGCTCAATACGGAAATGCGCGTGCTGATCGTCGCCGGCGTGGTGCGGCCCGAAGATATCGAAAGCGACAATACCATCGACCTGCCGAAGATCGCCGAAGCCCGCGTCGCTTATGGCGGCAAGGGCACGCTCACGACAATTCAACCGCCGCCTTGGGGCAACCAGGCGCTCAGTGTTCTGTTGCCGTTCTAGAGCGGGTTCGCAAGCGAGAGTCCGCTTAAACAAAAAACGAGCTCCCCAGGGTCAGCGCGGCGCAACGCGGATCCTGAACGACGCGGCCTCCGGCAGCTCCCGCCGGAGGCCGCAATCGTTTTGCGCCGTCTTAGCGAAGCGTCACGCCGACAACTTGCGGGCCGCCGGACTAAACCGCGCGCGCAGCTCCGCTGCGAGCGATTCAATCACGCTGCCCCAATCGCCGAATTGCGTTTGCCGCAGCAATCGCGCCGTCGGATACCACGGGCTGTCGGCGCGCTCGCGCAGCCAGCGGAAATCGGCGCCGAGCGGCAGTAGCACGAACAGCTCCTTGCCCATCGCGCCGGCGAGATGCGCCACCGCGCTATCGACCGAGATTACCGCATCCAAGCTTGCAACAACGGCCGCGGTGTCTGAAAAATCGCGGAAGCTGCGCTCGAGCCGAAACAGGTTCGGGAAATCCCGCAGCACTGCGACGTCCTCGTCGCGAATCTTGTATTGCAGACTGACGAAATCGACGTCCGGCACGTCGAATACCGGCGCTATCGCCTTAAGGCGCATCGACCGGTTGATGTCGTTGTCATGACTAGGATCGCCGGACCACACCACGCCGACGCGCGGCCGCGGCCTTTGCGGAAGGAGTTCACGCCAAAGCCGAATATCGTCGCCGACCGCCGCGACGTACGGCACGGGCGCCGGAACCGTTGCCGGTTCGGTGCCGAAGGCGAGCGGCAGGCTCAGCAGCGGACAATGCGCGTCGAAAGACGGCAAGGTCTCGCCGCGGCCGATCACGGCGTCGATGCCGTCGAGGCCCGACAACAGGCGAACCAGTTCGCGCTGCACTTCAAGAACGACCTTGGCGCCATGCCCCGCCACAAGCGGCGCGTAGCGCACGAATTGGAGAGTGTCGCCAAAACCCTGCTCGGCATGGAGCAGAATGGTTTTGCCCTCGAGCGAGCTTCCACCCAGCCATAACGGCGCTGTAAAATCGCGGCGTTGCGCGGCAAGATTTCTGCCCTGCCAGCGCGATTCATAGGCGCGCCATCCGGCGCGAAAATCGCCCAGGGTCAATCGCACCAGGCTGTCGACGAACCGCGCCTGGGCAAAATCCGGCTTGTTTGCGAGCGCGCGCGTGACGCTCATCAGCGCTTCGTGCGGCCGATCGAGCTTGCGCAGCGCGATGGCGCGATTGGTAAGAAGCCCGGCATTATGCGGGGCAATCGCCAGCGCCCGATCGTAAGCGGCAATCGCATCGGACGGACGATTGAGTTTCAGCAGCGCATTGCCGTAATTGCCGAGCGCATCGAGAGACCTGGGCTCGGCGGCCAGCGCCTGCTCGAAACTTGCGAGCGCCTCGTGGGAACGGCCAAGCTCGAGCAGCGCCACGCCGCGCTGGTTCAACAGTTCGGCATTATCCGGGTCAAGACGCAGGCCCTCGTTAAAACTTGTCAGCGCGTCGTTGAGGCGGCGCAGATAATAGAAAGTGAGGCCGAGACTTGAAAATCCGTCGGCGCGGCGCGGATCGATCGTCAGCGCCCGCTGAATGAGAGCGAGCGCGGTATCAAAACGGCCGCAGTCGCAGTGCAGCTTGCCGAGGCCATGCAGCGCGTCAAAATTGTCCGGTTCGTATTGCAGTATTTCGGCATAGAGCCGGCTCGCCTTGGCGCCATCGCCGGCCTCATGGGCCTGCAGCGCGCGCCGCAGCATCCGCGACAGATTGCGCGAAGAAGAAAAGTGCGGTGACGAGCCGCTTGCCATGACCGCGACCAGCTTGCCGGCGCAGCACGTGACGCCGCCCGGTTCCTTAACGGTCGGTAAAGATGTTTGGTAAACAAAACCTTAAGGGTAGCGACAGGGCTCGTGCACGAATTCTTCCCGCGCCAATTCTTCACACGCCTCGCCGGCGTTCACCACAGCGGAAGCAGCAAAGCCTATTCGTCGCGATAAACGCGCTCGCGCCGCTCGTGGCGTTCCTGCGCCTCGATCGACAAAGTTGCGATCGGCCGGGCTTCGAGCCGCTTCAGCGTGATCGGCTCGCCGGTTTCCTCGCAATAGCCGTAAGTGCCGTCTTCGATACGCTGCAATGCCGCGTCGATCTTGGCGATCAGCTTGCGCTGGCGGTCCCGGGCGCGCAGCTCGATGGCCCGGTCGGTTTCCGACGACGCGCGATCGGCGATATCGGGATGGTTCTGATTTTCGTCCTGGAGATGCTGCAGCGTCTCCTTGGCCTCCTTCAGGATGTCTTCCCGCCAGTCGAGCAGTTTCTGGCGAAAATAGTCCCGCTGGCGGTCATTCATGAACGGCTCCTTGTCGCTCGGCCGATATGTCTTGTCGTCAGCCTGACCGTTCAGCGCGTCGGCCCTACCGTTCTTTAGTGGCGTATCGGCAGTCCGACCGTTCTTGCCCTTAAGCATGCTCTTAAGCAATTGCATCTGCGTCTACTCCCACCCCCACGCCTACGAGGTTACCCTCGCGCGGCGGCTTATATCTAAGCTCCGTGACAGAGACAACAACGATCATGAAGGCTGAGGGAACCCGGATTTCTGCCCCGATTAGAGCCGGTTACGGCGATTCCGCGATGGCACGAATGTGGCGCTCCAGACGCGGGAGGACCCGCCCTGTGGCGCCCTGCCCGCCGCTGAGAATCAGCAAAATGACTTGAATTGAGGCGGCGCTCAGGCTGACCCAGCGTCAGGAAATGCCGGCTTTGGCCAGTTCGACGGAGACCCGCAGGTCAATCTCGGCCATGACCTGGTCCAGGTGCGCGTCGCCGGTCGGCTCCTGGAGGTCGCCGGCTACCGATTTGAGCCGCAGCATGGTGGCGTGATCGAGGGTGCCGGCGAGCAGGCCGAGTTTCAGTTCATCGAGTGCATCCAGTGCCCGGCGGCCATATTTGACCGCACGGCGGCGCCGTTCCGTCGGATCTTCGACGCCCTGAAGCGCGATCAGCGCATCGATCCCGCCCAAGGTCCGCAACGCCAAAGCCGCGGACTGGGCTTGCGGCGCCTGCGTTCCCCCGAGCGAGAAAGTGCCGCCGGACGACGGCCGGGCCGCATTGGTACCGGTCGTGAGCGTGGTGCGGTTCGGTGCGGAGACGCGCATAATATAAAGTGTGCCGGTTATGGTTAACGCCCGGTAAAGGCGGCAAGAATTGCCGCATACCGGCAAGGGATGCTGGCCCTGCTCCTCGCGCGTGCCGCGACCGCGGAAAATATCTGACTTATTTCAATGGCTTGCTCGCGCCGCTCCGGTGGCACGCTCCTCGCATTGTTAAGCGCGTCCGGCCTCTTGGGGAGCAAGAGCGTCTGACCTCTTGGGGAGCAAGAGATGAGAAGGACGTTTCGTACAGCGCTCGCTGCGCTGGTAGCTTTTGGCTGCGCCGTGTCACCGGCGGCGGCCACGTCGCGTATTAAGGACCTCGCCAGTATCGAGGGCGTGCGGCAGAACCAGTTGATCGGTTATGGCCTGGTCGTTGGTCTCAACGGCACCGGCGATACACTCAACAATACCCCTTTCACCAAGCAATCCCTGCAGGCCATGCTGGAACGGCTTGGCGTGAACATCCGCGGCCAGACCATCCGCACCGGCAATGTCGCCGCCGTGATGGTGACGGCGAATTTGCCGCCGTTCGCCACCCAAGGCACCCGCATCGACGTGACCGCTTCCGCCATGGGCGATTCCAAAAGCCTTGAAGGCGGCACGCTTCTGGTCACCCCGCTCCTTGGCGCCGACGGCAATGTCTATGCGGTGGCGCAGGGCTCGTTGTCGGTTGGTGGCTTCGTCGCGCAGGGCCAGGCCGCGAGCATCACGCGCGGCGTGCCGACGGTCGGACGGCTGCCCAACGGCGCCATCATCGAACGCGAGATCGAATTTGCGCTCAACAGCGTCGGGCAATTGCGGCTGGCTTTGCGCAACGCCGACTTCACGACGGCCAAGCGCATAGCGATCGCGGTGAATGATTATATCGGCGCGCCGGTCGCCGAACCGCTCGATCCCTCGACCGTGCAGCTCACCCTGCCGAAGAAGTTTCCGCAGAACGTCGTCGCCATGCTGACCGAGATCGAGCAGCTCCAGGTCGAGCCCGACGAAGCGGCGAAAATCGTCATCGACGAACGATCGGGCGTCATCGTCATCGGCCGCGACGTGCGCGTCTCTACCGTGGCGGTGGCGCAAGGCAATCTCACGGTGACGATCTCGGAGACCCCGCAGGTCAGTCAACCGGCGCCGTTCTCGCGCGGCCGCACCGTCGTTGTGCCGCGCACATCGGTCGGCGTGCAGGAAGAAGGCAAAGGGCTCGCGCTGGTGCACGAAGGCGTGTCGCTGCAGCAGGTGGTCGACGGGCTCAACGCGCTCGGCATCGGCCCGCGCGACCTCATTATCATCCTGCAAGCGATCAAGGCCGCCGGCGCCATCCAAGCCGACATCGAGGTGATGTGATGAGCAACCTTACTCCTGTCGATTTCGCCGGCTCGCTCAGTGCCGTCGGCGCCGCCGGCAACGCGCACGCGCAGGCCGCGCTGAAAGTCAAAGGCAAGGCCAAGGAAGCGGCACAGAATTTCGAGTCGATGTTCCTGTCCAACATGTTCAACCAGATGCTCACCAGTGTCGACGGCGACGGGCCGTTCGGCGGCTCCGGCGCCTTGAAAATCTGGCGCTCCTTCATGACCGATCAATATGCCAAAGCCTTCGCCAAAGCCGGTGGCATCGGGCTTGCGCCGAAGATCTATCAAACGCTGCTCAAGGAACAGGGGCTTTCTGCATCATGACGCCCGTAACCACACCAGCCGAAGCGGAAAAGATGCTTGCCGACCTGGCCGCGCTCATCGAGAAGCTGTCGGGCATGATCGAGCAGGAAACCGCGCTGGTGCGCGCGGGACACCTGCGCGGCGCTTCGGCCCTGACGCAGGCCAAGGCCGAGCTCGCCGGGCGGATCTATGTCGCGGGCGAACGGCTGCGGGCCAATGCCGTCTTCCTGCGTAAGGCTGCGCCCGCGCACTGTGCCGC
Source organism: uncultured Alphaproteobacteria bacterium (assembly GCA_963742975.1). GTDB lineage: Bacteria > Pseudomonadota > Alphaproteobacteria > Rhizobiales > Xanthobacteraceae > BOG-931. The sequence goes on along the minus strand of CAVUNZ010000025.1, from coordinate 45,017 downwards.
GCTGGTCAAGCTGCAGGACGGTTTCAGTGCCATGCTGAAGAAAAACATGGTGGTCCTGGCGACGGCGCACTCGGTGTCCGAAGGCATCATGCGCCGGCTGTCGAGCGACCTGGCGCGCAAAGCCGCGCCGCAGGTTTATGGCGCGAGCGGACGCGCCGCCGCGCCCAATCCCAGACAGGCCCGCCCGCTCGCGGTCAGCCGTTCGCTTTAGAGCATGATCCGGAAAAAGCCTGCCCTCGGACTCGATCCGAGGGTGGAAACCGGCTTTCCGAAAGAGTCATGCTCAATCGAAATCCTAGAGCGACAAATAATTTAATCTGAAACAATACGATCTAGGACGCTGCCGGACGCCGCGCAGCGACGGCGCTGAGCTCGCGATAGAGCTGCTCGAGCGGGCCATCCCAGTCGCCGATCGCGATCTGCCGAAACAACCGCATGCTCGGATACCAAGGACTGTCGCTGCGATCGAGCAGCCACCGCCATTCCGCCGGCAACGGCAGTAAGAGCGCGACCGCCTTGCCCATGGCGCCGGCCAGGTGGGCGACCGACGTGTCGACCGAAACGAGAAGATCGAGCTCGGCAAGAGCTGCGGCCGTGTCGGCAAAATTCTCAAAACTCTGGCCAAGTTGAGCGACACTATAGCTCTGCAGGAAAGCGGCCTGTGGCTCGCTGACGTCCTTTTGCACGCTGATGAAGTCGAGATTGGGCAGCGATAAAATCCCGGCAAGGCGCTCAAGTGCGATGGAGCGATTATGATCGTTCAGATGCGTGGCGCTGCCGGCCCAGCACAAGCCGATCCGCAGACGGCCGTTTCGCGGCAATCTGGCGCGCCACTTCGCGAGGCGCTCCGCAGATGGGCGGATATAGGGAATGTTCGCCGGTATGGTCGCGGTCTCGGTCTGGAAGGCGAGCGGTAGGCTCATCAGCGGACAATAAAAATCGATCGGCGGCGCCCGTTCGCCATCACCCAGCACCCATGACACGCCGGGAACGCTCGCCGCGATCTCCTTGAGTGGCGATGGCACATCGAGGATTACAGTCGCGCCGAGCGCGGCTAAGAGCGGCGCATAACGGGCGAAATGGATGGTGTCGCCAAAGCCCTGCTCGGCGAGCAGCAATATGGTTTTGCCTTGGATCGGCTGATCGCCCAGCCACAACGGCGCGGCGACCTCTCGCCGTTTCACGGTGCGCTGAGTGCGCCAGCGCCACTCGTAGTCACGCCAGCCGCGCTTGAAGTCGCCGGACCGCAAGCGGATAAGGCTTGCCCGATGATGGGCGTCGGCGCATTGCCGATCTATCGTCATCGCGGCGGTAAAACTTTGCAAAGCTTCGGCAAAGCGGTTCACGGTGGCGAGTGCGCTGCCCTTGTTGACGTGAAGCTCCACCACCCGCGGCGCCGCGGCCAGCGCTCTGTCATAGCAGGCAACCGCGGCATCGGGCTGTCCGAGTTGCATATGAAGGCCGCCGCATTCGTTCAGCGCGTCGATATCGTCGCCCTTCGTTGCCAGGATCGCCTCGAAGGCGACGAGCGCTTCTTCATCGCGCGCGAGAGATTTGAGTGCGGCGGCGCGGTTCCGCAGTGCATTGAGATAGTCCCCGCTGTGGCGAACCGCCTCGTCGAAACATGCCAATGCCTCCTCGTGGCGGCTCAGCGCGGCAAGGACGAGTCCGTAATTGCTCAGCACTTCCGCGGATCGCGGCGCACGTTTGAGCACTGCACCGACGAGTTGCAGCGCCTCCGCGTTACGCTTCTGCGCATGGCGCAGCAGACCAAGCAGATGCAGGGCGTCGAACTGTTCGGGCTCGGCGGCAAGGATCGCGTTGCAGATCGTCTCGGCGTCCGCAAGCCGGCCTTGCTGATAATGCGCAAAAGCTTGCGTGATGTTAGGTGCAATGTTGCTTGACTTGGGCAGCGGCGGCTCTGCTTCCGCCTGCGCCGTCCTCATCCCCGCCTCGAGGGACGGTTCGCCGCATCGCTGAGCTCTTGGCGCAATTGCTCTAGCGGACTGTCCCAATCACCGACCGCACTTTGCCGGAACAGCCGCATGGTCGGATACCAGGGCGTATCGGTGCGATGAAGGAGCCAGCGCCAATCCGGCGCGAACGGGATCAAGAGCGCGACCGCCTTGCCCATGGCGCCGGCGAGATGAGCAACTGACGTGTCAACCGCAATGAGAAGGTCGAGCATCGCGAGAACCGCCGCGGTATCGGCAAAGTCGTCGAATTGCCGGCCGAGGTTCAGAACGCCGTGCCGGTCGAGGATCACTGCCTGCGCGTCGTTCACATCCTTTTGCAGGCTGATGAAATCGATGCCCGGCACCGACAACAGTGGCGCAAAACGCTCAAGCGCAATCGAACGGTGATGATCGTTCAAATGCGAACCGTTGCCCGCCCAGACGATGCCGATGCGCATCCGGCCGTTTTGCGGCAGCCTCGGATGCCATTTCTCGATCCGGTCGCGATAGGGCCGCAAATAAGGAATGTTGGCGGGGATCGTCGCAAGGTCGGTGGCAAAGGCACCCGGCAGGCCGAGCATCGGGCAATGCAGGTCAAAATCGGGCAGCGGCTCGCCGTCGGTCAGCACACCCGAGACGCCGGGCACGGTGGCGGCAAGCTCCTTCAGCGGCTTCTGCACGCCGACAATAACCTTTGCGCCGCGGTCGGCGACCAGCGGCGCGTAGCGGATGAAGTTGAGCGTATCGCCCAGGCCTTGTTCGGCGAGCAGCAACACCGTCTTGCCGTGCAGATCCTCCTTGCCGCGCCACACCGGCTGCTTGAACTCCCACGGCTGCCACGCAATGCCCTTCTTCTTCCAGCGATATTCGTACTGCTTCCAGCCGTTCTCAAAATCTCCCATGCAAAGCCGCGTGACGGCGGCGTTGAAATTGGCCTCGGCATGTTCCGGCTCGAGCGCAAGCGCCTTATCATAGCTGGCGAGCGCCTCCTCCATATGTTCCATCATCCCGAGCGTATTGCCGAGATTGATGTGTCCGGCGATCATGTCCGGCTCGAGCGCAAGCGCCTGTTCATGGCAGCGCAGCGCCTCCTCGTTACGGTCCAAGAGCGTCAGCGCAGCGCCGCGCACGGTCAAGGCATGGGCGTAGTTGGGACTGATCTCCAACGCCTTGTCGTATTTCGCCAGCGCCTCTTGGGGCCGTTTGAGTTTGATCAGAACCGTGCCGCTATTGGTCCAGGCGCCGGCATGGTCGGGATCGCGGATCAGGATGGATTCGAAGCTCGCCAGCGCCTCGTCAAAACGATCAAGCTCAAGCAGCGCGCCACCGCGATTGATCTCGATGTCGAGACGGTTCGGCTTGAGTGCCAGCGCCCGATCATAGGTCTCGAGCGCTTCCTGATAACGCTTGAGCTTGCCGAGGACGACGCCACGGCTATTGAGCGCGTCGACATGGTCCGCTTCGCGCGCGAGGACCTGGTCGCAGGCCGCGAGCGCCTCGTCGAAGGACTTCAGCCCGATCAGCGCATTGGCACGGTTGTGCAGGGCTTGCAGGTGGTTCGGATCGAGCGCGAGCGCGCGATCGTAACTCGCGATCGCCTCGGCATGTTTCTTTTGCGCAAACAGAACCAGGCCGAGATTGTTCCAGGCATCGAGGCGGCGCGGTTCGACTGTCAGCGCCGCTTCGTAGCTCTGGCTCGCTTCCTCAAGCCGCATCTGTGCGAGCAGAGCATTGCCGCGATTGTAAAGCGCGTCGGCATAATTCGGCCGCGCCTTCAGCGCGCTTTCGCAGCTTTCCAGCGCCGCATCCGCGCGGTCGAGTTTCAGAAGCGTGACGCTGCGGTTGCTGAGCACCTCGGCATGAGCTGGCTCGATGGCGAGAGCGGCGTCATAGGCGGCGAGGGCCTCTTCGTTCCGGCCGAGCGCCGCGAGCGTATTGGCGCGGCGATTATGCGCCTGCACGTGGCGCGGCCGCTGTGTCAGCACTTTGTCGTAGTCGGCAAGCGCCTTCGCGTGCCGTTCCAGCGCCGAGAGCGCGTTACCGTGATTGTAGAGCGCATCGACATTGCCGGGCGCCAGCGCAAGCGCCTCCTCGTAGCTTGCCAGCGCCTCGGCATAGCGGCCGAGTTTCTTCAGCGCATTGCCGCGATTGTAGTGGGCGGTTGCGTCCTTGGCGCGTACGGCCAGCAGTTTCTCGAAGGCCGCAAGCGCCTCCTCGTGGCGTTCGAGCGCGTCGAGAATGACCCCGTAATTCGCCAGCGCGTCGGCCGATCCGGGCTGCGCCTTGAGCGCGGCGCCAACCAGGCGCAGGGCTTCAGCCGAGCGGCCCTGCTGATGACGCAGCACGCCGCCCAGATGCAAGGCGTCGAAGTCGTTGGGATCGGCGGCAAGAACCGAGTCGTAGATCCGCCCTGCTTCCTCGAGACGGCCCTGCCGATGCAGCGCCAGCGCCTCTTGAATGGAGCGCACCGTCTGCGGGCGGCGCATCTTTGCGGGATCGTTCATGGCTGGCGTCACCGGAAGGCAGGCGGGCAAAATCGCACGCGCGCGACCCCGGCCTTCGCGGCAGCTTATTGTCGTCGAACCGCCAGCCGTTATCGCGCCGGAACAGCGTCGGCCAAGATGGTTAATCAAAGGTAACCAGACGCGGCGATACCGGATATTAACCGAACCAGGCGCATGAAGCTTCAGGGCGGCAGTGGGTCCGGCTAGGTAATTGTTGGAATGAGCGTCAGCAATATCGGTGCGCTTTTGCAGTCGGCCGCGAGTTCCTGGGGTTCGGTCACCGGACGCTGGAGCTCGTCCTTAGCGGCGACGGACTCCCTTATCAGCGCCATGGGCGCCGCCGAAACCAATCTCGGCAAAGGCCTTGCGTCGATTGCCAACGGCAAAGCGCTGACGCGCACCAATAACCAGATCACTGCCGAAATTCAGAGCATCCTCACCGGCGGAACCGGAACGACGACGTCCTCCACGAACTCCAGCTCCGCAGCAGCGACAAAGGCCAAGCCGGCGGTCGGCACCGGAAAGGTGTCGGTTTCGGTGAGCACGCCGCTCTCGACGCTTGGCATACCGCAAGGCGGCTCGGTCTATGTCAGCGCCAACGGCAAAACCACGGCCTTTACCTCGACCGGCAGCGATACGGTCGGCAATCTGCTCAGCACGATCAATACCAACCTGCCGGACAACGCCCAAGTGAGCGCCACGCTCAACAGCAAGGGCAATATCGTCCTTACCAGCAAAAACACCAACGATCAGATCAGCGTCAACGGCGTCTATGCCAGTAATATCGGCTTTGCTGTCGGCAATCAGACTTTCAAGCCCACCCCGGCCAGCAAGCCCGCAGCTTCGACCGCATCGTCGACCACAAGCAGTTCGAGCACGAGTTCGACCTCGACGAAGAGCAGTACCGCGGGCCTGGAGAGCACCTTTACACACAATGCCACCAGCGCCGCGTCGCTTCTGGCGTCTTCCGGCGCCAGCGGCAGCCTGGTCAATCTGATCGCCTGATCGGCTTCGCCGCAGCTAGGCTGCGATGAATTGCGATGACAGATCGCCGTTGAACGTCATCGGACCGGTATGCTGGAGCTTGCTGTCGAGATCGGCCCAGATCTCGCCGCCCATGGCGGTCCAGCGCCTGCAAAAAGCAAAATCCTCGCTCAGATACATTCCCGCGTCGTCGATCATGGTGTCGAACAAAGCGAAGCGGTTGTCGCTTGCGGTCGCGGCATCGAGCGAGTGGTCGTGCTTGAAGCGCAGCTCCGGATAATGCGCGCACATACGTTCTAACGCCTCGCGCCGGATCATCAGGAGCCCGGTGCCGGCGTAGCGGACTTTGATGAATCCGGCCTTCTCGGTCACGGCATTGGGATCATCGACTTCGAATACATATTGCAGCGCCGCCGCCGCCGGATTGGGCCGGCCGGCTGCGAGCGTGTCCTTGACCTTGTCCCAGTCGATCCGCTTGATCGGATAGACTGCAGCGCACATGTCGGCGCCGCATTCGATGAGGCGCAGCACCTGCTGCGGCTCAAAGCCGATATCAGCGTCGATGAAGAGAAGATGCGTCGCGCTCGGATCGTCGAGAAATTGCGCGACCAGGCTCGCCCGAGCGCGGGTGATAAGCGCGTCACCGTCCTTGAACAGCGTTTTGATGCCGAAGTCGCGGTAGGAGCGGACCAGTTTCTGCAGCTTCATCAGCGATGCCGCATAGACGACCGAGATTTGCCCACCGAAACACGGGGTGGCGACGACAAGATTGACGCTCGGCGGCGTCGGCTGGAGCGGCGCGGAAAATCCCACGCCGGACAATTGCGCAGCACCGGCATCTGTTGTTGGCATTTTCAACATCCCCTGCCCGCTTTCTGCTCGGTCCGCCGGTTGCCAGCGGCGTCGAACGATCGGCGCGGCGCTTTCGGTTTATGATTAATCGATTACGAACAAAAATGGATAATGGCCGGTTAACATTTAACGCGCGCGCCGCCTCATGCGTGAAAAACTCCGCAGTGGCGCGGCTTCGCGCGGCATTGGCCTAGCGCGGGTTAAGTGCTTTGGATGCGCTGCACAATTTGCCTACGAGCAAAAACTGCCCGGCTTTACCCGTCCTTAAATGAAATGCGGCAAACCTTTGGCCACCGATCAGTCTGATCGGACAACGCACTCGCGCCTACAGAAGTAGCAACGCCGGTGCGCGCCAGTACGGCCTGTAACCAGAAGGGTAGTAACTATGTCTGACGTCACCTTAACCTCGGGCATCCGGTCCAACCTGCTTGCCCTCACGCAAACGTCCAACGACCTGACCACCACTCAGGAAGCGCTGGCGACCGGCAAGAAGGTCAACTCCGCTGCCGACAATCCGAGCTCCTACTTCACCTCGCAGAATTTGACCCAGAGCGCCAACAATCTGAGCTCGCTGCTCGACCAGATTGGCCAGGGCTCGCAAACCATCAACGCGGCCACCGACGGCCTCACCAGCCTCACCAGCCTGCTGCAGCAGACTTTGTCGACGGTGCAACAGGCGCAGTCCTCGAACTGGACCACCGCCGCCACGACGACCAGCGGGACCAGCTTGGGCCTCACCACCGCCAACGTCAGCCTCGCCGCCGGCACGCTCAGCATCGATGTCGGTTCGTCGACCTACAACGTCACGATCGCCGCCAGCGCGACGCTGAGCGAAGTCGAGGCCGACATCAACGGCACGACCGGGCTCGGCAGCACGGGCTCGGTGACCGCGACCGACGACGGCTCGGGTCACCTGGTCCTGACCTCCAACAACGCGCCGATCGGCTTCACCGTTGTGGGCAATGCCACTTCGGCGGCGCTGGGCGTGGCGACCAACTCGACCACCAACAACGTCGCGATCGGTTCCAGCTCGACCCGCAGCACGCTGCAGAGCAACTTCAACACGCTGCTCACGCAGGTCAGTCAGCTCGCGTCCGACGCCGGTTATAACGGCGTCAATCTGTTGCAGGGCGACAGCTTGACCATCGACTTCAACCCGACCGGCACCAGCGCACTGACCATCAGCGGCGTGACCTTCAATGCCGCCGGTCTCGGCCTGTCGGCGACCTCCGGCTCCGGCGCGACGTCGTTCCAGTCGGACAGCACGCTCTCGAGCCTGGTCACCAGCATCAACGCGGCGCTCTCGACCGTGCAGACGCAGGCCGAAACCTTCGGCACCAACGCGTCGACCATCAGCACCCGGCAGGGCTTCGAAAACGCGGTGATCAACACCCTGCAGACCGGCGCCGCCAACCTGGTCGTCGCCGACCAGAACGTGGAAAGCGCCAACTTGCTCACCGAGCAGACCCAGCAGCAGCTGGAAATCTCGGCGCTGTCGATCGCCAACCAAGCCAACCAGTCGGTGCTCAAGCTGTTCGGCTAAAGCAGTCTGGTACAGGCCTTTACGTAACGGCGGCGGGGCCAAAGCCCCGCCGCTTTTCTTTTTGCCGTGCCGGTCGGGACGGCCAAACTGTATTTTTTGCTGTTTGCGAACGGGGCGAAAGCTCCGTTTTTTTCTTTTCAGGACAAGCCTTTAGCCCGACGGTTCCATTCCGTACGGTCTGATTAGTTCTCCGTTAACTATAATCGGTAACCATGTTGGCCGCGGCAAGGATTCGCCCGTGCTCTCGGAGCTCGAACTCGAACCGAATGAACGTTTGGTGCTTTGCAGTCAGCACGGCCTGTAACCCGAAGGTGGAACGATGTCTGATATTACTCTCACTACCGGCATTCGGCAGAATCTGCTGTCATTGCAGCAGACGTCGAACGATCTAACGACCACCCAGGAAGCCTTGGCGACCGGCAAGAAGGTCAACTCCGCCGCCGACAATCCAAGCTCCTATTTCACCTCGCAGAGCTTGACGCAGACCGCCAATTCATTGAGCGCGCTGCTCGACCAGATCGGTCAAGGCTCGTCAACCATCCAACAAGCCACCAACGGCCTCACCAGCCTGACCAGTCTCTTGCAGCAGGCGCTGTCGACAGTGCAACAAGCGCAGTCCGCGAGCTGGACCGTAGCAGCCACGACGACCGGCACCGGGACCAGCTTGGGCCTCACCACCGCCAACGTCAGCCTCGCCGCCGGCACGCTCAGCATCGATGTCGGTTCGTCGACCTACAACGTCACGATCGCCGCCAGCGCGACGCTGAGCGAAGTCGAGGCCGACATCAACGGCACGACCGGGCTCGGCAGCAACGGCATCGTGACCGCGACCGACGACGGCTCGGGTCACCTGGTCCTGAACTCCAATGAGCCGCCGATCGGCTTCACCGTTGTGGGCAGTGCCACTTCGGCGGCGCTGGGTGTGGCGACCAACTCCACCACCAACACTGTCGCCATCGGCTCGAGCTCGACGCGCGGCACGCTGCAGAGCAACTACAACGGCCTCCTGACGCAGATCAGTCAGCTCGCCGCCGACTCCGGCTATAACGGCGTCAACCTGTTGCAGGGCGACAGCTTGACCATCGATTTCAATCCGACCGGCACCAGTTCGCTGACCATCACCGGCGTAACCTTCAATGCCGCAGGGCTCGGCCTGTCGGCGATCGCCGGCTCGGGCGGGACATCCTTCCAGTCTGACAATCAGCTCGCAACCGTGGTGGCGAACATCAATGCCGCGCTGGCGACGGTGCAGAGCCAGACCGAGACGTTCGGCACCAATGCCTCGACCATCTCGACCCGGCAGACCTTCGAGACGGCGCTGATCAACACGCTGCAGACCGGCGCCACCAATCTGGTCGTCGCCGACCAGAACCAGGAGAGCGCCAACCTGCTCACCGAACAGACCCAGCAGCAGCTCGAAATCTCGGCACTGTCCATCGCCAACCAGGCGAACCAGTCGGTGCTCAAACTGTTCGGCTAATCTCGCCCGATATAGGCTTCGAACAAGGCGGCGGGGCAAAACCCCGCCGTTTTCTTTTGAGCGCTTCGCCGGGGTGGGAATGCGGCCGCCCGGCGATCGGCCTAGACCGGCGCATCGGACGATCCATCCGCGGCGGGCAAGTTAGAAATCCGTTAACCACGATGCGCAACGATGCTGATGCGCGGCGAGGATTCGCAACAAGGAATTTGTCCCGTGGCCCTAAAAATCGAACTCAAGCCGAACGAGCGGATCCTGCTCGGCGACTGCGTTGTCACCAACGCCGGCTCCCGCACGCGCCTGAAGATCGAAGGCCAGGTTCGTATCCTGCGCGAAAAGGACATCATGACGCTGGGCCGCGCCGACAGCCTGGCGAAGCTCATTTATCTCGCTGTCCAGTTCATTTACACGGCCAAGAACCCGAAAGAGCACCACGCGCTCTATTTCCGGCTGGCGGACGAATTCCTCAAGGCCGCGCCGAGCGCCGAACCCTTTATCGAAAGCATCAACAACCTAATCTTAACAGGCGATCCGTATAAAGCTTTAAAGGAAGCGCGCAAGCTTATTGCCTACGAAAAGGAACATCTGAAGATGCGTCACGCCGTCAACGCCTATGCCAAGACCAATGTTGAGACGGCGTCGCCGCGTGAGCTCGAGGCCAATTTGCTGCTGCAAGCCGCTGCGAAATTGCAGGCCGTTCACGATTCCTGGTCTGACAAGCCGCGCGGCCTCGACGAAGCACTGCTCTATAATCGCCGGCTGTGGACGGTGTTTCTCGACGCAGTGACAAACGAAACCAACAGGCTGCCGAAGCAGGTTCGCGATAACATCAGACGGCTCGGCGTCTATGTCATGGCCGAGACTTTCTCGATGATGACCAAGCCGAAGCCGGACCATCTGAAATCGATCATCAAGATCAATCGCGGCCTTGCCGCCGGCCTGCGCGACAAGCGCTAAACGCAGCCCCGCGCACCGAAGCCACACCAATCCGCATTTTATATCTTTGTCTTGGGGTTTTGTCCTGGAGCCGCGGTTGCGCCATTGCGCGAGCGCCTGATCACGCAGGACGTCCGTAGGCCGGGCGCGTCTCTGTATCCGGTTTTAAGCGCCGCTAACGTTCAGGCGGCCCGCGGCATGTCCAAGCGGAGCCGCCCGCGCAGATGCGGAATACGGTTCACATCCATCCTGGCGGCAAGCGCGCGAATATAGAACAGCTCTTCTTTGGTGGTGACGCCGAAGGCTGCGAATTGACGTTGGCCGTCGCGGAAATCGGCGTCCGACACCGCCTGTTCGAACAGATCGAGCCAGCCCGATCGTTCCACATCGCCGTCGGCGCCTTCGTTGAACAGCATTTTGTCGCGGTCTCTGATGCTGATCGGCAGCTGCGAAGGATAAAGGTCGTAGATCGCGCGCAACGGCGCCTTGCCGACCGGGACGGCATTGCCGGAACGCTTCACCAGAGCCGATTTATCAAGGCCTGCCGCATAGTTGACGACGGCCTGATCGAGAAACGGTTCGCGGATTTCGAGCTGGAAATGCATCGAACAGCGATCGACCCGCTGCAGATTAGCGCGATGCATCATGCCCAGACATTGCGCCTGCAGATAGCGGCCCTGACCGTTCGCCTGCGAAAAGGCAAGCTCGAGCGGCGAATAGCCGGCGAATAATTCATCGGCGCCCTCGCCGCACAAGGCGACGCGGAAACCGTCCTGATGAATGCGCTGCGACAGCAGATAAGTGTGGAAGCTCGGCCGAACCACCGCCGGCTCGAAAGTCTCCACGGTCTCGACCACCGTGGCGATGAGCGGCAGCGTCTTTGCGTCATGGGTATCGATTGCGACCTCGCGCAGATCGAGACTGGTCTCCTCGGCATAATGCCGCGCGAAGAGATAATCGGGCGAGCCGCGGCCGACGGCGATATAGCCGGGCATATCGGGGCAGAAGCGCCGCGCGTAATGCATGATGAGGGTCGAGTTGATGCCGCCGCTGAACAGCGCTGCGGCCGGCAGATCCGGCGGCACGCGCACGCGCACGGCTTCGGCAAGGATGCGGTCCAGATCCTGCGGCACAGCCGCGCCCCAAGCTACGCTCGCCGGTGCCGGGGACGGCAGATTGTAATAGCGCCCAAAAAAATTGCCCGTCAGCGCATGGCCCGGCGGCAGCAACATGACGTCACCGCTTTCGGTCGCCTGCAACAGCGGCTTGATCTCGGAGCAGAACAAGAAGCCCTTGCGCGCCTGAGCTTCGGGCGTCTGGATCAGATAGAGCGGCTTGACGCCGAACGGATCGCGCGCGGCGAGGAATTCACCGGTCATCACGTCGAGTGCGACAAAGGCAAACATGCCGGAAAGCCGCTTGATCCCGGTGGGGCCGAAGACCCGCAGCACATTGGCGACCACTTCGGTGTCGCAGCCGCTGTGAAACTTAACGCCGCGCGCTTCGAGTTCACGCCGCAACTCGACGTGATTGTAGATTTCGCCGTTGAAGGCGACGAGGAAGCGGTCGTCGAAAGACGCCTTCGGCTGCATCCCGTTCTGCGCATCGACGATGCGCAGGCGGCGCGTGCACATCGCGGTGCCCTTGCTGATCGTGATCGGGGGATCGGTGACGTCGCCGCGATGCAGCATGCCCGCGATCAGGTGTTGAACCGCCGTCTCAGCGCCATCCCAATCGATGGCTACCGCAATGCCGCACATATCGCCCCCCAAAAGCCGTCCAGATTCTGGCCCCAAACCGTTGAAAACCAACGTAGATCGCTATGGTTAACGGTTCGTTTGCGGCGGGCGCTGCGTAAGCATTTTGTTTACCATGACTTTCTAGGGTCGGCGGCGTCATGACCGACGCGCTCGAACTGATTTCCGGCGACGAGCTGAAGGCCGCCGCGCTGCGCTTCACCGGCGAAATGCGGGAGAAAGTCGCGCGCGAGCAGCACGGCCTGCACAGCATTTTCGACAGCTGGTTCACCCGCGTCCTCACCCAGCTCGTCAGCTTCGACCCGGCGCGCGCCTGGGAGGACAGCGTCCGCGAAAATGCCGCGCGCGAACCCGCGCGATTCCAGGGCCTGCTTTGGGATTTGCAACGGTTGCGGCTGTTTCTCGACCGCCACCGGCAGGGCCGCTTTGTCGAGTTTTCCCGGCGTGAGCAGTCCGGCGCGCATTACCACCCGCGATTTGGCACCGAATTCGGCGCCGACGTGCTGCTGACCTGCCAGGGCGCGCCTTCGCTGATGCGCTGGCGCGGTGTGCCGCTGATGAAGAACGTCTTCGATTTCGCCATGTATCCGACGCTGATCGCAGAGCTCCGCCCGCGCACGGTATTCGAAATCGGCTCGGGCCTCGGCGCGAGCGCGGTCTGGTTCGCCGATCATTTGGCGATGAACGGCGTCGACGGCCATGTCCATTCAGTCGACCGGGTTAAGGTCGACGCGGAATATCCGCATGTCAGCTTCTATCAGGGCGATTGCGCGGCGCCGCAGACTTTGTTTGCAGCCGAATTGCTGCAGTCTGCGCCGCATCCCTGGCTCGTGGTCGAGGACGCGCACCATAATGTGGCGGCGGTGATCGCGCACATGCATTCTTATCTTACGCTAGGAGACTATCTCGTGGTCGAGGACAGCGACGTCAAACGCGAGGCGCTTCGCGCATTTCTTACCGCCCATCCCGGCCGCTACCTCGTCGATACGCGATTTACCGACAATTTCGGCCGCAACGCGACCTGCGCCGCCGACTCGATCTTCGTCCGGACGGACAACAGCGAATAGCGCCTGCGTGCCCGCCTGGCGCGCAAGTTGCCTTCCATTATTGGGCGTCAGCCTATCCCGAAACCGGCGCGAGGTAATTGGTCAGGCTGAGCTGCGCGAGCCGCGCCGTGACCGACATCGAAGCCGAAAGGCTGTTCTGCAATGTCAGGATCTGCTCGCCGACCTGAGTCTGGTTGACGCCGTCGACATTGTTCAGAATGTCGCTCAGCGTGGTCTGGGTCTGCGTATTGAGCTTCGTGGCATTGGCCACCGTGGTCTGTGCATTGGCGACATCGGATTCGATATCGGCGATCGTCTGCGTGCCCGACGGCGGACTGAGATTGCCCTCGACCGCCCGGCACAGCGTCTGATAGACCGCTTGCGCGTTGGTATTGGTCGGCGAATAGGTCGTCGCCGCGAGCACCGCGGCATTCTTGATCAGATTGGTGATCGCCGGTTCGTTGGCGCGCATGCCGTAATCGATGGTCGTCGACGGAGCGACCACCGCGGATTGGGTCTGTCGCGACGGGGTTGCGCCGTTTTCGCCGGTGTACCAGATCACGGTATTGGCCGCGGTGCCGTTAGTTAAGGACGTAGCTGTCTGATAATTGTTGCCGGCGCCGGGAACGACGATCTGCGGCGGGTATGAGAAGAAGTTGTTGCCCGCCTCCATCGCCGATGCCGCCGGCAGCGCGGTCTGCGCCAGATTGGTGATGGCGCTGGTGAGCGCATTCTGCAGATTGGTGGCGGTGGCCCCGGTCGTTGCGCCGATGCTGAATTGACCGTTTCCCGGCGTGGCGGACGATGTCGCCTGCAGCGAAATGGTCTGGGTCGAGCCGTCGGGCAGCGTGAGTTGAAACGAAATTGTGTCGCCGTCATTCGGATTCGAGCCGAGCGCCATCGAGATCGTCGGCGGCGAGCCGGACGGCCCGGTGACCGTCGCGCCGGTCAGGCTTGGGCTCACGCCCGTGAGCTGAAATCCGAACGGCGTACCGTCCTGACTCAGCGTCACCGTGCTGCCTGATGTCGCGACGCTGAGCCGGCCCATGCCGGTGGCGCCGAGATCGGCCTGCTGGCGCTCGTTGACGATCTGCGTCAGCCCGGCCTGTGCGCCGGTGCCGTTGAGAATTTGACTGGTGCTGGCCACGGCCGGCTGGTTCAGCGCACTGCCCGAGAAGATGTAATTGGTGCCGACCTGGGTGTTGAGCAACGAGAGCATCTCGTCGAGCTGACTTGCCGCGGCAACCTGGACCGTGGTCTGGCCGTTGCTGTCGAGATTGAAGGTCGGCTGATCGGTGACCTCTTGCTGGATTGTCGTCCCGAGCGTGCCGAGCTCGGTCAACGAGGATTGCGCAATATCCAGCGTCGTGCTCACGGTCGATGCCGTGTTGCTATAGCCATTGATCGCCGCGAGCTGGGCATTCAGCGACAGCACCATGCCGGCCTGCGATTGCAGCCCGGAATAGGTTTGCGCCGCCTGACCGGTGCCGAGTTCCTGAGCGAGCGAGTCGAGCTCAGTCATCATGTTGTTCTGCGCTATGACAGTGGCCGCAGTCACCGAGCCTGGTCCGGTAATACTCATGTTGAACCTACTATCCGCCGCCTATGTGCAGCAATGTTTGCATCATGCTCTGAATGGTGGACATCACCCGCGCATTGGCGGCGTAGGCGTTCTGCAGAGCGATGAGGTTAGACATTTCGGTGTCGATATTGACTCCGGACTGGCTGTTAAACCGCTGCTGCAGAGCGGTCAGAACCGTGTCCTGACCCTGCTGCAGGTTGGTTGCGGCGTTCGCCGCCTGCGATTGGACGCTGACGACCTGGCTGAGATACTGGGACAGCGTGCCGCTATACGGCGCTTGCGCTGTGCCGATCCCCGTGCTCGCAGCATAAGTCAGCGACGCCGTGGTCATCTGATTCAGCAGGAAACTCGGCCGGGTCGCGTCGCCGGCCGTCGTACTCGCAGAATAAGCCACCAGGTTGCCAGGCGAATTGAGGAGCGCCGAATTCACGCTGATGCGGCCGGCGAGGCCCGTCGTTTGCGTGCCGCCGGTGGACGTCAAAGCGCCGGTGATCGGCTGGATACCGTCGACGAACAACTGCACTGACGGACTGCCGCTGGTCAGCGACGTGACGGTCGACGTCGCTGACAATGAATTGACGACATTGCCGCTGCCGTTGGCATTGACCACCTGCAGCATCGTGCCCGACGGATTGGAGAATTGCAGCTTCGACCCGAACGCGAAATTCAGCTGCGAGACGACCGAGCCTATGCCGGCGGAAAAATCGATACCTATCGTCGTGTTATTGGGATTCGACGCCGACGCCTGCTGCGGCAGCGAGGTCCCCGGCGGCGTATCGACCACCGTGATCGTGTGCTGCACGTTGCTGCTGTCGGTATAAGTGAACTGGGCCGTATTGCCCGCCACCAGGCTGCCGACGTCGACGCTAAAACCATTCAGGCCGCCGGAGCTCGCCGCCGTTCCATTGACGGTCTGGTTCGACAGAGCCTGCGACATTTGATTGGCGAAATCGTCGAGCTGCGCCTGCGCTTGCGGCAGAATAGTGTCGCGCATCTGCAGATAGGCGCCGATCTGGCCCGATTGAAAGGCGCCGTCTGAAATCAAATCAGTGGTGGAGCCGCCCGGCGCGGTGAGCGTGATGGTGCCGGCGCCGTCCTGACTCGGATCATCGCTCCACAATGACGTCGCCGACAGCGTGCCGGCATTGTCGAACGTCAGCTGCGAGACCTGGCCCGCACTCACCAACTGCAGCCCGGTCCCGGTATAGACCGCGACTTGATTATTGGAGCCCGGCATCACGTTGACATTCATCAGCTGGGCGAGCTGCGTGATGTCCTGGTCGCGCTGATCCTCGAGCGCCGCCGCGGTGCTGTCGGGGTTGGAACCGGTGCCCTCGAGCTTGGTGTTGATCTCCGCGATATTCTGCAACAGACCGTTGGCGCTCTGCACGTCGGTGGCAATCCCGGCTTCCGTCTGCGTGCGCAGCTCCTGGACGCTGGTCGTCATGGAGTTGAGATTTTGCGCGAGCGACTGCGCCGCGCTCAAGACTTCGGACTGGCTGGAATATGAGCTCGGGCTCGTCGACAGCGACTGCAGCGCGGTCGTGAAATTATTGAACATCGCGTCGAACGAGGTCGACGATCCAGGCGTGCCGTAAACATCCTGAAGTTGCTGATAGAACTGCGCCACGGTGTCGGCATAAGAGCCGCCTGATGTCTCAGTCCACAACTGGCTCTGCAGTAACGTATTGAGATTGCGATTGATGCCGTCGCTTTCGACACTGCTCCCGGACTTGCCGGCGGTGCCGAGCTCGGACTGCCTGACGCTTTCATCGACATAGCCGGCCGTATTTGAATTGGAGACGTTGCCAGCGATGACCGAAATGGCCTGCTGGGTGACCGCGATGCCGGACAATGCGGCGGACAGCGCCTGATTAATGCCCATCGATTAGCGCCATGGGTTACAACCGATTGGGTTACAGCCGATTGCGTTGCGGCCGATCATGCGGCTTGCCGCTGAAGCGATAGCCGCATCGCTATTGGATGACCGTGAGCAGGCTCTGAATCATCTGGTTGGCGGTCGTCATGACGCGAGCATTCGCCGAATAAGCCTGCTGCGCGACGATGAGCTGGCTGAACTGGGTGGCGATATCGACGTTCGAGGATTCCAGCGAACTGCCCTCGATGCTACCGGTCGCGGAGTAATTCGGCGGGCCGGATTCCGGCGTCGCGGCATAGGCGCCGCCATTGAGCGCCTGCAGGGAGTCGGTACCATTGAACGACGCCAAGGTGACCTCGGCAAGCGGAATGGTCTGACCGTTGGTGAAATTGCCGACCACGCGGTTCTGGCTGTCGACCGAGACCGATTGCAGCGACCCCGCCGCATAACCGTTCTGCTGCAGATTATTGACCTGCACCGTGCCGCTGGTGCTGGCGAACTGCGTCAGGCCGTCGGTACCGATCTGCAGCTGCACGTTGCCGAGATCGTCGCCGTTCACCGACAGGCCCGGTATCGTCAGAGACGTGATCTGCGGCGACATTTCGCCGTTCGAGTTGAACGTGAAGGTGGTCCCGACATTGGTCCAGGCCGCCGTGCTGCCGGTTGCCGAGGAATTGTTCTGATAGAACAATTGCCATGTGCTGCCGCTCGCCGAGCTCGTCACTTGCGCCCAGCGGAACTGCACATTGACCGGATTGCCGACTGCGTCATAGGCGGTGATGGAGCCGCCGTCGACCGATTCAGAGTCGAACGTGGAGTTATCGGCGCCAGCCACGGTGCCGCTGGCCGGCAGTGCGGTAAGATTCTCGATGCCGAATTTTGTGGCCGAAGCGGTGCCGACGAGCTGCATGCTGTCGCTCGGGTTGGTCGCAGTCAACGACACATCGCCGTTGGCCGTATTCACCGTCGCGCTGAAGAGTCCGCTGCTGGTGCCCAAGCCGACCAGCGTGGTCTGCAATTGGGCCAGTGTGGCGACCTGGCCGACGCCGGTGCCGAAGGTGAGCGTTTCCGTCGTGCCGACCGTGCTGCCGGAAGGTATAACGTCGACGGCAAAGGTCTGCCCCTGCGCCACAGCGCTCTGGGTCAGCAGATTGGTCGGTGTAAACGAGTTGTTTCCAGCGCCGAAGCCGAGATCGGTGGCGTCGTTGCTGGTCCCGGACACCGTGACGCTGGCGAGATCGTTATTTCCGGTCAAAACGAGGTTGCCGCCCGACAGCGACGCGGTGACGGCCGCTGTGCCGCCGTTGATCGCGGTCATCAGAGTGTTGATCGTGTCACCTGCACCCACAGTGTAGGACGTCGTATTGGTGCCGTCGCTGACCGAAATAACATCGTTCACATTGATGCCGAGACTCGCCAGCGTCGTAGCGCCGGTGAGGCCGGTCGCTGTGCCGGTGCCTACGGCTGCGGCGTCCGGTTGGAGCGTCGCGCCGCTGCCGGTGATCTCCGCGGCGACGGGCGCGCCGGCCAACGGATTGGCCTCAAAGTTATTCGGGTTGATGACGCCCGACTTGGGCGTCGCCGGCAGGTTGGCCTGATAGCTGACGGATGTCGTCGCCACCGCCGGAATGAAATTGTTGTTGAATTGCAAGACCTCGGGAACGCTGCCCAAGGGATTGCCGGTGGTCGGATCGACCGGGATACCCATCAGATAATAGCCGGCGCTGTTGACCAGGTTGCCGTTGTTGTTCATCGTGAAATCGCCGGCACGCGTATAGTCGTTGATGCCGGAGAAGGTCGGCTGATTATCGACAAAGCCCGTCGGCTTGGAGACGACGAAAAAGCCATCGCCGTTGATGGCCATATCGGTCGCGACCGACGTGCTTGTGATTGAGCCTTGCACCGTATTGGTGGCGATGGAGCTTGCGGTAACGCCGTCGGGCGTCTGCAAGTTGACCGCGGCTTGATTGACCAGATCCTGAAAGGCGGTGTTGGTTTCTTTGTATCCGGTGGTCTGGGAGTTGGCGATGTTGCCGGAAATGTTTTGCAGCGCGAACGATTGTGCCTGAAGACCAGCCACTGCGGTGGTCAAAGCATCGAAGATACCCATGACTTGTCTCCAACTCGATCTCAACACGACGGCGGCTGAGAAATCACAACGACGCCAAGGCAGCCGCATACCCGGACAGCTTGCAG
This sequence comes from uncultured Alphaproteobacteria bacterium, assembly GCA_963742975.1. Classification (GTDB taxonomy): domain Bacteria; phylum Pseudomonadota; class Alphaproteobacteria; order Rhizobiales; family Xanthobacteraceae; genus BOG-931. The sequence continues at coordinate 26,306 of CAVUNZ010000025.1, read as the reverse complement.
CAAGCTGCGTGCCACTCAATTAGATAAATTATTTCAGATGCTTACGGAGACGCGCGAGGCTCCGCTAAGGCCAGATATGCCGGGCTTGCGGCAAAATTTGCCGAGATGCACGCGGCTTTTTGCCTTCCAACCGGATGCGTCATGATCTAAACGCAGCACGCGCCGCAATCGGGCGTCACACCAGAAAGAAAGAATGTCTATGCGCTTTGAAGGCACCAGCGCCTATGTCGCCACCGACGACCTCAAAGTCGCGGTCAATGCCGCGATCGCGCTCGAGCGGCCGCTGCTCGTCAAAGGCGAGCCCGGCACCGGCAAGACCGTGCTGGCCATCGAGATCGCCAAGGCTCTGTCGGCGCCGCTGATCGAATGGCACATCAAGTCGACCACCAAGGCGCAGCAAGGGCTTTATGAATATGACGCAGTGACACGGCTGCGTGACAGCCAATTGGGCGACGCGCGCGTAAAGGACATCCGCAACTACATCAAGCGCGGCAAATTATGGGAAGGCTTCGTCGCCGACGAGCGTCCCGTTCTGCTCATCGACGAGATCGACAAGGCCGATATCGAATTCCCCAACGATCTCTTGCAAGAGCTCGATCGCATGGAATTCTTCGTCTATGAGACCGGCGAGATGGTGCGTGCCCGCCGCCGCCCGATCGTCGTCATCACCTCGAACAATGAAAAGGAATTGCCGGACGCCTTTCTGCGCCGCTGCTTCTTCCACTACATCCGTTTCCCCGATCCCGACACGATGCGCGCCATCGTCGACGTGCATTTCCCGGGCATCAAACAACGCCTGGTCGCCGAAGCGCTCAAGCTGTTTTATGAGATCCGCGACGTGCCCGGCATGAAGAAGAAGCCGTCGACGTCCGAGCTGTTAGACTGGCTGAAGCTTCTGATGGTTGAAGATGTCTCGGCCGAAACCCTGCGCGAGCGCGACCCCAAGCGGCTGATCCCGCCGCTGCACGGCGCGCTGATCAAGAACGAGCAGGACGTGCATCTGTTCGAACGGCTCGCCTTCATGGCGCGGCGCGAAGGCCGCTAAAAATCGTTGCGCCGCCGCTACGCGTTCACCACAGCGGGTGCATCGAGAACGAATAAGTCGCGCCGAGACCATAGGTCCATTGATTGGCCGAACCGCGCTGCGTCACCAGCGGTGAATCGGCGACCGAGTTGGCAAGCCGCTGATATTCGACAAAGCCGTGGGTTTCCCACTGATCGTTGATGAAATATTGCAGCTGCGTTCCGGCACCATAGGAATAGAGGCCGCCGCTGGCGTGATAGACTGGCAATTGCGGCAGACCGGCGCCGACCGAGTTGATCGATTGCGCAAGCGTAATGCCGTAATACGGATTGACCGCCGGTGCCGATGCGAAGGTTACGCGTGGCCCGGCCGACCAGCGAAACTGCCCGAGCGGAACCACTGCATCCAGAAATGTGTCGTTGGTGACACCGCCCTCGCCGCCAAATCCTTGGCGTACTTCAGTGCGCAGCCGCAGCCATTCGAACGGCCAATATTCGGCAAACGCACCCGCCTGTACCGTGAGAGCGACATTGCCCAAGCCAACGGTGGCCGCGTAGTCGGCAGCCTTGCGCTCGCCGACATAATTGATGGCAGGTCCGAACTTGAATTGGCCGAGGTCGATGACGGTGAAGCCGAAACTGTCGCGCGGCCCGAAATAAGGCGGTGGCTCGCCGGCATGGCGCACGCTGAACAGCGGCAACCCGGCAAGGGCGATCTTGCTGTCCGGGGCACCGGGCCAAGCCGGAACGGCGCGGAACTCCGCACCGATGGTCACGATCCAATCAGGGACCGGCGGTGCATAGGCCACAGGATTCGGCAACGATCCCGGCTGTGGCAGATCGGCAGCCGCAGCGGGATCGGAAGCAGTGGAAACCAGAACAATAACGCCAAACGCAGCAATCCACGCTCGCCAGTCAGGCGCCATTCCCACCACTCCAGCCGCCCGGATTGTCTCAAGTCGGACTCAACCATACAGGATGAGCGATTGGCGCGCGAACGGTTCGGTCGATAGCGGCGATTTTCGCCGGCACCTGTTGCCGATTTGCCGGAGGCCGGAAATTTACGCGTTTCGACCGGGCTTTTCAGCGTCCGCCGCCGTTTCCAGTGGCGCTTGCGCCGTAGTCGCCGCGCTGTCAGCAGGCGGAACGATGGAACCGGCAACCGCATCGTGCTGCGCCTCGGCACTTTCGGCCGCTGTGCCGTCTTGCAGTTGCGCGCGCTCCGCCTCTTCGTGTTCTTGCTGACGCGCGCGTTCGCGCGCCAATTCGCGCGCTTTGGCGCGGCGCTCGCCGATCGCAGCGCGCAGGCGCTTGATCCAACTGCGCGTTTGCCCCGCCGCGCGTCCCATCATCCCGCCCGCCCAGACCAGTTCGAACGGCGTGAATTGCCGCCAGGTTTCATCGCCATCGATGATCGCGCGGGCGATGAGATTGCCGGCCATGGCCGTGGTGTTCAGCCCGTGTCCGCCGAAGCCGGAGGCGAGCCAGACGCCGGGACCGAGCTCGCCGAGCTGCGGCATGCGATGGATGGTCAGGCCGAGCGTGCCGCGCCAGGCGTAATCGACCGCGACGTCACCGAGCTGCGGATAAGTTTTCTTGACGTCGCCGGTCAGCGCCTTGACGTAGCGTTTGGGGTCGCGCGTCCATGCCGTCGAACGGCCGGACAGCATCAGGCGGTCGCCGCCGACAATGCGATAGTGGTTGTCGGCATGATCGCTGTCGCTGATGCCGCCGCGATAGCCGATGGCTTGAGTCAGCGCGTCGCCAAGCGGCGCGGTGGTGATCACGTAAGTCGTCATCGGCACGAGCGTCGACGCCACCCGGGGCAGCAAGGCGCCGAGTTGCACATTGCCGCAGAGCACGACGTGACTGGCGCGCAGCCGCGCGCCGGGCGTGACGATGCGCTTGCGCACGCCGGTCGGATCGATCGACAAAGCCTGGGTGAGCTCGAAGATGCGTGCGCCGTCGCGTTCGGCGGCAGCGGCGAGCTTGAGCGCGTAATTCAGCGGATGGATCGTCAAGGCGCGCAGATGATTGATGGCGTAGAAATAGCGCTCGCTGCGCAGCACGCTGCGCACCCGATCGGTCTGCCAGCCTTCGATCTCGCAACCCAATTCGCCGAGCAACTGGACTTCAGCGACGAAGGCGTCGCTATTGTCTTCCTTGGAGACATAGAGCCAGCCGTTTTCCGGATCGATGCCGGAGACGCCGTTGGCGGCGACGGCGTTGCGCACATAATCAAGTCCGGCCTGGGCCAGCGCCCAAAGATCCTTGGTGCGCTCGAAGCCGACCCGCGCCACGAGCTTTTCGGCGTCGGCGCCGAAACCCGGCAGCACGAAGCCGGTATTGCGGCCCGATGCACTGCCGGCCAGGCGGCCGGCTTCGAGCAGCACGACCGACCAGCCGTTCCTCGCCACTTCGCGCGCGACCGTGAGCCCCGCGAGCCCGCCGCCGATGACGCAGACATCGACATCGAGGTCGGATGACAATTGCGGGCGCAAAGGCGCGTCGATCTTGGTCGCGGCATACCAACTGTTGCCGTAAGCCGCGATCAGGCTGTCGTCGCTCATCAAGACGGTATCCGACTGTGGCCGCCGAGTTGCCGGCATAGCCGCCGCTATCTACGAACTTTCAGGCAGGCGTACCAGAGCATGATCGGGAAAAGTGGAGCCCGGTTTTCCGAAAAGATCATGCGCGATCAAAATCCTAGAGCGAGCAACGATCAATCTGAAACAATTGCGCGCTAGACACCCTGGGTCCGGGAAGCGACATTAGCGAAATGCGCCGATTAATGCTGTTACGCCATGCCAAGACCGAACGCGCCGAGACCGGCCAGCGCGACCGCGACCGCAAGCTCATGAAACGCGGCCGCAACGACGCGCCCGCGATCGGCGCCTATATGGCGCATCATGGCCTCGTTCCCGACCTGGCACTCGTCTCGCCGGCTACCCGCACGCAGGAGACCTGGGCGCTGATCGCCCCCTGCTTCGCCAAGGCGCCGCGAATGGTGACCGACGACCGCATCTATAACGCCGCGACCCGCCAGCTCGCCGAGGTCATTAGCGAGACCAAGTCAGCAAAAGCGCTGCTCCTCGTCGGTCACAATCCGAGCTTTCACGAGCTCGCGGTGCAATTGATTGCCGCGGGCGACGTGAATCTGCGCGAACAGCTCGGTGAAGGCTTGCCGACCTCGGGGCTTGTCGTCATCGATCTGCCGATCGATGACTGGTCGCAATTGCATCCGCGCGCCGGCCGTATCGAGCGCTTCGTGACGCCGCGCCTGCTGGCCGAAGCGACGGAATAGAAACCGCGCGGCTGAAAGTCGTTCACCCCGCGAGCGCCGCGAGAATGCGGGCCCAGCTGCGGATGCCTTTGTGAAAACACCGCAGATCGAACTTTTCATTCGGCGAGTGCACGCGATCGTCGTCGAGCGCGAAGCCGACCATCAGCGTGTCCATGCCGAGCACGGTCTTGAAATCGCCGACGATGGGAATTGATCCCCCGGCGCCGACAGTCACAGCCTTCTTGCCCCACTCATCGGCGAGCGCGTTACGCGCCTTATTGAGTGCCGGATTGTCGAAGCCGACCTCGAAAGCCGGGTTGCAGCCGAAATTGCCGAATTCGACGCTGCAATCGCCCGGCAGCCGCGCGCGAACGAATTCGCGGAACGCGGCGCGGATCTTTTCCGGGTCCTGCGCGCCAACGAGGCGGAACGAGACCTTCGCGCTCGCTTTGCCGGGGATGACGGTCTTGGCGCCCTCCCCGGTATAGCCACCGATAATGCCGTTGACCTCTGCGGTCGGCCGTGTCGAGATTTGCTCGATCAGCATGCGGCCCTTCTCGCCGGCCGGAATCTTCAAGCCGACAGGATTGAGAAATTTTTCCGGCGTCAGCCCGAGGCCCGAGAGATCGGCCTTGATGTCGTCCGGCAATTCATGAACGCCCTCGTAGAAACCCGGGATGGCAACCGAGCCATCCGGGTTGTGCAGCGCCGAGAGAATATCGGCGAGCACATGAATCGGATTGCGCGCGGCACCGCCGAACAGACCGGAATGCAGATCGCGGTCGGCACAAGTGAGCCTGATCTCCTCATAGACGAGGCCGCGCAGCGACGTCGTGATCGACGGCGTCTGCGCGTCCCACATGCCGGTGTCGCAAACCAGCGCCAGGTCGCGCTTGAGCTCTTGCGCATTGTCGCGCACGAAACCGAACAGATGCTTGGAGCCGCACTCCTCCTCGCCCTCGATCATCATCGTAATGTCGAGCGGGATCTTGCCGGTCACCGCCTTGAAAGCGCGGCAGGCCTCGACGAAGGTCATCGCCTGGCCTTTGTCGTCACAGGCGCCGCGTGCGACGATGATCTTGCGGCCGCCTTCGAGCGTTTCGATCTTCGGCTCGAACGGCGGCGACTTCCACAGATCGAGCGGATCGACCGGCTGCACGTCGTAGTGTCCGTAGAACAGGATGCGCGGCGCCTTGCCGTTACCAGCACCGTTGCCGCTTTTCTCCGTGCTTTTGGCGATGACGACGGGATGCCCTTCGGTCGGGCGCACACTGGCCTCGAAGCCGAGGCCAGAAAGGTCGGCGGCGACGAATTCCGCCGCCTTGCGGCATTGCGGCGCATAGGCCGGATCGGTCGACACCGATTGGATACGCAGCAGCGAGAACAAGCGATCGAGGCTTGCGTCGAGATCGCGATCGATGCGGTCGAGAACCGCGGGCAGAGCTTGCATTGTCATACTGTCACCGTTTTAAAACCCGTCACCGTCGCAAAACGCCGCCGAGCGCGCCGCGCACGACTGCTTTGCCGACGTTTCCCGCGGTCTTGCCGCCGGTCGATTTGGCGAACTCCGAAGCGACTTGCGTGGCGACGCCGGCGACCACCGCGCGCGCCACATTGCGCGCGATCTGCTGCGATGTCGTCAACGTCTGACCGCGCGAGCGGCCGAGGCCGAACAGATTTTTGAACCATTGGCCGATACGATGGAAGAAGCCGACGTGGGCGGCAGCAGCACCAGTGTCGGATGCTGCGGGCGCGCCGGGCACGCCGGCACCCGGCGCCGGCAATCCGCCGCCTTCCGCCAGCCGCTTCTGCAAAATCTCAAAGGCGGAATTCGGATCGACGGTCGTGTCGTATTTGCCCTTGAGCGGGCTTCTGTCGATCACCGCTTTGCGCTCGTCGTCTGTGACCGGCCCGATCCGTCCTGCCGGCGGCCGGATCATGGTGCGATCGACGATCGACGGCGTGCCCGAGCCTTCGAGGAACGAGACCAAAGCTTCGCCCTTGGCCAATTGGGTGATGACCTGCATCGTATTGAGCTTCGGATTGGGGCGAAACGTGTCGGCTGCCGCCTTGACTGCCTTTTGATCCGCCGGCGTGAAGGCGCGCAAGGCGTGCTGCACGCGGTTGCCGAGCTGAGCCAAAACCTTGTCCGGAACGTCGACGGGATTCTGGGTGACGAAATAGACGCCGACGCCCTTCGACCGGATCAGACGGACGACTTGTTCGACCTTCTCGACCAATTCCTTGGGCGCTTCGTTGAACAGAAGATGCGCCTCGTCGAAAAAGAACACGAGCTTCGGCTTCGGCGGGTCGCCGACTTCCGGCAATTTCTCGAACAGTTCGGACAACAGCCACAGGAGGAAGGTGGCATAGAGCCGCGGGCTCGACATCAGTTTGTCGGCGGCCAGCACGTTGATAATGCCGCGCCCGCTCGTCGGATCGGTCCTGATCAGATCGTCGATATCGAGCTGCGGCGCGCCGAAAAATTTGGCGCCACCCTGGTTTTCCAGAACCAGAAGCTGACGCTGCACTGCACCAACTGCAGTGACCGCGACATTGCCGTAGCGCGCGCTGATCTCTTTGGAGTTCTTCGACAGATAAGACAGGAGCTCGCGCAGGTCTTTCAGGTCGATCAGACCCGAGCCGCCGGCCGCTTTCAGCTCCGGATCGTCATCGGCATAGCGGAAGGCGATATTGATAATGCCTTCCTGCACGTCGTTGAGATTGAGCATCCGCGAGACCAGAAGCGGCCCCATCTCGAACACCGTGGCGCGGATCGGATGGCCCTTCTCCCCGAACAGATCCCAGAACACGACGGGAAATAGATCGGGCGCATAACTAAAGCCCAAATCGCTGGCCCGCTTGACGAATTCCGGCCTGGCCTCGCCGCGCGCGGCGATGCCGGAGAGGTCGCCTTTGATGTCGGCGGCGAAGACCGCAACGCCGGCCCGTGACATCCCTTCGGCCAGAACCTGCAGCGTCACGGTCTTGCCCGTGCCGGTCGCGCCGGTGGCGAGCCCATGGCGATTGGCAAGCGCGAGAGACAGAAATTCGTTATGCTCACCCTTGCCGACAAAGATCTGACCGTCGCGATCGGGAGCTGTCATCGAACTTCCTTTGCCGCGGCAAGCGGCTGCATTTTTATAGTGCGCGGCCCGATCCGTTTCCACCGGCCTCTTTGCACCTATCGCGTTGCAGCTTTGCAACGCTTGTCGACGTTTCGACGCGTCACCTCAACCAAATGCCGCGGAATATCGTAACAGCCTTGTCACTTGCTGTTTGAGTTTACAATATGGCTGAAACCTGCCGACAGTGCGGGGGACGAGGGGATAATGGACGAACTGATAGCGCGTCTCGTCGCCGATGTTGGCATTGATCGCTCCGCTGCTGAAAAGGCTGTCGGCATCATTCTCGACTTCCTGGTCAAGGAAGGTCCGGCCGACAAAGTGCAACCGCTCATGGCCAAGCTCCCCGGAGCCGAGGCCTTGCTGGCGAAGAGCGAAAGCAGCGGTCCTGTTAGTGGATCAGCTGGTAGTTTCATGGGCGGAGTGATGGGCGCTGGCATGCGCATGATGTCGGCCGGGCTGAGCATGGGTGAAGTGCAGGATGTTGCCCGTGCCGTGCTGGCCTATGCGCGCGAAAAGGCGGGCGACAAGGCGATTAGCGAGGTCGGCGCGGCAATTCCCGGTCTCGCCCAGTTTGTTTGACGAGCATGATCCCGAAAGACGGTCACTGGCCCTCCGAAAAAGATCATGCGCCGATGGAAATTCCGGGCGTCGATCAGGTTGAATCGGATCGACGTCCGAATGGGACGACGGCATTAGGCTTGAGGCTGCAGGGGCGATTGATGGGGTACCCCATTACCGAGATCCAGGTGATCGGCACTGAGGTTGCCGCGATCCTGAAATCGGATGGGATCCGAACCACGATCAGTTTGTTGACTGTGGCCAAGACACCCAAGCAACGGCTGAAGATCGCGACGCGAACCGGCGCGCCGGAGAAATGCGTGCTCGATTGGGTGACCGCCGCCGATCGCATGCGCGTCAAAGGCGTCGGCTGGGAATATTCCGAACTGCTGCGCGCCGCCGGCGTCCGCACCGTCAACGAGCTGCGGTTCCGCAATCCGCAAAAGCTCGCAAGCGCCATGGCGGAGATCAACGCCAAGCGCAATCTGGTCCGCGTTCTGCCCTCGGTGAACACCGTCACGCGCTGGATCGAAAGCGCCAAGAAGCTGCCGCCGGTCATTAGCTATTGAGATTTTGAGTTTCGCGGCGCGGCAGAGCCGGCCGCTTGACTCCCCGCCACCGACCGCGCAAAGCGACGGCCAAAATGATGGCCCGCTGAACGGCCATTGTCGTCGGTTCAGGGGCATCAGCTCGGGTTGGGACCGGCTCGGATTAGGGATCGAGATCAGCGATGGCCAATATCGCGGCCACAAGCGCGCCCCATCGGGCCGGATCAAACGCCGCAGCCGGCGGCAGCATCTTGACGCAGCTTTTGGTTAAGGCGCGTTCTTTCGGGCGTCCTTTGATCATGGGCGTTCTCAACGTCACGCCGGATTCCTTCTCCGATGGCGGGCAATTCATCGAGCCGGCCGCGGCAATCGAACACGCCCGCCGCTTGGCCGCCGAAGGCGCCGATATCATCGATATCGGCGGCGAGTCGACGCGGCCCTATGGCGGCATGCGGCCGGTGACGGCGGAGGAAGAGCGCGCGCGGCTCGAGAGCATCCTTCCGGCTGTCGCCACGACCGGCGTGCCGGTCTCGATCGATACGATGAAAGCCTCGGTCGCTGCCTGGGCGCTTGAAGCCGGCGCCAGCATCGTCAACGACGTCTGGGGTCTGCAGCGCGATCCCGACATGGCCCGCGTCGTCGCCGAACATAGCGCGCCCATTATCATCATGCACAATCGCGACAGCGCGGACCCGGCGATCGACATTATCAACGACGTGTCGGAATTCTTTTCGCGCTCGCTCGAGATTGCCTGGAGCGCCGGCATCACGCTTGACCGCATCGTGCTCGACCCCGGCATCGGCTTCGGCAAGACGCCGGAACAATCGCTCGCATGCATCGCGCGACTCGATGAATGGCGCGGCTTCGACGCGCCGCTTCTCGTCGGCGCCTCGCGCAAGCGCTTCATCGCTTCGGTCGTACCGTCAGAGCCGATGGATCGCCTTGGCGGTTCGCTGGCCGCGCATCTCCTCGCTGCTGAAAACGGCGCCGCCATCATCCGCGCGCATGACGTTGCGCCGACATTGCAGGCGTTCGCGGTTGCCGCAGCTATCAGGCGAGCCCGATGAGCGACGCGATCTTCGTCAACGGACTATCCTTGCACGCCTATCACGGCGTGATGCCGCATGAAGGCAAGGTCGGACAGACATTCAAGCTCGACCTCGTCCTCGATATCGATCTCGCCGAGGCTTCACGTACCGACAAGCTCAAGGACACGGTGTCTTACGATCTCGTCGTGAAAACGGTGAGCGAAGCCTTTTGCGGCCGGCGCTATCGCCTGGTCGAGGCTGCGGCCGGTGCTGTCGCCGACGCGGTGCTGGCGCGTTGCCCGAAAGTGAAGGCCGTTCGCGTCATCGTGCACAAGCCGCATGCGCCGGTGGCCGCGACTTTCGACGACGTCGGCGTCATCGTCGCGCGTGCGCGACCCCGCAAAAATGCCTGAACGACGCGACGCATTGATCGCGCTCGGCGGCAATGTCGGCGACGTGCCGGACACGTTCGACAAAGCCGTCGTCAGCCTCTGCGACGGGCATTCGGTCTGGCTCAAGACGCGCTCGGCGAATTATCGGACGCCGCCGTGGGGCATCCGAGATCAGCCGGCCTTCGTGAATGCGGCCATCGCGGTCGCGACCACGCTATCGCCTGAGGATCTGCTCGGGCGCATGAAAAACATCGAGATGGAATTCGGCCGCGACCGCGCGCGGGAGCAACGCTTCGGACCGCGGACCATCGATCTCGACTTGCTCGCTTACGACGACGTCGTGCGCGACACGGGCGATCTCACTTTGCCGCATCCACGCCTGTTCGACCGCGCCTTCGTTCTGGTGCCGCTCGCCGAGATTGCGCCGGACCGGGTGATCGGCGGCATTCGCGTCAGCGACGCACTGGCGCGAATGGATACCGCCGGCATCGAGAAGCTGGCTGGATGACACGTTTGAGCATGATCTAGTCGGAAAACCGGTTTCCACCTTTCCGGATCATGCTCTAGCCCTCCCCTGCCGCGCACGCTTCCGGCATGCCAATTGCACGTTTGAGCCTGACGGGCCGCCCGCATATTGGCCCGCCGCACCCGGCATGCCATTTTAGAACCATGACGACTGCCGAACCCCTCTCTTTGGCCGGTGATTTCGCGCCGGCAACGCATGCGGACTGGCGCAAGCTAGTCGATGCCGTGCTCAAAGGCGCGCCATTCGAAAAGCTCGAAAGCAAGACCTATGACGGCCTGACCATCGAGCCGCTCTATGAGCGCGACACGTCGGCCCATAGTGTAACTGGCCGGGCGCCGGGCCGGCCCTGGACCATCCTGCAGCGTGTCGATCATCCCGATCCTGCCGCCGCCAATGCGCAGGCGCTGACCGATCTGGAAAACGGCGCGACCGGCCTCATTCTGATTTTCGCCGAGTCGATCAGCGCCAACGGCTTCGGCCTTGAGCCCTCGGCTGCGGCGCTTGCCCGCGTTCTCGATGGCGTTGATCTCACGGCCGGCATCGCACTCGACCTAAATCTCAGCCCGTCCTCGCGGCACATCGTCGGCGATCTCGCCGACCTGGTGAAGAGCAAAGGCGTAGCGCCGGCCAAAGTCGACATCCGTTTCAGCATCAATCCGATCGGCGGCTTTGCCGCCTGCGGTACGAGCCCGCGGCGCTGGCCGGATATGGCACCCTATTTGGCCAAGATGGTCGGCGGCCTAGCCGACGACGGTTTTCGCGGACCCTTTGCTGTCGCCGACGGACGCGTCATCCATAACGCCGGCGGCTCGGATGCGCAGGAGCTCGCTTTTGCGCTGGCGAGCGCCGTCACTTATTTGCGCGCGCTTGAAAGCGGCGGCAAAACCGGCGGCATGCCGCTGGATCGAGCGCGCGACACCATCTATTTCCGGCTATCAGCGGACGCCGATCAATTCCTGACCATGGCGAAATTCCGCGCCGCGCGAAAACTCTGGGCGCGGGTCGAAGTCGCCTGCGGCCTTGCGCCGAAGCCAATCATGGTCACCGCGGAAACGGCCTGGCGGATGATGACGCGGCGCGACCCTTACGTGAACATGCTGCGCAATGCGATCGCGGTGACCGCAGCCGGCCTCGGCGGCGCCGATGCCATCACTGTGCTGCCGCATACCGCGCCGCTCGGACTACCGGACGCTTTCGCACGGCGCGCCGCGCGCAATACGCAGCTCTTATTGCTGGAAGAATCTAACCTTGCGCGCGTCGGCGATCCGGCTGCGGGCTCGGGCGCGCTCGAAGCGGTCACAGAGCAGCTTTGCAGTGCCGCTTGGTCGCAATTTCAGGAGATTGAAAAAACCGGCGGCGCCTGGGCGGCGCTGGAAAGCGAGATGGTGCAGAAGAACGCTGCGAGCGTCTTGGCCGAACGGCGAAAGGCGGTCGCGCGCGGCAAGGACGTGCTCACCGGCACCAATGCCTATCCGGATATCGCCGAGACCAAGCCTGCGGTTCTTAATATGGCGCCGCTGCCATCCAAGAAAAACGGCGCCGCAGCTGTTGCGGTGTCGGCCGATCCGTTACCGCGCATCCGCCTCGCCGAGCCGTTCGAAAGCTTGCGCGACCGCTCCGATGCGATCCTCGCCAAGGCCGGCGCGCGGCCAAAAGTCTTTCTCGCCAATTTCGGCAAGCTCGGCGATTTCACCGCACGCGCCACCTTCGCCAAGAGCTTTTTCGAGGCTGGCGGCATCGAGGCGCTGAGCAATGACGGCTTCGCCGGCCTCGACGAGATGATCGCGGCATTCAAATCATCGGGCGCAGCGATCGCCTGCCTCTGCTCATCGGACGACATCTATGCGCGGGAAGCCGCAAGCGCGGCAAAAGCGTTGGCGCCGCTGACCAAACACCTCTATCTCGCCGGCCGGCCCGCCGAGCAGGACGCCTTGAAGGCGGCTGGTATCGGCACCTTCATCCATGCCGGCGGCGACATGATTACAGCTCTGCAAGCGGCCTATGAAGCGCTGGCCGGCTGAAGCTCGGCAGCGTGCTCGCCGGCTGCTTTGCCCCGTGCGTTGCGCCGCGCCGCGTGATAGGATTGTGACGCCGGTTCAGGTGATGAGATGAGCCAAATCCCGGATTTCACGCAGCTCGATTTTGCGGAAGCCCCTGCCGCACCATCCGCTTCCTCAGCGCCTTGGCAGACGCCGGAAGACATCGCCGTCAAAGGCAGTTACGAGGCCGCCGACCTGAAAGGTGTCGAGGCGCTCGACAGCTATCCCGGCATGGCGCCGTTTCTGCGCGGCCCCTACCCGACCATGTATGTCACCCAGCCCTGGACCATCCGGCAATATGCCGGCTTCTCCACGGCGGAAGATTCCAATGCTTTCTACCGGCGCAATCTCGCCGCTGGCCAGAAGGGTCTCTCCATCGCTTTCGATCTCGCCACCCACCGCGGCTATGACTCTGACCATCCGCGCGTCTCCGGCGATGTCGGCATGGCGGGCGTCGCCATCGATTCCATCTACGATATGCGCACGCTGTTCGGCGGCATCCCGCTCGACCAGATGTCGGTGTCGATGACCATGAACGGCGCGGTGCTACCGGTGCTCGCGCTCTATATCGTCGCCGCCGAGGAGCAAGGCGTGCCGCCGGAAAAGCTTGCCGGCACCATCCAGAACGACATCCTCAAAGAATTCATGGTGCGCAACACCTATATCTATCCGCCGAAGCCGTCGCTGCGCATCATCTCCGATATTTTCTCCTACACCTCGGCGCATATGCCGAAATTCAATTCGATCTCGATCTCCGGCTATCACATGCAGGAAGCGGGAGCGACGGCGGATCTCGAGCTCGCTTACACGCTTGCCGACGGCGTCGAATATGTCCGCGCCGGGATGGCGGCGGGCCTTGCCGTCGACCGCTTCGCGCCGCGGCTGTCGTTCTTCTTCGGCATCGGCATGAATTATTTCATGGAAATCGCCAAGCTCCGCGCTGCGCGCGTGCTGTGGGCGAAGCTGATGAAGCAGTTTGAGCCGAAAGACGCCCGCTCGCTGTCGCTGCGCACCCATTGCCAGACCTCGGGCTGGTCGCTCACCGCGCAGGACGTGTTCAACAATGTCACGCGCACCGCGATCGAGGCCATGGCGGCGACGCAGGGCGCGACCCAATCGCTGCACACCAATGCGCTCGACGAGGCGCTGGCGCTGCCGACCGATTTCTCCGCCCGCATCGCGCGCAATACGCAGATTGTGCTGCAGCGCGAGAGCGGCACGACGCGCATGATCGATCCGTGGGGCGGCTCGTTCTATGTCGAGAAGCTCACCCACGACCTTGCCGAAAAGTCATGGCAGCACATTCAAGAAGTCGAAGAGCTTGGCGGCATGACGCGCGCCATCGAAGCCGGCCTGCCGAAACTGCGCATCGAGGAAGCTGCTGCGCGCACGCAAGCACGTATCGATTCAGGCGCGCAGGCCGTGATCGGCGTGAACAAATACCGGCCGCGCGACGAGCAATCGATCGACGTGCTGAAAGTCGACAATGCCGCGGTCCGGCAGTTGCAGGTCGACAAGCTCGGCCGGCTCAAGCGCGAGCGCGATCCGAAGATGCTTGAAGACGCGCTCAGCACGCTCACCCGCAATGCCGAAGGCGGCAATGGCAATCTCTTGGCGCTCGCCATCGACGCCGCGCGTGCCAAGGCGACTGTCGGCGAGATTTCATTGGCGCTGGAAAAAGTGTTCGGGCGCCATCAGGCGGAGATCAAGGCCATCTCCGGCGTCTATAAGCGGGAGGTCGGCATGACGGATGCCGTCGAACGGCTGCAAAAGCTGGTCGCCGAATTCGAGGAGAATGAAGGCCGCCGCCCGCGCATCCTGGTCGCCAAGATCGGCCAGGACGGCCATGACCGCGGCCAGAAGGTGATCGCCTCGGCCTTTGCCGATCTCGGCTTCGACGTCGATATCGGCGCGCTGTTTGCGACGCCGGCGGAAGCGGCGCGGCAGGCGGTCGAGAACGACGTCCATATTCTCGGCGTGTCGTCGCTCGCGGCGGCGCATCTGACGCTCGTGCCTGAGCTCAAGGCCGAGCTCACCAGGCAAGGCCGTGGCGACATCATGATCGTCGTCGGCGGCGTCGTGCCGCCACAGGATTACGAGGCGCTGAAAGCAGCGGGCGCGGAGGCGATCTTCCCGCCCGGCACCGTGATCGCCGAGGCAGCCGAGGATCTATTGAAGTCGCTCAACCGCCGCCTCGGCCATACCAAGGCAGCGGCTGAGTAGTTTTTCAGCTAACCCGCCACCGTTCCAAAGTTCTTCGCCAAGTTCTCCGCACCGCGCAGTGAAACGGCAAAGATGGTGTAGGTCGGATTCGACGCGCCTTCGCTTGGGAAGATGCAAGGCCCGGCCATCCACAGATTGGGAATCTCGTGGGTCTGGCCGTAGCTGTTGGTCACGGAATTCTCCGCACCCGTCCCCATGATCGCGCCGCCGTGCAGATGGCTGGTCGGCACCACGGGGCCCTTCCCCGGCCAGGCTTCCTTGGCGTCGGTGGCCTTGGCGACCTTCATGCCCTGGTCGAAATTGGCGTTCCACAGCGCCATCGCATCATCGTCGAAGCTGTGGATCAGCCGCGCCAGCGGCATGCCGAATTCGTCCTTGTCGCTTGAGAGCTCGATGCGGTTTTCGAGCTGCGGCTGATCTTCGCCGAAGATGGTGATGCGGGTGATGCCGCGCGCCGCCCGCTTCATGAAGCCTTGCAGATCGGCGCCGAACAGGTCCGGCCGCGCCGCGGCGTAATCGTTGGTCTTCATCGCCGCGCCGGCGACGATATACGAACTGCCGAAGGCGCCCGGATAGCTGGTCTTGGCGTAGCGGTCGTAGGACATGAACTGCGCGCCGACGGTGCCCATATGCGGGGTGATGTCCTCATCGAACAGCGCCCAGGTGCCGGCGATGTGGTGCGTCATCATGAATTTGCCGACCAGCTGGTTCTTGTTGGCGAGCCCGTTGGGATGCTTGTCGGTCGCCGAGTTGAGGAGCAGCCGCGGGTTCTGCGCCGACCATGCCGCCAGCACGACGACGCTCGCCTCCTGCACCTGCTTCTGCTTTTGCGCGTCGTAATATTCGACGCCGGTAACGCGGGTGCCGTCCGCATTGGCGAGAACGCGGGTGACGGTGGAGAACGGCCGCACCTCGGCGCCGGCTTTGCGCGCCTCGCCGAGATAGGTCACCACCGGATTGGCCAGCGCGCCAATCGGACAACCAACATGGCACCAGCCGTCATAGATGCAGGCCGGCCGGCCGTTGAACTCGGCCGAGTTCATGCCGACGGCGGCTGGCACCAGATGAATGCCGTTGGCCGCGGCGCCCTTCTTCCAGACTTCGCCGTTGGGGAACGTCTTCATCGGCGGCATCGGATAAGGCGCGCCGGCCGGCCGCCAGCGCTCCTCGGCCTTGGCGTCGCCGGATACGCCGAGCTCGGCCGCGACCTTGTCGTAGAATGGCGCGACATCTTCGTAGGCAATCGGCCAATCGTGGGCGCGATTGTGCTCGCTCTTGATCTTGAAATCGGTCGGCAGATAGCGCGGGAAGTTGGCGAAGTAGTGCAACGCCGCGCCGCCCACGCCCCAGCCGGCCTGGCTGACATAGCCGAAGGGATTCTTGCCTTCGAGCAGAACCGGAGGTCCGGCTGGTTTGACGCGCCGGCCCCAGATGTCCGACGAGATCAGATCGGTGAGTTGCCAGTCAGGTCCGCTTTCAAGGAGCACGACCTTCTTGCCGCCCTTGGTGAGGACATTGGCGAACACCGCACCCGAAGCGCCGGCGCCGACAATGACGACATCGACTTTTTCGTTGCTCATGTCACCACCTCGCCGTCGGAGCGATATGGGGCATGTACGGCACG
Source organism: uncultured Alphaproteobacteria bacterium (assembly GCA_963742975.1). Lineage (GTDB taxonomy): Bacteria > Pseudomonadota > Alphaproteobacteria > Rhizobiales > Xanthobacteraceae > BOG-931. The sequence goes on along the minus strand of CAVUNZ010000025.1, from coordinate 9,934 downwards.
CCGAGCGCGGCATAGCCGTCCATCGTGGCATAGGTCACGTCGACCGCGTCGCTGCGCAAAATACCGTAGACGAAGGGCGCCGGCGGGCCCTGCCAGCCATCGAGCTTGTTCTGCCGCATCAGGTTGACGAAGTTCTTCTGCTCGTCGGCGCTGAGCTGCGCAAATTTGCGTCCGCCATTCGCCTTGTCGCTGGCGCCGTCGATGGCGGTGAACGCCGCGCGATAGAAGTTCGCATAAGGCGGCCGCACATTGAGGATGCGCGCCTGCAGCAAAGCCTGCTCCGGCGGGCCGGAAATCTGCTGATCGACGAAATTGGTAATGCCGGCACTCTTGGCGCCGGGCACCAGTGTGTCGCCCATCGCATCGAGCGTTGCCGCTTGATCAGCGGTCAGCGTCTTGAGCGGAACGTTTTGCGCATGCGCCTGCCGCGGCGTCAGCATCACCTCGGCGCCACCCACCGTGAACGCGAGCGCACCGAAGGCCGCGCCTTTCATGAAGGCGCGCCGTTGAATGTCGTCCATGATTTTTTCCTCCCGCAGCCCGTTCGGTATTGTCGCTTACCAATTTGGGCCGGTGGGCGGATTCAACGCTGAAGCGAAAACGGAATCAAGGTGGCTGCGGACGCGATCGCGCTTTTGGCATGCCGTCGTTGCGAAGCGCGCAGTGCTCAACGCGCTGACGCTCAGTCGGCTTTGGCTTCGGCACGCGGCAGCGCGGAAATCGGCGCGCCGCCCGGCGGCTTCGGTGTCGGCGGCAGCGGCAGGTGCGGCGGCGCCGGCGGGCGCTCGATCGGTGACGGCGGCGTGCGGCCGAGCGAGGTGAGGAAGGCGCGGAATTTCGGGTTCACCGCAAGCGCGTCGTGACCGGCTTGGATCAATAGCTCGACTTGATCCGGCGGCAGGCGCAGCCGCGTCTCGACCTGGTTGAGCGCCGCTTTCCGCTCCGGGCCCAATTCATCGAATGAGATGCGCCCGATGAAAAATTGGACGTCACGGCAGTTCCATCCGGGCGGCGTGCCGAATTTGCGACGGTCGGCGTCCGACAAGTGGCAGCGCCAGGCGACCAACTGGTTCTTCCAGTCGTTCATGGTGGCGTCGAAGGCCGAATAACTGCCGATGGCGCCGGATTCGGTCGCGGTGTCCGATGTCGCCATGATCAGATCGATGCCGGAGGGACCCGGCACGGTCTGCGCCCATTTTCCCGACGGATCGCGGCCGGAATCGACAACCAGGAACAGGAAGCGCCGCAGCTTCACGGCTTCCTGCGGCGCCAGCGGACCGTCAGGCGTCGCCGAAGCGAGCCGCGCGATGGTGAAGCCCGCAAGCCCGTAATTGTCGATCAGGCCGCCGTCGAGCAGCTTGACGTATTTGATCGCGCCAGAGCGGTAGCGATCGAGCGCATCGGCATAGGATTTCATCAGCGGCGGCGCGTTCGGATTGCCGCGCACGCGGCGCACCCAGTCCGGCAGCCCGAGCGGGCAAGCGCCGGGAAAATTCTGGATGACGATCGGCGAGAACACGACCGGCACCGCCGCCGATGCCGCGACCGCCATCGACACCGGATAGGTCGCCAGATCGCTGCACAGCGCGCTGAACGTCACCGGCGCGAAGATGAAGGCGGTGCGATTGTAGATATCCGACGCATTGATCCAGACGCGGGGATGCTGGCGGCGGAACAGGTCGCGGAAAGTCGCGTGGTTATAGAGATGCGCGTCAAGCCACGGCGGAAAGGCGCCGGGATCGTTGACGCCGCCTTCGAGCCCCTTGGCGATATTGAACAGGCTGAGATTGGTCTGCAGGTTTTCTTCGCCGTTCGCCAAGAGGAAGCGCTGCTTGAAATCGGCGTAGCCCTCCCGCCCCTTCAGTCCGTAATAGGCCGCGAGGATCGAACCGCCCGAGACGCCGGAGAGAAAGTCGAGCCGATCGAGCAGCGACACCGGGCCGGTGCGGGTCGGCACCCGTATCTGCTCGAAGCCTTGCAGCACGCCATAGGAGAACGCCGCCGCGCGCGTGCCGCCGCCGGAGAACGACAGCGCCACGACCATATCATCGTAATTGGTTGGAACGTCCGAGCCGAGTTCGGCTTCGACCTGCCGGGGATCGGCACTCAGCGCGGTGTTGATGGGATCGTTGTGGATTGCCGCACAGGCAGCCAACAGGGCTGCGCTCGCAATGACGCACCCCGCGCGGATCGCACGCTGAACCCCACAGCTACCCATTAACAAATGGTTATTGGCGGCCCCCTGGGCCCCGTCAAGCAATCGACAGCCCAAGCGAAAAGTAAGACTTCTTTAAGGTTAACCGAAAAGTAGCCGGTTCCGGCGCGCTTTGCGTCTCATCGCTGCAATGGACCTGAGCGAGAAAAGCGGCGCGGCCGGGGGCGCTGAGCGATCTAACAACGGCGCGGCGATTCTCGTAACTAATCCAGTACGTTGCGGCATGGCTTCGTGATGGACCCGAGAGAAATACCGATTTCACAGGTGTTCTCACTCAGAATCGCACGCAAACCCGCGTCATTGCGTGACAGCCGGGTGACCGCCTTGCTCCGGGGCCGCCGCACGGCCGTCCGCGCCGGCGGATCGAGCGGCCCGATCGAGCGCCGCGAAGCCGTCCGGTATCACCTTGCCCACATTAAAATTGGCCGAGCCGGACCGCGGGCCCTTCCGGATTCTCTTCGAATCTCCGATACTTGCCTCTCTCCTCCCTCGCCCCTCCAAATTCGTCCCCACAATCCCCAGATGTTGGGGATATATTTACCCGACCATACTAAGTCTTGACGGGCGCGACCGGCTTGGCCTAGCTTTGAAAAGTTCGGCGCGCGGGTACGGAAGTCGGCCGGGCTCCCCAAAAAGGGTTTGCGGACACGCTCCGCGCCGCCTGCGGCGCGTGTGCTGGATTTGCTGACCCTATGCGGCGCCCGACGGCCCGAAAGTAGAAACCGGCGGGCAAAAACCTGTCTTTGCGGACAGTTTTGCGCAGCCGGACGAGTTGGGTGACGAACAGAGATCAGGGTGAGGCCGAGGCGGCAGAGCGTTTTTCTGCCGCTTCGCGGGGAAGCTGTCGGCGGCCTATATTATTAAGCGGAGTGATCTGCCGGTCGCCGATGAAGAGAAAAATGCGAAATTAAAGGGGCAGAAAATGCGGATTGAACGGCGCTTCACCAAAGAGGGACAGTCACCATACGCGGAGATCGCTTTCCGTCTCACCACGAGCGAAATCCGTAATCCGGACGGCTCGGTCGTTTTCCATGCCGAAAACGTCGAAGTGCCGGAACAATGGTCGCAAGTCGCCTCCGACGTGCTGGCGCAGAAATATTTCCGCAAGGCCGGCGTTCCCACGCGCCTGAAGAAGGTCGAAGAGAACAGCGTCCCCTCGTGGCTGTGGCGCAGCGTGCTCGACGAGACCGCGCTGGCGCAGCTGCCCGAGGCCGAGCGCTTCACCGGCGAGACCTCCTGCAAGCAGGTGTTCGACCGGCTTGCCGGCACCTGGACCTATTGGGGCTGGAAGGGCGGCTATTTTTCGTCCGAAGCCGACGCACAGGCCTTCTTCGACGAGCACCGCTACATGCTGGCGATGCAGATGGTGGCGCCGAATTCGCCGCAATGGTTCAACACCGGCCTGCACTGGGCCTATGGCATCGACGGCCCCGGCCAAGGCCATTTCTATGTCGATTTCCAGAGCGGCGAGCTCAAGGCGTCGGACAGCGCCTATGAGCATCCGCAGCCGCATGCCTGCTTCATCCAGTCGATCGCCGACGACCTCGTCAACGAGGGCGGCATCATGGATCTGTGGGTGCGCGAGGCGCGGCTGTTCAAATACGGCTCCGGCACCGGCTCGAATTTCTCGAAGCTGCGCGGCGAAGGCGAAAAGCTTTCCGGCGGCGGCAAGTCGTCCGGGCTGATGAGCTTTCTCAAGATCGGCGACCGCGCCGCGGGCGCCATCAAATCGGGCGGCACCACGCGCCGCGCCGCCAAGATGGTGATCCTCGATGCCGACCATCCCGACGTCGAGACCTTCATCGACTGGAAAGTCGTCGAAGAGCAGAAGGTCGCCAACCTCGTCACCGGCTCCAAGATCAATCAGCGCCACCTGCGCGCGATCTTCAAAGCCTGCGTGAATTGCGAAGGCCCGGGCGATTCCTGCTTCGATCCGGAGAAGAACCCGGTGCTCCGCCGCGAGATCAAGGCGGCGCGCAAGAACCATGTGCCGGACAATTACATCCGCCGCATCATCCAGTTCGCCAAGCAGGGCTATACCGACATCAATTTCCCGATCTACGACACCGATTGGGATTCGGAAGCCTATCTGACGGTGTCCGGCCAGAACTCCAACAATACCGTGCGCGTCACCGACGAGTTCCTCAAAGCGGTCGAAGCCGATCGCGACTGGGACCTGTTCTGGCGCACCAAGCCCGGCAAGATCGCAAAGACCGTGAAGGCGCGCGATCTGTGGGAGAAGATCGGCCACGCCGCCTGGGCCAGCGCCGATCCGGGGCTGCAATTCCACACCACGATCAACGACTGGCACACCTGCCCGGCGTCCGGCCCGATCGTCGCCTCCAATCCGTGCTCGGAATACATGTTCCTCGACGACACGGCGTGCAATCTCGCCTCGTTGAACCTGCTCGCGTTCCACACACCTGCCCTTCCCGCCGCAGCCAATGGGCAGACGCTCAAGAGCGAGCTCTATGACGTCGAAGGTTATGAGCACGCGGTGCGGCTGTGGACCATCGTGCTCGAAATCTCGGTGCTGATGGCGCAATTCCCGTCGCGCGAAATCGCGCAGCGGTCTTTCGATTTCCGCACGCTCGGCCTCGGCTACGCCAATGTCGGCGGCCTGCTGATGTCGTCGGGCATTCCTTATGACTCCGATGCCGGCCGCGCCATCTGCGGCGCGCTGTCCGCCATCATGACCGGCGTGTCCTATGCGACGTCGGCGGAAATGGCGTCCGAGCTCGGCCCCTTCCCGCTTTATGCCGAGAACCGCGAGCCGATGCTGCGGGTGATGCGCAATCATCGCCGCGCCGCTTACGGCGAGCGCACCGGCTATGAGCAGATGACGACGCCGCCGGTGCCGCTCGATCACAAATCCTGCCCCGACCTGAAACTGGTCGAGCACGCCAAACTGGCCTGGGACCGTGCGCTGAAGCTCGGCGAGGCGCACGGCTATCGCAACGCGCAGTCGAGTGTCGTGGCGCCGACCGGCACCATCGGCCTGGTCATGGATTGCGACACCACCGGCATCGAGCCCGATTTCGCGCTGGTGAAGTTCAAGAAGCTTGCCGGCGGCGGCTATTTCAAGATCATCAACCGCGCCGTGCCGGAGGCGTTGCGCGTGCTCGGCTATAGCGAAGCCGAGATCGCCGAGATCATCGTCTATGCCGTCGGTCACGGTTCGCTCGGCCAGGCTCCCGCCATCAACCACACCTCGCTCAAGGCCAAGGGTTTTACGCCTGAGGCCATCGAGAAAGTGGAAAAGGCGCTGCCGACTGCGTTCGATATCAAGTTTGCGTTCAACAAATGGACCCTGGGCGCGGAATTCCTGCGTGACGAGCTCGGCGTCGACGCCGAAGACCTGGCGTCGCCGTCGTTCGATCTCCTCGCCCATCTCGGCTTCACCAAGCGCGAGATCGAGGCGGCCAACGTGCACGTCTGCGGCGCCATGACGGTCGAAGGCGCGCCGCACCTGAAGGCCGAGCACTATGCGGTGTTCGACTGCGCCAATCCGTGCGGCCGCACCGGCAAGCGCTTCTTGTCGGTGGATAGCCACATCCGGATGCTGGCGGCAGCGCAGCCGTTCATCTCCGGCGCGATCTCCAAGACCATCAACATGCCGAACGATGCCACGGTCGAGGACTGCAAGGAGGCCTATCTGCTCTCATGGCGGCTCGCTTTGAAGGCCAATGCGCTCTATCGCGACGGCTCAAAGCTGTCGCAGCCGCTGCAGTCGCAGCTCATCGCCGACGATGCCGAAGACGACGATGTCGTCGAGGCATTTTTGGAGAAGCCCGCGACTTCTCGTGCTGCCGCCCTTTCGGAGAAGGTCGTAGAGAAAGTCGTCGAGCGCATCATCGAGATCAGAAGCCGCGAGCGCATGCCCGACCGGCGCAAGGGCTATACGCAGAAGGCCGTGGTCGGCGGCCACAAGCTCTATCTGCGCACCGGCGAATACGATGACGGCCGGCTCGGCGAGATCTTCATCGACATGCACAAGGAGGGCGCGGCGCTCCGCTCGCTCCTCAACAACTTCGCCATCGCGGTGTCGCTCGGCCTGCAATATGGCGTACCGCTCGACGAATATGTCGATGCCTTCACCTTCACCCGCTTCGAGCCGTCCGGCCCGGTGCAGGGCAACGACACCATCAAATACGCCACCTCGATCCTCGACTACGTGTTCCGAGAGCTCGCGGTGTCCTACATGGAGCGCTTCGATCTCGCCCATGTCGATCCGAGCGGCGAAGGCTTCGATGCCCTCGGCAAGGGTGTCGCGGAAGGCAAGCAAGCGCCCGAAGGCCGCTTCGTGTCCAAGGGCCTGACCCGCTCGCGCACCGACCGGCTGAAAGTGATGGACGGCGGCGGCGGTGACGCGACCTCCTCCGCTGTCGGCGGATCAGCCGGAACGCTCTCGAACGTGACCGCGTTTGCCGGCGCCGGCCCGCGCGGCGAACTCGCTGGCGCCACCGCGCTGAAGTCCGAGCCCGAGCAAAAGCTCTCGCCGGCGCAAGCGCTCGAACATCGCCCGCTCGAGCACCGCTTCGACGCCCGCGCCAATGCCAAAGCGGCAGCCGCCGAACGCCGCGCCGAGGCGAAGGCCAAAGGCTACGAAGGCGAAATGTGCGGCGAGTGCGGGAATTTCACGCTGGTGCGGAACGGCACGTGTTTGAAGTGCGATACGTGCGGCTCAACGACGGGGTGTTCGTAATTCCAGACTACGTCATGGACCGGGCATTGACCCGGCCATTCCACGATTTCGACGGGGCGTCGAAAGGCCTGCGGGACTTTTAAATTGCCTGTAAAACGGATAGTATCGATGCTCTCGATAAACGCGACCTGGAGTTCAGGATGAGAGGTCCGTAGAGATCGCCGAATCGCACTAAGCGGAATCTTGGAGTTTCTGGCGATCGACCGGACAAGATTTTACGCCGTCCGAATGCGAGGTCTCGTCTTATCCATGTCGGACAGGAGAAGAAATTGAAAGTTCTTGTTGCTGATCAGACGTCAGAACTTGACGACGCCGACGCTACAGACCGAATTCTCTGTGGTCGCTTGTAAGCAATCACTGACGGCGCAGTGTTCGTGATCGGTGTCCTGATCGGCGTTGCAACGATCGCATGAGTCTGGACACATGAGCTGCGCACGTCAGATTCTGCATTATAGCATGCCTCTATTCCGGGCTCGATCGGCGTCAGCCGGCGCTTCCGACTTTGCACAGAGACGGCGCCCACAGCGCTCGTTATCGAACATCAAGCAACGATTTTCGCTGCAGGCTTCCCGATAATGAGGAGACGCGACCTTATGGAGCAGCGCAGAAAATTTCGGAGCGAATTGGCGTTAGCCTCAAGAGCCTCGGCTAAATGAAACTCTCGAACCGACTCCGCAGACCAAGCTAGACACGACACGCTCTGGCTTAGCGCGTACGACCGATCGCACGCATGACAACATCATCGCAGATATAGCGTCGGACAGCATACTACTTAGCTTTCGAGCCATTGCAGCTGGCATGCCATCGACTCTCATCCGCGCAAGAAATCAGCGAAATTGGATTTGTCGCAGCGACCAGTTTCACAACGATGGCGACAAAGCACGATTGAAACAATGAAACCGGAGCCACTGGCGATGCGTGTCTGGTCGCGGCGCATTGGCAAGGTAGATGGCGTGGCTTGCACCGATGATAATGCCATTCGGCACGATCGTCTGCGATGGCGGTCACTGACTATAAGCCGCGACAGTTGGCCATCAATGCCCGATACCCGCTAATGGTGAACTCTTGCAGAAAAATGAAGCAGCTATCGGTACGAGTGATAGCGTTTGATGGGCTCGAATCGACATCTAACGGGCTGGGGTGAACAGCAAGCGCAGCTCGGATGAGCGCTTTGCCGCCTTTTCTCCTCGCTGCAACCGATCTTAAAATTCCCGCAATTTTCGTAATAAACGGCAACCAAGGCGAGGCTAGTGGAGACACAAGCGTGCCGCAGGTCTCAACTCGTATCTCTTCTACGCGTTTGGTGGCGGCTGCCGCCGCGGTCGCGATTTTTTCCCTGATCTCTACCGCCAATGCTCAAGTTGCCACCACAGTCGACGGCCAGCCGATCACCGAGCTGGATATCCAGCAGCGCGCAAAATTTCACGAAATGGCCGCACACAAGACTCCTAATCGACAGGACATAATCGACGAACTCAGCGACGAAATCCAAGAAATATGGCAGGCGGAGCATCACGCAATTGCTCCTTCGGATGCCGAAGTGAGTGAGGCATTCGCGCAGGTCGCCAGCAAGATGGCCACAGACAGCCAGAAGCTGACGGAAATCCTCACCAATGCCGGCGCGAGCGCGGCGAGCCTCAAGCAGCGGCTGCGGGCCGATATAGCGAGGGCTAGGCTTGAACGTGGAGGTTACGACCCACACAGCACCGGTAAATGAGGCGAGCGCACCCTGATTGAGCATCAAGAGTAACCAAATTAGCACAGCGACACCCGGGACCTAGCAGGCTGTCCCGAATATCGCCCCGCTCATGCAGGCTACGACGCTGAAATCCCGAAAGCGCCGCGCTTATTGCTTATACCCGTTCTGGTTATTCATCGTTTTCTGAGTGTTCGATGTCGAACCGGTGTGCTGCGCGCCGACATGCGTGCCCGGGCCGCCGCTCTTTGACGCGTTGGTCGCGGTGTCGGCGGCGAAAGCTGCGGATGACGCCGCAAACATCAGAGCGGTCGCCGCGGCGATGATGGCTGTTTTTCGCATAAAATTTTCTCCGTTTCGTTGTTTCGTTTCTGTTTGAAGGAAACGAAGGCGGAGAGACCGCCGTTCCGGGGCGGATCGTGAATTATCGGCAATGTTGCGCAATCACCGCGCCGCGATCGCGCGATTGCGATGCAGGCACGCGGAAAAAGCCTGATCTACGTTTTTAGATCAGGCTTTTGCCGTCATCGGCTCACCAGCTATTCCAGCCCCAGGGACGGCGCCAGCCACCCCAGCCACCGCCAAAGCCCCAGGCTGGACTGGACCAGCCACTCCAGCCCGCGCCACCCCAACCCAAGCCACTCCAAGCCAAGCCAGGACCACCGGACCAGCCCCAGCCCGGACCGCCCCAACCCACAGCAACGCTCGGACCTGCGTAGGCATAGAGCGGACGCGATCCCAGCCAGACGCGCCGGGGTCCCCACGCGACTCGGCGCCGCCACGCGACCCGGCGTCCCCATGCGACCCGATGTCCCCAGGCGACGCGCCGTCCTGCCCAGACTCGCCGGCAGCCCCATCGGCCGCAGACGAGTGCTGCTTTCTGCACGAGGCCATTGTCGGCATTGGAAAAGCCGAGCTGGGCGGGCGAAGCGCCCATCATCGCGGCCGCCTTATCGGTGGACGCGCCGAGCATGAGCACGGCCGCAATGAACGCGGCCGCTACAAGGCTGTTACGCATACCAAGACTGTTACGCATATAATGTCCTCCCTGCATTCCCTGAGTGAGCCGACGTCGGCGCGCGCTGCTGCGCGGCGTCATCTGCCGCCCTTCTCAACGCGCGAGATCGGGAATGTTCTGAGCGTCCAGATCGTAACGCGCGCAGCCGGGGAATTTTCCGCAAACCGGAACGCCGCATTGCAGCGCATATTTTGCGATCATTCGCGCTAATTGCGAAAAGCACGCGCCGCGTCTTGGCCTTGCCGAATTCCTCGCGCTGCTTTGACCCCTAGCCCAGCGGACTCTTGCCGGCGGCATGCA
>CAVUNZ010000024.1:0-233661 GCA_963742975.1 uncultured Alphaproteobacteria bacterium | reverse complement strand
GAACCCCCAACCCCCGGTTTTGGAGACCGGTGCTCTAGCCATTGAGCTACACTCCTAGGCGGCCAGCCAAGCGAACCAGGGCGGACAAATGCCTCTTAGCGCCTGTTCGCGCAAGCCCTTAGCGTAAAGTCCTTACTGTAAGGTACCGCAATGTGCCCAGCGCAAAGTCCTTGGCGCAAACCCTTGCTGCGAAATTTGAACCTCGCTTCCCCGCCGGCCGACCGGTCGGTGCAATGACAAGGACCGGTATCAATGCTGACGCGACGTGTTCTCCTCGTCTGTGCTGCAAGCCTTTGTGCTGCAAGTCTCTGTGCTGCAAGTCTCTGTGCTTCAGGCGTGGCCGTTGCCGCAACCGCGCCGGCCGATGACGCGGCGGCGCTCGCCTTCGTCAATGCGATCTACAATTCCTACACGAAGCCCCATTCCGACGGCGTTCTGATCGACAGCGGCCGCAAGCTGCGCCGCTATTTCGAGCCGACGCTAGCGGCGGCGATAAATAAAGATCAGCAGGACGCTGCCCGGCACGGCGACGTCGGCAAACTCGACGGCGATCCGTTCATCGACGCCCAGGACTGGGAGATCAAGAGCTTCGACGTCGCCATGAAAGACACCGCGCCCGGCAAGGCGAGCGCGACAGTCACATTCAGCAATCTCGGCACGCCGAAAACGATCGTGCTCGACCTCGTCGCGATCAAGGACGATTGGCGGATTTACGACATCACCTGGCTGCACGACGGCAAAACGTCAACGCTGCGCGGGCTCTACCGGCTCAAGCCGTCACCCTAGCTGGAGGCGGACGGTGCGGTCCCCCGCGTGCCGATCGTGCCGATTTGTCGCAGCTTTTGTTTGTTCCTGTTGGCGGGCGATCTCGCCCGTGGTCCGATCCGTGCATCAAAATCGGCCGATCGCCAGCGCCGCGTCAGACCGGATAAACCACGTTTAGATCAGCAGAAAGTGCTTGGTCGATCGTGTCTCCAAGCCTGCGGCGGCGGTGCGATCTTGACCTGAATCATGGTTCAAGGCTGTCGATTATTTCGCTGTTAATTTCCGACCTTTATTCTCCGCTCTCAGAAACACTTCGGCACGAGCGGCCGGTGCTCGCTCGACGCGGCGTCGCGCTGCCGAAGGTGTTTATTGCCCGCGCCACCCCGCGCGGTTGTCGTACCAAAAATTGGAATTCGGAAAGCCCGTCGAAAGGAGTTCGAAATGCGTGCTGTGAAAACTTTCGGTGCAATCGCACTTCTCTCCGCCATCAGCGTTTCCGCCTGGAGCGCAGAATTCGCCACCAAAGACGAAGCCATCGCGATGGTGAAAAAGGCCGTCGGCTTCATCAAAGCGCAGGGCGCAGACAAGGCCTATGCCGAGATCGACAACAAAGGCGGCCAATTCACCGACCGGGACCTGTACGTCGTGGTTTATGGGCTCGACGGCAAGGTGCTGGCGCACGGTGCAAACCCCAAGCTCATCGGCAAGGACCTGATCGATGCGCAGGATGTCGACGGCAAGTATTTTGTGAAAGAGCGCGTCGATCTCGCCCAGAAGCAAGCGAGCTTCTGGCAGGACTACAAATTCGTCAATCCGGAGTCCAAACGCATCGAGCCGAAGCAGATGTATTGCGAGCGGCTTGATCAGACTGCGGTCTGCGCCGGAATCTACAAGAGCTAGCCATGCGGCGAACGCGGTGAATTCGGGCCGTCTTCGCGCCCCGCATTCACCTGCGGCTCCTGGCGTGTTTCCTCCGAGCCAAATGAGCGCACGATCGTGTTTGCCCGGCTGTCGAATTTAAGACTTCGTTGGAAGGTCCTGTTTGCGCCCGGATTTCTGATCCTGGTTCTGCTCGGCTTTGGCGCCTATGTGCTGCGCATGCAGGACAGTGATCAGGCGACCGTCAATGCCTTGGTGGACGGTCCCGTACGCCAGGCTGAGGCCGCAGCGGATTTTAGCGCCACCGCCTGGGCGTCCGAAGTCCATCTGTATCGTCTCATGGCGACCGCTGCCAACGAGACCGATGATAAGAAGATCAAGGTGCTCTCGGATCGCGCTTTGGCCGCTTTGACGGACGTCGAAGCCAAATTCAGGACGCTCGGATCCTTCGGCACCGCCGATAGCAAAACCACCGAGAATATTGCGAAGCTGAAGACCGCCGTCACCGACTATGCGAAACGGGCACGAGCGGTCATCGACATGGCGGATAGCGACGCCGGCACGGCTCTGATGCTGATGCAGGGCGCCGCACAGAGCTTTACGGCGATCGAGCGGCTGACGGCGGAACTCAACGAGATCAGCAAGAATGCCCGCGACAGTAGGGTCGCAGACAATAATTCCGAGCTGGAGCGGCAGCGGACGATTTTGATCGTCGTCATGTTGTGCACGCTGGTCGCCGGTTGCCTGGTCTCTCTGCTCATCGGCAGAGGCATCTCCAAGCCGGTTGTCGGCATCACCGCCGCGATCCGTCATATGGCGCAGGGTGATTTCGATCTCGCCCTTCCCGGGCTCGGGCGCAAAGACGAAATCGGCGAGATCGCAACCGCAGTCGAAGCCCTCAAGCAGGCAGCGATCGAAAAGGCGCGCAGCGAAGCCGAAGAAGCGGCAGCGCGGCAATCGCGCGAAGCCGAGATCGCCACGCAACAGCAGCGCGCGGCAGCGGAGCTTCAGGCCAAAGCCGCCGAGGAGCGGGCAAAGGCGGCCGAAGAGCAGGCGCACGTGCTCAATCTCTTGGCCACCGGCCTGAAAAGGCTGTCCGACGGCGACCTGACGGCGGCCCTCAATGACGGCTTTTCCAGCGCTCACCAGCAAATCCGCGATGATTTCAACACCATGGCCGATCGTTTGCGCGAGACGATCCGCGCAATATCCGAATCGGCGCGCGACGTCGCGAGCGCCACGGCGGCAATCTCGACGAGCACGACTAATTTGTCCGAGCGCACCGAAGAACAGGCGACGAGTCTTGAACATACGGCGACCTCGATGGAGGAAATCGCCGCGACCGTGAAAAAGAATGCAGAGCATGCCCAGGAGGCCAACCAGTCTGCAGGCAATACGCGCGACGTCGCCGATCGCGGCGGCGAAGTCGTCGCCAAAGCCGTCGAGGCCATGGCCAAGATCGAAGAGTCGTCACGTAAGATCTCCGATATTATCGGCGTGATCGACGAGATTGCCCGGCAAACCAACTTGCTGGCCTTGAATGCCGCCGTGGAAGCCGCGCGCGCCGGCGAAGCGGGCCGCGGCTTCGCCGTGGTCGCCTCCGAAGTTCGCAGCCTTGCCCAACGCTCTTCGCAGGCGGCGAGGGACATCAAAGACTTGATCACCAACAGCAACAGCCAGGTCAAAGACGGCGTCGATCTCGTCAACCGAGCCGGCACGGCGCTGGCCGAAATCGTGGCATCGATCAAGGAAGTCGCCGGCATCGTCGCGCGCATCGCCGATGCCAGCGCCGAGCAGGCAAACAGCATCGAGCAGGTCAACAAGGCGCTCAGCCGCATGGACGAGGTTACGCAGCAAAATACGGCGCTGGTCGAGGAAAACGCCGCCACAACCAAGACGCTGGAGCAACAAGCCAAGGCCATGGACGGGCGTGTCGCGTTTTTCAAGCTCGGCGCAAACGCAAAAAAGCAAGAGCTCATTGGATCCGCGGCGACATCCGGCCAAGATCGCAATGACCTTGCGCTACCGGTGCAGGCGAAGCCTGCGTTGCGGGCGGTCGACGGCCCGAGCCGCGCTCGTGCCGGCAACGGAGCTTCGACGACTATCGCCGCCGTCGCCAGTAAAGCCGAGTGGGGAGAATTCTAGAGCATAATCGCTTCAGATTGAACCGTTTGTCGCTCTAGGATTTTGATTGAGCATGATCCTTTCGGAAAACCGGCGTCCACTTTTCCGGATCATGCTCCAGAGGCCGCGATCTGACACTCACCACCGTGGCGGCACAAACCGGCGGCGCCAGCAAACCTCACCAAGAGAGTGTCGCCGCACGCCGAAACCCGGCAAAATCTCAAATTCGGCCTGTGCCCGAATAACCAATCGAAAGAGGTGGAGCGGGTGAAGGGAATCGAACCCTCGTCATAAGCTTGGAAGGCTTCTGCTCTACCATTGAGCTACACCCGCACTGCGCCGAGCGCTGAGATGCCGGGCACGGGCCAGCACATAACAATATTCCGGCGTCCGGTAAATCGCGGCGGGAAAGCCGGATTTCCCACGCTCTTCGGAAAAACGGTTCCCTCGGATCAAATCCAAGGGCATGCTTTTCCGGGTCATGCGCTACGGCGGAACCAGCCCCTCTTCGAACAACCGATGGGTGAGGTCCTGATCGGTGCCGCCGGGGCGGCCGTCTTTCCAGCCCATGGCGCGGCGAAAGCTGCCGAGGAGCCCAGCCGCGATCAATTCTTTCTCGTCGACGCGTTCATGCCTGTCGACCAGCGGCGAGACGTAAAGCGCGTCGACGGGGCAATAGAGCTCGCAGAGAAAACAGGTCTGGCAATCGCCGGGGCGCGCAATGACCGGCGGGCGATGCGACACTTTATCGAAAACATTCTGCGGACAGGCGGCGACGCAGACCTGACAGGTGATGCAGCGCTCATGACTGACAAGCTCGATCATGACGCCAGCGCCCTCGCCTCGGCTCGTTGTTCCGTTCGCCACTCCGTCCGCGACGCAGTGTCGTGCCGCAGCCAGACCTGATCCAGCCCGCCCGAGCGCAGCCGATGCGTCAGCGCGGCATCCTGTTGCGGAAAATCGAGGCGGCGGTTGAGGCCGCGCGTCTCGCGCCGCGCCAGCGCGCTGACGATGACCCAGCGGGCGCTTGCAATCATCGCCGCAGCTTCGCGGGCGCGGAGAATTTCCGCAGCCGGCGCAGAACCGGCGTGAAGGTGATCGCGCGCGGCGCGCCAGGCACCGTCGAGATGCGTCAACGCCGCGACAAGCTTCGCCTCGGTGCGGAAGAATGTCTTGTCGAGTGGAAGGATTTCTTGCTGGACGACAGCAATAAGGTCGGCGGCGGTAATGCTCGCGTCGGCTTTCTCGCTTGGCCGCAGACCCACGCTGCCCAACGCCGCCGCCGCGCGCCGGGATTGCGAATGGCCGATTTTGCGCGCGAACGCCGCAGCGCTCCGCCCCGACCACACGCCGCTCGCGATCGCCCAGGTGGAATTCGGGCCGCCGCCGCCGGTCGCGGCACCGACCAGATCTTCGCGCGACGCGGCATCGCCGGCGGCGAAGAGGCCCAGCACCGTGGTGGCGCAGGCCTCGTCGATCACAAGCCCGCCGACGCCGCGCACGGTGCCTTCATGGCGCAAGGTCAATTCGAATCTTTGCGTGAACGGATCGATGCCTTGGCGATCGAACGGCAAGAACATATTCGGCTGGCCCTTGCGCATGGCCTCCTGCACCCGCGGCGACGCCTTGTCGATCACCGCATAGACCGGGCCGTTGAGCAGATGGCGGGCGATGAAAGCATAGCGGTCGCCCTCGCGGCGAAGCTCGTTGCCGTCGCGGTCGCTGAATGTCGCCCAGAAATACAACAGGCCTTTGGTCACCGAGGCAAAGGCCGGCGCGATGCCGAACTGGCCGGTCCACTCCATGCCGGAAAATATCGCGCCCGCCTCAGCGGCGAGAAGAAGCCCATCGCCGGTGAGACCGTTGGTGCCGAGCGCATTGCTCATGAAGCCGCAGCCGCCGGTCGCGACCACGACCGCACCGGCGCGCACGGTCCACGGCTTTTGCGTGAGGCGATCGATGCCGGCCGCGCCCGCTACTACGCCGTCACTGAGCAGCAATTCGAGCGCCGGACTTTGGTCGAGGATCATAACGCCGGCGCGGCGCAGGCGGCCGCGCATGAAACGCAAATAGTCCGGCCCGCGCAACGACGCACGATAAGATTGCCCGTCGTCGTAGTTCGGAAACGGGTATCCCCAATCGGCAAGCGCGTTCAATCGCACATGGGCTTCGTCGATGACCCGTTCGATACAAGTCTGGTCGGCAAGCCCCCGTGCGATCTCAAGACGCCGCCGGATCGACGCCGCCCGCGCAGCCGATAGCGGCGCACCGTAGATCACCCCGGTGTTGCCGGCCGCGGTCGCCCCGCCCGTGCCGACAAAACCCTTCTCGGCGAGGATGACTTTTGCACCGCATTCCGCAGCGGAAAGCGCTGCCCAAGCGCCGGCCGGGCCGCCGCCAAGGATCAAAACATCCGCGGTGCGTACAGTCATCGGGAATCCGGTGAAGACGGGCGCGCCACTCTGTCACTGCTCCGCCGCTTCAGCAATGCATTGCTTTACTTGCATCAGCCGGTCGGCCCGCCAAAGCTGCTTATCGTCGCAACGCCATGACGGCACCTGCTTATCGCGAGGCCGCTGACGCGCCCGGCAGCACTTATTGCGCCTTAACACTAATCAGACCGTTTTCTGACGGCGACGGGCAAAATCTGATAGCCTTCTGCTGCGGGATTTATCGTTTGGTTATCAGCGCCTTAACCAATAACTCAACCGCCAATTCAACAGCCTCACATGACATCTCGACGAGCAAACTCCTGCGAGGTCGCCGTTATCGGCGCGGGTCCTTATGGCCTTTCGGTCGCGGCGCATCTCGATCATGCCGGTCTCTCCACCCGCGTGTTCGGCGAGCCGATGGGTTTCTGGCGGCACAACATGCCCAACGGCATGATGCTGCGCTCGCCATGGCGCGGCACGCATCTTTCCAGCCCGGACGATTCACATTCGCTCGATGTCTATGCCGTCGCGCACGAAGTCGACGACACGAAGCTTTTGCCGTTGCGGGATTTCATCGCTTACGGCGAATGGTTCCAGCGGCATGCGGTGCCGCGGCTCGATTGCCGCGCGGTCACGCTGGTCGAGGCGACGAGCGACGGCTTTAACGTGACACTCGCCGACGGCGAAGTCGTTACGGCCGACCGCGTCGTGATCGCAACCGGCTTGCGCAATCAGGAATACCGGCCCGACGTGTTTGCCGGATTGCCGGGGGCGCTGGTGTCGCATAGCTGCGCGCATGACGATCTCGGAATCTTCCGCGGCAAGCATGTCGCGGTCATCGGCCGCGGCCAAAGCGCCTGCGAATCCGCGGCGCTGCTTGCCGAGTATGGCGCGCAGACCGAGATCATCAGCCGCGGCGACATTTATTGGCTGTCGCACCTGACCGACGGCAATGCGGCCAAGCCGCGGCTGTGGTGGCTGCGCGAAGCGCTCGCGGCGCCGTCGGCTGTTGGACCGTTTCCGCTGAGCTGGCTCGCCGAATTTCCCGCCATCGCGCGGCGGCTGCCGGCGAAACTTCGCGAAGAGTTCACGCGGCGCTGCCTGAAGGCCGGCGCCGCCGGATGGCTCAAGCCGCGCTTCGATAATGTCACCTGCAATGCCGGACGCATGATCGAGGGAGCGCGCGCGGTCGACGGCCGCATCGTGCTCGACCTCGATAACGGCGCGCGCACCTTCGATCACGTGCTGTTAGGAACGGGCTATCGCATCGACATAGCGCGGCTCGGCATTCTGTCGCGCGAATTGCTCGATGCCGTCGCTTGCATCGATGGCTCGCCGGTTCTCGGCTCGGGCTTCGTCTCGAGCGTGCCCAATCTGCATTTTGTCGGCTCTTATGGCGTGCGCAGCTACGGCCCGCTGCTGCGCTTCATCGCCGGCGCGCCGTTCGCCGCGCAGGCCGTCACGCGCGCGGCGCTTTCCGGAACCGCGATGCGCGACGCCGACGACGCTGAGCAAGACCCCGACGCAACCCTGCACGCCGCCACAGCCGATATATCGCCGCGCCGATGACGGATGGCCGCCAGAGCACGGCGCCGCAACGCGATGCGCAACCGGGCGCCATTGTTCTCGGCGGCGCGCATGGCAGTCTTGAAATCGCCCGCAGTCTCGGCCGGCGCGGCATTCGCGTCTGGCTGATCACCGACGACAATCCGCTCGCAAGACTATCGCGCTATGTCGCGCGCAGCCTGACCTGGGCCGGGCCGCGCGACGGCGGCGCGTTGCCGTTTCTGGTCGAGCTTTGCCGGCGGCATGATCTGGCGGGCTGGGTGCTGTTCGCCGGCAGCGACGACGATCTATGCTTTGTCGCGCGAAACCATTCGGCGCTCGGCGCTTTGTTCACGCTGACGGTGCCGGCCTGGGACACGGTACGCTTTGCCTACGACAAGCGACAGATGAACGTGCGCGCCGCCGAGCTCGGCATCGCGCATCCGCACACCCGTTATCCCCGCACGGCGGATGATCTGGAAGCCGGGCTAGCGTTTCCGGTCATTCTCAAGCCGAGCGTCCGCGAGGGCCGCAACGCTTTTGTTGACGCAAAAGCTTGGCGCGTCGATCACGCCGGCGACCTGGCCGCGCGTTACGAGGCGGCGAAGGCGCTGGTCGGCGCCGACACCATCATGATTCAAGAACTGATACCGGGCGACGGCACGGCGCAATATTCCTACGCCGCGGTGTGGGATCGCGGCCGGCCGGTGGGGGCGCTGGTGGCGCGGCGGCGGCGGCAATATCCGATCGACTTCGGCTTCACCTCGACTTTTGTCGAGACCGTGCATGCACCGGAGATCGAAACCGCGGCGACGCGTTTTCTTGGCTCGCTTGGTTACAGCGGGCTCGTCGAAATCGAATTCAAGCACGACGCCCGCGACGGGCTTTATAAGATCCTCGACGTCAACGCGCGGGCCTGGACCTGGATCGCGCTCGGCGCCGCGGCCGGAATCGATTTCGCGGCGCTGCAATGGGCGCTGGCGGTGGGCGATGAGATCGCCCCATCTGCGGCGCGCCATGGCGTCAATTGGTTCTATTTTCCGCGCGACTTCGCGGCTTCTCTCCATGAAATGGCGGCGGGCCGTTTGTCGCCGCTTGGCTATCTGCGCACCGTGCGCCGGCCCTCGGCCTCGGCGGTCTTTGCCTGGGACGATCCATGGCCGGCTCTGATCGATATCCCGCTCAGCGCCGCGCGTGTCGTCACGCGGCGCCTGTCCCGCCGCAACCGGCATGGCGCGGCCGGCCTGCAGTCGGCACGGCTTCCGTCTTAAGGTTTGTCTGCCCGGTCGCGCCGATCACGGATGACAGCGCAAAAACCCGCTGAAATCGCAATAGCCGTGGCAGAGACGGCAACAGCCGAACGCGCCTTCGGAGCAAAAATAGAGCTGATAGCCCGGATCGCAATGATCCGAGCAATAAGGTGGCCAGCCACAAAGAAGCCAGAGTGGCCAAGCCACAAAGATATAAGAAGAAAATAAGCGGCCACGGCTGATGCGGCCGCGCAAAAATTTATTTCGGCTTTATATCGAAACGGCGTGACCAGTCTGGCTTTTTTAGGTGACACGGGTCACATCGACTTGAGCAGACCTGTTGTAGAAAAGCTTCAAGCGGCGACGGTTGTTGTTTCTACAGCACCGACAGCGAGTCACATCATGAAGTTCCGTGATCAAGACAAAGGCAAATACGCCGAGTTATCGGCCTTGATGCCAGTCGTGGCGCTTTTGATGGCTGCGACGCTGGCTAAGCTTGGTGCGGCCACGCAATTCTTTCACCTAAGTCATTGAAATCACGGGCCGGCGCGATGATAAGAACGCGCGGTAGCTATGCGGTTTCCATTTAGCCGCTAATGTCCGCGTCCTCCCCCGCACCGACGCATGCGGGCAAATTCTTCTGCCGTTCAATCGTTTGCAAGTTCGGCGCGCGCCGCGGCGACGGCGATCTTTATGAGATTCCTATAACGTCTCCGGCACGCCCGTCTCGAATTCCTATGGCCGTGGTGACAGGTAGTTGGCCGTGATCGGCGCGCCCCTTTTGCAAGCTTGACCCAGATTCAAGACTGCACGCCCGCCGTTGGCTTTTGCCGGCACGCTGCCGGATTCTGGCTCGGAGACATTTCCATGATGGACGTCATCATGATCGCTATCGGCGTCGTCTTCTTCGCGCTGTCGATTGGCTACGTCTATGCCTGCGACAGGCTCTAAGTTTTTGGTTGACGCATGTCCTTGTCGGAAAACCGGCACCCACTTTTCCGGAACATGCGCTGACACGACCCGCCAATTGGGAGACCGACAATGACCTTCGACTATTCGCTCGCGGCGCTCGTGACCGTGGGCTTGCTCATTTATCTCACCTACGCCCTGCTCCGGCCCGAGCAGTTCTGACGGAACGACGACCAAGGACTAACGACCATGACCGCCATCGGCTGGATTCAGATTTTACTCTATTGCGCGATCATCATCGCGATTACGCCGGTCCTCGGCAGCTATATGACGCGCGTCTTCAACGGCGAGCGCAACTTTCTTTCGCCGCTGCTGCGGCCCATCGAGATCGTCATCTACAAGATCGCCGGTGTCGATGAGCGCCGGGAGCAGAACTGGCTGATCTATACGCTCGGCATGCTGCTGTTCCATGTCGGCGGCTTTCTCATTCTTTACGCTTTGATGCGGCTGCAGGCGGGATTGCCGTTCAACCCGGCCGGCCAGAGCGCGGTCGGCGAAGACCTGTCGATGAATACGGCGATGAGCTTCATCACCAATACCAATTGGCAGAACTACGGCGGCGAAAGCACGATGTCCTATCTCGTGCAGATGCTTGGCCTCACCCATCAGAACTTCCTGTCGGCAGCGACCGGCATCGTGCTTGCGGTCGCCGTCATCCGCGGCTTCGCGCGGCACTCGGCACAGACGGTCGGCAATTTTTGGGTCGATATGACCCGCTGCACGCTCTACATCCTCCTGCCGATCTGCGTGCCCTATGCGCTGTTCCTGGTCTGGCAGGGCATCCCGCAGACGCTTGGCCCCTATGTCGATGCGACGACGCTCGAAGGCGCCAAGCAGACCATCGCGGTCGGCCCGGTCGCCTCGCAGATCGCGATCAAGATGCTCGGCACCAATGGCGGCGGCTTCTTCAATGCCAATGCCTCGCATCCGTTCGAGAATCCGACGGCACTGTCGAACTACGTGCAGATCATCTCGATCTTCGCGCTCGGCGCGGCGCTGACCAATGTGTTCGGCCGCATGGTCGGCAATCAGCGCCAGGGCTGGGCCGTGCTCGCAGTGATGGGCGTGCTGTTCCTCGCCGGCGCCGTCGCCTGCTACGCGGCGGAAGCGCACGGCAACGACGCGCTTAACGCGCTCGGGCTCACCGGCGGCAATATGGAAGGCAAGGAGCTCCGCTTCGGCATTGTCGCCTCGTCGCTGTTCGCCGTCATCACCACCGATGCGTCGTGCGGCGCCGTCAACGCGATGCATGACAGCTTTACTGCGCTCGGCGGCATGATTCCGCTGATCAACATTCAGCTCGGCGAGATCATCGTCGGCGGCGTCGGCTCCGGCATGTACGGCATGCTGCTGTTCGTCATCATCTCGATGTTCATTGCCGGACTGATGGTCGGACGCACGCCGGAATATGTCGGCAAGAAGATCGAAGCCAAGGAAGTGAAGATGGCGATGCTCGCCGTCCTCATCCTGCCGCTGATGTATCTCGGCTGGACCGCGGTCGCGATGCTGGTGCCATCGGCGGTTTCGGCAATGAACAATCCCGGGCCGCACGGCTTCACCGAAGTGCTCTACGCCTATACGTCGCAGACCGGCAATAACGGCTCGGCCTTTGCCGGCTTGAGCGGCAACACGCTGTTCTACAACGTGACAGGTGCGATCGCGATGGGCGTCGGCCGCTTCTGGATGATCATCCCGACCATGGCGATCGCGGGCTCGCTCGCCGCCAAGAAGACCGTGCCGGCGTCGGCGGGGACGTTCCCGACCACCGGCGGGCTGTTCGTCGGCCTCGTCGTCGGCGTGATCCTGATCGTCGGCGGTCTCACCTTCTTCCCGGCGCTCGCGCTCGGCCCGATCGTCGAGCAGCTCGCGATCGGCGCCGGCACCCTGTTCGCATCCAATTGAGCGTGATCCCGAAAAGTGGGCACCGGTTTTCGGAAAAGATCGCGCTGAAACCAAACTTTGGAGTCACTTCGATGGAATCCGCCACCTCACGCAAGAACATGCCGATCTCGGCGCTGTTCGATCCGAAGATCGTCGTGCCGGCTATCGGCTCGGCTTTCGCCAAGCTGAACCCGCGCACGCTGATGTCGAATCCGGTGATGTTCGTGCTCGAGATCGTCACCATATTGACCACGGTGATCCTGGTCCGCGATCTGTTCACCGGAGGCGGACGTATCGGTTTCGAATTCCAGATCATTCTGTGGCTGTGGTTCACCGTGCTGTTCGCCAATTTCGCCGAAGCCGTGGCCGAAGGCCGCGGCAAGGCGCAGGCCGACACCTTGCGCCGGCAGCGCACCGAGACCCAGGCCAAGCTGATCACCGGTTCGGACGACCAGCAAAGCTATCGGCTCATTCCCTCGACCGAGCTCAAAGTCGGCAATGTCGTGCTGGTCGAAGCCGGCGACACCATCCCCTCCGACGGCGAAGTGATCGTAGGCATGGCCTCGGTTAACGAAGCCGCGATCACGGGTGAATCGGCGCCGGTCATCCGCGAATCCGGCGGCGACCGTTCGGCGGTGACCGGCGGCACGCAAGTGCTGTCCGACTGGATCCGCGTGCGCATCACCGCGGCGCCGGGCTCGACTTTTCTCGATCGCATGATCCGGCTGGTCGAAGGCGCCGAGCGGCAGAAGACGCCGAACGAGATCGCGCTCAACATTCTCTTGATCGGGCTGACCATCATCTTCGTGTTCGCGACCGCGACCATCCCGAGCTATGTTGCCTATGCGGGCGGCACCATCTCGGTCGTCATTCTGGTGGCGCTGTTCGTGACCTTGATCCCGACCACGATCGGCGCGCTGCTGTCCGCCATCGGCATTGCCGGCATGGATCGCCTGGTGCGCTTCAATGTGCTGGCGATGTCGGGCCGCGCGGTGGAAGCCGCCGGCGACGTCGACACGCTTCTCCTCGACAAGACCGGCACGATCACGCTCGGCAATCGCCAGGCGACTGAATTCAAGCCGGTGCAAGGCGTTACCGAGCAGGAACTCGCCGACGCGGCGCAGCTCGCGTCGCTCGCCGACGAAACGCCGGAAGGCCGCTCGATCGTCGTGCTGGCCAAGGAGAAATACGGCATCCGCGGCCGCGAGCTTCATGAGCTTAAGGCCAACTTCATCCCGTTCACCGCACAGACCCGGATGAGCGGCGTCGAAATCGGCTCATCCTGGGTCCGCAAAGGCGCCGTCGACGCCATCCTGAACTTCCTCAACGGTCCCGCCCCTGTCGTCACGGGGGGCGCCGTTCAAGTGCTGCGTCCGAATGTGAGCGCCGAAGCCGCGCGCGAAATCAATGCGATTGCCGACAGCATCGCCAAGTCCGGCGGCACGCCGCTTGCTGTCGCCAAGGACGGCAAGCTCCTCGGCGTCATACATTTGAAGGACATCGTCAAAGGCGGCATCCGCGAGCGCTTTGCCGAATTGCGCCGCATGGGCATCCGCACCGTCATGATCACCGGCGACAACCCAGTCACCGCGGCTGCCATCGCGGCCGAGGCCGGGGTCGACGACTTTCTCGCTCAAGCGACGCCCGAGGAGAAGCTGCGGCTTATCCGCGAGGAGCAAGGCAAGGGCAAGCTCGTCGCCATGTGCGGCGACGGCACCAATGACGCGCCGGCGCTCGCGCAAGCCGATGTCGGCGTCGCCATGAATACCGGCACGCAGGCTGCTCGCGAAGCCGGGAACATGGTGGACCTCGATTCCAACCCGACCAAGCTCATCGAGATCGTCGAGATCGGCAAGCAGCTCTTGATGACGCGCGGCGCGCTGACCACCTTCTCGATCGCCAACGACGTGGCGAAATATTTCGCCATCATCCCGGCGATGTTCGTCGCGTTCTATCCGCAGCTGCAGACGCTCAACGTCATGAAGCTGGCGACGCCGGAAAGCGCCATCCTGTCGGCGATCATCTTCAATGCGCTGATCATCATCGCCCTGATCCCGCTGTCACTCAAAGGCGTGCGCTACCGCCCGATCGGTGCCGGCGCGCTTCTGGCCCGCAATCTTTGGATCTATGGCGTCGGCGGCGTGATCATTCCGTTCATCGGCATCAAGGCCATCGACGTGCTGGTCAACGGCCTGCACCTGGTTTGATACGACTTTAGGAGAAGTCCCATGTTACGCGAAATTCGTCCGGCGATTGTCGTCCTCGTCGCTCTCACGCTGATCTGCGGTCTTGCGTATCCGCTGGCCATGACCGGCATTGCCGAGGTCATCTTTCCCTACCAGGCGCAGGGCAGCATGATCGAGCGCGACGGTCACGTCGTCGGCTCCGAGCTGATCGGCCAGACTTTCGCCAGCGACAAATATTTCCACGGCCGTCCGTCGGCGACGACCGCGCCCGATCCAAACGATTCGACCAAGACCGTCGCCGCGCCCTACAACGCGCAGAATTCCGGCGGCTCGAATTACGGGCCCTCCAACAAGGCGCTGATCGACCGCGTGCAGGGCGACATCGATACGCTGAAGAAGGAGAACCCTTCGGCGTCGGTGCCGATCGATCTGGTCACCACATCGGCGAGCGGGCTTGATCCGCACATTTCGCCGGACGCCGCCTTGTTCCAGGCGCCGCGCGTCGCCAAGGCCCGCAATCTGCCGGAAGACCGCGTGCGCCAATTGGTGGCCGACCACAGCGAAAGCCGCTGGCTCGGGCTCCTCGGTGAGCCGCGTGTCAATGTCTTGGAGCTTAACCTGGCGCTCGACAAATTGGCCGCTGGTTAAGGCATGTTCCCCAAACATGCCCTAAACTGGACCGCTCCGGGTGCCTGGAGCGGTCCTCAATTTTTGGGCGGATCATGCTAAAAGGACGCTCCTGACGCCTGACATTTTCGAGACGACTGGTTCGTGATGGCTGATCAGCGGCGCGAAACCGAACATCGACCTTCGCCGGACGCACTCCTTGAAGCCGCGCGCCGCGAGGACCGGCATATCGGCAAGCTGCGCATCTTCGTTGGCGCCGCTCCCGGCGTCGGCAAAACCTACGAAATGCTGCAGCAGGCCCATGCGCTGAAGAAAGACGGCTACGACGTCGTCATCGGCATTGTCGAGACGCATGGCCGCCGCGAGACCGAGGCGCTGCTCGAAGGCCTCGAAGTCATTCCGCGCAAGCACATCGAATATAAAGGCCAATTTCTTCAGGAGATGGATCTCGACGCGGTGATCGCACGCCGTCCGCAAGTCGTGCTGATCGACGAACTCGCCCACACCAATGCCGACGGCAGCCGCCATCCCAAACGCTACCTCGATGTCGAAGAGCTGCGCAGCTACGGCATCGATGTCTATACCACCGTCAATATCCAGCACATCGAGAGCCTCAACGACGTCGTTGCGCAAATCACCCATGTGCGGGTGCGCGAAACCGTGCCGGATGCGGTGTTCGACGGTGCCGACGCCGTCGAGATCGTCGATCTCACGCCCGATGACCTGATCCAGCGCCTCAAGGAAGGCAAGGTCTATGTGCCGAAACAGGCCGAGCGCGCGCTCGAACATTTCTTTTCGCCTGCCAATCTGACAGCGCTGCGCGAGCTCGCTTTGCGCCGCACCGCAGAGCGGGTCGATGAACAGCTGCTCTCGGAAATGCAGGCGCATGCCATCCAGGGCCCGTGGCCGGCCGGTGAGCGCATCGTCGTGTGCATCAGCGAGGATCCGCGATGCGCAGGCCTGGTGCGTTACGCCAAGCGCCTCGCCGACCGGCTGCATGGGCCGTGGATGGCGCTCTATGTCGACGGCCGGCGCAGCCTGCAGCTCACCGAAGAGGAGCGCGACCGCATTGCCGATACGCTGCGGCTCACCGAGGCGCTCGGCGGCGAAGCGGTCACTATTCCGGCCAGCGACCGCAATATCGCCGACGACGTCATCGGCTATGCGCATGCCCATAACGTGACGCAGATCATCGTCGGCAAGTCGACGCGCTCGGGCTGGTTCGAGATGGTGCACGGCTCGGTGGTGCGCGATCTGGTGCGCCGTTCCGGCAATATCAGCGTCCACGTCATTGCCGGCGACCAGGTTTCCGGCCGGCCGATCCCGAAGAAGACGATACGGACGTCGGACCGGGACGTTGTATTCGATCCGTGGCCTTATCTGTTCGCGATTTTGGCGGTGGCCTGTGCGTTCGGATTCGCCGAACTGGTCGATTACTGGATCGGGGTCGAGAATGTCGACCTCGTATTCCTGACCGCGATCGTCGCCGTCGCCGTGCGCTTCGGGCTGATGCCGTCGCTGTTGGCGAGCCTTGCCTCGGCTTTGGCCTATAATTTCTTCTTCCTGCCGCCGCTCTACACCTTCACCATCGCCGATCCACACAATATCGCGGCTTTTGCTCTGTTCGCGCTGGTCGCCGTCATCGTCTCCAATGTCGCGGCGCGCGGCCGCATGCAGGCGGTGACCGCGCAAGCGCGCGTGCGCACCGTGGAATTGCTCTACTCGTTCAGCCGCAAACTTGCCGGCGCCGGCACGCTCGACGATGTGCTGTGGGCGACCGCCTACCAGACCGCGCTGATGCTGCAGGTTCGCGTCGTGCTGCTGTTGCCGGAGAACGGCTCGATCGCGGTGAAGACGGGCTATCCGCCCGAGGACACGCTCGACGATGCCGATGTCGCCGCGGCGAAATGGTCGTTCGAGAACGATCGCCCGGCCGGCCGCGGTTCCGACACGCTGCCCGGCGCCAAGCGGCTGTTCCTGCCGATGCATACCGGGCGCGGCGCCATCGGCGTCATCGGCATCGACAGCGACAAGACCGGTCTACTGCTGACGCCGGAACAGCGGCGCCTCCTCGACGCGCTGATGGACCAGGGCGCGCTTGCCATCGAGCGCGTGCAACTCGTCGAGAACATGGAGCGCGTCGAGCGCACAGCGGAGACCGAGCGGCTGCGCTCGGCGCTGCTGACGTCGATTTCGCACGACCTCAAGACGCCGCTCGCCTCCGTGCTCGGCTCGGCCGGCACCATGCGCGACCTCTCCGACAGACTGAGCGACAGCGAAAAGGCCGAACTGCTCGCGACCATCATCGACGAATCCGAACGGCTCAACCGCTTCATCGCCAATCTTCTCGACATGACCAAGCTCGAATCCGGCGCGGTTACGCCGAAGCTCGCGCCACACGATCTGTCGGAAATCATCGGCTCGACCTTGCGGCGCACCGTCAAGATTTTGCGGCATCACTCGGTGCAGCTCGACCTCGCGACCGATATGCCGATGGTGTCGCTCGACGCCGTGCTGTTCGAACAGGTGCTGTTCAATCTTCTCGACAATGCCGCGAAATATGCCGCGCCCGGGACTACGATCTTCATCCGTACCTGGCGCGACCGCACCACGGTCTGCCTGCAAATCCTCGACGAGGGCGAAGGCATTCCGCAGAATGATCTCGAACACATTTTCGATAAGTTCTATCGGGTGCAGAAGACCGACCAAGTACGGCCCGGCACCGGGCTCGGGCTCGCGATTTCGCGCGGCTTCGTCGAGGCCATGAACGGCACCATCGTCGCCGGCAACCGCACCGACCGCCGCGGCGCCGCATTCACGATCACGCTGCCGGTCGCGAGCGCGACGCAGAAGCTGGACGCCGCGGCATGAGCGCGGCTCCGCTTCGCGTGCTGGTCGTCGATGACGAGCCGCCGATCCGCAAGCTCCTGCGCCTGGGGCTTGCCGCGCACGGCTATCACATTCTCGAGGCGCCCAACGGCAAGACCGCGCTCGAGCTGTTGAGCGAGACTCCAGATCTGGTCATCCTCGACCTTGGCCTGCCCGACATGGAGGGCAACGATCTGCTGCGCACCATCCGCGCCCGCAACGAGAGCGTTCCGATCGTTGTGCTGTCGAGCCGCGGCGACGAGGCCAGCAAAGTGCAGGCGCTCGATTTCGGCGCCGATGATTATGTGACCAAGCCATTCGGCATGGACGAGTTGCTTGCCCGCATGCGCGCGGCGCTGCGCCACCAGTTGCAGACCCATGGCGAGCGGCCGGTATTTCGCGTCGGCGATTTGTCGGTCGATCTGGTGCGGCGCATCGTCAAAGTCGGCGACAGGGACGTGAAATTGTCGCCGAAGGAATACGACCTGCTGCGCGTCCTGGTACAACATGCCGGCAAAGTGCTCACGCACAAATTCCTGCTCGGCGAATTATGGGACGATCTCACCGACGCCCAATATTTGCGGGTCTATGTGCGGCAATTGCGCCAGAAGATCGAAGCCGATCCGGAACGGCCGCAATATGTGCTGACCGAAACCGGCATCGGCTACCGGCTCCGCGCGCCGGACTGAGCGCCATTGTCGTCCCCTCCTCGCTTACCCATATGCCGCGGGTGACAATTTCAGGGGTCAATTTCGGCAAATCGGGGAGATCGCTCATGGCCGATGAACTCGTTCTTTACACCAATCCGCAATCGCGTGGCCGCATTGCCCGCTGGATGCTCGAAGAGGTCGGCCAGCCCTACAAGGTCGAGGTGATGGATTACGCTTCGACCATGAAAGGTCCGGAATATCTTGCCATCAATCCGATGGGTAAAGTGCCGGCGCTGCGCCACGGCGATGCCGTCGTCACCGAAGCCGCTGCGATCTGCGCTTATCTCGCCGACGCCTTTCCGCAGGCCGGCCTCGCGCCGCCGCCGACCGCGAGAGAACGCGCGCCCTATTATCGCTGGCTGTTCTTCAGTGCCGGCCCGCTCGAAGCAGCGCTGAGCAACAAGGCGCTCGGCTTTGTCGTGCCGCCGGAGCGCGAACGCATGATCGGCTATGGCAGCCTGCCGCAGGCTTTGAACGCGCTCGAGGCCGCGGTGTCGAAGAGCGACTATCTCGCCGGCGATAAATTCACCGCTGCCGATCTTTATGTCGGCTCGCATATCGGCTTCGGCATGATGTTCGGCACGCTGGAAAAGCGGCCGGCCTTCGAGAAATATTGGCAGCGGGTCAGTAGCCGCCCGGCTTGCAAACGCGCCAATGAGCTCGACGAGGCGCTGATCAAGAAAGCCGGCTGATCCGCATTCATGACGCCCCAAATCTAGGGCAGCCGCAGCAGCGGCTGCCCCATTTTGATGGCTGCGCCCTCG
This sequence comes from uncultured Alphaproteobacteria bacterium, assembly GCA_963742975.1. Classification (GTDB taxonomy): domain Bacteria; phylum Pseudomonadota; class Alphaproteobacteria; order Rhizobiales; family Xanthobacteraceae; genus BOG-931. Next base: position 214,661 of record CAVUNZ010000024.1, on the reverse strand, counting down.
CGGACATTATCGCAGAATTCAAAACCGTCCGGCGCGAAAACGATGATTGTCGAGCCGTGCTGGAACCAGCCGAGCTCATCACCTTTCTTGAATTCGCTGTCGCAGGCGATGACGGTGCGGCCGCGATAGGCGTGATTCAGCAGGCCGTCGAGACAGTGCAGACGGATGCTCGCCACCAGGATCGCGGCCACCGCCACCACGGTCACGGTCTGGCCGCCCGGTGTCAGCGTCGTCTTGATCACCGCACGTTCGTTCTTGCAGAACAGCCGCTCGATCCGCTGCAGCGCAATCGGATTGACGTTCCAGGTGTCGCCCGAGACATAGATCACCTTATCTACGCGGCCGTCATAGGGTGCATGGAAGCGGTGATACATACTCGACTTCAGCCGCAGCGTGACATAGCGGCCATTGCGATGCGCCTCGACCAGCGCCGGATCGGGCAACAAATCCTGCAGCGAATAGGGAAAGCCCTTGGCCTGAAAAAGCTCGGTGCCGGCGATCACGCCATGGGCGCCGACGATCGCGTCGCAGGGGCTTGTGAGAATGCCGGCTGTGTTGTCGACTGGGCGCGCGCCGTCCCTGAGCTCGCGGATAAAGCAATCATGCAGGCTCTTGAATTCGGACTTCTTGGCCTCGCTCAAATCGAGGTCGGAAAACAGCCGCCACAGCGCAATCGAGGCGTCGCGCACCAGCGGCTGTTCGATCTGGCTGAACCAGCCGATAAACTGCGTCGCGAGCCGACGCGGAATTCGATTGGTCAACAGAAAGTTGATATCTTCCTGGTCGAAGATGCGCAGGATTTGAGTCCTTACCGTCATGTGATTGTTAAATCTCCCGGCTAAACCGCGAATTGATGGACGGCAACACGACACTCGCCTTTTACGGCCTCGGCGCCGCGGCCGTCGCGACTTCGGTCGTGACCCTGAAGAAGCGGCTGCAATTGTCGCAGGCCAAGCACCGCTCGCTCGCCGGACATGCCCGGATGTCGCGCTGGCTTGCCGGCTTTGTGCCGTTCTACGACTACGGCGAGGACCGGTTTTTCAGTTCGGACGGCGCGCCGGGAGAGATCGCCGCGCGACGGCGCGACGGCCTGACCCGGCTGTCGGCGCAATATAAGACCCGCTTTGCCGAGACCATCAAGCGCACCGCGCAGGCGAGCGAAGCGATTTCCGATCTGCAATTCACTGACGCCTACCGCGTGCCGTTTCAATACCGCCGCGTGGCGGCGTCTTATCTGCCGTCGGCGAACTTCGTGCAATCTTCGAGCGGCGTCACTGTGACCGATCTCGACGGCAACCGCGCCTATGACCTCACCGGCTCCTATGGCGTCAACGTGCTGGGCTACGATTTCTATAAGGGCACGATGGAGCGCGGCGCCGCGCGGGTGCGCGAGCTCGGCCCCGTGCTCGGCCCCTATCATCCGCTGATCGTCGAGAATGCCGAGCTGCTCAGGCAGATTTCCGGGCTCGACGAGGTGTCGTTCCACATGTCGGGCACCGAAGCCGTCATGCAGGCGGTGCGGCTGGCCCGCTACCACACCAAACGCTCGCATCTGGTGCGCTTCTGCGGCGCCTATCACGGCTGGTGGGGCGACGTGCAGCCCGGCGTTGGCAATCCGGTGCCGGCGCACGACACCTATACGCTCAACGACATGTCCGAGGACACGCTGCGGGTGCTGCGCACGCGCAACAATATCGCTTGCGTGCTGATCAATCCGCTGCAGGCGCTGCATCCGAATATTTCGGCGCCGAGCGATTCGGCGCTGCTCGACAGCGGCCGCAGCGCGCATTTCGACAAAGACGCCTATGCCGAATGGCTCAAGCGCCTGCGCGCGATCTGCACCGAGCGCAATATCGTGCTGATCTTCGACGAGGTCTTTGTCGGCTTCCGCATCGCCAAAGGCGGCGCGCAGGATTATTTCGGCGTGCGCGCCGATCTGGTCACCTACGGCAAGACGCTCGGCGGCGGCCTGCCGATCGGCGTCGTCTGCGGCCGGCACGAGCTGATGAAACGCTTCCGCGACGATCGTCCGGCCGATATCTGCTTCGCCCGCGGCACGTTCAATTCGCACCCTTACGTCATGGCGGCGATGAACGAGTTCCTGCGCTATCTGCAGACGCCGGAGGCCGACGCCACCTATCGCGATCTCGATGCGACCTGGAATAGGCGCGCTAATGATCTCAATGCCCGCCTGACCGCGGCCGGGCTGCCGGTCGAAGTCGCAAACCTCTCGTCGATCTGGACGGTCTGCTACACCGACACCGTCGCGCTATAATTGGATGCTGCAATATTACCTGCGGGCTGAAGGCCTGGCGCTGAGCTGGATCGGCACCGGCCGGCTGATCTTCAGCCTCAATTACACCGAGGCCGATTTCGCCGCCGTCGCCGACCGCTTCGTCGCCGCGGCGCGGGCGATGCAGCGCGACGGCTGGTGGTGGCACGATCCCGCGCTCACCAACAAAACAATCAAGCGGACCATCTTGAAGGAGATGATCCGCCGGAAATTGTTTGGTAGGGACGGTTAGCAAGTCGTAGATCGCAGGCAGCACGCCGTTCAGCGCATATTGATCTGCGCCGAACGCTTCGATGGACGCGCTCAGCTCGGCCGCAGCTCTTCCTCGGCGTCTTCCTCGTCCCAATGGTGCAGGCCGATCTCGGGATCGATCAGTTCGCCGCGCAGTAGAGCGAACGGCGACTTATGATAGATTTTGATGTCGTGGAAGGGGTCGGTGAGAATCTTGGTCGCCCACACCAAACCGGTCTGCACATCCCTGATGATGAACAACTGGATGGTGCGGAACAGCACGCCCCCGATGCCGAGCGCAAGCCAGATGATCCCGACGTGATGAATGTAGTCTGACGTGGTCACAGCAGGTGCGAACAGGCCGAAAAAGCTCGGGCTGAAATAGAGCGGCAATGGCGATAGCGCCCAGATCGTCAGCAGCACGATCTTGCGCTGCAGATTATAGCCGACCTTGATCTCTTCTTTGTATTCGTGGGTCGCTTGATTGACGTGATCGTAATCTTTCGGCTCGAAGAAGAAATGCCCGGCCTGCCGGGTCGTCATCGCCACCAGCCAGCCTGCGAATGCCGAGATCGCCGGATTCTTGAAGATCATCACATAGGCGAAAAGAAAGCTCATCGCGCTGACGAAATGCAGCGACTGATTGATGCGGCTGTGATGATAGTAGCGGTGGTCATCCCACCGCTGGGTCCGCAGCGTCTCTAGAAAATTTTGCATTTATTAACCCCCGTCATGCAGGCGTCCGATCTGGGTATGGCGATTCCGTGAATCCCTTGTGACAGCTTTCCTGCAATCTGAACACCGGTGACCCGCGCGCTCACAAAAGGCTTCCATGAGCGCGCTGATGTGACAGATGCGTGACCGGTTGCGCAAACAAGGGATCAGCCGGCTGCGCGGGTTTGGGAGGCGTAGCCGTTGCCCGCACCGGTATCCTTGCCAAAGCGAATGAGATTGAAGTGGCCGAAAGGCGGCACGGCGCGGCGCTCAAGCAGATGCATGCCGGGGTGCTTTGCGGTCCAGCGCGAATAACGTTCAAACAAGAATTCGGAGCGCCAACCGAGCTTGCGCGCCGCCGGCTGGAACCAGTGCTCGAATGTCCGCCGCACGCCGGCGTCAGCGCCGACGCGGCTGATCAGGACGATCTCGCCGCCGGGCTTGAGGACGCGCGCCAGCTCGTCGAGCACCGCCTCAGGATTGGGAGCGGTGCTGATGACATGTTGCGCGACGACGGCGTCGAACGAATTGTCGGGGAACGACAGACGCTCGGCATCCATCACCCACAGGCCCTCGACATTGGTCAGGCCGAGCTCGCGGACGCGCTCCTGCGCCTTGCGCAACATCGGCTCGGAAAGATCGACGCCGGAGATCTGGCACTTTTTCGAATAGAGCGGCAGACACATGCCCGTACCGACGCCGACTTCAAGGATGTGCCCGCCGATGCGCTCGGCCGCGGCGATCGCCGCCTGACGGCCGCGCTCGAAAACCGCGCCAAAGACGAAATCATAAAACGGCGCCCAGCGCGCATAGGCTTTGGTGACGGTTTGCGCGTCCAAATCGACTTCAGACAGAGTGCTCATGCGTAACCCTCGTGTTGCAGCCGGGAACCAAAGGCTGCCCGGCTGTGTCTTGTGCGGGAGTGGCGATCGGCATCGCCGACTCCGGTTCGCGTGCGCCGCCGACGGCCACCTTATGCGCATGGCCGATAAATTGACGGGCACTATTCTCCCACGAATAGCGCAATGCGAATTCACGGCACGCTTCGCGGGAAATCCACAGCGCCTGCATGCAGGCAACACGAAGGTCTTCGTTCAGCACGCCAATCGGATTGTCGCTGATAACGTCCTTGGGCCCGGTGACCGGAAACGCTGCAATCGGCACGCCGCTCGCCAGCGCCTCGAGCTGCACGATGCCGAATGTGTCGGTCAGGCTTGGAAACACGAAAACGTCGGCCGCGGCGAGATGCGCGGCAAGGATGCCATTGTCGAGCTGTCCGAGAAATTTCGCGCTCGGGAAGCGGCGCTTGAGCTCGGCTTCCTGCGGGCCGGCGCCGATCACGACTTTGGTCCCCGGCAGATCGAGCGACAGGAAGGCCGGCAGATTCTTTTCCACAGCGACTCGGCCCACCGACATGAAGATCGGGCGCGGGAAGCCGAGATCGATGGCGCGATCCGGCCGGAACAGATCGACATCGACGCCGCGCGTCCACATCCCGAGATTGGTGAAGCCGCGTTCGCGCAACTCGGTCATCAGCGACGGCGTCGCCACCATGGTCACGGTTGCAGCGGCATGAAATCGCCGCAGCACGTTGTAGACCCATTGCGCCGGGACCGGCGAGCGCGCCGAGATATATTCCGGGAAACGAGTTGTGTAGCTCGTCGTGAACGGCCGGCCGATCCGCATGCAATAAGCGCGCACGGCGAAGCCGATCGGCCCTTCCGTCGCGATATGGATGGCATCGGGCTTTGCGGCGTCGATCCGCTCCGCGATCTTGTTGCGGCCGGGCAGTGCCAGACGAAGCCCCGGATAAGTCGGCACCGGGAACGTCCAGAAACCGTCCGGCGACAGGAACTCGACATCGACGCCGAGCTTGCCGGCCGCCCGCGCCAGCGAACCCAACGTGCGCACCACGCCGTTGACTTGCGGACGCCAGGCGTCCGTCGCGACCAGGACTTTCATGGGGTTGCCTTCGCCCGGGCGCTTGTCGCCCGCGTCATTTGTTCGAATCGCATTTGGCGAGAATTGCCATTTCATATCTCAATCGTGTGACGGCCTCAGCGCGGCTACACGACGCAGCGCGGCCCGGCCGTAACAATGCTGTTACAAATGGATGGGAGGTTCCGGCGCGATTCGTTGGATCCTAGATATTGCGCGTGTTTTGGTCGAAAAACCGGTGTCCACCTTTCCGGAACATGCGCTGAGGGAATGGTTAACGTCCTGGCCGAAACGAGTCCCCCACTCCGTCGATCAGCCGCGGCTTTGGACGGAGCAAGATCAGCTTCGTGATCAGCCTGGCGATCGTCGCCATTGCCATCGCGTTGCTTTATCACCTGCTGCGCGGCATCGAGATCGGCAAAGTCGTCGCCGCAATCGAAGCGCAGTCGGGATGGAAGGTTCTGATCGCGGCGCTGCTCGTCGTCGCCGGCTATTCGAATCTCGTCCTCTACGACGTGTTCGCGCTGCAGACCATCGGCAAGTGGTACATGCCTTGGCGGGTCACCGCCTTCGCGAGCTTCACGAGCTATACGATCGGCCACTCGCTCGGCGCCGCGACCTTTACCTGCGGGCTGGTCCGCTTCCGCGTCTATTCGTTCTGGAATCTGACCGTCGTCGACATCGCCAAGATCGCGTTCATGACCGGCCTGACCTATTGGCTCGGCAACGTCTTCGTGCTCGGTGCCGGCGTGTTCTATGCGCCGCATGCGCTCACCGTGTTCGATCACCTGCCGTCCTCGATCAACCGGCTGGTCGGCCTGGGCGGGCTCTTCGTGATCGGCTGTTATCTCCTCTGGCTCGCGCAGCGCCCGCGCACGGTCGGCCGTGCCAACTGGAAGATCATGCTGCCGAATGTCCGTCGCACTTTGTTGCAGATCGGCATCGGCACGACGGATCGCCTGCTGGCGTCGCTGTCCTTCTTCATGCTGCTGCCCGATCATCCGAGCATCAGCTTCTCGAGCCTGCTGGTGATCTTCGTGGTCGCCACCCTGATCGGCACCATCAGCCACACACCGGGCAGTCTCGGCGTCGTCGAGGCGGCGATGCTGATCGGCCTGCCGCAATTCAACCGTGAGGAATTGCTGGCGACGTTGCTCACATTCCGCGTGCTCGATTTCTTTCTGCCGCTGATGCTGGCGACGATCATGTTCGGCCTGCGCGAACTGCGGCTGATGGCGCGCCGCGCGCAGAGCAGGCGTGCAGAAACGGCCCCAACCTTGTAACCGTTCCCCGCCCCCGCTAAGGTTTTTCCTGGGCGGTGTGGGGTCATGGTGACGAGTGAGAACGGGGCTCCGCGGGGGTGGAACTTCCGGCGGAGGTGGGCCCGGCGCCCGAAAAGAATAATGGTCTTGGTCGGTGCCGCGCTTGCGGCGGGGCTATTTGCCGCGCCGCGCGAAGCCAATGCCGAGACCATCGAGGCTGCGCTGGCGCGGGCCTACGAGACTAATCCACAGCTTAATGCGCAGCGCGCCATCGTCCGCCAGACCGATGAAAGCGTGCCGCAGGCGCTGTCCGGCTATCGCCCGACGGTGAGCGCAAACGCCACGCTGCAGCGGCAGTACACCGATTTGCAGCAGACCATTCCCGCCACGCCGCCATTCATACCGGGCAGCATATCGTTTGCCGCCAAAGGCATGAGCACGCCACGTTCGGTTGGCGCGAGCGTCTCGCAGACCTTGTTCAACGGCAACCAAACCGCAAACAAAGTTCGCGCGTCCGAAAGCCAGGTCTCCGCTGGCCGCGAGACCCTGCGGGTGATGGAACAATCGGTGCTGCTCGCTGCGGCGACCGTCTACATGGATATGTCGCGCGACACCGCCAATCTCGAAGTCCAGCGCAACAACGTGCGCGTCCTGCAACGCACGCTTACCGACACCAATAACCGTTTCAACGCCGGCCAAGTGACCAATACCGATGTCGCGCAATCCGAAGCGCAACTGGCTGCCGGCGAAGCAAGCCTGCATGGGGCCGAGGCGCAGCTTGCGATCACGCAGGCCAATTACCGGCGCATCATCGGAGTCGACCCGGAAAACCTCGCGCCGGCTTCGTCGGTCGAGCGGATCGCGCCGTCCACACTGAATTCTGCCATCGCCATGGGCACGGTGCAGAACCCGTCGGTGACGGCGGCCGAATACGGCGTCGACGTTGCATTGCTGCAGGTCAAGATCGCCGAGGGCGCGCTTTATCCGACGCTCGCGGCGCAATACAGCGCCCAATACAATGTGTTTCCCCAATTGCTGTCGCCGAAGGTGTTTACCGACACGGTCGGCGTCAATCTGTCCGTCCCGATTTATCAAGGCGGCGGCGAATATTCGACCATCCGCGCCAACAAGGAAGCGGTCGGACAACAGCAGATGAATGTCGATCAGGTCCGCGACCAGGCACGCGCCAATGTCGTCACGGCATGGGCGCAGTTGCAGGCGGCGAAAGCGCAGATTGAAGCGGCACAACGGCAGAACGCCGCCGCCGAGCGCGCGCTCAATGGCGTGCGCAACGAGGCCCAGGTCGGCCAGCGCACGACGCAGGACGTACTGATCGCCGAGCAGCAGTTGGTGAATGCGCGGCAAAGCCTGATCGTGGCGCAGCACGACCGCGTCGTCGCCTCTTACGCCCTGGTATCGGCTGTCGGACGGCTGTCGGCGCAAGACCTGGCGCTGCCGGTGCGGGTCTACGATCCATCCGTGCATTATCAGCAGGTGCGCGACGCCTGGGTCGGCGTGCGCACGCCGAGCGGGCAATGATCAGCTCGCCGCCGCGCTGACCGGCTCCGTCATGCCTGAAATCATGGTGTCCGGATAAAGCTCCCTGAGCCGCGGATAGACTTCGCGCGCGAACATGCGGATGCCGTGCACGGTGTCGTCGTGTTCGAGGAAGCCTGCCTGCCCCATGATCAGCAGATTGCCGTAACCGCCGACATAGTTCCAATGCTTCTTGATCTGGGCAAATACCTGATCGGGCGTCCCCGCGAACATCGTGCCGGCTTCGACCGCGCCGTCGACCGTGGACTGCTTGGTCCCAAAGGCCGAGACCACATTCTGCGCGCCGCGCGCCAATTGCACGTTCATGGCGACGGGCACATAGCCCGGCGGATTGGAGAAATGCTGCGGCACTTTGTTCGCCGTGATGTACCACAATAATTTCTCGGCCCCAGCCCGCGCCCGCGCTTCGGTATCGCCGACATAGATCAGCGCCGCATAGGCCAAGCGATCGATCGGCACGTGCTCACCGCGGCCCGCCTCGCGCCAGCCGCGGCGATACGCGTCATAGACGCGCTTGGTGGTCTCGAAACCGGTGAGGAAGGTCGCCAGAGTGTAACCGTGGGCGCCGACTTGCGCCGCGCCGCCGGGGCTCGTCGAACTCACCCAGATCGGCGGATGCGGCTGCTGAATTGGCCGCGGCCAGATATTGATCGAACGATGATGGAAGAAGCGGCCTTCGTGGCTGAACGGCCCGTCGTGATGAGTCCAGCATTTAACGATCAGATCGAGCGCCTCCCAGTGCCGCTCATTCATCCGCACCGGATTGCTGTTCGCCGGCAGAATTTCATACGGCACGCCGCGCACGAAGCCCGCTTCGAGGCGGCCGTGCGACAGCACGTCGATCATCGCCATTTCCTCGGCGACTCGCACCGGCTGCCGGCGATTGGCGATCGGATTGCCGAGGATCAGAAGCCGCGCCTTTCTGCTCAAACGCGCCAGCGCGGCAAGCATCAGCGGCGCGGCCGGGTCGACACAGGTCGCCGTCTGATGATGCTCGTTGAGCATGATCTCGACGCCCTCGTCCTCGGCGATCAGCCATTCGTCGATGTAGCGGTCGTAAAGCGCGGCGCCCTTAAGCGGATCGTAGATGCGGTTGGGCAGCGACACCCGGATCGAGGGATAACTGTCCGGCGGCGGCAGATAAGGGTAGGCGTTTTCGCTGAAATGCCAGGCTCTCATGTCATTCCCCCAAAAACTTCAAGACTGCGGCAGTGAAAGCCGCTGGCTGTTCAAGCTGCGGCACATGGCCCGCGGCCTCGATCGTCTCGATGCGAGCGTTCGGCAGCATGCGCGCATAGGCGTCGAGATAGCTTTGCGACACGAGGCCGTCGCTCTCGCCGCGGATGAACAATGCCGGCGCAGCGATGCGATGCAGCCTGCGCTTGAGCTTCGGATTGTGCATCCACGGCTCCCAGGTCAGGAGCGCAAGCGTCTCGCGGGCGCGGAACATGACGGCAAGCTCGGCGTCGGACATTTTGGCGACGTCGGGCCTCATCCGCTCGGGGTCGTGATAGGTCAATTTCAGCACGTCATCTTGCGGCATGGCGAAGATGTCGGGAATGTCGAGCTTGTCGGCGGGGCCGACTTTGACGCCCACCGGCCCGACCAAAACCACGCGGGCGAAGCGCTCCGGTGCTTTAGTCGCCATTTCCGCGCCGATCCAGCCGCCGATCGAGCAGCCGACCAAGTCGACGCGCTCGAGTTTCAGCTGATCGAGCAATTCCAGATAAAGATGCGCGATATCGTCGACGCTATCGAGCCAATCCGGCAGCGCCGAAGCGCCGAAGCCCGGATGCGACGGCACGACAACACGGCGTTTCTCGGCGAGTGGCGCAACGAAGGGTTGCCGCTCATTAAACCCGCCACCGCCGTGAAGAAAGAAGATGGGTCGTCCGGCTGTCTCACCTGAATCAAACAGTTCAAGCTCGACATCCGCCACTTTGACCTTGGTGACTGGCACGCGCACCCCTCCCCAACCACGCTTTTTCTTTTACGTTACACGACAGCGCGGCCAAGGGAACGCCCGCGCCGGAATAGCAGGACTGCGCCGATCCCTAGTTTCTTCGTTGGAGCATGATCTTTTCCGAAAACCGGTTTCCACCCTCGGATCAAGTCCAAGGGCATGCTTTTCGGGATCATGCTCAGACGCTGAGGTAATTGCGCAGCACGAATTCGTTGCCCTCAAGTTCGGCTGAACTGCCGGTGAAGCAGATCTCGCCCTTGTTCATGACATGATGGCGGTCGCCGACCGCCAGCGCCGCCGCCAAATTCTGCTCGACCAGGAGAATGGCCAGCCCCTGCTGCTTGAGCCGGACCAGCACATCGACGATCTGCTGCACGATCATCGGCGCCAGTCCTTCGGACGGCTCATCGAGCAACAGCAAGGCCGGATTGAGCATCAGCGCCCGTGCGATCGACAGCATCTGCTGCTCGCCGCCGGACAGCTGAAAGCCGAGATTGCGCTCGCGCGCCTGCAGCACGGGAAACAGACCGAAGATGCGCGGCAGCGTCCAATAGTTGGCGCCGGTCTTGCCGCCCGAGCGGGCGAAGACGGTGAGGTTCTCGCGCACCGTCAGGCTTGGGAAAATGCCGCGCTCCTGCGGCACGAAGCCGAAGCCGAGCCGCGCCACGGCATGAGGCGGCAGGCCGGCAATATCACGGCCATCATAGCGGACGCGGCCGAGCCGCGGCTGCAAATAGCCCATGATGGTGAGAATGGTCGTGCTCTTGCCGGCACCGTTACGGCCAAGCAAACAGACGACTTCGCCCGGCCGCACGACAAACGACACGCCATGCAGAATGTGGCTGTCGCCGTAATAGGCGTTGATGTTGTCGAGCTCGAGCATCAATGCGCCGTCCCGAGATAGACTTCGCGCACGCGCGCATTGGCCTGAATGTCCGTGGGTGCGCCGGTCGCCAGCACCTTGCCGTAGTAGAGCACGGTAATGCGGTCGGCGACCGAGAACACGACATTCATGTCGTGCTCGATCATCAGGATCGACAAAGTGCGCGGCAGCGCAGCGATCAGATCGATCATGCGCGCGGTCTCGGTGGGCGACATGCCCGATGTCGGCTCGTCCAGCAGCAGCAGCTCGGGCGCGCCGGCAAGCGCGATGCCGATTTCAAGCTGGCGCTGCTCGCCATAGGACAATTGGCGCGCCGGCCGCGTTCCGTCGGTGGCGAGATGAACCTGCGCCATCAAAGCTTCGGCACGCTCGGCGAGGGCGCGGTTATGCGCGACCGGCGCGAAGAAGTTCAGCGGATTGCCTTGATGGACTTCCAGCGCCAGCCGGATGTTCTCGACCACGCTCAAATTCTGGAACAGGTTGTTGCGCTGGAAGGTGCGCGCTACGCCGAGCCGGCTGATCCGGTCCGGCGTCAGCCCGGTGATATCACGGTCCTTGAACAAAACGCGGCCGGAGCTCGGCCGCAGCTGGCCGCCGATCTGATTGACCAGGCTCGTCTTACCGGCTCCATTCGGTCCAATGATCACATGCCGCTCGCCCGGCGCGATATCGAGGCAAATGTCGTCGGTCACCACGAGGTTGCCGAACGCCTTGTTGAGATGATCGAGAGAGAGAACGCTCATTTCAGCGCCCTCCTCCACCGCAGGCTCTGCAAGGTGCCCCACAGTCCGCCGGGGAAGAACATCACGCAGCAGATGAAGGTAACGCCGATGATGGAGAGCCAGTGCTCGCTATAGGAACTGACGACGTTCTTCATCAGGAGGAAGGCCGCAGTGCCGATAGCCGGTCCGATCAAGGTTCCGGCGCCGCCAAGCATGGTCATGATCAGAATGTCGCCGGATGAGGTCCAATAGACCGCATCCGACGAAATGAAGCCGTTGAAGATGGCGTAGAGCCCACCGGCCAAGCCCGCGATCGCACCGGCGATGGTAAAGGCGATGAGCTTATAGGCCCGCGTCGGATAGCCAATCGCCAGCATCCGCGGCTCGTTCTCGCGAATGCCGACAAAGGCATGGCCGAGCGGCGAATTGAGGAGCCGCCGCAATCCGCAATAGGCCAGCACGAAGAAAGACAGCGCCATGAAATACATCGGCAGCGATTTCGACAGGCTGAAGCCGAAAAAGCCAGGCTGTTCGGCAATCGCCATGCCGTCCGAACCGCCGGTGACGTCGCGCCATTTCAGCGCCACCGAGAACACGAGTTGCGAAAAGGCAAGCGTCAGCATCAGAAACGGAACGCCGCCGGTGCGCACGCAGAAGAAGCCGATCAAGGCGGCGCCGGCGCCGGCAATGACGACACCCGCGGCGACGCCGAGCCAGGCATTGAGCCCGAATTGCACACCGAGGATCGCGACGGCGTAGGCGCCGAGCCCGAAAAAGGCGGCATGGCCGAGCGACATCAGGCCGGTGAACCCGAGAAGCAGATCGAGGCTCATGGCAAAGATCGCGAAGATGAAGATTTCCGACGCCAAAGCACGCGGATAGTCACCGATAAGGAACGGCAGCGCGATCAGGACCGCCAGCACCGCAAGGCTTGCGGCGCGCGTCTGCATCGTCGCCGGCCGGCTGGTCGTCGTCACGGCGGGCGCGATCGCCACATCGGAATATTTGATGCCGAACAGGCCCTGCGGCCGGATCAAAAGTACCGCCGTCATGGCAAGATAGATCAGGAACAGCGCGACGCTTTGCAGATAAGCTTTGCCGAAAGTGTCGGCGATGCCGATCAGCAGGCTGCCGACAAAGGCGCCGCGCAAGCTGCCCATGCCGCCGATGACGATGACGATGAAGGCCGGAATGAGAATTTCCGAATCCATGCCGGGATAAAGGCCGAGCACCGGCGCCGCGGCGACGCCGCCGAGCGCCGCGAGCGCCACGCCGAAACCGAATATGCCGGTGAACAACGCCGGGATATTGGCGCCGAGCCCCGCCGCCATCACGGCATTGTCGACGCCGGCCCGCACCATGGCGCCAATGCGGCTTCGCTCCAGAAACAGCCAGAGCAGAAGCGCGACTGCGAAGCCGAAGCCGATCAGGAACAGCCGATAGGCTGAAAACACGCCGGCGCCGATATGCACGATGCCTTGCAGCGATGGCGGCGCCGGCAGGCGCATCACCATGCGGCCCCACACCGTCTGCACCAGATCGAGAAACACGAATGTAAAGCCGAAGGTCAGCAGCACCTGATCCATGTGGCCGCGCTTATAAAGTGGCCGCAGGAATACAAGCTCCATCAGCACGCCGAGCGCGATCACCGGGATCGGGGCAAGAACCAGTGCCAGCCAGAAATTACCGGCGATCTTGAAGACCGCGAGCCCGAAAAACGCGCCCAGCATGAAGAACGAACCGTGCGCCAGGCTGACGACATTCATCAGTCCGAAGATCAGCGACAGGCCGGCCGCCATAAGAAACAACAGCACGCCGTAGACCAGCCCGTTCAGAAGCTGGGCGACAAACAAATCCATATGTGCCCCGACCCGCTTTGCCCTGACCTGCCGTTCGCCGCGACGCGATCGCGCTGTCAGTCAATCTTCTTTCCCGGGTCCTGGACGTCCTTGCTGGTGGAGAGGATCTTGGTGGAAATGCCGTCGCCCTGCTCGATCACCTGCGCGATATAAATGTTCTGGATCGGATTGTGCGTGGCGGAATCCATGCGGAACGGACCGCGCGGCGCGTTGAAGGCGACCTTGCTCATGGCGCCGGCGAGCTTGTCCTTGTCTGACGCATCACCGCCGGTCGCTTTCAGGGCTTCGCAGAGCGCCTTGGCGCCGACATAGCCGTAATCGGCGAACAGATCCGGCGCATATTTGTATTTGGCCTTGAAGCTTGAAGCGAACTCCTTGCTCTCCGGATTGTCGACCGTGTCGGTGTAAGTCAGCGCGGAAATTACGCCGATCGCGGACTTGCCGAGCGCGCTCACCGTCTGTGAATTGATCATGGTGAAGCCCGCGAGCGGCATTTTCTCCTTCAAGCCGAATTCGGAATATTGCTGCACGAAGCGCGCGGCATCGGCGCCCGGCATGAAGTCATAAGTCACCGACGGATTGATCGACTTGATGTCGGTGAGATAGGCGCTGAAATCCGTGGTGCCGAGCGGCGGCCAGATTTCCTTGAGCACTTTGCCACCTTTGGCGACATAAGGCCCCTTGAACTGATTCATCACGTCGTGGCCGCCGGCATAGTCGGACGCCGTCAGCACGATCTCCTTGCCGAGATTGTCGTAGACATAATCCGCCATCGGCACCGACAGCTGATAAGTCGAGATCGAAGTGCGGAACAGATAGGGATAGCGGTCCCAGGTGATGGCGTCGGTGCCGGCGCCGGTCACGATGTAGAACGCCTTCTGCTGCTTCATGTAATTGAGGACCGCGAGCGCGACATTGCTCGCCTGGATCCCCAGCACCAGATCGACATTGTCGCTCTCGACGAGCTTCTTGGCCTTTTGCAGGCCGATCTGCGGATTGAACTGATCGTCTTCCTTGATCAGCTCGATCTTGCGGCCGGCCACCGTCCAATTGATGCTGTCGAAATAGAGCGACATGCCGTTGAAATTGGCGTCGCCGGCATAGGAAAGACCGCCGGTATAGGTATTGATGTTGCCGAGCTTGATCGGCGTCGTCTGCGCCAGGACATTTGGTGCGGCCAAACCGGAGGCTAGCACGACGCCTGCGCCGGCCGAATTTTTCATGAACGTGCGTCGAGACACCGCGCCCGTGCGTGCGCTTTGTTTTTTCATTATCGCTCTCCCTAGCCGCCATGAGGCAGCCGCCGCCATCATAAGCGCTCCTGCGCACGGCGCACCAGAGGAGTTTCGGCAACTGCCCCATTTGCCTTTGCAGAGCCGCGGCGTTGCAGCCGCCTGCGGCGCTCGGTAATGAAATGAGACGAGGGAACGCCTTGCCGGCACGAGACGCTTCGCCGCAACGGTGAGTTGACGAACCGAAACAAGCGCGCAAAGCGCAAGCGGGCGACAAGGGAACGGGCGGTGCGGTAATGACTTTGGAATTCGGCGTTTTCGATCATCTCGATCGCAATGACCTGCCATTGCACGACTTCTACGAACAGCGGCTGAAAGTCATCGAAGCTTTCGATCGCACCGGCTTTTATGCCTATCACGTCGCCGAACATCATTTCACGCCGCTCGGCATGGCGCCGTCGCCGAGCGTGTTTCTCTCGGCGATCGGACAGCGCACGCAGCGGCTGCGCTTCGGCACTTTCGTCTATGCGCTGCCGGTGCACCACCCGCTGCGGGTGTTCGAGGAAATCTGCATGCTCGACCACATGAGCGGCGGACGGCTCGAGATCGGCTTCGGCCGCGGCTCGGTGCCGTTCGAGATTTCCTATTACGGCCAGAACGCCGAGGAGCGGCAGGAGATCTATGCCGAGCGCCTCGAGCTCATTCTCAAGGCCTTCACCGTCGGCACCTTGGACTGGAACGGCCGCTATGACCAGTTCAAGAACGTGCCGATGGAGCTGTCGTCGCTGCAGAAGCCGCATCCGCCGCTGTGGTACGGCGCCCATTCGCCGGACAGCGCCGCGCGCGCCGCGCGCAAGGGCCTCAACATCGTCACCAACGACATGCCGGGCAACACCCGCGCCATCGTCGACCGCTACCGGCAGGTCCGGAGCGAGGCGCAACGAGCGCAGGGCGAAACGACGCCGCCCAAAATGGGCATGGTGCGTTTCATTCTGGTGGCCGATAGCGACGATGAAGCGATCAAGATCGCGCGTCGCGCGTATCTGCGCTGGCGGGCGAGCTTTAGCTATCTGTCGGAAATGAACGGGACGCTGCCGCAATCGCCGCTGCGCGTCGACAGTTTCGATACGCTCATCACGCAAGGCCAGGCCATCGCCGGCGCGCCGGAAACGGTGTGCGCCTTTCTGGCGTCGCAGATCAAGGAGTGCGGCGTGAATTACGTCGTCGGGCAACTCTGCTTCGGCGATCTCGCGCTCAGCGAAATGCTGCGCTCGGTCGAGCTCTTTGCCGGACATGTCATGCCGGCGCTGCGAAAATTGCCCGCCATGTAATGACCATGCAATTACCACGTAAGCTCGGCGGGACTGGCGTATAAACGGGCATGAGCGATTCCCAGGGACATTTCGTCTGGTACGAGCTGTTGACCACCGACATGGCGGCGGCGAAGGCGTTCTATGCCAGGGTCGTGGGCTGGAGCGCCCGCGACGCTTCGGCGCCGGGCATGGCCTATACGCTCTTCAACGTCGGCGACGCCGCGGTTGGCGGACTGATGACGCTGCCCGACGAGGCGCGACGAACCGGCGCGCTGCCGCGCTGGCTCGGTTATGTTGCGGTCGACGACGTGGACGCGGCTGTCGTCCGGCTTCGGCAATTGGGCGGTGCCGTGCATATTCCGCCGGCGGATATTCCCGGCGTCGGCCGCTTCGCCATGGTCACCGATCCGCAAACGGCGACGCTCGCTTTGATCAAAGGCGCGGAGCCGGCGCAATCCCCGGCGGGCGAATTGGACAAGCCGGGGCGCGTCGGCTGGCACGAATTGCTCGCCGCCGATGGCGAGACCGCGTTCCCGTTTTACGGGACGCTTTTTGCCTGGCGCAAAGGCGAGCCCGAAGTCGAACCGGCCGGTATCTATCAGCCGTTTTTCGCCGGCGCGGAGATCATCGGCGGCATGTTCACCAAGCCTAAATTCGTCGCCATACCGTTCTGGCTTTACTACTTCAATGTCGAGGACATGGCTGCGGCGGTTGAGAATGTAAAAGCGGGCGGCGGCAAGGTTCTCGAAGGCCCGGTCGACATGCCGCGCGGCAGCCGGGTCGCCCGCTGCGAGGACCCTCAGGGCGCGATGTTCGCGCTGATAGAAAAGCCCAAAGACAAGGCCGTCGGCTATTTTGCGCGCGGCGCCTCCCCCGGCAGCACCGACGGCCGGCGCTGGTCGTGGTGACGCCGATCAGGTTTCGGGCTTGATGCTGCGGCCGAGCGCGAATTGGCCGACCGGGCCTTCGGCGTGGAAGTCGAGCCCGGTCATTTTTGCGAACAGGTCGATATTGGTGGTGCCGATGGCGCAGCCGCCGAGCCCCATATCGGCCGCCATCAGATAAAGTGTCTGCATCAGCACGCCGGTGTCTTTGAGAATGAGCGCATAGGCGATCGAGCTATATTTCCATGACACCCGGCCGAAGCGCGCCGCGATCGTGACCAGGATTTGCGGCGCGGTTGATATGGCCATGGCAAATTCGGCGCCGTGAAGGAATGCCTCGAAGTCCTGATGACGAACGGCGATTGGCACCAGCGCGTGCGTGCCGGCGTCATAATGATAAAAGCCGCGCGGCAGGCCTTCGCACATATTGACGGCGAGATAGAGCTCGAGCTCGTAGCTGGCACCGCCCGACGGATAGGGCCGCACCGTATGCATCACCGTCGGGCCACCGGCTGCGGGATCGGCGTCCGGATCGAGCGGCGTTTCAACGGTCGCAGAGACCCGTGCCGTCGCTTCGAGGAAGCGCGACAGTTCGGCAAGCGTGATCGGCTGACGGTCGTCGAAGTCGCGCGTCGAATGCCGTTCGTTGAACAGTTTTGCCGCCGGCGACGGCTCCTGTCCCTCCGGCAAAAATCGGCGCAGATCGAGCTTCTCTCCGGGCCAGTTCGGCCGCACTGCCGGTTGCGGCGCGATGGTTTCCACGTACGAATAAAGTCCGCCGACCGGATTGGCATGGCGGCCTTCGGTGCTGCGGGCGTGGAACAGCAGGTCGTGAAAGTCCCAGAGCACAAGATTGCCGTCGCCCTCGCTCGGGCGCAGGCCTTTGTCCTTGGCGGCGACCTTGAACACGATCTGGCCGTCGAGCAGCAGAGCCAATAGATCGAGGCCGGGAAAGCCGGCCTGCCGGCGGAGCGCTTTGACCTTTTGCGGCGTGGCGAGCGTCGCCAACAGCGCGGCGACTTGCGGGTCGCGGATCTTGAACAAGGCGCCGGAGCGCGGCGATTCCAGCACCATCTCGTCGGCGCGCCGCCGCAGATAAGCAAAGCGCGAAAGGACGAGCGTATCGGTGTCTCGCAACTGCACGATCTGCGGCCAATAATCCGGAAGCTGCGGCTCGATGACGACGTGTTCAGTACCGCGCCCGGGTCCAAGGCGATATTCGATCAGACCGCGCGCAGCGAGACGCCGAACCAGCAGATGAACCTCCTGGTCGGCGCTGCTTTTTGCCGCCGCGAGCGCGCGGAGCGGCAAACCCGCGCGCAGGCCGCGGGCGCGGTCCGCAGCCTTCGGGCTAAGCCTAGCTACGCCCACCGAATGGCCGTCGAAAGCGACGGCGACATCGCCGTTCGCATTTGCTTCCAGCGTGACATGTTGCAGAAGCCGCACCGACAGACCGGCCGGCGAAAGCTCTGCGGGTGCTCGCCGTTGCGTCTTCTTTGGTCGGCGCGCGGGCAAGTGGGGCGATCTCAAGTGTGCGGATGGAGGGGATTGAGATTGGCTTCCGCGACCGGACGGTCCAGCCAGCCGAGCTTGACCGGAACGTCATAAAGCCTTCCGGGCGCGAAGCGGCGATAGAAATGCCGCATGCCGGGAACGATCACGCGCACGACCGGCACATCGATGTCGGGGCGGGTCTGATCGAGCACCAGGAAATCGAGGCCGGCGCGCTTGGCGATGTCGACGCAAGCCAGCGCCTGCTCGCGCGTATCGAGACGGCCGAAATCGGCGCCGAGGCCCTTCGGCAATGACGCCGCGCCCTTCGGCAGCAGATAGGGATGATTATCGAGCCGAAATTGACCGGTCTCGTCGTGGCCCGATGTGTCGCGGGCGCCGAGCAGCCCGATAGACAGAAACTGGTTGAGCTCGGTCAAGGTGCGCAGCATCGCGATCCGCGCATCAAAATGCGAGCCAGAACCATATTCGACGAATTCGACGCCATCTTTGTTTGAATAGGACATGCCGACAAAGCTCGGCACGCCAAGATCGGTGGTAATGTCGATCGCCCAGACCTTGCGGCCGGTCGCCGCTAGCTGATCTTTCAAATCGCGGATATAGGGATCGTCGAATTGGCTGAGATCAACTTCGCCACGCTGCACGCGATTGTACCACCAGATGGCGTAGGAATCGCGCTCGACGAGCTCGAGGAAGCCCTGGACGATGGCTTCTTCGAGTGTATTGCCGGCCGCGCAGCCGTTGGAATCGGCATGGATCATCTGCTCGGGCGACGGGCCGCCCTTATAGAAGAAATACAGCATGCTGGTCGGCATATATTTGAATGTCTCATCACGCAGCGACCAGACCGGCGACCATTCCATTGGCGCCGACGGATCGAACGGCAGTGGTGTCGGCGTGCCGTGATGGTCGTGCTCGTCCGGCGATTCGTGATGCGGCATTCGCATCGCCGCCTGAAACAGGCTTTGTGCTTTGTGGTATTGCGCATCGCTGAACAACAGGACGTCGTCGGGCACGATCGCCTCGCCCGGGGCGAAATCCGCGTAACGGCGGGTCACTCTGACCTCGTCGCCCTGATAGACCCCGCAATAGCGCTCGATCGCTTCCATCAGCGCGCTGGCCTCGCCCTGCTCGGCGGTGCTGCCCTTGCCGAAACTGCCGCCGCTCAGACCGGCGCGCAACTCGTCGACCGAGTTGGCAAACCCGGAGAAATTGTGCCCGGCGTAGAAATTGGTGTTGAGCGGCAGGTCGACATCGATCCGTTCAAGCTTGGTGACCACGCCGCTGAGCGGGCTGACATGCTTCTTGTTGCGCGCCACCGTGGCGCGCGACGACACCGAGCGGTAGCCGCCGCTGGTCATGATCAGCTGCATGCCGCCCTTGAGCTCGACCGGCGCCGGGGCGCGGCGCGGATCGCGCAGCTTCTTCTGGCCGCAAACCGGACATTGCGGGCGGCGGGCCACGTAATGCTTGACGATGCTGGCGCCCAACAGATCGAGACTGACAATGTGATCGCGCAAATCGGTACGGAAACCGGTGGCAATCGCCTTGGCGATCTCGATGGCGGCAAGGCCGGTTGCGCTGTGGCCCAAGGTCTCCTTGGCGAGAGGCGAAGCCGTGACCTGGCGCGCCTGCTTGCGGTCAAGCAGCGACTTCACTTCCCGATTGCGCGTCATGCGGTCGGCAAGACAGGCCCAGCAGGCGCTCTCGCCCGGCGTGAACACCGGTCCGACCAGCGGAAAAATGCCGGATGGTTGCACCGGTAGCCACGGCGTCTTGCCGGAAAGCTGCTTCCTGTTGATCTCGGCAAGCCGCGGCTCGAGATAGTCATTGACCACGGCGACCGTCAGATCGGCTTTGCCGGCGACGACGCGAACGCCGAGCTTCTTCAGCGCGGCGGCGAGTTCGCTCGCGCCCTTGACGTCGGTCGATTGAATCCGCACACGGCATTTTTGCAGGTTCTCTTCCACCACGGCCGCCGGCAAGCCGAGGCTCGCCCAATAAGAGGCGGTGACGCCGGCGGTCCGCTTTTTCCGCGCCGAGACATAACGGCGGTCGATCAGCCGCTTGAGCGCCTCGTTGATGGAGTCCGGCGGATATTTCTTGCCAAGCTCGCGCGCGATCTGCGCGAAGCTTTTGCCGCCGCCAATGGCGTCGGCGACCGCGTAATAAAGCTCGCCATGCAGGAAGAATTTGCGGTCCTCCGAATAAAGGCACACGACATCGGGCGGCAACACATAGACCGAGAAATTCGGCGCGAATTGCAGAACGTCTTTGCCGTTGAATTGTGAAGCGCCGGTGCCGCGATCGCCTTTGCCGGGAGCGGAACGCGGGACCCGAGGCTTCTTGCCGCCGGTGTAAATCGCCATTGTCGAGCAAATAATCTTCGGTTGAGAGGATGGCGTCGGGACGGCGCCGCTAAAGCCCGAGCCCGCCGCGACATCCGTGAGTGTCAGCGGCGAATAAGTCGAAAATCAGTAGGCTGACAGCAAACGACACAGGTCCGGCCGGGTCAAGCACGACCCGGCCCTGACAACCTGTGTCGATTGATAGAGCGGAAACGCACCCGCACCTAGCAGGCGCGGCAACGTCCTATCGACCAGCAGCAACCGCCGCAGCCGCAGCCACCGCAACCGCCGCAGCCTCTCCAGCCGCAACGGCAACCGCCGCCGCATCGGCAACCACCGCACCGGCAACCCCAAGCGAGCTTGTCGCCGACCTTGGAAGTTGCGGCGCCTTCCTTGTCGAACACATAGAAGGTCGACAAGCTGACGTCGGAAATTTCTTCCTCACCGAGAAAGAGCTGATGTTGTGGTGTCGCGTTCTGCGCCGGCACATCCGCCGCCGCTCCGCCAGTTGCTGCAGACGCCCCACTGGCCATTGCAAAAGATACACCGGCGATTCCCAGAACGGGGATGGCCTTACTCCGGCGGTTTCGTTTCGAAGGTAGCTTCGTGCGCGCCATTTAGAGTCCTCCCATACCTGTGGGCATGTTGCTCGAGCGATCAATTGCGCATCGCTATTGTACGCTTGGCTGATGCGTCCAAGCAAGCAGTGATCGTCGAGAATGACATTAATTCAATTACATATCGGCAACATAACGTCGCTGCACGAGGTGCGTTCCACGATGTTGCCATTTTGGATCGAGGTGCGTGCATCAAAATGAACAACTGATGAATGGACCGGCAACATCGTACCGGCAGAGCAGTCTCTGCGGCCGTGCGACGAATCAATTCGGGATGACGCTTCGGGAAATCTATTCTGGGAGTGCATTGCAACAGAATTTAAACCAGAACCAGGCGCATCAGCTCGTTGTGGCTCGTTATGCCTAGCCGGGCGTAGGCACGCTTGCGATAGGTCCGAACCGTATTGACGCTGATCCCGAGCGCCAGCGCGATCGCCTCCGAACTCCTCCCCTGCATAATGCCGACGCATACGTCGAGCTCGCGCCGTGCCAGGTGCGGCATGATCTGGCGCAGGCGGCGGGCGAGAACATCCGCCTCACCGTTTTGTCCGACGGCGCTTCGCTGCGCGTCGTGCTTGGCGAGCAACGCGAACATGACGTCGGCACATTCGAGAACGCCAGCGAAGTCGGTGACGACGAAACGGCCGCGCTGTGCGCTGCGATAGAGATTAAGCCGAATGGTCTCCGCAGCATAACGCTTGATGATCGAGAAGCGGTCGATCAGATCGACAGCGGAATAGCAGTCGCGCCGGTAGGCGTCGTGATCAATGTCCTGGCAAAACACGCGGACGGCCATTTCGTAATTGGGCGAGGCCTTGCGGCGGCAAAGCAGATTTGCCGGATCGTGATCCCAGTAATGTTCGAGATATTTATTTGCGATGATCCGGGCGACAGGCTTCGCACCACGATTGAGCGCCAACAAGAGCCGTGCCGGCGCCTGGTCCGAACTGGCAAAGGCTGTGACATGCTCGCAGGCCGTCGCTTCCCGCACGATCTGGAAAAACGACGGCTCGAAACTCGGCGAGCCGATCTTGCCGATCAGATCGCCGATCTGGCGTTTGATCGGATTATCGCTGCGGCGGCCGTTTTCAAGATTGTAGGTTTCCATGGATGTCGTCAGCATTGGCCGTCACCATCGCATGTGACAGCCGATTTTCTGCTCCGATGCCATCTTACGCCGGACTTGGTGCGCCGGCCAGCCGGCCGTTCGCGCGGGCGCGCTTATGACAAAACTTTAAGGAAAGCCAGTTTGAGAAGCCAAGTCAGGGAGAATTCCATGCTCTGCAAAAAGCTGCATCACGCCGCATTCCGCTGCAAGGACGCCAAAGCGACCGTCGAGTTCTACACCAAAGTTCTCGGTCTCAAATTCGCGCATGCGATGGGCGAAGATCACGTCCCTTCGACGGGGAAATACAGCCCGCACGTCCACATCTTCCTGGAAATGGAGGACGGCAGCGCGATCGCGTTTTTTGAATGTCCGAACGATCCCGGCAATATGAAGGACATGGAGTTGCCGGACTGGATCCAGCATTTCGCCTTCGAGGTCGAGAGCGTCGAGGCGCTGCTGAAAGCCAAGGCCGACATGGAAACCAACGGCGTCAAAGTCGTTGGTCCGACCAATCATGATGATTTCATCGAGTCGATCTATTTCTTCGATCCGTCCGGCCATCGCCTCGAATTGACGGTGCGGACGGAGCACGATCCCAAGCGTATCAAGCAATTCGAAAGCGAGGCGCGCAAGGTTCTGGACCTGTGGGACCAGACCCATGACTGGTCGCAGCGTGAGAAGGCGTTCGGCGGCAAAACCGGCTACAGCCGCAACGTTTAAGTCTTAAGCGCCGGGTATTCGACCGAGCTCAATAAAAATCGGGCCGGTCTGCCGGATGCGACGAAGCCGCAAACGGCTTTCAGGAAACGTCCAAGGGGAAAACGCCGATGGTTCGCACTCTTTGCGCAATTGCGCTTGTCGCTCTCATCGTTCCGTGGTCGCTGCCGCCCGAATCGGCGCAAGCGGAGCAATATCCGACACGCCCGATCCGCATCCTGGTCGGTTTCGGTCCGGGCTCGAGCGCCGACATCGTCGCGCGCGTCGTCGGCAAGCAGATGGAGGAAAAACTCGGCCAACCCGTCGTAGTCGAGAACCGGCCGGGAAACAGCAGCATGACCGCTGCAGAAGCGACATCACGCGCAGCCAACGACGGCTATATGCTGTTCATGGCGACGGTCGCCCAGACCATCAATCCCATCTTCACCCATTCGGACTTCGATCTCGCCAAAGAGCTTTCGCCTATCGCGCTCCTTGGCGTCGTGCCCAATGTGCTGGTGGCGCATCCGTCCGTGCCGGCCAATAATGTGCGCGAACTCGTGGCGCTCGCCAAGGCGAAGCCGGACACCCTCACCTTCGGCACGTCCGGCGCCGGCACCGCCAGTCACCTAGCCGCGGAATTGTTCAATCTCAAAGCCGGCACGAAGATCTTGCCGGTGCATTATGCCGGCGGCAGCAATCAGGCGATGGTCGATCTGCTCGCCGGCCGCATCACGTTGATGTTCAACGTCGCGGCCACGCTCGCGCCGCAGGTCGAGAAAGGCAACCTCAAGGCGCTGGGCATGGCACAGCCCAAGCGCGCCGCGATCATGCCGAATGTGCCGACCATGGAAGAGCAAGGCATGCCGGGCTTCGACGCCGGCATCTGGATCGGGCTGTTGGCGCCCGCCGGCACACCGGCAGCCGTCATCGAGGCGCTGTCGCAATCTGCCAATGCCGCGTTGAAAACCGAACCGGTCAGCACCGCCTTGAAGTCGCAAGGCATCGACCCGCTCGGCGACACGCCGGAGCAATTTCGCGACTTCATTGCCGCCGATACCGAACGGTGGAGCACCGTGGTGCGCTCGGCCGGCTTGAGCAATTAGGCGACACCGATGGTTTGGCACAAAACACTCGGCAGCGGACCGGTGAAAGCCATTGTCATCCATGGCTGGTTCTCCGACCACCGCATCTTCATGCCGATCTTCGACGCCCTCGATACCGAGCGGTACACTTATGCGTTCTTTGATATCCGCGGCTATGGCCGATCCCGGAACGTCGCGGGCTCTTTCACCATCGCCGAAGTGGCGGCCGATGCCATCGCGCTTGCGGATACGCTTGGCTGGACCGAGTTTCACCTGATCGGCCACTCCATGGGCGGCAAGGCGGCGCAGAAAGCGGCGATGGATGCTCCCGCGCGCGTCAAGTCGATCGTCGCGGTGACGCCAGTGCCGGCCGGGGCCCTGCCATTCGACGACAACCTGTTCGGCTTCTTCACCAAAGCGTGTGCGGACGATGCCACCGCGCTTGCGGTGATCGGCGAATCCGTCGGTAACCGGCTCTCGCCAGCGTGGCTACAATGGCTGTTGCGGGGCGCGCGCGAGACGGCGCTGCCCGCGGCCTTCAAAAGCTACATGGAGTTGTTCATCAGAGACGACCTATCGGCCAACGCCGACAAAGCCCGGATGCCCGTGCTGGTTCTGGCCGGCCAACACGACAAGGGCGTGAGCGAGGATATGGTCCGCGCCGCCTTTCCCGCGCTCTATCCGCAGGCGCGGCTCGAGACGCTCGCCAATTCCGGGCATTATCCGATGGTGGAAACTCCAATCGCTTTCGCGACGCGATTGGAGCAATTCCTCGCCGCCAGCACATAGGCAACGCCATGAAACTCGCGTCCTTGAAATCCGGCGGCCGCGATGGCGCGCTCGCCGTCGTCGATCGCGACCTCACCAAATGCGCGCTGGTGCCGCGGATCGCGCATACGATGCAGCAGGCGATCGAGACATGGAGCACGGCAGCGCCGAAGCTCAAGGCCGTCTACCAGCACTTGAACGATGGCAGCGCCGAACACACCGAGCCGTTCGCGCCGGAGCGGGCCGAAAGCCCATTTCCCCGCGCCTATCAGTTCCTCGACGGCTCGGTCTATCTCAGCCATATGCAGAAGGCGCGTAAGGCGCGCGGCGCCGAAATGCCGGCCAATTTTGAGACTGAGCCGCTGATGTATCAGGGCATGTCCGACGGCTTTATCGGACCGGCCGACGATATGGTATTGCCGAGCGACGAACTCGGGGTCGATTTCGAGGCTGAGATCGCGGTCGTGGTCGACGACGTGCCGATGGGCACATCGGCCGTCGATGCGATGGGGCACATCAGGCTCGTCATGCTGCTCAACGACTTCACGCTGCGAACGCTGACGCGGAGCGAACTGCCGAAAGGTTTCGGCTTCATGCAGGCCAAGCCCACGAGCGCCTTTTCGCCGGTCGCCGTGACACCCGACGACCTGCCGCAATGGGACGGCCAGAAACTCAATGTGCGGCTGATCTCGTCGGTCAATGGCCGCAAGATCGGTTCGCCCCATGCCGGCCACGACATGTACTTCTCTTACCCCCAGCTCATCGCGCATGCCGCGCGGACCCGCAAGCTCGGCGCCGGCACCATCATCGGCGCAGGGACCGTCGCCAACAAGCACGAGGCCGCGGGCTCATCCTGCATCGCCGAAGTCCGCGCCAACGAAGAAATAGAGAGTGGCAAGCCGATAACGCCGTTCCTGAAATTCGGCGACCGCGTGCGTATCGAGGTTCTCGACGAGGCCGGACGGACGCTCTTCGGCGCGATCGATCAGCGGATCACAAAAGTACCCGCCGCTTGATCTGGACTGTCCGGAGCGCTGGCGGAGAAAGTGGGACTGCCAACCAACTTCTCCGCCATCGCTCGGCTTTAGTCACGCAATATCTGGTCGCGCCGGTGCGACGCGCTGCTGCTGTTCGGCGGCGCCGGCGCGGCGACCGCAGCGCCCATATCAACCGAGCCGCAAATCAAAGACACGGCGGACGCACCGTGTTTCCTGGCCGGCCGTTATACGGTTGCGACGAGGCATGATAATTGCTGGTCAAGGCTGCCGTATATGGGCCATTAGGGCACATCCGGTTGCTGAGGAGAAAATCGTGAACCATTACCAGTTGCGTTGGGGCTTGCTGCTCGCGCTAGCGGCCTTCGGCTTCGCCGAAGTCGCGAGCGCCGCCGATTATCCGTCGTATCCTATACATGTCATCGTGCCGTACTCTGCGGGCGGCTCGTCCGACGTGCCGATGCGAGCAATCGCTCAGCAAATGTCCACGCAGATGGATCAAAGTATCGTCGTCGAGAACAAGCCGGGCGCCGGCTCCATGTTGGGCACAGAGTATGTCGTCCACGCCGCGCCGGATGGCTATACGCTGCTGCTGGCTTCCAATCCGCAGGCCTGGGGCGCGGCGCTATTCACGCAGCTGTCTTTCGATCCGGTTGCCGATTTCGAACCGATCTCATTGTTCAGCCGCGAGCCCGGAGTGCTTGTGGTCAATCCCGACATGCCGGTGCATACGCTCGCCGAATTTATCGACTACGTCAAAGCGCGTCCGGGCCAGATCAACTACGCGTCTTCGGGCAACGGCAGCGCACAGCAGCTTTTCATGGAAATGTTCTTGACCCGCGCCGGCCTGAAGATGTTGCACATTCCCTATCGCGGCAGCGCCCCGGCCGTCACCGACGTCCTTGCCGGACAGGTGCCTGTGATCATGCCGGGCCTGTCGGCTATGGTCGCGCATATCCGTGCCGGCCGTCTGCGTGCACTGGCGATCACCGGAGATGCCCGCTCGCCGCTCTTGCCTGACGTGCCGACGCTGGCGGAATCCGGTTTTTCAGGATTTTCGGCCTATGTGTGGTCCGGCTTAGCAGCGCCGAAGGGCACGCCGCGCCCGGTTATCGACCAGCTGAATAAACAACTGCGCGAGGCGGTACGCTCGCCGGCAGTGCAGACCTTCATCGCCAATCAGTCGCTCGAGGCAATCACCGATACGCCGGAAGAGTTCAAGACCTTCTTTGACTCGGAAAAATTGCGCTGGGGCGATGTCATCAAGACCGCGGGCGTGACCGCGAATTGAGCGACTGGAATACTACACGACGGAACATCATTCGTTCCTGGTCGCGTGAGGAGACGCATTTTTTATGACCATTACGCGATACGCGACGCACACCTACGGGGCGGGCGTGGTGCATGCGCCCTACGTGCGTGGCGGCCGCTGGGTATTCGGCACCGGGTTGCGCGCGACACGACCCGACGGTTTGCTCGACCCTGAGGTTGCGCGCCCGATGCGCCCCCTGGGCGTGCCGCCCCAGGCGCAACGCGAGGCCGCCGCTATTTTCCGCGGAATGGATGCGCAATTGCATGCCGCAGGCAGCGCGCTAAGCAGAGTGGCCCGCCTCGATCAATACTATCCCTCACCAGCTTTCGTTGACCCCTACCACGAGGTGCGCAAGACGGCGCTCGCCGGGCAAGTCGCGCCGAGCACGTCGGTGATCGTCAGCCGTCTTCTCAATCTGGACGCATCGATGGATGTGCAGGTCATGGCCGCGACGCTGGACAGCGGCTACGAGTGTCGCCCTGCCGGCATGGATCGCCTGAATGTGCCGCAAACGTCAGGCTACGCACCATGCCTGCGGGTGGGCGATATGATCTTCGTGGCCGGACAACTGGCGCGTGACGCGAGTGGCAATATCGCAGCATCGGCGTCGATGCCGCCGGGCCAGCAGTGGAATGGAACGCGCATCAAGCGCGAAGCCGAATATCTGATTCGTGAGCGGTTGGTTCCGGCGCTGACTGCCGCAGAAAGCCATATGGGGCTTGTGCTCAAGGCTCAGGTCTATTTGAGCCATGCCGAAGATCTCGCCGCATTCTGGCAATCGTGGTCACGAGCCTTCGACGGTCGTGTGCCGCCCACCACGGTGGTGCCGGTCCGTCATCCGGCGTTCGGCAGCCGCGATGCCACAATTGAAATCAACCTGGTCGCTGCACATGAATTGGCCGCCGCGCGCGTGCGGGACGTCGAATGCGACGTTGCGCTGATCGCCAACGATATGGTGCCGGCCCGTGTTTTCGACGAGGTCCTGTTCGTCGCGGGCCTCATGGCTGTCGAAAACGGCGGCCTATGCGGCACGGCCACGGTGTCCGCGGACGCGCCGTTTTTCCATGACAGCGCGCATGCCCAGATGGTGGACATTCTCGCCAAGGCCACACGTATCTTTCGCCGCCGCGGGCAGCAGCTTGGATCAGGTGGTGCGGGCGCTGCATTTTCATGCCGACTTGGCACAATTTCGGAGCGGCTTCATGGCTTGGGACCAAGACCTGCGGCGGCTCGGCATCCCGTTCAGCGCCATCGAAGTCGACGGGAATTTGTTCGTGCCGGGAGCCAGCGTGATCCTTGATATTTGGGGACACGTGCAGTAGCGCGCTGATCGATCGTGCCGAAGATCGATCGTCCGGCCTCGTCGCTTGAGGCACGGGCTTACCCCTTACGCGCCGCCCTGATCTCTTCGAATCTGGCCCGGGCGTGCTCGAATTTATCGTTGAAGAGCCACATCGCATCGAGGATTTCGCGGAACGTCGCCGAGGTTTTGGCGCGGTCGGCCTTGCCGAAGGTGAATATGGCGTTGTTGCGCAAATAGCCCATGACCGTCGGATCTGAAATCCTGTAGCCGGTGAGATTTCCCGAATTGAGCGCAGCCTTGGTCGGGCTCGGAATGATCTGAATGAGCTCAAAGAGCTTCATCTGATCGATCGGATCGGGCAGATGCTTTCACGATCACCGATATTTTCGGAAAAATCTCGGCATGCGCGTTCATGAGGCCGTCGCGGACGGCGGTCCAATGATTAAACCGATGATCTGAATTTCCGGCCCGCGCTTCTTCCTTGGCGTCGCGCGCGATCAAGGCAGGATCGAAATTCGCGATCGAAGCCTTGATCGCCGCCCATCGCCTTTGGCCATTTTGATCCTCAGCGGGGCCGGTTTGCAGACTGCCTTTATAGGTGTTTGATCGGGCGTTGCCGATATTTTGCTGGCCGTTGGTCTCGGCGAAGAAAATACCCAGCCCGATGCGCCCCGCCACATCGGCGCTTGCCGCATCGAGGCCCTTCGCGCGCGCGATCGCCGCGGACAGGTCGGCAACGTCTTTGAACGGCGTATCCGATTTTTGCGCGTTTGCAGGCGGCGCCTGCATGATGGCGAAGAGACTGAGATATTCGTCGATGAGCGGCTCATTGTCGGCATCGAAATAAGCCGGAGGAATGCCGAACTTGTTCGCCCGGCCGATTTTCGATGGCAGCGCGTCGGTGAGATCTTTATACGCGCTCATCATATTGATGCGCGCAAGATAGAGCGCCTGCCCCGGTACGTTCGGCAACGGCTGCTTGGCTGCGATCTCGGCGCGGCGCTCATGCAGGATCGACCTAAACTGGCTGACCGCGTTGTTGTACGCCGTGAGTGCCTCAGCCTGCGCCGCCGTGAGTGTGCCCGATTGCGCCGCCGCAGGCGAAATGACCCCAACAATGCCGAGACAAAGCGGCGGCACAAGAAGCCGGAGCGCGAGAGCTGCACCGCGTCCGCTCGCCATCGCCCTCACCGCCGCGGTCTCACGGCGCGGCATCGCAATGCGCAGCGCAAATCCGCTTGCTCGTCCAACTAATTGACGACGCCGGCAAATTCTTCGGGCGTCGATCGGATGTGGCGCGATGCATGACGGCTAGGCCATGAGGGCTGATTCTTGGTGGCTGGCGGAGGGAGTGTCCGCCCTTCGTGTAGAAAACTCAAATACTAACAATAATATAGAATCTCGAGGGAGTGGCACCCCAAAATGTACCCACAAATAGATACACGTGCTCCACGCGAGTAGTTCGAGATGACTCCAGGCCCGAGGCGGCAGTCCGTATCGGACCAAAGCCCCGTTCAATGCCGTTGCTGGGGGGAATAGCAGACGTTGGGAATCGAGCTAGTCATGTCAGCTTCTGACCCAAAGCGGAGATTCGCAGGTGGCCTTTCTATGCCCCCTTTGGGTCGATATGGTGCAATGTTGTTGAGTCTTGGGGGCGGGAATGACGCGGCGACAGTTATTGGCCCTGATCTTTACGGTTGCGGCGTCGCCACGCTTCGCTCACGCGCAACTGTCAGCGACGCCAGTAGTCGGTTTTCTAACCAGTCGAACTCCCCAACAAACTGAATACCTCCTCGCAGCCCTCCGGGACGGCCTCCATCAGACCGGCTATATCGAAGGCCAGAACTACACCATCGAATATCGCTACGCCGAGAGCCAATACGAGCGACTTCCAACGCTAGCGGCTGACCTAGTGGATCGTCATGTTGCCGTCATTGTTGCCGGCGGCACGTCCGGTCCAGCGATAGCGGCAACGAAGACAATCCCAATCGTTTTCACGACGGGATTCGATCCGGTATCCAGCGGGCTCGTGAAGAGCCTCAACCGGCCTGAAGGCAATGTTACCGGCGCCACGTTCTATTCTGGCGCGCTGAGCGCAAAACAAATGGAATTTCTCACCGCCCTAGCGCCCAAGACCACTACCTTCGGTCTACTTGTTGACCCCAACGGCACAAGTTTCGCATCTCAAATTCACGACGCGCAGTCCGCAGCTAGCGCTATTGGACGCCAACTTCTTGTACTAAACGCTCGCAACGAAGGCGAGATTGACGCCGCCTTCGCTGCGCTCGACAATGTCCCTAATTCCGGGCTGCTTGTTAGTGTCGACCCCTTCTTCGATAGCCGTCCTAAGCAACTAATAGAGCTTGCGGCGCGTCACGGTCTTCCGACCGCGTATTACCTTCGTGAGTTCGCGAAGACTGGCGGATTGATGAGCTATGGCGCGAGCATCACTGACGCCTATAGGCAGGCGGGCATCTACGCTGGCCAGATACTAAAGGGTGAAAAGCCGGCCGACCTGCCGATCCAACTTCCTACAAAATTTGAGCTGGCCATCAACCTTAAGACAGCCAAAGCGCTGGGGTTGGCCATCCCTCAGATGATGCTCGCGACTGCCGACGAGGTCATCGAATAAAAGTCTTTGCTGCGCTGCGATTGTCGCCCGATGGACACACCTGAACTCCTGTGAACGCGCTCCGATTTTGAATCGCGGGCTCGTTCAAACCGTGTTGGTGCGGCTTCTCTTAGTGCGTTGCTGTCCGTCGGATTGCTGATGTGACGCGGGCCGGCTCGAAAGCTTGCGCATTGCTGAAGTGGAATTCTGTCGCAATCTGGCGAGCACTTGGCAGCGGAGACCGAATAGAGCCGTGCATCAGGGGGTTGGGGACGTCGGCGACCAAGCGGTTGGCGGAGGGAGTGGGATTCGAACCCACGATACGGTTTCCCGTATACACGCTTTCCAAGCGTGCGCCTTCAGCCACTCGGCCACCCCTCCGCAAAAGGGTCCCCGCAATATCACGGCCGGCCCCAAGCTTACAACCCGCGCCGTCGCGTCATCCTTGGCCGGCCAGCGCCGCGAATCACAAGGCCGAAGGACCGCGGAACCACCGGGCCCCTCGGCCGTTATTTTGTCGGTGTTGAGGAGCTACGCAGGAGAAAATTATGGGACGTGGTCTGTTGCTGTGGCTCATCGGCATCCCATTGCCGATCATTCTTTTGATCTGGGTGCTTGGCGGCTTGCACGGTTAATTTTGCCAAGCGGAGAACGTTTTCTGCGTACGAAGTTTGCGGGAAGTTTGCGACACGTGAAATGGATGTAGGGAAGCCCGGCGCAAGCCGGGCTTCTTGCATGTCTACTGCCGCTTCCTCCAGCCGCTGTGCCGCACTACATTAGCGGCATGACGATCAAGACAGCCCCGCTTGGCGACGACTATATCGTCCGCCCCGATCCGTTCGATCCGCGCCTGACGGAGCGCGTCAAAGGCGTCGACCAGACCGGCGCCCCGATCGAAACCGCGGTGACGGTCGAACGCGCGCTGACGATTTTCCTCAACGCGCAGGAAATCGTCACCGCGATGACCATCGGCGATCACCCGGAATATCTGGCGCTCGGCTATCTGCTCAACCAGAACATGCTCAAGCCCGACGATACCGTGACCGGTGTCGATTACGACGATGAATTGTCAGTGGTCGTGGTGCGCACCAAGCGCAAGACCAATTACGAGAAGAAGCTCAAGAAGAAGGTGCAGACCTCGGGCTGCGCCCAGGGCACGGTGTTCGGCGATCTCATGGAGGCGCTGGAGAATGTGTCGCTGCCGAAGGCGCAATTACGCACGTCGTGGCTTTACACGCTCACCCACAAGATCAACACCACGCCGTCACTCTATCTCGAGGCCGGCGCCATCCACGGCTGCGTGCTCGCGGTCGAGGACCGGCCGCTGGTTTATATGGAGGATGTCGGCCGCCACAACGCCGTCGACAAGATCGCCGGCTGGATGTTCAAGAACGGCGTCGGCGCGGCCGACAAGATTTTCTACACCACCGGCCGGCTTACTTCCGAAATGGTGATCAAGACGGTGCGCATGGGCATTCCGATCCTGATCTCGCGCTCGGGCTTCACCGCCTGGGGCGTCGAACTGGCGCGCAAGGCGAACCTGACGCTGATCGGCCGCGCCCGCGGCAAGCGCTTCATCGCGCTCGCGGGCGAGGACCGCATCGTGTTCGATCAGGACCTCGCTTATGTCGAGGAGGAAAGCGCCAAGCATCGCCGCAAGGCGGCCGTGCACGATGAGTGAGATGCGGCGCGCGTGAGCAGTCCCCCTACTCTCGGTCTGGTGCTTGCCGGCGGCCTGGCGCGGCGCATGGGCGGCGGCGACAAGGCGCGCATCAGCATCGGCGGCGTGGCTATTCTGCAGCGCGTGCTCGCGTGTCTGACGCCGCAATGCGAGCGCATCATCATCAATGCCAACGGCGACCCGGCCCGCTTCGCCGATACCGGCCTGCCGGTGGTGGCGGACAGCGTGCCCGATTTTGCCGGACCGCTGGCCGGCATTCTTGCCGGACTCGACTGGGCCGCGGCACATGCGCCGGGCATCGAATGGCTGCTCAGCGCGCCGGGCGACTGTCCGTTCCTGCCGAAGAATTTGCTCGAGCGGCTGTACCAGGCACGCCTCGCCGCAAGCACGCCGCTTGCATGCGCGCGCTCCGGCGAGTGGCGCCATCCCGTCGTTGCGCTGTGGAGCGTCGCGCTGCGCGAGGATTTGCGGCGCGTCTTGACCGAAGAAGGCCTGCACAAGATCGAAATCTGGACCGCGCGGCACGGCATCGCCCTTGCCGATTGGGCGGCTGAACCGGTCGATCCATTCTTCAACGTCAACACGCCAGAAGATGCCGAGCGCGCCGAGAAGCTGGCGGCGATTTACGACACAAGCGACGCGTAAGACAGAAAGCCGACCGTCTCGCCGGGCTCGACTTTGGTTACATTCTCGGGAAGCTCGACCAGCCCGTCGGTCTCGGTGAGCGAGGTGAGAACGCCGGCGCCATCTTGCGCGTATTTCTCCGCCTCAATCGCGCCGTCGGCGGCCTTGTGCAGCGCGACGCGGACATATTCGCGCCGGCCGGCGCGCTTATTGTAGGAAAAAGTCGCGCGCACCGGCAGCGCGATCAGAGGCTCCGGCAGCGCGCCGGCGAGCTGCAACAGCAGCGGCCGCACCACGCGCACGAAGGTCACAAACACTGCGACCGGATTTCCCGGCAGTCCGACAAAAGCCGCGCCCTCGCCGCTGTCCGAGCCGTGCAGCACGCCCATCGCCACCGGCCGGCCGGGCTTGATGGCAACCCGCCAGAACACCAGGCGTCCGACACTTTCGACTGCATCGCGCACGTGATCGGCCTCGCCGGTCGAGACGCCACCCGAAGTCAGGACCAGATCGTGATTGGCGGCAGCCGACGCGAGGCCGCGCGCGAGTTCCTGCGGGTCGTCGCTGAGAATGCCGAGATCGGTCACCTCGGCGCCGTAACGCGCCAGCAATGCAGCGAGCAGATAACGATTGGAATCGTAAAGCGCCGCGCGCGGCAACGCCGATCCGGGTTCGACGATCTCGTCACCTGTCGAGAATATCGCGACGCGGACGCGGCGGCGCAGGTCGAGCTTGGTGAGGCCGAGCGCTGCCGCAAGCGCCAGATGCTGCACGGACAATCGGCGGCCGGCCGGCAGCGCGATAGCGCCGGCTTGCATATCTTCGCCGGCAAAACGGCGATTGGCGCCGCGCTTGAGCCCCGGCGGAACAATCACATGATTGCCCGCGATGCGGCAGTCTTCCTGCATGAAAACGGTATCGGCGTCTTGCGGCATCGGCGCGCCGGTGAAGATGCGAATGGCTTCACCGGCTTTGAGCGCACGGTCCGAACCATGCCCTGCGGTAATGCGGTCGACAACGGCGAGCCGCGTCTCGCTGTCTGCCGCCAAGCCGTCGGCGCGCACCGCAAAACCATCGACGGCGGAATTATCGAACGGCGGCACGTTCACTGGCGCAACAACGTCGCCGGCCAGCACGCGGCCGCTAGCTGCGCGCAGCGCAACGCTTTCGTGCCCATCGACAGGCACTATCCGCTCGGCGATCAGGCGCTCGGCCTCGTCGACCGGAAGAAGCGGGCCGTTGAACGCGAAGCAGTCATCGGTAAGCTGCGCCATCAGCTCCCATCCTGCGCCACTTCGAGCTTGCCGATGCGATCAAGCGGCAGAGCCTCGGCCTGCAGCATCGTGGCAATGCCGCTGATATCGTCGAGCATCAGCACCGGCACTTGCGCCTGCGGCAAGGGAGCGTCGGTCGCCACTGCGACAATGCAATCGTCTTCGGGATGCAACAGCGGCTTGCCGACGGTGGCGCGAAACACTTCGAGTTTCGGATGAGCGTGGCGCTTGAAGCCTTCGACGATCACCAGATCGACGGCGCTGAGCTTCGTCAATATCTCCATCAGCGGCGGCTCGGCTTCGTCATTAAGCTCGTGCATGATCGCCCAGCGGCGGCTGGAGACAATTGCAACCTCACGCGCACCGGCATGGCGGTGCAGCCACGAATCCTTGCCGGGCTGATCGAGATCGAAATCGTGATGAGCGTGCTTGACGGTCGCGACTTTCAGGCCGCGCTCGACCAGCACTGGGATCACGCCAGTGACCAGTGTCGTCTTGCCGGAGCCGCTCCAGCCCGCAAGCCCGATAACGCGCACAGCCATCAGATGGTCCGATCCTTTCATTCGATACGGCAATCGTTTCAGTTTAACATAATGACGACCACGACGAGTCGCACGGCCGAGACCCTCTATTTCAGGCTGTATTTGACGGCCCCTGGCGCGCGCCGTACCTTCATAATGCGGCCTTCCCGACGGAGATTTTCATGCATCCCTACACCATGCCCGCCGACGTCAAAGAGCGCGTCATGCGCCGTCAGGGCAAGCTGCCGAGCCACGACACGATCGACGCTTCCCGCACCGCGCTGGTCGTGGTCGACATGCAGAATTACTTTGTTGCCGAAGGCTTTCCGCTTGAGGTCCCGGCCGCCCGCGGCATCGCGCCGAATATCAACCGCCTGGCCCGCGCGCTGCGCGCCGCCGGCGGCACCGTGGCCTGGGTGCAAACCACTGCGGTGGGCGCGCTCGAAACTTGGGGCAATCACCACAAATACATGTTGACGCCGGAGCGGGCCAAGACCCGCCTCGCTAATCTCGACGAAAAGGCCGAGGGCTTTGCGCTTTATCCGAAGCTCGAAGCGCTGCAGACAGATCTGCGCGTGAAGAAGGTCAAATTCAGCGCTTTCATTTCCGGCTCATCCGACATCGACGCCAAATTGAAGAGCCGCGGCATCGAAAGCCTGCTCATTGCGGGCACGCTCACCAATGTCTGCTGCGAGTCGACGGCGCGCGACGCCATGATGCTCGACTATCGCGTCATCATGGTCTCTGATTGCAATGCGACCTTGAGCGACGAAACCCATGCCGCGTCACTGAATAATTTCGTCGTCTATTTCGGCGACGTCATGACGACCGACGAAGCGGCCGCCCGGCTTGTCGCGGCAGAGAAGCGCCAGTCCGCCTAAGGATCAGCGCGAGACCGCACTCAACGCCGGCGCATCACGGCTTTTTCCAGCGCCGCGATCCCGAGATACATCAGCGACGAGACGATGGCGAGGATGGTCACCGCCGTCATCACGATATTCATTTTGAAGATCTGGCTGCCGTATTGAATGAGATAGCCAAGCCCGACATTGGACGACTGGAATTCGCCGACGACGACGCCGACCAGGGACAGGCCGGCATTCACCTTCAGTGCGGCGATAAGCGTCGGAACGCTCCCCGGCAAGATTACTTTCCACAGGATTTGCGCTTTGCTGGCGCCGAACGATTGCGCGAGCTTGATCTTGTTGGGATCGACGCCCTGGAAGCCGCTATAGATCATCAGCACGGTGATGAAGAGCGAAATCGCAAGCGACATGCCGTAGATCGAGAGCGTCGCGCCGAGCCAGATATAAAAGATCGGCACGAACGCGGTCTTGGGCATGGCATTGGCCACGACCAGATACGGATCGAGCACGCGATAGAGCGTGTTCCACCACCACAGCGCAGCGGCAATCGTCGTTCCAATGATCATCGCGGCGGTGAAGCCGGCAATCGTGGCAAAGACGGTCGACAACGTATGGGTCTGGATGCTGGGCTGCTGCGGCGTCGCTTTCAGCATGTCGACGAAAGTCGGCCAGATCGCCGACGGATAGCTGGTGAACAACGGGTTGATGATCTGTAGCCGCGGCAGCACCTCCCACAGGATCAGACAGACGACCAGGATCGCGAGCTGCGCGGTGCGCACGATCAGCCGGTCACGGCGTTCGCGGCGCAGCCACGCGCTGTATTGACTGCTGATCGCTACGGGCACGGCGGGCATGGCAAGTTCACTGTTTGACATGATTATTGCTCGACATCATTGCTCGACATGGATATCGAGCTCCTGCCAGAGGGTCTTGAAATAGTCCTGGAATTCCGGCGCCTCGCGCGCCGCCATTGGCGCCGGCCGTCCGCTATTACTCCCGGCAAAGCGGATTGCGTGATCGGATTTCACCTGGCCCGGGCGGCGCGACAGCACGATCACGCGTTCGGCCATGCTGACTGCCTCGCCGATATCATGCGTGATCAGGATCACGGTCTTGGCTTCGCGCCGCAGGATTTCGGTGATCTCATCGGCCAGCGCCAGCCGGGTTTGCGAATCGAGCGCCGAGAACGGCTCGTCGAGCAGCACGATATCGGGCCCGGTACATAGCGTGCGCGCCAGCGCCACGCGCTGGCGCATGCCGCCGGACAACTGCCGCGGCAAGTGGTTGAGAAATTGCCCGAGCCCGTAACGGGTCAAAAGCTGCGCCGCGCGCTCGCGCGCCCTGGCCATCGGAAGGCCTTGGATCTCGGCGCCGAGCAGCGTGTTTTCCAGAATCGTGCGCCACTCGAACAGATAGTCCTGCTGCAGCATGTAGCCGACCTTGCGATTCGGCCCGGTAACCGGCTTGCCGTCGATCAGCACCGCGCCGTCCGTCGGCGCGACCAGGCCGGAGATCAACGACAGCAGCGTGCTCTTGCCGCAGCCGCTCGGCCCGATGACGGCGACGAATTCGCCGGGCGCGACGGCGATCGAGATATTTTTGAGGGCCTCGGTCTCTCCTTCCGGGCCGAAATAGCGCAGACCGACATTCTTTAATTCG
Source organism: uncultured Alphaproteobacteria bacterium (assembly GCA_963742975.1). Lineage (GTDB taxonomy): Bacteria > Pseudomonadota > Alphaproteobacteria > Rhizobiales > Xanthobacteraceae > BOG-931. Next base: position 176,830 of record CAVUNZ010000024.1, on the reverse strand, counting down.
ACTTTGGATGCGGCTCTGGCCTCCGGCACGGCTCATTTCGCCTTGCTGGCAAATTCGGTGCGGACCAGGTCTTCGAATTTGACGCGCTTGTTGGCGTCGAGCACATGCCCATTCACGAGAATGTCCTCGAATTTGCTGATCGATGCAGGCTCGATCACCGGCGACGATTTCCAGATTTTCAGCTTCTGATAACGCGCTGCGGCGTTGGTCAGCGCTTGCGGGTTGACGGCGGGAAAAAACGCCGCGACGGCCTGCGCGATGTCGGCCGCCGACGCCGACGCAGTCCATTTCTGCGCGCGGTAGATCGCATCGGTGAAGCTTTGCACGATCGCTGCATTGTCGGCGAGATATTTGTCGGTCGCCATGAAGGACGTGTAGTCTGCGAAACCGACGGTCGCGCCGATCGAGGCCAGCACGAAGCCTTTGCCGTCGAGTTCGAGCTGCGACGCGTCCGGCTCGATGAAAATCGCGTATTGGCCTTGGCCGGCGAGCCAAGCGCCGACCCGCGCCGGCACCGCGATATTGTTGGCGAGCTTGACGTCGGTATCTGGATTGACGCCGTTCATGCGCATCGCTTCTTCAAAGAACAGGATCGGCGTCGAGCCCGGGCGAAAGCCGAGCACGTCCTGCCCCTTCAGCATGCTCCATTCGAACTTGTCGGGCTTGGTGCGGCCCACCAGCATGAAACCGTCGGTCGCGGTCAGGCCGCAGAAGATGCGCGCTTTGATCGATGAATCGCTATTGGCAACGTAGATCGTGGTCTCCGGTCCGGCGAGCGCGATATCGGCGCTGCCGGACAACAGCGCGGCCATGGTCTTGTCGCCGCCATTGCCGGTCGCGAGTTCGATGTCGAGCCCGGCATCCTTGAAATAGCCGTTGGTCGAGGCGACGTAATACGGCGCGTAAAGCAGCGAGCGCACGACCTCGTTGTAGCGCACTTTGGTCAGCGGCTTGGTTTGGGCAAATGTGACGGCCGGGCTTGCAACCGCGGCCAGCGCCGAAAAACCACCCCGGATAATATCGCGACGATGAAGCATGTTGTTCTCCTTGCGTGGCGCGTAGAAGCAAGCTTCACGCCAAGCGCGGGAGGCTAACACCCGCCTTTCGGCATAGCCAGAACAGCACGAACGGCAGCCGTTCAGGCGGCAGGCTCCATGCCGAGCGCGCGAATCCGCGTGCGCGTCGCTTCGTCGCGCAGCGCTTGCAGGAAGGCCTGCGCCGCGGGCCGTTCGCGCCGCGCCTCGACCAGGAGGAAGTCGTAGTGCTCGGGCGCAATCGGCAGGAACGACAACCCGTACATCCGCGCCACCGGCTCGATGGCAACGCCCCAATCGGCGCGGCGCTGTGCGATGGCCGCCGCGACTGCGTTGTGAGCGCGCGGCTGATTGGCGTAGCCCGCGGGCTTCGCACCACGCAGTAAACTGTCGACCAGAACGCGCGTGCCGGAGCCGGCATTGCGATTGACCATGAGCGCGGAAGGATCGCCGAGCGCCGCTTTCAGCGCGGCATCCGCGGTCTTGCCGGCAAAGCGCGCGTCACCGTCGCGGAAGACAAAGCCCTGCATCCGCCGCCAGCCGGGCACGAGCGCCAGGCCGGGCGTGAGCAGATGCTTGTTGTAGATGCCGGTCGCCGGATCGACCAGATGAACCGGCGCGACATCGCATTCGCCGCGGCTTGCGGCGCTGACGCCGCCGAGGCTGCCGACGGCGATGGTGCGTGCGTGAAAGCCGCGTTCGGCCAGCGCGCCGACCACGACATCGAGCGCAATGTCATGGCTGCCCATGATGACGAGATCGGGCGCGCGCGCTTCATCGCCGATCAGCGTAACGTCTTTCTCCGTATCGGCATCGAGCGCGGAGGCAAGCGCATCGATCGACAAAAATCCATCGGCCTGCGAGAAGGCCGTCACCGCGCCTGAGCCTTTGCCGGTCGGGAAGGCAATCAGTCCGTCGTTGCCCTGAACGAGCGACACCAGCACGAATTCCTCGCGGCCGAGTTCGGAAGGGATCCGCACCGGCACGCGCGCCGTCACGCTGCGCGCGGCCTCGGGCGACAGCCCGGCACGCGCGCGGATCGCCGGCGCGACAAAAGCGTGAAAGGTGAAAATCGCCGACGTCGGAAAACCGGGCAGCACGATCAGCGGCTTGTCGCCGATCGCGGCAAGGCACAGCGGCTTCCCCGGCTTGAGTGCGACACCGTGAACCAGAATGCCCGGCGCGCCGAGCTTTGAAACGATGCGATGCGACAGATCGCCCGCTCCCTTCGAGGTGCCGCCCGAGAGCACGACCATGTCGCATGATTGAAGCGCGGAGCGCATGGCGTCGCCAAGCGCCGTCTCCTCGTCGGGAAAAGCCCCGAACGGCACCGCTTCACCGCCCGCTTCGGTGACGGCGGCGGCGATAATCGCGCCGTTGCTGTCATAAACGGTGCCGGGACGCAGCGGCTCGCCCAGCGCGACGAGTTCGTCGCCTGTCGACAGCACGGCGACGCGGGGCCGTCGCACGACATCGACTGCAGCGAGGCCGCAGGCCGCGAGCATGCCAATCTCGCGCGAGCCGATGCGGGTGCTTTTTCGCAATAGTGTCTCGCCGCGCGCGATGTCCGAGCCTGCGTAAGACACGAACTGTCCGGCGGCGGCGGCGCGGCGCAACTCGATCGCAGGTAAAGCTCCATCCTCGATCAGCTCGGTGTGCTCGATCATCACCACGGCATCGCCGCCGCGCGGGATGACGCCGCCGGTCGCAATCGCCGTTGCCGTGCCCGGCGCGACTTCGATGGCGGGTTCGATGCCGCAGGCCAGGACTTCCGCATTCAACGCAAAGCGCCTCGGTTGACGATCGTTGGCGCCGGTCGTGTCGGCAGCGCGGACGGCAAAGCCATCGACATTGGAGCGGTCGAACGGCGGCGCGTCGACGGGCGCGATCACATCGGCTGCCAGCACACGGCCGAGCGCGGCGGCAAGACTCACGGATTCCGCGGCAAGCGGCGAAATATCGATATTCGCCACAAAGCGCCGGCGCGCTTCGCCGGCCGAGACGACTTCAAGAAACTGCTCCTGCCGCGCGGCGCGCCGCACGGCTTGCAGGATGGCATCAGCCTCCGCTGTTTGCTTGGTCGTTGCGGCCATTCGTCTCTAAGGCCACGGCCTCACGGCAACCTGCGTGCCCGCGGCAAATCCTTCGCTATCCGCCGGAACGACGATCCAGCCGTCGCTTCCGGTCAGAGCCTCAAACGACAGATAGCCGGAGGCGAGCGGATCCGCCACAGTGCCCGCTGCGGAATTTTCCTCGTAGCGCACCGGAACGAGCTCGGTGAGCCCAATGGTCGACGTCACCTTGCGCTTGAGCGGCAACATTCGCGGCGTGTCCTCGACACGGCCGCCGCCGAGCTTGGCCATGATATGGCGGCCGATCAGAAGCCAGATCGCCAGAGCGGAATCGAGCCGTCCCGGCATCAGCAGAACCGGCCGCGTGCCGACGAAGCCGAGCGCTGCCGTCTCGCCCGGCGAAACAGCAATGCCGTGCGCCTCGACCCGGCCGAATTTCGCCAAGGTGCGCACGCTCGCATCGCCGCGGCCGCTGCCGGTGCCGCCGACGACAAAGCCGGCATGGGCGCGCGCTTCGCTGAGCGCCTCATAGAGCCGTTCCGGCTCGCCGTCGGCGTTGAACACCGTGCCGCCCGCGGCGGTGACAGCGCGCGTCAGTATATCGACGGCGGCCTGCACCACGGGCGTCCTCGCCATGCTGCCGCAGGCGATACGGACGCGCGGCTCGCGAACTGAAACGTCGGCAATGCCGCCGGCGGTCATGACGGCGATGTCGCTTGCGCGCAGCCAAGCGCCGGCGCGGCGTAGAATTGTCTGCGGCATGGAATCGCCGCCCGCGGGCAGAACGCCGTCGCCCGGCGCGGCCGCTGCAATCGCCTCAGCGCGGCCGCCTGCGAACGTAACTGCGTCGAGCGGCAACACAGCATCCGTGCCTTCCGGCATCGGCTCGCCGGCATCAACCCGCGGCGGCGGCGACGTAAAAAGCATTGGCGCATATGGACTGGCATCGGCCACCGCGCCCGTGGCAACTGCGAAACCATCGCGCAGCGCGATCGAAACCGGCGGTAGCTTCGAGGCCGTTACGTCCGCGGCCAGCACGCGGCCCTGCGCCGAAACCAAAGAACAAGCGCGCGGCGTCACCGGCTCGACGCGGGCGTCGACGCAGGCCAGGACCGCGTCAAGCGGCGTCAGGCGCGAAATGCGCTGGGTGCTGGGATCGACGGCCATCGCCGATATGTTAAACAGCAGCTTTCGGATCTCTACGACACGCACGGCATTGCGCCACCATGACGGAAAAAACGCTAAATCTGCGCGGCCTCAAATGCCCGCTCCCCGCTCTGCGCACACGCAAGGCGCTCGGCGGCATGCACACGGGCGACATCATTGTCGTCGAGTGTACCGATCCCCTCGCCGGTCTCGATATACCAAACCTATTGAACCAGACCGGCGACGTGCTTGAACAGACGCGCAAGGAAAAAGGGTTAATGACGTTCCGGATCCGAAAAGCTTAGCAACAAGAGGGTTCCGGAACGCTGCCTCACTCCGCCGCGACGCGGTGGGCGGCGACGCCTTTGGCCTTCACCACCACTTTGATCGCATCGTCAACACGGTCCTTGGCATAGCGGATCGCCGTCGGCAGGTCGTCCAGCGCAAAAGTGTGGGTGTGAATTTTGGTGGCGTCGAAGCGCTTCTGCGACATGAAGGCCTCGGCCCGATGCGTCGCGCTCTTGCCCTCGCCGCGGATGCCATAGAGATAGATATTGTTGCGCACGATGTGCGCGACATCGACCGGCGTCTCTTCATGCGGGAACGCGGCGAGGCAGACCTTGCCACCGCGGTTCACCATGCGCACCGCTTCGGTCACCGCATTGGTCGCGCCCGAGCATTCGACGACATAGTCGACGCCCTTGCCGCCGTTCAACCGCTTCACCGCTTCGACCACGTTTTCGTTGCGCACATTGATGACGTGATCGGCGCCAAGCTCTTTGCCGATCTTAAGCCGGTTGTCGCGGGTGCCGGTCAGGATCACCGGCGTCGCACCAAGCGCCTTGGCCACGGCGACACCGAGCAGCCCGATCGGGCCGGGGCCGGTCACAACCACGCTTTCGCCGGCGACGAGGCCGCCGAGCTCGGTGAGGCCGTACATCGCGGTGCCCGCCGTCACCACGAGCGTCGCTTCCTCATCGGACATCGTGTCAGGAATGGCGACCAGCGTGTTGATATTGTTGACCTGATACTCGCAGAAGCCGCCGTCGGTGGTGAAGCCGTTGGCCCGGTGGCCCTTGTCGACATCGCCGTAATTGAGGCCGTAGTTGTGGCATGACGTATACATGCCCTCGCGGCAGCGCCGGCATTGGCCGCAGCCGGCATGGATCTCGACCGTGATGCGCTGGCCGATCTTGTATTCGTCGACGCCGGGGCCGAGCGCCACCACCGTGCCCATATATTCGTGGCCGGGGGTGAAATTCTTATTGAACGGCTTGCCGCCTTGGAACATGGCCGGCGAACCGTAATCGATGATTTCGAGATCGGTGGCGCAGATCGCGACCGCGTCGATTCGGACCAGAACCTCAGCGCGCTTGGGAACCGGAACCGGCTTTTCGGTGAGTTTAAGTTCACCCGGGTTACCCAGAACCCAGGCTTTCATCTTGTCCGGAATGAGAAAATCCGGGCTCGTCTTCACTCCAGGACCTGCGTAAGTCATACGGTTCCTCTATTCCCTTATATACGCGCCGGATTGGATACGGTTCGCAACCAGCGGCCTTTTATAGGTATTTTTGGCCCTGGGCAAAACCGTTGATTAGGCAAGTTCGCCGGCCGCGTCCCGGTCCAAATCGGCAAAAACATCGCCGTCCTGCAGCACGACCTTGTAAGTGCGCAGCGCCACCTGGCAGGGCGGCGCCTTCACCGCACCGGTCGGCACGTGGAAGGCGCCCATATGCACGGCGCATTCGATGATGTCGCCGTCCAACATCCCGTCGGCAAGGCTCGCGGACGCATGGGTGCATTCGTCGTCCGTGACATAGAACGTGCCGCCGATGTTGAAGACCGCAAGCCGCCGGTCCTCGACGTCGAAAGCCTGCACCGTCTCCGCCGCGATATCGGCCTGCGCACAAATCCGGACGATATTGTCGGCCATTTCACTCCCCTTCCCCACCACGTTGCCGCGTCAGCTTTCTTTATATAGTCATTCCGGAACTTAGACATAAGCACGGGCAACGGGTTCAAGGCGCAAGCGCGATGCAGGTTCTGGTGATTGGTGCAGGCGTGATCGGGCTTGCGGTCGCGCGCACCGCGGCGCTCGCCGGGCACGATGTCACTGTCGCGGAAATGACCGGCGGCATCGCCAATGGCGTGTCCTCGCGCAACAGCGAGGTGGTGCATGGCGGGCTTTATTATCCGACCAATTCGCTGCGCGCGCGCCACTGCGTGCGCGGCCGCCGCATGCTCTACGAGTTCTGCGCCGCGCACGGGGTTGCCTTCCGCAAATGCGGCAAGCTGATTGTGGCGACCAACGAGAGCGAGCTTGCCAAAGTCGAAACGATCCAGAAGCAAGGCGAGATCAATGGCGTCGAAGGCATGGAAATGCTCGGCGGTAATGCGGCGCGCGCGCTGGAAGGCGAACTGTCCTGCATTGGCGCTTTGCTGTCGGCGGAAACCGGCATCGTCGACAGCCACGGCTACATGAATGCGCTGTGGGGCGAGCTTGAAGATCGTGGCGGCATGATCGCGTTCGAGACGCCGGTCGAACGCATGGCCTACAAGGCGCCGCATTGGCGCGTGCAATTCGGCGGCCGCGAGCCGGGCACCATCGACTTCGACGCCGTGGTCAATGCCGGTGGCCTCAGTGCGCAAGCGCTCGCCCGCCGCATCGAAGCCTATCCGGCCGACAAAGTGCCCAAGCTCGTTCTCGCCAAGGGTAATTATTTCAGCTTCGCCGGACCGCCTGTTTTTTCACGGCTGGTCTATCCGACGCCGGTGGACGGCGGGCTTGGCGTTCATGTCACGCTCGATCTCGCCGGCCGCATGCGCTTTGGGCCCGATGTCGAATGGATCACGGAAGAGAGCTACACTGTCGATCCGCGCCGCGCCGACAGCTTTTACGACCGCATCCGCACCTATTGGCCGGGACTGCCGGACCATTCGCTGGTGCCGGATTATTGCGGCATCCGACCGAAGCTGACGGGGCCGGGCGAGCCGGCCGCCGATTTTTTGATCGCAGGCCCTGCGGCGCATGGCATGCCGCGGCTCGTCAATCTGTTCGGCATCGAATTGCCCGGGCTGACGTCATCCCTGTCGATCGCCGACGACGTCACCAAATTTCTGAACTGAACGGAAAACCTAGAGCATGATCCGGAAAGGTGGAAACCGGTTTTCCGAAAAGATCATGCTCCATCAAAATGCTAGAGTGACAACTGATCCAGTCCGAAACAACTTCGCTCTAGCGCGACAGGGGGCGCTGGCCGATAGAGCCTGTACTGACAGGCTGCGCCTGGGCGAGCGCGCCTGAATCCTCGGTAGCACCGGCAGCGACCGGATTAGCCGGACCGCGGGTATTGAGCGCGCTCTTCGCCGACGTGACCGAATTCAGCTGCGTGGCGACGCTCGACACCGTCACAGGCGTAAAGGCCTGCGTCGGATTGCCGGTATAGGCCATCAGTCCGGTTTTGGTCGCGACGATGTCGCCCGGCCGCAAGGTCGGATCGCTCGGCAGATCATAAGGGGCGAGGCCGAGCGCGTTCTTGCCATTACAAGTGCAGTTGGCGACGAGTTGCTTGCGATAGACGTAAGCGGTGTCGAGATCGCCATAGCGCGCGCCATCCTTGGCGACGGCGTTATCGATTTCGGCGCCGTAAAACACCTTGGTCCTGCTGGCTGGGCACATCGACCGGCAGGCTTCGACCGGCGTCGCATTCATGACGCGGGCTTCGAGCGGGAAATGCTGGCCGTCGCACAGCCGCACGCAGAAGGCGACACCATGCCCGGTGCTACCGGCATTCTGGCGTACGCTCTCCTGGCCGAGCGGCGGCGGCGACACCGACGGCTCGGCATAGGACGACACCGAGGGATTCGGGCCCTTGTCCGGACCGCCAAACAAAAAGTCGAAGAAACCGCCTGCCTGCGCCGGTGCGCTGGCCAAGATCGCTGCAGTCATCGCGCCACCAAGCGCGATTGCCTGCACTTTCATTTGTTTGCTGCTGCGCCCCATGGTGACCCCCTCACCTGCCCTTTTACCGGCACGCTACGCTTCAACGTAGATCAAGGCGGGAAAGTTCCCGCCTTTTGAGGCACCATGAAGGAAAAGGTTCACCATCTTGTGGCGCGGCAGCGCCCGTCTGATGGCTATTTGGCGCTATGGTTAAGAAATCAGGGCGCGTTTTTCGCGCTGCAGCGGTCGCGCGGCGCGCCGGGTGTTTTAGAAATATCTCAGCCAAACATAGACTTGGCAGATCAGGATCGAGACGATCATCATCGGCAGAGCGTAGAGCGTGTACTTCAAGAAGCCGAAGGCGATGCCGTTACGCTCGGCAATCCCGGCAATGGTGAGGTTCGCCGAAGCGCCGACCAAAGTGCCGTTGCCGCCGAGGCAGGCGCCGAGCGACAGGCACCACCATAACGGCTCGATGTGCTTGGGCTCGACATGCCCGGAGGCGGTAAAGGCCGGCGCCGCGCTCTTGATCAGCGGAATCATGGTGGCGACGAAGGGGATATTGTCGATCAGCGCCGACAGCAGCGCAGAGCTCCAGAGAATGGCATAGCCCGTCAACGCTATGTCCTTGCCGGTCGCGGCGACGAGCCTGTCGGCAAGAAGCTGTAACAGCCCGCTCACTTCGACCGCATGGACGACGACGAACAGGCCGATAAAGAAGAAGATCGTGATCCATTCGATCTCGGTGAGGGTTCTGGTCACATTGTCGGCCTGCTTGTCGCGGTGATGCTCCCAGTTGTCGAGCAGCATCAACAAGGCCGCGCCGCCCATGGCGATGGTCGCGGCCTGTAAATGAAGCCGGTCGGCAAGGACCAGGCCCACGATGACCAGCGCAAGAACCGCCAGCGACTGAACGAGCAGCGGCAGGTCGACGATCGCGGCCCGCGCGTTCATCGTCATCACCCGCAGCCGGTTCTCGATGGTCGCTTCGGTCGCCCGCCCCCACAGCAGATGGATCATCAGCAGCTGGGCGCCAAGTACCAGAACGGCGGCGGGGGCGACGTTGAGCAGAAACGCGTTGAAGCTCAAGCCGACGAGCGAGCCGATCATGATATTGGGCGGATCGCCGATCAGAGTTGCCGCTCCGCCGACATTGGAGGCGATGATCTCGGCGAACAGAAACGGATAAGGCGGAATTTGCAGTTCGCGGGTTACGGCGAGCGTGACCGGCGCCACCAGGAGCGCCGTGGTGACGTTATTGAGCAGCGCCGAGATGACGAAAGTCGCAAGCTGCAGCAGCAACAGCAGCATCGCCGGATGGGCGCGGGCCAGTTGCGCCGCGCGGATCGCGAGATATTCAAAAATGCCCGACCGCTGGGCGATCGCCATCATGATCATGAGACCGGCGAGCGTGCCGATCGTATTCCAGTCGATGCCTTTGAGCGCCTCGGCCTGATCGAGCGCGCCGGACAGAATTACAAGGCCGGCGGCCATCAGCGCGATAATGGCCCGGTTCAACTGATCCCAGATGATGGCGGCATAGGTGACGCACAGCAGCGCTGTCGACACCCATTTCGGGTCAAGGCCAAAAACGATATGCGGCACGAATTGGTCGGTCACGGCGGCATCTCAAAGCCTTTTTGGGTAACGGCGGCTGGCCTGCAACGCAACAATAATCGGCGGGGCTACGGCACGAAGACGAGAAATATGAAGGTCGCGAAAACGACGAGGTGCACGAGACCGGCGAGAATATTGGTGCGGCCGGAGCCGAAAGTGAAAACGCTCAAGAACAGCGTGAGCGCCAGAAGAAGCGCATCACGCGACGACACGCCGATCTGAATCTGCTTGCCGAGCGCGATATTGGTGAGCGCGACCGCAGGGATCGTCAGCCCGATTGTCGCCAGCGACGAGCCCAGCGCGAGATTGAGGCTCTTCTGCAGCACGTCGTTGAGGGCGGCGCGCACGGCAGTGATGCTTTCCGGCGCCAGGACGACCATGGCGATGACGATACCGGCGACGGCGTCCGGTGCGCCGACGCTGTGCAGACCGGCTTCGAGAAGGACGGCGAATTTCTTGGCCAGGAGAATGACGCCGACGAGCGCGAGCAAGAGCCCCGCCGTACTGACGGCGACCGCTCTATTGGACGGATAGACGTGCTTGCCGTCCGGCGCAGTCTTGTCAGCAGCGCGGAAATAGTCGCTGTGCCGCGACGTCTGGATAAACAGGAACGTCGCATAGAGGATCACGGTGATGATGCTGACGAAGATGAGCTGGCCGTTCGAGTAATAGGGCCCGAGCACCGTCTGCGTGTAATTCGGCAGCACCAGCGTCAGAATCGACAGCGCGCCGAGCACTTGCAGATAAACGCCGGCGCCGGAGACTTGAAATTCCTGCTCGTGATGGCGTAAGCCGCCGACTAGAACGCACAATCCGACGAGACCATTGCAGACGATCATGATCACCGCCAGCACGGTGTCGCGCGCTAAAGCCGGCGAACTGTTGGGCGTCAGCACGATCGATTCGATCAGCGCCACCTCGATGATGGTGACCGCCAGGGTCAGAACCAATGTGCCGAACGGCTCGCCGAGGCGATGGGCAATAACGTCGGCATGCTGCACGGCAGCGAAGATCGCCCCGAGCATGATCACCAGCATCGCCGCCGACAGCGCGATCGCGAGCGGCGAGGTCGAAGCGCCGGCGGTAAAGCCGATGAAAGGCGCTAGAATAATGAAGGCGATCGCCAGGATCGGAAAGACAATTGAGGCGATCGGCGTTTCGGTTGATGCGGACATTATCTTGGAATTCCACGCGTTGGAGGCCGGCGCGGCAGAGATTCAATTGTCATTTTATCTGCGCGCTGTACAGCCCCCGAACCGCGCCGTTCAAAACGACCCGAACATCGTGCCGAGGACGATGACCGCAGCGAGCGCGACAACGGCGCCGACAATGCCGACTACGACGATATCGAAATAGCTCTCGCGGTGGCTGGCGCCGCAAATTGCGAGCAGCGTCACCACGGCGCCGTTATGCGGCAGGATATCGAGCGTGCCCGAGCCGATCACGGCGACACGATGCATCAGAGCGGGCGCGATGCCGGTCTGCGCCGCGATGGTCATATAAGTCTGCCCGAGCGCATCGAGCGCGATGGTGAGGCCTCCGGAGGCCGAGCCGGTGAGCGCCGCCAGCACATTGGTCGCCACCGCGAGCGAAACCAGCGGGCCGCCCTCGATGCCGAGAACCCAATCGCGCACCACGGCAAAAGCCGGCAGCGCGGCGATGACGGCGCCGAAGCCGACCAGGCTGGCGACACTGAGCGCCGGGAGAACCGAGGCATTGGCGCCGGCATCCATGCTCTGGCGCAGCTCAGGCAGCCGGTTCCAGTTGCAGGCGATCACGGTTGCGATGGCGGCGGCGAGTGCGACCACCACCGACCACACGCCGGCCACCGCCGAGAGCGAGATGCCACCCCAGCGTTCTTCGGCGAGGAACGAGAAATCCGTTCGCGGCAGCACCAGGAGCGACATCGTGAGATTGACGACGACGACGACGACGAGCGGCAGGATCGCGGTAAAGCGCGACGGCGCGGCTTCGCTGCGGCGGCCGTGGCCGATCTCGGCCGGATCGAATTCGCGTGCGGTGGTGGCGCGCTCGCGCACCTTCTCGTCATTCGCGGCCGCCTCGGCTGCGACCGCGACATCGCCATAGCCCTCCCCGGCGCGCCGTGCCTTGGCTTCGGCGCGCTTGAGCCACCACATGCCGAAGCCGAGCATGATCAGGGAGGCGATGATGCCGAGTCCGGGCGCCGCGAACGGCGTGGTGCCGAAGAACGGCATCGGAATGGCATTCTGGATCGACGGCGTGCCGGGCAAAGCCGACATGGTGAAGGTCGAGGTGCCGAGAATGATCGCCGCGGGCATCAGGCGGCGGGGCACCGCGGCAGCGCGAAACAGCGTCTGGGCCATCGGGGCGAGCACGAAAAAGGCGACGAACAGGCTGACGCCGCCATAAGTCACCAAAGCGCCGGCGAGCACGACCGCGAGCATGACGCGGCGTTCGCCGAGGCCCTTGGTCATGGCTTGCGCCACTGCCGTCACCGAGCCGGAATCCTCCATCAGCTTGCCGAACAGCGCGCCGAGCAGAAACAGCGGAAAGAACTGCGCCAGAAAATGCGCGGCGCTGCCCATGAAGATCTGCGTCCAATTGGCAAGGAGCGGCTGCCCGCCGAACGCAGCGGCGATCAGCGCCGCGACCGGCGCAAGCAACAAGACGCTCCAGCCGCGAAAGGCGAGCCAGACCAGAAACGAAAGCCCGACGACGATGCCGACAAGCCCCATCGCGCCGCGCTCCGCTCAACACTCGTCCAGCAGCGCATCGAGGTCGGCGCTGGAGCGCTGGCCGACGTCGCCGCCGTGATCGTCGAGGAACTTGCCCGCGCTGCGCCGTCCCTCGTCGCGCAGCTTTGCCATGAAATCCCATTCGGCATTGAGCTTGGAGGAGGCGCCGAGTTCGAGCAGCATATCGGTCATGATGCGGTGCGTGCGCATCTGCGCCCAGCGCGCGCCCTCGCCGGTTCCGGCGTCCGCGACCTGACGCAGCAGCGCGATCATGCGCAGTTCTTTCATCAGCGGCGAGTTGAAGGAAATCTCATTGAGCCGATTAAGAATGTCGGTCGCCGTGCGCGGCGTATCAGGGCGCTCGCGCGGATTGATCTGCACCAGGATGGTGTCGTGGGCATCGCTTTCGCGGATCAGCGGCGTGATCGTCGGGTTGCCGGCGAAGCCGCCATCCCAATAAGGATCGCCGTCGATCTCGATGGCGCGGAACATGGTCGGCAGACAGGCCGAAGCGAGCAGCACATCGGCGGTGATCTCGCCGTTGCGGAAAATGCGGCCGCGGCCGGTCCGCACATTGGTGGCGGTGATGAAGAGCTTGATCGGGGAGTCCGGCAGGCGCGTGAAATCGATGCTCTCGGCGAGGATCGTGCGCAGCGGATTGAGCCCGAACGGGTTGAGATCGTAAGGCGACAGCACCCGCGTCATCAGATCCATGGCGAGATAGGCCGGCGACGTGTCGAGCGACCAGCGACCCATCAGCCGGTCGAGCGGCGAGCGCTGCAGCGGGCTGAATGCGGCGGCGCGCGACACTTGTTGCCAAAATCGCTCCAGCGCCTCACGCGCGCCTTTGGCGCCGCCGGCGATCCAGCCGTCCGCCAGGATCGCGGCATTCATCGCGCCCGCCGACGTGCCGGAAATGGCGGCGATATGAAATCGCGGCTCCTCAAGCAGGCGGTCGAGCACGCCCCAGGTGAATGCGCCGTGCGAGCCGCCGCCCTGCAGCGCGAGATCGATCAGCACCGGCTCCTGATCCATCCGCTGCACCTGCGCTCAGAAATCCTTCTTCGGCGAGACCTATCGCCGCAGGCCGAGACCGACGGCGATCCAGCCGGCGCCGGCAAAAATGAGATCGATGCCGAGGAAGATGCCGAGGATGTAGAGTCCCGAAACCGGCCAATGGATCACGATGATCAGGCCGAGCAGAAACGTGATCAACCCCGACAGCACCACGGCGACCCAGGGCATTTCCGCCTTCATGGCAAAACCAAGCGCGATCCGCATGATGCCGGACGCGATCAGCGCAAAGCCGAGAAACAGCGTGAGCAGCGCGGCGGCGAACAACGGGTTCTCGAAGGTGATGAAGCCGGCGATGATGTAGAGCACGCCGAGCAGAAGCCAGAGCAGGAACTTGCCCCAGCTCTTGAGCTGAAAGGCGTTGATCACCTCGGCAGCGCCGGCAATCAGCATCATGATGCCGACAATGAACACCGTGACCACGGTGGCAAAGACCACGCTGCCGAGCGCAACGAGCCCGGCAATCACATAGACAACACCGAGAGCGACGATCCAGCCTGATTTGGCGCGTAACGGCGCGAGGCCGGAGGGGGAGTCGAGAGAGCCTGATGCTGGCGCTGTAGTGGACATGTCACTTGCTCCGATTACTTGCCGCAAAGCCGCGGTGAGGTTTGAGTAATGAGAGAGGACAGGCTTCGTTAAGATCGGCTCGTGCTACGCAATTCCCTTTGACTTAGATGCGCGCCCACTTTTGCGCAAAACTGTGGCAATTGCGTGTAGGCGCGGCAAATCGCCATCTGGCAGTGCACCATGAGAAAGCGCCAGCGGCACCGTCATCGGCGTGTCATTTGCCGAAACGTTTGCGGCTTTGCATTATGCGGGGTGAAAAACAAAGCAAATCGCCAGGGAGGACTTGGAACGTGGCCGCGCATCGCTTTCTCAATCCGTCGACCATGCCCGCGACACGTGGCTATACCCACGTGGTCGAAACCCATGGCCCGAGCCGCACAATTTATATCTCCGGCCAGCTCGGCATGACGCCGGACGGCAAGTTCGCGGGTGCGCCTGGCGACTTCCGTGCCCAGGCCGACCAATGCTTCAAGAACCTGAAACTCGCGCTCGCCGAAGTCGGCGCGAACTTCGAGCACGTCGTGAAGGTGACCGCCTTCTTCGTCGATATGGCGCATCTGCCGCTCTATTTCGAAGTGCGCGATAGCTATGTGAACACCAAAGCGCCGCCGGCCTCGACCGCCATCCAGATCTCGAGGCTCGCGCGCGAGCCGGCTTTGTTCGAGGTCGAAGCGATCGCGGTGGTGCCGAGCTAGCGTCAAACAAGCGGCGGCCGATATACCGCGACGGCGCAGGGCGGCACGCCTATCTTGAAACCGAGCGGCTGCAGGCTCTCCTATTGCTCCAGGTCATTGCGCCGCCTGGTCGCGCACCGCAAACGCCATTCCAATCATCGCCCCGCCGCCGAATATCAGGTTGACGGCGAGGATGAGTCCCAAGGCCCAGCCCGCCGTCGCCGGCAGCCCGATCACGAGTATTACGGCCAGAGCCAGATCGACGATGCCGCTCATAAACATCCAATCCCACCGTAATGATCGTTCGCGCCGATGCTCCAGCGCAAACATAATCGTGACGATGCCCTCCAGGACAAGAAAAACCATCAGCAACAAGGGAAAGCCCACCAGCGCGAGTTCCGGCATCATGAATACGAACAGGGCGACGGCGATGGCCAGAGCAGCAGACAATAGCGACCACCAGAAACCCGTCGCATTCCGCATCACAATTGTGGTGACCAGCCCTGCCAGTCCGCCAATGAGGACGAGCCACACAAAGAGTGCGAAATCCATTCTGAACGGCACAAAGACGGCGACGATGCCCAAAACAACGAGGATGATTCCCTCGCCCAGCTGCAGTTCCCAATGGTGACGCTCAGACGTCATTGCGTTGCGCGGGCCATCGGATGGCGCTTTCCCAGGTCGACGATTTTCTCGGCGAGACGCTGCCGCTGCACCATGATCTTGAGAAAGTCCTGTCGCGCATCTGGGCAACTCACTGCCGTCGAGGTCAGGGCCGTCGTGATACGAGCCACGTGAGCCTTTTTACGGCGCCAGCGACAAAACGGTTTGATATCGATCAATCTTCCTCGCCCCGCGCTGCGACGCAAACAATAATTTACCATGCAAATTCACGAGACGGAAAGCTTGCCTAAACGTTTGCCGCGGCTTTGGCGCGCCGACGCCGGCGATTAACATACGATTCAATTGGCGGCGATATTGGTCCGGAGAGGGCGTCGATACGCCGACACGTCCGGCGTTGTGTAATTTCGGACAGAGCCTGTGGCCACTTCTTCGCGCGCGCTGGCGAACCGCGATCCGGTTCGTTCTTCTGATTTCCAGATTCCGGCCAATGCACTTCTGACTCTTTGCAATGCCGCCTTCAGGCGTCACGGAGCCGGTGAATTCGCCGCGGCCATCCGCCTCTACGAGCAGATTCTTTCGCTGAAGGCCGATATTCCCGACATCCATAACAATCTCGGCCACGCGCTTGCCGCCTCGGGCAGGCCGACGGCGGCGAGTGCCGCATTCGCGCATGCGATCAAGCTGAAACCCGCCTACCCGGAGGCGCTGTGCAACTGGGGTCTCGCACTCGCGGAGCTCGAGCGCTTCGACGAGGCCGAGAGCAAATATCGTCAGGCGATCACAGCCAATCCGCGCTTCGCCGGCGCCTACAACAATCTCGGGCTGCTTCTGAAAGCGACGGGACGGTTAACCGAGGCCCAACACGCCTTCGAACAAGCGATCGCGCTGTCGCCGCGGGACTTCTCGCTTTACGACAATCTGGCGGCGATCAGGCCGTTCATTCGCGACGATCCCTATCTTGCCGCGCTGGAGTCCGCGGCCGACGACACGGCTGCGCTTTCAGTCGCCGATCAGACGCATCTGCACTTCGCATTGGCCAAAGCCCACGACGGCTTCAGCCGGCCTGAATACGCCTTCGCGCATCTCATGAAGGCCAATTGGCTCAAGCGTCAGCAAATCAGTTACGACGAAGCGGCGGCGCTCGGCCAGATGAACCGCCTGCGAGAGATGATCAGCCGCGACTTTATTCGCGCGCGCCAAGGCTGCGGCGAGCGGTCCGCGGTTCCGGTCTTCATCGTCGGCATGACCCGGTCCGGCACGACGCTGATCGAACAAATCCTGGCGAGCCATCCACAGGTTTTCGGCGCCGGCGAGTTGCCGCTGTTGGATCAAGTCACCGGATCGATCCGAAAGCTGCTGTCCGGCGCGCCGGCTTTTCCAGACATGATGCTGCAAATGTCGCCGGCCGATTTTCACGCGCTCGGCTCGCTTTATTTGGACAACATGATGGAGCGCTCGGGCACAGCGGTGCGCATCACCGACAAGATGACGCTGAACTTCCTCTTTGTCGGCCTCATTCATCTGGCGCTACCCGATGCAGCGATCATTCACGCCGTTCGCAACCCCACCGACACCTGCCTGTCGTGCTTCTCGACACATTTCACTCACGGCAACGAGCACACTTACGACCTCGCCGAGCTCGGCCGCTATTATCGGCATTATCGCGATTTAATGGCTCATTGGCACGCTGTGCTACCGCCGGGACGGATCATGGACGTGCGTTACGAGGACCTGGTCGCGGACCCGGAAAATGTTGCGCGGCGCATCGTCGCGCATTGCGGCCTCGACTGGGATGCGCGGTGCCTGGATTTTCACCGCAGCAAACGGCCGGTCCGCACCGCGAGCGCAGTTCAAGTGCGAAAACCGATTCACAAAAATTCGGTCGAGCGTTGGCGCAAATACCAAGCCTTTCTCGGACCGCTGCTCGCCGAGATCGCGCAGACCAGCACGTAAGCGGCGCGGACCGGCTTTGCTTTCTGGAATCTTATTTTTAGTGCGCGTCGGCGCGCCGTTGCGCGCGGCTGCGCGTCGCCGCTGGTAGCGCCAGCGGCGCGGCGAACGGATTGGTGAATAGCCGCGCGAAGAAATTCTGGCCAAAAACGCCGCTGCCGAATGCCGATTCCGGCATGGCGAGGAGCTCGCGGCGGACGGTGTTGTCCTTGCGCTCGATCGCGATATCGGCCACGGCGCGCTGCTGGTCGTTTTTTAGGATCGCTAACAGGTCCTTGTCACGGCCGTAAACATCATCGCGGAATTGCAGCTTTCCGGAATCGTCGACGAATGCCGTCTGATAGGTCAGGTGCACCGGCATCGGACTGTTGAATTTGATCTCGTTTTCGTTGACGCCGAACATTCTGTGGATGCGGTCGGCAGTGTAGCCATCGCCGGGCCGCGTGATCGCCAGCAGCACCTCGGCATATTTCGCCGGATCCTCGACCCGCATGCAGCCGTGGCTCGCCGCGCGCATGGTGGTGGCGAACAAGTATTTCTGGTTGGAATCGTGCTGATAGACCAGAAACTTGTTGGGGAAATTGAAGCGGATCTGGCCGAGCGCGTTGTTCGGTCCCGGCGGCTGCGCGACGTGGATCGTGCCGTCGGGATTGCGGGTGACGTTCAATCCCATGCGCGCCAGTATGGTGGAGTCCTGCCGCAACAGCGGCAGATATTCGTTGGCGACGATCGACGGCGGCACGTTCCAGGTCGGATTGACCGTGATCGTCTTCATCTCGGCACTCATGATCGGCGTCGGCGTTGACGGCTTGCCGTCGACGATCTTGGTGGTCCAATCGAGCTTGCCGTTGTCGATGACGCGCAATGTGAAGTCGGGAAGATTGACGATCACATAGGTCGAGCCCAGATCGTGCGGCATCCAGCGCCAACGTTCCAGATTGGCGATGATGATGTCGGCGGTCCGGTCGGCATCGCGGCCGTTGAGCGTATCGATCGTCGCCTGGGTCAATAGGCCCGTCGGCTTTTGCCCATGATCCTGTTGAAACGTCTTCACCGCGTCGGCGAGCGTCTTGTCATAGACCGCGCCGTCGCCTGTCAGCCCGAGCCGTTCGCGCAAGGCCGGCACGCGCGCATCCTTGGCGCCGAGTTTCGGCGCCGCGCCATCCGGGATTGGCGGACCGGCACTGGCCTTGCCGGCGCGAATTTCGGCGAGCTTGCCCTTGAGTGCGACATAGGCGGGATCGTGCGGTTCGTAAGCATCGAGCACGGTGGCAACATCCGGCGCCGAAACCATGGCGCCCAGCACGTCGGCGGGATCGGCCGCTTTCTGATCGTAGGAAATGTCGCCGCTCACGCGCGACCAATGCACGCGCCCGATGCTGGCATGGTGCGCATAGGCGATGACGGACGCGGTCAGCCTGATCTCGGCTTGCGCAAGAGCCGTGGCATTGGCCGCGGGGTCGGTGGCGATGGCAAAATCCGGAATCCGATAATCGGCGGGATTGAGCCCATCGGCGTCGACGTGACGCAGATAATCGATCGCGGCTTGCGCGCGCGCATTCGGCTGGCCGCCGGTCAGCCAGATCGGCGCGTAGTTGCGGCCTGAATAGAACGCATCGACGGTGGCGCGTATGTCTGCATTGCCGAGGACGGTGTCGAATTTGCCGCTGGCTAGATCGTGCAGTTGCTGGGCGATCGCCGCATCGGGATCAGCGCTGGCGTCAGAAGCTGCCGCAGCGGGCGTCGCGGTCCCAGTAGCGGCCGGTCCGGCGTCGGCCGGCGCATCCGGCTTTGCCGACGGCGCAGGGGCCAGCGTCGCGCTTGCCGGCGCGGATTCAGTCGCAGCACCGCTGTTATCAGATGCAACGGGCGCCGCACCGGCATTCGCCGCGTCTGCTGGCGCCGCGCGCGCGCCGATGGGTGTGGACAACAAGAGAACGATGGCAGCCGGAATCAGAAGCCGATCGATATTCACTGCAGTCACTGCGGCACCTCGCTGAAGCGAACGTTCCAACACGCCGGATTTTAAGAAGCAACGCGAACCCGAAGCTGGTAAGCGGATGCTGTAAGCCCCCGCGCGAACCTAGCACCAAGCGCACCGGTTGGCGACAATCCTAAAATACCTTTGCGCAAGAGCGGTTTAAGCTGCCGACGACAATAAAGTTCCGCACGACGGGACCGCCTGCGCCGAATCCAACCGGATGCGCTTACCGCCGCGCCATGACCAAGACAACAAGCCCGACCAAAGCCGTTACCGCGCCGTAATAGATCCACGGGTGCGCGTCGATCATGAAGCTTTCCGCCGGCCAGCGGACGATACCGGCGCCTTGCAAGGACCACAGCACGCCCATGGCCAGAAGCGCTGCGCCGATGATGCTCAGGATGGTTTTCACGTTCTGCCCCCCGTCTTCGCTGATGCGCTAATGCGCGGCGTCCCAATTGTCCGCGGCATGGGCCTCGACATGCAGCGGCACCGACAGCGTGCACGCCGGCAACGGCGCTTCGATCATCACCGCGGTGACGACCGGCAGCGTCTGTTCGACTTCGTTGTCCGGCACTTCGAAGACCAGTTCGTCGTGCACTTGCAGCAGCATCCGGCCGGACAGCTTCTTCTTGGCCAAAACCGCGTCCATGCGCACCATGGCGCGGCGGATGATGTCGGCCGCGGTGCCTTGCAGCCGCGCATTGATCGCGGCGCGCTCGTTGAAGGCACGGACCGAGGCATTTGAAGCGCCGATATCCGGATAATGGCATTTGCGGCCGAACAAAGTCTCGACATAGCCGTGCTTCTTCGCAAACGCCTTGGTCGCTTCCATGTAGTCGCGGATGCCTGGGAAGCGCTCGAAATATTTCCGGATATAGGCGCCGGCCTCCTCGCGTTCGATGCCGAGCTGATTGGCGAGCCCGAAAGCGGAAATGCCGTAGATGATGCCGAAATTGATCGCCTTGGCGCGGCGGCGCACATCGGCCGGCATGTTCTTCACCGGCACACCGAACATTTCCGACGCGGTCAAGGCGTGAATATCGAGTCCGTCGCGAAACGCGTTGCGCAATTGCGGAATGCCGGCGATCTCGGCGAGGAGCCGCAATTCAATTTGAGAATAGTCGGCGGAGACGAGCTTATGGCCGGCCGCGGCGATGAAGGCTTTGCGGATCTTGCGGCCGTCCTCGGTGCGGATCGGAATATTCTGCAGGTTCGGCTCCGACGACGACAGGCGGCCGGTGGTCGTGGCGGCGAGCGCGTAGCTCGTGTGCACGCGATGCGTCGTCGGATTGACGTAGTCCGGCAGCGCGTCGGTATAGGTCGATTTGAGCTTCGATACCTGCCGCCAGTCGAGAATCTTCTGCGGCAATTCGTGGCCGAGTTCGGCGAGCTCTTCGAGCTGGCGCGCACCGGTCGACCATTGGCCGGTCTTGGTCTTGGTGCCGCCGGGCAATTGCATCTTCCCGAACAGAATGTCGCCAATCTGCTTCGGCGAACCGACATTGACCGGCTCGCCGGCGAGCTTGTTGATCTCGGCTTCGAGGCCGGCCGCTTCCTGCGCGAACTCGCCGGACAGCCGCGACAAAATCTGCCGGTCGATCGAAATGCCGCGCCGCTCCATCTGCGCCAATACGCTAACCAGCGGCCGCTCCAGCGTCTCGTAGACGCGCAGCACATGTTCGGCGGCGAGCCGCGGCTTGAGCACCTGCCACAGCCGCAAAGTCACGTCGGCATCTTCGGCGGCATGTTCTGTCGCCTTGCCGATCTCGACACAGTCGAAGGTGACCCTGGTCTTGCCGGCTTTGGTGATCTCGTTGAAATCGATGGTCTGATGATTGAAATAGCGCTCCGACAGGGCGTCGAGACCGCGGCCCGCGCGGCCGGCGTCGACCACGTAAGACAACAGCATGATATCGTCGTAAGCCGCGGCCTCGATGCCGCGCAGCGCAAAAATCTGCCAGTCGAATTTCAGGTCGTAGCCGATCTTGAGCACGCCCGCGCCTTCCAGAAGCGGCTTGAGCGCCGCCAAGGCATCGGCTTCCTTGATCTGATCGGCGACGCGCTCGCCGGCAAACAATCCGCCGCCGAAACCGCCGCCCAAGCCACCGCCACTGTCATCGCCTCCGCCTTGACGATGCGACAGCGGCACGTAGCAGGCGTCGTTCGGCCCAAGCGCGAGCGAAAAGCCGCACAACTCCGCCTGCATCGGATCGAGGCTGTTGGTCTGGGTATCGATCGCGACGAAGCCGATATCGCGCGCCCGTTCGATCCATATCTTCAGGCGATCCAGCGTGCGCACAGTTTCATATTTCGAGCGATCGAATTTCTGCTTCTGCGCGGCTTCGAGCCGCGCCGCGGCGAGCGCCTTCGGCGTCAGCGGGCCCGTCGCCTCGGCCCTTGCCCGGCGTGCGTCCGCCGGCTGCGGCGGCCGTCCGAGCGGCAGTTGCGGTGAAGCATTTGCTCCGTCAGCCGGGGGCGCGCTGCGGGCCTCGGCCGAACGCGATGAGGTCGCGCCCTTACCCAAGAAATTCCCGTCAGCTTCGATCTCCGCGGCATCGATGCTGGCGAATTCGGCGACGCGGCGCGTCAGCGAATTGAACTCCATCGCTTTGAGAAAGGCGACCAGCCGCTTGTAATCCGGCTCGTGGACGGCGAGATCGCCGATCGGCACGTCGAGCGTCACCTTGTCGTCGAGCGTGACCAACTGCTTCGACAGCCGCGCCTTGTCGGCATTGTCGATCAACGACTGGCGCCGCTTGTCCTGCTTGATCTCGCCGGCGCGCGCCAGCAGCGTGTCGAGATCGCCGTATTCGCCGATGAGCTGCGCCGCGGTCTTGACGCCGATGCCGGGCACGCCCGGCACATTGTCGGTGGAATCGCCGATCAGCGCCTGCACCTCGATGACCTTTTCCGGCGGCACGCCGAATTTCTCGATGACCTCGGCGCGGCCGATTTTCTTGTCCTTCATGGAGTCGAACATGGTGACGCTGTCGTTGACCAACTGCATCAGGTCCTTGTCCGACGAGACGATAGTCGACGTAGCGCCGGCTTCCGTCGCCTCCCGCACATAGGTCGCGATCAAATCGTCAGCCTCGAAGCCGCCCTGTTCGAGGCACGGCAGATCGAAGGCCATGACCGCATCGCGGATCAGAGGAAATTGCGGGCGCAGATCGTCCGGCGGATCGGGGCGGTGCGCCTTATAGGCGGGATACATTTCCGTGCGGAACGTCTGCTCGGAGAGATCGAACACGACGCCGAGATGAGTCGGCCGGTCCTCCGGCTTCATGTCACGCAACAGCTTCCACAGCATGTTGCAGAATCCAAACACCGCATTGAGCTGCAGGCCATCGGACTTGCGATTGATCGGCGGCAGCGCGTGATAGGCGCGGAAAATATAGCCCGAGCCGTCGACCAGGAAGAGATGGTCGCCCTTTTTCAACGGCTTGCCGGCCACAGCGGGTGCGGATTTGGCAGCGACGGCTTTGGCTGTCGCGGCTTTCGGCTTTTGCGCTTTTTGCGACGATTTTTGTGCTGTGGGCATGATGGCCAATATATAGGGGCTTCGCCCGGATTAGCAGCGCTTTGGATGAGACTGTGGATTTTTCCCTGCCTATCGATGCCGTCGTACCGGAATTGACCGGCGCGTTGCGCGTGAACAGTTGCGCCGTGCTGGTGGCGCCGCCCGGCGCCGGCAAGACCACCAAAGTGCCGCTGGTTCTTGCCAAGGAGGATTGGGTCAAGGATCGCCGTATCCTGGTGCTGGAACCGCGTCGCCTCGCCGCGCGCGCCGCGGCCGAACGCATGGCAAAGACGCTCGGCGAACGCGTCGGCGAGACGGTGGGCCTGCGGGTACGGTTCGGCTCAAAGGTGTCGCGCATGACCCGCATCGAAATCATCACCGAAGGGATTTTCACCCGGCTCATCCTCGACGATCCGATGCTCGACGGCATCGCCGCGGTGCTGTTCGACGAATTTCACGAGCGCTCGCTCGATGCCGATCTCGGGCTCGCTTTGGCGCGCGACGTGCAGCAAGGCCTGCGCGAGGATCTTCGGCTCTTGGTAATGTCAGCGACGATCGACGGCGCGCGCGTGGCGCGCTTGCTCGGCAACGCCCCGGTGATCGAAAGCAAAGGCCGCGCCTTTCCGGTCGAGACACGCTATCCCGGACGCAATCCAGGACCGATCGAGCCGCAAATGGCCGAGACGATTGCGCGGGCGATGCGCGCGGAGCCCGGCTCACTCCTCGCCTTCCTGCCCGGCGCCGCCGAAATCCGCCGCACCCAGACGCAGCTCGAAACCCGCACCGACGCGGCAACCGACGTGGTCGCGCTTTATGGCGCGCTTAGCGGCGACGAGCAGGATCGGGCCATCCTTCCGGCCCTGCCCGGCCGCCGCAAGATCGTGTTGGCCACCTCCATCGCCGAAACCTCGATCACCATCGAAGGCGTGCGCATTGTCGTCGATAGCGGGCTCGCGCGCGTGCCGCGCTACGAGCCTGATGTCGGCGTGACCAGACTTGAGACCGTGCGGGTATCACGCGCCGCCGCCGATCAGCGCCGCGGCCGCGCCGGCCGCACCGAGCCCGGCGTCTGCTACCGGCTGTGGGACGAACCGCAGACCGCGGCGCTGGAGCCGTTTGCGCGGCCGGAAATCCTCGCCGCCGATCTGTCGTCCTTCGCGCTCGATCTCGCGGCCTGGGGCGCGGCGCCGGAAAAACTTGCGTTCCTCGACCCGCCGCCGCATCCGGCCTTCACCGAGGCAAAGACGCTGCTCAGCGAGCTTGGCGCCATCGATGCCGACGGCCGCATCACCGAAGGGGGCCGCAGATTGCGGCAACTGCCGCTGCCGCCGCGTCTCGCGCGCATGGTGATCGATGCCGCCGCAGAAGGCGGCGCTCTGAAAGCCGCCGAGCTCGCCGCCCTGATCGGCGAGCGCGGGCTCGGCGGCGACGACATCGATCTGCGCGAACGGCTCAACGCATGGCACCGCGACCGTTCGAACCGCGGTCGCGATGCCCGCGGCATGGCGGAACGCTGGGCGGAGATGGCAAACAGCGGTCCTCACTCGTCCCCGGAGGAGAAAGACGAAATAAGCGTCGGCGCTCTGATCGCCCTTGCCTTTCCGGAGCGTATCGCCAAAAATCGCGGCGGCAGTTCGGGCGCTTTTCTCATGGCAAACGGCCGCGGCGCTGTTGTCGATCCCGCCTCGCCGCTGGCGCGCGAGCTATATCTTTCGGTCGCCGAATTCACCGGCGTCGCAGCGCTTGGCCGGATTCTGTCTGCGGCGCCGATTGCGCTTGCCGAAATCGAAACGCGTTTCGCCGATCGCATCGAGTCCCGCGACGACATTACCTTCGATATCGCAAGCGGCGGCTTGCGCGGCCGCAGGAACCGCAAGCTCGGCGCCATCAGCCTTGCCGAACAGCCGATCCAGGTCGAGCCGAGCGAGGACACCGCAAAACTGCTCGCCGAAAAAACCGCCGCAGCAGGGATCGTCCGCCTGCCGTGGACCAAAGCCATTCAGCAGTGGCGCGACCGCGTGATGTTCTTGCGGAGCAGCGAAGGTGACGAGTGGCCGGATTTGTCGGACACGGCGCTCGCGCAAAACGCCGGCCAATGGCTGGCGCCGTTGTTTGCCGGCAAGACGTCGCTCGGCGACGTCGCGCCTGATGAATTCGCGGCGGCCTTGAGCGAACTCCTGCCGTGGCCGCTGAAGCGCCGGCTCGAGACCGAGGCGCCCACGCACTTTGAAGCGCCAACCGGAACGCAAGTGCCGATCGATTACGAGGCCGAGGGCGGACCGAAGATCGCGATCCGCGTGCAGGAACTGTTCGGCCTCGACCGTCACCCAACCATTGCCGGCGGCAAGATTGCACTGGTCATCGACTTGCTGTCACCGGCGCACCGGCCGGTGCAGACCACGCGCGATTTGCCCGGCTTTTGGCGCGGCAGCTACGCCGCCGTGCGTACCGAGATGCGCGGGCGCTATCCAAGGCATCCCTGGCCCGACGATCCGATCGCGGCACCGGCGACGCGCCGGGCCAAACCGCGCAAGATCTAGCGAAGTTCTTAGCGACGCGCTTACCATTGCCGCCCAAATCACGCGCCGTCTGACCTGGAATTAGCCCCTTCTTCGCCGCGGCGTGATGAGATCGGGCCGTAAGACCGGATTCGATCTCATGCGCTCCATCATCGGCCTTGCCGCTGTCGCGCTTGCCGCCGCCGTCCTCGTGCCGCGCTACCTGATGCAGCACGCGATCGTGGCATCTGTCGCGCCGACAGCGATTTCCGCGCGCAACGACACGCCGGCTGAGCCCAATCCGGGAAATATCCGCGCCATCGTCGTGGCACCTGACAGTCACGGTCATTTCCGCGTCGACGGCCGTGTCGACGCGCGGCCGATGGATTTCGTCGTCGATACCGGTGCGACCATGGTGGCGCTGACCGCACGTGACGCCGAGATGCTCGGCATTCATCCGGCGGCGAGCGACTATACGATCGCAGTGAGCACCGCGAACGGCACGACGCGGGCGGCGCCGGTCACACTGAACAAGGTGGAGATCGGCAGCATCACCATCCGCGACGTCTCGGCGATGGTCATGCCGGAAAATGCGCTGAGCCAGAATTTGCTCGGCATGACGTTCCTGTCGCGGCTGCAGCGCTACGAATATTCCAACGGCCGGCTGGTCCTGCAGCAATAAGTATTGGCGGTCGGCGCAGCGGGGAACGCGGGCGCCGTTCGCAATTTCGCCATTCGCC
The DNA here is from genome assembly GCA_963742975.1 of uncultured Alphaproteobacteria bacterium. Lineage (GTDB taxonomy): Bacteria > Pseudomonadota > Alphaproteobacteria > Rhizobiales > Xanthobacteraceae > BOG-931. Next base: position 150,667 of record CAVUNZ010000024.1, on the reverse strand, counting down.
TGCCTGCCGCAAGCAACCATTCCCGCACAAGGCCGTTTAGGCTATTGCTGCGTCACCTTCCTCCGATCCGGATCGAATTTTCAATGTTTCCCAAGCCGAAAGCTTCACTGAAGCCGAATACCTATGCCTATGAATCCGAGCCGATGGTCAAAGCCACCGGCTTTCGCGAATATGACGCGCGCTGGCTGTTCGGATCGGAAATCAACCTGATGGGGATCGAGGCGCTGGGGTTGGGCCTCGGCACCCTCATCCACGAGCTTGGCGTCAAACCGCATATCGTCACCGCGCACGACTTCCGCTCCTATTCGGCGTCGATCAAGATGGCGCTCACCAACGGTCTGATTGCGTCGGGCTGCAAGGTCTATGACATCGGGCTGGCGCTGACCCCGATGGCGTACTTTGCGCAATTCGAACTCGACGTGCCCTGCGTCGCCATGGTCACGGCTTCTCATAACGACAACGGCTGGACCGGCGTAAAGATGGGCACCAACCGGCCGCTCACTTTCGGCCCCGACGAGATGACGCGGCTGAAAGACATCGTGCTCGGCGGCCATTTCAAGATGGCGGGCGGCGGCGCCTACGAATTCGTCGAGAATTTTCCGGCGCGCTACATCGCCGACCTTACCAAGCGGCCGAAACTCACGCGACATCTCAAAGTCGTCTGCGCCTGCGGCAACGGCACCGCCGGCGCATTTGCGCCGCAAGTTCTGGAAAAGATCGGCTGCGAAGTGGTGCCGCTCGATTGCGAACTCGACCACACATTCCCGAAATACAACCCGAACACCGAAGACATGAAGATGCTGCACGCCATGCGCGACGCGGTGCTGGCCAACAAGGCCGATGTGGGCTTGGGCTTCGACGGCGATGGCGACCGCTGCGGCGTGGTCGACAATACCGGTGACGAAATCTTCGCCGACAAGGTCGGCGTCATGCTGGCGCGTGACATTTCGAGCAAGCATCCCGGCGCGCAATTCGTCGCCGACGTCAAATCGACGGGTCTGTTTGCGACCGATCCGATGCTGATCAAGAACGGCGCCAAGACCGATTACTGGAAGACCGGCCATTCCTACATGAAGCGCCGCGTCAACGAGATCGGCGCCATTGCCGGCTTCGAGAAATCCGGTCACTTCTTCTTCAATAAGCCGTTCGGCCGGGGCTACGACGACGGCCTGATCTTCGCTTTCGCCGTCTGCGACATGCTCGACCGCAATCCGGGAAAAAGCATGGCGGATCTGAAAAACGCGCTGCCGAAAACATGGTCGTCGCCGACCATGTCGCCGCATTGCGCCGACGAAGAGAAATACGGCGTGGTCGACGCCGTGGTGAAGCACTTCGAAGACGAGAAGAAAAACGGCGGCAAGGTCGCGGGGCAGCCGATCCGCGACCTGGTCACCGTCAACGGCGTGCGGGTAACCGTCGAGGACGGCACCTGGGGCCTGGTGCGCGCCTCATCCAACAAGCCGGAGCTCGTCGTCGTCGTCGAGAGCCCAGTCTCGGAAGCGCGGATGCGCGACATGTTCAAGTCGGTCGACGCCGTCCTGCGCACGCACAAGCAGGTCGGCGAATACAACCAAACGATCTAGATATTTCACGTTTGGCCGATCAAGAATTTGTGAGCGAAAGAACACGGCCAAGCGGAATTAAGGTCCAGGCCGCGGTGTCTGTCTGTCATCGTCCAGCCGTTGATCAGGAGACCGCACGATGCTCAGGATGTTCATCCGCGCGACAGCGCACGCCACCGCTGTTTCAGCCGCCATGATTGCGGTGGCGGTTACCACATCGGTCTGCGCTTTTGCCGCGCCGCCGACAAAAACCAGCAACACCTCGCTCGGCGATACGCTCGTCAATCCCGACGGTATGACGCTTTACACCTTCATCAACGACACGACGCCGGGCAAATCGGCATGCAATGGCGCCTGCACCGCCAACTGGCCGCCGCTCGCCGCGGCCGCCGGAGCCCAGGCGGAAGGCAATTACAGCCTGGTGACGCGCAACGACGGGTCTTTGCAGTGGGCCTATAAAGGCAAGCCGCTCTATACTTTCGCCAAAGACACTAAGCCGGGCGACGTCGCCGGCGAAGGATTCCTCAACGGCGCCTGGCACGCGGCCAAACCTTAAGAGGCAGCCTTAACGGATAAGCCGTGACAGGATCGCGCCTTGCGAAGCGCTCCCCGCTGCCGCGGGGAGACTCACACTTCCTGAAATACGTCGATCTCGAGCGCGCCGGGGAACATGGTGCGCCAAGTCTGCAGATAGACCTGCATCCGCGGATCGCTGGCGATGCGCTGGCGGTTCAATTCCCAGTCCTCGACCGCCTCGTAGTCGATGATCTGCACGAATTTCGACGGATCGTCGACGTTTTGCAGCAAACGCACTTCGGCCTTGCCGAACATCTGATAGAACGGTGCCGTGGCCTTGATCATCGCGGCGAGCTGACTTGAATCCGCGGTCCGCAACGTGAAGCGCAATTGCAGCGTACGCCGGACTTTTGCTGCTTCCTCCTTGGCCATCGCCGTAGCCCTCGTTAGCTCACGAACTTTTCGCGCGAGCGGTGCGTCGGATAAACACCGAGAATGCGTAAAGTCTTCGGTTGCGATACGAATTCAAGCTCTTCAAGCGCAAGTTCGAGCGCGCGGTTCTTCGGATGCCCTTCGACATCGGCGTAAAACTGCGTCGCGGTGAACTTGCCGTCGACCATATAGCTCTCGAGCTTGGTCATATTGATGCCGTTGGTGGCAAAGCCGCCGAGCGCCTTGTACAGGGCGGCCGGAATATTGCGCACCTGGAACACAAACGTCGTCATCACCCGCTTTTCCTTGCGGTTGGCCCATTTCGGCTCGCGCGACAGAACCACAAAGCGCGTCGCGTTATGCTTGGCGTCGGCGACATCTTTTTTCAGGATGCGCAGCCCATAGATTTTCGCCGCAAGCTTCGTGGCGAGCGCCGCGCGGGTAATGTCGCCGGCTTCGGCGACCTCCCGTGCCGCGCCCGCGGTGTCCGCCGCGACCACGGCCTTGAGGTGCAGCGCACGGATGACATTGCGGCACTGGCCGAGCGCATGGACATGGCTTTCGACGGTCTTGATCGTCCTCAGCGTCGCCTGTTTCGGCGCCATGAGCTGATGCTGCACCGGCAGGAACCATTCGCCGATGATGTGCAGCTTCGATTCCGGCATCAGATGATGGATGTCGGCGACGCGGCCGGCCACCGAATTGTCGATCGGAATCATGGCAAGCGCCGCTCGCCCGGTGCGGACCGCGGCAAAAGCGTCCTCGAAGGTCGGGCACGGCAGCGGCTCATCATTCGGATAGGCAAGGTTACAGGCGATATGGGAATTCGCCCCCGGCTCGCCCTGAAATGCGATCTTCTTACGTTTGCTCATCTTCTTCCGCTTGGTCACTCTACGCTGAATTCCAGCCGGCCGTCAGCACTTTACCGGGCCAATAGTTTACGCGCCTTGGCCAGATCCTCCGGCGTATCGACCCCAAGCGGTACGGCGTTAACGATGGCAACGTCGATACGCATGCCGGCTTCCAGCGCCCGCAACTGTTCGAGCTTCTCGCGGCACTCGAGCGGCGAGGGCTTAAGCGTCACAAAACGCTCGAGCGCCGCGCGGCGATAGGCATAAAGCCCGATGTGGTGATAGAGCGGCCCCTCGCCCGCGGGCGCAGTGGCGCGGGTGAAATAGAGTGCGCGCAGGCGCCCCGGTCCGACCGGCGTGCCCACCACTTTGACGACATTGGGATTGCTGCGCTCTTCCGCGACTTTGATTTCGGCGGCGAGCGTTGCGATGTCGACGGCGTCGTCGGCGAGCGGCGCAAGCGCGGCGGCGACGGCGGCCGGATCGAGCGTCGGCAGATCGCCCTGCAGGTTGACGATGAACTTGGCGCTGGCTTGCGGATCGGCCTTAGCGAGCGCTTCGAAGATGCGGTCGGAGCCGGAGGCATGGTCGGCGCGCGTCATCACCGCACGCCCCTTGGCCTTGTCCACAACAGCCGCGATCTCCGCCGAGTTGGTGGCGACGACCACGGGCCCAAGACCGGCTTCCTGCGCCCGGCGCAGGACATGCACGATCATCGGCTCTCCAGCGATGTCGGCGAGCGGCTTGCCCGGGAGCCTGGTCGCGGCCATGCGGGCGGGAATGAGAACAAGGACCTCAGCCATCGCTTCCAACGCACCGGAATCGTGCTTATTCGGGTTGCAAGAACCGCAGCAAACCGGCTAATTGTGCGCCGCCTGCCTTACGCTGGGAGCCATTCAGCGATGAATTCCTTCGAAATCAACAAGATTCTCGGCGCCCTACTCGGGACTTGTCTTGTCCTCGTCGCCACGCACATCGCGTCAGGCGCGATCTTCGCGCCGGAAACGCCGGCGAAGCCCGGCTACATCGTCGAAGTGAAGGCGGAGGCGTCGCCCGGCGGCGCGGCTCCGGCGGCGCCGGCCGAACAGCCGATCGAGCAGGTCCTCGCAAGCGCATCGGCGGAACGCGGCGCCAATGTCGCCAAGCAGTGCCAAGCCTGCCACAACTTCCAGGAAGGTGCCGGCCCCAAGATCGGCCCCGACCTTTACGGCGTCGTCGACCGCCCGATCGCCTCGGTTCAAGGCTTCAACTACTCGGCAGCTTTGAAGTCGAAGAACAGCGGCAAGTGGGATTTCGATACGCTCAACAAATGGCTGACCAAGCCCAGCGCCTTTGCCCCGGGCACAGCCATGACCTTTGCCGGCATATCGAACGAGAAGCAGCGCGCCGACGTCATCGCCTATCTCGACTCGCTCGCGGCTAATCCGGTACCGCTGCCGAAGGACCAGGGCGCCAAATAACTGGGCCCTAAATAACGCCGAATAACGAGAGGTCGGATAACTGGCTAAGTAGCGGCCAGAAAAGGTATCGGGCCTCCTCCGCGAGAGGCTTTCCAGAGCCTCCCCGGCCGGTTGCGGCTTGGGCTGTTTCGTTGCGCCGCACACCGGCACGCTGGCGTGGCCGGCTGAAATGCGGATAATGGCGTCATCCAGCGCATAAAAATCGTCGTTATTCTTTCCCCGCGCATTATCGTCTATCCGCCAAACGCATTGGAGGGCCTGGTGAATTGCCGATCCCTATTGAAATCCGCATTGCTCGCATTCGGAGCGCGCGGCCTTCCGCTCCCCGCCTGGATCAGCCCGGCGCTGGCGCAGGCGCCAACTGCGGCCGCTGCACAAGACAAGGTCTGGCGGCACGGCACGTCGGAATTCGGCGACCTGAAATATCCGGCCGGCTTCAAGCAATTCGACTACGTCAATGCCAAGGCGCCGAAAGGCGGTGTAGTGCGGCAGAGCGCCGTCGGCACCTTCGACAATTTCAACCCGGTGATCGCAGACGTCAAAGGCTCGCTGGCCGCCGGCGTCGGCATTGTCTACGAGTTGCTCACCGTCGCCTCGCTTGATGAAGTCTCGAGCGAATATGGCCTGCTCGCCGAGGCCTTGAGCTTTCCGGCCGATTTCTCCTCGGCGACCTATCGCTTGCGTGCTGAAGCCAAGTGGCAAGACGGCACGCCGGTGACGCCGGACGACGTCATTTTCTCCCTCGAGGTCTGGAAGAAAAACAGCCCAAGCAAGATGGCGTACTACCGCCACGTCACCAAAGCCGAAAAAACCGGCGATCGCGAAGTGACCTTTACCTTCGACGCGCCGGGCAATCGCGAACTGCCGCAGATCATCGGCCAGCTCATTGTCCTGCCGAAGGCCTGGTGGCAAGGCACCGACAAGGACGGCAAGCAGCGCGACGTCACTTTGACAACGCTCGAGCCGCCGATGGGCAGCGGCACCTACCGCGTCAAGGATTTCACTCCGGGCCGTAATATCAACTATGAGCGGGTGAAGAACCACTGGGGCAAAGACCTCAACGTTAATGTCGGCGTCAATAATTTCGACGAACTGCAATACACTTATTTCCGTGACACCGTCGTCGCACTTGAGGCCTTCAAGGCCGACACGTTCGACTGGCGCTTGGAGAACAGCGCCAAGAACTGGGCCACGGCTTACGATTTCCCGGCGATCGCCGACAAACGGGTCGTGAAAGAGGAATTTCCGATCCGCAGCCGCGGCATCATGCAGGCTTTCGTCTTCAATCTTCGCCGCGAAAAATTTCAGGATCCGCGGGTGCGGCGCGCATTCAATTACGTGTTCAATTTCGAGGAAATGAACAAGCAACTGTTTTTTGGCAGCTACATCCGCATCGCCAGCTATTTTCAAGGCACCGATCTTGCCGCCACCGGATTGCCGACCGGCCGCGAACTCGAGCTTCTGGAAACGGTGCGCGACAAGGTCCCGCCCGATCTGTTCAAGAAGCCCTATCAGAACCCGGTCAACGGCACGCCGGAGCAAATCCGCGACAATCTGCGTGAGGCGGTGCGGCTGTTTAAGGAAGCGGGTTACGAGATTCGCGATCAGCAAATGGTCAACGCCAAGACCAGCGAGCCCTTCAGCGTCGAACTTCTTGCCGCGGACCCGAACTTTGAGCGCGTTTACTTGTTCTATAAGCCGTCGCTGGACCGGCTCGGCATTACCACCACCGTGCGCACCATCGACGAGGCGCAGTACGAGAACCGGCTGCGCAACTGGGACTTCGACATCACCACCTATGGATGGATCGAGTCGCTGTCGCCGGGCAACGAACAGCGCGGCAATTGGGGCTCGCAGGCTGCCGATCAGTCCGGCTCGGAGAATATCGGCGGGATCAAGAATCCGGCGGTCGACGCCATGATCGACCAGGTGATCTACGCCAAGAACCGGCCCGATCTTGAGGCCGCCGTCAAAGCGCTCGATCGAATCCTGCTGTGGAATTTCTACGTTGTGCCGCAGTGGAGCTACAGCTACTCGCGCGTCGCGCGCTGGGATCGCTTCAGCCACCCCGATCCTTTGCCCAGATTTGGTGTTTCGGCATTTCCGACCGTATGGTGGTGGGATGCCGAAAAAGCCGCAAAGACGGGTTAGCCGTCCTTGAACGGTATGGGCGGTCGCGGCGAAGACTGCGCGCCCTTTCGGATTCGAGGATGATGCCGACACTCAAGATGACGCGCCGGCGCGCGCTCTCGCTCACCGCCGGCGTGGCGAGTTCCGCCTTCGTACCGGGATTTAGTTCGGCGCACGCCGACCAGCCCGCCGAATCGCACGGCATGTCGGCCTTCGGCGACCTCGCCTACCCCGCCGGCTTCGCGCACTTCCGTTATGTCGATCCCACCGCGCCCAAGGGCGGCACGTTTTCGCAGGTGGGCCCCGACCGCGCCTACAATCAGAATTTTCTCACCTTCAATTCGCTCAACAGCTTCATCCTCAAAGGCGACGCCGCGCAAGGCATGGATCTGACCTTTGCGACGCTCATGGCGCATTGCGGCGACGAGCCGGACGCGATGTATGGGCTCGCGGCACAAACGGTGCGGCGATCAGCGGACGGTCTCACCTATCAATTCGTGATGCGGCCGCAGGCGAAATTTCATGACGGCACCCCGCTCACCGCGGAAGATGTCGCCTTCTCACTGAATATTCTCAAAGCCAAAGGCCACCCGATCATCAGCCAGTCGCTGCGCGACTTTATCGGCGCCAAGGCCGACGACGATGGAACCGTCACTGCGAGCTTTGCGGCCAAGCGCGGCCGCGACGTGCCGCTGTTCGTTGCGGGGCTGCCGATCTTCTCGCGCGCCTATTACGCGACCAAGCCATTCGACGAATCCACGCTCGACATTCCGCTCGGTTCAGGTGCTTACCAGGTCGGTCGTTTCGAGCCGGGGCGCTACATCGAATATAATCGCGTCAAGGATTGGTGGGGCGCGGATTTGCCCGTCGCGCGCGGCCAGAGCAATTTCGACATCGTACGCTTCGAATATTATCGCGACCGCGACGTCGCCTTTGAAGGCTTCACCGCCGGGACTTATCTGTTCCACGAAGAGTTCACCTCGCGCATCTGGGCGACGCGCTACGATTTCCCGGCGATCAAAGACGGCCGCGTCAAGAAAGACGTGCTGCCTGATGATACGCCGTCGGGTGCCCAAGGCTGGTTCATCAACACGCGGCGGCCGCAATTTTCCGATCCGCGCCTGCGCGAGGCGCTCAACAACGCGTTCGACTTCGAATGGACCAACAAGAACGTCATGTATGGCGCCTATGAGCGCACCGTCTCGGTGTTTCAGAATTCCGAGATGATGGCGCAAGGCAAGCCCAGCGCCGAAGAAATCGCTCTGCTCGAACCGTTCCGCTCAGATCTGCCCGAGGAGGTTTTCGGCGAACCCTATATGCCGCCGGTCTCCGACGGGTCGGGCCAGGACCGCACGCTGCTGCACAAGGCGGCACGGCTTCTGCAAGATGCCGGCTGCGCGCTGCAGAACGGCAAACGCGTCTTGCCGAACGGCCAGCCAATCACGATCGAGTTTTTGATCGATGAGCCGAATTTCGAGCCGCATCACAGCCCGCTCATCAGAAATCTCGGAGCGTTGGGCATCGACGCCACATTGCGCATCGTCGATCCGGTGCAATATCAGGGGCGGCGCGACGGCTTCGACTTCGACATCACCATCGACCGGTTCGGCTTCTCCTCGACACCAGGGGATTCGCTGCGCTCCTATTTTTCGTCGCAGGCAGCCACGCTGAAGGGCTCGAACAATCTCGCCGGCATTTCTGACCCGGCCGTGGACGCGCTGATCGACGCCATTATCAGCGCATCCTCGCGGCCCGACCTCACCACGGCCTGCCGCGCGCTCGACCGCGTGATCCGCTCCGGCCGATATTGGATTCCGCAGTGGTACAAGGCGTCGCACTGGATCGCCTATTGGGACACGTTCGGCCGGCCGCCGGCGCAACCACGCTATTTCCGCGGCATTCCCGACACTTGGTGGTACGACCCGAAAAAGGCGGCAAAAAGCGGCCGCGCCGGCTGAGCCGCTTGGCGATTGACCCGCCAGCTTGACCAACGCCCACTTGACCTGTGTCAATGTCACGGGCAAGGCCTGGGCAAGGACTGTGAGGGAGCCGGATAACGACGCAAAAGCGTCACTAAGACTGTTAAACTGGGTCGGCGCCGTCCCTGCCGCCCGATAAGCCGAAAACAACGGGCCCTATCGAGAATGACCGCCTACATCCTTCGCCGTCTTCTGTTCATGATTCCCACCATCTTTGGGATCATGCTGGTGTCCTTCACCGTCATTCAATTCGCGCCGGGCGGTCCGGTGGAACGCGTGATCTCTCAGCTCTCCGGCCGCGACACCGGCGCAACGTCGCGCATCTCCGGCTCCTCCGGCGACTTCGGCGCCCAAGGCGCCAACAGCGCCGCCCAGATGGACCTCAATTCCAAATATCGCGGCGCGCAGGGTCTCGACCCCGAATTCATCAAGAGCCTGGAAAAGCAGTTCGGCTTCGACAAGCCGGCTTATGTGCGCTTTTTCCAGATGCTCTGGAACTATGCGCGTTTCGATTTCGGCAAGAGCTATTTCCGCGACGTCACCGTCGTTCAGCTCATCAAGGAGAAACTGCCGGTCTCGATCTCGCTCGGCGTCTGGATGACGCTATTGAGTTATCTGATCTCGATCCCGCTCGGCATCCGCAAGGCGGTGAAGGACGGCTCGCCGTTCGACGTGTGGACGTCTGGCATCATCATCATCGGCTACGCCATTCCGGGATTTCTGTTTGCCATTCTGCTCATCGTCTTGTTCGCCGGCGGCTCGTTCTTTCAGATCTTTCCGCTGCGCGGACTGGTATCCGACGGCTGGTCGCAATTCACCTGGTATCACAAGATCGCCGATTATTTCTGGCATCTCACCCTGCCGATCGTTTCGATGGGGCTGGCATCCTTCGCCACCATGACGCTGCTCACCAAGAACTCGTTTCTCGAGGAATTGCGCAAGCAATATGTGCTGACCGCGCGCGCCAAGGGGTGCTCTGAGCGGCAGGTGCTGTATGGCCACATTTTCCGCAACGCCATGCTCATCGTCATCGCCGGATTTCCGGCGGCCTTCGTGTCGGCTTTCTTCGCCGGCGCGCTCTTGATCGAAACGATCTTCTCGCTCGACGGGCTTGGGCTTTTGAGCTTCGAGAGCGTGCTCAACCGCGACTATCCGGTCGTGTTCGCCAATCTCTATATTTTCGCACTTGTCGGACTGGTCGTGAATTTGGTTTCCGACCTCACCTATACCTGGATCGATCCGCGCATCGATTTCGAGACCCGGGAGGTGTGAGGTGGACGCCAAAACACTTCCAAGCGAACCCAGGCTTCCCCGCGAAACCACCAAGGCCGGGACTCCGGAATTCACGCCGGATATCGAGCCGGCAGGTCCACTCGGCCTGCCTTGGCTGCCGGGCAATCTTGCACTGTCGCCGCTCAACGCGCGGCGCTGGGGGAATTTCAAAGCCAATAAGCGCGGTTATTGGTCGCTGTGGATTTTCCTCGTCCTGTTCTTTGTCACCCTGTTCGCGGAATTCATCGCCAACGACAAGCCGGTCTATATCCACGTCGACGGCAAGAGCTATTTCCCGATCTTCTTCACCTATCCCGACACCGATTTCGGCGACGATCTCGGCACCGCCGCCGATTATCGCGATCCCTACACGCAAAAATATCTCACCGAGCACAATGCCATCGAAATCTGGCCGCCGGTGCATTTCTCCTACAAGACTATCAATGACCGGCCGCCGTCGGCCTTTCCATCGAAGCCGACCTGGATGCTGACCAAGGCCGATTGCGATTTCGCCGCCAAGAACGGCTATGCGCAATGCGGCAATCTGGAAATGAACTGGTTCGGCACCGACGACCAGGGCCGCGATGTGCTGGCGCGGCTGATCTACGGTTTTCGCATCTCGGTCCTGTTCGGCCTCGTGCTGACTATCGTATCTTCGATCATCGGTATCGCGGCCGGCGCGGTGCAGGGCTATTTCGGTGGCTGGACCGACTTGCTGTTCCAGCGCTTCATCGAAATCTGGACCTCGGTACCGGAGCTTTATCTGCTGTTGATCATTTCTTCGGTGCTGGTGCCGGGCTTTTTTGTGCTGCTCGGCATCCTGCTTTTGTTCTCCTGGGTGCGCTTGGTGAGCCTGGTGCGCGCCGAATTCCTGCGCGGCCGCAATTTCGAATATATCCAGGCGGCGCGCGCACTCGGCGTGTCCAACAAGGTCATCATGTTCCGCCATTTGCTGCCGAACGCCATGGTGGCGACGATGACCTTCCTGCCCTTCATCATGTCGTCGTCGGTGATGACGCTGACCGCGCTCGACTTTCTTGGTTTCGGGTTGCCGCCGGGCTCGCCTTCGCTCGGCGAACTATTGTCGCAAGCCAAAGCCAACGTGCAGGCGCCATGGCTCGGCCTCACCGGCTTCTTCACCGTCGCACTGATGCTGTCGCTTTTGATCTTCATCGGCGAAGCGGTGCGCGATGCATTCGATCCGCGGAAGACGTTTATATGAGTGACGATCTCTGCCTCTCGGTCACAGACCTCTCGGTCGCGTTCCGCTCCAGCGGGCGCGAGACGCTGGCGGTCGATCGCGTCTCGTTCAACATCGTCAAGGGCGAATGCCTGGCGCTGGTCGGCGAATCCGGGTCCGGCAAATCGGTAACCGCGCTGTCGATCCTCAAACTCCTGCCCTATCCGGCGGCGCACCACCCGTCGGGCAGCGTGGTGTTCCACGGCAAGGACATTCTCAAATATTCCGAAAAGCAGATGCGGCAGGTGCGCGGCGACGACATCACCATCGTGTTCCAGGAGCCGATGACGTCGCTCAATCCGCTGCACACCATTGAAAAACAGATCGGCGAAATTCTTCTGCTGCATCGCGGCCTCACCGGCGCCGCGGCGCGCGAGCGCACGCTCGAAGTGCTGACACAAGTGGGCATTCCCGAACCAGAGACGCGGCTCAAAAGCTATCCGCATCAGCTCTCCGGCGGCCAGCGTCAGCGCGTGATGATCGCCATGGCGCTCGCTAACGAGCCCGATCTCCTCATCGCCGACGAGCCGACGACCGCGCTCGACGTCACCGTGCAGGCGCAGATCATTGCGCTCCTGAAAGACATCCAGAAGCGGCTGAAAATGTCGCTTTTGTTCATCACCCACGATCTCGGCATCGTGCGCAAGATCGCGCAGAACGTCTGCGTGATGAAGGACGGCAAGATTGTCGAGGCCGGCACCGTCGACGAGGTGTTCTCCGACCCGCAGCATCCGTACACCAAAGCGCTGCTTGCCGCCGAGCCCAAGCCCGATCCGGCGCCGCCGCAACCCAACGCACCGGTTGTGCTCGACACCGAGCAGCTCAAGGTCTGGTTCCCGATCCTGCGCGGCCTGATGCGCAAGACCGTCGGCCACGTCAAAGCCTGCGACGGGCTGACCATCTCGCTCCGCCAAGGCGAGACGCTCGGCGTGGTCGGCGAATCCGGCTCCGGAAAATCGACGCTCGGCCGCGCCATCCTGCGGCTGATCTCATCCGAAGGCGGGATCGCCTTCATGGGCAATAATCTGCAGGGCCTTACATTCAAGGAAATGCGCCCCTACCGGCGCAACATGCAGATCGTTTTCCAGGACCCCTACGGCTCGCTGTCGCCGCGCATGTCGGTCGCCGACATCATCAAGGAAGGCCTGTGGGTCCACCATCCGCGCCTGACAGCGAAACAGTGCGACGAGCGCATCATCAAGGCGCTCGAGGATGTCGGCCTCAAGCCCGACACGCGCTTTCGTTTCCCGCATGAATTTTCCGGCGGCCAGCGCCAGCGCATCGCCATCGCGCGCGCACTTGTGCTCGAGCCGAGCTTCATTGTGCTCGACGAGCCGACCAGCGCGCTCGACATGGTGATCCAGGCGCAGATGGTCGATCTGTTGCGCGACTTGCAGAAGCGGCACAATCTCACTTATCTGTTCATTTCGCACGATCTGCGCGTGGTCGCGGCGCTGGCGAGCCGGCTCATGGTCATGCGCTCCGGCCTCGTTGTCGAGAGCGGCGACGCCGCCGAACTGTTTCGCAATCCAAAGACCGAATACACCCGCGCGCTGTTCGCGGCCGCCTTCAAGCTTGAAACCGCGCCCGAGGGCATCGTAGCTCAATAGCAATCGGCGCAATAAGCGGCGGCACCAAGCGCCGCAGGAGTCAGGGATGGAACGCTTACGCAGCTCGCTTGCGAGCTTGTGCGGCTGTGCGCTGCTCGTGCTGGCAACACCGGCTTTCGCCGAAACCGTCAAGATCGTCGTGCCGTTCGCCGCCGGCGGCCCGGTCGATCAATTGGCGCGTATCCTCACGCCCGAACTCGCCGCGCAACTGAAGGCCGACGTGATCGTCGACGACCGCGGCGGTGCCGGCGGCGCCATCGGCTCTGAACTGGTGGCGCATGCGCCGCCCGACGGCGATACGATCCTGCTCGCCAGCATGGGCTCGCAGATCCTGAGCCCGATTCTCAAGCCGCCGACGACCTACGATCCAGTGAAATCTTTCGTGGCGGTGGTGATGGTCGCCACCATGCCGTCTTTGCTGGTGGTGAACCACGAGCTCGGCGTCGGCACCATGAAAGACCTGATCGCCAAGGCCAAGGCGCAGAAGCTCACTTATGGCTCGGCGGGACCGGGCACGACGATGAACATCGCGGTCGAAATGCTCAACAAAGCCGCAGATGTAAAAATTGCTCATGTGCCCTATCGCGGCGCCGCGCCCGCGATCAACGATCTCCTCGGCGGCCATGTCGATATGCTCAATGCCGATCTGCCGGTGCTGCTGCCGCTGGTGAAGGCGGGCACCGTGACGCCAGTCGCGCTGTTCGCCGCGGAGCGCACGCCGCTGTTGCCCGATCTGCCGACGACCAAGGAACTTGGTTTACCGAACGTGGTGATGGAAAGCTGGTACGGCGCCTTCGTGCCGGCCGGAACGCCGACGGCGGTTCGCGACAAGCTCGAACAGGCGCTCCTTGCCGTCGTCGCCACGCCGACAGTGAAGCAGCGTTTCGCCGACCTCGGCATGCACGGCACGCTCGGCCACGACGCCTTCGAGGCGCGGCTGAAGAGGGACTGGGCGCAGTGGCCCGAGACGATCAAGACGCTCGGGATCACCGGAGAGTGAAGCGCGCTATCGCGCTTTACTGAACAATTCCGGCACCGGCGCGCCAGAGGCGATCTTTTCCTCGCGCAGTTTTTCCGCCGCGACATTGCGCTGCGCGCGAGCGAGCACTTCGGCCGCCCGTGCGCGCGGAATGAAGCAGACGCCGGTTTCGTCGGCGAGCACGAGATCGCCGGGGCTCACCGTAATGCCGCAGATCGTCACCGGCTTGTTGATGGCAACGGTTTCGACTCGCCATTTGCCGGTGATCGGGCTCACGCTCTTCGACCAGATGGCGTAGCCGATGCCGCGCGAATGCTCGATATCGCGCACGCCGCCGTCGACAATGGCGCCGAGCTCCCCTTGCCGACGGCCGATGGTCGCCGAAATGCCGCCGAGATTGGAGCAGAGATCGACGCCCTGCAGCACGATCACGTCGCCGGGCTCGGCGAGATTATGCGCCTCGATTTCGCCCAGGCCTGAGACGCCGGCTTTGACCTTGTCGGGGACCGGCGCCGTCGCCGCCACGTTGCGCACCGTGAGCGCCCGGCCGACCAGCCGCGCCGCGGGATCACGCGGCGTAAGCAGCGCCGCCGGCACGGCGCCGACAATGCCAAGCTCGTCCATCGCGTCCGAGACGATGCCGGTGCGATCCGGCAGAGCGCGATAGCCATCCAGCACGTCTTTCGGCAATGCCGGAAGCTCCAGCATGCCGAATGCATCGCTGGCAAGCTTGCCAAGCGTACTCTTGGTCATCGGCGGCTCTTCGATAGAGATTTTCGTTTGCGCATGATCTTTTCCGAGAACCCGGTCTCCATTCGGGATCATGCTCTAGAATCCGAACAGCTTCGTCGGATTATCGACCAGCATGAGGCGGCGGGTTTTTTCGTCGGGCGCGATCTCGGCGATGAGATCGACCAGTTCGCCATCGTTCGGTATCGCTTTGTGGTTGGGATGCGGCCAGTCGGTGCCCCAGACCACCCGTTCCGGCGCATGCTTGGCGAGATCGCGCGCGAACGGCACGGCGTCGGCATAGGGATAAGGCTGCTTGGTGATGCGGTCCGTGCCGGACAGTTTCACCCAGACGTTGCCGGTATCGAGCAGCCGCCGCAGCGTCGAAAACGCCTTGCCGCGCAGCCCCTCGCCGACATCGACGCGAGCGATATGGTCGATGACCACCGGCGCGTCGATGGAACGGATGAATTCGTAGAGCTCGACAATGCCGTTGCCGCCGCAATGAATAGCGACGTGCCAGCCATACGGCTCGGCGAGCGCGATCATTTTCAGCATATCTTCACGCGGCCGCGCCTGCCCGAGATGCGCAAAGTAAAAATGCAGCCGCAACCCTCGCACGCCGGCGTCGTCGAGGCGCTCGATCTCGTCCGGCTGCATCGTTGGCTCTAACAACGCAACGCCGCGATAGCGCCCTTTGCCGGCCGCGAGCAGATCGACCAGCGCCGCATGATCACTGCCATGGCAGGTCGATTGCACGAACACACCACGCTGAAAGCCGAGGAAGTCGTGCAAGCGAAACAGATCTTCCTTGGGCGCGTCGGTCGGCGTGAACGGCCGGTTCGGCGCATAGGGAAATTTGGCGTGCGGCCCGAAGACATGGAAATGCGAGTTGCAGGCGAGCGGCGGCAGCGTGATGCTCGGCTTTTTCGGATTTGGATCCGGCGGCAAGATGGTCGGCGTCAGATCGTCGGCGCGGATGGCCATTCTAAGGTTCCTTGATATCTTTCCTTGCGGCTCACGCCGCATCGCGTCTGAGAAAACGGAAGACTAGTCGCAGCGGACGGTCATGCCGCCGTCAACGACGATTTCGGTTCCGGTGATGAAGCGGGCTTCGTCGGAGGCGAGAAACAGCACGGCATTGGCGGTGTCGCGGCCGTCGCCCATAAAGCCGAGCGGAATGCGCGCCACGCGCGATTTGAGCAGGGACCCGATGTCGCCGCCGGTGCGCTGCTTGGCAAGCCGCGCTTCGACCATTGGCGTGTGCATCTGTCCCGGCACCACGGTGTTCACGCGAATGCCGGCGCTGGCATATTGCACGGCGGTGACGCGCGAGAACTGGATCACCGCGGCCTTGGACGCGGCATAGCCGATCTGCGGCGAACCGGTAAAGCGGATGCCGGAGCTCGACGAGGTATTGACGATGGCGCCGCCGTTTTGCCCGACCATGACTGGAATGACGTGGCGGCAGGACAGAAACACGCTCTTGAGATTGTAGTCGATCTGCTTGTCGAAAACCTCTTCCGACATTTCGGCGGCGCCGCCCGCCGCCGAGCCGCCGACATTGTTGAGGAGGATATCGATATTGCCGCCGAATTGATCGCGGCAGGCCTGCGTCATCGCCGCAACCTGCGCATCGTCGAGCACGTCGCAGACATAAGTCGAGATTTCGCCGTCATTGCCGACGTGCTCGACCGTCTCCTTCATGGAATCCGCGTCCTTGTCCACGGCGAAGACTTTGGCGCCTTCGCGCGCGAACAACACCGCGGCGGCGCGGCCGTTACCCCAGCCGGGCCCGATGCAGCCCGCGCCCACGACCATGGCGACTTTTCCCTCGACCCGTCCCGGCATTACGGCGTTTCCATCCTTGATGATTGGCGGCGAATGGTAGTGGACCGGCGCCAGCTAGACCAGCGGGATGGTCATGATACTGAACCGGGCGTCCTTCGCATCGACGAATGTGATCAGCCATTCGCGCATGGCCGGGAGGCGCAGATGCTGAGGCTTTTATTTGCCGTGATCGCGCTCATTGCCACGGCGATGATTGCCGGCGTCTATTTCGGGTTCAATCCGGTGATTCTGATTTTCCTGATCCTTGGCTTCGGCCCTTATGGGGTGACCCGGATCGGCGGACCGCTATTGCCGGGGAACGCTCCGATTGTCTGGGGCGGCGGCCACGGCATCTATGTGCGCGCCAAGGACCACGCACCCAACAGAGCAGACAACTGCGGCGGCGAGGATCTGCGTGAAGGCGACGGCTTCCGCTCGATGCAAGGACCGGCAAGAGCAGCCGCCTTGGCAGCCTTCTCGGCTGTCGCAACGCTCCTATGTTTCACCGGCGCGAGCCGAGCGGCCGCGAGAACGAGAAGCTGATGTCGGGCGAATGAGGGCAGTCCCATTCGCATCCAAGCTGCCGACCGTAGCCGGCGCATTTTAGTTAACAGCTCCTTTACGCGCAGCTCTTAAGATCGGCCGCGATGACGCCGATCGCCACACCGCAACTTCCCGCCGCCGCGTCGAGCGCGCCGACGGCGCCGGTGCAACTGGAGCTGAGCCAAATGCTTGGCCAGATGATCGGTCGATTGGTGAGCGGAACCGTCATCGCCCTCCTCAACGACACGACGCTGCGCTTACAGACGCCGTCGGGCCTGCTCGACGTCGCGGCAGATGTGCAATTGCCGGCCGGAACGCCAGTCACCATAGCGGTGCAGGGCACGGCGCAGCAGCCGGCGATCGTGATCACCCCCGTTGCCGACGGTCCGCGTCCAGCCCCCGCGCAACAGACGGACGTTTCGGACGAACCCGATCCCACGCCGGCCGTCGCGAATACGGCACCGGCAACCACGGCGTCTTTGACGACAGCGGCCGCCGGCAACTCAGCGCCAACCGAAACGGCCGAGATTACAAATCAGCCGGGCGCGACAGCGCGGGCGGCAACGCCACCCCCGCCGGCTGCCGTGTCGACTGCGACAGCGATCGTGCGCAGCGCGGCCGCGACACAGGGAAGCCTCGCAACGCTTTACGCCGATGTCGAAGCCGCCGTCGCCGCACCGGCGCCGTCGCTGACAGCTCCGGTGTTGGATGCGGCAAGGCTTCTGCTGGCGATGCGCTTCGTGATCCCATCCGGCCGGAACGTCACCGCCGATGATGTCGAGACGGCATTGATGCGCGCGGGCTTCGCGGGCGTTCCGCCGGCGACCGACGCGCCGGCATCGACGACTGCGGGCGCCGATCTCGCAACCGCCCTTGTCGGCTTGCGCCAAGCCTTGAAGGCCTCGCTGGACCAGCAACCGGATGCCAAGACAGCACCAGCGCCCTCAAATCCAGCGACACCGCAGACGCCGACGCGCCCCAACGCGTCAATGCCGACCTATCGCGCCTTGCCGAATTTTCCCAGCGCGGCGCCGGCGCTCACGCTGCCCTCGCTCGCAACGGCGACTCTCGTGCGCGAGACAGCTGCGCATCTTCCTTCCCCAGCAGCGGCTCCGGACGTGGCGACAGCATCGTCGCCAAAACCTGACGTGCCACAGGCACCGGCGCGCGCCAATGCGCCGATGCCGCCTTATCGCGGCGCGCCGAACGTACCGCAGGCGCCCGCGCCGCCCTCACTCACGGCGACGGCCTCCCCGCGCGAACAGGCCGTCCATCTTCTTTCACAAACCGACGCCGCTATCGCGCGGCAAACCCTGCTGCGCATCGCCTCACTGCCCGCCGATCAGGCCGGGACGGCTACGCACAGCAATGACAATGCGCCGCGCCTGATGGCCGAGATTCCGGTCGCGACGGCATTCGGCACCGCCATCGCGCCCCTGACGATCGAGCGCGACGGCTACGCCCGCGGCTCCGACAGTCCCCAGTTCGCCTGGCATGCGACCTTCTCGATCGATCTCGCCGCGATCGGCCCCGTGCATGTGCGCATCGCGCTCAATGGCGAGCGCGCCTCGGTGATGCTCAAGGCCGAACGCCCGCAAAGTGCCGAACTCCTGGCGGCGGGATTACCGCTGCTCGATGCCGGGCTGCGCAAGGCCGCGATCGAGCCCGGCGAATTGCGTTGCCTCGCCGGCAGTCCCGCGACCGCAGCGCCGTCAGGCCTCAATGCGCCTGCGCCGGGTATGTTTCTGGATCAGGCTTCATGAGCGACGGCAAGACGGCGCTGGCCGTCGCCCTCGAATATGAGAAGCCCGGCACACCGCGGGTCACCGCCATCGGCCGCGGCGAGCTGGCGCGCCGCATCGTCGAACTCGCCGAACAAAACGATGTGCCGATCACGCACAAGCCGGAGCTGGCGGTGGCGCTGTCATGTCTCAAGATCGATCAGGAGATTCCGGTCGAGCTCTACCGCGCCGTTGCCGAAGTGCTGATCTATATTCTGCGCATAGCTGAGAAAGCGCGATAGCGCTGTTTTTCCGAACGCCGATTTGAACCTCTCCAATCTGCGCCCGCTCGGCTTTACATTTCGCCGGACATTGCCTAACTGCGAAAGGCAGCGCGCAACGATTTTGCGCGCGAAATTTTTGCAAGCCGGCGAGCATCGGATGGCAGAGACAAATTTACAGACTGCGAGCAAGGTTCCCGAAGTCACGCTCGTCTTCTGGATCATCAAGATTGCGGCGACGACGCTCGGCGAAACCGGCGGCGACACTGTGACCATGACGCTCAATTGGGGTTACCTCGCCGGCACCGCGCTGTTTCTCTCGCTGCTGGTCGTCTTGGTCGTTCTCCAGATCGCAGCGAAAAAATTTCATCCGCTGCTCTATTGGGCGACCATCATCGCCTCGACGACCGCCGGGACGACGATGGCCGATTTTGCCGATCGTTCACTCGGCATCGGTTATGCCGGCGGCTCGCTGCTGCTACTGGCTTGCGTGATCGCAACGCTCGGCGCCTGGTATTGGTCACTCGGCTCGGTCTCGGTCGCCACCGTCAGCACGCCGAAGGTCGAAGCGTTCTATTGGCTCGCCATCACTTTCTCGCAGACGCTCGGCACCGCGCTTGGCGATTGGACCGCCGACGATACGGGGCTTGGTTATGATGGCGGCGCGCTTCTATTCGCCGCCGGATTGGCGGCGCTCGTCGCGCTCTACTTCATGACGAATATGTCACGCGTTTTTCTATTCTGGGCGGCCTTCATCCTGACACGGCCGCTCGGCGCCACCGTCGGCGACTTCCTCGACAAGCCGGTGAGCGATGGCGGACTTGCTCTGAGCCGGCCTATCGCCACCGCTGTCATAGGCGTTTTCATTATCGCCTGTATCATCATGTTGCCGCAGCGCGCGGGGCAGCATCCGGGGCGGCTCGAAACCGCCCCCTAGAGCATGATTCGGAGAAGCCTGCCCTCGGACTCGATCCGGGGACGGGGATCGGCTTTCCGAAAAGATCGTGTTCAATCAAAACGCTAGAGCGACAATTGCTCATTCCGGAGTAATTTCACTCTGGAGCACATATCTATGCTGGACAGGCGGTACCATGCTCACGATGACCGACACCCAGCAACTCGAGAAACCGGCGGTAACGCCGGCGGCGACAACCGCTGCAACGGCAGCGGCGACGACAGCCGCTCTGCGCAAACGCGGGCGCGCCATCCTGCTGAGCGACCGTATCGATACGTCGCAACTCGAGCACGATCACGTCGTCGCGACGATCCCGCTGACCTACAAATTCGGCAAAGACGGCTTCGTGACGCTGTTCCGCTACGGCGTCGCGGTGATGATCGGGCTCTCGCCCGAGGAGGAAGACGAGGTCCTGCGAGGCCTCAAGCCGCGCCTGATCCGCCCCGTGCAGCCGCAGGAGGAGGAATCGGTCACGATCAATCTGACGCCCGACAGAGACGACCAAATCATGCCGGGCGGCCCGATCGTGATGAAGGCGATCACACCAGGCAGCCTTATTGTGATTGCCGACGCTTTGTCGAAGAGCGTCGTTCTGGCGCGCGACGAACGCGAAGTCGCCGCGGTCTTCGATCAGGTCGAGCCGTTCGCACGGCAATTGGCCGAGAAAGGCCGCGCCAGCGCCGGGCGCCGCACCATATTCAAGCAGATCGGTAACGCGCTTCTGGTCCAGCAGCGGGTCGCCGGCCGCGTCGCCGTGAGCGACAAGCCGGACGTACTATGGGACCGGCCCGACCTCGAGCGCCTCTATGCGCGGCTCGAAGACGAATACGAGTTGCGAGAGCGCGCCGATGCGCTGCTGCGCAAGCTTTCGGTGATTGCGGAAACGGCGCAGGTCTTGACCGATATTCTCGACACCAAGCGTTCGTTCCGCCTGGAGATGATTATCGTCATCCTGATCGCGGTCGAGCTCTTGATCGCGGGCTATCAGACTTTGCCGCATTGAAACGAAGCCTGCGCCCGCGCGCCGGGATATCCCCAAATCGGCGGCGATGTGCTAGTCTGCCGCCAATTATAAAATTTTTTGGGGAGGAAGCCGATGCGCCGGCGGGACATCGTCACGGCTCTGGCATTTGCTGCGGCTTTGCTGTGCACGTCGCCGGTCATCGGTTTCGCGCAAGCTCAGCAAGCTTATCCGGCACATACGGTGCGGCTGATCCTGCCGTTCGGCCCCGGCAGCGCCACCGACACCACCGCGCGCTTGTTCGCGGATCGCTTGACCGCACGCTGGGGCAAACCGGTGATCGTCGAGAACCGTCCCGGCGGCGACGGCCTGGTGGCGCTCAAGGTCTTTGTCGACGCCTACGACGACCACACGCTGTTCTTCGGTCCGGCGGCAGCGTTTCTCGTCCATCTTTACGACCAGGAGGCGCCGCCTTACACGCTGAACGATATCGCCCCGATCGCCGGCGTCTATGTCACCGTGCTCGCGATCTCGGTGCCCACGGCGATGAACGTCAATACGATGGACCAACTCGTGGCGCTCGCCCGCGCGCAGCCGGGCAAGCTCAATGCCGCCGCGGCGACCGGAAATTCGGATTTTCTGATCTTCGGCTTCATCAAGCACATGAACCTGCAGATCACGCGCGTGCCCTATCGCGACATTATGCAGGCGCCGGGCGATCTGTCCGAAAGCCGCATCCAGGTGCTCTCGAGTTCGCTCGCCGCCGTGCAGTCCATGCTGCAGACCGGCCGCATCAAGGTTCTATTGGTGACCAGCAAGAAACGCGCACTGACCGCGCCGGACATTCCGACTGCGGCAGAGGCCGGCTATCCGCAATTGACCATGGAGACCGCGGGCGGACTTTATGGACCCAAGGAAATGCCCGACAGCGAGCGCGAAAGCATCGCCGCTGATTTTCGCGATATTGCCGAGCACGATCCGATCATCGGCCAAAGGCTCACCGATACCGGCCAGATCATGACCTTGCTGCGCCCGGCGGAATTCGCCGCCAACATCAAAGAGCAGAACGATCAGCTCGCCGGGATCGCGAAGACGCTGGGGCTCAGACTGCCGCAGTGATCCGCCGCACCGCAGTCACCTCGCTGCCGGCCGAGCGGATGCGGACGATGGCCTCAGCGAAGGGCTCGATCGCAACCGCCATGTGAAACGCATTGGCGTGGAGAAGGCTTTCCGCGTCGCGGATGATGGCGACGTGGCCCTTCCAGAAGACGAGATCGCCGCGCTTGAGACTGGCGCGCTCGGCAACCGGCGCGCCGAGCGCTCTTTCCTGCATATCGCTGTCGCGCGGACAGGCAATTCCGCACGCGGTGAGCGAGGTCTGCACCAGGCCGGAACAATCGAGCCCGAGCGCGGTCTTGCCGCCCCACAGATAGGGCACGCCGAGAAAGCGTTCCGCGACCGCGACAAAATCCTTTTCGAATTCGCCGAGCGGCACAAGATGCGCCGCCGGCACATAAGCACCGCTTGCGGTCACCGCCATGCGTTCGGCAAAGCGCACGACCGCAAGCGTCGCGCCGAGCGGCAGCGCTTCGACCGGCGGCAGCTTGATCGACGGTCCGGGAAAGGCAAAGGTCCGCAGCGCTGCAACCTTGTGCGTGGGCGCGCGACCCGCGGGTGCCAGCGCATTGCTCGGCAGCCAGCCGACATAATTGTCGGCCGCGAGCTGACCCCAGGAATACCCTTCGGCATCGCTGTCGTAGATGGTGACGCGCTCGCCCTTGAGCGCCTCGGTATCGAGCGGCGTATCGGGCCGCGGCGCGCGGCGCAGCGGCGCTTGCGGCTCGATCACTTCCATGACGCGGCCTTGCGCAAAACGCGCCGCGGTCACTTTGCCTTCAAGATGCTTGGCGGCAAGGTCGGCGCGCGCCGGGGTGACGCGGGGATCGAAGGCTGGCATCGTCAGCCGTAGCGCGCGACAAGCAGCGCATAGAGCGCGCGCGCCGCTTGCAACTCGCCGCCCTCCGGCCGGCCGGCTTTGGCTGAGCCGTTCCAGGCGAACAGGTCGAAATGCAGCCACGACTTCGCGGTGACGAAGCGGCGCATGAATAGAGCCGCGGTAATGGCGCCGCCCTGGCTGCCGCCGACATTATTGGTGTCGGCAACTTTCAACTCCAGCATCGACTCGTAAGGCCGCCACAGCGGCAGCCGCCATACCGGATCGTTCTCGGCCGCGGCATAACCCATCAGATCGCCGGCGAGCGCATCGTCGTCGGTGAAGAAGGCCGGCAGGTCGGGCCCGAGCGCGACCCGCGCCGCGCCGGTGAGCGTCGCGAAATCGGCGATCAGCTCCGGCTTGTCCTCGCCGGCAAGCGCAAGCGCGTCGGCAAGGACCAGACGGCCTTCGGCATCGGTATTGCCGATTTCGACCGTGATGCCCTTGCGCGACGTGTAAATGTCGCGCGGACGGAAGCTGCCGCCGGCGATCGAATTCTCCACCGCCGGAATGAGCACGCGCAGCCGCAGTTTCAGCTTGCGCGACATGATCATGTGCGCGAGCGCCAAAGCTGTCGCCGCCCCGCCCATGTCCTTCTTCATATTGAGCATGGACGAGTCGGGCTTGATGTCGAGGCCGCCGGTATCGAAACAAACACCTTTGCCGACCAGCGTCACATGCGGATGCTTGACGTCGCCCCACAGCATGTCGATCAACCGCGGCTCGCCGGCAGCGGCGCGGCCGACGGCGTGAATGAGCGGAAAATTCTTGTCCAGAAGCTCGTCGCCGATGATCGCGGTGATGCTGGCATTGTGCCGCGCCGCGACTTTGCGCGCGGCCTGTTCGAGCTGCGCCGGGCCCATATCGTTGGCCGGCGTATTGATGAGATCGCGCGCCAAGGCCACGGCCTCGACCGCATGCTGCAGTTCCTCGCGATCGACGCTCTGCGGCAGATCGAGCTTGATCGCGTGCGCCTCGGCCTTGCGGTAGCGGGTGAAGCGATAGGAGCCGAGCGCGACAGCGAGCGCCGCAAGCCGTGCATCGTGCGGCTCGTTGGCGAAGCGATAGACGCCGTCGGGCAAATGCTGCGCCAGGCGGCCGGGCAGGAACGGGTCTTTGGTCTCGTCGTCGCCCTCGAGCCCGAACAGAACGCCGCCGAGATGGGCTTCGTCGTCGCCCTTGCCCGGCAGCGGCAGATAGCGGCCGCTTTTCGGCTCAAACCCCGCGGCATCGGCAAAGGCCCGCGCCTCGGCGCCGATCATCTTGCGCACGTCCTTATAGTTCGTCGCGGTGACGAACCAGATCGGAATTGCGTCCGCGGTCTTATGGGTGACGAAGATCGAATCCATCGCGAAACCTGATTTAGCCGGACCCGATTTGCGACGACCTCGGCGCAAATCGCCCACGCGCGAAACAATGCCGTGCTAGCACGCCGGCATGGATTTTGTCATGCCTGCGCAGCGGCTTTGTTGCGCGCGTGACTGTGGTGCATGCCGTAGAGCGCATAAACGACGAGCCCGACGACGAGCCACACCAGAAGCCGCAACCAGGTGTCGAACGGCAGGCCGAACATGAGAAAGATCGCCGAAAGCGCGCCGAGCGGGGCGACCACATAGACAGCCGGCGTCTTGAACGGGCGATGCAGTTCGGGCTGTGCAATACGCAGCGCTAATACGCCGAGACAGACGATGGCAAAGGCGGACAACGTCCCGATACTGACCAGTTCGCCGACAAGCCCGATCGGAAACAGGCCCGCAAAGACCATGACGACGGCCCCGGTCAGGATCGTGGTGATGTAGGGCGTGCGGAAACGGGGGTGAACCTTGGCGGCGACCGGTGGCAGCAAGCCATCATTGGCCATCGAATAAAGAATGCGCGGCTGGCCGAGCATCATCACCAGGATGACCGAGGTGAGGCCGAGCACGATGCCGAATTTGATGAAAGGCGCCAGCCAGGACAGGCCGATCGCGTCGATGCCGACGGCGATCGGGTCGGCGACATTGAGCTTGTCATAGGAGACGATGCCGGTCAGCACGAAGCCGACCGCGACATAGAGCAGCGTGCAGACGACGAGCGAGCCGAGAATGCCGATTGGCATGTCGCGCTTCGGATTATTCGCCTCCTGCGCCGCCGTCGATACCGCGTCGAAGCCGATATAGGCGAAAAACACGACGGCGGCGCCGCGCAGCACGCCGCTCAATCCGAACTCGCCGGGCTTCAGATTGGGCGGAATGAAATCGCCCGCCGGATTCGCCGCCGTAACCCAATGCGACGTGCTGACGTAACGCCCCGCGGCGGCGATGAACAGGAAGATGATGACGAGCTTGATGACGACGATGACATTGTTGACGCGGGCGGATTCACGCGCCCCGATCACCAGGAGCGCCGTAACCGCGACGACAATCAGCATCGCCGGAACATTGACGACCGCACCGGTCGAGCTCCAGACGTGCTGCGTGGCGTCGTAGGCAAACGGCGCCGATGAATATTCCTGCGGAACGACGATGCCGAAATCTTTCAGGAAACTCACCATATAGCCCGACCAGCCGATCGAGACGGTGGTCGCGCCGAGCGCATATTCGAGGATCAGGTCCCAGCCGATGATCCATGCGACCAGTTCGCCAAGCGTCGCGTAGGCATAGGTGTAGGCGCTGCCGGCGACCGGTACGGTCGAAGCCATCTCCGCATAGCACAGGCCGGCAAAGGCGCAGGCGATGGCGCCGAGCACGAAAGATAGAGTGATCGCCGGTCCAGCATTGGCGGCGGCAGCATGGCCGGTGAGGACGAAAATGCCGGCGCCGACAATGGCGCCGATTCCGAGCGCCACCAGATTGGTCGCCGACAGGCTGCGCTTGAGCGGCAAGCCGTCATGGGTCACCAGCGCCTGGACTTCCGGCCGCTCAGCTTCGGCTTCAAGCGCCGCGATCGATTTGCGCACCAATAATTGCGTCATGCACCGCCCCCACAACAGCAGATGACAACAGCAAAAATCCGTTTCGAGCATCCCATTCTACACGAAGCCTCCCCTTTGGCAGGAAAGGGCTTCGCAGTTGCACACAGCTTCGGCTCAAATCAGAACGCTACGACCACGGCATCAGGGAGGCGTGGATGACGTCCGGCACGCCGTCATTGCCGACCGAGCGAATGGCGAGATCGACATCCTTCAGCCCAAAGCGATGCGTGGTGACGAGTTCGAGCGGAAAGCGCTTCGAGGCAAGCTGCGCCAGCGCGAGCTCGCAGGCTTTGTAGCTGTGGCCGCGCGCGCTCTTCATGGTGATGAATTTCACCGTGAACTTCTCCAGCGGGAAATTCGGGAACTGCGCCATTTCGCCCTGCGCGACGATGATGCCGCCCTTCCTTTTCAGCGCCTCGATCCCGAGCAGGATCGGAATAGTGCCGGCGCCGGCGGTGCAATCGAGCGAGACATCGACGCCCTTGCCGCCGGTGATCTCCATGATGCGCTGGAGCGGATCCTCCTTGTTGACGTCGATGACGTAGTCGGCGCCGAGCTTCTTGGCGACCTCCATGCGCGCTTTGTCTTTCGAGGTGCCGGTGACGATGATCAGCGAGGCGCCGGCCTGTTTGCAGATCACGGTCTGCGACAGACCCTGCTGGCCAGGCCCCTGGATCAGCACGGTCGAATTGTAGCCGACATTGCCGTCGAACAGCGACCACTCGACGCCGTTCGCCATCGGCGTGACCAGGCCGGCGAGCTCCGCCGAGACGCCTTTGGGCACATGATGGATCACCGCGTTCCACGGCAGATAGACATATTGAGCGAAACCGCCCCACAGATGCGGCGCCTTCTCGGACGACGTGTAGCCGTAGCGGATAGCGTCGGGATTGGTGCGCCAGTTGGTGTTCTCGCAATGCCGGTACTGGCCGGCATGGCACCACTCGCATTTGCCGCAACTGACGTAGTGCTCGACAAAGACGAGATCGCCTTCCTTGAAGCCTTTGCGGGCGGTGAATTCGCGGCCGGCCTTGGCGATGATGCCGATATTCTCATGGCCCATGATCACGGGCGCGCTCGACGGCGGATGCTTATAGAGTTTGACGTCGGTGCCGCAGATGCCGCCGACTTCCATCTTCATCAGCGCGGCATCGGCCGGGACATCCGGCATGGGATATTCGCGAATTTCGGTCTTGCTCGGCCCGGTGCGCACTGCCGCCAATACTGTCTCGGCCACGTCTTATCCTTTCATCGTCATGGCCGGACTTGTTCCGGCCATCCACGTCTTTGTCTGCCGAGGTGTATAAGGACGCCGAGGCCTGGGACAAGCCCCGGCCGCGACAGGTTGGCATGTTCGGATTCATTAAGAAAAGCGGCGCCAATGGCCAAGCCTCCGAACGGCTGCGCGATTGGACGCGGACGCGCTTCGCACTAACCGCGGACGAGACCGTCATGGTCTCGGAAGTCGCCTGCGGCCTGCCCGGCTGCCCGCCGATCGAAACCCATCTGGTGTTCTGGACCGCGCGCGGCCGGCATCATTTCAAGATCTTCAAGCCGCTGGCCGAGGTCGTCGAGGACGACCTGCCGCCGGTCTTCATGAAGAACGCGCTGGTCGCTGTCGACGGCGCTGACCTCGACTGTTGCTAAACCTTGGCGAGATTCTCACGTTTGAGGTCGGTGACCTTGGCAACGCCGGACAGCAGCATGGTCGAGCGCAATTCGAAGGCGAGCTGGCCGTAAACGCTTTTGACCCCGAGCGAGCCGCCGTTGATCAGGCCCCACAGCGCGGGCCGCCCGATGCCGACCGCGGTGGCGCCAAGCGCGAGCGCCTTGAACACGTCGATGCCGCGGCGGATGCCGCTGTCGAGCACGACCGGCACACGGCCTTCGACGGTATCGACCGCAGCGCGCAACATGCTGATCGACGCCGGGCCGCCGTCCATCTGCCGGCCGCCGTGATTGGAAATCCAGATCGCGGCAGCGCCTGCCGCAAGGCTCTGGCGGATATCGTCGACCTCGACCACGCCCTTCACCACGACGGGCAGGCCCGAAGCTTCGCGCAGAAACGTAATGTCGGCGAAGCTCAGGTCGCGTTTCTGATCTCTGAAATCGCCGTGGCCGCCGAGGGCAGGATCGTGATTGCCCGCGGTCTGGCCCGGCGGGCGCGGGCGGCCGAGCTTGATGAACTCGTCGCTCTGGCCCGGCCCAAGCGCGTCGGCGGTCAATACGATCGCCGAAAAGCCAGCGGCCTTGGCGCGCTGCACCAGCCAGCGATTCAACTCCATGTCGCGGTTCATATAGATCTGGAACCATTTCGGGCCCGGCGTCGCGTTGGCGATCTCTTCCATCGGCCGGCTCGAAGCGCCGGAGGCGACGAACAGCGAACCGGCCATTCCGGTGCCGGCAGCGTTGGGAAGCTCGGCCTTGACGTGGAAGGTGCGCTGCTGGCCTGTCGGGCAGGTGAACACCGGCAGCGCCAGGTCGTGGCCGAGCAGCGTCGTGCTCAGATCGATATCTTTCACGCCCTGCAGGCGGCGCGGCATGATCGGAAA
This sequence comes from uncultured Alphaproteobacteria bacterium, assembly GCA_963742975.1. Lineage (GTDB taxonomy): Bacteria > Pseudomonadota > Alphaproteobacteria > Rhizobiales > Xanthobacteraceae > BOG-931. The sequence goes on along the minus strand of CAVUNZ010000024.1, from coordinate 122,118 downwards.
ATCATTGAAGGCGCGCCGGTTCTCGCGATAGGTCCAGCCGTCGCCCGACGGGCCCGTCACGGCAAAACGTCCAGGCGAAATGATCTTCCGCGCGTCCTCTTCGAGAAGTTCGATATTGACGACTTTGAGCTCGCGCTCCTGATCGCTGGCCTCGCCGAGATCGACCGCTGGTGGCGCCGAATTCGCAGGCGCGGCTTGCGTTATCGTGGACTCTGCGAGCGCGCCTGTCGGCACTTGCGCCGTCGCGAACGCGGCGCTGCCGGCGGCGAGAGCTTGAATCAAATTACGCCGTGAAGCGTTCATGCTGTCCTCCCCAAGTTTTGTTCTTGGCGGATAGCATCAAGGCGGAACATCCGGCGGTCAACGCCCGGCGTTGCAATGCGGCTCAGCGAATTATGCGGGCGGCAACCCCACCGCCTTCAGCTCGGCCGACTGGCGCTTGGTGACGCGGTCGAGCGAGAAATTCTCGATCGCCTCGTTGAACAATTTGTAGAAATTAAGCTCGGCGCGCAGGTGTAGAAACACCGCGCCGAGCCCGATCGCGGCGCGGTCCATGAACACGAACTCGCGCGGCACTGTGACCGGACCCTTCTGCTTGAGCGCCTGATGCACGCGAAACGCTTCGCGCCGCCCATATTCCGAAGGCTTCACGCCGTCGGCGATAGTGCGCACGCGGTCGTCAAGCAGCGGCGCATAGATGAAGCGCGCCCAGATATTGAGCGTGTCGATCACATCGCGCTTGAGCTTGCGGAAGCCCCAGGTCTCATAGGCATGCACCACGAGATCGTCGTCGCCTTTGAGCAGACCGTGATAAAGATCGACCACGCCGCCGACGAATTTTGGCGCAAAAATGCGGATGCAACCGTAATCGAGAAGGTTGATGCCCGCGGGCTCCTTGCCGTGCGCGAACACCGTGTAATTGCCGAGATGCGGATCGCCGTGGATGACGCCGAAGCGGCTGAACGGAAACCACCACGCCGTGAACATCGCGGTGGCGAGCGTATTGCGCACAGCGAGCGGATCTTTCGTGTGCGTGAGCATTTTGGTGCCGTCGAGCCAGTCGAGCGTGAGCAGCCGCCCGGTCGACAGGTCCGGCCAGGCGCGCGGCACGCGCACGCAATCGACACCGTCGAGCATTTTGCGGTAGAGCCCGGCATGCATGGCCTCGCGCCGGTAATCGAGTTCTTCGCGGACGCGCGCGCCGATCTCTTTGCCGATCTCCGTGGTGTCGATCGCGGTATCGAAGCGGCGACGCAACGCCAGCAGCCATTGTAATTGCTGCAAATCGGCTTCGACGGCGGACTGCATGTCGGGATATTGCAGCTTGCAGGCCAGCGCCGCGCCATCGAGCCCCTGCGCGCGGTGCACCTGGCCGAGCGACGCCGCGGCCGAGGGCTGATGCTCGAAGCTTGCGAACTTTTTCTCCCAGCCGGCGCCAAGCTCGGCCATCATGCGGCGTTTGACGAAGGCCCAACCCATCGGCGGCGCTTCGCTCTGCAGCTTCTGCAATTCGGCGGCATATTCCGGCGGCAACAGATCGGGCACGGTCGCCATCAATTGCGCGACCTTCATCAAGGGGCCCTTGAGGCGGCCAAGCGCGCCGGACAACGCGCTCGCCTCGCCGGCACGGTCGGCCTCAGCGCCGAGGAGCCGGCGCCCCGCATAACGCGCCGCTACACCGCCGACATTGGCGCCGACGCGCGCATAGCGCGCCGCGCGCGCGGTGAAACGGTTCTTTTCGTCGTCGGGCTTTTCGCGGTTCGGCACTAATTCAGCTCAGGCTTTCCAATTCCGCAATCATCCGCTCGATCACCCCGAGCCCGCCCTGCCAGAAGGTCGGATCGCGGGCGTCGAGACCGAACGGCGCGAGCAGTTCGGAATGGTGCTTGGTGCCGCCGGCCGAGAGCATGGCGAGATAGCGCTCGGCAAAACCTTCGGCGGCGTGCTCGTAAACCGCATAGAGCGAATTCACCAGGCAATCGCCGAACGCATAGGCATAAACATAGAACGGCGAATGGATGAAGTGCGGGATATAGACCCAGAAATTCTCATAGCCGGGTTTCAGCTCGATCGCCGGACCGAGGCTTTCGCGCTGCACGTCGAGCCATAGCTCGCCGATGCGCTCTGCCGTCAACTCGCCGCTCTTGCGCTCGGTGTGGACCGAGCGTTCGAACGTATAGAACGCGATCTGCCGCACCACGGTATTGATCATATCTTCGGCTTTGGCGGCGAGCATGGCCTTGCGCTCTTTCTTGTCGCGCGTCGCCGCCAGAAGCTTTTTGAAGGTCAGCATCTCGCCGAACACGCTCGCGGTCTCCGCAAGCGTGAGCGGCGTCGGTGCCATCAATGCGCCGTTGGGCGCTGCGAGCACCTGATGCACGCCATGGCCGAGCTCGTGCGCGAGCGTCATCACGTCGCGCGGCTTGCCTTGGTAATTCAGCAGCACATAAGGATGCGCCGACGGCGTGGTCGGATGCGCAAAGGCGCCCGGCGCCTTGCCGGGCCGCACCGGCGCGTCGATCCAGCGCTCGTCGAAAAAGCGTTCGGCGATTGCCGCCATTTTCGGCGAGAACGCGCCATAGGCGGATAGCACGGTGTCCTTGGCTTCGGCCCAGCCGACGGTGCGGGTCGGCACCTGCGGCAGCGGCGCATTGCGATCCCAGTGCGGCAGGCGCTTCTTGCCGAACCACCTGGCCTTGAGCGCATAATAACGGTGCGACAGGCGCGGATAGGCATCGCGCACCGCTGCGACCAGTGCATCGACCACTTCGCGCTCGACCCGGTTCGACAAATGCCGGTCGTCGGCGATATCGGCAAAGCCGCGCCAGCGATCGGAGATTTCCTTGTCCTTGGCGAGCGTATTGGTGATCAGCGCGAAGTCGCGCACGTGGTTCTTGAACGTGTCCGCCATCGCCTCGGCGGCGGCTTTGCGCTTCTCGACCGCGCGGTCGACCAACAGATTCAATGTCGGCTCGATCGCGAGCAATTTGCCGCCGACCTTGAAGCGCAGATTGGCGATGGTGGCGTCGAACTGCCGGTTCCAGGCGGAATAGCCGGTCACCGATTTTTCGTGGAACAGCTGCTCGACGCGATCTTCGAGCTGGTAGAGCTTGTAGCGCCGCACATCGTCGAGCCACGGCCGGTAATGGCCGAGCGCCGCATCGGCCATCGCCTTGTCGAGCACGGCGTCGTCGATGCGGTTGAGCTCCAGGGTGAAGAACAACAGATGCGTGGAGGCCGCCGTCATGCGCTCCTGCACGTCGCCGTAGAATTTGGTGCGCGCCGGATCGATGGTGTCGCCGGCATGAACAAGCCCGGCATAGGAGCCGATGCGGCCCATCAGATCGTCGATCGCCTCGTAGCGCTTCACGGCTTCGGCAAGCTGTGCGCCGCCGTTAGGCGCGCCGGCCATGGCGGCGAGCTTGCCCTTGTAGGCCTCCTCGAAGGCCAGGCAGTCAGCATCGGCGCGGTCGAGATCGCGCTTGATCGCAGGATCGTCGAGACCGGAATAAAGATCGGCGAGATTCCACTCGGGCAAGCGGCCGAGCGACGACTTAAGGCTGACCGGCTGGGGTTTCCCGGGGCGGCGGGCGACACGTTTGGTCATTTTCTGGGAGCTGGGCATGCGAGACAGGATCCTTAAAGCGACATCTCATGTGGCGCAGGTCTAAGGCGCCCGCAAGGCGGCAGCGGACGCCAAGGGGCTTTGGGTATTCGAGTATTAACGCGGCCAAACAGCAGGGTGAGTGCCGAGCGGCACGCTCGGCCGCGCCCAGCACGGTGGCGTCTCGCTCATGTCAGCAGCATGACGAACCGCCGTGAGTTGCCCAAAGCCGGATGCGTTTTCCTCAAGACAATCGCGGATATCAGCCATCCCGGGATCGCGGCACGCCATGCCGTCGATCCGGCCGAGCCGGCGCAACCACAATCCGGTCCGCGCGAGCGATAGCCGCACATGCCAGGAGCCGCCCTCAACCATGCGGCGCTTGAGCGCCGCCATTGCGGCGAAGGCCATGAGATAGCCGGTGCCGTGGTCGAGAACTTGCGCCGGCAGCGGTTTCGGCTTGGCTTGAGGTTCGCGCGCGCCGAATGCGTAAGCTTCCTCGTCGTTCAAGCCGCTCGTGTTCTGAACGAGCGAATCGAAGCCGCGGCGATCGGCCCACGGTCCCTCCTGGCCATAGGCGCAGAGCGAGACATAGACGATGCCGGGGCGGATGCGGGCGGCGTCCTGCGGAGAAAATCCGCGGCGGGCAATGGCGCCGGGCCGATAGCCTTGAACGAGAATATCGGCGTCACGCAGCAGCGCGGTGAGCGTTTCGCGTCCGCTGTCCTCGCGCAAATCGATCGCCGCCGACAATTTGCCGCGCCCGGTATCGATGACGAGCGACCGGATCGACGGCAAATGTGCGGCCGTGACCAGCAACACGTCGGCGCCGTGAACCGCCAAAGTGCGTCCGCAGACCGGACCTGCGATGATGCGGGTGAGATCGAGCACGTGCAGACCGGCCAGCGGACGTTCGGCCGCGCTGAGTTCAAGCTTTGGCGCGTCGCCGATTTTCTCGATGCTGAACAGTGGCAGCGCCGCCACCGCGCGGCCTTGCGGGTGACGGTCCCATTCGGCAAGCGAGCGGGCGGCAGACACGACAAGACCGGCTTGTGTCGCCGCGGTTTCGATCGCCTCGGCCTGCCATTTGCCGAGCGCGCGCTGCACGCTGGCTTTGTCCTCGGCACAGCCGAGCAATTTGATGAGACCGGCGCGATGATGCGGCAACACGCAGTGCAGCCGCGCCCAACGCCCGTCACCGCAGCGATAGAGCCCGCTGATGTCGTCCCACAGTTTTTCCGGCGCCTGGCCGTCGACCGATACGTAATGCTCGCTGCGAAACTCGATTGCGGCGCGCCGCATGTCGACACTGACACGCTGCCGGCGACCGGTGCGCAGACGCCAGACTTCAGCGGCGGCGAGCGCCGCAGCCGCAATGGTCGCCTGCGCCGCCGTGCCGACGGCGAACGACGACGGCAGGACCGGCTCGGCGCCGGTCAGTTCGGCATCGTCAAGCGCGGCTTGATCAAAGCCGGCATCGCGCCACAAGTCGGCGAGCACAGCCGTGGGATCCGGAGCGTGATCTGGAAGGGGCTTGGCAACGGGCATGGCGCTGATCCGGCAAGACGCGGGGAGTAAAAGCCCAACATTGAACGGCGCGCCCGATGCCAAATCAAGGCGGCGATTACCGTCAGCGGCCTTGCTGGCCAACAAGGCCTGTGCTCTCTTTTGCCAGCGTCACCCAACGATTTTGGCTACCGGGCGCACGATTGGGATTTGGGAGGACTGTTCATGCTGAAATTTCGTCACGTGTTTTTTGGCATCGCTGTCACCGCGGCGCTCACGACATTGGCGCTCACGACATTGGCGCTCACGACATTGGCGCTCACGACATGGGCACTGGCGCAGCCGGCAGGCGGCACCAAGGTCGGCGTGCTCACCTGCAAATCGTCGGCGAGCCTCGGCCTCATCATCGGCTCACGCCAAGGCGTGAGATGCAGTTTCTCACCGGACAGCGGTGGCGCACCGGAAAATTATGTCGGTCACATCGGCCGGCTTGGCCTCGATCTCGGTGTGCGTGGCGGCGGCGTCATGGTGTGGACCGTGGTGGCGCCGACTAATGGATGGCAGCACGGCGCGCTCGCGGGCCACTATGTCGGCGCCAATGCCGACGCATCGCTCGGGCTTGGCGCCGGCGCCAAAGTCCTGGTCGGCGGCTCGCACCGCTCGGTCGCATTGCAGCCGCTGTCGGTTTCGGGCCAGGTCGGCGTCAATCTCGCGCTCGGCGTCGCCGGGCTGACACTGCGGTCGGTGCCGTAGCTTCCACTTTCGTTTTGCTATGGCGAAAATAAAAGTCGGCCTGATCGGCTCAGGCTTTGTCGCCGAATTGCACATGTACGCGTTCAAGCGCGTCTATGGCGTGGACGCCACGGTCGCCGCCGTGGTGTCGCGGGGCGACCGCGTCGTGGATTTCGCCAAGAAGCACGGCATCGCGCAAACGCATCGCGATTACCGCGGCCTCCTCGCCGATCCGGCGATCGACGTCGTCGATATCTGCACGCCGCCGGCGCTGCATGCGCAGATGATCGTCGAAGCGATGCGCGCCGGAAAGCACGTCATCTGCGAAAAGCCGTTCGCCGGCTATTTCGGCCGGCCCGGCGATCCGGCGCCGATCGGCAAGCACGTGCGCAAGGCGCTGATGTATGCGCGCCTGATGACCGAGATGGCGCAGACCCGCGCGGCGATCGAAGCCTCAGGCAAGCTCTTCATGTACGCCGAGGATTGGATCTATGCGCCTGCGGTGACAAAGACGGTCGAAATCCTGAAAGCGACCAAAGACAAGATCCTCTTCATGAAGGCTGAGGAAAGCCACAGCGGATCGCATGCCGCGCATGCCGCGCAATGGGCGATGACCGGCGGCGGCGCACTGATCCGCATGGGCTGCCATCCGCTGGCGGCGGTGCTCTATCTCAAGCAGGTGGAAGCGCGCGCCCGCGGCGAGATCATTCGCGCGGTGGCCGTCACTGCGGATGTCGGCAATGTCGCGGCCGGCCTCGCGCCGGAACAGCGGCCTTACATCAAAGCCAATCCAGTCGACGTTGAAGACTGGGGCACGCTCACCGTCACTTTCAGCGACGGCACCAAGGCGACGATCTTTTCCGGCGACATGATCATGGGCGGCGTGCGCAATCTGATCGAGACTTATACCAGCGGCGGATCGCTGTTCGCCAATATCACGCCCAACAATCACATGCTGACCTACATGACCGACGAGCAGAAGCTCGCCGATGTCTACATCACCGAAAAAGTCGACCGCAAAACCGGCTGGCAATTCGTCTGCCTGGAAGAGGAATGGACCCGCGGCTATCTGCAGGAGATCCAGGACTTCATGGAATGCGTCGCGACCGGCCGACAGCCGCTCTCCGGCCTCGACCTCGCCTATGACACGATGCAGGTCCAATATGCCGGCTATTGGTCGGCCGAGGACGGCAAGCGCATCACGCTTGAGAGCTGATCGGCTTCGCAAGCCGACGGCGCCGCAAAACGCGGCCCACTTAACACCACATTAAGCCTGCTGCGCCAAAGTGACCCGAAACGGGACAGCATCATCACACCGGACCACGGGCGAAGCCAATGACCATTCTCGTTGTCGACGACGATCCGGTGCAGTGTCGGCTGCTCGAAGCGATGCTGCAGAAGTTCGATTATCAGGTGCTGACGCGCGACTCCGGCGAGGCGGCGCTCGAGCTCCTCGGCGGCCCTGACGGCGCCGCCATCGACTGCGTCGTCCTCGATCTGGTGATGCCGAATCTCGACGGGCTCGGCGTGCTCGCCAAAATGCGCCAGGCCGCGATCAACGTGCCGGTGATCGTGCAAACGGCGCATGGCGGCATCGACAATGTCGTCTCGGCGATGCGCGCCGGCGCGGTCGATTTCGTGGTCAAGCCGGTTGGTGCCGAGCGGCTGCATGTCAGCTTGCGCAATGCGCTCAATGCCAGCGCGCTCGAAGGCGAATTGCAGCGGATGAAAAAGAGCCGGGCCGGCACGCTCGGCTTTGCCGACATCATTACCAAGACCCCGTCAATGCAGGCGGTGATCCGCATCGCCGAGAAAGCCGCGACATCGGCCATTCCGGTTTTGATCGGTGGCGAATCCGGCACCGGCAAGGAATTGATCGCGCGCGCCATCCACGGCTCGAGCGAGCGGCGCGCCAAGCCGTTCGTTGCGGTCAATTGCGGCGCGATGCCGGAAAACCTCGTCGAGTCGATTCTGTTCGGCCACGAGAAAGGCGCGTTCACCGGCGCCACCGAGCGCCATACCGGCAAATTCGTCGAGGCTTCCGGCGGCACACTGTTTCTTGACGAAGTCGGCGAATTGCCGCTGCCGGCGCAAGTGAAACTGCTGCGCGCCATCCAGGAAGGCGAAGTCGAGCCGGTCGGCGCGCGCCGGCCGGTCAAAGTCGATGTACGGCTGATCTCGGCGACCAATCGCGATCTGATCGCCGACGTCAAAGCCGGGCGCTTCCGCGAAGATTTGTTCTATCGCCTGCATGTGTTTCCGATCACGGTGCCGCCGCTGCGCGAACGGCCCGCCGATATTCCAGCGCTCGCCCGGCATTTCCTGGCGCGCTTTGCCGCCGAGGAAGGCAAGCGGATCCGTCTGATCACGCCGGACGCGCTGCAAGTATTGGTGGCGTTCCGCTGGCCCGGCAATATCCGCCAGCTCGAAAACACCGTGTTCCGCGCCGTGGTGCTGGCGGAATCCGACGAGGTCGGCCTTGGCGAATTTCCGCAGCTTGCCGCCCAAATCGCGGCGGCTCCCGTCGAAGAAACAGCCGCCCCCGCCGCGGCGCCGGTGGACGTGTACGAGCCGGTGCTCATTCCCAACGGCTTCGAGGACGAGCCGCCGTTCGGCGCCGCGATGGGTGCGACTTTGGGACCTCCCATTGCACCCGGCGATGCGCTGTCTTTGCTCGACGCCAGCGGTGAAGTGCGGCCGCTGGACGAGATCGAGGCGGAACTCATCCGCTACGCCATTACGCACTACCGCGGCCAGATGTCGGAAGTGGCGCGACGGCTGCAAATCGGCCGTTCGACCCTTTATCGCAAGCTCGAAGCGCTCGGCATGGGCGGCGAGCGCGCTGACGCGGGCGGCGACACGGGCAGCTAGACCCCCACCCGGCTGCCGGTCTTGCTGCCGGTCTTGCCCCCGGTCTTGCCTTGTTGCTCGCCGTTGCCGCAGAGCGACAGGGGGACGAAAAATCGCAGAGTGTGTCCGATTATTATCTTGTCTTTACGGGACAAGGTGCCGCGGCTCACGTAAAGTCCGCGCCGTTTCGGCTGCGGCTATAGGCGCGGCCGTGCTGCGACTAAGACATTGCCACTAAGACCGCGGGGTTATGCCACAATTCGGAGGCAGTTACTCCAAAACATCCGGTTTTCGTGGTCGAAATGCACAGGTTTCGCACGGAGAATTTGCATGTCCGGGATTCGTCTCGATCGGCTTCTGAGCTCGACGGCCGTTCTTTTGGTGCTGACGGCTGCTGCAGGCGGCGCACTTGCCGACCCGGCCACAACCTCGGACACCACGGTGAAGATCCTGGCTCCCACGAGTACGGCCGCTCCGTCCGACACCGCGCAGACGCCAGACCAATCCACGACTGGCTCGACCGGCCCCGCGACCGCAGCTCCAACTGCCGCTCCCGTCGCCCCGGCGCCTGCTGCAGCGGCACCGGTTCCTTCGGCGCCGGCCGCTTCGGTCCCGGCCGCCCCGGCACCGGCCGCTGCCGAAGCTCCAGCGCCTGCGCCTGCGGCGACCGTCGCCGCATCGCCCGATGCGCCGATCGCCGATCAATTGCACAATCTCGCGAGCGGCAAGTTCGACCAGATCATCGGCAACAAGCAGGTCCGCGCGCAGGTCGATGCCTTTTATTCCGGCCGCAATTACGCGCCGATTTGGGTGACCGACGGCAAGGCCAATGCTCGCGCCGCGGCGGCCATCGCCTATCTCGGCCATGTCGATGCCGACGGCCTCGACCCCGCCGACTATCCGGTGCCGAATTTCGCCGCGATCACCGATGCGGCTGCGCTCGCCAATGCCGAAATCCAGCTCACCACCTCGGTCATCACCTATACGCATCACGCCGCGGTCGGCCGCGTGCACTGGTCGCGGGTGAGCCCGGACATCGAATACAACGAAAAGGCCCCCGATCCGGCCGACGTTCTCGCCGGCATTGTGGCGGCTTCAGACGTCGCGGCGGCGCTTGACGCTTACGAGCCGCAGACCGCCGGCTACATCGCGCTGAAGGCCAAATACGCCGAGATCCGCGCCGGCAAGCTCGACAAAGCCGCCGACAAGATCGGCGCGGGCGCGGTGCTCAAAGTCGGCATGCAGGACGATCGCGTCCCGGCGCTGCGCGAGCGGCTTGACGTGCTGGGCGACGGCGGCACCACCTTCGACAAGCCGCTCGCCGATGCGGTGAAGAAATTCCAGCAGCAGCGTCAATTGACGGCGACCGGAACGCTGACCGCGGCGACGGTCGACGCGCTCAACGGCAAAGAGCCCGACCACGCCGCCGACATCATCCTCGCCAATCTCGAGCGCTGGCGCTGGATGCCGCATCACTTCGCCGAAAATCATGTGGTGGTGAATCTGCCGGACTTCACGCTGCACGTCATGCACGACGGCAAGGAAGTCTGGCAGACCCGAATCGTGATCGGTAAGCCCGACAAGCCGACGCCGCTGATGACGGCGGACATGAAATACATCACCGTCAATCCGACCTGGAACGTGCCACCGTCGATCGTCAATCACGAATATCTGCCGGCGCTGGCGCAGGATCCGACCGTGCTGGAACGCATGGGGCTCAAGGTCGACCACAATCGCGACGGCACCGTGCATATCTGGCAGCCGCCGGGTGACAAGAACGCGCTCGGCCGTATCCGCTTCAACTTCCCGAACAAGTTCCTGGTCTACCAGCACGATACGCCAGACAAATACATGTTCGCCTATGACAAGCGGGCGTTCAGCCACGGCTGCATGCGGGTGCAGAATCCGCCGCGTTACGCCGAAGTGCTGCTGTCGCTGGTGCGGCCGAATGACGGCTATAGCGAAGACCGCATCAAGAAGATGATCGCGGATGGCGGCGAGACCGACATTCAGTTCCCGACCTATGTTCAGGTCAACCTCACCTACCAGACCGCCTTCGTCGACGAGAACGGCAAGCTGCAATTCCGCGACGACGTCTACGGCCGCGATAAGGCGCTGCTGGCCATTCTCAAGGGCGACGATCGCAAGAGCCTGGACGTGGCGGTCGAGCACAAAGTGGATCCGTCGCAGCGCGAAGTTCTGGCGATGCCCGACGAACCGGCGTTTTTCGGCGGCAATCGCGGCCTGTTCGGCGGCCGCGGCTCGAGCTATTCGCCGGGCGGCGGCGACAATTTCTTTTCGCGGCTGTTCGGCGGCTTTGCCTCCGAGCCGGCGCCGCCGGTACCGCACAGGCCGATCCCGCATACCCGCAAGGTCACGCGGTCGGGCGAAAATACCGTCACGCGCTGATCTGGCAGCTGTGGACAACATCCCGCCGGTCTGCTCACCGGCGGGTCTAATCTTAAGAAGAGCTATTTAAATCAATTCGTTATATCGACTTTCACGCCGGCTGACGGTGCCGGCGGGCTGCACCTGCCCATTAACCATTTCACCCGCCGGCAACCACTCTTTAACGCCTTACCAGGCGTCGGCCAGATTTTGCCACACTAGGACGTTAGCCCTAATGAGGTCGGGGGTGGGGTCGACAGTAACGTCTCGTTAACCCTTCCCAAATTAACAATGCGTTAGGGTTATCCGGTGCGGCGGGGAGCCGCGGCGGATGATGTCGCTGAACGCGTCATTGCGAGATGGCCAGTGCACGTTGTTAACGCGCGCCTGAATACTCGTCGTTTGTCCGCTCGCGCCGGTTATTCGTGCGGCCTCGCTCTCGTATTCTTCTTCGTTGGTGCAAAAGCGCTGCAGAACGCGGTCGCCGAGGGCGATACGCGCACTATCACGATGCACCATCTGCACACCAACGAAGACATCACCATCACCTACAAGCACAACGGCGTTTATGACGAGGCGGCGTTGCAGAAGCTGAACTGGTTCCTGCGCGACTGGCGCAAGAGCCAGCAGACCCAAATGGATCCGCACCTCATCGATCTCGTCTGGGAGGTGCAGCGCGAAGCCAATACCGGCCAGCCGATCCAGGTCGTGTGCGGTTATCGCTCGCCTGAAACCAATGCCATGCTGCGCCACCGCTCCGCGGGCGTGGCGCGCTTCAGCCAGCACATGCTCGGCCATGCCATGGACTTCTATATCCCGGGCATCCCGCTGGAAAAGCTGCGCGAAATCGGGCTGCGGCTGCAGCGCGGCGGCGTCGGCTTCTATCCGACATCCGGCTCGCCGTTCGTGCATATGGATACCGCGGACATCCGCATGTGGCCGCGCATGTCGCGCGAGGAACTGGCACGCGTGTTCCCTGACGGCCGCACCGTGCAGATTCCGACCGACGGCCGGCCGATGCCTGGCTACGCATTGGCGCTCGCCGATGTTCAGAAGCGCGGCAGCGCGCCCTCCGGCAATTCGATCGATGCCGCGCGCGCCGCCGGCGTCGATGTCGGCGTATTGGTCGCGAGCAATGACCGGCCGCACAGCAATCCCTTCGCCAGGCTCTTGGGCCTCGGCGTGAAGGACGAGGACGACGAGGAAGAGGAAACTGTAGCCAGCGCGGTGCCGACACCCGCCCCGGCCCCGGCGGTTGCTGCAGCCGCCGCGCCGCAAGCCGCGGTCCAAGCCGTGGTTCCCGTGCCGCCGAAACGTCCGGTGATCGCCGCGATAGAGCACGGCGCCCAGGTCGCCGAAAAAGTCACCGTCGCCGCCGCCGTCAAAGTCGCCGATGCCGCCTCCAAAGTGAGGCTGATCCGCACCGCCGATGCCGCGCCGCTCCAGGCACCCAATCAGACCCCGGCGCAGACACCCGTTTCCTCGCAAACCGCCGAACAAGCTCCGTTACAGCCCGCGCTGCCGACCCAGCCGGCGAGCAGCAACGGGCCGACGGCGAACCAGGTCATCGCCGACCGCGGCTATTGGCAGGGTCCGGCTGACGGTACTGTCGTTGCCAACCCGTCGGCGGCCGCCAAGCTGCAGCGCAGCGCCCAAACCACCCCCAATGCGACTGCCAATGCCGCGAAGCCCGATATGACGACGGGCGCGATCGGACCGTTTGTGAATCCCAACGCCAATCCCGGCGGCTCGAACCTTGCGCTGTCGTATGCCGATGCGTCGGCGAACGTAACGCTGCCCGCTCCTGCCCAGGCCGCGCCGATGGGCATCGCCGCGCTCCGCGCCGCCGCTCCAGCTCAGACCGCTTCGGTGCAGACTGTCCCCGTCCAAGTTGCTCCGGTTCCGGGCGCACCCGACGACACGACGGTCGCGGTGAAGCGCACCGGCAATCAGGCGTCGTCCGTGATCATGACGGAGAGCTCGACGTCGGTCACCGTGGTGAAGTCCGATGCGCGCTTCGAGAATCCGTGGATGCGCGCCATCGTGCTGTCGCCGAGCGTGCATCAGTTCCTGACCACCGTCGCGCTCGGCGTCCGCGACTTCCGCCTGCTTGCGGACTTGATGGTGAAACCGTCGAGCGCAGTGATGATGAGCTTTGCCGCCGACCCGAATCCGGGCCTCAACCACGATCACTTTACCGGCGCGTCGATCGTCTTCATATCGACGGTGAATTATCCGGCGCGCACCGCGGCGCTGCACTAGCCGCCGCCGGTCCGGGCCGCAGCGAAGACGCAAGCCCGGAATTCATCCGCAAATTCTCAGCTTGAAAGCAAGATGCCGGCGCAGCGGCAACGCATGCGATTCGCGGCAACGAGCCGGGCCTGTGCCGGCCCGGCCCCAAAACGAATCAGGCGTCAGCTCAGCATCCCGAGCGCGTGCAGATAGGTCTCCAGGACCGCCTCGTGCTCCTTGCGCTCGTTGATGTCCTGCTTGCGCAACCGGACGACTTCGCGCAGCGCCTTGGTGTCAAAGCCGTTGCCCTTGGCCTCGGCATAGACATCGCGGATGTCGTCCGAGATGGCTTTTTTTTCTTCTTCGAGCTTTTCGACCCGTTCGACGAACGCCTTGAGCTGATCCTTGGCGAAACGATGGGCGGTTTGCTCGTCTTTGACGGCGGCAGCGGTGGCCATTGCTAACTCCTCACGATGGAGCGTGATCCCGAAAGACGGTTATCTGATTTTCGGAAAGATCATGCTCGCTTGATGCGAGAGGTTTCGGGAGCTAGCGGCCCGAGGTCAAGAACGGCGCGCTTTCATCCACGCTCTGCACAGGATGAGCGCGTCTGCGAAGTCGCCTCAGTGCTTTTGGCTTGCTTTTTCGAATGCCGCCTTCTGCGCGGGTGTGGCGTCCTTCTGATGCAGCGCGCGCCATTCTTCGTACGGCATGCCGTAGACGATCTCGCGGCTCTCCTCCTTGGTCATCGGCATGCCTTTGGCGTCGGCAGCCTCTTTCATCCAATTGGACAGGCAGTTGCGGCAGAAGCCGGCGAGATTCATCAGATCGATGTTCTGCACATCGGGATGCGCGCGCAGGTGCTCGACCAGGCGGCGATAAACGGCAGCCTCGAGTTCCGTGGTGGTTTTCTCGTCGACGGCCATGATCTTCTCCGCGGTTGAGCTATTGGAAAGATAGAGATAGCAGTTCGGTCTCGCCATAGGCTGGTTTCGGGCTGGTTTCGGGCCGGTTTCGTCCTCTTATCGCAGGATTGTCTTGGTCACTCGGTCGCGCGACTTGCTCGAATCACTGTTCCGCAGCGCGGTCGCGGCCGCCCACCCGTCGCACTGCCTGCCGCCGGCGCTGCCGGAGCCGCCCCTGCGTGGCCGGCTGATCATGCTTGCCGCCGGCAAGGCCGCTGGTTCGCTTACGGAGGTCGCCGAAGCGCATTATCTTGCCCGCGTGCCGCGAGATCGGCTTTCCGGCATTGCCGTCACCCGCCACGGCTATGGCCGGCCGACCAAGCTCATTCCGGTGGTCGAGGCCGGCCATCCGGTTCCCGATGAGGCTGGTCTCGCCGGCGCCGAAAAGATGCTGGCGATTGCCGACGGAGCCGGCGTTGACGACCTTGTGCTGGTTCTGCTCTCGGGCGGCGCTTCCGCCAATCTGATCGCCCCCGCCCCCGGCATCAGTTTCGCCGACAAACAGGCCGCGACACGGGCCATCCTCAGAAGCGGCGCCAATATCGGCGAGTTCAATTGCGTGCGTAAACACCTCTCGCGCATCAAGGGCGGCCGGCTCGCCAAGCGCGCGCATCCGGCCAAAGTCATTACGCTGGCCATTTCCGATGTGCCGGGCGACGACCCCGCCGTGATCGGTTCGGGCCCGACCGTGCCGGATCCGACCACGCTTGCCGATGCCCGCGCCATTGTCGCCAAATACCGGCTCGACCTGCCGCATGCCGCGATCGGCGCACTCGACAATCCCGGGAATGAATCGCCCAAGCCGGGCGACGCGGTTTTCGCCAAAACCGAATACCGCATTCTCGCCCGGCCGGCGGACGCGCTCGCGGCGGCGCGGGCGCGCGCCGAGGAGGCCGGTTACGACTGCGTCGTCCTTGGCGACCGGCTGCAGGGCGAGGCCCGCGAGGTGGCAGCCGAACATGCCCGGCTCGCCCGCGACTATGCGGCGCAAAATCGGCGTATCGTCATCCTCTCCGGCGGCGAGCTCACCGTGACGCTGCGCGGCAACGGCCAGGGCGGCCCCAACCAGGAATATGCGCTGGCGCTCGCCATCCAACTCGACGGCGCCAAGGGGATCGCGGCCATGGCCGCCGATACCGATGGAACCGATGGCGGGCGCGGCCGACCGGACGACCCCGCCGGCGCCTTTATCGACGAAACAACCTTAACGCGGGCCAGGAGCGCCGGCCTCGATCCCGCCGCGTTTCTCACCGACAACAATTCCACGGGGTTTTTCAACGGCATCGGCGACCTCTTCGTGCCCGGTCCGACGTTTACGAACGTCACTGATTTCCGCGCCATCGTCGTTGACACTCCGGTGTCGTGACGGGGAATTTGAACGGGAAATGAGGCAGGCGATTCGACCACGACTGGCGGCGGGGGCCGCGCTGTTGAGCACGCTTGTCGTGCTCATTCTTGCCTCATCCACCCGCCCGGCCGCGGCCGATTTCCGGCTCTGCAACAACACCGCCGGCCGTATCGGCATCGCCATCGGCTACAAGGATGCCGACGGCTGGACCACCGAAGGCTGGTGGAATTTGCCGGCGCGCACCTGTGAGACCATCCTCAAGGGCAATCTTGTCGCACGATATTATTACGTTTACGCCATTGATTATGACCGCGGCGGCGAATGGATGGGGCAGGCCTATATGTGCACGCGGGACAAGGAATTCACGATACGCGGCATCGGCGATTGCCTGGCGCGCGGCTATGACCGCACCGGCTTTTTCGAGGTCGATACCGGCGAGCAGCGGGCCTGGACCGTGCAACTCACTGAATCCGCCGAGCAGCCGGCGCAGCAGCCGCCGGCGATGAATCCCACAAGCAGCAATTCCGTAAGTACCCCGCCGCCGGCAACGACCGCGCCTGCGGCAGCGCCCTCTTCCGCCGGCACCTCCACGCAACCCTCCCTCAAGCTGCCGCGGGGCCAGACGCAATGAGGCGACAGCGGCGGACGAAGGTCGTGGCCACGCTCGGCCCGGCCTCAGGAACCCGCGAAATGATCGGCAAGCTGTTCGAAGCCGGCGCCGATGTGTTTCGCATCAACATGAGCCATACCAATCACGAGCGGCTGCGCGAACTGGTCACTTCGATCCGCGCGGTCGAGGCGGACCATCATCGTCCGATCGGGATCCTGGTCGATCTGCAGGGGCCGAAGCTGCGGCTCGGTACCTTCGCCGATGGTGCGGCGATGATCGACAAGGGGCAGTCTTTCATTCTCGACGCCGATCCGGCGCCGGGCGACGGCAAGCGTGTGCAATTGCCGCATCCGGAGATTTTCGCCGCAATCAAAGCCGGCGATGCGCTGCTGATCGACGACGGCAAGTTGCGCCTGGTGGCGACCGAGGTGACGCCGCAGCGCATCGTCGCCCTGGTTGAAGTCGGCGGCAAAATCTCGAACCGCAAAGGTGTAAGTCTTCCCGACACCGTCATCCCGCTTGCCGCGCTCACAGCCAAAGACATCGCCGACCTCGAAGCGGCGCTCGCCATCGGCGTCGACTGGATCGCGCTGTCGTTCATTCAGCGGCCCGAGGACATTGCCGAGGCCAAGAAGCTGACGCGCGGAAGGGCGGCGGTGATGGCCAAGATCGAGAAGCCGCAAGCGGTGGCGCGGCTCGGCGATATTCTCGAACTCGCCGATGCGCTGATGGTGGCGCGCGGCGACCTTGGAGTCGAAATGCCGCTGGAGAAAGTGCCCGGCGTGCAGAAGGAAATGACGCGCGCCTGCCGCCGCGCCGGCAAGCCGGTCGTGGTCGCCACTCAAATGCTGGAATTGATGATCACAAGCCCGGTGCCGACGCGCGCCGAGGTATCCGATGTCGCGACCGCCATCTTCGACGGCGCCGACGCCGTGATGCTGTCGGCGGAATCCGCCTCCGGGCAATATCCCCTCGAGGCCGTCGCCACGATGAACCGCATCGCCGAGGAAGTGGAAGCGGACAGCGCGTACGTGCCTTCGGTGCATCTGTTGCGCACCGAGCCGGAGGCCACGGGTGCGGACGCTATAGCGGCCGCTGCACGACAAGTCGCCGAGACGCTCGATCTGCCGGCCATCGTGTGCTGGACCTCGTCCGGTTCGACCGGCATGCGCGTCTCGCGCGAGCGGCCGAACTGCCCGATCATCGCGATTTCGCCGATCGATGGCACGGGACGGAAGCTCTCTGTCGTCTGGGGCATTCACTGCGTCATCGACGAGGACGCCCACGACCAGGACGACATGGTGGAGCGCGCCTGCCGCATCGCCTTCAAGGAACGCTTCGCCAAAAGCGGCCAGCGCGTCATCATCGTCGCCGGCGTACCGCTCGGCACGCCGGGCGCGACGAACTTCATGCGCGTCGCCTATGTCGGCGAGGAGAAGACGGGCGAGTAGTTCGCTAGCCGCTGGTACGCGTCAGCGCATCGATCTCCGCGGCAATACGCTCCGCGGCCGCGTGATGCAGCATGTGGCCGATGCCCGGCAGCACCACAAGCTTGGCGGCCGGCACGGCTTCGGCAAACGCCATGGCATGCTGGCGCGGCGCGACAATCAAATCGCGATCGCCGGTGATGATGACAGTTGGAACCGCCAGCGAGTCATAACGCGCGGCTTGCGCCGGCAGATTTTTCTGCAGATGCGCAATGTCGCACGAGTTCGCCAGAAATGTTGCGGGGCGCAGAGACAATAACGTGCCGGCGCGCTTGATATAACGTCGCGGCGGCATTTGCGGCAGAAACGCGCCCCAGAATCCGACGCCGATGAAGAGTGCGCCGACCGGCAATAACATCGTCTGCGCGACGAGCCAGCCAAGTACAGGCGTCGCCATGATGTCGTAGAACCACGTCATGCCGCGGGAAAACGGATAAAGCGGCGGCGCCAGCAAAACGAGACCGGCGACACATTGCGGATGATCGAGCGCCAGCCGTACTGCGAGCGCTCCACCCCAGGAATGGCCGACGATAATCGCACGTGCAACGCCGAGCCTGTCCAAGACGCCACGCACCATTGCCGCCTGATAGCGCGGCGAGCTACCTTGCGCGCCGCGCCGCTCGCTCCAACCGTGGCCCGAGCGATCGATCAATATCAGCCTTCGGCCGGAAAGACGCTCGCCAAGCGCGAGCCGCATGTCCTCAAGATTGCAGCCGGCGCCGTGAATGAGAACAAGCGGCGTTTCTTGCGCGGATGCGCCCGGGCCGGCTTCGATCACGTGCTGTCGCAAGCCGCCGACATCGACGAAGCGCCCGCGCGGCGGATGCGCCCGCGCGATCAGCGCCTTGCCGAGGAAGGTGATGATGGCGCCGATGGCGAGGAGTTCTGCGATAGCCGTCAGCATGTGATGCATTCACACGCTCGCGCGTGTTGCAGTCAGAGCGCCCCACCCGCGAGCCAGCGCGCGCCTTGGGCATAGAGCGCGTCGAGATCGGGGCCTTCAAGGCCTGCCATGTCTTTCTTCACGTTGTAGCCGATCTTGCTCTGCAGATAGGCGAGATGCCGATAGCCTTCGGGAAAGCTGTTGAGCAGATCCTGATCGAGCGAAAGCTTGGCCGACGGATCGACCGGATCGAGGCGATCCTTCTCGTAGACCAGCCGCTTCAGCACCAGCCCCCAGCGGCCCGCCCGCTTCTCGAAGAAATCGTAGAAGCGGCCGGTGCAGACCACGTCGCAGATCACCCCGTCGACCGGCGCGCGCTGCGAGATCGTCATCTTGGTCTGCGCGATGGCGCGATCGCCCGCGACGTCGATCGAAGACCCGCCAAGAAAATGCAGGATGCGCACGCCGCGCTTCCAGCCCTCGTCGTTACCTTTGATGAACTCTTCGAATGTGCCTTGGAACCAGGTCGCCATCATGCGGCCTTCCGGGTGCCAGACGGTGCGGAAACGATCCCACAGGCGCGCGTCGCGCCACACTGCCCAATTCTCCACAAGCTCCCGGATCGTCAGTTTATCGGCGTCCATTTATTTCCCCCCGCACTGTTCGTCGTTGCGCGCAGCCAGTTTAGCCCGGATTGCGCAAAGCGAAATCCGGATGTAGCGGCGCAGAGCAAGCAGAGCTAGATAGGGCGGCCTTCGACCTTTTCGGTCAGCGTCTTTACGACCTCGGGGATATTTTCGAGGTGCGGATCGATGGCAAGCGCCTTGCGGTAGGCTTGCAGCGCATCCTTGTCGTCGCCGATGTCTTGCAGAATAAGACCGAGGCCGGACAACGCCCCGAAATGCCGCGGCTCTTTTGCCAGCACCTCGCGCAGATCGGCGAGCGAGTGGCCGTAGTCCTGCTTGAGATAATAGATCGTGGCGCGCCGGTTCCAGGCCTCGACATAATTCGGCTTGATCGCGATCACGGCGTCGAGAAGTTTTATGGCCAAGTCGAAATTCTTGTCGTCGGTCGCATCCTTCACGCGCGCCATCAGCAAGGTGCAGGTGTCGCTGCCCGACACCAGCCACTGCGACCAGATGCGATCCTCGATCGCCTTGGCGCTCAACTCGTCGGGCGCAATTTTCAGCGCCGCGAACAGCGTGTCGAGACTATAGTTTTCGCCATGACTGGGGCGCGCCAAGTCGTTCGGCGGCGACAGCCATTGCTCGGGGTCTTGCGCGAAGGCCGGAGACAGAGCTGGCGCGGCCAGGCAAATGCCGATGGCGGCAATAGCGCAAGCTGTCGGGAATCGAAGCCTCATGCGCACAAGTCTATTCCCCCGCCGCATCGCGGCAAGCCGGAAAAGTGCTCATTCGGGCGGGTGAATGCGGCGGAAATGGGCAGCAGCAGCCGCGCGGTTTCTTTAGCCGATTTCTTAGCCAGTTTTCCTCAGCCCTGGCGGGCCTTGAAGCGGCGCTGGGTCTTATTGATGACGTAGACGCGGCCCTTGCGGCGCACGATACGGTTGTCGCGGTGCCGGCCGCGCAGCGACTTCAACGAATTGCGGACTTTCATAGCTTTATTCCTTGATCTGGCCGGTTGATTAAGGACGCGGCCCTGCATTGTCAATGTTGTGCTGTCGGGGTGTGAGATAGGGTCGAAATGCGATGAATTCAGGGGCGTTACGGCTTATTTCGGGGGTCGGGAGCAAGGGGCCGGCCTGTTTCCTCTTGGAAGCCGGCGGCAGGCGGCTTCTGCTCGACATTGGCGAAGGCCCGCCGCCCGGCAAATTCCCGGACGTCGTGGGGCTCCCTCAGGTGGACGCCGTCATCCTGAGCCACGGCCACAAGGACCATGTCGGCGGTCTTGCTTTGCTGCCGGACCTCGGCAATCCGCCGGTCTATGCCACCGAACCGGTCGCGCGGACCTTGCCCACAGCCATCGATGCGCGCTCCCTGCCGATCGGCGGCGAGACCGACATGCTCGGCATTGCGGTCGAGACCGGCCGCAACGGCCACGCGCCGGGCGGGATCTGGCTGCACTTTCGTATCGGCGAGGGCTTCCTCTATACCGGCGACATCTGCACGGAGTTGTTGCTCTACGAATACGATCCGCCCGCAGCCGTCACTGCGACGGCGCTGATCGACTGTTCTTACGGCGACTATCAAAAGCCGCTCGCAGACTGCTGGCGCGTGCTGGCGCAATTCCTCGGGCGCGGACCGCTCCTTCTTCCGGTGCCGGCCAATGGCCGCGGCCCGGAGATCGCGCTTGAACTGATGCGGCGTGGCGTTGACGATATCCATGTCGACGACGCGATGCGGAACGCCCTGCGGCGCCTTGCCGACAGCGATCACGTATCGCTGCGCGCCGGTCTGCGCAACGAGATCGAGCGCCTTGTTCAAATCGTCAAACCGATCGATGGCGCACACGGCGTCATGCTCACGGCCGCGGCCGACGGCGCCTCAGGCGCGGCCGCAGAACTGCTGGCGCGATTTGAGGACACGCCCGAAGTGACGATCCTGTTCACCGGCTATGTCAATCCCAACACGCCTGCGGAGCAGCTGACCAAATGCGGCCGCGCGCAGACCATGCGCTGGAATGTGCACCCGCGCCTGTCCGATAGCGTTGAACTTGTGAAGCGAGTACAGGCCAGGACCGTGATCCCCGCCTTTTGCGACCGCGCGCAATTGGGCGCGCTTGCGCACGCACTCGCGCCGGCACGCGTGACCATGGATGGACCGGTCGAGATATAAGCTAAGCCGCTTTATATAGCTACGCCGTCTTGGCGCGCGTCCGTCCGGAAGCGACGTCCGATTGCGGCCTGCTTTCGAGTCGCGCTGCCGCCGTCGAAGCCGGTGACGATGCCGATGATCTTGTTGAAGGCGCGCAACGCCAAGCCGGCGACGCGCGGCATGCTGTGCCGGCATACCGCGAATTTGCGCACGTGATCGGGAATATACCAGGTGCTCACCGAGCCCGCGGGAAAGAACACCATCTCGCCCGGACCGACGCGGCGGACACTGTCGTTTTCGTCGGTGACGAAAACTTCGCCCGAGATCAGGTGAATGGTCTCATCGACCGTGTAATGCCATTTGAAGCGCCCGGCCGTGCACGACCACGCCATGACGCTGGAAGTGCCGTCGGCACTGGACGCGAGCCGCTTCGACCGCGCCTGCGGATTGCCTTCGATGATCCAGTCCGCGGGGATCGGCGCCGGATCGAGTTCGACATCTGCGGGGGCGGCAAAAATCACAGGGTTCGACACGGCAGCCTCCAAAAAGGACAGCGCATTAAAGACCTGACTGCCCAAAAAACCGTAAACCGATCAGTGAAAAGACTTTGTTTTGCAAGTGGCCTTGTCGGAAAACCGGTACCCACTTTTCCGGAACATGCGCTAGCGCGCGGAGCCACCGGCCGGTTGCCGCAGCGGCAACGGCCAATCGCGCCAGGTCCGCCGCAGCCGCTGCGGCTTGAACGCGGGGCTTGTCATGCGCCGCTCCGCCTTGCGCGCGCTCAGGAACTCCACCCATTTTTCGTAAACGCCAAGCGCCGCCGGGCGCCACGAATCCCGCAGACCGGCCTCGAGCGCCTGGTTGGGGAAATTTGCCGCGAGCTCGCTGCCGCGATTTGCGATCGCGCGCTCCTCGAAGGTCTCGGCAAGCGCAGTCGCCACATCGTCGAAGTAATTTTGCGGCAAGTCGGGATAGGTATCGCGCTCCCGGTTCAAGAAGCGCATCACATCGCGGCGGTATTCACGAAACAGCGTGTCGGCGTCGTATTCCGGATGGCCCTGGAAATAGAGAAAGAAGCTGCCGTCCTGTTTGGTGAAGGCGTCGACACCGGCCGCCGCGGAACGCGTGAGAATTTTGTAGCCGGCCGCGAGCAGCGCTTCTTCCGGCAGGTCGTTATAGCGCGAATGCGGCACCCACAACGGCTCAGGGAAATGTTGCGTCATCGGATGATCGGCGGCGAGCCGGCAATCGAATACGCCGAATTGCTTCTTCGGCAACGCGCGGCGCTCGACGCCGTCGGTGTGCAGCACGGCCGCATGTGCGGCGAGACATGACCAGATCGTCGAGGCGGTATAATCGCGCGCCCAGTCGACGACCGCGCTCAGGCTTTGCCAATACGGCTCGTCCTTGAGGTTTTTGGCGCGCGGCTCGGTGCCGGTGACGATCAAGCCGTCGAGCGGCGTATCCCACAGCTCGGCAATATCGCGATATTTGCCGGCGAGCGCCCGGCACGCATCGGCACCGCGCGGCACTTCCGGGATCGCGAACAATTTCAGGAGCACGACGCGCGACGGCGCGGCTTCACGGATCAGCTCGGCGAATTGCCGCTCGGTCGCCTCGAATGCGGCATCGGGCATGTTGTTGATCAGCCCGACGGTGACGCAATTCACGGCGTTGAGCTCGGCAGGCGTTCGGCCGGTGTCGAGGAGCAACGGCATGTTTTTGCTCCGCCGTCGCCTTATTCCGCCGCGAGCAGCGAGCGCGGCGACTGCGAGGCGCCGAGCGCCTGATCGAGATCGGCGATGATGTCGTCGATATGCTCGATGCCGACGGACAGGCGGATCATTTCCGGCTTCACCCCGGCTTTGCTCTGCTCTTGCGCCGACATTTGCCGGTGCGTGGTCGAGGCCGGATGACAGGCAAGCGATTTCGCGTCGCCCATATTGACCAGCCGCTTGAACAGTTTCAGCGCGTCATAGAACGCCTTGCCGGCCGCGAGCCCGCCGAAAACGCCGAAGGTCAACAGCGAGCAGGCGTGACCGCCGAGATATTTTTGCGCCAGATTGTAATGCGGGTGGTCGGCGAAGCCGGCATAATTGATCCATTCGATGCGCGGATCGTCACGCAGGAATTCGGCGACGCGGCGCGCATTCTCGACATGACGCTCGACCCGCAGCGCCACCGTCTCGATGCCCTGCAGCAGCAGGAACGAGGACATCGCCGGCAAGATCGCGCCGGTGGTGCGCTGAAAGACGCTGCGGCAACGCGCGATATAGGCGGCATCGCCAAAGTGGTCGGCATAGACCAGGCCGTGATAGGACGCGTCCGGCATGTTGAACATCGGGAAGCGGCCGGCATGTTTCTTCCAATCGAAGCGGCCGGAATCGACGATAGCGCCGCCGAGCGTGGTGCCGTGGCCGCCCATGAATTTCGTCAGCGAATGCACGACGACGTGGGCGCCGTAATCGATGGGACGCAGCAGGATCGGCGTCGCTACCGTATTGTCGACAATAAGGGGGACGCCGTGACGTTCGGCAACAGCGGCCAGCGCTTCGATGTCGCAAATATTGCCGGCCGGGTTGCCGACGCTTTCGCAGAAGATGGCGCAGGTCTTGTCGTCGATAAGCTTTTCGATCACCTCGGCGCTGTCGGTCTCGGCAAAGCGGACGGTAACGCCCTGGCTCGGCAGGACGTGGCCGAACAGCGTGTACGTCGTGCCGTAAAGCTGCGGCACCGAAACCACATTGGCGCCCATGCTGGTGAGATTTGATACAGCGTAGGTCAGCGCCGCCTGGCCGGTGGCGACGCAGAGCGCGCCGACGCCGCCTTCGAGCTCGGCGACGCGGCGCTCGAGCACGGCGGTGGTCGGATTGCTGATGCGGCTGTAACGATAACCTTCGACTTCGAGATTGAACAAGGCTGCGCCATGGTCGGCGCTGTCGAACTCATACGCCACCGTCTGATAGATCGGCACCGCGACAGCCTTCGTCGTCGGATCGGTTTCATAGCCGCCGTGGACGGCCACCGTTTCGCGTTTCATACGTCCCATCGCCTGCCCGAAGTCACGCAATTTTTGCCTGCGCTTATTGGGCGCAATACTAGGGAGATTGCGTTTCTTATCCGTGGCTGTAGAGGCAAGACAACGTAAGCGCGGCGAATTAGAGCGGTTAACTTTAATTGTTTGCCATCGCGCCGGCGCAAATGCGCTGTCCGCGGATTTTTGTCGCCGGCGCGGCTCCGAATTCGTTCAAATTTTATCCAATCTTGAAGCGAAAGATTCACTTTGTCGGGCGATGTTCCTGGATGACTTTGGCTGACATGCCCTTGCCCGACATGGAAACAACGCGCCGCAGCGGCGGCGATGGCGCGCTCGACGCCTGGGTACGCGCGCTGGAAGCAACCGCGCCGATTGCCAAGCAGCCGCAACGGCTGTTGTCCGACATCATCGCCGGCATGGCACAGATACACGGCGATAGGCCGGCGCTGATCTCGGAGCGCGAGACGCTGACCTATCGGGCGCTCACCGAACGCGCCAACCGCTACGCGCGCTGGGCGTTGAAACAAAATCTCTGCAAGGGCGAAACCATCTGCCTCTTGATGCCGAACCGGCCGGATTATCTCGCGATCTGGCTCGGCATCACCAGCGTCGGTGGCGTAGCCGCCCTCCTCAACACGCAATTGCGCGGTCCGTCGCTGGCGCATTGCATCGACATCGTCGCACCGCAGCATGTGATCGTCGCCGACGAATTGGCCGAAGCGTATCGCACGGCCGCGACCGCGAGCGCGCCGCAAGTCTGGTCGCATGGCGGCGGCGACTTCACCCGCATCGATCAGGAGATCGAAAAGTTTTCGGGCTCGCCCCTGAGCGCTTCGGAGCGTCGCGGCGTGAATATCGCCGACCGGGCGCTGACGATCTACACGTCCGGCACGACCGGACTGCCGAAAGCCGCAAATGTCAGCCATCACCGGCTGCTGCAATGGAGCCTATGGTTCGCCGGACTGATGAAGGCCGGCCCGGACGATCGCATCTATGACTGCCTGCCGCTCTATCACTCGGTCGGCGGCGTCGTGGCCACCGGCGCACTCCTCGTCAGTGGCGGTGCCGTCGTAATCGCCGAAAAATTCTCAGCGCAACGCTTCTGGGACGATATCGTCCGATGGGACTGCACGCTGTTCCAATATATCGGTGAACTCTGCCGCTATCTCGTTAATGCGCCGCCGCATCCGCGCGAGCGCGCACATCGGCTCCGGCTCTGCGCCGGCAATGGGCTGCGCACCGACATCTGGCAGCGCTTCCAGTCGCGGTTTCAGATTCCAAAGATTCTGGAATTTTATGCAGCGACCGAAGGCAATGTCTCGCTCTATAATGTCGAGGGTAAGGTCGGCGCCATCGGCCGCGTGCCGCCATTCCTCAAGCATCGTTTTCCCTTGGCACTGGTCAAATTCGACGAGACGGCAGGTGCACCGGCGCGCGACAGCAATGGACGCTGCTTGCGCTGCGCCAGCGGCGAAGCGGGCGAAGCGCTTGGCAGAATTCGCGGCGCATCGCAGATCGGCGGCGATTTCGAAGGCTATACCAGTGCCGAAGACACCGAGCGCAAAATTCTCCGCGACGTGTTCGAACTAGGCGACACCTGGTATCGCACCGGCGATCTGATGCGGACGGACGCGAGCGGCTTTTATTATTTTGTCGACCGTATCGGCGATACGTTCCGCTGGAAGGGCGAGAATGTCGCGACATCTGAAGTGGCCGACGCGATCATGGCTTGTCCCGGCATTGTCGAGACCGCGGTCTACGGCATCGCGGTGCCTGGCACCGAAGGCGCGGCCGGCATGGCGGTGGTCATCGGCAACGGCGATCTCGATCTCGCGCAGCTTGCACAAGCATCTGACGGAGCGCCTGCCGCCCTATGCGCGACCGTTGTTCCTTCGCCTCAAGAATGGCATCGACGTCACCGGCACGTTCAAGCACAAGAAATCCGATCTGATCCGCGAGGGCTTCGATCCGAAGGTGACGTCGGACGCAATTTTTTTCGACGATCCGGCTGCGCAGTGCTATCGGCGCCTTGATCCGACGCTGCACGCGCGCATCTCGCGCGGGGGCGTTTCGGCTTTAGAGCCGCCGCCCACTGCGGCGATTTGACCGCTTGGGTTCAATTCGGCGTGTGACCGCGGTTGCGCGCCGTGACGTGTCCGCCTAGTCCCGGAACAGAGCTCGCTTCAAGCCATTGGTGTGACAGCGGCGCGACTCCACGTCGCCCGCGAAGACGACGTGTCCCAGGAATTTGGAACTCCAGCGAGGAGAACGATATGAGATCAAGATTGTTAGGTAGCGTTGCAGCTCTCAGTCTCGCGGCATGTACCGTACTTGCCACTGCGGCTCCGGCTTCCGCAGCGCCATGGGGATGGCATCGGGGGTGGCGGTTGGCATGGCGGTTGGCATGGCGGCGGTTGGGGCTGGCCGGGCGCGGTTGCAGCAGGCGTCGTAGGCGGCGCGGTCGCTGCGGCAACGTCTCCGCTGTGGGCCCCGGGTTATTATGACTACGCCCCCGGTTACGCTTACGGGCCGGACTACAGCTATGACTACGATTATGCGCCCGCGCCCTATGTCGCGAGCGGGCCGGTCGTGGCGCAGAACGACGATGCATCCTATTGCGCATCGCGCTTCCGGTCCTACGACCCGGCCTCCGGGACCTATCTCGGCTTCGACGGCAGACGGCATTCCTGCCCGTAATGCCGGTCGATCGACTCTGATCCATTCAATTGAATGGATCAGAGTTTAGGCCGTCGCGCCGGCGTCTACGGTGAGCACCGTGCCGGAAATGCTGCCCGCCTTGTCGCTGAGCAGATATTCGACAGCGTTCGCGACATCGTCGACGCCGGCGAGCTTGCGTAGCGCGCTCCGTCGCATCACCCTTTCGCGCTGCTCGCCGGCAAGCCCGTGGGTCATTTCCGTGTCGAGGAAGCCCGGCGCTACGGCATTGACGGTGATGCCGAGCCGGCCGACCTCCCTCGCCAGCGACCGCGTGAAGCCCAGCATCGAAGCCTTGGTCGCGCCATAGACCGAAAGCCCGCTATAGCCGGTGAAGCCGATGATCGAGGCCACGTTGACGACACGGCCTTTACCTTCTGACATCATCGCACGCACCACATATTTGGTGAGCACGATGGGCGACAATGTGTTGATCCGGATGAGTTGCTCGATCTGCGAATTGTGCATCAGCGACAGCGCGCCATCGAGGCCAAGCGCGGCATTGTTGACCAGACCAAACAACGGGCCGAATTCCTTGCGCAGATCGCGCACCAGTTCCGGGATCTTGTCGATTTCGCCGAGGTCGAAGGGCACAAAGTGCAGCGCGCCGCTCTTGGCGCGCTTGGCCTCGGCGATGGCGGCGTTGATCTCCTTGGTGTCCTTGCGCGCTATTCCGATCACATCGTAGCCGTTGGCGACAAGCTTGCGCGCGATGCCGAGCCCGAGGCCGCGGCTCGCACCGGTGATCAGAACGATGCGCGAACTTTTCTTCGCCGCCTTTTTGCGAGGCTTGGCCATGTTCAACCTTGCCGCCGCACCAATTTGCCGGAAGCCGCGACATCGAGCGCAGGTACGATGCTGATCGAAGCCGGAACCTTGTAGAGCGGCAACGCGTCGCGGCAAAGCGTGAGGATATCGTCCTTGACCCGGTCGGCCCCGCCGCTCTCGCCGCCGGACTCAAGCACCACGTCGGCGGTCACGATCGCGCCGGTGATCGGGCTGCGCTTGCCGCGCACGAGCGACATTCGCACCTGCGGATGCCGGTTGATGACCGCTTCGATCTCTTCGGGATGCACTTTCTGCCCGCCGATATTGATGATGCCGCCGCGCCGACCGGTGAACACGTAGCGATCGCCGCGCCGTTCCACCATGTCGCCGTTGTCGACAAAGCCGTCTTCGTCCGCGAGCGGTGCAGCGGTGCCGACATAACGCGAAGCCGTGCGCGGCGAGCGGATGCGCAAGGAGCCGTCCTCGACTTTCATTTCGACGCCGTCGCGGGTCTGTTCGACATAGGTAACCGGAAAGCCCTCAAGCCCGTCGCCGACTTCGAAAGCAACGCCGGCTTCGGTCGAGGCGAAAGCGTGACTGACAACGGCATGCGGAAATGCTGCGTGCAGAGCATCGAGGATCGCCTGATCGGCGATCTCACCGGACAGCCGCACATAACGCGGCGCGATTTTCTTGATCGCCGGCGACATCAGCGCACGCCGCCAATGCGTCGGCGTCCCCAAGACATGCGTGACGCCATGCGCCGCCATGCGCGCAAGATGATCGGCGACCGGCTCGCTTGCGCTCGACAGCACGAGCGACGTTTCGCCCAGCACCGCCCGGAGAAAGATTTGCAAGCCGCCGTAGCGGCGGATGTCATAGAAGGTGGCCCATGTCACATTCGGGTCCGGCGCTTTGGCCGCAAACGACGCGGTCAGGCCGGCAAGGCTATGTGCGACCATTTTCGGCACGCCGGTCGTGCCCGAGGTCAGCATCACCCATTCGGTCGGTAACGCCGCCGGCAGATGTTCGCTGGCACCAATCGTCGGCGCACAAGCAACGCGAAGCGGAATGTCGAAGAAGTCGGATGGCGAGCTCGAATCGATGACAACGGAATCGATTTCGGCGCCGGCGATCAGCGCCGCAAAATGCTCAGGCGCGGTGTCCGGCGGCAGAATGGCGATGCGGCGCGCAACACCGTCGAGCTCGATCAGCGCCAAGCCCGCGGTGAGCTGGCTGCCGGTCGCGAGCAGCACCGACTTGCCGGCCAATTCGCCGAGCCGGCCGCCAAGGCAAGTCCCGTGCGCGAGAAAAGTATAACGGGAACGCGCGGCGCGATCCCAGAAGAACCGCTCCACCGAACCAAGACGCCGACGTAGAGGCTGCGCCTCAGCGTGCGCCATTTTCATAGACCTTCACGAATTCGCCGAGCGTGACGGGGAACACCGCGTCCTCGGAGGCCGTGAACGGATCGACGCCGAGCTTGTCCTCGAGCCGGGCAACGAGCACGGCAAAGCCGAGCGAGTTGAGACCGGAGTTGAGCAGCGCGAGATCGTCGGAGAGCGGCGCGAGATGTTTGCCGTGCTCGCGCGCGATCTGCGCCATCTGGTCCATTATGGTTAACTTTATCGACATGGATGCCGAACCTACCGTTTGTTCACTTGGCATCCGTATATTCGCGCAACGATTACAATCAAGTTCACGACACAGTCGTGGTCAATTTCGATGAGCGCTGGCGCCATACCCGACATCCGCTGCCGACAGATCGAACAAAGCGACGCTGCTGCCGTCGCCGATCTGCTCACGCGCGGCTTTCCGAGCCGCGGCGGCGAATTCTGGCGCCATGCACTCGATCAGCTCACCCGGCGCGAGCCGCCGGATGGCTTGCCGAAATATGGTTACCTTCTCGAAACCAATGGCCGGCCGGTCGGCGTCATCCTTCTGATTTGCTCAGCCATGCCTGCCGGCGAAGCTTTCGCGCCGCGCTGCAATCTGTCGAGCTGGTATGTCGATCCGGCGTTCCGCGCCTATGCGCCGATGCTGGTGTCGCAGGCGCTGCGTCACAAAGAAGTGACTTACACCAACGTGTCCGCGGCGCCGCATACCTGGCCGATCATCGAGGCCCAGGGCTTCTCGCGCTACAGCAACGGCATTTTCATTTCATTGCCGGCGCTGACACTCAGCGGCGAAAAGGCTGAAGTGTACGACGCGCGCCGGCGGCCCATAGTGAGCTTCGATCCGTTCGAGCAGGAGACGCTCACGCAGCATGCGGCGCATGGCTGCATCAGCATCTGGTGCGCGACGGCGGAGCGGGCCTATCCTTTCGTGTTCCGGCCGCGATTGGTCAAAGGCTTCGTGCCTTGCGCACAACTGATCTACTGCCGGGATATTGCCGATTTCGGCCGCTTCGCCGGGCCGATCGGCCGCTATCTCGCGCGTCGCGGCCGGCCGGTCGTGATCGTCGATGCCAACGAGCCGATCCCCGGTCTCGTCGGCGTGTTTCGCCGCGGCAGCAAACCGAAATACTTCAAGGGCCCGCAACGCCCGCGGCTCGGCGACCTCGCCTATACCGAATACGCGATTTTAGGCGTGTGAGCCGCCTTGGCCTTGTGCGTCGAGCCTCGCGGAGCTTGTCATCGGGCCGGCCACTTCGGGTCGGACCCGTTGGCTCGCACCTCAAGATGACGGATAACGGGCGGTCAAATTTCCAGCGCCTGGCGCACCCGCGCCGGCCACTCAGCAAGCTCGACGCCATGAGTTGCAAACAGCGCTAAAGCCAGCCGGTCGATGCCGAAGGCGACGCAGCCGGTATGCATGGTCTGGCCGGATGTATCGCAGAGGTTCCACGTCGTGCCGAAATGGTCGCGGTGATAGTTGAAGCTCATGCAAGCGGTCGGCTCTTCTTCCGAATGGACCGGAACCAGCAATTCAAATTTCAGCGCCTGCTCGACCTGGCTCATCGCCATCAGCTTGCCGCCGCGGCCGAAGAACGGATCGCTGGCCTGGTCGATACGGTAGTTGAGGCCCAATTGCCCGGCAAAGCTCTCGGCGCGGTTGAGCCAGCGGGCGCGGAACTCCTGGATCTGTTCCGGGGTGCCGATGCAGACATATTCGCGCATGCGGAACGACTGCAGCCGGTCGAGCATTTTTGACGGCTCGCGGCGGAAACAATCGCAAGCGACATCGAATTTGAGACCGCCCGCCGGCACGTGCCCGCGGCTCGCGACCAGCGGATAGAGCGGATAGCAAGCGGCCGGGCTCAGGACGACGTCGGCAGCCGACAGGCCGCTGGTCCAATCGCCGCCGGAATCGTAGCGCTCGACATTCGTCTGGATCTCGTTGTCGGAACCGCTCAAACAGCTCACGCAGCCGAGGAAATGCGGAAAACTTTTCAGGTAGCCCGACTTCTCGATCTGCCGGCGGCTCATCACCGGCGGAAAGCGCAAGACCTCGGTGTCGGCTTCGCGGTAAGACGAAATGAACGAGGTAAGCCCATCGACGGCTTTTTCAAAGATCGCGGTGCGCGCATAGACGCCGTCGATCCCGGTCGGCAGCAACAGCGCCTCGGCGATCGAATCCAGCGAACGGGCCGGCTTCACCGGCTTCTTGAATGCCACGTTCATATGTCTGCGCCTCTGTGTTGTACTTTTTTTGCAGCTTCAGATTCTTGATTTGCGCACGTCGTTGCCGGAAAGCCGGTGCCCGCTTTTCCGGGACATGCGCTAGTCGCCGATCAATTCCGGAATGCCGCTCAACAGCGAAGCCGTAGCGACATTGGCGAGGATGCGGTCGTTATTGATCATGATCGGCGACGACAGGATGTCGCGCAGATGCCGGCCGATGCTGAACTCGCCGTCATTGCGATAACCGGAAAGCCCGCAGGCCTGCATCGCGCCCATGACCGTGGCAACGGCGAGCTCCGACGCATTCACTTTGAGGAGATTCATGCCGGTCTGAAAGTCGATGGTCTCGAGCACGGCTGCGTCGGCCGCATCGAACCGTCGCAGCGACGTGGCGATAAGGCTGCGCAGCGTGCGCAAGGATGAGTTGGCGCGCGTGAGATGCGCGGCCGCCGGCGGCAGCGTCCCGCCCGACCGCTGCGCGGCCTTGCGGACGAAGTCGCGGGCGCGGCCGACCGCGGCTGCGGCAATGCCGGCCCAAGCCGAGCTCCAGAGCAGAT
This sequence comes from uncultured Alphaproteobacteria bacterium, assembly GCA_963742975.1. Taxonomy (GTDB): domain Bacteria; phylum Pseudomonadota; class Alphaproteobacteria; order Rhizobiales; family Xanthobacteraceae; genus BOG-931. Next base: position 90,039 of record CAVUNZ010000024.1, on the reverse strand, counting down.
GCGCGACCGGCATCATGGTCTGGGCGTGGATCTTGTCGTAGCCAGTCGGCAAAATTTGCTCGCTTGCGGCGGATGCCGTGAGCTTGAATCCTTCGCTACAGGTGCCGCGCATGCCGAATGCGTCCCAGCCGGATACCGGCTCGAGCGTATAGTCCGTTTTGAGAAACACGGCGAGAACCTGGTCGGAACTAGCGGCATCGGCAGAGCGCCGCGCGGTGGTGACGATGCCGTCGGCGGCGCGGCCGTACGAGATAACTGTCGCTTCCCGCGCGAGGCTGATGCGGGACCCATTGCGCTCGACCGGCGCGGAACTATTGCGCACGTCACCGCCGCTCTGGCCTTCAGTGGTCGAAGATGCGAGCAGCAATTGTTCGCTGGCGAGACGGCGCAGCAAGAGCTGATGCCAGGCGCTGTTTTGTCCGTGCCGCACGATGCAGGCGGCCTTGGTCTGATGCATCGCATAGACCATCGCGGTCGAAGCGCAAGCGCGGCCGAGCGCGTAACAGATGTCTGCAATTTCGGCGATGCTTGCACCATCGCCGCCGAACTCGCGGGGTACCGCGATACCGAGAAGGCCTTCGGCGCGCGCCGCCGCAATCGCTTCCTGCGGGAACCGCGAGTCGCGATCGACTTCGGCAGCATGTGCCGCGGCGGTCGCGGCAACTTTTTCGATGCGCGCCCGCAGCGCCGCCGCAGCAGCCGTCGGCAAATGGCTCGCAGCGGCCAAAATGCCGCGCGTCGCATGTCTTGCCGTTTGGAGGTCCTGATCGGCTTCGAGAACCGTCACGGTTCGCGCACTCATAATTTGCTCGCGATTGGGGTGCCATCTGTCGGCACGGATGCGATCGCTAGAACACCACAGCTAGCGCAGAACTTATAAATCCTGGCGGCATTTGCACGAAATTAGCTCGCTTCTTTGGTGTAAAGGTTACCGATCGAAACCGCATGACGTGATAACGATTTCTCGCGGCGGAAATGCAATATTGGTTGCGCAAAAGCGCGACTTTTTCGGTTTGAATTTGGGAACTGTTCACCGTGCTGTATCGTATCGCCTCGGATCGCCCCACTCTCACTGCTGATCTGGATCACCGCGCGAATTACTGAACTCGTGCGCACGATCCTGGAAAAGCGGTCGATTACGCGCAGCGTCGGGCGCGACGACGAGCTTAGCGCGTGCGGCATCTCGTCGCTCGACATGGTCAATCTGATGCTCGCGGTCGAGGCCGAGTTCGATTTGAAGATTCCCGATCGCGACATGAGCCCTGCGAATTTCCGCAGTGTCGCGCGGATCCAAGCGCTGATCGACAAGCTCAAGCCCGGCGCGTAAAGTTTTCCGCTCGCGAAATTGACCCCCCGGACGCTCTTGGCGGGCGCATCGCTCCGATGAGATGATGCTCCGCGCCGGTAGAGCGCGCATAACGGCGAAGGCGGGGGAACATGCCAAAAACGGTATTTTATGCCGGCGTCGGCCCGGTGCTGACGCTGTACGATCTCGACATCGACAACGCCGCGATCAAGGAGCGTGGCGCGATCACGCTACCGGCGAATATCCAATATCTCTGGCCGCATCCGTCGCGACGCTATGTCTATGTCGTGTCGAGCACCGGCGGACCGGGTATTGCCGGCGACAGGCATTTCGCCAATGCGCTGATCGTCGACCCGTCGAGCGGCGAACTCAAACGACATGGCGAGCCGGCCTTGCTGCCGTCGCGGCCGATCCACGCAACCGTCGATGCAACCGGCCAATATCTGCTGACCGCCTTCAATATTCCGAGCAACATCACCGTGCATCGGCTCAATCCCGACGGCACGATCGGTGCGCTCGTACCGCAGACCGAGACGCTCGACACCGGAATTTTTGCGCATCAGGTCCGCATGACGCCGTCGAACCGCGCGACGGTTCTGGTCACTCGCGGCAACAATGCCGAGAGCGGCAAGCCCGAAGACCCCGGCGCGCTCAAGACTTTCAGTTTCAAGGACGGCGTTCTGAAAAACCTCGCGTCGATCGCACCCGGCACTGGCGCCGACTTGGGGCTCGGCTTTGGTCCGCGTCATCTGGACTTTCATCCGACCGAGCCGTGGGCTTTCGTTTCGATCGAACGGCAGAACAAGCTCTACATGTACAAGCTCGATGAGGCGACGGCGCTCGCGCGCCAGCCGTCCTACATCAAGGAGACGCTCGCCGATCCGCGTGGCTTGGCCGAGCAAGGCGCCGGCGGCATCCACGTCCATCCCAATGGCAAATTTGTTTATCTGACCAATCGCACGTTCCCGGCCTCGCCAAGCGGTGGTCGGAAAATGTCGGCCGACGGCGAGAACACGGTGGCGGTCTATGCCGTCGATCCCAAGAGCGGCGAGCCGAGCCACATTCAAAGTATCGACGGCCACGGCGTGCAGTTGCGCACCTTCAGCATGGATCCGGACGGCCGTGTGCTGATTGCCGCGAGCATCCTGCCGGTGGCGCGGCCCGACGGCGCGACCGTCGCCGCGGGCCTTACCGTGTTCCGCATGGGCAGCGACGGCAAGCTCACATTCGTGCGCAAACACGATGTCGATGTCGGGAAGTTTCAGCAGTTCTGGAGCGGCATGGTCACCCTGCCCTGAGGTGACGGGGTTTCCTTCAGGTAACTGTCAGGTATCAAGCGTGTGCCTTCTTGTTGCGCCAAGCGCGCGACCCATCTTGGCGTTAACACCCAATCCCTCAAGAAGATCACATAGCCAAAAAGGTCGCAGCCAAAAGGGTCACAGCCATGTCTATCAGACCTGTGAAAAGCATCGTGACGTCCAAGCCCGTCATTGAGGGCGCCGGCGTCAAGCTCAATCGCGCCTTCGGATTTGGTTCCACGTCCGAATTCGATCCGTTCCTGCTGCTCGACGATTTCCGCAACGACCGGCCGGAGGATTACCGCGCCGGCTTTCCATGGCATCCGCATCGCGGCATCGAAACCATTACTTATGTACTGGCCGGCACCGTCGAGCACGGCGACAGCCTCGGCAACCGCGGTAAGATGGGCGCCGGCGACGTGCAATGGATGACCGCGGGCCGCGGCATCCTGCATCAGGAAATGCCGCAGGGCGACGCCAAGGGCCGCATGCACGGCTTTCAGCTCTGGGCCAACCTGCCGTCGTCCTTGAAAATGACCGCGCCGCGTTATCAGGACATCAAGGCCGGCGAGATTCCGGAAATCATCGACGATGACGGCACGCGGGTGCGCGTCGTCTGCGGCGACTTCTGGGGCAAGCGCGGTCCGGTCGAAGGCGTTGCCGCCGATCCGCGTTATCTCGATGTTTTTGTCCCACCTGGCAAGCGCAAGACGCTGCCGGTCGAAGTCGACCGCCACGCCTTCGCTTATGTGTTCGATGGCGCGGGTAATTTCCGCTTCGCCTCGAAACCGTTCGGCGTGCTCACCGAGAAGAGCGACGGCGAGAACGAGATCATCGTGCGCGAATCCACCGGTAACCGCTCGCTGGTCCTGTTCGACCGCGGCGACGAGGTGACCGTGCAGGCCGGCGACGAGGGTGTGCGTTTCCTTCTGGTTTCCGGCAAGCCGCTTGAAGAGCCGGTAGCCTGGCACGGCCCGATCGTGATGAACACGCAGGCCGAGCTGCAACAGGCCTTCAGCGAACTGCGTGGCGGCACGTTCATCAGATAAGGGCCGCAAAAAATACTTCCGCTCGTCTCGGGATAGAACCGGGACGGGCGTTCCTTGTCGCCCATTCCGCAGCGCGGAATTGGGCGGCATCACGCCCGATACACTCGCGCCAAAATCTGCTATCCTGAATAGCCAAGAAAAGCGCGCACGACCCTCGATGGCCGGCGCGACAACAAACAGAATTTGCAAGCCAGGGAGGAACCACGCATGAAAAAGTTGCATTGCATTCGCTTGTCCAGCTTTCTGCTGGCCGTGGCGGCCGTTCTGTTCGGCGCGGCCGCTTTTGCCGACGATTTCCCGTCGCGTCCGATTACATTCGTTTCGGTGTTCGGCCCCGGCAGCGCCAGCGACACGATCTGCCGCATCATCGCCGATCCGCTCAGCGCCGCATTCAAGCAGCCGGTCGTAGTCGAAGATCGCCCCGGCGCTGACGGCGCGGTCGCGGCGCAATATGTCCAGCATGCAAACCCTGACGGCTACACCTTGATGATGGCGACCAATTCGCCGCTGTCGGCCGATCCGTTTCTGCTGCGCGAAGTCAGCTACGATCCGATAAAGGATTTCGCGCCGGTGACCCGCGTCGGCAGTTTCACCTTGATGCTCGTGGTCAATCCGAGCCTGCCGATCCATTCGGTCAAGGACCTGATCGCCTATGCCAAGGCCAATCCCGGCAAAGTGTCGTTCGCCAGCGGCAATACCGCGGGTCTCGTCGGCGGCAAGACGCTCGCGCATTGGGCCGGGCTCGACATGCTGCACGTGCCGTATAAGAGTTCGCCACCCGCGATCGAAGACGTGATCGCCGGCCGCGTCTCGATGATGATCGTCGACTTCACCGTCGGCATGCCGCATGTCGCGTCAGGCCAGGTGCGCGCCATCGCAGTGACGCGGCTGAAGCGCTCGCCGCTGTTCCCGGATCTGCCGACGCTCGACGAAGCCGGCCTGGAAGGTTTCGAGCTTGACGCCTGGGCCGGCTTCGTGGCGCCGGCGAAGACCCCGCCCGCCGTCATCGCCAAGCTCAACGGCGCCATCAGCAAGATCATCGACGACCCGGCGACCAAGGTGAAATTCCGCAATGTCGGCTTCGACGGCTTTTCCTCGACGTCCGATCAACTCGGCGACTTCATCAAGCTGCAGCTCGGCAAGTGGGGCAAGATGGTCGCCGACGCCGGCATCAAGCCGGACTGATCTTCGCTTTTGTCTTTGCCGACGAAGCTGTTCGAATGCTCCGATGCCGACGAAGCCCCAACCATGTGCCGCATAGCGATCATTATGTATCGCTATGCGGTGCGATTTGGTGACCGGGCAAAGCGGAGGCGCAGTCAGGCGCGCTTTCGCTGCCACCCATGTTGTCCAATCGCAATGTTAAACAGCGAAACGTAGGCCGCCATCCAGCCGAAATTGTAACTGTCTCAAAGCGCCCGATTTGTTCGCTTCCGTTTTGGCATCACACCTGCTTGCCCCGGACCTGCGCTGCAATGTGGCGCAGCGTTTCGGCAATTTCCGCCTTGCCGCCGCCCGGGGCACCTTCGAAACCTGGCGTCCAGAAGCCGTCCGGCAAACGCGCGCAGCAATCAAGCGCATTCGCTTCATCGCCAACATGCGCAAGGCTGTCTGCCTGAAAGAGCAACGTGACCAAAGCGTCCTGCCAACCTTTCGGGTCCATCGCCTCTCCGCGGCGGAAATCTGCCAATGCATTCTCGTGGTCGCCGAGCCGGCGATGGACCATTCCGCGCGCACAAAAAGCTGCCTGTGTCGGGTCAAGTGCGATGACCTTGTTCAGATCATCAAGCGCCCGGCGCGGCTCGCCTATGTCGTTCCAGACAAAATGCCGTTTGAAATACGCGCGAGAATTTTGTGGGTTTTCCTGCAGCCATGCGTTCACGATTTCGAGGAAGCGCTGCGGATCGGCGCGGCGAAGCCTGTGGAGTGCGAGCACTTCCTCGGCTGAGGTTGGTTCCTGCATCGGTTGCCTCTGCTTGAACAAATGATCACGCATCTAATCTGTTGCCGCCGCAGTCCTCCGAGACGCGGCCCATAATGCATTCACTGACGGTTTTTCCCATTCCTCGGTACTGATCGGTCCCCAAAAGGCCGTCTGCCCACAAGTCCAAGCAATCTTCGGTCGCTTGAGCCCATTCCTTCACGCATTTCGGTCGCCCGGGATAAGGGTTTCGTGGAATATGGAGAGGATTGACATTCGGCGGAAGAAGCGGCCCCGGCGCGATCTCCGAGGGAAGCGGAATTCTGCCCAGACCTTCGAGAGGCGCTGGAAGAACAAGTTCAGCCGGCACGAGGCTTGGACTCGTCTCCGCAGGCAACGAGTCGCGCTCCCGGGCAGCGAACCGACGTTCGACACCCCAGCGGGCGCAAATTCTCCACCAATCCCACCGGGACTTCCCGCAGACCAACGCGGATGTTTCGCGGGATCCCAATCGGCCTTGAGAAGGCCGCACGCTCTTAGGCTGTGTGCCAACTCGATTATGTCGTTGGCGCTCGGCGCCGACTTTGTGAGTTCCAGTGGATCAGGAAACTTAAGATGCGGCGCTGCGATCAAGGCATAAACAAAGTCGCCGCGATTAAGTGCACGAGCAATGGCAGCGAGACATCCGACCCTTGAATTGATCTCAATCGGCAAGCCGTAGCGTCTGCTAAGATCGCGATTGAGATCGTGGACTGGGCGCAGGCGCCATTCCTTAAGCGCGCCCGTACTGCACGTCCGCTCCAGAAGCGACACTCCGCCGACAAATACGCCACTCTTACCGCAGAAAACCCCGCCGCCGGGTCTGTCGGACAAGCCAAAGCGCCGGGCAATCATGGTCATTATCATCTCCCATGGAGATTCGGTGACGCGACGATTTGTTCACACGCCGCGATGCGCGAGCTTTGCTAACGCAAGTTCGTATGGCGCGTGAAGGCGCAACCCGCCGTGCCCACGCTGAGACTTCACCGCGTGTGCTTCGCTTCACTCAACCCACCCTACGAAGAACGAAGAAGAAAAAGAAGGAAGCGGAACGCCGACAGACGCAGTGTTTCGTGTCCGCACCAGCGGGTGCGGGGCGCGCCACGGAGAGCTCGGCTTGCGCCGACCCTCCGCTGCGGGCGCGCTCGCCTGTCGGCGTTCCACTGACGGCTCTAACTCACGGGCTTTCGCCCGCTGTGCGCGGCTTCAGGCCAGGCTTCCTGGGACGTGGCCGGAGCGCCGGTCTGTCACATCCCCCTTCCGAGGGCAGAACCGAACGCAGTTTGTGCGGGCGTTACCCGCCCCAACCTGTCCCAGTCCAGTGACGCACCTCACGGACCGGTCTTAGTGCCGGCCAGCTGATGCCCAAAGCCGCCCGGGTGCGGGTCGTAACGCCGCCCGCGGGCACCGCACTCGCCCCGGCCTCCAGGTCTACCTCCCGAAGGCGTCCTTCATGAGCGAGATTCGCAATATTGTAACCCAAACAGTGACTGAAGTCAACAGAAACGTGACTAGCGGGCATGAGCGCAGCAATATGCGGGGGAAGATGCGAGGCTCGAACGCCGTTCCTGGACGTCGCGGAGCTTGTCATCGGGCCGGACCCGTTTCCCCGGATATCGCTTCGCTCATCCGGGCTACACTTGCTGCGCCGCGTCCAGGGAACGCCCGCCGATTTATTTCCCGGGCTGACTTGTGATACAAGTTAGCCGGAGGCAGATATGACAATTGCCGATTTGATTTTCGAACAGGCCAAGACGCTGCCCGATCAGGCCGCACGCGAGGTGCTGGATTTCATCGGCTATATCCGCGAGCGGGGCGAGCGCGCAGAATGGCGCGACCTGATGAATGCGCAGTCGGCCTCGTTGGCGCCGGTTTGGGATAATTCCGAAGATCAAGTCTGGGATAATGCATAAGCGCGGCGATCTGCTGCTTGTACCTTTTCCTTCACCGACTTGTCGGCGGCCAAGCGCCGACCGGTTCTCGCGCTCACCGCGCCGGACGGCTACGGCGACTTCATTGCGCTGCCGGTGACTTCGCGTCCGCAAGCTGAGCACGGAATCCCCCCTCGTCCGACTGATCTCGTTCACGGGCATCTGCCCGCGCCGAGCTGGATTCGCATCGATCGCATCGTCACGCTCAGCGCTATGCTTGTGATCAAATCGATCGGACAAGTCACCGACCGCGTTCTCGAAACAGCGGTGGAACGATTTTGCGATGGGATCGGGTATCCCAAACCGAAAGCGTGATTGCGCCGGGCAGGCCTCAGATGTCGCTTCGCTTATCCGAGCTACTCTTGCTGACGGCTCTCTTGTCCACTACGGCTCTGTCGCAACCTCTGCCGGCATCGTCGCAGCCGAGCCCCCGAGCTTCAACACAAAAAGAAATCGTAGAGGTTCGGTTCGGAAAGGATACCTACGCAATTCCACGAAACTATCTTGCGGGAGCCACTGAACCTACAGACGATAACACGTATGCAGCATTCACAATTCAGGTTCTGTTGCCAGATTTTTCGCCGAAGACGCCTGAAAACGCCGCACAATTCGAGCAACTTGGATGGCACGATCAACTTCGTGCTCTCTTCGAATATGGGCGCCGCCCACAACGTCCAGAAGAACTCGTAGCTTACTATCTCAAGAATGCTGGACTAAGCTCGAACGATTTTCAGCTTGTTGGTTCCGGTTACAAATTTTACCAGAGCGAGAATACCGTGCCGCATGAAATGTTCACGAAGGAGACGCAAAACGGACTTCTGTTCTTTACCTGTGAAGACACAAAATATTCCGTTCCTTCGCCAGATTGCACGATCAACGAGCCGTTCGGAGAAAATACTGGCGTGATATACCACTTCAGCCGGAAGTATGTGGACAAAGCGGCCGAGATCGATAGCAAGCTTCACGCGCTTTTAAACGAATTCCTGAAGAGATAACCGGCCGCCTTATGCGCCGTCTCTTAACGGCGCCGGCTGTTCGTCGAGCATCGCCTGGATGGCAAGCCGCGTCGTTGCCTCGTCAAGCCCATGCTTTTCCACGAGGTCGCGGCAATCGGCGAGGATCGCCTCGGCATCCTGCATCATCTTCAGCCGTTTGAAATGATCGTCGTAATGCACGCCCATGCCGGCGCCGACGATCTCGTACATGTTCATGATGCGGAACGGATAGTCGCGCTCGTGGGCGCAGAGCTCGCGATGGTCGGAGTGATAGACCGCGACTAGCGCGTCGACACCGGCCGCTTCGGCGGCCGCCAGTTCAGCCTCCTGAAGCTTCCTGCGGAATTCCGGCAGCATGCGCAGATTGTTACTTTGCAGGCCCACCGCCGGCTGATCGAGATCGACGATCTCGATGCCGGGCACCGCCCACAAGATCTCCTCAGCGGCTTCGACCACGCCGCGCACGCCGGGATGCTTGTGCAGCGCGATGCGCATCGGCACCGGCTCGCGCAGCAGCGGGCGCAGCCGGTCGAGCTGCTTGTGGATGAACAGCGTGAACGGCGTCATCTCGAACGGCTTACTGCCGCGCGTCTTCTCCACCGTCGGCAGCGTCGTCTCGGTAAACTGCACTTGGCAGGACGGGCACCAGGACAGCACCTGCCCAGTGTTGCTCATCGACAATTTGTCGATGGTGTTCTCGGCGACGCGGCCCGAAGTGGCGATATCGCCCATGCGCATCTGCACGATGCCGCAGCAATGGCTCGGCCCGCCCATCACCTCGTAAGTAATGTCGAGCGCATCCATGACATCGAGCGCGTAGAGCGCGATGTGCGGCGTCTTGAGCACATTGCAGCCGGTATAGAAGACAAAATCTGGCTTGGCATCGGCGGCGCGCGGCGCCTTGCCTTTGGCGCCCTGCCCCAAACGCGCGAGCAGCGTCTCGTCGAGTTGAATTTTCGCGATATGCGGCACGTCGCGCGCCACGAGGCGAAAGGCGTCGAAGCCGGCGCGGCGTTCGGCGGCGGCGTCTTTCTTGCCGTGCGACATGGCGATCCGCGCCATGTAGAGCAGGAAGCGCGGGTTGACGCCGTAGTCGCAGGCCTTGATACATTCGCCGGAGAGCAGACAGCCGCTCGCCCATTTCCGCGCGGCGTCGTTGCCTTCGCTGCTTCTTATAATGTCGATGATGCCAGAAATGACCTCGACCGGGTTCTGGCGCTCTTGCAGTAACAGACCGGCGGCTTCGGTCGCGGGGCAGACTTCGACGCATTTGCCGCAGCGCGTGCAGGCATCCGCCATGGCGTCGGCACGCGCCTTGAGCGCGGACTCGAATGTCTCAATCGGCTCGGTCACGGGACTGTTCATGGCAATTGTCCTGAGTTGCCGTTCCTTGCGCCGCGACTCAAGAGTAACGCGACGAGGCCCCGGTTTGAAGGCCCGCCGCGGGGTAATTGAAGGCCGCGCCGGGCCGATGTAAGACCGAACCCTGATGCCCGGCGTCTTCATGGACAGGCGCCGGGCATCATTCTGACAGGTACCACAGCGCGGCTGCGGATCGATGGACCGGGCCGCAACAGCGAAGGCGAGGAATGCGATGGGTGAATTTGCAATCGGCCAACCCGTTCCCCGCTTTGAAGACCCGCGGCTGATCCAAGGCCACGGCTGCTATATCGCCGACATGACCTTTCCCGGCATGGCTCATGGCTTCGTGCTGCGCTCGCCGCACGCCCATGCGCGTATCCGCTCGATCGACACGTCGAAAGCAAAGGCGGCGCCCGGCGTGCTTGCGGTGCTGACCGGTGCCGATTACAAGGCCGCCGGTTTCGGCGACTTGCCGGTGCCCGGCGGGCTCAAGCGCCGTGACGGCGCCGCCGGCTATAAGCCGCGCTATCCGGCTTTGGTCGAGGATCGGGTGCGCATGATCGGCGACTACGTCGCATTCGTCGTTGCGGAAAATCTCTATCAAGCGGTCGATGCGTCGGAACTGATCGAAGTCGATTACGAGCCGCTGCCGGCGATCGTATCGACAGGCGATGCGGTGAAGCCCGATGTGCCGCTGGTCTGGGACGATTGCGCCAACAATATCGGCTTCATCCAGATCGAGGGTAACAAGGAAGCGACGGACGCCGCCTTTGCCCGCGCCGCCCATGTGGTCAAACATGATTTCGTCATCAACCGTGTCACGGCGGCGGCGATGGAGCCGCGCGGCTGCATCGGCCTATTCGAACCGATCGAGGGCCGTTACACGATCTATACGACCTTGCAGCGCACCAACGTATTCCAGACCGAACTGTCGCAATCTGTTCTGAAAGTCCCGGACAGCAAGATCCGCGTCGTCTGCGGCGACATCGGCGGCAGTTTCGGCATGAAGTCCGCCGTCTATAACGAAGTCGCGCTGGTGCTGTGCGCGGCCAAAGTCACCGGCAAACCGGTGAAATGGGTGGCGACGCGCTCGGAAAGTTTTGTCTGCGATGCGCAGGCGCGCGACAATGTCACCAGTGCCGAGCTCGCGCTCGACAAGGACGGCAATTTCCTCGGCTTCCGGGCAAAAATCATCGCCGCGATCGGCGCCTATATGCAGACCGGCATGCCGGCCTTCACCGGCAATCTCGGCACGCTCGCCGGCGTCTATCGCACGCCGGCCTCGCATATCGACGTCACCGCCGTGTTCACACATACCCAGCCGGTGCGGCCCTATCGCGGCAACGGCCGGCCGGAAGCCGCCTATATCATCGAGCGCATGGTCGATGTCGCCGCCGACCAGATCGGCATGGATCCGGCGGACTTGCGCAAGCGCAACACCATCCCGGCGAGCGCCATGCCGTTCAAGACCAGCGTCACCTTCACTTACGATTGCGGCGAATTCGAAAAGAACTTGGATCTGGCGCTCGAGGCCGCCGACAAGAACGGCTTCGAGAAGCGGCGCGCCGAGGCGAAGAAGCACGGCAAGCTGCGCGGCTTCGGTTTTTCCAACACCATCGAGCGCTCGGCAGCGGCGGGACTGGAAGGCGCCGAAATCCGCTTCGATCGCACCGGCTCGGTGTCGATCTTCTCCGGCAGCATCAATCAGGGCCAGGGCCACGAGACCACGTTCAAACAGGTGGTGTGCGACCGGCTCGGGCTTGACCCACACGAAGTCACTTACATCCAGGGCGACACCGACCAGGTGTTCTTCGCCGAAGGCACCGGCGGCTCGCGCTCGGCGGCGTTCTCCGGCTCGGCCTTCACAATGGCCGCCGAAAAGGTCGAGGCCAAAGGCAAGGCCATCGCCGCGAAAATGCTCAAGCTGGATATCGACGATATCAATTTTGGCGAAGGTCTGTTTTCCAGCGCGAAGTCGAACCAGACGCTGACCATCAAAGAAGTCGCCAAAGCGTCGCTCGATCCGAAGAACCTTCCGGACGGCATGGAGCCCGGCCTGATCGAGAGGGCGATCTATAGCGGCAAGGTCGCAGCCTATCCGAACGGCGTCCATGTCTGCGAACTGGAAATCGACGAAGAGACCGGCACCGTCGAGATCGTCAATTATCACGTAGTCGACGACGTCGGCACCGTGCTCAATCCGCTGTTGCTGCACGGCCAGATCGACGGCGGCATCGCGCAAGGCGTCGGCCAGATCCTGATGGAAGACATCAAGTTCGACACCGAAGGGCAAATTCTCACCGGCTCGTTCATGGACTACGCCATGCCGCGCGCGAGCGACCTCACCGCCTTCCATGTCGAGAGCAATCCGGTGCCGACCAAAACCAATCCGCTCGGCGTCAAAGGCGCCGGCGAGGCCGGCTGCGTCGGCGCCATGCCGGCGGTGGCAAACGCGCTGGTCGATGCGCTGTCGCCGCTCGGCATCAAGCACGTCGAGATGCCGGCGAGGCCGGAAGTGCTGTGGCGCGCCATCCACGGCGCGCGGGCGAAGGGCGCATAACGCGCTCTCCCCGCACGTGCGGAGAGGTGTAAAATCGCGGCATGGGCGAACAAGAAGAAGCCGCCGTCGAGCCCCTGCCGCTTGCCGGCATTCGCGTGCTTGAATTCTGCCACACCATCATGGGCCCGACCGCGGGCCTGATCCTGGCCGACCTCGGCGCCGATGTGATCAAGATCGAGCCGGCCGAAGGCGACGCCACCCGCCGCCTCCCTGGCTTTGCCGCGGGCTTCTTTCCGGCTTTCAACCGCAACAAGAGGAGCTTTGCCGTCGATCTGAAATCGGACCAAGGCCGAGAATTGCTGCACCGGCTCGCGGCCAGCGCCGACGTGGTGCTGGAGAATTACGCGCCCGGCACCATGGACCGGCTCGGCTGCGGTCATGACGATCTCTCACGCCTCAATCCGCGGCTGGTCTACTGCGCGCTGAAAGGCTTTCTCAGCGGACCTTACGAACACCGCCCGGCGCTCGACGAGGTCGTGCAGTTCATGTCCGGCATGGCCTATATGACCGGCCCACCCGGGCAGCCGCTGCGCGCCGGCTCCTCGGTGGTCGACATCATGGGCGGCATGTTCGCGGTCATCGCCATCCAGGCGGCTTTGCGCGAGCGCGAACGCACCGGCCGCGGCCAATTGGTCAAGTCGGCTTTGTTCGAGGCGACGAGCTTCATGATGATGCAGCACATGGCAGCGCAGGCGATGACCGGCCGCGCGCCGCCGCCGATGCCGGCGCGCGAAGGCGCCTGGGCGGTCTACGAGCCCTTCACCACTTCGGACGGCGAGCAGATTTTTGTCGGCATCACCAGCGATCGCCATTGGCGCCGCTTCTGCGACCGTTTTGACCGGCCTGATCTCCTGGCGAACCCGGCCTACAAGACCAACGAGGACCGCGTGCGGGAGCGGCCGGTATTGTTGCCGATCGTCGCGGAAATCGTCGCACAGTATCCCCGTGCCGCGCTCACCGAGATTTTCGACCGTATCGCCATTCCGTTCTCGCCGGTCGCCAAGCCCGGCGACCTGTTCGACGATCCGCAGCTCAATGCCTTTGGCCGCATGCTCGAAGTCGATTTGCCCAACGGCAAGCGGGCGAAGATTCCGCGCATGCCGATGGAAATCGGCGAGCACGATCTGGCGCTGCGCCGCCAGCCGCCGAAGATCGGCGAGCATTCCGTCGAAATTCTCGCCGAGCTTGGGCTCGCGGCCGGCGAGATCGAAGCGCTGAAGAAGAATAAAGTGATCGCGGTGAAGCCGGCGAGCTGAGCCGCGAAGCTCCGAGGACCAACGAGATGAGCGACATTCCCGCAGCCGTGCATATCAATGAAGAAGGGCCGCGCGAGGGCTTTCAGATCGAGAAAGGTCCGATCCCGACAACGCGCAAGATCGCATTGATCGACGCACTGTCGGGAACCGGCATCGATCACATGCAGATCGTCTCCTTCGTCAATCCGAAGGCAGTGCCGGGAATGGCCGACGCCGATGATGTGGTCGAGGGCATCAGGATCAATCCGGATGTCGCCTATACCGCGCTCTGGCTCAACGAGCGCGGCTTCGAGCGCGCGCTGGCGCACGAGCGCCTGGCGCTCGCCGGGTCGATCACGCTGGTGGCTTCGGAGAAATTCTCCAAGCGCAATCAGAACCGCACCGCAGCCGAGCAGCTCGCCGGCCAGCATACGATCGTCGAGAAATACAAGGCCGCCGGCGTTCCAGTCGAGCGCGGCATGATCATGGCGGCGTTCGGCTGCAATTTCGAAGGCGACGTGCCGGCATCGCGTGTCGTCGCACTGGTGCAGCAAATCCTCGACGTCGCGAAGGAGCACGGCGTCACGCTGCAATACATCACCCTCGCCGACACCATGGCCTGGGCCAATCCGCTCGCCATCAAGCGCGTGGTCGGCGCGCTTCGCGAGCGCTGGCCCGACGTCGACTTCGCGCTGCATCTGCACGATACCCGCGGCATGGCGGTCGCCAATGCTTTCGCCGGCCTCGAAATGGGCGTGCAGCGATTCGACGCTGCGGTCGCGGGCTTAGGGGGCTGCCCCTTCGCCGGTCATGCTGGCGCCGCAGGCAATATCTGTACCGAGGACCTCGTCTTCATGTGCCACGAAATGGGCATCAAGACCGGCATCGATCTCGATCAACTGATCCAGTGCGCCAAGCTCGCCGAGGACATCGTCGGCCATCCGCTGCCCGGCGCAGTGATGAAGGGCGGAACGTTGAAGCGGTTCCGGCAGTAGCACTAGAGCGGGATCGTTTTAGATTGAATCAGCTGTCGCTCTAGCATTTTTGATGGAGCATGATCTTTTCGAAAAACCGGTTTCCACTTTTCCGGATCATGCTCTAGGCGGCGTCGGCATTGGGCAGACGACATTCCGAGCGAAACATGCCGCGCTAGTAGCCGATAAGAATTTCACTCACAGTCAGCTTCGCTGCGCGGATGGTCGAATCGGAGGAATGATATTCCTGGTCCGCCGAAATCGCGCTCGCCGCATCCTTGGCGTTCTTCGGATCGACGTGAAAGCTCACGCTGGCTTTGCAACCGCCAGACAATGCGGCCAGCGTGCCACCGCCCCAATCGCTGACTGTGGCCACGCCATCCTTGTCGAATCCTTTGAGTGTGAATGGCTTGTGATTGAGCTTTTCGAGCTCCGGCAAAGTCAAGCCGAGACGCAAGCCTTCCGGTCCCGTCCAGATCGATTTCCCGGCAATGTCGATCAGATAAAGGCCGGTGCGGTTCGGATTGGACCACCACACTTCCAGACGCCGCCTGGGGTCCTTCGGATAGACTATCGTCGCCCCAACTTCGCTGTCCTGCACCTTTTCGTGAGTGAAAGTGACATTCCCATCGCCGAAGGTCATGGCCAAAGCGAGCATGCCCGAGTCCTGCGCGAACGGGCCGCGACATTCAATGACAGTGCGCGAGGCGCTGGGTAGTAAGGGTTTAGCTGCCGTGGCGTGCGGCTCTGCCCTTGCGCTTGCGGCAGCGGGCGCGACCGGATGCGATGCGGAGGGCGGTTCCGATACAGCTGGCGGAATCGGCTGGTTCATTTGCGACGGGGCAAGCTGATCGTCGGGGCTGAGGCTGTGACTTGATCGCGGCACGATGGAGCCGCGCGGCTGTGCGGAAAGCGGATTCACCGCCGCCAAAGACAGCGACAATGCCAAGGACAGCGACAATGCAATGGCTGGTCCAAGCATCGGATGCGCAGCGCCGATCCACCGCATCAGTTTCCTCCCCTTGTCTGCCGAGCAAAGCTTAGCACAGCGGCTCGGCGCGGCCCACGGCGGTACCGTCCACGGTGAAGGCGACAAATCGTCAGCTTGCAAATCGTCAACTTGATTGGCGCGGCATGCCGTGCCGCGTCTCTCAGGGTGATTGGATAACAGTCACCCCCGCTCCAGAATCTTCCACACGCCGCTTGCCGCAGCGACAGTGCGGTCGCCGACGTTAAGCATCGCGCGCATGAAAATGATCGAGCGGGTGATGCGCACGATTTCGCAATGCGCCTCGACGAACTCGCCGATCTGCACCGCGGCGATATATTGCATGTTCAGCTCGATGGTGGCGTGCGGCTTGCCGCCGGTCGCCCGCATCGCCGTCATGCCCATGGCCTGATCGGCGAAGGTGGCGAGCATGCCGCCATGGACGATGCCGATATGATTGCCGTGCTTGTCGGTGGCGATGAAACCGAACAGCGGATCGCCGCGGCGCCAGATTGGCCCGACCGTTTCGCCGAAATTGTGAGCTTGCACCCTTTCCCAGCCATGCACGGCCGGATCGAAAACGGCCGTTCGTGCGGCCGGAGATTTATCGTTCATGTTGAGCTTCGAAGCCTTACATAATCGAGAATTCAGTATTGCGCCGGTCGGTCACCAGCATCGCGCCGGGATAATGCGTGATGCAGAATTCCGGCTTCACCGCCATGATCACCGATTGCGGTGTCACCCCGCAGGCCCAGAATACCGGAATTTCGTCGTCATGCATCGGCACGGCATCGCCCCAATCCGGCTTTGCCAGATCCGTGATGCCGATCATTTCCGGCTTGCCGAGATGCACCGGCGCGCCATGCACCGAGGGAAACCGCGTCGTGATCTGCACGGCGCGAATGGCGTCTGCCGGCTTCATCGGCCGCATCGAGACGACGAGCGGCCCGTGGAACGGCCCGGCGACATTTGTTTGCACCGAGGTACGATACATCGGCACGGTGCAGTCACATGTCATGTGCCGCAATTCGATGCCGTCATCGAGCAGCGCCTGTTCGAAGGAGAACGAGCAGCCGATGGCGAAAGTCACGAGATCGGCACGCCAGTATTTCATGACGTCTGACGGCTCATCGACAAGCTCACCGTTCTGCCACACCCGATAGCGCGGCAGATCGGTGCGGATGTCGAGATCCTCGGCGATCGCCGGAATACTCCAGTCGCCCGCCGCCCCGACGCCGATCAAGGGGCACGGCTTTGGGTTGCGCTGGCAGAAATGCAGGAAATCCTGCGCCAGGTTCTGCGGCAGAATGGCGAGATTGGCCTGGACGAAGCCCGGCGCGAACCCTGACGTCGCGCCGGAATGCCGGTTACGGCGGCTCTCGAGCCGCGCGGCAAGCCCGGTTTGCGGCAGCCGGAAGTCGTCCTTGAGATCGCCTTGTCGGAATGTCGCCATCGCCATAATCGGCTCCTGAATATATTTCGTGCGAGATTTCGCCGTTAAACCTTAGTCGGCCCGAAGCGGTTCGCCCATTTTATCAGCAAACAAGACCGAGACTATACGACATTATGAAAAAGCGGCGCGACGATCTTACGCGGCGTGTAGAAATGCCGGGGTTTAGCCAGTTGCGCGAATCCAGTTGAAACTGACATCAACTTCGCGTTTGCTATTCCCTCAAGTAACGCGCCAGAAGCCCGCAAAGGGCCTGCCGGGGAACGTAACCGAACCCAGAGGGAGAATTTCGATGTCGGAAAAGTGGAGAGACGCGCCGTGGGCGGAAGATTTCTGGCACCGCGGCAAGGTCACGCGCCGGAGCCTGATCGGTTACGGCGGCGGCGCGATCGGCGCCATGATGCTGGTGCCGGCGCCTTGGGGAACGGCGTTCGGCGCAGCGAAGCCTTATAAGATCGGATCGGAGCAGCCGCTCTCGGGCGCCGGCGCCGCCGGCGGCAAGACCGCAATCGTTGGTCTGCAAATGGCGGCCGACCGCATCAACGCCAATGGCGGCATCAACGGTCGCCCGGTCGAACTCGATATCGTCGACGACGAGAGCTCGCCCGCCGTCGCCCGGCAAAAGACCACGAAAATGGTGCAGGACGACGAGATCGACGTCCATGTCGGCGGCTTCCTGTCGAATATCTGCCTTGCCTGCATGCCGGTCTGGCAGGACGCCAAGATCGTCAACATGATCTCGGTGTGCCTCGACACCACGCTCACCACCTCGGCTTGCAACCGCTACACCTTCCGCCTGCACGACTACGCGCCGGCGCAAGCGGTCGCCTTCGCACCGACGCTCACGAAAATGGGCAAGAAGTGGCACATCGTCTTTGCCGATTATTCCTGGGGCCAGTCGACCCGCGACGCCTACGTCGCCGAGATCAAGAAGAATGGCGGCGAAGTGGTCGGCACCACTGGCATTCCGCTCGGCACCGCCGACATGACGCCGTTCCTGTCGAAAATCTCCGGCGACTTCGACGGGTTGTTCGGCATTTTCTTCGGCAAGGATGGCGTCACCATCGCCAATCAGGCCTATGATCTCGGCCTGACCAAGAAATACAAATTCGCCGGCGACGGCTCGATTTCGGAATCGACCAATCTTGTGGCGGTCGGCAACAAGCTCGACGGCTTCACCGCCATCAACCGCTACATCCCCGTCTTCGACGGCGTGCTCAACACGCCCTACCTGCACCGCTTCTTCGACGAGGGCAAAAAGCGGCTGGCGAAGATCGATCCGTCGGGGCCGCTGCCCGACAAATACGTGCAGTCGAACTACGAAGCGCTCAACGCCATGAAAATCGCCATGGAGAAGTCGAAGTTCGACACCCGCGACGATTCAATGAAGCTGATCGAGGCGCTCGAGGGCCTCGAGGTGAAAGAGAGCGACGACTTCCCGCAGGGCGACAAGACGCTGCGCAAGGCCGACCATCAGGCCTTCCTGCGCGAATTCATCTTCACCATCGGCGGTGGCACCTATCACCTCCAAGAAGTGGTGCCCAAGGAGAAGACCTTCGTACCGCCGGCCTGCAAGTTCCAGTCGGCGTAACCGTCCGAAAAGGACGTTGCGTGAGCGCACAGGCGTTGGCCGATGCTGGATCTCCGGTGAACAGCCGGGGAACGGCATCGGCGCCGATCCTCAGGACCGAACTGCTGACTGTCCGTTTCGGCGGCCTGACGGCGTTGTCCTGCATCAATTTCGAAATCGCACGCGGCGCCGTGCACGCGATTATCGGCCCGAACGGCGCCGGAAAATCGACCTTCTTCAACTGCCTGACCGGCGTGCTGCGTTCGACTTCCGGCCGCATCATTCTCGACGGCGAGGACATTACCGGCCTGCGCTCCAACGCCATCTCGCAGAAGGGCGTGGCGCGCTCGTATCAGATCACCAACATCATGCCGAACGCGAGCGCGCTCGAAAACGTGCGCATCGCCGCGCAGTCGCGCCGCCACGCCTGGAACATGATCTCGCATCACGCCACGCTCGCCGACATCAACGACAAGGCGGAAGCGGCGCTGCAATCCGTCGGCCTCCTCGCCAAGGCCGAGGAAATTGCCAGCAATCTGTCGCACGGCGAGCAGCGCAATCTCGAAATCGGCATCGCGCTTGCGACCGAGCCGAAACTGCTCTGCCTCGACGAGCCGACCGCCGGCATGAGCCAGGGTGAGACCGACGAGACCGAAGCGCTGATCGAACGGCTCGCCAAGGACCCGGCCAAGAACCTCACCATCCTGATCGTCGAACACGACATGCAGGTGGTGATGGGCCTTGCCGACCGCATCACCGTGCTCAACTACGGCGCCGTTCTCGCCGAAGGCACGCCTGCCGAAATCCAACAGAATCCGAAGGTGCTGGAGGTCTATCTCAAGACATGAGCGCCTTGGACATCAGAGCCATAAGTACGAAAGCATTGGCCGAGAGCCCGACCATCGCGCAGATCGACAGCAAAATTGTCGACAGCGCCGAGCCGCTGATCCGGGTCGAGGACATTCACACTTATTACGGCAAGAGCCACATCTTGCACGGGGTCTCACTCGCCGTCGGTCCCGGGGAAGTCGTCGGCCTCCTCGGCCGCAACGGCGTCGGCAAAAGCACGACCCTGAAATCGATCATGGGCCTGGTTCGCCCGAGCCACGGCACGGTGATGCTCGACGGTAACGCCGTTACCGGGCTGCCGCCGCACAAGCTTGCCCGCATGGGCATCGCCTATGTGCCGGAGGACCGTCGCATCTTCCGCCTGCTCACGGTGATGGAAAACCTGCGCACCGGTTTCGACCGCCACGGCGTCACCGAGGACAGGCGCCAGGCGCTGCTCGACAAGGTGTTCAAGTTCTTTCCGGTTCTGGCGGAGCGGCGCAATCAGGCCGGCGGCACGCTGTCGGGAGGCGAGCAGCAGATGCTGGCGATCGCGCGCGCCATGATGCTCGAGCCCAAGATCATCCTGCTCGACGAACCGACCGAAGGACTGATGCCGCGCATGGTGTCGCAGATCCGCACCATCATCGACACGCTCCATGCGGAAGGCGTCGCGATTCTGCTGGTCGAGCAGAACGTGCCGCTGACACTCGCGGCGAGTCAGCGCGTCTACCTGATGGAGAAAGGCGCGGTGCGCTACAGCTGCGCGTCGTCCGAGCTCGACGCCGATCACCCGATCGTCAAGCAATATATGGGGGTGTGAGCAATGGATGCCTTGAGCCATTTCTTTCATGCCATCCCGCTCGATCTCCTCATCATCCAGACGGTGAACGGCATCGTCGCCGGCATGATCCTGGCACTGGTCGCCTCCGGACTGACGCTGATCTTCGGCATTATGGATGTGGTGAACTTCGCCCACGGCGAGCTGTTCATGTTCGGCGCCTATATCGGCGTCGTCATCGTTGCCGCCACCGGCAGCTTCTGGCTGGCGCTGATCGGCGCCGCCTTGATCGTCGCCCTGATCGGCGCGGCGTTGCAGATCGCGACCCTGCGGCCCCTGATCGGGCGCGATCCGCTGAACACGATCCTCGCCACGTTCGGCGCCTCGCTGGTGTTGCAGAATTTGGCGCTGTGGTGGTTTGGACCGACGGCGCGACGGATTCCGGAGCCGCTGAGCTCCTCGTTCACGCTGTTCTATCTGCAATATCCCTGGTATCGCATCCTGATCGCAGGCCTCTCCGCCGCCATCATCGGCAGCTTCTGGCTGTTCCTGAAATACGGCAAGTTCGGCGTCTGGATCCGCGCCACGGCGCAGGACCGCGTCATGGCGCAGGCGATGGGGATCCCAGTCCCGCTGGTCTATACCGGCGTGTTCGCCATCGGCGCCGCCATGGCGGCGGCGAGCGGCGTGCTGTTCGCGCCGCTGGTCGGCGTCAGCCACACGATGGGACTCGATTGGGTGCTCAAGGCCTTCATCGTCGTCGTGGTCGGCGGCATGGGCAATCTCGGCGGCTCGATCGCGGCTGCGATCTTCATCAGTCTCCTTGAATCCTATGCCGCGATCTGGGTCGACCCGTCACAGGCGGTGATCGTGTCCTTCGTGGTTTTGATCCTTACGCTGTTGTTCCGTCCCACCGGCTTGTTCGTACCGACGCCCAAATGACAAGTGTGCCGCTCGATAAAGTGTTGCCGCCGCTCGGCAAGATGAGGCTGAGCCATACCGCCGTTTTCTGGATCGGCTTTTGCGCGATCATGGCGCTGTTGATCGCGGCGCCGCTGGTGCTGCCGGAATTCTGGCGACGCTTCCTCACCGAAATCCTGATCTGGGGCCTGCTGGCGATGTCGTCCGATCTTTTGATCGGCTATACCGGCATGATCTCGTTCGGCCATTCGGCGTTTTTCGGGCTCGGCATGTACGGCGCCGCCGGCGCGCTGATTGCCTTCGGGCCGCCGAACCTGTGGCTCGCCCTGTTGTTCGGGCTTGCCGGAGCCGCCGGCGCCGCGCTGTTCGTCGCGTTCTTTTCGACCCGGCTCCGCGACATTTATTTCGCCATCACCACGCTGATCTTCAGCCAGATCTTCTATGTCATCATCTTCACCTGGACGGCGGTGACCGGCGGCGAGAACGGCCTGATCTTCAGCCGACCTCACTTGTGGATTCCTTTCCTTTACGACGCACGCTTCACCTCCACCACCATGCATTGGTTCGTGCTCGCCGTGGTCACCGGGTCCTATCTGATCCTGCGCCGCGTCACGCAATCGCCGTTCGGCATGGTGCTGCAATCGATCCGCGAAAACGAATCGCGCACCCGCGCCATCGGCTATGCGGTCGAGCGCTACAAAATGGTGTCGGTGATGCTGTCCGGCCTGTTCGCCGGGCTCGCCGGCGTGCTCTACGCCATCCAGAACCAGTTCGCCGCGCCTGACTTCGTTTATTTCCTCACCTCGGGCGACACCGTGATCTTCAACGTCATGGGCGGCATCGGCACCCTGGTCGGTCCGATTGTCGGCGCCGGCTTCTTCCAGCTGATGCGCGATCTGCTCTCGCGCATGCTCGGCGACCAGTTCCCCTATCTGATCCCACTTGGCATCATCTTCATCGTGATGATCATCTTCCTGCCGCAAGGCATTCTGGGCTTTGCGAAAAGGTGGCTGAATAAATAGCCACGATAAGTAGTCACGGCGCCGATCAGTTCGGCTTCTTCTCCAAGAACGCCGCGAGCGCCCCGGTATCGAGCTTGTCGCCGTCAAAGTCGTCCGCGATGCGCTCGTAGAAATGCGCCGCGCCTTGGTAGAGCTCGTGCGCGGCCGGATCCTCGCCGACGAAGCCTGCGATCTCATGCATCTCGGCGATCCAACGATAGGCCTTGGGCGGCATCATCGACAATGAGCGCTTGAACCAGGCGAACATCTCCTTCTGGCTGCCTTGCAGTTCGGCGAACAGATCGTCGGCATTGCCGGCGCGGGTCGCCGCGAGCATCATCGCCGCCCCGATCGCCTGGGTGCCCTTGGTGATGCCGGCGTAAGACATTTTCAGCGCCGAAGCCGCGCTCATCGCGCCGTCGAGCACGCGGATGTCGAGGCCGTAATCGCGCAACGTCGCAAAGCGCTGTGCCGCAGGTCCCGAGGCATAAAAGCGCGGGCCGGCATCGCCCGGCTTCGGCGGCTGGCCGATAATGCCGGAATCGGCGAACGGACAGCCGGTCGGCGCGATGGCGGCCGCGACCCGCTCCACCGTGTGCGGATTGATGGCGTTGCAGTCGACATAGACCGGCTTGGAATTGCTCGCGGTAAGCGCCGGTGCAAAGCCCTGCGCCAGCGCCAGCGCGTCGCCCGGCGGCAGAATTGAAAGGATAAAGTCGGAAGCCGCGATCTCCTTATCGCTCGCATCGGCCATTCCGGCGGCCTTGGCCCGCGCCTGCGTCTCGGCGCTGCGGGCCTTGAGCGAGGTGAGCACTTTGAGCCCGTTATCGGCGAGCCTTTTGCCGACGGCGGCGCCCATGGCGCCGGGCGCGATCACTGCGACGACAGGAGTCATGAAGAACCTCGATTGCGAATTGCAGGCGGACAATAGCAGTTTGCGCGGGTTCAAAACTAGCCGTCATTCCGGATTGCCGCGCAGCGGCAAGTCCGGAGATCCATAACCGCGAATGCTGGGAGTATGCGATTCCGGGTTCCTCGCTTCGCTCGGCCCCCGGAATGACCGGCTAGGTTTTTTCGGAGACGCCCGTACCGCCCGCGCTCTGCAGCCGCCGCCGCAGCGCCGGCAGACTGCCGTCGGCGCCCGGCTGATAGACCACGCTGAAACGCGCCACGCTCTTGGCAAAGGCCGCGGCATCGGCCGGCTTCTTCACCTCGAAAGAATCAAAGCCGGCACGGACCAGAAACTGAAACTGATCGCGCAACACGTCGCCGGTGGCGCGCAATGTGCCGCGGAAGCCGAATTGCTCGCGCAGGAGCCGCGCCTGGCTATAAGCGCGGCCGTCGCGGAATTTGGGGAATTCGAGCGCGATCAGCGCCAGATGGCCGAGCCAGGGCTTGAGCTCGGCGACGCGCTTGTCATTCGGCCATAGCACGCCGAGCGAACCGTCGCGGCCGATCAGCGTGTCGGCTTCGGCAAGGAAGCGCTTTGCCGGCACGATGACCGGTACGCGGTCGGGGATCGGCGCATCGGCGGCAACGCGCACATAGCGATCCTCGACGATCTTGCCGTTTTCAACGAGTGGCATAGACGCGCTCCCGGAACGGCTCGACGCCGATGCGCTTGACGGTGTCGATGAACAATTCCTCCGGCTGCTGCCGCAATTCGATATAGGCGGCGGCGATATCCTCGACGACGTCGGCGACCTGCGCATAAGGCACGGCGGGGCCCATCAGCGTGCCGAGCACGGCGTTCTCGTCGGCCTTGCCGCCGAGCGTGATCTGGTAGAACTCCTCGCCGTTCTTCTCGACGCCGAGAATGCCGATATGCCCGACGTGATGATGGCCGCAGGCATTGATGCAGCCGGAAATATTGATGTGCAGCCGGCCGAGATCGCGCTGCAAGTCGAGATCGGCGAAGCGGCGCGTGATCTCCTGCGCGATCGGGATCGAGCGCGCATTGGCGAGGCTGCAGTAATCGAGCCCCGGACAGGAGATGATATCGGAGATGAAATTGACATTGGGCACTGCGACGCCGATGGCATCGAGCGCGCGCCACAGGTCCGGCAGGTCGCGCTGCGCGACATGCGGCAGCACCAGGTTCTGCTCATGCCCGACGCGGATTTCGCTGAACGAATAGCGGTCGGCGAGGTCGGCGATGGCGTCCATCTGCGCAGCCGTGGCGTCGCCTGGCGTGCCGCCTTCAGGCTTGAGCGACAATGTCACGATGGCGTAGCCCGGCACGTTGTGATTGGCGACGGAATTGCTCACCCAGCTGTCGAAGCGGCGGTCCGATTTGCGCGCAGCGGTGAACGCGTCCGGATTATCGGCAAGCTTCTCGTAACGCGGATAGACGAAGCGGCCGGCGATCTCGCTCACCACGGCATCGTCGAGCGCCAGCGCGCCTTCCTTGATGTTCGCCCATTCCGCATCGACTTCCTTGGCGAAAGCTTCCGGCCCGAGCTCGTGCACCAGAATCTTGATCCGCGCCTTATAGATATTGTCGCGGCGGCCGAACTGATTGTAGGTGCGCAAGACCGCCTCGACATAGCTCAGCACATCGCGCTTGCTGAGGAACGGCTTGATGGTCTGCGCCAGGAACGGGGTGCGGCCGAGCCCGCCGCCGACCATGACTTCGAAGCCGGTCTCGCCGTCCGGATTGCGGCGCATCTGCAGCGCCAGATCGTGGATACGCAAAGCGGCGCGATCGTGCACCGACGTGCCCACCGCGATCTTGAACTTGCGCGGCATGAAGGAAAATTCCGGATGCAGGGTGACATGCTGGCGTATGAGCTCGGCGAAGATGCGCGGGTCTTCGATCTCGTCGGGCGCGACGCCGGCCCACTGGTCGGTGGTGATATTGCGCACGACATTGCCGCTGGTCTGCATGCCGTGCATGCCGACGCTCGCCAGATCGGCCATGGCGTCCGGCAATTCGGCGAGCTTGATCCAGTGATACTGAATATTCTGCCGCGTGGTGAAGTGGCCGTAGCCGCGGTCGTATTTGCGCGCGACATGCGCGAGCATGCGCATCTGCTCCGACGACAATGTGCCGTAGGGAATGGCGGTGCGCAGCATATAAGCGTGCAGCTGCAGATAGACGCCGTTCATCAGGCGCAGCGGCTTGAATTCTTCTTCGCTCAATTCGCCGGACAAGCGCCGTGCCACCTGATCGCGGAATTCGGCGACTCGCTCGTTGACCAGCGTCCGGTCGAATGCGTCATAGACGTACATTGCAGTGCTTATTCCTGACGGCTTCCCGGCTGTGGCGCCCCGCTTTCGGCATTCCCGATCGCGGGCGCCTGCGCGCAGAGGCTTTGGACTTAGGCCGGATTCCTTTCGAGCACTTTCCCGGCCGCGGCAGGAAGCTCGATGGTCGGTCCGCCAAGCCGGATCAATTCGCGCAAGTTGCCGGGGCGCACATGCCCGCCGGGGAGAAGCTTGACCGGCGCCACATAGGCGCCGACGGCGCCGAGATCGTCGGCCACCGCGCGGGCCATCAGTTGCTGCGCGCCCGCGCCATCCGTCACGATGGCGGCACCGGCGAGATCGGTGGTCCAGCCGTCGGCCTGCCGGTAAATCACCGCGCCATCGCCGGTGCGATTGGCGGTGACCACGACCGGACCGGTCACTTTGATCTTCTTCTGTTCAAGCGGCGACGTCATTGCGGCCTCATGTCTGCACCAAGCGGCGCTTCGCACCCACTTGAAGAATGTTATTCTTTATATGATGGCTGATCCGCCGACAAACAGAAGAATATACTATCAAAATTGCCTGCAGAATTGGGATATTGCTCCACAAAACGCACAGGCGAACAAACGTTTGTTCGCAACGCCGGCCGCGATCGAGGAAACGAGTACCGAGGACCGCATGGACGAAAGCTCCGGTTCGAGCGCAAGCGCAACGACGGCACACGGTAAGGCCGGCGAAGTGTTCGGCGCCTTCCTGCGGCTCGGGCTGACGAGCTTTGGCGGCCCAATCGCCCATCTCGGCTATTTCCGCGAAGAATTCGTCGTGCGCCGCAAATGGCTCGACGAAAAGGCCTATGCCGATCTTGTCGCGCTGTGCCAGTTCTTGCCAGGGCCGGCGTCGAGCCAGACCGGATTCTCGATCGGGCTCATGCGCGCGGGCTATGCCGGCGCACTCGCGGCATGGACCGCCTTCACGCTGCCGTCGGCGATCGTGCTCGTCCTCTTCGCCTATGGCGCCAAAGCATTGACCGGGCCGGCCGGAACGGGCCTGCTGCATGGCCTCAAGCTCGTCGCCGTCGCCATCGTCGCGCAGGCGGTCTGGGGCATGGCTCGCTCGCTGTGCCCCGATCGCGAACGCGCTTCGATTGCGGCCGTAGCGGCGGTCCTCATTCTGTTCAGCACCACTTCCGTCGTCCAGATCGGAGCCATCGCGCTCGGCGGCCTTGCCGGACTTTGGCTGTGTCGCGATGGCGCGCCGGCCGCCTCTCCTGATCAAACTGCTGGCCATACGGCGATCCCGGTGTCCCGCACCGCGGGCCTCCTCGCGCTCATGCTGTTTTTTGTTCTGCTCGGTGGATTGCCGATTCTGCGCAGCTTGGGACTGGCGCCGGGCGTCGCGGTGTTCGAAGCGTTCTATCGCTCGGGCGCGCTGGTGTTCGGCGGCGGCCATGTCGTGCTGCCGCTGCTGCGCGACGCATTTGTCGGACCGGGCTGGGTCAGCGACAATGCATTCCTTGCCGGATACGGCGCCGCGCAGGCGGTGCCGGGGCCGCTCTTCACCTTCGCCGCCTATCTCGGCACCATTGTCAACACGTCACCGCATGGCATCGCCGGCGCGGCGTTAGGGCTCGTCGGCATTTTCCTTCCCGGCATCCTAGTGCTCTTGGGTACGCTGCCGTTCTGGAACACGCTGCGCCAGCGGCGCGACGCGCAGGCTGTGATGCGCGGCGTCAATGCCGCGGTCGTCGGGATTCTGGCGGCCGCGCTGTACAATCCGGTCTGGACCAATTCGGTCGCCTCATCGCGCGATTTTGCCGTCGCGCTGGTCGGCTTCATTCTACTCACCGTCTGGCGCACACCGCCACTGGCGGTCGTGATCTTTGGTGCGCTTGCCGGCCTGGCGCTGGCGTTCCTGCCGTAAGATCAATAAAAACGGCACAACAATGTCAGCGATTTTCAAAATCGCTATCTCATGACACGAGGGAAGACAATGAACGCCAAGTTCGATACAAAGATCGGCATCCAAGAGAAACTTGCGTCCGCGGGCGACCGCCTTCCCGTCAATTACGATCGCGCGCCGCAATATACCGGCATGATCGCGGAAAAGGACGTTGCCGTGCCGATGCGCGACGGCGTCAATCTCTCGGTCGACATCTATCGCCCCGACGCCGAGGAGAAATTTCCGGCGCTGCTCGCCTTCGCGATCTACAACAAGGACCTGCAGGGCCCGGATGTGGCGCAGGCGCTGCCGCCGCAGCCGTCATGGTCGACATTGTGGGCGGGGCCGCTCGAGGCCGGCGACACCAAATTCTTCGTGTCGCGCGGCTATGTCCACGTCATCGGCTCGCCGCGCGGCGTCGGCAAATCCGATTCCGGCGGCTCGCGGCAATGGGACAGCTACGATCTGATCGAATGGATTGCGCAGCAGGCTTGGTGCGATGGAAATATCGGGATGGTCGGTATATCCGGCTTCGGTGCCGAGCAGCTTCATGTCGCGCGGCAAAATCCGCCGCACCTGAAAGCCATCATGCCGCTCGATCCGCGCGGCGCCTATGGCACGCTCGGCAGTTTCCGCGAGGAATATCCCGGCGGCGTCATTCATCTGTTTCGCTATTACCTGATGCACCTTGCCGCGATGCACGGCGCCAAGGGCAAGCCGGGCGCGCTGCCGCCGGACAAGGAAACGCTGTGGCAAGCGGCGATGAACAATCCCGACTACAGAATGTATCCACACATCTATAATGTGATCGCCCAGAAGGGGCAGCACATGCCGCCCTATTTCGCGCTGCTCATCGAGCCTTACGACAGCGAAGCGGTGGTCCAGGAGGCCGAGGCGAGCTTCCCGAATATCAAGGTACCGACTTATACCGGGTCGGGCTGGTACGCCTATACATACAAGACGCATCTCAACGGCGCGCAGAACTATTTCGAGAAAATTCCAGCCCCCAAAAAGCTCCTGTTCGGCGGGCCGTCGCATCATGAGCGGCCGTTCCACGCGCTGCACGGCGAAATCCTGCGCTGGCACGATCAATGGCTGAAAGATATCGACACCGGGATCATGAACGAACCCGCCGTGCGCTATTGGGTGATGGGCGCCAATGAATGGCGCACCGGCGCCGATTGGCCGCTGCCGGAAACGCAATGGACCAAATTCTATCTCAACAGCTGGGAGCGGCTGCAAGCTGCGCCTTTCGTGCCGTCGAGCGCGGACGACGATTTGCCGCCCGACGCCTTTGTGCAGATGCCGCCGACGCAGACCAATCAAGTGCAAAGCTTGCGCTATCTGACTGATCCGCTGCCGCAAGATGTGCTGATCGCGGGGCCCGCCGTGCTCAATCTGTTCGCCGCCATCGACCAGGACGACACCAATTGGTTCGTCATTCTCAAGGACGTCGGCCCGGACGGTTCGGTGCGCACTGCGCGCGACGGTGAGCGCGAACTGCCGTCGGATCTCAAGGAGCGCGAATTGACGCGCGGCTGGCTCAAGGCCTCGCACCGCGCTCTCGACCCGAAACGCTCAAGGCCGTGGAAGCCGTGGCACCGGCTCACCCGCGCCGCGCAACAAAAAGTCACGCCGGGCGAGATCGCCGAATACGCGATCGAAATCATGGCGACAGCAAATCTGTTCCGCCGCGGTCATCGCATCTGCGTCGAAATCGCTGCGGCCGACATGCCGTCAGGCGTCGGCGGCGCCACCAATGTCGAATATGTGCCCAATCACATCGTCAGCAGCAAAACCACGCTGCACAAAATCTACCACGACGCGAAGCGGCCCTCACATCTTCTGCTGCCCATCATTCCCGTGGAATGAGCCGCGCCGGCGATGGCTGCGCACCGCGAGTTCCGCCTGGTGAAATAAATGGGTCAATTTTAATGCAATATTAAAATTATAATTTCATAATCGGCATGCAGCAGGAGTTGTGCGCCTTGCGAAATGCGCGCCGACCTGCATTTGACCGGAAATGCAATGACAAATCGAAGCGTGACCACATCTGGCAGCCCGCAGCCAGTGAGCCGCGCGACCGCGCGCGGAGCGCCGGTCAAACGTGCCCGCCGGCACACGGCCGTCATGATGTTCGCCGCCGCGATCATGGCACTGGCTTCGGCAATAATTGTGGGCTTCTTGACGCTGCCCAACGCCGATCCATCGCCGAACGAAAATTCCGCGTCCGAGCGCGACGGGTACCGGATGGCCACCATCACCCGCGAAACCGAAAGCGCAAAATGCGCTCATGCGACTTTCGACAACGTCACGGGACAGATTTCGCGAAGCAAGGTGCTCTGCGACACCACCGCGACCGTCGCTGAACAGCAAGGGCCTTTGGGGACAATTCACACGCTGAAAGCAATCAGCAACTCGTTTCGATGACCGCAGAGACCAGGTCACGTTTTCGCCGGCAAAAAATGTCCGTCCTCACCCGAAACCCTTCGCGAAGCCGCTCTTCGAGAAGCCGCGGTCGTTTCCGGAAAACCCGAGACGCCGATCGAGACCTGCCATGCCCGACGCCAACGCGCTGACCAGTTCCGACAAAATTGCGGCGCGGCCGATGAATTCCCTCTGTTTCATCATGGATAAGGACTTCGTCTTTCGCCAGGGCCTGGCGACGGAATTGCGGCGAACGGGAATCGACGTTGTCGAATTGTCGGCGACCTCCCGCCTGCCCGACATGGTCGAAAATCAGAATCCGGATATCGTCCTGGTCAATGTCGATCGCTTGGCGCCGCATGAATGCGTCAGAACGCTATTGGCGCTCAAAGAGTGCAGTTACGGCGGCGCCGTGCAGCTGTTCGGCAATTGCGACCTGGCGGCGCTCGACTCGCTGAATCTGGTCGGCGCCGATTGCGCACTGGCGATGCTCCAGCCGCTGCAGAAGCCGATCAAGGCCGCGACTTTGCATCGGATCATCAGCGATCGAAAGCTCGGTTCGCTGCCGACCTCGTCGGGCGGCATTACGCTTTCGGAAGCGCTGGCAAGAGACCTCGTTACGTTTCTGTATCAGCCGAAATTCGATCTCAAGGCCAAGAACCTCGTAGTCGGCGCCGAAGCCATGGCGCGGGTCAATCACCCGGCATTCGGGCTGCTGACACCCGACCGCTTCTTAAAAGGCGCCGACCAGGACGACCTGCTCAATCTGTCGAACCATGCGCTGGTGAATGCCGCGAGATCGAGCGTGCATTTCCATCAATTGGGCCTGGCGATGCAGATCTCGATCAATATCGGCGTCGACAATCTCCTGTCGCTGCCGATCTCGGACATCGTTTCGCGCTACCGGCCCGAGCGGAACGACTGGGGCGGGGTTCTCTTGGAGATCACCGGCCGTCAACTCGTCAACAAAAGCACCACACTGACCCGCCTTCTCGCCGAGCTGCAGGAGGCCAACATCGCCATCGCCATGGACAATTTCGGCGTCGGCGCGCTCTATTTCGACGTGCTCAATCAGATCAAGTGCGCGGAAATAAAGATCGACCGTTCGCTGGTCGAAGGCTGCGCCAGCGACGCCGGCAAGAAAAGAATCTGCAAGAGCATCATTCAAATGGCGCACAATTTCGGTGCGCAGGCCGTGGCGGTCGGCGTCTCGAATGAAGCCGACCTCAAGACGCTGACCGAGCTCGACTGCGACCTGGCGCAGGGGTTTCTTTTCGGAAAGCCCATGACGGTCGGAGAAATCGATTCCCTCATCGCCCAATCGCGATTGGGGACGCGGGGGTCCGCTTCTTCAAGCTGAAACAATTATGCTCCAGAGCATGATCCGGAAAAGTGGAAACCGGTTTTCCGGAAAGATCATGCTCCATCAAAGTGCCAGCGCGACAACTGATTCAATCTGAAACAACTTCGCTCTAGGCGCGGGTCCGATCGATGGCGTGTCCGGTGGCGATGTCGGCGACCTTGCCGACATCCTCAGGTGCCGTATTACCGCGCCAGACCACATGCATGTCGGGACGGACGAGTATGAGATCGTAACCGTAAACGTCGCGCGCGACTTTATCCGGCACGTCGAGCACCCGCGCCGGCGCGCCGCGCGCGGCGATAGCCTCTTGCAGGCCGCTGGCATCTGCCTTGGTGCCGGCAAGCTTCAGGACCGTATAGCCGTCCGCGATCTTGTCCTGCAGCGGCGTGCCGTCGTCGAGCCAGACATGCGGCAGCCGCGCGCCGGGCCAGGTCGTCGGATGATATTCGCGGAAGAGATGCTCTGGCCCGCCCGGAATGTTGTAGATGATCGGCGAGTTGACATAACGATAGCCCAGCTCGGCGCCGATCATCTCGTTGCTTTTACGCTGCTCGACGTCGGCGACGGCGCGCAGCTTTTCGCGGGTCGCTTCGCCCGCCGGCGAATCCTCGCGAATGTCCGGCCGCCACATGCCGCGCCACTTGCGCCGGCCGATCGTCGCGTAGCGCGAGGCGCCGACATTGCGGTCGCCGATCTGGCGGCGCTCGACCTCGTAGGATTTAAGGAGCTCCGGCCCGGCCCAGCCGGCGAGCGTCGCGGCAAGCTTCCAGGCAAGATCGGTCGCGTCGCCGACGCCGGAATTCATGCCAAGCCCACCGGTCGGGATGACGAGATGCGCGGCATCGCCGGCGATGAAAACCCGGTCGTGCCCGTAGCGGTCCGCGAGCAGCAAATTCTGCCGCCACGGCGCGCATGACAGCATCTCGTATTTGACCGGCACACCGATGGTGCGCTCGAACTGCGCCTTCATCGCTTCGTCGCTGTCGACCACCGAATGCAGCGTCCAGTGCTTGGTCGAGTCCTGCATGATCAGAAAGGTCGATCTGTTGTCGGCGACATGGTAGTGGCGGCCCCTGCCCGGCCCGTGTCCCGTCCCTGTCCGTGGCCGTCGGCGAGCGGCAGGCGGTCGAACAGTTCGTCGCATTTGAACAGCGCCTGGCGCAGCGTCAGCAAATTGCCCTCGCCGGACAGTTCGATGCCGATCTCCTTGCGCACCGCGCTCGCGCCGCCGTCGCAACCGACCAGATATTTGGCGCGGATCTCCTCGGTGCCGCTTGGCGTCTTCACCTGCGCGGTGACGCCCGCCGGGTCCTGCTTGAGCGCCAGGAACTCGCGGGCAAAGCGCACATCGATCGCCTGGATCGTCTCGGCGACGGATTTCAGCAGCGGCTCGAGTGTGTATTGCGAGATGAGCTGATAGGGCTCGAGCGGCATCGAGCCGTCATTGCTCGCGCGCACATTCTTTTGCGCCTGTTCGACCGACGGATAGCGCAGATGCAGGAGCGGCGGCTCATTGAGCGCCAGCATGACATAGACGTCCATCGGGACGTCGGGCCGCAACCCGGCCGCGCGGATCTTCTGCGACAGCCCGAGCCGCCGATAAATTTCCATGCTGCGCGCATTGATGCGCTCCATCTTCGGCAGAAACGCCGGCTTCTCCTTCTGCTCGATGAGCGTGCAGCGCACGCCCCGCTTGCCGAGATCGATCGCAAGCGTGAGCCCGGTCGGCCCGGCGCCGACGATTAGAACTTCCGTATCCGTCATGCTGTATTCACCGCAAATTCACTGACCTGTGCCGCTGCTCTTACTTCTCGGGCAGCGTCTGTTCAAGCTCGGTGAAAGGCTGATAAACGGCATCCCCGCATTGCTCCGGGGTGGAGTCGACGAATTGGGTGATTTCGCCGCCGAGGAAGAGGACCATTTTGTTCTTGATCTCGCTATGGCCGTTGAACACCAGGCAAACGACGTAGCGCGGACTTTCCCCGCCGACCGGCTTGAGGGCGGCCGGCGCAATGCGGGCGCCGCGGAAATCGGCACGGTCCAGCAATTGCTGCGACAGGAAGATGGCTACGTCCTTACGGTAGCTCTGCGGGTAGAGGTTGGGATCCACGGCGGGAGCTTGGGGCTGTTTGGTGTTGAACGAGCACCCGGCGACAGCAATCCCCAGCGTGACCGCCAGGAACACCGCCGCGCAGCTCCCGCAAAAATTCGACTTGACCAGGCGCACTCGACCCATCCCTCCGCGCCGTCCCCGCCCCACTATAGCAAAGCGCACCGGCCGCATTCACCGGCGGCTTGCCGCAGCTTGCAGCGAAATATACGGCGTGGGTCTTAGTCGCCGGGGGCCGGCCCGCACCAGCCCGGCAGATAATTGGCCTCGGGCGACTTGGCCAATTGCAGCGCCTTCTCGAGCGCCCCCTCGAAATTGCTCTCGACCGATTTGCGCTTCATGCGCCGGCGCAGATATTCCGCCCAGATGAATTCGCTGAACGGTGTCGTGTCCTTGGCATAACCGCCCTGGCGGCGAAGCTCGCCGGCGAGCGAACGGAAAGGATCGTCGATCAGTTCGGTGATCGAGCCCGGGATGTCCTTGTAGGGGCGGCGGATGCCGTTGTCGTCGAATGGATGCATCCAGTTGCGGTTATCCATGACGTTCCAGAATTCGTCCGGCTCGAGCTTGCTCAAATTGGCAACCACGGTCACCGCCACGTTCTTGATCTTCTCCTCGTGCAGCGCCAGCGAGAGGTGATGATGGTCGATGACGTAGTTGCGTTTCTTCGGACCCAGGATCACCGGAATCATGTGCGTGCCGAGAAACTTGCCGCCCTTCGTCATGCCGATGTCCCGCCAGTGCTTACGTTTAGCCTTGACCTCGCGCATGCCGACGGTGATTTGGGTCGGACGAAGATCGATAATGGCGACTGTCGTCAGTAACGGTTCACGAACCATGATTTCCTCCTCAAACAATCAATCCGAGGCACTTCAATAAAGCCTGATCTTATCAGAAAATCGACGTCCATCTTCCGGATCGTGGCGCCCGATATCGGCACGACGCGGCAGCCAAAATCAAGCCGCCCGGCGCGCGGGCGCCGGGCGGCTTTCTTGCCTGAAATCAGGGTGAGTTGTGCTTAATGCGCCAGCGGATCGGGCCGGACCTGGATGTGAACGACCATCGGCGTCATGCCTTTGCCGCCTTCCTTGAGCCACGGCGTGCGATCGCCCTGCGACGACCACAGGCCTCTACCCTTCCAACCGCTGTTCGCATCGTCGATGCGCGCATCCAGACCCTTGGCATAGAAGCCGATGGGATAAGGAATGCGCATCATGACCATCTTGCCGTCGACCAGAGCGGCGAAGCCGTCGTTCTCGTTGGCTGTCGAGATCGGCACGTCCTTGCCGAGCCCGACCGCGTCGTGCTGATCGACCCAGGTGTAGTAGCTCGCTTCGGCGCTGTTGTCGCCGATGCCTTGGAAGCCGGGTCCCGGATATTTGTAGAACGCCCAGCCCTCGGGGCACTGATCGCCGGTCGCATTGGGCCCGTTGAGCGAACCTTTGCACTTCGAGCGATCGAAGCTGCCGACATGGCCGCTGGCGAGCGACACCCAGACGACACCTTTTGAATCGATGTCGCCGCCGCGCGGACCGAAGCCCGGCATCGGTATCGCGTAGAACTCCGACAGCTTGGTCTTCGGATCGAAGCGCAGCACGCCGCTTCTCCCGGCGAAGACATTCATCGTGTACCAGACCGAGCCATCCGCCGGATTAGGCATCACTGCATAAGGTCCCGATCCGGCAATGCGCATATCCTTACCGGGTTCGGCCGGCTTGCCCGGCTCGGTGTAATCGTCGACCTTGCCGTTGCCATTGGTGTCGAGCACGAACGGCGCCCAGCCTTGCGCCTTTTCGGCATCGCCGGTTTCGTCGAACACTTTGGTGTCGAGCCAGCCGGCCACCGGTCCGCTGCCGCTCACCCATAAAGTATCGTTCTTGTCGAAACCGAATTGCAGATGATGGGTGCCAAAGCAGGTATCGATGAAAGTGAACTTCTGCGTCTTCGGATCGAACATCGCCAATTGGCGCTCATTGCTGTCGATCGGAAACGCCTTGGCATAGGGATTGTCCGAACCCTTGTGGCAGAAGGCGGGCGTGCCGGGCGCATGATTGGTGCCCGTCATCCAGACCCGGCCTTTCGAGTCGAACATGTCGTTGTGATTGTCGAATTTGGTGTCCCAGATCTGCTGCAAGCCCCAATAGGCCGAGGCCGCCATCGGCTTTTGGATAGCTGCATGGCCTGGGCCGAAGGCTTCGGGCACGTCCGCGCCTTCGGGCGGCGTGATGTAAGTCACCTTCGAGGTCTTCGGATCGAGCACCGGAAGATGATCGGTGGCATATTCCGTCGAGCCATAAAGCAGACCATTGGCATCGACCGTCGGATTGCGCTTATCCGATGAGATCAGGTCGTGGAGATAATGCTGATCATCGCCCCAATCCCAGGTGGTGATGACGAGATTG
Organism: uncultured Alphaproteobacteria bacterium; assembly: GCA_963742975.1. Classification (GTDB taxonomy): domain Bacteria; phylum Pseudomonadota; class Alphaproteobacteria; order Rhizobiales; family Xanthobacteraceae; genus BOG-931. The sequence continues at coordinate 54,401 of CAVUNZ010000024.1, read as the reverse complement.
CGCTCGATGCCGGCGGGCCGCGGCGGCTTGGCGAACGGCAATTCGCCGTTGGCGACGCGATCGGTCCAGTCGCCGAAATATTTGAACGGCACGCCGCCCAATTGACCGGCAAGCGGGTTCACCATCAGCGGCGACGCTTGACCGGACTGCACCCGGCGCATCCAGGCGTCCTCGCCGCTCTTGAATGTTCCTAATGCGGCGGGGATCGTCCGCGTCGCAAGCTGGCCGAGTTGGTGACAACCGACACAAGCCTGGTTCTTGATCGCCGTCAGCCACGCGACCTGCGTGACGTTCTCCGGGATGTCGCTCTTGCCGCCGAACTGATCCTTGTCCGGAACTTTCAGCATCGCAAACCAATAGATCGCCGGATAATATTTGGCAGCGGCCGCGTCGTCGGACGCCGGAGCCGCGGTGAGACTGAGATGCTGGCCCGGCGTGGCGTCGACCTTGGCGGAATCGACCAAGCCATAGCCGCGCACCCAGACTTGGTATTTGGCCTTGGGAAGACCCGGCACGACGAAGCGGCCCTGATCGTCGGTGACGACGATCTTGGCATAGCGGGTCGGAAGTTCGTGGGTTTCCGCAATCACCCAGACCCCGGCTTCGGGACCATGCGGGCCCGTGACGACGCCGCCGATATCGTCACTGTCGATCTTGACGGCACTGGCGGCGCTTTGCGCCAAAGCCTTGTGTGCGTTGAATTGTGTCGGCAGCGCCGTCCAGAGCGCGGCCATAGATAGCGAGACGGCCAGCGCTGCGGCATGGCCAAGCAATGCCCGCTTCATACGATCCTCCCGATGGTGCGAAGCCGGAACCTTGACCGGCCCGTCGATTGTTATGGCGAGCGAAATCTGCCCGAGCGGGCAGCCGCCCGCAAGCGCAAAGGCGCAGGCCGAGCAGGCCGCAGTCGATGCCTGTGATGCAGAAACGCAAGGCATCATCAGGATTGCTTGAGGTACCACGGTTCCGACGGCCGGCGTGGTAATGTCGTGATTCTGATGATCCGTTTTCGCCACGCTACGCTTGCACTGTCGCTCTGTTCGCTCGCGCTCCTTGCCGGCGCATCGCGGCCGGCATCGAGTAAGCAGCAGCACCCGGCTTACGGGGCCATCCGTCCCGCCGCGGTGCCTTTACCACCGCCCCATCCTGCGGCCGCGGCGACTTCCGCGCCAACAACAAAGCCTATGCCAGCGGCAAAACCCGCGGCGGGGGTCTGCCATCCGGAAACCTTCCGCGTCTTTGTCGATGTCGGACATACCGCTGCCGTGCCCGGCGCCATGAGCGCGCGCGGAGCAACGGAATACAGCTTCAATCTCGCGCTCGCTCAGGAAACCAAACAAGAGCTGGTCGATGCCGGCTTTGTCAAAACCGTGCTGTTCATCACCGACAAGCCACCGCCGCTTGGCCTTATGGTCCGCGCGGCGGAAGCCAACAGCATGCCCGCGGATCTGTTCCTCGCCATCCACCATGACTCGGTGCCGGATAATCTCTTGAAGACCTGGCAGTACGAAGGGCAGGATCAGCATTACAACGACGATTATCCGGGCTACGCCCTCTTTATCTCGAACGACAATGGCGACCGCGCCGGCAGTTTGTTGTTCGGCGGCTTTTTGGGCAAGCAATTGCAGGCGCGCGGCCTGCAGTACACGCCGCATTACACGCTGGCGCTGATGGGACACCGCCGCCGCCAATTGCTCGATCCGGTCGCCGGGGTCTATCGCTACGACGAGCTGATCGTATTGCGGAGGACGCGCATGCCGGCGCTGCTTCTGGAAGCCGGCTCCATCGTCAACCGGCAGGAAGAATTGGACTTAGGCACGCCCGACCGCCGAGGCCGCACCAGCGCAGCGATCGTGGCCGCGGTTCAGGATTTTTGCGCAGCGCGCGCGCGGCCCATTGCGGCAAAACCAACGGGGCAGCCAGCCGCCGTGGCAAAATCGAGCGGCGCGCGCACTGGGATTGTCACGCCGGCGCGGTGATGCTCCGCATCAATGTGGTCTGACGTTTTCGCAGAGCCAGTATCGCGACCAGCACGAAATTGATCATGTTGACGCCGAGGCCGGCGGCGAAGGCCGGCGCGTAATAGCCGAAATGATCGTAAAGGATTCCGGCGAGCCAGCCGCCGCCCGCCATGCCCCAGCCACTGAACAGAAGGAGGAACGGCATACGCCAGTAAGCGTCGCTCGCCGGAAACAATTCGCGTGACGCGAGCACATTGGCCGGCACGAGACCGCTGAAGCCGAGCCCGAACAGCGCCGCGACCGTGAACAGGCCGACTTCGTCCTGGGTCAAAAGGAACGCTGTCATGCCAAGAGCCTGCAAGGCGGACCCCGCAAGCATTGTATAAAGTCCGCCGATGCGGTCCGAGATCACGCCCCAGATCTGGCGGCTCATGAACGCTGTCGCCAAAAGGACCGACACCATCGCGGCGCCATGCGCGGCGCTGATGCCGAGGTCGCTGCAGAGCGCTACGAGATGCGCCTGCGGCATCGACATCGGAATGCAGCAGGTGAAGATCGCGCCGATCTGCAAAGCAAAGACGAGATTGGGCGGCCAGCCCATCACCGTCCTTTTCTCGTGCGCATTGTTTGAAGCCGCCGCGTGATACATGGGCTTCGGCGGTGCCCGCAGTGCGATCGCAGCCGCCGGCACGATCAAAAGCAGCTCGAAGCCCGCAAAATACAACATGGTCTCGCGCCAGCCGAAATAAGCGATCGTGCGCGCGAAGACCGAGGGCCACAGCGCGCCAGCGAGATAGGCCCCGCTTGAAATCAACGCCAGCGCCGAGCCGCGCCGGCGGTCGAACCATTGGCTGACATAAACATAGGACGGCGCGTTGATGCCGCCGATGCCGAGAAAGCCGATGAACACGCCGTGGCCGACATAAAGCGGCCAGGACGGGCCGAGCGTCGACAGCGCAAGCCCGGCCGCGATCATGACCGCGCCGAATATGAAGGTGAAGCGCACACCCAGCCGTTCGGCGACGCGGCCCATGAAGATGCCGCCAAGACCGGCGCCGATCCACATCAGCGCCCCGGCGAAGGCCGGAATCGAGCGCTCGCCGTTGACCTCGGCAGCGATGTTCTTGAGCGCGACGATCGTGATCCAGGGCGCGCCGAAGGCGATGGCCATGACCACGAGGACCACACTGGCGACCACCCACGAGCTACGTGTTTCCACGGATGGGGCAGCCGGCTGCAGCATGGAACCTGTGTTTCTGGCGCCAGGTTTGTAGCCGCTGGCGCGGTTGGCTGAAGCATAATCTGGAAAAATCATGCCCCGGATTTGACCCGGGGTGGAATACCACTTTACCAAACAGATCATGCTTAACGAAAAGTCGCTATAGCAGCGCCCAACGCCCCCCGCCCCCGACATTATCGGGACCCGGATATGCGATCGCCGGGAATAAAGCCGGCGCGTCCCTGATCAGACCCCTCGAAGCCCGAACAGCCGCCACAGCCGTGGGGGCCTGGCGGAATGGCTTCGAGGGAGATTGCTATGGGATCAGATCGCGATGACGGCGTCAGCCGCCGCAAAGTTCTCGAATGTATGACCTGGGCCGGAACCGGCGTGCTGTGGACGATTTCCGGCGGCGTGCCGCACTCGCTCGGCATCATGGGCGAGGCGCAGGCGCAAGAAGCCAAGAGCCTCACCTTCCTGCAGCTGAGCGACAGCCATGTCGGCTTCGACAAGCCGGCCAATCCGAACGCGCTCGGCACGCTCGAAGAGGCCATCGTCAAGGTGAACGCGATGCCGATCAAGCCGGCTTTCGCCATTCACACCGGCGATATCAGCCATCTGTCGACGGCACAGCAATTCGACGACGCCGACCGCATCATCTCGCAGTCGCGCCTCGATGTGCATTACGTGCCGGGCGAGCACGATTTCCTCGACCCGGATCAAACGTTCTATAAGGACCGCTATGGCCGCGGCACCAAAGGTGCGGGCTGGTATTCGTTCGACGCCAGCGGTGTGCACTTCATCGGCCTGGTCAATGTCGTGAACCTGAAAGCCGGCGGGCTCGGCGATCTCGGCGCCGATCAGCTCGAATGGCTGGAAGACGACGTCAAGCACCTGTCCGCATCGACCCCGATCGTCCTCTTCGCGCATATCCCGCTGTGGACCATCTATCCGGATTGGGGCTGGGGCACCGACGATGCCGCGCAGGCACTGTCCTATCTCAAGCGCTTCGGCTCGGTGACGGTGCTCAACGGTCACATCCATCAGGTGATGCAGAAGGTGGAAGGCAATGTCACCTTCCACACCGCGCGCTCCACGGCCTTCCCACAGCCGGCGCCCGGCCAAGGCCCGTCGCCCGGCCCGATGAAGGTCCCCGACGATCAGCTGCGCACCATGCTCGGCATCGCCAATGTCACGTTCAAGCAGAACGAGCAGCGGCTCGCCATCATCGACACACCGCTGAAGGTCTAAAGCTTCGCAATAGCCGGGCCGTTGAGGCAACCGGACACGAGGAAAGAAACGAGGAAACCGAAATGGCCATTTCCAACACAGTGCGCAGCGCGCTCGTCGCGGCTGCGCTTGGAGCGGCGACCGCGACCCTGCTGGCCGCGGTCGTCATTCCGACCTGGACGCAAACGGCTTCGGCGCAGAATGCCGCGCCCACGGGCGCGGTATCGATCGACAACTTCACCTTCACGCCGAAAAGCCTGACAGTGAAGGCCGGCACCACGGTGACTTGGACCAACAAGGACGACATCCCGCACGGGATCGCCGCGTCCGACAATGCGTTCAAGAAATCGAAGGCGCTCGATACCGACGACAGCTTTTCGTACACGTTCACAACGCCCGGCACCTTCCAATATTTCTGCTACATTCACCCGCACATGGTGGGCACGATCGTGGTAGAAGCGGCGAGTGGAAGCAACGCCACACAGTGACGCTTGCTCGGCTGCGACAGCAAGCGCCGAGCGCAATCTGGACAGCCGGGTTCGACGCGATGACTGGGGAAGCCAATGTCGAACAAGAACGCGCGCGGCGGTTTCGTGACGCCGCGCTGCCCTATCTCGATGACGTCTATACGCTTGCGCGCTATCTCATGCGCAATCAGGCGGACGCGGAGGACGCTGTGCAGGAATGTTATTTGCGCGCACTGCGCCATTTCGACAGCTATCGCGGACCGGCCATGAAACCGTGGCTGCTAACCATCTTGAAGAATGTCTGCTATGCGGAATTTGCCCGCCGCGGCAAACATGAGGTACCGACCGATTTTTCGGAGGCCGAGCCCGCGGCGGCGGAGCCGGTGTGGCAGGAGCCGCAGGCGACACCTGAATCCGCACTGCTGCACCGGCAGGACGACGCGACGATCCGGCGTCTTGTTGACGCATTGCCGGCGCCGTTCCGCGAGGCCATCGTGCTGCGTGAGATCAACGACCTGTCCTATCAGGAAATCGCCGAGGTCGCGGGCGTGCCGGTGGGAACGGTGATGTCGCGGCTGGCGCGCGCGCGCGCAATGCTGCGCGCAGCGTGGAATTCGGCGAGTGGCGCGGCGCCACAGGTCCAAATAGCAGCGCAAGCAACATCGCAATCGGTGTCATCATGAGCGTCACTACAGATTGCACCGATTATGAAACTTTGCTGCACGCGCTGGCCGACGGCGAGCTCGACGCCGGCCACGTCCGCGACGTCGACGCGCATGTCGCGGGCTGCGCCGATTGCGCGGCCAAGCTCGACGCGATCCGCGCGATGCGCGCGGCGATGGCCGGCGCGAGCTTGAGAGAGCCCGCGCCGGCGCATCTGCGCAACCGCATCGAGGCGCTGTTCCCGCCCCCCGTCGCGGCACCGAGTGCCGCAAGCGCAGCCAGAGAAAGCCCGATTCGTCGGTGGTGGCATTCCTTCCTGGGCGGCTTCTCGGTCGGCGCCGCACTATCGGCGGCCGTCGCGGCGATGCTCGTCATCGGCATCTTCGGCCCCGATCCCAATCAGCAAGTCGCCGACGAAGTAGTGTCGGCGCATATCCGCTCGCTGCAGGCCGGGCATCTGATGGATGTCGAAACCAGCGACCAGCACACCGTAAAGCCCTGGTTCAACGGCAAGCTCGACGTCGCGCCGCCGGTCATCGATCTCACGGCGCAGGGCTTCACGCTGCTCGGCGGCCGCCTCGATTACATCGACGGCGAACCGGTGGCCTCGGTGATCTATCAGCGCCGTAAGCACGTGATCAATCTGTTCGTCGCGCAGCGGCTCGGCGCCGCACGCGCCAGTATCATGTCCAAGACCGTTCAGGGCTACAATGTGCGGCACTGGACCGAGCAAGGCCTCGACTTCTGGGCCGTGAGCGATCTCGCCGGCGACGAGCTCGATGAATTCGTCCAGAAGATTTCCGCATCGCTGCGGCCCACCGGATCGTCCTGAGCGGCGCTGCCCCTCAATTTCGGCTGGGCTGACCGGCACATAGCGACACCCCGCGCGGCTGGCCTGCGGCTTGTTTACGGGCTAAAGACAACCTCAGGGGCGCACGCGCCAGGACGGCGCGTGTAATCGGCAACCTCTTGGCATCTCAAACGTTTAGCGTCGATCATGGATCAGCGCGTCGACAGCGAACGCCGCTCCGATTCCGGACTCGGGTCTCCCAACCGGGAGGCCGCGGCCGGTGACACCGCAGCAAAGGCGGCGAAGGGCGGCGTGTTGCGCAACCGCCGTGGGCTTCTCACGGCGCTGATTATCGGCGGCGTCATCGTCGCTGTGCTGCTCGCCCTGTGGTGGCTCAATGCGCGGCAATACGAATCGACCGACGACGCCTTTATCGATGCCCGCACGGTTCAGATCAGCGCGCAAGTCGCCGCGGCGATCGTCGATGTCCCGGTGACGGACAATCAAATGGTCGAGGCCGGTGCCGAATTGGTGCGGCTTGACGACCGCGACTACATTGCGCAGCGCGATCAGGCGCAAGCGAGCGTCAAGAATTTCGCCGCGCAGATCGCCGAGCAAAAAGCCAAGATCGACCAGGCTGAAAGACAAGTCGCGCAGGCGCAAGCCACGCTGACCTTTGCCCAGCAGCAAGCCGATCGCTACCAGCTCTTGGCCAAACAGGGTTCCGGAACCATCGAGTCGGCGCAGCAATATTCGTCGAACCTGCAGCAGAGTCAGGCAGCCTACGCCGCTGCGCAGGCAAATGCCGCAGCGACCGAGAAACAGGAGCCGGTGCTCGAGGCGCAGCTGAAGAATGCGCAGGCGCAATTGGCGCAGGCGGAAGCTAATCTTTCGCGCACGATCATCACCGCGCCGGTTGCCGGCCGCGTCACGCACCTGACCGCGGCGAAAGGCGGCTATGCCGCCGTCGGCCAGGCGCTGATGATGTTCGTGCCGCGCGACGTCTGGGTGACCGCCAATTTCAAGGAGACCCAGCTCGACCTGATGCGCCCCGGTCAGCCGGTCGACATCACGATCGACGCCTATCCGGACCGCACCTTCAAAGGCCATGTCGACAGTATCCAGTCCGGCAGCGGCACCGCCTTCAGTCTGTTGCCGGCCGAAAACGCCACCGGCAATTACGTCAAGATCGTGCAGCGCGTGCCGGTGAAGATCGTGTTCAATCAGCCGCCCGACGTTTTGTTGGGTCCGGGCATGTCGGTCGTGCCGACGGTGAAAGTGCGATGAGCGATCGCGCGACCGGGAAGCCGGCTCAGCCTCCCGTCTGGGACAACAGTCGCTCGGCCGCCGGCGAACGCAATCCCTGGCTTGTCGCCGTCGTGGTGTCGATCGCGACTTTCATGGTCGTGCTCGATACCGCGATCGCCAATGTGTCGCTGCGCTATATCGCAGGCTCCATGGCGGCGAGCGTCGACGAGAGCACCTGGGTCGTTACGACTTATCTGATCGCCAATGCCGTGGTGCTACCGGCAAGCGGCTGGCTGTCGAACGTGATCGGCCGCAAGCGCTTTTACATGATTTGCGTGGCGCTGTTCACGGTGAGCTCGCTGTTATGCGGACTGGCGCCGAGCCTGGGCAGCTTGATCTTCTTTCGCATCTTGCAAGGGCTCGGCGGCGGCGGCATGCCGACCAGCGAACAGGCCATCCTCGCCGACACGTTTCCGCCGCAAAAGCGCGGCCAGGCCTTTGCGCTCTACGGGGTCGCCGTAATCGTCGCGCCCACTGTCGGCCCAACGGTCGGCGGCTGGATCACCGACAATTTCTCCTGGCACTGGATCTTCTTCATCAATGTGCCGATCGGAATAGCCTCGCTTGCGCTCGTGCATTGGCTGGTCGATGAGCCGGAAGTGCTCGAACGCGAACGCCGCGAGCGCCTGGCCGGCGGATTAAAGGTCGATTGGATCGGCTTCCTCCTGATCGCCATGACGCTCGGTTGCCTCGAAGTCGTCCTCGACCGCGGCGAAATCGACGACTGGTTCAAATCCACGACCATCATCACCTTCGCCTGGATGGCGGCGCTGTCGTTTCTCGCCTTCGTCCCCTGGGAGCTGAGCCAGGACGAGCCGATCGTCGAATTACGGCTGTTGTTTCACCGCCAATTCGGCATGGCCTTCTTCACCATGCTGATGGTCGGCGCGATCCTGTTCGGCTCGAACCAGATCATGCCGCAGCTTTTGCAGACCACGTTTCCCTATACGGCGATGCTGTCGGGCCTCGCCATGATGCCGGGCGGCATTGCGATGCTGGTGCTGATGCCGATCGCCGGATTGGTCACCGGCCGCTTCCAGCCGAAATATCTGATGGTGATCGGACTTTCCGGAATAGCGCTGTCGATGTGGTACTCGACGTCGCTGACGCCCGACGCGAGCTTCGATTATTTCAGCTGGGTGCGCGTCTATCAGATGCTCGGGCTGCCGTTCCTGTTCATCCCGATCAACGCGGTCGCTTATGACGGCCTGCCGCCGGACAAGACCAATCAAGCCTCGGCGCTGATGAATATCGCGCGCAATCTCGGTGGCAGCATCGGCATTTCCACGGCCAATGTGGTGCTGACGCAACGCACGCAATTCCATCAGGCACGACTGGTCGAGAACACCATCCCCTCCTCGACGGCCTTCCAATCCACGCTCTCGCAAATCACCAAATTTTTCATGTCGCACGGCGCCACGGCCGGCGACGCCAAGGGGCAGGCCATGGGCATGATCGGCCAGATGGTGCATACGCAGGCGACGATTTTAGCCTATATCGACGTTTTCCACGTTTGCGCCATCGCGGCAGCGCTGATGATTCCGCTGGTGCTTGTCATGGTGCGGCGCGTGCATATTCATGCGCAGGCGGCGGTGGGACACTGATAAAACGTATTGTAAATTGGAATTTGTAAACGCCCGGCAGAATTGTCTACCTGGATGAGGGTTAGTCCGAGCCGAGACGCATAGGGGACGGCGCGGCTTTGCCGGCAACGAGCCTTTTCCTGCAAGGAATCTTCGCTCGCGAAAAACTAATGGCCGCTGAAAAACGCGGGGGGAATGCCGGGACTATGAATAAAGACATCAGGGCCTTTTGCGGCGCCGCCAACACATTTGCGGCGCTCGTTGCGCTCGTGCTCTCGCCCGCGCTTTTGGGCGCCGCGGATCCCGTGCCGGTCACGGTCAACGTCGTCATGATCGACTACAAATTCCAGCCGGACCATCTGATCCTTCCAGCACGGCGTGCCCTATCGGCTGCACCTGGAAAATCACGGCAAGGAGACGCACGAATTTACCGCGCCGACCTTCTTCGCCGCCTCCAAGATCGATAACCCCACTGTGCTCAATCGCGAACACACCGAAATCGTCATGCAGCCCGGTGACGCCAAGGATCTCTTGATCACGCCGGGCCCGCCCGGCACCTATGATCTGCGTTGTGCCGATCATGACTGGGACGGCATGACCGGCGGCATCACCGTCCAATAGCGGCGATACTTTAGCTGCGGCCGATCCGCCGTCGCGCCTGCATCGCAGGCAAGTTGCCGAAAAATGAGTTGGATTTTTCATCGTCCGGAAGCGGCGACTGCGCTCGCGGCATGCAAAATCGCGCCGGCCACTGCGACACACTGACTCTCCCAGTCGCGCGAATGTGCGATTCATGTCGCTTGCGCGGCATCCGGTTCCTTAGTTGCGCCGAAATGTCCGCCCAGCATGAACCCTCGGCACTGTTCTTGCTTGAGATCGTTATAGAGGGGGTTGCGGGGCTGACTGGCGCAATGATCTGGAAGAAAGGAGTTGCCAATGTGTGACTTTAGCCTTCAAAGCGTGCGTTCTAGGCCGGCGAAAGTCGGCGATAAGCTCGTAACACGTGACTTCGGGACGGGAACTCGCGGGTTTTCCGCCTCGGACGATCCAGGACTGGCAGTCTGTATTCTGCCCGGCACCGAATTGGCCTTTGCCAATGAGGTCGCCTGCTTGCCGGCCGGCCTGCTCGGCTGGAAAACCAAGACTATCAACTACAAGACCGCCATCTTCCGCCAAGTGAACAAGGACAAGATGGCCGCGCATCACGATTCGCTCGAGTTTCCTGACGGGCGCAACGTGCTGCTGACGCTATTGTGCGAAGGCCAAGAGGCCACCGTTCTGCAATTACCGGCGCAGCCGGCGACTGCGGAAGAGGCGCGCGAGCAGGAACGCGTCAGCTACGTCGGCTAAGGCAGTTCGCACGGCCGACGCGCGCGAACTTATAAAGCGGCCGGCCGCCCTTCGGGGCGACCGGCACCTTAGATGATTCACGTTTTCGTGACGCGTTCGGGTTCGGTTTGGAACTTCGGATTCGCGCCGCGGGGCATTTTTGCGGTTGCTCTGCGCGGATGTTGCTGTCGGTTTCTTGCGATTGCGTATCCATCCGACGCCCATGCCCGTGGCTCGCACTTTATCACTCACCCTGCATATCAGATCAGTCGGCGCGCCGCGCATAATCGTTGCGCAATACTGGCGCATCACAAAGCGCAGAGCGAGCGAAGCGCCTTTTGGAGCAGAGCAAATAAAGCCAGTTACACGGAATTTATGATGCACGGCTGATCGGCGCGGCCCGCCTTTGAGCGCGAGTTCCGTAATCGGACTGGCTTTATCTCACCCGGTTTCGCCGTGCCTCGAAGCTGCAGGTTATGGGAAATTGCTCAAAATGACGGGTTACATGAGCCCTTCCGGCAGCCGGGATCGTATTGGCAGCCCGGACCGGGCATGCGATACGACGTCTTCGCCAAGACCCGTTTCGCCAAGACCCGCCTCGCCAAAAACCACGCGGCACAAAAAAAGCGATGAATGAATCTCTGAACCGACCGGAGGCCGCGGACCTCCCTGCCAAAGCAGTCACAGCCGCGCCGGAAGGCACACAAGGGACGGGACAGGGACAAGCCGAAGGGGCGGTAGCACAGGAACCGGAGGAAACGTCGGCGGCAGCCCCGCGATCGGCGGGCGCGCAATTCCTCCTGGTCTTCCCGCCCATCATGTTGCCGATGTTTCTGGCGGTGGCCGACCAGACCATCGTCGCAACCGCCCTGCCCGCGATCGCTTCGAACCTCGGCGAAATCGAGCGCGCCTCCTGGGTGGTGGTGTCCTACCTGATCGCCAACACCATCGCCGCACCGGTCTATGGCCGCCTCGGCGATACGTTCGGCCGGCGCGCGATGATGTTCGTCGCGCTGTCGATTTTCATGATCGGCTCGGTGCTCTGCGCGCTCGCGCCGAACATCACGCTGCTCACGCTGTTTCGCGTGCTGCAGGGTTTCGGCGGCGGCGGGCTGATGACGCTGTCGCAAGCTCTGATCGGCGAAGCGGTCCCGCCGCGCGAGCGCGGCCGCTACCAAGGCTATCTCGCCGGCATCGCCGTCACGTCGAACTCGTTCGGCCCGGTTGCCGGCGGCTATCTCACCCAGGCCTTCGGCTGGCAATCGATTTTCCTGGTCAACATTCCGCTCGGCCTGCTGGCGATGCTGTTCGTCTCCCGCATTCCCGCGCGCCAGGGCGACCGCCGCCGCACCACTTTCGACGCGCCGGGCCTCGTGCTTTTCATTTTCTTCGTCGGTCCGGTCATTCTCGCGCTGGAACAGGTGCAGCGCGTCGACCCGAGCTCGATGCCGTTGGCGCTCGGGCTTCTGGTGTTCGGACTCATCTCGTTGGCGGCGCTGATCTGGCAGGAACGGATCACCACTTCTCCGCTCATTCCGCCGAAACTGTTCCGCCAGCCTTCGATCTGGCGCAGCGACGCGCTGGCGGCGTTCCACGGCGCCGCGCTGGTGTCACTGATTACTTTTCTGCCGATCTATCTGCGCGCCGTGCGCGGACTGTCGCCCTCGGAAACCGGCTTCATGCTGCTGCCGCTCACGGCGGGTATCGGCATCGGCTCGATGGCCACCGGACAAATGGTGACGCGGACCGGTTATACGTCGCCGTTTCCGACTTACGGGCTGATCGGCGCGACGGTGAGCCTGGTCTTGCTCGCCTCCTTTATTCCATATCTGACGGCGGCGCAGATCGCCTGGGCGTTCGGCGGCGTTGCTTTGTTCATGGGAACCGTCATGGGCGTGGTCCAGGTCACCGTGCAAACGGTGTCCGGACCGCGGCTTCTCGGCACCGGCGCTGCGATGGTGCAATTCTCGCGCTCGGTCGGCGCCGCCTTCGGCACTGCGACCGTTTCGGCGGTTTTGTTTTCCATTCTCACCGCGACCGATCGCGACACCGCGACCTTGTTCGGCATGGTCATCGAGCGCGGGCCGGATGCGTTGGCGGCGCTCGACCCGGTCCGGCATGCGCTCGTGCAGCGCCAGATCGCCGACGCTTTTCACGCCGCCTTTTTGACTGTGGCGTGTTTCACCGCCGTTGGCACCTGGATGGCCTGGACGATGCCGCTGCGGCGAATCTAGTTCAGGCGCGACGCCATTGCGGCCCTGCCGCGCACGCGGCAAACTCCGGCGCGCAAACCGGGAGGCAACGCGATGATCGTCGACGCACAAGCTCATCTTTGGCTCGCCAACACGCCGGAGCGGCCCTGGCTGCCGAACCGCGTGGCGCAACTGCCCGAGCCGTTCACCATCGAGAAGCTCGTACCGCTGATGGACGAAGCCAAAGTCGACCGCGTCGTCATCGTGCCGCCGTCCTGGGAAGGCGACCGCAACGATTATGCACTGGAAGCTGCGCGCCGCTATCCGACGCGCTTTGCCGTGATGGGGCGCATTCCGGTGAACGACCCCAGTGTCGGCAAGCTCTTACCGGACTGGAAGAAGCAGCCGAACATGCTCGGCATCCGGCTGACCTTTCATCCGCATCAATGGCAGTGGCTGACCGACGGCACCGTCGATTGGTTCTGGCCGCAGGCCGAGAAATATAACATCCCGATCATGTTCTACGGCGCGCCGATGGCGCAATTTGCGCCCATCGCCGCGCGCCACCCGGGCTTGACCATGATCGCCGATCATTTCGGCACTACCGGTGAAGTGGCGAAATCCGGCAAGCTCGCGGAAGCGGTCAACGAAACGGCCAAGCTTGCCAAATATCCCAATGTGTCGGTGAAGCTTTCGACCTCGCCGTACTATTCGGCGGAGTCCTACCCGTTCGGCGATATGAAGCCGCATATCCGACGCCTGTTCGAAGCTTTCGGACCGCGCCGCTGCTATTGGGGCACCGATCTCACCAATTCTTTCGCCAAGGCGACCTATAAGCAGCGCATCACGCAATTCACCGAGACGCTCGAATTCCTCTCTGCGGAAGACAAAGAATGGATCATGGGCCGCGCGATCCTCGAGCGGCTCGGCTGGAAGTAATCCGGGTGATGCTGCTCGAGCTACTGGAACATCGCCGCCGTATCTCGCCGACGACGATGTGAGCGGGTTATTAAAATTCAGCGGCGATGAAATGCGTCACTTTCGGCGTACCGGTCAGGAAATGTTGTGCCGCTTGCTCGACCAGACGGTCGGCATTGGTGACGCGCTCGTGCTGGCGCAAATGCTCCATCCAGGACGCGACAAGAAAGGTCTCGACGATGCGGCCCTCCTCGGCAGCATCCTCGAACACGCCCCAGGCATAAGCGCCGTCGCGGCGGCGCTCGTGCTCGACCTTGGCGATGGCTTTTAGAAATTCCGCACGGTCCTGCGGGCGGATGTGGTATTCGACCGAGACCAGGACCGGGCCGCGTTCGTGCTCGATCTCCCCCGCGGTGATCGGCGCCGGCCAATGCATCGACGGCGACAGATCGATGCACATACCGGTCTGCAGCTTCCAGCGCCAGGTCAGCGGAATGGTGGCCAGCAACCCCGCCGCGGCGGCGAGATGCGCCAGCGGCAGCCCGGTGTAGAAGGCGATCTCGCCCCAGACGGCGCTGCCGAGCGTGACGCAGCCGAAGAACGCGGTGGCGAAGACGGCAAGCCCGCGGCCGCGCACCCAGTCCGGCAGCGCCACCTGCGCCGAGATATTGAGCGTCGCCAATGCCGCGATCCAGGACGCGCCGGCGACCGCGCTCGCAATCAGCGCTGTGACGGGTTCGCGCGCCAGACCGAACAGCACCATGGCGAGTGCGGTGCCGGCCGATGCCAGCGCCATCAGCACGTCCGGCCCCCATTTGGCCTTGAATGCCGGCAGTCCGAACGCGCCGGCCACAGCGCCGATGCCGATGACGCCGAGCAGAATGCCGTAGAGCTCGGGGCCGCCCGCGATCTGGCTCCGCGCCACCAGCGGCAGCAGCGCCCAGAATGCGCTCGAGAACAAGAAGAAGCCGCTCGCCCGCAGCAAGGTCGCGTGCAGATGCGGGTTGTGCCGTGAGTAGCGGAGCCCTGCCCAAATGGCCTGCGTAAAATTCTCCGCCGGCAGCAGCGTATTCGGCCGCCGGCTGGTGCGCCACCAAACGAGCGCGACGATGACCGCGACATTGCAGATCGCATTGAGCCAGAACGGCGCGGCAATGCCGAGCGTGACAATGATCAGGCCGCCAAGCGCCGGGCCGAGCGCGCGGGAAATATTCACGCCGACGCTATTGGCGGCAATCGCCGCGGGCAGATCGTCACGCGGCACCAGCTGCGTCACCACCGCCTGCCAGGCCGGCGAGGTCAGCGCGCCCGCGACATTGACCAGAAACGTGAACAGCAGAAGATTGAACGGCGTCGCCAGATGCAGGCTGACCAGGACCGCATAGATCGCGGACACTATGGTCGCCACCGTCTCGAAGACGATCAAATAACGGCGCTTGTCGAATATGTCGGCGAGCGCGCCGGCCGGCAGCGCGAAGATGAACAGCGGCGCCGTGGTCGCCGCTTGTACCAGCGACACGATCAACGGATTGGGATCCAGCTCCGTCATCAGCCAGCCGGACGCGGCGCTATACATCCAGCCGCCGATATTGGCGACCAGCGTCGCGGTCCAGATCATCGTGAACGCCGATTGGCGAAACGGCGCCCAGGGCGAGATCACGGCAGTGGACGCCGACACGGCCGGCGCCGCAGCAGCATTTTCAGGGGCACTGTCGCTCATCGCGTCGTGGCGGGCGGCTTGTGCGCCAGCCAGCCCCCGGCTTCGGCGACGGCGAACAGCTCGGCAAGCTCCGGATGGCGCATTCCGATATGAAGCGACGTATAAGCGCCCATCGAATGGCCGACGACATGCGCTCTCTCAATGCCGAGCGCATCCATGACGGCGATCACATCGCCGCGCGCAATGTCCTGGCCATAGCTTGCAGCGTCACTCGGAATGTCAGACGGCGGATAGCCGCGCTGGCTATAGGTGACGCAACGATGCGAGCGCGCGAAGCGCCGCATCTGCGGTTCCCAGGTGCGGTAATCACCGGCAAATTCATGCACGAAGACGACGGACGTTCCGGCGCCGGCTTCCTCGTAATAGAGGCTCACGCCGTCGGCGGTTTTGATTTTTGGCATGTTTTGCGCCGCTCCCGTCACGAAAGGCAGCATCGTACAAAGATCGCATGCCGGGGCGCAAACGCCTCTCCAAAAAACCGATGGGCCGCCCGTACAAGCGGCCCATCGGCATGCCAGTGTGCGTCGCCTTAAAAACCCTGATCGGTCACGCCATCCAAAACGGCTTGGTCGATTCGTGCGTAGCCTCGCAGCGCGTCAGACCAAGATCGCGCAGAGTTTCGTCGCTCAGGCCCTGTAACTCGTGGCGCGCTTGTGCGCGGCGGCGCCATTGCACGAGGCGGTGCTTCATATGTCCCCACCGCCAACCGACGTTCGGCATATTGCTGATGAAGATTCTGGTCATGGCTCGCTCCGTACCACCCGGCTTCTCGTTGTGCTCTGTTTAAGCGCTCTTTGCGATGCGGGATGTGATCGTCAGCACAGATCGGCGCATTTCCCGCAATGCCCTGCCGGCATTGGAAAATTCTTTGGCCGCCCGCGCTGTGTTGCAGCGCGTGGAAAAAGCCGGATAAACTTCACGAAAATTGCGAGCGATTGCGGCCGTCGATTACGCCGCCTGCGGCCGGGTTTCCGGCACGATCTCGCGAACGCGCGTCACCCGCTCGGCCGGCGCCGCGGCCGCTGTCTTGTCATAACCGACAACGCGCAATACGCCCGTGGCCGGACACATCGCGACTGCGAGCCGCGTATAGGGATTGAGTACCGGCTCGCGCACCCAATCGAAGCTCGGCGCCGAGACCGAACCGTCCCAGGATTTGAGCGTGTCGCGGCGCAGGCGATTGTAGTCGGTGGCTTCCTCAAATGAATTGGTGAGGAAACGGCGCATCCCGATCCGCCCCTCCCACCCGTCGCGGGGCGGCACCCAATCGTTGGCAGCGCTGACTTCGTCCTCGCGGCTGATGAAGCCGGTTTCGGTGCGTTCGATCACGCAGTGCTCGTTCGCCGCACAGCCGACCAGCGAAAAGATCACCGGCCGCGCCACTGGCACGGTTTCCAGCATATGCCGGGCGGCGGCATAGTCGCTGCAGATCTCGAAGACCTGGCGCAGGAGCTGATCCGGCGGCATCAAATCGTCGGATTGCCAGATCGCAATCGCATTGATGGCGAAATCGTAGGGACGAAGCCAGCGATGCGCGGTGCGCCGGCGCATCGGCGCCTGATTCACACAAGCGGCAAAGCGCTGCGGCGCCATCGCGGTCAGCGCGCCGACATAGCCCGGCCAGGTGACGCTGTAGAAATCGCCGCAGCCGCCGCGCATATGCGCCACCTCGGCATAACGGCCCAGCCCCACGAACGGCCAGTCGAGCGTGCGAATGAGCCAGGGCACGCCATCCTGCTCGGCGGCGCGCGCCGTACAGCCCCATTGATAGGACGCATTGAGAAGCCATATGCCGGAGAAATCGAGCGTCTCGGCGATTTGCGCGATCTCTGCCATATAGGGCGAGCGCGAGCGCCCGAGCCAGTGGCGCGACGCCCGGTCGAGCACCGGCACGAGCGGCATTGCCGGACGCGGAAAGAAGCTGAGGCAGGCGTCGCGCAAGGCACGGGCGCGCGCGGCGCTCTGCCGCGCATGGCGTGGCGCGCCGCCGTCGCGCAGATCGACGACCGGAATATCCGTCAGATCAGACATCGCCGGATTCACAGGCAGCCTCGCGGCAAATTTGCGGCAGAGTTCCCTACCCCGCCAGCGCCGCGAGACTAACCAAGCTCACGCGTTTTTCAACGCAGCCGATGGCTGCAGGTCAGAACTCTTCGTCTTCCTGGATAGCGACGGCGAGCGCGCCTTGCATGCGGCCGACCGGGCCGCCCCGAGGGGCGGCGGCGGGGCGCTTGGCGGCAGGCTTGGCGACAGGCTTGGCGGCAGGTTTGGCCGGTGCGGGCTTGGCGGCATTCTCCGCAGGGGCAGCGGCAGCATTGGCGGCCGCGTCGATGCGGAAGAACGACACCCGCTCGTCCATGTTCTTGGCCTGATGCTCCAGGGTCTTCGCCGTCGCCGCATTCTCCTCGACCAAAGCCGAGTTCTGCTGCGTCACCTCGTCCATCTGGGTCAGCGCCCGATTGACCTCCTCGACCCCGGTCGACTGCTCGATGCTGGCGCCGGCTATGTCGGACACAAGGTCCGCCACTTCCTTGATCGATTCCACGATCTCGCCCAGCGCCTCGCCGGCCTTGTTGACCAGATCCACCCCGGTCCGTACCTGGCCGTTGCTGTTGGTGATCAGGTCCTTGATGTCTTTGGCGGCCTGCGAGGAGCGCTGCGCCAAGGTGCGCACTTCCGATGCCACGACCGCAAAGCCGCGCCCGGCGTCGCCGGCGCGCGCCGCTTCCACCGCGGCATTGAGCGCCAGCAGGTTGGTCTGCCGCGCAATCTCGTCGATCACCCCGATAATGTCGGAGATCTTGCCCGATGAGGCTTCGATCTGCGCCATGGCGGCCACCGCCTTGGCCACCACCTCGCCGCTGCGGCCGGCGACGTCGCGCGCCTTGGCGGTGGACTGATTGGCCTGTTGCGCGTTCTCGGCGTTCTTCTTCACGGTCGCTGCGATCTCTTCCATCGAGGCCGAGGTCTCTTCCAGGCTTGCGGCCTGTTCCTCGGTGCGCTGCGACAGGTCGGTGGTGCTCGACGATATCTCGGCCGATGCGTCGGAGACTTCGCGCGCCGATTCTTTGATCTGGGAGACGATCGCGCCGATACGCTCGGCTGCCGTATTGGCGTTGGTCTTCAGTTCGGCGAAGTCGCCCTGATAGTCGGCAATGATACGCTGGCTGAGATTGCCCTCGGCGAGCGCGCCGAGCATCTCGATCAGGTCGTTGAGCGCTTTCGCCACGTTATCGCACAGCGAGTTGATCGCGGTGCCGATATTGAGGACGAGCCCGGTCTTGCCGTCGAGTGCGACGCGCTTGGAGAAGTCGCCGGCGACCGCGGCCTGCACGATGCCGCCCACCGCCGTCTGGAACTCGTCGGCCATCTTCTCCATGGCCGCCTGCCGCTCGGCTTCGGCTTGCCGGTCCTGCTCGGCCTTGGCTTCGGCCTCGCGCTGCGCGTTCTCCGCCGCTTTGACCTTGAAGGCCTCTACGGCCCTCGCGATATTGCCGACTTCGTCCTTGCGCTTGAGCCCGGGCAGCACCACGCCGAAATTGCCCTCGGCCAGTTCCCTCATCCCCTTGGTCAAAGCCAGGATCGGATTGGAAACCGACCGGGCAATGAAGAACGCGATCAGACCGGCGAACAACAGCACCAATCCGCCAATAACCTCCTGGAAGAAGACGGTGGAACTGAGCACCGACTCGGCGGTCGCGCGGTTGTCATTGAAATTATGCTGCAGCTGGTCGCGCACCTTCTCGATCGTCGTCTGCATCGTCTTGACTTGCGGCTGGATCTGATTGGCGAATATATCGTGCGCCATGTGCTGAGCCGCGACGACGCCCTGCACCGTGGTGTGAAAATCCTTGACCGCCGATTTGAGCGGGTCCGCGAGTTGGACGATATCATCCGAGGCGTCAGCGTCGATCGCCGTGACGGTCGCATTGATCTTAGCGACCGCGTCGGCGAGCGCTGGCATGCTGTCGACATTCTGAATGACCTGAGCCCGCAAGCTGATGACGCGCATCATCAGCAATTGCGAGTCGAGCTTCATCGACAGGGTGATAAGCGGCTGATCGCCCGTGGCTTGGACCTTGGCGATCAGCGCGGTCGTGGCTGTCACCAGCGCGGCGCCGGCCTTGGACAATTTGTCTTGCGTTGCGTCTATCTTAGAAACGCCGTCGAACAGCTTTTGTGAGGTCTGCTGCACAACGGCAAGGTCGTCTTGGACGCTATGGAACATCTTCTTGCGTTCTTCGGTCGGGGTTTGCCGTTCCGCAGCCTGCAAAGCGGAAAGCGCGAGCGCCGCGACTTCGGCGTTTTCCTTCCGCGCATCTTCATCGTGATCGTAGGCGTAGCGCAGAACGCTGCGGCGCAGTCTCTCCAGGTAGTCCTCGATCTGCAGCGTGCGTGTCGTGTTTTCAGAGATCCCGTTCATCTTTGTCACTGAGAACGAGATCGTATTGAATTGCTGGATGCTGAACACAACCAGGCCCAGCGTCATCACGACAAGGATGCCGAAACCGCCATAGAGCCGGTATTTGATGGACATCGTATGTTTCCCTGAAGCCGCGGCGTCTGGTTCGTCGTCGCCGGATGCCGCGTGAAAAGGTCGTGTCAACTCGCCGCGAGCATTTCGCTTTCGATGCGCTCGGAGAGAAGATTTTTAAGATTGATCAGCGCGATCATGGTCGTGTCGATCGTCACCAGGCCGGACAGGAAATTGGCCTGCGAGCCGCGCGACACCTGCGGCACCGGCTGAACCTGAGCGCCTTCGACGGACACGATATCGAGCACGCGGTCGGCGAGGAGCCCCACGGTCTTGCCCTCGATATTGACCACGATCACGACATGGACCGGCGTCGCATCGGTCAGGCCCTGACCGAAGCGGCAGCGCAGATCGATGATCGGCACCATGACGCCGCGCAGATTGAGCACGCCGCGCATGTAATCCGGCTGATTGGGGAGCTGCGTGACGCCAGACCATTCCTTGATCTCGCGCACTGCCATGATGTCGACGCCGTATTGCTCGTCGCCGATGGCAAAGCTGATGAATTCGGTGGAGGCGGCGTTGGCGCCGGGATGGCCGTCCGTCGCAGGCGCGATGGAGGGCACCAGTGCGGGATCGATGGTAGAACTCATACCGAGCAGCTTCCGTATGGCGTTAAACTTCGAAATTTCAATCGACGGCTCGGCGGCGGCCAGAGCCATCGCATTCCCATTCCCAGAAACGTGCCACGGGCTTCGGTCCCGTCCATCCTTACTGATAAATCCATGTGCCGCGTAGAATTACACGGCAGAAGTTAACGATTGGTGCGGCTTGAGAGACGCAAGCGGCTGCCGACTTTGTTTGGTCGGCGGACGCGCGCCATGTCGCTCTACGTAGAGTTGTCCGCGATGACGATCAGAACTCTGCGTCTTCCTTGAGAGCCAACGCGCCGTGAACCGCACCTTGGACACGCCCGGCCAGTTCGATCGCCATGGACGATTTCTCAGGCAGCCGCTTGGCCGGCGCTACCGATGTTTTTGATTTTTGCCGCAGCTTTGGCGGGCCTGCGCCGGCGCTGTTTTTATCGGTGCAAATTTGTCTATAACTACGCGCGTTTCCAGAACCGAGTGAAAGTGAGGAATTGACGATGGAGCTCAGATCGACACGCCGGATCGTGACCGGGCACGACGCCAAGGGCAAGGCCGTGGTCTTGTTCGACGCACCGCTGAAGGCCAAGCAGCGCGCCGCCGGCAGCAACGGCATGACGTTGCTGTGGACGACGCATGAATCTCCTCTTGATGCGTCGGCTTCGACCGATCGGGGCGAAAGCCACCCCGGCGTGCCGCCGTCAGCGAACGGCACGGTGTTTCGCATCGTCGATTTCGCCCCGATCCAGCCGGGCGGTGCTCCGGTCGATCATCATCAGGTCCTGGTCTCGATGGGTATCGATCCTGCGACCCAGGGCTATGGCCGCCACGCCAATACACACCGCACCCGGACCGTGGATTACGCGATCGTGCTCGACGGCGAGATCGACATGCTGCTCGACGACAGCGAGATCCATGTGAAGGCCGGCGACGTGCTGGTGCAGCAGGCGACCAACCACGCCTGGGTCAATAACGGCAAGAATCCCTGCCGCATCGCCTTCATCCTCATCGACAGCAAAACACCGCCAGCCTGGAAGCAGGATTGGAAGCCGTAAGACGCGCTTGATCCCGCGCCGGCGGCGCAAACGCCGCCGGCTTATTTGCCGCCGCAAGATTGCAAAAAATTATTCCGCCGCTTCCTGGTGCTGGTGAAACAGCGGCACGATGCGGGCGCGTGCGCCATCGAGCGCGACCACGACATGGTTTTCCGGCACGGTCACCCAGTTCTTGCGATCGTTGTCGAGCGGCTCGGAGACAATAACAATGCCGCGCTCGGTCTCGCGGTAATAAAGTGTATTGGCGTGGTCGTTCACCGCATAGCGAAATGCAAAGAGGTCCCTGCCGTTCGAGAGCGCGGCGGTGAAGCGAAAGCGGTCGCCCGGCGTGGTCTGATTGACCAGATCACTGAGCGCATGCAGCACCGTCTCGGCGGCAGCGACGGGGCGCTCGATGCCGGCGCCGAGAATGGCGAGAAAGATCGCCTCCGAATCCGTGGTGCCGACGCGCGCCGGGTAGAGCTTGTCGGGGATCAGTGCCTCGACATTGCGGCGCAGCCGGCTCCAATTGCCGATAAAGCCGTTGTGCATGAACATCCAGGTGCCGCAGGCGAACGGATGACAGTTCGGCCGGGTGATCGGCGTGCCGGTCGCGGCGCGGACATGGGCAAAGTACAGATGCGACTGCAGGTGGCGGCACAGATAGCGCAAATTCTCGTCAGACCAGGCCGGACGCACTTCGCGGTAGAGCCCCGGCTCAGGGTGCTGGCCGTACCAGCCCAGCCCGAAGCCGTCACCATTGGTGCTCGACATCGACTCCAGCGCATGGATGCTCTGTGAGATCAGGGAATGCTCCGGCTCGGTCACATAGTGCTCGAGTGCGGTGGTTTCCCCCCGGTATGCGATCCAGCGGCACATAGATTTGCCTTAAGGTGCCTTTCCGGGCGGCCTGCCCCGTCTCGCGGTCACGCCACCAAGGTGGCGTCCCGGACCCAACGAATAACCTTATGTAGAGCAATATCGGCACCTTCGTGTTCACTTTCGGTAAAGATTCGTAACTGCGCATCGGCCGAGGTGCCCTCAAGCACGATGGACCGGCAATGTCCCAGCTGGTCGGCGCAATCGAGCGCCTCGCCGTCGGCCCCGACCAATTCCAGGACCCGGTCCAAGGTCTCGGCGACGCTGACCGCTCCGGTCCGGGTTACGAAGGTGCCCTGGATGCCGTAGCGCTGCGCCCGCCACTTGTTCTCGACCGCAATCGCCCGGTCCACGTTGTCGATCTCCGCATTATGTTCCGGATGACTATACAAATAACGTGCCAGCGTGCGGTAGAGCGTGGCGATCGCGATCGTATCGTCGACACGGGTGCAACTGTCCGGCGCCCGCAGTTCCAGCGTCGGATATTTCAGCGATGGCCGGATCGACCACCATAGATGACTTGCATCGCGTATGGCGCCGGAGCGCACCATGGCATCGACATAAGACTCATAGTCCTCGTTGCCACGGAACAATTCCGGCAGGCCGGTGCGTGGCAATTCGTCGTAGGCGGCAAGCCGGTAGCCCTTGAGCCCGGTGGCACGGCCTTGCCAGAATGGCGACGACGCCGATAGCGCGATGAACAGCGGCAGATAAGGCAGGATCCGCGCCATCACGTCGACACGGCGCCGCGGATCGGGAAACTCGACATGCACATGCATGCCGCACAGCATGTTGCGCTGGCCGATCATTTGCAGCACGTCCATCACGTGCGAATAGCGGTCCTTCGGGCTTTGCACCGATTGCCGCCAACGCGCCAACGGATGCGTGCCGCAAGCGAGCACGATAAGTCCATGCGCGGCCGCAGCCGCCGCCGCGTTCTGCCGCAGCCGCAGGAGCTCGGCCCGCGCATCGCCCACGCGGCAATGCGGCTCGGTCGCCACTTCGATCTGCGCCTGTAGAAACTCGCGCTCGATGCGGCCGCTGACGCCGAAATCGGCGCTTTCAAAGAGCGCATCCGGTGTCTCCGCCGGCACCTCGAAGGTCCTGGCGTCGGACAGGAAATATTCCTCCTCGACGCCGAACTTGAACTGGTCGGCAGCGACGAACTTTTCCGCGTGATGTCCCGCGGGCACCAGCGCGCGCATGCGCAGCCGGCGTGCTTGCGGATCATAACGAAATTCCATGGTGTCAACTCCGCCTTTCTGAATTTCCGGTTTGGGTTTCGTTGATCATCACGCCTTTACGCAGTCGTTCAGATTCCCTGCGCCTGCAGCCAGCATTCGAGCACGGCGACTTGCCAGAGCTTCGAATGGCCCTTCGGCGTCAAGTCGCCTTCAGGATTAGCCAGCAGACGATCGATGTAGCTGCGCTTGAATAGGTCGCGCTGGCGCGCGCGCGGCGCGTCCAGGACATTGCGGACGAAATCGAGAAAGGCGCCGCGGATATACTTGAGCGCCGGGACCGGAAAATAGCCCTTCGGCCGGTCGATCACTTCGTCCGGTACAAGACCGCGCGCGGCATCTTTGAGGATGGACTTGCCGCCGTCGCGCACTTTGAGCCCTGCCGGGATACGCGCCGCAAGCTCGACGACCTCATGGTCGAGAAACGGCACGCGCGTCTCCAGCCCGAAGGCCATCGCCATGTTGTCGACGCGCTTGACCGGATCGTCGACCAGCATGACTTCGGTATCGAGCTGCAAGGTCTTATCGATCGCACTTGCGCTCGCGCAGCTGCGGAAGAAATCATCGACGAAGTCCCGGCTGTAGTCGTCATTCAGCAAAGACGGCGCCAGCGCCTCGCCCATTTCGGCGTGATCGCGGTCGAAATAGACGCGCGCATAATCTTCCGGCGCATCGTTCGAGCGCATGAGCGATTGATACCAGTGATAACCGCCGAAAATTTCGTCGGCGCCTTGGCCGCTTTGCGCCACCTTCACGTATTTGGATACTTCCTGCGAGAGCAGATAGAAGCCGATGGCGTCGTGACTCATCATCGGCTCCGACATGGCCTCGACCATGCCCGGCAAGGCGCCGATGGTGCGTGACGAATTGACCTTGATGCGGTGATGAGCGGTGCCGAAGCGTTCGGCAATCAAATCCGAATAGTGGAATTCGTCACCCGCGACATCGCCGACCGCGTCGAAGCCGACGGAGAATGTCTTGAGATCGTTCTGGCCAAGCTCGGCGAGCATGGCGACCAGGATCGAACTGTCGAGTCCGCCCGAAAGGAGGACGCCGACCGGGACGTCAGCAACGCGGCGGCGCTCGACAGCCTTGCCGAGCGTCAGGCGGATTGCGTCACGCCAATCGGCTTCCTTGAATTTGCGATCCTCGGCGCGCGGGCCGACGGTAAGGCGCCAATAGATCTCCTCGCGCCGGCGGCCATCCGGCTCGATCACGCAGATCGTCGCCGGAGCAAGCTTACGCACGCCCTTGAGAATAGTGCGCGGCGCCGGCACGACGGCGTGCCAGCTCATGTAATGATGCAGCGCCACGGGATCTATATCGGTGTCGACGCCACCTGCCGCGAGCAAAGCCGGCAGCGTCGACGCAAAGCGTAAGCGCCCGCCTGGACACTCGGCGTAGTAGAGCGGCTTGATGCCGAGCCGATCGCGCGCCAGCACGACGCGGCCGGAATCGCGCTCCCACACCGCAAAAGCAAACATGCCGCAGAAGCGCTCGACGCAGCGCGGGCCCCACTCGGCATAGGCTTTGAGAATGACTTCGGTGTCGCCTTGCGAGAAGAAGCGATAGCCCTTCGTCGCGAGTTCGGCGCGCAGCTCGCGATAATTGTAGATGCAGCCGTTAAAGACCACGGCGAGGCCGAGCACCGGATCGATCATCGGCTGCTGCGACGCAGCAGCGAGGTCGATGATGCAGAGACGGCGGTGACCGAACGCGATGCGGTCCTGCGAGAACGTGCCGCCCGCGTCGGGACCGCGCGCCCACATGCTCGCGTTCATCGCCGCGAGCGAATTGCTCGCGGCGGCGCCGTTAAATGCCACTTCGCCGCAAATGCCGCACATCTCACAATCCGGAACTTCAACATCCCTCACACGTCCCTTACAACGTTTGGAGGCACGTGGAGTTCCTGCGAGTTCCGGCTGGGATTTGTCATATGCAGGGCGCTTGCTGCGCCGCACCGAATCGCTGCGTAAAAAAATTATGTCAATAGACGCTGCACCGCCGACGTCCATGCAGCAAGTTTGCGTTCGCGCGTTGGCTCATCCATGCGCGGCGAAAACCTACGCTCCAATTGCCAATGCTCGAGGAAGCGATCCGGCGCGGGATAAAATCCGCTGTGGAGACCGGCGAGATAGGCGGCGCCAAGCGCGGTCGTCTCCTTGATCTGCGGGCGATCGACATTGCTGCCGATCAGATCGGCAAGACGCTGCATGGTCCAATCCGAATTCGCCATGCCGCCATCGACACGGAGCGTCTTGAGTGCGGAGTCAGCGGTGCGCCAATCGGCGCGCATCGCAGCGATCAGATCGGCGGTCTGAAAGCAGACGCTCTCCAAGGCCGCTTGCGCGAGCTCGCGCGGGCCGGTTGCGCGCGTCAAGCCGAACAAAGCGCCGCGCACATCGGGCCGCCAATAGGGCGCGCCAAGGCCAACGAAGGCCGGCACCAGAATGACCTCTTGCGTCGGATCGGCGGCTTCGGCGAGCGGCCCGGTTTCCGCGGCACTTTGCACCACATGCAAGCCATCGCGCAGCCACTGCACCGCAGCGCCGGCGACGAAGATCGAGCCTTCGAGCGCGTAGCTGCGCACGCCGCCGAACTGATAGGCCACGGTCGTCAATAGCTTGTGGGTCGATTTGACCGGCGTAAGCCCGGTATTGAGCAGCGCGAAGCAACCGGTGCCATAGGTCGATTTCATCATGCCCGGCGTGAAACAGGCCTGGCCGATCAGCGCCGCCTGCTGATCGCCGGCGATGCCGCAAATCGGAATGGGCGTGCCGAACAGATCAGGATCAGTCACGCCGAAGGCCGCCGACGAATCCATTACATTCGGCAGGATCGCCCTCGGCACGCCGAACAGTTTCAGCAAATCCTCGTCCCAGCACCCGTTATGAATGTCGAACAACAGAGTGCGCGACGCGTTAGTCGCGTCGGTGACGTGAACCTTGCCGCCGGTGAGGCGCCAGAGCAGATACGTGTCGACCGTGCCGAAGGCGAGCTGGCCGCGCGCGGCCTTTTCGGCAACACCGGGCACGTGGCGCAACAGCCATGTAAGCTTGGTGCCGGAGAAGTAGGGGTCGAGCAGAAGTCCGGTTTTCGTCGCAACCTTGGTCTCATGGCCTGCCGCTTTCAGCTCCGCACAAAGATCGGCGGTGCGGCGGTCCTGCCAAACGATAGCGCG
Organism: uncultured Alphaproteobacteria bacterium; assembly: GCA_963742975.1. Taxonomy (GTDB): domain Bacteria; phylum Pseudomonadota; class Alphaproteobacteria; order Rhizobiales; family Xanthobacteraceae; genus BOG-931. The sequence goes on along the minus strand of CAVUNZ010000024.1, from coordinate 27,565 downwards.
ATGCGCGGCGCGCCCGGTTTTGCGATCCCACAACAAAGTGGTCTCGCGCTGATTGGTGATGCCGATAGCCACAATGTCGCGCGCCGTCGCACGGGCCTGACGCAGCGCATCGCGGCAGGTCGCGAGCGTGGTTGCCCACAGATCCTCGGGATCGTGTTCGACTTCGCCGTCAGCCGGAAAGTGCTGCGGAAATTCCTGTTGCGCCACCGCCGCAATGGACGTGTCGGCGCGAAACAGCATGGCGCGCGTCGACGTCGTGCCTTGATCGATCGCAAGAACGTAGGACGGCAAGTGATCCCTCCGGCGCTGACATTATATTCGACTGTGGCTGCGCCCTCACGATCCTTCTGGCGATATCCGGCGGGGCCCGCCTAGGCGGTCTGCGCGTGCTTCTTCACCGCGGCGAGCTGCTTGAACTCCGGCGACTTCTTGTAGAACGCATCGAGCGGATAGCAGCCCGACACGATGCTGTTGCGCGGCGCCGTGGTACAGTCGCTGAAAGTGCGGCACAGGCGCTTCTTCTGCAGCGGCTTGTTCTGCAGAATGTCGAGCGGCAGTTCCGGATAAGCGAGCACCATGCGGCCGAGCCCGACAAGGTCGACCCAGCCCTGCCGCACCACCGCCTGCGCGACATTCGCGAAATAGTCCTGCAGATAAGTGTAACCGCTGCCCATGAAGCAGAAGTCGGGAAAGGCCGCCTTCAACTCGCGCACCACGTCGAGATGGCGCATCACGCCGACAAACGGATCCTCCGGCGGATGATAGCCGTCGGACGGCGGATAGAGCGCCGGCCGGATGTAATGCGGATTGTAATAGGGGCTGCCCGCGGTGATGTTGACGAAGCGGACATTGAGCCCGCGCAGAATTTCGAGAAACGCTTTTGGTTCGGTGAGATCGGTGCGCAGCGGATCGTTCGGATCGGCGCCGAAAGCGTAACGATAGGGCAGCTTGACGTCTTCCGGCACGCCTGGGCCGAGCGCGCCCGGCAGCGAACGCGCCGGATCCGGCTTGAACGGCATGGAATCGACCGCGCTCAAGCGCACGCCGACGCGAAGCCGCGGCGCCGCGGCGCGGATGCCTTCGACGACCTCGCGGAGAAAGCGGGTACGATTTTCGAGACTGCCGCCATAGGGCCCAGGCCGATCGACCGCGCTCAGGAATTCGTGCGCGAGATAGCCGTGGCAATGTTTGACGTCGACGAAGTCGAAGCCGCATTGTTCGGCCCGCTTCGCGGCGGTCACAAAGTCTTCGACCAGGCGCTTGATTTCGTCGTCGCTGATCACCGGCCGGTCCGCCGGATAGCCGAACTTCTTGTCGAGCAGCGGATGGCGATAGGCGATGATCGATTCGAATTTGGTATTATCGTTCGGCTTGCAGAAGCGTCCGGAATGGGTCAGCTGCAGCCCGATGATGAGATTGTCTTCGCCGCCGGTCGCTTCCTTGTGCGCGTCGATGACGATCTGGCGCAGTTCGGCGATATCCTTCTGGCTGTGCTCCGCCATGACCAGCTGCTTTGGATTGGCCCGCCCGTCAGGACGCACCGCGCAAGCTTCGCCGCCCCAGATCAGCTTGGCGCCGCTGAGGCCGAAGCGCTTCCAGCGCCGCTTGGTGTTCTCCGACGGCCGGCCGTCGGTCAGGCAATCCCAGCCCTCCATCGGCTGTATTGCAAGCCGATGGCCGATGGTCATGCCGTCGAAGTCGAGCGGCGAACCGAGCGGCGAATTGGGCCCGCCGGAGACGATATCGTCACACGGCATATCGAAACCGAGCGATTGCACGTAGCTGCGAAAGCCCGACACGCCGTCGAACGAGCCGGCCTTAGGATAATCGCCGAATTTCATGTTTCCTCCGTCCGGCTGCCGCGCTTTCGGCGGCGTTCTTATTGCGCTTTCACATAAGAGAAAAGAATAATGACGTCGACGGCGTGGGCCCGCCGCGCTTTGCGCTCGGCGCTGCTGGTCAATTGCCGCCCGAAGGCGGTCGACAGCGTCGCCGAATTGGAAAAATAGAAGTAGCTCACCGCCGACATCGACACGTAGAGCTGGAACGGGTCGATGCGCGGTTTGACCACGCCCTGGCGCTCGCCGGCCGCGAGAACGGTGCAGATCATGTCGACAAGCGACAGATGCATGTCGCGAAGCCGCCGCGAACGCTTGAGATATTTGCCCTCGTTCATGTTCTCGGCGGCGAGCAGCGGGATGATCCGCGGATTCTCGGCATAATAATCGAACTTGAATTCGACAAGCCTTTGGATCGCTGCGAGCGGATCGAGATGGGTGAGATTGAGCTCCCGCTCGCGCTTGCGCATCGCGCCATAGGCGCGCTCGAGCACCGCAACATAAAGATCGTCCTTCGAGCCGAAATAGTAATAAAGCATCCGTTTGTTGGCGCCGGCTTCCTCAGCGATGACGTCGACGCGGGCGCCGGCAAGTCCCTTGGCGGCGAATTCGACTTCGGCGGCGTCCAGCAACGCGCGCTTGGTGCGCTCGGCATCGCGCACCGGCTCGAGCTTGACTTTGGCCTTCGCCGGGACCGGCGATCTCTTTGCTTTCGATGCTGCCACAACCGGCATGCGTGCCCCTCTTCCTTACGCGACACCGTGAATTTTCAAGAACGCGCCAAGCCGCGCCGCGGCGAGTTCCGGGTCGCGAATGAGGCCCGCCGCATCGGCGAGCTTGAACGCTTCGACGAGATGCAACAGCGAGCGAGCGCTTTGCTGTCCGCCGACCATGACGAAATGCGATTGATGGCCGTTGAGATAAGCGAGAAACACGATCCCGGTTTTGTAGAACCGCGTCGGCGCCTTGAAGAGATGCCGGGACAACGGCACGATCGGCGCAAAGATGTCCCAATAGCGCTCCATGTCGCCGCTGCCCTGCGCCTCGAGCGCGGCCGACGCCGCCGGCGCAATGGCGGCGAAGATGCCGAGAAGCGCGTGCGAATAGCCCTGCGCATCGCCCGCGATCAATTCCGGGAAATTGAAATCGTCGCCGGTATAGGTGAGCACGCCCTGCGGCAACCGTCGGCGCAACCGGATTTCCTTGTCCTTGTCGAGCAGCGAGAGCTTGATGCCATCGACCTTCTCGGCATGGTCGCCGATGATGTCGATGCAAACATCCATGGCCGCCGCATGATCGGCGCTGCCCCAATAGCCGGCGAGCGCCGGATCGAACATTTCGCCAAGCCAATGGATGATCACCGGCTCGCGCACCTGTTCGAGAATGCGACCGTAGACTTTGGCGTAGTCGTCGGGAGATTTCGCCGCGGCGGCGAGTGCGCGGCTTGCCATGAGAACAACGCGGCCACCGCAGGCTTCGACCGCTTCGATCTGCTCCTCATAGGCGCCGATCACGTCGTCGAGCGTGACTGAGGGCGAAGGCGCGAGTTGATCAGTGCCGACGCCGGAGAACACGACCGCGCCCGGAACGTCACGCGCTGCCGCGACCGAGCGCCGGATCAGTTCGATCGCGTTATTCCAGTCGAGCCCCATGCCGCGCTGCGCGGTGTCCATGGCCTCGGCGACACCCAGGCCGAGCGACCACAGATAGCGGCGAAATTCGATGGTCGAGTCCCAATCGATCGCAGGCGTCAGCCAAGGGTCGACAGCGGCGAGCGGATCCGCCACGACATGCGCGGCCGCGAGCGCGACGCGATCGAAGCGGCGGCTCTCCCCACTCGCTTCCCCGCCATTCCACGCCAGTGCGCCCCGCATGCGGTAGCGTTCGACCCGGCCATTTACGCTAGGCAAGTCAATGAGCGGCAGCATGCCGTTGTCGATCCCTGGGGCGCTTGATTTTGATAATTATCTAGTTAGTTATATCGCCGCAACCGCCCGGCTGTCAACGAAACCGAGGAATAATCCAATCGTATGAGCACGTTACACAGTGAAGAAGTCACCTCGGTCAGACATTGGACGGAAAGTCTTTTCAGCTTCACCACCACGCGCGACGCCGGGTTCCGCTTTCAGAACGGTCAGTTCGCCATGATCGGGCTCGAGGTTGGCGGCCGGCCGCTGCTGCGCGCCTATAGCCTCGCTAGCGCCAATTACGAGGAGAACCTGGAGTTCTTCTCGATCAAGGTGCAGGACGGACCGCTGACGTCGCGGCTGCAACATCTGCAGACCGGCGACCGTATCCTGGTCAACGGCAAGCCGACCGGAACTTTGATTCTCGATAATCTGATGCCGGGCCGCCATCTCTATTTGCTGTCGACCGGGACCGGGCTCGCGCCGTTTCTCAGCATCATCAAAGATCCCGAGACCTACGAACGCTACGAGAAGGTGGTGCTGGTGCACGGCTGCCGCCAGGTCGCCGAGCTCGCTTATGGCGATTTCATCACCAAGGAACTGCCGAAGCACGAATTCATCGGCGAGCTGATCGCTGAAAAGCTGATCTACTATCCGACGGTGACGCGCGAACCGTTCCGTAATCGCGGGCGGCTCACCGACCTGATCACATCCGACACGCTATTTGATGAAATCGGTCTGCCGACGCTTTCTGCCGACGACGACCGGGTGATGATGTGCGGCAGCCCGAGCATGCTGCGCGATCTCGTCGCCATCATGCACGAACGCGGCTTCGAAGAGGGCAATCACAGCGAACCCGGTCAATATGTGATCGAGAAGGCGTTCGTCGAGAAATAAGCTCGGTACTTTGCCGGCGGGGCATGATCTTTTCGAACCTTGCTTCGCCCGCCGAAGCGGGCTTCGCGAAGACGGGAAACCGGTTTCCATCCTCGGATCAACTCCGAGGGCAGGCTTTTTCGCGATCATGCCTTGAAAACGCGTGCACGGCGCAAACTTGAACGGCGGCCGTTTCGACCGCCGTTTCATCTTTCTTGCTCAAGCAGAGAGCACGTCTTTGACGGAGTCACGCCTGAGATGCCAAGCGCACAAGCTCCGCCGTTACTACGCCGTCCGGCTTGGCCAATTCCTCGAGGATCGAGAAGTGATGGTGACCGGGCAAGGTCCGTAATGTCACCGGCATTCCGCACCCGGCGGCGATCGCTTCAAAACTGATGGATTGTCGGCACAGCTCCGACAATTCATCGCCGCCGACCACAAGACGAAGCGGAGCCATGCCGTTATGAAGGAGCCGCACTGGGCTGAGCGTCTCTATCTCGTCACGGTTGAGCTGAAGTTTGTCATTGATGTAGCTTAGCGCGATCGGCTCCAAATCGAAGATGCCGCTGATGGCGATCGCCCCCCGCACGTTCATCTGCAGGGCGGCAAGCGCGGCGAGGTGCCCACCCGCCGACCAGCCGCCGACGAAAACCGCTTCGCGGCGAAACCCGAATTGCCGCGCGTTCTCGCCGAGAAATGCCAGCGCTTGCCGGATTTCGGTGACGATGTCCGACAGCCGCGCCGCCGGGGCGAGCGTATATCCGAGAGCGGCCACATCGATGCCATGTGCGCGCGGACCCTCCGCCACGAAGGAAAAAACGTCCTTGCCGTTGCGCTGCCAGTAGCCGCCGTGGATAAATACAAAGAGCGGCGCCCCCGAAGCGCCGGCAGGCAGATAGTCCAAACGCGCGCGCTCACGCGGTCCGTAGGGAACGTCGAGCCGGGCGCCGGGCATCGTTCGAGCCGTCATGCTGCGCCGGCGCCAATCCGCAAGCCATTGCGCACTGTCGGCAATTGCGGCGCTGTTGTTGTAGGCGGCATCGAGCGTCGCGCGATCCATGCCGCGATAGATCGGCGCCGCATGCAACTCACCCTGCGTCGTATCTGTCACGTCACGAATCCGCGGCTATTCCGTCGGGCCGTCCGCGTGAAATGTGGCTTGTCAGCCGGCGCGTGACGTCCCGGCGCAATGCATTGAACTCGGGAGACGAGACGTCGCGCGGTCGCGGCAAGTCGATCTTGATATCGCAATCCACCCGTCCAGGCCCGACCGACATCACGGCGACCCGATCCGCCAACAGCACGGCCTCCTCGACCGAATGCGTCACGAAAATCACTGTCAGCCTTGTGCTCTGCCAGATCTCGATCAGCTCTTCCTGCAATTTGCCGCGCGTCAGCGCATCGAGCGCGCCAAACGGCTCATCCATGAGAAGAATGTCCGTATCATTCGCCAGGACCCGCGCGATCGCAACCCGCTGTTTCATCCCTCCGGAGAGCTGGTGCGGGTAACGCTCCGCGAAAGCCGTCAATCCGACCATTGCAAGAAACCTGTCGGTGACGGCGGCGATGTCGCGAGCAGGCAAGCCGCGATGGTGCGGCCCGAAGCTGATATTCTGCCGGACGGTCAGCCAGGGGAACAACGCGTAATCCTGAAAAACCATGCCGCGGTCCGGCCCGGGCTTATCGACGTCGATACCGTAAACGGCAACCGAGCCGCGCGTCGCCCTCTCGAACCCGGCTATGATGCGCAGCAATGTCGACTTGCCGCAGCCCGAGGCGCCAAGCAGACAGATGAATTCGCCCTTTGCGATCGTCAGGTTGATGTCGCGCAGCGCCTCGACGGCTCCGTCGGAGGCGGCAAAAACCTTCTGAACCCCGTTGACGCGCAAAAGCGGGGGGCCCGGCGCGCCTCGGTTGGTCGCCTCAAGCACGGTGCTGCGGGCTCCAGCGCAGGAAATAGTTGTTGAGCATAACCAAAATACGATCCGAGACGAAGCCGGTGATGCCGATGATGATCATGCCGGTGATGACCAGATCGGTGCGCGACAGCGTCCGGCCGTCCATGATGACGGCGCCGAGACCCTCGGGCACGCCGGTCATTTCGCCGACGACGATCAATATCCAGGCGAAGCCGGCGCCGAGCCGCAGGCCGTTAAAGATACTCGGCAGCGACGCGGGCAGGACGACGGCACGGAACAGTTGCGAACCGCTGCAGCCGAGCATCTCGGCCGCTTCGAACAGGCGGGGATCGACGGATCTTACACCGAAGATCGTATTGATCAGGATCGGATAGAAAGCGCCTAGAAATACCAGAAAGATCGCCGACTTCGGACCGAGGCCGAAAAAGATCATCGATAACGGCAGCCATGCCGTCACCGGGATCGGACGCAGCAGCGACAATGTCGGGTCGAGCAGCGCCCGTATCAGCGGCACACGGCCGATCAAGAGGCCAAGCGGGATACCGACGAACGCGGCGCAAAAGAAACCGCCATAGACCCGCTGCACCGACTTCCAGAAATGAATCGGCAGGCTTGCACTGTAGGCGTCGTTATAGATTCCGCCAAATGCGAAATCCCACATCATGATGGCGACGGCGTCAGGCGGCGGAATGAGCCGCGTTCCAGTCCACCGCACCATCAAGTCCCAGAACAGCAAAAGGCATAACGGCACGATCGCCGCCAGCGCAACGGCGCGCAGGCGTTTGCGCAGCTTGCTCGCCGGTCCGGGCCTCGATCCCGCGATCTCTCGAGCGGCAACCGTGCCGCCAGCCGATTCGGCGGCGGTAACCCGCAGGCTCATGCTCTCGGTCACGACGCCGCGATGGCTTTGACGAAGCTCGGATCAATGAAACTCGCGTAATCGGGCAACTGCCGAATCTGCTTCTTGTCGAGCATCTGGGTGCCGTAGTAATGCGCCTCTTTGATGAACAGGTCGTCGATGTTCCACGTCAATTCGACATTGGGCGCGGCCTTCTCGATCGAGGGCTGCTGCTGGCCGAGCTTTTGCATGGCCATGGCGACGAACGCGTCGCGGTGGCTCATGGCGTATTCGCTCGCTTCGCGATGAATTTTGAGCAGCGTCCGGATCAGATCCGGATCCTTCTGGATGAGTTCGCGCCGCGTGGTCAGCACCATGTTGAGCGACCCGGTCGGTGTCGAATAAGGATATTCGACGATTTTGCCGGTGCCGTTCGCAAGGCTGATGCCGGGTCCGGGCTCGGCGCCGACATAAGCGTCGATGTCGCCGCGGGCGAGCGCGGGCGCCATGTCGCTGAACGACACGCGAATGGGCTGAATGTCCTTGATCGACATGCCCTCTGCCGACAGCCGATCGAGAATGACGACTTCCTGCGTCGAGCCGGGCCAAATGCCGACTTTCTTGTCCTTGAGGTCTTTGATCGAGGCGATAGGCTCGTCTGCGCGCGCCACCACCGCCATGCCGCGGTTGCACGCAGCACCGATGACCACAACAGGTTCGCCATTGGCGCCGCCCAAGGTCGCGGCGGCGAGACCATAGATCCCGAAATCGACACTGCCGGTGACGACGGCGTTCTTGCCGTCGGTCGGACTCTCGAACGGCGAGACCTCGATCTTGAAACCCGCCGGAACGAATTTCTCGTAGAAGTACGGCGTGATGCCGTGGATGAGTTTCAGCGTTCCGACCTTGATGACGCGGTCGTCGGCAAAAGCGCGCCGACCGGCCGTCGAAACCGCGGCGGCCGTCGCCGCCAAGCGCAAGAATTCTCGACGAGAGCTGCTTTGCATGGCTTACCTCGTAGCGGGAGTTCCGGCGGAATGCAGTCTATGGGCGGCCTTTGTGCAGTGCAATATCGGAATTTATTCTTTTGGCGAGTGGGGGATAAACCGACTGCGACATTCGTTCTGCAGAACTGCCGATTGATCCGGCCTCAGCCTTGGGGCCTGCGCCAGGCGAGGCACTCCGAGTTCTCGACAAAGACCCAGCCGCCGGCGCCGAGCGCTGCGGGAAAGCGCGCCGTCACATATCCATCACGCGCGACAAACGGCAGCCCGCCGCGCTGCAAGCTCTCGCACAAGACCGGGAGTGAACGCACGGCAATGGCGTAGAGGCCGATGAAGGGCAATGCCGGTATCGTGATATCCGGCGCCAAACGAGAGAACGCCTCGGCGGTGGCCAATTGAACGGCGCCGCGGTCGAGATAGATCGCCTTGCCGAAGCTGTTGTCGGTCATGGCGCGTCCGAGCAAGCGGCCGAAGCGGCCCGCTGCCTCCTCGACATTTGCAGTCGCGATGACGACGTCCATCAATCCGACCGCACCGTTGGGATGCGTGAGCCAGCGCGGCTGCCAGACCGCCGCTTCCGTGTGATGAGTAAGGATCTGTATGCGGCCTTCCGCCATCTCCCCGGGCTCGACACGAGTCACGGTGAATTTGGCGGTGTCCGGCCCCGCCTCGGTGTCGACCGGACGCTGCATATGCGCGATCGGGCGTACGCGAAAGCCGGATGATTCGAGCCGGCGGTGCGCGGCTGCGGCGTCGCTGACGGAAAACGCCGCGAGGTGAACGCCGGCATAGCGCGCGATCGCGCTATCGAGTTCGCGGCCGAGCACAGTGTCCGCGGTCTTGTAGAGAACTTCGATATAGCCGCTCGCGAACATGCTCGTCACATTGCCGGTGCCGGTCAGCGTAACGCCGCCTTTGCCCGAGGCACTGACTTGGGGATTGACCTGAACCGAACGTGGAGTTGCGAAAAAGCCGGCACGTGAAAGCGCAGCGCTCGCGGCCTCCGGATCGGCGGCGAAATGGCCGACATGGTCGAGAAAAATCTCCTCGCCGCGCGGAAGCTGACGATCCATTTTGTCGGCGTGCACGCGCGAGACCATGCAATTATTGCGTTCTGCTGGACGATGCTGGATTTGGTCCGCGGCCATGGCCAATTATGGCGTCAGTCGCGGCGATGGTTCATGGCAAATAAGCGAATTTAGGCGTTCGATGCCTTCCGCACGAAGAAAATGCAAGCATGGAATGCGGTTTGGCACGCGGATTGCTACTGATTGAAGCGCCGCGCGGCTTCCGGAACATTCCCGCTTCGCTGGTGCCGTGGCGTGCCACAATCGCTTAATCAACAAAACAGGATGATACAATGTATCCGGTAAACCGGCGTAAATTCATGGCTCGTGGTTTGACGGCGTTGGGCGCCGGGGCGCTCGCAAGCGCCGCGCCGGGATTGTCTCGGGCTTATGCCGGCATCGATTATCCGAAAGGGCCGATCCGCCTGATTGTCCCGCGCAGCGCCGGCGGCGTGCTCGACATCATCGGGCGCGACTGGGTGAATTCTGCGTCGCCCAATCTTGGCACCATCGCTGTCGAAAATTTCGGCGGCGGCGGCGGCATAACCGGCACAGCGATGGTGGCGCACGCCACGGCCGACGGCTACACGCTCCTGCTCGGCAGCACCAGCGATCTCGTGCTCAACCCGGCTTTGTCGGCTGAGCAATTGTACGATCCGGTGAAGGATTTCTCCGCGGTGTCCGGACTTGCGATCTCGGTCGCCATGATCATGGTGAACCCGTCCGTGCCGGCAAAAAATCTCAAAGAACTCGTCGCCTATGCCAAAGCCAATCCGGGCAAACTGTCCTATGGCTCCGCTGGCGCCGGTACGATGTCGAATCTCTGCGGCGAATTGTTCAAGAAGCTCGCCGGCCTGCCCGATATCGTCCATATCCCTTACAAAGGCGCGGCACCCGGCTATACCGACCTCATCGCCGGCACCATCCCGATCATGTCCTCCAATATCACCGGCACCGTGCTCGAAATGCACAAAGCCGGCCAGGTGCGCATCCTTGCGGTGGCGACCGACCATCGCCTGTCGGTGGCGCCCGACATCGAGACGACGGCGGAAGCCGGTTACCCCGATCTGATCGCGCAGCTTTTTGTCGGCCTGTTCGCACCGGCCGGAACGCCGCGGCCAATCATCGACCGCCTCGCCAAGGTCACGCAGGACGTCGTCGCCAACAAAGACTTTCAAGACAAGCTCAAGAACGCCGGATTCGAGCAAGTTCTCGATTTCGGGCCCGACCGCACCACCCAATATCTCGCGCAGGAACAGGTCCGCTGGGTGCCGATCCTCAAGGAATCCGGCCTGAAACCGGGGTAAGTTCGGCGCGGGTGAACGCAGCGCCAGGTCAGCGCGCACGTTCGGTGTTCACCCGTTCCTCGGCGAGTTTTTGCAGCGTATTGCGGTCGATCTTGTTGGTCGAAGCGAGCGGCAGCTTGTCGAGGAACCAGACGAAACGAGGATGCTGATAGGCCGGCGCGTTGGCGAGCGCATATTGTTTGATCTCGTCCACGGTCGGATGCCGCCCGGTCTTGGGAATGATGAAGGCGACCGGCTTCTGGCCCTTGATGTCGTCGTCGACCGGCACGACGGCTGCCTGGCTGACATCGGCGTGGGTTTCCAGCATGCGCTCGACATCGCCCGGATAAATATTCTCACCGCCGGAGTTGAACATGTCGTCGGTGCGGCCGATGAAATAATGAAACCCGTCGCCGTCGCGGCGGAATACGTCGCCGGTGCGGTAGAAGCCATCCGGTCCGACCGGCGAGGCGACGTCCGGACGATTGTGATAGCCGACCATGACGGCGGGACATTTCATCTCCAGCACGCCTTGCGCAGCATTTTTGTCGCTGCCATCGACCAGCCGCAACTGCACTCTTGGATGCGGATAGCCGACCGACATGTCAGGCGTCGGCAAGCCCTTCGGATGCGGCCCGAATACGACCGGGCCGGCTTCCGTCGTGCCATAGGCGTTGGTGACGGCCGCTTTCGGCAGCACACGCTTGAGCGCTGACATCAGGCTCTGGCTGACCGGCGCCGAACCCATGCGGACGAATTGCACGCTGGATAGATCGGTCTTCGCCAGCACGTCGGCTTCGCGCAGCATCATCGCGATCATCGGCGGTACCGCGGTGAGCCAGGTGCAACGATATTTCTCGATTGCCGCGATATAGGCGAGCGTAGTGAAATTCGGCAGCAGCACGACGGTGCTGTGGGCGGCGATTGCCAGTTGCGCCAAAGCCAGCGCATTCATGTGATAGAGCGGCGCCGCGATCAAATAGCGCTGGCTCGACAGGTCCTGGCCGGACAATCGCGTCTCCACCACCCAGAGATGGCTCTGGTGCGAGAGGACGACGCCCTTCGGGACGCCAGTCGAGCCCGACGTGTAAAGAAACATCGCCGGCTCGTCGGCTTCCGGCGTCACCTCGACAAACGGTCCGGGATCGAGGAATTGATCGAACGCCTCTTTGCCGGCAGCACCGAAGCAGACGACCGGAAGACCCGCCGGACAATCGGCGCGCCGCTCCGCATCGCAGAACACCAGCTTGGCGCCGGCATCGCGCACCACAAAGTCGATGGTCTTCTTCGGAAACTTGAAATTGACCGGCACCGCCACGAGGCCGGCGCGCATGACGCCGAAACAGGCGGCGATATATTCGGTGCGGTTGGCTGAGAGAATGGCGATGCGATCGCCGCGCCTGAAGCCGTCGCGGATCAGCGCCCGGGCAACGCCGTTTGCCATCGCATCGACTGCGGAATAGCTGAATTCACGCGGCTCCCCTTCGCCGCCGAGATCGACAATAGCGATCTTCGACAGGTTGCGATCGCGGCCGATCAACTGCCCGAGATTTTTGAAGGGAAACATCTGCCTTTCACTTTGCCGCGACTTCAAGCTTTGGTTCAAAACCTTGATTCAAGCTTTAGGCGGCGCGTTGAAATAGGTGCCGCGGCCGCTGGCCAGCAACTTGCCCTGAGCATCGAATATAGAGGCTTCCGACGACGAAAACTGGCTGCCGAGCCGCACGATCTTGCCGCGGCAGGTGAGATCGCCCGGCATGGCGGCGCTGTGATAATCGACCCGCAGGTCGATGGTCGGCACCGGACGGCCGACCTTCTTGAGCATCGCCCAGTCGGCGGTGAGATCGACCAGAGCGGCAAGCACACCGCCATGGGTGTAACGCCGCTCCGGATTGACCACCCACTCCTCGCGCCAGGTCGCGGTAAGCTCGATGCCATCGTCGTGCAGCGCGGTCACTTTGAGTCCGAGCCACTGGTGATAAGGCGCACGCGTGATCATCGCCTGCGCCTTTTCGAGGGTCATATCTTGTCGAGTATCTTGGCTCATCTTCTCAACCGTCACGGCGCGACAATGACTTTGCCGAAGACCTCGCGGTCCTGGATCAGGCGCAGGCCTTCGATGGCCTGATCGAGCGGCAGCACCTTGTCGATCACGGGCTTCATCTTGCCGGCCTGAATCAGCGCCATCAGACCTGTGAGATCGTCGTCGTAGAAACTGTTGGAGCCTTGGATGTTGATCTCGAAGCTCCAGACATAGCGCAAATCTTCCTTCGGATCGTGGCCCGCCGAGGCGCCGCAAACCAGAAGCTTGCCGCCGCGCTTGATACAGCGCAGCGACGGCACCCAGGTGTCACCGCCGGTGAAATTGACCACGACATCAACGCCGCCGTCATAGGAACGCCGTTGCGGCTTGCCGTATTTTTCAACCGCCCATTTCGACCAATCGACCTTGGTGTAATCGACGACATGGTCGGCGCCGATTTCGGTGAGGCGCTTGAGCTTCTCCTCACTCGAGGCGCAGGCGATGACTTCGGCACCGAGGAGTTTCGCCAGCATGACGCAACCGGTGCCGACGCCGCCAGAGGCGCCGAGGACGAGAACCTTGTCGCCTTTCTTGACCGTATCATGCGTGATCAGCATGCGGTGCGCGGTGCCGTAAGCAACCGGCAGCGATGCGGCTTGCGCGAAATCGACGCCTTCGGGAATGGCGACGAGCTGATCGGCGCCGACCAAGCAATATTCGGCCATGCCGCCGTCGAGCATTTCGCCCATCAGGCCTTTCTTCTTGTTGACCGGATTAATGAGAACCCGGTCGCCGGCCTTCCAGCCGGTGACGCCTTCGCCGACCTCGGCGATCTCGCCCGCCATGTCGAGGCCGATGATGACCGGCAGCGGCACCTTGATGCCCGGCATGCCCTTGACGGTGAACAGGTCATGGAAGTTGAAGGAAGAGGCCCGCACCCGAATGACAACGTGACCTGCGACCGCCTGCGGCGCCGGATAATCGCCGACCAGTTCGAGGCTATCGAGCCCGCCATGCTGCCGCAGCAGCAGCGCCTTCATCGTCTTTGCCGTCACTACCGTCTCCTCAAGTCCGGGCGTCGAGAACCCGGTTCACGCGCGAACACACTTGCGCAGCGTCGACCCCATAAACATGGATGGAGATCGCGGGCTCCAGACCGGCATTGCCGAGCCGATGAATTTGTTCAAGCCCGGATTGCGCGAAACAGCCGTAACCAGCACGCCGGGTCTCGGTGCGCAAGGGCGTCGCCTGTGCGGTTTCGGCATCGAAGCGGAACAGCGTTTCCGCGAGAGCGCCGCGGTGCACGGCATAGGCGCACCAGGTGTGATGGGCGTGGACCGGGCTGAACTGGCCGGCGGACCAGACCAGCGCCAGAATTGTGAAGCGGCCCTGCGGGTCGGAATAAAGGACATGACGGGCGTAGCTATCGGGGCGCGCGAGACATTGATCGGCCGTCAGCAAGATCGGATCTGCGGCGGCGGCCTGAAGCGCTGCGACCACGCGCAGAGCCATCCGCTCCGGCGCGCCGTCGCAAGCGGCGGTGACTTCGGCGGTGAGTTGCCGGATTCCGGTGGCCGGCACGGCATGGCCTAAAGACGGAGCGGATGAAGCAAACGCTGCTGCAGGCATTTGAAACTCCAATGAAATCCAGGCTCGACCAACGTCTGCGGAGGCGCCAAATCGCGCCTCACATCGACAGTTAGTTTATTCTAGACTTATCGCACATATATAGTACAATATACTACTTTATACATTTATAACAGCACGAACGTATCACATAACGTGATTATTTAGTAGCTTTGTTCTGCACAAATTTCGCGCAACGTCGGTGCCCGATTGCGATTGCGCGGCCAATCAGGACACCCTTAAACCTACGGCCGACCGCCTCGCCCGAGGCAAGCCCCAAGGCAAGCTCCAAGGATCGTCCATGCAAGAGAATTTCCGCCAGTTTCTCGACCGCTTGCGCCAGGCCGGCGAACTCATCGACCTGCACCAGCCGGTCGACATTCGCCACATCGCAACGCTGGTCGACCAGGCGAAGACCGCGCTCTTTTTCCATAAGGTCATCGGCTACGACATGCCGGTCGTGTCCGGCATCATCCGCACCAAAGAACGCGCGATGATGTCGATGCATGCCGAGAACTATCGCGAGATCGAAGACAAGTTGCAGCAGGCCATCACCAAGCCGATCGCCTCGAAGACGGTGAAAAACTCCCCGGCCGATGAAGTCTTCCTCACCGGCGACGATGTCGACCTCTACAAGCTGCCGATCCCGATGTCGTCGATCTATGATGGCGGACCGATGATCACCGCCGGCATCGTCATCGCGCGCGATCCTGAATACGGCCTCAACAGCGGCATCTATCGCTTCATCGTCAAAGAAAAGAATCTCACCGGTATCGACATCGTCACGCCGAACAATATGAAAATGTTCGCGCGGCGGGCGCTCGAGCGCGGCGAGCCGCTGCCGATTTCGATTTCCATAGGCACCCATCCGGTCGAAATTGCCGGCGCCGGCTATCGCGCGCCGCTCGGCGTCGATGAAATGGCGATCTCAGGCGGCATGCGTGGCGCGCCGGTCGAACTCGCGCAATGCCGGACCATCGACCTGCCCTGCATTGCCGATGCCGAGATCGTGCTGGAGGCGGAAATCCTGCCGACCGGCTGGACATTCCCGGAAGGCCGCTTCGGCGAATTCACCCGCCTGATGGGCGGGCTGCACTGGAATCCGCTGGTGCGCGTCAAAGCCATCGCGATGAAGAAGGACGCGATCTACTACAATCTGCACATGCCGTGGGAGAACACCTGGCTCGCGGCGCCGACCCGGTATGCCGCAATCCGCCAGGCGCTGAAGACCGCGGGCGTCGTCGTCAAGGACATCAACGTGACGCTCGGCGGCTGCGCGTTCTGGCACGCAGTGATCTCGATCAAGAAGCAGCCAGGCGAAGGCAAGAATGCGCTCCTTGCCGCGCTCTCGGTCATGGACCTCAAACACGTCGTCGTGGTCGACGACGATATCGACGTGTTCGATCCGACCGACGTGGAATGGGCGATTGCGACGCGGGTGCAGGGCGACCGCGACATCATGATCGTCGGCAATGCCCGGGCCAAGCCGCTCGATCCGAGCCTGCCGCAGGGTTTTGGCGTGGCGCCGACCGGCGCCAAGGTCGGCATCGACGCCACCATCCCTGAAGGCATTCCCTTGGAACACTACGAGCGCATCACCTACGCCTATGCCGACAGCGCGCATATCGACGAGTATGTGAATGGCAAGACCGACGCGGCCGGCAATGGCGGCGACAACATCACGGTACGCAACCTGGCCGTGGAAATCCTCGCCGCGATCGAAAAAGAGCCGCTCTACTACACCGACATCGCCGAACGCTTCGCGTCGTATAATTTCGTCATGGTCGCGCGCGCGCTCGGTTATCTGCATCAGACCGAACGCCTGTGGCAGGATTCGCGCGGGCGGATGTGCGTGCGGGGTTCCAAGTTCGCCGCGGTGCCGCCGAAAAAGTGAGGCAGCGCGCGGCGGATTACTTGAGCTTAAGACCCGCCGCGCTGATCACTTTGGCCCAGACCTGGCTTTCGTCGGTCAACTCTTTGGCGAAAGCGTCCGGCGTCGAGCCGGCCACCGAGAAACCGAGCGTTTCGAGGTGCTGCCTCACATCGGGCTGCGCCAAGATATTGCGGGTCTGATCGCTGAGTTGTGCGATGATCTCCTGCGGCGTGCCGGTGGGAACGAAGATGCCTTCCCAACCTTCGCCGTCAAGACCCGGATAGCCGGCCTCTGCGATGGTCGGCACATCGGGCAACGCCGGCGATCGCTTCTTGCTCATGGTTGCGAGCACGCGGATCTTTCCAGTCGGCACCAACGGCGCCGCCGCTGTGAGCCCGGCAAAACAGATCGGCGTATCGCCAGCCAGCACCGCTTGGGTCGCCGGGCCGGTGCCGCTATACGGCACATGCACGATATCGAGATTGAGCGCCTGACGAAATCGCTCGCCGAGGAGATGCGACGGTGTGCCGACCCCGGCCGAGGCGTAGCTGAATTTGCCGGGCGTGGCACGCACCAGCGCGACAAGTTCGGCGACAGTCTTCGCCGGCACTGTCGCATTGACCGAGAAGGCGGTTGGAAAGCCGGCCGCAAGCGAAACCGGCGCAAAGTCCTTCGCCGGATCGTAGGGCACGGTTTCGTAGAGCAGCGGATTGATGATCTGATTATTGGCGTTGATGAGGATCGTGTAGCCGTCCGGCGGCGACTTCGCCGCTTTCTCGGTGCCGATATTGCCGCCGGCGCCGACGATATTCTCGACAAAGAACTGCTGGCCGAAATGCGCGGAGTATTTCTCCGCCATCAGCCGGGCAAAGACATCGCCCGGGCCACCGGCTCCGAAGGCCACGATGATACGCACCGAGCGCGAAGGATAAGTGTCGGCCCGCGCGATGCGTGGCAGCGTCGTGGACATAGCCGCACCAGTGGCCGCGAGCAGAATTTTGCGCCGGGAGAATTGCATCACTGAACTCCTTCATCGGCCGCGCGCCGATCTGGAAGGATCGGCCGCGGCGGCACACGAAACCAACAACGTGTTTGATTGGTCCGCGTGGACCTTGTTGAGCCCGGACTATAGCCGCGGCTCATGCCGCATCAAGTTATAAGGACGTGCAGACGCTGCCGCTTTAATGCGCAGGCCAATCGTGGCGTCTTTAGAGGGCGTCGCGTCGATCTCGTTCCGCAATCAAGCGCCGCCGCGGCATTTCTACGCGGCCGCCGCCCGGCCGGGCTGATGGCTGCCGCCGGTGTCGAGTTGGAACATGGCGAGCCGCTCATCCATGGCCCTGACCTGCTGCTCGAGCGTCTTTGCGGTCGCGGCGTTTTCCTCGACCAGCGCCGAGTTCTGCTGCGTCACCTCGTCCATCTGGTTGAGCGCACGATTGACCTGCTCCAGGCCGGTCGCCTGTTCGGTCGAGGCGGCGGCGATGTCGGACACGATCTGCACGACCTGTTCGATCGAGTCGACGATTTCATGCAGCGCCGTGCCGGCTTTGTTGACCAGATCGACGCCGTCCTTCACCTGGCCGCTCGAATTGGTGATGAGGTCCTTGATGTCCTTGGCGGCCTGCGAAGAGCGCTGCGCGAGGCTGCGCACTTCCGACGCCACCACCGCGAAGCCGCGGCCGGCTTCGCCGGCGCGCGCCGCCTCGACCGCGGCATTGAGCGCGAGCAGATTGGTCTGCCGGGCGATCTCGTCGATGACCCCGATAATGTCGGAAATCTTGCGCGAAGAATCCTCGATCCGCGCCATGGCGTCGACCGCCTTGGCCACCACCTGGCCGCCGCGGTCGGCGACCTCGCGGGCACCGCTCGCCGACTGGCTCGCACGCTGCGCATTCTCGGCATTCTGCCGCACTGTCGAGGAGATTTCCTCCATAGAGGCAGAGGTCTCTTCGAGGCTCGCGGCCTGCTCCTCGGTGCGTTGCGACAGATCCGTGGTGCTCGACGAGAGTTCGCCGGACGCGTTCGAAATCTCCCGTGTCGCCTGCGCGATCGCGCCGATGGCGTCGTGCAAGCGCCCGCCCATGGCATTGAAGTCGTCCTTGATCTGGCGATAGCTCTCGGTGAAGCCAGCGCCGAGGCGATGGCCGAGATTGCCGTCCGACATCTGCACAAGCCCGTCAGCGAGAAGGCTGACGATTTTCGCCTGCTCCTGCGCCGCCTGGGCCTGGGCTTCTGCGCTCTCGCGCTGCTCGGCCGCGGCCTTGGCTTGCACTTCGGCTTCAGTCTTCTGCCGGCGCACGGCTTCTTCGGTCTCGTTACGCGCCTTTTCGGCCGACACCGCTTTGAACTCTTCGACGGCGTTGGCCATCGCGCCGATTTCATCCTTGCGCTCGAGCCCGGGCAGAACCACATCGAAATCGCCGCCGGCAAGCTTGCGCATCGCGGCACTGAGCTGATGCAGCGGATTGCTGACGCGGAACGACACCACCCACATCATGCCGGCAACGAGAGCGATCGCGCACAGCATCAGACAAGCCTGAACGATGAGGCTCCATACGGCGCGCGAATGCAGGTCGGCTGCATGATCTCGGGCGATATCGAGCGCGATCGTCGCGGTGTCCTGAATCGGCGCCTGCTTGGTGATCGACATTGTCGACCATTCGTCCGAGTTCGTGCCCGTGGGCTGGCCGGCAATCAGCGCTGTCAGCACCTTCATGCGCAGCGCCGCATAGTCGGGGTCGAAGAAGACGCTATCGACCTTGGCGATCGTGTCGGTAAGACGCGCCGGCAAGGACAGGCCGTGGGCCATCTCTTTGAGCGACGCCCAGGTGACGGTGTATTTGCTGACATCGGCGATATAATCGTTCATCGCCGTGGGCGAGACCGGCTTGCCGCCGAGCGGAAAGAGGATGACAAGCGTCGCCTCACCGCTCGCATTGCGCATCGTCCAGGCGAGCTGCTTGATTTCCAACAATTGATCGATGAACGCGTCTTGCAATTTGACCGCCGTCGTAACCCGGGTCGACACCTTGTCGACCAGGCCAAAAAGCTCATTGGTCTCCTTGAAGGCCTGCTCCGCAAGACCGGCCGGGCGCGATGCTTTCGGCTGCGACAGCGCCGCGGCCGTTGCGTCGTGCAGCGCGGCGACTCGCTTCACGCGGTCGGCCAATTCCGCGGTCAGCGCTTGCTGGTCGGAAAAATCGACTCGCGGCAGGTAGTCCAAAGCGGAGCGCAGCGCCGTCATCTCCGCCGCGCGGGCGTGGCCGAGCACCTGCGACACACCCGTCCTGTCGGATTGAAGGTCGATGGATGTCGTTGCCCGGTCGATGCGCAGGTTAAAAAGCGCCGTGAACAGATAGCTCTCGGCGTTGGCGGCCGCTTCCGCTTGGCTTGCTGTGACCAGCCGCTTCCAGGAGTCCCAGGCGGTCAGCGACAGCATGACGACGACGGCGATGCCGAGCGTCATGATGACGGTCTTCAAAAGCGTACTGATCGTCACGCGATTCAACATGTCGGATCCCCAGGCGGTAGCAAACCGGCTTATTTGTTTGTTGCCGGCGCAGCGCTTATTAGGTCCGATTTAGTTTTAAGATGAGTTAACTAAAATGAATTTCTGAAGACCCGTGGAGCGTCCGAAGGCTCCGGATAGGGCAAAAAGACGCTGAATTGCGCCCCTGCAACCGGGCCGTGTTCTAAAACGACCTCCAAAAGCACGGCACGACCTAACCTGGATCAAGCCGCTTCGACCAAACACCTGAGATCAAGCCGGCTGATAACGGGTGCCGATACCAGGCTTGCTCTGGCCGAGGCCGGGAAGCTCCCAGACGCCGGCGCCGGCCGGATTAACGTCGGCCGCGATATCGACGTCGATCAGATAAGGCCGGTTCGCCGCGATGCCCTTGCGCACCGCCTCGGCAAGATCGCCGGCGCGATCGACGCGCACGCCTTCGACGCCCGCCGAGCGGGCCATCGCCGCGAAGTCCGGATTGTAACGCTCGCCGGTGATCGGATTGTGGAAGTCCGTCGCGAGTTCACGTCCTTTCAGATAGCCGCGCTGCAAGCCGCGGATCGAGGCATAGGCATAATTGTTCCACACCACCCAGACGACCGGCAGATTATATTCCACCGCGGTGCCGAGCACGTTGGCGTGCATGAAGAAGGCGCCATCGCCGCACACCGAAACGCAAGGCCGATCTGGGGCGGCGAATTTCGCGCCAAGTACGCCGGCGACGCCGAACCCCATCGGCCCGAAACCCATTGAGCCGATCAGCGAATCCGGACGCCGCGGTTTGCAGAAACCGAGCAGCCAATTGTGATGCACGCCGATATCGCTGACCAGGATCGCATCGTCCGGCAGGCCCTTGTCGATCTCGAGCGCGGCGCGCTGCGGATTGATCGGCGTCGTATCGTCGGAAAAACCCGGCGCGACAAATTTGTCCCATTCCTTGCGATAACCGTCGATCGCCGCCAACCATTTCTGGCGCGCATCGGCGCGCTTGTTCAGATCGGCGCGGCGGTCAAGTTCGGCGAGGATCTGACGCAGAAATGTGCGCACGTCGGCCATCAGACCGAGCGCGACCGGATAGTTGCGGCCGATCTCTTCCGGATCGATGTCGACATGAATGAGCTTGGTCGGCGGGATGGTGAAGGAATAACCGGGAATCCAGGAACTCGAAGTGCGGTCGTCGAAACGAACGCCGAGTGCGAGCAGCACGTCGGACTGACGCGTGGCGTGATTCGCTTGATAATGCCCGCCGCGCGCGACGAGGCCGAGCGCAAGGGGATGATTGGCATTGATGGCGCCGAGCCCGCTCGCCGAAAACGCCACCGGAATCTGCAAACGTTCCGCGAGCCGCAGCAAATCGTCGCTTGCGCCGCCATAGCGCACGCCCTGTCCGACGATGATCACCGGCCGCTCGGCGTTGAGCAGCATGTCGACGGCTTTGACCACGCCCTCCGGGTCGGCGCCGCAGCGGCTCGATATATTGGCGCTCCACTCCTCGGGCTTGGGCGCTTCCTCCGCTGCCGCCTCCATGAAGACGTCGAACGGTACGTCGAGCACGACCGGGCCGGGCCGGCCGGTCACCATCGTCTTCCAGGCCTGGCGCACCGCAAGCGGCACCATCTCGCCGCGCGTCGGCTGAAACACTTTCTTGCAATAGGAGCGCACAGTGGAGGGAAAGTCGGCTTGATAGTGGCGATAGAGTTCCTGAAAGGCGCCGCGATTGAATTGGCTGGTCGGCACATTGCCGGTCACCGCCATGAACGGCACGGAATTGAGAAAGGCATTGCCAAGCGAGATCGGCAGGTTGGCCGAGCCCGGCCCGCAGGACGTGAATGTCGCCGTCGGCCGGCCGGCCACGCGATAATAGACATCGGCCATGAAGCCGGCGACGCTTTCATGGTGCACGGAGATCGTCTCGATATCGTGCTTGCGCTCAAAGAGCGCGTCGATGAATTGAATATTACCGTGACCGCACAGGCCGAAAACCTTCGGCACCTTCTCCTGCACCAGATAATCGACGATGACCTGAGCGCCGTTGAGCATATTACTGGTCGACATTATGCGCGTCTCCGTTCGCGTCTCCGGTGGACGGCCTGGCGGAGCGGGCCGCCGCGAAACCGGCCGCACGCTATGTCTCACAATGCTGTACGTCAATTGATATTGTGATATAGAGGCCGGACCCTTTTCGGAGGCCGCCGGGTGACGACGCACGCCAAAACCAGAGCTGCCGCGAAGGTGAGTGGAGTGGCGCCCGTTCGGCCCAAAGCCGCCGGGCCGCTCCGCCCGACACGGGCCGCCGACGAGGACGCCGAAGAACGACCGAGCGTCGGCATCCAATCTCTCGGCCGCGCCTTCGGCATTCTCGAAGAAGTCGCCCGCCATCGCGACGGGATCGGGCTTGCCGATCTGGCGCGACTGGTCGGCCTGCACAATTCCACGACATTTCATCTCGCCAAGACCATGGTGGCGCTCGGTTATGTCCGGCAGGAAAAGGACACCAAGCGCTACCGCATCGGCCGGCCGCTCTTCGCGCTGGCCGCGAGCGCGCTCGACGAAATCGAGATGGTCAATGTCGCCACGCCGGTTCTCGAAGAGTTGGCGCGGCAGACCGGCGAGTGCAGCCACTTCGCCGTGCGCATGGGTGACGCCATCGTGGTCATCGCGCGCACCTCTGGCCCCGGCGCCTTTCAGCTTGCCGACCGCGTCGGCGTCGTCCGCCCCGCGCATTGCACGGCGCTCGGCAAGGCGATCCTCGCAGCGTTGCCGCACGATCAGCTCACAGGCCTGTTCAAGCGCACCGGCCTCAAACCGTCGACAGAAAAATCGATCAGGGAAATTCCGGCTTTGCTGCGCGAGATCGAGGAGATCAAGCGTACCGGCATTGCCTTCGACGACGGCGAGTTCAATCTCGAAGTCCGCTGCATCGCGGTGCCGGTCAAGAACTTCACCGGCAAAGTGATCGGCGCGCTCGGCGTTTCCGGTCCGGTCTGGCGCCTCTCCAATCAAGCGGTCAAAAGCCGGGCAAAGATCGTGCAAGAGGCGGCGGCGCGCCTATCGGCGGAATTCGGCGCCGGTGAATGAAACGAAGGTCTGCTGAAACGGCCTTGGTGTGAACGATTGCGCGCTTGATCTCACTCACCTGCCCTTCTGGGCAATATGCGTCACCAGGTGCACCAGCGCGCTGCGCAGGCTCCGGTCGGAAATATCGCCAAAACCCTTCAGCAGCTTTAGCGCAGCGACATCGGCCAGCAGTTCTTGCGGAGATTTGGTGTCCTTTGTGGCGTGCCGATCGACACCGGAAAACAGGCTCGTGATTGGAACTTTCAGCACATCGGCGATTTGCACAAGGCGGCTTGCACCGACACGATTTGTTCCTTTCTCGTATTTTTGCACTTGTTGGAACGTTACGCCGATGCGCTCAGCGAGAGCGGTCTGCGAGAGCTGCGATTTGATTCTGTAGATTCGAATATTTTTGCCCACAATCGCGTCCGCAGGCTTGGATCTGCTTCGAGACATGCCGATTCCCTCGAATTGGACACCCCAATTGAATCATAACCAGTTCACCTTACTGCATCGGTTGAGAATAACAGCGGCTTTTCACAGAGCGAAACGTGTTAATTGTACAACTATGCCGAGAGTTTCACTTAAGATCGATATTTGCGTCCCGGTCCGGTGGAACACGGAGAATTTTGTCCGCTCGCGCACCTGCGCCTACAAACCGATGGCGTTAAACGTTGTCTTCGCTCGGAATGGCGTAACGAAGGGTTGCGAACAACGCCGCCAATAGACAGCCGGCAACGATGCCGAAAGTCAGATCCTTCACAAGCGTTAGGCCGAAAGTGGCGAGCAACACCAGAGCCGTGCGCCAGTCACATCGCCGCGGAAGGCTTCGAAACTATAGCCTTCGGCGAGCAGGGTGATGAGTTTGGGGCGATAAAGGTGGGCTGTGGCAGAACCGTCGGGCATTGCGGGAAGCGTCCACGTCAATATCGCCGTGACAGCAAATGATATGCCAAATCGCCTAAGCGCTTCTCCTCTCGCTGCGTCAGCAACGTGTCAAAGGACCACGGCTATTTCGGCGTCACATTCAGAGGCGGCTTCGAATAGCTGCGAGAGAGAAATTGTGCGCGCAACAACGTCGCTAAGCACATTGCGGACGTCGCTATCGTCCGCAACCGGGTTACTTTCGTGAAAGCCGCAGCGCAAATGAAGCGCCTCGCGCAGCGCTTCGCGCAGATTCTGGCGGAACGAGCCGCTTCCAGCCGAATTAATCGCGATCACACAGAGGGCCGCACACTCAATCGCGGCACTATAGGCGCGGCGGTCGCCGATGTGCGGCGCTCCAAAATCGCGTTGCTTGATTTCGTAAGTCCGAAAGCGTGGCGGCTCGCCGAAGAATGGTACCGGGGACCGCGCGGAGAGTGCCTGCTCGCGCGCCCATGGCGGGGCATAGATCAAAGCCGGATCGATATCTTTGGTGTGGTGGACCGGAGAACTCATGAACGCCTCCCTGCGCTTTCAAGCTCCGATTGTTACTGGACGAACTGTAATCTCCCGATATTTTTCATTGTCGGCATCAGGCGTCTGCCGAGATTAGGGACTGATATTTGGGACGTCCGCACGCGCGTTCAGCGCGATCCCATCGTAGCGAAACACTCGGAAGAGAAACACCCGGCAGAAAAACAGCCGCGGACGGCATAGGCGGGATCAATATGCAAGATACAGAAAATGCCCAGCACAGCCGCCCTACGCCTCCCCACATGTCGCCCTCTCGCCCCCGAACGGCTGACCTACGCCAAACGCAATGTACATTCGATCGGAACGTCCGACACCCCAATGCCGCGCATCTTCTTCCCAGCATTCAAATAACGACGCGCGGCCACAATAACGTATTCGGTAAGCATTGAGGCGGGGATATGATCTTTGTTGGATGATTCCGCGGCGCATCTGTTTCGATTTGGCACACCTTTGCCGACGCCGAAAGTCGATACGTAACCCGTTTGGTCGTACCGACGCGACGCTTCCTTCAGCCGCGCGCGATCGAAACTTGGGTCATCTTGTGCGGCGTATCAGCGATCCGCGGGCTTCGAGACGGCCATCGCGGATGAGTCCGTTTATGACCGATCTCGCCGCGCCATCGATGAACGAACTGGCGCGACGAAACCCAAGCCATATGGAAAACCTCAGAACGCTTTCGTCACGCTCAACCCAACTGCGCCCCAGCATCGAAGCCACAAACTGATCCTCCAAAAAGTCCCGCTTGTAATCTATGATACTTCTCGCACCGAGGGTCAGCCTGTCACCGCGGCTGTCGAGGATGTTGCGTCGGAGGGCTGTGCGTATGACGCTATCGAGTTCTTCACGGACCTGATAGTCGGGGGACGGATTTACGATAAATGTCTGCAACGCGGCGCCAACCTCTTCCCGGCTGCGGACTTCGGATCCACGAAACATCTGGCGAAGGTTACAGATCAACTCGTCACGCGTTGAGACGAATTTGTCTTCGCCGCTTGATTGGGATGTCTCGGGTTCTGCGTTCGGGCCGGCCGGCGTTTCTCTGAATTCCGGCGGAATCTGCGACTGGATATCGAGTTCGACCTCACAAATTCTGTCCCAACATTCCGACCTTTTCGCCCATTCGCCGGGCATCTGCTTTTCAGCTGTAAAGCGCAGAGCCCGGTCGATCTGGTCGGCACAATGACCGATTAATACCGCAAGTTCGGGGGATATTGTTTGCCGAGACCAGAGCAAATCAAAATCAATTACACCGTGGGTCTCCCACGCCAGTATCGCGACCGTGTAGGCGACGATGCTTTCTTGATAGGCTGGAAAATTTCTTTCTTGCACGATCCTCTGCGTAGCTCGGAAGACCATGGCTTTTCCGATAAACGCCTTGTACCAATTAGCATCGAGCGGCAAGCCTTCGGGATGTTCATCCTTGAGCCGCTGCATGAAATATTGAAAGTTTCTCTGATTGCCGCAGCTGACATAATATGGAAATCCGTCCCACGCATTCAGATATTTCGCCGTGTCCGCCTTGGTAAATCGGCGCTCGATCGGTATATCGCCGCCAAAAGCCGCGTAGCCGCCGCGCGCGCGCTCATAAAACCAGCGGCTTTGCCCGTCATTCAACCATGTATCGTTAGCCAGACGTTCCAAAGCGATGTGGAACGGGTCATTCGCCGAGAAGTCCGCCGGCTGCACGGTGTTCTGGCTGTTTGCCGAGCGAGACACCGCCGCCACCATCGTATCGAAATTGTCGCGCTCAACCTTGATGATTTTCGCAGCAACGGTGATATCGTCGAGCTTCGCCGCGTCTTGTCTTTTTGCGCGATGAAGGCTGGCTGTCGTCTGCCCGCCATTCACGATCTGAAAGCCGCGCAAGGAGCGAATGGCCAGAGCTCCAGCGGCGGCTTTTGACAGCTCAATTTCGTCCGCTATCGCGACGATGCCGTTATTTAATGCAAGAAAACTGCTCGGGCCCTCCAGAATGGTTTTTCGCAGACCGGCGTTCACGGTTTCGCGTCCGCGAACGCCGAGAAAAGCGCGGACGTTGTGTTCGAGCAGGCGCGCTCCGTACTTCTCATATGTGTTCTCGAGAATGCTTGCGGGAAACGCCGCCAAATAAGCGTCATAGCCCGATCCTTCAAATGACGCTTTGAGGCACGACAGCGGTTGACCGATCTCCTTTAAAAAATCGATCACGATGTCGTCGTTGGTGAGTCCCTCATGCAATATGTAAAAAAGCTGCTCGATATCGAACGTGTTGACGATAACCCGGGTGTTATCGGAGGCGCGTCTTATATCGAGAGGTGCAATCGGAACGATTCCGTCCGAGATGATGACAAGACGGAGGACGCCGATCCGTCCACGAGCCCGTAAATCGAATATGCGGCGCGCAAGATCGCCCGCGTCGCTATCGGCCTGATTAATTCGTTCGTGCATTCCGCTGCAGCTGGACTCGTAGAACCATAGCGTCTGCTTAAATGCAGTAGAAATTTCATCGCGAGAGAGCGGACGCGGCGGAAAATCGCCGGTGTAGACCGTCGTCACCAGTAGCAGGCGGTCTTCCTCATCGGCCAATGCAAATCCCGTGATTTTGTATTTTTGGGCGTCAAACGTCCCCTCTTGCCAAAGCGGGATCGGGTTTTCCAGCGTTCCTTCATTTCCGAGTTTATCCAGAACAATACGGGTGAACTCTTCGGCGTGATGCGCACTTCCCATTCCGGATCGGACGGATGCATCCACGTCCGCTTTCAGCCTGCGTGCGAACGCAATCACAGAATCGGTATTTATGATTTGCTTTCCGCCGTCAGTCATCGCGCTTTGCCTATCTTCCGGCCCACCAGTTTAAGGAAATCAAAAATTTCGGCGCTGAACTTGTTGCAGCGGTTCACCGCTCCAAGGAAGCATCCACGATGGGCAGAATAGAGGCGTTCCCCGCGCGCATAGGTTTTCACGACGACCCCGAAATGAGCGCGCGCTTCGTCTTCGGTGAGCAGTTGGCCACGCAACGCCGCTCCCTGCGAACGCCGGAGGGCGTGGTGGAGGCGGCAGCCCGTGTCGAACCAAGCTCCGCGCCAGATTCCCTGCTAACAGGGAAATAAACAGGGAATTTTGCGGAATTGTCCCTTTCTTCCAGTTTTAGGCGTCCGATCAACGGCCAACTGCATGGGCTTGCCTAGCAAATTCCCTACTCGGAGGAACAGGGAATTTCAGAACTTGCAGCAGGGACAATGCCTCCACGATCCGCGAAATAACCGTGGCGCCGCGTGTCCGGTTTTGGGGCTGCACCGCGCAGCC
>CAVUNZ010000023.1:0-71080 GCA_963742975.1 uncultured Alphaproteobacteria bacterium | reverse complement strand
ACAGCACGGGTGGCGTGCTTGGCGCCCCGCGGCAGCTAATGACTAGGCATTCCTGCGCGGAGCCTCGCCTTGACATCGCCGGGACCGCCCGCCAAGCTCATTTGTACACAAACGAGATCGCAGCTTGTCCGGTCACGTCAACCGTCTTTAAGATGCTGCGGATCGAAGGCTCTCGGTCAGGACACCGACCATGGCTGAACAGCAGGCGCAGGCGGCCGGAAGCGACGACAAGCTCGTCATCAAGAATATCGGGCTCCTGCTTAGCGGCGACCTTAACCGCCCGATCATCGATGCCGACGGCATCGTTGCCGTCGGTGGCAAGATCAAAGCCATCGGCCGTTTCGGCGAGTTGGACACGGCCGGAGCTAAGACAATTGTCGATGCGCAAGGCACGGTGCTCGCGCCGGGGCTGATCGACAGCCACGTTCATCCCGTTGCCGGTGATTGGACGCCGCGGCAAAATCAATTGGGCTGGATCGACTCCACCATGCATGGCGGCGTCACCACCATGATCTCGGCCGGTGAGGTTCACACGCCCGGACGCCCCCGCGACATCGTCGGGCTCAAGGCGATGGCGGTCTACGCGCAACGGACGTTCGACGCCTTTCGTCCTGGTGGCGTGAAAATCCATGCCGGTGCGCCGGTGCTCGAGCCGGGCATGACTGAAGCCGATTTCAAGGAGCTTGCGGCATCCGGCGTAAAGCTTCTCGGCGAAGTCGGCCTCGGCGGTGTCAAGGACGGCGTCACCGCCAAGCAAATGATCATCTGGGCGCGCAAATACGGCATACAATCGACCATCCATACCGGTGGACCTTCGATTCCGGGATCGGGCCTGATCGGCGCCGACATCGTTCTTGAAGCCGACACCGATGTCGTCGGCCATATCAATGGCGGACACACCGCGCTTCCCGACAAGGAGATCCGCTGCATCTGCGAAGGCTGTCGCCGCGGCTTGGAACTCGTGCACAATGGCAACGAGCGTGCGGCGCTTTACACGCTACGAACCGCCAAGGAGATGGATCAGTTGGAGCGCGTCATCCTCGGCACCGATGGACCCGCCGGGTCGGGTGTGCAGCCGCTCGGCATCGTACGAATGATCTCCATGCTAGCCTCGCTCGGCGAGGTGCCGGCCGAGGTCGCGTTTTGTTTCGCGACCGGCAATACCGCGCGCATGCGCAATCTCGACTGCGGCCTGATCGAGCCGGGACGCGCCGCGGATTTTGTCTTCATGGACAAGGCGCAGCATTCCGCGGGCAAGGGCTTTCTCGACAGCATCGCGCTGGGCGATCTGCCCGGCATCGGCATGGTCGTCATCGACGGCGTCGTGCGCACCGGGCGAAGCCGCAACACGCCGCCGGCGGAAAAAATCCCCGTCGTCACATGATCGGGCCGGGCCACAACTGATGCGAACGGCGACTGCTTACACGTTACGTGTTAACGGCAAGCAGCATGTCGTCAAAGGCGAGGGCCACACGCCGCTCATCTATTTTCTGCGCAACGATTTGGCGCTCAACAGTCCGAAATTCGGCTGCGGGCTCGGCGAATGCGGCGCCTGCACGGTGATCATCGACGGTGAAGCGGCACGCAGCTGTGCCCTGCCGCTGCGGCTTGCCGACAAGCGCGACATTGTTACGCTCGAAGGTCTAGGCAGCGCGGAGGCGCCCCACCCGTTGCAGCAGGCCTTTATCGACGCGCAAGCCGCCCAATGCGGCTATTGCGTCGCCGGCATGATCATGACCGCAAAGGCGTTCCTCGACACCCACCCGGCGCCCGACGAAGCCGCGATCCGCGAAGCCCTGCGCTTCAATCTCTGCCGCTGCGGCACGCATATCGAGATCGTCAAAGCCGTCGCCGCGGCAGCCGCGCGTGGCTCGTGGGAAGACGCGGACGGGAGCAGCGGGTGACAGCGGCAATGGCATCACCGCCCTCGCGCCGTCTGTTGCTCAAGCGAAGCGGAATCCTCGCTGTCGTTTCGCCGCGTAACGGGGCAGTGCCGAGCGACGCATCTCCCGAAGACACGTTAGATATATATGTGTGCGTGACTGCGGACGGCCGCATCGTCGCCTTTTGCGGCCATGTCGATCTCGGCACCGGCATTCGTACGGCGCTCGCGCAGATCATCGCCGAAGAGCTCGATTTCCCCATCGGCGCCGTCGAACTGGTCCTCGGCGACACGTCAGAAACCCCGAATCAAGGACCGACCATTGCCAGCGAAACTATTCAAGTCACGGCCCAGCCCCTGCGGATCGCTGCCGCGCAAGCGCGACAGTATTTGCTCATGCTCGCCGCCGAGGCGCTGCAATGCATTGCAGCGGACCTGACCATCGCTGACGGCTGCATCCGCCGGCACGGCGACACGGCCCCGGCGATTGCGCTCGACACGCTGCTCGGCAACCGCCGCATCCTTTTGCCGCTTGCGGCCGACACCGCGCTCAAGCCAGTCGATCAGCATCACATCGTCGGCAAGCCTGTCGGCCGCGTCGACATTCCGGCCAAGGTCACCGGCCAATTCGTCTATGTGCACGACGTGCGCGTGCCCGGCATGCTGCATGGTCGCGTGGTGCGTCCACCTTATATGGGTATCGACAGCGGCGAATTCGTTGGCCGGAGCTTGGAGTTGGTCGATCGGACTTCGCTTGACGGCATTCCGGGCATTCGTGCCGTGGTGGTCGAGGGCGATTTCGTCGGCATTGTCGCCGAGCGCGAAGAGCATGCCGTCGAGGCGGCGCTGAAGCTCAATGTGCGCTGGAAGGCGTGGCGGACATCGTCCGATCTCGGCGACATTAGCAATGCGCTGCGCGCGCAGCCGGCAAAAGAGCGGCGCCTCATCAATCAAGGCGATGTCGACGCCGCGCTCAAATCGGCAGCATCGCGGCTCGATTGCAGCTATGTCTGGCCCTATCAGATGCACGCCTCGATCGGCCCATCCTGCGCCGTCGCCGACGTAACCAACGCTAGCATTACAGTTTGGTCCGGCACGCAGAACCCACACGTGTTGCAATCCGACATCGCGGCGTTGACTGGGATGCCACTGGAGCGGATCGACATCATTCGTCTCGAGGCCGCTGGCTGCTACGGCCGCAACTGTGCCGACGATGTTTCGGCCGACGCGGTTCTATTGTCGCGCGCGGTCGGCACGCCGGTGCGTGTCCAGCTGTCGCGTGAACAAGAACATCTCTGGGAGCCAAAAGGCGCGGCACAAATCATCGACGTGTCCGGCGCACTCGGGCCAAACGGCGCGCTCGCTGCCTATGATTTCAGGACGCGCTATCCTTCCAATGCCGCGCCGACATTGGCGCTGCTACTGACGGGACGGCTTTCACCGCAGCCCGCGACCCAGCAGATGGGCGATCGCACAGCGGTGCCATCCTACGATTACGAGAATATGCGCATCACGGCCTATGACATGCCGCCGATCGTGCGCGCCGCATGGCTGCGCGGCGTTTCGGCGCTGCCCAATGTCTTCGCCCATGAAAGCTTCATCGATGAGCTTGCGCACCAGGCTGGCGAAGATCCGGTCGCGTTCCGCCTGCATCATCTCAAAGACATGCGCGCCGCCGAACTCGTGGAGGCAATCGCGGCGCGCGCCGGCTTGGCAGCCACACGTCGGACCGAAAACGCACGACCGGGAAAACGAGATTGTGCGCGGCCGCGGCTTCGCGCAAGCGCGCTATGTGCACGGCGATTGGCCGGGTGTCGGCGCGGCGTGGTCGGCCTGGGTCGCCGATGTTGCAGTCAATCGAACGACCGGCGAAGTCACCGTGACACGCGTCGTGGTCGGCCAGGACACTGGCATGATGGTCAATCCGGCCGGCGTGCGGCATCAGATCCACGGCAATGTGGTGCAATCAACGAGCCGCGTGCTCAAGGAAGAAGTGACTTTCTCCGAAACCACCGCGGTCGCCAGCCGCGAATGGGGCAGTTACCCGATCCTCACCTTCCCCGAGCTTCCCGCCATCGATGTGTTGCTGATGGATCGGCAGCACGAGGCACCGCTCGGCGCCGGAGAATCGGCTTCAGTGCCGAGCGCCGCCGCAATCGTCAACGCCGTCTATGACGCGACGGGCGTGCGGTTTCGCGAATTGCCGCTGACGCCGGAGCGGGTTTTGGCCGGTCTCAGGCGGCAGTCTCCAGCGCCGCACCAAACGACGCCGGCAAAACGCTGGGCGTTGCGGGCTAGTCTCGGCTCTCTCTTCGCCGGGCTTGCCACCTTCGCGACCATTGCGCTGCCGATCAAACCGGCGATCGCGCCTATCGAACGGCCCGACCCCACGGCTTACTCGTCGGCAACGATTGACAAAGGCCGGCGCCTTGCTGCGCTCGGCGGGTGCGCAATTTGCCACACGGCGAAGAACGGTCTGCTTTATGCCGGCGGCCGGTTGCTGCAAACGCCTTTCGGTGTCGTGGTCACGACCAACATCACGCCCGATCCGGCGACCGGCATCGGCAATTGGTCTTTCCCTGCGTTCGAGCGCGCCATGCGCGAAGGCATTCACCGCGACGGCCATCATCTTTATCCGGCCTTTCCCTACCCAGATTTTGCGTCTGTCAACGAAGCCGACCTGCAGGCGCTCTACGCTTTCCTGATGACGCAGCCCGCTGTCGCGCAGGCCAATATTCCGAGCCGCCTCACATTTCCCTTCAATATCCGGCCGCTCTTGGCGGCGTGGAATTTTCTGTTCAATCGGCAAAGCGCGATCAGACCCGATACGGCCCGATCGGTACAATGGAATCGCGGCCGCTATCTCGTCGACGGTCTTGGCCATTGCGGCGCCTGTCACTCGCCGCGCAATGCCCTCGGCGCCGAGCGCGACGGGAGCGCTTACCTCGCTGGGGGCGCCGCAGAAGGCTGGGACGCACCGGCGCTCACGAAAGTGTCTCTCGCGCCTCTCCCCTGGAGTGAAGAAGAACTCTTCGCTTATCTGCGCACCGGGACGACGGCGCATCACGGCACCGCCTCCGGTCCTATGGCGGAGGTGATCGAAGAGCTCAAGCAATTGCCGGATGACGACATCCGCGCCGTGGCGAATTATCTAGCTTCGTTCAACGAGGCGCTGCCCGATGCGAAAGCGGAAGAGATTGCCCAACGCATCGTAAGTTCGACGGCCGCGAACGCGACCAGCAGCACCGCGGCGCGCCTCTATGAGGGCGCCTGCGCGGTCTGTCACGAGCCGGGCGCCGCATTGGTCAATCGCGGGCCGGCTCTCGGCTTAAGCTCCAAGCTCGCCGCCGCGAACCCGACGAATTTTCTGCGCCTGCTCCTTGAAGGCGGCGGCCATGTTTCGGGCTCGATGCCGGGTTTCGCCGCATCTTTGGACGACCGCCAGATCGCCGATCTTGCCCGCTACCTGCGCGGCCGCTTTGCTCCGCAGCAGCCGCAATGGCAGAACGTCGATCAAATCTTGAACACGATCCGCGCATCAAATGCTCAGTAGCTGAGCAACAAAAACGCGCAAAACCGGCAGCCATCCGGCTTGACTCCGTGAGGCAGCAAAGCCATCATTGTTTGTATACTAACGATTACCGCGGCGTCGCCTGGAAAGAGCCGTTGCCGACGTCGTGTACAATGGGCTTGATCGCGATGCGTAAGCCTTCTTCAATTCGGCCGGGATCAGCTCGCGGGCCGGCATCGTCATCGCCCCGAGGCCGCGCTGAGGATACGCCATGAGCGCACCATGAGCGTCACCGAAACCGAAGCAACTTCAGACGACAAGATCCGTTGCGACGCCTGTCCGGTGATGTGTTACATCAAGCCCGGCGCGCTGGGTGCTTGTGATCGCTACGCCAATGTCGAGGGCAACCTCGTCCGGGTCGACCCGCACGTCATGCTCAGCCGGACCATCGCCAGGGGCGGCGAGGTCGTGCCTTTCGCCGAAGCGCCGGAATGGAACGGCGGCATTGTCAAGCAAGGCGAAACCTTCGTCACTGCGATCGGCGCCGGCACGACCTATCCCGATTACAAGCCCGCGCCCTTCATCGTGTCGGCAGAAGTCGATGGCGTCGACATGGTGACCGTCGTCACCGAAGGAATTTTCAGCTATTGCGGCGTCAAAGTAAAAGTCGATACCGATCGCTTCCTCGGATCGGAAACCAACGCCGTGCGTGTCGAAGGCGAGATGGTCGGCCACGTGACGACCGCGGAATATGGTTCGCAGATGCTGTCGCTCGGCGGCGTCAAGCACCTCACCGGCGGATCCAAGAAAGAGGGCCGCGTTACCTGCGACACGCTATTGTCGCTGTGCAACGGCAAACCCGTCGAAATGTCGATCGACGGCGGCGAACGGCTGATCGTCCAGGCCGGTAAGCCGCCGATCGTCAACGGCGTCGCCGAAGAGCGCATGCGGGTGGGCTGCGGCTCGGCAACGATCGGCATCTTCGCCAAACAATGGGAGAACAAAGTCGACGATGTCGTCGTCGTCGACGACCACATCACCGGCGTCTTGTCGGAGCACCAGGCCGGCAAATTTCTCGGTGTTCCGGCGACCGGCATCAAGATCAAAGGACGGCGTTCGACGCCGGGCCGCTATTTTCAGGTCGCCGAGCCGGGCACCGGCTGGGGCGGCACCAATATCAGCGATCCGTTGAGCATTCTCGGCCCGTTCGATGCAAAGGCGGCACGCCCCGGCCTCCGCCTGCTCATGGTGTCGACGACCGGCGAGCACGCGGCCTATTACGAATTGGACGAGGCATTGCGGCCGGTGGAGAAGGACATGCCCGCGGCGCTGACCGAGCCTGTCGCGCGCATTGCTGAGAACTGCGAACCGGCTTTATCGACCGTTCTGTTCGTCGCCGGCGCCGGCGGCTCCCTGCGCGCCGGCGTTACCGAGAATCCGGTTCGCCTCACGCGTTCGGTGAAAGACGCGCTCACTTATGTGACCTGCGGCGGCGCGCCGGTTTATGTCTGGCCGGGCGGCGGCATCACGTTCATGGTCGACGTCACCCGGCTGCCGGAAAACGCTTTCGGCTACGTGCCGACGCCGGCCATCGTCGCGCCGCTTGAATTCACGCTGCGGCTGTCCGACTACAGGGAGCTCGGCGGCCATATGGATGCCGTGCGGCCACTGTCGAGCCTGACCGGCAACCCGGCCGGAACGACGCGCAGTCTGCCGCACCGGCGGGATAATCCCTGGCCTTTTGCGCCCGGCGGCGCGCCGCGATCACACGGATAGGCACGATGTTCGAGCAGCCCACCGCACGGTTTCTGCCTGACGGGAAGCGGCTCCTCTTGCAGCACGGCCCGATCGATCTGGTCGTGCAGGCGTCCGGCGATGATACGGACGTTCACGCCGCTTACCTCGCGGCGAAACGGCGCTTCGACACCCTCCTCGGCGAGCTTTGTCAGGAACTCGGCCTGTTGCGCGCGCCCGCTGGCGACAAAGCAGCAATGCCGGCCGGTCCCGTAGCGAGCCGCATGGCCGCCGCAGTATCTCCTTTTGCACAGAGCATGTTTATCACGCCGATGGCGGCGGTCGCTGGCGCCGTTGCCGACGAGATCATTGCGATCATGACGGCGGCCGCACCGCTGACGCGGGCCTATGTCAACAACGGCGGCGACATCGCGCTGCATCTAGCGCCTCGGCAGCGTTTCAGGATCGGCCTGGTCGATCGGCCCGATCTTCCGAGCCTGTTCGGCACGATGGAGATCGCAGCAGAAGACGGCATTCGAGGCATCGCCACCAGCGGCTATCTCGGACGCAGTTTTTCGCTCGGCATTGCCGAGGCCGTCACGGTCCTCGCGCCGACGGCCGCCATGGCGGACGCCGCGGCGACCGTGATCGCCAATGCCGTCGACCTGCCGGATCATCCCGCCATTCAGCGGGTGGCCGCCAAGAGCTTGCAGCCGGACAGCGATCTCGGCGCGATCCCGGTGACACGTGCGGTGGGATCTTTGACTTTCAGCGAAATCGAGACCGCATTGGCCCGGGGATTGCATCAGGCGGATATGCTGCAACAGCGAGGATTGATCACGGCCGCGGCATTGCATCTCAAAGGCGTAAATCGTGCGCTCGGTCCGCTTGCCCTTGTCGCACCCGGAGAAGCGGGACTTGTGCACGCCGATGAAATTGCGAGTTTGGCAAGTCATTCGCAGATTGAGAGATGGGGCGAACCGCGATGAAGGCCAAGATCCGAAAGCTTCTCACCGTGCTTGAAGAAACCCGGCTCGAAATGGATCAGAAGATCGAACCGCCGACGCGACGCGCCGCCGCGATTGCTGTGATCGAGAATCCTTTTGCCGGCCGCTATGTCGAAGATCTTTCCGAGCTGATCGACATCGGCGAAGAGCTTGGCGAGCTATTGGCAAAGCGCGCAGTCGAGGCGCTTGGTATTGAAGGGCCGCGCGCGGAGAGTTACGGCAAAGCAGCAGCCGTCGGCGAGAACGGCGAGCTCGAGCACGCGGCGGCTATTCTGCATCCGAAGCTCGGCGCGCCGGTGCGCAAGGTTCTCGGTACCGGCGCGGCGCTCATTCCATCGTCGAAGAAGCGCGGCGGGCCCGGCGTTGCGCTCGATATTCCGCTCGGCCATAAGGACGCGGCTTTCGTCCGCAGTCATTTCGACGGCATGGAGGTGCATGTCGCCGACGCGCCACGCGCCAACGAGATCATGATCGCGGTCGCCGTCACCGATTCCGGCAGGCCGCTGCCCCGCGTCGGCGGCCTGAAGACAAGCGAGATCAAAGGCGTCGACGGACTTCGCTAGAGCATGATCCCGAAAAGTGGACAGCGGTTTTCGGAAAAAATCATGCTCCAATGAAAAAACTCGAGGAACGCAAAGGATACATCGCGGTCAACCGCAATGAACATGTGATTGGAGCAGCCATGAAGACCCTATCGGCCATTTTGGCAAGCATGACCCTGGCAGCGGCCTTGACCGGCGCGCATGTGCCAGCCTTTGCCGACGACACGATCAAGATCGGCGACATCAATTCCTATTCGGGCCTGCCGGCCTTCACCGAGCCCTATCGCAAAGGCTGGCAGCTCGCGCTCGAGGAGATCAATGCTGCGGGCGGCATCAACGGCAAGAAGCTCGAAGTGATTTCCAAGGACGACGGCGGCAAGCCGGCCGATGCGGTGACCGCGGCCAACGAACTCGTCGCCAATGACGGCGTCGTCATGCTGGTCGGCACGTTCTTCTCCAATATCGGTCTCGCCGTCTCCGACTTCGCCAACCAGAAGAAGACCTTCTTCCTTGCTTCTGAGCCGTTGACCGACGCCGTCACCTGGTCGAAGGGCAATCGCTACACTTTCCGCCTGCGTCCGCCGAATTACGCTCAGGCGGCGATGCTCGCCGAAGAGGCGGCAAAGCTGCCGGCCAAGAAATGGGCGACCATCGCACCCAATTACGAATACGGCCAATCGGCGGTCGCGGTATTCAAGAAGCTGCTCTCAGCAAAGCGGCCGGACATCGAATGGGTCGGCGAGCAGTGGCCGCCGCAAGGCAAGATCGACGCCGGTGCCGTGGTCGCAGCCATCGCGCAGACCCAGCCGGATGCAATCCTCAACGTCACTTTCGGGCCCGATCTCGTCAAACTCGTGCGCGAGGGCAATACGCGCGATCTGTTCAAGGACCGCGCCGTGGTGAGCTTCCTGACTGGTGAGCCCGAATATCTCGATCCGCTCAAGGACGAAACGCCGACCGGCTGGATCGTCACCGGCTATCCCTGGGACGCTGTCACAATTCCCGAACATGCCGCGTTCCTGAAGGCCTATCAGGCTAAATACAATGACTATCCGCGGCTTGGTTCGGTGGTCGGCTATGCGACATTGAAGTCGGCGGCGGCGATCCTCGCCAAGGCCAAGTCGACGGACAGCGAAAAGCTCGTCGACGCCGCCGAAGGCATCGGCGTCGACACGCCGTTCGGCAAGATCACGTTCCGCAAGGCCGACCATCAGTCCACCCTCGGCACTTTTGTCGGCAAGACCGCGCAGAAGGACGGCAAGGGCGTGCTGACCGATGTGAGCTATCGCGACGGCGGGAAATATCTGCCGCCGGAGAGCGAGGTGTCAGCGCTGCGGCCGCAGAACTGAGCGCATCGGGAGGCGCTCACAATATTCAATTTTGTGCATGTCCCTATCGGAAAACCGGTGTCGATTTTTCCGGGACATGCGCTAACCCCTCCTCGCTAAAGTCGAGCCGGTGGCTTTCGTCTTTAATCAATTCGTCACCGGCTTGGCCAGCGCGTCATCGCTGTTTCTCGCCGCGTGCGGGTTGTCGATCATTTTCGGCGTCAGCCGGATCGTCAATTTCTCGCACGGCGCCTTCTATATGCTCGGCGCTTATATCGCTTTTACGCTGAGCCAGTATCTCACCGGCGCCGTCGGCTTCTGGAGCGCGATCGTCCTCGCCTCGGTGATCGTGGCGGCGCTCGGCGCTATAGTCGAAATCTCCTTGCTGCGCCGCATCTATGGCGCGCACGAACTGCTGCAGCTTCTTTTGACCTTCGGCGTCACCCTCGTCGTCGAGGACGCCGTGGTGCTGATCTGGGGTCCGAGCGACCTGCTGGGGCCGCGGGCACCCGGGCTGAAAGGTGCGCTCAGTCTGTTCGGCCAGCCTTTCCCGACTTATGACCTATTGCTGATCGCGCTCGGGCCGCTGACACTCATTTTGATTCAGCTGCTGTTGCGCCGGACCCATTGGGGCGTGCTGGTGCGCGCCGCGACGCAAGATCGCGAAATGGTCGCCGCGCTTGGCGTCAATCAGCAATGGCTGTTCACCAGCGTCTTCACGCTCGGCGTCTTCCTGGCCGCCTTTGGCGGCGCGCTTGAACTGCCGCGCGAGGCCGTCAACCACACCATGGACTTGCAGATCATCACCGAAGTCCTGGTCGTGGTGGTGATCGGCGGGCTCGGCAATGTGCTCGGCACTTTCCTTGCCGCAATCATCGTCTCCGAACTCAATGCCTTCGGCATCTTGATCTTCCCGAAAATCTCTCTCGTTCTCGTGTTCCTGGTCATGGCGCTGGTACTGGTAGTGCGGCCGTGGGGATTACTGGGACGCCCCGAAGCGGCAAGCCGCGCGGCGAGCGGCTTACAGGTGATGCGCTGGAGTCCGCTGCAGCCGCGCTGGCGCCTCCTTGTTGCGCTCGGCGTTGCTGCCGCGGCGCTGCTGCCCTTGATCGGCGGCGATTATGCGCTCACCGTCGCGACCGAAGTGCTGATCTTCATGTTGTTCGCGGCAAGCCTGCAGCTCTTGATCGGCGCCGGCGGCCTCGTCTCGTTCGGCCATGCCGCCTATTTCGGCCTTGGCGCCTATGGCGCGGCTTTGACGCTGAAATATTTCGGCATGACGGCCGCCCTTGCAACCGGACCACTCGCCGCCCTCGCCGGCGCTTTGATCTTCGGCTGGTTCTGCGTCCGTCTCTCCGGCGTTTATTTCGCGATGCTGACGCTTGCCTTCGCGCAAATCCTCTGGTCCGTCGCCTTTCAATGGACCGAGGTAACCGGCGGCGACAATGGGCTCATTGGAATCTGGCCGAGCGCCTGGGTCGCGAGCACAGCACATTTCTATTGGCTGACACTTATCCTTGTCGTCATTGGCATCGCGCTGTTGCGTGTGATCCTGTTCTCTCCTTTCGGCTATGCGCTCCGCGCGCTGCGTGACAACGAATTGCGCGCCGAAGCGGTCGGCCTGTCGCGCCATCGCGTTCAATGGATCGCCTTCACTGCCGCCGGCACTTTTGCCGGCGTGGCCGGCGCACTGCATGCTTTTCTCAAAGGCAGCGTCTTTCCGGACGATCTTGGCATTCCACTGTCGATCGACGCTTTGGCAATGGTTCTGCTCGGCGGCGCCGGTACGGTGTCCGGCGGCGTCGTCGGTGCCGCACTTTACAAGTCGCTGTCGATCTGGGTGGTCAGTGAAACCAATTATTCAAAACTCGTGATCGGTCTATTGATTATCGTCTTGGTGTCGGCTTTCCCGCAAGGCGTGCTCGGCGCGCTGACCTCCTGGCGCAACCGAACGAACGCCGCCTACAGCAGGAGCACGGGGGCATGAGCATCCTCGCCGTGGAGAATCTGGGAAAGTCCTATTCCGGCTTCCAGGCCGTGAATGGTGTCAGCTTCGCCTTGCAGGCCGGCGAGATGCTGGCGCTGATCGGGCCCAACGGCGCCGGCAAGAGCACCTGTTTCAACATGATCAACGGACAGATCGAGCCCAGCGCCGGACGTATTCGCATGTTTGGACGCGACGTCACCGGCGCGCCGGCCCGCGCTATCTGGCGGCTCGGCGTCGGCCGCACCTTCCAGATCGCGGCGACTTTCGGCTCCATGACCGTCGCCGAGAACGTGCAGGTGGCTTTATTGTCTTACCACCGCGCCTGGGCGGATTGGCGGTGGGCCGCCCGCGCTTATGTGCAAGACGCCCGGGATCTGCTCGCGCCGGTCGGCATGGCCGATCAGGCAGAGCGCTCCTGCGGCGAACTCGCCTATGGCGACGTCAAGCGTCTCGAACTTGCTATTGCGCTCGCCAATAAGCCGAAGCTTCTGTTGATGGACGAACCCGCCGCCGGCATGGCGCCGAGCGAGCGCGGCGCGCTGATGGCGCTCGTCTCGCGGATCTGCCGCGAGCGCACGATCGGCGTGCTGTTCACCGAACACGACATGGATGCGGTGTTCGGCTATGCCGACCGGATTCTGGTGCTTAATCGCGGCGTCCTGATTGCCGAAGGCGCGCCGGCGGAGGTCCGCGCCAACCGGGAGGTGCAAGAGGTCTATCTCGGCAGCGGCGCGCTGTTCGGGGACGCCCCGTGAATACCGCCCCCGCCAAGCTCGCGGTCACGGCGCTCAACGCCGCCTATGGGCGCGCGCACATCCTCTACGACGTGGGGTTCACCGTCAGCGCCGGTGAAGCAGTGGCGCTGATCGGCCGCAACGGCGCGGGAAAAACCACGACCATGCGTGCCATGGTCGGACTTATCGCCAATTGCACTGGCGACATCGTCTTCGACGGCGCGTCGATCGCGCACCTTCCGGCACACGAACGCGCGCGGCGCGGTCTTGGCTATGTGCCCGAAGACCGCCGCATCTTCTCCGATCTGACCGTCGATGAGAATTTGGCGGTCGGGCGCCAAGGCCCGCGCCAAGGCGTGCCGACATGGACGCGCGACCATCTGTTCGACATCTTCCCCAATTTGCGCGAATTGCGCTCCCGTCACGGTGGACGGATGTCGGGCGGCGAGCAACAAATGCTGGCGATCGCACGAACCTTGATGGGCAATCCATCGCTGGTTTTGCTCGATGAGCCCTCGGAGGGGTTAGCGCCGAAAATCGTCGAACAGATGATCGAGGCGATCCTGGCGATGAAGAGGCAAGGCTTGAGCCTGCTGCTGAGCGAACAGAATGTTCGCTTCGCGCGGCTGATCGCCGACCGCGTCTGCGTCATTGAAAAAGGGCGCGTGCGCTTCTCGGGATCGGTGGCCGAGTTCGACGTGAGACCTGATATTCGCGATGCGTATTTGGCGTTGTGAACCGCTTACGCGTTTCAACCGCCTCCTCATCCGAGCTTTTTAAGAAGCTGCATAAGCGTCACCTGCTCTTTTTCCGATAGCGGGCCGAGCGTTTTCTGCGTGATCTTCATCGCCGCGGGAATGGCCGCCTCGACCATCCGGCGGCCGGCGGTGGTGAGCGCGATCGTATGCCGGCGGCCATCGCGCGGATCGGCTTTTGACGTCACAAGGCCCCGCACGCGCAGCCGCTCAACAACACCTTTGATGGTGGCGACGTCGAGATAGATGAGGCGCCCAAGATGGTTTTGCGACAGCGGGCCGACTTGCAGCAGCTTGACCAAGGCGGAGAATTGCGGCGCCGTCAGGCTGCCGACGATTTGCGAGGCAAAAATGTTCGAATGGCGTTGCATCGCAACGCGCAGCAGAAACCCGACCTGCTCTTCCAGCAGATAGGTCGACGTCAGCGAACTCTTCTGACGTTGATCGGATGCGGCGTGAGGCATGATGGAGAAATCTTAGCCGAGGTAGTGCCACTGATAGCGATTCTTCGTGTTGTATTTCATATACTTGATCACAGCAGGCTCGCCTACCCACAAATGCGCCGCAAGGCATGCACCCGGTCGCCGGTGAGGTGACATTCGAACTCACAGTCGCGGGCGTAAAACAAAGCCTATTCGTATTAAAAGGCCACCGCCAATCCGTCAGATCACTTGGCTTGCGACCTGCAATCCTTCGAACATTGACGTTCGCATGAGAAAGTCGCGGGCCTTTGACCGGTCGGCAGCGATCGCGCGCATTTCGTCCAGACGCTGCCGGCGCTTGAGTGGATCCTTTTCTTCAAGCACGCGCTTGTTCTGTATGGTCATGGCCTGCAGAAAAGCGTTCGCCACGTGTCGGCGCTGGCGATCATAAAGATCGAGCAAATCGTCCGAGGCGCCGGCGAGAACGCGCGTCAGCGCACCGGCGAGACTGACGGCGTCGTGAATACCGAAATTCATTCCCATGCCACCGAGCGGATTGTTCACATGCGCCGCGTCGCCGGCGAGCAGCACGCGGCCACGGCGATAATTCGCGGCAACACGCTGATGGACGGTGTAAAGATTCGTATGGACGATCGGATAGGGTTCACCGGTCGGGATAAAGTCTTGCAGCCGGTGCTGAGCGGCAACGAAATCGAGCAACTCCTCGGCGGTTGCTTCCGGTGGCGTGGGGAAGACCACGCGCCACAGGCCTGGCGGTCCTTTGCCTGGGACTTTGAACAGCGCGCACCACTCACGCGGGTCGGATACGTAGGAGCTATAAGCGAAGCCCTCCTGCTCAAAGTCGGTCGTCGTCGTGATCACCAGGAAGCGTTCCTCGTAGGTGAAACCGGCAAAATCGATGTCTTGTGACTTGCGAACGACGCTGCGGCCGCCATCGGCTCCGATCACATAAGCGCCTTTGTGTATGGCGCCGTCGGCACAAATGACGGTAACTCCGGACGCATCCTGCTGTACATCATCGACCGTCGCGCCATAGTGGATAGTGAAGCGGCTGTCCTTTGCCAGGATATCGGCCAAAATCGCGACGAGTTTGTGCTGCTCGCACTGTAGCCGATACGGATAGCGAGTCATGTCGGCGAGCAGACCAAGATCGAACTCGGCGATCACGCCTTCGTCACGGCCGCGAAACTGCCACTGCGGACAAACGATGCCGAGATCATGCAACCTTTGGGTCACGCCGCTCGTCTCGAACATCTCCATGGTCGGCGGATGGAAGGTTGCCGCGCGCGGGTCCTCGTAAATTTCCGTGCGGCTTTCCA
Source organism: uncultured Alphaproteobacteria bacterium (assembly GCA_963742975.1). Taxonomy (GTDB): domain Bacteria; phylum Pseudomonadota; class Alphaproteobacteria; order Rhizobiales; family Xanthobacteraceae; genus BOG-931. The sequence goes on along the minus strand of CAVUNZ010000023.1, from coordinate 55,838 downwards.
GAACTGTCACTGGGACGCCGGCACTGGTCAGAAACAACGCCGCTGTCAGACCTGAAGGGCCAGCGCCGACAATAATGACACGTGCATCTCTCATGCCATCAGAACTCTTCGAGAATGCGGCCGTGTCCGTGGACACGATCCTCGATGCCGCAATTGCGCAACGCGTCCCAATAGGTAATGACGTTCATCGCCAACACCGGCTTATTGAGCCAATGCTCCGCTTCCGCGGCCACTGCGGCATTCGCAAGATTTGTGCCGACCTGGAGAATGGCATCAATATCGTCGCCGTCGATCTCGCGTAGCACCTTGCGCAATTGCGGCGGCTGGACTTCGGCGATGGCAAAAGGCGACGCGCATTTGAGGCCAAGGAGACGAACGACGTCGAATCCAGCCTCCATCAGATAGGCCCGCACCGTCTCGTCGCCCTTCGGCTGATGCGGAGTGAGCACGGCAATTCGTTTCGCGCCGAACTTCCTGAGCGCTGCGATCGCCGCTGTCGAACCCATCGCAACCCGGACACCGGCGCGGTCCGAAAGCTCCTTTTGCAGAGCGTCGGCGGCAGCAACGCCTCCGGTAAATGCCTCGATGGCAACGCCCATGATCACCGCGTCGGGCGCACAGGTCATCACCTGATCGATTGCCGGACCAATACCTTCACGCATGGCTTGGACATGGGCCAAGAAGCCCTGCTCATTGGCCTGGATCGGACGTTCCTTGATGGTCAGACGCGCGACATGATTGGTCACGCCTTGAGGTCGGAGATCCTCACATTCGGGACCCACGATCGTATTTGTCGACGGCACGACGATGCCGATCTTCTTACGGTATCCAAGCGCATCCACTGTAATTACCTCTCATCGGAACCGGCGATCGCCAGGCTGCACCCGCGGCTGTGCGTCTTTCTGCATGTCCACGCTCATCCCTTGTTGCTCTGACCAGCGTCGACATCGATCACCGTGCCGCTGAGATAGGAAGCGCGGGGCGAGGCCAGCATCACCGCCAAGTCTGCAATCTCCGAAGTCTCAGCCAGCCTCCCGAATGGCAATGCGGCGAGGCCTTCCCGCCAACGCTCTTCGTCGCCGAAACTATCGAGCGCTTTTTTGCGCAAATGGGTCTCTATTCGGTCGGTCCGGGTACCGGCCGGATTGATCCCGACGACCCGAACGTTCCAATCAACGCTCCTGGCGCCGACGGCTTTGGTCAATGCGATCAGCCCGGCATTGCCGACGGCGCCGCAGACATAATCCCAACGCGGCTCCTGCCCGGCCATGCCGATGATGTTGACGATGACACCACTTCTCCGGCGTTTCATGGCGTCGAGATAAAGCTTGGTGAGATGGATATAGCCGAAAACCTTGAGCTGCCACGACTCTGTCCAACGTTCCAGCGTCAGGTCGAGCAGATTGCCTCCTGGAATGGCGCCGGCGTTGTTGACCAGTACATCCACCGCGGAATGCGCAGCAAATAGGCGATCGCGTTCGGCCGAGAGTCCCAGATCGCCGACGAATGTCGCCGCACCCGAGCCAAGCGTCTTGAGTGTACTCGCAGCCGATGACAGACGGCTCGCGTCACGGCCTGTAATGACGACATTTGCCCCTTCGCGCGCAAAGCTCCGCGCGCAGGCCAAACCGATGCCCTTGGAGGCGCCCGTGATGAGGACGGAACGACCTTTGAGTTCAAGATCCATTTCGCACTCCGCGTCTCATAGATCACGTCACACCTGCTTTGGCGCCGACGAGACCTGTACCAGTCGGCGAGCTCGCTGCCCGTAAAGAACCCGACATCCACTGACGATGTCAGCAGGTCGACCATGCCATCGAGTTCGTGGATGCGGTGGGGCACCGAGATCAAATGTGGATGTAGACCGATGGCTAGCACAATCGCGCTGTCGCGGCATTCTTGCTCGAAGCGCTGCAGGGTGAATTCGAGCCGGCGCGCCATTTCGCCGGTCGCGTGCCGCTCGATTGCATAGATGATCGAGTCGTTGACTTCGAGATTGTAAGGCATCGCGATGAGAGGCTGCGTCGCAGTACGCATCCATGCTGGCCGGTCATCGATCACCCAGTCGCAGACGTAATCAATACCTGCGCGCTTAAGAATGTCAGGCGTATCGGTGGTCTCCCGTAAACCCGGCGATAGCCAGCCACGTACCGGCTTGCCGGTAAACGCGGCAATTTTATCAAGACAGGCGCGGATCAGAGCCTCCTCCCCGCCGTCGACATGGTTGATCGCCTTCTGGTGCATGCCGTGGCCGATGAATTCCCAGCCGGCATCGCTACGGCAGCCTGTGGATAAGCCTCGATGACGCCGGCATTGAAGCTCGTCGAGGCCGGTAGTTTTCGTGCCGCGAAAGCTTGCAGAATTCGCGGTAAACCTGCGCGCATTCCGTAATCGGCCCAGGAGAAATTCGGGACGTCAGGCACGGTCTCCCGTCCATGCGGCGGCGTTACTATGGTGCGCGGCATCGGCTGGTCGAACTGCCAGTGTTCGACATTGACGACGAGATGAACAAGGATCCGCTTGCCCTGCAGGGGAGGCAACGCGGCACGCTCGCTAGAAAGCCGATAGGGGATTCGCGGGTTCGTCATCCATCCTCTCTCAATGACTCTCAACTCTAATGTCTGTCATGAAGCGGCTATTCCCCGCCCGTTCTTGAAAAGAGCCTAGATGACGCGCTCCCGGCGCAGCGTCTCAATTTCGGTTTCATCGAACCCGATATCCCTCAGTACGGCACCGTTGTCGGCGCCGGCTTCCGGCAGCAAATGCTTGATCTGCGGCGGCGTGCGTGAAAGTTCGACCGGCTGGCCGACAACCATCGTGCGCTTGCCGTCCTTGGTCTCGACGGGTACCGCAATGCTCAGATGCCTGACCTGCGGATCGTCGAAGACTTCGTTCATTTTATAAATCGGTCCTGCGGGCACGCCGACTTGCTCGAGCGCCGCAAGCCAATCCGCCGACGGCCGCGCCGCGAAAATACCCGCGAGTTCCGCATTAAGCTGTTTTCTGTTCTGCAACCGAAGAGCTTGGCTTACATAACGCGGATCATCCTGCATCTGAGGATGTCCGATCGCAGCGCAGAAGCTTTTCCATTGCCCTTGCCCACCGACGGCGATGTTAATGAAGCCATCGGCGGTGCACACGACGCCCATTGGCGTCGAATAGGGGTGATCGTTGCCGGCCTGTTGCGGCACAACGCCATCGATCAGATAGCGAGCCGCCTGAAAATCCATCATTGCGATCTGAGCCTGAAGCAACGATGCACGCACCCACTGCCCCTCGCCGGACCGCTCCCGTTCCGCGAGCGCCACAAGAATACCAATCGCGGCGTACAGGCCGGCCGACGAGTTTGCGATCGCGATGCCCGCACGAACCGGTCCTTGCTCCGGCAGTCCGGTCACCCACATCAGGCCACCCATGCCTTGGGCAATCTGATCGAAGCCGGCGCGTGTGCGGTAAGGACCGGTCTCGCCAAACCCGGAAATAGACGCGAGAATGATGCGCGGATTGATCGCTTTGAGATCATCGTAGCCGATACCAAGGCGATGCTTCACATCCGGACGGAAATTCTCGACGACGACATCTGCCGTCTCTACGAGACGTTTGAACACCGCCAGCCCGGCCGGTGTCTTGAGATTGAGCGTGATGGACCGCTTGTTGCGGTGAAGGTTCTTCATATCGGAACCGTCGCGGGGGCCGCTGATGCCTTCGTTGGGATCGACGCCCGCAGGGGCTTCGATCTTGATGACGTCAGCGCCAAAGTCAGCAAAAATCCGACAACAGGTCGGGCCTGCCCGCACACGCGTCAAATCGAGGACTCGCAATTTGGCAAGAGCTGACGCCTGCATCTGCATTACGCAACCAGTCCTTTTTCCACGGCAGAGCCAGCGGCAATCGCGTCGGGCACGCGGCCATGCCAGTCGGTCTCGGCCTGCAGTGTCATGCCAATGGCAAGCAGGAGCGACTCGCAGCCCGGGCGTCCGACCAGTTGCAGACTGACAGGCATGCTTTGGCTGTCAAAGCCAGCCGGAACAGCCAATGCAGGCAGATCGAAGTAGTTGGCAAAACGAGTGAACCGGCTGAGCGCATAGAGCGTGCGCGCCGTGAATGCCGGCGATGACGGATCGGCTTCGGCGACGGGCGGCGTTTTGATTGGCATCACCGGAAGGGCCACTACGGCGCCGTCGCCGAATTGATCGGCCAGAAATTGATTGCGTAGATTCGCGCGCGCGTCGAGCGCGACCGCAAGTTCATCGTCGCTGATCGCGCAACCCTTACCGAGTCGTTTGCGCAAGACCGGGTCGATCCGCTCGTCGTCCAAGCGCGCGCTGTGCATACGTGCCGCTTCGGCCTGCATCACCAGAAGGCAATTCCGATCGGCCTCGCCCGGAAAGCCCGCGCACTCGTCAACACGCATGCCGAGCCGGCGCAAGACGCTCACCGCGGCAAGACAAATCTGCGCAACCTCGACGTCGCTCTCCGCGAAAGCGTCGGCAAGCACGGTGACAGGGACCACATCCATGGAAGGTATCGTTTCTTCGAGCAGACCTTGCCACAACATCGCCAAGTCTGCCGCGCTTCGCGCCAATAGACCGATCGTGTCGAGGCTCGGCGCCAGAGGCATTGCGCCTTCCAAAGGAATCTTACCCTGGCTCGGCTTGAGCCCTGTGACACCGCAGCAATGGGCTGGGATCCGCACCGAACCGCCGGTGTCGGACCCAAGAGCGGCATAGCAACACCCGGCCGCAACGAGTGCAGCGGAGCCGCTCGACGACCCGCCCGGCACATAATCAAAATTCCAGGGATTGAGCACGGCGCCCCGCGACGCGTTGATACCGGACGGCTCGTAAGCAAGCTCCGTCATTTCAGCTCTACCGATGAGCGACGCGCCAGCATGAGCGAGCCGGGAAATCACTGGAGCAATTGAAGCGTTCTTCAGCAGCGGTCGGACGCAACCCCAACTTGGGTCCTCTTCGCCCGTAGCGATCATATCCTTAGCGACATAGGGCATGCCGCCGAGCACGCCGTCGCGCTGAGCAGCGGGCCCGCAGAAGCCAGCAACTGCTCGCAGGCGTTGACCGTCACGGCCCAAGCGCTCGCAGCACTCCTTTATCGCCGCTGGGCGATCGCGCTCCGAGAGCGATGACCAATCCGGAAGGCGGGCATGCTGGCTCATGGCGGCCTCAACCGTCGCGCTCATGGACAGCTATTGTCTTGCGCTGGGTCGGAGGGGAGCACGCCGCCGTCAATGTATGGACCAACTGATTGGGATGCTTGGGTGATAACCACATGGCCGTGCGTTTTGCCTACGAATTCCGCAAAGATCCGGACATCTGGTTCCGCTTGTGGCAAGTAGAGGAGCGTGACAAGCTTATCGCCTAAGACCGGGTTGTGCGCTTACACATCCATTAGACGGTGCGCATCGTCGGTGGACCAGACCAGAGTCGCCGGATCGCCGGCCTGCACTGGCCTTGCATAGAATGAGCTGTCCGGCACCAGCGCCGTCGCCCCCTCCCCTTGGTCCGTCTCTAGCACGACCCGTACCACAGGACCTTGGTATTCAACGGCCGCGACGCGGCCCGAGAGGTGCGGCTGCCCGTTCGCGGCTTCCTTGAGCCTGCAGCGGTCCGTCCGAACCGCGATCAGTCCACGTTCGCCCGGCAATACATTATGTCCACCAATGAAGCGGGCGACGAAAGCGCTTTGCGGACGCTCGAATACATCGCGGGGAGCACCAGCCTGGCGAATATGGCCGTCTTCCATCACCACCATGAGATCGGCCAGCGCCATCGCTTCTTCCTGACTGTGGGTGACATGGATGAAGCTGATGGCAAGCTCGTGCTGCAGCCTTTTCAGTTCCTCGCGCATCCGCCCGCGCAGGAAAGGATCGAGCGCCGACAGCGGCTCATCGAGGAGCAGCACGCGCGGCTTGGTGATCAGCGCCCGCGCCAGCGCGACGCGCTGCTGTTGTCCGCCGGAGAGTTGCGAGGGCAGCCTGTGGGCGAACGCTTCCATCCGCACCAGCGCCAGAAACTCGAGCGCCCGCGCCCACCGCTCGGCTTTCGCAACGCCACGCATCTTCAAACTGAAAGCCACGTTGTCGAGGCAAGTGAGATGCGGGAACAGCGCGTAACTTTGGAACATCATGGCGGTGCCCCGCTTCACCGAAGGGAAGTCCGTGACGTTCTTGTTGCCGATCAAAATGTCTCCCTCGGTGACCGCCTCGTGCCCGGCGATCATCCGCAGGATGCTGGTCTTGCCGCAGCCGCTCGGTCCGAGCAGGCAGCAATAGCTTGCGCGCGGGACACGCAACGAAATTCGATCCACCGCAATCGTCGCGCCATAGCGCTTGGTGACGGCAACGAGCTCTACGTCGTAGCTGGGGACCACATCACCTCCTGTGCGGAAAACCTTATGATAAGACGTCAGGCAGCGGCACCGCCGCGGCGCGGCGGCGCTGGATGTGGCGAATCCCCAAGAGCGTCACGCCAATGATCGCGAAGGACAGCGCGGTGGTTAGCGTCCCGAGCGCGAACAACATCGGCGAGGTGTCGCTCGAGAGCAGCGCGTAAATCTCGAGCGGCAGCGTGTTCTTGCTGCCGATCGCAAGCGTCGTGCGCGCATATTCATCATAGGACAGCGTGAAGGCGCCCATGGCGACGCCGAGAATGCCCGGCAGGAGGATCGGCAGAGTGACGTAGATCAGCCGCTGCCAGCCGCTGGCGCCGAGATCGTTCGCCGCCTCTTCGTAACTGCGATTGAAGCGATTGACGACGGCGAACATGGTGAAGAGACCGAACGGCAAGGTCCAAGTAAGCTGCGCACCGAGGGCTGACGTGAACAGGCCGCCCGGGATACCGAGGACCTGGAAACCGAGCCCGATGCCGAAACCCACCAAAAGGCCCGGCATCACGAGACTGGCGACGGCAAGATAGAAAAGCACGCCGGCGCCAGGAAATCGTCGGCGGAAGCCGAGAGCGGCCGCCACCGAGATCGCCACCGTGAGCACGCTCACCACCGCGGCCAGGGCCAGCGATCGCTCGAAGGAAGCCGGAATATTGGCGTTTAGGTCCGGCCGAAAAACGTTCTGGAACCAGACGAGAGACGTGCCGACCATCGGAAAGGTGACGCCGCCGTTCGGTCCCTGGAACGACAGGACATAGATCACGATCATGGGTCCGTAGAGAAACAGCAGGAAGAGGCCGAACAGCGTCGCCAGCGCATAGAAGGTCCACGGCCGCGCGGCGTCGGAACCCGGAGCGTAGCCCTGCGGTGCCGTTGCCACTGTGCGTCTCCTAGCTCGCCAATTCCTTGCGGACATCGACCACGCGCATCATGCCCGCCACCATGATGGCGACGAAGATGACCAGCACCATGGCGTTTGCCGATGCCGGCGGGTACTGCATGGCCTGGATCTCGGTCGACAGCGCCGACACGATGGAAGCGCTCTGGCCTCCGCTCATCGTCTTCACGACGAAATAATCGCCCATCACCTGCGTGAACACGAGCAGCGAGCCGAGCGCGATCCCGGTCTTTGATAGCGGGATGATCACGTCCACGATAGTGCGGAAACGGCTGGCGCCGGCGTCGCGGGCCGCCTCGAGCAGCGCCGGATCGATCTTCGACATCGCGTTGGCGATCGGCCCTACCATCAGCAGCGTGAACAGGTGCACATAGGTGACGATGACGGCAAAATCGGAGAACAACAGGAAATCCAGCGGATGCGAGATGACGTTGAGCTTGATCAATATCTGATTGAAGGCCCCGTTACGTCCAAGGAAGGGAATCCATGCGATCGTGCGGATGATCCCGGAGGTCAAGAACGGAATCGCGCAGAGAAGAAAAAGGACAGCGCGCGTGATGCCGGTGCGAATGTGGAATATGAGGAAATGGGCGATAAAGAAGCCGAGCACCAGCGTGATGGCCCAGACGATCGCGGCAAAACGCAACGAGCTGACATAAACCCGGATTGTCGCCGGCGTTGTGAGCAAATCGCGGTAATTGTCGAAGATGAACGCCGGATAGATTCCGGTCCGGTCATAATCGAAGAAGCTGACGACGAGAAAAAGCACTGTCGGCAAAGCGAACAGGACGACCAGCACGAGCGCGAGCGGAGACACCTGCAGCCACGACACCGCTTGCGGCGGCAATCGCAACGCTGGCAGCTTCAATTGCCGCAGCTCGCGTCCGGCTTCTGCGGTTCCCTCGGAGGTCGTCACGATGTGATGAATTCGTTCCAGCGGCGGGTCAGATAACGGTCCTCGTCCATCACCGCGTTCCATACCGCGATATTGCCCATGCGCTCCCAGAATGTGCCGCCGTCGCGCGTGCGCCCCGCTTTCTCCATCAGCTTGCCGAAGGGATCGGTGATGTCGGTGGCGGCGGGCTTGCCGTCATACCAGTAGTCCCACTCGGCCTGCGTCAGGAATTTCTTGGCGGTGTCGGGCACCGGCGAATAATAGCCTTCGCGGGCGATGACAGCGCCGGGGAAGCCGGACATGTACCAGTTCATATATTCGTAGAAGCAGTCGAGCTTGAGCCCGGTCAGTTGCTGCATCGGCGCGAGCAGGTAGCCCCAGCCGCGGTAGCCCTCTTTCAGCGGCTGGAAGGTGCAGGGAATGCCGCGCGTGCGGACCGCAGTGACTGCCGGCGACCACATCGACTGGATCACCACTTCGCCCGACGCCATCAGGTTGACCGATTGATCGAAGCTCGCCCAGAATGAGCGGAACTGGCCGGATTTCTTGATGTCCATCATCAGGGCGACGGTCTTGTCGATCTCGTCGCGGGTCATATTGCCTTTGTTGGCATATTTCAGGTCCCCGCGCGCTTCGACCGCCATCGCGACGTCGATGACGCCGATAGCCGGATTGTCCTGCAAGGCGGCCTTGCCTTTGAAGTCCGGGCTGATCAGATCCGCCCAGCTGGTCACCGGCCGGCCGGTCAGGTCGGGCCTGATACCGAGCGTATCGGCGTTGGTGAAGGTGGGAATTCCGGTCAGCCATTCGGATGGGCCGTCGGCGAATTTCTGCCCGTCGGGACCCGTCGCAAACTGAACCGAGAATGGCGCCGTCCCTTGCAGCGACACCTTGCGGCCATCCGGATATTCGCCCTTGGTGAACAGCGGGATCGTCTGGCTCCAGTATTTGTATTTGCTCACTGGGACCGCCTGCAGGACGTTGCGGCCGACAAGATATTTCAAATACGGGATGCTGATGTCGGCGACATCCATGGAGCTCGATTGCGAGAGCAGGCGGTTGAGCATATCCGCGCTCTGCACCAGCTGCATCTTGATCGTGAAGCCGAGATCCTTCGTCGCCTGATCGGCGATCTGCTGAATGGCGGAGACCGGCGGCCCGGCGTGAAGCAGCGTCACCTCCTTGATGTTCTGCGCCCAGACCGTCGGAAAGCCCTTGATGCCGACCAGGCCGGTCGCGGCCGCGGCGCCGCGCAGCAAGCTGCGCCGCGACAGGCCGCGATTGCGCTTGCGGCCCTTTCTGCTATGGATCGTGCCGCCTCGTGTCGTGTCGTTCGTTGTCGTGTTCGCTGGCATGGCTGTCATGTCCTTGCGGTGAATCCCGGCGGGGAATCTCCATACGACTCTGTTGTCATCCAAGCTCTCGGCCGAAGAACTCTATGCGGCTCTTCCGATCGCGCTCCGGCTCGCCATTAAAGGCTGGATGCGGGTTCCGAACTGCTCCATACCGATCACGAAATCGTCGAAGGTCAGCATGACGCCGCGCACGCCGGGAACTTCCGCGACCTGATCGAGCATGCGGGCGACGGATGCGTAGGACCCGATCAGGACACCCTGGGTGGTCGGCAGCTTGTTGTGGCCGCTGGTCCTGTAGCGATTGGGCTGGGCCAAGGGATCCTTGTTGGGATCGTCCTCCGCTTGCGCGTCCCGCCAGGCGATCGCTTCCAGATCAGTGCCGGCTTTGTAATGTTCCCATTTCGCCATGGCGGCCTGGTCGGTCTCATCGGCGATCACCATCATCAGGATCAGGGCGCCGACATCGCGTCCGGTCTTCTTGCTCGCGTCGACGAGACGCGCGACACTCGGCGCGAACTTGGTCGGTTCGTTGATGCCGAAACTGGCGCAGAAATTGTAGTCGCAATACTCGGCGGCAAATCTGGTGCCGTTGTCGCTCTGCGCCGCGCCGACGATCTTAATCGGCGCCTGCGGCAACGGGCCGAGGCGGCAATCGTCCATCTGGAAGAAGCTGCCCTTGAAGTCGGAGCGGCCGGTCGCCAACAGCTCGCGCATGATGGTGACGTATTCGGCGCAATATACGTAGCGCTGCTTGTAATGTTCGGCGCCCGGCCAAATGCCCATCTGCGTGTATTCGGCGCGCTGCCATCCCGAGACAATGTTCACGCCGAAGCGGCCATGAGAGATCGAGTCGATCGTCACCGCCATGCGCGCGGCGACCGGCGGCGGCATGGTCAGCACCGCGACCGAAGCGAGCAGCTGGATGCGGCTCGTCACTGCGGCGAGGCCCGCCATCAGCGTGAAGGATTCCAGATTGTAATCCCAATATTGCGACGCGCCGCCATAGCCGTGCAGCTTGATCATCGACAACGCAAAATCGAAACCGAACCGCTCTGCCTTTTCCACGACGGTGCGGTTGAGGTCGAACGTCGGCATGTATTGCGGAGAGGTCGTGGAGACGAGCCAGCCATTGTTGCCGATCGGAAGGAAAACACCGAGCTGCATACGCGCCACTCCGGGAAAAAACGATCGAAAGCTGCGTATAGCCGAGCAAAATGCATGCCAGTCAATTTCGATGGTAAAAACCTGCGGATATGCCATTCGGTCGGCCATCCGGCAGGCAACCGCCTATGCATCAGGCAAAGAAAAGCCAGCAAAGGCGCCGAGCCGCAGTTTGATGGCAGCCTTGCTGAAACCTAATTGTGCATTGGAGCGACGCGCATTGGCGACGTAGCCGTGGTTGATCACGTCGGCCGGGGGCCCTTGAGGCCTTTGGTGCACCAACCGGCTGGTGCACGTGCTGCTCGGTGCGGCTTCGTCGACACACCGGAACTCGTTGTTGATCGCAACGATCAATATAGCGCAGCCGTCGTCGAGTTGCTGATGCTGCATTTTCATCCGATGATGGACGGGCTGCCCACGTTCATCAACCGAATCCCACCTCAGCTTTCACACCGGACGAAAACGGAAGCGTTTCCAGAAGGGGTTGCATTGTGAGCGAGATCGAAGCTTTCCAGCCTTTCAGTTATCGGGCGATCGTTGACCACCCGTCTTTTGCTTGGCCGAATGGCGCCAGGGTGGCCGTCTGGATCATTCCGAATATTGAGCACTTTCATGTCGAGATTGGCACCGGCGCCCCCGACATTCGCAATTATTCGCGTCGGGACTATGGGAATCGTGTCGGCATCTGGCGCATCATGGATGTGCTCGGAAGGCATAACGTGCGTGGGACAGTCGCCCTCAATGGCGAAGTCGGACGTTTTTATCCGCGTATCATGAAAGCCTGCGCCGACCTGCACTGGGAATTGATGGGTCACGGTCTGACCAACTCGGTGATGCTTACCGGCCTGCCCATCGAGCAGGAAGCAAAAGTCGTCGCCGAAACGCGCGCAATCATCGAAGATCACGGTCAAAGGATGCGCGGCTGGCTGGGGCCCGGCCTGACGGAAACCTGGAATACAATCGATTTGCTTTGCAAAAATGGTGTCGAATATACCTGCGACTGGGTCAACGACGACCTACCCTATCGCATGAACAATGGGCTCTACAGCATTCCCTACACCATCGAACTCAACGACATGCCGTTGTTCAACGCGCCATCGATCAGCATAGCCGACTTCCAGCAGAGAATTTGCGACGCCTTTGACGTTCTTTATGACGAGGGTGCTCGCTGCCCACGGGTCATGGGGATCGCGCTGCATCCGTTCCTCATCGGCACACCGCATCGCATTCGCTATCTCGACAAGGCGCTGCAATACATTGGCGGACACGACAAGGTGTGGTTTGCGACCGGTTCGGAGATTATCTCGGCGTACCGCGCGGCAGCGGAAGAAAAATCATGAGACCGCCAGGCACTCCTTCTTACGAACGCGGGAGCTTTGATCACGAACCGCTTGAGCCGAAGCTAACCTCAGCCACTTTGTTCTGCCATCCCTGAACACGCTATTCCGCCGCGAGCCTTTTCGCGTTGCGCTCGAGGCAGGAGATCAGCATGTCGGTCGACATGATGTCGCCGAAGGTCAGGTAGAAGCCAATCAGCGCGCCGTTGTGGTCCTCGTCGGTCGGCGCCGCATTGCCGTCGGTCACCATGATCGTCTTGAAGTTCAGCATCATGGCGTCGCGCGCCGTCGATTCGCAGCACACGCTGGTGACGGTGCCGGTGATAAGCACCGTATCGAGACCGTGCGCGCGCAGCACTTCGGCCAAATTCGAGGAGCCCTGGATGAAGGCGCTGAAGCGCAGCTTCTCGACGATAAGATCTTCCGGCTTCACTTCGAGTTCGGCCCACAGCTCATAGCCCTTGCTGCCGCGCGACAGCGCCTCGATGCGCTTCTCGGTTCGCGCCGGCAGGGCCATGCCGTGTAACACCGACCAGGTTTCGAGCGATTCCTCAGTGAAGGCAGTCTGGATCCATACCACTTTGCCGCCGGTCGCCCGCACTGCCTGCGCCAGGCGGTTGACGTTCGGCACGATCTTCGGCGCCATCTTGCACTCGGAATGCGCGACGCCGGGCATCATGAAGGCGTTCTGCAGATCGACCACCACCAGCGCCGTCTTGGCGGGATCGATATCCTCATAGACATGTTCTTTGCCGCGGCGGGCAACGACCCTGTCGATGACAGATTGCGGTACGTCCAGCTTATGCATGGCTACTTCTCCTCTTGCTCAAAGATATCATGACGGAATGGCGTGGATGCAGCGCACGGCATTTTGCGGGGTGATCCAAAGCTCGGGCGGCAATCTGACGAGACAGGCCTCGCTCGCAAGCGCGCAGCGCGGCGCGAAACTGCAACCAGGCAAGGCCGAAGCCGGGTCCGGCGGCTGGCCGGGAATGGCATTAAGATGCGCGCCGGGCGGCTTGTCGCCGACCGAGGACGCCATCAGTCCCGCCGTATAGGGATGGCGCGGCCGGCGCAGCAGATCGCTGACCGGTCCGGTCTCGACGAAGCGTCCGGCATACATCACCGCGACATCGTCGGCGATCTCGGCCGCCACCGACAGATCGTGGGTCACGAAGATCATCGCCATGCCGAGTTCGCGCTGCAAGGATCGCAACAGCAGCAGGATCTGGATTTGCACCGTAGCGTCGAGCGCGGTAGTCGGTTCGTCGGCAAGCAATAGCGCTGGCCGGCAGGACAGCGCGAGCGCGATCATCGCCCGCTGCCGCAGGCCGCCCGAGAGTTCATGCGGATAGGCATCGAGCCGCGTCTCAGCGCGCGGAATTTGCACGAGATCAAGCAGCTCTTTAGCTCGCGCTCGCGCCGCACGCGCGTCCATGCCCTTGTGCCGTCGCAGCGTTTCCCCGATCTGCTGGCCAATCGTGTAGACCGGATCGAAAGCGGTCATCGGTTCCTGAAAGATCATCGCGACCAGCGCGCCACGCAACTCCGAGAGCTTGCGCTCGGGCAGCGCCAGCATGTCGTGACCCGCCAGGTTGACGCGGCCCTGAAGCTGGGCGGATTTGCCAAGGAGCCGCATGACTGCACGCAAGGTCACGCTCTTGCCGGAGCCGGACTCGCCGATAATGCTAAGAACCTTGCCGGCTTCCAGGCTGAAGGACAGATCGCGCACGACCGGGATGGCGCGGCCGTCGCGGCGGAACGTCACGCTGAGGTTTTCGACATCGACCAGCGGCTCAGCCGGGAGATCGATGCGGGACAAGGTCTGCATCGCCGCCATCATGCGTTCCCCGCTCGGCTGTGCGACGAGGCGGCATCGGCCATATGGCAGGCGACGCTGTGGGTCTTGTCATCGCGGTCAACCAGATTCGGGGTGACGACCCGGCACACCTCCTCGACGAAGGGGCAGCGACCGGCGAAGCGGCAGCCGGCCGCCGGATCGATCGGGCTCGGCGGGTCACCGCTCAACGGCGGCGCCGCGATGCGTTTGTCCGGGTCCAGAGAGAGACGCGACGCCAAGAGCCCTTGCGTGTAAGGATGGGCCGCGCGGTGGAACACAGTGTCCGCCGCGCCGATCTCGACGATCCGGCCCAGATACATGACCATGACACGATCCGAGATAAAGCGGACGACGTTGAGATCGTGCGAGATGAAAAGATAGGTGAGCGACAGACGCTGGCGCAGATCGATCAACAGGTTCAATACCTGGGCTTCGACGGATTTGTCGAGCGCCGAGACCGGTTCGTCCATGACGACCAGCCGCGGCTCGAGGCTGAGCGCGCGCGCAATATTGACGCGCTGCCGCTGGCCGCCCGACAGCTCGTGCGGATAACAGGCGGCATGACGGCGCGGGTCGAGCCCGACCAGATTCAGAAGATGAAGCGCCCGCGCGGCGGCCTCGCGCCGTTTCGTGCCATGCACCATCGGCCCGAAGGCAAGCGTGTCCTCGATGCTCAAGCGCGGATTGAGCGAGGCGTGCGAGTCCTGGAACACCATCTGCGCCGATTTACGCAGCTCCCGCGACGTGATGCCGTCGCTGGCGCCGACCGCTTCGCCGTCGAAGATCAGCTCGCCGGCATCGCGGCGGATGAGATTGAGCACGACCCGCGCCAAGGTCGACTTGCCGCAGCCGGATTCACCGACGATGCCGATGGTCTCGCCTTTGCCGAGGCTGAACGACACATCGTCCACGGCGTGCAGATGGGAGCGCCTCAGAAAGCCGCCGCCGCGCACCGGGAAATATTTCTTGAGCGCGCGCGCGATCAGCATCGGCTGCGCCTTGCCGCCGCGATCGCGACTGTCGGCCGCGGCAAAACTCATTTCTTCACCATCATGGCATCGCGGAGCGCGTCGCTCAGCATATTAAGGCTGATCGAGGTAACGAAGATCAGGACCCCCGGCAGGGCCGCAACCATCGGCTGGATATAGATCGATTGCCGCAGCGTCGACAGCATCAGGCCCCAATCGGGCCGCGGCGGGATGACGCCAAGACCGAGAAAGCTCAGACCGGCGGCCAGCACGATGCCGAGGCTGGAAAGGCTGCTGGCATAGACGATGACGGGCCCCAGGACGTGGCCCAGCACGTGGACCCGCACGACCGTGACGGCCGAAGCACCACTGGCGCGTGCCGCGTCGACGAAATCGAGATGGCTGATCTCGGTCGCGGCGCTCTCGGCGACGCGTGCAATCGGCGCGATGAAGACGAGCGTCAAGGCCAGCATGGCATTACCGATGCCGCTGCCGAGCGCGCCGGACAAAGCGACCGCCAGCAGCACCGAGGGAAAGGCGTAGAGCACGTCCATCGCGCGCATGATCATCATGTTGATCGCGCCGCCGGCACAGCCCGCGACCAAGCCAAGCGTGCCGCCGATCAGGAAAGCGATCAGCACCGGCGCGACGCCCATGAGGAATGTGCTTTGGCCGCCGTAAAGCAGACGGCTCAGCATGTCGCGGCCGAGTTCGTCGGTGCCGAGCAGATGTCCGGGTGTGCCGATCGGCTTCAGGCGCGCAAGGATGCTCGCATGGTACGGATCGGCCGGCGCTATCAGCGGCGCGCCCACGACGCCGATCACGAGCAAGAGCAGAACGATGCCGCTGCCGACGGCGCGCGGATCACGCCGCAAATTCCGCCGCACGGTCGCCCAATAACCGCGCGATCGGCTCGGCAGAACAGCGTGTTCATCCGTCACCGTAAGCGCCGTGCTGAGCGAAACATCCACCATGGCCGCTCTTATCCGCGCCGCCGAATGCGCGGATCGATCGTCGTCTGCAACAAGTCGACAATCAGGTTGAGCGCGACGAACAACAGCGCCAGCATCAGAATCGCGCCTTGCAGCATCGGCATGTCGCGACGCAAGATGGCATTGCTCATCAGAAAGCCGACGCCTGGCCAGTTGAATACGGTCTCGACCAGGATCGAGCCGCCGAACAGATAGCCGAGCTGCAGCCCCATCACGGCCATGACGCTGGGCGCCGCATTCTTCACGACGTGGCGCAAGATGCCCAAGGGCTTCAACCCTTTTGCCCGCAGCGTCTGGATGAATTCCATGGTCATGAGCTCCACCACCTTGCCGCGCACCGTCCGCGCGACGATGCCCATGGGGATAAGCGAAAGCGTGAGGACCGGGAGCACGATGTGGCTCAGATCCTCCCAAGACGGGCTGATGCCGCCCGGCCCGATGCCGATCGCCGGCAGCCAATTGAGCTCAACCGCGAATATGATCGTCATGACGATGGCGAGCCAGTAATGCGGCACGCTGATCGCGGCGATGGCGATCGTGGTCGCGCCGCGATCGATAAATGTATCGGCGCAAAGGCCGGCGACGAGCCCGAGCCCCACGCCCATCAGGAAGCCCACCACCGCACCGCCCGTGGCGATGATCGCCGTGTTGCCGATGGCGGCCGACAATTGGTCGGCGACGGCGCGGCCGGTGCTGATCGACGTGCCGAGATCGCCGTGCGCGACATGGCCGAGCCAGACCAAGTATTGCACCGGTAGAGGCTTGTCCAAGCCGTATTTCGCTTTCAGCTCGGCTGCGGCCTCGGGCGTGGCATTGTCCGGCAGCATCATCTGCAAGGGATCGCCCGGCGCGATATGGACGAGCAGAAAGCAGATAACCGTGACGCTCAGCGCAATCGGCACGGTGTAAAGGATGCGGCGCAGGACATAGAGCATCAAGGCTCGACCACCACCGGCGTCAGATCCTGAAACCAGTTCTTCGCCTGGACGAAGCCTTTGAGCTTGGGACTGAGCGCGCGCGGATTCACGTCATGCGCGATCCAGACCATCATCGCCTGGTCCACCATCATCGCATGCGCCTTGGCGAAGAGCTCGGTCTGTTTCGCAGGATCGAATTCAGTCATCGCCTGGTCGCAGACCTTGTCGATCGCCGGGTCTGAAAAGCCGCCCCAATTCGAGCCCTTGGGCGTGATCTGGCTGGTCATGGAGAACCGGCAGATCGCGCTGTAGGGATCCTGCGTGGTGCGGCTGAAATTGATGCCCTCGATATTGTCTGCGACGGCGGACGGATCGCTCACGCCTTTACGCATCACACCGATGAGCGTGTTCCAGTCCTTGACGGCGAAATTCACCTCGAAGCCGACCGCCGCAAGGTTCTGCTGCACGAATTCGTTCATCGGCAGAGGCTGCATCTGACCCGAACCCGAGGGCGAGATGGCGATCGTCACTTTGGCTGGATGATCGGGGCCGTAGCCCGCCTCTTTCATCAGCGCCTTGGCGGCTTCGGGATCGAATTTGATGTCGAAGCTCGGCTTGCCGTACCAGGGGTTATCCTTGGGCACCACGCCGTAGGATTCGATCATCATGCCGCCGAGCAGCGCCTTCAGCCCGGCACGGTCGACTGCAAGATTGGCCGCCTTGCGCACGCGGATGTCGCGCCACGGCGAGCCGTCGCGGAAGCTCAACTCATAAGCCCACATATGGGGATAGGCATTGGTGACGACGTTGAACCCCGCCGATTTCAGCTTCGGCACCATGTCAGGCGGCGGCGCCTCGATCCAGTTGACCTGACCCGACAGCAAGGCGGATGCGCGGGTCGTCGCTTCCGGCATCGGATAGAGCACGAGCCTGTCGTGTTTTGGGATGCGGTCTTTGTTCCAATAGTCGGTGTTCTTGACGAGCTCCATGCGCTCGCCCGGCACCACTTTGTCGAAGCGATAAGGCCCGGTTCCGATTGGCGCCTTGGCGTAGGCCGGCCAGCCGCCATTGAGTTTCAGATATTGCGTCCGGCTGACCATGGCGATGTAGCCGAGATTGTAGGGTACGAGCGACGCGCCGTCGGTGGTGGTGATGGCGACCGTATAGTCATCGATTTTTTCGATGCTCTTGAAATCGACGAAGCGCGAGGCGGCGTCCGAATGCTGCTGCGCATTGTATTGCGGCGCGTCCTTGTTCCACAGCCGCTCGAAATTCCACACCACGTCATCGGCGTTGAACTCCGTACCGTCATGCCATTTGACGCCCTTGCGCAGGTGAAAGATCCAGCGCGACTTGTCTTGAGGATCGACTTCCCAGGAGGTTGCCAGACCCGGCACGATGCCAGAGGGCCTGTCCGCCGAAGACAGATCCCACTCAACCAGGCAGTCATAGAGACTCAAACTGACGAAGCGGAAGCCCTCATAGCCTTGATCGGCCTGGCCGATGGTAATCGGGATATCGCCCGCCGTCATGGCCACGCGTAGCACCGATTCAGCTGCCGCAAGGCGCGGCATGGCCAAAACCATGGCCAAGATCGAGCTTAGCAACAGATTAGACGTCAAACGACCCGGGAAGATCATGTCCACCTCGAATGAAATTCTGCCGCGAGGTGGCCTGCAATTTGAATACCAAACGCTGCCAAACCCTGGCAGCCAGAGGAAAGCGAGTTACTTGACGGCCTCTTCGCCTGCGTCCACCCGCATTCGGCTTCGGCGCAGGCACGACGCATAAAATAAGGGCAGCCGATCAGCGCGCTACGTGAGCAATCCGCCTAAATCACGCTACTTCCAAATTAAATCGCATAACCGCAAATATGTGACCTGTTTCGCGGGCTAATCAGTAGCTCGAGGGTAGCGGTCGATATCGAGCGGTGCCGCGCTTCCGCGGGTTGCGGCCCGACCAAGAGGCAGAATTCAGGTAGCCGAACGCAGGTAGCTAATTGTTGAAGTGGCCGCATTGAAGCCGCAGGATTTGCGCGAGAGCCGGTTAGTGGTTTGTAATCGCGCACCAATCCCGCTTGACGAGATGCAGCGGACCTACGACTGGCTTAGAAGCTGGGGTATGCTGGAGGAAACCGCGTCGCCGCGGCAACTCGTCAACACGGAGCTAGAGAGCCGCGCCCACCAGGCAGCGGAGTAACAGATCAAGAAGGCCTACGCGTATCGATCTGGTGGATTGCGACGCTGCCGTTAAGCCGGGGCTTAACAACCTAGCGAGCCGGACTATTGATCACGAAAGGGATCCCTGATGAAAAGCACGATCGTCGGTGGAGCGATGCTGCCACATGCACCGCAATTTTTCACCATGCCGGATACAGAAGACAAACAGGTCATCCAGGCCGTGCGCAATGTCGCCGCCGATATAGGAGAAAAGCTGCGTGGGCTGAACCCCGATCTCTGGATTATCTTCTCTAACGATCACGCTGAGCAGTTCTTTCATCACACCGCACCGCCCTTTACTGTTCATGTCGGCGGCGAAGCCTCAGGAACTTTCGCCGGCCGGAAGTTTCATTGGAAGGTTCCAAGCGAGATCGGCTTTGAGATCGTCCGCGATCTCTACCGACAGAATTTCGATCCTGCTTTCAGCAGCACGGCCAAAATCGATTATGCCATAGGCATTCCGCTCACCCATATTGGCCACACCGATCCGGTGCTGCCGATCTACGTCAATGCCTATCTCCCGCCCCAGCCGACCATGGAACGATGCTACGCCTTTGGCCAGGCCGTTGCCCGCACAGTCACCACACTTGGGCTGAAGACGGTCATACTCTCAAGCGGTGGCATGTCGCACTTCCCTGGCACCGACCGCTATTCCAATCCAGAGCTTTCTTGGGACAAGACCGTGTTGGAAAAGCTAAAGGCCGGGAATCTGAAATCCTTGATCGGCTACGACGAAACTGAGCTGGATGATACTGGCAATATCGAATTGCGTTGCTGGGCCTGCGCGGCCGGGGCATTGGGAGAACGCAAGCCTGACATCGTGTCCATGGACCCGAGTTGGCATCACGACTACGCTTCACTCGGCTGGACGAGTGGCCATACCGAGGCCGAGTACGCTGCACACTACCCTGCAATCAAGCCCGAGCTCGTGGAACTCACCTCGGCGCTGCACGGACTCGCCCATGACGCCGAATTGCGCGCGCAATTTATGGCGGATGCGCCGTCCTTCGCCGACAAATTTCAGCTGCCGCCGGACCAACGCGAAGCTCTGGTCAAGCTCGATCTACCGACGATCGTGAAGATGGGCACGCATCCACTGGTGCCATTTCTTGCGAACATGCAGGTCGAACGGCTACGCCGCATCGAGAAGTCAGCGAAGTGAAATCCCGGTGCACGAACCAATGTATCGCGGTTTGTCGGTAGAAGAAGAAGAGCAAGGATCAAGTTGTCTCGGCTCTCCAAGTCGATCCGAATATCGTCTGCGACCCTATCGCGGTCCCGCTCGATGAGATGCAACGGACTTACGAATGGCCGCGCGGCTGGGTCTTGCTGGACGAGACTACTTCACCACTCAATCTCGCCAATCAGGGCATACAGGAGCAAGCTCGCGCGGCGGCGCGACAATTTGTTCGGTCGGCTCAAGTGCCGGCGGCGCGCCCTTTTTGCGACCGCTTCAATTCTGGCGACCGCCCTTGCAACGGTCGCTTCAGCCGACGAGAATTTCTACTCCGGCAAAACGATTCAGGTCCTGGTCGGCTTCACGGCGGGCGGCGGTTTCGATCTCTACGCGCGCACCTTGGCGCGATATATGGGTCGCCACATCCCCGGCAATCCCACACTCGTGGTCCAGAATATGCCCGGCGCCGGGAGTCTCCGGGCGGCCAACTATCTTTACAATGCTGCTCCGACAGACGGCACGGCAATCGCTGAATTCGCGCCGGGCGTCGTCGTCGCGCCGCTGCTCGGCGCCGGCGAAGGCACATATTTCGACGCGCCAAAATTCACCTGGCTCGGTAGCGTTTCGCAGGACACCAGCATTTGTGCTTTCAACAAAAGCGCCGGCATCAGTTCGTGGCAAGATATGCAGACCAAACCATCGACGGTCGGCGCCTCCGGCGGCGGCGCCGAAAGTGACGTTTTTCCCAACGTCCTGCACCGACTTTTCAATCTCCCGCTCCGGATCGTTGACGGTTATCCCGGCAGCAACGAGATCATTCTTGCAATGCAACGGCATGAAGTCGACGGGCGCTGCGGCTGGTCCTGGGCAAGTCTGGTCAGCCGAAACGCCTCACTCCTCGACAACAAGGAGATCGATATCACGCTTCAGATCGGCTTGAAGAAGGATAAAGCGCTGCAAGATATTCCGCTGGTCATGGATCTGACAGATGACCCTTTAAGAAAGGCGGCACTAAAGCTCATCATCTCACGTCAAACGATTGCACGGCCGTTTGCGGCGCCGCCGGGCATTCCTGTGGACCGGGCGCGGCTGCTGCGTCAGGCCTTCGATGCGACGATGAAGGATCCGGAGTTTCTCGACGAGGCGAAATCTCTCAATCTTGACATTGATCCAATTGGCGGCGCGGACGTCCAGGCGCTCCTCAAAGAGATTTATGCGTCGCCGCGGGACGTTGCCGATCTGGCATCTCAGTTGACGCAAAAATCCGCTCAATAAGGGGCGACGTTGCTCGTCGTCGCTGATGATAGAACCTCATTTAAGTTCCACCGCCACAATAGCTTAAAGTCAAATTGGGCGCATGGCCTGACATTTGCTTTTGAGGTCTCCTCGAAGTCTCGTTATGGAAGAGAAGGAAAATGCAGAGCACGCGCAATCCGGCGTCGGCAAATGTCCAATCAACACCAGCTCAGCCGCTCCTGTTCAAACCGATCGAGTTGCGCAGCCTAACTGCACGCAATCGCATCGTCGTATCGCCGATGTCGCAATATGCAGCAGTGAACGGCGAGCCGACCGACTGGCATCTCGTGCACCTCGGCAAGTTCGCCATGGGGGGCGCCGGTATCGTCTTCGTCGAAGAAACATCAGTCGAGGAGCGCGCGCGCAAGACTTATCATTGTCCCGGAATCTACACCGATGCGCAGGCGCGGGCGTGGCGGCGCATCACGGATTTCATTCGTAGCCAAGGCGCCTTAAGCGCGATCCAGCTCGGCCACGCCGGCCGCAAAGTCGCCACCAAGGCGCCGTGGGACGGCTTCGCGCCGCTGACTGAGGAGGATGCCAAAACCGGCGAGCCGCCATGGCGCGGAATCGCGCCGAGCCCGGTCCCCGTCAAGCCTGGCGCGACTATTCCGCTGGAGATGGACCACGACGACATCAAGGCCGTAGTTCAAAGCCACGTCGAGGCCTGCCGCCGCTCGCTCGACGCGGGGTTCGACATCTGCGAAATCCATGGCGCACACGGCTATATCATCCAGCAGTTTCTCTCACCCATCACCAACAAACGGAACGACGGCTATGGCGGCGATATTCAGGGCCGCATGCGTTTCGCGTTGGAATTGGTTGAAGCGGCCCGCGCCGCTTGGCCCAAGGACAAACCCCTCTTCTTCCGTGCCTCTTGTGTCGACGGCAAAGGCGGAGCCTGGACACTGGACGATACGGTGGTGCTGGCGGGCGAGCTCAAGGCGCGCGGCGTCGATGTTATCGACTGCTCGTCCGGCGGCATTGAGGGCCCGTTGACACTCGCAGTGGTACCACGCGTGCCTGGTTATCACGTGCCGTTTGCCGATCGCATCCGCCACGAGGCCGGCATTCCCACCATGGCGGTCGGTCTGATCACCGAAGCGGCGCAAGCGGAAAGTTATCTCGCCGAGGGCCGCTGCGACCTCATCGCCTTGGCCCGCGAGCTCATGTGGAATCCCAATTGGCCGGCGCATGCCGCGCAGGCGCTGCGCAGTGACGATCCGCTCGCGCTTGTTCCGCCGTCTTACGCATGGTGGCTTCGCCGCCGGGAGGACGTACGCAGGCAATATCCGACTGGGCTCGAGCAGGCGTAGCGCTCAGTACCGCAGCGGCAGCCGTTCGATATCGAGATCGGCAGCCATGATCTGGCTGTGCGCTTTATCGAGCCACGGCTGCAGCCTTGCTACCCTTTCGGAAATCGTAGCGAAATCCTTGCGGAAGCCCGGCATCACCGCAGCGACCGCGTCATAGACGGTCGCCTCGTCAATGGTCGTCAGCCGACGGTCGCGGATCACGACGCTGCCGTCGACGATCACATGCGTCACACCGCGTCCCGCCTCGACATGCACGAGCTGGCGGGCCGCGCTGTTGAGCGGCTTCCAGGTGGGATCATGCATGTCGATCACGGTCAGGTCGGCTTTGTATCCCACAGCGATGCGCCCGAGCATGTGCCCCATCCGTGCGCCATCAGCGCCGGCCTCGGTCGCCGAACGGATGGCGGAGGCGGCTTGCGGCGGTCCTGGAATTGGATCGCTAACCGCGGCCAGCAACACATAGAGCTTCATGGCGACGAACATGTTCTGTGCATCCGAGCAACTGCAATTATCGCAACCGAGCCCGATGCGCACGCCGGCGTCCTGCAGCAATCGGATCGGCGGCACGCCGCATTTCATCTTCAGATTGCCCTGCGGATTAAGCACCACGCCAGCGCCGTGCTCGGCCAGCAGATCGATCTCGTCGCTTGAGAGCCAGACGCTATGCGCGAGATTGAGTTGGGGATCGAGCGCGCCCTCCTCCGCTAGCCGCCGGATCAGCCGGCCGCCGTAACCCGGCAATGTCATCCGGGCCTGCAGCGCCATGCCGCGCGATTCATAGATGTGGGAATAGACGGGAATGTCGTAGCGGCGCGCCAGGTCCATCGTGCGTGCCATCAAAGCGGGCGAGCAGCGCTCCGGCGCCGACGGTCCAAGCGCCCATGACACGCGTTGTCGTGCCGGGGCCTTCAGGCATGTGTCCTCGAAGTGTCCAAGCAGATCGAGCTGCCGCTCCGGCTCCGCCGCTGTCGACAGCAGCGGATGCAGATCTTGCGGAAAGGTATCCTTCCAGAAAGGGATCGTCTCCAATCCCTTCCGGTCCGCGTATTGCAACCCGAAGATGACGCGAATGCCGATCCGATCGTAGGCCGCCATCACCGCCTCGAGATGCCGATCCTCGAACGGGTAAAGCGTCAGCATATCCTGGATGGTCGTGATTCCGGAGCGCAGGCATTCGAGCGCGCCGAGAAGCGTGCGGGCGTAGACTTCATCGACCGATCGCGGCGGGTATTGCGGCGGCAGGGCATATAGCCGCCACGCTTCCAACGGCACTTCCTCGAGCGTGCCCTTCGCCAGAACGTCATGCGAATGGTAATGTGCGTTGACGAAACCGGGCAGCACGAGATGATCGCGCGCATCGAGGATCTCGATCGCGTCGTTGCTGCCTGTGGCTCGCGCCGCATAAGACGGTGCAATGCCGACGATCGTGTCGCCCGCGATGGCGATATCGACTTGCCGCGGCTGGTTCCAATCCTCACCCGGGAGCAACGCGCGCCCGCCTTTGACCAGCAACGTCGTTCCTTGCGGAACCGGTTGATGGTCCGTCGAATTTTCGCGAAGTTCGGTCATGCCCTATTCACGCGCCGCTGCGGGTCTCAAAGCGCCAAGCCGCACGGCCCAACGAATTGTTGCCCTCTATCAATTCCATCATCAGGTCGAGGAAGATTTCACGGTCCGCCGCATCCAGCGGCGACAAAAAACGCGTGCGGACGTTCTTCAGTCGGCCATTGGCTTCGATCACGACCTCGCGGCCGCGATCAGTCAGATAGACGCTTCGCATGCGGCGGTCATTCGGCGCCACCGCGCGCAAAACATATCCGTTGTTGACGAGGCGATTGATCACGTCGGTAGTATTGGCACGGTCCGTTCCGAGTTCCTCGCCAAGCGCCGACTGGTCGATGCCGGGCTTCATACCGACAATACTCATCGCGCCGAATTGAACGGGCGTGAGTTCAAGCTCCGCCATCTCATCGGCGAAAATAGCAACACCGATCTGGTGCAGCCGCCGTACGAGAAAACCGGGGCGCGCCCGAAGCGACACCAGCCCGCGCAGGGGTTCGGCTTTCTTCTTGGCCATTCTCTTTCAACCTTGACGCTCAAGCGTCACTGGAGAGTCGCCTTAACCGCCGCCTTCCATCGAATTCTCTTGACCGCGAGTTGCCCAGCCTGTCACCCGCCCCTCAAGCACCGCAAAAAAAACGTACGTCGCGATGCCCATCGCGGCAATAACGAAGAGCCCCGCGAACATCAGAGGAACGCGAAATTGCGAAGACGCTTGCAGCATCATGTAGCCGATACCATCGTCCGAAGCCAAAGTTTCTGAAATCACCGCACCGACAAACGCAAGCGTAATGGCGACTTTCAACGAGGCGAAGAAATAAGGCATCGAGCGTGGAAGCCCAACTTTACGCAGGATATCGAACTTGCTCGCGCCCAAGGAGCGCAACACGTCCCGCAACTCCGGCTCGACCGTCGACAGACCCGTCGCCACATTCACCGCGATTGGAAAGAAGCACAGCAAGAAGGCGGTCGCGATGGCGGGTGGCTGGCCGATGCCCAGCCACACCACCAGGATCGGAACCACAGCCGCCTTCGGGACAGAATTGATGCCGATGAGCAGCGGATAAAGCCCCTTGTAGACGAGGCGCGACGATCCGATCGCCACGCCGAGTGCCAAGCCAACAACAATACCGATGGCAAACCCGATCAAGGTGTTCGTCAGCGTGAACAGCGCGTTGTGCATGATCGGTCCGCGATGATCCATGAACGCCTGAAAGATGGCGCTCGGCGCGGGCAATACGAATTGCCTGATCTTGAATCCGGTCACGATCGCCTGCCACGCGACCAAGAGGCCGATGATGACGATCCATGGCATGGCCTTTTCGAGATTGGCGCGGCTGGCGCGACGAATCTTCATGTCACGCGACTTTCGCGGTTGGCATCGTCACCAGCAGACTTTCGGAGCGAACCGTCATTCAACTCGACGAATGCCATCGTGTTATCTCCGGGCGTTGCGCAATCGGACAGCGGCCGCGCGTCAGCCGAACATCAGCTCCTTGGAGGGCGGCAGGAAACGGCCATCGTAGATGTCGTCCATCGTCGGCGGGTTCGCCATATCGAAGCCTTCCTTCAGCACCGCGAGACCTTTGGCCATGCGTGTCGCATCCATCTGGCCCAGTCCGCCTTTCAGCACACGCGGCGTCAGCACGTGCTTGGCGTAGACAAAGTCAAGGCGCTCCCTTTCGATCGTGGGATCAAGCAGGGGGTCGCGCTTGAGGACGGCGTTGATGGCGCCTGCGCGATCCTTCGCGCCGGCGATCCACACACGCGCAGTCGCCAAGGCGACGCGCCGCACGAGATCGGGATTTGTTTCGATCAGTGAGCGGCTGGCGATCAGCGAGTTGCCCCAGAAATCGAAGCCGTATGAGGTGTAATAGAGAAGATTGATATCCTCCATCTTCACCCCGTTGCCCATCAAGTTGAAGATTGAGGTGTAGTCGAAACCGATCACGGCATCGACTTCGCCCCTCAGTAGCATTGTGTCACGCAGCTTGACGTCGACCGTTACACGATTGATCGACGCAGGATCGATATTGTTGAGCTTGAGAAGCGCCGGTAGCAGTTTGGAGCCGCCGTCGGAGGTGCCGGTGCCGAGCTTGATATGCTTTAGATCGTCCAGCGAGCTAACCACTTTCGGTTTCAGGCTCAGGATGCAAGCCGGAAAGTCGTCGTAAATCGTCATCACCAGCTTCGGCGCGTCCTTCGGGTTCGCGCCAGCGAAGGCAACTAACGTGCTAGCATCGGCAATACCGAAGTCATGCGTTCCCGAGGCGACACGCTGCACCGTCTCGCCGGAACCCGGCGAACCGCTGATCGTCATGTCGAGATTGAGATCCTTGTAGATGCCATTCTCAACGCCGAGAAATTCCGCGGCGGTCGCACCGTAGATTCGAAAATCAAGGCTGAATTGCACCGGATCGGACGCCGCGGCGCGCGCGATAGATGGAAAACCGGTGATGCCAAGCCCGGCGCCGGCCGCAGTGATACGCATTAAGTCGCGACGCGACAGACTTTCGGTTGTTTTCACCATTGTCTCGCTTCCTCGATGACTCATGTCCCTCGTCAAATTCAACAAATCACTTGCAAATTCCGAGCCAAAAAGCGCGGCCGACGGCCATCTTGCTATCGGTCCGCGCCTGATGGAGACGCCTCATGACGAGGCGTCCAGACCGAGCTCGGCGCCGGCCGCGGCGATCGCCGCAACGATGTTGGCATAGCCGGTGCAGCGGCAGACCTGGCCGCTGAGTTCATGACGGATGATCGGTTCGGTGGGCCTGCGATGCCGTTTTAGGATATCCCGCGCCATCACCAGCATGCCTGGCGTGCAGAAGCCGCACTGCACGCCGTGCAACTCATGAAAGTGTCTGCGCAAGATCCCCATGATCTTGTCGTCACGTAGGCCTTCGATCGTGCGGACGGACCGGTTCTCGCACATCACAGCGAGGACAACACAGGATCGTGTTGCTTTGCCATCCACTTCCAGCGTGCAGGCGCCGCAGGCGCCGTGCTCGCAGCCGAGGTGCGTCCCCGTCAGGCCGCAGTGATCGCGCACGAGATCGGCCAGCAGCATGCGCGGTTCGATCGTGTGCGTCTGCTCGTCGTCGTTGATGGTGAGCGTAACGGTCAGCATCGAGCGCGGGCCTCGCGAATTGCGCGCAGTGTTGTGGCCACATGGGTGCGCCGCTGATACGCGTCCGCCTCTGGATCGACGCCGTCGAGATCGACGTCGATCGCCGAACGCAGCTCGACTTCATCGATTTCCGCGTGCTGCCACAGATAGCTGGCAACCGTGGGCAGCGATTGTGGGCGAGACGCGGTCGCGCCGAGGATGACGCGCGGCGGCGCCTCATCGCACTCCACCACGAACGACATCGAGATGGCGAAAGCGCCGCTTTTACGCGTGACCTTAGCTGTGCCCCACCGCGTGCCGGCCTTCAAGGGTGGGATATGAAAACCCAGAATGATCTCGCCCCGCGCCAGACTTGTCGTGTATACGCCCTGCACAAAATCGATAACAGCCTCGCGCCGGTCTCCAGCCGGTCCGCGTATCACCACGGTCGCGTCGAGTGCCATCAGGCAGGCCGGCCAATCGGCAGCTGGATCGGCGAATGCGACGCTGCCGCCGATTGTCCCATGATGACGGATCGCGCGATAGGCGATCGCCGAGGCGACACGCGGCATCAGTCCGCGCGAGGGATCGGGCACTGCGACATCTTCGATCATCGCATGCGTCGTCGCCGCGCCAAGGAAGACGTGCGTGGGCGTCTCCGACACCATCTTCAGCTCGTCAATGCGGCCGATGTCGACGAGCAGATCGACCTGCGCCATGCGCAGGCTGAGCAACACCAGCAACGACTGGCCGCCAGCTAAGAGACTCACCGTCTTATCATCCTGGTTGAGGACGGTGATGGCTTCCGCGACCCCAGAGGGACAAACATAGTCGAACGGCGCGGGCTTCATGACTGCCCCCGCCTCTTGCGCGCCAAATCGATCGCGTCGGAGACACGGCGCGGCGTCAGCGGCGTTTCATTGAAGGTGGCGCCGATCGAACGGAACGCATCGCAGAGTGCATTAGCAATGGCCGCAGGCGGCGCAATGGCGCCGCCCTCGCCTACGCCCTTGACCCCGTACTCGGTGCACAAGGCCGGTGTAACTGAATGCGCGATCCGCACCCGCGGCACTTCCGGCGCACAGGGCACCATATAGTCGCCGAATGTAGTGGCTAGCGGCTGGCCTTGATCGTCGTACGGGATCTCTTCGTACAGGGCCGTGCCGATTCCCTGCGCGATGCCGCCTTGGATTTGGCCGTCGACGATCATCGGATTGACGATCGTGCCGCAATCCTCCGCCACTGCGTAATCGAGGATCTCCACCTCGCCGGTATCGGGCTCAACCGCGACGACGGCGGCATGCGTGCCGTAAGAGAACACGCCTCCGGAATCGTCTGGTTCGTAAGTGGCCGTCACCTCCAACAAAGGCTGCTCGCCCATTGGCAGCAGCTCCTGGCGGAGGTTCGCTGCGCGCGCGATCTCCGCAAGCGTCACTTTGCCGTTCGGGCCATGGATCGTGCCATGCTCGGCGCGCACATTCGCGGCGTCGGTCTGCAATAGATGCGCGCCAATCTTGAGTGCTTTCGCGATCAATTCGCGGCAGGCCTTCGCGACCGCGCCACCGGCAAAAACGATGCTGCGCGATGCGAAAGTGCCAAAGCCGAAGGGAGCCGTTGCCGTGTCGCCGTAACGAACCGATATCGCGGACGGATCAAGCGTGAGTTCTTGGGCCGCGATTTGCGAGAGCGTCGTCTCCAGCCCTTGTCCGTGGTTCTGGATGCCGACATGCATCAATACCGAACCGTCCGGCAGCATGCGCACCGTCGCCGATTCATAGCCCGGGACCACACGCGACTTGCGCTTGGTCCATTCCGCTGCGCCGTGCCCGCTTTGCTCCGTATAGAAAGCGAAGCCGACGCCGATCGCCCGGCCGTCGGGCTCGCCGGCTGCTTGGCGCTTACGGATAGCCGGCAGATCGATCATGTCGACTACGGTCTCGAGGGACGCGTGATAGTCCCCGGTGTCGAGCAACAAGCCGCCCGCGGTGCGATAAGGAAGCTGATGCGACGCCACGAGATTGAGCCGCCGCACCTCCACCGGGTCGCGGCCTATTTCACGTGCCACTTCATCCACCGCGCGCTCGATTGCGAAACACGCGCCCGGCCGCGCCACGCCGCGATACGGACCCATCGGCGCTTTGTTCGTCGCCACGGTGAAAGTATTCACATTCAGGTGCTTCATCTGATACGGACCGGGCAGGTTGCGGGCGGCCATACTCGCTTCCATGAAAGAACCGGTCGGCCAAAGCGAATAGGCGCCGGAATCGATGTAGACGTCGCCGGCCAGACCGAGCAGACGTCCCTCGCGGTCGGCCCAGATCGACAGATCGTAATAGTGATCGCGCGCATGCACGGAGGCGAGGAGATGCTCATGCCGGTCTTCAATCCAGCGCACGGGATGGCCGAGTTTTAACGCCAGCGCGGCTACAGCAATCTCTTCCGGCATGAGCCGGTTCTTGCCGCCGAAACCGCCGCCGACATCGGGCGCGATCACTCGGATCTGGTTCTCCGGCAAGCCCAAAGCCATTGCAAGGCCGTGCCGCATAACGTGAGCACCCTGCGTCGACAGATAGATCACCAACTCGACCAGGCGCGGGTCCCAATAGGCCAGCACGCCGCGCCCTTCGAGATGCACCGTCGCCTGCCGGTTCATCTTGAACTGTCGCTTCACCTGGACAAGCGCGGCGGAAAGCGAGCCGACATCCCCTTCCGCGACGGTGCTTTTAATGTAGAGATTGTCCGGCCAAGCCTCGAACAGGCGGGGACTGTTCGGCCGGGTCGCAGCGACGACGTCGACAACCGCCGGCAACTCCTCGAGATCGACCGTGACAGCTTCAGCGATGTCTTCAGCCTGGGCGCGCGTTGGCGCAACGCAGGCGGCGATCGTTTGCCCGACATAGCGCACTTTGTCCGATGCGAGCGCCGGATAAGGCGACTGGCGGAAATTCGAGAGCTCGGGTCCGGCCTGCACGATCTGCACTGTGTCGAGATCGGCATTCGTGAACACGCGCTCGCGGTGGCGCTCGGGCTTAGTCACGCCGCGCAATTTAGCGTGCGCCATCTGGCTGCGCACGAAGGCGACGTCCTGCAGTCGCGGCATACGAATATCAGCAACGAAGGTGCCAACGCCCATCAGATGCCGGGCATCCTCCTTGCGAAGAAGCCTGGCGCCGATCCATCCGTTTGCAGCGTGCTCGCCCATACCCCGAGCCCGCTTATTCGACTGCGTTCGCCGACCGCAGGCTGTCGAAGAGCGAGCTGCGCATCAGGAACTGCTTGTGCAGCGTCAGGTCCTCCGACGTGCGGCGCAGATTGTCGAGATTCTTGCGTCGAATGGCCGGATCCTTCTCTTCGAGCGACTTCTTATTCTGGATCGATTGCGCCTGGACGAAATCGATCTGCGACTTGCGGCGCTGACGACTGTATCGATCGAGAACGCTGACATCGGCGCCCTCGAACCAGATGTTCGACAGCTTTTCGGCCAGGTTCATGGCGTCGTGAATGCCGCCATTCATGCCCATGCCGCCGATTGGATTGTTCACATGCGCGCTGTCACCGGCGAGCAAAACGCGGCCTTTGTTGAACGTCGCGGCCACGCGTTGATGCACGTCGTAAATCGCATGATAAGCGATGTCATAAACGCCGGGCCTCGAGAAAATACCCTGCAAACGACGCTGCACGCCTTCGACGCCCATTGCCTTTTCGGGCGGCTCATCGGCAGGCACCGGGAAAATGCCGCGCCAGATGCCAGCGCCGCCGTTGCCCTTGACCTTGAACAAGTTGAGCCATTCATCGGGATCTGAGAAATAATTGCGCGTGCAATAGCTGCGCTCGGTGGACAGGAAGTCGAACGTCGTTCCGATCTTGATGAAACGCTCAGGCCATGTGAAGCCCTCGAACTCGATGCCGGCGGATTGGCGCACGAAACTCCGAGCGCCGTCCGTTCCGATCACATACCTGGCACGCAAAGTCTCGCGTTCGCCGTCCTGATTGTTGACAGTCAGCGATACCGTATCGGCGCCTTGCTCAAGGCCGGTCACCCGCGTCGAAAACCGAATCTCGCCGATGCCGTTTGCGCTGATCAACGGCAAAGCCGCGCGCACGAGCTTATATTGCTCCCATTGCAACACGAATGGAAACGGCACTTCGCCATTGAGCACGTTGATGTCGAAGACGGCGACCAACTCGCCTGTGACACGGTCGCGGAAGTGGAAGATCGGAGATTGCAGGCCGCCGCTTGGCTCCTCGGAGAAAGCTGCGTCTTTCAAACCGAGCTTGGCGAGCATCTCCACCGTCGGTGGATGTACGGTCGCGGCTCGTTGATCTTCTACCGCATCCGCTTCGGCTTCGATCAGGGTGACGGGAATCCCCTTCGTCACGAGTGCCAGAGTCATGATGGCTCCGACAGGGCCGGCTCCGACGACGATTACCCGATCATCGCTGTTTGGCATTCAGGTACCGGTCAAACAAAATACGCTTCGTATACGAACTACTTTTCGGAATGGTTGCAAGCATATCTTTTGGGCGGCACGCCCGATCGCTGTCCTCGAAACCAGGCGCCCCATGCAGGCCAGTGCGACAAGTGCTGAATATTCGAACAGTCGGTGGCGCGTTGCTTTGCACAAGAAACCCGGCGCGGGCCTAGCCGCTTCCACCGCATTTGGCACGGCTCGTGCATTCCCGATCTCGCGCCTGCGGCTTGTAACAAAGAGAGGACGTTTTCTCGATGCGCATATTTGCCGCTATCGTCGTACATTTTCTCGGTATTGCCTGCAGCACCGTGCCGGCATTCGCGCAGGATTGGCCGACGCACCCGTTGACCATGGTCGTGCCCTGGGCGGCCGGCGGGGGCACCGACATTATGGGCCGGATCATGGCGCACCGTATGTCCGAGATTCTCGGCCAAACAGTAATCGTCGAAAATCTTCCAGGCGGCGGCGGAATGGCCGGTGCTTCGCACGTCGCCAGAGCGGATCCGGATGGCTACACCTTCATCTTGGGAAGCAGGTCGGAAGCCATCGATATGACACTCTACAAACATCCGACTTACAGTTTGAAGGACGATCTCGCTCCCGTCGTTCTCGTCGCCGACCAGCCAACAATTTTGGTCGCGCGCAAGGATTTTCCAGTCGACGGCCTGAAGGACTTCGTGACTTACGTGAAGCAAAACGCCAGCACCCTGAAAATGGGCGCCGCCGGTGTCGGTTCGACGGGCGCGATCGATTGCGCTTTGTTCAACGGGATGATCGGCGTGAACATTCAACCGATTCCGTATCGGGGCAGCGGTCCGGCGATGCAGGACCTGATCGGCCGCCAATTCGACTATTTCTGTACGATCAGCGGCTCGGCGGCGGGGCCGTTGCAAGGCGGCCAGGTCAAAGGGATCGCCGTGTTCACACACGATCGGATGCCGTCACTACCGGATTTGCCGACGGCCTATGAACAAGGCCTGAATTTTGAAGGCACGACCTGGTCCGGCTTCCTCGCGCCCAAAGGCACGCCGCCCGCGATCGTCAAGAAGCTTCATGACGCCGGCGTCGCGGCCATGGAAACAGCCGAGGTCCAGGACGACCTCGCCAAGAACGGAACATACGTGGTCGCGCCCGAACGCCGCTCGACGGAATATTTCCAGAGCATCATTGGACCGGAGATCGAGAAGAACGGCGCGCCACTCAAGGCCGCGGGCGTATCGGTCGATTGAGATCGTTTGCCGTTGACCCAATGCGGCATGATATAGCGGCATGGCGCGGCGCTAATCCGCCTCCCGCGCTTTGCGATCAACTCAGGTTCCGAATATCGCAACTTCGACAGTTCGCGACGTGTTCGCGATGTGTCTGCGCAGCGCCGCACAGGCCTTCGCACTGTCGCGCGACAGAGTCGCCTCGACAATCTCGACATGTTCGGCGCTGAGACCGCTGCGCGGAATGGGACGCCGCAAAATGGTGCGGTGGCGATACCGCTGCCATTGATCGTACAGAGCGCCGTTGAAACGCAGCAGCCATTGCAGTGGACAACCGGAAATCAGCGCCATGTGAAACTGCCGATTGGCCAGTTCCCAGTTCACGACGACGTCGGGCGAATCCGACGACATCGATGTCTCCGTCCGTTCGAGGCTGTGGCGCGCCGCGACAACACCGCTTTCCCATTCGAGCGATCCATGCTGAATTGACTGCGCCAGCGCTTCGACCTCGAGCACCATGCGCGAGCCCATGATATCGTGCAGTTCCTCGCGGCTGATCGGCGCCACCCAGAAGCCGCGCTGGCCTTCGCTTTCGACGAGGCCCTCGGACACCAGACGCGACAGCGCTTCGCGCAACGCGCTGACCCCGAAACCGTAGGTTTCGCGGAGCTGGTCGATGCGGAGCTTGTCGGAGGGCGCGAGCTTACCGTCGATGATATCGCGGCGCAGGTGCCAATAAGCACCTTCGAACTGCGTGCTAAAGAGCTTGCGGTCCATTCTTTGCGTTCCAGTCTCGCATTCCTTGGGTGGCGTTTCCCCGGGCTCGGATGTTGCCGAGCCATCGTGCTGATCGTCCAGTCAACCAAGCGGCCGAAACCCCGAGGGCCGACGTCGAAGCGAGTGCTATTCCACAGGCTGCGCAGTCGCAATAAAATTGTTGAAATCCACCATAATCGATTTTATCATCAAATATCTTTTTTATAGCAGAGATCCCGGAGATAAGCCATGCAAAAGCTGATTTTGGAGACGACCGCGCCGTTCCAAGGGCTGCCGGAACTCGTTGCCTATGATGAGGGCCTGTTCGCCAAAGAGGGCCTTGAGATCGAATGGGCCGCCCGCGATGACGTTGAAAAGAAAGCGGAAATCAACGTCACCAGCCCCAAAGGGCTCGACCCGTTTTCGAGCCATGGCAGTCTGCTCGAGCAAGGCCGCGCCGACATGTATAATGCCTGCGAGTGGGGCAATTATTGTCGGATCCAGGACACCAAGAAGGGCAGCCGGCAGATCGGCCGCCGCGGCATCGTCACCTTCGCCGCGATCGCAGTGCGGCCCGACTCACCTGTTTACACTGCCCAGCAGCTTGCCGGCCGCAGCGTCGGCGTGCCGTTCTATTTCGGCACGCACTATCTGGCGCTGCATCTGCTCGACGGCTTCATGCCGCGCGACATGATCAAGATCTGCAACGCCTCCAATGGCTCCAGATATCGCTACAATTCGATGATGAGCGGCGAGATCGAAGCGACGACGCTCACCGAACCCTACGCCTCCTTGGCCGAGAAGGAAGGATGCCGGCTGATTTGCGGCGGCTTTTATCACGGGACCGAAGTCGCCTCGGACCGCGTCGACGCCGAGACTTACAGTGCGTTCAATCGGGCCGTGCGCGAAGCCGTCAAGCGCATCAACGCCAACAAACAAGCCTATCTCCACTATTTCATCGACTATCACAAAGCGAGCGACCCGAGGATCGGTAAGCTCCTGCCGACAGACATTCGCGAAAGCCGGGTCGTCGTCTGCGACCCCGCGCCGATCCCGCACGACGAGATGCAACGGACCTACGATTGGCTGCGCGGCTGGGGCATGCTGGAAGAGACCGTTTCGCCGCTGCAACTGGTCAATCTTGAGGTTCAGGAGCGGGCGCACGCCGTCGGCCAATAATCTGGGCCCACCCTATTCCGACGATTCTGAGCAAAATGAGATCGATATCACGATTCAGCTTGCTCTGAAGAAAGATGAAGCGCTGCGAGATATCGCGGCTGTCATGGACCTGACTGACGATCCTTTAAAAAAGGCGGCGCTTAGCCGTATTTTCTTTTAAAGACTGCGGCCCATTTCCTTGCAGGTCGCGCTGGGCGAAAGCGCTGTGCGTGCCCTTCGTGTGATCCTTGCAGCGTGACCCTCGGATGGCGTCAGTCTGACGGCGTCATGGGCGAGCGAGAGGCGCCGCACCGGCTGGCATGAGTGTTGCTCTTCTCCTGGGACAAGAGCCCAAGAGAGTTCCGTTTTCATGCCCGCTAGCCTGTTGATCCGCGATGTGCTCGTGGCCGATCCGGAAAGCGCGATCGCACCTGCGCGAAAGGACATCGTCATTGCCGATGAGCGGATTGCGGCGATTGCAGCAGCCGGAACAGCGCCAGGCGCTGCGGCGCAGATCGTCGACGGGCGCGACCGGCTTCTGTTACCGGGGCTCGTCAACGCGCATACGCACTCCCCCCTCAACATTCTGAAAGGCACAGGCGATGTGCTCAGCCATCCGGCCTTCATGTGGCGCAACCAAGCCGACACAGCCGGCCGTACAGCGGATGAAATCAGGCTTTGTGCGATGTTCGGCTGCATCGAGCATCTGTCGAACGGAACGACGGCCATAATCGACCATTTTCCCGAACAGGGTTTCGATATCAATTGTGTCGAAGCGGTTGTTGATGCTTATCGGATTGTCGGCATGCGCGCCGTCATTGCACTGCGCATTTTCGACGAGCCCTACACTGATATCGAACCGGTGGATGGTTTTCCCAAAGAACTCCCGATTGACAACCCGCTCGTGCCGCCGCCCCTCAGCGAGAGCCTTGCGCTAGTCGAGGAAGCGATTCGTAGGTTCGACGGCGCCGCCGATGGGCGCATCCGCGTCTGCCCGGCGCCGTCCAATCCGATGCGCTGCAGCGACACCCTGCTCGAAGGCGTGCGCGACATGGCAGAACGCTACGATACGCCTGTCCATATGCATCTGCTGGAGACGGCAATTCAGGCTAAAATTGCGTCGCAGCGTTACGGCGTTTCGATGGTGAAACACCTCGACGACATCGGCCTGCTCGGCCCTCGCCTGTCGACCGCGCATACGATCTGGATCGACGACACGGACATCGCGCTGATAGCCGAACGCGGCGCGGTGCCGGTGCACAATCCTGAAAGCAATCTGAAGCTCGGCGCGGGCATTTCTCCGATCGCCAAGATGCTGCGCGCAGGTGTCGATGTCGCGCTCGGCACCGATGGCGCAGGCACCAACGACAATCTCGACCTGCACGACGTCATGCGGCTTTCCGTCATGCTGCAACGCCCGGGCGAATCCGATCGCAAGAAGTGGCCAACGGCGCATGATGCGCTTCGCATGGCGACGATCCATGGCGGGCGCGCGATGCGCGTTGCCAATCTCGGTCGTCTCGTTGTCGGCGCACCCGCCGATTGCACGCTGCATGACCTCTCGAGCGTCTCGTGGACTCCTCTCAACGATGTCATCACGCAGCTCGTCTTTGCGGCTTCCGGTGCCACAGTCGATACCGTGATCGTCGGCGGCCGCGTGCTGGTCGAGAACCGGCGCATCACAAGCTTCGACGTCGCGCCCGTCGTCGCTGCCGTACGGGAACTGGTGCCGCAGCTGCGCGCGCGCAACCGCGTCTTGCAGGAATGGACCACACAACTCGAGGAACTGGTCGGATGACGGTCAGGTCTAATTTCGAAATTTCTGTCGAATGTACAAATTTAGGCATTTTGACCTCGAAGCTGCCCGCTCTTTCGGCAGGGCACGGAGACGGATCATGAAGGCGATGGCCATGGCCGAAGACGCGGGCGACGAGGCGCGCACTTTTGCCCAGGCGGTTCAGGGCCGGATCGCGGAGGACATCCTTTGCGGACTGCTAAAGCCCGGCATCCGGTTGCGCCTCCAGACTCTGTGCGAAAGCTACGAGGTCAGCATGAGCCCGCTGCGCGAGGCCCTCTCCGCTCTTGCCGGGCGCGGCCTCGTCGCGCAGGAAGGCCAGCGCGGCTTCCGTGTCGCTACCGCAACACCCGAGGACCTGCGCGACATCGTCGAGACGCGCGTCCACATCGAAACGCTCGCGCTAAGGCTCTCCATCGAACAGGGCGGCGACGAATGGGAGGCTGGAATTCTTGCGGCCCATCATCGGCTTGAGCGCCGCCAGCGGAGCGATGATCTGCTCATTGATCCGCTCTGGGAAAAGCTGCATCGCGCCTACCATGTGTCGCTGATCTCCGCCTGTGGTCTGCCACGCCTGCTCGAATTCTATGAAACGCTGAGCGATAATTTCGATCGCTACCGCCGCCTGGCCGTTCTCGCCGCAGGCCGCCATCCGCGGCCCAAGGCGGTTCACGGCGCGATCGTCAAGGCCACTCTCGCCCGCGACGCCGATCGCGCGATGAGGCTAATGGCCGGACATGTGCGCGACAGCGCGGCGCAGATTACCCAATTGTTTGCAACCGGAGATTTCGGTGCGCGCGACAATGGGCGCGGACGATCTGGCATACCGATTGCACGCAAATGACCGGCCAGCCGGGCACACTTATGGGACAAGGATCACAACCATGAGCCGCATATCCGATAGCAATCGCCGTCAGTTTCTGAAGCTCGGCGCCACAGCTGCGGCCTCCGCCGCTGTCGGCGGCCCAGCGCTTCTTTCCGCTCCGGCCGTATTTGCGGCAGACGCAAAGCCGCTGTCGTTCCAACTCTCCTGGATCAAAAGCATCCAATACGGCGGCTATTTCGCCGGGATCGAAAACGGCAGCTTCGGCAAGTTCGGCGTCGAGCCAACCTTTGTATCCGGCGGTCCGAACATCGACCCCATCGGTAATGTCGCGAGCGGCCAGTCGCAGCTCGGCGACCGCCCAATCGGCTCGCTGTTGATCGCGCGCGAGAAGGGCATTCCGGTCAAGGTCATCGGCACGGTGTTCCAGAAGAGTCCCTATGCCGTGATTAGTCTCGCCGAAAAGCCAATCAAGACGGCGAAAGAGCTGAAGGGCAAAACGATTGCGGTTTCCACGTCAGGCGTGACGTTGGTACGTCACATGATTGCTGACGCCGGCCTGTCGCCCGACGATGTGACAATGGTCCCGGCGTCGCCAGATCCGGCCGCGCTTGTTTCCGGTCAGATCGACGGATATTGCGGATATGTCACCAACCAGGGCGTCATGCTCGAAACGCGCGGCGTGAAGATTTACGCCCTCAATGCCCAGGACCTCGGCATCCCGGAAACGACCGGCACCATCTACGCCCGTGAAGACTTCCTCAAGGACAACAAGGATGTCGTCGTCAACTTTCTCAAAGGCGCGATACAGGGTTGGCGTTGGGCGCTCGATAATCCGGAGCCCACGGCCAAGCTGATGGTCGACAAATATGGTGCGCCGGGACTGAATTACGACGCGCAGCTCACCGAGATCAAAGCCAGCAAGCCCTATATCGACGCGGATGCCGGCAAGACCAAAGGCCTGCTCGCCGTCGACGTCGCGCTCTACGGCAGGATCATCGACGTCTATCGCAAGGCGGGCCTTGTCAAATCAGCCATGACGGCGGAAGAGCTCTGCGATCCGACCTTCATCGACAGTGCGCTCAACGCCTGACGCAATGCTTGAGACACGTGTGTCGCGCGATATCCAGGTCCAGGATGTCACCATGGTCTACCATGGTAGCGGCGACAGCGTAATCGCGCTCGAACGGGTTAATATGCACGTGCCGACGGGGCAGTTCGCCTCCATCATCGGCCCGAGCGGTTGCGGAAAGTCGACGCTGCTGCGGCTGATCGCCGACATCTTGCAGCCGCATTCGGGCCAAGTGACGCTCGGAAGCGATACGCCGCGTGCTGCCCGCCACGACCATGCGCTGGGCTTCGTATTCCAGAGCCCGACATTGTTGCCATGGCGCACCGTCCGCCAGAATGTCGAGTTGCCGCTCGACGTCGTCGGTCGCAACAGCACGCGCCGCTCGGCGCGTTCCACCGACGAGTTGATCGAGCTCGTCGGACTGAGGAGTTTCGAGAAAGCCCTGCCGCATCAGCTCTCCGGCGGCATGCAGCAGCGCGTGGCGATTGCCCGAGCGCTGGTGCTGACGCCGGACGTACTGCTGCTTGACGAACCCTTCGGGGCGCTCGACGAGATCACGCGTCAGCGTATGAATCTCGAAATGCTTCGTATCTGGGCGGAGTCCGGAACGACTGCGCTGCTTGTCACCCATTCGATCGGCGAAGCGATCTTCATGTCCGACCAAGTCTATGTGATGAGCGCCCGCCCCGGCCGCATCGTCTCCGTGGTTGACGTACCACTGCCGCGCCCGCGAACGCTGGACATGATGCGCAGCCACGTGTTCTTCGACTGCGTCAACCGTGTACGCGACGGCCTTTTCGGCAAGGAGGAAGGCGCAAACGCGGTGAACCGGCCGCAACCGGTCGAGGCCTATTGATGCCGGGCGCCGGCCCCAAGATTGGCCACGTGCTCGCCGCCGTCGCGCGCCCGACCGTCACGCTGGTTCTGTTGCTGGTCGGGCTCGAACTGCTCAAGCGCGGCGGGCTACTGCCGGTTTTCGTGCCGGCACCCTCGCAAGTGTTCAACGAGATTGTCAGTTCGCCGCGGCTCGTCACCGGTAATCTCGGGCCCACCGCGTTTAAGGCGACCGTCGGCTTTTTCATCGCGATGGGCATTGCCGTCAGCGCCGGCTCGGCCGCCGTGCTCCTGCGCGGACTCTATGCGCCAATCTACAATACCAGCGTCACTCTCAACAGCATTCCGATTATCGCCACGGCGCCGCTGCTGGCGCTTTGGCTCGGCACCGGCCCGCAGGTGCAAATCGTGATCGCGACGCTCGCCTGCCAGTTCTCCATGTTGGTCGGCACCGTGCAGGGTCTGCAAGCGACGGACGCTCGGCAGCGCGAACTGATGCATGTGCTCTCCGCCTCGCAATTCCAGACGCTGCGCTACCTGCTGATACCAAGCGCTGTTCCCTATCTTTTCGCCGGCTTCAAGATCGCCGCGCCGGCGGCTGTTCTCGGCGCTGTCACCGCGGAATGGGCCGGCGCCGAGCGCGGGCTCGGCGCGATGATGCTCTATGCGCTGTTCTCTTACGACACGCCGAAGGTCTGGCTTTCCGTGCTGCTCACCTGCCTGCTCGCCGCCGGCGGCTATGGCATCGTCGCACTGATCGAAAAGCTCGTGGTCCGCCATGGACGCGAAGTGGAACTGGCAGACTGACATGAGCAGAGCCGTCGCCATTCCGTTCGCCAGACGAGTTTTCGTCATCGCCGTGGTCGTTGGCGCGCTTGGCCTGTTCTGGCAGATCGCCGTTACCGGCTTCGGCATTCCGCCCTATATCGTGCCGCGGCCGGTGGCCGTTCTCGACGCCTTTGCCAACGGCTGGTGGCGTATCGCGCGGCATGCCGGCTTCACATTGAGCGCCGCAGCGCTCGGGCTCCTGTCCAGCACCGTCTTGGCCACCGCCATCGCGATCGGTTTCTCGCTCAGGCCCACGTTGGAACAGGCCTCGATGCCGCTCGTCCTGATCTTCCGCTCGACGCCGGTTGCCGCCGTCGCGCCGATCATGACGCTCATTATCGGACGCGGCATTGGCACGAGTATCGCGGTCGTCACCATTATCGCTTTCTTCCCGATCCTGGTGAATCTCACGCGCGGCATCGCGGCGACCGATCCAAACGCCGCCGAACTGCTGCACGTCTATGGCGCAACGCCGCTGCAACAGATGCGGCTCGTGCGTTTGCGCTTCGCGCTGCCCTATCTTTTCACCGGGCTTCGTATCTCGGGCTCGAGCGCACTGCTCGGCGCCATGCTGTCGGAATGGATCACCGGTTCGGAAGGCCTGGGCAAGATGATCCTCGACGACAGCGAGATGCGGGAGACCGAACTGCTTTGGGCAACAGTGCTCACTTCTGTTGTCCTTGGGCTATGCATCTTCTGGTCGACATCGGCTGTCGAGCAACGTCTGCTGCGCTGGAAGGCTTAACGAGCGGCTCCATGCGTCTCCTCTGCGAGCAGGATGTCGAGCAGTTGGTCGATCCAGCCTTGGCTATCGCCAGCGCCGCCGAAGCCTATCGGCGGCAGGCCGGCGGCATGCAGCCTCCCCCTGGTCGGCTCGATCTGCCGCGGCATGCGCCAACCGGCAATGTGCTGGTGCTCGCCGGCCACGGACCCGACGGTCTGTTCTGCTCCAAGAACAATGTGCACGTTTATCCCGAGGCGGGATCGCGCCAGCGCAAGGCCTCAAGCATGCTGGTGCTATGGGACACGATCCGGTGCCAGCCGCTCGCGCTCCTCGCCACCACCGGCTTCAACAATCACCGCACTGCTGCGGGGCTTGCCGCCGCCGCCGACAGGCTTGCCTCACGCACGGCAAGAACGCTAACGATTTTCGGTGCGGGAAAGATTGCTCCCGCCGCGATCCGCTATCTGCATACCGTGCGTCCATTCGAGCGCATCCTGATCCTTGGCCAGGGCGTCGTGCGCGCAGCTGCGCTTGCGGAAACACTAAAGCGTGAGCCCGCGTTCGCACAGGTCGATATCGGTGCCGGCGCAGAGGTCGCGGAAGCGACGCGCGAGGCCGATGTGATCGTGACGCTCACCTCCGCCAACGAGCCGGTCTTTTCCGGCCGTGACGTCAAACCCGGCACGTTTGTCATTCTCGCCGGCGCCAACAAGCCGCAGGCGCGCGAGGCCGACGACGCGCTGGTCACCCGCAGCACGATCCATGTCGATCACCGCGACGGCTGTATGACGCGTGCTGGCGACCTCGCGATTCCCCTGGCCTCCGGCGTGCTCAAGCCCGAACAGATCGCCGGCGAGATCGGCCTGATGTTCTGCGCTGCTGCGCCGGCGCAAACAGCGCACGATATTACCGTGTTCAAGTCGATCGGCATCATCGCACAGGACATCACACTGGCGTACGCGCTCTACCAACGCGCGCTGGAGCGT
Source organism: uncultured Alphaproteobacteria bacterium (assembly GCA_963742975.1). Classification (GTDB taxonomy): domain Bacteria; phylum Pseudomonadota; class Alphaproteobacteria; order Rhizobiales; family Xanthobacteraceae; genus BOG-931. The sequence continues at coordinate 13,740 of CAVUNZ010000023.1, read as the reverse complement.
GGCGTCGGCCTAGATTTCGACGCCGTCACTGGAGAAACGCCGGCTCTTGCCGCCATGCAGCGGGCGGTGTCATGAGCACGCTCCTGCTCGAGAACGGCACGATCCTGACGCTCGATCGGAATGAGCGCATCATCGACAACGGCCATGTCTTCATTCGCGACAACCGGATCCTCGCGGTCGACGCCGGTCCGTGGCGCGGCGAAGCACCGGAGCGGCGGGTCGACTGCCGCAACCGCCTGATCACGCCCGGCCTCGTCAACGCCCACGCTCATTCGCAGTCGAGCACCATGGCGGGCTTCGGCGACAAGTTGAGCCATCCCGCCTTCATGTGGCTGACGCAGGCCCATACATCACACCGAACGCCGGACGAAATCCGCCTTGCCGTGCTGCTCACCGCCTATGGTGCGATCACAACCGGCACGACCGCGATCATCGACCATTTTCCCGGCCAGCGTTTCACCCGCGCCGATATGGATGCCGTGCTGTCGGCCTGGCAGGAAACCGGCATGCGCGTCGTGCTCGGTGCGCGTTTTTTCGACGGCGCTTTCGCCGACATCTTTCCGCCGGTGCCCTTTCCTGACGATGTCGCGGCGCGCGCCGAGGGCCTGCTGAAGCCGCAGCCGCTCGACGAGCTCGAGGAACTGCTCCAGGACATTATTATGGCGTGGGGTGGCAAGCCGCGACTGTCGGTCTTTCCCGCCCCATCGAACCCGGAGCGGTGCACGGAAGCGGCCCTGGTGTTGTGCGCAGAGCTTGCCGAGCGCTTCGACACCGGCATCCACACGCACCTCCTTGAGACACGCAAACAAGCCGACCTCGCGCAGCAGCGCTTCGGCACGACGATCGTGCAGCAGCTGGCAAAAATGGACGTGCTCAGCGATCGCTGGTCCTGCGCCCACAGCATCTGGCTGAGCGAAACCGACATCGCGTTAATGGCCGAGAAGCAGGTCACTGCCGTGCTCAATCCCGAAAGCAACGCGCGGCTGGGGACCGGGCTCGCCAATATTCCGGCGCTGCTGCGCGCCGGCGTGCCGCTCGCGCTGGGCAGCGATGGCGCCAGTGCCAACGACAACCTGGTGCTGCACGAGGCAATGCGCGCGGTTGCCCTGGCTCATCGCGCCCAGGAACTGAACCGCTCGACCTGGGTCAGTGCGCGCGAGGCGCTGCGCATGGCGACCGCGGGCGGCGCGCGCGCGATGCGGCTGACGGATCTCGGCACGCTTGCCGCGGGACAACTCGCCGACGTCACAACCTACCGGCTGGACAAGCCTTGGTGGCTGCCGGTCAATGACGTCGTCTGCCAGCTCGTTTTCGCCGAGACCGGGGCCGGAGCCGATACGGTCATCGTTGACGGCAAGCTCATCATGGAAGGCGGCACGATCAAGACTTTCGACGTCGAGGCGGTGGTGCGCGAAGTCAACGCCATGGCCGCATCGCTGCGCGAGCGAAATGCCGATCTTTTTGCGATCGCCGACAAAGTAACAATGCTGCTGCCGTAAGACGAAGATGCTGAGCTTCCCGTGGCCCTGTATATCGCGACGCTCACCCGCTCTCGCGCTCCGACCAAGGCGTTTCGGCGGTGCGCAGATAGGAGGCGCGCAACGTCGGCTCGAGCTCGGCGGTGTTGCGGAATTGCGCTTGCACGCGCGCATCCATTTCTTCGCGAATCCGATGCGCCTTGGCATAGACGCCGACCTCGTCGATAGTGATAAGCTTGCCGTGCTGCAACACCCAGCGGCCGTCGATCATCACATCGGTCAGCGAGACACCGTTCTCGCAATAGACGACTTGTTTGATCACATCGTTGAGCGGCACGAAGGGATAAGAGTCCATATTCAGGAAGGCGAGATCAGCGGCCTGGCCGGCAGCAATGGCGCCGAGCTTGCCGGCCAGCCCCAGCGCGCAGGCACTTTGCGACGTCGCCGCATGCAAGATCTGCTGTGGCGATGGCCAGGACTCGTAGTCACGGTCGTTGCGGTTATGCAAAATTCCGGCGACCCGCATAGTCTCAAACATATTCTGAGTGTCGTTGCTGCCGTTGCCGTCAGTGCCAAGCCCGACGCGAACGTTCCGGCGCAGCATGTCATCGAAGCGCATGCGCCCGGAGCCGAGCTTGCCGTTACTCACCGGATTGTGGATGACGATGGCGCCCTTGTCGGCGACGCGGTCGATGTCCTCGGCAGTGAGCCAGACGCAATGCGCCATCGACAGCCGCTCATTGAGCGCGCCGATGCCATCGAGATGGGCAACGGGCGAACAGCCAAAGAGCTTGTAGCCTTGCAGGAACTGGCCCTTGGTCTCGCACACATGCATATGCACCATGATGTCGAGCTCTCGGGCCAATTCGGCACAGCGCTGAAGCTGGGCTACCGAGCAGCGGTGCGGCGCCGACGGGCCGACGATCGGCGTAACCAGGTGCGTGTGCTGGCGCACGGCTGCGGCGAAAGCGACGAAATCGTCGAGCAATTCCTTACCTTCGAGCGCGCTGATGCGCGCGACCTCCTTGCGTGCGCTTGGCGACAGAGTGCTGGTGTCGAGGCCGACCGTCGTGTCGTATTGCTGGTCCGACAGCGTCAGCGCCAACGCGCCGCGCATGCCGGCATCTGCCATCGCGGCCACGGCATGCAGCGCGCCCATGTGCGGGCTCGGCGAGCCGGTGTAGAAATGATCCATCACGCCAGTGCACCCGGTGCGGATCATTTCGATGATGCCGAGCTGCGCGCTCACATAGACGGCCTCGTCCGAATATTCGCGCCAGCCGGCGCGGATATATTGGCGCCAGATTTCCAGCGGCAATTGTGCCCACAGGCCTTTGAGCAGATTCGAGGGCGAGTGCGCGTGGCCGTTGACCAGTCCCGGCATGACGATGCCGCGCGGAAATACTCGCGTCTCGTCGAAACTGCCGTCCGGCCCGCGGCCCGGACCGGCTTCGACGATCTGTCCGTCCCGGACGATGAGATAACCGGGCTGCCACACATCCATGCGGCCGTTGGCGGTCACGACGATTGCGGCTGAAATCTTGATGCTCATGCGTCCCTTCGTCCAAGAGAGCCACCCGGATCACCGGAGTCGAATAGCGCAAGTCTGATCAGGAATACAATGCAACCCTCCGGCCATGCATTTCGCGATCGCGATTGTCGGCCGGAACACCAAGCTCCATTCGCCGGCACGATTTTTACGATGCGAACGAGTGTGGCATGATCGTTATCCCCGCAGAGGAGATCACCTGAAAGTGTCTGCCAAAAGCACAACAACGGCCGCGCGCATTGCCGACCAGCTTGCATCGTGCGGTGTCCGGCTCGTCGCCAGTCTACCCGACAATTGGGTGATGGATGTTATCAAGACGATCGACCGCGACGAGCGGTTCGTCCACGTTCCCGTCAATCGCGAAGAATCGGCGATCGGGCTCTGTTCCGGCGCCTATATGGGCGCGATGGGCTCGGCCGCACTGATGGGCGCGTCGGGCTTTATGACCGTCGTCTACGCCGTGACCAAGATCAACTACACCTACGAAATTCCGCTGTTCCTGATGGCAACCTTGCGCGGCCAGGCCGGCGACCATCACAAGCACCACATCTCCAACGGCCTTTATTTGCTGCCGGTGTTGAACGCGATCAACATGCCGTATCAGATTATAGACAAGCCTGAAGAGATTGATCTGATTTCGCGATGCTACCAGCACACGCGCACCTATGCGCGTCCGATGGCTGTCCTGTTCACGCGCGATCTGCTGCGAGGGCCGCACTGATGCAATATGTCGAATGTTTCCGCGCGCTTGCGCGGCATCGCACAAATGAAATCGTCATCGCATCGGCGGGTAATTCCTGCCAGGCTTGGTGGGCGGCAACGCACGACGTGGATGCGAGTTTTTATCTCGATGCCTCCATGTCGCTCTCCACGATGTTTGCCTCGGGCCTCGCGCTGGCACAGCCCGACCTGAAATTCTGGGCCTTCATGGGCGATGGCGCCTTTGTCATGAATCCGGGAATGCTGATGGTGGAGCGGCAGATGAATCTGCCGAACCTCACGCATTTTCTGGTTTCAAACCGCGCCTACGGCGGGACATCGAATGCCGACCTGCCCAACCGAGGGGGCACCGATTACATCGCGCTCGCGCGTTCGATCGGGCTCAATCGGGTCTTCCAGTTCACGACAATCCAAGCATTAGAGCGTGATTTTGCCGCGCTGACTGCTTCCAATGTGCCGGGACATACATTCGTCGTTCTCGAAGTCGACCCGTTTTCGGACCGAGAGCAACGCGAGCTTGAACAACCGCCGTTCGACGGCCCCGAGCTGAAATACCGCTTCGGCCGTCATCTCGAGAGCATGACGGGAGCCGATATTTTTGGTTATCGCATCTGATGAGTGCGCCTGCATTGGTTGGCCTGCGGCCACCATCACCGTCCGGACAGTTCGGCCGATGTGCATCGCGCATTAGCTGGCAAGAAGGCAGCGCCACGCCAAACTCCCGGCAAGCAAACTGTGGCGTAGCCTGTCGCGGATTTAACCGAAGACCGGGAAAATAATGGTCGGAGTGATAGGATTTGAACCTACGACCCCCTCGTCCCGAACGAGGTGGGGACCGTGAGCGTTCTTGAAAGATCAGTGTTTTTCGGCAACTACGCCGTCGTTTGTTCTTCCTTCGTCCGGTCATTCGTGGGTATTTCGTGGGGGAGCTAGAATCTTCGCGAAATGTTCTGATGCGATCCGCCCGTCGCCGGATCGCCGCTTATGCAACCTCCAACCAAGCGGTTATGAGCGCGGTACCTTACCCGAACAAATTAGTGATTACTGGCATTTTCGCGCAGGTTCGATGACGTTTGTTCGCGTTTGGTTGCGCCGTTTTATTGGTCATCTATTGGTCGCGCAGCGCATCGACCGGTGCGAGTCAGTCTGCGGCTCGGTCTACTCGACATCGCCTCATAGCTCGCCGCTCCCGCGCCGCCGACCGCGCCTGCTGCTCCGCCAGTCAAAAGAAAGCTCGCGAACACCAGCGTGTATGCGCTCATCACCCACTGCAGGCCCGTTACATCTGTGCCGAGGAGGTCTTGATGTCACGCAGTTCAAAACGTTACCACAGCGGCGTCGGTCGCCGATCTCGGTGACACTGAGGGGTGTCCCGGGAATAAACGCCGCGTGCTGGAGTAATAATCCTGGGCGTCTGGCTGGAACATACCCTCGGACGGTCGGACGCCTATGGCCCCTCGCTACTGTCCAACGAGCCCAGCGGGGGGCCACACTTCGTCGGTGGCGGTCACTTCCCTGCGCGGTCTCGAGCCCGTGAATTAGAACACAAGCGCCTCACTGGCCATCATGTCTTGAATAGCATCCCGCGCGATCGCCTTGTTTCGGTACCTGCCCGGAATACGAAACCATCTTTGGCGTGCTGTGCGATCCCCTGGGCGATGGTCAGTGGGCCGAACATAAAATAATGCCGGAACATCGCAGATGCAGTTTTTTAGTTCGTCGGGATCAACATCGATCATCAGCGCCACCCAATTGTGCTCTCGCGCTTTTGCCCGCATCACGTCCAGCACGAACCAGCCGGGCTCCAAACGATCAAGGTATTCGTATGACACCGACAACCCCCCGAACTCTTACCCCACCACAAAATACCATAAGGGCTGTGGATATAGGGTGTCAAAAGCGAAGCAAGAACGTGGGCAACCGGAAGACCTTGTCCGTGAAGCGCCGAACCTCTTGCGCCTGTCGGAGAGTCGATCGCAAGCCCTGTTGCGGATTTGACGCACAGTGTTGAACGGCACGATGTTGCCCAAATGCAGACTTGACGTCGTCTCAAACGGATGTTTGAATTTCAATCGAGCGTTTGAAACGGAGAGCTATCCATGTCCTTCCATCAGACACGTTTCCCCAGCGGCCGCTTTCCTGTTGATCTTCCGTGCCCGAACTGCGGACGCACAATGCAGTTAAAGCGCAGCACGGCAAACTCCGCGGGGATTTCTGAGGTTCACAGCTATGGTTGTGGCGAATGTGGGCTTTGGACAGCTGTAGGTTCCATAAAAGGTGCCACTTCAAATTCATGGTCCAGCCTTATGGCACGCCGCTAATTTGCCTGAACGTCAATACCTGATCGGCGTTGTCATTGCGGAGTGCCGGCTGTTCCAGCATTCGCCGGAGACTCTGTGTGGCCCGGCCGCATTCCGGACATCGGGTCGGGGCAGCATCCCCTAATTGGACTTGCGTCCTTGTCGGTGCTTGCGGTTACTGTCCACGATGACGGCAGCTTGATCAGCAATGTCGACGGTGTCGTCTGCGTCGAAATGACGTCGCATGCAGCGCAACAATCTATTCGATCACGTTGGCGGCAGTAGCGAGCAAAGAGGGCCCGCAAATCCGCGAACCGCTTTCACTCTATGACGCGGTCCGCCCGCGCGATTATCGTGACCGGAAGCAAAAATAGCGCTCTAAAGGTGGGCAGTTCCGGCGGTCGCAGCTCCAAAACCAGAACGGTTATAAGGACAGCGAATACGCCGTCAGAGAACATGCTAAGTCGTTCCGGGCTCTCTCTCGCATGTGGCATGACCGTCTCCCTTGCATTCGTCAACGCCAGCTCGATATTCTGCCGAACTCTGACGGCTCTCAGCCGCACACAGTCGCCGCCGACCTCAATTGACGGTCGCCCCACAAGTGAAGCTGCTGACTGGCCGGTCATCACATCCTTCTCGGAACGTGCCCGCTTTGCTCTCAATGGCAGACGTCGACCGAATGTTTCGCGAGGTCAGCGACGTGCCATCAGGCGACATACGCGAAGATTGCCATCAACAACGGCCATCGTTGCTGGGCCTTTAAGGTGGACAGCCGTCGGCCACCCATTTAGCGAACAGATCAATGCGGGATTGCGGCCATGGGCCTTCGCCCCTTGGCGGCGGCGGCGGCATAACGGCGCCACCAATTCCACGAATGCGGTCATAAATAGCAGCTGCGTGAGCTTTGACTTCATCATAGCTCGCCAGGTTAAACCCCTTTTTCATCCCCTGAATGTCGCGCTCAGTAAAAAGCGGACGAATATCGGCTTGAAAGCTCGTGGTCATCGTGCCTCCTCGCGTGAATAGGGAGAAATTTCTCAGGCAAACCCGCAAGCGCCTCAACTCGCATGGCAGCGCAATTTATCACGAAGGCGATGGCGAGATATAGAACCTCACGAATGTCCGCCCTGGGTCAAAAGCTGCCGCGCTTGTCGCGCGCTGGCGCGCTTCCCACCCTCAAAGCGGACATTCGCCGATCCTAATGGGTTTGTCGGAAGGCTCTTCGCTCAACCCCGCTGATTTTGCGCGCATTCTCGCAACGACGGCCGAATAACCCACAGGCCTACCCACAAGCAGGCCGAGGCCTCCATGGTTTCGCGAGAATCACTTCTCATCATCCTCGGGGCGCGGGACGCAGTCACCTGTTGAACAATCCTACAGTCGAAATAGGAACGACGTTGACTCAGCCCAGGTTTTGGCAAGATAGTCTACCCAGCGTGAAACGCACCTTCGTGAAGGATTTCGAGGCTATGGCAATCCAAAGTCGCGATGAAATTTCCAAACTGGTGGAACCAGGACGGGTGCATCGCCGCGTTTATACGGACCCCGAGATTTTCGAGCTCGAGATGGAGCGTGTGTTTGGGCGCGCGTGGCTTTTCGTGGGGCATACCAGCCAAGTGCCAAAGCCCGGCGATTACTTCACCACCGAACTTGGGCGACAGCCTGTCGTGATGACGCGCGATCGCGACGGAAAGGTGCATGTTCTTTTCAATCGTTGCACGCACCGGGGGGCCAAGGTGGTCAACGAGCGCTGCGGTCATGCCAGCCGCATGACATGCCTTTACCACGGCTGGAGCTTCGAGGCCGACGGCACTCTGGCTGTGGTCCCAATCCCTGACGGTTGCGCAGCGGGGTTTCGGAAAGAAGACTTTGGCCTGGCACGCGTGCCACGGGTTCAGGAATACCGCGGTTTCGTGTTTGCCAGCCTCGCGCCCAACGGATCAAGCTTCGAGGATCAGATCGGTCCGATGAAGGGCAATATCGACGATCTCGTTGACCGTGCGCCCGACGGGGAACTGGCCTTCGACCTGGGGCAGCACCGTTACGCCTACAACGGGAATTGGAAGCTCCAGATCGAAAACGTGCTCGATAGCTATCATGTTCCGTTTGGCCACGCTTCGACCGTAAACAAGGAGGGCGTACAGTTCGCCCGCCGAGAAGGCGACAAAGAGGGCGCCAAGGTCGTTGAGACCAAGGATCAAAATAAAACTGCGGCGTCTTGGCGCGACCGTAAGAGTTACGTTACTGGTAACGGCCACGGCTGGTCTTCCAACACGATACTCAACGAGGGCAAGCGATCCAGTCCAGCATTCGACGAGTATAAACGTGTGCTGATCGAGAAAGTCGGGGCAGAGCGCGCCGCGCAGATCCTCACACCGCGACTGCACAATTCACTGATCTATCCCGACGTATCGATCATGGGTCTCAACATCCATGTGCGCGTCATCAAACCGATCGCAGTCGACCGCACAGAAGTAACGGTTTATCCGATACGGCTCCTCGGCGCCCCTGACACCATGAATTTTGGCAATATGCGTCTGCTCAACGTTACTCATTCTGCTGCATCGTTTGTACAGACCGACGATGTCGAGTCCTTTGTAAGGACCCAAAAAGGTCTGCGCAGCCTAGCCACCGACTGGGTCGACATTTCGCGCGGGCTGGGCACCGAAGAGCCGGACCGCACTTATAATGCCACTCGCGGCGCGTCCGTCGAAGAACTTGCGATGCGCGCACAATACAAGGCGTGGCTTGGCTACATGCAGGAGGCGGCGTGATGGATGATGTCGTGCGGATGCCCTCGCACCAGGGTCCAAGCCTGGCACGTGAACCCTTTGAATTGTTCCTTATCCATGAGGCGAAATTACTCGATGAGCGTCGCTTCCGAGATTGGATGGAGCTCTTTACAGAGGACGGCGCCTATTGGGTGCCAGCGACTTCTAATCAAGAAAGCCCATTCAATCATGCCTCGCTGTTTTACGATGATCGCACGCTTATGAAAACACGGATTGATCGTCTGGAGCATCCGCGCATTCATATTCAGACTCCGCCATCACGTACCGCGCACATTGTCGGTAACACGCTGGTCGACCAAATCGACGAGACCAAAGGCGAGGTGGTGGTTAGCTCTACAGTGATGATGGTGGAGTATCGCGACGAGAACCAACGCATTTTTGCCGGCCGGCAATACCATCACCTGCGGCGCTCTGGCGACGGCTTCAAAATCGTTCTCAAGCGCGTGAATCTTATCAATTGCGATAGCGCATTCGATGCGATGGCAGTTCCGATTTAAATACAGTGACATAAAACATCAAGCGGCGGAGCTGGTACTCGATCGAACCCTCCCAGGAGCGCACGTGCTTCGAATACTTCTCGCTGGGGAATCAAAGTGAGATCATTACATGGCAAAAGTGCCCTTGACCATTGCTTGTGGCGACTACGATCGCACGCGCGCCATCAAGGATGGTGTGATTGAGATCGAAGGCTGCGAAATCAATTACCTAGCGTTATTTCCCGAGGAAATCTTCTTTCGCGCGTTTAAATACTCCGAGTTTGACGTGTCTGAAATTTCGTTTTCGAGCTACATTCGCACGATCGCAGCTGGCACATCAGAATACGTCGGTATCCCGGCTTTCGTATCTCGCCTCTTCCGCCATTCCGGCATTTACGTTCGTGTCGGCTCGGGTATCGAGAAGCCTGAGGATCTCCGAGGCAAGCGTGTCGGTCTACCCGAGTATCAAATAACTGCGGTAGTCTGGATGCGCGGCATGCTCCAGCACGAATACGGAGTTAGTCCGTCGGAGATCAAGTGGCACAGCGGAGGTCAGGAAGAGGCCGGCCGCGGCGAGCGTACTCCGCTCAGGCCGATCCCGGGCGTCGATATTAATGCAATTCCTGAAGACCAGACTTTAGTCGCCATGCTCGAAACCGGTGAGCTTGATGCATTGTTCACCGCCAGGGCGCCGTCGAGCTTCCTCAAACGCCAACCTCACATCCGCCGCTTGTTTCCCCATTTCCGGGACGCCGAGCGGAAATATTATGAGAAGACCGGGCTATTTCCGATCATGCACCTAGTCGGCATCAAAAAGACGCTCACCGACGAGCATCCGTGGCTCGCGACGAGCGTCTACAAGGCATTTGTGGGGGCTAAGGCGATTGCGATTGAAAGGCTGCATGACGTCAACGCGCTGCTAACCACACTGCCCTGGCTCGTCGCCGAGACCGAGCGGACCGAAGACGTAATGGGTCGCGATTTCTGGCGATACGGCATCAAGGAGAACGCCAAGGAAATTGATGCGCTGACGACCTACGCATTCGAACAAGGATTAGTGGACCGCAAGCTTACGGCTCGCGATTTGTTCCACCCATCAATGTTCGAGATTTCGAAAGTTTGACGACCGTGCTGAATGGCCGTCGGAAGGTATCGTGCCTTTATTTCAGGGGCTCCCTCGCTCTGGATCTCACTGCTTGCCCTCAGCAGCGCTCAGTTGCCGGGCGAGCGGCGTCCAACGAGCCGTCTCGGCCTCAAAAAACTTGGTTGTATCTTCGGGCGACATCGGCTTCACCTCTATTGCGCTTTGAGCCAGCATTTTTTGTACGTCCGGCCGCTGAAGCACGACTGCCACTTCACGGTTAATCTTATCTACGATCTCAAGCGATAACCCTTTTGGCCCGGAGAGTGCGAACCAAGTTGATGAAACCATATTGGGGTGGCCGAGTTCTACGAAGGTTGGCACCTCGGGAAAGTCCGGCAGCCGATGCTCGGATGAGATTGCCAGCGCAGTTAATTTACCCGTACGCACCTGCGCGATAACAGACGAGAAGGTGATGGTCGCAATCTTCACCTGGCCGCCAATCAGATCGATCATTGCTTGGCCACCGCCCTTGTAAGGAATGTGATTCAGATTCAGACCGTCAGCTCTCGCTAGCTCCTCGCCAAATAGGAAACCGTGCGTACCTACACCAGATGAAGTGTAGTTGACCGGACCAGGGCTCTTCTTCACGTAGTCGACGAACTCTGCATAACTCTTCACCGGCAGCGATGGGTGCACCACCAAACCAACCGGTGTGCCGCCAAGATAGGCGATGTGAGTAAAGTCGTTGAGCCCGTCATAAAGTGGTGTCGGACTAAAGGCCGGAGCGACGATGTGAGAGGCATTCCCAGAAATCACAAGCGTATAGCCATCCGGATCCGCCTTAGCGACATCCAACGATCCGATCATACCGCCAGCACCGGGGCGCACTCTACGTAGAATGGCTGCTTGAACGTGGCGCCGAAATGATCCGCTAGGATGCGCGCAAAAATATTAGTTTCCCCGGTGCGAATGGCGCAATGATCTTTACTGGTCGACTAGGCCAATCATCGGCAAACGCGCGACTGCCGGAGACAATACCCGCTCCAGCCAGCATATTGAGGAATATGCGACGATCTATGTTCAACATATTACTACTCTTATCGTTGTGATGTCCCTTATGAGGGGAAGGCGGTCACGATACAACGCAAGTCTCGTGCCACAATCGTCATCCCCATGGCCCGTCCATTTTATAGAGCGCCGTTAGCGGGACGCGGCCCGTGCTGCCGCCGACAGCGACAGCACTGTTGCTTGCCGCTTCTTCTTTGCTCGCGCAACAAAATCGAGCATCAGGCCAAGGCTCCGGAAATGCTTGCGCACGACAGCTCCCGCGGCCTTTTTATCTCGCTTCTTTAGCGCACGGAGAAGTGCACGATGATGCGAGAGATGACGTGGATCGAAGAAGGTCTTGTGCTCCGGCGAGATGTTTGAAAGACGGGCAAGTTGCGCCTGATTGTACATTTCCACCAGCAGCGCATTGCGGGCACTCGCGAGAGGAGTCCGTGGAAAGCGTCATGCGCGGTCTTAGCGGCAGCCATATCCCGAAGTGGAATCGCTTTCTCCAAAGCCAGCAGCGAGTGCTCGAGCTCAGCAATCTCCGCTGGGGTTAGGCGTTCAGCGGCCAACTCTGCACACTTTTGCGCAATATGTGATCGCACCTCATTCGCGATGGGCGCTGCCTCAAGCAGCACGCTCTCATCGAACATGCTCCTGCCGCCCTGCGCCGCGGCGGTGACCACAACGCGGCGGCCGTCGGACTTCTCGACAAAGCCTAAGCCGTGCAAAACGCGTAGCGCCTCGCGTACCGAGTTGCGGCTGATGCCGAGCATTTGTGAAAGCCTTGTTTCTGCCGGAAGGCCGTCCCCCGGAGCAAGCCGTTCCGCTTCGATGAAGCGGCATATCTCTTGCGCAGCCTGGCTGATCGCGCTTTCGCGCTTAATTGGCGAGGGACTATAGCCCATCGTCGAACAATCCCATATTCAATCGCTTCACTGAGATCTCGAGTTCTATTTAGATGCGACTGGGGACGCAAGCGCTCGAGGAGCCGCCATGAATATTGTTGAACAATTCTACCATTGTCACTTGACGGCTACGACCCCTCATTCAACTATGGCGTCTGGGGCAACTCGGCGTCCCAATAGGTTAGGCCCGGCCCAGCGAATACGGGGAACCAATGAAAACACTTGTGTTGGAGACGACGGCGCCTTTCCAGGGCTTGCCGGAACTGGTTGCTTATGACGAGGGCCTCTTCGAGAGAGAAGGCATCGCTGTCGAATGGGCTGACCGCGAGAAAGGCGTAGAGAAAAAGGTCAGGGTCGACATTACTGGCCCTAGAGATGTCGATCCCTTTGCCAGCCACGGCAAGATGTTTGAGCAAGGCAAAGCCGACATGTACAACGCATGCGAATGGGGAAACTATTGCCGCGCGCAGGCGACAGATACTGGGAGTCGTCAGATCGGCCGCCGCGCCATTATCACCTACTCGGCATTGGTCGTACGCGGAAATTCGTCGGCTTACACGCCTCAACAACTCGCCAATAAAACGATTGGGGTGCCATTCTATTTCGGCACCCATTATATCGCACTGCATATGCTGGAGGGCTTTTTACCGCGCGACATGATCAAGCTGTGCAGCGCGCCGAACGGCTCACGTTACCGGCTTGACGCCTTGATGAGGGGCGAGATCGACGCCACCACCCTCACCGAGCCTCACATTACGTTGGCGGAGAAAAAAGGCTGCCGGATCATATGCTCGGCGTTTTTTCACGGCACCGAGGTTGCGTCGGCCCGCGTCAATTCGAGACATATTCGGCGTTCAACCGTGCAGTTCGAGAAGCGGTTCGGCGCATCAATGCCGATAAGCGCGCCTATATGCATTATTTCATCGATTACCACGGTAAAACTGATCCGGAAGTCGCCGCGTTGAACCGGGAGGATCTGCGCGAAAGTCGGTTAGTCGTCTGCGATCCAGCGCCAATTCCACTTGACGATTGAGCGTACCTACGACTGGCTTAAAACCTGGGGCATGCTCGAGGAAACCGCATCGCCGTTGCAACTCGTCAACACGGAAGTACAGAGGTCTGCCCATCTTCCGGCCGAGTAATGCGCTGCCGGGAACACCGTCTCGCTAACAAGCGGAAATGTTGCGCAGGTTCCGTGAGCAGGAATAACCCAAGAGAATAGACCGCACTGGCCGGCTGAGGCGGCAACAGGCCTTGAATGACGACATGTATTTATAATCAGCGCCGACTGAGGTCGCGTGCGTGCGGGCAGCACCGATTGAGGGCGAAATCAGTGGACCCAGCAGCAGTGCTGAGCAAGCTCACTGATAAGGAAAGTCTGAT
>CAVUNZ010000022.1:0-13732 GCA_963742975.1 uncultured Alphaproteobacteria bacterium | reverse complement strand
CTTCTAAGCTGAAGGTCGCTGGTTCGAATCCAGCCGGGGTCGCCAAATAATTTCAATGACTTATGTAGCGTGATTCAAGCGGCTGTTTGACGCGAAAATCGCCTCGGGGTAACGCCTAGGGTAACATCGAACGGAAAAATTCAGAACGTGAAATTCGGATGTCGGTTGGTCAGCCCAGGTGCAACAAAGCGCGCGGCGATGCAGTTTCTAAGATTTTGCCGGTAGTTTTTCCAGCCACGCTGTCTGGGTCCGCGTCCTTGCATCAACCGGTGCTAAGCGATCAGCGGCAGCGCCGGAAGTGCCTACCGTCGCCGAGTCCGGTCTCCCCGGCTACGTGGTCGAACTCGTGGCAAGGCGTCTTTGCGCCGGCCAACACGCCCCCTGAGATTTACAAAAGATAAATGGCGATCTCGTCAAAGCACTTGCCGAGCCAAGCTTGAAGACGGTCTGCGCGGATGCCCAAGTTAGGTCGGCGAAGAATGTCAACATCGGACTCACATCGGATACCGCGGCACGTTGCGGAGGTGCCAATTGCCGCCAACGCTCAGTTGGTTGCGTCGTGTTACTTCGGTGTGGCCATCGCACCGAGCGTATCGCCAGTCGGCGGACGATCACGCCACGTCATCACACCGGACGCTCGCCCTTGATCGTGACGCGCGTGCCTGCGCGCGTGTGCGGCCAATAATCCCACATAGCCCGATGTTGCGCGCAACGATTGTCCCAGAAGGCGACCGCCTTCTCCGTCCAGCGGAAGCGGCACTGGAACAGCGGGTTCTCGGCGTGCCCATACAGATAGGCGAGTATCGCATCGCTCTCATCGCGCGGGATGCCGACGATATGAGACGTAAAGCCGCGATTCACGTAGAGCGCCATTTTTCCCGTCACCGGATGCGTGCGCACGACGGGATGCACCGCGTGTGGATAGCTCGGTTTGTCCACGACGCCCGCACCCACATAAAGGCCGCGATAGACCGCTTCTCCGTCGTGAATTGCGGTCAGGCCTTGGAGATAGGTCTTCATTCGGTCTGATAAGGCGTCATAGGCGGCATACATGCTGGCGAACAACGTATCGCCGCCGTGCGGCGGACACTGCTCGATATAGAGGATGCTGCCCATCGGCGGCTCGAGATCGCAGGACACGTCGCTGTGCCAGCCTTCACCGTTCGCTCGCGGACTGTCCTTGTCGGCGCGGATTTTCATCAGCGCCGGCTCGCCCGGCTCGTGCGGCGCGGCGGGATGGATGTGCAACTCGCCGAACAGTCGACCGAAGGCCAGCTGCTGTTGCGCCGTGATGTGCTGATCGCGGAAGAAAATAACGATGTTTTCCGCAAGCGCCCGATGGATTTCATCTACGGTCCGGTTCGACAAGGGCTTTGCCAGATCAACGCCCTTGATCTCCGCGCCGATGATCGGGGTAAGCTTGTCGACACCGATCGTTTCATAGGGTTGCGAGGCGTCGCCTGCGTGCCGAATGCGCGGACCGTCCTTGCCGCTTAGCGAGCTCATACGGAACCTCCGGGGAAATTCGTGTTGTTGAGGATCGTAGCGCGGACGCAGACTGAAGCAACCGACCTCGCTTGGGTAGCGAATATCCGTAACAGCTAAAGGCCCAAATATGCCTGTCTGATCTCCGGCATCGCCGCCAACTGCGCCGGCGGGCCTTCGATGAAAATCTTGCCTTCGGCGACGACATAGGCGTAGTCGCTCAGCGCCAGCGCGAGATGCACGTTCTGCTCCACCAGCAAAATGGTCAGGCCGGCTTCCTTGAGCTGCTTCAGCGTGGTCAATAATTGATAAACGACGACGGGAGCGAGCCCGAGCGATAATTCGTCGATGATGAGAATGTCGGGATCGGACATCAGGCCGCGTGCGATCGCCACCATTTGCTGCTCGCCGCCCGATAGCGTGCCGGCGCGCTGGCTGGTGCGCTCGGCAAGCCGCGGGAACAGGCTGAAGACCTGGTCGAGACGGCTTGCGTAAGACCGTGCCGTGCGCTTTGAGAAAGCGCCGAGTTCGAGATTTTCGGCAACGCTCATCGCGGTGAATAATTGCCGGCCTTCCGGCACCATCGCCAGACCGCGCGCGGATTTCTGGTGCGTCGGCAGGCGCGTGACGTCCTCGTCGGCGAGCGCGACGCGGCCGCGCCACGGCGTGATCGTGCCGGCGATGGCGCGCAGCGCCGTGGTCTTGCCGGCGCCATTGGCGCCAACAATGGCGGTGAGCTTGCCGCGCTGCGCTTTGAGCGATAGCCCCCACAGCACCTGAACTTCGCCATAGCCGGCGTCGAGATTTTCGACGTCAAGCAGCGCCTCAGACATGTGCGGCGTCCCCCTGCGGCGTCTCGCCTTGCAGCGCCGCGGCAAGCTTGGGATCGCCGAGATAGGCTTCGATGACCTGCGGATCTTGCGCCACCTGCGCCGGTGGGCCCTCGGCAAGCTTTTCGCCGTAATTGAGCACGATGATGCGGTCGGACAGGCTCATGATCGCCTGCATCAGATGCTCAATGATGAGAATGCTGATGCCGCGGTCGCGGATGGCGCGGATGACGCCGATCATGTGCTCGACTTCGGTCGGATTGAGGCCGGCCAGCACCTCGTCGAGCAAGAGCAGCATCGGCTGCGCCGCGAGCGCGCGGGCGAGTTCGAGCCGCTTCTTGCCGGCGATGGTGAGATGGATCGCGAGCATCGCGGCGCGATCCTCAAGGCCGGTGACGGCGATGGCTTCACGCGCCGTTTGCCGCGCCGCGGCGAGCGGAAGGTTGCGGCGGCCGAAGCAGGCGCCGACCGTGCAGTTCTCCAGCACCGTCATATTGGTGAGCGGCTGCACGATCTGGTGGGTGCGGGCAAGGCCGTGGCGCGCGACCGTAGAAGGTTTTGCGCCGGTAATGTCGCCGCCGTTGAACAGGATGCGCCCGCTATTGGGCGCGTACACGCCGTTGATCAGATTGAACACTGTCGACTTGCCGGCACCGTTCGGGCCGATCAGGCCCAAAATTTCGCCCTCCTGCATGGCAAAACTCAAGTCGCGCACGGCTTGCAGCCCGCCGAAGCGCTTGCCGACTTTGTCGAGCACCAAAAGCGCGCTCATTCGAGGACCCGCTGCAGGCGCGGGAAGCGGCTATAGAGGAAACCCATCAGGCCGCTCGGAAAAAACAGCACGATGAGGAGAAGAAGCGCGCCGGAGACGACCAGCTGAAAATTCGAGAAAGTCTCCGAGGTCAAAAGATAGCCGCGCAGCTCCTCGTAGAGATAGGCGCCGAGCGCGACGCCGGTGACGGTGCCCTGCCCGCCCAGCATGCAGATGACGATCGCCTCGGTCGACAGCGTCAGATCGAATGCGTCGGACGGCTGGATGAAGGCGCCTTTGAAAAAGTAAAGCCCGCCGGCGATCGCGGGCAGAAAAGCGGATGCGCTATAGGCGAACGCTTTATAGCGTGAGGTCGGCACCCCGAGAATGGAGGCGGCGTCTTCATTCTGGCCGATGGCGAGGAGGCCCAAACCGAATTTCGACGTTTTGATCGCATAACTCAGATAGAGCGAAAGCCCCATCACCGCAACCAAGGCGAAATAGATCACCCATAGCGCGCGCGCCGGCCCGCCGAGCGGCGCAAAGACCGCGGGCGAAAGATAGATGCCCGACGAGCCGCCCCAGGGCGTGAAATTCTCGACGAAGGCCTGCACGCCTTCGACGATGCCGATGGTCGACAGCGCGAAGAACGGCCCGCGCAGGCGCAAAATGCCGATGCCGAATATGAACGACAACAGGCTCACGCCGGCACCGGCCGCCAACAGTGAGAGCCAAAGCGACCAGCTGTAGGAATCGACCAGCCAGACGCAGATATAGCCGCCGAGGCCGAAGAAGACGATGCTGCCGAAATTGATGTAGCCGGCATAGCCCAGCATCAGATTGAGATTGCTGGCGAGCGTGATGTAGACCGCGGCCAGCGCCAGGCCTTCGCGCAGTTCGACATCATCGCCGATGGCCGGCGCCGCCGAGAAAACCGCGATCACAAGCACGATGATCCAGAAGAACGGGCGCGCCAGCATGGCCGCGCCGTGCACTGCCGGGCGCGCGCGCACCGGGCCTTCCGCGGCCGCGCTCAGCAACACCGGGCTTTCCATCACAGCCCTCCTCGGCGCGTTGAAAAGAGCCCATTGGGAAAGACGATCAACACCAGAACGAACAGCACAAATTCGATGACCAGCGTCCAGCTCACCGGCACGAACGGCGTCACCGCGCCTTCCAGGAGACCGAGCGCGACGCCGCCCAAGAGCGCGCCGACCGGATTGCCGAAGCCGCCGAGTACGGTAACGACGAAGCTCTTGAGCTGATAACCGTCGCCGGACAGCACGGTGAACGGAAACAGCGTACCGATCAGCATGCCGGAAACGCCGGCGAGCGCCACGCCACAGCCCACCGCCATGGCGAGCAGCCAAGTCGTCGGAATGCCGACGAGCTCGGCGGCCTCACGGTTGTTGGCGACCGCGCGCAGCGCCTTGCCGAGCCGCGTCTTGTGCAGAAACAGATACAGCGAGGCGGCGATCACCGCCGCGAGCACGGCGGCGACAATATGCGCGCCCGGAAACGTGTAGCGGCCGACGCTGACGCCGGGCAATGACACCGCGACGTTGAACAAAGCGGTGCCCCAAATGCCGGTGCCGATGCCGATTAGCACCAGATTGACGGCGAAGGTCGACAACAGGCTCATCAGCGGCGGCCGGCCGACCATGCGATGCACGGCCACCCAATAGAGCAGCACGCCGACGAAGAACCCGCCGATCAGGACCGGCGGCAAAGCGAGGTAGGGCGGCACGCCAAGGCCCGTCGTCAGGAAATAGAGCGCGAACATGCCGGCGACGATCATGGTGCCATGGGTCAGGTTGATGACATCCATGACGCCCCAGATCAGCGTCAGTCCCATGGCAGCGAGGCCGTAGACGAGTCCCACCAGCACGCCGTCGATGAGCGAAGCGATGATACCGAGCATGTGCGGTCAAAACGGCAGGGGCCGGCCGCCATTGGGCCGGGCCCGCGCCGATTACTGGCTGGCCGAGATGGGATAGATGAGTGCGGCGGACTTCGCGGCCTCCGGCCAGACCACCTGGCGCCCGACCTGACCATTGGTCTTTTGCCATTGCGCCAGCACCATCTGATGCGCGACCTGCAAGCCGTGGTGGCCTGGATCGGTGGCAAACTTGATGTGACCGAAGAAAGTGGTGATGTCGGTCGCGTTAAGCGCCGCCGTCACTTTTTCCTGATCGATCGAATTGGCCTGCTCGATGGCGTGCTGAAGCGCCACGCCCGCAGTATAGCCCGATGCCGCGTGATAGTCCGCCTTGGCGTTGAACTTGGCCTGGAACGCCTTGGCGAATTCGGCGGTCGTCGGCCCGAATTGCGGCTTGTAATTGACCTGGAGCTCCCATTGCGACGGCGCCGTCACGCCGAGAGCGGCGGGGCCCAGTTCACCGAATTTATCGTCGCCCGGCGCCACCAAGATCGAGACCCACTTCATATTCGCCTTCTGGTCGTACATCTGCCGCGCCAGCGTCGCTCCATCGGAATAATGGCCGCCGCCCATAAACGCATCGGCATTCGACGAGATGATCTTGTTGACGATCGGACCGAAGTCGGTGGTGGACGGCGCGTAGGATTCGTTCATCACCACGTCGAGCCCGGCGTCCTTGGCTTGCGCGGCCGCCGCCGCGAGCACGGCCTTCGAGAACGGATCGTCCGAATAGACCATCGCGATCTTGGCGTGCGGATTCTTCGCCTTAAGCGCGTCAATCGCGCCCGACAGATAATGGCCGGCCGACGTAATCACCATGAACAGGTATTTGTTCCCCAGCTCGAAAGGCTTTTCCTCAGCGCCGCCCGAGTTGATCATGATCTTGCCGTACTGTTCGGAAATCACGGCCGCTGGCGCGGTGAGGCCCGAGGAGTAGGGACTGAACAGAAAGTCGGCTTTATCCACATTGATCAGGCGGGTGTAGAGCTGCTGCACGCGTCCGCCGACCGACTGGTCGTCATAGGTGGCGAACTTCACCATATAGCTCTTGCCGGCCGCCTTGATGCCGCCGGCCGCATTGACCTCGTCACGCCAGAAATCAAAGCCGCGCTGCAGACCCAATGAATTGACATTGAGCGGACCGGTCAGCGAATCCGTAAAGCCGATGGTGATGGTGTCTTGCGCAAAGGCCGGCGCGGCGAACAAAGTCGCGGCGGCGGCGAGCAAGCAAAGCCATTTCAAGCACTGCCGTGTCATAGGTTCCTCCCTGGGCGCCGCCGAAAGGCGATCGCTATGTCGTGTGCAGGCCAGTTGAGCGTCTCGGCTTCTGCGTTTCTTGGCGGCGCCTTCCCCAGTATCGGCTCCGCGTCTTTTTCCATACTATCAGCAAACGGCTACTGTGAAATGCCGGCGCGAATGCCATCCGCGACAAAACCGCGCGTGGATGATTATTCCTTGGGCAAGTTTTGTACAGGCCAAATAGAGCACCAGACTCATCAATTTGCTGCTGAGGTCGCCAATACTGATCCGACCGCGTGCGGCCGATGCAGCATCGGGGCCGACTGCGGCTTTGCCAATCGTTTCGAGCTCCAGCATCGAGTTCAACAGCATTAGGCCGGAGCTAGATGATGCTGTCGACTTCGCCCGTTCCGAAAAATCAGCGGCTGCGCGCCGTGCGTACCGCTCCGATTTTGAAATCTTCTGCTCATGGTGTGAAGCGAAGCGCTTGCGGCCCCTGCCGCCTCACTGAAGTCGTAGCGGCGTTTTTGGCGTTCGATCCGAAAAACGGCACCAAGCCCTCGACGCCGGAGCGGCGGCTGGCCGCTCTTCGCTATGCCCACGGAGTAGCCGGCCATCAAATTATGCGGCATCAAGCGCACGCTGAGGCACTTACCCACCCGCAAAGCGCCCGCTACGTCAGACAAGATTGCTGTCATGGCCGCCGTGACTGATGATACCTGCGGATCTAGAATTCTGCTCGGATGGACTGCGCGTGACGATCCGAGGGAGCAAGACTGATCAGGAATGTTCCGAAAGGTGGCCTGCAGTTTGAACGATGGCAGACGGTCGCGCGGCGCCTGGCGGCAGCTGCTACCGGCGGCAATGTCGACGACTTGCTGGTTGCCTCGCAGATGGCGCTTCAGTTGGAGCGCGTCGAATGTCGGTGACGGTGGCAGCGAGGCATGATGGCCGTAATTGCTTTGCCCGAAGACCTAAGACTGTTGGCGATGGCCCTGCTTGCCTTCGCTGTCGCTGTCTACGTATTCCGCCAACCGAAGTAGCGCTTTCGGCGCCGACATGGCGGGCGTCGCGAAAGCCACGCCGGCCGCGCCGTCGGGATTTTCATGCGACTCATCTGTTTTTCCTGCCCGTTCATGGGCAGAATATCCGTTCACGTGCAGGATCGTGTCTTGCATTGCCTCAATAACGGCTCCAGCGACAATTCTTTCAGTCAATGCCTCGTCGCGCAGAACTTGGTTGATAAGCCTTTCAAGATTTCCATGTTTGCACCTGAGCTCCGGATATCTGAGCCTGATCGATCCGAGGATACTGCTGTCCGGCAAAACGACATTCATTGGTTTCCCTCCTAAGCGGAACGTGGATTGAGGGTGCCGTTAATCGGCTGGCGTGCCGAGTCTGAAACAACGACCGTCCACAGTTCTGGCATGCCCGTCCACAGTTATAGCGGAGCAAGCGGATGCCGCCGCGCCGCTAGCCGCGCCACACATCATGGTCGGAGCGAATTGAATCGCCCAGCCGCCAGAAGACAAACATGCGCTGCGACAGCTATAATGGCGAGCGGGGCAGTTCAGGCACGATCGTTGATGATCGCGACGAAGCGCTTTAATCGCAACGGGCTTATCATTTCCGCCCTCTGCCACGTCGGCATCGTGGCCGTCGTTCTGCTCTTCGCACGGGCGGCGTCGCAACAGGCCGTGCCGCCTGATGCAATGCAGGTCCAGATCGTAATGCCGAAGGAGATCCCGCGGTATTCCGGCACGCCGTCGACGTTGCGGACCTCCGGCACTGAACAGACGGCGCAATCGCAAGCCCTGACCGCGAAGAGCGCGCAGCCGCCAACGGTTACACCGCCGCCGCAGCCAAAAGACCAGCATCAGGCGCAACGCAACGCGCCCCCGAAACCGCAGGAGCCGCAGACCGCGCCACCGCAGGCGAAGGAACTGCCGCTGCCGGCGGCCGACACGGCGCAAGTGGCGATGGCGCAGCCGGCGCCCGATCCGCCGGCGCCTGCCGCCGAGGCGACACCGGATACACCCGACGCGGCCGCGAAGGCGGCGTTCCTTGCGCTCGCCGGCGGACGGCTCGGCGGCGGCTTTGCGGCGCCGCCGATCGATTCGCCGCTCGTCGGCTACGACTTTACCGAGCCGTTCCGCGAACTGGTCTCGTCGTGCGGGGCGCTGCCGCCTGGCGTCGGTCCGGGCGAAAAGATCAGCATCACGGTGCGGGTCTTCCTCAATCGCGACGGCACACTGGCGGATGGGCCGCAGCTACTCGAGTCGAATCCGTCGGCGGAACAACACGCGCTGATGCAAACCTTCGTCAGCGGGCTGCAGAAATGCCAGCCCTACACCATGCTGCCGCAAGACCGGTACAGCCAATGGAAAACGCTCGACCTCGTCGTGCATCCGCACAATTCCCTCGCTGAATGACGGCGCATCTCGCCGGCGATGTGCTTGCTGTGTCGACAGTTCGACACACGGCAACACGTCGAGGCCCAGTTCGACAAGGCCGCGGCCGGCGGCGACACGGCGCAAGTCCCGGTCGCGCTGCAGATCGCGCTGCCTCGATAAACCGTCGTTCGTAGCTCTCGCGCCCTACATCCCAACCCTGCCAAGCCTAGCGCTACTTGCGTCGTGCCAGCAGGCTTTGCTTGCCTAATACCGACGTGTGCAACGACTTAGGTGCGGAACCCTCATAGCGGATGCCAATCGTATAACCGCGCTGCCATGCCAGCCGGCAAACGTATCGGGCGGCACCGTGGTGAAACTCAAAGCGCTTGGAGAGATCCCTCAATTCGGAAAGCCTCAAACAGGCACCGCCAGCGGAGAGATCAATAACCTGGCATTCGATCGGAGAACCCGAGGCAAAAACCAGTTTGCCAGTCTTGGCAACCATGCCCCTGGGCGGCACGCGTATCGCACGTCGACGTTCGGCGGACATTGGCTCGGCACCCACACACACGCTCAACGATTCCATAAGAAACAAAGGTTTACGATTTACTGATGTTGCGAGCGCGGGCCGGCCTACTTTTTGTGCATAGTATCGGGCGCGGCTTCGGCAGCGCGGCCAATTCCTCATCGGCAGCAACTTCCGCCAAGCGGACTTGCCGTCGAAAGGACTTGGCGTCGAGCACGAGTTCACCAGGACGTGAGCGCAAGCCCGCAACCGTTCGGCCGCAACCGAGTTGTCGGGGCGGCGCCAAGAGAGACATCCCCTTTGTCTTGGCGCAAGTGGCCCCAGCTAGCTCGCAGTCCCCGCGATTCCCCCTAGCTCGGGGCCACGCCGGGCGCGTGTAAATTGACGGCAATATTGCGATGCTGGAGCGTCCCGCCCGGCGCACGTCCTCTGAAGTCTGGATGGCAAGTACGCGACCTTCAGGCGAGGAAGCGATCTTCAGACAGCGACGAGTGGACGGGCTGCGCTAGAACGCACAATCCCGATAGCCCCAGTTGGTGATGATGCCGCCCTGCGCCGTGCCCCAGATTTTACAAACAACATCTCCGCCCTGGTACGCAGTGTACCAATAGTAGATTCTCCGGCCGGAGTAGAATTCTCCTGCCGGTGACGTGACCTCTTCGAACCGGAGGACCGAGCCTTGCGATCGCCTCGCCAACCGGCTCGCCGCGATACGCGTTGATATCGTAGGTGAAATTGGTGCCGTTAAAGCCGCACAGAACACCTGCAACAGCGACCAATACGGCAATCGTCGCGAGCTTCTGCAATTTGCCCTCTCATCATCTGGCTGTGATTCCGCACTCTGCCCGAGAATTGATGTTCCAAGGCCCCCGTCTGTCAACTGAGATCAATTGCAAAACGCATAACCGGACCACCATGGCCATCGTTCCGCCCGATGGCGACAACGTCATGTCTCTTTTGCAGCGGTGAAGCCAGGAACGAAAAAAGCTCGGCAGGCGGACGCCTGGCCGGGCTTGTTGTTCGATCAAACTATGCGGCGGCCCTGTCGGCCCTTACGTCGGCGATTGGCCGCGCCGGTCAGTGGAACAAGAAGTTCGCGCCGACCTTGACGACATTCGCGGTCAGCTTCGAACTGTTGTTGTCGAAGGTGAACGTGCCCGTTGCAATATCCGTCGCATTCGGCGTCAGCGTTTGGGTCTGCGAACCAAAATTCAGATAATTGTACTCCGCTTTGACCGTGATGGTATTCGGCGGTTCCCGGTGTCGCAAAAGCTCCATACAACGCAGCGTAAACGCCCTAAGGCCCCCAAGGTCGCATCGGCATCTTGGCCTAGACTTCGGGACTGGCGGCCTAGACTTCGGGACTGGCGGCCTAGACTTGGCCGCCTAGACTTGGCTGCCTAGACTTGGCCGCCTATTTGGTCGCGGACTTGGCCGAGCGATCCAAGATCGCGCCCCGAGGCCTGTCCCGGCACCGCCCCCGGCGGGCACTTGCCGAGGATGATCATCCCTAAAACCTCGTCCTTGGTCACATCGGCGATGCGCGCGGTGCCGACGACGGCGCCGTTTTTCATCACACAAATCCGATCCGCGAGATCGAACACGTCGTGGATGTCGTGGCTGATCAGGAAAATGCCGAGCCCCTCGGCTTTGAGCTGCTTGATGAACTCGCCGACTTGCGCGGTCTCTTGCGGGCCGAGCGCCGCTGTCGGCTCGTCCATGATCAGGATTTGCGCGTTGAACAGGATGGCGCGCGCGATGGCGACCGATTGGCGCTGGCCGCCGGACAAAGCTTTGACGGGATCCTTGAAGCGCGCGAAGTGCGGATTGAGGCGGCCCATCACCTGGCGCGCCTGCGCCTCCATCGCAATGTCGTCGAGCGTACCCAAGCGCGTGCGCAATTCGCGGCCGAGAAACAGATTGGCGGCAGTGTCGATATTGTCGGCAAGCGCGAGCGATTGATAGATCGTCTCGATGCCATAGCGCTTGGCGTCACGCGGATTGGCGATCGCTGCCTCCTCGCCCCGGATGGCGATCAAGCCGGAATCGCGCCGATAAGCGCCGGACAGAATCTTGACCAGCGTCGACTTGCCGGCGCCGTTATGACCGACCAGCGCCAGCACCTCGCCGGCTTGAAGATCGATCGAGACCCGGTCGACGGCATGGATGCCGCCGAAGGCCAGCGAAATATCGCGCATCTCGACGAGCGGCGTGCGCGTGGCATCCGTCATGCGCGGCGCCTCCGATAGGCGGTATCGAGCCACACCGCGAGCACCAGAACGATGCCGACGACGATATTCTGCAGCGGCGTATCGACGCCAAGCAGCACCATGCCCGATTGCAGCGACTGCATCAGCACCGCGCCGAGCATCGCGCCGGCCACCGTGCCGGTGCCGCCGGCCAGCGAAGTGCCACCGATAACAGCGGCAGCAATCACCAGAAGCTCGGCGAGCGTGCCCTCGGCGTTGGTCGCCGCATCGAGACGCGCGATCGAAATCGCGGCGCTGACGGCGGCGAGCAGCCCCATCAGCATGAAGGTCTTCATGATCACCCAGCGCGTCGCGATGCCGGCAAGCTCCGCCGCTTCCGGATTGCCGCCGATAGCATAGACGTAACGTCCGTAGCGCGTGCGGCTGGCGAGAAAGGTCATCACGATGCCGACCGCAATCGCGATCAGAACCGGGACGGCGATGCCATGGGCAATGAACAGGCCGCCGTCGGGGATGGCGATGTGATAAGCTTGCGCATAGCGGCGCACGCTGCCGATCGGCCAGGGATAGGCATTGGCGACGGCAACGGCGCCCAGGATCAGCGCGCAGCCGACCGCGCCAAGAACGACGTCGGCCGCGACCGGCCGCAATAGAAAGTGAAACTGCTTTCGCCGCGAACGACCATGCGCCAAGAGTGCGACAACCGCCGCGCAGGCGACGAAGCCTACGACCCAGCTCCAGGTCGCGCCGATCGAACCTTCCGGGCCGCCGCCCATCAGCTTGAACGTGCCGTCGAGCGGTGCCACGGTCTGTCCGCTCGTCACCCACCAGGCCGCGCCGCGCCAGACCAAAAGGCCGCCGAGCGTGACGATGAAGGACGGAATGCCGAGATAGGCGATCAGGGCGCCTTGCAACGCGCCGAGCATCGTGCCGAGCAGAAGCCCTGCCGCCAATGCGACGATCCAGGTCGCCGGATGTTCGAAGCCCAAAAATTTCGGCACCAGGCCGACCTGAATCACGCCCATGACCATGCCGATGAAGCCGAGCATCGAGCCGATCGACAGATCGATATTGCGCGTGACGATGACGAGCACCATGCCGGTCGCCATGATCGCCACCGACGACGACTGCACCGAGAGATTCCACAAATTGCGCGGCGTCAGGAATAAGCCCGCCGGACAACACGTGGAAGGCGATCCAGATCACCACCAGCGCAAATGCCAGGCCGAGCATGCGGGTGTCGAGCTCGGTGGATTTGAGAAAGCGCGTGAGCACGTTAGAGCGAGATTGTTTCATCTTGGCTCAATTGTCGCTCTCGCATTTTCATTACGCATGATCTTTTTCCGAAAACCGGTTTCCACTTTTCCGGATCATGCTCTAGCCGCAGACCTTGACGGTGCCGGGCTTCACGCCCTGGCAGACTTCATCCTTTTTGATCCAGCCGGCGTCGATGACAATGTCGAGATTGTCTTTGGTGATCGGCACCGGCGTCAGCAACAGCGCGTTCATCGGAATGTGTTTTGGACCGCTGGAGAATTTCACCACGCCCGGCACGTCGCTCATTTTCTTGCCGTCGGCCAGGAGCCCGGCAACCTCGACCGCGGTCCTGCCGAGCGCGCGGGAGTCCTTCCATACCGAGACCGTCTGCGTGCCGCGGGCGATGCGATTGAGCGCGGCGTGATCGCCATCCTGGCCCGACACCGGCACGGCGCCGGCGAGGCCTTGCGCCGCGAGCGCAGCGATCGCGCCGCCGGCCGTACCGTCGTTCGAAGCGACCACTGCATCGACCTTATTGTTGGTCTTGGTGAGAATTTGCTCCATGTTCTTCTGTGCATTGGCCGGCAGCCAGCCGTCGGTATAGGCCTCGCCGACGTTCTTGATCTTACCCGAGACGATAGCGTCGTTGAGCACATCCATCTGGCCGGCAAACAGGAAATCCGCATTGGGATCGGCGGATGAGCCTTTGATGAAAGCGTAATTGCCCTCTGGTGTCGCGGCCAGCACGCCGCGCGCCTGCATGCGGCCGACTTCTTTGTTGTCGAACGTAACGTAGAACGCGTCGGGATTTTCGATGAGGCGATCGTAGCCGATCACCGCAATGCCCTCGTCGATCGCCTTCTGGACTGCGGGCGCAATGGCCGATGAATCCTGCGCCAGCACGATCAGCACATTGGCCTTCTGCGCGATCAGGCTTTCGATGTCGGTCAACTGCTTTTGCGCCGAGGATTGCGCGTCGGTGGAAATATATCGGTCGCCGGCCGCAGCGACCGCCGCCTTCATGGCGGCTTCGTCGATCTTGTAGCGCTCTTCCTGGAAGTTCGACCACGAGACGCCGATCACTTTATCCTTCGCCAGCGCG
>CAVUNZ010000021.1:0-234505 GCA_963742975.1 uncultured Alphaproteobacteria bacterium | reverse complement strand
GGTCGGAGTGATAGGATTTGAACCTACGACCCCCTCGTCCCGAACGAGGTGCTCTACCAGGCTGAGCCACACTCCGACAGATACCGCGATAAAGCGCAAATACCGCGACGGGTATATGGGCGCGGCTTATACCGAGCCGTTTCAGAGGCCGCAAGCTTAAGCTTATCCGCTTGCGCCCAAAAGCTATTTAGGCACTCTGTCGGCACAATGACAGCTTCTCTCGCAACGCGCCTGCTCAAGCCGGGCGCAGCCGCGACCGTGGATGCGGCGCGTATTCTCGCCGCTGGCGGCCTTGTCGCCTTCCCGACCGAGACCGTTTATGGCCTCGGCGCCGACGCCACCAATGGCACCGCGGTGGCGCGGCTCTACGAGGCCAAGGGCCGGCCGCCCTTCAACCCGCTGATCGCGCATGTGATCGATGCCGCGGCGGCGCGGGCGCTGGCGCGCTTCGATGCGGACGCGGTGCGGCTTGCGCAGGCGTTTTGGCCGGGACCGCTGACGCTCGTGCTGCCGAAATCGGAAACCTGCACAGTCAGCGAGCTTGCGACCGCAGGCCTCGACAGTATCGCGATCCGCGTGCCGCACCATGCCGTGGCGCAGGACCTGCTGGCAGCCTTCGGCCGGCCGGTGGTGGCGCCGTCCGCCAACCGTTCCGGGCACGTTTCGCCGACCACGGCAGCACATGTGCTCGCCGACCTTTCCGGCCGTGTCGATCTCATCGTCGACGGCGGCGCGACCCTGGTCGGCGTGGAGTCCACAATCGTCGCCTGCCTCGGGGAGCCCGCGCTGTTGCGGCCGGGCGGTATGCCGCGCGAAGCGATCGAACGGCTGCTTGGGCGTCCGCTTGCCGAAGCGCCGGCCGAGATCGCGGTCGAGGACGCGCCGCTGGCGCCGGGCATGCTGGCGTCGCATTACGCGCCGCACACCCGCATGCGGCTCGAGGCCGATCATGTCGAACCCGGCGAAGCCTTGCTCGCTTTCGGCCCTGCCCCGGTCGAGGGCGCGGAAAAGGCGGCGAAGACACTGAACCTCTCCGCCCGTGGCGACCTCGTCGAAGCGGCCGCCAATCTGTTCTCGCATTTGCGGGCGCTCGACGCGGCGAAAACGAGCATGATCGCGGTGATGCCGCTGCCGCATGACGGGCTCGGCGAAGCGATCAACGACCGCCTGCAGCGCGCCGCCGCGCCGCGCTGAGCGCGCCGACCGGCGCCGACGAGTCAACCAACGCCGAGACGGAGATCAGAAGAAATTATGTCGCCTTCCTGAAGGCGAATTGATCGATTATGTTACCGGCAAATCCGTCAACGGAAGTACCCAATGCTCGACAAGCCGGACAACACGCCGACCACAGCCATCAGCCCCGAACTGCTCGCGCGCTTCACGGCCATCGTCGGCGATAAATTCGCCATCACCGATCCGCAGTCGCAAACGCCCTATCTCGTCGAGATGCGCGATTTGTTCCGCGGCCATACGCCGGTCGTGCTGCGGCCGGGAACGGTCGAGGAAGTCTCGGCGATCTTGAAACTCGCCAACGAGACCAAAACGCCGATCGTGCCGCAGGGCGGCAATACCGGCCTCGTCGGCGGCCAGATCCCGCATCACAATGAGATCGTGCTTTCGGTGAACCGCCTCGACCGCATCCGCGAGGTCGACCCGACCTCGAACACGATCACGGTGGAATCCGGCGTCACGTTGCAGCGCACCCGTGCGGCCGCGGCCGAAGTCGACCGGCTCTATCCGCAATTGCTGCCGTCGGAAGGCAGTTGCACCATCGGCGGCAATCTCTCCACCAATGCCGGCGGCACCGCGGCGCTGGCGCATGGCATCGCGCGCTCGCACGCGCTCGGCCTCGAAGTGGTGCTGGCCGATGGCCGCGTCCTCAACAATCTCAACAAGCTGAAGAAGGACAATACCGGCTACGACCTGAAAAACCTGTTCATCGGCGCCGAAGGCACGCTCGGCGTCATCACCGCGGCCGTGTTGCGGCTGGTGCCGCGCCCGCGTGCGATCGAGACGGCCTTTGCCGGTGTCGCCTCGCCGGAAGCGGCTCTGGAACTTCTTGGCATCGCGCAGGCCCGTGCCGGCAACGACATCACGAGCTTCGAGATCATGACGCGGCGCGGCATCGAACTCGTGCTCACGCATGATTCCGGGAGCCGCGATCCGCTGGCCTCGCCGCACGACTGGTATGTACTGATCGAGCTTTCGTCGCAGCAGAGCGAAGGCGCTCGCCTTGTGCTCGAGGAAATCCTCGAACAAGGACTGGAACATGGCCTTATCGCTGACGCCGTCGTTGCCGAAAGCCTCGAACAGGCCAAGGCGTTCTGGCGCATCCGCGAAATGTTCGGCGAGGTGCAGCGCCATGCCGGCGGCTCGATCAAGCACGATGTCTCGGTGCCGGTCGCGGCCGTGCCGGCGTTCATCGCCGAGGCCAATGCGGCAGTGGAGAAGCTCATTCCGGGCGTCCGGCCACTGCCCTTCGGCCATCTCGGCGACGGCAACATTCATTATAATGTGACGCAACCTGAAGGCGCCGACAAAGCCGAATATCTCAAGCGGTGGAACGACGTGAACAATGTCGTCTTCGCTGTGGTGAAGAAATACGGCGGCTCGATCTCCGCCGAGCACGGCATCGGCGTGATGAAGCGCGATCTGCTGCTGTCGGTGAAGGACCCGGTCGCGCTCGACCTGATGCGCAGCATCAAGCACCTGCTCGACCCGAACGGTATTCTCAATCCCGGGAAAGTGCTTTAGTTTTGATTGAGCATGATCTTTTCGGAAAACCGGTTACCACTTTTCCGGATCATGCACGGAGCAATCGGCTTATAGTTTCGATTTCGGGGTATGTGACGGCTTGTCAGTTCAGGAGCGTATTCTCATCGCCGGCGCCGGCCCTGTGGGGCTTGTCGCGGCGGCGCATCTGGCCCGCAACGGCGTTCCGGTCACGGTGTTCGAGGCCGGGCCAAATCTCTCCGAGGAATCGCGCGCCTCGACCTTCCATCCGCCGACGCTCGACATGCTGCACGCGCTCGGCGCTGCGCAACCAATGATCGCGCAGGGGTTGAAAGCGCCGGCGTTTCAATACCGCACCAAGAAGCACGGCCTCTTGGCGCAATTCGATTTCGGCGTCATCGCCGATGCCACGCAGCATCCGTTCCGGCTGCAATGCGAGCAATCGAAGCTGACGCGCATCCTCGCCGACCTGATGCATGGCGATGCCAATTTCGAACTGCGGTTCGACAGCGAGGTGGTCGATCTCAGCCAGGACACGTCCGGCGTCGAGGTCACGATCGAGCGCAATGGCAAAAGCGCGCGCAGCCAGGAGAAGTATCGCGGCCGCTACCTGATCGGCGCCGACGGCGCCAGCAGCAAGATCCGCCGCGCGCTCGGCATCGAATTCGAGGGCTTCACCTGGCCGGATCGGCTCCTCGTCGTGAGCACGCCGTTCGATTTCCCGAGCGTCATTCCGGGGCTGGATTCCGTGAGCTATATCGCCGACCCGGAACGCTGGCATTTTCTCCTGCAGATTCCCGACCTGTGGCGCGTGATGTTCCAGGTCAACGAGGATGCCAGCGACGAACGCGTGCAGACGCGGGAATTCGCGCAATCGCTCATGGCAGGCGTGGTGCCCGGCATCACCGACTACGAGATCGACCACATCACCCTTTACAAGGTGCATCAGCGCGTCGCCAAGACGTTCCGGCACGGCCGCGCTTTTCTCGTCGGCGACGCCGCTCATATCAACAATCCGCTCGGCGGCATGGGCATGAACGGCGGCATCCACGATGCCGTCAATCTCGCCGAGCGGCTCGCTGCGGTCTGGCGCGGCGAAGTTCCGGACGCCGAACTCGACCGCTTCGACAAGCAGCGGCGGCTGGTCACGCTCGAATACATCCAGAAATACACGATCCAGAACAAGAAGAACCTGGAATTGTCCGGCGACGAATTCGGCCAAAGCCTGCGCGCCATCAAGGACGATCCGGCGAAGACGCGCGAATATCTGCTGCGCACCTCGATGATCGCGAGCCTGCACCGGGCGCAGGAACTCGGTTAGCGTGAAGAACGAACGCGCAGGCGTCCCGCAGCTTCGATCATGCCATTGTTCCAGTTCCGCCGTACGGTCTTCCAACTTGAATTCGCCAAGATTGCGCCCAACGACTCAGATCAATGTTCCGGTCAGCAAACTGGCGTCAGGAGTAAGATGAAATAGTTCGGGGGAAGTAATTAGTGCGAAGTAGTGAGGAGATTGGCCGATGGGACAGCCACATCCCCAGTCGCACCGCCAAATCGGCAAGCGTTCGCCGATCCGGCGCGACATTGAAGTAGCAACCGCTGACGACGGCGGTATCGACGCGCTGATGAAAGAAAATGCCGAGCTTCGGCAACTCGTAGTTCAGCTATCCAAGCTCGTGATCAAAAACGCGATACCGCACAGATGAGGGGGACTCTGAGGCTGCCGCAAGGTGGCAGCCTCAGCTTTTGACCTTGCAAAGCGACGCCCCACCAAGCGTTGCCTGCGGATGTGTGAGCAAAGCGCGCTACTTCATCGCGACAGCCGGGCTGATGAAGGTCTTGTCGACGAAGGTGGCATAATCGGGCTGCGCCCCGAGATTGCCGAGCGCGATCTGCGTCGCCATGGAGACTTTGAGCGCGTCGGCGGTGATATCTACGCTCTTTGGATAGACGCCGTCGGCGATCATGCGCTTGACCGCGGCTTCAACCACGGCCGGATCGAGGTTCGGGAACTCGGACTTCGCGATCTCGATGGTCCGCGCCTCATTGGCCGGCATGAAGCGCATCGCCATTTCCAGTCCTTTGACCAAGCGTTGTGCGCTGTCAGGATCGACATCGGTCCGTGTGGCAATGGCGGAGAAAGCATAGGGGCCGTAGAGCTTCGGGAAGCCGAGCACCACTTTCATGCCCTTGGCGACCACCTGATCGACGCCCGGCTCGTACATCACCGCGACCTTGGCTTGATGCGCCATGAACGGGCCAGGCTCGGTGCCGATCGGAACCTGGATCATGTTGACGTCCTTGCTCGCGTCCATGCCGTTCTCCTTGAGGAGCTTGATGAGCAGCGACGTCGAGGTCGTCGGCATCGTGCCAGTGACGATATTCTCGCCCTTCAAGTCCTTCACGCTGTCGAACTTGAAATCGGGGGCCGCTACGATCCAAACGGCCGCGCCGTTGACGACATTGGCGATGATATGAACCGGCGCGCCCTTGCTGGCGGCAATGGCGGCCCATTCCGGTCCGTGCAGCGAGAAGTCGGCGCTCTTGGATATCACCGCGTTGAGCGCGACCGTCGGCGCGCCTGCGGTCTGCTTTTCCAGGTCGAGGCCCTGCTGGGTAAAGAAGCCCTGGTCGATCGCGACATAGAGCGGCAGATAGAGCATCGACTGGAAGGCCTGCGACAGCACCGCCTTCTTGCCCTCGGCGAAGACCGGCTCGGACGTCGTAAGCGCGGACGTGGCGAGCGCGGCGCTGACCACAACGGCGCGGATGGCATAGTGAAACAAACGCATCTCAAACTCTCCGTTCTGAGCGAGTGACAACGACACTGGAATTAGATTTGCACCTGATGCGTGACGGTCGCGACTTTCCAAGGAATCAGAAGACGTTCGATCAGGTCGATCACGTAATAGAGGACAAAGCCCACAAGCATCAGTACGAACAGGCCGACCCAAACGGTGTTGAGATCGTAGAAGCTCGATGCGTTGTAGATCAGATGGCCGAGCCCGTGTTGCGAGGAGATGAATTCGCCGACCACGGCGCCGACCAGGCCGAAGCCGATATTGATGCGGAACGTGGCGATGATCGGCGGGATGGTCGACGGCACGACCGCCTTGTAGAAAATCTGATGCTTGGTCGCGCCCATGGAAATGAGCAGCGCCTGCAGATCGGTGTCGGCATCCTTGGCGGCCTGATAGGCGGCGATCAGCGCGACGATGGCGGTCAGCGAAACCGCAAGCGCGACTTTCGAGAAAAGCCCGGTGCCGAACCAGAGAATGATGATCGGCGCCAGCGCGATCTTCGGCACGCTGTTGATGGCGACGATGAAAGGCTCGACCAGCCGCGCCACGAAAATCGAATACCACAGCGCCAGCCCCGCAATCGAACCGAAGATCGTGCCGATGACGAAGCCCAAGATTGCCTCGAAGAGCGTGTAGCCGGTGTCGGACAGCAATTCGCCGCTGACCGCCATCCGCACGAATGTCGTATAAATTCCGGCGGGCGCACCGAACAGAAAGTCGGATATCCAGCCGATCCGCACGCCGACCTGCCACACCAGCAACAGTATCGCGACGGCCAAAGCCTGCAGCAGCGTGCGCCCTATTATGGTGTCCAACGGCGACCGCTTGCGCGGCGTCGGACGCCGCCGTTCAAGTCTGTCCGGTTTCTCGGCTGTGATCACGCTCATGACGCCGCACTCATGACGCTATGGCCTCCGGCTGTTTGTTCTGCGATGGACTTGCCTCGGTCTGGATATCGAGCTCGCTGCATAGCGTGCGGAAATAGCCGGCGAAGCGGTGGTCGCTGCGCGCCGCGACCGGCGAATGCTCGGCGATATCGATGTCATGCACGGCCTTGACGCGCGCCGGCCGGCCGGAAAGCACGACGACGCGCTTCGACAGGGCTACTGCTTCGTCGATGTCGTGCGTCACCAGCACCACGGTCTTGTGAAACTTCTCCACCGCCTGTTTCAGCACGCCCTCGAGATAGAGCCGCGTCTGATAATCGAGCGCCGAGAACGGCTCGTCGAGCAGCAGAATGCCGGGATCCATGATCAATGTGCGGATCAGCGCCACGCGCTGGCGCATGCCGCCCGACAAAGTCTTCGGATAGGCGTTCTCGAAGCCGGAGAGCCCGAAAGCATTGAGATGTTCGCGTGCTGTTTCAACCGCGGCGCGGCGAGCGATGCCGCGCATTTCGAGGCCGAGCAGCACGTTGCCAAGCACGGTACGCCAGGGAAACAACAAATCCTTCTGCATCATGTAGCCGACGCGGCCGCGCAGGCTTGGGACATCCTCGCCGCGATAGACGATCTGTCCCGCATCCGGCTCGATCAGGCCCGCGATAATGTTGAAGATCGTCGACTTGCCGCAGCCGCTGGGCCCGATAATGCTGACGAAATCCTGCTCGTGGATATCGAAGCTTAAGCCGTCGAGCACACGAACGCCTGAGCCCTTGCCGGCGAAGGATTTATGGACATTGCGAACGCTGAGCTGGACCGGGGCGGGAGCCATGCAGGAACCCTTTCACGGCAACAATTTATGCAAGCGCCGTGCCGGTTCCTGTGTGCGGAAAACACTTACCTGTGAGGATATTAGCGTGCGTTCCAGCCGCCTTCGTTGTCGCTCCAGGCGGCGCACGGCCGCGCAAGGCATCCCTCGATCTAGGCGTCCAATAGATGTATTCAGGCACCGGGAGAAACGCAGAACAAGTGTCGGGCAAAGCCCATGCTCACAAAAACGGAAACGCCCATCATGGCTGTGCAGCTCTGGCTCGCACAGTTCCAAGAGGCGCTCGTGGCAGCCGATCAGGCCCGGCTTGGATCGCTGTTTCACGCTGAGAGCTATTGGCGCGATGTGCTGGCGCTGACGTGGCGCCTCACGACGATTGAAGGCGCCGACGCTATTGCCAAAGAACTGACGGCGCACCCCGGCGAGACGCGGCCCACCGCTTTCACCGTAGATGCCGATCGTACGCCGCCGCGCTGGGTCACACGCGCGGGGACGGACGCCATCGAGGCGATCCTCAAGTTCGAGACCGTGCAAGGCCGCGGCGACGGCATCCTTCGCCTCACGCCGGAGGCAAGCGAAGGCGGCAAGCTCAAAGGCTGGACGCTGCTCACGGCGCTCGATGAAATCAAAGGACACGAAGAGAAGCTCGGCCGCGCGCGGCCGGACGACAAAGCCTATGCGCGGGATTTTCGCGGACCGAACTGGCTCGACACGCGCAAAGCCGCTGCCGCCTACGCTGATCACGATCCGGCCGTGCTTGTCGTCGGCGGTGGCCAGGCCGGACTTTCAGCGGCCGCCTGTCTCGGCCAATTGGGCGTGGACACGCTCATCGTCGATCGCGAAAAGCGCATCGGCGACAACTGGCGCAACCGCTATCACGCGCTGGTGCTGCACAACCAGATGCACGTCAATCATCTGCCCTATATGCGCTTTCCGCCGAATTGGCCGGCCTATATTCCCAAAGACAAGATCGCCGGCTGGTTCGAGGCCTATGTGGAAAGCATGGAGCTCAATTACTGGACCTCCACCGCATTCGAGGGCGCCAGCTACGATCAAACGAACGATTGCTGGTCGGTCAAGCTGCGCAATGCCGGCGGCGCGGCGCGCGAGATGCATCCGCGCCACATCGTCATGGCCACCGGACTGAGCGGCGCGCCGAGTATTCCTGCCATCCCCACCTTGGACAAATTCGCCGGTGCGGTTCTCCATTCGAGCCAATATGACGAAGGCGAGACATGGAAGGGCAAAAGCGCGCTCGTCATCGGCTCGGGCAATAGTGGTCACGATATCGCCCAGGATTTGCACGCGAGCGGCGCCAGGGTGACGCTGGTGCAGCGCAGTTCGACCATGGTGGTCAATGTCGAGCCGAGCGCGCAGCTGCCCTATGCGCTCTATGAGGAGGGGCCGCCGCTCGAGGACTGCGACCTGATCACCCTATCAGTGCCGCTTCCTCTGGCGCGGAAAAGCCACAAGCTTCTCACCGCGAAGGCCAAGCAGATCGACCAGGAACTGCTGGATGGGCTCGCGCGCAGAGGCTTCAGGCTCGACTTCGGCGAGGACGGCGCCGGCTGGCAGTTCAAATATCTCACCCGCGGCGGCGGCTATTATTTCAATGTCGGCTGTTCCGACCTTATCGTCAAAGGCGAAGTCGGCCTCGTGCAATTTTCCGATATCGCAAGCTTCGTCGCCGAAGGCGCGCGGATGAAGAACGGCGAGACGCTTGCCGCCGATCTCATCGTGCTGGCGACCGGCTATACCGATCAGAACGACATGGCGCGCAAATTGTTCGGCGACGCCACGGCCGACCGCATCGGCCCGATCTGGGGTTTTGGGGCGGGCCAGGAACTGCGCAACATGTTCACGCGCACGCCGCAGCCGGGCCTGTGGTTCATCGCCGGCAGCTTCGCGCAGTGCCGGATCTATTCGAAATATCTGGCGCTGCAGGTCAAAGCTTGCGAGATCGGGCTGCTGCGCTAAAGCATGATCCCGAAAAGTTCTAGGAACGCCGCTTCGCCGTTCTTTTCCGGCCCGTTTTCCTGCCACTCATCTTCCGGCCGACAGGCTTTTTCTTGCGGCGCGAACGTTCGGTGGCCAATTTCTTCGCCGCTCTTTTCTTGCGCCGATCGCGCGCCGCGCGCGCGCGGCACGCCTGGCACAGGCAGCGGCGGCGGCCTTTGAAGAAATAGTCGCGGTAATCCTTGCCGTAGTCGTAGGTAATTTCCTCGTCGGGCTCGATGCGCCGCATCGACACGATCACGATGCCGCCGTTGCGCGTGATCGGCTCGGCATTCGGCCGGCAGGAATGATTGACATAACGGCCCAAATTCCAGCGCGGCGAGCCGTCGATCGTCCATTTCTTGTTGAGAATGAACAGGTAGCGCGAGTCCCGCGCCTCGCGGCGCACCGCTTCTTCTTCCGTCAGCAGCGGTCCGCGATAGGCGACGATATGGGTCCGCCGCTTGATCGGCTTGATCGCAAACATGCCAAGGCCGGTCGTGGAACGGCCGATTCGAAATGCGCGTCTGGGCATCGCCGCGAATATGCAACAGATTCGCGCGATGTCACGAGCGATCTGCAGTTGAATAGCCCCCTACGGTCTGTCCTGCATTGCTCCATATCAGCCATGGTATGGAAGTTGCCTGCCTCTGCAGGAATGCTTTCGGTCTGTGCCAAGGAGCGCCGGGAAGATGAAACTCTTGGTCGCCTACCTGTTGCTGCTTCTCGCCGCCACACTCGAAGCGGGTGGCGATGCGCTGGTCCGCATTGGACTTCACAGTCCGAGTGTCGCCGGCCGCGCCGGCCTGTTCGCTGCCGGCGCCATCGTGCTGTTCGCTTACGGCGTCACGGTCAATTCGCCGCCGTGGGATTTCGGCAAGCTGCTCGGCGTCTATGTGACGCTGTTCTTCCTGGTAGCGCAGCTCATCAATCTCATGTTTTTCGGGGTGAAGCCCGATTTGCCGATCTATGCCGGCGGCGCGCTCATCCTCAGCGGCGGCCTCCTTATCACCCTGTGGCGGCCATAGGCGGGAGCCTGGGCGCGGCGGCTCAATGGAGCTTGAGCAGGTCCGATACTTTGACGAATGAATAGCCCTGTGCACGCAGCTTCCTGACAATATCGGGAAGCGCTATCGCGGTCTCCGGCGCGTTGGGACCGCCGTGCATGTGTAGAACGACAATACTGCCCGGGCGGACATGGCCCACGACATTGCCGACAATCGGCGCCGGATATTTCTCGAAACCGTCGCCGCCTTCGACATCGCCGTTGATGACCGTGTAGTTCTCAGCTTCGACACGCTTGACGTCATCGGCATCGAAGCACAGCCCGGGGAAGCGGAAGTATTTCTTATAAGCGACCGCGTATTTCTGCAGCAGCGCGTCGGTCCGCTCCACTTCGGCGCCTTCGTTCGACTTCTTCACCGCGGGAAGGCCATAGCACGGCAAGCGGAAGCCGCCATGCGAATAGCTGTGGTTGCCGAGCTCGAACAGCGGATTTTGCGACAGCTGTTTGGTGATATCGGGATAGGCCTCGATCCACAGGCCGGTGAGAAACAAAGTCGCCGGGACATTCTCCCGCTGCAGCGCCGCGATGACATTGGCGTTGTACCAGGAAGCGACCTTGCCGCTTTTGAGCTCGCCGCGCATTTTCAGCGTCATGTCGGCATCGAAGGTCAGTGCGACGACCTTTTGCGTTGTGACGGCATGATCGAAAGGCGCCGAGCGGACGGGGGACGAAAGCCACGGCACGACGCAGATGACGGCGAGCACTGTCGCAATAAACGCGTACGAAAATTTCATTGCCATGCGGGGAAACGGGTTGGTGCCGGCCGAACGAGCTGACAGGCCGACTGTGACGCGCTTTTGACGGCGCGTCGAGGCCGCGGCTATTTTGCGGCAATCGCCTCGGCGTAATGCGCGTAGAATGTATCGACGCGCTGCTGCCACATGGCGACAAAGGCGCCCGAGGTCAGATTATCCACCGACTTCCAGATCTGCTTCACGGCGGGAAGCGTATTCTGCCAGATCGCGCGCTTGCACCATTTCTCGCCCTTCATCCGGCCTTCATCGGTGGCGCACATCGACTTCCAGGCGATGCGCTCCGGATGGGCGACATGCTCCGCCGCGCCTTGCGTGCCCTGCTGGTGGATCAGGTAAAGGTCGCTCAAGGTCGGTTTTTTGTGCGTGCTCAATTCGAACAGGATCGCCGCGGTGAGAAATTTGTAGGCGGCAGCGACGGCATTGTCGCGTGAGGCGGTAATGTCGCCGGAACCATATTTGTCGAACTCATAATTGCTGAGCTGATAGAGACCGATATACGACCCGGTACGCTGTTTGGGATCGAAACCGGATTCGATCTTGGCCACCGCCTTCATGAAGCTGATGTCGACGCCGAGC
Organism: uncultured Alphaproteobacteria bacterium; assembly: GCA_963742975.1. Taxonomy (GTDB): domain Bacteria; phylum Pseudomonadota; class Alphaproteobacteria; order Rhizobiales; family Xanthobacteraceae; genus BOG-931. The sequence continues at coordinate 222,869 of CAVUNZ010000021.1, read as the reverse complement.
ACGGCGGCCGCAAGCTTGATCTCGTCGATCGGCGTGCCGGCCGGAATATCTCTCACGGCGTTCAAGACAACGTCCGCCGGCTTCGTGTCGGGCGGCACTTCGGAATAGGCGTAATAGGCCAAATACGAGAGATCGGGCTTCAGCGGCATCGAATCGGGATAATTGTCCTCGACCGGCACATTCGCCGCTGCCTCTTGCTGCTGATCTTTTTCCGCAACATCCACTTGCGGAACATCAGCTTCCGGAGCACGCGCTGCGGTCTCCTCCGGCGGCACGGGCTTGGGCTCACGTCCCGCGAACGGATACGCAATTGTCATCACGGCAACGACGATGCAGGCGAGCTTGAGCGCCCTCATGCCTCTTTGCCCCCGACGATTTTGCAGCCTTACGTGGCCACAACGGAAATGCGACCACGCGCGATGCGTCCTGACAAGGAACTTCGTCTTTGGCGTGCTCCGTCCAGCCGATATTTCCGCGTCGCTGTTGCAGGTGAGCAACAAAAACTGTGGAAAGTGTCCCATGATGGAACAAAAAGTCGATGGAACTTTCGATGGAACTTTGGGAGATCGGCGTTTTAGAGCTTTTGAGATCAAGCCTGTGACGCGATTCGATCTCTCGTTTGCGCGCTGCGTGATTACGCCGCGAGAGGCGGGCCAGAATCAAACAAAGAACGGTCTGCGTATCTTCAATCGAATCTGGACCGCGCTATCACAAGGCTACGCCGTAACCCTCATCCCGCCCGTAGGCATCTGCGTCGGACCGGCAACGGGCAGGATTACGCGCCGCGTCATGGTGCCGACGGCAACTGCGCCGATGACAAGAAGAATGCCAGCGATCCACAGTGCCCAATCATAGGCGCCGAGCCCTGCCACGATATAGCCGGTGACGATCGGCGCAATCAGACCGCACAGATTGCCGCTGAGAATGGTGAGACTGATCGCCTTGCCGACGTCGGGTGCGCGATGCACGAGATCGGTCACCAGCGAAAGATTGAGCGAAATCGCCGCATTAATGCCGGTCAGCGACAGCGCGAACAGCGTCAAGATCAGCGCCGTGTTGTCGGTGAAGGGCACCAGAGCGAGGGTCGCCGCGAGCAGCACGCAGAGCATCACGATGGTGCGGCGGCCTCCCGCCAGCAGCGTGTGGTTTTGCAACAGGCGGTCGCTGAGCATCCCGATGACGATGCTGGCGGGCACCGCGATCGCCCAAGGTATCGCGGTGTATAAACCGGTCTTCATGATCGTCAGGTGCTTGGTGTCCTGCAGATAGCTCGGCAGCCAGAACAGCAGGAGGTAAAGCGCGTAGATGCCCGAGGCTTGTGCGATCATCGCGCCCCATTGCGACGGCGATTTGAGCAATTCCAAAAGCACCGTTGGGCTGCCGCGAACGCCGATCTCATCCGGCGTGCCGGCGGAGCGTTCGCTGAGAATCTTCTTGCGCTCGTCCTCGGAAAGCCAGCTCACTTTCTCCGGCCGGTCGAACCAGATCAGATTGCAGGCAAGCCAGACAAAGCCGAGCGCGCCGAGAGCGACGAAAGCTGCGCGCCAGCCCCAAGCACTGGTGATCGCGGCAACGACGACGGCACCGAGCGCCGGTCCCAAGAAACTGCCGGCGCTCCAAAATACGTTGGCGACGCCGCGCTCCCGCGCCGGCATCCATTCGCGCACGATGCGGCCGCACGAGGGGATCGACGTCGCCTCGCCCGCGCCCATGACCAGCCGGGTGATAAGAAGCGTCGCAAAGCTTCCCACGCCCGCGGTCGCCACCATTGCCAGAGACCAAAGCGCGATACCGGCGGAATTGACGTTCCGCGCGGTAGAGCGATCGAGCATGATGCCGATGGGCAGGAGAAAGATGACATAGCTCCAGAGAAACGACGAGAACAGATATCCCATCTGCACCGGAGACAGCCCAAATTCGCCGCGCACCGCCTGCGCGACCACGCCGAGCGCCGAACGGTCCATATAGTTGATCGTGACCAGTCCCAGCGTCAGCACATAAACCCAGCCGCGCCGGAAGTGGAACGGGCTTGGCGAATCGCTCCCTAAACTCATCGTTTCCTCACTGTTTGCTGATTATTTTTATGAAGGCGGGCGTAAGCCCGCTTAGCCAACGTCAAGCATGACCTTGATCCAGCAAGCGGCCAAGCCCGGGAATCGACCAGTCGTCGCCAAACGCATTCTTGAGTTGGGTGAGGCAGCCCCAGAGCACGGCCTGATTGCTGTTGACCACCGGCTTCCGTAAGGCCTTTTCGATGGCGGCGACGGCCTCGATTTGCGTTGTGTTGGTGCAACTCAGAAAGACGCCGTCGATCTCCGGACTGTCGTTCTCGAGGGCGAGTTCATACCAACGCCGCGGCGTGATGGCTTCGAACGCGGCCGGCGTCGCGCAAGCAAGCGCGACGTCCTTGACCACCGTGAAGCCGGCCGCAGTCAGATAAGCGATGATGTCGGCATTGGTCTGATAGGGGCTAAGCACCAGCACGTTTTTGACCTTGAGCGCGCGCAGCGCTTCGTTGACGAGACTGCTGGTCGACACGGCCTCGATGCCAGTCGTCGCGCGGATGAGATTGATGATGCGCGCCTCGCCGTCGGCGCCTTCCTTCATCGATGTATGGGTGCAATGGAAAACGATCAGGTCAGGCTTGGCGTCGGCGAGGGTGCCGGCGGCATGAGCGATTTCATCGGTGAGCTCGGCGACCGTCCGTGGCGGCCCGCCGGCGACGCGGCCGCGCGCCACATGAACGCCGAGGCCCGGCGGCGCAAAACGATTGAATTGCGGCTCGGTCATGCGGTTGACCGATGGGATGATGAGGCCAACCCGAGCCCGCGGCTCCGTGACCACCGTTGCATGTTCCCGCTCAACTATAGCGTCCATGTCCATCCTCCCAATTCAGTCGCGTGCGCTCGATGTTTCGGCAAAAGCTTTTGGCTCCGCCATACCAATTGTGGAAGAACGGCCGCCGCCGCTCAAGCGCCTCTGATTGTATGGTAAGCTACGGAAGCGCGCAGCGGCAATAAAATCTAGATCGAAATCTGCCGGCCGATTTCGACGACCTGCTCGCTCGGCAGCCTGAAATAGTCGGTGACATGGGAGGCGTTGCGCAGCATGGCGGCGAACAGCGCCTCCTGCCAATGCGGCAGCGCCGGGCCGCGCTCCTTGTGCAGGATGATCTCGTGGCCGACATAATAGATCACGTCGTCGAGCCCGACCGCACAGCCCTTCTGCGCCGCCTGATGCATCAGGCGCGGAATGTCGGGCCGCTGCATGAAGCCGAAATGCGTGGTCACCCGCCAGAAATTTTCGCCTTCCTTGGCGATCGTCATCAGTTCGGGCCAAAGTACCCGCGGCCGCGATGCGGTCAGGACGCGCAGCACCAGAACATGTTCGTGCAGCGCCCGGTTCTGTTTGAGATGCCACAGCATAACCGGCGGCACGCCGTTGGAGGTCCGGGTGAGAAACACCGCCGTGCCCGGCACGCGCGGAATGTTGCGCGCCTTGACGTCTTCGAGAAATTTCACGACCGGCACCGGCGTCTGTTCCAGGCTGTTGGCGACCGCGACCGAGCCGCGATGCCAGATCAGCATGACGCCATAGACCACGGCGGCGAGCAGCAGCGGCACATAGCCGCCCTCGGCGATCTTGAGCGAGTTCGCGGCAAAAAATCCGGCATCGATGAAGATGAAAATAGCGGCCAGCGCGGCACTCGCCAGCAGGCCCCACCGCAAAACTTCGCGCATCGCGATGAACAACAGGAACGATGTCATCAGCATGGTCGCCGAGACGGCGATGCCATAGGCGGCGGCGAGATTGTCGGATTTCCGGAATAGCAGCGCCAGCGCGATGGTGACGATCATCAGGAGCCAGTTGACGACGCCGACATAGATCTGGCCGTAGCCCTTGTCCGAGGTCTGCTTGATGTGCAGCCGCGGCAGCCAGCCGAGTTGAATCGCCTGCCGCGTCATCGAGAACGCCCCGGTGACGATGGCCTGGCTGGCGATGATCGTCGCCACGGTGGCAAGCCCGACGAGCGGCATCAGCAGCGGTTGCGGACACAGCCGATAAAAGATGTTGTCTGAAATCGAAGCGCCGTTGAGCGCGATGGCGCATTGACCGGCATAATTGAGCACGAGACAAGGAAATACGATCCACGACCAGGCGGCGCGGATCGGCCGTTTGCCGAAATGGCCCATATCGGCATAGAGCGCCTCGGCGCCGGTGACGCAGAGAAAAATGCCGCCCAGCACCAGGAAGCCGCCGTACCCGTTATTGGCAAGAAGCCGCACGCCATAAAGCGGATTGAGCGCCAGCAGGACCCAAGGGTCCTTGGCAATGCCCCAAAGGCCGAGCATGCCGATGGTGACGAACCACACCGCCATGATCGGCCCGAAAGCCGAGCCGATGCGCGCGGTGCCGAGCGGCTGCACGGCGAACAGCCCGGCGAGAATGACGACGGCGGACGGCAGCACATATTGCTCGAAGCTCGGAGCAGCGATGTTGAGGCCCTCGAGCGCCGACAATACCGAAATCGCCGGCGTGATCGCGCCGTCGCCGTAGATCAAAGCAGCGCCGAGGAGGCCGGCGAAGACGATCAGCGGCCGCGAGTGTTTCTGCGCGCCGAGCAGCGACATCAAAGCGAGGATGCCGCCCTCGCCTTCATTGTCGATGCTCATGGCGACCACGACATATTTGACGGTCGTGACCATGAACAGCGTCCAGATCAAAAGCGACAGAATGCCGAGGATGCGGTCGGGCGTCGGATCGCCATGGAGAAAATCGAACGCGGTCTTGAGCGTGTAGAGCGGGCTCGTGCCGATATCGCCGAACACGATGCCGAGCGCGGCAAGCCCGCTCAGCGCAAGGCCGGTGCGCGCGACGTGAGGAACAACCGGTTCATGAATTTCTTCGGGCGAAACCGAGGTCATGTGCGATCAGCCGTTGCAAGCGCTTGCCAAGATCAAATTGCATTGCACCGGCTTACCCTTCCGCCGGTCATCTCCTTGAACAAAAAATGGATTATTCCCCGTGACACCGTCATGACACGGCTGTTTCGCGTAATCTTATGTGACTTGCGCCGCGCGGGCTAGCCGCGCCGTATCGGCCGTTACCTGCCGAAAAGCCGAGCCGGCGTGTCGACGAGTATGCGCTGCCGCGTATCCTTATCCGGCGTCCAATCGTGGAACAGATCGAGCAAGTGACCGTCGTCCGGCATCACCGCTGCCGGGATCGAAGGATGCGGCCAGTCAGTGCCCCAGATCATGCGCTCCGGATTGGCGGCAACGAGAGCCTCGCGCAGCGGCTTGGCGTCGGCGTAACCCGGATATTGCTCCGAGCAGCGATACGCCGCCGAGAGCTTTACGTAGGCATGTCCATCGCCCGCGAGTTTGAGGAGCGCCTGGAAATTCGGATTGGCGATCTCCGTCTGCGCCGGCACCATGCCGAGGTGATCGACGATCACTGTCATATCACGCGAGATATCGCGCAGCGCTGCGGCCGATGGCGCCAGCATGCGATAATCGCAGAAAAACTGTGCCACCCAGCCGAACTCGGCCATGGTGTTGCGAAACACTTCAAGCACATCGAGGCCGACGCCGCGCACATAACCGGCCGGCTGCGGGAAGAGATGAAAGCGCAAACCCCGCATGCCGAGCCTGTGCCAGTCGCGCAAGGTCTCGGGCTTGATGCGCGCATCAGTGATGGCGATCCCACGCAAACGCTGCGGAAAGCGCTGTAGCGCATCGAGCACGAAGCGATTGTCGTAGCCGTGCGCGTTGCCCTGCACGATGAGGCCGTTGGCGAAGCCGAGATGATCGAGGAGCGCGATCAGCTTCTCGACCGGCGCGTCGGGCGGCGTGTAGCCACGCCCCGGCGTATAGGGAAATTTGTCCGCCGGCCCAAAAATGTGGAAATGCGAATCCCAGGCGCCGGGCGGCGGCGGTATTTTCGGACGCCGCGGCTGTTCCACCGGCCCGGCAATGCGCGGCGGTTCGCCGTCCATCAACCGAGCTTGATATTGGCGTCTTTGACGACGCGGCTCCACAGCTCCATCTGGCTTTCGATGTAGGCGCCGAACTCTTGCGGCGTATTCGGATGCGACTCGACGTTGAGCTCGGCAAAGCGCTCGGTCACCTGTGGCGAGACGAGCGCCTTGTTGACGGCGGCATTGAGCTTCTGCACCACCACAGCCGGCGTGCCGTGCGGCACGAACACGCCGTTCCAGTCATAACCCTCGAACCCCGGCAGGGTATCGGACACGGCCGGCAGGTCCGGCAGGCTCGCCAGCTTGCCTTTGCCGGTATGCGCGATGGCCCTGACCTTGTCGCCTTTGATCAAGCCGACGGCGGACGAGCCATTGGCGAAGAAAAATTGCACCTGGCCTGCCATCACGTCGGTCAGCGCCAGGCCGCCGCCGCGATAGGGCACGTGATTGATCTTGATGCCGGCGCGCTCACGGAATAATTCCAGCAATAGATGCTGCAGCGTGCCGTTGCCGGACGAAGCCATATTGATGCCGTCGGGCGTCGCCTTGGCGAAAGCGATGACATCGGCGACGGTTTTCACCGGCAACGACGGCGTCGCGAGCAGAATATTCGCCACCTCCCCGACCAGCACCACCGGATCGAAGTCCTTGCGATAGTCGAACGGCAAATTCGGATAGAGCGAGCCGTTCACCGAGAACGCCGTGGCGTCGTGCAAGATCGTATCGCCGTCGGGCGTAGCCTTGGCGACAATCTCCTCGCCGATCGTGCCGCCGGCACCGCCGCGATTTTCGATAGCGAAGGCCTGGTTGAGATCCGCGCCAAGCTTGGCATAGACGATGCGCGCCGTGGTATCGGCACCGCCGGCCGGCGGATAGGGAACAATGACGCGCACTGGCCGGTCGGGCCAAGCCGTGTCGGCAAGCGCGCGACGGACAAGCGGCGCAGCCGCAATTGCCGCCAATAGCATTCGTCTCGTGAGATTTCGCTTCGCCACCGCTTCCTCCCGCCCGCAGCGCAGGCAGCTGTTCTTATTTGTGCGGCCACATTGAAGCGCAGGGAGAAAGCGAACTCAAGGACGACCTGAAAAGCTTGCTTAGATCGTCAGCGACAGCGAGTCCATCAGCCCGCGGCGGCCAGCGGACGTGATTTTCAGCGCGCGCGTAGCACCGATACGTTCGATCCATTTCAGTTCGAAGCAGCGCCGGGCGAAAGCAGCGCCGACCGCGCCGCCGATATGCGAACGGCGTTCGGTCCAGTCGAGACATGGGCGGCAGAACACCCGCCGCTTGGCATGGGCGGCAGAAAGGTCGACGCCGAGCTTCGACAAAAATTCCATGCCCGACGGCGTGACCTCGCCCGCCTCGTCGCCGAGCACGACGAAGTCGCACGCGATCATGGCGTCGGCGATACCGACGCCGAGCGCGCCGGCGAAATGATCGTAGCAGGTGCGGGCATGGCGCATCGCATCGTCGAGCTTGGACTTGGGCTGAAAGCGCGGCGGCCCGTCGAGCGCGACATTCATGATGCTTTCGAGCATATGCGCGACCTGCGGGCCGGCGAGCCGGTAATAGCGGTGACGGCCCTGCTTCATCAGCACGACAAGCCGCGCCGTGAACAGTTTGCCGAGATGGCCGCTCGTGGTCTGCGGCGAGACGCCGGCGGCATGCGCCAGCTCGGTCGCGGTGAGCGCGCGGCCGCCCAGCAGGGCGACGAGGATATTGGCGCGCGCCGGATCGCCGACCAGGGCTGCGACTTCGGCGATTTGTGGCGCATTCGGCATGCCGGCAATATGTGTCAGGCGGGGTGCCAATGCCACCGTCGATATTTCGTTCGCGGCCGAAGCAATTCGGGTGGCCGGCGGCAGTGTCGTTGCCGATCTAACAGCTAACAAAAAGGAGACCGCCGTGAACGTCGAAGACCGCGGGCGACGAAGCGACCAAACCCGGCGCAGCGGCCACCTGACGCTCACCACCTGCACTGTCGCTTCAATCCTTCAACTTTGCGGACTTAGTTGACGGAGCGTTGCCCGGACACACGCATGCGTAGCATCGCGGGGCTCCCACAGGCCCTAATCAGATGAGTTCCGGTCGCAGAATCGAACAAACAGCCCGTTCGCACGGCCGGCACCGCTTATCAGCCGCAGCAACCGGCGTGCCTTCCTCGTCATGGCTAAGCCTTCCTTAAAAACGGCCGCGATTTACCGAAACGCAAGCCAAGTCTGCTTACATTATCCAGTTAGAAAATAAGCCGTTTTTTGGTTTTACTCGGCGCAGCCAGGCGCGTCGTTCAAAGTCTTCGGTGCCGACCGGGATGATGTCGTTTTCTGCCGAACGAAAATTCTCGCCGCATCGTCTGCGATGGTTGATCGCCGGCACGGTCGCGGTCGTCGCCACAATCACCGCGGCAAACGCGCTCGTGCTGGCGCAGATGCATCAAAGTACGTTGCGCGATACGCAGGAAGATCTGCTGCGACAGAGCCTCACTCTGTCCGAACTGGTCGAGCACACGTTTCGATCGGCGGACCTGGTGCTGGCCAATGTGGTGGAAAAGGCGCGAACCGAAGCTGCGCCCGACGGCGACCTGAGCCGGCTGTCGTCGCAGGAATTTTATTCGTTCCTGGCCGAGAAGAAATCGGAACTGCCACCGATCGACACGCTCGCAGTGCTCGACCGGCGCGGCATGCGGCTTACCAATTCGCGCGGCTGGCCGCTCGAGATAGCCGACATGTCCGCGCGCGAATATTTCGCCGTTCTGAGCGCTAATCCGAATTTGAAATTGTATATCAGCCGGCCGTTGGCGGGTTTCGCCACCGGAATTCCGGTCTCAATCCTGGCCCGCCCGGTTCTCGCCAAAGACGGCCGCTTCCTCGGCGTCGCCTTGGCGTCGACGGACATGGCCTATTTCGAGGACATGTTTCGCTCGACCGCGTCCGGAGAAGGCTATTGCGTAGCCTTGCTGCGTCAGGATGGCACCTTGCTCACGCGCTTTCCGACGTCTGGAGCGATGGGAGCGATCCCGCCTTCCGCCATTCCCAGTGCTTTGACCGATACGGATTCGGCGGTTTCCCGCGTGGTGCGCCCGTCCGATCAGACGGCGTATATCGCCGCCGCACATCGCCTGGCCGATTATCCGCTGACCGTCGTCGTGGCACAGACCGAAGACGCCGCGTTCATGGCGTGGCGCAAGACGGCTCTGACCATGGGTTTCATTACGTCGATGATGATCGCGCTGATCGTGATCGCGGCGGTCTTCATGGCGCGATCGTGGAAGCAGCAGGATAAACTCGACGCTGCGCGCGCGGAGATCCTGGACGCCGACAAGACCCGCATTCTCGCCGAGGTCGAACTGAACCGGCAGCGGGACCTCGCCGAGCAAAGTATGCGCCTGAACGCCGCCGTCGAGAACATGACGCAGGGCCTGTGCATGTTCGACAAGAACGGCCGGCTTGTGGTCTGCAACGATATCTACACCAAAATGTACAAACTGCCGCCCGACCTGGTCCGGCCCGGCGCGCTCTACAGCGACATCATCGCCTATCGCTTCGAGAGCAAGCTCGTCAAAGGCGATGCCGAGAACTTGCGCGTGGCGCTGTCGGCGATGTTCGACACCCAGAAATCGAGCCGCATCGACGAGCACACCAATGGCCGTTTGGTGCGCATTACACGGCGCGCATTGCAAAACGGCGGCTGGGTCTCGACCCATGACGACATCACCGACCAGCAGCGCGCGGCGCGGGAATTGGATCAAACCAAGAAATTTCTCGACTCGATCATCGAGAATATCCCGATCTCGGTGGTCGTGAAGGATGCAAAGACGCTCAAATATGTCCTTGTCAATCGCGCCTTCGAGGTGATGCACGACATGCCGCGCGCCGAACTGCTCGGCCGCACGGTGCTCGAATTGTTCGGACACGACGATGCCGAACGCCTTCACAGCTACGATCTCGAATCGCTCGAGGCTCCGGACGGAATCTTCTTCATGGAGCAGGAAGTGAATTCGCCGAAAAGCGGCTCCATGCGGATCCAGGCGACCAGCCGCATCGTGCTGCGCGACGGTTCAGGCGAGGCGAAATATCTCATCGTCGTCATCGACGACATTACCGAACGCCGGAAGATCGATCAGCGCATCGCTTTCCTGGCGCATCACGACGCGCTGACCGGGCTCGCCAATCGCACCGCCTTGACGCAGAAGATCGAGGAAGCCGCGGCCCGGCAGCGCCGCCGCCGCGAGCCGTTCAGCGTGTTGCTGCTTGACCTCGACCGCTTCAAACAGGTCAACGACACGCTCGGCCATCCCGCGGGCGACACGCTCCTGACCGAAGTGGCCGCGCGCTTGAACGAGATCGTCCGCGAAACCGATGTGCTGGCGCGGCTCGGCGGCGACGAATTCGCCATCGTCCAGGCCGGCGAAACCAATCCGCGCGAAGCCGCGGCCGGGCTCGCCAATCGTATCATCGAGGCGCTCGGCAAGCCGTTCGACATCGAGGGCGGCGCCATCAATATCGGTGCCAGCATCGGCATCGCGCTCGCGCCCGAACACAACACCAGCTCCGACAATCTCCTGAAAATGGCGGATCTCGCGCTCTATCGCGCCAAATCCGGCGGCGGCAGCGGCTATCGCTTCTTCGATCCCGAGATGAGCGAACTGGCGAGCGCCCGCCACGAGACCGAAGTCGAATTGCGGCGCGCGATCCAGCACAACGAATTGGAGCTGCACTACCAGCCGATTATCGACACCAAGACGCGCCGGATCTGCGGCGCCGAAGCGCTGGTGCGCTGGCGGCACCCGACCAAGGGCCTGATCTTCCCCGACAAGTTCATTCCGCTCGCCGAGGAGACCGGCCTGATCACGCAGATCGGCGAATGGGTGCTCGACACCGCCTGCGCAGAGGCGGCGAAATGGCCGGCCGACATCAAAATCGCGGTCAATCTCTCGCTGGTGCAATTTCGCAAAGCCGACCTGTCCGGAACCGTGATGCGCAGCCTCGCCGCGTCCGGCCTGCCGCCGGAGCGGCTGGAACTCGAAATCACCGAGACCGCCCTGATCGAATCCGCCGCCGAATGTCTGCCGGCGCTGCGCCATTTCAAGAATATCGGCATCACCATCGTGCTCGACGATTTCGGCACCGGCTATTCGTCACTCAGCCAATTGGCGATGTTCCCGTTCGACAAGATCAAGATCGACAAGTCGTTCACCCAGAACCTGACCAAGCGCAGCGAATGCGCCGCCATCATCTCGGCAACGTTGACGCTGGCGCAGAACCTTAATATCGCGACCACCGCCGAGGGCGTGGAGACGGTCGATCAGTATCGCATTCTGCGGCTGGCCGGCGTCACCTCGCTGCAGGGTTATCTGTTCAAACGGCCCGGGCCGGCCTCCGAAATCGACTTCGATCAGGTCTACGACGCGGGCGGCAAGATCGAAGCCGCGGCTTAACCGCTGTCCCGCGAGCGGCTTGCGGCGGCAGGCGCTTTGTCGAACACCATCACTTTGGCGATGAAGGCACTGACGTCGCGGACGTGACGGAGACCGCAATCTCCGGCCAGTGCCGCGAAATCCTCATCGAGATAGCTTGAATAATACGGCTCGTGATAATTCTGCGGGAACAGTTCCAGTAGCCCCAGATAATCCGGACGATCGCTGCGCTGAAGCGAATCCACGAGCACCAGACGCCCGCCCGGCTTGAGCACCCGGGCAAATTCGGCCAGCGCCAGGCGGCGGACTTTCGGCGGCAATTCGTGAAGCAGGAAAATGCTGGTGACGGCGTCCTGACTGTTGTCGGGCAGCGGGATCGCCTCGGCCTTGCCGACGGCAAAGCGTGTCTGTGACCGGCCGCGCAAATGCCGCTGCGCATGCCGGATATACGCTTCCGACATGTCAAGGCCGTGGACACGCAATCGCGGCCAGGCTTGTTTCACGAAGTCGAGAAACCGCCCGGTCCCGCAGCCGATATCGAGAAGCTGGAGCTTGCGCTGATCGCGTCCGGCAAAGGCTTCGAACAGCGGCGGCAATGCCTGCCGCCGTATCGCGTTGGCCGTGCCGTTGAACAACACCTCGACCTGCGTGTCGTAGCGCTCTGCCGAATCCTCCGTCATCCAGCCGCCCGACTGGAAATGGAAGTTCTGCAGATAATAGTTCGGCCGCTTGCCGCGCGTTTCGTCGTTGAGGATTTCGTCATGCGCGCGGCGCTCGCGGCGCTGATGGATGTCGGGAAGATCCGTGAAGAACAGTCGCGAGCGGCGCACAAGCTTAAACAGCGAGCCGTCATGATCGGCGGGAAGCGGATAGATCCCGGCCTCGACGTTGGCGAGGTCCTGCATGAACAGTGCGGCCATGTCGGCATAGAGATTGTTTCGATCCGGCACCGGCGCGTCGGTCTTGGCGCGGCGCCGCGCCGCTACGGCATCGCGGCGTCGCGCGGCTTCAGACAGCCGCCGCACCGCGACGCCGTGGCCGACATACCAGGCAACACGCGGCAATTGGCTGATGCCGTATGTCGCGCGGGTAACAAATCGGGAGAGAGGGGAATTCATGATTCTGACGTTTCGGCCTCACGGTTCATCATAGCCGCAATCTTGGCACAGAACCTGAGCCGGGAACTGCGGCAATATTACAACAAGCCGCTCCGGTGTCGCGGCTGGCCGCAACGCGTAAATGGTGTCCTAAAACAGCGATGCTTGCCCGTCCGGCTCTTTTGCCTTTCTGAGTTTTGCTCTTGCCGATTTGGCCGTGGGCGCGGCGGAAATCATTTCCGCAACAGGTTCAAGCGGCGCCGGCGCGATCAGAACTTCGGAATCGTTGGCGACGCGATTGACCGCGTTCGAAACCGGATAGGCTTCAAGAAGCGCGTCATCGGCAGGCCGGATCAAAGCCGCGGCCACCTCAGCTTCGACATTTGCGCAGTCGAGCCACATGCCGAAAGCATCTGGCTGAACGAAGACCGGCATGCGACCGTGCAGCGCCGACAATGTGCGGTTCGCGGTCGTGGTAATGATGGCCGCGGTATCGAGCTCTTCGCCGTTCGGACCGGTCCAGGTTTCCCAGAGGCCGGCAAAAGCCAGCGGCGGGGCGCTGCCGTCAGCATCGCGTCTGGCGCGGACAAAATAGGGCTGCTTCGCCGCAGACGCTCTGTCCGCCGGCCTCGCCCCGGCCTGCCATTCATAAAACCCGTCGGTCGGGATCAGGCAACGCCGCCGCCGCATGGCGTTGCGGAAGGCCGGCTTCTCCAGCACGGATTCGCCGCGGGCATTGATAAGGAGCGCGAAGGTCTTCGGATCTTTCACCCAGGACGGCAGCAGGCCCCAGCGCATCAGCGCGAAGGCGCGCTTGCCGTCGGCGAGCCGCACGATCGGGATCGGCTGGGTCGGCGCCACGTTATAGCGCGGGGGAAAATTCGGCTGCTCGGCATAGCCGAACAGCTTTCGGATCGCCTCGGGCGTCGAGATGATGACATAACGTCCGCACATGATTAAGCCGATATAAGGCGAATTGGACCGACTGTAATGGCGGAAACGACCGAAATGAACGACAATTCGCGGACTTATCCCACGCGGCCTTATCTCGCGGTCAGCGCGGCGATCTTTCGCGACGGCAAGGTGCTGATCGTGCGGCGCAGGCGGGCGCCAGCGATGGGCGTCTATACGCTGCCCGGCGGCGGCGTCGAGCTTGGTGAGACGCTGGAACAGGCCGTCATTCGCGAAGTCCGCGAGGAAACCTCGCTCGACATCGAGCCTGTCGAACTGGTCGGCTTCCGCCAGGCCATCGCGCGCGACGCCGCCGGCCACGTCGAGCGGCACTTCGTCATTTTGCCCTTTGCGGCGCGCTATATTCGCGGCGAAATTTCACTCAATGAGGAACTGTCGGAGGCGGATTGGCGCGACCCTTCCGCCCTCGGCGCGTTGAAAACGACTGAAGGGCTGGCCGAGGTGGTTGCTACCGCCGCCGCGCGGCTGGCGGCGCGGCGCTAATGACTTACGGCTTTTTATTTCGCGCCGAGCCCCGATGCGAACTCACCCACTGTCCTTGCCGTTTGGCAGGTCGCGCGCCTATGTTCGCGGCCATGCGCTGTGCCGCCGCCATATTGCTTGTCCTGTCGTTCGCCGCCGCCCCGGCACAGGCACAGTTCTGGATGCCGTTCGGCTCCCAACCGGCGCCATCGCGGCCGAAGCCGCAGCCGCAATCGCCGGCATTGCCTAAACTGCCGACGACCGCCGGGCCGACCACGCCTCCGCCGCAGAACCAGCCCGCCCCTTACGACCATGATTTGCAGCGGCTGTCGGAAATTCTCGGCGCGCTGCACTTCCTGCGCGGCATTTGCGGGAGCAATGAAGGCCAGAAATGGCGCGACGAGGCGCAAACCCTGATCGAGGCCGAAGCGCCGATCGGGGACCGCCACGATCAGATGGTCGCGAGCTTCAATCGCGGCTATCGCGGCTTCCAGCAGAGCTACCGCACCTGCACGCCCGCGGCCGATACCGTCATTCGCCGCTATCTCGAAGAAGGCGCCAAACTCGCCCGCGATATCACCGCCAGATACGCAAATTAGCGTGGTTCCCGGCTGTGTTAACCGTGCTTAAAGGATCGCTTTCAAAAGCCGTCAGCCGTGCTAACACTTTGGTGGGTAGGGACGCCGCGGCACCGCGGTGACACAGTGTCAGCAATGAATATAGCGACGCAAAATCTCGCTGCGCGCGAGACATCTGAGCATGAACAAAAGCGGTTGGCGCTTGTTCGTCTTCAGGACGCTTGGGCGGAAGCCTTCCACGAAGGCGTCGACGCCGACTGTCTGGCGCAGACCTCGCTGTTCCTGGCTTTGGCCGAGTTGGTGGCGACCTATGGCGAGGAAGCGACCGCCAAATTTTCTGAAAACCTCCCGACCAAAATTCGCAACGGCGAATTCTCCATCAAAATATCGCGGCAGTAGCCGCGGTTCACGCGCTCTACAGCTAAGCGCGTTTGGGATTGAGAGCGCGCAGGCCGTAAAAGCCGCGCAGCACGTTTTCGATATCGGCGGAGAAAAACGGCTTCTTGAGAAAGGCTGCACATAGCCGCCTCGGTCATGGCCCCTCCATACCCACTGCGCTCTCTGCGAGCGCGTCAGTCTCAGCTTTCGCTTCCATGTGATTTTTCAACCGCAGCCTGAACGGCGCGGGCGACAGAACCGGCGGCGAAGAACACCGCAGGCGTCCGTTTCGTCCTTATATTACGATCGGCTTGAAGTTTTCCAGGAGCTTGAAATGGGCCTTGCGATCATGACACCGTGGGCTTAGGCATTTGGCGCATGAAGGCTGTCCTTCTCCCTGACCGCGGTGTGGTCAAAGTCGCCGGCGACGGTGCACGGAATTTTCTCCACGGCCTCGTCACCGCAGATATCCTCAAGCTCACGCCCGGGACGGCGGCTTTTGCCGCGTTGCTGACACCGCAGGGCAAGATCATTGCCGATTTCATCGTTGCGCAAGCACCGAGCGGGCAAAGCAGCGCCGCTGACGGCGACTTTTTTCTCGACATTCCGCGCACGCTCGGCACTGCGCTGGTCGAGCGGCTCAATCTCTACAAATTGCGCGCCAAGGTTCTCATTGAGGATCTGTCGGTAACGCAAAGCGTGCTCGCCGTGTGGGATGGCAGTTGGGACCGCAGCGGCACGACAATGCCCGGCGTTTGCTACGCCGATCCGCGGCTGCCGGCGCTCGGGCTGCGTGCCATAATCCCGCCCGACAGCGCCGGCGCGGCCGCGGCTGCCCTCGGCGCCACGCTTGTCGATGCCGGCAACTACGAAGCGCATCGGATCGCGCTCGGCATCCCGCGCGGCGGCATCGATTTTGCTTATAGCGACGCCTTTCCGCACGAGACCGACATGGACCAGCTCGGCGGGGTCGACTTCAAGAAGGGCTGTTTTATCGGCCAGGAAGTGGTGTCGCGGATGCAACATCGCGGCACTGCGCGCACCCGCGCCGTACCGGTGCGGTACAAGGGCACCGCTCCCGATTCAGGCACGGCGATCAACGCCGGCGGCCGGCAGGTCGGGACTCTGGGCTCGACGAGCGGCGGCAGCGGCATCGCGCTGCTGCGTCTCGACCGGGTGGACGAAGCGCTGACGGCAGGCGACACGCTGATCGCGGGCACCGCACCGATCGAACTCGTCAAGCCGGACTGGGCGCGGTTTCGCTTCCCCGGTGAACCAGAGAAAGCCGCCGAATGACTGATCTTGGTCTCAAGCGCTGCCCGTGGCCCGGGGAAGACGCGCTCTATATCGCCTACCACGATGAGGAATGGGGCGTGCCGGAATACGACGATCGCGCGCTGTTTGAGAAACTCGTGCTCGATGGCTTTCAGGCCGGCCTGTCGTGGATCACGATCTTGCGCAAGCGCGAAAACTTTCGTCGCGCCTTCGACGGCTTTGTGCCCGAGAAAATCGCGCGCTATCGGCCGGCCAAGATCGAGCGGCTGATGCAAGACGCCGGTATCGTCCGCAATCGCGCCAAGATCGAGGGTTCGGTGCTTTCGGCGCGCGGCTGGCTCGAAATCATGGACAAAGGCCCCGGCTTTTCCAAGTATCTATGGGACTTCGTCGATGGCCGGCCGAAGGTCAATCATTTCAAGAGCAAAGGCCAGGTGCCGGCCGAAACCAAAGTCTCGCAAGCCATGTCGAAGGATCTGGCGCAGCGCGGTTTCAAGTTCTGCGGCCCGACCATCGTCTATGCCTTCATGCAGGCGGTCGGCATGGTCAATGACCATCTTGTCGCCTGCCATCGCCATGAGGCCTGCGCCAAGCTCGGACAAAAGGTCCGTGGCTGAGAGGGCTGCGCTCACTCACGCCGCGCGGCCGGCAAAGCCGCGATCGGCGTCCGGCGCGCGGGCCTGGCAGCGCATGCTGTCGGGACGGCGGCTCGATTTGCTCGACCCCTCCCCGCTCGACATCGAGGTCGAGGACATCGCGCATGGGCTGGCGCGCGTGGCCCGCTGGAATGGACAAACCAGCGGCGCGCATATTTTCTCAGTCGCGCAGCATTGCCTCTTGGTCGAAGCTTTGGCGCGGGCGCGGGTACCGCGGCTCGATAATAACCGCCGCCTTACGATCTTGCTGCATGACGCGGCGGAATATGTCATCGGCGACATGATCTCGCCGTTCAAGGCGGTGATCGGCGATGCCTACAAAGTAACGGAGCGGCGCCTGCTCACCGCCATCCATTTGCGGTTCGGGCTGCCGGCGAAAACGCCACCCGAAATCGAGGCGCTGACCAAGGCCGCCGACCGGCAGGCGGCTTATCTCGAAGCGACGCGGCTCGCCGGCTTCGACCCGGCCGAGGCGCGGAAATTCTTCGGCCGGCCGCCGGTATTCTCGGCGGCCATGGAGCGCGATTATCTCAAGCCTTGGCCCGCCGAGACCGCGGAAACCCGCTATGCCGAGCGGCTCAATAAGCTGATCGGATAAGTCATACTTGTGCCGCCCGCTATTTCTATTATCCCGTCCTCTTCGGGCGGCTCCGGAGCCGCCTATAGACGGCGAAGGAACAAGAAGAAACCATGATTCACGTCTGCTCGCTGTCGCGCCTACAACGAACCGTCGAAGACACCGGCGCACGCCACGTCGTGTCGCTGATCGGCGACGAGGCGCGGCTGCAACGGCCGCCGAGCGTAGCGCCGGAACATCATCTTTGGCTCTGCTTGCACGACATTTCCGCCCCACTCGAGGGCTACATCATGCCCGGCGAGCAGCATGTCTCAACGCTGTTGGATTTCGTGCGCGGCTGGGACCGCAAAGCGCCGCTCGTGGTGCATTGTTACATGGGCATCAGCCGTTCGACGGCGAGCGCCTTTGCCAGCGTCTGCGCGCTCAATCCGCATCGCGATGAGACGAGCATTGCGCAAGCGCTGCGCCGCGCGTCGCCGACGGCAACGCCCAATATCCGCATCGTCTCACTGGCCGACAAACTGCTCGGCCGCCAGGGGCGTATGATTGCGGCGATCGAAAATATCGGCCGCGGTGTCATGACCACGGAAGCCGAGCCGTTTCAACTCGATCTCGAATGAGCCAAGCGCAGTTGCGGATTACCACAGGCGGGAGCTGAGGCTTTCGCCTCTCACAACCGCCGCATAAACTCCCCATGCCGATTTGACGCCGGGGGTTTCGATGGACGGTTTTTTTGTACTCCTTGCGCTTCTGCTGCTTGCCGCTCCCGTGCTCGCCATTATTGCGCTGGTCAGTACCTCCGGGCTCAGCGACGGCATGCGACGTCTGGAACGGAGAATTGCAGCGCTGGAGAACAGGTCGGCGGCAGCATCGCCACGGCCTTCGCCTGAACCCGAAAAAGCCCAACCAGCCGCGCCCGCACCGACTCCCGGCGGGGTGACGGCGGAGCCGATGCCGTCGTTACAGGCCGCGCCATCCGCGCCAGCGCCTCCGCCCCCTTCGCCGTTACCGCAGGCCGCCGTCGCATCGGTGCCAAGCTCGCCTTCCCCAGGCTCGATACCGCAGCCGCCGACGCGGGATATCGGCTTTGAGGAGCGCTTCGGAACACGCTGGGTGGTGTGGGTCGGCGGCGTCGCGCTCGCGCTCGGCGGCATCTTTCTGGTGCGCTACACGATCGAACAGGGTCTCATCGGCCCGCGCGTGCGCATCGCGCTCGGCGCATTGCTGGCGCTTTTGCTGATCGCTGCCGGCGAGTGGCAACGGCGCAGCGAAAAGGTTCTGGCGCTGCCGAGCCTGCCCGGCGCGAACATTCCCGCCATTCTCACTGCGGCTGGTACGACCGTAGCCTATGCAACGGTCTATGCGGCCTATGCTCTCTACGGTTTCCTGCCGCCGCCGATCGCCTTTCTGCTGCTCGGCGCGGTCGCGCTGCTTTGTTTGGCCGCAGCCTTGTTGCACGGCCCGGCACTGGCCGGTCTCGGCATGGTCGGCGCCTATCTCGCACCGGCACTGGTTGCATCCAGCGAGCCGGATTACTGGTCGCTTTATATCTACATTGCTGTCGTCAACGCGGCCGCTTTCGCATTAGCGCGCTACCGGCTGTGGCGCATGCTGGCGCTGACAGCACTCGTGCTCGGCGCATTTTGGGCGCTTGCTGGAACCAATCCTGATCACGTCACGGCGCTCGGTGCGCATGTTTTCCATGCGATGACGGGTTTCGCACTGGTGGCGACGTTTCTCGTCTGCGACTTGATGTATGGTCCACCGTCAAATCCGAACGAGATCGACCACGTCTCGGGCATCGCACTATCGATCTATCTGCTTGTCGCCTTTATTCTTGTGCTCGTAAGCCGGCACGATCCGCTCGCGCTCACCGCCTTTGTCATTCTTACTCTCACCGCCCTCGGCATCGCGTGGCGCACTGAGGCCGCGACCGACGCCGTGCCGATGACAGCGCTTTTCGCCGCCGCTGTCATGGCGCATTGGGCCGTGCACATGACATCCGATGCGCTTCTGGCGCCGTCCGGCCCAACGGCGCCGGCGATCCCCGAGCCCGGATCCTTCGACTACGGCTCGCACTTCGCGCTCGCGGCTTTATGGGCGGCGCTGTTCGGCAGTGCTGGATTTTTAGCCCAAGGCCGTTCCGCACGCGCCTTGGTGCCGACGCTATGGGCCGCATCCGGCGTGGCTCTTCCACTCGCGCTGCTCATCGCGCTCTACTATCGGATCGCCGAACTTGATCGGTCGCTGCCTTTCGCCGGCCTCGCGCTGCTTCTCGCAGCGCTCTATGGGCTTGCCACGGAAACGCTGGTGCGGCGCGAGCAACGGCCGGGGCTGATGGCGGCGGGCGCGATGTTCGCGACTGGCACGCTTACGGCACTCGCGCTCACGCTCACTTTCGCGCTGGAAAAAGGCTGGCTCACCGTGGCGCTCGCCTTGATGGTGCCGGGCGCCGCCTGGATAGCTGGCGAGCGGCCTTTGCCATGGCTACGCTGGCTCGCCGCCATCGTAGTCGGCGTCGTCGTGTCGCGTATTGTCTACGATCCGCGCATTGTCGGCGACGATTTGGGTACGACGCCGATCTTCAATTGGCTGTTGTACGGCTACGGCGTTCCGGCGGCGGCGTTCTGGCTCGGCGGCTGGCTGATGCGCAAACGCGCCGACGATCTGCCGGCGCATATCGTCGATGCCGGCGCCATCCTGTTCACGGTGCTGCTCGCGGTGCTGGAAATCCGCCACTACGTGACCGGCGGCAACATGTACCGGCCGATGAGCGGACCGACCGAGATCATGCTCTACGCCAATGTGGGGCTCGCGATGACCATCGGCCTCGAACACATCCGCGCGCGCAGCGGCAGCTTCATCCACAATGCCGGCGCGCTGATCGTCGCGGCGCTCACGGCTGCCGCCGTGCTCGCGGATCTGATCGTCGGCTCAAGCCTGCAGTTTCGCTCCGAGCCGCTCCCGGGCGGCGCGTTCTTCAATGAGATCCTGCTCGGCTTTGGCCTGCCGGCGATGCTCGCCATCGCGCTGGCGCTGATTGCGCGCACGACACGGCCGATGCCCTATCGCACGGTCGCCGCGATCGGCGCCGTGCTGCTGGCTTTGTTTTATCTAACCCTGCAAACGCGGCGGCTGTTTCACGGCCCCGTCTTGGCGGGGCCGACCAGCGACGCCGAGCAATACGCCTATTCGACGGTATGGCTCGCCTACGGCGTTGTGCTATTGGCAGCCGGCTTCGTGCTGCGCTCACCGCCGGCGCGCTATCTCGCGCTCGGCGTCATCATGCTGACCATCGCCAAGGTATTTCTGTTCGACACCGCCAATATCGCCGGCATCTACCGCGCGCTGTCGGTGATCGGGCTCGGCGTCGTGCTGCTCGGCATCGGCTGGCTCTACCAGCGTGTGCTCTATCCGCAGACGGCGGAGCGCCGCGAAGGCGGGTAACCCCGCCTTCGACCGCGCGGCAAAGCTAGCTTTACGAAACGCCGCTTACTGGTCGAGCGAAGGACGCAGCGACGGCCGCGTGTTCGTCACAGGCGTCGCCTCAGGCGTCTCGGCGGGGCCGCTGATCAGTTGCGAGCGCGGATTGCGCTGGTAGAAATCGCAATACGCAAATCCCATTCCGTAGACCGAGCCGCGGAAGCTTCGATAGTTGATCTTCTGCACCCGGAAGCATGGCGAGATGGGCAGACCGGAGAGGTGGGCGCAGACCGAACTGCTGTCGACCTGGATCGTGCCGGCGGGGAGCGCCGCAAAGCGCATCTCGCCCGTGCCGTGCATCTTGATGGTGCCGACGACCGAGCCGTCCGGGAAAATACGCCCCTGACCGACGGTGCCTTCGAAGCAGGTATAGGAAAACAGCTTGCCGACCACGAATGCACGAGCCTGTTCCGGGCTCAGTTCCTCTGCGGTGGCCACCCCGGCGCCGAACAGACCAGCGCCCAAAACGCACGCACTGACAACGGCTACGCGGACTGACATCGACAACTCCACTCTCGACGCTCTGCGACTACGCACTTCGGCACCACGAACCGTAGCGCTATGGACCGTGGCACTATGTACTGCAGCACTATGAACTGCCTTTTCGGGCAGTTGGACCACATTAACAAAACTTCTTAACCGACCCCTTACCATAGCGCCCTCGCAGTGTGGCCAAATTTGGTAGCCAAATCGTGACCTGCTTACCGTATTTTTACCACGATCCTTCCCCGGACCCTACCTTCGACGATACGGCCGCCCGCCGCAATGACGTCGGCCAGCCCGATTTCGCTCACCATGGCGGCGACCTTCGACCTGTCGAGATCCGTCTCCAGGCGCTGCCAAGCCTTTTGGCGTAACGGCAACGGACACATGACGGAGTTGATGCCAAGGAGCGAGACGCCGCGCAGAATGAATGGCGCCACCGAGGTCGGCAAGTCCATTCCGCCGGCCAATCCACAAGCCGCAACCGCACCGCCATACCGTGTCATCGAAAGTACATTGGCGAGCGTGGTCGAGCCGACTGCGTCGATGCCGGCGGCCCAGCGTTCCTTGCTCAGCGGGCGCACGGGCCCGGTCAATTCCTTGCGCTCGATGATCTCGGCGGCGCCAAGGCCCCTGAGATAGTCGGCTTCCTCCGGCCGGCCGGTCGATGCCGCAACCGTGTAGCCAAGCTTGGCAAGAAGCGCGACAGCCACGGAACCGACGCCGCCGGCGGCACCGGTGACGATCACCGGACCACGTTTGGGATCAAGGCCGGCGTGCTCCAACGCCATGACCGAGAGCATTGCGGTATAGCCCGCCGTGCCGATCGCCATGGCGTCGCGCAGGCTCATGCTCTTGGGCAAGCGGACCAGCCAGTCACCTTTGACGCGCGCCTTTTCGGCAAAGGCGCCCAGATGTGTTTCGCCGAGACCCCAGCCGTTGAGGATGACCTGGTCGCCCGCCTTCCAGTCAGGATGCGAAGACGCTTCCACGGTGCCGGCGAAATCGACGCCCGCGATCATCGGGAAGCGGCGCACCACTGGCGCCTTGCCGGTGACGGCGAGGCCGTCTTTGTAATTCAGCGTCGAATATTCGATGCGGACGGTGACGTCGCCGTCCATCAAATTTTTCTCGTCGAAATCGGTCAGCGCCACCGTCTGGCCGGCTTCGGTTTTGTCGATGACGACCGCTTTGAAACTCGGCATGGCTATCGACCTCGTGCTGTCGAGGTTATAGCCGCGACGGTGCGGCGGCTCTAGACCTCGATCCAAGCCGGTTGAACCGAATCAAGGTCTAGAATCTTTCATTTGAGTATGATCGGGCTCATGCTTTAGGCCGCCACCATCGCCACGCGCGCCACGGGTTTTTCCACGATCGGCAGATTGATCAGCCCCGACAGCACGCCGAACAGGATCGCGAGGTACCACACCATGTCGTAGGACCCGGTGCGGTCGAAGACGATGCCGCCAAGCCACACGCCGAGGAAGCCGCCGACTTGATGGCTGAAGAAGGCGAAGCCGGCGAGCGTCGCAAGCCAGCGCGTGCCGAACATCACGGCGATAATGCCGTTGGTTGGTGGCACCGTCGACAGCCAGGTGAAGCCCATCACCGCGCCGAAGCTGAGGCACGTCGCCGTCGAGACCGGAAAGGAAATGAATGCGAGGATCGCCGCAGCACGCGTGAAATAGAGCGCCGAGAGGATGTAGCGCTTCGGCACACGGTTGCCGAGCCAACCGGTCGAGACCGAGCCGACAATGTTGCAGAGACCGATCACCGCGATGGTCCAGCCGCCGATTTCCGCCGACAAGCCGCGGTCGACCAGATAAGGCGGCAGATGCACGGTGATGAATTGGAGCTGGAAACCGCAGGTGAAGAACCCGAGCACGAGCAGCACGTAGGAACGGTGCGCAAAGGCCTCACGCAAGGCGTGGGTCAGCGATTGCGATTCCGCGCGATGCCCCGGCTGCGAGGGCGGCGTCGCCAAAGCAAACGACAGCGGCAGCACCGCAAGCATGCTTACCGCGAAGATCAACAGCGTCTGCTGCCAGCCGAATGCATCCATCAGCGCCACCGCGACCGGCGAATAGAGAAACTGGCCGAACGAGCCGGCTGCGGTGCCGAAACCGAAGGCGAGCGAACGCGACCGCGGCGGCACGATCTTGCCAAGCGCGGCCAGCACCACCGGAAACGAGCAGCCAGCCAGACCGAAGCCGATCAATGTAGCGGAGGCATCGAGCATCGGCGCGCTCGACACATGCGCCATCAGCGCGAGGCCCGCGGCATACAGCAGTGCGCCGCCGCAGAGCACGCGCACCGTGCCGAAACGGTCGGCGATGATACCGCCGAGCGGCTGGCCGATGCCCCAGAGCAGATTCTGCCAAGCGAGCGCAAAGGCGAAAACGTCGCGGCCCCAGTGATTGTCCGTCGACAGCGGCGTGAGGAAAAAGCCGAAGGTCGAGCGCGGCCCAAACGCAACCAGCGCGATCAGGCTGCCAAACCCAATGACCAGCGCCGGCGTGCGCCAGCCCTCTTGCACGCGCGGCACGCGCGTCAGTCCAGTAACGTCGTCCATGTCGCCCCGGCTAACAAAAGAGAGTCAGAGACTCAGGATAAAGCCTGGATCCAAATCGCCCAAACGAAAATTGCGCTCCCATGAGCGTCCATAGCATAGCAGATAGACCCGTTCCGCTTGCCATATCGGCGGCCGCTGACTATGGGTTCTTCTCCGTTTGCCACTGCTGATGTTGGTCCGATGCCGTCCCTCCTCCGCGCCGACGCCTTTCTCTCGCCGCTCGAAATCGAGGCCGCGGTCACCCACGCACTCGACGAGGATTTGGGCCGTGCCGGCGATATCACGTCGATCGCGACAGTGCCGGAAGATACCCAAGGCCGCGCCGTGATGGCGGCGCGCAAATCGGGCGTCATCGCCGGTATGCCGCTCGCCGAAGCCGCATTTCGCAAATTGTCGCCTGACATCGCGATCTCGGCGCATTTGCGCGACGGCACGGCGGTTCAGGCCGGCACCAAGCTGATGACGATTTCCGGCGATGCCCGCGCCATCCTCGGCGCCGAGCGCGTGGCGCTGAACTACGTCGGCCACCTTTCCGGCATCGCCACCGCGACCGCCGAATTCGCCGGCCGCATCGCGCACACCAAGGCGCGCGTTGTTTGCACGCGCAAGACGACGCCGGGCCTGCGCGCGCTCGAGAAATATGCGGTGCGGTGCGGCGGTGGCTTCAATCACCGTTTCGGCCTCGACGATGCCATCCTGATCAAGGACAACCATGTCGCGGTCGCCGGTGGCATTAGGCCGGTATTGACGCGCGCGGCGCAGACCGCGGGCCATCTGGTCAAGATCGAGATCGAGGTCGACTCGCTCGATCAGTTGCAAGAGGTGCTCGATGCCGGGATCGCCGATGTGGTGATGATCGACAATTTCGATCTCAACTCGATGCGCAAGGCCGTCGCCATGGTCGCGGGCCGCCTGGTCATCGAGGCATCCGGCGGCATCACGCTCGAGAGCGCAGTGGCGATTGCGGAAACCGGCGTGGATTATCTGTCGTCGGGCGCGCTGACGCATTCGGTGCAGAATCTCGATGTCGGCTTGGACATCGAGATGTGACGATAATTTTTATTTGGAGCATGATCTTTTCCGAAAACCGGTATCCACTTTTTTCGGGATCATGCTCTAAAGCTTCGCCGTCGAAGCTGTTATGTCGGTATCTGCGGCCGGCGCGGCCGAAGCTTCCGGGCTCTTCGCGCTCGCTTCCGCCGCCGCGGGGTTCGGCACCGGGTTCTCCGACAGCGCTTCGGGATCGGGCCGCAGGAAATCCGCTTTGCTCGCGGGATCGACATTCACGACACTGACCGGCGCATTCGGGCCCCAGACCGGCGCATCGTCGCCGTCGCCCCAATTGCGCGGCCGATAGAATGTGTGAACGCCCAATCTGTATAGCCGCGTCATCTCGTGCACCCAGCTCGGATGCACCCAATAGGCGTGATAGTGCGTGGCGTGGCCGACTTCGGCGAGCCAGATCTTGCCGTCGAGCATATCACGGGCGATCTGCTTGGCCTGTTCCCACATATCCGGCTCGTCGATCTTGTTGAGATCCTTGCCTTCGCAGGCGAAGGTGAACTGACAGGCGAGATGGCGGTGCGAGTTCTGATAGACCACGCCGCAGACATCGTGCGGGTAATAGCCGGAGAACACCCGGTTCATCACCACCTGCGCCACGGCCTCCTGGCCCTTCATCACTTCGCCGCGCGCTTCGAAATAGACCGCGTCGGCAAGACATTTCTGCGCCTCGGCGCGCGCGG
The DNA here is from genome assembly GCA_963742975.1 of uncultured Alphaproteobacteria bacterium. Lineage (GTDB taxonomy): Bacteria > Pseudomonadota > Alphaproteobacteria > Rhizobiales > Xanthobacteraceae > BOG-931. The sequence continues at coordinate 197,195 of CAVUNZ010000021.1, read as the reverse complement.
GACCGGCTAGGCCGAGACGCTGCGCCGGGCTCAGGACGCGGCTCTCATCCTTGCCGGTGACGGTTTCGTCGCCGCCGTAGTCGTCATTGTCGTTTTCCTCGAGCGAGGACATTTTGATGTTGGCCTCGGGCGGCGTCACCAGGATCGGCTCGGCGCCCGGGGCCCAGCTTTGCAAGCCTGCCGGTTCGCCCATGATGCTGTTGCCGAAATAGATTTGCGCGCTGCGGTCGGCCGACGAGCCGCCAATGAAGGACGCGTCGCGATAATCCGTTTGCGCGACCGTCATCTCGCCGGGCTGCGGAAGCTCCGGCGGCCTGTCGGCGATTTCCATAGCGTCATCGCCGCCGCCCGGCACATTGGCGCGATCGGCGGAGAGCGTGGAGCGCGGCGCGATCGTATTGCCGGCTTCTTCTGCGTGCGAACCAGCCGGCGTCAGCACCGATGTCGCCGGATTGGCGGCGTCTGCCGCCGCCGTGCCGGCTTGCGGCGCAGAAGCGGGATTCGCGGCATCCATCTGCAAGGGAGTGGCAGCATCGGCTGCAGGAGCCGTTGCAGCGTTGACCGGCATAGTATTGACCGGTGCGGCAGGCGGCGCGCTGTCTTCGACATGTGCGTCGGCATGGACTTCGGTTTTCGTGGGCCGCGGTGTCGCAACCGGTGCGACGGGTTGCGCAACCACCGGCGTCGAGAGCTGTGTTGCTGCTGGCGCATCGATCGGCTGCAATTGCGGCAGCGTCTTCGGATCGATCGCGGCCGGCGCGACAGGCGGCAACCGGTCGCCTTTGTTCGACCGGTTGACGGTCGGATATTCGACTTGGCGCGAATTGATCTGGCGCGACTGCCGGCCGTTAAGCCCCTCGTCGATCTTCCACGCATAGGCGTCGAGCGCGCGCGGATCGAAATTGACGTTCTGAAATTCGAGCGGCGCGGGAATAACAGTTCCGATCGGGCGCGTGAAGTTGAACGTCGCACGCTCGATCGTGCCGAACGGCGATGCGATCAGATGTTCGCCGCCCCAGCTCGCGGACACGCTCGGGCGATGCGCGATGAGCGCGGCGAGATCTTGATATCCGACTGAGGTCGGCATCAGCGCGATACAGAATGCGCTGAGCCAGAAGCGCGCCGAGCTAGAAGCGCGCAACACCCGAACACGCGACGCCACCATTACCCCGAAACCCCACCGCGCAACGCAACGCGTACTCGGTCAATGAAGCGCCACCGCAGTGGCGCAAATGCGACATGACGATTTATTGTCGGGTTAACGTTGCGAAGGTGTTAATCGCAAAAGCGCGCAAAACTGTGCGCGGATCAACTGTGGTGCAGCTCAGTGCGCGAACGATTCATGCACATCGAACTCAATCGCGCGCACGAATACGGAACTCAAATCAAATCGCCACGAATATCGGCGCGCGAACAAGTGCGCGGCGGTACGATGATGAGTTCCGCGGTGGCGTTTCATTAACCACGAAACAATGCGAGTTCGCTCAGCGCATAATCATGCGCGGCAACTTACGCCGTGCTGCTTGCGCCTTTGCCGAGCGCGGCTTGCGCCGCGGCAAGCCGCGCGATCGGCACGCGAAACGGCGAGCACGACACATAATCGAGCCCGACTTCGTCGCAGAACGCGACGGATGCCGGATCGCCGCCATGCTCGCCGCAAATGCCGAGCTTCAGTTTAGGCCGCGTCTTGCGGCCGCGGTCAGTGGCGATACGGATCAGTTCGCCGACGCCTTCGCGATCGATCGACACGAACGGATCGGCCGGCAGAATTCCCTTCGACGTGTAGATGCCGAGGAAGCTCGCGGCATCGTCGCGGCTGATGCCGAAGGCGGTCTGGGTCAGATCGTTGGTGCCGAAGGAGAAGAACTCTGCCGTCTGCGCAATCTCGTCGGCCTTGAGCGCAGCGCGCGGCAATTCGATCATGGTGCCGACCTGGTAGTTGAGCTTGCTCTTGGTCTCCGCGGCAACCATCTTCGCCATGGCGTCGATGCGCTCCTTGACGAGATCAAGCTCGGCCTTGCCCGCGATCAGCGGCACCATGATTTCCGGCACCACGGGCTTGCCGGTGGCGCGGGCGGCCTCGACCGCAGCCTCGAAGATCGCGCGCGCCTGCATCTCGGCGATCTCGGGATAGGCGATCGCGAGCCGGCAGCCGCGGAAACCGAGCATCGGATTGAACTCGTGCAGTTCCCGCGCGCGGTCCGCGAGCTTTTGCGGATCGGCGCCCATGGCGGCCGCCACCTCGGCGATTTCCTTCTCGGTATGCGGCAGGAATTCGTGCAGCGGCGGATCGAGCAGCCGGATGGTCACCGGCAGGCCGCTCATGATCTTGAACAGCTCGACGAAATCGGCGCGCTGCATCGGCAGCAATTTGGCGAGCGCGGTGCGGCGCGCGGCCTCATCGCCGGCCAGAATCATTTCGCGCATTGCGCGGATGCGCTCGTCCTCGAAGAACATATGTTCGGTGCGGCAGAGCCCAATGCCTTCGGCGCCGAATTTGATCGCGGTGCGGGCATCGGCCGGCGTATCGGCATTGGCGCGCACTTTGAGCTTGCGCACGCCGTCGGCCCATTTCATCACGGTGGCGAATTCACCGGCGAGGGCCGGCTCGATCATCGGCACTTTGCCGGCGAGCACCTGGCCGGTGGAGCCGTCGATGGTCAGCGTATCGCCCTTCTTCATGGTGATGCCGCCGGCCGTCATGGTCTGTTGGCGATAATCGACGCGAATAGACCCGGCGCCCGAGACGCAGGGCTTGCCCATGCCGCGCGCGACGACAGCAGCGTGCGAGGTCATGCCGCCGCGGGTCGTCAGAATGCCTTCGGCGGCGTGCATGCCGTGAATGTCTTCCGGCGACGTCTCGATGCGCACCAGGATAACTTTACGCCCCTGGCTTTTGAGCAGCTCCGCCTCTTCCGACGAGAACACAATTTCGCCGGATGCGGCGCCGGGCGAGGCCGGCAGGCCGCTGGCGATGATCTTGCGCTCGGCATTCGGATCGATGGTCGGATGCAGCAATTGATCGAGCGCGGCCGGATCGATGCGCGCCACTGCCTCTTCCTTGGTGATCAGCTTTTCCTGCGCGAGCTCGACGGCGATCCGCAGCGCCGCCTGCGCGGTGCGCTTGCCGTTGCGCGTCTGCAGCATCCACAACTTGCCCTGCTCGATGGTGAATTCGAGATCCTGCATGTCGCGATAGTGCCGCTCGAGCACGCCATGGATGCGCTTGAGCTCGGTGAATGCGTTGGGCAGCGTCGCTTCGAGCGACGGCTTGTCGGAACCGGATTCCTTGCGCGCTACCTCGGTGATTTCCTGCGGGGTGCGGATGCCGGCGACGACGTCCTCGCCTTGGGCGTTGATCAGGAATTCGCCGTAGAGCTTCTTCTCGCCGGTCGACGGATTGCGCGTGAACGCGACGCCGGTGGCCGACGTGTCGCCCATATTGCCGAACACCATGGCCTGCACGTTCACCGCGGTACCCCAGCTTTCAGGAATGCCATGCAGGCGGCGATAGGTGATGGCGCGCTGGTTCATCCACGAACTGAACACGGCACCGATGGCGCCCCATAATTGCGCATGCGGGTCTTGCGGAAACGGCTTGCCCAGTTCCTGTTCGACGCGCTCCTTGTAGCGCTTGACCAAAGCCTGCAGATCGTCGGCATTGAGATCGGTGTCGAGCGTGTAGCCGTTCTGTTCTTTGTGCTCGTCGAGGATCTCTTCGAAACTTGTGTGCTCGATGCCGAGCACCACGTCGGAATACATCGTGATGAAGCGCCGGTAGCTGTCCAAGGCGAAGCGCCGGTCGCCGGACTTTTCGGCAAGCGCCACGACCGTCGTATCGTTGAGACCGAGATTGAGCACGGTATCCATCATGCCCGGCATCGAGGCGCGTGCGCCCGAGCGCACCGAAACGAGCAGCGGGTTTTCCTTATCGCCGAATTTCTTGCCGGTGACGCGGCCGACCGCGGCGAGCGCCGCCTCGACCTGCGGTTTCAGATCCTTCGGATAGGTTTTGCCGTGGTCGTAGAAATACGTGCAGACCTCGGTGGTGATGGTGAAGCCCGGCGGCACCGGCAGGCCGAGATGCGCCATTTCGGCGAGCCCCGCGCCCTTGCCGCCGAGCAGATTGCGCATCGAGGCGCGACCCACCGCCTTGCCGCCGCCGAACGCATAGACCCATCTGCCCTTGCCGGCGGGTGCCGCCGATTTAGCCGCGGCCTTCACCGGCTTCCGCGCGCTGGCGGCGCCGACTTTCGACGCCTTGGCTGGCTTGCGGGAAACTTTGGTCTTCTTAGTGCGAGATTTGGCCATGATGCATTCGAGGATGGTGCGTTCGATAAAAGTGCGTTCGATGTTGACTGACTGATCGCAATTCCCGTCAGGCGGCGCAACGCCGCTTAAGGCTAGTGGACGAAATGGTAGATGCCATTGAGCCCCATCAATCCGACAATAATCAGATAGATCGCGACGATAAAGTTCAGCAGCCGCGGCATGAGCAGGATGAGAATACCGGCGATCAAGGCGACAAGCGGCGTGATATGGGCGGAAGTGATGACCATGACTGTCCTCGTGAGGGCTTAGAATGGTGAGCTTCGGGCGGGCAACAATTTGAAGGCGCGGCCGCATATCAACGCATACATAACGCATGAGCCGCGGTTCGGTTCTAGCATGCACGGCAAGATAAGGAACTCGTCATGGCCGGGCTTGTCCCGGCCATCCACGACTTTGGCCGCCGCTGCAAAGACGTGGATGCCCGGCACATAGGCGAGCGAAGCGACGCCGTTCTTCGAACGGCTACGGCCGGGGATGACGACCGAGTAAATTTTTTCAATCACCCTTCGATCCGGGAAAAATCCGCCACCGCGCGCGTCGCTGCGCGGATTTCATTGAGCAGCTTCAGGCGATTTTCGCGAAGCCGCTTATCCTCGACATTCACCGTGACTTTGTCGAAGAAGGCGTCGACGGCAGGCCGCAGCTTCGCCATGGCGCGCATGGCGGCCTCAAAATCTTCCTTTTCCACTGCGCGCGTCGCGTCGCTCTTGGCGGCATCGATCGCCTGCGCCAGCGCTTTTTCCTCGGCCTGGCTGTAAAGTTTCGGATCAGGCGCGCTGGTATAGTCGCGGGAATCCTTCTTCTCTTCGATACGGATAATATTGGTGGCGCGCTTATAACCGGCGAGCAGGTTCTTGCCGTCTTCGGTGTCGAGGAGTTTTCCCAGCGCCTCGACGCGGCGGACGATCAGCAACAGATCATCTTGACCCTCAAGCGCAAAAACCGCATCGACGAGATCGTGCCGTGCACCTTGATCGCGGAGCTGGACCTTGAGGCGGTCGGCGAAGAAGGACAGCAGATCACCAAACTCTCGGCGGTGGCTGGCGAATATTGGGATGAGACGAAGCCGGAGTTTGTTGTCCAGGATAACGCGGATCACGCCAAGAGCCGCTCGCCGCAGCGCGTAGGGGTCCTTGCTCCCCGTCGGCTTCTCATCAATCGCCCAAAAGCCAACGAGCGTATCAATCTTGTCCGCTAGCGCGACCGCGATGGAGACCGGATCGCCCGGCACCAGATCATCCGGTCCCTTCGGCTTGTAGTGATCCTCACAGGCGTGCGCGACGGCTTCGTCCTCATCCTGCGCTTCAGCGTAGTATTTGCCCATCAAGCCTTGGAGCTCGGGGAATTCGCCGACGACCTCGGTGAGCAAATCGGCCTTGCACAGCTTCGCGGCGCGTTTTGCCTTATTCACATCGGCGCCGACAAGCGGCGCTAATTCAGCCGCCAGCCGCTCGATACATTCGATGCGCTCGGCCTGCGAGCCAAGTTTCTCATGGAAGACAATGTGCTCGAACTTCGGCAGCCGATCTTCCAGCCGCGTCTTCAGGTCCGTCTCGTAAAAGAACTTTGCATCCGACAGCCGCGCGCGGATGACACGCTCGTTGCCGGCGACGATGGCCTTGCCGCCGTCCTCGGCTTCGAGATTGGAGACCAGCAGGAACTTGTCGACCAGCTTGGCATGCGCCGCATCGCGCAAGACAAAACATTTCTGGTTGTTGCGGATCGTGGCGCGGATCACTTCTTCCGGAATGTGCAGGAATTTTTCGTCGAACGCGCCCATCAGCACGACCGGCCATTCGACAAGGCCCGCGACTTCGTCGAGCAGGCCCTGGTCCTCGACCAGTTCCAGGCCCTGCGCGAAAGCGAGTTGCTTGGCCTCGGTGAGGATGATGCTTTTGCGCCGCTCGGCGTCGAGCACCACCTTGGCCTTGTGGAGCTTTGACTGATAGTCGTCGAGCCGCCGCACGGTAAACGGCTGCGGGGCGAGGAAGCGATGCCCGCGCGTCTCGTTGCCGGCAGCGATGCCGCCGACCGAAAACGGCACGATGTCCGGCTCCTCGGTCTCCGGCCCGAAGGTAGCGACGATGGAATGCAGCGGCCGCACCCAGGTGAGCGCACCGGGCTCGCGCGACGGCGGGCCCCATCGCATCGATTTCGGCCAGGGAAAGCTCTTGATCACTTCGGGCAGGATTTCACCGATCACCTCGATCGCGGCGCGGCCCGGCTTCTCGACTACCGCAACATAGAAGTCACCCTTCTTGTCCGGCTGCACCTTGGCTTCGCTGATCGATTTGAGCCCCGCCGCTTTGAGAAAGCCAGCGACGGCATTTTCCGGCGCGCCGACCCGCGGGCCCTTCTTTTCCTCGCGCAGATCGGGCTGGCGCGCCGGCACGCCGTGCACCGCCAGCGTCAGCCGCCGTGGCGTCACGAAAGCCTTGGCGCCCTCATAGACCAGACCTGCATCGACCAGCCGGTCGGTGACGGCTTTCTTCAAATCCTCCGCAGCGCGGGCCTGCATGCGCGCGGGGATTTCTTCGGAGAACAGTTCGAGGAGCAGATCAGGCATCAGGTCAGCGCTTTATGACTGCCGTCGCAGAGTGGCTGGTGCTGTGAGCGCTTGCAGGTGCAGAACCAGGCCTCTTCGTCCTTTTGCGCCTTCCATTCCTGCGGCTGGAACGGCGTGCCTTTGTGCGAGCCGTCACAGAACGGCTGTGCCTTGGAGCGGCCGCAGGCGCACCACCAATAGCTCTTGCCGGCTTCGACCTTGACGGGGATCGGTTTACGTCCGCCGATTTCGGGCATTTCGCTCATGTGCTCCTCCCTCCGCCCGCGGTGGCGAGCCAGGCCTCGCCGCAGGCTTTCGCCAATTCGCGCACCCGCAAAATGTAACTCTGCCGCTCGGTCACCGAGATGACGCCGCGCGCATCGAGCAGATTGAAGACGTGGCTCGCCTTGATGCACTGATCATAGGCCGGCAGCGCCATCAGATGTTTCATCCCCTCTCCGCCTTCTCCCGCATGCGGGGAAGGAGAAGGCGGGGGCGCCCAGCCGGCGGCGAGATATTTCTTGCACGCCTCTTCGGCCATGCGGAACTGCGCGAACAGCATGTCGGTGTCGGCGTATTCGAAATTGTGCCGCGAATATTCCTGCTCGGCTTGCAGGAACACATCGCCGTAGCTCACCTTTTGCGCGCCGTCGCGGCCGTTGAAATTGAGCTCATAGACGTTCTCGACGCCCTGCACATACATCGCGAGCCGCTCGAGACCGTAAGTGAGCTCGCCCGCGACCGGCGCGCATTCAAAGCCGGCGACTTGCTGGAAATAGGTGAACTGCGACACTTCCATGCCGTCGCACCAGCATTCCCAGCCGAGCCCCCAGGCGCCGAGCGTCGGGCTTTCCCAATCGTCCTCGACAAAGCGGATGTCGTGAATCTTCGGATCGATGCCGATGGCGTAGAGCGACTTCAGATAGAGATCCTGCAGATCGTCCGGCGACGGTTTGAGGATCACCTGAAACTGATAATAGTGCTGCAGGCGGTTCGGGTTTTCGCCGTAGCGGCCGTCCTTGGGCCGGCGCGACGGCTGCACATAGGCCGCGTTCCACGATTTCGGGCCGAGCGCGCGCAAGGTTGTCGCCGGATGAAAGGTGCCGGCGCCGACCTCCATGTCATAGGGCTGCAGGATGACGCAGCCCCAATCCGCCCAATAGCGCTGCAACGCCAGGATCAGGCCCTGGAACGAGCGGTCGGGCCGCATATAGGTCGGCAGATCGGCAGTCGCCGCGCCGGCAGATTAGGGGTTCCAATCATGGCGCGTTGTTGGTGGATGGCGCGCGGCAGGTCAAGCCTTCACGTCGCCCTCGCGACATGACGCATGGCCTTACGCCCCTTATGCTGCTATCGGAAATCCGCGATCGGGACGGAAACATGGGCAACAGCTCGGATCCGATATCTGATTCCCGGCTTTTGACGCCTGATTATAGGGGGGAGTTGTGCGCAGAATTGTAGCCATGTTGATCGCCGGAGCCGCGGCGCTGTCGTTTGCCCCGGCTCAAATCGCGCAAGCCGACGATTTCCCGTCGCGACCGGTCCATATCGTGATCGCCTTTCCGCCCGGCGGCCCGACCGATTTCGTCGGCAGGGTCGTGGCGGAGAAGATGCGCGATACGCTCGGCCAGCCCGTCATCATCGACAACAAGCCTGGCGCCAATGGCACGCTCGGCGGCGATTTCGTCGCCAAGTCCGATCCCGACGGCTACACGCTGTTCCTGACCACGGCCGGCGCGGTGACGGTGTCGCCGCATATCATGGCCGACCTGCATTACGACCCGCTGCGCGATTTCGCGCCGGTGGCGCTGGTGACGACGGTCACCGAGGTGATCGTGGTCACGCCGAAATCCGGCATCAAGACCGTCAAGGAACTGGTCGCACTTGCCAAGGAAAAGCCCGGCACCATCCCGTTCGCCTCGACCGGCATCGGCTCGCCGCCGCATCTGGCGCAGGAACTGCTCGACGCGTCGGCCGGCGTGCAATTCCTGCACGTGCCGTATCGCGGCGCCGCTCCCGCTCTGACCGATCTGCTCGCCGGCCAGGTCGAGGTCATGTCCGCCGACATTCCGGTGCTGATCGCGCAGATCAAGAGCGGCAATCTCGTGCCGATCGGCGCGGCGTCGAACAAGCGCGACGCCATTCTGCCGGACGTGCCGACGCTCGCCGAGCAAGGCTATCCCAACACCGACGCGTCGAACTGGTACGGGTTGCTCGCGCCGGCAAAGACGCCGGCCGCGGTGATCCAGAAGATCAACAGCGCGGTGAACGCAGCGCTGAACGATCCGGCGACCCGCGACAAGCTGGTTCAGGCCGGCGCCACGCCGGTCGGCAAGACGCCGGAGAGTTTCGGTGCGTTCATGAAGGCGGAATACGACAAGTGGGGCCGCGTCGTGAAAGAGCGGAACATCAAGGAGACGTCGCAGTAGGACTAGAGCGCAATTGGTTCAGATTGAACCGCTTATCGCTCTGGGATTTCGGTTGAGCATGATCTTTTCGGAAAACCGGCGTCCATTTTTCCGGATCATGCTCTAACCCGGCCGGTATTCTCCGGTTTCCGGATCACGCTTCAAAGTCGGCAAGGCATTGCGGTCGACCGGTTCGACAGCCGCGCGGGCGCGCACGTTGTCGAGCTCGGCATTGACCCGCTGCACTTCCTTGGAACACCAGCGCGCCAAGGCGGCCGCCCCAACCATTCCTAGCGCAAAGATAACAAGCGGCGGCATGAGCGCCTCCTCGTGCAATTCAACTTTAGTTGCGCATGATCTTTTCGGAAAACCGGTTCCCACTTTTCCGGATCATGCTCCAATTCGAGTTACGCATGATCTTTTCCAAAAATCGGTTCCCACTTTTCGGGATCATGCGTCAGAGCCCGAACCGCGCCCACATCGCACGCGTTTCAAGTGCCGAGATCAGGTCCTCGGCAAAACCTATTTGGCGGCCCGCGGAAAGACCCGCCGGCGCCTCGCTTAGTATATCGCCGGCGCTCACCCCGAGCACTCGGCGGCCGAAAAAGCCGCGCTCGGTGACTAGAGGTGTAACCACCTTGTCGCCAAATCGTTCGCGAAGGACCCCGCGCAGGTCGCCGATGCCGTCGACCAGGCCGAGTTCCAATGCCCGCCGCCCGGTCCAGTATTCGCCGGAAAATAAGTCGCTTTCCGGGCCGTTGAGCTTCGTGCCCCGCCGCGATTTTACCAGCGCGATGAAGTCGTCATGAATGGCGCGCTGCAATGTCTTCAGGCGCTCGACGTCGCCGGCGTCTTCCGGCAGGAACGGGTCGAGCGAGCCCTTATGCTCGCCCGACGTGTAGAGCCGGCGCTCGACCCCGATTTTGGCGATGAGCTTGTCGAAGCCGAACGAGCCGCCGACCACGCCGATCGAGCCGACGATCGAATGCGGATCGGCGATGATCTCATCGGCGGCGCAGGCGATCATATAGCCGCCCGAGGCGCCGGCATCTTCGACGAAGGCGATGACACGGCGCTTGTGCTCGGCGGCAAGCTCACGGATGCGGCGGAAAATCAGGTGCGACTGTACCGGCGAGCCGCCGGGCGAATTGATGGCGAGTGCAACGGCTGGCGCATTCTTGGTGGCGAAGGCTTTGTCGAGCGTGCGCGCGATACCGGCAAGGCTTAGCCCCGGCCGCAACGGCGTCGAAAAGCCGATGACGCCGGTGAGTCGCACCACTGGGACTGTCGGCTGGTCGCGGCGAAATCGGGCCGGAATGCATCGGCGAAGCGCGCTCATGACGCCGCCGGCAAGGCCCGGGGAGCCCTGCCCACGCGATGGCTTGGTCGTTGGCTCAGTGACTGGCTCGGTCATCGAGTTCTGCTCAACAGCTCAAATATGATCGGTCGCATTAACCCTCAACTAACCGTTTCTTAATCTTTGGAACGCTTCTTGCTTCATGTTGGTGAGCAAAAGAACGGCGGGAGGCCGAGAAGCAAATGAAGATCTACTTTCTCCTGATGCTCATCAGCGTGTTTGTGGGCCTTTCCTATATGCCCATGCGCACCGAGGCGAAGCAAAAGGTTGCGGTACGGCCTGATTCCTTGCCAGCGTAGTGCACAACCGCTGAGCAGTTTCGCGTTTTTGTCGGTGTCTGTTTCCAACGATTGCGCAATCCAAGAAATTAGTCTCGCAGTCCAGTATCACTTGTCCGTGTGACGTCCCTTTCGGGCAAAACTCCACATCAGTTTTGAGTTAGCGACAGGCTCTTGCCGTTGCGCAGAACGGTTTCCGCCGCAACCGTCGGCTTGCCATCGGCATCGCTAAGCACCAGACCCGCCAGCAAAACGAGCGGGCTGTTCCGGTCTTTTGACGCCCGCACCAGGACGCGGATTGCCGGCCCATTGATTTTGCCGTGGATCGGCAACACAGAGATCGCGCCAAAGCCGTCGCCGAGCGCGGCGAGCACATCGGCCAGCCCGTCGGCGCGCCAGATCAGCGTCAGGGCGCCTCCGGGGCGGAGCAAACGTCGCGCGGTGCTAAGCCATTGCGGAAGCGTCCCATCAGAGGCGACATGCGCTGCGCGGCGGGCGCGGTCGGGTGACGGATTTTGTGCCGGATTAAACGGCGGATTCATCAGCACGTGATCCGCCGATTCCGGCGCCAGCCCTGCAGCGGCGAAGGCCGTGGCCGGCGCCGCAACATCGAGAGCGACCGCGTGCACTCGCCCCGAGAGACCGTTGCGGTTTGCGTTCGCGGCGGCAAGCGCCGCAAGCGCCGCATCGCGTTCGACGAGGGTCACGCCGAGGCCCGCGACGCGGTGGGCCAGCGCCAAGCCCGCCGCGCCGACGCCGGCGCCAAGCTCCACGGCGCGTTCGCCGCTTTGCGCTGCGACCGCAGCAGCAAGCAGGATCGCATCGTGGCCGAAGCGATGCCCGCGCAACGGCTGGCGCAGCACAAGCTTGCCGCCGAGGATCTGGTCCTCGCTCACTTCCCCGCCGATCTGGCCGATCTCAGCGGGCATCCCGACGAAGCTCTTTGCCGAAGCCGGCCTCCTCCAGAAGCCGGCGCGCACGCTCGATCTCTTCCTCCTCGACCAGGATGCGCCGCGGGAAAATGCCAATCGAGCCTTCCAGCACGCTCATATTCTGATCAACCACCATGTGGCCGATATCGGCGCCGTTAAGCAGCGCCTCGATAGCGGTAATCAGCACCGGGTCGTTGGTGCGAACGAGTTCGCGCATGGTCAGCCCCGCCGCCTGTCTTCCCCTGGCGCGCGCAGCGCCAGATACGCGATCAGCTTGGCCTCGCGCCGCCCGCGCGTCACGGTATCGAGGATGAGCCCAACGGCGACCGACAGGCAGGCCAGCACCATCAGGCCGGTCGATAGCACCGCGGTGGGCAGGCGCGGCACCAGTCCTTGCTGCGCATAGGTGATGAAAATCGGAATGGCGAGGCCGACGGCCACGATGGCAAGCGCGACGCCGAGCGAACCGAACAGCGCCAGCGGGCGTTCGGCACGATAGAGTTTCAGCACCGTCCAGAGAATGCGAAAGCCGTCCGGCCAGGTATTGAGCTTGGAAGTCGAGCCGCTCGGCCGCGAATAATACGGCGTCGCCACTTCGCCGACCGGCAATTCGAGTTCGAGCGCATGCACCGTCAATTCCGTCTCGATCTCGAAACCGCCGGAGAGAATTGGAAACGATTTGACGAAGCGGCGCGAGAACACGCGATAGCCGGAAAGCATGTCGGTAAAGGCGCGGCCGAAAATATGCGCGACAAAACCGGTGAGCAGCCAATTGCCGGCGCGATGGCCGGGTCGATAGGCGGCCGCTTCGTTGTCGACGCGGGCCGCAACCACCATATCGAGCCGATCGGCGACAAGCTTGTCGATCATGGTCTGCACGCTCGGCGCATCATAGGTCGCGTCGCCGTCGACCAGCACGTAGAGATCGGCTTCGATATCGTTGAACATCCGCCGCACCACATAACCCTTGCCCTGATGGGCCTCGCGCCGCACCACCGCGCCCGCCTGCATGGCGGCCGCGACGGTGCCGTCTGTCGAGTTGTTGTCATAAACATAAACACTGGCGCCGGGCAGCGCCGCGCGGAAATCGGCGACGACTTTGGCGATCGCACGTTCCTCATTGTAACAGGGCACCAAAACCGCCACATCGAGTGGGTTCTGAAGCCGGTTTTGCGTACTGCGTTCCACGGCTAGATCGTTGCTTGACATTCATCCTCGGCGCCGCCACTCGGAGTGGCATGATCGGCATCGGCACTATATCTGCCTGCGGACTTGCCGGGTCACCATAGCGTTTCTATGCTTCGTGGTCTTCCTGTGGAGAAACACCAAGTGGCAGTTGTCGTCCCGTTCGAAAGTGCGCGTAAGCCCTCGATCGAGCCTCTGGTCGAGCTCGTTGCCGCCGACATGGAACGCGTCAATGCCACGATTATCTCGCGCACCGGGTCCGAGGTGACGATGATCCCGGAGGTGGCCAACCACCTCATCAGTTCCGGCGGCAAACGGCTGCGGCCGATGCTCACTTTGGCGCTGGCGAAGCTCGCCGGCTATGGCGGCGAAGGCCATATCAAGCTCGCCGCCGCGGTCGAATTCATGCACACCGCAACGCTGCTGCATGACGATGTCGTGGACGAGAGCGAATTGCGGCGCGGCCGCACCGCCGCACGCATGCTGTGGGGCAATGAAGCGAGCGTCCTGGTCGGCGATTTCCTGCTCGGCCAAGCGTTCAAGATGATGGTCGAAGTCGGCAGCCTGAAGGCGCTGGAAATCCTGTCTTCGGCCGCTTCGGTGATCGCCGAAGGCGAGGTCATGCAGCTTGCGGTCGCCAAGAACACCGCGACGACGGAAGACGAATATATCGCGGTGATCCGCGGCAAGACCGCCGAACTGTTTGCGGCGGCTTGCGAAGTCGGCCCGGCGCTGTCGGCACGGCAGAAAGCCGAACAGGCGGCGAGCCGCTCGTTCGGCATGAATCTCGGCATCACCTTTCAGCTGATCGACGACGTGCTGGATTACGGCGGCGCGTCGGCGCATCTCGGCAAGAATGTCGGCGACGATTTCCGCGAGGGCAAGATCACGCTGCCGGTGGTGCTTGCCTTCCGCCGCGGCACCGATGCCGAGCGCGAATTCTGGCGGCGCACGCTCGAGCGCGGCGAGACCACGGATGCCGATCTCGATCATGCGATCGGGCTCATGGTGCGGCATCGCGCGCTCGAAGACACGATCGGCCGGGCGCATCATTATGGCGCAATCGCCCGCGATGCGCTGGCGCTGTTTGCCGATTCACCGATGAAAGCGGCTTTGGTCGAGACCGTCGACTTCTGCATTTCGCGCACGCACTAGCGCGTGATCCGGAAAAGTGGGAACTGGTTTTCCGAAAAGATCACCCGCAATAAAAAATGCTGAGGCGCTCGTGCTAGGTGCCGCTTCCCAGCGTGCAGGCTTGCGTCCACCAGTTCGGATATTTGGCGCTCAGGATTTTCGCCGCGGCTTCGGCGTCCATGGCGGAGGCGAACAGGCCGAAGCATGTGGCGCCGGAGCCTGACATGCGCGCCAGCTGACAACCGGCAAGCCCACGCAGAACCGTTAGCACCTCGGCGATCACCGGCTGCAAGGCGATTGCCGGCAGTTCGAGGTCATTGGGCTGCGTCTGCAGCATCTGTAGCAACCGATCGGGACTCGCCAATTTCGCAACGGCCGTCAGGTCGAACGGCACGGCCGATGGCACACCCGGTTGCGCACTTGCCGTCCAGCCGGCGAAGACGTGCTTGGTCGCGAGCGCAACACCGGGATTGACCAGCACCGCCGGAAGCTGCGGCAATGCAAGCGGCTGCGAAAGCTGCTCACCGATGCCGCGCATCAAGCGCGGCCTTGGATCGAGGCAAACCGGCACATCGGCGCCGGTCGCGCGCGCCGCCGCCTGCAAATGCGGATTGTCCAGTGCAAGCTTATCGGCTTGCGCGATCAGGCGCAGCGCCGCAGCGGCGTCGGACGAGCCGCCGCCGAGTCCGGCCGCGACTGGCAGGCTTTTTTCCAGGTGAAACGCGCCCAGGATCACGTCGGGCATGCGGGCCGCAAGCGCGCGTGTCGCCTTGAGCACAAGATTGTCGGCGCCGTCGCCGGCTTGCGCCGCCGTCGCGCCGCTGAGCGTCAGCGATAATGGGGTTCCAGGCGTGAAGGTGAGCCGGTCGCCGCAATCGGCGAACACGACCAGGCTTTCGAGCTCATGATAGCCATCGGTGCGGCGGCCAAGCACCCGCAGTGTCAGGTTCACCTTGGCCGGCGCATGCGCAACAAGCGGAACAGGCAAGGCGGCAGCTCAGCCGCCGTTGCCGGTTTTCTTGGTGTCGGAACCTGAGCCCGCCTTTGCGGCATCCGCCGCCGGCACGGCCGGCTTGCCCGCGTCCGCCGACGACGACGTATCGGGAGGCAGCCCATTCTCCAGTTTGGTTTCGATCTTCGGCAGATCGTCCGGCTCCGGCTTCAGATCCTTGGCGTGCGACCACTGGAAATGCGCCTCCAGCATCCGGCCGACCCGCCAATAGGCGTCGCCGAGATGGTCGTTGATGGTCGGATCTTCCGGCTTGAGCTCGACGGCGCGTTCCAGATTCTTGACGGCTTCGTCGTAATTGCCGGTACGGAAATAGGCCCAGCCCAGCGAGTTGACGATATAGCCGTCATCCGGCCGCTGCTCGACGGCGCGGCGGATCATGTCCATGCCCTGATCGAGATGAACGCCCTGGTCGACCCAGGAATAGCCGAGATAGTTGAGCACCAGCGGCTGTTCCGGGAACAGCTCCAGCGCCTTTTTCATGTCGGCTTCGGCAGCCGGCCATTGATGCGAGCGCTCGTAGCAAATGCCGCGGAAATAGAACACGACCCAATTCGACTTCTCGGGATTGGGTACCGTGTCGATGGCCTTGCTGTAGGTGTCGGCGCAGCTCGCGAAGTCTTTGCGCGCACGCTGGATATTGCCGAGCTCGATGATCGCCTCGGTGTCCTTGGGGCGCTGCGCGATGACGTGTTGCAGCCGCTGCTTGGCCTCGTCGGTGCGATCGAGCGCGTCGAGATCGACCGCCATCTGAATTTCGGCATTGCGCGATAGCGATGAGTTCGCCGGCACCCGCTCATAGGCCTTGATGGCCAGATCGGGCTTCTTCAAATCCTCGTAGAGATCGCCGAGCGACAACAGCGCCATCGCGTGCGACGGCTGCAGGTAGAGCGCGAGCTGCAGATAGATCAGCGCCAGATCCTCGCCGCCGCGGCGGCCGATCGAAGCACCGAGACCATAAAGCGCCTCCGCGGCGCCGGCCTGCGGTGAATCGACGAGCGACGGCAGCTTCTGGCCGTCGGCAATCGCCTTCATTTCTTCGTTGACCAGCGGATGGTCGGGCAGGACCTTGGCGAAATCCTGATAGACCTTGAGCGCGTCGTCCTTGCTGCCGTTGCGGGACAGGAAGCGGCCATAGGCCTGCACCGTACGCAGTGCCGACGGATCGGTCTTGTAAGCGCTCTCGTAGCGCTTCTGCGCACCCTTCTTGTCGCCGCCGAGATCGAGAATGAAGCCGGCATGCAGGTCCTTGAAAATGCCGTACCAATCCGGCCCCGACAGCTTGTCCATGGTGTCGACGGCGCCATGCGCGTCACCGGCGCCTTGTTGCGCCCACGCCGACAACAGCGCCGCGGTCAGATCGGTGACCGGCCCGCGCACCGATTGCGCGAAATGCTGCTTGGCCGCGCCGTAATGTTTCAGCTTGAGCTCGCGAATGCCGATCACAAGATGCGAGATCTTGTCGGCATGATCGACGTCGAGCATGCGCTCGGCAAGCTTGCTGGCCTGATCGATGTCGCCGTCGGTGAGGACCGAGAGAAAGGTGCGGCTCAACAAATCCGGATTCTTCGGATCGAGCTTGAGCACGTCCATGTAATAGGCAGCCGCGGCGGTAGCATCGCGCTCAGCGCCGGCATGGCGGGCCGCGAGATAACTGCCGGCGGCATTCTCGGGCGAAAGTTCCGCTGGCGCCGGTGCCTGGACGGTAGCCGCTTGAGCGGCGAGCACCGAGGGAAAGCCGAGAGCGAGAGCGATGCCAAAAATGGCGGCACGCCGGGGCGACAGCGAGTGAATCACGACATCTCCATAAGCAAATTGGGTCTGCAGCGAATTGGGTCGGCGATAAATCAGGCCGGCGGACGCGCAACAAGCGCCGATCATTCATCTGGTCGCGCGAGAATGGCCTTTTTACTGCGCCGCCGCAAGGATGCCGGCTGACGCCGCCCTGTCGTCGTCCCCTCGTGCTCATGCACGAGCCGGATCGTTTAGGCCCCAACGGCGGCGAAATCGCGGCAGCAAGCGATCACATAACCGACAATCACATATTCGGATAATTCGGCCCACCGCCGCCCTCGGGCGGCACCCAGGTGATGTTCTGGTTCGGGTCTTTGATATCGCAGGTCTTACAGTGCACGCAGTTTTGCGCGTTGATCACGTAGCGCGGGCCGCCGGCATCCTCGACCCATTCATAAACACCGGCCGGGCAATAACGCGCTGACGGCCCGGCATAAACATCGTGTTCCGACGATTTCTGCAAGGCGGCGTCGCGCAGCAGAAGATGAGCGGGCTGATCTTCCTCGTGATTGGTATTGGACAAATAGACCGATGACAGCCGGTCGAAGGTGAGCTTGCCGTCGGGCTTTTGATAGACGATGCGCTTGCATTGCGCCGCGGGCTTGAGCGTCGCGGAATCCGGCTTGCCGTGTTTGAGCGTGCCGAGCAGCGAGAAGCCGAGCGTATTGGTCCACATGTCGAGCCCGCCGAGCGCGATGCCGGCAAAGGTGCCAAGCTTCGACCATAGCGGCTTGGCATTGCGCACCCGCCACAGATCGCGGCCGATGGGAGATGAGCGCCAGGCCTCTTCATAGGTCGAGATCTCGTCATTGGCGCGGCCGGCCGCGAGCGCAGCCGCCACGTGCTCGGCGGCAAGCATGCCTGAGAGCATGGCGTTATGGCTGCCTTTGATGCGCGGCACATTGACGAAGCCCGCAGCGCAGCCGATCAGCGCGCCTCCCGGGAACACGAGCTTCGGCACCGACTGGTAGCCGCCCTCGGTAATGGCGCGGGCGCCGTAGCAAATCCGCTTGCCGCCCGCGAAAGTATCGCGCACCAGCGGATGCGTCTTGAAGCGCTGGAATTCCTCGAACGGCGACAGATATGGATTTTTGTAATTGAGGTGCACGACGAAACCGACGGCAACCAGATTGTCGTCGAAGTGATAAAGGAACGAACCGCCGCCGGTGGCATTGCCAAGCGGCCAACCGAGCGTGTGCTGTGCGAGCCCGCGGCGGTGCTTGTCGGGAGCGACCTGCCAGAGCTCTTTGAGGCCGATGCCGAATTTTTGCGGCTGGCGATTTTGCGAGAGCCCGAAACGCTCGATCAGGATCTTGGACAGGCTGCCGCGCGCGCCTTCAGCGAACAAAGTGTACTTGCCGCGCAGCTCCATGCCGCGGGCGAAGCCGGATTTGTTATCGCCGTCCTTGCCGATGCCCATGTCGCCGGTGGCGATGCCGGCAACCGCATTGTTATCGAGCAAGAGCTCCGCCGCCGCGAAACCCGGATAGATCTCGACGCCGAGCGCTTCGGCTTTACGCGCCAGATAACGGCAGACCTCGCCGAGCGAGACGATGAAATTGCCATGATTGCTCATCAAAGGCGGCATGAAGGTAAGCGGCAGCCGCAGCGCGCCGGATTCTCCGAGCGCATAGAAGCGGTCGGATGTCACCTTGGTCTTGATCGGCGTGTCTTCGCCGCGCCACTCCGGAATCAGGCTATCGAGCCCGATCGGATCGATGACGGCGCCGGACAGGATATGGGCGCCGACTTCGGAACCTTTCTCGACGACGACGACGGAGACATCCGGTGCGAGCTGCTTGAGCCTGATCGCAGCCGAAAGGCCCGCCGGGCCGGCGCCGACGATGACAACGTCGAATTCCATTGCCTCCCGGGCCGGAAGCTCCGTTGCGTTCATGACCCTTGCTCCGTGTCCCGGTCGTTCAGAGCATGATCCCGAAAAAGCCTGCCCTCGGACTTGATCCGAGGGTGGATACCGGTTTTCGGAAAAGATCATGCTCAAATAAGTGTCCAACCCGATTGTTCACGAAATTGCTGCGCTGACAATCGCTAGTGCAAAGAACCAAGGAACCTCTAAACCGGCTTGCGGCGCGCGTTGCCTTCGCTCATGACTATTTTCGCGCATGAATATTTGCTCTTGGATAGGGTTATGGACGCTCCCGGCCATAAAGAAGCGCGCGAATTGATCGCCTTCTATCTCGATGCCGGCGCCGATGCTTTGCTCGGCGAGGAGCCGATCGATCGCATGGCGGACGAAAGTCCTCAGCCGATCGCCGCCCGAGCCACGAGCGACGCCGCGGCCCGGGTCCTTCCTCACAAAACGGTGCCGCCACGGGAGCGGACGCTGCCCCAGGCCGCCCCGCCCGCTTCGCCCGAGGTCGCAGCCATGGCGGCGCGCGAAGCGGCCAAAAGCGCTGGATCGCTCGACGAGCTGCGGGCGCTACTTGAGGGTTTCGAAGGCTGCGCGTTGCGGGCGACCGCAACTCAATTGGTCTTCGCCGACGGCAATCCGCAAAGCCGCATCATGTTCGTCGGCGAAGCGCCGGGCTATGACGAAGATATTTCAGGAAAGCCCTTTGTCGGCCGCTCCGGCAAGCTCCTCGACCTCATGATGGCGGCGATCGGGCTTGATCGCACCAAGGCCTATATCGCCAATGTCGTGCCGTGGCGGCCGCCGGGCAATCGTACGCCGACGCCGCAGGAAACCGCGATCTGCCTGCCATTCATTCGCCGCCAGATCGAGCTTGCCGATCCCGACATCGTGGTCTGCCTCGGCGGCCCGGCGATGCAGACTTTGCTCAGCATCAAGGACGGCATCACCCGCAGCCGCGGCCGCTGGTTTCCCTACGACACCGGCAGCCGCGAGATCAAAGCGCTCGCAACCTTTCACCCGGCGTTCCTGTTGCGGAGCCCGTTGCAGAAGCGTTTCGCCTGGCGGGATTTTCTGGCGTTGAAGAAAGCGCTGGCGGCAAACGTTTAGCTCTACGCGCCGCCACCGGGATCAAACTCTTATCAATCCGACCTTAGCGCGAAGTTATTTTTAGATTGAATCAGTTGTCGTTCTAGCATTTTGATTGAGCATGATCTTTTCGGAAAACCGGTTTCCACTTTTCCGGATCATGCTCTAGCCGCGAAGATCAGCGCCAGCACCGCTAGCGCTTGCCTATTTGGGCGCCGGCATCACGCTGCCCGGTCTGATGACGCCCCAGCCGATCCGCAGCAACGGCAGACGGCCTTGGACCGGCCGGTCGAAAGTGCGCGGCACTTCAGGCACCAGATCGGGAAAATAGATTTTGATATCCGGCGGCGGCGCCGGCGACGTATCTGCCGTGAGCCAAACCACGACGGCGCCCTTCTTGCGGATGTCGTCGGCGTTGACCCAGGGCGTGCGCGACGGATCGGCGTCGGAAAAGACGCTTGGCCGGCTTGGCGCGGTGAGCGCGATCAAAGCCGCGGTGCGCGGATCGCCGGTGACGATGGCAAGCTTTTGTCCGGTGCGGCGCTGAAAACTGTCGGCAAAAAATTCGCCCATCGCGTTCGCCGGCTGCGCGATGCCGAGATCCGTGCCGACCGCCCATGGCAGCATCACGATAAGGAGCGGAACGAAGACCGCCGGCACAACGAGCAGACCGGACCAGGCAAAGCCCAGCACGCGCTGATGATAGAGTTCGATACTGTCGCCGGCGGCAAGAACGACGAGAAGCCCCGAGAGCACGATGAGCGGCGCGGCGCCGCCGACGGGGGTCCTCTGTCCGATCAGCACCGCGCAAATAGTCGCGAGCAAAGGCGGCACCAGGGCAAAGATCTTGATGAACGTCGCGGCGTAAGCATCGGCGTGCGGCCGCGCGATCGCCGGTGCCGGCGCAGCGCTGACGCGCGGCCAGCCGGCGGCCAGCACCACGAGGATCGCAAGCCCGGCATGGGCCAGAATAAGCGCCGCGAGAAGCCGCAGCCAGGCCGAGGTGTTCAAGCTCGCGCTTTGCGCCTGTCGCAAGCGTTCGACAAGCGGTTGCAAATTGTCGCCGGCACCTGCCGGCCACACCCCCTGCAGCCAGATCACATGCAGGAATAGAAAAACGACGAGCGCTATGCCGACGATCCACGGCTCGTTTGTTGCGAAGGCCTCGCGGCCGCGCGCGCTTGCCATCGTGAATGCGACCAGCACGCCGAGCAGAAGCAGCGCGGCCGTGCTCGACATCAGCAGCAGCGCCGCGGCGCAGCCGAGCACATACCACGAGCGCTGGTGCCGCTCGATGGTCGCCCGCCAATAGTACCGCAACACGATCGCCCACAGCGCCATGCTGAGGATCGGTGGACCGAAATCCGGCGACGGCACCGTGAACAGCGCGATGCCGACCATCAGCAGCACCGCCATCACCGCATGTGAGGCGCCTAGCGTGGCGCGGCCGAACGCGAAGACGTGCCAATAGGTCGTGATCACGCAAATCTGCGCCAGCACATAGACGCCGAACAGGCCGGCGATGCGAAACGCAATCTCGGCGAGCCAATAAGACAGCGGCGGACCGACGCCGGCATCGAAACGAAACTCGTGGCCGACGGCGAGAAGCTGCGCCAGATCGCCGGGCGGCGCGGAATAGAACAGCATGGGGACCGCGATCCAGACCGCGGCTTGCGCCAGCGCCGCCGCCCAAAAAATCAACAGCGGCCGGGCACGGATCGCTTCGATGTAAATTGGAACAAAAAACATCTGCAGGAAAACCGGGCAAGCAAACTGTGATTGGCGGGCACCGGATGCAGCATCGCCAATGAGAAGCCAAACCAATCTTTTCATGATGGTTCGGCGCTGCCCTATACGGCGGCAAAGCCAGCGAGGCAAGCCGAGGAAGCAAGCTTAGGAAGCGAGCTAGAGCGGCAACGCGCCAATCTCAGGCTCAACCATCTCGTGCGCCGAATCGGAGGTAAGTCCGAACGCAGCCGCGACCGGCGCAAACGAGCGGCGATGGTGAATTGTCGGTCCCAGCCGCGCCAGCGCGGCGAAATGTTCGGGGACGCTATAGCCCATATGCCGCTCGAAGCCGTAGCCCGGATGGGCACCGCCGAGACAGGTCATGAGCCGGTCGCGCGTGACCTTGGCGACGATCGAGGCGGCCGCAATCGAGGCGACGAGGCCGTCACCGCCGATGACCGCCTCGCAGTCGCAGCCGGTGTCGATACGGTCGCGGCCATCGACAAAAACCAGGCGCGGCCTAGCCGGCAACGCAAGAACTGCGCGCGCCAGCGCCCATAGCGAAGCGCGCAAGATATTGTCGCGGTCGATGCGCCACGGCGGCGCCATGGCGACGGCGACCTGGGCGCGGGCGCAGATGCGCTCATAAAGCACTTCGCGCCGCTCCGGTGTCAGCCGTTTCGAATCGTCGAGGCCGCGCGGAATATTGTCCGGATCGAGAATGACGGCGGCCGCGACGACTGGTCCGGCAAGCGGGCCCCGCCCCGCTTCGTCGCAACCCGCGATCGGCCATACCCCGCGCTTGAGCGCCGAGCGTTCGCGACGGAACGTCGGACGCAGGATCTCTTCGTCGAGCGGCAGGCGCGCCGCAGCCTTGGCGGAGCCCTTACCGCCGGCTTCTTGGCGAACGCTTGCTTGACGGCTAATGGCTTGGCGACCGTTTGCTTGGCGACTCATGCGGGCATGATGCCCGCTCGCCGCTAGGCTCCGCAATGCGCGTTATTCGCGTGAAGGGGATTGCGGGGAAATCAAAACAGATCGAGTTGTTCCGACGCCGGGCGCGGGCGTTGGAAATGTTCCGTGGTCGTGCGTGCGCTCGTCACATTGAAGCCGAGCCGCTCGCAAGCAAGCTCGAAACGGCGGCCGATCATCCATGCGATCGGACCGGAGCCGGTCATCCGCTTGCCGAACGTCGAGTCATAATCCTTGCCGCCACGCGTGTCGCGGATCAGCGAGATGACATGGCGATAGCGGTCGGGAAAATTCTCGATCAGCCATTCGCGGAACAGATCGCGCAATTCGAGCGGCAGGCGCAGCAGCACATAGCCGGCATTGCGCGCCCCGGTTTCGCCGACCGCATCGAGGATGCGCTCGATCTCGGAATCATTGAGCGCCGGAATGACCGGCGCCAGCATGGCCGACGCCGGCACGCCGGCGCTCACCAATTGCCTGAGTGCATCAAGCCGGCGCGGCGGCGTCGATGCCCGCGGCTCCATGACACGCGCCAGTTTCGGGTCGAGCGTCGTCACCGAGATGGCCACTTTGACCAGATCGCGCTTGGCCATGCGCGCGAGAATGTCGAGATCGCGCAGCACCAGCGCCGATTTGGTCACGATGCCGACCGGGTGCCCGGCGCGCTCCAACACTTCGAGGATGCGCCGCATGATCTGATGCCGCCGCTCGATCGGCTGATACGGATCGGTATTAGTGCCTATCGCGATGATTTTCGGCACATAGCCCGGCGCCGCCAATTCGCGCTCGAGCAATTCCGGCGCGTTCGGCTTCACAAACAGCTTGGATTCGAAATCGAGCCCGGGCGACAGACCGAGATAGGCATGCGTCGGCCGCGCGAAACAATAAACGCAGCCATGCTCGCAGCCGCGATAGGGATTGATCGAACGATCGAAGGAAATGTCGGGCGAGTCGTTCTTGGTGATGATCTTGCGGGTGGAATCGACCGTCACTGTGGTTTTGAACGGCGGTAAATCGTCCAGGCCCTGCCAGCCATCGT
This sequence comes from uncultured Alphaproteobacteria bacterium, assembly GCA_963742975.1. Classification (GTDB taxonomy): domain Bacteria; phylum Pseudomonadota; class Alphaproteobacteria; order Rhizobiales; family Xanthobacteraceae; genus BOG-931. The sequence goes on along the minus strand of CAVUNZ010000021.1, from coordinate 173,523 downwards.
CGAAGGCGACCCGCGCGAGCGGCTCGAACCGCCCTGACGTATTCGATGCCGTGCCGCGGCCACGACGCCGCTCGCGGTCAACCGCGGTTCCTTGCGCAGCCCCTTGCGCAACGCCTTGTGCAACTCCGGTTTCGCCCGCCGGCGCGGAGGGCAGCGGTGCCGGCGGGCGTTTCAAAGCTGACGATCAACTCATGTGGCACCGATCAATTGGTCCATCGACTCTGGCGTCCGATTTCGTGGCTTAAAGCTCGTGCGCCCAAAGCTAGTGCGCCTTTTAGAACAAAACAAGAACAAAGGTCAATGACCGGAAGGCCGTAAACCGGAAATTGTGAAGAAGCTTGGAGCCGCTAATGCGAGGCCCTATTGAGCGTTGGCACAATGGAACCGGATACCAGCGCCTTCCCGAATCCCGCATGCTGAGCGTCATCATCCCCACGCACGATTCCGAGCACGCGCTGGTGCCGACGCTGGCCGCTTTGGTCTCCGGCGCGACCGCAGGCTTGATCAGCGAAGTGCTGATCGCTGACGGAGGTTCCAAGGATGACACCGCCGTGGTCGCCGATGTTGCCGGCTGCGAGTTCCTCGCGCTGGAAGAAGCACTCGGCCGGCGGCTGAAGACGGCCGTCGCCAAAGCGCGGGCGCCGTGGCTGATGTTCATCCAGCCGGGCACTGTGCTCTATGCGCCATGGACCGACGACGCCATCCGTTTCGTCGAGCAGCCCAAGCCAAACAACCGCGCCGCCGTATTTCGGCGCGGCACCGGCCCGCAGACCGCGCTGCGCGAGGCTTGGTCGTTCCTGATCGCAGCGTTCAGGATGGCGCGGCCGGAGCAAGGCCTGCTCATCGCGCGACCGCTCTATGACGAGCTCGGCGGCCATTCCGCAAGCGCCGCCGACCCGCAGGCCGAATTTATCCGCCGGATCGGCCGCCGCCGCATCGTGACGCTCTCCTCAACCGCCTTTCACACACGGTAGCGCCGGCTTCGCGGCGACTTGCCATCGGTCACGATGATACTTGACTTTGTCAAGTATCAGACCGAAGCTTCGCGCATGGCCAAGATCGACCGCGATCAGCGCATCGCCGCCGCCCGCCGCTTCAACCGTTTCTACACGCGGCAGATCGGCGTACTGCGCAAGAACTTCCTCGACAGCCCCTACTCGCTTGGCGAGGCGCGCGTGATCTATGAGATCGCCAAGGACGGATCGCCGACGGCGAGCGACATCGGCCGCGCCCTCGATCTCGATGCCGGCTATCTGAGCCGCGTGCTGCGCAATTTCGAGAAGCGCGGCCTGCTCGAGCGCAAAGTCTCCAAGACCGATGCGCGGCAGAGCCATCTGGCACTGTCGCCGCGCGGTCGCAAAGCCTTCGCGCTGCTCGACGACCTGTCGCAGCGCGATATCGGCGCCATGCTCGACAAGCTTGAGCCAGGCGACCAATCGCGGCTGATCGCGGCAATGGCCACGATCGAGACGCTGCTCGAAGCCACACCGGGGTCCGATGCCGCGGCAAAGTCAAAGTCGGATAAAACAAAACCGCGCTATAGACTGCGCGATCCGGCGCCGGGCGATTTCGGCTGGATCGTCAAACGCCATGCCGAGCTCTATGCGCAGGAATATAAGTGGCGGGAGCCGTTCGAAGGTGTCTGCGCCCAGATCGTCGCCGACTTCGTCAACAAATTCGATGCCAAGCGCGAGCGCTGCTGGATCGCCGAGATGGACGGCGAGAATGTCGGCAGCATTTTTGTCGCGAAGGATCCCGACGAGGTCGCCCGTATCCGGCTGCTGCTGGTCGATCCGAAAGCGCGCGGCTTAGGGCTCGGCGCAAAGCTGACCGAAGAGGCCGTGCGCTTCGCCCGCGAGGCCGGCTACAAAAAGATGACGCTCTGGACGCACAGCGTGCTCAAAGCGGCGCGTCATATTTATCAGAAGGCGGGCTTCACGCTGATCCGGAGCGAAAAGCACAAGAGCTGGGGCCAACCCGTGGTCAGCGAGTATTGGGATATGGACTTGAATTAGACGCTCGCCCCGCCGGCCTTCGGCCGCCGCAGATGCTCATCAAGCCGCGGCATGATCTCGACGAAATTGCACGGCCCGAAACGATAATCGAGCTGATGCACCAGAATCTCGTCCCAGGCGTCCTTGCAGGCGCCGGGCGAGCCCGGCAGGCAGAAGATGTAGGTCGAGCCGGCGACGCCGGCGGTGGCGCGCGATTGAATGGCCGAAGTGCCGATCTTGGGAAAGCTCACCACCAGGAACAGCGCCGAGAAGCCGTCCATTTTCTTTTCGAACAGCGGCTCGATCGCTTCCGGGGTCACATCGCGGCCGGTGAAGCCGGTACCGCCGGTGGTGATGATCACGTCGATCACGGGATCGGCGATCCAGCCTTTGACCCGGCCGCGAATGGCTTCGACGTCGTCGGGCACAAGGCTGCGCTCGGCCACAAAGTGGCCCGCCGCAACGATGCGTTGCACCAACAGCGCGCCCGACTTGTCGTCTTTCAGCGTCCGCGTGTCGGAAACCGTCAGCACCGCGATCTTGAGCGGTACGAAAGTCTTGCTCTCATCAATGCCGGGCATGGCCAGACCCTACGTTACACGACGATCCGCTCACCCTGGAACCCGCAGTTGGATTCCCCCGCTTGCGCCGGAATGAACAAATCATATTAGCCAAAGCCCGCAGCTAGAGCGAATCGGCCGCCAATGTGTTGCAGGAATTGACGTCGCCCGAATTGAAGCCGTTCATGAACCAGCGCTTGCGCTGGGCGGAGGTGCCGTGGGTGAAAGAATCCGGCACGGCATAACCTTGCGTCTGCTTTTGCAAGCGGTCGTCGCCGATCGCGGATGCGGTCTGCAAGGCCTGATCGACGTCACCGGCATCGAGGAAGTTGTGCTTCTTCTGGGCACGGTTCGCCCACACCCCGGCAAGGCAGTCCGCCTGCAGTTCGACCCGCACCTGCAGCGCATTGACATCGGATTGGCTCGAGGCCGCCTGCTGCATCTGGGTGACCCGCGGCAGGATGCCGAGCTCATTCTGCACGTGGTGGCCAACCTCGTGCGCGATGACATAAGCTTCGGAGAACCGGCACGCTTTGTCGTCCGAGCAGGCGCCGAATTTGCGCTGCATGTCACGGAAGAAAGAAGTGTCGAGATAGACCTGCTGATCGCGAGGACAATAGAACGGTCCCATTGCCGAGCGCGCAAGTCCGCAGCCGCCCTGAATCGCGCCGGAGAACAGGACGAGCTTCGGCGCATGATAGGTGCGGCCGCTCGCCTGGAAGATTTCGGTCCAGCGGTCCTCGGTGTCGCCCAGAACCGCGGCGACGAAGTCCGCCGTCTCCTGATCCTGCGGACTCATTTGCGCCGGCGCACCGGATTGCTGCGTCACGGCTCCACCGCCGCCGGAAAGAATCTGCGCGCCGTTGATCAGCACGCTCGGGTCGATGCCGAGCGCCCAGCCAATCAATCCAAGAATGACGATGGTGCCGAGCCCGAGACCGCCGGCGCCGCCGGGCATGCGCAAACCGCCGCCACCGGAATCCGCGCGCTCGTCTTCGATATTGCTGCTGCGGCGGAAATCATCCCAACGCATTTGTCTTCTCCTCGTTACAGATCCGGCCTGAAAGTCGCTTCGGGCACGTTTTTAGTTCCGGAATCGCGCGCGGAGTGCGGGCGATTAACTAAGCGTTTCTCGGCATTTATTGCCTAGTGGCGCCGTCAAATAGTTAGCCGATTTTTTACCTTGCGCCCTCATAGTGCAGATCGTCGGTTGTAGGTCCCGCGTCGCCGATTGCCGCGTCGCCTGAGTCAGAGTTCTGAGTCATGGTTGTGTCGCGTCGCGGGGCGTCCGCAAGGACGCCCCGCGTGAGTTTTGAGTCTCCGCAGGCGAGCGTCCTGTCGCGTGTCGCAGCGCAACATTCGCCGCGCATTGTGGTCGGCGATTGCGTTGCTGAGATGACGAAGCTCCCGGCCGCGTCCGTGGATCTCGTCTTCGCCGATCCGCCGTACAATTTGCAACTCCAAGGCGACCTCAAGCGTCCCGACAATTCTCGTGTCGATGCCGTCGACGATGACTGGGACAAATTCTCGAGCTTCTCCGCTTACGACGATTTCACGCGCGCCTGGCTCATCGCCTGCCGCCGGGTGATGAAGCCGAGCGCCACGCTGTGGGTCATCGGCTCGTATCACAATATTTTCCGGGTCGGTGCGATCCTCCAGGATCTGGGCTTCTGGATCCTCAACGACATCGTGTGGCGGAAATCCAACCCGATGCCGAATTTCCGCGGCCGCCGCTTTACCAACGCGCACGAAACCCTGATCTGGGCCGCGCGCGATGCCGCAAAGCACAATTATACGTTCAATTACGAGGCGCTCAAGGCGGGCAACGACGACGTCCAGATGCGCTCCGACTGGTTCATTCCGCTGTGCACCGGCGAGGAGCGGCTCAAAGGCACCGACGGCAAGAAACTGCATCCGACGCAAAAGCCCGAGAGCCTCTTGGCGCGCGTCATTCTTTCGGCCTCGCGGCCCGACGATCTGGTGCTCGATCCGTTCTCCGGAACCGGAACCACCGGCGCCGTGGCGCATCGCCTGCGCCGGCGCTTCATCGGTATCGAGCGGAGTTCCGAATATGCCGCGGCAGCGCGCGAGCGCATCGGCGCCATCGAGCCGATGCCGGAACCGGCGCTCGCCTCCTTCATGACCGCCCGCGAGGCGCCGCGCGTAGCGTTTTCCGTACTGATCGAACGCGGCTTGGTCGCTCCCGGCATCAAGCTCGTCGACGCCAAGCGGCGGCACAAGGCGCTCGTTCGCGCCGACGGCGCGCTCTCGCTCGGCGACACTGTCGGCTCGATCCACCGCATCGGCGCCTTGGCGCAAGGGCTCGAAGCCTGCAACGGCTGGACCTTCTGGCATATCGAAACGCCGAAGGGCCTCACTTTGATCGACACGCTGCGTGCCCAGGTGCGATCGGAGATGGCGGAAGCCGCCGAGTAGGCGGCGCGTTACGCCGCCGGTATCACTTCGAGCAGCAGATCAAGCGCGCTTTCGGCGAAAACATCCATATTGGCGAGCCGCTCGGCGCTGCCGGTGCGCAGCGTGATCGCGCGCTCGACCGGTCCGGCAATGGCGATGCAAGTGTGGCCAGCCGGATCGCCGTAGCGGTTGCCGGTTGGCCCGGTGGCCCCGGTTTCGCCGAGCCCCCAGACGGCCCCGAGCCGCTCACGCATGCGCCGCGCCAGCAGCAGCGCATAGGCCTCGGTTGCCGGCCGCAGGCCCCGCATATCGGCATCGCCGATGCCGAGCAGTACCGCACGCGCCGTTTTCGTATAGACCACGGCGCCGCCGAGAAAATAGGCCGACGCGCCCGGCACGGCGAGCAAGCTCGCGGCGACCAGCCCGCCGGTCGACGATTCGGCGACAGCGATCGTCTCGCGCCGCGCGATCAGGCGCTGCGCGGTGGCCTCGGCCGAGGGCAGCAGGACCTTCATTTCGCCGCGACCACCATGATCTCGACTTTGTAATCGGGCGACGCGAGCTTGGCTTCGACGGTGGCACGCGCGGGCGTATGGCCGGGCGCCACCCAGGCATCCCACGCCGCATTCATCTCGGCGAAATTCGCCATGTCGGTGATCCAGATATTGGCCGACAACAATTTGCTCTTGTCGGTTCCGGCCTTGGCCAGAAAGCCATCGATTTGCGACAGGATGCTTTTGGTCTGTTCGGTGACGCTCTTGCCCTTGGGCGCGTCGGCGACCAGACCGGACAGATAGACCGTGTTGCCGTGGACCACGGCCTTGCTCATGCGTGGGCCAGCTTCGTGGCGTTCGATTGTCATGGCGTTCCTTTCCCGGTTCGGACTTTCAGATCATCTCGCGTGTGACTTCTCGAGTCTGACTTAGTGCATTCGATCTTGTGGCAGCGCGTGCGCAACGACCTTGCGCATCAGGCTCGGCAGAGCCTCGCCGTTAAGTTCTGAAATTTTGACCCATCTCGTGCCCTTCGGCGCCGCTATTCGCGCCGGAACCTCCGACACATAGACGACGAGTTCAAGCGGGAAATGCGTAAAGACATGGCGCACGACGCCCAAGGTCTTCTGCCAGTCAAGCGGCTTGCGCAGTGACGCAAAGCGTGGCGCGCCTTTAATTGCCCTGCTGCCATCGAAGTCCTTCGACCATTCGGTGGTCGGCACTTCGGTCATACCGCCGAGCAGTCCCTTCTCCGGCCGCGTCCGCACCAGCACGAAGCCATCCGCGCGTTGCACGACAAAGGCCGCGCCGCGGCGCAGATCGCCTTCGCGCTTGGGCGCCCGCCGCGGAAAAGTCTCGGCATCGCCGCGCGCGAAAGCCGTGCAGCCTTGATTCCACGGACACAAGGCACAGGCCGGCGTCTTCGGCGTGCAGATGGTGGCGCCCAGATCCATCATGGCTTGGGCGAAATCGCCGGAGCGCTGCTGCGGCGTCAGCGCGCGCGCGAGCTTGGCAATGTCCGGCTTGGCGGCAGGCAACGGCACGTCGAGCGCATAGAGACGGGCGATGACCCGTTCGATATTGCCGTCGACGGGGCTCGCATATGCGTCGAAGGCAATCGCGGCGATGGCGGCCGCCGTATAGGGACCGATGCCGGGCAGATCGCGGAGCGCAGTTTCAGTGCCCGGAATTTCGCCACCGTGCCGCTCGACCATGGCCCGGGCGCAGGCATGCAGATTGCGGGCACGCGCGTAATAGCCGAGCCCGGCCCAGGCTTTGAGCACATCGTCAAGCGGCGCCGCCGCGAGCGCGGAAATATCCGGCCAGAGCTTGAGGAATTTTGCGTAATAGGGCCCGACGGCTTTCACCGTCGTCTGTTGCAGCATGATTTCGGAAAGCCAGACATGATACGGATCGGCACGCCGGCCCGGTAACGCCCGCCACGGCAGCACACGGCGGTGCCGGTCATACCAGATGAGCAGGTCTTCGGCCCGCGGGCCCGAAGGTGGCGCGTTCGGTCGCCGCCCTTTCGTGCGCGGCGCGGACTTCTTGCTGCTGATCTTGACTGCTATCTTGGCTGCTAAGGTCACCCGCGAGGGATGACAGAGCCCCGCACCATGAACAAGCCCGCACCGCCTGCCGCCAAACAGTTGCGAGACGTCGCCGGCAAAATCGTCGGCGAAAGCTTTCGCCGGCAGGGCTTTGCCAGCGCCGAACTGGTGACGCGCTGGCCGGACATCGCCGGCGCCGAAGTCGCGGCCTGCAGCGAGCCGCTGAAAATCCAATGGCAACGCACCGCCCAAGGTGAAGTCCCCGAGCCCGGTACATTAGTGCTGCGGGTCGAGGGCCCGGCCGCGCTTGAGATCCAGCATTTGGCTGGTTTGATCTGCGAGCGCGTCAACCGGTTCCTGGGCTGGCGCGCTGTCGGCCGTCTTGCCTTGCGCCAGGCACCGCTACGGCGCGGCGCATCCAAGAAAACCCGCGCCGTGGATCCCGCCGCCGCAGCCCGGATCGCAGAATCGCTGTCCGATATCGGCGACGATGGTCTCAAAGATGCGCTGGCGCGGCTGGGAGCTGCGATCAAGCGGGTTTGACCGCACCCCGCGGCGAGGCTAGCGCACTTTGCCCGAAGGCATGCTAATGGGCGTGCTAATGCCACATTCGCGCCCTTAAGTTCCGTCCTCACATCAGGAGCAGACCTTGTCGCCCACCCGTCGCCAACTGCTTTCGGCTACTGCCATTTTCACCATTGCCGGAGCCGGCTTCGCGCCTTCGCTGATCGCGACGGCAAGGGCCGACGATGCCGCACCCTCGGCCGCCGATCTCGCCGATGCCGGTCCCGACGGCGACGTCATGATCGGTTCGGAGAAGGCGCCGGTGACAATCATCGAATACGCCTCTATGACCTGCCCGCACTGCGCGCACTTCTCGGAGACGACGTTCCCGGAATTGCAGAAGCGCTATATCGATACCGGTAAGGTCCGTTACACGCTGCGCGCCTTCCCGCTCGACGCACTTGCCGCCGCCGGCTTCATGCTGGCGCGCTGCGCGGGCAACGACAAATACATGCCGATGGTAGAAACCCTATTCGCCAAACAGGTCGATTGGGTGGTCAAGGAACCATTGCCCCCGCTCAAGGAAATCGCCAAGCAGTTCGGCATGACCGAGGACAGTTTCAACGCCTGCCTGGCGAATCAGAAGGGGCTCGATGCCATCCAGGCGGTGCGCGACCATGCTGTCGACAAGCTTGGGGTGAACTCGACACCGACCTTCTTCATCAACGGCAAGAAGTTCATCGGCGACCTGACGATGGATCAGATGTCTAAGGAGATCGACCCGTATCTCAAGGAAGGATAAGGGTTTTTCGGCTCGGCCCTGGCGCCTTTGGCGCCGTTTTTCGGGCTGCGGCGCGAGACAAATTCCGGCCAAGGTCCAGCCAAGGTCCGGAATGTCTGGATAAATCTGCGGCCGCGGTTGCGCTCGGACTCCCGACGACTAATCTCCGCGCCAGTGCGGTACATAACCTCCCGCGCCGAACGGCAAATTCCGCTTCGGCGTATGTTTTGACGACCCCCCTTTGCCGCCGCAGCGAGGGCATCTGACCGTCAATCATCGGACTCGCCAATAAAACGGACCCGCCAATACTATGAAGCTCACGCGGCTGCGCCTGATCGGATTCAAATCCTTCGTCGAACCGACCGACTTTGAGATCGAACCCGGCCTGACCGGCGTCGTCGGTCCGAACGGCTGCGGCAAGTCGAACCTGGTCGAGGCCGTGCGCTGGGTCATGGGCGAGACCTCCTATAAAGCGATGCGCGCCGGCGAGATGGACGATGTCATCTTTTCCGGCAATGCCGGCCGTCCGGGGCGCAATCATGCCGAAGTCACGGTCTCGATCGACAATGGCGATCGCCGGGCGCCCGCGACATTCAACGAGTTCGATTCTTTGGAAGTGTCGCGCCGCATCATGCGCGAACAAGGCTCGACCTTCCGCGTCAACGGCAAGGAAGTGCGCGCGCGCGACGTTGCCATGCTGTTCGCCGATGCCTCGACCGGCTCGCGTTCGCCGGCTTTGGTGCATCAGGGCCGCATCGGCGAGATCATCCAAGCGCGTCCGGAAGCGCGCCGACGCGTCCTCGAAGAAGCCGCCGGCATTGCCGGCCTACATGCCCGCCGCCACGAAGCCGAATTGCGGCTCAAAGCAGCCGAGCAGAACCTGGCCCGCGCCGAAGACGTGATCGGGCAACTCGCCGCGCAGATGGCGAGCCTCAAGACGCAGGCGCGGCAGGCGGTGCGTTATCGCAACATTTCCGGTCAGGTCCGCCGCACCGAAGCGCTGCTGTTCCATTTGCGCTGGGTTGCTGCCGGGACCGAAGTCACCGAAACCGAACGCGCCAAAGACGAAGCGGTGCGCGTCGTCGCCGAGCGGACCCACGCGCAATTACAGGCCTCGACGCAACAGGCCGAAGTCTCAGCCGTGCTGCCCGGCTTGCGCGAGGCCGAGGCCAAGGCGGCCGCCGCGCTGCAGCGCCTGTTGATCGCGCGCGAAACGCTCGAACGCGAGGAAGCGCGCGCCAAGGAGCGCATCGGCGAACTCGACCGCCGTATCGCGCAATACGGCTCCGACCTCACACGCGAACGCGCGCTCGCCGCCGACGCGGAAGCAGCGCTCGCCAGGCTCGATGCCGAAGAGACGACGCTGAAGGCCGCGGCGCGGGATAACGACGCCCGGCTCGCCGGCGTCAATCAGCGGGTCGCGGCGGCGGATGCCGCGCTGTCGGTCTCGGAGAAATCGTTCTCCGAACTGACCGGCGCGCTCGCCGATCTGACGGCGCGGCGCAACCAGCTTCAGGCGGCTTTGGCCGAACACGAGCAGCGCGCCGCGCGGCTCGACGCTGAGCTTGTCAATATCGATGCCGGGCTCTCAGCGACCGATGCCGGCGCGCCCGATCTCACAGCTTTAACGGCGGCACTGACCGATGCGCAGTCCGCGCTCGCCGCGGCCGAAGAAGCCGCGCATGCGGCGGAAGCCGCGCATAAGCAGGCGCGCGAAGAGATTGACGCCGCCCGCGCGCCGCTCGCCGCAGCCGAACGCGGCGTGCAGCGGCTCGAGACCGAGGCCAAGACCATCGGCAAGCTGCTTGCGGTCGAGAGCAAAAATCTCTGGCCGCCGGTGATGGACGCGCTCAGCGTCAGCGAAGGTTACGAGAAGGCACTGGGAGCCGCGCTCGGCGACGATCTCGATGCGCCGGTCGGTCAGACCGCACCGATGCGCTGGGCCGGCGTTTCCGCCGATCCATCCGATCCGGCTTTGCCTGAAGGCGTCATCGCGCTCTCGCAATATGTCAAAGCGCCCGCCGAATTGGCGCGCCGCCTCGCCCAGATCGGCGTTGTCGAGCGCGCCGACGGCGCGCAGCTTACCGCCATGCTCAAGCCCGGCCAGCGGCTCGTCTCGCGCGAGGGGGATCTGTGGCGCTGGGACGGTTTTGTCGTCGCTGCGCATGCGCCGACCGGCGCAGCGCGCCGCCTCGCCGAACGCGGCCGCTTGCTGGTGATCGAAGGCGAACTGGCTGCCGCGCGGCTCGATGTCGAAAGCAAACGCCATACTGTCGAAACGGCGGAAGCGGCGGTAGCCGCTGCGGCCGCAGCCGAGACCGAAGCCCGCACGCACTGGCGCGAAGCGCAGCGCCTAACCGACGCCGTACGCGAAGACCACGCCGCGGCCGAACGCGAAATCAGCCGCAATGCCGCGCGTATCTCCGCACTTCAGGAAGCGCGGCAGCGCACCGTCGCCTCGCGCGACGAAACCCATGCCGCGCGCAGCGAAGCGGAAACGGCCTTTGCCGCGCTGCCGCCGGCCGCGGAGATCGAAGAGAAGCTGGCGGCGATCAACGAAGTGATCGCGGCCGAGCGCAATGTCTGCGCCGAGGTTCGCGTCGAAGCGCAGGCGATCACCCGTGAAGTCGAACTGGCCAATACGCGGCTGCAGGCCATCGTCGTTGAGCGGCAGGCCTGGAGCGAGCGCAAGGACAATGCGGCGGCGCAGATCGACATCATCGTCAAGCGCAACGACGAGGCGGCGACCGAGCGCACCGAGCTCGAAAGCGCACCGCAGCGGTTCGAAGGCCAGCGCCAATCGCTGATCGGCGAGATCGAGACCGCGACCGGCGAGCGCCGCGCCGCCGCCGACCGGCTCGCTGCGGCGGAAACCGATCTTGCCGAAGCCGACAAAGCGGCGCGCATCGCGCTCGAGGCCGTCGGCGAAGCGCGCGCGGAATCGGCGCGCAGCGAAGAACGCTACGACGCCGCCAAGCGCCGCGTCGCCGATATCGAGCACGAAATCCGCGAAGTGCTTGCGGTCGAGCCGGTGGCCGCGGCTGAAGTCGCGGAGCTGAAGCCCGACGCGCCGCAGCCCTCAATTGCGGAAGTTGAAGCCAAGATCGAACGTATCAAGCAAGAGCGCGAGCGGCTCGGCTCGGTAAACCTGCTCGCCGAACAGGAACTGCAAGAGGTCGAAACCCAGCACACCACGCTCACCGCCGAGCGCGACGACCTCATCGAAGCGATCCGGCGGCTGCGCCAGGGCATTCACAGCCTCAACCACGAGGCGCGCGAGCGCCTCCTCACCTCGTTCCAGACCGTGAACGAGAACTTCAAGAAGCTGTTCACCGAACTGTTCGGCGGCGGCACCGCCGAACTGCAGCTGGTCGAGAACGACGATCCGCTGGAGGCCGGCCTCGAAATCATGGCGAAGCCGCCGGGCAAGAAGCCTGCGACCTTGTCGCTGCTCTCCGGCGGCGAGCAGGCTCTCACCGCGCTTGCTCTGATCTTCGCCGTGTTCCTCACCAATCCGGCGCCGATCTGCGTGCTCGACGAAGTCGACGCGCCGCTCGACGACTATAATGTCGAGCGCTTCTGCGACCTGCTCGATGAGATGGCACGCTCGACCGAAACGCGCTTCATCATCATCACCCACAATCCGATCACCATGGCGCGCATGAAACGGCTCTACGGCGTGACCATGGCCGAGCGCGGCGTGTCGCAACTGGTGTCGGTCGACCTCGAAGGCGCAGTAAAGCTGCGCGAGGCGAGCTAACGCACGGCCCATAGCTGGCGCGCATAGGCGATCAGCGCGTCGCTCACCGCCTTCGGCTGTTCGACGATCACGGCATGCGCCGCGTTGGCAACGACCACAACGGTGACACGGTCGCCGAGCGCTTTTTTGTATTCCTCGGCATCCGCGACATGGGTGAGCGGATCATGGCTCGGCTGGATGTAGAGCACCGGGGCATTGCCTGCGGCATAGTCCAAGCTGCGCGGGGTGAGATCGCCGGCGATGCGCTGCGCGGCGAGAACGCCGGGGTGCCAGCCATCGAGCCAAACGCTGGCGTCATTGCCCGGCGCGAAGAACACGAACTGCATCGCCTTGATGCGCGCCTCGTCCGGCGCGCTGGCATCGGCGCTCAGACGGATCGCGGCGCGCACGTCCGGTGGGCTTGGATGGTGTCCGACATTGGCGGCAACCAGCGCCACCGCTTTGACGAGCTCCGGCCGCAACGTCGCAAGCGTCCGGGCCACGCGATTGCCAAAGGCGTGCCCAACCACAAAAGCCGGGCCGCCGCCATTCGTCGCGATCACAGCGGCAATATCGGCCATAAGATCTTCGAGCTTGATACCGTCCCACGGCCCGCTGCTCTCGCCGATGCCGCGCGGCTGCGGCCGCAGCACGCGATAGCCTGCGCCGGCCAAGCTTTCCGCGATCGCGTCAAAATCACCCGCCCCGCGGCCGAGCGATGGCAGCAGCACGATCGGATGCCCCTCGCCTTGTGCCAGCACTTGAAGACGCGCATCGCCATGCGTCACCATGAAGTGTGTCGGCGACGCGGCAAGCGCAGGCATGATCGGTGAATCTCCGGGGAGGCAGCAGCGGCAAGGGCAAGGAATCTCTCGCCGCCACAACATCAGCCGCCAAGCAGGAATGCAACCGGGATACCCCACAGGCCGCGCCGCTTCTGTTCGGCGTGAGGAATTTCGGATAGGTATCGGGCGCAAGAGGATACGCCAGGGAACGACTATGAAATTTTCCCGCCGACGATTTGTGCAACTCGCAGCAAGCGTGAGCGCGCTGCCGTCCATTGCAACAATGGCGCGGGCCGATGCCTATCCGACCCGGCCGGTGCGCATGGTCGTCGGCTTTCCCGCCAGCAATGCCTCCGACATTGTTGCGCGGCTTGCCGGGCAAAAGCTCTCGGAGCGGCTCGGCCAATCATTCATCGTCGAGAACCGGCCGGGCGCCGGCGGCAATATCGGCGTTGAATTCGTCGTCAATGCCGCGCCCGACGGCTACACGCTCCTTGCCGCAAGCACGTCGGCCGCCATCAACGCCACCCTCTACGGTCATTTGAACTTCAATTTCCTGCGCGACATCGCGCCGGTCGCTGGCGTCGCGCGCGCGCCTTACGTGCTGGTTGTCACGCCGTCGTTCCCGGCAACGACAGTCGCTGAACTGGTCGCCTATGCCAAAGCCAATCCGGGCAAGATCAATATGGCGTCGGCCGGCAACGGCAGCCTGAGCCATTTGTGCGGCGAATTGTTCAAGACCATGGCCGGCATCGACATGGTCCACGTGCCGTATCGCACGAGTTTCCTGCCCGATCTGTTCGCCGGGCAGATCCAGGTCGTGTTCAGCCCGATCTCGCAATCGATCGAATATGTGCGCGGCGGCAAATTGCGCGCGCTTGCCGTCACCGCGGCGACGCGTCAGCCGTCGCTGCCGGATATCCCAGCAGTCGCCGAATTCGTCCCTGGCTATGAGGCGAGCGGCTGGTACGGCATCGGCGCGCCCAAGGCAACGCCTGCCGACATCGTCGCGGGTCTCAACAAAGCGTTGAACAGCGCGCTGGCCGAGGCCGGCATGAAGACGCGGCTCAACGAACTCGGCGCGGTGCCGATGCCGACGACGCCCGCCGAGTTCGCGAGCTTTCTTGCCGCGGACACCGAAAAATGGGCCAAGGTCATCCGCGCCGCCGACATCAAGCCGGAGTGAGCCAGGCTCGATTGTCCGAATTTCTCATTTGAGCATGATCTTGTCCGAAAACCGGTTCTCACTTTTCGGGATCATGCTCTAGTCATTACCGAGCTTGAACAGCCGCCGCGCATTGGTGCGGCCGATCTTGATCCGGTCGTTCTCGCTGATCGGACAAGCATCGAACCAAAGGGCAGCATGATCGATATTCTCGAACGGCCAGTCGGTCGAGAACATGACGCGGTCACTGCCGATTTCGGAAATCGCGTTGAGCAGCGCCGGGGTGTGGAAGTTGCCCGAAGTCGTGACATAAAAATTGGCGCTGAAATATTCGCGCATGCGCTTCTTGGCCGGATAATTGTGCCGGTTCGGAATCCAGGCATTGGCGTTGTCGACACGCCATAGCGCGAACGGCAGGTTCTCGCCCATATGGCCGAGAATGATCTGCAGGCCCGGATGCGCATCGAACAGGCCTGATCCCATCAGGCGCAGCGCATGCACCGCGGTTTCCTGGCCGAAGGCCCAGACCGGTCCCATCAGCCAGGGATGGCCGTCGTAGATTTTGGCGTCGCGCGGCAGCGGATTGCGCGGATGCAAATAAAACGGCACGTCGAGACGTTCAGCCGTTGCCCAGAACGGCCGGTATTGCGGCAGGTCGTAATAGACCGATGTTTCGGCGTCGCCGACCTGCGAGAAGCCGTTGACCAGCGCACCGCGAAAGCCGAGCTCCTTGACGCAACGCTCGAGCTCGCGCGCGGCGCCGTCCGGATCCTGCATGGCAAGCGCCGCCAGTCCCTGAAACCTGTCCGGATGCTTGGCGACCTGTTCGGCGAGATAGTCATTGGATTTACGCGCAATCTCGCTGGCACGCGCGGTATCGAAAATGGCCTGCGCCGCCGGCGCGTTCAGCGACAACAGCATCATCTCGATGCCTTGCGCGTCCATCTCGCGCAACCGCCGGTCCTGAATGTCCATGACACGCGCCTTCACCTCTTCCCAGACCCGGTCCGGGAAATAGCCGCGTGAGTCCAGCAATGTTTCCGGAATGGCGAAATGCTCTTCGAGCGCAATCTTACCCTGCATGGTGTCCCCTCGGCCTGCCGCGGCCGCTTCAGGGCGACACGCTGATTAATCTTAACACGGCCGGCGGCGGCACAATGTTGCCGTGACCCCGCGCTGTCCGCGCCAGCTCTGCGTCATTGGCATGCTTCTGGCGATGTAGCCGCTTGACGTGCTGCGCTGTGCCAAATCGGTGCGGCGCGCATCGCCTTGACACAGCAGCCTTGGGACAACAGCGGCCGCGCTGAATGAACGTGCAACCCAGCTACACGCTCGCCTCGCCGGCGCCGACCAGCCGGGTCCTGCGCACCTGGGCCCAATTGTCGCGTGGGACGTTCTCCATTGCCATCTTCCTGATCGACGTCGCCGTCATCGTCGCGACGGCCTTCATCACCGGCATCGCCTACTATCTCGTCGTCTACGGCGACGTCGGCGACATTTCCTCCTATGGCCAGCTCGGCGTGCTGGCGGCGAGCATTTTCGCCGTGTCCAACGTGTTCCGCGGCGAATACCGGCTGCCGAACTTCTTCGCGTTCAGACCGCACGGCCGCCGCACCATTCAATTGTGGAACGTGACGCTGATCTGCCTGCTCATGCTCGGCTTCATGGTGCAGGCGACGGTCAATTATTCACGCGGCTGGATCGTGGTGTTTTATCTCGTCACGCTGGTCGCCCTGATCGTGCTGCGCTTTGCCATCGTGCGCATCACGGCGATGGCGCGGGCCGCGGGGCTGATCTCGGCGCAACGCATCTGCCTGATCGGGACCGGCGCCCATATCGGCGCCTTCGTGCAACACTACGAACCGTGGACGCTCGGCCTCAATATCGTCGGCTGCCGCTTTCTCACGCCGGTGGCGCTGACGGCATCGGCCGAAGCCCGGCGCGTGGCGCTCGACCGCGACCTCGCCGATGCGGTGGCGAGCGTGCGCGCGCTCGAGCCCGACTCGATCTATCTGTTGCTGCCGTGGTCGGCGACCGAGATCATCCAGCGCTGCGCCGAGACCTTCCTGGCGCTGCCGGTGGAAATCCACCTCGGCCCCGAACAGATCCTGCACAAATTCGACGAAGTAGAGCTGGCCAAAGTCGGCCCGCTGGCGAGCCTGCAACTGACGCGGCTGCCGCTGACACGCCTCGAAGTGGTGCAGAAGCGCCTGTTCGATCTCATCTGCTCGGCGCTCGGTTTGCTGGCGCTGACGCCGCTCTTCATCCTGGTCGCCATTCTCATCAAGCTCGACAGCCCGGGGCCGATCTTCTTCGTGCAGCGCCGCTACGGCTTCAATCAGCAGCCGTTCCGCATCATCAAATTCCGCACCATGCGCGCGCTCGACGACGGCGCCGTGGTGACGCAAGCCACCCGCGACGATCCGCGGCTCACGCGCATCGGCCGCTGGCTGCGGCGTTGGAACATCGACGAGATTCCGCAGCTCTTCAACGTGCTCGCCGGCGACATGTCGCTGGTCGGGCCGCGGCCGCACGCGCTGTCACACGACCACGAATTCGAACGCCGCATCTCGCTCTATGCGCGCCGCCATAACGTCAAGCCGGGCATTACCGGCTGGGCGCAAATCAACGGCTTCCGCGGCGAAATCGACAACGAAGAGAAGCTTGCCAAACGCGTGGAATACGACCTGTTCTATATCGACAACTGGTCGCTGTGGCTCGATCTGAAGATCATCGCGCGCACGGCGTTGTCGCCCAAAGCCTACCGTAACGCGTATTGAGTTTGAAGTTCGCCGTCAGCCGGCCAGCGTGACGATGGCGTAGGCCGCGCCGGCGGTCAGGATCGCAGTCGACAGCCACAACAGCCCGATCAACAGCCACAACGGCCGTGTCTTGGTGGCGGCCGGTGCCTGCGGCTTGCTCCACGATTCAAGTGCCGGTTCCGCCCGCTGCAGCGCGGCAGTCGCGCTTTCGATATCGGCGATGTCGCGTGCGAGTTGATCGCGCTCGAACTGCGCCAGCCCGCCCGAGGCACTGTCGCGCGCCAGCGCGCGCCTGGCCGATTCCAGATCGCGCGGCTCGATGAGAATGGCTTCGTCGGGTCGGGGGGAAGGCCGGGCTCCGAGATCTTGCTCGGACATTGGCGCACCTGCTTGTTACAGGTCAGTCGTAGCCGAGGGTGCCGAGCGGTGCGATGTCAATCAACCGCTAACCTTAACGCCGCCCGTTAATGTTCCTATCTGATGCGGCGGGAGATAGACACTGTGCGTTTGAACCTACGGGCCGTCGCGCCCGTCATATATTACCGCTATCTTGAAGCGGATCCGCGGGATTACGCTATAGGAGCCAGAAAATGTCTTCGACCTTGATCGTTCTTGCCGTGATCGTCGTTGCGGCCGTGTGGGCGATCTTCGTCTACAATGGCCTGGTGTCGATGCGGCAAAGGGTCAACCAGGCCTTCGCCGACGTCGATGTGCAGCTCAAGCAGCGGCATGATCTCGTTCCCAACCTGGTCGAGACGGTAAAGGGCTACGCCGCGCACGAACGCGGCACGCTTGACGAGGTGGTCAAAGCGCGCAATGCGGCGGTGACAGCGCAAGGGCCGGCGCAGCAGGCCGCGGCCGAGAACATGCTGTCGGGCGCGCTGCGGCAACTTTTCGCACTTTCGGAATCCTATCCGGACCTCAAAGCCAGCGCCAACTTCCAGCAATTGCAGGCGCAACTGACCGATCTCGAGAACAAGATCGCCGCCGCCCGGCGTTTCTTCAACAACGCGGTGCAGGAATACAATTCCGGCATCCAACGCTTCCCCGCCAATTTGTTTGCCGCTTCGTTCGGTTTCGCGCCGAAGGACTTCTTCGATCTCGGCGATCAGCGCGCAACAGTCAGCGAGGCACCGGCGGTGAAATTCTAAGACTGCTCGATGGGCTGATCGCACGATGGCCGCCTACGGTCTCTATACGCATATCCAGTCGAACCGGCGGCGCTCGATCGCGCTGCTGATCGGGCTGTTCTTTCTGGTCTACGTGCTGGTCTA
The DNA here is from genome assembly GCA_963742975.1 of uncultured Alphaproteobacteria bacterium. Classification (GTDB taxonomy): domain Bacteria; phylum Pseudomonadota; class Alphaproteobacteria; order Rhizobiales; family Xanthobacteraceae; genus BOG-931. Next base: position 155,500 of record CAVUNZ010000021.1, on the reverse strand, counting down.
TGCCGGCGCGCTGGTGGCGGCCGGACTGTCGTTGAATGCCGATCTGCCCACTTTGATGCAGATCGCCTGGATCGACCTTCTCAAAGCGGCGCCGTTTGCGACCATCGGCACGCTGATCTGGATCGTCATCGCCTATTATTTTCACCAGAACATGATCGACGCGATCACCGGCGGGCGCGAGGTCACGCGCAGCGACGAGCCGCGGCTCTACAATATCTTGGAGAACCTCTGCATCTCGCGCGGCATCACCACGCCGAAGCTCAAGATTATCGATTCCGACGCGCTCAATGCCTTCGCCACCGGCATGAACGACAAGCAATATGCCATTACGGTGACAACTGGTCTGTTGAACCGGCTCAACGACGATGAGATCGAGGCCGTACTCGGCCACGAGTTGACGCATATCCGCAACGGCGACGTCCGCATGATGGTCATCGCCGTCATCATGGCCGGCGTCGTGTCGTTCTTCGTCGAGCTGATCTTCCGGCTCTGGTTCTACAATGGAATCAGCTTCCGTTCTTCGCGCAGCGACGAACGCCGCGGCGGCGGCGCCGGTGCTGCGATCCTGATCGCCATCGGCCTTCTGGTCGTCGCCTATATCCTGTCCTTCATCATCCGTCTGGCTTTGTCGCGGTCGCGCGAATTCCTCGCCGATGCCGGCTCGGTCGAGCTCACCAAGAACCCCGACGCCATGATCTCGGCGCTGCGCAAGATCGAGGGCCGCGGCGAATTGCCGGGCGCGACCTCGTCGGTCATGGAAATGTGCATCGACAATCCGCGCGAGGGTTTTGGCGAATTGTTCGACACCCATCCGAGCGTCGACAGCCGCGCCGCCGCTCTGGTAAAATTCGCCGGTGGGCACGATCCCGGTCCGATCGCGCTGCCGCCCGCCGACGAGCCATCGGGGCAACAGGCCGAGCCGCGAATCGGTCAACAGGACGCCCCGCAAGACGGTCCTTGGGGGTCGGCCGACGCCGGGGGTACCGCAGGCAAGCCTTCGGTCCCGGAATTGTCCCCTTCCGGTACAACCGAAGATATTCCCGCGGCCGGCCCGTGGTCGCAGCCGGCCGAATCGGGTGCGGCGCCGGCCGCTCGTCCATCCGGCCCGACAAGCCCGTTGGGCCCTGTCGACCCGCTCGGTCCTTGGGGGCCGCACCGCAGCAACTGACCCCGCCGCCGCGTAGTTAACCATAATAAGTTACAAACAGGCTCCCGGCTGCGATCAGCGGTGTGCAACGTTCGATCAGGCTTCCAAAGCGTGCCCCGGATGTGTAGAAGCGAAATTAGTGGATGGAGGACGCGACCTGCTCGACTTGGCGGCAGTCTTCTTGTGAGATTGCGATGCCGGTCGGAATCGGTCCAATGACGTTAAATCGTCAGTGAGGGTTCGATATGGCTAAGCCAGCATTGATTTTGGTCGGGGCGGACAAAGGCGGCGTAGGCAAGACCACGGTCGCGCGCACCCTGCTCGACTACTTTACGGCGCATCATGTGCCGACGCGCGCTTTCGATTCCGAATCACCGCGCGGGACCCTGAAGCGCTTTCACGGCGACGTCGCCGACATCGTCGACGCCACCTCGGTGTCCGATCAGATGCGAATCATCGACACCCTGTCGACCACCGATTCGACCGTGACCGTCGTCGACGTGCGCGCCGGGCTGCTGTCGCCGACGCTGCGCTCGCTGCGCGATATCGGCTTCCTCGACGCAGTGAAGAAGGGCCAGATTACCTTCGTCGTTTTCCATATCCTGGGCTCCTCGATCGCGTCCCTGAACGAAATCGAGGAAACCGGGCCGTTCGTCACCGACGCCAAGTATTTCCTGGTGAAGAACTTCATCAACAATACGAGCTTCTTCGAATGGGACCAGGCGACTCACGCCTCCTATTTCAAGAAGCTGAAGGACGCCGTCGCCATCACCATCCCGAAGCTCAATGAAATGGCCTACGAGCAGGTGGAATTGGCTTCCGTGCCGTTCCTCACCTTCGTCGCCAATAAGAACCAAAAGGGTGAAGCGGCCAATTACTCTTTCGTGCTGCGCGGGTACGTGCGGCATTGGCTCGGCAATGTCTGGGCCGAATATGACCGGGTCAAGCTGTTGGACATTTTCGACACCTCCACGAATGTTCAGGCCCGTCCGCAGGCCGCCGCTGGCGGCGCCGGCCCCAACCGCGCCTAATTGCATCGCCGAGATTTCAAGATAATTCTCGAGTCGAGCGTCCACATGCCGCGCTGGGGCTGTGGAAAAGGTGGAGTTCTCGTAATCCGCTAGGGCCGGACGTGATTTCGTCATAACCTGACGTCCATCTGAATCGGATTGGACTATCAGCGGGGATGGCGCAGCACACACCCCTCTACATTGTAGCTTCGCAGCACCCGCGCGTCGGCAAGACGCTGGTGGCGCGCCTGTTGATCGAGTATTTCCGCCTCAGCGGCCGGCCGATTGTCGGCTACGACCTCGATCCGCGCGAGCCGGCACTGGCGGCGCATTTCCCAAGCTTCGTGTGGCCGGTCGATATCGCCGACACGCAAGGCCAGATGGCGCTGTTCGACCGGCTGGTGGCCGATAATTGGCGGACGACCGTCCTCGATATCGGTTACGGCCTGTTCGAGCAGTTTTTCCAGGTCATGCCGGAGATCGGCTTCGAGCAGGAGGCGGCGCGGCGCGGCATCGTCCCGATCGTGCTGTTCATCACCGATTCGGCGCCGACCACGGTGCGTCGCTATGCCGAGCTGCGGGCGCGGCTGCCGCGCACGCTGTTCGTGCCAGTGCACAACGAGGCGACCTCCTTCATGTTCATCCCGAACGACTTTCGGCCGACACGGCCGGAATGCGGCGCGATCCGCATTCCACGGCTGTCGCCGATCGTTCGCGGCGTCATCGACCGGCCGGGCTTCTCATTCGCGGGGTATCTCGGCAAACGGCCGGGCGGGCCGACCGAAGTGCACACCTGGATCGACACCATCTTTTCCGAATTCCGCGAGCTGGAATTGCGGCTTCTGATCGGGGAGCTGGAATCCTCACTGCGGGGCTACGCCACCCGGCACGCCGGCTGAGCGCCGATAGCGCCCGTGATCAGTGACCTTCGAAAGCGACCAACGTGCGCACCGGCACACCCAGCTTCTTGATTTTGTCGGCGCCGCCGAGATCCGGCAGATCGATGATGAAGCAGGCCGCAACGACTTCGGCGCCGACCTGCTGCAGGAGCTTCACCGCGGCCTCGGCCGTACCACCGGTCGCGATCAGGTCGTCGACCAGGATCACGCGCTCGCCCTTGGTGATCGCGTCGACATGCATTTCCATCTCGTCGATGCCGTATTCGAGCGAATAGCCGATACTGACCCGCTTGAACGGCAGCTTGCCCTTCTTGCGGATCGGCACGAAGCCGCAGGACACTTGATGCGCCAGCGCGCCGCCGAGGATGAAGCCGCGCGCTTCGATGCCTGCGACCTTGTCGATCTTGCTGCCGGCCCAGGGCTGCACCAGTTCGTCGACGGCGCGGCGAAAGGCGCGCGCATCGCCGAGAAGCGTGGTGATATCGCGGAACATGATGCCCGGCTTCGGATAATCCGGGATGGTGCGGATCGCCGCCTTCAGGTCGTTCTCCAAAGCCACACTGCTCATGTTCGACAGCCCTATCGTCCTCAAGAAAGCGTCGCAGCAAACTCCCGCGCACATCCGCAGCTCACGGAAATGCCGAAAATCGCAAAGCCCCGCCCCACTTTGGCGAACCCCGCGCTGCAACGCAACAGCAGCGCCGTACCGACACAGATCGGTACGGCGGCTGATGCCGTTATGCGTTGAGTGAACCGAACGCCGGTCTTAAGCCGAGGTCCTCTGCGGCTTTTCCAGTTCCGGATCGTGCAGGATGTCGTGCCAGAGCTTCTTCTTCGACAAGTAGAGCAGGCACGTAAAGGCGATCAGGAAGATCATCACCTGGAAGCCGAGCCGGTGGCGTGCATCGAGCTTCGGCTCCGCCGCCCACATCAGGAAGGCGGCGACGTCGCGGCCATATTGGTCGACCGTGGTCGGCGTGCCGTCGGTATATTCAACCTGACCGTCGCTCAAGGGTTTCGGCATGCCGATGGCGCCGCCCGGGAAATATTTATTGTATTGACCGCCCGGCGGCACCACGAAGCCTGCGGGCGGATCGGCATAGCCGGTGATGATGGCGTGGATGTAATCAGGCCCGCCCTCCTGATACAGCGTGAACGCGTCGAAGATGAAATAAGGAAAGCCCGCTTCGTAACCGCGCGCCTTGGCGAGCGTCGACATATCCGGCGGCAGCTTGCCGCCGAGCGCCGCGCGCGCCGCTTGGTCATTGGCAAAGGGCGGTGGGAAGTAGTCGGAAATCTGCCCCGGCCGCTGGAACATCTGGCCCTCATCGTTCGGGCCGGCGGTGACTTGGAAGGTCGCCGCGATCGCGCTCGCCTGCGCTTCGGTGAAGCCCGGTCCGCCCGGCTCGGCGAGGTTGCGGAACGACAGCAGTTTGAGGCTGTGACAGGTCGAACAGACCTCGCGATAGATCTTGAAGCCGCGCTGCAACTGCGCCGGATCGTAAGTACCGAACGGGCCGTGGAACGACCAGGTCTGCCGTGGCGGCGCAGCCGCCTCCTGCGCCGAAGCGAAGGAGATGCCGAGGCCCAACAGAGCTGCGGCGGCGGTGAGAGCCAAAGTGCTGCGATGGAATTTCATGACTGCCCTTCCCCTCACGCGCCCGATGCCGACGCAGATGCGCCTTTGCCCAGCACCGATTCCGAGATCGAGTTCGGCAGCGGTTTTGTGGTTTCGACCAACCCCAAGACCGGCAGAATCACGAAGAAGAAAGCGAAATAGTAGAGCGCAAGGATGCGGGCCGCGATCACGTAGCCGCCGGATGGCTCCTGCGAGCCCAGATAGCCAAGTCCGATCACCGCCGCGAAGAAGATGAAGAGAAACTGCCGGTACAGCGGCCGATAATTGGCCGAGCGCACGCGCGAGGTATCGAGCCAGGGCAAGAAGGCCAGCACGACGATCGACAGGCCCAAGGCGCAGACGCCCATGAGCTTGTTCGGGATCGCGCGCAGGATGGCGTAGAACGGCAGATAATACCATTCCGGCACGATATGGGTCGGCGTCTGGCCGGGATTGGCCGGAATGTAATTGTCCGTCGCCATCAGATAGTTCGGTATGTAGAAGATCACAAAGGCGAACAGGATGCAGAACAAGCCGATGCAGAAGGCGTCCTTCATCGTGGCATAGGGCGTGAACGCCACGGTGTCCTTCTCGGTCTTGGCGTCGACGCCGGTTGGATTGTTCTGGCCGACGACATGCAGCGCCCAGATGTGCAGCACGACCACGCCGACGATGACAAACGGCAGCAGGTAGTGCAGCGAGAAGAAGCGATTGAGCGTCGGATTGCCGACGCCAAAACCGCCCCACAGCCAGGTGACGATCGGATCGCCGACACCGGGGAGCGCCGAGAACAGGTTGGTGATCACCGTCGCCGCCCAGAAGCTCATCTGGCCCCACGGCAGCACATAGCCCATGAAGCCGGTCGCGATCATGAGCAGGAACAGGATGACACCGAGGATCCACAACACCTCGCGCGGCTCCTTGTAGGAGCCGTAATACATGCCGCGCGCCATGTGGATATAGACGGCGAGGAAGAAGAACGAGGCGCCGCTGGCGTGGATGTAGCGCAACAGCCAACCGTAGTTGACGTCGCGCATGATGCTTTCGACCGAATTGAAGGCGAGATCAACATTCGGCGTGTAATGCATCGCCAGCACCACGCCGGTGACGATCTGCACGCCCAGCATGAAGGTGAGGATGCCGCCGAACGTCCACCAATAGTTCAAATTGCGCGGCGTCGGATACACGATGAAGGACGAATATACGAGGCTCGCGATTGGCAGCCGCCGCTCCAACCACTGCATGAATGGGCCCTGCGGCTGATATGTCGAGTGTCCGCTCATTGTCGAACCTTATGCCTGACTGGTTTCGCCGATCCGGATTTTACTGGCGGAGATGAATTGATAGGGCGGCAACGGCAGATTGAGCGGCGCCGGCCCTTGGCGGATCCGCCCTGACGAATCGTATTGCGAACCGTGGCACGGGCAGAACCAGCCGTCGAAATCGCCCTGATGCGGCAGCGGAATGCAACCGAGATGCGTGCAGATGCCGATCACCACCAGCCATTGCTCGTGGCCGGCTTTGACGCGCGCCGAATCCGGCTGCGGATCGCGCAAGCTCTGCCAATCGACGTCTTGTGCGAGTTTCACGTCGTTCGGCGTGCGGTTGAAGATGAAGATCGGTTTCGACCGCCAGAATACCTGGACGACCTGGCCGGGCTGGAGAGGCGCGAGATCGACTTCGACCGGCGCGCCGGCGGCGATGGTCGAGGCATCCGGGTTCATCTGCCCGATCAGCGGCGCGAGCGTAGCCGCAGCCGCCACGGCACCAATCGTCGCCGTCGCAATGTAGAGGAAGTCGCGGCGTGTTGGCTCAGCCGATGCGATCGCCGTCACTTTCTTCCACCCTCGCCCGTCTTGCGTTTATTCCACTCCCAGCTGCGCTTGCCCACGATTTTGCGTCGCGTAGCGCCAGATGGGTTCGCATCCGGCCTGGGGAAGGTCAGAGGCGATGCATTCCGGTGAGGGTTTATTGGCACCCTTGCCGGGAGAGTGCAAGGGTAAGCGCAGCGACACCCACAATGCCGCCACGGCGCCCCGCGGCGCCCCCGATACAGGCTCCAGACGGGCTTGAGCCGCAGGACCAGAATCAGCGCACGACCTCCGACCATGCCCCTTCGCATCGCCCTCTATCAGCCCGATATCCCGCAAAATACCGGAACCGTTTTGCGCTTGTGCGCCTGCCTCGGACTTATGGCGCACATTATCGAGCCGGCCGGCTTTCCGACCTCGGACCGCGCCTTCCGCCGCGCCGGGATGGACTATCTCGATGCCGTCGACATCGAGCGGCATGCGTCGTGGCGCGAATTCGAGGCTTGGCGGCGCAACGGACACAGTCGCCTCGTGCTGTTCACAACCAAGGCGACACTCTCCTATCTCGATTACAGCTTTGAGACGGACGACATCCTCCTGTTCGGCCGCGAATCCGCGGGCGTTCCCGACGCGGTGCACGATGCTGCCGATGCCCGCCTCGTCATCCCGCTGCAGCCGGGACTGCGCTCGCTCAATGTCGCACTCGCTGCCGCCATGGCGGCCGGCGAAGCGCTGCGCCAGATCGGCGGCTGGCCGACGCTATGAGCTAAGCCTCGACCACGCCCGGCCGGCCGCTCTCGACCGCATAAGTCTTCAGCGTCGAAATATCGGCGTTGGGATCGTGCGCATCGGAGACGACGCGCATGCATATCTGCATCGCGCCGGGTTTGAGATCGGCGACGACATAGCCGCGCCGCCGGCTTTCGAAGAAATGCACGTGCGGATTGTCCGGCAGCGTCTTGGCAATGAGATCGTGAGGCGGCCCGTAGGACGAAATCGACGTGCCGACGAATTCGGTCGCCACGATCGGCGAGGACTGATCGTCGAAATCGAGTTTCAGATCATTGGCGAAGAACGAATGGATATCGCCCGAGGCGACCACGGGATTGGCGACCTTGCTGTCGTGAATGTGCCGCAACAGCCGCGCGCGGTTCGCCGGGTAACCGTCCCAATCGTCGGTCCAGAATTCGTCGACGCCGTCCACCTTGTCGACGACCTGCGCCATCAGCACATCCTGCGCGATCAGGTTCCATTTCGCCTTGCTGTGAGCGAGCGCGGAATAAAGCCACGCCTCCTGATCGAAGCCCATCATGGTGCGGCCGACATCGAGCCGCTCCGGACAGCGGCCGTCGCTTTCCAAATGGCCGCCGCCTTTGTCCGGCGGCCTGTAGCAGGCCTCACGCGAGCGATATTGCCGCCCATCGATGACGGAGATTTCGATCAGATCGCCGAACGTGAAGCGATCATAGACCCGCATCAGCGGCCCGTCCGGATGCGACAGGATCGGCCGCACCGGCATGTGTTCGTAGAACGCCTGATAGGCCGCCGCGCGCCGGATCAGGAACTGCGCCGGGTCGTCAAAGAATTCGGAATACTGGTTGGCATAGTCGTTCTGCACTTCGTGATCGTCCCAGGTGACGATCGATGGCACCTGCGCGTGCAGACGCTGCAAATCGGGATCGAGCCGATATTGCGCATAGCGGTTGCGATAGGTCGGCAGCGTCGAAGCCTCGATGCCGTCGGAATGGCGACGCACGATCGGGCGGCCGGTTTCGATGCCCTCGTAAATATAGTCGCCAAGAAAGAGCACGAATTCCGGATTTTCGTCGGTGAGATGACGATAGGCCGAGAAATAACCGTGCTCGTAATTGGAACAGGACACATAGCCGAAACGCAGAGCATCGAACGCCGACCCTGGCGCCGGCAACGTGCCGGCGCGGCCGACCGGGCTCACCGCGTCGCCGCTCTGGAAACGGTACCAATAGGGTCGGCCGGGATCGAGACCGGTCACGTCAAGATGCACGGAATAGCCGAATTTCCGTTCGGCCGTCGCCGCACCGTGGCGAACGACATTCTTCATGGCGTCGTCGGTTGCAATCTCGAAACGGATCGCAACGTCACCGCCGGTCATGCCGCCGGGCGTTTCCGGATTTGCCGACAGCGGATCGGGCGCAAGCCGCGTCCACAGCACAAAACCGTCCGGACGCGGGCTGCCGGAGGCGACACCCAGGCTGAACGGATTGCCGGCGCGGCCGATTTGCGCCCCAACTTGCGCGCCGGCCCGCCGGATCACGGCGGGGGCTGCGATCAGCGCAAGGCCGGCGCTTGCCGTGCCGGTGATGAAACGGCGGCGGCTGAAAGCGCTGCGAAGAATTTGGCGCGGCATGCTGGCACCGGCAGACAATGATGAGACAATGACCCGTGGGAGACAGAGTGATCTGTAGGAGATAGAGGTCCGGATCAATACCTTCGCGCGCTATTATGACATTATCGCGCCAATAGTTCGCGCAACCACATAAACAACAGCTAAATACGTCATGATTGGTGAGACGACCGAAGAGCGCAAGGCGAAGGCGAAAGCCTGGTTCGAATCACTGCGCGATCAGATCACCTCTGCCTTCGAGGCGCTGGAAGACGCCCTGCCCGCGGACGCGCCGCTCGCCGACCGGCCCGCCGGCCGCTTCACGCGCACGCCTTGGAATCGCACCGATCACACGGGGAGTCCCGGCGGCGGCGGCACGATGGCGATGATGAAAGGCCGCGTCTTCGAGAAAGTCGGCGTTCATGTCTCAGCCGTGTTCGGCGAATTCGCGCCGGAATTCCGCAAGGAGATACCCGGCGCTGCCGAGGATCCGCGCTTCTTCGCCACCGGCATTTCGCTGATCGCCCACCCGCACAATCCGCATGTGCCGGCTGTGCACATGAATACGCGCTATGTCGTCACCACCAAATCGTGGTTCGGCGGTGGCGCCGATCTGACGCCGGTGCTCGAGACCAGGCGCAGCCAAGACGATCCCGACGCCAAAGCCTTCCATGCCGCGATGAAAGCCGCATGCGATGCCCATGCTCCTGTCGCCAACTACGACAAATACAAAAAATGGTGCGACGAGTATTTCTTTCTCAAGCACCGCGGCGAGATGCGCGGCATCGGCGGAATTTTTTATGACTGGCTCGATAGCGGCGACTTCGATTCCGACTTTGCCTTCACCAGAGACGTCGGGCGTGCGTTCCTCGCCATCTATCCGCAACTGGTGCGGAAAAACTTCGCCGCGCCGTGGAGCGAGGCCGAGCGCGAAGAGCAATTGGTGCGCCGCGGCCGCTATGTGGAGTTCAATCTGCTCTACGATCGCGGCACGATTTTCGGCCTGCGCACCGGCGGCAATGTCGAGTCGATCCTGTCCTCGATGCCGCCGGTGGTGAAGTGGCCCTAAAGGCGGCTGTGAAGACTCGGGCATTATCAATCGTTTGAACGCCCCGATCGCTATTCGGCAATAAGATTGCGCGGGCCCCGCCGGTGACGAACATTCGTCACATGGCGTCGCTAGGCTGCGGCCGCCCAATCACCGAATACAGGAGACGAAGATGGCATTCGCGCCCGGCGACATCGTTGCGCTTAAGTCAGGCGGTCATTCCATGACCGTCATTGCAATCGAAGCTGAAGACGTCGACTGCCTGTGGCTCGGCGACGCCGGCGAACTGTTTCGGCAGTCGATCCCGGCGATCGCGCTGACCATGATCGAACAGAATGAGAGCGACGAGGACGAAGCAGAAGAAGAACACGACGACGATCACGAAGACGACGAGGATGACGACGAGGACGACGACGAAGACGAGGACGAAGAGGACGACGAGGACAGCGAGAAGCGGCGCAAGAAGGGCTGACCTCCCACGCCGTTGCACCACGGTCGTCGCCGGGCACCGGCGGCAATGTTGATTAGATTTGTCTTCAGCGCCGCCGGCGGTGAAAACGGCCGCAACGGTCCCTGCGAATCCCGTTGCGATTGTCCTCGAAACAATCGTAAATTAAGCTGCTGCGTCCGTCCTGACTGCTTCCGTCCTGACCGTGGGGCGAGTATGGCAAGCGTTGACGTGAGCGGAACCTATGCGCCACGCGACAAGCCGGCCGAAGCTTCGGCCGACGCCGCGTCTGACACTCAAGCGTCTGGTACGCCAGGAAACAGCGCTGCTGCCAAGCCGGGCATCTGGCAACGCGTCAAAGGCGCCATCGTCAGCACCGAAACCGAATTCGCCTTCGTCAAGGGGCTGGCGATCGTCAGCGTATTCGGCACCCTGATCGGCGCCTATTTCCAATATTTGTCGTCCTACCAGGACAAGGTGTCCGCGCTGGCGCAGGCGGACATGACCGCGGCCACCGCGGCATTCACCGACACGTCGAATACGCTGTCGCAGGCCGTCACGCTTCAGGACCTTCTGTTCTACGACTTCGTCCACGCCAACAAGCTCAACGCCGGCGGCGATGGCAACGCGCTGACCACCAAGCACGCGCGCGACCTGGACAAGCCTTACGAGGAGACGGCGGCGTCGCTGCACGAGAACATCAACCTGATCGCGCGAAAGATGGAAATCTATGTCGACTGGCCGAGTAACCGCAGCCGCGATCCGGCGACCGAGACGAGTTTCGGCGCCGATCCGATCAATATGTCGGCGCTTGGCGATGTCGACTTCGACTGCGATCAGGACATGCCGAAGTTCGACCCGGATGATCATGTCGTTTCGAAAACCAAGAAAGGAAGATTGCTGAGTGTCGACTGGTACAGCGCCAAGCATCACGTCTATACGATCGCCTATTGCTTCGAAGTGACCCACAAAGCCTGGATGGAAGTGATCCGGCAATGGGCGTCGCAAAGCTCATTGCAGCCGGACGCGGTGGCAAATTTTTTCTCCAGCCATACGGCCGATCATCTGCGCGATCGTCTCGACAGTGAAATCGTCCGGCTCAACGCCTTCATGAGCCGGGCCATGAATGAGATGGAAGGCATCCGCGTCAAATACCGGCCCAACGGCTTCGTTTGCAGCGTGCCGGGCCTGCGTGAAATCATGGGCCAGAAATGCACGCCGATCCGCGTCGCGGAACGGTAGGTCGGCCCTGACCGTGCCAGGGAAACGCGGCGCCGGATATTTTTATTGCAATTTTTAAGAAAACAATCTTAGATTGTATCAGGTGATTTGCCCGTGCGCTCTTATTTATGGGGCAGCAAATGTCGAACGCCGAGATTGAACTACCCAAGACAGGTATACTTCCGGCGGAAGTTTCGTCTGCGGCTATTTCTTCGGTTGAAATGCCGGTGGCGCAGCATTCGCCCGCCGGCGATGTTTTGGTGAAAGCGCCGGCAAAACGAAACCTCTGGCAAACCGTGAAGTGGGGGCTGAGCAATCTTCAGGAGGAGACGTCTCACTTCAAGAATATTACCTTCGCCGGATTTCTCGCGACCTGCATCGTTGGCTACTTTCAGAATCTATCGGCCTATCAAGACAAGGTCGCAACCTTAGCAAAAGACGACATGGCTGCGGCGACGGACACCTTCAAAGAAGTATCGAGCAAATTGTCGGCAGCGATCTCGCTGCAGCAAGGCCTCATCTTCGCTTTCTACGGAGCGGTCCAGGAAGGCTCATACAGAAGCGACGATGCGTATCTGACAAAGAGTGCGCGCGCGAATTACAAAGCCTACATTGGTGCATATTCTGCGCTACGCCAGGATTATAACTTGCTCGCGCGCAAGGCCGAAATCTATCTTGATTGGGCGAGCGACAACAGGCGTGATCCGGCTGCCAATACTTCGCCCACTACCGATCCGCTCAATATGTCGATGCTCGGCGCGTACGACTTCGACTGCGAGAAATCCATGCCGAATTTTGCTCCGAACAACAGCACAATCTCGCTTAAAAACTCACGCACTGGCACGACTGTCTCGATCGACTGGAACAGCGCGAAGCATAACGTTTTGACGACGCAATATTGCTTTGACGTTACCCATCGCGGCATGACGGCGGCGCTGCAATGGGCATCGCAAAGCCCTATCGTTCAGGCGCAGATGGACTACATGACGAACAGAAAGGACATGTTCACCGATCGACCGAGCAGTCAGACACTGAGGCTTAATGCATTTATGAGCCTCGCCATGAGCGAGATCGAAGGGATACGCTATAAGTACAGGCCCGGCGGTTTTTATTGCAATCTTCCTGGCCTGCGCGAAGCCATCAGCTTTGTCACTCAGAAATGCATGCCGATCACAACAACAAGCCTGACATATTGATCCATATCGGCCTAAGCGTGGAACGCGCCAGCAATCATCACTAGGCCGCCGACGATGACCACGGCATCGGCGCCGCGCCGGCCATGGGCACCAGGACGAGCGGCATCAACGCGCCGGTGCCATAGCCCGCGACCCCGCCGGCAATGGCGGAGAACGCCGCCAAACCGACGATGAGAACAAGCTGGGTGACGGTCACGTCCGGGAGGAATGGCATGTGCGGGCAACGGAGCAGTGCGGATATAGACGTTGACTTGAGCACGCTCAGTTACGAGAACTGTCACCCGACTGAAAGTTAAATCGGCGGAACGTTCAGTTACAGAACCCAATACAGAGCCCAATACAGGGCCCAAGACGGAGCCCAGCGATGGACCTCGGAATTTCCGGCCGCAAGGCGATCGTATGCGCTTCAAGCCGGGGGCTGGGGCTCGCTTGCGCCAAGGCGCTGGCGGAGGCCGGCTGCGAGGTCGTGATCAACGGCCGCGACGTTGAAAAGCTTGGCGCCGTGGCTGCCGACCTGCAAAAGGCAACCGGCGCCAAGATCATCCCGGTCGCCGCCGATGTCGGCTCGCCGGAAGGCCAGAAGGCGCTGTTCGCCGCCTGTCCCGAGCCGGATATCCTGGTCAACAACAATGGCGGCCCGCCGCCGCGCGACTTCCGTGAGCTCGATCGGCAGAAGCTCATCGACGGCGTCATCGCCAATATGGTCACCGCCGTGGAACTCGTACAGAAGGCGATCGACCCGATGATCGCCAAGAAATTCGGCCGCATCGTCAACATCACGTCGGGTTCGGTGCGGATGCCCCTCGCCGGCCTCGACCTCTCCTCCGGCGCGCGGGCAGGCCTGACCGCCTTCCTCGCCGGCGTCGCCCGCTCGGTGGCGGGGTCCAACGTCACCATCAATTTCATTCTGCCCGGCGTCTTCGCCACCGACCGTTTGCGCGGTTACATCGACACGATGGCGAAGAAAAAAGGCATCAGCGGCGAGCAGGCGCTCGCCGAGCGTGTCGCCACCGTGCCGGCGCGCCGCGTCGGCCAGCCCGATGAATTCGGCGCCACTTGCGCGTTTCTCTGCTCTGCGCATGCCGGCTACATTACCGGACAAAACATCCTCATCGACGGCGGCGCCTTCCCGGGCGCATTCTAAAGCATGATCCGGTTTTCCGAAAAGATCATGCGCAACAAACCAGAGATTTCTCAAGCGATCCGATCACAGGAGACAAGGCCATGAAACTCGTTCGCTACGGCGCACCGGGCCGCGAAAAGCCGGGCATGATCGATAAGGACGGGAAATTGCGCGATCTGTCGAAGATCGTTTCCGACATTTCAGGCGATGTGCTCTCGCCCAAGGGGCTCAACAAGCTGCGCAAGCTGAAGCCGGAAAAACTGCCCCCGGTGCGCGGCAAACCGCGTATCGGCGCTTGCGTCGGCCATGTGGGCAATTTCATTGCCATCGGATTGAATTATTCCGACCATGCCGCCGAAGCCGGCATGCCGATCCCGAAAGAGCCGATCATCTTCAACAAGGCGCCGTCCTGCATCTGCGGCCCGGACGACGACACCATGATTCCGAAGGGCTCGACCAAGCTCGATTGGGAAGTCGAGCTCGGCATCGTTATCGGCCAGCACGCCCGTTACGTGAGCAAGGACAAGGCGCTCGACGTGGTCGCCGGCTATTGCCTGGCCAATGACGTGTCCGAGCGGGTGTTTCAGATCGAGCGCGCCGGGCAATGGACCAAGGGCAAGGGCTGCGAGACCTTCGGCCCGCTCGGCCCCTGGCTTGTCACCAAGGACGAGATCAAGGATCCGCAAAACCTCGAAATGTGGCTCGACGTCAATGGCGAGAAGCGCCAGCGCGGCAATACGTCGACCATGATCTTCAACTGCCGCGAGATCGTGTCGACCTGCTCGAACTATTTCGCGCTCGAGCCGGGCGACGTCATCATCACCGGCACGCCGCCGGGCGTCGGCCTCGGCATGAAGCCCGAGCCGAAATTCTTGAAGGCCGGCGACGTGGTCACGCTCGGCATCCCCGGCCTCGGCGAACAGCGCCAGAAGGTGGTGAAGTTCAAGTAAGGCAGCCGCGACGGGCGGCGCACGCGGCACCGCCTAGCGCAAGCTCCCCGAGCGGCCGGTGTTGCGCGGCGCAGCAAACAGCGCGTTGATCGCCTGTGCGCTGCGCCCGACCACGGCGACGCCGTCGCCGGCTTCAACGCGCGTCTTCTTGTCCGGGCCGGTAATGGCATCGCCGTCGCGCCGGTTGATCTGCACGATGAAGAACGCGCTGTTGGTGCGCGATTCGATCTCCTCGATGGTCAAATCGGTGAGCGCGCCGCCCTCCGGCGCCACGACGACCTCGATGACGAGGCCGAGATTGCGCAATTGCTTTTCAAGCTCGCGCATGCGCTCGGACTCGCGGATGAAGCGCGAGGTCTCGGGAAACAACAAGATCTCGGCGATGCGCTCGGCGCCGATATGGGTCGGCAGCACCACTTTGTTGGCGCCGGCATGGACCAGCTTGCGCTCCGTCGACACGGCGTCACCGCGCGCGATGATCTCGATCTTGGAATTGAGGCTGCGCGCGCTCAGCGTGATGAAGACATTCGCCGCGTCGTTCGGCAGCACGGTGGCGAGCGCCCGGGCGCGGGCGATGCCGGCGTCCAGCAAGGTCGCCTCGTTGGTGGCGTCGCCCTGCAGGCAGCTGTGCCCGGCCTCGCGCGCGTGGCGCACGCGCTGCTCGTTCTGCTCGAGCACGACATAGGGCGCGCGGCCGTCCTTGAGCGCCTTGGCGAGTTCGACGCCGATGCGGCCATAGCCGCAGACGATGATGTGATTTTCCAGCTTGTCGACTTCAGCTTGCACGCGCCGCCCGCCCAGAATTTGTTGCAAGGGACTGAGCGTCATGAACTGCACCAGTGCGCCGGACAGAAAGATCATCCCGGTGCAGCCGAATGCCATGGTCCCCATGGTCAGCCAGTGCAGGAACTGCGTGTCGATGGGCCGCACTTCGTCGTAGCCGACGGTGAAGACCGTCAGCGTGACCATGTAGAAGGCGTCCTGGAAATTCCATCCGGCCCTCATATAGCCGGCCGTCGCGGCGACCCAGACGATCGCCATGAAAGCCGTGCCGCGGAACAGGTTGCGCGATGGATGAAGAAGCGGATTGTCCAACGCGGCTTCCCCGAGCCCGTCGCGTCCGCCGATGGCGGGCGCAAAGGTGAACTGCGCATCGTCCGCGCAGTGAGTTCGGGTTTTCCCGGATGAACCCCAAATGCGATGTTAGGCGGTATTCGGCGCGGCTGGAAGTCCCCGCTCTAGCCTATCTACCCTTGCCGCGCCTCCAGCACCGCCTGCAGCGAGATACGCGACCAGCCGGCGATCTTGTCGCGGAACGACGTATAGGCGGCGTGCACCTTTCGCGCGCCGGCGCTCTTGCCGGCGAGTTCGCCGAGCACGTCGGTCGCCTGCGCGCGTGCGGCGGCAACGAGATCGTCGGGGAAGGTGCGCAACTGCACATTGTCGCGCGTGGTCAGGGTCGCGAGCGCTTCGAGGTTAAGCCGCTCCATCTCGGCGAGCGCGTAAGAGGCTTCGCGGGCGCAGGCCGCCGTCACGATGGCCTGCAGCTCGGCGTCGAGGCTTGCCCAGGCTTTGAGCGAGACGATGCATTCGCCGGTGCCGTTCGGCTTGTTGAAGCCCGGGCTGTAATAGAGCGTGGCGAAGCGATAGAGGCCGAGTGCGATGTCGGAACCGGGGCCGACGAATTCGGCGCCGTCGATGACGCCGGATTGCAGCGCCACCAGGATCTCGCCGGGCGACGTGGTCTGCGGCACGGCGCCGAGCCGGCGATAGACCTCTCCGCCCAGCCCGAGCGAGCGCACTTTGAGGCCGCGCATGTCGTCGCGGTCCCTGATCTCGCGGCGGAACCAGCCGCCCATGCAGACGCCGGTATTGCCGGCCATGAACGGCTTGACGTTGAACGGCGCGTAAAGCTCGTCCCACAGCTCCTGGCCACCGCCGGCATCGATCCAGGCGACGTGTTCGTTCGGCGTCAGCCCGAACGGCACTGTGGTGAAGAAGGCCGTCGCCGGCTCCTTGCCCTGCCAATAGAACGCCGCGGTATGTCCCATCTCGGCGACGCCGGAGCCGACTGCATCGAGCACCTCAAAGGCCGGAACCACTTCGCCAGCCGCCGACACCGTGATCTCGATCCGCCCGCCGGACAGCGTGGCGATGCGTTCAGCAACCCGCTCCGCCGACATGCCGGGCCCAGGCAGCCGCTTCGGCCACGACGTGACCATGCGCCAGCGGCGCTTCTCGGCCTGCGCAATGGCCGGCGCCGCAAGCGTGCCGGTTAGTCCAAGCATCCCGCCGAGCGCCCCACCAAGTACCCCACCACCCGCGAGCGCGCGGCGCGTGATCTTGCTCATGGAATTCTTCCTCGATGCAAAAGCCGGCTTCAGCTTAGATGACGGTGCACAAGACCAACAAGCCTAGCGCGACCGGGCCCTCTTGAGCGTGGCCGGAAAGACCACCGGCGGAATGGTGCGTGCCCAGACATTCTGGATGCGCGCGATTTCGGCCTCGAAGGCTTGCAGGAACAATTGCGCCTGCGGCGACAGCGTGCGGCGCGCCGGCGAGATCACCACGAATTCGGCGATCAGCGGCGGATCGTCGATCGGCGAGACCACCCGCCCCGTCGGCCGCTCGATATCGGCGAAACAGATCAGCCCAGACAGGATCGCCACCCAATCAGAGCGCAGCACGAGTTGCAGCGTGCCGATCATGGCGTCCATCTCGATCATGCTCTCGACTTCGATGCCGTGGGTCTCGAAATAGACCTCGATGTTGCGGCGGCGGACATTGGCGCGGCCGGGCAGAATGATTTTCAGCGGCCCGCAATCCTTCAGGCGCACCGGCGCAAACGGTTTCAGGCCGCGCGCGACATTCGACACCAGCATTTCGCGGTCGCGCGCGATCAGCCGCGTCTTCAAGCCGACGCGGCCTTCGGCCGCGGGAACCGCGGCGAAATCAAGCTCGCCGTTCCGCACCATGTCGGTCAGCGTGCCGCTGTAGCCCTCGACGATGTGCAGGCGCACGTCGGGATATTGCGCGACGAATTTTTCCAGCGCCGGCGCCAGCGCCGCCCGCGTCAGCGTCGGAATGAGTCCGATGCGCAGATCGCCGGTCACGCGCGCGGCGAAAGCCCGCACGTCTGCATTGGCTTTCGCGATCTGCCCGACCGCTTCGATGCAATGCTTGTAGTAGCGCTGCCCGGCCGGCGTCGGCTTCACGCCGCGCGCCGAGCGCTCGAAAAGCTTGACCCCGAGTTCGCGCTCGACGCCTGCGACATGCTGGGAAATGCCCGATTGCGTGGCGTTTTCCCGCGCCGCGGCGGCCGTGAACGAGCCCTCCTCGCACACCGCAATGATTGCCCTGATCTGACGCAGCGCAATTTCTGTCATTAGAAATCCTGATGACTTAAGCCTCGATATATTAATTCGTTTGAGGAGGCTAGTCTTGGTAACTTTTGGGTTAATCCTGGGAGAGGACGCGAGTCGCCATGAAACTCGGCTTTTTCACCATGCCCATTCATCCGCTGGACAAGGACTGGCGGAAATCGCTGCGCGAGGATCGCGAGGCCTTCATCCTCGCCGACAAGCTCGGCTTTGCCGAAGGCTATGTCGGCGAGCACGCCACCGACCGCGCCGAGAACATCACCTCGTGCGCGGTGTTCATCGCGAGCCTGATCGACGCCACCACATCCATCAAGCTCGGCACCGGCACCATCAATATGCCGAACTCGCATCCGGTCGCGACCGCGTCGCAGATCGCGATGCTCGATCACATGCTCGATGGCCGCTTCATCTTCGGCATCAGTCCCGGCGGCTTGCTCTCGGACGCGGAAGCCTTCGGCAATCTCGATGCCGACCGCAACGCGATGTTCCTCGAGGCCATCAACACAATCCTGAAAATCTGGGAGAGCGAACCGCCCTACGACATCACCGGCAAATACTGGTCGGTAAAGATCGAGCGGCAGGCCATGCCGGAGATCGGCCAGGGCTTTCTGCCGCGGCCGCTGCAGAAGCCGCATCCGCCGATCGTCGTCACCGCAGTGGCGCCGTTCTCCAAGGGCGTGACCGAGGCCGCGGCCCGCGGCTGGGATCCGATCTCGGCGAACTTTCTGATGCCGGAATGGGTGAAGAGCCACTGGCCGAAATATGCCGAAGGCTGCGAGCGCATGGGGCGCAAGGCCGATCCGGCCAATTGGCGTGTCGCCAAAAGCATCTTCGTCGCCGACGACGACAAGACCGCCAAAGCCTATGCGACCGAAGCCGACAGCCCGTATCGCTATTATTACAGCCAGCTTTACACCAAGCTGAAAAGGGGCCGGCTTGAATTGTTCAAGACGCGGCGCGACCAGCCCGACAGCGAAGTGACGCTCGACAGCATTTGCGACCAGCTGATCATCCACGGCTCGCCGGACAAGGTCGCCGACGAGATCCTGAAATTCCGCGAGAAGGTCGGCGATTTCGGCACGCTGCTCTATGCCGGCAAGGACTGGCGCGATCCGGAGCTCGGCAAGCGCTCAATGACGCTGCTCGCGGAAAAGGTGATGCCCAAAGTCAATGCCGCTATAAAGGCTAGGTAATACAGCGAAAAAGTGAGCCGGTCGTGGCACGCCCCCGCGTTTTTGTCACCCAGCCGATCGCCGAGAGCGCGCTCGCACGCCTGCGCGCGGTCGCCGATGTCGAGGTCAACCCGGATTCAAGCCGCGTCCTCGACAAGGCGAAGCTCGTCGCGGCGGTGAAGCGCTGCGACATTCTGCTGTCGCTGCTGCACGACACTGTCGATGCCGAGGTGCTCGCCGCCAATCCTGAGCTCAAGGCGGTGTCGTCGATGAACATCACGCAAGACCGCATCGACCTTGCCGAGGCGACGCGGCGCGGCATTCCGGTGACCAATATCCCGGCGATCGTCACCGACGCCACCGCCGATATCGGCTTCGGGCTGTTGCTCGCGGTAGCGCGCAATATCGCGCTCGGTGACAGATTGTTCCGGAGCGGCGTCTATCCGGGCTCGCAGTCCAATCACTTGGCTGGTGCGGCGGTCACCGGCCGCACGCTGGGCCTGGTCGGCTTCGGCCGCATCGGCCAGGCCATGGCGCGGCGCGGCCGTGGCTTCGATATGAATATTATCTACACCGATCCGCGCCGGCTGCCGGCGGAAGAAGAAGCGAAGTTCGCCGCCGGCTATCGCGGCTTCGACGATCTGTTGCGTGAGGCCGATTTCGTGTCGCTGCATCCGCAGCTCTCGAACGAGACGCACCACCTGATGAGCGACCGGCAATTTGCCCTGATGAAGCCGACGGCTTTCGTCATCAATACCTCGCGCGGGCCAGTCATCGACGAAGCAGCTTTGGTCCGCGCGCTCAAGGAAAACAAGATCGCCGGCGCCGGCCTCGACGTGTTCGAGCACGAGCCGGACGTGTCGCCCGAACTCGTCGCGCTGCCCAATGTCGGTGCTGACCCCGCATCTCGGCAGCGCCGTCCTGTCGCTCCGCGAGGGCATGGCGCATGTCGTGGTCGACAACACCATCGCGCTGATCGAGGGCAAGCCGCCGGTGAGCTGCCTCAATCCGGAAGTCTTGAAGAAACCATTCTAGAGCCGGCCGCTTTACATCAAAACTCCGCTCATTCCCGCGAAAGCGGGAATCCAGAGGGAGTATGCGCAAGTTTGTTAGATCCAACTGGGTCCCCGCTTTCGCGGGGACGAGCGGATGATTCAAACCGACCGAATTTTTCTCTGGCGCGCCGCCGCTAGCGCGACGTCTGCTTGCGCAGCGCCGCGATGTCGCTCTCGGTCACCGCGGATTTCTCGCTGCCGAAGCGCGCCGTGACGTAATTGGCGACGGCAGCGATTTCGGTATCGGAGAAGATACTGCCGAAGGCCGGCATCGAAACCACGCCTTGCGGCTCGTTGCGCCGCGTGCCGGAGATCACGATCTGCGCGACATTCGTTGCCGCCGGGTCGTTGACCGCTCGCGCGCCGGCGATCGTGGCATAAGGCGTGATCGCGCTCACCCCGGTCCAGTTGTGGCAACTGACGCAGGCCTCCTGGAATATCTTCTTGCCGAGCGCGTTCGCGGCCACCGCATTGTCTTTCGGCGACGCCGGAGCCGGCGGCGCCAGCGTTGCCGGCAGATCGCGCGACGCGACCGGCGGGACGCTGCGGACGAAGCTGACCAGCGCATGAATGTCCTCAGGCGCCATCTGGCTGAAGCTTTCATCCACCGCTTCGCCCATCGGGCCTGCGGCCGTGCCGCGGGCCGAGGCATGGCCGTGGGCCAGATAATCGAAAACTTCGTCGTCGCTCCAGGCGCCGAGGCCGGTGCCCTTGTCGGAAGTGATATTGTAGGCGTGCCAGCCCGCGGTCACCGCGCCGGCGAATTTCTTGCGGTTATCGAGCGCGAAGGCCAAGTTGCGCGGTGTGTGGCATTCGCCGCAATGCGCCAGCGCTTCGGCAAGATAGGCGCCGCGATTCCATTGCGGCGTCTGCGACGTGTTCGGCGCAAAGCGCGCATCGGCGTTGAAAAAGAACGACCAGAACGCCATCGACCAGCGCTGATTAAACGGGAAGGTCAGCGTGTCGTCGCGATTGGCCTGATGCACCGCCGGCAGGCTAAACAGATAGGCCTTGATTGCCAGCGCATCCGCATCCGTCATGTAGGTATAGGACGGATAGGGCATGGCCGGATAAAGCCGGGTGCCGTCCTTGCGGATGCCGCGCTGCACGGCATTGAGGAAATCCTGATCGCTGTAATTGCCGATGCCGGCGTCTTTGTCCGGCGTGATATTGGTCGTGTAGATCGTCCCGAACGGCAGCGGGATTGCGAGCCCGCCGGCATAGGCTTGGCCGCCCTGCGCGGTGTGGCAGACCATGCAATCGGCGGCGCGCGCCAGATATTCGCCGCGCTTGACCGCATCGGCACTGGCAAGGCTCGCGGGAACGCCGGTCGGATTAGCGTCTTTGTAGTCAGCCAGCGCAACGGTGGAGCCCCCGGCAAAAGCCAGTGGGCCGGGATTGAATTGCCGCCAGCCGATGAAGCCGGCGACGATCAAGATGAGCAGAATAACGATCCAGATTCTGCGCATGACACTCACGCCTTGTTGGCGATGGCGATCGCCTTGCGATCGATCGGCAGACGACGCAACGCAACACCGGTCGCGGCATAGATGGCGTTGCGCAAAGCGGGCGGGCCCGCCGCTACACCGGTCTCGCCGATGCCGCCCGGATTCTCGCCGCTCTTGATCATATGGACCTCGATCTTCGGCACTTCATCGATGCGCAGCATGCGGTAGTCGTTGAAGTTCGACTGCTGCACGCGGCCGTTTTCGACGGTGATTTCGCCCCACAAAGCCGCGGTCAGTCCGAAGACCAACCCACCCTGCAACTGCGCGACGATAATGTCGGGATTGACCGCAATGCCGGTATCGACCGCCGACGTAACGCGGCGCAGGTGCACCTCGCCATGCTCGTCGACCTCGGCCTCGACCACCGTGGCGATGAAGCTGGCGAACGATGGCTGCACACAGACGCCGCGTCCGGCGCGCGCTGGCAGCGGCTGACCCCAGCCGGATTTCTCCGCGACAAGGTCGAGCGCCGCCTTTAGCCGCGGATTACCGTCGAGCATGCTGCGCCGGAATTCGACCGGGTCCTTGCCGGCCTTACGCGCCAATTCGTCCATGAAACATTCGGTGGCGAAGACATTATTGTTCGGTCCGACGCCACGCCAGAACCCGGTCCGTACCGCCGGCGGCTCGGCCCGCACGTATTCAACGTGCTTGTTGGGGATGTCGTAGGGCATATCTACGGCGCTATCCACGGCATCGATATCGATGCCGTTCTGAAAGCCCGCCGCCGGCAGCCAGCGTGCCATCACCGAAGAGCCGCTGACGCGATATTTCCAGGCTGCGATCTTACCGTCCGACAAAGTCGCGGAAATCACGTCGCGATAGGCCGGGCGATAGACGTCGTGCTGGATATCTTCTTCGCGCGTCCACACCACTTTCACCGGTCCATCAACATGCTTGCCGATGTGCACGGCACTCTCGGCCATGTCCGGCTCAAGCCGCCGGCCGAAGCCGCCGCCGAGCAGGTGCTGATGCACCGTGACCTTTTCGATCGGCAGGCCTGCCGCCTTGGCGGCGTACTCCTGCACCCGCGCCATGATTTGCGTGCCGATCCAGATTTCACATGAATCCGGCGTCACATGCACCGTGCAGTTCATCGGCTCCATGGTCGCATGCGCCAGGAACGGCATTTCGTACTCGGCATCGAACCTCTCGCCTTGCGCCAAGCCTTTGGCGATGTCGCCGACCGATTTCGCGACCACGCCGTCTTTCTTGCTCGCGGCACGCAGAGCTTCCCAGATATCAGCCGAATTGATCTTGGCGTTGGGCCCTTCGTCCCAGGTGATCTTGAGCGTATCGAGCCCCTTCTTGGCGGCCCACATGTGATCGCCGACGACGGCAACGACGTCATCGAGCACGACGATCTGCCGCACGCCGGGAAGGGACTTGGCCGCGCTGTCATCGACTTTCGCGACTTTGCCGCCAAAGACCGGACAGGCCGCGAGCGTGGCGAATTTCATTCCCGGAAGCATGGCGTCGATGCCGTAGATTACCGAGCCATTGGTCTTCTTCGGCGTGTCGAGGCGCTTGAGCGGCTTGCCGATCAGCGTGAAGTCTTTTGGATCCTTCAGCGGTGGATCCTGCGGCACCGCAATTGCGGCGGCCGCATCAGCCAGGTCACCATAACCGAGCGAGCGCCCGCTCGCGGCATGCGTGACGACGCTATTCGCGGCGGTGCAACTTGCCGGATCGACCTGCCATTGCCGGGCCGCGGCCTGCACCAGCATCGCGCGCGTCGCGGCGCCTGCCAGGCGCAGCGGCTTCCAGAACGCGCGGATGGAATTGGAATTGCCGGTGGCCTGCACCCCGAGCATCGGATTGGCATAGAGCTTCTCGTTCGGCGGCGCGTGCTTGAGCTCGATCTTGCCGAAGTCGGCATCGAGCTCTTCGGCAATGATCATTGGAATCGCCGTATAAGTGCCCTGCCCCATCTCGACCTGCGGCATGACCAGCGTGGTCTTGCCGGCATGATCGATGCGGATGAAAGCATTGGGTGCGAATTGGCCGGCGCTCGTATCCGGGGCCTGTTCTGGCTCGTTTGTCGCGCAGACGGGCAGATAGAAGGCGAGCGTAAAGCCTGTGGCCAAGCCGGCCTTGAGCAGCGTGCGGCGCGATGGAGAGCTTGTGCTATTTTCGATTCGATACATCACCGCCTCCCTAGACTTCGCCCGCGGCGCGCTTGATCGCCTCGCGGATACGCACATAGGTGCCGCAGCGGCAGATATTGCCGGCCATCGCCGCATCGATATCGGCGTCATCCGGCTGCGGCGTGGCAGCGAGCAAAGCCGCCGCCGACATGATCTGGCCGGACTGGCAATAGCCGCACTGGATGACTTCAAGATCGAGCCAGGCCTTTTGCACTTTGGCGCCGGCCTCGCTGGCGCCGATACCCTCGATCGTGGTCACAGCCTTGGCGCCGATCGAGCCGACCGGCAGCAGGCAGGAGCGCACCGGATTGCCGTCGATATGAACAGTGCAAGCACCGCATTGCGCGATGCCGCAGCCGAATTTCGTGCCGGTCATGCCGAGCACGTCGCGCAGCACCCAGAGCAGCGGCATGTCGTCGGGGGCGTCGAAAGTTACACTTCGACCATTGATCGTCAGAGTTGTCATGCGAGTCTCCACTCACATTTGTCGCCGTGAGCCAACGCTCACGTTGCGTCCCAACGTGGGTAGCATATCGCCTTCAGCCGCGGCCCGATACCACCTCAAGGTATTAAAGCAATGCGTTGTCGCCATAGAGGGCGCAAGCAACGGGGCCTCATGAACTTCAAGCGTCGGTTTTTAGACGAAATTGCAACGTCTACCAACGCCGGCCCCAGCGCGGTCTTGGCCCCCGTCCGCCGATGAGACGCAGCACGAACAGAAGAATGACCGCGCCGATGAGGGCATTCACAATCAGCTCGATAATTCCCGATCCGAGATGAATTCCAAGTTGCGGCAACAACCAGTCGCCGATGAAAGCGCCGATCAAGCCGACGATCAGATCGCCGATCAGGCCGAAGCCGCCGCCTTCCATGATGCGGCCAGCGAGGTAGCCGGCGACAATGCCGACAATCAGAATAACCAGAAGGCTTTGATTGGAAAGGTGCATATTGGCTTCCCCACAATGGCGCCGTCCGCAATAGGCAGAGTCAAACACTAACTAATGCGGCGCGGTCGCAATAGTTCCCGATGCTAGAAAAGACCCGTGACCATTTTTTGTCCCAGGTCTTGGCGTCTTTTGTTTCAGTCCTTTTCGCGTTGCCATTCGACGATCACCCGCACGATCTTATTATTGATGTTGGGATGCGGCATCGGCGGGCTTTCGATGTAAAGTTTATCGCCCTCGATCTTGATTTCGCGGACCTGTTCGCCGCCGACCCAAGCCTCGTTCCATGCCGCCTCGACCTTGGTGACGACCTTGCCGTTTTCGACACGATAGCGGCCGGTATAGGCGATCATGGTCTTCAGCGCCTGCGCCCGGTCTTCGTCGGTCTTGGGAATCGGGCGGTTCTCTCCGGTCATCAGCGCCAGCCAGCGGCCTTCCGGCGTGGCGATCTGAACGCCGCGCGGATGCTCGCCGTAGACCGATGTGCGCTCCTTGGTCGCCTGATCCTCGTAAACCACGGAGACAAGATCCCAGGTACCAACGATCTCTTTGCGCAACGCGGCGTCGTCGGCGCGCGCGAGTACCGGCAACAACAACAATGCCAACAGACCGAATGCCAATGCGCGCATTATTTCCTCTCGCCTATTCCGCAGTCCAGCCGCCGTCGAGTACCAGCGCCGAGCCGGTCATCAGCGAGGACGCGTCCGACGCCAGAAAGACGATAGCACCGGTAATTTCCTCAAGTTGTCCGAGACGGCCGAGCTTGATCTTCGACAGCACCTCGTCGCGAAACGCCTTGTTTTCGAAGAACGGGCGCGTCATCGGCGTTTCCAAAAATGTCGGGCCGATGCTGTTGACGCGGATATTATGCGGGGCGAGCTCGACAGCCATGGCCTTGGTGAACCCTTCCATGGCGTGCTTGGACGCGCAATAGACGGTGCGGCGCGCGGCCCCGACATGGCCCATCTGCGAGGACATATTGATGATCGAGCCGGGCAATTTTGCTTCGACTAGGCGCAGCGCCACGGCCTGCGCCATGAAAAACGCCGCGCGGACATTGAGCGCAAAGATCGCATCGAAATCCTCGACCTTGACCTCGGGCAGATAAGCCGGCCGATTTATGCCGGCGTTATTGACCAGGATCTGAAACGGCGCGACGGCGGCGACGGCTTTTCGCGCCGCTTCGACATCGGTCACGTCAAGCGCGAGGGTGTCGGCCTCCTGGCCGCGCCCGCGCAGCGCTGCTGCTACCTCCTCGATCTCGGATCTTGTCCGCGCCGCGATGGTCACGTGCGCGCCGGCCTCGGCCAAAGCCGACGCCGCGGCAAGCCCGATGCCGCGGCCGCCGCCGGTGACCAGCGCGCGTCTGCCGTCGAGACGGAAGCTCGGGGTCTTGGCGAGATCGACCGTCGGCACGTTACTCCGCCGCCTCGCCGTAGGGCACGTTGCGGCCGCCGTAGCGGCGGACGCGGATATTGGCCTGCTCGGCATGCGCGACAAAGCCTTCGAGCATGCATAGCCGCGAGTCATATTCGCCGATCATGGCGCTCGCCGCATCAGTCAGCACTTTCTGATAGGTGCAGGTCTTCAGGAATTTTCCCACCCACAGCCCGCCGGTATAGCGCGCCGCCTTCTTGGTCGGCAGCGTGTGATTGGTGCCAATCACCTTGTCGCCATAGGCGACATTGGTGCGCGGCCCAAGAAACAGCGAGCCGTAATTTTTCATGTTGTTGAGGAAATAGTCCGGATCGCGCGTCATCACCTGCACATGCTCCGACGCAATACGATCGGCCTCGCGCACCATTTCGGCCTCGTCGTCGCAGACAATGACTTCGCCGAGATCGGCCCAAGCCTCGCCGGCGATCTCCCCGGTCGGCAGGATTTTGAGGAGCCGCTCGATCTCGCGCATCGTGTCGCGGGCGAGCTTTTCCGAATTGGTGAGGAGGATCGCGGGAGACGTCGGGCCGTGCTCGGCCTGGCCGAGCAGGTCGGTGGCGCAGATTTCGCCGTCGACCGACTCGTCCGCGATCACCAGTGTCTCGGTCGGGCCGGCCAGAAGATCGATGCCGACGCGGCCGAACAATTGCCGCTTGGCTTCGGCGACATAGGCATTGCCCGGCCCGACGATCATATCGACCGGTGCGATAGTCTCGGTGCCGAGCGCCATCGCGGCAACCGCCTGCACGCCGCCGAGCACGAAAATCTCGTCGGCGCCGCCAAAATGCATCGCCGCGACAATGGCCGGGTGGGGGCCGCCGTGAAACGGCGGCGCGCAGGCGATGATGTGCTTCACCCCGGCGACGCGCGCGGTGACGATCGACATATGCGCCGAAGCGACCATCGGATAGCGTCCGCCCGGCACATAGCAGCCGATCGAATTGACCGGGATATTCTTGTGACCGAGCACGACGCCGGGCAGTGTTTCGACTTCGAGATCGCGCATCGTCTCTTTTTGCTTCTGCGCGAAATTGCGCACTTGAGCTTGAGCAAATTTGATGTCGTCGAGGTCGCGCTTCTTGACCTGGGCGATTGCGCGTTCGATCTCGGCCGGCGTCAGCTTGAAGGATGGCGGCGACCACTTGTCGAACTGTTCCGAAAACTCGCGCACCGCGGCATCCTTGCGCGCCTCGATATCCGCGAGGATACGCTCGACGGTCTCTCGCACCTTGGCGTCGGCTTCCTTGATCGCGCTCGCATCCATTCCGCGTTTGAGATAGCGGGCCATCGGGGTCTCCTTAGCGAATTAACATCTACGAAAGCTGCCGATCGGCCACCGGCGGCCAGATCCGAGTGCCCACAAAGGGCGACCCGGGCGCGTGGATAGTGTAGCGCACGACACGTCCGGTCCATTCCTTCGGATCAGCGCTCAGCGATTCATGGGGCTCCTCGAAGTTCTTCAAGCGGGCTTCGAGCGACGTGAACTCATAAAGGATGGAGTGCTTCGCCCAACCCGCAACGGACAACAGCTTGCGCGTCCCTACGCTGCCGGGCGCCTGCGCCATATAAGGCAGGCGATACTGCGCGTACCAGCAGCCGAGATCGAATTCCTCTTCGAGGCTGCGCACGCGAAAGCTGCCCATTTGGATTCCCGGCGCGGGTGTCGTTCCCGGCGGCCTGGACCGCGCCGCAGGCCCGCTTACGCGCGCCTCCTCGGCAAAGATCGCGGTACGCAGGCCGCGGCGCAGTGCAAGCATCTCGCGAAACTGCGGCGAAATCTCGGGCTCGATCACCGACGGAGCCAGGAAAACATGCGGCGACGCCGCACCCACCAGCATAAGAAACTGCGTGCCGCTGCCGACGTCTTCGTCGGGCCGCGCCAGGATGTCTTGCCCGAGATGGCGCATCGCGGGTCCGCCGACTTCGTTGCGGTAATGCGCGACCCAGGCATAGCCGGGCCGCTGCTTCAAAGCCGGCAGGTAATCGGCGTGCAGCCAGTCGAGAAAGCGATCGCGCGTGCCATCCTCGAGGTCGTACCACGTCGCCCAGATTCCATTGTCCATGATGTCGCCCGCGGCGTCACTTGATCGCCTGCGGATTGATCGGCGAGCCGGTGCCGCCGGTGATGATGAGCGGCGGGCCGCAGAAGAAGAATTCGTAGACGCCGTCCTCGTCGCAATCCTCGGCCAGTTCCTTGAGATAGAAAATCTCGCCCATGCACAGCCCCATGGCCGGGATCACCACCCAGTGCCATGGCTGGTTGGCGTCCTTGGTCTCGTTCGGCCGCACTTCGACACCCCAGGTGTCGGTGCAGATCGCGGCAATCTCCTTGTCCTGGCACCAGTAGCAATTCTCGAATTTGACGCCCGGCGCGTCACCTCCGGCATAGCCGCCCCATTCGCCGTCTTCGAGACAACGCTCCATCTGCCCGGTGCGGATAATGACGAAGTCGCCGCGGCCGACGGAAACGTTCTGCTGCTTGGCGCACTTGTCGAGCTCGTCGTTGGCAATGCTCTCGCCGTCCTTCAGCCATTTCACGCCGCGAAAGCGCGCGATGTCGAGCAGCACGCCGCGGCCGACCATCTTGTTCTTGGAATGCTCGATGCCGAGCACATTGAGGCCCTTGGAATCGATCAATCGCGCATCGTAGCCGTTGTAGGCCGTGTCCTCGTAGAACACATGGCCGAGCGCATCCCAGTGAGTGGCGCCCTGCACGCACAGCATCAGCGTGTCGTCGGCATAACGGATCTTGTTCCAGTCCTGGCGCTCGGCCACCGCATCGGTGCCGGTCGCCAGCATCTGATGGATCGGATTGAAGCGGCCGCCGAACAGACCGTTCTGCGGGCCTTTGGCGTCGAGCGGAATGCCGAGCGCGAAAACCTTCCCGGTGCGGATCAGGCTCGCCGCCTTGACGATGTCCTGCGGGGTGACTTGGTTGAGCGTCCCGACCTGGTCGTCCTTGCCCCAGCGTCCCCAATTCCGCAGCTTTTGTGAAGCCTCGGCGATCGCTTTCCTGTCGACCTTGATGTCCATTATCCCCTTCCCTGGTGTCCCACAACTTCTCGCTGCGGATCGTGCGCCCGCTACGAAACGCCGTCAGTCTGACACAAATATTCTACGTCGTGCGCGGAATAATTCTGCGCTATTGCGTTTAGTGAGCGGGGGAAGCGAAAGAGGAAATGATCATGCTGCAACGCCGTAACTTGACTGCAATGACCGTGATCGCGCTCGGCGCACTCGTGAATGCATTCTTGGCTGGACCGTCGATCCGACCGGCCGCCGCGCAAACCATCGTCGACAAATGGGCTTCGGTGCCGGCGCCAGCGCCGCCCACGCTGAAAGAGGTGACGGTCGATCCCAAAACCACCGCGCTGTTGATGCTCGATTTCATGAGCCAGAATTGCGGCAAGCGGCCGGCCTGCACCGCAAGCCTGCCGACAATGAAAAAGCTTCTCGCCGATGCGCGCGCGGCAAAGGTGTCGATCGTCTACAGCATCATCGCCAATTCGACGACGGCCGACGTCATGCCCGATGTCGCGCCGCTCGGCGATGAGCCGTGGGTGCAGGCCGGGCCCGACAAGTTCATCAACACCGATCTGGCGAAAATTCTCAAGGACAAAGGCATCCAGACCGTCATCGTCACCGGCACCGCCTCGAACGGCGCCGTGCTGTTTACCGCGGCGGGCGCGGCGTTTCGCGGCATGAACGTCATCGTGCCGGTCGACGGCATGTCGGCCGTCGATCCCTATGCCGATCTCTCCACCGCCTATACGTTTCTCAATGCGCCTTTGCTATCGGCGAAAACGACGCTGACCAAGGCCGGCATGATCAAGTTTTGAAACAGGTTCTGATCTTGGCCGTTTTGCGCTATTGAGTGCGACAGACAAGCAACGCGATGGGCCGGTTCGCCCATCGCGAATTTGAAATCCGGATTATCCAATGAAGCTCCTAAGTTTCACGGCCGGCGGCAAGGAATTCTTTGGCGCAGCGGTCGGCGACGGCGTCATTACGCTCAACGAGAAGGTTGGTCAGCCGAATTTGCGCGCGGCGCTCGCAGCCGGCGCAATGGCGGCGATGCATGAAGCGGTGAGGAATGCCACGCCCGACCGCAAGCTCAGCGCGATAAAATTCTTGCCGGTGATCCCGAACCCGCAAAAGATCCTTTGCGCCGGGATCAATTACCGCTCGCATGCCGCCGAGACCGGGCGCGAATTGCCCAAGCAACCGAGCATGTTCATCCGCTTTACCGACACGCTGGTCGGCCATGACGGCGAGTTGATCCGGCCGACCGTTTCGGACGATTTCGACTTTGAAGGCGAGCTTGCCATCGTCATCGGCAAGGCGGCGCGCCACATCAAGGCCGAGCAGGCGCTCGACCATGTCGCGGGCTATACCTGCTTCGTCGACGGTAGCGTGCGCGACTACCAGAAGTTCTCCGTCACTTCGGGCAAGAATTTTCCCGGCACCGGACCGCTTGGGCCGTGGCTGGTCACGCCCGATGAAATTCCAGATCCGAACCGGCTCACGCTGACGACCCGGCTCAACGGCACGCAAGTCCAGCACTCGCCGACCGATCTCCTGATCTATTCGATTCCGCAGATCATCGCCTTCTGCTCGGACTTCACACAGCTGTCGCCGGGCGATGTGATCGCCACCGGCACACCGGAAGGCGTCGGCCACAGCCGCAAGCCGCCGCTATGGATGAAGCCCGGCGATGCGCTCGAAGTGGAAATTTCCGGCATCGGCACATTGCGCGCCCGCGTCACCGACGAGCGCTGACGTTTTATTTCGACTTTTTATTTAGACTTGGGTCGGCCGAACGCCATTGAGACTGCGGCCGCGACCAGCAGCACCGCCGAGACGACCAGCGCGGCGCGGGTGCCGAGCAGGAACGTATCGCTCCGGCCGATAAAGGAGCCGAACAGCGCCACGCCGAGCGCACTGCCGGTTTGCCGCGCCGAATTGAGAACGCCGGCGGCGATGCCCGAGCGGGATTTCTCGACACTGCCGAGCAGCGTCGATGTCATCGGCGGCACGAGGAGGCCAAGTCCGCCGCCGATGGCGACAAGCTGTGGTCCGATCACCCAGTAGCTCGTGCCCGGCGCGATGCCGAGCAGCGCAATGCAGCCCGCGGCCGAGATCGACGCGCCGATGGCGATGACCGCTCGCGCGCCGATCCGCTCCGCAAGCCGCGGCGCCAGCAGATTGACCGGAAACACCACGGCCATCATCGGCACGAAGGCAAAGCCGGTCATGAGCGGCGACAGACCGTTGATCTCCTGGAAATACAGGCTGAACACGAACAGCAATCCGTAAACCGCGATATTGACCAGGAGACCGAGCAAGGACATCAGCGCAAACATGCGATGAGTGAACAGCGACAGCGGCAACATCGGCGCGTGCGCGCAGCGCTCCTGGACGACGAACAGCGCCGCAACGACAACGAACGCCGCGAAACCTGCGATCACCCAGCTATTGCTCCAGCCGAGACGGCCGCCTTCGATGATCGCAGCCGCCAGCGCACCGAGTGCGGCGATCACCGCCACCTGCCCCGGCAGGTCGAGCTCGTGCGCGGCGCGCGCGGTATCGGTCGCATAACGCCAGGTCAGCCACAGCCCAGCGATCCCGATTGGCAGATTAACGAGAAAGATGCTGCGCCAGCCCACAGTGGCAATCAGCGCGCCGCCGACAAAGGGCCCAGCGGTGAGCGCAAGGCTCGCGCCGGCCGCCCACATCGCCACGGCGCGGCCGCGCTCCTTGGCGTCGGGATAGGCGTGATTGAGCAGCGCCAGTGAATTCGGCACCAGGATCGCAGCGCCGATACCTTGTACCGCGCGCGCCGCGATCAGCGTTGCTGCACTCGGCGCCAGAGCGCAAGCCAGCGACGCTGCCGTGAATACGCTAAAGCCGGCCATGAAGATATTCTTCGCGCCCAGGCGATCGCCCAGGGCGCCGGCGGTCAGAATGAGCGCCGCAAACGCAATCGTGTAGGTGCTGACGACCCATTGCAGTTCGGATACGCCGCCGCCGAGTGCTGAGCCGATGCTGTTCAGCGCGGTATTGACGATGGTGACGTCAAGCTGGACGACGCCATAACCGAGACTCATGGCGGCGAGCGTCAACGGCTTCGCCCATTTGAACTGTGGCTTCAGCGCACGGTTATCGCGGACTTGCTGCGACGCAGGAGGCTGTAAACTGGCGTGCATGACATCTCCAAATCATGTCCCGTGCTGCTGCGACTGATATGGGAGATGCGCCGGCCGAACACACCAGGTTTCTGCGGCCGTCGCTACGGCGCCGGCCGAAGTGTCTACTGCCATTTTCTTGGAACGAGACGAGACGGCCTTACGCGATGCCGAACAGCTTTTGCGCGTTGCGATAGAATATCTTCTCGCGATCCGCGTCTGTCAGCGTAATCGCGTTGAGGACCTTCAACGTGTCGCGGATATAGCCCGGGCCTTTTTCCTTATCGAACGGGCAATCGGACGCGAACACCACATGATCGGCGCCGAAGAAATCGATGCCGCAGACGGTCGCGGCACGCGCGCCTTCCATTGCGGTGTCGCCGTAATAGTCCTTGAAATAATCGAACGGGCGCTTCCGCAACGATTTGAGGATCGCGCCATAATCTTCGTCCGAGGTGCGCACGCCAAGCTGATCGAAGGAATGCCCGACACGGCCTTCGAGGTAAGGCACGACGCCGCCGAGGTGATGCGCGATGACTTTAAGATCGGGAAAGCGGTCCATGATCCCGGAGAAGATCAGCCGCGCCAGGGTCACGCCGGTCTCGTAAGGCCAGCCGAGCACGCTGCAAATCTCGTATTTCGATACTTTCTCGGTCGGAAAATCGGGCATCTCGCGGGTGCGTGCGGGATGCAGCAAAATCGGCTTGCCGGATTTGGCGATCGCTTCGAACACCGGGAGGAATTGCGGCTCATCGAGCGGAATGCCGTTGGCATTGGTGCAGAGTTGCACGGCATTGGCGCCGTTTGCGAGTGCGCGCTCGGCCTCTTTCGCGGCAGCCTCGGGCGCGTTCATCGGCAACAGCGCCGACCAGCCCAAGAAATGCTTCGGGTTCTGCGCGACGACCTCGGCAAGCCCGTCATTGGCGATCTTGGCCATATCCGGCGACTTGTCCGGCCCCCAGACCCGCTCGATCGGCGGCAAAGCATGCGACAGCACCTGCGCGTAATTCTCGAACTGTTCGACGACGCGCTTGCGCAAGTCGACGTCGTGCAGCGCCGGAATGCCGCGCATGCGCTTGCCGATATCCTTCGAGCCGGCCGGCGTCTCGAGAAACGCCTCGTAATAGCGCTTGGGAAAAAAATGATTGAAGGCGTCGATGTACCGCATGCGTTTCCTCACTGTTGTGTCCCCCTCCCTTCTGCGGGGAGGGGGCATTTCGACTTGCCGGCTGGTTTTACCTTCCGGCTCGTCTCACTTTCCGATTTGCGCCACGGCCTCCTGCCGCGGGCCGTCGTCGACGATGGTCTTGACGTCGATCTTGGTCGAGAGATTTCCGGTTTTCACCAAAAGATCCTGCAGCCAGTCGAGCTTTTCGAGCGGAATAGGCATTGCCGGGTCGATCGCGGAGTATTTGGTCACTTCATCGAAAATATAGCCCGGCCGCGGATCGTCCGGCTTCGCATCGGTGACTTGGCGCGTCAAATCGAGAACCTTGTCGCGATTGGCAAGCGCATAGCGCAGCGCCTTCATCTCGGCGGTCAGGAAATGCACCACGTCGTCATGGCGCTGCTTGAGCACCGTGCTCGACGTGTAGATACAAAAGCGCAGATAGTTCGGCGCCGCGTCGTGCGGATGGACCAGAATCTTCAGTCCCTGCTGCTCGGCAATCGGCGCGAACTCCGTCGAGATCACCGCAGCATCGGCGATGCCTGCCGTCAGCGCACGAAAGCGGTCGGCATCACTACCCATGACGGCGAACTTCACGTCGCTATCGGTGAGATTGTTTTGCTGCAGCACGACGCGCGCGAACAAATCAGGCAGGGCGCCCGGACTGGAAATCGCAAAGACCTTACCCTTGAGATCCGCGACGGAGGAAATCCCCTGTTTCACAAAAATTGCATTGGTCAGCACGGGCCAATAGCAGCCGATGATTTTGATATCGGCGCCGCGCGACGCCGCGAGCAGCGGCGCGCCGGGATTGCCTTCGTAGCTTTCAAGCTCGCCGGCGAGCATGCCGCGCAGCGCCAGCGCGTCGCCCTTGAACTGGACCATATTGAGATCCAGTCCTTCTTTGGCGGCAAAGCCGCCTTTGCTTGCCATGAAGACAAAACCGGCATCGCTTTTCGCCTCGACGACGCCGTCGCGCCAGGCTTTAAGATTGCCACTCGCCTCCTGTGCCGGAGCAGGACGCGAACAGAGAAACGAAAAAACCGCGGCAAGCGCGGTCAGAACGACGCAGGGAACGATACGAGGCAGCATCCGCATTACGGGTCTCCGTTATGCTCTCTATCTTCCTCCCGTTCCACCGGCGTGTTCATCGCGACGTCTCTGCGTCTTTGATTACCCATTTCGCGGCCGAGTGCAAAGTAATCGCTTGCCGCAGCCATGCGCGCCTGGCGCGCCAGTTCGTCGGGCCAGTAGCCGAGATCATAGCCGTGCCAGGGGCTTTCCGGTTTCAGCGCCGGCAGCCCGAGTTTTTCCCAGATCAGCTTCGCCCGTTCCATATATTCGCGCTGCGGTAGCGCCACCGGCGCGAAAGTACCCTTCAGCGTTGCATTGATCAAAACGCTCGCCGTCTCACCGTCGTCGCGCGGGCCGCGCGGCCCGTGGCCCGGATGCTTGTGCGGCACGACCAGAAGATCGTGCTGCGGCTGGCAGCGATAGGACATCGCCCAGAACAAGGCGTCGGCGTTGTGCGGATCGATGTCCTCGTCGACCGCGATGATCCATTTGCCGGCGAAACGATGCAAGGTCGAGGCGCCGTCGAGCGCGCGCCAGATTTCCGTCTCCGGCGCGCCGCGCGCGAACTGAATGCCGATCACCGCATAGAGGCTGGTCAGCGGCTCGTGCATCGCGACGGCTGTGACCGATTTGACCGCGAGCACCGATTGCAGGTGATGCCGGAAGACCGGCTCCATGGCGACGCGGCGAATGACACTCGACTCGCTCGGCGTCACTTGGCTGATGAACGAGGTCAGAATGGCGTTGCGGCGCCGCGTGATCGCGGTGACGTTCATGAAAGCATTGTATTCTTGCAGATTGACGTAGCCGTGCGACTCCCCGAACGGCGCTTCGGGCTCCAGGAATTCGGTGTCGATGAAACCCTCGATCACGATCTCGGCTTCCGCCGGCACCAAGAGATCGACAGTCTTGGCGCGCACGACATTGATCGGCTCGCCGGCGAGCGCGCCGGCGACCCAGATCTCGTCGAGCGTCTCCGGCATTTTCTGCACCGAGGCGTAAGAAATCAGCGGCGGCGCGCCGACCACGACCGCGCACGGCATTGGTTCGCCGCGCTCCTTGTATTTGAGCCAATGCGCATAGATGCCGGCGCGCAGTTCGACTGACGGATTCATGCCGAGCCGGCGCGGCGCTTTGAGCTGGCCGCGATAATTGCCGACGTTTTGCAGACCGGTGTCCGGGTCCTTGGTGATGTAATGGCCGGCCGAGAGATACGGCGCATTGTCAAAGCCGGGCGTTGAGATCGGCACCGGCAGGCCGTCGAGGCCGTTGCCCGGTCTGTCGAGATCGTC
Organism: uncultured Alphaproteobacteria bacterium; assembly: GCA_963742975.1. Lineage (GTDB taxonomy): Bacteria > Pseudomonadota > Alphaproteobacteria > Rhizobiales > Xanthobacteraceae > BOG-931. The sequence continues at coordinate 119,305 of CAVUNZ010000021.1, read as the reverse complement.
GCCGGTGATGCAGACCTCCTGACACGGCGCGTCGCCGACGGCGCGCGGCGCGAGCGGCGCGGCGAGCGCCTTCACCCAGGCTTCGCCGATTTCGGCAAGCGGCCGGCCAAAGCCAATGCGATAGACGTCGGGATTGGCGGCAAGCCCCGCCACCAGCACCGAAATATCGTAGTGTGCGCCTTTGCCGTCGGTCGGCTGGGTGAACAGGAAGGCCTTGCGATCGGCTTCCGGAATGCCGCCGCGATATTGCCAGCGCACCAGCGGATGCATTTCATTATCTTTGTTGATCGGCTCGTCGACCACGACCAGGCGTCCGGCACGATAGAGCGCCAGAACGTGATCGTGCAGATCGGGATAGCCGCGCGCCGGATTTGCCGCCCCGCGATAGCGCGCGAGCGAAGGCGGCAGATTGTCCTTCGGCTCGCCCATGGCGTTCAGCGCTTTGGCTTAAGCGATGCGAACAGCCATGACGCAACGGCAAAGGCGTCGGCGTCGCGGTCGAAATAGCCGATCACCTGCAGACCGAGCGGCATGCCGCCCACTTCGTACAACGGCAGCGACAAAGCCGGCACGCCAAGCAGCGAAGCGGGAATGGCAAGCTCGCCATTGCCAGTCGAGGCGAGACCTTCCGGCGCACCGCCCGGCGCGGCGAGCGTGATGCTGGCATCGCAGGTGCCAGCAAGCTCGGCATGCACCGCGCGCACCCGCGTCCGCTCTTTCAGATCGGCGCGGTGATCGGCGAGCGTCATGTCCTCGTATTTCTGCGCGCGATCCAGAATGGCGCGGCTGAGCTTGCTGGCGTCACGATCGCGCATGGAATGCAGGAACCAGCGGGTCTCCCAGCCATTGCAGCGATGCGACAGTTCCGCGGCATTGAGCAGCGCCGTCTCGAGTGCCGCGACCTTGTCGTCATTGTGCCGGCTGCGGATTTCGACGCCTTCGGATTTCAGCCGCGCTACCGCTTCGTTGAGGCGCTCCTTGGCGACAGCCGCCGCCCCGTCCCATCCGGCGGTTTCGAGCACGGCGAGACAGCGCGGCTTGCGCGGCGGCGGCAGCGCATCGGGCCCTTGCAGGCCCGGCGTGCCGGCATCGCCGCCGACACGGGCGACGATCTCATGGGCCACCTGCCAGACATCTTCGAGCGAAGCCGCGAGAATGCCGGTAGCGCTCTGGCTCTGATAATCGTGACAGCCTTCGCGATTGAGCGCGTTCACGCTCGGCTTGAAGCCGAAACAGCCGCAATAACTCGCCGGCCGGATGGTCGAGCCGATCACCTGCGTGCCGAGCGCGGCGCTGGCAATGCCGGCGGCAACCGAGGCCGCCGAACCGCTCGACGAGCCGCCCGGCGTATGCGCGGTATTCCACGGATTGCGGGTGCCGCGCGGCTCGGACGCCGCGAATTCGGTTGTTACCGTCTTGCCGAGAATGACAGCGCCGGCGTCGCGCAGCGCGCGCACATTGGCGGCGTCTTTTTCAGAGCGCCAGCCGGCAAACAGCGGCGAGCCCATTTCGGTCGGCATATCGGCCGTCTCGATAATGTCCTTGATGCCGAGCGGAATGCCGTCGATCGCCGACAAAGGTTTGCCGGTGCGCCAGCGTTCGGTCGACCTGTCCGCCGTGGCGCGCGCTGCCGGCAGATTGGTGCAAACGAAGGCGCCGATCTGCGGCTCCCACAGGTCGAACAGCTCGAGCGAACGTTCGAGAAACTGCCGCGGCGTATCGGCGCCAGCGGCGAATTTTTTCGCGGCCGCAAGATACGGCCGCATCACGGGCTTTGTTTGATCGGTTGCCGGCATTTGCGCCCTCAAAAGTTATTTCTTGGTCTCGTCGTAATAATGGATTTCGTAGAGCAGGCAGCCGTGCTCGGACTTGAACGGGCCGTGATGGACGCCGGGCGGACGGCACGCGTAAGTCGGCGCTTCGAACGGTTCGCCGCCATGGCCTTTCTCGTCATTGCCGACGATCAGATCGCCGGAGACGAGATAAACTTCTTCCCAGTGATCATGCACGAAGGGTGCAGTGGTATAGACGCCGGGCGCAAAGCGCAGGAGCCGCGTGCGGCCGCCCATTTTTTTGGTCTCGTCGAGATCGCTCGCGAGAACTTTTTGCTGGATGCCTGCCGGATAGCCGGGCGGCGTCACCCAGCCCTTGTCCATCTCGAGCTTGTGAAATTCAAGATGCGGTTTGTTCATTGGCATAACGCGTCTCCTTCATTCAGCCCAGCCATTTACCCGAGAACTGGCAGCGCCACCGTGTGGTAGCGATGTGAAATCTTCCGCGCCAGCACCGGGTCTTCGAGCTCGAACTCAAAAACATCCGCGGCGCGCACGCCGCCATGCGCAGCCAGCGTGCCGCAGAACATCAGCGTTCCTTCGGCGAGGCCCGCCTTGCCGGCGAATTGCTCGATCAGCACCAGCGGATCGAGCATCGCCGTCACCGCGCCTTGCTGATAGAGCTTGCGCTCGCTGCCTTCGGAAATGTGCGCGCGCAGGATCAGTCTGTCCCAGTGCGGCGCAATCTCGTCATAGGCCCAGAAATCCTTGGCGATCGGCTTATCGCACATCTGCTTGGAGACGGAGACGCCGTATTTCTCGACTTCGCGGTCGGTGTGATCGGAGCCGGTGCCGACCCAGAGGCGGCCGCCGTGCTGCAGCAGCACGAATTCCGCTTCCCCGCTCGACGCATTGCCAAGCGCTTCGATGGCATCATCCGTCGTCACCCGCACGGCCGACGCCCGATAGAAGATCGGCGTCGTCGCCGGGCGCTTGACCCCGATGGCTTCGAGTTCGGCGATGTGCTTTTCGACGGCTGCTTTGTCGCGTCCGGTCCAGCCGGCAACCACAAGATGTTCGATCTGAACCGTACGGTTGGCCGATCCTGATTTATCGTGAAAAACAAGCGCAACAACAGCCGCCGACACGGAACCTCCACCCGATAACCAGACCGTAAACCTGCGGAAACCCCGCCCGTTGCAATGCCATAGTGCGCATTGTACATCACGCCTTGTATTACATGAGGCGAAAGCCTTAGCAATCGAGCGACAGTCATGCTCGCGACGGATGGCAGCGCGGCTGAGCCCCCGTCATCGCGCAGTCCTCGCCGCCGATCACAACGAGCAGCAGAGGACACCGTCATGCACGAAATCACCGGTCAGGTTCATTGGCATGAACCGTCGGGCTTCAAGCGTGCGGGCTTCGGCAAGTTCAACCGGCCGAAGACGCCCTATGACCTGTTCATGGAGTTGGAGGAGATCCCGATCTACCGCGACATCGGCATCAGCAAGGTCCAGAATCTGCCGCTGCAACCCTGGGCGCGGATGGGCGGGCGCGGCAGTTACATTCAGCTGCACGGCACCGAAGGCAAATGGGGCTCTTACGTCGTCGAAGTGCCGGGCGCCGGCGCGCTGAATCCAGAAAAGCATCTCTATGAAGAGATCTATTTGGTCGTGGAAGGCCGCGGCTCGACCGAAGTCTGGCTCGAAGGCGACAGCAAGCGCCATATTTTCGAATGGCAGAAGGGCTCGCTGTTCTCGATTCCAGTCAATGCGATGCACCGCATCGTCAATGCCAGTTCTTCGCCAGCGCTGCTGCTCGGCGGCACCACCGCGCCGAACCTCATGAATCTCATTAACGACGTCGGCGCGATCTACGACTGCCCTTATCAGTTCCGCGATCGCTTCTCCGGCGCCGACGACTTCTACAAATACAAGGACGATATCGAGCCCGATCCGGTGCGCGGGCTCGCCATGCGGCGCACCAATTTCGTTCCCGACATCGTCAATTGCGATCTGCCGCTGGATAACCGCCGCTCGCCCGGCTATCGCCGCGTCGAGCCGCTGATGACCGGCAATTCGTTTTATCTCTGGATCGCGCAGCACGAGAACGGCCACTATTCCAAGGCGCATGCGCACACGTCTGCAGCGGTGCTGATCTGTTTAAAGGGAAAAGGCTACACCTATACATGGCCGGAGCATCTGGGCATTACGCCCTGGAAGGACGGCAAGGCCGACCAGATCAAGCGCGTCGATTACGAGCAGTTCGGCATGGTCTCGGCGGCGCCCGGCGGCGCGCGCTGGTATCACCAGCATTTTGGCGCCTCGAAAGAGCCGTTCCGCCTCACCGCCTGGTTCGGGCCGCATAATCCCGGCCGCGAGCCCGGGCCGCCCGGCGAGAAGCACACCGACTATACCGCGATGGATATTCCCGAAGGCGGCACCGCGATCCCCTATTACATGGAGGATCCGTTCCTGCGCCAGGAATATACCGAGCGGCTCAAGCGCGACGGCGCCGAGAACCGCATGCGGCCGGAATATTACGAGCGGGATTATCGCGGACTGCTGCCGAAAGAATAGTGGCGGCGCATGAGCGACGAAACCCAGCGCGACGACGACGGCGGGCGGATCTTTTTCTCGAGCACGGGGCGCACCTTCGGCGAAGAAGACGAATTGTGCGTGCTCTCGGTCGGCGTCGATATCGGCTCGTCGACCTCGCATCTCGTGTTTTCGCGCATCGTGCTGGAGCGGCTCGACAGTCGCTATGTCGTCACCGAGCGCGAGAGTTTCTATCAGTCCGACATTCTGCTCACGCCCTATTGCGGCGACGACGAGATCGACGCCGATGCCCTCGGCGCCTTTATCGAGCGCCAGTACAAGGACGGCAAAATCGATCCCGACGAGATCGATGCCGGCGCGCTGATCCTGACCGGCGTCGCCGTGCGGCGGCGCAATGCGCGGCGCATCGGCGAATTATTTGCGCGCCAGGCCGGGCGCATGGTGGCCGTGAGCGCCGGCGACAGTCTGGAATTGGTGATGGCCGCCTACGGCTCGGGCGCCGCCGCTCGCTCGATCCGCAACAACGCGCCGGTCCTCAATGTCGATGTCGGCGGCGGTACGGCGAAGATCGCAGTCTGTGCCGAAGGCAAAGTCGTTGACGTTACCGCGCTCGATATCGGCGCGCGGCTGATCGTGCTTGACGATGCGCGCCGCATCGTGCGGTTGGAAGAAGCCGGCCGGCGTTTCGGCTCAGAGCTTGGGCTGAAACTTGCGCCCGGCACTGTCGTCGACGAGGAGCAGGCGCGCGCGCTCGCCGCATGCATGGCCGACCGTGTGTTCGAGGCGATCGGAGGCGGCTCACCGCGCGCTGGCGGCGCCGATCTGTTGCGCCTCGATCCGCTGAGCTATCGCGGCGAAATCTCCGATGTGAGCTTTTCCGGCGGCGTGTCGGAATATATTTACGGCGGCGACAGCAAGGCGTTCGGCGATCTCGGCCCGCAGCTCGCCGCTGAGCTGCGCACGCGGCTCAAGGACGGGCTGCCATTGGCGCGGCCTGATGCGCGCATCCGCGCTACCGTGATCGGCGCGTCGCAATATACGATGCAGGTGTCCGGCTCTACGATCTTTGTTTCGCCTTTGGAAACGCTGCCGCTGCGCAACGTGCCGGTGATCGCGCCGACGCTGCCGCTCGACGATGAGATCGATGCTGCGGCGCTGGCCGCCGCCATCAAATCGGCGCTCAAGCGGCTCGATCTCGGCAGCGGCGAAAGCCCGGTCGCCGTGTTCGTGTCGTGGCGCGGCTCGGCGACGTTCCGCCGTCTCGACAATTTCTGCAAAGGCGTTGCCGCCGGGCTCGAAGCCGTGCTCGCCCACGGCCATCCGATCGTGCTCGCCGGCGACGGCGATGTCGGCGGGCTGATCGGCATTCATTATCGCGAAGAGATGAAGCTCAAGGTCCCCATCGTTTCGGTCGACGGGCTCGAGCTCAAAGAGTTCGACTATATCGATATCGGCGCCATGCTCGATACGTCCGGCGCGGTGCCGGTCGTGATCAAGTCGCTGGTATTCCCGACCAGCGCCGGGCTCGGCAAGGATTGGCAAGCAGAGCGCGCGGTGGGCGCTACGTCGAAATGAAGCCGTCATTCCGGGGCGCGCGAAGCGCGAACCCGGAATCCATAAGCACGAAACTTGCGGCGTGAGCTCTGAGCAGGTTCTATCAAACCTGTGAGTATGGATTCCGGATAGCCGCTTCGCGGCTTCCGGAATGACGGGCAGTTATTGCGCCGCGGCGCCGGAGGCCTTGATCACGTCCCGCCATTTCGGAATTTCGGCCTGGATATAGGCGGAAAACTCTTCCGGCGAATCGCCGATGATCTCGACGCCGAGATCGGTGAGCGACCGCCGCACCTCGGCATCGTTGAGCGCCGCAACGATGGCGCGGTGCAGCGTTGCAATAATCTCCTTCGGTGTGCCCTCAGGAGCGACCAGGCCGTGCCAGGTTGTCGCCTCAAATCCCTTCAGCCCGAGTTCGTCGACGGTCGGAATGTCGGGCAGGACCGCGGTGCGCTTGAGCGTGGTCACCGCAAGCGCCCGCACCTGTCCGCTCTTGATCATGCCGACGACAGACGCGGCGGTGGCAAACATCATCTGATCCTGCCCGGAAATGACATCCTGCAAAGCCGGCCCTGCGCCCTTATAGGGCACGTGCACGATGTCGATCTGCGCCATGGTCTTGAACAATTCGCCGGCGAGATGCGCCGCGGCGCCAAAACCCGACGAGGCAAAATTGAGCTTGCCCGGATTGGCCTTGGCGAGATCAATCAATTCGCCCATCGTATTGGCCGGCACGTTGGGATTGACCACGAGGATATTGGCCTGCGAGCCGACCAGGCTGATCGGCGAAAAATCCTTTATCGGGTCGAAGCCGATCTTCGCATAAAGGCTTGCATTGGTGGCGAGGATCGAATTGTTGCCCATCAGGAGCGTGTAACCGTCAGGCTCGGCGTGGGCCACCACCTCACCAGCCACATTGCCGCCGGCGCCGGGCCGGTTGTCGACGACAAAAGGCTGGCCGAGCAGTTCGCCGAGCTTGTTGGCGATCACGCGCGCCAGCACATCGCTCGGACCGCCGGGCGGAAAGCCCACCACGATGGTTACCGGCCGCTCGGGGTAATCGGCCCGGGCGGGCCCCAGCGCGCAGAACAGCGCCAGCAATCCGGCTCCGGCGCAGATCAGTCTTCTTAACATTTTGTGGCCTCCCTGCCGCCCACGGCTTTAAAGCCGCGCCGGGTGGATTTGGCAAGCATAGGCAACGGATTAGCAGGTAGGCAGTTTGGCCGATGACAGCTTCGCCGGACGCGCGCTAGAACTGTCGGCTGAACAGCTGGAGAGGTGCCGATGCGGACCGGTGACGAATACCTCCGCTCGCTCAATGATGGGCGGCGGGTCTTTGTCGATGGCGAACTGGTCAAGGACGTCACCACGCATCCCGCTTTCCGCCAGGCCGCGCGCTCCATTGCCACGCTCTATGACATCGCAGCGCAGCCGGATTTGCGCGAGCGCATGACGTTTGCCTCGCCCAAGACCGGCGCGCCGGTGCATCGCGCCTGGCAGATACCGAAAGACCATGCCGACCTGCGCGCCCGCCGCCTGTTCTCGGAGACCTGGGCGGAAGCGACCTTCGGCCTGATGGGCCGCGCGCCCGATCACGTCGCGGGCTTCTTTTGCGGCTATGCGGCAAACCCGCAATTCTTCGCCAGCGCCGGGCAAAAACAGTTCGCCGACAATCTCGTCGCGTTCTACGAGTTCATGCGTGACAACCACATCTATTGCAGCTACGCGCTCATACCGGTGCAGATCGATCGGTCGAAACCCGCACATAAGCAGAGCGATCCGACGCTCTATGCGGGCGTGGTCAAAGAACGCGACGACGGCATTATCATTTCCGGCGCCCAGCAATTGGCGACCGGCGGCGCAATTTCCGATTACATCCACTTGAGCTGCATTCAGCCGCTTCCGCCGGGCGACGAGAACTACGCCAATTGCCTTGCCGTGCCGGTTTCAGCCGAGGGGCTCAAGCTTTATCCGCGGCATCCGTTCTCCGGCGCCGGCCGCGCCGCCGACTATCCGCTATCGAGTCGGTTCGATGAATCCGACAGCTTCGTCGTTTTCGATAACGTGTTCGTGCCGTGGGAACACGTTTTCATCTATCGCAATGTCGAACTGTCGCGCGATCAATGGCGCAAGACGCCGTCGCATCTGCTCGGCAACCATCAGGCGCAGACGCGCTATGTCACGAAGCTGCGCTTCATGGCGGGCCTGGCGCAGCGCATGAACGAAATGACCGGCAATATCGCCAATCCGGCTGTGACGATCATGATGGGCGAATTGGTTGCTTTCGTGTCGATCTATGAGGCCATGCTGCACGCGCACGAGACGATGGGGACGATCGAGGACGGCGTGTTCTGGCCGTCGCGTACCGCGTATTATGCCGCAAGCGCGATGCAGTCGGAGTTCAACGGCCGGATGCTCGAACTCATCCGCGAAATGGCGGGCTCCGCTTTCATCACCTTGCCGTCGTCCGACGCCGACTTCGGCAATCCGGAAATCTTAAGCGACATCGAGCGCTATATGTGCTCAGGCACTTCGGACGCGAAAAGCCGCATCAAGCTGATGCGGCTGATTTGGGATTTTCTCGGCTCCGAATTCGGCAGCCGCCATCAGCAATACGAGAAATTCTATGGCGGCCCGTCCTTTGGGGCGAAGCTCAACCTTTATCGCAACTTCGATTTCAAGCGCGCCGGCGCGCTGGTCGATCGCGCGCTCAATATGCCGCCGATCGACTAGCCGTTACGCCTCCGCGCCCGCAAGCTGCGGCGTAGCCGCCTTCTCTACCGAAGCCTTGTCGGATGCAGACTTCGGCTCCAAGGCATTGGCGACCGCTTCCTCGACGCGCTCGAGCCAGATGAACTCCATCTCCTTGCGCGCGGTCTCCGGAATATCGTCATAGTCCCGGCGATTGCGCGCCGGCAGCATGACGCGCTTGATGCCGGCCGAATGCGCGGCGACAACCTTCTCCTTGATGCCGCCGACCGGCAGCACCAAGCCGCGCAGACTGATCTCGCCGGTCATCGCCGTATCGCTGCGAATGGTGCGATCCGTCATCAGCGAGACCAGCGCCATGAACATCGCAACCCCCGCGCTCGGCCCGTCCTTGGGCGTCGCGCCCGCCGGCACGTGGATGTGGATGTCGCTCTTCTCGAAACGCGTCGCATCGATGCCGAGCGCGCCGGCGCGGTTCTTGACGATGGAGAGCGCGGCCTGCGCGCTTTCCTTCATCACGTCGCCGAGCTGTCCGGTGAGAATGAGCCGGCCTGAGCCCGGAATCCGCGTCGCCTCGATGAAGAGGATATCGCCGCCGACCGGCGTCCAGGCGAGACCGGTCGCGACGCCGGGCACGCTGACGCGCATCGCCACTTCGCTCTCGAAGCGCGACGGCCCGAGAATCTCCGTGACGTCGGTCTTCGCGATGCGGATCGGTCCGGCACCGCCTTCGGCGATGCGCACCGCGGCATTGCGCAGCACTTGTCCGATCTGACGCTCGAGCCCGCGCACGCCCGCTTCGCGGGTGTAGTTGGCGATAATGTCGTGCAACACGTCTTCGCCGATCTCGACTTGATCCGGCTTGAGCCCGTTCGCCTCCATTTGCCGCCGCACCAGATAGCGCTTGGCGATTTCGAGCTTCTCATCGGCGGTGTAGCCGGAGAGGCTGATGATCTCCATGCGATCGCGCAGCGGCCCGGGAACGGTGTCGAGCATGTTCGCCGTGGTGAGGAACACCACGCGGCTCAGATCGAACGGCACCGCGAGATAATTGTCGCGGAACGTGTTGTTCTGCTCCGGGTCGAGCACTTCGAGCAAAGCCGCACCCGGATCGCCCTGGATGCCGGCGCCGAGCTTGTCGATCTCGTCGAGCATCATGACGCAATCCCGCGCGCCCGCTTTGCGGATCGCCTGGATGATATTGCCCGGCAGCGCGCCGATATAGGTGCGCCGGTGACCGCGGATCTCGGCCTCGTCATGCACGCCGCCGAGGCTGACGCGGACGAATTTGCGGTCCATGGCGCGCGCGATCGACTGGCCGAGTGAGGTCTTGCCGACGCCGGGCGGACCGACGAAGCACAGGATCGGCGCCTTGCCCTGCGGCGCGAGCTTGCGCACGGCGAGATATTCGATGATGCGCTTCTTGATCTTGTCGAGGCCGTAATGGTCGGCATCGAGAATGCGCCGCGCCTCGTTGATGTCGATCGGCTTTTCCTCGGGCAGTTTCCAAGGCAGCTCGATCAGCCAATCGAGATAGGTCCGCACCATGCCGTATTCGCCGGCCGCCTCGGGCATCTTCTGCAGGCGGCGCAATTCCTTGCGCGCCTGGTCCTCGACCTCTTTCGGCATGCCGGCATCGGCGATGGCCTTGTCGAGCTCGGCGATCTCCGCCGCCTTGCCGTCGTCGCCTTCGCCGAGCTGGCGCTGGATCGCCGCCATCTGTTCGCGCAGCAGCACTTCGCGCTGGCGCTCGTCGAGCGCCGCCTTGGTCTGCTTGCCGATCTCCTGCGACAGCCGCAGCACCTCGATACGGTGCGACAATTGCCGCGACACCTTGTCCATGCGCGCGGTGATGTCGACGGTCTCGAGGATTTCCTGCTTCTCGTCCGGCTTCACATCCATGTAAGCGGTGGCGAGGTCGGCAAGCTCCGACGGCGTCTCGATCGATTGGATCGCGGCGAGCAGATCCTGCGGCACCTGCGGCAGCAATTGGATGGCTTCGACGGTCTGCGCCTTGAGATTGACGAAGCGCGCCTCGATCTCCGGCGTCTTGGTGTCGGACTCCGGGATACGAAGCACGCGCGCGACCAGGAACGGCCAGCCGCTCAGATATTCGACGATCTGGAACCGCTGATCGCCCTGGCAGACGAGATGATTGGTGCCGTCGGGCGCGGTGAGATAGCGCACGATATTGGCGACCGTGCCCATGCGGTGCATGTCGATCCCGGTCGGATCGTTCACGTCGGCGGCGCGCTGCAAGCAGAATGCCGACCTGGCGCTGGTCGCGCACGGCCTGCTGCGCAGCGCCGACCGATTTCGGCCGGCCAAGCGTGATCGGCAGCACCAGCCCCGGAAACAGCACGGTGTTGCGCACCGGCACGATGATCAGCGCATCGGGGGGCAAAGGCGGCAATGCGCCGCCGCCCTCGCCCGGCGAAGCTTTCAATTGCAATTCGTCAGCCACGATTAGCCCTTTGCTTTCTGCAACGTAATCACCAAGCATCCGTCGGCGACGGCGCGGCGGACGCCGTTATAGCGCCCGGGGGGCAGCCGCAGCCGCCGGAAAAACTGCCCCTGCGGCAGTTCGAGCCGGTGGATCGTTGCGGTACGTAATTCCGGCGGCAGCACACGCGTGCCGGCGATCACCAGATCGCCGTCTTCGATCGCCACCTGCGCGCCATCGACATCGACGCCGGGCAGTGCGACCAGCACCAGAACCTCGTGTTCAGTCTCCAAAATATCGACGGGCGGCTCCCAAGCCAGCGACCTTGCCGGCAGCCTTTCCTGCATGCCCGACGGCCGAAACAGCTCGCGGTGCATACGTTCAGCCCGTGCGAGCATCTCGCACGCTTCCGACCACATCCAATCGCGAGCCACGTCACGGGCCATAGGTTCAAAGGCGCTGGGACGCCCCTCCAGTTTGGTTTGGTAATGTGTGGAGGGATGCGACGAAATGCAACGGCCGTCCAGCAGGATACCAGGATCGCCAGACCGCGATGATGCCTTTGCCCAGGCTATGGCGCGCTATCGCATAACGCCGAGCGCCTGAACTCGGCCCTGAGCTCGGCCTCAGCCACCGGCCATTCGATCAGCGTTTCGAGGCAGCTTGCGACCGCGGCCGGAAAACGGCGGATCAACTCAGATCAGTTGAAGGCAAATCTGTTGGTGCCGTCACGGCTGGCGTGGGCCGTCGACAGCGCACGGGGATCGAGATGCGGCACGACGACAAGACGGTTGACCTCGCCCTTTTTGAAGGCGCGCAGGAACGCCTGGTAGTCCTTGAACGACACGCAGCCGAACGACTGACCGCTCGCCCCAAGCATATAGGGATGCGCCAGAATGCCATCGCGGCCGTACATGCTGGTGTCGCCGACCGGATTGAGCCGCAGCGCCTCGACGCCGTGGAACAGTCCGTCGCGCATCGCGAGATCGTAGACATTCGGCGGCGTCGCACCGTGCATCTTGGCGTTGACATGATGCGGATCGTCGATCCACTCGCCCAAGCCCGAATGCGCCTCCATCCGCTCGCCGTCCGGCAGATAGACGACATGCGCTTCGATGTCATAGATCGCGGTATGGCTGTCGACATTGGCGAGGAGCGGAGACAGGTTGTTCACCGATTGCGGCGTGATGATCCGCTGCAAAGAACTGCCGGACGCAGACGCAGCTTGCGAGGGAATCGAGCCAGTGGTTTCGGGCTGCGCCAGCGCCACATGAACGCGGGCACTTTCGCGCGCCGCCGCCGTTTGCGCCGCGGCGGGCGGACGCGGCGCCGGGAGCGGCATCAGACTTGTTTGATCCGGATCCATGAGTGCCGCGAAGCGCTGCGCGACGGTAAGCTGGGGAACGACGGACTGCGCGGCAACGGACTGTGTGGCCGGCGCCCTGAAGATCAGAACCTTCACCACGTGAACGGGGGCTTCCTCGATCAGCGTGCGGGCCGCGGACGATGCTTCAGCGGACGACGCTTCAACAGCGCCAGTAACGTCGCGATAGCCTCGCTCCAATGCCGCTGTTTCGAGTTTCGTCAAAGATGCCGCCCCGAGTGCGAACGGCCGCTTGAGCTCAAGATTGGAATTGTCCGTGTGCAGTCCGGCAACGATGCAGGCCGCAGCGACCGTGACGCATCCGATCGTCGCGCCAATAGCAGCGACGGATCCGACACCGATAAAGAACGTGCCAAAAACCGCCCGGCGAAATTCGCCGAACGCAAAATCACGGCCGCGAAAGGCCGTGACGTCAGCGACCGATGCGGTCGAATACGTCATCATGCGCGCTGAATAGATGAAGCTGTCTAGATGGAAGCCGTCATCGGCGGCTGCGGCCGATGCCGCATGCCGAACGATTTCGTTGGCCCAAACGAAATGGAACTTGTTTTACGCATCACTCTCCCCACCCGCTTCACGTCCCCCGAGCGGACTACATTGCAGGAGGCAATCTTAAGCGGCTGTAAACGGCGGCAATGCGGCAAGCGCGTGCAATATTGATGTTTGCTCGAGTTATGCATGATGCGCAACATGCAGCGTGGCGCCGCCGCGTGTGGCCGAACTGTGACCAAGATCATCTTGGTTAACGTACGCTCTCCGCTGCGACGCGGCTCGCGCCGCGCATCCCATCCGCGAGCGCGCGCACAAGATCCGCCACTGCCGGAACAGTGGCCGGCGTGGGTTTGCCGTCCGAGCTGAGACTCTTGCGCACCGCGTCCACCAGCGCCGAACCGACAACGACACCGTCGGCGCCCTGCGCAATCGCACGCGCCTGCTCGCCAGTACGCACGCCGAAGCCAACGCAGACCGGAAGCTTGGTGTGCCGCTTGATGCGCACAACAGCGGCCGCGACTTTGTCGGGCTGCGGCGCCGCAGAGCCGGTGATGCCGGTGATCGAGACGTAATAGACAAAGCCCGAGGTGTTGGTGAGCACGACCGGCAGCCGCTTGTCGTCGGTCGTCGGCGTCGCAAGGCGGATGAAATTGAAACCCGCTTGCAGCGCCGGCAGACACAATTCGGAATCTTCTTCCGGCGGCAAGTCCACGACGATCAGCCCGTCGACACCAGCGGCCTTGGCATCAGCCAAGAATTTATCGACGCCATAAATGTAGATCGGATTGTAATAGCCCATCAGCACGATCGGCGTCGCGTCGTCGCCGGTGCGAAATTCACGCACGGCGGCAAGCGTCTTCTTCATATCCTGGCCAGACTTGAGCGCGCGCAATCCCGCGGCCTGGATCGCCGGCCCGTCGGCCATCGGATCCGTGAACGGCATGCCAAGCTCAATCACATCGGCACCGGCTTTCGGCAGCGCTTTGAGGATCGCGACCGACGTCGTGTAATCCGGATCACCGGCCATGGTGAAGGTAACGAGCGCGGCGCGGCCCTCTTGCTTGAGCGTGCCGAAGCGCCGATCGATGCGTGTGGTCATTGCTTGTCGGGTTCCAGATGCCGCGCGACTGAATCGAGATCCTTGTCGCCGCGGCCGGAGAGATTGACCACCATCAGGTGATCCTTCGGCTTCTGCGGCGCGAGTTCGAGCACCTTGGCGATGGCATGGGCCGGCTCGAGCGCCGGGATGATGCCTTCGAGCTTCGACAATAGCTGAAACGCATTGAGCGCTTCATCATCGGTCGCCGAGAGAAACTTCACGCGGCCGACATCGTTGAGCCAGGCATGTTCCGGGCCGATGCCGGGATAATCGAGACCGGCCGAGATCGAATGCGCCTCGTTGATCTGGCCGTCCTCGTTCATCAGCAGATAAGTGCGATTGCCGTGCAGCACGCCAGGCCGGCCGCCGGCGATAGACGCGGCATGCATGCCGCTCGGAAGACCGTGACCGGCGGCCTCGACGCCGTAGATCTCGATGTCCTTATCGTCGAGGAACGGATGAAACAGGCCCATCGCGTTCGAGCCACCGCCGATGCAGGCGACGAGCGAATCCGGCAGCCGACCTTCGGCCTCCTGCATCTGCGCGCGTGTCTCACTGCCGATGATCGATTGGAAGTCGCGCACCATCATCGGATAGGGATGCGGGCCGGCGACAGTGCCGATGCAATAGAATGTCGAGCCGACATTGGTCACCCAGTCGCGCAGCGCCTCGTTCATCGCGTCCTTGAGCGTCTTGGCGCCGGATTCCACCGGCACCACTTTGGCGCCGAGCATGTGCATGCGGAACACGTTCGGCTTCTGCCGCTCGACATCGACCGCGCCCATATAGACGATGCATTCGAGGCCGAAGCGCGCGCAGAGCGTCGCGGTGGCGACGCCATGCATGCCGGCGCCGGTCTCGGCAATGATGCGTTTCTTGCCCATGCGCCGCGCCAAAAGAATCTGGCCGAGCACATTGTTCACTTTATGCGCGCCGGTGTGATTGAGCTCTTCGCGCTTGAGATAGATTTTTGCGCCGCCGCCCGAAGGGCCGGAGGCCGTCCTCCTGCAATGTTCGGTCAGCCGTTCGGCGAAATAAAGCGGCGACGGCCGGCCGACATAATGGGTCAGATAGCCGTCCATTTCCTTGCGATAGGCCGGGTCGGCCTTGGCCTCGGCATAGGCCTTTTCCAATTCGAGAATGAGCGGCATCAGCGTCTCGGCGACAAAGCGGCCGCCATAGATGCCGAAATGGCCGTGCTCGTCCGGCCCGGTCCGAAACGAATTGAGCTGCTGCACCGTCATTACGATACTTTCTCACGCCACACGCGTCTCACGCCACGCGATCGATAAGCTTACCCGCGGCGTCACGCGCCGCGCGAATGAAAGCGCGCATCTTATCAGGATCCTTTTCGCCGGGCGCGCGCTCGACGCCCGACGAAACATCGACGCCGGGCGCGCGGGTGATGCGCAAGGCTTCCGCCACGTTATCGGGATCGAGCCCGCCCGACAGCATGAACGGCACGCCCGAAGCGATATTTTCCAGAAGATGCCAATCGAAGCTCTTGCCGAGCCCGCCCGGCCGCGTCGCCTCGCGCGGCGCGCGCGCATCGAACAACAGGCGATCGGCAATTCCGGCATAGGGCGCCATGGCGGCAAGGTCGTCCTCCGTCTCGACCGCAATTGCTTTCATCACCGGCAGGCCGAAACGCTTTTGCAGCGCCGTGACCCGCGCCGGGCTCTCCTTGCCGTGAAGCTGCAAGAGATCGGGCTGCACGGCTTCGACCAAAGCATCAAACACCGCATCGTCGGCATCGACCGTCAGCGCCACTTTCTGCGCGCGGGCGCGCACGCGCCGGCCGAGCGGCCGCGCCGCCTCATAAGACAGATGCCGCGGCGACGGCGGGAAGAACACGAAACCGACCATGTCGGCGCCCGCATCGAGCGCGACATCGAGAGCCTCGGGTGTCGAGAGGCCGCATATTTTGACGATCAACGACATTGCGCAGTTTGGTCTCGATCTGCCTCGCCTGGAATTTATGGCGCCCTTCTACAGTCCCACAGCCGCTTTGTCTCGGCCGTGTCTTGGTTGCGTCTTAGCTGTCTTTTAGACCGCAGCGTTAATGAATTGGCGGCCGCAGTTGAAGCCGTTCGGCCGGCTCGGCGGCTTTCGGGATGCTGACCGGGACGCTACTCCGCTTGAGCGCATCGACCTCGGCCCGGAGACCGGCGACCTCCCGCTCCAGCCGCCGGGCGGTGCGCCGCCATTTGGTTTGGCGTAGCCAGGCCGCGATGCCGCCGACGATCACGCCGAGAACCAGGACGGCAAGAACCACGACAAACAACGGCTTGGTCACCGAAGCGGCCGGGACAGCCGGATTGAAGGGGTCAAGCGAAACCGTCACGTCCTGCCGGTTCGCTACCGCAAAGGCGATGATGACGATGGCGAGAGGAACCAGAGTGACCCACGCCACGACCTTGCGCAGCGTGCTGCCTGTGGCGTGCGGCTGGTCTCTCAACCTTCCGACGACGGCCGATTGAGCCGTTCGCGCATTTCCTTGCCGGTCTTGAAGAACGGCACGCATTTCTGATCGACCGAAACATGGGCGCCGGTGCGCGGATTGCGCCCGGTGCGCGCCGGCCGCTTCTTCACCGAGAAGGCGCCGAAGCCGCGTAATT
Organism: uncultured Alphaproteobacteria bacterium; assembly: GCA_963742975.1. GTDB lineage: Bacteria > Pseudomonadota > Alphaproteobacteria > Rhizobiales > Xanthobacteraceae > BOG-931. The sequence goes on along the minus strand of CAVUNZ010000021.1, from coordinate 102,676 downwards.
CCACCCGATCGCCGCGCGCCATCGCGGCGATCACCTCGCCGAGGATGGCGTTGACGATGTTCTCGACGTCGCGCTGATAGAGATGCGGGTTCTGCGCCGAAATCCGCTGAACCAACTCAGACTTGATCATGTGAGCCGCCAATAATAGCCGAGTGTATCGGGGTCGCCCGCCGGCCCAAGATCACATCGGATCGAAGCAAAAAGCCTCGCAAATCAATTCGTACCAGCAGGGTGCCAAAGGGCCAATAGACCGTCAAGGTTCAAACGGTCGACGGCGCCCAGGGTACCCCACTCGTCGAGGCGCCTAGCCAGCGTGTCCAGACCCACGGCATCGAGGGCCGCGATCGCCGCCGCGTGCAGGAACGGCAGGTCGCCGAGCCGGCTGCGCAGCTCGTAGTCGCGCACCGGCAGCTTGGCATCGATATCCTTCTCCTTGGCGAGCCAGGCCAGCGCCGTCCGCTCGTCGCCGAGTTCATCGATGAGCTTGAGATCGATGGCCTGATGGCCGGTGAACACCCGGCCGTCGGCCGCGGTCGTCAGCTCCGCATCGGTCAGATGCCGCCGATCCTTCACCAGGCCTTTGAACCAGGCATAGGAGTCCTGGATGATCGAATTCAGCGCCGCGGTCGCCTCGGGGCTGGTCGGCTCATAGCCGTCGGGCGCAGCCTTCAGCGGCGTCGATTTGACCGCCTCCATCTTCACCCCGATCTTGCCGAGCAGGTCGCCGAAGTTCGGATATTGAAACAGCACGCCGATCGAGCCGACCAGCGAGGTCTGCTGCGCGACGATATGATCGCCGGCAATCGCCGTGATATAGCCGCCGGACGCCGCCATGCTGTCGACGACGATGACAAGCGGCTTCTTGTCGCGCAGCCGCGACAGCGAATTGAACAGTTGCTCGGAGCCCGCGGTGGTGCCGCCGGGGCTATCGACGTGGACGATCACGGCACGCGCCGTCGACGATCGTCCGAGCCGCTCCAACTGCTCGACGCGCTCGCGATCGCCGCGAATGAGCCCGGAAATGGTGACCCGCGCGATATAGGGGCGGACGCCGACCAGACCCATGCGGTTGCTGGTCAGCGCGGCGGCCCCGGTAATGCCAAGGACGATGAGGGCGATGGCGGTCACGCGCCAGAACGTCAGTTTGCGGCGGATGCGGCGGCGGTCGGCGATCAGATCGGCGTCAAGCGACATGCTTTGGTCCTTGGTTTGGTTCTTGTCCCCGCTCTCGCCCCGTTATGTCACACATTCATGTGACACGTTCCGGGGCAGCCGCTGAACGGTGCCCCGGAACGGTATTTCTTATGTCCGCGCTCAATCTTTGGCGTCTTCGTCGCCCTCCTCGCCCTTGCGCTTGAGCGCATGGCCGAGAATATCGCCAAGCGTGGCGCCGGAATCGGACGACCCATATTGCGCGATCGCCTCCTTCTCCTCGGCGACTTCGAGTGCCTTGATGGAGACGGTGACACGGCGTGAGCGGCGGTCGAACTGGGTGACGCGGGCGTCGACTTTTTCGCCGACGGCGAAACGGTCCGGGCGCTGCTCGGAACGGTCGCGCGCCAGTTCGGAGCGCTTGATGAAAGAGGTGTAGTCGGTACCGACGACTTTGACGTCGATGCCGCCTTCCTTCACGTCGATCACCTCGCAGGTGACGACCTCGCCCTTCTTGAGCTCGCCGGCGCCGGCCTCGTCGCCCGCCGCTGCCGCCGCACCGGCGCCAGCGCCGGACAGCTGCTTGATACCGAGCGAAATACGTTCCTTCTCGACATCGACGTCGAGAACCTGCGCCTCGACCTTGTCGCCCTTCTTGTACTCTTCGATGACCTGCTCGCCCGGGCGTTTCCAGTCGAGATCGGACAGGTGCACCATGCCGTCGACGTCGCCATCGAGGCCGAGAAACAGGCCGAATTCGGTCTTGTTCTTGACCTCGCCTTCGACCGTCGAGCCGATCGGGTGCTTTTCGACGAACAGCTCCCACGGATTGCGCATGGTCTGCTTCAGACCGAGCGAAATGCGGCGCTTCACCGGATCGACCTCCAGGACTTGCACCTCTACCTCCTGAGAAGTCGAAACGATCTTGCCCGGATGCACGTTCTTTTTGGTCCACGACATTTCCGAAACGTGGATCAGGCCTTCGATGCCGGGCTCGAGCTCGACGAAGGCGCCGTAGTCGGTGATGTTGGTGACGCGGCCCTTGAACCGGGCGCCGACCGGGTATTTGGCCTCGATGCCCTGCCATGGATCGTCAAGCAATTGCTTCATGCCGAGCGAGATGCGGTGGGTCTCGTGGTTGATCTTGATGATCTTGACCTTCACCTGCTGGCCGATATTGAGCACCTCGGACGGGTGATTGACGCGGCGCCAAGCGATGTCGGTGACATGTAAGAGACCGTCGATGCCGCCGAGATCGACGAAGGCGCCGTAATCGGTGATGTTCTTGACGACGCCGTCGATGACCTGACCCTCTTCGAGGTTCTGCACCAGTTCCTGGCGCTGCTCGGCGCGGGTTTCTTCCAGCACGGTGCGGCGGGAGACGACGATATTGCCGCGGCGGCGGTCCATTTTCAGGATCTGGAACGGCTGCTGATTGTTCATCAGCGGCGACACGTCGCGGATGGGGCGGATGTCGACCTGCGAGCGCGGCAGGAAGGCCACGGCGCCGTCGAGATCGACGGTGAAGCCGCCTTTGACCTGATTGAAGATGACGCCCTGCACCTTCTCGTTATTCTGGAACGCCTTTTCGAGCTTGCCCCAGCTCTCCTCGCGGCGCGCCTTGTCGCGCGACAGCACGGCTTCGCCGAGCGCATTTTCAATTCGCTCGAGATAGACCTCGACGGTATCGCCGACCTTGATCTCGTTTTGACGGCCCGGACCCTGGAACTCGCGCATCGCCACGCGGCCTTCGGTCTTCAGCCCGACGTCGATGACGGCCAGATCGCGTTCGATCGCGACCACTTTGCCTTTGACGACGGCGCCTTCCTGGACGTGGCCGTCGTTGAAAGATTCATCGATCAGTTTGGCGAAGTCCTCGCGCGACGGCGAGCCGGCGCCGATTTGAGCCGCAGCTTGAGCCATAAAATACTCCCGACCCCGTGAATGAAAATGATCCCGAACGTGCGGCAGCCGCCGGTTTCACCGGGCGGTTGGGGCCAAGGCCATAGGTTCAGGACAAAGCTTGCGTTCCAGAGTTTTTCGCCGTGCAGACGAGACGGTGAGCGGGCTAACCTCCAATGACGAAAGCGCTAAGTTAACGGCGCTTTCGGCCCGCTCGAACGGCCTCGATGATATCGACAGCGGCCCGGAACGCGGCGTCTATACCTAAATGCGTGGTGTCGAGCAAGTGCGCGTCCGGCGCGGCCTTCAAGGGAGCCGCGGTGCGCCTCGAATCCCGCTCGTCGCGGCGGAGCAGGTCGGCGAGCACGTCTTGCTCCTCGGCATCTTCGCCGCGGGCCCTCAATTCAAGGGTCCGGCGGCTCGCCCGGACCTCAGGGCTCGCCACCACGAAAAGCTTGATGTCGGCGCCGGGCGCGATCACGGTGCCGATATCGCGGCCGTCGAGCACTGCTCCGGGTGGTCTCGTCGCAAAGCCGCGCTGGTAATTGATCAACGCCTGCCGCACCTGGGGGATGGCAGCAACCACCGAGGCGGCCTCGGTGATGATCTGCAATTTCAGCGCATTGTCGTCGAATTTCTTCGGGTCGAGCATGACCGCGGCTTCGGTCGCGCGCTCGGCATCGTCGGGCGAATGGCCGGCATCGAGCACGGCCTTGGCCACCGCCCGATACAAGAGCCCGGTGTCAAGATAATGCAGCCCATAGATGGCCGCGATCTGCCGCGCGATCGTCCCCTTGCCCGAGGCAGCCGGCCCGTCGATCGCAATAATCATGACAAATCCGCGCCCAAACCCCGCATCAGGTCGACGAAGCCGGGAAAGCTTGTTGCAATGAAGGTGCCGTCGTCGATCTGCACCGGCCGCTCGCTGGCAAGCCCGAGAACGATCGCCGACATCGCGATGCGATGATCCATATGCGTGGTGACGGTGCCGCCGCCCGGCGCCCTGGTTTTGCCATGCACGATCAAATCGTCGCCCTCGATGTCGACTGCAACGCCGTTGACCCGCAATAGACCGGCGGTGGCGGCAAGGCGATCGGACTCCTTGACCCGCAATTCCTTCAAGCCCCGCATCCGCGTCGTGCCTTCGGCGAAGGCCGCAGCCGCCGCCAGCACCGGATATTCATCAATCATGGACGGCGCGCGCGCCGCCGGCACTTCGACGCCGCGCAACGAACTCGCGCGCACTCGCAGATCGGCGACATCCTCGCCGCCTTCGTTGCGCTCCTCGAGCTTCTCAATCGCAGCGCCCATTTCCATCAGCGTCGTCAAAAGACCGCTGCGCAGCGGATTCATCATCACGCCATGGAGGATCACGTCCGAACCGGGCACGAGAAGCGCGGCGACCAGCGGAAAAGCGGCCGAAGACGGATCGGCGGGGACCGCGACCGGCCTCGGCATGAACTCCGGCTGGCCGACCAGCGTGATGCGGCGGCCGCCTGTCCCTGCCGGCTCGACCCGTACTTCCGCACCGAAATGAGTGAGCATTTTCTCGGTGTGGTCGCGCGTCGCCTCCGCTTCGATCACCACCGTCTCGCCCGGCGCGGCCAGGCCGGCCAACAGCGTCGCCGACTTCAATTGCGCCGAGGGAACCGGCGGCTCGAACACGATCGGCATGGGGTCGCGGGCACCTTTCAGCGTCAGCGGCAGTCGGCCATTGGCCGACACCACGGCCTGCGCCCCGATTCGCTCCAGCGGATCGAGGACGCGGCGCATCGGCCGGCTGCGCAGCGAAGCGTCGCCGTCGAAAGTCGCCGTGATCGGGCAGCCGGCGACGGCGCCCAGCGTCAGCCGGCAGCCGGTACCGGAATTGCCGAAATCAAGCGCCCCCCTGGGCTCGGCAAAGCCGCCGACGCCGGTACCGTGGATCGACCAGGCCTGTGGGCCGGTCCGGGCGATGCCGGCGCCCAGCGCCTGCAAGGCCTTGGCGGTGTTGAGCACGTCCTCGCCCTCGAGGAGGCCCGAAACCTTGGTTTCCCCAACCGTGAGCGCCCCGAGAATAAGGGCCCGGATCGAGATCGACTTATCGCCCGGCACGCGGACGCGACCGGCCAAAGGGCCGTTACGGCGGGCAAGGAGTGGAACCGAGGCAGGGTCGGATTGCATGTTTGGGGTCCAGCCGGAGAGGTAATACCGGTTCTGTGACCGCCGTCTATCACGGGCCGGAGCGGCTCGTCATCCCGTGGTTTTTCCGGGCTGGCGGGAAATCCGGCCAATCGACTATTGACAGCCGCGTTTCGACTAGCCAAGTGAAGCGCCCGAATTACACGAAGGATCCGACCGTGGCCAAACCCGAACTGGGGACGAAACGGCTTTGCGCCAGTTGCGGCGCCAAGTTCTACGACCTGAACAAAGACCCGATCCACTGCCCGAAATGCGGTACGGTCTATGAGGTTGCGCCGGTCGTAACGCGCGGACGGCCCGAGGCCGCCGCCGCTCGGCCCGCGCCTGCCGAGGAGGTGGCGGCGCCAGAGCCGCAGGAGGTCGAGACCGTTTCGCTCGAGGAGGCTGACGCCGAGGCGTCCGGCGCCAAGAAGCCCGCGACCACCGAGACCGATGCCGCTGACGACGACGTGGAGATTGAGGAAACCCTCGATGACGATGACGACAGCACCTTCATCGAAGAAACGGAAGAAGAGGATGCCGATGTCACCGACATTATCGGCGGCGACATCGAGAACGAAGAGGAAGGATAGTCAGGCGTCGGTTATCGGCCCGGTAATCGGAACGCTTTGCCGATTGCCGATGACTGACACCTGATCCGGATTTGGGGCCATAGCTCAGCTGGGAGAGCGCCTGCATGGCATGCAGGAGGTCGGCGGTTCGATCCCGCCTGGCTCCACCACCCCCTCACAGATAACGCGACCAAAAAAGTGCGGCCGTCCCCGTTCGGCTGCCTTGTCCCGGTCAGCGCCGCGCCGCCTCGATATTGTTTGCTCGCCCCGTTGTCGTGCTAATATTGCGCGGGCGCGGCAACGGAGAAGGGGTATGCGGAAAGTAACCAGGCGTGCGGCGCTGGTCGCCGGGATTGGGGCGGCGACATCTCTCTTGATTGTGAATCTCGCAACTGCCGGTCCGGCTGCAGCCCAGCAGCAGGTCACGCAGACACAGTCCGCGGACCCGAACGAACCCGATCAAGCCGCCCCGGCGCCGGCCGCCAAGCCGCACCGGAAAAGCTCAAAGCTCACCAACCCGACCAATCCCGACCTCGACACCAACGATCAGCTCGCTCCGTCGCAAATGCAGCAGCAGATGCCGGCGGCGGTCGCGCAGCCGATGAGCGCCCCGGTCAAGCCGACCAAGCCGGCAGTGCCGGTGGCAGCGGCCGGAGCTTCGAGCGCCGCAGCCAGAGTTCCCGGCGCCGCCGGACCAAAAGCCGGCGCCGCGATTGCGAACGCCCGCGTGGTTGCCTGCAACGGAGCGTTCTCTAAAGATTCGAGCCATCTGCGGCTTGCGATGACCTTCGACACCAAGAACGTGACCTATTCCGACGTGGATTCCAGCACCGGCAGCAAGGTTCCGGCTTCCGTCCTGTTCGGCAGCGATCCGAAGCGGCGGCTCGAAGTCTGGTGGGCCAATGCCGCCGCCCGCAACCAGACCTATCTCATCGTCATCAACGGCAAATCGACCTGGACGGCGCCGGGCGGCATGAAGCTCGGCCTCACTCTGGCGCAACTCGAAAAGCTGAACCACAAGCCGTTCAAGGTTAAGGGCTTCGACAAGGACGGCACCGCAACGGTGAGCGACTGGGACGGTGGCCTGCTGGCGACGCTTCCCGGCGGCTGCAAGTCGGGGATGAGCCTGCAGGCTGATCCGAAGGCCGCACCGGATGAGGTCGCCGCGCTGACCGCCGACAAGGAATACAGCTCTTCGGACCCCGCGATGCGCGCGGTCAAACCGGTCGTCAGCGAAATTTTGATCGGCTATTGAGCAGCGGTCTTTTGCGGCCGAGCCTATCGCGCCTTAGGCTTATTATGGCGTCTTGGCTTTGGCCGGCGCCGGCTGAGGTTGCGCGTCACCGCCGGTGCTGGTCATCGACCTGACATCGCGCGCCATTTCCAGGCAGGTCAAAAGCTCGGTGTAGCTTGACTCGCCGCCCATGCGCGATTCGGTGGTGCAGGCGGTCTTGTCGCCCGCAGCGAAAGTCGGCCATTCCTTGACCAGTTGGTCGCGGATCGCCTTCTCGCTGTCCAGGCAATTCTGTTTCTCTTCGCCGAACGCCGAGTCATGAAAGGTCACGCCGCCTTGCTTGGCGATGCCCTGACAAACCGGATCGACATTGAGCGTCGGTACGCTGTCGGCGACCGGCATCATCAAATGCACACCGAGGATAAATGCCGGGGGAAGTATCATTGGCCGCGCTCCGTCGCTCTAGAGCATGACCCGAAACGCATGCCCTCGGACTTGATCCGAGGGTGGAAACCGGTTTTCAGAAAAGATCATGCTCAATCCAGAATCCGGGCGAAGCCTATAACCCGCCCGCGCCCCGAAACCATATCGGCGGAACTGAGGGGCGCCAAGATGACGCCGACAGGAGCCGCATAGCGGCTCCGCCTATGACAGCATTACGAAATGGGACGCAAGGCAATCGCTGACAGCGGAAATTGTTGAAAGATCATGCGTACAACATCATCTGCGCGCCGCCTCACGGCGGCGCGCAGCGCATTAAAACTCCGGAAGCCGCCTTCAGCGCGGGATCGACTGGATCGCGTCCCCGGTCGCCGGATCGATCACCAGAATACGATCGCTCTGATAGACGTAGCGGTAGAGATACGGCTGCGTCGCAAGGATCGAACCGTTGTCGATCACGGTCGCAGCCGCGGGCTGCGTGACCACCTCGTCATAGAGCGGGCGCGAGTAATTGTAGTGAGATCCTGCGTAGTCGTAGAGCGGCCGCGAGGTATTGAAGCCTGACCCCGCATAATCGTAGAGCGGGCGCGAATAACCCGGCGCCGTTGCGCGCACGTCCTGCACCGGCGTCACTTGATCGTAAATCGGATGCGCCGCGACCGAGCCGGCGATGACCGCGGTCGAACCGGGCAACACGCGCCGCGTCACCGTGCGCGTGGTTATCACTTGCTGTCGGCGACCGGGCAGCGCCCGTACGGTGCGGACGGTATGTGTGGTCACCTGCGTCGCCGCCGGCACCGTCACGACCTGCTGTGGGCTGATGTAAGTCTGCGCGCTTGCAGCCGACGCGCCGGCGATCAGTGCTACGCCGAGCGCGGCTCCAACCGCCGCATATGAAACTGAAAATTTCAGGGCATTAAATTTCCAAGATCGCGTCGTTAGGGCTCTCATAGGCCTACTCCTCTTGGGCCGACACCCCACCCGTACGGGCGCAACAATCGCTGCCCCGGTCCGGATTAGTTAACGCGCGGAAACGCCCTCCGTTCCTTGTCTTGTTTGTTGCCGGGCGGCGAATTGCCACGCGCCGGATTTGCGAAACAATGACGTGGCCGATGTCTTTGTTCCAGCGCCGCAAATTTGACGCGCTCAAGCCTTTTGATGCGCTCAGGCCTTGGCGCGACCGCAGCCGACTTTGTAGCGTCCCGAGCGACCCGGGGCTCGATTGACCGTGGTGACCGCTAAGTGCAGTGTGCGGCCGGGGCGCGGGAATCACCACGCGGATTGGTTGGGGGTTGTCATGTTCGGTCTGGGCGATCTGTTCCAGTGGGAGCGGTTCGTAACGCCCACCGTCATCAAGGTGTTTTACTGGCTCGCCGTCCTTCTCGCGATCCTGCTCGGCTTCGCCGGCGTCGTCAGTGCGCTGACGACCATGGCGTTCAACCCGTTCGCCGGCATGATCTTTATGATTGCCAGCGTGCTCGGCGCCTTCATGGGCGTGATCGTGGCGCGCATTGTCGCCGAATTCGTACTCATCGTCTTTCGCATCAACGAGCATCTCGGCGCGATCAGAAATCAGGGCAACGGCATGCGCGGCTAGAGCATGATCCCGAAAAGTAAGAACCGGTTTTCGGAAAAGATCATGCGCAAAGGAACAATCCGTATCTAATTAGCGAAGCGGAAATGCATGACGTCGCCGTCATGCACGACATAATCCTTGCCTTCGAGCCGCATTTTGCCGGCGTCGCGCGCGCCGGCCTCGCCGTGAAAGGTGACATAGTCGTCATAACCGATGGTCTCGGCGCGGATGAAGCCGTGCTCGAAATCGGTGTGAATGACGCCAGCCGCCTGCGGCGCTTTGGTGCCCTGGGTAATGGTCCAGGCGCGGGCCTCTTTCGGTCCCGCGGTGAAATAAGTAACGAGATGAAGAAGCGCATAGCCGGCGCCAATGAGCCGGTCGAGGCCCGCTTCCTTGAGCCCGACGGCGTCCAGATAGTCGGCGCGCTCCTCGCGCGACAGCACGGCAATCTCGGCTTCGATCTTGGCGGAGATGACAACGGAGGCCGCGCCTTCCGCCTTCGCGCGCTCTTCGACCTTGCGCGAGAATGCGTTGCCGGCGGCGGCGGACGCCTCGTCGACATTGCACACATAGAGCACCGGCAGCGAGGTCAACAGCCCGAGCGAATGAAAAAGCTTTTCTTCCTCGGGCTTGCGCTCGGTCAGTCGCGCCGGCTTGCCGTCGCGCAAAAGCGCAAGCGCCCGATTGACGAGGTCGAGCGTCTCTTTGGCTTCCTTGTCGCTGCCCTTGGCTTTTTTGCTCAAAGCGTCGACGCGCCGCTCCAGGCTGTCGAGGTCGGCGAGCATCAGCTCGGTTTCGATGGTCTCGATATCGGCGATCGGATCGATGCGGCCTTCGACATGGGTGACATCGGTATCCTCGAAGCAGCGCACCACATGGGCGATGGCATCGACCTCGCGGATATTAGCGAGAAACTGATTGCCCAGCCCCTCGCCTTTCGAGGCGCCGCGCACCAGGCCGGCGATATCGACGAAGGTAAGCCGCGTCGGCACGATGACCGCAGATTTGGCGAGCGTCGCCAGCGTGTCGAGCCGCTTATCCGGCACCGCGACCTCGCCGACATTCGGCTCGATGGTGCAGAACGGATAATTCGCCGCCTGCGCGGCGGCGGTCTCGGTCAGCGCGTTGAAGAGTGTCGACTTGCCGACATTGGGCAGGCCGACGATGCCGCATTTGAAGCCCATTGGATATTTGACCTGTGACGTTCTTTATCTGTTTGCCGGCGGCGCGTCGTTGTCTGTGCCGTTATTTTGGCCGTTATTTTGGTCGCCAAAGCCCTTCGCCACCATGGCGAGATGAACCTTGTTCTGAAACGTCGCGTCCTCGCCGCGCGCGATCAGGTCGGCATTGTCGGCAAGGATGCCGATCAGCGCCTCGACCCAAGCCTTCTCACTCTTGGCGAAATCGCTCAGCACGTAATGCTGCACCATGTCCTTGTTACCGGGATGACCGACGCCGATGCGCACCCGCCGGTAATCGTTGCCGATATGCTCCGAGATCGACCGCAGGCCGTTATGGCCGGCAATGCCGCCGCCGGTCTTCACGCGAACCTTGGCCGGCGGCAGATCGATCTCGTCGTGAAACACGGTGACGGCGTCGAGCGGCAGCTTGTAGAAGTGCGCCGCTTCGGCGACCGCGCGGCCCGATTCATTCATGAATGTCCCGGGCAACAACAACAGCGCGCGCTCGCCGCCAATCGGCCCCTCGCAGGCGACGCCTTGAAAGCGCCGGCGCCACGGCCCGATGCCGTGGCGCTTGGCGATCTCTTGCAGCGCCATGAAGCCGATATTGTGCCGGTTGCCGACATAACGCTCTCCCGGATTACCAAGTCCGACCAGGAGCAGCATCAGTTCTATCCCGCGCCAGAACATGATCCGGAAAAGTGGATACCGGTTTTCCGAAAAGATCATGCTCCAAAAAAATGCTAGAGCGAAAATCGATTCAACATGAACGATTTCGCTCTAGTGCGGCAACCTCACTTCTTGTCGCCACCGGCGGCAGGTGCGGCAGCACCTGCACCAGCGGCGGGAGCGGCGCCAGGAGCACCCGGCGCGCCCGTGGCGGCGGGAGCTGCAGCGGCGGCAGCAGCCGCGGCGGCTGCGGCAGCAGCGGCATCGGCGGCCGCCTTCAATTCTTCCGCATAGCCCGACGGCGGCACGACGGTGACCAAGGTCACGTCGCGGTTCGACACCGAGCGGACGCCTTCCGGCAGCTTGATGTCGCTCAAGTGCATGGAATGATTGATGTCGAGTGAACCGACATCGACCTCGATGCCGGTCGGGATCGCTTCGGCAAGGCAGCGCACTTCGATGGTGTGGGCGACGATCGAAACCGTGCCGCCGCGCTTCACGCCGGGCGATTGTTCGGCATTCTTGACGATGATCGGAATATTGACGCGGATGGTCGCGCCCTCGCCGAGCCGCATGAAGTCGACATGCAGCGGCAGATCGCGCACGGCATCGAGCTGAAAGTCGCGCGGAATGACGCGATGCTTCACGCCTTCGACGTCGATCTCGTGGATGGTGGTGAGGAAGTGGCCGGCATAGATGCGCAGCTTGAGCTCGTTATAGTCGAGCGAGATCGGCAGCGGCTCCTTGCCGTCGCCATAGATGATTCCGGGTACGCGGCCGGCACGACGTTCGGACCGGGCGGCCCCCTTGCCTGCCCGCGAACGCGCCGTCGCTTTGATTTGATTGACGGTCGCCATAGGATGTTCCTTGTCTAAAACCTTGTATGTTCAAAGGAAATTCCGCGCGCAGCCTCCAGGGGTGCTGTAGCGGCCGCGGAAGCGGCGCTTATAGCGGCGCAAATCCCGAAAAACAAGGAAAGTCGCAGACGAAACGGCGTTTTAGTTAGGGCCCGGATTCATGTCGTTGCCGGCCGGCGGCGCCGAACCGCCGGTTTTGCCGAGCGCGGCCTCGAGCGCGGCCACGCGGCTCTTGAGCGCCTCGTTTTCCTCGCGCGCGATACGGGCCATGTCCTTGACCGCCTCGAACTCCTCGCGCTTGACCAGATCGAGGTCGCGCAGCCAGCGCTCCGCCTGGGTGCGGAACAGCGTCTCGAACTCGCGCCGCACGCCTTGCGCGACACCCGCCGCGTCATTCATTAAGCGCGCAACCTCGTCGAAGAACCGATTCGTCGTCTGCACCATGACCGCCTCTGGAGCCGCTGCGAATGCCCGCTTGATATGAATTAAGACAATGGCGATGGTGCGGCGCCGTCGCAAGGGGTTCCCTGTAACTCTATCGCCGCAATACGACGTCATCATTAAGTACGGAAGCGGCAGACCAGGACCCGCGCCAAAGACCGCGTAAGGACCCGCGCGACACACCACCCAAGAACGTAGCAAGCGAGCCACTCATGTTGGTCCTGCCGGTGATCCCCTATCCTTCCATCAATCCGATCCTGATCTCGATCGGGCCCTTGGCGATCCGCTGGTACGCGCTCGCCTATATCGTCGGCATCATCGCCGGCTGGTTCTATGCGCGCAGAATTATCGCGACCGAGAGATTCTGGGGCGGGCCGGCGCCGTTCACCGCGCTCGACTTCGATGACTTTGTTGTTTGGATCACGCTCGGCATCATTCTCGGCGGCCGCATCGGCTATGTGCTGTTTTACAATCTGCCGCATTTCGCCGAGCGCCCGGGCGAGATTTTTCAGATCTGGAACGGCGGCATGTCGTTTCACGGCGGTGTCGCCGGCTGCACTGTCGCCGTCATCCTGTTTGCGTGGCGCAAGCACATTTCGACATTGTCGCTCGGCGACGTGAGCTGCGCGGTGGCGCCGATCGGTCTGTTTCTCGGCCGCATCGCCAATTTCATCAATGGCGAATTATGGGGCCGGCCGGCCGACGTGCCCTGGGCCATGATCTTTCCGCACGGCGGTCCGCTGCCGCGCCATCCGAGCCAGCTTTACGAGGCCTCGCTCGAAGGCGTCGTGCTGTTTCTTCTCCTCGGCGCGCTGGTGCGGGCCGGCGCCTTGAAGCGGCCGGGCGTCGTCACCGCGATTTTCTTCATCGGCTACGGCGTCGCGCGCACGACATGCGAATTCTTTCGCGAGCCCGACGTGCAGCTCGGCTTTCTCTGGGGCTCGGGCTGGCTCACCATGGGGATGCTGCTCTGCATCCCGCTGGTGCTCATCGGTGTCGTGCTGCTGGCTTTCGTACTGCGTCGCAAGCCGACCACGGGCCAGATGCCCGTCGTGAAAAATGGTTGAGCGCACGCCGCTCGATGCCGAAATCCGCCGGCTGATCGGCGTCGCCGGGCCGATGCCGATTGCCGAATATATGCGGCTTTGCCTGACGCATCCGCAGCACGGCTATTACGTCAATCGCGATCCGCTCGGCGCCGGCGGCGATTTCGTCACCTCGCCCGAGATCAGCCAGATGTTCGGTGAGCTGATCGGTCTATGGATGGGATCGGTCTGGCAGCAGATGGGTGCACCGGAAAACGTGCGCATCATCGAGCTCGGCCCCGGACGCGGCACTTTGATGCACGACGCATTGCGGGCGGCGAAGATCGTCAAGGGATTCCGCGATGCCCTGGTCGTGCACCTCGTCGAAGTGAGCCCGGCGCTGCAACAGGTGCAGCAGCGCATGCTCGAAGACCTCGATGCCGGGATCCTGTGGCACAGCACGATCGATGACGTGCCTCCCGGTCCAAGCATCATCGTCGCCAATGAATTCATCGATGCGCTGCCGGTGCATCAGGCGGTCAAACAGGCCAGCGGCTGGCACGAGCGCGTCATCGAGATCGCGCCCGACGGCCACTACGTCATCGGCGCGGCGCACGACGCATTGCCGCATTTCGAGGCGGCGATGCCGCGCGGATTGCGCCGGGCGCCCGAAGGCGCAATCTTCGAATGGCGCGACGATAGCATTGCGCTCGAGCTCGGCCGGCGCACCCGTGAGGAAGGAGCGGCTTTGATCATCGACTACGGTCATGCCCATTTCGGCCTGGGCGATACGCTGCAAGCCGTTGCCGGACATTCCTTCACCGATCCGCTGCGCGCGCCGGGCAAGGCCGATTTGACCGCGCATGTCGATTTCGAAGCGGTCAGCCAATGCGCCGAGAGCATGGGCGCACGGATTCACGGGCCGATCCGCCAGCGCGATCTGTTTCTGCGGCTCGGCATCACCCAGCGCGCGGCGGCGTTGAAGGCAAGCGCGCCGCCGGACAAAGCCGCCGAGATCGATATCGCACTGGCGCGGCTCATTGCGGAGGGCGCCCGCGGCATGGGTGAATTGTTCAAGGCGATCGCCATCGCCGCGCCAAAGCTCGGTGCGCTTCCCGGATTCGAGGAGGCGTCATGAAGCTTCACGCGCAATCGCTGACCCTGACCGGAATCCACCACGCCTTCTTCACCCGTGCCGGCGGCGTCTCGGACGGCCTCTATGCCAGTCTCAACGGCGGCACCGGCTCGAACGACGATGCGACCAAAGTCGCCGAGAACCGCGGCCGCATGGCGGCCGCGCTCGCCGTCGAACCGCAGCGTTTCCTTACCCTCTATCAAATCCACTCGCCCAACGTCGTCGTCGCGGAAACGCCGTGGCCGGCGAATGAACGGCCGCGCGCCGACGCCATCGTCACCCGCATGCGCGCGCTCGCCATCGGCGTGACCACGGCCGATTGCGGCCCGGTGCTGTTCGCCGATCCGCAGGCCGGCGTGATCGGCGCCGCGCATGCCGGCTGGCGCGGCGCACTCGGCGGCGTCATCGAGGCGACGGTCGCCGCCATGGAGCGCCTTGGCGCGGGGCGTGAACATATCCGCGCCGCCATCGGGCCAATGATCCGGCAGGCCAATTACGAGGTCGGCGCCGACCTCGTGGCGCGTTTTGCCGAAGAGGACCGTGCCTCGAGCCGGTTCTTCGCTCCCGCCGCGCGAGATGGCCATGCCCTGTTCGATCTTTCCGGCTATGTCGCGGCGCGCCTGGCGCGGGCCGGGGTCGGCCATGTCGAGGACCTCGGCCTGTGCACCTATGCCGATCCGGAGCGGTTCTTCAGCTACCGCCGCACCACCCACCGCGCCGAGCCGGATTACGGCCGGCACGTCAATGCGATCGTTCTGACCGACGAATAGGCCGCTATTTGTTGTTGGCGGCGCGCCGGCCTTAAGCCGGCGATTAACCCTGATGCACGGAAACCATTGGAGTTACAGCGGAAAAAGCTGCGGGGAAACTTTTTAAATCGTATTGCCAGCGTGGAAAGCGGCTTGTATCAGGTCCGGCTGAGCGTAGGCGCGAGGAGAATGGGGAATGGCGGGCAATAACGGAGCAATCAAGCTCGTCTCCGGCAACTCCAATCCGACGCTCGCGCACGCGATCGGCACCTATCTCGGTAACCCGCTGACCAAAGCGGTGGTGCGCCGCTTCGCCGACATGGAAGTGTTCGTCGAGATCCAGGAAAATGTCCGCGGCGCCGACGTTTTCGTGATCCAGTCGACCTCGTATCCCGCCAACGACCATTTGATGGAATTGCTGATCATCACCGACGCGCTGCGCCGCGCCTCGGCGCGGCGCATCACCGCGGTGATCCCCTATTTCGGTTACGCCCGGCAGGACCGCAAAGTCGGACCGCGCACGCCGATTTCAGCCAAGCTCGTCGCCAACCTGATCACCCACGCCGGCGCCGATCGCGTGCTGACGCTCGATCTGCATGCCGGCCAGATCCAAGGCTTCTTCGATATCCCGACCGACAATCTGTTCGCCGCACCGGTCATCATGCGCGACATCAAGGAGCGCTTCGAGCTCGCCAAGGTGATTGTGGTGTCGCCGGATGTCGGCGGCGTGGTGCGCGCCCGCGCGCTGGCCAAGCGCATCGACGCACCGCTCGCCATTGTCGACAAGCGCCGCGAGCGGCCGGGTGAATCCGAAGTCGCCAACGTCATCGGCAATGTCGAGGGCGGCATCTGCATTCTGGTCGACGACATCGTCGATTCCGGCGGCACTTTAGTGAATGCCGCAGACGCCTTGCTCGAGAAAGGCGCCAAGGAAGTCTATGGTTACATCACGCATGGCGTGCTCTCAGGCGGCGCCATCGCCCGCGTCGGCAATTCGCGGCTCAAGGAACTGGTGATCACGGACTCGATCATGCCGACCAAGGCGGTGAACGAGTCCAAGAACATCCGCGTGTTGACTATCGCCAAGCTGATCGGCGAAGCGATCAACCGCACCGCTGCCGAAGAGTCGGTGTCGAGCCTGTTCGACTGATCGTCCAACGGCTTTGCTGCGCAGAAGTCTGCCAAAGCCTCATTGAGTCAACTTGTCGCATTCACGACTGTGGACGGTCATAAATCGAATATTGTCTGCACCGGCCAAATCACTTCATGAGTGCCGGTATCGATGCCGATTGAAGCTCTTACTGACTGCTTGCGCAAACTTTGGCGGAAGGAAATAAGCCGATTATAGTCGGTGACGCGACTGATTCGTTTTGACGAGTCAATTCGCGGACAAAGGTTGTTCCTGCGTCAAATCGTTCCGCGGCGGGGCGCGATTTGAGCCCTTTCAAAGTTCCTGTGGCGTGCGCATTTCCACTTCAAGCGGCATCTGTGGAGGCGGCATGTCCCTGATCGAAATCGCAAATGACCAAGACGCCAATAACCCCCTCGATGTCGTCGAGCATATGGCCGCCGGCAATAACTGGCCGTTCGAACGCGCCGGCGAGGACGAGATCGGGCTCGCCGTCACCGGCCGCTGGACCAATTACCAGGTCTCCTTCACCTGGATGAGCGACATCGAGGCGCTGCATCTGGCCTGCGCCTTCGATATGAAAGTGCCGGAGCAGCGGCTGCCGCACGTGCAGCAGCTCATCGCCATGATCAACGAGCAATTATGGATCGGGCATTTTGACGTCTGGATGCAGAATGGCATGGTGATGTTCCGTCACGCACTGGTTCTCGCCGGCGGCGTCAGCGCATCGGGCCGGCAATGCGAAGCAGTGCTCGGCACCGCGCTCAATTCCTGCGAGCGCTACTTCCCGGCCTTTCAATTCGCGATCTGGGCCGGCAAATCGGCGCGCGAAGCCATCGACGCCGCCATGTTCGACACTGCGGGCGAGGCGTGACGGCGGTTTCGGAACCCTTGCGCGATTTTTGCGGCGTGCTCGTTCTGGTCGGCGCCGGCAAGATGGGCAGCGCCTTGCTTGAAGCCTGGATTCGCCTTGGGCTCAATCCACAAAATATCGCGGTGATCGAGCCGGCGATACCGCCGCACATCGCCGCGCTGACGCAGCGCGGGCTGCTGCTCAATCCGGCCCCGCGGGCGCTGAAAAACGTCGCCGCGATCGTGCTGGCGGTCAAGCCGCAAGTGGCGCCGCAGGCGGTCCCGCCGCTGGCGCCGCTGGTTTCTGCGTCGACTGTCGTCGTCTCGATCATGGCCGGACGCACTTTGAAATTTCTGGCCGATGCGCTGGCCAAACCCTGCGCCATCGTGCGCGCCATGCCGAACACGCCGGCCGCGATCGGCCGCGGCATCACCGTGGCCGTGCCGCTCTCCGCCAACGACGCGCAACGCGCGCTCGCCGACCGCTTGTTGTCGGCGACCGGCGCGGTCGAATGGACCACCGATGAGGCTTTGATGGATGCGGTGACGGCGGTGTCCGGTTCGGGCCCCGCTTACGTGTTCCTGCTCGCCGAAGCTTTGACGAAAGCCGGCGTCGCCGCCGGCTTGCCGCCTGAGCTCGCGGCAAAGCTCGCGCGTGAAACCGTCACCGGCTCAAGCGAGTTGCTGCACCAATCGCCGCTCGACGCCGCGGTACTGCGCGAAAATGTCACCTCCCCCGGCGGCACCACCGCTGCGGCGCTCGCCGTCTTGATGGGCCAAGATGGCCTTGCCGCACTTATGGAAAAGGCCGTCGCGGCCGCGACCGCGCGCTCGCGCGAGTTAGCCGGCTGACATTTTCAGACTTGTCTATGGGCTGCTGTCAGACTTGGAACCGCCAAGCGGCGAGCCTAGATTGCATTTAGCTTGCCGCGCGATCCGGAATAAGCGTGACGCCGAGGCGATCAAGCCACATCGCGTGCCCCTAAAGTACCAGGAGTAGAGGTCATGGCCCGTCGACCCGCCCGCAAATCGGCTGCCAAAGCCGAGCGCGCTTCCACAGACCGAGCGCTTCCGCCGGACGCCGGCGACCGCGAAAAGATCATCGCGGCCTTCATGGCCCTTCTCGCCGAGAAACGGTTCGAGGAGATCGGCCTTGCGGAGATCGCAGAAGTGGCCAGCGTGTCGCTTGCCGAGTTTCGCGGCGAATTTGCTTCGCCGCTCGCAATTCTCGCTGCGCATATCAAGGACACCGACCGTGCGGTGCTGGCCGCGGATTTCAGCGACATGGCGGAGGAGTTGCCGCGCGAGCGCCTGTTCGATGTGTTGATGCGCCGCCTCGAGATTCTGGCGCCGCATCGCGAAGCCGCGCGCTCGCTGTTGCGCTCGGCGTCACGCAATCCGCCGCTGGCCATGGCGTTCAACGGGCTCGCCGTGCGTTCGCAACAATGGATGCTGACCGCCGCCGGCGTCGGCGCTTCCGGCCCGCGCGGCATGATGCGTGCGCAAGGGCTTGCGCTGCTGTTCGGTTCGGTACTGCGGACCTGGGTGAACGACGACGATCCGGGACTCGCGCGGACCATGGCGGCGCTTGACCGGGCGCTGAGCCGCGGCCAGCGCTTTGCCGGCCTGTTCGAGGACCTGCTCGGGGTCCCGGCGCGGCTCTGCCGGCTGCGGCCACGGCGGCGCCGGCGCTCCGAAGATGATTCTGAGGAAAACGCTGCTGCGTAATCGCGGCCTTTCGCCAGTCAATTCCCAAGTAGAGAGGCCTGAATTTACCGGCGCCGGGCGGGAAATCGCCTGGATAGCGCGGCCCAGCGGCGCTCCATGACGCATCCACATCTTTTTGTTATTCCCGTTTCTTCATCAGCCAGCCAAGATGATCTCAAGTCTTAGAACAATATCAATCTTGGTTATTTGGCTTATCTGGTTCCACTTCGAGATTTACCAGGAGTTACCTAAGCATTGACGACGTAATCGAAGATTAGAACGCCTATAAACAGTGTTTTTCTCTTTGCAAAGCCTGTTTGCGTCCGCTAGTGAACAAGCAAGATCGAACCAAGACTCGAACCAGATTGCTGCCGGGCTTTCCGTAAATGATTGTTTGCTCTTGCAACGTGCTGACCGACCAAGACGTGCGCTCGACGCTGTCGGACAGCGAGGATGCCCCGCGCACCACGGGCCAAGTGTACCAGTGCCTCGGCTGCAGCGCACAGTGTGGGCGCTGCGCCCGGACGATCCGGCGCATCATGAACGAAGCGCTGGATGCCGCCGAAACGACGTGCTGCCGTCAGGCCCGATCCGAGCCGTCATCCTAGATCGCTGCCACAACTGATTTCACCGTGGAACCGGCCCTTATGGGTGCGGCGGTGTCTTTGCGCCTTCATTGGAATAGTTATAATGAAGGGCCGACCGAACGCGGTTCGGGAATCACGGTCATTTCAGGAGTGAAGAATATGAAGGGCGAGCCCGGAGTCATCGATTACCTCAACAAGTCGCTCCGGCATGAATTGACCGCGATCAATCAGTACTGGCTGCATTACCGGCTGCTCGCCAACTGGGGCTACAAGGATCTGGCCAAGCAATGGCGCAAGGAATCCATCGAGGAGATGGAACACGCCGACAAGCTGGTCGATCGCATCATCTTCCTCGACGGCTTTCCCAACATGCAGGTGCTCGATCCGCTGCATATCGGCCAGACCGTCAAGGAAGTGCTCGACTGCGACCTCGCCGCCGAAATGTCGGCGCGTGCGCTTTATGAAGAGGCCGCCACGCATTGCCACGGCGTTCGCGATTATGTCTCGCGCGACCTGTTCGAAAAACTGATGCATGACGAGGAAGATCACATCGACTTCCTCGAAACGCAGCTCGACCTCGTCGCCAAGCTCGGCGTCGAGCTCTATGCCCAGCATCACATCGGTGAGCTTGAGCACGACGACAAGGACTGAGCGGCTGCAGGACCGAGCAACACAGAGCCGGTTCCGGCCGGCCGCAATCCTTGACGAATCCTAAACAAACAAACACGACGCACACCGCACCGGGCTGACTGTGACGCGCGCAACACGCCTCTGCGGTCTCGGCCGCGGTTCCACAACGCGCGAACGTTAATCTTCGTGGTTAAGCGTTAAGGTTAAGACCGGCTTAAGCATTTCCTGCCTACTTTCGCCCAGTCTCCAACGACGGTGCGCTGCCACATGCGCGCCTCGTCGCAGAAAGGACGAAGCCATGTTTAGCGTCAAAACTCTTATCGGCGTCGCCGCAGCGGCGATGCTCAGCACCGCGGCATCCGCAGCCGATATGCCGCAACCGCCGCCGGTCTATCAGCCCGTCGTTGCGGAGCCCTGTTGTGCCGGCGCCTGGTATCTGCGCGGCGAGGTCGGGATCGGCATTTCGAGCCGGCCCCAGCTCATCTACGAGCCGAACGCGTTCAATGCGGGCAACAATTTCCAGTTCCAACACTGGTCGATGGGCGACACCACCTTCTTCGGCGTCGGCGTCGGCTACGAGTTCAACAATTGGTTCCGCGCCGACGTAACTGCCGAATATCGCACCAAGGCGGCGGTCAACGCGTATGGGCTGTTCCCGAGCGCCACGTCCGGCGACATCTATACCGGCTCGATCAGGTCGGTGGTTGTTCTCGCCAACGGCTATATCGATCTCGGCACCTGGAACTGTCTCACGCCCTTTATCGGCGCCGGCGTCGGCGCGGCGTTCAATACGCTCGACGACTTCGTCGATACCGGGCTCGGCACCACCGGAAGCGGTATCGGCGGTAATCCGACCGAGACGCATCTGGCCTGGGCCCTGCATGCCGGCGTCTCCTATGCGGTGACGCAGAACTTCACCGTCGAACTCGCTTACCGCTATCTCAACTACGGCTCGATCACCGACACCGTCAATTGTATCGGCGGCTGCCATCCCGACTCCTACAAGTTCAACGATCTGACTTCGAACGACATCATGCTCGGCATGCGCTGGCGGTTCCCGCCGACCGGCTTCGTGGCCCCGCCGCCGGCGATCTCGACTCGCGGCTGATCTGAATAGCTGCACCAAGAAGCGGAAACGGCGCGGGCGACCGCGCCGTTTTCTTTTGGGGAAACCGGCCGGCTTTGCGAGCCGCTTTCAGGTCGCCCACAGCCCGCACCGGTTCTCGCCGGCGGTTCCCGGCAGGCTCGAGCTAACGCTCCATTAAGGTTAATGCCTGATGATCGCGCCACGTGGCCGCTGTTTGCGCGCCGGAGAATGAAAGGGCGCGGCTGATGCGTTGGGTCATCTGTGCTGCATTTGCGATGGCGCTGGCGCCAAGTGCGCTGCTGGCGCCGCGCGCATTTGCAGCCGATCTCGATACCCTGCGCGGCTCCGAGTTCACCGTCGGGCCGGCACAGTTCACACGCTGGGCCGGCTTCTACGCCGGCGGCCAATTCGGCTTCGCAAGCGGAAACAGTGATTTCTCGAAAGCCACTCAGCCGCTGATCGCCACTAGCATGCAGAATTTGGGGCTGTTGACCGTCGCCCATGTCGATCAGTGGGAGGCTCTCAACAGCAACAGCAACGCGACCGCGTCCGGGTTCGGCGGATTTGCCGGTTACAACACCCAATGGCAGGACCTGATCCTCAGCATCGAAGCCAACTATATGCACGCCCCATTCACGACGGTCGCGGCGAATACACCGATCTCCCGCGTCGTGAGCGTCGGCGGCGCTCTCGATTCGGCGACTGTCTCAGGCTCAGGTTCGCTTTCAATCACTGATTTCGGCTCGCTCCGGGCCCGCATGGGCTATGTGTTCGGAAATTTCCTGCCCTATGCCTTTGGCGGCTTAGCCCTGGGCCGCGGCAGCTATAACGTCAGCGCCGACGTCTATGGCCAGCAGAACACGGATCAAGCCAATCTTGTCATACCGTGCACTGTGAACGGCACAACCTGCATCAATTACGACTTTCCGAGCAGCACCAGCAAATCCAACGCCCTGCTCTACGGCTTTGCCGTCGGCGGCGGAATGGATTGGGCGCTCACGGCGAACATCTTCGTACGCGGCGAATACGAATTCATGCAGTTCGCGCCGGTGGCAAACATAACGGCCAGGATCAGCAGTGCCCGCCTCGGCGCCGGCTTCAAGTTCTAAAGATCCGTCCGACCCGCCGTCCCGCGGCGAAAATTCCCGCATCGCTGTTTTCAAACGCGCCGCTTGACGGCACGGCCGCGAATCCTTAATTGCGACGGCGGGACACCCCTCCCCAACGAGGGGCTTCTATCTGGAAGGATAGATCATGACGCTGAATATGCCCGCGGTGCGGCCCAAAGTGCCGCATTTTTCGTCCGGCCCCTGCGCTAAGCGCCCCGACTGGGCCGCGCAAAATCTCAAGGACGCTCTGCTCGGCCGCTCGCATCGCTCGAAACCGGGCAAGGTCAAGCTCAAGCGCGCCATCGATCTCACCCGCGAAGTCCTTCAGGTTCCGGCCGATTACCGCATCGGCATCGTGCCGGCGTCCGATACCGGCGCGATCGAAATGTCGCTGTGGTCGCTGCTCGGTCCGCGGCCGGTGACCATGCTGAGCTGGGAATCCTTCGGCGAAGGCTGGGTCAGCGACGTCGTCAAAGAGCTCAAGCTCAAGAACGTGACGACCTTGAAGGCGGGCTATGGCGAACTGCCCGATCTCAGCAAGGTCGATCCGGCGAGTGACATCGTCTTCACCTGGAACGGCACGACCTCGGGTGTGCGCGTTCCCAATGCCGATTGGATCGCCGCCGACCGTACGGGGCTTACGATCTGCGACGCCACCTCGGCCGCGTTCGCGCAGCCGCTCGATTGGGGCAAGCTCGATGTCGTCACCTTCTCCTGGCAGAAGGCGCTCGGCGGCGAGGCCGCCCACGGCATGCTCATCCTCTCGCCGCGTGCCGTAGCGCGGCTTGAAAGCCACGAGCCGGCGTGGCCGATGCCAAAGATCTTCCGCATGACCAAAGGCGGCAAGCTCATCGAAGGTATCTTTGTCGGCGAAACGATCAACACGCCGTCGATGCTGTGCGTCGAGGACTATCTCGATGCGCTGGAATGGGCGAAGTCGGTCGGCGGCCTCACAGCGCTGCAAGCCCGCGCCGATGGCAATGCCAAGACCATCGCCGATTGGGTGGCGCGCACGTCCTGGATCGATTTCCTCGCCGCCGATGTGAAGCTGCAATCCAATACGTCGGTCTGTTTGAAGGTGGTCGATCCGGGCATCACGCGGCTGCCGGCCGACGCCCAGGCGGCTTTCGTGAAAAGCATCGCGGCCGCGCTCGATAAAGAAGGCGTCGCCTACGACATCGACGCCTATCGCGACGCACCGCCGGGGCTGCGCATCTGGTGCGGCTCGACCGTCGAACGGTCGGACGTCGAAGCGCTGACGCTGTGGCTCGACTGGGCCTACGCCAAGGCCAAGGACGCGCTCGCCAAAGCGGCGTGAGTCCATTTTCGACCCTCCCCGAGGGGGAGGGTTCGCTTTCCCCATTCAACATTTTGCGGACGCCAAAACCATGACTCCCAAAGTCCTCATCTCCGATGCGCTGTCGCCCGCCGCCGTTGCCATCTTCAAGGACCGCGGCCTCGAGGTCGATTTCCAACCCAATCTCGGCAAAGACAAAGACAAGCTTGCCGAGGCCATCAACGGCTTTGATGGGCTCGCGATCCGCTCGGCGACCAAGGTCACGCCGAAAATTCTTGAAAAGGCCAAGAGCCTGAAAGTGATCGGCCGCGCCGGCATCGGCGTCGACAACGTCGATATTCCAGCCGCGACCGCACGCGGCATCATCGTGATGAATACCCCGTTCGGCAATTCGATCACCACCGCCGAGCATGCGATCACGCTGATGCTGTCGCTGGCGCGGCAGATCCCCGAAGCGGACGCGTCGACCCGCGCCGGCAAATGGGAGAAGAACAAGTTTCTCGGCGTCGAAATCTTCAGCAAGACGCTCGGCATTATCGGCTGCGGCAATATCGGCTCGATCGTCGCCGACCGCGCCATCGGCCTGAAGATGAAAGTGATCGCCTACGATCCGTTTCTCTCCGCCGAACGCGCGCTCGATCTCGGCGTCGAAAAAGTCGAACTCGAGGAATTGTGGCGGCGCGCCGATTTCATCACCTTGCATACGCCGCTCACCGACAAGACGCGCAACATCGTCAATGCGCAGACGCTTGGCCACACCAAAAAAGGCGTGCGGCTGATCAATTGCGCCCGCGGCGAGCTCGTCGAGGAAGCCGCTTTGATCGAGGCGCTAAAATCGGGCCACGTTGCCGGCGCTGCGCTTGACGTGTTCCGCGAGGAGCCGCCGCCGCCGAGCCCGCTGTTCGAACTGCCCAACGTGGTCTGCACGCCGCATCTCGGCGCCTCGACTACGGAAGCGCAGGAGAATGTCGCGCTGCAAGTCGCCGAGCAGATGTCGGATTATCTGTTGCGCGGCGCCATCACCAACGCCATCAACTTCCCCTCGATCAGCGCCGAGGAAGCGCCGAAGCTGAAACCGTTCGTGGCGCTCGCCGAAAAACTCGGGTCGTTCGCCGGCCAGCTCACCGAGACCGGAATCAAGCAGGTGCAGATCGCCTATGAAGGCGGCGTCGCGCAGATGAACACCAAGGCGCTGACGTCGGCGGCGATCGCCGGGCTGCTTCGCCCGATGCTGCAGGACGTCAATGTCGTTTCGGCCCCGATCGTCGCCAAGGAGCGCGGCATCGTCGTCGAAGAGACGCGGCGGGAGGCGCAGAGCGACTACGAAAACTTGATCACCGTCACGCTCGTCACCGACCGGCAGACGCGTTCGGTGTCCGGCACAGTTTACGCCGACGGCCGGCCGCGCATCATCGATATCAAAGGCATCCGCATGGATGCCGAGTTCGGCCCGTCGATGCTCTACGTCACCAATCAGGACAAGCCCGGCTTCGTCGGCAGCTTCGCGACCGTGCTTGGCGGCGCCGGCATCAACATCGCGACCTTCCATCTCGGCCGCGAATCCGAAGGCGGCAACGCCATCGCATTGGTCGAAGTCGACGGCACGGTGCCGGCCGACGTGCTGGCGCAGGTGCAAAGCATCCCCAACGTCCAGCAGGTCAAGCCGCTGCGGTTCTGATTATTTCGGCGGCGGGACACCATAACCGCTCAGTTATCCACAGCGGCGCAGGCGCGTTGATTTACGCCTGCATCAGACAGCGGCCGGCCCTGCGGCGACCGCATGCCGCTATTGGCGGGCCCCCAATAATCGGCCCGCACTGGCTTTTATCGGGCTCCCCGACGTTTCTCGGTCCGTAAGGCTAACGCTGAATTTGGCGTCAAACCAATAACTTGCGGGGGCGACCGGGGGCCGCACAGGAGCCGCTTTTTCTTGCTTCCTGAAGCGCCATCCATTATCCGAAACAGTCGGCTACCGCCGACATCCTATTAATCGCAACTCTTAACGGCCCTTTGGGGATATCTCCTCATGGCAAATGTTGTCGTGGTCGGCTCCCAGTGGGGAGACGAAGGTAAAGGCAAGATCGTCGACTGGCTCTCCGAGCAGGCCGACATCGTCGTGCGTTTTCAGGGCGGCCACAATGCCGGCCATACCCTCGTTATTGGCGGCGTCACCTACAAATTGTCGCTTCTGCCCTCGGGCGTGGTGCGGCCCGGCAAGCTGTCGGTGATCGGCAACGGCGTCGTGCTCGACCCCCATGCGTTGCTCGACGAGATCGCCAATCTCAAGAAACAGGGCATCGCGGTCACGCCGGCCAATCTGCGCATCGCCGAAAATACCACGCTGATTCTGCCGCTGCATCGCGAACTCGACGGCATTCGCGAATCAGCCAATGCGGCACTGCGAATCGGCACGACGCGCCGCGGCATCGGCCCGGCTTATGAGGACAAAGTCGGCCGCCGCGCCATCCGCCTGATGGATATTGCCGACGCTGCGACGCTTGACCGCAAGATCGAACGGCTGCTCACGCACCACAACGCGCTGCGCAAGGGCCTTGGGATTACGCCCGTCGATGCCGCAGAACTGCGTAACGACCTCGTGAAAGTGGCGCCCTTGGTGCTGCCTTATATGGATTCGGTATGGTCGCTGCTCGACCAAAAACGCCGCGAGGGCAAACGCATCTTGTTTGAAGGTGCGCAAGGCGCATTGCTCGACGTCGACCATGGCACCTATCCATTTGTCACGTCCTCGAATACGGTAGCGGCGCAGGCGGCGACAGGATCGGGGCTCGGACCAGGCGCGATCGGATATGTGCTCGGCATTTGCAAGGCCTATACGACGCGAGTCGGCGAGGGTCCGTTCCCCACCGAGCAGAAGAACGAGATCGGCCGGATGCTGGGCGAACGCGGCAAGGAATTCGGCGTCGTGACCGGCCGGCCGAGACGCTGCGGTTGGTTCGATGCCGTGCTGGTACGGCAGACGGTGCGGACGAGCGGCATCAACGGTCTGGCGCTGACCAAGCTCGACATCCTCGACGGTTTCGACGAGATCAAAGTCTGCATCGGCTATCGGCTCGACGGCCGCGAGATCGATTACCTGCCGGCCAGCGAACACGCCCAGGCACAGGTCGAGCCGATCTACGAGAGCATCGCCGGCTGGCGGGAAAAGACCGCACATGCGCGGTCATGGGCGGACCTGCCCGCGCAGGCCATCAAATATGTGCGCCGGATCGAAGAACTGATCGGCTGCTCGGCGGCGGTACTCTCGACCAGCCCGGAACGCGAGGACACGATCCTCATGCAAAACCCCTTCGAAGCTTGAGATGAAACTTTGGCGAGCCGAAATCTGGCAACAAGCGTAAACTGATAAAATGGCAGATTATCACCCGCTCATTGCCCGCGCCGTCGAAGGCCTCGGCGCCAGCTCCGGCGAAGCTCGCCGGGCGCTGTACGAGCGGGCGCGCGCGGCTTTGGTCTCGCAATTGCGCAGCATCGATCCGCCGCTCTCGGAGGCCGACATCACGCGCGAGCGCCTGGCGCTCGAAGACGCCATCCGCAAGGTCGAGGCGGAGACGGTGCGCAAATCGCGCGCCGAGCCGCGCCCGGCAGCGCCACCGTTCCGGTCAAGCCCGCCGCCATCGCGGCCTCAGGCGCCGCCACCGCCACCTGCACCCGTTCAAGCGGCTCCGCCGCCGCGACGGGAGCCCGCCGCGCCAAATCCTTCATCAGGTCCTTTGTCAGGTCCTTCATCGGCTCCTCTGCGTGGCCCCTTCACCGACGTTGCGCCGGCGCCGCGCCCGGATTTTCCGCGGAACGAGCCGCCGTCGCTGCGCGTACCCGGCGATCTGCTGTCCGATGAAGCCGCAAGCGCGCCCGCGCAACCGAGCGCGCGCAGCCGTCTATTGAACGCACGCGCGGTGCCCCCCCCGCCACCGCGCGATGGGCTCAAGGGGTTGCGCGGCGTCGTCAATGAGGTCGAAGATCTCGGTTCGGCTTCGGCCCAAGCGGCCAAGACGGCGCGCGATACGCGCGACTTTTACGGCAAACCATCGCCGCAACGTTACGCCGACGATGACGATCCGCCGCCGGCGCGCGGTCGGGTCGAACCGCGCTTCACCGCCGACGATTCCGATGTCCTCGAGGACGCGCCGCAGATGCGCTCGCTCGAACCGTCCTACGAGATGATCGAGGACGACACGGCATTTCCGGCGCCCGGGGCGCGGGGTTACGCGCGCGATCACGACGACCATTACGAAGAACCACGCCCGCCGCGATCCTATCGCGGCTATGCCCAGCTTGCGGTCGTCTTGATCATTCTTGCCGGCCTCATCGCCACGGTATCGTGGCAGTGGTCCAACATCACCCATCTCTATCAGTTCTTCTCGCATCTGCGGTCACGGCAAACCCAATCGGCGCAGGCGCCGACGGCGGAGCCGAAATTCCCCGGACGCGTGCCGCAGGACCAAGGCGCCGGCACGTCATCCGGCGCCGCGCCGAGCAGCCAAGCCGGGCCCGCGGTCGCCCAGCGCGTCGTGCTCTACCAGGAAGATCCGAACAATCCACAAGGCAAGCAATTCGTCGGCTCCGCCGTCTGGCGCACCGAAACCGTATCGCCCGGCACCGGGCTCGCGCCGGAACTCGAGGTCCGCGCGGATATCGAGATTCCCGAACAGCACATGACGATCACCTGGACGCTGCGCCGCAATACCGACCAGGCGCTTCCGGCGAGCCACACGATCGAGATCATGTTCAACCTGCCGCCCGATTTTGCCGGCGGCGGCGTCGCCAATGTGCCCGGCGTTTTGATGAAGGAATCCGAGCAGGCGCGCGGCACCCCACTTGCGGGCCTGGCCGTGAAAGTCACCAACGGCTTCTTCCTGATCGGCCTGTCCGCGGTCGATGCCGACCTGCAGCGCAATGTGCAACTGCTCAAAAGCCGGCCGTGGTTCGACATTCCGATCGTCTATAACAATGGCGGCCGCGCCATTCTGGCGCTGGAAAAGGGTCCGCCGGGCGATCGCGCTTTCGCTGATGCCTTTGCCGCCTGGGGCAATTAAACTCAAGGGATATGCCGCGTCGCCGTCGCGGCGGGAATTCGAGACCGGAGTTGCGAGTGAGGACCCGTGCGAAGATGAGTGCGTCCGACGCGAGAAAGCCTACTCCTGTCGATAATCCGCATGTCGCCTCGGCGCTGCGCACGTTCGCGACCGAATCCGGCGGGCTGAGCGCACTGGCCGCGGCGATGTCGAATGGTCTTGGCGCGCCCTTCGCCGCCGCGGTGGAAACCATTCGCCAAGCCCGCGGCCGCGTCATCGTCACCGGCATGGGCAAGTCCGGTCATGTCGCACGTAAGATCGCGGCCACGCTGGCCTCGACCGGCACGCCTGCCTTCTTTGTTCATGCCGCCGACGCGAGCCACGGCGACCTTGGCATGATCACGTCGGACGACGTGATGCTGGCGCTGTCATGGTCGGGCGAGACCGAAGAACTGAAAGACCTGACCACGTATTCACGGCGCTTCCGCATCGCGCTGATCGCCATCACGGTGAACGCCGACAGCACGCTCGGCCAAGCCGCCGATATCGTGCTGACGCTGCCCGCCGCGAGCGAAGCCTGCCCGCATAATCTCGCGCCGACGACGTCGTCGCTGATGCAGCTCGCGCTCGGCGATGCGCTCGCCATGGCGCTTCTTGAAACCCGAGGCTTCACCGCGCTCGACTTCGGCGTGTTTCATCCTGGCGGCAAGCTCGGCGCCGCCCTGAAATTCGTGCGCGACGTCATGCATACCGGCGACACCGTGCCCTTGATCAAACGCGCCGCGCCGATGTCGGAAGCGATCGTCGAAATGTCGGCGAAGGGCTTTGGTTGCGTCGCGGTCACCGACCAGGACGGCAAGCTCGCCGGCGTCATCACCGACGGCGATTTGCGCCGGCACATGCGCGTGGATCTTCTGCAAGCACCGGTCGACGCGGTCATGACTGCGGCGCCGAAGACGGTTCGCCCGGATCAGTTGGCGAGCGAGGCGCTGCAAATCCTCAACGCATCGAAGATCACCGCGCTCATGGTCGTGGAATCGGGCCGGCCGATCGGCATCGTGCATTTTCACGATCTGCTGCGCGCCGGCGTGGCCTGATGCCGCGAGCATACGATCGGCATGCGATTAATCGCATTCGCGCATTCACGCATGTCCCGGAAAAGTGGGCACCAGTTTTCCGACAAGGACATGCGCAAACTAAACTAATTGCGCCAAGTGCACTAATAAAGCCCGCCCTTTGTGACGCTCGTATCTTCAGCGGGCGGATTTTCGGTGGGCTCGGCCGGTGCGGGCGCTTCGCGTTCTTGCTCGGCACTGGCCTGTGCCGGACCGGATTGCACCCGGCCGATTTGAACTTTGCCGTTCTTACTGTTCCGCGTTTTGCCACTTGCTGTTTTACCGGGCGCGCTCGTGACGGCGGGCGACGGTGTTGCGCCGGTCGTCGCCCCATTCGTTGCATCGGCCGCGGGCGCCGCCGTATTTTGCACGGGCTCGCCATGCGCGACGAATTCGTCATAGCCGGGCGCTCCCGGCCGCGGCGGCGCGTCGGGCGGCAGCCCGCCGGCCCAATGCGGCACGTGATCGGCGACATAACCGGCAAATGGACTACAAGCGCCGAGCATCGCGCCGAGCCACAGCGCCACGCCCGCGACAAGGAGCCGTTTGACAATCATGCCGACCGCCGGGTTGTTGGACCCGCTCGGCGAATGCATCGAGCGCCGTTAACCATCTTGTCCGATCGCATAGCAGGTCATTAGCGGTGTCGTTATGCCGAACAGCCCACCAAGCCGCCGCCTTGCGACACCCCGCTCGCCGCGTCCGGTTCTAGAATACGGGCACCGGCGTTTTCAATCGGCTCCGCCCATCTTCAGATGGATGGCTTTCGTGGCGGGACTGTGGTCTGGCCGCCCGACCGGCTGGTTTCCGCCGATGTCGCGCTGCGCGGCCTGTGTTGCAGCGCTGATCGCGCTTTCCGCATGCAGCGAAATCGCGCTTTCGAATAGCGCCATGCCGCCGGGCGGGGAACCGGCTTATGTGTCGCTCTCCGCCAAATACCTGCAATCGGTGTTGAAGGATCCCCGCGCCTACGACGGCTTCGAGATTTCGGCGCCGCGCTGGGTGACGACGATCAAGGGGTGGAACTGGCTCGCTTGCGTACGCTTCCACGACCACGGGCACACCCGCATCTACGCGATCTTTATTCAGGACGGCGCGGTCAACGACGGACGTTATGCCGTCGAAACCGACGCTTGCGAGGCGCAGACCTACACGCAATTCGATCTGATATCGGGCGAACTCGGGCGCCCCACCGCTCCGGTCCAACCACCGCTCTATTAAGCACCATATATATGCTCGCCATCACATGAAGTGTCATGCCCACTCCTTATTTTGCCGCAGCGATTGATTCGGATCACGGGGATGAACCGCGACAGCACTAGCGCGCAACGCCGCATGCTGATCACCGGCGCTACCGGCTTTCTCGGCAGCGCGGCGGTCGCGGCTTTTGCTGATGCGACTTTTGCCGGTGACGGCAGCGCCAGTCCGCTCGCCGTGCGCGCCGCCTCCCGTCGCGCCCCGACGCCGTCATTTCCCCCCGACGTCGAGTTCATGCGCTATCCGGATCTCGGAGAGACTTTCGACTGGCTGCCCCTGCTCGACGGCATCGACACGGTGATCCATCTCGCCGGACTTGAACGCAAGCTCGGCCAGCGCCGCTCGTCGATCTACGACATCGTCAACCATCAAGCGACGGAGCGGCTCGCCGCGGCCGCGGCGAAAGCCGGCATTCGTCATTTCATCTATGCCTCCTCGCTCTCGGCGCAGAACGGGTCGGCTGCCGACCATGCGATCATCGAGAGCGATGCCGCGGTGCCGGGCGACGCGCAAGGCCGTTCCAAACTCGCCGCCGAGACGGCGCTGCGCGCCTCGGGCGTGCCGTTCACGATTCTGCGGCTCGCCCCGGTTTACGGTCCCGGCATGAGCGGCGGGCTCGCCTTTCTGCTGCGCGCCGCGGTCTCGTGGCTGCCACTGCCGGTCCGCGATTTCACCAATCGGCGGTCTTATCTCGGCATCGACAATTTTCTCTCGGCGCTCGGCTTCGTCGTCGCCATGCCTGCGGCAAGCAATGATGTTTATTTGGTCGCCGATCCGGGAATTCCACCGAACATGGCGGATCTGGTCAGAGCGATACGCCACGCCGAAGGCCGCCGTGCGCTGCTATTGCCGTCGCAGGTGCAGTACGCCGAATGGCCGCTGCGCATGATGCGGCTCGGCGATGTCTGGGATCGCTATTGCGGCAACCTGCGTGTCGACAGTGGCAAGCTCGTCGCCGCCGGCTGGCAGCCGCTCTATGACACGCGCACCGGTATCGCCAGGCTGACGCAGAATTCGGGCGCCGCCTTGCGCCACGTCACGCCGCCTGCCGCATAGCCAGCGCTTCGTCGACGGCCGAGACGACTTGCATCACCGTCAACTCGTCGAGGCATTGGCTGCGGCTGTTGCGCCGGCGATCGCAACCTTCCTGCTGGCAGGGCAAACACAGCAGCGGGTTTTGCACGAGCCAGACATTGCCGCGCCGCTGGATCGTGCCGGATGGCTCCCAGGCAAGATCGAGCCCACCGCGCGGCCACGGCCCCCAGATCCGCGGATCGGTCGGACCATAGAGCGCCACCGTCGGCACGCCGGTCGCCGCTGCAAGATGGGTGATCGCGGTGTCGGGACCGATATAAGCCCGCGCCGCGCCGATCACGGCCGAGAGCTGCGGCCATTCGAGCTTACCATCGAGACGCACGACATCGCTGCCATGGTCACCGCTTTGCCAGATCTCGTCGAGATAGGCGCGATCCGATGCGGCGCCGGTAACGACGGTGCCGAGTCCGCGCGCGCGCAAAGCCGCGGCAAGTTGCCGCCAGCCGTCAGTACTCCAGCGCTTATAGGTAAACATCGGCGCGGCATGAACGACGGCGTAGGATTTTGCCGGCGCCGTATCCGGACGCGTCGCGCCGGCGGGAGAAACCACTTCGGCATGAGCAGGAATGCCAATGAGCTCGGCCAGCCGCAGAATGTCGAGAACACGATGCTGGTCGCGATCGCTCACACATGAGCGGCTCAGCAGAAAACGCTTGGCGGCGGCGGCAAGTCCTTTGCCTTCAAGAAGACCGACGCTTTGCCGTCCGGCAGCGACGGCGAGTGTCGTCGGCCGGTCGCCGGTCTGCGTCGACAGCGCCAAGTCGTAGCTTTTGGCGGTCCGCCGCAACAGCCTGAGCGTCTCGCCGAAATTGGGACGCGCCGGAATTGTCAGAACATTTTTCAGATCGGGATTGCCCGTCAGAATGCCTTGGGTGCCGGCAAAGACCAGCGCGTCGATCGCCGCATCCGGATAAGCACGCTTGAGGCTGCGGATCAGCGGCGTCGTCAGCAGCACGTCACCCAGCCGACGCAGCGCGATCACAAGAATGCGCGGAGTGCTGGGCAATCGCATCAGGCTCATGGCTGCACCACCGCGGAGATTTCCTGGAGCGGCGCATCCGCCTGAGCACTCGGCGCGGACATGCCGCGCCGCGCGCGCGTGCGGCTACTGCTGAGAACCTCGTCGAGCCGCGCCCGATTGGCCGGCAATTGCGAGCGGTCGTTGTGCGGATGCCACAGATGCAGCACGCCGGTCGCAAAACGGCCGTCCTTGCGCTGCACGCCGGCGTGAAGAAGACGCACGACCAGATCGGAATCCTCCAAGCCCCAGCCGGCATAGCTGCAATCAAAGCCGTCGATACGATCGAGATCGCCACGTGCCACGGCAAGATTACAGGTTTGCGCGCCTTCCCAGTTGCCGCGATTGAGCTTGCGCAACGGCCCCAACGGCAAACGCAGTGTCGGCATGAGCCGGTTGATGCCGCCGCGGAGCCGCTTGTTGACGAGCGTTGGATAACACCATTGCTCGGCCGGCTCGCCCTCCGCGAGAACGGCTGCCGTCAGTTCGCGGGACAACAAAATGCGGTTGCCGGTGACGAACCAGCCCGGCTCGGCGAGCGCGCGATGGGTAGCGACAAAATCGGCGTTGGGCAGGCAATCGCCGTCGAGGAAGATGCAAAGCTCGCCTGCGCTGGCGACGATACCGCGGTTGCGGATCTCGCCGCCGCGGAAGCCGCGATGCTCATGGCGGACGTACTTCAGCGCGATGGGCAGCCGCGCACGCCAAGCTTGGATCAGCGTCTGGGTCGGCAAACCCGAGCCGTCATCGGCAATGACGATCTCAAAATTGCGGTCGGTCTGCCGCGACAGCGCGCGCAAGACTGCATCGAGCGCGTCTTCGCGATCATAGGTCGTGACGATAACGGAGATGAGCGCCGCGCCGCCCACGATAAGCACCCGTTCCCGGACCGGCCGCGTTTGCTCCGGTCCCTGTCCAGTTCCGTGTCCAGTCCTTGCCCAGTCTTTTGCCCTTTGTCCTTGCCCCCGTGCAACACTGGACAGGCCACGGCAGGCAGGCTAGCCAAGCAAAGTCGATCAGAAAAAGTGAATATAGATTCATAGATAAGATATGAATTACAGTTCATATCATACCCTATCCGCTGAAAACACCAGGGGCTCCGGCGACAATTCGCCCATTCTTATTGTGCCCTATCAGTGGATCGGCGACTTCGTCCGCTGTCATTCGGTGGTGAAACTACTCCTCCAGCGCTTTCCCAATCGCCCTGTGGATATGCTGGCGACGACGCTCTGCGCGCCGCTGACGGATTACATGCCCGGCCTGCGCAAGGCCGTGGTCGCCGACCTGCCGCGCAGCCGGCTTGCGCTCGGCCAGCAGAAAGCGCTGGCCGCGCAGCTTCGGCGCGAAGGCTACGGCACGGCGCTCGTCATGCCGCGCACCTGGAAGTCCGCGCTCGCCCCCTATTTTGCCGGCATCCCCGAACGCACCGGATTTGTCGGCGAAGCACGCTTCTTTCTGCTCAACGACCTGCGATCCGGCGAGAGGAAGCTGCCGCGCATGGTGGACCGCTGCGGCGCGCTGGCCCTGCCGCCGGACGCCAAAATACCTGTGGATTGGCCATTGCCCGAACTGAAGGTTTTGCCTGGAGAGACTGAAGCCTGGCGCAAAAAGCACGGGCTCGATCGCGACCGTCGCCCGGTCGTGGCGCTCGCGCCCGGCGCCGTCGGGCCGTCAAAGCGCTGGCCGAAAGAGTCATATGCGGCGCTGGCGCAAAAGCTGTTGGCCGACGGCTTTGCTGTTTGGGTCCTGGGCGGCCCAGCCGAGACGCCTTTGGCTCAGGATATCGTCGGCAACAGCGACGCGCGCGATCTCACCGGCACCGACCTGCGCAATGCCATCGTCGCGCTCGCCTGCGCCGCCGCGGCGGTATCGAACGATTCCGGGCTTTTGCATGTTGCGGCCGCACTCGGAACGCCCTCCATCGGTATTTTCGGCCCGACCAGTCCCTGGCATTGGGCGCCCCTCAACCCGCTCGCCGCCACCATAGAAACGACAAGTCGGCTCGACTGCCGGCCCTGTCACAAGCCGGTCTGCCGGCTCGGCCACCACCGCTGCATGCGCGATATCGCCCCAAGCCAAGTGATTTCGGCCGTCGAAAACATCCTAACCGCGGCATTTACCGGGAAAAGGCCTGGGAACACCGATCTAACGGAGCCTTCACCGTTTTCATGGTATGGCCGATTTTGAATTTGCCCATGTCCTTTTTGCCGATGTCCTTTTTGCCCATGTCCTTGACGGAAAACCGGTATCCGCTTTTCCGGGATATACGCTAGGAGAGCGATCTCATGACGGTCCTGGTCACTGGCGGCGCCGGCTATATCGGCAGCCAGATGGTGAACGAGCTGCACGACGCCGGCGAACGGGTCGTGGTGCTCGACAATCTCTCGACCGGACACCGCTGGGCGATCCCCGAGGGCGTGCCACTCGTTGTCGGCGAGACCGGCGATCAGCCGCTCGTCAGCAAACTCGTCCGCGAGCATGACGTCAGCGAGATCATTCATTTCGCCGCTTCGATCGTGGTGCCGGATTCGGTGCGCGATCCGCTCGGCTATTATCGCAACAACACCGCCAATTCGCGCGCGCTGATCGAATGCGCAGTCAAGACCGGCGTGCGCCGTTTCATCTTTTCCTCGACGGCCGCGGTCTACGGCAATCCGGCGACGATCCCGGTCCCGGAGGACGCGCCGACGCAGCCGATTTCGCCTTACGGCTGGTCGAAGCTGATGACGGAAATCATGCTGGCCGATGCCGGCCGCGCACATGGTCTCGGTCATGTGATCTTGCGCTACTTCAACGTCGCCGGTGCCGATCCGCAAAACCGTACCGGACAGTCGAGCGCGGCATCGACGCATCTGATCAAGGTCGCTGCCGAAACCGCGCTCGGGCTGCGGCCGAAGATGCAAGTCTTCGGCACCGATTATCCGACGCCGGACGGCACCTGCATCCGCGACTACATCCATGTCAGCGATCTGGTGCGCGCGCATTCCGACGCGCTGCGCCATCTGCGTTCAGGCGGCGCGTCGCTGACGCTCAATTGCGGCTACGGTCATGGCTTCTCGGTTCTCGAAGTCGTCGACATGGTCAAGCGTTTGGCCGGCGTCGATTTCAAGGTCGAGATGGCGCCGCGGCGCGACGGCGATCCGGCGCAGATCGTCGCGGCGAGCGATCGGGTGCGCGCGATGCTCGGCTGGAAGCCGCGCTTCGACGACCTCTCGACGATTGTCGGCCATGCGCTCGCCTGGGAGCGCGAACTGATAGCGCGGCGGTCCGCACCAGAGGCCCGGGTCGCCGACGGCCGCAACTGAAGCGCCGGCAGTCGCCGCTTTCCGCGTCCGCCAGGACGGAAAGCCCAATCGAGTCAATGGCAAGCCCTGAATTCACTTGAAATGCCCGTCCGTTGCGGGCAAGGAACGGGCGGCTGCGACGATGCCGCAGCCGGGGAACAATCCGGAAAAGTGGCCACCGGTTTTCCGAAAAGATCGGGCCCGATCCAAGTGATGAGATGGATTGCGTATGAAAGCCGACACGGCCGGTTCCACTGACGATTATTCGACCTATTCTTTGGTCCGCCGGCTGCTCGTGGATGAGGCGCTCGTACACTGGCCGCGCTATGCGCTCGCTTTTGTGCTGATGGCGGTTGCGGCCGCCGGCACGGCGCTGACCGCCTATCTGCTCGGCTCGATGACCAACGAGGCCTATGTCAATCACAACTATCACGGCATCGTCGTCATCGGCGTGATCGCGATGGTGATTTTCGCCGCCAAGGGCTTTGCCACTTACGGCTCGACGGTGACGCTGTCGTGGATCGGCAACAGCATCATCGCCGACAATCAGCGGCGTCTGTTCGACAAGCTGCTTTCGGAAAATATCGGCTTCTTTGCCGACCGGCATTCCTCCGAATTCATCGCCCGGCTCACCACCGGCGCCAACGCCGTCAGCGGCGTGATCAATCTGCTCATCACCGCGATCGGCCGCGATCTGATGTCGCTGATTGGACTTTGCGTGGTGATGGTGATTTAAGATCCGGCGATGTCGCTGTTCGGCTTTATTGGCGCGCCGCCGGCCTTCTACTTTCTGCGCAAAGTCATCCGCCGCGTGCGCGGCATCGCCCGCATGCAATTCAACGGCGGCACCCGCATCATCGAGACCATGCAGGAATTGCTGCAAGGCATGCGCATGGTCAAGGCGTTCAGCCTCGAGGACGAGATGCGGCGGCGTCTCAACGACAGCGTGACCGCGGTACAGCACGAGTCGAACAAGATGGCGCGCGTCGCCAATCGCGCCAGCCCGATCATGGAAATGCTCGGCGGCTTCACCGTCGCGCTCGCTTCGATCTACGGCGGTTATCGGGTGGTCGAGACCGGCGCGACGCCCGGCGAATTCGTCTCCTTCATGGCGGCCTTCCTGCTCGCCTACGAGCCGGCGAAGCGATTGGCGCGGCTCAATATCGACCTCAACAACAATCTGGTCGGCGTGCGCGTGCTTTATGAGATCATCGACAGCCCGCCAGGCGAGCCGAACGATGACGATCTGCCGGCGCTGAAGCTCACCGAGTCCCGCGTCGAATTCGATCATGTGAACTTCGCTTACCGCGCCGATGCGCCGGTGCTGCAGAACATGAACCTTGTGGCGCAGCCCGGCCAAGTCACCGCGCTGGTCGGCCCCTCGGGCGGCGGCAAGTCGACCGTGCTCAATCTGCTGCTGCGCTTCTATAATGTCGGCTCAGGCCGCGTGCTGATCGACGGCCAGAATGTCGCCGCCGTGTCGCGCGGCTCGCTGCGCCACCAGATCGCCTATGTCGGCCAGATCGTGCACCTGTTCCGCGGCAGCGTTCGCGAGAACATCGCGCTCGGCAAGCTCGACGCCAGCGAGGCCGAGATCGTCGCCGCGGCCAAGGCCGCGCATGCGCACGATTTTATCATGGGCTTCCCGCAAGGCTACGACACCCAGGTCGGCGAGCACGGCATGCAACTCTCCGGCGGCCAGCGCCAGCGCATCTCGATCGCGCGCGCGCTGATCAAGAACGCGCCGATCATTCTGCTCGACGAGGCGACCGCGTCGCTTGATTCGGAATCCGAGCGCTACGTGCAGGAAGCCATCGCCGAATTGTGCAAGGGCCGCACCACGCTCGTCATCGCGCATCGCCTGTCGACGATCATGCACGCCGATACGATCCTGGTGGTCGAGAACGGCCAGGTCGTCGAAAGCGGCCGGCACGACGAATTGCTGCGCAAGAGCGGCCGCTATGCGAGCTTCTATCGCCTGCAGCTCAAGGAGCAGTCCTCGGCCGCACCGGAGCTGATCGTCGCGCCGGTACCGGTTCCCGAGATTGCCCAATCCGCTTAAATCGTCCTGTGAACACGTCAGAAGTATTTTTCCCCGCCAACCTGAAAGCGACCAGCTGAAAGCAACCATGAGCACCGACGCTAGGAGTTATGTGATCCCGCCGCCGCCGCAGGCTGTCATCGCCGTTGCCGGCACCGACAAATATTTTCCTGTCCGCCGCCTGTGGTGCGTCGGCCGCAATTACGTCGAACACATCAAGGAGATGGGCAATGACGTGCGCGAGCCGCCGTTCTTCTTCGCCAAGCCGGCCGACGCCATCGTGCCGGACGGCGGCACATCGCCTTATCCGTCGCTGACCAAGGACATGCATCACGAGGTCGAGCTCGTGGTTGCGCTCAAGAGCGGCGGCCGCAATATCCCGACCGAGAAAGCGCTCGATTGCGTTTACGGCTATGCCGTCGGCATCGACCTGACACGCCGCGACCTGCAGATCGCCTCGCGCGACATCAAGCGGCCGTGGGAAGTCGGCAAGGCCTTCGATCATTCGGCGCCGTGCGGCCCGATCAAGCCGGCATCCGAAATCGGCCATCCGGCGAAAGGCCACATCACGCTCAAGGTCAACGGCAAGCTGCGCCAGGACGGCGACCTCAATCAGATGATCTGGAACGTGCCGGAGATCATCTCCAAGCTGTCGGAAATGGTCGAGCTCACAGCGGGCGACATCATCATGACCGGCACGCCGTCGGGCGTCGCCGCGACTGTCGCCGGCGACAAGATCGAGTGTGAGGTCGAAGGCGTCGGCAAGCTCAATGTCACCATCGGGCCGCCGCTGAAGTAATCTTTCGCCACGACGGCCGGATTGAACTTTTAGCCCGGATTGCATGACGCAATCCGGGCCTTCTTATTTTGCGGCGGAACCCTCGGGAACGTGGCGCGTTAGCAGGAAACCATAATCTGATCGGAGCATGAGATGACGGCCCGTCGCGTCACATTGCGGATACAATCACCGATGCCCTTCGGCGAAGTCACGATGGTTCCTGCACCGATCAGCGGCCGACCGGAGGCCGAAATGGCGCGGGCGATGGCGGCCGCTCTGGCCGATATCGACGCGCCGAGCGCTGCCGACGTTTATAACCGGCTGCGCCAAGCCTTTCCGCTTGCCCCACTCAGCGCCCGCGTCGGCGCCCTCACCGCACTGATGGACAAGATCCGTCGGCCGGCGCAATAACTCCAAAATTTTATTACGCATGATCTTTCCGGAAAACCGGGTCCACCCTCGGATCAAGTCCAAGGGCATGCTTTTCCGGATCATGCTCTAAAGCCCGAGATAGGCGCTGCGGACGCGGTCATCTGACAACAGTTCGGCGCCGCTGCCGGTGAGTGTAATGCGCCCGTTTTCCAGCACATAGGCGCGGCTCGCGAGCTTGAGCGATAGCGCCACATTCTGCTCGACCAGCACACAGGTGATGCCGTCGCGATTAAGCGCGCGGATTACATCGAGCACGCTATGGGCGATGGCCGGGGCCAACCCGAGCGACGGCTCGTCGAACATGATCAGTTCCGGCGCGCCCATCAGGCAGCGCCCGATGGCGAGCATCTGTTGCTCGCCGCCGGATAATGTTCCGGCCGGCTGGCGCGCTCGCTCGGCGAGCCGCGGGAAAATGGCGAAGGCGCGTTCGCGATTGTTCGCCCGCGCGGCGCGTGCCCGCGGCAACATCGCGCCCATATCGAGATTCTCGTCGACAGTCAGCGTCGGAAAAACCTGACGGCCCTCCGCGACCTGCCCGATACCGAAGTCGCAGACGCGATAGCTTGGCCAACCGGTTATGTCGGTATCGCGGAACAAGATACGGCCGCGCGCCGGCCGCTGCATGCCGGCAATGGTGCGGATCAGCGTGGTCTTGCCGGCGCCGTTGGCGCCGACAATCGCGACAATGCTGCCCGGCGCGATGTCGAGCGAGACGCCGTCGAGCGCCTGCGCATCGCCATAAAACAAATCGACCCCTTCGACGCGCAGCATCATGCCGCTCCGGCTTCGCGCTCGGACTGGCCGAGATACGACTGCACCACCGCCGGATCGCGCACGACTTGCTCCGGCGTGCCTTCGGCAATGGCGGTGCCGTGATCGAGCACGAGCACGTGCGATGCCAATGCCATGACCGCGCGCATGACGTGCTCGATCAGAAGAATGGTCAGGCCGTCCTCGCGATTGAGCGCCTGCAAGGTTGCGACCATGCGGTCGGTTTCGGTCGGGCGCAGGCCCGCCATGACTTCGTCGAGCAGAAGAAGCCGCGGCCTTGTGGCGAGCGCGCGCGCGACCTCGAGGCGCTTGCGGTCCGGCAAGGTCAAGGTCGCAGCGAGCCGATGGCGCTTGTCGAACAGATCGAGCCGCCGCAGCAAAGTCAGTGCGTGGTCGCGCGCCGAGGCGACATCGCGGGCGTGCCGGAGCGCGCCGACGATGACATTGTCCTCGACGCTCAGTCCCGCAAACGGCCGCACCAGTTGAAAAGTACGGGCGAGACCGCGGCGGCACACGGCGTCCGCCGTCATGCCGTCGATCCGGCCGCCGGCAAAGGTGATCTCGCCGCTGCTTGGCGCCATCGCCCCGGCGATCAGATTGAACAGCGTGGTCTTGCCGGCACCATTCGGACCGATGACGGCAAACATCGCGCCGTCCGGCACCTCGAAGCTGACGCCGTCAACAGCAACCAATCCGCGGAAACGCTTGCTGACGGATTGCACGGAGAGCAGCGCCGTCATCGCAGCTCCTCCGAAAGGCCGAGACGGCGCTTGAGCCACGGCCACACGCCGTTTGGCAGCACCAGCACGACGATGAGCAGGCAAATTCCATAGAACACCTGCTTGGCGCCGGGCAGGTCCAAGCCAAAATGCAGCATCACGGCGTTGAGCGTCTCGGCAAGGCCGGTGAGGATGAATGCGCCGAGGATCGGCCCGAACAGCGTACCCACTCCGCCGATGACCGGGCCGAGAATGATCTCGATGGAGCGCGAAATGTTGAAGACCTGTTCGGGGAACAGGTTGTTGTAGAAGAACGCATAGAACACGCCGGCAAAGGCGGTCACCGCGGCTGAGATCGTCACCGCATACATTTTGTAGCGGAACGTATCGATGCCGGCAGCGCGGGCAGCAACTTCGTCTTCGCGGATGGCGCGCCAGAAATAGCCGATCCGGCTCTGCAACAAAGCGCGGCTGAGCACGAAAGCGACCACGGTCGCTGCGAGGATCACATAATAGAACATCGTCGGGCTGCCGCGCAGCCGCCACAGGTCGTTATGCGCGTATTGCACGACCGGCAGAAACAATCCGGCCGACGCATTGACGATATCGAGATGATCGAAGCCGATGCGGGCGAATTCGGCAAAGGCGATGGTAAGGATGGCGAAATAGACGCCGGCAACGCCGAAGCGAAAGGCGAGAAAGCCGATAATGGCGCCGCAGGCGGCGGCCACCGGTATCGCCGCCAGGAGCCCGAGCCACGGCGCGATGCCGTAGCGGGTGAACAGCAGTGCCGCGACATAGGCGCCGAGTCCGACATAGATCGCATGCCCAAGCGACAGCTGCCCGGCAAAGCCCATCATGATGTTCCAGGCCTGCCCGGCATAGGCGAAATAGAGAATGAGAATGAGGACCGTGAGCAGATAGTCGTTGGCGTAAAAAGGCGCGATCAGAAGCGCAAGGCCGAAGGCGATAAGAAGAAACAGCATCCGCGCCGACAAATCGCCCGATAGGCGCGCGATCCCGCGAGCCATAATCACGCGAGCCTCTTGCCGAGCAGGCCTTGCGGCCGGAACAGCAATACCAGGACCAGAATGGCGAAGGCGAACATGCTCTTGGCCGACGGCGTGAACAGAAGGCCGGCGATAGCTTCGGTGAGCCCGATCAGCACGCCGCCCAGCAGCGCCCCCGGCATCGAGCCCAAGCCGCCGGTGACGACAATGACAAAGGCGAGCAGCGTGTAAGTCGGCCCCAGCATCGGCGTCACGTCGATGATCAGCGTCATGATCGCGCCGGCGGCGCCGACGCACGCCGCGCCGATGGCGAAGGTGAGCGCGTAGAGATGCTTGACATTGAGGCCGACGACCTGCGCGCCGGTATAATTGTCGGCGCAGGCGCGGATTGCCGTGCCGGTGCGGGTGAAGCGGAAGAACGCAAACAGCAGCGCCGTGAGCAGGATTGCGGCGCCGCCGGCATAAAGCTTCGCGGCATCGACGATCAGCGGCCCGATCTGAAAGCTGTCATAGGCATAAGACGTCTGCACGCTGCGGGCATCCGGGCCGAAAACGATCAGCAGCGAATTGACGATGATGAGTCCGAGCGCGACGAGCAACAGGAACTGGCTGTGCTCGGGCCGCGTGATGAACGGATTGATCAGGCCAGCCTGCAAGGCGTAGCCGCAGACGAACAGCACGGCCGCGATCGGCACCAGCATCACCAGCGGATCGAGATGAAATTGCGCGAACAACACAACCGCGAGATACATTGCGATCGTCATCATCTCGCCATGAGCGAAATTGACGACGCGCACCACGCCGAACACCACCGAAAGCCCGAGCGCCATCAGGCCATAGACCAAGCCGGTCAAGATGCCGCCGACGGCGACGTTCAGATAGACGTCGAACGACACTAGTGCCCCGATTCCGAAGTTCGTGATCAATGGCGGCACCCTCTGACACGAACTTCGGAAGCAAAGGGGCACCAGCAAATATATGACCTAGTGCCGCTTTTCGATTTGCAGTTCCTAAGCGCGGCATGCGGCACCGGTGTAGGAACTTCAAATCGGCGGCACTAGAGCGCCTTCAGCTGCGGTTCTGATACGGCGGCATCGGCCATTCCGCCTTGGCTTGCGCGGCCTCTTTCGGTCCCACAGCGAGGAGCTTGCCGCCGCGATTCTGGATGACGCCGCATTTGAGCTTGTCGTTCTGGCCCTTGGCGTTGAACTGGATGCCCGGCCCGATGCTGACATTGTCGGTGATATTGGTGGCGCGGATGGCGTCGGCCAGCGCCTTCGGATCGGCCGAACCGGCGCGCTTATAGGCATCGGCGGCGATCAACAAAGCCTCGAATGTATAGACGTGATTGGTGCTGAGATTGACGCCGGGGCTGCTTTTGGCGAGTGCGTCTTCCAACACTTTGGTAAGCTTCTTGTTGGGATCCTGGAACGGGTCGAAGCTGAGCGGGCCATCGGCCAGCTTGCCGAGCGTCTTGAGATACTGATCCTCGTACCAGCCCGGCCCCATGCTCATGATCGCCTGCGGCGTCCAGCGCTGCTTGACCAGTTCCCGCGTCAACAGCATCGCATCGTTGAGCCGGCTGACGACCAGCAGCGCATCGGCATTGGCGGCCTTGGCCTTCGCCACTTCGACCGAAAGATCGCGCGCGGCAGGATCGTAGGCGATCTCGTCGACGATCGTGTACGGCATGTTGAATTTCGGCATGACGACGCCGATGCCTTTTGACATCGCAGTGCCGAACGTGTCGTTGACATGCATGAAGACCGCGGTCTTGGGCGCGGCGCCGACCATGCCGAACAGTTCGAGCTGATTGGCAAAGGCGCTCGAGAGAATCATCGGCGCGGTCGGAAAATTGCGGAAAACGAATTTATAGCCCTGCTCGGTGATATCGGGCGCGGCGGCGATATTGATGACAAACGGGATGCCTTTTTGCTCGGCGACCTGGGCGATGGCTGCGGTCTGCCCGGAATCGAAGGCGCCCATCAACAGCTGCGCGCCGTCATTGATCAGCTTCTCGGCGCGGGCGCGCGCGGTGTCGACATTGGATTCGGTATCCGCATCCGTGACGGCGAGAGCGGGCAGCCCGAGCGATTTCAGAATTGCCGGGGCCACGTCGACGCCGCGCTGGCAGTCCTGGCCGATGCCGGCCTCGAAGCCCGAGCGCGGCAGAAGGACGCCGACTTTCAGCGGCACCAACTCGGCACGGAGCACCGACGGCGCAGCCATTGCGGCGGCGGCGGCAACCGAGCCAATAAGCAAATTGCGGCGATTGGGCAGTATGCGGATGCGCGGCATAAAAATCCTCCCCGGAAGGCTTTTTTCGTTCAGTGTCAAAATGCTAGCGCATGTCCCGGAAAAGTGGAAACCGGTTTTCCGATAAGGACATGCGCCAAACCGAAATATCTTGAACCGCCGCGTCGGCGGCAAGCACTGATTTATCCGCCGAAATGCCGCATGACAGCGTCTGCGGTCCGCAACAGCGTGCGATCTTGGCCGTTGCGCGCCGCCAGCATCAGCCCGACCGGGAGCTGGGTATCAGGCAGCGGCAGCGAAATGGC
Source organism: uncultured Alphaproteobacteria bacterium (assembly GCA_963742975.1). Taxonomy (GTDB): domain Bacteria; phylum Pseudomonadota; class Alphaproteobacteria; order Rhizobiales; family Xanthobacteraceae; genus BOG-931. Next base: position 58,070 of record CAVUNZ010000021.1, on the reverse strand, counting down.
GCAAAGGTCGAAGAAATTGATGATCGAGGTGTTGCGCAGCGTCGCTGCATTGCGCGCGGCAAAGACGCTCGGATCGGCGACTTCCGCGATGGTCGGCGCCACGATCGACGTCGTCGGCATGGCGATGAGGTCGAACGTTTTCAGCTGCTCATCCATCGCGGCCACCAGTTGCGCGCGCCGGCGAACCATATCGGCGTAATCTTCCGCCGTCACCGCGCAGCCGCGTTCGATACGGGCGCGGACATTGGGATCGATATCGGCGGCACGGCGCTGCATGCGGTCGCGGTGCACGGCGCAGGCTTCCGGCGGCGAAATGCCGCCGCGATTGTTGATCGCCGTCATGTCGTCGAATTGCGCAAATTCTCCGGGGAGGACGTTCATGCCGGCACTGCTGAGCCGAGACATCGCTGCTGAAAAAGCTTTGGCCACGGTGTCGTCCAGCCGTTCCAGCGGAAGTCCGACCGCGACGCCGAGTCTTAGTCCGTCAAGCGCAATCGGCTCCAGCGCGACAAATTTCTCGCCCGCCATCACCGCATCGGCTTTGACGCAATCGTCCACAGTCTTTGCAATCGGGCCGATCGAATCCAGCGTCTTGCTCAGCGGAAAAGCGCCATCGGTCGGCACGCGCTGCCGGCTCGGCTTGAAACCGACAAGGCCGCAAAGCCCGGCCGGCACGCGGACCGAACCGCCGGTGTCGGTGCCGATGGCGATGTCGCTCATGCCGTCGGCAACCGTAATCGGCGCGCCTGAGGACGAGCCGCCCGGCACGCGGTTGCGATCGTGCGGATTACCCGGCGTGCCGAAGTGAGGATTGGCGCCGATGCCGGAAAAAGCGAACTCGGTCATATTGGTCTTGGCGACGATCACCGCGCCCGCGGCGCGCAGCCGCTGCACCACAACGGCATCGGCCTCGGCCGGCGCAGCCTCTTCGGCGAGGATTTTCGAGCCGGCACGGGTCGGCTCGCCGGCGACGTCGAACAGGTCCTTGACGCTGACGATGGTGCCGTCGAGCGGGCCGAGGCTGGTGCCGCGCGCGGCGCGGGCATCGGCCGCATCCGCTGCGGCGCGCGCCGCATCCGCATAGACCGTCAGGCAGGCCCGCGCCCCCTCGCCCTTCGGATCGGCAATGCGCAATAGCGCCTGTTCTACGCGGTCGCGACAGGAGGAAGGCTTCATCAGGGTACTCGCCGGGAGCTTTGATCTGGAATATATAGCGGTCCTTAGCGCATGATCCCGAAAAGTGGAAACCGGTTTTCGGAAAAGATCGTGCTCATGCAAAAACCTAGCGCCGATGGCGCCGAGGCAATTTAGACAGACTAAGGAATAGCACGCATGCCGAACGGTAAGCCGACCTTGTGTTTCATTGGCTTTGGCGAAGCGGGCCAGGCGATCGCCGCCGGGTTGCGCGACGCCAGCACTGTCGAAAAGATTGCGGCATGGGATATTCTGTTTCCGCAAGCCGACGGCGGAAAGCTTAAAGCCGCCGCGGAATTGATCGGCGTGCGCTGCGCCGGTTCGGCGGCGGATGCGGTGCGCGGCGCCGACATGATCATTGCCGCGGTGACCGCGGCATCGAGCATCGATGCCGCCGGCTCGGTGAAGGCGCATCTTGCCGCCAAGCCGTTCTTCCTCGACATCAATTCGGTGTCGCCGGGCCGCAAGCAGGACACCGCAAAGCTTCTGGCCGATACCGCGCGCTATGTCGATGTCGCGGTGCTGGCGCCGATCTATCCGGCGCGGCATCAAACGCCGATGCTGCTTGCGGGACCGCATGCCGAGGCGGTCGCGCCCGTTCTTGCCGCGCTCGACATGCGCGCCAATATCACCGGACCCGAGACCGGCGCGGCCGCCGCGATCAAGATGGTGCGCAGCGTCATGATCAAGGGCATCGAGGCGCTGACCATGGAATGTTTCCTGGCCGCCGCGCGCGCCGGCGTGATCGACGAAGTCGCGGCCTCGATGAAGAACAATTATCCCGGCCTCGATTGGGCAAAGGTCGTGCCCTACAATCTCGAGCGCATGGCAAGCCATGGCGAGCGCCGCGCCGCCGAGATGGAAGAGGTCGCCGACACATTGCGCGAACTCGGCGTCGAGCCGCTGATGGCGACGGCGACCGTCAAGCGGCAGCGCGAAATGGGCCAGATCGGCAAGCAGCAATCGGTGCGCGGCGTGCTCGACAAGGATCGCAAGGTCATGCTCAACGCCATCAGCGCGGCGGCGCGCGACCGGCACTAGGGCGTGGGACTTCGTGGCCGACGACCCAGGGCCGACGTTCTTCCACTGTCATCGCCAAGACCACATGGACGAGGACTTTGCAGGATTGATCACCCATGCGTAGCCGCAGCGGCTTCATAATCAAGCCAAAAAGTTTGGTGTTGTCGTCATGCTAACGCGGCGTCAATTTGCAATCAGCTCTGCGGGGATTGTGTCGAGCGCTCTCATTGGCAGCAGCGCCGGGCTGAGCGAAACAGCGCCGTTCAGCACGCCTCTGCCGATCCCGAAGTTGATCGATGCGGCCAGTCAGACCAACGCCGTCAAACTCAAGGTCACATCCGGGCTGCACGCATTCATTCCGGGTAAGCCGACGCGGACTTATGGCTACTCGGCGCCTGTCCTCGGACCCGTCATTCGCTTGCGCCGCGGCGATGAAGTGGCGATGACAGTCGAGAATGCGCTCGACATCGTCACGACGGTGCATTGGCATGGGCTCCTGGTGCCCGGCTATTGCGACGGCGGCCCGCATGAACCGATTAATCCGGGCGCTACTTGGCGTCCGACCTTGAAGATCGACCAACCGGCGGCGACACTTTGGTTTCACCCGCATGCGCATCATGAGACGGCCCGGCAGACTTACATGGGCATGGCGGGAATAATGATCGTCGATGACGGCTCCGATGCTCGGCTCGGTCTGCCGCGAACGTTCGGCGTCGATGATTTGCCGATCATCCTGCAGGATCGAACGTTCGATTCCGATGGATCGATTGCTTACGATCCCGACGGCCTGGAGGTCGTATATGGAGCTAGAGGCGAGACCATCATCGTCAATGGGGCGATCACCCCCGTCGCAAAAGTGCCGCCGGGTCTGGTGCGCCTGCGGCTTCTCAACGGCGCCAATGCTATGAATTTCGACCTGCGTTTCGGCGACCAGCGCACGTTTCACGTCATCGCCTCGGACGCAGGATTTCTCGCAGCGCCGGTCGCGGTCACACAGCTCACGATCTCACCAGCCGAACGCTTTGAAATCCTCGTCGATTTCGCGGACCGTAAACCGGTCGTGCTCGAAACGGGACCGGATAAAGAAATGGGCGCATTCGGCAACGTCGCGGCGGACGGCAGCGCGGACTACCTCGCTATCATGCGCTTTGAACCGACCGCGACTACGCCTCTCGTCACGGAATTGCCGACGCCCCTCGTCGAACCGCCCGCAGCCAATCCGGCTTCGGCGGTACGGCGGCGGCAGTTCGTTATCAACAGCGGCATATGCAGTAGCCGCCGGCAAGGCGGCGCACATGCAAACATGGTCGGTCTCATCGGCATAAACGGAAAAACGCACGACTTGGCACGCATCGATGTCGAGACCAAGCTCGGAACGACCGAAATCTGGGAGATCGTCTCGCTGGGAATGGCGCATCCGTTTCATGTTCACGGTGCGTCGTTCCGCGTCTTGTCGATTGAGGGAGCCCCGCCTGCGGCACATCTCGTGGGATGGAAGGACGTGGTGCTCGTCGAGGATAAGGCCGAGATTCTCGTGGCTTTCAATCGCCCCGCGACACGGGAGCATCCCTTCATGTATCACTGCCACATCCTCGAGCACGAGGATGCTGGACTGATGGGACAGTATGTCTGCACCTAATGGACGCTTTTTGGGTATGGCTGCGTAAAGCCGGCACCGCGCGACAAAATGATCCCAATCAGAATGTTCGCTCTGGGTCATTAGCGACCTGGCCGTTCAGCGCCAAAATCCAGCAATGTCAACCGTGCTTGGCCGCCCACGAGTTCACGCCCCAGCCGCTGAATTCCCGCCTTCGCGGGAATGAGCGGAAGTGTTACCGGCGCTTCTGCTGGGCGATGAATTCCGTGAGCCATTGATACGAGGCCTTCGGCTTGCGCGTCAGGCTGTTGAAATCGACGCGGACAATGCCGAAGCGCCGGCTGTAGCCCTGCGCCCATTCGAAATTGTCGAGCAGCGACCAGACGAAATAGCCGCGCAGATTGACGCCGGCGGCGATGGCGCGTTGCGCCGCCGCGAGATGGTCGTGGATATAGGCAATGCGTTCGGCGTCGTGGACCACGCCATCGGTGGCGACGATGTCCTCGTAGCAGGCGCCGTTCTCGGTGATGTAGATTTCGGGCTTATTGTAGCGCGCGCTGATCCGGATCAGCTCTTCGGTGAGACTACCGGGATCGACCGGCCAGCCCATGGCCGTGACTGGCGTGCCGGGCGGCAAGTCGCCGAACCAGGCGCCGAACAAGCTATCGGGCGCCGCCGCGACATACATCGGCGCATAGTCGTTCATGCCGATGAAATCGAGCGGCTGATGGATGGTCGCGAGATCGCCGTCCATGATCAGCGGGGCGAAGTCGTCGGCAACCGGCGGCGCGTAGCGTCCGAGCATTTGCGGATCGAGGCAGGCGCCATTCCACATCGCTTCGAAGCGCTCGGTGGCGCGGCGATCCTCGTCCCGGTCCGAGGCCGGCCGCGCCCGCTGCAGTGAGACGACCGTGCCAAGGCGAAAGTCCGTCCGCTCGGCGCGCAGCGCCTGCACCGCGCGGCCATGCGCCAGATTCTGGTTATGCATCGCCGCGAGCATGTTCGGCAGGCCTTTGACGCCCGGCGCATTCTCGCCGGTGCCGTAGCCGAACAGCGCATGAATATTTGGCTCGTTGAACGTGATCCAATACTTGACGCGGTCGCCGAGGCGCTTGGCGACGGTGCCGGCATAGTCGGCGAATTTCTGCGCGGTGTCGCGGTTGCGCCAGCCGCCCTGATCCTCGAGCGCCTGCGGCAAGTCCCAATGATAGAGGCACAGCCACGGCGTGACGGCGCGCGCCGCCAGTCCGTCGACCAGCCGGTCGTAGAAATCGAGGCCGCGGTGCTCCACGACACCTGAGCCATTGGGCAGGATGCGCGGCCATGCCGTCGAGAAGCGATAATCGGTGAAGCCGCCGCGCGCGAGCAGTTCGATATCTTCCGGCCAGCGATGATAGTGGTCGCAGGCGACGTCGCCGGTATCGCCGGCCCTGACCCGCCCCGGCGAATGCGAAAAAACGTCCCAGATGCTTTTGCCGCGGCCGTCGACATCGACCGCGCCTTCGATCTGATAGCTCGACGTCGAAGCGCCCCAAATGAAATTTTCCGGAAACATCATATCGTCCGCAATTGCCGGGGCTGACCGCAGCAAATTCGGCAGCAAAGGGCCAAAAGAGGCTGCCAGCAGGCGCCGGCGCGAGACTGTCAGCATCGATCCTCGAAGGCGGCGTTTCAATCAGTTCATAACGGCGGGCGGAACGCTTTATTCCCACCGCCCGCTTTGTCAGCGTTCACCCGCCATTATCATCGAGCATGATCTTTTCCGAAAACCGGGTTCCACCCTCGGATCAAGTCCGAGGGCAGGCTTCTTGGGATCATGCTTTACCGGCGGCGGCCCTTCCGCCGCTCGCGCGGCGTCACCCGGGATGTTTTCGGCACTGGCCGGCGCGCCGCTTTGGCGTTGCTGCGGCGCGGCGGCAGAGTGCCGCTCGCGGCAAGGCGCATGCTCCAATATTCCCACGTCCGGGTGACGACATTCGGCAACAGGCTAAGCGAACCGGCAAGCTTGACCTCGCCGGGATAGAGCGGTTGCGGTTTGCCGAGCGTCATCGCCTGCAACTGATACTGCGCATTCTGGCACATGAAGATCGCGCGCGACACCATCTCCTTCAGACTGCCGCCGACCACGGTGGCGCCGTGCCGGTTCATCATGACGGCTGAGTGCTTGCCGAGCGCGCGCGCCAACGACTGCCCCTCCTCCGGTTTGACCACCAGCAGATTGGTATCGCCGAACTCGTCGTGCTGATCCCAGAACGGCGCCTCTTGCCCCATCGTGCCGCCGAGATGGAACACCGGCACGACCGGCTTGCCGGCGATGGCAAACGGCATGATCGCCGGCGCATGGTGATGCACCACCGCCATCACGTCGCTGCGCGCCGCGAAGATGCAGCCGTGAATGACACGCTCGGCATAGAGCTGAACCTTGGGTGGCCGCACCGGCTGCGAATCGAGCGTGAATTCCAGAATGTCGTCGGGCTCGATCAAAAGCGGCGAACGCGAGCGCGACAACAGGTAACGGCCCGGATCGGTCGGATGGCGCATGCTGACATGGCCGAAAGCGTCGAGCACGCCTTCATGGGCCAGAATACGATTGGCGAGCGCAAGTTCCTCAATGACGTCGCTGAGCTTATCGGGCACAATTTCCCCCTGTAATCGCATCATGCAAATGTGACGGCGGCGCCCAATTTCGGCAAAATCGCTACGCCGTCAACTCGCGCACGTTAAAGGCGCGGACCGGCCGGTGCAGGCCCTTCAAATCGAGCTCGCCGAGCGGTTCCGTGCCGGCGATTGATTCGACGGCGACCTGGACCCGGCCATCGATCAAGATTTGTCCGTCGGCGGCGTGCCCGCAGAGCCGCGAACCGAGATTCACCACGGTTCCGGCCGCGGTATAGTGGAAGCGGCCTTCGTAGCCGACATTGCCCAAAGTGGCATGGCCGGACGCAATGCCGATGCCGAAGCCGAGCTCGTGACCAAGCCGCCGCCATTTCTCGGCGAGGGCGGCCATCCGCGCCCGCATCTCCACCGCCATGCGCACCGCACGCTGCGCCGGATCAGAACAGGGGATCGGATCGTTGAAGATGATGAGCAGGCCGTCGCCGGCAAAATGCTGCAACGTGCCATCGAAGCGGTCGATCTGCTCGCCGAGGCAACGGTAATATTCCTGCAGCACGGCGATGATGTCTTCCGGCTCGGCGCTTTCGGCAAAGGCGGTGAAGCCGCGCAGGTCACAGAACACCGCCGTGATGTCGCGGCGGTGAGTTTCCAGCAATTTGGTGTCGCCGGACGAGACGACGAGCCTGGCGATCTGCGGCGACAGGAAGTTTTTCAGCCGGTTCATGCGGTCGAGCTCGGCGACCTGCTCGTTGACGCGCTGCTCAAGCGTCTGGTTCCAGCTCGCCAGATCGGTCGCTTGCGCCTGAACCTGATCGTGCAGCGTCTTGACCCGCAGCATCGAGCGCACGCGCGCCACCAGTGCGGCCTGGTCGATCGGCTTGGTCAGATATTCATCGGCGCCGGCATCGAGCCCGGTGACCACGTCCTGAGAGGCAGCGCGCGCGGTGCACAGAATGATCGGGATGAACGGCAGCGACGGATCGTTCTTGAGCCGGCGGCAGACTTCAAAGCCGTCGAGCTTGGGCATTTCAACGTCGAGCAACAGCAGGTCGGGCAGATGCTTCCTGACGCTTAAAAGCGCCTCCTCGCCGTCGGCGGCCTGCAGCAATTCGTAGCCGTGCTTCTCCAGCCGCGTCGTCAGGATATCGCGGTTGGTTTCATTGTCGTCGACGACAAGAATGCGGGCGGGATTGTTCATGCGATGCGCCACATGGCTACGGCAGAAATTCTTTGATCTTGGCCAGCAATTGCCGCGGGCTATAGGGCTTGGTGACATAAGCGTCGCAGCCGGCGGCGCGGGCTTTGCCCTCGTCGCCGCTCAAGGCGTAGGAGGTGACGACGATGATCGGAATGCCTTTCAGGTCCGGGTCGGCCTTGATGCGACGGGTTGCCTCGTAACCGTCGAGCAGCGGCAGTTGAATATCCATCAGAATGAGATCGGGGCGCTGTTCCCTGGCGGCGGCAATTCCCGCTTCGCCGTCCCAGGCTTCCGACATGTCGTAACCGACGCTGCCCAACAGATCGCGGAGAATTTGACGATTATCCTCCTGGTCCTCGACGACGAGAATGCGCTTGCTCATGTCTACTGGACCCCTACCTGGCTCTCGACCTTGAGCGGCACCGTGAAAAAGAATGTCGAGCCGCAGCCGAGCGCGGATTCGACCCAGAGTTTGCCGCCGTGCATTTCGACAATACGTTTTGCGATCGACAGGCCGAGCCCGGTACCACCTTTGGCCTTGGTTTGCGCTGAATCCGATTGCTTGAATTCCTCGAAAATCTTCGCCTGATCGGCTTCGGTAATGCCCGGGCCGGTATCGTTCACGGCGATCGTGTAGCTGCCGTTCGTCGCGGAGGCCGACATGGTTATCGCGCCGGTATCGGTGAACTTGATGGCATTGCCGACGAGATTGAGCAGGACTTGCGACAGCCGCCGCTCGTCGCCATGCGCGATCGGTAAATTCCGGGGCACTTCGAGCTTGAAGCCGAGCTTCTTGTTGCCGGCAAGCGGCTCGACCGCGACATAGACGCCCTGCATCATCTCCTTGATCGAATAATCGTTGAGCGTGAGTGCGAGTTCTCCGGCCTCGATCTTCGACAGATCGAGCACGTCGTTGATCAGCCCAAGCAGATGTTTGCCGTTGGTCTGCACGCGCTGGAGAACGTTGCGCATCTTGTCCGGCGCGTCGCCGTAAATGCCGTCGAGAATCAATTCGGTGTAGCCTAAAATCGCATTCAGCGGCGTGCGCAATTCGTGGCTCATATTGGCGAGGAATTGCGACTTGTGCTTGCTCGCCTCCTCGACCTGCCGGCTCTTCTCCTGAATCTCCTCGAACAGCCGCACATTCTCGATGGCGATCACCGCCTGGTCGGCGAAGGTCTGCGCCAGTTCGATCTGCTTGTCGGTGAACGGCTTGACCTCACTGCGCATCATCGCGATGACACCGGTCGGCGCGCCTTCGCGCAGCATCGGCACGCCCAATAACGTGCGCACATTGCCGAACTTGATGAATCCGGTGTTTTTGTAGTCCGGGTCGGCCATCACGTCGGGAATCTGAACCGTTGCTCCGCCGGCAACGGTGCGGCCGACCACCGATCCTTGCCCTGTGGGAATGAGATGCTCGGCGGCGAATTGCTTGAATTCAGGCGAGAAGCCATACATCGCGACCGCCCGGTAACCGCCCTCCTCGGCGCGATTGATCGATGCCTTCTCGGCTTCGCAAAGCTCAGCCGCGGATTCCACCAGCGTGTCGAGCACGGCCTGCAAGTCGAAGGTCGAGCGGCTGATGATTTTCAGCACGTCGGCGGTCGCGGTCTGCTGCCTCAGGGATTCGGAGAGCTCGCGAGTGCGCTGCTGTTCGGCCTTGAACAGCCGCACGTTCTCGATCGCGATCGCCGCCTGGTCGGCGAAGGTCGTGAGCAGAGCGATGTCTTTTCGCTCGAACGGCCTGACCTCGGTTCGGCGTACCAGGATGCAGCCCAGCGCGCGTCCTTCGCGCATCAGAGGCACGGCCAGGATCGTGCGGTGCCCGAATTTCAGGGCGAATTCGCGCCCACGCGCAAAATCATCGCCAGCCGCTTGCTGGTCTTCGAGCTGCACCGGCTTTCGGTCACAAATAGCGCGCCCCATGACCGTCGAACGATCGAGCGGCACCACGCCGATATCACGCCTCAAATCGCCAAAGACGGCGCCGCTGCGGAGAGTGTTTCCGTCGACCAGGATGACATCGACAATCTGCGCCTTGCAGATGCGCGCGGCATATTCGGCTACCGAATCAAGCACCGGCTGCACATCATCGGGCGAATTGGAAATGACGCGCAGGATTTCGCTGATCGCCGTCTGCTGCTCCAGCGACTCGCTCAGTTCGTGGGTGCGCTGCTCGACTTTCTTTTCCAGATCGGCATAGGATTCCTGAAGCTTGCCGGCCATGTCGTTGAACTGGTCGGCCAGCGCCTCCACTTCGTCTCCGGTCTTGATTTTGATGCGCTGAGAAAGATCGCCCGCGCCGATGCGGGCGGCGCCGGCGCGGAGCGCCTGGATCGGCACCACCATGCGGCCGGCGAGGAACATGCCGGCAATGAACGCGAGCGCGAGCGCGCCGAACAGCACATAACCGGTGCGCTGGATCGACGCATAGAGCGGCGCATAAGCCTCCTCGATGGGCGTTTCGACAAAGACGAACCAGCCCAACGGATTGACCGGCGCATAGGCCGTCAAAACTTTGTGGCCGGCGACGTCCAAAGCCTCCTGCACCTCGTCGCCGGCCGAGCCGGTTCGCGCGCTCGCCACTTGAGCGAGCCGCGACATGTCGGTGTTGCGCAGCACCAGGCTGATGTCGGGATGGGCGATGAGACGGCCATTGCCGTCCACCACATAAGCGCGCCCCATGGTGCCGACCTTGATCTTCGACACCACGTCCCAGATCAGCTTGAGATTGACTTGCGCAATGCTCACGCCGCTGTCGCGCCGGGCGCCGGCGAGCGCGATCGTCATGTAGGGCTCGGACTCGCGGCGGAAATAAACCGGGCCGTAATAGACCTTGTTGGCCACGGCCTGGGTGAATTCAGGTTTGCCGGAATAGTCGCTGCCGCTGCCGACCACATCCATGGTCAGCCGTGACACTTTGAGCTGCTCATGACCCGACGCATCGATCTGCGCCAGTTCGGTGATCGCCGGCACCTGGCGCAAGAGTTGCAACGCATCGAAACGCCGCTGGTCGAGCGTGCCGTCGGTCCACGGCAATTGCGTCGTCCAGCCGACCTGGCTGTCGATCTGGGTGACGAATTCTTCGATCTTGTCGGCGGCGGCCTGCGCCTGCAGGCGCTGGGTATCGATCAGCGCCGACTTGTGCTCGCGATAAGAAAACCAGACCTCGAAAGCGCCGTTGGCGACCAGCGCGAGTACCACGACGGCGACGAGCAGCGCGACATATTTGACGAAGAGCCGGCTACGCACGATTGAAGCGTTCGACACCGACGCCGCGTCGTCCGGGCGATCAGGCCCGGGCGTAAGCGCACCGCCGTTATGATCGACATCGGCCTTCATGCGCCCATCCTAGCATTCTCAGAAGCGTTTTTGCCGCCTCATTCAGCCGCTGCTTGGGCGAAGTCGGGGAAAATTTGCTGGTAAGGTAAGGCCGCGCGACGGCGGCCTCGATATTAACTACAAGAACGCTTGGACCGCCCCGGCGGCACGACCGCGACGATGCCCCGCCCTAACCGCGCGGTAAATCCCCGCCGCTTCATTCGATGACTTCGTCGGCGAGCGCGACAAAATCCGGCGGCAGATTGATGCCCGTGGCTTTCGCGGTCTTGAGATTGACGACCAGCAGGTAGCGCGTCGGCAATTCGAACGGCAGATCGGCGGGTTTGGCGCCTTCGAAGATTTTGGTGACCAGCGCCGCGGCGCGATCGAAGGATTCCTTCTGGTCAGCGCCGTAAGACATCAAGCCGCCGTCACGGGCGATGAAGTCCTGCTCATAGATGGCCGGCAGGCGATGCTGGGCCGCATAATCGAACACGCGCTTGCGGTTGAGGAGCGTGAGCGAGTTGGACACCATCAGAATCGCGTCGGGCGGGCTACTGTCCATCATCGCAAAAGCCTCGTTGAAGTCGTCCGGCTCGCGCACGCCGAGCGGCAGCACCGTGACGCCCATCTCCTGCGCGGCTTTGGCGGAAGCGTCATAACGCTGCGACATGCCGAGGTCGTCTTTGTTCCACAGCATGGCCACCCTGCGCAGCTGCGGCGACAATTGTTTGAGCAGTCCGAGCCGCTTTGTCGAGAGCGCTGCGGCGTCGTCGGATATCCCCGTGACACTGCCGCCCGGCCGGGCCAGGCTCGTGACCAGTCCGGTCTTGACCGGGTCGCCGGAGCCCGACGCGATAACCGTCGGGACACCGGATGCCTTGGCCGCCGCCGCGGCCGGGTAACTGACGGTCACCACCACGTCGACATTGGCGGCTTTCAGTTCCTGCATCAGATTGGCGGTCTGACTCACGTTGCCGGCGGCGCCGCGTGCCTCGTAAGCGAGGTTCTGTCCGAGCGCAAAGCCGCGCTGCCCGAGCCCCTCGAGCAGGATCTTTCCGGTGCCTGCCGTGGGCGGGATCGGCGGGCCGACCGTAAGCGTGCCGACGCGGTAGACCTTCGCGGTCTGCGACAAAGCCGGCCGCGGCAGCACGGCAGCGCCGCCGAGAGCGCCGCCTCCCGCCATTGCCCCGCCAAATAACGTCAGAAAATCACGGCGTTTCATGACACGCCTCCCGAGAAGGCCATTCCGCCAAGCCAGAATAGCACATCCGCCAGCACAGGCTGTGCCGGAGAGCACGCCCAAAACCACGGATGATCACGCCTATTTCACGGGGCCGGCCGATCAAGCCGGCCGGTCGCGGTGGGAAATCTCGATGACGCGGGCGCGGGCGGCGAGTTCATCGACCATGGCATCGGCCTTGGCCTTGTTGGCGGCATCGAGATTGGCGTCCCATTCGTCGAGCAGATAGAATTCCGCATCGGTGCAATCGACGATTTCCTGCAGCGACTTGAGCTGCCGCTCGCCGGACGAGAAGCCGAGCCTCTGGTCCATCGATTCCGGAGTGACGACGACGTCATCCTCGTCGTCGCCCTCGACATCGACCGGGTCGACGCCGGAGGTGAAGTGAAAAACCAGCCGGTCCGTGGTCGGCCAATAATAGGCGCGCTTCTTCATCTCGGTCTTGAGGCTCGCCAGCAACGAGGATTTCCCGGCGCCGTTGCCGCCGCGCACGTTGATCCGCCCGGCCGGCCGCGACAGCGCGATGCGCAACGCATCGCCGAGCGAGGACACGACATGCGCTTCGTCGCCCTCGCGCAAAATGAGCCTGTCGAATTTGATGCGCTCATCGAAATCCGGATCCGGATCCGGCCGCATATTGGCGGCGACGCCGCCGAAACGCGTCCAGATGGCGACAAAATCGTTCCAGCCGGTGGCGAGCAGATGCAGCTCGTAGGTCATTTCGATCTGCCGCGGCAATGTCGTCGCCAGCCCCACGAGCAGCGCAGTATCGCCGACATTGTGCATGGCAACCGAGGTGATGGTGCCGAACACGATCGCAAGGCTGACGATGCCGCTCATCGCGCTCATGCCCTCGCGCGCGACGATGGCGCGCACTTGCGCGGTGAGGCCTTCGCGCAGCCGGGTCTTGAATCCCGACAGCCAGAGGCGGAGATTGTAGCGGTTGCCGGCGAAGATATTGTCCCACGCGGTAAAGCCCTGCGCGGTGACGCGATTGTTGCGGCGCTGATTTTCGAGATAAGCGTGCGCAATCGGTGTCTGCAGCACCCATTGCATCAACAGCAGCGCGCCGAAAGCTCCGACATAGGCGAACGGCAGGATTGGATCGATCTCGGCGCCGAGCACCAGCGCGTTGAAGACCAGACCGAGAAACAGCTTGAGCGCGAATTCAAGCTCATACATGACGTTGAAGAAGACCTGGAAGGTCTCGCCGGTCAGGAACGGCTCGATCTGCTCGCGCGTCGGCTTGTCGTTGAGGAGCTTGACCTTGCCGCGGTTCTCGCGCGCAAAGCGCAGCATGTATTTGCCGAAGCCGCGATAGCCGGCGCGCTCGGCAAAGACCCAGCTGATGACGCCGACCACGTAGGAGGTCGACTGCGCCGAGAGAATCCAGATCAGATCGGTGAGCAGAAATTCGCCGATGGCGACGCGGCGGCCGGCATTGATGACGAGCCAGGTCGTCGCCGCGGCGAGCATGGCTTCGACAACCATCAGAATCACCATCACGAACAGCGACGGCGACAGCAGATAGCGGGCAAGCTCGAGGCGTGAGATCCGGCTTTGCGGCATGAATGTCCCGGCGTGACGGCCCTCGGCCGCAAACGTGTTGGCGCGCAATTCTAGCGGCATCCAAACGCGAATTTAAGCGCAAGCGCAATGCGCGCTTGGCGGGATTTCCACGCCCCGCCGCCAACTTTCGGCAGAATGGTAAGCGCCGACCGCGCTTTTTGGCTGGTACGGATCAGGCTTGTGCCGGCTTGCGGCTCTCCAGGTCCGATTGCAGCCGGTTGATGTTGTCGAACAGCCGTTCTGTCGCCAGCCGCAGAAAATAAAAGCCGAAGGTCGGGTTTTGATAATAGAGCTCCTCGACCTGCTCGTAGGTAATCGACAGCGCCTCGCCGTCGTCGATGCACTCGAGGGTGGCGGTGCGGCGGTTGTCCGGTGCCAGCATCGCGAGCTCGCCTACGACCTGGCCCGGCTTCAGCTCGATGCCGAGCTCGTGCAGCAAAAAGCGGCCGGTGACGATGCAAAACATCTCATGGGCTTCCTCGCCTTTGGCGAATAGAATGTCGCCCTTGCGGAATAGCCGCCGCGCCATGAACGGCTTGAGCCAGTCCATCGAGTCCGAGCCGCGGATGGCGTCGCGCACGTGCCTGATGAGCACGATCATCTGGTAGAGACGATAGCCGTTGAGCGGCAGCGCCACGGTCTGCAGCACGAGTGGAACCCATTCGTGGGAGGCGGCGTAGAAAGCGATCAGCACGCAATTGGCGACGATGGCAAGAATGCGCAGCGGCACCATGGTCTTGGTCGAGGCGGTCGCCACGATCATCAGCGAGCCGACGCTGTTTAACAGATTATCCCAATGCATTCATCGCCTCCGCCCTCGGCCGGTACCCTGCCAGACCTGCGCTTGCGCCTCGGTCTCGCAAGTGCCGCCTACGTCAACCCGCACCCACTAGAACGCTCAGTTGCTTATCTATTCGCGCGACCACTTGCACCGCGATTGTGACAACGTGGTGAGCGATTTAGAAGTTAAAGCGTTATCGATTTTAAGGGAACGAGATTTGGCGCCGCGGCGGAACGGGCATTGCGATTAACCCTGCGCCGATCTGCCATCTTGCGTGTTTCCTAATCCGATTCTGCGGCAAATGCGTATTTACTGTAATGCTCACGGGATCGCGATCAGGCGGTCTTGGGCCGAATTTCGGCTGGCCGACCCGGCCACGACGGCGTAATTTGTTGGTGGAGCATAGGCTTCCGACCAAACTTACCTCTAACGGAGACCGCGTCATATTCAAGACTGCCTTCGCGAATATTGCGCATCTCACCGCGCCGTTACGCCGTCTCGGCGCATCGTCTTTCGCTCGCGTTACCGTCATCATCATCGGCCTGTCGGCCATGACGGCCTATACCGTGCCGGAGCTGCAGCGCTCGGCCGGTGGCTGGCTCGTGGCCTGCCTGTGGTCGTGCCTCGGCTATTTCGCCATCGATTCCGGCGTCCGTGCCCGCACGGCGATCCAGGCTGGATTGGCGCGCAGCTATTTCCTCTCGGCGTCGGGCTTTGTCGATCTGATCGGCGTGATCACCGTGCCGCTCGCGCTCGCTAGCGGGCTCGACGCGCCGACCGCTTGGCTGTGGGCCTCGTTATGGATCCTCAAGCTCGCGCAGCTCTCGCCCGGCTTCGCGCAGCTCGGCCGCGTCTTCATGCTCGAGGCCAAGCCGCTCGCCAGCGTGTTCGCGCTGTTCCTGATCATCCTCTTCCTCTCGTCCGCCCTGATGCTGCTCGCCGAGCGTGGCCAGCAGCCGAATGCCTTCGGCTCGATGCCGGAGACGCTGTGGTGGGCGATCGTGACGCTGACCACCACCGGCTATGGCGACAAGGTGCCGATCACGCAGCTCGGACGGATGCTTGGCGGTGTCGTGATGATCGGCGGCATCGCCACATTCGGCCTGTGCACCGGTATTCTGGCCACCGGCTTTGCCGCCGAGACCCGGCGGCGCAATTTCATCGAGACCTGGGATTTGGTCAGCAAGGTGCCGTTCTTCCAGTCGCTCGATCCGTCGGCCATCACCGAGATCACCCACACGCTGCGGCGTCTCGAGGTTCCCGAACGCACTCCCATCATCCGCCGCGGCAAACAGGGAGACTGCATGTATTTTATCGCCGCCGGCGAGGTGCAGGTGGACGTGAAGCCCGCGCCGGTGCGCCTCGGCGCCGGAACCTTCTTCGGCGAGCTCGCGCTGCTTGGCGATTCGGTGCGCAGCGCCAATGTCATCACGACCCTGCCGTCGACGCTGCTGATTCTCGACCTCGCCGATTTCCGCACCCTGACCGCGAACCACCCCGACCTCAAACGCGCCATCGACGCGGAAGGGCAGCGGCGCATGAAAGAGAACCAGCAGCAGGTGCGGGACGTGCCGCGGCTCGAAGGGGCCTCGCCGTCCTGACTTGACGAGGGCTCCGGTTTTGAGGGCTAAGTCATTTCACCACGCGTCGAAATCGGGCCGGATCTGAGTTGATGGCAAATTCTTCGGCAAATCCTGTTGCATTGATTACGGGGGCGACCGGTCAAGACGGCGCCTATCTGGCCGAATTTTTGCTGAGCAAGGGCTATACCGTGCACGGCATCAAACGGCGCTCGTCGTCGTTCAATACCGCGCGCGTCGATCATCTGTACAAGGATCCGCACGGTTCGAGCGTGCGGTTCTTCCTGCACTACGGCGACATGACGGATTCGACGAATCTGATCCGCATCATTCAGGACGTGCAGCCGACCGAGATCTACAATCTCGCGGCGCAGAGCCATGTCCGCGTCTCGTTCGAAACGCCGGAATATACCGCCAATGCCGACGCGCTCGGCACCTTGCGCCTGCTCGAAGCGATCCGGATCTTGCGCATGGAAGACACGGTGCGGTTTTATCAGGCCTCGACATCGGAGCTTTACGGCCTGGTCCAGGAAGTTCCGCAACGCGAGACGACGCCGTTTTATCCGCGCTCGCCCTATGCGGTGGCCAAGCTTTATGCCTATTGGATCACGGTCAATTATCGCGAAGCCTATAAGATGCATGCCTCGAACGGCATCCTGTTCAATCACGAAGGGCCGACCCGTGGCGAGACTTTCGTCACCCGCAAGATCAGCCGTGCGGTCGCCGCGATCGAGCTCGGCTTCCAGGACAAACTGTTTCTCGGCAACCTCTCCGCGAGCCGCGACTGGGGCCATGCGCGCGATTATGTGGAAGGCATGTGGCTGATGCTGCAACAGTCGGAACCCGACGATTATGTTCTGGCGACCGGCGAGGAGCATTCGGTGCGCGAATTCGTCGAGAAGGCCTTTGGCTTTATCGGCAAAAAGATCGAATGGCGCGGCGCGGGCGTCGCCGAGCAAGGCGTTGACGCCGGCGACGGTCGCACGCTGATCGAAATCGACCCGCGCTATTTCCGGCCCACCGAAACCGACGCGCTCCTTGGCGATCCGAGCAAAGCGCGGCAGAAGCTCGGCTGGAAGCACAAGGTCTCGTTCGATCAGCTGGTGCGCGAAATGGTCGAGACCGATGTGAACGAGATGCGCCGCGACGGCGCGCATGGCAACGTGCAGGATTGAGGCCCGCGCGCATGAACACAGCTGTGAGTACGGCTCCCGTCACATTCGAGCTCCGCGGCAAGCGCGTTTTCGTGGCCGGTCATGCCGGCCTGGCGGGATCGGCCATCGTGCGGCGGCTCGCGCGCGAGGATTGCGAGGTCATTAGCGCGCCGCGTCAGGAGCTCGACCTGCGAAATTCCGACCAGGTCGACCGTTTCATGGCGCAAGCGAAGCCGGACGCCGTCTTTGTCGCCGCCGGAAAGGTCGGCGGCATCCGCGCCAACAGCACGTTTCCCGCCGAATTCATCGCCGACAATCTCGCCATCGCACTCAACACCATCCGCGCGGCGCACCGCAGCGACGTCAAGAAACTCGTCTATCTCGGCTCGTCCTGCATCTATCCCCGCGAAGCGCCGCAGCCGATGCAGCCGGACATGCTGCTCACCGGCCCAATCGAGCCGACCAATCAATGGTACGGCATGGCCAAGATCGCCGGTATCAAATTATGCGAGGCGTACCGGCTGCAATACGGCGCCGATTTTGTCTCGGTATTGCCGACCAATCTCTACGGCCCGGGCGACAATTATCATCCGCTGGACAGCCATGTGCCGGCGGCTTTGGTGCGGCGCTTTCACGAAGCCAAGCTCAACGGCGATCCGAATGTCGTGGTCTGGGGCACCGGCGCGCCGCGGCGCGAGTTCATGGCGGTCGACGATCTCGCCGACGCCTGCGTCTTTGTGATGAAAAGCTATTCGGACCTGCAGTTCCTCAATATCGGCACCGGCGAAGACATTTCGATCGGCGAATTTGCCCGGATCGTCGCTGACGTGGTCGGTTATCCCGGCGAGATCAGGTTCGATACCTCAAAACCTGACGGCGCGCCGCGCAAGCTGCTCGACGTCTCGCGTATCAATGCGCTCGGCTGGCGCGCCACGATCCCGCTGCGCGAGGGACTTGAGCGTATGTATGCGGACTTTGTCGCGCACTACGACGCTATCCTGGCCAAGACAGCGGGCAGGCCGGAAAAACAGCCGGCCTAGAGCGTAATTGTTCAGATTGAACCGTTTGTCGCTCTAGGATTTTGATTGAGCATGATCTACGCGGAAAACCGGTTTCCACCCTCGGATCAAGTCCGAGGGCAAGCTTTTCCGGATCATGCTCTGGCGGCGGACTGCTTTCGCCTATTCGATCGGCGCCCATTTCTGCAGCCGCTTTCCGGTATCGACCTCGCCGGTATAAAAATTTCCTTTGGAATCGAACGCGCCGGCGTGCACCCAATGAAATTGTCCGGCATTGCGGCCCGGACTGCCGAACGTGCCGACCACGGCGCCGTCGGCAACGCGCACCGATTCCATCACGTTGTTGGTGCCGTCGAGCAGCACGAAATATTTCTGCCGCTTGTCGAGCGGCGAGAAAGCGAGGCTCCAGGTTGAGCCGGATCCTCTGGTATTGGCCTCGATCACATATTGCCGCACGAAGGTGCCGTCCTTCTGGAACACCTGGACGCGATTGTTGGTGCGGTCGCAAACATAAACGAGGCCGTCCCTGGACAGCGCGATGCAATGCACCGGATTGGCGAATTGCGGCGAGTCCGGCGTATAATTCGGCAAAGCATCGTCGGTCGGCGGCTTGCCGTAGGCGCCCCAGATGCGTTTGATCTCGCCGCTATCGGCATCGAGCACGGCGACGCGGTGATTGCCGTAACCGTCGGCGGCATAGATTTCATTCGCCTTCGGATCGAGTTTCAGATCGGCGACCCTGCCGAATTGCGTGAGATCGGTGCTTGAGGTGAGCGGGCCGCGCCTGCCGAACTGTTTGACGAATTTTCCGTCGGTGGTGAATTTCAGCACCATATTGTCGCCGTCGCCATTGCCCGAGAGCCAGACGAAGCCCTTGTTGTCGACCAGGATGGCGTGCTCCTGCAGCGGCCAGTCGTAACCTTGATTGTCACCTGGCCCGCCCCAAGACTTCACCACATTGCCGGCCTGATCGAACACCAGCACCGACGGCGCCGGCACGCAGCATTTCGAGCGCGGCGGACTGAGCGCGGCGCCCTTTTCGTCGTCGGTGAGCGAACGCGGGCGCTGGAACACCCAGATATTGTCCTGCGCATCGACCGTCATGCCGCCGACCTGGCCGAGGATCCAGTTGTTGGGCAGCGGCTTCGGCCAGTATGGATCGGTGCGAAAGGCCGGGCTCTGCGCGCGGGCGGCGAGCGTACCGGCAACCATCATCGCCAGGACAATGAGCGCACGCGGCCATACGAAACGGCTTTTCATTTTGATGTCCCCTCACCCCACACGCGCTGCGTCAGTAAATCTCCGGCTCGGCAATCGGCGCTTGCCCTTGCAGAAAATCGAAATCGCAGCCCTCGTCGGCCTGACCGATATGTTGGGAAAACATCGCGCCATAGCCGCGCAGATAATGCGGCGGCGGCGACTTCCAGGCGGCGCGCCGCTGCGCCAGCTCCTCTTCGCCGACATGCAAATGGATGCTGCGTTTGCCGACGTCGATTTCGATCTCGTCGCCAGTCTGTACAAAGGCCAGCGGCCCGCCGACAAAGCTCTCCGGCGCGACATGCAGGATACAGGCGCCGTAGCTCGTGCCGCTCATGCGCGCGTCGGAAATGCGCAACATGTCGCGGACGCCGGCTTTGAGCAGCTTTTTCGGGATCGGCAATTGGCCCCATTCCGGCATGCCGGGGCCGCCTTTGGGCCCGCCGTTCTTGAGCACCAGGACGTGGTCGGGCGTAACCTCGAGATCGTCGCGATCGACCGCGCGCGCCATCTCGTCGTAGTTCTCGAAGGCGAGCGCCTTGCCGCGATGCTTGAGCAAGCGCTGCTCGGCGGCGGCCGGCTTCATCACGCAACCGCGCGGCGCGAGATTGCCGGTGAGCACGGCGGTGGCGCCTTCCGCATAGAGTGGCTCTTTCAAAGAATGAATGACGTCCGGCAGATGCACTTGCGCGTTCTCAAGCGCCTCGCCGAGCGTCTTGCCGCTCACCGTGATGCAGGACAGGTCGAGCAGATCGCGCATCTGCCCCATCAGCGCACGCAAGCCGCCGGCATAGAAAAAATCTTCCATCAGATATTTGCCCGACGGCGTGATATTGGCGATCACCGGCACCTGCCGCGAGATCGCATCGAACCGCGCCATGTCGAGCGGCACGCCGGCGCGGCGCGCCATGGCGATGACATGGATGATGGCATTGGTCGAGCCGCCGAGCGCCATATGCACGCGAATGGCATTGTCGAAAGCGGCAGGCGTCAGAATCTTATTCGGCGTCACGTCGTCCCACACCATATCGACGGCGCGGCGGCCGGCGGCAGCGCACATGCGCGGATGATTGGCGTCCGGCGCCGGGATCGACGAGGCGCCCGACAGCGCAAGCCCGAGCGCTTCCGTGATCGCCATCATGGTGGCGGCAGTGCCCATCACCATGCAGGTGCCGAAGGAGCGGGAAATGCCGCTCTCGATCTCGTTCCATTCCTCGTCGCCGATGCGGCCGGCGCGTTTCTCGTCCCAATATTTCCAGGCGTCGGAGCCGGAGCCGAGAACATGGCCGCGCCAATTGCCACGCAGCATCGGGCCCGCCGGCACGTAGATCGCCGGAATGCCCATGCTGATCGCCCCCATGATCAGGCCGGGCGTGGTCTTGTCGCAGCCGCCCATCAGCACCGCGCCGTCGATCGGATGACTGCGCAACAGTTCCTCGCATTCCATGGCGAGGAAATTGCGATAGAGCATGGTCGAGGGTTTCACGAACGGCTCGGCGAGCGACATCGCCGGCAACTCGATGGGAAAACCGCCGGCTTGAAAGACGCCGCGTTTGACGTCCTCGGCGCGGTCGCGCAGATGCCCGTGGCAGGCGTTGATCTCGCTCCAGGTATTGATGATGCCGATCACCGGCTTGCCGGCCCAGTCGGCCTGGTCATAACCGAATTGCCGCAGCCGCGAGCGGTGACCGAACGAGCGCAGATCGTTCTTGCCGAGCCAGCGATAGCTGCGCAGGTCCTCGGGCTTCCTCCTGAATTCCGTTTTCATTCCACACAGTCACTCCGCCGTGGCGCCGGTGGCCTTGACCACTTTGGCCCATTTGTCGGTCTCTTGCGCGATGATCTTGCCGAAATCCTCCGGCGTTCCTGGAATTAACGTGCCGCCAAGCTCGCCGAGCTTGGCCTGCACGCCCGGATCGGCGAGCGCTTCGTTCACCGCCTTGTTCAGCTTGTCGATGATCGGCCGCGGCGTGCCTTTCGGCACTGCCATGCCGAACCAGGCGCTCGCTTCGTAGCCCGGTACCGTCTCGCCGACGGTCGGCACATCCGGCAGCGTCTTTTCACGCACCGCCGTCGTCACCGCAATCGCGCGCAGCCGCCCGGCGCGGATATGCCCGATCGACGACGGCATATTGTCGAACATCACCTGCACCTGGTCGGCGAGCAAATCAACAAGCGCCGGCGACGCGCCGCGATAGGGCACGTGCACGAGATTGAGTCCGGTCATCATCATGAACAGCGCGCCCGACAGATGCACCGAAGTGCCGATGCCGGACGACGCCAAATTGACCTTGCCCGGATTGGCCTTGGCGTAGTCAATGAACTCCTTGACCGTCTTCGCCGGCACTGCCGGATTGACTTCCATGATATTGGGCACGCGAATGAAGCCCGCCACCGGCGCCATGTCGTTGATGAAATTGAAAGTGAGATTTTTGTACAGCGTGGCGTTGATGGCGTTGGCCGGATTGACCAGGAACACCGTATAGCCGTCCGGCGGCGAATGCGCCGCCATCTCGGTCGCGAGGTTGTTGCCGGCGCCGGGCCGGTTATCGACGGCGAATTGCTGGTGCAGATGTTCCGACAGATATTGCCCGATCAGGCGGGCGCAGATATCGGTCGAGCCGCCGGGCGGATAGCCGACCAGCCACCGGACCGGATGGTTCGGATAATCGTCGTCGGCGCGCGCCGCGCCGCCGCCCAAAACCAGCGCGCCCGCGAAGGCGGCCGCGAAAGCCCACTGCACCAAGCGCTGCATTCCACTCCCCCCACGGTCTATTTCTTGTTGGCCTTAATCTACGCGGCATCGGCGATCTCGCACAAGTGATCCATGCGGCCGGGGGCTGCTCCGCAGCTGTCTTGCTGGCCGCGGGCGCGGCCGATAGTTTTGCCGCCGAAGAATGCGGCGTGAGGAAACCCAAGGGATTTTGCAATGATCGATCTTTATGCGTTGACCAGCCCGAACGTGCAAAAAGTCTACATCATGCTCGAAGAGACCAAGCTCCCGTACAAGGAGCATTTCGTCGATGTGTGGAAGGGCGAGCAGTACGATCCGGATTTTATCAAGATCAATCCGAACTCGAAAATTCCCGCGATCGTCGATCACGACGGCCCCGGCGGCAAGCCCTATACGGTGTTCGAATCGGGCGCGATCCTGCTCTATCTCGCCGAAAAGACCGGACAGTTGCTGCCGAAGGACCCGGTGAAGAAATACGATGCGCTGCAATGGCTGATGGTCCAACTCACCGGTATCGGCCCGATGTTCGGCCAGCGCGTCCATTTCCGCCGCTTCGCTCCGCCGGGCAGCGACTACGCGGTCACCCGCTATGGCACCGAGGTGCAGCGACTCTACGAGCTGATCGACCAGCGGCTCGCCGCGCGGCCCTATATCTGCGGCGACGACTACACGATCGTCGATGTCGCCACCTTCCCGTGGCTGCGCAATCATGTGCTGATGGATATCGACATTTCCAACCGGCCGAATGTGAAGCGCTACATCGACACCATCTCGGCACGCCCGGCAGTGCAGGCGGCGATGGCCAAGATCGGTCAGATCAAATCCAACCGCGACGCAGCGAGTGACGATCAGAGAGATCGCTTCTTCAATCGCGGCAAATACGCAAGGGCGTGAGCATCGTCACGGCTCAATCGAGCCTGATCCCGATCGCTTTGACCAGCGGCGTCCAGCGCGCCACTTCGTCAGTCATGAAGGTGTTGAACTTATCGGTCGTCCAATCGGTCACCGGAATGACGGCGGCGTTGATCAGGGATTGCCGATATGACTGATCCGCCATGGCGATGCGATTTGCTTGGGCGACCTTGTCGATACATGGCTTTGGGGTTCCGGCCGGCGCAAAGAAGGCAAGCAGTTGCTGCGTGACCAAGCCCGGAACTCCCGATTCCGACGCCGTCGGTATGTCGGGTGCGATCGGCAGACGATTCGGATTGGTGATCGCGAGCAATCGCAATTTACCGGTGCGATGAAATTCGAGCACCTGGCTGGTCATCGCCGGGATGAAGATCGGAATCTGGCCGGCGATGAGGTCGGCCATGCCGGGCCCGGCGCCGCGATACGGGACATGCGGCAGATCTTTTAGTTCGGCCAGCGATTTGAGCATTTCGCCAGAGAGGTGATTCATCGTCCCCGCGCCGGGCGTCCCATAGGAGAGCTTGCCGGGATTGGCCGCCACATAATCGATAAGCTCTTTGAGGCTATGCGCCGGCACCGATGGGTGGACGGTAATGCCGAAGCCGGTGAAGGCGAGCATCGAAATCGGCTCCAGCTCCTTCATCGGATCGAGCAGCGGATGCTCGCGTAGCACCATCTCGGCGATGTGGATCGAAGAGGCGCCGAGGAAAATCGTGTAGCCGTCCGGCGACGCGTGCGCGACCAATTGCGCGGCGATCGAGCCGCCCGCCCCCGGCTGGTTGTCGACAAACACCGTGCCAAGCGTCGTCTTCACCTTGTCCGCCCATGGCCGGCCGACAATGTCGAACACGCCGCCAGGCGGAAATGGCAGGACCAAACGCACCGGATGATCTGGATAGACGGCGGCTCGCACCGCGCCGGAAAGAAACGGAAGCATAGCTGCGCCGGCACCGAGGCGCAGAAATTCCCTGCGTGGAATCATCATGACCTGTCGTCCTCCCCAATGCGGACGTCGTTGCGTCCGATTTTATATTCGCATGATCTTTTTCCGGATCGTGCGTATTAGTTGGCCTTGACGCCGGCGAATTTAATCACCTTCGCCCATTTGCTGGTTTCGCCGGCAATGAACTTGCCGAACTCGGCGGCCGGCGTCGGCAGGGCTTCGCCGCCCATATCCTTGATCCGCGCCTTGAATTGCGGATCGGCAAATCCGGCGGTGATAGTGGCGCTGAGCATGTCGATGATCGCGGGCGGCGTCGCCTTCGGCGCGCAGGTTCCGCTCCAGCTCACCGCGTCGAAGCCGGGCAGCACTTCGGCGATGCTCGGAATATCCGGCAGCACGTCGGCCCGCGCCGCGCTCGTCACCGCCAAAGGCCGCACCTTCTCGGCGCGGATCGAGCCGAGCGCGGTTGGCACGGTGACGACGAAGGCCTGGATCTGGCCCGCGATCAGATCGTTGAGCGCCGGCGCCGGGCCGCGATAGGGCACATGGACGATATCGATGCCCGCCGTCATTTTCAGGAGCTCGATCGACATGTGCATCGGCGTGCCGATGCCCGGAGAGGCGACATTGATCTTGCCCGGATTAGCCTTGGCGTAAGCGATGAAGTCCGGAAAGCTCTTGGCCGGAAAGGACGGATTAACGAGAAGCACCAACGGGAAAATAATCGTGCCGGCGACCGGGACGATATCGCGCGTGAAATCGAAATCGAGCTTGGTGTAGAGCGAGGCATTGATCGAATTCGCCGTGAGACAGGTCAGCAGCGTGTAGCCGTCCGGCGCCGCGGCGACGACAGCCTGCGCCGCGATATTGCTGCCGGCGCCCGGACGGTTCTCGACAATGAAGGGCTGACCAAGGTGTTCTGACAACCATTGGCCGGTCAGGCGGGAGGTGAGATCGGGCGTGCCGCCGGCGCCAAAACCTTCGACGATGCGCACCGGCCGCGATGGATAATCGAGCGCGAATGCCGCCCAAGCCACGCTCAAAGCGCCGGCGACGCTCACCAGCGCAGCAATGGCGAAGCGAAAAAACTGCCGGCGCGGCAGTGACATGCATTCCCTCCCACCAGGCACTTTTTATATTTGGAGGAAGCCTATCGCGCCAAAGTGCGGGTGAGAAGTGCCGCTTTCGCCAGCGGCAGGGTCGACGAAGAGACCGGCCGCGTTCAGGCCCGCTTGGCCGGCCGTTTGGGGAGGCGCTTGCCCTCTTTGCGCGCTTCCGACAGCGCGATCGCGATGGCCTGCTTGCGGCTTTTCACCTTGCCGCCTCGGCCGCCCGGCCCGCTGCGCGCGGTACCGCGCTCAAAGCGCTTCATCTCGCGCTCGACGTCTTTGCTCACGCTTGGGGAATATTTTCGCCGCCGCTTGGCCATTGGTGCCTCCGAAACCATCGTGTCCTTGCAACAAACAACGTCACGACGAGCAAACACGCTCGCCAGGAAATCGTTCCTTTGCCGGCAAAGGCAGCATCGCAGCGGCGCTCAAGCCGCACGCGGCATGGCGCGGAATTCATTGGCGCTTGCCATCGCCCATGGGACCTCGAACCGCTTGTCGCCGGTGCCGGCGATGAGCTCGCCCGGCTGCAGCGGCGGATAAAGCTCGGCAAAGCTTCTGACTTCGTTGGGCGATACACGCCGGGAAAAATGCGCCGGCATGAACTGGTTCGGATGGTCGAGCCCGGCAGCCGCCGTCAGCTCGGCGAGCGATTCCAAGGTCGCGCGATGAAAATTATAGACGCGCTCGGTCTTGTCGGGGACGACGAGGGCGCGCTGCCGGGTGCGGTCCTGGGTCGAGACGCCGGTCGGGCAGCGATCGGTGTGGCAGGACTGCGACTGGATGCAGCCGAGCGCGAACATGAAGCCGCGCGCCGAATTGCACCAGTCGGCGCCGAGCGCCAGCACGCGCGCGATATCGAAGGCGCTGATGATCTTGCCCGAGGCGCCGACCCTGACGCGGTCGCGCGCATTGATGCCGACGAGCGCATTGTGCACGAAGTTCAAACCTTCGCGCAGCGGCTGGCCGAGATGATCGGCGAATTCGAGCGGCGCCGCGCCGGTGCCGCCCTCCTTGCCGTCGACGACGATGAAGTCGGGATAGATATTGGTCTCGAGCATCGCCTTGCAGATCGCCAGGAACTCCCAGGGATGGCCGATGCAAAGCTTGAAGCCCGCGGGCTTGCCGCCGGAGAGCTCGCGCATCTTGGCGATGAACTGCATCATCTCGATCGGCGTCGAGAATGCCGAATGCCACGAGGGCGAAATGCAGTCCGCCCCCATCGGCACGCCGCGCGTCTCGGCAATCTCGGCAGAGACTTTGGCGGCCGGCAGAACGCCGCCATGCCCGGGCTTGGCGCCCTGGCTCAACTTCAGCTCGACCATCTTGATCTGGTCGCTCTTGGCATTGGCCTCGAACTTCTCGGCGCAGAACGTGCCGTCGCTGTTGCGGCAGCTGAAATAGCCGGACCCGATCTCCCAGATGATGTCGCCGCCGTTCTCGCGGTGATAGGGGCTATAACCGCCCTCGCCGGTGTCGTGCGCAAAGTCGCCGCGCTTGGCGCCGCCATTGAGCGCACGAATGGCGTTGGCGCTCAGCGCGCCGAAACTCATCGCAGAAATGTTGAAGATCGAGGCCGAATAAGGCTTGGCGCAATCCGGCCCGCCGACGGTGATGCGAAAAGGCTCTTTGACGACGGTCTTCGGCGCGATCGAATGCGCCAGCCATTCGAAGCCCGACGCGTAAACATCGTTCTGCGTGCCGAACGGCCGCTTGTCGAGCGCCCGCTTGGCGCGCTGATAGACCAGCGCACGCTTGTCGCGGGAGAACGGCGTGCCGTCTTTTTCGCTTTCGAGAAAATATTGCCGGATTTCCGGGCGTACCTCCTCGAGAATGAAACGGATATGGGCCGAAAGCGGATAGTTGCGCAGCACGGCGTGGCGCGTCTGCAGGAGATCGAGAGTGCCGATCAGCGCCAGCGCGCCGAACAGGACCAGCAAGATCACGACATAGATCGACGGATAGCCGTCCACTTCATCGAACAGAAGGAGCGCGCTCAAGATCAGCACGGCCGTGTAAACGATGAAGCGCGGTTGTAGCGGCAATAAAAATGCCCGCATAGAATTCCTCCCGGTTCGAACTGCCTTGTTCGACTTGCGCGAACCTAGCTATTCGTTCGCGTCGCCGCGAGTTCTATGAAGGATATTTGTCAGTTTAATGAGACGCCGCGCCGAGAGCCGTGCCGCCACGGTGCTGCACCGCAATAGAAACGATATCGTTCAGTCGGCCTTGATATGCGCGGTACGGATCACCCGGCCCCATTTATCGTTTTCCTGGGCGAGGAATTTCGAGAAATCCTCCGGCGAGCCGGTAAATGTCAGGGCGCCGAGATCGGCGAAACGCGCCTGCAATTTCGGGTCGGCCACCGCGGCATTGATCTCGCGAT
The DNA here is from genome assembly GCA_963742975.1 of uncultured Alphaproteobacteria bacterium. GTDB lineage: Bacteria > Pseudomonadota > Alphaproteobacteria > Rhizobiales > Xanthobacteraceae > BOG-931. The sequence continues at coordinate 30,434 of CAVUNZ010000021.1, read as the reverse complement.
TGAGCTTGTTGATGACCTCGGCCGGCGTTCCTCGGGGCGCGCCGAATCCGATCAAGCCATTGACCTCGAATTCCGGCACGAAGTCGCCGACGGTGGGCAAATCCGGCAGCGCCGCGAGCCGCTTTTTGGTCGTCACCGCCAGACCGCGCAGTCGCCCTGCCCGCACCGGCTCGATCAAAGCCGGTATGGTGTCGAACATGCCGTCGACGCGGCTACCGAGAAGATCGGTCTGCGCGGGCCCGGCGCCGCGATAGGGCACATGAACGATGTCGACATCGGCCAGGATCTTGAACAATTCGATCGAGAGATGGCTGAGATTGCCGGAGCCGGTCGAGGCCATATTGATCTTGCCGGGATTGGCTTTGGCATACGCAATGAATTCCGGCACTGTCTTGGCCGGGAAGCCCTGATTGACCACCATGACCTGCGGCAACAGATTGGTGCTGGCGATCGGCACGATATCGGACATGAAGTCGAACGGCAGGCGCTCATAGATCATGCTGCTGGTGACGTTCGGCAGCGTCACCAGCAGCAGCGTGTAACCGTCCGGATTCGAGCGCACCACCGCTTCAGTAGCGATCGTGGTGCCGGCGCCGGGCCGATTTTCGATGACGAATTGCTGGCCGAGCCGTTCCGACAGCGACTGCCCCACCAGGCGCGCGATGATTTCCGGCGAACCGCCGGGGCCGAAGCCGACGACCACATGCACCGGCCGCGCCGGATAGGTGTCGGCGCGGGCCAGGCGCAGCGCAAATGGAACGGTGGCCGGACCTGCCGCAGCCCCGGCAGCAAGCCGCAGAAAAACGCGGCGCGGAAGCGTCATGAAATCCCCCCAATAAAACGTACCCATGTCCCCATCCGGTTATCCCGAACGGTCACGCGTCTTTCGGTTCGGCATCGAGCCGCGCAATCCAGCCTTCGAGGCCCGGCTTCGCCGCCGGGTAGCGCTGCAGCACCAGCGGGTCGTGACCGGGCACGACATGACGCGGCGCGCTCGCCAATTTCTTTAAGCGCTCATAGCCCTCGACCACTTCCTCGATATTGCAGGTCAGCGGAAAAACCCGGCCGCCGTCGATATGCGTGTAGAGATGCGTGGCGTCGGCGGCGAGCACGACATGGCCCAGCCGCGTTTTCACCCGGACCGATTGCAGGCCCTTCGAGTGACCGCCGATGTGGTGCACGGTGACGCCGGGCACGATCTCGTCTTCACCGTCATGGAAGGCGGCGCGCCCGGAAAACACTTTGCGCACCATGGCGACGACGTCTTCGACCTCGAATGGCGCGCGCAGCGCCTGGTGGCACATGCAGCGCCCGGTCGCATAAGCCATTTCGCGGTCCTGCAAGTGATAATGCGCGTGCGGGAAAAGATCGTAATTGCCGCAATGGTCGTAATGCAGGTGGCTGAGGATGACGGTCTTTACCGTGTCCGGCACGATGCCGAGCGCAGCAAGCCCGTCGCGCACCGGCTTCGTCGTCTCGCGCTGGCGCTTTTTGCCCATCGCTTCGTCGAAACCGGTATCGACAATGATGGTGCCGGACGGACCGACGATCGCCCAGACATAGAAATCGAGCGGCTGCAGCACGTCGTGCGGATCGCCGTCGATATAATTGACCGGCGAACGGCGCGCATGGTGGCCGTAGCGGATGGCATAGATTTCGTGAACATCGCCGCTCATACGCCCCCAACCCCGACGCTCCCGCATGCCGCGGTGCCGCCGGGGCAGCACCGGGCGCAAGGATTCTTCTTTTATGTGAGGAGACTACGCGAGGTGGCGCGGGCGTGAAAAGGGCCTCGCCCCGACCCCGGCAAAAGGTCGCGGGACAATTCGCAGCGCGGGCAGCGTCACTCTTCCTCGCGGTGCACATCGTGCACGACAATGCCGGCCCCGAGCGACGGCATTTTGAGCCATTTTTGGTGCTTGAGCGTGCGCTTGGTGTCTTCGTAGCCGCTCTGCCAATGTTCACGCATCGAGGTGCCGGAGAATTCGTGATCCTTGGCGTGCCCTTCATAGGCTTTCTGCTGGTAGATGATATGCAGAATGGCAATGTCGGACAGTTTCGACAATCGCTCTATCTGTTCCCGCTCATGATCAGTGCGGCTTTCCTCCGGTATCCGGATCAGCGCCTGATAGAGAGCGACCTTCAAGTTGTGAAGGCGGCGAAACACGTCGGTGTTGTAGCGGGTGCGCGACGAATACATGATGTCCTTGTGGCGGCCCATCACGTCTTCGATGTCGCGGGGCAGCACGCCGCGCGCGCTGAACAGATCGACCTGGAACACCATCGTGTTCAGATTGTCTTCCTGCTCCAAGAGATGCTGCAACGGCGTATTCGAGACGATACCGCCGTCCCAGTAATGGTCGGTGCCGATCTTCACCATCGGCAATGCCGGCGGAAGTGCGCCGCTTGCCATGATGTGTTCAGGCTCGATCTGCTCCACGGCATTGTCGAAATAAACAAAATTTCCGGTGAGAACATTCACCGCGCCGACGGAGAAACGCGTCGAGCGATCGTTGATGAGAGAAAAGTCCACAAGATCGGTCAGCGTTTCTCGCAAAGGCGCCGTGTCGTAATAGCTGGTCGCGCTTTGGGCGCCAGTGAGGCTCATCCAAGGATTGGGGAAACGCGGCGCGAAAAATCCCGGCTGCCCTTGGACCATGGTGAGCCATGAACTCGTCGCATTACGCGCTTTACGGAACACGTCGCCGTCGGGCGTGAACGGCCAAATCTTGCGCTCGGTGATGCGCTCCCAGAATGTCCGCAGCTGAGCCAGGCGGCGGCTGCGCGGATTGCCGGCAATAATCGCCGAATTGATGGCGCCGATCGAAACGCCCGTCACCCAATCGGGCTCGAGGCCCGCTTCATGCATCGCCTGATAGACGCCGGCTTGGTAGGCGCCGAGCGCGCCGCCGCCCTGCAGCACGAGCGCAACCCGATCGCAACGCTCCGGCCGCCAAACCGCTTTGATCGGTGCGTGTTGCGGCGGCGCGACGGTCAGCGGCTTGGCTGTCTCGATACGAAGATCCGGCAAAATCTCGTTCATGGCCCAACCCACAATCGAAAAAGCCCGCCGAACGCGCGGGCGGAAAGCGATTGAGGGGATGCTCGACAATCTGCGTGACAAGGGCATGACGAAGCGGCGGTCACGCGTTCAGGCAAAGCCGTGACGCCGCGAACGTGGTGAATGCGTCGTGCATTGGCTATGCGCCGGACCTGCGCCGGACATGGAGCGGCGCGGTCGCGCCGCTTCGTCATCGCGGTGTCAGCATCCGCCTCGACTGTAGGCGCATCGAACCCGCCGCATTTATTTGTTGCCTCCATAAGAGAAAGAAGCGAGCCGCCCGTGCGCAAAGAAGATGTCTTGAAACTGCCGTCGATGCCCGCCGCCGGTCCGAGCTATCCGGCAGGGCCATATCGTTTTATCAATCGCGAATTCATGGTCATCACCTATGAGACCGACCCGGATATCGTTCACGCACAATTGCCCGAGCCGCTCGAGCCGATCGAACAGCCGCTCGTCCACTACGAGTGGATCAAAATGCCGGACAGTTCCGGCTTCGGCGCCTATACCGAATCCGGCATGGTCATTCCCTGCCGTTATCGCGGCGAAGACGTCAATTTCGTCGCGCAAATGTATCTCGACGACGATCCGCCGATCGCGGCCGGCCGCGAAATCTGGGGGTTTCCGAAAAAATACGCCCATCCGAAATTGGAGATCGTCAAGGACACGCTGACCGGCACGCTCGAATATGGCGGCCAGCTCGTCGCCATGGGCACGATGGGCTATAAGCACGAAAGCATGGCCGGCAATGGCGAGCGCACCACGGCAACGCTGGCCAAGACCCAGGTCAATCTCAAGCTCATTCCCGGTGTCACCGGCCACGCCGAGCTCTGTCAGCTCGTCGCCTACAATCTGACCGACATTGTCGTCAAAGGCTCATGGATCGGCCCGGGCCGGCTGCATCTCGTGCCCCACGTCAATGCGCCGGTGGCGGACTTTCCGGTGCGCAAAATCATTGCGGCACATCATTTTCTCGCCGACCTGACGCTGCCCTATGGCCGCGTGCTGTACGATTACAACAAAGACGCATAGCCTTTTGGTTACGCGCCCTTACTGAGACACCGCCGGGCTCTCGCCGCGCCTCCGACTTACCCACCGGAGGCGTCCCTCGTCATCGCCCTTTCATGGACAGCCCCCACATTGGGGCATGGCTAAGGGGAAGCTGAGGGGCACCTAACGGGGCTTGGCTGACAGATTCGCCTGACCAACTTTTGGCCAAGGGAGACATCAATGAGTGATATCGCGTTACCCGGCTCAATCGAGCCTGCAAAGCGTGGGCCCAATCTCGAGAAGGGCTTCAATCCGCTGACCGGAATCTTGTTCCTGGGCGTACTCGCGGCGGCTCTACTGTTCGTGGCGTATAGCATCTATACCGATATCGATGCCGCCGGCACGAAAATCACCAGCTATACGCCGTTTCTCCTGCTCTTTGTCGCGCTGCTGATCGCGCTGGGCTTCGAATTCGTCAACGGCTTCCACGACACCGCCAATGCGGTGGCGACGGTGATCTATACGCGCTCGCTGCCCGCCAATATCGCGGTCGTATGGTCGGGCACGTGGAACCTGCTCGGCGTGCTGTGGTCGTCCGGCGCCGTCGCCTTCGGCATCGTCTCGCTGTTGCCGGTCGAATTGATCCTGCAGGTCGGATCGAGCGCCGGTTTCGCTATGGTGTTCGCGCTGTTGATCGCGGCGATCATCTGGAACCTCGGCACCTGGTATTTGGGCCTACCGGCATCGAGCTCGCACACGCTGATCGGCTCGGTGATCGGCGTCGGCATCGCCAACGCGTTGCTGCATGGCCGCAGCGGAACGTCGGGCGTCGACTGGGATCAAGCCACCAATATTGCTAAGGCGCTCCTGTTGTCGCCGCTGTTCGGCTTCGGCCTCGCCGCCCTCCTGTTGGTGGTGGTAAGATATTCCCTTCCCAGCAGCATCAAAAGCCAACTGTTCGCCGAACCGAAGGGCGATCAGCCGCCGCCGACTTGGGTCCGTGGTATTCTGGTCCTCACCTGCACACTGGTGAGCTTCTTCCACGGCTCGAACGACGGTCAGAAGGGCATGGGCCTGATCATGCTCATCCTGATCGGCGTGGTGCCGACGACCTATGCGCTCAACCGCGCGATGCCGGCGAGCCAGATCGCGCAATTCGAAGCCAATTCGCAGGCGGCGAGCGCGGTGATCAATGCCAAAGCGGCCGGATACAACGTGATCGGCGATCCGCGCCCGGCGGTGACGCAATACGTCGCCCTGCGCAAGATCAGCGAAGGCACCTTTCCTTCGTTGGCGGTCATGGTGAAGAGCATCTCCGATCAGGTCACGCAATACGGCACGATCGCCAAAATGCCCGCGGACCAGGTCGGCAACGTGCGTAACGACATGTATCTGGCCTCGGAGGCGATCCGGTTCCTGATGAAGGACAAGGAAAGCGAGTTGAGCGCGCAGGATGTCGCCACGCTCAACGCCTATAAAAAGTCGCTCGATAGCGCGACCAAGTTCATCCCGGGTTGGGTGAAGATCGTCGTCGCCATCGCGCTCGGGCTCGGCACCATGGTCGGCTGGAAGCGCATCGTGGTGACGGTCGGCGAAAAGATCGGCAAGACGCACCTGACCTATGCACAAGGCGCCTGCGCCGAAATCACTGCCGCAGCGACCATCGCTGCTGCCGACGGTTACGGCCTGCCGGTGTCGACCACGCACGTGCTGTCATCAGGCATCGCCGGCACCATGACCGCCAACGGATCGGGCCTGCAATGGTCGACGGTCCGCAACATCGCGATGGCTTGGGTGCTCACCCTGCCCGCCGCGATGATCCTGTCCGGCACGCTCTACTTCATCTTCTCGCACTTGTTCTGAGCGGAAACAGCCGCCGGCCCCGGTTTGGGGCAGACGAAAAGCAAAACCCCGGCGCTGCGAGGCGCCGGGGTTTTGTACGTTACGCGACTACGCTTACGAAATCGGTTGGCGCGAACGGATTACAGTTGTCCGTATTTGCGCAGCACCACGCGGCAGCTCTCGCCGACGCGCCAGCTATGGGCGGCCAGCGTCGCGCCGCACTGCAAAAGGTTGTTCCAGCTCATCCCGCCGGAACGGTCGCACAGCTTGGCGGCGGCCGGACGGCACGGCGCAAGCTCGGCAAGATCGATGGCGTTGGCCGCCGTGGCCGAAACGCCCAATAGAATGCACGCAGCTATGAGAAGCTTCATCTTCAGTCGTCCCTCAATTTTTTGCTGGGGTGTGGCTTTCTTACCGTTTTACGACGGTAAAGACCAGCTTTTTGGTGCGGCGCAAAATTAATCGTAAATATCTGAAAGTCAGAACGAATAAATCAAACACGCGTTTGATAGGTCAGCATTGCTGCCCGCTTTATGCCGCAATTGGCGCAAGAAAACGCGATTCCGCGCCCGGCGAGGCGGGCGCGGACGTCCGTTCGATTCGGTCCGGTCTAGAGCATGATCCGGAAAAAGCCTGTCCTCGGACTTGATCCGAGGATGGAAACCGGTTTTCCGAAAAGATCATGCTCAATCAAGATCCTAGGCTGCGGCCGTGAGATTGCCGAAGCGCTTGAGGTTTTCTTTCTGCTTGTCGTTGCGCGGCGGCAGCTTGAACAGCCGCGCCGCGGTGCCGCCGAGGATATTGTGCTTGGCCTTCTCGGACAGGAACGGCAGGTCCCAGATCGTCGCCGGCAGGTCGAAATCCCAGTGCGGATAATCCGACGAATAGAGCAGCTGCGTCTCGGCATTCATCATGCGGAACGTGCATTCCATCGCGCCCTGATCCTGGATCTCCATCGGCTGCGATGAATAGAACATGTCGCGCATATAGTCGGACGGCTTCTTCTTCAGGAGCGGCGCCTCCGAGGGCCGCAGCATGAATTCGTGGTCGAGCCGCTGCATCAGGAAGGGCACCCAGGCGAGGCCGGATTCGATCCAGACCACCGGCAGCTTGGGGAAGCGCTCGCCCATGCCGTTGATCACCCAGTTCGTGCAATGCAGCACGTTGTACCAGGTAAAGCCGAGCGCATGCGCGGAGAGGAAGCGGTTGCAGCTGCGATAGATCGGCTCACCGCCCCAGTTCGGGCCGGAATGGAACGACAGCACGAGGCCGCGCTCCTCCATCGCCCGGTAGAGCTTCATATAGGCATTGTCATAGACCGCCATGTGGTTGCGCACGGTGGTCACCATGAAGCCGCCGACATGTTTGCGGTCGCCGAAGGTCTCGACCTGGCGCAGCGCCGCTTGCGGATCGGAAAACGGCAGGCACAGCATCGAAAAGAAGCGGTTGTCGGCGGCAGGCATGACCTTCTCGGTGAGCCAGCGGTTGTAGGCCCAGCACAGATCGACCTCCATCTCCACCTGCGGATGCAGGCCGATGCTGAGCATGCCGGTCGGGAACAGACAGGAATAATCGACGCTCATCGCGTCCATCCAGCGGTGGCCGAGCTGAACGTCACGCATCGAGCCGGACTCGGTCTTTTCCGAAGAGCGCAATGGATAGCGCGTGACGCGGCCGCCCATGTCCTGATAGCCGACGCCCTGCACCATGACGCCGGCGCGCGAATTGCCCTTCGCGCGCCCGGACATGGTGAGCTGGCGCAACACGTCGTTTTCCATATAGGGCAGGAACTCGTCGTAGTTTTCGCCCTCGTAGTGATGGGCGTCGACATCGACGATCAGCACGTCTTCGAAGTTGCGGGCATGCGCCTGTTTGCGCGCATGCGCCAATAGACGGCTGGTATTGAGCTCGTCGACGGTGACGCGGCGGCCGCGGTCAGCGATGAGATCCATGGTCTTCCTCCTGGCGCCTCTGGCGCTTTTTCATATTCCCTGACGCACTAGCGTCCCGTCCAATTTTGCCACATGCCGAGCTCGAACACGGCGAGATCGGTGGCTTTCAGCAGCCCGCTCGCCGTCACCATGACGTCGGTCGCGGATATCGAGTTCTTCGGCACCGGCGCGAATTCCTCGCCGGCTTCGCGACGCGCCCGATACAGCCGGCAGGCCGAAGCGATCAGCACCTGCAAGGCCTCGGCCGAGATGGTATCGAGATTGCCGTCGGCGAGGATGCGATCGAGCGTGGCGGCGACCTGTTTGGCTTCCGCGCTCGCGCCATTCATGACCGCAACCGGGCGCTTTGCCGGCCGCGCCGCAGACGCATGGCGCGCCGCCGGCTTGCGCGCGGCTTTGGCGGCGGGCTTGGCCGCCGACTTGGCAACGTTCTTCGAGGCAGTTTTGGCCGCGCGCTTAGGCGACGACATAAACGTCCTCTCCTTTTTGCAGGACCTTGTATTTCTTCAGCTTCAGCTTGCGGTCCGACACGCACTCGCCGGTTTTCATATCGTATTCCATGCCGTGCCAGGGACAGACGAAGTGCATCTCGTCCTCGGAGAAGAACAGGCCCATCGAGGTCTTGTCCGGCCGCAGCCGCTCCTCGACCTTGGCGATGGTCAGCCCTTCGCAGGCCGGCCCGCCCTGGTGCAGGCAGAAATTGCTGTAGGCGTAGAATTCGCCGTCGTGCCGGAACACGCCGATCTCGTTGTCGCCGACAAAAATGATGCGGCGCTCGCCGTCAGTGAACTCTGAAGTCTTCGCGACGAACTTCTCGGCCATATTTACCCTCGCGTTTCACCCTGGTCTTTGCGATCGCGCATTTCACCGGCGATTTTCGATTTGTTCAATTCCTAACATAAACCGACGTCCCGCGCGACGCGCATAACTATAAGCCCTGCCATGCTTCTAGCTCTCCCCGCGCGCCGGGAGAGCTAGATAATCAAGTCATCCGGTTTTCGATTTCGCCGATTTTCTCGATCCAAAGCTTGACCACATCGCCAGCTTTGAGAAATTCACCGCGGCCGGCGCCGACGCCGGCGGGGGTGCCGGTCATGATCAGGTCGCCCGGATAGAGGGTCATGCCGGCGGACAGTTCCTCGATCTGCTCGGCCAGCGTGAAGATCATGCCTGCCGTATTGGAATCCTGCTTGATCTCGCCATTGACCCAAAGCTTCAGGCCGAGCTTCTGCGGATCGCCGATATCGGAGGCCGGCACGATCCACGGCCCCAGCGGACAGGAGCCGTCAAAACTCTTGTGCTTGGTCCAATCCCACTTGAATGGCGAGGAATCGGGCACGCTCGCCCGGCGGCCGCGGTCGCGCGAGGACAGATCGTTGCCGATCGTGTAGCCGGCGACATAGGACAGCGTCTTGGCCAGCGGCACCTTTTTGGCCACTTTGCCGATGACGGCGACCAGCTCGACTTCCCAGTCCATCTGCTTGGCATAGTCGGAAATCTTCACCGGGGCGCCCGGATCGGTCACGGCGCGGGACGCCTTGAGGAAGTGCCAGGCCTTGAGCCCAAGCGTATGCGGATCGGGCGGCGCCGGCCGGCCTTCGCGGGCCGCCATTTCGGCGGCGTGGTCGGCGTAATTGGCGCCGGCGCAGTAGATCGTCGACGGAAACTGAACCGGAGCGAGAAATTTGGTCCTTTTCACCGGCTGGCGCTTGAGCCGGCTTTTGCCGGATTTGGCGGCGGCCTGCTTCAGCACGCCCTCCGCCGTCTTCCAGTCGTCGAGAATGCCGATCACGCTGGCATAGGCCGGCTTGCCGGTGAGCTTGGCGGCGTCGAACACCTCCTCGCCGATGACAAGACCGGCACGCGGCCCGTCGCTCGACCGATAGGTGGCGAGCTTGTAACCGGCAAGCTTTCCCCCCGATCCCGACTTCTTCTTGGCCATAACCGTCTGCTCCCTTACGATTTGAGCCGGGGAGCAAACCGCGATCCCGCGCGCTTGGCAAGCCCGTCGGCGCTTTGCGCATAGCGGCGCTCTTGAGTTCGTGCCGGGCTGGTGATTGATTCACGCTACATTTGATGGGGCATGATCTTCGGATCATGCCCTGAGGAAACACCAAGCAGTCAGAGCAGTGCCATGATCAAGCCCCGCCGCATCGGACACGCCGTTTATGAAACGCCAGACCTCGATCGCATGGTCGACTACTACACCGAAGTTGTCGGCCTCGTGCTGGCCGAGCGCGACAAGGACCGCGCCTTTCTCGCCACCCAGGTCGGCCAGCTGGCCATCCAGCTCAACAAGGCCAGCGCCGAGCGCGGCGTCATGCTGTCGTTCGAAGTCGCGCCCAGTTCGGATTTCGGCGCGCTGGCGCGTGAGCTCGAGAACGACGGCATCAAAAGCGAATTGCGCAACGATTCGATCCCCGGCCTCGGCCAGGTCCTGACCTTCAAGGACAACAAGGGCACCACGATCGCGCTGTTCAAGGACTGGAAGTATCTCGGCAAGCACCTGCAGCATCACGGCGTCGGCGTCTACAAGCTCGGCCATATCGCCTGGGTGGTCGAAGATCCGGCCAAGACGGCGGAGTTTTACAGCAAAGTGATGGGGTTTAAGGTTTCGGATTGGATCTCGGACTTCTTCGTCTTCATGCGCTGCAATACCGACCATCACACCGTGAATTTCATTCGCGGCACGGCGTCAAAAATGCACCACATGGCGTTCGAGCTGAAGGACTTCATCCATCTGCAGAATTCCTGCGACCTGTTCGGGCAGAAGCAAATTCCGATCATCTGGGGACCGCTGCGGCATGGGCCGGGGCACAATATCGCCACCTATCATCGCAATCCCGACGATCAGGTCATCGAATTGTTCTGCGAGCTCGACCAGATGTTCGATGAGGAGCTCGGCTATTTCGAGCCGCGGCCCTGGCACCGCGACACCCCGCAACGGCCGAAGACCTGGGACGCCGGCGCCACCAGCATCTGGGGTCCGCCGCCGACCCCGGATTTCCATCGTGCGCGGGATGCGATGCAGGCGCAGCCTGCACCCTCGCACTAAAGCGGCAGCCGCGAAGCGCTGAACTTGCTGCGTCGTCCCCGCGAACGCGGGGACCCATAATCACAGCGCGTGCAGTATCTGCTTCGAACTGTGGTTTATGGATTCCCGCTTACGCGGGAATGACGGAAGATGCGTCAGCCGACCGTCGCCGCGCTCGATATCTCCGGCCGCCCGTAAAGCCAATCCATCCCGGCCATGGTGTCTTCGGGCGTGCGGCCGCCAAGCATCATGTTGCGCAATTCCTTGGCGACGCCGCCGGCGTGATAGAACTCGCCGTAGATGCGCGCCATGATCTGCACGCGCCCGGTGCGCAGGTAACGCGCTTGCTGATAAGCCCGGAAGGCTGACGCGTAATCGCCGTTGGCGGCGACCACCTTGTCGGCGAGGCAGACGGCATCCTCGATCGACATGCAGGCGCCCTGCGCCAGATATTGCAGCATCGGATGCGCGGCATCGCCGAGCAGCGTGATGCGGCCTTTGCTCCAGTCCTTGATTGGCGGCCGGTCGCACAAAACCCACATGCGCCAGCTTTCGATCTTGTCGAGCAGCATGCGCACCGGCGCGCATTTGCCGGCGAAACGCTCGTGCAATTCCGCCGGATCGCCGAAACTGTCCCAGCCTTCTGCGTAGCGGTCGGAGTGAAACACCGCGACCAGGTTGAACAATTCGCCGGTGCGCAGCGGATAGAGCACCAGATGTACTTTCTCGCCGGCCCAGAAGGCCATGTCCCGCCAGCGATATTCTTCGGGCACTTCAGCAGCCGGCAGCACCGCGCGGTAGGTGATATGGCCGGCGGGCTTGGGCTTACCGTCGCCGACGATGATTTGCCGGATTGTCGACCATAGCCCGTCGGCGCCGACCAAAGCCGCGCCGCGATAGTCCCGGCCGCTCGCGGTCTTGACTGTGATGCCGTCGCCCTTCTCCTCGACATCGACGACCTTTTGCGAGGCATCGAGACGGATGAGATTGGATTTGCGGCAGGCGTCGAGCAGCACGTTGAGCAGATCGGCGCGGTGGATGAGCGCATAGGGATGATGGAATTGCTTACGGAAGGCCTCGCCGAGGGAAATGCGCGTGATTTCTTCGCCGGTGATCGAGTCGCGCATGATGAGATTGTTGGGAAACACCGCAAGCGCGCTGATCGGTTCGACCAGGCCCAGATGCTCGAGCATCCAGAACGCATTGGGCCCAAGCTGAATGCCGGCGCCGATTTCCTTGAACTCGGCCGCCTGTTCGATGACCTGGGTCGGGATACCCTGGCGCTCCAGCGCCAAAGCCGCAGTCAGCCCGCCGATGCCGCCGCCGACGATCAGGACCTGTTCGCTCTTCCAATTATTATTCATTGCCGCGTTTCCTCTGCCGACAAGTGTAGAGCGGCTTTCGTCCACCGTCATCCAGTCGTCTGCGCTGAGGAGATTTACGCCCGCTGCAGTGCCGCGAGCACGCGCTCGGGCGTGATCGGCATCTGCGTGATCGGCCTGGCGCCGAGCGGATGCAGGGCGTCGTTGATGGCGTTCATGATACAGGCCGGCGCACCGGCTGTGCCGGCTTCGCCGGCGCCCTTGGCGCCGAGTTCGGAATCCGCGGTCGGCGTCACCACATGGCCGATCTCGATGTCGGGCATTTCGCCGGCCATCGGCACGAGATAGTCCATCAACGTGGCATTGAGCATCTGGCCGTCGGCGTCGTAAAGGCAGTTCTCGTACAGCACGCCGCCGATGCCCTGTACGATGCCGCCACGGATCTGCTCGTCGACAAGCTGCGGATTGATCACGGTGCCGCAATCTTCGACGCACCAGTGTTTGAGCAGCTTGACCTCGCCGGTGCGGATATCGACCTCGACATAGGACGTCTGCACGCCGTTGGTGAAAGCGAACGGCCATTGCCGCGGCACGTAATGCCGCGTCACCATGAATTCGGCCTGGAAGCCGGGCGGCAAAGTGTCGGGCCGGAAATAGACGACGCGCGCCACTTCATCGAGGTCCATGCGCTCGCGGCGCGTATCGGCGTCGACGACGACACCGGCCTGGATATCGAGCTTCTTCGGATCGGCCTGCAGGATCGAGGCCGCGGCAGCAAGCACGTTCTCGCGCAGCGCCTTGCCGGCCTGCCAGGCCGCTTCGCCGCCGATCCCGGCGGCGCGCGACGCCCAGGTGCCGCCGCCATAGGGCGTGTTGTCGGTATCGCCGGTGATGACGCGCACCCGTTCGATCGGCACGCCAAAAGACGTGGCGACGATTTGCGCCAGAATGGACTCGGTGCCCTGGCCTTGCTCGGTGACGCTCGCCTGACAGATCACGGCGCCGGCAGCATCGAGCTTTAGCGTCGCACCATCCTGCGACGAGATGCGCGCGCCGCCGACGCCGTAAAACGCCGCCGACGGGTTTGTGACTTCGATGAAGGACGCAAAGCCGATGCCGCGATGGATGCCGCGCTGGCGCAGCTTCGCCTGCTCGGCACGCAGCGCCTGATAGTCCATCATCTTGAGAATCTTGTCGAGCGAGGCGTGATGCGACAGGCCTTCGAATTTCAGGCCCTGCGGCGCTGGTCGCCGGATAGGCATCGTCGGCAAAAAGATTGCGCCGCCGCAGCTCCGCCGGATCCATGCCGATCTTGAGCGCGGCCTGCTCCACCAAGCCTTCCGTCACCGCGGTCGCGATCGGATGGCCGACGGCGCGGTATTGGCACATCACATTCTTATTCTGGAACACGACGCGAGCGCGGGCGCGATAGTTCGGGCACACATAAGGACCGCCGACCAGGTTGACGACCTGGTTGGCCTCGATCCCGCTGGTGCGCGGATAGACCGAATAGGGCCCGATGCCCGTCAGAGCGTCGATCTCAAAAGCGGTGATCGTGCCGTCCTTCTTGACGCCGATCTTGGCGTTGACGCGATGGTCGCGGGCATGAATGTCGGTGACAAAGCTTTCCAGGCGGTCGGCGACGAATTTGACCGGACGCTTGAGCAGCTTCGACAGCGCCACCGTCGCCATTTCGTCGGCATAGATATGGACCTTGATGCCGAACGAGCCGCCGACATCCTTGGTGAGCACGCGCACCTGGTGCTCTTCGAGCGAAAGATGCTTGGCGAAAATATTCTGCGTCATGTGCGGCGCCTGCGTGCCCTGATACACGGTCAGGCGCTGTTCGCCGGGATTCCAGTCGGCGACGATGGCGCGCGGCTCGTTGGTGACGCCGGTGTGGCGGCCGAAGATGAATGTCGTCTCGACCACCGCGTCGGCCTCGGCCAATCCCTTGTCGACCTGACCGGCATCGAGCACGCGCTCAAATGTCAGATTGTCGCCAAGCTCGGGATGGATCACCGGCGTCTTGGCATCGAGCGCGGTTTCCGCATCGGTGACGCTCGGCAGTACTTCGTAGTCCACCCCGATCAGCGCGCAGGCGTCCTCGGCCTCGGCGCGCGAGCGCGCCACGACCGCGCAGACCGCCTCGCCCTGCCAGCAGGCGCGTTCCACGGCGATGGCATATTGCGGCGCCGACTTGATGCCTTTGAGATGGGTGAGCACGCCGACCCACGGCGTGATCACCTTGGCGAGCTCGGCGCCGGTGACGACCGCGATCACGCCGGGTGATTTTCCGGCCTCGGCCGTTCGATGCTGTTGATGCGCGCATGCGCATGCGGCGAGCGCACAAAGGCGACATGCGCCATGCGCGGCAGCGTGACGTCACTTACATATTGCCCGCGCCCTTGGGTCAGCCGCGCCAGATTCGGCCGCGGCACCGATCGGCCGATATAGGAGTTCGGCCGATCGAGCGCGGTGAGGCCGGACGGCTGGTCGGGAGAGATCCTCATTTCTCCTCCGTCATTCCGGGGCCGAGCGAAGCGAGGAACCCGGAATCCATATTCGCTGACCTGTGGCTATGGATTCCGGGCTCGCGGGCAAGCGCCCGCGCGCCGGAATGACAGTCAGAGGAACCGCGTCGGCCAATTCAGCGTGCGCCACATATGCGCCGACGGCGAATTGTCGAAGCCGAGGCCTTCTTTCGGCTGCTTGAAGTTGCGGCCGATAATGTCGACGAAATCGTCGAGATTGACCTTGGCGTTCGGATCGAACGAATAGACGTCGTTCACGGTGATCAGGCGCGACGTCATGTACCATTTGTGGTTTCGCGCCCGCTCATATTCGGCGACGATATAGGGCTCGGGCTTATAATCGGCGCCGAAATGTTTGATGTACATTTCCGGATATTCGTAGCCGACCGACAGGTCGGGGAAGAACCGCAGCGCCTGATGCATGCGGATCGCCCAGCTCACTTCCTCGTCGACATAGGGCTCGATCATCTGCGCGCCCCAATAGCCGTGGTCGCAGCGGATGAAGCCGACGACGCCGATGTCGTGCAACAGGCAGGCGAGAACGACTTTCTCGCTGTGGCCGTTCTTCAAGGCCAGCGTCGCGCTCTGCAGCAAATGGTTGGTCGAGGCAAAACGGTGCTTCATGAAATCGATCAGCGTCGGCTTCTCCGGCAGCGCCGGCAGCCGCGGATCGGCACCCATCAAGAAATATTTGCCCGGATTCGCCGCCTTTAGCTCTTGAGTCGACGACATGTCGACTTTGCCGTCGCCAAGATAGAACAACGTCGACTTTGTCGCGATGCGCTCGTTGAGATCGTTCATCATTTTCTCTTCGAGCTCGTCGGCGCGCTCTGACAAGGTCACTGCTTTAAGCGCGCCGGGGTTTTGGTGTTCATTCATTGCGAACCTGCCTTTTCCGCCCGCATAAGGGCCACGAATTCAATCGCATCCACGATCGCCTGGTACCCGGTACAGCGGCAGTAATTACCGGAGAGGTGTTCACGGATCGTATCACGGGACGGCACCCCGCCGCGCGCCAAAAGCTCTTGCGCGCCGATCAACATTCCGGGTGTGCAAAATCCGCATTGCAGCGCATTGCGTTTCTGGAACGCCTCCTGCAGATCGGCGATAAGCCCCGAATCGGAGATACCTTCGATGGTCTCGACGTCGGCGCCGTCGCATTGCACCGCCAGCACCAGGCAGCCGCGCACCACCTCGCCGTCGACCAGCACGGTGCAGGCGCCGCAGACGCCTTGCTCGCAGCCGATATGGCTGCCGGTCAGCCCCAAATCCTCGCGCAGGAAATCGACCAGCGTTTTCCGTGCTTCGACGCGCTCACGGACGTCCTCGCCGTTGACGCGGATAGAGACGTCGATGTGGCGCTCTCCCATAATCCGTCTGCGCGTTTATTATTTGCCGGCCCCATAGCATCACAGGAATGGCGGGTTAGGCAACCTTACCGGCCACGATGCCGCGCACGATGTCGATGGCGCGGCGCAGCAGCGTCTGCGAGGCTTCGAGCGTGCGGAAGGCGGCGTGCGCCGTCAGCGTCACGTTATCCATCTGCGCCAAGGCATGATCGGGCTTCAGCGGCTCGACGTGAAACACATCAAGCCCGGCATGGCGGATGTGGCCGCTGCGCAAGGCCGCGATGAGGGCCCCTTCATCAACCAGCGCGGCGCGCGCGGTGTTGACGAAAATGACGCCGGGCTTCATCGCTGCGAATTGCGCCGCACCGAGAAAGCCGCGGGTCTCGTCGCCGAGCGTGAGATTCATCGAGATCACGTCGGAACGCGCGAGCAACTCATCGAGCGGAACCAGCGGCGCCAATGTCCCCATTCCTGGCCGCGGCGAGCGGTTCCAGGCGATGACCTCCATGCCGAGGCCTTGTCCGATTCGGAGCACCTCGCTGCCGATGCCGCCGAGCCCGATGACACCGAGCGTCTTGCCGAGAAGCTGCAGGCCGCCATGCGGCACCCAGGTTCCCGCCCGCACTTCGCGGTCCATGGCGGCGATGTCGCGGCAAGCGGCAAACATCAGCGCGATCGCATGCTCGGCGACCGCGGTGTCGCCGTAATTGCGGATGGTATGGACCTTGATGCCACGCTCGGCGAGTTCGGCGATATTCATGTAGCTCGCGGCACCGGTGCCGAGAAAAACCACGTGCTTGAGCGCGTCGCATTTGTCGACCAGATCGGTCGGCAGATAAGAATGATCGTCGACGCAGATATCGTAGCCGTTCAGCACGGCCGGCAGATCGGCAAGCGCATAGGGCTTGCGATTGACGTCGATCGGCGGATCGTTCGGGCGGACAACGCTCGCCCATACCGGCGCCAGCTGGTCGTTGCAGTCGATAAAGAGAGATTTCATGAGCATTTTCAGGGAGAGGGAGGGAGGCCGGCGTTGACGGTAAGAGCGCCGACTTTTAACACATCGTCCGGATCGCGGAAGGCGGCGGGGCGCCGTCTCTGTTCTGAGAGGATTTGATATGCGCCTTGCAAGCTACGCGTTGCGTGGCCGCCCGAGTTTCGGTGTCGTGAACGGCGATGGCATCGTGGACCTGCGGCCGCGGCTGCATAAGTTCCACAGCCTTGTCGACGTGTTCCGCGCGCAGGCGCTTGCCGAGGCGCAAGCCGCCTCCGACGGCGTGCGGCCCGATGTGCCGTTAAGCGAGGTCGAACTGCTGCCGCCGCTGTTGGCGCCGGAGAAGATCCTGTGCGTCGGCATCAATTATGCCAATCGCGGGCAAGACTATAATGTCACCAACAACCCGAAATATCCGAGCATGTTCTACCGCGCACCCGATTCGCTGGTCGGCTCGGGCCAGCACCTGATCGTGCCGCAAGTGTCCGAGCAGCTCGACTACGAAGGCGAGATCGCCATTGTCATCGGCCGCGACTGCAAACATGTGGCGAAAGACAAAGCGCTCGAGGTGATCGCCGGCATCACGCTGTGCAATGAAGGCACCATCCGCGACTGGACGCGCCACGGCCAGTTCAACGTCACCCAGGGCAAGAATTTCGACGCTTCCGGCGGCATCGGGCCGTGGATCGTGACCGGTATCGATCTGACAAAGCCGCTGCATCTGCTGACGCGCAAGAACGGCGAAGTGACCCAAGAAGACTCGACGACGAATATGATCTTCTCGTTCGGCGACATCGTCGCTTATGTGACGACCTTCATGACCTTGAAAGCCGGCGACGTGATCTGCACCGGCACGCCGGTCAAGAAGATCAAGTCCGATCCTCCGATCTGGCTCAAGCCGGGTGATGTGATCGAAGTCGAATGCCCCGAAATCGGCACGCTGCGCAATTCCGTGGCGGCCGAAACGTGAGCACGACCCCTCGCGCAGCCTGTGTCATCGGCTGGCCGATCGGGCATTCCCGCTCGCCGCTCATCCATAATTACTGGCTTAAAGCCTATCGCATCCCGGGCGAGTATCGCAGCGAAGCGGTGCCGCCGAGTGATTTTCGCAACTTCGTGCAATCGCTCACCACACGCGGCTATGTCGGCGCCAATGTCACCGTGCCGCATAAGGAGGCCGCACTCGCCTGTTCGCGGCCCGATGACCGCGCCCGCGCCGTCGGCGCGGCGAATACATTATGGCTCGACCGCGGCGAATTGCGCTCGACCAATACCGATGTCGAAGGCTTTTTGGACAATCTCGACGCCTGCGCGCCGGATTGGAACAAGGACGTGAAACACGCCGTCGTGCTTGGCGCCGGCGGTGCGGCGCATGCGGTGGTTCACGGGCTCGTTCAGCGTGGCGTAGCCGATGTCCTCGTGATCAATCGCAGCCGCGAGCGCGCCGAAGCGTTGCGGCAGCGGCTCGGGACGGCTGTCCGCACGCGAGCTTGGGACGACCGCAATGCGGCGCTCGGCGACGCCGACCTGCTCGTCAACGCCACGACACTCGGCATGCACGGCCAGCCCGCGCTTGAGATCGCGGTGGACCGCCTGCCGGCTCACGCCATCGTGAGCGACCTGGTTTATGTGCCGCTGCGCACGCCGCTCCTCAACGCCGCAATGGCCCATAAACTGCGCATTGCCGACGGGCTGGGCATGCTGATGCACCAGGCCGTCCGCGGCTTCGCCTTGTGGTTCGGCAAAACGCCAGAGGTTACTGCGGAATTACGGGCGCTGGTCGAGGCCGATCTCAGCGCATAAATCGCGAAGATTGGCGGAATAAGCCGTGCAACCCTGGGGTTTTAAAGCCATCCGGGGGCGTTACACGCATAGACATGTCGGGAGAACGACCATGATGACTCGCAGGATTATCGCTGCCACTGGTTTGGCTTTGCTCTTCGCAACATCGGTAGCGATCGCGCAGACACCGTCGCCTTCGGTCCGCGTTCGCGGCACCATTGAAAAGGTTGACGGTCAGACTCTCATGGTGAAGTCCCGCGATGGAACGGAGTTGACCGTAAAGCTCGCCGACAACGCACGCATCACAGCGATGGTCAAGGCGTCACTCGCCGACATCAAGACTGGTTCCTTCATCGGCGTCACCGGCATGCCGCAGCCGGACGGCAGCCAGAAGGCGATTGGCCTTCACATCTTCATGGACAATCAGCGCGGCGTGGTGCCGGCCCGCTTCACGCCGTGGGATCGCGAGCCCGGCAGCACGATGACCAACGCCGATGTCCAGTCCACGGTCGCAGGCGTCGATGGTCAGACCATGACGGTCAAATATGCCGACGGCGAGAAAAAGATCATCGTTCCGCCCAATACACCTGTTGTCGCATACGCTCCGGGCAATGCCAGCGATCTCAAACCGGGCGCGCAGGTCATGATCATTGCCGCACAGAAAAATCCCGATGGCTCGCTGACCGCGCCCTCGATCAATGTCGGCCGTGACGGCGTCGCACCACCAATGTGAGTGAGAAGGGACTAAAGCACATGAGTATGAGTGCAAGGATATTGCTGGTCGGCGCCGCTATTGCCGCCGCCATCGCGACCATGCCGGCGCAAGCGCAACAGTCGCAGCGCGTCCGCGGCACGATTGAAAGCGCCGACGGCGCTTCGATCACCGTCAAGCAAGCAGAAGGTCCGGACGTCACCGTAAAGCTCGCCGACAACGTACAGGTCTTCGGCGTCGCACCCGCGACGCTCGCCGACGTGAAAGCCGGCAACTATGTCGGCGTCGGCGCCATGCCGCAGCCGGACGGCAGCCAAAAGGCGATCCAGGTGACGATCTTTGCCGAATCGCAGCGCGGTACCGGCGAAGGCTTTCGGCCGTGGGACCGCCCCGGCTCGACCATGACCAACGGTACGGTCGACACGACCGTCGCCGCCGTCAGCGGTCAGACGCTCACGGTGAAATATAAAGACGGCGAGCAGAAAATCGTCGTCGGCCCCGACGCCACGATCCGCGCCTATGTCATTAGCGACAAGAGCGAACTCAAGCCCGGTGCGCATATTGCCATCGTGCGCGCCGACAAAGCGGCCGACGGCACGCTCTCCACCGGCCGCGTCAATGTCGGCCGCAATGGCGTTGTGCCGCAGTAATGTGTTGAACGAGGACGATTAGATCCTGCGCTGCGACTTCGCCGGATGCGGCCTTGCGCCTAGGCGCTGCACCGCATCCGCGCGCGAGCACTCAATTCCCGAGCACTCAATTCCCAAAGCGCTCAATTCCCAAGCACTCAATTCCAGTGTCTGTCGCAGTGGCGGTGGAAGTTGTTGTCGGTCCAGCAATGGCCCCTGCTGATCGAGGGCCCCCAGAACGGCTTGCCCCAGACCGCGCCGACCACGCCGCCGACAACCGCGCCGGGAGGCCCTGCGACAAGAAGACCGGTGCCGGCGCCCGCCGCCGCGCCGATCATATCGGCGCGAGCGCTCGAAGCCGCCATCGCGCTTGCGAAAATTGCCGTCACCATCAAAAGCTTACGCATTACGCTACTCCTTCCACCCTTGCGAATTGGACGTGATCTCGTCGGAAAACCGGTTCCCACTTTTCCGGATCACGCCCGGCGACGCATGTACCGGCGCCGTCGCGACATGAAAATTTAGTAACACGCGACACCTTTTCATAAGGTTGACGATTTGGAACCCCGACAGCCCCTTCTTCGCCCGAAGGCGGTATTCCTGTGCCTACATCGCGGCAATAACACGGCGGTCGATGTCACCGACTTTGCTCACGCCCAACAGCGCCATGGTGGTGCTGAGCTCGTTACGCATGATTTCGATGGCGCGGGCGACGCCCGCCTGCCCCCCGGCGCCGAGCCCATAGATATAAGCGCGGCCGCTCATGCAGGAGCGGGCGCCCAGCGCGAGCGCGCGCGCGATATCCTGCCCGGAACGGATCCCGCCGTCGAACATGACTTCAAGATCGGAGCCGACGGCCTCGACGACCGGCGGCAGCACGGCGATCGACGACAAGGCGCCGTCGAGCTGACGGCCGCCGTGATTCGACACGACGATCGCGGCGGCACCGGTTTTTGCCGCGATGCGTGCGTCCTCCACATCCAGAATGCCTTTGAGGATGAGCTTGCCGGGCCACAGGCTCTTGATCCATTCGACGTCTTTCCAATTCAGCGTCGCGTCGAACTGTTCGGAAATCCACTTCGACAACACGGTGACGCTGTCCATGCCGGGATAGTGCCCGGCGATATTGCCGAAGGTCTTGCGCTTGCCGCGCAATATGCCGAGCGCCCAAGCCGGCTTGGTGGCGATGTCGACGACGTTCTTCAAGCGAACTTGCGGCGGAACGGTCATGCCGTTTCGGATATCGTTATGGCGCTGTCCAATGACCTGCAGATCGACGGTGAGCACCAGCGCGCTGCATTTGGCCGCCGCCGCGCGTTCGATCAGCGCGCGGATGAAGCCGCGGTCTTTCATCACATAGAGCTGGAACCAGAACGGCTTGTCGACGGCCGCGGCGACGTCTTCGATCGAGCAGATCGACATCGTCGACAGCGTGAACGGGATGCCGGCCGCCTGCGCCGCCCGGCAGGCAAGGATCTCGCCGTCGCCGTGCTGCATGCCGCACAGCCCGATCGGCGCGAGCGCGAGCGGCATTGTCGCCGGCTCGCCGAGAATGGTCGTCTTGGTCGTGCGCTGCGAGACGTCGAACAGGATGCGCTGCCGCAGTTTGATGCGCTCGAGATCGGCGCGGTTGGCGGCGAGCGTCTGCTCGGCATAGGAGCCCGCCTCGGCATAATCGATAAAGGCGCGCGGCACCTTGCGGTGGGCGAGCTGCCGCAGGTCCTCGATACAGGTCATGTTTCGCATAACGAAGGTCCCAGCTTCTCGCCGAATCTTAGCATATTGCACCCGGTCTTCGACCAAAGGAGCCTGAGGGCCAGGCGGGGGCAAAGGGGGCAATGGAACGAATGTCGAATTCGTGCGTTACTTCATTGGTTTGAGTTTTCAGGCCGCCGGCTCTTCCGGCCGGCCGCGATGGCAATTCGGCAAACGCTCAAATTCGGGAACGCTCACAATGGAGCAATGGACGAAGCATCGGTTCCGGCAGATCGCCTATGCCGGTTTCGAGGATACCGGGCGCGCCGAACAGGACGCCCGGCGCCGGGAGAAGGAACTGAAGCAAGCCAGGGACGCCAAGATCCAGGCCGAGCTCGACGAGGCGCTGGAGCTCGGGCTTGAGGAAAGTTTTCCTGGCTCGGATCCAGTGTCGGTCACCCAGCCGCCGCCGAACGCCTACGACAAGTCCACAAGCTGAAGTTCCGCTGCCCAAATCCACCGGTTCCAGCGGCTTAAGCCTAGACCATTGATTTCAATGGCGCTTGTGCTGAAGGAACGATTACGCGGAACGGTAAGATTACCCTATATTTTTTGAAGCGACGAAGACCGATAACGGGCTAGTATCGCCGGCCGGAGCGGTAGGCGTGGGGCCCCAGACAATGGTTCGCAAGTATTTTGGAACGGACGGCATCCGTGGCCTCGCCAATGGCGTGATCACGCCGGAATTGGCGTTGCGCGTCGGCCAGGCAACCGGGCTTGTATTCCGCCGCGGCGAGCATCGTCATCGCGTCGTGGTCGGCAAGGATACGCGGCTCTCCGGCTACATGATCGAAACCGCGCTGGTCGCGGGCTTCACCTCGGTGGGCATGGACGTGCTGTTGCTCGGCCCGATCCCGACGCCTGCGGTTGCCATGCTGACGCGCTCGATGCGCGCCGACCTGGGCGTGATGATCTCGGCCTCGCATAATCCCTACGACGACAACGGCATCAAGCTGTTCGGCCCGGACGGCTACAAACTGTCCGACGAGGTCGAGCACAAGATCGAAACGCTGATCGACGCCGACAAAGCCAAGCAATTGGCGAAAAGCGCCGAGCTCGGCCGCGCCAAGCGCATCGACGGCGTGCATGACCGCTATATCGAATTCGCCAAGCGCACCATGCCGCGCAATCTGTCACTCGACGGTCTGCGCGTCGTCATCGATTGCGCCAACGGCGCCGCCTATCGCGTCGCTCCCGAAGCGCTGTGGGAACTCGGCGCCGACGTGGTCTCGATCGGCGTTGAGCCTGACGGCTTCAACATCAACCACGACTGCGGCTCGACCGCGCCTGATACGCTGTGCCGCAAGGTGCGCGAGATGCGCGCCGATATCGGCATCGCGCTCGACGGCGACGCCGACCGCGTCGTGATCGCCGACGAGCACGGCCATCTGGTCGACGGCGACCAGCTGCTTGCGGTGATCGCGGAAAGCTGGTCGGAAGATCGGCTCCTCACCAAGCCCGGCATTGTCGGCACGGTGATGAGCAATCTCGGGCTCGAGCGGCATCTGCAATCGCTGCAATTGTCGCTGGTGCGCACGCCGGTCGGCGACCGCTATGTGCTCGAGCACATGCGCGAGCACGGCTACAATGTCGGCGGCGAGCAGTCCGGCCACATCATCCTGTCCAATTACACGACGACCGGCGACGGCTTTATCGCTGCGCTGCAATTGCTCGCGGTGGTGAAAAAGAAGAACAAGCCGGTCTCCGAAGTCTGCCACCGTTTCGAGCCGCTGCCGCAGGTGATGCGCAATGTGCGTTACCGCAGCGGCAAGCCGCTCGAACTCGTGCAAGTGCGCTCCGCCATTGCCGACGGCGAAAGCCAACTCAATGGCCATGGCCGCCTGGTCATTCGCCCGTCCGGCACCGAGCCCGTGATCCGCATCATGGGCGAAGGCGACGACAAAGCGATGGTCGAGGAAGTCGTCGACGGCATCGCCGAAGTGCTCGCTGCTCACGCGGCCTAGTTTCGTCGTTCCCTCGCGCAAACGGCCAAGAGCACGGCCAACCGACCCGACGCAATCACCGAAATCGACGACGCCGGGCACGAATGCCGGCATTGCTTTGTCCACACCGTGGCTGAACGGCGCTCGCGCTGGTCAAGGGGCCATATTTTTTTTGGCGCGGCCAATCTCGATATTCGCGATATGACGCGGCTTGATTCGTGACGGCCATCACACGAATCACGGCGATCCTGGGCCGTCATCGGATAAATGAAACTCAAAAAAATTCGTCGCGCTACTTGAGTGGGTAAGGCTACGGACGCGTGCCCCGGCAACGTGCTTTAGTTTTGCAGTCCACCGCAAATCCATTCGCTCTGATCTGCCGTATCTCCTTTGACAGCGACATTGATGGCGCATTGCCGCAAGTCGTGGACGATTTTACCGTCTACATCACGGGAGCATGACATGCCGATGCGCGGCGAGCTCGTAATTCCAGCGACACAATCGAGAGCGGAGTGGGAGCTGTCGGATCAGGACGTCTGGGCAGTCGTGGGTTTTTGCTTGATCGGCCTGTTTGTCACGTTCTGCTTCGCGCTAAGCGCGCTGAACTTGGACCAACTGCCGCTCCTCATCGCTCAATACAATCTTTTCGGCTGACGCCATGGCCCGCATCAATCCGATACTCTCGCTGCTCAAACTTTGGATGGATGCACGCTTACGCGGCACCACGCGGCGGACAAAACCGTCGCAAAGGCTTTTTCCGAAGCAGCTAAACGTCGCGCGCGACCGCGACCTGCAGCCCTTACGATTCTACCCGTTCTAAGCATTACGCGAGGAGCACATGAAGGCTGTGCGCCGTTGGCTCATCTATCGCCGCCTGCTCAATGAGCTCGCCGAGGCGCCGGACGGCGTGCTTACTGAACTGGGCATGCAGCGCAAGGCGCTGGCCGATTTTGCCTGGGATTGCGCCGGACTCGAGATCTACGGCGAGGGCCTGCCGCCGGCGCGGCACGAACAGCGCAACGAACAGCGCAATGAACGGCACCACGAACAACACCTGGGCCGGGTCGCGATCGACAAGGCATGATCGATCTGTCGACAAACCTCTTGGGCTTTGCGGCATCGTTTGCGGTGCTTGCGACCTTCATGATGCGGACGATGCTGCCGTTGCCCGTGGTCGCGATCGCCAGCAACGTTCTGTTTATCGCCTATGGCTATGTGGCGCACATCCTGCCGGTTTTGTGCCTTCACATTGCGCTGCTGCCTATCAACGTGGCGCGGCTGTCCACCTTGCGCGAGAAGCGGTTCGAGCAAGTCCGCTCTTTGGGATTACCGGCACCGTGGCGTATGCGCAAAGACGCTTGATCGGCGAAATCGCAGTCGGGCGGAAATTTACCCGCGCGATTTCAAGAATTGCGCGAACGCTTTCAGCGTCGTTTCCGACACATAGTGCTCGATGCCTTCGGCATCGGCTTCCGCCGCTTCGGTCGGCACGCCGAGCGCACGCAGAAGGTCGACGACAAGCCGGTGGCGCGCCCGCACACGGGTGGCGAGCGCCTGGCCCTTTTCGGTGAGAAACACGCCACGATAGGGCCGCGCGGTGGCGAGCCCCGCGCGCTTCACCCGGGCGATAGTCTTGATCGCGGTGGCGTGAGAGACGCCGAGGCGGCGAGCAATATCGGTCGGCCGCGCCTCGCCTTCGCTTTCGTGCAGATCGGCGATCAGCTCGACATAGTCCTCCAGGAGCGCGGTCGCCTGTGCCGTCCGGGTCTTGCCGAAGCGGCGGGCCTGGGTGCCTTCGGCGGGAAGCTTGCCCATAACGGCCTGATGCGGGGGATGCGGCTGGGTCACGCGCGCCTGAAGAACATATTTTTCTCACTGTGTCAAAGTGTAGCCTAAGCTACATAATGGAGCCGTTGACGCATAACCCGGCGCTGGCTATATTGTAACCCATGCTACATTTTCGTGTTGGTGCTGCATGAGGCCGCCTGAAATGCGCAGTCCCGGTTTGACCGGGACGGCCGGCGGCGATACGGCCGGCAGTCTCCCCTCCCTGACGGAGCGCACCGTCAGCGCCGCCCGCGAGATTCTGGCGGGCCAGCGCGGCACTTTACGTACGGCGCTGGCTTTCGGCGGCCCCGCGGTCGTTGCCTCGATCGCCTATATGGATCCTGGCAATTTCGCCACCAACATCCAAGCCGGCGCCAAATACGGCTATAGCCTGCTCTGGGTCGTGCTGCTCGCCAATGTAACCGCTATGCTGTTTCAGGGCCTCTCGGCCAAGCTCGGCATCGTCACCGGCAAGAATCTCGCGGAAATGTGCCGCGATCATTTCCCGCAAAAGCTGGTCTGGGCGATGTGGCTGGTCAGCGAAGTCGCTGCGATGGCGACCGATCTCGCCGAGTTTCTCGGCGGCGCCATCGGCCTGTCACTGCTGTTCCACATGCCGCTTTTTGCCGGCATGGTGGTGACGGCGATCGCGACTTACGCCTTGCTGGCCTTCGAGCGCTTCGGCTTCCGCCCGCTCGAACTGATCATCGGCGCGATCGTCGGCGTGATTTGCCTTTGTTATCTCTTGGAAATGTTCATCGCGCCGGTCGACTGGGCCGCGGCGGCCTACCATACCGTCGTACCGCATCTCGCCGATTCCGAAGCGCTGCTGCTCGCCGTCGGCATTATCGGCGCCACCGTGATGCCGCATGCGATTTATCTGCATTCCGGGCTGACTCAGGCGCGCGTGCCGGTCCGCGACGACAACGACCGGCGGATGGTCTTGCGCTACTCCAATCGGGAAGTCGTCGTCGCGCTGACCGTCGCCGGCCTGGTCAATATGGCGATGGTCATGATGGCCTCGAGCGCGTTTCACTCGGGTCATCCCGAAGTGGCGCAGATCGAGACCGCCTATCACACGCTGACGCCGCTTCTCGGCGGCGCGGCCGCCGGAATCTTTCTGGTGTCGCTGATCGCCTCGGGCATTTCCGCCTCGACGGTCGGAACGCTTGCCGGGCAGATGATCATGCAGGGCTTCGTCGGCTTCCGCATTCCGGTCTGGCTGCGCCGGCTCGTCACCATGCTCCCGGCATTCGCCGTCGTCGCGCTCGGTGTCGACGCGACGAATGCGCTGGTGATGAGTCAAGTGGTTTTAAGTATTGCGTTACCGCTGCCGATGATCTCGCTGATCGTCTTCACCAACAGAACCGACATCATGGGCAAGTTTGCCAACGGCAAGCTGACGCGGATCGCCGCAATCGCTGCGACGGCCTTGGTTCTGGTTCTGAATATTCTGCTGATCAAAGCGAGCTTCTAGGGCATGATCCGGAAAAGTGGAAACCGGTTTTCCGAAAAGATCATGCTCAATCAAAATCCTAGAGCGACAAACGATTCGGTCTGAAACATTTCGCTCTAGGCCCGCGCCAAATCGCGCTTGAATTTTTCCAAGCGCCACAAACCGGAAGCAGAGAGCGCGGCAAATGGCGGCTCGCCGAGCCTCGCCGTCCCGGACTGCCAATGCGCGATCCGGGTCATTCACTGGATCAATCAACGTGTCACGGTACTTACGTACCGCGACACACTTACATCGTCTTCAGATTTTCGGCGGCCGACTTGCCGGTCTTGCGATCCGTCACGACTTCGTAGGAAACGCGCTGACCTTCCCTCAGCTCACGCAGTCCCGCGCGTTCGACAGCGCTGATATGGACGAAAATGTCCTTGCCGCCGCCTTCGGGTTGAATGAATCCATAACCCTTCTGCGCGTTGAACCATTTAACAGTACCGTTGTTCACGGGTATCTCCTCATAGGCATGTCAGTTCATAACAACGTCAGTGTGAGCCGCGCGATTGTGCACGGCCCGGCTCGCTCGAGATTTTGGTGAAGGATCGTCAGTCAGGCGCGGTTTCAGTTCGCTGCAAGGCCAAGTCGTTCCGGCCGAAAACTCGATGCGCGTATTTTTAACCGCATCGCAAATTCTCCGCAAGATGCTCGCGGCGCGATTGTGACGATCCCGCAAGAGCACAAACGGAATCAAAACACCTGCAGCGGGAAATTATTCATTTACCGCGATCGCTTCGCCGCCGCGCTTTGCCGATTCAACAATCGCCTCGAATACCGCCATACCGTGCAGCACGTCGGCAATCGGCACCGGATAAGAATTGCCATCGCGGATGGTGCGCGCGAACGCCGTCATCTCTTCGCGCAGCATATCGAAGCCGGAAAATTCCAAAATCTCGTCGGCCGGCGCGGCGACCACACCGGTCGGGGCTGCGGTCGACGCCGGGGTGAAACGAAAACGCGATAGATCGGCGCGGGTGATTTCTGCAAGTCCGTCGGTGCCGTAGGCGGTCAATGCGAAATTTGTCGCGGTGGCAACCGAACAAAAAATCAGCCCGGTGGCGCCGCTGACAAAGCGCAGCATGACCGTCGTCGTGTCGTCGGACGGGCCCGGATAGTAGCGTGCGGTCACGCAACGGACATCCTGCACCCGGCCGGCGAATTCGATCATGTGATCGAGTGCATGCACGCCGACGGCGGTGAAGGCTCCCCCCGGCGCCTCCTCCGGCGCCGCCCGCCAATTGTCCGGCGCGACGAATTGCGCTGTCGACGTGGTGTGCTGCGCGACCAGCGCCATAACATTGCCGAGCCGGCCATCGCCAACGCGCGTGCGCAATTCGCCGATGCTTGGATGAAAGCGCCGGGTGAAGCCGACCGCGAGGATCAGGCCCGATTTGAGCGCCGCATCGGCGACGGCGCGCGCGCCGGCGAGATCGAGCGTCAGCGGCTTCTCGACAAAGACATGTTTCCTCGCGGCGATGGCCGCGACGGCCTGGGCCTGATGCTGGCTGTGCGGGGTCGCGAGCACGACGGCGTCGATATCGGGGTCGCGCAGAATATCGTCGTAACTGTCGACCAGCTTGATGTTCTTGTCGCGGCAGAAATCCTCGGCGCTGGCGCGCGTTCGCGTCGTGCCGAGGACGAAACGCAGATCACCGCTGCCGGGTGTGCTGCCGGTTTTGCCGGCCACCGCAGTGACCAGCGCCCGACCCCAACGCCCCAAACCGACAATAGCGGCTCGGATCATTGCACGTCACGCTTGCGCCAAATGGCGCGCCGCTCGTCGCCGCGGCGAGAATAAAAAGAAATCCGAACCATCATCAATCATAACACATTTGTTACGCGGTCAGTCATGCGCGGACGCGTGTGCGCCGTTGCTTGGCTGGTGGCGCAAGCCCGTAAGGGGTGTCCTGCCTAGGCCCTTGCCCGACGCCGGTGCCAATGTAACAACCCGCCACTTAATTGTCGGCGGCCGAATGGAGGACTGCGCCTATGCGTATCGTTGCGCTCGAAGAACATTTTTCAGTACCGGCGGTGGCGAGCCGCGTTCCGAAGGACGTGGTGCACCGCCGCGGCTTCCGGCCGCGGAATCTTACGCCCGGCGCGCCCAATCCGATGGAGCTGCTGCCTGAATTCGCCGAGAAGCGCCTCAAGTCGATGGATGCCGCCGGCATCAGCGTGCAGGTGCTCTCCAATGCCGGTCCCGGTCCGGACCTCATGCCGGGTCCCGACGGCGTCACCGCCGCAAAGGAGGTCAACGATCATCTGGCCAAGGAGATCGCGCGCCATCCCGACCGCTTCAAAGGCTTCGCCGCGCTGCCGCTGCAAAGCCCCGATGCCTGTCCGGTCGAACTCAAGCGCGCAGTGAAGGAACTGGGCTTTCTCGGCGCCATGGTCAACGGCACGACCGAGGGCCGCTTCCTCGATCATCCGAGCTATGACGGCCTCCTCGCCGCCGCGGTCGAGCTCGACGTGCCGATCTATATCCATCCGCACATTCCGCCGGAGCCGGTGCGCACCGCCTATTTCTCCGATCTGCCGGAAGGCGCCGGCCGCGTGCTTGAGACCGCAGGCTGGGGCTGGCACTCGGAAACAGCCGTGCATGTGCTGCGCATGGTGATCGCCGGCACCTTCGACAAACATCCGAAGCTGAAAATCATCATCGGCCATATGGGCGAGATGATCCCGATGATGATGGCGCGCTTCGATAAGGTCTTTCAGCACGACATCGCGCATCTGAAACGGCCGATCTCGCAGACCATCCTCGATCAGGTCTGGATCACGACCTCGGGCATTTTCGACCAGCCGCCCTTCATCTGCGCGCTGCAGATTTTCGGCATCGACCGCATTCTGTTTTCAGTGGACTATCCGTTCGCGCCGGACGCCGCCGGCCGCAAATTCCTCGACAATGTGG
Organism: uncultured Alphaproteobacteria bacterium; assembly: GCA_963742975.1. Taxonomy (GTDB): domain Bacteria; phylum Pseudomonadota; class Alphaproteobacteria; order Rhizobiales; family Xanthobacteraceae; genus BOG-931. Next base: position 296 of record CAVUNZ010000021.1, on the reverse strand, counting down.
CGCTGCCGCCGGCCGAGAAGGCCAAGCTCGCGCACGGCAATGCCGACGCGCTGTTGAAGCTCAAGCCAGGCAAATAAACGCAAAGGAACTCGCAGGTAATCTAACGCTGAACCGCGAAGCCTCGTGCGGACATTATAGTGTGTCCGCACGAGCAAGCTTGCGCCGCGTAGGTATTGACCCTTATCGGGTTCGTCGGCATTGCGCCGCGCTGAACTGATAAGAGTGCGTCGGGGAAAGAGGCCGCCGGCTAAGGCGGTCTTTTTTTATTTTCGGCCGCCGCGAAGTGCGCGCCGATG
>CAVUNZ010000020.1:0-28449 GCA_963742975.1 uncultured Alphaproteobacteria bacterium | reverse complement strand
AGCTCGGAACTCATCGCCATCCCCCTACTTCGCCTCTATGTAACAAAAGGGGGAATAAATACAACTTTGCAATCGTCATGATCCGCGGGCAGGAACCGACCTTATCCCGGCGATACGGAGCTTCAAATCCGTTTGACGAATGAAGCGCCCAGGGGGCTGCCAACCCTGGCGCCGGGGCCGGTGCGGACCTAACCATGCCTGATGAGATCCGCTGTTGTCCGGCCAGAACTCACTTCAGCAGCGCCGTAATGTATTTGACGAGCGTCGGTTTCTCGACCGCGGAACGATGCCCGACGATGCCGACCTTAACGGCTCCCACCGCGTTGCCGACGAAACTGGCGATCTCCAGCGGCACGCCGGCTGCGACAAGCGGCGAGGTGATCGCCAGGAACGCATCGCCGGCGCCCATAGTGTCGACGACCGTCTTGGTGAATGCGGGCACTTTGCGCATCGGGGAGCCGCGTTCGTAGGTGAGACAGCCATGCTCGCCGCGCGTAATGATGAATCTTCCGCAGTCGATGCGCTGGGCGAGGGTCTGCACCACCTTTTCAATGTCGCCGTATTTGTCGCCGACCGCCAGATGGGCTTCGGACGCGTCGACGCAAACATACTGCGCGGTCGGATAGCGGGTGATCAGGTTGTAGCCGTGATTGCCGCCATTGGTCTGCGTGTTTACAGCGACGAAATGGGAATGGCGAACGATGCTGTCGATCAATTCGTTGGCGATCAGACCGTGACCGAAATCCGGCACGATCACGGCGTCGAACGCGCCAGCGCGCTCACGCACCATCTGTTCGAATTGGCCGCGTAGCCTGTCGTCGAGCGGCCGATCGTCGGCATAATAGATTTCCGCAATCTTCCGGAAATAGGTCTTGTCGACCTGCCGCGACTTGCGCGTCGTCTCGGTGCCGAGGCGGTAAATCGGCGTCAGCTTAACGTTGGGCTTGAGCTGGGAGCGGATGAGATCTTCATGGCTCGGTTCCGTGCCGAGGCAGGTGATGATCTCCACTTCCTTGCAGAAGCTGGCGACGTGATTGGCGGCCGCGAACACGCCGCCGGCGAAGCGCTCCTGACCGACAAAGTGTGAAACAACAATGTTTTCCTTGCCGGCTTTGCCCATGCCGTAGACGTAATTGTACTCGTCAATGATCGCGTCCCCGACGAGGAGCACTCGCATATCGGCGACGCTTTCGATCGCCTTCAAGACATTCGACAGGAATTCCGGCGAGCTGCGGACCGACTCCAGATAGCTGCGCAATTGCGGATCATAGATATCGAAATGACGATTGAGCAAGGCCGACGAACTGAAGGTCGGTCCGGAGGAAAATAAGAGCTGGCCGCCATGCGCCTCGACCGCGGCGCGCTCGGTCAGAATTCGCCCTGTCGCGTCGTTCTCTGCGTCCCGATACTCCTCGCCCTTGAAATAGATCGACGGCCGGACGGTGTGGAGCAAGTCTTCGGCGCCAGCGGCATCGTTGATGGCGACGAAATCGACGATTTCAAGCGCCGCCAGCATTTCGGCTCGGGCGCCGGCAGGAAATGCCGGCCGGCCAGGGCCCTTATTGACGAAGCGGTCGGCGGTAACGGAGACGATGAGCGTGTCGCCCAGCGCTCGCGCCTCCTGCAAGTGGTAGAGGTGACCGACGTGAATAAGGTCAAATACGCCATGCGCCAGCACGACAGTGCGTCCTTGCATGCGCAGCCGTTGCACTTTTTCCGCCAAATCCGTGATCGAGCGTATTTTGACGCGCGTCGAGCGGTCGCTTTGGTTCAGTTCGGGACGCGCCATACTCATGCGGATTTACCCAGATAGCGAAACCAGTCCTTGGTCGCGTCGGCGATCGTGCCGGGAGACCACAGCGGAGCCTCACGCCAGTAGGCGATATTGTCGAGCATGATCCCCACCCCTTTTTCGAAACCGACCCGAGCTTCCCAACCGAGGCGAGATCGCACCAGCGCGACATCGGCACGGGTCTCGTCCGGCTCCCCGGGGCGCTTGGGAATATATACCACCTCGCCGCCGAGGAGCGCGACCAGTTGGTTGACCGAGTAGGATTGCCCCGATCCGACATTCATGGCAATGCCGCTCAGATCAGATGCCGCCGCCGCAACGAAAGCATCGGCCACATCCGTCACAAACGTAAAATCGCGCCGCTGGGTCCCGTCGCCGACGACCGTAAAGGGCTTGTTGGCCAATTTTTGCGCCAGAAAGACACCAAAAACGGCACCGTAAGTGCCCGAGGTGCGCGACCGCGGCCCATAGACATTGAACAGGCGAAGCGCGACCGCCGGTAGCCCGTAAACCTTGGCCCAGTGCAGCACATATTGCTCGCCGACATATTTGGTCAGCGCATAAGGATACATCGGGCGGATTTCTGCGCTTTCCGGAGTAGGGTAGTCGTCGGGGATGCCGTAACACGACGACGAGGCCGCATAGAGAAAGCGCTTGGCGCCGCCGGCGCGGGCGAGCTCGAGCACGGTGAACGTGCCGTCGACGTTGCTGTGATGGTAGTCGTAAGGCCGCTGAATCGAAGGCACGATGTCGGCGAGCGCGGCCAAGTGGAACACCCAATCGACGCCGGCAAACAGCGGGGCGAGATGCTTGGGGTCGTTGATATCGACCTGTTCGAAAGCAAAGCGCAGATTGCTCGCGAAGGCGGCGAGATTGGCCGGGCGGCCGGTGCTCAGATTGTCGATGACAAGGACGTCGTGGCCGTCACGCAAGAGCGCCTCGACGAGGTGGCTGCCGATAAAGCCGGCGCCGCCGGTCACTATAGCTCGCATGCGATAAGCCCCTCACGCAACACTCGGCAACAAGATTGAATTGTATTGGCTCCGTCGCTCAGGACGCAACGAAAAATGGATTCGGCTCGACAGCCGGACGGGACCTCATGTATATCGGCGCCGGAGAAGAAATGTCATATCTCGATTTTCTTTCTGCTGTCCACAAAAGCACCAAGCGCGATTATCTCGCCCGCGTTAACGATCCTGAATATCCCAAGGCGCGCGCGGCCGTTCTGGCCAAGCAATGGGCTTTTGACTATTGGGACGGTGATCGGCGTATCAATTATGGCGGCTATCGCTATGACGGCCGGTGGCGCAAGGTCGCCGCCGCGATGGTCGAGCATTACGGGCTGAAGCCCGGAGATCGCGTCCTCGATGTCGGCTGCGGCAAGGGCTTTCTGTTGTATGATTTCACCCAAGTCGTGCCGGGTATCGAGGTCCTCGGCATCGACGTGTCGACCTATGCCATCGACAACGCCAAGGACGAGATGAAGTCGTTCCTTCAGGTCGGGCGCGCCGGTGCGCTGCCGTTTGCCGACAAATCCTTCGATCTGGTCGTCTCGATCACGACCCTTCACAATCTTTATTGCTACGAACTCGACAGCGCGTTGCGGGAGATCGAGCGGGTCGGCAAGAACAAATATGTGTGTGTTGAATCGTACCGGAACGAAGAAGAAAAGACGAACTTGCTCTATTGGCAGGTCACCTGTGAAGCTTTCAATACACCGGAGGAATGGGATTGGTGGTTCCACCAAACCGGCTATACCGGCGATCATTCCTTCATTTATTTCGAATAGCGCGTTGCCGCTAGGCGCGCGAGATGGGACCGATCCTTGACGGCGGCTCATCCATTTGCAACCTTCGCCCCCGAACCGCGTCCTTCGTAATTTTCAGGTCATGGGCCGTTAACAGCGTGTCGCCGGCAGTTCCGAAAGTGTCGCCGCTGATCAGCAAGCAGCAGGTCACCGGCTATTTCGCGGACTTGGCGGATGTTCTTTCCGGCGCGGTTGCGACCGACCAACGCGGCGAGTCCATGACGCTGGAATTGGCGGTCGACATCATTATTGACTGCGCGCGCAAGACGCATGCGGCAGGCAACAAGCTGATCTTCATCGGCAACGGCGGCAGCGCCGGCATCGCAAGCCATATCGCGATCGACTATTCGAAGAATGGCCGCATGCGCGCGACCGCTCTCAACGATCCCGCGGCGCTGACGTGTCTCAGCAACGACTTCGGTTACGACCACGTTTTCGCCAAGCAGATCGAATATCACGGTAGGCGCGACGACCTGCTGGTGGCGATCAGCTCTTCCGGCTGCTCCGCGAACATTCTCAACGGTGTCGCCGCGGCGCGCGCGATCGGCGCTTATGTGGTCACGTTGTCGGGGTTTACCGCGGACAATCCGCTTCGCAAGCTCGGCGACGTCAATCTGTTCGTCGATTCCGATGAATACGGCATGGTCGAGATATCGCATCTGACGCTGCTTCACGCGGTCCTCGATCTCGCGATCGGCCGCAAGGGCGGCGCGCCGGCGTGAAATGGCTGGCGCAGGCTTTCGGCGCGTCAGGCTTGAACGATGCGCATGTCCGGCAACGGGATGAGCAACCGGCCGCCGCCTTCTAGATAAGCACCGTTCTTCTTGACGATCGGATCGGAATACATCCACGCCAGGATGACGACGATATCGGGCCGCCGGACGAGAAGCTCCGACGATGGCAGCACCGGTATGTGGTATCCGGGACTGAAAGTGCGATGCTTGATCGGATTGTCGTCGACGATGAAGCTCAACCGCGGCCCGAGTTCGAAGTGATAGAGCAGGGTGGTGGTGGTCGTCGACGCGCCGAAGCCAGCAACCGAGGCGCCGGAGGCGATCGCCTCGTCCAGATAATGCAGCACCGCCTGCTTGCGATCTTCGATGGCCTGAGAATAAGCGCGGTACATTGCCGGCTCGGTCACGCCGAGCCGTTTCTCCTCGGCGAACATCGCCTTGAGCCGATCGGTAACCGCGCGGCGGCCGATTGAGCGGATCTGTGCAAAGCCGCGGATCGAGCCGCCTTTTGTCGGCACGCGTGCACAGTCGAACAGCGTCATATCGTGGCGGTTGAGAAAGCGTTCGAGCGGCATGAGCGCGTGATAGGACACGTGCTCGTGATAGATCGTGTCGAACAGCATGCGTTCGACCATGTCCGGCACGTAAGACACTTCGAAAATGAAAACGCCGTCGGGCGCCAGAACCTCGCGAATGCCGGCGACGACATCGGACAAGTTGTCGATATGCGCGAAGACATTGTTGGCGCAGAACAGCGTGGCTTTGCCGTGCTCGGCGGAAATCTGACGCGCCAGCGCCGAATTGAAAAATTCCGGAATGGTCGGGATGCCCTCTTGCGACGCGGTTTGCGCGATATCGCGCGCCGGATCTATGCCCAGCACCCGCATGCCCAGGCTTTTGAAGGCCTTGAGCAGCGAGCCGTCATTGCTGCCGATTTCGACGACGAGCGAATTGGCCGGCACAGCGAGGTCGGTGGTCACGGCTTTGGCGTATTGGCGGAAATGCTCGACAAGGCCCAGCGACACTGCGGTCCGATAGGTATAGATGCGAAACAAGACCTGCGGATCGACGATATCGAGATTTTGCAGATGGCCGCAGTCGCGGCACTGATACACATCGAGCGGATAAACATCCTGCGGCTCATTGACGTGCTCCGCCGAGACGAAGGCGTCGCCGATCGCCGACGGCAGGATGGGAAGCACCAGTTCGAGCGAAGACGAGTTCGCAAAGCCGGCAATTGTCGCGCCGCCTGAGATGCCGTTTCGGCGCGGTCGTGGCGGATGCTTGACTACTCTGTTCCATCTGTTGCTCTTTGCGTTACTTGCCCGAACTAGATTTTGGTAAAGCTCTGCGCCACTTCCTCGGCCCAAATCACGGACGCGCCGCCGTCGACGAAGATGCATTGGCCGTTCACAAACGATGCCCTTTCGCTGCAGAGAAATTCCAAAACGCTTGCCGACTCGTCGGCCGTTCCGAGCCGGCGCAACGGCACCAGACGCTCATACATGTCGAGCAGCTTTTGATCGCTCAAGTAGCGGTCTTGCGATTCCGGTTTCAGATAGGTGAGCGGCATGACCGCATTGACGCGGATGCCTTTGCGGCCGAGCGTCCGGGCATAGTAGCGCGCCAGCTGGTTCAGGGCCGCTTTGACGACATGGTAAGAAGCGGGCTGCGAGCCGCCGACGAATTCGGCGTAGACCGAGCTTGCCACCGCGATCGCCCTGTCGCCGTTGGTGACGAAATGCGGCGTCAGAGCTTCCGTCAGCAGCTTGGTCGCTGTGAGGCCGACCTGCCACTCGCCCTGCCAGGGATCGCGCTGTCCGCGGTAGCGCTGGCAAAAGACCAGATAGCGAATGGGCCCGCCTTGCGCGGCGATCGCTGCGGCAAGGTCGGCCGCGTCGGTGAGCGTTTCGAGATCGGCGGTGACGTGTCTGCATTGCGGGGCCAACGCAGCCGGCGGCTTCCGCGAGACAATGGTGACGTCACAGCCTCGCGTCAGAAAGCGCGCGGTAACCGCGTGGCCCAGGCCGCGGCTGCCGCCGATCACCACTGCGCGCTGCGCGGCCTCGCTGCTCACGGAACAGCCGACTCGAATGCGGCTACGCGCTTGGTCAGCTCGGCCATATAGGCGGCGGACGCCGCCGCATCGCCTTCTGCGGGGGCAAACGGCGCGAATATCGTCGCCGCCGGCCGATACGGCCCATTGGTGATCTCGTGCACGATCAAGAGATCAGATTTTATGATGAGGGTATGAAAGGCCGTCGCCGAGACTCTGTAGTAAAAGTGTCCGTCGCGCTCAGCGCCGGCCGCCAAGCTGACGATGTCATTCACTGCGCCGGCATCGTCGAGCAATACGACGTCCACGGCGCCGTAGATGACATGAAAAGCCTCGGTCTTTCCCGGGTGCTTGTGCGGGCGAATATAGGAGTTTGGCGTCACGGCAATGAACATTTCATGCAGAGGATCGTCGGCACCCGCATGCGCATTGATGCGCACCCGCCCGCGCGGCGCTTTGGCCGCGGCCGACTTCAGCACCGCGACTTCCTCTGGCCCGATCCGGACAATGGGGCCGCAGGCGAGGAAGACCTCTGACGACTGGCGGATCAGGTTCATCGGCTCTGAATAAGTGTTTCAGGTACGCCCGCAAAGATAGAGTAAAATCGGCCGTCGCGTTCGATAAATTGGCGCAGCCGTTCCTTGACCTTCGGTATGCTTCTTGGACTGACTGCCAGCAAGCAGACATCGATCGATGGATCGGCGAGCATGGCCGCCGACGTCACCACGGGAACGCTGCTGCCGGGAGCGATATAACCCTGCTTGCTCGGCTCATCGTCAACCATCATCGCAATCATTGGTTGCAGGCCTGCCGCGTTCAAAAACATGATCGCCTGATGTCCGACGCCGAAGACCGCGATGCGGGACCCCGCATCGACATGGGCTTGTAGCTCTGTCCGGCAGGCGGACACAATGTCGGGAAACGCCGAACGGTAGGAAGCGAACAGGGCGGCTGGATCGAGGTCGGACGTCGAAGCCTTGGTCTCGCCCGGCCGGAGGATCGCGACCAAGGCGTCCTCCAGCGGTCCCCGGTAGCGATGGATAGCATCGATTCCGTAGCCGGCTTGCTTGGCGAGGCGTCTTAGGCTGCTTTCCGTGAAGTAACAGACGTGCTCTTCCCAAATGAAACTGTAGTCGCAGCGCGCGAGAAATCCGGCGCTGTCGGGGATCTCGATCACGAGCGCGCCACCGGGCGCGATCAAGCTCTTTAGCCCCTGCAAGCTCGCGATCGGATCGCGCGCGTGCTCCAAAAGATAACGCAGCAGCACGAGGTCGGCGCGACCGTGCCGCTTTGCTACTTCATCGAGCAGGGCAGGCCGCAATTGCGCCTGCAATGTTTCGAGATAAGGGAAGCCGGCGTCGCCGCCGCGGCGACGCTCGGCGAGCAAATCCACATGTACGACGCTGCTGCCGCGCTGCTCCAAGCGTGTGAGCAGTGGCTTGTCGAAAGGCCCGACGCCGAAGACACGACCGGCACCGTCCGCGAGCCTCATTGCGACATCGTCGAGATGGCCCTCGGGCTCGGCATAGCGAATCCAGGGAACGCGCGGCACGATCGCTTCGATCGGCGGGCATGCCGCAAGCTGAATCAAGCGGCATGCCGGACACATCGCGACCGCCAGAGCGAACGTCTCGGCGTCCGTGTGCTCCGTCGCAAAGCGATTGCAGAGCGGCAGTTCGCCGAGGTCGAGTGTCGGTCCGGTGAGGGCTTGTCCGCACGATCGACAGGCGACGGCATTCATGCTGGCACGCCTTGGCGCGATATTGCGTGGTCGGAGAAATCCATGTCCATTGGTGCGAACGTCTATTGTGGCTCGAACGTCTATTGACCCGAACGGCTCAGCTTTCGCGGCGTCGCCGCTCATAGTTGTAAATCCGTTTGATCTTCGCTATCCCACGTCGATCTGACGATCAAGGATGTACATTGATGATCGATATTTTCGTCGCGGCGTGGGAGGTGGACGCGGCGCTGGAAGATTTCTTGAGCAAGATTGCTGCTGTTCGCGCACTGCCGTCCGTACCGCCTTTCACTATCGTGCTTGCACTTGACATGACGGCGGATGCGGCTGCGCAGGCCGCTATGGATCTTGCGACGTGGTCGCTTCCGATCAAGGCTTTTGCCGCCCCGCGCCGTCGTGGCGCCGGTGCCGCGCTCAAATCGGCTTTGCCGCAGCTGCAGGGCGAAAAGGTGTTTTTCATACCAAGCCTGCCCGAGGCGACCCTCTCGCTCTTGAAGGCATGTTTGCTGCATCACAATGAAGCCGGCGCGGTGCTGTGTTTTCCGATCAATGTCGAAGCGCGCAATATCGTCCGCATCATCGGCAGCTTTGCGTTCCGCATGCTTTATCTCGTGAGCTTCGGTACCGGCATCAATGCGATGAACGGCACCGGCCTATATCCGGTCGCGGTTCTGCGCAAGTTGCGGCTGCGCGGTAACCGTTTCGCGCTGTTGTCGGAAATAAATACGCGCCTGCTGCGAACGTCGGCGACCTATTGCGAGATACCGTATTACATCGAAACCGACCGGCGCTTCTGGCGCGGTCTGAAGATTGCCGATCTCATCGATCTGCTGCGTTCCTATTTTACGATGCTGGTGGAGTTGCGGCTGTCCGGTGAGGCGGCGCCGATCGGTCCCGATCACGAGGCAAGACTGCGATGCCTGCCGCCGCATCTCGCCCGCCACCTCGATACCGAACGGCACGCTGTCCCACCGGGATTGCTCGCGTTCGTCATTCCGGCGCTCAACGAGGAGGATAATCTCGAGAATACCTTCGCCACTTTGCAAACCACATGCCTCAAATTTCCCGAGGTCCGGTACGAGATCATCATTGTCAATGACGGCAGCACCGATCGTACCGGGCAATTGGCCGACAGTCTTGCCGAGCGCCATCCGGATGTCGTGCGTGTCGTGCACCATGCGACCAATCGTGGCGTCGGCGCTTCGATCAGCAGCGGTGTTGCCGCATGCAATGCCGACCGGTTCATCTGGGTCGCGGGCGACAACCAGACGTCACAGGAAACGCTGGTCGCGCTGCTGCGTTTCGACCTTGCCGCCGATGTCGTTCTAAGTTTTCCGTCCAACATCGTCGCGCGCGGCATTCTCCGCAATTTGATCTCGCAGATTTATCTTCTCGCCTATCTGGTCGGCTGCGGCTGCTATTTGAACTACGTCAATGGCAGCGGCATCTATCCGGTCTTGCTGTTCCGCGAGATGGCCATTCGCGGACGCCGCTTTAGTCTACTGGCGGAAATGAATGTGAAACTGGTGCGCTCGGGCGCGTCGTTCATCGAGGTGCCGGGCTACGCCAACCCGACCGCGGAAGCGAACCGGCGCGTGCTGCGTGCGGTCAATCCGCGGAACGTCGCCGAGTTGGTGCTCGGCTTCTTCCGCGTGGCCTGGGAGTTGACCGTGTCCCGCCGCTCGCGATTTAGCCACCGGCCGCGGCGTCTCCTTATCGAGTTCTAGCGAGTTCAGATGATCCCCGTTCTCATCGGCACCGCGTCCCTTGCCATCGTGTTCGTCGTTCACGTCGCGATTTGGCGCATTCGCTTGCCGCGTGCCGATTTCACCGAGCTGGCGGCGCTTTTCGCCATCGGGCTGATCGGCGCGGAAATCGCGCTCGCCGTTCTCGACCCGGAAGCTTCATTCTGCCGGGGGCTCTTCATCGCTGCGATCTATGTGCTTGCGGCGGTCTGCTACGTATCCGTCTACACGGCCATCGAATTGGACAGCCCGTCGTTGTCGCTGATCGCGATCATCCGGCAACAACCGGACCGTTCGCTCGACGAGGCGACGCTCGAACGTTTCATTGTCGAACGGCCTTTTGTGACTTCGCGGCTAGGTCAATTGCTGCGCGACGGCATGCTCGCCGAGAACGATGACAAGTTGCATCTTACCGGGTCGGGACAGGCCGCGCTCGCATTCCTGGATAGCTACCGGCGGCTGATTCGGCGTGACGGATTGGGAGGCTAGCGCATGAGCGAATGCCTGCTTCTGGTGCCTCCCATCCTCGGCGGCGTGGCCAACCTCGTGACGCAGATCGTCGTGCATCGCCGCACGCGGCGGGTGGTCTATGCCATCGTGTCGGGGTTTCTCGTCGGCGGCGTGGTGATGCTGGCGGCGCACCTTTGGCTGTCAGCAGCCGATTTCTCGACAAACCCGCGCGATGCCGTGTTCTTTCTGCTCGGCAATGTCGCGATCTATTGTTGCGGCGGCTTCATGTGCTTCCAGCTCATCAATACCGGCGAGGCGTCGATCCGGTTCCGCATCTTGCGCGAAATGCGCGCCTTCGGCCGGCCGGTTACCCGCGCCGAACTCTTTGCCCGCTACAATGACGGTAGCCTGATGCGCGCGCGCCTAAGCCGCCTGCTGGGCAGTGGCCAAGTCCGGGCTGTCGATGGACGCTATGTCCTCAATGCCGGTTCCGCGATGGAAATATTCGCGATTGTAATGTTGGCGCTCAAGCGACTGATCATGCGGCGCGATCACGAATTTCAGACGCCAGCCGGCGAAAGCTGACGGCAACAGCCGCGAAAAGCCTGTCTTTTTTGCTCCGCGCGCCGCAAAAGGGAACGTTCTCGCCACGGCCGCAGTCGCATGGTGTAATCGGTAAAGGCCCGTCTTTCGCGGTACTTAGCCCTGTACATCGTGCGCAAATGGACTGGCGGGCAAGGCATTTTTATGCTTAGTGACTTGAAGTAGGGGCCGAAACCTGGAGCAGGTTTGGGGGAACTCGTTAATGCTTTTCATCAATCCAGCTACTGCGAAATTCGGCGGCTTCTTGTCGCGCTACGTGCCCGTCGGCATTCCTGTCGCGATCGGTTACTTGGCGGCCTATCTCGGCCGGGACGGCATCAAATGTGCTGTGATTGACGAGGAAATCACGGCGATCACACCTTCCGTCCTGCGCGAGAAGGTCGAGGGGCTGGAGAAGCCCTATATTTTCGGCGTCAGCTGCCTGACCGCGCATGTCGGCCGCGGCTATCAGATCGCGCGTATGATCAAGCGTGAGTTTCCCAACTCCGTGGTCGTGTTCGGCGGTCTACATCCGACATCCCTTCCCGAAGAAGCCCTGTTGACCGGCGTCGTCGATTACGTCGTGCGTGGTGAGGGCGAGGCAGTAATGCTCGCGCTCTACCGCGCAATTCGTGGTGCCGGCCGGCCCGAGGATATTCTCGGCGTGTCGTTCATTCGCGATGGCGTGCTCCACAACAACGACGAGGCGCCGCTCATTCCCGATATCAATGACGTGCCGCAATTCCCCTATCACCTGTTCGCCCATCCGAAATACGACATGGGATTTCTGAGCACGTCGCGGGGCTGTCCGTATCGTTGTTCCTATTGCAGCCAGCGACTGCTCACCGGCACCACCTACCGCTACAAATCTGCCGCAAAAATTATGGAAGAACTCGATGTTCTGGTGAACAAATATAACCAGACGCAAGTTGTCTTCTACGATGATAATTTTTGCCTGAAGGCACGCCGTGTCCATGAACTATGCGACATGCTGATCGACTCAGGCATGCATCGGCGCGTCAAGCTCTCGGTTCAGACCCGCGCCGACAATGTGCTTGTCCACGGCGGCGAGGAACTCGTTCGCCACATGGCGGCCGCTGGATTCGGTCATCTTGGCTTCGGGCTCGAAACCGGGACGCAGCGGCTTGCCGACCTCATCCGCAAGGATGAAACGATTGAATGCCATCTGGACGCGACGGCGCTTTGCCAACGGCACGGCATTGACGTGTCGCTGTTCATGATCTTCGGCTTGCCGACCGAGATGCCGGAAGATCGCGAGATCGGCTACAACATCGTCAAGAAGGCCGGTGCCGTCTCGATGAAGTTCAACAATCTTATTCCTTATCCGGGTACGCCGCTATGGAATGAGCTGAAGGATTCCGGCCGCGTCGATATCCAGCCCGATTGGCGCAACTTCAACAGCGTGCTAGCGATCACGTCGAGCATCTTCGACAAGACGCCGCTGCCTTACGTGCCCGACACCGCGTCGGAGTGGGAGCTCAAGCGCGACATTACCCGTTACAACTTGCGCTCCTATGTGAATTGGAAGTCGATCGCCGGCATTCTCGGTCACACCAAAAGCAGCGGCTTCATCATGCTGCCGAAGGGCTGGTTCTGGAAGCCGCGCGAGATTTATGAGGTCGGCAAGATCGGCGTCATGCTCGCGGTGAACATTCTCATGGCGTTCCTGCCGTTGAACGTCAGCAAGCCCGTCATGGAATGGCTTGATCCCAAAATGAAGGCGCGGCAGCGCGTCGGGGATTACGATCCGTCGGGATACAAGACCACGGACTGGGACGAGATCGAGAACAAGGCCAAAACAGTACGGCTGAAGACCGCGCGCGATCAACTCAAAGCAACCGGCCAGTTCAGCGTGGTGTTCTCGAAAAACGGCAGCCCGATCAGCCGTGATGTCATCTCGAGCACGCCAGCCGAGTAGAGCTTGTGCCGATTTACCGCTAAAAATGTAGCATGGCAGACAATGCCGGCTTCAGCAGGTTTTTTGTGATAAACTCCGAGCCTGAAACAGTGAGATGACCGTAATCCCAGACCGTGAGATCTTTGCTCAGGTCAGGCCCAACCGCGGTAAGACAGCCCGTTTTATCGCAAAGCGCGTCTTTGAGCGACAGATAAGCGACCCCTTTTGGATAGTCGACGGCCCGCATTTGTGAATCCATTTGCAGGGAATCTTGTGACAAGCCTTCAAACGTCCTCAGGGGAACGGGCCGGGCTCGTTGAACAAATTGGCTGGCAAGCAGATTAGGCAGCGCTTTGGTCCAAGTCGGAATCTCGCCGACAATGATTATCTTTTTGGCGCCGCGGTTCTGCAGGTCACGTACTTTGTCCAATAATGCAGCCATGTAATCGGAGCCGGCATCGAACCAGGGGGGTGCGGCGGCTGAAACCCAATAGCAATCGATTATCACGGCATCCGGCTTGATCTGCGTGACTTTGTCCGAAACTAGTTGGTCGATGTTTTGACATAGAGCCACGGGCACATAGTCGTTTCGATCGTGAGTGGTGGGCTTGCAATAGCCGGTGCTGACCTGCAAAAGATTGATCTTATTTTTTTTTAGCAGCGGTCGCAGTCCAAGCGATAATGACGCGGAATGGGAATCTCCGATCAGTAATACTGTCGATCCCGAATAGCTAGTTGCAAGGCAATTATTCGCGACGAACATCTCAGCCGTCTGCGATTTGAGGAATTGGAAGCAGGGCCGGTCACCATACAACTTGCCGTCTTCGTGATCCGTGCGCATCGCATCGACCTTCGCGAGGTCGGAAAGCAAATCATTTTGAACCGATGGCGACAGCATCGCTCCGGGCATCAACTCTGCTGAAGATATTGCGAATAATGCAATGACAGCCACGGCGAAAAACGCGGTTGCCGCGGTCAGGATCTTGCGTCGTCCGTGGCGAATGGGCTTCTCGACGAGCAGGTATGTCAGCCAACCGAGAACGATGGACGCCAACACGACAGCGACACGCAAGCTGCGGGAGGAAGATCCTACATCCACAATAGTTGGAAAGGATAGCAGCGGCCAGTGCCACAGATAAACCGGATAGCTGATCAAGCCCAATGCAACGAAAGCGCGGGAGGAGAGTAATTCGCGGTTCAGCCACGCCTCTCGACCGGCTGCAATCAACATGGCCGTGCCGGTTGCCGGGAGTAATGCCCACCAACCGGGAAATTTCGAGTGTTCATTGATAAGAAGCAGTCCAGCTATTATCAGCGCGGCGCCGGCAAGCGAGATCGCGTCGGGGCCGAGCGCTTGTATCGGTTGCGGCAGGTTCCGTTTTTCGAGCGACGGGCTTGCGAGGTAGGCGCCGATCGATAATTCCCAAAGGCGTGCTTGCGGGAGATAGAATGCGCCGGCGGCGTCGGTCGCGACCATCCATATGTTCGAGGCGAATGAAACCACGCCGACCGCAACAATGGCTTTGGTGGTGTTGATTCGGCGTCTCCAGCAAAACCACAGCAAGAGAGGCCATACGATGTAAAACTGTTCCTCAACGCCGAGCGACCATAAGTGGAGAAGTGGTTTGCTTGTCGCTGCCGCATCAAAATAGCCGGCCTCGCGCCATAGCACAAAGTTGCTGACGAAACCTGCGCCTGCTGCGACGTCCTTTTCCAACTGGTCGTATTGCCAAGGAAGCAACCGAATCCGGCCAAATACAAGACATGCAAACAACACCACTAACAGCGCAGGCAATATACGGTTGATGCGCCGCACATAAAATTCGAGGAAGCTGAACCTGTTCGACGCCAGATTTTCGAGAATAATTGTGGATATCAAATAGCCCGATATGACAAAGAAAACATCGACTCCGATAAAGCCGCCGCGCACCCAGGTTGGAAAGGCGTGAAACCCGATAACGCAAAGTACGGCGGTCGCACGTAGACCGTCGATGTCGGGTCGATATTTGAGAGTCGCTTGAGGTTGTCGCGGCGTTGGCGAGCTCGATGCGATTTCCGACATTTCTCCGCCAGTTCCACCCTAACAGCAGTTCAATCTCCCCCAAGCGGATTTGTAACTATCTTTGGAATGAATTCAAGCGAGGCAGGCAGCGCCGCTTTGCGTTCCTGGCAGTCAAATTTCCGGTTGCCGACCGCATTCACGGATAGCGCGCCAGAGCTGAAATAGAAACAGAGTCGTCGCGAGAATGGCGCTGAGCCAATAGCTCGCACTGCGAAGCCTGCTGCCAAATGCGAACACGATCTCGTGCGTGCCGGCGTCGAGTTTCAGCGCCTTGAATGCAAAGTTGGCAACTTCAATGGGCGCCGCCTGTCCATCGATCTCGGCATGCCAGAACGGATGATAGGCGTCGGTGTAAATCAGCCAGCCGGCCGCCGGCCGGGTCACCGCGAGGGCCAGCGTATTATAGTCGAAGTACTTAACGGTGATCCCTGCTTCGGCAGCCGTTTTGGCGTCCGGCGGACCGCCGTTCGGCGGTTTCAAAATCAAACGTCGCCCGCTTCGCTGGTCCTCAAGGCACGTCAATTCGCGTATGCATTCTTGCGGCCAGGGTTGGCCGGGCGGCAGCGGCTCCGCCGCCTGGGCATCGACCCATTGCAATTTGGACACGCCGCAGCCCAGCGTTTTGAACAGCGGATCGTCCGGATGCTGTTTGAAATAGGCCGCGATGTTGGCGATGCTCTGGTCCTGGCCCAAAGCTTGACGGATCAGTTCGGCGACGCCGGTCGTCGCGTAATACACCGTCGTGAACGGGACGCAGGCGTCGAAATTCAATACCGGCGCCATTTCTATATAGGCGGCCGGCTGGTTGAACAGGCCGCGATACCAGTCGGGGTTGGTGCGCGTGAGGGGATCGGCGACGCGGCTTTCTTCGAAGGCGCGCGGCACCGGCGCTTTGATTTCGCGCGGCATCGACCAAACGCGCTGGAATAGATCGTATCCGTAATAGGCCTGATAGGCTCCTGCCTGAATGAGGAGGACGACAACGAAGCTCGGCACTAGCCAGTTGGCCCTGACGTTGACGGTCAGCACGCGCATCATAGCGAAACCGGCGAGCACTGAGAGGGCAAGCCCTATCGTCGCGACTTGCATACGCGGCCGGTCGGTACCCGACGAGCCAAAGTTCCAACGGTAGATGAAAAAGAAAAACACGAAAATGATGGCGGCGGCGGTCACCGACCAGTCGCATATTTGGACGATATCGGCGCGCGCGGCGTCGCCGGACGTGATGGCCTTGCTTCCGTCGCGCGACAGAAAATGTGCAATGCCGAGCGTGGCCAGAAGCGCGCCAAACAGGCGAGGGACGGCGTACATAAGGCCGGTATGCCGGACGACACCCATGCCGGGCAAATAAAACGACAAAGCAGCTACGGGCGACAGCAAGCCCCAGCAAAAAATCAGAGTGCCGGCGGAAAGAATAAACAGCGCGACGGCGTCGCGCGAGCGAAGCCGCCAAACCGCATAGATGATAAAGGCAAAACTCAGACTGCCGAGATAGAATAACGAATCGGTGTTGCGCCACGGCACCGCAGTCAACAACTCCAATGTCCTGGCAAATCCGCCGTTGCCGTAAGTGAGAAAGGTGTAAAGGCTTATGCGCAGCGTCACGGGATCTCGGGCACTCGCGTCAAATTCCAGGCCGAGGATCGCGGTGTATAGCGGGTAGGCGGTCGCGATCAAAAGAACGAGCGTGACCGCTGCAAGCAGCCAAAATCTCGGTCCGCGCGGCCATTTTATCTGCGGCCGGTAGGTCAGGGCAAAAACGACGGTGACGCCGATATAGAGATAGGCGAAGGCGATCGCGAAATACCACTGCCGCCAGACGCCAAGCGTTGCAGCCTGAATGGCGTAAAGGATCTCGGACGGATCGCTCGATCGCGCCCAGCGCAAAAGAAACAGAATGACGAGCGGCATGAATTCGACGAGCTGCACATTGAACGACGAGTTCATTTGCACGACGAGCGTCCACGTGATGGCCGCGGTCGCTATTCCCGCAGGCAAACGTGCTGCATATT
The DNA here is from genome assembly GCA_963742975.1 of uncultured Alphaproteobacteria bacterium. Classification (GTDB taxonomy): domain Bacteria; phylum Pseudomonadota; class Alphaproteobacteria; order Rhizobiales; family Xanthobacteraceae; genus BOG-931. The sequence goes on along the minus strand of CAVUNZ010000020.1, from coordinate 11,553 downwards.
CGCGGGCGAGAAGATAAAAGCCGATCGTGAATGCTGCGACGTCGGCAAAAAGCGCCAGACGAAACAAACGCCAAGTATCGTGCAGATGCGCTTGAGCGGCGAGCCACATCGCGGGAATATCAAAGGGCGCAGCGTAATCGACGTCATTAAGGTAGTTGGGAACCCCATAATTGATATAAGGCACCCATTGCGGCAGCGCGCCGGTCTGGCTGAGCTGCGCATAGGTGTATTGAAAGATTTCGTAGAGATGCAGCGTGTCGTGGATGACGATATGCGTCGGGCCCAGCCAGAGGCCGTAGCCCAGGCCGAAAAAAATCAAGAGAACCGCGCCGGGGATCCAGAGCTCCCTGCGCGCGGTTCGCAAAAATTGTTGCATTGCCTGCAGTCCGGCGCTCAGGCGAGCGACATATCGATCAGCGGCCGCAGCACGCGGCCTCCTTCGATGTCGTCCAAAGCACGTGCGGCGTCGCTGAGCGGATAGGGCGCGGACAGAAACCGGTCGACCGGAAATTTCCCCGCGGCGATCAGCGCCAAGTAGCGCGGGTAATCGCGCTCGGGAACGCTGTCGCCGCCCCAGGTTCCGAGCAGGCGCTTGCCCAGATTGAACTGCAGCGGCGCAAGCTGCAGCATCTCGCCGTGGTGGGCATTGCCGATCACGACAGCGCGGCCGCCCTGATTGCGCACGGCTTCGAGGGCCGTGGCCATGACCGCCGGCCGGCCCGTGGCCTCGATCGCTGCATCGAAACCGGCCGGTGCGATCTTGCGCAGCGTCTCGAGCAGGTCGTCGCCGGCTTCGACAATGTGCGTCGCACCGAAGTGCTTGGCCTCCGTAAGCTTGCCGGGCTGCGTATCTACGGCGACCACCGGGTAGCAGCCGCTCAGGCTCGCCGCGGCTATAGCGCATAGCCCGATGCCGCCGGCGCCGAATATGACGATGCTTTCTCCGGGCTTCGGAGCGGCGACATTGATGACCGCGCCGAAGCCGGTCGGGATGGCGCAGCCGAGCACCACGGCATCGCGCAGGGCGAATTCGGCCGGCAACATCGTCAGGCGATTTTCGCTCACCACCGCATGGCGCTGGAACGTGGTCACCGCGCCGGCATTCACCGTCTTGCCTTGCCAGGAATAAACCGTGCCCGGCACGTCAGCGCCGGGACCCTTGATCCACGACGCTGCCACGCGGTCGCCGGCTTTCAACTTGGCGACGCCGGGGCCCGTTTCCAGGACGATGCCGGCCGCTTCGTGGCCGAGGCAATGCGGCACGAAGCGATCGACGCCGCGATAGCCGCGCGCTTCCAGCACCTGGGTATGGCACGCGCCGCTATAGGCGATCTCGACCAGCGCTTGCCCGGGCTTCAACGCTGGAATTTCGAGCTCGGCGAGCACAAGCGGTTTGCCGGTCTCGACCAGAATAGCGGCAGTTGTTTTCATGAATTGTCCGAGGACATGGGCTTTTTGAGGCCTGTTCTATCGCACAAAGTCTGCGACGAACCAAGGCTCGATCTGCGCCAGGATTGTTTGGGCGCGGGCCAGCCGAGCCGTCAACTCGGCCTCATCGACCGGCGTTGCGTCCGGTCTGTCCTGCAGGAAGCCGTTGAGCAGGATCAGCGCCCATTTGACCCGATGCAACGGCAGAATGGCGCGGCAGCGCGCGGCGATGGCCGCACCGTCGGCCCGGATCTCAGCAAATTTCGCCAGGAACCCGTCGAGGAATTGCAGCGGCACCGGCAGGTCGGCCTGCGCGAAGAAATCCGCGATCATCTTGGCCGGATCGTCCCAGCCGGCATATTCGAAATCGAGAAAAGTCAGGCGTCGCGCCGTATCGAGGAGCGCATTGTGAAAGCCGAAATCCGACGCTGAAATCGCCCACTCGTCGTCCGCAAGCAGTCGGCCCATCGTTTCGCTGGAATGCGCGGCAAATTCGCGAAGGCGGCGGTCCAGCGCCGGAAAGATCTGTTCGCGAACCAGGCCGGCGAGATCGCGAACCGCGTGATTTCCGGCAGCACTCAGCCGCACCGTCCGCCGGTCCACCGATTGCAGATGCTCGTCGAGCGAGAAGCAGCAATCCGATGCATTGGACAAAGCGCGCGCGGCGGAATCGTCGCGCGCGGCATCGAGCGCGATGCAGAAGGCCAGTGCCTGCTCGACCAGGTGCGCGTCGATCTCGGACTGGCCGACTTTATGACCCTCGATGAAGCTAAACAGCGCGGATCGAGTCTTGGCGTCGGCAGCGAGAAGCTCCGGTACGGCCTTGATATTGTTGGACGCGGCAAATCTGACGAAAGCGGTTTCGCAGGCGAAGCGGTCGCGTCCGGGCGGATCGGCGCCATAGGCCTTACAGCAGAATATGCCGTCCGATGTTTCGACCTTATAGACGAAATTGTTGGTGCCGCCCTGCAACCGCGCCACCTTCGAGGCGGGCGCAGCACCGATGGCGTGCAGCAATGCCGCTAAGCCCAGCGGCGCCTCAACCGGGGGGGCGCTGGCCGAAGCGAAAATCGTCTTGCCGATATCGGACCACGTCGCCGCCGTGGCAAAGCACGCGCCCCCGGCATGATGGCTGGCCGGATCGAACAGAATGCGATTGACGCTTGTGGGCCAAGCCGGCTCGCTCAAGAACTCGATCAGGTCATCGATAAAATAGGACGGCTGCAAGGCGGCGATGCGGGCGAGCTTTTGCTCTTTGGTCAATTCGAAATAGACATTGGTTTCGTCCAACCCGGTATGCGGCGAGTTGAGAAAGCCCTCGCGCGCCAGCCAGGCCTGCGCGGCGGCGTGAAGATCTGTCTGCGGGCCGCGAAACGGCGTCTTGGTTCTGTGGCTCACGATCGCCGCCTCGATCCCGGCAGCGCGCAACTTTTTGAAGAAATCCTTCACGCCGGGATAGGGCCGCGCCAGATGCATGCCGGCGCCGTAGACATAGCCCTGGAGGTGAATCCATTCTTCCTCCATGCCCTGCGCCCGCAGCGTGTCGCGCACCGCACCCTTGGCCAGGATACGCTCTCTGGCGGTCAGCCAACCCTTTTCGACGGCCGCCCGATGGAAGACATCGTCGTAGCACACGATTGTATTGTCGAAATCGACTGCAACGCGCATGCGCGTCAGCCTCACGCCGATTGCAGGCGTTGTCCGGAGAGCGCTTGGCGAACGCCGTCGACGATGGACGCCTTGTCGATGCCGTGGAAGCGGCGAGCCGCTTCGGTATGGGCATTTTCGTGCATGAACACGTCGCCGGTGCCGAGCCGGAGCAGGCGCGCGGGGAACGAGCGGCGGTCCATCTCAACCAGCCATTCCGCAACCGCAGTGCCGGCGCCGCCGATGCGGCCATGCTCTTCGACGGTCACGATCAGCCGGAAGCGCGCGAACACGTCGCGCAGCAGTTTCTCGTCGAGCGGCTTGACCGAATAGAAGCTGACGACGCGCGCCGAAATGCCGTGGGCGGCAAGCTCCTCCGCCGCCGCGAGGCACGATTGCGTCATGACGCCGATGCCGAGCAGACACACATCACGGCCTTCGCGCAGCACATGCGAATGGCCGGGCGTCATCGCCGGCACGTCGGCGTGAACGGGCTTCTCGCCTTTCTTGCCGAGGCGAATGTAAACCGGCCCGTCTTGCGCCAGCGCCGCCCGCAACGCGCCGCGGGTTTCCAGCGGATCCGCCGGCGCCAGCACCGTCATGTTCGGGAAGCTGCGCAGGCAGCTCATGTCCTCGAGCGATTGATGGGTCGCGCCGAACGAGGCGTAGGACAATCCGCTGCCAGTGCCGACAATGGTCACCGGCACGTCGTGATAGCAGACGTCGACGCGAAATCTGCTCGAGGCAGCGATAGGTCACGAACGGCGTGATGGTGTATACCACCGGGCGCAATCCCGACATCGCCATGCCGGCAGCCATGCTCATCATGTTGGCTTCGGCGATCCCGCAATTGATGAATTGCCGGGGACGTGCGGCTTTGAGCTTGTCGAACAAGCGATTGCCGATGTCGCCGGACAACAGCACGACGCGCGGATCGGCCTGTCCAAGCTGCGTGACTTCCGCTGCGAACGCATCCCTCATTGGAGGCCCAATTCCTTCAGCGAAGCCATCAAGGTCGCTTCATCGCACAGGCGATAGTGCCAATTGTTGTCGTCCTCCATGAAGGACACGCCTTTTCCTTTGGTGGTGTGGGCGACAATCGCCGTCGGCTTGCCGGTTGCGTTCGGCACCGCCGAGAGAGCGGCTGTGAGGACATTGAGATCGTGACCGTCAATGTCCAGCACGTGCCAGCCGAAGGCGCGCCATTTGTCGGCGATCGGCGTCAGCGACGTGATCTCGGCGCTCCGCCCGGTCGCCTGCCAGCGGTTGAAGTCGACGATGACGCAGAGATTGTCGCAGCCGAGCGTCGGCGCGAGCATGGCGGCCTCCCACACCGAGCCCTCATTCAGCTCGCCGTCGCCGACCACCACGAAGACCCGATAGTCTTCGTCACGGATCTTTCCCGCTTTGGCGATGCCGAGGCCGACCGGAAGACCATGGCCGAGCGAGCCTGTCGCCAGTTCAACGCCGGGTGCGCAGCGCGGACCGGGATGTTCCTGCAACGGGCTGCCGTCCTGATTGAACGTGGCAAGGACGTTCCAGGGTATGGACCCTTTATGCGCCAGCGCCGCGTACAGCGCAGCGACCGCATGGCCTTTGGACAGAATGAGCCGGTCACGCTTCGGATCGTCGGCATTGCTGGGATCGAAGCGCAGCGCATGCCAATAGGCCGCAACCAGAATATCGACGGTGGATAGCGAGGAGGCGATATGCGCCGCCTTGCCGCGGTGCGAGATTTCGATCAGCGTCCCGCGCACGGCCGCGGCGGCACGGGCAAGGTCGTTACCGCCGATCTGAACCGATTGTGTGAGAAGCGCGGTCATGAAAGGTCAGCTTTTCCGATCGCTGGACAGGGGGGTACGGTCACCCTGTCTGCTTTATGGCCGATGTCGGTATTCGTGATCAAGCTCGCGGATGGCGGGCCATTCGCGCTCCATCCAGGCAATCGTTTCGTCCAGCCCGGCCGCGACGGGGATTTTCGGACGCCAGCCCAATTCACGCCGCGCCTTGCCTGAATCGAGCCGGTAAACCGCGTCCTGCCCAGGCCGCTCGCCGACGATGTCGGCGACATCGGACAGCTCCTTGTCCATGCGGCGGCAGATCATGGTCACGAGGTCGCGGATCATGATCGGATCGCCGTCCGGCGCCAGATGATAGATATCGCCCACTTGGCCGTGTTCGAGGGCGGCCAGCTCGCCTTCCGAGACATCGCGAATATGGATGTAGGACTTGAGGGCGACGCCGCCGCCGTGCAATTGCAGCCTTTGTCCGCTTTTGATGGCGATCACGGTGCGCGGAATGATCCGATAAAGCTGCTGGTGCGGACCGTAGACGTTCGAAGCGCGTATCGTGACCACCGGGAACCGCTCGTTCTTGAACAGCACCACATTATGGATATCGGTCGCGCCCTTGGACGCGGCATAGGGCGAGCTCGGGTTGAAGCAATTGTCCTCGCGGCGCGGCTCCGCCGTCGGGCCGTAGACCTCGGGCGTCGAAATGTGCAGATAGCGCGCCAGATATTTGCGCGTCTTGAGCGCTTCGACGAAAGCAATGGTCGCCAGCGTATTGGTGCGGAAATAGTCGAGGGGAAACGCAAAGCTCGAAGCGACCTCGCCCTGCGCCGCGAAGTTGACGACATAGGCCGGCTGAAAATCGTCCAGTGCCGCCATGATCGTATCGAGATCGCGGTTGAGATCGAGTTGCAGGAATTTGAAGGCCGCATCGTTGCGGCCTTTATACGCCAGCATGCAGTCGGGATATTCGGGGGAACGGCTGATGCCGAGCACCTCGAAGCCGCGCTCCAAGAGCAGCGCCACGAGATGCGCTCCGGAAAAGGAGTTGCTCGCCAGGACGGCCGTGCGGGTTCCTGCTGGCATGATCAATCCTAGTTGCGCGAGAAAAACGCGTTGACGGTGTCGGCCACCAGATCAATGTCGGCGTCGCTCAGGAACTGGTTGATCGGCAGCGACAGGATACGCTGCGCCTGCTGCTCGGTTTGCGGAAAATCGCCTTTGCCATGACCGAGCGCGGCGGCGGCCGGCTGCAGATGGATCGGAACAGGGTAGTGGATCGCCGAGCCAATCCCACGCTCCGCGAGACGGGCGCGCAACGCATCGCGCCGATCGACCTGCACGACGAAGGTATGGAAGGTGTTGAATTCGTAGTTGCGGCAGGGCGGGGCGAAGACGTGGCTGGGATCGAGCTTGCTTTGGTAGCGCGCCGCGTTGGCCCGGCGGCGCTCGATGACATCCGGCAGCCGTTTCAGCCGCAGGCGCACGATCTCGGCCTGCAACGTGTCGAGCCGGGAATTGAAGCCGAACTCCGCCGCCGTATCGCGATCGATAAGGCCGTGGTTGCGCAGCCGCACCACGCGTTCCTTGATGTCGTCGCGATCGGTCGTGAGAAAGCCGCCGTCGCCCATGGCGTTGAGATTCTTCAGCGGATGGGCCGAGAAGCAGCCGAAATCGCCGATCGCGCCGGCGTGCTTGCCGTGATACATCGAGCCGATGGCCTGCGCTGCATCTTCGATCAGCGCAAGATTGTGGCGTCCGGCGATTTCTTTCAACTCGCTCATCGGCGCTATCCGGCCGGTCAGATGAACCGCCATGATCGCCTTGGTGCGCGACGACAGCACCTTGGCAACGGCGGCCGGATCGAGGTTCTGATCCGGCTGCACGTCGGCGAATACAGGCCTGGCGCCGAGGTGAACGACGCTGGCTGCCGAGGCGATAAAGGAGTTCGGCGGCACGATCACTTCATCGCCGGTTGTGATGCCGAGCGCCATCATGCCGAGCATCAGGGCGTCGGTGCCGGAATTCAGTGCGACCGCGTGTTTGACGCCGCAATAGGCGGCAAGCTCGGCTTCCAGATTGGCAACCGCCTCGCCGCCGACATAGTCGCCGCGCGCCAGTACGCGATCGAAGGCGCGATGCAGCTCCTCGCTCTCCTGCTCGCGGTGGCGGTCGATGCTGACATAGGGAACACGCCAGCGGATCGGGGCGCTGTCAGTTGCCATAATAGGATTGCACCGTGGCGATGATCTGATCGAGCTGGTCGCGCGACAGATGATCGTGCGCCGGGAACGAAATCATGCTCTCGGCATGCCTGTCGGTGACCGGGAAGCTGCCCTTGCTATAGCCGAAAGCGGCAAAGGCGCGTTGCTGATAAAGCGGGATCGGATAGTGCACTTTTGCCTCGATGCCATTGGCCAGGCAGTGCCGCAGCAGGCCGTCGCGATCCTCAGCGAAGACGATGTAGAGGTGGTAGACGAGCTTGCGATCGTTATAGCGGCGGGGCAGGCGGATCTGGCGGATGCGCGACAGCCCGGCATCGAGGATCGCGGCGTTGGCGATCCGGCGGTCGGTAATGACGTCGATACTGCCGATCAGCCAGTTGCCGATGATCGCCTGCACCGAATCCAGGCGCGAATTATAGCCGAAGATGTCGACCTCATCGCGATTGGCGAGGCCGTGGTTGCGCAACAGCCGCAGCTGCTTGTTGGTTTGGGCGTCGTTGGTGACGATGATGCCGCCGTCGCCCCACACGTTCAGATTCTTGAGCGGATGCAGCGAGAATGCGCCGGCGGTGCCGAATGTGCCCGCCTTGCGGCCGCGGATATCGCCGAGAATGCACTGACACGCGTCTTCGACGACGGGGATCCCGTGCCGGCCGGCAAGGTCCATGATCGCCGGCATGTCGGCCATCTGCCCGGCCAGGTGCACCGGCACGATCGCCTTGGTTTTCGGCGTGATGGCGGCTTCGATCTGGGCAACATCGATGCAAAAATCATCGGTACAATCGACCAGCACCGGCCGCGCGCCGAGTTCGCAAATGGCGCCCACGGTGGCGATGAATGTGTTCGCCGCCGTGATGACCTCGTCGCCGTTCCAAACGCCCGCCGCGCGCAGCGCCAGCTTGATCGCATCGGTCCCGGAATTCACCCCGATAGCGTGATCGACGCCGAGCATGGCCGCGAATTTCTTTTCGAATTCGGCGACCGGTTTGCCGAGGGTGAAATCGCCACTCGGCACGAACGCCCGCAACGCATCGAGAATGTCGTCGGGATTGGCGAACTGCTTGGGCAGATAGGACCATTCGACGGTCATGGACTAAGGGTCCCCGATCGGCTTGATTTCGGCTCGGACAGCACGCGCAATCTCATTTCAAATGCAGCGCCTGCATGGTGCGGATATTGTAATAGCTCGGGTCGCTCATGGCGTTCGGCACCTTGCCGGCCTTGAATGCTGCGACCAGATCCTCGACCGCATTTTTGATGGAGTGTTCCGGCGCAAAGCCGAGCTCGCGCCGAATCCGCTCGGATGAGATCTGATAGGAGCGCGGGTCGTTGGTCGGCACGACTTCGATCTCGATGTTCTTTCCGGTTTTGGCGACGACCGTTTCGCGCACGATCTCGGCCAGATCGGCCACCGAATGGTTCTTCTCGCCGACATTATAGACTTTGCCGTCGATCGCCTCCGCGTTCCACTCCAGCGCCTTGAGATAGAAACGGCACATATCCTCGATATGAATATTGGGTCGGCTTTGCGGGCCGCCCATCACGCGGATGCTGCTGTTGTGATAGGCATGACTGGTCAGGATGTTGACGATCACGTCGAGGCGCTGCCGCGGCGAGTAGCCACAGACCGTCGCTGGCCGGACCGTGAGCGTGGTGAAGCCCGGCGTGCGTTCGCGCTCGAGAACCTCTTCGCACATCGCCTTGAAGCGCGAATAATCCGTCAGCGGCTCGAGCGGCAGATCTTCCGTCACCTCGACGCCGTCTTTCACGCCGTAGACCGACGACGACGATGCGTAAATGAATCGGCGCACGCCCGCGCTCTTGGCCATCTGCACCAAGGGCTGGAAACTGTCATAGTTGATGGATTTGCCAAGCTCGGGATCGAGCTCGAACGAAGGATCGTTAGAGATGCAGGCGAGGTGGATGACGGCATCACAGCCCGCCAGTGCCTTCTGCACGGCCGCGGGATGACGCAGATCGGCCTTGATCTGGATCAGGTTCGGGTGCCGGTCGAAATCGCCGAAGACATTGTGGCCGTAAAGGTAGAGGTCGAGCACCGTGACGACATGTCCCGCCGCGAGCAGCTTCGGCACGAGCACGGAGCCGACATAACCGGCGCCGCCGGTGACCAGGACATGCCATCTTTCGCTCATTTCGGTCTTCTCACTCCTGCGGACGCTATTACGTTGAAAATACAGCGGAAACTGCGAAACCACGTTAGCAATTCGACGGCTCCCCGTCCATTGCCGATCGGACGGGCCGGCGCATCGCCGGCCCTCTTATGACAATTGCGTCGGAACGTCAGCTTGTATTTGTTCGCGCGCCCCGATGAGCCACACCAGTCCGCCGAAAATGCCAAGCGCAAAAGTCGCGATGCCGAAAAGGGCAGAGACCAGGAGCCCGTCGCCGCGGGGCAAGCCGGCATAGGAAAAGGCCATGACCATTGCGCTCTCGCGTACGCCCCAGCCGGCGACCGAGATCGGGATCGTGGCAATCAGCATCACCGGCGGGATCAAAAGCACCGACTGGGCAAGATCGAAGGGCGACCCGACGCTTTTGGCAATGAACCAGGCCGCCACGATGGTCGATCCTTGGATGATGAATGACAGGATTACGACCCATGCCGCCCCGCGCCCGGAGGCGAAAACGCCATAGGCGGCGTTGGCCGTCGCATTGACATGCCGCAGCAGCGCGAAGCGATGCAGCAGGTGCCACTGGCGGCTGCCGAGTCCGATGAACGCCATCGGCATCGCGACGCCGAGCAGACCGAGCGTCAACAATCCGGCGCGCAGGAGCCGATCATCGACGAGAGCAAACGAAGCGGGGATGCAGACCACGACGATCATGGCGAGCGCGAACACGCCGATGACGCGATCGACGAACACGGAATAGATCGCCTTCGACCATCCGGCGCCGTCTTGCGCAACCAGCCAGATGCGCGCCGCGTCTCCGCCGACGGTCGACGGCAGAACCTGGCTGAAGAAGACCGAGACGAACATGTAGCGCGCGGCCTGGCGTGTGGGAATTGTGACGCCGCAGGCGCGAAGGATGCTGCGCCAGCGCAGCGCGCCGAGAAAATATTGCAGGCCGAGAATGACGATCGCGGCGACGAACCAGGCCGGATTCATTTGCTGAATGCGCGCCGCGACGAAGCCGAGATTCACCCGGCTGACGGCAAAGTACAAAAGGGCGAGCGTGATCGCGATCTTTACAATCAGTGCAATGGTCTTTTTCACAGAGCTATCCGCGATCAGCCGCTGTGCGGCTCACTGCATTTTATGGCATCGAGATTGACGACGCTGTCCACGATCCAGTTCGGACGCCGTTTCACTTCCCGGCTGATTCTTCGCGACATAGATGCTCAGGATGCCGTTGCTCAACAGATTGAGGCCGCCGAGGAACAGCATGGTCACCATTTCCGAGGGCCAGCCCGGCAGGTGCATGTTCCAGATCACGCGCGTCAGGATGATCGCGACGAGATAGATGAAAGCGCCGAGAGAGACCAACATCCCGACGATGAAGGAAATGTAGAGCGGGGTTGAGCTGAACGAGGTGATTCCGGAGATCATCGTCCTGACCGGGCCGCCCCACCACCAATTGAAATGCGTCACCCCGGAATGCCGCGCGTGACGGTCATAGAAAATCTGCACCTGCTTGAATCCGACCCAGCGCACCAGCCCGCGGAGGAACGGGTCGTATTCGTTGAGCTTGAGCACCTCGTTGACGACGCGGCGCGACAGCAGCTTGAAATCGCCGGTATTGATCGGAATGTCGGTGTCGGACAGAAACCGGATCAGGCGGTAAGCGAGCTTGGTGGCGAGCATTTTGACAGGGCTTTCGCCCTGACGGGTCAGCCGCGTGGTGTTCACGACATCGCAGCCTTTGCGCCATTCCTCGACAAGCTTTGAAATTAATTCCGGAGGATCCTGCAAGTCGGCATCCATGTAAACGACCGCGTCGCCGGTGGTGTGGGCGAAGCCGGCGAGCACGCACGGCGACACGCCGCAGCGGCGCGCCATATTGACGATCTTGATGCTCTTATCCTGCTCGGCGTAACGGCGTAAAATATCGTCCGAGCCATCGTTCGAGCAATCATTGACGAAGATCAGTTCGGAGCGGGTTCCACTTTCGTCCAGCGCCGCTTTGGTCCGTGCAATGAGTTCCGGGATGTTCTCCGCTTCGTTCCGAAACGAAAAGACGACCGAAACCAACTCCACGTCTCAACTCCCGAAAACTCGATCACGGTTGCAGCGAATCGGCGGCCGAAATTCGGCGAAAAGCGGCTCGCACCCTACTGCACAACGGTGCCGAGGGTCCACGCAAAATTGTGCAATGATTAAGGCCGATCGGGCCCATGTCACTAAACATCGGCACGCGTCAGCCGGACGTCAGCTCTTGTACAAAGCGCGATAGCGATACAGCAACAGCAGCGTCACGGCGTCTTGTATCGAACCCGCGGCGAT
>CAVUNZ010000019.1:0-23474 GCA_963742975.1 uncultured Alphaproteobacteria bacterium | reverse complement strand
ACCACCGGCGGCGCGGCCGATGACCGGACCTAGATAGAGCATGATCCGGAAAGGTGGCGGCCGGTTTTCCGAACAGATCATGCTCCATCGAAATGCTAGTGCGCCCATATGATTCCGTCCAAAGCAATTTCGCTCTAACACCACCCCTATTGCTTGAAGCGGATGGTGAGGAAGGCGCTCAGCGGGTCGGCGACATAGGCGCCGGCGGCGTTCGCCGCCACGAAGTAACGCGCATTGGTCAGGTTCTTTACATTGAGGACGACGTCCCAGGTCGGCGACAGATAGGCCAACTCGGCATTGACCACGGTGGCCGCCGGAATCGAATTGACGTTGGTGTTATCGCTGTAGCTCTTGTCTTGATAATTCACACCAGCGCCGACCTGGAACCCGTGGATTCCCGCGATGGCGAAATCGTAGGTCGTCCACAGATTGGCCAGATAGCGTGGAACGCCTTGCGGCGCATGATCAAGGACCGTCGATTGCGCCGCAGCCGCCGTCTGCGGGCTTGACGTAACGACCGGATCCATCACGGTAGCATTCGCGAGAACATGCCACTGGTCGGTCACCTTGGCGTCCAAGGATGCCTCAACGCCGTCGATCTTATAATCGTCGAAAGCGACCTGTTCTATGGTGCTTCCCGCAATTGGTGTGAATGCGACCGCCACGTTATTGCGCAAAACCCTGAACACAGCCGTGTTCAGGACAATCTTGTCGTCGAGCGAAGCGAATCTTAGTCCGCCTTCATATTGCATGCCGGATTCGTTGGGGCCGATGCCCTGTTGCGTATTCTCGGAATTGAAGTTCGTCAGCCAGCTCTTGGACACGCCGCCATAGGCGGAAACGCCCGGCAGGATTTTGTATAATGCGCCGACATTCCAGCTTAACGGCGTTTGCTTCTGATCTTCCATCTCACCGGCTATGATCGGCACCCCGTTGCTATTGAAACGGCCGGGCGCTCCATTGGTGGAAGATGTCGGCACCGTGGTCAGCGGCAGCAGCGACGTGTCCCACCATTCATAGCGGACTCCGGCACGGACCTTGAACCTGTCGGTCACATCGATCTGATCGGTGGCGTAGGTGCTCAGATAAGTCGCGGCCAGCCGGTCGTCGTCGCATGAGTGCTTGGCGTCGCATTGAAAGGTCGTGGTTCCCGGCATCTCGGTCGGAAACGGCACGAAAGCCGAGATGACAGGCAGGTCGGCCGTCTGTCGGGCCGTGGCAGTCGTCTGATGCAGGGACTCGAAGCCCGTCAGCAACGTATGGCCGACAGAACCGGTGTAGAATTTCCAGACCGGTTCGAACTGATAATCGTAGCTATTGTCGAGGTCTTCCTGTTCGCGCAGCTGCCGGTTGACCACCGTTCCCAAGCTGACCGCCGTGCTCGTACTGTCGCCGTTGCGTTCAACATCGAGATTGCGATGCGTGTAGGCGAAACGGTTGTTGATGGTCAGAAAATCGCTGATCCACCATTTGTCGGTAAAGGTGGGACGGAAATAGTTTTCATCGGCGAAGGACCATGGCGTCGAATATTTCGAATCGATCGGCACATTGCTGATGGGATTGCCATGGAAATAGATGAGGCCGTAGGAATCCGGCGTCTGGTGAATGTCGCGCGCGTCGACACTGAATTCGAAATCGTGATTATTGATTGCCCAGGTGAAATCCGGCCTGATTTCGTAGTCTTGGCTGCCGAGACTGCGAAAGCCGTCGGACCGTGACACCGTTGCATCCACCCGGTAGTTCAGGCCCTGGACCGTTGTCGGGCCGGTGACATAGCCCTGATTGGTCACGGTGCCGAAAGATCCCATTGTGAGGCTATCGCCGTAATGGAAGGTCGACGACGGCGTGTAATGCACGATGTTGATTGTGCCGCCGGGCGGCCCACTGCCGAACAAGGCCGAGCCTGGTCCCTCAAGAACCTCCACGCTCTTCACGCCGTTCAGCGAATGCGAAATGCCGCCGAGCTGATCGCCGTCGGAGAAACCATCTTCGAAAATCTGGGCGTTGAAGCCGCGGATCAGAAAATGATCGAAATAGCCGAGCGAGTCCTGGCCGCCCTGATTGACGCCGCTGGCATTGGTGATGGCCTGCCGCAGCATCGTGTCGCCCTGCTGATTGAGGATCGCGCGCGGAATGATCTGAACATTCATCGGCAGATTAGCCAGCGGCGTGCCGGTCTTGCCCATCGACGGAACGTCTTGCGGCGTCACATGCGCCGCAGCGCTTGTGCTGTCGAATGGCGACGGGATCGGCGGAGCGGTTTGCTGCGCCACCGGCGCAAGCGCAGCTGATGGTCTTGCCGCGACGGCGCGCTGCGGTTTCGGCCCCGATGTCTTTGCCTTGGGGGCAGTCACAGTGATTTGCGGAATGCTCGCTCCCGATTTTGCATTTGCCGGCGCCGTGCCGGCGGGCGCGGGATTAGCTGCCGGCGTCGACGGCGTAGCTGTCGGCGCAGGACCGGTCGCCGCAGCCGGCGTGTTCGTCGGCGCAGCACTGTTCGATGCTGGAGGCTCCGCCGGTTGCGATGGCATCTGCGCGAGCGCCGTCGCCGAAGCGCCAAGCCCTGCCGCTAAAGCAATCAGCGAAACGACGGAGCCGGTTTGCAATGAAGAAAGTCGGCCCACAACCAGGCGTGCACGCAACTACGCCCCCCGAACAATAATGGCGATACAAAACTGCTCGCCATTCCCAAATCGGTTGAACCACAGTGGACGCGATATATTCCAGAAAAATCAGTAGTTTATAGAGATTCAAAGTTCTTCTTCGACTAATTAAAAAGTAGCGGCATGCGCAGAGGCCAGCATTTTGCACCATGAAATCATGCGTTCCACGTCGACGCGAAACGTCAATCGCCTGCGAATGTTGGCGAAATGAACGACCAAACGCGGATAATGGGCAAAAATGCCGCGGTCAATTTTTCGGCTTGGCGCGAAAATCGACCGGAACGCTGAAGGTCAGATCCTCATCGGCGACCAAAGGCGGCGGCGCGGGCACCGGATCCGCGCGCTGCAGCATCGCCAGTGCCGCTTCGTCGAAAGAGGCATCGCCCGAGCCTTTGATAATACGCGCCGATACGACATGTCCAATGCGGTCGAGGACAAAGCCCACGATCACTTCGGCGCTTTTCATGACCCGGTCCGACGGATAGCGCTTGAACCTGTTGAAATGCGCCGCGAGTTCCTTCTCCCAGGTGGCGCGCTGACGCACTGCGCTCGCGCCGACGCCCGGCGATGGCGCGACCGAACGCGGCGATTGCTGTGCGTTCTCGACCGATGGCACCGCGGTTTGCTCGACAGCTGGAGACGCTTCCGAAGGGTCGGCTGCCGCCGTCGCCGGCGTCGGATCGTCCTTGACGGGCTTTTGCGTCGCGCTGGGCGACACCACGCGGTCGGGATCGTCGGTCTCGGTCGGCGCGGCTTTGGGCAGGTCCGTCTGCTTTTCGACCTGTTTCTGCTCGACGACCTCGGGCGCAGGCGCCGACGCGTCGGTATCGGGCCCAACCGGCAGGTTGGACGGATCGAGACGCGGCGACATCAGCTCGACGCCGATCTCGATCGCCGGCGCGCCGAGATCGTCGTCGGTCTCGTTCGGCCGCATCGCGCCGAGCGCGATGGCGACGCCGCCAGCATGGATCGCCAGTGCACCGAGCGCCGCCGAGACCCAGACGATCCGCGAGAGATGCCGCGGCCGTTCGCGGCCCGGCCTCGTTGCGACCTTGCGATCGGCGCCGACCCGTCTCATGGCTTCACGTCCGCCGCACCCGGCTGCGCCGGATCGCCGGGAACGCCTTCTTGCGCCACCAGCGCGATCTTGTTGAAACCGCCGACGCGCAGCCGTTCCAGAACATCCATCAATTCGCCGTATGGCACCGTCCGGTCCGCGCGCAGGAAGATCCGGCGGTCCTTGCCCTCGCCCGGCGAGGTTCCCGACACGGTTCCCGACATGGCATCGAGCGAACTGACGAGATCGACGCGCTTCACCGGAGTTTCGCCGATCGCAACCGCAAGATCGGACTTGATGGTGACATAAACCGGCTTGTCGGGCTTCGGTTGCGGCACTGCTGTCGATGACGGCAAATCCACCGGCAGATCCACCGTCGACAACGGCGCTGCGACCATGAAGATGATCAGCAGCACCAGCATCACGTCGATGAACGGCGTCACGTTGATGTCGTGCGCTTCGCCGAAGTCGTCATCGTCATCTTCGATATCGCCGAGCACGGCAACCATGCGTCACTCCGCTGCCGTCGAGATCGCTCGCGTTTGAAAACGATCGATATCGCGCGATAGCAGGCGGCCGACCGCACCGGTACCGCGCCCGACAAGATCGAGGTAGCCCTTCGTCGCGCGAGAAAAATAATTGTAGATGATGACCGCCGGAATCGCGGCGGCGAGACCGACCGCGGTCGCCAGCAAGGCCTCGGCAATACCCGGCGCGACGACGGCAAGATTGGTCGTCTGCGCCTTCGAAATCCCGATGAAGCTGTTCATGATTCCCCACACGGTGCCGAACAGCCCGACGAACGGGGCCGTGGCGCCGACGGTGGCGACGAGCCCCATGCCATAGCGGATCGCACGCGCCTCGAGCTTGACGATCTCGGAGAAGCGCGACGCCGCGCGCTCCTTGATGCCACCTTCGCTGCCGGCGTCGGCGGACATGCGGATTTCCTGCGTCGCCGCCGTCACCAGCGCGACCAGAACACTGTCCATTGAACCGAGCGCCATCTGCGCCTCGCCCAGCGAGCGGCTGTCGGCGATGCGGCTGAGATTGTCGCCGAGTTGGCGGCGGGCGCGAAAAAGCTGGGCGGTCTTGGCGATCAGGATCGTCCATGTCGCGAGCGACGCGAAGATCAGGCCAACGATCACCGCTTTGACCAGCCAATCGGCCGACATGAACATGGACCAGGGCGACAGGTCGTGCAGCGGCCCGACGCCGGGAGATCGCGCAGCCTCCTGCGCAATATCGGAGGGCGACGCTTGCACCGGCACAGTTAGCGGCGGTGGCGATTGCACGAGCGGCACAGCCGGCTGCGCCGGTTGCATAACGGCAGGCGTTGGCGGCGCGACTCCGCTGCCGGGAACCTGTTGCGCTTCCGCGACGACAACTTGCAGCACAAGCGCCGCAGCAATTGCCCATAGCGTGCGCGAGAACGTCATCAAACTTCGGCCCAGTAACGAATGAGATTGTGATAGAGCCCGCTGAGCTTGACGACTTCGGGATCGTTCCGTCCCAGCCGCTCGACAAGGCCCTGAATTGCGGTATCGAGATCGAAGATCATGCTGCGGGCATGGGCGTCGCGGATCATGCTTTGCAGCCAAAAGAACGACGCCACACGAACGCCGCGCGTGATCGGCGTGACAGTGTGCAGGCTGGTTGCGGGATAAAGAACAAGCTGCCCGGCCGGCAACTTGACTTCATGCGAGCCGTAATAGTCCTCAACGACCAGCTCCCCACCATCGTACTCATCCGGTTCGGACAGGAACAGCGTGACCGACAAATCGGTGCGAATCCGCGTTCCGGTTAAATGATCGCCGCGCACGGCGTTGTCAACGTGAACGCCGAAACGATGGCCGACACCGTAACGATTAAACAGCGGCGGAAAAATGTGTAGCGGGATCGCGGCGGAGACGAAAAGAGGATTGGCCGTTAGCGCCCTGACGACTCGCTCGCCCAATTTGCGCGAAACCTCGCCATTGGGCGGCAATTGCTCGTTCCTTTTGACCTCGGCTGACTGCGCACCCGCCGTAGAGCGGCCGTCCTCCCATTCGACCGAATCCATGACGGCGCGGAATTCCGCGACGTCAGCCTTGCTCAGCAAGTCAGGTATGCAGATCAGCATTCACTGATACTTCTTTGGAATTAGAATGATTAGAATTTAGCTGCGAGCTCCATGCCGAGCACCCGCCCCGGCGCGACGAGAACGAACGGCGTGCCGCTCTGGTAGAACGCGTCGTAGTAGAGCTTGTTGAAGATGTTGTTGGCGAACAGTTTCCATCTCCAGTTCTCATGGATTTTGCCGCCGAGGAAGGTATCGAATCGCCAATAGCTCGGCAGCGTAGTGCCTGCATTCGCGGCTAGGAGCGTTCCTCCTTGCATCGCCGACCGGTAAGTCGCCTGGCCGCCGACCTCGAAATTGTCGGTGATCTTATATTTGGTGAGGACGTTGAACGACTGAGGGGAAATGAAGGCGAGCGGCAGACCGATATTGCTCGGCGTGGCCGAATGATCCACGCGTGTCTTCATCAACACAAGGCCGGTATAGACGCTCCACTTGTCGGTGATGTTGCCCTGAGCGCCCATGTCGATACCCTGGACGTGATAGGCGGCGCCCTGGATGATCGTGCCCGTGCTCGACGAGCCGATCAGCTCGCGCGCATTGCTGACATCGGTGCGGAACAGCGCGATGGTCGCGAGCAGGCGACGGTCAAACAATTCCCATTTGTTGCCGACCTCCTGCGCCCTGCTCTCAATCGGAGAAAAGACCTGCGAGCGGGGGAAGGTCGGATTCAAACCGCCGTAATTGGTGGACGTCCCGTCAAGCTCGGCGCCAAGAGGGTCAGACGCCGTTGCATAGGCCCAATAAAGGCTGGTGATGGGGATTGGCTTCCACAACGCGCCAAGATTGTAGTTCCACATTCCGGAACCGCCAGAGACCTCCGCGGTGCTGGGAAACGAGTTGTACATTTTCTTGGCAGAGATACCGGTCTCGTCGAAACGAACACCGGCATTCAAGATGATGTAGTCACGATAATTGGCAGTCCAAAGCGAATAGGCACTTTGGGTATTGACCCCGATGACGTCGGGGTTTCCCGTCGGCGTCGGGGTGCCGGAATAATTTTCGTACAGCGTTGGATTAAGTACCGAAACCGGCCCGATGGAGCCGTTTGCGAACACGTTGCCTATCGCTTCCGATCCAAGGCCACTGTAGGTATCGATACTCACCTGCTCGCGCGAGACTTCCGCACCGGTAATAATGGTATTCCGAACCGGCCCGGTATCGAACTTGATTGTTGCGGATTGTTGGTCGGCGACAACATTCGTGACCTGGTAACGAGTCTGGGCATTGAGGCAAGCAGTCCAGCCCGCCGGATTTGAGCCGGCCAGAGTCGTTGCCGTTCCGCCGCCGCCGCAACTCGTACTCTGCTCGGGAATCGTGCCGATGTAATTCAGCACGGATTTTTCATCCCGGACCTTGTTCTCCAGAGTGATGAAATCATTGACGATGTATTTGCTGTCGACGGTGCCGAAATCCTGCTGCACCTTCTGGAAGTCGCGATTCACAACCCCGTACCAGGTGTCACGCGGCACGCCCAGCGAGGTGACGGGAGCGCCCAGGAGATTGTTGTAGGGAACGCCGAAGTCCGGCAGCGACCACAAGTTGGTGTGGACGTAATTCGCCGTCAGCGTGAAAGAGTCGTTCGGCGCCCATTTCACGGCGGCCATGCCGCCGTCCCGATTGTCGGTGGTATAGTTGCGGCCGGCCACGCCGGCGTTCTGCCACACGCCATCGATGCGGACGGCAAGCGTCGGATTGATGACCTGGTTCACATCCAAGGTGACGCGCCGCGTGCCGTCGCCCGCGATCGTGGTCTCGGTATTATAGAAATTGGTGTTCGCGGCCTGCTTGGTGACGATGTTCAGCGCGCCGCCCGTTGTGCCACGCCCGTCGATGGTCGCCGCCGGCCCTTTCAGAATCTCGATCTGCTCGGTGAAGAAGTTCTCGCGGACGCTCACCGCCGGATCGCGGATGCCGTCGACGAAGACGTCGTTGCGGGCGTCGAACCCACGGATGAAGAAGCGGTCGCCGAAAGCGTTGCCGCCCTCGCCGGTGCCAAGCGTGATGCCGGGAGTCGTGCGCGCCACTTCCTTCAGACTGGTGGCATCTTTGTCCTCCAGAAGCTCCTTGGTGAGGACGGTGATGCTTCGCGGCGTATTGACGATCGGCTCGGGAAATTTCGACGATGACAGCCGGTTGGCCTTATAGGGTGCGTTTGGATCGGCATAGGGATCGTGGTCGGGCTCTTGCGCCGCCGTATTCGCGGCAGCGGCCGCAGCCTGCGCCTGCTGAGCCTGTTTCTCGCGCGCAGCACGGCGCAATGCGTTGCGGGCGCGAATTTGCTCAGGGGTCGGCTTGCTGACGACAGGCTTCTTGCGTTCGACCGGCGCGTCAACTGTCACCGGCGCCAGCGGCGCCTGCGCCTTGGCACCCGTGACGGATGCCACCGCGATCAAGCATCCGACCGCAATCTTGCGTTTTGAATTGCCTTCGCCGTTCTCGTTCGCGAATTCTACGCTAATGGTGCGCAACGTGCGCGGCAGTTTCACGCAACCCATGACAGTCACCCCCGCCGACAGAAAAAATTTCGTCCCGCGATCCCCCGCGGGATGAGCTTGTTGCCTGCGGTGTTCTTATGCCCCACGATCCAGTCGCGTCAAATAAAATACAGTATTCAAATCAACTATATACTTTGAATAGTTCGAATATACGTGACGTCGTGCTGCTAGATTTTCATGCTTCCAATGTAAAAGAGGCTGATTTTAATTAGAGCAGTTCAAATCAAAGTATATCGCACAAGCTTCACGGCGCGCGACACGCAACCCTACGCCGCAGAACAATCGTAAGAAGCCATACGGCTAACCGCAGCGAAGAGGCTCATGCAGAGGTGGCAGGCAGCGCGGGTCAAACCTTCAGGCGGTCTCGCCCGAATCCGAACTCGGCGGCTTCATCAGCGAGAACAGCTCGTCCACGGTGGCGCTGGCAAATTGCCGAACGCGATCGTTGTCGAGCGTGCCCGCAATCCTGACCTGCTGCACCACAGCGTGAATCTCGTCCCTGAAGTCGCTGAGAAAGCGGAGCGGGTCTTTAAAATCGTTCGCAACTCGCGCAATCAGCCCTGTCACCAATATCTGACACGCGATCATGCGGCCGTTCAGCTCTTCCATTTTTCATAACCTCAGCCGGCGCGAGCCCGCGCACGGTATTGCAGCAGAGTCGACACTTCAACATCGCGGCGGCTTTTGAAAGGGGTCAGCGTGCCGCACGGCCTTGATTAGAATCTTTATAGACAGACAGCGGCGCCGCCGCGAATAATCGCTCGTCACATCCAGATTACGCGCTGCCGGAAATTTTGGTGGCGTTGCTCACGCGTTGCAGTTTTTACGCAGTGCGATCGGCCGAACCGCGGCCGACAAGCATGGTGCGTACTGCCTGCAGCACGGCTTCGACTGCCTTGCGGCGATAGGCCCATTTCGGATCGAGCTGCGGTGGATAGACGACCATGGTCGCGTTGGCTTCAAAGAACAGCACATCGCCTTGCGCATTCACGGCGAAATCGATGCCGCCGTAATCGAGCTTGAGCGTCGTGCGGATCCGCTCGAGCCCGGCGATGGCACCTTGTCCGATCGCGCCGGCCATATCGTTCAAGAATTCATCGTCCTTGGCGCGGTTCTCCTGAGAACCCGCCATGTCGGCGGTGAAATAGTGAACTTTCCAATCGTGCGAGATCGCCAGATGCAGCGGATAGAGCGCGCCATCGACGAACATCGCGCGATATTTTCGGAACGTGCCCGCGCTATCGCGCGCATCAAGCCGCTCGATCAGCCACACCTCGTCGCCCGGGAAATCTTTCACCGCCGCGGCAAGCTGTTGCAGCGCGTCGATCTGGGCAAAATGATAGCCGGTGTGAAATCCCGGCGCGCGGACGAGAAGTGGAAAGGCAAAGCCACGGCTGGCGATCGCTGCTGCCGCATCGGGGCCTATCAGAAGCCGTTTCGACAGCATCGCCATGCGCGGCACCACGACATTCGGCAGTCCACGCAGACGCTCGACATTTGCGGCGCGGCCGGTCTTGAGCACCAGCGCCGGATGATTGATCACGGGCCGCGCCGTTCGCGTCACAAGCGATAGCGCCGCTTGCAGGGCTTCACCGCAAAGATCGGCGTCGCCGATGCTGTTGAACACCAGATCGTGCGGCGGCAGCGCGCCGCTCGGATCGGCATATTCCGTCACCACGACCGTCGCTTGGAACTTCCGATCGTCGAGCAGTGCGCTCATCGGAATATTGCCGCCGGCCGCCGAAACCAGAAGCAGCACCGACAGCGGTGCGCCTTCGCCACGATAGGGCAGCGTGGTGACAGCGTGATTGCGAAAGCCTTGGTCGCGATGCGCCTTGGCGCCCGTGGCATCACCGAGCGCGGCGAGCAGGTTGGCCATGCCGCGATGCGCATGGATATGGCCGGGATCGATCTTCAGCGCCGCTTCAAAATGCGCGCGCGCCGCCGCGTGCTCGCCAAGCAAGAACAAAAGGTTCGCCAGGTTGACGCGGCCATTGGCATTGTTCGGATGCTGCCGCACCGCTTCGCCGAACAGGGAGCGCGCGGCCTCGCGGTAGCCGGCATTGAGCACGAGCGTGCCGAAATCGTTCAGCGCCGCAAAGTCATCCGGCTTGCGGCGGATCAGATCCAGATAATCGCGCTTGGCGTCCTCGAAACGGCCCTGCTCGCGCAGAGTCCGGCGCGTTCGGCCCGCGCGTCGAACGCGTCGGGATCGTGCTCCAGCACACGGTCAAGCTCGCGCAGGCGGTCGGAGGCTGCGCCAGGCGCGCTTTCGTTCATCACCGCCCTTGTTCCTGCGCCGCGAATCAATGTTCCCTCGCGCTTGATCATAGGCAGAAGCGGAAGCAAAAATCGAAGTGCCGGAACCGGAGCAAAAAGCCGCGCCTTCGCTGCTCGATCCGGCAGATTGGGACGCTTTCCGCGCCGAAGCCCATGCCTTGCTCGACCGGCTGATTTCGCGGCTTGAACACGCCAAAGACGGGCCGGTCTGGACGCCGATGCCGGACAGCGTGAAACGGCAATTGGCGAAGGCGCCGCCGCACGAACCGCGCGGCGTTCACGATGTCTGCACCGACCTCGCCAAATTGATTCTGCCCTACGGCACCGGCAATACCCATCCGCGATTCTGGGGCTGGGTTCACGGCACCGGCACCGCGGGCGGCATGCTCGCCGAGATGGCCGCCGCCGCAATGAACGCTAATTGCGGCGGGCGCGATCACGGCGCCATCCACGTCGAAAGATGTGTCGTCGATTGGATGACGCAATGGTTCGGCTTTCCGCAGGCGACCGCCGGCGGCTTGCTGGTCAGCGGCAGTTCGATGGCGAACCTGCTCGGGCTCGCGGCGGCGCGCAATCGCTCCATAAAAGATGTACGGCGCTCGGGCGTCGGCGGCGCGCAGCTCACCGGCTATGTGTCGCGCGAGGCGCATTCCTGCATCGTCAAGGCCTTCGAACTGCTCGGGCTCGGCCGCGAGGCCTTGCGCCATATCCGCACCGACAGACACTTCGCGATCGATCTCGATCGACTGCGGGCCGAGGTGAAGCAGGACCGCGCCGACGGTTTTGCGCCGTTTTGCGTTATTGCGACTGCGGGAACGGTCAATACCGGAGCGAGCGACGACATCGCAGCGCTGGCGGAAATCTGCCGCGCCGAGGATTTGTGGCTGCATGTCGACGGCGCCTTCGGCGCGCTGACCATTCTCTGTCCGGAACTGGCGCCGCGGCTGGCTGGCATCGAACAGGCGCACTCGCTCGCTTTCGATTTTCACAAATGGCTGCATGTTCCCTATGACGCCGGTTGCTTGTTGGTCCGCGACGAACAAACGCTGCTCGACACGTTCGCCGATCGCGCGCCCTATCTCGCCAGCGACGCCGCACTTGCCGGCGGCGATATCTGGCCGTGCGATCTCGGCCTCGAACTGTCGCGCGGCTTCCGTGCGCTCAAAGTCTGGTTCACGCTTCAGGAACACGGCACCCACGCACTCGGCGGGGCCATCGCCCGCAATTGCATGCAAGCGCAGAGTCTGGCGGTGCAGCTGACGAAATTACCGGCGATACGGCTGACGGCGCCGGTGGCTTTGCAAATCGTCTGCGCCCGTTATGAACCCCAAGGACTGGACGAGACGGCGACGGATGCGCTCAACAGCGAACTGGTCGCCACTTTGCAGCGGCGCGGCATTGCCGCGCCGTCGACCTGCCGGATCGATGGCCGGCTCTGCATCCGCGTCAACATCACCAACCATCGCACCAGCGACGCTGACCTGACCTTGTTGGTCGAGGCGGTCGAAGCGATTGGCGCCGAGCTCGCCACGGCGGCAGCGCAAAGCCCGCGGCGGGCTGCGTCCTAAAACCACTGCCGCGCAGCGCCTTTGGTGCTCGTTAAGGCATTATTAACCATAAAAACGCACGATAAGACGGGCAAAACCGCTTTCACCTGCGCTTGATCCGGAAAAGTGCGAACCGGTTTTCCGAAAAGATCATGCGCAATCGCAAGGACCCCGTCATGTCGCAAAACACCGCCGGCAACAGCGCGATCACCTTGGGCGATCCGGTGCCATGGTTCAGCGCACCGCTCATCGGCGACGGCGCTTTCAGCCTGCAGGTCGCGGCCGGCCGCTGGGTCGTGCTTAGCTTTCTCGGCTCACCGGACGATCCGCGGGCTAAAGAAGAGCTCGCCAAGCTCATCCACGACGCGCGGCTGTTTCATGAAGACCGCGTCGTGTTCTATGGCGTCTTCACCGCGCCGCCGAGCGACCCATCCTATTATGTCGCGCTCAATACGTTCGCGATCTCCTTTATTACGGACTATGACGGCGCAATCAGCCGTGCCTTCGGTGCGGCAGACAGACCGCGCACGATCGTGCTCGATCCGATGCTGCGCGCCATCGCAGACGTGCCATGGGACCTTGCCGAAGGTCACGCCAAGACCATCCGTACTGTCTTGGCCGGCCTGCCCTCGATCGACGATTCCGCGGGCGTGCCGCTCACCGCGCCGGTCCTGATCGTGCCTCGCGTGCTTGATTTCCCGACCTGCGATTTCCTCGTGCAATTCTACGAGAAACTCGGCGGTAACGATTCCGGCTTCCTGTTCGACAAGGACGGCCAGACTTCGACCGTCGTCGATTACCGGCTCAAGCGCCGCAACGATCTTTCCGTTCTGCATCCGCAGGTTCGCGACGTGATCCGCGGCCAGATCGTGCGCCGGCTTCTTCCGGCCATCGACCGTTTCTTCCAATTCCAGGCGACGCGGATGGATCGCTATATCGTCGCCTGTTATGACAGCGCCACCCACGGTCATTTTTATCGGCACCGCGACAATGTGAACGCCGGCGGGCAGCATCGCCGCTTTGCCGTCACCCTCAATCTCAACGGCGATTACGACGGCGGCGATCTCACCTTCCCGGAATTCGGCACACGCAGCTATCGCGCGCCGCATGGCGGCGCCGTGGTCTTTTCCTGCGGTGCGCTGCATCAGGTGACGCCGATGACGCGCGGCAAGCGCTATGCCTTCCTCGCCTTCCTCTATGGCGAAACCGATGCGCGGCTGCGCGAGCTCAACAATGCCAAGATCGCGCAGAGCGAATTCCGCTATAGCGGCGGCGATTCCGACCGGCTGTTTCCGGGACTGGCGCGCGCGCCTGAAGAGGGCCAGTCCGACCAGGAACTCGAGCGGCTCGCAGGTTGAGCGGAACGGCTAGGTCAGTGCCGCACGGCGCCGCGACCTCGCCTTGCCATTCCGACCGCGCCCGTTAAGATGATCGCGGGATGGAGTCCCCCCGTAACCGCCGATGAGGCTGATGACTCCTACCGGGCGCTTGGCGTCGGTAGGAGTTTATCTGTGGCTCCGACCGTCCCCAAAGTCCATTTGCCGGGAACGCTCGTTGTGCGCAATGCGCATGGCGGACGATTGTGACACGCGCGACCTTTTCTGGAGGATTGAAATGGGATTTCTCATCGTATTTTTCGGCGGCGGACTCGGCGCCGCGTTGCGCCACGGCGTCAATCTCGTGGCGGCGCGCGCGCTCGGCATGGAATTTCCCTACGGCACGCTGATTATCAACGTGCTCGGCTCGCTGGCGATGGGACTGATCGCCGAATATTTCGCGCTCAAGATCGGACTGCCGCAACGCTGGCGGCTGTTTCTCACCACCGGCATTCTCGGCGGCTTCACGACATTCTCCACCTTCTCGCTCGAGGCGGCGCTGCTCTATGAACGCGGCCAGCAGATGGGCGCGGCGATTTATGTCGTCGCGTCCGTCGTGCTCGCCATCGGCGCCCTATTTGCCGGAATGACGATTGTCCGTATGCTAGTCTGAACAAGACAAGAAGTTGGGAGGACGTCAGATGCAGGAGACCCAGACCATAGCGCCCCCGGCGCCAATCCCTGCCGAAAGCTTCTGGCCCAAGGGCTGGTGGTCGATCGTCGACTTCAAGATCGGCATCATCCCACTGCCGGTTTTTCTGATCTTGCTCGCGGTGATCGGCGGGTTTGCCGCCACCGGCACCGTTCCTTCCGACATCTTGATGGCGATCGTGCTGCTCTCGATGGGCGGCTTCACCTGCGCCGAATTGGGCAAGCGCATTCCGATCATCCGCAATATCGGGGCGGCGGCGATTTTTGCCACCTTCATCCCGTCCTTCCTGGCTTTCCATCACCTGTTGCCGGCTTCGATCCTGAACTCGGTGACGCAGTTCACCAAGGATTCCAACTTTTTGTACCTGTTCATTGCCTGCATCATCGTCGGCAGCATTTTGGGGATGGACCGCGGCGTTCTCATCAAAGGCTTTCTCAAGATATTCGTGCCGCTGGCCGCAGGCTCCGTCGTCGGCAGCATTATCGGTACGCTGGTCGGCATTCTCTTGGGTCTTGGCGCCTACCACACATTCTTTTTCGTCGTCGTCCCAATCATGGCCGGCGGCGTCGGCGAAGGCGCGATCCCGCTCTCCATCGGCTATGCGCAGATCCTGCACCAGCCGCAAGGCGATCTGTTCGCCCAAGTGCTGCCGCCCGTCATGCTCGGCAGCCTGACCGCCATTTTGCTGGCGGGCACTCTCAACTATGTCGGCAAGAAATATCCGCATCTCACGGGCGAAGGCCGCTTGCAGCCCGGCGAGCACGACGAACTCGAATTCGAGGAAGACGGCGACGATGCCCATGTCGACGTGACGACCATCGGCGCCGCTGTCGTTACCGCGGTCACGCTTTATCTGATCGGCGCGCTGGCGCAGCGGCTGTTCGGCTTTCCGGCGCCGGTGGCGATGCTGATCATCGCGGTCATGCTGAAATTGGCTCGCGCCGTGTCGCCGTCGCTGCAGGTCGGCTCCTTTCACGTCTACAAGTTCTTCTCGACGGCGGTCACCTATCCTCTGCTGTTCGCCATCGGTGTCGCGTTGACGCCTTGGGACAAACTGGTGGCCGCGTTCACCCTGCCCTATCTCATCACCATCGTCTCCACCGTGGTGGGGGTCATCGCGACGGGATTTTTTGTCGGCGGCTGGATGAAGATGTATCCGATCGATACCGCCATCGTCACCGCCTGCCACAGCGGACAGGGCGGCACCGGCGACGTCGCCATTCTGACGGCGGGCAATCGCATGCAACTGATGCCCTTTGCCCAGATCGCGACACGGATCGGCGGTGCGGTCACCGTGACGTTAGTGCTGATCATTTTGACGCAGATCGGATAGCCCCGCTCCTTCCGCCACGCACGGAGAGAGGCAAAAGCCACAGCATTCTCGCGGCGCAATCGCGGCTGCGATGCCGCCGATTCCGGCAAGGCGGCGCGGTCACAGCCGGATGAACGGCTGCAGCAGCCGGCCGATCCAGCCTTGCAGCCGGATGCCGCCCTGCATCGCCACGATCGCGATGCAGGTCTCGCCCTCCTCGACCACCTGATAGTGCTCGATGTTCTCGTCAACTTCATCAAAATCGCCCGGACCGTAGCGGCGCTGGTCGTCGCGATAGGCGCCTTGAATGACGCAGGTCCATTCGGTCCCGGTGTGACGATGCTGAAGAAGGCGTGTTCCGGGCCCGCCTTTGAGCAGAAAAACCCTAACGTCGCCGTGCACCGGCACATGGACCGGACAGGTCAGCAATCCGCCGCCGACCCGCCGCCAGCGGCCTAACGGATAGTCCCGCAATGTCACCGGCAGCGGCTCGCGCTGAATTATTTGCGGGTCCGCCGCGTCCGCCGCGGTGTGATCGAGTTGCGCCATCGCGCGCTCGAGCGCTGCCGCGCTCATTGCGGTCGGCGCAGCGGCCTCCAGTAAAGCGCCACCGACCTGTTCGAACGCCCGCATCGCTCTCGCGCAGCGCGCGCACATCGATACATGCGTTGCCACGACCACGGCGCGCGGCTCATCGAGCGCGCCGGCCGCGAAAGCGGCCAAGGTTTCGTCGCTTGGATGATGCATGACGGTCATGATTCATCGCCCAGGCAATTGCGGAGCCGCGCCATGGCAAGGCGCAGCCGCGATTTGACGGTGCCGAGCGGCAGCCGCAGTACGCGCGCGATGTCGCCGTGAGCGCGGCCTTCGAAGAAAGAAAGCTTGACGACTTCGGCCTGCTCGTCGGGAAGCTCCTGCATGGCCGCGCGCACCCGCCGCTCGCGCTCCGCGACGCTCAGCGGTTCTTCAGGACCTTCTCCTTCCGCGCTTTCAGCGGCCGCGTAGAGCGCCAAGATTTTTGCCCTTTGATCCTGGCGCAAGCGATCGATTCGCAGATTGCGCGCGATCGCATAGACCCAGGCGGAAGCACCGGCGCGCGCCGGATCGAACTGCGCCGCCTTGCGCCAGACCGAGAGCAGCGTCTCCTGCGCGATATCCTCGGCGAGTTCGGCGCCTGTGCCCATGCGAAGCAACATGGTTTTGATGCGTGGCGCATAGAACGCGAACAAGGCGGCAAAGGCCGACCGGTCGCGCCGTTGCGCGATAGCGCCGATCAACTGAGCCGGCTCGTTATCCCTCGCCGTCGCTGTGTTGCCCTCATCACGCATGCGCGTGCTGCGACCCGCCACAGGACGATCCCGGACTGTCCCCGGGAAGATCGGCGGCGATGGCGGCCAGCGACTTGAGCCCAGCATCTGCATGCCCGCCGTTACGACCGGAGCGAGCATTTGGATCAGGCAGGCTTCGATACGATATGGCGGCGAGTGATCTAATCAATTTCAGCAATCGTAACCGTCAAGTCATGTGGTTCCGGCGTCTGAGGTATTTGATTGACGGCGCGATTGCAAACGGGGCGGGCACTGACAATCAGCCATGGCCCGGGGCGGGCCGAAGCGCGATATTGCGCCGGCCGTGGCGGCAAAAGACCGCTTGGCAAGCGGT
Organism: uncultured Alphaproteobacteria bacterium; assembly: GCA_963742975.1. Classification (GTDB taxonomy): domain Bacteria; phylum Pseudomonadota; class Alphaproteobacteria; order Rhizobiales; family Xanthobacteraceae; genus BOG-931. Next base: position 6,311 of record CAVUNZ010000019.1, on the reverse strand, counting down.
GCCGGACCTCTATAGTTGAGCGCGGAACGCGCGGCAAAAAGCGCGGCCGAACAAGCGGCACGCGTCAAAAGACGCGGCACTTAAGACAAGACCTTGGGGATGGGAACAATGGCTGTTTTGCGCATGATTAGCGCCCGCAACGCGCTTGCGGGTATCGCCGCTACGGCGCTGATCTATCTGGTAAACTGCTTTACCTTCGCCCCGCCGGCTCGGGCCGCGGATTTCGTCATGAAGGTCGGTACCGCGACCATCAACGAAACGCAGCACCAGTTCATCAAGTTCTACAAGGAAGAAGTCGAAAAGGCCTCCGGCGGCCGCATCGAGGTGCAGATCTATCCGGCGAGCCAGCTCGGCCCGATCCCGCGCGAGATCGAGGGCGTGCAACTCGGCAATATCCAGGGCTATGTCGGGCCGGTCGATTTCTTCGTCGGGCTCGACCCGCGGTTCGGCGTGTTCTCGACCCCAATGCTGTTCCGCAACGAAGCCAACGCGGCGGCGACCGTCCACGATCCCGCCGTACAGAAAGCGGTGTTCGATCTGGCGACGGCAAAGCGCATGGTCGGAATCGCCACCGAGGATCTCGGCGCCGCCGACTACGGCGCCAAGAACGCGATCATGAAGCTCGCCGATTTCAGCGGCAAGAAACTGCGCATCAACGGCACCGAGATGGAGCGGCAGAAAATGGCGAAGCTCGGCGCCACTGGCATTGGCATGCCGCTGTCCGATGTCGTGCCGGCGCTCGATCAGGGCACCATCGACGGCACGATTTCCGGCCTCTCGGTCTTCGTCGCCTTCAAGATGAACGACCTGCTCAAGGTCGTCACCGTGACCAACGACACTTTTATCATCTCGCTCGCCGTCGTCAGCAAGGCCTGGCTCGATACGTTGCCGCCGGACCTGCAGAAAATCGTCGTCGATTCCGGCGCCGCAGTACAGGCCAAGACGCAAGCGTGGGAAGTGGACTTCACCAAAAAGCTCGAGAACGACTGGACCGCGCTCGGTGGCACCGTACATATGCTTTCGCCCGAGGACCTCGCGCAGCTGAAGACGCTGCTCGACCCGGTCGGCGACGCCGTGACCAAGGATCAGCCGGCGGTGCACGACATGCTGCAAATGGTCCGCGCCGCGGCGGCGAAGAACTGAACATGCGCGAAATGCTACGGCGATCGGCCGCAGCGCTCACGGCGGCGCTGCGGGTCGCCGCGAGTGCGATGCTGATCGCGAGCGTCGCCATCAACTTTGCCAATATCATCGGCCGCTATTTCTTCTCGGTATCGTTGTTCTGGGCCGAGGAAGCGATGCTGTTCCTGATGATCGGCTGCGTCTTTTTCGCCGCCGGCCCGGTCGGCTGGATGGGGCGCAATATCCGCATGGATGTTCTGGTGTCGCAATTGCCGGAGCGGCTGCGCACCGCGTTTGAGGTCTTCGCCGACCTGGTCACCGTTGCAACCTGCATCGCGCTTGCGGTCTTCGCCTGGCCGGTTCTGACCATGCTGAGCGAGCTCGATCAGCGGAGCGCTTCCGCGAATATCCCGCTGGTTATCCCGCAGGCCGCGGTGCCGCTCGGCCTGCTGCTGATGGCAGTGCTGATTGCCGTGCGGCTTTTGCTGCAGGGCGTGCGTCACGACGACGTGATTTCGAGCCGCGACACAAACGCCGGGGCCGGGCACTGAAATGCTGGCGGGCTTCGTCTATTTCCTCCTGCCGGCGATCCTTCTGCTTCTCGGTCTGCCGATCTTTGTCGTGCTGTTGCTCACGTCGCTGACGGCCATCGTCTTTGTCGCGCATGCGCCGCTGCAGGCGATCCAGACCTATATGTTCGGCAGCCTCGACAATTTCCCGCTGCTCGCGGTGCCGTTCTTCGTGCTGGCGGGCGAGATCATGGGCCGCGGCGGCATCGCCAACCGTGTCGTCAACTGGGTCGTCTCCATCGTCGGCGGCGTACGCGGCTCGCTCGCGGTGACGACGGTCGCCTCGTCAGAGTTGTTCGGCGCTATGGCGCATACCTCGGTCGGCACCGTAGTCGCTATCGGCCGGCTGTTGTTTCCATCACTGACCAAGCACGGCTATTCGGAGCGCTTCACCATTGCGCTGATCACGTCATCCGGCGCGGTTGCGGTGATCATTCCGCCGTCGATCTCGATGATTCTCTATGCCATGTCGGCGCAGGTCTCGGCGATCAAGCTTTTCACCGCCGGCATTCTGCCGAGCCTTCTCATCGGCCTGGTCGATGCGGCCTATGTGCTGATCTATGCCAAGATCAAAATGGTGCCGCTGTCGGAACCGGCGCGGTGGAAGAGTATCTGGGCCTCGACCAAAGACGCGAGCTGGGCGATCGGCACCATTGTCGTGATTTTCGGCGGCATCTATGGCGGCGTGTTCACGCCGACCGAAGCGGCCGGCGTCGCCGTGGTCTATTCGCTGTTCGTCGCGATGTTCATCTATCGCGAGATCGGGCTCGCCGAATTGTGGCAGATCGTCGTGTCCTCGGCCATTCTGATCTCGCAAATCCTCATTATCGTCACCGGCGCCGGCGTCTATTCCTGGCTGATGACGACAAGCGGCATTCCGCAAAATCTCATCGCCACCGTCAGCGCGATGCATTTGCCGAATTGGCAAACCTTGCTCTTCGTCAATGTCGGGCTATTGATCGCCGGAAGCTTCCTCGAGCCGCCGGCCGCGATCCTGATCCTGACGCCGCTGCTCTTGCCGGTGGTCGAGGCCGCAGGGATCAACGCGCTGCATTTCGGCATCATCATGGCCGTGAACCTCTCGATCGGCCTCTATATGCCGCCGTTCGGGCTCAACCTGTTCGCCGCGCGCGCCATCTTCAACGCGCCGATGGGCATGATCTATCGTGGCGTGCTGCCTTTCGTGGTGGTGAATTTTCTGGCGTTGCTGGTGATCACTTATGTGCCGGCAATTTCGATGGTGTTGCTCAGGCATACCCGCTGAGCTGACTTGCGCGCTGAGACGATATCCACCGAGACGAAGCCGCTGAGACGGCTCGCGCCCGGCCGCGGACACCGCATTTGTGATCCTGCGGTGACAAGACTGGCCGCCGCCGTTCACAGGCTGCGCAAGCGAATGTGATCCAGTCTCGGGCTGCAATCCATGTACTAGGGTTCCCGGAACCTGCCATGCTGCGGCGGGTTCATTCTTTGTGTGATGCCCTTATTGCTCGATCATTTTTCCGTCGATTTGAGCGCTTATTTTACCGGGAATCACCGGACACGGGTTGCGCATGGACGATCAGACAAAGGCGCCATTGACGACGAAAACTCTGGTGGCCCAGACGCCCGGAGCACGGGAGCGAATCACCGGCGCGATCACGCAGCCGATTCACATGTCTTCGACGTTCCTGCGCGATCCCGACAACCGCTATCCGGCGGGCTACGTCTATGGCCGTACCGACAATGCGTCCGTGCAACAGGCCGAGGATTTGATCGCCAAATTGGAGGGCGCCGAGGAGGCATTCCTGTTCGGCTCCGGCATGGCGGCGGCGAGCAGTGTATTCCTCGCACTCGAAAAGCCGACGCATATCATCGCCTCGAAAGTGATGTATTGGGGCTTCCGCTCCTGGCTGCGCGAGATTGGCCGCTACGGCCACCGCGTGAGCTTCATCGAGACGTCCGATCTCGACGCGGTACGCGCTGCGGTGCAACCGGGTGAGACCGGCTTGTTCTGGATCGAGACGCCGAGCAATCCGCTATGGACCATCACCGACATCGCCGCGATTTCGGAGATTGCGCATGCGGCCGGCGCGATTTTGTGTGTCGATTCCACCGTCGCGACGCCGGTCTTCACCCGCCCGCTCGCGCTCGGCGCCGACATCGTGATGCATTCGGCGACGAAGTATCTCAACGGTCATTCCGATGTCGTGGCCGGCGCGCTCGCCACGGCGCGCGACGGGCAATTGTGGTCGCGCATTCGCGCCTTGCGCGGGCAACTCGGCAATGCGCTCGGCGCGTTCGATGCGTGGCTTTTGATGCGCGGCATGCGCACGCTCGACATCCGGGTGCGCAGCCAGGCCAAGACCGCGGCCACCCTCGCCGAACGCTTGGTCGGGCATGAAGCGATCGCGCAGGTTCTTTATCCCGGCCTCGCCCAGCACGCCGGGCATGACACGGCGCTGCGGCAGATGAGCGGCGGTTTCGGCGGCGTGTTTTCGATCCGCATCAAACGGGGAGAGCGCGCGGCCATCGCCGTTGCCGCATCGGTGAACCTGTGGAAGCGGGCGACATCTTTCGGCGGCATCGAGAGCCTGATCGAGCACCGTGCCTCCATCGAGGGCGACGGCTCACCCTGCCCCGGTGACCTGCTGCGCTTTTCCGCAGGCCTCGAAGATGTCGATGAGCTTTATCTGGATTTGATGCAGGCGTTGGCGAAAACGCCGGCGACCGTCGGCTGAAACGGACACAGCGCCGCTGCCGGCGCTGAAATAACGTCGCCGCTGGCCACAAGTTGCGGCTTACACCACGTTCTTATTGAAATAGATCGAGCCCAACAGCACCAGCACCCAGACCAGTGCGAGGAACCCGACGGCCATCAACACCTGCATGGCGATCTCTCCTTTGCCGACGAACGTCCTCCAACTACCTTTTTTGTTTGACGTTTTTTTCTCAATGGCAGCCGGCGCGCGATCAATCGGTTTCGTGCGGCGTCGCCACAACGCTGTCGGCAGGCGCCGCCTCGCGCAACGTGAGCTCCCGCTGCAGCTTCTGCGCCTCTTCGTCCATGCCGATCCAGCGCAGCTTGCGAATGAGCTTCACCATTTCGTTCGACGCACCGGTCGTGTCAGGCGAGGTTTGCTGGTGCAGCGGCGTGTGTTGCGGCATGGCCATGAGCGTTTCTCCTCGTTTTTGTTGTCTGCGCCGCAATCTTCCGGAACCCGGCAGCGGCGGCTTGTTGTTGCGCCGAGACGAACTCGCGCACAGTCCGCAACGCGACACATTGCGTTAGATCAATACACACTTGTGATCCCTCGACCGGCCCGATGCAAGACGGCAGCCGTGCGGCGCAATAATTCTGGGGCGCAGCGCAATATAAGTGCGGCGCAGCACTGCACGATGCGGCACGAGATCAAAGCTTAAGGCGCGTCGCGGTGCAGCATCGGTGCGGAGCAATATGAGCTGAAGTTTCCCGCACGCTGGATGAGTTCGTCCTGGCTCTTGTTCGCGGCCGGTTCGAAGGAGGACTGCCATCTCGTGTGTGGCGTGAAGAGATCTTGCCGACTTCACCGCGACGAGCATGCAAACGAAGCTTACTTCGATCAATTCAATTTTAGGGCTTTTGCGGCGGCAATTTTAGAAAAGTTGCGCAATTCTCACCCGATCGGACGAAGGCGCCTCTCCTCGCGCACACCGTGCCGATTCGAGGCTTCCTATGGACGATTTCTGGGACAATATGATCGAGGCGATGCGCTTCACCTGCGAGGCGCAAAGCGTGATGTCGGCGCGACTTTTTCTGTTTGCGTCCGGCGCGCCGAACGCCGTCGACGAAGCGGCGCAAATGGTGACGGAAAAGATCATGGCTTTCACAACCGCCGGCATCGCCGCCGAACGCGCTTTGTCGGACGGGCTCGGCTTCATGGTTGCCGCCGAGCGGGCCTATTCGCCGCTGCGCGATTGCGTGCACGCCAATAGCGACCGGCTGATCGGCGGGTTGCACTAGACGCCAAAAGCTCTTGGCTCTTCCTCAGCTCTTGGTCATGCAATCGTAGAGAAACTGCCAGCTTTTGCGGCCCGAGAGGTTTTGCGCCTTTGCCTGCGTCTGGCAGCCGTTCCAAGCGTCTTTTTCCTCGACCCATTTCGCCTTCGCGGCGTTCCATTGCCTGTGGGTCCATTTCGACACATCGGTAACGGTCTGCGACGCCTGTGCCGAAAGCGATTGATTGGCTGCGGCGCTTGACGGCGTCTGAGTTTGCGCCTGCGCAATCCCGCCGGCGAGCGAGACGGCGATGAGCGACATCAAGATGGCGCGTGAGCAACGCATCCTTATCTCCTTCCGAGAACAACAAAGTGCCATCCGCGCAGAAAACGCGCGTCAGGCACGCCTTTCAACAGCGCGATTCACGCTACCCAATAGCAACGATTTAAGACGAGATTGGTTCGCCGGGACGCGCGGCGCGAAATGTCACGCCGGCGAATAACGGCCTGCTTCAGGCCACAGCTTGGCGTGAACTACCGGTTCAACTGGTTCGGGCCCATGGCTGCGAATTGACTATGGCCTTTATTTGACTATGGCCGCGAATTGACGGCGTCGGCCAATTGATCGCGCGCGGCGTTCTCTGAACTTGCCGATTTGAGCGG
>CAVUNZ010000018.1:0-81785 GCA_963742975.1 uncultured Alphaproteobacteria bacterium | reverse complement strand
TTTCAAGACCGGTGCCTTAAACCACTCGGCCACCCTTCCACGCGGCTTCGGATTAGATCGAGCCGAAGCGTAAAGCTACCCGGAAAATCTGAAAATTTGACCACGCTGTCCAAGTTGCCGCCGCCGTGGTCGCTATTCCCGCGGACGCGAACCGATGCCGCCACCGCGACGCGACAGGGCGAAAAACGCTCCGGTCGCAATGGTCTATTCACTATCGGCTCGCGTGCGCCCATTTTGGCCACAATCTTACCACGCTGGAATCAGATATCTTTCCGGGTGGGATGGGGACTATGCGGCGTCGGGTACGCGCGGCTGTCGAGTACATTGCGTTCATCGGCGTGCGCAGGCGGCTAGGCCCGGTTGCGGCCAGCGCCGTACTCTGCCTTTTCCTCGCGCATTGCGCCGATAACAGCAAAATCGATCCGCGTTACGGCGTCGCCGCGAGCGCGCGCCTGGTCGATGCCGGCGATCCGGTACCCAAGGGTGGCGGCGTCTATCGCGTCGGCTCACCCTATATGGTCGCCGGAAGGCTCTATGTTCCCGAGCTCGATCCGCACTATCGCGCCGAGGGACTGGCGTCCTGGTACGGCGACGATTTCCACGGTCGTTCCACGGCGAACGGCGAAATTTTCGACCTTAACGCCATCTCCGCCGCGCATCCGACCATGCCGCTGCCGAGCTATGCGCGGGTGACCAATCTGCGTAACGGCCGCTCGTTGATCGTGCGCGTCAATGACCGCGGCCCCTATGCCGCCAACCGCATTCTCGACGTCTCGAAGCACGCGGCCCAACTCCTGGGCTTCATCGATCGCGGCACCACCATGGTGCGCGTCGAATATGTCGGGCCGGCGCAGCTTGACGGTTCGGACGACCGTCTGCTCGAGGCCACCTTGCGCCAGGACGAACCGGCGCCCGTGCCGGGCGCCGTCAAGCTTGCCGCCGCGACGCGAATCGTGCCGCTGGCGATGACCGTGCCGTCTCGCGCCCGCATCGCCAGCACCGGCTCGATCGGCCGTTCGTTGTCTGATGCCGACGCGTCACCGAATGGCGACGATACGGTGCAAATCCTCAACGGCCGCGGGCTCTACTGATCCGATTGGGTCAGAGCGGCATGAATTGAGCGGCATGGATTGACGTGACATTTTAGTGCCGGGCGGTGATAGAGACTTCGCCGCGCAGGTTCTGCGGCTAACTTTTGCGAAAATAACACGTGCAGGCTTGAGACGGAGGCGAGGGGGGTGAAGGGACATCGCGGCTTAGTTTGGAGGAGGCGATGGCCCACAGCCGCGATCGGCACGCTAGCCGCCGCACTCGCCGTTTGCGCCGTCGCAGTTGACGCGCTGCCGTCGGCGCATGCCGCGCCGGCGACCACCAAGAGCGAAGGGTTTCAGACGGCAGGCGCCTCGGCAGCGCTCCTCGATCCCGACAGCAATAGTTTTTTGTTCGAGAAGAACAGCGATCAGCCGTTCGCGCCGGCAAGCCTCGCCAAGCTCATGGTGCTCGAATACGTATTCAATGAGATCAAGCAGGGCCACATCAAGCTCGACGACGAGTACATCATCAGTGAGAACGCCTGGCGCAAGGGCGGGGCGCCGTCGCACGGCTCGACCATGTTCGCCGCGATCCACAGCCGGATCAAACTGTCCGACCTCATTCAGGGCATTGTTGTCGATTCCGCCAACGACGCCTGTATCGCCATCGCCGAGGCACTCGCCGGCAACGAAGGTAGTTTCGGCGCCATGCTGACCAAGCGCGGCAAAGAGATCGGGCTTGAGAATTCGGTCTTCACCAATTCGACCGGTCTGCCCGATCCGAATATGCATGTCACCGCGCGCGATATGGCCGAGCTGGCGCGCTATATCATGCAGACTTATCCGGAATTCTATCCCTATTTCGCCGCCCGCGATTTCACTTGGAACAATATTCGCCAGGAGAATCGCAATCCGCTGTTGAGCATGGGCATCGGTGCCGACGGGCTGAAAACCGGAGAGACGCCTGATTCCGGCTATAGCCTGGTCGGATCGGCGCTGCAGGACAATTTCCGGCTCATCGTCGTACTCAGCGGCGCCAAGAACGACAAGGAACGCGGCGACGAGGCAAAGAAGCTTCTGGATTTCGGCTTCCACGGCTTTGAAACCAAAATCCTGTTTGCTGAAGGTCAAACCATTGGCGCGGCCAAAGTGTTCGGTGGCGACACCGGCTATGTTCCGTTGGTCGGGCCCGGCACCGTCAGCTTGATGATGCCACGCAATACCAATGATCGGCTCACCGCCCGCGTCGTCTATAGCGGGCCGGTGCCGGCGCCGGTTACCAAGGGCCAACCTATCGGCAAGCTTCGAGTGTGGCGCGGCGACAATGTTGCGCTCGAAGTGCCGCTGCAGGCGGCCGACGATGTCGGCACCGGGACCATGTCGCAGCGCGCCATGGATGGCGCGACGGAGCTGATGATCGGCCTGTTTCGTGCCGGCGTCGGCAAGCTGTGATCTTCCACAGCGCCGGGCGGAGCGGGTGCGCGGCGAGGCATGGCGGCCTATATTGGCAAGGTCTGGCCGAATCCTGCCTCAGTTTTTCTCTAAGGACGTTTCGGTAAATATCTGATTCAGATGGCTTTGTGCCAGACGCGAGTGGCTTTGGCGCCAGAAGCGAATCTGGGCGGCCCTGAAAGTGTTTTGCCGATGCGCGGGAAGTTCATCACTTTGGAAGGCGGGGAGGGCACTGGGAAATCGACCCAGGCCGCCATGCTGGCGCTGCGGCTCGAGGCGCTCGGTCACCGCGTGCAATTGACCCGTGAGCCCGGCGGTTCGCCTGGTGCTGAGATCATCCGCCATGTTTTGTTGTCCGGCGCGGCAAAGCCGCTCGGGCCGGACGTCGAGGCGATGCTGTTCGCCGCCGCGCGCGACGACCATGTCCAATGCACCATTCTGCCGGCGCTCGAATCCGGCAAATGGGTGATCTGCGACCGCTTTGTCGATTCGACGCGGGTGTATCAAGGCATTCTCGGGCAGGTCGACCATCGTCTGATCAGAGGCCTGGAGCGTGTCGCCGTCGGCGATCTGTTGCCCGATCTCACCATCATGTTGGACATCCCGGTCGAGGTCGGAATGGCGCGCGCCAGAAAGCGCCGCGGCAAGGCCGTGGCGGATCGCTTCGAATCTGAGAACGTCGAATTCCACCAGAAGCTCCGCGAGGCCTATCTGGCGATCGCGGCCGAGGAGCCGCAGCGCTGTGTCGTTGTTGACGCGAACGGCGGCAGAGAGGCCGTGGCGCGTCAAATCTGGAACACCGTCGGCTCGAGACTTGATCCGGTCACTGCGCCGCTTGTCGGCAATGTCCGGCGTCATGAGGTCGGCGCCTGATCATGAGCCCGCGCGCCGCGACCGACGACGACGATATCGACGAGGTACCGCATCCGCGCATCACGACGGAATTGTTCGGCCACGCCGCGGCCGAAGCGGCGCTGCTTGCGGCCTATCGCTCCGGCCGCGTGCCGCACGCCTTTCTGATCGCGGGCCCGCAAGGTATCGGCAAGGCCACGCTTGCTTACCGGATGGCGCGGTTCGTGCTCGCGCATCCGGATCCCGACGCGCGCGAAGTCGCAACGGCTAGCTCGCTTGGTGTCGACGCCAGCGATCCGGTCGCGCGCCGCATCGCCGCGCAGGCGCAACCTGATCTTCTCATTCTCGAGCGTACCTTCAACGACAAGGGCGTGTTGCATAAGCAGATCGCGGTCGACGATATCCGGCGCACCGTTGCGTTTTTCGGCTCGACGGCGGGCGAGGGCGGCTGGCGGGTCGCGATTGTCGATGCCGTCGATGAGCTCAATCGTGCCGGCGCCAATGCGCTTCTCAAAGTGCTGGAGGAGCCGCCGCAGCGCGCGCTGTTGCTTCTGGTCAGCCACTCCGCGGCGCGGGTCCTGCCGACATTGCGCTCGCGCTGCCGCATCCTCACCTTGCGGCCGCTCGCCGATGCCGATGTTGCGCAAGCCGCTGCTGCGGCGACCGGCGCGGAGGCCGGCGATCCGCAAGTGGTGGCCGCGGCTGCAGCCGCGGAAGGCAGTGTCGCGCGCGCGCTGTCGCTGATGGACGAGGGCGCCTTGGTGCTCCGCCATCAGGCGCTTGCCATGCTTGAGCGCCTGCCGGCGCTCGATGCCAAGGCGCTGCACGCGCTGGGCGAGGCGCTCGCTGGAACGGATCCGCAGCCGCTGACCGCCTTTGTCGACACCGTCAATGTCTGGCTGTCGCGACGGCTTCACGGCGGCGCCAATGATATCGGGCGGCTTGATCGATTGGCGGACGCCTGGCAGCAGGTGAACGCCGCCGTGCGTGACGCCGAAACCTACAATCTCGAGCGCAAGCCGCTGATTTTCAATGTTTTCGGCTTGCTTGCCGAGGCTACGCGGGGTTGATACCAACCCGCCAGAGGTTGGACGCCAAATGCCCGGAAAGCCCTATTACATCACGACCGCGATCGCTTATCCCAACGGCGCGCCGCATATCGGCCACGCCTACGAGCTCATCGCCACCGACGCCATCGCCCGTTTCATGCGGCTTGATGGCAATGACGTCTATTTCCTCACCGGCACCGACGAGCACGGCATCAAGATGCTGCAGACGGCGGCGAAAGAGAAGCTGACGCCGCGCCAGCTGGTCGAACGCAACGTGCCGCGTTTTGCGGCGATGGCAAAGAAGTTTGAAGCCTCGAACAACGACTTCATCCGTACCACCGAGCCGCGCCACTACGCGGCGTCGATCGCGATCTGGGAGAAAATGCAGGCGGCCGGCGACATTTATCTCGACAAATATGCCGGCTGGTATTCGGTGCGCGACGAAGCCTATTACGACGAGGGCGAGACGCGCCTTGACGACAAAGGCCAGCGGCTCGGTCCGCAGGGCACGCCGGTCGAATGGGTGGAGGAGGAGAGCTACTTTTTTCGGCTCTCCGCTTTTGCCGACCGGCTTCTCAAGCTCTACAGCGACGTGCCCGATTTCGTGCTGCCCAGAGAGCGCATGAACGAGGTTGCAAGCTTCGTGCGTGGCGGCCTGAAGGATCTCTCGATTTCGCGCACCACCTTCGACTGGGGCGTGCCGGTGCCGGGCGATCCCAAGCACGTCATGTATGTGTGGGTCGACGCGCTGACAAATTACATCACCGCGGTCGGCTATCCCGATACGGAATCGGAGAAATTCAAGAAATTCTGGCCGGCCAATCTGCATGTGATCGGCAAGGACATCGTGCGCTTCCACGCGGTCTATTGGCCGGCCTTCCTGATATCGGCGGGCATTGCGGTGCCGCGCCGCGTATTCTCCCACGGCTTTCTCTTCAACCGCGGTGAGAAGATGTCGAAATCGGTCGGCAACGTAATCGATCCGTTTGCGCTCGCCGACGCTTATGGTGTCGATCAGCTGCGCTATTTTCTGCTGCGCGAGGTGCCGTTCGGCCAGGACGGCAATTACAGCCACGAAGGTATCGTCAACCGCATCAACGCCGATCTATCCAACGATCTCGGCAATCTGGCGCAACGCTCATTGACCATGGTCGGCAAGCAGTTCGGCGGCGCGCTGCCGAAGCCCGGCGCATTCAGTGGCAACGACAAGGCCATTCTCGCTGCGGCGGACGCCATGATCGGCAAAACGCGCGAGGCCATGGCGACGCAGCAGCTCCACCAGGTGCTCAATGCCGTGTGGGCCGTGGTGGCGGAGGCCAATCGTTATTTTGCCGGCGAGGCGCCCTGGGCACTGGCCAAGACCGATCCGGCGCGGCAGGGCACCGTGCTCTATGTCACCGCGGAGGTGTTGCGTCAGGTCGGCATTCTCGCACTGCCGTTCATGCCCACATCGGCGGCAAAATTGCTCGATCTGTTGGCGATCCCAGAGAGCGAGCGAGCGTTCGCTTATCTCGGCGGCGCACATCGTATTGTCGCAGGCGCGGCGCTGCCGGCGCCGGCGCCGGTCTTTCCGCGCTATGTTGAGCCCGGGAGCCAAGCGGCGCAATGAACAGATAACAGATGCTCGTCGACAGCCATTGCCATCTCGATTTCCCGGATTTCGTCAACGAGCTCGACGCGGTGGTGGCGCGCGCGCGGGCGGCCGGCATCGAGCGCATGGTGACGATCTCGACGCGCGTTAAGCGTCTGCCTGAACTGACTGCGATCACCGAGCGCTTTCCTGAAGTCTATTGCTCGGTCGGCACGCATCCGCACAATGCCCATGAAGAGCTCGATGTGACGGCGGACGATCTGGTCGCTTATACCAAGTCGCCCAAAATCGTCGCGCTCGGCGAAGCCGGGCTTGACTATCACTACGACAATTCGCCGCGCGACGCGCAGGAGCGCGGCTTTCGCAACCATATCGCCGCCGCGCGCGAAACCGGTTTGCCGCTCGTTATTCATACGCGCGAGGCCGATGCCGATGCAGCGCGCATTCTCGAAGAGGAAACGGGGAAGGGCGCCTTCCCGGCTGTGCTTCATTGTTTTACCGGCGGCCCCGACCTCGCCCGCCGCGCCATTGCGCTCGGCCTCTACATTTCGTTCACTGGTATCCTGACGTTCAAGAATTCGGTCGCTTTGCGCGAGATCGCTGCATCGTTGCCGGCCGACCGCATTCTGGTCGAGACCGACGCGCCATATCTTGCGCCGGGAAAATTCCGCGGCAAACGCAACGAGCCGGCCTTTGTCGTGGAAACCGCAAAAGTGCTCGCGGAAACCCGCGGCGTCACGCTCGACGAGATCGCGCAGCAGACCACGGCCAATTTCTTCCGTCTCTTTTCCAAAGTGCCCCGCCCGGCAACTGCCGCCGCCTGAAAGCCAGAATGACCTTGAAAATCACAATTCTCGGCTGCGGCTCCTCCGGCGGCGTGCCCCGGCCGGCTTTGGGCTGGGGCGATTGCGATCCGGCCAATCCGAAGAACCGGCGCCGGCGCACCTCCATCCTGGTCGAGCGGCAAAGCGACGGTGGCGTCACGCGCGTGCTGGTCGATACGCCGCCGGATCTGCGTGAGCAGCTGCTCGATGCCGACGTCGATTGGATCGATGGCGTGCTCTATACGCACGACCATGCCGACCACACCCACGGCATCGACGACCTGCGCGCGCTGTTCATGAAGCGCCGTCGCCGCGTCGACGTCTATCTTGACGCTGTGACCGGCGCATCGCTGAACCACAAATTCGGCTATTGCTTCACGTCGCCGCCCGGCAGCGACTATCCCGCCGATCGTGACCGAGCATCGGCTCATCGCCGGCGAGCCGGTGACCATCGCGGGAGAGGGCGGCGCCATCACGGCGCTGCCGGTTTTGCAGGAGCATGGCGACATCGCTTCGCTCGGCTTTCGCTTCGGCAACTTCGCTTATTCGGTCGATGTCAGCACCATCCCGCCGGAAAGCGTGAGCGCTCTGGCCGATCTCGATGTCTGGGTTCTCGATGCGCTGCGCTACCGGCCGCATCCGAGCCATCTGTCGCTGTCCGATGCGCTCGGCTGGATCGAGCGGCTCAAGCCGCGCCGCGCCGTCCTGACCAATCTGCACGCCGATCTGGACTACGAGGTTCTGCGCGGCAAATTGCCGGTCAATGTGGTGCCGGCATTCGACGGCCTGACGATCACTGTTGCGGATGCCCAATGATACCAGCCATATGGCTTCATGTTCCATAATATGTCTTATGCGAATCAGACTAGCATTGATCCAGGTGCCGGGCTCGGCTTAGTGAAACGCTCGATGAGCTGTTGGCGCCAAGCGCCGACCCTACCTCACCAAACGCCCGGCAAGATCCGCCAGCGCACACGCGCCGCATAGTCGCGATAGCCCGGCAGATCGGTTTGCAGGATTCGGTCTTCATTAATCGCGCGACGCAGCAAAAACGGCAGACTTGCGACGATCAGGATCGCCCAGGCGAGCCAGGAGCCGAGCGCAATGCCGCTCGACAGCAGGATCACCACGCCGGCGAAATAGCCTGGATGCCGGATGAAGGCGTATGGCCCGGTGTCGACGATGTATTGGCCGCGGTCGGTCTGGATACGGATGACCGAAGAGAAAAACCGGTTCACATACATCGCCCAGTAACAGACGGCGTAGCCGGCCGCGAGACAGATCAGTCCGAGCGCCTCGAGCCACACCGGCACGGTGTCGCTCCAGTGGAAGCGACCGCGGTCGAGGCCGGCGACAATCCAATGCAGGAACAGGACCAGCGAGAACAGCCGCAGCGCTACCGGCGGCTTCTGGCCGCCGGGACGCATGCGCTCGCGCAACAGCCCGGGATCGAGGCCGACAAAGGAAGCAACAATGACGGCAGCGAAGATCGCCAGATAGATCCAGAAGCTCTGGATCGCGAGCGTTCCCGCCCCGCCGAACAGTGCTGCCGCCATGAGAATGAGAAAGGCCGCCGATTGAACGTAAGCCATCATTGGCATAACCGATGTCCCGCTTATTTCAATTTAAGAAGCGAATGTGGCAAACGCACATGGCTCGGAGGTAATTCCACTCCGCTGCGGCCTCACCATTTCTCACAACTTTCCATGTCCGTAAGGTGAAGCCGGGTCTGCTAAGGTCGCCGCCAGCAATCGCAGGATCTCCCATCCATGACCCCTTCGCGCGATATCGGCCGCCTCCTCGACATCATGGCGGCGCTGCGCACTCCCGGAACCGGCTGTCCGTGGGATCTGGCGCAGAATTTTGCGACGATTGCGCCCTACACGCTCGAAGAAGCCTACGAAGTCGCTGACGCAATTGCGCGCGACGATATGGCCGATCTCAAGGAGGAGTTGGGCGATCTCCTGCTCCAGGTCGTTTATCACGCCCGCATGGCGGAGGAGCGCGGCGCGTTTTGCTTCGGCGATGTCGTGCAAGCGATCACCGAAAAGATGATCCGGCGCCATCCGCATGTGTTCGGCGATGTGGCGGGTGAACTGCAGGCCCACGGTCCACAGACCGTCGAAGGCTTGTGGGATCGGATCAAGATGCAGGAGAAGCAAGACAAGGCGGCTGGCAACGAGACCGATGCTGCAAACGGCGCGCTCGCCGGCGTGCCGGTGACGCTCCCTGCCCTGACGCGCGCATTAAAGCTTCAGGCCAAGGCCAGCAAGGTCGGCTTCGATTGGAACGACCCGCGCGCCGTGCTGCGCAAGATTCGTGAAGAAGCCGATGAGATCGAAGCCGAACTCGATAACCCCCTCCCTGACCCTCCCCCGCAAGCGGGGGAGGGTTGGGTGGGGGCAGCCGCGGCCGAGGTCGGCGATTTGTTGTTTGCCGCGGTCAATCTTGCGCGCCATTTGCGCGCCGATCCGGAAGCGGTGCTGCGCGCGACCAACAGCAAATTCGAGCGCCGCTTTGCCTCGATCGAGAGGGCGCTGGCGGCCCGAGGCAAGGCGCCACAGGACTCGACACTTGCCGAGATGGACGCGCTCTGGGACGAAGCTAAAAGAAGCGAATGACCGCTGCGGGCGCGTCAGGCGTTGGCGAATTTCGCCCGCACGGCCGCGGCACGATCCGGATCGGCCCGCACTGTCATGGCGATGCGGCCGTTATTGTCGAGCCCTTTGTGGAGCACTTCGGTGTGGCGGTGCAGCCAGCTGACGCCGGCGCCGTCGGCCGGATCGAGATTAAGTTCGATCAGCACCCGCCCGGCGCTAAGCCGCGCTTCGATCGCCGCGTCGAGCGTATCGATCCCCTCCCCGGTGATCGCTGAAACCAGGATCGGGCGCTCGTCCAACGGCCGGCGCTCGGCAATGTTTTCCAGCCGCAGGCGCTCGGCCGGATCGAGCCGGTCGATCTTGTTCCAGACTTCGATCAAGGACCGCTTGTCGCTGGTACTGTGCGGATCGATGCCAAGCTGGCGCAGAATATTTTCGACATCGGCCAATTGCGCTTCGGCGTCGTCGTGTGAGACGTCGCGGACATGCAGGATCACGTCGGCCTCGATCACCTCTTCGAGCGTCGCACGAAACGCCGCGATCAGCATGGTCGGCAGGTCGGAGATGAAACCGACGGTGTCGGAAAGAATGATGCGCGCGCCATGCGGCAGATCGACGGCGCGCAGCGTCGGATCAAGCGTCGCGAACAACATGTCGGCCGACAGCACACTTGCCCGTGTCATGCGATTGAACAGCGTCGACTTGCCGGCATTGGTGTAGCCGACCAGAGCGACGATCGGATACGGCACGCGGCGGCGGCTTTCGCGATGCAGTTCGCGGGTGCGCTTGACCTTGGTCAGTTCGTTCTCGATCTTGGCAAGCCGTTCCTCGATCATGCGCCGGTCGGCTTCAAGCTGAGTTTCGCCGGGACCGCCGAGAAAGCCGAAGCCGCCGCGCTGGCGCTCGAGATGGGTCCAGGTCCGCACCAGCCGGCTTTTTTGATAGGTCAGATGCGCGTGTTCGACTTGCAGCGCGCCTTCCCGGGTTCGCGCTCGCCGGCCAAAAATCTCAAGAATGAGGCTCGTGCGGTCGAGAACCTTGGCGTTCCATTCTTTTTCGAGATTGCGCTGCTGCACGGGCGTGAGCGCGCAATCCATCACCACGATGCCGACGTCGAAGCTTTTGACGAGGCCCGCAATTTCCTCGACCTTGCCCTTGCCGAGATAGGTCGCCGGGCGCAGCGTCCCGAGCATGACGATGCCGGAATGCGCGACATCGAGATCGATGGCGCGGGCAAGCCCGACTGCCTCGTCGAGTTTGGCGGCCGATGTGCGGTCGGTGGCGTCGGCGCGTGCCTCGGCGCGGCGCAGCACCGGTTCGATCACAAGCGCGCGGCCGGTCGAACGACCGTCTGCCGAGTCCTTGGGGCTCAGCCGGTCAGTGCGCGTGTCGCGACGTCGTGGCTCCAAACAGACCTATTCCCCGGAGGGCGCTTCCTCGGCGCCCTCGAAGAGCTGCACCGGATGACCCGGCATGATGGTCGAAATCGCATGCTTGTAGACGAGCTGCGAATGCCCGTCGCGACGCAACAGCACGCAGAAATTATCGAACCATGTGACGACGCCTTGGAGCTTCACACCGTTCACCAAAAAAATCGTGAGCGGAATTTTGGCTTTGCGGACGTGATTGAGGAAAGTGTCTTGTAAGTTTTGTGCGCGTTCGGCTGCCATTGCCGTTTTTCCGTTCTTTTGTACCGCGGACCCCTATGCCGCGGGTCGTTTCTTTTGCCTTCGGCTGTCCTCTCGTTTTCGGCCTTATATTTCGAGTCGGGGCCGTTTGGACCCAAAGGACCGACTATTAGAAATCGCCCCGGGGACCGATGCAAGCCCAACTTGGCGGCAATGCGGCCGGAAAAAGCAACCTGGGCTGGCCGAGGCAGACCTAGCTGGCCTCGGCGAAGCGGTGAAATTCCCGGCGCAGCGCAGTTGCCAGCAGGCCTGGCGCACCATTGCCGATCGGACGATCGTCGATACGCACGACGGGAAGGACGATTTGGCTTGCCGAAGTAATAAAGGCTTCGCGCGCCGCATAGGCCTCTTTTAAAGTAAATGCGCGTTCCTCGAGCTTGAGGCCCTGCGCCTTGATGACGTCGAGCAACACGGTCCGGGTAATGCCGCGGAGAATCGCGTGGTCGGCCGGCCGTGTCACCACCGTACCCGCCGCCGTGACGATCCAGGCATTGGCCGAAGCCGCTTCGGTTACGGCACCGTCCTGATCGACGAACCAGGCGTCGCGGGCGCCCTGCTCGATAGCGGTCTGCCGCGCCAGTACGTTGGGCAGAAGCCCGATGGTTTTGATATCGACCCTGCCCCAGCGATTGTCCGGCACGCTGACGACGGCAATGCCCTTCTCGGCCAGCGCCTCATTGCGCGCCCGGTTCAGCGGGCGCGCCGTGACGACGATACTGGGCTCGACCGGCACCGTCGGAAAGGCGTGATCGCGGCGCGCAACACCGCGGCTGATTTGCAGATAGACGATGCCATAGCCGATGCGGTTGCGCCGGACGGTCTCATGCAGAACGACATCCAGCGCGCGCAGCGATATCGGCAAGTGAATGCGCAATTCGGACAGCGACCGCTGCAGCCGCTCAAGATGGCGCCGCTCGTCGATAAGGCGCCCGTCCCTCACCTCGCAGACTTCATAGACGCCGTCGCCGAATTGATAGCCGCGATCCTCGACATGGACCTTGGCGTCGGCGAGCGGCAGGTAGCGGCCGTTGACGTAAGCGATCCGGGACATCGAAATCAGTCGATCCCCAGCGCCTTGAGCTTGCGGTGCAAAGCCGAGCGTTCCATGCCGACAAATTCCGCGGTGCGCGAAATGTTGCCGCCGAAGCGGTTGATTTGCGCCAGGAGATATTCACGCTCGAACACTTCGCGCGCTTCGCGCAAGGCAAGGCTCATCAGGTGCTCGCCGCCGTTGCCGTTCGGCATATTGGGAATCATCGAGCCGACATCCTGCGGCAGCATTGATGCCGTGATCACAGCTTCGGGATCGCCGCCGGCGAGGATCATCAGCCGTTCGACATTGTTGCGCAGCTGCCGGACATTGCCGGGCCAGTCGTGCGATTGCAGCACGGCGAGCGCGTCGGCGCCGACATTGCGCTTGGGCAGGCCCGTGGTCTGCGAAATCTGCGACATGAAATATTCGACGAGCTCGGGAATGTCCTCGCGCCGCTCCGAGAGGCCGGGCACGCGGATCGGCACCACAGAAAGACGATGATAAAGATCTTCGCGGAATTTTCCGGCGGCGATGTCGGCCTCGATATTGCGGCTGGTCGAGGACACGATGCGCACATCGACCGTGACCTTGGTGTTGCCGCCGACGCGCTGGAAGGTTTGGTCGACCAGGACGCGTAAAATCTTGTTTTGCGTTTCGCGCGGCATGTCGGCGATTTCGTCGATGAACAGCGTGCCGCCATGCGCCTCTTCGAGCGCACCGACTTTGCGGCTCGTTGTGCCATTGCCGCCGTCGACGCCGAACAGCTCGACTTCCATGTAGTCCGGCGTGATGGCGGCGGCGTTGATGACGACGAACGGCCCATCTGAGCGCGCCGAATGGCCGTGAATGGTGCGCGCGGCAAGCTCCTTGCCGCTGCCGGAGGGGCCGACGATCAGGATGCGGCTATTGGTTGGCGCGACCTTTTCGACCGTCTGGCGCAGCTGATTGGCGGCGGGCGAGTGTCCGACCAAAGTGGCCGCGAGTGGCGCGAATTGTTTGAGCTCGCGGACCTCGCGCCGTAGCCGCGAATTTTCCAGCGCCCGCTCGGCCACCAGCAACAGACGATCGGCCTTGAACGGCTTCTCGATGAAGTCATACGCGCCGCGCTTGATCGCGGAAACGGCGGTTTCGATATTGCCGTGACCGGAAATCATCACGACAGGCAATTCAGGGTGATCCTGCTTGAGCCCATCCAGCAATTGCAGGCCGTCGAGGCGGCTGCCCTGCAGCCAGATATCGAGGAAGACGAGATTGGGCCGCCGCGCGACGACGGCAGCCAGCGCTTCATCGCTGTCGCGCGCCGTGCGGGTTCCATGACCTTCGTCTTGCAGGATGCCCGCGACCAGTTCGCGGATGTCCGTTTCATCGTCGACGATCAGGATATCGGATGCCATAGTTAAACCGCCGCCCTGTAACAGTTCTGCCGATTATTCGGTCTTCCGCTCGTTTCGTTCAGCAAGTCTCTTTCACCCGGCATTTGGTTTCGATCAGTTTCGTGACATTGGTTATTCCGCCGCCGTGCGTGTTTCGGCGGCTTCGTCGGCCGCGTTCACCGGCTCGACGACAAAGCGCAATTGCATCCACGCCCCGCGCGCACCCGGCGTTTTGTCGGCCGCGTCGCGCAGTTCAAGCTTGCCGCCGTGTTCTTCCAAAGCGCGATTGACGATGGCGAGGCCGAGGCCGGTACCCTTCTCGCGCGTCGTCACATAAGGCTCCAACAGTCGGGCACGGTTTTCCTTCGGCAGACCGATGCCGTTGTCGATGACGTCGATGACGATGTCCTTGCCGTCCCGCGCCGCGCTGACAACGATACGGCCGCGGTCAAGCTCGGCCGGCGACACCGCGGCGATCGCCTCTGTCGCGTTCTTCACGATGTTGGTCAGCGCTTGAGATATGAGCCGCCGGTCGAAGCGCGCCGACATGGCCTCCGCGGGCAGCTCGACGTGAAAGTCGATATCCGGGTGGGCGACCCGCAACAGGAACACCACTTGCCGTACCGTCTCGACGACGTCTTCGTCGGCGATCACCGCCTTCGGCATGCGGGCAAAGCGCGAGAACTCATCGACCATGCGCCTGATGTCATCGACTTGGCGCACGATCGTCTCGGTGCATTGATTGAACACAGCCGGGTCTTCGGTGATCGATTTGCCGTATTTCCGGCGCAGCCGCTCGGCCGACAATTGGATCGGGGTGAGCGGATTCTTGATCTCATGCGCAATGCGGCGCGCGATGTCGGCCCAGGCCGACGTCCGCTGCGCCAGAACGAGTTCGGTGATGTCGTCGAAGGTGATCACATAGCCGTGCTCGGCTTCGGTCGTCTGCTCGCTGGTGACGCGCACCGAATAATTTCGTTCCTGGCCATTGCGCGACACCGCGACCTGACGCTGGACAAGGCGCTGATTGCCGTTGCGCGCGGCCAGGAAAATCTCGGCGAGTTCGGGAGCAACTTCGGCGAGCGGCAGGCCGAGCACTTCGCTTTCGACCCGTCCCACCAGCCGCTCTGCCGAGCGGTTGAGGATGGAAATCCGTCCGTCGCCATTGACGCCGATGACGCCGGCGCTGGCGCCCGAAAGCACCGCTTCGGTAAACCGGCGCCGGCTGTCGATGAGATCGCGGGCGCGCACGATGTCTTCGTGCTGCGTGCGCAGCTCCTGGGTCATGTTGTTGAAGGTTTCGCCCAGTCGCGCGAGGTCGCCTTCCGACGGGTGCACCGGCACCTGGATATTCAGGTTGCCGGTCGAGACCACGTTTGCGGCGCCGATCAGCCGGCGGATCGGCGCCACCAGCCGGTTGGCGAAATCGAGTCCGATCCAGGCCGCGGACAACAGTACGATCAGCGCGATAACCGCAAACATCAAGGCGAATGCGACTTGAATGCCAAGCCGCCGCGCTTCGAGATTGGCATATTCGCCGACGTTCTCCTGCGTTGCACGCAATTGCTGCATCACGCGCGGGTCGAGCAGGCGGGCGACATAGAGGTACATATCGTCATAGCCGCGCAGCTTGACGACCGCGGCGACGTGATCGCCCTCGGGGATGAGCGCGACCTGCGGATCGGTTTCGGTGGTCTCGCTGAGCAGTTGCGCCGACGGCAGTACCACTTTCGGCGCCATCGTCACGTCGGCGCGTTCGACCGTCGAACCGTCGGGCTTGATGATAATGGCGGCAGCGAGATTGCGGCCGGTGGCCTGCGCGGTGAGGAATTTGCGGAACTGATCGCGATCCTGATCGAAGACCGGCTTGGCGCGGCCGAGGTCATAGGCCATGGCCAGAACCTCGCCGCGGATCGCCTCGGCGTGCTCGTTCACATAGGCGTTCGCGACAATCAGTGACTGCTCGATCATGGCGCGCGTGCGCGTCGAGAAGAAACGATCGAGGCCGCGATCGAGCGTCGTCGATGCGACCAAGGCGATAAGAATTGTCGGCACCGCGGCGATGACCGCGAACAGGCTGACGATCTGAATATGCAGGCGTGAGCCGGCGCGCCCGCGCCGCCGTGCCTGGATGACGACCCAGACTTCGCGCCCGATAATCGCGAGCAGGAGAATCCCGGTGACGCCATTGCCAAGCAGGAGCTGCTTGACCACCTCGTCGACGGGCGCGATCCAGGTCAGCCCCCCGAGCACCAGAAACGTGACGGTCGCCCACAACAGCGCCAGCCCGAGCGCGATGGCCCCTATCAGCCGCGAGGACATCGGCGTCGGCGCAAGCAGCAACAGAGCGTCGGTCACGATATTGCCGACGAACAGCAAAGCCACGATCGCGGCCTGGATCAGCGCGGTCGGCGTCGCGGCGGGGGCTGGGTTGCCGTGAATGAGCGCGTTCAGCAGATTGAGCGCGGTCGCCAGGGCATGGACCGGCTCGATCGGGGTTATCCCCGAGAGCACCAGGAGGGTGAGCGTCGCAGACAGGAGCGCCATGCTATCCGCGATCGGGCCAGTCAGCCGTGAGCCGAGTGGCGCCGGCGCTGTAGCCACCGGTTCGAGCGGGGCGAGCTGTTCGGCAGTCGACATTCAAACTTCCCGGAGACGCAACGACCGCTTGAATTGCAATGGAAAATTGCAGACGAACGGAAACCGCCCGTCCCCAAGGTCCCACCCAGGTTGGTACCTAGGTGATGCTTTTATACAACAATGTTGCTCAATTGCGACAATTACTAGGCGCCCTATTGAGGGACTTTTGCCGCCATCGCCAGCAAGCCGCGAAGGTTCGCGTGCTCTGTCTCAAGCGCTTGGCTTCGCTGCCTTTTGCGCTCAGCTGCCGCTGGTCCGATAGACCTGGATATCCAAGTCACGGATTTTCTTGCGCAACGTGTTGCGGTTGACGCCGAGGAGATCGGCGGCGCGGATTTGATTGCCACGGGTCGCTGTCAAAGCGGCTGATAATAGCGGGCCTTCGACCTCGCGAAGAATACGATGATAGAGACCGGGCGGCGGCAGGCCATCGTCGAAGCCGGAGAAGTATCGTGTGAGATAGCGCTCGACCGAGCCCGATAGATTCTCGTCGCCGCCTTTGTTCTCGCCGGGCGCCACCAGCGCCGGCTGCGCCAGTTCGGCATCGACCACCGCCGCGGTGATCGTTTCCTGTGGATAAAGCGCCGCCAGCCGCCGCGCCAGATTTTCCAATTCGCGCACGTTTCCCGGCCAGCGGTGGCGCTTGAGGCGGTCGAGCCCGGCCTGATCGATCTGTTTCGGCGGCAAACCTTCGCGCTCCACCAGCGCGAAGAAATGCCGGATCAAATCCGAAATATCTTCGGTGCGCTCGCGCAGCGGCGGCAGGCGCAGCGGCACGACATTGAGACGGAAGAACAGATCCTCACGGAACAGACCCTGCTGAATGAGCTGCCGCAGGTCCTTGTTGGTCGCGGCGATGATGCGCACATCGGCTTTGATCGGCGTGCGGCCGCCGACGGTCGTGTATTCGCCTTGCTGCAGCACGCGCAGGAGCCGCGTCTGCGCTTCCATCGGCATGTCGCCGATCTCGTCAAGAAACAGCGTGCCGCCTTCGGCCTGTTCGAAGCGCCCGGAACTGCGGGTATTGGCGCCGGTGAAGGCACCCTTCTCGTGGCCGAACAGTTCCGATTCAATAAGGTCGCGCGGGATCGCGGCCATATTGATCGCGACAAAAGGCCCGGTGCGGCGCTTGCCGTAATCGTGCAGTGCGCGCGCGACCAGTTCCTTGCCGGTGCCGGATTCCCCGGAAATCATCACCGTCAGGTCGGTCTGCATCAGCCGCGCCAGAACGCGATAGATTTCCTGCATCGCCGGCGAGCGGCCGACCAGCGGGATGGATTCGAAATCCTCGACCTTCGCCGGCTGCCGCGCCTTTTCCTTCGGCTCCGACAGCGCGCGGCCGACGATCGCGATCAGTTCCTTCAGATCGAAGGGCTTCGGCAGATATTCGTAGGCGCCGCGCTCGGAGGCGCGGATCGCGGTCATGAACGTGTTCTGCGCGCTCATGATGATGATCGGCAGATCGGGCCGCGATTTCTTGATGCGCGGCAACAGATCGAATGCGCTCTCATCCGGCAGCAATACGTCGCTGATGATCAGATCGCCGTCGCCTTGGCTGATCCAGCGCCACAGCGTTGCGGCATTGCCGGTCGAGCGCACTTCGTAACCGGCGCGCGAGAGCGCCTGGTTAAGGACAGTCCGGATCGCCGAGTCGTCGTCGGCAACGAGAATGCTTCCCGCGGGCATCAATGATCCCCTTGTGATTTCGTGGCGCCGTCCGGCTCGGCACCCTCACCGCTGTTCGGCGCGGTGAATTTTGGCATGAGTATGCGGAACATGGTTCGCCGCGGCTGCGACTCGCACTCGATGATGCCGCCGTGATCGCCGACGATCTTGGCGACCAGCGCCAGACCAAGCCCCGATCCGCTCGGCTTGGTGGTGACGAACGGATCGAACAAATGCGGCATCAATTCTTCGGGCACGCCCGGCCCGTTGTCGCGCACGCCGAATTCGAGCGGCAGCGAAATGCGTGCATTAGCGCCGGGCAGCGACAGGCGCACGCCGGGACGAAATGCCGTCGAAAGGACGATTTCGCCGCCGGTCGTATTCTCGCCGATCGCTTCGGCGGCGTTCTTGATCAGATTGAGAAACACCTGGACCAGCTGGTCGCGATTGGCGAAAACCAGCGGCAGCGATGGGTCGTATTCTTCGAGGAATTTGATATGGCGCGCGAAGCCCGATTGCGCGAGCCGGCGGACGTGATCGAGCACGACATGAATGTTGATCGGCTCGCGCTCGATCGGGCGCTCGTCGCTGAACACTTCCATCCGGTCGACGAGTTTGACGATGCGGTCGGCCTCGTCGCAAATGAGCCGCGTCAGCGTGCGGTCGTCGTCCTCGACGGATTGCTCGAGAAGTTGTGCCGCGCCGCGAATGCCGGACAACGGATTTTTGATCTCGTGCGCCAGCATGGCGGCGAGCGCGATCACCGAACGCGCCGCGCCGCGATGGGTCAGCTGGCGATCCATCTTGTCGGCGATGGTGCGCTCCTGCAGCATCACCACGACATTGTCGGGTTGCTCAGGGAGTGGCGCGACATGCAAATCGACCAGACGGTCGCCGGGATTGCGTGGCGTGCCGAGATCGACTTTGTATTCGTTGACGGCGGCGCCGCGGCGGCGCACCTGCTCGATCAGCGTGATGAGCGGGCTACCGAACGGCACCAGGTCGCGCAACAGGTGGCGCCGCAGGTGCGACACCGAGACTTCAAAGAACGATTCTGCGGCGACATTGGCGTCAATCACTTTCCCATCGGATGACACGACGATGACAGGATGTGGCAGGGCGTTCAAAACTGCATCGGCCGCCGAAGAGGTCAGCAATGGCTCCACCGCGCTCATGTCGCGGTCCTCGAAAGTCCGCTTCCGTCGGCGCCGTTGCCATGACAGAAGCTATGTGAAGTCAGGTATTTAGCCATCAAGTAGAGGAACCGCCTATCAGCCCAAAGGGTGCATGCACACGCAATAGGCACTATTAAGCATCTGCATAGAGTTTAGCCAAATTGGCGTGCAGTGCAAGTGCTGCACTGCAATATCCCTAATCTGTCAACATTGGGCCGGCGGGCGGGCAAACCTCTCCTATCGGCGCGGAACCTGTCGCGAAATCGGCTGCAACGCGGCGCCGACATGCGCTAAAGCCATGCGCTAAACCATGGCCCTAGCGTGGCCCCTTGCTTGGCTGTGGATCGACGGCTGTAGATCGATTGTGAATTGCCGCTGTGTCGACTGCCTAAATTGAGATCAGGTGCTTCATGACAGATCTGGTGGCCGCTGTGATCGTCGCAGCGGGTCGCGGCGAGCGCGCCGGCGGCGGCATCCCCAAACAATATCGCGCTGTTGCCGGCGAGCCGATGATCCGGCCGACGCTGCGCGCCTTCCTGGAGCATGCGGGCATCGGGTTGGTGCAGCCGGTGATCGGCAGCGCCGACGCCGAAACATTTCGCGCTGCTACGGTTGATATGAAAACGGATATGAAAACTCTTGCGCCGGTTCCGGGTGGCGCGACCCGCCAGGCCTCCGTGCGCGCCGGGCTTGAGGCGCTTGCTCCCCGATCCCCTACCCTCGTTCTTATTCATGACGCCGCACGGCCGTTCTTGACTTCGGCCTTGATCGACCGCGCCATCGTTGCCGGAAAAGCAACCGGCGCCGCAGTTCCGGGCATCGCCGTTGCCGATACCGTCAAACAGATCGATGCGAGTTCGATCGTGACCGAAACGCTCGACCGTAACCGCTTGCGCATGGTGCAGACGCCGCAAGTGTTCGGCTTCGATCTGATCTTGCAGGCGCACCGGCGTGCTGCGGCGGCGGGGCTGGATAGTTTCACCGACGATGCCGCGTTGGCGGAATGGGCCGGTCAGCGTGTCAGCGTGTTCGAAGGCGAAAGCGGGAATGTGAAAGTGACGACCAACGAAGATTTCGCACGCGCCGAACTGGCGCATCTCGCCGCGCTGGGCGATGTCCGCACCGGCAATGGCTTCGATGTCCATGCTTTCGTTGACGGCGACCATGTCATGCTCGGCGGTGTGCGTATTCCCCATTCGCACGGCGTGACCGGGCATTCCGATGCCGATGTCGCACTGCATGCGCTGGTCGATGCCATTCTTGGCGCGCTGGCCGACGGCGATATCGGCTCGCACTTTCCGCCGAGCGATCCGCAATGGAAAGGCGCGTCGTCCGATCGCTTTCTTGCATTCGCCTGCGACCGCGTGCGCGCCCGAAAAGGCATCATCGCCAATCTCGATGTAACCGTGGTCTGCGAGGCGCCGCGGGTGTCGCCGCATCGCGACGCCATGCGCATGCGCATTGCCGAGATTGCCGGCATTGCCGCCGACCGTGTCGCCATCAAAGCAACCACCAGCGAGAAGATGGGCTTCACCGGACGCGGCGAAGGCATTGTCGCGATGGCGACGGCGACCATCCGCCTGCCGTGGTCGGCGTAAGATGACGCGCGGTGCGACCGCTGCCGACCTACGCCGGCAGGCGCGGCGCGTTCTCGATCTCTGCCGGGCGCGAGGCCTACGCGTGGCGACAGCTGAGTCCTGTACCGGCGGGCTTGTTGCCGGGGCGCTGACCGAGATCGCAGGCTCCTCGGATGTGGTCGATCGCGGCTTCGTCACTTATTCCAATGAAGCGAAACAGGCGATGCTCGGCGTGACGGCGGCGACGTTGAAACGCCACGGCGCGGTCAGTCGCGAGACCGCGACCGCGATGGTCAAAGGCGCGCTGAAGAATTCGTTGGCCGATATCGCGGTCTCGATCACGGGCATTGCCGGCCCGGCTGGCGGCACCAAACAAAAGCCTGTTGGTCTCGTCTATTTCGCTGCCGCGCACCGCGGCGGCAAGCGTCTCGCGTATCGGCGGCTTTACGGCAATATCGGGCGCGGCCGCGTGCGGGCGGTTTCGGTTTCGCAAGCGCTCACGATGCTCGAAACCTTGGCGAAGGAAGCGCGTCGGTCGTCGCGCCCAGGCCGGCCGGTTGGTTAAACCTGTGCTGGCGAATTCATCTGCCCCAGACGCCTTCAGGGGGCGGCATGAAGGATCTCTTGTCGCCAAAGCCCGGATACGGGTACCAGCGGCCCGGCGCCCAATAGATCAGCGGGCCGCCGCCTTCGTTCCCATCCAAGCTTCCATAAACGCTTCCGGACATCGTTCCGTACGTACTTCCATAGGCGTCTCCGTACGGGTTTCCATAGGCTGCCGGTCGATAGCCGGAATGCCGACCGTCGACGACTGCCGGTGCTTGATGTGAACGAGGCGAAGAATGGTCGGCGCTCTGCGCGGCTGGAGCTTGGCCGCTCGAGTTCTGGGGCCGAGCCATCGCTGTCGTCTGGGCTGTGGTCTGAGCGCTGGTCTTGGCCGCGGTCTTGCGCGCGCCGTTGGCCGGGTGGCCGTTGTCAGCTCCGTGCCGCGCGTCGTCGACTTGTGCCAAAGCGAGGCCAAGAACGACAGCCGCAGCGGCGGCAAGTGCCTTGTTCAAGATCATTGCGCTCTCAGGCAGAAATCATCGCGTGCCATTATCTGCCGGCACACTGACGATTTCGACTGGCTGGCCGCGCGATCGATGAGGATAGTTAAGCAAAAGCAACCGGCGCCTTCGTTAAATTTCAGATACGGCCTCTCGGCGCTAGGCCTCCAGCTGATGAATGGTGCGATTGGCGGTGCGCAAGCGCCCGCTCAGTTCACGTCCGATGGCGGCCATGAATTGGATGGCTGCCGACGGCGACGTCTCGGCAAGGCTTCCATAGTCCGCGCGGCTCATGCTGTAACAAACCAGTTCGACATCGGCGATAACGGTCGCCGCGCGCGGTTTTTGATCGAGAATAGCCAGTTCACCAAACACCGTTCCCGGGGCAAATGTCGCGAGCCGGATGTTGGCGCCGCTTGGCACTTGCAGATAGGCGCTCGCCGTGCCGCGTGTCGCAATCAGGACTTCGTCCCCGGCATCCCGGAATGAACCAGTCCGTAGATCAGCAGGCCAAGGAAAAATGTGCTGTTGACCCTCGGCGCATAGACAGTTGTGGTTCTGTCGCCCAACAGCACGCAAACAACGGCGACGACGAAAGCCGTCGTCAGCCCGCGAGCGCGCCGTCGGCGAAATAGTTTTCGCCAAACGAGCGAATGCAAACATGCCGTAGCCCATGGCGAGCGGTATCGCTACGGCCGCCGAGACCAACCCGCCGACACAGTCAGCCCTTAAGCTCTTCCACCGGTCCATTGGCTTTATTCCCCCGCGACGGCAAGCCGTCCTGCTCCTAGCCGAGGATCGGCAATCGCACCAGAGATACGCCTTTATGCGGGGTGAGCGCCGTAGACGTCGTCGGCGCGGCGCTCAAAGGCCGCTGAAAAGCGGCGGAAAGCTGTTTCGAACATCGTGCCCATCAAAACGCCGAGCGTGCGGCTGCGAAACTCATAAGCGATAAAGAATTCGACATCGCAAACGTCGTCGCCAGCCGGCCGAAAATTCCACCTATTGTTCATCTGCTGAAACGGCCCCTCGAGATATTCGACCAGGATTTCGAGCTTGCCGCGCTCGAGTGTGACGCGGCTGGTGAAGGTCTCGCGGATGAATTTGTAGGCGATCGTCATGTCGGCGACGATCACCTCCTTGCCCTCGGCAGTGCTCTCACGTCTGCGGACGCGCAGCGACTGGCAGAGCGGCACGAATTGCGGATAGCGCTCGACGTCGGCGACAAGGTCGAACATCTCGGATGCGGAATGTCGCACGCGCCGCTTGGTGGAAAACTGCGGCATCGATCACCGCGCCGTCCGGTGCGCCTTGAGTCTCGCAAAATCCTCGCCCGCATGATGCGAGGAGCGCGTCAGCGGGCTTGCCGAAACCAAGGAAAATCCCTTGGCGTAGGCAATCGTTTCCAGCGACTTGAACTCGTCCGGCGACAGGAAGCGCAGCACCGGATGATGCTTGCGCGACGGCTGCAGATATTGGCCGATGGTGAGGAAGTCGACATCGGCAGCGCGCAGGTCGTCCATCACCTGCAGGATCTCGTTCCGCTCTTCGCCGAGCCCCACCATGATGCCGGATTTGGTGAACATGGCCGGGTCGAGTTCTTTGACGCGCTGCAGAAGCCGGATCGAGCCGAAATAACGCGCGCCCGGACGGACCGTGAGATATTTCGACGGCACGGTTTCGAGATTGTGGTTGAAGACGTCCGGCTGTGCTGCGACGACAGTTTCGACCGCGCCATCCTTGCGCTGAAAGTCCGGCGTCAGCACCTCGATCGTCGTTGTCGGGCAGCGCGCGCGAATGGCGCGGATGACAGCGGCGAAATGAGCGGCGCCGCCGTCGCCGAGATCGTCGCGATCAACCGACGTGATGACGATATGGGACAATCCGAGCTTCGCCGTGGCCTCGGCAACGTGTTCCGGCTCGGCAGCATCGAGCGCGCCGGGAAGCCCGGTCTTGACGTTGCAGAAGGCGCAAGCCCGCGTGCAGGTGTCCCCCATGATCATGAAGGTGGCGTGCCTCTTGTCCCAGCACTCGCCGATATTCGGGCAACCGGCTTCCTCGCACACCGTGTGCAGACCGTTTTCCTTCACGATCTGTCGCGTCGCGTTATAGCCCGGCGAGACCGGAGCCTTGACGCGTATCCAGTCGGGCTTCTGCAAGATAGGCTGATCGGGCCGGTGCGCCTTTTCCGGGTGGCGCGGGCGAACGGCGGTATCAGCGAGCGTATCGATTAGAACGGCCATCGATCAAAATTGGGTCTGGCTGGCCTCTTCCTGAGGTGGCCCGGCACCGCATACTTACGGCCGCAACCGCTGCACCGCAAGGCTTCGGTTCCTGCGGCCAAAGGCAGCCTGCAATGGCGATGCCGCATGAACAATTCGTTAGGCTTTTGCAAGGGTTTCGCCGCTTCTCACCGTAACTTTCGCCACAATAAAACGCGTCATTAGTGGTGCTGCGACTCCCGGCGTTGCGGGCGGGAAGTTGCCGGAGGAAATGACGATGACCGCTCAAGGTCAAGAAGCGGCAGCGCTGGCACTCCACAGATTTGGCTTTGGCGCCGTCGGCGATTCGATCTCAGCCATTGCCGGCGATCCGCGCGGCGCCTTGCTTGCCGATCTTGATCGTCCGGGCGCCGGTCAGATTGCGGCCGTTCTGCCGTCGAGCGCGGAGTCAGCGCGCCAAGTCTCCGACTTTCGCGCCGAGCAGCAAGCCCAGCAAAAGCTGGCGCAGCGCGCCAAACAGGAGGCCGACGCCAAGAGCGCGGCAATGGCCAATGGGCCGACCGGCATGGCGAACGTGTCGGCGAATATGTCGGATGCGGCCGGCATCCCGCCGCCTGCTCCGACCGCGCCGTCGCCGAGGCCCGCCAACCAGCCGCCGCCGTTGCCGCAGCAGCTTCTGCTCAGCGAGGCCAAAGCCCGTTTCGATGCCGCGGCTACGGCAGATGTCGGCTTTGTCGAGCGGTTGGCGTGGTTCTGGTCGAACCACTTTTGCATCTCTGCCGACAAGGTTGTCGGCATGGCCGGTCCCTACGAACGCGAAGCAATCCGCCCGCATATGCTCGGCCGCTTTGCCGATTTGTTGCTTGCGGTCGAAAGCCACCCGGCCATGTTGTTCTATCTCGACAATGTTCAGTCGATGGGCGCGGACTCGGTTGCCGGCATCAACCGCGACAAGGGTCTCAACGAAAATCTGGCGCGCGAAACACTCGAGCTCCATACCCTCGGTGTTCGCAGCGGCTATAGCCAGGCCGACGTGACGAGCTTTGCCAATGTGCTGACCGGATGGTCGTGGATCAACCCGGCCGAGCCTGAGCACGGCGGCGAGTTCGCTTTCATCAAGCGTCTGCATCAGCCGCGCGATCAAGTCGTGCTTGGCAAGCGTTATCCTGATAGCGGCGTCGAGCAGGGCCGCGCCGTGCTCGCCGATCTGGCGCGGCATCCGGCCACTGCGCAGCACATCGCCGAGCAGCTTGCGTCGCACTTTGTCGCTGACACACCACCCCCGAGCTTGGTCGGGAAGCTCGCTAAAACCTTTCACGACACCGACGGCAATCTCAAGGAAGTCGCCAGGACGCTGGTCACGGCGGACGAGTCCTGGACGCCACAACGGCAGAAGCTGAAACCGCCCGCCGAATGGATCGCGGGCGTCGTTCGGATCAGCGGCACGCAAGCGATCATTCCCATCGGCCGGATCATGTATGCGCAGGCGACACTCGGGGCGCCATTGTGGCGGCCGCCGGCACCCAACGGCTGGCCGGACACCGAGGCGGCGTGGGTCGACGGCATCCCGCATCGTGTCGACATCGCCAGCGAATTCGCCGGCCGCGCTCAGGGCGTCGATCCGCTTCTGCTCCTCAATAGCGGGCTCGGCCCGCTCGCCTCGCGCGAGACGCGCGACACGGTGGCGCGCGCGGAGACGCGGGCGCAGGCCTTGGCGCTCCTGGTCATGTCGCCGGAATTCCTGCGGAGATAGTCATGAAACTGCACGCTCCTTCACGCCGCGACGTGTTGCTTGCTTCCGGCACGCTGTTCGCCTGGGCGCATCTGCCGCGGCTTGCCTATGCCGAAGGCCGCGACCCGCGCTTTCTCGCCGTCATTCTGCGCGGCGCGCTCGACGGGCTGGCGACAGTTGCTCCGGTCGGCGATCCGGATTGGGTGGCGCTGCGCGGTGACAACGCGCTCACGCTCGGCAGCAAAGTGCCGGCGCTGAAGCTCAACGATTTCTTCGCGCTCAATCCGGCGATGCCGAACCTACTCCACATGTATCAGGCCAACGAGGCGATCATCGTCCATGCTTGCGCCACGCCCTATCGCGAGCGGTCGCATTTCGACGGCCAGGATCTGCTCGAAAGCGGATTGCCGAGAGTGGCGCCGAGCGACAGCGGCTGGCTCAACCGCGCGCTGTCGGGTCTGGCGTCCGGCGGCCCGGTCGATCCCAAGGGCAGCAGTAAGGGCAGCAGGATATTCGCCGTGGGCCCGGTTACACCGCTCGTCGCGCGCGGCCCGGCGCCGATTTTGTCATGGGCGCCGCAACAGATCATGCCGGCCAGCGAAGACACCATGGCCCGCCTGCTCGATCTCTACCGGCACAGGGATGCGAAGCTTGCGAGCGTGCTTGACGACAATTCCAAGCTGACTGCGATCGAGCATGGAGGCGACGTGAGAAACGGCATGGCAAACGGCGCCGCAAAAAAGCCGGGCGCCGCGCAAGTGCGCGCCTACTTCTCCGAGGCCGCCGGCAATGCCGCAAAATTCCTGGCGCAGCCCGACGGACCGCGCGTCGGCGCGCTCGCCCTTGACGGCTGGGACACCCATGTCAACGAGGGCATCGCCTCTGGCCGGCTGTCGCAATTGCTCGGCTCGCTCGACGACGCGCTTGGCGCGATCAAGACCAATATGGGACCGGCGTGGAAAGACACCGTCGTTGTGCTCGCCACCGAGTTCGGCCGCACCGCGCACATCAACGGCACCGACGGCACCGATCACGGCACGGCGACGGTTGCGCTTCTGATCGGCGGCGCGCTCAAGGGCGGCCGCGTCATTGCCGACTGGCCGGGGCTCAAAGCCGCCGATCTCTACGAGGCCCGCGATCTCAAGCCGACCACCGATCTGCGCGCGGTGATCAAGGGCGTGCTGAAGGATCATCTGCGCGCCGACGATCGCGTGCTGGCACAGAACGTGTTTCCCGGCAGCGACGGCGTCAAACCGATGGCGGGATTGCTCGCGTAGCGGCCTAAATTGCTGCCTTACGCTTTGGTGAACCAGTCCTTCAGGATCGGCTGGTGCTGCACCGGGTTGAATTCCGTGATCCGACAGAAGCGCATCTTCTTGGCCTTGGTGAAGGGCTCGTCCGCCAGAATTTCCTGCAGTTTCTCCAGGCTTTCCGCACGCGCCAAGAGGAAGCCGCCGCGCGCCGGAATTTGCGGACCCGAACACAGGAAGTGTCCGGCGTCGTAGCCTTGCTGCAGAAAGGCGCGATGAGCGGGAACGAGGTCGGAAAATTCCTCGAAGGGCACGAGATATTCGCCCTCGAGCAGAAAATGTTTCATGACGCCGTGCCCTTTCGTGATGGCGCGTCGATGTTACCGACCGATTTATTCGAGACGGATACGAACCTCACTGCATCTGGATCTGCACCGGAGCGCCATGTTCGTCGGCGGTGCCGGGTGCAATCACCAGATAGCGGCGTTGGTTCGTCTCTTCGCCGCGCACCAGCTGGCGGACCGGACCGACGGCGTTGACGATGGCGCCACCTGCCGGATTGGTCATGAAGCCCGACAGGCCTTGCAGCTTTCCGCTGCCGTCGGGATGATCGGACAACGCCAACAGATAGGGCTGCTTCGGCTCGAGCCCGGTGACTGCCGCTTCGAGCACCTGCGCCAGGCCCTGATCGTAAAGTGCTACGCTGGTCGGCGGCGCGCTTTGCCCGGCTTTGGTGTCCGGCGCCGCGAGCGTCAGATGCGCCGCCTGCCCGGCGAGACCGAGCGGCATCAGATTGTCGGTGCCGGCGCCGTCCGGCACAGCGTTGGGGACGTAAGCGATCGCCTGCGGTGCCTGCCCGATCGGGACCGTGGCGACGACCTTGTTGGTCAATGTATCGATCGCCGTCATCTGGTCGTCGCCCTCAAGCCCGACATAGACGCGCGTGCCGTCGCCGGATGGCCACACGCCATGCGGCAGCTTGCCGACCGGGATAGTCGCCACCTGCTCGAAATTGTCGGTACGAAAGACTTTCACTTCGTTGAGGCCGCCGATCGTGACATAGGCGAACGTGCCCTTGGCGTTATGCACAATGTTGACGTGATTGGTGATCGGCCCGGTATCCATCGTCTTCAACACCGCGAACGGCGGGTGCGCATCGAACACCTCCGTCTTGCCGGTGTCCTTCAGCGTAATCCAAACCTGCGAACCGTCCGGCGTCGCCGCGATATTGGGGCAGAACGGGCTCGCCTGCGTGACTTTGCCGGCGATTGTGTGGTCGGCAATATTGACGACGTCGGTTTCCGGATTGAACGACGAGCAGACATAACCGTATTTGCCGTCGGGGGAGAAGATCTGCATCCCGGGCCCGTTCGGCGTGGTGATGCGCGTCTTCTCTTCGTAGGTCGTGCCGTCCAGCACGGACACATAATTTTCGCCGCGGACGGTGACCCAGACCTCCTTGCCGTCGGGCGTGAAAAAGGCCTCGTGCGGCGCGCGGCCGACATAGGTGACGTGTTTGACTTTATTGGTCGCCGTATCGATGAAGCTCACCGAATTCGAGCCGATCGAGACGACGGCGAGCGTGTGATGGTCTGGCGAGAAGCCCATGCCATGCACCAGGACCTGTCCCCCGTAGAGCGGGCTCAGATCCGAGGGCGACGGTTCGCCGAGCCGGATCACACCGAGCAGCTTGTTGTCCACCGGATCGATCACTGAAACGGTGTTGGAGAATTGCTCCGCCGCATAGACGCGGTCGTGATGGCTGACTGGAATATCCGGATCGGCCGCGCTGCCGGGTGCCTGCCCTGCCAAGAGCGGCGTAACATTCATGAATGCGGCAGTGCTCAAAGCGAGGCTCAAGAAAAAAGCTGGTCTCATCTCACAACTCCTTATCGGCTACTGGACAGCGGACTTTGTGTTGTCGCTTCTCGTCATCGGCTGCTGAATCACGGGTTGCTGATCCGGCGCTGCCGTTGCCGGCGGCAGCGACAGATCGACGGCAAGCCGCATCGCGGCGATTTCCGCTTGCTGGGTGACGATGATTTCCTGCGCCATCCGCCGGAGCTGCTCGTTTTGACCGTAGCGCAACTCGGCCTGCGCCATGTCGATGGCGCCCTGATGGTGCGGCACCATCATCGCGACGAAGTCGCGGTCGACGTCGCCTGACGGAGTGATGCCCATATCGACCATCATCTTCGACATGGCGCTGACATTGTCGGCGAGGAACGGCGCCTCCTCGCGTGAGGCGTCGCGAAAATGCGACGCGCAGATCGCGGCGATATAGTCCGCCAGCGATTGCGATTTTTGCGAGCAGCCCGCCAGGATCAGGCCGGCTGAGAGCACGGCGATGCCGAGCAATGCAGGGCGGGAGCGTGCGAGCTTGTAACGCGCGAATTTCAGACGAACGAACGGCATCGCGACTTGCGGCATGGCTCGCCTCCGCTAGAGCTTGCGCCCCCGCCGCCCCCGACCGGCTATGTCGAAACCAACACCGATCGGACTTAAATATTCAACACGCGGCCGTAGGCGTCCAGTACCGCTTCCTTCATCATCTCCGACAGAGTGGGATGCGGGAACACGGTGTGCATCAGCTCTTCTTCGGTGGTTTCGAGATTCATCGCCACCACATAGCCCTGGATCAGCTCGGTCACTTCGGCGCCGACCATATGCGCGCCAAGGAGCTGACCGGTCTTTTTGTCGAAGATCACCTTGACGAGGCCCTGGTCTTCGCCGAGCGCAATGGCCTTGCCGTTGCCGACGAACGGGAAGCGGCCGACGCGGAAATCGAGCTTCTTGTCCTTGGCCGCCTGTTCGGTGAGACCGACGGAAGCAATCTGCGGCGTGCAATAGGTGCAGCCCGGGATCATCAGTCTGTTCATCGGATGCGGATGCAGTCCCTTGATTGCCTCGACGCAGATGACGCCTTCGTGCTCGGCCTTGTGCGCGAGGAGCGGCGGTCCGGCGACGTCGCCGATGGCGTAGATGCCAGGCACATTAGTCTTGCACATGCCGTCGATGACGATGGCGCCGCGCTCGGTCTTCACGCCGAGTTTTTCGAGACCGAGATTTTCGATATTGCCGACGACGCCGACCGCAGCGATGACCCGATCCACGGTCAGGGTCTGCGTGCCGCCCTTGCCGTCGTCGATGGTCGCGGTGACGCTGTCGGCCTTCTTGTCGAGCTTGGTCACCTTGGCGCCGGTGAATATCTTGATGCCCTGCTTCTCAAAGCTCTTGCGCGCGAAGGCCGCGATCTCGGCGTCTTCGACCGGCAGGATCTGCGGCAGCACTTCCACCACCGTCACTTCGGCGCCGAGCGTGCGATAGAACGAGGCGAATTCGATACCGATGGCGCCCGAGCCGACGACCAGCAGCGATTTCGGCATTTTCTCCGGCACCATGGCCTCGAAATAGGTCCAGACCAGCTTCTTGTCGGGCTCGAGCCCCGGCAGCACGCGCGGCCGCGCGCCGGTGGCGATGATGATGTGCTTGGCCTGATAGGAGCCCGCGCCGAGCGCGCCCTTCGGCCCTTCGTTGCGGCCGGGTTTCACCGTGATCTTGCCGGGCGCGTCGATCAGCGCCTCGCCCCAGATCACCGTGACCTTGTTCTTCTTCATCAGGAAGCCGACGCCGTCATTGAGACGCTTCGATACCGCGCGCGAGCGCTTCACCACGGCGGCCGGATCGTAGGTCACTTCGCCTGCGGACAGGCCGTAATCCTTGGCGTGCTGCATGTAATGATAAATCTCCGCCGAGCGCAGCAGAGCCTTGGTCGGGATGCAGCCCCAGTTGAGGCAGATGCCGCCGAGAAATTCGCGCTCGACGATCGCGGTCTTGAAGCCGAGTTGCGCGGCGCGGATCGCGGTGACATAACCGCCCGGGCCCGAACCGATAATGATGATGTCAAAATCCGTCTCAGCCATTCAATCCTCGTTATGGCGCGTTCCGGCGCTCCCTCCCTATATGGGGGGCCGGCGGGCGCTCTTATAGCAGGCTCTTAATCCGGAATTGGCTGAAAAATGCCGTCGTCGCCGAGGCGTTCGAGGACGCCCGAGCGGATATCGAAGAAGCAGCCATGCAGCGTCAAATGGCCGGCGTCGACCGCGTCCTTGATCCAGGGGAAGGTCAAAAGGTTGTCGAGCGACAGCCGCACCGCCTCATGCTCGCAGACATGCTGCCGCTCTTCGGGCGACGCCGCCAGCGCGCGCTGCCGCGCCGGCTCGGCAATGCTGACCCACTGGCCGACGAAGTCCGAGACCTCGCTCGGCGCGCCATTGAGCAAGGCGGCAATGCCCCCGCACATGGCGTGACCGAGCACCACGATCTCGCGCACCTTGAGCGAGCGCACCGCGAATTCGATCGCCGAGCTCACGCCGTGCGGCCGATCATCGGGTCCGTAAGGCGGCACGATATTGGCGACGTTGCGCACCACAAAGAGCTCGCCCGGCCGCGCATTGAAAACCATCTGCGGATCGGTGCGGCTATCCGAGCAGGCGATGATAAGCGCGCGCGGACGCTGCCCGAGCCGGCTCAGCGCTTCGAAGCGGCTCCTCTCCGTCTGCCAGGTGCTGGCGCGGAAACGGCGATAACCGGAGATCAGATCGTCCATCGTACGGCCTCTGCGCAGCCAAGCCTTCGCGCCGCAGACTATGGCGAGCGCATCTCCTGCCTGTGAAGGCCGGGCGAAGCAAGACCATTGCCGCTGTGAATTGTCACTGGCGCTGGCGCGGTTGAACCCGGCCGGAATCGGGTGTGTACTATCGGTTCGTTACGCCGATGCAACAGCGATCTTCCCTTATGGCTGAACTTACGGTTTACAGCACGATCGGCGTACGCAGCGCCGCTGAAGGCCTGTTCGCGCAATTCGAGACGGCGAGCGGCCACGCGCTCGCGGTCACCTGGGGCACCGCGCCGATGCTGGTGCGGCGGATCGAGGCCGGCGAGACCGCCGATGTGCTGGTCTTAAGCCGCGCCGGCCTCGAGGCGCTGAGCAAGCAAGGCAAGGTTGTGGCGGGCTCTGAAGTGGCGCTGGCGAGTTCCGGCGTCGGCATCGCCGTCAAAGCCGGCGCGCCGAAACCCGATATCTCGACGCCGCAAGCGCTCAAGCAAACGTTGCTCAACGCCAAGTCGATTTCTTATAGCGAGCCGTCCGCGGGCGGCGCGAGCGGCGTCTATTTCGAGAAGCTGATCGAGCGCATGGGCATCGCCGACGAAATGAAGCCAAAGACCAAATATCCGCCGGCGGGAGGCTTTACAGCGACGCTTCTCGTCTCCGGCGAGGCGGAGCTCGCCGTCCAGCAAAAGCCGGAGCTGCTTCATGTCGCGGGTGTCGAAATCGTCGGCATGTTGCCCGGCGATCTGAATCTCATCACCGCCTTTGCGGCGGGGCTGATGCCGGACTGCAAACACGCCGATACCGGCAAAGCGCTGATCGCATCTTTGCGCTCGCCGCAGGCCGTGGCGGCATTCCGCGCCAAGGGGCTCGATCCGGCGTGATGGGGTCTGACGAAGTTTGTGACGCTCAAACGTATTGCGCGACGCCGTCGCCGAACGACCAGTTCTCTTTGCCGACGTCGATCAGATTGATCATCACGTCCTGCTTGCGAATTCCGGGGTTTTTGCCGAGCAATTCGACGATCCGTGCATAGAGCGCCTGCTTCTGCTCGACCGTGCGGGTATTGGTCACGGTGATTTGCAGCATGACGAA
This sequence comes from uncultured Alphaproteobacteria bacterium, assembly GCA_963742975.1. Lineage (GTDB taxonomy): Bacteria > Pseudomonadota > Alphaproteobacteria > Rhizobiales > Xanthobacteraceae > BOG-931. Next base: position 49,278 of record CAVUNZ010000018.1, on the reverse strand, counting down.
GTCGGGACCGTGCTCCATACCGAGATAGCTCGGCTCGTAGATGAAGTCCGCCTCGTCGCGATCGGTCACGACCATGAAGCGGTCATTCTCGGGCACCGTGAAGATTTCGCGCAGCGCCTGATAGACCCCGTCGCTGATCGCCTTTTTATAGGCCGCCGATTTGCCGCGCCGCAGATCGATCCGCACGAGAGGCATTGCTCCACCATATTGCGCTAAACCAGCATCATCACCGGGTTTTCGATCAGCGATTTGAAAGCTCCGATCAGGATCGCGCCGAGCGCGCCGTCGACCGCGCGATGATCGCACGACATGGTCACGCTCATGATATGGGCGGCGACGATCTTGCCGTCGCGCACCACGGCGCGCTCCTCGCCGGTGCCGACCGCGAGAATGGTCGCATGCGGCGGATTGATCACGGCGGTGAAATCCTTGATGCCGTACATGCCGAGATTGGACACCGCCGACGTGCCGCCCTGATATTCATGCGGCTTCAGCTTGCGGTCGCGGGCGCGCACGGCGAAGTCGCGCATCTCGCTTGAGATCGTAGACAGCGATTTGGTCTCGGCGCTGCGGATGATCGGCGTGATCAGGCCGTTCGGCATGGCGACGGCGACGCCGATATCGGAATGCTTGTGTTTGAGCATGCCGCCTTCGGTCCAGCTCACATTGGCATCCGGGACGCGCTGCAGCGCCAGCGCGAGCGCCTTGATGACGAAGTCGTTGACCGAGAGCTTGTAAGCCGGCTTGCCGTCAGCGCCCTTGGGCGCGAGCGCGTTGATCTCTTCGCGCGCCTCAAGAAGCTTGCCGATATCGCAATCCACGGTGAGGTAGAAATGCGGAATGGTCTGCACCGAAGCCGTGAGCCGCTGCGCGATGGTGCGCCGCATGCCATCATGCGGCACGACCTCGTAGCTGCCGTCCTCGTAGAGCGCGCGGATCTGCTGGTCCGACATCGACGGCGCGATCATCGGCGTGGTGCCGGCGCTCGGTGCGGCGGGCGTCTTCAGTCCGCCGCCGGCTTTGGCGGTGGCGACGTCACGCGCAATGACGCGGCCGTGCGGGCCGGTGCCTTGGATGCGGCCGATATCGATGCCGGCATCCTTGGCGAGCCGCCGCGCCAGCGGTGAGGAGAACACACGGCCGTCTGCGTGACCGTTGGTTGCGGGCGCAGCCGGTGCGGCTTTCGGGGCGGCGGCGGGAGGTGGTGGAGGCGGAGCAGCGGGCGCCTTGGCTTGCGCAGCCGGAGCGGCCGCAGCCTGCGGTGCCGGTGCTGCCGCAGGAGCCCGTGGTGCAGCAGCAGGTGGCGCGCCCTTCCCGGCCGCAGCGGCGGCGGCTTTCACATCCTCGCCTTCCTGCGCCAGAACGGCGATGAGCTGATTGACGGCAACGTCTTGCGTGCCTTCCGGCACCACGATCTTGGCCATCGTGCCGTCATCGACGGCTTCGTATTCCATGGTCGCCTTGTCGGTCTCGATCTCGGCGATCACGTCGCCGGTCTTGACCGCGTCGCCCTCTTTTTTGAGCCACTTGGCAAGGTTGCCCTTCTCCATCGTGGGCGACAAAGCCGGCATAAGAATATTGATGGGCATCGGACGCCAATCTCGCCAATCTAATTCAGCGGTAAGTGACGGCTTTCACCGCCTCGACAACTTCGGCAACGGAGGGCAGCGCGAGCTTTTCCAAATTCGCGGCATAGGGCATCGGCACGTCTTTGCCGCTCACCCGCATGACCGGCGCGTCGAGATAATCGAACGCATCTTCCATCAGAGAAGCGGCGATCTCGGAGCCGACGCCGGATTGCTTCCAGCCTTCCTCGACCGTGACCACGCGGCCGGTCTTTTTCACCGACTCGATGATGGTCGCTGTATCCATCGGCTTGAGCGTGCGCAGATCGATCACTTCGGCGTCGATGCCGTCTTTCGCCAGTTCTTCAGCGGCTTTCAGTGCATAGGACATGCCCATCGACCAGGCGACGATGGTGACGTCTTTGCCGGGACGGACGACACGGGCGCGGCCGATCGGCAGCACGTAGTCGTCAAGCTTCGGCACCGGCGAGGAATGGCCGTAGAGAATTTCGTTCTCGAGAAAGATCACCGGATTGGGATCCCGGATCGCGGCCTTGAGCAGGCCCTTGGCATCGGCCGCGGTCGACGGCGCGATCACCTTCAGGCCCGGAATGTGCGAGTACCATGCCGAATAATCCTGGCTGTGCTGCGCGGCAACGCGCGAGGCCGGACCATTCGGGCCGCGGAACACGATCGAGACCTTGACCTGTCCACCCGACATATATTGCGTCTTCGCCGCCGAATTGATGAGCTGATCCATCGCCTGCATGGCGAAATTGAACGTCATGAATTCGACAATGGGTTTTAATCCGTCAAAGGCCGCGCCGATGCCGACGCCGGTAAAGCCATGTTCGGTAATCGGCGTGTCGATGACTCGCCGGGCGCCGAATTCTTCCAGAAGTCCCTGGGTGACCTTGTAGGCGCCCTGATATTCGGCGACCTCCTCGCCCATCACGAACACATCGGGGTCGCGGCGCATTTCTTCGGCCATGGCGTCGCGGAGCGCTTCGCGCATGGTCATGCTGACGAGTTCGGTGCCTGCCGGTACTTCGGGCTCGGGTGCAGCCGTGGCATGCGGTGGAGCCGCAGCCGTGAGAGCGGGTGCCGCCGGAGCCTCAGCTTTTGCCGCGGGCGGCGCGGGTTCGGCCGGCTTCGGCGCTTTGGCCGGCGCGCCGGCTTTTAGAGTGGTGGCGTCCTCGCCGTCGGCGAGGATCATGGCGATCGGCGTATTGACGGCGACATCGTTGGTGCCGGCCGGCACCAAAATCTTTCCGAGCGTACCCTCGTCGACCGCCTCCACTTCCATGGTGGCTTTGTCGGTCTCGATCTCGGCGATCACGTCGCCGGATTTGACGGTGTCGCCCTCTTTCTTGAGCCACTTGGCGAGGTTGCCCTTCTCCATCGTGGGCGACAGGGCGGGCATCAAAATCTCAGTCGGCATGATCGCTCACTCGGTAGCGTGACTCACTGGGTGCTTGCAGCGGCACGCTGATCGCAATTTAACGGTAGACGTCGGTGTAAAGCTCGGAAGGGTCGGGCTCGGGATCGTGGGTGGCGAACTCGGAGGCTTCATTGATGACCGCACGCACGGCGGCGTCGATCTTCTTCAAATCGTCTTCGCTCGCCCACTTTTTGTCGAGGAGCCGCTTGCGCACCTGCTCGATCGGATCGTGCTCGGTGCGCATTTTGTCGACTTCTTCCTTGGTCCGGTATTTCGCCGGATCCGACATGGAGTGGCCGCGATAGCGGTAGGTCATCATTTCGAGGATCACCGGGCCCTTGCCGGCGCGGCACCAGGCCAGCGCCTCTTCCGACGCCGCCTTCACCGCGCGCACATCCATGCCATCGACCTGTGACCCGGGGATGTTGAAGGAAATGCCGCGCTTGGAAAAATCGGTCTGCGCCGACGAGCGCGTCACCGACGTGCCCATGGCGTAGCGATTGTTTTCGATCACGTAAACGACCGGCAGTTTCCACAGCTCGGCCATGTTGAAGCTTTCATAGACCTGCCCCTGGTTGGCCGCGCCGTCGCCGAAATAGGTCAGGCAGACCGCGTCATTGCCGCGATATTTATTGGCGAAGGCCAACCCCGTGCCGAGCGGCACCTGAGCGCCGACGATGCCATGACCGCCGTAGAACTTCTTCTCCAGCGAGAACATGTGCATGGAGCCGCCCTTGCCCTTGGAGTAACCGCCGCGCCGCCCGGTCAACTCGGCCATCACGCCTTTGGGGTCCATGTCGCAGGCCAACATGTGGCCGTGGTCGCGGTAGCCGGTGATCATCTGATCACCGTCCTTGGTCGCCATTTTCATGCCGATGACGACCGCTTCCTGGCCGATATAGAGGTGGCAGAAGCCGCCGATCAGGCCCATGCCATACATCTGGCCGGCCTTTTCCTCGAAACGGCGGATCAGGAGCATATGGCGCAGCGCGTCGAGCTCCTGCTCCTTGGTGAATTCGGCGATCTTAGCGCCGCCCAAGGCAGCCGCGCCGTTACCGGCGGCTGGGCTCATTTTTTCGGCAGTTTGCGCAGTCTGGGCGACGGCCATCAGCGTCCTCGAAAGATGACAAAGCGTTTCGGCAGGCGGGCCTCCTCCAATAGCGGAATTCGCTTTGTTGCGGAAGTCGGAGCGTTGCCGGCCGGGGGACAGGTGCCACCGGCCAAATGCTTGTCGGAAAAACCAATTTCGTAATCGGCTAAGGCGAGTTCAAGGGGCGGTCAAGGGTGCGGTGCGGCAGGCGGGCTCGCGGCCGGCCGAAACATCATGGTCAGGTCATTGGGGTCGACATAATCGAGTAGCAGGCGCGCGCGCTCATCGAGCATATCCGGGTCGATGGCGTCGGATTTGAGCAGTGCGACGCGCCGCGCCCATTGCGCATGTTCGAGCTTGAGCCGCGTCAGATCTGTGTTGAGCACGGCCATTTGCCGGTCGATGTCTTCCTTGGCCTTGAGCCCCCGATTGCCGCTATAGGCATTGACGCCGAAATAGCCAATCAACAGCGCCGCCAGCACATAGAGCGCGAGCGCGTTGAGTATCGTGCGCAGCCGTTTGCGGGTGACCATGGCCCCACCATGCGAGCCCGCCGATTAAAGCGGGCTTAATGGGCCATGGTTCTCGCCGCTAATGGTTCTCGCCGCTAATGGTTCTCGCCGCTAATCGTTCTCGCCGCCAATGGTTTCCCCGCCAATGGTTTCCACCGCCAATGGTTTCCGCCACTACGGCAACCTGTTGCGCACTTCGCTGGCCAGGAAATTGCCGAACCGCTTGCCGCGGTTGCGCATGAAGCGCAGCATGCCGGCATCGACGAAATAGGTCAGCAGGATGCTGTCGCGGGTTTTTACTTCCGTGCCGACGGCGTCGGCCGAGTGCCAAGTGTCCGTGCCGACGGCGAAGGCGTAGCCGGTATTCGGCGCGAACTTCATCTGCTTGACCTTCGGCAGCGAGCCGTCGCCAAGCTTCTCGTGGAAGATGGTGCCGATATGCGTCATGGACGCATCGCCCGGCAGATAGAGCTGCACCGTGATGCCCTTCCAGCGCGTGTCGGTATGCGGCGTGATCAGATAACCAGGAATGTCGCGGGTGAGGATCGGAATCGGATACATGCCGGTCGCGGCATAGCCATCGCCGAAGCGGCGCTCGAGCGCCGGCGCGAGCCGCCGCACAAAAGCATCCTTGACCTTCCCCGAGCACAGTGCACGGCCGACAATGTCCCAGAGCGCGCGCTTCTGCGGCGGCAGGTGGCGGATATATTCGGGAAACAGATCGATCTTCACCCGCGTATGGGTGCCGTCGGCAAGATCGTGCCCTTTGCTGCGCCCATGCATCGGCCGATAGTCGTTGGCCTCCGGCATATTGGCGAGCATCATCGCATAGACTTCCTCGGGGAAGACACGATCGAGCACGAGATGCGTGAACGGCTTGTCGAACGATGGTGACGCATCGATCGACGCCGCGACGTGGTCGCGCAGGTTCTCGACCGCAAGGCGGCGGTTTCCCGGCCTCAATTCAAGCGTCTGATCCATATCGCACCCGTTCCCAAGAAGATGTGCAGGGTATCGCTGTTGCGAGCGCCGCTCAACAGGCGCCCACGGTGGGGAAACTATTGCGGCGGACCTAGCGCAGCGCGCGGAACGCGGCCCGCCCGGCATAGGCCGCTTGCGGACCAAGATCCTCCTCGATTCGCAGCAATTGATTGTATTTCGCGGTACGGTCGGAGCGCGCCAGCGAGCCGGTTTTGATCTGGCCGCAACTGGTGGCGACGGCGAGATCGGCAATGGTCGTGTCCTCCGTCTCGCCCGAGCGGTGCGACATGACCGCCGTATAGGCGGCCTTGTGCGCCATTTCGACGGCGGCGAGTGTTTCCGTCAGCGTGCCGATCTGGTTCACCTTGATCAAAACTGAATTGGCGTAGTGTCTGGCGATGCCGTCAACGAGCCGTTTGACATTGGTGACGAAGAGATCGTCGCCAACCAGCTGGCATTTGCTGCCGATCGCCTCCGTCAGCATGATCCAGCCGTCGATATCGTCTTCCGCCATGCCGTCTTCGATCGACACGATCGGATAGCGGCCGATCAGGTCGGCGAGATATTTGGTCTGCTCCTGGCGCGAGCGCTTCTTGCCCTCGCCTTCATAGACGTAAGTGCCGTCCTTGAAGAATTCGGTCGAGGCGCAGTCGAGCGCGAGACAGACATTATCGCCCGGCTTGTAGCCGGCCTTCTCGATCGCCTTCATGACGAAGTCGAGCGCCGCGTCTGCGGAAGCGAGATTCGGCGCGAAGCCGCCTTCGTCGCCGACATTGGTATTGTGGCCGGCATCCTTCAGCGCACCGCGCAGCGTGTGGAAGATTTCCGAGCCGGCGCGCAGCGCTTCGGCGAACGACGTCATGCCGAGCGGCACGATCATGAATTCCTGAAAATCGATGGGGTTGTCGGCATGGACGCCGCCGTTGACGATATTCATCATCGGCACCGGCAGGAGCCGCGCCGACGTCCCGCCGACATAACGATAGAGCGGTAGGCTATTGGCGATCGCCGCGGCTTTGGCGGCGGCGAGCGACACGCCGAGAATGGCATTGGCGCCGAGCCGGCTTTTGCTGGGCGTGCCGTCGAGCCCGATCATGGTCTCGTCGAGCTTGACCTGCGCTTCGGCATCCATGCCGGACAGTGCATCAAAGATTTCGGTGTTGACCGCCTCGACGGCGTTACGCACGCCCTTGCCGAGATAGCGCTTCTTGTCGCCGTCGCGCAGTTCGACAGCCTCGTGGGCGCCGGTCGAAGCGCCGGACGGCACGCCGGCACGGCCGAGCGAGCCGTCAGCCAGCACGACGTCAACCTCCACGGTCGGGTTGCCGCGGCTGTCCAAAATCTCCCGGCCGATAATGTCGACAATGGCGGTCATACGTGGTCCCCGATTGAAAGCTGCAACGCGCAATCCTTAAAGCCTGCGCGCCGCGAGGCGCTTCTACAGGATTGGGGAGCCTCTTGTCATGGCCCTCTCTTCTGGCCCCTTGTCTTGCCCCGGCCGGCAAGGCATGCAATCGGGGCCATGGTCGGACAAACGACAACAAAGCCACCGCAAAAAGCGCCACAGCTGGGCCGCCCCTCGCCGCTTCCCGCCTCTCCTGAAGAGGCGGTACTCGACCGCGTGCGCAATCCCCATCCGGACGCCAATTACCTCGCGCGCTTCACCTTTCCCGAATTCACCGTCATGTGCCCGGTCACGGGACAACCCGATTTCGCCACGCTGGTGATCGACTACGTGCCGAAGGCTTGGCTCGTCGAGTCAAAGTCGCTGAAGCTATATTTGAACAGTTTTCGCAATCACGGCGCGTTCCACGAAGCCTGCACGATCGATATCGGCAAAAAACTCGTCGGGCTGTTGAAGCCGAAATGGCTGCGCATCGGCGGCTATTTCCATCCGCGCGGCGGCATGCCGATCGACGTGTTCTGGCAGGCCGGAAAGCTGCCGTCGGGCGTCTGGGTGCCCGATCAGGGCGTTGCCACTTATCGCGCGCGCTAGATCACGCCGATCAAGCTTTGGTCGCGAGCGCACCGCGGAGGCTGGCGGTCAGCGCCCTTACCTCGACCGCCGGATCCGCAGCGCGCATCATGCCACCCATGACGGCAATCCCCGCGCAGCCGGCGGCAATCACGTCGCCGATGCGCGCGGTATTGATGCCGCCGATGGCAAGGAGCGGCACGGGTGCAACGGCCGCCATGTCACGCAAACCCTTGCGGCCGATTTCGGGGCCGTAGCCCGGTTTGCTCGGCGTCTCGAAAGCCGGACCGGCAATGGCGTAGTCGACGGTCGCGGGATCGATTGCGGCCGCTTCAGTCGCCGTGTGGATCGACAGACCGATCAGCTTTCCCGGACCGAGGAGCTTGCGCGCCGCGCCTGCATCGCCGCCCGAGGGCAAGTGTACGCCGTCGGTTCCAGCCAGATTGGCGAGCGCTGCTTCACCATGCAACATCAGGCATGCTTTGTGCCGGCGTGCGATCGGCAACAGCGTGCGCGCCAACAGGATTTGCTCGTCTTCCGGCAGGTCTTTTTCGCGCAGGCTGATCCAGCGGCAGCCGGCTGCGAACGCAGAGCCGACGATCTCGGCAAGCGAACGTCGCGCTTGATGACGATCGGTGACCACAAGCAATGGCGGATCGGGAAGCTTCATTGCAGCGCGAGTTTAGACAGTTTGCCGCCGCGCTGCCGAACGTAATTTTTGCGATCAGCGGCCGACCGGTGCGTAGCTCGAAACAGCGTTTGCCGCCAGGCTCGGCGTGGCCATGCTCGCAACGGCCATGGGCACCAGGTGACGCGGGACAACGATGCGCTGCCCCTCGCTGAGAGGCGTGCGTGGCGACACCGCATTGATCTCGGCGAGCGACCACAACGGCACGTGATAGGTGTCGGCGAAGGTCTTCAAAGTATCGCCGGCATGCGCCGTCATCGGCTGGCCGGAATCCCACAATTCGACGGGAGCGTCGGAGGGAACCTCGATGCGAATTGGGATCGCCTCGCCTTCGGCAGTCGCCGGCGTCGCGGCAAGCTCGACGACTTTTTGAACCAATTGCTCCTGAATGCGGTCGGCCTTTTCGATATTGATATGAATGAGCTCGTTGTGATCTTTCAGATTGAAGCTCGCATAATGGCCGTGAAAGCGCGAGCCCTGCACCACATTGCCGCCGCCCATAACATTCGTTGACTGGAAAATATTGATATAGCGCTCGACATTCGGCGGCACATCGTCGGCGATGCGGCTCGGGTCATAGGTGACGACGAGGTTCACCGGAATGTTGTTGGCGTTGAGCAACTCGGCAAAGGCCAAGGCGGCGTCGCCACCCATCGAATGGCCGATCAGAATGACGGGCTGCGGATCGCGGCGATAATCACGGATCGCCTGATCGGCGACTGGGCGCCACATCAGATAGGTGTCGACGCTCGCCGGCAGACCAGTCTGCCGGATCCGTTCGGCAAGCTTATCCATGCCGCGCGAGTAGATCAGCCCGGCGATGCCGCGGAACAGATAGGCGCGGCCGCGCGGCGTGACATTGACGCTCTGAGCTGCCGGTGGCGCCGCCGCGGTGTCGCGGGCATCGGCCACGACCACAGGCTTCGTCGCAATGTTGGCGGCAGGCGCGGATGGCGGCTGCGGCGCACCCAATTGATTTTGCGCGGCACGCGCAAACAGCGAATTCAGCGATTCAGTGTCGTTGCGGTTTGGCGTCGTAGCCGTGGTGGAGGCAGTGCTGTCGGAATCCGTATTGGCGGACGAATTGTCCGTTGTGTTTTTCCAGTCCGACGATTTATTCGACCCGAAACCCGAAGAGGTAAACGAAGACGTGTCGACCATCGAATAGCTGCCGCAGCCGGAGAGGCTCACCGCCAAAAGCAGCGCACCGATCTGTTTCGACTGCACCATATAGATTCGCCGCTCGCCCTCATCCGTTGAAAGCCGCCAAGCCCCGCCTGGCGGATCGTCCGGCCCAACAGATCGTCATGTGCCGAGATTTCCCTGCGTGATCAATTCAGCCGCGACACGCCGAGAATCGTCCATTGCCCATTCGTCATCCCGGAGCAGACGCCGAAATCGTTAATTTCCCCCGAACAAACATTAACCACTGATCGGCCGCGCGGGTGGTTTCACGGCTTTGACTAGGCTTTTTCAAGGCGGGACATCGGACGGCTGGGCGGACATAGCATTTAGAAGTTTGAACCTGCGCACTCAGAAGTTTGAACCTGCGGCCTTTGACCGTGCTATGACCGCGGCTGCGCCAATCAGCCCCCAAACCGCCTCATGAATCGACCTGCCCGCATCTCCTTTGTCTCGCTCGGTTGCCCCAAGGCGCTGGTCGATTCCGAGCGCATCATCACACGCTTGCGCGCCGAGGGGTATGAGCTTGCCCGCGAGCACAAGGGTGCGGACTTGGCGATCGTGAATACCTGCGGATTTCTCGACAGCGCCCAGGCGGAATCCCTTGCCGTGATCGGCACGGCCATGGCCGAAAACGGCAAGGTGATTGTGACCGGTTGCATGGGCGCCGAGCCGGAAAAAATCACGGCCGTGCATCCCGGCGTGCTCGCAGTGTCAGGCCCGCAGCAATATGAGAGCGTGCTGGACGCGGTGCATCGCGCTGCCCCGCCGCAGCACGATCCCTATGCCGACCTGATCCCGCCCGAGGGCGTCAAGCTCACGCCGCGGCACTATGCTTATCTAAAAATTTCAGAAGGCTGCAATAATCGCTGCACCTTCTGCATCATCCCGAAATTACGCGGCGATCTGGTATCGCGCCCGGCGGCCGACGTATTGCGCGAAGCTGAAAACCTGGTCGCTGCGGGAGTGAAAGAACTCTTGGTCATTTCCCAGGATACGTCGGCCTATGGCGTCGACCTCAAATATGCCGCGAGCCGCTGGAAGGACCGCGAGGTCCGCGCGAAATTTCTCGATCTCGCGCGCGAACTCGGCGAACTCGGCGTCTGGATCCGGCTGCACTACGTCTATCCCTACCCGCATGTCGACGACGTCATTTCGCTGATGGCTGACGGCAAGGTGCTGCCTTATCTCGACGTGCCGTTTCAGCACGCGAGCCCAGACGTCCTCAAACGCATGCGCCGGCCGGCGGCTCACGAAGAGACACTCGAGCGCATCGCACGCTGGCGGGACATCTGTCCGAGCCTGACGATCCGCTCCACTTTCATCGTCGGTTTTCCCGGCGAGACGGACGCCGATTTTGCGCGGCTGCTCGACTGGCTCGACGAAGCGCAGCTCGATCGCGTCGGCTGTTTCCGTTACGAGCCGGTCGCGGGCGCGGCATCAAACGACCTCGCGGCCGCGGTGCCGGACGAAGTCAAAGAACAGCGCTGGCATCGCCTGATGCAGCATCAGCAGGCGATTTCGCAGAAACGCCTCAAGCGCAAAGTCGGCAATCGCGAGCGTGTCATTATCGACGAGGTCGGGCCGACCGTTGCCAAGGGCCGCAGCAGAGGCGACGCGCCACAGATCGACGGCAGCGTTTTTGTCGCCAGCCACCGGCCGCTGCGCGTCGGCGAGATTGCCACCGTGAAGATCGAGCGGGCCGACGCTTACGATCTTCATGGTACAGCCGTCGGTTATTAGGCTAGAAACGCTGCGCTCTTTGCACTTTGACCGTCCAAATTAGCTGCCGCTCCAACACTTCAGGTCACCGCTCCATGCCGCTTTCCGACGCGATCAAAACCCTCATCCGCAACGCCTGGGACGACGGCTATCCGTGCCTGGTGGCGACCTCCGGTCCGCAGGGGCCCAATATCAGTCCCAAGGGCAGTATGATCGTGTTCGACGATACGCACCTCGCCTATTGGGAGCGCTCCAAGAAGACGGCGCTCGATAATCTCGCTCACGATAAGCGCGTCTGCGTGATGTACGCCAACTTCAAAGCCCAGCGTGACGGCGTCTTGGAGAGCGGATTCCTGCGCTTCTTCGGCAGCGTCGAACTGCACGACAGCGGCCCGATTCACGATGCGATCTTTGCCAAATTGCTGCCGCGCGAGCAGACCCATGTCGGGGCCGACACCGGCATCGGCGTGCTGGTCAAGATCGACAGAGCGGTCGACGTCCGCGGCAAACCGTTGATGTAACGCAATTAGATTATTGTATGAGCATGATCTTTTCCGAAAACCGGCTTCCACTTTTCGGGATCATGCTCTGATCAGCAGCCCTCCGCGACCACCCGGCAAATCGCGCCCGTGAGCCGCGCAACATCGTCGTCGCCGATTGTAAAGGCTGGCGTGAGATAGACGATATTGCCGAACGGCCGGATAAAAACGCCCTCGGCGACAAAGCGTTGCCGTAAAGCGTTGAGATCGGCGATGCGCTCGAGTTCGACCACCCCGATGGCGCCTTTGACCCGGACATCCTTGACGCCGGGAAGTTTCCGGCACGGTTCAAGTCCGCTGCGGAGAGCCGCCGCGATCTTCGCCACCTGGTCGAGCCGCGGCTCGGTCGCAAACAGATCGAGCGAGGCATTGGCGGCCGCACAGGCGAGCGGATTGGCCATAAAGGTCGGCCCGTGCATCAGTGCTTGAGCCGGATCGTCGGACCAGAATGCCTCGAACACTTTGTGGGCGGCGATGGTTGCGGCGAGCGGCAGCGTGCCGCCGGTCAGCGCCTTCGACAGGGTGAGAATGTCGGGCAAGACGCCAGCCTCCTGGAAGGCGAACATTGCACCGGTGCGGCCAAACCCAGTGAAGATTTCATCGAAGATCAGCAAAATCTCATAACGATCTGCGATCGCCCGCAAAGTCTTGAGAACGCCGGCATCATGAAAGCGCATGCCGCCGGCGCCTTGCACCAAAGGCTCGACGATGATCGCGGCAATCTCCTCGGCGCAGCGCGCGAGCGTGGCCTCGAACGCCGCCGCAGTCGCCTCATCCACCGGCAAATCGACAATGATCTGCTCGGGCAGCAAGCCGCGGAACGCCGCGTGAAAGCTTCCGTCCGGATCGGATACCGCCATCGCGCCGGTCGTATCGCCGTGATAGCCGCCCTTGAAGGCGACAATCCGGTTCCGCCCGCGGATCCCACGGTTGCGCCAATATTGCACGGCCATTTTCAGCGCCACTTCGACGGCAACCGAGCCGGAATCGCTGAAAAACACCCGGTCGAGATCGCATGCACTGTTATCTTGAGCGAGCACAGTAAGCCGGCGCGCCAAAATCAGCGCCGGTTCGTGCACCATGCCGCCGAACATAACGTGAGGCATGCGTGCCAATTGGCTCTCGACCGCCGCGCGGATATGCGGGTGGTTATAGCCGTGGCATGCCGTCCACCAGGAGGCGATGCCGTCGATCAATTCGCGGCCGTCGGCAAGGGTAATACGGCAGCCATTGGTGGCCTTGACCGCAAGCGGCAGCGGCGCCGTTTTCATTTGGACATAGGGCAGCCAGACGTGGTCGAGGCCCCGCCCGTACCAAGCGGGCGCGGCTACCCCATTGTTCTCGCTGGCTTTGCCCGACATTCGGCGCTTTCATGGAACCTATGGACCGGCATTGTGCCGATATTCGCCACGTCGGCTAGCACTTGGGCTAGCACCTGAACTGGCAACCCGGGGCGACAACCTGGGCTAGGCCGGGGCGGCGGTTGTGTCAGAGTATGGAAAGCGATGCGCTCGCTTAACGAATTTGCCGGCGAAAAGCTCAGCGTTTTGGAACGGGCGAAGCTCCGCCGTACGCCCGAAGTGACGGCGCGCGCCGGGATTTGGGTCGAGCGCGACGGCCGTCGTCTGCTCTCGTTTTCGTGCAACGACTACCTCAATCTGAGCCAGCATCCGAAAACCATCGCTGCCGCGCTCGCGGCGACGGAGCGCTACGGTATCGGCGCCGGCGCCTCGCGGCTCGTGACCGGCAATCACCCGCTCTATGCCGAGCTCGAAGCGCGGCTGGCGCGGCTCAAAGGCACGGAAGCGGCTTGCGTCTTCGGTTCCGGCTATCTCGCCAATGCCGGCATCATTCCGGCCTTGGTTGGGACCGACGACCTGATCGTGCTCGACGAACTCTCGCACGCCTGTCTCCACGCCGGCGCCAAGCTCTCAGGCGCCAAAATTCACAGTTATCGCCACACCGATACGGGCCACGCACAAGCCCTGCTGGCAACGCACCGCGCTGGAAGCAAGCGCGCCCTCCTCGCCACTGACGGCGTTTTCTCCATGGACGGCGACCTGGCGCCGCTCGCCGAGCTCACCGACATCGCTCAGCGGTTCGATGCCTGGCTGTTGTCCGATGACGCCCATGGCTTGGGCGTGGTCGGCGGTGGACGCGGCTCAACGTTTGCCGCGACCGGGGGCGCGGGCGACGCCCTGGTGCCGTTACAGATGGGCACGCTGTCAAAGGCCGTCGGCGCCTATGGCGGTTATCTGTGCGCCTCACAGCCGGTGATCGATTTGATGCGCACCCGCGCCCGCACCTTCATCTATTCGACCGGCCTGCCGCCGCCGGTCGTCGCCGCGGCCATTGCCTCGCTGGAAGTGATTGAGACCGAGCCCGCTTATGTCGCCGAGCCGTTGCGCAAAGCCCGCCGGTTCGCGCGCGCCCTCAACCTGCCCGAAGCGCAAAGCGCCATTGTACCGGTGATTGTCGGCGAAACTGACGCCGCTCTCGCCGCCTCTGACGTCCTGCGCGACGAAGGCTTCCTCGTCGTCGCCATCCGGCCGCCGACGGTGCCTGCGGGAACGGCCCGGTTGCGGTTTGCCTTTACCGCGCAACACCCCGACGCCGACATCGAACGGCTTGCCGACGTGGTCCACCGGCGCGTGATAAGGCATTGACGCGTGACCGCAATCTTCATCACAGGAACCGGGACGGACGTCGGTAAAACCTACGTCACGGCCGCGCTGATCCGGCATTTGCGCCAGATGGGCCGAAGCGTGGAGGCGTTGAAGCCCGTGGTCAGCGGCTTCGATCCGGCTTTGCCGGCGTCGAGCGATTCCGGCGTTCTGCTGAAAGCGCTGGGATTTTCGGCGACGCTGCAAGACATCGAGCGGATCTCGCCCTGGCGGTATCGCGCTCCGGTGTCGCCCGATCTGGCCGCCAAACGGGAAGGCCAGACCATCGACGTCGATGGCGTCATCGCCTTTTGTCGGACCGCGATCGAACAGCGCCGCGACATCCTGCTGATCGAGGGCGTCGGCGGCGTCATGGTGCCGCTGGACGATCAGCGCACGGTGCTCGACCTGATGATGGCGCTGCAGTTGCCGCTGATCGTCGTTGCCGGTTCCTATCTCGGCACGATCAGTCACACGCTGACTGCGCTCGACGCGCTGTTTCGCCGCAACCTCAAGGTCTTGGCCACCATCGTCAGCGAGACGCCGAACTCCACCGTGCCGCTTGCCGATACTGTCGCGGCCATCGCGCGTTTCGCCAACCCGGTGATTGGCCTGCCACGGCAAAAGTATGGCCGAACCGCCGGCTCTGAGACGGCGCCTGACGAGAAAGCAGGCCGCACCGTTGCCGCATTCGACCGTATCTTCAGCGGGCCGGGTTCATCCTAGGTTATACGACCGGGCGCGCTTCATTACCGACACGTGAGTTGACAATGGCCGCCGCCTCGATAGAATTGTCATCATGGCAAAACAATTTCCTTTCGTTCTCGTGGGCGTAGCGACCGGAGCGGCCCTGACGCTTCTCGTGAGCCAGATCCCGATCGACGCCGTGGCGAAATCCGCCGGCCGCGCCGATGAATATCGGGTGCTGGAACTTTTCGATGACGCCTTCGAGCAGGTGCGGCAGAACTACGTCGAAAAGACCGACGACAAAAAGCTGATCGAGAATGCCATCAACGGCATGATGGCCGCGCTCGGCGATTCCTACTATCTCGACGCCAAATCGGTGGGCCACACTGTGGCCTGTACGACGGCCGGCTGCCCCTCGGCCGATATCGGGCTTCGCTTGACCATCGCCGGCGGGTTGCCGAGGGTCATCACGGCAATCGACGATTCGCCCGCAGCCAAGGCTGGCCTTTTGACGGGTGACGTGATTACCGCGATCAACGATCAGCCGCTCGACGATCTCACGGCCTATCAAGTCGGCCAAATGCTCAGCGGCGAGCCCGGCTCGACAGTGCGCTTGAGCATCGCGCGTCCCGGTTCGGATAAGCCGATCGATCTCGCCTTGGTCCGCGACCACGTCACCGCGCGTTCGGTCCGCTCAGAGGTTGAAGGCGGCGATATCGGCTATATCCGCGTCGCGCAGTTCAACGAGAATACCGCCGATGAACTGAAGAAAGCGATGGAAGAGATCGCCGCCGCGGTTCCGGCGGACAAGCTGAAAGGTTATGTCGTCGATCTGCGCAACAATCCGGGCGGTGTGCTGGACGGCGCGGTGGCGCTGAGCGATGCGTTCCTCGACGGCGGCAATATCGCTGCAATCGGCGGCCGCACCACGAGCAACGCCAAAGACATTCACGTCAAAGCCAGCAATCTGAGCAACGGCAAGCGGCTCGTGGTCCTCATCAATGCCGGCTCGGCATCCACCGCCGAAGTCGCCGCCGGCGCGCTGCAAGACAATCATCGCGCCACACTGATCGGCACGCGGACATATGGCGCGGGCTCAGTGCTGACGGAGACTTCGCTCGGCCGCGGCCAAGGCACGCTCCGCCTCGCCACCGAACAGTACTTTACGCCCTCCGGCCATGTGATCGAGGCCAAGGGCATTTCGCCCGACATCGAAGTGCCGCAAGATCTGCCGGACAGTCTGAAGTCGACCGCGCGACCAGGCGCCGGCAAGAAGCCGATCTTGCAGTCCTATATCCCGTCCGACCGCAGTGCCGACAAGGCGCTCAATCGCGCCTACGCCGAGTTGCGGGGACCACACGCGAATTAACGCCGGCCGCGTCCGGAGTGCGCTGTTAGTGACTGCTTGCGCCGGTTCGTTCTCTCGTTAGCCGCCCAAAATGCGCGGTGCGAGGAGACACCCGGCCGCGCCTTCATTTGGCGAAGAAATGAACTTGCGCCACGGTTTCCATCGTGCCTTCAAAGTTGAATAGCGCGTGTAGAACAAAGGTCAGCACCGTCGAGCCGCTGCGCCAGCGCACATAGCCGAGAAACAGGCCGACGACGAAAATCTGCAGGATGCCGACCCAGTCATATTGCACGTGCGGCGCCGCGAAGAGCACCGCGGTTGCAAGGATCCCAGGCCAAGCCAGGCGCTCCGAGCGGACGAAGCCGCGGAACAGAAAGCCCCGGAACAAAATCTCTTCGCCCGCCGGCGCGACGACGATGGCGGCGAACAGCATCGCCGGTAACCAGCCCTCCGCGACGGCTGTCGTGTAAGATTGCAATTGAAAGGGGCTCACGAGCGGCTGGCCGCTGAGCAGCAGCAACCCGTCGCTCGCCGCGATCAAAAGCACCAGACCGGCGACCGCAAAAAGCAGCTGGCGCAGCTTCGGCCAAACCAGCGCCAGATAGTCAGCCGGATTGGCGCGCGCGAGCCGAACGGCAACGAGAACGACGGCGACGACGACCAGATTGAGCGGCAGCACAGACTCGGCGAGCAGCTTGCCGTCGTACGGGCTCGCCGCCAACAAGGACAGGTCCCCGCGCTCCCACCAGAGGACGGCAACGCTCGCCACGATCTGGCCCAGGACATAAGCCAGGACCGCCCAGCCAAGCGTTGCCCAGTACCCCCAAATTTTCATTGCGTTCCGTGATTGTCCTTAAGGCACCAGGATGAGCGAGCCGGTGGTCGAGCGCCCCTCGAGATCGCGATGCGCCTGCTGGGCGTCGCGGAGCGGATATTTTTGGTTGATCGGAATTTTCACCGCGCCCTTGCCGACGACGTCGAACAGATCGTTGGCGATGGCGAGTAGATCCTCGCGCTTGGCGGCATAGGTGTTGAGCGTCGGCCGCGTCGCGAACAGCGAGCCTTTCTGCTGCAGAATATTGATGTTGAAGGCGTCGATCTGGCCCGACGAACTGCCGAAGCTTGCGAACATTCCGAGCGGACGGATGCAGTCGAGCGAGGCCGGGAAAGTCGTCTTGCCGACACCGTCATAGACGACATCGCACAGCTTGCCGCCGGTGATCTCTTTGACGCGGGCAACGAAGTCCTCTTCGCGATAGAGGATCGTATGGTGACAGCCATTGGCTTTGGCGAGCGCCGCTTTTTCCTTCGAGCCGACAGTGCCGATGACGTTAGCGCCGAGATAGTTCGCCCATTGGCACAGGATCAGCCCAACGCCGCCGGCAGCGGCGTGCATCAGGACGTTCATGCCCTTCTCGACCTTGAAGGTCCGCCGCAGCAGATATTCCGCCGTCATGCCCTTGAGCATCATCGCGGCGGCCTGTTCGTAGTTGATATTGGCCGGCAGCTTCACGGCGCGGTCCGCCAGCACCAGCCTCTCGGTGGTGTAGCAGCCAAGCGGCATCACATAGGCGACGCGGTCGCCGACCTTGAAGTCGCTGACGCCCGGCCCGACCGCAACGACCTCGCCCGCCGCTTCATTGCCGACGATAAACGGCATGCCGCCGGCTGCCGGATAGAGGCCCATGCGGAAGTAAGTGTCGATGAAATTGACGCCGCAGGCGTGTTGCTTGACCCGGATTTGACCCTGCCCCGGCGCGCCCACTTCAACTTCTTCATAGATCATAACCTCGGGCCCGCCAGCCTTATGAACGCGTACAGCCGCAACCATTTTCCTCTCCTTCAACGATTTCGCATTATGTTTGGAAAAGCTCGGCCGGGATCATAGGCGGCAGCGACTCGAAAACAAGCGTGTCGACACAAGGCGCAGTTGCGTGGGTCCGGTCGGCCCTTGTGTGACTTCAACGCGCACCCGAGACGTTGAGCACGGCGCCGGTGACATAGGAGGCCGCGTCAGAGAGCAGGAACAGCACGGTTTCGGCGATTTCGTCCGGCTCACCTGGCCGCCCCATCGGCAGCAGCGGCGTGATCCGTTCGAGCCGCCCGGGCTCGTGAATTTCGGTTCTGGTCGGACCCGGCCGCACCGCATTGACGCGGATGCCTTCCTTGGCCACTTCGCGGGCGAGCCCATTGGTGAGCGCATCGACGCCGCCTTTGGCCGCGGCATAAAAGACATATTCGGTCGCGCCGCCGGTCAGCGCCGCAATCGACGACAACAGCACGATCGATCCGCCCTTGCCGCCATGCACCGTCGACATGCGGCGCACAGCTTCGCGCGCGCAGATGATGGCGCCGAACAGATTGACGTCGAGCACGTCACGGATGGTTGCCGTGCTCGCGGCGTCGAGCCGCGAATTCTTTCCGCCGACGCCCGAACTGTGGACGAAATGGGTAATCAGCCCGAGCGCCCGTGTGGCCTGATCGAAGACCCGCAAAATATCCTCTTCCTGCGTCATGTCGCCCTGCAGCGTCACGGCGCGACCGCCGGCGTTTCTCACCGCCGCGGCAACCTCTTCGGCGGCTTCGGTGCGGCGCACGTAATTGACGGCGACGTCGTAGCCGCGTGCGGCCGCAAGCTTTGCCGTCGAAGCGCCAATGCCACGGCTGCCGCCGGCGATAAGCAGAACGGGGCGCGGCATGGGAAACTCCTTCGATGATGCGCGGGCGGATAAGACAGCCTGGTGAGAAGCGGATCAAGAGCGAGGTGACGTCACGGATGGTGGCGGCGCAGGAATCCAACGGCGATGAAATAAATCGCAAGAGCGCATAATCCCGCCTGGGTCCAAAAACCGGGATCAAGATTTATCGCAACGGCATAAGCAGCAAGCAGCGCCCACAAGATGAGCGCTACGAGCGTGATTTCACGCAAATGCGCAATCCGCATCGGGTGCACGACATGAAACGGCACAAAGGTCAGTACCGCCAGCGCGGCGATCGATAGCGTCGCCGGCAAGGGATCGGGTTTGAGCACGAACAGATAGAACACCGCGACGTTCCACACTGCGGGAAAGCCGCGAAAATAATAATCGGATGTTTTCATCAGTCGGTCGGCGAAATAGAGCGAGCCGGTGACGACAATCAGAATGCCGAGCGGGATGGCCACGGCCGGCGGCACGCGCCCGCTTGCGGCGACGGCATAGGCCGGAACGAAAACGTAATTGAGGATGTCGACTACCAGATCGAGCACATCGCCCGACCAGCGCGGCAGCACCTCTGCGACGCGAAGCCGCCGCGCAAAGGTTCCATCGATGCCGTCAATGAACAGTGCGATGCCGAGCCAGACGAACATTTGCGGCCAGTCGCTGCGGACCGCGGCAATGAGGGCCAAAAGCGCGCAGGCCGCGCCGGACGCAGTAAAGATATGGACGGCAAACGCCGCCGTCGTTAATTGCGGGGCAGCCGACGGCTTCGCTAACGGCTCGCCAGGGTTCAACGGCTCGATCGGGGTCATGTCCTCAGGTTACACGTGAAATCGAAGATCGGACAGAATGTCTCTGTGATTGCTTGTTTTTCGATCATAAGTCCTAGGGGTCGCAAATTGTTGGACAGCCGCGTCCAAGAATATGATTGAACACGTGAGCAGCGCCATTTCCCCTCGCAAGAGCGAAGTCGTTGTCGTCGGCGGCGGACCGGCTGGTCTTGTCAGTGCCGTTGCGCTCAAGGCAGCAGGCGCAGAAACGCTCCTGATCGCGCCGGCGGCCGCGCCCGACCACCGCACCACCGCGCTATTGGCAAGCTCGGTCAAAGCGCTGGAAACACTCGGCGTCTGGCAGGCCTGCATCCCGTATGCTGCGCCGCTGAAAAGGCTTCGCATCGTCGACGACACGCAGCGCCTGTTTCGCGCGCCCGAGACGTTTTTTGACGCGGCCGAAATCGGGCTCGATGCCTTCGGCTACAACATCGAAAACCGCCACCTCGTTGCCGCGCTCGAAGCGCGCGTCAGCGAACTGGCGCTGGCGCGGATCGCGGCTCCTGCGCTTGCGGTGACAAGCGATGCCGAGGGCGTGACGATCAAACATGCCGATGGCGAGGTGCGGGCAAGTCTCGCAATCGGCGCCGACGGCATCCGTTCGTTGTGCCGCACGGCTGCGGGAATTTCCACGCGGCGCCGCACCTATGCGCAGACGGCGCTGACGCTCAATCTCAGTCATGGCCGTCCGCATGACGAGACGTCGACTGAGTTTCACACCGAAAGCGGTCCGTGCACCCTCGTGCCCCTGCCCGGCCAACGCTCGAGCCTGGTGTGCGTGCTCGATCCGGACCGCGCGCGGGCGCTGGCCGCCATGGATGACGCGGCACGGTCGGACGAGATCGAGCGCCGCGCGCATTCGCATCTCGGCAAAATGAGCGCCGAACCCGGCCACGGCATTTTCCCGCTCGCGGTCGAAACAGCTCGGTCTTTTTCCGCCAGACGCATCGTGTTGGTCGGCGAAGCCGCCCACGTCGTACCGCCAATCGGCGCGCAAGGACTCAATCTCGGGCTGCGCGACGCCGCGACCATCGCTGAAATCGTCGCCGATGCGCGGCGCGACGCCGTCGATGTCGGCGGGGCTGGTGTGCTCGTGCGCTACGAAAAACAGCGCCGGGCTGATGTCACCAGCCGCGCCATCGCCGTCGACCTGTTAAATCGCAGTCTGCTCACGGATTTTGTTCCGGTGCATGGCGCGCGCGGTTTGTCGCTCTACCTGGTCGATCGCATTGGGCCGCTGCGGCGCGCCATGATGCGTGAGGGAGTGGCGCCGCTCGCCTCGCAGCCGCGGCTGATGCGCGGCGAGATGGTGTGACAGCTATGGCAATCGCTGCCATTTCATAGGCAAATGGCGTCAAAATCGGCTTGGCGAGGTCCTGCCCTTCAGCCTAGCCTTGGGCAACTTGGGTTGCGGGGAACACCCAATGAAGCTACCGCGCAATTTCTTCAAGCCGCTTGCGATCGGCGCGCCGGTGCCGCTGCGTGAATTGCCGCTGCGGCTCGAGCGCATGATCCATTTCGTGCCGCCGCACATCGAGAAAGTGCGCGCCAAAGTGCCCGAGCTTGTGGCGCAAGTCGATGTCGTCCTCGGCAATCTCGAAGACGCCATTCCGGCCGACGCCAAGGAAGCCGCGCGGCAAGGCTTCATCGCCATGGCGCAAGCGTGCGATTTCGGCGAAACCGGATTGTGGACGCGCATCAATGCGCTCAATTCGCCCTGGATGCTCGATGACGTCACACAGATTGTGGGCGCGATCGGACAGAAGCTCGACGTCGTCATGCTGCCCAAGGTCGAGGGCGCCTGGGATATTCACTATCTCGATCAGCTTCTCGCGCAGCTTGAAGCCAAGAACGGCGTCAAGAAGCCGATCCTGATTCACGCCATCCTCGAAACGGCCGAGGGCGTCGACAACGTCGCCGATATCGCGGTCGCCTCGCCGCGCATGCACGGCATCAGCCTCGGGCCTGCCGATCTTGCGGCCTCGCGCGCGATGAAGACGACGCGCGTCGGCGGCGGCCATCCCGACTACAAGGTCCTCGCCGACGCCACTTCGCCGGATGCGCCGCGCGCAAGCTTCCAGCAGGATCTGTGGCACTACACGATCGCCAAAATGGTCGATGCCTGCGCCGCCGCCGGCATCAAGGCGTTCTACGGCCCGTTCGGTGACTTCGCCGACGGCGCCGCCTGCGAGGCGCAATTCCGCAACGCCTTCCTCATGGGCTGCGTCGGCGCCTGGACGCTGCATCCAAGCCAGGTGCCGATCGCCAAGCGCGTGTTCTCGCCCGACCCGGCGGAAGTCGCCTTTGCCAAGAAGATCATCGCCGCCATGCCGGACGGCAGCGGCGCGGTCATGATCGACGGCAAAATGCAGGACGACGCGACCTGGAAACAGGCCAAGGTTCTGGTCGATTTGGCCGGGTTGGTCGCGGAAAAAGACCCGGAAATGGGCCAGAGATACGGAATATGAACAATCGTTCAGTAAAATCGTGGCGCGGGTTGTTTCCGGTCTGCCGCAGGCGGTAAGTTAGGCATCGGAATGAGCAAGATTCGGATCGCCAAGTATCAGATCGGCCAAGTTGTCCGGCACCGCCTTTATCCGTTCCGCGGGGTCGTCTTCGACATCGACCCCATTTTCGACAATACTGACGAATGGTATGAGGCGATCCCCGCCGAAATCCGGCCGCATAAAGATCAGCCGTTCTATCACCTGTTCGCGGAGAACGACGAAACCGAATACGTCGCCTATGTCTCCGAGCAGAATCTGCTGCCTGACACCACAGGCGAGCCGGTGCGTCATCCGCAGGTGGCCGAGGATTTTATCAAAGACGGCAAGGGCGGCTATCGCCCGCGTGCGGCCTCGGTCCATTAGACCGGGCTAAAAGCTCAACAACCGGCAGCAACGCTACGCGTGGACGCAGCACGGCTCTTTGCGGCGGCGCTGCCTCCCCAGAGCCGTGAAGCTTAGTGTTGAGGAGCCGGTGCGTTGGAAGATTGCGGCGCGCCGCCCTGCTGCTGCTCGAGCCGCTTGCGCGCGTCATCGGCGCGCTTCTGCAGCTCTTCCTGCAGCTTCTGCTGCTGCTCTTCGAACACTTTCGGATCGGTCGGCGGGCCGTCATAGGCCTTGCCGAAATCGCCGAGCGGCAGCGGCAGGTTGATCGGCTGCGCGGTCGAATTAATCGCCTGCACGTAGAGCTGCTGCCCCTTCTTCATTTTGGCGATCATGTCCGGGGTCGCTTCATAGTCAGCCATGCAGCCATTGGCGAAGCAGATGACGTAGGGCGCGGTCAGCGGCTGGTTCTGGTCGATGATCAGCCGCGTGCCGTGAATGAGCTGCATGCCGAGCGGCAGCGTGACGCGCAGGATCTTTTTCGGCTCGCCTTCCGGTTCGATCAGCACGGCCGCGACCACCGGCATGCCGGACTCAATGCGTGCGTCCTTGCCGGTGAAACAGACCTGCTTGGAATTCGGATCGTTCTGATTGGCCTTGAGGCAGAACTTGGTCCACGGCGAATAGATCAGTTGCACTTGCTGCTGCTGTTCGCCGCCTTGAGGCTGACCCTGAGCTTGGCCTTGTTCCGGCGGGGCCGCCGGTTGCTGCGCCGCGGGCGCCGCAGCCGGAGGCCTCGCCGCCGGCTTCGGAGCGGCGGGCGGTTTCGGCCTTGGAGCGGGTGCTACAGGCGCCGGAGCCGGCTGCTGCGCCAGCGCGACCGACGCGGCCGCCGTCGCGAGCGCAACCGTCAAGATTGCGGTTTGGCCAATCGTCTTGCTGATGGCAGTGAGCGTCCGGCTCACCGGCCGTGCCGGCGCCGACGCGTTCCGATCCTTCATGAAAATTCCTCTTTCGTCCTGCCATCCGGAAACCAACCTGAAACCCAGTTGGACCGAAGCGATTTCCGTGGCGAGATTGGCGTGTTCAGTGAGTTAATGTCGGGCACACCCGACATATCCGTCGCCGCGCCGTCCCCAGATGACGGTCAATCGACGCATATTGAGGCAACAAAGTGACACCTAAGAACCTCCGGCCCGGCCCCATAGCGCAAATGTGGCGCTGGATAAAGTCCGATTAGGGGAACCATGCGATACGGCGACGCAATATCCGTCGCCAAAGGTTCGGGCCGCCCTTGCCGTGCTACAGTCGGCGGCGTCACCACAAATCGTGGATATGCTTTTTTACTGCCAATGAGAGCCTTGCGAACCACTGGCGCCGGCTTTGGCGTGTGGGCCGTCCTATCCGGCACGCTCGCACTGCTCGCCGTGGTGCCGCGGGCGGCGGGCGAAGCGGCCGCCAACCCTGCCATTGCGCCGCCCGGGTCAGCGATGCCTGCGATAGCCATGCACGGCGCCCCCGCGCTTCCCGGCGACTTCGTTTCGTTGCCTTATGTAAATCCCGGCGCCCCCAAAGGCGGCACTATCATCGAGGGCGTGCTTGGCACTTTCGACAGTCTCAATCCCTTCATCGTCCAAGGCCTCGCCGTCCAGGCGATCCGCGGCTATGTGGTCGAAAGCCTGTTGGCGCGTGACTACGACGAGCCGTTCTCGCTCTACGGCCTATTGGCGCGCACTGTCGAGACGGACGATGCGCGCAGCCATGTAACGTTCGCGCTCAATCCGGCCGCGCGCTTTTCCGACGGCACCCCGGTCACCGCGGACGACGTCGTTTTCTCCTGGCAGCTCCTGCGCGATCACGGCCGGCCCAATCACCGCATCTACTATTCCAAGGTCGCTAAGGCCGAGATCCTCGATCCACTCACCGTGCGGTTCGATTTCGCCAACGGCAGCGACCGCGAATTGCCGCTGATCCTGGGTCTTATGCCGGTGCTGCCGAAGCACGCCGTCGATGTGGCGAATTTCGAGAAGTCGACTTTGGCCAAGCCGGTCGGCAGCGGGCCCTATACGGTCGATAAGATTGATGTCGGCAAAAGCGTCAGCCTCAAGCGCAACCCTAATTATTGGGGCCAAAATCTTCCGATCAATCGCGGGCTGTGGAATTTCGATACCGTGCGCTTCGACTTTTACCGCGACGGCAATGCCTATTTCGAAGCCTTCAAAACTGGCCTCTATGATGTGCGCAGCGAAACCGATCCGACGCGCTGGCAGACCGGCTACGATTTTCCCGCCGCGCGCGACGGCCGCGTGATCAAGGAAGCAATTCCAAACGGGCTGCCGAAATTTGCCTCCGACTACGTGTTCAATACGCGGCGGCCGATCTTTGCCGATATCCGCGTGCGGCAGGCGGTTGCGCTCTTGTTCGATTTTCAGTGGATCAACCGCAATTTCTTTTTCAATCTCTATAAACGCAGCGCGAGCTTCTTCGACGATTCTGAATTGTCCGCCTATCATCGCCCGGCCGACGCCCGCGAGCGCGCATTGCTTGCGCCCTATCCCGACGCCGTGCGGCCCGACGTTCTCGACGGCGCCTGGTCGCCGCCGGTGACCGACGGCTCGGACCGCGACCGCGACAAGCTGCGCCAGGCGCTCGAACTGTTTAAAGCCGCGGGCTACGAGCTCCAAGGTACGACGCTGCGCAACCGTGCCACCGGCGAGCCGTTCGCCTTCGAGATCATGGTGACGACGCGCGACGAGGAACGCCTGGCGCTTGCCTTTGCCAATCAGCTGTCGCGCGCCGGCATCACCGCGCAGGTGCGCCTCGTCGACGTCGTGCAATACGACCAGCGTCTGGCGTCGTTCGAATTCGACATGACCGAATATCGCTGGGAGCAATCGCTGTCGCCCGGCAACGAGCAGGCGTTTTATTGGGGTTCGGCCGCAGCCGATCAGCAAGGCACGCGCAACTATATGGGCGTGCGCAGCGTTGCGGTCGATGCCATGATCGCGGCGATGCTGCAGGCGCGGCAGCGCTCCGATTTCGTCGCCGCGGTGCGCGCGCTCGACCGCGTCCTGATCTCGGGATGTTACGTGGTACCGCTGTTCTATCTGCCCGATCAATGGGTGGCGCGCTGGGCAACGATTTCGCATCCGGCGCACACCTCGCTGTCCGGTTATCTGCCGGAAACCTGGTGGCGCGAGCCGGCACAGGCCCTGCAATGATCCCCGGCGACACGCAGGCCGCGCCGCATCACGGCAGCCGCATCTCCATCGACGAACTGTTTCGCCAGGTTGCGGCGCGCCGGCCCGACGCCATTGCACTTGTCGACGCGCCAAACCGCGAACGGTTCACCGATGGGCCGCCGCGGCGCCTGACCTTTGCCGAAGCCGACCGCATGGTGTCGGCGATCGCCGGACGGCTATCGCGTATGGGTTTGCCGATCGACACCATTGTCGGCATTCAATTGCCCAACATTGTCGAAAATGTCCTGACCATTCTCGGCGTGCTGCGCGCGGGCATGATTGCGGCGCCAATGCCGCTATTGTGGCGAAGCGCTGACGCCGTCGCGGCGATGGCGCGCGCCGGCGCCAAGGCGCTGATCACCTGCGGGCGGATCGGCAATTTCGAACATTGCCGTCTCGCCACCCGTGTTGCAGCGGACGTGTTCTCGATCCGCTATGTCTGCGGTTTCGGCGAAAATCTTTCCGATGGCGTCGTGCCGCTCGACGATCTTTTCACGATCGAGAAGCTCGATCCTATTCCGCTGCTCGCCCGCGACGGCAATGCCGCGGCGCATCTTGCTGTCATCAATTTCGAAATTAGCGAGGATGGTCCGCTGCCGGTGGCCCGCCGTCATCTCGAATTGCTGGCGGGCGGCATGTGCATTTTATCCGAAGGCCGCCTTCAACCCTACGCCAGCATACTTTCGACCATCGCACCGGCGTCGTTTGCCGGGATCAGCCTTACGCTCGTGCCCTGGCTCCTGACCGGCAGCACGCTGATCTTGCACCACGCGTTCGACGCCGATCTGTTCGCGGCGCAACGGTGCGACGAACACTGCGCCACGCTGATCCTGCCGGCGCCGGTCGTCTTCCGCTTCGCCGAAACGGGCCTCTTCGCCAGCGAAAATCCGGCGACCATCTTGGCCGAATGGCGCGCGCCGGACCGGCTCGTGGGCAGTTTGTCATGGCATCAACAGAATACGGCGCTGGTTGATGTTGCGGTTTTCGGCGAGGCGGGCCTGGTCGCCGGCAAGCGCCGCGAAGACGGCAGACCGGTGCCGACACCGCTCGGCGCGGCCTTTTCGCCGCGCGAGGGTGAAGGTGCGGCCGTATTCGCTGAGTTCAACCCGACCGCAATGAACACGCTCGCGCTGCGCGGTCCGATGGTGCCGCACCATCACTTTCCGCCACGGGTCGAACGCACTGAGCTGCCGCATTTCGCCATCGGCAAAGACGGCTATGTCGACACCGGTTATGCCTGCCGCGTCGATCCGGTGCGGCAAGCGCTGGTCGTCACCGGCCCGCCGGCCGGCTTTGTCACTGTCGGCGGCTATCGTTTCCCACTGCGGAAGCTGCTCGAGACCGTCACTCGTGTTGATGCCGGGGCGACGCTCACCGCCGAGCTGGATCCGCTGGTCGGTCATCGCCTGATCGGCACCGCAAGCGACTGCACCGCCATGCAGATCGCACTCAACGCCGCCGGACTCAATCCGCTGGTGGCGGCCGCCTTCGCCGATCACGGCGAACAGCAATTCCACAAGGCCGTCGCCGCCGGCTGAGTTCGGCCCCGTTGCCGACATTGCCGGCAAAACTGAACGTCGGTGTTGACGCGGTATTAAGAGCCCTTTGGCATGGTCGGAAGCTAAATCGGACAAAGCTCGCGCGCCTCCCGCGGTCTTTGGTCGTTCAATTCAACCGTTGTTCAGTCCATATGGCGCTGCAAGGCCCGTTTGCCGTTATTGCCGACAGCTCGGCGCCGGACGTCGTCGAGGCGTTGCGCAAGGCCGGCGCCTATCCGGTGGTCGAGTCCGGTTGGGACGACGCACCGGCAGCGCTCACTTCGATCGAGCCGGAAGGCGTTGTCGCCGCCGAGCCATGCCCCGATCAATCGCGGGCGGATGCCGTCGCTGCTGCGCTCGATGCGCACCACATCAAGGGCAGCGGCTTCTACATGCCGGTTCTCGCCCGCAGCCGCGACGACAGCGCTTGCCTCATCGCCGACGCGCTGACGATTCCCGCCGTGATGGCGCCGGAACGCATC
This sequence comes from uncultured Alphaproteobacteria bacterium, assembly GCA_963742975.1. GTDB lineage: Bacteria > Pseudomonadota > Alphaproteobacteria > Rhizobiales > Xanthobacteraceae > BOG-931. The sequence continues at coordinate 21,266 of CAVUNZ010000018.1, read as the reverse complement.
GTCGGCCGATTGACCGCGGCGCTTCGTGTCCGCACGTTGCACAGCACGGTCATGCGCCGCATCGGCACGCTCGCCTCGCGTGGCGAGCAGGTTCCCGAGCTTCCGATCAACGATCCGCTCGACGAAGCGACCGTGCTCGTGGCCGGGCGCGGCCGCACCTATCCGGCGCTTTCGGTCGCGATCGGCGAGCAAGTCGGCCTGGTCGGCGCGCTCAGCGTCGAAAGCGCGGCGCGCGCGCTCAATGTCCGCGACATCGACGGCCTCGTGATCGGCGACGGTTTCGGCCCGCGCGTCGTCGAGGCCTTGCTCACGGTGCTTGCCGAGGACGTGCGCTTTCGCGATCTGCCGGTGATCGTGCTCGGCAGCCATCCCGGCATCATCGAGCCGTTCACGGCCAAGCTTGCCAATCTCGACCGTATTTCAGAGGGGCCTAACCGCTTGGTCGAGCGCTTTCTGCCCTATGTGCGCCAGCATGTCTTCGGCGAACGGCTTAAGCGCATGCTCAAATCGCTCGATGCTAAAGGCATGATCGATCCCGATACCGGGCTGCTGGGCCACGAGGCGTTCTGGCGCGACCTCAATCGCGCCGTGGGCGACGCCGAGAAGCGCGGCGTCGGGCTGTCCATCGCGCGCTTTTCTTTCGGCGGCGGCGATCGCCGCACCAGCCTCGATGCGGCGCGGCTGGTCAGCCGGTTGATGCGGCAAGTGGACTTCGCCTGCCGCGAAGCGGACAATTCGATTTTTGCGGTGTTCACCGAAACCGATCTGCGCGCCGCCCACGTCGTCGCGCGGCGGATCGCCGGCATCCTGAAAAATACCATGCTGGCACCCGATCGCAGGCCTGGGAAGATCGACGCCGCGGTGACGCTTGCGACCTTAAAGCCGACCGACAACGTCGACTCTTTGATCTCCCGCGTGGTCGGCGAGGTTGCGGCGGTCTAGACCGTACGCCACATAAAGGTCTGCTTCGCAGACGATCTCACAGGCCGTAGTACCGTGGGCGGTGTACCCTGCGCTAACATGCACACCGCGCTACGATGACAGAGGCACAGAATCGAGGGCGTCCCATGGAATCCTCAAGTGACATGCCGTCCGTACATATCGATGTGGTCTCCGATGTGGTTTGCCCGTGGTGCTATATCGGCAAACGCCGGCTTGAAGAGGCCATCGCGCTGACGCCCGGGGTGAACGTCAGCATCAACTGGCGCGCTTATTTTCTCAATCCGTGGATTCCGCGCGAAGGCATTGACCGGCAGACTTATCTGGAAACCAAATTCGGCTCGGTCGAGCGCTACGCGGTGATTGCCGAACGCATCGCGTCCGCCGCCGCCATGGAAGGCCTTGTCTATAATCCCGACAAGATCAGCCGCCAGCCGAATACGCTCGACTGCCATCGTCTCATTCTGTGGTCGCGTAGCGTCACCGATCCCGGTCAAGTCAAGCAGCGGCTGATGGAGCTCTACTTCGCGGAAGGCGCCGATTTGAGCGACGCCAAAGTGCTGATCCAGGCCGCCGTCGATTGCGGCATGGACGGCGACCTGGTGCGCCGGCTTCTCGCCAGTGACGCCGAAGTCGACCGTATCGAAGGTGATGCCAATGCCGCCAAGGAGGCCGGCATCGACGGCGTGCCCTGCTTCATTTTCGGCGGCAGCGTTATCGTGACCGGTGCGCAATCGCCGGAATATCTCGCCAGCGCCATTGAGCGCACGGCCGGACGGCAAGCGCGCTTGCGGGCCTAGCGAACCGAAGGGCCAGCTGTCGCTGCTCATCGGGGCGCAGGATAGCGCCTCGGGCAATGCGGCATTGCAGCCGCGGAGGCGATCAATCCGAGCGTCGCAGCGCCAAGAACCGGCTCTGCCTGATTCTACGCGGCCGGATTCGATGGAACCGTAGAAATCAAATCAAAAGCACAGCGCGAAATTTCATTAGCGCAGACGCAAAACCCGCTTGCGAGGAACCGGTCCGGCCGCGCTCACGTTCCGGATGCGGTCAGCATCCTCGCGTTCCACCGGCAACGACATAAATAAGGGAGAGTTTGAGATGAATATCGCTACAAAATTATCTCTGGCCTCGCTGCTTCTTCTGTCGTTCGCGGCGCCGCTTCAGGCGCAAAGCCCCAAGCAAGGGGACTATTACACTCCAGGTCAGACGAGCCCGCAGCAGTTCAGCCCGGCGCAGCAACAAAGAATACAACAGGGTGACTACTACGCGCCCGGCCAAACCACGCCGCAACGCGTAAGCCCTGGCCAAGAACGGCGACTGCAGCGGGGTGACTATTACAAGCCCGATAGCAGATAAGAGCGCGCAATCTCGCCAAAGTAAGTCTGGCGAAAGTGACCGCAGGCCCCGGATCAGTTTCCGGGGCCCGCAAAGTTACGGCGATTTAATTCGCGCCGCGACAAATGGGCGTCTCGCCGCCGGCGTTCCGCGTCCCCAATTACATCCCATGCTGACAATTAAAGGCGTGGCTTTGGTCGCCGAACTGATTGCTGCAGCGGCGCTGATCATCGCGCTGATCGGCTTTCGCGTGCGACGCACGGCACCTTGGCTACTTTGCGCCGCCATCGCGCTGGCGATGCTGATGACGACAGTGGCCGTTATCATCGACGCTTCGTCAACCTGACGCCGGCGGTTACGCCGCTTTGGCGCCCTTCTCGGCGATGGCCGCAAGCGCGCGCAAGATTTCCTCGGCCCCTTTGATGCGTTCGTCGGCGGTGTTCCATTCGTCGAAAAATACGACCTTCATATCCGGGCGCACCTTGGCGCCGACGGCGTGTTTATTGATATAGCCGATAAGGCCCTCCGGATTGGCGAAAGTGTTGTCACGGAACGACAGCACAGCGCCCTTCGGGCCGACCTCGATCTTCTCGACATTGGCACGGCGGCACAGCGTTTTGATGGCGACGACTTGCAGCAGATATTTGACCTCTTCCGGCAGCGGGCCGAAGCGGTCGACCAGTTCGGCGCCAAAGGCGTCGATATCGCGGTCGTTCTCGATTTCGGAAAGCCGGCGATAGAGCGCGAGCCGCACCGGCAGATCGGTGACGTACTCCTCGGGGATCAGTACCGGCGTGCCGATGGTGATCTGCGGCGACCACTTGTCGGCGATCGGCGTGGAAATGCCGGCCTTCATCGAAGCTACCGCCTCTTCCAGCATCTGCTGATAAAGTTCGTAACCGACTTCCTTGATGTGGCCGGACTGCTCGTCGCCCAGAAGATTGCCGGCGCCGCGGATGTCGAGGTCATGTGAGGCGAGCTGGAAGCCTGCCCCCAGCGTGTCGAGCGACTGCAGCACTTTGAGCCGGCGCTCGGCCTGCGGCGTGATCTTGCGGTTGGCCGGCAGCGTCAGCAGCGCATAGGCGCGCAGCTTCGAACGGCCGACGCGTCCGCGCAGCTGATAGACCTGTGAAAGTCCGAACATGTCGGCGCGATGCACAATGAGCGTGTTCGCGGTCGGAATGTCGAGGCCGGATTCGACGATGGTGGTCGACAGCAGCACGTCGAACTTGCCGTCGTAGAAGGCCGCCATGATGTCTTCGAGCACTGTTGGCGGCATCTGACCGTGGGCGACGGCGACGCGCACCTCGGGCACATTCTTGTCGAGAAACGCCTTGGTATCGGCGAGGTCTTCGATGCGCGGACAGACATAGAAAGCCTGGCCGCCGCGATAGCGCTCGCGCAACAGCGCTTCGCGCACCACGACCGGATCGAACGGCGACACGAAGGTGCGCACGGCGAGGCGATCCACCGGCGGCGTGGCGATGATCGACATTTCGCGCACGCCGGACAGCGCCAATTGCAGAGTGCGCGGGATCGGCGTTGCCGTCAGCGTCAGCACGTGCACTTCGGACCGAAGTTGCTTGAGCTTTTCCTTATGCGCGACGCCGAAATGCTGCTCCTCGTCGACGATGATCAGGCCGAGATCCTTGAACTTGATGCTCTTGCCGAGAAGCGCATGGGTGCCGACGACGATGTCGATCGTCCCATCCGTGAGACCCTTTTTGGTTTTGGCAAGCTCGGTGCTCGACACCAGTCGCGATGCCTGCGCAACATGGACCGGATAGTCGCGCAGCCGCTCGCTGAAGGTCCTGAAATGCTGACGTGAGAGCAGCGTCGTCGGCACCACGACCGCGACCTGCTTGCCGTTCATCGCGGCAATGAAAGCCGCCCGTAATGCCACTTCCGTCTTGCCGAAGCCGACGTCGCCGCAAATGAGCCGGTCCATCGGGCGGCCGGAGCCCAAATCCTTGACGACGGCCGCGATGGCGGCGAGCTGATCGTCGGTCTCTTCATAGGGAAAACCGGCGCAGAATTCGTCATAGAGGCCGGCGGCGACCACAAGCTGCGGCGCCTCCTTGAGCTGCCGCTCGGCGGCGATCTTGATCAGCTCGCCCGCGATCTCGCGGATGCGGTTTTTCATCCGCGCCTTGCGCGACTGCCACGCCGTGCCGCCGAGCCGGTCGAGCTCGGCGCCCGCTTCCTCCGAGCCGTAGCGCGACAACAATTCGATATTCTCGACCGGCAGGAACAGCTTGTCGCCGCCGGCATAGTGGATTTCGAGGCAATCGTGCGGCGCGCCGGCGGCTTCGATGGCGCGCAGCCCGACAAAACGGCCGATGCCGTGATCGGAGTGAACGACGAGGTCGCCCGCGGAAAGGCTCGTCACCTCGGCGATGAAATTTTCGGCGCGCTTGGATTGCCGGCGCGCCCGCACCAACCGCTCGCCTAAAATATCTTCTTCGGTGATCAGCGCGACCTCGGCAGTCTCGAAGCCGTTTTCGATGCCGAGAATGGCAAGCGCAGTTTCATGCCTGGGCAACGCCAGCGCGTGGGGCCAGGACGCGACCGGCGTGAGATTGACGAGCTTATGCTCGGCAAGAACGTGGCCCATGCGCTCGCGCGACCCCTCGCTCCACAGCGCAATCACGACGCGCTTGCCGGCAGATTGCAGCGCGCCGACATGTTTGGTCACCGCCTCGAATACATTGGCGCCGGGTGTGGAACGTTCGACGGTGAAATTGTGCCCGGCATGGGCCCCGATCGCGACGACGTCGGCGGAGCCCTCGGGCGCGGCAAACGGCGTCAGCCGCGCCAGTGCCGATCCATCGAGCCTGTCGCGCCACTCTTTTTCGGCGAGATAAAGCCGGTCCGGCGGCAAAGGCTTGTAGGGTGCGCCGCCGGCCGATTGTTCGATAGCGTCCTTGCGGGCCTGATAATAATCGGCGATCTGCGCAAGCCGCTCGTGGGCGGCCTCCTCGGCAAGCGGCTCGATCGCAAGCGGCGTTGCCGGCAGATAATCGAACAGCGTATCCATGCTGTTGAGAAACAGCGGCAGCCAGTGCTCCATGCCGGCATGGCGGCGGCCCTCGCTCACCGCTTCGTAAAGCACATCGTCAGGGGCCGCCGCGCCGAAGGCTGCGACATAGCCGGTGCGGAACAGGCGGATCGTGTCGGAGGTGAGCTGAAACTCCGATATCGGCACAAGATCGAGCGCGCGCAGTTCGGCGCTGGTGCGTTGGGTTTCCGGATCGAAGCTGCGGATCGATTCCAGCGTGTCGCCGAAAAAATCGAGGCGCACCGGTTCGTCCATGCCGGGCGCGAACAGATCGACGATGCCGCCGCGCACCGCATAGTCGCCGGCTTCGCGGACTGTCGGCGTGCGGTTGAAGCCGTTGAGATCGAGCCATTGGATGATACCGGCCATCGGCAGCATGTTGCCGGGCGCGGCCGAGAGCGACTGTTTGCCGACGAGATCGCGTGCCGGCACGCGCTGCAAAACGGCATTGACTGTTGTGAGCAGAACAGCCGGATGCTCGCGGCCTTGCACGCGGGCGAGCCGCGCCAAAGTCATCATGCGCTGGGCAACGATCGCGGCGTGCGGCGAGACCCGGTCGTAAGGCAGGCAATCCCAGGCCGGGAATTCCAAGACCTCGATGTCAGGTGCGAAGAAACCCAGCGCGCGCGACAGCATCGCCATGCGCGGGCCATCGCGGCAGACGACCGCGACGCTGATGGCCGGTGGACCCTTACCGGCGGCGATCGCCCGGGCGAGGTCGGCAACGACCAGACCTTCGGCGCCGTCGGCAATGCCGGACAGCGTGATCGGCCGTCCCGGCTTGAGCGCTTCCGCAGGCGACTTGGCCAAGAGTGAATTCCGCGACGACACCGTCAGTGCCCTTCCCCGCTTCGTGTGCCGGTTTGCGCATCAAAGCCCGCATGAAAGCCGATCATCTGCCGCAGCACGGCATTGTCGTGCTCGGGAGGAGCCGTTTCGTCGCCGGTGACCCAGGCGTAGAGCTCGGCATTCGGAACTTCGATCAGCCGCTCGAAATGGTCGAGCGCCGGCTCGTCGAACTTGTCGATATAGACATCAGCAAAACGGCCGACGATAAGGTCCATTTCGCGCACGCCGCGCCGCCAGGCGCGGAACAACAGCTTGCGCCGCCGCACGTCCAGCCCCTCGCTCGATCGTTCCGTCATGATGGCCTCTTGTCTGAGCGTGATCCTTTTGCAAAGCCGCGATTTTTCCGGATCATGCTCGAACGCCGAAAGCCCGGACGCGGCCGGGCGACGGGGTATATAGAGAGCCGCGCAGGACTTGTCAGCGGGATTCGATGCGACCCAACGTTCTCAATCCGCTTTTTGCGCCGCTCTCGGCGCTTGCGGGCATTGGGCCAAAGCTCGAAAAGCTGTTCGGCCGGCTGATCAGCCGCGACAGCGAGCCGCCGCGCATCATCGACCTGCTGTTTCATCTGCCGACCGGCTTTGTCGACCGGCGCAACCAGCCCAAGCTGAGCGAAGTGAAACCTGACACGGTCGTGACGGTCGCTGTCACCATTGATAAGCACCGTCCGCCGCCGCTGCACCGGCCGCGCGCGCCGTACAATATTGAGGCGAGCGACGATACCAACACGCTGACCATCACCTATTTCAACGCGCGCAAGAATTACCTCGAAAAGCTCTTGCCGGTGGGCGAGCTCCGCTACGTCTCGGGCACGGCAACTTTCTATGACGGCCATCTACAGATGCTGCATCCCGATCGCGTCGTCGATGCCGAGGGCTTTGCCAGCCTGCCGCTTCTTGATCCGATTTATCCGCTCACGGAGGGCCTCGGTCCGAACCAGGTGCGCAAGGCCATGGATCTTGCGCTGGCGCGCCTGCCGGTGCTGCCGGAATGGCAGGATGAAGCCTGGCTTTCACACAACGCCTATCCAGATTTCAGTGACGCGCTGCGCACGATCCATCGGCCGGAACAGCCCGAGGATATCACGCCGGAAGGTGCCGCTTGGTCGCGGCTCGCTTACGACGAACTGCTGGCAAGCCAACTCGCGCTCGCTTTGTTACGCGCGCATATGCGCACCCGCGCCGGCCGCGGCAGCGCCGCCGAGGGACGGACGCGCGCCCGCATTATCGCGGCGCTTCCCTATGCGCTGACGCCGTCGCAGGAGCGCGCGGTGACTGACATCATTGCCGATCTCGCCCAGCCGCAGCGCATGTTGCGGCTGCTGCACGGCGATGTCGGCTCCGGCAAGACCGTCGTCGCGCTGCTCGCCGCGGCAACGGTGATCGAAGCCGGCCGGCAGGCGGCGCTGATGGCGCCGACCGAGATCCTGGCGCGGCAGCATCACGCCACCATGTCGCGGCTTGCTGCCGCCGCCGGCATCCGGCTCGCCATTCTCACCGGGCGCGAGCGCGGCCGTGAGCGCGAGGATATTCTGACGGCGCTAGCGGCCGGCGACATCGATCTCATCGTCGGCACCCACGCGCTATTCCAGGACAATGTCGCGTTCCACGATCTGGCGCTCGCCATCGTCGACGAGCAGCATCGTTTCGGCGTGCACCAGCGGCTGGCGCTGACGCGCAAGGGCGATGCGGTGGATCTGCTCGTTCTCACCGCGACGCCGATCCCGCGCACTCTGGTGCTGACCTTTTTCGGCGACATGGACGTTTCGGAACTGCGCGAGAAGCCCGCCGGCCGGCAAAAGATCGATACCCGCGCCGTGCCGCTCGATCGGCTCGATGAAATCATCGACGGTGTTGCACGCGCTATCGACGAAGGCCGCCGCGTCTATTGGGTATGTCCGCTGGTCGAAGAATCCGAAAGCACGGATCTCGCCGCTGCGGAGGAACGCTACAAAGCCTTGCAAAAGCGCTTTGGCGCGCTCGTCGACGTCGTCCACGGCCGGATGCGGGGCGCCGACAAGGACCGCGCCATGGAACGTTTTGCGTCTGGCGAATCGCGGCTTCTCGTGGCGACCACCGTGATCGAAGTCGGCGTCGACGTGCCGGAAGCAAGCATCATGGTCATCGAGCACGCCGAACGGTTTGGACTTGCGCAGTTGCATCAATTGCGCGGCCGCATCGGCCGTGGCGCGGAGAAGTCGACGTGTATTCTGCTTTATCGCGGCCCGCTCGGTTCGACCGCCAAGGCGCGCCTTGCCATCCTGCGCGAGACCGACGACGGCTTCCGTATCGCCGAGGAGGATCTCAAGCTGCGCGGCGAAGGCGACGTACTCGGCACCCGCCAGAGCGGCATGCCGGGTTTCCACATCGCCCGTATCGAATTCCACGGCAAGCTTTTGATGACAGCGCGCGACGATGCGGCGCTGATCCTGTCGCGCGACCCGAAGCTGAAGACGCCGCGCGGCCAGGCGCTGATCAATTTGCTGTATCTGTTCGCGCGCGAAGAAGCGATCGGCCTAGTGCGTGCAGGCTGACGTCCTTGGGCCGCGGATCGGCGCCGAAGCGGTTGTGGCCGGGTGTGCCCTCGCTGATCCACCAGATGATGAGCATGAAGCCGACCAGTGGGATGAAGATGGTCAGAAGCCACCAGCCGCTCATATCGGCGTCATGAAGCCTGCGCACCGCAACGGCCAAGCCGGGGATCAAGGTTGCCAGGTACCAGGTTCCGGTGATGCCGATCCGGTCGAAACCCAACCCGGCATCCAGGAGCGAGACAGCGAAGGTCGATAGCAACACGAACAACTGCCACCACCAGAACTCTGATGCCATGGCGCGGCCGCGGAAATTGAAATAGTTCGCAAATCCCGACTTGATCGCCCGGGTGAAAGTCACGGCGGCCTTCCCGTTCTCGCGGCTGACAATGTTTGGTCGGCCGCAGACGGGCTTTGGTTCACTTCGCTTTGCGAAGGTCAGGCCGTGACGGGATCGGGACCGTACTGATTGCTGCCATTTGTGCCTTTGAAGCACCACCAGACAATCAAGACGATCAGGCCGATCAGCGGCAGCAAGATCAGGAACAGCCAGAAGCCCGAACGATCGGTGTCGTGCAGCCGCCGTGCCCCGACTGCGAGGTTCGGCAGGAGCGTTGCCAATCCCCACAGCTCGCTGATGACGCCGCTGCCGGACCCCACGCCATAATCGATAATGTCGGCGACGATGCCGACCAGAAATGCAAACAGCGTCCAATACCAGAACGCGGAGCGGCTGGCCCGACCGGTGAAGTTGACGTAATTCGAAAATCCCGCCGAGATCGCTTGCGTGAAAGTCATTATGTCCGCCCCCCTTGAATCAGATTCGGCAACGCTTTCGTAAAGCAGATCAGGTTGTCAGCCGCACGACAAGATCGATTAATGCAAGACTGATGAATGACCGGATAGCGGATCCGAATGGCAGCATGACGCCGCTCCGGCCTATCGGAAAACTATTTAACAGGCGTCGGCTCGGCGTTCTTTTCAGCAGCCTTGTCTGCGGTCTTGCGTGCCGACTGCGCAGCGCGCGCGGTTTCGGCAAGGGCTGCTATCTTGCCTTGCGGATCGCTGCCAGGCTGCACGATGCCGGCCGACATGATGACGGTCATCGCCTGCTCGACCGTGATGTCGAGTTCGATCACCGAACGCTTAGGCACATAGAAGAAAAAGCCGGTCGTCGGGTTGGGCGTGCACGGCATGAAGGCCGAGACGTGTTCGGTATCGGGCAGGCGATCGGAAATTTCCGCTGTGGGCGACTGGGTCAGAAAAACCAGCGACCACATTCCGGGCGACGGAAACTCGACCAGGGCGACTTTGCGAAAACTTGAATCCGATTTGGAAAATAGCGTGTGGAAAATCTGCCGCGTGGTGCGGTAGATCGGCCGCACCACCGGCATCCGGCTGAGCAGGCTTTCGCCGAAATCGACGAGCTTGCGCCCGATCAGATTGGCGGCAAGGAAGCCGAGCAGCGTCAACGCCACGAAGGCGATGATCAGGCCGAAGCCCGGCACGTTCACCGGCAGATAGGTCTCGGGCCGATAGTCGAGCGGAATGAAAGGCCGTACCAGATTGTCGACCCAGGTGACGAACCACCAGATCAGCCACAAGGTGACGGCGACCGGGCCGGCAACGATGACGCCGGTGAGAAAATAGGTGCGGATGCGGCTCATGAAGCCGGGCGCCGGCGGTCTCGCGTCAGTGTCGCTGTCGTGGGCCATCAATGATCCGTGCGTCGGACGTATATACGGCTTCGCCGACGCCAGTGCATCAACACTGGGCGTCAGCCTTAACAGGGCGCTCCCCGGCAAGAAGGAAACTAAATCGGGACTACAGCCGGAGCCGGAGCAATGCAACTCGCAGCGGCCATTCCGTGATGAGAAAGCCGATCCTGCCCCTTTTACGAGCGGCCGCGGCGCGCAGTGGCAGCGTCTTTGCCGCCTGTCGCGGCTGCCTCACGCCGATCGCCCAGCATCGGGTGCTCTATCGCCTGCTTGGTGCCGCGCCCGCCCCCGCCGGCGGACCGCAACTCGTAGAAGTCGTCGAGCTTCCGGCGCGGCAATGCGTGCCCGCTATAGGTTCGAGGGCGCCATTGTTGGGAAATCAAGCGCTCGATTTCATCGGCAAGGAGGCGCCAGCCCTGCGCCAGGTCCAGATAGGCTTGCTTTATGGCGGGGTTTTTTGCGGCTTGGGCGGCCGCATGACATTCAGCGGCACCAGTGCGGAAAAAATCGACACGCGATTTCAACATACCGTTTTCGCCGTTGCGTCATTCGGCGCAACGGCAAAGGCCGGCATTTGGTTCCCGACAATCGCCGGCTATTCAACCGTCACCGACTTGGCGAGGTTGCGCGGCTGGTCAACATCGGTGCCCATGATGACCGCGGTATGATAGGCCAGGAGCTGCGCCGGCACGGCATAGACGAGCGGCGCCACTGCGGGATGCACCGTCGGCAGGATGATCGTCTCGGCCGGCTGGCCGGCGGCGGCGCTGGCGCCTTTGGCGTCCGTCATCAGAATCAGCCGGCCGCCGCGCGCGGCGACTTCCTGCATGTTGGACATGGTCTTCTCGAAAACCTTGTCGTGGGGCGCAATCACGATCACCGGCAGGTTTTCGTCGATCAGCGCGATCGGCCCGTGCTTAAGCTCGCCAGCGGCATAGCCTTCGGCATGGATGTAGGAAATTTCCTTGAGCTTCAGCGCGCCTTCCAGCGCCAGCGGGAAGCTGGTGCCACGGCCGAGATAAAGCACGTCGCGGCACTTGGAGAGGTCGCGCGCGATCCGCTCGATCTGCGGCTCGAGCGCCAAGGCGTCATTGAGGTGACGCGGAATTTCGATCAAAGCGCGGACAAGCTGTTTCTCGTCGGCCTCGCTCAACACGCCGCGGGCGCGGCCGGCGGCGATGGCGAGCGTCGCCAGCGCCGCCAATTGGCAGGTGAAGGCCTTGGTTGAGGCAACGCCGATTTCGGGCCCGGCGAGTGTCGGCATCACCACGTCGCTTTCGCGCGCAATGCTCGACGTCGGCACATTGACTACCGAAAGCACATGTTGCTTGTGAGCGCGCGCATAGCGCAGCGACGCCAGGGTGTCGGCGGTCTCGCCGGATTGCGACACGAAGATCGCGAGATTGCCGTCGCCGAGCGGCACGTCGCGGTAGCGGAACTCCGACGCGATATCGACCTCGACCGGCAGATGCGCGAAATTCTCGAACCAGTAGCGCGCCACCATGCCGGCATAGTGCGCGGTGCCGCAGGCCGCGATCGAAACGCGTTGCAGCTTCTTGAAATCGAACGGCAGCGTCATCGGCAGCGCCACGCGCCCGGTCGTCATGTCGATGTAATTGGCGAGGGTATGGCCGACGACTTCGGGCTGCTCGTAGATTTCCTTCGCCATGAAGTGGCGATGATTGCCCTTGTCGATCAACAGAACGGAAGCTTGCGATTTCAGCACCGAGCGCTGAACGATGTTGCCGTCGCTGTCGTGAATCTCGGCGCCTTTGCGGGTGACGACGACCCAGTCGCCGTCTTCGAGATAACTGACGGTGTCGGTGAAGGGCGCGAGTGCGATCGCATCCGAGCCGACATACATGGCGTCGTCGCCGAAACCGACCGCGAGCGGCGAGCCGCGCCGCGCGCCGACCAGAAGATCGCTCTCACCGGCAAATAGGAATGCGAGCGCAAAGGCGCCGCGCAGCCGCGGCAAAGCCGCCTTGACGGCGTCGACCGGCGTAGCGCCGCTTTTCATTTCCTCGGTCACAAGGTGCGCAATGACTTCGGTATCGGTGTCGGTTGAGAATTTCGCGCCCTTGCTTTCCAGCTCGCGGCGCAACTCGGCGAAGTTCTCGATAATGCCGTTGTGCACGACGGCGAGTTTCTCGGTCGCATGCGGATGCGCATTGTTCTCGGTCGGCCGGCCGTGGGTGGCCCAGCGCGTGTGGCCGATACCGATCGTGCCGGACAGCGGCTCGAGCCCGAGCCTCTTTTCAAGATTCTTCAGTTTGCCTTCGGCGCGCCGCCGCGTCAGCTTGCCGGCCTCCAGCGTCGCAACGCCGGCTGAATCATAGCCGCGATATTCCAAGCGCTTAAGCGCGTCGACCAATTGTGGCGCCGCGGGTTCACCGCCGATAATGCCGATAATGCCGCACATCCGTTTGGATGCTCTCCTCGAACGGTATGACGGCCGAACCCGCCAGTCCTGTTATCTGCCCGCTAACCGTTAAAGCGCAGCCGCAACAAAGGCGGAAATCAAATAAGCTTTCGGTCCGTGACAGCTCGGTCTATCACGCCAGTTCAGATCAAGCGTTCTTTTTGCCGAGCAGTTTCAATCCGCGCAAGCGCTGGGCCCAACCTTCCTTAACGACCTGGCGGCCGCGCGCAAGCGCCAAGGCGTCGGCCGGGACATTGTTGGTGATCACCGAGCCCGAGCCGATATAGGCGCCGTCGCCGATCTCGACCGGCGCCACCAGCGCTGAATTCGAGCCGATGAAGGCCCCCTTGCCGATGCGCGTTTGGTGTTTGTCGACGCCATCATAATTGCAGGTGATGGTGCCGGCGCCGACATTGGCGTTGGCGCCGACAAAAGCGTCGCCGATATAGCTCAGGTGATTGGCCTTGGCGCCGGCTTCGATCACGGCGGCCTTGATCTCGACGAAGTTGCCGATGTGAGCCCCCTCACCGAGCTCGGCGCCCGGCCGCAGCCGCGCGAAGGGTCCGACCGATGCCCCCTTGCCGACATGGGCGCCGGCAAGATGCGAGAACGAGCGGATCACCGCGCCGTCTTCAACCGTCACCTTCTCGCCGAACACCACATAGGGCTCGACCACGACGTCTTTGCCGAATTTGGTGTCGGCGGAGAGAAACACCGTCTCCGGCGCGATCAGCGTCACGCCGGAGCTGAGAGCGGCGTCACGCAAGCGCTTTTGCGCCTCCGCTTCGGCTTCGGCGAGCTGGCCTTTGGTGTTGATGCCGCGCACGTCGTCCTCCTCGACTTCGACCGTCACCGTGCGAAGCTTCATGCCGCGCGCGATCTCGATCGCATCGGTCAGATAGAATTCATTTTTGCTGTTGGCGTTGCCGATCTTGTCCAGAATGGCGAGCGCGCTGTTGCCGGCGAAAGCCATGATGCCGCCATTGCAGAGACCGATCTTGCGCTCGCTCGCGCTGGCCTCGGCTTCTTCGCGAATGGCAATGAGCTCTTCGCCCGCCGTGATCAGGCGCCCATAGCCCGTTGGATCCGCGGGACGAAAGCCGAGCACGGCGATTGCCGCGCCGTCGGCGAGCGGCGCCCGCAGGCGCGACAAGGTTTGCGGACGGATCAGCGGCGTATCGCCGTAAACAACAAGAACATCGTCGGTCGGCTTTTCGAGTGCCGGTCTTGCCGCGAGCACGGCATGCGCGGTGCCGCGCCGCTCATGCTGGGTGAAGGTTGCGGCCTCCGGCACGGCGCGTTTCGCCGCGGCGGCGACGGCATCTTGGCCCGGACCGATCACCACCGCGGTCGAGGTGACGCCGGCCTTGGCAACGGCCGCGAGCACATGGGCCAGCAGCGTCCGGCCTGCGACCTCGTGCAGCACTTTTGCCTTGGACGAGCGCATGCGCGTGCCCTCGCCGGCCGCGAGCACGATCGCCAGGCAGCTTCGAGCCGTCATTTTCGACCTCCGCGCCGCCGTCTTACCCGAGGTGGGCATACGCCGAAAGCCGCGAGTTTTGCGATGGCAAATTCGCAAGTGCGGATGAAACCGCCGGTCGGCGGTTCCAAAACCGCGAATCTGATAGATTTTTCCGGCTGATTCGTCTGCAAGTTGCCGGAGCCGTTCATGCTGGATCTCGCGCAGGCCGTGAGAGAACAGATCGTCAAGGAGACGCCGCCGCGGAAGACCGCCGCGGCGCGAAAGATGTTCACGCTGCGCAAGCTCCGCGGCTTCTCGATCTGGACCATGGGGGCCACGGCGGCCCTGGCGCTGGCGATCCTGTCGGGGCACAGCCAAGTCGGCGAGGAGCGCCTGGTCGCCATGTTCCACCCCAGCCGTCCGCAACCGCCCAGATTCGACGCTGAGACCGTGACCCGTCAGCTCGCCGACGCCGTGCGGGTTCTCGCCTCGAACGACGAGCAATTGCGCGGCCGCGTCGCCGCGGTGGAGCATGATCTCGACGACGTCACCGGATCGATCCGTCAGGTTGCGGCGGTAAGCGAGGCACGGCGCGCCGACGACGGTCCGACCGTATCCGCAATCGCTGCGGCAACGGCGTCGGCGGCAGCGCCGATCAGCACGCCGCCGCCTCCGCCTACCGCTGCAATGCAGCCGACTGAAGCCGCGACGCCGGCGGCGGCGCCGCCGACCCAATATGGCGTCGACATCGGCAGCGGGTTGACGCTCCAGGCATTGCGCGCGCGTTGGCAAAGTTTGCGTGCGGCCCATCCGGCGCTTCTCGAGGGCATGCAGCCGATTGTCAGGGTTGGCGAGATGCCACGCGGCGGCAAGATCGAGTTGCGGCTGGTGGTCGGCCCGCTGGCCCAGCCGGGTGCGGCAACGCAATTGTGCTCGGCGCTGACCATGTTCGGCATGTTCTGCCAGCCTGCCGTCTACGATGGGCAGCATCTGGCGCTGAAGTGACGGATTGGTCTGCCTCGCACCCTATTCTGCCGCGTTGATCTGTGGTTATGGATGCCGCAATCGCGCCCGCGCGCAGTTCGGAGTTACGTAATGCGCCGAGCTTTGTTTCTGCCGTCGGCAAGGCAGACCAATTGGCTTTTGATCGTCGCCTTCCTTGCGGTCGGCGAGGCGCTCTATGTCCGCTACATGGCGATCGAGAATCTGAACACCGAGCTTGCCTGCCAAGCCGGTCTGCAAACTTGGCTGTGCACGGCGTTCCGGATTTCGATTGTCTTCTTCAACCACGAGATCTTTGGCTGGGTGGCGCTCGGCATCGCGCTCCTCAACCTCGTTCGGCCTTCGGTCGTGCTGACAGCTTTGGCGCTGGCGGCGGCCGGCTTCGGCATCGTGTTACACAATGCCGATCTGTCGGCGCTTGCCGCCGGTGTGCTGATTCTCAGTCTGGCACGTCCCGCGCCCGCACCAGAATAACGGCGAGCCCGATTAGTCCCGCAGCCAGCCAGACCGCCTGCCAATTGGCGAAGGTCTCGTTGATCGCGACATAGACGGCCGACACGGCCAAGACCGCAGCGGCAAGCGTCTCAGCGGCCGGGCGCATGCCGGCCGGGCGCGCCGTCGAAAGCATCAGCACCAGATAAGCAAAGACGGCGCCGCTTTGCGGGGCGAATGGAATGTCGCGATAGCGCGGATCGAACACGAGACCGAGCGCTGTCTCAACCGACAGCAAAGTCAGCACGATGAAAACCACGCCGAGCGCGCGATCGAGACCGTCGCGCGCACCGTCCGCGCGTCCCAGCAGTGCGGCAAAGGCCGGTCGCGTCTGTCCTGCCGCACAAGCGGCCGCGCAAACGATAGGTGCCGCTGCCGCCACCGCCGCAAAAGCGAGCATTCGCACCCAGCCGCCGATGCCGATGCTGTCGACCGGGATTGTCTCCAGCGTCCAGCCGAACAGCACCGACGGCAGGAATGCGATCACCGCTATCCGCTCCCATAGATAGGGCGGCGCGGTCTTGCCGCGGCCAAAAATGAACGCCCCGGCAAAGGCAAACGCCGTGACGAGAATTCCGGCGCCGGCCTGGGCGCGCCAATGCGGATGGTCGGAGACAAGACCGCTGAAACTGAATTTCGGCCCCTGCGTCGCGCGGTCGAAGATGCCCCAATAGCGCCCGGTCGAACCTTCCAGCGCTCGTTTCCACGGCTGATCGAAAGCCTCGATGACATTGACGCGGAAATTCTGCCGCTGCGCGAGTTCGAGCGTCTCGGTGATGACGCGCGCCTGGTTGGATGGCGACGGCCGTGCCGCTTCGCGCATCCGGCCAGCGCTCGGCCAGCCGATTTCACCGATGACGATTTCCTTGTTGGGGATGGCGTCGGCGACCTTCTTGCGGATGTCGGCGACGTGAGCCGCGGCAACCGAAGCCGGCAGCGGCAAATCCTCCCAATAAGGCAGGATATGTATGGTGACGAAGTCAACATCCTTTTGCAGATCGGCATAGCGCAGCCAGAATTCCCAGACGTCGGCATAAGTGACCGGCATCGATACTTGGGATTTTACCTCGCGGATGATGGCGCCGAGATCGGCCGCCGACATCTCGCCGCGCAGCAGCACTTCATTGCCGACAATGACGGCGCTGACGACATCGGGATATTTCTTGGCGAGGTCGATGGCGGTCGCGATCTGCTGCCGGTTGAACGCAGCGTTATTGGCGAGCCACAGCCCCATGAGCATCTTCAAGCCGTGACGCTGGGCGATGGCGGGAATCTGATCGAGCCCGTTGGCGTTCGAATAAGTGCGGATGCAGTCGGTGTAGCGCGACAGCAAAGTGAGGTCTTGGTCGATCTGCTCAGCGCTCACCATGGTGCCCGGCACCAGCGGATCCTGGCCGTCGCGAAACGGCGCGTAGGATATGCAGGACAGCTTGCCGCCCGCGGCGAGCGGCGACGGCGGCAATTGCACTGGCCGGCCCAGCCACAGCCAGGCAATGGCGATCGCCAGCGCCGTCGTCGCGAAATGCGCGAGCGCCAGAACGATCGGGTTTCGCTGAGCAGATCCAGCCACGGTCTGCCATTAGCCTCCGCGGTTACCGATGCCAAGTGACTCGCCCAGCAACTTGCCAAGTAACTACCGCCAAAGGAGGAATGCCAATAACCAAGCCAACGATCGGATGGCTGCGCAGGGTGCTGCGCGCTGGACAAAACAACGGCGTTGGGGTGATGTCCGCGTGGCTGTTTTGGTGACGGTCGCCGCAATGGCGGCTTAATCCGATGGCCAAAAGATCGCTACAGGTCAAAAGATCCAAACGGCCAAAAACATTTAACGTGGCGGCGAATAACAGGCCGGGGGAAAACGTCCGTTCAACCGGCCCAAAACTTAAAGCCCAACTTCACAAGGGAACCATGCCCCATCGAGTGCTCAGCCTTGCCGGCGGATTGCGTGCCGTAACGTCTTTGGTGTGGCTCCTTGCCGCAGCCGTGCTTTTGCCGCTCTCGCCGGCGGCCGCCCAAAATGCCGCGCCGGCCCAGGCTACGGATCAGCAGGCGGCGCCTGGACCGGACGGCGCCTCGGTTGATGAATATGCCGAAGCCCAGCGCGTGCTGAACGGTCCAGCTGGCAACCCGGAATGCGTTTGGATCGGCCGCAAGGTGGTCAATCGGCTCTGGAACGACGACATGGACACGGCCTTCCGCCATCTCGATCTTTACGACCGTTTCGGCTGCCCGAGCGGGCACGTCCAGGCGGCCGTCCGCTGTCTCGTCCTGCATCCCCCGGTACCGCCTGTAAAAGGTGTCGATCAGAAGCCGTCCGATACGCTGGATTGGCGCGTCAACGCCTGCTGGATCAGTCCTGCCTCGCCCGCTTTGGCGTCACCCGTGCCGAGTGCTCCGGCGGCGGCCGCGGCGACGCCCCAGACGTCGACCCACTAGCGACGGTTTGTTTGCTATATCCGAGGCTGCGGCGTCATTGCCGTGGCTCTTCGCAAGTCGTTGTCTTGAAATTGCCATTCCAGGCAGTTACGTTATTTTTGCCGCTCGCAAGGTTGCCTCCCCTTACGACCATTTTCGAACCTTGGGGACAGGTTCGGGCCAGTGTCGTTCCGCCCCCGTGTGGTTAGAATTCGATGCGCACCGTCGCAGCCGTGCTCGCGCTTGTAGCGTGCGTGCATGCGGGCATGTGGGCCCTGCTCCAGCGCAAGGAGACTGCCCCTAATTTTAGCGGGCAACTTGCGAGTGTTTCCTACTCCCCAACCGCCCATTCTGATCGTCCCGAAGACGACGTAAGGCCGACGCCGGAGAAAATCCGCGCCGATCTCAAGGCGCTTGCACACTTTGCGCGAGCGATCCGCACCTATTCTTCGACCGACGGGTCGGAGATGGTCCCGCCGATAGCGGCCGAATTCGGTCTCAAGGTGACCGTCGGCGCCGCAATAGGCCGGGACCGCGACCTCAACGACAAGGAAATCAGAAACGCCCTCGAACTGGCGCGTCGCTACAACAACGTCAACGCCATCGTGGTCGGTAACGAGGCTTTGCTCCGCCACGATATCAGCGTCGATGATTTGATCGCAAAGATACAGCAGGTGAAGCGCTCGAGCCCGGTGCCGGTCACCACCGCCGAGGGCTGGGACATCTGGATGGCGCATCCCCAGCTGGCCTCGGCAGTCGATTTCATCGGCATGCACAGCCTGCCCTATTGGGGTGGCGTCCCGGCATCGGCCGCGGTCGATCAGGCCATCGAGTCCTACGAAAAACTGCGCAAGATGAATCCCGGCAAGCGGATTCTCATTGCCGAATTCGGCTGGCCGAGCGCAGGCTACAATTATCAGAACGCCCAGCCCGGACGTTTCGAACAGGCGATGATCATCCGCGATTTCGTCAGCTGGGCGCAGGCTTACGGCGTCGACTACAACATCGTCGACGGCATCGACGAGCCGTGGAAGACGTCCGAAGGCGGCGTCGGTCCTTATTGGGGACTTCTCGATGCGTCCCTGCAGCCTAAATTCGCCTGGACCGGGGCCATTGCCGACCCCGATTACTTCGAGCAGGCCGGCTTCGCCGTGCTGCTTAGCGTGCTGCTGTCCCTGCCGATCCTAGCCATTGCCGGTGTGACGGTGACACAAGCCGCAATGCTTGCGGTCTGCGCAAACGCGCTCGGCGCTTGGTTCACCGCCATTGTCGCTTTCTGGAAGGGGCACTACTTCGTCATGGGCGCGGCCTTTGCGCTCGGGCTTGGCCTCCTGCTGCTCATGCCCTTGATCGCGATTGCGCTGTCGCGGCTGGACGAGATCGCGGCGATCGCCTTCGGCCGCCCGCCGCGACGGCTTGCCAATTCGCCCTCGATCGTCCCGGATGGCGCGGCGCCCGCCATCGAAGGCTATACGCCCAAAGTCTCGATCCATGTCCCGGCCTGCTGCGAGTCGCCGGACATGTTGAAGCTGACGCTCGATTCAGTGGCGCGTCTCGACTATCCGAACCTCGAATGTGTTGTGATCATCAACAACACCCCCGACCCGGCTTTGTGGCAACCGGTCGAGGAGCACACCCGCACGCTCGGCGACCGCTTCAAATTCGTCCGTATCGATAAGCTCGTCGGTTACAAAGCCGGCGCGCTGCGGCTTGCTCTCGCGCATACCGCGCCCGATACGGAAATCATCGCCGTCATCGACGCCGATTACGTCGTCGACGCGGCTTGGTTAAAGGATCTTGTGCCGCTGTTTGCCGATGCCCGCGTTGGCTTCGTGCAATCGCCGCAGGATCACCGCGACGGCGACACTTCGCTGATGCACCATGCCATGAACGCCGAATATGCCGGCTTCTTCGATATCGGCATGGTCCAGCGCAACGAGGTCAACGCCATCGTCATGCACGGCACGATGTGCCTGATCCGCCGCGCCGCGCTCGAAAGCGCCGGCAGCTGGTCGAGCGACACCATCGTCGAGGATACCGACCTCGGGATCAGCATGCTCGAACATGGCTGGCTCGCGCACTATACCAACCGCCGCTACGGCCGCGGCCTCCTGCCCGATACGTTCGACGCCTATAAGCGCCAGCGCCATCGCTGGGCCTATGGCGGCTTCCAATTGCTGCGCAAGCACTGGCATCAGCTGCTGCCGCCGGCCAATGGATTTACGCCCGAGCAGAAGCGCGAATTCGGCATCGGCTGGCTCAACTGGATGGGCTCGGACTCCATCGGCGTCGTCGTCGCACTCCTGAACATTCTCTGGATGCCGTTTGTGATCTACACGAGCAGCGGCGCGGCCGGTTGGTTGAGTGGGTACTTTGCGAATTGGTCGGCGTATTTCAGCGGCTGGGCTCCGCATGCCGAGGCGACGGCGGACTGGCTTGCCCGGCACGCGGAATTGCTTGCGAGTTTGGGGGCCGTCCCTGACCGCATCCTGACGCTGCCGATCATTGCCGCCTTTGCGGTCACCGTTGCGCATTTCGTCTCGCTCTACCGGCTCCGCGTGCGCGCTTCATTCGGCGAAATGGTCGGCGCCGTCATTGCCGGCATGTCATTGCAATGGACCGTGGCGCGCGCTGTCGGCACCGGGATTATTGCTGCACATGCGCCGTTCCTGCGCACGGCTAAGGGCGGCATGGGCCGCAAGGGCCCGGATTTCCCGGCCTTCTGGGAAGCGGTGCTTGGCGGGCTCCTCGTCACCGGCGCAATCACACTGGTGACGACCAACTACAAGCAGGTGCACGAGATCAATATTTTCGCTGCGGTTCTTGTGGTGCAAAGCCTGCCGTTCCTGGCGGCGGTAGCGCTCGCCGGCATCGAGGGCACGCGCTTCAACAGCTTTGTGTTCTGGCGCGCCGTCGAGGCCAAGGTCACTGCCAAGATCGCCGCCAAGGCCGCGTTCATCCTGCCGCAGTCGCGCAAGGTCATGACCAACGTGATCGAGCCGGCGAAGCCTGCGGATAAGGTCGAAGCGGCGCAGTAAGCG
>CAVUNZ010000017.1:0-504774 GCA_963742975.1 uncultured Alphaproteobacteria bacterium | reverse complement strand
TGGCGCATGACGCTGTGCGGTGGGCTGAGCTGGCTTGGCGCACCACAGAGGGAACGCAGGCGGTGCTTCGCCTAGGCGCCACCATCATCCCAAAAGGTTGAGAGCCCTAAGGACGTAGGTTCTGGGCTTTGGCAATTGGGAGAGACTGGCTATGACAAAGGCAAAAGGGCCTCCACCGCAGACCCGAAGTGCTTTAGGCCAAGCTCGACTATCATATCCGACAGCTGCGCAAGTATTTTGCCCGCGCGGACGATCAAGCATTCCTGCAAATGATATGGGCGACAGACGCTCTTCAGTCCGACCGAGAAGCGGTAGCCAAGAAGTTGATGCCGTCGTATCCGAAGGAGGCGGCGGTGAAGTCGTCGCTTCACTCCCCCTACGGGATTTACCGATGGGAACTTGAGACGCTGCTGATTCAGTTGCTGCTCACGCCGAAGGAAGAAAAGCGGGCCGAGGGAAATTTCGTCCTCGACTGTTCGAAGTTCGACGCGATCCGTGACACGATTAACAGGCTGCGGGGCCTCGAAAATGTTGAGGCGGGGCGCTACCTGGGCAACGGGCTTAACATCTTCGGCGAGATGCACCGGATCGCCCAGCGGCAGTTTCACTGGCAGCACGGCTATTTGAGTCTCGCCGCACTTCTACCGCTACCTCTACATCTACGGACAGGGAAAGTGCGCCGAGTTCTTCAAAGACACCTACGGCGTATCGATCAACGACTTCACCTACGTGGGCTTCGCCATGTACGTCGCTGCGGTGCGCACGCCGTGGCTTCGCCAGGATTTTGCATTAGCCGCGCTCGGCATAACGCCGGAAATCGTGCAGAAAGTTTTGGCGACCATGACGCTTTCGCTTAAACAGGCGCGAGCCGAGGAACGCTTTGCTGACCGATGAGGTAAACCGGCTTCATTGGCACGCCTATTCCGACGGCCTTCATGCCGAGCATCCTGCGGCGCCATCCGTTGATTTCTCTGACCGCTGATAGAGCAACCTTCATGCCGCCGATCACGGAGCTCATCCTCATGCGGATCACCTCCGGCCTCTACTACGACATCATCCCAGGGAAGCAGCCGCTGTTGAACGAGGCGAACGACCGCTTTGAGCAATACACTCACGACCTGATCGACAAACTGACGGTCTTCATAACCAGCCGTAGCCATCGCTACGGGCCGAAGGGCGCGCAGTTTGACAGCCCTGACGTGCTTGTGACTGAGGACGACAAAGTTGTGATCGCCGTCGAATGTAAAGCGACACGGTTAACCTACTTAGCACAATTCGCCGAAGATCCGTTCGAAGCCGAAAAGAAGCAGTACCTGCAACTCGCCCGCGGCGCATTTCAGTTATGGCGTTATTTCTCCCACATCCGGCGCGGAATAACCAAAGATGCGCTGGCCGACGACGCCTATCCGATGGTCGTTACGCTTGACTCGCTTTTCATGATGAGCCGACAGCTGAGCGCGAACATTTTTGCCGAAGCAACCCGCTTGGCGGACGAAGAAGATGACATAACGCCGGAAGATCGCCGCTACATCATTTATTGCCCGATTTAGGCCCTCGAAGAGGTCTTGCAGCGCGCAACAAGGATACGCTGCTCGCGGCCCTCAAGGCGGTTAATGAAGAGAAATACAAAGGCTGGATGTTGCGCGAGGTGTTCAGAGCGGTCACCAAGGATATGGACTTGGGACCGCCGCAGAAATTTCCGTTTGATCTCGATCCCGTCTTGCCGGCGGGAGAACATTAGCAAGCTTGAAGAGGAGGTTGAGCAGGCTGCGATCGTTGAGCAGAAAAATGCCTGAGCGTTTTAACGGCTCGATTTCAGCTCTTTGAGGATCAACTGGCCAAGCCCCTCTACCGTTGCGAAGTCGGCGACCATCTGAACGTGAAGACGAAATCCCGGGTCGTTTTCTTGACCCGTCACCGACTTCGACTACCTCTCAAGCTTCATCAACATATCATCTATGATATCGAACATCACTGAGTTTGGATCACCGCCTGTGTCCTTGAGCGTCAACATCTTGCAAATATCTTCGATAGTGAGATGAATGATGAGCTTTCCTGACTTTGCGCGCCGCGCCGCGTGTTGCGGCCATCGCGTTATCGTCGGCGCCCTCTCTGGAAATCAGCACGGCGACGGTTCTCATTGCCCCTGCGAAAAGATATTTCTCGGTTGTATAGATTTGGCCTTGCGAGATTTTGCCCTTATAATTCTTGAACTCAAAGACGATGTACCATGTGTGGAAATTGCTTACGATCGATCTCCACAGGTCATGGTTTGATGAAATCCGAGCCACAACATCATAGCGTGATATACCACCGTCGGTTATCTGCTGTTTTTTCCAATTTGAGAAATGATTGTCGAAGATGTATCGAACCGCGTCGTAACACCTCTCTTCAAATTCGGACGCCCCCTCATTAGAGGGTGGCACCGAGCGCAGAGTTTCACATAAAGATTGGCCATTTAGAGGTAGTGGTTCGGGCTCCGCTACTGGCTTTGCCTCTTCAGGCTCGTGCGCTGGCGTGTAGCCATCACCAAATATTGCCCAGTTGATTTTATCTTCTGGCGTCCATGGCATCGGCGCCAATTTGTCAACCAGCGCCTCTAGTTCGCCGATCAAGGCAGGATGCCCCTGAAGGCTCTTGTACAGCTCTCTCACGTCGATCAGTTCGGTCTTCCCGGTGTCTCGCACGGGAATCGCGATGACGCTTGAAATAAACAACCGGCCGTGCTCAGCACCCGCGCGACGGCGCGCTTCTTCGACAGCTATGACGGCTCGAACAATGTCAGCACGTTGGACAATCTTTGTTCGGTAGACCTTCGCCTCGATAACCATTTTTTGGCCGGAGGGATGCTCGACCATAAAGTCATAGCCTTTGCCCGGCGGATTGGCTTCGATGAACTTATAGCTCTCGGCTAGGTAGAACTTGCGAATGATGTTTTCGAAGTCCTCGCCCAGTAAGAAGCTCGCGGTCTCGGTGGTGTCGACAGCCATATGCGCCTCAATTCAAGCCTTCCAGAACGGTTTCTCGATAACTATATCGCCAAGCATGAAACATCACACCAGCCCCGCATTCTATCTCTCCCCCTGGGGCTTGCCGGAGCTTTGCGAAATGCGCCTCGTGCGCGGCAAGCTCCTTGCGAAGTCACGTCATCCAGGCGGCACGGGGTATCAAATCGATTTGTACAAGACCGCTGGTGTCCCGCCCGAGAATGCGCACGACCTCGAAACACGGTTCATGTCACCGCTCGACAACGATGCCGCAACAGCGGTGCAGATGATGCTTCGGGGCACTATTCCAGCCGAACCTCGGTACCGGCAGGCCTGGGCGAGGTTCCTCGTATCCATGCTGTTCCGGCACCGTGAATCGTCGAAACTCTGAAGACTCACGTTGCGAAGATGTGGGATGAGGGAACGGCCGCACTTGAACCCGTGTGGGCCGAACACCGCAAACCGACCGACCCCGCGACCTTCGCGGAAGCCACGACGCTCGCGTTGGGAAACAGGGCTGGGCTTGACGCCGCGAACATGCTGGCAGACATCATTGCAAACACCCCGGCCGTGACTGACATCATGAATATGTTCTGGTGCGTGGCAGATGTGAGCGGCGCTTCACGGACGCTGCTGACCTCAGACCGCGCCCTGGTGATGCCGCTGGGGCTTGCGGACAAACTGGCTTATCTCGCCCTCCCCATTTCGCCTGCCATGGTATTCATCGCGGCTTACGACAACCGCTTTCAGACCGTCAAAAACAAAAGCGAAGCCGTGCGCGCGATGAATATGGATGTCGTCCGGCAGGCCCGGGAATTCGTCTGGGGCACCGACGATTTACAGCAGGAATTCGTCGAGAAAAATATCGCCAAACTGGCCGACCGGGCCATTATCACCGAGGAGCAGAAGCAGGAAGCTATACGGGCTGCGCGAGGCGAGACAGCACCCGCTTGAGCCAAGCGGCCCGCTTCACTCCAATCCTTCGCCTTAAGCATCGCAACTGTCTGGTCAGAGAGTTGTCGAGATCGGCTCCGATGCACCGAACAACTGGTATGGGTAACGCGCGAGTGCGCCATCGCGCCGTGCCGCACCACCATTTCCGGTCCGGGCTAAGAGTGTGGGAGAGTGTATGAAGTAGTTTCAAAGGAAGACTAAGGAGAAGGTAAAAAATCATGGCGCGCATGGCGCGCTTTACGGTAAACGCCGTTTTTAAAGACAAAAAATGCGCGCCATACCCGGCGCCCCTTATGGCGCGCCCATAACGCACTATGGCGCATCCCCGATCACTCGGCCGCGATCTGCCATGGAAACGCTGGGCGCGCGGTCCCATGGTGCACAGCGACGCCCCAATGGTCGCGCGACTTGCGCTGCTTCGGGTCGCGCAACTTGCGGCACACCACCGCGTATGACATCCCATCCTCGTCCGGAGCGGTGCGGCGATCTCTGTGTTGCCGCAGCCAAGCCAACAGTCTGTTGCGCAGCTCTCTAGGGTCCTTGGCATCGAAGTGGCGGCGCAGCTCCATTACGTGTTCGGGCAGCGGTCCCGGCGCCACGAAGGACGCCATCTCGCTGACCGCCGCGATGTGCTTGGCGATGTCGTGGGCGAGCATGAAGCCGATGGCGCCGTCCGCCTGCGCTTCAGTGCCGATGAGCTGGAGTAGCGCGGTCGCGATTTCGGCGTGCTCGATTGTCTCTCGTCGTTCTGGCGAAGCCGCGCCTGTGTTGCCACCGGGTCTGCGCCCGTCACCAGGTACCCGACCTCGCGCGGGAGCGCTGACCACCCTTCGAAGTTGGACAGGCGGGGCAGCACCGGCCCGGTCTGGCGGACGTGCGCAAGCAGCGATAGGACGGCCGAAATGATCTCCGCACGAGCCTTCGGATTATCCTTGATGCGGTCGAGCTCTACTTCCGCCGCCTTCTCTCCAGCCCAGCCCCACGCCTCCGCCTTGTCGCGGTCGAGTTGCGCATGCACCGAGCGACGCACCATGTCCTCAGAGACCCGCACATTGTTGCCGGTTGCAATCCAAGTGAACTTGGCTGGGCCGACTTCCACCGAACGACTTTCCCCGAGGACCGCACTGAGCACTTGGCGCTGTTGGACGTGAGCAAGGTCCGGAAGCTCTCGACGTTGGGCAACTCGCCGCCGGGCACGTCGTCCAGTATCTTGAAGCCGGCCTGTCCGGTGATGCACTCGGTCTCGATGCGCTTGCGCATTTCGTCTCCGCTATCGCGGCTTTTGTCTGTGCAGGCGATGGCCAGCGGAGCGGTTCCGTTTAAACCCGCGACGCGCTCCGCCGCGAAGGTCTTGCCAGCCCCGAAGATTGGCGCGTCGATCAGCGTCAGCGGCGCGAGCTTGAACGCTATACGGCAGAACCCGGTCACAGCCAGGGCAGTCAGCACGGCGCCATCCTCTGGCGCCGCATAGGGGAACAAATCCACGAAGCCTTTGAGCAACGTCTTTGCACGGTCGAGTGGCATTGCCTCCAGCATACCCGCGACTTCGCCCACGTCGAGGAAGGCGACTTCATGCCCCGGTGCGCCCACGGTCCCGCGTGCCGTGTAGAGACCGCTCGCGGTCACGATAGTGCCGTTGGGGAGCATCTGCGGACCTTGAAGGACGCCGAGCATCTCTTGCAGCACCACGCCGTCGAGCGTCGCCATGATGCGTTCGACAGCCAGCTTGAGGGTCAGGCCATCGAGCTTTTCCACCTGCAACCAGACGGTCGTGTCCGGGTCGTGCTTCGGCTTGCCTGTCGCACCGTCCATTAGCACCGCCGCAGCGTTGAACGCATCCGACACGCCTTCACAGGTCCAAGCCGTCTTGACGATCGTCTCCCCTTTGCGAGGTCCATCCACCGCGGTCTCGATGGTCTTCACCCCCGCCGGCACCTTCTCCGGCGCAAGCATGCCGTCACCGAGATTGGCCGGGGCGTACACCACGGGCTCAAGGATAAGGACAGCGCGCAGCAACTGCTCCTTCACGTGATCGGCGGTCAGGAAGCTCTCTGCCGTCGCTCGTCCGTTCACAAAGCCTACCGTGGACAGCCTGCCCGAAACGGAAGATGCGAACACGCGACCCTTTGAAGCCGCCGCGAAAGCCAAGCTTGCATCGAGCAGCGTGAGATGGCTGTCGCCGCTCCAGAGCACTTTGCTCTTGCTCGTTGCTTTCATCTTTTGCTCCATGATGATTTGCCCGGCGGTTTTGACGTTGGCCGCCGGAACTGCTGACAGCACTGCCGCTATCATCACGTCGCGCTGACGGATTTTTGACAGCTCGCGGATGGTGAAATTATTCGTCGCATCTGTGGCGGCGCGCAGCCCGTTGCGGATGCCGGCTTCCGCCTCGCGAACGTTCCAGCCCTCGCGTTCAGCGCGGCTGACAAACGTCTCCACAAGCTGCTCACGCTCGTCTTCGGTAAAGACACCGACAGCGAATGCCGGTCCGTACCGCAGCGCGGTCAGATAGCACCATTTGTTCCAGTACGTGCCGTTCAATTCAGCCAAGGTCGCCTCCGCGCGCTTAGTAGCGTCGGCGGAGATAACGCTACGGAGTGCTTCCCGCTCGCCCGCGGCTAGCGGGCTGATGGTGTCGGCCACTTCCGAAACGTCGGTATCGTTGCGCTCCGGGACATTGATGACGGCCGGCGGCGTGGCGACGGTCGCGTGCTTGGGCCAGTCCGTAACGAAGATGCGACGCCCCTTGTACGGGTCGTTCATCGGTGCTGCGGTCACGTGTCAGACCCCATCACCGGCGCGGCGGTGAAGTGGATCCCGACCGGCGTGAATATCGACACGTCGATGCCCGGCGTGGCGCCCAGCCACGCGCGGCACTCAGCCGATGACAGCGCGTGGCCGAGCAGGAAAAAGGCGTGCATCTTGAGCTTGCCACCCAAAATGGGATGCCCGGTAGATGAGCTGAGCTGACCGACGTAGTTCACGCCCTTCAGCTCACGCGGCAATCGCTCTTGTAGCTGGTCCAGGTTGGTCAACGGCGGGTCATCGATATCGACCATCACCCAGTCGCGCGGCACATCCTCGACGGTGGCCGGGTCACCGCTCTTCGGGCACGGCATGCTCAGCCGGCGGTGCCACGCGTTCGGGTCAAATCCCTGTTTCAGTCGGCCACGAATGATGGCCTTCAGCGGGTCGCCTTCGATTTCGCGAAGGAGGGCCTCAATCCCCGCTAGCCCGCCGACCTTGCGTTCCTCGAAACGATATCGATAAGGAGGCTTGCCTGGCATGGGCTTTTCGGTGGTCGAGTGCCACGTCTTGGTTAGGGCCGGACCTTCTGATGTGATGATAGTTACAGCGCTCATCGCGCGGCCTTCTCTCGATTGGTCTTTGTTCGATTTTTTCCCTCGGCGAATGCGGGCATTACGTCCTGAAGGCGGGGTGCGTCCTTGTCGGTGCCCCCGCGTCGCCGGTTTTTACATTTTGAGGATGCGTTCGAGGTCGTCGGCGTCACTGACCGGCGACGTTGGAGGCATCGGAAGCACAAGCCGCGCCTTTTCGCGGAAGTACGTCTCGGCGTTTGGCACCAGCTGGAACAGCACGTCCAGCGTGACCTCGGGTCCGCTGAGGAAGAGCTGTTTGCCGCCGAGTATGACGCTGAGTGTTTCGAGCGCCGTTCGGGAGTGCCTGCCGCTGCGGCCGTCGAGTACGGCGCTGAGCAAGCGAAAGGCCGCGCGGGCGACATCCCAGCCGGTGCGCACTACGCGGTAACGCATGGCGGAGGCACAACCGTCGTGCTTCGCAACAGCCAAGAGCGCGTTGAGCAGAATGGCGCGCTCCGTGTCGCAGTCCTTCGACACGGCCTCCCAGTACGCCGCGTTCAGCTTGTAGGCGATGTCGCCCGTGGCGTACGTGCGCACGCGCCAGAACATGTCGAGCGCGTCGGTTAGGTGCGCAGGGATGGAGAGGCAGCTACGGATGAAATCGATTTCGATAGGGGTTGCGGCCGTGGCACTGACCACTAGCAGGTTTTCGACCACCGGCGGGCTCAGTACACGCATCACGCCACCTCACCATTGATAAGGTGGAGCACGTCGAGGGGGCGGAATCTGAGCGATCGCCCAAGCCCAGGAACGTTCGGAAGCGTGCCGCGGGCATTCAGCTCGTAGACGTGACGCTCGCTGCAATCGAGCAGGCGCGCGACAGCAGCAACGCGAAGAAGCTGCGGGTGCTCAGCTAGGTTGTTAATGCCAGGCTTCGGCGTACCGTCGGACGCTCTACCGGCAATCGGGGAGATCAGGTAGTCTTGCATTGGTCGTCCCTTGTGCTTGTGTTGGAACAACCCGCTTTTTATGCATTTCGCTGCGTGCTCGGTGTCTCGAAAACCCCGGAATTAGCGTGGCGGTACCATCAGCGGTAATCTCACCAAATCACTCAAAAACTCTCCAATTATTGCAATATCTTAGGGATATAGTACGGTGCCCTCACCCGGCACCAACAAAATCAGACAGCCTGACGCCCGCATCTCGCCGGAAATGCTTGTCAGCGAGAACTTACCGAGTTCCACGACCGGCGGAGCGCCTAGTTATCCACTGCATCCGATTTTTCCAGGATTTCGTGGACCAAGTTGTGCCATGATCCACTCTTCACGCGTGCGTTTGTCTGGGTCGGTGCGTATGAGTCCCCCAAAGCGGATCATCGTTCTTGCAGCATTTGCACTGGCGTTCGTTGCCGGCGCTGCTGTTGTTGTAGCGGTTCGGCCGCCGACGGTCGTGGCTAGCGCTTCGATTCAAGCCGTCAATAGCGGCACGCAATAACCACACTTCGCCGTCCCATTTCCGCATTACTTTGGGAATGCGCTTGCCTTCCTCCGATCAGATCGCGACCGGAATTGATGCAGGCGGTGGCTTGTTCCAATAAGCCTCGAAGTTCGGCGCGCGGAAGCCGGTTATACTCAGCAGTAGTCGTTCCGGCCGAAGTGGAGCGCGACCGTCGGACACTAAGGTGTGATCCGCATTATGGGCGCAGAGCGCGTATAGGCGTGTACTGAGTTGGCCGACCAGGCGGCTCCCCCATCCCCCGACAGGAAGAATGCCGCCCGGCCATAAGCCTGAACTGAGGCAACAACTACGGAACCTCAAGCCGACTAGGCTTGGGGTTCTTTTTTGTGGCGACTCGGAGTCTTATACACGGCCAGCACTCTTGTTTCGCCGCCGTGGCTTTTTTGATACACGGCTTCACCGCAGCGCTTCTCAACAGGACGACGTATGAACATAAAAGAAGAGGCGCCGCCTCCAGTGGTAGGCGTCTATTGGATTGATGAAGGAGATTACCCGGCGCTACGAGATATTTTCGACGACGGCAACAAGATGCCGCTCACCTGGAAGGAGTGGCTGAAAATGGCCGAGGAAATGAAGCGAGGGCTAGAATCCTATGGGCACGTCGTCATGCGCGTTCGCATCGACCCGCGCACCTTTTCAGATTGGTGCGCCACCCAGAACGTGGGATCGAGCCGTGAAGCACGAAAGAGATTTGTTGTTGCAGCCGTCAAAGAGCGATACGGCGACCAAAACTGATCGTTTCGACCGGCAAATGCCGCGGTCCCGTCTGAAGAAACGAGCACCCGGCGACCCGCCCCGCGACGAGCCAATCCTCACGCAACGCGCCAAGGCTGTGCAAAGAACTTGGTAGCGATGGCAGATTAGTTCGAGCCGTGACGATGCGCGTGTGAACTCAACCGCGGTTGATACGTGTCGTTTTGAATGCAAAACCCGCCGATGCCGCTGACGTCGGCTTGGCATTGCGCGAAGCTCACGAAACCACAGTTCTGGGAGCCGCCCATGGAGCCGCTATATTGAGCGCACCACGGGTAATTCTGCGCGTTGGCCGCCGTACTTGCGAAAGCCGAAAGTGCCGCAGCCGCTATTACCAGTTTGGTTGCCGTCATGTTTCACCTAATTGGCTGTCTTGCCAGGAAAAGCTATTCCGTTGTTTGCACGCTATTATCGTTCCGAAACGCACGGTGTGACCGAAAGCACAAATCGGCGTTTTTGCGGGAGCGTCCGCTTTTGCGGTGAAAGCAGCAGCCGACGGTCTTGGACAGCTAAAACTGTTCCAGGGCGCGGCTCCAAGCCGAAATTGCAAATGTTGCGAGGGCTAGATCATGGCTAACTGGATGGCGTGTCGCCCAGGGCGCCGTGTTCTTCACGGCGGTTCTTGTTTAGCGGCTATAGCTGTGCTGACTGTAATGGCGGGCGAGAGCATCGTCGCTCAGACATTGATCGGTCCAAACTCTCAATCCAAATCGTTTCCGCCAGCGCTTACCGCGAAGAAGCCACCGTCCGCCCAGCGCGTGAATCCCTGCAGCACTTATGGCGCCGGGTTTGTTCAAATTCCCGGCTCCGATGCCTGCGTCAAGATCGGCGGCTCAGTGACAGTAGAGGGCGCCACCCACTGATTTTCTCAGGCGGCCTTGAAAGCACCAAGCATCAGGGTAAAGCTAAGGACCTCAGTCGGGCGGTCTGAAGGAACGACACCCGGCACCACCATCAGCGACCACGACCGGCGTTTCTTGCGCCAGTGACCGCCCGAGGACATTCCAATGAGCAACGGCAGTTCGCTTTCGCTTCCCGAACTGGAAGACCGCATCGCCATCATCCGCGACAATATCCGGCAGCTGATCGAGCAAGCCGCCGCCAATTCGGGCGCCGGCGACGAAGCGCGCAATGCCGACCGGATCGCGCAGCAAAACGACGAACTCGAACGGCTGGTCAAGCAGCGCGATGAACTTCTGAAGAAGAGAGGACAATAGTCGCCGGCTCGGCCGCCCGCACCCGAACTAGCTGTGACGCCGGCGCGGCACGGCTGCCGCGACTTCGATTACAGCGTCGCCTGTTTGGCGCCGCATTCCTTGCAGGTATAGGACACCCGCGTTTGCCCGGGCGTTGCCGAAACGCGATTAGGCGCACCGCACTTGCCGCATTTGGTTTCGATGCGGGTATTGCCTTGCTTGATGGTCACGGTTTTCCGCTCCATCGCCTCTCGCACAAGACGTTCTGCCTCGTCACGCATCTCTTGCTTCGACATGTGTGCTTTTCCGCTTGTTGGCGCGCTGGTCCTACATGAGATTGCAGACCGGCACAACGAGCCCGGCATATTCGGGGGTGTTTGCCACAAAAATATCGCCGCGTCATTCTCCACGCAGAGCACGGGATTGTCACAAATTAACGATGTGCTCGTGTGTACCCAACGCCTCGGGAGTTGACGATGAATGATGGCAACAATCCCGAGAGCACCGCTGCCGAGGTTCAGGTGATCGACGCCGCAGCGATCGCCGAACTTTTAGGCAAAGCCGAATCGAGCGAGCGCAAGCGCACGCATCTGCTGCTACACGGCGGCCACCACGATCAGGTCCAGCGCCTAGTGATCGCAGCGGAGCTCGGAACCTATGTGCGTCCGCATCGGCACAGCGAGCAATGGGAAATCCTCGCGCTGCTACGCGGCGGCTGCGATCTCTTGCAGTTCGACGCGCGGGGCCAAGTGACCGGACGGGTGGCCATGAGCGCCGAGTCGCCGGTCGTGCAAATCGCCGTCGGCACGTGGCACGGACTTTACGTCCGCGAAAAGGGTACCGTGCTGTTCGAGGTCAAGCCCGGACCCTATCGACCCAACGAATTCGCCGATTGGGCGCCGCCGGAAGGCGATGCGGCCGTCGCGCACTATCTCGAAAGCCTGGCGTGATAGGCGGCAACCTGGTCGTCAAATGGCGCTAAGGCAGCGCCAGCAAACAGCTTGCGATCGCGAGCATCACCAGTGCGGATAGTCCAAGCGACCAGTGCACGCCGATGAAGCTGCCGAGCAATCCGACCGATACGCCGCTGAAGGCGCGCAAGCCGAGGCTTGCCATGTTGAACAAGCCGATCACCCGGCCGCGAATGTCGACCGGCGCATTCACCTGCACCAGCGTCTGCGCCATGGCATTGAACGACAATTCGAAGAAGCCCGCCGTGAACAACAGCATCAGCGCCAGCGGATAGCTCTTGGCGAGCGCGAAGCCGGTGAGCGCCACGCACCACAGCATGGCGAGGATGATCGCGGTGCGCGCGTTCGGTATCAGGAGCGCCCTGCCCTCGAGCACGATGCCGGCAACCAGCGCGCCCGCGGCATCGGCCGCCAACAACATGCTATACGACACGCCCGGATCGCCATGGCCGAGATCCTGTGCGAAGCCGGGCATTTGCGCGCTATAAGCATTGCCGACAAAGAACGACGAGGCGCCCGCCAAAAGCGTCATCGCGATGATGACCGGATGAGCGGCGATATCGCGCACCGTTTGCACGATGTCGGCGAGCCCGCGCACGGCGCGCGGCGGTGGCGCGCCGCCGACGCGGAATTTCGGACCGTAAGGCGCGCGCACCAGCCACAGCACCAGCGGCAGATAGAACAGCGTATTGAGCAAAATGCCGTGCGCGGGGCCGAGCGCCAACAGGATCACGCCGCCGACGGCGGGGCCGATCAGCACGCCGACATAACGCGCCGTCGCGTTCAGACGGACTGCGCTCATCAGATCCTCGCGGCCGACGATATCGTAAAGCAGCAATTGGTTCGGGGTCTGCCACAACACGCCGGCGCAACCGTGGATCACCAGCAGCACCATCGCGTGCCACATCTGCAACGTATCGGTGATGAAGAAATAGCCCCAGCCGAGCGACGCAATAATGAACAACAGCATGCCGCATTGAATGATGCGGCGCGGATCGAAGCGGTCGGCGAGCGCACCGGTCGCGACGGAAAATGCAAGGAACGGCAGCCAATGTGATAAGACCGCGAAGCCCGCCAGCGCCGGCGAATGAAATTTCTGAAACAGCACCCAGTAGCTGATGACGTGCTCGATATTGTCGGCCATCATCGCGATCACATAGGTCGAAAACTGCGCGCGAAAACCGCCATGGCGCATCGCCGCGAACGAGCGCGGCGCGGGCGCCGGTTGGACGGTTTTGACCGGAGGCATGACGTTCAAGGCGGGACTTCCAAAACAGCGCCGCGGCGAGCAGTCGCGGATCATTGCGGTGCGGCTGTGTGCCACCATATCGACACACCGCCAAGGGACGATGGCGCGTGCGGCCTATGCAAGAATGCGGCCCGAACTCTTCGCGCGCGAATTGGAATAATGACAATGAAGGATTGTTAGATCTTCGCATGACGAGCGATCGCGACAGATCTCCCGCACTGACGCGCCGGACCTTGCTGGCCGGCTCCGCCGCCGTTGCGCTCACCTCCAGCGCAAACGAAGCCGCGGCAGAGACGCCACCCGCCGACAAAGCGACACCGGGCACCTTCCGCTACAAGATCGGCACCTACGAACTGACCGCGCTCTACGACGGCATCTGGTACCGGCCGATCACTGACAAATTCATCAAGGCGCCGTTTGCCGAGGTCGAACGCGCGCTCGATCAGGCTTTCATGCCGCATGACAAGCTCACGACCCCGTTCACGACGCTGATCGTCAATACCGGGAAGAAACTGGTGCTGATCGACACGGGGACCGGCGGCCAGATTTCGCCCTCAGCCGGCGTGTTGCGCGATAATCTCGCCGCAGCCGGCATCGACGCCAAAGCCGTCGATCAGATCGTCATCTCGCATTTTCATCCCGACCACATCAACGGCATCAAGGACAAGGACAACGCGCTGATCTTCCCCAATGCCGAGATCATGGTGCCGGAGCCGGAATGGGCCTATTGGATGAGCGACGCCAACATGGATGCGGCCGAGCCGGACCTGAAGCTCACCTTCCGCAATCAGCGGCGCATTTTCTCTGACATCGCGGCGCAGGTGACGCGCTTCGCGCCGGGCAAGGAAGTCGCTGCCGGCATCGAGACGCTGGCCGCCGCCGGCCACACGCCGGGGCATACGGTGTTCGCCATTCACTCCGGCAATGAGTCGCTTCTGGTTTTGGGCGACACCGCGCAGCATCCAGCCGTGTTCGCGCGCCATCCCGATTGGCAGGCCGCGTTCGATATCGACGGCGCGGAAGCGGTCGCGACGCGCAAGCGGATCTTCGATCGCGCCGCGGCCGATCGCATGCTGG
This sequence comes from uncultured Alphaproteobacteria bacterium, assembly GCA_963742975.1. Taxonomy (GTDB): domain Bacteria; phylum Pseudomonadota; class Alphaproteobacteria; order Rhizobiales; family Xanthobacteraceae; genus BOG-931. The sequence goes on along the minus strand of CAVUNZ010000017.1, from coordinate 490,749 downwards.
TGACGGGTTATCACTTCCCCTTCCCAGCCTGCGGCCATCTGATCAAGACCGCGACCGGCTACGAGCACGTTCCGGTCGAGTGGCAGCCCAATTTATAGCGAGTGGTAAAAAATCAGGAGACCGGCTGTGACACCGGCCTCCCCGATCCTCGCGGATTTTTCGTTTTGATTTGCCCGCGGGATGACTTTCGGGCCACGCGATTTCGATTCATCGCGCGTATTATTCCGACTTGCGGGCGTAACGGGGTGTGCCGCTAGGTGCCCGCAAGTCGGTGCGTGCAATCCGGGCCTCGGTTCGCACCGGTTGTTGGGTGCATATTCCGGATCACAGGCAAACTCTTCGCAAGCTGTTGGCCGTTACGAGCGCTTCGCGGCGGTCGCAGCCTTGGTTTGAACCTTGGCTTGATGCGTCTTGACGGACTTCACGTGCCGCACCTGATGCACCTTGCCGGACTTGATGTGCGACCGGCTCGCAACGTGCCTGACGGTCTTCTTGTGCAGCTTCGCATGCTTGACCGTCTTGCTCGGATTTGCGGTCTGCTTGGCTTTGGTCACGGCCGGCGCTGCCATGGTGCTGGCGGGCGCGGTCGCCACTTTCGCCGGAGCAGCCTGATTCTGGCTGGCGGGCGCAGCGGCGTTCGGCGCGCTGCCGGACGGCATGGACGAGGTCGGTGTCTGCGCGAAAGCCGGACCCGCGATCAGAGCGGTTGCGAGCAAGCCGGCGGCGAATTTCCTCAACATTTTTCTTCTCCTTGTTGTCCCGCGGCAGCGGTTTAAGAGCGCGTCTCTCAAAGCCGTGCCGTTGTTGGCATGAAGATTTACGCCCCACGCACTGAATGCATCCTGAAGCCGCCCAGCAGACTCCGTTCACCTACGTGAAATCTTTGTAATGCAACGCGTTTCCCGGCTCGGCCAAGCCGCGGGAATATCGTGCCGGGCAAGCTGATCTAAACCGGGATGAAGTGCTAGGATGCCGGTGTTCTTAGTGCTGCACCGCACCGCAACCGGAGAGACGCCATGCGCAAAACGCCGTTGCTAGCTGCCGCCATTCTCGTGAGTTCCATGGCCACGTTCACCGTCACCCTGCCGAAACTGGCTCTCGCCATGGAGAGCAACAGTCCCTCCCCGCCGTCGTCGACAACGACGCAACAGCCGGGCGGCCAAGGCACGACGAAATCCACCAAGAAGAAGCAGAAGTCGAGTTCGGCCGAAGATTTCCTCAACGGCTGGCACAAGGCCTATGCGCTGGTTTACGACAAGCACGACTATGAAGGCGGCATCGCCGCGCTGCGATCGATGGGCTACGACGACAATGTCGACGTGGCGACACTGATCGGTTACGCGAGCCGCAAGCTCGGCCGCTACGACGACGCCAAACTCTGGTACGACCGCGCGCTTGCCGCCGATCCGAATCACGCGCTGACCTGGTCTTATTACGGCATGTGGCAGGCCGAACAGGGCAACATCCTCAAGGCCAAGGACGACCTGCAAAAGGTCGCCAGCATCTGCGGGACGACGTGCCGCGAATATACCGCGCTCAAGGCCGCGATCGACGGCACGGTTACGTACTGATCTTCACGTCCGGATATTGCGACGCCAGCCGCTCATTCCTGCCCCGGCGGGAATGAGCGGTTGCTGATTCCAGCCTCAGCCCGCTGTTACGCTTCTCGGGCCGCCGACTCCCCTTGTTGCTCCCCTCGCGCCTCCGCCACGATCCAGGCGTGGTAGTCCGGATCGACGCTCTCGACCTGGATCACCAGGAATGCCGGCGTCGTATAGGAATGCAGTTTCCGCAGCGCCCCGCGCACCGGTTCGGTCAGCGTGGCGCGGGTCTTGATGATCATCACCGCTTCGTCGCCGCGCTCGACCGCGCCCTGCCACCAGTAAAGCGACACCATCCCGGGCAGGATATTGACGCAGGCGCAGAGCCTGCGCTCGACCAGCGCCCTGCCGACCTGCTCGGCTTCGCCAATTGACGGAAACGTCGTATAGACGAGCACCGCGCGTTCCAAACCACCGTCCATTGCAACCTCCCGCTCGGCCCTGCCCGCGATGCCTGCCATGTCCAAGCGCCCGACAAAACCCAGCTATCAGCACATCGCTTTCGTCGCGAGCGACGTGCCGGAAGCGCAGCGCGCGCGGCAACGTTTGGTCCGCCGCTACGGCGACGCCACGCCCGAAGATGCCGACGTGGTCGTGGCGCTCGGCGGCGACGGGCTCATGCTCACGACCCTGCAACGGTTCATGAATTCCGGCAAGCCGATCTACGGTATGCATCGCGGCACCGTCGGCTTCCTGATGAACGAATATGCCGAAGCGGATTTGCTCGAACGGCTCGCATCGGCGCAGGACACCATCATTCACCCGCTGATCATGCGGGCCCGCGACGAAGTCGGCCGCATTCACCGCCACCGCGCCATCAACGAAGTCTCGTTGTTCCGGCAGACCTATCAGGCGGCGCGTCTGCGGGTGCTCGTCGACGGCAAGGAGCGGCTCCAAGAGCTCGTCGCCGACGGCATCATGCTGGCGACGCCCGCCGGCTCGACCGCCTATAATTTCTCCGCGCAAGGCCCGATCATTCCGATCGGCGCGCCGCTTCTGGCCTTGACCCCGATCAGCCCGTTCCGGCCGCGGCGCTGGCGTGGCGCGCTGTTGCCGGATGGCGCCGACGTGACCGTCGAGGTGCTCGAAGCCGAGAAGCGACCGGTTGCCGCAGTCGCCGACCACGACGAGGTGCGATCCGTCCGCGCCGTCGATATCAGCTTGGATCATAGCCTCTCGATGCACATGTTGTTTGATCCGAGCCACAGCCTCGACGAACGAATCCTCGGCGAGCAATTCGGATACTGATATCCAAATTTGGCGGACGGAATGCCGGATTCCAGCAGTGCCGGCCGCGAGCAAAGCTTAACCGCTGCTTAACGACGTTTCTTTACCTTTGCGCCGTCCCGGGCTTGCGCATATAGCGTCGGCCATACGGTGGATTCCATGTTTCGCCTCGACTTCAACCGCCTGCGCTTTTTGGTCATCGAAGACAGCGCGCATATGCGGCGGATCCTGCGCACTTTGCTGCATGGATTCGGCGCACGGGACGTCTATGAAGCCGAGGACGGCGCGTCCGGCCTCGAAACCTTCAGCCATTTCATGCCCGACATCGTCATCGCCGATTGGGTGATGCCGATCTTCGACGGCCTGGAATTGGCACAGATGATCCGCCAGCCCGGCGCCAACGCCAATCCCTATGTGCCGATCATCATGCTCACCGGCCATTCCGACAAGAAACGCGTCATGATCGCGCGCGACGCCGGTGTCACCGAATTCCTCGCCAAACCGATCTCGGCGAAATCGCTCTACGGTCGCATTGTCAACGTCGTCGCCAAGCCGCGCCCGTTCGTGAAGACCAAGACCTATTTTGGCCCCGACCGGCGGCGCAACGTCAATCCGAACTATGGCGGCCTGGAGCGGCGCAAAGCCGCCAAGACCGGTCTGGTGCGTCAGGATCACCTGATGGACAAAGCCAAAGCCTTGAATTGACCCCGAGGAGAGCTGCCGAAATGGCGCGCAGAGATCACCGTAAAGACCACACTCCCCTGGTCGTCACTTATGCCGACCACGAAATCATCACGCCGCCGAACGAACTGCGCAAAGCCGTCGCAGCGGCCGGTCCTGACGATGACGATCCGGTGGCGCGCGCCGAAGCTGCCTTGGTCCAGCTTTCGTCGGAATTCGCCACCTGGATGCAGGCCGAGTGCGAGCGCATCGAAACGGCGCGGAAAGCCATAAAACTCCTCGGCATGACCGAACACACGCATAATGCGGTGTTTCGCGCCGCCCACGACATCAAGGGCGAAGCCGCGACCTTCGGCTATCCCGAGGTCGTCGGCGTCGCCGACAGTTTATGCCGGCTCCTCGAACACACGCCCGAAATCGCGCGCATTCCGGTGGTCCTGATCGATCAACACGTCGACGCGGTGCGCGCCATGACGCGCGAGACCGCGCGTACCGACAAGGCCGAGGTCGCCGGCGCACTGGTACGGCGGCTGCGCGAGGTCACCGACGACTTCCTCAAGCGCGAGAACGAATTCCGTCCCGATTATCTCGAGAGCATTTTTGCGCCGCCGCTCGCGCCGGGCGCTGCGGAATCTTAAAGCCGAAATTCGGATTGTCTTGCGATTTTATCTTGCGGTTTTGTTTCGCGGTTAAGCCGCGGCCGATTGCTGGTCGAAATCGGCGGCAACGAGCTCGTCGCAGAACAGCCGGGCTTCTTCGCGCGCCGCTTCCGTCGCAAAGCGCCGCAACAGCGTGAGCAGCGGCGCGAGTTCGTCGATATCCTCGTTCTCGCAACGCGTCAGCACCCGTTCGATCATGCGCCGCTTGAGCCGTGTCACGCCGCCCGGCTCCAGCAAAAAGCCCTCGCGCATCGCCTCGATCGCTTCCTTGAACGCCGGATAAGTCGAAGCCGGCAATTGCGCTTTCTCAAACAGCGCCCGCAATCCCGACGCACCGCGGTCGTGAATGAGCCCTGACACCCGCGTGACCGGCATGTCGGCAAGCTCGGCCAGCGCCTCTTCGAACAGCACGATATTGCCGGACAAGAGTGCACGCAGAATGAGTCCGGCGGTGAGCTGACCGCTCGCCGACAAATGCCTGATCAGCGGCCCGAGTTCGGTCTGCGGCGCATCGGCGGCGATAGTGACGGTGGCCTTCTCGCAAGCCTCGCGCGCGACCCGTTGCGCATGATCCGCATCGAGCCAGGCGCGGCCGGCGACAAAGCCGGCCAGCATCTTGGAGAGCTTGATCACCAGCGTCTGCCGCGTGGCGGCCGGAATATCGTCGCGGGCCAACAGCGACTCGCGAACCGCGGCGAGATGGCCGAAACGCTCGACGATACGATCGATCGAGAACGGCGCGATATCGGCATCGAGATTTTCGACCAGAATCAGACAGGACTCGGCGGTACCGACTTCGGCAATCGCGGCGGCGACCGAACGCGGCAAAGCCGCACGGCTCGATATAGCGGCCTGGATCGGCGCTCCGCCGGTTGCGGCCGCATCCACCAGATCGGCGTCGACGAAAAGCGGCGACAGCGCGTAGACCGGCGCCGCGATCTGCGGCTGGTCGGCGGCGAGCGCCAGCACGATGGCCGGCGGCGCGTCCGGGCTCGCGGCCAGCGCGTCGGCGAGCGAACGGCGCACCAGCGGCGACGGATCGTCGAGCAGCATCAGCATGGCGCCTTCGGCCGCGCCGAGATCGTCGGGCGACAGATCGGAGTAGAGATAGGCTCGCGCCAGCGCGCTGGTGGCTTCCGCCCGGTCGCTTGCCGGCGCGGTACGGATCCATTGCAGGAAATCGCGGACGATCATTGGGCGCTCAGACCACACGGAGGAAGGACTGATTCCGATGCTGGAACTGATGCTAGATTTCGCGGCTTAACAAAGCGTTCACCATAAATACCCGCGTGTTTGTTACCGTTTCTCATGCGATCCGAATTTTTCACGCGATCCCCGATCCCTTGCGCGGCCTAGCCGCTCTTGCCGTCGTCCTTGAACAGATCGCCCATCATGTTGCCATCCGCGACGCCCGGGCTCGCGCCGGAGACGCCCCAAAGCTGGCTGACAACCGCGGCGACCGGCGTGGAGCGGCCGGGATCGGAAAACAGGCTGTGGAACACGTCGGTATTTGCTGCGGGGCGTTGCGGCATTGCAGCCGCAAACGCGCTGGTCATGCCGGCGGTATCGGGCACCGCGGCAGCCGCAGTCCTGGCCGCGTCCGGCATCGGCATTCCGCGCGGAATGGCGATTGGAGCCGCGGTGGACACCATGTTTGCCGCCCTCGACGTCGCGAGACTCGACATGGCTGCCTTTGGCGTCGCCGCGCTGGGCGTGGTGGTCGCTTGCGCGACGCTGGTGTCGCTGACCGGCCGCTCCCGCGCCGCAACGTCATAACGCGCGGTGAGCACGTCGCGCACTTGGGCGAGGCTACGCGCCGCACCGGTTGTGTGATCGTAGAAGATCGACGTATTGGCGTGGGCGGCATTGGGAAACAAGCTTGCGGCGGAGCCGCTCGGATTGTCGGATGCCGCCGAGATCAGCTTCGCCGCGCCGCCGACGCCGAGAAAATGGGCGATATAGAGCTCGCCTTCGCTCGGCGTACGGCCGAGCTTCTGCGACAGCAGCGTCGCATTCTCCTTGGTGAAGGCGCCCGCCATTGCCGCGTTCGCCGCCGGATCGTTGCGCAGCTTGAGGATGGCGCTGCGCATCGTCGGATCTTGCACTTCGTATTTGCCGGACGCCGTCTTGGCGATGGCGTCGGCATATTGGCCATAGCCGAGCGCCGCGCCAGATTGCTTCATGGTCGCGAGCCAGGTCTGCTCGATGAACTGGAACAGGCCGCGCGCCGACGACGTTGACGCACCGGCCTGCGGGTTGAGCCCGGATTCGACCTGGGCCGTCGCCAATAGATATTGGAAGCTCGTGCCGGTGGCCTGAGCTGCCTGACGAATAGCGCCAATGACCGCCGAACCGGCGGTCGAATTGCTGGAATCGACCAGCATGCTTTATGGCTCCCCTTGCCGGCTCCCACCGGCTATGCCGAGCGTTAGCGATCATTAACAATTATGGTAAATGGGAACTTAACGTAGACATTGATTGGGCATGATCTTTTTCGGAAAACCGGTTCCCATCCTCGGATCGACGTTCGAGGACAGGTTTTTCCGGGTCACGCCCCAGGGAGAGGAAAAATGAGCCAGCAAACAGCGATACGGCACAAGCGCGGTGGCCTTTATTTCGAGGATTTCGTGGTCGGTGAAACCACCGAACACCGCTATACGCGGACCGTCACCCAGATGGACAACATGCTGTTCTCCAACATGACGCTCAACCCGCAGCCGCTCCATATCGACCGGCATTTCTGCGAGCAGGAGACCGAATGGGGCCAGCCGCTGATGAACTCGCTGTTCACGCTCGGGCTCATGATCGGCATCCAGGTTTCCGACATGACAGTCGGGACGACGATCGCCAATCTGGGCATGACCGACGTGAAATTCCCCCACCCGCTGTTCGAAGGCGACACCGTGCATTGCGCGACGGACGTCATCGGCAAGCGCGAATCGAAATCCCGGCCCGGCGCCGGCATTGTCGAATTTCATCACCGGGCCTTCAACCAGGACAATAAGCTCGTCGCCGAGTGCCGCCGGCAGGTCTTCATTCGCATGCGGCCGAAGTAAATCTCGCGCACGAGTAGATTTGCCCGATGCGATCCCTGCTTTTCGTTCCCGCCGATAGTCCGAAAAAACTCGACAAGGCGATGACCAGCGGCGCCGATGCGCTGATCGTCGATCTTGAGGATTCGATCGCGCTCGAAGGCAAAGCGCGCGCGCGCGACAGCGCCGCGGCGTTTCTCAAAGAGGTGATGGCGGGCACGTCCCGGCCGTACGTGCTAGTGCGCATCAACGGCTTGCAGACCGGCCTCACCGATGCCGATCTCGATGCCATCGCCCCGGCCAAGCCGGACGCGATCATGCTGCCGAAAGCTGAAGGCGGCGCCTCCGTCGTTCACGCCGATGCCAAGCTTGCCGTGCGCGAGGCAATGGCCGGCCTATCCGACGGCCATATCAAGATTCTGCCGATCGCCACCGAAACCGCCGCCGCGATGTTCCTCGCCGGCACATTCGCCGGCTCGAGCGCGCGCCTGATCGGTTTGACCTGGGGCGCGGAAGATCTTTCCGCCGAGCTTGGCGCGCAAGCGAACCGCGACGCGCAGGGCAATTTTCTCGATCCCTATCGGCTGGCGCGCGCGCTCTGCATTGCCGGAGCGGCGGCAGCATCAATTCCTGCCATCGACACGGTGTACGTGGATTTTCGCAACAGCGACGGCTTCCGCCGCGAATGCGAGGACGGCTGCCGTGACGGCTTCACCGGCAAAATGGCGATCCATCCGGCGCAGGTGCCGATCATCAATGACGTGTTCACACCCTCGCCGAGCGCGGTGGCGCACGCCCGCGCGGTGATCGACGCCTTTGCGGCCAGTCCCGGCGCCGGCGTGGTCGGCATCGGCGGCGTCATGTACGACCGGCCGCATTTCGTGCGCGCCAAGCAATTGCTGGCGCGTGCCGAAGCGATCAAGAGCTAGAGCGCGGATCTATCAGTTCTGCCGTCCGCCTTTCTCCGCGGTGTGCTCTATGCGCAACAGTTCCCAAAAAACCATCAGAAACCCGCTTCGCGCGCCACTTTCGTCCAATTCAAACACCTTAGCTAGCGGCGCCAGGCTCGCAAGGTCACGAACGATCGCCGAACTCGGCAAACGAGTGATCGAGGAGACCGAACGGTCTGCTCGAATTGACGCCCATCGGATGTAAGGAATCAAAAAATGATGCGTACCAAACTTGCCGCTCGCGCCGCATTCGCGGCCGCGCTATTTGGCCTGGGAGTAGCTGCGTCAACGCCAGCCCGCGCTGATGCCCAAATCGGTCTGTTGCGCTGCCAAAGCGCGGTGACGACAAGCTATGTCATCTTATCGGATCAACCGCTCAACTGCGTCTTCACGCCGAGCGTCGGCGGTCCGGTTCAATATTATCAAGCCACCATGCGCCGCATCGGCGCCCAAGCCGGCGTGAACAGCAGCCTCACTCTCGGATGGGCTGTCTTCTCGCCAAGCCTTCATGTGGGACCCGGCGCGCTCACCGGCGTCTATGGCGGCGTTTCCGCCGGCGCGGCATTCGGCGTCGGCGTCGGCGCGAATGGGCTCGTTGGCGGTAGCGGCAACTCATTTGCCTTGCAGCCGGTGAGCTTCGAGGGGCAATCCGGGTTCAACGTGGTCGCGACCGCGACCGAAGTTGAGCTGCAACCGGTGTTGCCGGTTCGCCACTATCGGCACCGCCACCACTGATCGACATCGCGGCACGTCAAAACGACGCTTGTGATTGCCGCGTTCAATTGAATGCTGAAGTTCCCTATCGCTCGGCGCGCATCTTGTGCGCCGAGCTTTTTTGCGCGCGCAGGGCGACCGCAAGTTCCGTTGATCCAAGAACGACCCGACAAAGATCACAAAGCGGCCACCTCTTCTTAGAGCGTGATTAAGCCGCGTCTGATGATTTGTTCGCGGGGTTACGAGCCGGACACCTGGTGACCCTGGCGGCTCAATCGCGCCCCTTCCCCAGACTAGCGATTGAGCCGCTGATCCGGCTCGATGTGCACACAGCGCACGCGAGGAGCAATGTAATGGACGCATCACTGCCTGAGGCAACCGACCAGACCGCTTCTGTGCAAGCGAAAGAAATATCGGAGACCGGTCCTCAGAAGGCTCTTGCCGAATGACCAGAAACCATGGAGCACAAAGCAAAACCAAAGATCGAAATCGATGCGGAGCGGATCAGAACGTCCATCGCGCGGCTGACATCGAATTCAATCGGTGAACTCGAAGGTCTGGCGTCCGAACTGCAGAAGCTCGATGAATTCATCAAGTTCGAGACCGAGCGCATTCAGCGCGACATGGACAGCCTGCTGTCCGGCATCAAAATTATTGTCGAGACCATTTCACCATGGAAGCGATCGGCAACCGTCTCGGGCGCACCGACCGGACCCGCGCGAGGCATATTGGCGTCGAGTCGCGGCCGCGACGATATGCGACGTCCTCCGGCAAATTCATAAATAATCCGCTGTCGCAGCGAGCGGCAAGAGGAAGCCGGCAAGCGAACTTTCGATGATCCAATTCTTGTGGCCGGGACGAAACGATTGTGTATGCTGCAGGCATGTCGCGCCAATTCTGCCGCTCGATCGTAATTCTTTTGTCGCTGCTGCCGGCCTTTGCCACTGCCGGGCCGCTTCAACAAGCCGCATGTGCACAAGTGGCACGGTTACGGCTTCCTGCCCGGTTATCATCAGCCGCCGAACAACAGTGTGCCGATCTATTCGCACCGATCGGCGGCGCGGAACTCGCCGAGTTATGACGCGCCCGGTTTTGCCGCTCCGGGCTCGAGCTTTCCGAATTACGGCACGCCGAGCTACTGGTGGGACGGCAGCCGCTACTATTTCGGCAATCCGGGCTTCCTGCACGGCCGCTATAACGGCGGCAGCTACGGTCCGTGCTGGACGTCAACCCCGATTGGGCTGATGTGGAACTGCGGCTAGCTTATTAATTTTTGCCGTAAGCGCTCTTCGGATCGAACGCGCGCTCATCGCGGAATTCGAGCTTCGCCGCGCCGGGCTTGTCGCCAGCCTTGCCGAGCGGCACCGCGCGATAGAAGCACGAGCGGCGTCCGGTGTGGCAGGCCGCGACCGTCTGTTCGACCTTGAGCCAGACGGCATCCTGGTCGCAATCGACACGCATCTCGACGACGCGCTGAATGTGGCCCGACGTCTCGCCTTTCTTCCACAGCGCTTGGCGCGAGCGGCTGTAGTACCAGGCTTCGCCGGTGGCGATGGTCTTGGCCAGAGCTTGCGCATTCATATGCGCGACCATGAGCACATCGCCGGAAGCCGCATCGGTCGCGACGCAGGTGACGAGCCCGTCGGCATCGAATTTCGGCGTCAGCGCCAAGCCTTCTTCGAGGTCGGCGGCCGATCCGGGCGCGGCAAATGGCGATGGTTCAGACACGGCAATTCCCTAGAGCGTGATCCCGAAAAGTGGAACCCGGTTTTCGGAAAAGATCACGCTCAAACAAAAAAATCTAGACCCTGATCCGGTTCAATTGAATCGGATCAGGGTCTAAGCGAAAATGTCGCTCCGGCCTTTTTAGTTGAGCGTGATCTTTTCGGCCAGCGCGAGATCTTCGGCCAACGCCCGCGATCTAGCGCGCGGCTTTGTTGCCGCGATCCGTGGCGCCGACCAGCATCATGAAGCGCATCTGGTCGTCCGGATTATCGCGGAACGTTCCTAGAAACCGCGTCGTCACCGTCGATGCGCCCGGCTTCTTGACGCCGCGAATGGTCATGCAGGTATGCTCCGCTTCGACCATGACGGCGACACCGTGCGGCTTGAGCACCTGCTCGATCGCAGTCGCCACCTGCGACGTCAGATGCTCCTGCGTTTGCAGACGCCGCGCATAAGTGTCGACCAGCCGCGCCAGCTTCGACAAGCCGACCACGCGCTCGACCGGCCGGTAGGCGACATGCGCCCTGCCGTAGAACGGCAGCATGTGATGCTCGCAATGCGAGGTGAAGCGGATATCGCGGATCAGCACGAAATCGTCGTAGGCTTCCGTTTCGCCAAAGGTGCGGGCGAGCGCATCGGCCGGCACTTCGCGATAACCTTTGTAGAGCTCATCGAGGGCGCCGACGACACGCTTTGGCGTATCGACCAGGCCCTCGCGACCCGGATTTTCGCCGATATAGGCGATCAAAGCGCGAACCGCGGCCTCGGCCTCCTCGCGGGAGGGCTTTTTTTCGACCGGTGCTGGAGCGTTGTGGACGTGATCCGAAAGCTGCTCAGTGGAGGTTTCCCCTTTTGGCCACTGCCTAATTATTGCGTCCATCCCTACTCCCAATCACCGGCGATAATGGCCGACCATATCCCGGAACTTCAAATTCAAAGCCTCACCGCCTATATAGTGATTTGTCAGGGGGAGACAATAAACCCCGCCAAAACCGCGATTTTACGGCGTTAGCGATTTGTCATGCTCGACGAAGTCTATAACAAGCGCATTATCGAGCTTGCCGGGACGATCCCGCGGATCGGGCGGCTCGCGGACGCGGACGCCTCGGCCACGGCGCTGTCGAAGCTCTGCGGCTCGACGGTGACCATCGACTTGAAGATGGACGGCGACACCGTGACCGACTTCGCCCACGAAGTGAAAGCCTGCGCGCTCGGTCAGGCTTCGTCCTCGATCATGGCGCAACACATTGTCGGCTCGAAATCGAGCGAATTGCGGGCTTTGCGCGACGGCGTTCGTAAAATGCTCAAGGAAAACGGCGCGCCGCCGGCCGAAGGCAAATGGGCCGATATCGCGGTGCTCGAGCCGGTGCGCAACTACAAGGCGCGCCATGCGTCGACGCTCCTGACCTTCGACGCGGTTGTCGATGCCATCGGCCAGATCGAGGCCAAACGTGGCAAGGCTGGCGCCAACGGAAAAGCCAGCAAGCAGACCGGAACCCCGGCTGCGGCGGAGTGACTTGTCACCCGTCGGCGAAACTTTCCGTCACGTCCCGCGCCTGTTCGGGCGCGGTCTGATCAAGATCTATCGCTACACATTCTCCCCGCTGATCGGCTTCGAGTGCCGGCATCTGCCGACCTGTTCCGACTATGCCGATCAGGCGCTGGATCGTTACGGCCTCTGGGCCGGCGGCTGGATGACTCTGGCGCGGCTGTTGCGCTGTCAGCCCTTCGGCACGTCCGGGCTCGATTTCGTGCCCGACGCGGCGCCGGAGCATGCGCGCTGGTACCTGCCCTGGCGCTACGCGCGCTGGCGCGGCACCAATTCCACGGCGCGCTCGCCCTGACATCCGCCGCAACCACGAGCTTGCCGGCTGATCAAATGCGCGGGAAAACTCAACTACTTATAGTCACAATAGGCCGCCACTCTGCCGACCCTGCAGAATCCGGTACAGCAATCGGAATCTTTCGTGCATTGGCCCCACACAGGGTAACAAGCCATCCTGAGCTTATCAGTTCTTGCCGTCGAGCCTGAGGGCGAAGCTGTCGTCTCACTCGACGAATAAGAAACCGGTTGCGGCACGATGGCACCGTCCGCCAACGATGGGCGCGTATTTTGGGCCAAGAGAAACACCAAGAGACACACAAGGAGCCCGGTGGTGAGAAGTAGAAACTTTGATGGCGTCACGGGTCGCCTCCTCTGCTTCACTGGACGTCGGCTCCGCAGCGACGATCTCAATCGTCGGCGCGGGCTTTTGTGGTCGGCGTAACGATCGGTCCGGCTGGCGCTGAACCCGCACCGTGTTCCTGTAGTGTTGAACCAGTCGCGACGACCTGCGTCCGTGTCTCAGCTTTTAAACCGAACAAGCGGCCAAAAAATTTACTCGTCAACGAGCCATCGTTATCGGCCCAGGGCACGGGGGGCAGTTGCGGCAGTTGAGGTCCAATCGGCGGCAGCACTTTTGCAAATGAGACGTATCTGCCGGGAAACCGTCCGACGAAAACCTTGTTCATCCCGCCGTCGAGCCCGCTGTAGACCGGGGCGACCGGCACATTGTCTTTGACCAATTGCGCGTATTCGGCCGCGTCCGCGCGCTGCTTCTCCAGCGCCAGCCGCGCGATTTTCGGGCTGACGACAAAGGCGGGGCATTTAGCGCTCGGATCAAACACAGCATTCGGCGGCTGGTTCGCATCGAATACATAACCGCGATTGCACACATCCACCTTGGGCTCGAGATGCGTCGTTTCGAAATGATCATTGCCGATCTTGAGCATCATCCAGAACGCCAGGTGCGGACTGTTCCGATGCCGCGCCAGATTCACCGGCGTCATGCGGAACGGATAGGCCTGGACCTGGAATGACGGCCGGCCGACGAGCGCTTCGCGCGCCAGTGCATAGATCTCGGTGATCTGTTCGTCGGTCATGGCAAAGCAGCCGATCGACAAGCAGTCGCCGTGGATCATGAGAAAGGTGCCGTCGCGGTCGTTCGCCTTGTCGAAGCTGTTGGGAAAGCCGGTGTTGATCGAAAGATAGTAGTTCGAATTCGGATTCATCAATGCGGGTGTAATTGTATAGAACCCCTCTGGAGCCTGACGGTCGCCCTCATGCAGTTTCGGCCCGAGGTCACCCGACCACCGACAAACCGGATAGGTTTTGAGGATCTGGAAACGGCCGGTCGCGTCCTGCTTCCAGACTTCGAGTTCCGATTCTTCCTTGAAAATGCGCAGAAGGATCGGCGAATTTTTCGGCATGTTCTTTTGTTTGAGCTGCAAGAGCAACTCGGGCGACAGCTCCTGTGTCGCCTTGGCTGGCAATTGATTGGCCGGCAATTGATTGCTGCTGTCGCCGAAGCACCGGACCGGCATCAAAGCGCCGGCGAAAGCAACCGCCGATAGCACCAGAACACGGCGCAGCGTGGCGCGGATCAAAGCCATATCCCGACCGTGGAACATTGTGCCATCGCATTAGCTGTAACAGGTGGCCTTCGTGAGGCAACCAAGGCTACGATTTTCCAAAATGATGCTCGGATACGCCGCGTTCGCGAGCCGTCGGATTTCTCGGACCCCTGTTAGCGAAAAAAGCGCCGGAGCTTTTTATTTTCCAGGACGAATTTCTGGCGCGCAATGAACGCATTGAGGAACGCATAAGAGGCGATGACCGCCTTCTCGATCGGCGCCGGTAGCGCGCGCAGCATGGCGCGTCCCCTGCGCCCGGTTTCGAACCCGACTAAGCGCTTATCGACATTCCATTGGTTGGTTGCGCCAATCATATCCGTCCCGGCCTTCACGATGGTCGCGCGATGGCACAGGCGACGATCGACGTGCAGGCAAACCATGGACTCAAAGAAGGTCACCGAAAAGACAGCATCGGTGAAGCGGTCCGGCTGTGCTTTTGCTCCAAGGGACTGCGAAACTGGATATGCTCGACCAGCGATTTTGCGTAGTTCACGAACGAGTAGCGGGAGGGGTTGCCGTATTCCGGCAGATAGCTGGTTCCGACGTCCTCGACCAGGATGATGCCGCCATCCTTGATGTGTTCGAGGCAGTATTCCACGGTGGATATCTGATGCTTGTTGGTGTGACCGCCGTCATCGAGAAGAATGTCGATGTCGCCGACCTCGGCGAAGAAGTCGCGCCAGAATTCCGGGGATGCTTGATCGCCGATGAAAATCTCGTAGCCCTTGTCGCGCATGCGGGCTGCGGCAGGATCGAAATCGATGCCGATGATGCGAGCGTCCGGGTGAAGGAACTTACGCCACATCAGAAGCGAGCCGCCTTCGGCGACGCCGATTTCCACCAAAGTGACGTCAGGTCTGTCGCGATATTCGCCGATGAGGAGCTCATAGACCGGGAAATAACTGCTGAGCTTCACCGAAAATTGCGTCAGGGAATCGAAGATGTCTCTTAAGTCGCCCACCACTCTCACCCACCGCCTTCTCGCGCGAGATTTCCCGCACACGCCCTGCGCGTATCGACTGTTGCAGCAACTTTGGCGCCTTGCAAGCCCCGGCGCTCTCACTCCGCTATTGCATGGCGGCCCTGCGGCGCACACCTCACATGACGACTGGGCAAAAATAAGTTATCCGGTCACGGCATCCGGAAACGGGCTAATCCGCTTACCTGCGTTCGTAGGCAGCGAGTGAGCAACAGGAGTGCATAAAATGGTCGCCGTGACCTTCCCCGACGGCGCGCGTCGGGAGTATCCAGACAACACCACCGGCCTCGACATCGCCAAGGGCATTTCGCCGTCGCTTGCCAAGCGCACGGTGGCCATGGCGCTCGACGGCAAGGTCGTCGATCTCGCCGATCCGATTGCGCACGACGCCAAGATCGAGTTCCTGACGCGCGAAGATCCGCGCGCGCTCGAGCTCATCCGCCATGACGCCGCCCACGTGCTTGCCGAAGCGGTGCAGTCGCTGTGGCCCGGCACCCAAGTCACCATCGGCCCGGTGATCGACAACGGCTTCTATTACGATTTCTTCCGCAACGAGCCGTTCACGCCGGAAGACTTCGACGCCATCGAAAAAAAGATGCGCGAGATCATCGCCCGCGACAAACCCTTTACCAAGGAAGTGTGGTCGCGCGACGAGGCCAAGAAGGTGTTCCGCGACAAAGGCGAATTGTTCAAGGTCGAACTGGTCGACGCCATTCCGGAAGACCAGGACCTGAAGATCTACAAGCAGGGCGACTGGTTTGATCTGTGCCGCGGCCCGCACATGACCTCGACCGGCAAGATCGGCAATGCGTTCAAGCTGCTGAAAGTCGCCGGCGCCTATTGGCGCGGCGATTCAAACCGCGAAATGCTGTCGCGCATCTACGGCACTGCATTCGCCAAGCAGGACGAGCTTGATGCCTATCTGAAACAGATCGAGGAAGCCGAGAAGCGCGACCATCGCCGCCTCGGCCGCGAAATGGATCTGTTTCATTTCCAGGAAGAAGCGCCCGGCTCGGTGTTCTGGCACCCCAAGGGCTGGACGCTGTTCCAGACGCTCGAATCCTATATCCGCCGCCGCCAGGCCGACGCCGGTTATGCCGAAGTCAATGCACCGCAGCTGATCGATTCCTCGCTCTGGGTCGCCTCCGGCCACATGGCGACATTCCGCGACGGCATGTTCCTGATCCAGCCGCGCGATGAGGACGAGCGCACTTTCGTCGTCAAGCCGATGAACTGCCCGGGCCATATCCAGATCTTCAAGAGCGGGCTGAAATCCTATCGCGACCTGCCGTTCAAGCTTTGCGAATTCGGCAAGGTGCACCGCTTCGAGCCGTCCGGCGCCTTGCACGGGCTGATGCGCGTGCGCGCCTTCACCCAGGACGACGCGCACATTTTTATCACCGAGGAGCAGATCGCCGAGGAAGTCATCAAGGTCAATGACCTGATCCTGACCATCTACGAGGACTTCGGCTTCGAGGACGTGCGCATTAAATTCTCCGACCGCCCGGACAAGCGCATCGGCGACGACGCGGTGTGGGACAAAGCCGAAGCCGCTTTGATGAAAGCGCTCGAGGCCTCCGGCCGGCCGTGGACGCTCAACAAGGGCGAAGGCGCGTTCTACGGGCCGAAGCTCGAATATGTGCTGCGCGACGCCATCGGCCGCGACTGGCAGTGCGGCACCGTGCAGGTCGATCTCAACATGCCGGGCCGGCTCGGCGCCTTCTATATCGACGAACACTCCAACAAGGTCACGCCGGTGATGCTGCACCGCGCGATGTTCGGCTCGCTCGAGCGCTTCACCGGCATCATGATCGAGCATTATGCCGGGCACCTGCCGCTCTGGCTGTCGCCGGTGCAGGCCGTTGTCGCCACCATCACGTCCGACGCCGACGATTATGCACGCGACGCGATCGCGGCGGCGCGCGCGCTTGGGCTGCGGGTCGAGGCCGACCTGCGCAACGAGAAGATCAATTACAAAGTGCGCGAGCACTCGCTCGCAAAGGTTCCGGTCCTGCTCGTCCTCGGCAAGAAGGAAGCTGCCGAACGCACCGTCTCGATCCGGCGGCTGGGCAGCGACAAGCAGCAGACCCTGCCGCTCGATGCCGCGCTTGCAGCGCTGGCGCAGGAAGCCGTGCCGCCGGACGTGAAACGGCTGAAGAAAGCGGCGTAGTTTCAGGTCTCGGCATCTGCTGTGGCGGGCAGAGCGACTTGAGCGGGCGGACGGTTACCCCGTCTGATGACCCGTATCACTCAGGTCGGCAGATCCGGACCATGGGGTAACGGAGTCAATGTATTGTCTGGCACAATGCGAACGTTTCGCCATGCAAAACAATCCGCGTCGAACGTCGCCAGACCCGGCACCCAACTGAGCTGTCCGTTCCGGACCTGAAACACTTTGGCGTTGTCCTGTTCCCGCAGAAGTGTGCCGTCGAACGGCATCGTTGGGATTTGCGCGGCGCCACCTTGAGGAATGATACGGACGAGATTGAGATCGAAGGTAAAAGGTGTGCCCTGTCCGATATGATGGAAGCGGGGGATGGCGAACTTCGCACCGCCGAAGCAGATGAATACTTGGTGGGCATTCATTTCGCGGAGCAAGGTGCCATCGACCGGCGTTTTCGGAAACGGGCCGGGAAACGGGAGTGCGGTGGCCGTATTGAGGGAATTCGCGTTCAAGAAGTTTTGGTCAGCCGCGAAGCCTGCCCCTCCGAAGACGATTATAAAGCCCCCCGCTCCATCCTGAAAAAGCGTGCCGTCTGCCACGCCACGCACAATAGGATAGGCGATAGGTGGGGTCTGGTTTCCCCAAAGGCCGCTGCCCTGAGTATCGCTATCCCAGGAAAACGTTACCGTGCAGCCGCCCCAGAAATCCCAGAAATCATTTGGAGTAAAGGTATAGAGGGCCGTATTTCCGCGCGGCCACGCGAAATGCCTGCACAGAATGACGGTGTCCGTACCTGCGGCACAATCCGCTTTTTGAATCGTCATCGAAGCCGGCAGACCCAGGCTGCTGCTGCCGATCCTGGCAACGAAATTGTTGGCGAAAATATTCCAGGCTTGGATCTCCTTCGGCTCCGTCAGGCTGGTGGTGAAATTCACCGTCATCATACAGTCTGACATTTGCGTAGATGGATTACGCGAGACTTCGACCGTGACGACATCCCAGCAAAAGGCGTATCCATAACCCCACGGGCTCCCTCCAACCGTGCGGCGCGGATCGGCGACGGGGTAGATGCTGCGGGGGTCCAGATAATTCGTGGTGATGCAAACACTCATTTGTCCGCTCACTCGTCATTGAGGCGTTCACGAACCAGCTTACGCATGAGATTGCGTAACTCACCGGCTTCCTGCGGGGTGAGATTCAATCCGTGCAAGGCAATTGCAATGTCTCCGCGCGCGTCTTCGGCAGCCGATCCGGCATGGCTCGTCTTCCGGTCGCGGGACGGCAAACCCTGAATGAACCCATTGACGAGCAGCCGAAGGTCTTCGTCCAGACCGAAAGCACGCGAGCGCGTCACGTTCTCGCCAGATATAAATACGCCGATAACGGGAGCGTCTGCCGCCCCGGGTGCCGCGGTCTCCTTTACAGCAGCGGAGCCGCCAATCGTTCCATGGATCCGAATGCGCTTATCTGATCGAAAGTCAGGCACGAGACTACCCTCCTTCGGCCATTGCTACCCCATTGTACGGTCTTGCTTGATGACCGGATCAACGGGAGGTTTCATGTGTCAATGTGAGGCGCGGTTCCAAAGAGGCGGCGCTTTTCACATGAAATGTTGTGTCGATGTTTAGGAAACGCGAATGCGATCAAACAAATGAGCGAATATGACAAGGTTCCTTGACGCCTAGCGCGTCGAAACCTCGACTTCGCCGTCGACGCCGGTGATGACCTTGAAGTCGCGCTGGAAGGTGCGGCCCTCGTTGCGGGCGATGACGTGATAATCGCCCTCAGCGAGTACGAGGCGCGGGAAGGCGCCGATCGATTCCTTGATCACGTCGCCGCCCGGCGTCAGCACCGTCCACTGCGTATTGGCGAGTGCATCGCCGCCGGAATTATTCACAAGCTTGAGCGTGATCACCGCCGCGCGATGCGTCACCACGATATCGGTGAGCTTCGCGGTATCGACATGCACGTCGGAGCGCACCACGGAATTGCCATCGCCGTAATTGGACACGATGTTGTAGGTGCCTTCCGGCAGCAGCACGACGTCGCCGGTCATGACATTCTGCGCGATCGGCCGGCGCTGATTGGTGTCGAATTGGCTGCCCTTGAAAATGTCGAACGCGATCTGGCCAGGCGGGATGCGCACGTCGCCGACGCGGCCCTCGAGCCGGATGCCGCCGGCCGGAATGTCCAACTCCTCGCGCACCGCATCGGCACGCAATTGCACCGGCTTCGCCGCGCTGGCGAGGCCGAGGCTCGCATGCACCACATAGCTGCCGGGCGGCAGCACGAAGGTCGGCGTCGCACCGCGATCTTCCTTGATCAGCGGGAACGCTCCCGTCGCATCGGGCTTGGCTGCATAAACGCGCCAGATCAGCCCGCCGCTGATCGGGGCTGAGTCATGGCCGTACCGCGCGGTGACCGCGAGCGCCACGCGCCCTGCCGGGACGGCAGGGATGGACTGCACGGTTTGCGGCACCACCGGAGCAATCGGCGGCCCAAGCGGCACCGGGCTGACGATAGTGGCGCCGGGCGATCCGGTACCCGGCGTAAGCGGCACCGCCGCCGTCGCCTGTGGCGCCATGAGGCTACGGACTTGCGCAAATGCCGCGGTCTGCGTGGCAAGGGCAACGCCCGCCGCGACGAAGACCGCAACGCCAATGTGCAAAGCTCTCACGTCCCACCCAGACATCACGGCTTTTCTCGATCTCAATCACGGCAATTTCATGCTGTGGCCGGTGCGTCAAGCCGATCAAATGGCGCAGGAATGCGCCCTATCTGGCTGACTCCCCGCCCCTTTTCGCCCTATCCTTGCGGCGATCGGCAATCGTTACGGCCGTAGCCGATGCGAGGATCAAGGTGACGACGTCAGACATTTCCCAGCAAATCGTGGCCCAGCAGATCGTGGACGCCAATCGCGCCGGCGCCAAACCCGGCGGCCCCGCCATCGGTCTCGTTCTCGGCAGCGGCGCCGCACGCGGCTTCGCGCATATCGGCGTCATGCGTGCACTCGATGCGCGTGGGATCAAGCCCGACATCATCGTCGGCACGTCAATGGGCGCGCTGGTCGGCGGCTGCCATGCCAGCGGTCAGCTCGATACGCTTGAAGCCTGGGCGCGCTCGCTGACGATGCGGCGGGTCTTCGGTTATCTCGACGTCAAGTTCGGCGGGGCGGGTCTGATCAGCGGCAATCGGCTGACGCGCCGGCTCGAAGAGTTGATCGGCCCCAAGGATATCGAAGACCTGCCGGTCCGGTTCGCGGCCATCGCCACCGAGGTCGGGACCGGTCACGAGGTCTGGTTGACGCACGGCTCGCTGGCGCTGGCGCTGCGCGCCTCTTACGCGCTGCCGGGAATCTTTCCGCCCGTCCATCTCGGCGGCCGCTGGCTGGTCGATGGCGCACTGGTCAATCCGGTGCCGGTTTCGGCCGCGCGCGCCTTCGGTGCGCGCGTCGTCATTGCCGTCAACATGGATGCCGACCGCTTTGGCCGCGGCACCACCATCGCGAGCCACGGCGCGGATCCGGGCGACGCGCAGTCTTTGACTCCGCCCGCGGAGCCACACGACCGCTTCAGCCGGTTGCGCGGCATATTCGGCGCCGAACACGCGCTCAAGCGCCAGATCGCCACTGGTGATAACAAGCCAGGAGGCTTTTCAACGGTCATGATCGAAGCCTTCAATATCATGCAGGATCGCCTCACCCGCATGCGGCTCGCCGGCGACCCGCCGGACGTGCACATCACGCCGCGCATCGGCCATGTCGGCTGGCTCGACTTTCACCGCGCGGCGGAATTGATCGCGGTCGGGCAAGCCGCAACGGAAAAGGCGATCGACTCGATCAATCAAGCCATTGCCGATTTGAGCTAGCGCGACGGCGAAAGCTGCGCGCAGACCCCCTGGCAGGTGAGTTGGGTGGTGGTGCAGGCGAGTTGACAGGATGTGCCGATTCCGATTCCTGTCCCCGCCGTGGACGCCGCCGTTTGCGCGGCTATCGACGCGCCGCTGGCTCCCGGAACGACACAGGTGGTCTGGCAGCTCGCCGCCGTCGAATTGCACGACATCATGCAATTGGTGACCGTCGAGGTCACATTCGACGTTTGCGGCGTGATCGGGGTGAACGATTGCTGCGCATGAGCAGATCCAGATACCGTCGACGCGAGCGCCGTTGCCACAGCCAGTACGATCGCCGCGCGCCGCATGGTCGCCTCCATCAGCTGCGCACCGGCCGACGCAGCTCCGCCAACCGCGTGCGCGAACATCATAACGCAGTTGCGCTCAACAACAAAGCGATCGACCGCGCCGGCCCGTTTCTCCCCACAAGGAAGCGGCCTCCGGCGCGATCCTAAGCGCGACTTCACGCCGTCAGGATGTAGTCGTGCATCGCCGCCGAATCGCATTCCATCTGGTGCAGCCGATGCTTGACCACGTCACCGATCGAAATAACGCCGATCGGCCGACCCTGATCGACGACAGGGAAATGACGGAATTTGCCCTCGGTCATACGCTCCATGATGCTGACGACCGTCTCGTTTTCGGCACAAGTCGAGACTTTCCGCGTCATGGTCTGGCTGACGGGTTCTCCCAGCGCCGCCGAGCCGCGTTCGGCAAGCGCGCGCACAATGTCACGTTCCGACAAGATGCCGACAATGCGGCGGTCGGCGCCGAGGATCAGCACCGCGCCGATGCGTTTTTCGGCGAGAAGCGCGACAGCGGAAGCAAGGCTAGCACTCGGTTCCATGCTGACGACCTCACGGCCTTTGCCGGCTAGGATAGCGTTGACAGTCATCGTAGCCTCCCTGTGCACCGCGTATTGCCGAACCGGCTGTTCCGCTTCGGCGGATCGCGGGCTTTCGTTTCACCGTTCAGCCGCACGTGATGGCCATCAGGGCGGCACTGAAGGTAATGAATTTAATGCTTTGGACCGATGTCCGGTTCCGTCAGCGGCCATCAACAACGACGCTGCAACGCAGCATCGAGCGCGGCAGCGCAACATCAAATCGCTTTACTTCAAGTTGGAATTAACCGCTGCTGGCTTCGGTATCGGGATCGACCTCTGCGCGCGGCGCTGTCGGATCAAAGGCATTGAACAGAAACAAGCCGGCGAAAAAGCCGCCGACATGCGCCTGCCAGGCGATCTCCTGCCCTGCCGTCCCGCCGAAGGAAACGGTGCCCAAGCCGAACAACATGTTCAGTCCAAGCCAGACCGCGACGAACAGCAGAAATCTCGGATCGCGCAATGTCACACCGAGCGGCACTGCCGGAACGCGGTAGGATTCATCCGCGCCGTTACGAAACGCGGCAAGCGGACCGCCCTGCTGAAACACGAAGCGCATCGCCGCCGCCATCGCGCCGGAGATCGCAGCGGACGCGCCGATCATCGGCTCGAGCGCACCCCAATGACTGACCAGATGCGCAAACGCACCGGCCGCGGACATCACCAGCATGAATAGAGTGTAGCGCCATGCGCCGAAGCGGCGCGCCAGCGCCGTGCCGAACGGCAATAGCCAAGCGAGATTAAGCCCGAGATGCATCAGGTCGGCGTGCAGGAAGGCGTAGGTAAAAAAGGTCCAGAGCTCGGCGCCGAAACCGCCCGGCAGAGCACCGACCGCGACGTCTGAGCCGTAACGGGCCGGAATGAAGGCGAAAGTCAGCAGAAATTGCAGGTCTTGTTCGTCGGTCAGCGCCAAAACGCGCAGCGCATGCACGAGCACAAGCACCGCCACGGTCGCGATGACAACCGGCGGCACATTGAAGATGGGCTCGCGAATTCGGGGTTCGACGTGCTGCGTCACGAAAGTCCACTGTCCTTGCCTGCGGAGATAAGCGGACGGCGCGGCCGACACAAGCGGCGTCACAAAATGCGCAAAAAAATGCGCCGGTCGCGCACCGAAAAAAACAGAGGGAGGACAGTGAAGTCCTCCCTCTGTTCGCGCGGGTATCCGCGCCGACGCCGTGGTTTCGGGCACACCCGAAACATCGGCGTCGGTCACATCCCTACGCCTCCCGTTATTGGCTCAGAGTAGCCGCCGGTCGCGGCGGCCAAATGGGTCGCAACAAGTCGGCAGCAATACGTGGATAGTGAGTGGGGTACCAAGTGGACACAGAGCGAAGGTGCAATGCACGCCACAGCGAAACGCGCATCGACCTTCCGTGACCTCACCCTAGGCCCAGGCCGGTAGCCCGCCAACGTCAACGTTTTGTTAAGCTTAATTTCGGGTTAGCGCCGCGAGATTCCGCCATATCGGCGGAACGGCACACCCCCTGCTCTCCCCCTCTGCATCGCAGTCGCGAGCCGTAGCACCTGTCCCGATTGGAGACAGATTCGCGATCGGCCTTCGCGCAGGGAGTGGGCGATCATGAAACATGCAGGAAGCCGCGAGCTTTACGCATATTGGGACGAGAAGCGCGGCCGGCGGCCGGCGCCGGAGCGCGCCGAAATCGAGCCGGGCGCAATCCGCAATGTGCTCAGCGATGCCTTCATCCTGGCACTCGATGCCGGCGCCGGACATCCGTTCCGCCTCGCCGGCACCCGGGTCTGTGCTTTGTTCGGCCGGGAACTGAAGAGCGAACCGTTTATCGGGCTGTGGGCCGCGGCCAGTCAGCGTACCATCGCCGACCTGATTACCATTCTGGAAGACGAACAGGTGGGCACCGTGGCTGGCGTCAGCGCGCAGAACGGCGACGGCGAACCGATTGAGCTCGAGCTTCTGTTGCTGCCGCTAAGCTCGCCGCGGCCAAGTCTTGCCCGCACCATCGGCATACTCGCACCGCTCAAAATCCCCGAATGGCTGGGTTCAAGCCCGCTCGGCGCACTCAATCTCGGGCCGCGCCGTCACCTTGGCGCCACGCTCGAAACCCGCATCCTGCCGCGTTTCATGGCGCAGCGCCGCCGCCAATTCATTGTTCACGACGGCGGCCGCGACTAGGCGCCCGCGCCGGCCGATGTCACGGCGGCTAACGGAGCGTTAACGCCGCAAGCCTAGGTTTTGCTTTCGCCGTGATAAGCGAAGTGAGAAGCATGGCGTTAGCGGAGCGCCTCCCAAGTCTGAAGGCACTGAACGAGGATCGCCGCCGCCATCAGCGCGTGCGCGTGAACCTGCTCGGCCGCTATATGCTAGCCGACCGCCGCGAATTTCCTTGCCAGGTCGTTAACATGTCGCCCGGCGGCATGGCGCTGATCGCCCCCGTCGCCGGTGCTGCCGGCGAACGCGTTATCGCCTATGTCGACCATCTCGGACGGCTCGAAGGCCATATCGCCCGGGTCTTCCAGAACGGCTTCGCCATGACGATCTCGGCCACCGCGCGCAAGCGCGACAAGCTCGCCGCCCAGCTCACCTGGCTTGCCAACCGTCACCTCCTCGCCTCGCCGGAAGACCGCCGCCACGGTCGCCGGGTACCGCTAAACCCGTCAGGCCGCCTTATTCTGCCGAACGGCGTCAATCTGACCTGCCGTATCATCGACGTTTCGGAATCCGGCGCCGGCGTTGCCACCGACCAGCGGCCGCCGATCGGCTCGCTGGTGACGCTGGGCAAGATCCCTGGCCGGGTGGTGCGCCACCTCGAAGAAGGCTTCGCCATTGAGTTTACCCGCCTGCAGCATCCCGACTTCGTCGAAGAGAACGTCAGCGGCGGGTAAACGCCTTTTCGAAAATTGTTGGCTTGCCGGCGCCGCCTGACGGCGCTCTCTGCGCACATCCCCCTCCCTTTGCTCAATATCGGCCGCGCCCGCTTGGCGGACGCGACACCGTGAAAGTCCGCGTACGACGCGGCTAAATGCACTGTAGATAAAATTTGAATCAAAATAGAATAGTTCAAATTTTATACTATATTAGCGCGAATACGCCCCAGTTTTAGCGGGCTTTTGAGGCAGTTTTACTTCAAATTGAGAGGCTCTACTTAGAGGCGCTGCAAAAACTTTGTGCGAAACGTGACCCCGACGAGATGGGAAGGGGTCACAATGCGTTCGGGCAAAAAAGTCCTCCTCAAGCGCAGCGCTGCTGCGGGCGTCGTGATGCTCGCGCTGTTCGCTACGCCGGCCGCAAGCGGGGCTGCGGAACGGCCGCAATATATGCCGCAATACATCATGGTCGGCGACGTCGCGCGCGCGCCGATCGGCTGGGTCGAGTTCTGCGTCGAATACGATCCGGAATGCAAAACCACGCCGTCGGTGCCGCGCGACATCGTGCTCTCAGCCGATGCCCGGAAGGATCTGCAGCGCGTCAATCTGTGGGTCAACACCAACGTGAAACCGATGACCGACATGGATCATTGGGGCGTGGTCGAGCGTTGGAATTATCCGGACGACGGCTACGGCGACTGCGAGGACTACGTCCTGCAGAAGCGCCGGATGCTGATCAAAGCCGGCTGGCCGCGCGAGGCGCTGCTGATCACCGTCGTGCGCGATCGCAACGGCGACGGTCATGCCGTGCTCACGGTGAAGACCGACAAGGGCGAGTTCATTCTCGACAACCAGACTGACGAGATTCTGCCCTGGACCGACACCGGCTATCACTTCGTGAAGCGCCAGTCGCAAGCCGATCCGAATGTTTGGGTTTCGCTTGGCGATCCGCACGCGGCACCGGCCACGGCCACTGCGCGCTAACGCATCGACAACTTAGGAGCTACGCGACCCCGGTCACGTCCCCACCCCTCCCCGTCCCCAGACCGGGTTCGCGCGCGGCCAGCTCTCCCCCAGGAGCTGGCCGCACCTTTTTTGCATTCTGAAAATACCGCTTCCGCGAATGACGGTTCGCGTGGCGTGAAATCTCAGGGCAGCGGCTTCAACATCTGCGCATATTGCTTGAAGCGGCGGACATAAATGTCGGCGCCGCCAGCGATCATCTTGATATCGTCGTCGGTCAGCGGCCGCAGCACGCGCGCCGGCGCGCCGACGATCAGCGATCCCGGCGGAAAGGTTTTCCCCTCCGTGATCAGTGCGCCGGCGCCGACCAGGCAGTTCTCCGGGATGCGCGCGCCATTGAGCACGATGGCGCCCATGCCGATCAGGCTGTTGGCGCCGATGCTGCAACCGTGCAGGATGACGTTATGGCCGATCACGCAATTGGGCCCGATGGTCATCGGGAATCCCGGATCGGTGTGCAGCGTCGCATTGTCTTGGATTTGCGAGCGCTCGCCGATTTCGATCCATTCATTGTCGCCGCGCAACACGGCGCCGAACCAGATGCTGGTCTCCGGCTTGAGCCGCACTTTGCCGATGACGCTCGCGTTCGGCGCGATCCAATAAAGCGCTTCCGCCGGTAAATCCGGCCGATGGCCGTCGAGCTCGTAGATCATGCTGTTCCCATCACAATACGGCGCCGCGTCGCTCGCCTGAAGGGCGCGCCTGTTATGCGATGGTTTTCCCGGAAGCCCAAAAAATTGCAAGCGCCCGGATTGCAAGCGCGGCAATGCAGGCGCCGGTCACGCCAAGCGGGCTTGAGCGAAGATTTAGAGCACCGATTGAAGGGCGAGAACCACGACGGTTCCCGACATCAGGCTCCATAGGCCGGCAATAACGGTCGCAACCATGACCACCTCACCACGCCGGCGTTCCAGCCGCCGGCCGCGTAGCGTGTTGCGCATGATGATGAAAGGCGCCGAAAAGATCAGGAGCGGCACCGCCGCAAAGCGCGCCGGCACCGGGCCGATTTCGAGGAGCCTAAAGCTCGGAAAGTGCTTGCTGAACAGGCGGAAACCGCTCGCACACATGCCGGCGACGGAAAACCCGAAAGCGAGCGAAAACAGAGACTGAATGGTCTCCGGCGCAATTGCCGGCAGCGTCATGTTCAACATTCGGGCGTTTCCCGTCGCGTGATGCCAACGTCTTCCGAATTGGCGCGCCAAGCCATTGCAGACCCGGCGCGGCGCCGCTACGAAATGCTTAATTAAGGGTTAACAGGCGGCCGTTCCAAGCGCCGTCCGCCCTGTCATCCACTGCGGATTTGGGGGATCAGCCGATGGTCATTGCCTTGCGGGCGCTCGCCGTGGCGGCGGTCTTATGCCTCGCCTCTCCCGTTGCCGCGGCCACGCTCAATATCGTCGCCATTGGCGCCAGCAACACGACCGGCTTTGGCGTCGGCGAGGCCAATGCCTACCCGGCACTGCTGCAGGCGCTTTTGCGGAAGAAAGGCATCAACGCCAATGTGACCAATGCCGGCGCCAATGGCGACGTCACCTCCGGCATGCTCAGGCGCATCGACAGCGCCGTGCCCAATGGCACCGACCTCGTCATCCTGCAGCCCGGCGGCAACGATCTGCGCTTCTTCGGCACCAAGGAGGCGCGTACCGCCAATATCGCCGCCATGGTGGCGCGGCTGAAGGCGCGCCACATTCGCGTCATCATCTACGATCCGAACCCGGTGCCGCCGGATTTCTATCAGTGGGATCACATCCACTTTAACGCCGCCGCGCATGCGAAAATCGCAGCGACGCTCGCAGCGCAAATCTCGGCACAAGTCGCCGCGTCGGCAAAGCCTGTGTCGGCAGTTGCGCCCGGCGCTACGCCTGCCGCGACACCAGCCGCCGCGCCGGCCACGTCCCGCAGACCCTGAAGACGCGTCCCGATACAGGCAGGACTCAGATCGCCGTGCGATACTGTGTGCTGATTCGCATCCGGTATTCCGGCACGCATGACGATCGACGCTGTTCGCAACACACGCGGTGAGCCGCGCGCCGAAACGCGTGCCAGCGCGCAGCGTTCGGCGCAGGATCCGCGGCGCATGCCCCGCGTTTTCACCTTGCCGTTCGTGCTGTCGACGTTACTTGTCGCGGCTTCAGCCGCCATCGTGTCTTACCTGTTGTGGCCGACTTGGCCGAGTACGCCGACGGCGCTCGATGCACCGGCGATTCCGGTTACGGTCGCGGGCGTGCTGTTCAACGTGCCGCCGGCTGCGGTGCGCGAAAAGGTGCAACGTCACCCCGGACAGCAAGACCGCATCGATCTCGTCTTCGAATGGCCCTCGCTGACGCCGCCGCAATCCGACAGTCCCGAGCGTCAGCCGCTCGATCCTGACAATGCGGCGGCACAGGCCGCGGCGACCGCCGACAAACGGCTGTTCGTGACGATCACCGCCTTGGGCCCGGTGCTGCCGCCGCTCGAGCGGCTGCGGACTATCTATCCGCGTTATGTCGGGAGCCAAGCGACGGCCGGCGCCGACGGGCTCGCCATCCTGCCGTTCCGCGCCGGCACGCCTTATGAGACCGAAGACCTGGTCTATTTCGGCACTCGTCCGGAACAGTTTTTCGCCCGCTGCACGCGGCCGGGCCGCGCCGTGCCCGGCACCTGCATGCAGGAGCGCGCCATCGGCGCCGACGTCGTGACGTTGCGATTTCCGCGGGATTGGCTCGGCGATTGGCGCGGAGTGGCCGCAGGCTTTGACCGCCTGCTGGCGCAATTACATCCGGGAAATTAGGCGCGCTACCGGCTGTAAATGCTTATTCCAGATCGGTGGCGAGGATCGCCATCTGGAAATTGTAGGAGCGCTCATCGTCCTCGTCGTCGACAAACAGGACACCGATGAATTCCTCGCCGATATAGACCTCGGCGGAATCCTCCTTCTTCGGCCGCGGCACGACACGGATCCGGGCATTGCCGAAGAGCTTCTTCAAATAAGCGTCGAGTTTTCTGACTTCCTGAACGTCCACCGCGAATCTCCTAAAGCGCTCTCCGGAGCGATCTACCGGAAAAGATCAAACAATATCTTGACTGCCGCATAGCACTTCGCGTTGCGGATTTGAAGCTCGTCGGAAAACGCCGCTACGCTTTCGGCTGCGCCCGCGCATCAAATATCGTTGGGGAACATCTGGTCCATGGTGCGCGCGGGTTCCGGACAGCCGGCGACCCCGACCACTCTTGCCGGCACGCCCGCCACCGTCACGTTGTTGGGCACCGGCTTGATCACGACGGAGCCGGCGGCGATGCGCGCGCAATGGCCGACTTCGATATTGCCCAGGATTTTGGCGCCGGCGCCGATCATCACGCCGTAGCGGATCTTCGGATGCCGGTCTTCGTGTTCCTTGCCGGTGCCGCCGAGCGTGACGTCGTGCAGTATGGAGACATCGTCCTCGATGACCGCAGTTTCGCCGACCACAAGACCGGTGGCGTGATCGAGGAAAATACCGCGGCCGATTTTTGCCGCCGGATGGATGTCGCATTGAAGCACGCTCGACGAGCGACTCTGCAGATAGAGCGCGAAGTCGCGGCGGCCCTTGCCCCACAGCCAATGCGCCAAGCGATACGTCTGGATGGCGTGGAAGCCTTTGTAATAAAGCACCGGTTCGATCAGGCGGTGGGTCGCCGGATCGCGGTCCGCGGTCGCCATGATGTCGGCGCGGAACGCCTCGCCGATTTCAGGCGTGTCCTTCAGCGCGTCGGCATAGGCCTGCCGGATCAGGTCGCTCGATACCGCGGCATGATCGAGCCGCTCGGCCAGGCGATGCGCCACTGCCGCCTCGAGCGCGTCGTGATGCAAAATCGTCGAATAGATGAAGGTGGCGAGCTCAGGCTCGCGGCGCACGGTCTCTTCAGCCTCGCGGCGAAGCCGTGCCCAGACCGGATCGACAGTGTCGAGCGCAGGCTTAGCTTGAGATTGCGCCATCGGATATCTCCCCGGCTGTACCCACTTGATGGGGCGTGATCTTTTCAGAAAACCAGATCCGTTTTTCCGGATCGCGCTCTATCATAACGGCGTGACGTTCTATCATATTGGGCGGCAGGTCCCGCAAATCCAAGGGGCTGCCCAAAAAAGGCGCGCAATGGGCCAATGGCCGTAAAAATCAGGCCATTGGCTATCTGGAAGCTTAGGATTCCCAAGCATTTACGGCCGCTTGGAGAGGAATTCGAGCACGCCGTTTTTATAGGTCCGGTCGCCCACCGCCAGCATGTGATCGCGGCCGGGGATGACCAGCGCCTGGGCGCCGGGAATGAGCTCCGCAAGCTCTTCCGGCGAGCCCGCGATCGGGTCGGTGCTGCCAACCGCGACCAGAAGCGGCACGGCGATCCGGCCGACTTCGGCCCGACTCAGCATTTGCCGCGAGCCGCGCAGGCAGGCGGCGAGCGCCCGCAGGTCCGACTTGGTCTGTTCGGCAAAGGCGCGAAACAGATACGCAATGGGATCGGTAATCACGGTGCCGGGCGGCGCCTCGAGCGCCTCCGCAATCGTGTCCGGCAGGCCGACGCCCTCGACGAGCCGCATGCCAAGCCCACCGAGCACCGCGGACCGCGTCCGCTCCGGATGCGCCAGCGCCAGAAAGGCCGTGTTGCGCGCGCCCATCGAGTAGCCCATGACGTCAGCGCGCGGTAGGCCGAGGTGCTCGATCAGCGCGGCTACGTCGTCGGCCATGATCGAACTGTGATAGGCGGCCGGATCGTAGAGCTTTGACGACTGGCCGTGGCCGCGATTGTCGAGCGCAATGACGCGGCGGCCGGCGCGAGTGAGCGTCGACACCCAGCCGGGGCCGACCCAGTTCACTTCCTTGTTCGACGCAAAGCCGTGGATGAGCACGATCGGCTCGCCCTCGCCTTCGTCGAGAAATGCAATCTCCACACCATCACGAGTAAAACTCGGCATGCCGCAACCTTTAGAGCGAAATTTTTTGATTGAGCTTGGCCGCGACAAAGCACGAGCGCGGGCTTATCGCAACGGCGCCACCAGCATGGCCGGTCGGATCACGAGCGCCGCGCGCGCAAGACGCAGTTTCCGCCTTTGCAAATGACGGAGCGTCAGGCCCTCGACGGTGGCCTTGCAGGACGAGCAGAAGCCGACCAGCGCCAGCGCGGCCCAAAACACCCACAAGCTCAAATCCAGCGCGCTCGCGGCAAGAACGATGGCGCCGCGGCCGAGCAGCTTGACGATCGCACGGGTCTTGCCGCCTTTGGCGGCGGAGAGCCGCGCCAGCCGCGACACGTCTTTCGGCTCCTCGGCGATCGCGAGCCCATCGAGCGCCGCCTGGGCGCCGGCTTTGCGCTCGATCCGCCCGGTATTTTCGGCAAGCTCGATCACGCCGCCGGCGCTTTCGACTTTCACCGCCTCGCGCACCGCGCGTACGGCGAGAGCGGGATTGAGGCGGCCGGTCCGTTTCGCAGCCTTGACCACGGATAGGCCGACGCGCTCCGGCGTGCCGGCGCCGAACGTCGCATAGGTGCCTGCGGTAATGCCGATCCCCACGCCGGCGAGGCCCAAAATCCACGGATCGTATTTCTCGCCGGTGAGATAGCGCGTGCCTTCGCGCGCGGCATCACGGATATCGCCGAACACCGACAGATCGCCGACCACCGTGCCGGCGAGGCTTGCCAGATCCGTCGGTTCACCGGTCCACAGGCCATGCATGAAGCGTCCGGCGGTGTGCGACACCGAGTCGTGTTTCACGGCGGCGTCATCGACTTCGTTGCCGAGCGCCGGATCGATTTGCACCGAACGGTCGGCGGCGAGCGCAACGAAGCTTTGCGCAAGGTCGATATCGTCGGCGGCAAGCGCGCCGCGAATCTCGCGCTCGGCAACGCCGCGATTGAAGGTCCGGTCGAGCGCCTGATCGGTGATCTTGACCGGATCGTCCGCCGTGGCGTCGAATTGCGCGCGCGTAGCGAGGCCGCCGTGGATCAGCACAAAAGCCGCCACAGCGAACAGCGCCGCTCCCGCCGAGGCGAAGAGCGGATGGCGCAGCGTTTGAACGATCGGTTTCCCGCCCATATTCCCGTCCGTAATCCGGCACGCGGCATAAAGTGGCCCGCGTCCGGCCTGGATTCCAGTCACGCGTGCCGAAAATTTGCGGCTTTTTGAAAGCCGGAGCGACTTTGGTCGCGCTAGCTTTTTGATTGAGCATGATCTTTTCGGAAAACCAGTCTCCACTTTTTCGGATCATGCTCCAACCCAACGCCTTGCTGGAAATCGCCAACTCGGCCAGCTATGGTGCCGACCGGCCGGGATTACCTCCGGCGCCACAGCCAGCAGGCGGAAATCGAGCAGATGACGGATTCGGTAGTCCCGCATTTCCATAACGATCTTGGCGTCGCCGTGATCGAGATCGGCGCCAGGGAATTCATGTGCGTCGGGGCGCTGCCGCCGTTCGACCATCCGCATGTTTATTGCGACATGGGCGACGACGCCGAATATATCTGCCCCTACTGCTCGACGCTGTATCGTCACGATCCCAAACTCGCTCCGAAAGAGGCGCGGCCGGCGGAATGTGCCTTGAATAGCGAACTCGTTTAAGCCGATGCCGTGACATCCTCGCGCACCGTCATTGTCGCCGGTGCCGGCATTGGCGGGTTGACCGCCGCGCTGGCGCTCAAGCGCAACGGCTTTCGCGTCATCGTCCTGGAACAGGCCGAGCGGTTGCAAGAAACCGGCGCCGGCATTCAGCTCTCCCCCAATGCGGCACGTTTGCTTATCGAACTCGGTTTCGGCGACCGCTTGCGGCCGCATGTCGTCGTGCCGCAGGCCGTGCGTGTGCTCAGCGCTAGAAATGCCCGCGAGATCGTGCGCATTCCGCTCGGCGATGCCGCGGCGCAGCGTTATGGCGCGCCGTATTGGATCATCCATCGCGGCGATTTGCAGGCGGTGCTCAGCGCCGCGGTCGCCCAAGAGCTCGACATTTCGCTCAAGCTCGGCATGCGCATGGAGGATTTCGTCACCCATCCCAACGGCGTGACCGTGTCGGCGCGCAGCGGCACCGCCGCCTGGAACGAATTCGGCCATGCGCTGATCGCCGCCGACGGCCTGTGGTCGATGTCTCGCGAGCGCTTGGGCTTCAGCGAACCGCCGCGCTTTTCCGGACGCGTCGCCTGGCGCGCGCTGGTGCCGGCCTCCGAGGTCCCTGCGGAATTCCGCGAGCCCCTGATCCATCTCTGGCTCGGGCCCGACGCGCATCTCGTGCACTATCCGGTCAAAGGCGGCAAAGTCATCAATATCGTCGTCATCACCGCCGGCGATTGGAACGCTGAAGGCTGGAGCGAACCGGCAAGCCGCATCGATCTGTTGCCGCGGCTCGGCACCGCGCGCTGGGCGCCGCAGGCGCGCGCGCTCGTTCGGCTGCCCGAGGCTTGGCTGAAATGGGCGCTGTTCGAACGCCGCCCGCTGATGAACTGGACGCAAGACGCAGCGGCGCTCTTGGGTGACGCCGCGCACCCGATGCTGCCGTTCCTGGCGCAAGGTGGCGCCATGGCGATCGAAGACGCCGTGGTTGCGGCGCAATGTCTCGCGCGCCGGCCCGACGACGCGGCGGCGGCGTTGCGGACTTATGCCGCGATCCGGCGCAGCCGCACGCGCCGGGTGCAGCGGCAAGCCGCGCGCAACGGCCAGCACTATCACCTCAAAGGTGCGTCGGCTATGCTGCGCAACGCAGCGATGGGCGTCATGGGCGGAGACCGTCTGCTCCGGCATTATGACTGGCTCTACGACTGGCGGCCGCCGGCCGCGCTGTCACTGACGTGATGATTGGCATGTGATGGCTGGTGTGATGGCCGCGGCGTAACGGCTTCTATGTAACGGCTTGCATGTGATGACTTCTTGCGCGTGACCGCGCGCATCCGATCGGACCGGCACGATGTCTCCTACCACGCTCTTCCCGACAACGATCTCCGGCAGCCTGCCAAAGCCGTCATGGCTCGCGGCACCGAACAAATTGTGGGCGCCGTGGCGTCTCGAAGGCGAAGAACTGGCGGACGCTAAAGACGACGCGACGCTGCTCGCGCTCAAGCTTCAGGAAGATGCCGGCATCGATATCGTCGGCGACGGCGAGCAATCGCGCCAGCATTTCGTGCATGGCTTTCTCGAAGCCATTGACGGCATCGATTTCAACAAGCGCGTCGAGATGGGCATCCGCAACGACCGCTACAAAGCAATGTGCCCGACGGTCACCGGTCCGCTGCGGCTGCGCTCACGCGTGCATATGCGCGAAGCACGGCTCGCGCGCGCGCATACCACGCACAAGCTCAAATTCACGCTGCCCGGCCCGATGACCATCGTCGACACCATCGCCGATGAGCATTACGGCGATCGGGTCAAGCTCGCGATGGCCTTTGCCGATTTGCTCAATGAGGAAGCGCGCGGGCTCGCCGCCGACGGCGTCGATGTGATTCAATTCGATGAGCCCGCCTTCAACGTCTATATGGACGCCGCCGCGACCTGGGGCATCGAGGCGCTGCACCGCGCGCTGGACGGCGTCAGATCGACCAGCGCCGTGCATATCTGCTACGGCTACGGCATCCCCGCCAATATCGAATGGAAGGCCACGCTTGGCGACGAGTGGCGGCAATACGAGAAATTCTTCCCGGCTTTGGCGAAGAGCCGAATCGATCAGGTGTCGCTCGAATGCATCAATTCGCACGTGCCGATGAGCGTTCTAAGCTTACTGAACGGTAAGGACGTGTTGATCGGCGTCATCGATGTCGCGACCGATAAGATCGAAACGCCTGAAGAAGTAGCGGCCGTGATTAATGAAGCGGCAAAGCACGTGCCTGCGCAAAAAATCGTCGCGAGCACGAATTGCGGAATGGCCCCGATGCGCCGCGAAATCGCCGTATTGAAGCTCGAAGCACTGGCCCGGGGCGCGGCGCTGGCACGCAAGAACAAGAGCTGATCTTCCCGCCAAGCGCTGGAAAATCTCAACCATAAGGACATTCCGGGATGCGCTCGAATCCCGTGGGTAGCATTTTCTTAAAGTTTACCGGATTGGATGGGGAAAATTGAAAAAGGGAAGCGCAATGCAAGTGCCTTACGTGACCACCGTTTCATTTGCCGACCGCGACGGCGTAACGGTGAACCTGCAATACGGCGTCGCCGCTCAGAGCGAGCGTGAGGCGCGCAGCGAATTGCAGCGTCGTTTGATCAATCAAGAGATTTACAATTATTCCATTTCGGAAATCCGGCCCGCGACTTCGAGCGAGGCGCAGGAGCTCAACCTCCCGGCCGGCACGATCATCCTGCTGAACTGATTCGACGTAGTCCGGATTGAACGCAGACAATCCGAGACGGATCGCAAAAGCCTGGATGTCCATCGTCATGCCCGCGCATAGCCGTTCAAAGAACGGTGTCGCTTCGCTCGCCTATGCCGCGGGCATTTACGTTTTTGGAATCAGCGTCGGGACCAAAGACGTGGATGGCCGGGCCGCGATCACCGATCGCTGCGCGACAGAACCTCGATCAATTCGCTGACCTTGCGCCGCTGCTCGGCCTTGTTGCCGGAGGCGATGGCATGCTCGACGCAATGCGCCGTGTGATCGGCGAGGATTTCCTCCTCGGCGCGGCGTAGCGCCGAACGCACTGCCGAAATCTGCGTCACGATATCGATGCAATAGCGGTCGTCCTCGACCATGCGCACGAGGCCGCGCACCTGGCCCTCGATCCGCTTTAGCCGTTTGGTCACCGACGCCTTGGCATTCGCCTGCATGACCTCTAAATACCCCTATGGGGTATAGGTTTCAAGAGCGAGAGGTCGGCCTTGGATCATTCGGCTCATGAGCATGGTGTGCACGGGCATGGTGCGGACAGCCGCGGCGCGCACGACCATGCCACGCACGCACAAGACGCGGACGCAACCTCGGCGGACGCAACCGTGACCGATCCGGTCTGCGGCATGAAAGTCGATCCGGACAAGAGCCCGCATCACTACGCCTATAACGATCGCGACTATCATTTCTGCGGCGCCGGCTGCCGCACCAAATTTTCCGCCGATCCGAAAAAATACCTGAACAAGTCTACGGCCCCCGCCGCGCCCGCAGGCACGATCTATACCTGCCCGATGCATCCGCAGATCCGGCAAGTCGGACCCGGCTCGTGTCCGATCTGCGGCATGGCGCTCGAACCCGAAGACGGCAGCGCCGGCGACAGCGGCGAACTCGCCGAGATGACGCGCCGGTTCTGGATTTCGCTCGTGCTCACCGTACCGGTCTTCATCATCGAAATGAGCGGACATGTCGGCCTGTTTCATCTCGCGAGCACCATTGCGACACCGGCGCAATTCATCCTGGCGACACCCGTAGTGCTGTGGGGTGGCTGGCCGTTCTTCGTCCGCGGCGGGCAATCGCTGCGCACCGGCCATCTCAACATGTTCACGTTGATCGCCATGGGCACCGGCGTCGCTTATGCCTATAGCGTCGTTGCCGCGCTCGCGCCCGGCTTATTCCCGCCGGCGTTTCACGACATGCACGGCGGCATCGCGCTTTATTTCGAGGCCGCCGCCGTCATCACCGTGCTCGTCCTGCTCGGCCAGGTTCTGGAGCTGCGCGCGCGAGCCTCGACCTCGCAGGCGATCGCTGCACTGATGGGGCTGGCGCCGACCCGCGCGCGCCGCGTCAGGAATGACGGCAGCGACGAGGACGTTGCGCTCGACGAGGTCCATGTCGGCGACAGCTTGCGCGTTCGCCCCGGCGAGAAAGTGCCGGTCGACGGCATCGTCATCGAAGGCAAGTCGGCGGTCGATGAATCCATGATCACCGGCGAAGCCATGCCGGTAACCAAGGACGCGGGCGCCAAAGTCGTCGGCGGCACGCTCAACGGCAACGGCGCCTTCATCATGCGCGCCGAGAAAATCGGCCGCGACACCATGCTGGCGCGGATCGTCGACATGGTCGCGAGCGCGCAGCGCTCGCGCGCGCCGATTGCTCGCCTCGCCGATCAGGTGGCGGGCTGGTTCGTGCCGCTGGTGATCGCGGTTGCCGTTTTGGCCTTCGCGGCCTGGGCCGTGTTCGGGCCGGAGCCGCGTTTTGCCTACGCGCTGGTCGCCGCTGTGACCGTTCTCATCATCGCCTGCCCTTGCGCGCTCGGTTTGGCGACCCCGATGTCGATCATGGTCGGTGTCGGCCGCGCCGCGCATTTCGGCATCCTGATCAAGAATGCCGAAGTGCTCGAGCGCATGGAAAAAATCGACACGCTGGTCGTCGACAAGACCGGCACGCTCACCGAAGGCAAGCCGCAAGTCATCGGCATCGTGGCCGCGCCGGGCTTCGACGAGAACAGGCTGATCCGGCTCGCCGCAAGCGTCGAACGGGCAAGCGAACATCCCCTCG
The DNA here is from genome assembly GCA_963742975.1 of uncultured Alphaproteobacteria bacterium. Lineage (GTDB taxonomy): Bacteria > Pseudomonadota > Alphaproteobacteria > Rhizobiales > Xanthobacteraceae > BOG-931. Next base: position 453,559 of record CAVUNZ010000017.1, on the reverse strand, counting down.
CCGCAGCGATCGTCGCGGCCGCGGCTGCGCGCAATATCATACCGGCGCCCGTCAGCGGCTTTGAGGCGCCGTCGGGCAAAGGCGCGCTCGGCACGGTCGAGGGCGCAAGCGTCGCGCTCGGTACGGCGAAATTTCTGGCCGAGCACGGCATCGACGTAGCTTCGCTGCACAGCGAGGCCGAACGGCTGCGGGCCGACGGTGCGACCGTCGTCTTCGCCGGCGTGGACGGCAAGCCTGCCGGCCTGATCGCCATCGCCGATCCGATCAAGCCGACGACACTGGCGGCGCTCGCGGCGCTCAAGGCTGACAAGATCTCGATCGTCATGCTGACGGGCGACAGCACAACCACCGCACAAGCCGTCGCCGCGAAACTCGGCATCGCCAAGGTCGAAGCCGAGGTCCTGCCGCAGCGCAAGACTGCCGTGATCGATGAACTGCGCCGCGCCGGCCGCGTCGTCGCCATGGCCGGCGACGGCGTCAACGACGCGCCGGCGCTGGCCGCGGCCGATGTCGGCATTGCCATGGGCAACGGCACCGACGTTGCCATAGCGAGCGCCGGCATGACGCTGGTCAAGGGCGATCTCAACGGCATTGCGCGCGCGCGCAAGCTGTCGGCCGCGACCATGCGCAATATCCGGCAAAATCTGTTGTTCGCCTTCCTCTATAACGCGCTTGGCGTGCCGGTCGCGGCCGGCGCGCTCTATCCGCTGTTCGGCATTCTGCTGTCGCCCGCAATCGGGGCGGCGGCGATGGCGCTGTCCTCGGTCAGCGTCGTCGGCAATGCGTTACGGCTGCGGCGGGTGAAGCTATAAGCTTGTAAAACCGACGCCCGGCCTATTCGCATCGCGCACCACGGTCTCTATAATCGCCGGCATGATCACGACGCCGTCGCCCGCTCACATCGCCCTGCTCTTGGGCTTGAGCTTCTTCCTCGGCCTCGCCTTCGAAGAATATTTCGCCCACACCGACGAGCGGCGGCCCGGCGGCATCCGCAGCTTTCCGATGCTCGCGCTGGTGGGCGGAGTGCTTTATCTGTTCGACCCGGTGCATTTCCTGCCGTTCACCGGCGGGCTTTTGATGCTGGGTGCTTGGCTCCTCGTCTACTACCTCGCGCATGTCCACGAGCATAAGACGCAGTCGGACGAGCCGAGCGTCGGCCTCGTCGTGCCGCTTCTCAATGTGCTCGCTTATCTGCTCGGCGCCGTCTCGCTGGCGCTTGACCCTTGGGTCGCCGTGACGATGACGGTCGCCTCGGTGCTTCTGCTCACCGGCCGCGAGCAGCTTCACGGCCTGGCACGGCGCATCGAGATCAGGGAAATCGTGACCGCCGGCGAATTTCTGATCCTCACCGGCATCGTGCTGCCGCTGTTGCCGGACCATCCGGTCACGAAACTCACCGCGATCACGCCGCGGCAGGTGTGGCTCGCGCTGGTCGTCGTCTGTTCATTTTCCTACGCCAGCTATCTGGCGCAGCGCTATTGGAAGCCGGCGGCGAGCGGGCTGTGGATGGCGGCGCTCGGCGGCATGTATTCGTCGACGGCGACCACGGTCGTTCTGGCGCGGCAAGCCAAAGCCAATCCGGAGCTCGCGCGGCAGTCCCAGTCCGGCATCACGCTCGCCACCGCGATCATGTATCTGCGGCTGTTGGCGGTGGTGCTGATTTTCAATGTGCCGCTGGCGCGGCTTTTGGCGCTGCCGCTGTGTGGCCTGTCGCTGGCCGGCTTCATTATCTGCGCGCTGCAATATTGGCACGGCAAGCCTGCGGACGCGGGGACGCCGCAAGCCGCGATGCCGGCGGCGCAGAGCGGCAATCCGCTCGAGCTCGGCGCGGCTGCGATCTTCGCCGCTTTGTTTGTCGCGGTATCCATCGTCTCGGCCGTCGCCAAATCGCAGTTCGGAATTTCCGGCATCTACGGGCTCGCCGGCGTGGTCGGCGTCACCGATATCGATCCCTTCGTCCTCAACCTGGCGCAGGGCGGAATTTCCGGCGTGCAGAACGCCGATCTTGCCGCGGCGGTCCTGATCGCCGCCTCTTCAAACAATGTCCTCAAGGCGCTCTATGCCGCATTCTTCGCCGGCGGGCGGGCGACCGTTCCGAGCGCCATAGCCCTCGTCGCGCTGGCGGTCGCGGGCCTTGCTGCGGCTTATGCGACAGCGATGCTGCCGCGCTAGACCTTTCGTTTGAGCATGATCTTGTCCGACCTAGCTTCGCCCGCCGAAGCGGGCTTCGCGAAGGCAGGAAACTGGTTCCCACCCTCGGATCAACTCCAAGGGCAGGCTTTTCGGGATCATGCTCTCAGTTCAGCGAATGCCCTGATCGCTCTGATATTGCGGGCTTGGCGACGGCGCAGCTGGCGGTTGGGCGCCTTGCGCCTGAAGCGGCTGGGCCTGAATGCTCGGGGTTTGAAACGGCAGCCCGCAATTTTTTTCGGCCGCCGTGCGCTGCAGCAGCCGCTCATCGCTGACCACGGCGTCATAATCGACGCGATAGGCGAGCGAGCCGACCACAGCGCCGCCATTGGTCTGCGCCGCCCGGTCCATCAGCCCGCGCAATTCCTTCTCGCGGGCGCTGACGATTTTCCAGCGCGCGGCGAGATCGTCGCATTTGTAGACGGCATAGCGGCCGGGATCGATCAAAAGCTCGCCGCTGTCGTTCGAGGTGCAGCCAAAGAGCACGCAGGCAAGGCCAAAAACTGCAAACGATGCAAAGCCACGCGACATGTCAGGCCATGCGCGAAAACGCGCACGCGCTCGGCCATCCCGCGACCTCGCCGGCGGCTCTACGATGTCGCCGCGAATCCCCATCAAACACGCCCACCATGCCTGTCCCCAATCCGCTTGGTTCGCAGGCTCTTGAGCCGCAAATATGGCAGAGACCAAGCTGCGGCCCACCGGGCTGGTTGTTCGTCGCGGCCGGCGCGTCTCGCGTTATTGCCGTAACATCAATCGCTTAGGCTGTTTGCCGGGCAGGCTTGCGAACGGCTAAAGAGAGCCCTCGCCGCTTCGCATTCGCAACATTGTCGCGGCCCTCGCGCCATCAAAATCTAGCCATATGTGTCACTATTGTTTCAGTATCGTGAGCGCTTAATGACAAGAGGCGCTGTGACAGCTTCGGTGAAACGAGACGCTTTGGCGATGCAAGACGCTTTGGCGACACAAGACGCTTTGGCGACACAAGACGCTTTGGCGACACAAGACGCTTTGGCGACACAAGACGCTTTGGCGACACAAGACGCTTTGGCGACACAAGACGCTTTGGCGACACAAGACTCGGCGACAAGCCTCGCAAAAATCCACGCTGGCAGAGAATGGCAATGAGCTTCGGTTGGCTGACCTCGTCCAATCCCGTCGCGATATGGTGGTGCTGTCTGGTCGTCATCAGCACGCTGAACATCACGCTGTGGTTCAAGCTTCACTTCCATTCCAGCAAAATGGCGGCCCGCACCTCGGCCGGCATAGTGGCGATCGAACCGCTGGTGCTGCTCGCCGCCGCCTATGTGTTCGGCTGCGCCTTCCGTTCGATCCTGCCGCGCGCCGACGTGCAGCGCATCTGCCTGTTCGACACCTGGCTGTCGAGCGTGATGGTCGGCCGCTCGGTAGCGACCGTCGCCGAACTGTGCTTTGCCGCGCAATGGGCGATCGTGCTGCGCGAGCTCGGCAAGATCAGCCGTTCCGACACGACCAAGAACATCGCCAACATGATCGTGCCGCTGATCGCGCTCGCCGAATGCTGCTCGTGGTACGCGGTGATCTCGACGAATTTCCTCGGCAATGTTCTGGAAAATTCGATTTGGACCACGGCCTTCGTGCTGATCGGCGTGGCGTTGCTGCGGCTCATGTTGAGCTTCCACGGCCCGGCGCGCCTTGCGATCGGGGCGGCCGCGGCCGGTATCGCCTGCTACGTCCTGTTCATGTCGACTGTGGACGTACCGATGTATTTCGAGCGCTGGCAGACGGACCTGGCGCACGGCAAGCCGCTGTTTGGCCTGTTCTCCGGGCTTTACGATCTCGCAACCCGCTGGGTCGTGACGCGCCATTTCATACCGTGGCACCGGGAGATCGCCTGGATGTCGCTCTATTTCAGCGTCGCGGTGTGGACGAGCCTGATGCTTGGCGGCTTTGCCCTGGTCCGGCATATCGTGCCGCGCTATCGGATACGCCGGCCGCTGGCGCGGGCGACGCGGCGGCCGATCCCCATCCCGATCCGCACATCCTGAGCTAACGTCCTGAACGATCGGCCGCGGCCGCGTTCCAAACAACAAAGCGAATCGGCGTGCCGGAGCAATAGGCAGTCCGGTGCGAATCCGTTACCGTTGTCCGGCTGATTCGCTCCGCGCGACTTTATTTGGAGGGCCGTGCAGGTGACGGGCAAATGACGAACATGATCATCACAGTCGCCACCATGAAAGGTGGCAGCGGCAAGAGCACGCTTGCGAGCTGTCTTGCCGTGCATTGGCATCTCACCGGAAGACGGCCGACCTTGATCGACGCCGATCCGCAGCGCTCGATCATGCGGCTTGCCGCACGCGAGCGTGCGCTCGGCGGCGTCAATATCGTCGAGGATGCGACCGAAGCCGCTTCACTAACCGCGCGGCAGCTCTCTGGCACCGGTCCGGTCATCATCGACACGCCGGGCTTCCGCTCCAAGACTACGCTCGAATGCCTGGCCGCCGCCGATTTCGTGCTGGTGCCGGTCAAGCCGTCGCCGTTCGACGTCGACCGCATGCTCGATACGCTGAGCATTTTGACCGACCGGCCCGACGGCCGGCGCCCGGTGTTCCGCTGCCTGCTGACGCAGACGACGCGCGACTCCGTGATCTGCCGCCATATCCGCAACGAGCTGACCGAGGCGGGCTTGCCGGTGCTGACGGCTGAAATGCAAAACCGCGTTGCCTATCCGGAAGCGACATTGTGGGGCGCCACCCCGAGCCTGATCAGCTGGAAAGGTCCGGCGGCGCGGGAGATCGCAACGATCGCCGACGAACTCGACGCCGTCCTCAGTGCAAAACAGGCCGCCGCATGACCCGCAAGCAACTCCCCAAAGCGATCACCCGGGCCGGCGACAACGTCCACGCTTTTGCCGGCAGCATCGTTCCTGATGAGGTGGCGCCGGAGCCCCGCCCTGCCCCGACATTCAACAAGATCGAGAACGAACCGGCGCTTGCGGTGTCATCGGCGCCGATCGCCAACGATTCCATTCCATCGGCCGGCGTGCAGCCCGAGGCTCGTGCACTGCCCGATCACATGGCGGCGAAGCGCCGCGGCTTCGCCAGAAGCATCGTCGAACGGCATCGCACCTATGCCGCGGTCGGCGGACTTATGCCGCTGGCGGTGGTGAACATCGCAAGCGTCACCGCGGTCAATCTGCGGATGGTACGGCAACTCAGCGAACTTTATCAGGTGCCGTTCCAGCGCGACCGCACGCGGGCGACGATCGTCAGCCTGATCGGGGGCGCCGCGCCTTCAGGCTTCGGCCTTGCGACATCCTCGACGCTGATGTGGATCGTGCCTGGCGGCGTGCTGGTCGGACTTGGCGTCTCCGCGCTCGCCGCCGGCGCGCTTACCCGCGCCATCGGCCAGGTCTTTGTCGAGGGCTTTGAGAACGGCGCGCTCGCCCGCGACGAAGCTTAACGCAAATCACTCAATCAATTATCGGAAGAGCCAGCCTCAGCGCGTGGTTCGCTGTCGCAGGGCGAGATCCCGCCGGGCTGCGCATTGCTGCCATTTGGGACGCCGGTTTCCTCCGGTATGCCGCAAGCCGGGAACGGCGTACCGAGCAGCGTGCGCCACAGCCTCTTGAGGTCGCCGTCGGGTTTGCAAGGTCGGCTTGCCATTGCCACTATATAGTGACGGTAGCAGCAGCACGCTAATGGCCTTGGTGCGGACGGCCGGACTCGAACCGGCACAGGGGTTTCCCCCCGAGGGATTTTAAGTCCCTTGCGTCTACCATTTCGCCACGTCCGCAGAGCGGGCCCTCATTAGAGCCTGCGATCGCGGATTCCGGTCCGAAACCCGCGCGGGCGACTTGTAGCATCAGCGGCACCCGCGCCGGAAGTCGATGCTTCCGGCTGCGCACGGGCTTTTTGAAGGTGCTGAATGACCTCTTTCCGCAGGCCGGCCCATCAGAGCGGCCAGTCGCGGACGACGCTCACTGTGTCTTCTTCTTTGGCGCCGGCGTCGGGCTCGACGGGCGAACCACGGCCCAGGGATCATTGGCCTTTTGATCCGGGATCTTATTGGTCGCCGCCTTGTAGGCATCATCGAGCTTGCGCTGTTTGTCGACTTCGTCCTGGGTCAGCGGCCTCTTGTCCTGCGGTTTGAAGGGCGAGAAGCTGACGCCATTGTCTCCTATGCCGACGCCCTGCGCGGATGCGGCCGCCGTCAGCAGAAATAGCGTCGCGCCTGCGCAGGCAAATGTTCGCAGTGTCTTTCTCATCGCCAATTCCCTCGAGTGCCGAACACCTCGTTTTCGGCAACCTAGTCGTTGAAGACGTGCCCCCAAAGTTCGTCCCAGTCGGTGCCGGAAATATCGGTCACGCGACCATCCTTTTCGAAGAACTTATTGGGCACCTGAAACATGGCAAGCATGAGCCCACCCTCGGGCGTGCAGGCGACGTGGCGGCTGCCGGCCTCGCGCCAGACGAACTCACCGGGGCCGATGCTCAAGCCCTCCGCCGGACCTTCCTTATCGACCAGCCGGCCTTCGAGCACATAGGTCTGCTCGATCTTGACGTGCTCGTGGTCCGGCAGCACCGCGCCCGGTGCGAATTTCATCAGCGCGGTGACCAGGCCGGTTTCCTTGTCGAGCAACAGCCCCTTCACCTCGCAACCGGCAAACCGCGTCTTTTTCCATTCCATCGTCGCAGGCCGCACCACATGCGAATGGGTGTCGAGTGTGTCGTGCGATTTGGCGTCTTTGGGCGTGACGGCGTCCACGGCGGCCTCCTGATTATTTTCGGTCGGACCATAATAGCCGAGGCCCGAAAGCCTCGCCACGGCTTCTTCGCGGAGCGGGATTGCCGGATCGGGATGTCACCAAAACTCGAATTCGCGCAGGCCGGCACCCAATCAAGGAATCTCGTAAACCGTCGTCTCGTCGGTAATGCCGCGCAACGCCGCCCGCTGCATGGTCGGGCGCAGGCCGAATTTCGTAAGGATATTGGCCGTCTTCTTATCGTTGATGACCGGCTGGGTGACGAAGATCGCCCGCGAGGAGGCCAGCCCTTGCACGCGCGCCGCCATGTTCACGGTCTGACCGAAATAATCCTGGCTGTTGTTGAGCGTCACCGCGAGGCACGGTCCCTCGTGAATGCCGATCTTGAGCAGCAAGTCCTCGTTGCCGCGCCCGGTATTGATGTGCGCCATGGCCTCACGCATTTTCAACGCAGCGGCGAGCGCGCGGTCGGGCGTGGCAAATGTCGCCATCACTGCGTCGCCGATGGTCTTGACGATGGCGCCGGCTTCCGATGCCACGATCTCGTGCAGAACACCGAAGTGCTGGCGCACCAGATCGTAGGCCACAAGATCGCCGACGCGTTCGTAGAGCGCGGTGGAGCCCTTGAGATCGGTGAACAGAAACGTAAGGCTCGTGATCCGCAGCCGCTGATCGTGATCGAGCGTATCGGTCTGGTAGATGTCGCGGAAAGTCTGATTGGTCAGAAGCCGCTTCGCCGTGAGGAACGGCTTGCGGTTGCCGAGAAGGTGATGCAGCGCATCGCCGGCGACCCATATCGACGGCAGCACCCGGTGGTCGGTACGGTTCTCCAGTGACAGCCGCAGCGGCCCGGGCTGCATCTCGACAGTGCCGACCGGCGCTTTCACTTTGTTGAACACCATCGACAGCACTTGCCGCTCGCGGATCGGCTCGCCTTTGACGTCGATGAATTGCGTGCCGTGCGTGACCGGATCGAATACGATGACGAAATCACTTGGTAATTGCACCGACAGCACCGCGCGATCGCCGGCCTCGAGCTCGATGGAATTGATGGTGAATTCCGACAGCGTCGCATCGAGATCGTCCGGCAGATCGATGCTCGAACTCCAGAATATCTGCCGGTAATATTCGGTTTCCGGCATCGTGTCCGGTGTGTGCGCGGCGATGCGGCGCACACGCGGGTTCACCGTGAAAGTGACCTCCACCATTTCATCGAGCGTCGGCTTGTAGCCGGTGGCGCACAGGCCGCAATCGTATTCGTCGCGATTGACCGTCTTCAATGTCGACGTCGCATCGAGCACGCCGCCGCAGCCGGGGCAGATGACATTCCACGACAGTTCGAACAGGCCAAGCCGCGCCGCATGCAGAAAGGCCGAGATGGTTTTTTCCTCGTCGAGCCCATGCTTGCCGGCGAAATTCAACAGGTTGATGCGGCAAAGATCGCGATCGCTGCCGTCGCGAATGGCTTGCTCGATGGCCGCCGTGCAATCGGCGTCCGCCGCCTGCCGCAGCACGCTGAGAAGTGCGTCCGTCTCGCTCACTTGAATACCGCTCGCGCCAAAAGAGAATAATGCGTGCCGAAGATGAAGCTAATGTATCGGCTAAGTAAGTATCGGCGTGCGCCGCAACAAGCCAAATTATGGCAGCAGCCCAATCACAGCGAATTGATCCAATCGACCACTTTTCCCTGCGCCACGAGCGGCGTCGTCAGATGGCCGGCAAAGACCTCGACATATTTGCTTTTCGGATTCTTGGCGGCGGCATTGAAGGCATATTCCGGGCCGCGGCGATCGATCGGATCGAGCTTGCCGACGACCCACAACAGCGGCACCGGTCGCGGCGCTGCGCCGATGATCGCGGCGTTTTTGGGGATCACCGCCGGGCCGTCGGGATCGAACATGCTCAGATAGACAATCGGCGTCGCGGTCGCACCCAGCGGAATGTCTTGCGCCATGTCGGGAAAGTCTTGCGGCACGTTGCCCTTCCCCTCGGCGATCAGTTTTTTGGCACGGGCCACGGCGTCACTGACATAGCTGCGCATGCCGTCTTGTTCCGGCAGATGACCGGGCGACAGCGCGACGATGCCGGCAAGATCGGGATGCCGCGCGGCATAACCGATGGCGGCATTGGCGCCGAGCGAATGACCGATGATAACGATGCGGGTCGCGCCCTGGGCTTTCAGTCCGGCAACGGCGGCGTCGATCTCGCCCATCGCCTGGTCGTAAGTCGCCGCATAGCGGCGGTGGAACGACCACGGCATTTCCGGCTTGGCGACGAGCGCGCCTTCGTCTTCGAGCGAACTCAAGATGCCGCCGTTAAGCGCGCCGGGCCAGGACGCCTTGCCGTGCAGATAGACGACGCCGAAGCCGTGGAGGTCGGCTGACGCCGAGGCAAAGCCAGCGCCCAACAGCGTCATAGCCAGCGCCGCGACAACGTGCGCGCAAACAAGAAGAGTGGTCCGGCATCGATTCATCATTGAGGTTTCGTGCGCGAGCTTGTCACAAGTCAGGTGACCAAGGGACGAATCATCTGCGTGATTGCGCCGCAGCGGTTAGGTTCCGTCAATCGCGTTCCGTCAATCGCGCGTGCACCGCCTTCTTTGACCGCCCGTCGCTATCAGATCTTGCGGGGAAGCAGGTCCTTCACCCGCACCAGCATGGCCTCGACCGCCTGTTTCACCACGACCAAGCGCGCGGGGTCGCGCGAGCGCATCACAACGTTGGTATTGGCGTCGCCTTTTTCGTCCACGAACGGATACGAGCCGATTACGACATCCGGGAAGACTTTGGCGATCTGGCCGAGCTCGGTGCCGATATCGCCTTCGCGGCAATCGGCGCGCACGGTCTCCGATAGCATCCGCGCGCCGGTTTTGAGCTGCGGGGTGACATATTCGAGCATCGCCTGCATCACGGTCGGAATGCCGGCCATGACCACGACATTGCCGATGCGAAAGCCCGGCGCACCCGAGATCCGGTTGTGCACAAGCTCGCCGCCTTCCGGCACCCGCGTCATGCGCATGCGCGCCTCGTTCATGACGCCGCCGGTAGCAGCAACGCGCGTGCGCATGATTTCCACGGCCTCCGGATGATAATGCAGCGGGACGCCGAAAGCCTTGGCGACGCAATCGGCGGTGATGTCGTCATGGGTCGGACCGATGCCGCCGGTGGTGAACAGGTAGGTGTAGCGGGCGCGCAACGCGTTGACGGCAGCGACGACCTCGGCCTCCTCGTCGGGGACGACGCGCACCTCCTTGAGGTCGATACCGACACCGGTGAGATATTCGGCGATGAAGCCGATATTCTTGTCCTTGGTGCGGCCCGACAGGATCTCGTCGCCGATCACGAGCACGGCCGCTGTGACAATCCCACCGCCGGTTGCAGCCGTAGTTTCGGCCATGGTCGTTCTCCCCGTCACGCCGCCTGCTCTAGCGCGCCCGCCCCATGTGCTCAAGCGACGGCTCAAGCGGCCTTGGTGCCGTCATCGCCTTCACTGCCGCTGGCGCCGGCGCGGTGACGGAGCACAAGACAGCCACCACTCTAGTCAAACCGCCCAAAACATGGGCAAAAATAAGAATTGGCGGGCATCTAGGGCGATCCATGAGCCGCCCGGCATCGGCCCGATTTGCTCTTGAGTTGGCGCAAAGCTTGCTACGGTTGAATACTGCTACAAGTGTAGACGCCGCAAAGGTTTGCGACGGAAGCGGCCGGGTGTCGACATGTTCGACGAAATGAATGGGACTGGGGACGACGTGCGGCCGGCCTATGCCGAACTGTCGCAATGGCTGACCGAAGTCAAACCCGATGTCCTCGATTTCCGCCGCCGCGAAGCCGAGCTGTTGTTCCGCCGCATCGGCATCACCTTTGCGGTCTACGGCGATCCCGAGGCGCAGGAACGCCTGATCCCCTTCGACGTCATTCCGCGCATCATCTCCGGCAAGGAATGGGACCTGCTGCGGCGCGGTCTCGAGCAGCGCGTCAAAGCCATCAATGCCTATATCAAGGATGTCTATAGCCGCCGCGAGATTCTCAAAGCCGGCGTCGTGCCCGAAGATCTGGTGTTTCAGAATCCGGTGTTCCGGCCGGAGATGAACGGCCAGAAAGTCCCGCACGACATCTACGTCCATGTCGCCGGCATCGACATCATCCGGCTCGACGCCGATACCTTCTATGTGCTCGAAGACAATGCGCGCACGCCGTCCGGGGTCTCCTATATGCTGGAGAACCGCGAGATCATGCTGCGGCTGTTTCCGGAACTGTTCTCGCGCTATCGCGTGGCGCCCGTCGAGAATTATCCCGATGAATTGCTGGCGACGCTCAAATCCATCGCGCCGCCCGCGGCATCGTCGGAGCCCAATGTCGTTCTGTTGACGCCCGGCGTTTATAATTCCGCTTATTACGAGCATTCATTCCTCGCCGACAAGCTCGGCGTCGAACTGGTCGAAGGCCGCGATCTCGTCGTCAAAGGCGAAGTCGTCTATATGCGCACGACCGAGGGGCTGAAGCGCGTCGACGTCATCTACCGCCGCATCGACGACGATTTCCTCGATCCGCTGGTATTTCGTCCCGACAGCGCGCTCGGCGTGCCGGGCCTGATGTCGGCCTATCACGCCGGCAATGTCACGCTCGCCAACGCGGTCGGCACCGGCGTCGCCGACGACAAGGCGGTCTATAGCTACATGCCGGAGATCGTGAAATTCTATCTCGGCGAAGAGCCGATCCTGAAGAACGTACCAACCTGGCGCTGCCGCGAGAGCGAACATCTGTCTTATGTGCTCGATCACCTCGAAGAGCTGGTCGTGAAGGAAGTCCACGGCTCGGGCGGCTACGGCATGCTGATCGGCCCGAAATCCGACAAAGCGACGATTGCGGCGTTCCATGCCAAGCTCAAAGCCGATCCGAATAATTTCATCGCCCAGCCGACACTGGCTTTGTCCACCTGCCCGACTTGCGTCGAAGAAGGCATCGCGCCGCGCCATGTCGATCTGCGGCCCTTCGTGCTGATCGGCCGCGACCGCATCCGCATCGTGCCCGGCGGTCTGACGCGGGTGGCGCTGAAGAAGGGTTCGCTCGTGGTCAATTCCAGCCAGGGCGGCGGCACAAAGGACACGTGGGTCTTGGACGGATAGAACCATGCTCTCGCGCACCGCCGACAATCTTTACTGGCTCGCCCGCTATGTCGAACGCGCGGAATATATTGCGCGCATTCTCGACACCACGTTGCGGCTCACCGCTTTGCCGCTCGCTTATGTCGGCTCCACCAATGAATGGGAATCCGCGGTCGCGACCGCCGGCTGCGCCGCCGCCTTTTTTGATCACTATGAAGAGGCCAACGAAGAGACCGTCACCGAATTCCTCGCCTTCTCGAGCAGCAATCCGTCGTCGATCCGCAACTGCTTCGAAGCCGCCCGCCTCAACGCGCGCGCCGTGCGCACGGCGCTAACCAGCGAAATGTGGGACGCCATCAACGGCGCCTGGCTCGAACTGAAACGCTGGGGCAACGGGCCGCGCTCGCGCGAGGAATTTGCCCGCTATCTGCGCTGGGTGCTCGGCTCGTCGCTGCGCTTCGACGGCTCGGCCTATCGGACCATGCTGCGCAACGATGCCTACTGGTTCTCGCGGATCGGCGTCTATATGGAACGCGCCGACAATACCGCCCGCATTCTCGACGTGAAATATCACCTGCTGCTTCCCGCTCTGGAGAAGGTCGGCGGTCCGCTCGACTATTACCAGTGGACCTCCATCCTGCGCTCGGTGTCGGCACTTACCGCCTATCACTGGGTCTATCGCGAAAACGTCAAACCCTGGCTGGTCGCCGACCTGCTGATGCTGCGGGACGAGATGCCGCGCTCGCTCGCCAGCTGCTACGAAAACCTGGTGCAGAATCTCGACCGCATCGCCAACGCTTACGGCCGCCAAGGCCCGGCGCAGCGCCAGGCGCGCAACGTCCGCGCCCGGCTCGAGAACTCAAAGATCGACCAGATCTTCCAGAACGGCCTGCACGAATTCATCGATGCCTTCGTCGAGGACAATAACCGCCTCGGCACAGCGGTGTCGCAGCAATATCTGCTGTGACCGGGAGCCGATCACCGGTCATTGCAAGACAGGGACAGCGGCCGCGACTATCATATATTCTCAGCGCATGTATCTTTAGCGCATGTATCTTTAGCACTTGCCTCCGATAACCGACGACTGATTGCCTTTTTCCGCCATGCGCATCCGGATCGCTCACCGCACCGAGTATAAATATGACCCGCCGGCCGCGGGCGTGATCCAGATGCTGCGGCTCACGCCGCGCAATCACGACGGCCAGCATGTGGTGCGCTGGCACATCGACGTGTCGGCGGACGCGCGGCTCGCGGCGCAGGAAGATGCATTCGGCAACATCGCACATGTCTTCTCTGCCGACGGCCCGTTTTCCGAACTGAGCGTCGAGGTCGACGGCGAAGTCGAAACGCAAAACAATAACGGCATCATCGGCGGCACTGTCGAGCGTTTCGGGCCGAGCCTGTTTCTCCGCGACACCGCGCTGACGCAGGCCGACGACGCGATCCGCGAATTTGCCCGCAGCGTCCGCGCCGCAAGCGGCGGCGAGGTGCTCGGCGAATTGCACGGCCTATTGGACCGCCTCCACGAGGACATGGCGCACGACACCGACGATGCCGAAGGCGCGGCAAATGCCGCCGAGGCCTTTGCCGCCAAACGCGGCCAGTCGCGCGATCTGAGCCACATCTTTATTGGCGCAGCGCATTATCTCGGCATTCCGGCCCGCTATGTCGCGGGTTATTTCCGGCACGAGGACAGCGCCAAGTCCCAAGCGCCCGCGCAGGCGGCGGGTCACGCCTGGGCCGAGGCCTTCGTGCCTAAGCTCGGCTGGATCGCCTTCGATCCGGCCAACGGGTTCTGCCCGACGGACTGCCATGTCCGCGTCGCCATCGGCCTGGATGCGCTTGGCGCGGCGCCGGTGCGGCGGATGCGCTATGGCGCCGGCGCCGAGACGCTGGCGGTCGCCATTAAAGTCGGTCAGTAATCCAACGCTTCGCGCGGCCAGCCTTCGCTCCGCCATCCGAAATGCTATAAAGACGCGCGGGGGACCGATCGATGACCTATTGCGGTGGAATTCTCGTGCGCGAGGGGCTCGTCATGTTCGCGGATACGCGGACCAATGCGGGCGTCGACAACATTTCGACCTTCCGCAAGCTGCACGTGTTCAAGGATCCGAAGAAGCGCGTCATGGCCATTGCCACGGCGGGAAATCTCTCGATCAGCCAATCCGTCGTCAGCATCCTGGTCGAGGGCTACGACAATCCCGAAACCGGCGAGCGCGAAACGCTGATGAACGCGCCGACCATGTTCCAGGCGGCGCAGCGCGTCGGCCATGTCATCCGCACGCTTCACGCCACCGAGGGCAAGGTGCTCGAAGCGTCCGATGTGAATTTCGACGTCTCCTTCCTGTTCGGCGGCCAGATTGCGGGCGAGCGGATGCGGCTGTTCATGATCTATTCGGCCGGCAATTTCATCGAATGCACGACCGACACGCCCTATCTGCAGATCGGCGAGCACAAATACGGCAAGCCGGTGCTTGATCGCGCCATCAATTACGAGATGGATCTGTACGACGCACTCAAAGTCGGGCTCGTCTCTATCGATTCCACCATGCGCTCCAATCTCAGCGTCGGCATGCCGATCGACCTGATCGTGGTGCGGCGCGATGCCTGCGATCCGGAACTGATCTATCGGATCGAGCCGGGCGAACCTTATTTCACCGACCTGCGGGAACGCTGGTCGGCGGCGTTGCGAGCCGCCCATATCGGCATCCCGCGGCCGCCCTATAGCAACCGGCGCTGACCTCTACCCTGACCCTCCCCCGCTTGCGGGGGAGGGTCAGGGTAGAGGCAATTTACCCTTCATTAACGCTCCCAAGCGGAAAGCCCTAGTGCCGGGGCGCAAACCGTTTACACGCGTTAAGCGCAAGTCATTCGCAATCTTTCCTTCCTACTGTTCCGGCAGCATTTTGTCCGATGGGTGGAAGCGTGGTGCCTTCGGCGCGTTCGCATATCGCCGGGGAAAGCAAGAAGTCGCGGTGGGATCAGGCGCGCGTCAGCTTGGTCGTGCCGATCGGCGTGATCGTTGCCGTCGCCATCGTCTGCGTCATCGTCGCGGTGCTGACCTCGGCGCAACGGGCCGATGAGGTCGCCTTCAACACCGAGCAGCAGCTTGTCCGGCAATCCATGGCCGATCACGGCCTCCGCGCCATGCATCTGCTGCAGGGGACGGCCGGAACGCCGCGCGCCGTCGTCAAGATCCGCGACGCCTACGATCCGGCGTGGATCGGCCGGCGCATCGGGCCGTGGCTCGAAGATTACTTTCACAGCGATGTCGAAGCGGTCTTCGACGCTAACGACCACATTCTGTACAGCCACGCGCTCGATCCGGCCGACGCCGACGTGAGCCGATTGGTCGCGGAGTTCGCGCCATGCCTTGGCTTCATGCGCGGCCGCTTGACCGGCCTGCCCGAACACACGCTTCAGGTCCTCGACGGCCAGGACCCGGTAAAACCGGGCCGTAGCACCGTGCTGATGCAGCGGTTCTTGAACAAGCCGGCTTTCGTCGCTGCCGTCGCTGTCGGCTCCGATGCCGATCTTGCCGCCGGCAATGCCGGCGCGCCGATCGTGCTGTCGGTGAAATACGTCAGCAACCGCCTTCTCAACAATATCGGCACGCATCTGCAACTCGCCGGGCTGCGCACGATCGACGATCCGGCGCGGGCCGGCAGCGATCGCGTGATGGAACTGGCCGACCCGCGAGGCAGCACGATTACGCGCTTTGCCTGGACGCCGACCAGGCCGGGCGCCGCCGTCGTGCAGAGCGTGGTGCCGTTCATCGCTATAGCGCTTGCAGGCTTTGCCCTTCTCGTCGCTCTCGTCGTCCGCCACATGCGCCGCACCTCGCAAGAGATCGATGCCGGCGAACGGCAATTGCGCCACCTCGCGCTGCACGATCCGGTCTGCGGCCTGCCGAACCGCATCTTTTTCAGCGACCGGCTGGAACGCGTCATCGCCAATGTGCGCGCCGGCGGCCCGACCGCGGCCGTGTTCTATATCGATCTCGACCACTTCAAGGACGTCAACGACACGCTCGGCCATCACATCGGCGACGAGCTCATTCTCAACGTCACCCAGCGCCTGAGCCGCATCATGCGCGGCGAGGATCTGGTGGCGCGGCTCGGCGGCGACGAGTTCGCCATCATCACCGCCTGCGAATCCGATTCCTATTCGCTGCAGGCCATTGCCGGCCGCATCATCAATGCGGTCAGCGCGCCCTATGCGATCTCTGGCCACAACATCATCATTGGCGCCTCGATCGGCATTGCCGTCATCGACCGCCGCGTCGGCGATGCCGCCGACATTCTGCGCTACGCCGACATGGCGCTCTATCGCGCCAAGAACGAAGGCCGCAACCGCGCCTTCATCTATGACGCCGCCATGGACGCCGATCTGTCGAGCCGCAAATTGCTCGAAGGCGACTTGCTCAAGGCCATCCAGAACGACGAGATCCGCGCCGCCTATCAGCCGATCGTCAACGCCGCCGGCGACAATATCGTCGGCGTCGAGGCGCTGGCGCGCTGGACCCATCCGGTGCACGGCGAAATCCCGCCGTCGCGCTTCATTCCGATCGCCGAACATTCCGGCCTGATCGTCGAGCTCGGCGAATACATGCTGCGGCGCGCCTGCTTCGAAGCGCGGGACTGGCCGAAGCTCTTTGTCGCCGTCAATGTCTCGCCGCTGCAATTCCGCCGTTCGGACTTCGTCGACGTGGTCGAGCGCATCGTCGCCGAGACCAAATTCGACGCCAACCGGCTCGAGCTTGAACTCACCGAAAGCACGCTGCTTGGCAATCTCGAAATCGCCGAACTGTCGATGCTGCGGCTCAAGGCCATCGGCGTGCGCTTTGCGCTCGACGATTTCGGCACCGGCTATTCGAGCCTGCTCTATCTGCGCCGCTTCCCGTTCGACAAGCTCAAGATCGATTCGAGCTTCGTGCGTTCGATCGAAAAGGCGCCGGACGCCGCCGCCATCGTGCACGCCGTGGTCAGCCTCGGCCGCGGGCTCGGCATGAAAGTCACCGCCGAAGGCGTCGAGACCGCGGAGCAGCATCTGTTCCTGCGTGCCGCCGGCGTGCATTCGATGCAGGGCTATCGCTTCGGCCGGCCGGGCCCGCCGGAAGACATCGACAAGCGTCTCGCCTCGCCGGAGGAATACCGCAAAGCGAGCCCCGACCAGGAAATCGCGCTGGCGAGCTGACAGCAGTTTTCCATCATTCCGGGGCGCGCTACGCGCGAACCCGGAATCCATATCCCCAGTCTCAAAATTCAATCTCAAATCGCGGTGGTTATGGATTCCGGATAATCGCCGCGCGATTTCCGGAATGACGACGGAGGGATTGCCGCAACGCATTGCCTTCGCCACACTCCGCCGACAATATCCGATCGGGAGGCACATATGGCCGAGCGCAAAGTGGCTTTGGTGACCGGAGCCGGCACCGGGGTGGGACGCGCGGTGACGCTGGCGCTGATGAAGGAAGGCTATGCCGTGGTGCTGGCCGGCCGGCGCAAGGACATGCTGGAAACTGTCGCCAAAGAGGGCGCGCAGACGCCCGGCGAAGCGCTGCCCGTGCCGACCGACGTCGCCGATCCCGCTTCGATCAAGGTCGCTGTTCGACGAAACCAAGAAGACCTACGGCCGACTCGACCTCCTGTTCAACAATGCCGGCGTCGGCGCGCCGGCGATGCCGATCGAGGAAATTCCCTACGACAAATGGCAGGCGGTGGTCGCGACCAATTTCACCGGCGTGTTCCTGTGCACGCAGGAAGCCATCAGGATCATGAAAGCGCAGAACCCGCGCGGCGGCCGCATCATCAATAACGGCTCGATCTCCGCGCATACGCCGCGCCCGGGCGCCGCCGCCTACACGGCGACCAAACACGCCGTCACTGGACTTACCAAACAGACCGCGCTCGACTGCCGCGGCTATGACATCTGCTGCGGCCAGATCGACATCGGCAATGCCGCAACGCCGCTCACCGACCGCATGGTGCAAGGCGACGGCGTGCTGCAGCCCGACGGCCGCAAGATGGTCGAAGCGCGCATGGCGGCCGAGGATGTCGGCCGCGCCGTGGTCTACATGGCGAGCCTGCCGCTCGACAGCAATGTGCTGTTCATGACGGTGATGGCGAACCTGATGCCGTTTGTCGGTAGAGGCTAGCGCAACATCGTGTTGGAGGGCTGGCACGAGTTTTACGGATTGCTCGGCACCGCGGCGGCAGCTTTGGCGGCGCTGCTGTTCGTCGCCGCTTCGATCGGCACCGGCTATATCAGCACCGCGCCGTCGAGCCCGACCCGCACCTTCACCAGTCCCGTGCTGTTTCATTACACCTATGTGCTGTTCGTCAGCCTCATCGCGCTGATGCCCGACGTCACCGATGTTTCGCTCGCCGTCATCGTCGGCGTGAGCGCGGCCGGCGCGCTGGCCTATTCGATTTTCATTTTCGTCCGCGTGCTGCGCAGCAATGTCAGCGATATCGACGATCACCTGGGCTATGGCGTGAGCCCGCCGCTCGCCTATCTGGTGACGCTGATTGCCGCGATTTTCGTCGCCAGACATTCAACGATCGGCCCGCCGCTCCTTGCCGGTGCGCTGGTGTTTTCGCTGCTGATCAATATCCGCAACACCTGGGACCTGACGGTGTTCTTCGCGCAAAGGCGCGAAAGCGGAGGTCCGCCGCCGCCCCCACCCCTCCCTCCCCCGCAAGCGGGGGAGGGTTAGGGAGGGGGAAGCGCACTCACCTTGATCGTCGTCCCCGCCCGCACCTTGGCGAGCATCTTCACGTCGCCGAGCGCCTTCGCCCAGATATTGCAAGGGCTGGCGAGGCGGATCTCGTCGGCTTTGGAGATCGGCGTGCGGCCGAAGCCGATGGCAATGGCATCGCCGTCCGGCCAATAGGCGATCTCGCCCGGCGTCACCACCGCGCGCGCGTCGTTTTCACGCGCGATCCCCCTTCCTTCCCTCCCCCGCTCGCGGGGGAGCGTTGGGTGGGGGATTTCGAAATACACCTCTTCGCCCCAGGTCATCGCCGCGCTGGTGATCGGCAGCGCCTGCGCGATCGCCTTTGCGGTCGGCGTATCGAGCAGCTCGGCGTCGAGCGTGAGCGAACCGAATTCGAAGCGGATGCGTGACATGACAAGCTCCTAGAGCATGATCCGGAAAAGCATGCCCTTGGACGTGATCCGAGGGTGGAGGCCGGTTTTCCGAAAAGATCATGCTCAATCAAAATCCTAGCGGCGCGATCGCGCTCATACTTCCACGGCCTCAATCGTACGCGCGACGAATTCGACGAGAAAGTGCGGCTCGTCCTGCGAAAGCTGATCGCCGAACACCAGCAGGACGACACCGAAGCCGAGCAGGAGCGGCGGCAGCGCCAGGCCGAGCCAGAGATAGTCCGGTAACGGGCCATGAGCGGCGAAGATCAGTTTTATGGCACGAACAAACACATAGCCGCCGCCCAACATCACGGCGCCGACCCAATATTCCAAGAGCGTGCGCATATAGGGATGCATGCCGAGCGTGCAGTGCAGCCGGGTCTGCCCGCCCTCTTCGACGAACTGTCCCGACAGCCAATATTGCGACGAATGCCGGTAATAGCTGCGCCGGCGCAGCCTGATCGAGGCATCCCCGACAAAGCCGAGCGCCGGCTTGCCGCCGGCAATCGACCAGCCGCTGTCGGTCGCCGCCCGCAGCCGGCGGATGCATTCGGCAAGCGGCAAGGGCGAGATCAGATCGAGGGTCATGCTGCATTCGCCCGGCGTGACGTTTCATACCAGATTCCATCGTCCGCCGCGGATCGTTACATTTTCGTGTCGCGGCACCGTCATGTCGCAGCACCTTGATGTCGCCAGCCAACTTTATGCCGGCAGCACCGGCAAGCGGACGATGGCCCTGATGCCGGGCCGGCTGCGCCAGCGGATTTGCGCCGGATCGACCGCAAGCCGCAGTTTCGGCCACCGCGTGAACAAGGCTTCGAGCGCGCATTTGCCTTCGAGCCGCGCCAGCTGATGACCGAGACAGAAATGGATGCCGGTGCCGAAGGCGAGATGATGGTTCGGCCGGCGCGCAAGGTCGAGCTTTTCCGGCGCCTGGTTTGCCGCGGGATCCATATTGGCGGCCTGCAGCATGGCGACGACCTGGTCGCCGCGCTTGAGCCGGACGCCATCGAGCTCGACATCGCGGCGCACGAAGCGCGGCTTGGAAAATTGCACCGGCGAGACAAAGCGCAGGAACTCCTCGACCGCAAGGTCGGCGCGGCTAAAGTCCTCCTCTAGCCAGTCGCGTAGCGCTGCGTTTCTTGTCAGCTCGAAGACCGATCCGCTGATGAGATGGGTCGTGGTCTCGTGCCCCGCGAACAGGAGCAGGAATATCATCACCACCATCTCTTCGCCGCTGATCGGCGCGCCTTCCTTCTCGACCCGGACCAGCTCCGCGATCAGGCCGTCGCCGCCTGCCGTGCGGGCATGCTCCAGCCGCCGTTGCAGATAGCGCCTGATCGTGCCCAGCGTCGGCACCATGCGCAAAAGCATGAGCGCGGTGGACGTGCCGGTGGCGCGGCTCGCCCAAGTCATGAATTTCGGTCTGTCTTCGAGCGGCAGGCCGAGCAATTCGCAAATCACCGACAGCGGCAGGATGCGGGCATAGCGGGCGACAAGGTCGGCGGGACTTCCTTGCGCAAACAGTTCGTCCGCGAGCTCGCCGGCGATGGCGCGGATGCGCGGCGCCATGTCGAGCACCGCGCGGCGCCGAAAGGTTTCCTCGACGATACCGCGCAATCGCGTGTGATCCGGTTCGTCGGTCGAGAGCATGTTTTGGGTGAACGCGCGAAACACACTTGGCATCCACCAGCGCAAGCCGGCAACGGCGCCATCGTCCTTGCGCACGGTGAAAACATCGCTGTCCTTGAGCACGCGCGCGGCCGTCTCTTGCGTGGTGGTCATCCAAACCCGGCCGACCATGGGGATCTTTGCCTGCACCACCGGACCGGCCGCACGCAGCCGCGCCAGCCCCGCGACCGGATCGCGGAAGAAGTCTTGGCTGGTGAGGTCGATATTCGGCGTCATGGATTTAGCGTCATTGGCATGCCTCTCCGACAGCACGGCGCGCTTCGGATCACATCCGGTATTGACGAATAAGAAGGCGTTCTCGCGGCGCATGCTTGCGAGCGGTCCATACTGACTTGCGGCTTTTGAAATCCGATTGGAAAGTATAATCCAGTTTCGGTGCCGCTTCGTCCGAATTGCTAAGCGAAGGCCGTTGTGGCAGTTACGTCGCGCCTTCATCGGCTGGCGAAAGGCTTAAGCCTCCAGTGGCAAGGCGTCATATTGGAAAGGCGGTGGAATTGGATGGGTAACTACAGGGATCCCGATTTTCAGGAGCGTAAGGATACCGCCGCGGCAGCGAAGAAGGCGTTGTTGCAAAAGTTTCTGGCGGCGGCCGAAGACCCCAAGATTGCGCTGCGTCAGGCCGAGCGCGTGGCCATCAATGAGGCCCGTCTGATCCGTAAGGCCGAGCGCGAAGCCGCACGACTCAAACGCGAGACCGAACTGGCGGAAGAATTGGCAACAGCCGCCAAGCGCGACGCGCAGGCCCAGCTCGAAGCCGAAAAGGCGGCAACGCTGCTCGCCGTCCAAAACGCCGAACGTGAGGCGGCGATTACTGCCGAGAAAAAGGCCGAGCGGGATGCACGCTACGCGGCACGCAAGGCCGCCAAGAAGGTCCGCCGCCGCGGCTACTGACCCCTCCGTCGGCCCTCGACGGCACGTGGTCGCTACTTCCAGTGAAAAAGGCCCGTCATCCTGGTCCTAACCCAGTGCAAGCGTATCGGGTGCAGTCCCGGTAAACATCCCGACATTCGAACGATGGCAACTGCTTCAGATGACGACAATCGCGATAGTGTGCGCGACAAGCGTTTATGCATTGCCGATTGGCCGTCTGAGCGGCCGCGAAGGTACGAGATGCAAGATCGGCGTCGCGCGCATTGAGGGCTCCAATACTCGACGACAGGAGCCCTACGAAGGCGAGCGAGATAATGGCGAACAACCGCTTGCTGCATTTCATGGCTGAACCCCCTTCAGGTCAGACGCCGACTTGGAGTTTGCTAAGCAGACATTGCGAAACGATCGCCTACTTCGCCGCCGTCGCCGCCTTTTCGATCAAGGCTGCCACCTCGCGCGGGTGCAAAAGAAAAATAGCGTGGGGGCCGGCGAGTTCGATGGTCTGGGATTGAGACCGCTTCGCCATGAAACGCTCCAGGTCCGGGTTGATCATCCGGTCTTGTTTCGCGACCACGGCATAGCTCGGCTTATCCTTCCAGCTCGCGACCGTGACCTTCGCGTGCAAGGCTTCGCCGAAAATCGGCACTTGAGAAATAGCCATGAAGTCCGCGACCGACTTGGGAACGCCTGCGGCGAAGTCGGCCGGAAACGCTTCAGGGTTGACGGCCAAATAACCGTCGCCGACCGGCCCGATGCTCTTGTTGGCCGGCGGCATCTTTTCACCCAGGTCGGCAACGCTCTCGCCGACGTCGGGCTGGAAGGCCGCGACGTAAACCAGCGCCTTGACGTCGGGATGTTTTCCCGCCTCGGTGATGATCATGCCGCCGTAACTGTGTCCAACCAGGACACAAGGACCGGCCTTGTCGAGAACGCGCCGCGTCGCAGCCACGTCGGCGTCAAAAGCCGTCTCGGGCTCCTGGACAACGCGAACCGAATAGCCGTGATCCTGCAGAATGTCCGCCACCGGCTTCCATCCGGAACCATCGGCGAAGGCACCATGGACCAGAACGATCGTCTTGACGGCTGCGTAGGCAGGGGATGACGCCGCAAAAGCGGCACCTGTGAGGAGAGCCAGAATGAAGCGTTTCATGGTGCCGCTCCGCTAATATTGGCGATCGTCAGTATAGGTGTGGCTGGAGCACGGAACAATCCGCCACCGAATCGCGCAGAGTATCCGGTTCGGATCAGACGCTGCCGCGATAGGCGCTCCTTCTCCCCGCATGCGCGAAGAAGGTGGGATGAGGGGGCGTTGGCGCTTGCCTGAGACTCGCGCTTAAGATTTCTCGGCGCTCAAACTCGCGGCAACGCCCCCTCACCCTCGCTTCGCTCGACCTCTCCCCGCGTGCGGGGAGAGGTGTAAGGAAAAAAGGGAAGCGGAACGCCGACAGACGCGTATCCAACCGTCCGCGCTTTCGGCGCGGCAGCGTGCTCAGCGGAGCACGCTCGCCTGTCGGCGTTCCACCGCGGCTCTTGCTGGAGATGTCGGAACATCTCCGTCCAGCTTCAGGCCATGCTTCCTGGGACGCGGCCGCTACGTTTACTCTGCTAAGTGGGGGGTACGTCCGCTTGAGCCAGTTGGCACGCGGACAAATTCTTGCGATGTTAGCGCTGTGCGCGTCAGCCATCGGCCTTCGGCTGTTTTATGTACACTTTTGAACCGTCTGTTCGTTGCGAGTGTGGACGGTAATGATTAGTGGGCCAATTTTCGGCGCCTTAAAAACCGTTGATCTATGCCACCCGATAAAAGTGATCAAAAGAACTCAAGTGTTTTCCTCGGGTTATGGCACACGCATCGGACTGGACTTCGAATGAGTATCAAATCGCAATGACTGGCTCATGCCGAACGCGAATTTTTATTTCTCACGATTTCAACGGCTTGTCGAAAACGAATTGTTGATGCGCCGTTAACAGCTATGGGGCGTGGGCTTTACAAGATTTGGAAGGACACTAGCTTTCAATTTGGCCCTTCGGCGTGGCGGACCTGAAGCAGAAACATCACGGACAATTGTGTCCGTTGCTGCTTGCAGGTGCCAGATGATTGAGCTGTCGATTTCGCCCAAGCTAGCTGTCATAGTAGCCGCAGTGCTCGTCGCAGCGGGCGTGCTGCTCCTGAAGGAACACGCATTCATAATCCCCATTTTTGTACTTCCTCAACTGAGCGGATCACTGCGTAGAGCACGCACGCGACGTCGCGCCGAGGCTCCTTCTGCTCCGACGGCTGATAGCCACAGCGGTCGCTTCACTTTTTCCCGGGGACCAGCGGACTACATCGGTAAGGGCACGACTAAAACGATACCGCGCTCACGCGATTGACCAATTCGGTGGCGTCGTGGCGCAGCGCCGCGGCTTGCTTGTTGAGCTCGGCGGCGGCGGCGAGGATCTGATCTGCCCCCTGCCCCGAACCCCGCGCCAGTTCGCTGACTTCGGCGATGCCGGCGGAGGCCGCGCGATGAGGCCGGCGGCGCGTGTGTGCGAAAGGGCAAAAGCGGAGGTCGCCGTCCAGGAAAGTCCGATCGGTGACGCCGCCGTCAGACTTGCTGTCGCCAAAGGCAAAAAAGGTGTGTCGCCGGTCACAGCAGGATCGAACCGGCCCTGTCATAAAACTGACATAGCTGAGTACATGCGATCTTGCGGAGGGCAACATGCTGGCGGAAATCTTCATGCTCTGGCTTGAGACGTTGCGGCGCACAGAGGCGACTACCACGGCGGCCGGCAGCGCATTCGTCCCCTTCAATCGTACAAACTTTGGATCGTTCAAGGACACCAAGCAGCGCAGGTGACGTTGCGCCGGTGCGCCGCTTTGCCCCAATAACGGACACGAAGACAGACGACCGGTGCGACCGCTGAGCCCGTAGGATGGGTGGAGCGAAGCGATACCCATCATTGTGCGGCGAGGAGGGATGATGGGTTTCGCAAGGGCTCAACCCATCCTACGAGCGCTCGGCTTTTCATTCTGAACTATTGGCAGACATACGATGAAGATCGCGATGAAGATCGGGCAATCTGCGCCGAGTGCCAGAAGCGGACTCACGCACTGCCGCAAAAAGTATCCTGATAGATTTACACGTCGGCTTTAGGTCAGCAGCGTGACTGATCGGGTTTTTGTGGGTTAGGATGCGCGGATGCGGAAGTCCTGCCGCCTCCTCCTTGCCCTCGTCCTGCTGCTCGTCGCCGCCCCCGCGCTCGCCGCGCCATGCGGCGGCGACTTCAACGCTTTCCTGGCCGCGATCGCGCGCGACGCGCAGGGCCAGGGCGTCTCGCGCGCGGTCATCGACCAGGCCTTCGCCGGCTTGACGCCCGACCCCGCCGTCCTCGCCTTCGACCGCCGCCAGCGCGGCATGTTCCACGCCAAGAGCTTCGAGGAATACGCCGCCACCCGGGTCATCCCGGCCCGCATCAGCCGCGCCAGGAAACTGATGCAGGTGCACGCCGCGCTGCTCGGGCGCATCCAGCAGCAATTCGGCGTGCCCGCGCCGGTGATCGTGGCGGTCTGGACGCTGGAAAGCGACAACGGCACCGGCGACATGGGCAAGCTGCCGGTGATCCGCACGGTGGCGACGCTGGCGCATGACTGCCGCCGCACCGAGCTGTTCCAGCGCGAGCTTATCGCCGCCCTGCAGATCGTCCAGCGCGGCGATCTGCCGTTGCACGATCTGATCGGCGCCTATGCCGGCGAGATCGGCCAGACCCAGTTTCTGCCTTCGTCGTACATCAAGTACGGCGTCGACTACGACGGCAACGGCCATGTCGATCTGCGCCATTCCGTTCCAGATGTGCTGGCCTCGACGGCCAATCTGCTCAAGACCAACGGCTGGCAGGCCGGCGCGCCGTATACCGAGGGCACGCCGAATTTCGAGGTGGCGATGCGGGAGTGGAATCACTCCGAGGTCTACCGCAAGACCATCGTGCTGATGGCGCAGCGGCTGGGTGGCGGCTGAGGGCGCGGGCGAGCGCCGGCGAGGTGTGCCGCTCATTCCCGCGCGCGCGAGAATCCCGTTCTTTCTTCGCGCTGGGTCCCCGCTTTCGCGGGGACGAGCGGGCGGCATTTGTCCCTGATCTCGGACAGCGCGGCGGTGGTCTGGGCGGCAAGCGCCTTGACCTCCTGCGCGACGACGGCGATGCCGCGGCCGGCATTGCCGGCATGCGCGGCTGGCGCGTCCGCTTTACCCCCAGTAACGGACACGAAGGAGTTCGGCCAGCGAGCCGTTAACCATTCGTTAACCGAATATAGCCAGTTTGTTAACCAATCAGAATCGTCGAGTTTGGGTAGGTAAAGTGTCGAGCATAGTTCACCAACGTCAGTCGCTGATGTTTCGGCCGCGTACCTACATGGCGTTCGCCATCGCGCCGCAACCGCCCATCATGGATTGGCTCTCCGCGCTCGACGTCAGTTTGGAACGCTCCGAGAGCTTTTTTGCCGGTCAGCACGTGGCGCTCGATCTATCGGCCGTCAACCTCAGCTCGGCTGCCATCGGCCAGCTCGTCGCCAATCTCGAGGAGCGCAATATCCGCATCCTCGGTATCGAAGGGGTTGACCCGGCGAAATGGCAAGCGGGGCTTCCCCCCGTCCTTCGCAGCGGCCGCGCCGCGCGAACCACAGAGCCGCCGGCGCTTATCGCTCCCGTCACACCGGCTCCCGCGGCCGCCCCTCCGGCGCCGCAGAATCAGCAGCCGGCATCGCTCATGATCGAGGATCCGGTGCGCTCCGGGCAATCCGTGGTCTTCAACGAGGGCGATGTGACCATCCTCGGTTCGGTTGGATCGGGCGCTGAAATCATCGCCGGCGGATCGATCCACGTTTACGGCACGCTCCGCGGCCGGGCGCTGGCGGGCGCCACCGGCAATACCCGCGCGCGCATATTTTGCCACCGCGTCGAGGCTGAACTTCTTGCGATCGACTCCCAGTACAAAACGGCCGACGACATCGAAGACAGCCTGCGCCATGGACCCGCGCAGGCTTGGCTTGAGGACGGCAAGTTGCAAGTTTCGGCGATGAACTAGAACAACGAAAGGTAGTAACATGGCGCAGGTTCTGGTCGTAACATCAGGCAAAGGCGGAGTTGGCAAGACGACGTCAACCGCCGCCCTGGGTGCCGCTTTAGCCCATGACGGCGCAAAAGTTGTCGTCATTGATTTCGATGTCGGGCTGCGCAATCTCGACCTGGTGCTAGGGGCCGAAAGACGCGTGGTCTTTGATCTGATCAATGTCATCAATGGCGTGGCAAAGCTTTCGCAGGCGCTCATTCGCGACAAGCGCCTGGAGAACCTGCACCTGCTTGCAGCATCGCAGACCCGTGACAAAGACGCGCTGACCGAAGACGGGGTGGCAAAAGTCATCGAGGAGCTGCGGACGAAATTCGATTGGATCATCTGCGACAGTCCAGCGGGGATCGAGCGCGGTGCGACGCTGGCGATGCGCTATGCGGATGCCGCAATCATCGTGACCAATCCGGAAGTATCATCGGTGCGCGATTCTGACCGCATCATCGGGCTACTCGATTCCAAGACGGCCAAGGCGGAGCGCGGCGAGCGCGTCGACAAGCATGTGCTGATCACACGCTACCATTCGTCGCGCGCGGCGCGTGGCGAGACGCTGTCGATCGACGACGTGCTCGAAATCTTGTCGACTCCACTGTTAGGCATCATTCCCGAAAGCGAAGAGGTGCTGCGCGCTTCCAATGTCGGATCGCCGGTGACGCTCAACAACCCGCTGAGCGCCCCGGCCCGCGCCTACTTCGATGCCGCGCGCCGCCTCAAGGGTGAGCCCGTTCCCATGCTTGTTCCCGCCGAAATCAGAAGCATTTTCGATAAGCTATTCGCACGGAAGGCAGCATGAGCTTGCTCCATTTCTTTCGGCACGCCTCCGCGCCCATAGCGCGCGAACGCCTGCAAATCCTGCTTGCGCACGAGCGCATCGCATGCCGCCATCAAGATTTGCTGGGCATTCTGCGCGAAGAGATTCTTGCGGTAATCGCCCGGCACGTCTCGTTCGAACCGGACAAGGTGCAGATCAAGATGGATCGCGGCAAATCCGTGTCAACGCTCGCGGTCGACATCGAGATTCCGAACCTTGACCGAGCGTCCGACGCGGTCCCCGGTATGGTCGGCTGACGTTTGACGCCCCAAGCGGCGTATTGGGAATGGACGGAGCGAGGTTCGATGCGCACTATTGCATTGCTCACACAAAAGGGCGGAGCGGGAAGGACCACCCTCGCAGCGTGCCTCGCCGTGGCCGCAGCGCAGGCGGGTGAAACGGTGATCGCACTCGACCTCGACCCCCAGGCGTCGCTGTTGCGTTGGGGCAAGCGCCGAGAGGCCGCGAATGCCCCGAACAAGGTGACGATCGAACTGCTCGAAGGGGAACGCCTGCCGCGGCTTCGCGCGATTCTCGAGGGGCTCGCTGGCGTGGGGTTTACGATCGCGATCTTTGACACCGCCGCCGCCAACAGCGCCGCCGCCCACTTCGTGACGGAAGCCGCAGACCTTTGCCTGCTGCCGACGCGTCCAACGTGTTTGGATGTGGACGCAACCGCGGCGACTTTTCGAGCCGTTTATTTGGCAAAGCGTAGAGCGGCATTCGTCCTCAACCAATGCCCGCCGAATTACCGCAGCTCGCGAACGAGCGAATCCGCAAAAGGTTTAACGCAGCTTGGGGTTCTCGCCGAGCCGACGCTATGCGCGCGCATGGATTTTCAGGATGCGATTGAAGCGGGTCTCGGTGTCACCGAGTACGCTCGCGGAGGCCGGGCCGCACAGGAAATCGAGGCGCTTTGGAGCTGGATTCGCGCCCAGTTTGAACCGGCACAAAGCGAAACGCCCATTGATATTCCATCACGCCGACAGGCTGCCGCTTAAGGCGCGTCAGGCGACGCCTTTCGCAATGCGTCATTTGACGGCGCTAAAATGTCGGCTTTGCGCCAGCCGCTGCCGCGATAGTCTTCGGCGGCCCTGTCGCTTTCTCGCGAAAGCCGCCACCGGCCTGTAAGGCGGTCTTTCGGAAACCGCGCCGCCCTGCGTTGAACCAAGAAGCGGCAGCGGCTGCAGCTAAAACGACGCCGCGCTCATGCGATTGACGAACTCGGTGGCGTCGTGGCGCAGCGCCGCGGCCTGCTTGTTCAGCTCGGCGGCGGCGGCGAGGACCTGATCTGCCCCCTGCCCCGAACGTCGCGCCAGTTCGCTGACTTCGGCGATGCCGGCCGAGGCGCGGGCGGTGAGGCCGGCAGCGCTGTCGACGCTTTGCGCGAGCTTGCGTGTCGCGATGTCCTGCTGATGCACCGAGGCCGAGATCGCGGCCGAGATCAGCCGCACCTTGTCCATGGATTGCGCGGTCGCGGCATTGGCCTCTTGCACCACCTCGATCACGTTGCCGACCGCGAGCGTCTTGTCCCTGATCTCGGACAGCGCCGCAGTGGTCTGGGCGGCAAGCGCCTTGACCTCCTGCGCGACGACGGCAA
This sequence comes from uncultured Alphaproteobacteria bacterium, assembly GCA_963742975.1. Lineage (GTDB taxonomy): Bacteria > Pseudomonadota > Alphaproteobacteria > Rhizobiales > Xanthobacteraceae > BOG-931. The sequence goes on along the minus strand of CAVUNZ010000017.1, from coordinate 424,293 downwards.
AGCCGCGCCCGGCATTGCCGGCATGCGCGGCCTCGATCGTGGCATTGAGCGCGAGGAGATTGGTCTTGCTGGCAATGGCGCTGATCAGAGACACGACCTGGTCGATGTCCTTGACGGTCTTGGACAGCGCCGTGGTGTTGCTGACGGCGCTTTCGACGCAGCGCGTCGTCTCGGCAACAATGTGCGATGAATTCGTTGCCTGCAGATTGATCTCGCCGATCGAGGCCGACAGCTCTTCGATCGCGGTGGCGGCACTGGCGGCGCTGGCCGAGGTCTCGCCGGCGACACTCGCCGCGGTGGAGGCGTGGCGCTGCGACTGGTCGAGCACCGCCGTCATGTCGCGGGCGAACACTTCGAGCTCGGTCGCGGCATCGCCGACCGATGCCGCGATCGCCAGAATGTCGCTTTCGAAGGCTGAGCCGACCGCCGCCAAAGCCGCGGATTTTTCCGCCGATTTTTCGGCCTTGGCCCGCTCGCGCTCCGCCATCCGCGCCGCTTCCGCCTCGCGCAGCGCCAGCGCATTGTCGCGGAACATTTCGACCGTGCGCGCCATGGCGCCGATCTCGTCGCTGCGCCGGCTGCCGTGGATCGGACTGTGCAGATCGCCGCTCGCCATCCGGCGCATCATCTCGGCCATGCGGCGGAGCGGGATGGCGATGAAAATGTGGCTCAAGATCAAGGCGCCGATCAAAGCGGCGGCGGTGCCGGCGGCGAGAATGCCGATGGTGGTGCGATACATCGCGGCGCCGCGCGCGGCGACCTGCGCTTCCATGCCGCGCCCCTGCCCGCCGAGCATATTGATCAGATGATTGAGCTGCGCGGTGACGTCGTCGCGCGCCGGATCGAATTGCAGATCGACGATGCGTTGCGCCACGGCATGGTCGTTGGCGCGCAGCGCATTCTTCAGCTCGACCGCGATGCCGTGCGCGAATTCCAGCTTGCCCTCGATCCGCTGCACGTCTTCGGCGGTCTCCGGCGCATAGGTCGCGACATTATTCAGGGCGTTTTTCGCGGCGCCGAAATTGCTCTCGATCGCGCCGAGCGATTCCTTCACCTGGTCGGGATCGGAAGCGGAATAGGCCTTGTAGACGGCAAGCCCGAAGGATTCGAGGCTGGTCTTGGCTTCGGCCAGCGCCAGCCGCGCCGGCGCGACGTGCTCGGTCAGCTCGGCATTCAACTGTTCGAGCGCGTGGAATCTTTGCAGGCACAGCGCGTTCGCAGCGATCGACAACAGCCCGAGCGCCGCAATGAGCAAGACAGCCTTGGCGGCAATGGGGACTTTGAACGCTGACATTCGCGGCAAAATGGCGGGGATTTACGTACGAGCCGATGTAGCGAGAATTGGTTTGCGCGGACTTAACGGCTTGCTACGGGTTTGTGACGCGACGGCGTGATTTTTCTCCCGGATTACGCTGCGCTTCATCCGGGCTACACTCTCCCACCGGGCAAATGGGGCTTCATTCGTCAATGCAATCGCTGCAGTCGCTACAATCGCTCATTGGCGTGTTCGCCATCATCGCGCTTGCCTTTGTCATCAGCGAAAACCGCCGCGCGGTGCCGTGGCGGCAGGTGCTGACCGGTCTTGCCGTTACGTTCGCACTGGCGCTCCTCATGCTCAAAGTGCCGGAGAGCCAGAGCGCCTTCAACGCGATCAACCGCATTGTCGACGTGATCGCGGCCGCGACCAAGGCCGGCACCTCGTTCGTGTTCGGCTATATCGGCGGCGGCGCGCTGCCGTTCGACCCCAAAACGCCCGGCTCCGATTTCATTCTCGCCTTCCAGGCGCTGCCGGTCGTGCTGGTGATGAGCGTGCTTGTCTTCGCTCCTGTTCTACTGGCGCATCATGCCGCCGATCGTGCGCGGATTTTCCTGGGCGCTGGAGAAGACGCTCGATGTCGGCGGCGCGGTCGGGTTGTCGACCGCGGCCAATATCTTTGTCGGCCAGGTCGAGGCGCCGCTGTTCATCCGCCCCTATCTCGCGCATCTGACCCGCAGCGAAATGTTCGTGGTGATGACCGGCGGCATGGCCGGCATCGCCGGTACGGTGTTCGTGCTCTATGCGACGATCCTCGCCAATGCCATTCCCAACGCGGCCGGCCATATCGCTGTGTGTTCGGTGCTCGGCGCGCCGGCGGCGATCTTCATCAGCCTCATCATGGTGCCGGATCCGAAGAACGCGCATACCGGCGGGAAGCTTGCCGGCGACGAGCTTGCCGGCAAGTCCGGCAACGAGTCCGCCAAAGACGACTTCAAGGTCGAACAGGTCGCGAGCTCGACCATGGATGCCATCGTCAAAGGCACCGGCGCCGGACTCGAGCTTCTGCTCAACATCACCGCAATGCTGATCGTCTTTATCGCGCTGGTTTATCTCGCCAATGCCATGCTGAGCCTGTTGCCGGACGTGCTCGGCGCGCCGCTCACCTTGCAGCGTGCGCTCGGCTGGATCATGGCGCCGGTGTGCTGGCTGATGGGTATTCCGTGGTCGCAAGCCGTCACGGCAGGCGGCCTGATGGGGCTCAAGACCGTGCTCAACGAATTCGTCGCCTATCTGCAGCTCGCGGCGCTGCCGGACGGCGCGCTCGATCCGCGTTCAAGACTGATCATGCTTTACGCGATGTGCGGTTTCGCCAATTTCGGCTCGCTCGGCATCATGATCGCCGGGCTTTCCACCATGTGCCCGGAGAAGCGCGATGAGGTGGTGTCGCTCGGGCTGAAATCGATCGTGTCGGGCACGCTGACGACGTGTTTGCTCGGCGCCATCGTCGGCGTGTTGAACTAGGCCTTAGCGGAAGTTACCCACATGGCCATTGTGCGATGGTTCCTTATTGTACTTTTCCTCGGCGGACTCATTGCCGTTTTCATCCTCAATGACCGAATGATACGCAAGATCAAAAGCGAACAGCGATCGTTCTTCGACCCAGCGCCTGTTTTCAGAGTCATCGGGTCTTCTGACTCCTTTCAATTCGTTCTTTTGGTTTCGATTCTCGCGGGGCTCGCTTTTGTAATATCGAAGCTGCCGCACTGACCAAAAAAAGGCCGCCCCAGTTGGGGGCGGCCTTACTGTTCACACGGACGCTAAATTAGCGCTGCGACTGCACGCCGTATTGGTCCGGATTGGCGATGCCGACCACATTGCCTTCGCTGTCATAGGCCGGAATGTCGCTGCCGGGAGCGGCAGTGGCGTAACCGGCCGCACTGTCCTGGTACACAACGCGATGGCTCTTGGCGAAAGCCGGGCTCGCGAGAAGCGCGGTGACGGCAAGCGCGGTGAGAACCGCTTTGGTGCTGAGGGTCTTCATGGTGCAAATCCTTTTCAACGTCGCCCTGATCCTATCTACGCACAATACCGCATCGCACAACGTGATATCCGTCACTTATCAATCACAAAAATGTAATGGAATAGAACAACTTAACGCGAATTTTATTCTGGCATTTGCGTGTCGATGTTGCGGCGCGGTGGCGGCTTTTGCCGCTGTTTTCGGCGCACACCTTGCGGAAAAGATCACTGGCCATGCGGCCGAACGCAGGACATTTGCACTGCCGCTTGCTATCGGTGGAGCATCTTCTTTCGCAAAATCGTGTGGCGGGACGTGATCCATCATCTGCAACGCCTGCTGCCAAGCCTGTTACCAGGACTGCTGCTCTGCATCGCAATTACCATTGCGGCGGTGTTGCTGCAGAGCGTCGAAGTTTATCTGGTCGGCCAGCCCTATCTCGAAGCTTTGGTGCTCGCGATCCTGCTCGGCGTCGCGGTGCGCACGGCCTGGAAGCCCGGGCCGGCCTGGCATTCCGGCATCCATTTCAGCGCCAAATTCGTGCTGGAATGCGCCATCGTCATTCTCGGCGCCTCGGTGAGTTTCACCACCATCATGGCGCTCGGGCCGTTTCTGATTTTCGGCATCGCCGCCATCGTCTCGATCGCGATCGGCGTGAGCTTTCTGATCTGCCGGCTCATGGGCCTGCCGCTGCGGCTGTCGATCCTGGTCGCTTGCGGCAATTCGATCTGCGGCAATTCGGCGATTGCGGCGGTGGCGCCGGTGATCGGCGCCGACGGCGACGACATCGCCTCGTCGATCTCGTTCACCGCCGTGCTCGGCGTCATCGTCGTGCTCACGCTGCCGCTTTTGGTGCCGATCCTGAATTTGTCGCTGACGCAATATGGCGTGCTCGCGGGGCTGACCGTCTATGCGGTGCCGCAGGTGCTGGCGGCAACGCTGCCGATCGGCGCGCTGAGCAATCAGGTCGGCACCGTGATCAAGCTGGTGCGCGTTCTGATGCTCGGGCCGGTGGTGCTCGGCTTCTCGCTTCTGGCCGGCGGTTTGCGGCCGGCGGAAAGCCGCACCAATCGCCGCAGCCCGGCGCTGACCGAGCTGGTGCCGTGGTTCATCATCGGCTTCTTGGTTCTGCTTGTGGTGCGCTCGCTCGGACTGGTGCCGCAGGCTTTGCTGCCGCCGATCACACGCGCCGCCGGCCTGATGACGACGATCGCCATGGCAGGGCTCGGCTTGGGCGTCGACATTCGCGTCGTCGCGCGCACCGGCCTGCGCGTGACGCTTGCCGTCACGCTGTCGCTCATTGTGCTCGGCCTGATGAGCTATGGGCTGATCAGGCTCACGGGAATGGCGTAAAAACCCGTAGCCCGGATGGAGCGGAGCGCAATCCGGGAGCAGCATTGCAGCCGCTCGATCGTTCCTGGATTTCGCTTCGCTCCATCCAGGCTACGAAAAATCTCAGTGCAATCGAAACTCGCCGTTGATGGCGCGGATCTCGGCCGGCTTGATCAGCCGCGAATGCGCCACCGTGACCGAGTGCAGCGGGCCCTCGAGCTGCTCCAGCCAGAAATTGAGAAATTTGTTGAGGACAGGAAAACTCGGGCAGAGATCGTAATCCTGCCAGACATAAGTCTGTAACAGCCAGGGGTGATCGGGCCGCCGGTAGAGGATGTTGGCGGTGGTCAATCCGTAGCCCTCGAGCTGTTTCTTAAACGCCCCATTAGGCACAGTGTCGTACGAAGCCATATTGCCCCTCCAATCCCCGGTCAGGGGAATGTTTTGAGACTCGAACCTTCATTGCAAGCCTCAAAAGTGAATAAGTTGTGTACTTTCAAGGCACTAGCAGCATCGCCTGACGTTTGCTAACAAGCCTCGCGGCGGCTCCTTCGCCTGTTTCCAATGGACTGCCCTGGGATGAGTTTCCTCGGACAGCAGGACAATATTTTCGTTCCGAAGCGGGAACCTAAGCGCCGTTAACCTTGGCAAAAACGGGCCGCCGCAAGGGCATTGGCAATCCGGATTAGCGAGTGCTAATAAATGTCCCGGCGCCCCTTGCGGGGCCCAAAATTCAAGCCCATCTCGCACGCAGTGGTGGCACTACGCTGCCGCATAGCTTCGTTCCCAGAGCTCGCCAAAAGGCTAGCTCACTTCACATTTCGCAAGCTGTCTCAGAAACCAAGGAGGACATCATGAAGTTTCGTCCGCTTCACGATCGCGTTGTCGTCAAACGCATCGACGCCGAGGCGAAGTCAGCCGGCGGCATCATCATTCCCGATACCGCCAAGGAAAAGCCCTCGCAGGGCGAGGTTATCGCCGTCGGCCCGGGCGGCCGCGACGAGGCCGGCAAGCTGATCCCGATCGACGTCAAGGTCGGCGACGTCGTGTTGTTCGGCAAATGGTCGGGCACCGAGGTCAAGATCGACGGCCAGGAACTCCTGATCATGAAGGAGTCCGACATCATGGGCATCATCGACGAGCCCGTCGCCAAAAAGAAAGCCGCGTAACGCTCGTACCGAGCGTCGCGAACCCAATCACACGGAGTGAACTCCAATGGCTGCTAAAGAAGTCAAATTCTCAGTCGATGCGCGCGACAGGATGTTGCGCGGCGTCGACATCCTCGCCAACGCGGTGAAGGTGACATTGGGCCCGAAGGGCCGCAATGTCGTCATCGACAAGTCGTTCGGCGCTCCCCGCATCACCAAGGACGGCGTTACCGTCGCCAAGGAGATCGAGCTCGAAGACAAGTTCGAGAACATGGGCGCACAGATGGTGCGCGAGGTCGCGTCCAAGACCTCCGACATCGCCGGTGACGGCACCACGACCGCAACGGTTCTCGCCGCTGCGATCGTGCGCGAAGGTTCCAAGGCGGTTGCCGCCGGCATGAACCCGATGGACCTCAAGCGCGGCATCGACCTCGCGGTCGAGGCGGTCGTCGAAGAGCTCAAGAAGAACTCCAAGAAAGTCACCTCGAACGCCGAAATCGCCCAGGTCGGCACCATCTCCGCCAACGGCGACAAGGAGATCGGCGACTATCTGGCCAAGGCGATGGAAAAGGTCGGCAACGAGGGCGTGATCACGGTTGAAGAGGCGAAAAGCCTCGAGACCGAGCTCGACGTCGTCGAAGGCATGCAGTTCGACCGCGGCTATATCTCGCCCTACTTCATCACCAATGCCGACAAGATGCGCGTCGAGATGGAGGATCCCTACATCCTCATCAACGAGAAGAAGCTCTCGGCGCTCAATGAATTGCTGCCGCTTCTCGAAGCGGTGGTGCAGACCGGCAAGCCGCTCCTGATCGTTGCCGAAGACGTCGAAGGCGAAGCGCTCGCCACCCTCGTCGTCAACAAGCTGCGCGGCGGCCTCAAGGTCGCTGCGGTGAAGGCGCCGGGCTTCGGCGATCGCCGCAAGGCCATGCTGCAGGACATCGCTGTCCTGACCGGCGGCCAGGCGATCAGTGAAGATCTCGGCATCAAGCTCGAGAACGTCACGATCGGCATGCTCGGCAAGGCCAAGAAGGTGATGATCGACAAAGAGAACACCACGATCGTCAACGGCGGCGGCAAGAAGAAAGACATCGAAGAGCGCATCACGCAGATCAAGGCGCAGATCGAGGAGACCACCTCGGACTACGACCGCGAGAAGCTGCAGGAGCGGCTGGCCAAGCTCGCGGGCGGCGTTGCCGTGATCCGCGTCGGCGGCGCCACCGAAGTCGAGGTGAAGGAGCGCAAGGATCGCGTCGACGACGCGATGCACGCGACCCGCGCCGCGGTTGAGGAAGGCGTGCTGCCCGGCGGCGGCGTGGCGCTGCTCCGCGCCACCGAGACGCTCAAGAAGGTGCGTACTGCCAACGAGGATCAAAAGCACGGCGTCGAGATCGTCCGCAAGGCGCTGCAGTCGCCGGCCCGGCAGATTGCCACCAATGCCGGTGAAGACGGCTCCGTCATCGTCGGCAAGATCCTCGAGAACTCCACCTATGGCTTCGGCTTCGACGCCCAGAACGGCGAGTATGTCGACATGGTGAAGAAGGGCATCATCGACCCGACCAAGGTCGTGCGCCAGGCTCTGCAAGGCGCGTCCTCGGTCGCCGGCCTCCTCATCACCACGGAAGCCATGGTTGCCGAAGTGCCGAAGAAGCAGTCCGCAATGCCCCCGATGCCGGGCGGCGGCGGAATGGATTTCTAAGGAAATCCATCCGGCAAGCCGCCTAATGTAAAGAAATCGAAGTCGGCAACAGCCGACTTCGATGCTGCGGCGGCGGCATGGATTTCTAAGTCCAGCTTCGACGCAACGAAATGCGAAGGCCCGGGAGCAATCCCGGGCCTTTTGCTTTGGGCGCGCTGACCGACAGGCGCAAACTATTCCTGGCCTGCGGTGTTCGGCACCTTCCGCGGTATCATCGCGGCGGGATATGATCGGGGCGGAACTGCAGCACCAGGAGACGACATGAGAAAAAAGATTCTCATAATTGGAAGCGGCTTACTGCTTCAGGCGATCTTTGTGATCGCGCAGAACAATGGATCACTGGCGGCTAACGGAAATAAGCCGTGCCCAAAACTGGGATATTGCCCGCCAGGTTCATGCGCAGCGGATGGTACGACACGAGCCTGCAACATCAAAAACTGCTCGCCGCAGCATTGTGGTCACTGACGAATTTGGGTCGTATTTAACTCACCGCGATCCAGCGGTTTGAGACAAATCATGGCGACGACCAGAGCCTGCCCGAGTTGCGCAAGCGACATTCCGGCCGATAGCAAGTTCTGCCCGCAATGCGGCACGCCGCAGGCCTCTGCTTGCGCGTCCTGCGGCCATGCCAATGCGGCGGGCTCGAAGTTTTGCGGGCAATGCGGCGCCAAGCTTGCCGGTGCCGGCACTGCGGCGGCGTCCTCGCCTGCTCCGGCAGCGCCGCCGGCGGCTCGCGCCGCCAATGTCGCCGAGCGCCGCCAGATCGCGGTGATGTTTTGCGATCTCGTCGGCTCGACGGCCTTGTCGACGCAACTTGATCCTGAGGACCTGCGCGAAGTTATCGCCGCCTATCACGGCTGCGTCGCCGAGACCGTCACCCGCTTCGGCGGCTATGTCGCCAAATATATGGGCGACGGCGTGCTGGTCTATTTCGGCTATCCGGAAGCGCACGAGGATGATGCCGAAAACGCCGTGCGCGCGGCGCTCGCCTTGATCCCGGCGATGGCGGAGCTGTTTCCCTCTCCCACCCCTCCCCGGCGCGCGGGGGAGGACAAGGAGCGGGGCCATCAGGTGCGCATCGGCATCGCCACCGGACTGGTCGTTGTCGGCGAATTGCTCGGCACCGGCGAGGTGCAGGAGCGCAATGTGGTCGGCGAAACGCCGAATCTCGCGGCGCGGCTGCAATCGGCCGCGGCGCCGGACACCGTCGTGGTCGACGCGACGACGCGGCGGCTCGCCGGTGAATTGTTCGAATATGAGGCGATTGCGCCCGCAGCGCTGAAAGGATTTGCCGGGCCGGTCGCGATCTGGCGGGTGCTGCGCGAGCGCACCATCGCCAGCCGCTTCGAAGCGCTATGGGCGGCAAACCGCACGCCGCTGATCGGCCGCGAAGAGGAAATGGACCTCCTGATGCGGCGCTGGCAGCAGATCAAGCAGGGGGAAGGCCGCGTGGTGCTGCTGGCCGGCGAGCCCGGCATCGGCAAGTCGCGTTTGACCGCGGCCTTGGAGGACAATCTCAAAGACGAAGCGCATGTCTGCCTGCGCTATTTCTGCCAGCCGCATCACCAGGGCAGCGCGCTTCAGCCGATCATCGGCCAGCTGCAGCACGCCGCCCGTTTCGAAGCCAATGACAGCGACAGCGCCCGGCAGGCGAAGCTTGACGCAGTGCTGGCGCGCGAGGGTGCGATCGCGCCGGAGGACATGGTGCTGTTTGCCGAGCTGCTCGGCTTCGCCGTGGGCCGCGCGCAAAACGCAGCCGGCGGCAGCATGGATCCGCAGCGCAATCGCCGGCGGCTGCTCAATGGGCTGATCGGACGGCTACAGACGCTGGCGCGCCGCTGCCCGGTGCTGATGCTGTTCGAGGACGTGCATTGGGCCGACCCGACCTCGCTCGAATTGCTGACGCTGACGATCGAGCGTCTCGCGGCGCTGCCGATCCTTCTGGTCATCACCTTCCGTCCGGATTACCAGCCGCCCTGGACCGGCCAGCCGCATGTCACCATGCTCACGCTGAGCCGGCTGTCGCAGCGCGAGCGCGCGACCCTGATCGGCCACATCACCGGCGGCAAGACGCTGCCGCCGCAATTGCTCGACCAGATCGTCGACCGCACCGACGGCGTGCCGCTGTTCGTCGAAGAGCTGACCAAGGCGGTGCTGGAAAGCGAGCAGGTGCGAGAAGCCGGCGACCACTTTGCGCTCGAACAGCCGGCGCAGCCGCTCGCCATCCCTTCAACCCTGCAAGCGTCATTGATGTCGCGGGTCGACCGCCTCGGCTCGGCGCGTGAGGTGCTGCAGATCGGCGCCGCCATCGGCCGGGAATTTCCCTACGACGTGCTTGCCGCGGTTGCTGGCCTGCCCGACGCCGTGCTGCAGGACGCGCTGGTGCGGCTCACCGAAGCCGAGCTTGTCTTCCTGCGCGGCACGCCGCCGAACGCCGTCTACATTTTCAAGCACGCGCTGGTGCAGGACAGCGCCTATTCGACAATGTTGCGGGGGCAGCGGCAGCAATTGCATGCGGCGATCGCGGCGGTGCTGGAGAAGCGATTTCCTGACATCGTCAAGACGACACCGGAAGTGATCGCCCAGCAATACGAACGCGCCGGCCAAAGCGAGAAGGCCATCGCCTATTGGCGGCAGGCCGCCGACCGCGACCTGCGCCGCTTCGCGATGAAAGAAGCCATAGGGCACTATTCAAATGCTCTGCGCCTGGTCACCGCGCTGCCGCAATCGCCGCAACGCGACGATCTTGAACTCGTCCTCAATCTCGGGCTGGGCCTCGCGCAGATCATCGCCATCGGTCCGTCATCCAACGAAGCGGCAGCGCATTATCGGAGGGCCTTGGCGCTCGCCAATACGCGTCCGGATCGCGGCCGCGAACGCTTCCTCGCCACTTGGGGCATCTGGTTCAATGCGACCACGGCAGGACGCGGCCGTGACGCGGCAGACCTTGCGGACGAGCTTCTGCGCATTGCCCGCGAGCTCGACAATCCCGATCTTCTGCTCGAGGCCTACCACGCCAAAGTGCCGATGCTGCTGCGGGTCGCCGACTTTGCCGGCATGTGCGAAAGCGCCGCGCATGTGATCCGCCTCTATGACTCCAAGCGCCATCGTGATCACGCCTACTATTTCGGCGGGCACGATTCCCGCATGTGCGCGCAGGCCTTTGCGTCACTCGGCCTTTGGGGACTCGGACTTTTCGACCAAGCCAAGCAGATGGCCCAGCGCGCCATCGACGATGCGCGCGAACTTGGACACGTTTTTTCGCGGGCGCATGCGCTGCAACGATGCGGGATAAGTTTCGCTTTGCTGAGAGACGCCGAAGCGGTGCGTGCGATCGTCGATGAACTCGTTCCGCTTGCGGAAAGCAATCGAATTCATGTGGCAGCTTTCGGATGCACTGTTCCTTCGTGGCTGGCTGACTGCATTGGCTGGAGACTACGAGCCAGGCCTCAAATTGATGTATGACGGCGTCGCAACGCCGTATTTTGCTGGCTTCAGACCCATGTTCCTGCCGATGGTCGCGGAATTCGAGCTGCGCGCCGGTTATCTCGACCAAGCCATGGCCTCGCTGGAGCGCGCCGGCAACGAAGCGCGCCAGCAGGAAAATGAGTTTTGCCAGCCGGAGGTCTTTCGCCTGCGCGGCGAAGTCTTGTTGGCGCAAGGGCATGCCGCGGATGCCGAAACCGCATTACGCGAGGCTGTCGCCTATGCTGCACGACAGTCATGCCGTTCGCTCGAATTGCGCGCCGCGGCAAGCCTCGCGCGACTGTTGCGCGACAGTTCCCGCCGCACAGACGCCTACGCCACTCTCGCGCCGATCTATGGCGCGTTTACAGAAGGCTTTTCTTTTCCGGACTTGCGCGTAGCGCAGGCGCTGCTTGCCGAATTGCAATAAGATCGCGTTGAAAGCGGAACGACCACGAGCGAAAGCGCGCGTTCATCCGGCGTCGCCTCACCGTGGCCGTTGTGGCAGCAAATCAGTACAATACGCCGCCACTTGAAGAGCATTTTTAACATCCGTCGGTGACAGGCACATGACTCCTGCTAAAGCCGCGGGCAAGACCGCCAAGAGCTCAAAGAAGAGCTCAAAGTCGGGCGCCGAAACCGCGGAAAAGCCCGCTGCAAAAACCACGGCAAACGCCACGACGGCCGGCCGCATCTTTATCGGCATCGGCGGCTGGACCTTCGAGCCGTGGCGCGGCGTGTTCTATCCGAAGGGCTTGGCGCACGCGAAGGAACTGACTTATGCGAGCGAACGGCTGACCTCGATCGAGGTCAACGGCACCTTCTACCGCTCGCAGACGCCGGCGACATTCCGCAAATGGGCCAGCGAAGTTCCCGACGGTTTCGTCTTCGCGCTCAAGGGCCCGCGCTTTGCCACCAATCGGCGCGTGCTCAAAGAGGCCGGCGACTCCATCAAGCGGTTCCTCGATTCCGGCGTGACCGAGCTTGGCCCGCATCTCGGCCCCCTGCTCTGGCAATTCGCGCCGACGAAAAAGTTCGATGCCGCCGATTTCGGCGGCTTCCTCGAATTATTACCGGACAAATACAATGGTCATGCGATCCGTCATGTCATCGAAGTTCGTCATGACAGTTTTTCGACGCCGGAATTCACCAACCTGCTGCGCACGTTCAAAATGCCGGTCGTGTTCACCGACCACGCGCGGTACCCGAACATTGCCGACATCACCGGCGATTTCGTCTATGCGCGATTGCAACGCGGCAAAGACACGATCGTGACCGCCTATCCGCCGAAGGAGATCGACGAATGGGCCGGCCGCTTGCGATCATGGGCGAATGGCGGCGCGCCGGATGATTTGCCGCTGGTCGAGCCGGCGCACAAGACCGAGACCGCCGCCTCATCGCAGTCGCGTGACGTTTTCGCGCGTGACGTTTTCGCGTACGTCATTCACGAAGGCAAAGTGCGCGCCCCGGCCGGCGCCATGAGCTCTTATCGAGAAGCTGGCTCTTATCGAGAAGCTGGCCCTTATCTAGAAGCTGAAGGCGTGAACGCGGATCATGACGCGCAAGACGGCGTCATGAGACGGCTTCATGAATTGTCATCGTGCGAAAGCTATGGACGTGTGACACGCTCGCCGCTCGTGTCACACACCATGAGGCGACGTCACACGCCGTTAAGTGATGTGACACCTGTCATCGAATACACATGACGGTCCAGCGACGGCGTCTTGGCGCATGCATCATTGCGCAAGACGCCGCCTCACCGCCGCGGAGCGTTCAATCCCACAAAATGTCAGGATCAAAATGCCAACGGCCACGGACGTTAAGGTGCGCGTTCATCCGGCGTCACCCTAGATCGTCGTGGCCGTCTTGCGACGGAACCGTTAAGCTCGACGTCGCACAGCCTACATAGGCGCTCAACCGCGTTTATGCAAGACTGGCAACCACTCAATCATTGTGCCGGAAAAATCGTTCCAAAAGGGTTAACAAAAGGCTGCCGCATCGCGAACGATTCGGCGGCGCAATTGCAGGGAGCTACCTATGACAATGAGCGGACCCCCAAGCGGCCTTCCGAGCGAACAGGACGTCGCGCGCTCGGTCGCCAACGCCATTCATGCGCATTGGGGCCTGTTTCTGTTCGAAGGCATCGTGCTCATGATCCTTGGCGCCGCGGCGATCGTCGTGCCGCAAATCGCCACGCTGGCCTTCACCTTGGTGATCGGCTGGGTGTTCCTGGTTTCGGGCGGCGTCGGGCTCGTCACCACGTTCTGGATGCGCAACGTACCGGGGTTCTGGTGGGCGCTGATTTCCGCCGTGGTCAGCATCGGCGCCGGCATCATCCTGATCCGCTGGCCGATCAGCGGCACGGTATCGCTGACCTTGGTGCTGATTGCCTTCTTCATCGTCGAAGGTGTTGCGACGATCCTCTATGCGATCGAGCACAAGGCGCAACTGTCGAGCCGCTGGGGCTGGATGCTGGTCAGCGGCATCGTCGACCTGATCCTGGCCGGCATTATCTTTGCAGGCCTGCCGGAATCGGCGACCTGGGCGCTCGGCCTCCTGGTCGGCATCAACATGCTGTTCGGCGGCACCGCCATGATCGGCATGGCGCTCGCAGCGCGGAACCCGACGACTTAGGTTCCGCCCAGGCTCGATCATCAATCCGCGCGTCCCCGCAAAAGCGGGGGCGCACTTGGATAATCCCATTCCCGCTTTCGCGGGAATGAGCGGATGGATGCGGGTTATTCCGCCGGCTGCAGCGCCCGCGACCTCGCCCTTTCCACGCCATTGGCGAGGATGGCGATCGCAATCGCGCCGATCAGGAAGCCGAGTGCGACCACGGCGGTGACGCCGAGCACGAGGCCGAAGCCGCCGCGGGCGTGCAGGAACGCGATCATCGACACCGCGACGCCTGAAATCATGAAAGTGACGAAGTAGCGCACCGCATAGACCCGGGAGCGCCAGGCGTCGGCACTGTAACGGGCGAGGATCAGGTCGTTGACGGTGATCTGGCCGTAGACCGCCGCCATGGTGAAGGCGAGCGCAAACAGTAAGGTCGCGCCGGAGGCATAGGCCGACCACACTACGCCGGAAAACTGCATGATGGCGAGGATCGCAAACAGGATATGCGGCGGAAAGCGCTCGACCAGCCGGCCGACCGTGAGCTGAGCAACCGCGCCGCAGAGAAACACAGCGGTGGTCAGAATGCCGACCTCGAGCAGCGGAATGCCGCTGATGCGCTCGTGGACGATCTCCGGCAGCGCCACCGAAATGGTGTTGAAGACCAGCCCGGCGCTGACTGCGACGACCAGAAAGAGCCCAAAAATCACGACGGCAAGCATGGTCGACATCGGCACGTCCGGCAACTTCGACCGCGCCGCGCCATGGCGGCTTTCCTTGGGCGCCAACCACAGATAGACGAAGCCGGTGACGATGCAGATCACGCCTGGCACAAAGAACGCGCCGCGCCAGGAGAACAGCGCCGTCAGTCCGGCCGTGATGCCCGCGGCAAGCGCGACGCCGAGATTGCCGCAGACGCCATTAAAGGCGAGCGTGCGGCCACGCTGGGTCGCCGCCTCGACGATCATCGCGGTGCCGACCGGATGATAGATCGCCGCGAACACGCCGAGCGCGAACAGCGCGACAGCCAGCATGGATAGCGACGGCGACATCGCTACGGCGATCAGCGACAGGCCGACGCCGAAAAAGAACACCGTCATCATGTTGCGCCGGCTCCAGTGATCGCCGAGCCAGCCGGCCGGCAGCGAGAACAGGCCGAAGGCGACGAAGGAGGCGGTCGCGAGATAGATCAGCGTCGAATAGGAATCGCCATAGACCGCCTGCAGCGCGATAACTACGGTCGGATAAATCAGGATCACAAAGTGATCGATGGCATGCGCCCAGTTGATGAAGCCGATCGAAAGCCGCCGATTGGCCAAATCGGTAGCGGTATCATCGATTACAGCCTTTTGGGCCGACGGGGCGGCCGTCGCGGTGATGGTCATTGTTCGATTCCCGGGCGATCGGACGCCTTTATATAGGGTTCAGGGAAGCCGGCATATCCGTTTGGCGCAGAGCAGACCGGCACATCGGCGAACCTTGTTTCCGTGGGCCTTGCTTCAATATCTTGTTGGCCAGCGTTCGTTATAGTCGCTTGCATCTCAAACAACTTCGGCCGCGCCCGAAGTATCCCCGGAGAACGATGTGACCGCGACCGCCACAGCCCCGACTCCAGTGCCTGCCGAAATGCGAAAAGACAGCCCCAAGGTTAGTCCATGGTGGACCCAGCTTTGGATCTGGGTGCTGATCGCCATGGCGCTCGGCGTCGCGTTTGGGGTCTGGGCGCCCATCACCGCGGTCAAGATGGGGCCGCTCGGCGACGCCTTCATCAAGCTGATCAGGATGCTGATCGCGCCGATCATTTTTTGCACGGTGGTGACCGGCATCGCGCATATGGCCGACATGGCGCGGGTCGGCCGCGTCGCCATCAAGGCCATCATCTATTTCGAGGTGATGACGACGGTGGCGCTGATCATCGGCCTGTTCGCCGTGAATATTCTCAAGCCCGGTGTCGGCATGAATATCGACGTCTCGACGCTCGATCCGCATGCGGTCGATCCCTACGTCAAGCTCACCCACGAAGTCGGTGCCGTGCCGTTTCTGATGAACATCATTCCGAACTCGTTCGTCGGCGCCTTCACCGAGGGCAACATTCTGCAAGTGCTGTTCATCGCCATCCTGTCCGGCTTCGCGCTGGTCTGGATCGGCGAGCGCGCCAAACCGCTGGTCGACATCATCGAGATCGTCGCCAAGATGGTGTTCGTCATTGTCGGCATCATCATGTGGACGGCGCCGCTCGGCGCTTTCGGCGCCATCGCGTTCACGGTCGGCAAATTCGGCATCGGCTCGCTCGCCTCGCTCGGCGAGCTGTTGCTCGGCTTCTACGCGACCTGCGTGATCTTCATCGCCATCGGGCTTGGTCCGGTGGCGCACCTGTGCGGCTTCAGCATCCTCAAGCTGATCCGCTACATCAAGGAAGAGCTTCTGATCTGCATCGCCACCACGTCCTCGGAAACCGTGCTGCCGCGCATCATCGACAAGCTCGAGCGGCTCGGCTGCGAAAAGAGCGTGGTCGGGCTCGTGGTGCCGACGGGATACTCGTTCAATCTCGACGGCACCTGTCTTTATCTCGCGACCGCCGCTGTGTTCCTGGCGCAGGCCACCAACACGCCGCTCGATATCTGGCACCAGATCGGCCTGCTGCTGATCCTGCTCGTCACCTCAAAAGGCGCAGCCGGCGTGGCCGGCGCCGCCTTCGTCGTGCTGGCGGCGACGCTCGGCGCCGAGAGCAGCATTCCGGTGGCGAGCGTCGCGCTGATACTGGGCATCCACCGGCTGATGTCGCAGGGGCTGACGCCGACCAATCTCCTTGGCAATGCTGTCGCGACCATTGCCATGGCGAAGTGGGAAGGCGCGCTCGACGAAGCCCGCTTTCATAAAGGTCTCGACGCGGGAAGCTGAAACGAAAGCCTAGCCCTTCTGGTCGCAGGCCCAGGCGCGGATGACGCAGTCGTGGCCGCCGTATTCGACGCAGCGGCGCATCGAGATGTTTTCCGCCTTACCGAGACGGGAATCGATGGCCCAGCCGAACGAGCCGCAGGGATTCTTGGCATCGACCGCCATCGCGGCACAGGCGCGATGCAGGGTGCCGACGATCCGGCATTTGCCGCTTGAACATTTGCTTATCGCCGCGGTGCGCGCGCCGGCCTCCGTCGTATAATCGAAGCCATAGCCGTAGGCACCGCAGGCGCCGACCGCGAGTGCACCGGCCGCGTCGGCGGCGCCGATCGTGGCCGTTAAAAGCGCAAAGCCCATCGCCGCAACGGCGACGCTGCGTGTCATTTTCGACATGCAATCCCCTGTCCCCAGCTGCGCATGATCCCGAAGGGTGGAAAGCGGTTTTCGGATAATCACGCGCGAATAAAAATCGGCGCAGAAGCTAGCCGGGAAGGGTTTCGAGTTGGTGAATAAAGCTGCACGAGGAAAAGCTAGGCGTGCGCTTCGGCCTTGGCTTTTTTCTCGAGCTCCGCCTTCACCGCTTGCAGCGCTTCCGGCGTATCGACGTCGGTGAGCGCCGCGGTGCCGTCGACCGGCACTTCGGCGACGGCCTCGGCATAACGGCCGATCAGATAGCGCGCGCCGATATCGCCTTCGACCGCCGTCAGGTCGGGAAAGAAGCGCCGCGACCACACCACCGGATTGCCGCGCTTGCCCTCGATCACCGGCACCGCGATGAGCGCGCCTTTGTCCGGATCGATGGCGCCGACCAGCCGGTCGATCAGGGCGGCATCGACCTGCGGCATGTCGCCGAGGCAGACGATAGCACCGTCGATGTCCGGCGGCAGCGCGGCGATGCCGGCCTTCAGCGACGTGCCGAGCCCGTCGGCGAAATGCGGATTGTGCACGAACCGAACCGGCAGACCCGACAGCGCAGATTCAACACGCTCGCGCTGATGGCCGGTGACGACCAGCACCGGCCGCGCCCGCGAGGCGAGCGCCTGCTCGACCACCATGCGAATAAGCGGCTTGCCGTTGATCTCGGCGAGGAGCTTGTTGGGGCCGCCCATGCGGCTCGAACGGCCGGCGCCCAGCACGATGGCGGCAATCGCAAGATTGGAATCATGCCCAGCAGGTAGCGGCTCTTCACGCGATTCTTGGCGCGGTTGCGGCCGCGTCACGATTTCCATGAGCAAGCCGCCGACGCCCAGCCCGGTAATATCCTCGCGCGGCACCGGTAGCCCGGCGAGAAGCCGCATCAGCACCCAATCGAAGCCGTTTTCCTTCGGGCTCCGCGCGCAGCCCGGCGCACCGATCACCGGACGGCCGGCGGCCGCGCCGATCATCATCAGATTGCCGGGATCGACCGGCATGCCGAAATGCTCGACCGTGCCGCCGATGTCCTCAAGCGCCGCCGGGATGACGTCGCGGCGGTCGGCGATCGCGGAGGCGCCGAAGACAATGGCGAGCTCCGCGCCAGCCTTGAGCACCTCGTCGAGCGCTTTCGCCAGCGCCGCGCGATCATGCGGCACGCGCCGTTCTGCGACGATCGTGGCGCCGGCAGGCGCCAGCCGCTCCGCGGTGATTTTCAGCGTCTTGTCGATCACCTTGGCGGCGAGCCCCGGCAGCAGCGTCGACACCACGCCGACCTTGCAAATGCGATAAGGCGCAACGCGAAGAAGCGGCGTCTTCATGCCGGCGAGTGCGGCATCGCGCGCCGATTTGGCGACGCCGAACGGAATGATCTTCACCGTCGCGACCATCTCGCCGGCCACCACCGGCTTATAGGCCGACAGCGTCGCGAAGGTGATCGCCTCGTCGACGCGGTTGAGCCGGTCGACGGCGTCTTTGTCGATCACGAGAATTCCGGCGGATTGCGCGAACAGATTGGCGCGGCCGGTGAAAGCCCGGTCGACATGCACGCCCTGCCCGGCCACGGCCTTGGCGATATCGGCGGCGGCGACGTCTTCGGAGACATCGTTGGCTTCAAGCCGCGCGACGACGATTTCCTTGATGCCGGCGCCTTCGAGCGCCGCGACTTCGGCCGGGCCGATCAGCGTGCCTTTCTTGAACACCAGCGATCCCTGGCGGATCGTGTGCACGGCGGTGGCGCCGACAGCGTCCTTGGGCGCGACCGCACCGAATTTCATGACGCGGCCTCTACCCCCACCCTACCCTCCCCCGCATGAGGGATTGGGAGGGGGTCAATCTCTTCGCGCAACCGCTCGGTGATCTGCGCCATTATCGCGACCGCGATCTCGGCCGGCGACACCGCGCCGATATCGAGCCCGATCGGGGCATGGATGCGCGCGACATTGGCGTCCGACACGCCTTGCTGCTTGAGCCGCTCGACGCGGCGCGCATGGGTTTTACGCGAACCGAGCGCGCCGATATAGAAGCAGTCGCGTTCAAGCGCATGGAGCAGCGCCGGATCGTCGATCTTCGGATCGTGCGTGAGCGCGACAAAGGCCGTGTAACGGTCGACATTGAGCGGCGGCAGCGCCACGTCCGGCCATTGCGCGACGATTTTCACATCGGGAAAGCGCTCCGGCGAAGCAAAGGCCGTGCGCGGATCGACGATGGTCACGTCGTAGTCGAGGAGCTTGCCGACCGGCGCCAGGGCCTGGCTGATATGCACGGCGCCGATGATGACGAGCTGCGGCGCCGGCACATGGACGGTGAGGAAGACTTTGCCTTCCGCCGTCTCTTCCATGCCGCTCTTGCCGGTGCGCAGGTGCTCGGCGAGGATCGCGCGCAGCGGATCCTTGGGCACGTCGGCGGCCTTGACCAGACGCTGCTGCCCGCTCTCGACATCGGTGACGACGACGGCGGCGCGGCGCGCGGCGCGCTCGGTGTTCAACGCAGTGAGGATGCCGAGTTTCATGGCGTTGAACTTACTCCACCTTCTCGACGAAAACCCTAATCCTGCCGCCGCATGACAGGCCGACCTTCCAGGCGGTCTCGTCGGCGACGCCGAATTCCAGCATTTTCGGCTGGCCGTTTTCGATGACGTCGAGCGCCTCGGTGACCACCGCGCCTTCGACGCAGCCGCCCGACACCGAGCCGAGGAAATTGCCTTCGTCGTCGATGACGAGGTTCGAGCCGACCGGGCGCGGCGCCGAGCCCCAGGTCTCGACCACGGTCGCGAGCGCGACGTCGCGGCCTTTTTTGCGCCAGTCCTCGGCGGCTTTGAGAATGTCGTTGTCGTTCGAGAGCATGATCTGCCTCCGTTTCCACCGCTATATCCCATCGGACATAGCGTTATATACCACCGAATATAATGCCAATATAAGGCATCAGGCTACTTTTTGCACCCAGGCTTTGGGGTCTGCGACCTTGCCGCCGCCGCGCAGGTCGGCGACCAGAGCGCCGATGGATTCCAGATTATGGATCGGGCGGAATTCATCGACATAGGGCAGCATGGTCTTGATGCCGCGGGCACGCGCCTCAAAGCCGTCGAAGCGCAATAGCGGGTTGAGCCAGATCAGGCTCCGGCAGGAGCGGTGCAGCCGGTCAATTTCAAACGCAAGCGTATCGTCGGCGTCGCGTTCGAGCCCGTCGGTGATCAAAAGCACGATGGCGCCCTGGGTGAGTACGCGCCGCGCCCAGAGCTTGTTGAAGGCGTGCAGCGACGAAGCAATGCGCGTGCCGCCCGACCAGTCGGCGACGCAGGCCGAGCAGGCGGCAAGCGCGTCGTCGGGATCGCGCTCGCGCAAGGCGCGCGTCACATTGGTAAGCCGCGTGCCGAACAAAAACGTACTCACGCGCCGCCGCTTTTCCGTCAGCGCGTGCAGGAAATGCAGGAAGATGCGGCTATATTGGCTCATCGAGCCGGATATATCGAGCAGCGCCACGATCGGCGGCGGCTTCAATTTCGGCCCGATGAAGCGCAGATCGATGAAATCGCCGCCGCCTTTCATGCTGGCGCGCAAGGTGCGGCGGATATCGATCAGATGGCCGCGCAGATGCGGCTTGAGCCGCCGCGTGCGCACCTGCGCAAACGGCATCACGAGCTTCTTCATCGCCTCTTTCGCCGCGGCGATTTCGGCGCTGGTCATCTGGGCAAAATCCTTGCGCTGCAGGATTTCGCGATCCGACACCGTCATGCGCGCATCGAGCTCGATCTCTTGTTCCTTCTTGAGCTTGTCGTCGAGGCCGGAGAACAGCGCCTCATGCACGCGCGTGGCGCCGGCCTGCGGCACGTGCGGCTCGGTCGGCGGCGCCTGCGGCAGCATCATCGCCATGAGCTGATCGATATAGCCGCGGCGGCGGAAGAAGATGCGGAACGCCTGGTCGAACAAGACCGTATGCTCGTGCCGCTTCACGAACACCGCATGCAGCGTCCAGTAGAAATCGTCGCGCGTGCCGACACCGGCTGCCTTCACCGCTTCGAGCGCATCGAGCACCGCGCCCGGCCCGACCGGAATGCCGGCGGCACGCAGCGCACGCGCAAAATAGACGATGTTCTCGGCGAGGCGGCCGTTTTGATCTCCTCCCCCGCTTGCGGGGGAGGACGTTCCGGCAAAGCCGGAACCGGAGGGGGCTTGTTGTTCATCCATAGCGAACTCTGATGTGCAAGCCTGACTGCCCCTTGCCCCCTCCCTGCCCTCCCCCCGCAAGCGGGGGAGGAAAAGGTCATTCCGCCGCGCGCAGCTCCGACTTCACGTCGTCGAGCAGCTCCTTGACCTTGGAGCCTTCGAGCTTGGCGATGTCGTCCTGGTATTTCAGCAGCACGCCGAGCGTGTCGGACACCGTCGCCGGATCGAGCGCGACCACGTCGAGCTCGGACAGCGCGCTCGCCCAATCCAGCGTTTCGGCAACGCCGGGCGACTTGAACAAATCCTGCTTGCGCAGCGCCTGCACGAAGGCGACGACCTGCTCCGACAATTTCTTGCCGACACCAGGGACTTTAGCGCGCACAATGGCGAGCTCGCGCTCGGCATTCGGATAGCCGACCCAGTGGTAGAGACAGCGGCGCTTGAGCGCATCATGCACTTCGCGGGTGCGGTTCGAGGTCATGACCACGATCGGCGGCTGCACAGCTTTCACCGTGCCCATTTCCGGAATGGTGATCTGAAAATCGGCGAGCACTTCGAGCAGAAACGCCTCGAAGGCTTCATCGGTGCGGTCGATCTCGTCGATGAGCAGCACCGGCGCGCCGGCGGTGTCGGGCTCGAGCGCCTGCAACAGCGGCCGCTTGATCAGGAAGCGTTCCGAGAACACGTCGTGTTCGAGCCGGGTGCGGTCGTGCTCGCCTTCGGCCTCGGCGACGCGGATGGCGATCATCTGCGCGGCATAATTCCACTCATAGACCGCGGCGGCGACATCGAGGCCTTCGTAACATTGCAGCCGGATCAGCCGCCGCCCCAGCGTCGAGGCCAGCACCTTGGCGATCTCGGTCTTGCCGACGCCGGCCTCGCCTTCGAGAAAAATCGGCCGGCCCATTTTCAGCGCCAGAAACAGCACCGTGCCGAGCGAGCGGTCGGCCAGATATTCGGCCTCGGCGAGGAGATCGACAGTGGCGTCTATGGAGGCGGGCAGCGGGCGGGGCGACGTGGTCATTGAAGACGTTGGGATGGCGGCCTTGGTCATGTCAGCAATGTAATCATCGCCGCAGCATTTGTCCCGCCTGCGAGGGCCGGCATCCTGCGGACATAGCAAACAGGCATTTCCGCCGCTTCTGGCTTATTTTCCGATCGCCTCGGCCACCGCCCGGCGCGCAAGCACGCCGACCAGATGCGCGCGATATTCAGCGCTGCCGTGGATATCCGAGTTCATGCCGTCGGCCGGGATAGTCATGCCTTCGAGCGATTTCGGCGAGAACCGCTTCTTCAGCGCCTCTTCGAACGAGGTCACGCGGAACACGCCGTTCGAGCCGGCGCCGGTGACGGCGACGCGGATCTCGCTGCCGCGCTTGGCGACGAACACGCCGACCAGCGCGAAACGCGACGCCTGATTGCGGAATTTCTGATAGGCCGCCTTCTTCGGGATCGGGAAGCTCACTTTGATGATGATCTCGGTGGGCTCGAGCGCGGTCGAGAACATGCCGGTGAAGAAGTCGTCGGCCTTGATGCGGCGCTTGTTGGTGATGATGGTCGCGCCGAGGCCAAGACACGCCGCCGGATAATCGGCATTCGGATCGTTATTGGCGACCGAACCGCCGATGGTGCCGCGATGGCGCACCGCCGGATCGCCGATCATGCCGGCGAGCTTCGCCAGCACCGGCACTTCCTGCTGCACCACCGGCGAGGCGTTCACCTCGTAATGCCGCGTCATGGCGCCGACAGTCAGCGAGCGGCCGCTCAATTCGATGCCGCTCAAGCCTTCGATCAAGGTCATGTCGACGATCTGCGGCGGCCCGGCGAGACGCAGCTTCATGGTCGGCAACAGCGTCTGGCCGCCGGCAAGGAGTTTTGCGTCCTCGTTCTTCGTCAATAGACCGGCCGCCTGCCGCACCGTCTGCGGCCGATGGAAAGTGAAAGCGTACATCGCAAGCCTCCGTTGATCTCAAGCTCTCGCCACTCAAAGCGAGAAGAATGTCCTCATGCCGCGTGCGGCATCTTGTTCGATTTCTGCAGCGCCGCCCACACCGTTTGCGGCGTGGCCGGCATCGCCAACAGTTCGGTGCCGATGGCGTCGGTGATGGCATTGATGACCGCAGCCGGCGCCGCGATCGCGCCGGCCTCGCCGCAGCCCTTGATGCCAAGCGGGTTCGACGGGCATTTGGTCATCGTGGTGTCCACTTTCATCGGCGGCAGGTGGTCGGCGCGCGGCATGCAATAGTCCATGAACGAGCCGGTCACGAGCTGGCCGTCCTTGTCGTAGACGGCCCCCTCGCACAAAGCCTGGCCGACGCCCTGTGCGATGCCGCCATGGACCTGGCCCTCGACGATCATCGGATTGATGACGACGCCGAAATCGTCGACCGCTGTCCAGGCCACGATCTCGGTAGTGCCGGTCTCGGTATCGACCTCGACTTCGCAGATATGGCAGCCGGCCGGGAACGTGAAATTGGTCGGATCGTAGAACGCCCCTTCCTTCAGGCCGGGCTCGAGCTCCTGGCCGGAGAATTTGTGGGCGATATAGGCGTTGAGCGTCACGTCGCTCCAGGCCGCCATCTTGTCGGTGCCGGCGACGCTGAACTTGCCATCCTTGAACTCGATATCGCCCTCGGCGGCTTCGAGCATATAGGCGGCGACTTTCTTGGCCTTGGCTTCGACCTTGTCGAGCGCCTTGACCAGCGCCGACATGCCGACGGCGCCGGAGCGCGAGCCGTAGGTGCCCATGCCGAACTGCACCTTGTCGGTATCGCCGTGAACGACCGAAATATTGTCGATCGGAATGCCGAGCCGTTCCGAAACAACCTGCGCGAAGGTCGTCTCGTGCCCCTGCCCGTGCGCGTGACTGCCGGTGAGCACTTCGACCGAGCCGGTCGGATTGACGCGCACTTCGGCGGATTCCCATAAGCCGACGCCGGCGCCGAGCGAGCCGACCGCCTGCGACGGCGCAATGCCGCAGGCCTCGATATAAGTCGAAATGCCGATGCCGCGCAGCTTGCCGTGGCGCGCGGCCTCGCGCTTGCGCTTGGCGAAGCCCTTGTAGTCGGCAAGCTCCATCGCCTTCTTCAGCGAGGCGTTATAGTCGCCGGCGTCGTAATTCATGATCACCGGCGTCTGGTGCGGGAATTTGTTGATGAAATTCTTGCGCCGCAGATCGGCCGGGTCCTGTCCCAATTCGCGGGCGCCGACTTCGACCAGCCGCTCGACCACGAAGGTCGCTTCCGGGCGGCCGGCGCCACGATAGGCATCGACCGGCACCGTGTTGGTATAGACCGCATCGACCTCGCAATAGATCTGCGGAATCTCGTATTGGCCCGACAGCAGCGTGGCGTAAAGATAAGTCGGCACCGACGACGAGAAGGTCGACATATAGGCGCCGAGATTGGCAATGGTGTGCGCGCGCAACGCCAGTATTTTGCCGTCGCCGTCGAAGGCCATTTCGGCGTGGGTGACGTGATCGCGGCCATGCGCATCGGCGAGGAAAGCTTCCGAGCGATCGGCGACCCACTTCACCGGCCGGCCGACGCGTTTCGCCGCCCACAGCGCCACGACCTCTTCGGGATAGATGAAAATCTTTGAGCCGAAACCGCCGCCGACATCGGGCGCGATGACGCGCAATTTGTGCTCGGGCGCCATGCCGACAAAGGCGGCGATGACAAGCCGCGCCACATGCGGGTTCTGCGTCGTGTTCCACAAGGTGAATGTGCCGGTGCCGGAATCGTATTCGCCGATCGCCGCGCGCGGCTCGATGGCGTTGGGCACCAGGCGGTTGTTGACGATGTCGAGCTTGGTGACGTGCTTGGCCGATTTAAATGCGGCGTCGGCCGCTTTGGCGTCGCCGAGGCTCCATTGATAGATCGTGTTGTTCGGCGCGACATCGTGGATCAACGGCGCGCCCGGCTTCTGCGCCGCGGCGGGATCGGCGACGGCGGGCAGCACCGCGTAGTCGACTTTCACTTTTTCCGCGGCATCGCGCGCCTGCGCCAGCGTCTCGCCGATCACGACGGCGACCGCATCGCCGACGTGGCAGGCCTTGCCGTTGGCGAGCACGGGATGCGCCGCCATTTTCATCGGCGAGCCGTCCTTGGAGTGA
The DNA here is from genome assembly GCA_963742975.1 of uncultured Alphaproteobacteria bacterium. Classification (GTDB taxonomy): domain Bacteria; phylum Pseudomonadota; class Alphaproteobacteria; order Rhizobiales; family Xanthobacteraceae; genus BOG-931. The sequence continues at coordinate 399,169 of CAVUNZ010000017.1, read as the reverse complement.
ATCATCCAGCCGCAGATCAGATCGCCGATCTTGTCGCCGGCGAGTTGCGCTCCGGTGAGCACCGCGAGCACGCCGGACATGGCGGACGCCGCCTTGACGTCGATCGACTTGATCGCCGCATGCGCATGCGGCGAGCGGACGAAATAGGCGAAAGCCTGGCCGGCCCGGTTGATGTCGTCGGTGTAATGGCCGGTGCCGGTGATGAAGCGGCGATCTTCCTTGCGGCGCACCGCGGCGCCGATCCCGGTCGCACTCATGGTTCTGCCTCCCGGTTGCGCTTCTTGGACAACTCTCTTGCGGACTCTTTTTTGCAGACTCTTTTTATTCGGCAGCCTTGCTTGTCGGACTCATGTCTTTCATCGCACGCGCGCCGGCGGCGATCGCCTTGACGATGTTATGGTAGCCGGTGCAGCGGCAAATATTGCCTTCGAGCTCCTCGCGAATGGTGCGGTCGTCGAGCTCGTTGCCCTTGCGGCGGACCATATCCACGGCGGTCATGATCATGCCCGGCGTGCAATAGCCGCACTGCAAGCCATGATTTTCGCGGAACGCCTCCTGCATCGGATGCAGCGGCCCGTCCGGCGCAGCAAGACCTTCAATGGTCAGCACATCGGCGCCTTCAAGCGTCAGCGCCAGCGCCGTGCACGACTTGATCGCCATGCCGTTGACGTGAACGACACAGGCGCCGCATTGCGAGGTGTCGCAACCGACATGCGTACCGGTGAGCCGCAGCTGCTCGCGCAGGAACTGCACCAGCAAGGTGCGCGGATCGATTTCGCCGGTGACGGGCTTGCCGTTCACGGTCATGGAAACGGCGACCGTCTCGGCTCCCTTTTGGGCTGCCATGGTGGCTTCCTCCTCGAAAAATTCCAGTCAAATGGCGCGATTCGCCGGCAAATCTCGGTCACCGGCCAAGTTTCGGGGTGAAATCTGGGCGTTTTTGCCGTTTTTCGTACCCTTTAACGATTATTACTCTGAACCGCAGCTCCGGCCGCGGTCAAGACAGTACCTTGAGCCAAATTCGCGCGCGAACCCGACGCCTCGCTGCCGACAAAGCGGCGCATGTCATCTCCCGTTCTGGCCGATGCTCATCGTTGCCGATGCTCATCGTTAGTGACGTCTGCGCACGATCCATAAAAGTTGCACGTATAAGCGTCGCGCACATCAGCTTTGCATTGCGCGAAGGAACGACCAACTCCGATTGCGTTTGCCAAGCAGAGGAAGCGCGCGTGCGCGGTGGCTGCAACCTGATAAACACGGAGTAAACGTCATGCGGTTTGGGATGATCGTTCCTGTAACTTTGCTTGCTCTGAGCAGTGTTGTTGTCGCGTCACCGGCGTTTGCGCAAGGCCGCGCCATGAATGACGGCGGTTTCGCTCCTTCGCAGGCGGGTGCCGCTCCGTCGCAGTCCGGCGTGGCGGAGTACAACGGCAGAGGCCAAGTCGTCGGAACCGGCCCGACAATAGGCGCCGGACTGTATAATCAAGCCAGCAGCTGCGCGCAGCGGTTCCACTCCTTCGATCCGTTGACCGACACTTATGTCGGCCGCGATGGACAGCGGCATTCCTGTGCGCGGTAATCCGTCAGCGGCGAAATGAAGAGTATTGATCGGCGGCCCGCTATAGAAGCGGACTGCCGATTTTCTGATCGACGATTTTGCAAGAGGCGCGATTTTGCAAGAGGAACTGGCGCGCCGCGTTACGCAGCCGCCGGATTGACCGCCTTGGCGAAATTCTCAAAGAAATCGTCGGCGACTTTCTTGGCCGCGCCGTTCACCAGCCGCTGGCCGAGCTGTGCGAGCTTGCCGCCGATCTGGGCGTCGACATCGTAGGCCAACAGCGTGCCGCCATCCTTCGGCGTCAGCTTCACCGTCGCGCCGCCCTTGGCGAAGCCGGCGACACCGCCGTCGCCTTGACCGCTGATCTTGTAGCCGTTCGGCGGGTCGAGATCCGACAGCGTGACCTTGCCTTTGAACTTTGCTTTGACCGGCCCGATCTTCACCGTGGCCACGGCCGACATTTCATTGTCGCCGGTCTTGTCGAGTTGCTCGCAGCCGGGAATGCAGGCCTTGAGCGTTTCGGTGTCATTGAGCTTTTCCCAAACCGTCTGGATCGGTGCCGCGAGCTGAACCTCGCCGTTCATCGTCATCGCCATTTTGTATTACTCCTGCTCGCAGCCTGATCGCTTGCGTCATCGAAAACCTGATCGAATACATAGTCACTTTCGCGCGTATCGCCTACCGCCTGACGCGGCGCATGAAAAGGGCGCATGAAAGGGCGCCTGACGGGTTGGCGGCGTCCACTGGGGCGGCTAAGGAGGCGGCGGCCAAGGATTTTAGCACCGCCAGCACAGGGAAGGAAAATTCAATGCCGGACATCAAGACCGACGACGGCTGCACCATTCATGCCGAAATCGAAGGGCCCGACAATGCGCCGGTGCTGATGCTGTCGAACTCGCTCGGCACCACGCTGCATATGTGGGACGACCAGGTGGCGCCGTTCACCCAGCACTTCCGGCTGCTGCGCTACGACCGCCGCGGCCACGGCCAATCGAGCGTGCCGAAAGGCCCCTATACGATGGAGCGGCTCGGCCGCGACGTGCTCGCGGTGCTCGATGGGCTTGGCATCGCGAAGATCAATTGGTGCGGCCTGTCGATGGGCGGCATGGTCGGGCAATGGCTTGGCGCCAATGCCGGCAACCGCGTGAACAAGCTCGTCCTCTCCAATACGTCGAGTTATTTCCCGGACAAGGCCGGCTGGAACGACCGGCTCAAGCTCGTCAGCGAGAAAGGCGTCGCCGCATTCGCGCCGGCGAATATGGAACGCTGGTTCACCAAGGGATTTCGCGAGCGCAGTCCGCAGATCGTGGCGCAGGTGCAGAAGATGTTCGCGGCGACGGCGCTCGACGGCTATCTCGGCTGCGGCGCGGCGGTGCGCGACATGGACCATCGCGCGCTGTTGCCGAAGATCGCTGTGCCGACTCTGGTCATTGCCGGCAAGCACGATCCGGCGACACCGCTCGAAGGCAATGAATACATTCAAAAGAACATTCCCGGCGCCAAGCTCGCGGTGCTTGAAGCCGCGCATCTAGCCAATGTCGAGCAGCCGCAGGCTTACGCGGATACGGTGCTTGGATTTTTGTTGAACTGATAATCAAAAGCGGCAGCGCGCTTTCGCACGCTGCCGCCTTGAAGAGAACGTTATCGGTTAGCGGCCGCCCTGCTGATGCTGACCGCCGCCCTGCTGGCCGGGCTTGTTCTGGCCACCCTGCTGCGGCTGACCGGGCTTGCTCTGTCCGCTTTGCTGCTGGCCGGGTTTATTCTGTCCGCCTTGTTGCGGATTGCCTTGATTATTCTGTTCATTTGCCATCGGGACGTTCTCCGTTGTGAACCCCCGCCCAAGATAGATAACCCGCGAGATCGTTCCGGGTTCCTCGGCGCAATCGGCTGGAACCAACCAACACCTTGATACCACTGCGGAAATTTACACGGCGAGTTGCGGCAAAGGAGTAGGTTAGACGGGCTTATAGGCGCGCTCGTGATAGACCAAAGCCGGCCCGGCCGGGCCAAGCCGCACCGCTTCGACCGAGCCAAAAATCACGTTGTGCGACGCGACCGCCTTGATCTCCATGATGCGGCAGTCGAAGGCGACGACCGCGGACGTCAGCACCGGCGCGCCGCTCTTGAGCGTAGTCCACTCGCCTTGCGCAAAACGCTCGTGCAATTGCGCACCGCTTCGCCCGGCGAACATGTCGGCCAGCTTCGCCTCGCTCGCCGGAAGCGTATTGACGCAGAACACTTTGTTTTCCGCGAGGACCGGTCCGCTCTGGCTGCGACGGTTGAGACAGACGAGCAGTGTCGCCGGCGTATCCGACACCGAGCAGACCGCAGTGGCGGTGAAGCCGGTCTTGCCGCCGGTGCCGGCCGTGGTGACGATGTGAACTGCGGCGCCGAGCCGGCTCATCGCTTCGCGAAACGCATGCGGCTCGACGCTGATCAGCGGCGCCGGCCCGACCGCGGTGAAAGCGCCGTCCATGGCATCGTCGGGCCGTTGATCGATCCAGCTCATCGTCTTTCAATCCTCATTCCGCGGCGCGGGCGTCGGGCAGACCCGGATAGGCGACATCGTCCGGATCGAGCCACGTATCATCGGTCCAGCCGTTCTCGTCGTATTCCGACATGCATTGCTCGGCGAGCGCCGTCATCTGATCGAGCGTGCCGGTGCTGCGCGCATTCCACAGCGCCTGAATGCGGATGTCTTCGTGATTGCCGGCGTAATTGCGCTCGTAAAGCTCGTGGCGGCCGCCGAACTCGGTGCCGATCGCGTCCCACAGAAGCTTCATGACCTTGATGCGCTCCTTGTAGTCGATGCCGTAGGAGCCGCGCACATAGCGCGCCAAGTAACGATCGATCGCCGGATTTTTGAAATCCTTGGCCGACGACGGCAGATAGATCAGCGACGAGGCGACGATCTTTTCCACGATCTCCTTGACCCGGCCGTAGGCGTCGCCGGCAAAGACCCGATAGCTCGAGCCGGATTGGTAGTTCGGCAATACCGCGCCATTGACCCAGTCCGTCGGATTCATCGCCATCGCCTCGGTCAGCGACCAGAACAGATGGCGCCAGGCGATGATCTCGCCGAGCATCGCCTGATTGCCGCGGAATTCGTCGGATCCTGCCGCGTGCAGCGCTTTGGCGATCACGCCGGTCAGGAAGTCGAGCTTCACCGCAAGCCGCGTGCAGCCCTGGAACTGATAGCCGGCGAGGAAGCCGGATTGCGGGAAGAAGATTTTCAGCTTCTCGAGGTCGCGGTGCAGCAGCACGTCTTCCCAGGGAATGAAGACATTATCGAACACGAAGATCGCGTCGTTCTCGTCGAACCGCGACGACAGCGGATAGTCGAACGGCGTGCCCATGACGCTCGCGGTCATTTCATAAGACGTGCGGCAGAACAATTTCACGCCGGGGGCGCTCATCGGCGCGATGAACATCACCGCGAGATCGGTATCATGCAGCGGCACCGCTGCGTTCTGGCCGAGGAAATTGTAATGCGTCAGCGCCGATGAGGTCGCCACCACTTTGGCCCCGGATACATAGATGCCGGCGTCGGTCTCTTTCTGGATGGTGATGAAAACGTCCTTGACCTGATCGACCGGCCGCGAACGATCCACCGGCGGATTGACGATGGCGTGGTTCATGAACAGCACGTTCTCCTGGGCGCGGCGGTACCACGCCTGCGCATTGCCGGAGAACTTGCCGTAGAAATCGAAATTGGCGCCGAGCGTATTCATCAGCGACGCCTTGTAATCCGGCGAACGCCCCATCCAGCCGTAGGACATGCGCGCCCATTGCGCGATGGCGTCGCGCTGGCCGAGCAGATCCTCGCGCGAGCGCGCGGCGCGAAAGAATTTGTGGGTATAGCCGCCGGAGCCGGTATCGGTCGGTGAGGTCAGGATCGGTTTGGTCTTTGCGTCGTGGAGCGCGTCATAGAGGCGCGCGATCGAGCGCGCGGCATTGCGGAACGCCGGATGCGTCGTGACGTCCTTGACCCGCTCGCCATAGACATAGACCTCACGCCCGTCGCGCAAGCTCTCGAGATATTCCGCGCCGGTGAACGGCCGTCCCTTGGTCCCGATCGCGTCTTCGGATTTCATCCGGCCGATTCCTCAGATTTTTCCTGCCCACTGTCCCCGTTGGCGTACCTCTGCGCCGATGGGCAAGCAATGCTTGCCGGCGCGCGGCTGCCAATCGAGACGCCGAAACGCTGATGCCACCACGCCCGCCCGCCGCAGAACGTCGTCGCTGGCTTACTGCTCAATATGAAAATCCATTCCCTTTAAGGGTTTAGCGAGGCCCTTTATATAGAAAATTGTTCTAGGAAGCGCGGCAATTCGGCGATTTTCCAGATGTTCATCGGCCCTGAAAGCCCAGCAACAATCCCGGCAGCCGCGCCGCCGCGGCGGTTCGAAGTGGCCGCACTCGACGCCAAGCTGGCGCAGGCGGGCCCGCGCGACATCGTCGAGGCCGCAATCCGCTTCGCGCCCGGCCGGATGGCGGTGGTGTCGTCGTTCGGCACCGAATCCGCGGTGCTGCTGAAATTCGTCGCCGAAGTCGATCCGTCCTTGCCGGTGCTGTTTCTCGACACCCAATGGCTGTTCAAAGAAACGCTGGCCTATCGTGACGCGCTCACCGCCCATCTCGGGCTCACTGATGTGCGCACCGTGACCCCGTCGCCGAGCGCGCTCGCGATCCGCGATCCCAAGCGCGATTTGGCGTTTCGCGACCGCGACGCCTGCTGCGACATCCGCAAAGTCGCCCCGCTTGCCGCCGCGCTTGCCGATTTCGACGGCTGGATGAGCGGCCGCAAGCGCTTCCACGGCGGCGAGCGCACGGCACTGCCGATCGTCGAGGAAGACGGCCCGCGGCTGAAATTCAATCCGCTCGCGCGCCTGTCGCGACCCGAACTCAATGTGGTGTTCGCGGCCGCCAAATTGCCGCGGCATCCGCTGGAATCGCTCGGCTTCACTTCGATCGGCTGCGTGCCCTGCACGCACAAGCCGGCGATCGGGGGCACGCTCCGCGACGGCCGCTGGAGCGGACTTGGCAAAACCGAGTGCGGCATCCATCGCGGTCCCCTGCCCGCACCCGCCGACCGCTAACCGCCCTTTCCCGCTGCGACTTTTCGCGTTGCGGGCAATGCGCCGCGGCGTTGCTGCGCCTCCGCGCCGCTGTTACTGTCCGCGGCGGGGAACATTGCCGGAATCGAAAGGCGCGCGGACGCATGGACTATTTCGTCCAGCAGCTCATCAACGGCATCACGCTCGGTTCGATCTACGGCCTGATCGCCATCGGCTATACGATGGTCTACGGCATCATCGGCATGGTGAACTTCGCCCATGGCGACGTGTTCATGGTGTCGGCCTTCATCGCGCTGATCGCCTTCCTGATCCTGACCACCTGGCTCGGCATCACCTCGATCGCGCTCGCGCTGTTCATTGTACTGATCGTGTCCATGCTGTTCACCGCTTTGGTGAACTGGACCATCGAGCGCGTCGCCTATCGGCCGCTGCGCGGCTCGTTTCGCCTGGCGCCGCTGATTTCGGCGATCGGCATGTCGATCTTCCTGTCGAATTTCGTCCAGGTCGCGCAGGGCCCGCGCAACAAATCGATCCCGCCGATGGTGCGCGGCGATTTCACGATCCTCAACGGCGGCGGCTTTTCGGTCGCGCTGTCCTATAAGCAGCTCATCATCTGGGGCGTGACCGCCGCGCTCCTGGTCGTGTTCTGGTACGTCGTCGCCAGGACGCCGCTCGGCCGCAACATGCGCGCCTGCGAGCAGGACCAGAAAATGGCGGCCTTGGTCGGTGTCGACGTCAACCGCACCGTTGCCATGACCTTTGTCATCGCCGCGGCTCTCGCTGCCATCGCCGGCACCATGTACCTGATGAATTACGGCGTCTTGAGCTTTTCCGACGGCTTCATTCCGGGCGTCAAAGCTTTCACCGCCGCCGTGCTCGGCGGCATCGGCTCGTTGCCGGGCGCGGTGGTCGGCGGGCTGCTGGTCGGCCTGATCGAGGTTATGTGGTCCGGCTATGTCTCCATCGACTACAAAGACGTCGCCGCCTTTTCCGTTCTGGCCATCACGCTGATCTTCCTGCCGCAAGGCCTGTTCGGCCGGCCGGACGTCGAGAAGGTCTGATGTCGGAAACGTCTAATACGGTCGGCGCCGCGCCCGGCCGGCGCTTCGACGGCATCGCCGCACTCAAGGACGCCGGCTTCACGACGCTGGTTGCCTTTGGGCTGTTGCTGCCGCTGGTCGGCTTCCAGACCGTCACCGATGTGCGCAATGTCCTGATCCTGCAGACACGCTTTCCGCTGCTGCTGGCGCTGACGGCCTGCATCGGCTTCGGACGGCTGGCTTACGCGTGTTCCATTTCACCGTGGCTCGCGCAGCGCGCGGCGCGGCCGGTTGCCGCCGCGCCCGCCGCGCGCTTCGACTGGCGGGCGATCGCCGGCACCTGGTTCGTCCCGTTCGCCATCGGCTTTGTCATCGTCTATCCGATGATCGTGCTGACGGTGAACGGCCGCGCCGGCGCCGTGACCTGGATCGATAATTTCGGCATCCAGATCCTGATCTATGTGATGCTCGGCTGGGGCCTCAATATCGTTGTCGGCCTCGCCGGGCTGCTCGATCTCGGCTACGTCGCCTTCTACGCCGTCGGCGCCTATTCCTATGCGCTGCTCGCCAAGACCTTCGGGCTGTCGTTCTGGATCTTGCTGCCGCTCGCCGGTTGCCTTTCCTCGTTCTGGGGCTTGCTGCTCGGCTTCCCGGTGCTGCGGCTGCGCGGCGATTATCTCGCCATCGTCACGCTCGCCTTCGGCGAGATCATCCGCATGGTGCTGATCAACTTTGTGGCGCTGACCAACGGCTATGCCGGCATCAGCACCATTCCGCGGCCGACCTTTTTCGGCATTCCGTTCAATGCCGATGACGACGGTTTTGCCGCGCGATTCGGCCTTGAATTCTATCCGATCTACCGCACCGTCTTTTTGTATTACCTGATCCTGGCGCTGGCGCTGCTGACCGCCTTCGTCACCGTGCGGCTGCGACGGCTGCCGGTCGGGCGCGCCTGGGAAGCCTTGCGCGAGGACGAGATCGCTTGCCGCTCGCTCGGCATCAACACCACCAACACCAAGCTCACGGCCTTTGCCATCGGCGCGATGTTTGCGGGCTTTGCCGGCTCGTTCTTCGCCGCGCGGCAGGGCTTCATTTCGCCGGAATCCTTCACCTTCCTGGAATCGGCGACGATCCTTGCGATCGTCGTGCTCGGCGGCATGGGCAGCCAGATCGGCGTCGCCATTGCCGCGATCGTCATGATCGGCGGCACCGAGATTCTGCGCCAGCTTGATTTCCTGAAAAGTATTTTCGGCCAGGACTTCGACCCGACGCAATATCGCATGCTGCTGTTTGGGCTCGGCATGGTGCTGATGATGCGCTGGCGGCCGCGCGGCCTGATCACACGGCGCACGCCGTCGGTGTTCCTCAAGGAGCGCAAAAGCATCGCCGCCGATTTCGTCAAACAGGGTCAATTTACGAAAGGTACTGGCTGAGATGGCGGAGCGCGGCGATACGCTGCTCTCCGTCGAGCATCTGACGATGCGCTTCGGCGGTCTTATCGCCATCGACGATTTGTCCTTCCAGGCGCGCCAAAGCGAGATCACCGCGCTGATCGGCCCGAACGGTGCCGGCAAGACCACGGTCTTCAACTGCATCACCGGCTTCTACAAGCCGCATTGCGGCCGCATCGGCCTGTGCCACGGCGCGCCCGCTTTGTGGAACGAGATCGACGCGCTGACCGAGAGCGGCCGGCGCAGCACGAAAAAGCCGGACGGCGCGCTGTTTGCACTCGAGCGCATGCCGGATTTTCTGGTCGCCGATGCCGCGCGCGTGGCGCGCACCTTTCAGAACATCCGGCTGTTTCCCGGCATGACGGTGCTGGAAAACCTGCTCGTCGCCCAGCACAACCGGCTGATGCTGGCGTCGGGCTATACGCTTCTCGGCATTTTCGGCATTTCGTCCTATCGCCGTGCCGAGCGTGCGGCGATCGACAAGGCGCGGCACTGGCTCGACCGTATCGGCCTTCTGCATCGCGCCGACGATCCGGCCGGCGACCTGCCCTATGGCGATCAGCGGCGGCTGGAAATCGCGCGCGCGATGTGCACCGATCCGGTGCTGCTGTGCCTCGACGAGCCGGCGGCCGGGCTGAACCCGCGCGAGAGCGCCGATCTCAATGCGCTATTGCTCTCGATCCGCGATCATGATGCCGTCTCGATCCTGCTCATCGAGCACGACATGTCGGTGGTCATGGAAATTTCCGACCGCATCGTTGTGCTCGATTACGGCGTCAAGATCGCCGACGGCACGCCGGCGCAGATCCGCAACGACACCAAAGTCATTGCCGCCTATCTCGGCGTTGCCGACAAGGATGTCGCCAAGGTCGAGGCTGAGGTCGGATTATGAGTTCGCCGGTTCCGCTGTTGGCCGTGCGCGGCGTGAAAACATTCTACGGCCGCGTCATGGCGCTCAAGGGCATCGACCTCGACGTCAATGAAGGCGAGATCGTCGCCCTGATCGGCGCCAACGGCGCCGGCAAATCGACCTTGATGATGACGATCTGCGGCAATCCGCGCGCCAGCGCAGGCGCCATCGAATTTGGCGGCCGCGATATCACGCAACTGCCGACGCATGAGATCGCGCATTTGCGGCTGGCGCAGTCGCCGGAAGGCCGGCGCATTTTTCCGCGCATGACCGTGCTCGAAAATCTGCAGATGGGCGCGATCACCGCCGATGCCTCAGACTTCGCGCACGACCTCGATCGCGTGCTGGCGCTGTTTCCACGGCTACAGCAGCGTCTCGCCCAGCGCGGCGGCACGCTGTCGGGCGGCGAGCAGCAGATGCTGGCGATTGCGCGGGCGCTGATGGCGCGGCCGCGCCTGCTATTGCTTGACGAGCCGTCGCTCGGCCTTGCCCCGCTCGTGGTGCGGCAGATCTTCGACGCCATCAAAAAGCTCAACGCCGAAACCGGCCTCACCGTCTTTCTGGTCGAGCAAAACGCCTATCACGCGCTGACGCTCGCGCACCGTGGCTATGTCATGGTCAACGGCGTGATCACATTGTCCGGCACCGGCAGCGAGCTTTTGGCACGGCCTGAGATCAAGTCCGCCTATCTCGAAGGCGGCAGAGAAACAGGGTGAGCGGATGATCGTCCAATTGCTCGACGAGAATGCGCTCTGGATTTTTGTCCTGGTCACCATCGGGCTCGGCGGCGGCGCCTCGGCGCTTGCCGGACGGGCGATTGCGACGACATGGCGGCCGGTGTGGCAGGTTGTCGCCTATGGCTTCGTCCTCGGCATTGCCGTGCGCTTCATTCATTTCAGCGTGTTCAACGGCACGCTGGTGTCGCTCCATTATTACCTGGTCGATACCGCCGTCTGCATCGCCTTCGGCCTCCTGGGTTTTCAGGCTTCGCGCGCCGCGCAGATGGTCACGCAATATCGCTGGCTGATGGAGCCGGCGGGCTTGTTGCGCTGGCGCCGCAGGCGGGCCTGACGTAAAGTTCGAGCCAACACCTATCCGGTCATTGCGAGGGGAAAACGAATGAACAGGATTACCACGCTCGGTCTGACGCAGGCGCTTGCGTTCGGCTTTGCTTTCGCTTGCGCGGCAACCGCGCAGGCGCAGGTCAAAATGGCCATGGGCGGGCCTATCACCGGGCCGAGCGCCGCCACCGGTGCGCAGATGAAGAACGGCGTCGACCAGGCCGCCGCCGACATCAATGCCGCCGGCGGCATTCTCGGCAAGAAAATCGTGTTGTCCTACGGCGACGACGTCTCCGATCCCAAACAGGGCGTGTCGGTCGCGAATAATTTCGCCGGCTCCGGCGTGAAATTCGTCATCGGCCATTACAATTCCGGCGTCACCATGCCGGCGTCGGAGGTCTATCAGGAGAACGGCATCCTCGAAATCACGCCGGCCTCGACCAATCCGATGGTGACCGAGCGCGGCATGTGGAACATCTTCCGCGATTGCGGCCGCGACGACCAGCAAGGCAAGGTCGCCGGCGACTACATTCTCGCTCACTTCAAGGGCAAGAAGATCGCTGTGGTCCACGACAAGACCACCTACGGCAAGGGCCTCGCCGACGAGACCAAAAAAACCATCAATGCCGGCGGCATGACCGAAGTGCTCTATGAGGGCATCAATACCGGCGAGAAGGATTATTCGGCACTGGTGTCGAAGATCAAGCAATCGGGCGCCGACCTCGTCTATTTCGGCGGCCTCTATACCGAAGGCGGATTGATCGTGCGGCAGATGCGCGACCAGGGCGTCACCGCGCCGCTGATGGGCGGCGACGGCATTACCTCAGACGAATTCGCCGCGGTCGGCGGGCCCGGCGTCGAGGGCTCGCTGATGACCTATGGTCCTGATCCGCGCAACAATCCCGACGCCAAGGCCGTGGTCGCGGAATTCCGCGCCAAGAATTTCGAGCCGGAAGCCTACACGCTCTACAGTTACGCCGGCGTGCAGGTCATCAAACAAGCGGCCGAAGCCGCGCAGTCGCTCGACCCGAAGAAAGTCGCCGACAAGATGCATTCCGGCATGAAATTCCACACCGTGCTCGGCGATCTGTCCTTCGACAAGAAGGGCGATCTCACCAAGCTCGATTACGTGATGTATCTGTGGAAGAAGGATCCGAGCGGGCGGGTGACCTATGTGCAGTGTCCGAATTCGGATTGCACGAAGATGTAAATAGGCGGGAGAGCCGTCTATTTCGAGTTACTCACAACGTCCGTAGTGCGGCGCATTACGGATTCTAGTTATTATTTGGAATGATACGCGGCTCTACAGAAGCCATCTCTGTTGAATTAATCGCATGAATTGGTCTGATCGATTTCTTACAGCACTCGTCGGTGTCGCGGTAACGGTAATATCGACTTTGGTATTGTTTGGTCTCGCAGAGAAGCTAACGATTAGAAATCCTTCCGAAGCTGGTTCCGGCGATAATGAACTGCTGATGTTTATTTTCACTTCGCCGCTAGTGCTGCCAGGATGTATTTTTCTCGGCATACTGATCGGCGCAAGTGCCGCATTATTCTATTACCGGTTATTTAGACGCACGGAGGCTGGCGGGGCGCAGAACTTGATGAGCAGCAATCCACGTCGTTCAATTGCTGCTTCGGCTCCTACTCCTGGACCTCACGAAAGAAGCCTAGCTTCACGCGCTAAATTCGCAGCAATCGCATTCTCATTTTTGACCTTCTTATTTCTTCCCTGGGCTACCCGAGAAAAGCTCTATTTCTGGCTGGTGGCGTCTTTCGTATTCGTAATTGGCGTTGGCCAACTCCTGACACTATTAAAAAAAGATCGGACTTGATCCAACGATGAACCGGGTGGGGCGGTGTGAACACGTGTTTCGCTGGCCAAAATTATGGATGTTTTGCGCCTGACAGCGCCGACCGCCTTGTCCACGCGCCAAATCTCCAACGCATAAACATCCAAGTTGCTGCAGCCTGTCCGGAGGGCGTTTGACCCGACGCCCTACCCGATCTTGCCGAGCGCCGGAAACGCGTCGAGCAGCCAATAGCTGACTTCGCTCACCGTGCCGGTCAAAAAAGCGATTCCCGTCAGCACCAAAAGCCCGCCCATCGCCTTCTCGACCAGGCCGAGATGCGCCTTGAAGCGCGTCAGGAACGCGGCGAACGGCCCGACCGCGAAGGCCGCGAGCAGAAACGGCACGCCAAGCCCGAGCGAATAGACCGCGAGCATGCCGGCGCCTTTGACCACGGTCGCTTCCGACGCCGCGACCGCGAGGATCGCAGCGAGGATCGGACCGATACAGGGTGTCCAGCCGAGCGCGAAGGCGAGCCCCATCGCGTAGGCACCCCACAGACCGACCGGCTTGGCCATCGCCATCCGCTTCTCGCGCATCAGCCAGGCGATCGGCGTCAGCCCGAGGAAGTGCAAACCCATGACGATGATGGCAATGCCGGCGACGATCGCGAGTTCGCTCGAATAAGCGCGCAGCAAACCGCCGATGGCGCTGGCGCCGGCGCCGAGCGCGACGAACACCGTCGAGAAGCCGAGCACGAACAGCAGCGCCGCGATGATGGTCTCGCGCTTGACCCGCGCCTGCGGCTCCGCATCGGCAAGCCGTTCGATCGAAGTGCCGGTGAGATAGACGAGATAAGGCGGCACCAGCGGCAACACGCAGGGCGACAGGAAGCTCAACATGCCTGCGACCAGCGCGGCGGCGACGGTGACATTCATGGGCGGAGAAATGCACCGGCCGGGATGGCGCTGGCAAGACCGTTACCGCTCACTCGCGGGTCACGTCATTGCGAGGCGGACTGAATGCAGCAATCCAGGGGCGACGGCCGCGAAGAAAGGTTAAAGTAGCCTATGCGCAATCTCATCACTGACGTGCCCGGACTCCGTGTCGGCCATGCCGAAGACACCCGCCTCGGCTCCGGCGCGACGGCGGTGATTTTCGACGAGCCCGCGGTCGGCTCGATCGACCTGCGCGGCGGCGGGCCGGGCACGCGCGAAACCGCACTGCTCGATCCGGCGCAGACCGTCAGCGGCATCGACGCCATCACGCTGTCCGGCGGCTCGGCCTTCGGCCTTGATGCCGCATCAGGGGTGCAGGCCTGGCTGAGGGAGCAGAACCGCGGCTTTGTGGTGCGCACGGCGCGGGTGCCGATCGTGCCGGCGGCGATCCTGTTCGATCTGCTGGGCGCCGGCGACAAGAACTGGGGGCAGTTTCCGCCCTATCGCGAGCTCGGCTATACGGCGGCGGCGAGCGCCGGGCAGGACTTTGCGCTCGGCAGCGTCGGCGCCGGCACCGGCGCGACGACCGTGAACTGCAAAGGCGGCATCGGTTCCGCCTCGGCGCAAACCCGCGACGGTTTCACCGTCGGCGCTCTCGCCGCGGTCAATGCCGCTGGCAGCGTCGTTGTCGGTGGCGGGCCGTGGTTCTGGGCGGCGCCCTTCGAAGTCGACGGCGAGTTCGGCGGCCGCGGTTTTCCCGCGCAACTGCCGCAGCGGGCATTGGAACCGGTCACCAAGGGCGCGCCGCGTGAAAACACTACGCTTGTCGTCGTCGCCACCGATGCGATTTTGACCAAGGTCCAGGCCAAGCGGCTCGCCATCATGGCGCAATCCGGCCTGTCGCGCGCGATTTATCCTGTGTATAGCCCGCTCGACGGCGATGTCGTGTTCACGGCTGCGACCGGGCGGCGGCCGTTGCCCGATGGAACTCTCAGTCTGACGGCCATTGGCGCGCTTGCGGCCAATGTCGTGGCGCGGGCTATCGCCCGCGGCGTGTTTACCGCGCGGGCGCTATCGCTGCCCGGCGCAATGCCGTCCTGGGAGGACCAATTCGGTCGCTAAAACTACAAATTTCCTGCACATTTCAGGTACATACATTGATGGTGAAACTACAATGCGAGTCTTCACGCAAAGCTTTACCTGAATGAAAGGTGGTTGCCGTTGACTCGTTGACGGAATGCGCTTTCACTCGCAAAGCTCTCCTGTTGTTGTGGATGTGCCGCGGAGGTAACGATGCGCGTTGTCGTGATTGTCATCGCAACGCTGATGACCTTGGGTCTCGCGGCATTTGGTGTTGTCGCGGCCCAGAAAGAGGCTGGTCCCACCTCCCTTCTCGCGCTTGCGACGCATCTCATCTCGCCGGCCAAAGGCACAAGCGCGCCGCCCGTGATCGTCGCGGCGGCCGCGCCGCGCGGACCGGTCGTTTCGGATGCGGTTTCGGACGCGACGCCCGCGCTCCGCGGTCCGGCGCCGCTGGTTGTTGCCCAAAATGCGCCGGCGCCTGCACCGGCCGCTGTCGCCGCGCAGACGCCGGCCCCGGCTCCAGCGCCGACCTCTGCCTCGCAATGCAGCAATCCCAATGCGCTCGGCATTTCTCGTGTCGTGCAGATCGACACCACGGGCGGCCCGGCCTTCGGCACCGAGCATTTCAAGCAATATGACTTCCTGCGCGACAAGGAAGTCGTGCTGACCTTCGATGACGGGCCGTGGCCGGAGAACACGCCGGCCGTGCTCAAGGCGCTGCAGGACAATTGCCTCAAGGCGACGTTCTTCGAGATTGGCGAACACGCCACTTGGCGCCCCGACCTGACCAAGCTTTTGGTCGCAGCCGGAATGACCGTCGGCAGCCACACCTGGTCGCACAAGGATCTGGCGAAGAACCCCTACGCCAAGGACATCGAGCAGGCGAAGCAAGAGATCGAAATGGGCGTCAGCGCCGTGACGATGGCCGCCGGCAGACCGATCGCGCCGTTCTTCCGTTTTCCCGATCTGCAGCAGCCGCCGGATCTGATCACTTATCTCGGCACGCGCAATATCGCGACGTTCTCGACCGACATCGACTCGTTCGACTTCAAGATCCACAAGCCCGACGACGTCATCAAATCGGTGCTCACCAAGCTGGAAAAGAACGGCAAGGGTATCGTGCTGATGCACGACTTCCAGAAGGGGACGGCGGAAGCGATGCCGCAACTGCTCGCGCAGCTCAAGGCGAACGGCTACAAGATCGTTCACATGGTGCCGAATGCGCCGGTGACGACGATCGCGAAATACGACGACATGGTCAAAGCGCAGGACAAGTTCTCGTCCACCAACAACACGCGGCCGGAATCGAGCGTCGTCAAGACGATCAGCGAGTGACCGCGCTCACCGCTTGAACCGCGCCGCGCTGTAAGGCTTCGGATCACAGAACGGCGTCGCGCCGGTGATCATTTCGGTGATCAGCCGCCCGGTCACCGCTCCCAAGGTCAATCCCCAATGGCCGTGGCCGCCGGCGAGCCACATCCCGCTCTGCCCAGGTGCAGGGCCGATGACCGGACGCGAATCGGCAAAACACGGACGCGACCCCATCCACGGCTGCGCTTCGACTGCTTCGCCGAGCGGAAACAACGCGCGCGCCGCCGGCATCAGCCGGTCGAATTGCACAGGCGTCGGCTTGGCGTCGCGGGCGGCGAATTCGGCGCCGGTGGTGAGCCTGATGCCCTGCTCCATCGGCGTCAGTACATAGCCGTTGTCGGCATCGAGCACCGGACGGCTCAGCGTGGCATTGCCTTGGGCGCCATTACCTCGAACGCGGAAATGGCGGTGATAGCCGCGCTTGACCGCGAGCGGCAATTTCACACCGAGCGGATCGAGCAGGTCTTTGATCCACGGCCCGAGCGCGACCACGACATTGCCGGCATCGAGTGCGCCAGCCGACGTATCCACACGCCAGTTGGCGCCGTTACGGTGCAGCGTGCGCGCTTCGCCGCTGAAGCTCAATCCGCCAAGCGCGGCAAAGCGCGCGGCATAGGCGCGGGTCAGCGCCAGCGGATTGCTGACGCTCACTGCGCCGGTCCAATGCACGGCATGGCGAAACACCGGCGCCAGCGACGGCTCAAGCTTAAGCGCCGCATCGGCAGCGAGCGGCACATTGGCAATGGAAAATTTCGCGGCGAGCTCGAGCTCGCGCGCGACGCCGGCAAAGGATTTGTCGGTCCGGTAAAGCTTGAGCCAGCCGGTGTGGCGGAGATAACGCGTCGCGCCCGCTTCGGCCGCAAGCGCTTCGTGCTCCGCCACCGCCTGCGCCATCAGCGGCCGCATCAGCTGCGCGGTTTCGACGAGGCGCTCAGGCCGCGAGGCGGCGCGGAAAGCCAAAAGCCACGGCGCGACCTGCGGCAGGAATGCGAGGTGATAATTGGCAATCGGCGAGCGCTTGAGCGCGATGCGAAGCACTTCGCCCCAATCCGACGGAAACGCCGCCGGGAAGATTGTGTTGCCTTCGATGATGCCGGCATTGCCGTAAGACGTCGCCTCACCCGGCCCGCCGCGGTCGATCAGTGCGACGGCAAGGCCCTTCCTGGCGAGACAGGCCGCGATCGACGTGCCGACGATGCCGGCGCCCAGGACAATGACATCGGTACGTGCCACACCAACCTCCACCGCCGGACAACTCGACCCAGCGGTAGGGGAGCGATATCCGAAGCGCTATGCAAAATGCCGAGCCCGCGCCCCGGTCTCACGCGATCGGGACGCGCCTGATATCTCTGTTCTTTCCGGCCGCAATCAAGGCCGGAGGCCACCGCCTGTCTCACCTCGTGCCGTCACTGTTATATTGACATCAGTCACTGTTTCAGTGACAAAATCCTACTGGCGATGTTTCACTTGACTTACCCAACGGCTAGATATAGGCTGATTTTATTGGAGATTAGCCATGGCCAAGCCCGTCCTTTCCGATCCCCGGTTCTTTAGCGAAGAAGCCGCCTTCGATTACGTCGAAGACCAGCTTTGGCCGGAAGGCCCGGTTTGCCCGCATTGCGGATCGACGGCTGAAAAGATCGGCCGTCTTGAAGGTGTCCGTTCCAAGCCGAGCAAGAAGAACCCCGAAGGCGTCGTGCAAGTCGGTCTGCGCAAGTGCTACGCCTGCCGTGGCCCGGCCTTTACGGTGCGCAAGGATTCGATTTTTGAAGACAGCCACCTTCCCCTGCGGATGTGGCTTCAGGCGATCCACCTGCTTTGCGCGTCCAAGAAGGGCATCTCTACGCGCCAGCTTCAGCGGATGCTTGGCTGCGGTCTTAAGACGGCGTGGCACCTTTCGCATCGCATCCGGGAAATGATGACGCCTGCAAATCCTGGCCGGATCGGTGGTGAAGGCAAGACGGTCGAAGCAGACGAAACCTACGTCACCAATTCGCGCAAGACGAAGCGCGGTTCGGGCCGCAAGCGGCCTCACACTAGCGTTCTGGCGCTTGTAGAGCGCGATGGCCCGATCCGTTCCATGGTCATCGACCATCGCGGCATTGAGATCATGGTCAATCAGAACATTGACCGCAAAAGCCGCCTCGTTACGGATAAGGGCCGTCCCTATTTGCTCGCCAACGTGGCCGAACATGAAAGCGTCGACCATTCCAAGTACGAATGGGCACGCGATGACGTGCACACCAACACGCTCGAAGGCTTCTTTAGCGTGTTCAAGCGTGGACTGATCGGCACCTATCAGCACGTCGATGCCAAACATTTTAACCGCTATCTGGCGGAGTTTGATTTCCGCATGAACACCCGCGCCAAGCTAGGCATCAATGACGTGCAGCGCGAAGCGATTGCCGTCCAGGGCGCGCGCGGCAAGCGCCTCACGTATCAAACAACTAATCTCAGCGAAGCCGCCAATCAGGACTAAAGAGGAACTTGTGGCTTTCATCCTTCGCGCGTTGAGGGATGAAGCCGAAGCATGATATAGCGGCTACATGGTCGCCAAATCGAAGCCGAAGCCCGACGATCCAGCGCAATACAAGCGTTTTCTAGAAGCCGCTCGCGAAGCAGAGGCAGACGAGACGAAGGAAGGCGCGGATCGGGCTTTTAAGAAAGTGTCACATCCACCAAAGGCAAAAAGAAAACCCGCCTAGAGGGGTGTGATGAAACTGCTGCTTGCGATTGTCGTGGCCTACGCAGTAACGGGATTTTTCTTCGTCCGCCGTGATTTATCAGATCCCCTAAGATCAGTGCTTTTCGTAAATAAATATCGAGCGGGCGGAAGCTGGAATAACTTGCTTCTTGCCGGAATCGGCTGGCTGCCCGCAACGTTGATTTCAGCTTATTGAAAGCCCTCGTGGGATATTTGGCGCGAAGCTAAAATGATCGCCTTATTTCTTTTGGCAGCCTTCGCATTTTATCATCTGATTTAGAAGCGGCTCTATCGGTGGCCACGCCAGCGGTCGAAATAGCGAGCGAGAAACGCGCGATCATTTGCGGCTTGTAGGCGGCGCGGCCTCTCTATGGTTTCTTTGGCGGTTGCCGCTTTAATTCGTTCCCGCTCGCAGCAAATTTCCACGGTGCAGCGCCCGTCGGTGCACTTTCTCCCGAGTTCGGGACATTTAAGGTTTCGCCGCGATCTATCCATTCAAGAGATTCTTGTAGGAAGCGATTAGGTTATCAGTCTTGGCTATCTCTATCTACCGCAGGCAGCCTCGGCCGTGGCTCAAGCCAAGTCGCGCGTCGTTGAATGGAGCGACGAGCAAATGCGTCAGGGCGCGACCACGATCATTCAAGGACTCGAGTACGAGTTGTCGGGTGGACAACATCAATTGCTGTTGAGAGCATCCGACTGCTACCGGGTATCTGGTACTCCGCGAACAGCGGTCGATGGCCTTTTCGCCCTGCTTAGGGAAGACGGCGCTGCTTGACTGTCGGAGCCGCGCGTCGGTCCGGAAGGGCCGACGATGAAACCCATTGAACGGTTGCGGATCCGCCAGTTAGATAGTCACGCTGAATGACCCAGTGATCCCCAGCACGCGCCCCCAACGGTTAGGTTTGGGAGGCCCATTGATATCGCTGCGCTATCCAGACGCAACAAAACTTTGTGAATGCAGATGACGTCAAGCCGTCGCGATGCTCTGCGGCGTCGTGGCGTTGAGCAATTGCGCCTGCATCTGGATCAATTGCTCGAGGAGATTATTCCCGGCGACATTCGTAGCGCCCGCGGTCGAGGAATTATCCGACGTGCCGGTGCCGCCCGATGTGGTCGACGACGACGTGCTGCCCGGCGCCGTGGTCATCGAAACGCTCGAGCCGTCGCTGAAGTCGATGGTGGTGGTCGAGGAGCCGTTGCTGTTGGCCGCGGTCTGCGCGGTCGCGCCGCTGGTCGACGCATCGAGCATTTGCAGCAGGCTTTCGATGCCGCCGCCGCCATGATGATGGTGATGGTGGCCCTCGCCTTGCTGCGCCTGCTGCGTCGAGCCGCTGGCGTCGCTTGAATCCCCGGAATCGCCGACGTCGCCGCCTTGCGCGCCGGACGATTGCCCGTCCGCGGCATTGGCTTGCAGCGAGAACAGCGCCTGCAGGGTCTGCGGGCCGAATTGCGGTCCGCCGGCCGATGATGCGGTTGCCCCGCTTGAGCCGGTCGAGGACGACGACGAACTGCTGCCGCCACCGCTGCCCTGGCCCAGCGCCGCGAACAGCGCCGACAACGGATCGGACTGTGTGGACGTGCTGCTGGCTTGCGAATCCTGCTGCCAGAGCGACTGCAGATAAGCGTAAGGATTGCTCGTTGAATTGACTGACGCTGACATGACCTACTCCGTGATACGCGACCCGCCGCTTGCGGCGCCGGCGGCAACGCTTCCGCCGGAAGGCGCGATGCAAGTGCCGGGCCGTGGGCTAAGGCTATGAAGAAGATCATGTTTTCGAATCGCGCGTCGTCGAACGAGGGCGCGAATTTGCCGCCGCCCGGCAAGTCTTGCCGATGCTTTGCGGCGTTTGGCCGGTTAATAACAGCGTGGTTTGCCCGCGAGGGGGCAGCGTGTTACGCGAACCACAAACGGCTATTCCGGACCAGGAAATGTCGCGCCCGCTCATCATCGCCCCATCGATCCTCGCCGCCGACTTCGCCAAGCTCGGCGAAGAGGTCCGCGCCGTGGATCAGGCCGGCGCCGACTGGATTCATGTCGACGTCATGGACGGCCATTTCGTGCCGAACATTTCGATCGGCCCGGACATCGTCAAAGCGATCCGGCCCTACACCAAGAAGCCACTCGACGTGCATCTGATGATCGCGCCGTGCGATCCTTATCTCGAAGCCTTCGCCAAAGCCGGGTCCGACATCATCACCGTGCATGTCGAGGCCGGTCCGCATATCCACCGCTCGCTGCAGGCGATCCGCGCGCTCGGCAAGAAGGTCGGCGTCACGCTCAATCCCGGCACGCCGGAAGTGTGTATCGAGCCGCTGATCGGCATGGTCGATCTTGTGCTGGTCATGTCGGTCAATCCCGGCTTCGGCGGACAAAAGTTCATTCCCGGCGCGCTCGAGAAAGTGCGCAATATCCGTACCATGATCCGCGACCTGGCCGGCGGCCGCCCGATCGACATCGAAATCGACGGCGGCATCACGCCGGAGATCGCGCCCGAGGCGGCACGCGCGGGCGCCAATGCCTTCGTCGCCGGCTCCGCCGTGTTCAAGGACCGCACGCCGGACTCCTATCGCACCAATATCGCCGCCATCCGCAATGCCGCGGCCCTGGCGCGGGGAGAAGCGGCGTGACCATTCCGCGCTATTCCCGACCGCAGATGGCGGCGATCTGGACGCCGCAGACGCGGTTTCGCATCTGGTTCGAGATCGAGGCCTATGCCGCCGACGCCATGGCCACGCTCGGCATGATCCCGAAGGAAGCGGCGAAGAAAATCTGGGACAAGGGCAAGATCGCCGAATTCGACATCGACCGCATCGACGAAATCGAGCGCGAGACCAAGCACGACGTCATCGCCTTTCTCACGCACTTGGCCGAAATCGTCGGCCCCGAAGCGCGTTTCGTCCACCAGGGCATGACCTCGTCGGATGTTCTGGACACCTGCCTCAACGTGCAACTCGTGCGCGCGGTCGACATTCTCATTGCCGATGTCGAGACGCTGCTCACCGCGCTCGAACGGCGCGCGCGCGAATATAAGTTCACCCCGACGATCGGCCGCTCGCACGGCATCCACGCCGAGCCGACCACGTTCGGGCTCAAGCTCGCCGTCGCCTTCGCCGAATTCTCGCGCGCCAAAGATCGCCTCGCCATGGCGCGCAAGGAAATCGCCACCTGCGCGATATCCGGCGCGGTCGGCACGTTCGCGCAGGTCGATCCGCGCGTCGAAGCCTATGTCGCGGACAAGATGGGGCTCACGGTCGAACCGGTCTCGACCCAGGTCATTCCGCGCGATCGCCACGCCATGTATTTCGCCACGCTTGGCGTCGTCGCATCGTCGGTCGAGCGGCTCGCCATCGAGATCCGTCACCTGCAACGCACCGAAGTGCTGGAGGCCGAGGAGTATTTCTCCGCCGGGCAAAAAGGCTCGTCGGCCATGCCGCACAAGCGCAATCCGGTGCTGTCGGAAAATCTCGTTGGGCTCGCGCGCATGGTGCGCGCTTATGTGATGCCGGCTTTGGAGGACGTCGCGCTGTGGCACGAGCGCGATATCTCGCATTCGTCGGTCGAGCGCATGATCGGACCGGATGCCACGGTGACGCTCGATTTCGCGCTGGCCCGCCTCTCCGGCGTCATCGACAAGCTCGTGGTCTATCCCGAGACCATGAAAAAGAATCTCGACCTTCTCGGCGGCCTGGTGCATTCGCAGCGCGTGCTGTTGGCCCTGACGCAGAAAGGCGCCGCGCGCGAGGATGCCTATCGCCTGGTGCAGCGCAACGCGATGCGGGTCTGGGCCGGCGAAGGCGACTTCCTCGCGTTCCTCAAGGCCGATCCGGACGTGCGTAAATATCTGAGCGAGGACGAACTCGCCGCCAATTTCGATCTCGATTTCCACTTCGCCCATGTCGACACGATCTTCAAACGTGTCTTCGGCCGCGCCTGACGCCCTCCTGGCTGCATCCGCAGGCTTTTTCAGAGCGAATATCGTCAAAAGGCCGGGAACTGTCGCTTGTCCGACTCGCCCGCCTGACATACGCTTTCATCAGCAAATGCAAATTCCGGACGGGAGACGATCATGGGGCGCCTGGTGCGCAAGCCGATTTTGCCGAGCGCCGAACCGGCGCAAACCGGCGGCGGCGATTTCGGCGGCATGTTTCAGACTCAGGCGCGGCCCAGGTCGATAACCGAGGCGGTGCCCGGTGACGACTATCTGCTGCGCACGGTAAAATATGTCCCGGCTGAAGTGCTGGGCTTCTCCATGCTGGTGAACGCCATTCTCTCGCAGGCGATGATTGCCGGCGGCGACACCGCGACCATGGCCGGATTTTCCGTGACGTCGATCGCGGTCCTGGCACTGATCGCCGGCCTGATCCTGACGCCGGTGTTCTGCTGGTATGTGCGCGAGGACGGCGACGCCTGGATCACCAATGCGGTGGTCTCGACCATCGCCTTCCCGTTCTGGTCCTATCTGATGGGCGCCGTGGCCTTTGCCAAATTCCATGACGGCAATCTGGCGGTGATCCTTATTCTCACCTTCACCGCTGTGAGCGGGCTCGTCGCGCCGGTGATCGACCGCCCTAAGCGGCAGGAACAAATCAACGCCCCCCCTAAGGAGGGGCCGCGGCTGGTCGAAAGCCTGACGGCCTGACGGTTCCTGACCTTTAGCCTCACTTCCGGCCTGACCGCCGCTCCGCGATTGCAGAGCCCTCGCGGCTCGTGGCATGTGTCGCGTGATGGCGGCACGTAAATCGATCCTCGTTTTCGATTCCGGGCTGGGCGGGCTCACGGTCTATCGTGAGATCGCCGCGGTACGGCCTGACGCCGATTTCCTTTATGTGGCCGACGACGCGGCGTTCCCCTACGGCGCCCTGACGGCGTCGACTTTGGTCGAGCGCTTGGTCGGCCTGATGGGCGATCTCATCGAGGCGCATCGGCCCGATCTGGTCGTCATCGCCTGCAACACCGCTTCGACCATCGTGCTGCCGGACCTGCGCAAGACCTTCACGCTGCCCTTTGTCGGCACCGTGCCGGCCATCAAGCCGGCGTGCGCGTCTTCGTCGACGCGGCGCGTCTCCGTGCTCGGCACCGAGGCGACGGTGAAGCGCGAATATACCCGCGCGCTTATTCGCGATTATGCGCAGGGTTGCGAGGTGACGCTGGTCGGCGCCAAGCGGCTTGCCGCCTTGGCCGAAGCCGAATTGTCCGGCACGCCGGCAAGCGACGACGAATTGCGCGAAGAGATCGCGCCGTGCTTTCGCGACGACGGCGCGCGCACCGACACGATCGTGCTCGCCTGCACGCATTACCCGCTGCTGCTCGGCCGGCTGCAGGAGCTGAGCCCCTGGCCGGTGAATTTCATCGACCCGGCGCCGGCCATCGCGCGCCGTGTCGTTAGCCTTCTGAGAGACGAAGCGCCGGCCGCCGGCGCAGGCGCCACGCGCGCGATTTTCACGTCCGGCCGAGCGCCGGAAAAGGCGCTGCGACATTTTGGTATTGCTCTGAGCGACACCAAAAAATCCGCCACGCACTGAGCGCTGCTTATTTTCAGATCAGCTTCTGCCCCGAATATCGGCTTTACTCCAAGCCGGTTCCTGCGACCTTATGGATGATCCATCGATATCCGGTGTTTTTCTTGGGTGCCAAAGGCCGGGAAAGTCTGATCTGAGGAGCTAGATCCATGACAATCGCCATTCCGGCCGAGACCGTGACTCGGCAGTCGAACCGCTGGAGCCAGCTTGTGCTCGGCGTCATCGCCATGATGGCGATCTCGAGCCCACAATATGTGTGGACGCTGTTCACCAGCCCGCTCAATCAGAAACTCGGCACGTCGCTCGCCGAGCTGCAATGGACCATTTCGCTGCTGGTCATTTTGCAAACCTGGTTCTCGCCGTTTCAGGCCTATCTGGTCGACCGCTTCGGCCCGCGCCTGCTGATCTCCTTGGGCGCGCTGTTGTCCGGCGGCAGCTGGATCCTGTCCGCCTATGCCAACAGTCTCTGGGCACTCTATTTCACCTATGGCGTGCTCGGCGGGTTCGGCACCGGCATCATCTATGTCGGCATTATCGGGCTCATGGTGCGCTGGTTTCCGGACCGGCGCGGGCTTGCCACCGGCCTCGCCGCTGCCGGCTACGGCTTCGGCGCTTTCTTCACGAGCTTCCCGATCGACAGCATGATCAAAAGCGCGGGCTATGCGCAGACCTTTATCGTCTGGGGCGTGATCCAGGGCGTCATCGGCATCCTCGCCGCGCAATGGCTGCGCACGCCGCCCGACAATTATCACGTCGCGAGCGCGGCGCCGGCCGCCGCCGTTCCTCAGGCGCGCCGCAGTTATTCGCCGAGCGAAATGCTGAAAAGCCCGGTCTTCTATCTGCTCTTCGTCATGATGAGCATGATGTCGACCTCGGGCCTGATGGTCGTCTTCAATGTCGGCCCCTTCGCCAAGGATTTCGGCGTCGCCAATATGCTGGTGTTCGGCTTGGCGGCGCTGCCGCTGTCGCTGACGCTGTCGCGCGTCACCAACGGCTTGACCCGGCCGTTCTTCGGCTGGGTGTCGGACCATATCGGCCGCGAGGGCACGATGGCGCTCGCGTTCTCGCTCGAATGCGCCGCCATCCTGGTCCTGTTCGCCTATATCAATCAGCCGGCTATGTTCGTGGTCCTGAGCGGGCTCGTGTTCTTCGGCTGGGGCGAAATCTTTTCGCTGTTTCCCTCGACGCTGACCGACACGTTCGGGCCGAAATATGCGGCGACCAATTACGGCTTCCTCTATATCGCTCAAGGCGTCGGCTCGATTCTCGCCGGCCCCGCGGCGGCCTTCCTGAAGCAGCAGACCGGAAGCTGGACCGCCGTCTTCATCGTGGTGGCGGTGCTCGATGCCGTCACCGCGTTCCTGGCCATTGCCGTGCTGAAGCCCATGCGGGCGAAGCACTTGGCCACGTCCTAGGCCTCGCCGTCGGCGATCCAGATCCACGGTCCCTTGCCGGGCCGTTTGACACAAGAGGGCTTTTTCCCTAGAAACCGCCCACTTCGCGGGCCAGAGCTAAAATCCCTGGATTTTCGCTCTTACTGTTTTGCGGGGCATGATCTTTTCGGAAAAGCGGTTTCCACTTTTCCGGATCATGCCCAAAGGCCCGCGTCGTGTTTCGCGACCCGTGGTTTCGGCCGGCGCTTCGGCCACAGACCTGTCGGTTCACCCCCAAGGGGTGAACAGTAGGAGGGCGCGATCCTCAAACATTACTTACCTCAACGAGGACGCGAATGACCAAGCGCCACCAGGCGAAGTACAAGATCGACCGTCGGATGGGCCAGAATATCTGGGGCCGCCCGAAGTCGCCCGTGAACAAACGCGAATATGGCCCCGGCCAGCACGGCCAGCGCCGCAAGGGCAAGCTGTCGGACTATGGCGTGCAATTGCGCGCCAAGCAGAAGCTCAAGGGCTACTACGCCAACCTGTCGGAACGCCAATTCCACGGCATCTATGACGAAGCGCGCCGCCTCAAGGGCGACACCGGCGCCAACATGATCGGCCTGTTGGAGCGCCGCCTCGATACCGTGATCTACCGCGCCAAATTGGTACCGACCGTTTTCGCCGCGCGCCAATTCATCAGCCACGGCCATATCAAGGTGAACGGCAAGCGGGTCACCGTCGCGAGCTACAAGGTCAAGGTCGGCGACGAGATCGAGGTCCGCGAGAAGTCGAAGCAGCTTGGGCTGGTGCTCGAGGCCAATGCGCTCGGCGAGCGCGACGTGCCCGACTATATCGAGGTCGATCACTCCAAGCAGACGGCCAAACTGGCGCGCGTGCCGAGCCCGGCCGACGTGCCCTACCCCGTCGTCATGGAGCCGCACCTCGTCGTCGAATATTACTCGCGGTAACGGTCGCTCCTTCCGCATCGCTGAAAACAGCGAGCCCGGAATCCATATTCACCGACGGTGTGACGCACCGAAAGTGAATATGGATTCCGGGCTTTCTAATTTGGCTCTTCGTATTCGCGAAGCAGCCGAACGGTGGCTTTACGCCGCGCTTTCCTTCACCGCGACGCCCTTGTCCTTGAGCAAGGACTGCAGTTCGCCGGCCTGGAACATTTCACGGATAATATCGCAGCCGCCGACGAATTCGCCTTTGACGTAAAGCTGGGGGATCGTCGGCCAATTCGAATAGTTCTTGATGCCGCCGCGCAGATCGTCGTTCTCGAGCACGTTGAGCCCCTTATAGGGGACGCCCAGGTAATCGAGGATCTGCACCACTTGGCCGGAAAAGCCGCACATCGGAAATTGCGGCGTGCCCTTCATGAAGAGCACCACGTCGTTACCCTTGACTTCGTTATCGATGAATTGGTCGATCGACATCACGGTTATCCCTGTTGCCGCCGCGGCTATTCCCGCGCCGAATCTCGCCCTGAAGCCTTGCAATATATGTACCGCAAAAGCTCCGCAAAACCCAAATGGCCGAGAATCACGGCCAAAATCGAGCGCAAAATCAGCGGATAATGGGCGTCCTGTGGGGATAAGCTCAGGCGGAACGACGTTCCAGGGCTAAGCGCTGCGGGAGAATGGAGTACCGCTGCCCTCACAGATCCGGGATGCCGGTCTGCAGCGCCAGCGCATGCAGCTTGCCGCCCATTTCGGCTTTCAGCGCTTCATAGACGATCTGGTGCTGCTGGACGCGCGATTTGCCGCGGAAGGATTCGGCGATGACGGTCGCGGCATAGTGATCGCCGTCGCCGGCGAGATCGCGGATCGTCACCTCGGCATCCGGAATGCGCGTCCGGATCAGGCGCTCGATGTCATTGGCCGCCATGGGCATAGCGCATCTCCTCGCTGGACACCCTTCCCGGCGAAGCGTCGTCCTCCCCAACGTCGTCTTGGCTTAGCAGAATAGGTCTAGGTGGCAAGGGTGTGGAAGAGCCTGGAAGGACGGGCAAAGGTAGCGGCTGCCTCCTGGACGACGGCCATTGTGCGATGCATGTTCCGCCGCCGATGCTTGTGGTGAGGGAGGATTTCATGTTCCGGCCGGTTTTACTTGCGAGCACGCTTCTCGCCTTGGGCCTGGACCCGGCATTGGCGCAACAGCCGACGCAAGCGCAGCGTGACGCGATCCGCGCCTCGTGCCGCTCCGACTTCATGGCCAATTGTTCGAGCGTCACGCCCGGCGGCAAGGAAGCGCTGGAATGCTTGCTGCGAAATCAGGCGAAATTGTCGTCCGCCTGTAACACTGCCGTGAGCGCCGTCGTCCCGGCGCAGCAAGCGCCTGCTCCTGCTATCGCCCCTGCACCTGCCGCCGAACCAGCCGCGCCAAAGCCCGCGGCGGCATCTCCCGCCGAGCCCGCGCCGAAATCGGCTGAGACACCGGATGCTCAGCTCAAAACGGTGCGGCAATCCTGCACGCTCAACGACTTCATGGCGCATTGCTCCTGGATCAAGCCGGACAATCCCGAGCTTCTGCTTTGCCTGCAATCGAACGCCGCCGATCTGTCGCCGCCGTGCCAGGCCGCGGTCCAGGGTTCACCGCAGCCGGCGGCACAGGCACCGGCGGCCGCGCCCGAGAAAAAGCCGATAACGGCGCCAAGCAAGAAATCGACGGCCACGCACGAGCCCGCTCCGGCCGCGGCGCCGCCTGCAGCTTCCGCAGCTCCGGCGGCGCCGCCAACCGAAGCACAAAAATCGGCGATCCGCGCCGCGTGCCGCTCCGATTTCATGGCGAATTGCTCCGGCGTCCAGCCGGGCGGCGCCGGGGCACTGCAATGCCTCAAGAGCAACGCGGCGAGACTGTCGAGTGCATGCCGCAGCGCGGTTGCGGCCATTAGCGGCGGCGGCGGCAGCGCACCGGCCGCAGCGGCACCGCCTACCGCGAGCGCGCCTGCGGCCGCTGTCGCCCCGCTCGGGCCGATTCCGCCGATGCGGCCACGGGACGCTCTGGCGATTCTCGCGGTATGCCGCGCCGAACAGCAGTCGCTGTGCGGCGGCATCCCGATCGGCGGCGGGCGCATTCTGTCCTGCCTTGCCGATCACGCGCCGCAATTGTCGCTGGAATGCTATCAGGCGCTCGCCCGCGCCACGCGCTGAGTTTAGACATACGGTGAGCCAAGCATGCGGTCGACCTGAAGTGAGGTTGCAGACCTCCACCATGAGGCATCGCTCGTGAGATCGCTGATACGCTTATTGCGGCGGTTGCTCATCCTGGGTTTGGGTGTCTTGAGCGTTTGGCTGATCGTCTTTGTCTTCAATTTCGTGGACCGCAGACTGCCATCCATTCTGGCGGTGATCTTCGCTTATGGAATTGGCGCGTATGTCATTCTCCCGCGCGCCGTCCGCATGAGCCTTAAAGTCCTGCAGCGCAAACGCGTACCGCGCTACACGATTACCGGCGACGGCTTGCCCGGCGATCCTGTCAATCTCGTGCTTATCGGAACGCTCCAACAGCTTCACGCCGCCTTTGCGAGCGCCGGCTGGTCGGAGGCCGATCGGTTAGGTCTGGCAAGCTCTTGGCGCATGGTCAGAGCCTTCGTTTGTAACTCAGCCTATCCCACCGCCCCGTTCAGTACGCTCTATCTCCTCGGACGCGGCCAAGACATCGGTTTTCAGAAGGCAATCGATGACAGCCCACGCAAGCGTCATCACATCAGGTTCTGGGCGATGAGTTTTCCAAGTGCCGAGGCGACGGTCGGAGTACCCGACTTCTGGTTTAATACCGACCGGCCGGCGCGGAATGCGCATGTGCTGTGGGTCGGAGCCGGCACCAGAGATACTGGTTTCTCTCTCACCAGACTTACATTTCAGATCACCCACGCCACTGATGCCGATACCAATGCTGAGCGCGATTACATCATCGCTGAGTTAGAGAAAAACCGGGTCATCGGAGAAATCGCGTCTTATCAAGCCGGACAACATCTGCCCGTCGAGCGCGTCAACCATTACATTACCGATGGCGAGGTTAAGGTGGCGAGCCTCGTGCAGATTTCGCAGTAGAGACGTCTGCTTTTGGGCATAAGCTGCTGCTGCGGCTCAAATTCCTGGTTATCGGCTGAGCTTCCACTAACGGACACTAGGCGGACAGACTGCATAGGGATATTGATAGCTCGCATCAAACCCTGGGCAGGAGTTGACTTTGGCAAACTTCAATGAAAATGCGGAGCGCGCTGTAGAACAGACTATGAATCAAACTCGTGGGGCAATGGAACAGTACTTTGATTTTGTTCAGAAGGCATTTTCATCTTATCCGTTAGGCAACACCGAGCTAACTGACAAAATGAAGAGCTTCACCGAAGGAAATATCGCCGAAGCTCAGAAGTTCGTGCAAAAGCTCGGGCAAGCGAAGGATTTTCAGGACGCCCTTCGAATTCAGACCGAATATATGCAAACTCAATTTCAGGCATTCGGCGAACAGACAAAGAGCCTGACTGAATCATTTACAAAGGCGACAACGGGCGTCGTAAAGAACCCGTTTCGAAACTACTAGCGGCCGACCTGGCAGCTACGCCTTGCCCGCCATATAGGCCGGCAGCCAGTTCTCGAAGCGCGTTTTCAGATCGCCGACCGGCAGCGGCCGTTCCTCCGCGACCGCGAGGACACGGCCGCCGGTGGCGCCGAGCCGCATGAAGGGCACGCCGGCCTTCTTCGCACGTTCGGCAATGGGCTCGGAATTCCGCGCCGTCACCACATAGCGCGCCTGATCCTCGCCGAACCAGAAAGCGTGCGCGGACGTTCCGGCCGGCGCTTCCAGGACGGCGCCGACATTTGACGCCATCGCCATTTCGGCGAGCGCGACCAATAGACCGCCATCGGACACGTCATGTGCCGCCGACACCAGGCCGTCGCGAATGAGGCCGCGCACGAATTCGCCGTGCCGAAGCTCGGCGGCAAGATCGACCGGCGGCGGCGCGCCCTCTTCACGGCCGCAAATCTCGCGCAGATAGACCGACTGGCCGAGCCAGCCGCGCGTCTCGCCGATCAGCATGATCGCTTCGCCTTCGGCGGCGAAGGCAAGCGTCATGGACTTGGTGAATTCGTCGAGCACACCGACACCGCCGATGGTCGGCGTCGGCAGAATGGCGCGGCCGTTCGTCTCGTTGTAGAGCGACACATTGCCGGACACGACCGGGAACGACAGCGCCCTGCAGGCTTCGCCGATGCCGCGGATGCAGCCGACGAGCTGGGCCATGATCTCGGGCCGCTCCGGATTGCCGAAATTCAGATTGTCGGTGACGGCGAGCGGCTTGCCGCCCACGGCTGAAATATTGCGAAAGGCCTCGGCCACTGCCTGCTTGCCGCCTTCGAACGGATCGGCCTCGCAATAACGCGGCGTCACGTCCGAGGTCAGCGCCAAAGCCTTCGGGCCTTCGTTGATGCGCACCACCGCGGCGTCGCCGCCCGGCCGTTGCACGGTATTGCCGAGAATGACGTGATCGTATTGCTCCCAGACCCAGCGCTTGGAGCAGAGATCCGGCGAGCCGATCATTTTCTCCAAAGCGTCGGCGGTGCTCATCGGCGGCTTGATCGACGCCGCGTCGATTACCAGTGGCTTTACGCCGTCCTTGTGCGGGCGATCGTAGAGCGGCGCTTCATCACCCAGTTCCTTGATCGGCAGGTCGGCCATGACCGCGTCGGCATGGCGGACGACAAAGCGCTTGGTCGGCGTGGTTTTGCCGACAATGGCGAAGTCCAAGCCCCATTTGCGGAAGACGGCTTCGGCTTCTTTCTCCTTCTCCGGCTTGAGCACCATGAGCATGCGCTCCTGGCTCTCCGACAGCATCATCTCGTAAGCGCTCATGCCGGTTTCCCGGCACGGCACCGCATCGAGATCGAGCGTGACGCCGAGATCGCCCTTGGCGCCCATCTCGACCGCGGAACAGGTGAGACCGGCGGCGCCCATATCCTGGATGGCGATGACGCAGCCCTTGGCCATGATTTCGAGACAGGCTTCGAGCAGGAGCTTTTCGGAAAACGGATCGCCGACCTGCACCGTCGGCCGCTTCTCCTCGGCATCGGCGCCGAACTCCGCCGAGGCCATGGTGGCGCCGTGGATGCCGTCGCGGCCGGTCTTAGAGCCGAGATAGACGATCGGCATGCCGACGCCGGAGGCCGCCGAGTAGAAGATCTTGTCCTTTTCGGCGATGCCGACCGCCATGGCGTTGACCAGAATGTTGCCGTCGTAGCGGCGATGGAACCGCACCTCGCCGCCGACGGTCGGCACGCCGAAGGAATTGCCATAGCCGCCGATGCCGGCGACGACGCCGGACACCAGCGCACGCGTTTTCGGATTCTTGGGATCGCCGAACGACAGCGCATTGAGACAGGCGATCGGGCGCGCGCCCATGGTGAAGACGTCGCGCAAAATGCCGCCGACGCCGGTGGCGGCGCCTTGATACGGCTCGATATAGCTCGGGTGGTTGTGGCTCTCCATCTTGAACACGACCGCAAGCCCGTCGCCGATATCGATGACGCCGGCATTCTCGCCCGGCCCCTGGATCACCCAGGGCGCCTTGGTCGGCAGCGTGCGCAGATGGATGCGTGAGGACTTGTAGGAGCAATGCTCGTTCCACATCGCCGAGAAAATGCCGAGCTCGGTGAAGCTCGGCACCCGGCCGATGAGTTTGAGGATGCGCTCATACTCGTCCGGCTTGAGGCCGTGCTGGGCGATCAATTCGGGGGTGATGGCGGGCTCGTTGGAAATCATCAAAGGGGCTTTAAATCCGTTGCCTATGGCGGGGGCAAATGGCCCTCTGGCCGTCATGCGGCTTTCGTGCCTCGTCAGATAGATGGATTCCCGCAGGGCTGAAATACAGTACCTGTGGTTATCGAAAACCAGGCGCGCGTGCTACCCCTGATTGCGCGGCTTTTGCCGATGCGCTGCGCCGAATAAGGGAATGCCGATGCGCCACGATCCGCCGGTCCGGGATCGCAACATGTCGATTTGGCAGTCGGCCAAATACGACAATGTCGACGACTCGAATACGGCGCGGAACAGACCCCGTCGCGGATCAAGGCCGAAGCCGACCGGCCTGGCTGCGGCCCTGGCCGAAAACGAAGGGCACCCGGCAGGCCAGGCCGCCGCATCTTCCGTCGAACAAGCCGTCGAGGCCGAGGCCAAGCAATATATCCGGGGCCTGATCGCCAGATACGGCGACCTCGATTGGCGCGGCTGGCTTAGCTGCCTGTTCCAATATATTCGCTACTCTTTCGAAGCGCGGTTCCCGCAATATAACGACTGGCGCAAGCAAAGCCCGGCGTCGCTGTCCTATGGCGTCATCGATTACCGGTTGCCGAGCACCTGCAAGGTGCTGTTGATCGGCGATTGGGCCACGCACATGACCGACAATGTCGCGCTGCTCCGCCAGGCGCTGAAAAAGCTTCAGCCCGATGCGATCATCCATCTCGGCGATGTCTATTATTCCGGCACGTGGCAGGAATGCCGCCAGAACGTTCTCGATGTCGTCGACGCGCTGGTCGCCGAACTCAAGATCACGCGGCCGCCGTTTTTCGCGTTGCCTGGCAATCACGATTATTATTCAGGCGGCCGCGGCTTTTACCAAATGATCGGCGAGATCAATAAGACGCTGCCGGGCTGCGAGCAGAAGGCGAGCTATTTCTGCCTGCGCACGGCGGACGATCGCTGGCAATTCCTTGGCATGGATACGAGCTATAACGATCGCAACCCGATCAACACCTCGCGGCCCGGCCTCGTTCACAGCGAGATCGCCTGGCATTACGACAAGCTCGATCAGTTTCCCGGCACCACTGTTCTGCTATCGCATCATCAACTGGTCTCCGCCAAGGAAGTGCTGCATCCCGGCGGCAGGCTTCCCTGCCTGAACACGAAGCTGCAAAAAATCTTCCACCCCTATTTCGATCGCGTCGCCGCGTGGTTCTGGGGCCATGAACATTGCCTGATCATGTTCGAGGACAATTTGCCTCTGACCGGTGTGCCGCCGCTGCGCAAAGGCCGCCTGATCGGCTGCAGCGCCTATGAAGAGTTGGTCGCGCAGGAGCCTTATGGCGTGACGAAAGGCTGCGAGGCGGCCAAATTCATCAAGAACATGCCGCTGATCAAAGTCTCGAACTACCGCTCGCATTTGCAGAAGTTCTACGACCACGCCTTCGCGCTGCTCGAGGTGACGCCGGAGAAGATCACGGCGGAATATTTTTCCTATCCGAGCTGGGATCAGGATTTTCACATGCCGGCCGAACCCGAGCTCAAGGCGCCGCTCTATGTCGAAGACCTGCCGCTGATCAAAATGGGCGCGGCGGTCACGCCGCCAGCTTGAAATGATCGACCAGCCCGGCGAACAGGCCGCGGCCGTCGGTGCGGCCCATCGCGGGCTCAACGTGATTTTCCGGATGCGGCATCATGCCGAGCACGTTGCCGTGCTCATTGATGATGCCGGCAATGCCGTTCATGGCGCCGTTGTGATTCCAGTTCGGATCGACGATGCCATCGGGCGACGCATAGCGGAACAGCACCCTGCCCTCGCCTTCGAGCCGCGCGATGGTCTCGCCGTCGGCGATATAGTTGCCCTCACCGTGGGCGACCGGAACGCGGATCACCTGGCCGGCATTGTAGCCGCGCGTGAACGGCGTATCGGAACGCTCGACGCGCAGATAAACGTCGCGGCAGATGAAGCGGAGCTGCGCATTGCGCATCAGTACGCCCGGCAACAACCCTGCCTCGCAGGCGATCTGAAAGCCGTTGCAGACCGCGAGCACCAGGCCGCCTCTTTGCGCAAAGGCGCGTACCGCATCCATGATCGGCGCGCGCGCCGCAATGGCGCCGCAGCGCAGGTAATCGCCGTAGGAGAAGCCGCCGGGGATGACGACGAGATCGGTGCCCGCCGGAAGCGCGGTGTCGGCATGCCAGACCATCACCGGCTCCTTGCCGGAGACAAGCCGTAGCGCGCGCGCCATGTCGCGCTCGCGATTGATGCCGGGGAAGACGACGACGGCTGATTTCATCTTGGTTCAGACTGGCTAGAGCGAAATTGCTTTAGATGGAATCATATGGGCGCTTTAGCATTTTGATGGAGCATGGTCTTTTCGGAAAACCGGCTTCCACTTTTCCGGATCATGCTCTAGGGCCGGCCCCATTCATCCGCTGACGTCGATGCGGTAATTCTCGATGACGGTATTGGCGAGCAGCTTCTCGGCGGCGTTTTTCAGCGCGGCTTCCACCTGCGCCCGGTCGCCGCTTTCGACTTCGATGTCGAAGACCTTGCCCTGGCGCACGCTCGCCACCCCGTTCACGCCGAGCGTCTTCAGCGCGCCCTCGATGGCCTTGCCCTGGGGGTCCAAAATCCCCGATTTCAGCGTGACCGTCACTCGGGCTTTCATTGGACACGGGCTTTCATGAAAGGCTGCCTTTGCGCTCGGCGCTGCAAATTCACCCCTTCAATATGGATGAATCGGCCCTCCCGCAACCTCCGGTCACCTCAAATACACCACGGCTTCCACGGTCGCCGAGCGGAATTTCGGACAGGAATGAGCCGCGAGGCCCGGCGGCCAGCACTCTTTCGGATCAGAGCTGTTCTTCCTTGCCCGATATCGCGGGCACCGGGTTGGAGGGTTCGGCCGCGCCAGGCACCAGCGGCGGCCCCTCCTCGATCTTCATGACGTCGACGAACTCGTTCAGCGTCCTTTGCGCCAAGTCGCGGTTCTGCGACACCGATTGGACGCGGATCATGACCGGTCCGGCAAAGATCAGCGCGGTGTTGAAGTAGACAACCGCCTTGGCCTGTGTGAACCGGCTCTCGTTCACGACCGCCGGATAGGTCTTTAGGGTCGTGGTCTTGGAGGTCAACGTGTCGACCTTAGCGTCGCCGTCACTGAGAACCTCACGCGCCGCGTCCGCCGCGCGGATGTTTTTCGGCAGATCGACCTTGGCAAGTTTGTCGAGCGCCTGCGGGTCCGGATGCCGCGTCGGGCTCTTTGCGAACAAGATGGTAATGATCTCGGCGTCGGAACAAGCGAGCGGCTTGCATTTGAAAATACGCGTCGCGCCATTGACCGATTTCTGCGCGTCCCACTTGTCCGGATCCGGCGCTTTTGTGGTGACGCGGACAGCGCCTGGCTTGACCGGCACCGGGTTGGCGCCAGGTGCCGCGGAATTGGTTCCGGGCGCCGGACTCGCAGCATCAGGAGCGGGCTTTACCGGGCTCGCTGCGCCGGCGCTGGGCGGTGGGGGATTCGCGGCATCGCCGCCCGCGGTCTGCCCTCGCGCCGTGGCGGCGGGCCAAACCAAGGCGGAACCCGCGGCCAAGAACAGGACCGTCGCGATGACGAGGCTTTTCATAGGCGTCGACCAGTAATGCAGCGATTGAAACTCAAAGTGGTGACCGAAACAAGACACGGCGCCACGGTTTCGGCGACGCCTAATGCGGGCTTAGTCGCGCGCGTTCGAACAGTTGCCCGTAGCCGCCGACATAGCCGCTGTCGCCGACAAGCCGCATCGCCGCCCAGAACGCCGCCGTCGCCGAAGACACGACGGGGATGCCGAATTCCCGTTCCAGAGGCTGCGCCACGCCGAGCGTGCGCAACCCGCCGCAAGAGATCAGAATGGCATCGGCTTGCCGCGCCTGCGCGGCGGCGCTTTGCGCCAGCGTAATGATGTCGGCCTCGGTCTTTTTGTGCGGCTCGGCAAATTCGATGATGTTGAAGCAGGTCAGCGCCAGCACATCGACACCGGCGGCGGCTAGTAGCTCCTGCAAGCGGCGGTTCACGACATCGGTATAGGCGGTGGCGACCGCGATCCGCTTGGCGCCGACTTCGCGCAAGCCGTCGAGAATGGATTGGCTCATGGTCGAGACCGGAAGCCCGGTGCGGCGGCGCAATTCTTCCAGCAAATCCTGATGCGCCTGCGGGCCGCGATAGAAGGTCAGCGAGGTGCCGATCACCATGATGGCGTCGACGCCCTGCGCGACCAGATAATCCGCCGCCGGAAGGATGGCATTCCAGGCCGGGTCATAGCCTTGCGGCGTCAGATCCCGCACCGGGGCGGAGCGCGCGATGAAGCGAACGCCCGGATACATCGCCGGCCCTTCCGGCGGAATCTCGTGATTTGCGGTCGGAACGACAAGGCCGATGGTCAAGCCGTTCCGCATCTGGTGCGCCCGCGCGAACCCAACTCGCTGAAACTAGCCCTTGACCAGGATCGGCCCGGTGCCTTGCGGCCGTTCGCCCTCGTTCATGATGCCGAGGCGCTTGGCCACTTCGGTATAGGCTTCAAGGAGCCCGCCGAGATCGCGGCGGAAGCGGTCCTTGTCGAGCTTCTCGTTCGACTTGATGTCCCACAGCCGGCAGGAGTCGGGCGAAATCTCGTCGGCGACGACGATCCGCATCAGGTCGTTCTCCCACAGCCGCCCGGTCTCCATCTTGAAGTCGACCAGACGGATGCCGACGCCGAGGAACAGGCCGGACAGGAAATCGTTGACGCGGATCGCCAGCGACATGATGTCGTCGATCTCCTGCGGCGTCGCCCAGCCGAACGCGGTGATGTGCTCTTCCGACACCATCGGATCGTTGAGCTGATCGTTCTTGTAATAGAACTCGATGATCGAGCGCGGCAGCTGCGTGCCTTCTTCGATGCCGAGCCGCTGCGACAGCGAGCCCGCCGCGATATTGCGCACGACGACTTCGAGCGGAATGATCTCGACCTCGCGGATCAATTGCTCGCGCATATTGAGGCGGCGGATGAAGTGCGTCGGCACGCCGATATCGTTGAGGTGCTGGAAGATGTATTCGGAGATCCGGTTGTTGAGCACTCCCTTGCCTTCGATCACCTCGTGCTTTTTGGCATTGAAGGCGGTCGCATCGTCCTTGAAGTGCTGAATCAGCGTTCCGGGCTCAGGCCCTTCGTAAAGGACCTTCGCCTTGCCTTCATAGATGCGGCGACGGCGGCTCATAGGAGTATACCGGTGTTTTGTAAAATCCATGGGAATGCCGTGGCTCCATTTCAGATCTCAGGTCCGCGGCGGCGGTAACAGGCTCGCAGTCGACCGCGTGCTATTCGACACAGCGTGCGACTCAACTCAGCGGCTCTCCGCGACACAAAAGCTAGCCGAAGGCGTCGCAGAGTACAATCGACATAGACCCGCGCGCCCACAATCGCAACGACCATCTGTGGGCGCTAGACCGGTTGCCTTGACGGGGTACCCCCGTTATGCAAGGCGGCAATTGGTTTACAATGCGGCAAGAACCGACAAGAACCGTTCCCCAACCCGTTTCACACAAAAGGCCAAGGCCATGACCACATTCGACAAGCGCGAAGAGGGCTTTGAAAAGCAATTCGCGCATGACGAGGAACTCAAGTTCAAAGCGACCGCGCGCCGCAACAAGATGCTGGGCCTCTGGGCGGCCGAAAAACTCGGCATGTCCGGCCCCGAAGCCGACAGTTACGCGCTGTCGGTGGTGATGCTCGACCTCGATAAGAAAGGCGACGTGGCGGAAAAGATCGGCAAGGATTTCGACGCCAAAGGCGTCGCGCAATCCGCGCACCAGATCGAGCGCACCATGAACGAATTGCTGGCGCGAGCCGTCGCCGATATCCGAGCCGGCCACTAGCGCGGCGGCCGCGAGCATAAATTCCAACGGCGGAATTATAGAAAAATTGCCGCGATAGGGAGACATTCATGGCCATTGCCAATTTCACGCTTGCCAACCGCCTGCACGCCGGAGAGACGGTCTATTCCGGCTGGTGCGGCCTGCCCTATCCGATCGTTGCCGAAACTTTGGCGCGCGACGGCTTTTCCGCGGTCACCATCGAAAGCCAGCACGGCCTGTGGGACACCGGCGGCATTCTCAACGGCATCGCCGCGGTGCGCCAGGGCGGCGCGGCGCCGGTCGTGCGCGTTCCGCTCAACGATTTTGCGCTGGTGAGCCGGGCGCTCGACTTCGGCGCCGAAGGCATCATCGCGCCGATGATCAATACGCCGGCTGACGCGCGCGCCTTTGCCGCGGTAGCGAAGTTTCCGCCGGTGGGCGAGCGTAGCTGGGGGCCGCACCGCGCGACGACATTCGCCGGTCTATCCGATCAGTCGGTCTATCTGCGCGAAGCCAATGACAATATCGTTACGCTGGCGATGATCGAGACCCGCACCGCGTTGCAGAATTTCGAAGCGATCATCGCGACGCCCGGCATCGATGGCTTCTTTCTCGGCCCGTCGGATCTGTCGATTGCGCTGTCGGACGGCAAAACCGTCGACCCGCTGTCGAAAGAAGTCGACGGTCATCTCGATACGATGATCGCGGGAGCGCAGAAGGCCAAGAAGATTCCCGGCGCCTATTGTCATTCGGCCGAGCGCGCGGCCGCGCTCGCCAAGCGCGGCGTGAAATTCCTTGCGGTCTCGAGCGACCTGTCGATGCTGCGTGCGGGAGCCGCGGCGGCGCTGAAGGTGATCAAAGGCTGACGCGGTTACTCCTGCATAATCCGCAAGCCGATATCGATCACGGCGCGCCGGGCAACATGCGGATGAGCGTGCGATCGCGCCACACATGGTGATGCACGATCGCGGCGCAGGCGTGAATGCCGGCCAGGATCAACAGCGCGTCCGCCAGATAAGCGTGCAGCCCTAGCATCGTCCGCGCAATCGCGCGATCGGCCGGCCATGGTGAGGTGAAATTCCACACGCCGAGGATCGGCAGATCGTGACCGCGCTTGAGCTGCACGATGATGCCGAGAAACGGCACCACGACGAGGAGCGCATAGAGCGCGAAGTGGCTCAGCTTTGCAGCGATCTCGGTCAATCTGCCAAAAGGCGTCGCTTCGGGCGGCGGCGGCGGATTGACGAAACGCCAGATCAACCGAATGACGAGCAAAGCCAGAACGCATTGGCCGAGCGTCATATGAATAAAGAAACCAAAGTCGCGCACCCGGCCCCTCGGCAGATCGTCGCCGAACTGGCCGAGCAGCCAGCCGCAAATGACAAACAACGCAGTGAGCCAGTGCACGGCTTGCGGGATCGCGCCGTATCGCGACGTCGAGTTTCGCAGTTGCATGATGGAGACCTTGATATGCGATGGGCAGAATATGTGGCAGAATTTGCGCGCAGCATTCTTTTGAACTGATAGAATTGCAATTTAGCCGATGACTTCATCGATACGCGCAAGCGCCGCTGGCATATCAGACTCGATCTCCGTGGCAAGCACTTCGACGATGCGATAGTCGTGCGCCGCAAGCCAGGCATGCCGTTCGCGGCGCGCAGTTTCGCATGCCTCGCTTTTTTCCGGCGGCTGAACCTCGATCACGAGCCGCAGCGGAAACGACACGAAATCGCAAATGTGCTGACCGATCGGCGTTTGCCGCTTGAAGCCGCGGCCGGCAAAGCGGCGATCGTTGGTAAGCGCCTGCCACAACATCCGCTCGGCCTCGGTCGGATTGCGGCGCAGGAGCCGCGCCAGTCCGCGCACCGGGCCGCGCTCTTTCGGCACGCGGCCGGAGCCGTGCTCGGCCAGAAGCTCGCGCAGCATTTCCGCCTCCGCGCCGTCGAGCACGCCGCCGCGCGCCGGGCCCTTGCGCCCCTCCGCGATCGACATGATCACGCCGTGCAATGTTTGGACGTCCTGCTGTGTCGGCTGCATACGCGAAAAAATGTTGCGCAGATTGATCTGCATGGTCTCGCGCTTATCCGGCGGGCGGAAGAATTCGACTTTTTCCAGTTCGCGTTCGAGCGCGGCAAAGAACGCCAGCAATTGCTGCTTCGGCGCCGGTGTGGATTTGTCGGGCATGCCGAACGGCAGTTTCTCTTCGGTGGCGAGCTTGAACCATTCGTAGGCGATGATGACGATGGCTTGCGCCAAGTTGAGCGAGGCGAAGGCCGGATTGACCGGCAGGGTGACGATGCGGTCGGCAAGCGCGACCTCGTCGTTCTCGAGCCCGTTGCGTTCGCGGCCGAACACGATCGCGACCGTCTCGCCGGCTTTAACCCGCGGCGCGATCTGCCGCGCCGCCTCGGCCGGACCGACGACGGGCTTCGCCTGATCGTGGGCGCGCGCGGTGGTCGCCAGCACGAAGCTGCAATCGGCAATCGCCTGGTCCAGCGTGTCGTAGAGCTTGGCGCCGTCGAGGATGCGGTCGGCGCCGGCCGCCATCATCTGCGCCTTGTCGTTCGGCCAGCCTTGCCGCGGCTTGACCAGCCGCAGCCGCGACAGGCCGAAATTGGCCATGGCGCGCGCGGCGGCGCCGATATTCTCGCCAAGCTGCGGCTCGACCAGAACCACCACCGGGCCGGGCGTCTCGACCCAGCGCTTGGTCTTGTCGGTGCCGGCGCCCGGCATGCAGTGCTCCTCGGCGGGCAAATGCCCGCAAGGCGCAGCCCCTGCCCAAGCCAGCCGCTTGCGTCAAGCGGCGGCACCGTATCCGGCCGAGACACACCCAGCGGCTCCCGCCGGAACTTCCGCTTCGGCGCGCCATGTCGCCAGCTGCGCCGCCATTTCGCGGAAAGCCCTTCACCCACCGCCGCAGATCGCCACACGTGTCGTTTTCCGCCCTTTTCGCTCATGCGCCAGCCGCATTGTGGTCCGCCGGCGGTTATCTCGCACCTGCTGACAAGGCTTTTACCGACGAAGTGCGGATGCTATAGGGCGCGCGCCGAACTCCCGTCAGTCGAATTCCCGGTTGGCGATGTCCGCGCCGAGAACACTTCATTTAAGGGCCCGCGGGAGAAACCATTCCACTGCGCCCGCCAATGTTCAGTTTCCGGTCGGCCCAAACAAGCACGGCGACCAGAGGTGCAAGCATGTCAGATCTCGAAATCATGTGGACGAAGGTCGATGAAGCCCCGGCGCTCGCGACCTATTCCCTGCTGCCGATCGTCGAAGCCTTCGTGGGCGCGGCGGGTGTGTCGGTGAAGTTGAAGGACATCTCGCTGGCCGGTCGCATCCTCGCCAATGTCCCCGACAAGCTCACCCCTGCGCAACGAATTAACGACGAACTCGACGAACTCGGCGAGCTCGCGACGAGGCCCGAGGCCAACATCATCAAGCTGCCCAACATCTCCGCCTCGATCCCGCAGCTGAAGGCCGCGATCAAGGAACTGCAAGGCAAGGGCTACAACGTTCCGGACTATCCGGACAACGCGACGACGGAAGCCGAGAAGGACATCAAGTCTCGCTATGCCAAGGTGTTCGGCAGCGTCGTCAACCCGGTATTGCGCGAGGGCAATTCAGACCGCCGCGCCGCTGGCGCCGTGAAGCAATACGCCCGCAACAATCCGCACAAGATGGGCGCCTGGAGTGCCGACTCCAAATCGCATGTGGCGTACATGGCGGGCGGCGATTACTACGGCTCGGAAATCGCGACCACCGTCGCGGCGGCGACCAACGCCCGCATCGAGTTGGTCGGCGCCGACGGCGCCGTCACGGTGCTGAAGGCAAAGACGCCGCTTCAGGCCGGCGAGATCATCGACGCGGCGGTGATGAGCCGCACGGCGCTGCGCGCCTTCTTTGCCGAGCAGATCGAAGCCGCCAAGAAAGAAGGCGTGCTGTTCTCACTGCAGGTGAAAGCGACCATGATGAAGATCGCCGATCCCATCGTGTTCGGCCATGCCGTTTCCGTCTTCTTCGCCGATGTGATCGAGAAGCACGCCGCCACGCTGAAGCGCCTCGGCGTCAATCTCAACAACGGCTTCGGCGATCTGCTGACAAAGATCGAGACGCTGCCGGCAACCGAAAAAGACGCGATCAAGGCCGACATCAAGGCCGAATACGCGAAACGACCGGGCCTCGCCATGGTCAATTCCGACAAGGGGATCACGGGCCTGGACGTGCCCAGCGACGTGATCATCGACGCTTCGATGCCGGCGATGATCCGCGAGTCCGGCCGCATGTGGGGCGCCGACGGCAAGCTGCACGACGTCATCGCCGCGATCCCGGACCGCAGCTACGCGACGATGTATCAGGCGGCCATCGAAGACTGTAAGGCCCATGGCGCGTTTGATCCCAAGACCATGGGCTCGGTTCCAAACGTGGGGTTGATGGCGCAGAAGGCCGAGGAATACGGCTCGCACGATAAGACGTTCGAAATCCCCGCAGCCGGAACGGTTCGCGTCGTCGCCGATGACGGCAAGGTGCTGCTGGAGCGTCCGGTCGAGACCGGCGACCTCTTTCGCATGTGCGAGGTCAAGGACGCGCCGATCCAGGATTGGGTCAAGCTCGGGGTGCGCCGCGCACGCCTCACTGGCGCCCCGGCGGTGTTCTGGCTCGACGCCAAGCGCGCGCATGACGCCCAGGTCATCACCAAGGTCGAGAAATATCTGAAGGATCAAGACACAGCGGGGCTCGACATCCGTATTCTGCCGCCGGTCGAAGCAATCAAGTTTTCACTCGAGCGCATCCGCAAGGGACAGGACACGATCTCCGTCACCGGCAACGTACTGCGTGATTATCTGACCGATCTGTTTCCGATCATGGAGCTCGGCACCTCGGCCAAGATGCTGTCGATCGTTCCGCTGTTGGCAGGCGGCGGTCTTTTCGAGACCGGAGCCGGCGGCTCGGCGCCCAAGCACGTTGAGCAGTTCCAGGAAGAAGGCTATCTGCGCTGGGATTCGCTCGGCGAGTTTCTGGCGCTGGGCGCGTCGCTCGAACATCTGGCGCAGACCTACAAGAACGCCAAGGTGCAGATTCTCGCCGAGACGCTTGATACGGCTATCGGCAAGGTGCTCGAGTTCAACCGCTCTCCCGCGCGCAAGGTCGGCGAACTCGACAATCGCGGCAGCCATTTCTACCTCGCTTTGTACTGGGCTCAGGCGCTGGCCGCGCAGACCAAGGACGCGGAGCTGCAAGCCCGCTTCAAACCGCTGGCCGAGACGCTCGCCAAGAACGAAGCGAAGATCAATGGCGAGCTGATCGGCGCGCAAGGCAAGCCGGTCGACACCGGCGGTTACTACCTGCCCGATGCCGCCAAGACGTCGGCCGCGATGCGGCCGAGCGCCACGCTGAACGCCGCGCTCGCCGCGCTCTGACGCGGAGTCCGGCGGCGGCGGGCGTTTCCGAGGCCAGAATCGGGCCAGGAGTTCGGGCCGTGACTCTTCCGAGACCAGGACCCGCTCGATGACGAACGCATCGAGCGGGTCCTCATTCCGGGCGGCAACGCCGCCCTTCTCGCCGTGACCCTATTCTTGCTATAGAGCCCATCGCAGCTACAGGGGTAGCGTCGCCGGAGCGCGCGTCTGATCGCTGACAATTCAACCTGCAACCGACCGGGCTCCAACGGGATCGAACCTCTATGGCGAAAATCAAGGTTACCAACCCCATCGTCGAGATGGACGGGGACGAAATGACCCGGATCATCTGGCAGTACATCAAGGACAAGCTGATCTTTCCCTATCTCGACATCGACTTGATGTATTTCGATCTCGGCATGCAGAGGCGCGACGAGACGCGCGACCAGATCACCATCGATGCGGCCGAGGCCACCAAGAAGGTCGGCGTCGCGGTGAAATGCGCCACCATCACGCCGGACGAGGCGCGGGTGAAGGAATTCAATCTGCACGAGATGTATCGCTCGCCGAACGGCACCATCCGCAACATTCTCGGCGGCGTCATTTTCCGCGAGCCGATCATCTGCAGGAACGTGCCGCGGCTG
This sequence comes from uncultured Alphaproteobacteria bacterium, assembly GCA_963742975.1. GTDB lineage: Bacteria > Pseudomonadota > Alphaproteobacteria > Rhizobiales > Xanthobacteraceae > BOG-931. The sequence goes on along the minus strand of CAVUNZ010000017.1, from coordinate 354,623 downwards.
GTGCCGGGCTGGACGCAGCCGATCATCATCGGCCGCCACGCTTACGGCGACCAATATCGCGCCACTGATTTCAAGGTGCCGGGCAAGGGCAAGCTTTATCTCACCTTCGCCGGCGATGACGGCAAGGAGATCAAGCGCGAAGTGTTTCAGTTCCCGGGCGCGGGCGTCGCCATGGCGATGTACAATCTCGACAACTCGATCCGCGATTTCGCCCGCGCCTCGATGAATTTCGCCTATAACCGCGGCTACCCGCTCTATCTCTCGACCAAGAACACCATCGTCAAAGTCTATGACGGCCGCTTCAAGGATATTTTCCAGGAAGTGTTCGATGCCGAGTTCAAGGTCAAGTTCGCCGAGAAGAAGATCACCTACGAGCACCGGCTGATCGACGACATGGTGGCCGCCGCGCTGAAGTGGTCGGGTGGCTATGTCTGGGCCTGCAAGAACTATGACGGCGACGTGCAGTCCGATACCGTGGCGCAGGGTTACGGCTCGCTCGGCCTAATGACATCGGTGCTGACCACGCCGGACGGCAAGGTGGTCGAAGCCGAGGCCGCGCACGGCACGGTGACGCGGCACTATCGCGAGCATCAGAAGGGCCGCGAAACCTCGACCAATTCGATCGCCTCGATCTTTGCCTGGACCCGCGGCCTCGCCCATCGCGCCAAGCTCGACAACAATGCCGAACTGGCGAAGTTCGCCGCCACTTTGGAGAAGGTCACCGTCGGCACGGTCGAGGAAGGCTTTATGACCAAGGACCTGGCGCTGCTCGTCGGGCCGGATCAAAAGTGGCTCACCACCACGGGCTTCCTCGACAAGATCGACGCCAATCTCAAAGTCGCGATGGCCTGATCCCCATCGCTCCACTGCGGAATTGCAGCGGGCGCATTGCTTCACGGCGATGCGCCCGTTTCTTTTGTCACCACCGTGCAAAGCGGCGAATTTCACGGCTGGCGACGGCAAACCAGACGCACTATCTAATGTGCATCGGGAACAAGCGGCCTTTAAGAACGCGAGCAGAGGCGCAAAATGGGCAAGATCGAAAGCAGGATCGGAACCATTGCGCTGGTCGCGGCGCTGCTCGGTCTGCTTGGAGCATCGGTCTGGTTTGCGGTCGACACATGGATGTCGGCCGGTGGGCCGCCGATACCGACCTCTGGCTATGTCGCCATGACCCTTGGCGTCGTGTTCTCGATCGTCATCGGATGCGGACTGATGGCCCTGGTCTTCTATTCGAACCGTTACGGCTATGACGAGGCAAGCCGCGACGCGCTGCCCGCGCCGCGCGACGAAGACCGGCACAGCGGAACGCCGGCGCAGCGTTGAATCGCCGCCGGCATTTGTTTAGCCTCCCTGCCAATTCCGGATCTCAAGACATCCGGCGCAAACAAGACATCCGGCGCGAATAAGGGAGTGCATGATGACGCGGACCATCCGGCTACAGAGCGACAGCAACGCCCACGACCGGCCGTGGCGGGTCGCGGTCGAGCAAGGTTTCTTCGCCGCCGAAGGCCTCAACGTCGAATATTTCGAGGACAATCCGAAAGGCGTAGCCGGGCGCGTGGAAGATTTTTCCAAGCGCTGGAAGGAAACGCAATTGCAGAACGGCGCGCTCGAAGTCTATCCGGTCTGTGAATGGGGCGCGATCGAGCGGGTGCAGGCGCTCGGCGGCGGCAAGATCATCGGGCTCGATAGCACCGTGCGCACCGGCGCGCTGATGGTCGGCAAGGACTCCAAAATCCAATCGGTTGGCGAATTGCGCAATCTGCCGATCGCGGTGACCTGGCATGCCGGCACGTTCTATGCGGCGATCGAGGTGCTCGAAGCGGCCGGCGTGCCGTTTTCCGAGATCAAGCTTGTGCATGCCAATGACCGGCTCGAAGCGCTGCTGAGCGGCGAAACGCCGGCGGCGGCGCTGATGGAGCCTCTGGTCAGCCGCGCGCTCGCCAAAGGCGCGCGCAAGATCGCCGACCTGCGCTGGCGCGGCGGCATCGTCGCCGGCAATGACATTGATGAAGACACCGCGGCGAAACTGCGGCGCGCGCTCAACCGCGCCATAGCCTGGCTGCGCGAGAACGACGAGCGCTCGCGCGAGCAGGTGTTGCGCGATCTGGCTCCCGAACAGCGCCAAAGCGGGCTGATGCCGGAGCTTGTCGGCGTGCAGAGCTATGAGGCGGGCGAATTTCAGGAGAAGGTCGACTGGATGCTCGACCGCGGCTTCCTCAAGCAGGCGCCGGCCTATGACGAGGTCGTGCGCAGCAAATAACACTGCCCTGCCTGGCCAGTCGCGCAGAATCCTAAGAAAAGCACAGTGCTGAAAAGCAAAGCCCCCGGCGGGGAAAGTCACCGGGGGCCATGCTCGCTATAGCCAACATCGGGAAGTTGAAGATGGTGAAAGACTTCCCGCTGCCGGTCCACGCCAGACAAGCGATAAAATTGCGGCAGGAACTTGTGCGATGCAACACCTATGGCAATCAACAGCACGTTATCAGCTAGACAAGTTGCCGCATTTGGATGCCGCCGTGCCTGCCGGAGAGGCGCACAAACTCGCCGCATAAATTTCAGATAAACGCAGCCAGCCAATTACGAAGATTTGTACAGGGCGGCTGCCTAAAAGCCGGGCTTCGGCATGAAAGCAATGGCCTGATCGCGGGCAGCGCCTTATGGTCCGCCGCGATCACAGCCGGACATGTTCAACTGGGCATAGGTCGCAGGGCCGTCGGATTTGGTGCAACTCAACGCAGACAAGATGAGCGCGGCATTTGCCGCCACAAAGCTCGCGGCGGTGCAGCTTCTCGGGCAGCTCAGCGCCGAGGAGCCTGACGATCTGCAAGCCGGACTGGCGCGGCCGGCAAACGGCATTTCGACTGCGCTCCGCCGCGAATTGCGCGGCATTGTGGCTGCGCTGCTGCTGGTGCTGGCGATGACCGCCGTGGCGCTGTTCCTGCGCCACTATCTCGGCATTCTGCGCGGCGCCGTGCTCTATCTCGTGCCGGTGATGATCGCCGGCTATCAGTACGGCGTCATTTCGGCGATGGCGGCCGCGGTCGCCGGCGTGTTGATGTCGGGCTACGTCTATTTCGCGCAGCTCTATCGCTTCAAGATCGCCGAGCCGCAGGAAATCCTCAATCTCGTCCTGTTTCTGGTCGTCGCCGTGTTCGTGTCGCGGCTTGCCGCCCAGGCCAAGCGCCACACCACGATCGCCCGCAAGCGCGAGCGCGAAATGAGCGATCTCTATGCCTTTTCGCGCCGGCTTGCCGCGGCGCCGAGCGCCGCCGACATTTTTGTCGCCATTCAGGACCACCTGGCCAATCTGGTGCAGCGCAAAGTCGTGCTGCTCGGCGCCTCCGATACCGGCGCCACCGACACCGTGCCCGAGCGGGTGCGCGACGAGGTCAAGCGCGTCGAACAGGGCGAATGCGGCGAGCGCACCATCGACGACGGCAACGGCAATCTCTGGCTGGTGCGGCGGGTGTCGCCGAAGACGCCGGATTTCGGCAGCGTCGCGGTCGATCTCGGCGCGGTGTCGGGCCCCGCTCTCGCCGACATGCGTCAGCGCATCGACGATACGCTTGCGGATGCCGCGGCGACGCTCGAGCGGCTCGATCTCGCGCGCACGCTCAACGAGGCGAAAATGCGTTCGGAAAGCGAGTTGCTCCGCGAAGCGCTGATCGGCTCGGTATCGCATGAATTGCGCACCCCCCTCGCCTCGATCCTCGGCGCCTCGACCATTCTGTCCAATGCGCCGGTGCTGGTGCGCGACCCGCGGCTTCATGCGCTGACCGGCGTGCTGCGCGACGAAGCCGAGCGGCTCAACAACGACATCCAGAACCTGCTCGACGCCACCACGATTTCGAGCCAGCAGGTGCGGCCGAAATTGCAGTGGATCGAGCCGGTCGACATCGTCAATGCCGCGGTCGAGCACAGGAAGCGCCGGCTCGCCGGCCATCCGGTGACGCTCGATCTCGATTCGAATTTGCCGATCGTGCGCGCCGATCCGGCGCAGGTCGGCCAGGCACTGATGCAGATCCTCGACAATGCCGCGAAATATTCCAACGAAGGCGCGCCGATCCGCGTCGCCGCGCGGCCCAACGGCCACGCCGTCGTGCTGTCGGTCCATGACAGCGGCGCCGGCCTGACCGGCGAGGAGAAACGCCAGGTCGGCGGGCGTTTTTTCCGCGGACCGCGCCACGCCGCGACCACGTCGGGCTCCGGCCTTGGGCTTTGGATCGCGCACGCCTTCATCTCGGCGAATGGCGGCAAGGTCGAAGTCGAGAGCGACGGCGTCGACCGCGGCACCACCGTTTCGATTTATCTGCCGTCATCGGGCGAGACGGCGCCAATGGAGGCTACCGTTGATGACTGAGATTCCGTCCAGCGTGCTGGTGATCGACGACGAGGTGCAGATCCGGCGCTTTCTGCGCACCGGCTTCGAACTCGATGGCTTTACCGTCCAGGAGGCCGAGACCGGCGCGGAAGCGCTGCGTTCGGCGACCTTGAAGCCGTCGGACCTCGTCATCCTCGATCTCAACCTGCCGGACATGGACGGCGCCGACGTGCTCGAGCGGCTGCGGGCCTGGTCCACCGTGCCGCTGATCGTGCTCTCGGTGCGCGCCAACGAAGCGGAAAAGGTGCGGCTCCTCGAGCTCGGCGCCGACGATTATGTGGTCAAGCCGTTTGGCATGGCGGAGCTTCTGGCGCGCGCGCATTCGGCGATGCGCCGGCAATTGCGCGCCTCGCGCGGCGAGCCGGTGGTCAAATTCGGCCCGCTGGCGATCGATTTCGCCGCGCGCGCGGTGTTCATCAACGAGCAGCGCGTGACGCTGACGCCGAAGGAATATCGCCTCCTGCAGATCCTGGCGCAGCATTCCGGCAATGTCGTCACCCATCAATTCCTGCTGCGCGAAGTCTGGGGCAACGAACACATCGACGATACCCATTACCTGCGCATCTTCGTGCGCAAGCTGCGCCGCAAGATCGAGGCCGATCCGACCCAGCCCACGATCCTTCTGACCGAGCTCGGCGTCGGCTATCGGCTGGTGATGTCCGACCCGCCCGCGGCCGCCGCGGCCGTGGTGCCCGCTGTGGTGTCCAATGGATCGGGCACGCAAGATAACGCACAAGGCAACCCACAAGGCGGACAACAGGGCGGCCCGGACCCGCAAGGCACGCCCGACGCGCCGTCCGGATTTTCGGCTGCTTAAGACACCATGAAGTGATGTCCGTAGCGGACCACCCGCGCGCCCGCGGGCGGCGAAGAGTGCCCGATTCGTTGATTTCGGAACCTTAGGCGATTGGCCTAAGTCACTTCGTTTATTGACGAAATTTTCGCGCTCTGGCCGCAGAGCGGCGGTATTGCGGCAAATTGGCGGCAAATATCAACTGGATTTGAACTTTTGACCCTTAGAACCCTTATCCCGATCGTAACGACTAACTGGGGTGCGGGCAGCCAACGTCCGCTCGGGTTCTTCTCCTCAAATCAAACGGCGGGACATTTCACCCGCAAACAGGGACGGCCGCTATGACCAAAAAGCTCCTCGGCATGAACGTCGGCATGAACGTCGGCATGAACGTCGGCATGAACGTCGGCATGGGCGTGTTCGGTGCGCTCGTCGTCGCGACTACGTTAGCCAGCACTGCAAGCTTCGCCGCGCCGCGTTATGACGGCCTGTGGAGCGTCTCGATCGTCACCGAAAAGGGTGATTGCGATCGCGGCTATCGCTATCCGATCCGCATTTCCAACGGCCAGCTGGCCAACGCCGGCGACACCAATTTCAGCATTTCCGGCAAGGTCGGCGAGACCGGCGCCGTTACGGTGACGGTGGCCGCAGCCGGCAAGAGCGCCACGGGTTCAGGCCGTCTGAGCGCCGATGCCGGCGGCGGCCATTGGACCGGCGGCGCCTGCTCCGGCACCTGGACCGCCGAGCGCCGCGGCGCGTAAGCGGACATGTCAAATAAGCAGCCTGCCAAATAAGCGGCCTGCCAAACAAGTTCTGCTCTGAGCGACTGCGCAATGCCCGGCCAGGGTCACCTTGGCCGGGCATTTCGTTTGGCGATTGAGTGCCGTGTCGCGTTAAACGGCGGCCTTAAGCTTTACCCTTCGGCCGCATCGTCGTCGTCGGCCTCGTCCTTCTCTCCGGCAAGAATCTTTTCCGCGATCAGACCGGAATTCTGCCGGACTGCCGCCTCGATCTTGGCCGCGATATCGGGATTGTTCTTCAGGAAAGTCTTGGCGTTCTCGCGGCCCTGGCCGATGCGCTGGCTGTCGTAAGAGAACCAGGCGCCGGACTTTTCCACGACGCCGGCCTTGACGCCCAGATCGACCAGTTCGCCCACTTTGGAAATGCCCTCGCCGTACATGATGTCGAATTCGACCTGCTTGAACGGCGGCGCGAGCTTGTTCTTGACCACCTTTACACGCGTCTGATTGCCGACCACCTCGTCGCGCTCCTTGATGGCGCCGATGCGGCGGATATCGAGGCGCACGGAGGCGTAGAATTTCAGCGCATGACCGCCGGTCGTGGTCTCGGGCGAGCCATACATGACGCCGATCTTCATGCGGATCTGGTTGATGAAGATCACCATCGTGTGCGAGCGGTTGATCGAAGCGGTAAGCTTGCGCAGCGCCTGGCTCATCAGCCGCGCCTGCAATCCGGGCATGCTGTCGCCCATCTCGCCTTCGAGCTCGGCGCGCGGCACCAGAGCCGCGACCGAATCGATGACCAGCACATCGATCGCGCCGGAGCGCACCAAAGTGTCGGCGATTTCGAGCGCCTGTTCGCCGGTGTCGGGCTGCGAGATCAGAAGATCGTCGACATTGACGCCGAGCTTGCGCGCATAGATCGGATCGAGCGCGTGTTCGGCATCGACGAAGGCGCAGGTGCCGCCCTTCTTCTGCGCTTCGGCAACGCAATGCAGAGCCAGCGTGGTTTTGCCGGACGATTCCGGCCCATAGATTTCCACCACCCGGCCGCGCGGCAGGCCGCCGATGCCGAGCGCGATATCGAGGCCCAGCGAACCGGTGGACACGGTCTCGATGTCCATCGCCTGCATGTTCTTGCCGAGCCGCATGATCGAGCCCTTGCCGAAGCTGCGCTCGATTTGGGAAAGCGCGGCATCAAGAGCCTTCGATTTATCCATGGACGATCCTTCGACGAGACGAAGCGCTGCACCACTCATTTCGCGTGCTCCTTATGGCCGGGATTCGGAGGACACGGAAGCCGCCCGCCCCCTCTTCACATCCGGTTTTTGCCCGGTTTTGGGCCGTTCCAGCCCCGCCCGGCACCCAACGGACCCCCATGGCCCGCCGGCAATTGGCTAAGGCGGCACTGTACATGATCTGTTCTATGTTCGCAATATGTTCTTTTGGGGATAATGGGAGTATATCCCCTTGGAACATGTAACGAGCAATAGTATATATGAGTCATGTGGTGCTACCGGCCCTAGAAGGCTAGGAAAACGCACATGTTCGAGAAACGCTTCTGGATTGGGCGACAGAGGCGCTATCCGAAGGAGCATCGCCACATGATGCGCGCTCTGGATGGCGTCGTGGTGTATTTCCCGCATCTATTTCGATAGTCGCGCTGCTTGCGCATTGTTAGCAGTGGCGGCTTCGTCGGTTTTCTTGTGGGCAAGCAAATGAATAGCACTAGCGTTGTTGTAAATAGTACGATCCCGACCGCCCAATCGCTCGCAGCAGTCCGTGCAACAGTCACAGACAACACTGCCTGATCCGCCGAAACCTCAGTCGCCGGCAGAGATATGGGCTCTCTGGGCATCTTCCTAACTATGCAATTATTGGATCTCCTGATGCCCACATGGAAGGTGTGGACGCGTGCGGCGATCAAAGCGCATTTGTTGCTCTAAATTCGCCAGGATTTACCTTCAAAGAGTTTCATCAGCATTGATGTTGAAGCCCGCCGGACCCGAAATTAAAAGAACTCGACATTGATTTCGGCGCAGTAGAATCTTCAGTTTCTCATCCCCAATTGAAACAAACAACGCTAGCTTTTGCTGATGAACTTACAAATACTCGAAATAGACTACTGCGAAAAGCTATCCAAAGACCCCAAAAATGAGACCGCTCATAACATCGAGCAGATGCAAGTATATCAAGAGACGATCTTACCAATGGCTCGCGCGCTGCGTAGCGATATCCGATTGCGGAACGGTTTCCCGCCGCTAAAGTTGCCCCCTAAGTCAAGCGCGGCCTACCGCGGTCGTATCATGATACAAGGCGATCAGGCCGACGGAAAACTAACGGATCTGGCCGAATACATGCGGTTTCTGGCCGAGCAAATGAAATGAAAAAATCTCCTGAATGGAAGAAGTTTGATCGCCTCCTTGAAGCGATGGCTACTCAACCCGAACCTTCGGGAAAGCAGCAAGGAGACAATCAAACATCAGATAAGGTGTCCGGCGCAGGTTATGGCGATACTCGAACTCGCGAAGGTAAGTCTGCAGGTGTTTCTTCGAAACCCAAACGTAAGTCCCCTTGATCCCGCGCTTCACGTTCGACCAAAACCCTTCAATCGTGTTGGTGTGAACGACGCCGCGAACATATTCTTTCGATGAGTGATCGACGCTTTCATGCTCATAGCCATATCGCTCAGTGAGTAGTTTGAAAGCCGAACCTTCGTCCGTGTAAATCTTTGATCCCGGCTTCACGAACGACACGACGTGCGGGACGATGTGATCCTTCGTCCGCATTGCAACATGGCGCGTAAGTACATCGCCTCCCCGCTCCACAATCCCAAACACGACGGCCTTATCGTTTTTGCCCATTTCGTCTTTGCCGCCGATGAACGTTTCGTCGATCTCGACCGTTCTGCCGGGACCGCCCATCGGGTAATCGCCGTCAACGTAGCCCATGTATTTGCGGATCAGATTGCACATGCGCCACGCGGTTTTGTAGGTGACGCCAAGCTGGCGCTGTACCTCTTTCGCCGCCACGCCATTACGCGAAGCGCAAAAAAGGAACATGACATAGAACCAGTCCCGCAGCGGCGTGCGGGTGCTCTCAAAGGGCGTTCCGGCCGTCGGGTAGACCTGATAGCCGCAATGCTCACACTCGAATGAGCGGCGGTTTTTGACCCGATAATAGGTTGCCTGTTTCTGGCATTTGAAGCAGGTCAACCGCTGGCCAAAACGCACACGCATTAGGTGATTTAGGCAGGTACCCTCATCGGGGAACCGCACTCAAATAAGTTGGCTAGTCTGAGCATCTAAACTTGAGGCCGCCTCAGTTGGCGGCCTCTTTTCATTTCAGGGGTACTGGTCCCTTCCATCCCCTGAGAACATCAGTGGTCCCTTTTGATTTTTAGGGCGGTCCCTTTTGGCAAATTACCCGTTCGCGTTTGCTCGCCACCGGCGCAGCCCCCACACCAGCGTCACGATCACGGCGGCTGCAAGCCAGAGGCCGAGCAAAGTGGTGCCGGTCGGAAAGGTAAAAAAGGCGAGGTAGCCGAAAGCCACCGCGACCGCCAAGAATGTCGCGAGATCGACGCCCATAAACGGACACGGCCCCGCGGCGGCATCGATCGGCATGGCGCATGGCATGGCGCAGCCGAGCGCATCGGCCACCATACCGCCGGTCAGCAGAATAACGGTCGGGCCGAAGGCAAACAGGAGAAGCAGGACAAGCGGCACGCCCAGCGCAACGAAAGGATAGCGCGGCCGCACAGTCATGACACGCACAGATGCTTAAGCCGAGCGTTGACTTTTGGCATGAACTCCCTTGTCTCAGTTGGCGGCCTCTTTCATTTAAGCACCAAATGTAGCGGCTCGATTCTATCTGCCGCGTGACCATCTGACTCGCCGCATGAGCGGCGAACCCCACTATCTCAGCCTGCGCGATCTCGCCTACTGGCGGGCTCGAAAGACTCACAAGTCACCGCCTGGTCCGTGTCCTACGCTGGGCGATCTGCAACGCTCTAGCTCATGGTGGTGGCTGCACTGCGAGCGGTGCCAGCACAAAGCGCCAATGGCCTTCGCCGCGCCGGTCATATTATGGGGCGCAGACGCGCCGGGCGACATACTGCGCCAGCGCGCCCGCTGTACGGCTTGCGGCAACAAGGGCTGCGCGTTCCAGCATCCGACATGGGGCGGCAATACCGTCGGCTTCCTGCCGTTCCCGGCCGATGTGGAGCTGTGACTTACGTCACCGATCCGTCCTATCGGCCGTGCGATATGGTCGCCGTTAGACTTGGACTGACTCTTCCTAAAGGTCCCCTCGCCCCGGCTGTAATAGGCCGGGGCCTTTTTCTTTTGGGCCTCAGTCGGCGACCTCAACTTGGCGCTGCGAAAGCCTCAGGTCCGCCGTTGGAACCGGTACTGGCCTGTTTCCGAAGCTGTTGGCCGGATTTGAACGAAATGACTTTCGGGGAGGTTGGTCTTGGTGTCGAGCCCGGCCCCGCAATGTCACAGCGACCCAAACCGAAAGAGTACCGCGCGTTGGCGGAAGAGTGCGACCGGAGAGCGGCGGCCGCCACCGACCCGGAAACTAAGATCAAATTTCAGCAAATGGCGCGCAGCTTGCGCGAACTGGAAATACAGGCGGCCCTATCGGGGCGACCCTAATTGCGGTGCCAGTACGTCATTTGACACTTGGGCCCACGTCTTTATGGCACTAGGTTTCCGGCGGCAAAGGGTCCACATTCAAGCCGTCACCGGCTGCGGCTTTGTCCCAGGCGTCGGTGGCTGAGAGACTGAAGGTGCTCCCGCCTGCAAACCGCGGAGCACGTCATGGTTCGCCGCTCGCCACCGCGAAATAGTCGTGAAATCCCTGCTGACTTGCCCGAAGTGCAAGCTCGAATTGCGCCTGTTCGGCATCGAGAGCGAAAATACCCGCCGGGACCTTTTCACCTTCGAGTGCACGAAATGCGGCGCTCTCGAAATCAGGGGCGTCAGGGTCACGTAGCCCAAGGCTGCCCCAGTTGGCGGGCCCTCTTTCATTTTTCCGCCGCGCCCAGCGACCGCGCATTTTGTCTTCGGGCGTCGATCCATGGCGCAGTCCGCGCACGACTTTGACCGCGTTATTCAGCGCAACGAGATCCCACGAGCCGTCCGCTATGCGAGTTCCGGCGGCTCATTCTTCTGGAGAGCCGCCTCGCGTGCATGAGCGACTTTTTCCCACGCGCTGGCTTGGAGCTCCAGTGCTTTGCGATCCGCCGGATCGGTCACACGCGCCGCCATTTCACGACATTTGGCTGCAAATTCTCGGTATTCGGCAACGGTTTTCATGGAACTCCCCTAATGGGGAGTACAGCTATACCGAATGGAACTTTCCGCCTATGTCATTTGACAGGGGGTCGCTGTGACTTTCACAGCTGGCCGAGGCCGACTTTTTGATTTTGCGAGTGCCGGGCAGTACCCGAATACCGGATTGATCCCTCGTCATCCCCTTGAAATCTCAGCGGTAGTTTGTCGATCGGCGGCCCCGACGAACTTGTTGCAGTTCGGATCATTACAACTTTCACATGTAGTTTTACGTACGCCGAACAAATTGCATCTATTCCATCAAGTCGGGAGCCACGGGTTGGGCAATCAAGGGCTGGACATATGCGTAAGATACTTGCTCGGTTCCTCCAAGACGAAGCAGGAGCTACCGCTATCGAATACGGTCTGATCGCCGCCGGGATTTCAGTTGCGATCATCACCGTTGTTCTAGGGGTCGGAACCAACTTGAACACGACGTTTGGAAGCATTTCCACCGCACTCAAATAAGTTGTCTGAGCCATCCTAACTCGAGGCCGCCTCGCTTGGCGGCCTCGTTCTTTTCCAGTTCAATTTTCGATTCCACTAAATCGCCACCGTCGTAGATTTGAGGAACGTTCATTGCGAAACGTTCGAAACCAACACACACGATTTGGGCCCGCTTATTCCTCACCAGGAGGTGGAATCTTGGTGCTGACCTGTCTCCGAAGCCATTGGCCGGATTTGAAAAACGCAGTTGCCGGCTTTTGAAATGGACAAAGCCCAAAAAACTGACTCAAGCCACAAGTGAGCAAGTGGCGGATTTCAGCAACCGCCGAAGAATTCCGCCAGTACGCCAACGAGTGTTTCGCTTGGGCCAAGCAAGCCAAGACCGATTCTGAGCGCGACCTGTTTCTCAAAATGGCCGAAGACTGGCTTCGCGCGGCGACCCTTTCGGGCACATCCGCCACGGGGCTCACTCGTTCAGATTCGGCCGCGACATCGTGGGCGGCGGTCCTTCCCGCTCCACCGGCTCATTGAGCGTCCACGGATCGCCGTAGTCGTTTCCTCGACGGCACATTCAGCGACCGCGTACTCATCTTCTGACGTTTATCCGTAACGCAGGCCGCAAACGGCGGCGATAACAATCCGTGTCAGGCGCAAATCCCGCCTTCCACCAGGTCATCGGAACTTGCAAGTCGTTGGAACTCGAAGACCCGGCGCGCGTTATTCGGTCATCCCCCAACCGGCAGGACGCAATGGGCACGAAAGACCGCCAAGCTGCAGAATCCGTTTTTGATCGAGACAAGCGCCGCGAGGCCGAGATAAAGAGCGCGCTTGAATTAGAGGCTGCCAAGCATCAAGCGGCGATGAAAAACATGCAACGCTTACGGCTGTTGCGATTGGAGCGTGACGCCAAAAATCAACCGACGAAGCGGCGCATTAATCGAAGCGGACGATCAAAAGCGGACGATTCTCGTCCGGGTTCTTCTCCAGCTATTTGAAAATCCCGGCCCGGGCCCGGTCCCATTGTTCCGACAGCCATTGGCCGGATTCTGTGGCCCGGATTCTGTGGGTAGATCCTGCGCTGTCGCGAAACCGTAATATGACGCGTGCCAGGGTCCGGCCGCGTACTCCTATGTTGTTCTTGGACCACTTAGCCCCGGCCAGTCCCGAGCCGGGGCTTTTTGTTTTTTGGCAGGCGCCAGGCGGCGGCGCCTGAATCGCGGATCGCCGAGATCTCGTAGATTTTGCAGTTGCTCAGTCGCTTTCGGCAACAAAATCATAATTATTACATTGGCTTGTGGCGATAGCGGCATCTTGTGTTGTGCATCACAGCATTGTTGCGCGGCTCAGGCATTACTGGCCCGACGGTGAAGAAACATGGAGACCGGCCATGAGCACGATAAGCCTGGAAGTCGCGAGGGGTGGTTTGCGTAGCGTGTCTTTGCGGAGTCGTTTGGTTTCGCGTCTGCGCGAGTGGCAGCACCGCCTTCGTTCGCGTGAAGAGCTGGCGGCGCTCGGCAGCAGGGATTTGCGCGATATTGGGATTTCGCGCTGCGATGCCGAATATGAAGCGCTGAAACCGTTTTGGCGCGGCTGATCGGCGCCGCAGGAGCGTCACACTGAATTGCCTTGGGCTTGGCGCGGTAGAGTTGGCTTCGGGCGTCTTATCAACCATGGGCGATGTTCCATGCCGCCGCGGCATGGAAGGCTTTCGGGAGGCATTAGGCCGTTCGGCCACCCGGCGCGTTCCAATCATATGGAACGTTACGGTCAGATCATTTTTATGATTGCCGCTGTAATCGGCGCACTCATATTCGCTTACCTCTTCACGACAGCGCACTACTAGTGCCGCTCCTGCTCCCTGCCGACGCCGGAAATTGTTTTGCCGCAGTCCTTGAACAACGGACCGCCCGTCTTCGTTAGCTGTCGAGAGAAACCCCACAGCCCTGGCTCAAAGGGTGCAGCATGAAAACAATGACAAAAATCTGCCGAAGGTGTCACACCCCCAGGTCACCGAAATGGCCCCAGATGGTTATCGGCCAGGCCTGGCAGCTTGGTATTGCCCGCATTGCGGTGCTGCCGACAGCGATCTGATCCATAATTATTCCGGCCGGCCGGGCTCAATATCGGATCACCACGCTTAGCGCGAAGCCGGTTTCCCGGCAAAGCACCAGCAAACTGACGTCACGGACAAATTCTGTGATGAAACCCAACAGCATGGTTGAGCGTTATCTCGTGTAGGAGCGTTCCGAAAAAACGCAAACAAAGAGAGCAACAGATTATGCGAACGATAACAAAGACCGCACTTGCGCTCGGCTTTTTAGGCGCGACAGCGATCGGCGGCATCGCACCGGCGCAAGCGTTCTCCATCGACGCGCCGGGAATCCATGTTCACGTCGGCCCGCATCATCATCGCTATTATGGTGGTGGACCGCGCTACTACGATACCGCGCCAGGCTATGGCCCCGGTTATTACGGCTATCGCGATTGTCCGCGCGGCTATACCGTGCAGGATGGCGTTTGCAAGCCGTATCGCGGCTACTGACACGCGACGCTCCTGAGCAAATTTATCCGCGACAAATCACGCGCGACAAATCACGTGAGATGGCGGCCCGCATTCGGGCGGTCATCTTGTAGCGAGCCTGCCGTATTTGAATACCGAACGTGATGTGAGTCCCGATCGCCTTTGCCATATTGCGGACGGTGGCGCTGCAAGTAGTATTCGCCGCAAGGGGGCGCAAGATTCGCCAAGATTCGCGTTGTCTTCGCGCTATCGAAGAGACGCGGCGCCACCCTCGTGGAGAGGGCGATGCGGAGCTTGGTTTTGCTCGCGGCTTTGGGCGCAATTGTTGCGGCAAGTTTCACCGCGGCAAATTTCACTCCGGCGCGCGCGCAATATTATTATCCGCCGCCGCCTCCACCGCCGCCTGAAGAAGACTATGGCCCGCCGCCCGGCTATTACCAGCGGCCGCCGCCCGGCTACTATGACCGGCCATGCCCGCCCGGCTTCACCGTGCAAGACGGCGCTTGCAAGCCCTATCGCGGCCCGGCCGGTGGCAACTGGCGCACCTGGAACGGATGCCCGCCGGGCTACACGGTGCAGGGCGGCGAATGCCGGGCTTACCGGGGCCGTTGAGGCGCGCATTTGCACCCGCGCGCCGCCACAGTAATATCCGCCGGGGGCGCTGGGGCGGCATCAGCACAAGGCGACATCACTTCAAACCCGGCGTCTTCTCTGCAATCAACTGGAGAGAAGGCTATATCGATGCGAACAACCATAAAAGCCATCGCCGCGTTTGGCGTGCTTGGCGTGACGTTTCTTGGATCGGTTCTGCCGGTGCTCGCGCAGTACTACCCCTATCCACCGCCACCGCCTCCGCCGCCCGGCTACTATGGTGGTGGCTATTACGGTGCTCCGCCGCCTCCGCCGCGCGGCTACTATGGCGGCGGCTACTACCGCCCGCAGCGCTGGAACGGCTGCCCGAAGGGCTTCACCGTGCAGGACGGCGTGTGCAAACCCTATCGCGGCTATTGAGCTTCAAAAAGTTGCCGAGTGTTGCCGGAGGCCGTCACGCGGTCTCCGGCGCTTTGCTGGAACGTCTTCCGGAATAAATCGCGGCACGGCCGGCCGCGCGGCGTGATAGCCTGATGCGATGCCGCCTGCCTTTTTGAGCGATGCCGACTTTCACAGCGTGGTGCGGCTCACGCCGCTGATCTCGATCGACCTCATTATCCGCAATCCGCACGATGAAGTTTTGCTCGGGCTACGCAACAACGAGCCGGCCAAGGACAGCTATTTCGTCCCCGGCGGCGTCATTCTGAAAAACGAGCGGCTTGCCGACGCGTTCACGCGCATTCTCAAAGGCGAGACCAATCTCGACGCCACGATTGCGGACGCACGGCTGATCGGCGCCTACGAGCACATCTACGACAACAATCGCTTTGGCGATCCGGCCTTCGGCACCCATTACATCACGCTCGGCCACGCGCTGAAGGTCGGTGATGCCGCGCTGCTGCAAGCCGACTTTCAGCACAGCGACTTGCGCTGGTGGCGCGAGCGCGATCTGTTGGCGTCCGATCAGGTGCACGAAAATACCAAGGCATATTTTCGCTGAGCTTTTGCCTTCGGGATGAAGAAATGGCCGTGCCGCGGTGTTCTTCTCCTGTAGGTCAAAGCTGTGAGACATTTCCGTGCCGAAAATTTTCGCATTATTTCTGTTCTGCGCCGCCACCGCGGTCGCAAGCCTGTGTCTTAATGTGCCGCGAAGCTTCGCCTCCGCCGGCGACGCGCCGTGGTGCATCATCAGCGACGAAGGCAACCTGCACTGCTATTACGCGACATCGCAGGCCTGCCTTGCGGAGATCGCCGGCGGCAGTCGCGGTTTTTGCACGCAGAACCCGGCGGGAGGCGCTGCGGCTCCAGCGCCGACGCAACAGGCCGCGCCACGGCGCCGCAAATAATCCCGGCCAAATAAGCTCAGCTCAGGCCGCGATATGTAAGCTTCCGATATCGTAAGCTTCGATAACGATCTTCGGCGCTGGACGGCTCGCGCCTTTGAGGCTGTCGCGCACGCGTGCGGCAATGTCGCGATAGACTTGCGCATGAGCGCTGTCTGGCGCGGTCGCGACCACCGGCAGGCCGGCATCGGATTTTTCCCGGATGACGATATCCAGCGGCACTTCGCCGAGGAACGGCACGCCGAGACGTTCGGCCTCATGCCGCGCGCCGCCGTGACCGAAAATGTCGGAGCGCGTGCCGCAATGCGGGCAGATGAACATCGACATGTTCTCGACAATGCCGAGCACCGGCACGTTGACGCGGCGGAACATGGCGATGCCGCGCCGCGCGTCGATCAGTGCGAGATCCTGCGGCGTCGAGACGATCACCGCGCCTTTGAGCGGCACCTGTTGCGCCATGGTGAGCTGCGCGTCGCCGGTGCCGGGCGGCATGTCGACCACCATCACGTCGAGCGTACCCCACTCCACTTCGCGCAGCATCTGCGTCAAGGCCGACATCACCATCGGCCCGCGCCAGATCATCGGCGTCTCTTCCTCGATCAGAAAGCCGATCGACATCACCGGCATGCCGTGGCGCTCGATCGGCTTGAGCCGGTTGCCGCCGACGGTCTGCGGCTTCTCGCGGATACCGAGAAGTTTGGGCATCGAGGGGCCGTAAATGTCGGCGTCGAGAATGCCGACTTTCAGCCCGAGGTCGCGCAGCCCAAGTGCGAGATTGACCGCGGTGGTCGATTTGCCGACGCCGCCTTTGCCCGAGGCGACCGCGATGATCGCGTCCACGCCTGGAATGCCGGCAGGCGACGGCGCGCGCGGAGCTGGATGTGGACCCGGATGTGGATTTGGGTCTTGGCCCCCCGGCCCCGACCGTCGCACAGGCTGCTGTCCCGGCTGCGGCCGCTGCGCAGGTTGCGGGCGCGGAGCAGTTCCGCCGCCGGCGCGCTCGGCAGTCAAGGCGACCAGTGCGGACGTCACACCGGGCACCGCGCGGACCGCGCTTTCGGCGCGGTCGCGCACGCTTTCCCATTGCTTGACGGCTGCGGCATCGACACTGATCGAGAAGAACACTTTGCCGTCAGCCGCCACGATCTCGGACAGTTTTCCGCTGGCCGGCAGCGGCGCGCCGTCGGGGCCGGAGATTTTGCCGAGTGCGGCGAGGACGTCGTCTTTCAGGGCGGCCATCAGCTTTACCGTTACGCGGTTTCGTGCGCCCTAGATAGGCTCCCCGTCGTCGGGGTCAATCGGGTGTAACCCGGTTGCCCGGTTGACGCAGCGCCGCCCGCCGGGCCAAGACCAAGCGCTGAGCAAGGGCAGACCAAGCGCGGCGAGCGCACAGACGCGTCAACGGAGGAAACAGAGATGGCAAAGGTCGCATTCGTCGGGCTTGGCGTGATGGGCTACCCGATGGCCGGGCATCTCAAAGCGAAGGGCGGCCATGAGGTCACGGTCTATAACCGCACCGGCGCCAAAGCCGAAAAGTGGGTCGCTCAGCACGGCGGCAAAAGCGCGCCGACCCCGCAACAGGCCGCCGCAGGCCAGGACTTCGTCATGGCCTGCGTCGGCAACGACAACGATCTGCGCGACGTCATGCTGGGCAAAGACGGCATCTTCTCGGGCGTCGCCAAGGGCGCAACCGTGGTCGATCACACCACGGCCTCCGCGGAAATCGCCCGCGAGCTCCACGCCGAAGCGAAAAAGCGCGGCTTCGATTTCATCGATGCGCCGGTGTCCGGCGGCCAGGCCGGCGCCGAGAACGGCGTGCTCACGGTGATGTGCGGCGGCGACGAAGCGCCGTACGCCAAAGCCGAAAAGGTGATCGCCGCCTATGCGCGCGCGTGCACGCTGATGGGTCCGTCAGGCTCGGGCCAGCTCGCCAAGATGGTGAACCAGATTTGCATCGCCGGCCTGGTTCAAGGCCTGGCCGAGGGCCTGCACTTTGCGATGAAGGCCGGCCTCGATGTCGAGAAGCTGATCGCGACCATTTCCAAGGGCGCGGCGCAGTCCTGGCAGATGGAGAACCGCTACAAGACCATGGTCGCAGGCAAGTTCGATTTCGGCTTCGCCGTCGATTGGATGCGCAAGGATCTCGATATCTGCCTCGAAGAAGCGCGCCGGAACGGCGCAAGCCTGCCGATCGCGGCGGCCATCGATCAGTATTATGCGCAAGTACAGAAGATGGGCGGCAAGCGCTGGGATACGTCGAGCCTGATTGCGCTGTTGAACCGGTAAATTCTGAGCAAACAACTCGATCAGTCGTCATGCCCGGCCTTGCGCCGGGCATGACGGGATTGTGCCAGCGGTCTCTAATCCGCCGGCTGAATATTGGCTTCTTTGGCAAGCTCGATCGTGGCTTTGAGATCGTCGCGCACATATTTGCTGAAATCGTCGACGCTCATCATCTGCGGGGTGACGCCAAGCTTGGCCAATTTCGCCGCGACACCGGGATTGCCAAGCGCCTTCTCGACCGCGCTGTGCAATTTGTCGACGACGGCGCGCGGCGTCTTGGCCGGCACCGACAAGCCGACCCAGAAGCTGAATTCGGCCTTTGGGTAGCCGGCTTCGGCGATCGAAGGCACATCCGGCAACAGCGGGACCCGCTTTGGCGAACTCACCGCAAGCACGCTCAGCTTATCGCTGCCAAGCGCGGTAGCCGCCGCCGCGAGCGGAATGAAATAATAATCGATCCGGCCCGCCATCACCTCGGTGAGGCCCTGATCGCGGAATGGTACGTGTCGCACGTCGATATCGGCGGCGAGACGGAGGCGTTCGCCGGCCATATGCGACGACGAGCCGACGCCCGCGGACGCAAAAGTGAGCGTACCGGGCTTGGCCTTTGCCGCAGCGATCAGATCGGCAACGTTCTTGAAGCCGTCCTGCCGGGAGACGACCAGCACGTTGGGCTGAACGCCCAACATGGCTACCGGCTGGAAATCCTTGGCCGGATCGAATGGCAGATGGCTATGCAAGACCTTTTCGGTGCCCATCGAGGTCGAGCTGACCACGACCGTGTAGCCGTCAGGATCGGATTTGGCGGCATCGGCAAAACCCACCTGCCCGCCGGCGCCCGGTTTGTTCTCGATCACCATCGGCTGGCCGAGCTCTTGCGACACTTGATCGAGTACGACGCGGGCCACCGTGTCCGAGGCGCTGCCCGGCGGAAATGGGCTGATCACCCGGATCGGCCGACTGGGATAATTGTCTGCTGCAAGTGCAGCCGTGGCGGCCAGATTTGCAGCAAGAATGGCGGTGCCGAGAGCGACCCCGGCGACTGCGCGCAGTGACAACACGTAACCCTCCCCACGCTTTTAATGTCGATTTGGCGCAGGATACTTGCCCCGGCGCCTTACCAATCAAGCGCGTGATAGCAGCTTTTACCGGGGCGAAACAGGATGACGGATCGGCGCAGCCATCCGCCTCCCGGCCTTAAGCTTAACGCGCCGCAGGCGGCCGGGAACTCTTTATCGGGCCGCGACTTGTCGCTGAGCCCGCCAGCTCATTTCATCGGAAATTGCAGAAAGACGGACCGCTGCGAATGCAAGATATCAAATACCGCCTGGCCGATCCGGGGCTGCGCCCGCGCCGCACCAAGCTGGAAATGCCGGGCTGGGGCGGCAAGCCCGAGCCGCGCACCGACGGCTCCCAGGAATATGCCTGGCATTGCGCGCCGTTCACCGAAGGCGCGCAATACGGCATCGAGGTTTTCTACCCGTATGACAACGAACTCCATGTCACCCGGAGGGATGGCAAGCTCGAATTCAACGGCGACTTCGGCGAGAAACCCGAAGACGGCGATCTGATGTGGCCGCCGTTCCGCAGCTTCGGCATCGACTACTATACCTATCAGTTGCTGCTCGATCTCAAAGTCGGGAGCGATTGGGCGGTGCGCACCGAACCGCATCCGCGCTTCTACACCGACCCGACCGACACCGTGCCGATCGCAGTGCCGGCGCTGTTGCGCACCGAATGGTGGCCGATGATTTCCTTCGTCGTGTTCAAGGCGCCGCCGGAAGGACGGACGCATATTTTCCGCCCGGGCGAGCCGATGCTGCAAATCCTCGTTCTGCCGATCACCGCCGATTTCACGCTGGCCGAGATGGACGAAGAAGAAGCCGCCGAGCGCGAGATGCGCGGCCGGCGCATTCACGGCAGCCGTCCGAATCTCGCCGCCGACTCGACGTGGACATCAAAGACCCACACGGTATTCGACGGCACGTACCGCCATTTGCTCCGTGCTGCGAAAGCCAAGATCCGAGACTGAAGAGCCCGTAAAAAAAGCAGCGGGACGTCCGACCGGACGCGCCGCTGCTTTGCATCACCTCAGTAATGGTGGTGATGATGATGATGGTGGTGATAGTGGTGATGACCGGGACCGACGCGAACGACGATGCCGCGGTGATGATGATGGTGGTGATGGTGATGATGATGGCCCACCTGCACCGAAATTTGCGCGACCCGCACGCCGTCCTGCGTGCCTTGGCCTTGCGGGCCTTGGTCTTGCGTGCCTTGCGATTCCGCACGACGGGCATCATCGGCCTTTAGCGCGGAAAGCGCGTTGGGCACTGGATCGAGAAGATCGCGGTAACTCGAGGCCGGCGCTATCTCGGTATGTTGTGCCGGCGCTGCAGCCCGTGCGCTCGACATTGTCGTGAGCGCCGCGGCGGCTCCAAGCAAGCCGGCTAGTTTCTTATCCATAAGTCCTCCAGAAGAAACTGAAGCCCATCAGTCCCCTACGCCGACAATCCGGCGTAAGTGGCTAGGTTCCCTGGAATTTTTTTGCCGGCTATTGGAACTGAAAGCGCTTGAACTGAGCGTTCGAATTGAGCTTCGGCGCTAGGCCTTGGAACTCGGCCGCGCCAAGACGCCCGCGTACCAGCGTTTGAGATGAGCCAACTCCTCGGACACTTCCAGGCGCGACACCCGCATGAAATCGATGGCGATCATCGCGGTGATGTCGGCGACGCTATAGTTGTCGCCGGCAATGAAGCTGCGTTTGGCGAGCTCGCCGTCGAGATGTTCCAGAAACGACAACGCCCGCGGCTTGTTGGCCTCGCCCCATTCCTTCACCTGCGGTTGTTCCATTTCCTTCATCGCAGGATGCAGATGCCGGAAAATGTTCGACACGGGTATGAAGAGATGGAACTCGACTCTGCGATTCCACATTTCGACCAGTGCCGATTGCAGCGCGCCGCGGCCGAACAGCGGCGGATCGGGATGAAGCGCCTCGAAATAGCGGCAGATCGCGATCGATTCCGTGATCACGGTACCGTCGTCGAGGACCAGCGCCGGCACGCGCTGCATCGGATTGATCGCGGTGTAGGCGCCGCTCTTCTGCTGCAGCGAGCCGAGATCGACTTGCTCGGCCGGAACCGTGATCCCCTTCTCGGCGAGATAGACGCGCACCCGCCGCGGATTGGGAGCCCGGCCGCCATCATAGAGTTTCATGGCAAGTTCCTTCCCTAGCCCACTGAAGGCGCAAGCCTATCCTGCGACAGCGCGCCCGGCCAGCGCTCCAAGCGTAAACAAAACCTTTCCGGCGGCGCGCCCGGTTTGCACATCAAAAATTAAGCCTCGTCTTAAGGAATTTGGGCCATTTTTACCGTGAGCCGAATGTGATCCCGGAAAGCGGCGGCCGGCTTTCGGAAAGATCACGTTCCAATGAAATGCCAGCCCGGAAAGCGATGCCCAATCCACAGACCGAACCGCGCGATCCTGCTTCGCCGGCGGCGGCGCCATCGACCAAGCGGCGGCTTGCCTCACAGCACGTGCGCGAGGCGCGCGATCGGCTGACGTCGACCAGCGGCACCCGTCCGGTCTTCGACTACGAATTGCTGCGGCTGTTCGCGCAGAACCGGCTGTCGGCGTCGCCGGTCATCCTGCTTTTGATCGTCACCATCGGCGTGCTCTCGGGACTGTGGACCGGCGCTTTGGTCTGCGGCGTATGGACCGCCGGCGCGCTGATCATCCATGTCGTCATCATCCGCAAATGCCGGCAGTTCCTGGCCGAACCGGCCAATACGTCGACGGTGCGCACATGGCGGATGCGCTTCGTCCTGCTCGACTTGTTCTTCGGCATGGCTTGGACTTTCATCCTGATCAATCCGGTCGGCATGGACGATCAGGCCGCGACCTTCATGCTGTTCGTGATGCTGCTGGTGGTGGCGATATCGAGCATGCTGGCCTCGAGCCTGCCGATCGCGGTTCTGGCGCTGACCTTGCCGGTGACGATCGCGATTGCGCTCGACTTCGCGATGAAGGGCAATCTGCACAATTACATCCTCGCCGTCATGGCGATCACCGCGGAAGCCTATTTCTCCCTCCTCGCCTATCGCCTCTATTCGACGACTTTGGCGACGCTCGAGGCGCGCGCGGAGAAGGACGCGCTGATCGGCGAGCTTGAACAATCGAAATCGATCTCCGATGAAGCGCGGCGCCGCGCGGAGACAGCTAACATTGCCAAATCGCGCTTCCTCGCGCAGATGAGCCACGAGCTGCGCACGCCACTCAACGCCATTCTCGGCTTCTCCGAAGTGATGAAGGGCGAGATTTTCGGCGCGCATGCGGTGCCGCTGTACAAAGACTATGCCGGCGACATTCACAGTTCCGGCGTGCACCTGCTCAATCTCATCAACGAGATTCTCGATCTGTCGCGCATCGAGGCCGGCCGTTACGAGCTCAACGAGGAGCCGGTATCGCTCACGCGCGTGGTCGAGGATTGCCACCACCTCCTCAAATTGCGCGCCGGCAATCGCGGCATCACCATCCACGAATTGTTCGAGCCCGACATGCCGCGGCTGTGGGCCGACGAGCGCGCGGTGCGCCAGATCTGTCTCAACCTTCTGTCCAACGCCATCAAGTTCACCCCGCAAGGCGGCGAGATCTGGCTCAAGGTCGGCTGGACCGCCTCCGGCGGCCAATATATGAGCGTGAAGGATACCGGCCCCGGCATTCCCGAAGAAGAAATTCCGATTGTGCTCGCCTCGTTCGGCCAGGGCTCGAACTCGATCAAATCCGCCGAACAGGGCGCGGGCCTAGGCCTGCCCATCGCCAAAAATCTGATCGATCTGCACGGCGGCACCTTCACGCTGAAATCGAAGCTGCGGATCGGCACCGAAGTGGTCGTCACCTTTCCGCCCGAACGCGTGATGTCGGCGCTGGCGCCGATTACCGAAGGCTCGCCGCCGCTGCAGCCTAGATATGATCAAAGACAAGAGCACGGCCACGAGCCGCGGCAAGATACGCGGCGAGATACGCGCCCCGAGCCGAATGCGGACATGTCGTCCTCTTCGTCCTCGCCCGACGAATCGATAAGCCGCGCCCGGGGCGCGCTGTTCAGCAACGGCGGTTAATGGCCAAAGCCCGCGAGCGCCTTGTTTTCGTCCGCCTCGCGTCTATCTTGCCTCGCGATTTCAGCCCGAATCTTTGACGGGAGAATCCCCGATAGCTAGGTTCCTGATGGCTAGCGCAACCAGCGTCTCCTCGCCCTGCAACCGCATCTGCGTGGTGCATCCGACAGCGCGGCTGTGCATCGGCTGCGGCCGCTCGCTTGATGAGATCGGACGCTGGATCGGGCTCACGGAGGCCGAGCGCGCCGCGATCGTGGCGCAATTGCCGGCACGGCTTGCCGCACTGAACGGCGCCAAAGATGGCGCCACATTGGCCAGAGCGTAAAGGATCGCATCGTGCGCTATCGCCTGTTCTGGCTTCTTCTAATCGGTATCCTGATTGCCATCCTGATGATCGTCGCGCAGCATGGCGAAGGCCGGATCGGCCCGTTCTCGGTCGACAATTTCGGCTCGCTCACCTACAAGCTTGCCATCCTGGTGTTTCTCGGCGCCGCGGTGCTGACCATGTTCCGCGAGCGTTTCACGCAGGCCATCACCGCGGCGCTGCTCTGGGTCGGCGTCGGCCTCGTGCTGGTGATCGGCTATTCCTACCGCTTCGAGCTCGGCAATGTCGCCGACCGGGTGATGGCCGAGCTCATTCCCGGCCACGTGATCTCACACGGCCGCACTGTCGAAGTCGCACGCACCAATACCGGCGATTTCGATATTTCAGCACGGGTCAACGGCGTGCGCATACCGATGGTGCTCGACACCGGCGCAAGCTCGGTCGTGCTCACGCAGCAGGACGCCAAGGCCGCGGGCCTGCCGCTCGAAGTGCTCAATTATACGGTGAGTATCGACACCGCCAACGGCCGCACCCGCGCCGCGCAGGTCACGCTCGATCGTCTCGCCGTCGGCGGGCTCGAAGAACGCTCCGTCGAAGCGCTGATCGTGCAGCCCGGCCAATTGCGCACCAGCCTGCTCGGCATGAGCTTCTTGAACCGGCTGCAGAGCTGGCAGGTCTCGGGCGACCGGCTGATCATGCACGGCTATCCGTAGAGCATGATCCGGAAAAGTAGCTAACGGTTTTCCAAAAGATCATGCTCTAGAACAAGCTCACCAGAAACCGCGCCGAGACCGCCAAAAGAAACGTGCTCAAAGCGAGTTCGAGCATGCGCCGCGACATGCGGTGCGCCAGCCGCGCGCCATAGGGCGCGACGAGGCTCGAGACCGGCGCCATCACCGCGACCCCGATCAATGAGACAAAGCCGAGCGACAGCGGCGGCAACAGCGCGCGATCGTGCAGGCCGGCGAGAACATAGCCGATGGTACCGACCACCGTGATCGGGACGCCCAAGCCGGAGGACGTTGCCACCGCCTGATGGAGCGATTTGCCGTAGAGCGTGAGCACGATGTTCGACAGCGAGCCGCCGCTCACGCCCATCAGCGAGCCGGCAAGCCCGATGCCGAAACCGTAAAGCGTCATCGGCACGGTGCCGGGCAGATCGGAGCCGAGATTCCAGCGGTCGCCGGCGAACAGGAATTTGACGGCGATCAAGGCCGCGATCAGCACGAAGGCGATCTTGAACACGGCGGGCGGCGCAAAGGCCGCGATCAATGACCCACAGATCACGCCGACGATGGCAGGGATCGCCCATAATCTGATGACCTGCGGAATGACCAGGCCTTTGACGCGATGCGCGAGATAAGATCGTATCGTGGTCGGTAGGATGATCGCGATTGACGTGCCGATGCACAATTGCATGCGCACGGCTTCCGGCACAGCGAGCACGGTGAAGACTTCGTAGAGCACCGGCACGATGACGGCGCCGCCGCCGATGCCGAACAATCCGGCGAGCAACCCGGTGATCACGCCGCCGACCACGACGGCAAGAGCGAGCCAGGCAATCTCGCTCAACGGGACGCCGAGAAGCATTTTGTTTTGGTCTTGTTTCGGTTTTGGCGAACGGAACGTCAGGCGGCGATGTGCGCCAAATCCGCCCTGCTGTCCAGAACGCCGTCCGCCACCAATGCAAGCGCGGCGAGAAGGTATTCGGCATCTGCATGCGGCGCATTTGCTGCACCTGCGAGATGCCGCCGGTAAGCGCGCGCGCCCGGCACGGCATGGAACAGGCCGTGCAGATGCCGGGTGATGGAATGAAGCCGCGTGCCTTCCGCGAGCTCGCGCGCGATATACGGCGTGAGTGCGGCTGCCGCCGCTTTTGCCGAAGCGAAACCCGCCGGCTCGCCGAACACCAGCGGATCGACCGCGAGCAATCGCCACGGCTCCTGATAGGCGGCACGCCCCATCATCACACCGTCGACGCGCTGCAGATGCGTCAACGCCTCCTCGACGCTGCCGACGCCGCCGTTGAGAACGATCGTCAGTTCCGGATGCGCCGCTTTGAGCCGATAGACCCGATCGTAATCGAGCGGCGGCACTTCGCGGTTCTCTTTCGGCGACAGACCTTTCAGCCAGGCCTTGCGCGCATGCACGATCAGCGCATCGGCCCCTGCTCGCTTCACCGCTTGGGTGAAGCTCTCCAAGGCCGGCTCGGGATCCTGGTCGTCGATGCCGATGCGGCATTTGACGGTGACAGGGATGCCCACTGCGGCCTTCATCGCGGCAATGGCGTCGCCGACCAATTGCGGCTCCGCCATCAGACAAGCGCCGAAGCGTCCGTCCTGCACCCGGTCGGACGGACAGCCGGCATTGAGATTGATTTCGTCGAAACCCGCATCCGCACCGATGCGCGCACATTGCGCGAGCGCGCGCGGATCGGCCCCGCCCAATTGCAGCGCCAGCGGATGCTCGACCGGATCGAACCGAAGGAGCCGCGCGCGATCGCCATGCAGTATCGCGCCCGTGGTCAGCATCTCGGTATAGAGCAGCGCCCGGCGCGTCAGCGCGCGATGGAAGAACCGGCAATGCCGGTCGGTCCACTCCATCATCGGTGCCACAGAAAAACGGCGGTTAACTGTGTCGTTGTTCGAGTTCATGACTCAAATGGGGTCTGTCACACGGCCCGATAGCACAATGCCGTACCGAGCAAAACCGCCATCGCGTCGCGGGCACCTGTTCTCTCGTATGCGGATCTGCCTTCGCGACCCGCCGCCCATCGCTAAGCGCGCCCCGACAGAATCGATGAAAGCGCGCCCCCTCAACGGGGGGAAGGCCGGAATGCCGGGCAGCCACACATTAGTCGAGATCCTTGAAATTGCTGCGCATCTGTTCAAGCGCAAGTCCAAGTGAGTAACGTTTCGCTTCAATCAAACAATGATTATGAGGCCTTCCATGAGGCCTCCAAGGTTTCGCAAGAGTCACTCATCATCGTCCCTTGGCACGGGACGCGCACAGCGCCCCGCACCATCGACGAAGCAAGCGGCCGAAGCTTAAGCCGCGGCCCGTTCCGGCGGCGCCATGAATTCCGGACCGATCGGCGTGCGTACGTGACGCGCGACGATTTGGTCGATTTCCGCCATCGCGCCGGCGTCGA
This sequence comes from uncultured Alphaproteobacteria bacterium, assembly GCA_963742975.1. GTDB lineage: Bacteria > Pseudomonadota > Alphaproteobacteria > Rhizobiales > Xanthobacteraceae > BOG-931. The sequence continues at coordinate 327,589 of CAVUNZ010000017.1, read as the reverse complement.
TCTTCCAGCCCAACACGTCTTGCACCGGATCGAGCTGCGCCGGATGCCGCGCGCCCCAAAGAGCGATCGTGTTCGGCGAACGATCCAGCACCCAGCGCGCCGCCAAGTGGATCACGCGCTTGCCGAATTGCTCCCGCGCAAAGTGGTCGAGGGCGGAGACCGCAGCAAGGTATTCGACGTAGTGTGGGGCTTTGAATTTCGGATCGCTGGCGCGCAGATCACTATTGGGGAAGCGGGTGTCGACTTTCATCCGCCCCGACAACAGCCCACGGCAAAGCGAACCATAGGCCAGCATGGCGAGCCCCTGCTTTTGCGCGTAAGGAAATACATCCGATTCAATCGCGCGCTCGAACAGATTGTACGGCGGCTGCACGGCGTGCAGCGGCGCCACTGCACGAAAAGCATCCATCTGCGCGGGGCTGAAATTACTGACGCCGATCGCGCGGATTTTTCCGGCCTTCAGCAGATCCGCCATCGCGCCGGCGGTCTCTTCGATCGGCGTATTCGGATCGGGCCAATGAACCTGGTAGAGATCGATCACATCGGTGCGCAAACGACGGAGTGAATCGTCGATCTCTTTGAGGATCCGGCCGCGACCGGCGTTGCGGAACGGCTTCTCGTCCTTCCAATCGAGCGCCACTTTCGTGGCGACAAAGGCACGGTGCACGCCGGCCGCCTTCGGCGAGCGCCTTGCCGACGATTTCCTCCGATCGCCCGAAACCGTAAACCGGCGCGGTATCGATCAGTGTGATGCCACGGTCGAGCGCCGCATGAATCGTGCGGATGGATTCGGCCTCGTCGGTGCCGCCCCACATCCAGCCGCCAATTGCCCAGGTGCCGAGCCCAATGCGCGAGCATTTGGTTCCAGCAATCGGCGTGGTCTCCATCTGTGTCTCTTTGGTCATGATTTTTCTCCATTCGCGTGTATCGGTCTACCGCGCCGACCTCCGCCTAGTCCTCAGAACGGCGCGCCGCCCGCCAAAGCAGTGCGGTCAAACAATCTCGCTCTGTCCATATCTGGTAAGCAGATCAAAAGAACACTTGGTCGTTATTGCTGCAATTGCAGCGACCTTGCGCAAAAGCTTCCGAGCCTAGACGGCATTAAAATGCTTTCTCCCCCGTCGCAAACATCACGGAACAGGAGTATTTTTTGTGCGTGCGACCTAACGTGACAAGGAGCAGGCAATGACGGCGCAATGGATGGCCACTCTAGTGACCGCCGTGCTGCTAGGATCGTTCCCCGTCATTGCTGCGACGAGAGTCGATGCACGCGCTGACGAACCGACCAGCGGATTTCTCACACCGGAAGTATTGAAAGAAATCGCGCAGGTCGAAGCCGAGATTGATCACATTGAGACAGACACTCTCAACCGATTGTCCGCGCCGCCAACCAACCAGGTCCAACAGATCGAACTGCTCGGCAAGGCGATGCTTTATGATAAGGCACTCTCGGTGAACCGCAACGAGGCTTGTGCATTTTGCCACATGCCGGAAACGGGCTTCACCGGACCGAGTTCGGAACTAAATCGCACAACTGGTTCGTATCCCGGTTCGGTGCGCACCAGATACTCCAACCGCAAGCCGCAGACGCACGCCTATGCGCCGCTGGCGCCAGTCCTGCACTACAATCCCGGTCAGGGCGATCTCGTCGGTGGCAATTTCTGGGACATGCGCGCGACCGGCCGCCGTCTCGGCAATCCAGCGGCCGAACAAGCGGAAGGGCCGCCCACGAATCCGGTGGAAATGGCGCTGCCGGATATTGCCTGCGCGGTCTATCGCGCCTCGCAGCGGCCGTACCGCACCTTGTTCGAAAATGTGTGGGGCAAACAGGCTTTCGCTATCGCGTGGCCGAGCGATGTCGAGCACGTCTGCAATACTCCAGGGCCGCCGCCGGCCAATGATCTTACACCGGTGCATCTGAGCGCTATTGATCGCGGCCATGCCGGCGCGACCTTCGATCAGATGGCACAGTCGATTGCGGGCTATGAGGCTTCGGCCGAGGTGACAAATTTCACCTCGAAATACGATGCCGTGCTCGCCGGCAAAGCGCAGTTCACGCCGCAAGAGCAACAGGGCTACGATCTCTTTCGCGGCAAAGCGCAATGCAATACATGCCATCGCGATGGCGGGCCGGGCGAGGACCCGCTGTTCACTGATTTCACCGCGAGCAATATCGGCACGCCGGCCAATCCGCGGCTGCCCTACTATTTGGAAGATCAGGCGGATGCCTCGGGTTATGCGGCTAATCCGGCCGGGCGATCGTTCGTTGATGGCGGCGTCGGAAGTTTCCTCACCAAGAGCCGTCTCCTGAGCGAGCCTTCAGTTCCGGATGCGCGATGGCTGCCGCTTGCGCAGCAGAATGTGGCGCGCATTCAGGTCCCGACGCTGCGCAACGTCGATAAGCGGCCCTACCCGCGCTTTGTGAAGGCTTATGGCCACAACGGATATTTCACCAGTCTGAAAGAGATCGTACATTTCTACAACACGCGCGATGTGCTGCGGCGCTGCGCACCCAATGATCCGGGCGAAGGAACGACATGCTGGCCAGCGCCGGAGTCGACTACCAATATGAATACGAAGACAGTCGGCCGGTTGGGCCTAACCGATGCAGAAGAGGATGCGCTTGTGAGTTTCATGCAGACGCTGACCGACGGCTATGCGCCTGGCGGCCGCAAGTAGCGCAGCCGATCGTGACGAGCAGCATGTTCCCCGCGCACGAAACTGATAAAATGGCCCTGACCCGAAGAGCATCAATTCATGACTAAACCTGCTTCCGCTTGGTGGCAAACTCCTCCTGCGATCTTGCGATACGCAGTCGCCGGCGCCTTGGTCGGCGGTGCGATTGTGGTCGAATGGCTGATGGAAAAGCAACTGGTCGGTGCGCCGGCTTTGCTGTTCATGTGTACGGTCATGTTGAGCGCGTGGTTCGGCGGATTTAGGCCCGGATTGTTCGCAGCCGTACTCGCACTACTTGGCTTCATCTACTACGACGTCTCACCTGAATATTCCTTTGCAATAGATCCAAAAGAGCTGCCCCGCATCGGAATTTTCGCGTTCGCAGTTCTCCTCGTCGGTTTACTGAGTGCCGCGCAGCGAAGCGTCGCGCAAACGCTGCGCCGAGCGCGGGACGAGCTGGACGGTGCCAACAAGGAACTGACGCGAACGAACGCGGCGTTGCGTGCCGAGAATGCCGAGCGTATTCGGGTTGAGGACGCGTTACGGCAAAGCGAACAGCGCTTCCGTGATTACGCCGAAACGGGATCGGATTGGCTATGGGAATCGGGGCAAGATCACAGAATCTTCAGCATCTCGGAGCACGTCAACACCGTCCGAATCGAGGTCGCAGGCTTTCTTGGTCAAAGGCGCTGGGAATTTGCCGCCGATGCCGATGAAGAGCCGGAAAAATGGCGCGCTCATGTCGCCACGCAAAACGCCCATCAACCGTTTCGCGACTTTACATTCCGGATGCGCCGACCCAACGGCACTATGGTCCACATCAGCACGAGCGGCAAACCGATCTTTGATTCGCAGGGCACTTTTCTCGGCTATCGAGGTGTCGGCAGAGACATTACCGCGGAGGTTCAAGGCCGCGAGGCCGAGAAGGCGCTGCGACAGGCACAAGCCGAACTCGCTCACGTCACGCGCGTGATGACGCTCGGAGAATTGACGGCCTCGATCGTCCACGAAGTAAACCAGCCGCTCGCCGCGATATCGATGAACGGCGAAGCCTGCTTGCGCTTTCTTGACCAGCAGGCGCCTGATTTGGACGAGGTGCGCGCCGCCTTGGTTGACATGATCAACAACAGTCATCGCGCCGCCGACGTGATCCGGCGTATTCGCGCACTGTGCCAAAAGGCCGAGCATCAAAAGGCGCCGCTGAACGTCAACGAGGTTATCGACGAGGTGCTTTATCTGGTCCAACGCGAGGTGATCGACCATGGCGTTGCGATGCAGCGCGAACTCTCGCCCGACATCGCATCGGTTCTCGGCGACCGGGTCGAGTTGCAGCAGGTGATCATGAACCTGGTGATGAACGGGATGGAGGCCATGTCGTCCGTGGCGAACGGCAAGCGCAATCTCACGATCCGATCTCAGCAGAACGCCGACCAAGTGCTTGTCGCGGTGGAGGACAGCGGCATCGGCATCGCTGCGGAGAATCTGGACCGGCTGTTCAACTCCTTTTACACGACCAAGCCCAACGGCATGGGCATGGGCCTGTCGATCTGCCGCTCGATCATCGAAGCGCATGGCGGAAAACTGTGGGCCTCGTCCAATAGCGGCCCAGGCGCCACCTTCCACTTTACGTTGCCGCGCCGACAAGAACCCATTTCGTGACGCGTGTTGCCTCGTCTATTCGGCTGGCTCTAAAGCGGGCGAGTTGATCCGGAGCCGCTGCAGGAACCCGCTCAGCCGATCGAGATAGAGATAGACGACGGGGGTTGTGAACAGCGTCAAAAGCTGGGACAGCAACAGGCCGCCGACGATGGTGTAGCCTAACGGTTGGCGGATTTCGGCACCGGCGCCATGGCCGAGCATCAAGGGCAATCCGCCCAATAGCGCCGCCATTGTCGTCATCAGGATCGGCCGGAATCGCAAAGTGCAGGCCCGATAGATCGATTCTTCGGGCGTGAGCCCTTCGTTGCGTTCGACATGGAGCGCGAAGTCGACCAGCATGATGCCGTTCTTCTTGACGATGCCGATAAGCAGGATAATGCCGATCATCGCAATGACGCTCATGTCGAGATGCGCGGCCATCAACATCAGAAGAGCGCCGATGCCGGCAGACGGCAAAGTCGACAGGATGGTGATCGGGTGAATGGTGCTTTCATAGAGCACGCCGAGGATGATGTAGATCACGACCAGCGCGGCGGCGATCAGGATCGGCGTGCCGGAAAGCGACGACATGAAGGCCTGGGCGTTGCCCTGGAACGCGGTCGCAAGCGATACCGGCTTTCCCGCCGCGCGTTCGAAGCCGCGGATGGCGTTGACGGCGTCACCAAGCGCAAATCCCGGCTTCAGATTGAAGGAGATCGTGGCCGACGGGAACATGCCCTGGTGATTGATCACAATCGGCGCCGTCTGGACGACGCTGTTGACCAGCGTGCTCAACGGCACCTCCTGCCCGCTGGATGAATTGACGTAGATGCCTTTCAAGGCTTCCGGGCTGTACTGAAAGCGCGGATCGACCTCGAGCACGACGTGATATTGGTTCAGCGACGTGTACATGGTCGAGACAATGCGCTGACCGAAGGCGTCGTCGAGGATATTGTCGATCGTCGACGGCAGGATGCCGAAGCTCGACGCCACTTCGCGGTTCACCGTCACATCTAGCATCGGCCCGGAATTTTCCTGATCGGTGGCGACATCGGTGATCTGCGGCAAGGTCCTGATCTTGGCCAAAAAGATAGAGGCCCAATGATCGAGCTCGTTGGAGTCGGCATCGGTCAGCGTATACTGGTATTGCGTCTTGTTCAGCCGGCCGCCGATGGTGATGTCCTGCGCCGGCTGCATGTATAGTGTAATGCCCTCGATCTTGGCGAGCTGCGGTTGCAAGCGGCTGATGATTTCCATGGCGCTGGCGCGTCGCTGATCGCGCGGCTTGAGCGCAATGAACAGGCGGCCTTGATTGAGGGTCGCCGTCGGCCCGCCGGGCCCGACATTGGAGCCGACCGAAGCGATATCCGGATCCTTGAGAAGAACATTGACCGCCGCTTGCATACGCTGCGCCATGGCGGGAAAGGAAATATCCTGCGCCGTCTCGCCGATGCCGAGGATCATTCCGGTATCTTGCTCCGGAAAGAATCCCTTCGGGATCACGTAATAGAGATATCCCGTCACCACTATGGTCGCCAGCATGACCATCAGAGTGGTGAAGCGATGCCGCAGCGCGACTTTGAGGCCCGCTTCGTAGGCGGCAAGCAGCGCGTCGAAACCACGCTCGAAAATCCGATACAGCCGGCCATGATGCTTGGTCTCGGGCTTAAGCAAGCGCGAGCACAGCATCGGCGTCAGCGTCAGCGAGATGATGAGCGAAAGAACGAGCGAAACGCTCACGGCGACCGCAAATTCCTGGAACAGCTTGCCGACATAGCCGCCCATTAGAAACAGCGGGATGAAGACCGCAATCAGTGACAGCGTAATCGATACGATGGTGAAGCCGATCTCGGCGGAGCCCTTCAGCGCCGCCTGCATCGGCGTGAGACCCTGTTCGAGATGGCGGACGATGTTCTCGATCACGACGACCGCGTCGTCGACGACGAAGCCGACGGCAATGGTCAGCGCCATGAGCGAAAGGTTATCGAGGCTATAGCCGAGCTCGTAGAGCACGGCAAAGGTTCCGACCAGCGACAACGGCACGGTGACCGCAGGAATAATGGTGGCCCACACATTGCGGAGGAACAAAAATATCACCATGACGACGAGGCCGATCGTCAATACGAGAGTAAATTGCACGTCACTGACCGAGGCGCGGATGGTCTGCGTCCGATCGGACAGGATCGAGACTTTCATGGCCGGTGGGATCGAGGCTTCAAGCTGCGGCAGCAGCGCTTTGATCTGATCGACCGTGTGGATGACATTGGCGCCCGGCTCGCGCTGGATCGCCAGAATGATAGCGCGCTGCTTGTTGTCCCAGCCGGCGATCAGGTCGTTCTCGGGCCCTTCGATCGCCTGGCCGATGTCGCTGACACGGACCGGCGAGCCATTGCGATAGGCGACGATCAGGTTGTTATAGGCGTCGGGCTTGAGCAACTGATCGTTGGTATTGAGCGTAAAAGTCTGGCGCGGGCTATTGAGCGTGCCCTTCGGCAAATCGACATTGGCCTCACCCAGTACATTGCGCACGTCTTCAAGGCTGATGCCGCGCGACGCCAGCGCCTGGGGATCGACCCGCACCCTAATCGCGGGTTTCTGCTGGCCGCCGATGCCGACGAGGCCCACACCGTTGATCTGCGAAATCTTCGGCAGCAGAATGTTTTCGGCATAGGCGTCCACCGTGGTCAACGGCAGCGTATCCGACGTGACGGCGAGCACCATGACCGGGGTGTCGGCCGGGTTCACTTTGCGAATGGTCGGCGGATATGGAATGTTCAACGGTAAATAGGGCGACGCCGCATTGATCGCCGCGAGCACGTCTTCGGCCGCGCTGTCGACGTCGCGGCTCAGATCGAACTGCGCCGTGAGCTGTGTATAACCGAGAGCGCTGGACGATGTGAGCTGAGTTAGCCCCGGGATTTGCGAGAACTGCTGCTCGAGCGGCGTCGCTACCGATGAGGCCATGGTCTGCGGGTCCGCCCCCGGCAACTGGGCGGTAATCTGAATGGTCGGGTAGTTGACGTTGGGCAGCGCCGCGACCGGCAGAAGGCGATAGGCCACGATGCCGCCGAGGAGAAGCCCGACCATCAACAGTATGGTTGCGATCGGCCGCGCGATGAACGGAGCAGAAATGTTCATTGGATCGCCCTCTTTGAATTCCGCTCAGGGATCATTTTCACGGAATCGCTTGCTCGACCGCGCTCTGGAGATTGGCTTGTTCGGCGGCTTTGCCGTGTAACACGTTGACCAGGCTGCCGGGCTGCAGCCCGTATTGGCCGTCAACGACCACGGTTTCGTTGGCCTGAAGCCCCTTGTCGATCAAAGCTTCGCCGTCCGAAATCTGAGCAACCGTGACCGGACGCGCTTCGGCTTTGCCGTCCGGTGCGACCACGTAAACATAGGAGCCGTTTTGACCCTGCTGCACGGCGCCGGGCGAAATGGTCAGGCCGTTGGGCCGCGTCTTGAGCAGCAGGCGCGCGTTGACGAGTTCGCCGGGCCAGAGCATGCGCCGCGCGTTCGGAAAATTGGCGCGCAGCCGGATCGTTCCCGTCGTCTGCAAGATCTGATTGTCGATCAGTTCAAGCGTGCCGCTGTCGAGTTCGGTCTTGTCGCCTTGGCTGTAGGCAATGACGGTCAACAGCCCCTTGGCCATTTGTTCCTGGATCTCGGCAAAGTTCGTTTCCGGCAACGTGAATATGACCGAAATCGGTTGGATCTGCGTGACGTCGACCAAACCGTTCGGATCGGTTGGATGAATAATGTTGCCATTGTCGATCTGACGGATGCCGGTCACGCCGTCGATCGGCGCGGTGAGCTTGGTGTAGCTGAGATTGACTTGTGCGGCTTCGATCAGCGCTTCATCGGACTTGACCATCGCCTGGAGCTGACCGAGCTGAGCCTTCTGAGTTTCGATCAGCTGCGGCGTTGCCCAGCCGTTGACTCCGAGTTTGGTATAACGATCAAGATTCGATTGTGCGTTGACCAATTGCGCCTGATCGCGGTCGCGATTGGCGGTCATTTGGTCGAGCTGCGCCTGATAGGGCCGCGGATCGATCTCGGCGAGAAGATCGCCTTTATGGACGGTCTGGCCCTGTTGGAACGCGATCTTGACCAGCTGTCCGGTGATCTGGCTGCGCTCGACCACATTGTTGTAAGCGATCACCGTGCCGACGCCGCGGAGATAGATGGGGACGTCCTTGCTTTGCACGGTGCCGGTGACGACCGGCACGCGCACAGACGCTGGCGCTATTGCGGCCGGCGCCTCTGTGTTGCCGGTATCGACGGCTATGCCGATGCCCGCGGCGGCCGTTACAAGGCCCAAAGCCGCAACAATGATCAATCGCTTGTTCATGGACGCCTCCTCTTCCGCCGATCAACAGCCGGTCGGCGATCCCATTTGAGTTGAGGCCATCGGCGTCGATGAATTGCCTAGGCTCATCATGCAGGGGCTCAGCGAAGACGGCGACGTAACCATTGGGCTCGTGCCGGCGCCGTTGAGCTCGGTGGCGCCGAGTGGAATTGCGCCGACCGACGCGACGCCAGGCGCCGCGCCCGCGGTCGTTCCGCTCAAGGTCGATGCCGCCGCTGTGGTGCCGGACGCAGTGCCGCCAGCACCACAAGATCCCAGCGAAGTCGTCGCGGAGCCCATCGTGTTCGTGTTCATGCCGGCGCCATCGAAAGTCGAAGGCGAGCCGGTCATACCGTTGCCCGACAGGCCGGTGCCGGCACATGGGTCGGCGCTCGCGGTCGGATCGAGTAGCGTCGGGCTGAGGCCCCCGGGTGTAAGCTCGCTCGAGCCCAGCGGAATTCCAACCGGGCCAAGCGACGACGTGGCGCCGGGCACGCCGAGAGGCGATGTCGCACCCATGGCAGGGCTCGTCGGCGTAAGCGGCGCCATCTGAGCGAAGCTCACGCCACAGCTTAAAAGAAGCACGAGCCAAGATGATGAATGCTCGTTGCAACGCTACCTCCATTTGTGCGGTCGCCATCAGGACAAGCGAGATGATGAGCCCTGCCCTTTTTTCGATCCTCCGGACGCTGTCTTGCGCTTGCGGAATTGCAAAGCGGGCAACCATAAGGATATGAAGCGCCGGTTCCATCAGGCAAAACTCATCCGATAGCCGCGGGGAGTAAGACCCGTTGCCTTTCGAAACGCCGCGCTCAGCGAACTCGTTTCGCTAAAGCCGACTGCAAGTCCGATTTCGGTGACAGAGAGCGCCTGCTTTGCAAGCATCGCCTTGGCACGCTCGATGCGTCGGCCGGTGTGATACCGGTGCGGCGGGACGCCAAACGATTTCTTGAAGGCACGGCAGAAGTGAAACGGGCTAAGATCCACCAGATCGGCCAGCGTCGCGATGGAAATATGCTCCCGAAGATGTTCCTCGATATAGGCGGCAACGACCCGTTGCTGATGCGGCGCGAGGCCGCCACGAATATAAGCCTGGTCTTTTGCAGGTGCACCGCGATCGAGGCGGATCAGCTCGTGCATCAAGACGAGACTCATAGCGTCGAAATAGAGCTGGTCTTCGACGGCCGCGCCTTCGATCAAACGCCTCAGCTTCAGGGCCGTATCCCATAGCGCGTCGTTTTCGAAGAAAAGCCGCGGCGTAAATGACCTGTTCGCAAGTCCGATTCCCGCGACCGCGTCGACCTTGGCAGGGTCCAGATAGAAAAAGATCATGCGCGAGAGCGCACGCGGCTGATGCCACTCGTGATATTCATGCCCGGCCGGAACGAAAGTAATCTTGCGGGTCAAGGCTCGGAGGCCGGATCGCGGCAGGCCTTCGACGAAGCTCTCGCCTTCGTCGCGCGACGCCTCCTCAAATACGACGAGGAGGTGCATCGGCGCACGAAAGCGATATTCAGTTTTGCATTGGCGAGCTGTCAGAATGGTCTCTGCCGCCATGCCGTGTCCGGACCTGGTGCGGCGCTTCACAGCATCAAACGGCGCGACGCCGACGAAGGCTGCCGCATTGCTTCCTTGTATTGGATCGTTCAAGCCTGAACGAGGCTCGTTTTGGTCGCTGACCGACCCCGCGAAAGGATCGGTCGAAAACGACACATCGGGCCGCGGCGACTTCAACAGTGCAGAGCTCGTCAACATAGGCTTTCACCTGTATGCCCAACCCGCTGTCCGTGATTTATTTAGCTTCGCAAGCGCCCGCCCTTCCATCGTACGGAGGTTTGTTAGGCGGACGCATGGGTTTGTTGGGCACATACCTTGGTATGTACCCAGCAGCGGATCCGTGGGCTTCGGTGAAATGGCTGGTTTTGAAAACGCGCGAGGTAAGAAAACAGCGCGGTGAGAGAAGCCATTCGCGCCGCAAACTCAGCGTTGCCGCAAAGCGCCCTCAATGCACGCGCTCTGCGCCTTTGCGTTGATTGTCGAGAAGTGGGGAGACCCGCGCAGGCCTACAATCATACTTGGGTTTCTGCGGTTGGATTGGCCGAAGCGAACGCCCACCCATTGCTGGCTGTTCGCACCAAATCGGCTAAGTGGCAAAACCAAGTCGACAGGATCCGCGAATGCCTTAGCAAGAATTGCCGTGAGCAAAACGCGGATCCTGATCGGCAACGGCGTCGGAAGCGTCAGTAGCACTCGCTCGGAAATCTCTTGTGAAGTTTCTGCGTTTCCGGATTGCAATCAGGAGCCAGTTCGCCATCGTCCAGATCGTAAACACCGTCATAAGCACCGAGGTGGTGGTGCCAACGACCGTGACCGCTGGTCGCCAAATGCGTCCTCACACCGCCCATGCCGGTTCGGCCCAGGGCACTTCCGATGTCAGCATGACCGAGGCCGCCGAGGTGAGCGCCCTCAATCCCGCTCAATCCGCCGACATGTCCGCCAAGGCCTCCGATATGACTTCCACCGAGGCCTCCGAGATGGGCTCCGCCAAAGCCTCCCAAGTGGCCGCCGCCACCAAGGCCTCCCCCGCGCGCCGATGCCTCTGTACTCATGAGACCGCCGACCAGTGTTGCTGCGACCAAGAGAATTATCATTCGAGCTGACATTGTGTTGTTCCTTTGCCTGCGGCGGCGCGGCCGCCATAGTCTGTGATGACGCCGGCGATGAACGCCGGAACGGCATTGATCTAGGTCGCGGCGCTATCGAAGATTTTGGAAATCTTGCCGTTCCTGGCTTTTCTTGCGCGAACTTTGGCTTCCGCTGCATTCCAACTGGAAAACAGTCACGCAGCGTGCCGCGCAGTCGATCAACGATCCGGCTGGATGGTGTTTCGACAGCCCATACTTCTCCCGGATATTCTGGACCGCCGGGCGGCGCTCCAATTCGGCGGTCAAAGCTCTTTCGCGAAAACGGTCCTCGGCAGCGAATGGCCTAGCTTGAAAAGCGACGCATCATTTCAGCAAGCTGGTGAACTATATGCAAACGTCGTGCTGGCACCGATATCGGGTGACGGCGGAAGCACCGGTGGCGCCGCAAGAGCTTCCTCACAGGGTATGCCGGGGTAACTTGGAGCTGCCGTCAGCGAGCTCATGCCGGAGGCGGCACCAGCAGCTGGAAATGGCGGTGCCATCAGCGTGCTCATGCTGGAGGCAGCGCCTGTCGATGTGAGCGGAATGACGGCACCCGGAACCGGCACCGTAATCAGCGGACTGAGACCGGAGGTGGCGCCTTCTGTTGATGTGAGTGGAACAGCAGCGTTGGCGAACGTCGAACTGTCGAGATTGGGGGGTGCGGAGGACGGCAGTGAAGCCGCGCAGCCTCCCGACAGCGCAAATGGACTGAATGCCGGCGTCACTGGCGCCACCGGAATCGTTCCAGCGGACGTAGCAGATGATGCCATGTCCGCGGTCATTGGAGTGATCGGATTGGTGGGCACGCTTGGCGTGATGCCCGCCATGCTGCTCGGCGGGCATGCCGTGATGGTGCCGATACCAATACCGGCGGCGATTGGCGATCCTAGATTTATGTGAACTGCGCCCAGCGCGGAACCCGAGGTGCCCGCGGGCGGCGCCATTGTCGTCATGCCCGCAAACGAACTCGATGGCGGCATAGCCGCGCGGGGTAACGGAACTCCAGTCGTAGGCGCAACTTGCGCGAGGCTGTTAGAGCAGCCGAGGCAAATTATCGATGCCGTTATGAGGAGCGCGCGGCGCATGTGATGTCTCTCGGTCTTTCACTTCTGACTGACTTCCGTGGGTGAGGCTTGAACTTGAACGTGGCTACCGTCGACCAGGTCAATCATCGGCCGCAAAATCACCTGATCGCCGGGCTGGACGCCGGCGCGAACCTCTACTTGCGTCCCGAGGTCGCGCGCCACGTCAATTTTGTGCAAATGCGCGACGCCGTCCTCGGCGACTGCCACTTGCAGGCCGTCGCTATTGAAGATGACGGCGTCGGCGGGAACGATGAGAGAAGGCGTTTTCCGTGGAATGTGCAGTTCGACAGTGCAGTACATGCCCGGGCGCAACAAACCCTCCGGATTAGGGACGTCGATCTCCGTCAGCAAGGTGCGCGTACCGGGCGCCAAAGCATCGGCGAGGCGCGTGACCGTGCCGGAAAATGTGTGATCCGGAATTTCCGCGACGCGGACATCCGCCGCGACGCCCTGACTCACGCCAAATGCAGCATCCTGTGGAACATAGACCTGAATACGGAGGACATCGCTGCGCTGCAGCGTGAACATGAACGTGCTCCCGGCCTGGACGAGACTGCCGATATCGATGGCGCGCTGCGTGATGATGCCGTTGAATGGCGCGACCACGCTTTGATAGGCCTTTTCCTGAGAAAGCACCCGGATCAGCGCTTGCTGAGCCGCTACGGTCGACTGAGCAACGGCAACCGCAGCATTTTGCGCCTGAAGCGTCAGCCGATCGGTATCGCCCTGTTGGGCCGTAAGCCAGCCTTTCTTCACCAGGTCGCTGTCGCGCACATTCGTTACATTTGCGAGATCCCTGCTGGCGATGGCTTGTTGCAGGGTCGCCTCATCCTGCTGCAGCGTGGCCTGGTTTTGTGCGATCTGATGATCGAGCTCGGGAGCTGTAATCTGCGCCAGCAGGCCCCCCGCCGTTACATGATCGCCGATGTCGACCTCGCGTTTTTCGATGTAGCCATTGGCGCGCGCGTAAATATTGGCCGCCTCGAAGGCCAGCGTAGTCGCCGGAAGCGTCACATCCAAAGTGCTGCGGCTGGCGCGAACTGTGGCGACACGCACGTTCGGTACAAAATTTTGTAGTGCCGCGCTCGCGGCGTTGACTTGACGGACATCGGCCCAAAGCTGCGTCGCACCCAAGCCGAGCGCGGCGATGAACAGCAGCACGGCGCCCGCGCTAATGATCAACCGGCGCGACAGAGCACGCCGGTGGTCAACCTCCGCAGTCGCAATGATTGCCGGCAAGTTCGTTCGTTCTATCCCACTCATTCGAAATTCTCCTCAAATACGCCATGCGCATGTTTGCCGTCATTGCCCTTGCGCAGCACCGCGAACAGGTATGGCACGATGAGCAAGGTTGTCGGTGTTGCGAACAGCAGCCCGCCAATGACGGCGCGGGCCAGCGCGGCATTCTCCTCGCCGCCGGGAGCGCCGATCGCCATAGGCAGCATCCCGACGATCATCGCCGCCGCGGTCATGAGCACGGGACGGATGCGGGTGTGTCCAGCGCTGAGCGCGGCGGCGTGCGCCGTGGCACCGGCCTGCTGCTGCTCGCGGGCGAAGGTGACAAGCAGAATCGAGTTCGCGGAAGCCACACCGACAGCCATGATCGCGCCCATCAGCGAAGGCACGCTTAGGCTCGTGCCGGTGATGAACAGCATGGTCAGGATGCCGCAGAACGTCACCGGCAACGCTAGGATCACGACAAGCGGATCGCCGAAATTTTGATAATTCAGCACCATGAGCAGGTAAACGAGGACTGCGGCGAACATCAGCCCGATCCCGAGATCGCGAAACGCGTCATGCATGCTCTGGATCTGACCGACAATTTGAATCGTATTGCCCGGTGCGAGCTGCTTTTCCAAACTGCCGACGACCCGATCGATGTCATTGGCGACGCTACCGAGATCGCGATCCTGGACGCTGGCATAGACGTCATAGGTCGGCTGAATATTGGCTTCGTTGGAGTTGGTCGGCACGCTTGTGCGCTTGATCGTCGCCACATTGCTGAGCAGTCCTGGGATCGGGCTCCCTGTCGTCGGCAATGAAGCCGACACCGGCGTGTTCTTGAGATCGTTGATCGAGCTGATCTGGGGCTCGGGCGTTTGTACGGCGATGTAATATGGAATACCGGAACTCGGATCGGTCCAGAAATTTGGCGCGACCTGCTCTGACGAACTAAGGCTGACGTTGATGTTGTTGGCTACGGTGCTCGCATTGAGCCCAAGCTCGACCGCACGGGAACGGTCGATGTTGGCATCGAATGCCGGCGCGTTGACCTCCTGCTGCAGATGCGCGTCGACGATGCCAGGTATGGCGGCGAGGCGCCGTTCCAGCTCCTGCGCAACTTGCAGATTTCTGGTTCGATCGTAACCCACGGTGCGGACGTCGATCTGCGCCGGCAGTCCGAAATTAAGGATCTGCGTCACCATGTCGGCCGCCTGGAAATAGAACGTGTCTTCCGGAAATGCCGCTGGCAATACTTGGCGCAGCTTGCGGACATAATCGGCTGTCGGCGCATGGCCATCTTTTAAGGCGACTAAAATGATGCCGTCATTGACGCCGATTGTTGAGCCATCGGTGAATGCGAGGTTGTACAGCCGCGCCGGCAGGCCGATATTATCGACGATAAGCTGCCGGTCTTTTTCCGGGATCACTTGGCGAATCTGATCCTCGACAGCCTGGAAGATCCGTTCGGTCGTTTCGATGCGGGTTCCGGCTGGGGCACGAACGTGCAGCTGAATCTGGCCGCCATCGATTGGTGGAAAGAAATCGCGACCCACCAGCCTTGTCATGGCGCCGCCAAGCGTGAGGATCAGAACCGCCGCGACCGGGACAATGAAGCGATGGCCCATAAGATAAGCCAGCAGCACGGCATATTCATTGCGCATGCGCTCGAAGCCACGCGTAAAAGCGTCGAAGATTCTTCCGGACCAAGTCTGGCGCGCATCGCCCGCTGCCTCATGATGCTCGCCCTTGAGCAACAGGCCGATGATGATCGGCGTCAGCGTGCGCGACAGTCCGTAGGACGCCAGCATGGCGAACACCACCGCCAGGCCGAGCGGGGTGAACAGGAATTTTGCCGGTCCTTCTAGGAAAACGACCGACGTAAACACGCAAGCGATGGCAAGCGTCGAGACCAGTGTCGGGATTGCAATGCCGGCGGCGCCATGAAGCGTCGCTTCGGGCAATGGCTTGCCTTCCTCACTGAGCAGGCGATGGGTGTTCTCGATGGTCACCGTCGAGTCGTCGACGAGAATGCCGACCGCGAGCGCCAGCCCGCCAAGCGTCATCGTGTTGAGCGTCTCGCCGAGGAAATAGAGCACCACGAGCGATGACAGGATCGCGAGCGGGATCGAGATCATCACCACCAGCGTCGACCGCCACGAGCCGAGGAACAAAAGGATCATCAGCGCCGTGAGCGCGGCGGCAATGGCGCCCTCGCGCACGACGTCTTCGACCGATGACGTCACAAAGACCGATTGATCGAAAAGTTCTGTGATCGCGAGGCCTTTGGGCGCCGCCGCACGGGCGGTGTTGAGCGCGGACTTGACGCCGTTGACAACCGCAAGAGTCGAAGCATTGCCATTCTTGATAATGCTGAGGAGTACCGATCGTTTGCCGTCTTCACGAACGATATTCTGCTGCACCATCGCACCGTCGCGGACCTGAGCGACGTCTCTCACGAATACCGTGGCGCCGTTGACGTATTTGATCGGCATATCGTTGAGGTCGGCGATGGTCGAGGGCATCGCGTTCGTTCGTACCACGTATTGTTTGTCGCCGATCTTTGCCGTCCCCGAGGGCAGCGTCAGATTCTGACTATTCACCGCGTTGACGACATCGAGCGGCGTCAAACCCCGTGCGGCCAATTTGACCGAATCGATATCGACCATGATCTGCCGGTATTTGCCGCCGCTCGGCGTCGGCAGCGTCACGCCAGGAATTGGCGCGAGCTGTTGACGAACCCGGTAGATTCCGTAGTCGTAGAGCTGCTGTTCGTTCAGGCTGTCGGAACTCAAACTGATTTGCAGGACCGGAACACTCGACGCATCGAATTGCACGACGATCGGCGGCTGGACGCCGGCCGGCATGAGCGCTCGGATCGAGTTGCTCGCCGAAACGATCTGCGAGATGGCGAGATCGAGATTAACGTCAGGCTGAAAGTAGAGTTTTATAACCGATATGCCGTCGAGCGTCTGTGCCTCCATATCCTTGATGCCGTTCACGTTCGACGAGATCGAGTACTGGCTATAGGTGGTGACACGCTGCTCCATCTCCGGCGTAGACAGCCCAGTGTACTGCCAGATCACAGTTACTACCGGGATCCTGATTTGGGGAAAGATGTCGGTTGGCATCGCGCTGATTGCGACCGCACCGAGAAACAGAATAAGCGCTGCCGCCACATAGAATGTGTGGGGGAATCTAAGCGCGAACCTAACAATTCCCATGATCCGACACGTCCTTCTGCATTGCTGCGCGTGGCGCGCCGCTTTGCGGCTGCGCCAAGACTCCACCTCTATGTCCAACGGCCGTCGTGGATTTAGCTTTGCAAGCGCCTGCCCTTCCATCGTACGGAGGTTTGTTGAGCGGACGCATGGGTTTGCTGGGCACATACCTTGGTATGTGCCCAGCAGGGGTTCGCGGTCGTCGGTGAACCGGGTGGGTTCGAAAATGCGCGCGGTCCAGAGAAAACAGCGCAGTGGGAGAGCCATTCGCGTCGCAAACTCAGCGTTGCCGCAACGCGGCCTCAATGCACGCGCTGAGCGCCTTTACCGCTAGTGGCTTTGTAGGAAGGCAACCGTGCGCCACCGGCCATAACTTGCGCGCGCGAACCGCAATAGCTCGTCCCTGCCCTCGGGCCTTCAATCAATAAGAAGCATCTGATTGTAGCCGAGGCTGCCGCCGCCCGCACTAGCCGACGAATTCGGATCGCGGGCGGCCCGCTCGCTCGGTGCCATGTCGTACAGCTGACGGCCGTGTTGCCGGACTGGGTCGAAAAGTGGACGGGTTTGATGCTGAGTGCGAATCGGGCCGTTTTCGCCTGCGTAAATTCCGTACGACTGAGCGAGCGCCGGTGACGAGAGACTCAATATCGCGAGAGCAGCAATAAGGGTGAGCTTTGTTTTCTTCATGATTCATCTCCTGATCTGCAGAACAGTGCACGACGCCTTTGTCTCTCGACGCAGATACGGTTGGGCCCGCGATATTCAATTGGCTAAGCTGCGAAAACACTGTTCGATGAGCGCAATCAATGAACCGCCTGCGCAACCGCCTGAAGCTCTTCGATCGAACGATCTTTCGCGAGGTTTACCCGCTTGATGCTCGAACGCGACGGGCGCTCAAACGCAGCAACAAGAAAATCTACGAATGTTCTGACCTTTGCCGATAAATAGCTGCTATGCGGATAAACCGCGTGAAATGGAAAAGGGACTGTATTGTAGTCCGGCATCAAAGCGATCAGATCGCCGGCTTTTAAGTCTTCCTCGACGATAAACTTAGGCGTCAGAATGATACCCCGCCCCCGCAGTGCGAGCTTTCGCAGCGCGTCGCCGTTGTTGGCCAGAAACCGCCCGGAAGGCGCAACGGACTCTTCCGCGCCATCGGGTCTGAGGAAACGCCATTCAGCGCGCGCTCCCGAACCCGCATAGGCCAGACAATCGTGCCGCAGCAGATCACACGGGGCCTTCGGCGCGCCGTATTTTCCCACATAGTCACGAGACGCGCAGAGGATCGCAGGCGCCGATGTTACGCGGCGCGCGATCAGGCTCGAGTCGGTAAGCTCGCCGACATGAATGGCCAGATCGAATCCCTCTTCGACGAGATCGATCTTGCGGTCGTCGAGGCTGAGATTGATCGCGACATCCGGATAGGCTTCCAGAAAATCCGCGATGAGAGGGCCCAGCTGACGGATGCCAAATGTCATTGGGGCAGTGAGTCGAATTCGTCCGCGCGGCGCCGCCTGCAAATCGCTTGCCGCGCGCTCCGCCTCCTCGACCTCGTGCAGAATCCGCAGGCAGTCTTCGTAATAGTTGCGGCCGACTTCTGTCACACTGACGCGACGCGTCGTCCGATTGAAAAGGCGCACGCCGAGGTGCTTTTCTAGCGCCCGAATGTGCGTACTCACCATGGCGGGCGAAATTCCAAATTGGCGCGCTGTCGAGGAGAAGCTTCCGCTTTCGACAACTCTGACGAACACCGTCATTCCGGCGTACCGGTCCATGCATCACCTTTGGTGATAGTTGACGACAATCGATGTCGATTGCCCGATCGAAATCGGATCAGAGGCCGGAAATGTATTCATAAGCGCCTCGTCGAGTGCTTCTTCCAGGCACCTGTCCGCGCGATTGACACGATCGCGATCGCCTTGACGAGGCTTGCGTCTCGGATCCGCATTCATTGACATTCTCCGTTCCCGCACTGCGACTGGCAAGTCGGCCTACCCATGCCGCGTCGCCTCAAACAAGAACCAAACGCGCCGTTCGGCGTCGTCGATCCAGTTCTCCAGCAAGCTCGCGGTAGCAACATCGCCGTGCTCATCGCACACGCCGTGCGTCTCGCGCATGCTTGCCACGAGCTGCTTATTGTCGTCGCGCAGTTCGGCCAACATATCCTGGGGCGTAACGTAGTCGGCATCGTTATCGGGCAGACGTCGCAGCCGCCCTATCTGACCGATCGAGCGCAGCGTCGTACCGCCGATTTTCCGCACCCGCTCGGCAATGTCGTCCGTGATGCCGAAGAGCTGATCGCCCTGCTCGTCCAACAGCAGATGATAGTCGCGGAAGTGCGGACCAGAAATGTGCCAATGGAAGTTCTTTGTCTTGATGTAGAGCGCAAACACGTCAGCGAGCAGCGTGGTCAGCGCGGCGGATATATCGCGCGTCGCATGGGGCGCAAGACCGCTCGGTGGATTGATAGATGACGTTCGTCGTAATGCAACGTCGCTAATGTTCATCGCTTCAGCTCCGAACTAAGCCCCGAAATGGACCTTCCCATGACAATCTGCGCGCCCACGTGTTGTCGCGCGTAAACGTCAGCTCGATCGCGGCGGCGTGATCCCGCAGATGCGCACTGACCTTTCGCGTCGTCGAGCTCGTTGGAGAAAGTAGCTTCGTCCGCCCGAGGACACGATCCTACGGAGGTTGATCGCAGTGATGCTTTGATTTGTAGGACCTATACCGGGGTTTAACGTGCGGCCGGGCGCGCAAAAATCAAGTTGGATCGATCGGCGTTTTTGCCACCGCCGCCCGAATGTGTTTGATCAATGACTCCCCGTCGATAGGCTTGGCGAGAAAGCCTATACCCCCGCCATTCATCGCGCGCGCTCTAATGTTTGGCTCCGGGAACGCTGTGATAAAAATAATGGGCAACTGACGAGCTTGGCGACGCAGAAGGTCTTGCAAGTCTAAGCCGCTCATATGCGGCATCTGTACGTCGGCGATTAGGCAGGACGCCATATCGAGTTGTGCTGAATTAAGGAATTCCTCGGCCGACGCGAACGCATTTGCGACATATCCAAGCGACCGCACAAGTCTGCTCACAGCCGTACGAACGGACGCATCGTCATCAATTATGCAAATCTCTGGTGCTTGCGGCAATTTCCCGGATCCTTCTGGCGCTAACATGGGCCAGCAAAGCCGCATGCGAAATAATACCTAAGTTTGCCTCTTCACGACTTGGTCCGGCGAATGCCGAGAGCTTCGGTCATTCTTACCAAGTCCGCCAACGATCTGGCTCCCATTTTTCTCATTATGTGGCCGCGGTGAATCTTGACCGTTATCTCCGCGATGCCGATTTCTGCTGCGATCTGCTTGTTCATCAGGCCGGAAGTGACCAACGTCAGTAATTCCTGCTCTCGCGAAGTCAGCGACTCATAGTGGGCTTTCAGCGCTGCTATGGCTTTCTCGTCCTCGCGCCTTTTTCGGTCCCGCTCGACCGCTTTGGCGACGGCCTCCAACATTTCCTGTTCGCGGAACGGCTTGGGCAGAAAATCGATTGCTCCAGCCTTCATTGCCTGGACCGTCATCGGTATATCGCCGTGGCCGGTCATGAATATGATCGGGATGTGGATCTCCAACTTCGCAAGCTCGCCTTGGAAGTCTAATCCGCTCTGGCCAGGCAGCCTGATGTCGAGGACCAGGCAACTCGGAACATCGGGAAGCTTGCGTTTGAGGAATTCGGGGGCCGAGCCGAACATCTCCGTCTGCATGCCGACAGACTTGAATAGCCGGCCAAGCCCGCTGCGAATTGAATTGTCATCGTCGATGACGAAGACTATTGGCTGTTCAGGTTCCTTATTTGCCATTGGTCGCAGGACCTGCGTTGCTGACTGGCCAGTGTCAATTGGGTGCCGCCGCATGTCAACATCGCGGCAATGCTGCCCGTCATCGACCACCGTTCATCTTTGCCAATTGCGATCACACCAATCTAAGACGATCCGCAAGCATTCCGATAACCCGCTCCTATTCGCCGAACTTTTCGGCGTCCCGGGCCATCTCGAGGCATGTGAGTAGCTCAGTATAGCTCGGTATGCCGCCGGCGCTGGATTCGCTGGTGCATTCTGACTTGTCACCAGCCATGAAGCTGGGCCATTCCTGAAGAAGCTTCTTACGGATGTCCATCTCACTTGCCACGCAGCTGTTGATGCTTTGCGGAACGGTTTCGTTCGGTTCCAGATCCAGTCCGCCTTGCTCGGCAATCCCGCGGCAAAGTGGCTCCACGTTGAAGCCGGGGATATTGTCGGCAACCGTCACGGTCAGGTGCGTCGCCAGCGCTAACGTTGCGATCGGAATGATCATATCAGTTCTCCTTAGATTTTCTGAATAGTCGCGCGTGGAGGTACATCGTTTGCGGGCGAGACGAGACCCGCCTCCTCCGCGGCGATCAGCCCGAGCGCAGACCAATCGAGATCGGCATAGCCACGCGCAATTCCAGAGATCATTCGGTCTCGTACGACGCTTACCAACGGCATGGGCGCACCCGCCCGCTCGGCCTCGGCAAGCGCCAGGCGCACGTCCTTGAACGCCAGAGGCATGAGGAATCCGGGCGCATAGGCCTGCCTGACAATCTTGTCGCCGTAGATCTTGTGCGCGCGCCCGCCGAACATCGTGCTCGTCATGATGTCGATGAAGGGCTTTGGATCGCCGCCGCGCTTTCGGAAAACAGCGACAGCTTCGCCCAACATCTCCAGCGTCGTTGCCGTCATCATGTTGCCGAGCAGTTTGATGAGGTTCGCCTGTGCCGGATCGTCACCGATCACAAATGTCCGTTGTCCGAGGCCGTCGAGAAGCGGCCGGCATCGCTCGACATCGGCTGGGGCGCCGGCGGCGACAATGAAAAGCTGACGCGCCTTGGCGGCATCCGGATTGCCGAAGACCGGCGCCGCAACGTAGCCCTGGCCGCGCGTTGCGTGCTGGCTTGCGAGCAAAGACGCGGTCTCGGTGCTGATCGTGCTCATCGACAGATGGATGGCGCCGGATTTCAGACCCATCGCAAGGCCACCGTGTCCGACCGCTTCGCCACCGAATACCATTTCGCGAACGGCAGTGTCGTCCGGCAGCATGGTGATGACGACCTCGCGGTCGAAGAGATCGGCGATGTTCGTTGTCGGTTCAAGGCCGAGCGCGGCGAGCTTACCCATCTGCTGCGCGCGACGGACATAGGCGATGACCTGAATGCCGGCGGCAGCGAGATTGGCGGCCATTGCCGTGCCCATATGGCCAAGACCGGCAAAGCCGATTGAACGTTGAGCTGAAGCACGACCATACGATCCAGAGTCGCGTTCCGCCTCGAGACGTGTCGTTTCCGGCGCACCGTTGCCGCCGCTGCGAAAGCTGGTCTCTCCGTTGAGCATCGATTGTCTCCTTGCTGATCGGACGTTCGTTGCGTCTGAGTCCTGCGATCCGGACGGGACAATCCGAACCGGATATTTTGTTTCGGCGTCTGCTGATCGTCGTAGGACAGGCCGGGTTGAAGGGAAGAGGAACAGCGCCATCGCTGCTGCCAAATGGCGCTGCTCACACCTCGCAGCCAAGCTGTTAGTTGCCCTTCATCGGCCAATAGAAGTCGCCCTGCTCCGCCCGGTTCAGCTCGCGGGCAGTCGGCTCCTGCACGATGGTCGTGCTGGGCGCGTAAAAGTCGCCTTCCTTGGCTTGGTTGAGTTCCTGAGCGGTCGGCTGCTGCACGACCGTGTGGCTGGGGGCGTAGTAGTCGCCCTCTTGAACCTGGCTCAAGGATTGAGCCTGTGCCGGCACCGCGGCTGACAACGCAAGCGTCGCAAAAACCACGGCAGCCAAGATCGTCTTCATGAGTCCATCTCCTTGTTGTTCGAACGGCGCTGCGCCGTTCGATAGCAGGAGATTAGGTGAACACAACGAAGATACTCCAGTGAACTCGCGTATCAACGACGCCAACTTGAGTTCGTTACAATAAAACCTTGGTATGAGGGCGAACTTGGTATGAAGAATTTTGACAGTTGCGTGGGGTTCTAACGGACCGGATGATGCGCCAGGGTTACGGTGTGATGATGCCGTAAATTACGATCACATTTGGAACGTTCATGATTGCTAATAAATCAGACGTCTTACCTCAAAACCCATTGCAGACGCCGGTGAGACGGCGCCTGCAAGTTCGGTAATCTGAAATTTGCCCTTAGCGAGCCCTGACCCGGATCGGGATCGGTCGCGGCTGCGGATTCTGAATCGGCTGCGAGAAAAGCCATTCCAGATAGGTCATGGCGCCCTGTTCTTGCCGCAACCGTTTTGCCGGCACTACGGAGGAGTTGCAGCACTGCCTTGAACAATAGCGCCGCTTGCTGGACCAGAAGCGCCGGTAAGTGATGAGGCCGATGCCGCGATTGCAGTTGGGATTTGCGCATTTCATGACACTTTCCTCACTTGTTTTTCGATGCCGAGCGTCGTCATCTTTGCGTATCCCGCAAAACACTGGGTATCGCAGTAAAGCAGGCGGGTCAGCGTTTCACGGACATAGCCTTCTTCGATCTTTCTGCCGCAAAGGGCGCAATGCGCATCGGCGCGCGGGATGCGGTGATTGACGAGAACGAACCTGGCAGAGGCGTTGTGAGATCTGGAAGCTGGAGCGAATTTTAAGCCGGTGCTCATGTGCACCTCCATCGAGAGCCGACGTCCGTACAATACGCCGCCGGCCGCCCGACACCATTGAACACGCGTATGACCCCGAATCCATAATGGATGACTCACTGATACCTTGGTTTGACGGCAAAAGGGGGCAGAGCACGCCATGTTTGTTGAAGGCGCCGACGCTGCAGCAACAGCGACCGACGCCAGCACGAATAGGAACAACAAATGGAGATTGAACCATGAGCGTGAAGACGATTGTTACAGCGATAGCGCTTCTTCTCAGCGCAACGTCGGCCACACTGGCGCAAAGCGCCTATACGACCGGCACGATCGCAAGCGACGAGAGCGCTGGCTATGGCTCGCCGTACCGATACGGACAGGGCCTTTATGACTATGCGCCGGGCCATGTTTCCGGCCATGCTGTCAGGGTCATCAGAGAGAATGAGCGCTCGCCAAAGTAGCACGATGAAAGGCGGCTGCGCCTGGGAGAACAGGCGCGGCAACTTCTACGATACCGATCGCGCTGGACGGCGCGACGAGTTTGATAACTAACCAAAGTTGAGGAAAGCCATGAAACTTGGCATCGTTGGCACTGGGAGTGTCGGTTGCGCTACAGCCCTCGCGGCGGTGACGCGAGGCAGCGCGCGTGAAATCGTGCTGGTGAACCGCACCCGCAAGACAGCCGAAGCCGTGGCGACCGACATCCGCTACGGCACGCCGCTCACGCCAAAGGTCGATATCACTTACGGCGATTACGATGCGCTCGCCGGCGCCGCCGTGGTGCTGATCACCTCGGGTGTTAATGAAAAAACCGGCGGCGCCACGGATCGCAGCGATCCGCAAGGGCGGCTGAAGCTGCTCGATCAGAACGCCGCGATCTATCGCGAAATTGTCCCGCAAATCGTGCGCGCCGCGCCGGAAGCGGTGCTCGTTGCCGTCACCGACCCGCCAGACCCGCTTGCCGATATTGCGCGCGAGGCCGCCCGTCATGATCGCGTATTGAGCACGGGCACATTCCTCGACAGCCTGCGCTTTCGTGTTCACCTCGGAAAGCATTTTGGCGTAGATCCCTCGGGTGTGGAGGCGCAAGTGATCGGCGACCATGGCACCTCGCAGGTCTTCCTGTGGTCGTCAGCGCGCATTGCCGGCGTACCGGTGAGTGTGCTTCTCAAGGAACGGGGCGAGAAGCTCGACGATGTGCGCACGCAACTCGAGAACGACGTGCGCTACGCCAACATCACCATCATCGAGGGCCACGACGCCAGTCAGTACGGCATCGGCATTGTCTCGGCACGGATCGCAGAAATGGTATTGCGCGACGAACACGCCGTGATTCCGGTTGGGAGTTACCAACGCGAGTTTCACGTCACGCTCTCGTTGCCGACCGTTATCGGTCGCGGCGGCGCAATTTCGGTGTTGCTGCCAGACCTGTCAGATCAGGAGCGCAGCGGGCTGGAACGATCTGCAGCAGGACTGAGTAGCGCATTGGATCGAGTCAGAGAATAATGCCGTGGCGCTTGCAGACGGGCGCATCCGCTTCCTGCAACGTTCATCGAGCTGTCATTGTTCACATCGAACAAACACATTTTCCAGCAATTCCGGCATAGTTTTGTTCTGACGAAGCTATATCTACGAGACGCCGAGCAAAACGGCATTGTGCCGTTGTTGCTTTCGGAAAATTCAGGAGAAAGTACGGGACTGTGCCAAAATTTGCGTTTGTTGCTGCGACGGTGGCCGGCTTGGCGTCGCCGGCTTTTGGCCGCCCTTCCTTACATATGAGCGTTTTCAATTTGCAGTAAGTGAGTATTGATAGCGGCTGACAAGCTGGCGCTAGACGCGCGATCACACAACGGTTGCGAGCAATATCACGTATCCGCCACGACCAAGCGTCGTTCAGAAGATTAACGACGATCATCGCCATCCACCAGAACGGTTCCGAATTCGATAAATTGATTGTGGCGGATGGCGGGTACTGGGAGAATCTGGGGCAATCATGGACCCATTGGATCGCGGTTGTTAGAGGATGTTTAATAGCCTAAATTTGATCTTACTTCCGGCTGGCAGCGTACCTGGATTACTTGCGCTATGAACAAGCCGCGTACTATCCAAGACGAACCATTGCGCGAGGGCGAGGAGCGTTGGCGCCGCTTGGTCGAGGCGTTGCCGCAACTTGTCTGGTCTGCCACGCCGGACGGCGCATGCGACTATTTTAGCGCACAATGGACGCAGTACACTGGAGTTGCCGAGAGTGGACTGCTCGGTTGGCGCTGGATGGACGTTCTCCATCCCGATGATGTGCATAATACGCGGCAAATCTGGACGGATTCCGTAGCGGGCCGACACGCTTATGACGTGGAATACCGCGTTCGCCGGCACGATGGAGTTTATCGCTGGTTCAAGACGCGCGGCGTGCCGATCCGGGCCAGCAAGGGCGGCATTGTCAACTGGTTCGGGTCCTGCACCGACATCACCGAAGCAAAGCGCACCGAGGAAGCGTTGCGCGAGAGCGAGCAGCGCTGGCGCAGCTTAACCGAGGCGTTGCCGCAACTTGTCTGGTCTGCCACGCCGGACGGCGCGTGTGACTATTTTAGCGCTCAATGGACGCAATACACTGGGGTCGTCGAGAGTGAGCTTCTCGCTTGGCGCTGGATGGACGTTCTCCATCCCGATGATGTGCATAATACGCACCAAGTCTGGACGGATTCGGTAGCGGGGCGACGCGCTTATGATGTGGAATACCGCGTTCGCCGGAACGATGGAGTTTACCGCTGGTTCAAGACGCGCGGCGTGCCGATCCGGGACAGCCGCGGCCATATCGTTAAATGGTTCGGGTCCTGCACCGATATCACCGACGGCAAGCAAACCGAGGAAGCCCTACGCCACAGAGAGCAGGAGCTTCAAAAAACCAGGAGTGAGCTCGAAAGAAAGGTGACCGAACGGACCGCCGAATTGCGCCGGACCGAGACCTATCTAGCCGAAGCGCAGAGACTAACCAGGATAGGCAGTTGGGCATTGAATGTCGGTTCTAGAGAGTTCGTCCACCTGTCGCATCAGTATTATCAGATATTTGGCTTCGATCCGGATAAGGGGATTCCGTCACTTCGGACAATTCGCCAGCGTCTCGATCCTGAGGATCGGGCCACCAACGATGCAAGTCTTGAGAAAGCAATCCTTGAAGGAAGCGATTTCGAACTGAACTACCGAATTGTGCTTCCGGACGGAACCGTCAAGTTTATACACTCGGTGGCTCACCCGGTCTTCAATGCATCCCTCACTTGTCCTGTTGAATTTGTCGGCACTGCGATGGATGTCACCGAGCGCAAGCTTGCCGATGAAAATCTACGTGAGAGCGAGCGGCGATACCGCCAAGCGCAAGCCGAACTGGCTCACGTCACGCGCGTGACGACGCTCGGAGAATTGACCGCTTCGATCGTACACGAAGTGAATCAGCCGCTCGCGGCAATATCGATAAACGGCGAAGCCTGCTTGCGCTTTCTTGACCGAGAGGTGCCCGATTTGGACGAGGTGCATGCCGCTCTGGTCGACATGATTAGTCACAGTCAGCGGGCGGCCGAAGTCATCCGGCGTATTCGCGCATTATGCCAAAAGGCCGAATCGCAGAAGGCGCCGCTCAACATCAACGAAGTCATCGACGAGGTGCTATATCTGATCCAGCGCGAGGTGATCGACCACGGCGTTGCCATGCGGCGCGAGCTCTCGTTGGAAATTGCCCCCGTGCTCGGTGACCGGGTCGCGTTGCAGCAGGTTATCATCAATCTGGTGATGAACGGGGTGGAGGCCATGTCGTCTGTCGCGGACCGCGAGCGCGACCTCCTGATTCGATCGCGGCAGCACACCGACGAAGTGATTGTTGCAGTACAGGACAGCGGCATCGGCATCGCGCCGGACAAAGTCGACCGGCTGTTCAACTCTTTTTACACGACCAAACCCGGCGGCATGGGGATGGGACTGTCGATTTGCCGCTCGATTATCGAAGCGCACGGCGGAAAATTGTGGGCCTTGTCGAACAGCGGCCCGGGCGCAACGTTCCAGTTCACGTTGCCGCGCCGGCCCGAAATCACTTCGTGACCGCATGCCGCGCCCCAAGCGATAACGACGCACCCACCTACGCCCAAGTATCGTCGGGAAGATTGACAACGATTGGCGTGGGGGTGCTCCGCACCACCACCCACCGGAATGGCTCCGAATTCGATAGATTGATTTCCATATGCGGCAGGAAGGCGGGCACCTGAATGAAGTCCCCGGCTTTCGCTGTCGCGGCATATTCACCGTTTCCGCCCCAGCGAACTTCGCACAGCCCCGACAGAACGTAAGCAATGGTCTGCTGCTTGCCGTGATGATGAATGCCCGTGCGCGCGCCGGGCGCGACCTCGAACAGGCCGCCCCACATCGCGGTTTCGATGCCGAGTTCTGGAGCGATTGCGGCTAAACGCTCGGAACCCGGCGTCTGTGCTGTTCCTATTTCGAATTTCTCAGGGCGAACGATGTTGATTGGTGGATAGTTGCTCATCAGCTTCTCGCATCTAAGTAAGGTCCCATTCGGCAAAGATGACAGCACAGTCAGTTACGAGTAAGGCGCGCCATTAGACTCATGAGTCTCCGTCAAACCAGCGCATCAGCCTTAGCAGGCACGGCCTTCTCAAGCCCTAGCGCGTACCACGTCGCTATATTGGTCATAGGCGATGCCAAGTACATCCATCTCGACGCCCGCGGTCACCAAGGCGACCACCGGGTGCAGACGTATAGCTGTCTCGCAGCAAACGAGGCCCAGGGCCAACACCCGACGTAATTTCTGCCTGGATAATTGCACCTGGCTTTCGGACGAGCGCGCTCCCGCGTCACGATCGCGGGTCCGCAGAATCTTCTACGAATACTTCAATTGGGAGGGGGTGATTGATTACGTAGGTTCCGTAGTTACGGTCGTGCTCCTCAGGTTGAACCTTACCGTCCGCGTCCTTCGCGCGGGCCAGTAGCGTGTACCGCCCCGGTTCCTTCGGCGTGAGCCAGTCGAATTTCCAACGTCGCCACGCATGCCGTCGTACAGGGTCTAGGAATTCTGCCTCGGCCCAGGTTCGCCCACCATCGGCGCTCACTGCGATCTCGGTCACGTCGATCTCGCCCGCCCATGCAGCGCCGGACACGGTGTAGATACGGTTCGGGATTATGGTTTCGTAAACATGTGGTCGGGCAATTTCGGACTTTAGCTTCATTTCTCCCAATGGTCGCCGCACCGGCTTTCCATCCATGGAATCCCAGTAGGCATAATCTGAGGTCTGCCAGTAACCGCGAAATGGCTCACGCACGGCATGGATATGCGTCAGCCACTTGACGGAAGACATTCCATAATGGCCAGGGACAATTGCGCGCACCGGATAACCGTGATCCCGCGGAAGATCGCGACCGTTCATGCAATAGGCGATCAGGACTTCCTGCTGAAATGCCTTGGCTCGGGGCAGGCTCCAGGCATACGAGATAGGGTGGGGAGGAACGGGCTCTTCTTGGGGTGTTCCGCGATCCGCCCCTTCGAGCACGATCTCGCAAGCATCTTCTGCCAAGTCGGCACGCTCCAGCAACGCTCGCAGGGGCACACCGGTCCATTCCGCATTGCTGACGGCTCCGAGTTCCCACTGTGCTCCTCGCACCTGCGGGACGAGAAAGACCCGACTATTACCCGCGCACTCCAAAATCGCGACCCGGGTCTCGGACTGCATGCTTCGCAATTCCTCATAGCTCAATATGAACGGACGCCTGACTGCACCATCGATGCACAGTTGATAAGCGGCGCGGTCCAAGTTTGGTGCCGGAAAATGACTGCGAATGTAGAACAGCTCCGTCGGAGTGAGGTAGGAGTTGAACTGATCGAAGGGAGCTTCCAGATTTTTTGGCTCGTTTTGCCGGATGATCAGACCTGCTGAAGAGGATTGAATGGTATTGTCGACATCCATCATCTTCTCTCCTATCCGCTAGTAACGTTCGCTGTTCCGCGAAGTCTTTAAATCAGCCGACTGGCTCCTTTTGATAAGTTCAGTCGGGATACCTGAAATTGCTTGACCTTTTTTGCCGTCTTTGTCTCGATCTTGCGGCTATCCGCCAAATAAGCCAGACACCCTCTGCGGACATCCACGGGCACATCATGAAGCCCGCATCCTGCCCGAGGACCGCTTTGGGTATGGGCGGCGCTGCAGATGGTGCTGATGTTGGAAGGCGTCGAATATCAAATAAAACAGGCCGCAAATTGACGCGGCGCGCCATATCAAATGGCCGCCACTGGCGTTATTGCCGCTTCGATGCGATCAGAATCATTTGCTGTCGAATACGAACGTCATATCGTGCATCTCCTGCGCCGGAAGATTTGGATGGTCGAGGTGCATTTGACGAATGTCCGTGTTACCTACGTATGGAAGGGCTTCCGCTGCTTTAGGCGGAAAGAAAGACTGCTTTACTCCTACCCCGATAAGCAGAACTGCGATCACAGCGATGGCGTAATGCTTGCGCATGGCGAACCTCCATCGTCCACCGACACACAATAAATACTGGAATCCACGGCGCTGTGCCGGAGAGCACAGCACGTCGCTGGAACTTTAGTTTGGGAACTGACGTTGGCCGCGCGCCTCAATTGATGGAGCTGATGTTGGAGGCGTATGCGCCTCAGGGCACGCATAGCATACAGCCAAAACCCCCGACCGACTCAACAACGGCGGAATGTAATCAGCGACTACACACAGAAGGCGCCGTGCAAGCGGCTGTCCCCGCGGCCCTGACAGCGTGGCCCCGAGCCGCCGGCAATCGGACAGTGAGCCCGGGGCCACTAACGTCCCAAGTCCAGGGGGCAATTAGGACGCGAGACGCTACCAATCAACGCACACGATCAAACAACGTTGCCGGATGATGGACGAGCGACACGGGGGACGTGGGTTGGGGGCTTAGGCTATGCAGCCGTCCGAATCCACCACCTGATTGACGTTCGCCCCCGTCACCGTCGCGGGTCGGTCGTGCTCCTCAGGTTGAACCTTACCGTCCGCGTCCTTGACGGAAGACATTCCATAATGGCCAGGGACAATTGGGCGCACCCGTCGTACGCGCAGCCAATTAGGGCTGCTCATGTCCGTTCAGGGCCAAACCGCGACATCGCACGATGTCGCGTCGCGGCGGCTTTACCAGGCCCTGAGGCGGACGTGCTCCACGACTTCATGTTTGCGCTGGCAGCGCCGCGAGCACTTTGTCCAAGGTTATGGGATAGTCTCGAATACGGATGCCGCAGGCGTTGTAGATTGCGTTGGCAAGCGATGCGCCAGCTCCGCAAATGCCCAGCTCGCCGACGCCCTTGCTTTTTAGCGGGTTAGATTTGCTGTCGAGCTCTGGGAGAAAAATTGCGTCGACGTCCGACACGTCGGCGTGCACGGGGACGAGATACTCGGCAAGATCTTGATTTACGAAGTATCCAAAGCGCGGGTCGAGGGTGATTCCCTCCTCCAGGGCTGCGCCGATGCCAAAGATCATGCCGCCGATTGCCTGCGAACGGGCGGTCTTCGCGTTCAGGATCCGCCCTGCGGCGAAAACGCCGAGCATGCGCCTTAGACGGATCTCACCGGTATCGACGTCGACGCCAACTTCGGCGAAGTGCGCCCCGTAAGATTGCTGCGAGAAGTCTGTGAGCGTGCTGCCTGGCTCGATACTTCCGTCCGCGTCTATTCCTGCGCCCACAAGACTCGTCAGCGTTCTTGACTGACCATTGCTCTCGATCCGGCCATCAGCAAAACGGGCTGTGTCCGGATCCATTCCGGCAATGCGCGCCAACTTTGCTCGCAAATTATTGCAGGCAACGAAGAGCGCGGAGCCCGAACTCGCCGCTCCGAACGAGCCGCCTGAGCCCGACGCCTGCGGCAGATTCGTATCGCCGAGTTCCACATGAACGCGCTCCGGAGACAAGCCGAGCATTTCTGCGGCGATCTGGGTGAGGATTGTATAAGTCCCCGTGCCAATATCGGTCATCGCCATTGTTACCGTAGCAGAGCCGTCAGGTCCCAATCGCACATTGGCCTTGGAAAGCTGAAGCGGATTTCCGCGCGTGGCGGATGCCACGCCCATGCCAATGAGCCAGCGCCCGTCCCGCACCTGCCCTGGTTCGGGATTTCGTTTGTCCCATCCAAAGCGCTGCGCGCCTTCGCGCAGGCAGGGGATCAAGTGACGGCTCGAATACGGAATATGCTTTTCAGGATCCTCCGCCGGCTCGTTGCGCACGCGAAGTTCGATCGGATCGAGATTGAGCTTCTCGGCAAGCTCGTCCATCGCACATTCCAACGCCAACAAGCCCACTGCCTCGCCGGGCGCGCGCATGGAAGAGGCCACTGGAATATCCAGAGGAACCAAACGATGCCGCGTCAGCCGGTTGGCGCCGGCATAGAGAGTCCGCGTCTGCAGGGCCGCGCCTTCGTAGGTCTGCTGCTCGGTCGGCAGGTTACCCGAGAAGACATCGTGGCCGATGGCGAGGATCCGACCGTCCCGGTCCGTGCCCAAGCGAATGTGCTGGATGGTGTCCGAGCGGTGCGTCGTGACATGAAATATCTGTTGCCGTGTCAACGCCGTTTTCACCGGCCGTTTGAGTTGGTGCGCAGCGATCGCCGCCAGAATGGCATCGGCGTTGACCCACAGCTTAGAGCCAAACCCGCCACCGATGAAGGGACTCAAAAGCCGCAGATTTTCGAGCGGAATCTTCAACGTCCTGGCGATCGCCGCCCGCCCTTGATTGAGCATCTGGTTCGAGGTGTGGAGTGTAAGCTTGTCGCCATCCCACATCGCCAGCGTGGCATGGGGTTCCATCATGACATGACTCTGCAAGGGCGTGGTGTATGTCACATCAAGCTGCACAGGGGCGGCGGCGAAACTATTCGCGAAATTGCCCACCGCGCTGTCGGGCGGCGCCGCGGCATTCTGTGGCACGCGCGCCTCGTTGAGACCATCGCGCAACGCGAAAGTCCCAGGCGACTGATGGTAGCTCACCCTGACGAGGTACGCGGCTGCCCTCGCCTGCTCGAAGGTTTCGGCGACGACGAATGCGACCGGCTGTCCATAATATGTCACGTCCGCAGTGGTGAGAACCGGATGAGCCTCATGATGATTGCCCGTGCCCTGCTCGGGC
This sequence comes from uncultured Alphaproteobacteria bacterium, assembly GCA_963742975.1. Classification (GTDB taxonomy): domain Bacteria; phylum Pseudomonadota; class Alphaproteobacteria; order Rhizobiales; family Xanthobacteraceae; genus BOG-931. Next base: position 294,902 of record CAVUNZ010000017.1, on the reverse strand, counting down.
GCATTACGGTGGGTGAGCACGAGAACCACGCCGGGCGCCTGCTCCGCCGCACGCGTATCTATAGATTTGATGCGCCCCTTACCGATCGAAGCTTGGACGACATAGCCGTAAGCCGTCATCGGCCCCTGCTCCACCTCATATGCATAAATGGCCCCTCCGGTGACCTTCAGTCGTCCATCCACACGATCAAGCGGCTTGCCGACGATGCCTTGGACGGCGTCAGCATCGAGCACATTCGATCCGATGGGTGTGTTCATTTGCATTTGCGGGCTCCTTTACGCATTGGTCGCTTGCGCCAGCACGGCGCGTAAGGTTCGCTGCGTCAGGGGGATCTTGAAATCGTTGTCGCCACAGCCGCGCGCTCCTTCCAAGACTGAAGTTGCGGCTGCGTCAAAACTTGCGGCGTTGGCGGAAGCACCGGCCAACCTTCCCTCGGCCTGCGGCACACGCCACGGCTTGGGCGCAAGGCCGCCGAAAGCAAGGCGCGCCGAGCGGATCCTGCCCCCCAAGGTCTCGACAACCGCAGCGACGGAAACCAGAGCGAAAGCGTAAGATGCCCGATCGCGAACCTTGCGGTAGATCTGCACGCCGGGAGGCGGCGGAGGTAGTGTTACGGCCGTGATGATCTCTCCCTCCCGCAGGGCCGTCTCGATCTGCGGCGTATTGCCGGGAAGACGATGGAAGTCGGCGACCGGAATGATCCGAGCGTCGCCCGCAGCATTCACGGTCTCAACCCGGGCATCGAGCGCTCGCATGGCCACCGCCATATCGGACGGATTAGTGGCAATACACTGATCGCTGGCGCCGAGGACCGCATGGATTCGGTTGAAGCCGCCGAGCGCCGCGCAGCCCGATCCCGGGTTTCGCTTGTTGCACGGCTTGGTAACATCATAGAAATAATAACAGCGTGTCCGCTGCAGCAGATTGCCGCCGGTCGTGGCTTTGTTGCGCAATTGGGCGCTCGCGCCTGCCAACAAAGCACGGCTTAGAACTCCATAGCGCTGACGCACGCGCCGGTCGGCGGCGAGATCGCTGTTGCGTACCAAGGCGCCAATGCGAATGCCCCCATCTGGCGTGTCTTCGATCCTGTCGAGAGGAAGGCGATTGATGTCGATCAATTGCGTGGGGGTTTCGACCTGGAGCTTCATCAAATCGAGCAGGTTCGTTCCTCCGGCAATGATCTTGGTGCCTGGCTTGGCCGAGGCCGTCGCTGCTTGCGCAAGCGAGTTGGCCCGTTCGTAGGTGAAGGCTCTCATTTCGGCAGTCCCCCGGCTTGTTTGATCGCTGCGACGATGTTTGGATAAGCGGCACAGCGGCAGATATTGCCACTCATCCGCTCGCGAATTTCGGCTTCGGTGAGCGTCGGCCGCGCATCCGCCAAATCCGCCGTCACATAACTGGGGCTACCCGTGCGATGCTCCGCGAGCATGCCGACGGCAGAACAGATTTGCCCCGACGTGCAGTAGCCGCATTGGAAACCGTCATGTTCGATAAAGGCGGCCTGCAATGGGTGCAACGTCTTGCCCTCGGCGAGGCCTTCGATTGTGGTGATAGCCTGTCCGTCATGCATCACGGCGAGCGTCAGGCAAGAATTTATACGGCGTCCGTCTACGAGAACCGTGCAGGCGCCGCATTGACCGTGGTCGCAACCTTTCTTCGAGCCCGTCAGGGCCAGATGCTCGCGTAAGGCGTCGAGTAGCGTCGTGCGCGGATCCAAAGTCAGGCTATGCACTCGACCGTTAATCTGGAGTTCGACCGACTCGCTTGCCAGGGGAGCTCCGTCGTCGGCAAGAATTGCGCCCTTTGCGACCGCCGGAAATCCGGTCAACAGAAGCGCGGAGGCGCCTGCAGCCTCAAGGACCGTGCGTCGTGTAAATTCGACTTGTGTATCCTCATTCTTGTCCACGCACTGCTCCTGCTGTTCTCATTTCCGCTGGGATCGTTCACGATGAGCCGTTCATCGATCAAACAAATACTATCTGGCCGCCAATGTTCCTGAGAAAACTTGCGGCGAGTTGATCGAGCTTGCGCAAATAGGTTTGAGCGGTGCATTGCACCTTGTGCGCGCACACGCGCCGAAATAGCTGTAACGGCGCAGGCTACGTCAAGGCAGAGCGATGTTGGATGCCGCCCTAACGCGAGACCCGTCGCTGCACGCACCGGCAAGTCCGGATGTTTTGCAGTGGTCGATACCCTACTTACAATTCAAGAGCGCGGTCATGACCGATGAGCATTACTTTTCGCTACTGTTGTGGACGATCAGCGTGCTGATGTTCGCCTGTAGCGTCGCGGCGCTGACGCAGCACCCCGAGTGGTTTGGCGCTTAGCGCAGATCGATCTATGGCGAAGGTGAGAGAGAAAATGTCGCTGGAATATCTCATGCGAATGAGCGTCATGGCATTTGCCATTTTCGGCGTCGCATTCATCGCCGGCGCTCTCACACCGGTGGCGGCAGAAGAGTCATATCCCTGGTGCGTCCAAGCGGACGTCCTGCATTGCTATTACATGACGCGCGAGCAGTGCGAAATGACAGTGGATTACCACGGCTTCTGTGTCACAAATCCCGAGATGCCATCGCAGAGCAATGAAGCTGCGCGGGGACAGGATTTTAAGCGTTTCAGCCACGCGGACATGTCGACAGCTTCCAACGCGGGACGGGCTCAAATTTCGCACTCCTGCCGCCAGAAAACGCCATCGGCATTTTGTGAAAGTCGTTCAACGTATCCCGGTCAAGATCGTGCTGGACGATCCCCCTGAAGCGCTTCAGTCGATATCTCCTGGGATGTCGGTTGAACCGACCGTAACAATAGCTCAGCCACCAGCCCGGCTACGGCCTTTCCTTGCCTTGGTCGGGGCGTTGCCTGAGTGAGGTGAGACGAGGAGGATGTTTCCCGCCAGAAGCGTACAGACGACAGCGCTTCTTAAATGAGCGGTACGACAAACAGCACAATACACAGCAAAGGGCTGCCAGCTAAGAAATTGAAAAATAGGAAGATTCGCCGACAGACCGAGCACTCCATCATCGGAGCGACTGAGAATCGCCAGGACCGACTCTGCGGTGATTTTTTTGCCATATCAGTCATTTCGTCGTTTTCTACTCCCACTCATGTCGTACCATTTCCGGCTGATTTAGCTCAACCGTGATTCCGTTGTGTTGACGCGAATCTCGGCGAGGTCGACCCATGATGGGCCGTCGGAAGAGTGACCAGGGTCAACTGTTCGTTTCTTGTCGCTAAATTCGGGCGGTGGGCTCGGTAAAGGCGGCCGAGGACGGCAAGGCGAAGCGATCGAGAATGGCGGCCGCACCGAGCGCGATCACGATGGCGGCCGCGCAGGCGACGAGGAAGGCGCGCATGATTTTCTCCAGCCGTAGGTTTAACCGAACTTGATGGCTTCGCGTTCAATTTCCAGGAAAGTTCGCCCGACAAGCCCAACGTGTGCGTAGAAGTCGGCTTTCTCGGCATGCTCCAGATCGGTGAAAAAGCGGCTCATCCAAGGCGCGACGTATGTCTTGAAGACTTCCATCTCGGAGACTTTACTTTGATCTGACGCGGGCGCAGCAATTGCGCCGCGGGCAAAGCCCGCCATGATCTCGCAAAGCACCGCTGCATGATCTTCAGGCTCCGACGACTGGCCGGTCCGCTCGATACCGAGTTTCCGCAGCGTCTCGCGTAGCCGTACCAGTATGCGCCCATAGAGCGAGCCCGTCAGATAATAAGAAGCATAGGGCAAGATCTCGCTGCGACCCACGCCTTCAAAAAGCGCGAAGTATTCCCGCTCAACGGCTGCGGCATCAGTCTTGGCGGCAGCTGCGCCCAGCGCCGCATGTGCCGCGCCGAGCAGAGTTGCGTCGCCGCGCAGCAGTGCGAGGCGTCCGAGCATTTCGCGATCCGGGCTGCTCGCAAGAAGCGTCGCAAGAAGCGCATATTCTCGCGCCCGGGCAAGGTTGACGTCGTCGTCGACGGACGCGACAGCATTCTCAAAAGTTTGATCGTCGATTTGGGGCATTGACGCTACCGGGGCAAAGCGCCGCCATGACCGCGGCGAGGACGCCCTGTGCCGTGGTTTTCTGCGATCTCGTTCCGACTGTTTGCAGGCACCGGCAGCGCCAATGGGCTGCGCTCCTCGTCGACCATCTCCTCGGCCGCATCGTGCCGTGAATCGTTCCCTGGCGTGGCCGCCTCCGCAGAAGTCGCACCAGCCGGACGCGCTGGCGACATCCGGCCGAGCGACCGATCAAGCGCTTCCACGGCTCGCGCGGTGCCACCCGCTTCATTGGCGGCCTGTGGCAACGGTCCGAAGCCCGGGATCGTGGTCGGGTTGGTGAAGTCCCATTGGTTTTCGGCGATGCCGACGAAGTCGCGAATGAGCGGATCGCTCACCCAAGCCTGGCGGAGCGCGGCCCGGGCCAATTCGACCGGCACCGCCGATTGTAGGAACGAGCGAATATCCGTCGCGGCGGTAATCGACTCGATCGACGGCAGAGTTGCCAAGTCGAACGTCGGCGCTGCGTTGTCCTGACTTGCGGCAGCTTCATCGCCGGTGTTGCTGCTATTGGATGTGGCGGCAACCGATGATGCCGCGTCCTGGGGTAGACCGCCTTTCAGACTCGATGCGCGCTTCCGCCGGGACCAACGCGACACAAATTTTTCAACCTCGTCCATTCGCTGCTCTCCGCTGACCGCTGCCGCGAACTTCGGCATCCGACGGCGCCGGATCGCGTTGGCGCTTCACGAACGGCCGCTCGATGTGATGCCGTGAGATGAAATCGCCGATCGCCTCGGCAATGACCGGCGGCATCGATACGGCTTCGACCAAATCGTTGCCGGCATCGGATAACGCTTCACCCTCCGCCGGGTCGGCCGTCACAGCGAGAAGCTTGTAGGCGCGACCCGACGGCTCGCGCCGGAGCGCGACCCACAACAGGGGTGAGCCGGAGTTGAGATTGCTGCGATAATTTGCCGTTTCAGTGCGAAATAGCTCGATGGCCGCTTCGCCGGCGTAAAACAGGGTCAATTCTTCCGACGCACGCAGTGCGGTCCAGGGTTCGGCCGCTGGAATTCCAGCCAGCACCGCAACCGGTCGCCAGACGAAATCGAGCCACTGGCTCTTCGCCTTCCGTCGCTCGACTACCACAGCCACGCCGATGCTCACGAGTACGGTCGAGGCCACCTCCGTCACAGCCGCTCTCCTTTGGCCAAAGCAACAAGATCAATTTTGTCTGTCGGCGCTTTCACCTCCTCCGCAGCAAAGCCTCCCGGCACATGCGGATCGAATTTCTCCTGCCACACGAAGGCGACCCGGCAATCCCCGCACATTTTGATGAGATCGAGCCGCCGTGGCGACGTCTTGTAGACCCAGCTCTGTTCTTGGAGCTTTGCGGTCAGGCGCTCGATTGTGCTTTTGACGCCGAAAGCTTTGCCGCAACGGATGCAGCAGAACGGCTCCTCCTCCTTAAGTACCCGCGCCGGAGCCTCTGATGCTGAAAAATCGAGTTGGGGTCTGAGACTGATCGCGTCTTCAGGGCAAGTGGCCTTGCAGAGGCCGCATTGCACGCACGCATCCTCGACGAAGCGCAGCATCGGCCGTTCTGGATCGTCGCGCAATGCTCCGGTGGGACACGCCGACACGCAGGACAGGCAAAGCGTGCAGGCGTCGCGGTCGAGCTCGACCGAACCGAAGGGTGCATAAGCAGGGAGCGCCACCCGCGTGGCCGGCGCGGGCGCAGCAGCGTGCAATTCCCGAAGCGTCAAGCGCAGCACGCTGCGTTTGTCGCCAACCGGCACGAAGCTTGCCGGCCGGGGCGTTGCCGGCATCGGCGGGACTGCGCGCAAGACCTCGCTCAGCACCTCGGGATCGTCGGTGTTGACGGTCGCGATCTGGTGATCGCCGAAGCCAAGTCCTCCGAGAATGACATTTCCCAGCGTGATGCTTCGCTCGAGCGCGGTCACGTCGTGGCGCGGACGATCGCGCAGGAGAAAGCGCATGGCGGATGCACCATAGGCAAATGTCGCTGCGATCGTCTCAAGCCCAACCTGGGTGGCCTCGTTGACCGCAAAAGGCAGCACATGGGCCGGCAGTCCGTCCCCGAAGCGTGCCAGCGCGTCGATCAGCGGCGTGCCGTGCGGCTCGTCATGAACCAAGACGACCGCCCCGTCGCCACCTGCTTCGCGGTAGGTCATCAGCATGGCGCGCAGTTTGCGCATTAGCGCATCAGCCGGCGGCATCGCATAGGCGGCCGCTCCAGTCGGGCAGATAGCCGCACACTGTCCGCAGCCGGCACAAATGTGAGGATCGATAATCACGTGATCACCCGCCGGCGCGATGGCGCCCGCCGGGCAAAGATCGAGGCAGCGCGTGCAGCCCTTAATCTTCGAGCGTGAATGGACACAAAGCTGCGGGTCGAAAGCGATGTAGCGCGGTCTTGCAAACGTCCCGACGAGGTCGCGTGCCTTGAGAACAGCCTCGAGCACCGCGGCGCGGTCCCGCGGATCGGCGCGCAGATAGCCATCACGCAGGTCGGCAGCCGAAAACAGCCCGGGATGGCCTGAGAGATCAAGAATGATATCGCAGCGCGAGCGGGCGCCGTCGCGCGACGTTCCGAAGGATAAAGCGCTACGCGAGGAGACGGATGGGTGCGCGAAATCGTCGACCGTCACGTCGAAGGCGCCAAAATGGCCTATCGCCGTCCGGATTTTTCCCTTTACGATCGGGAAGTCGGTCCTGCGCGGCGGCGTAATACGAGCCGGGGGCTCGATCATCACCGTGACGTCGAGATGGTCCTTGAGCAACGCGCCGGCGTCGATGACCCCTTCGCCGCGGCCATAGATCAGAACAATGCCCGCGCTCTCAACGTCCATGAGAGGCACTTCAGGAACGGGCTCGGCCGCCGCAGCCAGAAGCGCCGCCATCTTGGGTCCGGCATTGGCGGCATCGCGCGACCAGCCTGCGGTCTCGCGAAGGTTGACGTAACTGATGGGACCCTCGCGCCCACTTTGCGCCACCGCATCAGAGAATAACGCTGCCTCTTGTGCACATCCGACGGTCAGGGATCCAGCCGTTGCTGCGAGACTGCGGAAGCGATCGAGCTCGGAGCCGCAGAGCTGCCGCGCCGTCGTCACGTCCGTTCCGCGGCAACCACGGCGCACAGCATCGGCGTCCAGCAGCATCGTGTCTTCGCAGGAGCAGATGACGATGTGGTCTGGAGCTCTCGTCATGTTACCGGACACTACTCGGCACCGACTGCCGGGACCGATTCATGTTGCTTCGCAAGCTGATCCCGCAGCCAAAGATCGTGATGCTCCTTGGCCCAATTGAAGTCGACATCGCCTGTGCCCATGGCCTCGAAGGCGCCTTCCATGCCGAGCGTGCCGATATAGATGTGAGCAAGGATTACCGCGACGAAGAGCACGGCCACGAGGGCGTGCACGACTTGCGCCAGTTGCATCCCGAGAATGTCCGTGAGGTAGAAGGGAAACAGCAGCAGGAATCCCGAAGCTGCCACTCCCACGCCAGCGGCAAGAGCGAGCCAGAAAACGGCCTTTTCCCCGGCATTGAAGCGTCCGGCGGGCGCGTGCTTCGACTTGATGAAACCGCCACCCTGCTTGACCCAGTCGACGTCTACCCGGCGCGGAATATTGTCCTTGAACCACATCGCGACGATCAGGATGAGGCCGATCACGAATGCAAAGCTCACGAAATTGTGCGTGTATTTGGCGAGCTGCGAGAAGCTGGCGAAGGCGTCAGCGCCGATCAGCGGCAGAAGCAGGATCTTGCCGAAGGTTATATTGAGCCCGGTGAGCGCGAGGATCACGAAGGACCCAGCCGTCAACCAATGTGAGAAGCGCTCGAAGGCGCTGAAGCGCCGGACTTTCCTTCCCGATCGTCCGGCCGAGATTCGCAGGCGGCCAAGCAACACATAGCCCAGCGCCAGCAGGGCGATCATGCCCAAGATCACGATCGCGCCGAACCAGTGCAGTATCACTTCGTGGAAGTGATCCCATACCCGGCCGGCAGGCTGGATCAGCACGCTCGCGCGTTGGTCGGGAATGACGATCCGGCCCTCGATCCGCGGGACCTGTTGAAGCAGCGTGTGCTCGTTGACGACGCTCGCATTGGGATCAGATGAACCATCGGGATTGCGGCGCTCGGCGAATGCGGCAACGTTGAGCATGGCCAAAAGCACGAATGCGACGGCGAGCAAACGAAGGGGTCCAAGAAATGTCCGGGTGCTCATGTGCTTGGTACCCTTTCGGTGTCGTGCCTGAGGAGTCGCTCAGACATCCTCGTGATACGCCGTCAACCAGCCCCACGCGCCGGAGCCATAGCCGCGGGTGGCCACCCTCTCCTTGTAAATCTGGCCAATGACGTCGCCGTCGCCTGCGAGCAATGATTTGGTCGAACACATCTCTGCGCACATCGGCAGTTTGCCCTCGCCAAAACGGTTCGAACCGTATTTGGCAAATTCCTCGGCGCTGCCCGGCGCCTCGGGCCCACCGCCGCCGGCGCAGAACGTGCACTTGTCCATCTTGCCGCGCGATCCGAAATTGCTGACGCTCGGATACTGTGGCGCGCCAAACGGACAGGCGTAGAAGCAATAACCGCAGCCGATGCACAGATCCTTGTCGTGCAGCACGATCCCGTCGTCGGTCGGGAAGATGCACTTGACCGGACAGACGGCGGCGCAAGGCGGATCGGTGCAGTGCATGCAGGCCATCGACACCGAGACTTCGCCGGGTTGGCCGTCATTGATCGTGACGACGCGCCGCCGATTGATGCCCCATGGCACCTCGTTCTCGTTCTTGCAGGCGGTGACGCACGCATTGCAGTCAATGCAGCGATCGGCATCACAGAGAAACTTCATTCGCGCCATGGCGCCATCTCCTCACGCGATCTCTATCTGACAGAGTGTGGCTTTGGGCTCCTGCATGCCCGTCGCCGGATCGAAGCCATACGTTGTCAGCGAGTTCACGCTCTCGCCGAGCACGATCGGGTCGGCGCCTTTGGGATATTTGCTGCGCAGATCCACGCCCTGGAACCAGCCGGCAAAATGATACGGCATCCACGCCAGGCCCTTGCCGACGCGCGGTGTGACCAGAGCTTGCATCCTGGCTTTGGATTGATATTCGGCGCCGCTGACCCAGACCCAATCGCCGTCCTTGATGCCGCGCGCGCGCGCATCCGCCGGGTTGATCTCGACATACATGTACTGTTTGAGCTCGGCGAGCCACTTGTTGGAGCGCGTCTCATCGCCGCCGCCCTCATACTCGACCAACCGGCCTGACGTCAGGATCAGCGGGAATTGCTTGATGGCGCCCTTGTCGACATTTGCCTTCTGAATCGTGAAGCCGATATTCGGAACGCGGAACTGCTGCGCATCGGGCAAAGTCGGATATTTGGCGACGAGATCGGGTCGCGATGTGAGGATCACTTCCCGATGCACGGGAATAGGATCGGGCAGATTCCAAGCGATCATGCGTGCTTTGCCGTTGCCATAAGGTGCGCAGCCATGCGCAATGGCAACACGCTGGATGCCGCCCGACAGATCAGTCGACCAGGAGACGAGATCGGGGTTGGCGGGGTTCACCCGTTGAATGGTTTCCAGTTCTTGAGGAGTGAGATCCTTGTCCCAACCAAGCTTTTTGAGAACAGCCAGCGTGAATTCAGGATAGCCGTCCTTGATCTCGGATCCGGCCGAATACGATCCTTCGGCGAGAAGGTTATGGTGCTCTTCCTTTTCGACCTCCTGGCCATTTTCGACCACCTTGCGCGTGACGACGCGCTCTACGCCAAAACGGGCGCGAAAAGTGCCGCCCCCTTCGCTCACCGGCAGATTGGTGTTGTAGAGAATTGGCGATCCGGGATGCCGCATTTCCGGCGTTCCCCAGCACGGCCACGGCAAGCCATAGTAGTCGCCGCCGACCTCGGGATCGTCTTTCGGCGCGCGCAGCGTCACCAGATCGAACTTGGCCTGGTTGCGCATATGGGCCTTGAGCCGCTCGGGCGATTGGCCGCAATAGCCCGTCGACCAGCCGCCGCGATTGATCTCGCGCAGGATGTCCTCGGCCAAGACCTCGCCATTCTCGACTTTGATGTTCTTGAACATCTGATCGGCAAAGCCGAACTTGCGGGCGAGCATATGGATGGTGTTGTAGTCGTTCTTCGACTCGAAGACGGGCTCGGTGATTTTCTCGCCCCACTGCAACGAGCGATTAGACGCCGTGCGCGAGCCGTTCATTTCGAAGCTTGTGCACGCGGGTAGCAAATAGATGCCGTCTTTACGTTGGGAAACGACGGACCATGCGGTCGGATAGGGATCGCAAACGACCAGGAGCTCAAGTTTCTCGATTCCGCGAACAGCTTCGGGCATCCGCACGATGGTGTTGACGCCATGCCCCATCACGAACATGGCCTTCACCGTGTCGGGCTGACTGACCTCCTGCTTCGGTAGCAAGGTGGCGTCGAACCAGCGCGTGCTCGGAATTCCCGGAGCTCCCATCAGCGCCTTGCTGGCAAAGCGCGCGCTGATCCAGTCGTAGTCCACCTCCCACACGCGGCACCAATGCCGCCACGCACCCTCGTCGAGACCGTAATAGAGCGGCAACGTCGTCACATCGAGGCCGAGATCGGTCGCGCCTTGAACATTGTCATGGCCACGAAAGATATTGGCGCCGGAACCGGGAACACCAACATTTCCGGTCGCGAGCACGAGCAGGCAGCTGGCGCGCACGTTGGCGGTTCCCGTCGTGTACTGAGTCTGGCCCATGGCCCAGATGAGCGTCGACGGCTTCTGTTTGGCGAAAGTTTCCGCAATGTGCTTGACCTGGGCCTCGGGTAGGCCGGTGACGCGTTCGACCTCGTCGGGCGGCCATTTCGCTGCCGCCTCGCGGATCTCGTCGACGCCATAGACGCGTTGACTCAAAAACTCCTTGTCTTCCCAGCCATTCTGAAAGATGTGCCAGAGCATGCCGTAGATCGTCGCGATATGAACACCAGGGCGCACGCGGACATATTCGGTTGCATGCGCAGCGGTCCGCGTCAGGCGCGGATCGATGACGATCAAATTCGCGCAATTGAGCTCTTTACCTTCGAGAATGTGCTGCAGCGACACCGGATGCGCCTCGGCCGGATTGCCGCCCATGATGAGAATAGTCTTGGCATTACGGATATCGTTGTAACTGTTGGTCATCGCGCCATAGCCCCAGGTATTGGCTACGCCGGTGACGGTCGTTGAATGGCATATGCGCGCCTGATGATCGGCGTTATTGGTGCCCCAGAAGGCGGCAAGCTTCCGATACAGATAAGCTGCTTCGTTGGTGAACTTGGCCGAGCCGAGCCAGTACACCGAGTCCGGCCCAGATGTTTTGCGGATTTCCAATAGCTTGTCGCCGATCTCGTCGATGGCCTGATCCCATGAGACGCGGGTCCATTGGCCGCCAACAAGCTTCAGCGGATAGCGCAAGCGACGTTCGCTCAGCACATCGTCGCGAACCGCCGCTCCCTTGCAACAATGCGAACCACGATTGATCGGACTGTCATAGACCGGCTCTTGCCCGATCCACACGCCGTTGGCGACCTTGGCCGAAACCGAGCAACCGACAGAGCAATGGGTGCATACATTCTTGCGGGTGACGACAGTCGCACCCGGGGGCGGCGGCGGACCGGCTTCGGCTTTCCGTAAAGCACCCAGTGGCAAGCTTCCGAGTGCCGCCAAACTGGCGGTCCCGACTCCGGAGCGCCTCAGGAAAGTCCGCCGATCCAAGCCGTCCACCGACTGGCTCACCGATAAGGGAAGCGCTGCCCGTTTGCCAGTGCGGCGCTCTGTTTTCTTGATCAGCATGACTTCCCCCTTGATCCCGGGGGATATCGGTTAACACGGTAGAAGTCCTGCACCTCCGCAGAATTGGGCTGATAGCGAGATTGACGCTTCTTGTCGCTGGCCGTTGGCGCATCTGCAGCGAGCGCCTCATGCGGCAAGCCCGACGAACCAACAGCGAAACCTATCCCCGCTGTTACCCGCCGGAGGAAATCGCGTCGCCGGACGCCCTTATCTCGCTCGTTCACCGCGGCGGCTCCCGATTGCACTGGATCGAGTAGCGAACGTCGAATTATGCACCGCGACCGAGCAACATTCCATAGGGTCCCGGAGGCCCGCTACTTCACGAAAATGTTAAGCGAGGCCACCGGGTCTTTTTCCTTGCGCAAGCTGCCAATGCAGTTGCGTGGTAGACGTCTCACATAGCAATCACGGGCTTTTGGAATCGTCGACGAATACTTCGATTGGAAGAGCATGATTGATCACGTAGACGCCGTAGTGCTCGTCGTGCTCGCTGGCCTGGAGAGCGCCGGTTGCGTCCTTAGCTCGGGCCAGCAACGTGTAGCGGCCCGGCTCTTTGGGCGTCAGCCAATCAAACTTCCAGCGCCGCCACGCATACCGTTGCACCTGGTCTAGAAATTCGGCGTCAGCCCAGGTTCGGCCGCCGTCGGTGCTCACGCTCACGTGGGTCACGTCGGTCTCGCCGGTCCATGCCGCGCCACTGATCGTGCATATCCGGTTCGGAGGCAGCGTTTCATAAACGCGTGGACGGGCGATCTCGGATTTGATCTGCATTTCTCCCAATGCGCGCCGCACGGGCTTGCCGTTCATAGCATCCCAATATGCGTAATCCATGGTCTGCCAGTAACCGTGAAACGGTTCGCGCACGGCCTCAATTCCGGTCAACCATTTGACCGACGCCATTCCATAATGACCAGGAACGATCGCACGTACCGGAAATCCGTGATCCAGCGGAAGATCTTGGCCGTTCATCTGGTACGCAATAAGGACTTCGGGCTGAAGCGCCTTGGCGCGGGGCACGCTCCAGACATACGAGATCGGATCGCTCGGACCCGCCTCGTGCTGGGGCAGCGCGGCCGTCGGCTCCGCATCGAGCGCGCCAGCACCTCTACCGACGAAGAGGCTGACGATTGCGCTTGCCAAGAGCGCGCCTGCGCCAAGCGACCTCTGCATCCGAACCTCCGTCCTTTGGCTCGGTTAAGTGAGCTCCAAAATCGAACCGATCCTAGCTCTGCGGAACTTTGTTCCGTTTGTGTCCGCCTTGCAACAAGTCGGTGGAAAGCGAACTGAAAGTCATTTTTGAACTGCCGTCCGGCTGCGAAGGCTGCAACAATAGCTACGAAATAAAAATATCTAAGAACAGTGAACTGCCTTCAGGGGGGAGCAACCATGAAGCGCACTTCGCTTTGCATAATTGGCATTTCTGCCGTCCTGGCGGCTGCGCCATTGAGCGCCGCCAGCGCCGCCGACATGGCGACCAAAGCCCCACCACCTGCTGTGGCACAGACCTCCTCCCCCGCGCCGTGTGGCAGCGTTTGGGACTTTGTGGCCACGGCCTGTCCGTTGACGTGGTACGGCGTTACGCTTTACGGCACGATCGACGTCGGCGGCGGCTGGCAAAGTCACGGGGCGCCGTTTAGTCCCGTCTCCAGCGTGGGGGCCTCTTATCTCATTTCCAAAGAAGGCCGGGCGTCACTATGGGGTCTCGCACCCAATGGGCTGAGCCAATCGACCATTGGCTTCAAGGTAACCGAGCCGATCGGCGGCGGATGGTCTTTCGTGTCTGCTCTCGATGCCGGGTTTGATCCTTATTCCTTGCAACTCGCCAATGGACCGGGATCGCAATACGCCAATATCAATGTGCCGCTCAACCAGCAAAACGCCAACGCCGGCTCGAGCCGCGCGGGCCAGTGGTGGAACGGGGTCGGTTATGTCGGCGTCAGTTCGCCGACCTACGGCACCTTGACCGTTTTCAGACAAAACTCTCTCACACTGGACGGCGTGCTGGCCTACGATCCGCTGGGCGGTTCGTATGCCTTCTCGCCAATTGGCTGGTCGGGGACGACGTGCGGCGTCGGCAATACCGAAGACTGCCGGTTCAGCACGGCTTTGAAATATCGCATCAACATTGGCATGTTCCGCGTTGCCGGCCTGTGGCAGTTTGGCGGCTATGGGCAAAACAACGCCGCAGACGGCGCCTACCAGGCTCAGGTCGGCGCCGACATCTCCCATCTCGCAGGCGGCACGCTCTCGGTCGACGCCATCTACAGCTACGTCAGAGACGCTACGGCATTCTCGCTGACCGGTAATCCACTGAACGCCAACGGCCTGCCGCTAGCGCCGTTCACGCCGCAATTTCTCACTGCGACGATCTCCAACAACACCAGTGTGATGGCGCTTGCCAGATACACCAACGGACCACTGAATCTCTATGGCGGCTACGAATGGATTCAATACGCGCCGCCAAGCGACCCGCAGACTTCCTTTACCAATATCGCGGGAGATTTTATTGCCGGTTTCGCCGCCAGCTCCGCCAGCCCTAACGGGAGCACAGCGATCAACAATATAGCATACACGGCCAGCTGTTTGGCGGGCTCAACGTGCAATGACAAGGTTTTACAAGTCATGTGGACGGGGGCAAAATATGCCGTTACCGACAAGGTGGATGTAAGCGTCGGCTATTATCACTACATTCAAAACAACTTCTTCGTGACCGGACCAAATGTCGGCTGCTCGAGCAGCGCGCACTCGCAATGCTCCGGAACGTTCGACGCGGTTTCCGGCGCGATCGATTGGCGATTTGCAGCTAAGTGGGACGCCTATATCGGCTGTATGTTCTCGCAGAACAACGGCGGATTGGCCAATGGCTATCTGCAGCGCAACAATATCGACCCTACGGTTGGGCTTCGCTTTCGTTTCTGACGAGTTGCCGACGCGTCGAAGCGGCCGACCTGAGGAGGCCAGTCTGCGGCCTTGATGTGGGCGATGAAAGCGGAAGGCTCTGAAAAGACCTGAGACCGCTCCGAATACCCAAAGCTGACGCTCGGAGCGAGCCGATCAATGTCCGCGTTCGGCGTAAATCCAAACATCGCAATTTCTCTGCGTCACGTCCGGTTTGGACCCGCACCATTCATTGGCGCACGTCAGTGACCGCACGGTCCTGTCGCGCACTCTCGGCTCATTACGCGGCGGTCATTTGCCCTCTCGCTGTACAGCCGCCGCAAGCGGCTGGAACGCAAAAAGAGATTGCAACATCGGCATGTATATTTTATACACAATAATATATGTTCTAAACATCAGTTCTAATGGTACAAAATGATCACCGCGGGCCAGCTCAGAGCCTCTCGCGCGTTTCTTGGAATCGATCAGCGCAGGCTTGCTGAAGTAGCCGGGCTATCGCTGCCGACCATTCAGCGCATGGAAGCGAGCGACGACGTAATCCGCGGCAACGTCGATTCGCTGATGAAGCTGATCGCGGCGCTCGATGAGCTCGGTATTGAACTCATCGCCGAAAACGCCGCCAGTTCGGGCGGTGGCCGCGGCGTGCGGTTGAGGAGAACCAAGCCGTGACGCTGACGATCGCGCTTGTTGGCACCGCGGTTCTTCTCGCGCTAGGGGCGCTCGCTGTAATGCTCGCAGGCACGACCGCTGCCACCCGCCTCGTCTATGGCAGCTGCACCGTCGTTGCGGCGGTTTCGCTCGCGGCAGCGACGGCGCATCTTCTCGGCACGGCGCCGCCGCTTTGCCTTACCTTGCCGCTCGGCGTGCCGTGGCTCGGCGCGCATTTCAGGCTCGACGCGCTATCGGCGTTCTTCCTCATCGTTCTCGATCTGGGCGCTCTGAGCGCCAGCGTGTTCGCGCTCGGCTATGGTGAACACGAAAGCGCGCCGCAACGCGTGCTGCCGTTCTACCCAGCGTTTCTCGCTGGCATGATGCTCGTCGTCCTTGCCGACGATGCATTCACGTTCCTCACCTCCTGGGAGTTCATGTCGCTGACATCGTGGGCGCTGGTAGTGTCGCATCATCGCGTTCCCGAGAACATACGCGCCGGTTTCG
The DNA here is from genome assembly GCA_963742975.1 of uncultured Alphaproteobacteria bacterium. Classification (GTDB taxonomy): domain Bacteria; phylum Pseudomonadota; class Alphaproteobacteria; order Rhizobiales; family Xanthobacteraceae; genus BOG-931. Next base: position 279,010 of record CAVUNZ010000017.1, on the reverse strand, counting down.
TCTATCTGATTATGGCGAGCTTCGGCACGCTCGCTCTGCTGCTTGGCTTCGGACTCATGGCCGGTCCAGCCGGGCTTTACACGTTCGATGCAATGCGCTCCGCGCATCCGTCGGCGGTGATCGGCGCCTTAGCGCTGGTCCTCGCGCTCATCGGTGCCGGCTCGAAGGCCGGCCTCGTGCCGCTGCACGTGTGGCTGCCGCTCGCGCATCCGGCGGCGCCGAGCCACGTCTCGGCGCTGATGAGCGGCGTGATGACCAAGGTCGCCGTCTACGGCTTCGTGCGCATTGCGCTCGAGCTTGCCGGTCCGCCGGCATGGTGGTGGAGCATCGTCGTGCTTGCGCTCGGCGGCATCACGGCGGTGATGGGCTTGCTCTATGCGGTCATGCAACATGATCTCAAGCGGCTGCTGGCCTATTCGACGGTCGAAAATATTGGCATCATTTTTGTCGGCCTCGGCTTGGCACTTGCATTCGAGGCGCATGGCATGCAGTTCGCCGCAGCGCTGGCATTAACCGCAGCGCTGTTTCACGTGTTCAATCATTCGCTGTTCAAGAGCCTCCTGTTTTTCGGCGCCGGCGCCGTTCTCACCTCGACCGGCGAGCGCGACATGGAGCATCTCGGCGGCCTCATCCATCGCATGCCGCAAACAGCTTTCGTCTTTCTGGTCGGCTGCGCGGCGATCTCAGCGTTACCGCCGCTCAACGGTTTCGCGTCCGAATGGCTGACTTTCCAAGCCATCCTGCTCAGCCCGGAACTGCCGTCATGGGGGCTCAAAATCCTGGTGCCGACGGTGGGCGCGCTGCTTGCGCTCTCGGCGGCGCTCGCCGCGGCCTGCTTCGTCAAAGCCTATGGCATCACGTTTCTTGGCCGCCCGCGCACACCGGCCGCAGAGCGCGCGACCGAAACCGACCGGTTCTCCCTCGCCGCAATGTCTTTGCTTGCCGCTTTGTGCCTGATCGCGGGCATTTTGCCGGGTATGTTCATCGACGCCTTGGCGCCCGTCAGTACTGCGCTGATCGGCGCGCACATGCCGCCGCAGATCGGCGCGCAATGGCTGGCGATCGTACCGATCGCGGCAAGCCGCAGTTCCTATGACGGGCTCCTGGTCTTTTTGTTCATCGTGATGTCGGCCACTCTGGCGGCGTCGGCGATCCACCGCCTCGCCTCCGATCGCTTGCGCCGCGCGCCGGCCTGGGATTGCGGCTACCCCGATCCGAGCCCGGCGACGCAATACACCGCGATGAGCTTTTCCGAGCCGATCCGCCGCGTTTTCGGCAGCACATTGTTTCAAGCCCGCGAGACGGTGGATATGCCGCTTCCCGGCGACATGCGGCCGGCGCGGCTGTCGGTCGAGATGCGCGATCTCATTTGGGACTTCATCTATGCGCCGATTGCCACCGGCATCAATTTCACCGCCGACTGCCTCAATCCGCTGCAATTCTTGACCATCCGTCAGTTCCTGAGCCTGGTCTTCGGCGCGCTCGTCATCCTGCTCCTGGTGCTCGCGCTATGGTCCTGATCCGCGATCTGATCATCCAGACGGCGCAGATGCTCCTGGTGCTGCTGCTCGCGCCGCTGTTCACCGGCTTCGTGCGCAAGGTGAAGGCACGGCTGCTGCGTCGGCAAGGCCCGCCCCTGATTCAGCCCTATCGCGATCTCGGCCGCCTTATGCGCAAGGAGGTGGTGCTTGCGGACAGCGCCTCATGGCTGTTCCGCGTCATACCCTATCTCATCTTTGCTGCGACCTGGGTCGCGGCGGCGCTCGTACCGACGTTCCGCACCGATCTGTTGTTCTCCTGGTCGGCCGATCTCATCGCCATCATTGCGCTTCTCGGCAGCGCGCGCTTCTTCCTCGCACTCGCCGGACTCGATGTTGGCACCAGCTTCGGCGGTATCGGATCAAGCCGCGAAGTGATGATCGCCTCGCTCGCCGAGCCGGCGATGATCATGATCGTGTTCACCCTGGCGCTGATTGCCGGCTCGACGCAGCTGTCCACCATGGCCGCATTCATGGTGTCTCCTGCAGTCGGCTTGCGTGTTTCGCTCGGCCTCGCGCTCGTTGCCCTCGTCATGGTGGCCGTCGCAGAGAATAGTCGCATTCCCGTGGACAACCCCGCGACGCATCTCGAACTCACCATGGTGCACGAGGCGATGGTGCTCGAATATTCGGGCCGGCATTTGGCGCTGATCGAACTGTCCGCGGCGCTGAAGCTTATTCTTTATGTGTCGCTCATTGCTTGCCTGTTCGCGCCATGGGGCATCGAGGCGGCCGGCGCCACGGTGCCGACACTTGCCGTCGGCGTCGTGACCTACGTCGCGAAGCTCGCGGTCGGCGGCTTCCTCCTCGCGTTGTTCGAAACCTCGATCGCCAAGATGCGAGTGTTCCGCGTGCCGGAATTCCTTGGCGCAGCGTTGATGCTTGGCCTCCTGGCGACGCTGTTGCGTTTCGTGTCCGGGAGCTTCTGATGAGTAGAATTGATTTCGACATCGCCCATCTGCTCGCCGGCTCATTGGTTCTGATCAGTTTTCTCGAACTATATCAGGATCGGCTTTATGCCCTGCTCAACGTCTACGCGCTCCACGCGCTAACTCTCGCCGCTTCGGTCGCCTGGCAGGCCTTTATTCAGGACGCACCGCACCTCTACGTCACCGCCGCGATCACGCTCGTCTTCAAGGCGGCCTTCATCCCGCTTGCGCTGCACCGGATCATCGTACGCCTCGGCATCCACCGCGAGATCGAGAAGGTGGTCGGTTCGGGCCCGACGATGCTCGGCGGCATGGGGCTCGTCGCGCTCGCCATGGTAGTGATGCTGCGCGTGACGCACGAGGCTGACCCGCTGGCGCGTGAGGACCTCGCTTTCGCGCTCTCGGTGATATTGCTCGGCCTGTTGATGATGGTGACGCGGCGCAACGCCGTCAGCCAAGTGGTCGGTTTCATGTCGCTCGAAAACGGCCTCGTACTGGCCGCGACCGGCGCCAAGGGCATGCCGCTGGTGGTCGAGATCAGCGTCGCTTTCTCGATCCTTATTGCCTTCATCGTGATCGGAATCTTCCTGTTCCGCATCCGCGAGCGCTTCGACACAGTGGACGTCCAGGCGCTCGACCACTTCCGTGGAGAGCGCCGATGACGTTCAATGCGCTGACCGGCGTGCTCGCGATCCCGGCGGTGACCGCAGCGCTCTTGGCAACGTTGCCAAATTATCGCGCCACGGCGCCGCTCAATGTCGCGGCGACGCTGCTGACACTCATCTGCGCGCTGTCGTTGTTGCTCGCACGACCGCAGCCCGGCCCTTATCTTCTGGTCGACGATCTCAACGTTACCTTCATCGTCCTCACCACCTTCGTCGGCTTCACGACCAGCGTATTCAGCGCGACCTATATCGGCCACGAGCTCGAAACCGAGCGGCTTACGCCGTCATCCGTGCGCTTCTATCACGCCATGTATCAGGTGCTGATGTTCGCGATGAACCTCGCGCTGGTCGCCAACAATATCGGACTGATGTGGGTTGCGATCGAGCTCGCTACGCTCACGACCGTGCTCATGGTCGGTATCTATCGTACCCACGAAGCGATCGAGGCGGCGTGGAAGTACTTCATTCTGGGCAGCGTCGGCATCGCGCTCGCCTTGTTCGGCACCATTCTTGTCTATATGGCGGCGCGGCCGGTGGTTGGCGAAGGTCTCGACGCCATGGTGTGGACCGTGCTGGTCAAGCGCGCCATCGATTTCGATCCGGCCTTGCTCAATCTCGCTTTCGTTTTTCTTTTGCTCGGCTACGGCACCAAAGTGGGGCTTGCGCCGATGCATGCCTGGCTGCCCGATGCTCATGCCGAGGGGCCGACGCCGATCTCGGCGGTGCTGTCGGGACTGCTGCTCAATGTCGCGCTCTACGCGCTGCTGCGCTTTAAGATGCTGCTGGCGATGAACGCGGGCGCACTCGCGCCCGGTCCCTTGATGGTGACGCTCGGACTGCTTTCGCTCTTATTCGCGGCGTTCATGCTGTATCGGCGTCGCGACATCAAGCGGATGTTTGCCTATTCGTCGATCGAACATATGGGCATCATCACCTTCGCCTTCGGTATGGGGGGACCGCTCGCCAATTTTGCCGGCCTTCTGCACATGACCATGCATTCGCTGACCAAGTCAGCGATCTTCTTCGCTGTCGGCCATGTCGCGCAGGTCAAGGGCACGCAGCGCATCGCCGACATCGGCGGTCTCACCGAGACGCATCCGACGCTCGGCTGGGGGCTGATCCTCGGCGTCGTGGCCATCGCCGGGCTGCCGCCGCTCGGCATTTTCATGAGCGAATTTTTAGTCGTGAGCTCGACCTTCGCCCGTGAGCCGGCCCTCGCGATCATTCTCGTCTTCGGGCTTCTCGTCGCTCTGGGTGGACTGTTTCTGCGTATCAACAGCATCGCGTTCGGTGAGCCACGCGGTCCGAGCGCCAAGGCGCAGGCCTCCTATGTGCCGATGTTCAGTCATCTCGCGCTTGTGTTCGCCGCCGGCATCTACATGCCACCAGTGCTCGTCGTATGGTTCCAGAACGTCGCCGGATTGCTGGGGTAGACCGATGCCCACACCCATCGACACCATCGAGGGCAAGCGGATAGACGATCATCGCCCGTGGCCGCGCCTGATCGTGACGGCGGATGCCTGGCGCAAAATTGTGGACGAAATGGTCACCGGCCGCGCGACGCTACTTGGTCTCTGGGGCGATGGTGGCACTCTTCCCACCGTGCACATGGCGCTCCTCGCGCGGGACAACAGCAACATCGCCGTCGTGAGTCTTGACTGTCCGGATGGGACATTCCCGTCAGTGAGCGCGCTGCATCCGCCGGCAAGCCGCTTGGAGCGTGCCATTCACAGCCTCTACGGGCTCCAGCCGGTTGGCGCGCCGGACTTGCGGCCGTGGCTCGATCTCGGTTTTTGGGATATGCAATATCCGCTTGGCGCGCGGACGCCGGCGCCGGATGCACGCCCGCCCTATACGTTTTTGCCGGTGGAAGGCGAGAGCCTGCACCAGATTCCCGTGGGCCCCGTTCACGCTGGCATCATCGAGCCGGGACATTTCCGCTTTACCGCCTCAGGCGAAACCATGGTGCGGCTCGAAGAGCGTCTGGGCTATGTGCACAAGGGCATCGAATCGCTGATGGCGGGCGCGACGATCGAGCGGGCAGCAAAGCTTGCCAGCCGCACGTCCGGCGACAGCACTGTCGCCTACGGGATCGCGTTCGCCCATGCCGTCGAGGCGGCGTTGGACGTTGAGCCGCGCCGCCGCGGGCGCAATATTTGCGCGCGCTAATGGCGGAACTTGAACGGCTGGCGAACCATTTCGGCGACATCGGCGCCATCTGCAACGACGCCTCATTCGCGCTCATGCACGCGCATTGCGGCATCCTGCGCGAGTCGGTGTTGCGTGCGGCCGAGGCTTGTTTCGGGCACCGGTTGATGATGGACCGGGTCGTTCCCGGCGGGGTCGAGACCGACCTCCACCCTAGCGGTGTGATGACGCTGATAAATGTGCTGGAACACGTCCGGCAGCGATTTCCGCGCTTAGTCGAACTTTATGACAATACCGCTTCTCTGCAGGACCGCACCGTGTCAACCGGGATTGTTCATCAGAACCTTGCACGACAATACGGAGCTGGCGGTTATGTCGGGCGTGCCAGTGGTCGCAATTTTGACGCGCGAAAAATACCTGGTTACGCGCCGTACGACGAACTCGACTTTACCATTCCCGTCCTAACGGAGGGCGATGTCAATGCCCGCGTCTGGGTTCGTATCCGTGAGGTCGAGCAAAGCCTTGCACTTATCGAACAGATCATCGAGCGCCTGCCGAAGGGGTCGATCAAAATCGCGTTCGAAGACCATGGCTTCGGTGAAGGATTGGGCTTCGTGGAAGGCTTTCGCGGCGATGTGCTGGTCTCTGTGCGGCTCGACAGCGCGCGCGTCGTGCGTTGTCACTTGCGCGATCCGTCGTGGTTTCAATGGCCGCTGCTGGAAGCCGCAATCGAAGGCAATATCGTCGCCGACTTCCCGCTCTGCAACAAATCATTCAACTGCTCCTATTCGGGCCACGATCTGTAATTAGCCGAGAGAACGAGCCTATGCGCAGAACACTGTTCGAGGGTTTGACGCACCGCCCTATCACCGAAGCGCCACCCCAGGCCAGCGACGAGGCCCTCGGCGAGCTTGCAAGGCAATTGGAAGGCGCCGCGCGGCGGCGGCTTGGACGCAGCCTATCGATCCGTGAGGTCGATGCCGGCTCCTGCAACGGCTGCGAACTGGAGATCAACGCGCTGAACAATGCGTTCTACGATCTGGAGCGGTTTGGCTTGCGCTTTGTCGCATCGCCACGCCACGCCGATGTACTGCTAGTGACTGGGCCCGTGACCAGAAACATGCGAGAGGCTTTGGAGCGGACCTATCGCGCAATACCGGATCCCAAATGGGTCGTCGCTCTCGGAGACTGCGCTGCGGACGGCGGGATTTTCGCAGGGAGTTACGCCGTCTCCGGCGGAGTTTCGAATGTAATTCCAGTCGACCTGCACATTCGCGGTTGCCCGCCCTCGCCGAATGAAATCTTGAAGGGGTTAATCGCCCTGTTGGAGCAGGTGAGCGGAAAAGTCGATATTTCCTAAGTGAGATATCGATGTTGCGCCTGTTCCATGCAGGACTCGTTGCTTCGGGCTGCCAGTTAGGCACGGTCGTTATCGTACCTTTCTTGCGCTTTTTTGGCCTCGCATGGCTTTATCCTTCAAAGCATTCCGGCGGCTACAGATTCCGATGGCTCAGTACAACGGCCAAACCGTCGTGCCGTTGGACCAAGTGTGCCGCGACTTCTTTGGACACTCACGGTTGAGAAGCTGTTACGCAAGGCACTTCGCGGCGATACCGCTTTACCGATCGTGCGGATTGAGACGAGCCAGAAGGCCCAACGCGGCGTACATCTCTCCGATCTTGCTGCCTACATCGACCTGCGCCGCACGGCAGCAGTGAAGGAATGCCGGCAGCTGATCGGTTGAACGCACAGGGGCAAAGCGGACATCCTCCTAATTTGACCGCCGCAGATTTTGATTCGGCCAGGACGGCGGCCAAAGATGGCAGCAAGTTGGACGGTGTCCCGCTCAGCGGTACGATGCGAGTACGACTTCGGTACGATGTCTTCGGCTCAAGGTCCATTTCGGAGCGCAAAATCTCGGCTTGAGCAAATCGGTCGGTCCCATCATCAAGCCGCCGTGCCAGCTGCGGTCGAACAAGATGTCCGCTTCACCCCCGAAAGCGGACATGGCGCAGCGGCGGGGCCGTGTCCGCTAAGGGCGATAAGCAGACCCTCGCCGTTTGGAGTTAGGTCATGCACCTGTGCGGCACAGCCGGCTCTGTGCCGGTTACTGCGGCAAGCCCTCGACCGCGATAAGGCGGAATTTGGCATATTTGTCGCCGATCGCCTTCGCGGCCTTATAGTCCGGCGAGTTGTACGCTGCGATTGCTTTATCCATGTCGGCAAACTGGTTGATGATGATGCGCTTGGGTGGGTCGCCATCGATGGCAACAGCCTTGCCGCCGCGGGCAAGAACTTTGTAGCCCGAATCGTTTTCACCGAGGGCTTTCACGGCGAGTGGACCAAATTCCTTAGCGAAGGCGTCAGGGTTCGAGACGTCTATCTCAGCGATGACGAAAGCCGGCGGCTTGGCCTGAGCGTGAAGACCCTGGATTGCGCCAGCGCCAAGCACTGCACCCGCAAGCATTGATAACCCAACGGTATATGTAGATTTCATTCATTCCTCCCTTTGTTCTCCGGGTATCCGGCATGGTGTCGGCCTCTTGGTTTCGCTGGTCTAGCCGGCCAAAGCTACTGGACCGCACGCAGGAGAGATAATCAACTAGGGCAAACGCTCGATTCCGTTGCCGCAGCCGGCCCCCGCCGGTGTTGAACGTCCGCTTCGGGTCATTCACGACCGACGCATTCAGTACGCGTGCCGATCAATGTCCGTTGTTACTCCAATAGCGACGTTATCGTTCGGCGCAGCGAAGTGGCGCTAAGGGCCAACAACGGACGTGAGCAAGCGCTGCAAAGTGATCCGCTGTTCAATCACATCGTCTGCGATGGCGAGCAAATGATCCGGCGCTCGTATGCCGAGCGCCTTGCGGTCTTGAGGTTGATCACGAGGTCAAACTTAGGGGGCTGCTGACCGCCGGCGACCTGCCGCGCGTCAGTCGCGCGATATGGACAGCCCCGCGAGAAGCGGAGCGTACGCGGCGAGCCTGCGGGATACGAACTCCGTGAAGAGCTGCACGCGCTTCGTCTTGCGTGTCTCCCCCTGTGTGAGAAGCCAGAGCGTTCCGTGCATGTGCAGGTCGGCGCCCGGCACCCTCAGCCAGTAAGGGGTCGGCGTCGCCAATGAAACATGGCAGCGTCGACATCCCGAGCCCCTGCCGTACAGCGACGATCTGCGCCTCGCCGTCCGTGGTCCTGAACGGAACCCCCGTGGTGCGAACCTCACCCTCGCTGGCCCAATCTGGAATGCCATGAAGGCTTATGACGATCCACCGGATGGGATCGGGCGCCCCCGCACGCCACGCGGCTAGTCGATCGCGGGACAAGTAAACGCCGCCGAACAGCTCCGGTCCCTTCAGGCCGTGAAGATTGAGCGGCAGGGTTTTGCGGTCGTAGACGACGCGGATCGCGACGTCGGCCTCTCGGTTGGTCAGATTCGCCAGCTCGCCGGACGACAAGATTTCCATCTCGATGTCCGGATGCAGACGCGCGAAGTCGGCGAAGTCCGGCATGAGCAGGTGTGTCGCGAGTGGCGGCGCCAGCGTCACCCGCAGAAGCCCACGCACGCTCTGGTCGCGACCGAAGACGCGCGTCTCCAGCTGGTGCGACGACGCTTCCATCTGGTTCGCGAGCTCGAGGACCTCTTCGCCCGCAGCCGTCAGGCGGTAACCTGAAGGCAGCTTTTCGAACATGTGCGCCCCGAGGCGTTCCTCGAGCTGAGCGATGCGTCGCAGCACGGTCGAGTGATTCACCCCAAGGCGCTCGGCGGCAGCCCGCACTGAGCCTCCGCGCGCGACGGCAAGAAAATAGCGAACGTCATCCCAGTCGATCATGGTGCGATCTTGCGCCGCGTGGTTGCGCCTTCCAAAGTCCGTTCTGAACGCATCGAAGAGCCGTATCTAGTTATGCGAGGCGGCCCATTCCGATCGGCAGCCTATCGTCGCGGCTGGCGTCGTCAGCCGGATCGTTTTTGCACCACCGATGTGCGCGCTTCCGCACTGAACGACGGACGCCGGCGAGCCCATCTCGGGCGTCTCGGTGTCCTCCTCGGACGACCAAAGACGGAGCTTGAAGAAGGAAGTCATGGGAAAGCTTGAAGGTAAGATCGCAGTCATCACGGGTGGATCGAGCGGCATGGCGCTGGCGAGCGCCAAGCGGTTCGTTGAAGAAGGCGCCTACGTTTTCATCACCGGCCGGAGGCAGGAGGCGCTGGATGAGGCCGTCAAGCTGATCGGCCGGAACGTGACCGGCGTGCGCGGCGACGCGGCCAATCTCGACGACCTCGACCGCCTGTTCGATACGGTCAAGTGGGTGAAGGGCAGGATCGACATCCTGTACGCGAGCGCCGGCATGGGCGAAGCCATCCCACTGGGCGAAATTACCGAGAAGCATTTCGATGCGACCTTCGGCCTGAATGCGCGCGGCACGCTGTTTACGGTTCAGAAGGCGTTGCCGCTGTTCAACGACGGCGGGTCGATCTTCATGACCGGGTCGGTTGCTTCGATCAAAGGTTTTCCTGGTTACAGCGTCTATGCGGCAAGCAAGGCGACGCTGCACGCATTCGCGCGCGGGTGGCTCAACGAACTCAAGGGCAGGAATATCCGAGTGAACGTGCTGCACCCGGGGCCGATCGCCACACCGATGCAGGACCAGGTTCTCACCGAAGAGGCGAAGCAGATGTTCGAATCCCTGATCCCCCGGGGAAAGATGGGTCGTCCCGAGGAAATCGCGGCGGCCGCGCTGTTTCTGGCTTCGGACGATTCGAGCTTCGTGAATGGGATGGCGTTGTCGGTCGACGGCGGCTTCTCGGCCATCTGAAGGGCCGGGGAATCACTATCGATACGGATCGGAGAACTATCATGAGCGCGCTCCGATCCGAGGAAATTGGAGAGATGCTATGAGCACCGAGAAGAACATCCAGACCGTGAAGGACTTCTTCGCCGCGATCGGCCGCGGCGACAGGAAGGCTCTGCTGGCGCTGGTCGCCGAAGACATCGAGTGGATCATTCCGGGCGAGGACTGGCCGCTCGCCGGAATGCGCCACGGACACGCCGGGGTGGCGGATTTGCTTGAGACGGCATCCAAGTCGATAGAAACGTCCACGGAACCTCGGCAGTTCGTAGCGCAGGGAGACCGGGTCCTGGTCATTGGCTTCGCGAAGGGGAAGATCAAAGCCACGAACAAGTCGTTTGAGGACGACTGGGTCTTCGCCATCACCGTTCGAAACGGCAAGCTGACGAACATCAGGGAGTATATCGACACGCAAGCACTGGCGCGGGCCGCGCAGATGGACGCGTCCGGCCGCGTAGCGCTGGCCGGCGCTCAGCGGGGTAACAGTGCCCGTAGCCGCCGCGGCCATGCCCAACCGTAAAGGAGATCCCGATGTACGACCAATCCAAGCTATCCGAGTTGATCCGGTTCGCACGAGTCGATGCGGGCTCCACCGTCATCGACATTTACCCAGGCGACGGCGACTGGACCCGTCTCTTCTCCGACGTCGTGGGACCCAAAGGGCGGGTCTTCAGCTTCGTGCCGGCGGAAGTCGCCCACTTCAAGAACGATCCGGTCGGCCGCATGCGGACGCTCGCGAAGGAGCCGGGCCGAGAGAACGTCGAAGCCGTCTCGGCGGACCTCGTCGCGATGCCGGCGGTCACGCAACCAGCGGATGTCCTATGGCTGCACCTGTTCTACCACGATCTCCACACCGCGCTGATCCAAGCTAGGGGCGCGACGGCGGCCTACTTCAATCGAGCTGTTTACGAGCGGCTGAAGCCCGGCGGGTCCTACGTTATCGTAGACCACGCCGCCGCCGTCGGGGCGGGCACGAGCGACGCCCAGTCGCTGCATCGGATTGATCCTGCATCCGTTCGCGAGGAGGCGGAGGCGGTCGGCTTCGTACTGGACGCGGAAAGCACCATGCTCGCGAACAAGGACGATCCGCACTCGATCAAGGTGTTCGATCCCTCTATCAAGGGCGAGACCGATCGCTTCGCCTATCGGTTCGTGAAGCCCTGACAGGTCCCGTGCCGACCTCATGTCGACCTCTCCAATGGGTGCAAACAAGCCCATCGAAGTCATAGGCAACCCTGCTTACCGGTTCGGAAAGAAAAATCATCATGCGTATCGGTTTCATCGGCGCGGGGAATGTAACCAAGACCTTCGGGCGTCATCTGATGAACGCTGGTCATGAGATCATCGTATCTAATTCGAGAGGACCGGAGACCCTGGCTGGACTGGTCGCCGATCTCGGCCCGGGCGCAACGGCCGGCACGAAGGCGCAGGCGGCCGAAAGCGATCTCGTCATCCTCGCCACACGATGGGTGAACGTGCCCGAGGCGCTAAAGAATATCGATTGGCATGGGCGGATCCTGATCGATGCGACCAATGCTCACATGGATACCAATCCCGATATCAGTCCTGAAGGAGTGAAGAGATCGATCGCCGCTTTGAAGGGGCGCACTTCGAGCGAGATGGTCGCAGAATTGGCGGTGGGCGCCAGACTTGTGAAGTCGATCAGCAATATGCCCATGGCTTGGATACAAGACTTTTCATCGCATAAGCCAAAGACCGTGATCTTCACGTCAGGAGACGATAGCGAAGCTAAGAAAACCGTGATCGATCTGATCGATAGCATTGGCTTCGTGGCTATTGACCTCGGGTCCCTTGCCAAGGGCGGGGCAATGCATCAGGTCGGCGCGCCGTTGTCCGGGCTCGATCTTCACTTCGTACGACGGCTCCGCTGAATCGCGTTGCTTCGAGTCCGCAGCGACCGGGGTGAGCAAACACACTCTACTGCGAACTGTTGCCAGCGCGGAAGAGTTTGCTTCGGGTCATTCGCGACCGGGTCGAGCCAGCAGCAAGTCGGGGCCATGTCCGCTAGGCCCCGACAGCGACCAAATTCCGCATCTTGCCGAGATGACGTGATGGGCCAAAAGGTGCCATGCGCAGCTTCGCGATCCAGTCAAATCGCCGCGTCAGAGATGAGCCGGCCGCCCGCCACGGGATGAGCGCCAAACCTGTTCGGGCCTGATGTGCTCTCTTGAGCTTGCCAATGAAGCAGAAGGAGAATTCCAATTCCCGTGGGCACAAGTAGAAGCCACCATCCCGTGCGATCGACATCGTGAAGGCGGCGTATCGCTACGGCAAGGCTCGGCAACAGCGCAACCAGCGTGAACAGGTTGCTAAGCGGCGAATTTAGCGGTGACACGCCCGGATGATAAACAAACACTGCGGCATCGATAATATTTGTAATAATGGCGCCAAGCGCCGCGAACACAATCCAAAACCAATATTCCGAGCGGATAGCGCGGCCAGAAAAACCCACATAATTGCCAAATCCTGACGCGACGGCTTGACTGAAGTTCATGATGCAGCTCCCACAGCCGAGGGTGCGGTTCGTAGTTGCGAAGGTGGCGCTGGTCTTTGACACCGCTCTGACTGAAGCGGTCGCCCTGCGTACTTTAACGATCAACTCCAGAAGTTCCCTATCAACCAAACCGTCCGGTGACAAAGCGTTGCGTTCGCGGATCGCTCGGTGCCAGAAAAACGCGAGCGACCGGCCCGAATTCGACGAGTTCACCGAGCAGCATGAACCCCGCAAAATCGGACACGCGGGCCGCTTGCTGCAGGTTGTGCGTTACAATGACGATTGTGTGCTCGTGCTTAAGCTCGTGGATTGTGTGCTCGATCTTGGCAGACGAAATTGGGTCTATCGAGGCGCAGGGCTCGTCAAGCAGGATGACGTCTGGCCCAGTCGCAATCGTGCGTGCGATACATAGCCGTTGCTGTTGTCCGCCTGACAGCGCAACTGCGTCGGTTGCCAGATGATCTTTAACTTCATCCCACAGTGCCGCGCGGCGCAGCGCGGCTTCGACCTCTTTGTCGAGACTGGCTTCACCGATGCTTCTTTGCAGCCGAATGCCGAACGCGATGTTTTCGTAAATGGACATCGGAAATGGCGTCGGTTTTTGGAACACCATACCGATGCGGCTGCGGAGCATGGGTAAGTTATGGTGCAGTTTGAGGATGTTTTTCCCATCATAGAGCACTTCGCCCTCAGCGCGCTGACCATGGTAGAGGTCAAATGTGCGATTGAATACGCGTAGCAGTGTCGACTTTCCGCATCCCGAAGGTCCAATGAACGCCGTGACGCGGTTCGCAAAGATTGGAACCGAGACGTTTATCAGCGCTTTGATATCGTCCTCATAATAGAAATTGAGATTGCGAACGCTGATCTTTTCGTCGGCCGCCTCAAGTTGCGCGGTTTCGACGGGCAACGCGGCCTTGACGTCAATCGCGGCCCGATACTTTTGTGAGGAAGGGATGGCAAGCTCGTTCATGACCTACGCTCGATGCGACGAGCATAAAGACAGATTTGGAGATCGGCTCCTTGATCGCGATCAAACTCGAATGAAGGAGTGGCACTGTCATGGCACTGTCATGAGCGATCAAAATGTGATGAAAACCGTCGTGACGTTCAGCAAATCTGATTTCGTGCCAATGTCCCGAGCCTGTCGCCTCTGCGTCGATGGCACGCTAACCGGAGCGGCCCCAAACGAAAAAAGCCCCGGCTGGGGAACGCCGGGGCTCGGCACGTCTCGAGATAACGTGGCAGGCTTCTATGTTCAGGGTGACAATCCAGTGTGAATGGTTTGCGACTATTGGACTCGTCGCTGTCGTTTGCTCGGTGAGTTCACAAGAAAATATTTGAGGAAGAAAAAAGTTAAAATTCCAATGCTGTTCCTACAAGGTACGCGCGACACGTTAGCTTCACTCGACGAACTTCGATCGGTTTGCAAAAAACTTGGCAAGGTTGCAACGCTTAAAGTGCTTGCGGACGCCGATCACTCTTTTCATGTGCCTGCTCGGACCGGCAGGAAGGACACGCAGGTTCTCAGCGAGGCGCTAGACGCATTTTCTGAGTGGCTTGATAGCGTGCGGACATGACGCAGAACCGGGCCAGATCAGATGCCCGTTTTGTTAGTTCTAAGGTGGAGTAAGACATATCCGTATTGAACCATATGATTTGGCTCACCGGTCGCTTCGAGTTTTAATTCTCCGGCAGTTTGAAACGTCTGAATGCCTTTTCCCGGCACAATGGTGGTGCGGGAAACGTTGCAATCAGGCGAGGTCCAATACACTTTGGCCTCCGCATCCGCCTCCCATATCGTAAGTACTACTGTATGTAGCTCGCCGTCATCTATAATGGTTTTTGGTGCTGCACCGACTTGCAAGGTGCCAGTCCCAAGTGACTCGAATTTGTCAATCTTACCAAAGTCAATCTCTTGCGCGCGAGCCGCCGTTGCCGCCAGTCCCCATTGCGCAAACATAAAGACCAAAGCACCAAAGAAGATAGCGCCAAGTGTCGTGTTCGGGTTGCACCAACGCGGTCGCCAACGACGCCTGCCAAGCCGATTGCGATTGGATTCCACGGCGCGGTGATAGACGTCGAAATAAGCACCGAAGGCCGACGCGGCTTCGCCCTTTAATAAGGCCGCCATAAAGGCGTGTTGCGCGTGGACGGCTGCCAGTTGCTTTTCCGCAACCATCAAGCGGGCTTCGGCTGCGCTTAATTTCCCGGTCATGGCCTGCGCCATACGGGCGGTGATTACGTCTCGAACCGCGGAATTGAACTGTTCAATATCCCCTGGCGCTCTCCGACGCAGACGTCGAGCAAAGGCCAATAGTCCTCTGAATCGCGGTTTGATCGTCATGGCTCGGACAGTGGCGTTGACGAAAGATACAATCCACTCCGCCCCCTCGAAGTTCCCTTCAGCGCACGTCAATAATAATCGTAATGATCACGGTTGCCGTCTCGTCGCACTGGAAACATCAAGGAGTATCGACAGTCACCTCGGTCAGGCTGGAGGACGACCGCGGTACGACAAAAGTACGACAGGCGCTAAACTTCGGTCGGAAAGCGTCGGCAAATCAAAGCCGACTAGTTCGTCGGCCCCATCATCAATTGGCGTATGATGGACTTTCAGTTATCCGAGTTTCGAGTCTTCCGAACTGGAGGCCGCAATAGACATCGAACCAGTCTCCGCGCCGAATTCCCTGCTAACAGGGAAATTTGAGAACCTGAACATCGAGACCCGGAATTACCGACTGGAACGCCCGACAAATAGGCGATGTGGTTCCCTATCGATCGCAATAGATACTCATAGGCGCGAAGATGGCGTATCACCATCGACAGCGACATTTACGATCCCTGTCGCGTTTAGCGTTTCGGCGTTTTGGAAGCGTCAAAAGCCAGAGTCAGATCGCTCTCGCCGCATCCCACCTAGCAAGCGGTGCAGTTGGGCCGACGTGGCTCGCGCAGATAATATTCAGGATGTTCTGGCAGCAGTAGAAATGCGGCGGCATCACCGCCGGTTCGGGAAAGCGGCAGGTCCGCTTTCCCGCTACATCGTCGCGCGCCTTAGGACCCGCCGCAGGATTTGGTGACGGTGTTGTAGTTGCCGCATTTCAGGCTGACCCAATCCGCCACCAGGTCCTTCGATCCCGGCAGATACGGCGACCACGCGGCGCCGGGCACCAGGTCCTTGGTCTTCCACACCACGTTGAACTGGCCGTCGGGTTTGATCTCGCCGATGAAGACCGGCTTGGTGATGTAGTGATTGGGCAGCATTTCGGAGACGCCGCCGGTCAAATTCGCCTGTTTGATCCCGGGCAGCGCCGCGATCACCTTGTCCGGGTCGGTGGTGCCGGCCTTTTCCACCGCCTTCACCCACATGTTGAAGCCGATGTAATGCGCTTCCATCGGATCGTTTGTAGTGCGCTTGGGATTGCCGATGAAGTCGTGCCACTCCTTGATGAAAGCGGCATTGGCCGGGGTCTTGATCGACTCGAAATAATTCCACGCGGCGAGATGGCCGAGTAGCGGCTTGCCCGATAGCACAATGCGGGGAGCGGACCAAACCGCCGGCTCGTCAGCATCTGGGACATCCGGATGCTCAGGGCGAGCCGCCGATACCGCGTTCGGGTGGGTGTCTGCTGTGGATCAACGCCAAGCGCCGTGAATACACGATGATGCATGATGTAGGTGCTCACGATAACTGGCAGATCCACTGTTTCCTGGTCGGGCTTCTCCTCGGCGGCATCGCGGCTTATCGCCTTCTGCCGGCCGCCGCGCTGCCCAATGCAGGTATTCTTGTGGTCGTCGGCGCGTATCGCCGGCGTACCGGTGAAGACGCTCCTTAAAGAGCGCGGCGAGAAGCTCGACGACGTGTGCAAGCAACTCGAAAACGATGTGCGCTACGCCAATATCACCATCATCGAGGGGCACGACGTCAGTCAGTATGGCATCGGCATCGTCTCGCCGCGGATCGCAGAAATGCTGTTGCGCGACGAACGCGCCGCGATACCGATTGGCAGTTGCCAGCGCGAATTCGGCGTCACGCTTTCGCTGCCAAGCGTCGTCGGCCGCGGCGGAGTGATTTGGTGTTGCCGCCCCAGTCTGTCGGAAGAGGAACGCCGCGCGCTGGAAAAGTCGGCAGCGGGACTGAAGAGCGCACTGAATTGGGTTCAAAAATAGTCGGCGCACGGCCCCATCTGCTGTGAATTGACGAGCAGCGCGGCCGAAGGAACTTTTGTTCGCCGTGGAACCCGGACGCGCGGTTCTACGTTGTGCAGAAGTCGATGATCAGGGTGGAAACCCGTGTATCGCACAAATCGGCGTCGGCTGCTCGGCTCCAGCGCGGTTTTGCTGCTGCTCAGCTCGCGCGTTGCGCGCGCAACGATCATCAAAGGCGGACTGCCCTGGACGCCCGGCGCCGCCGATCCGCCGACCGCGGTGACCCCCGGCGGATGGAAATATTTCACGCCGCAAGAGGCCGCCACGGTCGAGGCCTTCGTCGATCGTCTCATCCCCACCGACGATTTGTCTCCCGGCGGCAAGGACAGCGGCTGTGCGGTTTATATCGACCGCCAGCTGGCCGGGCCGCCCGGCCGGCTCGAAGGCTTCTATATGAGCGGCCCGTTCCAGAACGGCACCAAGCAGCAAGGGCTGCAGTCGCCGGTCACCCCGGCGCAACACTATCGCAAAGCACTCGCCGCGCTCGATACCGCCTGCCGCGCCAAATTCGGCAACCGGCCCTTTGCCGACCTCGCCGACACGCAAAAGGACGAAGCCATCAAGGGCCTGGAAGACGGCTCGCTCAAGCTTGACGGCGTCGATAGCCAGGAATTCTTCAAGCGCATTCTCACCGATACCCAGACCGGTTTTCTTGCCGATCCGATCTATGGCGGCAACCGGGACATGGTGTCGTGGAAAATGATCGGCTTTCCCGGCGCGCATTACGATTATCGCGACTGGATCGATCGCCATAACGAACGCATTCCGCTGTCGCCGGTCGGCATCAGCAATCACCCGAATTGGTCGCAGTAATTTTTGTAGCGAGAAGAGCGATGCCCAAAAAGCTTCCGCCCAAAGACGTGGCCATTATCGGGCTTGGGTGGACCGGCTCTATTCTCGCCAACGAATTGACGGATGCAGGCCTTGACGTGGTGGCGGTCGAGCGCGGCCCTTGGCGCAATACCGCGACCGACTTTTCGATTTCCTATATGCAGGACGAATTGCGCTACCGCATTCAGCACGAGCTGTTCCTGCGGCCGGCGCAGATGTCGGTGACGTTCCGCAATAATGCCAGTCAGACGGCGCTGCCGGTACGCAACTGGGGCGCCTTCATGCTCGGCAACGGGGTCGGCGGCGCCGGCGTGCATTGGAATGCCGAGACTTGGCGCTTTCTGCCGACCGATTTCGTCACCAAGAGTCATCTGACGCAGCGCTATGGTGCGAACTTCCTTCCCGCCGACATGACGGTCCAGGATTGGGGCGTGACCTACGACGAGCTCGAGCCGCATTACGACGAATTCGAATATCTGTGCGGCACGTCCGGGCAAGCCGGCAATCTCAAAGGCGCGATCCAGAACGGCGGTAATCCATTCGAAGGCGCGCGCTCGCGGCCCTATCCGACGCCGGCGATGAAGCAAGGTTACGGCCACGCGCTGTTCGGCGAAGCCGCCAAGCAGCTTGGCTACAAGCCGTTTCCGCAACCATCTGGAAACCTGTCGGAGGCCTATACCAATCCGCTTGGCGTCTCGCTCGGGCAATGCACTTTTTGTGGTTTTTGCGAATGGTTCGGCTGCGCCAATTATTCCAAGGCCAGTCCGCAGACGACAATATTGCCGGTGCTGCTGCGCAAATCGAATTTCGAGGCGCGCACCGAGTGCGAAGTCACCCGCATTAATTTGGATGCCACGGGCAAGCGCGCGACCGGCGTCACTTATGTCGATACTTCGGGCGAGGAATTCGAGCAGCCGGCCGATCTCGTGCTGCTCTGCGCGTTCCAGGTCTTCAACGTTCAACTGCTGCTGATCTCCGGCATCGGCACGCCCTACAACCCGCAAACCGGTCAGGGCCAGGTCGGACGCAATTTCACGCATCAGACGATGTCAAGCGCGCTCGGCTTCTTCGACAAGGACAAATACAATTTCAACCCTTTCGTTTCCGCTGGCTCCATGGGCGTGTGCATCGACGAGTTCAACGGCGACAATTTCGACCACGGTCCGCTCGGCTTTGTCGGCGGCGGTTATATCGGCCAGGTCCAGACCAACGGCCGGCCGATCCAGACGACCGCGGTGCCGCCGGGCACGCCGGCCTGGGGCTCGAAATGGAAGCAGGCGCTGAAGGACAACTATCTCAGCACAATCAATGCGGGCGGCGCCTGTCACGGATCGTTTTACGCCTATCGCGACACTTATCTCGATCTCGATCCGACCTACAAGGATCGCTTCGGCAGACCGCTGATGCGGATGACGATCGATCTGCACGACAACGAACTCAAGATGAGCGCGTTTCTCACCGACAAATATGCCGAAATTCTACAAAAGATGGGCGCCAAGCAGGTCGTCAAGCAACTGCGCAAGGGGCCCTATGACGTCACTGCCTATCAGACCTCGCATCTGTGCGGCGGCGCCATCATGGGCGACAATCCCGGCAATAGCGTCGTGAATCGCTATCTGCAGAGCTGGGACGTACCCAATCTATTTGTCATCGGCGCGAGCGCCTTCCCGCAAAATGCCGGCTACAACCCGACCGGCACCGTCGGCGCGCTGGCTTTTTGGTCAGCGGCCGCCCTGCGTTCGCAATATCTCAAAAGCCCCGGGCCACTCGTCCATGCGTAACTGGCAACCAGATTTGCAAACATCTTTGCGACGTGCTTTGCGCGCGCTGCTGTTAAGCTCGTCGCTGTGCCTGCCCGCTGTGGCGCTTGCCATCGGCATCGACCACCAAGATTTTAATCAGATCGAGCGCGGCCGTTACCTCGCGACCGTCGGCGATTGCGCTGCCTGCCACACGCTGCCGGGCAGCGGCCATGATTTTTCTGGTGGCCGCGTCCTGGAAACGCCGTTCGGCGATCTCGTCGCGCCGAACATCACACCCGATCCAGCGACCGGCATCGGCGCCTGGACCGACGATGAATTCATCAATTCCTTGACCAAAGGCACCGGCCGCGGCGGCGCGCGCCTGTTTCCAGCCATGCCTTACACCTATTACACCAAGATCTCCCGCGACGACGCTCTCGCGATCCGCGCCTATCTCAATACCGTGCCGCCGGTGCACAACGAAATAAACCCCGACAGCCTGCCGTTCCCCTTCAGCGTGCGTGCCAATTTGGCGGTGTGGAATTATTTGTTCTTCAAGCCGGGCGAGTTCCAGCCGGACCCGAACAAAAACGCGGAGTGGAATCGCGGCGCGTTTCTGACCGAAGGATTGGGCCATTGCGGCCTCTGTCACACGCCGAAAAACACGCTTGGCGGCGACGATACGGCGCGTGCGATGCAAGGCTATGCGCTGCAGGGCTGGTTCGCACCGGATCTGACCAACGATGCGCGCCGCGGCCTCGGCTCGTGGTCCATCGAGGACATCGCGACCTATCTCAAGACCGGCCACAACAAAACAACCGCCGCGACCGGCTTGATGGCGGAGGAGATCACCCGGTCGACCTCGAAGTTAAACGACGCCGATCTCAAGGCGATCGCGACCTATCTGAAAGATCGGCCGGGCGACCCCGCCAACGTCGCCCAAAATCAGCAACCGGCCCTGCCGCCGGCGCCCGATCAAACGGTCATGAAAGCTGGCCAGCAAATCTATGCCGACGAATGCGCGGGCTGCCACAAGGCCGACGGCAAAGGCGCGCCGGGCTTGTTCCCGACTCTGGCCGGGGCGGCGACCGTGCAGCAGAGCGATCCGACTTCGCTTTTGCACGTCGTCTTGCGCGGCGCGCAGAGCGCTGCAACACCGACGGCGCCGACGGGTGCAGGAATGCCGTCATTCTCATGGCTCCTCACCGACGAGCAGACCGCTGCCGTCGTGACCTATATCCGCAATTCCTGGGGAAATAACGCTCCCGCGGTCAGCGCGGGCGACGTCGGCAAAACGCGCGGAATGCTCGTCGAACGAAGTGATTAGCAGAGGTTGCGCCCGGTCATTCTAGAGAAATCGTAGAACTGGCTCCCTTGTGCTATACATGCCTCACGACGGGGACCATCGCGTGATTCCCAAGCCGCCGGCGTCGAATTCGCAGGTGCAGTTTTTTCATGACGAAGCTTTTTTCAGTTCGGTCGGCTCTTGTCCTGGCAGCAATGTCGCTCAGCGGTTGCTCCGAGGGCGTGCTCGATCCGCAGGGTCCCGTTGCCTCCGCGGAGAAGATCATCCTCTTCGATTCGCTTGGCATCATGCTTGCGATTGTCGTGCCGACTATCCTCGCGACGCTGGGCGTCGCATTCTGGTTTCGTGCGTCCAACACGCGCGCCCGCCATCTGCCGGATTTTCAATATTCCGGCCGGATCGAAATGATCGTGTGGTCGATCCCGGCTATGACCGTGCTCCTGGTCGGCGGCATCGCTTGGATCGGCGCGCACGAGCTCGATCCGCGCAAGCCGCTCGCGAGCGCCGCGAAGCCGGTGCGCATCCAGGTCGTCTCGCTCGATTGGAAATGGCTGTTCATCTATCCGGACGAGGGCATTGCCAGCGTCAACCTAGTGACCGTCCCCGCCGCCACGCCGCTGAGCTTCGACTTGACCTCGTCAGGCGTGATGAACAGCTTTTTCGTGCCGCAACTGGGCAGCCAGATCTACACCATGGCGCGAATGATAACGCACCTGCAGCTTCAGGCGGACAAGCCCCGCCAATATCCAGGCTTATCAGCGCAGTTCAGCGGCGACGGTTTCGCCGACATGCGCTTTGTCGTCGACGCGGTGCCGCCGGATCAATTTGCGGCATGGGTCAGCGCAGCCCGCAGCAACGGCCCGCACCTCGACGAAAAAGCCTATGCCGACTTGGCCAAGCCGAGTGAAGCGGTCGCGCCGTTCACCTATAGTGCCGTCGCGCCCAATCTCTTCCAGACCATTGTCGATCCCGGCATCGTGCCGGCGCAGCCCGCGCACGCCAATGGACGCATGGAGGATTGAGCGTTGAATCTGTTTGGCAAGCTGACGTGGAGCGCAATCCCGTTCGACCAGCCGATTCCCCTATTCGCGTCGGCATTGATGATCTTTGCCGTGTTGCTGGTGCTTGGCTGGATCACGTTCAAGGGATATTGGCCTTATCTTTGGCGTGAATGGCTGACGTCGGTCGATCACAAGCGCATCGGCGTGATGTATTGCGTTTTGGCGCTGGTGATGCTGCTGCGCGGCTTCACCGACGCGATCATGATGCGCGCCCAGCAGGCGGTCGCCGTCGGCTCGTCGCAAGGCTATCTGCCGCCGGAACATTTCGATCAGATATTTTCGGCTCACGGCACGATCATGATCTTCTTCATGGCGATGACATTCATGATCGGGCTGATGAACTTCGTGGTGCCCCTGCAGCTCGGCGTGCGCGATGTGGCGTTTCCCACCTTGAACTCGGTGAGCCTGTGGCTGACCGCTTCGGGTGTGCTTTTGACCAACATGTCGCTCGTCGTCGGCGAGTTCGCAAAGACCGGCTGGGTCGCTTATCCGCCACTCAGCGAGTTGCGGTTCTCGCCCGGGGTCGGGGTCGATTACTATCTCTGGGCGCTGCAAATATCCGGGGTCGGCACGTTGATGACGGGAATAAATTTCGTCACCACGATACTAAAAATACGCGCGCCGGGCATGAGCTATATGCGCATGCCGGTTTTTTGCTGGACCGCGCTCGCCGCCAATCTGCTCATTGTCGCGGCCTTTCCGGTCCTCACCGCAACCTTCGCGATGCTCTTGCTCGACCGCTATCTCGGTTTTCATTTCTTCACGGTCGGCGGCCAAGGCAACCCGATGATGTATGTCAATCTGTTCTGGGTTTGGGGCCATCCCGAGGTCTATATCCTTATTCTGCCGGCCTTCGGCGTCTTCTCTGAAGTCATCTCGACATTCTCGGGCAAGCCGCTGTTCGGTTATCGTTCGATGGTGGCCGCGACGATGGCGATCTGCATTCTCTCGTTCCTTGTTTGGCTGCATCATTTTTTCACGATGGGCGCCGGCGCCGACGTCAACGGCTTCTTCGGCGTCATGACGATGATTATCGCCGTGCCGACCGGCGTGAAGATCTACAACTGGCTGTTCACGATGTATGGCGGCCGCGTCCGCTTCACAGTTCCGATCCTCTGGTCGCTCGGTTTCATGGTGACCTTCGTCATCGGCGGCATGACCGGGGTGCTCATGGCTGTGCCGCCGGCCGATTTCCAGCTCCACAACAGCCTGTTCCTGATCGCGCATTTCCACAATGTCATCATCGGCGGCACGGTCTTCGGCGCGATGGCCGGATACAATTATTGGTTTCCGAAAGCATTCGGCTTCACCCTCGACGAACGCTGGGGCAAGGCGTCGTTCTGGTGTTGGTTGATCGGTTTCTATCTCGCCTTCATGCCGCTCTATGTGCTGGGGCTGATGGGAATGACTCGCCGCATGGAGCACTACGACGACCCGAATTGGCAGCCGTGGCTGATCGTGGCGGCGGTCGGCGCTCTCGTCATTCTCGCCGGCATCATTTGTCAGATCGTTCAACTCGCCGTCTCGATCCGCACGCGCGATCAGCGTCGCGACCTGACCGGCGATCCATGGGACGGTCGTACGCTCGAATGGTCGACATCATCGCCGCCGCCGGCGTGGAATTTCGCCGTTTTGCCGCACGTGCGTGGCGCGGACGCTTACTGGACCCAGAAGCGGAAGACGGCTGAAGAACGAGGCGAGCGGCCCGATTATGAACCGATCGAGATGCCCAAGAATAGCGCGACCGGCTTCGTCACCGCGTTCTTCGCCGTTGTCACCGGCTTTGCGCTGATCTGGCACATCTGGTGGATGGTCGCCATGGGCGTGTTCGGTGCATTGGTCACGATTCTCGTTTTCGCGTGGCGCGAACAGGAGGAGGTCGAGATTTCGGCGGCGGATATTGCGCGAACCGATCGCGCCTCTCGCGCGGAGATGGTTCGATGAGCGCGACCGCGGTTTACGGCGATTACGGTGTTGCACCAGCGGCGGCAAGTGCTGCCGGCCCCGCGCCGAAGCGGATCGTCGTTGCCTACGGATTCTGGATTTTCTTGTTAAGCGACATCGTGATGTTCTCGGCGCTCTTTGCGACCTATGCGGTGCTCGTGCACGCCACCAATGGCGGTCCGGACGGAGCGGAGCTGTTCAACCAGACCAGCGTCGCGATCGAGACGGCCTGTCTTCTTCTTTCAAGTTACGCCTGTGGACTTATGTCGCTTGCGATCAACGCACGGAACCGCGCTGTCACCTACATTGCGGCCCTAGTCACTTTCGCGCTCGGCGCGACTTTCGTCGCACTCGAAATCCGCGAATTCGTCGGCATGATCGCACGCGGCGCAACGCCGGACCGCAGCGCGTTCTTGTCGGCGTTCTTTACGCTCGTTGGCTGCCACGGCCTCCACGTGACCATCGGCCTGCTCTGGCTTGCCGTAATGATGGCGCAGGTCGCGACCAGAGGGTTTCGTGAAACGGTTCAGCGGCGCCTGTTTTGCTTCAGTCTGTTCTGGCATGCGCTCGACATCATCTGGGTGGGGCTGTTCACGATCGTTTATCTCATAGGAATCCGCTCATGAGCCTTCAGCCCACCGATGTCGCGCCCGGCGATGATGCCGAAGCCGGCGGTACAAACGGCGCAACACGTTCAGGTCTGCTCATCTACTCGACCGGGCTCGCGCTTGCGATCATCCTGACCGCGACTTCGTTCTGGGCGGCCAATACGTCGCTATTGTGGGCGCCCGGCGTACCGCTGGGTCTTGCCGTCCTCGCCATCGCCCAGATGGGCGTGCATCTCGTGTTCTTCCTGCACATCACGACGGGACCGGACAATACAAACAATGCGCTGGCGCTCGCGTTCGGTGTGCTCATCGTCACGCTGATTGTCGCCGGATCGCTGTGGATCATGATGAACCTGAATGCCAACATGATGCCGATGGACAATTTGATGAATTTGCAGATGCAGCGTTGAATGTGATGGCTACGCCAAGTTTGATGCCAGCCGCCGACCGTTTTTGCAACACATCAACGTCAGCTCCTGGCCACATCAGGCGTCGTAACGGAGCTATGATCGGCCAGCGGTGCGCTCCAGGCGTCATAGCCATAGACCCAGTCCGGATCGGTCGGATCACGGAGCCATGTATTCGTCCGTGAACTGAGCTGAACACGGGACGTCCGCGGCTTTCGGGTCGCTTCAAAACGGCGGAGGGCCTCGGCCACGCCGGAGCGATCAGTGTCCTTCAAACAACGCGAGAGCACAGCGGCGTCTTCGATCGCGGTGGCGGCCCCCTGCGCCATATACGGCGTCATAGGATGGCAGGCATCGCCCAACAGCGTGATATTCCCTGCCGTCCAGCGGGGCAGCGGATCGCGGTCGATCAGCGCCCATTTGTGAACGGCCGGACACGCGGCCAGCACATGTTGGACCTCGGGGTGGAAGCCGTCGAAAGCCGCGCGAAGCTCGTTCACGTCGCCCATCGCCGACCAGGACTCGACGGTGAAGCCGGGTTCGGGTTGGCTGGTGACGAAATAGACTTCGCTGCGGTCCGGTTTGACATAATAGATGACGATGTGGCGATCTGGTCCCCACCATTTTGTGCAGTCGCCGATCTTGTATCCGTTCAGCAGTGAAGCCGGATATGTCGTGCGATACGCAACGCGACCGGTGAAGTTCGGCTGCTCCTTCCCGAACAGCGTGTCTTTGATCAAAGAATGAACGCCATCGGCGCCGACAAGCGCATCGACATGGGCAGTCACACCGTTGGCGAAATCGAGCTTGACGCTGCCGTCGGCGCACTGCTCAAACGATGTCAGCCGATGATCAAGGCGCAGTATGTTGTCGGGCACCAAGCTCGCCAGCGCGGCGTGCAGGTCGCCACGGTGGGCCAAGAGATAAGGTGCGCCGTAGCGTTGTTCGGCCGCTTCGCCGAATATCATGTCGAACCTGATCTCGCCCGTGTCGTGGTCCTTATTGTTCCATGAACGGGGGTAGAAGGCCGATGCACGAAGCCGTTGCTCGACGCCCAAACCGCGCAGAACCTTCATCGCATTGCAGCCGATCTGGATACCGGCGCCGACACGCGCGAAGCGCCGCGCCTGCTCGTACACGGTAACTTCGACGCCGATCTGCCGCAGCGTTGCTGCGGCCGCAAGGCCACCCATGCCCGCACCGATGACCGCTACGGAAAGTTTTTTCACTTTCATACGCTCCCCGTGTTCTCGGTTGGGCCTCTTCGGCGGCGCAATATGTTACATCTGAAAGACGCGTACGTCGCTCGAGCGCTCGCGGTCACGCAGCGCGTTCGACCGAGCCGCTTCTTCGAAGTTGAATGTATCAATCATCAATGTCCGTAGCCACTGATTTGCCGGATCGCGATGGTAGCGCGCCGACCAGAATAGATCGATCGGGATGCGCTTCACGACCAGAAACTGTTCTGCGCCCATCCTACGGCCGCTTCGACTGCCGCCTTCAATGAGCATGTCCTGCCTCAGGTAAAGCAGGGTTGCCGCGAGTCCGGTCAATAGCGCACGGGATGGATAATCATGCTTGAATCATGCCAAAAATGGATGTTCGTTGCGGCTTCGAGGAGACGATTTCTCGGTGTCGCGTAGCACGAACTCTAGAGTGTCGCGATAGGCTCTTTCGAGGTGCGCGCAATTCCCTTGTCCCGATAACGATAGTATGTCGAAATAACGCAAATAGCAGAGAATCTGGAGAAACGCCCGGTGAAGGTCTTCCGCTTAATTCTAGTGTCGCTGTCCGCAATTTTCACGGCGGCGGATGCGTCGGCGCAAGTCATCGACGTCGCGAAAATCTCATGCAAACAATATTTGACCGGCAATATCGTGCGGCAGGACTATCTGTCGCTTTGGCTCAGCGGCTACTACAATGGCACACGCAACGATACCGTCATCGAGACCGGCACCGTGCAAAACGTCGCCAATAAAGTCGGAACATATTGTCGGTCCAATCTCGATTCAGGCCTCATGGACGCGGTCCAAAATGTCCTTGGTGCAAAGAAATAGATTACTATCTGCGTCGAAATATGCCCCGCGGGGGCGCATATATCTTACCAAGCAATCCTGAGGCGCGAGTCATGAAAATAACCAACGTTGTCGCCGGTATGCTGGCGCTGCTTGCGGCATTTCCTGCGTGCGCGCAGACAACAGTCGACGTTGCCAAGATCTCGTGCCGTCAATTTATATCTGATGACATTGCGCTATCGAAATCGATCGCGGTTTGGCTGGGCGGCTACTATAGTGGCTTGCAGCACAATACCGTGGTGGATATGGGTCGAATGGAACAGAATATCGATAAAGTGCAGGATTTTTGCCGGCTGCATATGGACATGCTGCTCATGGATGCAACGAAGAAAGCGCTGGCTGTCGGCAAATAAAATTGGACGGAGGCTCACAGCACTTTTTCCACGACATCACTGCGGTCCGCATCTCCTCCATCTTGCCGCGCCACTCTTTGACTATCCGATCCTTGCGGTTGCAGATCGTACTATGTCGTTGGAGAACCGGCTGTCGGGTAACGCAAGCCGACACGGACCAATAACGATCCAGGATGAGTTTACTTCACGGAGTTTACTTCATTGAACCCGTCCCCTGGGCATATCGACTTAGCTCCTGATCCGCAGCCCGTGGTTCAGGCCCTGACTCGTGCCGCCATCTTTCTCGTTGCGACGGTACTCCCCGCCCCTGACAGTCGCGCCGCGGTGCGGTCGTTCTGTGCCGACCTTTCGGCCTTGGTTCGCGCGGTCGGTTTCCGCGACATCGAAGCAAATCTCTCTTGCGTGATGGGGATCGGCTCGGACGCGTGGGATGGTCTCTTCGGCCAGCCGCGGCCGGCGCAGCTGCATCCTTTTCGCGAAATCAAGGCTGGCCCGCGTCATGCCGTTGCCACCCCCGGCGATCTCCTCTTCCACATTCGCGCCAAGCGCATGGACCTCTGCTTCGAGCTTGCCACCCAGATCATGGCCCGGATCGGCGACGCGATCTCACCGGCCGATGAAGTCCACGGCTTTCGCTATTTCGACGACCGCGATCTCATCGGCTTTGTTGACGGTACGGAAAATCCAACAGAGCGAGCGGCCGTTGATGCGGTCTATATCGGCGCGGAAGACCCGTCATTCGCCGCCGGCAGTTACGTGATCGTGCAAAAATACCTGCACGACACGCGCGGATGGAACGCGCTCTCCACCGAGGCTCAGGAGCGCATTATCGGCCGGACCAAGCTTTCCGACATCGAGCTCGACGATGCCGTCAAGCCGACATCGGCCCACAATGCGCTGACCACTATCGTCGAAGACGGCAAAGAAATTAAGATCGTGCGCGACAACATGCCCTTCGGCCGCGTCGCCGACGGCGAATTCGGCACTTATTTCATCGGCTATGCGCGTTCGCCGCGGACGATCGAGCAGATGCTGGAGAACATGTTCGTCGGCCGCCCTCCCGGCAATTATGATCGTTTGCTGGATTTCAGCTTTGCCAAAACCGGCAATCTGTTCTTCGTTCCGTCGGCGACTCTTCTAGACAATCTCGGAGAAGATGCCGCAGCCGCCGCGCCAGAGATTCCGGAAACAGCGGCGGCGCCACCGGCGCCAACGCGTGACGGCTCGCTCCGCATCGGCTCACTCAAAGGAGACCCCGCGTCATGAATAATCTTCACCGCGAGCTTGCCCCGATATCCGACGCGGCCTGGTCTCAGATCGAAGAGGAGACCGCGCGCACCTTCAAACGCCATCTCGCCGGCCGGCGCGTCATCGACGTGCAGGGGCCGGGTGGCGTCGCCCTCTCCGCCGTCGGCACCGGCCATCTGCGGAACGTGGCGCCGCCTTTGGATGGAGTTGCGGCGCGGCAGCGTGAAGTGAATCCGCTCGTTGAACTCCGGGTCCCGTTCGAACTCGACCGCCAGCAGATCGACGACGTGGAGCGCGGTGCCAACGATTCGGATTGGCAACCAGCAAAAGACGCCGCGCGGCTTTTGGCGTTTGCAGAGGATCGGGCCATCTTCGAAGGCTATGCGGCTGCCGGCATTACCGGCGTCCGCAAAGGCACCAGCAATCCGATCATGACTCTTCCGGCCGACATTCGCGATTACCCCGACGCCATCGCCCAAGGCGTGAGTCAGCTGCGCCTCGTCGGCGTCAATGGCCCCTACTCGGTGTTGCTGAGCGCCGATGCCTATACCGGATTGAGCGAGACCAGGGATCACGGCTATCCGGTCCTTGAGCATATCAAACGCCTGATCGACGGCGAGATCATCTGGGCGCCGGCGATCACCGGCGCATTCGTCCTCACCACACGCGGCGGCGACTTCGACTTTCATATCGGCGAGGACGTATCCATCGGCTATTTGAGCCATGACGACAAGACGGTTCGCCTCTATCTCGAGGAAACGTTCACGTTCCTCCTGCTGACAACCGAGGCGTCCGTCGCTTTGTCCGCGCCCGATACAAAGTCAAAAAAATAAAACCCGGCGGAGCAGCCCTAAGCCTCATGCCTTAGACTCTGTTCGTACGATCAGGAGACATCGACATGATAAACCGTCGTACATTCACCGCTACGCTTGCGGCCGCAACCACGATAAGCCTCATGCCGCGCCTCGTGCGCGCAGCGAACGTCCCTTCGGCTCGCAATGTCGTTCTGGTCCACGGCCTGTTCGCGGACGGATCGTGCTGGTCCGAGGTGATCGGACGTTTGCAAAAAACAGGCCTGAACGTGACGTCGGTGCAGAACCCGCTGACGACCTTGGACGATGCGGTCGCGGAAACCCAGCGCGTGCTGGACCGGCAGGATGGGCCGACCGTGCTGGCGGGACATTCCTTCTCCGGCATGATCGTGACCGAAGCCGGCGTCCATCCAAAAGTTTCCGCGGTCGTCTATATCGCGGCGCGGGCCCCCGATGCCGGCGAGGATTACACCGCCTTGGCCAAGAATTATCCGACGCCGCCTGCCGCCGCGGGCATTGTCTTCGATGGCGACGAGGGACGGCTGACGGAGGCCGCGTTCCTTCACGATTTTGCCGGCGACCTGCCCGAGGCCCAGGCGCGGGTGCTCTACGCGGTCCAAGAACCCTTTCACAAAGCGCTTCTGACCGGAAAGACCACGCACGCCGCCTGGCGTTCGAAGCCAAGCTTCTATGCGGTGTCGACGGAAGACCGCACGATCAATCCCGATCTCGAGCGATTCATGGCCAAGCGCATGGGCGCGACGACGATCGAGCTGAAGTCGAGCCACGTGTCGCTCATCTCGCATCCGCAGGAGGTCACCGACCTCATTCTGCAAGCCGCCGGACAGCGGAGCTAAATCGTCAGTTCAGAGAACTCAAGGCCCAGATTGTCACTATGAAAGAGTGATCGCCCATCGCGAGACCCAAATCACGCCACCCATCGGCGGGTCTCGTGCGGCGTCGTTATTCGGTGACCGCTAACACTTGCGGTCCATATAAGAAGCGAGCGCCCTAGGGGTCTATGATGTGATACAGAAAATGCACATTGCCATTTTCGATATAGTTTATCTCCTTCATGTTCCAATCGATCTGAATCACCACGTCTTCTCTGTTGGAATCGGTGCCCTTAAAACGCCAGACCTTCCCGCCGGGACCCTTGTTCTCTAGTTTATAGTGCCACACGAGCCCGTCTCTTGCTCTTCCGGTACCATCAAGACTGACTCTCGAGAGAACGTCGTCTTCCCATTCGGTCGGCGATAACTGCATAAATCTTCCGACGTTGAAAACAGTGTCCCCCTCGTCCTTCCCGGCGTAGTAGAGTGTGGTGACCATCTGAGCGGCGCTGAAATACGCCGCCGCGCTGGCAAGGATGACGAACAAAACCATGAAGCCGAAGGCCGCCAGGTTGAGCGGCGTCATACCGTTTTGTCTGAGACTCAGAATATAGAGCGCAAAAGCCAGGACAATTGTCGCAAGTGCGGCATATCCAAGATAGCTCTGGCTCGCTTGCGCTATGATCCCCTCAAGCGCTTTCAACGTTTCGGGTTTTAAAACGTCCTCCATCTGCGCCTCCTCGCAATAATGCTAGCCATGATCCTGCGATGTGGATCGTAGAAATACAATCATAAGTTTGCAATCAAAAAAATTGCTACTTCGAAGGAGGCCGCTGAACCGCAGTCCGATGCTCTGGGCTCGCGATCGATGATAAGTAGCCCATTGGTACCTCACGGCCACGGCCTATATCAGCTCTGATTTTTCCTGTGGGAAGGACGAGGACCGAACGCCCCGGCGACGCATATTCATGAAAAAAATCGGTTTTTTGTCATTTGGCCATTGGACGCCATCGCCGCAGTCGCAGACGCGATCGGCGTCCGACGCCCTGCTGCAATCGATCGACTTGGCCGTCGCCGCCGAGGAGCTGGGCTTGGACGGCGCCTACTTCCGCGTCCATCACTTCGCCCGTCAGCTCGGCTCCCCCTTCCCGTTGCTGGCCGCTGTCGGCGCGAAGACCACGCGGATCGAGATCGGCACCGCGGTCATCGATATGCGGTACGAGAATCCGCTTTACATGGCGGAGGATGCCGGTGCGGCCGACATCATCGCCGGCGGCCGTCTGCAGCTCGGTATCAGCCGCGGTTCGCCCGAGCAGGTGATCGACGGCTGGCGCTACTTCGGTTACGCCACGCCCGAGGGGATGACCGACGCCGACATGGCGCGGCGCCACACCGAAGTATTGCTCGAAGTGCTGCGCGGCGAAGGCTTCGCGAAACCTAATCCGCGGCCGATGTTTCCGAATCCTCCCGGCCTCCTGCGCCTTGAGCCCTATTCGGAGGGCCTGCGCGATCGTATCTGGTGGGGTGCCGGTTCGAATGCCACCTCGGAGTGGGCAGCGAAGCTCGGGATGAATCTACAGAGCTCGACGCTCAAAAATGACGAGGACGGACGGCCGTTCCACGTCCAGCAGGCGGAGCAGATCAGGATATACCGCGAGACATGGAAGGCGGCCGGTCATGCGCGCGAACCCCGGGTGTCGGTCAGCCGCAGCATCTTTGCGCTGGTCGACGACCGCGACCGCGCCTATTTCGGCCGCGGCAACGAGAACGAGGATACGATCGGCTTCCTTGGCGACAACACCCGCGCCATTTTCGGCCGCAGCTACGCCGCCGAGCCGGATGTTCTCGTCGAGCAACTCGCCAAAGACGATGCCATCACGGCGGCCGATACGCTGCTCCTGACCGTCCCCAATCAGCTCGGCGTCGACTACAACGCCCACGTCATCGAGGCGATCCTCAAGCACGTCGCCCCTCGCCTCGGCTGGCGCTGACGCCGCAGTTTATGCGCTCTTGTTACGCGCTTTTGGCGGTGCGGTTTACGGCATCGGTGACCGGCCGCATCGTCTCTTTCGTGGTTTCCTGCGCGATCGTCGTGAGTTCCTCGGTTTGCTTCTGCAAGGTGTTGACTTGGCGCTCGGCAAAGCTTCGGCACCCTTCGAAGACGTCGGTCGGCGACTTTGCCGCTATGAGTTCCTCGGCAAAATTGAACGCCGAGTTGGCGTGCGCCCTCAGCATATCGAGTGTCTTGAGATGGAAGTCGCGCACATTGTCGAATGACGCGGCAAAGTTCCTCTCCATTTGCGACCATGATTGCTGCGCCGTCTCCTCGCCTTTTCTAAGGTTCTCGCGCGCTGTGCGCGCGCTTTGATCGAAACTGCTCATGCGCCACCTATGCTAATGTAATGTGATGATGGCTAAACGCCGAAGGCCGGGCGTCCGTTCCCGCCGAACTACTTTTCATCATCGGCGTTCTTCATGAGGCTCGTCGGCCGCTCCGACCGCGCGAGCCAGTGGCCCCGGGCACTCCGATTGCATTCTCAGCCCGGGGTCACACGGGGAACTGAACGGCCAATGCTGCGTGATTGCGCAATGGCCACGGACTTTGCGAGACCCGAAAGCTCGCCAATGCCTACCGCGCCGATGGATCCGCCTTCGCAACACTCTCGCGGATGCGGGGCGCCACGAAATCGAGGAAGGCGCGGGTCTTTCGCGGCAACAGGTTTTGCTCGAGATAGACCAGATTGACCGGGAGCGGGTCACGCTCGTAGTCGGCCAGCACGATCTTGAGCTTGCCTTCGGCCACCGCATTCGCGGCCTGATAGGACAAAACGCGGGTCACCCCGGTGCCGGCAATGGCGGCGTCGATCGCCGCTTCCGCCGTGTTCACCGCAAGCCTTGAATGGATCGGCACCGTGTGTTCGGTCCGCGTCTTTCCCGCGGCAAAACTCCACGACGTCGCGGAGGTCAAAGCATCGAAACTGATGCAGGCGAGCGCGGACAGGTCCTCCGGCACTTTGGGGGTGCCGGTTGCGGCCAGATAAGCCGGGCTCGCGCAGACAACCCACCGCACCGCACCCACGCGCGTCGCCACCATGCTCGAATCCGCAAGCGTGCCGATGCGCACCGCGACATCGACATGGTCGTCGATCAGATGCACATTGCGATCGGCCAATAGGAGCCGCACGTCGATCTCGGGATAGTTCTTCAAAAATTCGGTGACCGCCGGCAGCACCTGCAGGCGCCCGAACACGATCGGCGCGGTGACGACAAGATCGCCGCGCGGCGCCGTATATTCGCCGGATGCCACGCGCTCGGCCTCGGCGACCTGCTCGAGAATGCGCTTGCTGGCGGTAACGTAAGCAGCGCCGGCATCGGTCAAAGTCAGCCTGCGGGTGGTGCGGATCAGGAGCTGCGTCCTGAGATGCGCTTCAAGCTCCGACACTTTGCGGCTGATCGTCGGCAGCGGCGCGCGAAGCTTGCGGCCGGCGGCGGAAAAGCTGCCGGTTTCGACCACCGCGACCAGAACCGACATCGCATCCAGACGATCCATGTTCTGTTCCAGAAAATGGAATAATCTATCTCTTAGATACATGATTATGCGATTTAATGGAAGGCAATAGGTGTGCGGGGTAGATGGCGATTGGCGCCAAAGCACAAGGAGAAGCCCCGATGTCCCGCCTCACCGTTCCTGCTCGCGACGAAGCCCCGGCCGACTCTCAACCGCTACTCGACGGCGTATTCAAGAAGCTCGGCATCGTCCCCAACCTTTTCCGTGTCTTCGCGCAAAGCCCGGCGGCGCTCGGCGCGCTCCTCGGCCTCGCCGGCGCGAATTCCAAAATGCTTGACGTGAAGACCCGTGAGCGCATCGCGATTGCGGTCGCGCAAGTGAACGGCTGCGACTACTGCCTGTCGGCGCACACTTATATTGGCACCCAGCTCGCCAAGATCACGCCCGAAGACGCCGCGCTTAATCGCAAAGGCGCTTCAACCGACGCCAAGGCCGGCGCCGCGGTTGCGTTTGCGGCGAAGGTCGCTGAGTTGCGCGGCAAGGTGAGCAATGACGACATCGCCGCGGTGAAGGCCGCAGGCTACAGCGAAGCCCAGATCGTCGAGATCGTCGCGCTCGTCACCGAGAACGTGATGACGAACTACCTCAACAATGTGGCCGACACCGACATCGACTTTCCGGTTCTGCAGTCCGCGGTGGCGGCTTGAGTGCGAGCCGGCGGCGGCGCCGCCGCCGGCTGTTTCTCCCAAGGTTTAAGGAGGCGCATCATGACTCACGGTTTCCTTGAGATCGCCGCGACGCAGAGCGTCAAAGCCGCCCAGGAGGCGAACGGCAGCGGCGCGTTCTGGTCGAACTTCAAAGGCAAGAAGGAAAACACCCGCCTCACTGCGGCCGAAGTTGAATTCATCGCGGCGCGCGACAGTTTCTATATGGCAAGCGTGTCGGAGACCGGGTGGCCCTATGTCCAGCATCGCGGCGGGCCGGCCGGGTTCCTGCGCATTCTCGACGATAAGACGCTCGCCTTCGCCGATTTCCGTGGCAATCGCCAATATCTAAGTCTGGGCAACGTCACGGCGAATGACCGCGTCGCGCTGTTCCTGATGGACTATCCGAACCGGCGGCGGCTTAAAATCTACGCCCGGATCGAGACGAAGGATATGCGTACAGATGCGGCGCTCGCCGAAAAACTGGCGCTGCCGGGTTATGGCGCCAAGGTCGAACGCTTTTTTCTGTTGCATCTCGAAGCGTTCGATTGGAATTGCCCGCAGCACATCACGCCGCGTTTCACCGAAGGCGAGATCGACGCCGCGCTGACGCCAATTCGCGCACATATCGCCCAGCTCGAAGCAGAGAACAAGATGTTACGGGAAAAATTGGGAATGGCCGAGACAAGGCCGTAAGCGCTTTTGGGCTAACGGGCTGCCACGGCTCGCGACACGGCGGCTGTCGCGTCCACCCGGAAAGTGGCGATCCGCTCGTTCATCGCGCGGGCCTGATGTTCGAGCATCTTCGCGGTCGCGGCGTTTTCCTCGACGAGCGCCGAGTTCTGCTGCACGACCTCATCCATCTGGCCCAGCGCCTTATTGATCTGCTCGATGCCGCCGGCCTGCTCGGTGCTGGCGCTGGCGATTTCGGCGACAATCGCAGAGACCTTCTTGATCGAGTCCACGATCTCGTCGAGCGAACTGCCGGCGCGGTTGACCAGGTCGACACCCTCGCGGACTTGGCCGGCCGAGCCGGTGATCAGGTCCTTGATGTCCTTGGCGGCCTGCGACGAACGCTGCGCCAGCGTGCGCACTTCGGCAGCCACCACCGCAAAGCCGCGGCCGGCCTCGCCGGCGCGCGCCGCTTCAACAGCGGCGTTGAGCGCCAGCAGATTGGTCTGCCGCGCGATCTCGTCGATGACCCCGATGATGTCGGAAATCTTGCCCGAAGATTCGTCGATCCGCGCCATCGCCTCGACCGCTTTGGCCACGACCTCGCTGCCGCGTTCGGCGACCGCGCGCGTGCTACCGGCCGAGGCATTGGCTTGCTGGGCGCTCTCGGCGTTCTTCTTCACGGTCGTCGCGATTTGCTCCATGGAGGCGGAAGTCTCTTGCAGGCTGGCGGCCTGTTCCTCGCTGCGCTGCGACAGATCCGTGGTGCTTGCCGAGATTTCACCCGAGGCGCCGGTCACTTCGTAAGCGGAGCTTGTCAGCGAGCGGATGGTGTCCTCGAGCTGCGTCATGGTGCCGTTGAAGTTTTCCTTCAGCGCCTGATAGGCGTCCGGGAACGCTTCGGTCAGGCGAAATGTCAGATCGCCGTCAGAGAGGCTTTGCAGGCCGATGCCAAGCGCTTTCACGGCGCGCGCCTGTTCTTCCGCGGTCCGCGCGCGTTCTTGCGCGACCTCGGCCTGAGCCGCGGCTTCCACTTCGGCCAGTTGGGCCTGGCGATCGGCCTCGATCTTCTGGCGGCGCAGCGCTGCGGCGGCTTCCGCATGCGCCTTCTCGTCGACCAGGGTCTTGAACCTTTCGATCGCATTGGCGACGTCGCCGATCTCGTCCTTGCGGTCGAGCCCTGGCAGCACGACGCTGAAGTCGCCGCCGGCGATTTTCAGCATTGCCTGTTGGATCTGCCGCAACGGTCCGGTGACGCGGCGCGACACCACAAGCACCATGCCGATGACGACGACGAGCACCATCGCCAAAAGGCCTAGCGAGAGCGACAGACTCCGCACGGCGTCGGCTTGCCGGGTCGCCGTGTGTTCTTTGGCGACATCGAGAGCCGTGTCGGCGACGGCAAGTATCGAGTTGAGCCTGGCGATCGACGCCGGCGTCCAGTCGGCATATTTGAGATCGACCGGCTGGCCGGCGGCGAGAGCATTGAGGAGTTTCGTGCGCAGGGCGACGTAGTCAGCCCCAAAGAATTCCTGCTTGGCCTTGTCGACGGCGGCAGTGAAGCGGGGCGGCAACGGTAGGCCGGACGCAATTTCCAAGAGCGCCGACCAGGCGGTGTCGATCCTGCCCAGATTGTTGGCATAGACGAGCAAAGCGTCGGGCGGCAAAGGAATCCCGCCGAGCGCGTTGCTGATCATCAACGAACAATCGCCACCGGCATTGCGCGTCGCCCAGGCGAGCTGTTTCAGCTCCAGGAGCTGGTCGATATACGGATCCTCGAGTCGCACCGATCGGTTGAGTTGCGCCGACGTCGTATCGAGCAGCGCGATGAGCCCGACGGCAGTCTTGCCGAAACTGTCGCTCAATCCCGCGGGGCGCTCCGACTTTGGCAATTTGATCGCGGCTTCGGTGTCCCGCTGCAGCGCAGCGAGCCTGTCGGCTTCTCCGCGCAAGCTCGTCACAGTGCTCTGCTGCTCCGGGAAGTCGGCTGTCTCGAGGACAGCCAGCGCCGCTTTCAGGTTTGGCAGGTCAAGCGTGCGCGCCTTGGTCAGCGCTGGCGACAGCGCGTTCGCCGGCTGATCGGCAGCCAAGTGCTGCGCCGTCATCGAGCGGTCATTGCGCAGGCCGGGCAACGCGGCAAACATATCGGCTGACGCTTCAATGACGGTGGCTATGCGTCTTGCCGAAGCGAGCCGCTGCCAGGAGCTCCAGGCGCTCCAGCATGACACCGCGACCACCACCAAAGCCAAAGTCACGATGACTGACTTGAGCAGGACGCTGACAGTGATTCTGTTGAACATATCCGGTTCCGCTCCAGGCAGGGGTCGTAACTGTGGGCGTGGGATCGACCGGACCGGCACACGCAATGCACGGAGATTCTAGGCAGAATATGGTAAAGAACTGCCTACTCGGCCCGATCGCCGCGTCAAAAGGGTGAGATGCGGCGCCTAAAGCCCTCCTGATTGACGCTTCAGTGCAGCCCCGCTAACCCCGGCCCGCTAGTGGAGTGGATTTGACATTCGCGACCCAGTTCGTCCGCAACGCGAATGTCAAATCCAACTCCACTAGAAACCTATATTTGCTAGTGGTCCTTTGATTCCAACATTCGCACAAAGACTTGCCGCGGCGGGATGCGAATGTTGGAATTGGACCACTAGGGGGCCCGTCATGAACGACAAGGAAAGAGTAGCGCTCGGCTCGATCGCCGCGTCCGCGGGCTTGACCGCGGCGAAGGCGGCGGTCGGCCTTCTCACCGGCTCGCTCGCCATCCTGTCCGAGGCCGGCCATTCGCTGATCGATCTTTCGGCAACCGTATTGACCTATTTCGCGGTGCGCATTTCCGGCAAGCCGGCCGATGCCGAGCATCAATACGGCCACGGCAAGATGGAGAGCGTAACCGCGCTCGCCGAGACGGCGCTGTTGTTCGTGCTCACCGCCATCGTCGTCTGGGAAGCGGTGCAGCGGCTGATGGACACACAAGGCCATGCCGTCGAGGCGACTGCCGCGGCCTTCGCCATCATCGCCGGCTCGGTGGTGGTCGACTTCTTCCGCGCCCGCGTGCTGCGCCGCGTCGCCAAGGCGACGTCGAGCGAGGCGCTCGAGGCCGATGCGCTGCATTTCAGTTCGGATATGTGGTCGTCGATCGCGGTGCTGTGCGGGCTTGGCGGCGTCAAGCTCGGCTACTCGTGGGCCGACGCCGCCGCGGCGCTGGTCGTTGCGGTTTTCATCTGCATTGCCGGGTATCGGCTTGGGCGGCGGACCATCGACACGCTGACCGACACCGCCCCGGCCGGCGTCAGCGAGTGCGTGGCAGCGATCACACGGCGTGTGCCTGGCGTCGTCAGCGTCGAGCGCGTGCGCGCGCGCCCGGCCGGCGCGGTGCTGTTCGTTGACGTCGCAGTCGCGGTGAGCCGCACGCTGCCGCTTGACGGCGTTGCCTCCATCAAAGACCGGCTGACGCGTGCGATCCGCGCCGAACTGCCGACCGCAGAAACCACCATCACGACCGAACCGCGCGCGCTCGATGACGAGACGGTGCGGGAGCGCGTCATGATGATCGCGCGCAACCGCGGCCTCGCCATCCATCACGTCGCGGTGCAGACGATTTCCGGCCGCCTGTCGGTGTCGGCCGACCTCGAGGTCGACGGCACGCAGCCGCTGGCCACTGCGCACGACACCGCGACCCGGCTCGAAGAGGCCATCCGCGACGAACTCGGACCGGGTGTCGAGGTCGAGACCCATATCGAGCCGTTGCCCGCCGACATTCTCCCTGGCAGCGAGGCGACGCCGGCGCGTCTCGGTGAGGTGCGCGAAGCGCTCTTGGTGCTGGCCGCCGATGTGCCCAATCTCGGCGAGGTCCATGACGTGCGCGTGCGGGAGACCAGCGACGGCGAGATCGTCAATTTCCACTGCCGCGTCGCTCCGACACTGTCGGTCACCGCGGTGCATGACCTCGTCGACACGCTCGAACACGGGTTGCGCCAGCGCTTCCCGAGCATCCAGCGCGTCATCGGTCATGCCGAACCGCGGCGCTAAGCGACGTCTTTTAATTGCCCCACAAAGCCACTAAGCAGAGGCCCATGCGCACAGAAGAAGCCCGCCCGGTCCGCCTCAAGGACTACCGCCCGCCCGATTGGCTCATTGAAACCGTCGCGCTGGACGTGTCGCTGCACCCGACGGCGACCACGGTCCGCGCCAAGCTCAAGCTGAAGCCGAATGCAGCCGGCGCACCGGCACCGCTGGTGCTCGACGGCGAAGAGCTCAAGCTCAAGTCGCTCGTGCTCGACGGTAAGCCGCTGCCGGCCGAGAATTTCGTCGCGACGCCGGACAAGCTGACCATCGCGCAGCCGCCGAACCGGCCGTTCGAGCTTGAAATCGAGACCGAGATCGACCCGACCGGCAATACCCAGCTGATGGGGCTCTATCGCGCCGGCGCCACCTATTGCACACAGTGCGAAGCCGAAGGCTTCCGCCGCATCACATATTTCCTCGACCGGCCGGACGTGATGGCGGTCTATACGACGCGCATCGAGGCCGACAAAGCCGAGGCCCCGGTGCTGCTCGCCAACGGCAATCTGATTGCGCAAGGCGATGTGCCGGGCAAAGACTCCGGCAGTTCACGGCACTTTGCGACCTGGCATGACCCGTTCCCCAAACCGTCTTATTTGTTCGCGCTGGTCGGCGGCGATCTGGCGAGCGTCAAGGACAGCTTCACCACCATGTCCGGGCGCAAGGTCGCGCTGGCGATCTATGTCGAGCCCGGCAAGGAAGATCGCTGCGACTATGCCATGGACAGCCTCAAGCGCTCGATGCGCTGGGACGAAGAAGCCTTTGGCCGCGAATACGATCTCGATATTTTCATGATCGTCGCGGTCTCCGCCTTCAATATGGGCGCGATGGAGAACAAGGGGCTCAATATCTTCAACGACAAATACGTGCTGGCCTCGCCGACCACCGCGACCGACGGCGATTATGCCGGCATCGAAGCCGTGATCGCCCACGAATATTTTCACAATTGGACCGGCGACCGCATCACCTGCCGCGATTGGTTTCAGCTCTGCCTCAAGGAAGGGCTGACGGTGTTCCGCGACCAGGAATTCACCGCCGACCAGCGCTCGCGCGCGGTTGAACGTATCAGCGATGTGCGCGGGCTGCGTTCGCATCAATTCGTCGAGGATGCCGGCCCCCTCGCCCATCCGGTGCGGCCGGAGGTCTATCACGAGATCAACAATTTCTACACGTCGACGGTCTACGAGAAGGGCTCCGAGGTCGTCCGCATGATCCGGACGCTGCTCGGCCGCGACACCTTCCGCGAAGGCATGGATCTGTATTTCACGCGCCATGACGGCCACGCGGCGACCGTCGAGCAATTCGTGCAATGCTTCGCCGATGTTTCCGGCCGCGACATGACGCAATTCATGCGCTGGTATTCGCAAGCCGGCACGCCGGACATCAAAGTCGCCCCGCATTACGATCCGCGCGCGCAGACTTATCGGCTCGATATCACCCAGACCATCCCACCGACGCCGGGTCAGCCGGACAAAGAGCCGATGGTGATCCCGCTCGCCTTCGGCCTGGTCGGCAAGACCGGCAGCGACCTGCCGCTCACGCTCGACGGCAAGCCGTTCGCGCGCGGCGTCATCGAACTCACCAAGCCGAGCCAGAGCTTCGTATTCTCGGGTATCACCGAGCGGCCGATCCCCTCGCTTAATCGCGGCTTTTCCGCCCCGATCAAGCTTGCGCTGCCGATCGAGGCCGAGGATCTGCGCTTCCTCGCCGCCCACGACAATGACTCGTTCAACCGCTGGCAGGCGGTGCAGTCGCTGGCGATGACCTTGCTCAAGGCCAATGTCGCGGCGCTGCGCACCGGCGCGCCGTTGCGCGAAGATGACGGCTTGATGGCTGCGCTCGGCGCCGTGCTCAGGGATCCGGCGCTCGAACCGGCCTTTGTCGCCTTAATGCTGCTGCCGCCGACCGACGCCGATATCGCGCGTGAGATCGGCTCCGATGTCGATCCCGACGCGGTCTTTGCCGCGCGCCGCAAGCTGCGATCGGCGATCGGCGATCGGCATGGCCAGGCGCTCGCGCAAACCTATCAGCAGATGATTTCGAGCGGACCCTACCGGCCGGACGCGCAGAGCGCCGGGCGCCGCTTGCTCAAGAACATCTGCCTCGATCTTCTTGCCATGACCGAGCGCGACGACGCCATCGCGCGCGCCTTTAGCCAATACCGCGATGCCGACAACATGACCGACCGGATGGCGGCACTGGATACGCTGTCGCAACATGACCGGCCCGAGCGCAAGCAGGCGTTCGAGGACTTCTATAAGCGCTACGCGGACGATCCGCTGATCATCGACAAATGGCTGTCGCTGCAAGCGGCAATCCCGGAAGCCGCGACGCTCGATCGCGTCAAGGCCCTGACCGAGCATCCGGCCTTCTCGGTCGCCAATCCCAATCGCGTCCGGGCGCTGATCGGCTCGTTCGCGCAGGTCAATCACACCCAGTTCAACCGTGCCGACGGCAACGGTTTTGATTTTGTCGCCGACTTCGTGCTGGCGCTCGATCCGAAGAACCCGCAGGTTGCCGCGCGGCTGATGGGCGCGTTCCGCTCCTGGCGCGCACTGGAAGCGAAACGCCGCGGCCGCGCCGAGGCCACATTGCGCCGCATCGCGGCAACGTCGTCATTATCACGCGATGTGCAAGATATCGTCGCGCGCACGCTGGCCGATAGCTAAAGCGCCAGGATTGAAAGCGCCGGGACCCACACTACAAATTGACCGACTATACCGCCGACCTACTATTCCAAGGTGCGTTCGGCGAGATGCACGACGCTGACACGTCGAAAGATCCGGACAAGCTTGCCGCCGCGGTCGGCTTTATCGGCACGCCGATCAAGACTCTGGAGACCGGTTGCGAATTCGCCTGGCACTTTGTCGATCAATCGACCGTCGAAATCGCTCTTAACGATTACGTTTACGTTTTGAAGAGGTAGTGAGCGCTGCGTGCCCGCTATTGCCGCGCAAGTGATTCATCGCACAAGCAAAGTTTTGCGCTAGCACGCCCCGGCGGCGCTGAATCTTTCGCGCTGCATCAAAAGCCTGGGGACACTTTCTTTTAAAATATTGACTCCGGACTCTCGACAAACCGATTCGCCTCGATTCAAATAAAGGTGATTCGGAGGGACGGCGTACCCGCTCTCTCCGGTGCGGGCAAAACCAAATCGATGGAGTGGGGCATGGCGCGCGCCGGTGTGGCGAGTGCGTCCTTACGTTCGGATTCGATCAAAGGCTTGGCACAGTCAGTCGCCAAGCCCGCGTATCGCCGCCTGCTCACGGCCGAGCCGCTGCTGCGCCGCGCCGTTCCGATCCTGATCGTCGCGTTCATGCTCACGATCTGTATCGGCGCCGCAGTGCAGGTTCTCGATCATCGCCGCCAGGCGGTGTCCGACGCGACGCAAGCGATCGAAGCGCTAGCCGATCACCTCGCCACCGAACTTGACCGTCCGACCCGCGAAGGACCGCTGCACATTGTCCGCAGCTCCGACGCCATCGAAAGGGCGCTGCCGACCTGGGCCGCGGGTGTCGGCCGCGGCATCCTCGTCGCCGATGCTGGCGGTACGATCATCGCCGCAACGCCGAACGCGCCGCAGATGCTCGGACGGTCGCTTCCCGAAGTTCTCGGTCCCTTGCAGCCGCTCACCACCAGCGGCGAGATCGCCGGTACCCGCGAGATCACGCTCGCCGACGGCGACCCGGCTTTCGCCGCGGTGCGCGCCTTAAAAAATCCGATCGGCCTCGTCGCCGTGGTCCAGGGCCGCGACGATGCGCTGGCGAGCTGGCGCTCCACCACCGCGCTGACTGTTACGCTCTCGGCCACGACCGGCTTCGTCGTGCTGATCCTCGGCTTTGCCTTTCACTGGCAGGCAACCCGCGCCCGCGAAGCCGATATCATTCATGACACGGTGCGCTGCCGCATCGACACTGCGCTCAATCGCGGCCGCTGCGGCCTGTGGGATTGGGACCTGGCGCGCGGCCGCGTGTTCTGGTCGCATTCGATGTACGACCTGCTCGGCCTGCCAAAAAAGGACGAGCTGCTCACTTTCGGCGAGGTCAACGCGCTGGTGCATCACGACGACATCGATCTCTACCAGCTTGCAAGCCAGCTCGCTGAAACCAAGGTGCAGTCGATCGATCATGCCTTCCGCATGCGCCATGCCGACGGAAAGTGGCTGTGGCTGCGGGCGCGCTGCGAATTGGCGCAGCAGGATGGCGAAGACGGCCTGCATCTGATCGGCATCGCCGTCGACATTACTGAACAGAAGAACCTGGTCGAACGCACGGTCGCGGCCGATCTGCGGCTGCGCGATGCCATCGAGACCATCCCGGAAGCCTTCGTGTTGTGGGACGCCGACAACCGTCTCGTGCTGTGCAATTCGAACTTTCAGCAATTGCATCATCTGCCGGATGACGCGGTGAATTCGGGCACGCCTTACGAAGTTATCGTCGCCGCCGGCAAGACCCCGATCATCCGCACCACCGTGGTCAACGAAGACGGCCAGCCGCGCGGCGCCCGCACCTTCGAGGCGCAGCTCGAAGACGGCCGCTGGATGCATATCAGCGAGCGCCGCACCAAGGACGGCGGCTACGTATCGGTCGGCACCGATATCACCAAGCTCAAGCAGCACGAGCAGAAACTGGTCGAAGGCGAAAAGCGCCAGATCGCCACCATCGTCGACCTGCGCAAATCGCAGCGCGCGCTCGAAGTGCAGACCGCCGAGCTTGCCGATCTTGCCGGCAAATATGCCGACGAAAAAACCCGCGCCGAGGAAGCCAATGCGGCGAAATCGAAATTCCTCGCCAATATGAGCCACGAATTGCGCACGCCGCTCAACGCCATTATCGGCTTCTCCGAAATCATGGAATCGGCGATGTTCGGCCCGCTCGGTGCGGACAAATACACCGAATATTCCCGCGACATCCGCGAGAGCGGCGAATATCTGCTCGACGTCATCAACGACATCCTCGACATGTCGAAAATCGAGGCCGGCGGTATCCGACTCACGCCCGAAGCCGTGGATCTGGAGCCCATTCTGGCCGACTGCCAGCGTGTGGTGTCGACGCGCGCCAGCGAAAAGCGCCTTAATCTCAATGTCGAGATCGAGCCGGACCTCGTGCTCAATGCCGACCGGCGTGCGCTGAAGCAGATCGCGCTCAATCTGTTGTCCAATGCCGTGAAGTTCACCTCGGAAGGCGGTGCGGTCACGGTCTACGGACGCGAGCGCGGCGGCATGGTCACCATCGCCATCAAAGACAATGGCATCGGCATCCCCAAGACCGCTTTGCGCAAGCTCGGCCGGCCCTTCGAGCAGGTCGAGAGTCAGTTGACTAAGAAGTATCCAGGCTCCGGCCTGGGCCTTGCGATCGCCAAGTCATTGGCCGAACTGCATGGCGGCGACATGCGCATCCGCTCCACGCTCGG
The DNA here is from genome assembly GCA_963742975.1 of uncultured Alphaproteobacteria bacterium. Lineage (GTDB taxonomy): Bacteria > Pseudomonadota > Alphaproteobacteria > Rhizobiales > Xanthobacteraceae > BOG-931. Next base: position 234,574 of record CAVUNZ010000017.1, on the reverse strand, counting down.
CACCGGCACGATCGTTGTCGTCCGCCTACCGCGGCAAGCCAGGATCGCGGCGCGCGCCGGCGAAGCCAGGCCCTTGTCCGAACGCCGGGTTGCTTAGAGCATGATCCGGAAAAGTGGAAACCGGTTTTCCGAAAAGACTATGCTCAAATAAAGCAATCTGATTACGGCGCCTTGCCCAAAATCCGTACGAAACAGTCGCGCACGTGGCGCTGGGTGTCCGCGACATGGGCCTGCAGCGCGGCAAAATCCGGTAGGTCGGCCGCGCGCGCGAGCAGGGCCAGCACGCCGGCACCCGCGGTCTTCGGATCGAATGGGCCTGACAGGCACAGCCGCAGGATTTGCGTCAGGTCGTGGAACAGCCGCACCGCGGGCCGCAGCACTTCGGCATCGTCGGGCTTGAGCACGCCAAGCCGCACCGCCTTTTCCAGCATACGCGCGGTCGATGTATCGAGGATGCCGGGTGTCGACGCGGCATGCGTCAGCTGCAAAAATTGAGCGATGAACTCGATATCGACGAGCCCGCCCGCGACATATTTGAGATCCCAGATATCGGCATCGCCCTTTTCCTTGGCGATCGCCGCACGCATCGCGACGACGTCGTCGGCGATGATTTTGGCGTCGCGCTTGCGGCAGAGCACGTCGCGGATCGCAGCATCGATGCGCGCGACGAGGTCCGCCGGTCCGGAGACGACACGGGCGCGCGTCAGCGCCATGTGCTCCCAGGTCCAGGCTTCGCGCTCCTGATAGCTGATGAAGCCGTCGATCTGCGTCGCCACCGGGCCGGACCGGCCCGAGGGGCGCAGCCGCATGTCGACCTGATAGAGCACGCCGTAATTGGTCTGCGCGGTCAGCGCGCTGATCAGGCGCTGGGTGAAGCGGGCATAATATTGCCCGCCATAGAGCGAGCGCTCGCCGTCGGATTCCGGATGGTCGTGGTCGAAATCGTAAATCACGATGAGATCAAGGTCGGAGCTTGCGGTCATCTCGCGCGCGCCGAGCCGCCCGAGCGCGATGACGGCGCTTTCGCCGCCGCGGATATGGCCATAGGTCTCGGCAAAGTCGGCCTCCGCCCGGGTGTGGACGGTCCGCAACAACACGTCGGCAAGCCGGGCGAAAACCTCGCCAGCCTGCTCCGCGGTGATCGAACCGGACAGGATTCGCGCCCCGATCAGAAACATGTGCTCCTGACCGAGCAGACGGATCGCATCCAGCATGGTCTCGTAGCTGCGGGCTTCGCCCAGCGTGCCCGACAACACCGCTTCAAGCCGTTGTCCGTCCGGCGCGGCGCCGAAGAAAGTCGGATCGACCAGCGGATCGATGAAATGCGGATTGAGCGCCACGATATCGGCAAGCCGCGGCGCGACGCTGAGGATCAAGGCGACGAAACGGATCAGTTCCGGATTTTGCCGCAGCAACGAAAAGAACCGGCCGCCGGCGCGCAAGGATGAGAGGAAGCGGTCGAATACAGCCAAAGCCGCATCGGGACTTTCCGCGCGCGCGGACTGATCGATGATGACCGGCACCAGATCGGCGAGATTGGCGCGCGCCTGTTCGCCGCGCAGCGCCCGATACGAGCCGGTCTGCCAGCGGCGCACGGTATCGGCGACGTCGTGCGGCTGGCGAAAGCCCATATGCGACAGGCGATCGAGTGTATCGCCCTCGGCTTTCCGTCTCTCGCCCCCTCCGTCGTTCTGATCCTTGCCTTGGCCCATCCCCTCGCCTGTCGCAAACGACAGATTGAGATGCTGCGCCAATAATTCCGGCGTGCGCTCGAACAGCCGAACATAATGCCGCTCGACCCGGCGCATATGGCGCACCAACGCTGTGGCAAAATCACCGCGATCCTTGAAGCCGAGGAAGCGCGCAAAGACTTCAAGCGCCTCGGGCTTGGCCGGCAGCGTGTGGGTCTGCTCGTCGGCCATCATCTGCAGCCGGTGCTCGACGCGGCGCAGAAAGTCGTAAGCCGCTGCAAGCTCATCGCGCGCTTCTCGGCTGATCCACTTTTCCGTGGCCAGCGCGTCGAGGGTCGCGATGGTGCCGCTGCCGCGCAATTGCGCATGGCGGCCGCCGGCGATGAGTTGCTCGGTCTGCACGAAGAATTCGATCTCGCGGATGCCGCCGCGGCCGAGCTTGATATTGTGGCCCTCGACAGCGATCTCGCCATGGCCGCGATAGGCCTGGATCCGGCGCTTCATCTCATGGACATGGGCGATGGTCGCGAAGTCGAGATATTTGCGCCAGACGAACGGTGATAGTTCGCCGAGGAATTTCTCGCCGGCGGCAATATCTCCAGCGCAGGCGCGCGCCTTGATCAAAGCTGCGCGCTCCCAGTTCTGACCGCGATGTTCGTAATAATCGAGCGCGGCCTCGGTCGAGATGGCGACCTGGGTCGAAGACGGATCGGGCCGCAGCCGCAGATCGACGCGGAACACATAGCCGTCCGGCGTGCGCTCCTGGAGAATTTTGACCAGGTCGCGCGTCAGCCGCACATAGAACTGACCGGGCTCGACACCGGGCGCGAGGCGCGCCGTGCCGCGCGCGAAGAACACCATGAGATCGATATCACTCGAATAATTGAGCTCATGCCCGCCGAGCTTGCCCATGGCGAGCACGATATAGCCGGAGCCGGCCTCGGGATCGTCCGGATCGGCAGGCTTGAGCTTCTCGCGCCTGGCGGCTTCGCGCAGCAGAAAACGCACGGCCGCGCGCAGCGCCGTTTCAGCGACGTCGGTCAGCGCCGCGGTGATCCGCGCCACCGGCCAGACATTGCCGATATCGGCGAGCGCGATCAGAAGCGCCGCATGCGCCTTCATGCGGCGAAGTATGCGCATGACTTCGGCCTGTTCCGATGCCGCCGCTACGGCGGCGCGCGCATCGGCGAGCACCGCGGCCAGCGCCTCATCCGGACCGCTGTCGAGCAGGCGCACAAAGCGCGCGGCGTCGGCTTGAATGAGATCAAACAGAAACGGCGCCGCCTCAGCGACGCCGTCCAGCATTTGCGACAGATGAGGATATTCGCGGATCAGCGCCGTCAGCGCACTGCGTACAGTCTCCGGCGTAACAGCTTTGAGCCACGACGCGACGCGGGCGGCGGACTGGGCAGACGGCACCGGCAATGGCCCGCGCAGGCGGCGCACCAGAGCCGCCTCACCGTGCTCCTGCCTTGGCGTACCGCCGGCAGGCTCGTTCATCCCGTCACCAGGGGGCCAGCGCGCGGCAGCGCAATAATGCTGCGCAGGCCCGGATGATTATCTTCGAGCTTCAATTCGCCGCCATGAAGCCGCGCCACCGCCGACGCCAGGCTCAAGCCCAAGCCCGAACCCGGCGCGGACCGGCTCTGTTCGAGACGCACAAAGCGCTCGACCACCCGGCCGCGATCGGCTTCCGGAATACCCGGACCGTGGTCGGCGACGCTCAGCGCGATGCGCTCGCCTTCTTTGCCGGCAGCGACGACGATTTCCGCAGGCGCGCCATTGACCGCATTGTTCACGACGCCGTTCGCCAGAGCGCCCGCTTGGTTGTCCGCTTTGCCGTTCGGCGCGGCATATTTGATCGCATTGTCGATCAGGTTCGCCAGTGCCTGGCTCACCAATTCGCGATTGCCGCGCACCGGCGCCGCGTCCGGCGCCTCGACCTTCAATTCCAGGCCCTTCTCTTCCGCCAAGGGCTCGTACAATTCGCCGACATCGCGCGCGATCTGCGCCGCGTCGAACTCGGTCATGTTGTCGCGCGCTTGGCCGGACTCGGCGCGCGCGATCATCAACAGCGCGTCGAAGGTGCGGATGAGGTCGTCGGATTCGGCGATTGTCGTTTCCAGCGCCGCGCGGTAGCCGCTTTCACCGCTCGGATTGCGCAGCGCCTCTTCGCAGCGATTGCGCAGCCGTGTCAGCGGCGTCTTGAGATCGTGGGCGATATTGTCGGAGACTTCCTTCAGCCCGCGCATCAGCGCTTCGATGCGTTCCAGCATGGCATTGACGTTTTCGGCCAGGCGGTCGAGCTCGTCGCCGGTACCGGCGATCGGCAGGCGGCCGGTCAGATCGCCAGCCATGATCGTCTGCGCGGTGCCGGTCATGGCGTCGATGCGCTTGAGCACGCGCCGGCTGACAAAGAAGCCGCCGATCAGGCCGAGCACGATGACGAGCGCGATCGACCACTGCCCGGCATTCTGGATGATGCCAAACAGCCGTTCGCGCTCTTCGAGATCGCGGCCGACCAGAAGATGAAAGCCGCCGGGCAACTGCACCACCTGCACCAAAGCACGATGGTCGCTGCCCTCCGGCGCATCAAGCCGCCGATAGTTCGTTTCCAGCCAGCCCGGACGATCGAGCACGCCCGGCTCGAGCGAGCCGACATTGCCGGCGAGTCCCTCGCCGGTCGGCGTCGTCACCAGATAAAGGCTCGAACCCGGCCGCCGCGAGCGCAGATCGACGACGATGACCAGCCGCCGGATGCCGCCCTGGGCATATTGCTCGGACAGGCCGGTGATTTCGGTGTTCACCGTGTTGGTGATCTGCTCGGTGATCAGGCGGCGGGTATTGAGCGCGAAATAGCCGAGCAGCGACGCCGCAAACAGAATGAAGATCAGCAGATAAACGAGCGTCAGCTGGAACGCCGTGGTGCGGAGAAGTTTGCCGAGCGCGGACACGTATCAGGTTCTCTCGGATCGCAATTTACTTTTTTCACTCTGGAGCTCGTCCTCGGAGAAATCTTCTTCACGGAATTCGAGCGCTGCACGTTTGTCGTCGCGCCGGTTGGCCGCTTCGGCCCGCCGCAATTCGACGCGCCGGATCTTGCCGGAAATGGTCTTCGGCAGTTCGGCGAATTCGATGCGCCGCACCCGCTTGAAGGGCGCAAGCGCGGTGCGGCAATGGCGAAAGATCGAAAGCGCGGTGCCGCGATCGGGCGCATGTCCCGGCGCCAGCGCCAGATAGGCCTTGGGGACCGCGAGCCGCAGCGGATCGGGCGACGGCACGACGGCGGCTTCGGCAATCGCCGGATGTTCGATCAGCGCGCTTTCGAGCTCGAACGGGCTGATGCGATAATCGGAGGCTTTGAACACATCGTCGGCGCGCCCGACATAGGTGAGATAGCCATCGTCGTCGATCGCAGCGACATCGCCGGTGCGATAAACCGCAGCGTCGAGCGCGCGCACGCTACCGTCATCGGCCTGATAGCCCTGCATCAGCCCGACCGGGCGCGGATCGAGCTTGAGGCAGACTTCGCCTTCCGTGGCGGGGGCGCCGTCGGCATCGAACAGCTCGACGCGATAGCCCGGCAGCGGCCGGCCCATCGAGCCCGGCTTGACCTTCTGCCCGGGCGTATTGCCGACCAGCGCCGTGGTTTCGGTCTGACCGTAGCCGTCGCGAATGGTGATGCCCCAGGCCGATTTGACCCGCTCGATGACTTCCGGATTGAGCGGCTCGCCGGCGCCGATCAATTCCCTGAAGCCGACCTTCCAGGCTGCCAAGTCTTCTTGAATGAGCATGCGCCACACCGTCGGCGGCGCGCAAAACGTCGTCACGCCGCAGCGTGAAATGGTGTCGAGCAGGCCGCGGGCATTAAAGCGTTTCTGGTTGACGATGAACACGGCGGCTTCGGCGTTCCACGGCGAAAAGAAACAGCTCCAGGCGTGTTTGGCCCAGCCCGGCGATGAAATATTGAGATGCAGATCGCCTGGCCGCAGCCCGATCCAATACATCGTCGACAGGTGACCGACCGGATAGCTCTGGTGGCTGTGCAGGACAAGCTTCGGCGTCGCCGTCGTGCCCGACGTGAAATAAAGCAACATCGGATCGTTCGCCTGCGTCTCGCCATCGGGCGAAAATGCCGCCGGCGCATCATAGCCGGCCTCGAACGGGGTCCAGCCCGGCACCGCCTTGCCGACGACAATGCGGGTGTAATCGCCCGGCAGGTCGGCGAATTTGGCCGCGGCATCGGCGCCGGCAATGACATGGCGCACCCGCCCGCGGGCAAAGCGGTCGGCGAGATCGTTGCGCGTCAATAAGGTCGTCGCCGGCACGACGACGGCGCCGAGCTTCATCGCCGCCAGCATGCATTCCCACAGCGGCACGACATTGCCGAGCATCACCAGGATACGATCGCCGCGGCGGACGCCGAGCGCGCGCCACGCATTGGCGATGCGGTTCGAGCGCTCGCTCAATTGCGCGAAAGACAGCTTGGTTTCGCCGGCGTCTTCGTCGACCAGCCACAGCGCCGGATGCACATTGTCGCGCGCCATGACGTCGAAATAATCGAGCGCCCAGTTGAAGCGGTCGAGCCTCGGCCAGCGGAATTCCCGGTAGGCGCTCGCATAGTCCTCGCGATGTTTGAACAACAATTCGCGCGCGGCGATGAACGGCGCGGCGTTGCCCGAACCGTATTTTGTCACCGCACTGGTCTTGGTGCTGGCACTGGTCATGGTGCTGGTCATGGCGAACTCCCGGCGATCTTCCGTCCCCTGATCGCGTTCCTGCCGCACCGGACATCCGGCGCTACCGGCACATCCGAGCCAGCCCGCAAGCCAGCCCGCCGTCCGGCTTACTACCGCACGCTGTCGCGGATCATGTAGCCCGCGCCGCGCACGGTATGCAGCAGCGGCTGCGCGAAGCCCTTATCGATTTTAGAGCGCAGTCGCGAAATGTGCACATCGATCACATTGGTCTGCGGATCGAAATGATAATCCCAGACATTCTCCAATAGCATGGTGCGGGTCACGACCTGGCCGGCATGCCGCATTAGATATTCAAGCAGGCGAAACTCGCGCGGCTGCAGCTGGACCTCCTGCCCGGCGCGGCTCACCTCATGCGACAGCCGGTTCAGTTCGAGATCGGCGACGCGATACACGGTCTCCTCGCCGCGGCTGCCGCGGCGGCGCGCCAGCACCTCGACGCGCGCCAAGAGCTCGGAAAAAGCATAGGGCTTGGCGAGATAGTCGTCGCCGCCGGTGCGCAGGCCTTTGACCCGGTCGTCGACCTGCCCGAGCGCGGAGAGGATCAGCACCGGGGTCTCGACCGACTTGTCGCGCAAAGTCGCGATGACGGACAGTCCGTCGCGCTTGGGCAGCATCCGATCGACGATCAGCACGTCATATTCGCCGTCAAGGGCGAGCTGCAGCCCCTCCTCGCCGTCAGCGGCCTGATCGGCCATATGGCCGACCTCGCGGAACGCCTTAACGAGGTAATCCGCCGCGTCGCGGTCGTCCTCAATGACGAGAATTCGCATGATTTATCGTCGCAATCGAAAGCCGGCCGGCGGGCCAAATCGCCAAATCGCCATGAATGATACACGCCGCACCGCTTGCAAAATAGTGAAGGGGTGGCGGTTGCCCGCCACCCCCCCTTACCACTCCACCGCCAGCGGGGGCGACGGATGCCGGAGGCAGAGTTGGTATTCGGCGGGGACGGGTCTTGCGACCCGTCCCCAGGAACGCCCGCCAGCGGGGGCGACGGATGCCAGCGGATGCCCCTTTCTCTTGGAGCCGCGTCAGTCTTGCGCGGGCTCCGCTAATCTCGTTCGCGCAGCGTCACGCATTGCCCAGCGGCAGCGCGACGAACCGCGTGCCCTCGCGCGACTTCACGCGGAATAAAACGGTATGCTTGCCGTCGGTCTTGGCGTCGGCGAGGCCTTTGCGGATATCCGCCGGCGTCGACACCGACCTGCCGCCGATATCGAGAATGACGTCGCCGACCTGGAAGCCGTGCTCAGCCGCAACGCCGCCGTCGGCCACGCCGGTGACGACAACGCCCAAGCCGCCGGAATTCTTGTCGGCCGGCGCGAGCGTCAGGCCGAGTTTCGGCACGTCGGCGTCGGCCGTGTCGTGCTGGCTGCCCTGATCGTTCGACGCCAGCTTTTCGGTCGGCAGCGTGCCGAGCGTCAGGGTTACGGTCTTGTCCTGGCCGCTGTGGATGGTGCCGAGCTTCACCGAAGCGCCTGGCGCCATGGTGCCGATCTTGCGCGCCAGTTCACGGGCGTCGTGGATCGCGGTACCGTCGACGGAGACGATGACGTCGCCGCTCTGGATGCCGGCGGCAGCGGCCGGGCTGTTCTTCTGTGGCTCGGAGACGAGCGCGCCGGTCGCCTGTTTGAGGCCCATGCTGTCGGCGATATCGGGAGTCACGGTCTGGATCTGCACGCCGATCCAGCCGCGGGTGACGCTGCCTTTGTCGCGCAGTTGCGCGATCACGCTCTTCACCGTGTCGGCGGGAATATCGAAGGCGATACCGACCGAGCCGCCGGACGGCGAGAAGATCGCGGTGTTGACGCCGATTACGTTGCCGTCGACGTCAAAAGTGGGTCCGCCGGAATTGCCCTTGTTCACCGGCGCGTCGATCTGAATGAAATCGTCATACGGCCCGGCGCCGATATCGCGGCCGCGCGCCGAAACGATGCCGGCGGTGACGGTGCCGCCAAGCCCAAACGGATTGCCGACCGCAAGCACCCAGTCGCCGATGCGCGGCGGGGTGTCGGCAAGCTTCACGAAGGGAAAATTGCTGCCGTCGATTTTGATCAGCGCGAGATCGGTCTTCGGATCGGTGCCGATGACCTTGGCGGTGAAAGTCTTGCCGTCGTCTGTGGTGACCTGAACGTTTTCGGCGTTCTGCACCACGTGATTATTCGTCACCGCATAGCCATCGGCGGTGATGAAAAAGCCCGAGCCCTGGCCGGTGATGACTTGACGGCCGCCAGGCGGGACGCCGTTCGGCATGCCGAAGCGCTTGAAGAAGCGCTCGAACGGCGAGCCAGGCGGAAACGGCAAGTCGCCGTCGTCACTGTTGAGGCTCTGATCGGCCGGACGGTCGATCTTTACCCGCACCGAGATCACGGCCGGCTTCACCTTCTCGACTATGTCGGCAAAGCCCACCGGACGCTGCGGCAGTTGCTGGACCTTCTCGGTCAAATTCTGCGCCAGCGCCGATCCGCCATAGCCCGGCATATGCGGCGCCAGCACCAAGGCTGAACCGCCGATCCCTGCTATCGCCGTTGTCAGTAGCGCAACGCGCCGCGCCGCTCGAATCCGGCGCCATTGCATCGAAGTGCCAATCATGTCCGTCTCCAAATCGATTGTTCGTCTTGCAACGAATACTGCCCTACTGGGGCAGTCGCTTTGGCCCCGCTTCATCGAACCATGAGACCGCGACCCTTACCGCGCTCTGTCGGCAGCATTAAAAGTTGGTAATGTTCCGGGATTTCTGAAAATCAATTTGTATAACAATATCTTATAAGCGGTGTAATTAGTCGCAGTGGGGCTGCGGCGGATGCACGCGACGGTCAAGACGTGCGGACTCAGGTACGTGCGACTAGGACGTACCCTGGCCGCGCAGCAGGTCCTCGACACGCGCTTCCTCGGCAGCGCTGAGCGGTTGGGCGGGAAGCAGCTCGGCTTTCCGCCGCGCCATCACGATCATCACGACGATGCCGATCAGCAAAAGGCCGGGCGGCAGGCCCCACAAGGCCACCGTGTGCCAGGACAATGGCGGCTTGAGCAGGACGAACTCACCATAACGCGAGACCAGAAAGTCGATCACCTGCTGATCGCTGTCGCCGGCTTTGATCCGCTCGCGCACCAAAACACGAATGTCGTGCGCCAGCGATGCCCCTGAATCGTCGATCGATTCGTTCTGGCACACCAGGCAGCGCAAGCCTTGCGACAAAGCCCGCGCGCGCGCTTCCAGCGCGGGATCGGACAGCATTTCATTGGGCTCGACGGCCCAAGCCGCCGGCGACAGCGCCACGACCAGCATCGCCGCCTGCAGATATTTGATCGCGACGCGTCCGATGTTGCCGGCTTTCGTTCTCACTGCGCCCTACTCCGCCGGTTGCACAGCGGCCGCGAGCTTGGCCTTGGCCGGCCGCGGCGCGCCGACGCGCAGCCGCCGATCCGACAGCGACAGCGCGCCGCCGATGAACATGAAGGCCGCGCCGAGCCAGATCATCAGAACATGCGGCTTGTAATAGAGCCGCACCGCAACGGAGCCATCCTTGCCCGGATCGCCGAGCGACAGATAAAGCTGGCTGAAGCCGCGCGTCATCAACGCCGCCTCGGTCGTCACTTCGTTGCGCGACGGGAAGGTGCGGCGGCTCGGCTCCATATTGCCGAGATATTCGCCGGCGGCGCGGTGAATGCTGAACAGGCCGACGACATCGCGATAGTTCGGTCCCGGCCGCTCGAACAGACCGTTGAACGTCGCCCGATAGTGGGAAATCTCGAGCGTCTGGCCCGGCTTGACTTCGACGATGCGTTCGACGCCCCAGGCGGTGACGCTGACGATGCCGAGCAGCGTCATTCCGATGCCGAAATGCGCAAAGGCCGTGCCCCAGGCCGACCGCGGCAGTCCGAGCGCACGCTGTAACGCGGCGGGAACCGGCACCCGCATGATCATGGTGCGTTCGGCAATATCGATGACGGCGCCGACCATGACGAAAACGGCGATGCCGACGCCGAACGGCGCCAGCACCGGGCCGCCATGTTCGAGCGCAAAGGCCGCGACAATACCGAGCCCCGCAAGGAGCGCCGCCGCCAAAAGCCGTTCCGCTGCACCGAGAATATCGCCGCGCTTCCAGCCCAGCAGCGGACCGAACGGCATCGCCAGCATCAGCGGAATGAACAGCGGGCCGAAGGTTGCGTCGAAGAACGGCGGACCAACGGAAATCTTGTCGCCGGTGAGCGCCTGCAGCGCCAGCGGATAGAGCGTGCCGACCAGCACCGTGGCACAGGCCGTGGTCAGGAACAGATTGTTGAACACCAATGCGCCTTCGCGCGAGATCGGTGAAAACAAGCCGCCCTGCTTGAGCGCCGGCGCGCGCCAGGCATAGAGCGCCAGCGCGCCGCCGATGAAAATAATCAGGATCGCCAGAATGAAAACGCCGCGCGCCGGATCGGTGGCAAAGGCATGCACCGAGGTGAGCACGCCCGAGCGCACCAGAAACGTCCCGATCAGCGACAGCGAAAAGGCGAGGATCGCAAGCAGGATGGTCCAGACTTTCAACGCGCCGCGCTTCTCCATGACCACGGCCGAATGCAACAGCGCGGTGCCGGCGAGCCACGGCATCAGCGAGGCGTTCTCGACCGGGTCCCAGAACCAGAAGCCGCCCCAGCCGAGCTCGTAATAGGCCCAATAGGAACCGCCGGCGATGCCGAGCGTCAGGCACATCCAGGCGCCGAGCACCCAGGGCCGCACCCAGCGCGCCCAGGCTGCGTCGATACGGCCTTCGATCAGCGCGGCGATGGCGAAGGAGAATGCGATCGAGAAACCGACATAGCCGAGATAGAGCATCGGCGGATGGAAGGCGAGACCGGGGTCTTGCAGGATCGGGTTGAGATCCTGGCCCTCGAGCGGCGCATCGGGAATGCGCAGAAACGGATTCGACGTGATCAGGATGAACAAATGAAACGCCGCCGCGATCCAGGCCTGCACCGCAAGCGCATTGGCCTTGAGCACCAGCGGCAGGTTGGTGCCGAACAAAGCGACCAAGGCGCCGAAGAAAGTCAGGATCGACACCCACAGCATCATGGAGCCTTCGTGATTGCCCCAGACGCTGGCGAAGCGATAGATCAGCGGCATCTGCGAGTTCGAATTCTCGTAGACATTGACCACCGAGAAATCCGAAGTGACGTAGCAATAGGCCAGCGCGCCAAACGCCATGGCGACGAAGAAGAATTGCGCGAGCGCTGCCGGCACCGCGATGTTCATCAGCGCGACGTCGTTGCTGCGGGTGCCGACGATCGGCATCGTGCCCTGAATGAGGGCAAGCCCCAGCGCCAGTATCAAGGCGTAATGGCCGAGTTCGGGGATCATGAATCGCGCCCTCGCCTCATTTCGCGGTCCCGCTTTTGCTATCGCTGGCCTGCTTGCCGTAGTCGTCCTTCCAATGCCCCGACTTCTTTAGCGCATCGGCGACCTCTTTGGGCATATAAGTCTCGTCGTGTTTGGCGAGGATAGTGTCGGCCGTGAAAACGCCGGAACCGTTGAGCGCGCCTTCGGCGATGACGCCCTGCCCTTCGCGGAACAGATCCGGCAATACACCTTGATAGGCGACCGGGATCTCGCTCTTGCCGTCGGTGACGTCGAAACGCACGACGAGGTTACCGCTGCGGACCAGACTGCCGTCCTTGACCAGACCACCGAGACGAATTCGCGTGCCCGGCCCGACATGCCGTTCGACCACATCGCTCGGTGAATTGAAGAACACGATCGAATCGCGGAAGGCGTTGAGCATCAGCGCCACGGCGACGCCGAGCACGGCAAGGCCCGAGCCGATCATTACGAGGCGCCGCTGCTTGCGTGTCATAACTGTTGCCTTGAATCTCGCCTTGCTACTTTCGAAACCGCTGCCATCAGCCGTTCAAGCTCAATTGCGTGGCGAGTTCGTCGATCAGCTTGATCGCATCGGGATGGTCCGACAGCGCGCGCTTGGCATCGGCGACCGCGCCCTTGGCCTTGTCGCGGTCGCCAAGCACGGCATAAGCCTGCACGAGGCGCAGCCACTCGTCCACCGTGCCGCCGTCGCTGTGCAGGCGATCGGCCAGACGCTGCACCATGCCGCGCACCATTTCAGTGCGTTGCGCCTCATCAGGATTCCCCGCAGCCGCGACGTCGCCCGCGCTGGGGGCAACCTTGGCGCTTGATTCCGCCGCAGCCTGTGGACTGACCTGCGCCAGCGCCTCGCGGACGAAACTCGCCCACGGCGCATCCTGCGGCGCGCTGTCGAGCAGCGCGCGCCATTTCGCCGCGGCGGCGTCGCGTTTGCCCGCCTGCTCGTCGGCAAGCCCGAGGAAATAACCGGCTTTGGGCTCGTGCGGGTCGGCGGCAACCGCATGCTGGAAAACGGTCAGCGCCTCGTCGGTGACGACGCCGTTGGCAGCAGCGACCAGCGCCTCGCCGAGCGCGGCCTCGCGTGTCGCATTGTCGCCGTTGAGCGCAATGGCCTTGCGCCAGGCCGCCGCAGCGTCGTTGAAACGGCCAAGCCGCATATAGACCGGCGCCAGAACTTCCCAACCGGCGCCGTCATTGGGATTGCTGGCAAGGTGCGCTTCGACCTGGCCGACCAGGCTTCCGATCGATTGCGAACCGGCCGGCGTGTCGACACGGGCGAAGGCCGACTGGCTTGGAATATCCGGCGAACCGAGTGTCACATAGAAGCCGAGCCCGACGACCGGCAAGATAACGGCGGCGGCCACAGCCGCGGCGCGATGACGGAAGGCAAATTGCCGTGCCGATGGCGCGGCCGGCGGCGCGCTTTCGGCGTCCGCTGCTGCCAACAGGCGGCGCGAAATTTCGACACGCGCCGATTCCGCTTCCGCGCCGCCGATCAGCCCGGCGGCCCGGTCGCGCTCGATCTCGAGAAGCTGATCCTGATAGACGAGCCGGTCGCTCCCGCCGCCGGTGACGTCGCGCTTGCGGCCGAGCGGCCACAGCACGGCACAAACGGCCGCGACGGTCATCAGAGCGAAAATGAGCCAAAGCGTCATCGTTTCGAGGCTCGCATCAGCATCAACAGATCGAAATCGGGGCAAACGGCTTGGTCACGCGCTTAAGGACGCGGCGGGCAAAGCGCGATAGCCAAAGCCGCGCGCGGGCCGGTTATACATCACGGCGCGAATGCGGCCGCAATGGGAACCCGAGCGCGGCAATTGGGCGCTCGGGTGCCGATCAGGGCGGCTCACGCCCGGGCCGGTTTGCGCTCGGCGGGAGGGGGTACGGTCTGCGCCGCGACCTCGGCGGCCTTGGCCAAAAGGCCTGAATATTCAGCGCCGAAAATCGGGCGGCAGAAGCGGATCGCGGCCTCGAGCTGCGATTGCCGGAACGGCCGGTCGTCGTCGCCGGCCTGGCGCAGTGAATCGAGCAGGATCTTGGTGCCGGTCTCGAGGATCTGCGACAGTTCGGAAAACGCGCGCATGGTCACTTCGCTGGCCGCAAGCTCGGACGCGTAGTGGCGGCAGATGCTGACAAATTCGACCCGCGTCTCGACCTCTTGGACGTCGAGCGGATCGAGCACCGAGCGCGGCGCGATGTCCTTGTTGAGGCGCGGCCGCAATAGGCGTCTGACGCTGCCCGGCGTGGTCTCGATTTCCGATTTCAGCAAGGCGGACACGTCGTTGCGGACCGCCGCCAATTGCCGGCTCCACGGCGAGTCGAACGACACGTTTATTTCCGAACGTATCTCGCGCGCCGTGTCGTGGATGTTCTTGAGCAGGGATGCGACCGGATGCCCGGCTTTGATCTCGGCGCGCAATTCGGCGGTCATGTTCTCGGCTTCGCCGAGCACGATATTGATGGCGGCGGCATAAGGCGTCTCGGCGACACGCGAGGTGTCGTCGCTATCCGCCGCACGCGTGGCGATGCGCACCAGTTGCCACGGCGCCGCGAGCCGGTTCATCACCAGGATCAGACAATAGACGAAGGCGTCGGTCTTGCGCGCGCCCACCCGGTCCAAGGTGCCTTGCGCGGTCGCCGCGTCAAGCAGTGTCCAAAGCGGCTCGATCTGTTCACGCTCGAAAGTGCGGAACTGGCTCGGCAGGCGCCGCGCCAGATCGGCCAGCAATTCGCGCAGCGACAAGATAGAGACGATGGTGTTGAGATCTTCGATGGCGCGCGGCGTGCCAACCTGAACGGCAAGCCGGCGGCGCGACTTCTCGTCGCCGCCGACTTCGGCGATGGCGTCGCGGATGCGCCGGATGGCGCGGTCGTGCAGCGTGCGGACCAGTTGATCGGCGCGGTTGCGGTCGTCGGCAAGCAAGGCGCGATTGATGTCCTCGCCGAGCGCCTTTACTTCCGCCGGGATAAGGTCGCGGCCGATCCATCCCCAGATCGGTTCCAGCGAGACGCGGGCGATGCGGCCGATGCGTTTGTGGTCGGCGCGGCTGTCGATCAGAAACGGCTCGAGCGGCGCGAAGAACATGCGCGCCGCATCGCCGATCCGCGGCACCGGCTGAGCGTCGGCGCGGACGGTGCGGCGCAGTTCCTGCAGGATCAGATCATTGCCGGCGTTCGGTTCGCCACGCAACAGGTTGCGCTCGAGCTCCTGGACGAGCATCGACCGCGCCTCCGGCGTGAGCGCCCGAAGATACTCCCGCAGCCGTTCGATGGACTGTCCATCGCTCGTCATAGCCAGATTACCGTGCTGAACTGACAGTTACGGTTCTAAGCGGCGGGCGCTTAAGAAGGGGTTACACAGAATACCCGCAATCAAGATGCGCGGGCTAATCGCCCGAATGCGGCCAAAGGCGCGGCGCCGTTGCACAAAACGGGTTGAGAGAAGGTGAAAGCGGCGCCTAGCCTTGGCGCCGCTTACGTAACCCGGTGCAATTTATTGTGGCGCCGCGACACAAACCGCGATCAGAGGCGCGTTGGCCGGGCTGGCATCCGGGCCGCACGACGCGCCGCGTTCGCCGAGCATTTGCGCGGCATTTCGCGTCGGCCCGCAATAGGCGGTGACTAGGATTTCGTTCTCGTGGCACTGCACCGTGCAGCCGGACGTGCAATCCGATTTAACGACCCTGATGCTGGGGCTGGGCGGCCCAGCCGGGCCCTGCGGACCCGCAGGTCCGGCCGCACCGGCGGGGCCGGCAGGCCCCACCGCGCCGACGTCGCCCTTGGGACCCTGCGGGCCGGCCGGCCCGGCGTCGCCTTGCGGGCCTTTGCCGCAGCCGGCCAAGCCGCCAGCGATGCCTGTCAATAATATGGCCGTGAATGCCAAATGCGCTGCACGCATTTTCAGATTCTCCCAAAATGTCTTGAAAACGAACTCCCTCGCCCCGCGGCTGAAGATCACAGCATGACATAGTTCACGCCACGACGACACTCACGCAACAGCGGCACCGCTGTTATTTGTTGCGGCGCGTTATTCTATTGCGTCCCATCATTCTATTGCAGTCCACGTGCCGTCGGGATTGCGACAAGCCGTGCCGCGCGCGGTCTGCGGATTGCCATCGATAAAAATAGTCTCGGTATATTGCCGGCATGTGGCGCCGTTGGCCTGATAAGCGGGTCCCGGCACGACATTGCCGTACCGCCCGTCGTCGGGATTGCGCCATGCCACCGGCGCGCCGGACGGACCGGCATCGAGCGCCTGCATTTGCGCGGCATAAGCGCGCCGCCTGTCCTCGTCGTCGAGCGACGCTCCGATC
Organism: uncultured Alphaproteobacteria bacterium; assembly: GCA_963742975.1. Classification (GTDB taxonomy): domain Bacteria; phylum Pseudomonadota; class Alphaproteobacteria; order Rhizobiales; family Xanthobacteraceae; genus BOG-931. The sequence goes on along the minus strand of CAVUNZ010000017.1, from coordinate 218,448 downwards.
CGATTGCCGATCAGGCCACCGACCGCGGCGCCGATCACGGTACCGGCGAACCGGTTGCCGGCGCTGCCGCCGACCATATTGCCAATCACCCCGCCGGCGACCGCGCCCGCGGCCGTGCCGCCGGCTTCCTTCGGCCCGGAATTGGCCGTGCACGCCGCGAGGCTTGCGCCGATCAGCAGTGCTGCGATCACGATCCTCGCAGACATATTCCCCCCTCGACGGCGCGCGGCGATGCGGCGCTCCTGCCCTTACTCAGACCCACTGTTGATAAAGACAGCAAAAGGTTTCATTTGGGCGAAACTCCGGCGAGCCAGTTCCACCCGCCGCACCCTGGCGATGCCGCCGCGATTTGGCTAAGTTCCGCACCCGGAAACGCTCACGGACAACAACATGACAATGCTGAAATTCCGCGCCACCAGCGGTCTGCGCGGCTCGACAAAAATTGCAGCTTTGACGGTGGTGCTCGCCGCTGTCCTCGCCACCGCGGCACGCGCCGAGGACTATCCGTCACACCCGGTCAAAATCGTGGTGCCCTTCCCCGCCGGCGGCACCGCCGACGTCGTGCCGCGCATCATCGCCGAGTGGCTGTCGCGCAAATGGGGGCAGCCGGTGGTCATCGAAAATCGCACCGGCGCCGGCGGCAATATCGGCGCGGAGTTCGTCGCCAAGTCGGATCCGGACGGCTACACGCTGTTGTCGGCGCCGCCGCCGCCTTTGGTCATCAATCAAAATCTCTATCCGCAGCTCGGCTTCGATCCGACGCAGTTCGTGCCCATTGTCGTGATCGGACGCGTGCCGAATGCGCTGGTGGTCAATCCGGACAAGATCACGGCTGCCACAGTGAAGGATTTCATCGCTTATGCGCAAGCCAATCCCGGCAAGGTCACCGACGCCACGCAGGGCAACGGCACCACGTCGCATCTGACCTCCGAACTGTTTCAGATGATGGCAAAAGTGAAATTGCAGAACGTGCCATATCGCGGCTCGGCACCGGCGCTGAACGATCTCGCTGCCGGCAATGTCGACTGCATGTTCGACAATCTCGGCGTTTCGATGCAACTGATCAAAGCCGGGAAACTGAAGCTCATTGCGGTCGCATCACCGCAGCGCATGGCGAGCCTGCCGAACGTGCCGACGATCGCCGAGACGCTGCCCGGCTTCGCCGCGGCCGCCTGGTACGCGATCGTTGCGCCGCAGGGCACGCCGCGGGCGATCACCGACAAGATCAATGCCGACGTCAACGAGGCTTTGCACGATCAGGGCATCCTGCAAAATCTCGCCAATCTGCAGGCCGAGCCGGTCGGCGGCACGCCGCAAGCCACCGTCACCTACTTCCATCGGGAGACGGAGCTGTGGAAGAACGTCATCACCTCGGCGCACGTCACGCTCGACTGAGCGAGACCGCCTTTGGCCGAGATCAGCGCCTTCATCTCCATCGCATCAAAGCTACGATGGATGAATTGCTATCGGGTTTTCGAAAATGCCAATCGCTGCACCGTCCGCACGCGGCGCGGCGACGGTCAGGAACAGGCGCGATACCAATAGGCGTCCCAGTCGCGATGCCAAATGCAGATCGGCCAGTATCGCCATTCATCGGAGAAGGCATAGTACGGATAATATGACGTACCGCGATACCAAGCGTGGTGCCAATACCGGTGCGTGTGACTCCAATGCGCCTGCGCCGTGGTCGGCACGGCCATAACACCAGCCATAGCAACAACGCTCAACACAGACGCGATCAGCAGACGTCTCATGACATTCTCCGATTTTGCTGCGGTTTGGTCGTCCTCGTCGCGGCCGCATCATAATCACAGCATCCGCTAATTTAAATCGGGAGAATTGTCTGCGCTTAGACAGTGCATCGTTGTGCTGGCGAGCCGGCGAGCCGCTGCCGACAGCATCTCGAAACCATGCGCCTGATTATTCGCCGGCCGCAGTTTCGCCGCGCGCAGGCTGTGTTAGATATCGGCGCCCATCGAACAGGACGGAAGTCATCGAGCGGCGGACGCAGGCCAAACGCCGGCATTGAACCTCTATTGCGCCTACCCACGCCGTTCGACGAGATCAATTTGCGATGAACCGGTCACAAAAAAACAGAAACCTGCCGCAGCGTATCTGCGAGCACTGCGAACAACAGATGTCATATGTCGGCAAGCTTCCGCAGGTCGGAACGCGTGCCGCTTTGATCATCTATCGGTGCGATGAATGCAGCCGCGCCGTGGCTGAAGAGGCCTGAAACTCCGAGCGGCATCGCAATCAGCGCTGCGCGCAGCAGGCGACGCGCGCCATTGTTACCGCGGCCTTAACGCGACAATTCGCATTGCCGGCGTTTACTGGGCCAAACCTCAATCAAGTATGACTACAAATGGTGCAATAGAGCAGTCATCGGACGGCCGCACGACTGTCATGCCAGCTTCAGCTTCGGCGCCAGCGCCCAGTCATAGTCACGCGAAGCCGCTGATCGTCCTCGGGCTGATCATCACGCTCGGCTTTTCCGCAATCTTTGGCGTCCTGCAATTGGACAGCCGCGACCAAGCGCGCGAACGCGCGCGTCTCGGCGCTTATAATGTCATTGCGGCGATGGCTTCGGAAATCGACCGCAATCTCGAACTCTACGATCTATCGCTGCAGGAGGTCGTCGAAGGCTTGAAACTGCCGGGACTGGCCAAGCTCACTCCCGAATTCCGGCAACTGGTGCTGTTCGACCGCGCCGCGACCGCCAAGGACATGGGCTCGATCTTCGTGCTCGACAGGCACGGCACCGTCATCGTCGATTCCCGCACGCTGACGCCGCAGCCCTATAACTACGCGCAAAACGATTTCTTCCAAAGTCAGATCCGGATGATCGGCAACGGTCCCTATGTCAGCCGGCCGTGGGTCGGACCCGACGGCGAGTATGTCATTGCCATCAGCCGGCGGCTGACCGACGCCAACGGCGCATTCAACGGCGTCGTCGTCGGCACATTGCGCCTGCGCTATTTCGAAAAGATGTTCGCCAAGGTGAACCTGGGCGGCCAGGACGCGCTCACTCTGGTCCGCGAGGATGGTACCCTGATCATGCGCTCGCCCTTCCAGCAGGGCATGATCGGCCGCAGCCTGATTCATACCTCGATTTTCCAGCGCGGTGCGACGTTTCCGTCCAGCTCGTTCGAATCCACCGCCGGTATTGACGGCGTGCGGCGGCTCTACGTTTTCCAAGCCGTCGGCGATCAGCCGCTCATGCTGAGCTACGGCACATCGCTCGACGCGATCTATGCGCCTTGGTTCGAGAAGACCTGGCGCATCGGGCTCTTGATGCTGGCGTTGTGCGCGATCAATTTCGCGCTGTTCGCTCTGCTCATTCGCGCGCTGAAGCGGCGCAGCGAAGCCGAGCGCCAGCTCTCGATCGTGGCGACGACCGACGGCCTGACCAAGCTTCTGAATCGCCGCTGTCTCGACGAGATGCTGTTGACGGAATGGAGCCGCGCGCTCGAGGCGCAGCGCGCCATGGCCTTCCTCATGATCGATGCCGACAAATTCAAAGAGTACAACGATCAATTCGGCCACCAAGCCGGCGATGCCGCGCTTCTCGCCATCTCACAATGCATCGCCACCAATACACAAGGCACCGGCGGCGTCTGCGCGCGCTACGGCGGTGAGGAATTCGTCGTCATGCTGCCCAACGCGTCGGCGACGGAAGCCGCCGAGCTCGGTGAGAATATCCGCGCCGGCATCGCCGCGCTTCGCGCCGACCAGCAGGGCCGCCCCGACTCTACGCCAACCGTCAGCGTCGGGGTGGCTTCGCTCGTCCCGCGGCAAGGATTGCTGCCGCGCGATCTGGTCAGGGCGGCCGACGGCGCGCTCTACGAAGCCAAGCGCAAGGGACGCGACCGGGTCGAGACCGCGCCGCGCTTTGCAGTCGCGGGCGCGCAGCGGGCCGTGGCCTGAATCCACGCCGTATTCTTTATCCACGCCGTATTCTTTCGCGCTTTTCGCATATCCCCCGCCGCATAAAATTTATATCGGCGTTACGCGCCGCCGCCGCCGATTTACGCGCGCAGCCATATATTTTCCAAGTCCTCCTGCGCAAAATCGCGCAACGGGCTGGTACGCACGGTTATAACGCCAGCTGTTTTGAGCGGCCGAAAAACAGTCCCAGACAAGATCAAGGCGCGCATTGCCATGCTGGACACTCCCTATAAGCCTACGGCGCATGAGCTGACTGCAAAGCAGATGCTTCTGCTGTTTCCGACGCCGATGTTTACGGGGAAGTTACCCGACATCAGCATCTGCGACCGGGTTGAGAAGAAAGTGCGCGAATTGCAGAAGTCCGGGAAAGGCAATTTCTCGCCGGAGGGCGCTATCCTGGCCTATATGTCGCCGGACAACCTGCAGACGCTTCCCGAGATGAAAGAGCTGGTCGCGGTGATCATGGAGGAGTCCGGAATTATCCTGGATGCCTTAGCGATCAAAAGGGACTCCCACTACATTACCAATATGTGGGCCAATATCGCCAATCCCAATCGCCGCCATTTCATGCATATGCACCCGAACTGCCTGTTGAGCGGCGTGGTCTATATCAAGACGCCGAAGAATTGCGGGCCGACGGCTTTCGCCTCGCCGCGCCTGCTCAGCAGAAATCTCGAGCCGAATTACGTGCAGAAGAACGACTTGAATCGCGACGTCTTCGTCATGCCGCCTGAGAAAGGCCGCATGGTGATCTGGCCCAGCCACATTCCGCACTCCGTCGAGCAAGGCTCCGCCGACGAAAGGGAAGAGCGGATTGTCGTCGCCTTCAACATCATGATCCGCGGTGTCATCGATATCTCCACGGCACGTCTCGAGCTGCGCTGACGGCAGTTACCGCGCCGTTATGCCGGCGTCTTCGAGACAGCCGCGCGCATCGGGCGCCGCTCGCCCCAGACCAGAGCAATCTCATCGGCATAGCGCCTCGCCGTCTGGCGCACGAAATGCGCCAGATTCATCACGCGCTTCGACGAGGTAGGGATACCGCCGTTGGGAACGCCCGCGTTCATCCGTGATGCCCGCTACCGCAAGAACCCGATGGAAATCCACGGCACCGCGGCAACGATCACCGTGCCGATCACCAGCGCCAGCATATAGGCCAGGATCGGCCGCATGCCTTCGGCGGGCTCGACGCGGCCGATGGCGCAAGCGGCGTAATAGCCGACGCCGAACGGCGGCGCGAACAGACCGACGCCCATCGCCAGAATGACCACCATCGCGTAATGCACTTCGTGGATGCCGACCGCCTTGGCGATCGGAAACAACAGCGGCCCGAACAAAACAATCGCCGGAATTCCTTCGAGCACCGAACCGAGCACGACAAAGGCGACGATCGATGCCGCCATGAAAGTCGCGGCACCGCCCGGCAAGCCGGTCATGGCCGCGGCGAGCGTGCGCGAGAAGCCGGATTGCGTCAGCCCCCACGCCATGCCGGTCGCCGTGCCGATGATGAACAGGATCGCGCCCGACAGGCAGGCGGTGGACACCAGCATCGGACGCAGCGCCGACCAATCGAAGCGGCGATAGATCAGAAGTCCGGCAATCGCCGAATAAGCGATGCCGATGGTGGAGACTTCGGTCGCGGTGGCGATGCCCTCGACAACGGCGGCGCGGATCAGGAACGGCAGCACCAGTGCCGGCAACGCAATGAAGAACGCGCGCGCAATGTCGCGCTTGCTCGCGCGGCCGGATTGTTCGGACACGCTGCGATAGCGCCAATGCACGACAAGGCACAGCAGAACGGCGAGCACGACGCCGGGCAGCAGTCCGCCGGTGAACAAAGCTGCGATCGAGACGCCGGTCACCGAGCCGATGGTGATGAGAACGAGACTCGGCGGGATGGTTTCGGTCTGCGCGCCGGTCGCCGACAATAAAGCGACGAGGTCGCCGGGCTTGGCGCCGCGCGCCTTCATCTCAGGAAACAGCACTGGCGCGACGGCCGCCATGTCGGCGGCTTTCGAGCCGGAAATGCCGGAGACGAGATACATTGCGGCCACCAGCACATAGTGCAGCCCGCCGCGCACGTGACCCAAGAGGCTCGCCAGAAATGCCACCATGGCGGCCGCCATGCCGGTCATTTCGATGAGCAGGCCGAGAAAGACAAAGAGCGGCACAGCCAGGAGAATGAGATGGCTCATCCCCTCGTCCATGCGGCCGACCAGAACCATTAAAGGCGTGTGGGTGCCGAGCGCGAGATAACCGAAGATCGCGAGTCCAAATGCGAAAGCGATCGGCACGCCGGCAAACACGGCCGCGGCGACCACACCGACGAAAAAGATCAGAAGATTGAGATTGCCGAGCTTGAGAAACACCGGCCCCGCGGCCCAGAACAGCGCGACGATCGCCGCGACCGCGCCGAGCGACAACAGCAGCGTCGCGAGTGAAGCGGTCCGCGCCAGCCGCAGCACCGCAAAGACGATCATCAGGGCAACGCCCACCGGCATGGCGGCAGCGCGCCATGTGTCGGTGATTTCGAGCGCCGAGGTCGTGATCGGCAACTGATAGAGCGCGTATTGATAGGCCGGCCAGGCGACGAGCGAAAGGAAAGCGAGCGCCGCGCCGGTCGCAAACGTATCGAGCGCGGCGCGCCACGGCCGCGGCAGGCTCCCCACGCAGGCCGTCATGCGCATATGCTCGTCGCGGCGGAACGCAATGACCGCACCGAGCATGGCGAGCCACAGGAACAGCGTGGACGCAAGTTCGTCCGACCAGACCAGCGGCCGGTTGAAGACATAACGCGACACCACGCCGCCGAACAGGATCAGGATTTCCGCGCCGACCAAACCCGCCGCCAGGATTTCAACGAAGGCGCCGAGCGATGATTCAACCGCCGCGCCGAAGGAGCGCGAGGCTCCCCCGCTCTCTTTGGCAAACGACACCGTTTGCAGCGTGCTCACCAGCGGTCACGCCAGCTTGCCGGTGGATTTTTCCAGAATGGTCCAGGCCTCGTCGCCGTATTTGCCCTTCCACTCGGTATAGAAGCCGGCGGCGCGGAGCTTGTCGCGGAACGGCGCTGGGTCCGGCCGGTTGAAAGCAAGACCCTTGGCGGCAAGGCTCTGCTGCAGGGTCGCGTTGAGCTCGGCGACGTCCTCGCGCTCCTTCAAGCCGGCATTGTTGATGTTCTTGGCGACGATGTCGCGCACGTCGAGCGGCAACGCCTCCCAGGCGCGCTGATTGGCGAGGAACCAGAAGCCGTCCCACATGTGATTGGTCAGCGAGCAATATTTCTGCACCTCATAGAGCTTCGCCGTCGAAATGATCGCCAGCGGGTTTTCCTGGCCGTCGACGATCTTGGTCTGCAGCGCCGAATAGACTTCGTTGAAATTGATCGAGGCCGGCGCCGCGTCGAGCGCCTTGAACATCGAGGTCCAGAGCGGCGACGGCGGCACGCGCAGCTTCATGCCTTTGAAATCGTCCGGCGCCACGATCGGCTTGGTCGATGTCGTGGTCTGCCGGAAGCCGTTGTCCCAGATCTTCTCCATGGCAATGAGCCCGGCCTTGGCGATCTGCCCGCGTACATAGGCGCCGAGATCGCCATCCATCGCCCGCCACACCGCGTCGTAGCTCGGAAACGCAAAGCCCAGGCCGTTGATCGAGGCGGCGGGAACGAGCGTCGACAGAATGAGACCCGACAGCGTGAAGAACTCGACGCCGCCGGAGCGGATCTGGTTCAGCGTATCGGTGTCGGAGCCAAGCTGGCTCGACGGGAAGATCTGCAGATCGAAACGGCCGCCGGTCTGCGTCTTGATTGCCGCCGCCATTTCGCGGGCGCGAACATTCATCGGATGGGTGTCGGGAAGGTTGTTGGCGTATTTGTAGGTCCATTGCGCTGACTGGGCGCGGGCCACGAACGGCGTCGCAATGGCGCCGGCCACGACCATCGAAGCGCCGCTCGCCAGCAGCCGACGACGAGACAACTGCATGAAACTCCTCCCTGGTGAGGCCGTTCTGTCCGACGGCGTTTGCGGACAAGACTACATATCGGGTGCGGCTGCGTCATCCTCGCCGAAAGGCTTAACCGCCCGGCAGCGCCAGCTCCGCGCGTAAGCCGCCGATCGGCGCGGTGCCGAGCGTGAGCACACCGCCGTAGAGGCTCGCAAGCTCGATGACGATCGAGAGGCCAAGACCCGAACCCGGCTTGGTCTCGTCGAGGCGCTGGCCGCGCTGCGACACCTGCTCGCGTTCGGCGGGCGAAAGCCCCGGTCCATCGTCGTCGACAATGATGCGCACGCGGCTCTTGCTGTCGGCGGCCGCGGGCTGGTCGGCCAAGACCTCGATGGCGACCCGCGACTGCGCCCATTTGCAGCTATTGTCGACGAGATTGCCGATCATCTCCTCGAGATCCTGCTGCTCGCCACGAAAACGCGCATCCCTCGGCACATCGACATCGATGGCGATATCGCGGGCGCGGTAGAGCTTCTCCATGGTGCGCGCCAGCGCCGTCACCACCGGCGGGATTTCCACCAGCGTGCCGATCACGCTCGACCGCGCCGCAAGCCGCGCCCGTTCGAGCTGGCGCGCCACCTGGTCGCGCATGATGTCGGTCTGCTCCAAGACCTTATGCGCCAGCGGATCGTTGCCGCGCGCCGCGGCCTCGTTGACGATCACCGAGAGCGGCGTTTTCAGCGCATGCGCCAGATTGCCGACATGGGTGCGGGCGCGCTCGACGATCTCGCGATTGGCCTCGATCAGCGCATTGGTCTCGCGCGCCAGCGGCGCGATCTCGACCGGGAATTCGCCTTGCAGCCGCTCGGCACGGCCGGAGCGGATTTCGGCAAGGCTGTCGCTGATGCGCTTGAGCGGCGCGAGCCCGAAGCGCACTTGCAGTGCGGTCGTCAAAAGCAGCGCCACGGTGAGCGCCGCAAAGGTCATGCCGATGGCGCGGTCGAAACTGTTGGTCTCGTCGTCGATCTCCGATGCGTCGCCGGCGACCGAGATCAAATAACGGCCGTCGCCGCCGAGATCGATATTGCGCTCGACGATGCGCAGGTTCTGATCTTCCGGTCCCTGCGCATAACCTTGCCGGTATTCGGCGGCGCTCGCCGAGTGATCGTCGGGCAGCCGCGGCAGATTTGAATCCCACAGCGAGCGCGAGGAATGCACTTCCGGCGCCTTGGTGTCGAGCCGCGTGACCTGCCAGTACCAGCCCGACAGCGGCAATTCGAACAACGGCTCGCCGATCGACTGCGGGAATTTCTCGCCGCCCTCCTCCGGCGAAGCGACATCGGCGACGAGCGTGCGCAGATAGACGTCGAGACGGCGGTCGAAGGCGCGCTCGACGGCGTGGCGATAGAGCGTCGACAGCGCGATGCCGGTGATGATGAGAATGACCACCGTCCAGGCGGTGGCCCAGAGGAACAGGCGAACCGCGAGCGAATTAGCGCGCATCGGGCGGCGTCAACAGATAGCCGAGACCGCGCACGGTTTGGATGACGTCGACGCCGAGTTTTTTGCGGATGCGCCCGACGAAGACTTCGATCGTGTTGGAGTCGCGGTCGAAATCCTGATCGTAGAGATGCTCGACCAGTTCGGTGCGCGACACCACGCGGCCGGTATGATGCATCAGATAAGACAACAGCCGGTATTCGTGCGAGGTGAGCTTGACCGGATTGCCGTCCACAGCGACCCGGCCGGTGCGGGTATCGAGGCGGACCGGCCCGCAGGTGAATTCGCTCTTGGCGTGGCCGGCCGAACGGCGCAGCAGCGCGCGCACCCGCGCCAGCACCTCCTCGAGATGAAAGGGCTTGGCCACATAGTCATCGGCGCCGGCGTCGAAGCCTTGCACCTTGTCGCTCCAGCGGTCGCGCGCGGTGAGAATGAGCACCGGCATGGCGCGGCCGGAGCGGCGCCAGGCTTCGAGCACGGAGATGCCGTCCATTTTCGGCAGGCCGATATCGAGGATCACGGCGTCGTAAGGCTCGCTCTCGCCGAGATAATGCCCCTCCTCGCCGTCGAAGGCGCGGTCGACGACATAGCCGGCGTCGGTCAACGCGGTGGCAAGCTGCCGGTTAAGATCGGGATCGTCTTCAACAACAAGAAGCCGCAAAGAAAGCTCCGCTTGGATCAGTGGCGCATGATCGTGTCGGAAAACCGGTACCCACTTTTCCGGATCATGCTTACAGGCCGCCGACGAGCGTGCCTTTCACGGCGTCGACGGTCAGGCGGGCCACTTTGCCATCGCGGGCGAGGACTGTCAGCACATAGACGAGACCGTCGTTACCGCGGCATAGCCGCGCGCGGACCACGGTCCCCGGCATCCGGGCCCGCGCGGTGCGCATGGCGGCGGCCAGCGGAATGAGCTTCCCGGCCTCGGCGCGGCGCTCGCGCTGGTCGAGGCAGACGCGGCCGGCATCGGCTGCGGTGGCAGCCGACGGGCGAGTGGTCTCTTCAGCTCGCGCCGGACGGCCGGCATCCTCGCCGCGGGCGGGAACAAATACCGGAACCAGCGCCAAAAAAAGCAGGCCGACGATAGCGAATCGGAGAGCGGGGCTCATGCGTGTTCCTAACGAGCCCGCAGTGAACCCCGCCTGAACAGGGGCTCTACCGCGCCCACCACACGAAAACTTGAAAACCCCGCTATTGTGGCGCGCGAAATCGCCAGAAAAGGCCTTATGAAACCACCGATGCCCCAACGGCGACTTCTGATCCGGCTTCTGCCCTTCGGTATTTTCACCGCGCTCATGGTTACCGCCATGAGCAGCATCGCCGTTTTGCCGAGCGCTGCGATGGTCGGCGGTGCACCGCCGGCGAGCGGCAGCGTCCGCAATGCCGTGGTGACGATCTTGAGCTCCTACGGCACCTTTTGCACCGCGACCGCGATCGCGCGCGACTTGCTACTCACCGCCGGACACTGCGTCGAGCCCGACGGCCGCTACAAGCTTGCCGACACCGTGCCGGGCCAGGTGCCGGCGCTGAAAGACGTGGTGCGCACCGCGCGTCATCCGCAATTCGACATCAAGCGCCTGTTCGCGCATCTCGCTACAGCGGACGTTGCGCTGCTCAAGCTCGGCGAACCGGCGCCGGCCCGCATCTCGCCGGTGCGGCTCGCCGGCGACAACGATCCGGTCGCCATCGGCGACACGCTCGTCGTTGCCGGCATCGGCGTGACGGTGCGCGGCGCCGAACGGCTCGACGGGCTTGCGCATGCGGCAGCGCTCAGCGTCACCGGCCATCCAAGTTCGTTTGAAATCCGCTTGTTCGATCCGGCGACCAAAGGGACCAGCGCGGGGCTCGGTGCCTGCACCGGCGATTCCGGCGCGCCGGCCTTTCGCGACGACAATGGCAGCCTCGCCGTGGTCGGCGTCGTGAGTTGGTCCACCGGACCGAACCTGACCGGCGGCTGCGGCGGGCTCACCGGGCTCACGCCGCTGCAGCGCTATCGCTCGTGGATCGTCGATACGGCACGCGCGCTCGGCTCGCCGCTCGCGGAGTGATCACTCCGCACCGGCGTCGCTTAGCCGCACCGGCCCGTGCATGGGCCGTTCCTCGACAAAGAAAAGGCAGCACAAGGAAATCGCGACAAAGATCATCGCGGCGATAAAGACGTTGCCGAACGCCGGCGCCAGATCGCCGTGACGCATCGCGATCTTTTCCAGCGTCATGACACCCGATCCGTCGGAGAAGCCGCCGAGCACCAGCGCGCCAAACACCGCGACGATGAGCGCGCCGCCGAGCGTGCGAAAGAAATTAAGCGCGCCGGTGGCGGTCCCCATCTGATGTGGCTTCACCGAATTCTGCGTCACTATCGTGCTCATCGGATACATCGGCCCTAGTCCGCAGCCGAGACCGAACAGCAGCAGCGCAAATTCAGGCCACGAATATCCCGCCGGATCGGCGGCGAGGCAGCCGAGCACGATGATGGCGAGCGTCAGGCTCGCCATCGGAATGCGGACATAGTGCTTCACGCGCACCATCAGCCGCATCGTCGTTTGCGAGGAGACCACGGTGCCAAGCATGAATGCGATCAGGAGAAGGCCCGATTGGCTCGCCGAAATGCCGAGCACGGTCTGGCAATAAAGCGGCGTATAGATCGTCACGCCGACAATGGTGCCGACGGCAAAGAAAGCCGCGCAGATGATCGCGCCGGTGACGCGCCCGCTGAGAATGGTGAGCGGAATGAACGGCTCGCGCGCGGAGAGAAGCCGCAGCACGAAAAGGCACCACAACACGGCCGACGCGACAAAGAGCGACACGACGGGCCACGAGCCCCACGGATAAAAGGTGCCGCCCCAGGCGAGCGCGATCATCAGGGACAGCGCCGCAGCGACCATCGTCACGGCGCCCAGGACGTCGAGCTGATGCCGGCGATCGTGCCGCGGCAATTTGCGCAGCGCCCGGTCGGTGGTCGCCAGCGCGATCAGGCCGAGCGGCACATTGATCCAGAAGATCAGCGACCAGTGCAGATGATCGGTAAGCAAGCCGCCGAGCACCGGGCCGAGCGTGCTCGCGCTCACGAACATGATCGCCGTATAGCCCATGATGGAGGGCCGCTCGCGCGGACTCAGCATGTCGGCAATGACGGTCTGGGCGATCGGCAGCAAGCCGCCGCCGCCGATGCCTTGCAGCGCGCGCGCGGCAATGAGCACCCAGATCGACGGCGCCGTCGCGCAGGCGACCGAGCCGAGGACAAAGACCGAAATCGCCGACAGCATCACCATGCGGCGGCCGTAAATGTCGGAGAGCTTGCCGAACAGCGGCGTCGTCGCGGTCGCTGCAAGCAGATAGGCGGTCACCACCCAGGACAGGTCGTCGATGCCGCCGAGGCTTTTGCCGATGGCCGGCAGCGCCGGCGCGACAATGGTCTGCTCCAGCGCCGAGAGAAACATCGCCAGCATGATGCCGAAGACGATGGCGCGGGCCTCGGCAGGGTTGACCCGCGCGGGCGCAGCCGCCTGGCGGATGGCATCGGGGACCGCCGGTGATTCGATAGGCGCGCGGCCAGCCGCCCTCACTTCAGCCAAAGCGTCGGCGGCAATACGAGCCTTTTCGTCAGGTGCAATTTCGCTGGTCATTACTCTAAGGGGTTTGGCCCGGCATCAACCGGGCATAGACCGGGTATGGACCGAGGACGTCGCCGCCGCGCACCACTTGGCCGCCGCGGCAAGCCGATGCAACAGTCCAAATCGCAGACCAGGGGTGCATGAGGCCTCCTCACCCCGTTGTTGAGAGAAAATTTACGGTCGCCGCCGCGCGCCTTTGGGCAATTTCTGCGGCCAGCTGACGATGTAGTCTTCGAGATCCTCGTCCGGCACCGTCTCTTCGGTCGCGCTCATGCGGCCTCTGACCGACACGCCGGCGGCATGGACGGTGTCCGGGTCGCCGGAAACCAGCGGATGCCACCAATAGAGGTCTTTGCCCTTGGCGATCAGCACATAGGCGCAGGACGGCGGCAGCCAGTTGATGGTTTTGAGGCTCGCGGGCGTCAGCTGGACGCAATCGTCGACCAGTTCCAGCCGGTTGGCGTAGTCGCGGCAGCGGCAGGTCTCGCCGTCGAGCAGCCGGCAGCCGACATCGGTATAATAGGTATCGGCGTCGTTGCCCTCTTCCTCGAGCTTATTGAGGCAGCATCGCCCGCAGCCGTCACACAAGCTTTCCCATTCCGAATCAGTCATTTCATCCAGGGACTTGCGCCGCCAAAACGGGGTATCGTCCGAACTATCGTCCGCCGTTGCCATGCTGTTCTCCAGGCGAACCTAACTATGCCCAAATTACCCCCGATTTCCATTGCGCCGGTGATAATCGCGGCACCGGCTGCGGTTGAACGCTTTGCCTACCGACTTCCAACTAATTTATGGCCGGCACAACATGTGTCGGCTAAGAAAGCGGGTCACGTGGTCCCAGCCGATTTCCGGAGCGCGCGGTAGTGACGGACATGTTCCCCGATCCGGGCGACAATTGGCAGCCCAAGCTCAAGCGGCTGCTGCTCGACATCGACGCCCGTATCGATTTTGCGATCTTTCAGGCCGGCAAATGGGCGCGGGAACTCTATGAGCGCTTCACCGCAGCCATGGACGGCTTCCACGTCGCCGGCTGGCGGCGCTGGGTGCTGGTCGAGCCGCTGTCGGAAATGGCAACGCTCGGCACCGGCGGACTGTTGCTACTGCTGGTGCTTGCGATTCCGGCCTTCCGCCAGACCTCCGACGACGACTGGCTGAAGAAGGCCGATCTCGCCGTCACCTTCCTCGACCGCTACGGCAATGAAGTCGGCAACCGCGGCATCAAGCACAACGAATTGGTGCCGCTCGACCAGTTTCCGGATCATCTCATCAAAGCGGTGCTGGCGACCGAGGACCGGCGCTTCTACGAGCATTTCGGCATCGACTTCCAGGGCACGTTCCGCGCGCTGATGACCAACGCCCAGGCCGGCGGCGTGGTGCAAGGCGGCTCGACGCTGACGCAGCAGCTCGCCAAGAACCTGTTCCTGTCGAACGAGCGCACCATTCAGCGCAAGATCAACGAAGCGTTCCTGGCGGAATGGCTCGAGACCCATCTCACCAAGAACGAGATCCTCAAGCTCTATCTCGACCGCGCTTATCTTGGCGGCGGCGCCTTCGGCGTCGATGCGGCCGCCGAATATTATTTCGGCAAGTCGGTGCGCGACGTGACGCTTGCGGAAGCGGCGATGCTGGCCGGCATGTTCAAGGCGCCGACCAAATATTCGCCGCTGGTCAACCTGCCGGCGGCGCGCGCCCGCGCCAATGTCGTGCTCGACAATCTGGTCGCCAACGGCTTCATGACCGAGGGTCAGGTCTATGGCGCGCGGCGCAATCCGGCGACGCCGATCGACCGTACCGTCGAAGACGCGCCGAATTATTATCTCGACTTCGCTTTCGACGAGATGCGCAAGCTGGTCGATACCTTCCCCAAAACCGTCACCGACCGCTATTTCGTGGTGCGCACCGCGCTTGATTCCAATCTGCAGCGCTTCGCCGAGCACGAGATCGAAAGCGAGTTGCGCCAATACGGCCACGATTACGGCGCGGGCCAGTCCGCGGCGGTCTTCGCCGATCTGGACGGCGGCATCCGCGCCATGATCGGCGGCCGCGATTACGGCGCGAGCCAGTTCAACCGCGCCACCGACGCGTTGCGTCAGCCCGGCTCCTCGTTCAAGCCTTATGTCTATGCAACGGCGCTGGCGAACGGCTTCACGCCGAACTCGGTGGTCGACGGCGGCCCGGTCTGCATCGGCAATTGGTGTCCACATAACTATGCCGGCGGCTTTTCCGGGCCGGTGACGCTGACCGAGGCGATCACCCACTCGATCAATGTCATTCCGGTCCGGCTGTCGATCGAGCTTGGCCACGGCAATCCGAAGCTCGGTCGTGCCATGATCGTGCAGACCGCGCGCAATTTCGGCATTCACGCGCCGCTGCCGGATACGCCGTCGCTGCCGATCGGCGCCGACGAGGTCTATGTCTATGAGCACGCGGTGGCTTACGCGACCTTCCCCAATCTCGGCCGTGCGGTGACGCCGCATGCCGCGCTTGAAGTGCGCACCGGCACCGGCCAATTGGTCTGGCGCTTCGACCGCGACGGGCCGAAACCGCGACAAGTGCTCTCGCCGCAAGTTGCGCTCGACATGATCAAGATGATGAATTCTGTGGTCGAAAACGGCACCGGCAAGCGGGCGCAACTCGACGGCATCAAGGTGGCCGGCAAGACCGGCACTACCAACAGCTGGCGCGACGCCTGGTTCGTCGGCTACACCGGCAACTTCGTCGGCGCGGTGTGGATGGGCAACGACGATTTCTCGCCGACCAAGCGCATGACCGGCGGCACGCTGCCGGCCCAGACCTGGCACAACATCATGGCCTATGCCCATCAGACCGTCGAACTGCGGCCCCTGCCCGGCTTCCCGGCGCCGGAACACGCGCCGCCGATGCCGGATGCGTCGTTCGTGGCGAGCGACGAGCCGCATCCGGCGCTGCTCACGCGCAAGGCCACCGATGCGCTCATCGCGGTGGAGCACATGCTTGACGACGCGAGCCACGCGCTGACGGCGCAGGACGCAGCGACCGGCGCGGCCAGCGTTCTCGACGGCAAGCAAGGCGCGCTGACACCGCCCGATGCGGTCGCGACCGCGGCGAACGCACGCGGCAATTAGTGCAGTTATTCTCGCGGCATGAGAGATAAAGCAACACCGCCTGCGCGGCCTAACTCCGATCCGGTTTCCTCATGCGGCTTTTGCTAGGCTCATTCATCACCTTCCTGATCGCTGCCGCTGTCGGGCTCGGCGCGACCTGGCTGACGCTGACGAGCGGCGTCGCCTTCGGCTCGCTCAATATCGGCGCCTGGACGGCATGGCCGAAAAGCGGCTCGGTCGATATCGATCCGTATGCGCGCGCCAATATTGCGCGCACCGGCGAATTGCCGACCGGCATGGGCGACGGCGTCGCCTTCTATGCCCGTTCCGACGATGGCAGGAATTCGTTCGACGGCCGCTGCACCTTTGCCATCAGCGGCATGACGCCGGCGGCGCGATATTGGACGATCACGCTCTACGATCCGGAGGGTAAGCTCGTCGCCAACACCATCGACCGGCACAGTTTTACCAGCGATGAAATCGTCCGCGACAGCGACGGCAGCTTTGCCATCACGGTGGCGCCGCTGGCGCGGCCCGGCAATTGGCTGCCGACCGGCGGCGTCGACAAGTTCGTGCTGGTGCTGCGCCTTTACGACACGCCGATCGGGGTTTCCACTGGCACGACCAAGGAAGGGCCGATGCCCGCGATCGTGCGAAAGGGCTGCTCATGATCCGCGCGCTGTTGTGGATTCTCTCCGGCCTGATCCTCGGCGGCATCGTGCATCTGTCGACGGTGCTCGCCATGCCGCAAGCGGCGAAGCAGGACGCCTATTCGCGGCTGGCGCCGCTGACGCCGGTCAATACCATGGTGCAGCTCGCGTCGCCGACGGTCGACACCGCGATCATGCCGTTCATGGATCCGTCTTTTGCCGCGGCGGTCTGCCGTTACGATCTGAGCAACGGCTCGATCAAGCTGACGGCGCCGGTGAGCCAGGCCTATACGTCGGTCACGTTCTACACGCGAAAGAGCGTCGCCTATTACGCCATCAACGACCGCGCCGCCGGCCGCCGCACCATCGAGCTCGATCTGATGACGCCCGAGCAGCATGCCGACATGCCGGAAGAAGAAGACGTCACCACGGCCGATCGGCTGATCATTGAATCGCCGAGCACCGTAGGCCTCATCGTGCTGCGGGCCTTGGCGCCGGAGCCCGGATTGATGCCGATGGCGCGCCGCGCGCTGGCGGCGGCAAAGTGCGAACTTGAGCCGGCGGAGCAATAATCACGTAGGATGGGTTGAGCGCCGCGAAACCCATCATCTCTACGCCGTTAATTGGTCATTGATGCAAGACAGCAAAAACCGGCAAGTCGACGGTCTGTTTCCGCGAGGCGATGGGTTTCGCTACGCTCAACCCATCCTACGGGCTACGGGCCTTGCCGCAAAAAGAATTCGGGTCGAAACTGTATCGTGTCTCTTGATTACAAAAAAAGCCGAGGACATGAGGGTTGTGTTGTCGCATTTAGACAATTGAGCGGGGACTGCGCTTTCTTCTGCCAGCCGCAGAGGGCACATGTTGAATCCGGGACTTGCGGCGCGCGACGAGCGCGCGCGTCTACAATCGGTCGGCGAGACAAAGGGCGCAGTCCGGGTCCAAATGGAATTCTCCGGAGGATTTGGCGATTGGCTCATCGCCAATCGCGTCGGCTTGGTGTGCTCCACCTATCAGACCGGGCATTTGTTGTTCGTCGGCGTCCGCGCCGACGGCACGCCAGTCCCTTCCGCCGCGGGTTTTTCCCGTGCCATGGGACTAGCCGCTTCTTCGCAGCGTATTTACGCCGGCACAAAAAATGAAATCTGGCGCCTGGAAAACATCTTGGCAGCGGACGAGATCGCGAACGATACGTTCGACCCGTTTTACGCGCCACGCAGCGACGGTGGCGTTTTGTAGATTAGGAGAACCTAGCGCATGATCGCCTCGGTACGACAGCTGTTCGGGTCGTCTGGTGCTTGGTTTATTGTGGTGCTCGCCCTCGTGTGGGTTGTCATATTTATTTTTTTAGAGGGCTTTGGAGTTCGCTTCATAAACGACGGCCGCGGTATTCCGGCAGCGTTTCTGGACACGCTGGTATCATTTCACGACATGCTGATTATCTTCTCATTGATTATTGGCCCTGTCTTACTCCTGCGGCGGAAATGGACAGTTGGATTCTCGCTTATAGGAGTTGCTTGTTTGTTATATGTTTCGCAAATCGCGTCTTTGGCGCTCAGTGGCGATGATTTTTTGTTCACTGCCGCGTCTCATAGAGAAAACGCAAAGATCTATGCTGAGCAGAGATCGGGGTTCGCAGTCGATAAGGAGCAGTTCTTCGATCTTGCTGAAGCCTGTCATCCCCCTGGGACGTGCAAATGTTGGCTACTGTTCGATCCTAACCATGCAAGCGGTGCGGAGGCGGACGTCGGCCGGTGGCATCCACCTCGCTCCGGATTTTTTCCGGAGGATGCCGGCTTTTCAATCGTAGACGTCCGGAAAATAGACCAGAGCACCTATTCGGTCATCGGGTGTTCGATGGATTTGCGCGGCTGGTCGTCACTACCGCTTTGGATAGCATCATTGTTTGATCTGTAGGGAGCACGTCAATGGCGGAACCGATGTTCTCGAGCCAAGGAACCTTCTGGGAATTACGGTGACAGTGCACTCAATCCCACCTACGGCTCTCACCGCCAGCGTCATCGCGGCTGCGTGATCACCTCGGCCGGCGCCGAGGCATAGGCGAAGCGCGGCGCCGCGACGACCTGCACTTCGTTAGCTGCGATCTGCTGCGACAGTTCCGTCAGCAGCCGGTCGGCCTCGCCCGCGGCGAGCTCGGGCTCGGCGACCGCGAGATGTTCGATGGCGAAGCGATAGCTGGCGCAGCGCTGGTTCAGCGACTCGTGCACCCAGGCAATGGTCAGGCTGTTCTCGGCGATGCGCGCCTGCCCATTGAGGCGCTCGATCGGGCTGAGACTGACAAGCTGCACCATGGTTGCCTGGCGCCGCCGGTCGAGATCGGCGACTTGGCGCGCTATGACGAAAAACGGCCCGATTCGCACCAGATCGTTACGGATGTCGTCGATGATCTGATTGTAGCGCGCCGCCGTCGAGCGATAGAGCTGGTTCTGCAGCTTCTGGTAATAGAGCGTCGGATTGTAGTTCCACAAGGCGCGCTGAAACGAGTGCTTGTCGCCCCACTCGTAGACCACCGCGTCCCAGCGCTGGCGGTCATAGGGCGGCTCGATCAGCGGAAAGGCAAGATCGCGCAGCGTGTGTTCGTCGTCGGTGAGGTTATAGGCCGAGATCGGCGCACCGCCGCGGATCGCCGCCTCCTGGCCGACCCAGTCGTGAATGCCGTCCCTGGTCGGTGCAGGATCGAGTTTCCCGAGGTCCCACAGGCTGGAACAGCCGGACAGGACGAGAAACGACAGCACGGCCAAAACTGCCGCCGGTCTCGGGTCGCGTCGGCAACTGCTCAACGTCAACATGGGCGAACCGCTTAGCGCCGCCTCAGCCGTCGACGGCCGCCATTCTGTGCCGGAGGATGCGTCTGCGGCTCGGCCCCTTCGGCTTTCAGATCCATGTAACGCTCGATCCGAATAACCGGCAGAATGATGATCGTTGCGGATTCCTCCGCAGCGTCACGCCCGAAACGCACAATGCGCCCCTCACTCGGGAATTTGATTACGTTACCCACCAGCCGTTTTCCTCTGCCACCGGCATCGCAGTGATTAAAGCGGCACCAAGGTTAACGGCTCGCTAACGCGCAGGATTTAGTGTGGTGATCCAATTCACCTGTGTTGTTGCGATCGAGCGGCGCGTATGGAAAGCAGTAGCCTGTCGAGTCTCGATAATCTGACGCATCTGGGGTTTCGCGACGGGGTCGATATGCGGCCGACCCTCATCCGCGTGCTGACCGACCTCTACGTCCAGAAACTGGCCCATAGCTACGAGGAGAAGCGCCACTATACCGAGCTGGCGCTGCGGCTCCTCGATTCCGTGGACGCGCCGACGCGGCTCGCGGTCGCCGCGCGGCTGGCGCGGCATCTGTCGCCGCCGGTGCGCGTCATGGTCCGCCTCGCGTCCGACCTGCCCGAGATCGCAGCGCTGGTGCGAACGCATCCGGTGTTGCAGCCGAAGCAGGAGAAGAAACCGACCGCTCCACCGGCAACGAAGACTGCGCCGACGATAAAGGCTGCGCCGGCGGTACAATCTCCGCGCGCCACACAAGCTCCGCCCGCAGCACCGGCCGTGCACCCGACACCGATGGTGCCCCCAGCACAAACTCGACCGACGGCAAGAGGACCGGAGCCGGTCAACCCGCCGCAAGTCCCTGCTCCGGTCGCGCCGCCGCTGCCGCCCAAGCGCGAAGTGCCTCAACGGCCGGCCGCGGCGTCACGGACCATAATCACCGCCGATGTTGCGGGCGAACTTAACGAGCAATTCTTTGCGGCAAGCGCCGACGAGCGGCGCCTGATCCTGCTCAATCTCCATATCGCGGTGCCGATGCCGGCCGGCCATGTCGGCTTGAGCAAAGAGGCCATCGTCATCAAGCGGCTCGAAACCGCGGCTCTTGCGCATAACCGCGAAGATTTCGCCGCCTATCTCGCGCAAGCGATTCGGGTTGCGCGCATGCAGGCGCGCCGCATCACCGCCGACGATCTCGGCGAGCCGATCGTCGCGGCAGCCAAGGCGCTCAACATGCCGCGCGACGTGCTCTATCGCGTATTGTTATTCGTCAATCCGACCATCGGCCATTCGGTCGCGCGCGTGCACGCGCTCGCCGCTTTGTACGACGAGATGACGATGCCGGCGGCCGAACACATGGTTGCGATCTGGCAGGCGTTGCACAATTCCGAACGCGTCATCCAGCCGCAGCGGCCGTTGACAAAGGACGAAGAAGCGCGCGCTCGCGCCCGCACCGCCACCGCTACGGTGCGCCGCGCCCCGGCGCCGCGACCAGCCGATGAACGCCGCGACGCGTCCTGATTTTTTCCGGCGCGGATTAGCCTGAGACGACGTCCAGAAAATTCCGGCCGGTGGCATCGTCGACTTCGACGATCCACACATCGGGGTCGAACTTGATCTCGCGCGCCAGATAGGCCTCGACCGAGGCATCAGGTGCCGGCCGTTCGGCAAGACAAGGAACGAAAGAGCGGTCGGCGCGGCCGCTGTCGACCTCGCTCTGCGGCGCCGGCCCGTACAAATCCGAAGTTCCATTGAGCCGGTCGATGCGAACGTAGATAGCGCCCGCCTCCTCGGCGCCGCGCCGGCGCACCACGCCGAACGTGCCCTCGACCTGGCAGCGGCGCAAATAGGCCGCGACCCACAATGCGGATTTAAGGCGCATGCCGTGTCCCGTGGCGCAGTCAAATCCGCGCCAGCCAATGCCTAACCACGGAACGCGCGCTTTGCGAAGAGCGACTCAATTTAAAGGATGGCCGACCAGCGCCGTAAGCTCGCTGACCAGGCGCTCGCTGACCCGCCCAGTGACCGGCATTTTGTGCTCACGCTCGAATTTCTGGATCACGGCACTGGTGTTCGCGTCGAGAATGCCGGAGGGCTTGATTTGGCCATAGCCATATTCCGACAGCGCGCGCTGCACCGCTGCCACGCGCGGTGACGGTGACGGCGCGATCAGATCGGCGATCGGATCGTCGCGTCGCGCCGCCACCTGTTGCGGTACCGGCGTGACGACGCCGGGCGCGATCAGGCGCGGCGTCACGGTTTGCTCGACGGGCTTTTCGGCCGATCTGTCGCCTTTGGCCGAGGCGATCGTAGTGCGGGTCGACGGCCCCGCACTGACATTGCTCGGCGCGGCGGCCGGCGGAACGAAATACGGCGCCGAACGTGAGCCGGTCTGCAGAAAGACGGCATTGACGACGACGATGGTGCTCATCGCGGCGGCGGTTAAAAGCGCAGCAAAATCCATCGGCCGCTGCGCCGCCCGGTCCCAGATGCCGAACAGCAGCGCACCGCCCGCGCTTGCGGCGCGCAGGTGCAACGGAAGCGGGGTCTTGCGGCGCCTAGGCACTTTTCCTCACCTGAATGTCTTGGTGACTCTCTTGGCGTTGCGGCTGCGGCACGGCTGCGCCCGCAGGATCGGAATTTTGGTCGTGAGCCGCAGCCGCCAAATAGCTCACCACGCCGGCGGGCTGATGGGCGGCAGGCTTCTTGCCCGGCTGTTCGCGCTCGCAATCGAGCGGCAGGCGCACGGTGACGCGGGTGCCCTGCCCGACGCGGCTATTGATCGACAGATCGCCGCCGTGCAGCCGCACCAATCCCTTGACGATGGACAGCCCGAGCCCGGTGCCGGCATGGCGGCGGTCATAGGATGCCGCGGCCTGGAAATACGGCTCGCCGACGCGCGCCAGGTCGGCCTCGCCGATGCCGACGCCGTCGTCGTCGACGGCAAAAGTGATCGTGGCCGCCTCGGCGCGCGCCGAGACCGTGACCGTGCCGCCGCGATCGGTGAAGCGGATCGCATTGGACACAAGATTGAGCAGGATCTGCTGCACGGCGCGTTTGTCGGCGACGATGTCCGGAAGCTCGGTCGAGGCAAGTCTTTCCAGACGAACGCCGGCCTCGCTCGCGCGCAAGACCAGAAGATCGCAGCAACTCGCGACCACCTGCGCAGGCGCAAAGGGCTCGGGCGTGATGGCGAAATTGCCGGTCTCGATCTTCGACATATCGAGAATGCCATTGACCACCGACAACAGGTGCTTGCCGGAATCGTTGATCAGCGCCGCGTATTCGTTGCGCCGCCTGCCGTCGAGCATCAACTCCTCTTCCTTCATCAGCATGTCGGAGAAGCCGATGACGGCATTGAGCGGCGTGCGCAGTTCATGACTCATGGTGGCGAGGAAGCGGCCTTTGGCCTCATTGGCGCGCGCGGCCTCGGCATGCGCATCAAGTTGCGCCTGTTGCAACCGCCTGCGCTCGGTGATGTCGCGCAAGACCGCAACGATTTCATGGGCGCTGCCGGCATCCGCTGTCGTCCGAGCGAGCGGCCGGCAACGCATTTCGATCCAGATGAATTCCACGGCCGGCTGGCCGTCCGCATCGGCGCCGTCGCGGCGGACACGAAATTCGACCGAGCTTGCCTCGTCGAGCGCCGCCGCGTCGCCCAGCGCGGTGAGATAAGCCGGACGATCGACGATATGGACGCGCTCGAACAGGCCGTGACCGTGCAGATCGGCGACGCGGGCGCCGAACAGCGCCTCGGCTGTGGGCGACACGAACAGCACGGCGCCATCGCGGCCGTGCCGCGTAATGACGTCGGTGATGTTGCGCGCCAGCAGCCGATAGCGGTCTTCCTCGCTATAGAGCAGCCAGAAACTGGTGCGCGCCTGCGCCTCGGCGCCGAGCGCGAGGCCGGTGGCGTAAAGTCCGGCGGAGACGATGCCGAGCGCCGCGAAAGCGGCCGGTGTATTGGCGACCGGTGGCGGCAAGAGATGGTATTCGCTGAGCACGACCAGAAGCCCGGCGGCGCTCAGCGCAAAGGTCGAAGCAAGAGCGACCACGCGGCGCGATGCCGACAGCGCGGCCTCGAGCGGCACGACGAGCAGCCAGATCGCGGCGAAGGAACCGATGCCCCCGGTCGCAGCGGCGATCGCGGTCACCAATCCGGTCAGCGCCAGCGATGAGAGAACATGCGCGCTCTGGTATCGGCCGGTGCGCGACAGATAATGCGCGATCAGGATCGGGACGATCAGCCAGGCGAAGGCGACCATTTCGATCGCGCTCGGCGCGCCGCGGATCAGGAGATAAGCGGGAAAGCAGGCGAGCGCGATGACACTGCCGAGCAGGCGCGGCGCGATGAAAGCGCGGTGGCGCGCCGCGGTCAGCAGGTCGCGTTGCGCGGTCGGGTGGACCAGCGTGTCAATATAGTGACCTATCGGCGCAAACAGGCCCAATTTCCCATCGCACGCCCGACTACGCAGACGCGCCCCCTTTTTTTCTATGGGCCGGATCGTGTCAGAGGCCGCTTAAGCGAAAGCTAAGGTCATCGGCGCGCGGCCGGTCGCCACCCCGCTGGCGGGCGCGGCGGCGCATCCGCCGCGACGGATTCCGGCGTCATGGTGAACGCCTCGTTGCCAAAATCGGCGCCGCGATTGCGCGTCAGATGCGGAGGCACTGCCGAATTGTCGATATCCGTTCGCGCAAAATCGCCGTCGGCCCTTGATAGCAGCGGGCAAAATGCCGGAACCGGAATTCGCTCAAATTTTAGGTAAATAATATTATTTAAAATTGATCGAAAATTTGCCGCTTATTCTCGTCGATTATGCGCAAAAGTGTACCGAGCTATCAAACCGGGCTTTCAGTGCTGCCTGCTACGGTGCCCCCACGTGCGACAATGTTTGTCGCGGGGGATGTGGGTGTCATGTTCTTTCTGTTGCGCATGGCGTTTTGGCTCAGCATTGTGCTGATCCTGTTGCCGACCGGCACGTCGCAGCCGGTGCCCGCGAACAGCGTGGGTGCTACCGATGCGATTTCGGCGGCCTCTGCCACCGTCGGCGATCTGCGGCAGTTCTGCGCGCGCCAGCCTGATGCATGCACGGTCGGTTCGCAGGTCGCGACCGAACTCGGTTACAAGGCGCAGGCCGGCGCCAAGATGCTCTACCAGCTCCTGACCGACTCCATGGCGACGAAGGATGGCGGCAAGAATGGTGGATTATCCACCGGTACGACGACCCGTTTCGGCAAAGCCGAATTGAGCAAGCCGGTGATGGACCAGGCCGCGTTCAACCGCGCCTCGCAGAACACGCTCAACTCGACCGATCTTGCGCCGGCATGGCGGGGTCCGGCGCGCAAGGACGCAAAGCGCAACATCTAGAGCATGATCCGGAAAAGTGGAAACCGGTTTTCCGAAAAGATCATGCTCAATCAAAATCCCAGAGCGACAAACGGCTCAATCTGGAACTATTACGCTCCAGGACCTGTATCGGCCGGCGCGAAAACATTGACCCGAAAACATCGACCCGCCATGCGCGACGCTCTATATAGAGCGCATGACAGCACACCTTGCTAATATCGATGACATTACCGACAATTTCGCGATCCTCGACGATTGGGACGACCGTTACCGCTATCTGATCGAGCTCGGGCGGGAACTGCCGCCGCTGTCGGCGGCCGCGCATAATGACGCC
The DNA here is from genome assembly GCA_963742975.1 of uncultured Alphaproteobacteria bacterium. Classification (GTDB taxonomy): domain Bacteria; phylum Pseudomonadota; class Alphaproteobacteria; order Rhizobiales; family Xanthobacteraceae; genus BOG-931. The sequence continues at coordinate 193,240 of CAVUNZ010000017.1, read as the reverse complement.
AATAAGGTTCAGGGCTGCGCCAGCCAAGTCTGGCTCGATACCACCGTGAGCCGCAACGGCGTCGAAAACCCCATTCTGACCTTCGAGGGCGACAGCGACGCCCATATCGTGCGCGGGTTGATCGCGATCCTGCTCGCGACCTATTCGGGGCGGGCCGCGCCCGACATTCTCGCGCTCGACGCCATCAAACTGTTCGAGGGGCTCGGCCTCAAAGAGCATCTGACGCCGCAGCGCTCCAACGGCTTCCGCTCCATGGTCGAGCGGATTCGCGCCGATGCCCGCGCCGCGCTGGTGCCTGCCGCGTAAGCCGATCATGCCGGCCATATCTACATCGTGTACCTACCTCGTTACGCCTGCGATCGTGTAGTCTCCTTCCGGGCTCAGGTGGGTATCCGTTGAACACTCTCAATTTCCGCGCAGGAATGATCGACGTTTTCGCCGGCGCGGTGTGCAGCGTCCTGTCGGTCGCCTATTGCCTGTCTTACGCCGCCCTGATCTTCACCGGGCCGCTCGAGCATTACCTGTCCTACGGCGTTGCCGTGACATTCCTGTCGGCGGCGCTTGGCGGAGCGATCGTGGCATTGCGCAGTTCGCTGCCTTTTGCCGTCGCTGGCCCGGACAGTTCGATTTCCGTCGTCATCGCCGCGCTGGTCACGACCGTCGTCCAGCGGCTCCTCGCAGCGGGCAGCCCTGATCTCCTCGGTCCGGTGATCATTGCGATGGCGCTCACCACCGGGCTCACGGGAATTCTCCTTTGCGTGCTCGGATTCACCCATGCCGGACGTGCGATCCGTTTTGTGCCTTATCCGGTCATCGGCGGCTTTCTCGGCGCCACCGGTTGGCTCATGATCACCGGCGCCGTCCAGATCGTCAGCAATCAACGCCCGGCGCTGGACAATCTTGGTGCGTTTTTCGATCCTTCAATCGCCATGCGGATCGCGCCGGGCGTCGTCGTCGCGGTCACGTTGTTCGTTTCGCTGCGGCGTTCCAAAAATCCGTTCATCCTGCCCGGTGTGCTGCTCGCCGCCTTTGTCGCCGCCCATGTCTTCCGGCTTTCAGTCGGCGCGACGCTCGCCGACGCGCAAACGGCCGGCTGGATGTTTCGCCTGCAGGCGGCCGCCGGACTGAGCCTGCCATGGAAAGCACAAGCTCTGGCGGCCTTTCCGTGGTCGTCGCTGCCTTCACTGGCCGGCGACATGCTCGCGGTGATGTTCGTCACCATCGCGACGCTGTTGCTCAACACGACGGGAATCGAGATCGCCACCCGAGTCGAAGCAAATATCGAACGCGACCTCAAGGTTCTCGGCTTCGCCAATGTGGCGACGGGGGCGCTCGGCGGCTATGTCAGTTGCACATCGCTGAGCCGCTCGATCCTGGTGCGCACCGTCGGCGCAACGAGCCGCATCGGCGGCCTGACCGTCGCCGCGGTTTCGGCCGCGGTGCTGGTGGTCGATCCGTCATTCCTCGGCTATGTGCCAAAATTCGTGCTCGGCGGGCTGTTGTTCTATCTCGGCGCCGGCCTCGTCTATCAATGGCTCATTCATTCATCGCGGCGGCTTTTGCCGCTTGAATATCTGTCGCTGCTCGCCATCGCGGCCTTGATCATCTATTCGGGCTTCATCGCCGGCGTATTGATCGGCATCGTCATCGGCTGCGCCACTTTCGCGCTGAGCGCGAGCCGCGTCAGCGCTATCAAATTCACCTTTGACGGCTCGGAATTCCGTTCGTCGCTCGACCGCGGGCCTTATGAGCTGTCATTGTTGGCCGATCACGGCGGCGAGCTGCAAGGCATGGCGCTGCAGAGCTATCTGTTTTTCGGCTCGGCCAACCGGCTCTACCAGCACGTCAAACAATTGCTGATGAACCGGCCGAGCTGCCGCTTTCTCATCTTCGATTTTCGCCTGGTGACCGGAATCGATTCCTCGGCGACCCACAGCTTCGCGCAGATCAAGGAAGCCGCCGCGACTTACAATGCGCGAATCGTGCTGGTCAATCTGACGGCGGATCTGCAGCGCGCTTTCCGCACGGCGCGGTTCATCACCGATGACGTCATTATCGCCGCCGATCTCGATCGGGCGCTGGAATCCTGCGAGCAAGAGATCATCGAAACGCACCGCACCGGCGGCGACGATGCGGGTTCGCTGCGCAGCTGGCTCGCCGAAGCTCTCGGCGATGCGCATTTGGCCGACCGCCTGACGGACTATTGCCGCCGGCTCGAGGTCGGCGAGGGCGACGTCATCGCGCGTGAGGGCGACACCGCCGGCGCGATGCATTTTCTGCTCGAAGGCCGCATCGGCATCGTCGTCGATCTCGGCGACGGACGAAAGATGCGCGTGCGCAGCCTCGGCCGGCACACCACGATCGGCGAGATGGGGCTGGTCACCGGACGGCCGCGCAGCGCCACCATCGTCGCCGAGGCCGAGAGCGTGCTGTTCGAGCTCACCGCCGAAGCCTACGACCGCATCAAGCGCGACGAGCCGGCGCTCGGTCAGGCGCTGCTCGGCTATATCGTCTCGGTGATGTCGGAACGCTTGAGCTTTGCCAACCGCGCCGTCGGCGTGTTGCAGCGCTAGCGCAAGATCCAAACGCGAAATCTAGCTGCGCTGGCGGCGGCGGCGCTGCTGGCCTAGTCCCATCTGCTTGGCGAGTTGCGAGCGGGCTTCGGCGTATTTCGGCGCCACCATCGAATAATCGGGCGGCAGGCCCCACTTCTCGCGATATTGGTCGGGCGTCATGTTGTAGCGCGTGCGCAGATGGCGCTTGAGCGATTTGAATTTCAGGCCGTCTTCGAGACAGACGATATATTCGGGCGTCACCGAGCGCTTGACCGGCACGGCGGGCTTCAGCGGCTCGGCCGCGGCCGCCACCTGGCCGCCGGAAACGCGCTTCAAGGCGGAAAATATCTGTCCGATCAGATTTGGGATCTCGGCGCTCGGCACCGAATTGTTACTGACATATGCCGACACGATGTCGGCGGTCAGTTCGATATAGACGCTGTCCCCTGAATTCTCGGCCATAGTGTCTGATCTCTCGCCGCGTGTTGATCTGGCACTTCCAAGTTTGGACGACGATGTCCGGACCGCGCCGCTGCGCGCTCCAACTTCCAACTCCATTCAAAGCATTCGAATGCTACAGTTTGGACGGTACAAGGTGAAACTATCAACGTACACTTAGCGTATATTACGTTACTAGAATAAATGCAATAAAACACTGTGCGGCATGCGTATCACACCGAATTAATCCAGTATAATTTCGAAGGTCAGTTCTGCGCGTCTTGCTCGATATGCGCACGCAGTTCGGCGATCGAGCCGAAGCGCAGCATCCCTTGGGGCAATTGCGCTTCGATGGAGCCGTCCGAGTACAGCGTGTAGGCCATACCGTCGACCACGCCGGATTTCAGCACCGTGAGCGGCTCGGCGGTTTCCTCGGGCGGCACCGCCGGCGGCTCGACACCCTGCTCCTCGATCACGGGCGGAGGCGCGACCGCAGGGATGTCGGGCACTTCGACAGGTGCCGCTTGGGCGGCAACCCGACGCGACCGCGACCCTTTCGGCCAGAGCGCGTCGAAGGCCGGGCTTTTCGGCCTTTCTACGGAGAGCGGCGCGCGTGCTCTGGCGTCAAGCCGCGTTGGGATCCTGGCCGCGGAAGCCGTCGACATTGACGCCGCGCCATTGCGCGCTTTGCGCGGCACAAATGGGCCTACGTTTTCGACGTCGCTCGCGTCGTGGTCACGGACCGCCGCCGGTGCAAATGGCTGCGGTGCGGGATCGATCTCTTCGACCGCCGGAGCCGGCCCGGCGCGTACAATGCTCGGGAATCTTTGCGGCAGGTCGTCCACATGTTTCTCGGCAGTGGACGAAAACGGCGCATGTGCGCCGACCGGCACGGTCTGCGGCAGGCGCGTGATCTTGGCCGGAGCTGGAGTCGGCAACGCCCCGCCCGGCGGTTTGGCCGCGGCCGAGGCCGCGCTCGCGTTGACGGGCTCCGGTGTTTCGCTTGCACGAACGGCGCGCGGCGCCGCAAGCGGCATTGCCAGCGCCTGCTCGATGCGCTGGAGCAGCCGCAACGCGAAGGCTAAACCGATGAGAAGGAGCCCACCGACCACGGCGATAATGCCTGACGTCATCAGGCTGCCGTCAATTGTGTGATCGTGGACAGACAGACCGGATGCGGCAAGGACCAAGCCGGCCACACTTAACACCGCACCGAAAGCAAACAAAAACAAGTACATAGCCATTGTCGGCTGCGTTCCGACACACGCCAGCCGCCTTTTGCAAGGATTGTGGCGGCGCTTCCACAACCGCGCAAGGACTATTGTCCCCTTTTCCCCTTCTACGTTGCGGGTATCTGCCAAACTCGTTAATAGCGCGCCCGTTGCCGAACCCCCTGCATTGGCCCTATCTAGGGGAACCATTCTGTTTCCCGCGCGGTTTCATCGGCGCTAGCCGCCGTTCCGGTTTCACATTGAGGAGTAGACCCATGGCATTCACCCTGCCCGAACTGCCCTATCCGTACGACGCGCTCGGCCCGCAAATGTCGCGCGAGACCCTCGAATTCCATCATGACAAGCATCACCAAGCCTATGTGACCGCCGGCAATAATCTCGCCAAGGGCACGGAATGGGAAAACAAGTCGGTCGAGGAAGTCGTGGTCGGGACCTATGGCAAAGTGCCGGGTCTCTTCAACAACGCGGCGCAGCACTACAACCACACCCATTTCTGGAAGTGGATGAAGAAGGGCGGCGGCGGCGACAAGCTTCCGGGCAAGCTCGAAAAGCAGATCACAGCCGACATCGGCCCGATGGCAAAGTTCAAGGAAGATTTCACCCAAGCCGGCATCACGCAGTTCGGCTCGGGCTGGGCCTGGCTCGCGGTCAAGGACGGCAAGCTCGCCATCATGAAGACGCCGAACGGCGAGAATCCGCTGGTGCACGGCGGCAAGCCCATTCTCGGCTGCGATGTCTGGGAGCATTCCTACTACATCGACTATCGCAACCGCCGGCCGGATTACTTGAAGGCCTTCCTCGATCACCTGGTCAATTGGGATTACGTGGAGGAGATGTACGAAGCGGCGATGAAGTAAGTCCTCGCCCTAAAATCTCCGGGCGCGCGATTGCCGCGCTGCAACAATCAAAGCGGGGCCCCGCATTTCAGCATCGCGGCCCCGTTTTTTGCGCTCCAGCGTTTCGCCAAGCGTCAGGCGTTGAAAAATGCAGTGCAACAAAATGCGCCCTGCACATTTGACGCATTGTGCTTGATAAAATTGGACCGCATGAGTTTGCATGAGTTTCCTTATCGAGTTTCCTTGCGCGCGTCTTAACCGGGCCGATTCGTGCAACACGGTGCCGTAAGCTCCCTGCCTCTCCGGTCTGAAACGATCCCCGCGGCGCGGCTGCTCGACGCCTTGGCGCTGTGCGTCTTGGCGGTCACCGCCGTGACCGCCTTCGCGACGTTTCGCGATTACGGGCTGGGCTGGGACGACTACACGCATTCGCAATATGGCGCGCTGTTGATCGCGCTCTACAAGTCGGGCTTCACCGACCAGCGCGCGTTGTCCTTCGTCAATCTCTACATGTATGGCGGCGGCTTCGACATGATCGCGACGCTCGCCGCCAAAGTGCTGCCGTTCGGCCTGTTCGAGACGCGGCGCCTCATCGGCGCGCTTGTCGGCTTGATCGGCCTGTTCGCGACCTGGCGCTTGGGGCGCCGGCTCGGCGGGCCGTTCGCCGGTCTGATCGCGCTCGTGCTCGTCGCCACCTGCCCGCTCTATTACGGCCACATGTTCATCAACGCCAAGGACGGCCCGTTTGCCGCGGTGATGGTGATCGCGCTGCTTGGCCTCGTGCGCGCCTTCGAGGAATATCCGCGGCCGAGCCCGCCGACGCTCGTGCTCTGCGGCATCGGCTTCGGGCTGTCGATCGGCGCGCGCGTCCTCGGCGGCTTCGCGCTGATGGAAGCGCTGTTTCCGCTGCCGCTCATTCTCGCCATCAGGGCGCGCGCGTCGGGATGGAAGCCCGCGCTCGGCGAATGCGGCTTGTTTCTGGTGCCGTTCATTCCGGCGGCGATCTTCGCCTATCTGCTCATGGGCCTGGTCTGGCCGTGGAGCGTGGTGTCGCCGCTCAATCCGTTCCGCGCCGTCGAATATTTCTCGACGGTGTTCGAGAAGCCGTGGCGCGAGCTGTTCGCCGGCCAGCTGATCCCGGTCGACGACATGCCGCGCAGCTATGTGCCGACGCTGTTCGCCCTCCAGGTGCCGGAATTGATGCTGCTGCTCGGCCTTTGCGGGCTTCTGGGCGCGCTGATTTTCGTGGCGCGCGGCACCGACAGAACCGGCGCCGATGCCGGCCGCCGCGCCGCGTTCTTCGCCGTCGTGCTCGCGGCGACGCTGCCGATCGTGATCGCGGTCATGACGCGGCCGGTCGTTTACAACGGCATCCGCCATATCGTCTTCGTGCTGCCGCCATTCGCCGTGCTCGGCGGCCTTGCCGCGGCGCGGATCGGCCAAAAGCTGCAGGCCTACGGCAGAAGCGCGATGATTGCCGGCGGGCTCGCTTTGATCGCCGGCCTTGCCGCACCGATCGTCGACATGGTGCGGCTGCATCCTTACGAATATACCGACTACAACCATCTCGCCGGCGGCGTGCCCGGCGCGCGCAAGAATTTCATGCTCGATTATTGGGGCCTGTCGTTCAAACAGGCGTCGCAGAAGCTCGCCGCCTATATCCGCACCGACCGCAGCGCCGACCATACTCATAAATGGACGGTCGCGGTCTGCGGCCCGCACCCGCCGGTCGCGGTCGCGCTCGGCAGCAGCCAATACAACATCGTCTGGGATCCGAAAGACGCCGACTTCGCCATGGTGCTCGGCGAATTCTATTGCGCCAAGCTCGATGCGCCGGTGCTGTTCGACGTGATCCGCGACGGCATCACCTATGCCCGCGTCTATGACCTGCGCGGCCGCAACATAACGTCACTGCTCACCGTGCCAGGCATCGACAAGACGAACTATTAATGCGCGTACTCATAAAGCAGCACGGCTAACGGCGAGAACGCTGCGAAATCCATGTCCACTATTGAGGGCATACCGGACATTCGGCAGATCGGGCGCTTATACGACTAATTTCGGACGTACGCCGACATCAATCCAAGTGTGCTTCAGAACCGAGTCTGACACGACGCTGGACATCGCGCGGCGCGTTATTGCGTTTGGAAATGGCTGAACTGGAACCGCTGCATGGTGCCACCGGGCGTCTTATGGTCGTGCCGGTGGCTCTCTATCAGCTTGAATGAGGACCCAAGCGTCTCGCCAATCGAAGCGGCGTCATGCCGGACGACCGGTAGACCGCTGCATCGCTCTGGCCCATCCGGCGCAAACGTTCCGATGATCACGTGTCCGCCCGGACGCACCGCCTTTCGCACGCACTCGGCGTAGGCCACGCGGTCGGCCGACTCAGTCAGGAAATGGAATGCGGCGCGGTCGTGCCAAAGATCGTAGTTTTTGTCCGGCTGCCATGCCGTCACGTCTGCGACAATCCATGTGATGTCTTTAGCCCTTAAACCGAGCCTGTCGCGCGACGTGGCCAGCGCCTTTTCGGAGACATCGAGGACACCGACCGAGCAATAGCCTTTGGCAACCAGGGCATCGGCTAGGCGAGATGCGCCGCCTCCAATATCGATGATTGACGCGTCAGCAGCGACGCCGGTTGCTCGAATGAGGTCGAGCGAAATTGTCGGGATTTCTTGGAACCAACTGACGTCACGCTCGCCCTTAATCTGGTAAACGTTCTGCCAGTGGGTTTGCCTTTCAAGCGTGCTCATAGCCACCGTCCGCTGCCGTCAGGAGTTTGCCTTATATGTCATCGACACCCATTCTCGACAATAAGGACCCGGACGCACCGTCGGTGTTTGAGCCGGCTGCTCTGCTGCGTGAGGCGCGCCGGCAGAAGGGTCTGCGCGTTGCCAACGTACCGCCGCTTTGTATCCTCGATCCTGACGGCGATATCGTTCGCCGCCTTAGACAGTCCGGGCAGGCGAAGCTTTCAGTTACGTGGCCCTGTTACCACACCGAACTTTACGAATTTGCGCTCGCCGGCAAAACCGCCGGCATCATCGGATGTGCAGTTGGAGCACCATTCGCCGTCCTGGTCGCAGAAGAGCTATTTGCTTGCGGATGTCGCATCCTGATCAGTCTAACCTCCGCCGGGCAAATCTCTTCTGCGGGCGAGCCGCCTTATTTCGTCATCATCGACCGCGCACTCCGCGATGAGGGTACCAGCTACCACTATGCGCCTCCCGATACATTCGCTGGGGCGGATTCCCGTATCGTCGCCACGGCCATCGGTGCGGTCGCCGATACCGGCTTGCGGGCCTATGTCGGACCGAGCTGGACGACCGACGCGCCGTTCCGCGAAACGGCCGCCGCTGTGGAAGCGGCGCGCGCCAAGGGCATCCTCGCCGTCGAGATGGAGGCCGCTGCGCTCTACGCACTCTCACGCCAACGAAACGCGGCGGTTCTTTGCTTGGCGCACGTGACCAACCGGATGGGCCTCAGCGAAGGCGATTTTGAAAAAGGCGAGGCAGACGGATCGGCGGACGCCCTCACACTCCTCGGCGCGCTCGCCAAGGCGCTGCATCCGGGTTCGTCATAAGTCCGATGCCTCAAGCGACCAAGGGGAGCACAGACGGGGTTCGGTTGGACGTCCCCTCGCGCCGCCAAACAAGAGCGTCAACGCCCAGGCTACGTCCCGGCGGATCGATCAAATAGATCATCTGCAGGATCACCAAAAACATATAAGTCCAGGGCCACTCGGTGGGCGCATTGTAGAGCCCTAGCCAAAGGTTGATTGCCATCAGAGCGCCGAGCAACGCACCGACACGGGTCGCCAATCCAAGTATAAGCGAAACGGCGATCGCGACCTCGATCGCATACACCAGCGGCCCGAATATCGCGATATTGGGGAGCACAATGTCTCGCACCAGAACGCTCTGCAGCTCCGTCGATGCGTGCTCGACCATCTCCTGCATCCAGTGGATCAATCCCCAATCGTAGTGTGGCGGGACCTTCCAAAGCGACTGCTGCCACCACATGATGCCGACGATGATGCGGAGCAGACAAATACCGACGTGACGAGTTCGAGCGCTGCGCGAGGTCGTTTCGCCAAGCAAGTATCGCAGCGGCGACAGCCCCCAACAGCAGAAACCAAAATACCGGTCGCGGCCAGCTTGGGTCCGCAAAAAAGGATATCGCATCGCTTAGCGGATTGGGTCTCATGCGCCAGCTTTCGTGGAACAGCCATTACTGCGGAAATCACGCACAAGCTGGCAGAAGGGTGCGATCAGGAAAACTCAATTCCTAGACCGGGAAAGCACAGTGAACATCAAATTATAGTGAAAGTCCGCGATTGGCAGGCAGTAGGCGGACATCAGACACGTCCGCGCTATCTCCGCTATCGGAGCCACAGCGGACATTCGCTGGCATTTATGAGTGCATACCCTAGCGTGCCCACGTTCAGGCCCTGACCTTGCGCGACGACGATCGCGGAGTGCGCTGCGCGCGCAATGTGTCGGCTGAACGGCCTACCAGTTTGGAAAGCTGCAACAGCTGTCCGGCCAGGGGACTGGTCTTGCGCCAGACCATGCCGACGGTGCGCGAAGGTTGCGGATCCTTGAAGCGAGCAACGGATACCGACGCCGAGCATGTCTCCACCGCCACGGCCATTTCCGGGATCAAGGTCACGCCCATGCCGGCGCTGACCATTTGCACAAGCGTGGAGAGCGAGCTTGCGTCGAGCGTCTGCCGCGGCAGCGACGATTGCATGTGGCAGAACGACAGCGCCTGATCGCGAAAGCAATGCCCCTCTTCCAGCAAAAGGAGCCGCATGTCACGCAGCGCTTCGCTCGTTGGCACGGGCACCCCTTCATCCTCGCCCGGCCGGACCAGCAGGAAATTCTCCGCAAACAGCGCGACCTCGGTCAGCGAAGGTTCGGACACCGGCAGCGCGACAATTGCGGTGTCGAGCCGGCCTTCGGCAAGCTCTTGAATCAGCTTCGACGTCAGCGCCTCGCGGACGTGAATCTCCAGTTCGGGACGCGTGCGCGTCAGATTGCCGATGACCGTCGGCAACAGATAGGGCGCAATCGTCGGGATCATGCCGATACGCAGCCGGCCGGCGAGCCGGTCCTGCGATGCGCGCGCGAAGTCTCCGAGCTCATCGATCGAGTGCAGAATGTCGCGGGCGCGTTGCGCGACCTCTTGCCCGAATTGCGTCAGCCGGACTTGCCGTGCGCCTCGCTCGATAAGCACGGCGCCGAGCGTCTCCTCGAGTTCCTTGATCTGCATCGAGAGCGCCGGCTGCGAGATGGCGCAGGCTGCCGCCGCGCGTCCGAAGTGGCTATGAGCTGCCAGCGCATCGAAATAGTGCAGCTGCCTCAGCGTGATCTCGACCATCAGAATATCTTATCGCTGCAATCACTAAAGTCAACTTTACCTGATGGAGTGCGTTGGAGTAGAAGTCTCGCGACCGCCCCCTGAAAACCCCGCCGATGGAGAGAGATCATGGATGACGTGACCAAGTGTCCGTTTCACGCGAGCACCAAAGTGAACCGTGACTGGTGGCCGGACCAGCTGAGCCTCCAGGGTCTGCACCAGAAGTCGCCGCTGTCCGATCCGATGGGCAAGGACTTCGACTACGCGAAGGAATTCAAGAGCCTCGACCTCAATGCCGTGGTCAAGGACCTGCATGCCTTGATGACGGACTCGCAGCCGTGGTGGCCGGCCGACTTCGGCCATTATGGAGGGCTGTTCATCCGCATGGCCTGGCACAGCGCCGGCACTTACCGCATCACCGACGGCCGCGGTGGCGCCGGTGCTGGACAGCAGCGCTTCGCCCCGCTCAATAGCTGGCCCGACAACGCCAACCTCGATAAGGCGCGCCGGCTGCTGTGGCCGATCAAGCAGAAATACGGCCGGAAAATCTCCTGGGCCGACTTGATGGTTCTCGCCGGCAATGTTGCGCTCAATTCGATGGGCTTCAAGACGTTCGGTTTCGCCGGCGGCCGCGCCGATGTCTGGGAGCCCGAAGAGCTCTACTGGGGTCCTGAAGGCACTTGGCTCGGCGACGAGCGCTACAGCGGCGAACGGCAGCTCGCGGAGCCGCTCGGTGCCGTGCAGATGGGTCTCATCTACGTCAATCCGGAAGGGCCGAACGGCAATCCGGACCCGCTCGCAGCCGCCAAGGACATCCGCGAGACGTTCTTCCGCATGGCGATGAATGACGAGGAGACCGTGGCGCTGATCGCCGGCGGTCACTCTTTCGGCAAGACCCACGGCGCCGGCGATCCGTCGCTGATCGGACCGGAGCCGGAAGGCTCCGCCATCGAGGACCAAGGCCTCGGCTGGAAGAGCAAGCATGGCACCGGCATCGGCGCCGACGCCATCACCGGCGGCCCGGAAGTCACCTGGACGCAGACGCCGACCAAATGGAGCAACCACTTCTTCGAGAACCTGTTCAAATACGAATGGGAGCTGACCAAGAGCCCGGCGGGTGCCAAGCAGTGGAAGGCCAAAAACGCGGACGCCACAATCCCGGACGCCTTCGACAAGTCGAAGAAGCATGTGCCGACCATGCTGACCACCGACCTTTCGCTGCGGTTCGATCCGGCCTACGAGAAGATTTCGCGGCGTTTCTACGAGCATCCGGAGCAGTTCGCCGACGCCTTCGCCCGCGCCTGGTTCAAGCTGACGCACCGCGACATGGGGCCGATCCAACGTTATCTCGGCCCGCTGGTGCCGAAGGAAACCTTGATCTGGCAGGACCCGATCCCGGCGGCCACGCATCCGCTGATTGACGATAAGGACGTGGCTGCGCTGAAGGCGAAAATCCTTGCCTCCGGCCTCACCGTCGCCCAGCTCGTTGCGACGGCGTGGGCGTCGGCGTCGACGTTCCGCGGCTCCGACAAGCGCGGCGGAGCGAACGGCGCGCGCATCCGTCTCGCGCCGCAGAAGGACTGGGAGGTCAACCAGCCGGCCGAGCTTAAGACCGTCCTGTCGAAGCTCGAAGCGATCCAGAAGGAGTTCAATGCCGGCGGCAAGAAAGTTTCGCTCGCCGATTTGATCGTGCTTGCCGGCTCTGCGGCGGTCGAGAAGGCTGCGAAAGATGCCGGTGTCGACGTGAAGGTCCCCTTCACGCCGGGACGCATGGACGCCTCGCAGGAAGATACCGACGTCGAATCCTTTGCTCCGCTCGAGCCCCGCGCTGATGCCTTCCGCAACTATATCAGCGGCAAGCGGCAGTTCATGCAGCCTGAAGAGGCCTTGGTGGATCGGGCGCAATTGCTGACGCTGACGGCGCCGGAAATGACGGCTCTGCTCGGCGGCCTGCGCGTCCTCGGCGCCAATGCCGGGCAGTCCAAGCACGGCGTCTTCACCAAGAAACCCGAGACGCTGAGCAACGACTTCTTCGTCAACCTGCTCGACATGAGCACGGAATGGCAGCCGGCAAAGGATGGCATCTACGAAGGGCAAGATCGCAAGACCAAGGCGGCCAAGTGGAGCGGCACGCGCGTCGACCTGATCTTCGGTTCGCACTCGCAGCTGCGCGCGCTCGCGGAAGTCTATGGGTCCGCCGACTCTAAAGAGAAGTTCGTGAAAGACTTCGTGGCAGCCTGGACCAAGGTGATGAACCTCGACCGCTTCGATCTGGTTTGATCGTCACTTTTTAGACGACATAAAAACAGCGCGGCGTCTCAAACGACTTGAGACGCCGCCCTTCGTAATTGCGCCCGCGCAACCCCGGCTCGCTTCAAGCGAAAACTTTGGTCGCGTGCGCGAAGTCCCAATAAAGCTCGCGCGCCTTGCGATAGAACGGACCGGGCTGCAGCATGCGGTCATCGATGCGGGTGATCGGCGACACCTTGGTGTAATTGCCGGTCGAAAAAATCTCATCGGCATTCTGAAAATCGGCATAGCGCAGCGTGGTCTCGACCACCGTGCAGCCGGCGTCGCGCAACAGGCCGATGATGCGGCTCCGCGTGATGCCGGCGAGAAAGGTGCCGTTGGTCTCCGGCGTGAACACGGTGCCGTCTTTCGCCATGAACACGTTCGCGGTGCCAAGTTCGGCAACATTGCCGAGCATGTCGCACATCAGGCAATTATCGAAGCCTTGCGCCTTGGCCTCGACCAGGGCGCGGGCATTGTTCGGATAAAGGCAGCCGGCTTTGGCATCGAGCACGGCCGTGTCGCGCGTCGGCCGCCGATAGGGCGACAGCGTGACTGCGGTGCCGGCCGGATTGGGAAACGGCGCGGCATAGATGGTGAGGCACCAATTGGTCGAGTCCGGATCGGGCCGCACGCCGCCTGGCGCGCCCTCCTCCGCCCAATACATCGGACGAATGTAAAGCGCCTCGCCGGCATCGAAACGTTTGACGCCCTCGCGCACGAGCACAGTCCAGGCATCTTCCGTCACCACCGGCTTCAGGCACATGGCCTTGGCGGACCGATTGACGCGGGCGATGTGCAGATCGAGATCGGGCGTAACGCCCTCGAACGCGCGGGCGCCGTCGAACACCGAGGTGCAGAGCCAGGCACCATGCGTGCGCGGACCCATGATCGGCACATTGCCTTCGTGCCAATCGTCCTCGAAAAACGTCCAGGTCTTCGACCAGACCGTCTTAGGCTTGGCAATGGAACGGCGCGTCACGTTATTCTCCTGCGCAATGCGCACTCGGGCACGCAGCGGTTATGGCGTATATAGTTATGATGCGGCTTTCGTGACCAGGCTCTTAGCACCATGACGGCCGCAGCGGAGCGCGAGTTATGAACGAAGTTTATGTCTTTGATGCCTATGGCACCTTGTTTGATGTGCATGCGGCGATAGCGCGCCACCGCGCGGCCGCGGGCGCCGATGCCGATCGTTTCTCTGAGATATGGCGGACGAAGCAGCTCGAATATAGCTGGACGTTAACGTTAGCGGGCCGCTACACCGATTTCTGGACGCTGACCGAGCGGGCGCTGGACTATGCGTTTGCCCGCTTCCCCTCGGTCGATCGCGCGCTGCGGCCAAAACTGCTCGACGCCTACTTCAAGCTCGATGCGTTTCCGGATGCCCACACCGCGTTGGAAAGCCTCAAAGCACGCGGCGCAAAAACCGCGATCCTGTCCAACGGCTCGCCGCCGATGCTCGAGGCCGCGGTCAACGCCTCCAGCATGGCGAGCGTGCTCGACGCCGTGCTCTCGGTCGACGCCCTGCACGCCTATAAGCCGCGGCCCGAAGTCTATGCGCTCGTCACCGCGCGCTTTGCCGTCGCGCCGCAACAGGTCGCTTTCGTCTCGTCGAACCGCTGGGACGTGATGGGCGCCGCAGCATTCGGCTTCCACCCGTTCTGGGTCAATCGCGCGAAAATGCCGGACGAGTATCCGGAGCAGCCGCCGCTACGCGTCATCGCGCAGCTCTCGGCACTGGCGTCGGCTGCGACCTGAAGAAGGCTTTAGGCGTTGACCGCGACCGGCTCGGGCGCGACCGGCGGCAAAAGCTTCGGCGGCACGAAACGGCCCTGCTCGATGTCCTCGATCTGGCGATCGATCTGCTTCATGACGTAGCGCGAATACGGCCCGACGTGCAGATAGAACGCCATCAAGGTGACGATGCCGCGTACTGAATTCGGATTGATCGACATGCAGGTCGTGAAGGCTTTCCAGAAGCGTTCGCGGCCTTCCGGCAGGCGATTCATCAGGTCGTGCACCAGCTTGATGGTGGAGACGCGGCCGCGGATATCGCCTTCCGGCAGTTCCTTGCGCCGGCCCGAGCAGTCGAGCATCGCCGCAAGCCGCTCCAATCGGCCGCAAAACGCGTCCGGATCGTAAACCTTCTCGAGGATTTTGCGGTAGTCGCGCAATATTTCCAGCCGCGAGCGCTTGGTCTCGTAGTTCACGCCGGCGGTGCACTGATCGCCCTTGCTGGCCGGCGCCGCATCGTGGTCGACATGCAGGCGGCCTTCGCGCGCCAGCCGGCGCGTGAGCTGCGTGTTGGGCAACGCGTAAAGCAGGCCGACCATGGCGATCGGAATGTTGGTTTCCTCGATGAGATCGATCATCGGGCCCGCGACCGAACCTTTTTCGGTATCGAAGCCGACGATGAAGCCCGCCGTCACCGACATGCCGGCCTGATAGATCTTGTGCACGCTTTCGGGGATGCTGCGCCGCGTGTTCTGCTTCTTGCGCATCGCCGCCAGCGTTTCCTCGTCCGGGCTCTCGATGCCGACGAAGATGGCGAAGAAGTTCGAGCGCTTGAGCATCGCCAGCAACTCGCCATCGTCGGCAAGATTAAGCGAGGCTTCCGTGGTGAATTCGAACGGATAGTCGCGCTCTTGGATCCAATCCTGGAGCACCGGCAGGAACGACTTGATCGCCTTCTTGTTGCCGATGAGATTGTCGTCGACGAAATCGACATGGCCGCGATAGCCGAGCTTATAGAGCGCATCGAGCTCGGCCAGCATCTGCGCATGGGTCTTGGTGCGCGGCGAGCGGCCGTAAAGCTCGATGATGTCGCAGAACTCGCAGGTGAACGGGCAGCCGCGCGAGAACTGCACGCCGATATAGAGGTATTGCTCGAACTTGAGCAGATCGAAGCGCGGGATCGGCGTCTTGGTGACGTCGACCTGGAACTTCTGCGCTTCGAACAAGCCCTCGCGGTCGCCGCGATCCCAAGCGGCAATGAATTCCTTGATGATGTCCTCGGCTTCGCCGACGACGCGGAAATTCGCCGTGGCATAGCGATGCGCACTCGAGCTGACATCGGGGCCGCCGACAACCACCGGCAAGCCGCGCTTGCGGCACATATCGATGAGCTCGAGCGTGTCCGACTGCTGGAACAGCATGCCGCCGGTCATGACCATATCGGCCCAGCCGAGATCGGCTTCGGTCAGCTCTTCGGTGTTGCGGTTGACGAGCCGGACATTCCAGGACTTCGGCAGCAGCGCCGCGACGGTGATGAGGCCGAGCGGGATCGCCGGATAGCGCGCGCCGACGAGCTCGCAGGCTTCCGAGAAATTCCAGAACGAATCCGCCATGAATCGCGGATAGATCATCAGGACGTTGCAGGAATTCGACCTCAACGTACTGACGACGCCGCCACCGGCGCTTTCCTGACGCTGCTGTTCCAAGAAACCTCGACCCCGAAACTGGACCCCAAAGCTGGACCGATTGGGCCCACCCGCATGTTGCCGTGCAGTATGGCTGAATTGCCCGATAATTCAAGGACAAAGCCTGATCCGGCTGGTCCCGGCGGGAACTCGGAAATTAGCGCGCGAACATAGTGCTATAGCGGCTGCCGCCGTTGCGAAAGTGTTGCCCAAAAGTTGCCCACAGGCTGACCTGCGCCGTCGCTTTCGCTAGTTTTGCGGTCGCGTTGGCGCTCCTTCCGACTCCCCCACTCGATTGCAGAGGTACGATCATGCGCGCGGCTTTCTACGAGAAGAACGGTCCGGCCCGCGACGTGCTCCAGGTCGGCGAGGTCGATACGCCGCAGGCGGGGCCGGGCGAGGTGCGGGTCAAGCTCAAGACCTCCGGCGTCAATCCGTCCGACGTGAAGGCGCGCATCGGTTCGACGCGCAAGATCGCGTTCCCGCGCGTCATTCCGCACAGCGACGGCGCAGGCGTGATCGATAGCGTCGGCAGCGGCGTGCCGGCTTCGCGCGTCGGCGAGCGGGTATGGATATGGAACGCGCAATGGCTGCGCGCCTTCGGCACCTGCGCCGAATATGTCGCATTGCCGTCGGAGATGGCGGTCCGGCTACCGGATAAGACGAGCTTTGAGGCCGGCGCCTGTCTCGGCATTCCGGCAATGACCGCGTATCACGCTGTCGCGGTCGCCGAGGCCAAGCCCGGCATGACGGTTCTGGTGTCCGGGGGCGCCGGTGCGGTCGGCCATTACGCGATCCAGTTCGCCAAGGCCGCCGGCGCAACGGTCATCACGACCATCAGCTCGCCGGAGAAAGCAAAACTTGCGACAGCCGCGGGCGCCGATCACAGCATCGACTACAAGCGCGAGAATGTCGGCGAACGCGTCATGGCGCTCACCGGCAAGAAAGGCGTCGATGCGGTGATCGAGCTCGACATTGCCGCCAATGCCAAGCTCATGCCGCAGGTCCTGCACCCGCGCGGCACGATCGTCGTCTATGGCACCGGCGCACCGGAAGCCGAGGTGCCGCTGTTCTTCTTCTTGCGCAGCGCCATCACGCTGAAGTTCATCTATGTCTATGAGCTTACCGCCGCCGAGCGCGCAACGGCGCTCGCAGCGATTTCGCGCGGGCTCGAAGCCGGTACGCTGATCAATAATGCGGCCGCAACCTACCCGCTCGCCGACATTGTCGCGGCCCACGAGGCCGTGGAGGAAGGCAAAGTGCTGGGCAATGTCGTCGTGACGATCTAGAGCGGGATTGTTTCAGGTCGCGCTAGAATTTTGATTGAGCACGATCTTCCCGGAAAACCGGCTGCCATCATACGCTGCCGACGCGCGAAAGATCTTACGCCGCGTGTCCGGTGCTTCTGCCGGCCTCGGGATGCGTAAGCGTGGCTGCGATCTGCTGCTTGTTGAGGCGCGTACCGTCATCGCCCTCGATCAGCAAAGCGACACGGCCGCCGCCATTGATGTGCCGCGCCCAGCCAAGCGATTCGTCGAGGGTACTGAATTCTTTGAACAGATAGCGATCCTTCTCCAGCGGCGCGATCGATTGCGAGCCGCGCGGACCGGAATAGACGCGATAGGTCATGATCGAAACTCCTGTTGCACCCGCCCTGCTCCACGCGCAAACATCGTCGGCAAATGTGCCATCCGTGTGTTGACGGAACGGCCGCGACAGCTTGACGCGAATGGAACTGCGCGCACGGAACCCCACGCGAATGCGTGCACGTGCCAGTTCTTTGGGCGGCTATTTCTGCGGCACGAAGTTCTGATTGCTGTAGGGCAGCATGTTCGGGCGCTGGATCGCGATGAAGCCATGATCGAGCGCATGATGGCAGGCGTTGCAGCCGGCGCTGAGATTGTCGAAGGCAATCGATGAAAGCCTTGCGATCTTTGCCGTCGATCGCCTTCTGCAGCGCTTCGATCGGTTTGCCGACGTGCTGATCGACGATGTCGGCGCCGAGAAGCTTGCGCACGTCGTCAAAGCCTTCGCCCAGTTCGCCGATCTCATAGTCGGCGAGCGGCCAATTCGCGGCATTGCCGGCGAACCACAGCTTGATGTGCCGCATCTGCTGCAGCGACATGATTTCGCCGAGCCCAGGCTGGTACGGCGCTTCCGCAGGCGGCGCCTCGGCGGATTGCGCCGATTTGTCTTGCGCCGGCTTGTCCTGAGCGAGCACTGCCGGAGCAACAAGCATAGCCGCAGCGATCGCGGCGGCAACGATCGGTCTCATTGAATGTCTCCCTGCGATCCGCGCCCGCCCCGCACGCAATTTCGGTCAGCTCACCGGCGAGATCTGCTCGCTGCAGGCCTTGGGAAAGGCCGCCTGGCAGGCTTGATAGAGCACCGGACAGGCTTTCGCCGCACTCAATCCTGCGAGTATCGAGGCGGCGGTATCGCTGCCCTTGATCCGATCGCCCGCCGCGCGGGCCTGCTCGCTATAGACGAGCACCGCATCGATGCGCTCGAGGCCGCGATCGTTCATCAGGAAGCGCTCGGCCGAGGTGTAGAACGTCGTCGCAGTCCTGATCGAGTTGTTGAGCTTCTTGGTCGCTTCGTTATTGAGCGTGGGATCGGGCTTGATCACCCGCGCATGCACGGCGATGTCGGCATAGAGCACATTGAGCTTGAAATAGATGCCGCCGCATTGCGCCAGCGCCAGCCAGTAAGGCCGGCCGGTATAAGGTCCCGGCGCCGCGACGATGCTGTCGCGCTTGTCGGCGGGAACGGCCGGCGCCGGGCGATCGGATTCCGTCGCCGATCCGCGCTCGCGATGCCGGTGCGTCTGCGCCTGAGCGCTCGTCATCGTGCCGACAATGGCAACGAGTACGGCGCCAACTACGACGCCAAGCAAAGCCGCTTTGGCCGGCAACCGCAGTTTCGCATTTGGTTTTGACATGACGCCCTTATAGGCGGGCTATGGTGCGAATTCCAAAGCTTTTCGCTGGTTTGGAATTTTTCTACCTATCAAAACCTTTCCAGCTCAAAACCTTTCCAGCCACGGGCGCAGCTCGATCTCCCAGGCCCAGGCGCTGCGCGGCTGTTGCAACAGATGCAGATAGCTCTGCGCAATGGCATCGGGATCGAGCATGCTGTCGGGCTTGTCGGGCGGATTGGGCCGGCCTTCGCTGCGAATGCCGCCGTCGACGACGACATGCGCGACATGGATGCCCTGCGGCTGCAGCTCGCGCGCCATGCTCTGCGCCAATCCGCGCAGCGCGAATTTGCCCATGGCGAACGGCGCCGACTGGGCATAACCCTTCACGCTGGCCGACGCGCCGGTGAAGATGACCGCGCCGTGGCGTTTGGGCAGCATCCGCTTCACCGCCTGCTGCGCGACCAGGAAGCCGCCGAAAGCGCTCACCGCGATCGATTTGGCAACCTCTTCGGGGACAAGTTCAACGAGCGGTCCACGCGTGCGATAGCTCGCATTGTAGACAACCACATCCGGCGCGCCGAAAGCGGCCTCGACGCCACTGAAGAGCTTGGCGACGTCGGCGGGATCGGCCGCATTGCAGGCAAAAGCCTTGCCGCCGATTTCTTGCGCGAGAGCGGCAAGTCCGTCGGCGCGGCGGGCGCCGAGCGCGACTTTCATTCCGGCTTTGTTGAAGAGACGGGCGAGCGAAGCGGACAGGCCTGAACCCACCCCGACAATGAGGGCGGTGCGATAGGGAGTTCGGTCATCGGTTTCCTCCGGCGTGCCGCGTTAATGTGGCGGCGCGCCTCGCACTATTCAATCGCAGCGCCGCAATTCGCGGCAATCAGTCGATCACTACTCAATCAATGACGGCAATCGCATTGATTTCGACGAGACAGCGCGGATCGGTGGCCAGCCGCACCACTTGCACGGTCGTGGTCGTCGGCTTGTTGTCGCCGAAATATTCGCCCCAGACCCGGTTGAGCGCATCCTGATCGGTCAAATCCGTGACAAAACGGTCGGCGGTGACAATGTCGGCGAACGTCGCACCGACCGCTTCCAAACCGCGCTTGAGATTTTCCAGCGCCGCCCTCGCCTGCCCCGCCATGTCGCGCGGCATCTTGTCGAACTCTTCGGGCCGGTGCGGATGATGATGATAGACCGGCGCCGCGGTGACGCCGGCAAGATAGACCGTGGTGCCGCCTTTGACCTTGATCGCCGGCGCATAAGGCATCCACAAATCCGGCGCGTCGGGCCAGTGCACGTGCTCGATGGTCTTGGGCATTGTTTTTCTCCCCTCACGTCACCGCGTATCGGATGACCCTATAATAGCGTCATAAGCCCGTCATGCCCGCACTCGTTGCGGGCATCCACGTCTTTCGAGCCTGTACCAGCGAAGACGTGGATGGCCGGAACAAGTCCGGCCATGACGACCCAGAGGACTTTGCTATGCGCGACGCTGCAAAAGGGCGCCTGCTGACACCGATCTTTGCGTCGCGCGCTGCTTCAACATCTCAGAGGGGTTTTTTATTGGGTTACAGACCAATTAAGAATTGATGGAGCGCAGGCGCACAATTGGCGACAAGCCGAAGGCGATTAGGCCCAGGGCGGCGTAAGTTGTCGTCACCCCTCAGCTTTTCAAGCCTTCATGCCGCGGCCTCAATCTAACGTGCAAGAAAGCCTCAAGCAGAGACAGAGCTGGTCTTCCGTACTTCGACGGAAGCAAAATGTTGACACGACAACAATGTGACTTGATCCATTCTCCAGGACGATCGCGACTAAACTCAGCGGGAAGCGTTACGTCCTTTTCAAGAAGCAGAGAAGCAGCCAACGTACTTTGTGCACTCGCAGGATTGTAATGTTGGCTAGTATATCGCGCTTGTGATTGTGGACCGGCTTTTCCTATCTTCAACCAGGAATCATTCCACCAAAATCCGTAGATCGCCATTTTGCCAACTGGTAATGACTTCGGCGGCTGATGGGGCGCATCGTGAAATTCCGCCGTGATATCCTGAGGCAAAAGGGGTGATCGAGCCAACCTACTGACCGAGCCAAAGTCCGTAATCGCTTCCGAAACTTGGTCGCGCCAAGGGGACATATCGTTTCGCTTTGCTGTCGCACGCGCACTCACATCCGAAACACGCCGAACTTCGTCTCCGGGATCGGCGCATTCAGCGCCGCGGCAAAGCACAGCGCCAGCACGCGCCGCGTCTCGCCGGGCGTGATGATGCCGTCGTCCCACAGCCGCGCGGTGGCGTAATACGGATTGCCCTCGGCTTCGTATTGCTCGCGGATCGGCTGCTTGAATTCCTCTTCCTCGACCTGCGACCACTTTTTGCCTTCGGCCTCGATATTGTCGCGGCGCACGGTGGCGAGCACTGACGCCGCCTGCTCGCCGCCCATCACCGAGATGCGCGCATTGGGCCAGGTGAACAGAAAGCGCGGGCCGTAAGCGCGGCCGCACATGCCGTAATTGCCGGCGCCGTAGGAGCCGCCGATCACGACCGTGATCTTCGGCACCTGCGCGCAGGCCACGGCCGTCACCATCTTGGCGCCGTCCTTGGCGATGCCGCCGGCCTCGTAATCGCGCCCGACCATGAAGCCGGAAATGTTCTGCAAGAACAGCAGCGGCACGCGGCGCTGACAGCACAGCTCGATGAAATGCGCGGCCTTCTGCGCGCTCTCCGAGAACAGGATGCCGTTATTGCCGAGAATGCCGACCGGCATGCCGTGGATATGCGCGAAGCCCGTCACCAGCGTCGTGCCGTAGAGCGCCTTGAACTCGTCGAATTCGGAGGCATCGACCAGCCGCGCGATCACCTCGCGCACGTCATATTGCTTTTTCAGATCGGCCGGCACGATGCCGTCGAGCTCAGCCGAGTCGTAATGCGGCTCGCGCGGCTTTGTCAGCGCAATGTCGATCGACGGCTTGGTGTTCAGGTTGCCGACGATGCGGCGGCAGAGTTCGAGCGCATGGCGATCGTTCTCGGCAAGATAATCGGCGACGCCGGATTTCCGCGTGTGCACGTCGGCGCCGCCGAGCTCTTCGGCCGTGACGACTTCGCCGGTCGCGGCTTTCACCAGCGGCGGCCCGCCGAGGAAAATCGTGCCTTGGTTGCGCACGATGATGGTCTCGTCCGACATCGCCGGCACGTAAGCGCCGCCCGCCGTGCACGAGCCCATCACCACCGCGACCTGGGCAATGCCCAGAGGCCGACATGGTCGCCTGATTGTAGAAGATGCGGCCGAAATGCTCGCGGTCGGGAAACACTTCGGTCTGATGCGGCAGATTGGCGCCGCCGGAATCGACCAGGTAGATGCACGGCAGCCGGTTCTCGCGCGCGATCTCCTGGGCGCGCAGATGCTTCTTCACCGTCATCGGATAATAGGTGCCGCCTTTGATCGTCGAATCGTTGCAGACGACGACGCATTCGCGCCCGCTGATGCGGCCGACGCCGGTGATGATCCCGGCGGCGTGAATGGCGTCGTCATACATGCCGTTGGCGGCGAGCGGCGACAGTTCGAGAAACGGCGTGCCGGGATCGATCAGCGTCATGACGCGCTCGCGCGGCAGAAGCTTGCCGCGCGCAAGGTGACGCTCCCGCGCCCGCGCCGGCCCGCCGGCAGCGGCCTCGGCGCGATGGCTTTCAAGCTCGGCGACGAGCGCGCGCATCGCCGCCTGGTTGGCGCGGAATTCCTTGGACGCGGTGTCGACGCTTGAGGCGATGGCGGTCACGAATCCCTCCCCATGCCGGATTTCACTATGGCATGCGCATAAGCGCAATGCGCCCCGCACACGGTGCGGGGCGATTGTGGCGGGTGTGAAAGGGCGAAGAGACGGCCTTGAGGCTTGCTAAGCGCGCACTTCCTGACGCTGGAAGACCACGTAGCCGACCACGAACAGCAGCATCGCTGTCGCGATCATCGCCACCATTTGCGGCCAGGCGATCAGGATGCTCTCGCCGAGCGGCAGCGGCGCGCCGAGGACGGCGCCCTGCAGCTGGCTCAGATAGATCGGCCCGAGCGCGCGCGTGGTCGGATCGAGCAGCGCCACCACCACCTCGGCATAGAGCGTCGATGGCGAGAAGCGCGCCAGGATCTGTTCGAGTTCCGCCGTGCCCGGCGTCTGCAGCCCGAGCGCCATGTAGCGCGGGTCCGGCGGCACGATGGCCTGCGCCACCGCGCCGGCGAGCACCGGCCAGATGAAGGTGAGGAACAGCCACAGCCCGAGTGTCACCAGCGCTGCAGTCGCTGCAGAGCGAAATAGCACCGAGAACAACAGCGCCAAGGCGAGCCACACGCCGGCATAGACGATGGTCACCAGGAGGAAGACGAAGCTCCTGGCAATCTCCTCGGCGCCCGGCGGAATGCCGATCAAGAGCAGCCCAAGCCCGACGACGAGCAGCCACAGCGTGATCAGGCTGATCGACAGCGTAGCCAAGCCGGCCAGGAATTTGCCGAACAGCAGTGCGTCGCGATAGATCGGCTGCGACAGGATGCGCGACAGCGTGCGGCGGTTATGCTCGCCGTTGACGGCGTCGAAGCCGAGCCCGATCGCCATCAGCGGCACCAGGAACGACAGGAACGACACGAAGGACGGCAGCGGATCGCGCGACGTCGTGAACAGGCGCAGAAACAGGAACGGATCCTCGGCCGTGGTGTCCTTGATCTGCTGGATGGCGCCATAGAGCGCCGCCAGCGCCACCAGCACGACGAGCCATTCCAGCACGCGCATGCGAACGCTGGTCAAGTGGTCCGACAGCTCCTTGAGCATGACCACGCCGAGTCCGGAAAAGGCTGAGCCCTCACGCTGCATCGCGCGCCCCCTCCTCGACCGGCGTTTCGGACTTGGCCTCGAAATAGCGCGTATAAATCGCTTCGAGGCTCGGCTCCTGAACGCCGAGGAATTTGAGCCGGCCCTGCATGGCGACGACTTCGGCGGCCGCTTCCGGCCGTACGTCGCGGTCGGCATGCAGGCGCAGCTTGCCGATGCCGGTCTTCTCGACGCCAGAGACGCCCGGGATCAGCGCCAACCGCTCGGCAAGACCCGCGCCATCGGCTTCGATATCGACGGTGTAACCGCCGCCGAGCACTTCGCGGCCGAGCTCGGGCACCGTGCCCATCAGCGCGATCTTGCCACCGCTGAACAGCGCGACGCGGTCGCACACGCTCTGCACCCGCTCGAGCAGATGCGACGACAACAGCACCGAGACGCCTTCGGCCTTGAAGGCGCGGATGATGCCGAGCAGTTCGGTGGTGGCCTGCGGATCGAGTCCCGATGTCGGCTCGTCGAGGATCGCGATCTGTGCGCCCTTCATCAGGATCTCGGCAAGCCCGAGCCGCTGCCGCATGCCGCGCGAGAACGTGCCGACGCGGTTATCGGCAACGTCGGCGAGGCCGACGCGTCCAAGCGCGTCGACGATGCGCTCTTCCCGTTCGGCACGGAGAAAGCCGATCAGGCGCGCTGTATAGCGCATATTGTCGGCAGCACTGAGGTTGTCGTAGAAGCCGACGGTGTCGGGCAGATAGCCGACACGCCGTTTCACCGACAGCGGCTCGCGCGCCGGATTGAAGCCGAGCACGCTCACCTCGCCGGCCGAGATGTCGGTGAGCCCGAGCATCATCAGGATCGTCGTGGTCTTGCCGGCGCCATTGGGCCCGAGCAGACCGAAAATCTCGCCGCGACTGACAGTAAACGAGATGTGGTCGACGGCGGTGGCGCTGCCATAGACCTTGGTAAGGCCCTTGGCCTCGATGACGTTGTAGTGCGCGCTGTCTTTCAAGCTATCTTGCACGATTTGGCCCTCACCGGCGGCCGAAGCGGGCGACCGCACCGACCATGACCAGAAGCGCGACGCCGATAATGCCGACGCCGGCGATGCCCCACATGGTCGAGGTCGTCACCGTGACGCGGAAATTGGTCGAGGCCGACTCGCCGCGCGCCGCGGCGCGGATCGTGGTGACATAGTCGCCGGCGATCGCCTTGTCGGTCGGCGTGATCTGCGCCTGCACTTCCTTGTTGTCGTTGGGCGCAATGCGATCGACGTTCTTCGGATCGAAGGTGATCTTCCAGCCGCTCGGGGCCGAGCCGGAGAGCTGAATATCCTCGGCGGGCGCAGTGCCGGTATTGGTGATCACGACCGGCACCGTCGTTTCCTGACCGGCCGACGCGCGCGTCGACACCAGGCCCTCGCGGCCGGAAATGTCGAGCCTGGGCTGGCCGGTAATGGTCATGCCGAGATCGGCGGTCGCCGAAGCGTCTTCCGCCGCCACCCGCGCCGTCACTTTATAGTTGCCGGCCGCGGCCGTGTTCGGCGGCGTCACTTTGAGCTTCACGTCCTTGGTCTGTCCGGCATCGACCGGCACCGCATTGAGTTCCTGCGAGCCGTATTGCTCGGTGAAAGTCGCGTCGAAATTCTGCGGCGCCACTGCCGACAGGCTCACCGTCAGTTTCTTGCCGCTGTCGTTCTTGATGCCGAGCTGATACTCGAAGCTCGACTTCGAGGTGCCGCGCAATTCCGGAAGCTGCGGCGTCAGCGTCAATTTGGCCGGAAGGTCCTTGGCCAGAGTGACGGCGACCGGCAGCGTCAAATTCGATGCCGCGCCTTGGGCCGCAACCGTGATGGTCTGCGTGCCGTTCGGCGCGTTCTTCGGCACGTCGAGCCGCAATTCCAGCGAGACGCTGGCATTGGTCGCCGGCATTGCCGCGGCAACGGGCTGACCGCCGCCCATCAGGGTCGCGGTCCAGCCGGTCGGAACGCCCGACACCGACAGCGCCAGACGCTCAGGGGTCATGTCGTAATTCTGTAATCGCAGATTGACCGTTGATGTTTCGCCGGGGCGCACTGTCACCGCGGGGAAGTCGCTCATCAAAAACAGGCCTTTGACGTCCTTCGGCGCGTCCTCGGCGCGCGCTTTCGAAGTCACTGTGGCGGCTGGTGCAAAAAGCACCGCAAAAGCGGCGAGTGCGGCGATAAATCCATATCGCATTGGTACAAGCTCCCGTGCAGCAATTGGATCGGTTCGCCCCCGCTCCCAATGTGCTCTAACGAGCCCCGGTGAGCGGCGGGCATTGTGGGCGTAATCGTGACAAAATCATGCAGACGAGGCTCTGTTTGGCAACACCTGCACAATATGTCCTGCGGTAGGTAGCCGCAGCTTATAGCGGACCCGCGAATGCCGCGCACCGTCGAAATCAGCGCCGGAACTCCTAGTGTTCCGCCGCGTTAACGAATTGGAGGTCCTGCTCGGCCACCCCGGCGGCCCCTATTGGGCGAAGAAAGACCACGGCGCCTGGACCATTCCCAAAGGCCTGGTCGAGCCCGGCGACGATCTGATGGCGACCGCACGCCGCGAATTTACCGAAGAGACGAATTTGGTTGCCGATTTCGGCACCGCGGATGACTTGATCACGCTTTCCCCCGTTAAGCAAAAGAGCGGAAAAATCGTCCACGCCTTCGCAGTCGAGGCCGATCTCGATCTGGCGCGGTTCGCCAGCAATACGTTCGAGATCGAATGGCCGCCGAAATCAAGCCGGCGTCAGAGCTTTCCGGAAGTCGACCGCATTGCCTATTTCGCGCTGCCGGCCGCCGTGACCAAGATCGTCGCCTATCAGCAGCCGCTCTTGATGGAGCTCCAACGGCACTTGGCCGGCTGACGCGGATTATTCTTTCAACACGTCGGGCCAATCGACTTCGTCATGCGGCAATACCCATGGTTCACGCCGCGCGGCATCACGCCATTCACTCCAGGCCGGCAGCGCCATCACGGCATTCATATAAGATCGCGCCGCGGTACCGACCGCGATGGCATAAGTGTGGAAACGCGACACGATCGGCGCGAACATCGCATCCGCGGCGCCGAATGTGCCGAACAGAAACGGCCCGCCGGATTTCGCCAAGGCTCCGCTCCAGATCGCGTCGATCCGTGCGACATTGGCCACCGCTTCGGCATCCAAGACCCGCGCTTTCACCGGCCGCCACATATTCATCGGCAATTGCCGGCGCAGCGGCGCAAAGCCCGCGTGCATTTCCGACGCCACGGCGCGAGCTTGCGCACGCGCCGCCGGATCGTGCGGCCAAAAGCCGGCAGCGGGAAATTTCTCCGCGAGATATTCGAGGATCGCCAGCGATTCCCAAATCCGCACATCGCCGTCGAGCAGCACCGGCACTTTGCCCGCCCCGCTCACCGCCATGACGCGCGCCTTGAAGTCTTTTGCCTCGAGCGAGATCACGGTCTCGCCGAACGCGATGCCGGCCGCCTTCATGGCGATCCACGGCCGCAACGACCACGATGAATAGTTCTTGTTGCCGATGATAAGACGCAGCGCCATTGACGATCCCCGTGCCGTTGTAGCGCGGATTTGGTGCGAGCAAAATCCAAGCTACAAATCGGGCAATCGCACCGCGCCATAAGCGCAAAATTGATTTAGACGATGCCGGCGACGACGGCGACGAAGGATACGAACAAGACGGCCGTGACGGTGAACAGCACCGTGAGTGCGGTCTCGGCCCATTTGCTCGAAGCCGACTGGGCCTCGACGAGTTCTTCTGCCGGTTGATCGGTGAAATCGGCAGGCACGTCGGTCGTCGACATAACGCTGTCCTTCCCATCGGACGAAACACGGTGGAGAACGATTCCACATGAGACGTGAAGGACAGGTAAAAAGCCGGCGCCGGCCGCGACTGCGCCAAGCCACGCGCCGGATTTGCCGTGAGGTGGTTAGCGCTTCTCGAAAAGCTGAGGTTTAGAAAGGCTTTCTTTCGCAACGCAGCAGTCAGGGCCCGGGAAAGAACTCGTCGGTTTTGCCGGTCAGCCGATAGGCGATGAGGCCGGCCCATTCGTGCATCGCGAGATCGGTCTGCGCCATGCCGAAAGCGACCGACGAAAACGGCCGCATCGCGTCGCCGAGCCCCCGGGTGCGGTAATCGACCGGATAGGCTTCGATTGGAAAGCCCGCGGCGCGGAACACCGCCATGGCGCGTGGCATATGCGAGGCCGATGTCACGAGGAGCCAGCGCTCGCCCGGCTTCGGCTGCGCGATCAGCTCCGAGAACACGGCATTCTCGATGGTGTTGCGCGATTGTTCCTCGGCGGTGATGCGATCGGGCGAAACGCCGAGCGCCACGAACAGGCGCACCGCGATGGCGGCTTCAGACGTCACGCTCTCGAACAACGCGGCATTGCCGCCGGTAAAGATGATGCGGGCATTGGGATATTTGCGCGCGAGCTCGACCGTCGCGGTGATGCGTTCGGCAGCCTCGTTAAGTCCTAACTCGTCGCCGCGCCGCGCCGCGATTTCGGGGAGGATCGAGCCGCCGAGCACGACGATGCCGTCGGGCGCGCCGCGCGAGGAATCCCAGGGCGGGAAACGCTGCTCGAGCGGCAGGATCAGAAGATTGCCGAGCGGCGAGAAGCCGACCAAGGCGGTCAGCACGACGCTGGTCACGATCAGCCAGCTCGCCAGCCGCCGGAAATTCGTCAGCAGCAGGACGATGCCAATGAGCCCGATCTCGACGACGAGATTCGACGGCAGAACAATAAAGCCGAGGAGCTTGGAGAGGATAAAAAACATGTTCTAACCGCGCGACTTGCGCCACGCGGCGTAGCGCGCTTTGGCTTCGTCGTTCGGCGGATAAAGTCCCGGGAGCTGTACGCCCTTCTCCACTTCGGTGAACACCCAGCTTTCATAAAGCTCGTGCTCGGCGCCGTCGTGGGCGACAAATTCAACGAGCGCCTGCGGGATGACGACAGCGCCGTCGTCATCGACGACAATGACATCGTTGGGAAAGATCGCGCAGCCGCCGCAGGCGATCGGCTCCTGCCAGCCGACAAAAGTCAGGCCGTTCACCGAAGCCGGCGCGGCGACGCCCGAGCACCAGACCGGAAGCTTGCTCATCAGCACGCCGGTGAGATCGCGCATCACGCCATCGGTGACCAAAGCCGCGACATTGCGCTTGTGCATGCGCGCGCAAAGAATGTCACCGAATATGCCGGCGCTCTGCACGCCCATCGCGTCGGCCACGGCGATAGCGCCTGCCGGCATGGCTTCGATCGCGGCGCGGGTCGAAATCGGGCTCGCCCAGCTTTCCGGCGTCGCCAGGTCTTCGCGCACCGGCACGAAGCGCAGCGTGAAAGCCGGACCGACCAGCCGTTCGCCGCCCGGAACCAAAGGCTTCGCCCCGTTCATCCAGCAGCGCCGGATGCCCTTTTTCAGCAGCATCGTGGTGATGGTTGCGGTCGTGACTTTGCGCAGAATGTCGAACAGAGGATCGCTCATCATTGCCTCGCTGAGGAACCTGCCTCGCCGCGGAGATTTACGCCGGCTCGATGCCAAGCCGCTGGTCGCGGCGGCGCAGCCAGGTCACGAACGGAATCGACAACAGCACCATCCAGGATTTACCGACGACCTGCCCGGGCAGAAAATCGAGCGAGCCGAAGGCGAGCCAAAGAAACACAATCGAATCGACGACGAGCCCGACCAGGCTCGAAGCAATCACCGCGGCCACCAAGCGGCGGCGCGCCAAGGGCGTATAGACTGCAAGATCGGCAAATTCGGACAGGAGAAACGCCGTCGCCGACGCGATCACCAGCGACGCCGGCGCGAGCAACGCCGATAGCGCGCTGCCGAACAGAACCGCCAGAGCGGAAAGTCCGGTGCCGAGCCGCCGCTGCACCAGATCGCGCAACACCAGCGCTACGCCGGCCAGCATCACGCCCGACGGCGCCATGAGGCCGGGCGCCACCGGCACGACGCAGGGGCCCTGCGGCGTCGCGCAAGAAGTCCCGACATGACCGATCAGCCAATTGGCCAAAGGAATAGTGAGCGCAAAAAGAACGAGAAACAGCACGCCTTCGCGCCGGCGCTGCCGGTCGAGCTTCATGATTGCGCTTTCCATTTCGCATAACCCTCGGCGCGCAGCCGGCAGGCCGGACAGGTGCCGCAGCCGAAGCCCCATTCCTGGCGGTTTTCCCGATCGCCGAGATAGCAGGTGTGGGTCTCGGCGAGAAGAAGATCGATCAGCGTCTGGCCGCCGAGCTCATTGGCCATGGCGAAGGTCGCCGCCTTGTCGACCCACATCAGCGGCGTATGGATGACGAAGCGGCGGTCCATGCCGAGCGTCAGCGCGAGCTGCATGGCCTTGATCGTATCGTCGCGGCAGTCCGGATAGCCGGAATAGTCGGTCTCGCACATGCCGGCGACGATGTGCTTGATGCCGCGGCGATAGGCGAGCGCGCCGGCAAAAGTGAAGAAGACCAGATTGCGCCCCGGCACGAAGGTCGTGGGCAGGCCGGATTCCGCAACTTCGATCGCGACATCGCGTGTGAGCGCGGTTTCGGAAATCGCCGACAGCGCGTCGAGCTTCACCAGATGATCGTCGCCCAGACCGCTGCGCCACTTGTCCGACAGCGCTTTCAGGCCGTCGCGCACTTTCGGCCGCACGTCGAGCTCGACGGCGTGGCGCTGGCCATAGTCGAAACCGATGGTCTCGACCCGGCCGAAGCTTTCCAGCGCCCAGGCGAGACATACCGTCGAGTCCTGACCGCCGGAAAACAGCACGAGCGCGCTTTCGGACTGGCTCACGGCGTCTTGCCCCCGGCCTTGCCGGCAAGCCACTGCCCGATCCGCGCCACCGCTTCGTGCATATCTTCGCGCGATCCGGCGTAACATAGCCGCAGGAATTGCCGGCCGTGCACCGGATCGAAATCGACGCCGGGGGTCGCGGCGACGCCGGCTTCCTCCAGCATGCGGGTGGCGAAGGCGTAACTGTCATCGGCGAAGCGCGAAATGTCGGCGTAAAGATAAAACGCGCCGTCGACCGGCAGAAACGAGCTCAATCCGGCGCGCGGCAGCCCCTCAACCAGAATGCGGCGATTGTCCTCGTAGCTGTGCTTGATCGCTTCGAGCTCATCGCGGCCGTCGAAGGCGGCTTCGGCCGCGATCTGCGACAAAGTCGGCACCGAAATCGCAAGGTTTTGCTGCAAGCGTTCGACCGCGCGCACCAAGCCCGGCGGCACCACCATCCAGCCGATGCGCCAGCCGGTCATGCAGAAATATTTGGAAAACGAATTGATGATGATCGCGTCGGATGAGACCTGCGCGGCGCTCTGCGCCGCGAACGCATAATCGAGGCCGTGATAGATTTCATCGGAGATGACGGCAATGCCGGCGTCTTCGGCGCAGCGGATCAGTTCGGCGAGCGCCTCGCCGGTCATCATCGTTCCGGTCGGATTGGCCGGCGACGCGACGATCAGCCCCTTGAGCGGCCTCTTGCGATGGGCCGCGAGAAGGCTCTCGCCGGTGAGCGACCAGCGTGTCGCTGCCGCCGTTTCGATGCCGACCGCCTCGCAGCCCAGCGCCGCGAGAATATGCCGATACGGCGGATAGCCCGGCAGCGCCACCGCGACCCGATCGCCGGCGTCGAAGGCCGCGAGAAAGGCGAGCATGAAGCCCGCGGAGGACCCTGTCGTGACGACGATGCGTTCGGGAGCGACATCGAGTCCGTGCCACTCGGCATAAGCGCGCGCGATCCGCCGCCGCAATGAGGCCAAGCCGAGCGTCTCGGTGTAGCCGTGCGGACCGCTCGTCAGCGCCGCGCGCACGGCGGCGATCGCCAGCGATGGCGCCCCCACCGCCGGCTGGCCGACCTCCATGTGGATGATCCGCCGGCCTTGCGCCTCGAGCCGCGCCGCGGCCGCCATGACGTCCATCACCATAAATGGCGGCACGCCGCTCCGGCCGGACGGCTCGACCAAGTTCCTCAAGAGTGGGTCTTTCGCCTTTTCGAGCATCACTCGGACCCAAGAATTCTCATCATAATTGCTATCACAAATTCGCGCGTAAACAGGGGGCCGCGCGCCTGCGATTTCGCCCCGCTGATGCCGCATTCAGTGGGTTTCTAGGGCTGCAGCTAGCCACCCGTAGCGTGCCGACTGCGTGTTGACCGAAACTTCATCGATCCATAGCTTGCAGGCCGGGGTGCAGGGACTGTTCGCCTCACATGACTGTTGTTCGATCTCCTAGCAAGGTGCGGCCGGTGAGACCAGCATCGCGCGCCGTTGCCATGGTCACGGCGGCGGCGTTTGCGCTGTCGGCCATACCGGCGAACGTGCCGGTGCACGCGCAGACCGGAATCTCGGCCGGAATCCCGATGATCCGCGACGCCGAAACCGAGCAGCTGATGCGCGATTATACTGCGCCGATTTTCAAGGTCGCCGGGCTGAGCAATCAGAATATCCAGGTCGTCATCATCAACGACAATTCGTTCAACGCCTTCGTGATGGATGCGCACCGGATTTTCGTCAATCTCGGCGCGCTGAAGGAAGCCACGACGCCGAACCAGATGATCGGCGTGTTCGCCCACGAGACCGGTCACATCGTCGGCGGCCATCTGTCGAAGATTCGCCAGGAACTGGCCAATGCGCAGACCGCCATGATCATCGGCATGCTGCTCGGCGCAGCCGCCATGGTGGCCGGCCACGGCAATACCGGCCTGGGCAATGCCGGCAGCGCCGTATTCTCCGCGCCGCAGTCCTTGGCCATGAGTTCGCTGTTGTCCTATCAGCGCGCGCAAGAAGAATCCGCCGACCGCGCGGGCGTCCGCTTTCTCACCCTGAGCGGCCAGTCGGCGAAGGGCATGTACGATACGTTCAAGAGATTCGCCGACAATTCGCTGTTCGCGGCGCACGGCGCCAATCCCTATGCGCAGAACCACCCGATGCCGCAGGAGCGCATGGATGCTTTGGCGACGCTCGTGCACAACCAGTATTGGGACAAGAAAGATCCGCCGGACCTGCAATTCCGCCACGACATGATGCGGGCCAAGCTCTACGGCTTTTCCGAACGGCCCAATGTCGTGCTGACGCATTATCCGCTGAGCGATACCAGCCTGCCTGCACGCTACGCGCGCGCCATTTCGGCCTATCGCTTCGGCGGCCTGCAAAGCGCCATCTCCCAGATCGACGGCCTGATCGTGGCGATGCCGAACAATCCCTATTTCTATGAGCTCAAGGGCCAGGCGCTGCTTGAAGGCGCGCATCCGGCCGAGGCGATCGCGCCGTTGCGCCACGCCGTGGCGATCGCGCCGAATCCGGCGCTGATTCAAATCCTGCTGTCGCAGGCCATGGTCGCCACCGACGATCCCAAATTGGCCGAAGAAGCGATCCCACTGCTGCACACGGCGCTGCTCAAGGAGCCGGAAGCCGCCGACGCCTATACCACGCTGGCGATGGCTTACGGCCGCAAGAACGACCTCGCCGACGCCGATCTTGCCTCGGCGCAGGCCGCCTTCGCCCGCGGTGACAACAAGACCGCGCGCGAACTCGCCGACCGCGCGAAGCTGCGCTTCCCGGTCGGATCGCCGGGCTGGGTGCGGGCCGACGATATCGTTGCCTATAACAAGAACCAGCATGACAACCCGCTCTTCAAGTTTCAAATGAGCACATCAACCGAACCGCCCCAAATGACAGGACAGCCTCAATGAAAAATCTGATTTCGGCACGCCGCAATCCGATACTTTTTGCAAGCTTGGCCGCGGCGGCCTTCGCGGCACTGCCGGCAGTGGCGGAAACGTCTTCGACGCCGGCGTCGACCCCCGTGCCGGCAGCAGCGGCGCCCGCGGCGGACAATTCGGCCCCGCAACCGGTCTCGACCCAGATATTGAGCGCCGACCAGCAGCAGGCGATCGGCATTCTCGTCAAAAACTATATCGCCGCGCATCCGGAGATCGTTCAGGACGCGCTCGACGCCCTCGACAAGCGGCAGAAGGAAGCCGACGCCGAGAAGGCGCGGACGACGATCAAGGACAACAATGCGACGATCTTCAATTCGGCGCACCAGGTCGTGCTCGGCAATCCGCAGGGCAATGTCACCATGGTCGAGTTCTTCGATTACAATTGCGCGTTCTGTAAGCGCGCTTTGCCCGACATGATGAGCCTGCTCAGCGCCAATCCGAATCTGCGCTTCGTGCTCAAGGAATTCCCGGTGCTCGGCGACGGCTCGGTCGAGGCCGCTCACGTCGCGGTCGCCGCCCGCATGCAGGATCCGACCGGCAAGAAATACATGGAGTTCCACCAGAAGCTGCTCGGCGGCCGCGGCGCCGCCGATAAGGCGCGCGCGCTCGCTGTGGCC
Source organism: uncultured Alphaproteobacteria bacterium (assembly GCA_963742975.1). Classification (GTDB taxonomy): domain Bacteria; phylum Pseudomonadota; class Alphaproteobacteria; order Rhizobiales; family Xanthobacteraceae; genus BOG-931. The sequence continues at coordinate 159,015 of CAVUNZ010000017.1, read as the reverse complement.
AAGGAAGTCGGCTTCGACATGGCCCGCCTCGAAAAGGACATGGACAGCCCCGAGGTGAAGACCACCATCGACGAGAACATGAAGCTTGCTGACGCGCTCGGCGTGAACGGCACGCCAAGTTATGTGATCGGCGGCGAGGTCGTCGTCGGCGCGGTCGGCGTCGACGAACTCAAGGCAAAGCTCAGCCCCGACCAACCTGCCGGCAAAGCCGCCGACAAGAAGTAAGCAGCAGGCCTAAACGCCCGAAATGCCGGCCGGTTCAGGGAGAAATCCCGCCGGCCCGGCAGGCTGATCTGCCTCCCGGCTTCCCCTTTGCGAGAGCCTTCCCTATAAACGCACCCGGCGCGGGCCATGGAGCCGCGCCGACAGCCGGTTCAGCCCTCGCAAATGTCGAAGACCATCTACGTCCTCAACGGACCCAATCTCAATCTGCTCGGCACCCGCGAGCCGCATATCTACGGCCGCGCAACGCTCGCCGACGTGGAGAAGCTGTGCCACGCCACGGCGCAGCAGCACGGCCTTGCGGTGGTGTTCCGGCAATCCAATCATGAAGGTCAGATCGTCGACTGGATTCAGGAGGCCCGCGCCGAAAAGGCGGCCGGCCTGTTGCTCAATCCGGCGGGATTCACCACGACATCGATCGCGATCCTCGATGCGCTGATGACCATGGAAGCGCCGGTGATCGAAGTCCATATCAGCAATATTCATGCGCGCGAGGAATTTCGTCACAGCTCCTATGTGTCGAAGACCGCGCGCGCCGTCATCTGCGGCTTCGGTGTCGATGGCTATGCGCTGGCCATTACCGGCCTCGCCCGCATGATCGGCGCCAAAGAATGATCAAGGAGTGATCGTGGCGCGCAAGCCCGGGACCCCTGACACCACGGAACCGCCGGCCGTCGATCACGATGTGATCCGCGAACTGGCGAAGCTGCTCGACGAAACCGGCCTCACCGAAATCGAATACGAGCGCGACGGCACCTCGATCCGCGTCGCCCGCCATGGCGCGCCGATGGGCCGCGGATGGGTCGCCGAGACGCCGCGCCCCGCGCCGGCTGCGGAAAATGCCGATCCGGCACAGCATCCCGGCGCCGTCACATCGCCGATGGTCGGCACGGCCTATCTGGCGCCGGCGCCGGATGCGAAACCTTTCGTCGACGTCGGCAGCCAGGTGAAGGCCGGCGATACGCTCATCATCATCGAGGCCATGAAGACGATGAATCAGATTCCCGCGCCGCGGTCCGGCACGGTGACGCAGATTCTCGTCGAGAACGGCCAGCCGGTGGAGTTTGGCGAACCGCTCATGATCATCGAATAGTGCGGCGGCGCTCGCCATGTTCGACAAGATTCTGATCGCCAATCGGGGAGAGATCGCACTGCGGGTGCTGCGCGCCTGCAAGGAACTCGGCATCGCCACCGTGGCCGTGCATTCGACGGCCGACGAATCGGCGATGCATGTGCGGCTTGCCGACGAGAGCGTCTGCATCGGGCCGCCGCCGGCCAAAGACAGCTACCTCAATGTGCCGGCGCTATTGGCGGCCTGCGAGATCACCGGCGCCGACGCGGTGCATCCGGGCTACGGCTTCTTGTCGGAAAATGCGCGCTTTGCCGAAATCCTCGGCGAGCACAATCTGCATTTCATCGGGCCGCGCCCCGAACATATCCGCCTGATGGGCGACAAGATCGCCGCCAAGCGCGCCGCCAAGGACCTCGGCATTCCCGTCGTGCCCGGCTCCGACGGCGGACTGACGTCCGACACCCAGGCGCAGGATATGGCGCGCGAGATCGGCTTTCCGGTGATCTTCAAGGCGGCCGCCGGCGGTGGCGGCCGCGGCATGCGCGTCGTCAAAAGCGAAGCCGAGGCCGGCCCCGCGCTTGCGGCGGCCCGCGCCGAAGCCCGCGCCGCCTTCGGTGACGACACCATCTATGTCGAGAAATATCTGGAACGGCCGCGTCACATCGAAATTCAGGTGCTCGGCGACGGCAAGGGCCGCGCCATCCATCTCGGCGAGCGCGACTGCTCCTTGCAGCGGCGGCATCAGAAGGTCTGGGAGGAAAGCCCCTCGCCAGCCTTGAACGTTCAAATGCGCGACGAGATCGGCGAGGTCGTCGCCGCCGCCATGCGCAAGATCAAATATCTCGGCGTCGGCACCGTCGAGTTCCTGTACGAGAACGGCCAGTTCTATTTCATCGAGATGAATACCCGCATTCAGGTCGAGCATCCGGTGACCGAGATGATCACCGATATCGATCTGATCCTCGAGCAGATCCGCGTCGCCGCCGGCACCGATCTCGCGCTGGCGCAGAGCGACGTGAAATTCACCGGCCACGCCATCGAGTGCCGCATCAATGCCGAGAACCCGGTGACGTTCCGGCCCTCGCCCGGCAAGGTCGTTCACTATCACCCGCCGGGCGGGCTCGGCGTGCGGATCGATTCCGCCGTCTATCACGGCTACACGATCCCGCCCTATTACGATTCACTGGTCGGCAAGCTGATCGTGCACGGCAAGACGCGCAGCGAATGCCTGATGCGATTGAAGCGCGCGCTCGACGAATTTGTCGTCGACGGCATCGACACCACGCTGCCGCTGTTCCGCGCGCTGGTGCGCGACAAGGACATCATCGACGGCGACTATCACATCCACTGGCTCGAGCAGTATTTGGCGCGCGGCGATTTAACGCAGTAAATCTGTTTGTTTACGCCGGTACGCGCTCCGCGGCCGAAGCCTGCAGCGCCGCGGTCAACAAGCGCGCCACTGCGGTGGGCTCATAAGGCTTCGGCACGAAGGCCGAGCCCGGAACCCGGTCCGCCGGTTTGATCGCATCGCTGCGCGCCGAGGCATAGACAACCGGCAGATGCGGCTGCATTTCCCGCGCCCGCAGCGCCAAAGCCGCTCCGTCCATGTCACCCAGCAGGTTGATGTCGGTGAAGAGCACGTCGACCGGGTCGCAGCGCAATACCCGCAGCGCCTCGGCCGCACTGCTCACCGCTTGCACGTGGAAACCCTGTTCCGACAGCGCTTGCGCCACCCATTCGCTGATGAGGAACTCGTCCTCGACAAACAGTACATGGACCGGCGCGATTCCAGATTTGCTGGACGTCATGGCAGCAAAGCCCCATTCATCCGATACGAACGCCGTTCCAGCGGCGTCTTTGAGTCCCTTGGCGCAACGCGAGCCGCCGAAAAGGGTTCAAGGTCTCCGAAAATGGTAGCGACTGATGCTTTGCGACTGGTTAATTGCCGCACCCCAAGCGCCCCCCGCTTGAACCGGAAGCGCCGAGCCGGTTAAAAAATCTCATGGCCAGCCGCGAGTCCGCACTCATCGACATCACGCCCGAAGTGCTGCTCAAGGCCTATTCCTGCGGCATTTTTCCCATGGCCGAGAGCGCCGACGACCCGGCGCTCTATTGGATCGAGCCGGAACGCCGCGGCGTCATCCCGCTCGACCGGTTTCACGTCGCCGACCGTCTGGCGCGCACCGTCCGCTCCGACCGCTTCGCCGTCCTGGTCGACCGTGATTTCGATGCCGTCATCACCGGCTGCGCGGAACCCGCGCCCGGCCGCACGCGAACCTGGATCAATAGCCGCATTCGCAATCTCTACCGCCGGCTCTACGACCGCGGCGATTGCCATACCGTCGAAGTCTATGAGGACGGCCAGCTCGTCGGCGGCCTCTATGGCGTCAGTCTCGGCCGCGCGTTTTTCGGCGAGAGCATGTTCCACACCGTGCGCGACGCGTCCAAGGTGGCGCTGGTGCATCTGGTGGCGCGGCTCAAGGCCGGCGAGTATCGGCTGCTCGACACGCAATTCGTCACCGCGCATCTGAAAACTTTCGGCGCCGTCGAAGTGCCGCGGCCGGCTTATCACAAGCTTCTCGATGCAGCGCTGGTCGGCGAAGCGGATTTTGCCGCGCTGCCGATTGATCAGCCGATATCTGGCGACGCGGTTCTCAAGAATCTTGCCAAGCAGTGATGGCCTGAACCGACGGCGCGTAAGCTCGAGCATGATCCCGAAAAGTGGAAACCGGTTTTCGGAAAAGATCATGCTCAAACAAAGAAATCTTGCCGATCAGTCGTCGGTGACCGGCGCGGGCGCCGAAGACGGCAGCGGCTGAATTTTCGGCGCCGCCTGACGCGCCTTGGCCTGCGTTGCGCCCGACGCCGGCGCGCCTGCGGCCGGAAGCGGCGGAGCCGATTGCGCGACCGCGCCGCCGACCGGTTGGGCGCAATCCGTCAGCCACACGTCATAGATCGGATGCTCGACCGCATGCAGGCCGGGCGACGCCGCGAACATCCAGCCGGTGAAGATGCGCTTGATCTCGCCCTGCAGCGTCACCTCGTCGACCTCGACGAAGGCGTCGGTATTGGTCGGCTCGGTCGGCGGGCGCGTATTGCAGGCCCGCGCCGTCACCTGCAGCGCGCCGAACTGCACTGTTTCGCCGATCGCCGCATCGAACGAGATGATGCGGCCGGTGATCTTGTCGAGGCCGGAGAAGACCGCCCGCCGGTTTTCGATCTTTTGCGAGGGCGTATAGGTGACCACAGTGTCGTCAGACTGCGGCGAGGTATCGGCCGGCTCGGGCGGCGGCGGATTGGCCGGCGCCGGCAGCGGACGCGGCGGCACGCTGGCCTGCTGCGGCGGCGGAGCGCTGGTGGCGCCCGGAGGCGGCGCCAAGGGGCGCGCCTGGATGTTGCTCTGCGGCGGGCGTGACGCCTGCTGCGGCGGTGCGGGCTGCTGGTATTGTGGCGGCGGCGAATATTGCTGCTGACCCGGATACCCCACCGGCGGCGGCTGCGCCGGGAATCCGGGCACGCTGCCGGGCGGCCGCGGCGGCAAATCGTTGTTGAAAATACCGCCGAACTGCGCCTGCGCCTGCGACGCGGCAAAGATCGGGATCGCGACCAAAAGTGCGGCGATACGGGCCATCAAAACGCTGCGCTCGACTGTTCGTTGCGCGACATGGCCGGACGCTCGTAAGCGCCCGATCCGACAAGAAAGTCCGGTGAGCTGGTTCCCCCAGACGGCCCGGTTAACACGTCGAATAAGGCATTTCCAGGGATCGGCAGAACGGACGGTTCCGCCGATCAGGCCCGGAATCGGCACTCACTGATTTCCCGGCACCCAGGCCTTGTAGTCGCCGGTGGCTTGAGGGCGGCGGCCCTGCGCCAAGGTCGAGCCGCTCGGCCGGTAGGCCCAGGGCGTCCCGGTCAGATTAGGCCGATGCGGCTCTTCCCAGGGCCGAACCGTCACCTGTTCCTGCGTCGGCGGCACGTCCGTGATGTGGTGCATCCAGCCGTGCCAGCCCGTCGGTATCATCGTGGCCTCGGCAATGCCGTTATAGATCACCCAGCGGCGCTCGAGACCGAGCGTCGGATCGATCTTGCCGCCCTTGGTCCGGAAATAGCGGTTGCCGAATTCGTCCTCGCCGACGAACTCGCCGTAGAGCCACGTCCACCACTGCGTGCCAAAGGTCTGACCGTTCCACCAGGTGAACGTGCGCACCAGGAAAGTCTTCAAAGTCTTCATATATGGCCGCCTGTTCGCTGAAGGCCTTGATGCCATCTCATTGTAGCGGTGTCTAGCGCGCGGCTGGATCCACCCGGCCGGTGCGTTCGCGCAGCTACCGGCCGGCTCTCTGCGTTCGCGTAGCTACCGGCGGCCGCACCGTTTTCGGTTATATTTTAAGCCATGTATTTTAAGGCATGTATATTTTAAGGCATGTGGCAGGACATCACGCATAATCTGCAGGCCGAATTGACGGGCTTGCGCGACACATTCTCCTTCGCGCCGGCTTGGGCGATATCGCTCCTCATCGTTGTCATCGCGCTTGCCGTGGCATGGCTGCTCCATGCCGCAATCCTCGTCACCTTGCGGCGGCTGTTGCGCGGCCGGCCGTCCTATTTCGGCACCATCCTTGAAGCGACCAAGGACCCGACCCGATTGGCCTTCCTCATCGTCGCGCTGGCGATCAGCCTGCCGGCGGCTCCGGTCGCCGCCGACACCGCGAATATCTTCGGCAAGATCCTGACGCTCGCCACCATCTGTCTGGTCGGCTGGATCGCGCTGACCGCACTGCAGATCGGCGCCAATTTTTATCTGCTGCGCTTCCGCATGGATGTCGACGACAATCTGATGGCGCGCAAGCACGTCACCCAGGTGCGCGTGCTGGTGCGCGCGTTCGACACCGTCATCGTCATCCTGACGCTCGGCTTCGCACTGATGACTTTCGATTCGGTGCGGCAATTCGGCGTCAGCCTGTTCGCCTCGGCCGGCGTCGCCGGCGTCGTCTTCGGGCTTGCCGCGCAACCGGTGCTGAGCAATCTGATCGCCGGCGTCCAGCTTGCCGTCACCCAGCCGATCCGGCTCGAAGACGCCGTCACCGTGCAGAACGAATACGGCTGGATCGAAGAGATCAACGCCACCTATGTGGTGATCCGGCTGTGGGATCTGCGGCGGCTGATCGTGCCGCTGAATTATTTCATCCAGCAGCCGTTCTACAATTGGACGCGGCAGGCGGCGTCGAATATCGGCTCGGTCGTGCTCTATCTCGACTATTCCGCTCCGATCGATCGCATTCGCGATAAGACCGCCGAACTCGTCATGCAATCCAAGACCGACGGCAAGGTGGTCAGCGTCCAGGTCACCAATGCCAGCGCCCAGTCTATCGAAGTGCGTGCGCTTCTGACCGCGAACAACAATGCCGCGACTTACGACCTTTGCACCGAGATCCGCGAGAAACTGATCGGCTTTCTGCAGCGCGAATATCCGCTGGCGCTGCCGCGGCAGCGCAGCGAGACGATCGAGGCGTTCGGCCGCAAGCCGGGCGATCCGCCGCATCCGCCTGTGTAACCGGCTTCGCGCGACTAGCACTAAAGGCCTGTTGCCGCCGCCGCGGCGGCGCAATTATGCTTTAGCGATCGGACGATGCAGCGCGGCCGCTCGCGACGCTGCGCCAAAACACATCGCCGGAATCATTCGGGGGGAAGCATGCGATACAGCAAAAAGCTGCTGATCGGTTTCGCCGGCGCATTGCTGACCCTGCAGGCGGGTCACGCCGACGACTATCCGTCGCGCCGCATCACCCTCATCGCGCCGTGGCCGCCGGCCGGAGCGATCGACGTGCTGTGCCGCGAGCTTGCGCCGGGCGTCAGCGACCGGCTCGGCCAGCCCATCGTTGTCGAGAACAGGCCGGGCGCCGGCTCGACCATCGGCACCGCCGACGCCGCCAAAGCCAAACCTGACGGCTATACGCTGCTGATGGCCGGAGCCGGGGCCATGGCGATCAGCCCGGCGCTCTACAAAAGCCTGCCCTACGACCCGCACAAGGATTTCACGCCGATTGCGCTGGTCGCCAAGAATCCTTTCGTGCTGGTCGTCAATCCGGAACTGCCCATCCATTCCGTCGCGGAGCTGATCAGCTACGCCAAGGAACATCCGGGCACGCTGACTTACGGTTCCGGCGGTGTCGGCTCGCCGCACCAGCTGTTCGCCGAAATGTTCAAGACCATCACCGGCGTCGAAATGACTCACGTGCCCTATAAAGGCACGGCGCCGGCCCTCACCGATCTGATCGCCGGGCATATTTCGCTGCTGTTTGCCGATCTGCCGCCGACGCTGCCGATGGTGGCAGCCGGCAAGGTGCGGGCACTGGGCGAGACCTCCGCCGTGCCGATCCCTTCGGCACCCGACATTCCGCCGCTGCGCGAGGTCGGCGTGCCGGGCTTCGACGCCACGGGCTGGGGCATGGTGGTCGCGCCGGCGCACACGCCCGATCCAATCGTCGCCAAGCTCTATGAGGCGTTTCGCGCGGTGCTGGCCGACGAAGTCCTGCGCAAGCAAATGCTCGCGCTCGGCATGGTGCCGCAATCGAGCCCGCCGCCGGACAAGCTGCAAGACTTCATCGATGCCGAACAGGCGCGTTGGGGCCAGGTCGTGAAGAACGCCGGCCTTGCCGGCACGGAGTAAGTGCTTCAGCTCCACCACGTCTGTGGCGTGAAGCGCCCCGCCGCCTGCTCGACGACATTGCCGAGCGCGAACAGCGTTTCTTCCTCGAACGGCCGGCCGATCAGCTGCAGGCCGAGCGGCAGGCCTTGTGCGTCAAGTCCGCCCGGCACCGCGATGCCCGGCAGGCCGGCCATGTTCACGGTCACGGTGAAGACGTCGTTGAGATACATTTCGATCGGATCGGCCTGGCCCTTCTCGCCGATCGCAAAGGCAGCCGACGGCGTCGCCGGCGTCAGAATGGCATTGACGCCTTCGGCAAAGCATTTTTCGAAATCGCGCTTGATCAAGGTGCGCACTTTCTGCGCTTGCAGATAATAGGCGTCGTAATAGCCGGCGGAGAGCACATAGGTGCCGATCATGATGCGGCGGCGCACTTCCTTGCCGAAGCCCGCGGCGCGGGTGTGCTCGTACATGTCGATGATATCGCGGCCCGGAACACGCAGGCCATAGCGGACGCCGTCATAGCGCGCGAGATTGGACGAAGCTTCCGCCGGCGCCACGATGTAATAGGCCGGCAGCGCGTATTTGGTCATCGGCAGCGAAATATCGACGAGCTCGGCGCCGGCGTCCTTGAGCCATTGCGCGCCTTGCGCCCACAGCGTTTCGATCTCCGGCGCCATGCCGTCCATCCGGTATTCCTTGGGGATGCCGATGCGCATGCCTTTGACCGAAGCGCCGACCGCTTTCTCATAGTCCGGCACCGGCAGATCGGCGCAGGTCGTATCTTTGGGGTCGGGACCGGCCATCGCGCGCAACAGCATCGCGCTGTCGCGCACCGTGCGCGCAAACGGGCCGGCCTGGTCGAGCGAGGACGCAAAGGCAACGATGCCCCAGCGCGAGCAGCGGCCATAAGTTGGCTTCAATCCGACGATGCCGCAGAAGGCCGCCGGCTGGCGGATCGAGCCGCCGGTATCGGTTCCGGTCGCGCCGAGGCAGAGGTTAGCCGCGACCGCAGCGGCCGAGCCGCCCGACGAGCCGCCGGGAACGAGCTTCGCATCGGAGCCTTGGCGCCGCCACGGCGACACCACGGGACCGAAATACGACGTCTCGTTCGACGAGCCCATGGCGAATTCGTCATTGTTGAGCTTGCCGAGCAGCACCGCGCCGTCGCGCCACAGATTGGCGGTGACCGTCGACTCGTAGGGCGGCACGAAATTATCGAGGATGTGCGAACAGGCCGTGGTGCGCACGCCGTCGGTGCAAAACAGATCCTTGATGCCGAGCGGCAGGCCTTCGAGCGCACCGCCCTCGCCTTTCGCAAGCTTGGCGTCGGACGCACGCGCCATCGCGCGGGCGCGGTCCGGCGTCTCCAGCACGAAGGCGTTCAGCGCCCGCGCCTTCGCGATCGCAGCAAGATGCGCGTCGACGAGTTCGGCTGCGGAAAACTTCTTCTCGCGCAGGGCGTCGCGCGCCTGCGCCAAGGTGAGCGAAGTGAGATCGGTCATTCAGCAGTAGGATCGTCGCAAGAGAACGGATTCGTTGCAGCCGGTTTTGTCGCAGCAGGTTTGGGTGCGGCCGATTTTGCCACGGCATCCGCCGGTGCTTCGGGCGTCGGCGCGTCCCATTCGGGCTGGACCGGCAAGGGCTGTACCGGAAACGCCGAGAACAGCTCGTCCACGGCGGCAGGATCGTCAGGCTTCAGCAAGCCCTGACTGTCGAGATAAGCGAGCCAGATCGCGTCCTGTTCGCAGGCCAAGCACATTATTCGACCACCTTCGGCACCAGGAAGAAATGATGCTCGTGCGCCGGGGCATTGGCAATCACCGCGTCAGCCTTGTTGCCGTCGGTGACCTCGTCGTGCCGCATCTTCATGGCCATGGGGGTCACCGAGGTCATCGGCTCGACGCCTGTCACATCGACCTCCGCAAGCTGCTCGATGAAGGCGAGAATGGCGTTGAGCTCGCCCTTGAGATTCTCCACCTCGTCGTCCGCAACCGCAATGCGGGCGAGATGGGCGACGCGGCGGACGGTATCGGCATCGACGGACATCGGCGGGCAGCCTGAAAAACCCTGATCTTCGGGCGAGGCTATAGCAGAGCGGCCATATCGCGCCAACCGGCCTTCCTAAGCCGTGCAAGAGCCCTTAGCGGCGGCCGTCGAATGCGTTCACCGCGAGCGCGGCGTTTTCCTGCGGGATGCGAATCGAGAGCACAATGGCATTGAGCGCCGAGAACACCAGCGCATAGACCGGCAGGCCCAGTGCCAAAGGCACGACCGCGATCTCGCCGATCACGACGGCGTAATTCGGATGGCGCAGCCAGCGATAAGGGCCCCTCACCACGAGCTTTTCGCCGGCCACGGCGATGACGCGGATGGTCCAGCGCCGCCCGAGTGTGGCCAGCACCCAAAAGCGGCCGGTCTGGAGAAGGACGAACAGCGCGAGGAATATCGGCCCAACGGCATGATCGTAGGCCAGCCCCCACAGGCCGAGGAGCCAGGCTGCATGCAAAAGCTGCATCAGCGGCAGATGCGACCGGCCGTGTTCGACGCCTCCCGCGGCCAAAAGCCGAGCTTCATTCCGTTTCGCCCACCACAGTTCCACGACGCGTTGCACCGTGACGTAAGCGAGCAGTATCCAACCGGCATGCATCACAGATCGACCACCACGAAATACGCGGAAAAGCCCGGCCCAAAAGCCGCAAGCAGATGCCGCCCCCGCGCGCCGGCTTTCAAGGCGCGTTCGAGCACGAACAGGACCGTGGCCGACGACATATTGCCGTAGCGGCGCAGCACCTCCCAGGAATGTTCGAGCTGTTCGGGCGCAAGCCCCAGCACCTGCTCGGCCGTTTCAAGAAGCCGCCGGCCGCCGGGATGGAACAGAAATCCGTCGAGATCGGAGAGACGAAAGCCGTTGCGGTCGAGAAAATTCTCCACCGCAGGCCTGAGCTCCGCGCTCATCAGCGCCGGCAATTCCGGACTGAGCACGATGCCGAAGCCGTCGTCTTTGATATCCCAGCCCATGATGTGCTCGGTGCCGCGCCAGCACCATTCGCCGGCGGCGAGAATTCGCGGGCCAGCGCCCTTCGCGTCGTCACCTGCGCCGTGCCGGCTTCGCCGCGTATTGCGCAACAGCACGCCGGCCGCGCCGTCGCCGAACAGCGATGTCGAAACGAACATCGACGGACTCGGATCGTTGACGCGCATGCACAGGCTGCACAGATCGACGGTGAGAAACAGCACATGCGCGCCGTCGCTCGCCTGCGCAAGCCGCGTGGCGCGCGCCAAGCCGGCGACGCCGGCGCCGCAGCCGAGACCGAACATCGGCAGCCGTTCGACGGCGGGCGACAGCCCGAGCCGGTTGATCAGCCTAGCGTCGAGGCTCGGCACCGCAAGCCCGGTCACCGTGTTGGTCACGATCATGTCGATCGCGCCGAGTTCCACGCCGGCCGCCGCTGTCGTCTCGCGCGTCAGCTGTTCCAAAAGATCGAGCGCGTTCCTTTGAAACGACGCGGTGCGTTCTTCCCAGCTATGCGGCCGCAGATACCAATCGATCGGCTCGCAATTGTAGCGCGTCTCGATGCGGGTATTGTCGTAGAGCCGCCACAGCTTTTTCAGATGCGGATAAAGCTCCCGCGCACGCGCCGCGGCTTCGGCCTGGTTCAATCGATAGGGTGGGTTTGCCGTGGCAACTGAGAGAATTTCAACATCGAAGCCCGCGGCGACCGTATCGCGCGGTGCCGCGTTGGCGATATCCAGCATGCGGAGTTCCCCACGCTACAGTGACAGGTATAAACACCGGCGCGGTTCATGTTTGTCCCCCGCTGTTGTTTCTTCGCACCGGGACGCCTAATTAGGGCGGCATGATGCAGGATTTGCGGCAAGATTTGCGGTCGATCCGCCGTGTCGCGGCGGTGCGCAACCCGGTTCACGTCATTGGCGGCGGACTGTCGGGCGCGGAAGCGGCGTGGCAATTGGCGCGCCGCGGCGTAGCCGTGGTGCTGCATGAAATGCGGCCGCTGCACGCCACGCCGGTTCACAAGACCGGACAATTCGCCGAGCTCGTCTGTTCGAACTCGTTCCGCTCCGATGATGCGGAAGGAAGCGCGATCGGCGTGCTGCATGCCGAAATGCGGCGTTGTGGCTCACTGATCATGCGCGCCGCCGACGCCCACAAGCTGCCCGCCGGCAGTGCGCTCGCGGTTGATCGCGACGGCTTTGCCGCGGAGATCACCGCGGCGCTCGAAGCCGAACCGCTGGTCGAGATCGATCGCGCCGAGGTCGCCACGCCGCCCGCCGAATGGGACAGCGTGATCGTTGCCACCGGCCCGCTCACTTCGCCGGCGCTTGCCGAATTCATCCGCAAGCTGAGCGGCGAGAACGCGCTCGCCTTCTTCGATGCGATCGCGCCGATCGTGCATCGCGACACGATCGATTTTGACGTCGCCTGGTTTCAGTCGCGCTACGACAAGCCGGGCCCCGGCGGCACCGGCGCCGACTACATCAACTGCCCGCTGACGCGCGAACAGTACGAGGCATTCGTCGATGCGCTGTTGGCGGGTGACAAGACCACGTTCCACGAGTTCGAGATCGCGACGCCTTATTTCGACGGCTGCCTGCCGATCGAGGTCATGGCCGAGCGCGGCCGCGAGACGCTGCGCCACGGGCCAATGAAGCCGTTCGGCCTCACCAATCCGAATGCGCCCGATCGTAAGCCTTATGCCGTAGTGCAATTGCGCCAGGACAACAAGCTCGGCTCGCTGTTCAACATGGTCGGCTTCCAGACCAAGCTCCGCCACGCCGAACAGGTCCAGGTCTTCCGCACGATCCCCGGCCTCGAGCGCGCCGAATTTGCGCGGCTCGGCGGGCTGCATCGCAACACGTTTCTGAATTCGCCAAAGCTGCTCGACGAGACGCTGCGGCTCAAAGCCGAGCCGCGGCTGCGCTTTGCCGGCCAGATCACCGGCTGCGAGGGCTATGTCGAGTCGGCCGCCATCGGCCTTCTTGCCGGACGTTTCGCCGCCGCCGAGCGGCTCGGCGAGCGGCCCTTCGTGCCGCCGCCGTCGACCGCGCATGGCGCGCTGCTCGGCCATATCACCGGCGGCCATATCGAGACCATCGATGCCGGGCCAGGCTCGTTCCAGCCGATGAACGTCAATTTCGGCCTGTTCCCGCCGCTCGCCTCGCCGCCGGCGCATGATAACGACGGCAAGCGGCTGCGCGGCCCGGCCAAGGCGGTGGCGAAGAAGCGCGCGCTCTGCACCCGTGCGCTCAGCGACCTCGAGACCTGGCTCGCCGGCGCCCTGCCGGCGGCGGCTGAATAGGCCGGTTTCCTCTTTGCCGCCTCATGACTGGAGCTCTCTTGAGCATGATCTTGTCCGAAAACCGGTTTCCACTTTTCGGGATCATGCTCTAAAAGCTCGCGCATGAACGACACCGAACTCGGCGACCGCTGGCACAGCGGCACTATCCTCAAGCGCGATGTGTTTTCGACCATCGAACGCGGCCGCTTTCGCACCGACCAGGGTGACATCGACGCCGTGCTGCGCCGCCTCGACGAGGTGCCGTGGTGGAGCCGGCCGCTCGCCTTTGAACTGTTCCGCCGCGAGAAGAAGGCGCTGGCTCGCGCCAAATCGCTCGGCGTCGCGCCGACGCTGCTCTTCGCCGGACGCCGCGCGCTGGTGCGCGGCTGGATCGACGGCGTGCCGCTGCATATCGCCAAGCCGCATGGCGACGCCACGTATTTCCGCTCGGCGAAAGCCGCATTGCGCGCACTGCATCGCGCCGGCATTGCCCATAACGATCTCGCCAAGGAGCAGAACTGGCTCTATGCGCAAGACAAGAACGGCGCGCAGAATAGCCGTGCTTACCTCACCGATTTTCAGCTCGCGGCTTGCTTTCGCCGCCGCGGCCATTTGTTCCGCATCGCCTGCTACGAAGATCTGCGCCACCTCCTGAAACACAAGCGCCGCTACACGCCGAACGCGCTGACTGCCGCGGAGCGCCGCGTGCTGGCGAAGAAGAGCCTGATCACCCGGGTCTGGATGGCGACCGGAAAGAAGGTCTATTACGCCATCACCCGCGGCTTGAATTTCACCGACCGCGAAGGCCGCGGCCTGCGCTTCGTGCGCGACGCGCCCGAGATCGCGGCGCGGCTGCGCAGCAATCCGTCAGTGCGCGACGTCGCCATCGTGCCGTTCCCCGATCGCCGCACCGGCACCGGCCTCTATGCCTTCGTCGAAGGCACTGCGGGCGACGGCGAGCTGCTTGAATTTCTGGGGCAGACACGACCCGAACATTTGCAGGTCGTCGACGCTTTGCCGCGCAATGCGCAAGGCGAAGTGCGCAGCGAAATCCTCGAGCTGGTGGCGATGAACCAGCTCGATCTGATCGATCCCTTGCTCAAGAGCGATGCCGAACGCGCCATCGTCGGGCGCATCGTCTCGCAACGGCGCAATCTGCGCGACCGCTTCACGTTCTGATCTAGACCTTGATCCAATTCGATTGAATCGGATCAAGGTCTAGATTCTTCGTTTAAGCATGATCCTTTCCGAAAACCGGTTTCCACTTTTCGGGATCATGCTCTAATCCTGGACCGCGACGCCGCCGCGTTTGACCACATCGGCCCATTTGACGATTTCGGATTTGACGAACGGCTCAATGTCGGCAAGCGGCATCTTCATTGGCGTGCCGGTGTCCTGGGTGATCCGCTTCTTGACGTCGGGACTGTCGAGCGCCTTCTGGATCTCGGCATAGAGCTTGTCGACGATCGGCTTCGGCGTGTTCTTCGGCGCCCAAAGCCCGAACCACACCTCGTAATCGTATCCCGGCAGCCCGGATTCCGTGACCGTCGGCACGTTGGGCAGCAGCGGCGAGCGCTCCTTGCCCGTCACCGCGAGCGCGCGAACGCTGCCGCCCTGGATCTGCCCCAAGGCGCTCGCGAGATTGTCGAAGAAGACCGGCGTCTGTCCCGACATCACGTCGGCATAGGCCGGCGTCGCGCCGCGATAGGGCACGTGGGTCATCTTGATGCCGGCTTCGAGCTCGAACAGCTCGGTCGAAAGATGCTGTCCGGTGCCATTGCCGCCCGAGGCGAAATTGATGTCGCCCGGCTTGGCTTTTGCCATCGCGATAAGTTCCTTGATCGAATGCGCCGGGAACGTGTTGCTGACCACCACCGCGAAAGGGAACGTCGCCAGCATGCCGACCGGTGTGAAATCGCGGATCGGATCGTAGGCCAGCTTGGCGAAGAGGCTCGGATTGACCGCCATATTGGCGGTGAGCCCGGTCAGGAGCGTATAGCCGTCCGGCGGCGCGCTGGCGGCGAAAGCCGTGCCGACCACCGTGCCCGCGCCCGCCCGATTTTCGACGACGAAAGGCTGACCCATCTGAATCGAGAGCTGATTGGCGATGATCCGCGCGATGATGTCGGTGCCGCCGCCCGGCGGCTGGGCGACGACGATGGTCACCGGGCGCGTCGGATAGTCTTGCGCCGCCAGCGGCCCGCAAGACAGCACCATCAAAAATCCGCAAGCCAAAGCCGTTGCAAAAGCCGCTGCAAAACCCGCAGCGTGTAATCGGCTGAACATGTGTTTCCGTCCCTTTTTGAGCTTCGAACGCCAAGTCTCTGCTTAAGCTTCGAATGCCAAGTCTCTGCCGCAGCGCTGATAGTCGATCGAAGCCGCGCCGAAAAGAGGCTTAGGGTCGCGCCTGACATGCTACATCGGGATGCCACATTGCAGCGCTCATACTGCAACCGGCGATCGGCGCGAATTCATCGCGCAAGGCGCGCCGGATTGCGCGACGCCCGCCAGATCAGCCATTGCCGCCGCCACGGCGACAAGGCGGCGGGCGCGAAAGGATCGCCGCGTTCCAGACGGTCGAGCGACGGGCGAAGGAGCGCGGTGGACAGGAACGCCGGCAGCGCCTCCTGTGGCGACATAAGTAGGCGCTCGCCGAGAACAGCGAGATGGCGGCGCGCCAGCGCGCGTAATTCGCCAAGCGCGTCCTTCAATTCCGGTGTCGATTGACCGGCAAGGACTTGGCCGGCGGTAACATTATGCCGGCTGAGAATGTCGAGCGGCACGTAAAGCTGATTGCGCGCGGCATGGATGGGCAGCGCCTGCAGCAGGTGCGTCACCGTCTCGGCGATGCCGGCGGGGTCGGTAATCGCCTCCCCCACATCGCCGCCGAGAATTTGCGAGGCCGTAGCGAACAGCGTTGACGAAATCTGTTTAGCGTAAGTCTCCAGCGCGGCAATATCGACCATCGGGTCGTCGTAAAGATCAAAGCGGCGCGCCTCGATCAGATCAAGCAAAGGCCCCGCCGCGAGCCCGTGCTGCGCGATCGTGGCGAGGAGCCCCGCGGCAACCGGGTTGGCGCTCGCCTCCTCGCGCCGCTCGCCGCTCAGCACATCGGTCCACCATTGCAAACGGATTTCGCCGGGCAGCGGCTCGCGCGCCGCTTCGCGCACGCGCGTCACTTCGATATTGAAAGCATAAAGCGCATGCAGCGCGCCGCGATGCTCAGCCGGCGCAAACAGCGAAGCCAGAAAGCGGTCACGATCGACCTGACGGACCAGCTCGGCGCAATAGGCAAAGGCATCCTGCATGCCGCAGCCTAGCGCATGTCCCGGAAAAGTGGGCGCCGGTTTTCCGACAAGGACATGGGCAAATCAAAATCCACATCATTCGACCGCGATCAGGCCCGCGCCGACGCGACGGCCTTCCATCTGCATCACATTGTAGGTGCGCACGGCGGGTCCCGTCGTCATGGTGTCGATCGAGACATGCGCGTCGTGGAATTTCGCCCGCAGCGCCGCCGGCAAGGTCCACGGCGCGGTGCCGACGCCAAGAATGAAAAAATCAAGCTCGCCGGCGCGGGCAAAGACCAGCGCAAGCGTCGCGTCGGTGATATCGGCCGGCGCCGTCACCGGCCAGGCCCACATGCCGTCCGGCAGGCACAATAGCGAGCCGCGATGCGACATGTCGGCGAAGCGGAAGCCACCGCCGCCATGGGCTTCGATCGCCGTCTGACGCGGAAGATGGCGGCCGGCGGCGTCCACTAGCGCATGTCCCGGAAAAAAGCTTGCCCTCGGACTTGATCCGGGGGTGGGCACCGGATTTCCGATAAGGCCATGCGCAAAATCAAAATTTAGCGCCGCGATCGGGCGCGCTGCGGCGCCTGAGCGCGCGCAGGCGTTCCAGGCGACACCGGCGGCGCTTCAACCTCTTCGGTCTCAGGACCGCCGCCGGTGCGGTTGGCGCCGACGCCGAGATAGATCAGGATCGGCGACGCGATGAACACCGACGTATAGGTGCCGACCAGCACCACGCCGAACATCATCGTCGCGGTGAAGCTGTGAATGGCCTGGCCGCCGAACAACAGCAGCGCCAGCAGCGACATCGCCACCGTGACGTGGGTGATGATCGAGCGCGACAGCGTCGCATTGACCGAGGCGTTGAGCAGATCCGGCATCGGCATGCGCTTATAGCGGCGCAGCATTTCGCGGATGCGGTCGTAGATCACCACCGTGTCGTTGAGCGAATAGCCCAGAATGGTCAGCAGCGCCGCGATACTGGTGAGATCGAAATCGATATGCGTGAGCGACATGAAGCCGACCGTGAGCACCAGGTCGTGCACGTTGGCGATCATGGCGCCGAGCGCGAACTGCCATTCGAAGCGGAACCACAAATAGATCAGGATGGCGAAGATCGCGAGCACGAGGCCGATGGTGCCGTAGGATAGAAGCTCGGTAGAGACGCTTGGCCCGACCACCTCGACGCGCCGGTAATCGACCGAATCGCCCAGCGCCCCGCGCACCTTGTCGACGGCCGCCTGCTGCGCCGCATCGCCGCCCGGCTGTTCGGAAATCCGGATCAGAACCTCGTCCGGACTGCCGAATTCCTGCAATTGGAAATCGCCGAGCTTGAGCCCGCCGATGGTCGAGCGCATCTTGGCGAGATCGGCCGGGCCGGCCTTGTTCTGCACTTCGATCAAGGTGCCGCCGATGAAGTCGATGCCGAAATTCAGGCCATGGAAGAAGAACAGCGCGATGGCGGCAATCGACAGCAGCGCCGAAACAGGAAAGCTGATGCGCCGGAAGCGCATGAAGTCGAATTTGGTATTGTCGGGAACGATGCGAAGGAGGCGCACGGCAGGTCTTTCAAATCCAGGTTTTACGTTTGAGCATGATCTTTTCCGAAAACCGGTTTCCGCTTTTCGGGGTCATGTTCTAGATCGGCACGACGCGCGGCCGGTACAGCCGCACCCAATAGGCCACGATCAAGCGGGTCAAAGTGAAGGCGGTGAACAGCGTGGTGAGAATGCCGACGCCGAGCGTCACGGCGAAGCCGCGCACCGGGCCGGTGCCGATATAGAACAGCACCGCGGCGGCGATGAAGGTGGTGATGTTGGAATCGAGAATGGTCGCCAGCGCGCGCGTGAACCCGGCGTCGATGGCACTGATCGCGGTGCGCCCGGCGCGCACCTCTTCGCGGATGCGCTCGTAGATCAGCACGTTGGAATCCACCGCGATGCCGACGGTGAGCACGATCCCGGCAATGCCGGGCAGCGTCAGCGTGGCGCCGAGCAGCGACAGCACGCCGAAAATCATGGCGACGTTGATCGCGACGGCAATATTGGCGAACAGGCCGAACAGGCCATAGGTCACCAGCATGAAGACGATCACCAAGGCGGCGCCGACATAGGCCGCGCGCTCGCCGGCATTGATCGAATCCTGGCCGAGCCCCGGCCCGACGGTGCGCTCTTCGACCACCGTCAGCGGCACCGGCAGCGCGCCGGCGCGCAGCAAAACCGCAAGATCGTTGGCGGATTGCACAGTGAAATTGCCAGTGATTTGTCCGGAGCCCTGGATGATCGGCGTCTGGATCACCGGCGCGGAAATCACCTTGTTGTCGAGGACGATGGCGAACGGCTTGCCGACATTGGCCGTGGTGACCTCGGCAAATTTGCGCGCACCCGATGAATTGAAGGTGAAGGTGACGTCCGGCTGCCCGGTCTGCTGGTCGAAGCCCGGCTGCGCATTGGTGAGATCGGCGCCCGACACCAAGACGCGCTTTTCGATCAGATAGGACGGGCCCTCTTCGCTCGGCAAGATCTCCGAATCCGCCGGATGGGCGTCTCGCGCCTGCTCCGGAGTCATCGTCAGATCGACCATGCGGAAGTCGAGCTTGGCGGTTTTGCCCAAGATGTCGAGCAGCTCCTTCGGATCCTTCAATCCCGGAACCTGGACCAGAATGCGGTCGGTGCCCTCGCGCTGGATGGTCGGCTCGACAAGGCCGAGTCCATTGACGCGCCGCTGCACAATCTCGATCGATTGATCGACCGCCTGGCGCACGCGCTCGATCACGGCGGGATCGCTCGGCGTCAGCGTGACCGTATTGCCGTTATTGGTAACATCCAGCGTCCGCTGCCCAGTCGAGGCAAGGATCCCCGACATCGGCTGCGACAGCCCGCGCAATTTGGCGAGCGCATTGTCGATGTCGGTATCGCGCGTGATGTGGACTTCGACGCCGTTGCCGCGAATGGCGCGGCCGGTGAACGGAATGCGCGCCTCGCGCAGCACGCGCAGCACGTCTTCGTAGATGGTCTGCAGCTGTTCCTTGCGCACGGCATTGGTGTCGACCTGGAGCAAAATACTCGAGCCGCCCTGCAGATCGAGGCCGAGCACGATGTGGCGCTGCGCCCAGTTCGGCCAGGATTTCACCACGCGATCGGGAAAGAAATTCGGCACGGCGAACAGGCACACGACCAGCGCCGTGAGCACGATTGCCGCAGCCTTCCACCGCGTGAAGAACAACATGGACCTTGAAATTCCCTAGGTTACGCTCGCGCCGGCTTGCTTACTTGCTTTTGTGCCCCTGCTTGCGCCTTCTTCGCTAGCAAGGAAATGGCGCGATTATGCGGCGCTGTCGTCCTTCACCGGCTCGCCCTTGGCGCGAACTTCCGTGACCATGGAGCGCATCTGCCGCACCCGCACGCCGTCGGAGATTTCGACTTCGATCTGATCGTCGTCAACCACTTTGGTCACCTTGGCGACAAGCCCGCCATTGGTGATCACGGTGTCGCCGCGGCGCAGCGCCTTCACCATGGCCTGGTGCTGCTTGAGCTTCTGCTGCTGCGGGCGGAATACCAGGAAATACATGATGCCGACGACCATGATCACCATCCAGATCGGGCTCTGGAAGGACAGGAAGTCGGCGGCACTGGCGCCCTGCGCGAACGCTGGCGTAATAAACATAGCTCCTCCGAGGGGCGGACTTCAGAAGCGCGTCGCCCGGATTGAAGGGCCGCTTTTGCGCGCAAAATCGCGCGGACTATAGCGGCCGCTCCCCCAATTGCAACGCCGAGGCCGGATTGCCGGAAGCCCGCGCAACGCTTGCGGGCATCTCCCGGCCCCGCTAAGGGAAGCGCCGTAACCCGGTGTTAAAATGGCCAAATCTCCCGCGCAATCGCGCAAAAAGGCGGCGAAACCGCCCGTCAAAACCGCTAAGTCCGGACCCGGCCTTGCCGGCAACGGCAGCGGCGATCTCGCCGACCACGCGCAGCTCCTGGCGCGGATCGCCGGCGCCTTGGAGCGGCTCGCGCCCGCGCCCAAGCCCGCGCTCGACTTCGCGGTCGCCGAGGCCTTCGTCTGGCATCCGGAAAAGCAGCAGCTTGCGCCGGTTCGCCGCGTCAACCGTGTCGACATGTCGCTTCTCAAAGGCATCGAACGGGTGCGCGATCTGTTGGTCGAGAATACCGAGCGCTTCGCCCGCGGCCTGCCGGCCAATAATGCGCTGCTGTGGGGCGCGCGCGGCATGGGCAAATCCTCGCTGGTCAAGGCGGCGCATGCTTCGGTCGGCGCGGCCTATCCGCAAGCCGGCCTGAAACTCATCGAGATCCATCGCGAGGATATCGAATCGCTGCCCGAGCTGATGGCGCTGATGCGCAATGCGCGCGAGCGCTTCATCGTGTTTTGCGACGACCTCTCCTTCGATGCCGAAGACACCTCGTACAAGTCGCTCAAGACCATGCTCGAAGGCGGCATCGAAGGCCGGCCGGAAAACGTGATCTTCTACGCCACGTCGAACCGCCGCCATTTGCTGGCGCGCGAAATGGTCGAGAACGAGCGCTCGACCGCGATCAATCCCGGCGAGGCGGTCGAAGAGAAAGTCTCGCTATCCGACCGCTTCGGGCTGTGGCTCGGCTTCCACCGCTGCAGCCAGGACGAATATCTCGCGATGGTCGAAGGCTATGTCGAGCGTCACCGCATTCCGATCGCGTCCGGCGAATTGCGGCACGAGGCGCTCGAATGGGCGACGACGCGCGGCGCCCGCTCCGGCCGCGTCGCCTGGCAATATGTGCAGGATTTGGCCGGCCGGCTCGGCGTGAAAGTCGCTGGGTGATCCCCGTTCGTCATTCCGGAAGCCGCAAAGCGGCTATCCGGAATCCATAATCACGATCGTCGCGGAAGATATTCGGCCGTGACCGTCTTTTTGGCGCAGGGAGTACGGATTCCGGGTTCGCGGCGACGCGCGCCCCGGAATGACGACTAGGCGCCGCTCAGATATTGCGCCGGGTCGACCGGCGTTGCGCCTTTGCGGATCTCGAAGTGCAATTGCGGCGACGTGACATTGCCGGTCTGGCCGGAATGCGCGATCACCTGGCCGCGCTTCACGCTATCGCCGCGCTTGACCAGGATGTCGCTGGCATGCGCGTAGGCGGTGACGAAGCCGTTGGCGTGACGCACCAGCACCAGATTGCCGTAGCCTTTGAGCTCGTTGCCGGCATAGGCGACGACGCCGTCTTCGGAGGCTTTGATCGGCGTGCCTTCCGGAACTGCGAGATTGATGCCGTCGTTCTGCAGGCCGTTCGGCTTCGGGCCGAAGGCCTGGATGACGCGGCCGCGCACCGGCCAGCGGAAACCCGGCCCTTCGCCGACATCGGCCTTGGCGGTCGTCTCGGGCGCCGGCGCGGTTGCGGTCGGCGCGGCGACGCGCGCGCTGAGCGGCGCCTCTTGGTTTGCCAGACTGGGCCCGCCGGATTGCATGATCGCCGGCTGCGTGCGCGGCGGCGGCGACATCGGCGTGGATATTGGCGATGACGACATCGGAGCCGCCGACGCCACATTTGCCGGGCGCTGCGGCCCGCGCAGGTCGGGAATAACGATGCGGTCGCCGACACGCACCATGGTCGTCGGCGGAATGTTGTTGGCCTTGGCCAACACCATCACCGGCTTGTTGTACATGCGCGCGATGCTGTTGAGCGTCTCGCCCGAGGCGACGACATGCACGCTCGACGGCGCGGCAAGCGCCGTGCGCGGCGGGCCGACCGGCGCGGCGACTGCCGCCACGCCCGACGTGTAGCGCGGCTCACTCGCCAGGTTGGAATTCGCCCCAGGGGTCGTGTGGTAGCGCGGGATCACGAGGTGCATGCCGGGATGCACCATCGCCGGGCTCGTGAGGTTATTGGCCTGCATGATCGCCGACGCCGGCACACCGTGCCGGTGCGCGATGATCTCGATCGTCTCGCCACGCTCGACCGTGATCGGCGTGCCGCCTTCCCAGGTCCATGTCGGTGGTGGCGGCGGCGCGATCGAGCCGGTCACTTCACCATTGGGCGCCTGATAGGAGTTCGTATAGGAGGCCATGCCACGGCCGCCGCCGGACGTGCCCTGGTCGGCGCCCGCGACCTGCGGCAGCGGGCGGCTCTCGATATGGCTCGATTGAATGGAACCTGTGACGTCGTTACGCGCGGCCGGCGGATTGCTGGAGCCGAATCCTTCGTGGAAGCGGCCGGAATTGGCGCTACAGCTCGCGACTCCCAGGCCGATTAACGAAATGGCAACCAGCCGCGGCCAGCTGGCCGACCCACGCCATGCCCACATGGTTACTCACTCGAACGCAATACACAGGAGAGCGAATAAACATCCTTGGGGTAAACAGGGCTTTAAGTGGCGCGGCGAATTTCGCGAAATTCGCGTGTGTGTCTTTGGAGTTACAGTTCGCGCGCCTTACCTGCAAGCAGCGGCACAAAACGAACGGCGACGAGATTGTCACGCGTCACTTCGCCGTTCGGCAATTTGGTGAGTTTGACGAGGCGCTGCGCGCCGTCGCGTGGGCCGATCGGCAGCACCATTTTGCCGCCGTCGGCAAGCAGTGCCAAAAGCGGCTGCGGAATCTCTTCGGCCGCCGCGGTCACCATGATGCGGTCGAACGGCGCGGTATGCGTCATGCCGGCCGCGCCATCGCCAATCAAAATGGTGACATTGGTATAGCCAAGCGTGCGCAGCCGATCGCGCGCGCTGTCGGCCAGCGTGCGGTAGCGCTCGATGCTGGTCACCTCGCGCGCCAGCCGCGACAGGATCGCGGCCTGATAGCCCGAGCCGGTGCCGATCTCGAGCACGCGATGCGACGGCGCGACATCGAGCTGTTCGGTCATATAGGCGACGACATAGGGCTGGCTGATGGTCTGGCCGCAGGCGATCGGCAGCGCCTGGTCGGCATAGGCGTTCTCGGCGAAGGCCGCGTCGACAAAATATTCGCGCGGAACCTCGTCCATTGCGCGCAGCACCGCCTGGTCGCTGATGCCGCGCCGCCGCAACGCCAGCTGAAACTCCATGCGCTCTACGTCGGCCGCCGGAACTTCCGCCACAATGCCCTCGCACCAAATTATTTGCGCATAAATGCCGCAAAGCCAGAAGGAACGAACATCGCCGTCCGGCGTTAACGGGCTCGAATGGGGACCTCTATCCGCGACGGCGGAACTAGCATTAAATGGAGTTGGCAGGCGGCGAAAGCCACTATAATTTCGCCGCTAATATCGGGGTTCGCGTGAGGGTTCGAATGTCATCAGCAGGTAAGCGCATTCTCATCGTCGAAGATGAGATGATGATCCGCATGCTGCTCGAGGGCATGCTGGACGATCTGGGTCATACCGTTGCCGGCGAAGCCGGCGCCATCGACGAAGCGCTCGCGCTCGCCAAGAAAGCCGACTTCGACGTCGCGCTGCTCGACGTCAATCTCAACGGCCGGTCGATCACGCCCGTCGTCGAAGTGCTGATCGCGCGCGGCCTGCCCTTCGTGTTCGCAAGCGGCTATGGCGAACGCGGCGTGCCGGAGCCCTATCGCGGCTCGCCGACGCTGCAGAAGCCGTTTCAGGCCGAAGCGCTTGCCGAAGCCATTGCCGTGGCTTCCAGAGCATGATCATCAAGGTCTAGGACAGCGAGCTGGTTTTCTCGAACAGCCCGGCTAGCCGCGTCGCGGTCGGCGCGTCGGTGATGTCGATCTTGAGCGGCGTCACCGCGATGCAGCGGTCTTCGAGCGCCGCGACGTCGGTGCCGTGCTCGGGCTCGATCTTCATCTGCTGCGAATAAGCGATCCAGTAATAAGGATTGTGCCGGCCGTCGAGACGCTTGTCGATGTGCAGCCGCTCCTGCCGCCGCCGTCCGAGCGGCGCGACGACGATGCCTTTGATCTCTTCCGGCGCGCAATCGGGGAAATTGACATTCACCAGAACATCCTTGCGCATGCCGCTGCCGAGGACGCGCTTGATGATGTCGGGCGCATGGCGCAAGCCGGTTTCCCAATACGGCGGGTTGCCGCTGCGCGATTTGTAGGATTGCGACAAAGCGAACGAAGGAATGCCAAGCAGCGCGCCTTCCATGGCGCCGGCGACGGTGCCGGAATAGATCACGTCCTCGCCGACATTGCGGCCGCGATTGACGCCCGAGAGCACGAGATCGACCTGCTTGCCGTCGAGCACGTGACGCACGCCCATGATGACGCAATCGGTCGGCGTACCGCGCACCGCGTAACGGCGGTCGCCGATCTGGCGCAGCCGCAAAGGATCATTCAAAGACAATGAATGCGCCACGCCCGACTGATCCTGCTCCGGCGCCACCACCCACACGTCATCGGTGAGCGTGCGCGCGATTTCGGCGCAGATATCGAGGCCTTCGGAATGGATGCCGTCGTCATTGGTGACCAGAATTCGCATATCGGTTCGCTTTTATGTTTTTTCAGTTCGCTTCGATTTTTTTGATGCCGCCCATATAGGGCAATAGCGCCTCGGGCACCGTGATCGAGCCGTCGGCATTCTGATAGTTCTCCAGCACCGCGATCAGCGCGCGGCCGACGGCGACGCCCGAGCCGTTGAGCGTGTGGACGTGACGCACCTGACGGCCTTCCTTGGTGCGATAGCGTGCATTCATGCGCCGCGCCTGGAATTCGCCGCACACCGAACACGAGGAAATCTCGCGATACAGGTTTTGCCCGGGGAGCCATACTTCGATGTCATAAGTCTTTTGTGACGCAAAGCCCATGTCGCCGGCGCACAGCGTCATCACGCGATAATGCAGTTCGAGCCGGCGCAACACTTCCTCGGCGCAGGCGAGCATGCGCTCGTGCTCGTCCTTGGATTGCTCGGGCGTGGTGATCGAAACCAGCTCCACCTTGGTGAACTGATGCTGCCGGATCATGCCGCGCGTGTCCTTGCCGGCGGCACCCGCCTCGGCGCGGAAGCACGGCGTGCAGGCGGTGAGCCGCATCGGCAATTGCGCTTCGTCGATGATGGATTCGCGGACGAGATTGGTCAGCGGCACCTCGGCGGTGGGGATGAGCCAAAGGCGATCATTCTCGATCTCTCTCTCGTAATCGAGTTGGCCTTCTAGTTGCTCCAGCAGAGACGCATCCAAATTGTCGCTGTCAATCTCATCCCAATCAACTTCATTTTGCAGCCTCTCCAGCAACTCGATCCTCTCTTCCTGGGAGCTGTGGCGGGGGATCGTCGAGAACTGGTCCACTTCAAACTTCGGCAGTTGCGCAGTACCGAACATCACATCGTCGCGAACTAGTAGCGGCGGCGACACCTCCGTGTAATTGTGCGGCTCGCTGGTGTGGACATCGAGAAAAAACTGTCCGAGTGCTCGTTCAAGCCGCGCCAAACCCTTCTTCAAAACGACAAATCGCGCGCCAGAGAGCTTCGCGGCCGTCTCAAAGTCCATCTGACCGAGCGCTTCGCCAAGCTCGAAATGCTGCTTCGGCGCGAATGAATATTCGCGCTTGGCGCCGAAGCGGTGATGCTCGACATTGTCGTGCTCATCTTTGCCGTCGGGCACTTCGGGCAGCGGCAGATTGGGAATTTGCGCCAGGGCATCATCTAATTCTTTGGCGGCCGCTTTTTCCTCCGCCTCCATCTTGGAAATCGAGTCCTTGAAGTCAGCGACTTTCGCCAACAGACTTTGAGCAAGAACCTCATCTTTTTTTGCTTTGGCCTGCCCGATCTCCTTCGACGCCGCGTTTCTTTGCGCCTGCACCCCCTCAAGCACTCTGATGATCGCTCGGCGACGCTCATCGATTGAAATGAGATTCTGCGCCTCGCCCTGGAGCCCACGCCGCTTGAGGGCGGCGTCAAAGGCGTCGGGATTATCGCGGATGAAGCGGATATCGTGCATTTTGGCAGGGCTCTCTTCCGCGTCATGGCCGGACTTGTTCCGGCCATCCACGTCTTTGCCGCCTCGACGTTTAAGACGTGGATGCCCGGGTCAAGCCCGGGCATGACGAATCAACAGCTAACAATACGCGGAACTCACTCCGCGGGCTTGGCCGCGGCGGCGGCGCGTTCGGCCGCCTTGCGTCGTTCGACCATGCGCACCGACCAGATTGAGCCCTCGTAGAGCGCGATCAAAGGCAGTGCAAGCGACATTTGGCTGAGCACGTCAGGCGGGGTCAGCACCGCGGCGATGACAAAGGCGATGACGATGAAATAGCGCCGTTTCGAGCGCAACATATCGGAGGTGATGATGCCGACCCGGCCGAGCAGCGTCAGAATCACCGGCAACTGGAAGGCGATGCCGAAGGCCAGGATCAGCTTCATCATCAGCGACAGGTAATCTTCGACCTTCGGCAGTAGCTCGATGGTCGCCTCGCCTGGCCCGCCCATCTGCTGCATGCTCAGCGAGAAGCGCGCCAGCATCGGCCAGACCACGAAATAGACCACCGCCGAGCCGAGCACGAAGAACACCGGCGTGGCGATGAGATACGGCAGAAACGCCTGCTTCTCGTTGCGGTAGAGACCGGGCGCGACGAACATGTAGATCTGCGTCGCTATCACCGGGAAGGCGATGAAGGCCGCGCCGAACAGCGACAGCTTGAGCTGCACGACGAAATATTCGAGCAGCCCGGTATAGATGAATTTCGAATTTTCCGGACCGGCAACCCAGATATAGGGCCAGGTCAGAACGTTATAGATGTGGCGGGCGAAGAAGAAGCAGACGATGGCGGCGAGAAAGAACGCGGCGAGCGCCTTGATCAGCCGCGAACGCAGCTCGATCAGGTGATCCATCAAAGGGGCCTTGGTGGCCTCGATCGCCTTTTCTTCGTCGTCGCTGCTCATCCGGTGCGCTCTGTGCTCTCCGGCGTCACGGCGGCGGCAGGTTCGGGCTGCGGCTCGGGCTGCGGTTCGGGCTTGGGTTCGGGCGCCGGCAGCGGCGGCGCGGGCTCGGCCGCGATGACTTCGCTGGCGCTCGACGGGGTGACACTCGATTCCGTGGCGGCCGGCTCTGCGACGGTTGGCTCTGCGGCGGTCGGCGCGGCGGCGCTTGGCGTGTTTTGCTCTGCGCCGGTCATGAGTTCGAGCGGCGTCTTGGCAAAATCCTTGCTCAGATCATCGCTGAAACTGGCGACGTGTTCGCGCGCGCTTTTCAGCGGATCGTAGCTCTTGATGTCGTGAGCCATGTCGTCGACCTGTTTCTTCAGGTCGGTCATCTCGGCCTCACGCATCGCTTCTTGAAACTGGTTTTGAAAATCCGCCGCCATGCCGCGGACTTTGCGGGTGTATTGCCCGAGCGTGCGCATCACGGCGGGCAATTCCTTCGGACCGATGAAAACCAGCGCGACAATGCCGATGAGAAGGAATTCGGTCCAACTGATGTCGAACATGAAAATGAACTCCGGCGGCGTCACCCGCCGATCATTCCCCGCGGCGGCCGCGATCGACGCGAGAGCGCCAAGTCGCTAGGGCATGGTCCCGAAAAGCATGCCCTTGGACTTGATCCGAGGGTGGAAACCGGCTTTCGGATAAGATCATGCCCAGGTGAAAATCTTAGACCTTGCTCTCGGACTTCTTGAGATCGGCGGCGGCCTGATGGTCGATGGTCTTCATCCAGTCCGGCTTGGCGGGCGTGGTTTCCGCCTCGTCGTCGGACATGCCCTTCTTGAAGGCTTTGATGCCTTTGGCGACGTCGCCCATCATGTCGGAAATCTTGCCGCGCCCGCCGAAGACGAGAAGCAGGACTGCGCCGACGATCAACCAGTGCCAGATGCTGAGCGAACCCATGAAATCCTCCGTCCACCGCGACGCGGCGGCCATACGCCGATTTTAGCCAGAAACTAGGCGTCGGGGACCGCAAAAACAAGCGCGGCGGCAAAGCCGCCGTGCCGCAGCCATAAAGCGTGTGAAGTTAACCCTACGCCGCCGGGTTTCCAGGCAATTGATTGCCGAAACGGCGTTTTATTCCTCATTGCTTGACGCGCGCGGCGCCAAGCCGAGATCGAGGTCGCCCGGCTCCAGCGGATCCTCGTCGTCGCGCAGCGCCGGATCGTCGGACGGAACCGGCACCGAGAACTCGGCCGGCAGTGTCGCATCGACAATGCCGGCGCCCTTGAGCTCGTCGAGGCCGGGCAGATCGGTCAGCGCTTCGAGCCCGAAATGCGACAGGAACGCCTCATTGGTGCCATAGGTCACCGGCCGCCCCGGCGCCTTCCTCCGGCCGCGCAGCCTGATCCAACCGGTCTCCAGCAGCACGTCGAGCGTGCCTTTGGACGTCGAGACGCCGCGGATCTCCTCGACCTCGGCGCGCGTCACCGGCTGATGATAGGCGACGATGGCGAGCGTCTCGATGGCGGCGCGCGACAATTTGCGCGTGACCACGGATTCGTGCGTCAGGAGCCAGGCGAGATCGCTCGCGGTGCGCATCGTCCACTTGCCGCCGACGCGCACCAGATTGACGCCGCGCGACGCGTAATCCTGCTGCAATTGCACGAGCAGCGCCTTGACGTCGACGCCGGCCGGCAGCCGCGCCGCGAGGACCTTTTCGTCGAGAGGCGCCTCGGCGGCAAACAGCAGCGCTTCAAGGATGCGCAATTGCTCGGCGCTCTCCGCCACGCTTTCCTCATGCGTCTGCTTACCACCTTCGATCACACGCATCTCCGCGACATTCCCCATCGAATTCTTCTCCCTCTTACGCATTCCCAGATTCCGCAGGCATCCCACCAACGCCGCCGCCGCCAGTCACACCGCCTGCGCCATTGATGGCGCCCTCGTCCCCTTGCCCACCCTGCTTCTTGCGCAGGTAGAGCGGCGTGAACGAGCCCTGCTGATGAGCTTCGAGACGGCCCTCCCGGACTAACTCCAGAGCGGCCGCAAAAGTCGACGCGAGCACGGTCGGGATCATCGCCGGCTCGACCAGATAGGCGACGAGATATTGGTCGAGCGGGCTCCAATCCAAGGATTGCCCGATCAGCTTCTCCAGCGCCACACGCGCGTCCGCAAGCGACCACACCGTGCGCTTGCGCACGCGGACGAAAGAGCGCGCCTTGGTCTGGCGCCGGCCGGCATAGGCCGAGAGCAGATCGTAGAGCGTCGCCGTCCATTCCGGCTTGGTGATTTCGGCAATCGGCTCGGGCAGGCCGCGCCCGAACACGTCGCGGCCGAGCTGCGGCCGGTTGAGCAATTGATCGGCGACATGGCGGATGCCTTCGAGCCGGCGCAGCCGCTGCGCCAGCGCGTTGGCGAGGTCCTCGGCGCTGACGCCGTCGGGCGCATGCTGCTCCGGCAGCAACAGCCGCGACTTCAAGTAGGCGAGCCACGCCGCCATGACCAGGTAATCGGCGGCGAGTTCGAGCCGCATCTTCCGCGCCGCCTCGATGAAGGCGATGTACTGGTCGGCGAGCGCCAGAATGGAAATCTTGGCGAGGTCCACCTTCTGCTGCCGCGCCAGCGTCAGCAGCAGATCGAGCGGCCCCTCGAAGCCCTCGACATCGACGACGAGCGCCGGCTCGTCGGTCGCCCGCTCCGGCAACTGCGCTTCGAATTCCTGAATGCTCGCTTCGTCGACGTTCATGCGCAACCGTTCACGCTGAATAGGGCGTGGCAGACCACACGCCCGCCATGAGATCGGAAAACTCGGCCCGGCTTGCGGCGATATCGATCGGGGCCGCCGGCTTGCGCGCCAATAGCGCCAAGTCCGCCCGGCGCGCCGCCGCGCCCGCGAGCAGCGGCGCCTGCCCGGCCACTGCCGTCATCTCTGCCAGCTTGCCGTTACAATGCAAGACCATGTCGCAACCTGCTGCGATCGCTGCCTCTGTGCGCTCGCCAAGCGACCCCGACAACGCGGCCATGGAAACATCATCGCTCATCAAAAGCCCTTGAAAGCCAATCGAATTCCGAATCACCTCCCCCACTATAGAGGGCGAACTGGTGGCCGGGGCTACCGGGTCGAAGGCTGTGAATACAACATGTGCAGTCATCCCCAGCGGCAAGGCGGCAAGCGGGCGAAATGCAGCAAAATCCGTGGCTTCTAAGGTGGCGCGATCGGTATTGACCACCGGGAGCCGTTGATGGCTGTCGGCTGTGGCCCGGCCATGGCCGGGAATGTGCTTGAGGACCGGCAAAACCCCGCCCTCAAGGAGCCCCGCGGCGATGGCACCGCCGATGGCCGCCACTTTGGCCGGTTCCGTGCCATAGGCGCGGTCGCCAATGACGGCGTCGGACCCTGGAACCGGCACGTCGGCAATCGGCGCACAATCGACGTCGATGCCGAACTGCGCGAGATCGCTGGCAATGAGGCGGGCGCCAAGCTTGGCCGCGCGCAGCCCCGCATCGCGATCCCGATCGTAAATCGCACCATAGGCGGCGCCCGGCGGATAGTTCGGGCACAGTGGCGGCTTGAGCCGCTGCACCCGGCCGCCTTCCTGGTCGATCAGAACCGGCGCCTCGCGGCCGAGCACCGCGCGCGCCTCCTCGATCAGCCGCCGCAGCGATTGCCCGTCGCCAACATTGCGCGCAAAGACGATGAGGCCCCACGGCTGGGCCTCCTTGAGGAATTGGCGTTCCTCCGCTGTCAGCGAGGCGCCCGCGACACCGGTAATGAAAGCGCGCATGTCCCGCCGCTACGAGCATGATCCGGAAAAGTGGGAACCGGCTTTCCGAAAAGATCATGCTCAATCAAAATGCTAGAGCGATGCGATGTCGCTCTAGCCTGCGGCGCGCGCGAGGGTCAAGCGCCCCTCACCGTGAAAAGCCGTGAAGTCCCCGCCTTAATTCCGCTGCACCAGGCAGCTGCCGCCGGCGGCTTTGAGGCTCGTGCACATCTGCGCCGCCTCGTCCATCGAGGCATAGGGGCCGACCAGGGTGCGGTAATAGATGCCCTTGTCGCCAAGGTTGACCTGGCGGACGGTCGCGGTGCGGCTGCCGAGCTGGGCGGGATATTTAGCCTGCAGTCCCTTATAGGCCGCCTGCGCTTCAGTCTCGCTCCGCTGCGACGACACTTGCACCGAATAGCCGCCGCCAGCGGCGGCAGGCGCGGGCTCTGCAGGATGCGCCAGCGCGGTCCGGGTGCGCGGCGAGGTGTCGGCGGCGCTTTGGCCGCCGCCTTGCGAGGGCACGATCGACAGCGGTCCATTGCCGCCTTGTGCCGCCTGGCCGCCTTGCGGCGCGGCTACCGGCCTGGGCGCAGCCGGCCGAGCGGCCGGAGCAGCCGCATCGGCGCTGTCGGATTGCCCGGCATGAATGGCGACGGTGCGGATCTTCTTCGAGCCGCTGGTGCCGGCCACGGGTGCGCCTACCTGTGCCTGCCCACTTTGGTCGGGCGCGCCTTGCATCGGAGGTGCTGCGGAACCGCCATAGGCCGATGCCGCGGAGCCGCCATAGGCCGGCGCGGCGGCCGTCCGGCCGAGCTGCATCGGCACGCCGGCGGCGCCACCGGGCGCAATCGCGCCGGGCATGTTCTGCCCGGCCTGAGCCTGGCCCGCCATCGACGCCTGCAAGCCGGCATTGGGATCGGGGAAAACCGGAATGGTTGAAACCACCCGCGGCGTATTTGCCGGCGCCGGCACATCGACCGGCCGCTCCTCGCGCGACACGAGCTTGTCCGGCGACCCGGAATTATACGACGCCGCCT
This sequence comes from uncultured Alphaproteobacteria bacterium, assembly GCA_963742975.1. Classification (GTDB taxonomy): domain Bacteria; phylum Pseudomonadota; class Alphaproteobacteria; order Rhizobiales; family Xanthobacteraceae; genus BOG-931. Next base: position 126,891 of record CAVUNZ010000017.1, on the reverse strand, counting down.
GGCCCGACGCATTCGCGGCGCTGCCGGCGGGAACGATCTTGTTCGGCGTGCCATCGGCTTTGATGATCGGCGGCAGCGCCGGCAGCATCGAGCCGCCGAACATCGCGCGATAGCCGAATGCACCGGCGGTGCCGAGCACCGCTAAACCCAGCAACGCCGCGAAGATGGCAACGCCGCGGCGCTTGCGCGGAGGCGCATCGTCGTCTTCGTAATCCTCGAGCTCATAGGACTGATCGTCCTCGCTCTGCGCCTCTTCGGCATAGTCATAACGATCGTCGCGCCGATTATCGCGCCGGGCGTCGCGCGCCCGCGGCAGGAATGCCGGCAGATCCTGGATCGGGTCGTGCGCGTCGTCATAGCGCGGGTGATCTTGGTAATGCGGCTGATCGTCATGGGTCTGCGCATTATAACCCTGCGCGTCGTAGGGCTGCGGCTGGGCCGCATAGGCATCGGGCTGTTCGTATTCGGCGTTGTAGGACGGCGGCGCCGCGCGATAAGGCGGATAAGTATCCGCCGGTTGCGGCGCCTCGCGACGATCGTCATATTGGCGGTCGTCATATTGATTTTGATTGTTGTACTGGTCCAAGTCTTGAGCGGCGTACTGATCGCTCGGCTGATCTTGAGGTTGCTCGTAACGCAGTTGCGGCTCCGCATAGCGCGGCTCGGCATAAGGAGCTGGCTGCTGCGGCTCGGCGTAGCGTGCGTCGGCCGGCCACGCCGGAATTGGCTCGGGAGCGTTGAGCGGCGGCGCCTCTTGCTGACGCGCGGCGCGCCCCTGCGGATCGGTGCGGCCGATCAGACGCGCCAATTCGGCGAGCGGATCGTCGCCCTGCTGGCCGCCAGATCCGGTCGCCGAACTGGCGGCAGGATCGCGGCGTGTCGTTCGGAAAGTATTGTCGGCCATAGCACTCGCCCCGTTCAGGCGCTCACGCGTTACCCGGTCAGTCGCCCCCTCGACCGCCGCGCGCTGACGTCATCTGGCGCTGCGACCTACCGCATCTCATCCGGCGCTGCGACCCCAAGCAGATTGAGGCCGGACGAGAGAACGGTGGCAACGCCTTGTACTAGGACAAGGCGCGCCTTTGTCATTAGTGGATCATCTTGGATAATGAAGCGTAAATGTGGCGATGCGTTACCCTGCGTCCAAAGTGCATGAAATTCCGACGCTAACTCATACAAATAAAAGGCAATTCGGTGCGGCTCGTGCGCCAGCGAGGCAGCCTCGACGATTCTCGGATAAAGGGCAATACGCCGCATCAGCGCGAGTTCGGCGGGGTCGGACAGCCGCTCCAGCGGGGCGTCGGCCAGCGCCTCCGGGGCGGTCAGATCGGCCGGCAATGCCGGGAACGCGGCCCGCGCATTGCGGAACACCGATTGCGCCCGGGCATGACCGTATTGAACATAAAACACCGGATTGTCGCGCGACTGCTCCAGCACTTTGGCCAAGTCAAAATCCAGCGCGGCATCGTTCTTGCGGAACAGCATCATGAAGCGCACGGCGTCACGGCCGACTTCGTCCACCACTTCGCGCAGCGTGACGAACTCGCCTGACCGCTTCGACATTTTCACCGGCTCGCCGGCGCGCAGCAGCTTCACCAGCTGGATGACCTTGACGTCGAGCTCGGCTTTGCGATCGCTCAGCGCGGCGACGGCGGCCTGCATGCGCTTGATGTAACCGCCATGGTCGGCGCCCCAGACGTCGATCAGCGTGGCAAAGCCGCGCTCGATCTTTGAGCGGTGATAGGCGATGTCGGAAGCGAAATAAGTGTACGAGCCATCCGACTTCTTCAACGCGCGGTCGACATCGTCGCCGAATTCGGTCGAACGGAACAGCGTCTGTTCGCGATCTTCCCAGTCCTCCGGCCGCGCCGCCCTTCGGCGGCGGCAAGCGGCCTTCATAGACTTAGTCGCGTTCGCGCAGCCACTCGATGGTCTGCGCGACGCGATCAACAGAATGCTCACCCTATCCTGATCGATCAGCGAGCGCTCGGAGAAAAACACATCTGGACTTGATATTCAGAGCGGCAAGATCGTCACGGATCGCCGCCATCATCATGTCGATGGCTTTGCTTGCGGACTACTGGCAGCCATTGCGCCTCGGCTGCTCTCATCAGCGCTGTCGCCATATTCGGCGGCAAGCGCTGCACCCACCGGCTTGAGATAATCGCCCGGATAAAGTCCCTCCGGGATTGCGCCGATGTCTTCGCCGAGCGCCTCGCGGTAGCGCAGGAACGCCGAGCGCGCCAGCACATCGACCTGGGCGCCGGCGTCATTGATGTAATATTCGCGCGTCACCTTGAAACCGGTGAACGCAAGCAGGCTTGCTAGCGCGTCGCCGAACACGGCGCCGCGGCAATGGCCGACATGCATCGGGCCGGTCGGGTTGGCCGAGACATATTCGACATTGACCGGCACGTTGGCGCCGATGTCGCTTCGGCCATATTCTGTTCCGGCCGCCACCACCCGGCGGAGCTCTTCGGTCCAGGCGCCCGGAACTAAAGTGAGGTTGATGAAGCCTGGTTTGGCAACGACGGCGTCGGCAACGACGTCGTGCTTCTTCAGTTCGACGACAATGGCAGCGGCGAGTTCAAGCGGGTTCTTGCCAAGACCCTTGGCCAGCACCATCGCGGCATTGGTCGCGATATCGCCGTGACTGGAGTCACGCGGCGGTTCGACTTGAATGCGCGAGACGTCGGTGCCGGGCGGAACGACAGCGAGCGCGGCCGCGCGCACGCGCTGCAGCGTTTCGGCAAACACATTGATGGGTCGGGGCGAGTTCGACATTTTGCGTCGCGCGCCTAACGCAATTCGGGGGTCGAGTCAAAAAGCCGGCCGTGCTCGGCAAGCGCATAACGGTCGGTCATGCCGGCGATGAAATCGGCGACGCGCCGGGCGCGCGCCGCTTCGTCGAGCCGGGCCAGGCCCTCCTGCCATTCAGCCGGCAGGTCGGCGGGCTTGGCGGTATAGCGCGCATAGAGGTCGCGAATGACGCCCGCCGCCTGATCCATCACCTGCATCACCCGCCGATGCCGGTACATATGCGTTTCCAGAAACGCCTTGATGGCGCCATTGCTCTCGGCCGTCGCGGCCGACAATCCGGCGACGGGCGCCGCCGCCAGCCCGCACATCGTCGGCCGATTGCGGGTTGAGCGCGGCAAGCCGGTGGCTGGTTTCAGCGACGACATCGTCGATCAGCAGGCCGATCAGTTCGCGCACCAGTTCGTGCACCAGATGATCATTGTCGAGCCCGGGATAGGCGGCGCGGATCGCGCTCACGATCTTGCCGGGCAGCGGCACTGCGGCGATCTCATCGAGTTGGAAAAGCCCGGCGCGCAGCCCGTCGTCGATGTCGTGGGCGTCATAGGCGATGTCGTCGGCAAAGGCGGCAATCTGCGCCTCGACGCCGGCAAAGCTCCACAGCTGGAGATCCTGCTGCTTCGCATAATCGAGGATAGTTCGCGGCACGCCGCTCTCGCGGTAGCGGCCAAGCGGCGCGCCGGCACGGTCGGTGAGCGGGCCGTTATGCTTGACCAGGCCTTCGAGCGTTTCCCAGGTCAGGTTCAAGCCGTCAAAGCGCGGATAGCGGCGCTCGAGCCGCGTGACAATGCGCAATGTCTGCGCGTTGTGGTCGAAGCCGCCGAACGCCGCGAGGCAGTCGTCGAGTGCGCGCTCACCGGCATGACCGAACGGCGGATGGCCGAGATCGTGCGCCAGCGCCAGCGCCTCGGCGAGGTCCTCGTCGAGACGAAGCCGCCGCGCCAGCGCGCGCGCCACCTGCGCCACTTCGAGCGTGTGGGTGAGCCGGGTGCGGTAATGGTCGCCCTCGTCGAACACGAAGACCTGCGTCTTGTGCTTCAACCTGCGGAACGCGGTCGAATGGATGACGCGGTCGCAGTCGCGGCGAAAGGCGCTGCGGCTCTTGCTCGCGGGCTCGGGATGAAGCCGGCCGCGGCTCAAGTCCGGGTCGCACGCATAGGGCGCGTGGGTCGCTGTCGTGTCCATCGCCCGTGCTCTGTCCCGGCCGGCCTTGGCCCGTTTCGGCCAGCCAATTGAGACCCTTCGCCGATTGACCTTGACCGTTGCCGCACTTAACTAACCTTGTGCTATTGTTGCAATCGGCGCGATTTCCTTGAGTGGAATCAGTCTTTCCACAGCGGAGATTTGCCGCACCGGAGATGAGAATGACCGGCAACGTCCTTGAAACCGGAGTCATTGTGACCGAACGGGCGGCGCAGAAGATCGGCGAAATCCTGCAAAGGGAGCCGAACGGCACCATGTTGCGCGTCTCGGTCGAGGGCGGCGGCTGCTCCGGCTTCCAGTACAAATTCGACACCGAGCGCACCAGGGCCGCCGACGACGTCGTGATCGAGAAAAGCGGCGCCACCGTGCTGATCGATCCGGTCTCGCTCAATTACATGGCCGGCTCCGAGATCGATTTCGTCGACGACCTGATCGGCTCGTCGTTCAAGATCAACAATCCGAAAGCCACCGCCTCCTGCGGCTGCGGCACGAGCTTCTCGCTTTAAGCTACACGCAATAGAACGGCTCGCTGTAATGCGCGCGGATCACCGTGCGCAATTCCGGCATCGCGGCGCGAATATCCGCGGTCGAATTTTCCGCGGCGCGCAATTGCGCCAATAGCTCGCGTTCGAGGCCCGGCAAATCGACGCCGGTCACTTTGCCGCCGGCGACAATCCGGCGGCCGCCGACAAAGACATCCTTGATGTGGTCGCGGCGCGCGCGGCCGAGCAGCAGATCGAGCGGCGGAACGTCAGGCTCGATCAGGTCGGCGGTGAGCCGATCCCAATCGAGCACCAAAAGATCGGCCGGCGCGCCGGGCGCGATCGCGCCGCCGTCCGCTTCGCCGGTGACGGCAAATCGGCCGTGCTGGAAGCTGAACTTGAGTATTTCGGCCCGGCTCATACGCGCCTCGAAGCCAAGCCCTTTGTGCAGGATATAGCCGAGCCGCATCTCGCGCAGCGCATCGTCGTCCTCGTCGAACGACAGGCCATCGAGCCCCATGGCCACCTTGCAGCCGCGCCGCAGCATTTCGGCGATCGGCGCCACACCCGAACTGACAATGAGATTGGAGCTGGTATTGCTGACGACGGTCGCACCGCGCGCGGCGATGATCTCCATCTCGTCGGGGCGCAGCCAGAGGCAATGCGCAAACGACACGCGCGCGTTGACGAGGCCGATGCGGTCGAGGTGCCGCACGATGCCGTCCGGATAGGTGCGATCCGCCCAGGCCCGCTGATAGCGAGTCTCCAACAGGTGCATATGGACTCGCCGCCCGGTGCGGGCGGAGGCCTCGGCGATGCCTTCCAGCATCTCATCCGTGCACCACTGCACCCCGGCCGGGCCGTACTGCACGGTCACGCCGCCGCCCTCGACCTGCGCCGCCACCGCCTCGACCATGGCGATTTGCTCCCGCGCCGGCAGCGGCGCGCGCAGGAAACGCCGGGTCACGCAAGCGCAAGCCGCCGGCGAGAGCTGGCTGAGCAGATCGTCATGCCCACCGTAGACGATCGGATTACGGTCGCGGCAGTGCACGGCAAGCGCCACATTCAGCCCGACATCGCGCGCCGCCTTGGCCACCGCTTTGGCTTCGGTGGGAAAGTCGGTCAGCCCCTGCACCCGCGTATAGTGCGCCATGACGGCGCCACAGCCGCCAAGCGCCGAACGGCCGAAGGATACGGCCGATGCCAGCCAAGGATCGACCGACGGGATCAGCGTCAGGTAGGGCAGCCAAGCTTCGAGCGGAACATCGAAGCTCCCGACCTGGCTGAGCCGGGTGAACCTCGCATGGTCGTGCGCATTGGCGAGCGCCGGCAGCACCAGGTTGCCGTTTTTGTTGCTGTTCTTGCTGTCGTTCTGGCCGCCGCTCCCGCTTGAAGGAACGACGGCGGCGACGCGCCCTGCGCTGATGCTGATCGCCACATCGCGAACGGCCGGATCGGCGCCGTTCGGCAGCAACCAGGCCGCCTCGATTCTCGCGTCACTCATCCCGGCCGGCCGATGCGCAGACCAATGCCCATGCCGATGCCTAAGTGCCGAGCTTGATCATCCGATCGGATTTCGGCGGCAAGAACGAGCGATTGAAGACGTCGGATGCTTTCGGCGTGTCGGGAAGGTTGAACGCATCGACATTCAGCTTGATCGTTTCCGCCAGACGCTGATCGGTGACATCGCCGACGCCGAACGTATTGGTCTCCGCCGTCACGAAGTGAGTCTTGTAGGCATAGAGCAACCGCCGCTTCTCCAGCGCGGCGTCCAACAGCGGCTCCTGCTTCAGCATCAGATCCGTCGCTGCGTCCGGACTAGCCGCAACCTCGATGAAGGCGCGATTGAGGGCGCGCACCAGGCCGGTCACAGCCTTCGGATTTTCCGTCAGCAGTTTTTGCGACACCATGATGCCATTGGAATAGGGATTGATCCCGAGGGTCGAATAATAAAACCAGCGGATATCCTTGTCCGGATCGACCTTCTGTCCGATCAGGTTGATATAGCTGGTCACCGTGAAAATGGCGGAGGCGTCGACCTCGCCCTGGAGCATCATCTGCTCCTGCAATGGCGGCGCCATGTTGAGGACCTTCACCTTGGCGGCGTCGACGCCGTTCAATTTCGCCAGCGCCCCGAACAGCAGTCCCGCGGAGCCACCCGCCGGATAGCCGAGCGTGCGGCCTTCCATGTCCTTGAGCGTCTTGACCGGACCCGCTGCCTTCGTCATCACGGCGAACGGCGCGCTGTTGTAGATTGTATACACCATCACGGGCTGCTGGCCCGGTTGTTTGCCGGCGAGCGCGACACTGGCGTTGATGTCGCCGAAGCCGGCGTCGTAAGCGCCGGACGCGATGCGGGAAACCGTCGCGGCCGAGCCGGTGCCTTGATCGACGGCGACGTTCAGCCCTTCGGCCGCGAAATAGCCCTTGGCCTGGGCCCAGAAAACGAAGGCGTGAATCCCCTGATATTTCCAGTCGAGCGTGAACTTGATCGGCGTCGTGCCCTCCGCGGCGGCAGGCGCCACGAAGGACAGCGGACGGCTCAGCGCCCCTGATGCGGCAAGCGCCATCAGAGACCGGCGACTGATCGAAACCATGGGGAGCTCCTGGTCAGAAACGCGATCGCGTCGTGCGACCGATAAGTCGCCCGCTCGATCGCATAAGACTGCCCGGACCCAGCCAAACTAGCCTTTACGGGCGTTGCCGTCTGCTGCCGATTTCTCGCAGGAGCGATGCCGAAAAGGCATCGGTCGGACTATCATCAATGACCACCGCGCTGATCGCAGCCGCGGGCGCCGCCGCGATCCGCGCACAGCCACCCATGAAGCGACCTTGACGGAACCGCGCAACGCCCGCAAAGAGCCGATCATCCGCAATTCCCGATTGGTGTTTTCCCGTGCGCATCGCCACCTGGAATGTCAATTCGATCAAGCAGCGCGTCGATTCCGCGGTGGCCTGGCTTGCCGAGCGCCAGCCCGACATCGTCTGCCTGCAGGAAACCAAGTGCGTCGACGAGGCGTTCCCACGCGAGCCGTTCGAAGCGCTCGGCTATAATCTCGCGGTGCACGGCCAGAAGACGTTCAACGGCGTAGCGTTGCTCTCCAAGCTGCCGTTCGACGAGGTCAATGTCGGGCTGCCGGGCGATGACGAAGACGATCATGCGCGCTTCATCGAGGGCGTGGTGTCGACTGCGGGCGGCGCGCTGCGCGTGGCGAGCATCTACCTGCCCAACGGCAATCCGCCGGAGACCGAGAAATACACCTACAAGCTCGGCTGGATGAAGCGGCTCGCCAAGTACGCCCGCGAGCGGTTGTTGCTGGAAGAGCCGCTGGTGCTCGCCGGCGACTATAATGTCATCCCGACCACGGCCGACGCCCGCAATCCGCAAGCCTGGACCGGCGACGCGCTATTCCTGCCGCAGACCCACGCGCATTTCCGCACGCTGATCAATCTCGGCCTCACCGACGCCATCCGCGCGTCGAGCGACGATCCGGGGCTTTATACGTTCTGGGATTACCAAGCCGGCGCCTGGCAGAAGAACAATGGCATCCGCATCGATCATCTCTTGCTGTCGCCGGTGGCCGCCGACAGGCTCGAAGATGCCGGCATCGACAAGCATGTCCGCAGCTGGGAAAAACCGTCCGATCACGTCCCGGTCTGGATCGATCTCGCTATCGATGTAAAGTAGTGAATTGCGATGACCGCCCGCGAGACCGGTTTCATAGCAGGTCCACGTGACAATACGTTCCTCATTCACTCCAGGTCGAAGCCGTTCGGGGCTGTGCGCACGGTCCCATGCGGGCCCAACCCCTCGCGGCTCACTGTGCTTTTGACCAGAGATTTGAATGGAATTATCTATCGCTATCTCTTTCCGCATTTATGCATTGTGTTCGCGATACTTATCCTATTTGCAAAGCCTTTGGACTTTGCGCTACGGCCGCTCGGATACGATAACGGTTTCGTTTCCTATTTCCCTTTTGTCAGATATCTGCACTCCCATCTGATCTCGTTCAACGAGAATGCTCATCCCGACATAGCGTACTTCCACGTTCTCGACCTCACTGTATGGATGTCAGTTGCGGTATGGGGAAGCCGCCTCGTCGCGGGCGTTGTTTTTTTGAAGCGATACGACGCCTTATATCTCATGGTTTCACGTCGTCTTTCCAAGATGCCGCTCGGATTGCGCTGCGCATTCTATGCCGGTGTGGCTTGGGGAGTGTTGGTGACTTTCGCCATTACTTATGTGCCCGTACAGCCTAAAATGCTTCGGGATCCAGAAGTAAATTTTGTTATCTCGTATTTGCCGGGAGCATTCATATTTCTTTTTGCAACAGCCTATTACGTGTTGGGTTTTCTGTTGACCGAACTAGCGTTGTTTTTGCTTTGGAAATTAGTTCGTCAAAGACGCGTCTTGGAGGCATCTAATCGCTTGTGCGCCCACCGATCGCGTTAGTCGGCCGTAAGGTCAATGACCGCGAACCCTTCCTTGCGCGCCACGTCCGCGAGGCGGTCGTCGAGAGTCACAATTTCCAGCGAGGCCGGCCGTCGTTCGCTGGCGGCGAAAGCCGCAGCCAGCTGCAGTGCGTCCGCAGCGCGCAGCGGATGCACGCGAAGAAACCTTTCTGCCGTTTCGCGAATCGCATCGTTCGGATCGACCTCGTGCCAGCCGTCCGCGAATTGCCGCAGGCGCCGGAGCGCAGCTTCCGTGACGCGGCCGTCAATCATCCCCTCGCGCTCGCGCCGAGCCAAAGCCGACACGCACTCGACCTCCGAACCCCACCAAACAAGCATGGCGGACTCCTTTGCCGCGAGCGACCGCAGGCGCTGGCTTGACGGCTCGCGCACGAGCAAAGGCACGATCGCCGAGGCGTCCCAGAATCTCACCGGCTATCCCGCCGCTCCTCGACAAGAGCGGCCACGACCGAGGCGTCACCTTTCAGCCGGGGAAGCTCATCGGAGAACAGCGACCGCGGCAGCGCGGCGCGAGCCGGCCGGACGATGCCTTCCCGGACAAGACGCGATATGCGTCCGTCCTGTTCGTCTCTACCGTCGCTTGTCACAGGCTCGAGACGCGCCACAGGCCGGCCACGATCGACAATCAGAACGCGTCCCCCGCCCTTCAAACCGTCGATGAGCGCACTGAGGCCATTCTTGGCATCGGTAATGCTGACTTTTTTCATACCAGCTAAAATAGCTCAATTAACACAGCTATTCAAGGGCACAAGGAATTCCCGCACTCCCGCTGAACGCGATGCGGCGCCCCGCTACAGCGGAATATTGAAGCGCAGCGCCGCGGCGAGCAGGCCCTGCCGATAGTAGAAACGGTGCGCGAGCACGTTATCGAGCCCGGTATCGAGGACGAGTTTCTTGCAGCCGAGCGCGCGCCCCTCCTCTTTCAGTCTGTCCAACAACCGCGCCCCGTGGCCACGACTGCGCTCCGACCGATCAGCGACGAGATCGTCGACATAGAGGAATTTGCCGTGAACCAGATTTTCAGTGATTCGATAGCCGGCGAGCGCGCGCGGTCCCGGATTGGCCCCGCCGTCTGACCACACAGCCAGAATGCGATAGCCGTCCGCCGATTGGCGGCGCCAGCGCTCGACAAATTCCTCGACCGAAGTGAGATGTGGCCGCAATTGCCGCATCAGATCGAAACAAGCGCCAATCTCTGCTTCGCCAACAGTGCGGAAACTCGGCGTGTCAGCAGGCATTGCGGTGGGCTTAGATTGGGTGGTTTTACGCGTAGGATGGGTTGAACGAAGTAAAGCCCATCGCTGGCTGGTGGGGAAGAGGATGGGTATCGCTTCGCTCAACCCATCCTACGGCGCCGATCAATCGCGCCGGCCCTTCATCCAGTCTTCGAGATAAACCAGCGCCATGGTGCGCTCGTCGTTGCTGGCGTGCTGGAAGGCGCCGTCATAGAGCGGCTTGATCCAGGCTTCGTCGCTGCCGGCGCAATCCTTGGAGAGCGTCAGCCACATCAGGCCGCGCGCCGCCTGGCGCGGCACCACCTGGCCTTGGAACAGCATGTCGCCAAGCGCCGCCTCGGCGCGGCATTGACCCTTGGTCGCAGCCAGCAGAAACCAGCGCGCCGCCTGGTGTGGATCGCTCGGCTTGTCGTTGAGATAAAGTCGGCCGAGCTCGTATTGCGCATCGGCGTCGCCGAAATACGTCGCGGCATAGCCCAGCATATCGCGCGCCCGCGTCGGGTCGGCCGTGATCTTCGAATTGGGAATGCCGGTCAGATAATAGTGACCGAGCGCGACGAACGCATTGGCGACGAACCGGGCCTGCGGCGTGCCCGGCACTTCGTCGGGATGGCTGTTGGCGATCTGGCTGAAATAGTCGAAGGCGCGCAGATCGTCGCGCGGCACGCCGTCGCCGTCGGCATACATGCGGCCGAGCTTCCATTGCGCGACCGGCTGGCCCTGATCGGCGGCGTATTGCAGCGCCGTCAAAGCTGTGGTCTTGCCGTCCGGCACATGCGCGCTGGCCCGCAGGCTGTCGCCCGGCGTGAGGGCTGCGGTGCTCGGCGAGGTCGAACCGTCGAAGGCGAAAGCTGGCACGCTGACGAGGCCGCGGCCATTCAGCCCAAGCACCAGCGCCAACGCCAAGCACAGCCCGCCGGCGAGGCCGACCGCCAAGCCGGCCGACCTGCCGGCCGACCTGCCGACCGACCTGCCGTTCTGCGCACCGCGCGTTATGGCGCTAGATATCCGCATAGCATTCTTTCTCGGCGGCGGCGCCCGGATGAGTCAGCGCGCCGTACCGCGCCGAGCCCACCTGCTGCGTGTATTTCCACAAATAGCCGGAGCCGTATTCTTCAGGCCGCGGCTTCCATTCCTGCTTGCGCTTGGCGAGTTCGCTTTCCGACACTTCGATGTCGAGCGTGCCGTTGACCGCATCGATCTTGATGATGTCGCCGTCGCGAATGAGTGCGATCGGTCCGCCGATCGCAGCCTCGGGCCCGACATGGCCGACACAGAATCCGCGCGTAGCTCCGGAGAAGCGGCCGTCAGTGATGAGCGCAACTTTGGTGCCCATGCCCTGTCCGTAAAGCGCTGCGGTGGTCGACAACATTTCCCGCATGCCCGGACCGCCTTTCGGTCCTTCGTAGCGGATGACCAGCACTTCGCCTTCCCTGTACTGCCTCTTTTGCACCGCTTCGAAGCAAGCTTCCTCGCCGTCGAAGCAGCGCGCCGGGCCGCTGAATTGCAAGCGCTCCATCCCGGCAACCTTAACGATGGCGCCCTCGGGAGCGAGATTACCTTTTAGTCCGACGACGCCGCCCGTCGGTAAAATCGGTTTGTCTGCCGGGCGGACGACGTCCTGAAATTCGTTCCACTTCACCGACCTGAGATTCTCGGCAATCGTGCGGCCGGTGACGGTCAGACAGTCGCCATGCAAGAAGCCATGGTCGAGCATAGTCTTCATCAGCAGCGGAACGCCGCCAGCTTCAAACATGTCTTTGGCGACATAACGGCCGCCCGGCTTCAAATCCGCGATATAAGGTGTCCTTTTTAGGACTTCGGCGACATCAAACAGATCGAATTTGATACCGCATTCATTGGCGATCGCTGGTAAATGCAGTGCAGCATTTGTCGAGCCGCCGGTGGCGGCGACGACGGCGGCGGCGTTCTCCAAGGCCTTGCGGGTGACGATGTCGCGCGGCCGGATATTCTTGACGATCAGATCCATGATCATCTCGCCGGCCAGCACGCAGAATTTGTCGCGAATCTCGTAAGGCGCCGGCGCCCCCGCGGAATAGGGCAAAGCGAGACCAATGGCTTCCGATACCGTCGCCATGGTGTTGGCGGTAAATTGCGCGCCGCAAGCGCCGGCCGACGGGCAGGCATTCTGCTCGAGGGTTTCGAGGTCGTCGTCGGTCATGCCGCCGATCGAATGTTTGCCGACGGCTTCGTAAACGTCCTGAATGGTAACCGGCTGCCCTTTGAAGGTGCCGGGCAGAATCGAGCCGCCGTAAATGTAGATCGCCGGCACGTTGAGACGGCACATCGCCATCATCATGCCGGGCTGTGACTTGTCGCAGCCCGCCACCCCGATCAGGGCGTCGTAAGAGTGGCCGCGTACCGTCAGCTCGACCGAATCGGCGATTACCTCGCGTGACGGCAGCGACGCCTTCATGCCGGCATGGCCCATGGCGATGCCGTCAGTCACGGTAATTGTGCAGAACTCGCGCGCGGTGGCGCCGCCGGCGGCGACCCCGAGCTTCACCGCCTGGGCCTGGCGCATCAGCGCGATATTGCAGGGCGCGGCCTCGTTCCAGCAGGTCGCCACGCCGACGAACGGCTGGTGGATCTGCTCGCGCGTCAGGCCCATCGCGTAATAAAACGCGCGGTGCGGCGCCCGGTCGGCGCCCTCGGTGGCATGCCGCGACGGCAGCCTGGATTTGAGATTGGTCTTGGCGTCCATCAAACTCTAAAAGGCCGAACAGGCCCTCGCCCCTCCCATCCGGACCAAACAAGCCAAGCTTCAAAAAAACGCTTGCGCTCTGGAACCGGAAGAACTCTGCGGCGTTAAACTCTTTCTGCCCGCCGCACCCAATCGTTTCAAAAAATCCTATGGCTAAAAAGCGGCGCAGGCCGTCCTGGAATATGATCCTTTGAAATGTTCCAAGGCTGTTGCCGCCGGGCCACAGAATTCGCGGGCGCTTTCGGCTGTTCGTTAAATGGGTATTTACCAACAGCTTCGCCACTTCGGCATTTGCTAGGCCTGTTGCGGCCTGCGACGATGGGCAGTGCCCAAACGTCAAACACCAAGCCCTTTACCAAGCCTTGCCAAGCGCCCCGCCAAAACGCTCTCCAAAAGCTTCTTCAACCGCAGCGTCCTCGAGGTTGCGCCCGACCTGATCGGGACGACACTGCTGGTCGACGGCGTCGGCGGACGGATCGTCGAGGTCGAGGCGTATCACCATACCGAACCGGCGGCACACAGCTACCGTGGGCCGACTCCGCGCAATGCCGTGATGTTCGGCCCGGCGGGCTATGTCTATGTCTATCGCTCCTACGGCATTCACTGGTGCCTGAACTTCGTCTGCGAGCCGGCAGGCTCGGCAGCCGCAGTGCTGATCCGGGCGCTCGAGCCCACGGAAGGCCTGCCGCTGATGCGGCGGCGGCGCGGTTTATCTGATCCGCGGCTGCTTTGCTCCGGCCCCGGACGGCTGTGCGAGGCGCTGCGCGTTACCGCAGCGCACAATGGACTGGCGCTCGACGCGCCGCCTTTCGCGCTGTTGGCGAGGCCTAAACCTGTCGAGATTGTGGTGGGCGTCCGCATCGGCATCACCAAGGCGGTGGATAAGCCTTGGCGCTATGGCGAGAAGGGCTCGCGGTTTCTCAGCAAGCCGTTTCCGGAAATCCGAGCATGATCCCGCCCAAGCGCCCTAATAGGCGCTGGTGCGGATCCGAAACGCCGGATTGAAGCCCAATTCCTTGCGGGCTCTGTCGATCTTCACTGCCCCGTCGTTCTCGGCAATGTTGTAGACGCCGGGCGACCCTTGCCCGACCGCAAGGAGTGCAGCATGCGCGGCGGCGTCTACATGCAGTGGCGCCCGCCCCTTCGGCGTCGCCGACCAGGTGCCCGGTCCATAAAGCCGGCCATAGCGCAGCACGATGCCGTCGAAATCCGAAGGCGAACTCGAGCACGAACTCCTCGAGCGCGCGGACCCCGCGCGCCGTGATGGCACTTGGCGAATTGCCCTCACCCGCGGCAATCGGATCGGTCTCGCCATGCGGCTCGGGTCCCTCGGCATAAGCGAAGGCAAGGCTTTGCGTGATGAACCTGCGGGCGCCGGCGACGCGCGCGGCAGAGGCCAGATTGCGCGTGCCCTCGACGCGCAGCCGGGAATTCTCCGGAAGCATCTCGGCAAGCACCGCCGGATCGAACACCTTCGGCAGATTGGTCAGCTGACTAATCACGACATCCGGCTTGACCCGCGCCACCGCGTCATGCAGGGCGCGCTGATTGAACACGTCGAGGACGACGGCTTGCGCGCCGGTCCGCTTCAGCGCCGGCACCTTGTCGGCGTCGCGCGTCGTGCCAGAGACGAAATGCCCGGCGCCGATCAACAGCGGCACGAGCCGGCGCCCGATCACGCCCGTGGCGCCTGCAAGAAAGATCTTCACAGCGTTCCCCTTACGCTGCGCCCCGCAGCCTTTCCATCGCCTCGGCGATCTTGGCTTTGCGCGCCTGCGCTTCTTCGCGTTTCTCTTTCTCTTCCTCTACCACTTCCTCGGGCGCGCGGGCGACGAAATTAGCGTTATTCAGCTTGGCATCGACACGCGCGATGTCGGCGTCGGCCTTGGCCATTTCCTTGGCCAGCCGCGCCGCTTCGGCGGCCAGATCGATGACCCCCTTCAACGGCAGTGCTGCAACCTCACCGCGAATGACGAGCTGAACTGAACCTTGCGGCGGTGCATCGGCGTAGGAGATGGCAGAGACACGGGCGAGCCGCTGCACGAATTCCGACCAGTTGCGGGCGCGGGCCGCGGTCTGCGCCGAAGCGCCGGCCAATACCAGCGGGAGCTGTGTCGCCGGCGGGATATTCATCTCCACCCGCACTGAGCGGATGGCATTGATCAGATCGATGACCCAGCCGATTTCGGCTTCGGCTTCAGCATCGTCGAGACCGTCATGCTGCGGCCAGCCGCCGAGCGCCAGCATGTGGGGGCGCGCGGCGCCCTGCTCCGCCGTGACCCGCCAAAGCTCCTCGGTCACGAACGGCATGAACGGATGCAGCAGCTTTAGGATTTCATCGAGCGCCCAGGCCGCGGCGGCGCGCGTTTCGGTCTTCGCCGGACTGTCCGCGCCGGTCAGCACCGGCTTGATCAGTTCGAGATACCAGTCGCAATAGACATTCCAGACGAAGCGGTAGGCCGCATTGGCCGCATCATTGAATTTGTAGACTTCGATCGCGGCCGTCACTTCGCGGGCGGCTTTCGCAGTCTCGTGCACGATCCAGCGGTTGAGCACTTCCTTGACGCGATGTGGATCGAATTGCGGATCGCGCGCAGCGCCGTTGATCTCGGCAAAGCGCGCGGCGTTCCAAAGCTTGGTCGCGAAATTGCGATTGCCCTCGACCCGCTGCGCCGACAATTTGATGTCGCGCCCCTGCGCCGCCATCGAAGCGAGCGTGAAGCGCAAAGCATCGGCGCCGTATTCGTCGATCAGTTCGAGCGGATCGATGACGTTGCCCTTCGACTTCGACATCTTGGCGCCACTGGCGTCGCGCACCAGCGCATGGATATAGACGTCGCCGAACGGCACTTCTTTCATGAAGTGCAGTCCCATCATCATCATGCGCGCGACCCAGAAGAAGATGATGTCGAAGCCGGTGACCAGCGTCGAGGTCGGATAGAAGCGCTTGAGCTCCGGCGTCTGATCGGGCCAGCCGAGCGTCGAGAACGGCCAAAGCGCCGAGGAGAACCAGGTGTCGAGCACGTCTTCGTCGCGCTTTAGAAATTCATTGGCGAAACGCGCGCGCCGCGCCGGATCGGCGGCGATGTCTGCGCCCTTCTTCAACTGTGATCTCCTCGATCTCGTGTGTAATGACGCGAGCGCATCGGCGACCGCATCGTCCGCGTGACATTCGTGACGACAAAGGAACCTTGCCATCCGGCCCGTACCAAGCCGGAATTTGATGTCCCCACCAGATCTGCCGCGATATGCACCAGGGCTGGATGTTTTCCATCCAGTTGAAAAAGGTCGCTTCCCATTGCTGGGGAATAAACACGGTCTTGTTGTCGCGCACCGCCGCCATCGCCGGCTGCGCCAAAGTCTTGGCGTCGACATACCATTGATCGGTCAGAAACGGCTCGAGCACCGCACCGGAACGGTCGCCATGCGGCACGACATGCGAAGTCGGCTCGATCTTTTCGACCAACCCGCGCGACTTCGAGTTGCTCGACGATCAATTTGCGCGCGGCTTCGCGGCTCTTGCCGTCGAGCATGTCGAGCAAGCCGGCGTCGGGCTGCAGGTCTTTCAGAAACGCCTCGATTGCCCTTGAGCGTTAAATGCGCCTCGATCGTCGAACACGTTGATCAGCGGCAGGCCGTGCCGCTTGCCGACCTCAAAGTCGTTGAAGTCATGTGCCGGCGTGATTTTCACCGCGCCCGAACCTTTTTCCGGATCGGCATAATCGTCGCCGACGATCGGAATGCGCCGGCCGACCAAAGGCAGCACGGCGGTCTTGCCGATCAGATGTTTGAGCTTTTCATTCTCCGGATGCACCGCAACCGCGACGTCGCCGAGCATGGTCTCCGGCCGCGTCGTCGCCACGACGATGAACTCATCCGAGCCTTCGATCGGATAGCGCAGATACCAGAGATGCCCCTTGCTCTCGACCTCCTGCACTTCCAGATCGGAGATCGCGGTTTTCAGCTTCGGGTCCCAATTGACCAGCCGCTTGTCTTTGTAGATCAGGCCTTCGCGATAGAGCGCGACGAAGACTTTCAGCACCGCGCGCGACAGGCCTTCGTCCATGGTGAAGCGTTCGCGCGACCAGTCGCAGGACGCGCCGAGCCGTTTCAACTGAGCGATGATGGTGCCGCCGGATTCCGCCTTCCATTCCCACACGCGCTTGATGAAAGCCTCGCGGCCCATGGCGCGGCTCGACGGCTCTTGCCGCTCCATGAGCTGGCGCTCGACCACCGCCTGCGTGGCGATGCCGGCGTGATCGGTGCCCGGCTGCCACAGCACGTCCTTGCCGCGCATGCGCTCGAAGCGGCAGAGAATGTCCTGCAGCGTATTGTTGAGCGCATGCCCCATATGGAGCGAGCCGGTCACGTTCGGCGGCGGGATGACGATGCAATAGGGCTCCGCCTTGGCGCGCTCGGGCCGCCCGGCGCGAAACGCGCCGGCATCTTCCCAGGCTTTATAGATGCGGGCCTCGACGGCGCCGGGCTGGTATCTGTTTTCAATCATTGCCGCTTCGCGATTTTGCGGGCTAGAAAGCCCGCCACGGCCAGAGTGTCAATGTCAGCGCCGCCATCCGTGGCAACCTCCGCCGTCAGCGAAAAAGATAAGTGCTCTATTCACCGAATTCTCCGTCACGCCAAACTCCTGCACGTCAGGTCCCGACGCGCTCGATCATCCTGCTCGCGGTCGCGGGCTTTGCGAGTCAGGCCCAGGTGCGGGTCATGGATTCGCTGTTGCCGCAGGTCGCCAACGACCTGCACACCACCGTCGGCGCCGCCGCCATGGTGATCACGGCCTATGCGATCACGCACGGCTCGATCCAGCTCATCATCGGCCCGGTCGGCGACCGTTTCGGCAAATACAAGACCGTGGCCTTCGCCTGCGTCGTCGGCACCATATTGGTCGCGCTTTGCGGCATGGTTTCGACCTTGCCGCAACTCGCGCTGGCGCGGCTCGCGACCGGAGCCGCGGCCGGCTGGGTGATCCCGATCTCGATGGCTTATGTCGGCGACGTGACCCCGCCCGATCGGCTGCAGCCGATCTTGGCGCGTTATCTGTCGGGGCAAATTCTCGGGCAATTGTTCGGCCAGGCCGCGGGCGGCGTGCTCGGCGATCTCATGGGCTGGCGTAATGTCTATTTCGTGCTCGCCGGCATGTTCGCACTCGCGGCCGCCGGGCTCATTTTCGAGCTCGCCGTCAATCCGCAAACCCGCAAATCGAGCCAGACCACGCCGCGGCTTGGACTGATCGCCGATTACGGTATCGTGCTGTCGAACCAATTCGCCCGCATCGTCATTCTCGCCGCGTTCTTCGAAGGCGCGCTGGCCTGGGGCGCCTTCGCCTATATCGGCGCCGACCTGCATCTGCGCTTCGGCCTGACCTACACGCTCGTCGGCATCACCGTCGGCTGTTTCGGCATCGGCGGTTTGATCTATGCCGGCATGGTGAAGGTCTTGGTCCGCAAGCTCGGCCAGATCGGCCTTGCCATCGGCGGCTCGCTCGTTCTCGCGGGAGCCTATATCGCGCTCGCCGCAGAGCCAGCCTGGTGGCTGGCGCCGGTGGCGACCACCGCGATCGGGCTTGGCTTCTACATGCTGCACAACACGCTGCAGACCAATGCCACGCAGATGACGCCGGAAGCGCGCGGCACCGCCGTGGCGCTATTCTCCTCGGCGCTTTATGTCGGGCAGACCGCAGGCGTCGCGCTCGGCGCGCTGGTCATCGACCGCGCCGGCGCCATTCCGCTGTTTCTCGGCGCCGCCATCGCCTTGCCGGTGCTGGCGCTGTGGTTTGCGGGGGAACTGAAACGAAATCAGCGGATGTCATGACGTGCATCCGATCTTCTTCCGGGCATTTTGAGATCGCCACTTCTCAAGCCTAGATCGAAACCGCCGCCAGAAAAGTGATTTGCCCACCGGGCGCCATCGTGACCCCCTACATTTCCAGAAGAATCAACGGATGGTACGGGGCTGCTCGGAAATGGGTCGAGTAAATGGTCACGAGCTGGGCGAAGAAATTCGTTTCTTCGATGGCGTTGTCTTTGCGATCATCGAAAACGCCAAGCGGTCGGGGCGACTTGCGCGACAAATCAGCTTTTGAATTGGGCGAGGGATATGCTGTTGGCAATCTCCCGACCAAGCGGGCTATCGAGCGGTATGACCGTCTCGAAATGGATAATGCCGAGCACGGTGCTGCCACAGATGGCGACCAGATAGCTGACGCCGCGATAGGTCACGGAGATGTAATGCTTGGTTTCCGACTTGGGGGCCATGCTCGGCATCGCCTCACTTGAAGTCGTTGGCGGCGATGCCGCCGACGATGACTTGGCCGGACGATGGCTTGGCCGAGCGGGCTATGCTATAGAGTGAGACGGTATTGCGGCGGTTGCGAATGCCGATCACGGTCAGGCCCCCGTCAGCGCCACGACATAATCAATGCCGCGACGGTCGGTGGTGATGCGGTGCTTAAACCCCACTTACTGAGCAACAATATACGGACCGTATGTGGTTGTAAATGTGACGGCTAAACGGTACAAGTTGTCGCACTTGGTATTATTTCTGCGTGAAGTGAAGGTCAGCCTCGGATGTTGCGCTCAGCGCGCTGGTCATTTGCCGCTGCGGCGCCGCCATTCCCCTGTTTATCGCCCCGCGGCCGCTTCGCCGGCTCTGTGGCTTGCCGGCGCGATGCAACGAAACCGGCCGATCAGCAAGCATAGCCCGGATGAGCGAAGCTCGTGCGGGCACTGCTGGTCCGCACATTGTCGCTGGTTCCGCGCGGGCATATCCTCAAACCAAACCGCAATCGCCGGCGCCGTGAGGCGATACGCGACCGGCGATTGCAATAGCGCTGCGTTTCAGAACAGCTTGCGGCACAATGAATTTCAGCGGTTCCCAAACGATTGCGGGAAGCGTGGTGGGAGATTGATATGGACGATCAATCCGTGCGGGCGGCGCTGGAGCGCCATTGGGCTGCTTCCGACGCGAACGATTTCAAGGTCGAGCATGAAATCTACCGCGACGATGCTGTGCTCGATTATCCGCAATCGGGCGAGCGGATCCGCAGCCGGCACAACATTCAAGAGAGCCGAACCGTCCAGCCCAACAAGAAGCGTTTTACGGTCCGGCGCATTATCGGCAGCGGCGATCTCTGGGTCACCGAATTCATTCTCTCCTATGACGGCGTGCCATCTTACACGGTGAGCATCATGGAATTCCGCGACGGACTGGTGGCCCACGAAACGCAATATTTCGCCGACCGGTTCGAGCCTGGACCCTCGCGCGCGAATCTTGTCGAGCGGATGGACGAAACCACATCATCCTAAGCACTCTGCTTGCATCATTCCGGTACGCCGGCTGCTCGCATTCCGGCGATCAAGCGCTGTCGATCGGCGTCGCGGCGGAACGGGTAATACTCGCATAGCTTGGTGATGGTGACGTTCGGATCAATTCCCAGATATGCGTTCAGCGCCCGCTTCGCCTCTTCGGTTCGGCTCCGCATGGCGTTGGATGCGATCGTCATCCGAAGAGCCGGCAGCCAGTTTGGCTTGACCCGTAGAGCCATCGCCGCCCAGCGTACGGCTTCGTCGTCGCGTCCGGCGATGAAATGGGCGAAAGCCATGGCGCTTTGTGTGAGAAAAACACGAGGGTCGAGCGGATTGAGGCGAATCGCATTGTCGAGGCTTTCGATCGCCCCATCGGAATCGCCAGCGTAGCCGCGGACCCAACCGCTTCGCTGCCAGGCGACGGCCAAGTTCACATCCAGATCGAGGGCGCGATCGATGAGCAGCAATGCACGGTCAAGGTCGCGAAAGAAATATGCATGCACGTGTCCCGCCCAACACAGCGCGACCGCATCGTCGGCGCCGATGTCGGCGGCGCGCTCGACCAGCCGCGCGATCTCCTTTTCATCGAAAGTCGAGGCCCAGCCATTCGCTTTGGCAAAATGGTGACACGAAGCAGCCAACCCGTACGGGGTCGAAAAGTCGCCGTCTTTTGCTATAGCCGCGTTGAACAGCTGCAGCGCTTTGGCATTTTCCTCCCCCGTCCATCGATTCCAGCTGGCAAGTCCGCGCAGGTAGAAATCGTAGGCCGCCAAATCGCCGGTCATATCCAGCTTGGCACGGCCGATCTCCGCCTTCTCCAGCTGCGGCGCTATCGCTCCGACGACCTTGGTCACGAGCTGATCTTGCAGATCGAAGATGTCGAGCAGGTCACCGTCAAACCGATCTGCCCACAAATGGCGGCCTGACTCGGCTTCGATGAACTGCCCGGTCACGCGCACACGGGTGCCCGACTTGCGCAGGCTGCCTTCCAACACGTAACGGACGCCGAGTTCGCGAGCGACCTGCTTGGTGTCGACCGGTTTCCCCTTGTAAGTGAACGACGAGTTGCGGGCGATGACGAAAAACGCGCGGTTGCGCGACAAGGCCGTGATGATGTCCTCGACAACCCCGTCGATGAAGTAATCCTGTTCCGGATCGCCGCTGAGGTTTACGAAAGGCAGCACCGCGATCGACGGCTTGTCGGCAATTCCGAGCGGAGGCTTGTGCGCGCCAGCCTCGGCAAGACCGCACTCCTCCTCTCGAACCGCGCCGACAAACCGCAGGCCTCGGCGCGGCAGCGTCTTGATCAGCCGTTGCCGTTCGCCGGTGTCGCCGACTGCGCTCCTGGCCGCATTGATCCGGTTGAACAATGCCGAGTCGGAAATGGCGCGCCCATGCCAGACCGACGCCAGCAGGTCGTCCTTGCTGACCACACGATCACGGTGCCGGATCAAGTGAACAAGGAGATCGAAGACCTGGGGCTCGATAGCAGCAAGGTCCGTTCCTCGCCGTAGCTCGCGGCGATCCGTGTCGAGCGCAAATTCCTCGAACAGGTAGCGCAAGATTTCATCCCGCTCGTCACGCAGCGCCCTGCAGCAACTCTAGCATAAGCCCTGCAAAGGAAAAATGGAGGGAACGCTAAGCCAAAATTGAGAGGCCCTGAAAGACGCAACGCTCCATCTCTGACATAAGTACGGCAGTTGAACAGCGCCGGGAGGGCGACATGAGGCTGCTTGCCTTTGCTGCCCGGCATGAATCATGTTGGATTCGGGAGTAAAAATCCATAAATCGTCGATCGATGTTCCGTTTCGCGGCGATTGGCGGAGCGCTCGCGGTGCTCGCTCGCGGCGCCGGCGCCGAGGAGGCGAAGAAGAAGCAGCACAAGATCGTCCTGCATGTTGGCACGAATGATCAGGACTCCATGAAGACCGCGCTCGGCAACGCCAAGAACGCCTATGAACTCTACGTGAAGCGCGGCGAGAACGTCACCATCGAAATCGTCGCCAACAGCGGCGGCCTGAACATGTTCCGTGAGGATACTTCCCCGGTGAAGCAACAGATCGCCGAGTTGCGCAAGGTCGATCCCGACGTCGTGCTCTCCGGCTGCAACAACACGAAGATGACCATGGAGAAACGCGAGGGAAAACAGATCACGATCATTCCGGAAGCGCAGCTCGTGCCGGCAGGGGTCGTCCGAATTGCGGAACTCGAGGACCAGGGTTACGCCTACGTGCGGGCGTGAACGACGGCGGCCAAGACTCCGGTCCATTCGCATTTTGGTTCCGAGGCTTTCTACTTCGTCGCCGGAAAAAGTGGGCCAGCGGACGCCGCAGGGCATCAGCTACGTCGAGGCCAGCCGCAGCATGAACGGCCATATGGCCGGTATGACGATGCAAGTCTTCAACGCCGGCACGACCGAGCTGACCGCCCTCATCATGTTCGTGGTCGATGCCACCAAGCCGTTCTCGGTGCCGGCTAAGTTTGAGTAGGACAGATGCCGAGGTTCGGATTTGTAAGAAGCTCAATCTTTTCACTTTGCGTAATTTCGGGCTTACTTGCCGGCTCCGCGGCCAGTGCCGTCGTCGGCGGCCAAGCCGCTTCTGTCGGCAACTTGATCCGCCGTTCGATCGTTGAAATTTCGGGCCCCGGTTGCTCGGGAGTCGTGATCGGCGACCGAAAGGTGCTGACCGCAGCCCACTGCACGGCCGAATTGTCGTCGCTGGTGATCTTGAAGTCCTCGCTTTATCAAGACTGTTCGCATGCGCGCGTGGACGACGTGTTCTACCCACCGGACGAAAGATCGGTTTCGATCAATGGCCAAGATTGGCCGACTCCCGATCTCGCGGTGATCCGGCTGCAAACAGCGCTTTGCGGGGCGAAGCCGGCCGCGCTTAGTTCCGAGCCGCTGACTTCGGGCAAGATCGTGAGGACGGCGGGCTACAGCGAGGGTCTGTGGAACCGGCGCGAGGCCGATTGGGCCCGCGTTCGCATCCTGCGTTCCGACACGGATTTCTTGATGAGTTTGTTCTCTGATCCCAAGTCAAATGCCGAGCGATTGCGCCGAATGATTCAAGCCGAAGTCCCACTCTTCAACTTCGCCCGTCCCGTAAAGGACGTTGAGGCCGTTTGCAAAGGAGACAGCGGCGGGCCGGTTTACACCGAGACCGGCGGACAGGTTTCAATTTATGGAGTGACCTCCGGAGTTCTTTCGGATCCTAAAATCGGCAACAGCAAGTGTGACGGGAGTTTGATTCAGTTGGTTGTTCCTATCCAGTCGGAACGGAATTGGATTCTCTCGGCGATTCGAAACCCTGTAGAATAGCCGATTCCAAGTTTGTGGAACTAGGCTAGATGAACCCAATGAAAGCGTTGATGCCCTTGATCGTAATTTTGGCGGCCGCATTATTTGGCGTTGCGTCTACGTGTTTGGGCGGTGTCGGATCGCTGCCTCTTAAAATCTGCGAACCCGGAAGGACGCGTTATCGGAAAGATCTCCCGAACATAGTTGGCCAGCATTTCGCAATAAGCCGCAGCATAGGGCGGGCGCGGTCGCTGTTTGTCCCATAGAATGATCATCGGCGTGCGCAAGGGCCGGTCGCGATAGGTGACCGCGACAATGCGCAGGGCGTAATGACGCGTCTGCAATTGCGACGGAATAATCGCGACACCGTGCCCGGCTTCCGCCAACGCCAGCAAGGTCTGAGGCGTATGACTTTCGAAGAAGATGCTCGGCTTGAGGTGGGCGCGGCGGCACGCGGCATCGAATGCTCTGCGGAACATGAAGCTCGAATTGAGCAGCAGCAAAGGATGAGGCGCGAGACGGTCGATCTCGACGGTGCGACCGTCGCCCAGCACGCGCGATGGATGGCAGGCCGCGAGCAAATCAACATTCTGCAGCGCAAGGAAGCCGAAACGCTGATCGCCAGGATCCAAAATTGGCGCTAAATTCTGCCCGAGGTGAATCTCCCGACGTTCCAGCATGGTCATCGTGTCGCGCCCGGCGGCTTCGATCACCTTCACCTCGACGTTGGGATAACGTTGCGCGTAGCGATGCAGGAACGTCGATAGCACGCTTTCGATATGCTGCGGCGAGGCGCCGACCTTGAGCACGCCGGTATCGCCGCCGCGGAGCAATTGTGCCCGCTCGCCGACGGCGCTGGCGTAGTCGAGCAAACCGCGGCAGTCGGCAAGCAGTTGTTCGCCTGCGCTGGTCAGCAGCAGACGGCGGCCGACACGATCGAACAGCTTGAGACCAAGTTCATGCTCAAGGCCGCTGATTTGCCTCGACAGAGCGGGCTGGGCGATGTGCAGGCGCTCGGCCGTCTTGGACACCGTGCCAAGCTCGGCCACGCTCACAAAGGTTCTCATATGGCGGAGATCCATCCGGATTGCTTATGCCAATTCGGCATGAAGTTCTAGAGATATTATGTATTTGATGCATTACCGATTCAGCGTCAGACTGACTGCGCCAAAGTTCCCGCATGTACGGAATCGATCTGCAAAGAGGAGGACGCTATGCAACGGCTCTGCCTCATAGTGTTGGCCGCATTCGGATGCAGTTTGCCGACGATCACGGCCGCAACGCAGATGTGGCCGGGCGAACCCGTGCGCGTCGTCGTCCCCTATGGCGCCGGCAGCACGACCGATATCGTGCCGCGGATCGTATTCGAGCAATTGGCCCCGCAACTGGGTCAACCCATCGTGGTTGAGAATCGTCCAGGCGCCGGCGGCACGGTCGGCGCCGGCCTTGTTGCCGCGTCGAAGCCCGACGGCTACACGCTTTTGGTTGATTCCACAGCGCACACTATCGCTCCTGCGTTACATCCTGAGCTGACCTACGATCCTGAACACGATCTTGCGGCGATCATCCCCTTGGGCATTTCGCCGAACGTGCTGGTGATCTCACCGGCCAGGGGTTTCAAGACGGTCGGCGATCTTCTTGCCGCTGCAAAGGCCAAAGCGGATGGGTTGACGTTCGCCTCGGTTGGCGTCGGGACCGCGACCCATTTGAGCGGAGAGCGGTTCTGCTTCAGTGCCGGCGTGAAGGCGGTGCATGTCCCGTTCAACAGTGGCGCCGAAGCGATGGCTGAGGTCATGGCCGGACGCGTGGACTTCTTCGTGGGCCCGGTCGGACTCGTGCTGCCAATGGTGCAGGCCGGCAAGCTGAGTGCGCTCGTCATCAGTGGCAGCGCCCGCGTCGCCGCGCTGCCGGATGTGCCGACGACGCGCGAGGCCGGCTTAGCCGATGCCGAATATCCGATCTGGTTCGGCTTATTCGCGCCCGCCCAGACGCCGTCAGATATCCTCGACAAGCTTCACGACCAAACGGTCACGGCGCTCCAAGCGCCCAAGGTGCGCGACAAGCTCTCGGCGCTTGACGTCGATCCGATGATAATCACTCGCGGCGAATTCGGCGCCTATGTGAAAAAGCAATTCGCCGCCAACGCCGCCCTGGTCAAATCGATCGGCTTGAAGCCCGAATGATGAAGGGGCC
Source organism: uncultured Alphaproteobacteria bacterium (assembly GCA_963742975.1). Classification (GTDB taxonomy): domain Bacteria; phylum Pseudomonadota; class Alphaproteobacteria; order Rhizobiales; family Xanthobacteraceae; genus BOG-931. The sequence continues at coordinate 101,140 of CAVUNZ010000017.1, read as the reverse complement.
GTTCTTGGCCCATCCCAGCTGTCGGAGCCTGCCTGCTAAAGGTCCGCAATCGCGGCTGGAGAAAACGAAACCGGCGGATCGCTGATCCGCCGGCTGAATTCTTCCCTCTGAGACTGCGTTACAGCAGGTCTTTAAGCTTTAACCAGCGGCACCTTCGGCACTGTGCCGCGGCGCGGCGGCGTGTCGTCGCCGCCCGGCCCGCTCGGCCCCGAGCCGCCCGGCGGCTTCTTGCGCGGCGAGGAGCGGCGCTTGGCCTTGGCGCGGCGCGGCTCCGGCAGCTTTTCCGCGCGCGGCTTCACCGGACCGTCCGGATAATCGAAGCTAAGCTTGGAATTGCCGGCCTCGTCGGTGACGACGATGACGCGGACATGGCCGCCGTTTTTCAACTTGCCGAACAGCACCTCGTCGGCCAGCGCCTTCTTGATGTGCTCCTGGATCACCCGCGCCATCGGCCGGGCGCCCATCAGCTCGTCGTAGCCGTTCGCGATCAGCCATTGCGTGGCTTCGTCGGTGAGCTCGATCGTCACGTTGCGGTCGGCAAGCTGCGCTTCGAGCTGAAGCACGAACTTCTCGACCACCATCGAGATGACCTCGGGCGACAGATGCGCGAAGGTGATGATCGCGTCGAGCCGGTTGCGGAATTCCGGCGCGAACAGCTTAGTGATCGCCTCCATGTCCTCGCCCTCGCGCTTGCTGCGGGTGAAGCCGAAAGCGGCCTTGGCCATGTCGGCGGCGCCGGCATTGGTGGTCATGATCAAAATGACGTTGCGGAAGTCGACCTGCTTGCCGTTGTGGTCGGTGAGCTTGCCGTGATCCATGATCTGCAACAGCACATTGAACAGATCCGGATGCGCCTTTTCGATTTCGTCGAGCAGCAGCACGCAATGCGGATGCTGGTCGATCGCGTCGGTGAGGAGCCCGCCCTGGTCGAAGCCGACGTAGCCGGGCGGCGCGCCGATCAGACGCGAGATGGTATGCCGCTCCATGTATTCCGACATGTCGAAACGGGTCAGCTCGACGCCGAGCGTGGCGGCAAGCTGCTTGGCGACTTCGGTCTTGCCGACGCCGGTCGGGCCGGAGAACAGATAACAGCCGATCGGCTTTTCCGGCTCGCGCAAGCCGGCCCGCGCCAGCTTGATCGACGCCGACAACGCCTCGATCGCCTTGTCCTGGCCGTAGACGACGCGCTTGAGCGTCTCCTGCAGGTTCTTGAGCACCTCGGCGTCGTCCTTCGACACGGCTTTCGGCGGGATGCGCGCCATGGTCGCGATCGTGGTCTCGATTTCCTTGAGCCCGATCGTGCGCTTGCGCCGGCCCTCCGGCAGCAGCATCTGCGCCGCGCCCAACTCGTCGATCACGTCGATCGCCTTGTCGGGAAGCTTGCGGTCGTGGATATAGCGCGCCGACAGTTCCACCGCCGCCTTGACGGCCTCGTTGGTGTATTTGAGCTTGTGGAAGTCCTCGAAATAGGGCTTCAGCCCTTTGAGGATTTCGATGGCGTCGGCGACCGTCGGCTCGTTGACGTCGATCTTCTGGAAGCGGCGCACCAGCGCGCGGTCCTTCTCGAAATACTGCCGGTATTCCTTGTAGGTGGTCGAGCCCATGCAGCGCACGGTGCCCGACGCGAGCGCCGGCTTGAGCAGGTTCGAAGCATCCATCGCGCCGCCGGATGTCGCGCCGGCGCCGATCACGGTGTGGATCTCGTCGATGAACAGGATCGCGCCGGGATAAGCCTCGAGCTCCTTGATGACCTGCTTGAGCCGCTCCTCGAAGTCGCCGCGATAGCGCGTGCCGGCGAGCAGCGTGCCCATGTCGAGCGCGAACACCGTCGAATTGCGCAGCACGTCCGGCACTTCGCCATGCACGATGCGGCGCGCCAGCCCTTCGGCGATCGCGGTCTTGCCGACGCCGGCTTCGCCGACGAACAGCGGATTGTTCTTCTGGCGGCGGCACAGCACTTGGATCGTGCGGTTGATCTCGGCCTCGCGTCCGATCAACGGATCGATCTTGCCTTCGCGCGACTTCTTGTTGAGGTTGACGCAGTAAGCATCGAGCGCGTCGCCCTTCTTCTTCTGCTCGTCGCCGGGTTTGCTGTCGCCGCCTTCCTCGTCGGAGCCGCGCACCGGACGCGATTCCGACATGCCCGGCCGCTTGGCGATGCCGTGGCTGATGTAATTGACCGCGTCGTAACGGGTCATGTCCTGCTCTTGCAGGAAATAGGCGGCATGGCTCTCGCGCTCGGCGAAGATCGCAACCAGCACGTTTGCACCCGTCACCTCTTCGCGACCAGACGACTGCACGTGGATCACGGCGCGCTGGATGACGCGCTGGAAGCCGGCGGTCGGCTTGGAATCCTCGGCGCCGTCGGTGACGAGATTGTCGAGTTCGGATTCCAGGTAAGCGATGAGGCTGCGGCGCAGCTTTTCCAGATCGACATTGCAGGCGCGCATGACGGCGGCCGCGTCCTGATCCTCGATCAGCGCGAGCAGGAGATGCTCCAGCGTCGCATATTCGTGATGCCGCTCATTGGCGAGCGCCAAGGCCCGATGAAGCGACTGTTCAAGGCTGCGCGAGAACGTGGGCATTCTTCAATTTCCCATCATTTGTATTGGACGTGTTCCCCACCCCGGAATCACTTCTTCTCCATGATGCACTGCAAAGGATGCTGATGTTTGCGGGCAAAGTCCATAACCTGCGTCACTTTGGTTTCAGCGATCTCATAGGTGAAAATTCCGCATTCACCGATTCCGTGCTGATGCACATGCATCATGATGCGATGCGCCGATTCCTGGTCCTTGTTGAAAAACCGCTCCAGCACGTGCACCACGAATTCCATTGGCGTGTAGTCGTCGTTGAGCAGCAGCACGCGGTAGAGATTCGGCCGCTTGGTCTGCGGCTTGGTCTTGGTGATGACCGCAGTGCCGGGTCCGCCGTCGCTCTTGCGCTTGCGGTCGTCGTCAGCGAGACGCGCCGGCGTTCGCGAAGCTTCAACAACTTCGGCATCAAGCACTTCGGCTTCAAACACTTCCATCGGCGGCATTGGTGCGTCTGACTTCAGAGATCTCAAGTCTGTCCCAGTTTGTAACGGCTACTCGGTTTGTGGCCGCCGAATGCCCACCCAATATCCAAAGGATGGCCTCCCGGCGCAGCAATAAAGCTAGTGCGATTTGCGTGCCAAAGCGAGAGCGAAGCGCATTGGCATCTGCTGCGCCGCCGTCCGCCGGCGCCGCTTCGGTCACAATTATGTGGCTTTTGCCGGACGGGCGGCCGGACGCGGGTGACGTCACAGCGCCGCCGAGAATGTCAAATAGGGTGTAGGCTTAGCGAGACAAGATGCGCGCTGCCGGGCGGTGCTTTGCGCCCAGCTTTTGGCAGCATCGCGCAACGGTAACCGATTGGTGGTTGCGGCCGACTCGGGCTATATCGCCATCAAACGGGCATGAAATGGGCATGACAGGAGGTTGAGGATGGTCGACCCACGGCGGGCAAAACTCCTCCGCGACATGGAGCAGGAATTCGTACCGGACTACGATGCCACCAGCATGCCGTCCGCGGACAAGCGCGCAGCCTACGCGCTTGAACATATCGCGTTCCGCGTCGGCCGGATCGAGAACTTGCTCGCCCGGCTGGTCACCGCGATCGAATCCGCGATTCCCAAAACCTGAGACGCGGCGCCCAAGACGCGGCACCCAGACCCGGCACCCAGACCCGGCACCTGAGATGCGACGCAACGCAGTACCCGTCGGCGGACGCGGCCTGCGCCGCGTCCAAGGATGGGCGCGTTGCGCTTACTTCATTTTCGCCATTACGCCTTCGAACGGCTTATAGGCTTCTTTGGCGAGATCGACATAAAGCTCGCCGATCTTGGTCGCTTCGGCGACGAAGTCCTCATACGAAGACTTCAGGTACGCGCTCTGCACTTCCATCGCCTTCTCCGGCGTCTTGGCGCCGAGGAGCTTCTCCCAAGCGGCCTGGGAATCTTCGACCGACTTCTTGGAATAGTCGGCGATCTCAGCGGCGATCATCTGCGCGCTTTTTGACCACGCGCCGAGCGACGACATTGCCATTTCCATGCCTTCTTTGCCGAACTTCTGCATATCTTCCGGTGCCATGATGAACCCCTTGGCGCTACCAATTGGCGCTGCGAATGGGCGATTTGGCGCGTTCTCCCAATGCCCTAGGAGGACAGTCCCGGCCTTTGCCATGAAAAGGCCTTCTGCAGCGGTAAGAATAACCATACTGCAGTGCACAAAAAACTGCAACGGCAGAAAGCAGAATGCTCAATCGGGCGGCTGCTCGAAACCGTAGCAACACTGGAAAAAGTACAAAAAACGTACAAGACTCGCGGGCGACGCAATACTGGCTTAACCCTTTTGCAAGGGGGCTCGCGTTAAAATTCTTGACCGTGTTGCCTGGGTAACGACTGATTCGGGGCAAGCCTCTCGGGGAGAGGCCGAATACCCGGCGGGGCAAACAGGGGCGGCGTCCAAATTTAAGGCTACGGACGCACGTTCAGGGATGGGGTTCTTATGGCCTGGCTGAATCCGAAAGCCCGTCGGGGGCTTCGCAGCGGTACTGTGGGTCTTACGGCCGCGGCAGCGGCTCTCACCATCACCAGCGACGCTGCAGACGCGCGGCACCACCACCGCGTTCACATCTCTTACGTCCACGTCTCCCACGAACGTCATGCCTCTGCGGGCCGCGTGCGGCGGCATTCGCATTCCGAGGATTATTCGCCGCCCAGCGCGTCGATCGTGGTCGACGGCAATAGCGGCGCGGTGCTCGAAGCCGCCAACCCCGATGCGCCGCGCCATCCGGCCTCGCTCACCAAGGTGATGACGCTTTATCTGCTGTTCGAGCGGCTCGATTCCGGCAGGATGCGGCTCGATACGCCGCTGAAAGTCTCGCAGCACGCGGCCGATCAGGATCCGACCAAGCTCGATCTCAAGCCCGGCTCGACCATCAGCGTCGAAGACGCCATCAAGGGCATCGTCACCCGCTCGGCCAACGATGCCGCCGTCACCATCGCCGAAAATATCGGCGGCGACGAAGACAGCTTCGCCAAGATGATGACGCAGAAGGCGCATGCGCTCGGCATGACGCGCACCACTTACATGAATGCGTCGGGCCTGCCCGACGACGATCAGAACACCACCGCGCGCGACCAGGCGCTGCTCGGCCGCGCCATTCAGGATCGCTTCCCGCGCTACTACAAATATTTCTCGACCGAATCCTTCGTGTTCCACGGCGAGTCGATCCACGGTCACAATCACCTGCTCGGCTCGGTCGAGGGCGTCGACGGCATCAAGACCGGCTTCACCCGCGCCTCCGGCTTCAACCTTCTCACCTCGGTGCATCGCGACGGGCACTTCATCGTCGCCGTCGTCATGGGCGGCCATTCCGCTTTCGAGCGCGACGCCCACATGCGCGACCTGATCGGCGAGCACGTCAAGGAAGCCTCGCTCCGCCGCACCGCGCCGGTGATCGCCGATTCCGGCGAGACGCCGATGCAGCCTGTCGCCTTCGCCAAGACGCCGATGGCGGCGCATGCCGATCCGACGTCGACCGCGACGGTGGCGCCGGTCGCCGCGCGCTTCGCCGCGGCCAATGCGGCCATGGCGGGCACCAACGATATGCGTCCGGCCGTGGGCTCGAACGATCCGATGCGGCCGCTTCTGGTCCGCACCGTGACCTTCCGTACCGCGCCGGTGCAGACCGCCTCGATCGCGCCGATGCCGGCGCTGGTTCAAGTGTCGGCGCCGGCACCTGTCGCTGCGCCCGCCCCTCTTCCGGTCGCGGCAGCGCCAACGGTGGCGCCTGTCGCCGCTCCTGTTGCGACGGCCGCGCCGCTTCCGGCGCCGGTTGCGCTTCCGGTTCCTGTCCAGCAGCAGCCGCGCGCCGTCGTCGCTGCCGCCGATCCTGTCGCCGCGCCTGCGGTACAAGTTCCCGCCCGCGCCGAAGTCGCCGCTGTCGCGGCGCCCGTCGTGAGGCCGATCGCAGCGCCCGTTGTTGCCCCGATCGTCCGACCGGTGCAGACCGCATCGGCCGCGCCCGACATGCACCCGTTATGGCGAGCCCGGACGCGCCGATGGCCGCAGTCATCCATGCCCACGGCGGCTGGATGATCCAGATCGGCGCCTTCGACGACGAGGATGAGGCCAAGCAGCATCTGAGCGCCGCGCAGGTGAAGGTCCGCACCGCGCTCGCCGCCGCCGACCCGTTCACCGAACGGGTGCAGAAGGGCGACAAGTCGCTCTACCGCGCCCGCTTCGCCGGCTTCGACAAGACCACTGCCGAGAGCGCCTGCAAGGAGCTCAAGCGCAGCGATTTCGAATGCATGGCGCTTAAGGACTGATTGGCGCTTAAAGACTAGATTTTGATTGAGCATGATCTTTTCGGAAAACCGGTTTCCACTTTTCCGGATCATGCTCAAGGATCGCGCGTCCTAAAACTGGCGCGCTTACCGACAATTCCCGCTTAAGTCCGAGAAGCGCCGCAAGGCTGCCGCTCTTCAACTCTTCGCTAACCTTGATGAGGCAGGATGCTGTTTCGGCGGCATGCGGCAATGCATGTTCGCGGGCGCGATCTTCGAAAACGGATCGTGCTCATAACAGCGCCCGGCTCAAGGGGTGCGTCGGGGACGTTGAATTCGGACGGGAAGATCCACGCGAGGTTTGGTATGGAGTACCTCAGCGATGGCGACGAAGAAGAACGTCCTTGGCCTCATTGACGCGGGCGGCGAGGTACGTCGTCCCCCCTTGGTCGGGATGCAGTTTCTTCATGAGGGTGCGGTGAGCGCGGGTGATGTCCTGCGTGGCCGCGCCGGGCTGAATGCCAAGGATCTGATAGGCTTCCTCTTCAGTCATTTTGCCGCTGCGCGCCGGCCCGCTAGACCCGCTCCGCGGACCCGCATCACCTTGCGCGTGCTCACGCCAGCCGGCGTCCCGGCGGTCAAGATAAGCTGCAAGTAGCGAGCGGCTGTCGTCGTCGATCTCCTGGTAGAGGCCGGCCAGCGCCGGCAGGTCCAGCGCATCGAGCGACACCCCTTCATAACGCCCGGTAAGCACGCGGCCGCGCATCGCGCCGCTGTCGTGATCGAGCTGCATGTCGAGGAACGCGGTGCGGACCTGCGAGGCTTGGCCGGTGCTCTTCTGCGTGCGCGAGCCAAAGTGCGGCATCCAGCTCGCCGACCAGCCGAGCAGGCCGAAGCCGAACAGGCCGACCGGTATGGCGACGGCGATTTCGCCGCGCAGCACCAGAAACCCGGCAGCGATCAGCGCCAGCGCGCCGCCGAGCTTGCGCAGCAGGCCCGCAACCAGTTTCGGATCGGCCTTGGTGAAGGAATTGCCGGCCCAGAGCAGCAGCACAAGGACGGCGACGCCGAGGATGAATGGCATGGCGGAATTATAGGCCTATTTGAGCTGTTCGATCAGCCTCACCGCGGAATTCGCACCGCCTGTTGATTGCCGCGCGCCAAGATCGGCCAAAGCCTTCATGCCGCCCGCGGCATAAGCGGCCGCCGCGCGTAAGAGTTCCGCCAGTTCATGCGCCGAGCCCGGCGAGAAGCGGCAGAACGCGCCGTGGGTCAGCCGCGCCACTTCGCGGAACGCCTGCTCGCAGACCGTGTCGTAGCCCTCCTGGAACATGAAGGCGCGGACATTGCGCAAACCGAGCTCGCCGGCCGCGGCGCACAGCGCGTCGAGCGATTCCTCCATGGCGTCGCCGATGAAGACGACGACCGCGACCTTGCCGCGCTCGTTCTCGCGCTGCGCATGCGCCAGCACCTTGCCGATCTGGGTCTGGCCGCCGCGGCAATCGATGCGCGACATCAGTTCGCGCAAGCGCTCCGGCTGCGCCACGAAGGACGAGGCGCGGCATTCGGCGAGCCCGCGATAATAGACGAGCTGGATATCGAGCCCGCCGACGGCGGCGGCCTCGCGGAACATGTCGGCCTGCAGCCGGCAGGCGGTGTCCCAGGTCGGCTGCCGGCTCATCGTGGCGTCGAGCGCAAAGATCAGCCGGCCGCGCCCGCCCGCAGGCGTCGTCGCCGGGCCGAGCGATTTGACCCGGTCGAGGAACGTGTCGATTTCGGCGCGCGACGACGCCGCCGGGACCTGGCCGGGCTTGGTTGCGCCGGTCTTGGTTGCGCCGGCCTTGGCTGCGCCGGCGTTACTTGCGCCGGCATTGGCCGCAGGCGGGCGATCGGAAGCGTTATTCATGGCTATAAAGGTGGCGCTGTCCGGCAAAGCCCGCAATGGCCGTTGTGATCAGACGCGCCTAACCGTCCGCCAGCACGTCATCCGCCAACAGGTCGTGCATTTCGAGCGGCTTTGCCGACGCCGCCGTCCATTCGGCGCGCGCGGCGGCGCGGCGCTTGCCGCGCTCGTCGATCGGCAGCCGCAACGCCTCGATCAGCGCCTTGACCTCGTCGCGCGCGGTCCCATGCGAGGTGGTCGGCTTGAGCCCGAGCGTCTCCTCGCTGAGCTCGTCGAGCGCGGTCAGCCCGCGCGGAAAGAATTCGCGATAGACCACGCGTTCGGCAAAGCCGTCGATGCCGCGGAAGCCGAGCTGCTTGCCGAGCCCCTCGACGCCCTCGCCGACCAGCCGCCGGTTCCGCGAGCCCAGACTCGACAGCCGGTTCCGCACCACCACCCAGTCGGTCAGCCCGCCGTCGACCATGCGGCGCTGGCGGCGCGCCTCGCGCACCATTTCGGCGTAATGGCTGACGCCTGCCACTTCGAACGTCGTCGGGTCGATGAGGCCAAGCACGTCGAAATCGACAAAACTGTCGTTCAACGGCGTCACCAGCGTATCGGCCATCGAATGGGCGAGCCGCATCAGGTAGGAATCCGTCCCCGGCGTGTCGATGACGATGAAATCGTGGCTCTGCTCGACCCCGCTGATGGCCTGCGCGAAAGCGCGGAATTCATCCAGCTCGATTTCCTCAAGATTGGTGCCGAAGCCGCGGGCAACGCAATGATGTTCCGGCACGTCGAGCGGCAACCCGCTGCGCGTCGCCCAGTCGCGCCGGTTCTCGACGTAATGCGTAAAACTCTTTTGCCGGGAATCGAGATCAATGGTGGCGACACGCTGGCCGGCCTGCAGCAGCGCGACCGCGATATGCATGGCGGTGGTCGATTTGCCCGACCCGCCTTTTTCATTGCCGAGGACGATGACATGCGCCGAGTAAGGCCTGCCGACATCCGCCTGCATCAACATGGGAGACGAGACCCTTTCGGCGACGCATTCCCTGCATTGCTTTTCAGGAGTTCGCCTTCTCCGGCTTGCAACGCATCCAGTCAAGATACAGCATTGTTCGGCTTGTGTTAATCGTAAACCGTCAGGCGCGTGCGAAATTGCGGTCCTGTGCCCGCCCGGCCACTGACCCAGCAACTCCCACAACACTTTATAGGGATCGCTGCCGCAATCGGATCACCGCCCTCTCGCTGCTGTGAAAGCGCGAGCCGGCCCGCTGCTCTCGGCGCTGGAGCTTATTCTGGATTTCTGCTTGCGCGGGAATGAGCGGTAGAAGAGTAATCTCCAAGGACCGAGTAAGAACCGAGTTGACTGCAGCGTCATCTGGGAAACGTCATTTGCGCGTCATAAAAAACCTGCCCCAGCTCAAACGCGCCGTTGCCGATTACCGCGCGCAGAACGAGACGATCGCGCTGGTGCCGACCATGGGCGCGCTCCATGCCGGACACTTCTCTCTTGTTGACCTCGCCGAGAAACGCGCCGACCACACCATCGTCTCGATCTTCGTCAACCCGGCGCAATTCGCCCCGCACGAAGATCTCGCCAGCTATCCGCGCACCTTCGCCACCGACAAGAAGGCGCTGGAAGGCATGGGTGTCGACCTGATCTGGGCGCCCGACCTCGCCACAATGTATCCGGACGGCTTTGCCACCCGCATCGTGCCGGAAGGCGCGGCGAGCGTCGGCCTCGAAGACAAGTTCCGCCCGCACTTCTTCTCCGGCGTCGCCACCGTGGTCGGAAAGCTGCTGCTGCAATGCGAGCCCGACTTCGCGCTGTTCGGCGAGAAGGATTTTCAGCAGCTCAAGGTCGTTACCCGCCTCGCCCGCGATCTCGATCTGAAAACCAAGATCGTCGGCGCCCCGATCGTGCGCGAAGCCGACGGCCTCGCGCTGTCCTCGCGCAACCGCTACCTCAGCGATGCCGAGCGCGCGGTGGCGCCTGCGCTGCACCGCGTGCTCTCCGAATGCGTGGAAGCGATCGCCGCGGGCAAGCCGATCACCGCCGCGCTGCGCCACGGCCGCGAGGCGCTGACCAAGACGGGGTTTGTGGTGGATTATCTGGAAGCGCGCGACGCCGAGACGCTGGTGCCGGTCGGCACGTCGCGGAGCGGCAAGATCAGGTTACTGGTGGCGGCGCGGATTGGGGCGACAAGGCTGATTGATAATGTGGGGGTGTAAGGCGAGACAAGGTTTGCCGGGAAGCCCCCGCAATTCCTTACTTCCTAAAAATCGATCTCTTCCTCGTAGAATATTCGCCTGGACCAGGCTGCGGGATCAAACAAATTGAAAGTGCTATTCCGTGCAGCCCTACTAAACTCCCCCCAATCAGGCACGTACGCATCTAATCCCCGCGCGGCCAAATCCCTACTCATCTGATCCAATCTGGCGCGAATCTCGCTCTCGTCTACAGTGCGCGCATTCAAAAGGCGCTCAGACAGGAGCATATATATTCAGACAGGAGCATATATATATAAAGGCGCGGGCCAAATCGTCGAAATCCGTCCCAGACAGCACGGTATTTATATAATCAACAACTGGGATATCAGACTGGAAATAAACGCGGCCGCCAGCAATAACGCCGGTATAGCCTTCCAATCCCGCAAATGAAAGTTTCGAATTTGGAACCAGCAAGGTCCGATGAGCTCTACGTCGTCCACCCTGTTCTTCAAGGTAGCGTTCAATCCTTGAAGCCGCGTGCTGATTAAGCCTGCGCATTCGGTACGCAATCTCATCCACAGAGCGCCATATGGGTTTACTGCCTAAAGGTACCCAAAGTAGTTCAAGTTTTCTTTCGGAATCGGAGCCGCAGACGCTGCGGACCTCAAAATGATCTAAAACCATATCTCACCGGACCGATCGGACTTTGGCTGCGGACGAATGTGTTTGACGGCGTTTTGTTTCAGCCATTCCACTTGGCTGATCGGATCCTTTGGATTTATGGTTTTATATAAGACCGTAGGAGCCCGTTGCTTGGTAATTTGAATCAGGTCGGTGGTCCTGAGCAGAAGCGCAACATACTGTACGTTTGTCAATTCTTGTTCCGAACTACCATACGGTCGGTAGAGGGGATATTTGTCCGTCAAATCTAGATCGTCGAGATTGTGACTCTCACAGATATTCGCTAGATCAACCCGGAACTCTCGGTCCAGAGGCGATAGCAACTGATTTATTTGATCGGCGGCGCTTTGTGCTTGGCCTAGAGCGACATTTGGTGTTCCGATTATCCAATCGCGAACGCGCATTGCGTGGTAATGGCGGACAAACTCCTGATAAAGAAATCTTTCTCTTTCGGGCTCACTCAACTCGCTCAGCTTGGCGAGATAATCGGCTCCGTCCGCTCCGGCAAACAGAATGTTTTCGCTGAAACTTCGAAAGTTCGACCGCTCACGTGCCTCAAATTCATCTTTGGTGACCAAAAGTCCAAGGTCGTGGAAATAGCAAGATAGTGTTAGGAGCAACCAATCTGCTTTTGTTAAGAGCGATTGCACCTCGACAGGTATCAACCACTCCAGCGTTCTAAGCATTTCGTATACGTGGTCAAAACTGTGAACTGTGTACTCCTCGAAAATTCCATTCCTTCCGAATTGCGACAGTAAAGCTTCGACCGTACGACGGATTTCACCGAGATTGATCGGAAAACTAGGTAAGCTTTGTGCTTCGAGGGCGCGTTTTTCGACTTCAGTAAAAGGCCAATCCATTCCATCCCCTCCCGCAACCGGTGGGTGATTATTGAACCGATGGTTGTATCTGTCCACCCTACCGCGATGTAACTTTTTTAAGGACCACGCCTTGACGTCCGTCACCAAATTCGTTACTTGTCACTGCGAATCTCGCTCACGTCAGGGACGTAGCCGGATGCGATCCGACATACGGAGCGAGTGCGGTGCCCGCGGGCAGTCTCGCAAATTGCTCTCGGGCGGCTTTGGGTATCACGCCGCCGGCACTAGGACCGGCCGTGGGTGCCACTGGACTGGGACAGGCAGGGATGGGTAACGCCCATCTAGCGAAATAATCGTAGCGGCCGCGTCCCAGGAAGCCTGGCCTGAAGCTGGACGGAGATGTTCCGACATCTCCAGGAAGAACCGCGGTGGAACGCCGACAGGCGAGCGTGCTCCGCTGAGCACGCTGCCGCGCCCAAAGCGCGGACGGTTGGATACGCGTCTGTCGGCGTTCCGCTTCCCTTTTTTCTTTTTTCTTTCGTGATTTTTTAGAAGCGTCATTGCCGGACTTGATCCGGCAATCCATGCGGCAAGTCCGCTGGCTCAATTGAATAGCTTCGACTCGCTGCGAGTTCGGCATGGACCACCGGATCAAGTCCGGTGGTGACGAGAAGACGTCGTCGCTGTTTGACATCGAAAATCAGAAATATGGGAGCACGCACGCCGCGCGAGCTTTCGATCGCATACAGCCTTGCGCGATCGGCCCTTTGCGTGATCGCGCAAAGCGGGCGGCGAATAGTTAAGACGGCGGCGTATCCGGGGCGCGTGGAACAGTCCGATTGCACCGGCGTTGTAAGGACGACAATTCGTGTCCGGGAGAACGGTAAATGGAATCCGATTTGAATCCCGCGTCCGCGATCGTGGACGCACAATCCGGCAGTCTCTTGGCCCGCAATTGCGGCGGGTGCCGTTGCTGCCGCGGCATTGTCTCTCATTCTGATTGCATTCGGCGCCGGGCTTGGTCTTTCGGCCGTATCGCCGTGGAGCGATAGCGTTTCAGCAGCGACGTTCAAGACCGGCAGCGGCATCTATCTCGTGATCGTGGCGGTGATGTCGTCGGCGGTCGGCGGCTATCTCGCCGCGCGGTTGCGAACAAAATGGACCGGCGCTTACAGCAACGAGGTGTTTTTTCGCGATACCGCGCACGGCTTTATCGCCTGGGCCTTCGCCACGCTTCTGAGCGTCACCGCATTGACGCTCCGTCACTGCGTATCTGGCAAACGGCACTGCGGCGGGATCAAGCGGCGTGGCCTCACAAGCGACGCGCTCCGTCAATCCGGCGGACATCTATGTCGACAAGCTGTTCCGGACCAGCGCGCCGGCACAGACCGCATCACCGGCGACGCCCGCGCCATCCGCACCGGGTGACTCCGGCGCCGCAAATAACGCCACGCTCTCCAACACCAACACCACCACCACAAATCCCGGACAAACGCGGGCGGAAGTCCTGCGGCTGTGGACGGCAGATTTTCGCAACGATCAAGGCCTGAGCTCAGCCGACAAGACCTATGTGGCGCAAGTCGTCGCCGCGCGCACCGGGCTTAAGCCAGGCCGATGCCGAAAAGCGGGTCAATGATGTGATCATCGAAGCGAAGACCGCCGCTGACGATGCGCGCAAAGGCGCCGCGAAGCTGTCGTTCTGGCTCGCCGCAGCCCTGTTGTTTGGAGCCTTCGCGGCAAGTCTTGCAGCGGTCGAAGGCGGCTCGCTGCGCGACGGCACGTGGAATGGCCGCGTTCTCACCCCCCGAGAAATATAAAGGAGCACATCATGGGTAGAGGTATTCTGCTTTGGCTGCTTGGCGTCCCGATCCCCATCATCATTCTGCTGGCGCTGTTTTCACATTGATATCGGCGAATAAGAACGCCGCGCCGAAAGGCGCGGCTGCCCTTGAACACGTCCATATAAAAATCGGAGATCATTTCATGTCGATCGGAACAATTCTTCTCATCATCCTGGTCCTTATTTTGCTTGGCGGTTTCAGCGGTTTTGGCGGCGGCCCGTTCTACGGCACCGGCTATTACGGCGGCGGCGGATTGGGCCTCGTCATCGTCATCATCTTGATTCTGGTTTTGCTTGGCAGAATTTAGCCGAGCGCAGAGATCGCACTTTTCTCGCGATCAGACGCCACGCACTGCCGCATCCGCTCCACGGCGGGCCGAAGGCCGCCTATGCCCCCTCCCCCGTTTTCGCGGGGGAGGAAGAAAAAGCGGCTTAGCTCTTCAGTGGGTCTTTGACGTTCGGGAAGGTCTCGAACTCCTTGGCCCACAGATGGCCGTCGATCTTCTCGACCTTGCGCATGTAGATGTTGGAGACGATGTCGCGCGTCGCCGGGTCGACCGAGATCGGGCCGCGCGGGCTTTCGAAGGCCATGCCCTTCATCGCCTCGATCAGCTTGTCGCCGTCGGCGTCGCCGCCGGTCTTCTTCAGCGCCTCGTAGATCAGATGCAGGCCGTCATAGGCGCCGAGCGAGGTGAAGTCGGCGCGCAGATTGGCGGCTTTCTGGAAGTCGGCGACATAGGCCTTGTTGAGCGGCGAATCGTGCGCCGCCGTATAATAGCCGGCGGTGATCAGCCCGATCATCTGGTCGCCGGCGCCATCGAGACTGTCGTCGTCGCACAGGTCGCCCGGGCCGAAAATCTTGATGCCGGTCTGGGCGAGGCCCTTCTCCTGGAATTGCCGGGTGAACACCGGCGCCAGCGGCCCGGGGAAATAGATGAAGGCGGAATCCGGCTTGAGGTCCGCGATGCGCTGCAGGGGCGGCGCGAAATCGGGGCTCGCCAGCGGCACGCGCAGCGACTCGATGACCTCGCCGCCCAACTGCGTGAAGCGCGTCTTGAACGCCTGCTCCGCTTCGGTGCCCGGCGCCCATTCGTTGACCAAGGTGACGACGCGCTTGGAACCGTTCTTGATCGCCCATTCGGCGCAGATCCAGGCTTGCGGCGCGATGATGAAGCCGACGCGCACGAAATACGGCGACTTGGTCGTGGTGATCGAGGCGCCCGAGCTCATGGACAAGGTCGCCTTCTTCGCTTCGGTGACGAGCTGCGCCACCGCAAGCGTGCACGGCGTGATGCCCATGCCGACGATGTCGATCTTGTCGTTGACGATCATCTCCTGAACGATGCGCCGGGCATTGTCGGCCGAGCCGGCATCGTCGCGGATGACGATATTGATCTTGCGGCCGGCGACGGTGTCGCCGTGCTGCTGCTGATAGACTTTCAGCCCGCCGCTGAGCAATTTGCCGACCGCGGCGAAGCCCGCGCCGGTGAGCGGGATGCTGCAGCCCATCGTGAGCGGCACATCGGCGGCGATGGCGGGACTTGGAAACGGACGCGCCAACACGCTTCCCGCGGCGCTCGCGGCGATGCCCTTCAATACGGTACGACGACGCAACATGTGACTTCCCTCCCGTTGTTTCGTTTGCTCGCGATGCTCGCGCCCACCTCCCGTTCCTCCCCCGCTTGCGGGGAGGGTCAGGGTGGGGGTCACGCCGGCTCGAGATGCGGAATTTCCGGACGCTCGCCTTGCGCCTTGCCGGTGATCGGCGGCCGCGGCAGTTTCGCCGTGCCGCTTTCCATGACGAAGTTGTGCTCAAGTGAATACCACGGCGCCTTGACCTTGGGATCGCGAGGGCACGCGCCATCGTGACGCACATATTCACCGATCAAGTGGCGCGTCACGCCGAACTGCACGTCGGTCTCGAGGTTCTTGTCGTTCGGATCGTAGATCTGCGAGATCAGCGTCTTGAAGCCGGGCTTGTAGACCAGGAAGTGCAGATGCGAGGGCCGCATATTGTGCCGCCCCGCCGCGCGCAACAGTTCGCCGACCGGGCCGTCGATCGGGATCGGATAGCCGGCCGGCTTGATCGAGCGGAAATTGATGTGGCCGTCCTTGTCGGTGGTGAACTGGCCGCGCAGGTTCATGTCGGCCTGCACCGGATCCTGGTTCTCGTAGAAGCCTTCCGTGGAGGAATGCCAGATGTCGACCTTGGCGCCTTCGATCGGCTTGCCTTGCTTGTCCTTGAACCAGGCATCGACGAACAATTCGTCGCCCGGCGTCGGCGAGCGCACGATCGTGTCGCCGTTCTTGGTCGGCGGCGAATCCATGCGCCAGAACGGCCCGAGCAGATTGGCGTCGGTCTCGGTCTGGCCGCGATCGCCGTTGTTGAGGAGGCAGATCAGCGTCGAGAAGCCGAGCGAGCCCGACATCAGCACCGCTTCGTTATGCGTCTCGCTGGAATTCTTGCCGAGCCCGATGATGTAGGCGGTGGCGGCCTGGAATTCCTCTTCGGTCAGCTTCACCTCGCGGGCGAAGTCGTGCAGGTGGCGGACCAGCGCGGCGATGATTTCGCGCAGCCGCGGATTTTTGATCCGCTCGTATTCCTTCAGCACGACCTTGGTGACGTCTTTCTCACTATCGATGATCATTGTTCTTGCTCCGCGGCGGCTTTTCTTTGGCGCTCGATCCTGGGGATCGAACTTTGGCGCTCGATCTTGTCCGAAAACCGGTGTCCACTTTTCGGGATCGAGCTTCGGCCGTTAACCCGCAGTTTAATTCATCGCTTTGGAAAGCGCCAATCGCAAGCAAGCATACGGCCATGCGCCCGAACCGGGCACGCTATACCGCCGGATTGGGTTTCGGCCGATTGGGTTTCGGCCCACCTGCATCAGGCCGAGCTAACTAAGGCCGAGCTACATAAGACCAAGCTCGCGCAATTCCCGCCGCAGCGTTTCCGGCATGGCGGCCGCGCCTTTGACGACCGCGGCGAGGTCGCGCGGCGCGTCCTTGTCGGCGAGATAGCGCCAGCCCTGGAAGGCGCGATACGGCCGCGGCTCGACCAGAATGGGTTTCGGCTCGAGCACGATGCCGCAGCGGCCGATGCCGTCCTTGTCGACGAACGGCCGCACGTCCTTGATGCGCTGGCGGCACATGACCTCGCCGCGGATCACCCAAAACAGCGAGCCGCCGTCGATCAGTTCCTCGGCGCGCTTGGGCACCATGCGGGTGCGGTGAATGTGCTCGGGCTTCTCGCCGCTTTTGCGTTTCTCTTTGAGCTTCAGCTTGATCCAGTCTTCGAGATCGCTGACGGAATCGGCGCCGACGCAGAGCTTAATCAGGTTCAGGGCCATGAATTATTCTATCTTCTTCTTGTCGGGTTCGAGCACCATGATTTGCGCGCCTTCCACAACTTGAGCGCCGGCATCCACAGCGACCTGCGACACCTGCCCGTCGAACGGCGCGCGCAATGTGTGCTCCATCTTCATCGCCTCAATCACGGCAAGACGTTGGCCGGCCGTCACGCGATCCCCAGGCCGCGCCAGGATTTCCAGCACCTTGCCGTGCATCGGCGCCTTGATGACGCCGTCGCCGGCGCTCTCGGCGGCCGCGCCGGCGGAAAAGTCCTTCACATGCACGCGGGTCTGGCGGCCGCCGCGCAACACATAAGCGTCGCCGGCCGCTTCGAACACTTTTGCGTCAGTCGCGGCCGGCACGCCGCCGACGGCGACCGACGTGCCCCAATTGCCGTAAGTGACGGTCGCGGTCTCGCCCTCACCGTCGGCCACGATCGGCAGCGTCACGATGCGCCGGCCGCCGAGCTGGAAGCCGTCGCGCGCCGCCCAGGGAGAAAAAAAATCCGGTGCAGCATCTTCAGTGAGCGACGGTTCGTCTTTCTCGGCAAGCAGATGCGCCGCCCCGAGCGCCGCGGCGGCCTGGTCGAGCGGCTGCGGCGCGGCGCCAAGCGCCGCCAGATTGCGCTCGATAAAGCCGGTGTCGACCTTGCCCTGCCGGAACTCATTCGCGCGGCAGAGTTTTGTGAGAAACGCGAGATTGCTGCGCGGCCCCGCGATCAGCGTCTGGTCGAGCGCCGCGGCAAGCTTGTCGAGCGCGGCTTCCCGCGTCGGCGCATGCGCGATGAGCTTTGCAATCATCGCGTCATAGAACGGCGTCACCTCGCCGCCGGCTTCGACACCGGAATCGACACGGATGTCCTTGGGAAATTCGAGCGCCACGATCTTGCCGGTCGAGGGCAGAAAGCCGTGCTCCGGATCCTCGGCATAAAGGCGCGCCTCGACGGCGTGACCGGCGAGCCGGACCTCGCTTTGCATCAGCGGCAGTTTCTCGTTGGCGGCGACGCGGAATTGCCATTCGACGAGATCGAGCCCGGTGATTTCCTCGGTCACCGGATGCTCGACCTGCAGCCGCGTGTTCATTTCGATGAACCAGAAGCCGTCGGCGGCGAGCCCCTTCGAACCGTCGGCGACGAATTCGACGGTGCCGGCGCCGCTATAGCCGACGGCTTTCGCAGCTTCCACGGCGGCCGCGCCGATCTTGGCACGCAGCTCTTCGGTCATGCCCGGCGCCGGCGCTTCCTCGACCACTTTCTGATGGCGGCGCTGCAGCGAGCAATCGCGCTCGCCGAGATGGATGGCGTTGCCGAAATTGTCGGCGAAGACCTGCATCTCGATATGGCGCGGCGACAGGATATATTTTTCGATCAGCACGCGGCCCGAGCCGAACGACGACTGCGCTTCACGCGTAGCGCCTTCGAGCGCGGCATCGAAATCGGCGTGCTTGTCGACGCGGCGCATGCCGCGGCCGCCGCCGCCGGCCGCGGGCTTGATCAGCACCGGATAGCCGAGCTCGTAGGCTTTCTCCTTGAGGAATTTCGCGTCCTGCCGCTCGCCGTGATAGCCCGGCACCACCGGCACCCGCGCTTTTTCCATCAGCGCCTTGGCGAGGTCCTTGAGCCCCATGGCGCGGATCGCTTCCGGCGGCGGCCCGACAAAGACGATGCCGGCTTTGGCGCACGCTTCGGCGAAATCCGCGTTCTCCGACAGGAAGCCGTAGCCGGGATGGACGCATTGCGCGCGCGCCTTCTTGGCGGTCGCGATCAGCCGTTCGATGTTGAGATAGCTCTGCTGCGGCTCGGCCTCGCCGATCAGATAGGCCTCGTCGCAGACGCGCATATGCAGCGCGCCCTCGTCCGCCGTCGAATAGACGGCGACGGTGCGCATCCCGAGCCGCTTGGCGGTCTTCGCGATGCGGCAGGCGATTTCGCCGCGATTGGCGATCAGGACCGACTCGAACATGGACGTGGAGTTGGATTGCGACATGGCCGTCGCATCCTAACGGGCCTGCCAGGCCTCGCCAGAGGGAAGTGTTTCGCTAGAGGGGCGCCCACTAAATCCCGCGCCAAAAGCCGCGCCACGTCACGCGCCGGCGCGCGTCACTGCCCTTGCGGCGAGGTGGACGGAGTGAGTTGGACCGGCATTCCGGCAAGCGGCACGCCCGACGACGCCGAGTTTGCCAGCGCAGGACTCAGCGACGGAGCCGGCGCCGGAGCGGCACTTGCGGCGGGTCGCGGTGCGGACGCAGACATCCCGCCCTGCGGCGAGGCGAGCGTCGCGCCCGGATTCCAGACCGGATCGACCGGCGCCGCAGGCGGTGCCGCGGCAGCCTGCGCCGGCGCATTGGCCGCCTGCTTGCGCTTACCCTTCGCCGAAGCAGCTTCCTTCCCTGAAGCAGTTTGGGATGCCGAAGCCACACCCGGCATCGGTGGCATCGGCGGCATCTGCACCGGTCCGGCGACTTTTGCGCTCGACCGCTGGCCGGCAGCGACCGCAGCCTCGGCGGCCGCCGGCGTCGGTGTCCCGCCTTTCGGCTCCGGATTCATGATGCTGATGGCGGGAATGGAATCCGCCGACGGAAAGTCGATATTCAGCGCACTCTTGCGCGGCGGCGCCGCGCCGCCGGCGGTTTGCACTGCCGCAGGCCCCACGGCCGGCGCGCTGTCGGCAACCGGCCCGCCGGGCGATTGCGCCCAGGCGGTGACGTAATGATCGAGATAGCGGCCGAACGTGTCGGCGTAGAGATTGGCGCGCACCCGGCCCGGATCCTGCAACAGCGCCAGCGCCGAGCAATTGCTGCTGCTGCAGCCGCCGCGCGCCACCAGCGTTTGCGCGACAAAGCCGAAGCGGTCGGTCTCGAGCCCGCGGCGGAGCGGCAGCAGAGCGCCGTCGATATTGCCGCCGCCATGTTTGCTATAGGCCGTGATGTCGGCGAGCAATGCGAGCCGCGCTGCGACGTAAGTCGTCGCCGCAGCGACCGTTGCCGGCGTGGCGAACAGCGCCCGCTCGCAGGCCGCCTCGACATCGTCGCCGGCAAGCCCGTCGAGACAGGCGAGCGGCGACGCCGGCGCCAGCGCGCGGACATTCAATTCCGCCGCGCGGGCCTCGAGCGCGCGGCGCTCCACGCCCAGATCGCGAACGCTCGCGCCGTTAAGGAAGGTCCAAGCCAAAGTCGCGCCGAGGAGCGCGCCGACGATCACGACGCTGACGCGCGCCATGCGGGTCCGCGTCCAATCGATCGCCAGTGCGCAGACAAAAACCAGAAGCGCCGCCGAGCCGGCAGCGACCCACAGCCGAAGCGCCGAACCGCCGATGTCGGAATCAAGGCCGAACATCAATCACCGCCCCCAAACTCGCGGTATTCAAGCCTGCGGCATCCGAATCTGCAGTTTTCAAATCCGCAGTCTTCAAGACCGCTGCCCTCAAGGCCGCTGCACTCAAGCTCTGCAAAGCCCGCACCCCCTCGTGCGGCATTTGCCTGCAGCAGTGCTATCGCAGACTCTCCTGCAGCGAAACTATGGCGCAGGCGCGGCGTAGCTGGCCTAACGGTCAAGTTCGAGCTGGCTTTCCTTGGCCACGCGCTCGAATGCCTCGCCCGGATTTTTGATGCGATACTGATAATCGTCGCCATCCGACGGCAGCAGCCGCACGACCTGATAGCTGCCACTGGCGCCGGGCCGGCTCACCGGGCTCGACGTATAAGACACGGTCTGGCCGACACGGAACTTATGGCTGCGCAGCGGCGACGCCACCGCCGTCACTTCCGCAACGGTTACCGATCCGATCGCCGCGGAGACGATCTTGTCCGCGTCGGGAATCTTCACGATCTCGGGCAGATTGAGGACTGTGGAGCCCTTCGCCGCGCTGACCTTTTTTGGCGTGCTGGAAGCTTTAGTCGCGCGCGCTGGAGATGCCTTCTTCGCCGATTTCCGGGAAGCAAGTTTGCGCGAAGCGGCCGCGCGCGTGGAGGACTTGCGAACCGCTGTACTCCGACTAGCCTTTGCAGGCCGTTTCTTCTTGACTGAACGCTTATTCATGGAACCAACTATAGCATCCGATCTAACAAATGAGCAAAAAATATAGTGCTTAAAAGGCGTCTTTGCAGGGCCCGAACAGCTATATGATTAAGTTCTGCCGAGCCTATATTTATCAATAAGATAGTCGAGTTTCTTGACTTTAATTTTTAGTGTTAAATGACTAACCTTGGCGCTGCCAGCGCCCGTTCTCGTCGGCCCGCCAATATGTCACCTCGGCGCCGCCGGCTTTGGCCTTGGTCCAGCGTGCTCGCGCCGCCGCAACAGCGTCCGGATCGTCGCCATCAAACAACATCACGATCCGCTCGTAACCCATGTAACCCTTGGCGTAAGCCTCGGCATTTTGGGCCGGATCGTCGGTCATATCGGCCCCGTCGACGAGAAAGCGCACGGTCGCGCCATTGGGATTGTCCTCGCCCACGGTGAGAACGATCGGCTGTTCGGCGGCTTCGGCATCGCGCGAAGTTCCATGCGGCAGGAAACTGTCGTCGCGCCATGTCCACAGATGCGCGTCGAGCGCTTCGACGCGCTCGTCCGAGGACGCCTGCACGACGACGCGCCAGCCGCGCTCGAGCGATTTTTGCAATAGCGCCGGCAGCACCTGTTCCGGCGTCTGGCCCTTGAGATGATAGAACAGAATTTCCGTCATCCGAGAACTTTCGCCAGCGGCCCTCACCGCTCGTAATATTCCTCGACCAGGTGATCGAGCAGCCGCACGCCCCAGCCCGACGCCCAGCTCTTGTTGATCGCGGTTTGCGGCGAGCCCATCGCGGTGCCGGCAATGTCGAGATGGGCCCACGGCGTCTTGGCGACGAAGCGCTGCAGCAATTGCGCCGCCGTGATCGCGCCGCCCCAGCGGCCGCCGGTATTCTTCATGTCGGCGAATTTGGACTCGATCATCTTGTCGTATTCCGGCCCGAGCGGCATGCGCCAGACGCGTTCGCCGATCGCTTCGCCGCTTTTGGTCAGACGCTCGGAAAGCTTGTCGTCGTTGGAGAACATGCCGGCATATTCCTGGCCGAGCGCGACGATGATCGCGCCGGTCAGCGTCGCCAGATTGATCATGAATTTCGGCTTGAAGCGCTTGTTGACGTAGTGCAGCACGTCGGCGAGCACGAGACGGCCTTCGGCGTCGGTATTGATGATTTCGATGGTCTGCCCTGACATCGTCTTGACGATGTCGCCCGGCCGTTGCGCCTTGCCGTCCGGCATGTTCTCCACAAGACCGATGGCGCCGACGGCATTGACCTTGGCGCGACGCGTCGCCAGCGCCCGCATCAGGCCAACGACGCAAGCGGCGCCGGCCATGTCGCCTTTCATGTCTTCCATGCCCGCCGCCGGCTTGATCGAAATGCCGCCGGTGTCGAAGCA
Source organism: uncultured Alphaproteobacteria bacterium (assembly GCA_963742975.1). Lineage (GTDB taxonomy): Bacteria > Pseudomonadota > Alphaproteobacteria > Rhizobiales > Xanthobacteraceae > BOG-931. Next base: position 78,631 of record CAVUNZ010000017.1, on the reverse strand, counting down.
CACGCCTTTGCCGATGAAGGCCACCGGCTCGACGCCGCGCTTGCCGCCGTTCCAGCGCATGACGACAAGCCGCGATTCATGAACGGAGCCTTGGCCGACGCCAAGGAGCGCGCCCATGCCGAGCTTGCGCATGGCAGGCACGTCGAGCACTTCGACAAGGAGACCGAGCTTCGACAGCGCGCTCACGCGGCGAGCGAATTCGCCGGGATAAAGCACATTGGCGGGTTCGTTGACGAGATCGCGGGCGAACACGACGCTTTCGCCGATCGCCGAGGATTTCGCCCAGGCTTTTTCGACCGCTGCGGGCCCGGCGCAGGCGAAATTGACCTCGATCTTGGCCGGGCGCGCGTCGTCGTCTTTGCGCCTGGTCTTGTAAAGATCGAATTTATAGGCGCGGAGCCGCGCGCCCAGCGCCAGTTCCGCGACTTGGTTGGCCTTCAGCGGACCGGAGCCGAATTCGGCGAAAATCGTCGCCGTCGGCGCCGCGCCCGGCACTTTGCCCATGGCCGTCCCGCCAAGCTTGACGATGTCGCGCGGTTTCAACTCGCTTTCCTTGCCGACCCCGATCACTACCACTCGCGGTAGGTTCAGCCCGGTCGGCGCGACAATGTCGAGGCTCGAGCCCTCCTTGCCGGTGAATCGGTCGGCCGCCGCCGCGCGGCGAATGAGGTCGCCGAGCGGCGCCAAAGTCCGTTGCGTCGCCGGGCCGAATTTGAGATTTTCTTCGCAGAACACAACCAGAACACCGCGCGGGCGAGCCAACGGGGTAAAGCCGAATTTGAGAGCGGCGGGCATCAGGCAATCCTTGGATTGTTCGATCTACGGGAGCCAAGTTACGGGAACGATGTGGACTTCACGGATCGCCTACCGGCTCGCGCGACGGACCACATGGAGAACGCTCGGGAACGCTTCGGATCACTTCGGGAACATTGGCCCCGGAACGGGACCGGACTCGGCGTCGCACCGGGCCAAGTTATGAACCGGACCGCAGGCCTGTGCAAAGTGCCGTTTTGAGACGGAATCCGCAGCCTTTTCGGGCTGCCTTTATCAAACGGCCGTATTAACGCTTTAGTGTGCATGTTCAATAGGTTTGCCTTGGCGAAGCCACTTTGTCACCGCATGAAAATAGCTGCTCTGGGGAGTTCGGTCTGCGGGGCGACATGGTGCCGGGGGGCTGGTGCCGTAATCGCGTGGACCGATAGTGGGGAAGTGGAGTCCGATGGGGTCGATCGGCCGCTACATGTTTCGCGCCACGATGGGCGCTTTCTTGATTACCCTTGTCAGCTTGACCATCGTGATCTGGTTCACGCAGGCGATGCGCGAATTCGATCTGATCACGAGTCAGCGGCAGACGCTGCTCGTCTTCGTCGGCATCACCGGGCTGATCATCCCGCTCCTGGTCATGATGATCGCGCCGATCGCGCTGGTGATGGCTTCGGCGCATGTCATCAATAAGCTGAGCTCGGATTCCGAAATCATCGTGATGAACGCCGCGGGCATTTCGCCGTGGATATTGCTGCGGCCGTTTTTGGTGGCCGCCATCGTGGTCTCGGTTTTTCTTGCGGTGCTCGCCGCTTATATTTCGCCACGCAGCTTGCGCGCCTTGCGTGACTGGAGCGCGCAGGTGCGCGCCGACATCCTCACCAATATCGTGCAGCCCGGCCGCTTCACCACGATCGGCGGCAACCTCACCTTCCACATCGCCGACCGGCGCCAGAACGGTCTATTGGTCGGTATTTTCGTCGACGACCGCCGCGATCCGAAAGAGCACTCCACGTATCTCGCCGAACAGGGCGAGATCGTGAAGAACGATTCCGGTTCGTTCCTGGTGTTCCAGGGCGGCAGCATTCAGCGGCTCGAAACCGGGCAGCGCGATCCGCGCATCGTGATGTTCGACCGCTATGCCTTCGACCTGTCGCAATTCACCGGCGGCAACCAGAACGTCGTCTATACGGTGCGCGAAAAATACATCTGGGATCTGATCTGGCCGAAGGCCAACGATCAGATGTACGCGACGCAGGCGGACCAATATCTCTCCGAGCTGCACGATCGGTTGTCGACCCCGCTCTATCCGATCGCCTTCGTCATCGTCGCCTTCGCCTTTCTCGGGCCGCCGCAGACCACGCGGCAAAGCCGTTCGCTGGCGCTGATGGGCATGATCGGAACAGTGGCGGTGCTGCGCGTCGTCGGTTTTGTCAGCATCATCGTCGGCGTGCACGTGCCGGCGGTTCTTGCCGTGCAGTACGTCGCGCTGTTCGCCGCAATCGGCGGCGGCCTGTGGCAGATCGGCCGCGGCCGCGCGGTAGAGCCCGCGACGGCAGTGTCGAAAATCGCGACCGCGGTCACCGACCGCATCGCCAAGGCAACGAGCTAAAGGGAGCGGACCATGATCATCGGCGGCACGCTCTCGCGTTATTTCGGCATGCGGTTTCTCACCTCCGTGCTTGGCTCGTTCATCGGCGTCGTCGCGCTGGCGGCAATGATCGACTATATCGAGCTGATGCGGCGCGGCGCCGATTGGCCGAACGCCACCGCGTGGCTGCTCGCGAAAATTTCCATGTACCGCGTGCCGCAACTCACCGAGCGCATCATGCCGTTCTCGGTGCTGGTCGGCGCGATGTCGTGCTACCTGTCGCTGTCGCGCCGGCTCGAACTCGTGGTGGCGCGCGCCGCCGGCGTCTCGGCTTGGCAATTCGTGGCGCCGGCGATTATCGGCGCGTTTGTTTTCGGCACCGTCGCGACGACGATCTACAATCCGGTTTCGGCGCTGCTGCACGAACGTTCCAAGCGGCTTGAATCCGAGATGCTGGGCGAGAACCTCTCGGCGCTGCAGGAGAACACGTCCGGCTTCTGGGTCCGGCAGAAGAGCGCCGATGGTGCCGCGATCATCAATGCCAATTCGAGCCGCGAGCAAGGCGCCACGCTCGGTGGCGTCAGCGTCTTCACTTTCGACGGCGAAGGCCATTTCCAGTCGCGCATCGAGGCGAAAAGCGCCACGCTTCAACAAGGGTACTGGGAACTCGACGACGCGCGCATCTATGTCAGCGGCAAAGCGCCGGATATCGAAGATAGCTATCGGCTCGCCACCAACCTGACGCTCGAACAGGTGCGCGAGAGTTTCGCCACGCCCGAGACTGTGCCGTTTTGGCAACTGCCGACCTTTATCGACATGGCCGATCGCGCCGGACTCGGCGCGGCGGGCTATCGGTTGCAATATCAATTGCTGCTGGCGCGGCCGTTCCTCCTTGCCGCCATGGTCATGCTCGCGGCTTCGGTTAGTCTGCGCTTCTTCCGGATGGGCGGCGTGCAGAAGATGGTCTTGAGCGGCATCGCCGCCGGCTTCCTTCTGTTCGTGCTGTCGAAAATCACGGAGGACATGAGCAAGTCCGAACTCATGTCGCCGGTGGCGGCGGCATGGATTCCTGTTGTTGTCGGGGGCCTGACTGGATTCGTCGCGTTGTTGTACCAGGAGGACGGGTAGTGGCGCTGTTGCGTAGCCCTCTCTGTCCGACTTCGCTGCGTAGTATTCGAGTGAGCGCGACAGCTCTCGCTGCGCTTGCTCTATGCCTGATGAGCCTCGTCCTCGGGCCGGCTGCGTCGGCGCAAGACGCATCGACGCAAGGTTTGTTTGGGCAAGCTTCGCCTGGGCAAGGCTCGCTTGCGCAAGGCGCGTCGCCGCAAGATCAATCCGGGCAAAATGTATCGCAGGGCCCGATCAGCCTGTTGCATTTCGCGCCGCGGCCGCCGAAGCCGCCGAAAAAGCCGGCGCCGCCTTCGAACCAGCCGATGCTCGTGCAGGCGACCGAGATCAAATACGACTACACCAACAACTCGGTCGCCGCCGTCGGCAATGTGCAGATCTATTACAGCGGCGCGACCGTCGAAGCCGATCAAGTCACCTACGATCAGAAGACCAAGCGGCTGGTGGCGGAAGGCAATGTCCGGCTGACCGAACCGGACGGCAAGATCACCTACGGCCAGAAGATCGATCTGACCGACGATTATCGCGACGGCTTCGTCGATTCGCTGCGGCTCGAGACGCCCGACGACACGCGCTTCGCGGCATCCCGCGCCGACCGTTCGAAAGGCAACTACACGGTCCTGCAAAACGGCGTCTATACCGCCTGCGAGCCCTGTAAGGACGATCCGAAAAAGCCGCCGCTATGGCAGGTGCAAGCCGCCCGGATCATTCACGACGAGGGCGAGAAGATGGTTTATTTCGAGGACGCCCGCATCGAATTCTTCGGCGTCCCGATCGCCTATTTTCCGTTCCTGTCGGCGCCCGACCCGACCGTGAAGCGAAAGAGCGGCTTCTTGTTCCCGGATATCTCCTGGAGCACCTCGCAATACGGCTTCGGCTTCGGACCGAAATATTTTTGGGCGCTCGCGCCCAATGCCGATTTGACGCTGGGCACGCTGCTCACGACCAAACAGGGCCCGCTATTCGACGGCGAGTGGCGGCAGCGCCTGCTCTCCGGCTCGTACTCGATCCGCGCCGCCGGAATCTTCCAGACCGATCCGGGTTACTTCGCCAGCCGCGACGGCCCCAGCAGCCCGACCGCGCAAACATTCCGCGGCGCGATTCAGACCGCGGGCCAATTCGCCATCACCGACAAATGGACGTGGGGATGGACCGGGCTGCTGATGACCGACAGCCAGTTCATCCAGGACTATCAAGCCAGCCAAATCGCCGGCTCGTATGATCCATTCCAGACCGGCCTTGCGTCGGCCGGCGTGTCGCAGCTTTACCTGACCGGTGCCGGCGACCGCAGCTATTTCGACATTCGCTCGATGTATTATCTGGGCTTTTCCGAGTTCGATAATCAGGGCCAGATCCCGATCATTCACCCGGTCCTCGATTATTCCAACGTGCTCGGACACCAGGTGCTGGGCGGCGAGTTGAGCTACAAATTTAACCTGACGAGCCTCACCCGGACCGATGCCGAGTTCGACGCCACCAATTTCGCTGCAGCCAATGGCGGCGGCTGCTCGGCTCCGACTGCCGATAGCGCGATCCCGAGCAATTGTCTGCTGCGCGCGATACCCGGCACCTACACGCGCGCTTCGGCGGAAGTCGATTGGCGCCGCACGCTCGTGACTGATAACGGTCAGATGATCACGCCGTTCTTCCAGCTGCGCGGCGATGTCGCCTCGCTCCAGGTCGACAATCAGCCGGGCGTGTCGAATTACATCGCGACCGGCGACAGCCAGATCGCCCGCGCCATGCCGGCCGTCGGCGTCGAATATCGCTACCCCTTCGTCGACGTTCAGCCGTGGGGGACCCAGACCGTCGAACCGATCGCCCAAATCATCATCCGCCCGAACGAGACCGGTATCGGCAAATTCCCCAACGAAGACTCGCAGAGCCTGGTATTCAGCGACACCAATCTGTTCTCGATCGACAAATATTCCGGCTATGACCGCGTCGAAGGCGGCAGCCGCGCCAATGTCGGCGTCCAATATACCGCTCAGGTCAACCGAGCCGGGTCGTTCAACGTGCTGTTCGGCGAATCCTATTCGCTGTTCGGGCAGAACTCGTTCGAAGTCGGCGACATCACCAATACCGGCCTGGAGAGCGGCCTCGACAAGCGCGCCTCGGACTATGTCGGCCGTGTCAGCTATTCGCCGGACTCGGTCTATACGTTCACTGCGCGCGGGCGCTTTGACCAGCAAACCTTCACCCCGGAACGGCTCGAAGTGGAAAGCCGCGCCAATTTCGACCGCTGGACGTTGCAGTTGCTCTATGGCGACTACGCCGCGCAACCCGACCTCAGCCTCCTGGCGCGCCGCGAAGGCATTCTCGGCGGCGCCTCCTTCAAAGTGACCGCGAATTGGGTTCTGCTCGGCTCGCTGCGCTACGACCTCGTCAACGAGCAATTCGACCAGGCCCGGATAGGCGTCGGTTACGTCGACGACTGCTTCATGCTGTCGGTCAATTGGCTCGAGGGCTATACCTACACGCCGACTCAAGCCCAGGTCAGGGACAGCACGATCATGTTCCAGTTCAGTCTGCGGACCCTGGGACCAGATGTCCTAGCGCCGATCGCTTCCTCGTTCTAAATTTTGCCGCAGGCCTGCAACAATGATCCAGCGCAGAATGTGGGGCACAGGGGGTCAAGCCGCGCCAGCGCTTGAGGGAGAGCAGGAAGCCATGCCGCAGATCCCGGCCCATGTCCGCCCATCGGCGATGGCGGTGCTCATCTTGGCGAGCGCTCTCGCCCTCGTCCCGCTATGCAGCACCACGGCCCATGCTCAACAGGTCGTGCTGCTCGTCGACGGTCAGCCGATTACGGCGCTCGACATCGAGCAGCGTACGAAATTCATCGAGATGAGCACCCACAAGACGCCGACGCGCCAGGAGGTGATCGACGGCTTGGTCGATGAGCTTCTGGAAATACGCGAAGCCAAGCACTACACGATCGACCCTTCGCAGTCCGACGTCGACGATGCCTTCAACAACATCGCGACCCGCATGAATGCCGACAGCGCGAAGCTGACCCAGATCCTGACGGCCGGCGGCGCCGGCCCCGGCACGCTGAAGCAAAAGCTGCGGGCGGAAATGGCCTGGACCAGTCTCGTGCGCGGCCGCTACAAAGCAAGCCTCGAAGTCGCCGATAGCGACGTCGAGGCTCAGATGCATCTACACGACTCCAACGGCACCAATCAGGTCGGCTACGAATATATCTTGCGCCCCATCCTTCTCGTGGTGTCGCGCGGCTCGCCTGATGCGGCCTTCGACGCCCGCAAGAAGGAAGCCGAGGCCTTGCGCGGGCGGTTCTCCGATTGCGGATCAGGCGTTCCGTTCGCCCGCGCGCTGCGTGAGGTCGCGGTGCGCGATCCGGTGAGCAAATCGTCGGCGGATTTCTCCGAGGAATTGCGCGCCATTCTCGACAAGACCGATCTCGGTCATCTGACGCCGCCCGAGCAGACAAACGAAGGCATTCAGATGTTCGCGGTCTGCTCCAAAAAGGAGTTGCAGGACAACTCGCCGGATAAGCAGAAAATGCGCGACCAGCTCTTCGAGCAGAAATTCGGCGCCAAGGCCAAGCGCTATCTGGCGGATTTGCGGCGCGCCGCGATGATCGAGTACAAACAGCCAGACGATACTGCCAGCGCAACCGGCCGACCCGGCCGGCGCTAACGTTATCGCCACGGCAGAAGCGGTTTTCGCCCTGCCCGGTCATGCGCTAGAACAATGATCGTGCAGCCCCTCGCATTGACCCAAGCTCTTGCACTAACGCTCGGCGAACCCGCCGGCATCGGCCCTGACCTCGCTTTGGCCGTCTGGCGGCAGCGTGCCGCACTCAACCTTGCGCCGTTCTACATGGTGGCCGACCCGGATTTCCTGCGCCGCCGCGCGCGGAAGCTCGGCCTCGACGTACCGGTCGTCACCGTGACGCCGGCCGGCGCCGCCGCGAGCTTTCGCACTGGATTGCCGGTCGTCCCCCTCGATGTCGCAGTCACCGCCGAGCCGGGACATCCCGATCGTTCGAGCGCGCCGGCCGCGGTCGCCTCGATCCGCCGTGCCGTTGCCGACGTCATGAGCGGCGCGGCCTCCGCCGTGGTCACCAACCCCGTCGCCAAGAACGTGCTCTATGACTGGGGCTTTGCCGAACCGGGCCACACCGAATTTCTGGCCAAGCTGGTGCAGGAGGCGACCGGAAAGGCGCTGCGACCGGTGATGATGCTGTGGTCGCCGGAGCTTGCCGTGGTCCCGGTGACGATCCATCTGCCGCTGAGGGATATCTTCGCGCAGCTTTCGGTCGAGCTCATCGTCGAGACCGGCCGCATCGTCGCGCACGATCTGGCGCAGCGTTTCGGCATCAGGCGTCCGCGGCTCGCCATTGCCGGCCTCAATCCGCATGCCGGTGAAGCCGGCAATCTCGGCGAGGAGGATGGCACGATTGTCGCGCCCGCCGTGGCCCGGCTTATCGCCGACGGCATCGACGCCAGGGGACCGCTGCCGGCCGATACGCTGTTCCACGAAGCCGCGCGGGCAACCTACGACGCGGCGCTGTGCATGTATCACGATCAGGCGCTGATCCCGATCAAGACGCTGGCCTTCGATCACGCCGTCAATGTCACGCTCGGCCTGCCCTTCGTGCGCACCTCGCCGGATCACGGCACCGCCTTCGACATTGCCGGTACCGGCAAGGGCGATCCGGCAAGCCTGATCGCAGCTTTGCGTTTGGCGAAGCGGCTCGCCGCAGCCACCACCGCCGAACGCCTGCCGGCCTCGTGAGCGCCGCGCTCGACAGCCTGCCGCCGCTGCGCGACGTGATCCGCCGGCACGGTCTCACCGCAAGAAAATCCCTCGGGCAGAATTTTTTGTTCGATCTCAATCTCGCCGCGCGCATTGCCCGCGCTGCGGGACCGCTTGCCGGCGTTACGGTATTCGAGGTCGGCCCGGGACCCGGCGGACTGACGCGCGCGCTGCTGGCGCTCGGCGCCCAACGCGTCGTCGCGGTCGAGCGCGACGACCGCGCGATCGCGGCCTTGGCGGAGATCGGCGCGCTTTATCCGGATCGACTCGATATCGTCGCCGCCGATGCGCTCAGCTTCGAGCCCGCCACGCGGCTGCCGGCTCCGGCGCGGATCGTCGCCAATCTGCCCTATAACATCGCGACCGCGCTGCTGGTGTCCTGGCTCAGCATCGAGCCGTGGCCGCCCTGGTATGACTCGGCGGTTCTGATGTTTCAGCGCGAAGTCGCCGAACGCATCGTCGCCGCGCCTGGATCGAAGGCCTACGGACGGCTATCGGTCATTACGCAATGGCGCTGCGAGACGCGCATCATGTTCGACGTCAATCCTTCCGCCTTCGTGCCACCGCCGAAAGTAACGTCCTCGATCGTGCGTCTCGTGCCGCGCGCGACGCCACTGTCCTGCGAGCGCACGGTTCTCGAAAAGGTCACGCAGGCGGCATTCGGCCAGCGGCGCAAAATGCTGCGGCAGAGTCTGCGTTCACTCGGCGCCGACACGGCGGCGCTCCTCGAAACGGCCGGCCTCGAGCCGACAGCGCGGGCCGAAGAAATCCCCATCTCCGGATTCGTCGCGCTGGCGCAGGCCCTCGCCGCAGCGCCGCGCTAGAGCATGATCCCGAAAAGTGGAAGCCGGTTTTCGAAAAAGATCATGCTCAAATTAAAGATCAGACCTTGATCCGATTCAATTGAATCGGATCAAGGTCTGGAGGCATGATGGTGGTGCGTCCGTCTCAAGCGAGGCAAAAGCTGCTATGGCAAAATTTCATCGGCAATCGCTCGTCGCCTATGCTCAGCCGTTGTGCGAGACCGTCGCCGATCTCCCCACGCCGCGCGGCAGCGAAGTCCTGGTACGTGTGGAATGCTGCGGCGTCTGCCATTCCGACTTGCACATCCAGGACGGCCATTTCGATCTCGGCGGCGGCAAAGAACTCGACATCACCAAAGACCGCACGTTGCCGTTCACGCTCGGCCACGAGATTGCCGGCGTCATCGCCGCCGCGGGCGACGCCGCTGAGGGCGCGCCGATCGGCCACCGCGTCGCGGTGTATCCGTGGATCGGCTGCGGCAAGTGTGCCGCCTGCCGCGCCGGCAACGAAAATCTCTGCTCCAATCATCATCATCTCGGCGTCGCCGTCGACGGCGGCTATGCCACTCATGTACTGGTGCCGCATCCGCGTTATCTGCTCGACTATGCGCCGCTGTCGCCGTTCTTTGCCGGGCCGCTGATGTGCTCCGGCCTGACCGCCTATGCGCCGCTCAAGCGGCTCGCCGCGCGCAACAAGGACCTCCCCGTGCTTTTGGTCGGGCTTGGCGGGGTCGGCATGATGGGGCTCGCGATCGCGCGCGTGCTGTTCCACCAGGCGCCGATCGTCGCCGACATCGATGCGGAGAAACGCGCAGCCGCGCTTGCCGCGGGCGCAGCGCAGGCATTCGATCCGTCGGATCGGGAAGCGCGGCGCGCGATCATAGCGGCGACCGGCGGCGTGCTTGCGGCTTGCGATTTCGTCGGCTCCGACAAATCATTGCAGTTCACCACCGGCGTGCTCGCGCGCGGCGGCAAAGTCATCGTGACCGGCTTGCTCGGCGGCAATTTCTCGATCCCCGCCGCCATGATCGCGATCAAGGCGATGACCATCGAAGGCTCGCTCACCGGCACGCTCGCCGAGGCGCGCGAACTCATCGATCTGGCGCGTACCGGGAAACTGACGACCATCCCGACGCACGATCGTCCGCTCAAGGAGGCGCAGGCTTCGCTCGATGCGCTTGCGCGCCGGACATGTCGTCGGCCGCACCGTGCTGGCGTGCCTAGCATTTTCTACAGTTCTTACTGCAATTCGCGCACGAAAGCAGAAAGGCCGATCTGACGCTCACGCTTTAGCCGCTCGGCGGCTAGGATCGCGCGCACCTCGGCGAAGGCCTCGTCCTTGTTGTGGTTGACGATGACATAGTCGTATTCCGGCCAATGGCTCATTTCGTCGCCGGCCTTGGCCATGCGCGTCCCGATGACAGCCTTGCTGTCCTGCGCCCGGGTCTTGAGACGCCGCTCCAGCTCTTTCACCGTCGGCGGCAGGATGAATACGCTGACCAGATCGTCGCGCGCTTTTTCGCGCAATTGCTGGGTGCCCTGCCAGTCGATATCGAACAGAACGTCGCGGCCATCCTGCAGCGCCTTGGTCACCGGCCGGCGTGGCGTACCGTAACAATTGCCGAACACTTCGGCCCATTCCAGCAATTCTTTCCTTCTTCACCATCGCATCGAAACGGGCGCGATCGATGAAGTGGTAGTCGCGCCCGTCGACTTCGCCGGGCCGCTTCGGCCGCGTCGTCACCGAGATCGACAGCGCAATCTTGCGGTCGGCTTTGAGCAGGAGCCGCGACAGCGTCGTCTTCCCTGCGCCCGACGGCGACGACAACACGAACATCAGGCCGCGGCGCGCAACTTTCTTCTGATCTCGTCCGGCGCCAGCCATCGTTCCCGCCCTGCTCCGCTTATTCCACGTTCTGCACTTGCTCGCGGAATTGTTCGACCGCGACTTTGAGCTCCAGGCCGATATTGGTCAGTTCGACGTCGTTGGCCTTGGCGCACAGCGTATTGGCCTCGCGGTTGAACTCTTGCGCGAGGAAATCGAGACGGCGGCCGATCGCACCGCCCTGCCCGATCAGGTGCCGCGCTTGCGCCGCATGGGCGGCCAGACGGTCGAGTTCCTCGCGCACATCGGCCTTCGACGCCAGCATGATCGCTTCCTGGTGCAGGCGATCGGGATCGAAGCGCTCGGACTGATCGAGCAGCGTTGCGATCTGTTCGGCGAGCCGGGCGCGGATCGCATCTGGCTGGCGGCCGGGCGATTTGTCGGCGCGCTCGGCAAGCGCCGCAATTTCATCGAGCCGCGCCGACAGCACCCGGCCAAGCGCCGCACCTTCGTGGTGGCGCATCTCGCCGAGCGCGTCGATCACCGTGCCAAAGCCCGCGGTCACCGCGGCCTCGGCGCTTTGGCGTTCGTCCTCGCGCTCCTCGGAATCGCTGACTTCGATCACGCCTTTGAGCGCGAGCAGGCCGTCGAGACTTGGCGGCGCGGCTTGCACTTTCGGCGCGAGCTGCTTCATCGTCGCCAAAACCGCGTCGAGCACGGCGGCATTGACGCGCACCACCGGCGCGGCACCACTCCGCTCCACGGTCAAATTGGCCTGGACCGACCCCCGCGTCAGCGCCTGCGCAGCGCGCGCGCGCACCGGGACTTCGATGGCATCCCAACCGGGAGGCATGCGCAGCCGCAAATCCAGTCCCTTGCCGTTGACCGACTTGATCTCCCAAGCCCAGGTATAAGGACCGGACACGCCATGGCCGCGGGCAAATCCGGTCATGCTGGAAAGCGCCGCAGTTCGCGCCATGAAATCAGGTCTCCCGGTTCGACGGCAATGACGGCAAATGAATCAATTGCGCGGCCGAACTTAACGGCGGCCCCAAACGGTCACAAGTGCCGGTTATCAGGGCCGCTCGCGATCAGCGTGTGGGCGCGGCAATGGAGGAAGGCGCGGCGATCGACGGGAGCTGCGTCTGTGGCCGCGGTTTCGCGGGCGCGCGCGGCGGCGGCGCAGATGTCGTGGGCGCGGCCGCCTGCGTTCCAGCCGGCGCCGCATTGAACTGCGTATCGAGCGGCGCCTGATCTTTCTGATCGGTTTCCATCGCGCGCAGCCGCGCTACGTTTTTCTGATGCTGCTCGTAAGTCTCGGCGAAGGCGTGACCGCCGGTGCCGTCAGCAACGAAATAAAGCTCGCGCGTGCGCGCCGGATTGGCGGCGGCTTCGAGCGAGGCCCGGCCCGGATTGGTGATCGGTCCCGGCGGCAGGCCGGTGATGACATAAGTATTGTACGGCGTCGGCTGCTCGATCTCGCTCTTGGCGATCGGCCGGCCGAGCGTGCCTTTGCCGCCGACCAGGCCGTAAATGATCGTCGGGTCGGACTGCAACTTCATGTTCTGCTTCAGCCGATTGACGAAGACGGCGGCGACGCGTGTGCGCTCGTCGGACTTGCCGGTTTCCTTCTCGACGATCGACGCCAGCACCACGAGTTGGTCGGGCGATTTGAGGGGCAGATCGGGCGAGCGGTGGTCCCAAATTTCTTTGACCACGCGCTGCTGCGCCTGTTGCATGCGCTGGATCAATTGCTCGCGGGTGACGCCGCGCGTGAAGTCATAAGTATCGGGCAGCAACGTCCCCTCGCGCGGAATTTGCCGGACGTCGCCGATCAGAACGTTGTCGTCCGACAGGCGGGAGACGATCTGCTCGGCGGTCAGCCCCTCCGGCACGCTGACCTGATGCTCGACGACTTTGCCCTCGACCATGGTGGCGACGACATCGCGCACGCTGGCATGCGCCTTGAACTGATACTCGCCGGCCTTGAGATCGTCGTGCGCCTTGAGCACCACCACGCCGCCGATGAACACATAGGGCTGGTCGATGACGCCTTGCTTCTGCAGAGACTCGGCGATGTCGCGCATCCCCAAGCCCTTCGGGATATTGACGACGGTATCCTGCGGCAGCGGACCCGGCTGCTCGAAGCGCTGCTTGCCGATAAAGAGCAGAACTGCCGACACCACCGCCAGCAGCACGAAGATGCTGATAATCGCGTTGCCGATGATGACCAACGGATGGCGAGCGCTGGCGGAGCGCCGCGTCGGCAGATCGACCGTATCCGGCTCGATCGCGGTGCGCGGGCTGCGCGGATTGATGCGATTCATATTGGAGGCGTCGATCGGCGCCAGGCCGATACCCTTGGTGACGGAAATCGGCGGCACCGGATCGCCGGCGCCAACGAGTTGTTTGATCGGCTCGCGCGGCTTTGCCGGCGCCGCAGCTTGCGACGCTGTTTGCGGCGCGGCTGGTGACGGCGCCGGTGCAATGCGCGGCGTAGCTGCGGGACGCGCCAAAGCCGCAGCCGCAACGGCTGCCGCTGTGCGAGGCGCCGCAACGGCAGGCGTTGAGGTCGCGGCCGGCGCCGCGCGCGTTGCGGTAGGCGCAGTTGTTGCCGGACGCGAAGCCGCCGCTCCATTCGCCGGCCGCACCGGTGCCGACTTCAACAAATCACCGACTGTCCGGGAAGGTTGACGCGGATTTGCTGCCGGCCGTTGCCCAGGATTCGGCGCAGCGTTTGGCGCCGAGCCGGTCGTCACGCTCGGCGACGAGGCCGCCGGTTTGGCTGTGGCGCGCGGCGGCGCCGATGCGCCTGCAGCCGCAGGCGTGAGCAGGTCGCCAATGCTTGGCATCGCCGGGCGTGGTGACAGATTTGCAGAAGGTCGCGATGACGGATTTGTCGCGGCACTCGACGCCGGCTTCACCGCGCCGCCTGATACTGGACTCGGCGGCTGCGCCGCCGGCTTGTCGGATGCGCGCGCGGGCGCCGGCCGTGATGCTGGCGCAGGTCGCTCATTGCCGTCGGGCGGTGGATTGGATCCTGTCACCACCGAGTGTCCACTTTCACAAGCTGCATCATCGACTACGGAAGGAAGCCCGCCCAACGGAAAGCAATGTTCGCAGATTCTGCCCGGTCTGCCCAGTGTCGGGACGGTGGCAAATCATCCCAGTGAATCGCAAGCGAGTGAGGAGCAAATATGGCGGAACGGTGCTCCGTTGCCTAGAACGCATCCCGTTTCAATTGAATCGGGAAACGTCCTAGATTTTTGATTTTGCGCATGTCCTTATCGGAAAACCGGTACCCACTTTTCCGGGACATGCGCTAATGCTCTAGGCGGCGGAACACAAGTGAAGCATTGGTGCCGCCGAATCCGAACGAATTCGACAACGCGATATTGATCGGACGCTTTTTCGCTTTGTGTGCCACGAGATCGATTGCGGTGGTGACCGACGGGTTGTCGAGATTGATCGTCGGCGGCACAACTTCGTCACGCATTGCGAGCAGACAGAAGATCGCTTCGACCGCGCCGGCGGCGCCGAGCAGATGGCCGATGCAGGATTTGGTCGACGACATCGAGATGCGTCCGGCGGCGTTGCCGACGACGCGTTCAACAGCCTTGAGCTCGATCTCGTCGCCGAGCGGCGTCGAAGTGCCGTGCGCATTGATATAATCGATGTCGCCCACCGAAATTCCGGCGCGCTTGATCGCCGCCATCATACAGCGATAAGCGCCGTCGCCGTCTTCCGACGGCGATGTGATGTGATAGGCGTCGCCGGACAGACCGTAGCCGACGAGCTCGGCGTAGATCCGCGCGCCACGCTTCTTGGCGTGCTCGTATTCTTCGAGCACCACGGCGCCAGCGCCCTCGCCCATCACGAATCCGTCGCGGTCGCGGTCGTAGGGCCGCGAGGCTTTTTCCGGCGTGTCGTTGAAACCCGTCGACAAAGCGCGGCACGCCGCGAAGCCGGCGAGCGAAATACGATTGACGGGGGATTCCGTGCCGCCCGCCACCATCACGTCGGCATCGCCGAGCGCGATCAACCGGCCGGCGTCACCGATGGCATGCGCACCGGTCGAGCACGCCGTGACCACGGCGTGGTTCGGCCCTTTGAGCGCATGCGTGATCGAGACATAGCCCGAGGCGAGATTGATCAGCCGGCCAGGAATGAAGAACGGCGACACCCGGCGCGGGCCGCGATCGCGCAGCACCAGCGCGGTCTCGGCAATGCCTTCGACGCCGCCAATACCGGAGCCGATCAGAACGCCGCTTGTGGTTTGATCTTCGTAGCTCCGCGGATGCCAGTCGGCATCATTGAGCGCCTGGGTCGCTGCGCCCATCGCATAGATAATAAAGTCGTCGACCTTGCGCTGCTCCTTCGGCTCCATCCAATCGTCCGGATTGAACGTGCCGTTCGCGCCGTCGCCACGCGGCACCTGGCCGGCGATCTTGCAGGTGATGTCGGACACGTCGAATTTCTCGACGCGCGCGATGCCGCTCTCGCCGGCGGTGAGCCGCTGCCACGTCGGTTCGACGCCGCTGGCGAGCGGCGTGACCAGACCAAGACCTGTGACGACAACGCGTCTCATCGCATGGGCTCCGGCAAAGCCTCGCCGGCAAAAACGGTCACGAGGCTACGCGTCCTGAATCCGTCTGCATGTCCGCTCCCGCCATCGTGTGCGCGGTTGCCGCGGTATCGCGCCCAATTCATATCGTTGTTGGCAGCAAAGACCTTTGCCGGCGAAGACACGTGCAGCGAAAACACCTGCAGCGAAGACACTTGGCAGCGAAGATTTACGGTCAGCTTTTCGCGTTCTTCTCAAGAAACTTGATCGCGTCGCCCACCGTCAAAATGGTTTCGGCCGCATCATCGGGAATCTCGCAGCCAAATTCTTCCTCGAAGGCCATGACGAGCTCGACGGTGTCGAGGCTGTCGGCACCGAGATCGTCGATGAAGCTGGCGTTTTCAGTCACCTTGTCGGGCTCGACGCCGAGGTGCTCAACGACAATTTTCTTCACCCGCTCGCCAATGTCACTCATCGTTCCAACCTCATCTTTCAACGCGACCCAATAACGTGGTCTCGCAACCCAGTCTCGTTTGAGTACCAGCGCTCGTTATGAATACAAGCTCTCGTTTGCGTACAAGCTTTTCAATGAACCTGCCGACGGGGGGCCGACAAGTTCAATTGGGTCGACACCGATCAGAGGCGGATGGTGTTGCCCCGCTCTCCGGCATTTCCGGCTCCCCCAGCCCGATTTTGGTTCGGTTACCATACTTCATTCGTGTTGACCAGCGCGGGCGGCCCTTCGTTGGCGACGGTCCTATCGCCTTCAAATCACGGCGTAAATCATGGCTCAACTCGCGGCGCGAAACACCGCTCAAATCATCGCCATGCCGCCGTTTACATGCAATGTCTGGCCGGTCACATAGCCGGCTTCGTTTGACGCCAGAAACGCGACCGCGGCCGCGACTTCATCGGTGGTCCCGGCGCGGTTCGCCGGAATTTTTGCGACGATGACGTCGCGCTGCTTGTCGTTGAGCTTGTCGGTCATGGGCGTGACGATAAATCCAGGCGCTACGCAATTGGCGGTCACGCTGCGCTTAGCATATTCCTGCGCCAGCGCCTTGATCATGCCGGTGATGCCGGCTTTGGCGGCGACATAGTTGCCCTGCCCAGCGTTGCCGGTCGCGCCCACCACCGAGGTGATGGCGATGACGCGCCCGAACCGCCGCCGCATCATGCCGCGCACCGCGGCCCGCGCCAGGCGGAACGTGGCGGTGAGATTGACGGCGATGACCTGATCCCAGTCCTCGTCGCGCAACTGCACCAGGAGATTGTCCTTGGTGATGCCGGCATTGGCGACAAGAATGTCGAGCTGGCCCATGACTTCTTCGGCGCGCGGCACCAGCGCTTCGGTTTCGGCCGGATCGGCGAGATTGCACGGCAAGACATGCACGCGGCCGCCGAGCTCGGCGGCAAGCTTGTCGAGCGCATCGCGCCGGGTTCCGGAAATAGCAACGGTGGCGCCCTGAGCGTGCAGCGTGCGGGCGATGCTGCCGCCGATGGGACCGGTCGCGCCGGTCACGAGCGCAGTCTTTCCGGTGAGATCGAACATCTGGCCTCCCTGCTCTCGCCCTTCAGGCCGCGCCGCGCGCCGCTTTATAGCGGTTGATGTCGTCGGGCACACCGATCGAAGCGGCGGTGGCTGCATCGGCGATGCGCTTGTTCAAGCCCGTCAGCACTTTGCCGGCGCCGACCTCGTAGAACGTCGTCACGCCGGCCTGCGCCATGAACTGCACGGATTCGCGCCACCGCACTGTGCCGGTCACCTGCGCGACGAGGCTTTTCACGATCTCGCCCGGATCGCTGATCGGCCGTGCCAGCACATTGGCGACGAGCGGAACGACCGGCGGATGAACCTTAACTTTCGCCAGCGCCTCGGCCATCGCTTCGGCCGCGGGCTGCATCAAACTGCAATGGAAGGGTGCGGACACCGGCAGCAGCATCGCCCGCTTGGCGCCGCGCGCTTTAGCGGCTTCGACAGCGCGTTCGACTGCGAGCTTCTCGCCCGACAACACGACTTGGCCGCCGCCGTTATCGTTCGCCGCGGCGCAAATGCCCGCACTGCCGGCCTCGGCGGCGATCGATTTCACGTCGCCAAGCTCAAGCCCGATCAGCGCCGCCATTGCGCCTTGGCCGACCGGAACCGCCTTCTGCATCGCAAGTCCGCGGATCCGCAACAGCCGCGCGGCATCGGCAACGGACAATGCCCGCGCCGCGGCCAGTGCCGAATATTCGCCGAGCGAATGTCCCGCGACGAAAGCCGCGTCGCGCTTCAACTCGACGCCGGCCTCGTCTTCGAGCACACGCATCGTCGCAAGCGACACCGCCATCAAAGCCGGCTGCGCATTTTCCGTCAGCGTCAGCGTCTCGGCCGGACCATTCCAGATAATGTCGCTGAGCCGTTCGCCAAGCGCCGCATCGACTTCCTCGAACACAGCGCGCGCGCTCGCAAACGCATCGGCCAGGGCCTTGCCCATGCCGACAGTCTGGCTGCCCTGACCCGGAAAAACAAACGCCGTTGTCATCTAAATCGTGCCGCCCCGTCGAGAGGCTGCCTCCCAAGAAGGGGCGAAAGATACCGCGAGGGCACAGAAGTCAAGGGATGGCCGGTCGCTCCGCGGCCCAAGGCGAACTGGACGCCGCAGGCCATATAAATTGGCTTGTCACGTAACAAACCAAGTAACAAAGCAACAACCCCGCCCTGATAAGGTCTGAAACTTACGACAGATCGCCCCACAGGCCGCCTGCCGAGCCGCCACGCGCGGCCCCTCGTTGGCCGCCGCTGGCGCGTTCGCGAGACGCTGTGTGATGAGCAGGTTTCCGGCAGTCAGTGACAACGACCTGGCGCGTGCGCGCTCGGACCCGGCATTTCGCCAGAAGCTCCTCACCGAGAGCCTCGAAATCCTGCTCGCCACCATCAAGCGGCAGCGGAAATCCAGCCAGTCCGCGCCCTCGCCGGGCGACACCCAGCTGCGCGAGGGAGTGGAACTTGCAGTCCGGCTGGCCGAATTGATCCAGAGCGCCGACGCGCGCCAAAGCCGTTCTTAAAGCAGCCCCTGAGCTCATCTTACGGCGCCTTACGGCTTGCCTTTCTGCGAAAGCCGCGTATAAGGCCGCCTTCCGCTCGACCCCGGCCGGGGGCTGAACGGACGGCCGCTACGACGCAAATTCCGGAAAATTGGTTAACGGTTTTTCGGGACGGACCGCGCAGGTCCAGCGCAAAGCTTAGCGGTAAGACCCAAATATTCGGCTGTTTCGAACGATTTGGGTCTGGCGTCCGGTGTCCCCGCCTTCAGAGCATTCGAGCCTTTCCCGAAGGGTTCGAGGGGCTTCGCGCCTGGGCGAGCACAACGCAAGAGGAAAGGGCAGCCATGCCGTTCTATGAACACGTCTATCTTGCGCGCCAGGACGCCAGCGCGCAGCAGGTCGAGGAATTGACCGCGCAATTGAAGGGCGTCATCGAAGGCCTCGGCGGATCGATCAAGAAGACCGAATATTGGGGGGTCAAATCCCTCTCCTACCGGCTGCGCAAGAACCGCAAGGCCCATTACACGTTTATGGACCTCGACGCGCCGCCGGCGGCGATCAATGAAATCGAGCGTCTGGAACGCCTCAACGAAGACGTCCTGCGCTATCTCACCATCCGCGTTGAATCGCTCGAGGAAGGCCCGTCGGCGATGATGCGGCGCGCCGAGCGTGATCGCGACCGCGACGAACGTCGCGGCGATCGCTTCGACCGCGGCGACCGTTTTGGTGGCGATCGCTTTGATCGCGGCGACCGCGGCGGGGATCGTGGCGGCGACCGCGGGCGCGGGCGCCCACGCGATACCGCCGAAGAAACCCCAACTGTTACGGAGGGATGAACATGGCAATGTCACCGCAAGGCGCGGGCGGCCGCCGTCCGTTCTTCCGCCGCCGCAAGAGCTGCCCGTTCTCCGGCGCCAATGCGCCGAAGATCGACTATAAGGACGTCAAGCTGTTGCAGCGTTTCGTGTCCGAGCGCGGCAAGATCGTGCCGAGCCGCATCACCGCGGTGTCGGCGAAGAAGCAGCGCGAGCTCGCGCAGGCGATCAAGCGGGCGCGCTTCCTGGGCCTGTTGCCCTACGTGATCCGGTAAGGGAGGCCGCCATGGAAGTCATCCTCCTCGAACGTATCTCGCGGCTCGGCCAGATGGGCGACGTCGTGCGCGTCAAAGACGGCTTTGCCCGTAATTTCCTGTTGCCGCGCGGCAAGGCGCTGCGCGCCACCGACGAAAATCGCACCCGCTTCGAGGGCATGAAGTCCGATCTGCAGGCGCGGTCCGCCGTGGCCAAGGCCGATGCGACGCAGGTTGCCGAGAAGATCGATGGCAAGACCTTCACGGTGCTGCGGCAGGCCTCTGAATCCGGTCAGCTGTTCGGCTCAGTCTCGCCGCGCGATATCGGCGCTTTGATCGGCGCGTCCGGCTTTCAGGTGACGCGCAATCAGATCGAGCTGAATTCGCCGATCAAGACGATCGGCCAGCACAAAGTGCCGCTGTCGTTGCACCCCGAGATCGAGTCCTCGATCACGGTCATCGTCGCCCGCAACGAGGACGAAGCTGCACGCATCGCCCGCGGCGAAGACATGGCGCAACTGCGCGAGCCGACCGAGCAGGAAGCCGCAGTCGCGGCCGCCGAGTCGTTCTTCGAGCCCGGCGTCGGCGAAGCGGCAAAAGCGGAAGACAGCGAGACCGAGGAAGCGGCTGAGGCCGCATCCAGCGCCGACTCCAAGTAACCGGGCCGGCGCGGACCTTATAACTTAGTCGGATAACTTAGTCGGGAATATCGTCCCGCGGCACCGGCGCGCTATCGCTTGGCATTGCCTCGTCAGCCGGCGCGGCAGCGCCGGCGGTCGCCTCCACACCCGGCGCAGTGGCGGTTGGCGTCTGCCCAGATTCAGGAGCCGCGCTTGGCGCGGCGGCGGTCGCCGGAAAGGCCGGCTGCGGCGCGGCCGGAGCCGAGGTCTCCGAATTGGAAGGCCCAGAATTGCCCGGCTCGGGCGCCGTCGGTGCGGTTGCGACCGGCGCCGGCACGGTTTCAGGCGCAACCACCGGCGCTGCCTGCGGCACTTCCAGCTCTTGCTTCGATCCCCGGCTAGCGGTGACCGCGCGCGGCTCATGTTTTCCGGCAGCGGATTTACGCCCCGGTCCTATAGCGCTAGCCGGTTCAGCAGCGGCTGGCTCCGACTCTGTCTTTGCATCCCGATCGGGCTGCTGCAGTTTTGCCGCGGCGCCAGTCTCCGGCCGTCCCGGACGGGCGGCCATCTTGTCGCCCGGCTTTGCCTCGCCGGACTTTGCCTCGCCGGGCTTTGCTTCGCCGGTCTTCTGATCCGCACCGGTTCCCGGCTTCAGATTGGCCGTAGGCGCAGGTCCCGAACCGGCGCCAAGGACGTACGCCGCAAGCGAAGCAGCCTGCTGGGCGCTCGACGTGTAGTGCTCGCGCAGGAAGCCTGCGAGCGCGCCGGCATTCCTGCCGTTCGCCAGCCCCTTCGCGGTCTTATGGCAGGTGCCGCAATCGCCTGAAAAAATCTCGGCGGTCGATTTGCCCTGGTCGATATTGACCTGGGCCTGCGCCGGAGCGACCGCAACGACTGTTCCCCACACGGCCACAAGGCCGATCATCGGCACAAGACGGCGGAACACGCGGGTCTCATCGGGCTTGGTCTGTTCAGCGATCATAATGAACCCAAAACACGGGATGCGGGGGCGGCATTGCGGCGGGCAGTCATACCTTCGCGGCATTGCTGGTCGACGAGGATTTTGTTTTAATGACGGCAACCAATAACACCCTGAGGGCGCGATGAGCCGATTGAGCGGCAAAATCGCCGCAAAAACGGAGCGTAGCGCCATTCGTCGCGTATTGCGCGAAGGGGTGTGGTGATGCGTGGAGGCGGCCGTGGATCGGTTGCTGCTCATATTTTTACGTAAGCTCATTCGCCGCGGCTCTTTTAAAGTCACTTTGGCGAACGGCGCCACTTACATTTTCGGCGACGGCTCCGGGCGCCGGGTTGCGGTGCGCTTTACCACAGCCGCGGCCCAACGCGCTGTCTTTCTCGATCCCGAACTCAAGCTTGGCGAGGCCTATATGGACGGCACGTTCGTCGTCCAGCAAGGCTCGATTGCCGACGTTTTGGCCATGCTGCTCAGCCAAGAGCGGGTTGGCGGAGCCAATTGGCCCTGGCTGCTGCGGCCGTTCCGCCACCTGTTTCGCCGCTTGCAGCAGTACAATCCGCGGTCCCGCTCGCGCCAGAATGTGGCACACCATTACGATCTCGATGGCAGGCTCTATTCGCTGTTTCTCGACGGCGACCGGCAATATAGCTGCGCCTATTTCGAGATCCCCGACCAGTCGCTTGATGACGCGCAACTCGCCAAGAAGCGGCATCTCGCGGCCAAGCTGAAGCCAGAGCCCGGCGCCAAAGTGCTCGACATCGGCTGCGGCTGGGGCGGGCTTGCGCTCTATCTCGCCGAAATAGCCGGCACCGAGGTCACCGGCATCACGCTATCGCAGGAGCAGTTCCAGATCGCGCAGAACCGCGCGCTCGAGCGCGGCCTGACCGAGGAGACCAATTTCCGCCTGATCGATTACCGCGATGTCGAAGGCCAATTCGACCGCATCGTCTCGGTCGGCATGTTCGAACATGTCGGGGTCGGATTTTACGACACGTTCTTCGGCAAATGTGGGCAGCTCCTCGCCGATCACGGCTTGGCGCTGCTGCACACGATCGGCCGCTCCAGCCCGCCCGGCATCACCAATCCCTGGATCGCCAAATACATCTTCCCCGGCGGCTATATCCCGGCTTTGTCCGAAGTCCTGCCGGCGATCGAGCGCGCCGGGCTGATTGTGACCGATGTCGAAGTCCTGCAACTTCATTACGCCGAGACGCTGAAGGCCTGGCGTGAGCGCTTCCTGGCGCATCGTGACGAAGCGGTGCGGCTCTACGATCAGCGCTTCGTGCGGATGTGGGAATTCTATCTCGCCTGCTCGGAAATGGCGTTTCGCGAAGGCGATATGGTCGTGTTCCAGATCCAGATCGCCAAGCGCAAGGGCGTTGCGCCGCAGACGCGGGATTACATCGCGCGCGAGGAAGCGCGCTTGCGTGCGCTCGAGGCCCGCCACGCGGTACCGTTGCGGCTCGCCGGCGAATAATTTGCCTGCGCGTAACTTGCAGACGCCGCATTTGCGCCCTCCCGCCGCCGCAGGCGCGCGTCAAGCTTAAAGCGAAATCTGCCGAGCGCTCGCCGCCGCGACAGTGGGTAGTGGGGAAAGCGGCATTGAGCATTTCCAATCGCGGGGCCACTGGACTATCGAGAACGTCCCTGTTCCGTGTTTGCGTGCGTCTTCACTTGGGTGAGCTGCGTCCTTGCTTTCGTTGAGTGACCCGCGATGTTGAGTAACCACGATAATTTCGCTAAACGCCGCTTTGCGGCCATAGCCCACGATTCCTTTGATCGGGACCATGCCAGCATTCGATTCGACCGCACGCAAACAGGCTCCGCCGGAACCGCTGTTCCGTACCGCGCCGCACAATATCGAGGCCGAGCAGGCGCTGCTCGGGGCCATTCTCGTTAATAACGAGGCGTTCTATCGCGTCTCCGACTTCCTCGAGCCGAAACACTTCTTCGAACCGATCCATCAGCGCATCTACGAGCTTGCCAGCGGGCTGGTCCGCGCCAACAAGCTGGCGACGCCGGTGACGCTGAAGACGTTCCTGCCCGGCGACGTCGATATTGCCGGCCTGTCGGTCAACCAATATCTGGCGCGGCTCGCCGCCGAAGCGACGACCATCATCAACGCGCAGGATTACGGCCGTACGATCTATGACCTCTCGATCCGCCGCGACTTGATCATAATCGGCGAGGACATGGTCAATCTTGCCTATGACGCGCCGGTCGAATTCGACGCCGATGCATCACATCGAGGATGCCGAGCGTCGGCTCTACGAGATCGCCGAGACCGGCCGTTACGATACCGGCTTTCAGCGCTTCGCCCAGGCGCTCACCACCGCGGTCGACATGGCGGCGCGCGCCTATCAGCGCGACGGCAGCCTGTCCGGGCTCGCCACCGGACTGACCGATCTCGATTCGCGGATGGGCGGCTTGCAGGCGTCCGACTTGATCATCCTTGCCGGTCGTCCCGGCATGGGCAAAACCGCGCTCGCGACCAACATCGCCTACAACGTCGCCAAGGCCTGGGCCGGCGAAATGCGCGCCGACGGCCACATGCACACCGTCAACGGCGGCATTGTCGGCTTCTTCTCGCTCGAAATGTCGGCGGAGCAGCTCGCCACCCGCATCATCGCCGAGCAGACCGGCATCCCGTCCAGCAAGATCCGCCGCGGCGGCATCGACGAAAGCGACTTCGAGAAGATCAAGGACGTGTCGATCGAGCTGCAGAACCTGCCGTTCTATGTCGACGAGACCGGCGGCCTGTCGATCGGGCAATTGGCGGCGCGCGCGCGCCGGCTCAAGCGCCAGCGCGGTCTCGATCTTCTGGTCATCGACTACGTGCAGCTTCTGACCGGCTCGTCGCGCCGCTCCAGCGAAAACCGCGTGCAGGAAATCACCGAAATCACCACGCGGCTGAAAGCGCTCGCTAAAGAGCTCGCCATTCCGATCCTGGCGCTGTCGCAATTGTCGCGTCAGGTCGAAAGCCGCGACGACAAGCGGCCGCAGCTCTCGGACCTGCGTGAATCAGGATCGATCGAGCAGGACGCCGACGTGGTGATGTTCGTGTTCCGCGAAGAATATTATCACCAGATGCGCAAGCCGACTGAAGCGAACCGGGAAAAGTTCAACGAATGGCTCGCCGAAGGCGAGCGCGTCGAGGGCAAGGCCGAAGTCATCATCGGCAAGCAGCGTCACGGGCCGACAGGCACGGTCGAATTGCAATTCGATGCGGCGGTCACGCGCTTTGCCAATCTCGACACGATGCATCGGCCGAGCTTCTAGAGGATGAGGCACTAGCGGTACGTCAAGCCGCTTTACCCCTGCCGCGGCAGCAGCCATATAGCGACACATGGCGCTTGCGATCCCAGTTTCAGAATCGGCACCCTCCCCGGCCGCGCCGGAAACCGGCGGCACGCTGACCATCGATCTTGCCGCGATCGAGGCCAATTGGCGTACATTGGTGCGCGAACTCCTCACCGTCGAATGCGCAGCGGTGGTCAAAGCCAATGCCTACGGCCTTGGACTCGAGCCGGTGACCGCGACGCTGGCGAAGGCCGGCTGCAAGACATTCTTTGTCGCCGATATCGCCGAAGCGCGTTCGGTGCGCTCGCGCGCCACCGAGGCCGCGATCTATGTGCTCAATGGTTTTGCCGCCGATTGGGGCGACGCCTTCATCGAGATCAATGCGCGGCCGGTGATCAACTCGACCACGGAGCTTGCCGAGTGGGATGCCTTCGTCGGCGCTCATACCTGGCGCGGCGGCGCGGCGCTGCATATCGACACCGGCATGCGTCGGCTTGGCATTTCGCCCGAGGAAGCGGCGGCGCTCGCGCCGCGCGCGCAAACCGAAAATCACGGCATCGCGCTCGTCATGAGCCACCTCGCCTGCGCCGACACGCCCGATCATCCGCTCAATGCAGTGCAGATCAAACTGTTTCGCGAATTGCGCATGCTTTATTCCGGGATTCCGGCTTCGCTCGCCAATTCGTCCGGTATCTTTCTCGGCGACACGGCGCATTACGATTTAGCGCGGCCGGGCGCCGCGCTCTATGGCGTCAACCCGACGCCAGGCAAGCCCAATCCGATGCAGAGCGTCGTCGAATTGGCCGGCCGCATTTTGCAGATCCGCAATGTCGAGCCTGACGCCACCGTCGGCTATGGCGCCACCTGGACGGCGAAACGCCCGACCCGTGTGGCTGTCGTCGCCCTCGGTTATGCGGATGGCCTCATGCGCGCCGGCGGCGGCTCCGACGAGCGCCCGGGCGGCGCGGCTATCATCGCCGGAAAGCGCTGTCCCATTGTCGGGCGGATTTCGATGGATCTTCTCTGCGTCGACATCACCGATATGCCGGCCGGCACGGTTCGTCGCGGCGACTATGCCACTCTGATCGGCGGCGATATCGGCGTTGACGAGGTCGCTGCCGCTGCCGGCACCATCGGCTATGAAATTCTCACGCGCCTCGGCCCGCGCTGTCACCTCGTCTATCGCGACGCATAACTTGGACACGTAATAATTGGACACATCACATGGCCGCGCGCGCTCACACCTTTGTCTGCCAGAATTGCGGCGCGGTCACCCCGCGCTGGGCCGGCAAATGCGAGTCCTGCGGCGAGTGGAATTCAATCGTCGAGGAAAATGCCGAAAGCCCGCGCCGCTCCTCGCGCAAGGGGCGCACCTTCATGATCGAACCGCTCAAGGGCGGCACCAGCGACGAGGCGCCGCGGCTGCCGTCGGGCATTGCCGAATTCGACCGCGTCACCGGCGGCGGTCTGGTGCGCGGCTCGGTGCTTCTGCTCGGCGGCGACCCGGGCATCGGCAAATCGACTTTGCTGCTTGAAGTCGCGGCCGCGTTCGCGCGCAACCGCCACCGCGCGGTTTATATTTCCGGCGAAGAGGCGGTGGCCCAAGTGCGGCTGCGCGCCGACCGGCTCGGGCTTGCCGAAGCCGACGTCGAGGTCGCTGCCGAAACCTCAGTCGAAGATATCGTCGCGACCTTGTCGCAGGGCGCAACGCCGCAGCTTCTGGTCATCGATTCGATCCAGACCATGTGGACGCAGACCGTCGAGTCGTCGCCCGGCACGGTGACACAAGTCCGCGGCTCGGCCGGCGAACTGATTCGCTTCGCCAAGCGCACCGGCGCGGCCGTCATCCTGGTCGGCCATGTCACCAAGGACGGCCAGATCGCCGGCCCCCGCGTCGTCGAGCACATGGTCGATGCGGTGATGTCGTTCGAGGGCGAAGGCTCGCAGCAATTCCGCATCCTGCGCGCCATGAAGAACCGATTCGGCCCGACCGACGAAATCGGCGTGTTCGAGATGACCGGCTCGGGCCTGCGCGAAGTCGCCAATCCGTCCGAGCTATTTTTGTCGGAGCGCGACCTCGGCAGTCCCGGCACCGCGGTCTTTGCCGGTATCGAGGGCACGCGACCGCTATTGGTCGAAATCCAGGCGCTGGTGGCCCCGACCTCGCTCGGCACGCCGCGCCGCGCTGTGGTCGGCTGGGACCAGAACCGGCTGTCGATGGTGCTGGCGGTGCTTGAGGCGCATTGCGGCGTGCGCCTCTCGGGCCATGACGTCTATCTCAATGTCGCCGGCGGTATGCGCATCCAGGACCCGGCGGCCGATCTCGCGGCGGCAGCGGCTCTGGTGTCCTCGCTTGCCCGCGCGCCGCTTCCGGCCGATGCGGTCTATTTCGGCGAGATTTCGCTCTCGGGCGCGGTGCGGCCGGTGGCGCAGACCGCGTCACGCCTGAAAGAGGCGCAAAAGCTCGGCTTCACCAAAGCCGTCGTGCCGGAGGCCGCCCGCAACGAGGCCCCGGACGGGGTGGCGCTGTCCGCCATCGCCGCACTCGCCAATCTGGTCGCCGACATCGCCCGCGACGGGTCGCGCGACGCGGTCCATCCGCCGCGCCGCGCCGCGCGCCGCGACGGTTAACCGGGCTTGCCGGCCTGGCTGTTGACCGCGCGAGAAGACGGGTGACGGCGTGCCGGAGCTTGGCTATACACGCGGCGGACGGGCGGATCGACGTCAAGCGCCGTGGAATCGAGGCTCCGGAAACCTCGCGGCAACCATGAGCAGGCGCGTCGGGCCGGAAAACTGCACTTGGATCATAGAGTTGCTGGTGTCTCCGTGGAATCCGAGATACGCATGAGGCCGTGCCGCAGGCTTCTGCGCATCGAGGAATCAGGACACGAGCGGGCGGGCTTTTAACCGATGCCGATTTCGCTGCTCGATATCATCCTCATTCTGG
Organism: uncultured Alphaproteobacteria bacterium; assembly: GCA_963742975.1. Classification (GTDB taxonomy): domain Bacteria; phylum Pseudomonadota; class Alphaproteobacteria; order Rhizobiales; family Xanthobacteraceae; genus BOG-931. The sequence continues at coordinate 51,237 of CAVUNZ010000017.1, read as the reverse complement.
TGATGTTGGTTTCGGGGCTGCTCGCCATGGTGCGCGGCTTCATGCGCGAAGTCCTCTCCATCACCGCCTGGGTGCTCGCCGCCGGCGCCACGCTTTATTCCTATGGCAAGCTCCTGCCGCTCGCCAAACAGTACTTCAACAACGACATCGTCGCCGCGGTCGCCGTGGTCGGCGGCGTGTTTCTATTGACGCTGTTGATCGTCTCGGTCCTGACCATCCGGGTGTCCGATATGGTGCTCGACAGCCGGGTCGGCGCGCTCGACCGTACGCTCGGCTTTCTGTTCGGGCTCGGCCGCGGCCTGATCATCGTGGTGATCGCCTTCCAGTTCTTCACCTGGCTGGTGCCCGACCGCAGCCAGCCGGAATGGGTGAAAAACGCCAAATCAAAGGTTGTGCTTGCCGGGACCGGACAATGGCTGATGTCGATGTTGCCGGACGACCCCGAAAGCACCATCTTAAACAAGCTGAAAAAACAGCACCCGGAGGATAGCGACACTCCGGGCGCAACGCCGGATCAGCACAGCTAGCACGACGAGGGTCCTGAAAATCATGACCGAACCTTCAGTCTTCGATCCGGATGCGGACCGGCTGCGCGAAGAGTGCGGCGTCTTTGGCATATTCGGCCATCCCGACGCCGCGGCCATCACCGCGCTCGGCCTGCATGCGCTTCAGCACCGCGGCCAGGAAGCCGCCGGCATCGTCTCCTTCGATGGCAAGCGCTTCCACTCCGAGCGCCGCCTGGGTCTGGTCGGCGACACCTTCTCCCGGCGCGAAGTCATCGACCGCCTGCCCGGCACCACCGCCGTCGGCCATGTGCGTTATTCGACGACCGGCGAGACCATTCTGCGCAACGTGCAGCCGCTGTTCGCCGAATTGAACGCCGGCGGCTTTGCCGTAGGCCATAACGGCAATCTCACCAATGGTCTGACTTTGCGCCGCCAACTGGTGCGCGAAGGCGCCATGATGCAGTCGACCACCGACACCGAAGTGATCCTGCATCTGGTCGCACGCTCGAGCCGCAACCGCTTCGTCGATCGCCTGATCGAGGGCCTGCGGATGCTCGAAGGCTCTTATGCCTTTGTCGGCCTCACCAACAAAAAGCTCGTCGGCGCCCGCGATCCGCTCGGCATCCGCCCGCTGGTCCTCGGCAAGCTCGACGGCTGCCCGATCCTCACCTCCGAGACCTGCGCGCTCGACATCATCGGCGCGCAATATGTCCGCGACGTCGACAACGGCGAAGTCCTGATCTTCGACGAAGAGGGCGCGCATTCCTACAAGCCGTTCCCGGCGATGCCGCCGCGCCCCTGCATCTTCGAATATATCTATTTCGCCCGTCCGGATTCGATCATTGGCGGCCGCAGCGTCTATAACGTGCGCAAGGCGAGCGGCGCGGAACTCGCCCGCGAGGCGCCGACCGCGGCCGATGTGGTCGTGCCGGTGCCGGATTCCGGCGTGCCGGCGGCGATCGGCTATGCCCAGGAATCCAAAATTCCCTACGAGCTCGGCATCATCCGCAATCACTATGTCGGCCGCACCTTCATCGAGCCGACCCAGCAGATCCGCCAGCTCGGCGTCCGCCTCAAGCACAGCGCCAATCGTGCGGTGGTCTCCGGCAAGCGCATCGTTCTGATCGACGATTCGATCGTGCGCGGCACGACGTCGGTGAAGATCGTGAAAATGATGCGCGATGCCGGCGCGCGCGAGGTGCATTTCCGCATCGCGTCGCCGCCGATCACCCATCCCGATTATTACGGCATCGACACACCGGAGCAGGACAAGCTCCTCGCCGCGACGCATAGCCTCGAAGAGATGCGCAAATTTATCGGCGCGGATTCGCTGGCGTTCCTGTCGATCAATGGCGTCTACCGCGCCATGGGCGAGAAGAGCCGCAATTCCGAGCGGCCGCAATTCACCGACCATTGCTTCACCGGCGAATACCCGACCGCCCTCACCGACCGCACGGCGCAGGACGCGACGCCGCGTCAGCTCTCGCTGCTCGCCGAAGCCAGCTAACGCAGCGGCGCCAAGACGGACGCCCACAGAAAGATCAACACCGCGGCAAAGCCGAGCGCGGTGCGAACGGCATGCAGCCCTGCCCATGTCTCGACGAGCTTTCGCGTGTCGGCTCCCGCAACCGCAGGATCGGTCGCCATCAGCCGGTTATTCGTGGGCATGATGACAAGGAGCGTGAAAGGCCAATTCGCAATCATCAGGATCGCCCCGAACAGCCACAGCCATGCGCCGGTCTGCCACCACGCCAGCAGCCCGAAGACGAACCCGGCGACAGCCAGCGGGGCCTGCATGGCAAAGCCGCGCTTGTATGAGGGCTGCCATTCGCGCAGCAGCGCCTGGTCGTCGAGAAGAAGCCGGGCCGGTTGTTCGGCGATATTGACGTAGAGGGCGGCACCGGCAAAAACGGCGGCAATAGTCAGTGCGAGCTGTCCGGCAAACATGATGTGCTCCTGTCGCGCTGCTTCCTGCACCACACCGCGCGCATAATAAGATTGGATCGGACCGTCCTATGTCAAAGCCCCTCGCTGATCGGATCGCGCTCGTCACCGGCGCCTCGCGCGGCATCGGGCGCGCGACGGCTCTCGCGCTGGCGCGTGACGGCGCGCATGTGGTCGCGGTGGCGCGCACGGTCGGCGGCCTCGAAGAGGTCGACGACGCGGCGCGCGCGGCCGGCAGTTCGGCGACATTGGTGCCGCTCGACATGCGCGATTACGGCGGGCTCTACCGGCTCGCCGCGGCGCTCAACGAGCGTTATCAGCATCTCGATATTCTGGTCGGCAATGCGGCCATTGGAGGCCAGCGCTCGCCGCTCGATCACATCGAGCCGCAAGCGTGGGATGAGATATTTGCGATCAATGTCACCGCGAACTGGCACTTGATCCGTGCCATGGATGTCCTCCTCAAGCGCGCTCAAGCCGGCCGGGCGGTGTTCCTGACATCGGGCGCGGCGACCAATGCCCGCGCCTATGCCGGCCCCTATTCGGCGTCGAAGGCGGCGCTCGACGCGCTGGCGCGGACCTATGCCGCGGAAACGAGCTCGGCGGCGCTGCGCGTCAACCTGTTCAATCCCGGCCCGACGCGCACTCGCATGCGCGCGCAAGTCATGCCAGGCGAAGACCCGATGACGCTGCCGACCGCGGAAGAGGTCGCGGAAAAAATCGTCGAACTTTGCCTGCCGAGCTTTGTAGAAACCGGCAAGCTCTACGACTTCCCGCAGCGCAAGCTTCTGCAATTCATGCCGCCGGCGTGAACTGCCGCTCGCAATTGTCATTACGTCTGTGCCGGCACTCGCTTTCGTCTTGCCGCTTGAATAAAAGCGCCGCCCGACGCGCGATTATCGTTGCCGCCGCCGCTTCTTGGCGTAAGGATTGGCCTTGGCCCGCAGCGCGAGCCGGATCGGTGTACCGGGCAGATCGAAATTCTCGCGCAGTCCGTTGATCAGATAACGGCGATAGGTTTCCGGCAGCGCTTCCGCCCGCGCGCAGAACAGCACGAAAGTCGGCGGCCGCGATTTCGGCTGCGTGATGTAATCGAGCCGGAATTTACGGCCGCTGATCGCGGGCGGCGGATTGGCCGAGATCGCGTCCTGCAGAAAGCGGTTGAGCGCGGCCGTCGGCAGGCGGCGGTTCCACACCGCATAGGCCTTCATCACCGCGTCCATCAGCTTGTCGAGACCGACGCCGGTCTTTGCCGATAGAACGGCGACGGGCACGCCCTTGATCTGCGGCAGCATGCGATCGACCGACGCGCGCAGCCGCTGCAATGCGCCGGGCTCGGCTTCGACCGTGTCCCATTTGTTGATGGCAATGACGACGGCGCGCCCTTCCCGCTCCACGAGGTCGGCGATGCGGGTATCTTGCTCTTCGAACGGCGCCTGCGCGTCGATCAAGACGATCACCACTTCGGCGAAGCGGACGGCGTTGAGCGTGTCGGCGACCGAAAGCTTTTCGAGCTTCTCATCGATGCGCGAGCGGCGGCGCAGGCCCGCGGTGTCGTGAATGCGAAGCGGCTTGCCGTTCCAGGTGAGATCGACGGCAATGGCATCGCGGGTGATGCCGGCCTCCGGGCCGGTCAACAGCCGCTCCTCGCCAAGCAGGCGGTTGATCAGCGTCGATTTGCCGGTATTGGGCCGGCCGACAATGGCGATCCGGATGGGCTGCGTGTCACGCGTGGCGCCGGCATCTTCGTCTTCGGGCTCGGCGGTCGCTTCAGGGAGCGCCGCGCGCAGCGCGTCGTAGAGATCGACCAGGCCTTCGCCATGCTCGGCGCTGATCGGGATCGGATCGCCGAGCCCGAGCGTGTAAGCGTCGAATGCACCCTCCGCGCCGGCGCGGCCTTCGCTCTTATTGGCGACGAGAATGGCGGGCTTGCCGGATTTGCGCACCACATTGGCAAAGGCACGATCGGACGGCGTGACGCCCGCCCGCGCGTCGACGACAAAGAGCACGGCATCGGCCTGCGTCACCGCCTCGGCCGTCTGCGCCTGCATGCGTGCCGACAGGCTTTCGCGTTCGGCATCTTCGAGGCCCGCAGTATCGATCGCCTTGAATTGAAGATCGCCAAGCCTGGCGTCACCCTCGCGCCGGTCGCGCGTCACGCCCGGCAGATCGTCGACCAGCGCCAGCCGGCGCCCGACCAGCCGGTTGAACAAAGTCGACTTGCCAACATTGGGACGGCCGACAATGGCGATGGTGAAGGACATGGCGGAAAATACGTTTTGTGAGGAATTGATTTCGTCATTCTAGCAGACGGCGTGGCGGTGCGCGGTGCTGGCGTCACGTGGCGGCGTAGCCGCGGCTGCGGCGACGACGCAAAGCTTACTGCGTCGTCGAGGGCGGGTTCGGCCAATTCGGTTGCGAGGGCTGCGCCGTCTTCTGCGCCGGCGCCGCGCCGGTCGGTGACGGCCAATTGGTTTGAACCTGCTGCGCCGGCGTCGGCCAGTTGGTCTGCGAGGCGTTCTGATCTGGAGCGCCGTTCTGCGCGGGTGCGGCCGATCCAGCGCCGGATTTGCCGCCGACACTGATGCGCGTCGGGCCGCCCGCCGCAGGTCCCTGTCGCCCCGGCGTGCTCGCAAGTTTCGGCTTCGGCTTGGGTTTCGGCTTGGGCTTCGCCTCGGCGGTAGCGACCGGCGCTCCCGCGCCTGGCGCCCCGGCCGCTGGCTGACCGGGTGCCGGCGGACCGCCGCCGGCAGCCGTTTGCGAAGCGTCGGTGTCGGCCTGGTCGGGCGGCGGCTGATAGCCTTTGACGAGGTCGGCCGGAACGCCCGTCGTCGTGCCCGGAACGCCTTCCGGGAACACCGGCTCACGCTGACCTGAAAGTTTCTTCTTGCTGTCGAAGACGTCGGAATTGAAAATTTCGGTCGGATCGAATTGTCCGGCTTTGGTGCAGGCGCTAAGCGCGAGCACGATCGCCAGCGCCGAGCCGAGCCGAACCAATGACCGCATGCGCTCCACTCGCATCGCGTCAGCCCTTGCTGCTCGCGGCCGTAATCAGCTGGCTCAAAACCTCGGCGCGGCTTCGCGTGCCCGACGGCGTCTGCGGATCGGTGATGATCAGATCGGTCCACTGCCGCGCCGCGGCGAGATCGCCCGCCTTCCACGCCGACAACGCCAGAATTTCGCGCGCGCTGTGGCGGAAGGTCCGGTCCGCCGCCGTCAGCGGCTCAAGCCGCGTGCGGATTTCGGCATAGGGCGTGGTGTCGACCAAGAGGAAGCCGGCGCGGATCGCCGCCAAATCCTGGATCGCCTGACCGGCATTCTTGTCGGCGGTGATTTGATCGTAGGCGGCAACCGCGGCCTTGGGATCGGTGCGTGCGAGTTCGGCGGCTTGGCGCAAGCCCGCCAAGACGCGATAGCCGGCGGTGCCGTCGGTGGCGAGTTTTGCGAAGGCGGCTTCCGCCTCCTGGTGCTTGCCGGCTTCGATGAGGGACGCGGCCTGCTCGAAAGCGGCGCCCGCTTGGGCTGCCTGCTTGGCTTCCCACCATTTATAGCCGCGCCAGCCGCCGACGCCGGCGACGATGAGCACGCACAGGACGATGAAATATTTGCCGTATTGCTCCCACAGCTTCTTGAGCTGTTCGCGCCGAACTTCCTCGTCGACTTCGCTGAAAATATCGCTCACGGAACCCGTCCCAACCCCAACTCGCCCCGACGTTCATTCATAACCGCGACGACGTGTCCCGGTCCGACCCGAACTGGAAACCGGCCGCTGCAAACTCGCTGCTGCACACCGGAGACGAAAATCGGGAATTTTGGGCCCTTATGATGCCTGCGGTGCCGAAGCCAGCCCGTCAAGCCAAGCCAGAAACCAGCCTTTAAAGCCAGCCGATAAAGCACTGTCGGACCTAGTCTAATGATATGGCGCGAGCAAGGCAAAATAGGACTTTACGCTTTGCAGCGCCCCATTTCCACGATGAAACGCCGCCCGCGCGTGGTTTGAAGCCGCCCGCTGGCCGGATGGCCCGGTTTGCCCCAAGTGCGGATCGCTGAAGCACTACGCGACTAAAAAGGTCGGTGTGTACCGCTGCGGCGAGAAAGAGTGCCGCAAGGACTTCACCGTCATGACTGGCACGGTCATGGAGCGCAGTCATTGCAAGCTCACTCAGTGGGCCGCCGCATTCCATTTAGGGGCCTCCAGCAAGAAGGGCTTTTCGGCGCACCAGCTACATCGTGAACTTGGCTGCCAGTACAATACCGCTTGGTTCTTGCACCATCGCGTCATGGAAGCGATGCGCCGTGGCGGCCTCGATCTGCCGCCCATGGGGGGAGAGGGCAAGGTGATTGAAGCCGATGAAACTTATTTCGGCGACATTCCTAAAGCCAAGCGGCGCACCAAAACTACTCGCGGCCGCCCCTACACGAGAGGCGGCAACTACGGCCCGTCGAACAAGCGCACCTGCCCCGCCGCCCACGACCTCCGCATATGGTTGAGACGGACCAGCGGCCAGGTCGCTCTCGATTTTTGTCTTGCGAATATCCTCTTCGGAAAACCGGTTCCCACTTTTCCGGGACGTGCGCTAAGCGCGCGAAGGTCCCTTGCCGCGCTCGGGGAGTTTGGTCACGCCACCTGTGACTTGTTTGGGCCGCATCGGATAGACGTGCTCGGCGCCCGGAAAGGTGCGCGCCCGCACTTCGTCGGCATAGCCTTTCACCGCCTGTTCGATCATGGGCCCGAGCTCACCGAAACGCTTGACGAACTTCGGCACGCGCGGCGACAGGCCGAGCATGTCTTCGAGCACCAGGACCTGGCCGTCGCAGGCGGCGCTGGCGCCGATGCCGATGGTTGGGATCGGAATCTGCGCGGTGATGCGGCGGCCAAGCGGCTCGGCAATCGCCTCGAGCACGACCGAGAACGCGCCGGCATCGGCGACCGCGCGCGCGTCGGCTTCGATCGGCGCCCAGTCGCTCTCGTCGCGGCCTTGGGCGCGAAACGAGCCGATCGTGTTGATGGCCTGCGGCGTCAACCCGACATGCGCCATCACCGGCACGCCGCGCTCGACCAGAAAGGCGATGGTCTCCGCCATGCGCCGGCCGCCTTCGATCTTGATCGCGCCGCAGCCGGTTTCCTTCATCACCCGCGCGGCAGAGGCGAACGCCCGCTCCTTGGACGCTTCGTAGCTGCCGAACGGCAGATCGATCGTCACCAGCGCCCGCCTGGAGCCCCGCATCACCGCGTGACCTTGCAGGATCATCATGTCGAGTGTCACCGGCACGGTGGTCTCGAGGCCATGCATCACCATGCCGAGCGAGTTGCCGACCAGGATGACATCGCAATGCGCATCGACGATGCGCGCGGTATGCGCGTGATAGGAGGTCAGGCAGACGATCGGCTCGCCGCCTTTGCGGGCGCGAATATCGGGCGCGGTGAGACGGCGCATTTCATTTTGTGCTGACATGACTCGCTACCAACTCGTTTTCTTGAGCATGATCTTTTCGGAAAACCGGTGCCCACTTTTCCGGATCATGCTTCCGAGCATGATCTTTTTGGAAAACCGGTATCCACTTTTCCAGATCATGCCCTACGACCCGAACGCCGCCGTCCCGAAGGCCGGCAGCCCGATCGACGATGGGATGGAACACCAGACCGAGCGCCAGATAGATAATGGTGCCGACGATAACAGCAATGATGTCGTTTCGCGTGCCGCCGTCCGGTATCGCCAGGCCGCCGGAATCGGTGCGGTACTTCAGTGAAATGCGGTCGTAAACCGCCCAAGCCAGCACCGAACCGAACAGGATCATGCCGCCGAGATCGCCATTGGCGCACAGATGCGCGAAGGCCCAGGTTTTCACCGCCACCAGGAGCGGATGCTTGAGCACGCGTTTGATATTTCCCGGAATATAGGCGGCCGCGACCATGATGCTCGCCGGCCACATCAGCGCGATGACGATGTGGCGCGTCCATAGCGGCGGCGACCACACGGTGATCGGACCCGCGGCGCGATAATGCGCAAAGCCATAGGCGGTGAGCGCGATGCCGATGATCGCCACCAGCGAGAACAGGCCGCGATAGGGCCATTCGCCGAGTTTTGCGATCAGGGCGGCGCGCTCGTTGCGCCGGGTGACCAACACATGCGCACCGAGAAAAATCGCAAGGCCCAAGATTTCGACGGCAAGTCCCATCGCGGGAAGTCCCATAACGTCTGCCCCACCCCGAATGATCGCCCGCTTATGGCGCGGCCGGGATGATGGCGACCGCGGCTGCCTTGTCAACCGCTTGCGCCGGCTTTGGAAAATGCGTTGGGAGGGCGTCCGAAAAACGCGGCTTTGGCGCGGGATTGACCCAGCCTAGTCGCCGAATTTGAAATTCAACCCCGCTTTGACTTCCTGAACATTCGAACTGGCGGTCGGTGTGACGGAGCCGAGGAGCGGCGTCGTGAAATTCAGCGGTTTCGAGCCGAAGCCGAGATAATCGTATTCGACACGCACCGACCAGTTGCGGTTGAGCGCATATTCGAGGCCGGCGCCGGCGGTCCAGCCGGTGCGCGTCAACGTCGTGCTCGACGTGTTCAGCGCCAGATCGGTCAGGCTGTCATGTTCGCGCGCGAAGGCGAGACCACCCTTGCCATAGACCAGAAGGCGATCGAAGGCGGCGCCGATGCGTCCGGTAACGGTCGACGTCCATTGCGTGTCGGCGGTGAGCGTATCGCCGAGCGAATCCGCGCCGTGGCTCTTGATGCCGGTCCAGCTGAAATCGCCCTCGAGGCCGAGCACGAGCCAATTGAATTGCGTGTTGAAGCCGATCTGGCCGCCGCCGAGGAAACCGCCTTTGTTGAAATTATTGGAGCCTCCGGTGAAAGGATCGCTCCACGAGGGATCGGCAAAGCCGCCACCGACATGGCCGCCGACGTAAAAACCGCTCCAGTTATAAACCGGCGGCGCATAGGCGACCGGCGCGAGCGGCGCAGGCCGTGGCACCGCCGGCAGATCGGCGGCCTGGGCGCTAAACGTCTGGGCGCTGAAGGTGCTTGCAAGAGCGGCTATCGCGAGCGCGGCGCCGGCGAGCGGGCGCGAATTCACACGGCTATTCAGCGTCATCCCCGGCTTCTGTCCCTTTGCGCTTATGCTGCGCATGACCCGAACGCCCGGCACACCCCGGCGCCGGCCGCGCCAAACAAGCCGAGCTCTTCGGACAAAGCGTGGTCGATCGGTGGCGACAGGTGGTTGATTGGTGGCGAGAAAATGGCCGCGGCTCGCGCCGCGCGGGCGCCTAGATTTCCGACGCGTAGACGTCCGGCTTGAAGCCGACCAGCAATTTACCGCCGCCGAGGTCGAGAACCGGGCGCTTGATCATCGACGGCTGCTCGAGCATCAGTGCGATGGCTTTCTTGGCGTCGAGCCCGCTCTTGTCCTTGTCGGGCAGTTTGCGAAACGTCGTCCCAGCCTGATTGAGCAAAGTCTCCCAGCCGACCTTCTTGCTCCAGGCTTCGAGGCGCTCGCGCTCGATGCCTGAAGTCTTGTAGTCGTGAAACGCGTAATCGACGCCGTGCTTGTCGAGCCAGGTGCGCGCCTTCTTCATCGTGTCGCAGTTCTTGATGCCGTAGATCGTGAGCGTCTTGGACTTCACCATTGCGTGCGGCCCCCGGAGCAAAACCCAGCGCAACAATACGGCAGATTGCGACAGTCCGGGAGCGCTTTTAGGCCTGATCTGGTGCGCGGCTCTCGATCGGCCTGGCAAAGATAGCGAGCGCAACCAAAGTGCCGACCGCGCCCGACAACAGATAGCCGCCCGACGACATCAGGCCGAAACGGCTCGACATATAGAGCGCGAGGAAAGGCGCGAAGGCGGCGCCGACCAGCCAGGCCAGGTCGGAGGTCATGGCGGAGGCCGTATAGCGATAGCCCTTGGAGAAGCTCGACGCGACGGCGCCCGATGCCTGGCCGAAGGACAGGCCGAGCAGGATGAAGCCGAGCACGACGAAGATCGATTCGCCGACATCGCCGCCGTCGAGCAATTGCGGGGCAAAGCCGCTGAACGCCGCGATCGCGCCTGCGGTCACGCTCAACAGCATGCGCCGCCCGTAGCGGTCCGCCAGCAGGCCCGAAGCAATGATCGCCACCACGCCGACCGCGGCCCCGATCGACTGAATGATCAGGAAGCGCGCCGGCGATTGCGGCGTGAACAGAAACACCCAGGACAGCGGGAACACCGTCACCATGTGGAATAAGGCGAAGCTCGCCAGCGGCGCGAACGCGCCGATGATGATGTTGCGGCCTTCCGCCTTCACGGTTTCGGTCACCGGTGCCGGTTCGAGATCGCGGCTTTCGAACTGCCGCTCATATTCCGGCGTGACCACGATGCGCAACCGCGCAAACAGCGCCACCACATTGATGGCAAAGGCGACGAAGAAGGCGTAGCGCCAGCCCCAATCGAAGAAATCATCGGCCGAGAGATTGGCGACGAAATAAGCAAACAACCCGCTCGCGACCATCAGCCCGAGCGGCGCGCCGAGTTGCGGGATCATCGCATACCAGCCGCGCTGCCGGTCCGGCGCGCTCATCGCCAGCAGTGACGCCAGGCCATCCCAGGCGCCGCCGAGCGCGAGCCCCTGGCCGACCCGGAGCAGCCCGAGCAGAACGGCGGAGCTGGCGCCGATGTCGGCGTAGCCCGGCAGGAACGCCATAGCCACCGTCGAACTGCCGAGCAAAAACATGGCGACAGTCAACTTCACGCCGCGGCCATAGGTGCGGTCGATCGCGGTGAAAATGACAGTGCCGATCGGACGGGCGACGAAAGCGAGCGCAAAGATCGCGAACGAGTAGAGCGTGCCGCGCAACGCATCGACTTCGGGAAAAACGAGCCGCGGAAACACCAGCACCGAGGCGATCGCATAAACGAAGAAGTCGAAAAACTCCGACGTTCGGCCGATGATGACGCCGATCGCGATTTCACCCGGATGAAGATCGTCGTGGCCGGTATTCACTAATCCAGTATTCACAAGTCTTGGATCCCGTTCGACCACCGTAGATGACGCCAATGTACCCTCCGAGAGCATGCCCCGCTCGGCCGTGACGCCGGATCAGCGAAGCTCGTGTCGTCTGCATCGCAGGCCTGCCGATGAGCCTGTGGCGACAGATGGCAAAGCCATACACCGCATATGCACAATAACCGATTTGCTGCAATGCAGCTAGAAATTGCGGCACTATGCCATATAAATAGCATTGCATTGCAGAATATCAGCCATACCATCCATGCTGCACTGCAGCTAGACATTAATATTGCAGTGCATTAAAGCGGCTGAGTTTGGGGCGGCCAAACGCGGGACTTGCAACGCCCGCATCGTTAACAGGACCTATCTTGAAGCGCCTTCGTACCCTTGCTGCAACCCTCGCTTTGGTGCCTCTTTTTGCCCTGCTGGGCGGTTGCAATCTGGTGGTTCTGGACCCCTCCGGTGACGTTGCCGCCCGCCAGCGCGATCTCCTGGTCGAATCTACCGGGCTGATGCTGCTGATCATCGTGCCGGTGATCGCGCTGACGCTGCTTTTCGCCTGGCGCTATCGCGCCTCCAACAAGGCTGCGACCTACGCGCCGGACTGGGATCACTCGACACAGCTTGAGCTCGTGATCTGGGGCGCGCCGCTGCTCATCATCATCTGTCTCGGCGCGATGACCTGGATGGGCACCCATCTGCTCGATCCGTATCGGCCGATCGACCGGCTCGCCTCGGGACGTTCGCTCGGCGGCGCCAATACGCGGCTCGAAGTCGATGTCGTTGCGCTCGATTGGAAGTGGCTGTTCATCTACCCGCAATTGGGCATCGCCACCGTCAATCAGATCGCCGCACCGGCGAACCGCACCATCGATTTCCGCATCACCTCGTCGTCGGTGATGAATTCGTTTTCCATTCCTGCGCTCGCCGGACAGATCTACGCGATGCCGGGAATGGAGACGACGCTCTACGCTGTCATGAACGAGACGGGAACCTATGACGGCTTCTCCGCCAATTACAGCGGCGCCGGCTTCTCCGGCATGCACTTTCCGTTTGCGAGCCTGAGCGGCGACGCTTTCGACAAATGGGTCGCCCAGATCAAATCCGGCGGCGGCGCACTGGGGCGCAGCGACTATCTCGAGCTCGAAAAGCCGAGCGAGAACGTGCCGGCGCGCGGCTATGCCAGCGTCGAGCCGGGTCTCTACAACGCAATCGTCAACGAGTGCGTCGAACCCGGCAAGATGTGCTTGAGCCAGATGGCCGAAATCGACGCCAAAGGCGGGCTCGGGCTCAAAGGCATCAACAACGTTCTGCCGCTGGCTTACGACAAGTTCGCGCGGCGTGGCGCAGTCGGGCCCGAGGCGACTTATGTCGCGAGCATCTGCGATCCCAAGCATCCCATGGGCGTGACTGTCGGCGCTATTCCCACGGTCGCGGCGCAAGCGGCATCGCGGGCGGCATTCTCCGCCGATCCCACTCCCCTGCGTGGCGCCGGACTGCCGCGGCCGCCCTTTGCGACCTTCTTGGGTTCGCCGGCGCCGCAACGGCCGACATCCACTTCGCTGCCGACGCCGCCGGAAACACCGGCGCCGAGCGGCCCATCAAACACCTGACATCGCGCGCATTATGCTTGAAAATAACTCGACGCTCCTGAAATTCATCTTCGGCCGCTTCACGCTCGACGCGCTTCCGATCCACGAGCCGATCCTGGTCATCACCTTCATCGTGGTCGCGACCGGCGGCGCGGCCGTGCTCGGCGCGCTGACTTACTTTCGGCTCTGGGGCTATCTGTGGCGCGAGTGGTTCACCTCGATCGACCATAAGCGCATCGGCATCATGTATATGGTGCTCGGCATCATCATGCTGCTGCGCGGTTTCGCCGACGCGCTGATGATGCGGGCGCAGCAGGCACTCGCCTTCGGCGGCTCGGAAGGTTTCCTGCCCGCGCATCACTATGACCAGGTCTTCACCGCCCACGGCGTGATCATGATCTTCTTCGTGGCGATGCCGATGATCGTCGGGCTGATCAATATCGTCGTACCGCTGCAGATCGGCGCCCGCGACGTGTCGTTCCCGTTCCTCAATAATTTCAGCTTCTGGATGACGGTCGCCGGCGCGATCATCGTCATGATCTCGCTGTTCGTCGGCGTGTTCGCGCGCACCGGCTGGCTCGCTTATCCGCCATTATCGGAATACGCCTATAGTCCCGATGTCGGCGTCGATTATTACATCTGGGGCCTGCAGGTCGCCGGCCTCGGCACGCTGCTCTCCGGCGTGAATTTCGTCTGCACCATCGTCAAGCTGCGCGCGCCCGGCATGACGATCATGAAGATGCCGATTTTCACCTGGACCGCGCTCTGCACCAACATCCTGATCGTCGCCGCCTTCCCGGTACTGACCGCGGTCCTCGCGCTGCTGACGCTCGACCGCTACGTCGGCACCGACTTTTTCACCAACGATTTCGGCGGCAACCCGATGATGTATGTGAACCTGATCTGGATCTGGGGCCATCCAGAAGTTTACATCTTGATCCTGCCGGCCTTCGGCGTGTTCTCCGAAGTCACCGCGACCTTCTGCGGCAAGCGGCTGTTCGGCTACACCTCGATGGTCTACGCCACCGTCGTCATCACCATCCTGTCCTATCTGGTGTGGCTGCATCACTTCTTCACGATGGGCTCGGGCGCCAGCGTCAATTCGTTCTTCGGGATCACGACGATGATCATCTCGATCCCGACCGGCGCGAAGATGTTCAACTGGCTGTTCACGATGTATCGCGGCCGTATCCGCTTTGAGCTGCCGATGATGTGGACCATCGCGTTCATGATCACTTTCGTCATCGGCGGCATGACCGGCGTGTTGCTCGCCGTGCCGCCCGCCGATTTCGAGCTGCACAACAGCCTGTTCCTGATCGCGCATTTCCATAACGTGATCATCGGCGGCGTGCTGTTCGGCATGTTCGCCGGCATCAATTACTGGTTTCCGAAATCGTTCGGCTTCAAGCTCGATCCGTTCTGGGGCAAGCTGTCGTTCTGGTTCTGGGTGGTCGGCTTCTACTTCGCCTTCATGCCGCTTTATGTGCTCGGCCTGATGGGCGTGACGCGGCGGCTGCGCGTGTTCGACATCCCCTCGCTGCACATCTGGTTCATCATTGCCGCCTTCGGCGCGCTGTTGATCGCGGCCGGCATCGGCTGCTTCCTGGTCCAGATCGTCGTCAGCGTGCTCAAGCGCGAAGAGCTGCGCGATACGACCGGCGATCCGTGGAACGGCCGGACGCTCGAATGGTCGACGTCGTCGCCGCCGCCGGCCTACAACTTCGCCTTCACGCCGATCGTCCATAGCGCCGACGCCTGGTGGGACATGAAGGAGCGCGGCTATCACCGCCCGCTCACCGGCTTCAAGCCGATCCCGATGCCGCGAAATACGCCGACCGGAATCATTCTCGGCGCGCTCTCCGTCGTCTTCTCCTTCGGCATGATCTGGTACATCTGGTGGCTCGCCGCGCTCGGCTTCATCGCCGCCATCGCCGTCGGCATCGCCCATACCTTCAACTACAAGCGCGAATACGATTTCGCCGCGGACGACATCGCCCGCACCGAAGCCGAGCGGACGCGCCTCCTCGGGGCGCGGGCATAACATGAGCACATTGACCGCAACCGGCGACGCGCTGGTCGCCACTCCCGAGACGGCAACCGAAACCCACGGCGCCATGACCGCGCCGCGCAAGACCCTGGAAGCCCCGAGCTTCTACGTGCTGGACGAGCATCCGCATCCGGCCGGCTACAGCACCATGCTCGGCTTCTGGATCTACATCATGAGCGACTGTTTGCTGTTCTCGGTGCTGTTCGCGACATATGGAGTGCTGGGCGGTAACTACGCTGCTGGGCCCTCGCCCAGGGATCTGTTCGATCTGCCGCTGGTCGCTGTCAACACGACGATGCTGTTGCTGTCGTCGATCACCTACGGCTTCGCGATGCTGGCCATGCAGGACAACCGCGCCGGCCGCACCCAGATGTGGCTCGCTGTCACGGCATTCTTCGGGCTCTGCTTCATCGGCATCGAGCTCTACGAATTCGCCGACTTCATTCGCCAGGGCGCGACCCCGCAGCGCAGCGCATTTCTCTCCTCGTTCTTCACGCTGGTCGGCACCCATGGCCTGCACGTCACCACCGGCCTGATCTGGATGGTGACGCTTGATGGTACAAGTCGCGCAGCTACGGCCTGATCGAGGCCAATCGCCGCCGGCTGATGTGTCTCTCGATGTTCTGGCACTTCCTCGACGTCGTCTGGATCGGCGTCTTCACCTTCGTCTATTTGATGGGAATGCTGCGATGAATGACGCGCATGCGGCTCACGATGCGGCGCATCCTGCTTCGCACGGCGGCGACGGACACGGCCATGGTCCCGAACTGCATCTGACGCTCGACGGATATCTGATCGGCTTCGGCCTGTCGGTGATCCTGACCGCGATCCCGTTCGGGCTCGTCATGTCGGGCGTGCTCGAAAGCAAGACCGCGACAGCGTTTGCGATCACGATCCTCGCCGTGGCGCAGATCGTCGTCCACATGGTCTATTTTCTGCACTTGGATGCGAAGTCAGAAGCCGGGTGGAACATGATGGCGCTGATCTTCACCGCCGTCATTTTGATCATCGCGCTCACCGGCTCGCTGTGGATCATGTACCACCTGCAGCAAAACATGGCGCCGATGAATATGAGCACGCTGCCTTAAGGGTTCGCTTGCGAACGATATTGGTTGCGGATTGCGCTGTTCGCTTTGGCTTTTTTTTCGGCGCCGCGTCCGTCGCGACAACTCGGCGTCCTAATTTCCCGATTATGACAGCTATGTAAAAAGCTGGCGCCGCTTCTGGGCGCGTCACTTATTTCTGCATTTACCACTGGTTACCAAAGCGGCTTACGCGCGCGCGTTTTTCCGCAGTTGCAGAGCCAGACCTTCACGTACGCTACTTGTACTCGATCTTGCAACACGATTATGTTGCGTCGATTTCATATTTGCTTCGCGTGTCCGCCAGGAAGTTGGAGTTAGGAATCGCCCATGCCTGATACCAAGCCGACCGCGCCGCTCGACCTCTCCATCTTCGACAATCTTGACTCGTCTCCCCCCGCGCAGGCGCTCACCGTGCCGCCGGCAGCGCAGCCGCTGGCGGTGACCGACTCGCGGCTCGCGCCAGAGCCGAAGCCCGAGCGATTGGTGGAAATTGCCAATCTCAATCCGCAGGATCTCGCGGCGGCGCGGGCGTCGGCGGCGAAGGTGGATTTCCGCAACACCAGTACGCTCTTGGCCCACGGCGAAGGCGTGCTGGCGAATATCGCCCAGACCTCCCGGCAATTGCTCACCGGCGTGCGGCTCGGTGACGCCGGCGAAGTCGGGCGGATCGCGGCAAGCGTGATCGACGGCGTAAAGATTCTTCGGATCGAGGACTTGCAGGCGGAAGCCAATGGCAGCCAGCCGGCCCCACGCAAAGGGCTGATCGGCAAACTGATCGGCGCCGCGGTCGACGCCCATACGGCGTTCAAGGGATTTGCCGAGAACCGCAAGAAATTCCTCGACCTGATGGACAGTGAACAGGCCAAGGCGCGCAAGACGAAAGCGGATCTGACGGTGGCGGTCGAACTCCTGGACCGGCAAGCCGCCGCCATCCGGCAGAGTCTCAACGGCCTGAAGATCGAAATCGCCGCCGGGCAGATTGCGCTCGACCGCGGCCAGGAGGAATTGGAAGCGTTGCGTCAACACGCCATCGCGACCAGCGAAGCCGTGGATGCCGCGGACCTGATGGAGTTTCGTTCGGCTCTCGCCAATTTCCGCGGCAAGATCGCGGAGATGCGGGAGAACCTGATGGGATCGGCTTTGCTGATCCCCGTCATCGGGCAGAACAAGAAAGCCGCGGAAACGCGGATCATGCAGATCTCGAACGGCATGCTGGTGGTGATTCCGCGCCTGATGGCGGTGGCGAGCCAGGCCGTCGTCCAAGTGGATATCAAGCGGGCCGCCGACGAGGCCGCGAAGCTCGACGAGGCGGCGCGGCAGATCACGCTGCTGGCGTCCAAGGGCGCGCACGATGCCGCGACCAGCGCCGCGCGCAGCCTCGGCGGCGATCAGCGCAATATCGAGGTGCTGGCGCAAGTCGCCGATGAATCGATCAAGACCATGCACGAAGTGATCGAAATCGAGCGCCAAGTTGCGGCCGGCGATCGCGAGCGCGAAGCCAAGCTCGCCGAGATACGCGATCGCCTGGTGCGCGGAATGCAGGGTGTGCAAGCGGCCGCGGTGGAAAAATGACGGGGAATATCGATTTCGACATGCAGGCGGCGTGGCTGCGCCGTTTCAAGTCCGATGCCGAGAGCAATTTGAAAGCCTTCGCACTGCGGCTGAAAGAAGCCATGCCGGAACTGGTGAAGATTCACGAGAGCCGCGGCTTGTTTTCGAGTAGCGGCAAGGTCACCGGCGTCACCGTCGAGCTCGGCGAAAACAGATACGGCTTGGAAATCGACGGCGGCAGATTGAAAGCGACCGTCGCCATGGTGGTGCGCGGCATTACGCTGAATACCAAAAGCATCGATCCCGCCGATTGGTTCGCCCGATTGGCGGAGGAAACAAAGAGAGCCACCGAACACGCGCAAGCGCTGAGCAATTCGCTCAACGGCTTCATGGCGGGCTGAAATGGGTCTTTTCGACCTCTTCAAAGGACCGAGCGCGGAGTCGGTTGCGGTACAAGCCGCCAATGCGCGGCGCCTGGCCGACATTCAGCAATCCCTGCAAAGCGGCAACGTGCCGGCGGCGACCAAGGAGCGGCTTGAAGCTTCGCGACACGGCAGACTGCCTTGGCTGGCGACGCTGACGCCGGCCGAGCTGATGATCGCGCGCTCGCACGGGCTCAGACCGATCGCTGCCGTCTCGGCGGCGTGTTGGCTGCACTATGGCTGGTCGTGGACGGAAGGCCACGCGCAGGGCTGGGATACGGCGCTCCGCAGATTGCGCGAGGAAGCCTGGGCCGCCGGCGCCAACGCCGTGCTCGATGTGAAGATGCGCACGGTGCCGCTGCGTGTCGAGGACAGCATGGACTTCACCTTGGTCGGCACCGCGGTTTACGTCGAAGGCCTGCCGCCGAGCGACGAGCCGATCGTCGCCACCGTGCCGGCGCTGGAATTCGTGAAATTGCTCGAAGCCGACGTGGTGCCGACCGGGATTGCCATCGGCGCGCATTACGAATGGATGAACGATTGGGGCGGCAACGCCAAAATGACGTGGATGGGAAATATCGAGTCGCGGCCGCTGAGCGATTTGTGGGAAGTCGTGCGGCAGCGCGCGCATCAGCAGTTACGCTCGCATGCGCGCGCGCAAGGCAATGGCGTGCTGGCGCATGTGAATTTCAGCCAGATGTTCGAGGGTGAAGACCAGAGCAACGGCCGCGCCTTTCTGGCGCGGCATATCGTCGTCGCAACCGTGGTCGACGCCAAGCGCGGCACGACAATCCCGCACGACATCAAAATCGTAATGGATCTGCGCGACGGCGGCACCGCCTTGACCGGCACCATCCCACATCACCAATCCTATGCCAGCAATGACGCTGAGGGAGCAATCTGACATGACATCGGCCATCCCCGTTCATGCCCAGGAGCGATTGAAGGGCCTGCGCAGTTCGGCGCATTCGACCGGCGTGTTCACCTCCGATTTTTCCGTCAACGAGTTTTTGCTGGTGCGCAAGGCGGGCTTCGAGCCGATCGGCCTGTGCGTCGGTACTTGCGTCTATCATGTCGGCATTCAATACGGCAGCTGGAGCAAAAACCAGGAATTGGATGTGCTGTCGAAGGCCATGTATCATGCGCGCGAATTAGCGATGAGCCGCATGCGCGCCGAAGCGACCGCCATGCAGGCTGACGGCATTGTCGGCGTGAAGCTGACGATCAAGCGGCTGGAATGGGATGCGCATCTTCTGGAATTCATCGCCATCGGCACCGGCGTTGTGCACGGCGACGGCCACAAGGGTTTCCGCGCGCATGACGGCGGCCCGTTCACGTCCGACCTTTCCGGCCAGGATTTCTGGTCGCTGCTGCATTCCGGCTATCGGCCCGTCGAAATGGTGATGGGCACCTGCGTCTACCATGTCGCGCATCGCGGCGTACTGGCGGGGCTGGGCGCCGTGGGCCGCAACATCGAACTGGAGAATTTCACCTCGGCCATGTACGAAGCGCGTGAGATCGCGATCGAGCGCATGCAATTCGAGGCGGCCGCGGCCAAGGCCGAAGGCGTGGTCGGCGTCGACATTCACGAAGGCAGTCACGGCTGGCAAACTCATGTGATCGAGTTCTTCGCCATCGGCACGGCCGTCTTGCCGCTCGATCAGGAAATCGCGCCGGAGAAGATCGAGGACCCGATCATGGTGCTGTCGGTCAACGATTAAGAGCCGACCGACCGATCCATTGAGGATGGCGTCGCACTATCTTTCGGCAAGCTCGCCAGCCATTTCGCACGGAGTACTGAAGGCCGCCCGGGATAGCGCTCTTCGAGAAAGGCTGCGTCGGCGATGCGTCGATCCGGAAATGGCGAAAATCCTTGCGCAGCTCGCACCAGCCGATCAGGAGGCGCACCGCCTCGTGATAGCCGACGACGATCGGCCAGATGATGCGCTCGGTCTTGCGGTTCTCGGCGTCGAGATAAGTCAGCGCGATCTTGCGGCCGAGGCGGATCCAGGCCCGCGCTTGCGCCACGTCGAGCCCGTCGGGCGGAATATTCCAGCCCGGCGGCGTGCGGGCGCCGGCATCGATGACCAGCGGCCGCAGGTTTTCCGGGATGGTCGCGGCAACTTTGGCCATCAAGTCGCGCGCGGCACGCGCCAGCGCCGCATCGCCGTGGCCCGCGACCCATTGCGCGCCAAGGACAGCCGCCTCGACCTCTTCCGTGGTCAGCATCAAGGGCGGCAGATCGAAGCCGCTTTCCAGCACATAGCCGAAACCGGCCTCGCCGCGGATCGGCACCCGCTGCCCGATCAGCGCTGAAATATCGCGATAAATCGAGCGCTTCGAGGTCTCGAGCTCGTCCGCGAGATCGGCCGCCGTCACCGGCCGGGTGGAGCGGCGCAGGATCTGGATGATCTGAAACAGGCGGTCGGCGCGGCGCATGGGGGAACCATAACGGTGCCATGCTGACAGCATGGTGGCAACAGGCTGTCAGTAGCTTCCGCGGCGACCCCGACGACCCGATCAGCCGGAATTTGGAGGCAGACGATGCTGAAGACCTATCACGGCAGCTGCCATTGCGGCGCCATCCGCTATGAGGCCGATATCGATCTCGAAAAAGGCACCGGCAAATGCAATTGCTCGATGTGCGGCAAGACCCGCAAGTGGAGCATCATGATCAAGCCCGAGGCCTTTCGGTTCGTTTCCGGCCTGCATGATGTTAGCGACTATCAGTTCGGCTCAGGCAGCGTGCATCACTTGTTCTGCAAGCATTGCGGCGTGCGTTCTTTCGCGCGCGGCCACATCCCGGAAATCGGCGGCGACTTTGTCGCGGTTCAATTGACAACGCTCGACGACGTGACGCCGGAAGAGCTTATCGCGGCGCCGGTGCGCTACAGCGACGGTAAAAACAATAACTGGTGGAATGCGCCGGAGGAGACGCGGCATCTTTGATCGCGATGGCGTTGCCACCTCAGGAAACGCGTCGTCCATCAAGCTCCAGCCCCTTTGAGCAGCGGACATTCGCCTCTACCTTCTGCATATGCTAAGCGGCGTTACTTCCGTCGGCCGACATTGCCGTCGAAGATTCCGTAGCAGGAGGCGAGCATGGAACGGCAGCGCACGGGTGCCCGATATGACCGAGCGATAGACCGTGTCTCTCACATCGCGGCTTGATCGGCAACCGATAGGTGCTCGCAGGCCCATCCATAAAGATAAAACGAGCACACGCGCAGCATAGCCTTGATCTCCGGCAGCGTATCCGTGAAGCCCTTTAGCGATGTGGGCAACCAGACCATGTTCGCAACGCAAGAGAAGTAGCGTGGGTCCTGAACGACACTGCTGCGCTGAGCAAAGGCAGGATCGTCGTAGCCCCAGATATGACACACCGTTTCCAATTGCCGTTGGCTTCTCGAGATCTAGCGGCGTCCGAATCTGAGGGCAGCGACGGCTAATCGCAGGTATCGGAATATTCGCACTGCGCCCATGGGGGCGCGCATTGAGCCTGGTGTACGGGTTATTGTTGATGGTTTCGTCCGCTCTTTTCCTTGTTTGCCGTCCCCATCATCGCTTCGATAGGTACTTACGATAACGGCTCATTGAGCGCGGCGATGTTGCCTTCAAACTTCTCTGCCGTGATGCCCGTTGTCCTTGCGCTGTGTTTTGTATTACTGCGTCTTCAGACCGAATCGTAGAGAGGCCGTCCCCTTGCGGTGTGGGGTGCCCAAACAGGCAAGGCCAAAAACGTCTTAGGGTGGACCCATCGCGCGGTTCGCTCGATCACCGCTATGACAGCCGGGATATCATCCCGAAGCGCCTCGTTTCCGTCTTGTACGTAGAAACCGCCCGCCAAGTCCTTCTCCCAGCCAATGTAGTCGACGCGCCTGCACGGGGCATCCGCGGAGGTCGACGCGGGCCAAACTCACTCCCACTCGATCGTCCCCGGAGGCTTGCTCGTCACGTCATAAACGACGCGGTTGACGCCTTTGACCTCGTTGATGATCCGCGTCGCGACGCCGCCGATGAATTTCATGTCGAAGGGATAGAAGTCGGCCGTCATGCCGTCGGTCGAGGTCACTGCGCGCAAGCCGACGACATAGTCATAGGTGCGGTAGTCGCCCATGACGCCGACGGTGCGCACCGGGAGCAGCACCGCGAAGGCCTGCCAGATGTCGTCGTAGAGGCCGGCGCGGCGGATCTCCTCGATATAGACGGCGTCGGCCTGCCGCAGGATTTCGAGCTTCTCGCGCGTGATGCCGCCCGGGCAGCGGATGGCGAGGCCCGGGCCCGGAAACGGATGGCGGCCGACAAAGACATCCGGCAGGCCGAGCTCGCGGCCGAGCGCGCGCACTTCGTCCTTGAACAATTCGCGCAGCGGCTCGACGAGCTGCATGTTCATGCGCTCGGGCAGCCCGCCGACATTGTGATGCGATTTGATGGTCACCGATGGCCCGCCGGTGAACGACACGCTTTCGATCACGTCGGGATAGAGCGTGCCCTGCGCCAAGAAATTCGCCGATCCTTTTCCATCACTTGCGATTTTCTTGGCCTCGGCCTCGAACACGTCGATGAACAATTTGCCGATGGTCTTGCGCTTGATTTCCGGATCCTCGACGCCGTCGAGCGCTTTGAGAAAAGTCTCCGACGCTTCGACGTGGACAAGCGGAATGTTGTAGTGGCCGCGGAACAGCGACACCACATTCTCGGCTTCGCCGAGCCGCAACAGCCCGTGGTCGACGAACACGCACGTGAGCTGTTCGCCGATCGCCTCGTGAATGAGAACCGCGGCGACGGCGGAATCGACGCCGCCGGACAGCCCGCAGATTACCCTGCTTTTGCCGACCTGGCGGCGGATTTTCTCGATCGCCTCGTTCTTGAACGCGCGCATCGTCCAGTCGCCGGTGCAGCGCGCGACCTTGCGGACGAAATTGCGCAGGATGGCGGCGCCGTGCGGCGTGTGCACGACTTCGAGATGGAATTGGGTGGCATAGAATTGGCGCGCCTCGTCGGCGATCATGGCGATCGGCGCGTTGGGCGAAGTGGCGATCACCTTGAAACCCTTGGGCGGCGCAGTGACGCGATCGCCGTGGCTCATCCACACCGGATATTTCTGGCCGACCTCCCAGACGCCGTCGAACAGCGGCGTCGTGTCGGTGATCTCGATCTCGGCGCGGCCGAATTCGCGATGGTGCCCGGCCTCGACCTTGCCGCCGAGTTGCTGCGCCATGGCCTGCTCGCCATAGCAGATGCCGAGCACGGGCACGCCGGCGTCATAGATCGCCTGCGGCGCGAGCGGCGCGTCCCGGTCGAGCACCGAAGCCGGACCGCCGGAGAGAATGACGCCTTTCGGCTTCATCTCGCGGAACGCGCTTTCCGCTTTTTGGAACGGCACGATCTCGCAATAGACTTTTTCCTCGCGCACCCGCCGCGCGATGAGCTGGGTGACCTGCGAGCCGAAATCGACGATGAGAATCTTGTCGTGGGATTGCGAAGCTGTTTTGCAGAATCTTGCGCCATAGCGGGTTCTAAAGCGGGCGGCGCGGCCTGTCGAGCCTGAGCAGCAGATAGACATTTTTCGCCCAAATCCAACTTCAGCACAGCGAGTTCAGGACGGCCGGCTAAGCCGAACGCCGCAACACGCTGACGAAAAACCCGTCGGTGTCGGTCCGGCGCGGCGTCATCAGCAGGCCTTCCTCGGAAATAAGCACAGCGCGGCCGAAAAGATAGGCGCGCTCGCCCAAGGCCTTGAGCCACATTGGCCGGTTTTTCCACGGAAAAATCGGCATGGCGGCCGGCAAAGGCCCGGATCTGGTCGCCGTTCTCCTCCGCCAGCACCGAACAGGTGACATAGGCGATGCGGCCGCCCGGTTTGACGAGGCTTGCGGCGCGTTCGAGCACGGCCTCCTGCTGCTTGAGGCGCTCGGCGAGCGCGCCGGGGCGAATGCGCCATTTGGCGTCGGGATTGCGCCGCCAGGTCCCGGTGCCGGTGCAAGGCGCGTCGATCAGAACGAGATCGGCGCGGCCCGCGACATCGCTCAACACGTCGGCCTCGCCTCGCGGCGTGCGCACCTGGACGTTGCGGGCATCCGCGCGCAGCAGCCGCTCATGGATCGCCGCCAAGCGGCGCTTGTCGCTGTCGGTCGCATAGATCTGGCCGTGGTTTTCCATCGCCGCGGCAAGCGCCAGCGTCTTGCCGCCGGCGCCGGCGCAGAGATCGACCACCTGCTCGCCCGGTTCTGCCGCCGCCAGCAAGGCGGCAAGTTGCGAACCTTCGTCCTGGATTTCGATCTGGCCTTTCAGATAGGCCGGCTCGGCGTGAATGCCCGGGCTCTTGGCGTCGGCGGCAAGCCGGATGCGAAGCCCCATCGGCGACCAGCGCGCGGGCTCGGCGCCGAGATGCGCGAGGTTCGGCTGCACGTCATCGCGCGTGGCCGCAAGCGTATTGACGCGCAGATCGAGCGGCGCGCGGCTTGCAAGCGCCTCGCCTTCGGCGGCGCGCTCGTCGGCGAACGCCCGTTCAAGATAAGGATCGAGCCAATCCGGATAATCGCCTTGGACATGCGCCGGCGCATCCGTCAGCGTGCCGCTCTCGAGCGCGGACTTTTCCGCTTCCGTCAGCGGCTCCGGCGCAAAGCGCGCGCCGCCGCACAGCGCTTCGATCTCGGCCGTCGACAGCCCGCGTTCCCGGCGCAACATGCCGATCAGCACCGCGCGCGGACGTCACCTCGCCCATCAACCAGGCCGATGACGCCTTGCGGCGCAGCGTGTCGTAAACAAGACCCGCGATCGCGGCACGATCGCCCGAGCCGGCGAAGCGATGCGACAGACCCCAATCTTTCAGCGCATCCGTCGCCGGCCGCCGCCGCGTCTCGATGTCGGCGAGAACTTCAATGGCGGCTGAGAGCCGCGCCGCCGGCGTCATGATCGCGTCATGGCAGCGTCAGCACCTCGACGATGTAGATCACCCACATGATCGCGAGCACCACGGCGGAGATCGCAAACAGCGCGCCGCGCAGCCGCACGATATTGCTGGTGACGTGGATGAAAGCATGCAGCACGCGAAAGATCACGAAGATCCAGGCCAGCACCACGAAAGCAACGCCGGCGAGATGCGTGATGTATTCGAGAATTGTCAGGACGTAGAACAGCACCGGCAATTCGAACTGATTGGCAAACGCATAGCTGAATTGCTGGGTGCGTTTCGGCCAGTTCGGCTCGCGCAGCGAGACGTCCTGCGGCCGCACCGCGCCGGAGCCGAAATCGCGGGTGCGCATCGGCGCCAGAATGAACAACAGTACGAAGGTGAGAATGACCTCGACGAAGAGCGGCAACAGAATGGCTTGAACGGACATCGCTTGCCCCCAGTGGAATAAATCGTCCTAACACGGCCTGTATTCTGCTGCCAATGACGGCGCGCAGACCTTAAAGCTTCACGCTGATCGCCGTTTCGCCGTCAGCGTCAACAAGCGCGCTGCGCCAGGATTTGCCGTCGAACAGCGCCTTGCGCACGGTGTCCGCCGTGCCGCCATGGTTGAGATTGGCGGTGATCAGCGTGCCGCCGGTGCGCAAGCAGCCCGCGCAACGTCTTGTGCAGCGAGGTCACCGGTGTGCCGCCGTCGAAGAACGCCACGTCGTAACCCGGATCGAGCGTCGGCAGCACGCTTGCGAAATCGCCCTCGTGCACGGTGATGCGGTGATCCATGGCGGCGGCGGCGATATTATCGCGGGCAAGCGCAACGTGATCGGGATCGCGCTCGATCGTGTCGACCGTCGCATCCGGCGCGCCAGACGCAAACGACAGCGCGGTGTAGCCGAGCGCGGTACCCAATTCGAGGATGCGCCGCGCATTGGCGGCGCCGGCCAGGGCCGCAAGCAGCGGGCCGTTGCTGTAAGGATAAGCGCCACAGCCGTGCTTGGCCCGATGCGCGTTGGTCGCGGTACGAATTTTCGCGAACGGATCGGCGGCCGGGCCGGACATCGGAGCACTTACGTCCGGCTCGGATAGTTCGGGCTCTCGCGCGTGATGGTGACGTCGTGGACGTGGCTCTCGCGCAAGCCGGCGCCGGAAATGCGGACGAACTCCGCCTTGTCGTGAAACTCTTCCATGTTCTTCGCGCCGACATAGCCCATCGCCGCGCGCAAGCCGCCGGCGAGCTGATGAATCACATTCGCCACCGGGCCCTTGTAGGGCACCTGGCCTTCGATGCCTTCGGGGACAAGCTTGAGCGTGTCCTTGATCTCTTGCTGGAAGTAGCGGTCGGCGGAGCCGCGCGCCATGGCGCCGACCGAGCCCATGCCGCGATAGGATTTGTAGGAGCGGCCCTGATAGAGAAATACTTCGCCCGGCGTCTCGTCGGTGCCGGCGAGCAGCGAGCCGACCATGGCGCAATCGCCGCCCGCGGCAAGCGCCTTGGCAAGGTCGCCGGAATATTTGATGCCGCCGTCGGCGATCACCGGAGTCTTGGTTTCGCGCGCGACCGCAACCGCGTCCATGATGGCGGTGAGCTGCGGCACGCCGACGCCGGCGACGATGCGCGTGGTGCAGATCGAGCCCGGCCCGATGCCGACTTTGATTGAATCCGCGCCGGCATCGATCAGGGCCTTTGCCCCTTCGGCCGTCGCCACATTGCCGGCGACAACTTCAACCGCGTTCGAGATACGCTTGATGCGGCTGACGGATTCCAAGACGCGCAGCGAATGGCCATGCGCGGTATCGACCACGACGAGATCGACACCGGCCTCGATGAGCGCTTCGCTCCGCGCATAGCCGGCCTCGCCGACCGAGGTCGCGGCCGCCACGCGCAGCCGGCCCTGCTCGTCCTTGCAGGCGTGAGGGTTCGCCACCGCCTTTTCGATGTCTTTGACGGTGATGAGGCCGACGCAGCGATATTGGGCGTCGACGACCAGAAGCTTTTCGATGCGGTGCTGGTGCAGAAGCTTCTTGGCTTCCACCTGGTCGACATTTTCGCGGACCGTGACCAGCCTGTCCTTGGTCATCAATTCGGAAATCTTCTGCCGCGTGTCGGTGGCGAAGCGCACGTCGCGATTGGTGAGAATGCCGACCAGCTTGCCGGGAGCTTTGCTCTGGCCGTTGCCGCCGCCTTCGACCACCGGGATGCCGGAAATGCGGTTTTCCTGCATCAGCGCCAGCGCCTCGGCGAGCGTCGCCTCCGGGTGAATGGTGACCGGATTCACCACCATGCCGGATTCGAATTTCTTCACCTGCCGCACCTGTGCGGCCTGTAAGTCGGGCTCGAGATTGCGGTGGATGACACCGATGCCGCCGGCCTGCGCCATCGCGATCGCCATGGCGGATTCGCTGACCGTATCCATGGCCGAGGCAACGATCGGGACATTGAGCAGAATATTGCGCGTGATCCGCGAGCGGATATCGACCTCCGACGGCATGACGTCGGACAGGCCGGGCTTCAACAGCACGTCATCGAAGGTATAAGCTTCGGGAAAACCGTCTTTTGAAATCGCTGCCATTGCCAACTCCGCATGGCCCCAATCCGGGCCCTGCATATAGGAATAACGCCTGGCGGACGGAAGGACTTTGGCCTTCATCCGACTCGTTCCAGGCGTTCACGGCCCGCTTTTGGGTTGGCGGTGGCGGATAGCATGCCTTGACCGCAATTGATAGGCCCCTCTGCGGATCTGGAGTGAATAACGGGGCAAAAACCGGGGGAAATGCGATGACGCGGGGCATCAACCGTCGCCAATTCGGCGCAACTGTTGTGTCGATAGGCGCGGTGTCGTCAGGCGGGCGCTGACCGGTACCCGGCGCGAGTATAGGCGCAGGCGGAGCCGGTGAAGATTCGCATCGGCGAGGTGGTGGTGCCGCGGCCAAACGGCTGACATAAACTCGGCGGACATGCTGCCCTCAAGCATGATTCCGTAAAGCCTGCCCTCGGATTTGATCCGAGGGTGGATACCGGTTTTCGGACAATATGCGCACACCAAGCGCCCCTGCGAGTCCTCGAAATTGCTGATGCCGCCGCCAAAGTCCTACGACCGAATGGTGCCGTTGATCATTGCCACGGCGCTGTTCATGGAAAACATGGATTCGACGGTCATCGCGACCTCGCTCCCGGCCATCGCGCGGGCGCTCGTAACCAATCCGCTGACGCTCAAGCTCGCCGTGACCTCCTACCTGCTCTCGCTCGCCATCTGCATCCCGGCGAGCGGCTGGACGGCGGACCGCTTCGGCGCGCGCAATGTCTTCCGCTTCGCCATCGGCGTCTTCGTGCTCGGCTCGATCGGTTGTGCCGCGTCGCGCTCGCTCGACCAATTCGTGCTGGCGCGCATTTTCCAGGGCATGGGCGGGGCGATGATGACGCCGGTCGGCCGGCTCATCATGGTGCGCGCCGTCGACAAAGGAAACCTCCTCAACGCCATGTCGCTTGTGACGATGCCGGCTTTGATCGGCCCGATCGCCGGGCCGCCGCTCGGCGGCTTCATCACCACTTACGCGTCATGGCATTGGATCTTTCTCATCAATGTGCCGATCGGACTGGTCGGCATCGTGCTGGCGTCGCGTTACATTCCCAACGTCCGCGTCGAACATCGCGACCCGTTCGACTTTGTCGGCTTCATTCTGTCCGGCCTCGCCGTCGCCGGGCTCGCTTTCGGCCTCTCGGCGATGGGACTTGAATCGCTGCCGGTGAGCGCGGTCGCGGCGCTGATCTGTGTCGGCGCCGTGTCCGCTGTGGCCTATGTCATCCATGCCAAACGAACGCCGGCGCCGATCCTCGATCTTAATCTGCTGCGTTTGACGACATTCCGCGCCAGCGTGGTCGGCGGCTTTCTGTTCCGGCTCGGCATCGGCGCGCTGCCGTTTCTGTTGCCGCTGCTGTTGCAGATCGGATTTAATCTGACGCCGTTCCAGTCCGGCCTCATCACCTTCACCACCGCACTCGGCTCGTTCTTCATGAAAGCGGCTGTGGCGAGCGTCTTGAGCCGTTTCGGCTATCGCAATGTCCTGATCTACAATGCGCTGATCTCAAGCGGCTTCCTGTTGGCCTGCGCGACGTTCGTTCCAGGCATGCCGTTTTGGGCCATGATCGTTATTCTCCTGTCCGGCGGCTTTTTCCGTTCGCTGCAGTTCACCAGCATCAATACGATTGCTTATGCCGAGATCGAGCCGGCGAAAATGAGCCGCGCCACCGCCATGGTCGCCGCCGCGCAGCAATTATCGCTATCGACCGGTGTCGCCGTCGGCGCGCTGGTGGTCGAGACGACGCTGTGGCTGAAGCATTCAACAACGATGACGGCTGCCGATTTTCCGCCGGCATTTATTGTGGTCGGCCTGCTCGCGGCGAGCGCGAGCTTCATCTTCATGCAGCTCGCGCCGGACGCCGGATCGGAACTCTCGGGGCGCAAGGCAGCCGAGGCAGACGTGGCGAACAAGACTGCTTAGGGCGTGCACTCGCCGATCCCCGCGAGTTATCGCAAAATGATCGGATAAGCTCCACCCGATCGTAAGCTTGAACTGTTAGCCGGTGCTCCCAGGTCACAAGACGCGTGCAGACTTTCTGCACATCTCTAGGAGATTGGCGATGAAGAGCTGCCTTACCGCCCCATACGTGTGCACGATGCTGTCAATGACTTTCATAAGCACCGTCGGCTTTGCTCAAATTTACGATCAGAACAATTCGCCGAGTTCGCAAAACTGGGCGAACAGTCCACAAAATTGGCGGAACAGTCCTGACAACTGGCAGAACAGTTCGCAAAATTGGCAGAACAGTTCACAGAACTGGAAAAACAGTCCGCAAAATTGGCAAAACAGCGCCAACAATTACAACAATGCCAACGGCATCTTTGACAGCCGAGGCAATCGCATCGGCTACAGCGTGCCGACCGCGAACGGCGGCATGAATTACTTCAATAACGATGGCAGCCGCAGAGGCTACAAGCCCGGCAACTAGCCAGCAACCGTGTCCGCGAAGCCGCTGGGAAAGCTGCCGCCGCCAACTTGGTCGCACGCGACGGCGGGCGTGTTGTTGGCGAGCGGTTTCGACGAACGCAACCTCAAGCAGCGTAGGCGGTGGGAATGGATGGCTCTTTGTCCCATTCAACAATGGGATCGTAGCCCCAGACCCAGTCGGCGATCCCATGGACGCTGCCCTTGCCGGCGGCGATCGACGCCTTCTGCGCCGAGCTATCGTGCATGTGCTTGAAGCGGGCATTGGAGAACGAGAGTTGCTGCACCCCATGAACACGAGGAATGCGGACGCGCCGGAAGCTGGTGAAGGCCTCAAGCGGATTGCTGCAAGCCTGGAGCCAGCGTGCCAGGATGTAGGCGTCCTCGAACGCTTGGCAAGCGCCTTGCCCGGCATTGGGCAGCATGGCATGCGCCGCGTCGCCGATGAGCTGGATCCGGTCGCGCCCCCAGTTCTGCGTCAGCGGCCGCGTGAAGAGGCCCCATTTTGAGCATTCGGTCACGAGCCCGAGCAATTTCGCGAGCCGCGGCTCGGGGCCGGGAAAGCTCAACCGCATTTCGTCTGGATCGCCGCGGGTCGACCAGCCCTCCTCGACCCATTTGTCGGTGTCTTCCTGCGTGACGATGTTCACGAGCTTCTCGCCGCGGATGTAATACGCCAGGAGATGACAACCGGGCCCGACCCACTGGATATGTCCAGTCGGCTCGAGCACATCACGCGGAACATCGCGGCTATTGAGGAGTGCGCGCCAGACCATTTGCCCGGTATAGGTCGGATTGTCTTGGCCGTAGAGAGCGTGGCGGATCACCGAGCGTACCCCGTCGGCCCCGATCACGAATTCCGCCTCGGCCTTGGCGCCGTTGGCGAAAGCAAGCCCGACGCCGTCGCTTTGCTCCTCGATCCCGACGAGTCGATGGTCCAGATGGACCAAGCGGCGATCCAGTCCGCTGGCCAATGCGTCGAGCAAGTCGGCCCGGTGAAACGTGTAATACGGCGCGCCGAGACGGGCTGCGGTTTTGCGCCGGTCATTGAATTCAAGAAACTCACCGGTTTGCATGTTGCGTGTGTAGATTCCCGGGGAGGAAAGGCCCACGTCGGCGATCTTTTCGCCGAGCCCAATGGCAAGAAGCGCCCGCGTTGCATTCGGAGCGATATTCACGGCGGCACCGACCTCTCCCAAGGCGGGAGATGCTTCGAAGACTTCAGCCTCAATTCCAAACCGTGCCAGCGCATTCGCAGCCGCCAGTCCGGCGAGACCACCCCCGACAATCGCCATGCGTATCATGTGCATCATTCCATAGAGAGGAGCGGGAGAGCCTGCTAAACAGGGCTCATGCGACAACCCGCGAAGCCAAAATATTAACAAGTCTACGAGCGCGCGTCGATTGTCGATCCCCCGGCGTCGTGATGCGGCGCTGCGGGATCGCCAATTGGAATTTTGCGGCGGAAGAAACTCGCCTTAGATTGCTACTGCGGTTCGCTGGCATCAGTTTCTGATGACCCGGATTCGCGTCTTCGGGAGGACGCCATGAGGCTAAAAATAGCCACGGTTTTGCTCGCGCTCGGCACGCACCTGCTGTTGCTTCATGGTGCGCAAGCGTTCCCGGACCGGCCGATCAAGCTGGTCGTGGCGTCGCCTGCCGGATCGCCACCGGATGTCATGGCACGGCTGGTGTCGGACAAGATGGCGAATATTCTCGGTCAGCCCGTCATCGTGGAGAACCGTCCCGGGGCCGGCGGCACCATCGGAGCAAAAACCGTCCTCACCGCAGAGCCGGACGGCTACACGTTGCTGTTAGGAAGCACGAGTACGCTTCTCATCGCGCCTGGGGTTTACAAAAATGTCGGCTACGACGCGGGATCGTTTGCGCCGATCGCCCGTATCGCGGACACCAGCGAGATTCTCGCCGTGCATCCGTCGGTTGCCGCCAAATCCGTGGCCGAATTGATCAGCCTGGCGAAACAACGGCCGGGCGAGCTGAACTATGCTTCAGCCGGGAACGGAACGTTGCCGCATATCGAGGGCGAGTTGCTGAAGGCGAGCGCGAAGATCGAAATGAATCACGTTCCTTATCGCGGCGGCGGCGAGGCGCTGACGGGCCTGCTGGCCGGACAGGTCCAGGTCATGTTCTCTGTCCTGACCCAGATGCTGCCGTACATCCAGGAAGGCCGCCTGCGGGGATTGGCTATTTCAAGCGCAACGCGCAGCAAGCTCGCACCGGAGATTCCGACGATGGTCGAAAGCGGCTTCGATCAGTTCGTCACGACGTCGATCAATGGGCTTGTCGCTCCCCCCAACACGCCCATCGAAATCAGACGGCAGTTGAGCGAAGCCGTGAAAGCCGCGCTTGCCTCCGCGGACGTTCAGCGATCACTCGCGACCATCGGCGGCGAGCCGCGACCGTCATCGCCGGAAGAATTCGCGTCTTATCTCGCAGGGGCACAACAGCACTGGGCGCACATCATAGCAGCCACACACCTCTCGATTGATTGAGGGCCCGGAATGGATCGGCGCCGGCTGGTCAGTGTTTTTCCGGTAGTCTCTGCAGATAATTCTGCCATGGCCGATCGGCGTCGAAATTTTCGGTTGAATTGAATTCCAGTTCCGATTCGTTCAGGGGCGTGATCTTCGAACTCAGTGCCAAAGCGGCACTTTGCGCCTGCGCGTCGATATGGGTGTAGATGGTCCGAACGGTGGCCTCTCGTACCGAGCGTCCAACAACCGTATCCCCGTGACCTCGCATCAAGACGACTGGATTAGCGCCAAGCGTCCTGGCGAGCGCGTCTCCCAACTGTGAAGTCCGGACCAACATGCCGCGCTGCTTGTCGGACGTGTTGGCATCGCGAATCTCGAACAGCGGTGTTTCCGGCGGCAAGAAGCCGGCTTGAGCCACCACGGGCTTCAGTGCGACACCGGCGACACCGAAGGGGACAACCGCCAAGTCGTGCGTATGGATCACGGACTGCACATCGCTGCGGGCCTGGTAGATTTGACAATGAATATAACGTTCGCCGTTCAGCCGCGGCGCATTGGCTGAGATGGGCTTGCAGTCGAGGCCGACCTCGACGATGTCGTCGCGGCTGACGAGCGCGGGCGCCATGGCGCGCGGCATGAAAAAGTGCTCGGGATTCTTGGCGGAGCGCGCGCTGATGTGACCGAAACTGTCCAAGATTCCTTCGTTCGCCAGAATGTGGCTTGCAGTCACGATATCCGCTATTCGGGCTTCATCATCGTTAGCTGGATCGCCTTGCGCGTGATTTTGCGCGTGACACGGGGCGACCGAAAAGGCGGCGGCGAACAGGAAAGCGGCGCACGCAACGATCGTTTCTTTCATGAACATGGCGATCCTCCCGACTTGAGGCTCAGTATCAGTTTCGCGAGCTATTGTCCGCTTCGGGACATCCACTGGCCCAATCTTGGCGTACGCGATAGCGGACACCACGCTGGATGTTTAGCGCGTCTCCTAACGGCCAATCGTGTGCCTTTGCTCAGCGTAAGCCGCTCGCCGGCGAATTCCTCCCCCGACGCCAACATGTCGACATATTTCTAAACTCTTCTTTGCTCCATGGGCCGGGGGGCTCGACACATGCCATATCAGCGATTGACGCCGCGTAGTTTCGGCGTGGATGACAGGCCGGTCTGCCCGAATTGCAAACGGCGAATGTCTCTGACGAGGCGCAGTCCGAACTCGGATCACGATCTCGATCACGAACGGCAGTTCTTTGCATGCGGGACCTGTGATCACCGGGTTGAGCGCGTCGTAGACGCCGATGGAAATCCGCCAGCTAGAGCCTACACGCCTCCCTAAGCCGCCAGTTCCGCACCGCTAAGCTCCGCGTTGTCGCATTTGTGGGTCCATGCCTAGTCTGTCGCGCTTGCGCCTCGGAACCCTTTGGCCAACAGATAAAGCTCGGCGGAATTGGTGCGGCTCGCCGGCGGCTTGACGTGCTTGACGGTTTCAAAGTCGCGCTTGAGCTCGGCGAGAAGCACCGTCTCGGTGCCGCCCTGCAGCACTTTGCAGAGAAACGAACCGCCCTCGTCCAACACTTCGCGGGCAAAATGAGCCGCGGCTTCGGCCAGCGCCATGATGCGCAGATGATCGGTCTTGCGATGGCCGGTGGCATTGGCCGCCATGTCGGACAGCACCAAGTCGGCCTTGCCGCCGAGCATGTCCTTCAGACGATCGGGTGCCGTCTCGTCGAGAAAATCGAGTTTCAGGAATTCGATGCCCGTCAACGGCTTGAAGTCGAGAATGTCGAGCGCGATGACGCGGCCGCTCGGTCCGATGCGCCGCGCGGCGATCTCGCTCCAGCCGCCCGGTGCGGCGCCAAGATCGACGACGCGGCCGCCGGGCTTGAGCAGCCGATATTTGTCGTCGATCTCGATCAGCTTGAAGGCGGCGCGCGAACGAAAGCCTTCCTTCTTGGCGCGCGCCACATAAGGATCGGCGAGCTGGCGTTCGAGCCAGGTCCGCGACGACAGCGTGCGGCGCTTCTCATCCTTTAGCCGCGCCATCAAAAACCCTTGCGTTGGCGCATGTCACGCTCGGAACACCGGTGTCCACTTGTCCGGGACATGCGCTAGGCCTCCCCCCACACGCCGTCTTCGCGCATCATCTCGACCAGCATGCCCTCGCGCAGGCCGCGGTCGGCGACGCGCAGCCGCGGGCACGGAAAGGCGCGGCGGATGGCGTCGAGAATGGCGCAGCCGGCGAGCACCAGGTCGGCGCGCTCGGCGCCGATGCAGGGGTTCGCCGCGCGCTCGTCAAAGCTCATCGCCATGAGCTCATCGACGACGCGGGAAACCTCGACGTCGGACAGCCAGCAGCCGTCGACGCGCCGGCGGTCATAGCGGCGGAGCCGCAAATAAACGCCGGCGATCGTCGTCACCGTCCCCGACGTGCCAAGCATATGGAAGCTGTCGAGGCCGGAGCGATGGGCGGTCGCGAAATTGTCGACAAAGCCCGTGACCTCATTGACCATGGCGTCATAGATGTCGCGCGACACGACCTTGCCGCCATAGCGTTCGGCGAGCGTGACGACGCCAACGGGCAAGGAGGCCCAGCCGACGATATCGGGCGCCGGCGGGCCGCGCCGGCCATGACCCGAGCCATGCCCGGAGCGGTTGAGCCGCACCAGTTCGGAGGAGCCGCCGCCGATGTCGAACAGAATGACGCCCGATGATTCCGGGTCGAACAGTTCCGTGCAGCCGGTCGCGGCCAGCCGCGCCTCGGTCGCGGAATTGATGATTTCGAGTTCGAGGCCCGCTTCCCTGGCGACGCGGCTCCTGAACTCCTCGCCGTTCTCGGCGGCGCGGCAGGCCTCCGTGGCGATAAGCCGTGCCCGCATTACGCCGCGCGCCTGCATCTTGTCGCGGCAGACCTGCAGCGCTTCGACCGCGCGCGTAATCGCCGCCTCGCTGATGCGGCGGGTCGCCGCGATCCCCTCGCCGAGACGGATGATACGCGAAAAAGCATCGACGACGCGGAAGCCATCACTGGTCGGACGCGCAACCAACAGCCGGCAATTATTGGTGCCGAGATCGAGCGCCGCGTAAGTCGCCGCGGAATGATCCGGCGCGCGCCCATCGTTGCGATAGGCATCGCGCCGAAAGCCATACGGCGATCGGCGACCCCAGCGAGGCTTGTTCGCACCCCCGCTCGAAGCCACCTTGGCGTCGAGGCCGCCCGGCGGCGGAACCTCGTCGTTCATCCAAGCCTTTCCGCCGCGCCGGAGCCCATTTTGTCAAAAACGGCTCAACAGCGCGGTCTATAACCGAGACCAAATCAGGCAAACTGTAACAGGGGCGGCAGCGAGGGCAATATGGCGCGATTTCAGCCCAAAACTGTGCCTTTTGAGCTTAGGTGCCATGTTCGCCGCCCAGTTGCCGGGGGCCGCCAACTCCATTATTTCACAGCTACCAGCCTTACCGGGATCGAATCGTCATGACTTTTCAGCAGCCCGCCGCGAAACCGGCGCAGGACGCGGTGGATCAATTGGCCGCCGATCGACTGGCGGTCGAGAAATACGCCGTCGGGCAGTCGGTGCCGCGCAAAGAGGACCCGATGCTGCTGCGGGGCCTCGGACATTATACCGACGATGTCAGCCTGCCCGGCCAAGCCTATGCGGTCGTGGTGCGCAGCCAAGTCGCGCACGGCGTGATCCGCGCCATCGACAAGGACGCCGCGCTGAAAGTGCCGGGCGTGCTGGGCGTCTATACGGCCGGCGACCTGCACGGCTACGGCCCGCTGAAATGCGTCGTGCCGTTCAACAATCGCGACGGCTCGCCGATGAAGAAGCCGTTGCGCGAGGCGCTGGCCAAAGACAAGGTCCGCTATGTCGGCGACCCGGTCGCCTTCGTCGTCGCCGAGACGGTGCTGCAGGCGAAGGACGCCGCGGAGGCCGTTACCGTCGATATCGAAGCGCTGCCGGCGGTCACGTCGGCGGAGGAAGCGGCACAGAACGGCGCGCCGCAGCTCTATAGCGACGTCCCTAATAATGTGTCGCTGGACTATCACTATGGCGACGCCGATACCGTGAACGCGGCCTTCGCCAAAGCCGCCCACGTCACGCGGCTCCGTCTCGTCAACAGCCGCCTCGTCGTTGCGGCGATGGAGCCGCGCGCCGCTGTCGCCGCCTATGACGGCAGCCGCTTCACCTTGCATGTCGGGACCCAGGGCGTGTTCGGCATGCGCGCCAATCTCGCCGAAGCCATGGGCGTGACGCCGAAGGAAATGCATGTGCTCACCGGCCAGGTGGGCGGCTCGTTCGGCATGAAGGCCGCCGTGTTTCCCGAATATATTTGTCTGCTACACGCGGCGCGCACGCTCGGCCGCCCGGTCAAATGGACCGACGAGCGCTCGGGCAGTTTTGTCTCCGACAGCCACGGCCGCAATCACGACGTCGATGCCGAGCTTGCGCTCGATGCCGACGGCAATTTCCTTGCCGTCCGCCTGACCAGCTTTGCCAATGTGGGCGCGTTCCTGTCGCCGGTCGCGCCAATGCCGGGCACGATCAATGCGGTGAAGAATGTGCAGGGCATGTACCGCACGCCGCATATCGAAGTCTCGACCAAATGCGTGTTCACCAACACCTCGCATGTGTCGGCCTATCGCGGCGCCGGACGGCCCGAAGGCAACTACTATATGGAGCGGCTGATCGACGCCGCCGCGGCCGAGATGGGCCTCGACCGCATGGCGCTGCGCAAGCGCAATCAGATCAAGCCGCAGGAGCTGCCAAGCAAGACCGCGGCCTCGACCACTTACGACAGCGGCGACTTTATCGCGCTGACCAAACAGGCCTACGATCTCGCCGACGGCAAGGGCTTCGCCAAGCGCAAGCGCGAGAGCAAGAAACGCGGCAAGCTGCGCGGGTTCGGCGTCGGCAACTTCCTTGAAGTCACCGCGCCGCCGTCCAAGGAACTCGCCGGCATTACGTTCAATGCCGACGGCACCGTGACCTTGACCACCGGCACGCTCGATTTCGGCATGGGCCACGCCACGCCATTCGCGCAGGTCTTAAGCGCGCAGCTCGGCGTTCCCTTCGACAAGATCTCGCTGCTGCAGGGCGACAGCGACCGGCTGAGCTTCGGCGGCGGCTCGGGCGGCTCGAAATCGCTGATGCATACCGGCACGGCGATCGTCGAGGCGTCGGCGAAAGTGATCGAGAAAGGCAAGGAGGCGGCAAGCCACGTGCTGGAGACGGCCGTCGCCGACATCAGCTTCGAACGCGGCAATTTCACCATCGTCGGCACCGACCGCAGCATTTCGATCATGGAGCTGGCGCAGAAGCTGCGCAACGGCGCGAACCTGCCGGCCGACACGCCGCCATCGCTCGACGTCGATCACATCAGCGACGGCCCGTCCGCTTCGACCTATCCGAACGGCTGTCATATCGCCGAAGTCGAAGTCGATCCGGAGACCGGCGCTGTCGAAGTGATGAGCTATGCTTGCGTCAACGATTTCGGCGTGGTGGTCAATCCGATGATCGTCGCCGGTCAGCTGCACGGCGGTGTGGTGCAAGGCATCGGCCAGGCGCTGATGGAAAAGACCGTCTATGACAGCGACGGCCAGCTGCTCACCGGCTCGTTCATGGATTACGCCATGCCGCGCGCCGTCGACGTGCCGTCCTTCGTGATCGAGGACCACCCAGCGCCGGCCAAGACCAATCCGCTCGGCGTCAAGGGCTGCGGCGAAGCCGGCTGCGCCGGCGCGCTGACCTCGATCATGAATGCGGTGATCGACGCGCTCGCCGAACGCGGCATCCGCCATGTCGATATGCCGCTCACCCCCGCCAGCATCTGGCAGGCGCTGCGCGACGCCGAGGCAAAATCGGGCACGGCATCCAAGCAATGACCGAAGCCACAGAAGTTCTTTCGGCCCGCAGCCTGAGGCCGGCCGAGTCACGGCTCATCGCCGGCGTCTGCGCCGCGCATATGATGAGTCACTATTACATGCTGATGCTGGCGCCGCTCCTGGCGTTCATCCGCGACGACTTCAATGTCAGCTATACGCAACTCGCGCTGGCACTGACCGTATTCAACGTCGTCTCCGGCGTGCTGCAGACGCCGGTCGGATTTCTGGTCGATCGTATCGGCGCGCGGTCCGTGCTCCTGGTCGGCCTGTTTCTCTCCAGCGTCAGCTACGCGATCGCCGGTATGGTCCCGTCCTACTGGATCTTTGTTGCGATGTACGGCGTCGCCGGCATCGGCAACACCGTCTATCACCCCGCCGATTATTCGTTGTTGTCGCGTCATGCGCCGACGGATCGCGCCGGCCAAGTGTTCTCGTATCACACCTTTGCCGGCATGCTCGGCTCGGCCATCGCCCCTATCACCTTGCTATACATGCAGAGCCAGTTCGGCTGGCGCGGCGCTTACATCGGAGCGGCGATTTTCGGGCTGATCGTCCTCATCGCGCTGGTTGCCCAGCCCGAGCCGGCGGTCGAAACCAGGCATGCCAAGGCGGCCGCCAAGGCGCAGAGCGATCTTGTCGATACCGGCTGGCGGCTATTGTTGTCGCCGCCGATCCTGCTCAACCTCGCCTTCTTCGTCATGATTTCGCTGATGGGCAGCGGGCTGAATACTTATCTCGTGGTGGCGCTCGCCGCGCTGCACGGCACGCCTACAACTGTGGCCAATATGGCGCTGACCTCGCTGCTGGCGATGAGCGCGGTCGGCGTGCTCGTCGGCGGCATTCTTGCCGGAAGGACGTCCAATCACGCCCTGGTCGCGGCGGCGGGCCTGACCGTGGGCGGCGTCGTGACGGCTTTGGTCGGACTGTTCGACTTCAGTTCGGTCCTGCTCATCGCTATCATGGGCTTCAGCGGCCTGTGCGCCGGCATCACCTATCCTTCGCGCGACATGCTGGTGCGCGCGGTCACTCCGCCCGGCGCCTTCGGAAAAGTGTTCGGCTTCGTCTCGACCGGCTTCAATATCGGTGCGAGCATCGCGCCGATCATGTACGGCATGCTGATGGACCACGGGCAGCCGCAGTGGGTGTTTTTCGTTTCCGCCGCCGTGAGTCTGCTCTGTGTCTCAACCGTCACGATCGGATTTGGCGGCCGGAAAGTGCGCTGAGACCACGGCCGGCGATGACTCCGCCCGCCGTCCTCTGCTAGTCTTCACAACAACAAAATCGCGATTGAGACGATCAAGGAGAAGCCCCAATGAAGCTCTGCCGCTATGACGACGATCGACTGGGCGTGGTCCGTGGCGACCTGGTCCACGACGTCACCGAGGCGCAGACCGAGATCCGTAAATCCTCGCCCTATGCGATGCGCGGCGACGCCGTCGTCGCCGCCTTGCCGCAATGGCGCGAGCGCATCGAGCGCATGGCGGACAAGGCGCGGGGCTTGCCGATTGCGCAGGTGAAACTCCTCTCCCCCGTCGCGCGGCCTTCGAAGCTCACCTGCGCGCCGACGAATTACCAGGCGCATATCAATGAAATGCAGGCAGCGGCGGCCAAGCCCGACTCGCAAGTCGTGGCGCACCAGTCGTCGAAAATCCTCGAAGCCGGGATGTTCCTGAAGTCAAATTCGGCGCTGGTCGGCCCGTCGGAGGGCATTCCGCTGCGCTTCCCGGACCGGCGCAACGATCACGAGGTCGAACTCGTGATGGTGATCGGCAAGACCGGCAGCGACATTCCGCAAGCCAAGGCGCTCGATCACGTCGCCTGCTATTGCCTCGGCCTCGACATCACCGTGCGCGGCCGCGAGGACAGAAGCTTCCGCAAGTCGGTCGACGGCTATGCGGTTGCCGGCCCCTGGATGGTAACCGCCGACGAGATTCCCGATCCCGACGCGGTGCCGATCACGCTGACTGTCAACGGCGAAGTGCGGCAGAACAGCAATACCAGCGACCTGATCTATAATTGCCGCCGGCTGATTGAATTCGCCTCGTCGTTCTACACGCTCTATCCGGGCGACCTGCTCTACACCGGCACGCCCGAAGGCGTCGGCCCGGTGAAGCCCGGCGACGTCATTGTCTGCCGTTCGGCGCCGGTGCTCGGCGAGCTTAAGATCGACGTGCGGGCGCATAAGCTCGGCGAAGCCGCCTAGAGCATGATCCGGAACGCGACCAGCCAGAGCGATTAGGAAATAGGAAACACGCCATGTTGGACATCAAGCGCGCGGGCCATTCGACGCTGACCACGCCCGACATCGAGCGCACGCTCGATCATTTCACCCGCATCGTCGGCCTGAGCGTTGCGGCGCGCGAGAAGAACCGAGTCATCCTCGCCACCAAATCGGGCCTCGAATTGATTGTGTTGGAGCGCGGCAGCGAGGCCAGCGCGCCGCGGCTGTCGCTGCAGATCACGCCCGGCAGCGATCCCGGCGAGGTCGTGTCGCGGCTGCAGAAGGCCGGCGTCAAAAGCGAACGGCAGAGCGACATCACGCCCGGCATCAAAGAGGCGGTGGTCTTCACCGATCCGAAGGGCACTGTGATCGAGGTCTTTTCCGATTTCGACTTTGCGCCGCGCGACGACAATTTCAACGGCGTCATGCCGCTCAAGCTCGGCCACATCGCCTATACCTGCCCCGACGTGCAGAGCATCGTGAAATTCTACTGCGATGTGCTCGGCTTCCGTGTCTCCGACTGGCGCGGCGATTTCTTCGCCTTCCTGCGCTGCAGCCGCGACCATCACACCGTGAATTTCCTGCGCGATGCCAAGACCGGGATCCATCATATTGCCTTCGAAGTGCGCGACTGGACCGATATCAAGCGCGCGTCGGATTTCCTGGCGCAAAGCAATGTCCATCTCACCTGGGGACCGCTCCGCCACATTATCGGGCACAATATCGCGATATATCACAAGAACCCGGACGGCGTGGTGATCGAGTTCTATTGCGAGATGGACCAGATGTACGACGAGCAGCTCGGCTTCTTCGAGCCGCGCCCCTGGCATCAGGACCGCCCGCAGCGGCCGAAAGTCTGGGGCGACGGCACGCTGTCGAACTGGTGGGGGCCGATGTCGCACAGCCCGAACCGCACGCATCCGAATACGCCGGAGGTCGAGACGCCGGCGCAAAAGACGCCGGTCCGCGTCGCCGCTGCCGCTCGCACCGAGAAAAAGACCCTTCGTCCGGCGAAATCGCAGCCGAAGCGGCGCTGACGGCCTTTCCGGCCAGAAGTAGCCCGAAAGCTGCCGCCGCCTTCCACCGGCAGCGACTTGAGGCTTGGAAACTGGATGAAATTGCCCTAAATCAGCAGCCATCCAGTGATTTGCCGACTGCATCAAGATCCTGGCCAAGCCTCTGGCGGGCCTTTGCGGATTGGGGAATAGTTCAACGGTAGAACTGCGGACTCTGACTCCGTCAATCTAGGTTCGAATCCTAGTTCCCCAGCCACATTACTGGTTCGCGATAGTCGGGGCGGGAGCGCCAGCCCCGCGCCCGGCAGCAACGCGGTTTTTGCCGTCCGATACGATACTACCAACCACATTCCAGCTTGTGCCGTTTCCATAAATATCGTTGCTCGACGCGCGAATAACCGCACCGCCGTTCGATGCGTTAATGCCTACCGCGTTGTTAGCTATTTGTGAGGTCGCGATATTGATTTGAGCGCCGCTGGCTGAGGCGATGACGCCACTGCCACCGGCACTCGAAATTTGCGTGTTGAATATATTGATCAATACAAGATTGCTGCCCGCCGCCACACCATTTGTCGTCGGGTTGGCGATAATAGTTTTGTTGACTGTGAGTTGTAAGATCCCGGCGGTGGCAGTCGCATTTATGCCGGTAGCAACGCCTGTGATGTACGAGTTTGTGACGAAGACATCGGCCGCATTCGCGATATTGGCCACATTAACGCCGTTGCCTGTGAAACCCTGAATAGTCACTTTATCGATGGCGACTTGACCGGCTTTAATGATGCGAAGGGCATCAAGACCCGCTCCCTCGCCTTGAATTTCCAATCCGCGAATTGTCACTTTGTCTGTCGCGTTCGCCGTGTTGATCACAATTCCGTTGGTACCAACGACCAGAACTGACGCGAAAGTGTTGCTGCAATCGATCGTAATAGCTTTGGTAATCGTCAAAGCGCCAAATCCGCCTGGATCGATGCAGTTAATTTCGCCGCTAGCTACGGGCTTCGAGATGGCTCCAGCAAAAGTCTTTCAGACGGCGAAGTGCGGCTGCACGGACTGGCTTCATCACCTACACCGGAGACCCATGTGCGTGTCGCCTGTGCGTGGGCGGGAGCGTCCATGAACATTGATATTCCGATCACCACCAGGAAAGCTGGCAGCACATTCAACTTCATTGCAGCCTCCTAAAAGATTGTCACGTGTACGCGGCCGGCTACTCCGAAACAGCGGTTCGCCGGGCGCGGCTATCGGCAGTGCCGGTAAGTGTTCAATGGGAATTCTCATTCCCTTTGGGCGAAAGCCATCAAACGGAAATGCAAACTCTTATTATATTATAGCAATCAGCGGCCTATTGACAGCCGGCGGATCCCCACACCGTTCGATTACCCTGAAAGTCTGTTCTCATTTGACGCTCGCGCGCACGCCAATTGGCGCTGTTCGTTCAGTGCGAATGGCCGCGTCATTTTGCAGTGGATTTTTTTGCGTGGAGCGAGTGGCGTGAACCGTTTGACGAGAGCGGAATGAAGCGACGCGGCAAGACCATCGGCATCCTGCGATTGCAGCTGGAGCGGTCATGGATCAGCTCACTTCGCCCCTCTCCGCACGCGAAGCAGAAACGGAGCTGGCTCCCTCACCACGAATATTTCAGCGTCCCGATGCCGCCGTAGCTATCAAGAACAGCTTGGTCCGCTATTGAGCGCACTTAATGCGCGCACCGAGTCAGGTGTCTAGCTTAAGGAGGCCGCTAATCGAAGCGGCCTCCGGCTTCGCTCAAGATTGCGATCTTTCGGTCCGCTAACAGCTAGCAGGTAACGCCGGTCGCGCAGCGCCGCGCCGCACGCCGATGGCGCCGATTGACTCCTGCAACGCTCACTGCGCTACCCGGATGACCGACGCGGGCTTGTGCTTGGTCAACAGACAACACAATACCCGAAGTTGCCGAGCTTTCGACCGATACCGGCATTGCGCTAAGCACCGCACCGGTTGCGGCCGCTACGCAGATAAAGGCGGCTTTCTTGTAGAATCTCGACATGATGTTCTCCCTTTGATGGCTTTTCAAACGTTAGACGCGATGTTGGTCTCCTCTCTGGCCATGATGCAGACCAATTGATCCAAAGGGACCGGAACGATGGGATGTCTGCCTTGACCCAGCGCCGATCCAGAAGTTCGTGCACTCACTCTTTTCCAGTGCACTCACTCTTTTCCAGATATCATTTTCGCAACAATTTTCGGAAATAGCCGAAGAGCGGGCTCAACGGCCGCATCGCTATGACATATACAACGAAAGTGATCAGCAACAGGGCCGCAAGCGCCCGGGCCGCCTCGAAATGAGGAGCGTCGGCCCCCAATATCGGGGGCACCGCATGGAGCGTTGACAAGATCCACTCGCTGAACCAGTCAAACATTTTCTGCTCCGCAGGCGGACTGCGGAACTGAGCCGGCTATTCTGCCGCGGCCTCGTCGTGATGTGATACCGGCGATGCCGGCTCGTGGCTCTTCGCTGTCTCCGTTTTCTGCTTGTCAGTCATTTCACTATTGGACGCTTTGGACTTCACGGGGTCGCGACGAAGGTCGAAGGCGTTCGCGGATCGCCTGGA
This sequence comes from uncultured Alphaproteobacteria bacterium, assembly GCA_963742975.1. Taxonomy (GTDB): domain Bacteria; phylum Pseudomonadota; class Alphaproteobacteria; order Rhizobiales; family Xanthobacteraceae; genus BOG-931. The sequence continues at coordinate 6,985 of CAVUNZ010000017.1, read as the reverse complement.
ATGTCACGTAGAGAGGCGGAATCGCAAAGATCCCGATAAACGAGGCCAGGATCATCCCGCCAAATACCGGCGTGCCGACGTTGCGCCGTGCCAGCTGAGAGGCCCCGCTGGCGACGACCAAAGGATAAAGACCCAGGATGAAGGCAAACGAGGTCATCATCACCGGCCGGAACCGCAATCGCGCGCCTTCGGTCGCAGCTTCGAGCAATGCGACGCCTTTTTCCCGCTGCTCCTTGGCAAACTCCACAATCAGGATGCCGTTCTTGGCGGCAAGTCCGATCAGCACCACCATGCCGATCTGACCGTAGAGGTCGAGCGTCAGGCCACCAGCAACAATCGCTATAAACGAGCCCAACACGCCAACCGCCACTGAAAGCAGAACCGGGACTGGAATGGTCCAACTCTCATAAAGTCCGACCAGGAACAGGTAAGCGAACAATACCGCAAAGCCCAAAATGATCGCTGTCTTGCCTTCGGCGCGCTTCTCCTGGAACGCGGTATCGGTCCATTCCCCCGCATAGCCTCGCGGCAGCGTGCTTGCGGCAACAGCCTCCATCGCCTGCAAAGCCTGGCCCGATGAAACGCCCGGCGCCGGACTGCCCTGAACGGTCAGCGCCCGAAGATTGTTGTAGCGAATGAGAGCGGCCGGCCCGACGACGATGCGAACCTCGGCAAGACTGCGCAACGGAATCATCTTGCCTTCGCTGCTCCGCACGTTGATGCGGTAAATGTCGTCGATGCTTGAACGGTCCACGGCCTCCGCCTGCACCTGGACCTGCCAGGTACGACCGAACAAATTCATGTTGTTGACGAAGTATCCGCCCAGCGACGCCTGCAGGGCCTGAAAGACCGAGCTCAAAGGCACGCCGATGATTTGCGCCTTGTCGCGATCGATATCGAGATAAATCGACGGATTGGTCGCCGAGAATGTACTGAAGACGCGGCTCAGCTTCGGGTTCTGGTTTGCCGCCACGGTCAGTCCGCGTAACGCCTGCGCCATGGCCTTCGGATCGCCGCCGCGCAAATCCTCCAGCACATAGGTGAAGCCGCCTCCGGTGCCGAGGCCAAGAATTGGCGGCGGCGCCAAGGGCAAGACCGTGCCTCCGGGAATCAACCGGAACTTCTCGCTCAGCCGTCCAATCAGCGCCGAAGCGCTCGATGATTTGTCTTTGCGCTCCTCGAACGGCTTGAGCGTTACAACCAGGAACGCGGCATTCGATTGCGAGTAGTTGTCGATGAAATTCAGCCCGATCACGGACGTGACGTTCTCGACAGCGTCCTCCTCTTTGAGAATCGCTTCCGCGCGCTCCACAACGGCGGTTGTCCGGGCAACCGACGATCCGCCGGGCAACTGTGCAACGACGAACAAAGCGCCCTGGTCGTCCTCGGGCAAGAAGCCGGTGGGCGTAAACTTGGCGAGCCCGAAGATGCCTCCCGCGGCCACGACAACCATCGCAAGGCCGATGATTGAAATGCGGACCAAGCGCGCGACCGCCGTGCCGTAGGCATCGCGAACATAGTCGATGGAGCGCATGACATAGCCCATGACCCCGCGGCGTGGGCCATGGTGCGGACGCAACAAGACTGCGCAGAGCGCCGGCGACAGCGTCAGCGCATTGATTGCCGACAAGAACATCGCCACGGCAACCGTGACCGCAAATTGCCGGAACAGCTCACCGGAAATTCCGGGAATGAAGGCCACGGGCACGAACACCGACAGCAGCACCAAGGTAATCGCGATGATCGGCGCGGTGATTTCAGCCATCGCCCGCTTGGTGGCTTCGCCGGGCGTAAGCTCGGGATGCTCTTCCATCACGCGTTCGACGTTTTCGACCACCACGATGGCGTCGTCGACCACGATCCCGATCGCGAGCACGATCGCCAACAGCGACACCGTATTGGCCGAGTAGCCGACGGCGAGCAGCGCGATGAACGTGCCGATGAGGCTGACCGGAACGGCAAGCGTCGGTATCAACGTGGCGCGCACGCTGCCGAGGAAAAGATAGACGACGATCACGACGAGAATGAACGCCTCGATCAGCGTCTTCTGCACCTCGTGGATCGTATCGGTGACAAAGGTCGTCGGATCGTAGGTGATCTTCCAGGCCAGATCGTCGGGGAATCTCTGTTCCGCTTCGGCAATGCGCTCTTTCACGGCCTTGAGCGTGGAGATCGCATTGGCGCCGGGAGTCTGATAAATCGCAATGGCTGCGGCCGGACCGCCGTTAAGACGGGTGTCGCGATCGAGATTCGCGGCGCCAAGCTCGATCCTCGCCACGTCGCGAAGCCGCAGCACCGAACCATCGGGATTGGTCCGGATCACGATATTTTCAAAATCCTCGACCGAGCTGAGGCGGCCTTTGGTTTGCAAGTTGAGCTGCAGCTGCTGATCGTCGGAGATCGGGCGCGCGCCGACGCGACCGACCGCCGCTTGAACGTTTTGAGATTGAATGGCGTTGATGATGTCCGCGGTCGTGAGACCGAGACCTGTCAGCCGGTCGGTGCGCACCCACGCGCGCATGGCGTAATCTTGCGGGCCCCACAGAGTGGCGTCGCCGACGCCGGGCGTGCTTTTGATTCGATCGAGAAGATTGATGGTGACGTAATTGGAAAGGTACAGAGGATCGTGGGTATGCTTCGGCGAATAAACCGCGATCACGCCGAGCAGCGCCGATGATTTCTTCTTGACCGTGACGCCTTGGCGCTGCACCTCAGGCGGAAGCTGCGGGAACGCGATTTGAACACGGTTGTTGACGTTGACCGCGTCGATGTCCGGATCCGTGCCGAGTTCGAACGAGGCGGTCAGCGTATAGCTGCCGTCATCGCCGCTCGTGCTTTTCATGTAGATCATCTTGTCGACGCCGACGACCTGCGCCTCGATGACCTGCGCGACGGTTGCTTCGACAACGGCCGAATTCGCGCCCGGGTAGGTCGTCGTGGCCGACACCTGGGGCGGCACGATATCCGGATATTGCGCGAGCGGGATCTTCGCGAGCGCGAGCAGACCGGCGATCGTCGTAACGATGGCGATGACGATCGCGAGCCTCGGACGATCGATGAAAATGGACGAGAACATGGGACTAAGTCCCTTTGAGGCTTGCCGGCACGGGCGCGGCTTGGACCGGCTGGCCGGGGCGAGTGCTTTGAATCCCTTCGACGATGACTTGCTCGCCGCCGTTCAAACCCTGATCGATGACGACATTCGCTCCGCTTTCGCCGCCCGGCTTGACCCGCTTGACCACGGCCTTGCCGTCTTCGACCACAAAGACGTAGACGCCTTCTTGATCCGCGATCAGCGCCGCCTGCGGGACCACCACCTTTTCCTGAGGCTCGCCCGCTTCAACCGCGACGCTGACCAGTTGACCATCAATCAGCTGACCGTCCGGGTTCGGTATCGTGGCGCGTGCCAGCACCGTGTCGGTCGAGCGGTCCACCGAAACATCGAGGAAATTGACCGTGCCCTCGTGCTTGTAGGTTGAGCCGTCAGCGAAGCGTATTTTGATCTTGATCTTGGCGAGATCGGCCGGGCTGTTCCTGAGCTGCGCTTGCAGCAGTTCGCGCTGGCTGACCGGAAAGGTCACATACATCGGGTCCTGACTTACGATGGTCGTGAGAACGCCGCTGTCGGGCCCGACGACATTTCCTACGGTGATATTTGTCTTGCTGATCTTTCCCGTGATCGGCGACACGATGTCGGTGTAACCGAGATTGATGTTCGCGGTGTCCAGACTGGCCTGGTCGGCCATGATGGCGCCTTCCGCCTGCTGGTCCGCCGCCAGCGCCTGATCGCGCGCCACCGCGGTGCCGGCATTTTTCTCGAGCAAATCCTGCGCGCGTTGCAATTGGATGGCCGTCAGAGTTTTTGCGGCCTTGCTGCGCTCCAAGGCGCCCTTCGCATTGACGACGTCGGCTTGAAACAGGCCTTTTTCTATGCGGTAAAGCGGGTCGCCCTTTTTGACGATCTCGCCTTCCTTGAACAGCACGGCATCCAGAAAGCCCTTGACCCGGGCGCGAATTTCGACCCGGTCAGTCGCCTCAATACGTCCGACAAAATCTCGCGTTTGCGCAATCGGCTGCCGCTGGGCGTAGACCGTGCCGACAGGTACGGCTTGTTGCTGCTGCGCAGCAACGCTCGCAGCCGACAAAATCAAGACCAATGCTGTCAGATATGCCGGTCGCGTCCCAACGCGGACGAGACATCGGACTGTCCTTCCGACTTTTCCGAGAGTCCGCATGCACGCTCCCGCGTCTCAGAACCGGCCGGCAAAACAAAGTGCCCGGCTGACCAAGTGTATCGCTATCTCAGCTTCGTGTCGCCTCTAATATGGGCGGCAAATGAATGATAAAGTGATCAGGTTCGCTAGCCGGTCTTGCGCGCCGCGGTCGCCCGCGCTTTCGACAACAGCGCGAGGGTATCTTTGGCGATCATCAGTTCCTCATCCGTGGGCACGATATGGAGCTGAACCTTGCTCTCCGGCCGTGAAATCAGTGGTCTGCCGGCGGCATTCGCTTCTGCATCGAACGCAATGCCGAGCCAGCTGATTTTTTCCGCCACGCGGGCGCGGATCGTCGCCGAGTTCTCGCCAATCCCCGCCGTAAAGACGAACGCATCGAGTCCGCCGAGCGCCGCCGCCAGCATTCCTGCACTCAAGCTTATCCGGTAGACGAAATAGTCGACGGCGAGCGCGGCGCTTGGGGCGGCATTCGATTCGAGCTCTCTCATATCGTTACTGATGCCGGAAAGGCCTTTGAGCCCGCTCTCGCGATAGAGCAAATTCTGCACCGCATCAGGCGTCATGCCCTTTTCAGTCATGAGATAAAGCAACACGCCCGGATCGATCTGCCCCGGCCGCGTGCCCATCGGCAAGCCGTCGAGCGCGGTGAAACCCATCGTGCTCTCGACGCTCTTGCCGTCAGCCAAAGCGCACATCGAGGCGCCGCTGCCGAGATGCGCCACGATCACGCGCCCCTTGGCGATGTCGGGCGCGACTTCGCGCAAACGCTCGGCGATATACGCGTAAGAGAGCCCGTGAAATCCGTAGCGGCGGACTCCCTCGGCATAATAATGCTCGGGAATGGCGAAATGATCGGCGACAGCGCTGTGCGTGCGATGGAAGGCGGTGTCGAAGCACGCCACTTGAGTGAGTTCCGGGCGGCGCGTGAGCAATAGCCGGATCGGTGCGAGATTGTTGGGCTGATGCAGCGGCGCCAGCGAATTATATTGCTCCAAACGTGACAACACGGATTGATCGACAATGACCGGCCGGTCGTAGTGTGGACCGCCGTGCACCACGCGATGGCCGACCGCGATCAAATTGAAGGGCTGCGTTGCGCGCAGCCATTCTGCCGCCGCTGCGATCGCCGCGGGGACATCGGCGATCTCGCCCGGCGGGTAAGATTTGTCGATCAGCGGCGAACCGTCGCGCGCTTTTGCGTGCAAGCGCGGCCGCGTCCCGATACCGTCCACCTGACCTTTGAGGCGCTGGTGCGGGTCGCCAGACGGCGCGACTTCGAAAATTTCGAATTTGACGCTGGATGACCCGGCATTGACGACGAGGACAGTGTCCATGAGCGGTCACTCTGGCGGATCAGGCCGCGACAAGGTTTGCGCTGGCGCGGCGCGCTGCGGCGTACAGCACCGCCGCCGCACAGGAGGCCATGCGGCTGCGCACCGAGTCCGCGCGCGACGTCAGCACGATCGGTACGCGAGCCCCGAGAACCAAACCTGCGGAATTGGCCTTCGACAGGAAGATGAGATTCTTGGCGAGCATGTTGCCGGCTTCGAGATCGGGCACGACCAGGATTTGGGCGCGTCCGGCGACCGGCGAATGAATCCCCTTGATTTTCGCCGCTTCCGCATCGATGGCGTTATCGAATGCCAGCGGCCCGTCGAGGATGCCGCCGGTGATTTGCCCGCGGTCCGCCATCTTGCAGAGCGCAGCCGCGTCGATGGTCGAAGGAATCTTGGAGGTGACCGTCTCGACGGCGGAAAGAATGGCGACCCGCGGCTTGCCGAGGCCGACCTGGGTAAACAGATCGATGGCGTTCTGAATGATGTCGCGCTTGACGTCGAGATCAGGGAAAATGTTGATTGCGGCGTCGGTGATGAACAATGTCTCGGTATGCGACGGCACGTCCATGATGAAAATATGGCTGATGCGCCGCGCGGTGCGCAGGCCGGTGGCCGATGCCGTCACGGCCCGCATCAGCTCGTCGGTATGCAGGCTGCCCTTCATCAGCATTTCGCCTTTGCCCTCGCGCACGAGCTCGACGCCTCGCGCGGCGGCGGCATCGCTGTCCGCCACATCGACAAGCTCGTATTTATCGATGGCGAGGCGATGTTCGCGGGCAACGTCCCTGATCTTGGCGAGCGGGCCGACAAGGATCGGACTGATGATTCCAAGCTCGGCCGCCTCCACGGCGCCGCGCAGCGATGTTTCGTCGCAGGGATAAACCACGACGGTCTTTGCCGGCGGCACTGTCTTCGCTTTGGCGATGAGACGGTCGTATTTCGAACCGGCGGGGTGAGTTGCCGAGCCGACGGCTCCTCCCACGTCTAAGTCGTTTTTTGCCTCGTTCGGCATGGTTGCTCCTTACGCGGCCGGATCAAGCCGCACCTGTTCCCAGCAATAGCCCGATTATCTGAACGGCAACGACTTTGACGATCGTCATTGAAGGAAAGATCATGGCGTATCCTATGTCGGGCCGCTCGGTCGGCGCCATCCGGGTCGAGTAGACCAGGATGGCCGGATTGCCGGTGGCGCCGGACGCGACCCCCACCAAATCGTCGAACGGAATTTTCAACAGATAATAGCCGACCAAGAGCACGATGAGGACGGTCGCAAGCAGAACCATAGCACCGATCAGCAGGAGCGTCGGCCCAGTTTGCGAGACCGTTTTCAAGAACGGCTGGCCGGCATTGACGCCGACCGTGGCCAAAAACAAAGCAAGACCGAAGTTTCGCAACACGATATTTGCCGGCAAC
>CAVUNZ010000016.1:0-223576 GCA_963742975.1 uncultured Alphaproteobacteria bacterium | reverse complement strand
AGTCCCTCCACTCCTGCCAGGCTCGCCTCAATCCACCGGCCGCGCCCGCTGGAAAACGCTGACGGGCTAACTATTTAAGGCACAGGCCGGACTTTACTTCTTGACGCTTGGAGCGGCGGGCGATAGGAAGCTTGCCATCGTCAGCGGCCCGTTATCGGACTTCCGCGACGAACCTAATCCCCAAAAGAACCGCTAGCCGGTCTCGTCCGTGAAGTTGGGCGGGGGTGGGGAATTCTATTGGAACATGCCGTTATTGGAACAAGCAATGGCGAAGGTAAGCCCGTTCAAGTTCATGCAGGAAGTGCGTGCCGAGGCCCAGAAGGTCACCTGGCCGACGCGCAAGGAAACCACCATCACCACCATTATGGTGTTCGTGATGGTGGTGGTCGCGTCGCTGTTCTTTCTCGCCGCGGATCAGATCATGCGTATCGCCGTGAGTTTCCTGCTCGGCATCAATGCGTAAGCCCCGCAAAGCGATTTTCATGACACGCAAACTCATGATTTGGATTTCCTGACATGACGAACCGTTGGTACGCGGTCCACGCCTATTCGAATTTCGAGAACAAGGTGGCGGATTCGATCCGTGAACAGGCCAAACAGCGCGGACTGTCGGCCCTGTTCGAAGAGATTCTGGTGCCCAAGGAGAAGGTCATCGAGGTCCGGCGCGGGCGCAAAGTCGACGCCGAGCGCAAGTTCTTCCCGGGTTATGTACTCGTGAAGATGCAATTGACCGACGAAGCCTATCATCTGATCAAGAACACGCCGAAAGTGACGGGCTTCCTCGGCTCCGACAACAAGCCGATGCCGCTGTCCGACGCCGAGGCTGAGCGCATCATCCATCAGGTGGCGGAGGGCGTCGAACGGCCCAAGCCCTCGGTGTCGTTCGAAGTCGGCGAGCAGGTGCGGGTGTCCGATGGGCCGTTCGCCTCGTTCAACGGCACGGTGGAAGAGGTCGACGAGGGACGCTCGCGGCTCAAGGTTGCGGTGTCGATCTTCGGCCGCGCCACGCCGGTCGAGCTCGAATTCGGTCAGGTGGAGAAACTATAAGTTTTCCTCTCCCGTTTACGGGAGAGGTGGCGAGCAAAGCTCGCCGGCGGGGGTAAGTATTCGACGCTTGTATGGGCGTTGAGGCTACAAGCCCCCTCCCACCTCCCCCGCAAGCGGGGGAGGAGAAGTGAGAGCGAAGGCGTGGGAGGTGAGGCGGCTGCCAGCCGCCGAAATCCGAACCACTAACAGGAGTAGAGAATGGCGAAGAAAATTACCGGCTATGTAAAGCTGCAGGTGCCGGCCGGGGCGGCCAATCCGTCGCCCCCGATCGGTCCTGCTCTGGGCCAGCGCGGCCTCAACATCATGGAGTTCTGCAAGGCGTTCAACGCCCAGACCCAGAAGTTGGAAAAGGGCGCGCCGATCCCGGTGACGATCACGGTCTATGCCGACCGCTCGTTCACTTTCGAACTGCGCACCCCTCCGGTGTCGCACTTCCTCAAGAAGGCAGCCAAGCTCGAAAGCGGCTCGAAAACTCCGGGCCGCGACGTCGCGGGCTCAGTGACTAAAGCGCAAGTGCGCGAGATCGCCGAGCAGAAGATGAAGGACTTGAACTGCGACACGATTGAAGCGGCGATGCGCATGATCGAAGGATCGGCACGCTCGATGGGTCTTGAGGTGAAAGCATGAGCAAGCTCGGAAAACGCACGACCAACGCGCGCGAGGGGGTCGATCGCGAGAAGCTCTACCCACTCGCCGAAGCCGTGAAGATGGTCAAGGAACGCGCCAAGGCCAAGTTCGACGAGACCGTGGAAATCGCCATGAATCTCGGCGTCGATCCGCGTCACGCCGACCAGCAGGTGCGCGGCGTGGTCAATCTGCCGAACGGCACCGGCCGCAGCCAGCGGGTCGCGGTGTTCGCCCGCGGCGTCAAGGCCGATGAGGCCAAGGCGGCCGGCGCCGATATCGTCGGCGCCGAGGACCTGGTGGAGAAGGTGCAGGGCGGCGCCATCGATTTCGATCGCGTCGTCGCGACACCGGATCTGATGCCGCTGGTCGGCCGTCTCGGCAAGGTTCTCGGCCCGCGCGGCCTGATGCCGAACCCGAAGGTCGGCACGGTGACCATGGATGTCACCAATGCGGTCAAAGGCGCCAAAGGCGGCTCGGTCGAGTTCCGGGTCGAAAAGGCCGGCATCGTCCAGGCCGGCGTCGGCAAGGCCTCGTTCAGCGAAGAGAAGCTGGTCGAGAATATCCGCGCCTTCGCCGATGCGGTGCAGAAGTCGCGGCCGCAGGGCGCCAAGGGCCACTTCATCAACCGGGTGGCTATCTCCTCGACCATGGGCCCCGGCGTGAAGATCGAGCCGGGAACCCTGTTCCCCGGATCGGAGCAGGCCCACTGAGAGCGGCCAAGCGGCCGGTAAAGGCGCCAAAGGCAGACCAAGCGGCGAATTCACCACATTCGCCACTTGGCAAGCTGACCTAGAACCGCTAAACAACAACCAAGGGCGTGCCGGCCCAGTTTGTCGGCGCGCCTTTGTGCGCTTCTCGAAAATTGATGAGTGAAACGCCCTCTTAGAGCTGATCCCCGTTGGATTACTTAAGAGGATGAAGCACTTAGAGGATTTCTAGAGCGTATTTCCTGTCCGAGACTGCGGGCGCCGGAAACGGCTTAAACGAGAAAGCCAGCATAGACGGGTGAAGGACGAAAGCAGCGCTTCCTGTTGAGGTCCAAGGACTTCTTCGGGCGGCCTATTGCCTTTCGGTTCTGACCTCGACGGCCCAGGGCGGCGAACGCGTATGGCGAAAGCTATGCGACGAAAGCTGAGCCTGGGGGGCAGGGTTAAATGTCGTCCTGCCTCGGTTCGTCGACTTGCTTGTCGATTGATCTTTGTGGGACGGCCGGCACAACCCGGCGAGTTCCGTAGAGACGGACCGCCAACCGGAGAGAGCTGGTGGATCGCGCGGAAAAAAGTGCAGCTGTGGCGGAGCTTGGGGAGGTCTTCAAGACCACCAAGGTCGTCGTCGTTGCTCATTATTCCGGCCTGACCGTCGCTCAGATGCAGTCTCTGCGCAGGCAGATGCGGCAGGCTGGGGCGAGCGTGAAGGTCGCGAAGAATCGCCTCGCGAAAATCGCTCTTGAGGGCTCCGACGTCGCTTCGATCGCGCCCCTGCTTAAGGGGCCGGCCGTGATCGCCTATTCGGGCGATCCCATAGCGGCGCCGAAGGTCGCCGTCGATTTCGCCAAGACGAACGAGAAGTTCGTCATTCTTGGCGGAGCGATGGGCAAGACCTCGCTCGACCCGAACGGAGTCAAGGCGCTTGCCGCCTTGCCGTCGCTCGACGAGCTGCGGGCGAAGATCGTCGGCCTCATCCAGGCGCCGGCGACCAAGATCGCGCAGGTGGTGGTTGCCCCTGCGTCGAAAGTCGCCCGCGTGGTCCAGGCCTATGCCTCAAAGAGCGGTGAAAGCGCGGCAGCCTGAAGCTGCTTCAACTCATAAGGTTAGAACCGAAGGACATTAATCATGGCTGATCTGCAGAAAATCGTCGACGACCTCTCAAGCCTCACTGTGCTCGAGGCTTCCGAGCTCGCCAAGTTGCTCGAAGAGAAGTGGGGCGTTTCCGCCGCTGCCGCCGTTGCGGTTGCGGCAGGTCCCGCGGGCGCCGCGGCGCCCGCCGCCGAAGAGAAGACCGAATTCACGGTCGTTCTCGCCGCCGCTGGCGACAAGAAGATCGAGGTCATTAAGGAAGTGCGCGCGATTACCGGCCTGGGTCTCAAGGAGGCCAAGGATCTGGTCGAAGGCGCGCCGAAGACCGTCAAGGAAGGCGCCAACAAGGACGACGCCGCCAAGATCAAGGCGCAGCTCGAAAAAGTCGGCGCCAAGGTTGAGCTTAAGTAAGAAGTACTTACTTAAGGGGGACCCCCGGGCGGGCGCGGCGCTTAACCGGGGTCCCAGATAGTGAATATCGGTGATTTCGGGGCTTTGGCCCCGGAATCATCATCTTGTGTGCCGTCCGCGGCAGTTACGTTGTGGTGATTGGGTGTCACAACCGAATCGCCGGAAAATAGGGCACTCGACGCCTGTCCCGACGGTCGCGATGGATTGCGGCCTTCTGGAGAGTCGCCTTGATCGCCCGGGATGCCTCGGACCTCAACGCCAATGGCCTTAGCGGCCAATGGCGATGGGTTCGAGGACGCGGTTCGAGCAGACGGTAGAGCGGCCGGCGGCTCGGCCTTACGGTTCGATTGAGCGAGAGGACATAATGGCGCAGACGTTTATCGGTCGGAAGCGCGTTCGCAAGTTTTTCGGAAAAATCAGGGAAGTCGCGGAGATGCCGAACCTCATTGAGGTTCAGAAGGCGTCCTACGACCAATTCCTGATGGTGCTGGAGCCGCAAGGCGGCCGCACCAACGAGGGCCTGCAGGCCGTGTTCAAATCGGTGTTCCCGATTTCGGACTTCTCCAACACTTCGATGCTGGAATTCGTCAAATACGAATTCGAGCCGCCGAAATACGACGTCGACGAGTGCCGCCAGCGCGGCATGACTTACGCTGCGCCGCTGAAAGTGACGCTGCGCCTGATCGTGTTCGATATCGATGAAGAAACCGGCGCCAAGTCGGTGAAGGACATCAAGGAGCAGGATGTCTACATGGGCGACATTCCGCTCATGACCAATAACGGCACCTTCATCGTCAACGGCACCGAGCGCGTCATCGTTTCGCAGATGCACCGTTCGCCCGGCGTGTTCTTCGATCACGACAAGGGCAAGACGCATTCCTCGGGCAAGCTGCTGTTCGCCGCCCGCATCATTCCCTATCGCGGCTCCTGGCTCGACATCGAGTTCGACGCCAAGGACATCGTCTATGCGCGCGTCGACCGCCGCCGCAAGATTCCGGTCACCTCGCTGCTTTATGCGCTCGGGCTCAGCGGCGAAGAAATCCTCAACACCTTCTACAAGCAGGTGCAGTACAAGCGCACCAAGGACGGCTGGCGCGTGCCGTTCGATGCCAATCGCATGCGCGGCTACAAGGCGATCAGCGATCTGGTCGATGCCGATACCGGCAAGGTGGTGCTCGAAGAGGGCAAAAAGCTCACGGTGCGCTCGGCGCGCCAGCTCGCCGAAAAAGGCCTGAAGGCGCTGCGGATGACCGATCCGGAATTGATCGGCCATTATGTCGCGGAAGATCTCGTCAACCCCAAGACCGGCGAAATCTATGTCGAGGCCGGCGAAGAGATCACCGGCACTCAGAAGAAAGACGGCGAGTGGGAGATCAATGTCGGCAAGACGCCGCTCAAGGAATTGCTTGAGCACGGCTACAAGGAATTGCCGATCCTCGACATCGACCACATCAATGTCGGCGCCTATATCCGCAACACGCTGGCGATCGACAAGAACATGACGCGCGAGGAAGCGCTGTTCGACGTCTATCGCGTCATGCGTCCGGGCGAGCCGCCGACGGTCGACACGGCGCAGAACATGTTCCAGTCGCTGTTCTTCGATCCGGAGCGCTACGACCTGTCGGCGGTCGGCCGCGTCAAGATGAACATGCGTCTCGACCTTACGGTCGACGACACCGTGCGCATCCTGCGCAAGGACGACATTCTCTCGGTGATCAAGACGCTGGTCGACCTGCGCGACGGCAAGGGCGAGATCGACGACATCGACCATCTCGGCAATCGCCGGGTGCGCTCGGTCGGCGAACTGATGGAAAATCAGTATCGCATCGGACTCCTGCGCATGGAGCGCGCCATCAAGGAGCGCATGTCGTCGGTCGATATCGACACGGTGATGCCGCAGGACCTGATCAACGCCAAGCCGGCGGCTGCCGCCGTGCGCGAGTTTTTCGGCTCCTCGCAGCTCTCGCAGTTCATGGATCAGACCAATCCGCTGTCGGAGATCACGCACAAGCGGCGTCTCTCGGCGCTTGGCCCGGGCGGACTTACACGTGAGCGCGCGGGCTTCGAAGTGCGCGACGTGCACACCACGCATTACGGCCGCATCTGCCCGATCGAAACGCCGGAAGGGCCGAATATCGGCCTGATCAATTCGCTCGCGACCTTCGCGCGGGTGAACAAATATGGCTTCGTCGAGACGCCGTACCGCAAGGTGAAGGACGGCCGCGTCACCGACGAGGTGATCTATCTCTCGGCGATGGAAGAGGGCCGCTACACCGTCGCGCAGGCGAACTCGGCGATCGACCCCAAGGGCCGCTTCACCGACGATCTCGTTGTCGTGCGCCATGCCGGCGACGTGCAACTCATTCCGCCGGACAAGGTCGACTTTATGGACGTGTCGCCGAAGCAGCTGGTTTCGGTGGCGGCAGCGCTCATTCCGTTCCTCGAGAACGATGACGCCAACCGCGCGCTGATGGGCTCGAACATGCAGCGGCAAGCCGTGCCGCTGGTTCGCGCCGAGGCGCCGTTCGTCGGCACCGGCATGGAAGGCGTGGTCGCTCGCGACTCCGGCGCCGCAATCGCGGCCCGCCGCACCGGCATGGTCGATCAGGTCGACGCCACCCGCATCGTGATCCGCGCCACCGACGAGCAGGATCCGACCAAGCCCGGCGTCGACATCTACCGGCTGATGAAGTTCCAGCGCTCGAACCAGAACACCTGCATCAACCAGCGACCGCTGGTGAAAGTGGGCGATCAGGTGAGCAAGGGCGACATCATCGCCGACGGTCCTTCGACCGATCTCGGCGAGCTCGCGCTCGGGCGCAACGCGCTGGTCGCGTTCATGCCGTGGAACGGCTACAACTTCGAGGACTCGATTCTGCTCTCCGAGCGCATCGTCAAGGACGACGTCTTCACCTCGATCCATATCGAGGAATTCGAAGTCATGGCCCGCGACACCAAGCTCGGCCCCGAGGAAATCACCCGCGATATTCCCAACGTCTCCGAAGAGACGCTGAAGAATCTCGACGAGGCCGGCATCGTCTATATCGGCGCCGAAGTCCGCGCCGGCGACATTCTCGTCGGTAAGATCACGCCGAAGGGCGAGAGCCCGATGACGCCGGAAGAGAAGCTTCTGCGCGCCATCTTCGGCGAGAAGGCCTCCGACGTGCGCGACACTTCGTTGCGCGTGCCGCCGGGCGTGCAGGGCACGGTCGTCGAAGTTCGTGTCTTCAATCGCCACGGCGTCGAGAAGGACGAGCGCGCGCTCGCCATCGAGCGGGAAGAGATCGAGCGTCTCGCCAAGGACCGCGACGACGAACAGGCGATCCTCGACCGCAACGTCTATGGCCGCCTTGCCGAACTGCTCGAAGGCCGCCAGGGCGTCGCCGGGCCGAAGGGCTTCAAGAAGGACACCAAGGTCACGCGCGCCATTCTCGACGAATATCCGCGCGCGCAATGGTGGATGTTCGCTTCGCCGAACGACAAGATCATGGCCGAGATCGAGGCCATCCGTAAGCAGTACGACGAGTCCAAGAAGCGCCTCGAACAGCGCTTCCTCGACAAGGTCGAGAAGCTGCAGCGCGGCGACGAATTGCCGCCCGGCGTGATGAAGATGGTCAAGGTCTTCGTCGCGGTGAAGCGCAAGATCCAGCCCGGCGACAAGATGGCCGGCCGCCACGGCAACAAGGGCGTGGTGTCGAAGATCGTGCCGGCGGAGGACATGCCGTTCCTCGCCGACGGCACGTCGGTCGACGTCGTGCTCAACCCGCTCGGCGTGCCGAGCCGCATGAATGTCGGTCAGATCCTCGAGACCCATCTCGGCTGGGCCTGCGCCGGCCTCGGTTTGAAGATCGGCGCCGCAGTCGACATGTACAACGGCAAGAAGGACTCCAAGCCGCTCAAGGATCTACTGAAGAAGGTCTATGGCGAGGACGAGACCATCAAGTCGCTCGACGACAAGGGGCTTATGGAGCTCGGCACCAATCTGCGTCACGGCGTGCCGATCGCCACTCCCGTGTTCGACGGCGCCAAGGAAGCCGATATCGAGCACATGCTCGATCTCGCCGGCCTCGATCATTCCGGGCAGGTGACGCTCTATGACGGGCGCACCGGCGACGCGTTCGATCGCAGGGTGACCGTCGGCTACATCTATATGCTGAAGCTGCATCACCTTGTCGACGACAAGATCCATGCCCGCTCGATCGGCCCGTACAGCCTCGTCACCCAGCAGCCACTGGGCGGCAAGGCGCAGTTCGGCGGCCAGCGCTTCGGCGAAATGGAAGTGTGGGCGCTCGAAGCCTATGGCGCCGCCTACACGCTGCAGGAAATGCTGACGGTGAAGTCCGACGACGTCGCCGGACGCACCAAGGTCTACGAGTTGATCGTGCGCGGCGACGACGCGTTCGAGTCCGGTATCCCGGAATTGTTCAACGTGTTGGTCAAGGAAATGCGCTCGCTCGGCCTCAATGTCGACCTGCACAATTCCAAGCAACAGCAGCGCGGCGACGGCGTGCCCGAGGCGGCCGAGTAAGACAAGCGTCATGGCCGGGCGTGGCGATGCGCGATGCCCGGTCATCGAGGACTTTCGTAGGCTTTAAGAGAATGACGACAGCGGCCGACACGGTCGGCAAGCGGAGCAGACGATGAACCAAGAAATTATGAATCTTTTCAGCCCGCAGGTTCCGGCTCAGGTCTTCGACCAGATCCGGATTTCGATCGCGAGTCCGGAGAAGATTCTGTCCTGGTCCTACGGCGAAATCAAAAAGCCCGAGACCATCAATTACCGCACCTTCAAGCCCGAGCGCGACGGCCTGTTCTGCGCGCGCATTTTCGGGCCGATCAAGGATTACGAATGCTTGTGCGGCAAGTACAAGCGCATGAAGTACAAGGGCATCATCTGCGAGAAGTGCTCGGTCGAGGTTACGCTGTCGCGCGTGCGGCGCGAGCGCATGGGCCATATCGAGCTCGCGGCGCCCGTCGCGCATATCTGGTTCTTGAAGTCGTTGCCGAGCCGGATCGGCCTTCTGCTCGACATGACGCTGAAGGATCTCGAGCGCATCCTTTATTTCGAATATTACGTAGTGCTCGAGCCCGGCCTCACGCCGCTCAAGGACCGTCAGCTCCTCTCCGAAGAGGACTACGTCAAGGCGCAGGACGAATTCGGCGCCGACAGCTTCACCGCCATGATCGGCGCGGAAGCGATCCGCGAGATGCTCAAGGCGCTCGATCTCGAGAAGCTTGCCGCGGATCTGCGCGTCGAGATCGCGGAATCGACCTCGGAGCTCAAGCCGAAGAAGCTCGCCAAGCGGCTCAAACTGATCGAGGCATTCACCCAGTCCACCAACAAGCCGGAATGGATGATCCTCACGCACGTGCCGGTGATCCCGCCCGACCTGCGGCCGCTCGTGCCGCTCGACGGCGGGCGCTTCGCCACGTCGGATCTCAACGATCTCTATCGCCGCGTCATCAACCGCAACAACCGTTTGAAGCGGCTGATCGAGCTGCGCGCGCCCGACATCATCATCCGCAACGAAAAGCGGATGCTGCAGGAAGCGGTCGACGCGCTGTTCGACAACGGCCGTCGCGGCCGGGTCATCACCGGCGCCAACAAGCGGCCGCTGAAGTCGCTCGCCGACATGCTCAAGGGCAAGCAGGGCCGGTTCCGCCAGAACCTGCTCGGCAAGCGCGTCGATTATTCGGGCCGTTCGGTGATCGTGGTCGGTCCCGAACTCAAGCTGCATCAGTGCGGCCTGCCGAAGAAGATGGCGCTCGAACTGTTCAAGCCGTTCATCTATTCGCGGCTTGACGCCAAGGGCCTGTCGACGACGGTAAAACAGGCGAAGAAACTCGTCGAGAAGGAGAAGCCCGAGGTTTGGGATATTCTCGACGAGGTCATTCGCGAGCATCCGGTGATGCTCAACCGCGCGCCGACGCTGCACCGCCTCGGCATTCAAGCGTTCGAACCGGTGTTGATCGAAGGCAAGGCGATCCAGCTGCATCCGCTGGTCTGCGCCGCCTTCAATGCCGACTTCGACGGCGACCAGATGGCGGTGCACGTGCCGCTGTCGCTGGAGGCGCAGCTCGAGGCGCGCGTCTTGATGATGTCGACCAACAACATCCTGCATCCAGCGAACGGCGCGCCGATCATCGTGCCGTCGCAGGACATCGTGCTCGGCCTCTACTATCTCTCCATCATCCGCGACGCGGTCGAGGGCGAGAAGCCGAAAATATTCGGCGATCTGGCCGAGATCGACCTCGCGCTGCACGAGAAGGCCGTCAGCCTGCATTCGCGGATCAAATACCGCTGGAATGGCGTCGGCGAAGACAGCAAGCCGGTCACGCGCTGGTACGACACGACGCCTGGCCGCGTCATTCTCGGTTCGGTTTTGCCGAAGCTCGCTAAGACGCCGTTCGACCTCGTCAACAAGCTGATGACCAAGCGCGAAATCTCCGGGATGATCGACACGGTCTATCGCCACTGCGGTCAGAAGGAGACGGTGATCTTCTGCGACCGCATCATGGCGCTCGGCTTCCACCATGCGTTCAAGGCCGGCATTTCGTTCGGCAAGGACGACATGGTCGTGCCGCATTCCAAGAAAGCGACGGTCGAGAAGACCCGCGATCTCGTCAAGGAATTCGAGCAGCAATACAACGACGGCCTGATCACCCAAGGCGAGAAGTACAACAAGGTCGTCGATGCCTGGTCGAAGTGCACCGAGACCATCGCCGAAGCGATGATGAAGGAGATTTCGACCTCCCGTCCGGGCGAGAAGGGCCAGGAATCTCAGGTGAACTCCATCTACATGATGGCGCATTCCGGCGCGCGCGGTTCGCCCGCCCAGATGCGCCAGCTTGCCGGCATGCGCGGCCTGATGGCCAAGCCGTCGGGCGAGATCATCGAGAGCCCGATCATTTCCAACTTCAAGGAAGGCCTCTCGGTGCTCGAATACTTCAATTCGACGCATGGCGCCCGCAAGGGTCTCGCCGACACCGCACTGAAGACGGCCAATTCCGGCTATCTGACGCGGCGTCTCGTCGACGTGGCGCAGGACTGCATCATCACCGAGTTCGACTGCGGTACCACCCGCGGCATCAAGGTGCGCGCCATCATCGACGCCGGCACGGTGGTCGCCTCACTGGCAAGCCGCATCCTCGGCCGCACCACGGCCGAAGACGTGCGCAATCCGTCGGGCACCGAAGTGCTGGTGCCGAGCGGCACGCTGCTCGATGAATATAGCGTCGACAAGCTCGTCACCGCGGGCGTCCAGGAGCTCAAGATCCGCTCCGTGCTCACCTGCGAAACCGTCACCGGCGTTTGCGGTGCGTGTTACGGGCGCGATCTCGCCCGCGGCACGCCGGTCAATATGGGCGAGGCGGTGGGCGTCATCGCCGCGCAGTCGATCGGCGAACCGGGCACTCAGCTGACCATGCGCACGTTCCACATCGGCGGTGCGGCGCAGATCTCCGAGCAGTCGTTCATCGAGTTGAATTTCGAAGGCACCGTGAAGATGAAGAATCTGAACGTGGCCCGGAACTCGGACGGCGATCTGATCGCGATGAACCGCAACCTCATCGTTGCGGTGGTCGATCCGGACGGCACCGAACGCGCCGTGCACCGCATCCAATACGGCGCACGGTTGCGGGTCACCGACGGCGAGCACATCAAGCGTGGCCAGCGCATCGCCGAATGGGATCCCTATACCCGCCCGATCCTTACCGAGGTCGAGGGCACGGTCGGCTACGAGGATCTCGTCGACGGCCAGTCGCTCACGGAATCGCTCGACGAGTTCGACCGGCATCGCCAAGCGCGTCGTCATCGACTGGCGCTCGGGTTCGGCCCGCGGCCAGCAGGATCTGCGTCCGGCTTTGGTGATCAAGGACAAAGAGGGCAAGATCCACAAACTGAGCCGTGGCAGCGACGCGCGCTATACGCTCGCGGTCGACGCCATCATCTCGGTCGATCCGGGCTCGATTGTGAAGGCCGCCGACGTCATCGCGCGTATCCCGACGGAGAGCGCGAAGACCCGCGACATCACTGGTGGTTTGCCGCGTGTTGCCGAACTGTTCGAGGCCCGCCGGCCGAAGGAATCCGCGGTGATCGCGGAAATCTCCGGCACGGTGCGCTTCGGCCGCGACTACAAGAACAAGCGGCGCATCACCATCGAGCCGACCGATAAGAGCGAGGAGCCGCGCGAGTATCTCGTGGCGAAGGGCAAGCATATCCACTTGCAGGACGGCGACGTGATCGAGAAGGGCGACTTCATCGTCGAAGGCAATCCGGCGCCGCACGACATCCTGGCCATCAAAGGCGTCGAGGAGCTGGCCGGCTACCTCGTCAACGAGATCCAGGACGTCTATCGGCTCCAGGGTGTGGCGATCAACGACAAGCACATCGAAGTCATCGTTCGTCAGATGCTGCAGAAGGTCGAAATCACCGACTCCGGCGACACCGAGATGATCCAGGGCGATCAGATCGACAAGCTCGAGTTCGATGAGACCAACGCCAAGGCCGCGGAGGAGGGCAAGAAGCCCGCGACCGCGCATCCGGTGCTGCTCGGCATCACCAAGGCGTCGCTGCAGACCCGCTCGTTCATCTCGGCGGCATCGTTCCAGGAGACGACGCGCGTGCTCACCGAGGCGGCGGTCAACGGCAAGGCCGACACCCTCGACGGGCTCAAGGAGAACGTCATCGTCGGCCGCCTGATCCCGGCGGGAACCGGCGCGATGATGAACAAGATCCGCGAAGTCGCGATCAAGCGCGATGCCCTCATTCTCGCCGAGCGCGAGAAAGAAGCCGCGGTGAAGGCGGAAGCTGCCGCCGAGCCCGCGGCGCTGCCGGCAGCGGAGTAAATCCGCCAAGCCGCTACGACATCGAAGGGCCGCCCAATGGGCGGCCCTTTTTTCGTGACCTAGAGCATGATCCGGAAAAGTGGAAGCCGGTTTTCCGAAAAGATCATGCTCAATCAAAATCCTAGAGCGACAAACGATTCAATCTGAAACAATCACGCTCTGGGCTACAGTGGCTCGCATGTTGCCATCCAAGACCATCAAAATCCTCAGCGGCGCCGCGATGCGCACGTTCCTGACCGAGATCGTGCCGCTGTTCGAGGGGGCTAATGGCGCCAAGGTCGAGGTCGAGTATCGGCTGACGTCGGTGCTGAAAAAGGAGATCGCCGGCGGCGCGGCCTTCGACCTCGCGCTATTGCCGCGGCCCGAGATCGACGAACTGGTCAAGGCCGGCAGGATCGCCGAGGGCGCCACGGTCGATGTGACCCGCTCGGCCGTCGGCCTTTGCGTCCGCACCGGCGCGGCGAACCCCGATATCAGTACGGTCGCGGCCTTCAAAGCCGCGCTGCTCGCGGCCAAGTCGATTTCCTATAGCGATGGTCCAAGCGGCGCGTATGTCGCGGATCTTCTGGAGAAGCTCGGCATGGCGGCGGCGATGAAGCCGAAAACCAAGTTGACAAGTCGGCCAGTGGCCGAGCTTGTCGCGGCAGGTGAGGCCGAAATCGGCCTGCAGCAGATCGTGGCCATCCTGCCGGTTCGGGGCGCGGACCTGGTCGGTCCGCTGCCGGCCGAACTGCAGAACGTCATTATATACGCCGCTGGCCTCTCAGCCGGCGCGCGGGAACCCGCCGCCGCCCGCGCTTTCGTCGCCTTTTCCAAGACGCCGCAAGCCGGACGCCTGATCCGGGCCAAGGGCATGGAGCCGGCTTGACCGCAAATTTGGCGAGCCGATGCACCACGCAGATGTGCTTGCGCCACCGCACTTTTGTGCCCATATCTGCTTGACTTGCCGCGGTTACGCCGATACATACCGCCCACTTTTGACAGGCGGTGAGCTTCGCCAGTCGGAACGGCCTGCCGGGTCCCCGTATAAGCTACTGAAAGTAGTCGCCTTTTGGCGCTTTCGCAGCTCGTCGGACGTGGCGTGACGCCTCGACGAAGGAAGCTCAAACGCTGTCTCTGACTTCGCAAAGTCAGCTAATCGGGTGCAAGACCGCGATCGCCGCATCGTGGTCCTCTGCAAAGCCAAGCGCTCCTCCGCACCGTTACGCGGGTGGCGCGATTTGGTTTTGCGCTTGCGCTTTTTTGCGGCGAGCAAGCGGGCGCGAGCCCTGTTGGAAACGGAATTAATGGGGCGAGGCCCCGCATTGGAGCCTGAACGAGCAATGCCGACGATTAACCAGCTCATTCGCAAGCCGCGGGTTACGCAGCGCGCGAAGAAGAAGGTCCCGGCTCTGCAGCAAAGCCCGCAGAAGCGCGGCGTCTGCACGCGCGTCTATACGACGACGCCAAAGAAGCCGAACTCGGCCTTGCGCAAGGTCGCCAAGGTGCGCCTGACCAACGGCTTCGAAGTCATCGGCTACATTCCGGGTGAGGGCCATAACCTGCAAGAGCATTCGGTGGTCATGATCCGCGGCGGCCGCGTCAAGGACCTGCCCGGCGTGCGCTACCACATCCTGCGCGGCGTGCTCGACACCCAGGGCGTCAAGAACCGTAAGCAGCGCCGCTCGAAATACGGCGCCAAACGGCCGAAATAAGGAAGCAACGAGATGTCCCGCCGCCATAAGGCCGAAAAACGCGAGATTCTCCCGGATCCGAAATTCGGGAACATCGTCGTCACCAAGTTCATGAACTCGGTCATGCATGCCGGCAAGAAGTCGGCGGCCGAGACCATCGTCTATGGCGCTTTCGACCTCATCGAGGGCAAGACGCGCGGCAACGCGGTCACCGTGTTCCAACAGGCGCTCGACAATGTCATGCCGTCGATCGAAGTGCGGTCGCGGCGCGTCGGCGGCGCCACCTATCAGGTGCCTGTCGAAGTGCGTACGTCGCGCCGCCAGGCGCTCGGCATCCGCTGGATCATTTCGGCGGCGCGCGAGCGTAACGAGAAAACCATGACGGAGCGGTTGTCGGCCGAACTGCTCGATGCGTCGAATAACCGGGGGAACGCCGTCAAGAAGCGCGAAGACACGCACCGGATGGCGGAAGCCAACCGCGCATTCTCGCACTATCGCTGGTGAAACAAAGAGACAGCGAAGGATAAATCCCCATGCCCCGCACAAATCCGATCGAGGACTATCGCAATTTCGGCATCATGGCGCACATCGATGCCGGCAAGACCACGACCACCGAGCGCGTCCTCTATTACACCGGCAAGAATCACAAGATTGGCGAGGTGCACGAAGGCGCCGCGACCATGGATTGGATGGAGCAGGAACAGGAGCGCGGCATTACGATCACGTCGGCCGCGACGACTGCGCAGTGGAACGGCAAGCGGCTGAACATCATCGACACGCCCGGCCACGTCGATTTCACCATCGAGGTGGAGCGCTCGCTGCGCGTCCTTGACGGCGCGGTGTGCGTGCTCGATTCCAACCAGGGCGTCGAGCCGCAGACCGAGACGGTGTGGCGCCAGGGCGACCGTTACAATGTGCCGCGCATCGTCTTCGCCAACAAGATGGACAAGACCGGCGCTGACTTCTTTCTTTGCCTGAGAGACATCGTCGACCGCCTTGGTGCCAAGCCGGTGGCGATCCAGCTGCCGATCGGCGCCGAGAACACGTTCAAGGGCGTGATCGATCTCGTCCGCATGGTCGGCGTGGTGTGGGACGAGGAGACGCTCGGCGCGAAATACAGCGACGTCGAGATTCCGGCCGATCTGATGGATCAGGCCAAGGAGTATCGCGAGAAGCTGGTCGAAGCCGCCGTCGAGCTCGACGATGACGCGATGTCGGCCTACCTCGATGGCAAGGAACCTGACGTCGCCACGCTCAAGCGCCTGATCCGCAAGGCGACCATTGAAGGCAAGTTCTTTCCGGTGCTGTGCGGCTCCGCGTTCAAGAACAAGGGCGTGCAGCCGCTCCTCGATGCCGTCGTCGACTATCTGCCGTCGCCGCTCGACGTGCCGGCGGTGAAGGGCGTCGACCTCAAAGGCAACGAGGTCGAGCGCAAGTCTTCGGACGACGAGCCGCTGGCGCTGCTCGCCTTCAAGATCATGGACGATCCGTTCGTCGGCACCATCACGTTCTGCCGCATCTATTCCGGCAAGCTTGAGAGCAGCACCGGCGTGATGAATTCGACCAAGGATCGCAAGGAGCGCGTCGGCCGCATGCTGCTGATGCATGCCAACAACCGCGAGGACATCAAGGAGGCCTATGCCGGCGATATCGTCGCGCTGGCCGGGCTGAAAGAGGTGCGCACCGGCGACACGCTATGCGATCCGCAAAAGCCGGTGATCCTGGAAAAGATGGAATTCCCCGAGCCGGTCATCGAGATCGCGATCGAGCCGAAGTCGAAGGCCGACCAGGAGAAGCTCGGCGTCGCTCTGGCCAAGCTCGTGGCCGAGGATCCGTCGTTCCGCGTCCACACCGATCAGGAATCCGGCCAGACCATCATCAAGGGCATGGGCGAGCTTCATCTCGACATCAAGGTCGATATCCTCAGGCGCACCTATAAGGTCGACGCCAATATCGGCGCGCCGCAGGTCGCCTACCGCGAGAAAATCACTCGGTCGGCGACGGTCGATTTCACCCATAAGAAGCAGACCGGCGGCCACGGCCAATATGCCAAGATCAAGATCGTGGCTGAGCCGTCCGAGCCTGGCGCCGGCTTTGTGTTCGAGAACGAGATCGTCGGCGGCTCGGTACCGAAGGAATTCATCCCCGCCGTCGAGAAGGGCCTCGAGGGCGTGCTGGGCTCCGGCGTGCTCGCCGGCTTCCCGGTCGTCGATATCAAAGTCTCGCTGGTCGACGGCAATTCGCATGACGTCGATTCGTCGGCGATGGCCTTTGAGATCTGCGCGCGGGGTGCCATGCGCGAGGCGCTGCAAAAGGGCGGCCCCGTGCTGCTCGAGCCGGTCATGAAGGTCGAGGTGGTGACGCCGGAAGACTATACCGGGTCGGTCATCGGCGACCTCAATTCGCGCCGCGGCCAAATTCAAGGTCAGGACATGCGCGGCAACGCCAACGTCATCTCGGCGATGGTGCCGCTCGCCAACATGTTCTCCTACGTCAACAACTTGCGCTCGATGTCTCAGGGGCGCGCCACCTTCACGATGCAATTCGACCACTACGCAGAAGTGCCGAAGGCAATCGCCGAGGAAGTCCAGGCGAAGTTCGCCTAACAGTCAAACGGATTAAGCAGGAGCCGGAACGGAGAGTCCCATGGCTAAGGAAAAATTCAACCGCACCAAACCGCATTGCAATATCGGTACGATCGGCCACGTCGATCACGGCAAGACGTCGCTGACGGCGGCGATCACCAAGGTATTGGCGGAAACCGGCGGGGCGACTTTCACCGCTTACGATCAGATCGACAAGGCGCCGGAAGAGAAGGCGCGCGGCATCACCATCGCGACCGCGCATGTCGAATACGAAACCGCGAACCGCCATTATGCGCATGTCGACTGCCCCGGGCATGCCGACTATGTGAAGAACATGATCACCGGCGCGGCGCAGATGGACGGCGCGATCCTCGTGGTCAGCGCCGCCGACGGCCCGATGCCGCAGACCCGCGAGCACATCCTGCTCGCCCGCCAGGTCGGCGTGCCGGCGCTGGTCGTGTTCCTCAACAAAGTCGATATGGTCGACGATCCGGAGCTGCTCGAGCTCGTCGAGCTCGAGGTCCGCGAGCTTCTGTCCAAGTACAATTTCCCGGGCGACAAGATTCCGGTCGTCAAGGGCTCGGCGCTGATGGCGCTCGAAGGCAAGGATCCGAAGCTCGGCCATGACGCGATCCTGGAGCTGATGAAGGCGGTCGACGCCAACATCCCGCAGCCGGAGCGCCCGAAGGATCAGCCGTTCCTGATGCCGGTCGAAGACGTGTTCTCGATCTCCGGCCGCGGCACGGTCTGCACCGGCCGTATCGAGCGCGGCATCATCAAGGTCGGCGAGGAAGTCGAGATCGTGGGCATGAAGCCGACGACCAAGACCACCGTCACCGGCGTCGAAATGTTCCGCAAGCTCCTCGATCAGGGTGAGGCGGGCGACAACGTCGGTTGTCTGCTGCGCGGCACCAAGCGCGAGGAAATCGAGCGCGGCCAAGTGCTGTGCAAGCCGGGTTCGGTGAAGCCGCACACCAAGTTCAAGGCCGAGGCCTACATCCTCACCAAGGAAGAGGGTGGCCGCCACACGCCGTTCTTCACCAATTATCGTCCGCAATTCTATTTCCGCACCACCGACGTGACCGGCGTGGTGACGCTGCCGGCCGGTACCGAAATGGTGATGCCGGGCGACAATATCGCCATGGAAGTGACGCTGATCGTGCCGATCGCCATGGAAGAGAAACTGCGCTTCGCCATTCGCGAAGGTGGCCGCACCGTCGGCGCCGGCGTGGTGGCGAGCATCATCGAATAAGGGATCAACGCATCGTCATGGCCGGGCATAGCCGTCTGAAGGACGGCGTCGTTTCACTCGCCTTTTGCCCGGCCATCTCGATCTCATGAGCACAGTGCGTGCGAGTTAGTTGGGATTGCCGGACCTGATCCGGCGATGACGAGGCAGAGAGACGGGACCATGAACGGCCAGAACATAAGAATCCGGCTCAAGGCGTTCGATCATCGCATCCTCGATGCGTCGACGCGCGAGATCGTCAATACGGCGAAGCGCACCGGCGCGCAGGTGCGCGGACCCATTCCGCTGCCGACCAAGATCGAGAAATTCACCGTCAACCGCTCGCCGCATGTCGACAAGAAGAGCCGGGAACAGTTCGAAATGCGCACGCATAAGCGGCTGCTCGACATCGTCGATCCGACGCCGCAAACGGTCGACGCCCTGATGAAACTCGATCTCGCCGCCGGCGTCGACGTCGAGATCAAGCTCTAAGGTTTGGAGAAGAGAGAAATGCGTTCCGGGGTTCTTGCCCAAAAGATCGGGATGACGCGTCTCTTCACCGAGACCGGCGAGCATGTGCCGGTTACGGTGTTGCGGCTCGGCAATTGCCAGGTGGTGGGCCACCGCACCAAAGAGAAGAACGGCTATGTCGCGCTGCAAGTCGGCGCCGGCCAGCGCAAGGTACAGCGCACGACCAGGGCCGATCGCGGTCATTTCGCCGTCGCCAAAGTCGAGCCCAAGCGCAAGCTTGCGGAATTCCGCGTCACCGAGGACGCGCTGATTCCGATCGGCGCCGAAATCACTGCCGACCACTTTGTTGTCGGCCAGTTTGTCGATGTCACCGGCACCTCGACCGGTAAGGGTTTTGCCGGCGGTATGAAGCGCTGGAATTTTGCCGGTCTGCGCGCCTCTCACGGCGTGTCGATCTCGCACCGCTCGATCGGTTCGACCGGCGGCCGCCAGGATCCTGGCAAGACCTTCAAGAACAAGAAAATGCCGGGTCATCTGGGCGTCGACCGGGTGACCACGCTTAATCTGAAAGTGCGCCAGACCGACGTCGAACGCGGCCTCATCCTGGTCGAAGGCGCCGTTCCCGGCGTCAATGGCGGCTGGATCACGGTGCGCGATGCGGTGAAGAAAAAGCCGCCGGCCGATCTGCCGAAGCCCGGCAAGTTCAAGCTCGCCGACAACGAATTGACCGCGCCGGTTTCGGTCGGTCAGGACGCTGCGCCGGCAGGCGCGGATGCCGCAGCGAGCCAAGCTCCAGCAAACCACGGGGAGGGTGCGTGATGGAACTCAAAGTCACCTCCCTCGACGGCAAAGCGGCCGGCTCCGTCACTCTGTCCGACGCCATTTTCGGGCTCGAGCCGCGCGCCGATATCATTCATCGCTGCGTGGTGTGGCAGCTCGCCAAGCGTCAGCGCGGCACCCATGAGGTGCAGAACCGCGCCGACGTGCACCGCACCGGCAAGAAGATGTACAAGCAGAAAGGCACCGGCTCCGCCCGTCACGGCTCGGCGCGGGTCAATCTGTTCCGCGGCGGCGGCCGTTCGTTCGGCCCGCATACCCGCAGCCACGAGATCGGCCTGCCGAAGAAAGTCCGCGCGCTGGCGCTGCGTCATGCACTGTCGGCGAAGGCGAAAGACGGCGGCATCCTCGTCATCGATGCGCTGTCGGTGAAGGAAGCCAAGACCAAGGCGCTGCGCGGCCATTTCGACAAGCTCGGCGTGTCCAATGCGCTGTTCATCGACGGCACCGAAGTCTCCGCCGATGTCCGCACCGCGGCCCGCAACATTCCCAATATCGACGTGCTGCCGGTCGCCGGTATCAACGTCTACGACATCATGCGGCGGCACAAGCTCGTGCTCACGCGCGCCGCCGTCGATGCATTGGAGGCGCGATTCAAATGACGACCACCGATCCGCGCCATTACGACATCATCGTCGCGCCGCTCATCACCGAAAAGGCCACCAACGCCTCCGAGCACAACAAGGTCGTGTTCAAGGTCGCCATGACTGCGACCAAGCCGCAGATCAAGGAAGCGGTGGAGAAGCTGTTCGACGTCAAGGTGAAAAGCGTGAACACGCTGCGGCGCCGCGGCAAATGGAAAGTATTCAAGGGCCGTTTGGGCCAGCAGTCCGACACCAAGCGCGCGATCGTGACCCTCGAAGAGGGCCAAACGATCGACGTCACCACGGGACTGTAAGGAGCGGGCGATGGCATTAAAGACATATAATCCGACCACGCCCGGTCAGCGCCAATTGGTGCTGGTCGACCGCACGGGTCTGCATCGCGGCAAGCCGATCAAGGCTCTGACCGAGGGCAAGATGTCGTCCGGCGGCCGCAACAATAACGGCCACATCACCTCGCGCTTTCGCGGCGGCGGCCACAAGCAGGCCTACCGCAAGGTCGACTTTAAGCGCCGCAAGTTCGATATGCCGGCCAAGGTCGAGCGGATCGAATACGATCCGAACCGCACCGCCTTCATCGCGCTGGTCAAATACGAGGACGGCGAGCTCGCCTATATTCTGGCGCCGCAGCGGCTGGCCGCGGGCGACAGCATCGTTGCCGGCGAGCATGTCGACGTGAAGCCGGGCAATGCGATGCCGATCGCGAACATTCCGGTCGGCACCATCGTGCACAATATCGAGATCAAGATCGGCAAGGGCGGCCAGATCGCCCGGTCCGCCGGCGCCTATGCGCAGATCGTCGGCCGCGACGGCGAATACGTCATCCTGCGGCTGAATTCCGGCGAGCAGCGCCTGGTTCACGGCCGCTGCCTCGCCAGTGTCGGCGCGGTGTCGAACCCGGACAATATGAACATCTCGATCGGCAAAGCCGGCCGCAATCGCTGGCTTGGTTGGCGCGGCCACGTCCGCGGCGAGACCATGAACCCGGTCGATCACCCGCTCGGCGGCCGCACCCGCGGCGGCCGGCACCCGGTGTCGCCGTGGGGCAAGCCGACCAAGGGCATGAAGACGCGCAAGAACAAGTCGACGGCGAAGTTCATCATGGTGAGCCGCCACGTGCGCAAGAAGAAGAGCTAGGAGCGATCATGACGCGTTCAGTCTGGAAGGGTCCGTTTGTCGACGGCTATCTGCTGAAAAAGGCGGATGCCGCGCGCTCGTCCGGACGTCACGACCTGATCCGCATCTGGTCGCGGCGTTCGACGATCCTGCCGCAATTCGTCGGCCTGACCTTCGGCGTCTATAACGGCCAGAAGCACATCCCGGTGATCGTCACCGAGGAAATGGTCGGCCACAAATTCGGTGAGTTCGCTCCGACGCGGTCGTTCCACGGCCACTCGTCGGATCGCAAGGCCAAGCGTAGCGGCGGCGCGGCGCCGGCCGCGGCATCGGGCTCGTAGGGCTTCGGGAGACGTTCATGAGCAAGAAAAAACGCGATCGCGATCTCGCCGACAACGAGGCCAAGGCGGTGGCGCGCACGCTGCGGATCAGCCCGCAGAAGCTCAATCTTCTTGCCCAGCTCATTCGCGGCAAGAAGGTTGCGACCGCGCTCGCCGAACTCGAATTCTCGCGCAAGCGCATCGCGCGCGATGTGCGCAAATGTCTCGAATCCGCGATCGCGAATGCGGAAAACAATCATGACCTCGATGTCGACGATCTCATCGTCGCCGAGGCCCATGTCGGCAAGGCGCTGGTGATGAAGCGGTTCTCGCCGCGCGCCCGCGGCCGGTCGGGAGCAATTTTGAAGCCGTTCTCGCATCTCACCATCGTGGTGCGCGAAGTCGAAGCGCAGGCACAGGCTTAAAGAGGACGGTTGGGAGAAGAATATGGGTCAGAAGGTCAATCCGGTCGGGCTTCGCCTTGGCATCAACCGCACCTGGGACTCGCGCTGGTATGCCGGCAAGTCCAGCTACGGTTCGCTGCTGCACGAGGACATGAAGATCCGCAAGATCTTGATGGCCGAGCTCAAGCAGGCCGCGGTCTCCAAGATCGTGATCGAGCGCCCGCACAAGAAATGCCGCGTCACCATCCAATCGGCGCGTCCGGGCGTGGTCATCGGCAAGAAGGGCGCCGATATCGAGAAGCTGCGCAGGAAGGTCGCCGCCGTCACCGACAGCGACGTCGTCATCAATATCGTCGAAATCCGCAAGCCCGAGCTCGACGCGCAGCTGGTTGCCGAATTGATCGCGCAGCAGCTCGAGCGCCGCGTCGCGTTCCGCCGCGCCATGAAGCGCGCCGTGCAGTCGGCGATGCGGCTCGGCGCCGGCGGCATCCGCATCAATTGCTCGGGCCGTCTCGGCGGCGCCGAAATCGCCCGCATGGAATGGTATCGCGAGGGCCGCGTGCCGCTGCATACGCTGCGCGCCGATGTCGATTACGGCGTCGCCACCGCGTTCACGACTTACGGCACCTGCGGCGTGAAGGTCTGGATCTTCAAAGGCGAGATCATGGAACACGACCCGATGGCGCAGGATAAGAAGATGGCCGAAGGCGACGCCGGACGGCCGCGCCGGGATGCGGCGTAACGGGCGCAAAGAGCGAATAAGCAAGAAAGCATAGAGACATGCTGCAACCAGTCCGCACCAAATTCCGCAAGGCGCATAAGGGCCGCATCAAGGGCGTCGCCACCAGCTGCGTCGACCTTGCGTTCGGCCAGTTCGGGCTCAAGGCGCTCGAGCCGGAGCGCGTGACCGCGCGCCAGATCGAAGCGGCGCGGCGGGCGCTGACCCGGCACATGAAGCGCGCCGGCCGAGTCTGGATCCGGCTGTTCCCGGATGTGCCGGTGTCGAAGAAGCCGCTCGAAGTCCGCATGGGCTCGGGCAAG
The DNA here is from genome assembly GCA_963742975.1 of uncultured Alphaproteobacteria bacterium. GTDB lineage: Bacteria > Pseudomonadota > Alphaproteobacteria > Rhizobiales > Xanthobacteraceae > BOG-931. The sequence continues at coordinate 200,571 of CAVUNZ010000016.1, read as the reverse complement.
GGCGCGCCGGAATTGTGGGTGGCGCGGGTGAAGCCCGGCCGGATTTTGTTCGAAGTCGACGGCGTTCCGATCCAGACCGCCAAGGAGGCGCTGGCGCTTGCGGCGGCCAAATTGCCGATCAAGACGCGTTTCGTCGAGCGGATCAGCGAGTAGGGATATGAAAGCGGCCGATATCAGAACGATGACGATCGATCAGATCGACGACGAAGTGCTCAAGCTGAAGAAGGAGCACTTCAACCTGCGTTTCCAGCGCGCCAGCGGCCAGTTGGAGAATACCGCGCGCGTGCGCGAGGTGCGGCGCAATATCGCGCGGCTCAAGACCGTTGCGCGGACCAAGCGCCCGGGCGCTGCAAAGACCGCTGCGCCGAAAGCCACTCCGCCAAAAGCCACGGCGAAGAGTTAAGAGGACCGATATGCCAAAGCGTACTCTGCAAGGCGTCGTGGTGAGCGACAAGCAAGCGAAGACCCTCGTGGTGAGGGTCGAGCGCCGCTACACCCATCCGCTGTTCAAGAAGACGGTGCGCAGCTCGAAGAAATATTATGCGCACGACGAGAAGAACGAATTCAAAGTCGGCGACATCGTGTGGATTGAAGAGCACCGCCCGATCTCCAAGCTCAAGCGTTGGGCCGTGGTGCGGGGCGAGAAGAAGAAAGCGTCGTGATCGTTATGGAATACAATAAGTGGGGTAACCCATGATCCAGATGCAAACCAATCTCGACGTGGCGGACAATTCCGGCGCGCGTCGCGTCATGTGCATCAAGGTGCTGGGCGGCAGCAAGCGCAAATACGCCACCATCGGCGACGTCATCGTCGTGTCGGTGAAGGAGGCGATCCCGCGCGGCCGCGTCAAAAAAGGCGACGTGATGAAGGCGGTGATCGTGCGGATCGCCAAGGACATCAAGCGCGCCGACGGCTCGATCATCCGTTTCGACCGCAATGCCGCGGTGCTGATCAATCCGCAGATGGAGCCGGTCGGCACCCGCATCTTCGGCCCGGTGCCGCGCGAGCTGCGGGCCAAGAACCACATGAAGATCATCTCGCTCGCCCCCGAGGTGCTGTGATGGCCGCCAAGATCAAAAAAGGCGATACCGTCGTCGTCATCACCGGACGCGACAAGGGCAAGAGCGGCGAGGTGCTGGAAATGCGCCGCGACGAGCATCGCGTGCTGGTGCGCGGCGTCAATGTCGTCAAGCGTCATCAGCGCCAGAGCGCGACGCAGGAAGGCGGCATCATCTCCAAAGAGGCGCCGATCCACCTGTCGAACGTCGCGCTGACCGATCCGAAGGACGGCAAGCCGACCCGGATCGGATTCAAAATCGTGGGCAAGGGCGAGGAGCGGAAGAAAGTGCGCGTCGCCAAGCGCTCGGGAGTCGAGATCGATGGCTGATACGGACGAGAAGAAAACCAAGGCCAAAGGCGGCCCGGCCAAAGGCAAGCCGGAACAACAGGCGTCGCGGCCGCAGACCGCCGAGCAGATGGCCAAGGCCGGCAAGGACGACAAGAAGGCGGCGAAGCAGGCGCGCAGCGACAAGGCCGCGGCAGCCGCTGGCAAGCCGGCTGCGCCGCGTGCCGCGGAGGAGCGCGTTCCGGCGCGGCTCAAGGTCGAGTTCGAGGAGAGCATTCGCAAGAAGCTCGCCGAGCAGTTCGGCTTCAAGAATCGCTTCCAGATTCCGGTGCTCGACAAAGTCGTCATCAATATGGGCATCGGCGAAGGCGTCGCCGACCGCAAGAAGGTCGACAATGCCGCCGCCGATCTGGCGATGATCGCCGGCCAGAAGCCGATCATCACCAAGTCGCGCAAGTCGATCGCCACCTACAAGCTGCGCGACGGCCAGCCGATCGGCTGCAAGGTGACGCTGCGCAAGGCGCGCATGTACGAGTTCCTCGACCGTCTTATCAACATCGCGCTGCCGCGCGTGCGCGACTTCCGCGGGCTCAATCCGAAGAGCTTTGACGGCCGCGGCAATTATTCGCTCGGCATCAAGGAACACATCGTGTTCCCCGAGATCGACTACGACAAGGTTTCCGACGTGTGGGGCATGGACATCACGGTCTGCACCACCGCGCATACCGACGATGAAGCGCGCGCTTTGTTGACGGCGTTCAATTTTCCGTTCCGGCAGTGAGGCCGTAAGGACCTCAGACGCGGGACATCAGGAGCAGGAAATGGCGAAGAAGAGCTCGATCGAGAAGAATAACCGGCGCCGCCGGATGTCGAAGAAGTTTTCCGGCCGGCGGACGCGGTTGAAAGCGATCGTCAACGATAAGACGAAGCCGGTCGAGGAGCGCTTCGCGGCGAGCCTGAAGCTCGCTGAATTGCCGCGCAATTCGTCGGCGACGCGCATCCGCAACCGCTGCGAACTGACCGGCCGGCCGCGCGCCTATTACCGCAAGCACAAGCTGTCGCGCATCGCGCTCCGGGAACTCGGCTCGAAAGGGCTGATCCCGGGCCTCGTGAAGTCGAGCTGGTAAGGAGGATCGCACCATGCCCATGAACGATCCCGTCGGCGATCTGTTGACCCGCATCCGCAACGCCCAGATGCGCAACAAGTCCAAGGTGACGAGCCCGGGCTCGAAGCTGCGCGAAAGCCTGCTCGAAGTGCTCAAGAACGAAGGCTATATCCGCGGCTATGCCGTGGTCGAGAAAGACGGCCGCTCGGAACTCGAGATCGAGCTGAAATATTTCGACGGCGAGCCGGTGATCCGCGAAATCGAGCGGGTGTCCAAGCCCGGCCGCCGCGTCTACACCTCGGTCAGGAACATGCCGCGCATCAATAACGGTCTCGGCGTGACCATCGTTTCGACGCCGAAAGGCGTTATGGCCGACCACGACGCCCGCGACGCCAATGTCGGCGGCGAAATCCTGTGCACGGTGTTCTAATGTCTCGTATCGGCAAAAAGCCAATCGCGGTGCCGTCCGGCGTCACCGCCAATGTCGAAGGCCAGACCGTGAAGGTCAAAGGCCCCAAGGGCGCGCTCTCGGTGGCGCTGCACGACGACGTTGCGGTCAAGCTCGAGGGCGGCGCGATCAAGGTCGATCCGCGTTTCGAGACCAAGCGCGCGCTCTCGCAATGGGGCACGTCGCGGACGCTGATCTCCAACCTGATCTCGGGCGTCACCAAGGGTTTCGAGCGCAAGCTCGAGATCAACGGCGTCGGCTATCGCGCCGCGGTGCAGGGCAAGAACCTGCAGCTCGCGCTCGGCTATAGCCACGACGTCGTCTATCCGATCCCGGAAGGCATCACCATCGCCACGCCGAAGCCGGTCGAGATCGTGATCACCGGCTCCGACCGTCAGAAGGTCGGCCAGGTCGCCGCCGAGATCCGCGAATATCGCCCGCCCGAGCCATATAAGGGCAAAGGCATCAAATATTCCGACGAACGCATCTTCCGCAAGGAAGGCAAGAAGAAGTAACGGAGCCCGCGATGACCAAACTCAGCGACAGGATCATGCGGCGCAAGGGGCGCGTCCGCGGCGTTTTGCGGACGGCTGCCGGCACGCGCAAGCGGCTGTCCGTGCACCGCTCGTCAAAGCACATCTATGCGCAGGTGATCGACGACGAAAACGGCGTCACGCTCGTTGCGGCGTCGTCGATCGAAAAGGGGCAGCGCGAGGGCCTGAAGACCGGCGCCAGCGTCGACGCGGCGAAGGTCGTCGGCAAGCTGATCGCCGAGCGCGCCCAGCAAAAGGGCATCAAGGACGTGATTTTCGATCGTGGCAGCTATCTCTACCACGGCCGGGTCAAGGCGTTGGCCGATGCCGCCCGCGAGGGCGGACTGAATTTCTAACCCCGCTACAGCGACAGATCGACAACAAGGCACACAAATATGGCACGTGAATCCCGCGAGCGAAGAAACGAAGAGCGCGACAGCGAGTTCGTCGACAAGCTCGTGCATATCAACCGCGTCGCCAAAGTGGTGAAGGGCGGACGCCGCTTCGGTTTCGCCGCGCTCGTCGTCGTCGGCGATCAGAAGGGCCGCGTCGGCTTTGGCCACGGCAAGGCGCGCGAAGTGCCCGAGGCGATCCGCAAGGCGACGGATGCGGCCAAGCGCGGGCTTACCCGCGTGCCGCTGCGCGAAGGCCGCACGCTGCATCACGACGTCGCCGGCCGTCACGGCGCCGGCAAGGTGTTTCTGCGCGCGGCGCCTCCCGGCACCGGCATCATCGCCGGCGGCCCGATGCGCGCGGTGTTCGAGACGCTCGGCATGCAGGACGTCGTCGCCAAGTCGCTCGGCACCTCGAACCCGTACAATGTCGTGCGCGCCACTTTCGACGCGCTCAAGCATCAGGATTCGCCGCGCTCGGTTGCCGCGCGCCGCAATGTGAAAGTGTCGACGCTGCAGGCCCGCCGCCGCGAGGGCGATGCCGAACAGGCTTCGGCCGAATAAACGGCTGCGAGCCGCGCGAGCAAGTCAGGAATAGGCCAGGAACGTCGATATGAACGCTGATAAGAAGACCGGCAAGACCGTGAAGGTCCGCCAGACCGCCAGCCCCTCGCGCCGGGTTCACACTCAGCGCGAGACGCTGATTGGATTGAAGCTCAACAAGATCGGCCGGGAAGCCGAACTCATCGACACTGCGGCGACCCGCGGCATGATCGCCAAGGTCGCGCATCTTGTTGAAGTCGTGGAGAAATAGCCGATGAAACTGCAAGATCTCTCCGGCCGGCCGGGGGCCCGCAAGGCGCGCAAGCGCATCGGGCGTGGCATCGGCTCCGGCATGGGCAAGACCGGCGGCCGCGGCGGCAAGGGCCAGACCGCGCGTTCGGGCGTGCGCATCAAAGGCTTCGAAGGCGGCCAGATGCCGCTGCATCGCCGCTTACCCAAGCGCGGCTTCAAGAACACCGCCTTCGCGCTGAAGCTCAATGAGGTGAATCTCGGCCGCATCCAGACCGCGATCGACGCCAAGCTCATCGATCCGGCGGCGAAGATTGACGCTGCAGCGCTCATCAAGGCCGGCGTGCTGCGCCGGGCCAAGGACGGCGTGCGGCTCCTCGGCGCGGGCGAAATCAAGGCAAAAGTGACGCTTTCGGTCTATGGTGCCTCGAAATCGGCGGTCGCCGCGGTCGAAAAGGCCGGCGGCACGGTCGAAATCCTCGCGCCGAAGGCGGAGACGCGCGAGAAGGCAGCCTGACGCCTATATAGGTCGCGCCTATATAGGAATGGGGCGCGGGCCATAAGTACGGTCGATGGGCCTGTGGCAGTCTCGGCAGACGGAGCTTGGCGGATGGTCTCTGCAGCGGAACAACTGGCAGCAAATCTTAACTTCGGCGCTCTCGCTAAAGCCGACGAGTTGAAGAAGCGGATCTGGTTCACGCTCGGCGCGCTGCTCGTCTATCGCCTCGGCACCTACATCCCGCTGCCCGGCATCGATCCCAACGCCTGGGAGCAGATTTTCCAGTCGCAGCAGGGCGGCATTCTCGGCATGTTCAACATGTTCGCCGGCGGCGGCATCCACCGCATGGCGATCTTTGCGCTCAACATCATGCCGTATATATCGGCCTCGATCATCATCCAGCTAATGACGACGGTGTCGCCCACCCTCGAAGCGCTGAAGAAAGAGGGCGAGGCGGGCCGCAAGATGATCAACCAGTACACCCGCTACCTCACGGTGGTGCTGGCGGCGTTCCAGGCCTATGGCATCGCCGTCGGCCTTGAAGGCGCGGGCAAGGTGGTCAGCGACCCCGGCCTGTTCTTCCGCATTTCGACGGTGATCACCCTCACCGGCGGCACCATGTTCCTGATGTGGCTCGGCGAGCAGATCACCCAGCGCGGCATCGGCAACGGCACCTCGCTCATCATCATGTCGGGCATTGTCGCGCAATTGCCGTCGGCCATCGCCGGCACGCTCGAACTCGGCCGCCAGGGCGCGCTCTCGACCGGGCTCATCCTCATCGTCATCGTGATGGCCGCCGCCGTCATCATGTTCATCGTGTTCATGGAACGGGCGCAGCGCCGGCTCTTGATCCAATATCCCAAGCGCCAGGTCGGCAACCGCATGTTCGAGGGCCAGTCCTCGCATCTGCCGCTCAAGCTCAATACGTCGGGCGTCATCCCGCCGATTTTCGCCTCGTCGCTGCTCTTGCTGCCCGCGACCATCGCCAATTTCACCGCCGGCCAGGGGCCGGGCTGGCTGACCATCATCACCACGCAGCTGGCGCATGGGCGGCCGCTGTTTTTGGCGCTCTATGTCGCGCTGATCGTGTTCTTTGCCTTCTTCTACACCGCGATCGTGTTCAACCCGACCGAGACCGCCGATAACCTCAAGAAACACGGCGGTTTCATCCCGGGTATCCGGCCGGGGGAACGCACGGCCGAATATATCGATTATGTCTTGTCGCGGATCACGGTGATCGGGGCGGCCTATCTGGCGGTGGTTTGCCTGTTCCCCGAGATTCTGATTTCCTATGCGGCGGTGCCGTTCTACTTCGGCGGTACCTCGCTGCTGATCGTGGTCAGCGTGACCATGGATACGGTGGCGCAAGTCCAAGGCTATCTGCTGGCCCACCAGTACGAAGGCCTTATAAAAAGATCGAAACTGAGGGGACGCCGTAGATGAGATTGATCCTGCTCGGCCCGCCGGGGGCTGGCAAGGGAACGCAGGCTCTGCGTCTCGTCGCCAAATACGGAATCGTACAGCTCTCGACAGGTGACATGCTCCGCGCCGCCGTGAAGGCCGACACCCCGGTCGGGCGCCAGGTCGGAAAGATCATGGCGGACGGCGGGTTATGCCCTGATGAGCTCGTTGTCGACATTATCGGCCAGCGCATCGACCAGCCGGATGCCCACAAGGGCTTCATTCTCGACGGTTTTCCGCGCACCGTGCCGCAGGCCGAAGCGCTCGACCGCATCCTTGCCGACAAAGGGCTCGACCTTGACGCCGTGATCGAATTACGGGTCGATGAGGCCGCGCTGATCCGGCGGATCGAAAGCCGGGTCGCCGAGATGAAGGCGCGCGGCGAGAAGCTTCGCGACGACGACAATCCGGACGTCCTGCACAAGCGGCTTAACGCCTATCGCGAACTGACCGCGCCGCTGATCGCCTATTACCGGGCGCACGGCATTCTGCGCTCGGTCAACGGCATGGCGTCGATCGACGACGTTGCGGCCGCCATCGACCAGGTTCTCGCCATTCCCCCGTCGGTGGGGGCGGTGCGGGGCGCTCCGAGCAAAAAAAAAGAGCTCAGCGCGTAAGGCCGCGGCAGGCCCGGCGGGGAAAGGGGGCGCGGCAAAACGCGTCCCAGGACCGGCGGTCGGTCAGAGGAGTTATAGGAAAAAAATCAAAGAAACGCGGCGCGGCCGCCCGAAAACGGACCGGAAACCGCAAAACCCGAACGGCCAGACCGGCGGCCAAGAGGGTAACCAAGACGGCGACCAGGCGGAAAGCCGGGAAAACTGGCCGCCGCTAACCCAGTTCGAACACGAAGTCGCTAGTTGAGGTTGACGACAGCGCTGTGAATCCATTAATAAGCCACGAATATCCAGTCGGAGAATTAGCAACGATGCCGAGCCCAAGGGCAGGCAGGCGTTGTCTTTTTACGTTTGTGGCCTTCTCAGGTGACAACCAAATCTACGGAAAGCGGCCGGGCAGGGCTGGCCGCCGCAAGGAGTAACTGACGTGGCTCGTATCGCTGGCGTCAATTTGCCAACCAACAAGCGCATCGTGATTGCGCTGCAATATATCTATGGAATTGGCGGCGCCAAATCCAAAGAGATCCTGGAGAAGGTTTCGATCCCGGAATCGCGGCGCGTGTCGCAGCTGACCGATCAGGAAGTGCTGCAACTGCGCGAAGTGATCGACCGCGACTATATGGTCGAGGGCGATCTGCGGCGCGAAGTCTCCATGAATATCAAGCGGCTGATGGATCTCGGCTGCTATCGCGGACTGCGTCATCGCCGCGGTCTGCCGGTGCGCGGCCAGCGCACTCACACCAATGCCCGGACCCGTAAGGGACCGGCCAAGGCTATCGCCGGCAAGAAGAAATAACGCGCGGAAGACATCGGTTATGACGGCATCGGAGCCGGGCGCTTCGAGCCGCGAAAGGGTTCAGAATGGGTAAAGAAGCCACGCGCGTCCGCAAACGCGAGCGCAAAAACATCGCTTCAGGCGTCGCGCACGTCAACGCGTCGTTTAACAATACCATGATCACGATCACCGACGTGCAGGGCAATTGTATTGCCTGGTCGTCGGCCGGGACGATGGGTTTCAAGGGCTCGCGCAAATCGACGCCCTATGCCGCACAGGTCGCCGCCGAAGATGCCGCCAAGAAGGCGCAAGAGCACGGCATGCGCACGCTCGAAGTCGAGGTCGCCGGCCCGGGCTCGGGCCGTGAATCGGCGCTGCGTTCGCTGCAATCCTCCGGCTTCACGATCACCTCGATCCGCGACGTGACCCCGATCCCGCACAATGGCTGCCGCCCGCGCAAGCGGCGGCGCGTATAGGACATCCGGCTGATGGACGAAGTGCAACATTTGCCGCCGCAAGACTTTGGCCCCACGGAGCGGACTGGGGCGCGCGAGACGATCGCGCCGCGCAACGCGATGGGTGATAACGTGACGATCCAAAAGAATTGGCAGGAACTGATCAGGCCCAACAAGTTGCAGGTCAGCCCCGGCGCCGATACGCGCCGCACGGCGACGGTGGTCGCCGAGCCGCTGGAGCGCGGCTTTGGCGTGACGTTGGGCAACGCGCTGCGGCGCATTTTGCTGTCGTCGCTGCAAGGCGCCGCGGTGCAGTCGGTGCATATCGACGGCGTGCTGCATGAATTCTCTTCGATTGCCGGCGTCCGCGAGGACGTCACCGACATCGTCCTCAACATCAAGGACATCGCCATCAAGATGCAGGGCGACGGTCCCAAGCGCATGGTGGTGAAGAAGCAGGGCCCGGGCACGGTGACGGCGAGCGACATTCAGACCGTCGGCGACATCGTCGTGCTCAATCCCGAGCTCGTGCTGTGCACGCTCGACGAGGGCGCCGAGATCCGCATGGAATTCACCGTCAATACCGGCAAGGGCTACGTCCCGGCCGAGCGTAATCGTCCCGAGGACGCGCCGATCGGCCTCATCCCGGTCGACAGCCTGTTCTCGCCGGTGCGCAAGGTGTCCTACAAGGTCGAGAATACCCGCGAGGGCCAGATCCTCGACTACGACAAGCTGACTTTGTCGATCGAGACCAACGGCGCGCTGAGCCCGGAAGATGCGCTCGCCTATGCCGCGCGCATCCTGCAGGATCAGCTCAACGTGTTCGTGAATTTCGAGGAGCCCAAGCGCGAGACCGCGCACGAGGCGATCCCCGATCTCGCCTTCAACCCGGCCTTCCTCAAGAAGGTCGACGAGCTCGAACTCTCGGTGCGTTCGGCGAACTGTCTCAAGAACGACAACATCGTCTATATCGGCGACCTGGTGCAGAAGACCGAAGCCGAGATGCTGCGCACGCCGAATTTCGGTCGCAAGTCGCTCAACGAGATCAAGGAAGTGCTGGTGCAGATGGGTCTGCATCTCGGCATGGAAGTTCCCGGCTGGCCGCCGGAGAACATCGAGGAATTGGCCAAGCGCTTCGAGGATCATTATTGAGAACGTCGGCTTGGCGCGTGGCCAAGCGTGACGCGTAAGGCAATGGCAGGAATGGCGTTATGAATCACGGCAAATCGCACCGCAAGTTCAACCGGCGCTCGGACCATCGCCGCTCGATGCTGGCCAATCTCGCCGCCTCGCTGATCAAGCACGAGCAGATCACGACGACGCTGCCGAAGGCCAAGGATCTGCGTCCGATCGTCGAGAAGCTGGTCACGCTCGGCAAGCGCGGCGGCCTGCATGCGCGCCGCCAGGCGATTTCCGAGATGCGCGACATCGCCATGGTCAAGAAGCTCTTCGAGGTGATCGGCCCGCGCTACAAGGAGCGCAACGGCGGCTATACCCGCGTCATGAAGGCGGGCTTCCGCTATGGCGATTCCGCCCCGGTGGCAGTGATCGAATTCGTCGACCGCGATGTCGATGCCAAGGGGCTCGATTCCGGTCCGGTGCCGGAGCGCGCTGCCCAAGAGACGGCGTCCGCCGCGGCGTAACTTCAATTTCAGCGCCCTTCTAAGGCCTCGGTCGATTGCCTATATCTGGGCGCATTGATTCGAGGTCTTTCATGCTGCGTCTGCCCATCTCTGCTGTCACGGCACTGGCCGTTGGCCTGTCCTGGCTGTTGGCGCCGGGCGCATGGGCGCAAAGCGCGGTCGACCGGCAGGTGCCGAGCTCGATGGGTCAGCTGCAGCTGTCGTTTGCGCCGATCGTCAAGCGCGTGGCGCCCGCGGTGGTCAACGTCTATGCCGCCCACGTCGTCGAAAACCAGAATCCGTTCATGGCGGATCCGTTCTTCCGCCAGTTCTTCGGCGGCGGCATGCCGCGGGAACTGGTGCAGCGCTCGCTCGGCTCCGGCGTCATCGTCGATCCGTCGGGCCTCATCGTCACCAATTATCACGTCATCGTCGACGCCAGCGAAGTGAAGATCGCGCTTGCCGACAAGCGCGAATTTGCCGCCGAGATCGTGCTGAAGGATCAGCGCAGCGACCTCGCGGTGCTGCGCATCAAGGGGGCGAGCGAGCGCTTCCCGACCTTGCAATTCGCCAATTCCGACGAGCTGCAGGTCGGCGACGTCGTGCTCGCGATCGGCGATCCGTTCGGGGTCGGCCAGACCGTCACCCACGGCATCGTGTCGGCGGTGGCGCGCACCCAGGTCGGCATCAGCGATTATCAGTTCTTCATCCAGACCGACGCCGCGATCAATCCCGGCAATTCCGGTGGCGCGCTGGTCGATATGAACGGCCGGTTGGTCGGCATCAATTCGGCGATCTATTCGCGCTCCGGCGGCTCACAGGGCATCGGCTTTGCCATTCCCGCCAATGGCGTGCGCGTCGTCGTCGCCTCGGCCGTGGGCGGATCGAGCGCGGTCAAGCGCGCTTGGCTCGGCGCCAAGCTGCAAGAGGTGACGCCGGAAATCGCGGACAGTCTTGGATTGAAACGGCCGAGCGGGGCGCTGATCGCAAGCCTCGTTCCGGGCAGTCCTGCGGCGAAGGCGGGGCTGAAGATCGGCGACCTGGTTGTCAGCATCGACGGCATCGACGTCGACGACCCCAATGGCTTCGACTATCGCTTTGCCACCAAGCCGCTCGGCGGCGCCGCACAGGTCGGCGTGGTGCGCCAGGGCAAGAGCTTCGTCGTGCCAGTCGGCCTCGAGCCGCTGCCGGATACGCCGCGCGACGAAGTCGAGATCAAAAATCATTCGCCGTTCGCCGGCGCCACGGTCGCCAACCTGTCACCGGCCCTGGCCGACGAATTGCAACTCGATCCGCAGACCGAAGGCGTCGCCATCACCGACATCGCCGACGGCTCGACGGCGCAGGGCATCGGCTTCCACAAAGGCGATATCGTGGTCTCGGTCAACGGCCAGAAGATTGCGAAATCCGGCGACCTTGAGAAGGCCACCGGCACCGGCAGCCACGCCTGGCGGGTCACCATCATCCGCGGCGGCCAGCAGATTTCCGTGATGTTTTCCGGATGAGCTCGCGTCCCAAATCAAAGGGACCGAACCTGTTCGCCGCGAGCGGGCTCGATCGTGATGCGCCGCGGCCCCTCGCCGACAAACTTCGCCCCGACAAACTCACCGATGTAGTGGGCCAGGATCATCTGCTCGGCCCCGACGGCGCGCTGACGCGAATGCTCGAGACGCGCTCGCTCGGCTCGCTGATCTTCTGGGGCCCGCCCGGCACCGGCAAGACCACGGTGGCGCGGCTTCTGGCTCATGCGACCGAGCTTTATTTCGAGCAGATTTCGGCGATCTTCTCCGGCGTCGCCGACCTGAAGAAAGTGTTCGACGCGGCGCGGCTGCGCCGCGAGACCGGGCAGGGCACGCTGCTCTTTGTCGACGAGATTCATCGCTTCAACCGCGCGCAGCAGGATTCCTTCCTGCCGGTGATGGAGGACGGCACCATCGTGCTGGTTGGCGCCACCACCGAGAATCCATCCTTCGAGCTGATTGCGCCGCTGTTGTCGCGTGCTCGCGTGCTGGTGTTCAAATCGCTCGACGACACGGCGGTCGAAAAGCTGCTGCACCGCGCCGAGGATATCGAAGGCAAGAGGCTGCCGCTCGACGCCGAGGCGCGCGCGTCGCTGATCCGCATGGCCGATGGCGATGGCCGCGCGGCGCTGACGCTCACCGAAGAAGTCTGGCGAGCCGCGCGCCAAGGCGAAGTCTTCGACGCCACGGCGTTGCAGAACGTCGTGCAGCGCCGCGCCCCGATCTACGACAAGAAGCAGGACGGCCATTACAATCTGATCAGCGCGCTGCACAAATCGGTGCGCGGCTCCGATGTTGACGCGGCTTTGTACTATCTTTGCCGCATGCTCGATGCCGGTGAGGATCCGCTCTATCTGGCGCGCCGCATCGTGCGCATGGCCGCGGAGGATATCGGCATTGCCGATCCGCAGGCGCTCGTCATCGCCAATGCGGCGAAGGATGCTTATGACTTCCTCGGCTCTCCCGAAGGCGAACTCGCCATCGCCGAGGCCTGCATTTACGTCGCCACCGCGCCGAAATCGAACGCCACCTATCTCGCGTTCGGCGCGGCGATGCGCGCCGCCAAGGAAGCGGGCTCGCTGTTGCCGCCCAAGCACGTGCTCAACGCGCCGACCAAATTGATGCAAGCCGAAGGCTACGGCGCCGGCTACGCATACGACCACGACGCGCCGGACGCATTTTCCGGACAGGATTATTTCCCCGAAGCGCTCGGGCGCAAACAATTCTACGATCCGCCCGAGCGCGGCTTCGAGCGCGAGATCAGGAAGCGGCTTGAGTATTGGGCGAAGCTGCGGCGGGAGCGGAGCGGGGAATGAGAGGTTCGCGAGGACCACGGCAGCCCGGCGGCGGCAAGCAGATCGCAGGCCCCCGGCATCAGCAGCGCCGATTTCGGCGTGCCGAAGACACCGGGCGCGGCGAAGATCACCGCAAGCACGGCAAGCCCGGCGCGGCCGGTAAACCTGGCGCGCGTCCGCCGCGGTCCGGCTCGGCTAAATTCGACAATGGCGGGCAACGCCCGGGGCGCCCCGTTCACCGTCACCCTGAGGGGCGAGCGGGGCGAGCCAACAAGCTGGCTGCTGCCGACTTGGCATTTCGAACTTCGAAGTCGGACAGGCCCGGTTTCGCGCGGCGCGACGGCCGGGGCGCCTCGGCCGCATCCTTCGCGGCGCGTCCTCGGCGTGCACCTCAGGATGACGGAAAAAGGCAGGCCTTGCCGCCAGCGCCCGCGCCGCAGATGCCTACCAGTGTGCAAAACGTCACCGTCTCGGCCGATGAAAACGGCATGCGGGTCGATCGCTTCTTCGAGGCGCGGTTTCCGGGCTTGAGCTTTTCCCACATCCAGCGCGTCATCAGAAAAGGCGAGGTGCGCGTCAACGGCAAGCGCACCGAGCCGAAGAACCGATTGGAAGCCGGACAGACCGTGCGCATTCCACCGCTGCGGCTTGATGCGCCCAAAGCGCGCAAGATGGGCAATGAGGCCGATCAGCAGACCGCCGACTTCCTCAAGTCGATCACGCTCTATGAAGACGACGATGTGCTCGTGCTCAACAAGCCGATGGGGCTTGCGGTACAGGGCGGCTCCGGCACCACGCGGCACCTCGACGGCATGCTGGAAGTTTTGCGCGACGCGCACGGCCAGCGTCCGCGGCTGGTGCACCGGCTCGATAAGGACACTGCGGGCTGCCTGTTGGTCGCCAAAACGCGCTTTGCGGCGTCGGCTCTCGCCAAGACATTCCGCTCGCGCTCGGCGCGGAAAATCTATTGGGCGCTGGTCGCCGGCGTGCCGAAGCTGCCGCAGGGCCGCATTTCGACTTTCCTCGCCAAGGAAGAGCGCGAGGACGAATCCTTCATGCGCATTGCGCAACACGGCGAGAAGGGGGCGAGCCACGCCATCACTTATTACGCAGTGGTGGAGACTTCGGGCCGTGCGCTGGCCTGGGTTTCGCTCAAGCCGGTGACCGGCCGCACCCATCAGCTAAGAGCGCATATGGCGCATATCGATCATCCGATCGTCGGCGATCCGAAATATTTTTCACGCGAGAACTGGGAACTGCCGGGCGGCATGCAGGACAAGCTGCATCTGCAGGCGCACCGCATCGCCGTGCCGCATCCGCGCGGCGGCGTGATCGACGTCACCGCGCCGTTACCGCCGCACATGCTGCAATCGTGGAATCTGCTCGGGCTCGATGCCAAGCGCTACGATCCGATCGAGGACGCGCCGGAAGAATAGGCCGCGAGTAGAGCATGATCCCGAAAAGCATGTTCTTGGACTTGATCCGAGGATGGCAGCCGGTTTTCGGAAAAGATCATCCTCAAAACTCCAGACCTTGATGCGATTCAATGGAATTGGATCAAGGCCCGGGGGTTGATATCGGCGGGTGTCGAGCCCAACTATTGCCAGCGGCGGTGGGCTGGTGACGAAGGAGAGAGCTATGAGCTTTCCCGTGCAGCATCGTCCCGTTTCGATACGTCCGATCCTTTTGACATTGCTGTCCGCGACTGCGCTGTTTGCGACTGCCGTTTGCAGTGCGAGTGCCCGCGATTTCGAGATGGGCGGCGACGGCAATTACAACATCATGGCTCCCGAGCCGGGCACTGCCTCGCATCATGTCGCGCGCAGCAGGCATGGGCGAACGTCGTCGCGCCATTCACCGTCGCTGACGGCGAGCCAAAAGGCGGACCAAGATGCGAACAAAGATGCAAGCCAAAGCGCGGGGCCGGCCGTAGATACCCCTGAGCAAATAGAAACCTTCAAACGCAATCGCCGTGCCTACGTCGGGTCTTCGGGTCTGGTCCTGCCGACGCCTTTGCCCGGGCCGACGCATTACGCGCCGATCGGCACCGGCGCCGGCGTCGCGGTCAACCCGCTGCCGCGGGAGCAGCCGCCGACCATCCTTCCGGGCTCGGGGCGCGCCGTTCCGAACCTGCCGCACGGTCCCGAGACGTTCCAGGACCGCGCCTCGCGCTGCGCGTTCCAGTCGAGCATCAACAGCATCCCGGGCAGCCAGTCGAGCAGCTACATGCACAACTGCGCCATGTAGTCGGAGCCATCTAGGTCGACCAACATACGCGTGAAATGAACGGCCGGTGCGGCAAAGCCCACCGGCTTTTCATTGGCCTTGACAGGCAACCAAATGGTTGCATATTGTAGCCATGGTTACTGCAGCCATGGATGAGGATGCGGTTTTCAAAGCCCTTGCCGATGCGAGCCGCCGTGAGCTGCTCGATCGGCTGCGGGCGGACAACGGCCAGACGCTGAACGAGCTCTGCGCGCGTCTCGACATGACGCGGCAGGCGGTGAGCAAGCATCTGGCGATCCTGGAAGAGGCGAACCTCGTCGCCACGGTGCGGCGCGGGCGGGAGAAGCTGCATTACCTCAATCCGGTGCCGATCCATGAGATCGGCGAGCGCTGGATCGGCAAGTTCGAGCGCTCACGCCTGCAGGCGCTGAGCGACATGAAGCAAGCGTTGGAAGAAGGGACGGGAGAGTAGCGATGAGTAAACCGAAGTTCGTATATGTCACCTACATTCGCACAACGCCGGAGAAACTGTGGTCGGCGCTGACCGATCCGCAAACGATCAAGAAATACTGGTTCGGCATTACGGCCGAAAGCGACTGGAAGCCGGGCTCGCCCTGGGCCATCAAGTTCGAGGACGGCCGCACCGCCGATGCCGGCGAAATCCTCGAGGCCGTTCCGCCGCGCCGGCTGGTGATCCGCTGGCGCAACGAATGGAAGCCGGAGCTGAAGGCGGAAGGCTATTCGCGCTGCACGATGGAAATCGAGATGGCCGACTACTATCCGGACCGTGGCGGCACGGCGGTCAAGCTCACCATCCATCATGAGATCGAGGGTGAGGGCGGTGGGAAATTCATCGAGGCGGTGTCCGGCGGCTGGCCGAAGGTGCTGTCGAACCTCAAATCGCTGCTTGAGAGCGGCGACATCGCATTCAAGGTCTAGTCCGGCATGAGCGACATTGCCAACTTCAAGCCGAAGACAGTTTATGTGATCTACATCGCCTCCACGCCGGCGAAGGTGTGGGAGGCGCTGACCTCGTCGGAATTCACCAGAAAGTATTTCTGGGATCTCAGCATCGAGCTCGAGCCGAAGCTCGGCGGCGCTTTCGCGCTGCGCATGCCGGACGGTACTGTGAACGCGCAGGGCAAAGTCATCGCCTGGGATCCGCCGCGTAAATTCGCGGTCACCTGGGGCGTCAAATGGCCGGTGGAATTTGACAAGCTGCCAGAGTGTCACGTCACCTATGAGATCGCGCCGGCGGGCGACGCGGTGCGTCTGACCATGACCGAGTCCCATTCCTGGAACGTGCCTGAGGCTATCCTGTCCGGGGGCCGCATGGGCTGGCCGGCGGTGCTGTCCGGGCTCAAGAGCCTGCTCGAGACCGGCAAGGCGCCGCTGATCAAGATGGAGCCGCCCAAAGACATGATCGAGGCGATCAAGAATCTGAAGATTTGAAGCTCGTCATGCCCGCGCTTGTCGCGGGCATCCACGTCTTCAGCTGCCGCCCGGCAAAGACGTGGATGGCCGGAACAAGTCCGGCCATGACGGATGGTGGGCCGACTTTGCCACTGAAACCACCCGTCCTCACCGCAGACTGGCGTTGATCTTGTCGAGAGCCGCGGAGCCGGGGCACAGTTCCTTCTCGTTCAACGCATTGAGCGGCGTGTCGACGGTATTGAGATGGCCGTGCAGATCGTCGGACTCGCGCTCCACATAAAGCAGCCCAGTGACGACCTGGCCCTTGGCGGCATGGTGCTGGATGAAGCTCATGGCGGCGAGCCGATCATGCACATCGTATTCGGCATCGATCTTGCGCAGCGCCACCGTCGTGCCGTCGTGCTGCTCGACCACCTCGACGCTGCCCGGCGCATAATCGACCTTGATCGGGGCGCGGCCGGTGATGACGTCGAGCCGGTTCACCGCCTCATTGTGCTCGCGCACATAGTCGAAGCTCTTGGTCGAGCCGGCGTGGTTGTTGAAGGCGACGCAGGGCGAGATCACGTCGATCAGCGCCGCGCCCTTGTGCTCGATCGCGGCCTTGATGATCGGCACCAGTTGCTTCTTGTCGCCGGAGAACGAGCGGGCAACGAACGTGGCGCCGAGCTGCAAAGCGAGCCCGACCATGTCGATGGCGCTGTCGCTGTTGACGACGCCGCGCTTTGACTTCGAGCCGCGGTCGGCGGTGGCGGAAAACTGCCCCTTGGTCAGGCCGTAGACGCCGTTGTTCTCGACGATATAGACCATGTTGACGCCGCGCCGCATGCAATGGGCGAACTGGCCGAGCCCGATCGAGGCCGAGTCGCCGTCGCCCGAGACGCCGAGATAGACGAGATCGCGATTGGCGAGATTGGCGCCGGTGAGCACCGACGGCATGCGGCCATGCACCGAATTGAAGCCGTGCGAAGCGTTGAGGAAATAATCCGGCGTCTTCGACGAGCAGCCGATGCCGGAAATCTTCGCCACGCGATGCGGCTCGATCGCGAGCTCGAAGCACGCTTCGATGATGGATGCCGTGATCGAGTCATGCCCGCAGCCGGCGCACAAAGTCGAAATCTTGCCCTCGTAATCGCGCCGCGTATAGCCGAGCGTGTTCTTCGGCAGATCCGGATGATGGAATTGCGGTTTGGCGAGATAGGTCATGACACGACTTTCCGGAGCGGGGTGACTTTCAAGGCGTCGAGATGCTCGCCGATGGCGCGGGCGATATAGCGCGCGGTGATCGGCGTGCCGTCATAATGCAGGATCGGCACCAGCCGCACCGGATCGATGCTGCATTCGTTGACGATCAGCGAGCGCAATTGCGCATCGCGGTTCTGCTCGACGACAAAGATGAAATCGTGATCGGCGATGAAGCTCGATACGCTCGAGTGGAACGGGAAGGCGCGCACCCGCATGCGGTCGAGATGCTGGCCTTTCGCCTCGAGGATCTGGATCGCCTCGTCCATGGCCGGCGAGGTCGAGCCGAAATAGATCACGCCGTATTTGGTCGGCTTCTGTGCATTGGCCAGAAGCGGCCGCGGCACCAGGTCCTTGGCGGTCTCGAATTTGCGCAACAGCCGCTGCATGTTGTCGGCGTAAGCCGCGCCATCCTCGGTATAGCGCGCATAGCGGTCGCGCGAGGTGCCGCGGGTGAAGAACGCGCCCTTGCTCGGATGGGTGCCGGGATAGGTGCGGTAGGGGATGCCGTCGCCGTCGACGTCGAGATAGCGGCCGAAGTCCTTGCCGGCTTCGAGCGCCGCTGCCGTCATCACCTTGCCGCGGTCGAATTTGCGCGCGTCGTCCCAGGCGAGCGGCCGGCACAGCCGATGGTTCATGCCGATATCGAGATCGATCATGACAAAGACCGGAGTCTGCAGCCGGTCGGCGAGATCGAAGGAGATGGCGCCGAATTCGAAAGTCTCGGCGGGATCTTCGGGGAACAAGAGAATGTGCTTGGTGTCGCCATGCGAGGCGTAGGCGCAGGACAGGATATCGGTCTGCTGCGTGCGCGTCGGCATGCCGGTCGAAGGCCCGGCGCGCTGCACGTCGAACACGACGGCGGGAATCTCGGCGAAATAAGCGAGACCTAAAAACTCCTGCATCAGTGAAATGCCCGGCCCCGATGTCGCCGTGAAGGCGCGCGCGCCATTCCAGCCCGCGCCAATGACAATTCCGATCGAGGCGAGTTCGTCCTCGGCCTGCACGATGGCGAATTTGTTCTGCTTTGAGCCGGCGTCGACGCGCAGCCGGTTGCAATAGCGGGTAAAGGCTTCGGCCAGCGAGGACGACGGCGTGATCGGATACCAGGCGCAGACCGTCGCGCCGCCATAGACCGCGCCCAGGGCCGCCGCGGCGTTGCCCTCGAGGAAAATCCGGTCGCCGACGGTGTTGGCGCGCTTCAGGCGCAGCCCGATCGGATGTTCAAGATTGAGCATCACCCAGTCGCGGCCGAGATGCAGCGCATGCTTGTTGGCGTCGAACAGCTTCTCTTTGCCCTTGTACTGCTCGGCGATCAGCTTCTCGATTTCGCCGACATCCATGTCGAGCAGCGCCGAGAGCGCGCCGAGATAGATGATATTCTTGAATAGCTGGCGCTGCCGCGGCTCGCCATATTCGCGGTTGGCGATGGCGGTCAGCGGCACGCCGATGACGTTGATGTCGTCGCGGAATTTCGCCGCCGGCAGGGGCTTCGTTGAATCGTAGAGCAGGTAACCGCCGGGCTCGATGCCGGCGACGTCCTTGTCCCAGGTCTGCGGATTCATCGCCACCATGAGATCGGTGCCGCCGCGGGCGCCGAGATGGCCGGCTTCCGAAATGCGCACTTCATACCAGGTCGGTAGCCCCTGGATGTTGGACGGGAAAATGTTGCGCGGCGCGACCGGGATGCCCATGCGCAACACCGCGCGGGCGAACATTTCGTTGGCGCTCGCTGATCCCGAGCCGTTGACATTGGCGAACCGGACGACGAAGTCGTTTACGCTTTGGAGTGGCATGCTTGTTCCGCGTGAGTCATGTCGATCAGGTATTTCTGCATGTCCCAGGCGCCGGTCGGGCAACGCTCGGCGCACAGCCCGCAATGCAGGCAGACGTCCTCGTCTTTCACCATGACGCGGCCGGTCTTGAGGTTGTTTCCGACATAGAGGTCCTGGGTCAGGTTTTTCGCCGGCGCCTGCAGCCGCTGCCGCAACTCGGCTTCCTCGCCGTTGGCGGTGAAGGTGATGCAATCCATCGGGCAGATATCGACGCAGGCGTCGCATTCGATGCAGAGCTGGCCGGTGAAGACGGTCTGCACGTCGCAATTCAGGCAGCGCTCGGCTTCCTTCAGCGCCAGTTCGACGTCGTAGCCGAGTTCGACCTCGGCCTTGATGTCGCGCAGCGCCACGACCTTTTCGCGATGCGGCACCCGATAGCGCTTATCAGGCGCGATCTCATTGTCGTAAGACCACTCGTGGATGCCCATCTTCTGGCTTGAGACGGCGATATGCGGCGCCGGCCGCACGGTGATGTCTTCGCCGCGGCAGAAACGGTCGATCGAGATCGCCGCCTCGTGGCCGTGCGCCACCGCCCAGATGATGTTCTTCGGCCCGAAGGCGGCGTCGCCGCCGAAGAACACTTTGGGATTGGTCGAGGCCATGGTTGCTTGATCGACCTTGGGCATGTCCCATTTGTCGAACTCGATGCCGCAATCGCGCTCGATCCAAGGAAACGAGTTTTCCTGGCCGACGGCGACGAGGACGTCGTCGCAAGGAAAAATCTCGTCCGGCTCGCCGGTCGGCACCAGATTGCGGCGGCCCTTGTCGTCGCGCACCGCCTTGACCTTCTCGAACACGACGCCGGTGAGCTTGCCGTTGTCGTGGGTGAATTCCTTGGGCACGAGATAATTGAAGATCGGGATGTCCTCGTGCATCGCGTCTTCTTTTTCCCAAGGCGACGCTTTCATCTCTTCGAAGCCTGAGCGCACGATAACCTTCACGTCCTCGCCGCCGAGCCGGCGCGAGGAGCGGCAGCAATCCATCGCGGTGTTGCCGCCGCCAAGCACGATGACGCGCTTGCCGATCTTGTCGATATGGCCGAACGAGACGCTGGACAGCCAATCAATGCCGATGTGGATGTTCTTGGCGGCTTCCTTGCGGCCGGGAATATCGAGATCGCGGCCGCGCGGCGCGCCGCAGCCGACAAAGATCGCGTCGAACTTGTCGGCGAGCAGCGCCTTCAAACTGGCGATGCGCTTATTGCCGACGAATTCGATGCCGAGATTGAGGATGTAGTCGCATTCCTCGTCGATCACCGTCTCCGGCAGACGGAATTTCGGGATCTGCGTGCGCATCATGCCGCCGGATTTGGGATCCTGCTCGAACACGACGCATTCATAGCCGAGCGGCGCGAGATCGCGCGCCACCGCGAGCGAAGCGGGTCCGCCGCCAACCAGCGCAATACGCTTGCCGTTTTTCTTCTC
The DNA here is from genome assembly GCA_963742975.1 of uncultured Alphaproteobacteria bacterium. GTDB lineage: Bacteria > Pseudomonadota > Alphaproteobacteria > Rhizobiales > Xanthobacteraceae > BOG-931. Next base: position 179,555 of record CAVUNZ010000016.1, on the reverse strand, counting down.
GACGGGTTTGGGCAGACGCTCGCGGATATCCTCCTTGAAGTCGGCGGCGACGCGCTTCAATCGGCAGATCGCCACCGGATCTTTCTCGACGCGGCCGCGCCGGCAGGCCGGCTCGCAGGGGCGATCGCAGGTGCGTCCGAGAATTCCCGGAAACACATTCGATTCCCAGTTGATCATGTAGGCGTCGCCGTAGCGGCCGGCGGCGATCAAACGGATATATTCTGGAACCGGCGTGTGCGCCGGACAGGCCCACTGGCAATCCACGACTTTGTGGAAATAATCCGGGACCGAAATATCGGTTGGTTTCATTGACTCCTCGTGCACGCAGCCCGCTCTTGAACTGGCGGTATATACGCTGCCGCGTGGGTATGCTTCCCTCCCGGAGGGCCCCGTAGCCGAATCCGGACGGCGATAGTAGTCGAGCGAGGGTGGGATTTCCACCGCTTCTGCTTGTTACGACAGGGTTTTCTGCCCATTTGGCCGTTAACAAAAACGCGACCGGCGGGATAGCCGCGCCGGGCCCTAAAGCTGACCTCTTGCCGATTGTGGATCGGGAGCATAACTGACTGAAAAAATGGGATAAAACAGGATATATTGCATCCGATGCGCGAGCTTTTCGAAACTCCCGACCTTCAGGACCAGCCTCAAGACCCGGTGGCGGCGGCGCGGCGTAATGCCCGTCCGGCGCTGCGGCAGCGCTTTTATACGCATGCTGATGTCGCAAGCGGCCCTGACGGCTATGTGGTGCAACTTGACGGCAAGCCGGTCCATACGCCGGCGCGCCGGCTCCTCGCGGCGCCGACCCTGCCGCTGGCACAGGCTATCGCCGCCGAATGGGAGGCGCAGCGCGAACAGATCGATCCGGCCAAGATGCCGCTGACGCGGCTTGCCAATTCCATCATTGATGGAGTGGTAGATGCGCCCGCGCCGGTGAAAGCCGAGATTCAGAAATATCTCGCTTCCGATCTCTTGTTTTATCGCGCGGAGAGCCCGCAGAGCCTGCGCGAGCGTCAGGCGCGGCTCTGGGATCCGATTTTGCGCTGGGCGAAGTCAAAGCTCGGTGCGGATTTCAAGACCGGCGAGGGGGTCGTTCACGTCATGCAGCCTGCACCGGCGCTGCAGGCGGCAAGCGACGCGCTTCCCGATGATGCCTGGCGGCTCGGCGCGCTGCATTCCGCGACGACGCTCGCCGGCTCGGCGCTGATCGCGCTCGCGCTGATGCGCGGCGAATTGCCGGTCGATGACGCCTGGCATGCCGCGCATGTCGATGAGGACTGGAACATGGATCAGTGGGGCCGCGACGAGATCGCGCTCGAACGCCGCGCCTATCGCTTGGCCGAGATGCAGGCGGCCGCGACGGTTTTGCAGCATCTCTCCTGAATCAAAGGCCCGGATGCGCTCGCGCTCATCCGGGCCTTGATCACTGGAACTCTTCACGTCACTGACCGGCACAGCGCCCCCGCTGGCTGACCGCGGGCAGACTATCAGGCGCGGCGTTCGCAAAATGTCGCGGCGCTGAGGCGCGATGTCGCATGCCGGAGCAAAATACCGCTGCAAACCACGGTTCAACCGCCGGTCACGCTCATATGGCGGGACAGCGCCGGCCGCTGGTGGCGGCGGTCGATGATGAAATCGTGGCCTTTGGGCTTGCGGCCGATGGCCTCGTCGATGGCGGCCAATAATAGATCGTCGCTTTCCGAGGCGCGCAGCGGCTTGCGCAGATCGGCGGCGTCGTCTTGTCCCAAGCACATATAAAGAGTGCCGGTGCAGGTGAGCCGCACGCGATTGCAGGATTTGCAGAAATTGTGGGTCATCGGCGTGATGAAGCCGAGCGTGCCGCCGGTTTCCGCGACGCGTGCGTAACGCGCCGGTCCGCCGGTGCGATAGTCGATGTCTTCGAGCGTGAATCGCTCAGCGAGCCGCGCCCGCACCATGGACAGCGGCAGGTATTGCTCGAGACGGCCTTCGCCGATTTCGCCAAGCGGCATCACTTCGATCAGCGTCAGATCCATGCCGCGGCCATGCGCCCATTCGATGAGCGCGGGCAGTTCGCTGTCATTGACGTCGCGCAAAGCCACCGTGTTGATCTTGATCTTGAGGCCTGCAGCCTGCGCGGCATCGATCCCGGCCAGCACCTGATCGAGATCGCCCCAGCGCGTAATGGCGCGGAATTTGTCCGGGTCAAGCGTATCGAGCGAGACATTGATGCGGCGTATGCCATGCGCCTTCAGCTCGGCGGCATATTTGGCGAGCTGCGAGCCGTTGGTGGTCAGCGTCAATTCGTCGAGTTCGCCCGAGCGCAGGTGCCGCGACAAAGATTCCACGAGCGTCATCACGCTGCGGCGGACCAGCGGCTCGCCGCCGGTGAGCCGGAGCTTCTTGACGCCGCGCGCGACGAAGGCCGAGCAAACGCGGTCGAGTTCTTCCAGCGACAGCACTTCCGCTTTCGGCAGAAACGACATGTTCTCCGCCATGCAATAGACGCAGCGGAAATCGCAGCGGTCGGTCACCGAGACGCGCAAATAGCTGATGGCGCGGCCGAACGGATCGACCAAAGCCGGCCGTCCATTGACGCCGCCATAAGCGCCTTTTTTCGTGCCTTCCAGTTCGTGTGGCCGCACGTTTTTCATACCCTTTTAGATAGGACCTGATTTTGCCGGATAAACCCCTGACCGTCCATGAATTTTCCGGCCTGCCGGAATGGGGCGTCAGGCCGCTGCTTCGATGCCGCGGATGGCCGCCTCAAGCTCGCCATAGGAACTGATCAGGCGGTCCGGCTGCAGGCTCTCGATCGGCACTTCGCTATAGCCGAAGGTGACGGCAATGACGGGGAGCAAGGCGGCGCGGGCAGTGCGCACGTCGGTTCCGGAATCGCCGACCATGATGGCGCGATCGGGCTCGCCGCCGGCTTTCGCGATGGTGCGCCGGAGCACTTCCGGGTTCGGCTTTTGCATGCCGAACGTGTCCTGGCCGCAGATCGCGGCAAAGTGCCGAGTAAGGTTAAGTGTGTCGAGGAGCCGCACTGACAGCCATTCAAGCTTGTTGGTGCAGACCGCAAGCCGATAGCCGTCAGCGGCGAGACGATCGAGCGTTGCCTCGAGAAGCGGAAACGGGCGCGAGCGATCCGCGATATGGGCGGCATAATGTTCGACAAATTCGCCGAACATGCGGTCGAGGTCGGCTTTCACGTCGGCGCGGCCCTCGGCGATCAGCGCCTTTTCGATCATGCCGCGCGCGCCGCCGCCGATCATTTTCCGCGCCTCCTCATAGGGCACGGGGGCCATGCCCTCGCGGGCCAGCATGATGTTCAGCGTCGCGATGAGGTCGGGCGCAGTGTCGATCAACGTGCCGTCGAGGTCGAAAACGATGGTGCGCATGGGGGCGGGCATGGCGGCGGGCATGGGAGCAAGTTTGGGAGCGGACATGGCATTCGCCTAGACGGCGGCAGGGCTCTAGGCAAGTCGCTAGCCTCTAGGCTCGCCGCCGGAAGGCGGCTACACAGCGCCCCATGAACTCGCCCCATGAACTCGCCCCATGAACTCGCCCCATGAACTCGTAGGATGAATTCCGGCGTACAAATGGACGCTGACGCGCAAAAACGGGCTGCCGCGGCCCGTGCGGTGGATTTCGTGCGCCCCGGCATGCGGCTTGGGCTCGGCACCGGCTCGACCGCAGCGCATTTCGTCGACCTTTTGGCGGAGCGGGTCAAAGCGGGTCTTAACGTCGTCGGCGTGCCGACCTCGGAGGCGACGCGCGCCCAGGCCGAACGGCTCGGCATCAAGCTGACCACGCTCGACGAGACCCCGGAGCTCGATCTGACGGTCGACGGCGCCGACGAGATTGCGCCCGATCTCACGCTCATCAAAGGCGGGGGCGGGGCGCTGCTGCGCGAGAAGATCGTGGCGGCGTCCTCGGCCAACATGCTGGTGATCGCGGATCACTCGAAACTGGTGCCGGTCTTGGGCCGCTTTCCGCTGCCGATCGAGATCGTGCCGTTCGGGGCGCTGGCGACCCGCCGTGCGGTCGAGGCCGCGACTGCCGCTGCGGGCTGTCCGGGGCCGGCCGTGCCGCGGCTCGGCAAAGACGGCCATCCTTTGGTCACGGATGGCGGGCACTGGCTCCTCGACGCCCGGTTGCAGCGCATTGCCGATCCTCAGGAGCTTGCGGAACGGCTGTCCGCGATCCCCGGCGTCATGGAACATGGCTTGTTCATCGGCCTCGCCCGGACTGCTATTGTCGGCGGTCCGGAGGGGGTGCGCTTGATCGAGCGGACCTGATTTTTCAGCCCACCAAGGAGTGCGCCTATGATCGCCCATCTTTCCACGCGTCTCGCGGGACCGCGCCGCGCGGGCACCCGCCTCGCTGTGGCTGCGCTCCTCGCGCTGGCCGTGGCCGGCACCGCCTATCCTGCGGCCGCACAGACCGGCGCGCCGCAGGCTGCGCCCACAGTCCCCCAGGTGTCGCCGGGCGCGCTTCTGCTCGCCAAGCAGATCGTCCAGGTGAAGAGGGTTGATGACGTCTTCAAGCCGATCATCGCCGGCGTCGTGCAGAAGACCCGCGACATGTTTCTGCAAACCAATTTCATGTACCAGAAGGATATCGACGAGGTCGCCTTCAATGTCGGCAAGCAGTTCGCGCCGCGCGTGACCGAACTGGTCGATGCCAGCGCCAGCTACTATGCCAGCCATTTCACCGAGCAGGAATTGCGCGATCTGTTGGCCTTCTATCAGTCGCCGCTCGGCCAGAAGGCGCTGGCCGAGGAGCCGAAAGTACTCGACCAGACCATGATCTATGCCGGCAGTTGGGCCGATAATCTTTCGGGGGAGATCATTCAGGCCATGCGTATTGAATTGAAGAAGCGCGGCCACGACATGTGAGCGGAAAGCTGATTTAAGAAAAATAATATGGCCGATCACGAGGTCGATCTTTTCGTCATAGGCGGCGGTTCGGGCGGCGTGCGCGCCGCGCGCATCGCCGCAGAATATGGCGCGCGCGTCATGGTCGCCGAGGAATATCGCCTCGGCGGCACCTGCGTCATCCGCGGCTGCGTGCCGAAAAAGCTTCTGGTCTATGCGTCGCGCTTTCACGGCGAATTCGAGGACGCCGCGGGCTACGGCTGGACGGTGGCGCAAGCGTCGTTCGACTGGCCGACTTTGATCGCCAATAAAGACCGCGAGATCGCCCGCCTCGAAGCCGCCTATGGCGCAACCCTCAACAAAGCCGGCGTCAAGGTCGTCAAAAGCCGGGCGGTGATCGCCGACCCGCACACGATCGAACTGACGAACGGCGAGCGCGTGAGCACCGGTCATATCCTGATCGCGACCGGCGGCACGCCGACCTTCGGCAATCCGATCCCGGGCCTCGAACATGCGATCTCGTCGAACGATGCGTTTCATCTCGAGGAGTTGCCGCGCCGCATCGTGATCCAGGGCGGCGGCTATATCGCCGTGGAATTTGCCGGGATCTTTGCCGGGCTCGGCTCGCAGGTGACTTTGATTTATCGCGGCCCCGCGATCCTGCGCGGCTTCGACGACGATGTGCGCCAGCATCTGCGGGTCGAGCTCGAACAGCGCGGCATTCGCGTGGTCTGCGAGCGCACCATTACGGCGATCGAACGCGCCGGCGCGCATTATTCGGTGCATGTCTCGGACGGCAATCGCGTGCCCGCCGACCAGGTGATGTTCGCGACCGGCCGCGTACCCAATGTCGGCAAGCTCGGACTGCAGGAAGCCGGCGTCACGCTCGCCAGGAACGGCGGCATCGCGGTCGACGACTATTCGCGCACGTCGGCGCCGAACATCTACGCCGTCGGCGACGTCACCAACCGCATCAATCTGACGCCGGTCGCCATTCGCGAAGGCCACGCCTTTGCCGATAGCGTCTTCGGCGGCCGGCCGACCAAGGTCGATCACGCCAATGTACCGACTGCGGTGTTCTCCGAGCCGGAAGTCGGCGTGGTCGGTCTCACCGAGGCCGAAGCCCGCGCGCGGCTGCCGCGCACCGACATTTATAAAGCCATGTTCCGGCCGATGAAGGCGACGCTGTCCGGCCGCGCTACCAGCATCCTGATGAAGCTCGTGGTCGACGGCATGACCGACAGGGTGGTCGGCTGTCATGTGGTCGGCGAGGGAGCCGCCGAAATGGCCCAATTGGCCGCTGTCGCGGTGAAGATGGGCGCCACCAAGGCTGATTTCGACGCCACCGTCGCGCTGCATCCGACGGCGGCCGAAGAGCTGGTCACCATGCGCAAAAAGACCGCAAGTTATGCGCAGGAAGCAGCCGAATAGGCCGCCCAAAAGACGGGTTTCGCGGTCTTTCTTTAAGGTTTGTTGGGCTGTCGCGGCGAAGCTTGCGCGTGTATAAGACCGCCGTTTGTTGCCGTCATTCTTTGCGCGTCGCCGCGGCCGCCTGGCGATGACGGAATTTGGAGATGGGTATGTCTAGCCGGTCCAATATGCCGAAATGGGGCCCGGACTCCTGGCGCGGCAAGCCGCGCCTACAGATGCCGGATTATCCCGATCCGAAAGCGCTCGCCGATGTCGAGGCGCAGCTTGCGACCTTTCCGCCGCTGGTTTTTGCCGGCGAGGCGCGCAATCTGAAAAAGGCGCTGGCAGAGGTCGCGGCCGGCAAGGCTTTCCTGCTGCAAGGCGGCGATTGCGCCGAAAGCTTCGCCGAGCACGGCGCCAATAATATCCGCGATTTTTTCCGCCTGTTCCTGCAGATGGCCGTCGTCCTGACCTATGCCGCGGCCTGTCCGGTGGTGAAGGTCGGCCGCGTCGCCGGCCAATTCGCCAAGCCCCGCACCTCGCCGGTGGAGAAGCGCGACGGGGTGGAGCTTCCGGTCTATCGCGGCGACATCATCAACGGCACCGAGTTCACGCCCGAGGCGCGCACGCCCGATCCGCGCCGGCAATTGGAGGCCTATCGCCAGTCGGCGGCGACGCTCAATCTGCTGCGCGCGTTTTCGACGGGCGGCTACGCCAATCTGTCGAACGCCCATCAATGGATGCTGTCCTTCGTGAAGGACTCGCCGCAGTCCAAGCGCTATCAGGAATTGGCCGGTCATCTCACCGAAGCGCTCGACTTCATGCGCGCCTGCGGCATCGATCCGGAAGTGCATCCGGAAATGCGCACGACGGATTTCTTCACCAGCCACGAGGCGCTGCTGCTCGGCTACGAGCAGGCCTTCACCCGCGTCGATTCGACGACCGGCGATTGGTACTGCACCTCGGGCCATATGGTGTGGATCGGCGACCGCACCCGGCAGGCCGATCACGCCCATGTCGAATTCTGCCGCGGCATCAAAAATCCGCTCGGCATCAAGACCGGGCCGACGCAAAAGCCTGATGAACTGCTCAAGCTGATGGACATTCTCGATCCGGATCATGAGCCCGGCCGGTTGACGCTGATCTGCCGCGTCGGCGCCGACAAGGCCGCCGAGCTTTTGCCGCCGATGGTGCGCGCGGTGAAGCGGGAAGGGCGCAATGTGGTGTGGTCGTGCGATCCGATGCACGGCAATACCATTTCGTCCGTTACCGGCTACAAGACCCGGCCATTCGATCAGATCCTCAAAGAGGTGCGGGCGTTTTTTCAAGTTCACGACGCCGAGGGCACCATTGCCGGTGGCGTCCATCTGGAAATGACCGGCCAGAATGTCACCGAATGCACCGGCGGCGCCCGCGCCATCAGCGAAGAAGATCTGAACGACCGCTACCACACGGTCTGCGATCCGCGGCTCAATGCCGAACAATCGCTCGATCTGGCCTTTCTCCTCGCCGATCTGCTCAAGTCCGAGCGGCAGGCCAAGGCCAAGCCGATCCCGCAGGTGGCCGCGCTCTGAGCCGCGCCGAGCGCGTGGCTGAGCCATTGCCGGACCGGACGCTCCGGCGCTAAAGCTTGGTTATGAACGACCGTCCCGCCGACCGTCTGGCCATCACGGTTGCCCAGCTCAATCCGATCGTCGGCGACGTTTCCGGCAATCTGGAGCTTGCCCGCAAGGCGCGGGCGCAGGCGGCGCGCGACCGCGGCGATATCATCGCCTTTTCCGAATTGTTCATCGCCGGCTATCCGCCGGAAGACCTGGTGCTCAAGCCCGCTTTCCAGGCGGCCTGCCGCGCTGCGGTGGAGGCGCTGGCGCGCGAAACCGCTGACGGCGGCCCGGCGGTGCTGATCGGCACGCCATGGGTTGAGGACGGGGTCGAGGACGGCAAGCTCTACAATGCCTATGCGCTGCTCGCCGGCGGCCGCATCGAGGCGCTGCGCTTCAAGGTCAATCTGCCGAATTACGGGGTGTTCGACGAAAAGCGGGTCTTCGCCGCCGGCCCGCTGCCCGGTCCGGTCAGCTTCCGCGGCGTGCGGCTCGGCCTGCCGGTCTGCGAAGATACCTGGACCGACTGGGGCGATTACGAGAATGTCGTCGAATGCCTGGCCGAGACCGGTGCCGAAATTCTGCTCGTGCCCAACGGCTCGCCCTATTGGCGCGACAAGGGCGAAGTCCGCCTCAATGTCGTCGTTGCGCGCGTCACCGAAGCCGGGCTGCCGCTGATCTATATCAATCAACTCGGCGGCCAGGATGAGCTCGTCTTTGACGGCGCATCCTTTGCGCTCAACGCCGACCGCTCGGTGGCGTTTGCGCTGCCAGCCTTCCGCGAAGCGATTTTGACCACGCATTGGTCGCGCATCGACGGCAAATGGCGCTGTGCGCGCGGCGAGATCGCGCCGGCCGAGGACGAGGACAAGGCCGATTACACCGCCTGCGTGCTTGGCCTGCGCGACTACGTCGACAAGAACCGCTTCAAGGGCGTCGTCATCGGTCTTTCCGGCGGCGTCGATTCGGCGTTGTGCGCGGCGATGGCGACGGATGCCTTGGGCGCCGAGCGCGTGCGCTGCGTGATGCTGCCGTACCGTTACACGTCGCAGGCCTCGCGCGACGATGCCGAGGCGATCGCGCGCGCGCTCGGCGTGCGCTACGACATCGTGCCGATCGAAAGCGCCGTGAAAGGTCTCGAAACCGCGCTTGCCGGCGTGTTTCAGGGTTCGGCGCGCGACGTCACCGAGGAAAATCTGCAGGCGCGCGCCCGCGGCGTCATCCTGATGGCGATCTCCAATAAATTCGGCGCCATGGTCGTGACCACCGGCAACAAGTCGGAAATGTCGGTCGGCTATGCCACGCTCTATGGCGACATGAACGGCGGCTTCAATCCGATCAAGGATCTCTACAAGTCCGAAGTCTATCGGCTGTCGCAACTGCGCAACCGCTGGAAGCCGTTTGGCGCGCGCGGTCCGGACGGCGAGGTCATTCCGGAGAACGTCATCACCCGGGCGCCGAGCGCCGAATTGCGCGAGAACCAGACCGATCAGGATTCCCTGCCGCCCTACGACATCCTCGATCAGATTCTGGAGCGGCTGGTCGAGCGCGAGGAGCCGACCGCGACCATCGTCGCCGCGGGATTCGACCGCGACACCGTGCTCAAAGTCGAACGCATGCTCTATCTCGCCGAATACAAGCGCCGCCAAGCCGCGCCGGGCGTGAAAGTGACTCTCAAGAATTTCGGCCGCGACCGCCGCTATCCGATCGTCAATCGCTTCAATGATCCCGGCATCGCGCTGCAGCCCGACCGCACGCTGGTCAAAGGCGCGGCGATGGCGAAAGCCGGAAGCTCGGATTTCTAGAGCATGATCCCGAAAAGTGGGTACCGGTTTTCGGAAAAGATCATGCTCCGATAAAAGCCATCAGCGCTGCGGCTGCTGCAATTGCGGCTGCTGCTGTTGCATCTGCATTTGCCCCGCCGACAGGAACGGTGGTCCGACCGTGCGTACGACGCGCTTTGACGGATCGGTGCTGGTCGTCGGGGGCGTAGAAGCCGCGGCGTTGGTATTCGCCGGGCTCGCGGCGGCCGGTACCGCGGCCGCTCCGGCCCTGCCGCCTTGCTTCGGCGGTTGCGACAGCGTCTTTGCGGTCTGATCGGTGACGACGATATCGCCTTGTTCGAGGGTGGTCGCGTCGTCGGCGTTCTTCAGCGCCTCGCCCCAGCTCTGGCCTGCGCGGCGGCAGGAACAGCCGGCCGTCACTTCCTTGCGGTAGCGATAAGCGTTCGGCAGCGCAGTGTACATCTGTCCGGTATTCGACACCGCCTGATCCATGCCTTCGCCGGGATTGCGGAACGAGTAGAGCGCGACCTCGCTCGCCGGGCATAGCCGCTGGCAGGATTTCTCGTCGTCGGCGAAACGGCTCGCATTGGTCGAATACGAGATCGGGAAATAATAGCCGTCGCAGGTGCGCACGCAGACGGTGTGGAAGGTGCCGGACGGCGCGCCGTCGCCGGTCGGATTGACGATGGTGCCGTTGCCGAACAAGGCATCGAAGAAACCGGCCGGACCCGACTGCGATGCGGCGGACGCATATTGGGCGCCGCAATTGTTCTGCGCCAAGGCGCCGATCAAAGCGCGGCGCTGGCCGTCCTGCGCGTCGCCGCCGGTCTTGAGCTGCTGCTCTTCGCTCATCATGCGGTCGAGACTGCCGCGCATCTGCTGGATCGACGAGGTGATCGGCCCGCATTGCGGCGACAGCGCCGAGAACAGGGCGAAGAAACCTTCGCCGGCGCAGCCTTGTTTGTGCGCCTGGGATACCGCGCGGTCGAGCTCGGCTTGCTGCTTGGCGATGGCGTCGTCGGCGCGCTTGATCTGTTCGGCGCGCGCCGGGTCGGCCGCGCCTTGATCGACCGAGGCAAGCTGCGCCTGCAGCCGCACACAGACCGGATTCGACGACGCCTGGTTCGCGCCCGGCTGGCTCGCTGGCGGCGGATTTGCCGCCGGCTGGCTGGCCATTGGCTGGCTTGTAGGCTGGTTCGCGGCCGGCTGCTGATTGGGCGGCGGCAGATATTGCTGTTGCACGCCCTGCGCTAATGCCGCGGTCGAGCCGACGAGTAAGCCGAACACGACGCCAAGCGCGCCTCGCACTGCGGCGCGCGGCAACACGGCCTTCGGCGCAATGCTTCGGCCTAAGCCGCTCAATTCATTGAGCATTGAGGGTTCCGGCCCCGGTTGGTCGGGGTTGCGGATCAAGCCCCGGAATGGTGGTTAAAATGTGAAGGCGGAGTTTGTCAATCGCGGCGTTGCCGGCGTTGTGAGCGCTTGGCTACTCGGCGTCCGGCTGATTTTCCGGCCGCGCCTTGTCGAAGGCTGCAAGCTTGAGACAGGCAGTGTCGGCGGCGACGATCTTCGGGAACTTGTCGAGCGGCACTTTCAGCCGCCGCGCGTTAGCGACCTGCGGCACCAGGCAGGTGTCGGCAAGCGTGACCTCTTTGCCGCAGAGATAGGGGCCTTCACCGATCATCGCTTCGAGTGCCTCGAAGCCCGTTATCACCCAATGATGATACCAGGTGTCGATCGCGCTCTGCTCCTGGCCCATGTCGCGCTTCAGATAACGCAGCGGGCTGGTATTGTTCAGCGGATGAATATCGCAAGCGATCAACTCGGCGAGTGCGCGGACCTTGGCGCGTGCAATCGGCTCCTTGGGCAGGAGCGGCGGCTCGGGATGCGTCTCGTCGAGATATTCGATGATGGCGAGCGATTGCGTGAGGATATCGCCGTGCGGCGTCACCAGCACCGGAACGCGCATCTGCGGATTGACGGCGCGGAATTCCGGCCGCTTGTTGTGGCCGCCATCCTTGATCAGATGGATCGGGATCGTGTCGTAGGCGATGCCTTTGAGATTGAGCGCGATGCGGACCCGGTAGGCGGCCGACGAGCGGAAATACGAATAGAGCTTCACGGTTCCTCCACGCCGCCGTCTTCCTCGATCACCTCCGCCACAAGTTGCGCGGAACGGTCGGTGAGCTGCTTGAGCGCGCGATGGAAAGCGTCGCGGTCGCTCGGCGTCAGGATCTCGGTGAGGCGGCGGGCGAATTCGATCGCATGCGGGGCGAGTTCCTGGTAGATCGCGTGCCCGGCCGGCGTCAGCGCGACCAGCGACTCGCGCATGTCGGCGCGATTAGCGCGCCGCGCGATCAGCTTGCGCCGTTCCAGGATCGCGACCGCCCGCGACACCTTGGTCTTGTGCATGTGGGTGTGGGTGCAGATCGCCTTGCCGTTGATCCAGCCGAATTGTCCGAGCGCCACCAGCACCCGCCACTCCGCGATGCCGAGGCGGTAGTGCCGCGCATAGACCCGCGACAGGGCTTGCGACATCAGGGTTGCAACGACCTGAAGCTGATAGGGCAGGAACTGTTCGAGTTTCAGCGGCGCCTGGTCACTCACGGCTGCCGCCTGTGCGACATCGTCTTCGACGTCGCGTTCCCTCGCTTCTTGTCCACCCATCGATCACCTATGGGTTTAGATGTTCGCGTGTCGCGCCCCCGCGCCCACTCGAGGTCAAACACAGCGCCGGCGAGGATGAACGAGTTTATAGCCCGGTGCAACGGTATGCGGAGACGCCAAGCCGCTCACGGAAAATGAGCAAATTCTTGCTCAGCAGCGTCGGCTGCTTCAAAAATTTTGATAATGCATAATTTTTGATGAAGCGCGTTCCGCAGAGCGGAAGACGGCACTCCGAAAGATCAGCGCGAGCACTCGATGGCGACAAAATTATCGCAGGCGCCGCCGTGGCAGGAGTTCGAATCGCTGGTCGGGATAGCACCGGTGATGTCGTCGCGGTCGACCTTGCGGAACGCGGTCGCCTGCGCGAACTCGCGCGCGTGGCAATAGGAGTTCGCCACGGCCGCGCCGCACGGCCCGCCCGAGGTCAGGCAATTGTCGACGCCATAGCCGTCGTCATTGGCGATAATGAAGATGCGTTTTTCCGCGCGCGCAGAGACGGCGCTGAAGATGGTGGCATTCAAAAGCAAGGCAATCGCTGCACTGAGCGCGGTCGCGAAACGCATGGTTCCCCCAACCGGTGCAGCCACTTCGCGACCCGGTTGTCGACATGACAGACCCGGCCAATTCGGCCCCACCCCGATGGCGTTAGAAAATGATGCTGCGGGGTTAAGCTTCCGTTAAGTGAGGTGAATTCGACGGCGCGAACCGCGGCGGTTCGCTCTCATGATTTGCATTGATGAGCAACGCATTCGCGTGACGGCCGTGGCGTTTCCACAGGCCGCCGGGCGATTTCTCAAGTCCCGTGGCGGCGTGGTGACAGTCGAGGGCGCATCGACTGGTGGCAGGCCTTGACGCGTCGCGCCCGACCCATCATTGTGCGCCGCCATGTACGGGTTCCGCAGCGTTTTCGGCATCTGCCGGGGAATTATTAGCTAGCGACATCGCTGGCTGCGGCCGTCTTTTCTCATCGCTCGAGACCGACAGACGCCCGGCCAGCAGGCCCGCGGTGTACGATTTGATTCGGTGACATGAGATCAGTGCGCATGAGACCGGTGCAATGGAATTGAAACTGTACGACACGCTGACGCGCGAGAAGCGGGTTTTTACGCCGATCGACCCCGCCAATGTGCGCATGTATGTGTGCGGGCCGACGGTCTATGACTACGCGCACATCGGCAATGCGCGGCCGGTGATCGTGTTCGACGTGCTGTTCCGCCTGCTGCGGCATCTCTATGGCGCCGAGCATGTCACCTACGTGCGCAACATCACCGACGTCGACGACAAGATCAACGCGCGCGCCGCCGAGGAATATCCGGCGCTGCCGCTGAACGAGGCGATCCGCAAGGTCACCGAAAAGACCGACAAACAATTCCACGCCGATGTCTCGGCGCTCGGCTGCCTGCCGCCGACCGTCGAGCCGCGCGCCACCGAGCACATCGCCGAAATGCGCACGCTGATCGAGCGGCTCGTTGCTTCGGGCAACGCTTATATCGCCGAAGACAATGTGCTGTTCAGTGTGCCGTCGATGCCGGACTACGGAAAACTCTCGAAGCGGCCGCTCGACGAGATGATCGCCGGCGCGCGCATCGAAGTCGCGCCCTACAAGAAAGACCCGCAGGATTTCATTTTGTGGAAGCCGTCAAAACCGGGCGAGCCGGCTTGGCCGTCGCCTGCGGGCATCAAGACGCCGGGCCGGCCGGGCTGGCATATCGAATGCTCGGCGATGTCGTGGAAACATCTCGGCGAAGAGTTCGACATCCATGGCGGCGGCATCGACCTCGTCTTTCCGCACCATGAAAACGAGATCGCGCAATCGCGCTGCGCCTTCCACACGCCGGTAATGGCGAATTATTGGATGCACAACGGCTTCCTGCAGGTCGAAGGCGAGAAGATGTCGAAGTCGCTCGGCAATTTCATCACGATCAACGAGCTGTTGAAGGATTGGCCCGGCGAGGCGGTGCGTCTGACAATGCTGCAGACGCATTATCGCCAGCCGATCAGTTGGACGCTCACGGGCTTGCGCGAGGCGCAAAAGACGCTCGATCATTGGTACGCTGTGACCGGCGACGCCGTGCCCGGCTATCTCTGTGCCGACGCGCTTGAGGCGCTTACCGACGATCTCAATACGCCGAAGGCGCTCGCGGCTTTGCACGAACTGCGCAGCGAGGCGACGAAAGGCGCAAAGCCTGCCGCAGCATGCCTCAAGGCCAGCGCGCAGCTGATCGGTCTGCTGCAGGGCACACCCGCTGCATGGTCGGCGTTCCGCCCGGCGTCGCTCGCGGTCGATGAAGGCAAAGTTGCGGGCTTGATCGAAGCGCGCAATGCCGCGCGCAAAGTGAAGGACTTCAAGGAATCCGACCGCATCCGCGACGAACTCGCGAATATGGGCGTCGTGCTCAAGGACTCCAAGGACGGCACCACCTGGGAGATCGCGCGATGAACGCCCGCGAGACGCCAAAACTCGCCATGCGGCCGATGCTGCCGACCGACGCGCCGTTTCTGGCGGAAATCTTTCGCGCCAGTATCGAGGACCTCACCGCCGACGATTACAGCGCCGCGCAGCAAGAGGCCTGGGCGTCGGCCGCCGACGATGAAGAAGAGTTCGCGGCCAAGCTCGCCGGTGAATTGACGCTGGTTGCGACCTTCGGCGGCGCCGCAGTTGGCTTCGCCGCGCTCGCCGGCAACAACCGCATCGACATGCTCTATGTGCATCCGGCCGCGACCGGGCAGGGTGCGGGCACGATGCTGTGCGATGCGCTCGAGAAGCTCGCCGGCGCGCGCGGCGCCAAGGAGCTCACGGTCGACGCCAGCGACACCGCGCGTGGCTTTTTCGAGAAGCGCGGCTACACCGCCAACAGCCGCAACACGGTGTCGCTCAACGGCGAATGGCTCGCCAATACGACCATGGTCAAGCCGCTCGGCGCCGAAGACGCCACCAAGGACGGAAGCAAGGAGAGCGCATCATGAAGGGTCCCGAGACGCCGTTCCCGCGCCACTGGCTTTATTATTTGATCCTGAAATATGCGGTGATCGCCGGCGCGGTCATCATCAGTTTGGTCACCGCCTATCGGCTTTATCACGGCTGAGGATTTCTCATGACCGAACCACGCCCCACTTTCTTCGGCCTGCGCACGCACCATGTGGTGGTCGCGCTGGTCGCCATATTGATCGCCGTCGCTTTGGCGTCGAACTATCATCTCTGGTGAGGCTCTCTCATGCCGCGTGAAAGGCTTTATTTGTTCGACACCACGCTGCGTGACGGCGCGCAGACCAATGGCGTCGACTTCACGCTGGCCGACAAGCTTGCGATCGCGCGCATGCTCGACGAGCTCGGCATCGATTATGTCGAAGGCGGCTATCCCGGCGCCAATCCGATCGATACCGATTTCTTCGCCCAAAAGCGGCCGATGCGGGCGAAGTTCACCGCGTTCGGCATGACGCGGCGGCCGGGCCGCTCCGCCTCGAACGATCCCGGCCTGGTCGCGCTGCTCGATGCGCAGGCCGACGCGATCTGCTTTGTCGCCAAATCCTGGGACTATCACGTGCGCGTCGCGCTCGAGACCACCGAAGAGGAAAACCTCGCCTCGATCCGCGATTCGGTGCGCGCCGCCAAGGCCACTGATCGCGACATGGGCCGCGAAGTGCTGCTCGACTGCGAGCATTTCTTCGACGGCTACAAGGCCAAGCCGGCTTATGCGCTCGCCTGCGCGCAGGCCGCTTACGAAGAGGGCGCGCGCTGGGTGGTGCTGTGCGACACCAATGGCGGCACGCTGCCGCACGAGGTGGAGCGCATCGTCGGCGAAGTGTGCCGAAAAATCCCGGGCGATCATGTCGGCATTCACGCCCATAACGACACCGAACAGGCGGTGGCGAATTCGTTCGCCGCGGTGCGCGCCGGCGCGCGGCAGATCCAGGGCACGCTGAACGGGCTCGGCGAGCGCTGCGGCAATGCCAATCTCACCTCCATCATTCCGACGCTGAAGCTGAAGCCGGAATACGCGGATCAATTCGATATCGGCGTGTCGGACGAAGCGCTGGCGCGTCTCGCGCGGGTGGCGCATGCGCTCGACGAGTTGTTGAACCGCTCGCCGGACCGCCACGCGCCCTATGTCGGCGAGAGCGCGTTTGCCACCAAGGCCGGCATTCATGCCTCCGCCATCGTCAAGGAGCCGGCCACCTACGAGCATGTTCGCGCCGGAGCGCGTCGGCAACAAGAGGAAGTTGCTCGTGTCGGATCAAGCCGGCCGCTCCAATGTGCTTGCCGAGCTCGACCGCATCGGGCTCAAGATCGACAAGAACGACGCGCGCGTCGCGCGGCTTCTCGACGAGGTCAAGGAGCGCGAGGCGATCGGCTATGCCTATGAAGCCGCCGACGCCTCGTTCGAGCTCCTGGCGCGGCGCTTGCTCGGCCAGGTGCCGCATTATTTCGACGTCGAGAAATTCGACGTCAATGTCGAGAAGCGCACCAACGCCAAGGGCGAGCCGGTGACGGTGAGCCAGGCGGTGGTGAAGATCAAAGTCGGCGACGAGGAACTGATCTCGGTCGCCGAAGGCATCGGCCCGGTCAATGCGCTCGATCTCGCGCTGCGCAAGGATCTCGGCAAATATCAGAGCTTCATCACCGGGCTCACGCTCACCGATTATCGCGTGCGTATCCTCAATGGCGGCACGCAGGCGGTGACGCGCGTTCTGATCGAAAGCGGCGACGAGACCGGCGACCATTGGACCACAGTGGGCGTCTCCGCCAACATCATCGACGCCTCGTTCCAGGCGCTGATGGATTCCATCGTCTATAAGCTCGTGAAATCCGGCGCGCCGGCTTAAGGTACTGCCTCCGTCATTCCGGGGCGCGGGCGTTAGCCCGCGAACCCGGAATCCATACTCCCAGCGCCGGGGCTATGGATTCCGGGTTCCTCGCTTTGCTCGGACCCGGAATGACGAAAAGTATTCACATCTTCTCGGCCGGCACCGCCATTTCGGTGTCGGCGTCGTCGACGTGATGCGCCGCCGCGCGCAGCTTCGGCAGAATGTCCTCGACGCGGTCGGCCATCAGCAGATCGCGATTGAGGCCGCTATAGATGAAGCCGAGTTTGTCCATGTGATCGACCAGCGTGCGGAACGGCTCCCAGAAGCCGTTGATATTGGCGAGCAGCACCGGCTTCTTGTGCTGGCCGATTTGCGCCCAGGTGAGCTGCTCGACCAGTTCTTCCAAGGTGCCGATGCCGCCGGGCAGCGCCACGAAGGCGTCGGCATGCTCGAACATCTTGCGCTTGCGCTCGTGCATGTCGCGGGTGACGATCATGTCGTCGGTCAGCGGCTTCGGCCGCTCCTTGCCGGTGAGGAATTCCGGGATGATGCCCGTCACCTGGCCGCCGTTTTCGAGGACGGCGCGGGCGAGCGTGCCCATCATGCCGACCGAGCCGCCGCCATAGACCAGCCGCACGCCGTTCTGCGCCAGCGCTTTGCCAAGTGCCTTGGCAGCCTGGGCAAAGGCCGGATCGGAGCCCGTGCTCGAGCCGCAATAGACGCAAACCGCGTTGATTTTGCTCATCGCCTGTCACTCTTTGGGCGCTAGATGTGGCCTCGATTCGCAAGGCCTGCAAGCACTTTGCCGGCAGTCCTG
Source organism: uncultured Alphaproteobacteria bacterium (assembly GCA_963742975.1). Taxonomy (GTDB): domain Bacteria; phylum Pseudomonadota; class Alphaproteobacteria; order Rhizobiales; family Xanthobacteraceae; genus BOG-931. The sequence continues at coordinate 161,614 of CAVUNZ010000016.1, read as the reverse complement.
CCGGTGCGGAACCGGCCAAGAATGGCTATATGACGGTCAATAGGCGGTGCGGGAGGGACGACCGCGGGTAAAGGGGCGGCCACGACCTTCCAAAAGAAACAAGAGCTTCCAAAAGAAAGCTTCGATGAGAGAGTTGCAACGGCCGATGGAGCGCCCCCAACGCGAGGATGGCGGGACCTTGCTGTCTACGCTCGTCGAGCTGTGGCCGTATATCTGGCCGGCCGACCGGTCCGACCTCAAAGCGCGCGTGGTGTTCGCCACCGTGCTCCTGTTCCTCGCCAAATTCGCCACGATGGCGGTGCCGTTCACCTTCAAGTGGGCGACGGACGCGCTCGCCGGCCGCGGCACGGCGCCGGTGGATCCCAACAACTGGCTGGTCTGGGTGTTCGCCGCGCCGGTGGTGCTGACGCTGGCTTATGGCGGCGTGCGCGTGGTCATGGCGCTGCTCACGCAATGGCGCGACGGCATATTCGCCAAGGTGGCGATGAACGCGGTGCGCCGCCTCGCCATGCTCACCTTCGAGCATATCCATCTCTTGTCGCTGCGCTTTCATCTCGAGCGCAAGACCGGCGGCCTGACGCGCGTGCTCGAGCGCGGCCGCAACGCCATCGAGACCATCGTGCGCATGATCCTGCTGCAGCTGGCGCCGACCATCGTCGAGCTGGTGATGATCACAGCCGTCCTGCTGTTTCATTTCGACTGGCGCTATGTCGCCGTCATCGGCCTCACCGTCGCGGTCTATATGTGGTTCACCTATGTCGCGACCGAGTGGCGGATCGGCATCCGCCGCAAGATGAACGAGAGCGACAGCGACGCCAATGCGAAAGCGATCGACTCGCTGCTCAATTACGAGACCGTCAAATATTTCTCCGCCGAAGAGCGCGAAGCCAAGCGCTACGACCGCTCGATGGCGCGTTACGAGGACGCCAGCGTCAAAGCCTACGTGTCGCTGACGGTGATGAATGCCGGGCAGGCGGTGATTTTCACCATCGGGCTCGCCGCGGTGATGATCTTGTGCGCCTACGGCATCGAGCAGCACACCAACACGGTCGGCGACTTCGTCATGATCAATGCCATGATGATCCAGCTTTACGTGCCGCTGAATTTCATGGGCATGGTCTATCGCGAGATCAAACAGGCGCTGATCGATATCGAGACCATGTTCAAGGTTCTCGAACGCCACCCTGAGATCGAGGACAAGCCGGGCGCGCCGCCGTTGCGCGTCACGGCCGGCGCCATCCGCTTCGACAACGTCTCGTTTTCTTATGATCCGGACCGGCAGATCCTCAAGGGCCTGAGCTTCGAGGTCGCGGCGGGACACAGAGTGGCCATTGTCGGTCCGTCCGGCGCCGGCAAATCGACGATCTCGCGGCTGTTGTTTCGCTTCTACGACGTCAGCGGCGGCCGCATCCTGATCGACGGCCAGGACATCCGCGGCGTGACGCAGACGTCGCTGCGCGCCGCCATCGGCATGGTGCCGCAGGATACCGTGCTGTTCAACGATACCATCCGCTACAACATCCGCTACGGCCGCTGGGATGCGAGCGACGCCGAGGTCGAGGAGGCCGCACGCCAGGCGCAAATCGACGGCTTCATCCGCGCGCGCGCCCAAGGGTTACGAGACCGAGGTCGGCGAGCGCGGCCTGAAATTGTCGGGCGGCGAGAAGCAGCGTGTCGCCATCGCCCGCACCATCCTGAAAGGCCCGCCGATCCTGTTGCTCGACGAGGCGACCTCGGCGCTCGACAGCCATACCGAACGGGACATTCAGGACGAGCTCAACCGGGTGTCGGCCAACCGCACCACGCTCGTTATCGCGCATCGGCTGTCGACCATCGTCGATGCCGACGAGATTCTCGTGCTCGACCACGGCAATATTGTCGAGCGCGGCACGCATCACGGCGCTGCTCGCCCAAAGCGGGCTCTATGCGAGCATGTGGAATCGCCAGCGCGAGGCGCAGATGGCCCGCGAGATCCTCGCCGAAACCGAGGATGATACCGGCGCGCCCAATCGCAATCCGCCGCCATTGCCAGAACGCGGCCCAGCGGCGAGGACCTCCTGCCGGCCGCGGATGCGGCGGAATATTGCGTTCAAAAAATTGCTGATAGCAGCCGCTCTTGGCACAAGCTCGTCCCAAGCTCCGCCGAACTAGGTCTATTTCAGCAGGGCGAAATTGAGAATCAGGACCACGGCCGCCCCCAAATAGACGAGCGCTAGCCGTCCGCGCCGGTCGCTGTCATCCTCGCCGGTGAGATCAGAACTCCGGCTCGCCGACGAATTCCGTCGGCAGCGACGCAATCAAGGCGTAGCTGAGAATGCCCGCGGCAATGGCCGTGTCGAAGGACGACGTATTGGTCACAACCACCACGGTGATTGCCGCCGGCAAGAAGAACAATACGCGGCCGAGCGGCTGCTCGCTGATCCTGCCCCGGCTGCGGGTGTTGTGCCCGCGACCGGAACAGGCGGCTTGAATCTCTGCGCGAAGGATCCGGCGATGATCATCAGCCCAACAAAGAACAGGGCCGGCATGACGGCGAATTTCGGTATCCACTCAGATATCGGCCAGCCGTATTTGATCGAGACCGCGCCGATGACGGCAAAGATCAGAAAGCCCACCGCAGCGGTGCCCGCCGTCCAGCCGGAGCGCCCGCCGGCATTCCATCCCACATGGTTTTCGGCGTAGTAGACCACTGGCGAGACGCCAGCGACTGGAGCAAGGATGTTGAATGCCGAGTCGGTCCAGAGACTATGTTCGATGATGGTGCTCTTCTCTGCGTCCGGCAGTTTTTCGCCCGGATTGCCCTTCCGAAGATATTCCACCGGGCTGCCCGCGATATCCATCATCATGATGAAAAAGACAGCGATTGCGAACGGCAGACATTCGAACCAGTATTGGGGATCGGAAAGCTTATCCAATGGCGCGTTCGGCCCGGACCAAATCCAATACAAACCGGGAGCGGGGTTCATTTGCTTGGCTAGGTGCAGCCACAGGCAGACCGGGATCATTACCAAAACCGACAGGACGAGAGACGAGGAATCCAGAATTTCCACATTTGCCGCGTCGTTCGGATTCTTTTTACGTAGAGAGCGCAGATGGCCTTGACGATAAGGATGGTGGCGAGGCCGGCGAGAAAGGCAAAAATTGTCACGTGGTAGCCGATTGTGCCGGTGGTACCCGCGACAGGCGTGAGCGCGACGTCTCTAGTTGCTGTGATCGAGACTTTAACCAGAAGGCCCCCGACGCCGGCTTTGATGGCAGCAAAAATCTGCGGCGGAATGGCCTGAACCAGATTCTTGCGTGCGGGCGCGAGTGACAGCAAAAAGACCATCAGGGAAACCACGCCGCATGTGGCAAGCAGGTGCTCCCAGGGCACGTGCCGGCTGTCGGCATATTGGGCCAGGAACAAATTCAATCCCATGCCGCAGGCGAGTGCGGTCGGCGTGTCGAGCCAATATCCCGCAACCGCGCTGGCGGCGAACGCGATCAGGCAGGTCCACAGCAAAACCGGGCCCGCCGCCATGCCGGTAGGCTCAAGCACGACGGGATTGGTAAAAATGATGTAGGACATCGCGGTGAAGGTGGCGATGCCCGCGATGATATCCGTTCTGCGATTGGACTTGACGACAGCGACGCTCATTCATCGCTCCTGAAAGATTCGAAAGGTTAAGTTTTCCACGCAACGGTGGCTGATCGCCGCAGCGACGGTGGCAAATCCAGATGCAACTTAGCATTGCTACAGCCGCGGTATTATAGTTTTTTGACGCTGCCCGATAGTTGGAGCAAATGGTGACACGGGAGGGTGGCGCGGACGAGGTTGCTGGTTTCGCCTCCTTGCAGTACCGCTTTCGCCCCCGACTAAGGACGCTGATTACGACTGCCGTATCGGCACAAGGGGTGCTCTAAGCTATCCCGCATGTCCGTCATCGACTCGATCCGCAAGCAATTGGTGCCGATCCATCCGGAGGGTTATCCCTTCGTCGGCGGCTTTGCTTTTGCCAGCATCGTCCTGCTCTGGCTGTGGCCGCCGCTCGGCTGGCTGGCGACGCTCTTGACGATCTGGTGCGCCTATTTCTTCCGCGACCCGCAACGCGTCACGCCGGTGCGCGACGGCATCGTGGTGTCGCCCGCCGACGGCCGCGTCAGCCAGATCGTCAATGCGATACCGCCGAAAGAGCTCGAGCTCGGCGAGCGGCCGCTGCCGCGCGTTTCCATTTTCATGAGCGTGTTCGATTGCCACATCAACCGCAGCCCCGTCACCGGCCGCATCGAGCGCATCGTCTATCGTCCCGGCAAATTCCTCAGCGCCGATCTCGACAAAGCCAGCGAGGACAACGAGCGCAACGCCTTCGTCATCGCCATGCCGAACGGAAGGCGCATCGCCGCCGTGCAGATCGCGGGCCTCGTGGCGCGGCGCATCGTGCCGTTTGCGCGCGAGCGCGAAGCGGTCGCCGCCGGCCAGCGCATCGGCATGATCCGTTTCGGCTCGCGCGTCGATGTCTATCTGCCCGAAGGCACGCGGCCGCTTGCCGCCGAGGGCCAGACTGCGATCGCCGGCGAAACGGTCATTGCCGATCTCGCCTTGGCCGACCCGGGACGCACGTTCCGCGTCACCTAGAGTAGGGGCATTGACGCACCTTGTATAAAGCGCCCGCCCCATCGATCAGGGGATATTTGTTGGTGGGGGAAGTAGACTTGCGGGGTTGGCGGCCGACGCCGTCCAGCTATCAAAGCGTGAGTCCATTAGAACCGCCGGGAGTTTTGGCGGTCACATTAAGATTTGACATGGAGTTTTAGGATCGTATCTTCGCCTTATGGTTGAGGACACAGAACTCCTACGAGAAATACGCGATCTTTTGCGCCTAATGGCCGAGCCCGCGCTCGCAAAGCGTGATGAGCGACTTCGAACATCGCTTCATCAGATCATTGGCAATAGCAAACAGAAAGCCGAAGCAGCGTTCTCACGGACGGGACACGATCACAAGCTGCCATTCAGAAGCATTGTGGGATCGACCGTGGAAACTTGAGCCGCCTAGTCAAGGCGTTGCGCGAGGCAGAATTGATCGGTCCTGACGACACGCACCCCAAGGTCGTGTTTCCTGTGCCTTCGAATTTTCTCGACACTATTGGCAAGGAGAAAGGATGAGCGACCACTCTGCGCAAATGCTGCACGTTTTGGCTGAGATGCGCGATCTTCTCCGGTTGATCGCTGAACCAGCCATCGCGCAGCGCGATAAGAAGCTACGTGAGTCGCTTCGCGACATTGCCGGGAGTGCGACGGGCAAGAAGGCGAAGGCCATTCTTCTAATGGATGGCACAAGGATGCAGAAAATGATCACTAACGAGTGTGGAATAGACAAGGGCGATCTAAGCGGCCTGGTCAAGAAGTTGAAATCTGCGGAACTCCTGACAGGCAATTCCAAGCAGCCACAACTCGTCATTTCAATTCCATCCGATTTTCCGAACTGGGGAAGGAATCTGATGAGTGAAACTCCACCGAAACTTTTGGCGACCGTTCGTAAGATTCACGGACTGTTGGAACTGCTCGCCGAAGATAAGATTGCTCAGCGCGACGCAAAGCAGCGTGTGGCCCTACTCGAAATTGTCGGGGCAAGCGTTACCAAGCAGAAATCCTTGTTCCTGATGGACGGGACTCGAACGCAGGCGGAAATACAGCGAGCGACATCCGTAGTCGTCGCGTCAAAGCGCGTTAACGACGCAGGCATGCCGCGTGGCGGGGGCGGGCGGAAACCGCTATAGTTACAAGAAGCGAGGTATAAACGTGGCCATCCTGCCGAAAAGTTTTGGCGATCCGCGGCGGCGGCGGTTCCGCCGCATTCCGGTGCGAACGCTGGCGCCCAATGTGGTGACGCTGCTGGCGCTGTGCGCGGGGCTGACCGCGATCCGCATGGCGTTCGAGAGCCGCTATGTGCTGGCGGTCGCGGCCATCGTCTTTGCCGCGATCCTGGACGGTCTCGACGGCCGCCTGGCGCGGTTTCTCAAAGGGACCTCGCGCTTCGGCGCCGAGCTCGACAGCCTGTCCGACTTCGTCAATTTCGGCGTCGCGCCGGCACTCATGCTTTATTTCTGGGACCTGCACGATCTGAAATCCGCCGGCTGGATTGCCGCCATGGTGTTCGCCATTTGCGGCAGCCTTCGCCTCGCGCGCTTCAATGTCATGAGCGAGGATCCGGATCGTCCGGCCTGGGCGGCCAATTTCTTCGTCGGCATTCCGGCGCCGGCCGGCGCGATCACCGTGCTGTTGCCGATCTATCTGGTTTTCCTCGGCGTGCCGCGGTCCGGTTTCTTGACCTGGCTGACGCTGCTCTACACGCTTGCGATTGCGCTGTTGATGGTATCGCGGCTGCCGGTATTTTCCGGCAAGCGCGTCGGCACCCGCGTGCCGCCGGAAATGGTCGGCCCGCTGATCGTGCTGGTGGTGCTGAGCATCGCGCTCTTGATCGCTTATCCGTGGATCGTGCTCACGGCCGGCACTCTCGCTTATCTCGGCTGCCTGCCGCTCGGCTATTTGTCCTACCGCAATTACGAGCGGCGCTCAGCCGAGGCACATGCGGGAGCCGCGGCGGCTCAGACGCCCGGCGTCGTGGTCAATATGATCCGCACAGGCAACAACGACCATCGCGACGATCACGATCGCCCGTCGCGCCGCAACTGATCCGTGCCGGCGCAAGACGCATGGTAGTGCGCGACCCGCCGTAAGAGGACTTTGAGGGAGGGGCGACGAGGAATGTGATGCGAATTGCCCGGCGCACTTTCCTCCGCTCTTGCCTCCGCACTTGCCTCGCCTCGACTGCGGCAGTGCTCGCGGCGCCTGCCGTCTTGCGGCTGGCGCGCGCGGATGCGCCGCAGGCGGTGCTCAAGCTGCACCATTTCATGTCCTCGGTGTCGAGCGCGCACGACAAATTCATCGTGCCCTGGGCGCGCAAGGTGCAGGCGGATTCCGGCGGCCGCATCCGCATCGACATTTTTCCCTCGATGCAGCTCGGCGGCGCACCGGCGCGGCTGTTCGATCAGGCGCGTGACGGCGACGCCGATATCGTCTGGACGGCGCCAAGCCTCACGCCGGGGCGCTTCCCCAAGATCGAAATGTTCGATCTGCCGTTCGTGCCGTCGCGCCGGGCGCTGGTCAGTTCGAAGGCGCTGCAGGATTTCGCCGCGCTTAATCTCAAAGACGAATTCCGCGAAATCCGTCCGCTCTGTTTTTCCTGTACCGATCGCGGCGTCATGCACGCCAATCAGCCGATCCGCACCGTCGAGGACATCAAGGATCTGAAAATCCACGTGCCGACGCAGCGCGCCGGCGAGGCCTTGCACCTGCTCGGGGCGCAGCCGGTGCCGATGCCGACCGGGCAGCTTGCGCTTGCGGTCAATCAAAACGTCATCGAAGGCTGTCTCGATCCCTGGCACATCATGCCGGCGCTGCGGCTCAACGATCTGCTCAAGACCCACACCGAATTCTCGGAGACCTCGCCGAGCAGCACGACCTTCGTCCTGGCGATGAACAGCGCCGCCTATGACCGCCTGCCGCGCGATCTCAAGGCGGTGATCGACAGTAATTCGGGTCAGGTCGCCGCCGGCATGGCCGGCGCGATGTGGGACATCGAGGCGGCAGGCGTCGCCGACGGCGTGGCGCGCGGCGGCGACGCCATCGTCACGCTGCTGCCGGAAGCGGTCGCGCATTGGCGCAAGCTCACCGAGCCGGTCGTCGAGAAATGGGTCAAGGAGATGAAGGAGCAGAAGGTCGACGGCGGCAAGCTCCTCGCCAGCGCCCATACGTTCATGACGAAATATGCCGGCGAGCCGGAGCCGCAGCCGCCGCAACCGCTGTCGCAGCAGGACAACCCGCAACAGAACCCGGCGCAACAGAACACGGCGCAGCCGCCGCAACAGACAATTTCGCAGCCGCAGACGATCCAACCGCCGCCGCAGGCCTCTTTGCAGCAAGCGCCCAATGCGGCGCCCAAGATGACGCCCAACATCAAGCCGCCGCCGGCGCCGGCCGCGCCTTCGACCACGGCATCGACGACCCCCTCGGCCGCACCGCCTTCGACAGCACCTTCCATGACCAATTCCATGGCCAGGCCCGTGCCGCCGCAACCGCCGCGGCCGCCCGCACCGGCGCCACGGATAGCGGCGCCGTCCTCCGCGCCGACACCGACCCCAACTGCCGTCGCTAAACCGGTGCTCCCGTCGGCGCCGCCGCCGCAAGTCGCGACACCGGCGCCGCCCACGACGGCGTCGGTCGCGCCGGCGGCAAAGCCTGCAGCCGCGCCGGCATTTGCGCCATCGCCGGCGGCGCCTTCGGTGACAACAGCAGCGCCGGCGGCAAAGCCCGCAGCCGCTCCCGTGCTGGCTCCGAACCCAGCGCCAGTGTCGCCGGTGCCGAAGCCAGTCGCTAAGTCACTCGATATTCCGTTGTGAGCACGCGCCGCTTGATCGGCCCGTTGCGGGAGGTTCAGCGCGTCAGCGACACCGCTCCATTGCTGGCTTGGCCTTCGAAATGACCGTTGGCGAAGGACAGTTCCGCCAGCACTTCGCCCTTGTGGTTGCGGATGACGAGCCTGTCGTGCTCGTAGCTCCACTTGCGGCTGGTGAAGAAGCTTCCGGGACAGCCGCCTGCCGGCGCGATCGAGCCGTCGGACGCGCCGGTCGAGCCGCCGAAGGTCATGACGCAGGAACTGCTGCCGGCGACCGAAAACTTCCACTTGCCGGCGACATCGACGGGCGGCGGCGAGGGCGGTGGCGGAGCGGGCGGAGGCGTCGCCGTCTGATCGGGCCCGCCGCCGAGCCGCTGGGTACTGGTGCAGCCGCCCAGTCCCGCGAGAATGGGGATGAGAACGAGAAGTATGGCGGCGGCTTTTATGCCGCCCGCGCTATGCAGGATACACTTCATGCCGTTCGTTCAGTGACCGGCCGCCGCAATGCGCAGGCCGGAGCCCAACCGGGCTACAGGAAATGACAATTGCCGCGGCGCCGCAAGCCACCTTTCCAATCGCATTCGGGCGGCGCGCCCCACTTGCGCCAATATTGCTGCGCGGAATCGGCGTTAAAGGGACCTGTGTCGTGGGAGGCACATCAATATGAAATCGTCATATCAAGCTCGCGCCGGGCGCGCGCCGTATCTTGCCGCCGCGATCGTCGCCGCAGTTTTCGCGCTTTCTGGTTTTGCTTCGGGTTTAGCCCGCGCCGATGACGCCGCAAGCGGCGGCGGCAATGCGCCGGACGGCAAAATTATCGCCAACGCGCCGGCGTCGCCGGTCGATCAATTCTCGCAGCAGCTCGAGGACTTTCAGAAAAGCGTCCCCGATCTGACCAAGAAGATCCAGGATGGCGCCAGCGTCATCGACAGCGAAACCGACATCGACAAGGCCCGCGCCGAGATCGACAGCCTGCGTCAGGACGTCAGCACGCTGCTCGCCGCGGTCTCCGACAACGGCCCGATCGCGCAGCTCGGCGCCAAGGCGCTCAGCCACATCCACGACAAGCTGCGCGTGTTGGCGCAGGACGGCCGCTTCAAGCCGGAAGAGCGGCAATACCTGGTCGACCAATGGCAGCGGCTGCAGGCGCAGACCGAAAGCGCGACCAAGGAGCTGCAGGATGCCCGCGGCCAATTCGCCGGCTTGCTGCAGACTTTGCAGTCGAACGAGGATTTCATCGGCGAACTGGTCGAGATCAGGCAGGCCGAGAAGGCGCTCGATGTCATCCGCGGCCTCACCCAGGACATTCGCAATGCCTCGTCGCAGCTCAACAAGCTGATCGGCGGCATCAAGCCGCCGGGTGCTTGATTTACGTGCGAGCCGAGCCTGAGCCGGTAATGGCCGTGGCCGGAGCGGCGACGTGAAAAAGAGCGCGATCGTCGGACGGATTGCCGGCGTTCTGGCGAGCGCCGCTGTCGTCGGCCTGGCAATCTTCGCCTGGAGGCCGTCGAGCGACATCGGCTATGTGCAGATCAATACCGTGCCGATCACGGCGCTGATGCCGGCGCAGCTCTATTTCGATACGATCAAGCTCGCGCCGGTGAAGAACGGCAGCGCGCTGTTGCGCCAGAGCACCGGCACGCTGACGCTGCGCTCCGACGGCTTTGGCAACACGCTCGTGCCGCTGTGCCAGATCGAAGTGAAGAAGGACCGCATCACCACGGTCACCATCTCGATCCTCGAACGCCCGCCGCGCTGCCAGTGCCGTTTCAATTCAGGCGGCGATACGACGAACCACATGTGCGTGAGTTAGCAGGCGTCATGCCCGGCCTTGGCGGGTGGCGCGTCACCGCATCGTCGGAATGACGAACTCCGAGCCTTCTTTGGTGCCCGAAGGCCAGCGCGCGGTCACGGTCTTGGTCTTGGTGTAGAAGCGGATCGAGTCCGGCCCGTGCTGATTGAGGTCGCCAAAGCCGGAACGCTTCCAGCCGCCGAACGTGTAATAGGACAGCGGCACCGGAATAGCGAAATTGACGCCGACCATGCCGACCTGAACCCGGTTGGTGAAGTCGCGCGCGGTATCGCCGTCGCGGGTGAAAATGGCGACGCCGTTGCCGTAGTCGTGCTCGGACGGCAACCGCACCGCCTCCTCGTAATCCTTCGCGCGCACCACAGATAATACCGGACCGAAAATCTCTTCCTTGTAGATTTTCATCTCGGGCGTGACGTCGTCGAACAAGCAGCCGCCGATGAAATTGCCGTTCTCATAGCCTTGCAGCTTGAAGCCGCGGCCGTCGACCACGAGCTTGGCGCCTTCCTTGACGCCGGTATCGACATAGCCGCGCACTTTGTTGAGCAGTTCCCGCGTCACCATCGGCCCGTAGTCGGCCTGCGTGTCGGTCGACGGGCCGATCTTGAGGCCTTCGACGCGCGGAATGAGTTTTTGGATGAGGGTGTCCGCCGTCTTCTTGCCGACCGGGACCGCGACCGAGATCGCCATGCAGCGCTCGCCGGCCGAGCCATAACCGGCGCCGATCAGGGCATCGACGGCCTGGTCCATGTCGGCATCGGGCATCACGACCATATGGTTCTTGGCGCCGCCGAAGCACTGCACGCGTTTGCCGTGCGCGGTGCCGGTCGCATAAATGTATTCGGCGATCGAAGACGAGCCGACGAAGCCGATCGCTTTGACGCGCGCGTCGGTCAAGAGCGTATCGACCGCTTCCTTGTCACCATTGACGACATTGAGCACGCCCGGCGGCAGGCCCGCCTTGAGGAACAATTCGGCGATGCGCATCGGCACCGACGGATCGCGCTCCGACGGCTTTAAGATGAAAGCATTGCCGCAAGCGATGGCCGGCGCGCATTTCCACAGCGGGATCATCGCCGGAAAATTGAACGGCGTGATGCCGGCGACGACGCCGAGCGGCTGGTGCATCGAATAAAGATCGATGCCGGGGCCGGCGCTTTCGCTATATTCGCCCTTCAGCAGATGCGGAATGCCGCAGGCGAACTCGGCCACTTCAAGCCCGCGCTGAATGTCGCCTTTGGCATCGGCGAAGGTCTTGCCGTGCTCGGACGACAACAGCCGCGCCAGATCGTCATATTCGCTTTGGATCAGTTCCAGGAATTTGAACATGACCCGAGCGCGGCGCTGCGGATTGGTGGCGGCCCAGGCCGGGAAGGCTGACTGCGCATTGGCGATCGCCTGTTCGACCTCGGATTTCGCTGCCAGCGCGACCTTGGCCTGGACCTCGCCGGTATTGGGATTGAAGACGTCGCCGAAGCGCCCGGACGCCCCCTTCACCGCCTTGCCGCCGATAAAATGGCCGATCTCGCGCATCATGGTCTCCCTTATCGTCCCGGCATTCGCCGCGCCGGGTTTTCTCGACAAAATTGGCGTTTTGATCGGGTTATCTAGCTGGTTTTTCGCCTGCGGGTCATCCCCCTTTGCGAGCCATTTACCGTGGCGAAGCACAAGCCGATCCACGGCTTTCCGACGCCGCAAAAGGTTCCAGCGGTAACCCTCCCTTAAGCGCAATGACCTTACGTATAGGGCCATAGCATGGGTGTTGGCTCGGCTCTCAGTTCAGCTCTTGGCTCGGCTCCTTAGCTAGGCTCCTCGGGGCTCCTCCAGAATGGGGGCCCGCCGTCGCGGGTTGGGTGCGTTTCATGGACATAGCAACGGGCCTCGGCCTGCTCGCCGGCGCGACCGTGGTCATTACCCTCATGCTCATGGGCGGCGGCCTGGGCATGTTCGTGTCCGACCACGCCATCATCATCATTTTCGGCGGCTCGTTCGCGGCGACCCTGATCCGCTTTCCGCTGTCCTCGATCTTTCACGGCCTGCCGCTCGGCATGAAATTCGTCTTCACCATGCGCCGCATTTCGCAGCGCGAATTGGTCGACGAGATCGCGGGCCTCGCCGAGATCGCCCGCAAGCAGGGACCGATCGGCCTGGAAAAGGTCGAAGTCGAGGATCCCTATCTCGCCAAAGGCATCCGCTTCGTCGCCGACGGCTATGACGCCGAATTCATCCGCGACAATCTCGAGCGCGACCGCGACAACTTCCTGAGCCATCTCGATGAAGGCCAGAAAATCTACCGCGCGGTCGGCGACTGCGCGCCGGCCTTCGGCATGATCGGGACGCTGATCGGCATGGTGCAGATGTTCGCCAACATGACCGATCCGTCGAAGCTCGGCCCGTTCATGGCGACCGCGCTGTTGGCGACGCTCTACGGCGCGGTGGTCGCCAATATCCTTTGTCTGCCGATCGCCGACAAGCTGCACCTCAAGCTCGCCGACGAGGAGATCAACCGCACGCTCATCATCGACGGCGTGCTGATGATCCGCGAGTCGAAGAGCCCGACGCTGGTGCGCGAAATGCTCATCGCCTATCTGCCGGAGAAGCACCGCGGCGAGGCGGAACCCGAGCCTGTCCCGGCTTAAGGCCAGCGAGTTTGGTGCATGGCGCGGCGTAAAGAAGCACACGGCGGCGGGCACGGCTGGTTCGTTACCTTCGCCGACCTGATGGGCCTATTGGTCAGCTTCTTCGTCATGCTGGTGGCGTTCTCCAATCAGGATCAGCAAAAGCTACAAATTGTCGCCGGCTCGATGCGCGATGCCTTTGGCGTGCAGACCAATGTCCGCTATTCCGGCATCATCGAAGTCGACGGCTTGCCGACCCGTCCGAAGCTCAAGAACGCCGCCCATATTCAGCCGGAAGACGCGTCGGCGACGCCGACGCCGGATCAGAACGATCGCAATCAGCGTTACGGCTCGAAGTTTCAGCAGGATGAAGCCTTCGCGCTCGCGGCTGCCTCGCTGCGCCAGGCTTTGCAGGATATGCCGGAACTGGCCGAGGCCAGTAAACACATCATGTTTGAGGAGTCCAAGGACGGCCTCGACATCAACATCGTCGACCAGGAAGGCCGGTCGATGTTCCCGGAAGGCTCCAAGGATCCCTACGAGCGCACCCGCCGCATCATCGAGAAGATCGCCGTGCCGCTGAAAGCGCTGCCCTACCGGATTTCGATCACCGGGCACACATCGGCTTCGCAAACTCCAGCCTCGGCCAATTACGGGCCTTGGAACCTGTCGGCCGACCGGGCGAACGCCGTGCGCCAGATTTTGGAAGAGCAGGGGCTACCGTCGAACAACATCTACGAGGTCGCCGGCAAGGCCGATACCGATCCCATGTTCCCGGACGACCCCTATATCGCCGCCAACCGGCGCGTGACCATCACGCTGATGCACGAACCTCCGCCGGTGCCGCCGGGACTGATGCCATAAAGACTGATGCCGTAAAGACTGATGTGGCAGAGTCTCACGCTGCCGAGGCTGCCGCGTAAAAGATATTTCCGGGGATTGCCCTTAGGGTGAATGTGGCGGTCGAATTCCGGGGCTGATTTAAGGGGCCATCAGGCCGGTCGATTTGTCGAGGTTAGCCCCTAAATACCTGATCCAGCATAATTAAATCAGATCGGCCTGGGCCCGAGCCGGATTCGGCAGGGTGACGACCCTATCGCCATTGCATGGGGTGCCGCGTGTCGCGGCCCGGATGCTCGTCGGCATCGCCCATGACACCGCGGCGTGAACGGTGTATAGGCGCGGCCCTGCATCCCCTCCGGGACACCAGGAGCAGGGCAAGATCCTGTTTCAGCATTCATGACAGACAGCGCTAGCGCTCCCGTCGGGAGCGAAGTGCCGGCAAACGGCAGCGGCGAAGTGCGTTCTCACGCCGGCTTCTGGGCGCTGACTCTGGGCAGTATCGGTGTCGTCTATGGCGATATCGGCACGAGCCCGCTTTACGCATTGCGTGAAGCCATGCTCGCGGCCTCGAACCAAGGCCACAGTACGATCGACCGCGCCACCGTGCTCGGCGTCGTCTCGCTGATCCTGTGGGCGCTGTTTGTCATTGTCACCCTGAAATACGTCGTCATCCTGTTGCGCGCCGACAATAACGGCGAAGGCGGCACGCTGACTTTGATGGCGCTCGCCTCGCGCGCGGTCGGCCGCATGTCGCAGGCGGCGACGTTGGTTACATTCCTCGGTATCATCAGCGCGGCTTTGTTCTATGGCGACGCGGTCATCACGCCGGCTTTGTCGGTGCTCTCTGCGGTCGAAGGTCTCGATGTCGCGACGCCCGCGTTCCACGAATATGTGGTGCCGCTGACGGTCGTCATTCTGCTCGTCCTTTTTACCATGCAATCGGTCGGTACCGCCAAAGTGGCGGCTTTGTTCGGCCCGATCATGGTGGTGTGGTTCGTGGCGATCGCGCTGCCCGGCCTCGGCTGGATCGCGCGCGATCCCGGAATCCTGTGGGCGCTCAATCCGTTCTACGGCGTGTTCTTCCTCACCCATCACGGCATTATTGGTCTTTACACGCTCGGCGCCGTTTTCCTGGCGGTGACCGGCGCCGAAGCGCTGTACGCCGATCTCGGCCATTTCGGCCGCGGCCCGATTCAGATCGCCTGGCTGGCCCTGGTTCTGCCGTCGCTTGCGGCGAATTATCTGGGGCAGGGCGCTATGGTCTTCGCCGAACCGAAGACGCTCGAAAGCCCGTTCTTTCTGCTTTATCCCGAGTGGGCGCGGATCTCGATGGTGGTGCTGGCGACGGTCGCCACCGTGATCGCAAGCCAGGCGGTGATCACCGGCGCCTATTCGCTGACCAGCCAGGCGATCCAGCTCGGCCTCCTGCCGCGGTTCGAAGTGCGCCACACCTCGGCGCAGACCGCGGGCCAGATCTACATGCCGCGCGTCAATTCACTGCTGCTGGTCGGCGTGCTTCTACTCGTGGCGCTGTTCCGCTCGTCGAGCGCACTGGCGTCGGCTTACGGCATCGCCGTCACCGGCACCATGGTCGTCACCTGCATGATGGCGTTCATCGTCATCTGGCGGATGTGGCGCTGGTCGCCGCTTGCGGCCGCCGCCTTGATCTTGCCGTTCCTGTTGATCGATCTCACCTTCCTGTCCGCCAATATGCTCAAAGTCATTCAAGGCGGCTGGGTGCCGTTGGCGCTCGGCGGGCTGGTGATGCTGGTGATGTATACGTGGCGGCGCGGCACGCGCATCCTGTTCGCCAAGACGCGCCGGCTCGAGACCCCGCTCGACGATCTCGTCCGCATCCTCGAAAAGAAGCCGCCGCAACGCGTGCCCGGCACCGCGGTGTTCCTCACCAGCGATCCGAAAAGCGCGCCGACCGCGCTGATGCACAGCCTCAAGCACTACAAAGTGCTGCACGAGAAGAACGTCATCCTCTCGGTCGAGACCACGCATACGCCGCGCGTCGGCGCCGACAAGCGCGTGCGCATCGAGCCGGTCGGCTCGACCTTCATGCGGGTCTTGCTGCGCTTCGGCTATATGGAAACGCCGAATATTCCGAAAGCGCTTGCCATTGCGCGCAAGCTTGGTTGGCATTTCGACATCATGTCGACGTCGTTCTTCCTGTCGCGGCGCACGCTGCGGCCGGCGCCGCGGCCGGGCATGCCGCTGTGGCAGGACCGGCTGTTCATCACCTTGGCGCGTTCCGCCAACGACGCCACCGACTATTTCCAGATTCCGACCGACCGCGTGGTCGAGGTCGGCACGCAAGTCACGATCTAAGTTTGACTAGCCTCTTCACGTCGGCGCCGGCCCCGCGATATAAGCAGAGTTCATTATTCGCCGAGGAGCCGTGTGATGTCGGATCAAAATCTCAGTGTGCGCGATCTGACGCCGGAGGAGGTCGCCGAAGGCCTCCGCGAGGGCCGCATGGTGCTCGTCGATGTGCGCGAGCCGAATGAGACCGCTGTGGAGCGCTTTCCGGACGCGGTGATTGTGCCGCTGTCGGACTTCGACGCCAGCGCCATTCCCGATCCGCAGGGCCGCGAGGTGGTATTCGCCTGCCGTTCCGGCCGCCGTTCGGTCACCGCCTCGCTTGCCGCGCAGCAGCACGGCTATCCTTATGCGTCGCATCTCGCCGGCGGCATCTTGGCGTGGAAGGCGGCGGGCCTGCCCACCGAGACGTGAGATGGCTTTGCGCTTCCCGCTCATCGTCACGCTCGCCGGCGCGATTGGCGTGCTGCTGGCGCTGCCGGCGGTCCCCAAAGAGCGCGTCGTCAATTACTACAATTGGTCGGACTATCAGGACCCGACCATCCTCGACACGTTCACCAAAGAGACCGGCATCAAGGTCCGCTTCGACACCTTCGATTCCAACGACACGCTCGAAGCAAAGCTGCTCGCCGGGGCATCGGGCTATGACGTGGTGGTGCCCAGCGCCTATTTTCTCGCCCGCCAGATCAGCGCCGGCATTTTTCAGAAGCTCGACAAGTCGAAGCTTCCGAATCTGCCTGCGGTGTGGCCGGAGATCGCCAACCGTCTCGCCTTCTACGATCCGGGCAATCAATACGCCATCGATTACATGTGGGGCACGACCGGCATCGGCTACAACGTCAAGAAGGTGAAGGCGATCCTCGGGCCGGACGCCGTCATCGATTCCTGGGATGACGTGTTCGATCCGCAAAAAATCGCGAAGTTCAAGGATTGCGGCATTCATCTGCTCGATTCATCCGACGACATCATGTCGGCTGGCCTGCACTATCTGCATCTCGATCCCAACACCAGCAATCCGGACGATCTGCAAAAGGTCACCGATCTGTTGATCAAGATCAGGCCCTATGTGCGCAAATTCCATTCCTCGGAATATCTCAACGCGCTGGCCACCGGCGAGATCTGTTTCGTAGTGGGCTTTTCCGGCGACGTGAAACAGGCGCAGACGCGCGCGGCACAGGCCAGCGCTGGTGGTAAAGTGGGCGGCATCGAGATTGGCTATTCGATCCCCAAAGAAGGCGCGCAATTGTGGTTCGACACGCTCGCCATCCCGAAAGACGCGCCCAATCCGCAGGAGGCGCACGAGCTGATCAATTTCCTGATCCGGCCCGACATCGCAGCGAAGAACACCAATTACGTGTCCTATGCCAATGGCGACACGCCGACGCCAATGATCGACAAGGCGATCCTCGACGACAAGACCGTCTATCCCGACGCCGACACCATGGCGAAGTTCTATACGATCATCGCTCATGATGCGAAGACGCAGCGCCTAATCAACCGGCTCTGGACCAAGATCAAGACCGGGGAGTGAGGCGCTAGACGATGGTCTAGGGCGTGTCCCCTTCAACGCGCCGACAATGTCCGCTTTCGGAGGAACAGCGGATATCGCGCCGAATTCTCGCTATGTCCGCTAATGACCCACAGCGCACATCCGAGCGCGAGTGGCCCGTCCCCCAGTTACCTCGGATGCTCGAAGCTGTAGCCTTGCAGCAGCGGCAAAGCCAGTAAAGCCGCGGATCAAAAAAATACCGGACGGTTCAAGCAATCAATGCCGGTCACGCGCTGATGACCACATCGGGCGGCTCGACCGACCCGTTCGGAACGTGGTCAATATCCTGCGACCCATCAAGCTGCTGCTCGATCTGGGCAATGACATGCCGTGAGAACGGGCCGAGATGGAGATAGCAGGCCGTCAGCAGCACGATGATTCGAGCCCATTGCGGGTTCTTCGTTGCACATTCGATGATCGTTTTCCTGAACATGTCCTGTGCGCCCGGCAACCTCGACACGACGCGATGGACGACTTCAAGCCCGCCGAGCTTACTTCTGGAATTGTTGGCTCGCTTCTGCCGATTTGGATTGGAGGCGCCGAGCAGACGCGACAGACGTTGCAGACGGCCGGCATAGGCAACCGGATCGTAGATTCTCTCCAATACGTTCTTATAGTCGGACAAGATATCGCGCCGCGGCCGCAAGGTGTCGAAGTTCAAGCCTTGCGTGCATTGATCCATGCCGGCGGCGGGATCCAATAAAAGATCCGGATGCAGACGGCCTTCCTTGGCGAGCCGGCGCGTGAGCTGAGTATTCGGCAAAGCATAGAGCAGGCCCGCCATGGCGACCGGAATGGCGGCTTCCTCGATCAGCTCGACAATGCCGTCGGCGACCGATCCCTGCTCGCTGTCGAAGCCGATGATGAATCCCGCAGTGACATAGAGCCCCGCGGCGTAAATCGTATGGATGCTCTCGGCAATGTTGCGCCGCGTATTCTGTTTTTTGCGCATCGCCACGAGCGTAGCGGTGTCCGGGCTCTCGATGCCCATGAACACGCCGATGAAATTGGCCTCGTTCAACAGGCGTAAAAGATCGGCATCGTCGGCCAGGTTGAGCGACGCCTCGGTGGTGAACTCGAATGCGTAGTCGTGCTGGTCCAGCCAGGTCTTGAGTTGCGGCAGGAATTCCTTGACCGCCTTTTTGTTGCCGATGAGGTTGTCGTCAACGAAGTCGACATGGCCGCGGTAGCCAAGATCGTACAGCGTCTGCAGCTCATGCAGCATTTGCGGGATGGTCTTGGCGCGCGGCACCCGGCCGTAGAGCTCGATAATGTCGCAGAACTCGCAAGTGAAGGGGCAGCCGCGGGAGAATTGCACGCCGATGTAGAGATAATGCTCGACCTTCAAGAGATCGAAGCGGGGCACCGGGCTCTTCGTCACGTCGATCTTGAACTTTTCGGCTTCGAAGACGCCTTCGCTGGCGCCCGCTTCCCACGCCGCGATGAACTTGTCGATGATGCCTTCGGCTTCGCCGAGCACCTGGAAATTTGCGTTGCTGTAAAGTTCGGGAACTGACGTCACGCCCGGCCCGCCGACCACCACCGGCTTGCCGCGCGCCCGGCACAGATCGATGATTTCGATGGTGTCGAAATATTGCGGCAGCATGCCGCCGGTCATGACCAGGTCGGCCCAGTCCAGGTCGTCCTCGGCCAACTTCTCGGCGTTGCGGTCGATGAGCCGGACGGTCCATTCAGGCGGCAACAGCGCCGCGACCGTGATCAGGCCCAGCGGCGCCGTCGGATATTTTGCCCCGAACAGCTCGCAGGCCGCCCCGAAATTCCAAAATGTCCCCGCCCCAAAACGCGGGTATATCATGAGGACTTTACACGGACGCGATAACACCATGAGTCCTCATGCATGGCCCTGTAGAGGCCGTGCCTAATGCGGCGACAATGTTGGGAGGGTCCCGCCGGATCCCCTCTTGCTGCTGGTGGCGGTCGATCCGAAGTGAGTCCTAACAGTCTTTGGCCTCGCGAGATAGGGGTTGCCGCGTCTCGACCGGATGGAGCTTTCTCCAATCCACCCCGTGTCAAATCGCCGCTGGAATGCCTGCTTTCCCGTGAGTTGTTGCAAGAGGGACACAATACGGAACCGGGTTCCGCAAGCACTCCGCAGCGGGCTCCTGGAGCCTACGGCACCAAGCGCATCGAAGTGATCTGCCTCCGGGAAGCGGCCTGCGGACCCGGTGACGCAGCCGACCAAGTTCGATTTCGCGATCAATTCTCAAGGCGGCAAAAAATTGGAAGTGACCGCCGATTGCCTCGTGGCCCGGTTATCTGTGGGTCGTCATCTCCTTGTATTCATGCGGTCACCATCCCAGCCTTTCGTCGAATGCGTTTGTTTTAATGCACGGAGCGCTCCATGAGCGTCAGCCTTGGCAACCTCCTCAGACAAATCACTTTTCTTCTTTTAGCAATCGGCTCAACCGCCCTCTTGCTGTGGATGATCACGATCTCTGCGGACATTGCTGCCGTGCTGGTGGTGTTCGTTGCCGCAGTTGCCGTCCAGTTCATCGCAGCAATCGATATACGGATGACGCGCGCCGGCATTGCCGATGAAATGCGCATCGAACACGCGCGCCGAGCCCTCGGCGCGTAGCTGTCTAGTGAGCCGGCCGTAACCCCAACGGGAAATAAATCCTGACGCGTACTTGCGTTCTGGTTTCGGCACCACAAATGCACGACAACGGCAAGCAAAAGGTTTGCCTGGCGGTTGCCCACAAAACAGCGATATGCCGAAGTCGCCGTTCACTTACGGGTAGCGCTGCTGTTATCGGCGGACACAGATTTAATCTCAATTTCCAGTCGCGAAGTCGGCCGTGGCTCTCGTCGCGGAGGCGACTTGCATCCGCCCCGGGATTTGTTCGGGGCTTTTGTCGTGCCGCCGAATAGTTTTCGCGAGTTCCTCTAACGTCGGCAAAAACCAAAACGAAAGCCGCGCGGGTGCATGCAAATGACCGATAAAAGTGAACTCAGTTGGGAAGCTCGAGAAGTGTTTGAAAAATTCAAGTCGTTCAACCGATTGCCCGGCACCGGTATTCCCCTGATTCAGTTGAATATGAGAGTTGGCAGCGCCAAGACTGTTAAGAAGGGACTTGCGGAATTAAAATCGGCTGGTTTCGTCGCTGACACCGCTTCGGGTGATCCGACACTCACGGATAAAGCCTACAAGACCTTAAAGTGACCTTGATATTTGAGATATCCAAGCGGCGCGGAAGCAGGAATTGATCCAGGAATTGAGTCATGGCACTTAGTTTTCCAAATCAAAGCCGTTCGTTTGACGCAACGCGCTGCGCCGTGCGATTTTGGGGGCATGACAGCGCGATGGAGGCGTCGTTCTTCGTAACTGACGATGCCCTAAAACGAATTTCGCCCGGCATGCGGCTCGACGGCGACGGATTTCTCGGCGCCTTCGATTTGCACCGCAAGCTGATTTATGCAGTTGCTGCGAAAGTATATGGACGTGGTCGCAAGGGCTCTTACGAGCTGGTTGCTGCCGATTTCTAACCTCGGCCGGCGGCCGCAGCAGGCATTTCCTTTCGACGACTTAGTGTCGGCTTGTGGTCGTACAGGACCCAAGGCTTGCCTGTCACCAGAGCCTCATGAGTTATTAGGGATCTTGCGTCGAAAAGGCGGTGAGAGAATCCGGTATGGCTGTGACATATTACGTAGCATTGCCATTCGTGTTGACTGAAGACGGTGCGGCGCCTGGCGAAGCACAAGAGATGCCCAACGAACGGGCCGCGATCCGACGTGCTGAGGCGATGTCGCAGGATCCCGCCAATGCCGGCGCGCTCGCGTTTAAGCGAAGCGGTGACCCCAACATGGGCAACTTTGGCGACGCCGTGGTCCTAAAGACATTCGGAGCGGTGCCGGCCAACCTGGACGAATTATGATGGTTTCTCTCACTGGAGCAGCCCCATGAAGTGGGAACATCAAGTTGTAGCCAAATCCGACCTCGCCGAATTTATCGCTGCACTGAACAGCGTTGGCGATGAAGGCTGGGAAGCCGTTTCTGGAACGTACTCTATAGGGGTGCCTCAACGCATATCGGTCGGAGGCGGAACTACTGTCGACAGGCCCGGCACACCTCAGTGGGTCGCGGTCTTGAAACGCGTCAAGAAGGATTAGAATTCCAAGCCGGGCCAAACTGGTTTATGCCTGCAAACTTAACAGGCTGAAATACTCAATGACTGGCGGTCATTGTAACTCGCCACCTGACGGCGGGCCGACGGTAGCATTCGCGCTTCCAGCCGGCTTAACCAACGGCGGTGTCACGACGTGGGCTCTTGCCCTCTCAAAAAGACTGAATCAAAAAAACCATTCATCGAAACTGATTTGTCACAGTGCGTGGCCAGGTCGCGCCACATTCGATTCTGACGACAGAAGCGACGTTATTTATTGTGATGGATTAGCATGGGCCGCCGGCATCGATGCAATTCGTAGCTTTCTCCCGATTTACTCGGCAGTCGAAGCGAAAATCTTCATTCCGAACTGGTCATGGGGAACCTATGGGACGGTTTCTCTAATGAGTCTTAATGAGGCTTGCGACATGCGTGTAGTCGCTTTTGCCCACTCCGACCAGGATCATTATTACGATCTTTTGAGCTACTACGAACCGATCATAAGCAAATTTGTTGGTGTGAGCGAAACAATCTGCCAACGCCTCCGGTATCTTTTTCCTTCTCGTTTAAACGACATTTGCAAGCTCATGTCTCCGGTTGCCGTTCGAAACGAAAGTAAAAGGCACGATCGTGAAAAGCCGCTTACAATTACGTATGGCGGGAGAGTTCAGCAGCGGCACAAACGAGTATTGGACCTAATTGCGTTAGCGGATCTGCTCGCATTGAAGAAGGGCAACTACCACTTCAAAATTGCGGGCGACGGGCAGCAATTGGGCCAGCTTACCGAGCACTTCGAGAAGACAAAGTATTCAAACATCTCGATTGAGTTCTTGGGATTAGTTGCTTACGAAAGGATGACAGAGGTATGGGCAAGTTCGGACATCAGCGTACTTTTCTCTGAGTTCGAGGGGATGTCGATTTCCATGCTTGAAAGCATGGGACAAGGATGCGTGCCCATCGTAACCGACGTAAGCGGCTCCAAAGAAAAAATTACGCATGGCAAAAATGGCTTCGTCGTCACTGTTGGTGATGTGGGCTCCATGGCGCAAATCATTGCTGATCTTGACGCGAACAGAACTCGTGTTGATCAAATTTCCGATGCCTGCATTTCGTCTCTTCGGGATCACAACGGATTTGATGCTTACGATCAGGAGTTCGTAAAGCTTATGCGGGAGTGCATGAGCATGCCATCTGCCAAGTGGCCTGGAACCAAGGCAATAGTGCCAAATTAAAATTCGTCGACAGCCCGTTCAGCCCCTTCCGCTGATAGCCGACTTTGACCGTCCAGAGGTTGGTTACGTGCCAGAAGCCGCCGGTTCAGTCGGTACCGTCCACGTCGCCTGTTGCTTCGACCAGAACATGGAATTGCCGTTTCTGGTTCTCGCCAGCTCACTCAAAAGGCATCTGAAGGGCGATCGCAAGGTCGTTCTGCATGCCCTCCATTCCCATCCCATCGCGCACAATCTGGCTTATTTTGTCGAGCTCAATTCTGCAACGTTTGAACTTCGACTGCGGCAAATTGAGAATCGAGTCCACGGCGTAGCTACCTCGCCAAGCCGCCTGACAGCAGCGACGTTACTGCGACTCCAATTGCCCTCGATTCTGAAGGACATCGATCGAGTCGTTTATCTCGACTGCGACCTTGTTGTTTTGAAGGACATTACGCCGCTCTACGATACAGATCTATCGGACTTCCCACTGGCGGCATGTTTGGATTTCTGGCTCACCGGCGGGCCTCCCTTTCCCCCCATAGCGGGCTGGGGTGTTCGGGAGTGGCACAAATTCTTGAGTGAGGTCGTCAGGATCGCCGACCATAGAGCGTATTTCAACGCGGGGGTGCTGGTGATGGACCTCAAGAGGTTCCGCAACACCGGCCTCATTCATGCCGCCGAGGAGTTCCTCGAACAGACAAATTATAAGACGGTGTATGTTGACCAGGATGCACTGAACCACGCGATTAATGGCGCATTTGTCAGGTTGGATTCACGCTGGAATTTTTTTGGCAATCGCGGCAAAACCGATTTCGACACCGCGGACCACGAAATCGCGGCCTCGGCTTCTCCAAGCCATTCCGACCCGTGGATCATCCACTACGCTGGCCCTAACAAGCCCTGGAGTTGCGAAGGACGGCGGGCCACACTTTGGAATCGGCAGTTCTGGCAGGAAGCTGCGGAATCCGCGGTGTTGCCACTGCTGGTGCGGGCCTATCTGGAAACATGCGATCGGCGCGGATTGACCAACCTGCAGCCCGCGAGTGTCCTTTTATCCAGCGGCAAGCCGCGACTGCGCAAACGCGACATTCTCGTACACGCGGAAAAATACGGGCATTTTACTGAGGCAGCACAGGCCAGCCGGTCGATCGCCCGGGATCTTGATCGGCAACCTGAAAGAACCGATGCGGATGCCGCGCTGGTCTCGGTCGACGTTCTGAGCCACCGCGGCGGAGTCCACAACGGCGAAGCCTTGATCTTCGATCTTGCGACTGCCGATGGCCACCTCGTCTTCGGCCCCTATCAGTGGTACCCGGCTGGAAGCTACGAAGCGACTTTCAATCTTGCCGTGACGCGTGTCGCGCCGGACCCAACAAACAAACTCGTGATCGACATTGTCGACGATGCGGATAGAAGTCTCGCTCAACGAAACCTTTCTCCTAGCCCGTCTGCAGCAGAAAGCACGCTGCAATTCGTAGTCGACAGGAGTGAACTGTTTCTGGCATTCCGCGTTTTCGCAACGGGTTTTGGCGGCGGCCAACTCCGCTTTGGCGGTGTAAAATTGCGCCCACACCCGCCGCACTGAATGTGGGTATCAGGCCTCAAAAAGGAGGTATGAAGCCTCGCTCAAACCAGTCGCGTAGCGTCGCCGACATGGTGATGTTCAGCTTCATTGGCGCAGGGTTTCGAATAACTTCATCGTACCATGCAAGATCATATGCGTGTGGTGGTCTGGTTGGCGGCGTTATCAGTTGCCACGACTTGCCGAACCCAGAGCAGTGCAAGAGGGCGGGCGAACCGAATGTCCCGACGCGCACGAAAGGGTATTGTTGCGCCACGGCTGCCCAAACGTCGGGAGGGCTTATGCCGATAAGCGGCCCCTCCCAGTCCTGCAGCAAGGCATTAAGGACGTCTTGATCGGACAACGGAAAGTCAACATCGGTCCACAACGCACCCGGAGCGACAAGCGCAGAGCGGATAAGCAAATCCCATTGCTCGAGGAGGCTATGGTCACGCTCAAAATTGCAGGCAAGCAAACTGGCATTGTAGTAGCGATCCGGCCAATGTTGCGGACGTGCCGGGCGGCCCAGTCGTTTTGCCCAATTATACCGTCGATAGTCGATCGACGAGATGAAATTCGAAACAGTAACGACCGGAGCTACTTCAAGCCACTGCTCAAGTCGCGGGAAAAAACTTGAATTGGTGATGATGATGTCGGCATCCAAGAGCACACAGTGCTCACTGGCGTGTTTCAACGCAAACTCTGCCTTGCGGTTTCCCGGCCAATATCCGTTTAGGCCGAGTAAATGAAATTCAATTCCCTCAGGCGGTTGTGTTGAGATTGAAAGCGGTTCCGGACTGCCGACATGGATCGTTCCTGAGAAACCGTGCCGGCGCGCTGAATTGATCAGCGCGGCAATTCCCGGGACAAATGCTTCATCGGCAAACGTATACAGTGACAATTTCATCTTTTCTGCAACTCACATAAATGTATTTGCAACTCATTCGGCAAAATTGAAGTGTGTCGCCGTGGCCTCAATTTGGCTCTGCGCAAACTTGCGGGCAATTCGCGGCAATAGCCTGCATCATTTGTATTCAAGCCCGGTCTGCGTTCTACGTGGATGAGAAGAGGTTCAGGGGCAGAACTCGATCCTGTAGATAACCCCGACACAGGTAATAATATGCAACGGCCAAGGCTTGCCGCAACCAACGCGAGCGAGGTTGGCAGCAATCGCGTAAGCGCGCCCAACGCCGTCGTTGACTTGGAGAAGATCATCGAGTCCATTTTGTCGCTAAAGCCCATCACGGCTGGGGCTTGGAAATCGGCAATTTCAATCGAGGAGCCGCCCATGAGTATTACTAAGCCGCGGGGCGAACCCATCGCCGGAGCGCCGCGTCAGTCAGGAGTCGATCTGAAGCTTGAGGCCTTGGCGATTCCGGTTGCAGACGTCGATCGCGCGAAAGAGTTCTATGCGAGCCTCGGCTGGCGGCTAGACGCCGACTTCCCCTTCGACAACGGCTTCCGTGTCGTCCAGTTCACGCCGCCGGGTTCGCCTTGCTCGATCCAATTCGGCACCAAGCTGACGTCGGCGGCGCCGGGCTCCGCCCATGGCCTTTATCTGGTCGTCTCGGATATTGGCGCCGCACGCAAAGCGCTTGTCGCGCGTGGCGTCAAGATCAGCGAAGTCTTCCACCCCGGGGAGCCTGGAGCTCAGTTTCGGTTCGACGAATCGAGCGGCCGCGTCAGTGGTCTCGCTCCCGGCCGCGCGAGCTACGGGTCCTTCGCGACATTCAGCGATCCTGACGGCAACCGCTGGCTGCTGCAGGAGGTCACGGCGCGGTTGCCAGGGCGCGTGGACACGAACATCACATTCACCTCGGCGGCGGATGTTGCGAGCGCGCTCCGGCGGGCGGCTGCCGCGCACGGCGAGCACGAGCGGCGGCTCGGCAAGGAAGATCCGGAAGGCTGGCCAGACTGGTACGCCGAATACATCGTGGCAGAGCAGGCCGGCAAGCCATTGCCGTCATGAACGGCACCTAAAGTCCGCCATGAGCAACCGCATTCTCGTCTTTTACGGATCGTACCGCTCTGATCGAATGGGAATCCGCTTGGCCTATTTCCTGGTCGAGCGGCTGCGCCGCCGTGGCGACAACGTCGAGTTGATCGACGCCAAGGCGGTCAATCTCCCGATGCTGGATCGGATGTACAAGGAACACCCGAAGGGCCAAGCTCCCGAAGTCCTTGAACGGCTTGCCGGGAAAATCCGGGATGCTGACGGATTCGTGTTTGTTACAGGCGAATACAATTGGGGAATTCAGCCCGGATTGAAAAACCTTACAGATCATTTCCTCGAGGAGTGGTTCTGGCGGCCAGTCGCCATTGCTAGTTATTCGGGCGGGCGCTTTTCGGGTGTGCGGGCCGCAACGAGCTGGCATGGCACTCTCTCCGAAATGGGAATGGTGGTGGTTTCTAGTACGATAGCGGTCGGATCGATTGACCAGACCTTGTCAGCCGAAGGCGAACCGATCGGCGAGAGCGGCCGGGTACTTGAAAGCACGTTCCCACGCTTTGCCGATGACCTGACGTGGTGGGTAGAAGCGGCCAAGGCGCAGAGACAGCACAAGCCGCCGCCTTATTGACGGGTAGCGCCCGCACTGCCGCTGACATTGACCGACCGGCTTCCACTTTTCCGGATCCTCTAAGCCTTGCGACAATAAAGCGCTTCACGCACACGATTGCCTCTTGCAATGGGAGGCCGTCGCTGGGCAGCATCCGGCGCGACAAGAAACTTTGGACAGGTCAGGGGAGGGATATGGTTCAATCGCCCACAAGAGCGGCGCCGTCACGGCGCGGCATCATCAAGGCTGCGGCCGCGCTGGCCGCGGGCGTCACTGCACCGGCCGTGCTGCGCATCCGCGGCGCCTATGCCGCCTATCCTGACCGTCCGATCAAGTTCGTCGTCGCCAATACGCCGGGCGGCCCGTCTGACATTGTCGGCCGCCTGGTTGCGGCGGCGCTGCAGCAATCGACCGGCAAGACCTTCGTCATCGAGAACCGCGGCGGCGCCGGCGGCAATCTCGGCATGGAATACGTCGCCCATTCCGATCCGGACGGCTATACGCTGCTGCTCGGCACCACCGCCTTCTCGGTCAATTACAGCCTCTACAATTCGCTGCCGTTCGATCCGATGAAGGATTTTGTCGCGGTCAGCGATATCGGCGGCTCGCCCAACATCTATCTGGTCAAGCCGGATC
Source organism: uncultured Alphaproteobacteria bacterium (assembly GCA_963742975.1). Classification (GTDB taxonomy): domain Bacteria; phylum Pseudomonadota; class Alphaproteobacteria; order Rhizobiales; family Xanthobacteraceae; genus BOG-931. Next base: position 133,944 of record CAVUNZ010000016.1, on the reverse strand, counting down.
TGCCGGCGAAGACGATGAAGGATTTCGTCGCGCTTGCCCGTTCGAGCCCCGAAAAATTCAATGCCTCGGTGCCGCCGATCGGCACCACGCCGCAATTGCAGATGGCGCTGCTGAAGGTGAAGGAAAAACTGCCAAACCTCGAAGAGGTGGTGTTCAAGGGCGGCGGCGATGCGGTCGCGGCGCTGCTTGCCGGCACCGTGCAGATCTGCTCCGGCTCGGTGGCGCCGTCGGTGGCACACATCAAAGGCGGCTCGATGCGCGGGCTTGCGATCTGCGCTGAACAGCGCTGGCCCGATCTGCCGGACGTGCCAACCATGATCGAATCCGGTTATCCGGATTTCGTCTTCGCCACCGATGCCATGCTGCTGGCGCCGGCCAAGACGCCGCCTGAGAACGTCGAGTGGCTCGAGACCGAAACGCTCAAAGTCCTCAACTCACAAGAGACGAAGGACAAGATGTTTCAGAACGGCTTTCTGGTGCGCGCCAAGGACGGGAAGGCGTGCTGGGCGCGTCTGACCAAGGAAATGGACACGTTCAAGCAGATCATCGACCAGGCCGGAATCAAGAAACTCTAGAGCGCAATTGTTTCAGATCAATCGGTTGTCGCTCTAGGATTTTGATTGAGCATGATCCTTTTCGGAAAACCGGTTTCCACCCCCTGATCGAGTCCGGGGGCAAGCTTTTTCCGGATCATGCTCTAAGACGCCGAAGCGGCGCGTCATCGTGTCAGACGCGAAAGGACCTTGATCCGATTCGGCTGAATCGGACCAAGGCCCAAACAGCGAACTTTTAGCGACGACTACGACCCGTTGATCGGGCGATAGTAGTGATGGTGGTAGTAGTGCCGATACACCACCACCGGCGCCGGCAGCACCACCGGAGTTGGCGCGACGAAGCCGCGCTGCCACACCGTACCGCTGTCGAAAGCGATGGTCATGCCATCCGGCGAATAGGTTGCGCCTTCCTGCCAGTTGTCGGCCCAGATATGGCCGGGCCGGTCGACCCAGGCCCGCGTCGGCTGGCCGACCTCGTTGACCAGATTCATGGTCCAGCCGTTCTGCGTTACGTAAACCGGGCCGGGCGAATTGCCCATGCAGCCCTGCACGCAGGTGAATTCGCCGGACAGGTCGGCGAGGTATTGCGCCGACGCGCCGGTCGCCGCAAAGCCGGTACTTGCACAGGCGAGCAGTGTCGCCGCGATCAGTTTAAACTTCATCGAACGCCTCCTGAAACCTTCAGCCGTTTGGCTGCGATTATGTGACCGCGATTAGGACTATGCCCGGTGCGGCGGGGCAGCCTTACCGTGGCATTGGTTGATCGACCCGTAAGTCCATGGCGTTAGTCGCACGAAGTCACGACAAGGTTCTGACGTGGTGGACTTGAAGTTACTGCAGCCGCGCGGCTTGCGGCGATGTAACGTCAAATCCGGCAACCATACCGGAATCATCAATTTGCGACGGCGATTTTGGTTCCAAAATGCCGTGAATGGCGGCGGCTGGGACGGCGCCGGAAACATCATCGTGATTGCTGCGGCGCGGCGGGGGTGGGCGGGATTGACCCATCCGGATTGCCCAATACCGGAAATCCGGTCTATTCGAGCCAGCGATACAGAAAACAGCCCGGGGAGGAGAGTGTGATCGGCCGATCGTTCATTTTTGCCGCTTGCTTTGTTGCCAGTGCGGTCGCGGCCCCGGCGGCCCGCGCCGAATGGCCGGACCGCCCTATTCATTGGGTCGTCGGCTTCGCACCCGGCGGCGCCAATGATCTGATCCCACGCTTTACCGCCGAGGGTGTCAGCAAGCTCATCGGTCAGCCTGTCGTTATCGACAACCGGCCGGGCGCCGGCGCGCTGATCGCCACGGAGCTGGTCGCGCATGCGCAATCCGACGGCTACACCTTCCTGGTTGGTGCAGCGAACACCGTCACCAACAGCCTGCTGTTGAAGGATATGCCGTACAAGGATTCCGATCTGGTTCCGGTCGGCATGATCGCGGCCGCGCCTTCGACCATCGTGGTCAATCCGAGCGTGCCGGCTTCGAACATGGCCGAGTTCATCGCCTGGGCCAAAGCGCAAGGCGGCAAGGCGACCTGGTCGACCGCCGGCAACGGCTCGACGCCGGATTTCGTCGGCGAGATGATCAAGGAAGCCACTGGCGCGTCATTCACGGTCGTGCCCTATCGCAGCGGCGGCGAGTCCGTGAACGGCGTCATCGCCAACGATGTCTCGGCGACCTCCGAGGCGAGCATCGTGGTGCTGCCCAAGATCCAGGCCGGTATGCTCAAAGCCATCGCGACCACGTACGAGAAGCGCATCAGCGTCTATCCGTCGATCACCACCACCGCGGAGCAGGGCTTCCCGACCGTGCAGATCAGTCACTGGGCGGGCCTGTTCGCGCCGGCTGGAACGCCCGCGCCGATCATCGAGCGGATGAATGCCGCGCTGCAGGCGGCGCTGAAAATGCCCGAGGTGCGGAGTAAACTCACGGCGAATGCGATCGAGCCCATCGGCGGCTCGGTTGCGGAACTCGCAAGCTTCATGAAAACGGAGCGGCAGCGGCTGAGCGATCTCGCCGCGAATATGAAGGTGAGCAAGGGCAACTAGCGCATGATCCCGAAAAAGCTTGCCCTCGGACTTGATCCGAGGGTGGAAACCGGTTTTCGGAAAAGATCATGCGCAACTAAAATCCAAGTGCCTGGGCGATCTGCTCGGCCTGTTTGAGCTTCTCGGCGCCGAGCACGAGATTGACGATCTCGTCTGCTTTGGCAGCACCCACGGTCCGTGCCGCAAGCTTCTTGAACTTTTCGACGATGTCGGCTTCGGAGGCGAAGCTTGCTTCGCTGCCGCGCGGCGCCTCGACGGTCCGCGCGAGCTTGGTGCCGTCGTTGAGCTGCACGTCGACACGTACCATGTGGCGGAAGTTCGAGCCGCGTTCGGTGATTGTAGGATCGTGCACCACCGACACCTTCTTCGACAAGGCGATGCGCTCTTGGTCGTCGACCACATCGTCGGTGAATTGATCGACGAACACATCGCCTTCGAGCAGGAGCGTGGCGACGCAGAACGGCAGGTTCAGTTGCGCCGAGGTCAGGCCCTGCGGTTCATAGGGCCAGCCGACATGTTCGACGGTGACATGCGAGCCGTGCACCACGATCGCGGCGACATCGTCCGGGCCGAACGGCGTCTCCGCTTGCATGGAGCGGATGGCATCGAGCGTGGTGTGATTAGAGCCGACGCAGGAATAGAATTTCAGCGAGATGCGCCTGGTCTCCCACTGCCGGCCGAGTTCCCAGGACAATTCGTCGAGATCGAAGCGGTCGTTGGAGCGCGAGAACGTCGTGCAAAATCCGCCATAGGGCGATTCAAAGACATCGGCGATGCCGGTGAAGCCTTGTTCCGCAAGCAGCGCGCCATAGAGACCGCTTTGCGCCGAGCGCCCCGCATGCATGCGCTTGACCATGGCGCCGTATTGCGCGGCCATCAGCCCGGCCGCTTGCGTGCCGGCAATGCCGAGCGCATGCACGGTCTGTTCGGGTGACAAGCCCAGCGCCGCCGCTGCGCCTGACGCCGCCGAAAACACGCCGACGGTGGCGCCGGAATGCCAGCCCTGGCCGATATGTTGCGGCCCCATGCATTTGCCGACGCGTGGCCCGATCTCGTAGCCGGCGACAGCGGCGCGCAGGAAATCGCGTCCGCTCAAACCGGGGCGCAGTTCGGTGACCGCGAGGAGTGGGGGCAAAGTCACCGCGCCGACATGCAGTACGCCCTGGCGATGCACGTCGTCGAGTTCGAAGCTCTGGATGAGCGTGCCGTTGACCAAAGCCGCGTGCGGCGCTGACAGCTTTTCGCCGGTGCCCCAGACGCGGCAGGCCTTGGTCGTATCGAGCTTTGTCAGCGTCGTCCGCAAAATCCGGCTCCATTCGAGCGCGGTGCCGTAAAGCGCGCAGCCGAGCGAGTCGAGAATCAGAAGCTTGATGCGGGCGATGACGTCTTCGGGAATGTCGTCGTAGCGCAGCCCGGAGACGAATTGGGCGATGGCTGATGTATGCGGATTATTGCTGCTCGAACCGGACATGGATAAGCGACTTTATGGCTACGCGACTTTATGGATGCCGAATTTCAGAACGCTGATTTTTCGCCGGCGCCGTTATCACTCTAAGGCGTATTTCTTTTCCAGCGCGTCGAATTGCGGCTTCGACACCAGCCGCTGCCGCTCCTCGAAACCGGCGAGCAAGGGCATCACGCCGTCGAGCGAGCCGCGCGTATGCAAATGGCCGAGCACTTTCTGCATGCCGGCGACCGACGCCTGCAGCGCGGCATTGGCATAGAGGATCATGGTGAAGCCCATGGCGGCGAGCTTGTCGAATTCCATCATCGGTGTCAGCCCGCCGGCAACGATGTTGACGAGCTGCGGCACGCGCAGGCGTTTCGGGATATCGCGCATCTCGTCTTCGCTGCGCGGCGCTTCGACGAAGGTCATGTCCGCGCCGGCTTCGATATAGGCCGACGCGCGCTCGATGGCGTCCTCGAAGCCGTTCACGGCGATGGCGTCGGTACGCGCGAGGATGACGAGATCGGGATCGGTGCGAGCGTCGACCGCGGCATGGATCTTCTGCACCATTTCGCCGCGCGGGATCACGTGCTTTCCGGAAAAGTGGCCGCAGCGCTTGGGGAAGTCCTGGTCTTCGAGCTGAATGGCATTGGCGCCGGCGCGCTCGAGCGTCTTGATGGTGCGCCTGACATTGATGGCATTGCCAAAGCCGGTATCGGCGTCGACAACCAGGGGCAGCGCCGCCGCCTCGCGCATGGCGGCGACGTTGCCGGCGAGCTCCGTCACCGAGATCAGGCCGATATCCGGCATGCCGAGATAGGTATTGGTGACGCCGGCGCCGGTGACATAGATCGCCTTGAAGCCGATGTCCTCGATGACCCGCGCCGTGAGCGCATTGGCGGCGCCCGGCAGGAGAAAGGCCTCGCGCCGGTTCAAGAGGTCGCGCAGTTTCCGATTGCAAGTCTCTGTCATTGCCCAATTCCGTCGGTGTCCGGCGGGGGTTTCTACCCCAACTCCGCCGAGGGCACGACAGGTCTTTTCACTGCGCGGCAGTCGCCTTGCAAGCGCGAGAATGGCGCGGAGCGCTCAGCTCCATTTCAGTGTGACGCCGATGTCGCCCGGCATGCCGCCCGGAAAATCAACGATCTGGTAGGCCACATGATAGCCGCGGTGCTTGAGGTGCTTTTCGAAAAAATCGAACAGTTCTTTGGGCAATCCGGTCAGCGTGTTCTCCCAGCCGGGCTCGTTTTGATTGATGGCACGGCCGCGGTCGGTGCACAGTTCGTTGGGAAAGCGAAAGATGAACACCTCGGTCAAGCCGTTGGCGGCGGCTCTTTTGATGATCGCGGCGGCGCGCGCCATCCGGTCCTCGTCGGTAACCCCGGAAGGCTTGGAAAACTTTTCCATGAGCGCCTTCTTTTCGGCATCCGCCGCCGTGTGCTCGCGCATTGCCGCCGAGGCCTTTTCCGCCTCCTTCAAGGCAATTTGCTTCATGAGGTCTTTGGCTGTCGGCAAGTCTGCCAAAGGATCGGAATGACTTACTGCTGGTTCAGCCATCGCAAACCTCCTGCGCCACCGGCACTCGTTTCGAGCGCGGTCTTGTTTGATCTCAAACGGATTGTAGCGTCTTATTGCGATCCAGAACAGCCGGTTTTGGTTCAAAAGGTCTTGCTGGAAGGTCTTGTTTCAAATCCGGGCTTTAAGTCTTGGTTTTGAGTTTTGGCTTTGAATCCTGACTTAAGTCCGAGCGCAATAATGCGCGTACAGTCTTCAAAGGGGGGTAACGATGCCGCGCAAGTCCGCAACAGACACAAAAATGAAACGCAAAGATTATGAGAAGGAGCTGCGCAAGCTCCAGGTCGAGCTTTGTCATCTGCAGGACTGGGTCAAGACGCAAGGGCTGCGGGTCATCATCGTCTTTGAGGGACGCGATGCGGCGGGGAAGGGCGGCACGATCAAGGCGATCACCGAGCGGGTGAGCCCGCGCGTCTTTCGCGTCATGGCACTGCCGGCGCCGAGCGACCGCGAGAAAAGCCAGATACACGCGCAGCGCTATATTTCACGTTTTCCCGCCGGCGGCGAAATCGTCATCTTCGACCGCAGCTGGTACAATCGCGCCGGCGTGGAGCACGTCATGGGCTTTACCACCGAGGCGGCCTACAAGCGCTTCTTGCAGCTTTGTCCCGTGTTCGAGAAGTTCATTATCAACGGCGGCACGGTGCTGATCAAGATCTGGCTCGAAGTCGGCATGGAGGAACAGGAACGGCGCTTCCTGGCGCGCATCAGCGATCCGATACGGCAATGGAAATTGAGCCCGATGGACGTGGAATCCTACAAGCACTGGTACGACTATTCGAAGGCGCGCGACCGCATGCTGACGGCGACCGACAGCAAGCACGCGCCGTGGCACATCGTACGCACCGACGACAAACGCCGCGGCAGGCTCAATTGCATCGCGCACATTCTGTCACGCATTCCCTATAAGCGGACCAAGCATGAGAAAGTGAAGCTGCCCAAGCGCTTGACCAAGACCAAATATGACGATCAGGCCGCGCTGAGGGGGCGGAAGTTCGTCGCGCAAAGATACTGATCGGGGGCGATCATGAATGACGTCAAGACAGACGACGTCGATACCGAACCTTCGCTACGGGCGCGCGCCGCGGGCGAATTCAGGGAGTTTTGCGTCGTCGCCGCCTATCTTTATATCTGCTTCACCGCGCTCGCCTATTTGAAATTCGCCATTCTGCAGGCCCACGGCATTGCCTTCGCGCCGTTCGGCTTCGCCGCCGCCAAGGCGCTGATCTGCGCCAAATTCGTGTCGCTCGGACATGCGCTTCATCTCGGCGAACGCTTCAGGAAGCCGCCCTTGATCTGGCCGGTGCTGCACAAATCGTTCGCCTTCTTGGCGCTGCTGATCGTGCTGAATGTCCTCGAAGAGATCATTGTCGGCTGGTGGCACGGTCGCACGCTGATCGGCTCGCTCGGCGAGATCGCCGGCGGCACCCGCGATCAGATGATCGCCACCGCGATTGTCATGCTCCTGATTCTGATTCCGTTCTTTATACTTCGCGCCCTCGGCGAGGTCGTTGGCGAGCGCACGCTGGCGCGCCTGTTCTTCGAGCCGCGCCGTGTCGTCCGCCGCGAAGAACTGTCTTGAACTTGGCGTAACTTACGCTGACTTTGCCATGACGGAGGCTCTGAAATGATACGGATTGCCGGTGTCGTTGCCGCGATTTCCGCCGGTGCCATGTCCGCCGGTGCCATGTCCGCCGGTACCATGCAGGCCGCTGAGGCGGATGAAATACGGCACACCACGTTTCCCGGTTCGCTGGTCGGAAGCTGGGCGCAGAGCGCCGATATGTGCGCCAAGGACGACAAATCCAATTTCGCGATTACCCCGTCGAGCTACACCGGTCCGGACGGCAGCTGCACCGTGGAGATCATCGTCGAGACGGCGGCCGCCGGCGGGTCGAATTACTCGGTGCGCGGGAACTGCAAGGCGACGGCGCAGGATCAGCCCCATGTGGTCAATGTGATCATGCGCCTGAAAGGCGCCGACAGCATGGTGGCCGGCAGCTCCTTCGAGGACTTGAAGCCCTATCAGCGCTGCCCGGCGAAGCCCTAGACGCGCGTTCGCCGAAATGTCATGGACGCGCCATGAGCCTGCGTGACTTCAATCCGCTTACTTTGTCGTGCATTATCTTCGCGCTGACGGTCGCGGGAATTTTCCTCGGCGTGTTGCTGCGCTCGGCGCTGCCCAAGCATCACCTTAGCAAGGACTCCCAAGATGTCGTGCGCCTGGGCGTCGGCCTGATCGCCACCATCGCGGCGCTTGTTCTCGGCCTCTTGATCGCGGCGGCGAAGGGCTCGTTCGACACGCAAAGCGGCCAGGTCAAGCAGATCACCGCCGACCTCATCCTGCTCGACAATTTGTTGGCGATTTACGGCCCGGAAGCCCAGCCGATCCGGGCCGAGATGCGGACCGCGATCGGACCGCTGGTCGACCGGATCTGGAGCGAGAAAAAGACCAACACCGCCGCGCGCTTCGAGCCGAGCGCCGGGGCGGAGAAAGTCTACCAGGATATCCAGGCGCTGGTGCCGCACAACGATGCGCAGCGCTCGATTCAGGGCAGGGCCGTGCAAATCAGCACCGATTTCGCACAGACCCGGCTGTTGCTGTTCGTCGAATCCGACAATCTTGTTCCGGTGCCGTTTCTGGCGGTGCTGGTGTTCTGGCTGGTCATCATCTTCGCAAGCTTCAGCTTGTTCGCTGAACTCAACCTGACGGTCTTCACCTTTCTGTCGCTGTTCGCGTTCTCCGCGTCATGCGCGTTGTTTCTCATTCTGGAACTGAGCCAACCGTTTGCCGGCTTGATGGCGATTTCAAATGCGCCGCTGCGCGCGGCGCTCGGGCCGCTTTGACGAAGCGACCCAAACTGGTCACCGCCAGCGGCGGTGCAGCCACAGCCACTGCTCTGGATTTTGGCGCACCCAGCCTTCGATCACCAAGGTGACCGCCTGCATGGTGCCTGCGACGTCGAACTTGCCGCTGGCGTCGTAGACCGGCTCGACCGGACCGGAGATTTCGCCCCAAAAAGAGTTGCCGTCGGGCTTGCGCACGACCCGCATGCCGTAGATCGGCAAGCCGGTCTGGTGCGCGAGCTTTGCGATCAGCGGATTGGCGAGGCATTTCCTGCCGAAGAATGTCACTTCAACGCCGCGCGTATAATGCTGGTCGGCGAGCATGCCGACGTGGAAGCCGGATTGCGCAAGCCGGGCAATCTTCACCGGCGCATCGAGGCTGGTCGGGATCAATTCGCCCATCAGCGGTTCGCGCAATTTGATGATCACGTCGCTGACGGCGCCGATATTCGGCCGCCGGAACAAAACGGCGGATTTGACTCCGATCAGATGCGCGCCGACGGCGGGCAGTTCCCAATTGGCGAAATGGGCGGCAAAGCTGATCGTCGCCTTGCCGCTTTTCATAATAACGTCGAAGCGCTCCTGCGATTGCGGCGGATAAGTGATGACGTCTTCGCTTTGCGTGCCGAATCCCTTGACGCAGAACTCATCCAGATGCGCGAATTCGATGGCGATGCGTCCAAGATTGTCCCACACGCCGCCGAGTATCTTTTCGATTTCCGCGTCGGATTTTTCCGGAAACGCCGCGCGCAGATTTTCGCGGCCGAGCCGGTGCTCCTTGAACAGCGGGCCGATCTTGCGCATCAAGCCGCCGGCGAAATTCGCCATGCGCTTTCTGTCGGTGTGCTTGATAGCGCCGAGCAGGCCGACGGTCAGCGCGCCGGCGACCTTGTCGAGCAAAGGCTTGAAGCTTTGCCGCATCAAAAACGCATCAAAACAGGACGATGATCTTGCCAAAAACCTGCCGGCTTTCGAGCCGCGCCAGGCCGCGCTCGAATTCGGCGAGCGGCACTTCGGTATCGATCACCGGATTCATCCCCGACGCCATCTTGGCGAGGCTCTCGCCGATATTGCGCAGCGAGCAGCCGAACGAGCCGAAGATGCGGTATTGCTGCAGATAGAGCTGGAACAGATTGAATTGGATCGACTGGCCCGTGGTCGAGCCGCAGGTCACCAGCCGCCCGCCGCGCTTGAGACAGAGCAGCGAGCCGTTGAACGTGTCGGGTCCGACATGCTCGAAAGCGACATCGACGCCCTTCTTGCCGGTGAGCTTGCGCACGATGGTTTCGAAGCGGTCGGTCCGGTAATTGATGACATGATCGGCGCCGAGCGCCTTGGCCTTTTCCGCTTTCGCATCGTCGCCGACGGTGGTGATCACGGTGGCGCCGATGGCCTTGGCCATCTTGATTGCGGTGGTGCCGATGCCGGAGCCGCCGGCTTGGACCAAAATCGTTTCGCCGGGCTGGAGCTTGGCATTGTCGAACAGCATGTGCTGCACGGTGCCGAAAGCGACCGGCGCGCAGGCGGCATCGCGGAAGCTCACCTTGTCGGGGATTTTCACCACCAGCCGCGCCGGCATATTGACGAGATCGCGGGCAAAGCCGTCGACATGGAAGCCCATGATGCTGCCGACGTTCTCGCAGAGATTATCGCGGCCTTCCTGGCAGGCTTTGCACTTGCCGCAGGTCAGCGCGCCGTAGGCGACGACGCGGTCGCCGACTTTCACCCCCTCCTTATCCTCCCCTGCAAGCGGGGGAGGGGAGGGAGGGGGCGGACCGACCGCCATGATCTGGCCTGCGGCTTCGACGCCGACGATCAGCGGCAGCTTGCGCTTGGCGAATGCCATGCCGCGCCAGCCCCACACATCGATATGATTGATGCCGATCGCCTTGATGCCGATCTGCACTTCACCCGGGCCGGGCGGGGGCGGGGCGTCGATGTCGACGATCTCGATCTTGCGGTCGCCGGTGAGCGTCAGTGCGCGCATTTTGCCCCCTCCTTTTCCTCCCCCGTTTACGGGGGAGGGTAGGGTGGGGGTTGTCTCTTTATCCAATGTTGGTGTTGCGGTGCTCACGCCGGCTCCCGCGTCAGGACGAGCGAAATGTTCTGGCCGCCGAAGCCGAAGGAATTCGAGATGGCGCGATTAAGGCGGGCGTCGCGCGCCACGTTCGGCACCACGTCGAGCGGGATCCCGGGATCTGGCACGCGATGATTGATGGTCGGCGGGATGCGCTGGTGGTCGAGCGTCAGTGCCGTGAACACCGCTTCCACCGCGCCCGCAGCCGTCAGCGTGTGGCCGATCATGGATTTGTTCGACGACATCGGAATAGTGCGGATGCGTTCGCCGAACACGGTCGAGACGCCGAGGCATTCCATCTTGTCGTTCTCCGGCGTCGAAGTGCCGTGCGCATTGATATAGTCAATGTCCTCCGCGCCGACGCCGGCATCGGCCAGCGCGATACGCATGCAGGCGATCACCGGCTTGCCGTCCGGGCTCGACCGGGTGCGGTGGAACGAGTCCGATTTCTCGCCGCAGCCCTCGAGGATGGCGAGCACTTTGGCGCCGCGTGCGACGGCGTAATCGTAATCTTCGAGCACCAGCGCGCCGGCGCCTTCGGCGAGCACGAAACCGTCGCGATTCTTGGAAAACGGCTTCGACGCCTGTTCCGGCGGATCGTTCTGCGTCGACAGCGCCGAGAGCAGCGAGAAGCGCACCAAGGATTCCGGCGTCAGTGAGCCGTCGGCGCCGACCGCCAGCACGGCCTTGCATTCGCCGCGGCGGATCGCTTCGACGCCGAGTTGAATCGCCGTGCCGCCCGACGCGCACGCCGTGGTCAGCGAGATCGGCGAACCTTCGGTGCCGAAGCGCGTGGCGAGATGCTCGCCGATAATGCCGTATTTCAGCGTCTCATAGATCGGCGAGAATTGCGGCTCGGCTGCCACTCGCATCAGATCGGGATAGGTTGCGTCTTGATCCGGCATGGCCTTCGCCGCCATCTGATTGCGGTAGTGCCATTCGATTTCAAGCGGCGGCAGCGCCAGAAACAGCGGGCCGGGGAAATGGCCCTTGCTGCCGATCGCGGCTTGCGCAATCGCCTCCTCGCAGGCGAGCGTCGCGATGCGCTCGGAGAGCTCCGCCGGCGGCATGTAGTCCTTGTAGACGTCATCGACGGTGCCGGCGATGGTGGTGCGCAGGCTGTCAAGCGGAAAGCGCGAAATACGGCGGATGCCGGAAATGCCGGCGGAGAGTTTTGCCCAGTTATCTTCCTTGCCGACGCCGAGCGACGTAACGACGCCCATGCCGGTCACGGCGATCACCGGACGGCCGGCTTTGTCGCGATGCGCTGCCATGACGCTCTCCTTCAGCTTTGCCGCGCGCAAGGCGCGCGCTTAGTTCACGCGTTCGAGCAGGGCGAGCCCTTCACCGCGCCAATTGCCGACGCTGGTGACGACGACCTGCGAGAGCCCCGGCGGGCTTGCCCCGGTATCTCCCGACCCTGTCGGAGCGAACAGCTTGCCATGCTCGATCACGGCGCAGCCGATGGCAAGATTGGCCATGAACTGAGTGTCCACCCCATGCCCGATATACGTACCCGTATTGCGAACCGGAAGGCCAATTTCCTTGAGCACATGCAGCTCTGCGGACGTGGCGGGTTCGAGCCCCGCGGCGCCGGAAATGATCGCGGCGTGCTGGCGGTCGACTTGCGGCGAGATCGCCTGCCACTGCCGGCGCAGGCTTGCCTCCGCTTCCCCCTCGACGCGGGCATTGCGGTCGGAGAACACCGGCGAGATCCGCACCCGCGGTTTGGCGCCCCGGGCCAGAGCATGCTCCTTGCTCTCCAGCACCAGGAACGCGCCCATGGTGCCGAAAGCGATGCCGCCGTGCGGGCCGCGGTCCCAGACCGAAGCGAATTTGTCCTTGAGCACGACGCCGCCGAGCTCGAAGGCGAGCAGCACGTCCCAGCGCGTGCCGTGATAGGCGCCGCCGACCAAGGTCAGCTCGCTCTGGCCGGCCGCGATGCGCGCCTGCGCGACGCGCACGGCATCGACGCCAGCCGCTTCTTCGCCCATGAAGGTGCGCGAGGAGCCGACCACGCCATGGACCAGCGAAATGTTGCCGGCGAGCAGGTTCGGCAATTGCGCCAGAAAGAGAGTGGGGCGCAGATCGCTCATCAGGCGTTCATTGAGAAAGGCGCCCGGCGTATTGGTCTTGCGCAGGCCGGCCATGATCGCGGTATCGACCGCGATGTCGCGCTCGCCGCCGCCGGCGGCAACGATCATGTCGGCGTGGTCGAGCAGTTCGGGATTGCCGGCAATGCCGGCGTCGGCGAGCGCCATGCCGGCGGAATAGACGCCGACCCGCTGCCAGGTCTCCATCTGCCGCTGATCGCTCTTCTTCGGAATGTGCTTGTCGAAGCTGATCGGCCCGAGCTGATGCACGATGTAGGGCGCGAAGCTCTTGTCGTCGTAGGACGGCGCATCGCCGCGCTCGAGATGGCCCCAAGCCGCCTCGACGCCCTCGCCCAAACAGGTGAGGAGCCCGACACCGGTGATCCACACCTCGCGGCGATCACTCACTTCGCGTACTCCCTGGCCGGGAAATTGATGCGATCAGCCCATTCCCACAGGCCCTCGCGCAGTTCCTTGCTGGGATAAGGAATGATCCGATAGGTCAGCGTCGCGTCGCAGATCGGGGCGCCCTTGCACCAGCCCTTGGCTTCGCCGATCGCATAGCCCGAGCCTTCGTGAATGACGCGGCCTTCGAATTCGAGCTCGTCGCCGGGAAACACGGCGTTGCGGATCTTGCCTTGCTTGACGCCGGCGAGCGCCGGCAGGCCGGTAAAGCCGGTGAGCGCGCTCACCAGCCATCCGGTAGTCTGCGCCATACATTCGATCAACAGCACGCCGGGCATCAGCGGATAGCCGGGGAAGTGGCCCTCGAAGACCGGGCTTTGCATGGGCACTTTGCTCACTGCACGCGTCATGCGCGCGGCGACATCGACGACCGTGAAGCGGTCGATCATGTGGAAATATTCAAGACGCATCTAATGGCGCCTCAGGCGCCCTTGGCAGCGATCAGTTCGTCGATCCGCTCGCACAAGTTCTTCAGCACGAAATACTGATCCGTCGTCGCCTTGCCGTCGTTGACCTCCTGGGTCCATTGCTCCAGCGGCAGCTTGATGCCGAAAGCCTTGTCGATGGCGAAGGCAATATCGAGGAAGTCGAGACTATCGATCTCAAGATCATTAATGGCGTGAGATTCCGGCTTGATATTTTCACGCGGGATATCGCAAGTTTCCGCAATGATTTCAGCCACTTTATCGAACGTAGTGGACATCGGGCGTGCTCATTGGTCCGAAGGAATAAGCGCCGGCCCAGCCCGGCGCTCGCAGCCCGCGATACGGGCCCCTCAATGTGAAGGCCCCGTATAGCGAAGGATGCCGGTAAGTTCAACGGCGGAGCCCATCTGTGGGCCTGCCGTCCATGCGCGGCCGGACCGGCCGATTTTCCGCCATTGCCAAGGGCTTATTGCAGGCATCGACCGGGGCCGGATCAGCCTCTGCGCTTGATCCACCAAGCCATATTACCTAATGAACCCCGCGGGAGCTTCACCCCAAGCCCACACCGGTTCCAGGTCTAGTGTGGTGGATTTGGAGTTCCTCTGATTAGGCGGCTTGCTCGGGTAGGAACTCCAAATCCAAAAACCACACTAGGAAACATAAGTTTTTAGTGTCCCTTTGATTCCGAAGTTCGCATCAGAGGTACCGCAAATACTTGCGAACTTCGGAATCGGGACACTATCCATGCCGCAGGCGCAGCAGGTCGACAAAACTGTGCGCAAGCGTTGTTTTGTGCAGATGACGGGCTATGAGCCGGTTGGCGCCGAGCGCCAGCACCACCGCTTCATCCGCGAAATGGCGCGATTTCAGAAGGCCTGGAACGTGCAGGGTGAAGTGTCGCCGGTGGTCGTGTCGGCAGATGGCGCGGTGGCGAGTTGGTCGGTCGCCTGTTGCGGCCCGAACTGGCGTGTCGACACCGACTTTCACTGGTTCCGCTGGGACGATTTCGTGCGCGCCGATGCCGCCGAGAGCGACTGGTGGCGCTTTCCGCTCGGTGTCGCGGCGCTGATGGAATTCATCCTGACCGGCACCGTGGTCAAATATTTCATTGTCGCCTGGCGCTACGGCGGATTCTTTCTGTCGCCGCTGGTCTATGTGCTCGGCATGATGTGGGCGTCGATCGCGCTGACGCGAATTGCCGTGAGGCATCTCGGCCTGCCGTACGACATGCTGATCGCCCCCGTGCTGTGGTTTGCAATCTTCGTCGCGTTCCGTTTCACCTTAGGGCGCCTCTGGCATATCCGCTACGCGCTCGACGACTGGTATTTCGCGCGTGACTTCATTCATCGCGTGCGGCCGGGCCTGGAGGAACGGCTCGACGTGCTGGCGCACGCGTTCGTGCGCATCGTGCGCGACGCCGATGCCGACGAGATCGTGTTCGACGGCCACAGTCTCGGTGCGCCGCTCTCGCTCATCGTGCTCGATCGCGCGCTCAAGCTCGATCCGCAGCTTTTAAGCCGCGGCAAGGAGCTGCATCTGGTGTCGAGCGGCTCCTCGCTGATGAAAGTCGCGTTGCATCCGGCCGCCGGCTGGATCCGCGAGACCGTCGGCCGCGTGGCGACAACGCCCGGCCTGTTCTGGGTCGAATATCAGGCGCTGGTCGATGTCATCAATGTCTATAAGGTCGATCCGGTGGTGGCGCTCGGCTTGCCGTTTGCCGGCAAGCCCATCGTGAAAATCATCAGCATCCGCATGATGGTCGAGGAACACACTTACCGGCGCTTCCGTCTGAACTTCCTGCGCATCCATCGTCAGGCGGTCATGGGCAACGAGCGGCGTTACTTCTACGACTATTACATGTTGGTCTGCGGCCCCGTCGCGCTGCCGGACCGCGTCGCTTATCCCGATGAATCCGTCGCGGCCTTCGGTGCCGATGGCGGGTTCATTGCAAGTCTCCTCGAAGCTGTGCCGGAGCCGAGCGCGTGACCCCGACAATCTCCAAAATTATCTGGCTTGTCTTCATGGTCGCCTGGGTGGTGCTGCGGCAGCGGCCGGGGCGGCACTCGCGCAAGACACCGATCAGCTATTCCCGGCGCGACATTCGCGAACGCCTGCTTATGGCCGCATCGTTCACTGGCCTAGGCATCGTGCCCTCGGTCTATCTCGCCATCCATTTTCCGCGCTTTGCCGATTATCCCTATATGCCGGTGCTGACCTATCTCGGCATCATGGTCGACGTCGGCTCTCTGTGGCTGTTTTGGCGGACCCATAGCGATCTCGGCAAGAACTGGTCGGTCAGCCTCGACCTGCGCGAACGCCACACCCTCGTCACAACCGGCGTTTACGCCGTCGTTCGCCATCCCATGTATTCGGCGTTTTGGCTGATGGCGCTCGCCCAGGTGCTGCTGTTGCCTAATTGGATAGCAGGGCCTGCAGGGCTGGTTGGTTTTGGGACTCTGTTCTTTGGTCGCGTGCGGCGTGAAGAAGAGATGATGATGAGTGCGTTCGGAGAGCAATATCGTACCTATGTGGAACGCACTGCGCGGGTCGTACCGTGGCTCTACTGACGCGCTCAGCAAATGTCTTGAGATGTTTCGGGAGCTTCCGGCTTGGCCAGCGAGCATGCACGTTGCATTTATGGCACAGGTCGGCGTCGGTTTGCGGCGCACCCGGCATTTCCAGGAAAATTTCGGCCACAAAATCTGGCAGTACGGTATGGATCGCTTAGAATGCGCCGGGCATACCGGATTTAAGTTTTGCGTAACATTCGGCAAGCCATGAGGGGGCCATGAAGGCCATGTTGGGTTCGGGTTGGATGGCAAGCGGCGTGGCAAACATTGTGTCGAACGGCATGACGGTTTGGCGGCGATTTGCAGCGGTCGCGATGCTCGCGGCCGGCATGATGATGGTGCTTGGAACAAGCCCGAGCCACGCCGAGTTGCGCGCGCATGTTTATCTGCTGCGCGGTCTTCTCAATGTCTTCTCGCTCGGCATGGATACGCTCGCCGAAGAGCTCAACAGGCGCGGCGTCTATGCCACGGTTGACAACCACACCGCATGGCAGTCGCTCGCCGATCAGGCTGCCGCGCGATACAAGGCCGGCACCGAAGGCCCGATCATCATCATCGGTCATTCGCTCGGCGCCGACGCGGTCATGGAAATGTCGGCCTATCTCGGCGCCAAGGGCGTGCCGGTGGCGCTCGCGGTGCCGTTCGACGGCACGCAATCGTTCGCGGCCTCGGGCAATATCCAGCGCGTGCTCAATCTGACGCAGCGCAGCTACGCCTATATGCGCAAGGGCCCGAGCTTCAAAGGCACGCTGGTCAATTTCGACGTCAGCTCGGATCCGAGCATCGATCATCTCAATATCGACAAGTCGCCGCGGCTGCATGCGAAAGTGATCGGCGAAGTGCTCTCCGTGGTCGGTTCGCATCGCGGTGTGCCGGGTACGACGACGCCGCAGCCGACGCGGGTCAATTCGCCGACGGCGCCCGGTGGCGGCACCGGCGCACCGGCGGAACGCGCGCCGAAGCCCGAGGCTGCGCCGGCGCCTGCGGCACCCACGTCTGCGCCGGCCAAGACCGGTACCGGCGCGACCAACGGCACTGACCCGCGGCCGGTCGCCGACAGCGGCACGCCGCTGATCGCGATGCCCGAACACAGCGCGACGGTTCGCAAGCTTGCAGCGCCGGCGAGCGGGACCGCACAAGTTCCCAATTGATCGCGCGGAAATTACGGCTTCACTGAATCCAGCGGCCCGCCAGAGCAATGCGGCGGCCGCTTGCGTTTATGAGCCTCGTAGGCGTTACGGCCGCGCCGCCATGTCGATCGGCGCGCAATTGGTGCGGCCCTGCAACGCGCAGTCCTCGAGCTTTCCCGTGGCCGCAATGGTATCGGCGATCCACACGCCGGTGCCGATGAGCACGACAACGATCGCCGCCGCGATCATATTCATCCGCATGCGCTGGCGATCGTCGATGCGCTCTTCGCGTTCCTGTTCGTAGCGGGCAAAATCATTGTCCGCGCTTTGCGGCGCCGGACGAGGCGCCGGGACCAGCGTCAGCGGCTTGGCGCTGCGCCGAAACGGCAGCACCTGGCCGAAGTCTGCGCTCTTTTGTGTGGCAGGCCCGCTCTGCATCGCTCTTGAACCGCCAAGTTTATGCAAAGAACATACGCCCTTGCCGCGTAATTTCTAGATGAAGAATTCATGCTTGCGATGCCGATAATCCCCGACCAATTGGCAGGTTCCGCATCGCCGCACATGCCATTCCAACCGCGCCTGAAGTGAACTAGATTCGATCCATGAGCTCGCGGCGGCACACGCGTACCGGGATAGCGCTGGCAGCGGCCTATGCGGTCGCTTTGCAGACGGTTTTGCTGGCATTCGGCGTGCCGAGCGCCGGCGGCGTCGCGGCCGTTCCTTTGTGTTCGGCGGCGGCCGGCCATTCCGCGCCGGCCGGGCAGAGCCAAGGAGATAGCCGGGGACACAGCCAGGACTGTCTCACGGCCTGTCTCACCGGCTGTTGCAGCAGTGCGCCGATCTGTCCCATGCCCGCTGCGGCCACGATTTACGTGCCGGCGCCGGCGCAGCAGATGCTGACGGTCGCGTCCGACGTCGAGCCGCTTTGCGCCGCGCGCGCCGCCAACGCCCATCGTTCGCGGGCCCCGCCGCGGGCCTGAAGCGAGCGACTGGCAAACCAAACATTTCTTGCCGTTACGGCAGACATTCAATGCGGAGCAAGTCCATGAAGATTTTCGATTCGAAATTCACGATCGGCGCTGTCGCTCTCCTCGCGGCGCAAATGGCGGGGGCGCAGTTCGCCCGCGCCGCCGACTACGATGTCGGCTCGATCCATATCTCGCAGCCCTGGTCGCGAGCCACGCCGAAAGGGGCGGCGTCGGGTGCAGGCTACATGACCGTCACCAATAAAGGCACCGCGCCGGATCGCGTGAGTTGCGTTTCGAGCGACGTCAGCGCGCAATGCCAGATTCACACCATGACGACGGAAGGCGGCGTGATGAAAATGCGCCCGGTCGAGGGCGGGCTCGAAATCCTGCCCGGCCAGACCATCACGCTGAAGCCCGGCGGCTTTCACATCATGCTGCTCGATCTGAAACATCCGCTGGAGCAGGGGCAAAACGTCAAGGCGACGCTGAAATTCGATCACGCCGGCACGGTCGATGTCGAATATCCCATTGCCGGGATCGGTGCGCCCGCACCCGGCGCGGCTGATGCCGGCGCCGGCGGCAGCATGATGATGGGCGGCGATCACGGTGGCGGCATGATGATGGCGCCGAGCGGTGGCGGCGCGATGCAAGGCCCAAGCGGCAGCATGCAGATGAACAAGCCGTAGGTTCCGTTTTCTCCGCTCATTCCCGCGCAAGCGGGAATCCAGCTTGTGGTATTACGCTGGGTCCCCGCTTTCGCGGGGACGAACGGCTGGAAGGGTCCCTACTTCGGCTCGGGGAAGCCCGGCTTCACGCCGTCCGGCAGCGGCGCCTTGAATGTGTTCAGCGTCATCGACACCATCGCGTAATAGCCGAGGATGCCGACCAGTTCGACGGTACCGGCATCGCCGAGCAGCTTTTTGACGCGATTGTAGGTCGGCGTAGAGACGCGCTTCTTGGCATAGAGCTCTTTGACGAAATCATAGATCGCCATCTCGTCCCTGGGCGCCGATTTCGGCGTGCGGCCGGCTTGAATGGCGCGGATGGTTTCCGGCTTCACGCCTTGTTTCTCGGCGATCACGGCATGCGCCGCCCATTCGTATTGCGCTTTCCAGAACTGCGCGGTGCACAGGATGGCGAATTCGGACAGCCGCGGCGGCACGCTGGTCTTGTAGCGCACATGGCCGCCGAGCTTTTGCGCCAGCTCGCCGAATTCAGGCGAATGCAGATAGATCGCGAATGGGCCTGACAGCTTGAAGACGCCGCGCGGGCCCGACGCGATGGAATCGGTCAGCGCCTTCTGCGCCGGCGTGAATGTTTCGGGCGACAGTTCGGGCAGGCGAGGGGATTGCAGGCTCTTTTGCGCGGTTTTGGCCATGAGTATCCTCTAGGGGTTTCCTCTTCGGCGGGGAGAACAAAGCCTAGTGTGGAGGATTTGAAGTTCCTATTACCAGGCGGCTTGCTCGAATAGGAACTTCAAATCCAAAAACCACACTAGAATTGTAATTTTGCTAGTGTCCTTTGATTTCGAAGTTCGCATCAGAGGTGCCGCAAATACTTGCGAACTTCGAAATCAGGACACTAGCCCCGCGTTATTATTGTAGCGTCACGTGACACGGCAATCGGCGGGTATCGGGCGATGCGTGAAGCGATAACGAGCTTTGCGCCGCCTGTCGAGCGGCGGAAAACATATGTCGGGCGGCCTCTTTCGATCGAAGCGACAATTTCTGCGGCTTGCGATTGCAAGCTTCGCCACAGGCCTCGCCATTTCTCAGTTGCGGCTGAAGCGAGCTTCGGCGCAGGGCGCCGGCAAAATGTCGAAGCAGCAGGCGCAGTACCAGGATCATCCAAAAGGCATCCAAGCCTGCGCCACCTGCACGCTGTTCGAGGATCCGGACCGCTGCAAGGTAGTCGAAGGCGACATCAGCCCGGACGGCTGGTGTAAGGCTTATGCGATGGCGGATTAGCAGCGCGCCTTTTGCCGACAGGGGCTTCGCCGAACGCGCGCGCGCTGCTAAGATCGCCGTATCAACCCGCGACAGACGGGACGTTTGAGGGCGACGCGACAAAGGAGAGGATTATGGGATTTCTGACCGACGACGACCGCGAGAAGCTGACGCCCTCGGAGCTGTTGCCTTACGACACGCCGATCCCGACGCAGGTCGTGTCCAGCGACGAGTTCTATCCCTATCCGCAAACCGAGAAGCAGCGCGAACTGCAGGCGCGGCTGCTCGATCTCGCCGACGGGCTGGCCAAGAAGCAGGGCATATCGCGCCGCCGCTTCTTCCAGACTGCGGCCGGGATGGCGGCGTCTTACGTCGCGATGAACGAGACCTTCGGCAACTTCTTCGATGCGACCCACGCCGAAGCCGCGACGCCGGCGATGGCCGACGAGCGCGCCGACGCGCTCAAAGACCAGTTCATCATGGACATGCACACGCATTTCCTGCGCGACGACACCCGCATCAAGAACTTCGTCGCAATGCGCGCCGCCGTCGGCAAGGCCGGCTGGAACAAGGATCTCGCCGACAAGGAACAGACCATCGACGATCTGAAATACGACAATTACGTCAAGGAGGTCTTCCTCGACAGCGACTCCAAGATCGTCCTGATCTCGTCGGCGCCCTCCGACATCGAGCAGGACTGGTTCCTCACCAACGAGCAGATGGCGCAGGCGCGCGACAAGGTGAACCAGAAATTCGGCTCGCGGCGGCTGTTCGCGCACGCGATTTTCACGCCCGGCCAGCCGGGCTGGCTGGAGAAGGTCGATGCCGCGCTGGCGCTGAAGCCGGAATCGATGAAGGGCTATACGATCGGCGACAATACCCACAAGGACACCAGCCGCTATCCCTGGCGCATGGACGACGAGAAGGTCGCCTATCTCGGCTACGAGAAATTCGTCAAAGCCGGGATCAAGAATGTCTGCGTGCACAAAGGCCTGTTCGCGCCGCCGCTCGACCGCCAATTCCCCAATCTGCGCGGCTTCGTCGATGCGAGCGATGTCGGCCAGGCGGCGAAGGACTGGCCGCAGCTCAATTTCATCATCTATCACGGCGCCTATCGCCATGTCGGCGGCGATCCGAAAGTGGCGCTGCAGGAATTCGAGCGCACCGGCCGCATTTCCTGGACCAGCGATCTCGCCGACATTCCCGAGCAGTACAACGTCACCAATGTCTATGCCGATGTCGGCCAGCTCTTCGCCATGACGCTGGTCGCCGAGCCGCGGGTGACGGCGGCCTTGATGGGCACCATGATCACGAAGATGGGCTCGAATCGCGTATGCTGGGGTACCGACGCGGTGTGGACCGGCTCGCCGCAATGGCAGATCGAGGGGCTGCGCCGCTTCGAGATACCCGAGGACATGCAGAAGCAGTACGGCTTCGCGCCGCTCGGCCCCGCCACCGGGCCGGTCAAGAGCGCGATCTTCGGCGGTAACAATGCCAAGCTCTACGGCATCGAGCCGAAAAAGGCCGAGCTCGAGCTCAAGAGCGACAAGCTCACGGCGCTCAAAGCCAAATACGACAGAGCCGGCCGCGAGCCCAACAATCTGCGCTACGGCTATGTCGCCGAGCCGGTCGCGGATTTCTCTGTGTTCGGCTGAAGTTGATATTTTGGTTGCGCACGCGCCCGGGCCGGTTCCGCCCGGGCGCATTTCGTTTATGGTATGAATTGCAGTGGCTTAGGAGAAAGTCGTGACAGCGAAGTGTAGCCGTGAACGCCAGCCCGGACGACAGTGAAAAATTACCCGACGACCGTCGCGGGCTGCTGCGGCTTGCCCTGATCGCGCTGGCTGTCGGGGCGATGACGGGGGTGGCCGGAGCGATATTCCGGCTTGCGCTTGCGCAGGCGGACCGCCTGCGCGACGCGATCATCGCCTGGGCGCATGGCTATTCGCTTGGCGGTTTCGTGGTCGTCGTGCTGGCCTGTGCTGTTGCGCCCGCGATAGCGGCTTGGCTGGTGCGCCGCTTCTCGCCGTACGCTTCCGGAAGCGGCATCCCTCATGTCGAGGCCGCCCTCGCGCAAGACGTCCCGCCGGCGCCCATCGGGCTCGTGCCGGTGAAATTCTTCGGCGGTATTTTGGCGATCGGCTCCGGCCTCGCGCTCGGCCGCGAGGGCCCGAGCGTGCAGATCGGCGCCGGCATTGCCGTCTTCACAGCGCGGCTGTTTCGTCTCGATTGGGCGGATTGCCGGGTGCTGCTCGCCGCCGGCGCCGGCGCCGGCCTCGCCACGGCCTTCAATGCGCCGATCGCCGGCGCGGTCTTCGTGCTCGAAGAACTGGTGCGACGGTTCGAACACCGGATCGCGATTGCGGCGCTCGCGGCTTCGTTCACGGCGATCGCGGTGGGCCGTCTGTTTCTTGGCGACACGCCGGATTTTCTGGTGGACGCGCTCGCCCCTACGGGAGCCGGGGCGCGCGTCTTGTTCTTTGTGCTGGGCGCCGTCGCGGGTCTGCTCGCCGTCGCTTACAACCGGACGATCCTCGGCGCGCTCGCTGTGGCCGAACGCTTTGCCGCGGTGCCGGTCGAGCTGCGCGCCGCGCTGATCGGCGCCGTGGTCGGTGTGCTCGGCTGGTTCGCGCCCGAACTGATCGGCGGCGGCGACAATATCACCCAGAGCGCGCTCACCGGTCACGACACGCTTCGGTTCGTCGTCATCGCTTTCCTGATCAGGTTTGCGCTCGGGCCGCTGTCCTATGCGAGTGCGACGCCCGGCGGGCTGTTCGCACCGCTTCTGGTTCTGGGCGCGCAATCCGGCCTGCTGTTTGGCGCCGCATGCGAGGTTCTATTCCCCGGTCTCGGCGTGCCGCGCGAAGCCTTCGCGCTCGTCGGCATGGCCGCATTCTTCACCGGCGTGGTGCGCGCGCCGGTGACCGGGATCGTGCTTGTCACCGAGATGACGGGCAACGTGACCATGTTGCTGCCGATGCTGGGCGCGGGCTTTGTCGCCATGCTGGTGCCGGCGCTGCTGCGCGACACGCCGATCTATGATGCGCTGCGCGAGCTCACCTTGTTCAAGGAGCAGAAAGTCCAGAAAACCTGATGCTGGTAGAGAAGCCTGACCCATCAGATCGGCGGCACGATAAAGATCACGTAGCTCTGCGGCTGCCCGGCTATGCCGAGAAAGCTGCGGCTCAGCTGCCTGTCGACGCTGCGGCTTTGAGGATTTTCGTTCGCGATTTCGCGCGATGCCGCGATGCAGCTAGCGTCATCGGAATAGCAGACCAGCGCGATGCCGGCTTCGGCGACCCGCTTGCTGTGCCATTGCGGAAAATCCGGCAACAGTTCAGGACGGCTCCCCACATAGGTGAGAACGCCTTCGGCCAGATTGCCGCCGACATAACGCAACGGCTTCGGCGTCGTGTTGCGCCAGGCATTTTCCACCTGTGCGGCGAGCATCCGCGTCTGCGTGATCTCGGGCGGCATGCCCTGCAATTGATGCACCACCGCAACGGCCGGCGCTGCGATCAAGAGCAACGGCGGGAGGGCGACGGCCAGTCCGGCAATCCAGCGAATGGAGGCTTGCGGCAACTCGATGGAAGGCGACGACAACAGCACGATCGGCAACAGCGTCCAGCTCGACATCGACCAAATGCCGTGGATCTCGATACCCAACAGCAATGCCGGCACCACCGGCAGCACCAGTGTCGCCCAGAACGCGACGGCGATCAGCCGGCGGTCGGTGTCGGCGGGCCAGGCCATCTCGGCGATGGTTTGCAGATCGGGCCGCGCCAGCAGCAGCACGAGTGCGACCGGCATCACTACATAGGCCGCCGCATCGGCGAGATAGCGAAGGTCGGCCCACAGCGCCTCGGTCATGGAGTGGCCGCCATGCACCGCCATGGCATATTTGAACGGCGAGAATTCGTGCTTCTGCAGCCAGCCGATATGAGGGCCGAGAATGGCAATGCCGGTCAGGATCGTGACCCACGGCGCCGCCGAGCGGAAATAGGACGCGCGCCTGAAATCCGACACTGCCGCGAGTGCCAGGCCGGCGAGCAGAAAGATCGACCAGTATTTGCTCACCATGCACAAGGCGGCGCCGATGCCGGCGAGCGCCGCATATGTCGCGTTCTGCGTGCGGTACGATCGCAGGAACCAGAATGTGGTCACCGCCCATAACGGGATGAGGACCGTGTTGACGTTGAATTTTAGCGCGTGAAAATTGAAGAACGGAATGAAGGTCAGCAGACAGAGCCCGACCAGGCTCTTCTTCGCATCGAGATAATCGGTAAATTGCAGCCAGGCGATCCACAGCGCACAGGTCGCCGTCAGCATGGCGAGCAGATAGAAGCTCCAATTGGCGATCGGCAGCAGCGCGAACCAGCCGCGCACCACGATGGCTGCGAACGGCGGATGCTTGGAAAAGCCGAGCGCCAGGTCGCGCGACCACGCGACCAGTTCGGTCATGTCGGGATGCAGATCCTGGTTGCTCTTGGCGATGACGCCGTAAAGCGTCCACACCAGCAAATAGTCGAGCAAAGCGGCGAGGACCGCATGGTCCCGCTGCTTGAGATCGGTCAGCGCATCGATAAAGCGGTCGAGCGCGTCGCTCGCCGTGCCGAACGGTCTCTGGAAATCCACGTCCGCCCCCGCACCCTTATTGCACTTCGGTGACGGCAAAATTCAGAGCTTCGAACAGGGGATTTTTCAGACTATTGCGTCCTCGGGCGGCGTCATTTTCACGACCATTGCAAGGCGCCGCTGCCGGTACAAGGCGCTGCGGCCTGTGGCATGGTCCTGATGCAGGTCGGACGGCACGGGTTCTTGATGCCGATCCGTCACACCCTTGCAACACTTCTCCGGCCGTATGTTCCGCGACAGCCAATCGAGGAGCATGCCATGACGCAAGACGCCGTAGCGGAAGACACTGTAGAGCTCGACCAGATGCAGAAGGCCTATAAAGCGGCCGTCGAGGAATGGATCGCTGCCATCAAGCAGGAAGAAGAGCTCGCTTCGGTCAACCATACGGTCGCCGAAGTCGACAAATGGGAAGGCGCGCACTTCAAGGAAGACGAAATCCGCAGCAAAGTGAAAGCCGCCAAAAAGCGTTACGAAGACGCGCTGCGCGAGAAGTTCTTCGGCTTCTAGCCAATCTCATTTCGGCATGTTGCGCGTGCCGCGCCGGTGTGCATGAGGCTGCCGCCGGCGTGAAACTGTGCGCTTTGAACGTCCTACCGGCTATTTTCAATGCGATTCGCACAGGCCGGCGCCGCGAAGCTTGCGGCGGATTGCGCCGTTGCGGCATCATCGGCAGCCTCAGTTGCCACAGGGCCGATGCTTCACGGAGCCGGATTTCATGCTCAAACACACGCCGGTCAATCTCAACGATTGGATCGAGAAGAATAAGCACACGCTGCTGCCGCCGATCAACAACCGGCAATTCTGGAAAGAGGATTGGCAGAACCTCATGGTGATGATGGTCGGCGGCCCGAATTACCGGCCCGACTATCACGACGATCCGGGCGAGGAGCTGTTCATCCAGCTGCGCGGCGAGGTCACGCTCAAGCTGATCGACCCGGTTACGCGCGAGCGGAGCGAGGTCGTGGTGGGCGAGGGCGACATGTTCCTGTTGCCCTCGCACATGCGCCATTCGCCGCAACGCGCCGAGAATACGTTCGGGCTCGTCATCGAGCGCTACCGCCAGCCCGGCGAAGTCGATGCGCTGGAATGGTACGGCGAAGACGGCCGCCTCGAATTTCGCGGCGAGTTCTTGGTCAAGAATATCGAGCAGGACCTCGCCAAGGTGCAGGCCGCCTGGAAGGCCTGGAGCCTGGACAAGGAGCGGAAAATCCCGACGGTCTGGCACGTCGGCGGCTAATGAAGCTAGCGCCGCTTTTTGTTGCCGCCCTTTTTCGCCGTCTTCGGTTTTTTCGCGGTTTTGGCCTGGGTCTTCGCCCTGGCCGCCGCAACTTTGCGCTTCGCTGGCTTTTCCGGCATCAGGCCCGCCTTTTCGATATGACGCACCCAATAGTCCCAGGCGCGCTCGATCGGCATCGAGCCCAATTGGCCAGCCTCGGTGATTTCCTGCTCGCCGGTCGACAGCCGGTCGACATGGCCGTGCGCAATGGCCTCGCTTTGCAGCTTGGCATTATGGCAGCCGAATACGGTGCGGAAGGCGAGCTGCCGCAGATCGGTGCCGGCGACGGTCGCGCCGTGGCGGCGCATCAGCACCGTCCAATGCGGCCCGAGCGCGCGCGCGAGCGAGGCGCCTTCCTCCGGCTTGACCACGAGCATATTGGTGTCGCCGAACTCGTCGCGCTGGTCCCAGAACGGCACCGTGGTGCCGAGCACCGCGCCGAGATGAAAAACCGGCACCAGTTCGCGGCCCGATATCGCGTAAGGCAGCATCGCATGCGCGTGGTGATGCACCACGGCATTGACGTCCGGCCGCGCCTTGTAGATTTCGCCGTGGATTACGCGCTCGCTGTAGAGCCGATATTCGGTCGGCCGCACCGGCTCGGAATCCAAATTCATCTCGATGAGATCGGACATCTCCACCAGCTCGGGCGCCCGGTGGCGGGAGATGAAATAACGCTTGGGATCGTGCGGATGCCGCACGCTGACATGGCCGAACGCATCGAGCACCTCCTCGTTGGCAAGAATGCGCGTGGTCACGATCAGCTGGTGCAACAGTTCGGCGATGTCTTCCGGCATGATCCTCTCCTGGACTAAGCTACCTGTCGGGACGATGCTTTTGGCACTCCGCAAGCCTTTGAGCTAGTGCATGATCCCGAAAAGTGGAAGCCGGTTTTCGGAATAGATCATGCTCGAATAAGGGGATTTGCGCATGACGGGTCCGGTGAAAGCACTGTTCTACGACGTATTCGGCACGCTGACCGATTTCCGCACCTCGATTGCGCGGGAGGCGGAGGCTCTGCTCAAGCCCAAGGGTTTCGCGCTCGACTGGGGCGCCTTTGCCGACGCTTGGCGCGGCCAATATCAGCCGGCCTTGGCAGAGGTGCGCGCGGGCCGCCGCGCCTATTGCAAGCTCGACATCCTGCACCGCGAGAACCTCGATACGGTGCTGCAGCGATTTGGCGTCGCCGGACTCAGCGAGGACGACAAGCAGACGCTTAATCTCGGCTGGCACCGGCTCGACGCCTGGCCCGACGTGCCGGAAGGCCTGGCGCGGTTGAAGAAGAAGTTTTGGCTCGCGCCGCTGTCGAACGGCAATATCTCGCTGATGGTCGATCTGGCGCGCCGCAACAATTTCCCCTGGGATGCCATCCTCGGCGCCGATATCGCACAGGACTTCAAGCCGAAGCCGCGCGTCTATCTCGCTGCGGCCGATGCCTTCGATCTTAAGCCGCAGCAATGCATGCTGGTGGCGGCGCATTCCAATGATTTGTCCGCCGCCGCGGCGCTTGGACTTGGTACCGCGCATCTCGCTCGCCCCAACGAACACGGCCCGGGGCGCGGCGAGGCCGCGCCCAGCGTGCCGGTCGATTATGCGGTGAAGAGTCTCGTGGAGTTGGCGGAGAAGCTTGGGGTGTGAGCAGACGTTAGCCGCGAGCGAAATTATGTCTGCTTTCGCGCGCCCAAGAATTGAGATACGCTGCGATCAAGAAACCGGCCGCCGATCACTCTGATCGGATCAAGGCCGGGCATCGTCAGGGGAGGGCGGCGTGAAGCTTTTGCGCCGAAACGTTCTGCGTCTCGCGGCAGGAGCTGCGGCGCTTCCGGCCATGTACGGCATGATGGGCGCCCGTGCGCGGGCGGACGTCTATCCGTCCCGGCCGGTGCATGTGATCGTCGGCTTTCCTCCCGGCAGCGCGCCCGACATCATGGCGCGGCTCGCGGCGCAATGGATGTCGGACCGGCTCGGTCAGCAATTCGTCGTCGAGAACCGGCCCGGCGCCGGCAGCAATATCGGCACCGAGGCGGTGGCGCGGGCGGATCCCGACGGCTACACCATTCTTGCCGACGTTCTGACCAATGTGCTCAACGTCTCGCTCTATCAGAATCTGAGCTTCAATTTCATGCGCGATATCGCGCCGGTTTCGCCCACCGCCAATGCGCCCTATGTCGCGCTGGTGACGAACACGCTGCCGGTCACGACAATTCCTGAATTGATCGCCTATGCCAAAGCCAATCCGGGCAAGATCAATATGGCGTCGGCCGGCAACGGCACCTCATCCCATCTGTTCGGCGCGCTGTTCATGATGATGGCCGGTATCGATCTGGTTCATGTGCCGTATCGGACCAACTACATGACCGACCTGATCGGCGGGCAAGTGCAATTCGTCGTCAATCCGATTCCGCAATCGATGGAATTCGTCAAGGGCGGCAAAGTGCGCGCGCTTGCGGTCACCACGCCGGCGCGTCTGGCAGCGCTGCCTAACCTGCCGACGGTCGGCGAGTTCGTGCCGGGTTACGAGGCGGTCGGGTGGTACGGCATCGGCGCACCGAAGGATACGCCGGCACCGATCATCGCCACCCTCGACGCGGCACTGACCGCCGCGCTTGCCGAGGCCGAGCCGAAAGCGCGGCTCGCCGAACTCGGCGTCGAGCCGATGCCGATGACGCCCGCGCAATTCGCAAAGTTCGTGGCCAACGAGGACGACAAATGGGGCAAGGTCATCCGCGCCGCCGATATCAGGCTGGATTGACCTGGAACGATCCGGCAGCGGCTACGCCGCCCGGCCAAACAGACTCTGCCGCTCGCAAATCTTGCGCGCAGCGTGCTGCATGTTCCGCTCGAAAATCTCGTTGGCCTTGCGGGCCAGATATTGGAGGGTCGTGCTCATCGGCATCCCCTGTTAACGAGCATTTACCATTGATTGAGTTTCTAACCCGGTCGGCCAATGGCCGAAGTGACCAAGGTCACAGGACTACGCTTTTCCCATAAGCCATTGAATGAGATGACAGAAATCAGGCGCCGATGGCCGGATAATCGGTATAGCCGGAGGCGCTGCCGCCGTAGAAGCTCTTGCGGTCTGGCGGATTGAACGGCCCGCCGCGGCGCAAGCGCTCGGGCAGATCCGGATTGGCGAGAAACAGCGCCGCAAACGAGATGAGATCGGCCGCGCCGTCGTGGATGGCGGCATTGGCGCGCGCCAGATCGTAGCCCTTGTTGCCCATCAGCGCGCCGCGCCAGATCTTGCGGAAGAAACGGATGTCGGGCACGTCGCCGGCCGGCACCGGATCGCCGGCGAGCGGCTCGACGATGTGCAAATAGGCGAGGCCGAAACGGTTGAGCTCATTGACCGCAGCCGAGAACGTCGCCGCCGGATTGCTGTCGGCCATGTCGTTGAAGGCAGCTGCGGGCGACAGCCGCACGCCGACGCGGTCCGCGCCCCAAACGCCGGTGATCGCCTCTGTGACCTCGGTCAGGAGTCGCGCGCGGTTTGCCGCGCTGCCGCCGTAACGATCGGACCGCTTGTTGCTGCCGTCCCGCAAGAACTGATCGATCAGATAGCCGTTGGCGCCGTGCAGTTCGACGCCGTCGAAACCGGCCGCCTTGGCGTTCGCCGCGCCGCGCTGAAAGTCCTCGACGATGCCCGCGATTTCCGCGGTCTCGAGCGCACGCGGCGTCACGAACGGCTTCATGCCGTCATAGGTCATGGCCTGGCCGGCCGGTGCGATCGCCGACGGCGCCACCGGCAGCGCGCCGCCCGGCTGCAGCGAGGGATGCGAAATCCGGCCGACATGCCAGAGCTGCAAATAAATCCGGCCTTTGGCTTTGTGCACGGCATCCGTCACAAGCTTCCAGCCGGCGACCTGCTCCGGCGAATGAATGCCGGGCGTGCCGGGATAACCGACGCCCTGCGGCGATACCTGCGTCGCCTCGCTGACGATCAGCCCGGCGCTGGCGCGCTGCGCATAATAAGTCGCATTCAGCTCAACCGGCACATTGCCGGGCCCGGCGCGATTGCGCGTCATCGGCGCCATGACGATGCGGTTGGGGAGGGTGAGCGGGCCAAGGGTGAAGGGGGAGAAGAGGTCGGGTCCGCTCATCAATTGGTCTCCTGTTGGTACATCTAGAAAAAGAATCTCGCTCGGACTTTCCTTGCGATCATTTCTTTCCCCGCAACGTACGCTGGTCGAAGTGCATGCCGCTTTTCCGGCCAGCGCGGAGGCGTGAAATAGCACGGCCGCATCGGTCCGTGCCCTTAGATCGGAACTAACGAGGATTTTTTCAACCTTGCGCGAGAGCACTCACGCGCCCTTATGCGCCAGTGATGGGTTCACACGTTATCGGAATGTCACGGTCGCGAGCGCGCGGCTGACCTTGTCCGCTGGCCAGAAGGTGACGGGCCCGGGCGCTGCACCCGGCGCGGCGATATTGGTGCCTTGGCCGGGTTGGCTCAGAGTTTGCGCGCCCGCTGCGTTCGACACAATCACGGTGCCATTGGTAAGGAATACGCCAAGCGCCTGATTGTCGATCGGCCCGGCCCAGAATTCCGTGCCGCGGATGCCGATATTCGCCACCGGCGTTGACATGTTGACAGCGGCTTTCGCCAGCTTCGACAGCCGGCCCGACACAAATTTGAACGCGCCGACGGCCTCAAACTTGAGCGTTCCGACGCCCGCGGCCGGGTTAAATACGTAGGTATCCAGCGTCAGCTTCGTCTTCTCGCTGAGCGTCAGCCGTGTCTTGTCCTTGAAGGTAAGTTCGAGCCGCGTTCCGTCGCCGGTCGTTACCACCTCATTGGGAAAGACGGATGCGTTCGGGCCGAGCGCTTGGGTGGTGCCGCCGCGCGTCCCGCTGGCCTCTCCCTGGATGCGGCTGACCGCGCCGATCGCCTCCTGCGCCGCGGCCCGACCGCCGGCGAAGCAGGAAAAGAGCATCATCGCAATGATCAGTCGCCGCAGCATGAGCTTGCCCATCTGAATGTCATCCGACCAATTTTGATCCAATGCGCGCACACTCCATTTCTCGTCACACGACTTCGCCGAGATGGTATTTCCGTCGCCTGGTCGCGCGCGGATGTCATGCTCACGTTCCCGCTTAAAATGCAAAGGCAGCCCGGCCGCTTCTTCACCTGGGGATCGCCGGGGACTTTCGCCACCTCTTCAACAAGCCCTTCCGCATGACGGTCGTCAACGCTAGGCTGCAGAAGCGGGTAGGAGCGGGGTCGATGACAAGGCGCGTGATTGCGTTGACGGCGATCGGATCAGTATCGTGATCATTGTCCGCCTTGCCAAGGTTACAATGGTCGCTGCGCTTGCGGCATTCGCGCTGATCGTCGCTTACGACAACATTGTTGATTACGACTCGAATTACGAATTCGTGCGACACGTCTTGAGCATGGATACGACATTCGGCGCCAGTGTCTTAAAAGCGCGCGCAATATCCGACGAGACGATGTGGCGTGCGGCCTACGCGTTGATCGTGGCCGTGGAAGGAATCACCGGCCTTCTGCTGGCGTTCGGCGCGCTGGCGCTGCTGCGTCGGCTGAGGTCGCCAGCCGGGATCTTTAACCGCACCAAGGTTTGGGCCGTCACCGGATTGAGCGTCGGCTTCGGTCTCTGGTTTTTTGGTTTCCTGGTGATCGCCGGCGAGTACTTCGCCATGTGGCAGTCGAAGATTTGGAACGGCCAGGAGGCGGCGTTCCGCATCACCGCGGTCATTCTCGCCGTGTTGATTTACCTCAGCTTGCCCGACGACGATCTTGCCTGACGGCGGCGAATTTGCCGGCCGAATTCATTGTTGCCTGCGCTTCGGCGCATTTTCCCGACGGAGGATCGCATGAGCAACAAGCCGGCCGAATCAAAGCAGTCCGCCGATGAGCAGGAGATTCGCGCTCTCATTGAAAAGTGGAGCAAAGCGAGCGCGAACCGCCGGAGTTTCGGCTGACGATGGGCCTGCGCAAAGCGAGCGACGGCCGGTGGATCGTGACGCACGAGCACCATTCATTGCCCGCGGTGTAAGGCTGGCGTAGCTCGGACCTGAGGGTTCTTCGAGAAAATGTCTTGACATGGCCGCGTTCGATCTTATTTCGACCCTCTAAACGGCCGTTCCGGAACCGATCCGTTGAAGATTGGTGGGGACGTGCATGGAACTAGGGCGGCTCCGGAGAGCGCCCGTTTCTTTTCCCGTTGGCAAAACGCTATTGCGGCTCGGCGCTTAGAGCGCTGCGTCGGATTTTTAGCCTGTGGCGCGGGGAAGGACAGATATTCAGAGGATTTGATGCGATCGAGCGAAGTCGATATCGAGAGATTGTGGGATATCAATGACAACGAGCCGTGGTCTGCGGCCGACGATGACGATCTCATTGATGCCGTGTCGTCGGGAGCGTCTCTCGACGAAGCGGCGGCCTTTCTCTGCCGGTCCGGCAATCTTCTCGACGTCGCCCAACGTGCGGTGGTTCTCGGCCTCCAATGGCAGCACGGCCGACTGCACTGACTGCAAAGCGTCGCCGTGCTTGCGTGCGGCGGAATGGGCGCGCGCTAATCGAAATGCATGCCGCTCTTCTTCACCACTTCCGGCCAGCGTTGTGCTTCGTGCTGGATGAAGGCGGCAAATTCGGGGGGCGTGTCGGTTGCGGGAAACAGCCCGACCGCGTCGGCCTTCGCCTTCACTTGTGGATCGCCGAGGATTTTCGCCACCTCCTGCGCGAGCTTGTCGACGATCGCGGGCGGCGTGGCGCGCGGCGCAACGAGGCCGAGCCACACCGCGACCTCGCCGAGATCGACACCCGTCGCCGCCTGCAGCGTCGGCAGGTCGGCCACCGCCGGCAGCGGCCGCGGATCGAGCTTGGCGAGCGCGCGCAGATCGCCGGATTGAATGAGCGGCAGCACGGCCGAGGGGCCGTCGAATACGAAATCGACGCTCTTGGTCAGGATGCCGTGCGCAACCTCGGCGCTGCCGTTATAGGGCAGCAGCACCGCGTCGATGCCGGCCCGCTCGTTGAACAGCACGCAGGTCAGCTTGGTGGTGATGGTGCCGGCGCCGCAATTGAGTTTGCCCGGCGCGGCTTTGGCTTTGGCAATCAGATCCTTTGCCGTCTTGATGTCGCTTGTCGCGTTGACGACGAGCAGGTCCATGGTCTTGGCGACGAGTGTGATCGGCGCAAAGTCCTTGATCGGATCGTAGGGCAGCTTGCTGTAGAGATATTGGTTCATCACCAAGGTTGAATCGATCGCCATCAACAGCGTGTAGCCGTCGGGCGCCGACTTGGCGACGAATTCGGCGCCGACCAGCGTGTTGGCGCCGGGACGATTATCGACCACGACACCCTGGCCGAAATCCGCACTCATCTTGTCGCCGATCAGCCGCGCCATGACGTCGGCCGGACCGCCGGCGGGAAACGGCACGACGATATGGATGGGCCGGTCGGGGTAGGGCGCTTGCGCCAGAGCAGGGCAGACAGTGGCCGGTGCTGATAACAATGCAAAGACGAAAGCCAGGACGGCCGAACGACTGCAGTGCATGGAAAACTCCTCCCCCGCGCTTGTTATTGGCCGGCACATTCGCACGGCGAATTAGCGACGACCAGAGGAACCGAAGACGCAGAAACGATTTACGCTGCAAAGCAGCAATGCCATGCGACAATGATGCGCGCAGACTTGGCCCGGCAGACTTGGCCCAGCAGACTTGCCGCGGCAGACTTGCCGCCCCGGCGCCTTCCGGATCATGCTCGATGGAGCAATGGTGGCCCGGAACGGCTTGGACGGGTCGGCTTGGGCACATAAGCTACCCAAAGAAAGGCAGAAGGCATGGAAGTCCTGGAAAAGGCGGTGGCGGCAATATTCAAGAGCCCGCAGCTCCGCGATGTGCTGCTCTACGCGACTTTATTGCTGATATTCGCGGCCGCTTGGGTGTGCTACCGATGGCCCGCTTTCACCGTTCCGGCCGTCGTCATTGCGTGCCTTATCGTAAGTGGCGAGGCGTTGATTATTTATTTTGTCGCAAAGCGCTTAAAGGCATCATCAGATGGCAATGCCGACGGCAAGCACCTCTGAATAATTTACGCCGATGATCGACTTGGCGTCCTCTTCACCCACGCCGCCGCTCCATCTTCAAGCGGCTCAGCGTTTGCAGTGGTCCATGACGCGACCGGTCGAGG
Organism: uncultured Alphaproteobacteria bacterium; assembly: GCA_963742975.1. Lineage (GTDB taxonomy): Bacteria > Pseudomonadota > Alphaproteobacteria > Rhizobiales > Xanthobacteraceae > BOG-931. Next base: position 99,733 of record CAVUNZ010000016.1, on the reverse strand, counting down.
CCTGGATAAGGTTCAAGCTTTAGCACCAGCAAGCAACAAGTTCGGCGGCGTGGTTCACCGCGCTTCGAGAAATTAGCGAGCCCTTACACGAACGGGCATCAGCACCGGCCTTGGATTCTCGATCGGGTGCAAAAAGAGCCACTCGAAATAGGTCATGTCGTTCCGTTGTTGTTGCGACCGGTTCGGCCGCCCGGCCACAACGAGGCCGATTCCACGACTGCAGTCTCGGTTTGAGTATTTCATGACACTTCTCCGCGTTGGGTTCCGCTGGCGCACGATCCGGAAAAGTGGGAACCGGTTTTCCGAAAAGATCATGCTCGAACAAAAAGCTACCTGGGGGTTCCACTAACCAGTGGGACAGGTGGGCCGGAGAAAGGTTCAAGCGCCGTGTCGCTGCGCTTATCGCCAGAGGCGCTTCACCCGCGCCCGCTGCTTGGACCAAGCCATTGGAAGGAACCTGGTTGGCGGATGTTTGGTTGTGAGCTGTCCGTTCCGCCGTTGGATTACAGCGCATGACGGACAGCCTTCCGGCCTCGCCGTTCAACTGCCCGAACTGCGAAGCGCAGTACCAAGTGGTCAAAGTAGAAGCGCCGCCTGTCATGGGCGAGCGCCAATTGACCTGTCTTAGTTGTGTTGGACCGCTAAATGCCCGCGACGGCCGTTTCCTGCTCAAATATTTCTTCACGGACCTAACCGGCAAACACATCCTGTTGTCGTCCAAAAGGCTCGCAAGGAAGCCGCATTAAACTCCTGTCTTTGCGGCGTCACGTAACGGGTGTCTATTCTTGGTATCAAATTTGGACCCCGTACTGTCCTTTCGGCCCCGGTTCCCCTTGCCGGGGCTTTTTTCTGCCACACTTCCAGTGGTGCCGTACGCGTTGAGTTGGTTTGCCTCTTCGCAGCGCGGGCGCACGCGAAGCCCTGACCGCAGCATTGCTTCCGCGAACAGCGGTTATCGGTCCTTCTTCTGCTAGCGGCCACCGGCCGCCTTCGCGGCATCGCACTGCAGATCGATCATCTTCGCTTAATCAGATTGATTTGCATCGCCCAATGGCGTGTTCCGAGAAACCGCCCTGATCTGTTTCACGAAAGCGTCAGAGCCCCGTCGGTCCCGCCTGACAGCCTTACGATCGCAGCGCCTTGAACTGCCTCGCCATGGTCAAGTTTGCTTGTCCACGCTTATGGCTCAGGTTGTATGCGTCCGCAGCCTGGGGCCGCGGTGATTACGTGGCTACTAAAATGGGTAGTAGCGGAACGACGCGAAGACGATGTTATTGTAGGGGTTCAGGCCTTGATTTGGTGTTGGACCCGGTGCCGTACCTTGAGCACTGGCGCCCGGGATGCCCGCGAAGGCCTGCAGCTTGACGTGCTCATACTGCACGCCGAACGCGACCCGTCCCAGATCGCCTTTGTAGAGGTTTTGCCAGAAACCCACAGTGAGTTCCTGTGTACGCTGGACGTTAGCTGTACACGCTGTCCCGGTAATGGGAGAGTTGAAACTAGCGGCGAAAGTAGACGCTAGGTTTGGATCGAGACAGCCGCCATTGCCGTAGAGGGGATTTCCCCATCCGCCCGGCGTGCCCGCGACATTCCAGAATTTGGCGTTGACCTGCTCCTGACCGGCATAACCGTAGATGTCGAGGCTGGTCGTGGGGTGAGCGACAAAACCCAGCAACACCTGTGTTGTCTGCAGCGGCTGCAGTGTGCCATCGGATCCAATTGTAACATCCGCCAACTGGCTGGAGCCATAGCGGCCGAGGCCTTCGCCGGTCAAAACGCTGCCTTGCAGGTCAAGGTATTTCGGGATCACCGGCAGAAGCACCGAGCCACCGACGCCCCATCCGAAGTTCGTCTTCTGCGTCCAGCTGGAATTGGTGATGCTCCCCGGCACGGATACCGAGTTGGTGAACCAGCGCTGGATGGCTAGGGCTTCGTAGTGGCCCCAACCGGGATCGAGCGCCGCCTTTTCGATGACGTCGGGGTAAGTGTTATTCGAGCACTGCGTGACGCTGTCGAGCAATCCGGATGCGTTGCAGTTGTTTCCAGGGTTGACGGCCAAGCCGGGCGGCACCACGGTGCCGTTTGCGGCGCTGAGGGCCGCGGCTCCCGCAACGCCATTTCCGTTGGACGCGAACGCGGTCTGCGAAGACTCGACCGAGACGCCAAGCCAGAAAGTCTTGTTCCAATCCTGAACAAATCGGACTCCGGGCTGGCGCGCCCAGTTGAAGCCGACGACGTATTGTGCGTCGATGGTGAGCGGCGCATTCTCGGTTGTCGGCAGCATTCCCACCTTGTTTTGGGTCAGCAAGCTCCACCCCTGGCCCGCCATGAAGTGCGAGTGCCAGTTGTCGTTGTCGTAACTGACCCACGCTTGGCGCATGCGCAAGTTGTAGCTGTTGCTCTCGCGCGAATTCGCGGTCACGCCGGAGCCCAACCAGTCATTTTCCCAAAGCGCCGTCAAATGCTGCGCCGGGTCGATGTCGCCGCTGACCTTTATCGACAAACGGCTCTGTTGGGCGCTTGCGCGCAACTCGTTCTCGGACCAGAGCGGTGAATTCGGGAAGGGAAGTGCACTGAACGGCGGGTCACTTGCGCCGGACGAGATTTCGTTGTGCTGGCGCCACACACCATCCAGGTCGATGAAGCTGCCGCCAAACGAGACTTTGATACCGTCCCACCAGCCTGAAGCTGGCCCCTTGGTCGGCATCGGCATCGGCGCCGCGGCCGCCCCTGCTACGTAAAAGGTTCCGGGAGCAAGCGGCGGACCACTCGGTGCCGGCGGTCGGCTCGTTTCGGCTTGCTTCTTGGTCGCCGTGATCTGGCGCTGCACGCTCTGCAGTTGTTTCTGCAGCGCATCGATCTGGCGCTGCAATTTTTCTGTTTGAGCGTCGTCGGCCAGCGCCGGCGCCGACGAGAGGAGTGCGCTTCCTAACAGCGTGCCAGACAATAGGATGCGCATTCGTCGTGTGACGATCATGACTGCCCCCGATTGTGTTATCGTTTTTTCGCTGGCTAATTTCTTGCTTAGTAAATTTTCAGTACGATGACACCGCGCCGTTTGGTGAGATGGATTGCGAGATTTAGATCGTTAGTTGCAGAATAATCACAGAACAAAGCGCTCGCCGACATCGAACGCTCTGCTTTTCGTTAGCCCATGATCAGATGATTGGATCAAGTCGCTCACGGCACGCCAACTTTGGGCCACAAGCAAATTGGAGCAAACGGCGATGATGCGCGCAAAACCAACGCCGGTTGATCATCACAGTCACGCGAGCGGTTGAGATCAATCGCTCCTGAACCGCAATATTTATGCTACGGAAACAACTGTGGAGATTCAGACATGGTTGTTTGATGACTTCCTCGGCGCGGCGACCTCGGTCTGCGGAACCGGATCGCCTTTGCGGTCTCAGTCACATTACTTGCGCCTCGTTGCGCTACGGTCCCCACAGGGAACATGTGCATGATGGCCCGAATGGGCCACTGCCGGCGGCGACTTTTGCAGCAAAGCGGACATCGCAACGCCGTGACACCTCATCGACGAGCCGCGAGCGGCAGTTTCAGCTCATGCCGACGCGCTAGCGCCAACCCTTCGCCGGCAGTTCGAGCTTGTCGGTTGCCAGGTTCTCGGGCCAGACCGAGACATATTGCTTGCCCTTGAGCTGGATCAGGAAAGTCGAGGCGAGCGAGTTCTGGCCGGTCTCGTCGAATTTGACGCCGTGATAGCCGATCATGAGCTGATCGGCCTTCAGCTCGGTCTCGGTGAGTGCCTCGCGAATTTTCTCCGCGTCGGTCGAGCCGGCGCGGTTGATCGCATCGGCCAGCACGAACAGGCCCTGCATCCAGCGCGCGCTGGTATCGTCGAGATCGCGGCCGTATTTGTCGTGGAACAGCTTGTTGACGATATAGCTGTTGGCCCCGGGCTTGCCGACATCGAACGCTGAGCGGTCAAGCGCGCCTTGCGCCAGATCGCCGACGTTGCGAATGAAGCTCGGATCGGAGAAGCCGGCATCGTCGCCGATGATAATCGGCGGCAGGTAGTCCAAGTTCTTCATGGTCTTGAAATAGAGAATGCTGTCGGCGGTATAGCTGATGAAGATCACGGCGTCGGGATTGGCGGATTTGAGCTGCAGCACCTGCGCGGTGACGTCAGAACTGTTGGCATTATAGATGATATGCGCCGAGACATTGATGTTGGCGGCCTTGGCCGCGTCGAGAATGCTTTGCGATACCGAGGTGCCGTAATCGGTGTTCTCGTTGACGATCGCGATACTGTCGACCTTGGTGCCGGATTTCTTCACCGCATTGATGAACTCGGCATAGGCCTTGCCGAAATCGGGCGCGATCGGCGTGGTACGGAAGGTGAATTTGAAGCCGCGCGTCGTGATATTGGCGGCGACGGAATCGGCAACCAGGAACGGCACCGCCTGCCGTTCGGCGACCGCGGTGGCAACGAGCGTCACCGAGGAATGATACGAGCCGATGATCGCGGCGACATGGTCTTGCGTGATCAGGCGGATGGTTTGCTGCTGGCCGATTTGCGGATTGCCCTGATGGTCGGCCTCGTCGAGCTCAATCTTGGCGCCGCCGAGATTGGGCAGGCCGGACGTGGCGGCAAGCGGCATTGCCTTGAGCTCGGGATGCGGCGCGTTGATGATTTCGGCGCCGAGCTCGATGGCGTCTTTCGCCGATTTGCCGGCGCTCGCCGAATTTCCGGTCAGGGGCAGAATGGCGCCGATCTTCACCGGATCCGCCCCGAAGGCCGCGACGGGCGCGGCCACGAGTGCCGCGGCAACGACGCACCAAGCTTTTACGCGGCGAGCCTTGTTCATTGACGCCTCTCAGAATTGTTTCGCCAATTCACCGGCGTTGCGGCGCGCGAGTCAACGGCACTGGGAAGCGAATTTGCCGAGGGCCGGCAGGCGCTCGCGAGAGGCGGCCGCCAGGCCGCGCTTGAGTTCGATCGCGCTCTGCGCTCCAATGTGGCTGTGCAATTTGACGATGATCGGCCGGGACAGTGATCATCTCACATTGTGAGAGTAACAAGAAGACTCACAGGCAGGAAAAACTGAAGGTCAATGATGGACGCCCCTTTGCAGACCTCTTCGCCGTCGCTGAACTCGCGCCGCCGGATGCACAATAACAACAAGCTGCAGCTCGGCCTGTTCGGCGCCAATTGCTCGTCGGGCCGCGCCGTGACTTTGGTTCCGGAGCGCTGGTCGGGGAACTGGCCGGACAACAAGAAGCTGGCGCAACTCGCCGACGAGGTCGGCATCGATTTCATGCTGCCGATCGGGCGCTGGAAGGGCTATGGCGGCGACACCGACTATCAAGGCGAAACGCTGGAGACGATCACCTGGGCGACCGCGCTTCTCGCCGCCACCCAGCGCATCACGGTGTTCGGCACCGTGCACGCGCCGATCTTCAATCCGGTGGTGGCGGCCAAGCAGATGGTCACCGCCGACCATGTCGGCGAAGGCCGTTTCGGGCTCAACATCGTGGTCGGCTGGAACGAAGGCGAGTTCGATATGTTCGGCGTGCAGCAGCGCGAACACGATGCGCGCTACGACTACGCGCAGGAATGGATCGATGTGATCAAGCTGATCTGGTCCGAGCGCGAGAATTTCGACTTCAAGGGCCAGTATCTCGATATGAAGGGCATCCGCGGCAAGCCCAAGCCCTATGGTGGCGCGCGGCCGGTGATCATGAACGCCGGCGCCTCCGCGGTGGGCCAAGCCTTCGCGGTGAAGAATTGCGACGCCTTTTTCTTCCAGGCGTCACGCACGTCGCTCGACGAGACCGCGCAAAGCGCGAAGCAGGCGCAGGACGCCGCCCGCGCGCAAGGCCGCGAGATCGGCTGCTACACTGTCGGCGTCGTCACCTGCCGGCCCACCAAGAAGGAGGCCGAGGAGTATTTCCATCACTGCATCGTCGAGCATGCCGACTGGTCGGCTGTGGACGTCAACCTGGCGCTGCGCAAGATCTCGCCGGAGACCGTGGGCATGGAAAAGTTTCTTGTGCACAGAAGCCAATATGCGCAGGGCAATGGCGGGCTGCCGATCGTCGGCGATCCGGATTACGTGGCCAAGCAGCTCGCGGATTTGGCGAGCGCGGGCCTCACCGGCATCGCGGTGTCGCTGATCAATTATTACGACGAGCTGCCGTATTTTGCCGACGAGGTGATCGGACGCTTGGAGCGGATGGGGCTGCGCGAGAAAGTGCGCGCTTGATTATCCTTCCCGCTATCGCGGGGCAGGATGTCAGCGCTTGCCGGCGATCGGGGTGCCGCGTTTCCTGTTGTAGCGGTGAATGTCGACGCCGCTCCAGAACTCCGTTGACGTGATAGGGGTCGCTCCCGGTGAAGGCGTCGACCGTGGCACGGTCCTGGGCATCGATGACGAACACGCTGCCGACCGGTGTCTCGCCGTCGTCGGCCACCAGCGTGCCGGCCGTCACCACGTCGACCGCATAGTCGCCGGCATTGTCGAGATGAACGCGATGGGCGCGATAATGCTTCGCCCGCACCGGCAGGATGTCCTTCTTGTCGAGTGCATAGACGACATAGAGCATGAGAACATCTTAATCCTTCGCCACAGCGTGCGGGAGGGGGGGCGCACGGCTTGCCGGAAGCAACGCGCCAGCTTTTAACCCGCGGCTGACCGTGTAGTGGACAGGCCGCGTAACGGTTCCGGTCGCGACACCATCCCCATGATGCGGCTCCTGGCTCTGAGTTCGGCGGCGTCCAGCAGCATCTGGCCGGCCCAGCGATAGACGTTGCGAAATCGCACGATCTCGCGCATCAGCCGCATTCGCTCGCGCTGTTCGGCCTCGGGCATCACTAGCGCCGCCTCGATCGCCTCGACCATGTTGCGGATGTCGTAGGGATTGACGATCAAGGCTTCCGACAGTTCGCGCGCCGCGCCGGCGAATTCCGACAGCAGCAGCACGCCCTGCATGTCGTCGCGCGCCGCTACGAATTCCTTGGCGACCAGATTCATGCCGTCGTGGAGACTCGAGACGATGCAAAAGTCCGCCGCGCGAAACAATTCGAAGATTTCGTGCGGTTCGAAATGCCGTACCACCAGCACGATCGGCTGGTATGAGGCGCTGCCGTGTCTGGCGTTGATCTCCTGGACCAGTTCTGCGGCTTCCTGCTGCAGCCCACTATAGGCGGCGAGCTTGCTTCGCGTTGGTGCGGCAACTTGCAAAAAGCTCAGCCGGCCCTTCCATTCGCGATGGCTGGACAGGAATGCGTCGATCGCACGCAGGCGGTCGATGATGCCTTTGGTGTAATCGAATCGCTCGATTCCGACTCCCAACCGAACGTCGTCCGGGATGCCGAAACGCTTTCGCACCGACGACCGGCATTCGGGTATCGACTTCTGCCCCTGCATGGCGGTTGGTGGCCATTCGATGGAGATCGGGTAGGGCCGCACCAGGGTCTCGCCGCCGCGGAAAGTGATTGCCGAGTGAACGCGATCGCTATGCGCCTCCATGAAGCGATCGACTGTGTCGAGAAAGTTGTTGCAGTGAAATCGGGTGTGGAAACCGATGATCGAGCTGCCGAGCAGGCCGGCGATGATTTCCTCCTTCCACGGGCAAATCCCGAATGTTTCCGGGTTCGGCCAAGGGATATGCCAGAACGTAATGATTGTCGCGTTCGGGAGTTTGGTGCGCAGCATCGCGGGCAATAGCGCGAAGTGATAGTCCTGAACGAGAATGATCGGATCGGGCCTCTTGGCTTCGCTGACGATCGCCTGCGCGTAGCGCGCGTTAATCAGCTTGTACCGGGCCCAATCGTCCTGGCGGAATTGGGGCCGTACAAATGCCATATGGCATAACGGCCACAAGCCCTCATTGGCCAAACCGTAATAGTAGCCGTTCTGCTCTGCTTCGGTCAGCCAAATCCTTCGCAGCACATAGCTCGGCTGAGATGGCGGCACGCGGATATGGTCGAAGCGATCGACCATTTCGCGGTCCGCCGTGCCGCTGCCATGCGCGAGCCACGTGCCGCCGCAGGCGCGCATGATCGGCTCGATTGCGGCGACGAGACCGCTGGCCGGTGTTTGCAGAACGATCGAATCGCCTTCGCGGTTATGAATATAGGGCTCGCGATTGGACACGACGATGACCTCAGCGCCCGGAAGTCTCTGTCCGAGCACCCGCCGCAGCATGGCGGGCGACCATTCGACGTCCGGCCCCTCGATCGGCAAATTCGCAAATTGCAGATCGCGCAAGATTCGGCGAATCTCGGGCGCGAAGGGCGCTGTGTCAGCAGTGTCGATCGTATCGCCGCCGCCGTGCCGGACTTCGTCGATCGCGTGGCGGAAAGACCGCAGCCAATGGCGTCCCAAGAGAATTGTGACCAACGAGACGAGGAGAGCAGCGAGAAGCGCAATGCCGATCAGAATGATCGCGCTCCAGACGCGCGCTTCTGCGCTGCGCCGATCGGCAAAACCGAGATCGTTGAGCAGCACGACGTGGCCGCGCGCGTTCAGCGTCACTATCGGAAAGCTCGACACGATCAGCCGTTGACGCCCAAAAGACCAATCCGCGAAACCAGGCGTGTTCTTCAGAATCGCCTGCGCGCAGGCAAAGCTGTGCGGCATCATTTTTGTCGCATAGAGAATCTCGCCTTGATCGTTGCAGAATCCGACCGCCAGCAATCGGTCGTCGAGCGCCATCCTTTCGAACAGGGCGAGGATTTTCGGCGAGTCTTTCTGTTCCAGCAGTTCCGTGAACTCGTCGAGCGCGGAATTGAACGCCAGCAACGACCGCGACTCGACGTCTTGCTCGGACCAGTGCTCGATGAAGGAGGCGGCAAACGGCGGGATTACAAGAACTGTGGCGGCGACGAAAAGTGCGGCCAGCACTGCGTAACGAATCACAAGTTTCATCGTTACCGCTCCGCCCGGACTACAACGTACATTACGTTTAACTCAGCAGGGCGATGGAACATCGGCCACGATGTCGCAGTCGAAATTTGCTCTCTCTCTCTCCCTCTTTTCAACTCCGTCTCGCTCTCAATTCCGTCGGGGATCGCTTTCGTGAATCGCTTTTCGGGATGCGCGCTATGTCGTGTGATGCCTTGTACGTCGCTCATTGCAAAGCATGGTTGCAAATGCATCTATTCGCGCAAAAGCCCTCGAATCATGCGGTTGTCAGGCCGCGGTGTTCACCATTCCTGCGTAACTTTTACATAAATTTCATGGTGCTTATCGTAAATTCTGCGACAATTACCCGCATTGTGCGACCGACGGGATCGTCCGAAGAGCGAAATCGCAGAGTTGGAATCGCCTTCGGAATTTGCGAGCGCAATGCCATTTTCGGTCTCGTCTTCTCATAATTCGGCGGCCGGCGTCGGCCGGCACCCTGCTCGGACGAGGCTCGTGAGCCTGCTCAGGACCCAAGGCCCGGAGACGCCATGAGGGCCTTGTCGCGGGGCTTGCAGGTCCTGGAATTCATCACCAGAAGACGGGGCGCCACCTTCACGGAAGTCCGAATCGGTACGGGGCTGTCGAAGTCCGTCGTCCACCGGATATTGGCCGAGCTTGTTGACGGCGGTTACGTCTGGCGCGGTGTGGCGGAGGGAAAATACTACGCCTCCGGGTTATTTGCCGTCAGCACCAAAGGGGCACAGTCGCACGCGCTGATGTGCGCCGCGCACGATCCATTGCGAAAACTCGTCGAACAGGTGCAGTGGCCGTCGGATCTGTTCGTCCGCGACGGCACCGAAATGGTGCTCATCGACACCACCCAATCGATGTCTCCTTTTGTGTTGCGCGCGAGCAAGATCGGCGCGCGTGCGCCCATCCTGCTGTCCGCGGTAGGTCACGCGGCACTTGCGGAAATGCCGCAGGATGATCGCGATAAACTATACGAAGAGCTGCAGCGCCGCGGTGAATTGAAACGGCAACTGCGCCTGTGCAACAAGCCGCCCGACGAAATCATTGCCGACGTGCAAAAGCGCGGCTTTGCGTTGCGCAAACCGTATTTCGGCGGCGATCAGCCGGAACGGCCGGGATTTCTCGCCGTCGCGGCGCCGGTCGTTCTGCGGTCGAACGCCATCGGCGCGGTGAGGATCTGGTGGCGGCAGTCGGCCGAAGGCGCGAGTATCCAGCCGAACCACTTCTTGGACGCATTGAGGGACGCGACGTCGGCGATCGCAGCCGGACTGGAGCTTGTTTTGTCGATCGGCTTTTCCTCCGAATCCAGGCTCTGGAAGTAGAGTTTTTGATTCGGCGGCGCCGGTAAGGACCTTCTTATCCACAGCAGTTCGTGGGCGCTGGCGAGGCGACGACGTTCTGCCGCGCGGACGCTCACATTTCCTTTACACATTGGCGATAGCGTCCAAACAGCGCGACGCTGCGGTTTTGCCGCCAATTCAAGCAGAATTCATCGCGCGTTGCCCCCAGCCACATCGGTCGCTGATACCTCATTGCGGTCATTCCCGCCTTAGTTCCGATAGCCGGAACCAATCGGCTGAATCGCGATATCTGCGCGCGTGTGTCCTTTTTGCCTCACGGCGTGATCCGAGTGGCCGCGCGGCATCGGCGTCGGAGCAAAATCGCATTGCGCTTTGCGGCGGATGTCGACTGCAAAAGAGCAGCTAAACGGGCAAAAATAATCATCCGTGCCGATAATGATCCGCGACAACGTTGGGCAATGTTGTGCGCCGCAAGAATCTTCGCTGCAAAACCGATTTCTGCGGCGAATTCCTGAGCGCGGACGTCAGAGTTGGTTTCGATGCGCGGAACTGCACGCGAATTTGGTGGCGACGAACAGCGGAGAATGGTGGCCTGCACTCGTTAACGCTCGGGGAGGGGCAACGACTGACCCTCCGGGAAATCAAGACGTCGAGGGGGTCACGATGCGAATTAGAAACCTGCTTCTCTGTTCTGCCGCAGGTATTTTGTCGGTTACAGCTGCGCAGGCGGCTGATCTTCCCGTCAAAGCCAAGCCGGTCGAATATGTGAAGGTCTGCAGCCTCTACGGGGCTGGATTTTATTATATGCCCGGCACCGATCTCTGCTTGAAGATCGGCGGCTGGGTGCGTGCGGAGGCAGGCTGGGGCTACAACGGCAGCCTGTCCTGGGGTCCGTTCAACGGCAACAACGGCGGCCGCAGTGCGAGCAACTTGGTGCTGCGCGGCCGCGGCTACATCACCGCGGACGCCCGTGAGCAAACTGCTTACGGCACCGCGCGCGGATACATTGCCGTCGGTGTGAGCACAAATGACGTCGGTCTCAACACCGGCGCCAATCAGTTCAGCGCCAACCGCGCCTTCATCCAGTTCGCCGGTCTCACCGCTGGTATCTCGCAGTCGTTCTACGATTACTACAGCGTGCCGGCGACGTCGTATAACGGCATCTACCCGGCCTCTGACACGGGCGATCCGGGCTGGCTGGTGTTCGGTTACACTGCGCAGCTCGGCAATGGGCTGTCCGCGACGCTGTCTATGGAAGAGCGCCGCACGACGCAGATCATCGATCAGACGGCCTTTACTGCCCACGACGGCACTTCCATCGGTGCGGGCGGGGCTGCTGCTGTCGGCAACTTGGTGCCGGGCACTTTCGCAACGACCTCATCCGGTGCGACCGCCAGCAACGGCGCTTACGGTGGTCAGCAGGTTGGCGACATCGTCGGCAATCTCCGCCTCGACCAAGCTTGGGGCGGTGCGCAGATCATGGGTGCATTGCATGACGTCAATGCCACCTATTACAGCACCGCCATCGCTGGCGCTCCGCTCCAAGGCGGCTCTACCGGATCGGGACATCCGGGCGATGCCTGGGGCTGGGCAGCCGGCGCCGGTCTGCGCTTGAACTTCCCGATGTTGGGCGCGGGCGACTACTTCCAAGCCCAGGCCAACTACACTGTGGGTGCGTTGCGCTACATCTTCTTCACCCCGAACTCGAACTGGGGCAAGACCGATGGCAGCTCGGCGGCCTACGGCATTCTGAGTGATTGCGTGTATGGCGGCATCGTCAATACGGCGACGACCACCAGCTGTCAGCTGACGTCGGCTTGGGGCTTCAATGCGGCCTACGAGCATAATTGGAGCCCGGCGTGGAAGACCTCGCTCTACGGCGGCTGGGACGACGTGCGCTACGGCGCGCAGGCCAACGCCATGCTGTGCTCGGCGGCGGGTTTTGGTGGCGGCCAGGGTTCGGCTGCTGCGGCCGCGGCCGGTTGCAACAACAACTGGTCGATGTGGTTCCTCGGCTCCCGCACGCAGTGGAACGTATCCAAGACCTTCTACATGGGTGTTGACGTCATGTATGAAGATCTGAACAGCGCGAGCACGGGCAGTGCTCTGCTGGGCGGCTATAACGGCTGCAACACCGGCGGCCAGGCGACGGGTTGCGGTGGCGGCCAGGCGTTCCTTCGTGAATCCAGTGCGTCGAACTGGACCGTTCGCTTCCGGGCGCACAAGGACTTCTTGCCGTAAGCGTTACGACCTAACCCCTGCAGGGAAGGCTTCACCATCTTCAGCTTCCCTGCAGGGGTTCGCCCCCGGCACTGTCCATGCCGGGGGCACCATTTTTTTGAGCTGCAAAGAAAGCTAAGCTAATCGTTGGGCGCAAGAACGCGGAAGCCCGTGCTGCCCTCGAGTACAATGCGCCCGTCGCTGACGGCGCGGGCCCAGCGCGCAGTCGCGCCCAAGCCGCCGAACGAGAAGAAATGCGCGCTGACATGATGCGCGCTTTTCTTCGCCGGTGCGGCTTCGGCGAGCGCACGGATGAGATCGTCCGGCACGGTGAGCGCGAACAATTGCCGGACAAGGCCGGCGCGCTGTGCCAAAGCCTGCGCCGTGGCGCGCACGCCGCAGCGGCTGGCATAACGCAGGAGCGATGAGAGCGACGTCGGCCCGGCCAGCCCGATGCGCACCGGCTGTTCGAAGCCGAAGGCGCGCAGCCGCGCTACATAATCGAGCATGGTGCGGGCGTCGAAACAGAATTGCGTGACGATCTCGACATTAAGTCCCGTCGCTTCCGCCGCCGCGATCTTTTCGGCAAGCGCGCGCTGCAACTCGTCCGGCCCGATCTTGGGATGGCCGTCGGGATAGCCGGCAATGCCGATGGCGCGGATGCCGCGGCGGCGGAACACGCCGGAATCGATCGCGTCTTGCGCGCGGCGGAACGGCCCGCATTCGCTGCGGTCGCCGGCAATGACCAGGACGCGGCGCACATCGGATTCACCGGTCAGCCGCGCCAGGAAATCGTCCAATGCCACACCACTTGCGAAGTTGCGCACCGCGACATGCGGCACCGGCTCGAAACCGGCCGCGCGCAGCCGCAACGCGGCGCTGACGATTCCGCCTGCGGCCGGCCAGGCACCGCGCTGACATAGATCTGCGTGCCGCGCGGCAGCACGGATAACGCTGTAATATCGGCATCGCTCGGCCGCGTCGCCTCGACGGAGAAATCCGCCATCAAGGAAGCGATCCGCGCCACCCCCGCAGGCAGCGGCGTTTCCGGCACTGGCGCGAGCGCGACCATTCTAGTCGCGCCGGCGCGAGATCACGTAAAACTCATCGAAGAACCACAAGCCGCCGCGCTCCTTGAGCACTTCGCGCGTGGCGTCGATATAGCGGCTGTCGGCGGCGGCTTCGGCGACGCGGTGATCTTCCACCTGCGCCACATATATCGCGGCGTTCCAGGCCGCGAACAATGTCGAGGTGCCAATCGATTCCGAAATCTCCGACGGCAGCGTGTGCATCTCGTAGCGGAACAGCGAGCGGTTATCGGCATAGGCGTTGAAATTGAGATCGCGGCCTTCGGCGCCGAGTTCGTGCTTCACCGCTTTCAAGATCTGATGCCGGTCGTGGATGAACGGATTGTCCTCCGGCCACACCTTCTGGATGATCTCCATGCCGGGATCCTGCCCATGCGAATGGATCGCGATCAGCCGCCCGCCGGGCCCGAGCGCGCGGGCGAGCGGCCCGATCACGCGCTTGGCCTTGAAGTCGAGCGAGGCGCGGGCGCGATAGGGCTGCGAGGCGATGACCAGGTCGTAATCGGCGGAGGTGGCGCCGGGCTTGGGAATGATCTGGTCGAGCAGAAAGCGGTGATCCTCGCGATAGACCACGAGCACCACCGGCCGCTCGTAAACCGGATTGCCGGTGCGCGCGGACACGCCGGCCTTCCAGTTCTCGGCGAGGAACGGCTCGAGCGCCATGATCTGCTCTTCGAAGCGGTGCGCCGAATTGCCGGTCAGCGCCAGTTCCTTCCACACCAGCGACGAGGCGGCATTGAGCGACTTCACCGCAAGCCACGGCGCGTCGGCATAAGCAAGGTTTGTGAGAACAAGCACGGACGCCGGATGTTCGAAGAAGCGATCCGACATTTTCTGCAGTGTCAGCCGTACGTCTTCGAGCGAGATTTCCTTGCCGACGATATAGAACGGCATATTGGCGAAGCGGTCGTGCATCGCGCGCATCACGCGCGTGAGCACCGAGCCGTCGCCGACGCCGGCGTCGAACACCCGTACTGCGGGGGGCTTCGGATGAATATGTGCGAGTTCCTCGGAGACGCGGTGCGCGACCTCCCATTTCTCGCTGCAGGTATTGACAAACAGCAGATACTTTTGCCGGTTGTCGAAGAAGCGGAAGTTCTTCTGCGGATCGCCGGGCTTGCCGGGCGCCGCCGGTCCGCCGGTTGCCGGCGTCGGCACCGTGGTTGCCGCGCCGGGCGCCGCCGCATGCAGACGGATCGCGGGCGATGTCGTCTCCGCTGCGGACAGCGGCACCGGGAGGCGCGGCGCGCGCGCGATGATGGTCGGCCGCTCGCCCTGCGCCGGATGCGCCTGCATGAAGCCCTGGATGCGGTCGAGCGTGTCGGTGGTGATGCGGCCGCCATTGCGCAGCCGCGACGCGAGCTTGCCGTCATTCACCGCGCGGCGGCCGAAAGTGGATTCGGCAAGCCCGGTCTGCCGGCAATAATCGGAGATTTCCTGGAGGAGTTGTTGCGCATTCATGATGTGACGCCGCTGCCTCGGTTGGTTTCCTCAACCGGCGCGCGGGCGACGCTTTTATTGTCTGCGGACGCGTCTGCGCAGCCGATTTAGCCCTTAGCGAACCAAGGGCGACGGGCAGAATCAACCACAAATTCGCCCACTCATGTGATGGGCATAATATTGGGCAAAATCCCACTTTCAAGTGGGCGGTACGCCATTTTCGGCCAGTTCCGGTCTAATCCAGCGCCGCGAGCACGGCTTTGGCGACGGCCGCCGTCCCGTCCGGACCGCCGAATTCCCGCGGCCGGATACCAGCTTGGAAGGCTTTATCGATCGCCGTCTCGATCCGTTGGGCAGCCGCCCCGGCCGGCGCGTAGTCGTGCTTGTCGGCCAGCCAGTCGAGCATCATCGCCGCCGACAGGATCATCGCCGACGGATTGGCGATGCCTCGTCCCATAATGTCGGGCGCGGTGCCGTGGCAGGGCTGAAACACCGCGTGTGTGTCGCCGATATCGGCCGAGGGCGCCATGCCCATGCCGCCGACAAGGCCGGCGGTGAGGTCGGAGAGAATGTCGCCGAACATGTTCTCCATCACCATCACGTCGAAATCCCACGGCCGCCGCACCAGCATGGCGGAACAGGCATCGACATAGAGCCGTTCAGTGGCGACCTCCGGATGCTGCTTGGCGCAGTCGTCGAACATGCCGCGGAAGAAAGCAAAAGCCTTGAACACATTGGCCTTGTCGACGCAGGTGAGTTTTCCGGGACGCCCGCGCTTCTTGCGCCGCTCCGCAAGCCGAAACGAAAACTCAAACAGCCGCTCTGACGTTTTGCGCGTGATCACCAGCGTCTCGCGCGCTTCATCATGCGTCACGGTGCCTTTGCCCATCGAAGCAAACAAACCTTCGGTCAACTCGCGGATCAGCACGAGATCGATGCCGCGCGTGTCGGCGCCGACGATCGGGCTCGGCACGCCGGGCACCAGTCGCGCCGGGCGCACGCCGGCATAGAGATCGAAGATGAAGCGCAACTCGACCTGCGGCATGATCTCGGTGCCATCGGGATAGCGCACGTCCGGCAGCCCGCAGGCGCCGAGCAGGATCGCATCGGCATCGCGGCAAAGTTTTACGGTGGAGTCAGGCATCGATTTGCCGGTGTCGCGATAATGGTTCGCCCCCGCCGGCGCCTCGGTGAACTTGAATTTCAGCCCTGGCGTCATCGTCTCGACCTTGCGCAACACCTCCAGCGCCGGCTGCATCACTTCCGGCCCGATGCCGTCGCCGGACAGAACAGCGATATGGAAAGTGTCGTCGGCGAGCATTTTCAGTGCCTCCTTTGGTGAGCCGGGCGATGGGCTTTTCTCGTGGTCGCGCTTTGTGTGCAGGTCTTCACCAAGTCCTCACCATGCTCATTGCGACGGCCATCAGGAAGCGCCAAAGGCGGACCTTACCGTGCCTTCGGCAACCGGCCCGGCGCCGATCCAATACAATCATTTAACACTAACAAAAATTCTTCTGGATTCGTCATGGCGCTTTGGAGGTCCGCGTAAACTCCGCGCTTTTAGGGTGTGACTTGGCGCAGGAGGCCACGCAAAGGAGCGCGTGGGTGCGATATCTGATGAGCATTCAGCCTTTCTATCGGGCGATGCGTTCGCGCACGACGCTGGCGGCGCTGCTGTTGTGCGCCATGCTGCTCAGCCTGTGGGGCATAGTCGCCTGGAAGGAATGGCAGGAACGGCAAGCCGTGCTCGCGCGCGGCGCCGTCGATATCAAAAACTTGACCCACTCGCTGTCGCAGCATGCCGCCCGCACCATCGAAGGCGCGTCGATTATCCTGGCGAATGTCGTCGACCGCGTCGGGCAGGGCGATTCGCCGCAGGCCGGGCAATTAGATCATTTGCTCTCCACATATACGCACGAACTGTCGCAGTTGCGCGAAGTGGTCGTGCTCGACGAAAACGGCAGGTGGAAATTCTCCTCTGTCGGGGCGCCGCAGAACTACAACAACAGCGACCGCGACTATTTTCAATTCCACAAGTCCCATCCGGACCGGGAGCTCCGCATCAATCCTCCGCTGGTGTCGCGATCCAGCGGCCGTTGGACGATGCTGCTGACGCGGCGTATCGATAATCCCGATGGCAGCTTCGCCGGCGTCGCGGTGGCCGCGATCGACCTCGGCTTCTTTCAGGCCTTCTACGACACTTTCGCCATAGGCGCGCACGGCAGCGTCGGCTTGTTCCGCAACGACGGCACGCTGCTGGTGCGCCGGCCCTTCGATTCGGAAAATATCGGCCGCGGCTATTTGACCAAGATTCCTCTCTTCGAGAAATTGCAGGCGGCGCCGGCCGGTTACTATCGCATCCTATCGCCGTTCGACGGCCAGCCCAAATGGATCGCCTATGAACGGGTCGAAGGTCTTCCGCTGGTCGTCAATGTGTCGCTCGCGGAAGACGAAATGCTCGCATCCTGGCGCGCCGCGGTCAGGAGCGACCTTCTCATCTCAGGCATCATATCGCTCGTGCTTATCGTCATGGGCACCCTGATCCTGATTCAGCTCCGCTTGCGGTCGCGCGCCGAGCGCGCCTTGCAAATCAGCGAGGCCGAGTACCGACTGCTCGCCGAAAACTCGGGCGATGTGGTGGTGCGGCTGGGCTTCGACGGCGTGAGGCACTACGTGTCGCCCGCGATGAAGCAGGTTCTGGGCTATGAGCCGCAAGAGCTGGTCGGTCGCAGCATCATGGAAGTCATCCGCCCCGATCATGCCCCCGAACTGAAGGACATCTTGCAGGCGCTCAGTCAGGGGCAGGAGACGGCCACCTTGCTGCACCAAAGCCGGCATAAGGACGGCGGTGACGTCTGGCTTGAAACCATCTTTCGATTGGTCCGCGATCCGGAAAACGGCGCGCCACGCGGAATCGTGGCGGTGATCCGCGACGTTTCGGAGCGCAAAGCCGCGGAAGAGGAACTGCATGCGCTCAACACCGTCTTGAAGGAGCTTGCCGCGACCGATGCGCTGACCGGGATACCGAATCGGCGCAGCTTCGACATTGCTCTCGACCGCGAATGCCGCAGGGCCAAACGGGCACGGAAGTCGGTCGCGGTCATTGTCGCCGACGTCGACCATTTCAAGAGCTATAACGATCGCTATGGCCACCAAGTCGGCGACGAATGTCTCCGGCGTGTGGCGCAAGCCATGTCGGAAGTCGTGCAGCGCCCGGGCGATCTGCTCGCCCGCTATGGCGGCGAAGAATTCGCGATCATCCTTCCCGAGACCGATGCGTTCGGTGCGACCCTTGTCGCGGAGAACATCTGCCGTGCGGTCGAAGCTCTGGCGATCCCGCATGCGGGTTCGGCCAGCGCGATGGTCACTCTCAGTGCCGGCGTCAGTTGCATGTGGATCGAGCGCGACAATATGGGGCCGATGCTGCTTCAGGCGGCCGATCAGGCGCTTTATGAGGCCAAGAATACCGGCCGAAATCGCGTCGCTCGCGCTTCCCAGAAAAGCTACCCGTCGCTCAAAATCGCTTAAGGCGTCTTCCCTCGGCGTTGCCGTCGAGCCAAGCTGTCGCTTCGCTCCACCTATCGTACGCGCTAGTGCGAGGCAGGTTTGGCTTGCTGATCTTGCGGCGGATTGTTCGGCGGATTGGTTTGCACGCTGGCCTGCAGCCAGGTTGGCAGTTGCACCAGGGAATTGTCGAGGTGATTGACGAGCCAAACACCTCCCAGCGCGATGACGCCAGCCAACATGACCTGCGGCAGCGTTTGCACGAGCACACCAAGCAGATGTGCAAATGCCTTCAATATCGCCGCACCCGCGTACAAAAGTTCTCTGGCGACTTGGTAAAGAGCCCAAATCACGGCGGCCAGAATCAGGACCAGCAGAAGCTCTTTCCATAACGGCCATTCCTGCCATGGCACGGCCAAGAGCTCGCTGATCTGGTCGACCGACCACGTCCAGATCAGTTCGACGAATCGGAAGATCGCAGCGATTCCGTCGTGTAAGAATTTCAAAAGCTGATCGAAAACCTGTTTCATGGCAATGATCCTGGCGCGTGACTCAGCTCACTACCAATAATCAAAACGTGAAAAGCGGCCTTGGGTCCCCCAGATTGCGTGTAGCGCGCGGGCGGCCTAGGCGAAGCCGTAATAAATGCGCGGTCCGTACGGACTTGCTTCGCTTATCGGCTCACTGTCTTTAATTCTTCGGCCACGCGATCGACCACAGCCGACCATTCGCCGATTTTCTGTTGTCTGAACAAGGTCGCGGTCGGGTACCAAGGCGTGTCGTTGCGGTCGAGCGACCAGCGCCAGTCGGGAATGAAGGGCAACAACACCCAGACTTTTCTGCCAAGCGCGCCGGCAAGGTTTGCGACCGACGTGTCGCTGGTAATGATCAGGTCGAGCGACATCATGATCGCCGCAGTGTCGGCAAAATCTTTAATGTCACGATCGAGCCGGACGATGTGCGGCTTCGCGTCGAGTATGGCCTCGTCGCCCTTACGCAAATCTTTCTGCAGGCTGAAATAGCCCACGCCGTCGGCGGCAAGAAGCGGGACAATGTTTTTCAAGAGAACCGATCGGTCGGTATCTTTGATAAAACGCTGGCTGCCCGCCCAAGCGAGACCGACCTTTATGCCTGGTCCGGTGAGCCTGGAGCGCCATCGTTCGATCGTCTCCGCGGCAACGGACAGGTAGGGGACGTGATTTGGAATTGTCGCGATTGTCGTCTTGAATGCCAGCGGCAAGCTCATCAACGGACAGTGCACGTCGAAGTGCGGAATGGCCTCTCCCTTGGCGATCAGCGTTGATACGCCTTGAAGATTGCGCAGCAGCGACGCGAGCGCCGGCTGCACTTCGAGAATGACCCGCGCGCCAAGCGCGGCGACCATCGGGATGTAGCGGCAACACAGCAACGTGTCGCCCAGTCCTTGCTCGGCGTGAATGAGGATTGTCTTGTTGCCGATGTCGCTGTCGCCGAGCCAGATCGGCTGGCTGAAATTGCGTCGCGTATCGCGCTGCTGTCTGACTGACCACCGATATTCGTATTTCTTGAAACCGACCGCCGTGTCGCCCAATAGCAATCTCAGGAGGGCTTCGTTGAAATGCGCTTCGCCCAAGTCGGGTTTCAAGGACGTCGCCTTGGCATAGGCGGCAAAGGCGTCGTCGTAGCGCTTCAGGTCGGTGAAGGCATTGCCACGGCCGAGCCACACCTCCGCGATGTCCGGCTTGATCGACAGCGCCTTGTCATAAGCGGCAACGGCGTCATCGAAGCGTTTCAGTTCGTTGAACGCATTGCCGCGGCCGAGCCATGCGTGCGCGATGTCCGGCTTGATCGACAGCGCGCGGTCATAGGCAGCAAGGGCGTCATCGAAACGCTTGAGATCGGTGAAGGCATTGCCGCGACCGAGCCATGCTTCCGCCAGATCCGGTCCGATCGACAGGGCCCTGTCATAAGCGGCAAGAGCGTCGGCGTAGCGCTTCAGATCGGCGAGGGCATTGCCGCGACCGAGCCATGCTTCCGCCAGATCCGGGCTGATCGACAGCGCCCGGTCATAAGCGGCAAAAGCGTCATCGAAGCGCTTTAGGTCCGCGAAGGCGTTGCCGCGGCCGAGCCAGGCGCCGGCAGATTCCGGGTCGATCGACAGCGCTTTGTCAAAACCGGCAAGGGCTTCATCGTGGCGCCGCAGGCTCCAGCACACATTGCCGCGCCCAAGCCATGCGCCCGCGAGATCCGGGTTGATCGACAGCGCTTTGTCGAAGGCGGCAAAAGCTTCGGCGCTCCGCTTCAAATCGAACAAGACGTTGCCGCGGCCGATCCAGGCATTCGCCGCGTCGGGTGCGATCGACAAGGCCTGGTCATAAGCGGCATCGGCTTCGTCGTAACGCTTCAAGCTCCAGAACACATTGCCGCGGCCGATCCAGGCGCCCGCCAAAGCGGGCTCGAGCGCCAGCGCCTCGTCAAAAGCGGCGAGGGCTTCGTCATGGCGCCTCAGCTCATAGAGAACATTGCCACGGCCAAACCAAGCGGCCGCCAGATCCGGTTTGATTGAGAGCGCTTTGTCGAAAGCGGCCAAGGCGGCGTCGCGGCGTTTCAGGTCATAAAATATGTTGGCGCGACCAAGCCAGGCGTCGGCGGCATCGGGTGCGATCGATAGCGCCTGGCCATAGGCGGCCAGCGCATCGTCATGGCGCGCAAGGTTTCGCAGCGCACTGCCGCGATGCAAGAAGGCGTCGACAAAAGTGGGCTGAATGGCCAAAGCGCGGCCGCTGCTTTCAAGCGCTTCGGGATGGCGCCCGAGCATATTCAAAAGAAACGCGCGATTGCTGTGAGCTTCGGCAGTGGCTGGATCGAGCGCGATGATCTTGTCGCATGATGCCAGCGCCTCGGCGTATTTGCCTTGCTCTTTTTGGCTGGACGATAATATCTCGTAAGCGTCGATGTTTTGCGGATTAAGTCCGATCAGCCGTTCGGCGGTCACGCCGCATTCGGCGAATTTCTTCTGGCTGAATTGCGCAATCGCAAGATTGCTCAGTGCGGAAACGCTCTGTGGCGTATGGGCCAAGGCCTCTGTGAAAAGACGTTCCGCGGTTGCGAAATCATTGTTCTCAAGCTGCGCCAGACCGTCGAAAAAAAGCTGCTTTGCGGTTTCGATATCGTCCATCGTGCTGCGATTGTGCTGTCTCTAAGGCCGCCACCGATCAGGCCAATTGGTTACGCTGTCAAGGCTCGCGTCCAAAGCTCGCGTCCCTGGGCTTTGACGTGGTGAAGACTACCGCCGTTTTGCACACAGGACAAAATCCGCGCCGCGTCGAAGGGCTACCCGCTATCGCGGGGCGGAGGAGTGCATTACGCTCGCCCAAGAAAGCCCAAAGAGAAGCCGTCCAAGCAAATCGCCCAAAGGAAACGCCAAGGACTTCCATGCCCCGCTTTGCCGCCAATCTCGGCCATCTGTTCACCGAACGCCCGCTGATCGAACGTTTCGGCGCCGCCGCTGCCGCGGGGTTCACCGCGGTCGAATTGCAATTCCCCTATGACACGCCGACTTCGGCGGTGACGGCGGAATTGAAGACGCACAATCTGACGCAGCTTGCCGTGAACACCCCGCACGGGCCGGAATCCGGGCTCGCCGCGCTGCCCGGCCGCGAGCGCGATTTCGAGGCCGCGTTCAAGCGCGCGCTCGATTATGTCATCGCGATCGGTGGCACCGGCATTCACTGCATGACCGGGGTGGTGCCGGTGAACGAACGGCCGGCGGCCGAGAAGGTTTTTATCAGCAATATGTCGCGCGCCGCGGCGGATGCCGCGCAACGCAACATCACGCTTTTGATCGAGCCGATCAATCAGCGCGACCGGCCGGGCTATTTCCTCAGCCATCTCGAACATGCCGCCGATCTCGTCAACAAGATCGGCGCGCCCAATGTGCGCATCCAGTTTGATTTCTATCATTTGCAGATCGCCGGCGGCGATCTGCTCACGCGGTTTGAAAAATATCTGCCGCTGATCGGCCACGTGCAGATCGCGGCGGTGCCGTCACGCCATGAACCCGACAGCGGCGAAGTGAATTTCACGAATGTGTTCGAGGCGATCGACCGGCTCGGCTACAAAGGCTGGATCGGCTGCGAATACAAGCCGAAGACGCGCACGGAAGACGGGCTAGGCTGGGCGAGGCCTTATGGGGTCGCGCCTAAAGCAAATTAAAAAGACGCGAAACTAAAAACGGGGAGGTGAATATGCGTCTCGACGGCAAGACAGCTTTGGTCACCGGCGGCGGTTCCGGCATCGGCAAATGCATTGCCGAGACCTATGCGCGCGAAGGCGCCAGCGTCGCGGTGGTCGATCTCGATGCGGATGCGGCGAAGAACGTGGCGCGCGCGATCGGCAACAAAGCCATCGCGCTGCGCTGCGACGTCAGCGATAAGGCCGATTTCGCCGCCGCGGTCGAGGGAACGCTCGCGGCCTTCGGCGCGCTCGATATCCTCGTCAACAATGCCGGCGCCACGCATGTCAACAAGCCCATGCTCGAGATCGACGAAGCCGAGTTCGACAGGATCTATGCGGTGAATGTCAAAGGCGTATTCCTCGGCTGCCAGGCCGTGGTGCCGCATTTCCGCAAATCCGGCGGCGGCGTCATCATCAATATCGGCTCGACCGCGGGCTTGCGGCCGCGG
Source organism: uncultured Alphaproteobacteria bacterium (assembly GCA_963742975.1). Classification (GTDB taxonomy): domain Bacteria; phylum Pseudomonadota; class Alphaproteobacteria; order Rhizobiales; family Xanthobacteraceae; genus BOG-931. The sequence continues at coordinate 76,613 of CAVUNZ010000016.1, read as the reverse complement.
CCAGGATTGTCCGCCTACAACGCCACCAAGGGCGCGGTGCATATCCTGACCAAGTCGCTTGCGGTGGAGCTTGCGCCGGATCGCATTCGCGTCTGCGCCATCGCGCCGGTTGCGACCGAGACGCCGCTACTGCCATCGTTCCTTGGCCCGGCCGTGGGGCAGCGCGAGAAGTTCGTCGCCACCGTGCCGCTCGGCCGCCTGGCGCAGCCGCAGGACATTGCCAATGCGGCGCTTTACTTGGCCTCGACCGACGCCGAATTCGTCACCGGCAATATCGTCGAGGTGGACGGCGGCCGGACGATTTAAGGGAACCGTGCCGAGGGCCTGATCTCAAGGTGAGAGGGGTGGCGGCAAAGCGCTCGTTTTTCGGCGAATCTGCGATAATTTGTTGCTTGCGCTTGCGTTGGGGCAAGTGGCAGCTTTTGCGAGACCGGCCTGGGACGGGTTCGGCGAACGTTTTGGCAAAGGTCTAAAGGCCTGACGAAAATGTGGGGACGTAAGCGCAAGACCGATCCGGCGGCGACCGACGCGCCGCCTTCACCACTGAAGCAGGCGATGCATCAGGCGCGCGTCGACGCGGCCGAGCGCGTGAGCGTCGTCGTCGATCTGCGCGATGCCGAGGTGGCGCGGCTCGAACTCCTCAACGAAGCGCTTAATCCGCTGTTTGCGGAAATTCCGCGCGAGGTCGATTTGTTCGATCGCGGTGTCAGCCGCGGCGAGACGCCGCGATTGTGGATCGACGCTGTCGCCCATATCGCCATGGGACGCGACAAGAGAGGCTATCGCTTTCTTCACGACAGCCGCTTCGGCCGGCATGTGCTCGCGGAATCGCACAACATTACAGACATCGTGCAGGCGGTGACGACTTATGTTGCGCGCCGCCTGGTCGAGCGCCAGCGCGCGCTTGAAGAAGATCCTGGCCTCATCGCGCGCGTCCCGGCGCGGAAGCCAAGCGGTATCGCGCGCGGCGGCGCTGGCGCGCGCTGGGCTGGATCGCGCTTGGATTTTTCGGCGGTCTTGTCGCGCTGATCTTGCTGGCGTTTGTGTTTGCCGGTCCGGGTTAGCGAGGCGAACTGCGCCTTATTATTTCGCTCATTCCCGCGTAAGCGGGAATCCAGCACTTGCTAAAATGCAGGCTGGGTCCCCGCTTTCGCGGGGACGAGCGGGTACAGCGTGATACGTTCCGTCTCGCTGATCGTGCCGTCCGCGTTGCGCTGCCGTGCGACCATGTCGCAGCGCCAGTTTCCCGTCGTGCCGTCGATGGTGAAGAGATGATAACCAGCACCGTCTTCGTCGCCGTGCGGCGCTGTCGCCGAGGCCGACGGCACGCCGATCGCCGGGATTTTTTTGTCGGGTCCCTCGAGCCAGATGAGCGCACGCTGATGATCGTGACCGTGCAGTAGAAGCTCGGCGCCTTTTTCGGCCAGCGCGCTGCGCAGATCCGGCGCGTCGATCAGGCGCCGTAAATGCCGTTGCGGCGGGCTCATCGGTGGATGATGGATGAGCACGATGCGAAACGCATCGCGGGTCTGGTCGAGCAGTTCGGCAAAACGCTGCAGCTGCCGCGCGCCGAGCCGTCCCGTCGCCATGAACGGCCCGGTGGCGACGCCCGACGACAGCGCGATCAGCGCCACGCCGTTCCGCCGCCGCAGAAACGGAAAACGCTGCACGCCGTCGTCGCCGGTCATGTAGTCGCCCCAGTATTGCGCCGGAGCGTTTGTCGCCTGCCGCAGGTAGACGTCGTGATTGCCGGGAATGACGGTGACATTCTCGGGGCTGCCGACGGTTCTGAGCCAGTCGCCGGCGCGCTCATACTCGATCGGCAGCGACAGATTGACGAGGTCGCCGGTGACGGCGATGTGGTCGGTCGGCTGCGCTTTCAGGTCGCGCGTAATCTCATCGAGAATTTCGCGGCGATGGATATGTTTGCGTTTGCGATGCCAATTGATGAAGCCGAGCCCGCGCTTGCTGACGAGCTGTGTCAGCCGCGGTTGCAGCGCCATATGCAGATCGGAGATATGGGCAAGAACAAACATCGTTGTCCGGCAGCCGGTAAATCAGTGAAACTCCGGCGCACCATCGCAGACGCCGCATAAAAAATCACGAACTGCCGATCAGGATGCCGACGGCGAAGACCAGCACGCCGCCGACCACGACCTGGAAGGCGGCCTGCAGAAACGGCGTGTCCATATAGCGGGTACGGATCCAGGAGATCACGGCAAGCTCGATGGCGACGACCACGAAGGCGATGGCGGTTGCGACATAGAATTGTGGAATGAGATAGGGTAGCGCATGGCCAAGTCCGCCGACCGCGGTCATGGCGCCGCAGACCGCGCCGCGCACCACCGGCGCGCCGCGCCCGGTCAGCGAGCCGTCATCCGACATTGCTTCGGCAAACGCCATCGAAATGCCAGCGCCGAGCGCGGCGGCGAGCCCGACCAGGAAGGTCGACCAGGTATTATGGGTGGCGAAGGCCGCGGCAAACAAGGGCGCCAGTGTCGAGACCGAGCCGTCCATCAGTCCAGCGAGCCCCGGCTGCACATATTGCAAGACGAACATGCGGCGTGCGGTTTCGTCCTCGGTCGCGCGCGTTTCCGGTGAGATTTTATTGCCCAAGTCCTGGGCGAGCTTTTCGTGCTTGTCCTCAGCGGCGGCAAGCTGCTTGAGCAGATCGCGCACGGCGTCGTCTTGGGCGGCATCCGCGGCACGGCGATAGAAGCGCGCGGTCTCGTATTCCATTTCCTCGGCGAATTTGCGCGTGGCGTCGATGGCCAGCGGCCGGTTGAGCCAGATCGGCCGCCGCGGCACAAAGCCCTTGACGTCCTGGCGCCGGATCAGGGGCAAAAAGTCGCCAAATTTCTTGCGATGAAGTTCGAGCAGCATGTCGCGATGGCCGATCTCTTCCTGCGCCATTTTGTCGTACATTTCGGCGGTGTCGGGATAGGAAGGGCGCAGCGCATCGGCGAAGGAGCGATAAATGCGGTTATCCTCGTCCTCGTTCGATATGGCGAGCGCGAGAATCTCCTGTTCGTTGAGGTCGGCGAAACGTTTCACGGGGATCCTCTTGGTCCTCTCCCGGCCTTGGATATCGCGATGAGGCTGTGACCGAGATTTCTATATTAGAACTATTCTAAATATGTGACCAGACCAGGAATGCCAATGGGTCTCGACCCTCTTCGCCGCTTTTTTGCGCCGGTCGTGCGGTGGTGCCTGCACCGCTACTGGTATTTCACGCGCGGCATGACGCTCGGCGCCCGCGCCATGGTGTTCGACGGCGAGGGGCGGGTGTTCCTGGTGAAACACTCCTATGTGCCCGGCTGGCATATGCCGGGCGGCGGCGTCGAAAAGGGCGAGACGCTGCTCACGGCGCTGGAGCGGGAATTGCGCGAGGAAGGCAATATCGAAGTCAGCGAGCCGCCGGTTCTGCATGCGGTCTATTTCAACAAGCGCATCTCGCGCCGCGACCACGTCGCGCTCTATATCGTGCGCCAATTCCGTCAGATCGCGCCGCCGCGAGCCGAACTACGAAATCATCGACCACGGCTTCTTCGCACCCGGCGAATTGCCGGCCGACACCTCGCGCGCGACGCGCGAGCGCATTTCCGAAGTGCTTAACGGCCGGCCGCCAGCGGAATTGTGGTAGAAATTTTTAATTGAGCCGCGCGCGGTCGTGCGGAGCCGAGAAATCGATCTGCGGGCCGATCGGCACGATGCCGGTCGGGTTCACCTGACGCTGGCTGCCGTAATAGTGCCGCTTGATCTGCTCGATGCTGACGGTCTCGGCGACGCTCGGGACCTGATACAGATCGCGCAGATAGTTCCACATATTCGGGTAATCGGCGACGCGGCGCAGATTGCACTTGAAGTGGCTGTAATAGACGCTGTCGAAGCGAATGAGCGTGGTGAACAGCCGCCAATCCGCTTCGGTGACCTGATGGCCGACCAGATAGCGCTGCTTCGCGAGCTGCTCTTCGATCATGTCGAAAGTCTTGAAGATGCCGCGTGCAGCTTCTTCGTAGGCGTCCTGGCTCGTGGCGAAACCGGCGCGATACACGCCGTTATTGACGGTGGGATAGACGATATCGTTGATGCGGTTGATGTCCTCGCGCAGGTCTTCCGGATAATAATTAGTGCGCACATTGGTGAATTCGTCGAAGGCCGAATTCAGCATGCGGATGATTTCGGAGGATTCGTTGTTGACGATGGTGTGCTGGGTCTTGTCCCACAGCACCGGCACCGAGACGCGGCCGGTATAATGCGGATCGGCGATCAGATAGATTTCCGCCAGCGTCGCCTTGTGATTGACGTCGTCGGCCATGCCGCCGCGCGCGGTGCCGAATTCCCAGCCGGTCTTGCCGTAGAGCGGCTCGGTATTGGTATAGCTGATGACATTGCCGAGCTTCTTGAGCGCGCGGAAGATCAAGGTGCGATGCGCCCAGGGGCAGGCGAGCGAAATGTAGAGATGATAGCGGCCGGCCTCGGCCTTGAAGCCGCCTGTGCCGGTCGGGCCGGGCGAGCCGTCGGGCGTGACGAAATTGCGGAAGCTCGACGAGGGACGAATAAAGTGACCGTCTTTGGTGCGCGTGCCGTCCTCTTGCCACTTGCCTTCAACCAGCATGCCCATCGTTTTCTCCCGTGTCTTTCGTTGTGTAATCTAGTCATTCCGAAGGCTTGCGATAGGGCAGGGTTTTGCATGGGCCATGACTGGACTTCGACCCGCTCTCAATGCTACGCGGCGGCATTATGAACGAAGCGACCAACGACGTGATGAACGATATTGCGCTCTCCATCGTCGCCGAAACGCCGGGCGACGCCACCGCGATCGAGCGGCTGCATGAGCGCACGTTCGGACCGGGCCGTCATGCCAAGACGGCCTACCGGCTGCGCGAGCAGGTGCCGCACACGCTCTCTTTGTCGTTCACGGCCCGTACCGGCACGCTGCTCGTCGGCTCGGTGCGGCTGTCGCCGATCCGCATCGGCGAAACCAAGGCGCTGCTCCTTGGCCCGCTGACCGTCGAGCCGGCGTTTCGCGAGCGCGGCGTCGGCATGGCTTTGATCGAGCGGGTGCTGAAGGAAGCCAAGGCCGGCGGCCACAAACTCGTGCTTCTGGTCGGCGACGAGCCCTATTACGGCAAAGCCGGCTTCAAGCCGGTGCCGCCCGGCCGCGCCACCATGCCGGGTCCGGTCGATCCGGTACGGCTTCTGGTCGCCGAACTGAGCGACGGCGCGTTCGAAGGTGTGTCGGGCGCGATACGTCCGGATTTCTAGAGCGTGATCCCGAAAAGTGGATACCGGTTTTCGGATAAGATCATGCTCCACTAAAATCCCTTAACGCCCTTCGCGCGCCCACGCGCCGGCAAGACTGCCGAGCAGCAGCAAAAGGCCGAGCAGGCCGGCAAAGACCGGCAGCACGCCGATGCCGCGCACGACACTGGCGTCGCGCATTTTCATGCCGATCCAGTCGTCGCCTTTATAGGTATCGCCCGAGCGCACGCCGACAATGCGCGGCACGTTGAGGCCGGAGCCGTCGTCGAGCCGCCGTGAATCGCCGCCGGTCGCCGAGGTCAGCGGCGCCAGCACGTCGGTGGTCGAGGTCACTTCGGCATATTCGCGCGGATTGGCCGGGCCGATATTGACCAGCGCATTGAGCTTGCCGTCGGTCGCGCGCCACAGTCCGAGCTCGTTGGCCGGCACGCTCGATTCCCAAACGCCCGGCTCCTTGGCGTCGAGCTTCAGCGTCTGCGTCGCGCCGGAGGGCGACGTCACCGTCACGTCGGCGACCTGATCGGCCATGGTCTGCCGCTGCACGACGAGATTATGCCCGCTCACGGTGAGCCGCAGCGCTTCCTCGTCGAGATCCGGCTCTTTCATCAGCCAGTGCGACAGCCGGCGCAACAGATCGAGATGCGGGCCGCCGCCTTCGAAGCCACGCGCCCACAGCCAGATATGATCGGACAGCAGCAGCGCCACGCGGCCTTCGCCCTCGCGCGACAGAACGAGCAGGGGTTTGGCATCAGGCCCTTGCATCACCGTCGTGCCGCCGGTGTTGCGCGTATCCACGACGCGGAACCACTCGCTCCAATTCGGCGGATTGCTGTCGGAGCCTTCGAGCCCGCGCGTCACCGGATGACGCCGGCCGAGATCGGTCAGCGTCGGGCGGAATGCCTGTTCGGTGACGTCACCGTTCGGCTCCGCCGGCAGGATCGCGTCAAGCGGCGTGCGCCAGATGCTGGTCGGGCTTGCATAATCGGGTCCGGCGGCGACCAGCACGGCGCCGCCATCGCGCACATAGCGCGTGATATTGTCGAAATAGATGATCGGCAGCACGCCTTGCCGCGCGTAGCGATCGAAGATGATGAGCTGGAACTCGTCGATCTTCTGCTGGAACAGTTCGCGGGTCGGGAAGGCAATCAGCGACAATTCGTTGATCGGCGTGCCGTCCTGCTTCTCCGGCGGCCGCAAAATCGTGAAATGCACCAGATCGATCGACGGATCGGATTTGAGCAGATTGCGCCAGGTGCGCTCGCCGGCATGCGGCTCGCCGGAGACCAGCAGCACGCGCAGTTTGTCGCGCACGCCGTCGATGGTGACCACAGCGCGGTTATTGACCTGGGTGAGTTCGCCGCCGGCAAGCGGCGCCGCTTCGATTTCGACGATGTTCTTGCCGCTATGCGGGATCGGGATGTCGACATTTTGCGGCGTGCCGACCGGAACGATCTTCTGTTCGACGATATCGCCGTCGCGGCGCACCGTGACCTGCGCGGTCGCTTCATTGCCGCCCTGATCCTCGACACGATAAGTGACGGTTTGTGGCTGGCCGACAATGCCGAAGCGCGGCGCGGCGATCAGCGCCACGCGGCGGTCATGCTCGTTCTTGGTGCCGGTGATGAGGGCGTGAACGGGAGCGGCAAAACCCAGGCTCGTCGCGTCGGTCGGAACGTCGTGCACCCGGCCGTCGGTGATCATGACCACGCCGGCCACGCGGTCGGACGGCACGTCGGCGAGCGTCGAGGTCAGCGCCGAGAACAGGCGCGTGCCGTCGGTCTCGCCGTCGGCCTCGCCGGCTTCGACGACGCGGACGTCGAGACCCGGAATATGGCTCAGCCGTTCGACCACCGCGGCGCGCGCCGCCTCGGCCTGCTTCATACGGTCGCCGAAATTCTGGCTCGGGCTCTTATCGACGATGACGACCGCGACCGAGCTCAGCGGGTCGCGATCCTCACGGGTCAGCGACGGATTGGCGAGCGCGAGCACGATCAAGCCGAGCGCCAGCGCACGGATCACCGCGCCGCGGCTTCGCGTCACGAACAGAAGGACGGCCAGCACGCAGGCGAGGACGAGCGCCGCCCACAGAATGGGCGTGCTGATCAAGGGAGCGAACGCAACACCGAGATTCAAATCTCTCTCCGTATCACCTGCTCTATTGCCCGAGCCGCTCGAGCAGCGCCGGCACGTGCACCTGGTCGGCTTTGTAATTGCCGGTGAGCGTGTACATCACGATGTTGACGCCGGCGCGGAAGGCAAGCTCGCGTTGCCGCGGCTGGCTATCGACCATGGGCAGCATCGGCTGGCCGTCGCTGCGCGTCGCCCAGGCGCCGGCAAAGTCGTTCGAGGTGATGATGATCGAGGACACGCCGTCGCCGCCGCGCGCCGGCCGGCCCGTGGTCTCGTCTTCGACGTCTGTCGCCGGCAGGGCTTCGACCCAGAGCTGGCCGCCAGTGAACCGTCCGGGGAAGTCGCGCAGCAGGTAGAACGTCTTGGTCAGCACGTGATCGCGCGGCACCGGCTCGAGCTCGGGAATATCGAGCGACGACAAAATCTTGCGCAGTTCGAGCATTCCGGGGCTGCGCGTCTCGCCGCCTGGGCCGGCCGGCGCGACGACTGCGTCACGCGTGTCGAACAGAACCGTGCCGCCGTCTTTCATGTACGTATCGATGCGCTTGAGCGCGGCTTCGCTCGGCCGCGCCGCGCCCGGGACGATCGGCCAATAGATCAGCGGGTAAAACGCCAGCTCATCGCGCGATATGTCGAGACCGATCGGATCGCCGGGCTCGAGCGCGGTGCGCTGGGCGAGGAACAGCGTCAGTCCGGCGAGTCCCGCTTTGCTGATGGCGTCGACATCGGCATTGCCTGTGACCACATAAGCGAGCCTGGTTTCGAGCGCCGATTGCGGAACATCCGATTTGCTCAGGCGCTGCGCGCTGGCATGGTTCAGCGTCAGCGCGAGGATGGCGAGCACGGCGACGCTCGCCGCGGCGGCGCGTGAGGCGCGGGGCAACAGGCGTTGAATGCCGCCGCCGAGGAACAGGACCACCATCGAGTCGAGCAATAACAGCGCGAGTGCCGCAAGGAAGATCGGGCCGCGCAGATCCTGTGGCTCGACGGTGCGGTAGATATCGCGTGTCGCAGTGGGCAGCGGCGAGAAATCAAGCGGCGCGAGGCGATCGGTGACCGCAAGCGCATTCACGGCAAGAAGACTCTCCGGCGGTCCGTAAAAGCCCGGCGGATGTTCCGCAGTTGCGCGGCCGGAATAGTCCGCCGGAACCGGCCGTGCGCTCGGCGGCGGCGCGATGAAACTGCCGAAACCGTCGAGCACATGCGTCGCCGGTATCAGTTCGTGGGCGTTGCGGTTTTGCGCGCCCGCGGTTGCATTGTCGCCGTCGGCTGCAGGCGAAGTGCCGGCGAGTGTGACGATGCGCTTGAGCATCTCGACGAAACTTCCCGACAGCGGCAGATCGGACCACCGCGTGTCGCCGGTGACGTGAAACAGCACGATCAGGCCCTTGCCGCGTCGCGCGGCGGTGACGAGCGGCGTGCCGTCGGCAAGTGTCGCCCAGGTATTGTCGCTCAGCGCCGCGTCGGGCTCGGCCAGAACCTGCCGTGTGACCGTCACGTCGGTCGGCACCGGCAGACCGAAAAACGGGCCCTCGCGCGAAAACGCGGCGAGCGGCTGCGGCTTGTCCCAGCTCAAGCTGCCGCCGAGGATGCGGCCGCCGCGGCGCAATTTGACCGGTACGAGATCGTCGTCGGACGCCGCGAGCCGCGGCCCGGCAAAGCGCACCAGCACGCCGCCGTCCTCGATCCATTGGGCGAGCGGCTCATGGGCGTCGCCGACATTGCCGACATCGGTCAGGATCAGCATCGGCAGCCGCTGATCGAGAAAATGCTGAACCGCTTCGGCGGGCGACTCGCCCTGCGCCAGCCGCACATCGGCAAAAGGCGCCAGCGCCCGCTCGACATAATAGCTTGACGACAAGAGCGGCTGCGCCACGTCGGCGCTGGCGCCGGACACGACGCCGACCGTGCGACGCCGCCAGCGCTTGTCGAGCAATTGCACGGCGCCCGCGGAGCGCTCGCCGGAAATCTCGACACGCGCGATGTCGTTGCGGATCTCCACCGGCAATTCGAAGCGTGCATTGGCCTCGCGATCGCCGGATTTGAAGGCAAACGGCGCTTCGCCGAGCGGCAGGCCTTTGAGATCGAGCGCGCGCACGGTGCCGCCGTCCGCGGTGTCGCCCGCGGCGCGCAAAATCTTCACGCTCAGTGCGCCCGCGGCATTGTCGGCGGCGGTGAGTGCACGCGGGCCGGCAAGACCGCCGGTGACGACGGTGATCGGGCGCTGGCCGATTGTCTGCGCCAAGCCTTTGATGAAATCGGTGCCGTGGCCCAGATCGACGCCGTCCGACAGCCAGACCAGTTCGGCCTCGGGCGCATTGGCCAGAAACCGCGCCACTGAAGAGAGTGACTCGGTGCGGTCGATCGTCTGCGGCACCGGCTTTAATTGATGCAGCCGCACCCGCGCCGATCCGGCGGGTTCGAGAGAAATGTCGCGCGGTCCCTCCGACAACGGAATCAGCGCGACCGCGCGGCGATCGTCTTCGGCGCGCGCGATAATGTCGTCGGCGGTGCGCATGCGCGCATCCCATGTCGCCGCCGCCGTCCAGCCGTCATCGAGCAGGATCGCGACCGGCGCGTTCGATTTTGTCGCCGTCAACGGCGGATGCCACAGCGGGCCCGCGGCGGCGAAAATGACCAGCGCCGCCAGCGTGAGCCGCAACAGCGTGAGCCACCACGGCGTGCGCGCCGGCGTCTCTTCCTTGGGCGCGATTTCGAGCAAGAGCCGCGTCGGCGGGAAATCGACGCGGCGCGGGCGCGGCGGGATGAGCCGCAGCAGCCACCACAGCGCCGGCAAGGTCAGAAGTCCGATGAGAACCAGCGGCTGGGCAAAACCGAGCGGAAGCGACCCGATCATGTCGCCACCTGAGATGTAGCGATACTTTCGCCGGCCGACGCCGGCGCTCGTGTCCCGAGGTCGCTGGCGCCGGCGCCGATGCGGGAGTGCAGCGCGAGCAGCAATTCGCTCGGCGGCCGGTCGGTGCGATGGATGGTGAAACTCCAGCCCAGCCGGTCGGTCTCGGCGCGGATCGCGGCGCGATGACGGGCGACACGCTCTGTGTAATCAGCGCGCCAAGTCTCGGCGCGGCCGGCAGTGATGCTGCCGCCGCCTTCGGGCTCGACGAATTCAATGCGGCCCCAGTAAGGAAATGTCTCCTCGGCCGGATCGACGATCTGCACGACATGACCGCGGGTGCCGCGGCCGGCGAGCTGGGTGATCTTGCGGCGCACTTCGCCGATATCGCTCCACAGGTCGGACAGCAGCACGACTTCGGCGAGCGGCGAGGGGACGAAATTCGGCGGCAGGCTCGTGCGCTCGTCGCGATCGTGCAGGATGGCTTGCGCGATCAGGTCGATGACGTTGCGGCTGCCGGTCGGGCGGGTGAGGCCGGGAATGCCGACGCGTTCGCCGCCTTCGACCAGAATCTCGGCGAGCGCAAGCGTCACGACCAAGGTGCGGTAGAGCTTGGTGTCGCGCACCAGCGGTGAAGCGAAATACATCGACGGCGAGCGGTCGGGCCAGATCCACACCGTATGCGCGGCCTCCCATTCGAGCTCGCGCACATAAAGATGGTCGTCGCGCGCCGAGCGCCGCCAATCGACCCGCGAGGCCGGTTCGCCGGAGACGAAACGGCGATATTGCCAGAAATTCTCGCCCGGTCCGGCGCGGCGGCGGCCGTGCAAGCCGTGAATCACCGTTGCCGCCACGCGCCGCGCTTCCAGGATCAGCCGCGGCATGCCGGCGGCAAGGCTTCGGCCGGTGCCGACCGCACGCGCAACTGTCGGGCCGTCGTGGTTAGTGCGATGTAGGGTGGATCTGGCCTCAGCCGCCATTCGCTTATCCGACCTTTGCCTTCAATCGCGCGATTACGCCTTCGATGCTTTCGCCTTCGGCGCGCGCGCTGAAGGTCAGCGCCATGCGGTGCTTGAGCACCGGCTCGGCAAGCTCGACGACGTCGTCGATCGAGGGCGCCAGCCTGCCGTCGAGCAGCGCGCGGGCGCGCACCGCGAGCATCAGCGACTGACTGGCGCGCGGGCTCGGGCCCCAGGCGATCAGCTTCGAGCCGTCGCCGCCTTCGGGTCCCGGACGCGCCGAGCGCACCAAAGAGAGAATGGCGTCGACGACGGACTCGCCGACCGGCAGCCTGCGCACCAGGCGTTGCGCGGCCATCAGCTCCTCGGCGGTCATCGCCGCCTTGGGCCGCGTCTCCTCCGATCCGGTCGTCTCGAACAGAATCTTTCGCTCGGCGGCGCGGTCGGGATAGGTGACATCGATTTCCATCAGGAAGCGGTCGAGCTGCGCTTCCGGCAGCGGGTAGGTGCCTTCCTGCTCCAGCGGGTTCTGTGTCGCCAGAACATGAAACGGCTTCGGTAAATCGTAGCGCGTGCCGGCGACCGTGACGTGCTGCTCCTGCATCGCCTGCAGCAGCGCCGATTGCGTGCGCGGCGATGCGCGGTTGATCTCGTCGGCCATCAGTAGCTGGGCGAACACCGGACCGGAGATGAAACGGAAGCTCCGCTTGCCGGCTTGGCTCTCTTCCAGCACTTCGGTGCCGAGAATGTCGGACGGCATCAGGTCGGGCGTGAACTGGATGCGCCGGGCGTCGAGCCCGAGCACGGTGCCCATGGTGTCGACGAGCTTGGTCTTGGCGAGACCCGGCACGCCGAGGAGGAGCGCGTGGCCGCCGGAGAGAATAGTGATGAGCGCCTGCTCGACGACTTTCTCCTGGCCGAAAATGACGGTGCTGATCGCGGCCTTGGCCGCGCGGACATGATCGGCGGTCGTTTCCGCCGAGCGCACGATCATGTCTTCGAGCTTTTCGAGCCCTTCTCCGCCGGCAACGGGCATGGCTAACTCCTTGTGGTCGGGCAGCATTTGCTTCGGGTCAGATTGGCGTCAAATGCCCGAATCGGTGGCAGCGCCTCTGCACTGCTATTAGGCACACAACATGCAATATATGCGCCAGCCGTACGATTGCTGATCTTGCGCTGATTCTTCGCCAAGAACGAAACCACGCGGGAAGCGACTGGGGAAACACGGCTTGGTGTAAAGGACGGCGCGATGCAAAATGACAAAAAATCAAACCCGCGACTGACCGTGCCCCCGGACTGACGACACGGCGCAAATTCAAGGCAAACCATGGCGAAGGAAGGGCAATTAGGCCTTGAGGCGATCACGGGAGCGCTAGGTCGCGCGGCAAAAGGCACCACCGGGCGTGTCGCTGGGCCGCCGCCCGTCGAGCTGTGGAATCCGCCGTTTTGCGGCGATCTCGACATGCGCATCGCCGCCGACGGGACCTGGTTTTACCTTAAAACCCCGATCGGCCGGCCGGCTTTGGTCAAGCTCTTTGCCTCGGTGCTCAAGCGCGAAGGCGACAATTATTATCTCGTCACCCCCGTGGAGAAGTGCGGCATCCGGGTCGACGATGCGCCGTTTCTCGCTGTCGAGATGAATGTCGAGGACGGTGCGGCCGGCCATGTGCTCAACTTTAGGACAAATGTCGACGATTGGATCGCCTGCGGCCCGCAGCACCGGCTGCGCTTCGAGCCGGAAGCCGATACCGGCGGGCTCAAACCCTATCTCCACGTTCGCCGCGACCTTTGGGCCAAGGTGACACGGGCGCTGTTCTTCGATCTTGTCGAGCTCGGCGAAGAGCGCGATGTCGACGGCACGGCAATGTTCGGCGTGTCTTCGATGGGCGCGTTCTTCCCGATGGCGCCGGCGGATCAGGTAAGGGAATTGACGTGAACGACAGCGGTGCCACTTTGGAGCGGCCGGCAACGGAGAGCTTTTTCGATCGCGCCCGCGCGCGGCTCAGTTTGAATGTGCCGGCGTCTTTGTCCGATCCCGATGCGCCCGGCGCCCGCGGCGATCTCGACCTCAATCCGGAAAGCTGGGCCAAGGCGGGAGTGAAGGCGACGCGGCCGGCGGCGGTGCTGGTCCCGGTGATCGATCGGGGCGAGCCGACGGTGTTGCTGACGCAGCGCACACCGGATTTGACGACGCATGCCGGCCAGATCGCGTTTCCCGGCGGTAAGATCGATCCGGGCGACGTCAGTCCGGTGGCGGCAGCGCTGCGCGAAACCAGGGAGGAGACAGGACTTCCAGCGGCGCTCATCGAGCCGATCGGCTATCTCGATCTTTATCTGACGTTTTCCGGATTTCGCATTCTGCCGACAGTGGCGCGCGTCAAGCCGGATTTCACCTTGACGCTCAACCCGAATGAAGTCACCGAAACCTTCGAAGTCCCGCTCAAATTCCTGATGACGCCCGCCAATCACGCCCGCAAGACGCGCGACTGGAGAGGCATCGAGCGCGAATATTACGAAATACTGTTCGAGAACCGCTACATTTGGGGCATCACCGCGGGTATTCTGCGAAACCTTTACGAGCGGATCTGTGCCGGATGATCAGGTCGATCTCGACTGAATTGGCGCTGTTTCTCACGCCCTTCGTGCTTTATGCGGCCTTCCTTTATGCGACCAGCATCGGCGTGCTGCACCCGTCGGCCTGGACCATGCAGCGCATATCGGCCTTGCTTGTCGCCTCGCTCGTTCTGGTGATCGGCAGTCTGGTGCTGCTCGCCAATTTCTCCGGCGCGCCGCCGAACTCGACTTACGTGCCGGCGCATATTGAAAACGGCAAATTTGTTCCGGGGACGACCAAGTGACGGCCGGTACGTATCTGCAAGGCGCGCTCTGGCTCAGGCGCGGCGAAGTGCAAGATCTGCTGGTGACGCTTGGCGGCGACGGCGAGGAAGCCCGCGTGGTCGGCGGCGCGGTGCGCAACGAGTTGCTGCATCTTCCCGTCAGCGAATTCGACATTGCGACCACCGCGGTGCCCGAAGAGGTCATGCGCCGCGTCGAACAGGCCGGCTGGAAGGCGGTGCCGACCGGCATCGAGCACGGCACCATCACCGTCGTCATCGGCGGCAAGCCATTCGAGGTCACGACTCTGCGGCAAGACGTCGAAACCTATGGCCGCAAGGCCAAGGTCGTGTTCGGCCGCGACTGGACCGCCGATGCACAGCGGCGCGACTTCACCGTCAATGCGCTGTCGGCCAGCGCCGACGGCACGGTTTACGACTATGTCGGCGGCCTTGCCGATATCGCCGCGCGCCGCGTCCGTTTCATCGGCGATCCGGCGCAGCGCATTGCCGAAGATTATTTGCGCATCCTGCGGTTCTTCCGGTTTCACGCCTGGTACGGCTCCGGCGCGCCGGATGCGGCCGGACTGCACGCCTGCATCGCCGCGCGGGGAGGGCTCGAGACGCTGTCGCGCGAGCGGGTGCGGATGGAGCTTCTTAAACTGCTGCTGGCGCCGCACGCGACGCCGGCGCTCGCGATCATGGCGGAGGCGGGGCTGCTCGGCGCTGTCTTGGGCGGCGTGCCGCTTCTGGCGAGCTACGAAAATACCGTGAAGGCCGAAGCCGCGATGGCCATTCCGGCCGACGCGGTGCGGCGGCTCGGCGCGCTCGGCGTTTTTGTCAAAGAAGACGCTGAGCGGCTCGGCGAACGGCTGCGTCTGTCGAAAGCGGAAGCCGAGCGGCTCACGGCGCTCGAAACCTGGTGGACCGTGTCGCCGGACGGCGGCGAGCAGGCGGCGCGCGCGCTGCTTTATCGTCTTGGGCCCGAATCTTTTGTCGATCGCGTGCTAGTGGCATGGTCGCGCTCCAAGGCCGGCGCCGCCGATACGGCTTGGCACATGCTCGCCGCGCTGCCGCAGCGCTGGGCCGCGCCGGTCTTTCCATTGAAAGCTGCCGATATCATGAGCCGCGGCATGGCCGCGGGACCCGCGTTGGGTGCGGCGCTCCGCCTTGCCGAACGGTTTTGGATCGAAGCGGATTTGCCGATAGATCGCGCAGCGCTTGACGCACTTGCCGACCGCGCCGTGCGCGAAGCTACGGCGATAAATTGAGTTTCAACGTTCCGAAAGCCGTTCGCGCAGCGCGCGCAAGCGGCGGCGGCTATTCGCGGCGACTTTTTCGACGCGCGGGCGCACCCGCGCCAGCACCCGGCGCCGCTGCGCCTGGATGCGCTCGACCTGCATTTCGTTGCCGCGCCAGACGAAGTCGTTGCCTTTCAGCGCTGCGATGAACAGCACCGGCAGCGACAGGTCGCGGCTCAGCCCATAGAGCGGATAAAGCAGCGGCGTGTGCCAATCCGCAGCCGCGGCAAGGAGCATCTCGCCGCCATACCAGAACGCACCGAAAGCGACGGTGCAAAGCGCCACCGGCCAGCCGAATTCGTGCGCCATGTAGGCCACGCCGATCATCGGCAGCAGGCCGCCGGAAAAAATCTCCGGCGCAAAGTAGAGGAAGAAGCTCGCGCGGCGCAGCCGCGCCCAGCGCAATTGGCGATTCCACACTTCCGAAGCGGTGCGGTGGCCGAGCGGTTGCGCCAGCGGGCGGTCGATGAGCCGGACCTTGTGGCCGGCGTCGCGCACGATCTTGGTGGCTGCGGCGTCTTCGGCGACTTCCTTGGCGAGCGCTTCGATGCCGCCGGCCTGTTCGAGATCGGCGCGGCGCCACAGCATGGTTTTGCCCTGGGCGAAGCCGCGCCCGAAACTATCGACCAGATATTGCCAGCGCGCCTGATAAGTATTGAGAAACGCGCATTCGATTTCGGCCCAGAATCCGTGCGGCCGCGCGCCGATCGGCGGCGAGGCGACGAGTCCCGTGTCCTCGCGCCAGCTTGCGAACAGCCGCTGAATGTAATCGTGCGGCATCAAGACGTTGCTGTCGGCGATAATGATCCAGTCATGCGCCGCCGCGCGCCAGCCCTTAAGCAGGTTGTTGAGCTTGGGATTGCTGCTGATGCGATCGTCGCCGATCAAAAGTTTTGCGTGGCCGCCGCCATGCTCGGCGATCAGCTTGCGCACCAGCGGCAGCACCGGATCCTTGGCGGAAGCGACGCAGAACAGGATTTCATAGTGCGGATAATCGAGCCCGAAGGTCGAACGCAGGGTTTCTTCGGCATAATTGTCGATGCCGCACAGCGGACGCACCAAGCTCACGGCCGGATTGCTCGCGGGATATTGCTGCGCGGCGCGGCGCAGGGGCGTTCGGAACCGGCGAATCGCAATCGCAATGCTTGCGATGTGAATGAAGCTGGCAACGACGCAGAACGTCGCTACCGCGAGAATCGTCCCTGTCATCGGCCGACATTTAGTGCCGCGGCGTGACAGACTTGTGACCCATCTTGTGACCGCGTGTCGGCGAATCATCTGCGCCGGATATGCGCATTTAACGGGCATAATCGCGTTAACCATAGGTGTTTCGGATTGTCATGGTTCTGCAATGCAACGCATCTAGAAGCAGATTCGAAGGGCAACAAAGACGCGAGAAACCGTTCGGTGACTGTCGAGCACGGCACAACAAAGTTCCGTACTCTGTTTATTTCCGATGTGCATCTCGGCGCGCGCGGTTGTCAGGCGGATCAACTCATCAGCTTCCTGCGCTATCATGACGCCGACACCATCTATCTGGTCGGCGACATCGTCGACGGCTGGCAATTGCGCTCCGGCTGGTTCTGGCCGCAGGACCACAACGACGTCGTGCAGAAATTGCTGCGCAAGGCCCGCAAGGGCGCCCGGATGATCTATCTGCCCGGCAATCATGACGAGTTCCTGCGCGCCTATTACGGCACGCATTTCGGCGGCATCGAAGTCACCGAGACGGCGATTCATCAGGCCGCCGACGGCCGCCGCTATCTCGTGGTGCACGGCGACGTGTTCGACATGGTGGTCAAGCACGCGCGCTGGCTCGCGCTTCTTGGCGACACCGCCTATGACCTCGCCATCTTTATCAACCGCTATTTCAACGCGATCCGCCGCCGGCTCGGTTTCCGCTACTGGTCGCTGTCGCAATGGGCCAAGCACAAGGTCAAGAACGCGGTAAACTATATCGGGGCTTTCGAGCAGACCTTAGCCGAAGAGGCGCACCGCCATAAGGTCGATGGCGTCATCTGCGGTCACATCCACCACGCCATTATCCACGATAATTTCGGCATCCGTTACATGAATTGCGGCGACTGGGTGGAAAGCTGCACCGCGCTCGCCGAGCATCCGGACGGAACGTTCGAAATCATCCGCTGGGCCGACCGCTCCGCGACATTGCCGCCGCTTCCGGACGAGGAAGACGAGCCGGCGCCGGTTCGCGAGCGCGCGGGAATCGCCGCTTAGTCCCTTTGCACTTCACCGGCCTTCGCACTCTTGAGGCTTTTGCGCCCTTGAGCTTTGACGCTCTTGAGCATTGCCCACCAGCCGCCATACTTGCGCGATGGACCTCTCGGTGCAGATCGAGCGCTGGCCGCTCGCCAATGCCTTCACCATCAGCCGCGGCAGCAAGACCGAAGCGGTGGTGGTGACGGTCGAACTCAGCGACGGCACGTATCGCGGCCGTGGCGAGTGCGTTCCTTATCCGCGCTATCACGAATCGCCGGAGGGCGTTGTCGCCGCCATCGAAGCGCGGCGTCCCGCTTTGGCGCGCGGTCTCGATCGCGCGGCTCTGCAGAGCGAAATGCCGGCCGGCGCGGCGCGCAACGCGCTCGACTGCGCGTATTGGGATCTCGAAGCCAAGCGGAGCGGGCGCCGCGCTTACGAATTGGCCGGGCTTGCCGAGCCCAAGTCCCTGGTGACGGCCTATACGATTTCGCTCGGCACGCCCACGGTGATGGCGGAAGCCGCGGCGCGAGCGGCAGACTGGCCGCTGCTCAAAGTGAAACTCGGCTCTGGCGATGATCGGGAACGGATCGCGGCGGTGCGGCGGTCGGCGCCGCAGGCCGAACTCATCGTCGACGCCAATGAAGGCTGGACCGAAGATAATCTTGTGCAAAACCTCGCCGCTTGTGCGCAGGCCGGTGTGACCTTGATCGAGCAGCCGTTGCCGGAAGGCCGCGACGATGCGCTCGCGCGCATCAAGCGGCCGATCCCGGTCTGCGCCGATGAAAGCGTGCACGACCGCGCGTCGCTTGAAGCGCTTGCGGAAAAATACGACGCGATCAACGTCAAGCTCGACAAGACCGGCGGGCTGACCGAGGCTTTGGCACTTGCCGCGGCGGCCGAAAAGCGCGGCTTTCGCATCATGGTCGGCTGCATGGTGGCGACGTCGCTCGCCATGGCGCCGGCCATGCTGGTGGCGCAGCGGGCAAGCATCGTCGATCTCGACGGACCGCTGCTGCTCGCCAACGACCGGCCGGACGGACTGCGCTATGTCGGCAGCCGCGCCCATCCGTCCGAGCCGCGGCTTTGGGGATAAAGGGTGTAAAGCCGTTGCCGGCTTCGGCGACCGCGGCTGGAACCGGCCCGACTTCACTGTGAAGAACCTGTGCATATCTCGGCCGCAACGGCGCCAATGCGATTGCATGGTGCGGGCCTGGTATGGTGGTGATTTAACGGGTCATTGTGATGTCCAGTCAAACACTCGCGCAGTCGGACAGAACTGTCGGGCCGCCCGGCGAGGCGGAGTACAACGCCGTGTACGCGGCGGTGACCGCGACCGAGCGCGGCCGCTGGTTCCTCAAAGAATTCGCCAACCGTAATCGCAGCGCCGATACCGATCTGATCATGGCGGCCATCGCGCGGATCGAGGCGGCCATTGCCGGCGGCGCCGCGCTACAGGCGGCGCAAGTCCGCGACCTTGCACTTGCCGCCGCCGTCATCGAGCCGGTGCGAGCAGTTGTCGGGGAACGCGATGACCCTGCCGCGGCAGCCAGTGCTCAGGTGCCCTCTGCAACCGATAACGCTTCGCAGTTGCAAATCCAAAGCGACGAGGATTACTCGGAAGCCGTTGCGGCGATTGCGGCGTCGCTGACGGTCCGCCTCGAGGAATCGGCCAAGGAGTTGGCCCCAGACTTGGCCCCAGACTTGGCCGCGGAAGGCGCGAACCAGCAAAGCCGGAGCCAGGATGCCGCCGGCGAGGCGCTGCGCGTGCCGCAGGCGTCAAGCGTTCTTGCCGCGCCGCAGCCGCAGATGCCGGCGGTGCAGGGCAGGGTGGTGCAGGACAACGCCTCGCGCTGGCGCATCGAGGCGCCGGATTTCGTATTCGGCATGGGCGACAGCGACG
Source organism: uncultured Alphaproteobacteria bacterium (assembly GCA_963742975.1). Lineage (GTDB taxonomy): Bacteria > Pseudomonadota > Alphaproteobacteria > Rhizobiales > Xanthobacteraceae > BOG-931. The sequence continues at coordinate 57,153 of CAVUNZ010000016.1, read as the reverse complement.
ACAAAAGCGCCGGCGCCGGCCCATCCCCGCAAATGGATGCGCAGCTTCTGGGCGCCGAACTGATGGCCGAGCAGGTCGACGCACCGCCGCGCGCCGCCGTGGAACTGCCGCCGGTCGCCGCCATTGCGGAGTCCGCGCCAGTGGTGGACCCGGCGCCTGCCGCGACCGGGACGCCTGCAGCGGAGACCTCATCGCCGCTCGCTACGCCCATGCTGGACATCGTGCCGCCGAGCGAAATCTCGCGGCCGCAGTTGCGGATTGCGCGCGAGACGATGCCGGTCAATCAGCGTCCGCCGCGTTATGGCTCGCTGACCGTGAGCGACGCTTTGAGCGAAGACGAAGTCATCGCGCTGTTCGGCTGACGCGGCGCACCCGGCAGAGCCAGTCATCGCTCGTCCGCGAGCGGAAGCTTCTCGTGATCGCGTAAAGTTCCATTCCGTCTTGTGACGAGGACGGCACGGAAGTTGCTTGGAAAAACACCGAGCGGATCAAGAACGATATGCAGACGGCGTTGCGTTGATTCCTCCAGATCTACAGTTCCGGCGTCTGCAGGCCCGTTCGTGGTCCGCGTAGCTGATCATCTGGAGACCACTATGCACAGACTTACCGTTTTCGCTTCGACGGCAATTATGTTGTGCATGCTTGAGTCAGTTCCGGGCCGCGTATCCGCGCACGACGACGGCCGCTACGCCAATTCGCCGCTTAAGCAATGGTTCGACCAACTGGCGAGCGGCAAGGGCTTGTGTTGTTCCTTCGCTGACGGCGTCAGTGTCGAGAACGTCGATTGGGATACGCAAGACGGTCGCTATCGCGTGCGCATTAAAGGTCAGTGGTTTGTCGTTCCTGATTCGGCGGTCGTGACCGAGCCAAACAAGTTCGGACCAGCGGTCGTGTGGCCGTACCAGGCCGAGGACGGGACGACACAAATTCGTTGTTTCCTGCCAGGGGCTGGCGCTTAACGAGTTTCGTGGAGATCGACCGAGCGCGAAGGAGTGCCTGACGGTCGCTGACGGCGCTCGGGAAACCTGCGTGTGGTCGCAGGCGTCGTTACGCGACCAGTCGCGAAAACAGTTCCGGATCGACATTGCCGCCCGATAATACGGCTACGGCAACTTTGTCTTTGACGTCGATCTTGCCCGTCATTAGCGCGGCGAGCGCCACGGCCCCGCCGGGCTCGACGACAAGCTTCAATTCGGTGAAGGCAAACGCGACCGCGGCCGCGACCTCGTCGTCGCTGACGACAACGCCGGCGCCGATCAGCGAGCGGTTGATGGCGAAAGTGAGCTTGCCCGGCGTGCGCGCCATCAGCGCGTCGCAAATGGTGCCGGTGAGGGCGGCGTTCTGCTCGCGCTGGCCGCTGCGGAACGAACGCGCGTGATCGTCAAAACCTTGCGGCTCGGCGGTGTACATGGCGGCTTTCGGCACCCGCGTCTTGACGGCAAGCGCGATGCCCGCGGCGAGGCCGCCGCCGGAGGCGGTGACCACCACGATGTCGGGCGAAAGCCCGAGCGCGCCGAGATCCTCGACGATTTCGCGGCCGGCGGTGCCTTGCCCGGCAATGATCAGGGCGTCGTCATAGGGCGGCACCAGCACGGCGCCGCGCCGCTCGGCGATGTCTCGCGCAATGGCCTCGCGATCGTCGCGGGCGCGATCGTAGAGCACGACTTCGGCGCCGTGCGCGATGGTGCGCTCGCGCTTGGCGCGGGGAGCGTCATGCGGCATGACAATGACGCAGGGCATGCCGAGCAGCCGCGCCGCCGCCGCGACGCCTTGCGCGTGATTGCCAGAGGAAAACGCCACCACGCCGCCCGCGCGCCGTTCCGGGGGCAGGGAGGCGAGCTTGTTATAGGCGCCGCGGAATTTGAAGGAGCCGGTGCGCTGCAACGTCTCGGCTTTAAGAAAGACGCGGCCGCCGGTCATGCCGTCGAGCGTTACCGACGTGAGCAGCGGCGTATGCAGGGCGACGCCGGCGAGCCGCAAAGCGGCCGCATCGACATCCGCGGCGGTGGGCAGTTCGACCGGGGCGTCCATAAGCGAACGGTAGCGCCGCGATTGCGTCACAAGCAAGGGGATTTGCGGCGCGTTGTGCAAACACCGCGCCGCCTTGGTGCGAGATCAGTCGAAGCGGCCCGCCGCGTGCGCCAGCATGGTGTAGACCTTGCCGGTGTCCGAGGTGAGGTAGTTCCGCGCCACCGCCGGGCCGCGGTCGCCGCGCGACACGTCGTCCAGGAGCCGCTCGAATTCGTGGATGTAATGTTCCACGGTCTGGCGGAATTCCGGGTCGGCGCGATATTTGGCGCGGATCTCGTCGAACGCCTTGCCGCCTTGCGGCGTATAGAGACGGCGGTTGAACACGCCGCGCTCGCCGCGCTTATAGCGTTCCCACAATTCCGCAGCGGCGTCGTGATCGATCATCCGCGCGATATCGAGCGAGAGTGAATTGATCGAATCGACGGCGTCACGGCGCTCGTCGCGCGGCGCTTCGCGCGACGGCGGCATCGGCTGCGAATTCTCTTCGCGCGAGGCGCGGCTCAACAGGTCGGACAGCCAGCCGCTGCCGTTCTTGCCGTCGTCCTTGCCGCCCGGCACCGGGCTGAGATTGGGCGGCCCGGCCCGGCGCGGCGCACCGGTAATGTCGCGCGGCGGGGCAGGCTGGGCAGGCTGGGCCGCCATTTGCGGCGTCATGTCGGGACGGATCGGCCTTGCTTGCGCGCTGCGTCCACCGCCCGCGGCATAGATCTGCTCGGCCTCGCGCCGCGCCGGCTCCACGGCATCGAGCGAACGGCCGTGACGGGCGACGATGCGGTTGAGCTCGGCGAGCGCCTCGATCTGGTCGACGATGACGCGCCGCATCTGCGCCGCGCTCTCGGCGGTCTCCTGCGGCAATTCGAGAATGCCGCGGCGCATCTCGTTGCGCGTGGTCTCGAGCTCGCGCTGCATTTCCCCGGCCATCTGCTTCATGCCCTGCATGACCTCGGTGAAGCGCTCGGTCGATTGGCTGAACATGCTCTGCACTTCGGCGAGCGCCTCGTCGTAGACGGCGTTGAGCGTCTCGCTGGTGCGCTTGCGCTCGGTGTCGGAGTTCTTGCGCACCGCTTCGTATTGCTGCTGGAGCGTCTGCAGGCTTTCGTTGCTGGTCTGGGCGATGACGCCGGCGATCTCGCGGGCGCGGGTGGTCGCGGTATCGAGCGACTCGTCGAGCAGGCCCGAAAAACGCTCGAGCCGCTGGCCGAAATCCTCGGTTCGCGCATCGAGCGTCGAGACCAGCGTGTCGATGGTCGCCTGCCGGCTGGCGATCGTATGCTCGGCGCGGCTGTTGCTGCTGTCGAGCAGCTCGACCGCCTCGGTCAGCGTGCGGCCGTGCGAACTGAACTGATCGGCGAGGTCGCCGAGGTCGGACAGCACGCGCGTCGTCACATTGTTGAAGGCGCCGAGATGCTGCTCGATCTTGCCGGTGGTGGCGCCGCTCTTGGTGGTCAGGTCGTTCATGGCGGCGACGAAATCGGAAATCCGCGACGCCATGGTGTGCTCGATCGAGCTCATGTTCTCTTGCGCGCCGCTGAGCACTTCCTGCAACAGGATATTGGCTTCGCGCAGGCGCTCGAACAAAGCAGTGGAGTTGGAGCGCAGCATGGTGTGCGTCTCCGTCATCTCGGCGATCGTGGCCGCCGCCGTCTGCTTGGATTGTTCGATCGCGGTCTTGGTTGCGTGATGCATCTCTTCGATCGTTCGCGTCAGCGTCAGCTTGGCGCCTTCGGTGACGCCATGGGTGCCTTCCTGCATCTGCCCGAGCGTGCGCGTCACCACGGCGGTGGCGCTCAGGCTGGCATCGTTGATGACGCGGGCGATCTCTTCGCTCTTGTCCAGCATGGTCTGGGTGAAGACGAAGCCTTTGGCCTCGATCGCCTTGACCGTCTGATCGGTGATGCGGCCGACTTCGCCGGCGAAGCCCTGGCCCTTGGCAGTCAAAGCGGCGATCAGGGTGTTCGACTTCTCGTCGAGAAGGCGCGTCATCTCCTCGACGCGCTGGCCGAGAGCGGTGTTGATCTCGTTGGCCTTGCCGACGACGTTGCGCGAAACCTCGGTGCTCATGCCGATCAGCTTGCGCTCGGCCTCGGTCGCGCCGCGCGTGATCGAGTTGGTCGCGCTCTGCGAGCTCTTGGCGAGGAGATCGGCGGCGCCGGCCGTCGACTTGCCGATCGCTTCATTGGCGACCGCCGCGCTCTTGGTGATCACATTGCTCAGCGCGCCGGCGCTGCGGTTGAGCGAAACCGTAGCCTCGGCGGCGCTGCGGTTGAGCGCCTCGGCCGCTGCCGCGCTCGCCGTCACGCTTTTGCCAAGCGCGTCGGTGGTATTGGCGGCAAGCTGGGTGAGGGCGCGTTCGGCGTCCGTGGAATTGGTCTTGATCGATTCCGCGATCTGCTCGAAGCGCGAGCCGAGCTGTTCGGCGACCACGCGGCTGCGCGCCTCCATCTGGCTCACGACCGTCTCGGCGCGCCCGCCAAGCAGCTGCTCGAGATGGGCGACGCGCGAGTCGAGCGTATTGGCGACTTCGAGCGCGCCCTTGCCGAGCGTGGTGTCGATGTCGGCGATGCGGTCGCCGATCGTATCGGTGAGCTTGACCGTGCGCGCGTCGATGATCGTGGTGACGTCGCCGACGCGCTTGTCGAGCGCGGCGACGACCTCTTTGCCGTTCTCGCTGAGCGTCTTGGAGATTTCGACGATGCGCGTGGACAGGGCGTCAGTCAGGCTCTGCGAGCGGCCGTCGATGGCTTCCTGGAAGCGCGTCAGGCGCTGGTCGAGCACATTGGTGACTTCGTTCGCCTTCGAGGTGACGCGGTTGTCGAAATTGTCGACATAGCTGCGCATCGATTCCGAGACGTCCTGGGTGCGTGCGCCGAGGCGTTCGACCAGCTCGGCGCCATAGGTCTTCACGGTGCGGTCGAATTCGGCGAGATGCCGGGTGATCAGATTGCCCAGCGTCGAGGAATCGCGCGAGATCCGTTCGCCGAGCTCGGCGCCGGTATGATTGAACATTTCCTCGAACGCGGCGAGGCGCGTCGCCAGCATTTCCTTGACGGTGTCGCTGCGCGTCGCCATGACGCCGGCGACGTGCTCGGCGCTTTCGCGCATCGAGTCGGTCATGGACGTGCTGCCCGCGACCAGCGACTCGGCGATGCCGTCGGCGGCTTCTTTCATTTTGGCCGCCACTTCGCCGCCGCGCAGATCGAGGTCGAGCAATAGCGACTTGCCGGACGATTTCAGCGTCGAATTGACCTCGTCGGCGCGCGTCGCGATCGTCTCGGCCAGCTGGCTCGATGTATCGATGATGGAGTTGGTCAATTCCTGCGAACGCCCGATCATCAGATCGACGACCGCGAGCGACTTCTCGGAGAAGCCTTCGGTGACGCGGTCGAGGCGCTCGACCATCATGTCTTCGATGCCGCTCGCGATTTCGGCGAATTCCTCGCCGATGTGATTGGTCTTGAAATTCAGGTTCGCGGTCAGGCGGTCGCTGGCAGCCGAGATCGCGCGCGAAGTCTCGTCGCTCGCCGCTTCGAGGCGGTCGAGCAGGTCGCCGCCGCGCTCGCTCAGCTGCGAGACCATGTTCTCGCCGATCTGGCTGAGCTGAGTGGTGATGTTCTCGCCGCGCTCCGCCAGCGAATGGGTGATCCGCATCGCCGCTTCGTTGACCTGCTGGCCGACGAGCTCGCTGATCGTCGACAAATCCTGGGTCAGGTCGATCTGCACATTGTTGATCGCCGAGCGCACCTGCTCGGCCTGTCCGACCAGCGTGTCGCGCTGGCTGGCGAGTTCCTGCAGCAGCGCGCGGATCCGCACTTCGTTGTCGCTATAGGTGCGCTCGAGCGCAGCGACTTCGCTTTGCACCAGCGCTTCGAGCTCGCTGGCGCGCGCCAGTGCCCGTTCGACGCCGTCGCCCATCGCCGCGACTTCGCGGCGGATCGCCTGGCCGACGGTGACGATCGAATCCCGCGCCATGCCTTCAGGTTCGCCGAGCCGCATCGCGACCCGCGCCATGGATTGCGCGATGAGGCGAAGCTCCTGAGCGCGCCACGCCATATGGGCGATGCCGAAAACGAAGATGACCGGCAGCAAAGCGGCGGCGCCGAGGCCGACGATCAAAGCCATCGGCGAATGGCCGGGGCCGAGCGCTGAATTCAAGCTCGACAGATAGGCCCAGGACAGCGCCAAGCAGCCGACAATCCAGGCCGCGGAGAAGGCGGTGGCGAAGAAATAGGACGAGCGCGTCGGACGCCGTTGCAGCGCCTGCAGCACCTGGCCGATCGATTGCTGGTCGTCATTGGCGGCGCGGCCGGACGGCGCGGCAAGATCGCGCGTGCCGATGGCGCCCGTATCCGATGCGCCGGTGTCGAGGGGCTCGTCATAAGCGGCTTGCACTGCAGGTTGCGCGTTGGGGCCGCGCGATCGCACGTCGCCGCCAAACAGATCGTTCATGCCCTCGGGCCTGGCGGCAGCCTCGGACTGCGCCTCAGGCTCCGCCTGGCCGTCATCGTCTCGGATATTGAGAGCTTCCTGGATCGCCGACAGCGCCGCTTCCGTCGGATCCTTCATCTTCTTCGGATAGTTGGCCATCTCGGTCGTCGCCTCGCGTGTTACGCCTGACTTGGACGGGCCGCGCAAGGCTCGGGAGATCGTGCGAGATACCCCAGACCGCGCAGGCCGCGCCACGAGCGCGTGATCCTCACATTACTAGCCGGCTGAGGGGCGCCCCCAGGCAAACCCTCACGTCCCACTGCCACCGCTCATCCTATCGTTCTGGCAGATCGAATAAAACCGGTTTGGTAACGCTCCTTTAATCATCGTTAACGTCTTGTTGACCATGTTTTCGAGGTTTTTCGGCAAATAATACCGTCAATGTGCGGTCAGCATTGCGGCCGACTTGGGGCTGAATATTCGCGATCCCCAGGGACCAACTTGCAAACGTTCGCCACCGGTCTTGCACAAGATTGCCGCCCCGCCGCATGGCGTAAGTCTTTCCTTACCATTGCCGTGAAACATCAGGTGAATTCGCCCAATTCTTACGGACCTATTCTATGGCCTTCGGGCAGGCTCTGGCGCTTCAGTAATGTCGGTGGGGAGGGCGTTTGTGAGCGTATCGAGGGTATTGGCTGCTGCCGGCGATCACGACCGCAAGCCGACCGTTATCGACGAGACCCATCTTGAGCGCATGACGCTCGGGGACCGGCGCTTGGAACGCGAAGTCCTCGAACTTTTCGTGCGCCAGACGACCATCATGCTGGGCCGCATTGTCGGCGCCGAATTGGCCTTGGCCGCGGCGGCCGCCCATACGCTGAAAGGCTCGGCCCGCGGCATCGGCGCATGGCGGGTTGCGCGTGCCGCCGAGCTTGTGGAAAACGCGGCGAATGGCGAGGGTTCAGCCGAGGGTTCAACCACGGCGATGGAAGAGGCGGTGACCGAACTCAAGTCGGCGAGCCTCGAAGCCAGCGCCGCCATCGGCTCGCGCCTGACCGGGCTGTTGGCCGAATTGGTGCGCCCGCGCTGAGCCGCCCCAGTTTCGCTCTTGGGTAGTATTTTTATTTCTGAGCCGCCGCGGCGGCGGCAAAATCCTCCTTCACCGCTTGCTTGGCCATACTGGCGCCGCCCGGCGCGAGCGGTTAGAACAGGCCGCCCGCGAACTTTGCTCCAGTCTTAAAGATCAGCCCCACAACCTCACTTGTTGCGTCATGGCGAAAATCACCTTCATTGATTCCGAGGGCAAAGCCCGCACCGTGGACGGAGACGTCGGCTCGACCGTCATGGAGACGGCGATCAAAAACGGCGTGCCCGAGATCGAAGCCGAATGCGGCGGTGCCTGCGCCTGCTCGACATGCCATCTTTATGTCGACCAGGCGTGGTGGGAGAAGGTCGGCGAGCCATCGCCGATGGAGGCCGACATGCTCGACTTCGCCTTCGAGGTGAAGCCGAATTCGCGCCTGTCCTGCCAGATCAAAGTCACGGACGAGCTTGACGGGCTGGTGGTCACGACGCCAAGCCGGCAGGCTTGAGCGGCTGCCTGGGCGGCTGGCCGCGCGGTTGGCCCTGGCGGAACCGCCGGCCTCCGGATCTCCTGTGATGTCCGGTCTTTGCGGGGTCTGGCGCGGCCGGGTCCGACGCGCTAGATAATCGCCTTCCCCAAAAAATCTCTGACGCGCAACCGAACTTGGATACGATATGAGCGAAGCTATCAAAACCGATGTTGTCATCATTGGCGCCGGGCCGATCGGCCTGTTCGCGGTGTTCGAGCTCGGCTTGCTCGATATGAAATGTCACCTCATCGACATTCTCGACAAGATCGGCGGGCAATGCGCCGAACTCTATCCGGAGAAGCCGATCTACGACATTCCCGGAATTCCGATGACGAGCGCGCAGGGTCTCGTCGACTCGCTCTTGGAGCAGATCAAGCCGTTCAATCCGCAATTCCATCTCAACGAGATGGTGGAGAGCGTCGAGAAGATCGGCGATCCGCTGTTCCGCGTGAAGACGGATCAAGGAAAGGTATTCGAGGCCAAGATCGTCGTCATCGCCGCCGGCGGCGGCTCGTTCCAGCCCAAGCGTCCGCCGATCCAGGGCATCGAACCCTACGAGGGCAAATCGGTGTTCTATGCGGTGCGCAAGATGGAGGCGTTCCGCGACAAGCGCATTCTCATCGTCGGCGGCGGCGACTCTGCGCTCGACTGGACGCTCAATCTGGCGCCGCTCGCCAAGCATCTGACGCTGCTGCACCGGCGCGCCGAATTCCGCGCCGCGCCCGACAGCGTCAACAAGATGCTGGCGCTGGTCGGCGAAGGCAAAATCGATTTTGTCACCGGGCAGGTCGCCTCGCTGGTCGGTAGCGACGGCCAGGTGCAAAAGGCCGTCGGCAAATCGAACGACGGCTCGACCTTCGAAATCGCCTGCGACGCGGTGCTGCCGTTCTTCGGCCTCACCATGAAACTCGGTCCGGTGGCGAATTGGGGCTTTGAGCTCAAGGACAGCGAATTCATTCCGGTCGAGACCGCGAGTTTCGAGACCAGCCAGCCGGGCATTTTCGCCATCGGCGACATCAACTGGTATCCGGGCAAGCTCAAGCTCATTCTTTCCGGATTCCACGAAGGCGCGCTGATGGCGCAGAAGGCGCACCGCTACGTCTATCCGGACAAGCGGCTGGTGTTTCAATACACCACGTCATCGACCAGCCTGCAGAAGAAGCTCGGCGTCGCTCCGGAAAAGCCGCACGCTGCGCCGGCGGCGGCCGCGTCGTAGCGGTTCGGCTCAACGCCCGGCTTGACCCAGGCGTCCGAAGTCCAATGATGAAACCGCGAATTCCTTCTGGCGACCGCGACCGCTCTGATCGCCGGCCACGTGACACAGGCTGCCCCGATGGAATCGACTTCGACGACGACGACCTATCATCGTGTGACGGTTGACGGCATCGGCGTCTTCTATCGGGAAGCCGGCCCGAAGGACGCGCCGACGATCGTGCTGCTGCACGGATTTCCTTCGTCGTCGCGGGAGTTCGATACGCTCTTTCCGCTGCTTGCCACGCGTTATCATTTGGTAGCGCCTGACTTCCCGGGCTTCGGTCAGAGCGACGCCCCGCCGCCGTCCTCATACACATACACGTTCGACCACCTGGCCGAGACGACAGACGCCTTTCTCGATCTGCTCAAGATCGACAGATGCACCTTCTTCCTGCACGATTACGGCGGACCGGTCGGCTTCCGCATGCTTTTGGCGCATCCACAACGGGTGCAGGCTCTCATCATCCAGAATGCCAATGCCTATCAAGAGGGGCTGGGCGCCAAATGGGCCGGTATCGCGCAGTATTGGGCCGATCCGAAAGCGCATCCTGAAGTGTTCGATGCATTCGTGTCGCTCGTGGCAACCGAGCAGCGTCATACGCTCGGAACCCGGCATCCCGAGCGTTACAACCCCGATACCTGGACCGACGAATACGCTCACCTGTCGCGGCCCGGCCAACGCGAGATCCAGGCAGCGCTGCTTTACGACTACCGCACCAACGTCGCTGCATATCCGGCGTGGCAGGCCTGGCTGCGCGCGCACAGGCCGCCGACTCTGGTGGTCTGGGGGCGCAACGATCCCTCTTTCATCGCGCCCGGCGGAGAGGCATTCAAGCGCGATCTGCCGGACGCCGAAATCCATCTGCTCGACGCCGGCCATTTCGCGCTGGATGAGAAGAATGACGAGATCGCGAGTTTCATTCTCGATTTCTTGGCCAGGCAGCACCTGCGATAGACGGCCGTAACGCGGTCCCATGCGAGGGACACGCCGGCCGCGCTCTCCCTCCACGCACGGCGGGAGGGGGTGCGACATTTTTATTCTCGGAGCAATTCGCCGCTCACGGAGTTGTCTTGTGGGCGATGAATTTCTGCGAAGGAATATGATGGACACCGTTGATCTGGCACTCGGCGTCGTTTTCGCGTGCGGAATCACTTTTCTCGTTTGCGGTTGTTTTGCCACCGCGCGCGAAAATACGCGCCGCACATCGATGCAGGGATAGGCCATCCGCCTTCGCGGGTTATGGCGTCCGCGGCGTCGGCACGCCGGCTGCGGGTGCAGGCGCTGAGGGGATTACCGGCGGCGGCAGCGGCGCGGCGCTGAAACTTGGCGGCGGCGTCAGGCCGAGCACGCCGCGCGCGGCCGGCATCGCCGCATCCGCCATCGCCGCGTAACCTTCGGCGCTCGGATGCACCGCGCCGCCATAGACGGCTGAGAGCACGCCCCATAGCGCGTCGTGAATGTCGCTCGGCTTGAGCACCGCGGGCATGCCTTCGGGATAGGTCATGGCGACGAAATAGCTGTCGTTGGCAGTCCTGATCCAGCGCCCGCGCGGCGAGTAAGGCTGATAGTTGCTCGGCGGCTCGCCGCAGGCCATCGGACTGTCCGGCGCCACGTTCGGATCGTCGGAGAAACTGTCGCCTTTCGTCGAGAAGCAGTTGCGATCGAATTCGGGATCGGTGTTGGCGCGCACGCACATGCCGTGCCGGGTGAAGGCCTGCTGATGGCTGTCGACGAAGGTCATGCGATCGGTCGCGGCGTCTTTGCAGACTTTGTTGCCGTCGCAGGTCGCCAGCATGCGCACCTTGGGCAGGAATTTGGTGTCGACGAATTGCGCCGCGGCGCGCAGCCGCTCGGCGTCGGCGCCGAAGGCGGGATGCACGTCGAGCCCGTCGCGGCCGCCGGGGCAGGGCTGGGTTTCCGATTGCATCGCCGGATTGCCGTAGGAGACAAAGACGACGCGATTGAGATTGCCGCCGACATAAGGCTTCAGCGCCGTGCGCAATTGCGAAAATTCGTTCGGCAGATCGTCGTCGAGGGCTGCTTGCGAGTCGGCGACGCTGGCGATCGAGCCGCCTTGCTTGAGCAACAGCCGCTCGGTCAGCGAGTTGACGATGACATTGGCGACAAGTCCGGCGAAGTTGACGTCATTGGCGCCGACCGTCAGCAGGACCATGTCGAGATTGCGGTTGGGTTGCTGCTTGTGCAGGGCCGCCACGATGTCCTTGAGCTCGGAGAATTGCGGCGGTGCGGTTCCCGAGCAACTGTCGATCCCGGTGACCCACGGGCAGTCGTCGGCGCGCTGCCCCGAGAACATGCCGGCCGCGATGGTCGCGCCGGTGCAGGCGAGCGGTATCAGCGTCACCGCGACATGCGGCTGCTCGATCGCGAGCGCGAGCGTGGTGCGCACCTGATAGCTGTAGAGCGAGCGATGGCAGGCCGGGTTCATCCAGCGCGCGCCGTGGCGCGCCCAGTCTCGCGCCGCCGTCGGGCTGACCGAGCCCAATTCGCAGGACCGGTCGTCGCTATAGCCGGCGCGGCTCGGCCGGAAATATTGGCTGCCGCCGGCGCGGAAGAAGCGCCGAAAGCAGAAGCCGCCGTCGAGCTCGACCGCGACATCCGGATTGCCCTCGCCGGCGGCGATGGAATTGCCCATGCCGGCGATCAGCACGTCGCGCACGGCGATTTCGGTGGCGACGCGCTGCGCGGTGCCGTCGCCGAGCGGAACGTCGACAGTGGCCACGGTGGTCTTGCCGCTCTTGACGCGCAGCCGCACTTCCTGATTGCACGGCGCCGTGTTCTGCCGCACCGGCCCGTCGCCGTCGTCGAAGCTCCACATACAGGTGGCATCTTGCGGCAGCGGCCCCGCCACCGACACGCCGACCGGATGATCTTTGGGACTGAGATAGCTCTCGCGCGCACCGTCGCGTTCGCAGGTGTCGACAAGCTCGCCATAGGCATCGAGGCACAGGTTGGGCACGACATCCTTGGCCCAGCCCAGCCCGCCGGTGTCGTTCTCGAGCCGCTGTTCCTGGGCGAGAATGCCGTCGCCGCGGTTCTCCGCCGCGATCCGCTGGAAATCGGCCTCGTTCTTGAACAGGCGGAAGCGGTTTTTCACCTCCCATTGGATGTGAAAATCGCCGGTGCCCGCGAGCTGGGCGAACGCGGCGTCGCGCGGCGCCAGGCCGAGCAGAATTCCGATGCCAAATCCGAGGACGAGAAGGCTGCGCATGACGATAGGCGGGTAGGTCATCCGGGCGTTTTAGCACCCCGGTTGCGGCGGAAATGTGAGGCCCGAATCAATGTACAAGCGAACCTTACCGAGTGCCGGATGTTACAGGAAATATATGGTTCGGCAGATATAGCTTGCCGCAAATCCGCGAGCGTTGACAGGCAGCCGACAGGCAGGAAAGACGGGCAGGAAACATGACCAATACCGCGCTCAAAAAGCAATGCTGTGTCGTCGGCGGCGGGCCGGCCGGAATGATGCTCGGCTTTCTGTTGGCCCGCGCCGGCGTCGAGGTCGCGGTGCTGGAAAAGCATCAGGATTTTTTCCGCGATTTCCGCGGCGACACGGTCCATCCCTCGACGCTGGAAATGATGTCCGAGCTTGGCCTGCTCGACGAATTCCTGAAACTGCCGCATTCGAGAGTGGCGCGGCTCACCATGCAGTTCGGCGACGAGCGCCTGCAGGCGATCGACATGACGCACCTGCCGACCCGCTGCAAATATATCGCGCTGATGCCGCAATGGGATTTCCTCAATTTCCTTGCCGGCAAGGGCAAGCAGTACAAGACCTTCGATCTGCGTATGCAGACCGACGCCACCGACCTGATCGAGGAGGGCGGCCGCGTTGTCGGCGTGCGCGCCAATACGCCGAACGGTGCGTTGGATATTCGCGCCGATCTCATCGTCGGCTGCGACGGGCGGCATTCGATGGTGCGGGAGAAAGCCGGCCTGCAGAGCGACGATTTCGGCGCGCCGATGGACGTCTTATGGTTTCGCATCGCGCGCAAGGGGAGCGACGATCCGGAAATCTTCGGCCATATCGAGGCCGGCGCGTTGCTGGTCATGCTCGACCGCACCGATTACTGGCAATGCGCCTATGTCATTCCCAAGGGCGGTATCGACAAGGTGCAGGCGGCCGGCATCGAGGCATTCCGCAAGCGCATTCTGGAATTTTCGCCGTTCCTCGCCGACCGCATCGGCGAGATCAAAAGCTTCGACGATGTGAAGCTCTTGACGGTGACGGTCGATCGGCTGCGGCAATGGTGGCGGCCGGGCCTGATCTGCATCGGCGACGCCGCGCACGCGATGTCGCCGATCGGCGGCGTCGGCGTCAATATCGCCGTGCAGGATGCGGTGGCGGCCGCCAACCGCCTCGCCGCGCCGCTCAAGGCCGGCACCGTGACCGATGACGATCTGAAGGCGATCCAGCGCCGCCGGAGTTTCCCGGCGGAGATGACGCAGCGCATTCAACTGACCATGCAGAACCGCATCATCGGCCCGGCGCTGCAGGGCACGCAGCGGCCGAAGCCGCCGCTGCTCTTCAAGCTGTTCGACGCATTCCCGGTATTGCGGCGCATTCCCGCCCGCTTGCTGGGTCTCGGCGTCCGGCCGGAACACATTCAGACGCCGGAAGCGGCATCGGCAAAGGCAGGATAGTTGCTCCGCTCGTCCCCGCGACCCGCCTACGCTCGCACGGCGAGCTACGGCGGGTTATCGCGGGAATGAGCGGAGAACGTGTTCAGCTCTTCTGCTGCAGGTCCGCCGCGGTGCGGGCGAGGATTTCGACGAGACGGGATTCCGCGTCGGCGTCGTTATCGAGCTTTTTGGCGACGATCTCGCGCAGATTCCTGATCGCGGCGTCGACCAGCGGCGGTAGTTCTTCCTCGCGTTCGCTGCGATTGGCGCGGCGCCAGCGGCCGACCTTTTCGCCGATCGCGGCCAAACGGTCGAGCACCACCTTGATGACGTCGCGGTTGGCGTCGAGATAGGCTTTGCCTTCGTCGGTGATGGTGTAGAGCTTCTTCGAGCCTTCGGTCGAAGCGGTGACGTAGCCGGCTTCTTCGAGATAGGTCAGTGTCGGATAGACGATGCCGGGGCTCGGCGAGTACCAGTCGCCGGTCTTTTCCTCGACCAGCTTGATGATCTCGTAGCCGTGCCGCGGCGCTTGCGCGATCAGCGCCAGCGCCAATAGCCGCAGGTCGCCCTGGGCCAGCATGCGCCGCGCCCGCATCATTTCGTCGCCGCCCATGCCGTCGGGGCCGCCGAAGCGTCCGCCGAAACCACCGAAGCGGCCGCGGCCAAATCGGCCGCCGCCATGGCGGCCCGCGCCCCACTTCTCGCTGCGCTCGCCGCAGCCGTCGTGATGTCCGTGGTCGCGATGACCACGATGTCCGTGATGTCTATGCATTATTTGGGTTCTCCCGTTGTTAAGATATATCGTTAGATAGATCATAGTGTCGCTATAACGCAAGATATATCTTAGAAATATCAGATGCAGTAGAAAACGTATATGAAACAGCGTCTTAGCTAAGATAAGCTGTGAAAACAGATGCGGCTTATGCACCCCATAGCCGCTTCGCGCGGACACGGATTAGAATGCCGCGATGTTCACGAACTTCTTCCATGAGCTGAAAGCCGCCGGCGTTCCGGTGACGCTGCGCGAATACCTCACGCTGATGGAAGCGATGGAGAAGGACCTCGCCGGCCGCCGGGTCGAGGATTTCTATTATCTGTCGCGCGCGGCTTTGGTGAAGGACGAGCGCAATCTCGACAAGTTCGATCGTGTGTTCGGCCATGTCTTCAAGGGGCTGGCGCTGATCGAAGACGCGCTCGCAGCCGAAATCCCGGCCGAGTGGCTGAAGAAGCTCACCGAAAAATATCTCACCGAGGAAGAGAAGCAGCAGATCGAGGCGCTCGGCGGCCTCGACAAGCTGTTAGAGACGCTGCGCAAGCGGCTCGCTGAGCAGAAGGGCCGCCACCAGGGCGGCAGCAAATGGATCGGCACGGGAGGCACCTCGCCGTTCGGCGCCTATGGCTACCATCCCGAAGGCGTGCGCATCGGCCAGGACACCAACCGCAATTTCCGCGCCGTGAAAGTGTGGGACAAGCGCGAGTTCAAGGATCTCGACGGCGATGTCGAGCTCGGCACCCGCAATATCAAAGTGGCGCTGCGGCGGCTGCGCAAATTCGCCCGCACCGGCGCGCCCGACGAGCTCGATCTCGACGGCACCATCAAGGGCACCGCGCACAAGGGCTATCTCGATATCCTGATGCGGCCGGAGCGGCACAATACCATCAAGGTGCTGCTGTTCCTCGATGTCGGCGGCTCGATGGACTGGCACGTCAAGACCACGGAGGAATTGTTCTCCGCCGCCAAGACCGAGTTCAAGCATCTGGTGCATCTCTACTTCCACAATTGTTTGTACGAAAAAGTGTGGAAGGAGAATGCGCGGCGCTGGACCGAGACGACGCCGACCTTCGACGTGCTGCACACCTATCCGCACGACTATAAAGTCATCTTCGTCGGCGACGCCTCGATGTCGCCTTACGAGATCGTCGCGCCCGGCGGCTCGGTCGAGCATATGAACCAGGAACCCGGCCAGGTCTGGATGCAGCGCGTGCTCGCGACCTATCCGTCGGCGCGTCTGGCTCAATCCGGTGCCGGAGCAGGACTGGGACATGACCGGCTCGATCCGCCTGATGCGCCAGCTTCTCGGCGACCGCATGTTTCCGCTGACCATCGAAGGTCTCGACGCGGCGATGCGGGAGCTGAGCCGCTGACATCGCCGCGCGCGCTGCTCGCAGCATTCGTGAGTCGATACGCGCCGCGTCTCATCACAACAATTTACATTCCATTTTATTCCATGATCCCGGCGCGATTTCATCCGAAGCCGGCGCGCGTGCGGCAACAGCAATAGTTTTCGCATCATCCCGGAATAGCGCGGCCGGCGCGGTGTTGAGCTAGCGTCGGCCAACCGCGTGCATCGCGGGTCCGCCGGTCTCTGCCTAAATGCTACGCATCGCGCAACGCGATGCGCGATCTCAAACAGCAATTTAGAGCGTAACTGCTTTGAGGGGCCTGATGAACTACGCCGGTCGATTGGCGCCGCCCGCCGAGTTGAGTGCGAGGCAGGTGTTCATGCTGTTCCCGACGCCGATGTTCACGGGAAAGCTATATGACGTCGGTCTATGCGATCGGATCGAGAAGATAATCCGGCAGATGCGCGCATCGGGCATCGGCCGGTCTTCGCCCAAAGGCGCGAGCCCGTCCTATATGACGCCCGACGACCTGCACACGCTCGCGGAGATGAAAGAATTGGTCGACGTGGTGCTGACCGAGTCCGGCAAAGCGCTGGACAGTTACGCGGTGTTGCGCGATTCCCATCACATCAACAGCATGTGGGCCAATATCACTCATCCCAATCACCGGCAGAACATGCACGTTCATCCGAACTGCCTGTTGAGCGGTCTTATCTATATCAAGGCGCCGCTCAATTGCGGGCCGACCATGTTTGCTTCGCCACGCCGGCTTTTGAAAAATTTTGAGCCGCGCTACCAGGTCAGAAACGACATCAACACCGACTATTTCATCGTTCCGGCGGAGAAGGGCCGCATGCTGATCTGGCCGAGCCACATTCCGCACGCGGTGGAGCAGGGCACGGCGGACGAGACCGAGGAGCGGATTGTGGTGGCGTTCAACATTTTGATCCGCGGGCGCATCGACCTGTTCACGGCGCGCATGGATCTGGCCTAGCGATGGATCTGGCCTAGCGATGGATCTGGCCTAGGCGATTTGCTCTACGCCATCCCGACCGGCGACGAGATCGGCTTGATGCAGCGTGCCGCTCGATAGCTTGTTCGCCGCGTCGAGGGTCGCCTGCGCGCCGGATTTGTTCTTGCCGTAATGGACGAGCACATGCGCGCGCTTTTGCGCGAAGGCAATCGCAATAGCCTGACCGATGCCGCTCGAAGCGCCGGTGACGAGGATGGTCTTGTCCTGCAGGTCCATAACTTCAGCGTAGGACAAGTTGAGCTCTCGCGAAAGCCGACAAAGCGCAAGACGTAATCCACGCGTCCCATGGCGCTCCGTCATGCCCGCGCTTGTCGTCGGGCATCCACGTCTTGAGTGCCGCGCGCTCAAAGACGTGGATGGCCGGAACAAGTCCGGCCATGACGGCTCGTATTACCGCGCCAGGATCGGCACCGCCTCGTCGGCGAGTACGCCGCCGGTGATGCTGACGGAATCCCATGGCGCTTTCGCCGCGACATCGGCGCTGGAGATATTGATCTGGTTCATCTTGGCGGCGATCTGCGCCACGGAAGCCGCATAGACCATGCGGCCGAGCCCGCACCAGATGATCGCGCCCATGCACATCACGCACGGCTCGCCGGACGTATAGAGCGTCGCACCCTTGAGCGCCGCCGAGCCGTGCACGGCGAGGCAGCGGCGGATCGCGACCATCTCGCCATGCGCGGTGGGATCGTCATGGGTGCGCCCGAGATTGCGGCCGAGCGAAAGTAACTTTCCCTCCTTCACGATCACCGCGCCGAACGGATAATCGCCGCGCCGGGCTTCCTTCAAAGCAATGTGCATGAAGCGAACGTCTTCGGCGGCTGCCGTGCTTGCGGCGGCTTCGGCGTGCGCATCCGGCGTGGACAATTGTGTGATGGATAGCGTGGCCGCTGACGCCAGCGCCGTGACGACGGTCCGCCTGCTTAGTGTCGGGATCGTCGAATGCGACGTGCAATGATCGTGGCAAGCCATTTGGGTCCTCATGTAAACGAGTAGAACGTGTAGGATTATTTCTTGACGATTGTCACCATTTATGTTACGGCTTAAACCTCGCTCACGTGAAAGGACCTGCCGCGAAGGCATAGCGCGGCACGGGGGCGAGGGCGGTGCCCGCGGGCGGCATTGCAAACCGCTCCCGGGCGGCTTCGGGCATCATCTGGCCGGCACTACGACCGGTCCGTGGGGTGCGCCACTGGACTGGGACAGGCGGGGGCGGGTAACGCCCGCACCAACTGCGTCCGATGCTGCCTCCGGAAGGGGGATCGTTACAGATCGGCGTTCTCGCCACGTCCCAGGAAACCTGGCCTGAAGTCGCGCGCAGCGGGCGAAAGCCCGCAAGTCAGAGCCGCGGTGGAACGCCGATAGGCGTGCGCCTCCTGCTGGAGGCGCGGCCGTGCCAGCAGCACGGCAGGTTGGATCAAGCGTCTGTCGGCGTTCCATATCCTTTCGTTTCTCTTTCGTAGCGAAGCGGACGTAGCGGATCCAAGAAAGCAAGGCACCACCCCTTCTTTTGCGATCGCGCCGCCTCCTTCGCGTTTCACACCGTAGCGTTCGACACAAAAACTCGCTTGCCGATGCACGCGCTGTGCATGCTGCGAGCCTATGCCCGTTTTTCGCAAAGGCCGTTATGATGGGTGGCGGAGACGAAGCCGGCGCTCGGCAATTGAGATTGTAAATTCGGAGGGGTCATGAAAATTGAGCTCTATTACGCGCCAACCACCTGCGCGCTCGCGCCCTATATAACGCTCACCGAAGCCGGCGCGGAATTCGACGTCCATCCGCTGAATTTCAGGAAAGCCCAGCACACATCGCCCGAATACCTGAAGATCAACCCCAAGCACAAAGTGCCGCTGCTCGTCGTCGACGGCAAGAGTCTGAGCGAGAGCGTGGCCATCCAGACCTGGATTGCACGATCCTTTCCGCATGCCCGGCTGCTGCCCACCGATCCGTGGCAGGAGCTGCAGGCCATGTCGCTGATGTCATGGTGTTCGGGAGGCATTCATCCTTTCCTGGCGCGCATCAATTCGCCGCCGCGGGTGTGCGACGTTCCGGGGACTGAAGCGAGCGTGAAGAAGCTTGCGGCCGGAAACCTTCTTGAGCTGTTCAAGATTGCCGACGGTCTTCTGGCCGGTCGTGAGTTCTTCTTCGACCATTTCACGGCGCCGGACGCGCATTTCTTCTGGTGTCAGCGGCGCGCGCGGCAGTTCGAGATCGACATGTCCGGCTTTGGGAACTGTGTGGCCCATTTCGACCGGATGCTGCAGCGGCCGAGCGTGCAGAAGCTCCTGGCCTTTGAGAAATCGGTCCAGGATGAATTTGCCAAGGCGGCCTAGGCGCGGAGTAGGGTGGCGCCCAGCCAAATAGCGCGGTCGCCTGACGACCGCCGAGCAGGAGCAAATCGATGCCGGCCGAACGTTTTGACTTTCCCAATCCGCAGGGCCAGACACTTGCCGCGCTGCTCGACAAGCCCGACGGCCCCATCCGCGCGGTGGCGCTGTTCGCCCATTGCTTCACCTGCGGCAAGGACAACAAGGCGGCGCGGTTCATCGCCCAGGGCCTCAAGCTGCGCGGCGTCGCGGTGCTGCGTTTCGATTTCACCGGCCTTGGCGCCAGCGAGGGCGAATTCGCCAATACGACCTTCTCGTCGAATGTCGACGACCTGGTCGCTGCCGCCGATCACTTGCGGAAAAATGTCGGCGCGCCCGCGATCCTGATCGGCCACAGTCTCGGCGGCGCCGCGGTGCTGGCAGCGTCCCATCGTATTCCCGACGCACGCGCCGTGGTGACGATCGCGGCGCCGTTCGATCCGGCCCATGTCAAAGGCCTTCTCGGCGACAATGTCGACGACATCAAAGCCAAGGGCGAAGTGGAAGTGTCGCTCGCCGGCCGGCCGTTCCGCATCCGCCGCGAGCTCCTTGACGACATCGCCGAGCAAAAACTCGCTGGCCTCATCGCTGAACTGCACAAGGCGCTGCTGGTGTTTCATTCGCCGACCGACGACACCGTCGGCATCGACAATGCCAGCAAGATCTTTCTCGCGGCAAAGCATCCGAAAAGCTTCATCTCGCTCGCCGGCGCCGATCATCTGTTGCGCAAGCCGAGCGACGCCATCTATGTCGCGCATGTCGTTGCCGCCTGGGCCGAGCGCTATCTCGAGCTGCAGGCGCAAGTTGACGCCGACGAGACCAGCGAGCCGGGCACCGTGGTCGTGCGCGAGACGCGCAACGGCAATCTGCAAAACCAGGTGATCGCAGGCTCCCATCAGTTTCTTGCCGACGAGCCGGTGAGTGTCGGCGGCATGGATAGCGGGCCGGGTCCTTACGATCTTCTGCTCGCCGCGCTCGGCGCCTGCACCGCGATGACGGTGCGGCTCTATGCCGACCGCAAGCAGTGGCCGCTCAAGCGCACCACGGTCAAACTCAAGCACGGCCGCGTCTACGCCCAGGACTGTGCCGAATGCGAAACCAAGGAGGGCAAGATCGACCACATCGATCGTGTCATCAGTTTCGAGGGCGAGCTCGATGCCGAGCAGCACCAGCGGCTGATGGAAATCGCCGACAAATGTCCGGTGCACCACACGCTGACATCGGAGGTGATTATCAAAAGTACGGAGGAGGTGCGGTGACGCGGATTATCTGTACTGGGGCGCTGATCGTGGCGCTCGTGTTCGCGTGCACGAATTCAGTACTTAGCTACCTGACTGCTATTGCTGTTGAAGCGCCGAAATGTGCGGGGCATGAATTGCTGGAAGGTTTTAAGACGGGCATCGTTGATATTTGGATGCCTGCTCTGGTCAGCGGCGTCTTCGTCGCAATGATCGTTCCTCTTCCTCGGTCTGAGAGAGTAAAGGAACTTCTCAGAGTCTATGACTTACCAGTATTCGAATTAGCATCTATCCGCATTACCCTTGGGACGTTCGTGATTTACTCCAGCCTTTTTATGACGCTCGCAATCGTTGGAGGTCCTTACTGGAGGGGCTGTTGCGCGCTATAGCGCAATCACGAGATATTGCTCGACAGCAGCTTCTGCCGCGCCGGTTGGGGCTCTAAATGCACGTGACTTTGTCCTCGGAAGCTCAGGCTGACGGGTGTTTGTTTTTAGTGCGCTTGTCGAGATCGCGCCCTTGCGAGCTTGATCACTTCCGGGATCGCCGCGTCATTGCCCGGCGCCATGATGTGGACGCCGGCGACTCCGGGAATTGTGGAGAGCTCTTCGATCAGTTCGACGCAGATGGCGATGCCTTCGCGCGCGGGCTCGGCGGCCTTCTCCAGGCGCGCGATATAAGCGTCAGCGATGATGGTGCCGTAGAGGTGGCTCTTCATCCAGGCCGCCGATTTCGCCGAGCGCAGCGGATTGACGCCGATGAGGAGGGAAAGCTGTTTGGTGACGCCGGCGGCTTCGAGCACCGAGACATAACGGCGCACGATGCCGGCATCCATGCAGAACTGGGTCTGCGCGAATTGCGCGCCGGCTTTGACCTTGGCGAGCAGCGCGGTCGGCTGCCAGCCGGCCGGCGGATCGATCGGCATGTCGGCGGCGCCGATGAAGAAGGCGGCGTTGCCGTCGACCTTGCGGCCGGTGGGCAGGGTTCCCTCGTCGCGCAGCCGCCGCGCCGTTTCCATGAGTGTGCGCGAGTTGACGTCGAACACCGGCTTGGTCTCGGGCTGGTCGCCGGCTTTGGGATCGTCGCCGGTGAGGATCAGGAGATTGCGGACGCCAAGCGCGGCGGCGCCCATCAATTCGCTTTGCAGCGCGATGCGGTTCTTGTCGCGGCAGGTGAGCTGCAGCACCGGCTCGATGCCGGCATCGAGCAGGAGCTTGGCTCCAGCCAACGCCGCCATATGGGCGCGGGCGCCGGCGCCGTCGGTGACATTGACCGCGTCCGCCAGGCCCTTGAGGCTTTGCGCCTTGCGCAACAGGTCCTGCCCATCGAACGACACCGGCGGCGCGATCTCCGCCGTCATGACGAAACGGCGGTGCGGGCCAACGTCGGAGCCGCTTTGGCGAAGTCGGTCTTGCAGTGTCGGGGGAAGCGGGCGACTTACGGTCTGGTCGTTCATTACTTGCTCAGTACTTGCTCAGTTTGGCGGCAATTGCGGTTTTTGGCACCGGGCGCGCCACGCCAACAGCACTTATATAATTTGCGGCTATACATCAATTCCGCCGCCGATTCGGGCTTTGGATTGGGGCTTTCTGGACAGGTGGGCAGGCTCTGGTTAGAGAGGGCCGCTCCGCATCGAGACATGAGATGACAGGCGTCAACGATATTCGGTCCGCATTCCTCGGCTATTTCGCGCGCGAAGGGCACGAAATCGTGCCGTCGTCGCCGCTCGTGCCGCGCAACGATCCGACCTTGATGTTCACCAATGCCGGCATGGTGCAGTTCAAGAATGTCTTCACCGGGCTCGAGAAGCGGCTCTATTCGCGCGCGGTGACGGCGCA
This sequence comes from uncultured Alphaproteobacteria bacterium, assembly GCA_963742975.1. GTDB lineage: Bacteria > Pseudomonadota > Alphaproteobacteria > Rhizobiales > Xanthobacteraceae > BOG-931. Next base: position 34,589 of record CAVUNZ010000016.1, on the reverse strand, counting down.
GAAATGCGTCCGCGCCGGCGGCAAGCATAACGACCTCGACAATGTCGGCTATACCGCGCGGCATCACACCTTCTTCGAGATGCTCGGCAATTTCTCGTTCGGCGATTACTTCAAGGAGCGCGCGATCGAGCTGGCCTGGAATCTGCTCACCAAGGAGTACGGCGTGCCGGCCGATAAGCTCCTGGCGACCGTCTATATCGACGACGACGAGGCGTTCAATCTCTGGAAGAAGATCTCAGGCCTGCCGGAGCGGAAAATCCTGCGCATCGCCGGCAGCGACAATTTCTGGTCGATGGGCGATACCGGCCCGTGCGGTCCTTGCGCCGAGATCTTTTACGATCACGGCGATCATATTCCGGGCGGCCCGCCCGGGAGCCCGGATGCCGAGGGCGACCGCTTTGTCGAGATCTGGAATCTCGTCTTTATGCAGTATGAGCAGCTTGCCGGCGGCAAGCGCATCGATCTGCCGCGGCCGTCGATCGATACCGGCATGGGCATCGAGCGCATCGCCGCGGTGCTGCAGGGCACCCACGACAATTACAAGATCGATCTGTTCGGCGCGCTGATCGAAGCCGTCGCCGATCTCACCGGCGTCGATCAGGACGGCAACGCGTCGCATCGCGTCATCGCCGATCACTTGCGCGCGAGCGCGTTTTTGATCGCCGACGGCGTGTTGCCCTCGAACGAAGGCCGCGGCTATGTGCTCCGCCGCATCATGCGCCGCGCCATGCGGCACGCGGAACTGCTCGGCGCCAAGGATCCGCTGATGTGGCGGCTCGTGCCGGTGCTGATCCGCGAGATGGGCCAGGCGTATCCCGAATTGCATCGCGCCGACGCGCTGATCACCGAAACGCTGAAGCTCGAGGAAGTCCGCTTCCGCCGCACGCTCGATCGCGGGCTGGCGATCCTCGACGAGGCGGCGAAGTCGCTGAAGAAGGGCGACATGTTCGACGGCGTGACGGCGTTCACGCTCTACGACACTTATGGCTTCCCGCTCGATCTGACGCAGGATGCGCTGCGGCCGCGTGGCATCGGCGTCGATATCGCGGCCTTCACCGACGCCATGGAGCAGCAGCGCGCCAAGGCGCGCGCGTCATGGGCGGGCTCGGGCGAGGCGGCGGACGAAGCGGTGTGGTTCACACTGCGCGAGAAGACCGGCGCCACCGAATTTCTCGGCTACGAAACCGAAAGCGCCGAAGGCGTCGTCGCAGCGCTGGTCAAAGACGGCAAGGAAGTTGCCGGTCTGAAAAAGGGCGAGAGCGGCGCTGTCGTTCTCAACCAGACGCCGTTCTATGGCGAGTCCGGCGGCCAGGTCGGCGATACCGGCGTGCTGACGGCGGACGGCGTGCGCTTCGAGGTCACCGATACGCAGAAATACCTTGGCGACGTGTTCGCCCATATCGGCACCGTCGAGGAGGGCACGCTGAAGCCGGGCATGGCGCTTGCACTCGAAGTCGATCATGCGCGGCGCGGCGCGATCCGCAAAAATCATTCCGCGACACATCTCCTGCACGAGGCGCTGCGGCAAGTGCTCGGCGATCACGTCGCGCAAAAAGGTTCGCTGGTTGCGCCCGACCGGCTGCGTTTCGACTTCTCGCATCCCAAGCCCATGAGCGGCGAGGAGATCGAGCGTGTCGAGGACATCGCCAACGACATGGTCCAGCAGAATTCGCCGGTGACGACGCGGGTGATGCCGATCGACGATGCGCGGGCCTCCGGCGCGCGCGCGCTGTTCGGCGAAAAATATGGCGATGAAGTGCGCGTCGTCGCGATGGGCGAAAATCCAGCAGCAGCCGGCGGCGGCAATACGCTGGGCTGGTCGATCGAGTTGTGCGGCGGCACGCATGTCAGGCGCACCGGCGATATCGGCGTCATCTCGGTGGTTGGCGAATCCGCCGTGGGCGCCGGCGTGCGCCGCATCGAAGCGCTGACCGCGAACGCGGCCCGCGCCAACGCCAATCATTTCATCAAGCTCGCCAAAGCCGCTGCGTCCGAGTTGCGCGTGCCGGCCGATGACGTGCCGGGCCGCGTCGCGTCTCTCATGGAAGAGCGCAAGCAGCTCGAGCGCGAATTGACCGACGCCAAGAAGAAGCTCGCAATGTCGGGCGCCGGCAAGAGCGACGGCGGCGACGGGCTGCGCACCATCGGCGATTTCAAGCTGATGGCGCGCGCGGTCGAAGGCATCGAACTCAAGGATCTGCGCAGCCTCGCCGACGAAGGCAAAAAGAAAGTCGGCTCCGGCGTGGTCGCCATCGTCGGCGTCACCGGCGACGGTAAAGCCGGTGTGGTGGTCGGCGTCACCAGCGATCTGGTCGAGCGGTTCAACGCCGTCGATCTGGTGAAAAAGGGCGCCGAAGTGCTCGGCGGCAAAGGCGGCGGCGGCCGGCCGGACATGGCGCAGGCCGGCGGTCCGGATGGCTCGAAGGCAGATGCCGCGCTTGCGGCGATCGAAGCGGCGCTCGGGGCTTAAGATTCTGCGTGATCGTCATGGCCGGACTTGTTCCGGCCATCCACGACTTTATCTGGTGGCGTTTTAAAGCTCGACGATCATTCCGTCTTCGGCGGACTTGTACGGCACCTCGGCGCGGCGTGCCAGCATGTCGTTGCTCATGTGGGTCAGCACAAGCCGCTTCGGCTTGATCTGCGGCAGGTGCTTTTCCAGCGAGCTCAGCGCCATGTGGCTGGTGATCGGCTTGTCGCGTGTATAGGCCTCGCAGATGAAGAGATCGGCATTGCGGCCGATATCGATGACGCTGTCCGTCCATTGCGTGTCGCCGGAATAGGAGACGGTCTTGCCCTCGGCCTCGCAGCGATAGCCCAGGCAAGGGCCGGCGCGGTCGTCATGCACGACGCGGAACGGCGTCGCCCGCACGCCGCCGATCTCGTTGCGCTTGCCGATCTCCACTTCACGCAGTGTCAGCGGGAAGGACAATTGCAGCGTCTGCGTTCCGGGATAGGCGGCGTCCATCATTTCGGCGTAGCGCGCCTTCAGGCCCGGCGGTCCGGCGATGGTGAGCGCGCTTTTGCGTTTGAGGACGTAGTTCGCCTCGAGAATGAAGAACGGCAAGCCGCCGATATGGTCGGCGTGAAAATGCGTGATGAAGATGGTGTCGACGGCGTTGCGATCGATCGCGAGCTTGTTCATGCCGACGAGCGACGACGAACCGCAGTCGATCAGCGCGTTGACGTCGTGCCCAACCAGATGAAAGCAGGTATTGAAACGTCCGCCGGTGCCGAAAGCGTCGCCGCATCCGATGAATTGCAAGTGCATAGAAACCCCCGACAACGACTAACGGCCCCCTGAGCCGCCCTGGACCTCGGCGCTCAGACGACTCAAAGTGTCGCGTCCGGCCGGAAAAGAATCCGTGATCTTCATCACATTGGCACGGTTCGGCGGTTCGCGGGCATTTGGATCAAGTCGCTGTCTTTCCGAATGATTTTAACCTTTACAGGATTCGCGCGATGGGTTCTGGTACAATTGTGACGTTTAGGCAACGGCTCCGTTGAGCGGGAGCCTTGCGTCATGATCGCAACACAAATAAGCGCAAGCTGCTAAATGGCTTGGGCTGCGGGCCGGATTTAGGGGATTGTTGGGTGCTGGTTCGGCGACATTACCTGTTCGTTCTTGCGGCTTGCGCGGCGCCCGTTGCGCTTGCCGGCTGTGGCGCCGACACCACCCAGCCTTGGTTCGTCAAACCCTTCGACGTCAGCGGGCGCAGCGCGGGCTATAGCTTTTCCGAGCTTTCAGAGACCAAAAAGGAGCAGCGCCAGATCACGCCGAACGATCTGGTCAATGCCAACGGTTCCTGTCCGGCACCCGCGGCACCGGCCGCCGCTGCTTCCGCGCCGGCTCCCGCTCCCGGCGCGGCTGGGGGAGCCGCGCCTCCTGCTGCGGCGCCCGGCGGCGATGCTTCCTCGTTGGTGATGGACGGCGGCATTGGGCTTGGCATGAGCGAATGCGACGTGGTGTCTCGCGTTGGCACGCCGCCGGCGGTTCAGATCGGCAGTACGCCGGCAGGCGATCGCACCGCGGTTCTGACCTTCAACAGTGGCCCGCGCGCGGGCATCTACCGTTTCCAGCGCGGCGCGCTCATAGAAATGGATGCCGTCGCTGTGCCGGCGCCGCCGCCGCAAGTCGCCAAGAAAAAACCGGCAAGGTCGAACAAAGCCGCCTCGAACTGAACGCCGCCGCCTCGGTCGATCCGTGTGTTAGGCCGCGCCAGCTTGCCGGAGCCGCGCTTGCCGCGGGCATGAGCGGAGGCTATAAGCCCGGCGCGGTTTCACGCCGCACCCGCAAATTCCCAAAGGACAATTTGCCCCAAAGGATCATTTGATGCCGATCGAGCGTACATTCTCGATCATCAAGCCGGATGCGACGGCCCGCAATCTGACGGGCGCCATCAATGCGATGATCGAAAAGAAAGGTCTGCGTATCGTTGCGCAAAAGCGCGTGCGGATGACCACGGCCGAAGCCGAGACGTTTTATGGCGTGCATCGGGCGCGTCCGTTCTTTCGCGAACTCGTCGACTTCATGACTTCGGGGCCCGTCGTCGTGCAGGTGCTCGCGGGCGAGAACGCCGTTGCCGCCTATCGCGATCTGATGGGCGCGACCGACCCGGCCAAAGCCGCACCCGGCACCATCCGCAAGGAGCACGCCCAGTCGATCGGCGAGAACTCGGTGCACGGCTCCGACGCCGCCGAGACCGCGGAAAAGGAAATCGCGCAATTCTTCTCCGGCAATGAGATTGTCGGGTAGAGCATGATCCCGAAAAGTGGAAACCGGTTTTCGGGAAAGATCATGCTCAAAAATTTAGAGCGCGCGTGCTCTAAGGTTTGAGCGGCGTGGGATCGCTCACGCAATATCTGCACCCCGCGCTGTGGCGCGATTGGCTTGCCGCGAGCGCCGTGCAATTGGACGCGGCTTCGTTCTGGTTCGCCGTTCTCCAGCTTATTTTCGTCGATGTATTGCTGTCCGGCGACAACGCCGTGGTCATCGCCCTGGCCTGCCGCAACTTGCCGGCGGAGCAACGGCGCTGGGGCATCGTCATCGGCGCCGGTGCGGCGGTGATCCTGCGCATCATCTTCGTCGGCGTTGTCGCCCGCCTCATCCTGCTGCCCTATCTGAAGCTCGTCGGCGGCGTGGCGCTGCTCGTCATCGCCGCCAAGCTGCTCGTGCCCGAGGACCAGGATCGGAACGAGGTCGAGGCCGCCGCGCATTTGTGGCGCGCCGTTCTGGTCATCGTCGTCGCCGATATCGTCATGAGCCTCGACAACATCATCGCCATCGCCGCCATCGCGCACGGCAATCTCTTGCTGCTGGTGATCGGTCTTGCGCTCTCCATTCCACTGATCATGGCTGGCGCCGCCATGATCACGGCTCTGGTTGATCGCTACCCGATATTGATCTGGGCTGGAGCTGCGCTACTCGGATGGGTCGCAGGCCGCGTTATCGCGACTGATCCCGCCGTGGTGCAGCATCTGACGTCCGCCTTCGGCGAGACCTTCGCGCAAGAAGCGGAACTTGCAGCGGCAAGCGGTGCGACGCTGCTTGCAGTTGCTGCGGGCGGATTGTGGTCGCGTTGGCAGGAGGCCGCCAGGATTTGCGCCGCAGCGAAACGTGCGCAAGCGAGCGCCGAAGCAAACACGACGTAGATCGCGCGCGTCGTCGCGTCATCACATTATATTTTGCGGTCTTGCTGATCGCGCGTGCTGGAACAGAAACAGCCACGCTTGCGCCGCATTTCTTTGGCTTCCTTGTCGCGCAATCGGATTTTGGTCATCCGCTCGGTGCTGCCTTGCCGATACAATCGCCTCGGACTTCTCCGCTTCGGACTTCCCTCCAAAATCTTGCTTGTGGCGCGACGCACGGCTCTCGCACGCGACATGCAATCGCTTCTGCAATCGGCTTGCAGGAGTTGCGCCCGTGTCTTCATCGGCATCTGGAATGAATTAGGAGACAGACGATGCAAAAGGGCACCGTCAAGTGGTTCAACTCGACAAAGGGCTACGGGTTCATCAAGCCATCAACCGGCGACAAGGACGTGTTCGTTCACATCTCGGCTGTCGAGCGCGCCGGGTTGCGCTCGCTCAACGAGGGCCAGTCAGTGGAATACGAGCTGGTCACCAATCGCGGCCGGACCTCGGCGGAGAACCTGAGAGTTGCGTGAGGCAGTACGGTTCCAGTTCGGTTCCGATCACAGTTCCAATCACTGGCGCGAGTAAAGTTGCCAGTTCATCTCTGGCGGCCCCCCGGTCTTACAGCCGGGGGTTTTTTATTTTCTGAACTTTTTCGAGCATGATCCGGAAAAGTGGAATCCGGTTTTCCGAAAAGATCATGCTCAATCAAGATCCTGGAGCGACAAACGATTCAATCTGAAACGATTACGCTCCAGGACAGGCGGCTACGACAGGCGCGCGCGGCCTTCGGCGACCAGGCGCAGCGCCTGTGGATAAATCTGGTGCTCGACTTCGAGTACGCGCGCGGCAAGGCTTGCTTCGGTGTCGCCGCCGAGCACCGGCACCGCGCGTTGCAGGATGACCGGACCTTCGTCCATGCCGACGCTGACGAAGTGAACCGTCGCGCCGTGTTCCTCGACGCCCGCTTCGAGCGCCCGGCGATGCGTGTCGAGCCCCTTGAACCGCGGCAACAGAGCAGGGTGGATATTGATCATCCGCCCGCTCCAGCGATCGACGAACCACGGCGTCAACAGCCGCAGGAAGCCGGCAAGGCAGACGATCTCGATCCGATGCGCTTGCAGTTCCGCGTCGAGCGCGTGTTCGAAAGCTTTGCGGTCCTTGCCGAACGTCGTGTGATCGACGAGGGCGGTGGCGATGCCGGCCTCGCGGGCGCGAACGAGGCCCAAAGCATCGGGCCGGTTCGACACCACAACAACGATCTCTGCCGGATAGTCTTTCGCTTTGGCGGCTTCGATCAGCGCCGTCATGTTCGAGCCGCGGCCCGAGATCAGCACCGCCACCCGCTTTTTCATGTCGCCTTCATGTGGCTTAGAGCGTGATACCGAAAAAGCCTGTCCCCGGACGTTGATCCGGGGATGGATACCGGTTTTCGGACAAGATCATGCTCAAGTGCAAGATCATGCTCAAGTGAAAGATTCTAGCTCAGTTCGAGATGGCCGCGAAAGGCGACGCGCTCGGAGCCTGACGTGGCAACGACTTCACCGAGGCGGACGACTGTCTCGCCGTGTTTGGCAAAGCTGGCGCAAGCGGCCTCGGCCGTGGTGCGATCGAGCACCGCGACCATGCCGATGCCGCAATTGAAGGTGCGCAGCATTTCGTGCGCGTTGATATTTCCGGCCGTCGCCAGCCATTTGAACACCGGCAGGACGGGAACCCGATCGAGATCGAGCGACACGCCGAGGCCCTGCGGCAACACCCGCGGAATGTTTTCGATGAAGCCGCCGCCGGTGATGTGGGACAGTGCCTTGACCGCTTTGGTCTCGCGCAGCGCCGCAAGGCAGGAGCGCACGTAAAGCCGCGTCGGCGTCAGCAAGGCTTCGCCGAGGCTCCGCGACGGCGCAAACGGCGCGGGATCGGTCCAACCGAGTTTGGCCTTTTCCGCCACCCGGCGCACCAGCGAATAGCCGTTGGAATGCACGCCCGAGGAGATCAGGCCGACGACCATATCGCCTGCGGCAATGTCGCTGCGCGGCAAGATATCCTTGCGGCCAACGGCGCCGACGGCAAAGCCGGCGAGGTCGTAGTCGTTGCCGTGATAGACGCCGGGCATTTCCGCGGTCTCGCCGCCGATCAGCGCGCAGCCGACCTCGCGGCAGGCGGCCGCAACGCCTTTCACCACTTCGGCGCCGACCGCCGGGTCGAGCTTGCCGCAGGCAAAGTAGTCGAGGAAGAACAGCGGTTCGGCGCCTTGCACGACCAGATCGTTGACCGACATCGCGACAAGGTCGATGCCGATCGTGTCGTGGCGGGCGGTTTCGATGGCAATCTTGACCTTGGTGCCGACGCCGTCGGTCGCCGCCACCAGGATCGGGTCGTCGAAGCCCGCGGCCTTGAGATCGAACAGGCCGCCGAAGCCGCCGATTTCAGCCCCGGCGCCGGCGCGCGCGGTGGCGCGCACCAGGGGCTTGATCAAATCCACCATGCGGTTTCCGGCATCGATATCGACGCCGGCGTCCGCGTAGCGCGCCTCATCCACGGCAGCCACCAATTCGGAAAATGCTCCCCGGCGGGGAGGCAAAAGCTTTCGCCTCCTACGTCGGAATTGCGGGGTGCGCAAGCGCGCGGGGCCCGGTATATTGTGGGATTCTGGACTGCGCGCGAAATGTCGGTCGGACCCGGCCTTAGCCCAGTTGAACCGCCGATATGCTAGCCGGGGCAGCTCTTGAGTATCCCAAATCTTATCACTTTGGGTCGCATCCTATTGGTGCCGATCGTGGTCTGGGCGATCGTCTCGGGGCAGATGCGCATCGCCTTCATCCTGTTCCTGGTGGCCGGCGTCAGCGACGGCATCGACGGCTTCCTCGCCAAGCGCTTCCAGATGAAGAGCGAGCTTGGCGCCTATCTCGACCCGCTGGCCGACAAGGCGCTGATCGTCTCGATCTATATTTCGCTCGGCATCGCCACCGCGCTACCGATTTTTCTCGTCATCCTGGTCGTCTCGCGCGACATCATGATCGTCAGCGCCTTCCTGCTGTCGCTTCTGGTCGGTAAGCCGATTCCGATCCGGCCGCTGATGGTCTCGAAGGCCAACACGGCGGCGCAGATCGTGCTCGCGGTGCTGGTGCTGGCCGAGCAGGCGTTCAGCTTCAACGCTCTGCTTGCGTCACAACTGATGATGGCGCTGGTCGCGATCTTGACCTTGCTCTCCATCGCCTTCTATCTCGCCGAGTGGGTTCGCCATATGAACTCGTTCAGCGCCGAGAGCTGAGAATCCGTTCGGAACCTGGCGTCGGGGGCGGGGCAATGTATTTCGAGCGCAACCTGGTGTTCTGGCTCGCGGCGCTTGTCGTCTTCGTCGCGCTGCTGTGGCTGTTGAGCCCGATCCTGCTGCCCTTCGTACTCGGCATGGCGATCGCTTATGTGCTCGATCCGCTCGCCGAACGGCTGACCAGGCGCGGCATGAGCCGTCTGATCGCAGCTTTGATCATCCTCGGCGTCTTTGTGCTCTTCTTCGCGACGCTGTTCGTCCTGATCGTTCCAATTCTGGCGCACCAATTGGCCGCGCTGATTGAAGACGCGCCGAACTACGCCCAGCGCCTGCAAGCCTTCGTCAGCGATCCGAAATATCCCTGGCTCAAGCATTCCATTGGCGACAATCTCGCCGGCACCGACAAATCGGTCGGCGACCTGCTCAATCAGGCATCCGGCTATTTGACCGGGCTTCTGGCCTCGATCTGGGAACGCGGCCAGGCGCTGATCTCGATCTTCTCGCTCCTGATCATCGCGCCAGTCGTGGCGTTCTATCTGATCTGCGATTGGGACGGCATGGTCGACGCCATCGACAGCCTCATCCCGCTGCCGCAGCGCGACACCGTGCGTGGCCTGTTCAAGGACATCGACAAGACGATCTCGGCCTACGTACGCGGCCAGTCCGGCGTATGCCTGATCCTCGGCTCGTATTATGCCGTAGGCCTGAGCTTGGCGGGTTTGAGCTATGGCCTTTTGATCGGCGTCGTTTCCGGCCTGATCAGCTTTGTTCCCTATGTCGGTTCGCTGACCGCGCTCGTTCTGTCGCTTGCGATCGCGACGGCGCAGTTCTTTCCGGACTGGAGCAGCATTCTCATCGTCGCCGGCGTGGTGCTGTTCGGCCAGTTCCTCGAAAGCTATGTGCTGGCGCCTTATCTCGTCGGCCACAGCGTCGGCTTGCACCCGGTGTGGCTGATGTTTGCCTTGATCGCGTTCGGCTATCTGTTCGGCTTTGTCGGGCTGCTCCTCGCGGTGCCGCTTGCCGCGGCGGCCGGCGTGCTGATCCGCTTTGCGGTGCGGCGTTACCTGAACTCGCCGCTCTACACTGGAGAGGGATCGTCCTAGCGCATGATCCCGAAAAGCATGCCCTTGGACTTGATCCGAGGGTGGGAACCGGTTTTCCTGGTCGGGCGTCGCGTCATCGTCTATGTCATCGCCATGTCAGTATCTATGTCCGTAGCTATGCCCGTGTCGGTGTCGCCGCGTATGCCCGAATTTCCGCGTCAGCTTGCGCTCGCGCTTGATCACGCCGAAAGCTACGCGCGTGACGATTTTCTGTCCGGTCCGTCGAACCAGGCCGCGCTGGCGCTGACCGATTCCTGGCCGGATTGGCCGGCACACGCCGTGGCGCTTGTCGGGCCTGAAGGCTCCGGCAAGACCCATCTCGCAACGATCTGGGCTGCGGCGGCCGGCGCCCGCGTCGTGTCCGGGCGCCATCTCGGTGAGACGGATTTGCCGTCGGCGCTCGCCACCGGTGCGCTGGTCATCGAGGATGCGTCGGCGCTCGACGACGAGCCGACGCTGTTTCACCTGATCAATCTCGCGCGGGAGGAGGGCGCCTTCCTTCTCTTCACCGCGCGCACCGCCCCGACGCTTTGGCCGGTGGGGCTGCCGGATCTGATGTCGCGGCTGCGCGCGCTGCCGGTGGTCGCGCTCGACGCGCCCGACGACGCGCTGCTGCACGGCGTTCTGGTCAAGCTCGCCGCCGATCGTCAGCTCAAGCTCGACGACAGCGTCGTGCGTTACCTATTGACCCATGTCGAGCGCTCGTTCGCGGCGGTGCGCGGCGCGGTGATCGCGCTCGACAAGGAAGCGCTGCGGCAAGGCCGGCCGCCGAGCCGCGCCTTGGCCGCCGAACTGTTCCGCGACGGGGCCTAGAGCATGATCCCGAAAAGTGGAAGCCGATTTTCGGAAAAGATCATGCTCAAACGAAGTCCACACCTTTAGCAATAGAGTCCTGAGCCGCCCCGATTTCGTCGCCTTGTCCGCGAAGTCTCGGCGAGGTCCCGGCGCAGGTTTTCGCTAACCGACTTGACGGCTTGGGGATGGAACCGCGTTATGCGAATAGGTAATCTTCATAGGATTGTTACATAAGTGGCCAACGTCGCCTTCGAGGAGCATGAGAAAGCCATGGCCGACCGCATGGCCGACCAGGCCGACCGCGGCCAAGCAACTGCCGTTGCGCGAGAATCCGCTTCGTTGCGGCGCGCTGAGGACCGCTTGCCGGAACCCGCCGCGCGTCAGGCCGCCGCGAATCTTCTGACCAGTCCGGGCCGCTTTATCAACCGGGAGTTGTCCTGGTTGAACTTCAATCGCCGCGTGCTGGAGGAATCCGCCAACCGCAAAAATCCGCTGCTCGAGCGGCTTAAATTCCTGGCGATCTCCGCCAATAACCTCGACGAATTTTTCATGGTCCGCGTCGCCGGCCTCGGCGCGCAGGCCCGCGAAGGCATCACCACCAAAAGTCCCGAGGGCCTGGCACCTGCCGAGCAGCTCGAGCGCATCGCCGAAGCGGTGTCGATCGTGGTTGAAGACCAGCAGGCGCAATGGCGCGAACTGCGCAAGGAACTCGCTCAGGCCGGCATCGTCCTGATCGACGGCCCCGACGTGACGCGCGCGGAGAAAACCTGGCTCGAGGACTTTTTCCTCGCTCATGTCTTTCCGCTTCTGACTCCGCTCGCCATCGATCCGGCGCATCCGTTCCCGTTCATTCCCAATCTCGGCGTCACCATCGCCTTGCAGCTGTCGCGCGCGAAGGACGGCAGGGCGATGAACGCCTTGATCCGCACGCCCAACCGCATCGAGCGCTTCGTGCGGCTGCCGCAGTCAGGCGACAACGGCGAGGTGCGGTTGATTTCGATCGAAGGCGTCACCAGCCTGTTCATCGGCAAGCTGTTCCCCGGCTATGCCGTGAAAGGCCTCGGCGCCTTCCGCGTCATCCGCGATTCCGAAGTTGAAATCCTCGAAGAAGCCGAAGATCTCATGCGCGTGTTCGAGACGGCGCTGAAGCGCCGCCGCCGCGGTTCGGTGATCCGGGTCGATATCGAGGCGACCATGCCGGTCGAGTTGCGGCGCTTCGTGCAGCATATTCTCGGCGTCACTGACGAAGGCGTGTTCAGCGTCGACGGTGTGCTCGCGCTCAATGAGATGGGCCAGATCGCCAATCTCAACCGGCCCGATCTCGAATTCGTGCCGTATACGCCGCGCTATCCGGACCGCGTCCGCGACCACGGCGGCGATTGTTTCGCGGCGATCCGGCAGAAGGATTTCGTTGTCCACCATCCCTATGAATCTTTCGACGTGGTGGTGAATTTCCTGCAGCAGGCGGCGCGCGATCCCGATGTCGTCGCCATCAAGCAGACGCTGTATCGCACCTCCGCCGATTCCCCGATCATCAAGGCGCTGGCTGAGGCGGCCGAGGCCGGCAAGTCGGTGACTGCGCTGGTCGAACTGAAAGCGCGCTTCGACGAGGAAGCCAATATCCGCTGGGCGCGCGACCTCGAACGCGCCGGCGTCCAGGTGGTGTTCGGCTTCATCGAATTGAAGACGCACGCCAAGCTGTCATTGGTGGTGCGCCGCGAAGGCACCTCGCTCGCGTCCTACTGCCATGTCGGCACCGGCAATTATCATCCGGTGACGGCACGCATCTATACCGATCTGTCGTTCTTCACCTGCGATCCGATCATTGCGCGCGACGTCGCCCGGGTGTTCAATTTCGTTACCGGCTATGCCGAGCCGGCCGAGCTCGATCGCATGGCGGTGTCGCCGCTGTCGCTGCGCAATCGCATCCAGGCGCATATCGACGAAGAGACCGCCAATGCCAAAGCCGGGCGGCCGGCGGCGATCTGGATGAAGATGAATTCGCTGGTCGATCCGGACATTATCGACGCGCTTTATCGCGCTTCGGGCGCCGGCGTGCCGATCGAGCTCGTGGTGCGCGGCATCTGCTGCCTGCGCCCGGGCGTGCCGGGGCTTTCCGAAAATATCCGCGTGAAGTCGATCGTCGGGCGCTTCTTGGAGCATGGCCGCATCTATTGCTTCGGCTCGGGCCACAGCCTGCCGCATCCCAAGGCGGCCGTTTACATCGCGTCTGCCGACATGATGCCGCGCAATCTCGACCGCCGCGTCGAAGTGTTGTGCCCGATCCTCAACCCGACGGTGCACGAGCAGGTGCTCGAACAGATCATGGTCGCCAATCTGAAAGACAACGAACAGAGCTGGCAGCTTCTCGGCGATGGCTCGTCGCAGCGCATCACGCCGCCGCCGGACGAGGAAGTGTTCAACTGCACCACCTATTTCATGACCAATCCGAGCCTGTCGGGACGCGGCAAGTCACCGAAGGATTCCGTGCCGCGTCTACGGCACCGGCCGGAACCGGTGTGAGCCCTAAGGAGTGCGGGCGCGCGTGTGACGCCGCACCGAATCGCATAAAATCAACACATGCCGCCCTGCCGGGCCCAGGCGGTGAGACGCAAGCCGAAATTCCCGCGACGCACGATCTGCGGGCCACGACCTTCGACCCATGATCTCCGACCAGTGGGCGGAACACCCGTCGCTGAAGTCTGCGCTGATGGCGGCCAATGACGCTTGCTGATGAAATGACGCTTACCGAAACCGACGCGCAAGGCCGCCTCGATCACGGCCCGCCGATCGCCGTGATCGATATCGGCTCGAACTCGGTGCGGCTGGTCGCCTATGAGGGGCTGACCCGCGCCCCGACCGAGATTTTCAACGAGAAGGCCCTGTGCGGTCTCGGCCGCGAGGTGCAGTCGACCAAGCTGCTTGCAGCCGATGCGGTGCAGCATGCGCTGGCGACGCTCAAGCGCTTTCGCGCGCTGTGCGAGACCATGGGCGTGAAGCGAACGCTTGCCATCGCCACCGCCGCGTGCCGCGACGCCAAGAACGGTCCGGCCTTCATCAAGCTTGCCGAAGCGATGATCGGCACCGACATCGAAGTTCTCTCCGGCACGCGCGAGGCCGATCTCACCGCGCTCGGCGTCATTTCCGGTGTGCACCGCGCCGACGGCATTGTCGGCGATCTCGGCGGCGGCTCGCTCGAGCTTGTCGATGTGCGCGGCACTCAGGCGCGGCATGGTGTGACACGCCCGCTCGGGGGCCTGGCACTTGCCGATATTTCCTCGAAGTCGGTGAAGAAGGCGGAGAAATTCGTCAGCAAGACACTCAACGATCTGTCGATGCTGCGCGCCTGCAAGGATCGCATCTTCTATGCGGTGGGCGGCACCTGGCGTTCGGTGGCTCGCCTGCACATGTGGCAGACCGGCTATCCGCTGCATGTGATGCACGGCTATTCCATCGCCGCCGACGAGGCGCTGGAATTCGCCAAGCTGCTGCACCGTGTCGATGTCGAGACGCTGTCGAATATCGAAGTGGTCAACAATGCGCGGCGGCCGCTGCTGCCTTACGCGGCGCTGGTGCTTGAACACGTGTTGCGCGTCGGCAAGCCGCGGCAAGTCGTGTTCTCAGCGCTCGGCATCCGCGAGGGCCTCTTGTTCTCGCTGCTGAAGAAAAAAGAAAAAGAAAAGGATGCGCTGATCGAGGCGGCGCGGCATCTCAATCAATTGCGCTCGCGCTCGCCGCAGCATGGCGAAGAACTGATCGCCTGGACCGACCGCTTCATAGCGACGTCCGGGCTCGACGAAACCGGCGAGGAGAGGAGGCTGCGCCATGCCGCGTGCCTGCTTGCCGACATTGGTTGGCGCGCGCATCCCGATTATCGCGGCGAGCAGTCGCTCAATATCATCGCCCATGGCGGTTTCATGGGCATCGATCATCCGGGCCGGGCCTATCTGGCCCTGGCCGTGTTCTTCCGCCACGTCGGTTTGGTGATGGACGACGAATTGTCGCCGCGGCTGCGCGAACTGGTCTCGACGCGCATGCTCGATCGTGCGCGTGTGCTCGGCGCGGCGCTCCGGCTCGCTTACGTTGTCTCCGCCGCCATGCCCGGCGTGCTGCCGGAAACCTCGCTTGCGGTGGAGCGGCATCGTCTGGCGCTGCGGCTTCCCGGCGAGTTCGCCGCGCTCAACGGCGACCGCGTGCTGAACCGGCTGCGGTCGCTTGGCCGGCTGGTTGGCCGCGAAACCGTGACGCTGATGGGGTGAGGGGCGATGTCCTATCGGCCCTTTGCGGACATTGTGAAGCCACCGGATGATGTCCGCTTTTCGGGGCAAAGCGGACGCCAAGATTTGAGCCACCCGTGTCGGCTAATGACCCAAAGCTGACTTCACAAGAGTGCGCCCGGCGAGGTGACTCGCCGGCGCCTAAGCCTAAAATCCGGTCGGACCTACCGCGCCGATCCAGCGCTTGACCTTAGTTGGCGCCTTTTCGTCCATATAGAAGAAATGCGCCATTGTAGGTCGCACAGGCTGGATGTTCGGATCATCGAATTTCATGCCCACTTTGCCATGAAAGACTTTTAGCAAGGGGCTGTCCCAAAACTCCACGACATCGTGATGCGCGGTAAAGCCCTTATCGATGAACTGCCGCAGATTTTCTCGGATCGCCTCGCGTCCATGCCAATCGGCAACACCGAGATTGCATACGGCATCCTCTGCGAAACAATCAAAGCCTTTCCCAAAGGTCTTGTCATCGATCTCTTTCCACATAGCGAGCAGCCATTCCGGCGGTGCGGCTTTCGTGAAAGTGATGGTGTTCATTTTATCCGGTGCGGTTTTCGTCAAAGTGATTGTATCCATTCTATCCTCCTGGATTGCGACGGTGCCGTGGGATCATCGCGGTGGATGCCTTGGCTGATCCCGTTGCGGTCCATTTAGGAACGCGGCCGTTGGCGGATTTGCCAATACGGCCTCGGTTCTCGCCAAACCGCCTCGCGCTACCAACGTTACGCCCGTGGCCGGGACGCTTGCATCTGCTTATGGTGTCGCTGGCGCACGGAACGTCACGCGGGTTCTGCGGCTAGAACTCGCCCTAGATTTCCCCGTTCCAACGCACACGCGAATTATTTCTTCGAGCGGCAGCGTTCGACTATTTATGCATGGCGCAAAGGCCAAAAGCGCGACGTCCGCTTATGGCCCAAAGCGGACGCCAAAAGTTAGATCGGTAGCGGCAGCTTTTGACCCAAAGCAGGCATCTCCCATGTCAGGCAGCCGATTTCTGACTCCACTCATCGCGGAATCGCATCGACGCATCACGGGCGATAGGCGCGCCATGGCCGAACCCGGCAGCATCGAATGAAAGACTGGCAAGTTTGCGCTGGCTCGCGCGGCCTTCCTCCAAATCCTCGAAGCCGACGGGATCAGCGAGACCCATGAGATTCATGTATACATCGCCCGCGAACAGCATGCGTCCCGGGCGCCAGAGCAGCGCGACATGTCCCGCGCAATGCCCGGGCGTATGAATAACGTCGATGCCGCCGGCGATGGGCAGCGTTTCCCCATCGGTCAAAGGCTGGTCGATGGCAACCGGCTCCAGTCGCTCGTCGGGATCAAAGAACAACTTGCACATCACTTGCCGCAACAGGCCAGGTGCCGGCCGCATCGGCCGAAACGGGCCTCCACTCTCCGCCATCGGAATATCGAGCGGGTGCATGTAGGTCTTCGCACCAGTTTCCCGCACGATCGCAGCGGCGCTGCCAATATGATCAGGGTGGCCGTGAGTGAAAATCAGGTGCTTGAGATGGTCACGCGAACGGCCAAGCCCGCCGATCGCACCGAAGACGGCTGCCTCCTTAGCCGGGAAACCGGCGTCGATCAGCGTCAACTCATCGTCGCCCTCGATCAGGAAGGCGTTTGCCATCCCCATCGGGACGACGTGCACTCCTTCGATCACACGCTTTACAGCCATAGGCGGAACTCCTCGTAGTGTTTGCACCGTAAATGCAACTCCGTCGGCGCCGCGCGGTTTCGCGCCGAGCGGCTGAAGCGGCAGGTCAAAGCTCCAGAGGTGGAGTTCCGTCACGTAGTTCATAGCGAAAAGGCTGGCTGTTTTTAGCAGTGCAAGAGTCCGGTTTTGGCCCAAAGCGGACACGTCGATCGACGATTGTCGCGGCGGCTTTCGGGGGCAAAGCGGACGCAGAGCTAAATGCTCGTCGCGGCAGCTAATGATCGAAAGGAGACAATTGGTGGTCTAAATTGCTTCCCAAAAGTCTCAGGTCACTGCAAACGCGGACATTCCCATTTTTAGCCCTAGGAGCGTTCGAGAGCGAGGCACTTATCGCGAAGCCAACGTCATGTTGCCCATCAACCAGATCGTCACAGCGGCGACGAGCCCTGCACTGGCGAACGCTCCCGATACAACGGCCGCGCTAAATAGAATTACTCCTAGTGCATAAGCGATTCTGTCGAGTGCCCATCTTATCAGTCCAATTAAACGGCCAAATACCCAATAAAACAGATAGAGGACGATCAGAAGTACCAGAATGAGCAGCACAATCTTGAAAAGCGAAGCGCCGCCCAATTGTGTACTAAGTAATCGCGAAACCTCGCTGATGCCCCAGAGGCAGCCAAACACAATCACGTCGACGAGCCAGCCAAATCCCTGCTTAAGCCATGCGCCAAACTCCCGAATAAGCTGCTCCATGGACGAGTCCCATCGTTTGCTCCCAACTCACTAACGCTACTGGAGCGAATGAGTTTCAAAGCGTCCCGCCACTAGATTGCAGTGGACGACACCGAACGGGTTGTGCAACGCGACGGCCTTACAAGTCATCCGGAGTTTCCCAAATTGAAGGACAGAATCCCTAGCAACTGTAATGCGCACTGTTAGATCACAGAGACTCGATATGACCACGCGCGATGTCCGCAAGTGGCCCTTAGCCGCCGCGCCGATGCTCCGCCTTCGTGTCCGCTTTCAGGGGTAAAGCTGCCGCGCCCTTGATCAGACCGCGTGTCCGCTTATGACCCAAAGCGGCCACTTCCAATTAAAGATCAATTGGTCTATATATAGGCCATGAGCCGCCAAACCCCGGTGCAGTTGCCCCGTGGCCGCCCCCGAAGTTTCGACACGGAAGTCGCTGTCGAACGCGCGATGGGTGTGTTCTGGTCGCGCGGCTATCACGCCACGGCGCTACCGGACCTTCTTCGTGCGACGAAGCTTTCGCGTGGCAGCCTTTACGCCGCTTTCGGTGACAAGCACTCGCTCTTCTTGCGTGCGCTTGATCGCTACATTGCCAATGCCCTGACACGGATGGATATCGAACTCGACCCCCGCAGAGAGCCGGTCGACGGCCTGCAGGCCTACCTTGCCGGCTACGTTGATCGCACGAGCGGTGCTAATGGTCGGCGCGGATGTCTGCTGGTGGCCACGGCCATGGAACTGGCTGGCCATGATGCTGAAGTTGATCGTCGCATCGGGAGCTTTTTCAAAGCCATGGAGGCTAGGGTGGCCGATGCACTTTCCCGTGCGAAGGCGGCGGGCAGGCTGGCCGACGGTGTTGAGCCTTCAAGCGCCGCCCGAATTCTCGTCTGTTTCGTCGAGGGGCTGCGCGTGGTCGGCAAAACGGCACCGACACGGAACATGTCGCAAGCCACCGCTGACGCTCTTCTCGGCTGCTTCATCAGGTAGAAAACCCATGGACGCCTCCGCTGTTGGCGCGTCTATATCTAGACCGAATGGTCTTGAAAGGAAGGATGCCATGTCTGCCATCCAGATCGTCTGCGCGGTGGCCGTCCCCTTGCTCTGGGGTTATCAGTTCGTGGCCATCAAAATGGGCGTTATGGAGTTTCCGCCTCTCTTCTTCCTTGCACTGCGCTTCCTGGCCATCGCGCTGCTGCTTATTCCGTTCGTCAAAAGGCCCACACGTCAACAGTTCGGCCCTATCGCAGCTATTTCGGTTTTCCTTGGTGGACTAAACTTCGGGCTCTTCTATGTTGGCCTTGGGCTCGGCTCGGGAAGCATGTCGGCCGTCGCATATCAACTCGCCACGCCCTTCACCGTCCTGTTAGCTTGGCCGCTGCTCGCCGAGAGGCCGTCTCTAACTACGTCCGCCGGAGTGGTGCTTGCATTCGTCGGCGTGGTTGTGTTGGCAGCGGGGCCCAGCCTGTCGGCAAACGCGCTTCCGCTGCTGCTTGTCGTCGGGGCAGCGTTCGCGTTCGCGGTGTCCAACGTCTTGACGAAGCGCTACGGCCCTTTTGACCCTTTGATGTTGATGGGGTGGTCATCGCTGCTCACGGTGCCGCAGGTCATGTTGATGTCGTTGCTCCTCGAACATGGACAACTGGCGAGCCTTATCACAGCGGATCAACGTGGTTGGCTGGCACTCGCCTACACAATTTTTATCGGAGGAATTGTTGGGTTTGGCCTTTGGTTCTGGCTGATAGCCCGTTGCTCCATGGGCCGCGTCGCACCATTCGGCCTGCTGCTTCCGGTGTTCGCCTTGATTTCGAGCGTGTTGTTCCTTGGCGACCGTATGACCGCAAAACTGATTGTCGGTGGGCTGCTCGCGATCTCCGGCGTCGCCATTACACAACTAAGATCGACCGCTCGACCAATTTGAACTTAGAAGTCGCGTCGTGGCGACTTCCGAGTTTGGCCCTTAGCTGCCGCGCCGACACTTCGCCTTCGTGTCCAGTGTTGGGGTAAGAGCGGACACGCCGCCGCTCAGATCGCGCGTCAGCTAATGACTCGAAGCAGACAACGCCACGTCCATTCAACAGAAAGCCCCGGACGACAACGGGGCTTTGGATTTCATGCGTCGTGTCTTAATTGCTATTAGGGTTCCGCTGCGCTGTTGCCATTGCTCCAAGCTGTCCAAAATATATAGTGCGCCATTGTTTTTTCGGATGGGGGACGAAAATTTGATGTCTTCTACTGGCGTGACCGTTCTAGTCGGCACAAGCAAGGGCGCATTTTTGATTTCCGGCGGCAATGATCGTAGCGGTTGGGCCATTCAGGGTCCTTACTGTGACGGCTGGCCCATCAACCACATAATTGGAGACCCTGAGACGGGCACCCTTTGGGCGGGGGGCGGCGGCGAATGGCATGGCGCAGGTATCTGGCGCAGCGGAGACGGCGGCGCGAGTTGGAGGGTCACCCGTCTCACAAAGGGGAAGATGGACGATTGGGCCGCCAACGATTCCGATTTCGCAAAGATGATCGGCTGGACCGACGAACCGCTACCGTTCAACGACGCATTCGCTCAAATCTGGTCGCTCGGCTACGCGCACGGTACGCTGTATGCCGGCACCAAACCAGCGAACCTTCTGGCCAGCGAGAACGGCGGTGAAGATTGGATACGGATACATGCTCTGACGGACCATCCCTCCGCCGATAGCTGGAACCCCGGTGCCGCCGGGCTGGTGCTGCACACCATCGTTTCCGATCCAGGCAACCCAAAAAAGCTCTGGGTTGGAATCTCGGCGGCCGGCGTCTTCGCGACCGAGGACGGCGGAGCCACATGGGAACGTCGCAACCGCCTCTCGAACGCCGAAGCAAGTAGTCAACACGACCACCCTGCCGCGCCGCGCGATGGCGACATCGGGCATTGCGTCCACAACATGATGCGTGCGCCGGGCATAAGCGACGTGCTCTACCAGCAGAACCATTATGGCGTATGGCGCTCGGCCGATGGCGGTCGAAGCTGGGACGACCGGACCAACGGCTTGCCGTCGACCTTCGGCTTTCCGATCCGTGTTCATCCGCGCGATCCGAATACGATCTGGACGCTGCCGCTGAACGGCGACATGGCCGGACGTTTTCCTCCCGATGCAGCCGCAGCGGTCTGGCGGTCACGCGACGGCGGCCAAAGCTGGCACGCGGCGCGCCAAGGTCTGCCGCAGAAGGGCTGTTTCTTCACCGTGCTCCGTCAAGCGATGGCGGGTGACGAGCGCGATCCAGCGGGAATCTATTTCGGCACAAACAGTGGTTCGGTCTTCGCGAGCGTCGATGAAGGTGAGAATTGGCAGGAGATCGCGCGTCACCTGCCAACGATACTTGCTGTCGAAGTACTCGAACGGGGTTAATGCCTGTCGGCCAATGACCTGACGGTGACATTCGTAACTAAAGTCGCCGGTTCTCGGGTCTAAACGGAACATCAGCGCCGCGTTCCCCGCCTGCCATCTGCCGCCTGTTTGCAAGGTTGCAAAAACCCGCTATATGCGCATCAGGGTTGAGGGGGAATGCAAATGGTATTGCGTAACGTTGTTGCGGCGGCAGCGTTGTTGTCGATCCTGGGCGGCTGCGTGTCCCAAGTTCAATTAGCCAATGACAAGGGCCAGACGGCGCAGTGCAACGCGGCGGGCTTGGGGATCGTCACCTCGATGATCGCTGCGTCGGATCAGAAGGACTGCATCGCGCGATATCAAAGCCAAGGCTATCGTCAGGTACCTCTCCCCGCATCGCCAGCCGCCGCCTCAACATCGACTGCCGCCGCGACAAAGACGAATGGCAATGGACAGGCGCCCCAATGCAATACCTATGGCTGGGGTATTGTCAGTTCGCTCGTTGCGGCATCGATGCAGCAAGCCTGTCTCAGTGGTTCGGCGGCCGCGGCTCCGGCTTCAACCGGCCAAGCTAGTCAAGAAGTAGTGCCGCGCGATTAGCTGATCCTGCGAAGATCATTTTCTATCTGAAGCCTGAGGCGCCGGGAGCGGGGACGTAAAAGCTGCTTCGCCTTGGCAGCGACGTGGTGGTGGTCTGACATCATGCGCGACAGCATTTGATGCTGCCGCTGTGACCTAGGTCACGACCGCCGCCGCTGGGACCGTGCTACACAATAGTTTACCCAAATCCATTGGGGCAAGGGACGAAGCGGCCGTCGGGGTTCATGAGCGATATCGGCATATACGTCATAGCAGCCACCAAAGGCAGCGAGACGCGATATTGGGCGGCGGCCGTGCCGCAACACCACGCGGTCGATGCAGTTCACCGCCAGTTGGCCGACGGATGGCGCGTGATCCTGACGGACCGCCGCCTTACTCCGGAACAGATAGCGGAGCTGAAGATCCGTTCCAACACGGTGCAAGAGTTGAGTTTTATCCCGTGAGCGCGGCCTTTTGCTTGTGGCGGGCGATGAGCTGGTCGGCGACGTCGTTAAGGTCGTTGCCGACGATTTGCGGCTGAGGACCGACGCCCAGGACATCGTTGCCGACACGCTTGATCAAAGCTGCTTCCCAGCCAGCCGCGACGGCGCCGAGCGTGTCCCAGGTGTGGCAGGCGATGAGACAGAATTCGGACGGTTTGGCTCCGAGTTCTTTCTCGACATAGGCGTAAGCCTGCCGTGACGGCTTATGGTGCTTTACGCCGTCCGCACTGAATCGCCGCTCGAACAGATCGACGATGCCGCCATGCTCAAGCTGGCGCGTTTGAACTTCAAGCAGATTGTCGGTGAGAGTGAAGAGCCGGAAGCCTGCGGCGCGCAGCTTGCGCAGCGCTGCCGGAACTTCGGGGTGAGGCGGCATCGTGGAAAACTTTTCCGTGAGCTCCTTCTTGTCGTTCTCGCCAATTTTGATGCCACGGGTATCCGCTAGCATTTTCATAACAGCCGCGCCGATATCGGTGAACGGGACATAGCAGCCGGCCACGGTGAGGGCGGCCGAATACAAGATGAGGTTGGCGAACCACAAGCGCATGGCGCTCTTGTCATTGAAGATGCGCTGGAAGGTTGGTTCCATCGTCCCAAGATCGAGAACGGTCTCGTTGACATCAAAGACGATCAAAGGAAGAGCAGCCATGATCTTTCACTCCTGCTTGGTGTCGCCCCTCGTTCAGAGTCTTTCCGCTTGTGTGGTTCAGCTTGTCAGTGGTTGTTCTTGAGCCGGCTGCGGTGCGCGGCTTGTTTGGCGCGATTGCCGCAGATCGCCATGCTGCACCATCTCCGCGCGCGCCTGCGCGTATGGTCGGCAAACACCAGCGTGCAGCGATGTCCCTCACAGGCTTTGACGTCGGCGAAGTCTTCTTCACACACAAACTTTGCCAAAATTTCGCCGATCGGCAGCAGTAAAGAGTTCGGCGATTTCCAGCGCCGCATCGCGCGAAGTTCCAAGCGGTCGCCGTCGGCGTGGCGATGCCGCACGATCCGGCTGAAAGTTTCGTCACGCTCCAGGAGCCTGTTCAGAGGATCCAGTTCCTTGAACGCCTTGGCGGTGAGCGGACGGCCCATATGCTTGTGAACGAAGCCTCTGAACCACTCGCGCAGGGCGCGTGCCTGATCCGCAACTTTGTCCAGTTCACCAGGCATCGCACGCGCCTTCAGCTCTTCGAGTGCACCCGCTGGAACAAGCCTGGCTTGAGCCAGCCACTTCAACAGGCCATCGCCGCTGTCGAGCCAGTCAACCGGTGTATCGACCGGTGTCGCGACGGAGTTCAGGAAATCGAGGCCGAGCGAGTTGGCGATAAACATTGCGGGTGGTCGGTGTTGCACGATTGGTTCCGTTCGAAGCAGGTTCCAATGGCTAACCTGTCAAATGTTCGTTGACAAGTTATGCGAGGCTCTGACATAAGCGATCATAACCTGTCAAATGCCGTTGAATAGGTTATTCATGCAGGCCTGTACGATGTCAGGAGTGGCCGGATGACGACGAGGGATGTGAGCGTGGTGCTTGCGCACGGCGCATGGGCGGATGGATCAAGCTGGGCGCCGGTCATAACGGCGCTCAAGACAGAGGGTATGAAAGCGTTCGCTGCGCCGCTGCCGCTGACATCGCTTGCCGATGACGTGGCTGCGCTCAACCGCAGCTTGGACCGGACAACAGGGCCGATCGTGTTGGCCGGACATGCTTATGCCGGCGCGGTGATCGCTCTTGCGCGTCCCGAACGGGTGAAGGCGCTGGTCTACGTCACGGCTCTTGCCCCCGACGAGGGCGAGAAGGTCGCGGACGTGTTCTATCGGCTCGAGCCCCATCCGAAGGCGCCAAAGCTCGCACCGGACGGCAATGGTTTGATTTGGCTTCCCGAGGATGCTTTCGCGGCGGCGTTCGCGCCGAATGCCTCCGCGGCAGATCAAGCTGTGCTGGCGGCCGTGCAGCGGCCGATTTCGGTGAATTGCATCACTGTTCCTGCGGGGCGCCCGCTCTGGAAAGACATTCCCAGTTGGTTTCTGGTTGCCGAACAAGATCGAATGATCGTGCCTGAAACGCAGCGCTACATGGCAGAGCGCATGAAGGCGGAGACAAAGGCGCATGCCGTCGACCACACGCCCAGCATTACCGCCCCAGAAGCGGTGGCCGACATTATCCGTGACGCTATCCGCTCGGTAATTAACAACTGAAGCAAGCCTCACAGGTCGCATGCAGAGGAGGATTTGATGGCGCCTATCAAATACCGCACGGCTGATGCCGATGGCTTCAAGGTGTTTTATCGCGAGGCGGGACCCGCCGATGCGCCGAAGCTTTTGCTGCTGCATGGCTTCCCAAGCGCGGGCCACATGTTCCGTGACTTGATCCCGCTGCTTGCCGACAGATTTCATATCGTCGCGCCGGACCTTCCCGGCTTCGGCCAGTCCGATATGCCGCCGCGGGAAAAGTTCAGCTACACGTTCGACAATATCGCCGGCGTGATCGAACGCTTTACCGAGGTCATCGGCTTCGATCGCTTTGCGGTCTATGTATTTGATTACGGCGCGCCGACAGGTTTCCGGCTTGCTATTCGCCATCCTGAGCGCATCACGGCCATCATCTCGCAGAACGGCAACGCCTATGTGGAGGGCCTCAGCGACGGCTGGACTCCAATCCGGGCCTACTGGGAAGACCCGTCGCCTGCGAACCGGAAGGCGCTCCGCGCTTTCCTCGCGCCGGAGACGACCCGCTGGCAGTATACGCACGGCGTGCCCGATCCAGCGATGGTGTCGCCGGACGGTCAGAACCTCGACAACTTTTATCTGGCGCGTCCCGGCGCTGATGAGATCCAGCTCGATCTGTTCGGCGACTACAAGAGCAATGTCGCGCTGTATCCGAAATTCCAGGACTACTTCCGCACCCGCAAGCCGCCGTTTCTTGCAGCATGGGGCAAGAACGATCCGTTCTTTCTTCCGCCCGGCGCCGAGGCCTTCAAGCGCGATATTCCAAGTGCCGTCGTCCGCTTCTTCGACACCGGTCACTTTGCGCTGGAAACGCATGCCCGCGAGATTGCTGAAAGTATTCGTGACTTCTTGAAGTGATGGTCTGGTGCGGGGTAAATCGAGCAGGTGCCGATAGAGGAGGGGGGTCGTGCCACACGCGAGAAGGACCCCGGCCTATCGTGCTTTCTCCGGCGAACGGAAAATGACTCGGCCGATATCCTTGCCCGCCGAATGACTATTTCGACCAGACTGCAATCGTCGTTGTAATGGTCGTCGCGGTTCTCTGAACCAGCCATTTATTTTCCCCGCTTGGGATAACTGTGAAGCAATTAGATCCCGCGTGTTCCCAACTCGTGCAGAAGCCCTTCGCATTGAGCTTCCAAATGCCGACGTTTGTTTTGCCCGACTGCGCCAGGGCCTGCCGCGTCATCTTGCCGTCCGGTGTGAAGGTCATTGTGAATTTGGTGCCGCTAGGCGACGCAGCGGTAAACGGCTGGCCGTTGAAAAACTCCGACTTTATGTCGCTTGGAGCCATTGCCTGCCCAGCGAGGGCCACGCCGGATTTGAGGACCAGGATTGAGACGACTAATGACGTGGCGCGCATCGAAACCCCCATCGCAGGTCTTTGCAGAACCTCGTCAAACAACATACACAACTTTTGTAATAGCGGCATCGAATTTCCCCGCGAATGGGAATTTCTCGATCTTATTCTTTCGTCGGAAAGCGGCGCTGGCGTTCGCTGTCGAACGCGGCATCGACGACGGTGGCTGTGTCGCTATTTGCTGGCCGGCCTCGGCAGCGAGCCCAGCTGGGGCGGCAGCTAGTGACCCACACGGACATCCAATGTGATGATCGGGAACGCGTTGGCTCGTCACGCGGCGAGTGTAACGTCGATGCGTTCAAGGGCGCGCCGGAGCGCGGCGAAGCACTCGGCGTCGATTGCTGTTCCCACCATCTCATCCATAATTGTCATGGCCTTGGTGACAGGCATCGCAGCGCGGTAGGGTCGGTCAGCCGTCAAGGCATCGAAAATGTCCGATACTGTAATAATACGAGTTTCAAGCGCGATTTGATCGTCCTTCAGGCCGCGTGGATAACCCTTCCCATCGAGCCGTTCATGATGTGCGCCCGCGATTTCCGCCAAGCCAGCGAAGGCGGCAATGCGCGACAATATCGTTTCGGAATATGCAGCGTGCTTTTGCATGGCCGCCCATTCATCTGGATCGAGCTTACCTGGCTTGTCGAGGATGGAATTGCTGACGCCCAATTTGCCGATGTCGTGTAACAGCGCAGCGCGCTTGAGCCAGCGGCGGCGCTCCTCGGGCAGCCCCATTTCCTCGGCAACAAGGTCGGTGAACAGCGTGACGCGCTCGCTATGTCCGCTGGTATAAGGACTCTTTGAGTTGATGACCTGGGCAAAGGCCGCGGCGATATCATCAAGATAGTCCTCGTCAACAGTTTTCAGTTCTTGCGCAGGTTCCAGTCCGTACAGCGCTGTCTGCAAATTATCGGACCGCAACGTGTTCCAGAAATCGGGTCTGAGCGCGATCCGTTTAAAGGCTTCGGCCAATTGAGGGTCGAACCAAGTTCCGGATCGATTTCCGACCTCGTTACACGCCGCTTCGATGCCACTGCTGATCTGAAAAACGTCGACGACTTGCGCCAGCAACGCGATCCGGGAGTAGATCGGTATCCTGGAGCCGACGATGCGCTCGGGCAGTCCGCTGCCGTCCCAATGTTCGTCGAGGTTCTGAATTCCTTGCGCAACAGCTTCCGAGAAGCGCATTTTGCGGGCAATCTCAGCGCCACGGTGACACCGTGTCTCGACGAGCTCTTTCGGTGCCGTTCCAGAAGTCTGGAAGGCCGCAATAAGCGCGCGAATACGCTCCGCTAGTCCGGCCTTCAAACCAGTATGCGCCAGTACGAAGCGGAGTGCCTGCGGCAGACTGCCATCGATATATTTGGCATCACGTTTGAAGGTTAGATCGTCGGTCAGATAAAGCTGACAAATTCGCGCTGCGTTGCTGCTGCAACCGAGATCCTTCAACAGCAGTGTGTAGTAGAGCTCCGATATCTCGGTTTCATTCAAGCCGATCTCTCGACCGAGATGAATCCCAATCCAACAGCAGCGGACGCAATGTCCGGCCGGCTGACCCTCCACCATATCCAGGGCATGGCTCAACGCACCGAGCAGCTCGGAAAGGCGGATCTGAGAGCTTTCGGCAGGTTGGGATTGGATTGCGCTCATCGGCCCGATGTTTCGGGAGTTCACCGCCTCGTAAGCAATCACAAGCGGCTTAATGCGCGGTTTAAATGCACCGTTAACCACCGATGGACATCTCGACAGTCGCTATCAACGTCCGCTCTTGGCGTGAAAGCGGACCCCGCGGTGTGTGAGAAATCGACGGCAATTAACGGTGGAGTAAGAAACGGAGGGCATCTTAGAACCGCATATTTTCATTTTCTCAATGAAGTAATTGAGCGCGAAACCCCGCAGGTCCATAGCGGACATCTCCTTCGTGCAACATCAATCCCTCATCGACGAGCTGGAGCGCGCCGTCAAAGACGGCTCGCCTGAGCATCGGACGAACACACTTCGCCAAGTTACGGATCTATTTTTGCATGACGCCAATCGTCTTAGCGACGAGCAGATTGAAGTCTTCGACGACGTTTTGTGCCTGATCGCGGAGAGGATTGAAAAGACCGCGCTTGTCGATCTCGCAAAGCGCCTCACTCCCATCGATAATGCTCCCACCAGAATAATCATAAGGCTTGCGAGGCATGACGAAATTGCTGTCGCCGCGCCAGTCTTGACGGGATCGAGAAGGCTTGCCACGAACGATCTCGTCGAAATTGCTCAGACCAAAGGCCAAGCTCACCTTTTGGCGATCTCCGAGCGCACTGCACTGGAACCGGCCGTAACAGATATTCTGCTCGACCGCGGCGATCGAAAGGTCGTCGCTACAGTTGCGACCAATGCAGGTGCGCGCTTTTCTCAGCTTGGATTTTCCAGAATGGTGGAAAGATCGGCGGGCGACGATGCTCTGGCAGAAATTGTTGGATTGCGGAGCGATATATCCCTCGCCTTGCTCCGAGACCTCCTACAACGCGCGACCGACGCCGTTAAGGCAAAGATCATCGCCCTGCTGCCGTCGGAACGGCGTGATGAAATCGAACAGGTGATCGCTAGAATTGCGAAGGGCATCAGCAGGACGACCGAGCACGATTACAGCTATGCGGAGAGCCGCATCGAGTCGTTGGAATCGTCTGGGATGCTCAACGAAGACGCGTTACTGACCTTTGTTCGGAGGAGCCAGCAGGACGAGCTGATCGTCGCGCTCGCCCGACTTAGCTCGTCTCCGATCAAGACAATCGCACCATTGTTGACCGGACACCGCAATGACGCCGTATTAATTCCATGCAAGGCGGCCGATCTCCAATGGACGACGGTGGAAGCCATCCTGCGCGACAGGCTGCCAAACCAAAAGGTCAGTGATGAGATAATCTCGCTGGCGCGACATGACTATTCTAAGCTCGCTAAAGCTACCGCTCAACGCGCTCTGCGCTTTATGCGAGTTCGCGGGACGGTCCACTAGCGGCATCGAGCTTTTTTCACTGGAGGTGTCAGTCGCCGCGGCGACGCACCTTCTTGGCAGCCTTGCGTGCCGTGGAGCGTGCATCAAAAAACGCTCGGGGAATGAGCGAGCCTACTCGCGCTCGATCGCCGCGACGCGGCCTTTCTCGATCGCGAGCGCCAGCTTGCCGTGCTTGAGCGCCAGCGCCTTCTCGCCGAACAATTCGCGGCGCCAGCCCATCAGAGCCGGCACTTCGGCGTCGTCGCTGGCGGCGATGCGTTCGAGATCGTCGACGGTGGCGATCACTTTGGCGGCGACGTGGTGGCGCTCCGAGATCATGCGCAACAGCACTTTGAGAAGCTCGACGGTCGCGGCGCCGTTTGGCACCGGCTGGTTGCGCGATTGATGCGGCAGGGTTTTTGGATCGCGCGCCAGACCATGATTGACCGCGGCGACGATGGCTTCGCCCCAGCGCGAGCGCTCGAAACCTTTGGGCAGCGAGCGCAGGCTTTTCAGCTTCTCGATCGTGGTCGGCGCCTGCACCGCGATATCGGCGATGACTTCGTCCTTCAGCACGCGCGAGCGCGGCACGTCGCGGGACTGCGCCTCGCGCTCGCGCCAGGCGGCGACGTCGATGAGAACCGCCAGCTCCTTGGGCTTGCGCACGCGGGTCTTCAGGCGCTGCCAGGCGCTTTCCGGATCCATGCGGTAGGTCTCGGGCGAGGTGAGCACGCGCATCTCGTCCTGCACCCAGTCGACGCGGCCGCGGCGTCCGAGATCGTCGACCAGCGCCTGATAGACGTCGCGCAGATGCGTCACGTCGGAAATGGCATAGCGCAGCTGCGCCTCGGAGAGCGGCCGGTGCGTCCAATCGGTGAAGCGATGCGACTTGTCGAGCGTGTCGCCGGTGATGCGCTGCACCAATTGATCGTAGGAAATCGAATCGCCATAGCCCAGCACCATGGCGGCGACTTGCGTGTCGAAGATCGGAAGCGGAATGAGCTTGGCCGCATGCCAGACGATTTCGATGTCCTGGCGCGCGGCGTGAAAGACCTTCATCACCTTCTCGTTCGCCATCAGCTCGTAGAAAGGCTTGAGGTCGATCCCCGGCGCCAGCGCGTCGATCACCAAAGCCTCGTCGGCCGATGCCATCTGCGCCACGCAGAGCAAGGGGTAATAGGTGGTCTCGCGCAAAAACTCGGTATCGATGGTGACGAACGGCTGCGCCGCCATCCGCGCGCAGGCGGCGGCGAGCTCGGACGTCGTTGTGACCGGCTGCATTGAGACTGAGGCTAAGGAATCAAACATCATCGGCAATACGCAGTGTCGTTCAGGTGCCACAGGTGTGGCAAGGCCGGAGTGCAACTAGGGGCGAAAAGGGAACCCCACTAAATTCCCGCGGATTCGCTCCGTCAGGATGAATTCCCAGGGGCTTGGCATCGGCCCGACCGGAACTTCGATGACAGTCGGGCCGTCGCGGCGGGTGAGGGCGCGGCGCAGCGCCTGGCGCAATTCGCCGGGGCTTTGCACGCGGCTGGCTTCGGCGCCAAAACTTCTGGCAAAGGCGACGAAATCCGGATTGGCGAGATCGCTGCCGATGAGCCGGTTACCATAGTGCTCCTGCTGGATACGCCGCACATTGCCGAAGGCGCCGTCATTGAACAGCACCGTCGTGAGCGGAATGCGATGCCGCATCGCGGTGGCAAGCTCGTTGGCCGTGAACATGAAGCCGCCATCGCCGGAGACTGCCACCACGGGCACGTCGGGCCGCGCATGCTGCACCCCGAGCGCGGTGGCAAAGCCCCAGCCGAGATTATCCTGATAGCCGGGCGAAATGAACGTGCGCGGTTTATAGACGGGGAATAACAAGCGCGACGCGAAGCCGATTTGCGTGACTTCATCGACGAATATGCCGTCCTCGGGCAGTTCGGCGCGAATGGCGTCCAAATAGCTGATTTGGGGCCCGAGTTTCTCCAGGCGCTTGCGCCACGCCGCCTGACGCTCCCGCATTTCGGCTGCCCGCGACGGACGTTTCGCGTTGTGCGTCGGCAATTCCGTAAGCAGGTGCTGTAGAAGGGGCTTGGCTTCGCCGGTCAACGCGACAGCCGGGCGTTGCTGGCGATTATGCTCCAGCGGATCGGCATCGACGCGGATGATCGCGAGTTCTTTGTCGATGCCCCATTGCGAGAATTGAATCAAAAGCCTCGTGCCGACCGCGAGCACGACATCGGCCTCGCCCCACAGATCGCGGCCGAGCGGCAAAGTGACGCTGAGCGGATCGCGGCTGTCGAGCACGCCGCGGCCGCGCCGATAGCCAAGGACAGGCGCCTGCAGCATGGCGGATAGCGCGGTGACTTCGGCGGACGCATCTTGCGCGCCGCCGCCGCAGATGATTAGCGGACGCTTGGCCGCGCCGAGCCGTTTTGCCGCGCGGCGCACTGCACCGATATCGATCTCGGCCGGCGCGACCGGCTGCGGCCCCTGCAGTGTCACCGATCCGGATTTGCCCCAGATGTCCATGGCGCATTCAAGCGCGGCGGGGCCGGGCCGGCCGGTATGCATCGCGCGCAACAGCTGCGCGGTGACGCGCGAGGCCTGTTCAGGCTTGCGGATCATCGCGCAGTGATCGACGAGGCGCGCGATGATGCCGGCTTGATCGCGGATCTCGTGCAGATGACCGAGCCCCTTGCCGATAGTGGCGGACGGAATCTGGCCGACCAGCGCCAGCACTTCCGCATTCATCGAATAGGCCGTGAGCAGCGCGGCGGAGGAATTCAGCAAGCCGGGGCCGGGGACGACGGCATAGGCCTGCGGCTTGCCGGTGGCGAGCGCAGCCCCCAACGCCATATAGGCGGCGCCTTGCTCATGGCGGGTGTGAATGGTGCGGAGCCGGTCGGCAACCTTGAACAGGGCATCAAATAAATGGTCGTTCTGGACGCCGGGGAGCGCATAGACCGTATCGAGGCCGTGGCCGATCAGGGTCGCGACGACGGCTTCGGCCGCGGTCATTTGTTGCACCGTTTCGGCGGCCTTGGTCGTCCGTGGCATCAAGGTTCCTCACTGCCGCACTTGTGCAGAAAGGCTGCGATCTGTCGAGATAGGGCCTTGATGGCTTCAGTGGGATTGCCCCGGCTGACCTGAACAGAATGTACTCTCAGACAAATTCAGAACCTATGGGCTTCATCGGAGAAGGTCTACGATCGGTACTTGGGGCGGTCTTCCAACACCATGGCATTTGGAGTGAGGCTCGCCGCACGTCGACCGGCTCGGCCGCCCTTTCCAAATTGACGCTCAACCCGCCCAAATTTTTTGAATTGGCGGAGCCGCCGATCGGGCACGTCATTTAATTCCGGGCGTAGGTGCGTAGCGAGTGAAAACGTAGTCACGGTCTTTTGCAGGCGCGTGGCAGGGGAAGCACTTTGCGTGCAACGCCTCATTGCCGGGTTTGCCGTTCGTAAAGTCGGCGAATCCCCAGCCGCCAGACGCGGCGTATTTTTTTGAATCTTTGACCATGAATTGAGCGTTCACGGCAGACCCGGCAAAGGACGATTGGAGGCCTGCGCCGGGAAAACCGGCGGCCAAAGCCTGGTTGTCAAAGTCCGACGAGTCTTCATTCCAATGTAGCGCAGCAATGATTGCCCCATCGGGGAACGGCAGAGTGCCGTCGCGATAAGCCTTGATCGCCAGATCGTTGCCCAATTCGGCACGCAACTGTTTGAGCTCGCCTCCGGTACCTGTCAGTTGCTTGCCTGTAAGACGCTTTACAGAAATCAAGCGCCAGTCCCGGAAAGCTTGGGGAATTTTGATCCCGTAGATCGGCGAAGCTTCGCCGTCCGATTGTCCGGATACCGGAGCCGTGGTGGCGACCGCGCCGGCGAGCGCGCCAATCCCGACTAGCGCAAAAGCAATCCGTTTCATGGTGGTCCCCCTCTGCCAACAGCGCGCGAGTTCGTGAATCGTCGCGTACTGCACGCCCTGCGATTCATCGGTGACTTCCCAACTGGCATGAATTTTTGCGCTTTTGCCGACCCCCGGCAAGCCGCATTGACGGCGCGAATGATGCCGTACCCGGGCACCCCAAGCGGCTGCAGAAGGCTGATCTGACCATTCTTGCTGGAATCCGACGCACGCCTCCCGTCGTTGCCCTTGAATGCATGAGCATCGGCGTCTCATGCTGGTGCAGGCTGCGGCTGCGGCTGCAGTTCGGCGATCAGCCGCGGGGTTCAATAAGCTGCGGCCGGCCCGGCTTGACAATTCAGCGCGACGCATGTGGTTGTGCGCCGACTTTTCCCACCATTGGCGGAATTGAGCATGCATCGCTACCGCACCCATACCTGCGGCGCGCTCCGGGAGAGCGACATCGACAAAGAGGTCCGCCTGTCGGGCTGGTGCCACCGCATCCGCGACCACGGCGGCGTGCTGTTTATCGACCTGCGCGACCATTACGGCCTGACCCAGGTGGTGGCCGACCCCGACAGCCCGGCCTTCAAGGTGGCCGAGACGCTGCGCGCGGAATGGGTAGTGCGGATCGACGGCAAGGTGCGAAGGCGCCCTGGCGGTACGGAGAATCTCGAACTGCCGACCGGCGTAGTCGAAGTCTATATTCGCGAAATCGAGGTGCTGGGGCCGGCCGGCGAACTGCCGATGCCGGTGTTCGGCGACCAGGAATATCCCGAGGAAACCCGGCTTAAATACCGCTTTCTCGATTTGCGCCGCGAGCATCTGCACAACAACATCATGACGCGCGGACGGGTCATCGACTCGATCCGCCGGCGCATGAAGGAGCAGGGCTTC
Source organism: uncultured Alphaproteobacteria bacterium (assembly GCA_963742975.1). GTDB lineage: Bacteria > Pseudomonadota > Alphaproteobacteria > Rhizobiales > Xanthobacteraceae > BOG-931. The sequence continues at coordinate 1,307 of CAVUNZ010000016.1, read as the reverse complement.
TTCGAATTCCAGACGCCGATCCTGACCGCGTCGTCGCCGGAAGGCGCGCGCGATTATCTGGTGCCGTCGCGCATCCATCCCGGCAAGTTCTATGCGCTGCCGCAGGCGCCTCAGCAATTCAAGCAGCTCATCATGGTGTCGGGTTTCGACCGCTATTTCCAGATCGCGCCGTGCTTTCGCGACGAGGATGCGCGCGCCGACCGCTCGCCGGGCGAGTTCTATCAGCTCGATCTCGAGATGAGCTTTGTCACCCAGCAGGACGTGTTCGACGCCGTAGAGCCAGTGATGCGCGGCGTGTTCGAGGAATTTGCCAACGGCAAGCCGGTGACGGCGAAATTCCCGCTCATTCCTTACGCCGAGGCGATTTCCAAATACGGCACCGACAAGCCGGATTTGCGCAACCCGATTATCATGCAGGACGTCTCGGAGATTTTCCGCGGCTCGGGCTTCAAGATATTCGCGCGCATTCTCGAGACCAACGCCAAAGGCGCGGTGTGGGCGATTCCAGCGCCGACCGGCGGCTCACGCGCGTTCTGCGATCGCATGAATTCCTGGGCGCAAGGCGAGGGCCAGCCAGGGCTCGGCTATATCTTCTTTGCTTCCGACGGTGGCGCCGTGACCGGCCGTGGCCCGGTGGCCAACAATCTCGGCGCCGAACGGACCGAGACGTTGCGCGTTCAGCTTGGCCTTAAAGACGGTGATGCCGTGTTCTTCGTCGCCGGCGAGCCGCAGACCTTTTACAAATTCGCCGGGGCCGCGCGCACCAAGATCGGTGAAGACCTCGGCCTCGTGCAGAAAGACCGCTTCGAATTGTGCTGGATCGTCGATTTTCCGATGTACGAATGGAACGAGGAGGAGAAGAAGATCGACTTCTCCCACAACCCGTTCTCGATGCCGAACATGCCGGTCGATGAATTCCTGGCGCTCGATGCAGGCGACAAGGATAAGATCTTGGCGCTGAAGGCCATTCAATACGACATCGTCTGCAACGGCATCGAGCTGTCGTCGGGCGCCATCCGAAATCACCGTCCGGAAGTGATGAAAAAGGCTTTTGCTATCGCCGGCTACGACGAAAGCGTTCTCGAAGAGAAATTCGGCGGCATGCTGCATGCACTCTCGCTCGGGGCGCCGCCGCACGGCGGCATCGCGCCCGGCATCGACCGCATCGTGATGCTGCTCTGCGGTGAAGAGAACTTGCGCGAAGTGGTGCTGTTCCCGATGAACCAGCGCGCCGAAGACTTGATGATGGGCGCGCCGTCGGAAGCGACGCAAAAGCAGTTGCGCGAACTGCACATCCGCGTCGTCAA
>CAVUNZ010000015.1:0-1343750 GCA_963742975.1 uncultured Alphaproteobacteria bacterium | reverse complement strand
CAGGATTTCAACCTTCTTATCCCGTGCCCTTCTCCGGCACTCAGCAACCCGGTCCCCGGCTGTTTCATGCCTTCTTGGGCGGCCCGCCTTTTTGGTTACATCCTCGGGCAAACCGATATCCAATTTCTGAATTGACGAACCTGGAAATGCTCGGTGCAGAAACTCGGCCAAGGCCCTTTCCGGGACCATGATGATTTTCGGTTCGCGGTTATCGGGGTCTCTAAGGGAGATCCGCATTGCCGATTGGTAGGCGGCGCTGAAATAAACCGCCTGTTCGGACCTCGCCCCCCTCCATTCCAATGGAGTCCAGAAAATGGAAATGGTCAGGTGCCGGGTTTGTGGCCGAAAGGACCGCAATCCCGTTGATGTGGGAGTACCCATTTAGGCCGTGGGGTTTGCTTGGCAGACGTTGTGCGGCATCACCAAATGGATTGTCCTGGAACGATTTGTTGTCCTGCCAAACGAATGGGGTCGAGCCAAACAAATGCTGCACCGCCTGGACCACCCGGTTGTGGGTGGTAACTCCATCAATCACGGTGTCTTTGCGCTTCCTCAACCATCTTGGCTCGACGGCGTAGTAAATCGTCACCCGGTCTCCATTCGGATGTTCAGTATATCGGAGACTCTGGCCAACTCCTGGTTTTGCTCGAACCGGATGCCTCGCTCTCCCCAAACTTTATAGATGGCCGAATCCTCGAAATTGGCGCTTGCCATAAACACGGAATCAAAGCCGTTCGAAAACCGAGGACCTCAGAACCGAATGGAACGAAAGCTGCCGAGCCTCGCCTCGGCGCAGCCTTTCATATTGCTCTAGATTGACGAATGTTTCCCAATGGCGATTGACCAGAATTCGGGCGGTATCGGCCAAGGCTTCATGGATTTCGTCCTGGTCCTCATTTCGAGCGATTTCACCAAGGTTGCCGCCACGAACCAGGACCCGTCCGTAAATGGCGTTCATCTGCTCGATTTCGAGATGCTCGGTAATAAGATGGTGAGTTTTCGGTAGGTTGTGAGTTTTATGCCGATGAACCTGCATCTCCTCATCTACCAGGACCTGCCACTCGTCCTTTTTTTCAAGGAATTTGATGTGGGGAAGGACGGCATGGGTGGCGAGAACCACCTGTCCATATGCAGGACAATCCTTGAAGTGATCGGCCAGGGCTAGGACTACCTTTCCAACCGTGGCCCCGTGATAGACGAAAACCTCGGGAGGATTGAGCAGAGTTCGTATTTGTTCGGCGGTCTTATCGATCAATTCCTTGGTGGGTTGAAGGATAAGAACCTTGTGGCCCTCCCCAGCCAACGCACAAGCCCGATTGATTATCTGGTAGGTTTTCCCGGACCCGCATGGGGCCGAGCAATAGTTGATACGCATTGAACGCTTAGTTGCTGCCTCTCTCGTATTTATGTTTGGAGTCCGACAAAACGCCGAAACTCATCCCCGAATGTTCGAGGACGAAGACACAAAGCCAAAATGTTTCATGATGAAATGAAGGACGGGTAGAACCCCGCACGGGGGATTACTAAAGGCCTGAACTCCGAGTGCGCAAGAGCTGAACAAGAAAGAATTTTGCGAGTGGCCTTTCCCAAGCCGCTTTTGCGCCACTCGCAGTTTGCTGAACTCCATATAATCTGTTCGCCAGTTGCGGAGCGTTCCGCAATCTCTCCCTCGCATTGTGAAATCGCGCCATCGCTATCACAGTTGCGTCACAAAGATATTTTGGACTGATTGTTATGGCGCAACTCATCATAAGTGTTCTCCGGCGCACACTGGTTGCCAAAACGCAGGCTAATAAAGGTTGTTTAGGCAAGAGGGAAAGCGAAACCGTCCCAAAGTCTTTTGAGGACGCTTTTTCATGAACAGTTTTTTCAAAATCTTTTGGTTGGACGATGCTGATGCTCTTGCTGTGACGTTCTCGGCCACTAGTTGAAGCTTGCATCGCCCAGGTTGGGCAAAGCGTCACGGTGCGCATATAGCAAATCAGGAGCAAGAAGAATGGCTAACGACAACGATACGACCTATTATGGTTTTGGTGTTTGCCCGGTGTGCCGAAAGGAAGGACACTACATCAATGTTTATAAGTCGCACTGGTTTTTGTGTGACGAGCATAGGAAGCGATGGTGCCCTGGCTATAACCTTTTTAGTAGCTGGATGAACGAAACCGAAGAGGATTGGAAGCGCAATGCGCGGCGACTGGAGGCATATGAGGAGTGTGAGCCATACATGGGTGAAGATTTAATCGCTCCTAATGGAAACGCCGCCCCTGTAACAGCTACCCTTGTTGCTGATGACGGCCCGAACGACCTTGATCTGGTGGCGGAAGAGGGCCTTGATCAAATCCACTCCTCGGACTTGGATGACTTCCCGCTCTCACAAGAAGACGGCGAGGATTCGAGCACAGCCCGATCAAAAGGGGCAGTAACGCCGCCGCCGCGCCCCTGTTCCCCCATGCGGGCGAAGACATCAAGGTGGGTGGATAAGCGGCCTGCTCGACGATTTGATAGAAGCTATTGGGCTTTCGGCAGGCAGGTTTTCGGACGCATAAAATGTGTTCCGATATTTCGGCTTCATGTGACAAGTTGCCCGCGAACCCCACACTTCGAGGCCGCCGGAGCTGTTTGATGGCGATATTTGTCCTGACCCAATTTTTGTGTTTCTTTGTTGTTCATTCAATTCACGGTCGCTGGTCCATCTGGCGATTTAAAAGGTAGCCAATAGCGATGCCCAGCAAGACCGTGCCAATCGCCGCGATTCGGGTTGGCAAACGTCACCGTAAGGACCTCGGGGATCTCCGCCCCTTGGCCCGCAGCATTGCTGAAATTGGCCTCCTACACCCGCCCGTTATCCGTCCTGATGGCCGCTTGATAGCCGGGGAGAGGCGTTCGGAAGCCATGAAACTACTCGGCTGGACCAAGGTGCCGGTTACGATTTTGGACATAGACAAGGTTATTCGGGGCGAGGTGGCAGAGAACGTTTTTCGCGAGGATTTTTGCCCGAGCGAGATGGTGACGATTGCCCGCGCCTTAGAGCCGATGCTTCGTAAAGAGGCTAAGGCCCGGCAAGGAACTCGTTCGGACCTCGGGGAAAATTTCCACGATGTTGAGGGCGGGAAGACCCGGGAGAAGCTTGGGGCTTGTGTTGGCATCTCGGGTTCCAACCCTGGAAAAGATGGTTGCCATTGTTGATGCGGCGGAGAAGCATCCGAGGAAATTTGGCCACCTGCTCAAGGAAATGGATGAAACCGGAAAAGCAAGCCGCCCATTTCGGGAATTGCTTCGGCTAAGGGATGAACAACGGATATTGAGGCTGCGGCCGGTTCCAGGGAAATACAAAACGTTGGTTCTTGATGTCCCGATGGGCATACGAGCAAGCCGTTGCAGGGCGGACGAAGCCCGATTACGCCACGATGACACAGGATGAACTCCTGGCCCTCCCCGTACCTGAATGGGCCGAGGACGAATCCCATTTGTATTTGTGGGCCACGAACGCGACCATGCCGCGGGCGTTCGAATTAGTAGAGGCTTACGGCTTCCAACACAAAACGATTTTAACCTGGGTTAAGAATGGCTGGGGCCTCGGCCAATATTTTCGAAACCAGACCGAGCATGTGATTTTTGCCACACGGAAGAATTTCAACACGCGGTTTGATTCCTTATCGACGGTTTTCTATGCTCCCATGGGCCGAGATAGCGAGAAGCCCGAAGAGTTTTACGACCTAGTTCGCCGTGCGTCCTTTCCGCCTTATGGGGAGGCATTTCAACGGACAGCACGGCCTGATTTTGTGAATTTGTATACAGTTGGAGAGGGGTTCTGATGGTGACGCCTCACAAGTTATTCCTTTGCGGCGTAGGATGGCCTAAGCGGAAGCCTTACCCTGCGCAGCATCCAAGGCTTGCCGTCCTGCTCATCGGTCAGTATTTCCCGATCTGGCAATGTTCCAAAATCCCGTTTTATAAAAACGAGACTGTGAATTGTTAGTACCCCAAAACAAACTTTTGCCGAGCTTGCTGGATTAGACGCCGATTATTTTCCCACATTTCTGTTTGATTTATTGGCGAATTGTTCGCGCCATGCCAATCGTGCGAAGCCACAAACAAATCGGCGGGGATAGGGGTAATCCCGATGAAGCTGGTTCGCGACGCCTAACGGCATATCCAGCGGTTATCTGACGTTAGGAGTTGCAATGACGATTTAGTAAGGTTGATTTTGACCAATTCATGCCGAATATCGTGGGGCCAACCTTATCGTTGTCGACGTCCGCCAAAGTTGGCCGCTCCGATTTGGGCAGCGTGAGGATTGGTTTTGGCCAGTAATGCTCGGCGAGTGTCGCCGGGTGATGATCTTTTCGGTGCGCCTTGAACTCTTCTTCTAGGGCCTCTGTTCCAGCTTCCCACATTTCGATGATGTGGTTTTAATTGTTGCGATTGCCTCGGGATTTCGAAAAAGCAAAGAGATGATAAAACGGGTTCAGCCGCTACGTAGATTTCCGGTCCAGTTGTCAAGATCGCCAGAAATAATCTTATCAAGCGCCCGAGCGATCCGTGTCTACGAGCCGCATGAACTTCTTCTCAAAATCCTGCGCTAGGTTTCGGCAGCCCTTCTGCGCGGTAGAGGTCGTATTGATAGCCGGTCCCATCCGGGGGATGTGCGCCAGGCTTCACCCCATACCCGGGGATAAGCTTGTGTTCACACAGCCGCTTATCCCAGCAGTGTTCGCCCACTGCTTTAGATAGCAAACCGGAATGTAGTGATGCTTCCGGGGTTCTAGCACTCGGGCCTTCAGATGCTGGAAAATGGCGCGTATGAGTACATGCCCCGGCGGGCGATTGAAGTGTCCCCAGCCGCCCGGCCTAGGCCTTGGGATTATGGGACAAGCTCAATTCGGCCGGGAATGATTTTGAATGGCCATTTCTGGCTCCGAATCTTCCTCTTCCTCCCCGCCTAAATCCAGAAGGCCTTCCGCCTCGGCTCGCTGGCGTAGGCGGCCCGCTTCAGAGCGAGATACACCCATAGCCTCGGCAACCTGCCGAACTGTTTTCCCAGCCTGGAATAGAGCAGTTGCCCGCTCAAAGACTGGCGGCTCTAGGTTCCGAGAGACCCAACGAATTCCGGGAGCGCCGGATTTGGACACGAACGGCTCCACGGCTGCCTCGAAGGGCAACGCTTCCTCCCCGGCCAACTGGCGAAGCTTTTCAAAGTGGACCTCGAATTGCGCCCCTTCCTTGGTTGAATAGTTCTGGGGACGGCGCAATGCTATGACCACATCCAAGGCATCCTCACGACGGGAGGTTCCACGTTGGCGGCCGTTTACCCCGGCATGATGAATGATGAGGACAGCAATTCCCTTCCGGCGCAAATGTAACAACCAATTTTGTATGGGCAGCCAAGCATCACTCGCGGCCTCGCTGCCGCTCGCCAGCAACGTGGACAAGTTATCGAGCACCAAGAGGTTAACGCCATCTAGGTATCGTTCGAGGGCTTGTTGTCCTTCAGGGCTGCCGAGATTGATCCCGCCCTCGGTATTGTCGGCCGCGAGAATAGAAAAATTGCCATGAGGCATTTCGCGACCCAATCCGGCTAGTATCAAATTCAATCGAGCCTGAAGGTCACAAAGCAACATTTCTCCGTCCACATAGAGAACACGGCGCGGCCTCGGCACTGTCCAACGAAGAAGCGGACTTCCGTTTGCAACAGCCAACCCAATGGAAAGGCCGAGCCAAGATTTTCCCACGCCTCGCGGCGCAAACAACATAGACAAACTTCGCTCTGGCAGAATTGAATTTAACAGCATTGCCCGGGGCGGGATTTCAAGAGCGAGAAATTCTCCTAATCCCACCGGGTTGAACGGTTGCGCACCGGCAACAGCATCCACGTTATGCCGGACGGGATGAGCCTGCCCGGCAAATCGAACCGAAATGAAATTCCTCAAAATGTTGGCAAGGCTTGCCATCACACATCCACACGTTCTGAGTTCGGATACCATGCGGCCAGAGCCGCCGCCTGTTGTTCGGGTTCTTTTTAAATCCGATAAATTGTTTGGCGCTTCAGGCCGGTCGTCTTGGCGATTTCGGAAACGGCAGCACCCTCATTCAAAAGATTTTGAACGAGGCCAAAGTGCCCAGGTGAACGTTGGCTTCCGTCCTCGAAATTTTGTGCCGTCATCGTTTTTCTTGGCATGCTCGATGCCAGCCCTTTGTGCTTCCTTGGTTGCCTCGGCCTGCGCTTGGGCTGTGGCCGCCATGAAGGCAATCAAAGCATCCCGGACGGCCTGGAGCATCGGGTCCTTTGTTGAGCCGTCAAAAGTCATGTTGTTGATGACGGTTTGAACAATGACACCCCGCCGCATGAACTCGCGGATGGTATCGGTAACATCTCGGTAATTCCGGCCGAGGCGATCCACCCAACGAACAACAAGGACGTCCCCGGCTCGGAGCATATCGAAAAGTCTTCGGCCCTCTGGGCGTTCTTTGAGGGTTGTTGTCACGCCGGACACGCCGTGGTCCGCCAGGAACCTCGTCCAAATGGAAGCCCGCCGCCTCGGCGTGGGTGAGCTGGTGCTCAAGCGTTTGATCGCTGCAACTGACCCGGCAATAAAGAACGGTTTTCATCGTGTCCGCTGCCCTTCTGTCCCTTGGGCGTTTCGTCCTTAAGGCCGGATCGAGCCTAGGGGACTGATTTCATAAGCCTATTTCGCTGCCCGGTAGCCCATACCCTTGCGGCTATTGACCTCGGTCATAATATATGACACTTGTCATATTCATGCAAGGAAATTTGCGGATGTGGACTGCAACCGGCCTCGACTACGAGGCTCCGCTATTCGCCAATGCCGAGGCCCGAGAGGGCGCGGGCGTTGCCCCAATGCTCTGGGCAAAGTGGATACAGCGAGGAATGGCCACGCCGAGTCGCGCCGTCAAAGGTGGGCGTGCAGGACAATACGCGGCAAAGAAAATCTTTGAACTTCGCGTGATGAACAAGTTGGTGCAACAGACAGCGATACCTGTGAGCGAGGCTCGGAATATCGCGGCTCTGACGGCGGAGGGGCCGTGGGGCCTCAAGCAACTTGCGGCGGCACCCACACATTGGAAGAGCCTCGTCATCAGAGAGAAACCAGCCCCGCTGGATATCTTCCTCCTCTTTTCAAAAACCAACAATTGTTGGGGGTACGAAGTGTTTTTCGGACCACCAGCAACGGGCCAATTCAAAAGTCCCGCCACGCTGGCTCTCGCCGCCGCACGTGAGTTGAACGAGGTCTCAAAGTATTGCTGGAACATACTCGATGCATCGCACCGACAGGGCATTTGATACCAACCTTCAGATTTTTAGGAAGTAAGTTATGGGAGAAGCTGTCATCAACCTTGTAGTGATCCCGAAGCGAATGCTAACCAAGACCCAAGCCGCTTCGCATTGTGGGAGGTTGGTGAAACGATTAGAGATTGAATGCCCGGTGCGGCCGGTTCGTTTTGCGAACGGCGATGAACGTTGGGATATTCAAGACCTCGACGAATGGCTCGATAGTCTCAAGACCGAACACGAAGACGTGGGCTTGGAGTCAATCATCAGGAAACTGGGCTGAATGACCCGAGTATCGGTGAGGGGCTTTCAGATTTTTACCGACAGACACGGCAAACTCCGCTGCTATCATCGCGTGACAAGGACGGCCGTCGATCTAGAGGCGGCCCCGCTCGGGTCGAGGGCGTCTTTGAGCTTGAACACCGTCAAGGACGATATGAGTTTTTCAACGAGCTACAGTGCACCCGAACTACTCCTGAGTGATGCTGGCTTAATCGGGGTCAATATCGCATTTGCTCTAGGGGCGATATTGACCCCGAGGCACCTATTTTTTGGACGAAAAATCCTTTTGACCGGGGGTCGCAATGTCGAAAGTTTGACTCTCGCAACATTGCGACCCCTCGGTCGAAATGCCAAAGGATATTAAATTCTTCACAATTTCAAACAACACGGGGGGCAAGCCCCGTTACGTTGATGCCTAGGCGGCAACCATCGAAGGCTTGGCCGCCCCTTCCCCGCGCAAGCGTTCGCTCATCACCTCGACGAAGGTTTGTCCGGTAGCTTCGAGTATCGCGTCCGATTGAGTGAAACGCTGCCAACGTGCAATTGCGACACCGCAGTAAATTGGATCGAGGTTCATGGCGTAACATCGCCTTCCTGATATCTCGGCGGCTATAATTGTTGTTCCCGACCCGACAAATGGATCGTAGACGGCATCTCCATCTTGCGAACTATTCTCGATAGGGCGGAGCATGCATTCAACGGGCTTTTGGGTCCCATGATTGGTGCGAGCATCTCGTTCACCTTGATTTGAGGTCATCATCCACACGTTCGATTGGTTCCGCTGTCCATTCCAATATGAATTTCGACCTCTGCGGATAGCGTACCAACAAGATTTATATTGCTGTTGGTAGTTCCCGCGTCCGATCACGAATTGCGGCTTAACACAAATGATGTTGTCCTTTCGCATGAGGCCGACCGACTCAAGACCGGCAATCACGACCTCGGGTTCAATATTTGAGTGGTATACGTAAGCGACGTCACCTTTGAACAACGCGAACGCATCCCTCCAGTTTGCTCGATCATCGTTCATGACGCTTCGGGGTTGATGAGGGCGTCCTAAGACCCTTGCTCGCCATCCTGCATCGAATTCGCGGCCGTAGGGAACATCTGTGACCATGATATGCGGCATCTGCCCTGCCAATAGTTGCTGAACGTCCGTTGCAATCGTGGAATCCCCGCACATCAATCTGTGGCCGTTCAGCATCCAGATATCGCCCCGTTGAACTTTGTGATCGGCATCCTCGGGTTTGAGGCCGTGAATCGATGTGCTTAACCGGCCTAAGCCTCCTGATCTCGTCCAGAACCGCGCTCCACCCATCTTTGAAATGTTCCAGCCAACTGGACTTTCGTTGCGGCGTCCGCTGTGTTAAAGGCCCTCGCCAAAGTCATATACTCGCGGAGCGTGGAGCGTGAACGTCCTGGAAAGGAACGCGCCAGCAAGTTCTCCAAAATCGCCGTGGTCACAGACACGCTTGATTTTCCACAACTGCCGCCCGGCCTCGATATACCGTTTCGTCAGGGCGGCTTGGTCCGCATCGGCACGATCAAGGATATTTCGGACGTTGTGGACGAGAGAATTGATATCGGACTCGGCCGCCGTCCCCAATGCCTCGGGCGGCACGTTTATTGGTGTCCCTACGGGACGAAAAAAAGTTTCAAATTCCATGCCTGGCCTCTTTTCATCACCCGGATGATATGATAATAATTGTGATTATGCACAAGCCCCGAGTTGGAGTTAACGAAGGTATTTTGAGCCAGCAACAATTTTGTGCGGTTACCGAAATCAGCAATGTTGAAGCGAACAATGCCATTCAGCGTAAAATATTCGAATCGCAGAAATAGCTGGACGCCATATCAAAGGGGTGCGGCTGTATTCCGTGGCCACGGCAACGGCAGGCAAGGTCTACAACGAACTAAACAAGAATTACAAAATTCGAGCCTCAAACGCTGGCGAAATTGCAAAACTGGCGACGAAGGGTGGATGGCTCGAACACTGGTCTCGGTCGCTGGACGCAAACCGTCCCCTTATCCCGGCTTTCATCGTCGTCGCGTGGTTCGACGATTGCTACGAGGCCCAAATAATCAAGGGGACGAATCCGGTTGGCCGGATTTTTCGACCGTTCCTAATATGCGGCGCTTCCTTGAGCGTCCGGTGCATTGTGTTGCCGCTGATGAAGATTTTTGTCGATGTTCGGCAACAATGTCTGGCGATGCTCAGTAGCTCGGCCGCGAGCGACAAAGCCTAAACATGGGACAGGCTATTCTCAATCTCGTAGTGATTCCGAAGCGAATGCTGACCAAGACCGAGGCCGCGTCCCATTGTGGCAGGTCGGTCAAACGATTTCGAGATCGGAATGTCGTGCGCCGCCTATTCGCTTTCCGAACGGCGACGAACGTTACGATGTTCACGACCTCGACGCATGGCTCGATAGTCTCAAGACCGGACACGAATACCCGGACGTGGAGTTAATCATCAAGAAGTTGGGCTAAATGACCTGGGTGTTGGTAAAGGGTTTTCAGATTTTTACCGACAGACACGGCAAACGCCGATGCTATCATCGCGCCACGAGGATTGCTGTTGATCTAGAGGCAGCGCCGCTTGGTTCGGCTGAGTTTTTTGCGGAATGTTCTCGCATATCTGCGTCAACGAAAGCCCCCGTAAAACCGAAGCCCGGAACACTCGGGATGCTCATTGCACTCTATCGACAGCATGGGGCCTTCACTGATCTGGCTTCGCGCACCCGCCAAGATTACCAACGCATCTTTGATTACCTAAAGCCAATCGACAGTACACCGCTCGTCAAATTCAATCGGCCTTTGGTGGTGCGTATTCGCGATAAGGCGGCCGGGCACGGCCGCCGCTTCGGAAACTACGTCAAGGCGGTGCTTTCATTAATATTCGCCTGGGGCCTTGAGCGGGACTATCTAAAATTAAATCCGGCCGAAGGCGTAAAAAACATCCCCCGGCGTAGAGATATGCCGGAGGCCAATCGACCATGGAGCGATGAAGAACGTCACGCCGTCCTTGCCGAAGCCCCACCGCATGTAATGACAGCTATTGCGGTCATGATGTTCACGGGTCTTGGACCCAAAGACGCATTGAGGTTGCCACGCAATTTCTACCGTGACGGCGAGATAGCAACTTGCCGGTCCAAAACGGGCGAGCCGGTATATTGGCCAGCGCCTGAGGAGCTTAAAAAAATTCTTGCTTCTGCGCCAACGCACGACGCGATCACGCTATGTGCTAACTCGAACGGCAAGCCGTGGACCGAGAGCGGCTTTCGAGCTTCTTGGCGTCCTGTACGATTGAGGTTGGAAAAAGCCGGAGCGATTGGCCCTGGACTTACAATGTATGGTTTGCGCCATACCGTGGCGGTTATCTTGCGCGAGTCCGGTTTTGACGAACGCACAATCGCCGATGCGCTGGGACAAAAGACAATCGAGATGGCTAGGCACTACGCCAAGGGTGCTGACCTCAAGCCGAAGATGCGGAACGTGGTCGCTTCCTTCGATGCCGAACTGAACAGGCGGCGAACAAAAGCTGTCAAACCACCCGACTAAAGTTGTCAAACTTGCTTTTTGTACAAGGCGCAAACTTTGGAAAGCGCCCATTGTTCAATCAGAAAGGCTGGTAGCGGAGGACGGATTCGAACCGCCGACACGCGGATTATGATTCCGCTGCTCTAACCAACTGAGCTACTCCGCCATCGCAGATGAGATGGGACCGGCTGATGGGACCCCCAGAGCCCTTTAGCGGACTCTTGAACGGGCCTTGAATCCAGCGCCAGCGGGGCAAGATTTAGGGTAGTTTCCTTGTCTTTCCAAGACCAAAGGCAAGTCAAAAGCCGGGTCAGCGGAAAGTAACATAAAGAGCCTAAATTGCGCGCCGTTATCCCATCGAATTGCTATTTCAGGAGACAGGCATGGTCATCGAAAAAACCAGCATTTTAGCGGCGACTTTGGCAGCCGGCGTGCTCGGCGCCGCATTTTTGGCTCTGCCTGGCAGCACGTCCGAGGCGCTCGCCCGCGGTCCCTATGACGGAACCTGGAGCGTCCTGATCGTGACCAATTCCGGCACCTGCGACCGCGCCTACCGCTATGCGCTGCGGATTGCCGACGGCCGGGTGTTCTACGACGACCCGTCGTTCAACGTCTCCGGACACGTCGACATGCGCGGCAATGTCAGCGTCGGCGTCAGCGCCGGCGGTCAATCCGCCAATGGCTCCGGCCATCTCTCCGGCGATTATGGCGACGGACATTGGACCGGACGCTCGTCGACTTCGGCCTGTTCCGGGCATTGGGAAGCGGAGCGGCGCGGCTAGCGCATCATCCGGAAAAAGCCTGTCCTCGGACTTGATCCGAGGATGGAAACCGGTTTTCCAAAAAGATCATGCTCCATCAGGATGCTAGAGCGATAACTGATTCAATCCAAAACATTTCGCTCCAGTGCCGTCTCGGGCCGCGGCCGTTAGTTCGCTTCGCGGCTGAACTTGCCGAACCGAACCAGCGAGAAATGCCCGAGCGGCGGCATCGGACGCCGCTCGATGAGCTTTACGCCGCCGTGGTGCGCAGCCCATTGTTCGAGCCGCTCCCAGCGAAAGCCGACTTGCCAGCCGAGCCGCCGCGCAATCGGCGCAAAGGCGCTCTCATAGGCGGCGCGAAAACCGTCTTCTGCGCCAAGATGATTGACCAGAATAATCTCACCGCCGGGCCTGGTGACGCGCGCGAACTCGTCGAGCGTCGCCTCGGCGTCGGGCACCGTGGTGATGACATATTGCGCGACAACGACGTCGAACGACGAATCCTGAAAGCCGAGATTCTGCGCATCCATCACCGCGAGACCTTCGACATTGGTCAACCGATGCTCGGTGACACGTTCCTTGGCCTTGCGCAGCATCGGCGCCGAGAGATCGACGCCGATCAGCCGATTCGACCGGGAATAATCGGGCAGCGACAGGCCGGTGCCGACACCGACTTCGAGGATCCGGCCGCCGATGCGTTCGGCCGCGGCGATCGAGGCCTGGCGCCCGCGATCGAAGACGGCGCCGAACACCAAGTCATAAATCGGCGCCCAGCGCGCATAGGCTTTGGCGACGCCATCCTTATCGAGGTCCGCCCCCAAAAGTCGCCCCCAATTCCGACGCCGAACCAACGCCTCAACGCAACATTTCTTCAAACGCTAACGGACTTCAACGCAATGCGGCCGCAGCGGCTAATTCCACGTCGGGCTTGCTCAAGCCCGGCGCGGCGGCGACGGTGCTGGCGATAAAGCCGCCGCCGAGCACGCGCGCCTGACCTTCGGCGGCATCGTAGAATACGCAAGCCTGACCGGGCGACACGCCGTCTTCGCCGCCGGTCAATTCGACTTCAATGCCAGAGGCGTCGGCATGCAGCCAAGCCGGCTGCGGCGCGCGCGTCGAACGCACCTTGACGAAGACTTCGGGATGCCGCGCGATGGCGTCTTCGATCGTGCCGTCGCCAAGCCAATTGATGTCGCGCAGGCGGATGCGGCGCGTGCGCAGCGCCTCGCGCGGACCGACCACGACGCGGCGCGAAGTGGCGTCAAGCCGCACCACATAAAGCGGCGCGCCGGTCGAGATGCCGAGCCCGCGGCGCTGGCCGACAGTAAAGTGAATAATGCCGTCGTGCTGGCCGAGCACATGGCCGTCGAGATCGACGATGTCGCCGGGGCCGGACGCGCCCGGCCGCAGCCGCTCGATCATCTGCGCATAATGTCCGGTCGGCACGAAGCAGATGTCCTGGCTGTCCTGCTTGTCGGCGACGGCAAGGCCGTAGTGGCGCGCGAGTTCCCGCGTTTCCGCCTTGCTGCGATCGCCGAGCGGAAAGCGCAGCAGATCGAGCTGCGGGCGCGTGGTCGCAAACAGGAAATAGCTCTGGTCGCGCTCGGCTTCGCGGGCGCGATAAAGCGCGCGGCCGCCGCCCGGCAGCGCCCGCGAGGCAATGTAATGGCCGGTCGCCAAGACCTTGGCGCCGAGTTCGCGCGCGGTCTGCAGCAGATCGCGGAACTTGATCGACTGATTGCATTCGACGCACGGCACCGGCGTCTCGCCCGCGACATAGCTCTCGGCGAAGCGCTCGATCACCGCTTCCTTGAAGCGATCTTCGTAGTCGAGCACGTAGTGGGGAAAGCCGATGCGCTCCGCCACGGCGCGGGCATCGTGAATGTCGCGGCCGGCGCAGCAGGCGCCCTTACGGTGGGTCGCCGCGCCATGATCGTAAAGCTGCAGCGTAATGCCGACCACGTCATAGCCGGCATCGGCCAACAGCGCCGCCGTCACCGACGAATCGACGCCGCCCGACATGGCGACGACGACCCTGGTGTCGGCCGGCCGGCCCTCGAGGTCCAATAGGTTCAGCATGGCAATGGGTTCAGCATGGACCGTCCAGCGTGACGTCTTCAGCAAGCCTTCGCGGCCGTGTGTCTGTGTTCATGTATCGTGTTGATCGCTCATTACTATAGGGGCCAGACTATAGGGGCCGGGCCGGTGCTTCGCTATGCCTGGGATAAAGGCCGGGGTCCTTTTCACCCGCCACCACCCGTCCAGCGGAAATCGCCCGGGAAAGCCGTTTTTTATCGGGAAATGCGGCAAAATTTGCCGACCGCCGCGTAAAGCTTGCCGTCAGAGGCTCACCTTCGTGAAGCCAAGCCATTGAATTTATTGTGTTTTATATGGAGAACGCGCTGGCCCGCCGGTTGCAAGCAAATCACTACGACTAATGTCGCTTCCGGAGTCGCAACAGTGCCAAGCGTGCCGAGTATAGCGCCCAGCGCTTCCACCGCCGTGTCCTCGCCTTCGGCCGCGGCATCCGCACAGAATCAGAATGTCAGCGCGCAGCCGTTCGCGGCCTTGCTCGATGCCGGGGTGACGAGCCCGGCTAACAATAATGTGCCGCCCGCGGCCAATCCGCCCCCGCAGCAGGCGCCGGCGTCCGGTCCGCCCGGCAATAGCAGTCAAAGTTCCAGCGGAAACGGCGACAATGGCGGCGCCGGTCCTTCTTCGAGCAGCCCCGCGAATCAAACGAACGGATCGCCGCCGCAGTCGCAGCCGACGGGAAGCACCAACAGCGCGAAATCCGCCAACGCGAATGCAGACAACGGTGGTCACGCACAGCAGCCCGGCACCACCGCCGCCGGCTCCTCGTCCAAAAGCACCAGCTCATCCACCTCGAACGCGAGTAGTAGCAAAGCATCGACGCAGGCTTCGGGCACATCGAGCACGACCACAGCGCCGGCGACGAATCAGGACCCAAACGCGACCGATCCGAATAACCAGGCCGCCGGCACCCCGCCGCAGGACAATACGACGCAACCGGCTGCCACCGATGCCAATGCCACGGCGGTAACCGTAGCCGCGGCCGCTGCCGCGAATGCGCAACCCACCGACGCGGCGGCGACCGGCCAACCAGGACCGGCCAAGAAGTCCAAGGATTCCGGCAGCGATCAATCCGACAGCACCACGACCGACACGACGCAAACGGCGGCAAGCTCCGACGCCGCGACCAATGCGCCGACGCCGGTGGCAACCGTCATTGTCGCCAACAGCGCTGTCGACTCGACGCCGGGCTCAAGCGGAACTGCGGCGTCCAATATCGCAATCGGCGCACAAACCAAGGCGCGGGCGCAGATCGTCACGCTGCGGAACGGCAGCCAGGACGCCGCGCAAGGCACAGGCGCGGATACCAATGGCACGACGAATTCCGGCACCGCCGCCACCAATGCTACAGCCGCAAACGACACCGCGAATGCCGCAACCGCGCCTTCTGCCGCACAAGCTCCGGATCCGACAGCAAATGGCGCGCAGGTTCCAGCCGATTTCCAGCAAGCGCTGAACCAGACCGCGGCAGCGCCGAGCGACGCGACCGCGCAGACCGGCACGACGATCATCGCCGCGCATGGCAACGGTTTGGCCGCAACGGGATCAACGGACAGCGCGGGGCAGCAAACCGCGGCCACGACCAAGACCGCTACCGGCGAAGTCCCGACGCTCGGCTTTGCCACGGCCAATGTCGCCGCCACGGCAACGCAAAGCGCGGCGGCAACATCCGCGACCAACGCCACCACGCCCACCGCATCGATTTCAGGCCTTCCAGTCGCCATCGCCTCGCGCGCGCAGGCCGGCTTGAGCCAATTCGATATCCGCCTCGACCCGCCGGAACTCGGCCACATCGAAGTCCGGCTCGACGTCGATTCTAACGGCCAGGTGACCTCGCATATCACCGCCGACCGTCAGGACACCCTCAATCTGCTGCAGAATCAGCAGCCGCAGCTCCAACAGGCGCTCGAACAAGCGGGTCTGAAAACCTCCGACAACGGCATGCAGTTCTCGCTGCGCGATCAGTCCTTCGCCGGCCAGCAGCAGCCGAACCAGAATTCCGGGCAGAACGGCAATAGCGCGCAGTCGAACACGCAGCAGATTGTCATTCCCGATTCGAGCCTGTCATCGCTCGATACGTCGCAGATCTATTCGCGGCTCAATCTGCGCGGCGGACTCGATATTCGCGTGTGAACGGCGCCCAAACGAGCCAACGATGTATGGCAACAGTATTTGTTGAGGATGGATCATGACCACCGGTGTCACGAATAACACGACGAACAACACCACCAACACGTCGAATTCGAGCAGTTCGAACTCTTCGAACGCGGCCAATTCGAGCCTCGACCAGCTCGCCGGCAACTTCGACTCGTTCCTGACGCTGCTCACCACGCAGCTGCAGAACCAGGATCCGCTCGATCCGCTCGACACCAATCAGTTCACCCAGCAATTGGTCGAGTTCGCCTCGGTGCAGCAGCAGGTGGACATGAACACCAATATGCAGACGCTGATCTCGCTGCAGCAGACCAGCGAAGCCACCTCGGCCATGCAGATGATCGGCTCCAATGTCACGCTCGACGCATCGAGCTCAGCGCTGACGTCGAGCGGGCCGGCGTCCTGGAATCTGAATTCGGCGGGACCCGCGACGGGCAACGTCACGATCACCAATTCGAGCGGCACTGTCGTCTATACCGGGACTACGTCGCTCAACAGCGGCAGCAACAGCTTCACCTGGAACGGCACCGGCAATACCGGCCAGACTTGGCCGGCCGGCCAGTATACGATCGCGGTTACCGCGACCAGCGCCACCGGTCAGACCGTCAAGGTCACGCCGCAGGTCACCGGAACCGTCACCGGTGTCGACCTGACCCAGAACCCGCCGCAGCTCGTCATCGGCGGACAGGATTACGCGATGAGCGCCATCCAGGGGGTCAATACCAGCACGAGTACCGCGCTCAGCTCGACGCTGAACAGCATCAATTCGGCGCTGAACACGCTGAACTCGCTGATCTAGCCGCGGATATCGCCTTTCGCCGGGAACCGATCCTTCCCGGTGGCCGCCATGTGCTCTCGCATCGCCAAAAAACTGCTTCTCGCCACCAAAAAGGGCGATTGCACCCAATTGCACGCTTCGCTTAGGCAAATTTTAAGTGGGCGTGCGTATGGTCGGCCTCTGTGAGTAGTCGAGTTGGTGAGAGTGCTATGACCGAAGCCCATCGCCCGAGGGTTAAATACGTGATCGGGCCGGACGGTTCGCCCCTGACGATTGCCGATCTGCCGGCGCCGGGGACGAAACGTTGGGTCATCCGCCGCAAGGCGGAAGTGGTAGCCGCCGTTCGCGGCGGATTGCTGTCGCTCGAAGAAGCGTGCAGCCGCTACACGCTGACGGTCGAGGAATTCCTCTCCTGGCAATATTCGATCGACCAGCATGGCCTTGCCGGCCTACGTACGACCCGCATTCAGCAATACCGCCAGTAACGTTCGCTTAACGGACTTGGCGGTTTTGACGGCACCGGTTTGACCGGTGGCTGCGCTTTTGTGCGTCTCCGCCCGATTTATTAACCGGGCGCTAACCATCAACCGGGCAAATCTTGCCGAGTGAAACGCGACGCGTCGCTTCGCTCCGCGGGGGAAGGCTCGGTGCAAGGTCTAATCGAGTTCGTGAAAACGCTCGGCGGTCCGCGTATCGCCGCGATGGCCGCGGTGACGGTCGCGCTCGTCGGCTTCTTCGCCTTCGTCATCATGCGGGTCACCACGCCGCAAATGACGCCGCTGTTCACCGGCCTGGCGCTCGAAGATTCGGCGTCCATCGTGAAGGAGCTCGACCGCGAGGGCGTCGCCTACCAGCTGCGCAATGACGGCAATATCATCATGGTGCCGGTCGACCGCGTGGCGCGGCTGCGCATGACCCTTGCCGAGGCCGGCCTGCCCAAGGGCGGCGGCGTCGGCTACGAGATTTTCGACAAGTCGGATGCGCTCGGCACCACGAGCTTCGTGCAGAACATCAACAGTCTCCGCGCGCTCGAGGGCGAGCTTGCCCGCACCATCCAGGGACTCGACCGCGTCGAGGCGGCGCGCGTGCATCTGGTCATGCCGGAGCGGCCGTTGTTCTCGCGCGACAAAGTCGAGCCGTCCGCCTCGATCGTGCTCAAAGTGCGCGGCTCGCTCGACCAGGCGCAAGTGCGCGCCATCCGCCACCTCGTCGCCACCGCGGTCAACGGGCTCAATCCACAACGCATCTCGATCGTCGACGAACAGGGCCAACTCCTGGCCGACGGCGCCACCGACAGCCAGACCGGCAGCGATGTCAGTGCCGACGAGCGGCAGGCGGCTTACGAAAAGCGCCTGCGGCAGCAGGTGGAGACGATCGTGTCGTCAGTCGTCGGCCCCGGACATTCGCGCGTGCAGGTCAATGCCGATTTCGACTTCAACCGCATCACCCAGACTTCGGACAAGTTCGACCCCGACGGCCGTGTCATCCGCTCGAGCCAGACCCGCGAGGAGACCAACTCAAACGGCGAAAACAATCAGCAGGTCACTGTCGGCAACGAATTGCCCGGCGCCAATCCAAAGCCGCAGGCCGATGCCGCGCCGCACGACCAGAGCCGGAAGTCGGAAGAAATCGTCAATTACGAGATTTCGCGCGTCACCAAGACCGAGGTGATCGAAGGCGGCCGCGTCAACCGGCTTTCTGTCGCGGTGCTGGTCGACGGCAGTTACGGCAAGGACGACAAGGGCGATATCACCTATCAGCCGCGCAGCAAGGAAGAGCTCGATCAGATCGCCACGCTGGTGCGTTCCGCGATCGGCTTCGATCAGAAGCGCGGCGATCAGGTCGATGTCGTCAATCTGCGCTTTGCCGACACGCCGACGATGAACATTCCGGAGCCCACCGGCTGGCTCGAAACGATGCACTTCACCAAGGACGACATCATGCGCGCCATCGAAATGGTGGTGATGGGCGTGCTCGGCCTCGTCGTCCTGCTCTTCGTGGTGCGGCCCCTGGTGCGGCGCATCGTGACGCCGGAAGAGCCGAAGCTCATGCACAACGGCATGGAAGTCATTCCCGGAACGGTCGGCGCGCTCGTCGCCGCGGGCGATGTCGACCCCGGCAAGGCCGGCGAGCCCAGCATGGCCGCCAAGATGATCGATATCGCCCAGATCCAAGGCCAGGTTCACGCCCAATCCGTCAAGAAAGTCGGCGAGCTCGCCGACAAGAACCCCGAAGAAACCGTCGCCATCATCCGCCACTGGCTGCATGAAATGCCGGCAGCCTGATCACCCCCATGCCCGACACCCCCGATAACAGCGCCACCAAGGAGGCCAATACCCAGGAGGTCACCAGCCTGCTGGCCCAGCTCGCCAGCAATCTTCCCGAGGGCGCGCAAAAACGTCAGCTGACCGGCCCCGAGCGCGCGGCGATCCTGATGCTCGCGCTCGGCGAGGAACACGGCTCGCGCGTCTGGAACCTGCTTGACGACGAAGAGCTGCGCCAGATTTCCGTCGTGATGTCGACCATCGGCACGATCGAAGCCGGACTGGTCGAAAATCTGCTGCTCGAATTCGTGTCGCGGATGTCGGCCTCCGGCGCCATTATGGGCAATTACGAGGCGACCGAGCGGCTGTTGCAGCAATATCTGCCCCCCGAACGGGTGGGCAATATCATGGAAGAAATCCGCGGCCCCGCCGGCCGCAACATGTGGGAGAAGCTCTCCAACGTTCAGGAAGAGGTTCTCGCCAATTATCTGAAAAACGAATACCCGCAGACCGTCGCCGTAGTGTTGTCGAAGATCAAGCCGGAACATGCCGCGCGCGTGCTTTCCATCCTGCCCGAAGACCTGGCGCTCGACGTGGTCAATCGCATGCTGCGCATGGAGTTGGTGCAGAAGGAGGTCCTTGAGCGCCTCGAAAGCACGCTGCGCACCGAATTCATGTCGAATCTGTCGCAGACGCGCCGCCGCGACGCTCACGAGGTGATGGCCGAAATCTTCAACAATTTCGACCGCCAGACCGAAACGCGCTTCCTGACCGCGCTGGAGGAAGACAGCCGCGAGAGTGCCGAGCGCATCAAGACGCTGATGTTCACCTTCGACGATCTGACCAAGCTCGATACCGGCTCGGCGCAGACCCTCATGCGCCACGTCGAGAAGGACAAGCTCGGCATCGCGCTCAAGGGCGCCGCCGAACCGGTGCGCCAGTTCTTCCTCAAGAACATGTCGTCGCGCGCCGCCAAGATGCTGCTCGACGACATGCAGGCGATGGGCCCGGTGCGGCTGCGCGACGTCGACGAGGCGCAGGGGCTGCTGGTCAATCTCGCCAAGGATCTCGGCGCCAAGGGCGAAATCGTCATCTCCAAGTCCCGCGGCGAAGAAGAGCTGATTTACTGAGGCGATGCGGATGACGGCACCGACCAAATTCATGTTCGACACCGACTTCGCCGGCGGGCCGCGCAAGCCGGTCGAGCCGATGATCACGCTCGCCGAGCACCAGGTGAAGCTTGCCGAAGTCGAGACCGCGAGTCTCAAGCGCGGCTACCTGCAGGGCCAGAACGACGCCCAAGTCGAGGTCAACCGCCGGATCGCGGCGACCTTGGACAATGTGGCCAAGAGCATGGCGGCGGCGAACGAGGCGCTGCAGGCGATCGAGGCGCGGCTCGAATGCGAAGCGGTCGAAGTCGCGGTCGCGGTGGCGCGCAAGCTGGCGCCGACCCTGGTGGCGCGCGAGCCGTTCGCCGAAATCGCGGCGCTGGCGAGCGACTGTTTCCGCCAGCTCGTCGCCGCGCCGCATATCGTCGTGCGCGTCAATGACGCGGTCTATGCCACGGCCAAGGAGAAGCTCGAGGACATCGCCCGCGCCCGCACCTTCGAGGGCCGCCTGGTCGTGCTTGCCGAGCCCGATATCGCCGTCGGCGATTGCCGCATCGAATGGGCCGACGGCGGCGTCAATCGCGACAATGCCTCGACCGATGCCGTGATCGGCGATGCAGTGACCGGCTATATCGGCGCCCGCCGCAATCTCGCCGGTCCCGATCCGCGCCGCAAACAAGCGGCGCCGGCGAGCGCTGCGGATCAGTTCGCACCGCCGCCAGAGCCGCAAACCGACTTGCAAGCCGAGTTCCAAAACGAATTACAAGCCGAGTTGCAGCTCGAGCCGCAAGTCGGGCCACAAGCCGAGCCGCGCAACAGCCGCTCGAACGGGCGCGAGTTGCTCGAAAATGAGTTTTAGGAGGTCACGA
Organism: uncultured Alphaproteobacteria bacterium; assembly: GCA_963742975.1. Classification (GTDB taxonomy): domain Bacteria; phylum Pseudomonadota; class Alphaproteobacteria; order Rhizobiales; family Xanthobacteraceae; genus BOG-931. The sequence continues at coordinate 1,322,608 of CAVUNZ010000015.1, read as the reverse complement.
TGAGTGACGACGACGACACCAAAGTCCCGCTGCCGAATCTTGAAGCCGGCGAAGCGCAGGTCGACGCGCCGCCTGTGGCAGCCGCCGACGGACCGGTCAACCATATCGCTTCGGAGCTCGAAGCGGTGTTCGACGTCCCGGTTCAGGTGTCCGCCGTGCTGGGCCGGGCCAAGATGGATATCGGGGATCTCCTCAAGCTCGGGCCCGGCGCCGTGCTCGAACTCGACCGCAAGGTCGGTGAAGCGATCGACATCTACGTCAATAACCGTCTGGTGGCCCGCGGCGAGGTCGTGCTGGTGGAAGAAAAGCTCGGCGTCACCATGACGGAAATCATCAAGGCTGATCGGTAATCATGCGGCACCAACCGCGGCGTCAAACATCATCATTTGTCGACCTCGCCGCGCTGCGGCGAGCAGAGAGACCTAGGACCGGAGACCTTTCATGCGCCTTCTGATCGTCGGCTCACTTAACGGCCAGCTCTCCACCGCGACCAAGATCGCGATGGAGAAGGGCGCGCTCGTCACCCATGCCGCGGACAACAGCCAGGCGCTCGCCGTGCTGCGCTCGGGCCGCGGCGCCGACCTGCTGATGGTCGACGTGGCGCTCGATATCCGCGAGCTTGTCGCGTCGCTCGAGGCCGAACGCATCCACGCCCCGATCGTCGCCTGCGGCACCGCAACCGATGCCCGCGCCGCAGTCGCCGCGATCCATGCCGGTGCCAAAGAATATATCCCGCTGCCGCCCGACGCCGAATTGATCGCGGCCGTGCTCGCCGCCGTGGCCGACGATTCGCGCGATCTGATCTATCGCGATGACGCCACCGCGCGCGTAGTCAAACTGGCCCAGCAGGTCGCGGCGAGCGAAGCGTCGGTCCTGATCACCGGCGAATCCGGCACCGGCAAGGAAGTCCTGGCGCGCTACGTCCATGCTCGCTCCGGCCGCGCGAAGAAACCGCTGATCTGCGTCAACTGCGCCGCGATTCCGGAAACGCTGCTCGAATCCGAGCTGTTCGGTCATGAGAAAGGCTCGTTTACCGGCGCCGTCGCCCGCCGCATCGGCAAGTTCGAAGAGGCCAATGGCGGTACGCTGTTGCTCGACGAGATTTCCGAGATCGACGTGCGGCTGCAAGCCAAGCTGCTGCGCGCCATCCAGGAGCGCGTGGTCGACCGCGTTGGCGGCACCCGGCCGGTGGCAATCGATATTCGCATCATCGCCACCTCGAACCGCAATCTCGCGGAAGCGGTGCGCGAGGGCACGTTCCGCGAGGACCTGCTGTTCCGGCTCAATGTCGTGAACCTGAAAATCCCACCCTTGCGAGAACGCCCGGCCGACGTGCTCGAACTCGCCGCATACTTTATCAAGAAATATGCCGCGGCGAACGGCGTCCCGGCTCGCTCGTTGTCACAGGAGGCGCGCCGCACGCTGACCCTGAACTACTGGCCCGGCAATGTCCGCGAACTGGAAAACACCATGCACCGCGCGGTGCTGATGGCGACCGGCGATGACATCGGGTCGGAAGCGATCCTGACGCCGGACGGCAGCCGGCTCGACCAGCAAAAAAACGCGCCGGCGGTGGCGCATGCCGCTTTTGCCGCCGAGCAGGTTTCGCGCGGGCTCGTCGGCCGCACCGTCGCCGAGGTCGAGCGCGACCTGATCCTGGAAACGCTCAAACATTGCCTCGGCAATCGCACGCATGCGGCGAATGTGCTCGGCATATCCATCCGCACGTTGCGAAATAAGCTTAACGAATACTCAGCGGACGGCGTGCCGGTTCCGCCGCCCGGCGGCGGCGAGCCCAGAGCTGCTGCATAGCGCCTGCGGCATAGTGGCTCCGGCATAAGGATAAAGACGCTTTACAGAGCAGAATGGCGCACTATGGTGCGCCGCCATGAAAAAGCTTCATCGCCGTCAATTCTTGAGCCTAGCCGGAAGCGCGCTTGCGCTGCCGGCCGTCATCCGTAGCGCCCACGCCGACACTTATCCGTCGCGGCCGGTGCATCTGATCGTCGGCTTTCCGCCCGGCGGCACCGCTGACATCATCGCGCGCCTCACCGCCGCCATGGTTCAAGAGCGGCTCGGCCAACCGATCGTGGTCGAGAACCGCGGCGCGGCCGGCAACAGCATCGCCGCCGAAACCGTCGCCCGCGCGACGCCGGACGGCTACATGCTTTTGTTCATTGCCAATCCGAACGTCATCAACGCCATGCTCAATCCGGCGCCGGATTTCGACATGGTGCGCGACATCGCGCCGATCGGCGGCATCGACCGCAATCCGCAGGTGCTGGTGGTGCATCCGTCTTTGCCGGTCAATTCGGTGCCTGAGCTCATCGCCTATGCCAAGGCGCATCCGGGCGAGCTCAACATGGCCTCGGGCGGCATCGGCTCGACGCCACATCTCGCCGGCGAGTTGTTCAAGATGATGACCGGCGTCAACATGCTGCATGTGCCCTATCGCGGCGACGCGCCGGCGATCACAGATCTGCTCGAAGGCCAGGTCCAGGTGATGTTCGACCAGGTGATCTTGTCGATCGATCACATTCGCTCCGGCCGGCTCAAGGCGCTGGCGGTGTCGAGCGCCGACAAGCTTGCCGTCCTGCCCGATCTGCCGCCGGTGTCACAATTCGTACCGGGCTACGAAGCCTTTGCCTGGCAGGGCATCGGCGCGCCCAAGACCACGCCGCCGGAAATCCTCAACCGCGTTGCCAAGGAAATCAACGCCGCGCTCGCCGATCAGAAAATGCAGACGCGCCTCACCGATCTCGGCGGCGTGCCGATGCCGAAATCGCCCGAGGAATTCGGCCAACTCATCGCCAACGAGACCACCAAATGGGCGAAGGTGATCAAGTTCGCGAATATCAAGGCGGGCTAGAGCTTGATCCGGAAAAGTGGAATCCAGTTTTCCGCAAAGACCATGCTCTAGACCGGCTTGCCGGAGGATTCGGCATAGGGCGGATAAAAATACTCGATGCACATTTTCGGCACGATGAGGCCGAAGGTCATGACCAGGATGATCAAGAGCGCGGTTATGCCATCGACGGCGGTGCCGACAAGAAGGTCGTAGGGTGCGGCGCGGCCCTGATTCATGAGCTGAACAAAGCCATCGGCCATGCGAAACAGATAGACACCCGGAATCATCGATACCACCGAAGCAAAAGCGAAGGCCGCGAACGGCAGGTGCAGCCGGTTCGCAACCGGCGTGACGACGATGCCCACCAGCAGACAGGCGACCAATGCTCCGGTTTCGGCGCTGCCGCCGGCCAAAATGATGACGGCCCAGCGCGAAGCATGCGCCGCCATGCCGATCAGGACCGGAAGCGGCAACATGCGCCAGGGCAACGCGAAAAACGTGCCGTAGGCCGCGACGGCAATACCGGCGGCGACAACGTCGTAGCCAAGCGGCACGCTTGGCATTGCGCCAGATACCGGCAGAACGACGCCGCCAAGCGCAAGACCGAGGATGAGGCCCGCGCAAATCGCAAGCGTGATGCCGCCGGCATAGGCGACACGCGAAACGCCCAGCGCGATCCGCCCGCGCGTCAAATCGATGGTGCCGTTGAGCAGATGCGGGCCCGGCACCAGCACCATGCATGGGCAAACCGCAACAAGCTGCGCCGAGCTCACATTGAACCGGGCGGCCAGCACCCCGATCGCACCGGCAAGCAAGGCAGCACAGAACGGCTGGATGAACGGATTGCTGCCGACCGACGAGAGGAAACGACGCAGGCAGCCTCCGGCAGCGGCGCTGCAGGCGATAATGAGGACGGCCGCGATGGCGGCCACGCCGAAGATGACGCCAAGCGCGGCGGCGCCTGCGCCCGCCATCAAGGCAAAGCGCGGCAGCGCGACCGGCTTGCGCTGCCTGATAGCGTCGACCGCGGCCCGCGCCTGCACCGCGTCGATACGGCCATCGTAAAGCTCGTCGATGACGGCGATCGTCGCCGCGACCTTGCTCATATCGACGCCGAATGGCGAGGCGGCAATGATGTCGTAACGCACGCTCGTGGCGTCATCGATGCGGACGATCAACTCGCCCCAATGCGGATAGACCGCAGCGCGGAATCCCAAAGCCGTTCCGAGCCGTTCAATAGCCCCGATCATCCAGCGCGTGGTTTCGCCGTTTTCGAACAGGAGCCGCGCGCAAGCCGACAACAGCGCGATATCCTCCAGCGCCGCCGCGCTAGAGTGGGATGATTTTTCGTCCAATCAGCATCCTCACTCTGGGTTTTGTTTGCGCATGATCTTTTCGGAAAACCGGTTGCCGCTTTTCCGGATCAGGTTCTAGCGCCCGGTGGCGACATAGGGCTTGACCATCTTGGCCGGATCGACGACGCGGTCGAATTCCGCCTCGGAGACGAACCCGAGCTTCAGCGCAGCCGCCTTGAGCGTGAGATCGTTGTCCATCGCGTAATGAGCGATCTTTGATGCCTTGTCGTAACCGATCACCGGGGCGAGCGCCGTCACCAGCATCAGCGAGCGCTCGACGTCTTCCTTGATTTTCTTCAGATTGGGCTTGGTGCCCTCCACCAGGAACTTGCGGAAATTGGTGCAGCCGTCGGTCATGACGGTGATCGAATGCGTGATGTTGTAGATCATGAGCGGCTTGTAGACGTTCATTTCCAGATAGCCGCTGGCGCCGCCGAAACCGACCGCAACGTCGTTGCCCATCACTTGCACCGCGATCATGGTCAGCGCTTCGCATTGCGTCGGATTGACCTTGCCCGGCATGATCGAAGAGCCCGGCTCATTTTCCGGAATCAGAAGCTCGTAGAAGCCGGCCCGCGGACCGCAGGATAACAGCCGGATGTCGTTGGCAATCTTGTAGAGCGACACCGCAAGTGTGCGCAGCGTGCCCGACAACTGCACCAGCGCATCGTGGGAGCCTTGCACCGTGAATTTGTTCGGCGCGGTGATGAAGGGCAGCCCGGTCAGCTTGGCGATCTCGGCGGCGGCGGCTTCGGCGAAGCCCGGCTCGGCATTGATGCCGGTGCCGACGGCGGTGCCGCCCAAAGCTAAGTGGTAGACAGTCTTCAGGCAATCTTCGAGCCGATCGAGATCGTCCGCGAGCACGCCCGCATAGCCGGACCATTCCTGGCCGAGTGTCAGCGGCGTTGCATCCTGCATATGGGTGCGGCCGATCTTGATGATGTCATCCCATTCGGCTGCCTTCGCGGCGATGGAATCATGCAACGCTTTCACCGCCGGGATGAGGTGTCGTTTCACCCCGATGGCGGCGGCGATATACATCGCCGACGGAAACGTGTCGTTCGAGGATTGCGACATGTTGACGTGATCGTTGGGGTGCACCGGCATCTTGCTGCCAAGCGGCGTGCCGGCAAGCTGGCTCACACGGTTCGAGATCACCTCATTGATGTTCATGTTAAATTGCGTGCCGCTGCCGGTCATCCACACGTGCAGCGGGAACATGATGTTGTGCTGCCCGGCGAGTATCTCGTCGCAGACCTTGACGATCAGCTCGTGGATTTTACCGTCGAGCCGGCCGGCGGCGTAGTTGGCATTGGCGGAAGCTTTTTTCAGGATCGCGTAAGCGTCGATCATTTCCCGCGGTATTATATCCTTGCCGATGCTGAAATGTTCGAGCGAGCGCTGCGTCTGCGCGCCCCACAACTTGTCGGCAGGAACACGCACCTCGCCGAGACTGTCGGTCTCCGTGCGAAAATCGCTCATTTTAGCTCTCCTGAACCGGCGGCCCGGCCGGTGATTTTCGATCCGTTGGCCGACTTGGCGATCGTGGCCCGGGCGGCTTGGCCTGTATGCATCCCGGCGGGCAGTTAAACGCCTGATTCGGAAAAATTTTCTCAACGAAATCCTAAGCAAAGCCGCAAGCTTCTCCTTGACAGAATTATCGCCCATCAAATTCAATATTTTGTTTCATGTTTGCGTAATAAAACATCGGGAACCGCTTAGAAAGCCGCGACCACAAGACCGGGTTCAACGATATCATCGCCGATACAGCGCATGATGCCGGAGAGCCGTTCCGTGAAAGGCCAAGACTATGATTCGCTGCGTGCGCCTTTGGACCGGAGCCGACAATAATTCCCATTTCGAAGAGGGCGTCATCGCGCTCGAACAGGGCGTGCGCGGCGACGCGCTGACCGGCAAATTGCCGGTGACGACCGTATCGTTCCAGGAGACCGCCTCGGGCGGCAGTTTTGCCTGGCATGATGCTCCGGTGCGGCAACTGGTGATAACGCTCTCCGGCACGCTCGATTTCGAGACCCGCGGCGGCGAGCATTTCATTCTGCATCCCGGCGATATCCTGCTTGCCGAGGACACAAGCGGCGGCGGCCACAAATGGAAGCTGGTCGACCAGGAGCCATGGCGCCGCGTTTATGTGGTGCTGGCGCAAGGCACGGCTGCGCCGTTTCAGCCGAAGACCTAATGCGTCGCTCTTTTGAGACATTGGCACCTTCTGAAACATTTGCGCCTTCCGAGACAGAAGCACCGGAGACAAAGCCATGAACGGAACTTCGAGCGGCAATCCCGACATCGTGCTGGTCGGCGCCGGCATCATGAGCGCCACTTTGGCGGTGTTTCTCAAGGAGCTCGATCCGTCACTTTCCATCGAGATTTTCGAGACGCTCGACGGGGCGGCGCTGGAAAGCTCCGACGCCTGGAACAATGCCGGCACCGGCCACGCGGCTTTGTGTGAGCTCAATTACACGCCCGAGCGCCCGGACGGCAGCATCGACATTTCCAAAGCGCTCGAGGTTAACACTGAATTCGACCTGTCGCGGCAGTTCTGGAGCTATCTGATCCGCAAGAAAGCCATCGCCTCGCCGGACCTGTTCATCCATGCCGTGCCGCATATGAGCTTCGTCCACGGCAAGGCCCATGTCGACTTTCTCAAGAAACGCCATGCCGCACTCACCGCGCATCACCTTTACCGCGGCATGGATTATACCGAGGACGCGCGGACCCTGAGCGAATGGGTCCCCATCGTCATGGAGGGGCGCGTCGTCAACCAGGATGTCGCCGCCACCCGCATGATCACCGGCGCCGACGTCAATTACGGCGCGCTCACCCGCAACCTCATCGCTTATCTGCAGACGCTGAGTGGCTTTGCCATTCACTACTCGCACCGCATCACCCATCTGCATCGCGATGCGGGCGGCTGGCACGTCGAGGCGCACGACCTGACGAGCGGCCGCTCGGTATCGGCGCAGGCCAAATTCGTCTTTCTCGGCGCCGGCGGCGGCGCGCTGCCGCTGCTGCAGAAATCGGGCATCCCTGAGTCTTATGGTTACGCTGGATTTCCGGTGAGCGGCATCTGGCTGCGTACCGATAATCCCGAGATCAGCAAGCGGCACCATGCCAAGGTCTATGGCATGGCATCGGTCGGCTCGCCGCCGATGTCGGTGCCGCATCTCGACACCCGCATCATCGGCAGCCAGCGTCACATTTTGTTTGGGCCCTATGCCGGGTTCTCGACCAAGTTCCTCAAGCACGGCTCGCTGCTCGATCTGTTCATGTCGATCCGGCCGGGCAATATCCTTCCGTTGATGGAAGTCGGCCTGCACAATTTCGATCTCACCGAATATCTGGTGGAACAGGTCGTGCAATCGCCCAAGGACCGCTTCGGCACGCTGGCCACTTTCTATCCGCGCGCCGAGCAGAAGGACTGGAAGCTCGAAGTCGCCGGCATGCGGGTGCAGATCATCAAGCGCGACCCGGTAAAGGGCGGCGTTCTCAAATTCGGCACCGAGATCGTTGCGGCGGCCGACCGCTCGCTGGTCGCGCTGCTTGGCGCCTCGCCCGGCGCTTCGACCGCGGCCGCGATCATGATCAAGGTGCTTCAGCTTTGCTTTGGCAGGCAGCTATCGGACGGCTGGAAGACCAAACTGACGGAGATCATTCCGTCTTACGGGCACTCGCTGATCGGCGACGCCGATCTGACGCGCAAGGTGCGCGCCGATACCGCGGCGGTGCTCGGGCTGCAGAACGTCTGACGAGCGAAGAAAACTACTCCGCGGCGCGGCGCGCGGCGATGATCTGGTCGGCGGTGCGCCCGGTCAATTCTGCCATGTGATCGAATTTGAAGGTGAAAGTGCCGGCGCCGGCGGTCGCCGAGCGGATCTCGACGATGAGATCGCCGATTTCTGATTCCGGCATCATGGCCCGCACCGCATCCCAGCCGTCCCAGCCTTCGCGCGTATCGAAGCCGAGAATCTGGCCGCGGCGGCCCGACAACAACGCATTGATCTTGGCGGTGGCGTCGTTCGGACAGACGATCTCGACCGTATAGATCGGCTCGAGCAGCACCGGCTGGCATTGCGGCAGGCCTTCGGCAATGCCGATGCGGCCGGCGGTACGGAACGCCATGTCGGAGGAGTCGACGGTATGATAGGAGCCGTCGACCAGCGCCACATGCAGATCGACCACTGGAAAGCCGAGCGGGCCGTGCTTGAGGGCGTCGACGACGCCTTCTTCCACGGAGGGAATATAATTTCGCGGCACCACGCCGCCTGTAATCTTATCCTCGAAAGTGAAGCCCGCGCCGCGCGGCATCGGTTTGATCTCGATGACGACGTCGCCGTATTGCCCGTGGCCGCCGGATTGCTTCTTGTGCCGGCCGCGCTGGCTTACCGGCTTGCGAATGGTTTCGCGATAATTGACGCTCGGGGTGCGCTTGTCGATGGCGACGCCGTAGCGGTCGCTCAAGCGCTCGGTTGCGACACGTAGATGCATCTCGCCCTGACCCCACAGCACCACTTCGTGCATTTCCGGATTGTGCACGATGACGATCGAGGGATCTTCCTCGGCAAGCTTGTTGAGCGCCTGGCCGAGCTTGACGTCGTCCTTGCGCTCCTTCGCCGAAATCGCGATCGCCAGAACCGGCGGATAGGGCTCGATCTTGGCGATCGGCGGATGCGGCTGTTTGCCGGCCGACAGCGTGTCGCCGGTCTTGGCTTTGTCGAGCTTGGCGAAAGCGACCGTTTCGCCGAGCGTTGCCGGCCCGCGCTTTTCGCTGGTCTGCCCGACAAGCTTGAAGGTGCCGGCGACGCGGCCCGCCTCCTCGTCGCCCGATACTAATGTCGTGCCGTCGCCGGCTTGGCCGGCCAGCAAGCGCACGATCGACATTTTGCCGCCATGCGTGGTGTTCTGGGTTTTCAGTACATAGGCGACGGCGTCATAGCCGGATTTGATGCCGAGCCGTTTGGCGGTTTCGGCAATCCCGGGCGATTCATGGCGCAGCGCTTTGAGCAGCCGCAACACGCCGTTGGCCCGCGTCGCCGTCCCCATCAGCACCGGACAGACCAGGCCTTCGCGCAATTCGCGGGTCAGATCGTCGAACACCTTGTCGCGCGGCGGCTGGATGTCCTCGAGCAATTGCTCCATCAGTTCGTCGTCATGGTCGGCGAGCGTTTCCAGCATCGAGAAGCGCGCGGTCTTTTCCCGGTCGGCGCTGTCGCCTTCGAGCGGCACGACTTCCGACGGCGCGTGCTCCTTGTAGACGAAGGCGCGTTCGAGCGCGAGATCGACAAAGCCCGAGATGATGTCGCCGGAGAAGGTCGGGATCTGCCGCAGGATGAGCTTGGTACGCGACGCCGGCTGCAACAGATGGAGCACGTCGTGCACGCCGGCATCAGCCTTGTCGATCTTGTTGACGAAAAGGAGCCGCGGCACTTTTTGCGCTTCAAGTTCGCGCAGGATGAGCTGAAGCTGCGGAATCTTCTTCTCGTCCATCTCGCAGACGACGATCGCGGCGTCGATCGCCGGCAGCACCGCGCGCATATCGTGAGCGAATTCGACGGAGCCGGGGCAATCGAGGAACGTATAAGCGTCGCCCATGAAATTCGTGGTGGCGACGGTAAGCTCGACGCTCATATGGTGGTGGCGCGCTTCCTTGCTGGCGTCACCGACCGTATTGCCGGCCTCCACCGCGCCTTGGCGCGGGATGGCGCCGGTGCGGGCCAGGATTGCCTCGAGCAGTGTCGTCTTGCCGCTTTGAAAGGGACCGACCAGCGCGACGCAGCGAGGCCCACCGGCTCTTCCGCCGTTCGTTGCGCCGTTTCCATTGCCGCCGTTAGTTGCCATGACAACCTCCCGCAACAACCTCGCGGACATGCCCGCTGTTAGGTCGCGGGCTCAAGTCCTATCAGGCAGCTATCGTTTCAGGCGGCGGCGGGGGCGGTCAAGGGGCGCATCATCGCGCCCCTGATTTTTTGCGCATGTTCTTTCCCAAAAGACGGCAATCGCCCTTCGGGTCGGGCGGGATCTTACTGCGCGAAGTGCAGATCCAGCGCGCCGACGCCGGCGGCGATATTCAAGCCGGTTTGTCCCTGAACCGAGACCGGCTGCAGCGCCACCGCTCGGTTCGAGCCGCCGATCAGAACATTGGCGCCAAGCCCGGCGGCGACGGTCGCCTCCGCCTGCGCGCCCACATAAGTGCCGCTCAGCATGCCGGCGTAGCGATTGGTGTCGGTGAACACACCCCACACCATGGCGCCGCCGGTGGTGAAGCCGACATCGAGACCGATTTTGGTGATGGTACCGGTATAGGCTTCGGGCGGACCGCCATCGGGCTGGAAGTTGCAATTCACATTACGCTGCGAGCCGACGACGAGGCCTACGCCCGCCGAAATCGAGCACGCGAGCTTGCCAACCTGGACGCGCCGCGGTTGAGCATTGGCCGGAACCGCGAGCACCGCGACAAGGGCGGCCACGCCCACCACGGACTTGGTCAAATTGGCTGAAAAAACCTTACAAAACATATTCTTACTCCTTAGCCCCGGCCCGCTATGGGCCACTTCGCGGCCATCATAAGCGAGATCATTCGCCGCGTCTCTGCCACTTTGGGCAAAATTGCGCCGCGTGTCTGGCGCTCGTGGCTGTGCAGGCATGCGGCTGCGTGGCGCGGCGCCTGGGAACCAGATTCCGTTTGCCAATTTATCGTTTCGGGGGTGCTCGAGGCCGGCTTTCCACGATGACGGACGAACGTTGCGTCGACCATCAGGCTGACGGGCCGATCACCCTGCATCGGATCATGCAGGAGATGGTCGGTGAACGATTGCGCGAGCGCTACAAGCCGCCTCAGAAATTGTCACACGAGCTGTTTGTGCTTTTGATGCAGTTGAAGGAGAAGGAACGCCGGGAAGCCGCCGCCGCTAACTGTCAGCCGGCGCGAAGCTGATTCACACACCGTCATCAGGCAGTTTTTGTGCGCTACTTCTTCACGCAGACAGGTTCGCTGCCCGGCAGATAAGTGCAACGCCAACTAGGCCCAAAGCCCGCCGGACTCCAGTTCTTGAGGTAGCGCGGGCCGATGATGATGCCGACGGCGAAAATGATTACGAGCAAAACAACAGTCACGATGGCCTCAACATCGCCGTGGCCGGGCGGCAGCCAGGGCCACCATGAAGACCATCGTGAAGGCCATCGCATCGTTGCAGCCTCCGATTAACGGCGGCGTCTCTAAAAGAATCCGAGCGACTCGCAGCCGGTGCCAGCCTTGAAGCTTCCTTTGTGCCGCTTGTTCGGAATGTCGACGATATGCACCGAGCCGTCGCCTTGGCAGGCAACGAACAGTTCGTCACCGTGAAACGCCATATCCATCGGCTGCGAGCCGACTTTGATCGCGGTCTGTTGCTTGAACGACGGATCGATCAGGCTCACGGTGCCGCTGTTGAGGCTGGTGACACCGATCAGGCTGTTGTCCGGCGCGTAGCGCGCGATCTGCGCCGCTTTCGGTACGTCTTTGAGCACGATCTCCTCGCGCACCTTGGCGGCCTGCGTATCGATCAGAAACAAAGTCGGCTGTGCATCGTCGACCGCGATCACAGTGCCGCCGTCCGGCGAAATCGCGATGCCGGCGAGCGGGCGCGGCGTCTTGATCTTGCCGAGCAATTTGCGCTTCGGCAGATCGATCACCGAAATCGCGCCATCTTCCTCGTTCTCGGTGTAGAGACGCTGGCCGTCGGCCGAAATGATCAGGCGGTGGCCATTGGTCGAGCCGGAATCGATCGCTTCCACGACTTTATTGGCCTTGCGGTCGATCACCGCCACCGCAGCCGAATTCTCGCAAGTAATATAGATGAATCCGTCCGGCCCGAGCTTGAGCGTGTGCGGGGCGATATAGGGATAAAGGTCGATGGTCGCGACCTGGGCGCGTTTGTTGAGATCGAACACGCATAATTCGTGCTGCGGATTGGGATTGCGGCCGTGAATACCGTCGCCGAAGATCGGCACGTAAGCCATTGCCGGTTGGCTGCCGGTCGCCGGCACCACCAGCAGTTCGTGCACGGTACGCTTGAAGCCGTCGAGCACGACTTCGGTTTCATAGGTCTTGGGATTGAGGAACAGGACCTTCGCGCCCATCTTGTCGACCGCGATCAGGCCTTGTGAGTTGGTTTCGTTCGCCATCGTTTCTTCCCTGCATCGTCCGCGATACTCTACCGCGTCATGGCCGGGCTTGTCCCGGTCATCCGAAGCGACGCCGTTTTTCGAGCGGCTATGCGCGGGGATGATCGACGATTACGATGACGTCAAAGAGGACAATGGGGAGGACCGTTCATGAACGCCGTCGCGTCACGCAACATCAAATTCCTCGGCCATAGCGACCAGGGCGGCCGCGGCGACGGCGTGCAGCTCATGGTCCATCGCGGCTACGCCTATATCGGCCATGGCTTTAGTAACGGCATCACCGTCATCGATGTGCGCGATCCGACCAAGCCGACACCAGTGCAGTTCATGCCCTGCCCGCCGAATACGCGGGCGCATCATTTGCAGACCCACGGCGATCTTTTGCTCGCGGTCAATGGACCGAGCGTGTGGACGATGCAGGTCACGCAAGAATCTTATTTTCAGGGAACGTCGGGGCAGGCGCTGCAGGGACAAAAGTTCACCAGCGGCCTTCGCGTCTACGATATTTCCAAGCCCGAGGCTCCGCGCGAGATCGCGTTCCTGCCGATGGGCGGGCTCGGCCCGCATCGCATCTGGTATGTCGGCGAACGCTACGCCTATGTCTCGGTGCATCTGCCGGAATATTCCGACCACATATTGGTCATCGTCGACATGAAGGAGCCGACCAAGCCGGAAATGGTCGGCAAATTCTGGTTGCCCGGGATGTGGACCGCCGGCGGCGAAACGCAGACTTGGGTCAAAGGCAGGCGCTATGCGCTGCATCATGCATTGGTCGCGGGCAATCTCGCCTATAGCGCCTGGCGCGACGGCGGCCTGGCGATCGTCGACGTTGGCGATCCGGCGAAGCCCAAGATGGTGTCCTACCGCAACTGGGACCCGCCGTTCGGCGGCGGCACCCATTCGCCTTTGCCGCTGCCGGACCGCAATCTCCTGGTCGTTGCCGACGAGGCCAATTTCGCCGATTGCAAGCTCGGGCCGCGCTACATCTGGGTGTTCGACGTCCGCGAGCCGAGTAACCCCGTGAGCATCGCCACCATGCCGGTCCCCGACGAGGCGGATTACTGCAAGAAGGGCGGCAATTTCGGCCCGCATAATCTCTGGGAAAACCGGCCGGGCAACTTTGTCAGCTCGCAATATATTTTTGCCACGCTGCACAATGCCGGCGTCCGCGTCTACGACATCAAAAATCCGTTCGCGCCGCGCGAGACCGCTTATTTCGTGCCGCCGAACCCGGAGCGCATGTACGATCCGCGCCCGAACCGGCCGCAAGTCGTGCAGTCCTGCGATTGTTTCGTCGACAAGGAAGGCGTGATGTATGTGACGGATTCGAACGCCGGGCTTTATATTTTGCAGTTTGAAGGACGGTGACCGCGGCGAGAAGGCAAATGGCTGCCTGGAGAAGCTGATAATCCGGCCCGCGGCTGCCTGCAGTGTTTACCGTGCCATTTAAGAAATGATCAGCTACCGCACGACTGCCGCCTTAACCACATTGACAGGCGATAGCCGCCCTTCCACACTCATAAATTGCCACAGAGCCGCACAAGCGGCCGGATGGGGCATCACGGGGAGGACGGCATGGCGACTGTTACGGCAGCGCACATCGGCGCTGCGGCGCCCGGCGCACAATCAATCGAGAATTTCGTCGGCGCGGCTTTGGATGACGCGAAAATCTCGCCGCTCCATCGCAAAGTCATCGGGCTCATCGCCGCGGGCTATTTCTTCGACGTCATCGACTTCACGGTCTTCGGTTCGCTCGTTCCCTTTATCCTGCAGTCCAAATTCGCGACCGGAGCCGAAGTTGCGGCCATCGGCAGCGCTACCATTTTTGGACTGTTTTTCGGCACCGCCGGCCAGGGCGAATTCTCCGACCGCTTCGGACGGAGATTCATCTATCAGTTCAACCTCTTGCTGTTCGGCATCTTCACCATCCTCGGCGCGTTCGCGCCGAGTGTCACTTTGTTGATCGTCTGCCGCTTCATCGCCGGTATCGGATTAGGCGCCGAGCAACCGCTCGCCTTCGCTTATGCCGGCGAATATTCGCCCAAGCGCATTCGCGGCCGCATCCTCGCCATCGTCCACTTCATCGGCGGCGCCTGCGTGTGGCCGATCGGAACCGCGGTCGTGCTGCTGTTCGGCAGCCTTGCTACGACGCCGGAATATGCGTGGCGCGGGGTGTGGCTCGTCATCGGTATCGGCGCGCTGATCGTGTGGGTGTTCCGCTTCACGCTGCCGGAATCGCCGCGCTATCTGGCGACGCACGGCCGTGGCAAAGAGGCGCTCGACGTGCTCGGCAAGCTCGGCATTGCCGGGCCGACCAAGCCGCTGTCGACCGACGCCGCAAGCGACACCAAGAGCGATCCGTTCAGCGTCGTGTTCCGCATGTTCCCGGTCCGCGTCATCGCCGGCATGATCTGTTTCACGGCATTCTTCGGAGTTGCCATCGGGCTCGGCGCCTGGCTGCCGAACATCATGAACGGCAAGGGATTCTCGATCACCAAGTCGCTGCAATATACGCTGGCGATGAACTTCGCCGTGCCGTGCGCGAGCCTCTTCATGATGTATGCGCTCGACAAATTCGGCCGCAAGATCACCTCGGTCTGCGCTTTCATCGCCGCGGGATTGATGGCGATCGTATTTGCCAATGCCGAGACGGCCGCCCAGCTCATGGTGGCCGGTTTCGTCATGATCTTCTTCGTCCAGGTCGCCGGCAATTCGATGCAGATCTTCGCCTCCGAGGTGTTCCCCACCAACGCGCGAGCATCTGGCTTCGGCTGGGCCGCGGGCGTCGGCCGGTTGGCCACCGCATTCATCATGCCGACCATCCTGTGGGTGCAGAACGGCTGGGGCCTCACTACGGTGTTCGGCTGTCTCGCCACCTTGCTGTTCGTCGCAGCGGTCTCGGTGACGCGACTCGGCCCCGAAGCGCGGCAGAAGAGCCTCGACGAGATCGCGCCGCCGACCGGCTAGACGCACGCGGCAAAGGCGCGCACGTCAAACAAGAGCGCGCTTACAAAAACACGATGGGCGGCTGCATGACATGCAGCCGCCCATTTTTTTGCGGGGATTTATCGTTCAGCGCAGATTGCCGCAGAAGCGCTGGATGCGCGTGCAGGCTTCTTCCAGCGCCGAGGTCGCGGTCGCATACGAAATGCGGAACGCGGGGCCGACACCGAACGGCGTGCCTTGCACCACAGCGACGCCTTCCGTCTCGAGAAGCTCGGTGACGAAGTCCTCGTCGTTTTCGAGTTTCTTGCCGCTCGGCGCCGTCTTGCCCATCGTGCCGGCGCACGACGGATAGACGTAGAACGCGCCTTCCGGCTTCGGGCACTGGATGCCGCTCGCTTGATTGAGCATCGAGACGCAAAGGTCGCGGCGCTCCTTGAAGATTTTGTTGTGCTTGGGGATGAAGTCCTGCGGCCCGTTGAGCGCCTCGACCGCAGCCCATTGCGCGACCGCCGTCGGGTTCGACGTCGACTGCGACTGGATCATCGCCATGGTCTTGATCAGTTGCTCAGGACCCCCGGCATAGCCGATGCGCCAGCCGGTCATGCAATAGGCCTTCGACGTGCCGTTCACCGTCAGCGTGCGCTCATAGAGCCGCGGTTCGAGCTGCGCCGGCGAGTAGAACTTGAAATTGTCGTAGACCAGATGCTCGTACATGTCGTCAGACATGACGTGAACATGCGGATGCCGCACCAGCACGTCGGTCACCGCTTTCAGCTCGTCCTTGGTGTAGGCCGCGCCGGTCGGGTTCGACGGCGAGTTGAAGATGATCCATTTGGTCTTCGGCGTGATCGCCCGTTCCAGATCTTCCGGCTGCATCTTGAAGCCGGTCTTCATGGTGGTGACGACCTCGACCGGCGTGCCGCCGGCGAGCAGCACCATGTCCGGATAGCTCACCCAGTAGGGCGCCGGAATGATCACTTCGTCACCGGGATTGAGCGTGGCGATCAGCGCATTGTACAGCACCTGCTTGCCGCCGGTGCCGATGATGATCTCCGATGGCTTGTAGTCGAGCTCGTTCTCGCGCTTGAACTTCTTCGACACGGCGGCCTTGAGCTCGGCAATGCCGTCGACAGCGGTGTATTTCGCCGCCTTGCCGTCGCGGATCGCCTTGATCGCGGCTTCTTTGATGTTCTCGGGCGTATCGAAGTCGGGCTCGCCGGCGCCCAGGCCGATGACGTCGCGGCCGGCGGCTTTCAGCGCACGCGCTTTATCCGTGACGGCGATGGTAGCCGACGGCTTGATGCGCATGATCTGGTCCGCGATGAAGGCCATTGCGAGTCTCCAATTCTCCTGGGTTGAACAACCGCGGTTTTCCTAAAGGCGGTCGCCTGCTCAGGCAAGCTTTAATCCCGCATTCCACCCTCACATATCCGGCATTTCCGGCGGTCGCGCCTGTTCCGCAACAGTCCGTTAAGGCCGCCCTGGCCTAATGCCCCGATCAGGCCATCAGGACTCCTCAATGGACCGGACGCGCGAAAGCTTGCGGAGCGGCGACTGGCTCACGCGAGAGCGCATCCGGCTTGTCGCCGCGGCGGTTCTGATCGCCTCGGCCGCTGGCATTCTGTTTTTGGTCGTGACTGCGAATGGCGTCATCGACCGCCAAGGCCGGCCGCTCGGCACTGATTTCTCCAATGTCTATGCCGCCGGCACTTACGTGCTGGAAGGCAAGCCGCAGGCGCCGTTCGATCCGCCGCTGCAATTCGCGCGCGAACAGGCGCTCTTCGGCAAGGCTACGCAATTCTACGGCTGGCACTATCCGCCGTTCTTTTTGTTCGTCGCCGCGGCGCTGGCGTGGATGCCTTATGGCTTGGCGCTCGCGATCTGGCAGGCGGTGACGCTTGGGCTTTATGTGCTGACGATCGGCGCGATCCTGAAAGCATTCCTCCCCCAAAGGGGCGGAGCAACAAGTCGCGACCCGCTGTGGCTCCTGGTCGCCCTCGCCTTCCCGGCGGTGCTGATCAATATCGGCCACGGCCAGAACGGCTTCCTCACCGCGGCGCTTTTGGGCGGCGCGCTGGTCGCGCTCGACCGCCGACCGATCGTGGCCGGCCTTTTGCTCGGCCTCCTCGTGTACAAGCCGCAATATGGTTTGCTGATCCCGCTCGTGCTCGCGGTAAGTGGCCGCTGGAAATGTTTTGCGTCGGCCGCTGTGACGGTTGCGCTGTTAACGCTCGCCACCACGCTCACCTTCGGCGCCGGCGTGTGGCATGCCTTTCTTGCCTCGACCGAGTTCACGCGCACCGTCGTGCTCGAGCAAGGCAATACCGGCTGGTACAAAATCCAGAGCGTGTTCGCTTGGGCCCGCATGTGGGGCGCGCCGATACCGCTTGCTTATCTGCTGCAAGCCGCGGTGACCCTCGGTGTCGGCGCGGCTCTGGTCTGGCTGTGGCGCAGCGCCGCGCCCTATCCGTTGAAGGCCGCGGCCTTGTGTCTCGCGACCATTCTCGCCACGCCTTACAGCTTCGATTACGACATGATGGTGCTGGCGCCCGCCATTGCTTTCATTGCGGTAGATGGTCTCATCCGCAACTTCGGACCGTGGGAGAAGACCTTGCTCGCGGCGCTGTGGCTGATGCCGCTCGTTGCCCGCAGTCTCGCTCAAATAAGTCTAATTCCACTCGGCGTGCCGGCCATGCTGGCAATTTTTATTCTCATATTGCAGCGCAGCGGATTTGGTTTCTCAGTGGCATTCTCCGACGCCTCCAGTACATTAGGCGCAGCACCGAGCGAGGTGGTGTCGGAAAACCAAGTTGCAGCTGAAAATACCGCAACGCGTAACGCGGCCATTAATTCGGCCACGACATCGCCGCGTTGAGGTCGCAAGGCCGCAACAGTTGCGCGATACGCCGCCGTCTCGCTCTGGTGCGAGGAATTTTGGCAACCGCAAATTCGGCAGCGGCAAATTCGGAAGCGGCGATGTTGACGCTCTATTCGATGCAGCGATCCGGCAATAGCTACAAAGCGCGGCTCGCCTTGGCGCAGCTTGGCGTGCGCTATCGTCTGGTCGAGATCGACATTCTCAAGGGCGAGAGTCACACGCCGGAATTCCTCGCCAAGAATCCGAACGGCCAAGTGCCGCTTCTGGAAGTCGCGCCCGGCCGCTATCTCGCCGAATCCAACGCCATCCTCTGGTACCTTGCCGGCGGCACGCCGCTTGCGCCCGAGGACCGCATCGACCGTGCCGAGATTTTGCAATGGATGTTCTTCGAGCAGCACAGTCTCGAACCGAATATCGGCGCGGCCTATTTCTGGCTGGCGCTGGTCAAAGGCGGCCGTGAGTTGCAGCAGCATGCGCTCGAAGACTGGATGGAAGAAGGCAATCGCGCGCTCGGCGTGATGGAGCGGCATCTCGCGCTGCACGACTTCTTCGCCGCCGATCGCTACACCATCGCCGACATCGCGCTCTATGCCTATACTCATGTCGCGCATGAATGCGATTACGATCTCACGTCGTTTCCGGCGATTCGCGCCTGGCTCGATCGTGTCGCCGATGAGCCGGGCTATGTGTCGATGGAATTTCGTCCGGCAGCGGCTGTCGCGCTGGCGTAGCGCCGGCTTGCAGTTTTCAGCGTGACAGCAAAGACACACTGGGACTGATTTGCTCTTCGACTCCCCGGCGTTAACTAAGCATTAACCAAAATCACGATTTTGCCCTCATTCTTCAATGGCTTCGCCGCAGTTCGGCCGAGCCGGCGCCGGCTTCCCGCGCGAATCTCTGCATCAACGCAAATACTGATTCGCCAATCGATGCGTAACGTCGTGTGTCTGGCGAAGAGGACCGCGACGAGGATTACGACCATGACCGGGCTCTCGGGGAAGATCGGCTTTGCTTCCCCCACTTTGGAAAAATCATTGGCCAAGCGGCGGCGCGCCGGCATCGAGCTGTTCGCCACCCTTGGGCTTGCCATCTCGTTGGTAGTGGCCTTGACCGCCGTATCGATCGGCATGGCGAGCGCGCACGCGCCGCTGATGCAGATTCTTTATCGCTCTTGACAGAATTGATCGGGGTTAAACCCGCGCGTCCCCGCGAAAGCGGGGAGCCGGATTTTCTCTCAAGAAAGAATTTGATTCCCGCTTACGCGGGAATGAGTGGAAGACATTTCGACGGCAGAGCGTCGCGTCTGTCCGCTACTCGGTCTTGATTTCAGCGGCTTTGATGATCGGCCACCATTTGTCGATCTCGGCTTTGTTATACGCAGCCAGCCCGGCGGGATTCTGCTGCTCGCTCGGGAATATGATTTGGCCAAGCGCCTCGATCCGTTTGCGCACACCCGGATCGGCCAATGCCGTTTGCACGGCGTTGTCGAGACGCCCGACGACGTTCGCAGGCGTGCCCTTGGTCGTCCACAATCCATGCCAGAACGAGATGCTCAATCCGGGCACCCCGGATTCAATCATGGTCGGCGTGTCCGGCGACATTGACCAACGCTGCTCGCCCAATACGGCAAAGGCCTTCATCTTGCCCGCCTTCACGTAGGGAAGAGTTGACGTCGCTTCGAGGCAGGCCAAGTCGATCTGGCCGCCGACCAGATCCTGAATGGCCGGGCCCGCGCCGCGATAGGGCACGAAATCAAGCCGCGCGTGGGTTTTCTGCTGGAAATAGATACCGCAAAGCTGCGCGGCGCTGCCCGTACCGACCGTTCCGAAACTCGCCGGCTGCGCCTTCGTCTTGACCCAAGAAAGGAGTTCGCCTGCCGTATTGGGTGGGATCGCCTCTTTGCCTAGGATCCAAAGCGGCGACGTCGCCAATAGCGAAATCGGCTGCAGATCGTTGAGCACATCGTAGTCGAGCTTATAGAGCGCCGGAGCACCGACATGGCTCGACCAGTTGCCGAGACCGATTGTATAGCCGTCCGGATCGGCGTGAACGACGCGGCCCGCGGCGATCGTGCCGGCAGCGCCGCTTACCGTCTCGACCACGACAGACTGGCCGAGCGCCCGCCCCATGCCGTCGGCCAAGATGCGCGCCAGCGAGTTGGTCGGACCGCCCGGCGGAAAACCGCTGATCATGGTGACGGGACGCGACGGATAATCCTCCGCCATCACCGCCGCGGTACTTGCCGCGAGCGTGACGACGGCACCTGCGAGAAGCACGGCGAGCGCGCCGATGAAACCGGTGCGTTTCATGGTCCTCCCCTTTCGTTCCCTCGTGGTGTTTTTCTTTCGGCTTTTCTTCTTCTTGGTCTGCAAATTTGGCACGGCCGCTCATGCGCTAATAGGTCAGGACCGCTGTCATGAACTCGGCAAAACTGCTGGCAGCACGGTGCGCGAATTGAATTTCGCCGCTTCTTCACCTCTTGGAGCCTTCATTGACGCCGCCTATATGCGGCCTGTAACCATCCGCAAATGTTCGCAAAATTCGAACGATTCCTGACGCCGACCGCGACGCCGGAACATCCGGAACCGCCGGCAGGCCTGATCGCCTTCCTGTGGCACTTTGCCCGGCAGGCGAAATGGCTATTTGCGGCCCTGTTCGTGATCGAATTGCTGGTGGCGCTGAGCGACAGCGCGGTGCCCTGGTTCATGGGCCGCGTCGTCACCATGGTCACCAAAATACCGGCGGACCGGTTCTTCGCCGAGGGCTGGCCGTGGCTTCTCGGCATGGCCGTCGTCGTTCTGGTGCTGCGGCCGGGCATGATGCTGCTGCGCTACCTCGTCAACAACCAGGCGCTGGCCGCGCCGTTCACCGGCTTGGTGCGCTGGCAAGCCCATTGGCACGTGGTGCGGCAGAGCTGGGCCTTCTTCCAGAACGACTTCGCCGGCCGCATTTCCAATCGCGTCATGCAGACCGCGCCTTCGGTGCGCTCGACGCTGACCGCGACCATCAGCGCGGTCTGGTACATCATCGTTTATGGCGTGTCGGCGATCGCGCTGACGGCTTCGGCTGAGCGCTGGCTCGCCGTGCCGATCCTGTTGTGGTTCTCGGGCTATGCCGTGCTGCTTTATTTTCTGGTGCCGCGGATCCGCGAGCGCTCGAAGGTCAGTTCTATCGCGCGCTCGGAACTGACCGGGCGCATCGTCGACAGCTACACCAACATCCTGACCGTGAAGCTGTTCGCCCGCGCCCGCGAAGAGGACCAATATGTGCGCGACGCCGTCGACCGCCATGTCGACCTGTTCACCGCCTCGCAGCGCCTGCTCACGGTGTTCGGCGTCACGCTCGACGTGCTCAATGCGCTGCTGATCGCCGGATCGGGGGCGCTGGCCCTGCTGTTGTGGCGCTTCGGCAAGATCGAGGTCGGCGCCATCGCCATGGTGTTGCCGCTGACCCTGCAACTCACCAATATGTCGCGACAGATCGCGCTGCGTATCACCGAAATCTTCGAAGACGTCGGCGTGGTGCAGGAGGGCATGCTCACCATCGCGCGGCCGCTGCAGTTGCCCGATCCGGCGCATGCCCGGCCGCTCACCGTGAAGTCGGGCTGCATCGAATTCAGGAACGTGACCTTCGGCTATGGCCGCGAAACCGGCGTGCTCAAAGATTTCAACCTGACGATCGCGCCCGGCGAGAAGATCGGCCTGGTCGGCCGCTCCGGCGCCGGCAAATCGACCGTGGTCAATCTGTTGCTGCGCTTCTTCCACCTCGAAGGCGGCGCGATCTTCATCGACGGCGAAGACATCTCGCACCTGACCCAGGAGTCACTGCGGGCGCAGATTTCGGTGGTGACGCAGGACACGTCGCTGCTGCACCGCTCGATCAGCGCCAATATCGGCTATGGCCGGCCTGATGCGACCGACGCCGAGATCGCGCGCGCCGCCAAGCTCGCGCATGCCGACGAATTCATTCCCGATCTCGAAGACTGGCAGGGCCGCCGCGGCTACGACGCCCATGTCGGCGAGCGCGGCATCAAACTATCCGGCGGCCAGCGCCAGCGCATCGCCATCGCGCGCGTGATCCTCAAAGACGCGCCAATCCTGGTGTTCGACGAAGCAACCTCGGCGCTCGACAGCGAAGTCGAAGCCGCCATCCAGTCGTCGCTCGGCACGCTGATGGACGGCAAGACCGCAATCGCCATCGCGCACCGGCTCTCGACCATCGCCCAGATGGATCGCCTCGTCGTGCTCGACCACGGCCGTATCATCGAGCAAGGCAGCCACCGCGAGCTGATCGCGCTGAACGGCCATTACGCCGCGCTGTGGCGGCGTCAGGCCGGCGGCTTCATCGACGCCGCCGACATGCAGGCGGCGGAGTGAGTGCGGCAGGCTGGTCCGGAACTCTTCAGGTCAAACGAGAGTCTCGACCGCGTTCTCGCTCGCGTGATTTCCGCAAGGTCCGGCCATGATCGGCCGTGTCACAAGCCACAAGGCTAGCGCCGCCAGCGCGATCGCGCCGAGCGCCAGGAACGCCGCGCGATAGCCATAGCGTTCGGCAATGACGCCGCCGACCGTCGGGCTCAGCGCGGCGCCGATAGCCTGCAGTGTCATCACGGCGCCGAGGCCGGCATTGATATGTCCGGTGCCGGAAAGGATCCGCGCGACCAAACCCGGGACGGCGACGCCGAGAATGCCGGCGCCGACGCCGTCGAGAATCTGCACCGGTCCGAGCCCCCATGTTCCGGTCACCAGCGAAGCGGTGACGCCACGCACCGGCAATGCGACCAGCGCCAATAGGAAGACGAGCCAATAGCCCCGTGCCTCGGCAAGACGCGCGGCAATAAGAGCTACCGGCACCATGGTCATTTGCGCGATGACGATCGTGGCGCCAGTGAACGCGCTGGCATTGCCTTGGCCCTTGGCGACGACGGCCTGGCCGAGCAGCGGCAGCATCGCGGCATTGCCGAGATGAAACAGAGTAAGCGTCACGCCGAGCACGATCAGGGGCTTCGAGCGCAGAAGAACGGCAAATCCGGCAATCCCCTCGCCGTCATGTTCAGAGGCGCCGCGTGCGGCTTTGTGATCGATCTCGTTCGGATCGATGCGCAGCAGTGCGGCGACCGCGCACAGCGCCATGATCGCCAGCACGACGAAGACCGCGCCGAGACCGAAAACGTAGCCGGCAGCCCCGGCAAGGGCCGCCGCAACCACATTGCCTGAATGATTGCTGCCCTCATTGCGGCCGAGCTGGTGCGGGAAGCCCTGCTGATGCACCAGACCGAGCGTGATCGCAGCGATGGCGGGACCGACCGCCGCGCCGGCAATGCCGGTCGCAACTTGCGCGGCGGTGACTGTCATGGAATCCGGCCGCAGCAGAATTGCGATAGAAGCTGCGGTGATCATAATCGCTGCGGCACCGACGATCGCGCGTTTGGCGCGTGTGCGATCGATCAGTGCGCCAAGCGGCGTCGTCACCGCCGTTCCAGCGATGCCGCCGACAGTCATCACCACGCCGATCTCGGCTGGCGTCCAATGCTGCGCCTGAAGAAAGACGCCGAGAAACGGCCCAAGTCCCGCCGTCACATCGGCCATGAAAAAATTCAGTGCGCACAGTGCCACAAGCGAAGGCCGCAAAGTCCGGACTGAACGGAGCGGCATGGCTTAGTCACAGCGGCGCGCGAAACACGAAGAACGCGCCGCCTGCGATCAGCGCGAATCCGACGACGTGATTCCAGGTGATCGACTGCTGCAGATAAACCACCGAGAACACGGCGAAGACCGAGAGCGTGACCACCTCCTGAATGGTCTTCAATTGCGCTGGTGAGTAAGCGGCGCTGCCGTAGCGGTTGGCCGGCACGGCAAGACAATATTCGAAGAAAGCGAGGCCCCAGCTGATGAGAATGACCTGCCACAGCGGCACCTCTTTGAAGCGCAGATGCCAATACCACGCCGTGGTCATGAAGGCGTTGGAGCCGATCAGGAGCAAGATAGGAAACACATAAGGCGAAGCGATCTGCGTTGGCATGAGACCCTGCTTGGTCGTGGGAGAGATAATCGAATGCGAGCATGGGGTATAATGATGCGGTGCGTCTCGGCAACATTCCGGTCAAGGCTGGGTTCCCCAACAAGGCGCTTCCGCTCCTTTCAAGCGCGAAACAGGGCGTTGCATCGGCTGCGTTAAGGGTGCGGCGGGCTGCCGCATGCCCGTCGCAATTCGCCTATAACGCTGACGTCATTGCGCCCAGATCGAACCGGGAGAATTTTCGATGCGCCGTCCGCTTATCGCTTCAGCTTTTGGTTTTGCCGCCGTCCTGCTTCTGCCGGTTGCAGGCTTCGCGCAGCAGCCGGGACTGCCGAACCTGACACCACCGCCAGCGGCGCCGATCAAACCGTATCAGCCCGTCGCAGTGAAGCCGCCGGCACCGCTGAACGACCCAGGCTTTGTGGCGCTGCGCAAACAGATCGCCGAAGTAGCCGAGAAGAAGGACCGCGCCGCGCTCGCCAAGCTCGTCGTGGCGCAGAATTTCTTCTGGGTTCAGGACAAGGATCTCGCCGATCCGCATAAATCCGGAATTGACAATCTCGCCAAGGCGGTCGACCTCGATGCCAAAGACGGCTCGGGCTGGGACACGCTGGCCGGCTATGCCAATGAGCCGACGGCGTCCGAATCGCCGCAACAAAAAGGCGTGTTCTGCGCGCCGGCCGACCCGGCCATCGATCCGCAGAAGCTGGAAGCGCTCGGCAAGGCGACCGGAACCGATCCGGCCGAATGGGGCTATGCCAACAAAGACGGTGTCGAGCTGCACCAGACGGCAAAGCCGGATTCACCGGTGGTCGAGAAGCTCGGGCTCTATCTGGTGCGCGTGTTGCCCGATACCGGCCAAGGCCCCAATCCGAACGATCCGCTGTTCCTGCATATCGCCGCTCCGGACGGCAAAACCGGCTATGCCGACGCGCAGCTGGTCTCTCCCCTCGGCAGCGACCAGATGTGCTATGCTAAAGATGCCGGCGGCTGGAAGATCGCCGGCTATTTCGGCGGCGCCGCGCCGTGAGACGACACGCCACGGCGCGCCGCAGGCACCATGATACTACCGTAGCCATGATACTATCGTTGCCATGATACTATCGTAGCCATGGCTATTGGGCCGCTCATAAGTGATTGGACAGGTGTTTGGCAGCCCAGCCATTAGCTAACGGCAGTTGAAGGGGACCTCGATCCGCAGCACAATAGCTGCACAATGAGGGTGGGACGAATGGCAAGCTTTCGCAGCTTGGTTCCGTGGATCGGCGCGGCGCTGTTGTGCCTCGCCTCGACACAAGTGCCGGCGCAGCCGGGTCCGCATTCGAATGCGGCGGTCTACCAGTATCCGGTGACCGCGCCGGACGTCGATCCCGGCGTCGACCACGGCAACAACGCCAGTCTTCCGGACGAATTCCAGAAGCAATTGGTGCTCTACCGTTCGCTGCAGCCGCCCGGCACGATCATCATCGACACCCAGGAGCGCCATCTCTATCTAATCCAGGATCAGACGCATGCGCTGCGCTATGGCATCGGCGTCGGCCGCGACGGCTTTACCTGGCAGGGCCTGCTGCAGATCAGCCGCAAGGCCGAATGGCCGGATTGGCATCCGCCGCCCGAAATGATCGAGCGTCAGCCTTATCTGCCGCGCTTCATGGCCGGCGGCCCGGGCAATCCGCTCGGCGCGCGCGCGATGTATCTCGGCAATACCGTCTATCGCATCCACGGCACCAACGCGCCGGAGACGATCGGACAGGCGGTATCGTCGGGCTGCTTCCGGCTGGTGAATGACGACGTGATCGATCTCTACGGCCGCGTGCAAGTCGGCACGCATGTGATCGTCCGGCAGGATTGAGCCACGGCGTCGTGCCTGGGGCTTTGTCCCGGACATGCGACATAGCGGCACTATGCATCCACAAACGAAATGGCCGGGATGAGCCCGGCCATTTTTATTTTATCGTTGTCGGTTTGATCTATCTCTGCGTCGCGGCCGCGGCTGTCACCGACTGCGCCGTCTGACCGAACAGAATCGCGCGCTCTTCGGCGGTGCGGATGCCGCCCTGGCCGGGATTGATCTTCGGTGTCCACTCATAAGCTTTCACCACCGCCGGGCGCTTGGCGATAACATCGAACCAGCGCTTGAGATGCGGAAAGTCGGAAATCTTCTGACCCTGGCGCTCCCACGGCACCACCCACGGATAGCAGGCCATGTCGGCAATCGAATATTCGCCGGCGAGATATTCATGATCGCCGAGACGCTTGTTCATCACGCCGTAAAGACGATTCACCTCGTTGCGATAGCGGTCCATCGCATATTGGATCTTGTCGGTGGCGTAATTGCTGAAGTGATTGTTCTGGCCCGACATCGGGCCGAGACCGCCCATTTGCCAGAACAGCCATTCCAGCGCGGCGACACGCCCGCGAATGTCTTTCGGAATAAACTTGCCGGTCTTCTCGGCAAGATAGACCAGGATGGCGCCGGACTCGAACACCGAGATCGGCTTGCCGCCGCCAAGCGGATCGTGATCGACGATGGCCGGAATGCGATTGTTCGGCGACACCGCGAGAAAATCCGCCTTGAACTGTTCGCCCTTGCCGATATTGACCGGAATGATCTTGTACTTCAGGCCGGCTTCTTCGAGGAAAATCGTTACCTTGTGACCGTTCGGCGTGGTCCAATAATGTACGTCGATCATGATCTGCCTGTGTGTGTGAGATTGAGGGTCGCAGAAATTCTATGTGGCGTCTTAGTTTAGCGCTTCAAGGCAGGCGGCCGGAAGGGCCGCAGCCGCAGCCAAAGTGGCAGCGCTGACCGGCCATTCGGGCTTCGCAGGGCTCGAAGTCTAGTAAGGACTCGAAGTCCAGTAAGGAAATGACAACGCCACGGCGTCATAGTCCGCCGCAGCCCTTTCCTCAGGACGAATATGGCAACGACGGCCGCCACGACCACAGCGGTTTCTCCAAACGACAATGGCGCCATCCGGGTATTGATCATCGCCGGCAGCGCCTTTGCCGGCCTGACCGCGATCTTTTACATCTGGAAAATGTCGTGGATCGCGCCGTTCCCGCGCGATGGCTCCACGCTGGTCATCGGCCGCGATTTCCTGAATTTCTGGATGTATGGCCGCGCCGCCTGGCAGCCCGATCCGAGCCGGTTCTACGATCCGCACCTTTATAACGACGCGCTGGCGGCGCTGCTCGGTCCCGACTATCTGGGACAGAACTGGTCCTATCCGCCGAGCATCATGCTGCTCGCCGCGCCGTTCGGCCGCATCGGCTATGTTCCAGCGCTGCTGTGCTGGACCGTGCTTGGCCTCGGATTCTTCATCTGGATATTGCGCCGTCAGATCCGCGACCAGCGTCTCGATGACAAAAGATTGCTCATTGCGATCTTATTCTCGCCGGCGGCCATCTTTTGTTTGATCTCGGGACAGAGTTCGTTCGTCACCGCGGCGATGCTGCTCGCGATCATGGCGCTGCTCGATCGCAAGCCTGTGGTGGCCGGTCTGCTGATCGGGCTGCTCACATTGAAGCCGCAGCTCGGCCTGTTGTTTCCTGTCATTCTCGTCGCGTCCGGCCGCTGGCGCGTCTTTGCCGTGGCGAGCATCACGGCGCTCTTTCTTGTCGGCATAACGACCGCGGTGTTCGGACCGCAGGTCTGGATCGACTTCGTGCAAAAAGGCCTGCCGGCGCAGAATATCGTCTTGTCCGATCCGGGCCTGATCGGCACGCCCTATTACCCGACGATCTTCATGAATGTGCGCGGCACCGGCGCGAGCTATGCGGCGGCAATGGCAGTCCAGGCCGTCTTCTCGCTCGGCGCGATCGCGGCCGCGTTCTTTGTTTTCAGACATCGCCGCGACGCCGACCCGCAATTTCGCAACGCGCTGTTCTTCGCCTGCTCGATTTGCGCCGTACCGTATCTATTGTCCTACGATACCTTGGCCGTCACCTGCCTTGCCGTCATGCTGCTCGCCTCCGGCAAGCTCGATACGCTCGGCCAGACGCTGGCCAAGCTGGTCTATTGGCTGCCGCTCATCCAGATGATCTTCGGCCAATATCACATTCCGGGACCGGCCTTGATTGTGCCGGCCTTCGCCGGCTTCTTGCTGATGCGCGTTTTGAAGCCGGCCGGCGGCCGCGAAACGGCGTCCGGTCGGCACTCCCCCGTCGTGTTTAAAGCGTCGCGCTGACTGTCGAGCGCCGCCCTTGACCGCGACGCAAAATTCGCGCATCGCGGCAGCAGCTGCAGGACGGAGCAAAGGGCGGAACATGGTTCTCGAAATCGCGCAGATCGACGTCAAGCCGGGAATGGAAGCGGAATTCGAGGCCGGCGTGAAAAGCGCCGCGCCGGTGTTCAAGCGCGCCAAAGGCTGCAGCGGCATGGAACTGCAACGCTCGATCGAAAAGCCTTCGCGCTACAGGCTGTTCGTCAAATGGGCGACGGTCGAGAACCACACTGTCGATTTCCGCGGCTCAGCCGACTTTCAGGAATGGCGCAAGCTCGTCGCCCACTGCTTCGCCTCGCCGCCCGAGGTCGAGCACGTGACGCAGGCCGTGCACGGGTTCTGAACCCGGCGACGGATTTGACGGCAACGAAATCGCCTGCACAGTGTTCATTCCGAACAGCGCCGAGGCGCTCAACCGAGGTCAGCAATCATGTCAAGCAATATGCCGCCCGTTCCTCCGGGCAACCGGAGCAACAAAGGTCCTGCCAATTCACGTAAAATAGACAAAGAGATCAACTCCGAGGCTGCCGAGAATAAATCGGTCAAGTCGACGGAAAAGCACCATAACGCCGCCGAAGAAGGCGACACCGCGAATATCAAACAGAACACGACGAATAAGGGATTTATCGTGGACGCCGAATGGGCTAGCCGCCGGACCTTTGCTATTCCGGCACGATTTCGCCCGACCCGCCGAACTCGGCGGGGAAGTCTTTCAACTTGAGAAGTCCATCCCGCATCGGCAAAACAGTTTCGGCGTAGTTGACGTGCACGCCAGGCTGAAATTTCAGATCTGGCAATGTCGCCGCGAACACATCCGTCAACCCGAGCGGCGGATGGTTGGCCATCAGGTGGCCGCCGCAGTTCTTACAATATTGCCGCTGGCTGAGTGGCGTCTTCTGGAACGTGGCGACATGTTCCGCACCAGCGGTGATCTTCACAGCATCCGGCTTCCAAAGCGTGAATGCGTTGACCGGGCCACCGGACCAGGATCGGCACGACCGGCAGTGGCAATAGCCCATGGCTTCCGGCGCGCCAGATGCTTTGATCGTCACCGCGCCGCAAAAGCACTGGCCTTGATACGTCATCGTAGCAACTCCTAAATTTGACGAAGCACGGTTCCTCCGCTGAATAACAGCGGCACACCCGGATTATTCGTTCATAGGCTATCTTTTGAGTACGGCGAGAGGCCACCCTCACGGGCGCACCCGTAGGCCTCACATAAATGGGAAAGGCCGCCTTCGCACGGATGCCCTGTCAGCGGGCACATCAAGAATGACATTTCATCATCGCCGCGCGGCGGTGGGCCAGCCAGCCGACACCCGTGTTCTTGGATCATGGAATTCTCAAATGTCGGCTAAGCCGACCTGCGCCATGGCAGCAGCATCGACACGCGCTGCCGGTAGCGTCGATATTCGTCGCCGAACACGTCGATCAGATCACGCTCTTCGAGCGCGATGCCGACAAAGATATAAGCGGTCGTTACCGTCGCGAACAGCAAACGACCAACGGTCATAGTCGGCGCCGCCCAGAACGCAATGATGAAACCGAGATAGATCGGATGCCGCACGAAACGATAGAAGAGCGGCGCGCGGAAGCGCGGCGCCGGCATGGCGCGGCTACTGAGATTGTTCGCGACCTGGTGCAGGCCAAACAGCTCGAAGTGATTGATCAAGAACGTGCTGGTCAATACGATCAGCCAGCCGACGAAAGACAGTGCCATCACTGTCATGGTGAGGCCGGGCTGAGTAAGCTGCCATACCGGCGTCGGCATCGGATGCCACTGCCAGATCAGGAGTGCGAGCGCGAGGCTCGCGAGCAGCACGTAAGTAGAGCGCTCGATGGACGACGGCACGAACTTGGTCCACCAGCGCTTGAACAGCGGCCGCGCCATGACGCTGTGCTGAAGCGCGAAGATTGACATTAGCACCAGGTTGATGATCAAGGCTTGCACCGTCGGTCCCGCGGCGCCGCTGTCGATGGTCTTTGGCACCACCATGCCTTCGACGAAGCCGATGGCGTAGAGGAAGGTGATGAAGAATACGACATAAGCCGCGACGCCGTAGAGGAATGCGAAAATGCGGCCGATAAGACGGTCCCGGACAGGAGCGGTCTCGCCGAGCGACTGGATCTGGGTCATGGTCTCCTACAAATGGTCAATGCGCTACCAGGTCCCCCAGAATGCCTGCGCCGCGGCAATAAAGCCTTGCCGGCTGCTTGATTTATCCTTGAGGCTGGCTTGATTATTTCTTCAGATCGGCCAGCGCTGTCGAAATCGGGGCGACGTCGTGGAACTTGTTTTTTCCAATCACAGGCTTGATACCGACCGGCGGGAGCTGTGCCGCGGGCTGGAGACGATCGCAGTCGAGCCCCAGGTGTTCGACCTTCTTGTTCATCTGATCGAAAGCCGCGACCGCGTTGTCAGCAAAGACGATCTCATCGCTGCGGTTTGGGGCGGCCGCATCGTGTCGGACTCGACCCTGACAAGCCGCATCAACGCGGCACGCAAGGCCGTCGGCGACAGCGGCGGCGAGCAGAAGCTGATACGCACCATCGCCCGCAAGGGCTTTCGCTTCGTCGGCGAGGTGCATGTGGTGGGCGCCGCAGCGGCGCATGCCGGTCCGGCGGATCAAGATGCCGAACCGGCGCGGCCGACCTTGCCGCTGCCGGACCGCGCGGCCATCGCCGTACTGCCTTTTACCAACATGACCGGCGACCCGGCGCAGGAATACTTCTCGGACGGCATCAGTGAGGACATCATTGCCGGGCTGTCCAAGCTGCGCTGGTTCTTTGTCATCGCTCGGAATTCGTCGTTCGCTTACAAAGGCAAGATGGCGCACCTTAAGCAAATCGCCGACGAGCTCGGCGTCGGCTACGTGGTCGAGGGGAGCGTGCGCAAGGTCGGCGATCGCGTGCGCATTACCGCGCAACTCAACGACGTCGCGACCGGCAGTCAAATCTGGGCGGAACGTTACGACCGCGATCTCGCCGACGTGTTTGCCGTGCAGGACGAGATCACTGAAGCCATCGTCGCCGCCGTCGAGCCGCAGCTCTATGCTGCGGAAAACTTCCGCGCCAAGCGCAAACATCCCGACAGTATGGACGCCTGGGACCTGCTGATGCGGGCGATGTCGCATTATTGGCGAGTAACCCGCCAGGATAACGTGGTCGCGCAGGCCCTGCTCGAGAAGGCGACGGCCATCGACCCGCATTATGGCCACGCATTCGGCCTGCTCGCGACCAGCCACACTTTCAGCGCGCATATGGGCTGGGAGAACATGGCGGTCGTGACGCCGATCGCCGAGCGCGCCGCGGCGGCCGCCATCCGGGCTGACAGCGAAGATCCGTGGGCGCATTACGCCCTAGGCTGCGTGCGTTTATTCGCGCGGCGTTTCGACGATTCGCTGGCGGAGTTCGAATGCGCGCTGCAGCTCAATCCCAACTTCTCGATTGCGCAAGCCTATTATGGCTTAACTCTCGCCTACTGCGGGCGCTGGGACGAGGCCGCGCGATCAGCGCAGCGAGCATTGCGGTCTAGCCCGCGCGATCCCCTGGCCGCGATCTATTGCGGCATCGCCTCCTACGCGCAGTATGTCGGCCGAAACTATGACGATGCGATGCGGCTGGCACGCGAGGGCGTCCGGCAGCGCGGCGATTTCGTAGGGGCGCACCGTGTGCTGACCGCGGCCGCGGGCATGGCAGGAAAAAGAGACGTGGCCGACGCCGCCTTGCAAGAGCTTCGCCGCGTGCAGCCCAATGTTTCGCTCGATTGGATCGCGAAAGAGATGCCGATCAAGCAAGACGCCGAGCGAGAGCACTATCTGGAGGGGTTTCGTCGGGCCGGCTTGGCCAGCACTAGCTGCGTACCGACGGCCTGATGTGATCAGTATCTCGCAATGGCCGCAGTGCAGTTGAACTTCCGCGGCACGCCCGGCGTCCAAAGCGGCGCGGTCGAACGAGGAGTTTTTCGCAGGGACCTGTGTTCGATACGCTTCTCCCTCGCCAACAGACCAGGACAGATTTGAACCATGCGGCAATTCGCGTTGCCGGACGGGTTGGCGAAAGCGCTGCACTTGCTATTGTCGCGCCGCTTCTGACCTATCCGTCATACAAACCAAAATAACCGAGGAAACCCCCATATGCGTTGTTTGTTCGCTCTGCTCGTGATGTGTGCCTTCGCGAGCCCGGCAGCCGCTGAATTTCCCGACCGGCCGATTCATCTCGTCGTGCCGCAGGCCGCGGGCAGCGCCACCGACACGCTGGCGCGAATTTTCGGCGCCGCCTTCAGCGATGCGCTCGGCCAGACTGTGATCGTCGACGATCGCCCGGGCGGCGCGCTGACCGTGGGCATGGACGTCGTCGCCAAGGCGCCGCCCGACGGTTATACGCTCGGCATGGCGCCGATCGGCGCGCTGGCGCTGACATCGCACCTGGTTGAGCCGCTGCCTTATAATGTCGAGCGCGATTTCGCGCCGATCGTCATCGTCACGCGTGGGCAACTGCTGCTCGCGGTGTCGCCGACGACGGAAATTCATTCCGTCAAACAACTGATCGATTTTGCCAAGGCCAATCCGGGCAAGCTCTATAACGCGTCGTCGAGCAACGGCTCGCCGGGACATGTCGACGGCGAACTGTTCAAATACCTGACCGGCACCTCGATCGTTCACGTGCCCTACAAGGGCGGCGCCGCGGCGATCAGCGATCTGATGGCCGGGCGCGTGCAGGTCATGTTCGAGAGCCTGAATTCGATCGCGCCCTTTGCCAAATCCGGCCAGGTGCGGCCGCTGGCGGTCACCGGCGAGCACCGCTCGCCCGCTTTCCCCGATCTGCCGACCGTCGCCGAAGCCGGCGTCGCGGGCTATGCCGCGCCGACCTGGACCGGCGTCATCGCGCCCGCCGGCACGCCGAAGCCGATCATCGACAAGCTCAACGCCGCGGCGAATAAGGCGCTGCAATCCGACGCCTTCAAAAGCAAAATTGCGCAGATCGGCGACGACGTCGGCGGCGGCACGCCGGACGAATTCGCCGCGCTGATTGCGTCCGAATACAAAAAGTGGGGCGGCGTGATCCAGCGCGCCGGGATCAAGCTCGAATAAGGCTGCTGCCAGCATCGTGTCAGTTGAACCGCGATGGCCGAGCATAGCGAGCAAGGCGACGCCGTTCTTCGAACGGCTATGCCCGGCCATGACGGCCGGTGGGCACACTTTTCTCGCGTCGAGACTCGACCCATATTGGGCGCATATGGTGAAACGCATGGCGAAGCGCCCCGAGCCCCGACATCCGGCCAAGCACTCGAAGAAAGACCCGGCCAAGCCGACCCGCGCCAAGGCGGCGCGGCCGGACATGCCCGTGTTCGATCCATCGCTGGCGGAACTCTTGAACCCGGCCATCGGCCAGGGCCGTGCCGGCGTCGGCTCGCAGACCGGGATCGAAGAGGAGAAGCGCGAGGAACGGAGCGGCCTGCAACAGCCGTCGGACAATTCCTTCGACCGGCGCCGCGATTTCTCCAATGCGCACAAGGCGCGCAAATCGACACAGCAAGGGTTCAACGAGCGGCCGCAATCGGGTTATGCGGCCAAAGGCCAGACCGATATCGATCCGGAATTGGCCGAAGCGCTCGGCTATGGCGGCAGCGATCCGAGCAGGCCGCTGATCGGACAGCCTCCGGAAACTGCGTCCGAAGAACCGGAGCCGGCCAGAGATCGCGACGAACTGGCGGACATTTTCGAGCGCCAGCGCGAGAAGCGCCACCGTCCGTCGCCGCAGCCGTTGACGCTCGGCGTCACTGCTTCGATGCAGGCGCTCGAATTGCTGCTGCGCGAAGGCCGCGCCGAATTCCGCGAGGGCGAAGCCAAGATCTGGATGCCGCACCGGCCGCCGCGGCCGGAAAAATCCGAAGGCGGTCGCCCGCTCGTCATCAAGTCCGACTTCGATCCCAAGGGTGACCAGCCGGAGGCGATCAAGGAACTGGTCGAAGGCGTGCGCCGCAATGATCGCACGCAAGTGCTGCTCGGCGTCACCGGCTCCGGCAAGACCTTCACCATGGCCAAGGTGATCGAGCAGACACAGCGGCCGGCTTTGATCCTCGCGCC
The DNA here is from genome assembly GCA_963742975.1 of uncultured Alphaproteobacteria bacterium. Lineage (GTDB taxonomy): Bacteria > Pseudomonadota > Alphaproteobacteria > Rhizobiales > Xanthobacteraceae > BOG-931. The sequence goes on along the minus strand of CAVUNZ010000015.1, from coordinate 1,288,070 downwards.
GAACAAGACGCTGGCGGCGCAGCTCTACGGCGAGTTCAGGAATTTCTTTCCCGACAATGCCGTCGAATATTTCGTCAGCTATTACGACTACTACCAGCCGGAAGCCTATATCCCGCGCACCGACACCTATATCGAGAAGGATTCCTCGATCAACGAGCAGATCGACCGCATGCGCCATTCGGCGACGCGGGCGCTGCTCGAACGCGACGACGTCGTCATCGTCGCCTCGGTGTCCTGCATCTATGGTATCGGCTCGGTCGAGACCTATTCGGCGATGACCTTCACCATCAAGCGCGGCGAGAAGCTCAACCAACGCCAATTGCTGTCCGACCTGGTGGCGCTGCAATACAAGCGCTCCGGCGGCGATTTCTTCCGCGGCTCGTTCCGGGTGCGCGGCGACGCCATCGAGATTTTTCCGGCGCACTTGGAAGACCGCGCCTGGCGGGTGTCGCTGTTCGGCGACGAGGTGGAATCGATCCACGAATTCGATCCGCTCACCGGGCAGAAGACCGACGAGCTCGAATTCGTCAAAATCTACGCCAATTCGCACTATGTGACGCCGCGGCCGACGTTGCTGCAGGCGATCTCCGGCATCAAGCTCGAGCTGCGGCAGCGGCTCGAACAGCTCAATGCCGCCGGCCGCCTCCTTGAAGCGCAGCGCCTCGAACAGCGCACGATTTACGACCTGGAAATGATGGAGGCGACCGGCGCCTGCGCCGGCATCGAAAACTATTCGCGCTATCTCACCGGGCGGAAACCCGGCGAGCCGCCGCCGACTTTGTTCGAATATGTGCCGGACAATGCACTGGTCTTTGTCGACGAGAGCCACGTCACCGTGCCGCAGCTCGGCGGCATGTATCGCGGCGACTTTCGCCGCAAGGCGACGCTGGCCGAATACGGTTTCCGCCTGCCCTCCTGCATGGACAATCGGCCGCTGCGCTTCGAGGAATGGGACGCGATGCGGCCGCAGACGATGGCCGTCTCGGCGACACCAAGCAGCTGGGAGCTCAACGAATCCGGCGGCGTATTCACCGAACAGGTGATCCGGCCGACCGGCCTGATCGATCCGCCGGTCGATGTGCGGCCGGCGCGCACCCAGGTCGACGATCTCGTCGGCGAAGTGCGGCAGGTGGCGCAACAGGGCTATCGGTCGCTGATCACCGTGCTGACCAAGCGCATGGCCGAAGATTTGACCGAATACCTGCACGAGCAGGGCATTCGCGTGCGCTACATGCATTCGGATATCGACACCATCGAGCGCATCGAGATCATCCGCGATCTGCGGCTCGGCGCCTTCGACGCGCTGGTCGGCATCAATCTGTTGCGCGAGGGCCTCGACATTCCGGAATGCGCGCTGGTCGCCATTCTCGACGCCGACAAGGAAGGATTTCTGCGCAGCGAAACCAGCCTGGTGCAGACCATCGGCCGCGCCGCGCGCAATATCGACGGCCGCGTCATTCTTTACGCCGACCACATCACCGGCTCGATGGAGCGCGCCATGGCGGAAACCAGCCGCCGCCGCGAAAAGCAGGAAGCCTACAATATCGAGAACGGCATCACGCCGGAGAGCGTGCGCAAGGGCATCGGCGACATCCTCAACAGCGTCTACGAGCGCGATCACGTGCTGATCGCGGCCGGCGCCGGCGAACCCGGCGAATTCGAGGACGCCGCCACCATCGGCCACAATTTCGAGGCGGTGCTCGCCGACCTCGAAACCCGCATGCGCGCCGCCGCGGCCGATCTCGACTTCGAAGAAGCGGCGCGGCTGCGCGACGAGATCAAGCGCCTGCGCGCCACCGAACTCGCGGTGACCGACGATCCGACGGCGAAGATCGTCGCGTTACCCTCTCGCGCCAAAGGTGGCGCGCCGCGCCGCGGCGCGCAGCGCGACACCGGGAGCAAAGTCCACAAACCCGCGCTCGATGAAATGGGCATCGCGCTCTATCACGAAGTCGCGCCGCATCGGCCTGGCGACAAACGCAATGCGCCGCGCAAGCCAAACCTGGATGAGATGGGTCCAGGCGTTGAAAGCATTCCCGGAAAACGGCAAGAGGCGGGCAGCGCCGCAGCCGCGACAGGGACGTCGAGAAACTCTCCGCGCTCGACGCTCGGCCGCCCCGGCATGCGCGGCGGTTTTAAACCGCGCCAGCGCTGAGCGTCCGCGCATTCCACTCGTACTTTGCGCGGCCGATAGGTTAGAATTGCGCCGTTCGCACAGAATCACACACCGCAAACTCGGAGGGCACCATGGCCAAAGGTCAGGCGCGAAGCAACAAAGAGAAGAAGAAACCGAAGCAGGACAAGAACAAGAAGAAAGGCGGCGCCGCGCCGGTTTCGCCGTTCGCCGACATGCACAGCCAAGCCAAGCCCGGCACTTGGGGCAAGAAGGGGTGAGGGTTTGAGCGGCTGCTGGACAGGCTACCCGGTGATGATCTCTGCGATCATCATGTCGCGCGGGTTGACGATCAGAAGCTCGCCCGGAACCTTGGCGTAGTCATAGGGCTTTAGCTCGGGAACATCGCTGGCAGTCTTGGCCGGGATGGCGCGAACGTTCAGCGTGCTCGGCACCGCCGAACTGGTCGCGGGCTGGAAGCTCGACGGCGGGTTCGAATTCACGGCGCGGCTCAAGTCATTCCACGCCGTCATTTGCTCCTGACTCGACAGGTTCAGGCTGTCGCTTGGCTTCGGTGTCGATGAAAACAAGGCCGCCGAAGCCGCGGTGGCCCCTGACAGCAGCGCCGCCACAGTGAACACGACTGCAGTATTGGCTTTCATTGAATTTTCTCCTTGCCAGCTTCGTCGGCATGCGCACCCGGCGTCGCGGTTTGCCGCGGCGCCGGGTCTTTGCACCCACGAGGAAGGAGCGTGAGTGCGGCCGCATCTTGTGCGCTAACCGCTGATGACCTCGGCCACCATGCGATCGGACGGGTTCACGATCAGAACCTTGCCGCCGACCTTGGCGAAGTCATAGGGACGGAGTGAGGAAATGTCGCGCGCCGCCTTGCTCGGCACCGCGCTGATCTTCACGGTGGTCGGGACCTTGGCGCCGGTGGCTTCGGTGAATCCGGCTGGTGCGCTTTGGTTGGAAGCGTGGTCGAGGTCGTTCCATGCCGTCTTTTGCTGCGTGCTGCTGAGACTGAGCGTATCGCCGGCCCGCGGCTGCATTGAAGCCGCCGACGCGGCGGCAGCACCGGACAGCAGCATTGCCGCGGCCAGCGCGATTATGGTTTGTGTCTTCATTTGGCGATCTCCTCCATGGGAATGATCGCCCCGTAGAAGAAACGCGGCGCGTTGCCGGCATGTTTCGTTACATCGGGTTCATGTGGCGCGGCGCGGAGTCGCGGGGTGCGCCGTGCGAAACGGCACCGCCTGCCCGGCGTGGAAGAAAACTGCGGAAACCTTGAAGGTTTAGTACCCTCATTGCAGGACAACCAACCACGACGCTCCAATGTCCGACATCGGCCTCGACTGGGGACCGCTCGACTGGGCGGAAATCGCGCTGTTCGCCGGCATCCCCGGCCTCATCCTCGGCGCCATTCTGGGCGCCATCGCCTGGCGACGGCATCGCCTATGGGGTGCGCTCATCGGCGCAACTGTCGGCTTGGTTTTGTGGGACGCTGGTGTCGTGGTCTGGATAGCGGGGCCGTGGAGCTGATCACCTCACTAGGCCGCTGAAACCTGTTAGATGCTCGTCCGTACCTTTGTCGTGCCCAAGCGAGCGACGCGCATGGACGATCCAACCGATATCTTCTACTCGACCGTCCCCGTCCGGCGCGGATTCCGCAGCCTGATGGACCCGGCGCAGTACATGCCGCTGCCGGACGACTGGACGGTCGGCATTGCCGATGTCGTGCAATCCACCAAGGCGATCGCCGAGAAGCGCTACAAGGCGGTCAATATGGCGGGCGCGGCCGTCATTGCGGCGCTGACCAACGCGCTCGGCGGCCGCGAATTTCCCTTTGTGTTCGGCGGCGACGGCGCGAGCTTTGCGGTGGCGCCGCGCGATGCCGAGATTGCGCGCGAGGCGCTGGCGGCGACGGCGGCGTGGGCCAATTCCGAGCTTGGATTGACGTTGCGCGTCGCACTGATTCCGGTCGCCGCCGTTCGCGCGCAAGGGCTCGATGTGCGCGTGGCGCGCTATGCGCCGTCGGAGAATTTGTCCTATGCGATGTTTTCCGGCGGCGGGCTCGCCTGGGCCGACGGCGCGGTGAAGCGCGGCGACTTCACCGTCGCCCCCGCCCCGCCCGACACCTGGCCCGATCTGACCGGCCTGTCGTGCCGCTTCGAGGAATTCCGCGCGGCGCAGGGCCTGATCCTGTCGCTGATCGTGCTGCCCAAGTCCGACCTGTCCAAGCCCGGCGCCGATCCAGCCGCCTTCCGCGCGCTCACCGAAGAGATCGTGGCGCTGGTCGAAGCCAGCCCCGATGCCGGGCGGCCGGTGCCGGCGCTTGGTCCGAAGCTCGGCTGGCCGCCGCAAGGCGTTGCGCTTGAAGCGCACGTCGCGCCGGGCGGCCGGCTGCAGCGGCGCGCCGCCGTGCTCGTGCGCTCGTTGCTTTATTTCCTCATCATGCGCGCGGGCCGCCCGATCGGGCCTTTTGCGCCGGCGCGTTACATGCGGCAAGTCGTGGAGAATTCCGACTACCGCAAATACGACGACGGGCTGCGCATGATTCTGGATTGCACGCCCGAACTCGCCGACGCGCTCGAACAACGGCTCGCCGTGGCGACAGGCATCGCGCGCTATGGCTTGTTCCGTCAGGACGCCGCGATGATGACCTGCTTCACGCCGTCGCCGGTGCGCAGCGATCACGTGCATTTCGTCGACGGCGCCCGCGGCGGCTATGCGGCTGCGGCGACGGCTCTGAAAGCGGCTGTCCCCTAGTCATTCCGGGGCTGAGCGAAGCGAGGAACCCGGAATCCATAGTCACAGGCCTGGGAATATGGATTCCGGATTTGCCGCTGCGCGGCAATCCGGAATGACGGGAGCTACATCCCCGGCTTGGCCAGCGTATCAGCGCCGGCCTTGGCGACTTGCGCATCCTGCGCCGACAGCGCACCGGAAACGCCGATGGCCCCGACGATCGCGCCGTTAGCGACCAGCGGAATGCCGCCTTCGAGCGGCGTGATGTCTTTGAGCGCCAGCAACCGCATGCCTCCGCCGCCCGCGGCGATAGCGTCGTCGAGCGCCTTGCTCGGGCGCTTGAATTGCAGCGCGGTGCGCGCCTTGCCCTCGGCGCCTTCGCCGGCGGAGAGCTGGGTATTATCGATCTTGTGGAACATCACCAGGTTGCCGCCGGAGTCGAGAATGCTGATGGCGACCTGCCAGGAATTCTTCATCGCTTCGAGCTCGGCCGCGGCCATGGCGCGCTTGGCCTGGTCAAGCGTCACCGGCGGTCCATAGGGCAGCGTTGCTGTCGAGACCGGCGCGGAAGGCGTCGCAGGCGCGGGCTGCTGCGCCAGCGCCGGACCGGGAGCCAAAACGACCGACAAGACAACCGACATCGCGGCCGCGCCTGCCAGCGCGCAAACCGAAGCAAACATCCGAGACATCAGCAGGTTCTCCTCTGAGCACGATCCGGAAATGGGTACCGGGCTTTCCTGAAAGATCATGCTTAACCAAGCCCTGCCGAGCACCATAAGCGGCAAAAGTGGCCGGGAAAAGCCGGCGCCCAGGCCGCTTTTGGGACTGTCGGCGGTTGCGCGACGCACCGAGGGTGCAGATCGCGCCAAGCCGCGCTATTTTGCGGCGTCGATTCGGCGGCATTGTCCGCATTTTCTTGTCCGCATTTTCTTGGGGGGTTTCATGCGCTGGCCCGACGGACGCTACATTCAGGCCTCGATTTTCTTCAGCCGCTGGCTGCTGGCGCCGTTTTTGATCGGGCTCCTCATTTGCCTCCTCGCGCTGATGTACCGTTTCTTCGGCGATTTGTTGGCGCTGATCATTCAGACCCGGGAGTTGAACTGGCACGATGTCGTCACCAATGTGCTGAATCTGGTCGATCTAGCGCTGACAGCCAATCTCATCCTCATCGTCATTTTCTCGAGCTATGAGAATTTCATCCGGAGGATCGACGCGTCCGACCATCCGGACTGGCCCGAGGGTCTCACCCAGGTCGATTTCGGCGCGCTGAAGCAGAAGCTGCTCGGCTCGGTCGTCGGCATCGCCTCGGTCGACGCGCTGGCCTGGTATTTCGATCTCGAAAAAGAGCCCGACACCTCGAAGCTCATCTGGGTGATGGGTTTTCCGCTGGTCTTCGCCGTGGTCATGCTGATTCTCGCCGCCGCCGACTGGCTGAGCGACCACCGCAAAACCGGCCCCAACCACACCGGCCACAAATAACGCCCGCGCCAACGGGCGGCCGGGATCGCAAGTTCCGTGCGGTGAGGGATTATTAACCATAACTGGCGTTAATCGACTTCGAGTTTCAGTCACGGAGTCGGATTGCGCGTATGCGGGTCACCCGCACCATTCTGCTGATTTGCGCCGTGGCCTTCACCGCGGCCGGATGCGCTTATCAACCGCGCGTCCCATTTGCCGCCGCGCCCGCGCCGCAAGGCGTCGACAACGTCATTTACGGCGCAACCGCAGCGCCCGCGGCGGCCCCTGCCGCTTCCGCCGCAATGGCTCCGGGCTATCGCGGGTTCTTCGGCTCGGGGGCGCCCTACGCCACCGCGCCGGCGCCGCTCCGGCCGACCCGCGTCGCGATGATGGCGCCACCACCGATGGCTGCGCCACTGGTAGCGCCAATACCCGCAGCCATGACCGGCCCCGGTCCGTTTGCCGCTCCCGCGATGGCGCCGCCGGGTTTCGGCGCAGCGTTCCAGCAAGGCGGCTACACGCTCGATTCCGGCGACCGGCTGCGCGTCGTCGTGTTCGGCCAGGACGGACTGACCAATTCCTATGTGGTCGACGCGAGCGGCCATATCGACATGCCGCTGATCGGCACGGTGGCCACGCGCGGATTGACCACCAGTCAATTGTCGGCGCGGATCGCCGACCAGTTGCGCCAGGGCTTCATCCGCGAACCGCATGTCGCGGTTGAAGTCGAAGCCTACCGGCCGTTCTTCATCCTCGGCGAAGTCACGCAGCCCGGCCAATATCCCTATGTCGCCAACATGACCGTCGAAACCGCGGTGGCGATCGCCGGCGGCTTCACGCCGCGCGGCTACCACAGAACGATGACTATCAGCCGCAATTTCGCCGGCGGCACCTATCGCTTCGAAGTGCCGATCACCTATCCGATCTGCCCCGGCGACACCGTGCAGGTTCAGGAACGCTGGTTCTGACCGGTTTCACGACGGCAATGTCCCGGTCTCGCTCGTCCCCGCGAAAGCGGGGACCCAGTTTCTGGATTCCCGCTTTCGCGGGAATGAGCGGATAGCAGCGCGCCTGCCATCTCCGATAAACGATTTCACTTCACGTTCTTGGCCAGGAATGCCATCGAGCGCTCCCAGGCGAGCTTGGCGGCGGCTTCGTTGTAGCTGCCGCGCTCGTCGCAATGAAAGCCGTGCTGCGCGTCGGGATAGACATAGATTTCGCAATCGCCGCCACGCTTGGCCTTGATCAGATCGACATCGGTCATCGGGATCGAGGCGTCCTTCTCGCCGAAATGCATCTGCACCGGCACTTTCGGCTTCTCGTCGGCGTTCTTGGCGATCTGGCCGCCGTAGTAGCAGACCGCTGCGGAGAGGCCGTTCAGCTTGCCGGCGGCGAGAAATGAAATGGTGCCGCCCATGCAGAAGCCCATGATCGCAACCGGGCCCTGTTTCTTCAATTCGTCGATCGAGGTCTGCACATCGCGCAGCATCGCGCCCCAATCCGGATTGGCGACGAATTTGCGGGCATTGGCGATCTCGTCGGGCGTGTAGCCGCTTTCGAAATTGGGCTGCTGGCGATCGAATAAAGCCGGCGCCAGCGCCGCGTAACCTTCGCCGGCCAGCCGATCGCAAACCGCGCGGATGTGGTGATTGACGCCGAAAATCTCCTGGACGAGGACGATGCCGCCCTTGGCCTTGCCGGCCGGATCGGCGCGATAGGCGCCGAATTTGAAACTGTCGGACGACGTCAACGCAAAATGCTTACCCAAGCGATCCTCCTGTGACTGCCATCAATCGGATTTGTTCCCGTGCGGGGGCGCAGCCTCCGCCGGCAACATACAACGGCAAGCAACATACAACGCTATGCGTGTCGATTGAATGGGTGGTTTTAAGCCGCAGTCCGCGCGATGCGGACTGCCGGTGCGGACGTAAACTTGCTCAGCGCGTGACGACGATGAAGTCGGTGCCTTCGCCGGTTTCATCGCCAAGCCCATGATCGGAAACGATCAAGGACGAGCCCGGAACCATGCGCTGCGAAATGAAATCGATGGCATCCTGCGGCAGGTCGAGGCGCGCCAGCACCTGTTCCGGCGTCTGCGGCGGCGGCGCGTCGGCCGCCTTCTGGTCGTCGTCGTGGTGCTTGCGCCGCACCAGCCGCTCATAGCGGCGGCCATAGCGGTCGTAGACGATTTCCTCGTCCGCCATGACGCGGGGAGCCTTGACCGCGGCCTTGGCCCTCTCGGCCGGCATCGACACCACGTTCCAGCGGAACGTGGAGTTATCGCCAAGATATTCCATCGCGGTGAACACATGCGTGCCCATCGGCTGCTCGGGCTGCGCGATGGTGATCGCCTCTTCGAAGACCGGCTCGAAATCCTGCCGCACGAAGATCTTCTTCTCCTTGCGGCTGACGAAGATCGCGATCGGCGATTTTTTGACCGGCACGGCTTTGGCGGTGTCGGCCGCCGGCGCGGACGGCACCGGGGTTGCCGGAGCCGCGATCACCGGTGCGGCCGGCGTGCTGCCGGTGACGGCCGGCGATTGCGCTTTCGCATCGGATGCCGGCGGCGTCGAAACATTGTTTTCGGCTTTGGTGTCGGCAGCGGCCGGCGTGTCGGTTTTCGTCGCGTCGGCTTTAGGCGCGTCCGCGCTTGGCGTATCGGACTTCGCTGTATCGGCCGCAACAGCAGGCTTTGCCGCGTCGTTGGCGACGCCGGCGGCGATACCAAGCTTGGCATCGTCCGAGGCAAGAACAAAGCTCGGTGTGACATCGACGCCGGTGCCGCGCAGACCCAAATCGGTCGCCTTCGCCGAAGGTGCGGTATCGGCATTGGCATCGCTGGCTTTATTGCTGTCGACGGTCTGCGCCGTTTTCACCGTAACTGAAGCCGGCGCGGTCGCAGCCTGTATGTCCTTGTGCACGAACAAATGCGGGTCGGCGAAATCGACCGGCTTGATCTCGCCGCGCGCGACGATCACGCGCGCGCCAATCCGGGTGTATTTGTACAGGCGCGCCGCGAAATCGCCGGGCATGCGAATGCAGCCATGCGACGCCGGATGGCCGATATTCTCGCCCTCGTGCAGCGCGACGCCGGACCAGGTGATGCGCTGCATGAACGGCATCGGCGCGCCGCTATAGATATTCGAGCGGTGGAAGACTTGTTTCTGGATGACGCTGAACACACCCGTCGGCGTCGGCAGGCTGGGTACGCCGGTTGCGACCGATGTATCGGCGACATGAGTGCCGTCGCTATAGAGATGCAGCTTCTGCTGATCGATGGACACGAAGATCTGGATCGGCCCCTTCGGCGCCTGGCCGAACGGGTCGCTGCCGGTGCGGTCGGCCTCCCTGTGCAGGGCCTTGTTCTTGGTCCGCGCTTCGGCGGGCGCGCTACCGAGCGCCAAAGCCAGCGTCATCACGATACCAAAAACCGAGGCCGTGCCGAGCAGTGTCGCCTTGGTGCCGTCAAGGCTTGAGTTCCGAAACGATGAAGCTACGCAATGACGCCGCGTGTACTTGGTGCTCAACTCAGCCCCCACATAAATGCCCGGAAAACCGCCGGGAGATCGGGATATAGGCCGCAACTGCCGATTTTACCCGACGCAATCGGCGCTTTCTACATACCGGAGAATGGTTGAAGGAGTTTTTACGTTAATGAGGCGTGGACGCCACGGTTCCGGGAACCGGGCCGCCATGTGCACTTTTTGTGACAGATGCGTGTGGCCAATTGCAGCAAATGACCGGTTCCGTGTCTTTTGACATGCCACCAGCGATATGCCGCCGGCTCAGGCCGATGGATTCAGCGCAAAGGCTTCCGCCAAAAGCTCATAAGAGTGCCGGCGCGCGCCATGATCGTAGATCATCGATGTGATCATGATCTCGTCGGCGCGCGTCGCCTCGGCGAGCGCGAGGAGCCGCTCCTTCACCCGCGCAATGCCGCCGACCACGAGCCGCGTGCGCTGGCGGCCGATGCGTTCGCGGTCGATCGGCGTGTAAGGATAAGCCGCGGCCTCTTCAGGTGACGCGAGCGGCAGATATTCGCCTTGCGCGCGGCGGACGTAATGCAGATCGGCGCTCGCCGCGATCCGCTCGGCCTCCGCGTCGGTATCCGCCGCGATCACCGCGGCGCCCAATATCGCGTAGGGCGCCGACAGCGCCGCGGGCTTGAAGTGATCGCGATAATTCAACATCGCGCTTGCCGCATCGTAATCGGCGAAGTGATGCGCGAAGGCAAAGCCCAGACCGAGCGAAGCGGCAAGCTCGGCGCTATAACCGCTCGATCCAAGAAGCCAGATCGGCGGCAGCGGCACGTCGGACGGCACCGCGTGCACTTTGCGCAACGGATGCCCTTCGGGATAGCCGTTCTGTTCGAGCAGCAGCAATTCCTGAAAGCGTTCGAGAAAGTCGTCGCCCTGCCGCGGATCCTGCCGGACACGCAGTGCGTAGGACGTGATCTGATCGGTACCCGGCGCACGGCCGAGCCCGAGATCGATGCGGCCCGGAAACAGCGCCTCGAGCACCTTGAAGCGTTCGGCCACCATCAGCGGCGCATGGTTCGGCAGCATCACGCCGCCCGAGCCGACACGCATATGCGATGTCACCGCCGCGATCTGCCCGATCATGATTTCCGGCGCCGAACTGCCGACATTGGCAAGGTTGTGATGTTCGGCAACCCAATAGCGCTTGTAGCCGAGCCGGTCGGCAAGCTGCGCCAGATCGAGCGTATTGCGTAACGCGACCGAGCCCGGAGTGGCGGTGGTCACCGGCGACAGATCGAGGACGGAAAGCGGGATCACGCGAGACTCTGAAATGAGATTATTTGGACGGCGCCAAGCACTTGCAAGGCCATTAGCAAGCACTTGCAAGGCCATTAGATGGGCCCTCGGCCGTCGCTGCGCCAGATTACCGGCTGGCGGAATTGCTTGAAGGATTGCCGGCCGCGTGGCGCAGCCTCGCCGCCCTGGGCTTGATCGCCGTCGGCGTGAATTGGAAGCCCTGCTGGATGAAGCCGTTGGGCGGCGCATTGGCAGTCGGCTGCGAATAGCTGGTCACGCCGATCTGTGCTGCACCGCCGGGCTGAGCATAAGCATTCGGCTGCACATATCCGGACGCCGGATTGCTCGCGATCGAATGAATGCGCGGCCTGCGGAAGTGATGCGATTGATGCAGATGCACGGCGAGCTTGCGGCGCTTGACGGCTTTGCGGGCCAGCGTCGGCGCCGGCGAAGTGGCGACGCTCGCGGGATTATCCGCCTCCCGCGCCACGATCTTGATTTCCGCAGCAATATGATGCGGCGCGTTGGCAACGGCCGGCGGCTCGGACGCCGGCGGCGCAGGCGTCTTGATTGTGGCTGTACTGTCGTCTTTGCTCGCCACATCGGGCCTCGCCGGATTTGGCTTTACCTCGGCGGCCGGTGCGGTTTCCGCCGGCGCGTCGTGCTGCGACGCCTGAACTGTCGTATCATCCTCCGACAGGGCGGCCATCGGTTGCGAACCAGGCTGCGAATTAGCCTGTGCACCGTCCGCTGGACTGGATGCAGCTTCTGCCGCAGCCTCGGGCGGCGCCGCGTGATCGAGGTCCGCCGGCATCGCGACGATCACCGGCCCATTTGGCGCCTGCGGCGCGTTCAACCGAAAGCGGATGCCGAACGGCGACGGCCGGCCGTCGATGATCGGCGCTGAGGACTCGCCGCCAAAAGCAATTTGCAGCGGCGGCTTGGCGGACGGCAGCGTCGAGAACGGCTCATGAGCGACGCTGAAGGCGGCGAACATTCCCAAGAACAGCGACATGGCGCAGGCAATAGCCAGCAGCGAGGCCGATATCGCCACGATCATCAAGCGGACGTTGGGAAACATTCCACCTCGCCAAAAGCCCAGCGCGCGATCCCGAGAGAAGCACGCGTCACAGGGGCGAGAGACCTTCGCGAGGACAATTTTCTAGATCGAATTATACGATCACTTTTCGGATCATGCGGCGCTGCGCCAGCATTCGCTGGTCAAGCCGACAACAGCACGCCTTCCCGATGTCATATATTTCGGTATTGGGAATTTAGCTGAGTTGCCGAAAAATCAATCGGAAAAATGATTCGCGCGGCAATGTCGCGGCAAAAAATGTGCGACTTTGTGACAATCGCGCATCAGTGACCGATGCGCGCCGCGTTGGCGCCGAGTTCAGCGCGCGACCTTTACCGTGCGACTTGGGTCTGCGGCGGGCCGGCGCTCGCCTGAGCGCCCGGCAGAACCACGACGCGGGTGCCGACGCTGACGCGGCTAAAAAGGTCGGAAACGTCGTCATTGGTGAGCCGGATGCAGCCCGACGACACGAACGTGCCGATGGTGGACGGCTGATTGGTGCCGTGAATGCGATAGAGCGTATTGCCGAGATACATGGCGCGGGCGCCGAGCGGATTGGTTTCACCACCGGCCATGAAACGCGGCAGATAGGGCTGGCGCTCGATCATTTCCTTCGGCGGGAACCAATCCGGCCATTCCTTCATCCGGCTGATACGCTCGGTGCCGGTCCAGGTGAAGCCTTCGCGGCCGACGCCGATGCCGTAGCGCAGCGCCTTGCCGCCACCCTGCACGAGGTAAAGGTAGGTGTGCGGCGTGTCGATAATGATGGTGCCGGAGGGCTCGATCGTATTGTAGTCGACGATCTGGCGGCGGAACTGTGGCGGCAGGTTCGACGGACCTTGATCGGGCTGATCTTCCGGCGGCAGCGACGCGACCACGGCGCCACGGTTCGGCTGGGCCTGCGGTGGCGGCAGCGGAGCGGACGCGCCACGGATCGAGCCGGTCACGTCAGCCGCATTGCCGCCTGCAACATCGGCCGGTGGCCGCGCATAGGCTTGGCCGTCGTCGGACGGCAGCGGCTGCGGCGCATAAAGACGCCCGTAGGCGTCTTCCTGCAACGGAGCGCCATTGGCATCGCGATAGAGCGGGCGGTCGGCATAAGAGGGCGGATAGGCGCCGGGCTGCGGCGGATAATACTGCGCCGCGGCAGTGCCGAGCGAACCGGCGAAAGCCGCCGCGACCGCACACGCAGCAACGATGACGCGCGAGTTAATGGTCAAGATGGAACCCCCAGCACCCTTACTCCACGTAAATTCTTGCGGGTCACATGGGGCGGGAAGAAGGCATCAGGTGGCACTTTCGGTGTCGATCCGGCCACATCACTGTGAGTTGGTGAACAAATCGTAACCTAAGGGAACTAACTCCCCCGACCTGGAATATGTTATTGCGGCGACGTCCGGGGGAAAATCGGCAACGGCAGCCGATGTGGGGACATCGGCCGCGGCTGCTGCTTGCGGGGACAAGACCATGACGCGGATTGGCTTGCGGCGCATTGCCGTGCATCCGGGATTCTTGCTGGCGGTTGGTTTGGTGTTTGGCTCGATGTTCGCCAGCACAACTCGCGCACAGAAGGCCGAGATTGACGCCCTCAAGGGCAAGATTTTTGACGCCAAGATGGCGCAGCAAACTTTTGCCGGCGGGCTGCCGCATTGCAAAGAGCTCGACGGCACCAATTTTTATTTCCGCCAGCGCGACCGCATTCTCAATCTCGAGGAATATCACCACTCGCTGGAGAGCCTCGCCCAGCAGCGCGCCTTCAATCCCGAGACTAAGCGGCCTTGGAACGAGGAAGACGCCATCGCCAAATGGGAACAGGTGCAAAAGCAGGCGGTCGCCGACAAAGATAATTGCGGGCTGGTGGCGAGCTTGCCCGAGCTGCAAAAGCAGCTCGATGACCTGCAGAAGCAGGCCACGGCGCAAGGCAAGCAAGACATCAAGTAAGGCATCCGGTCCAGTGTGAGACTGCGGCCGGGGCAGATTTCTTCGTACAATAAAGAAACCAGCCCGGATCGGCGTTCATATGACTTGAGTCAAGACGTTCACGCGCGGCAGCTTTGCCGGCCACACCTGCATCGCTAAAATCGCATCAGCGAAGATCAAGGGGCAGAGGGCCAAGACCATGGACTGGACCGACCGACGCGAACGGCTGCGCGCAATCATCGCCGGACCGCGCTGCATTTATCCGGGCTCGGTCTTCGACGCGATCTCCGCGCGCATTGCCGAGGATCTGGGTTTCGAGGCGGGCATGTTCGCCGGCTCCGTCGCGTCGTTCACGGTGCTTGGCACCCCTGACATCGTGATGCTGACACTGACCGAATTCGCCCAGCAGGCCCATCGCATCAACCGCGCCGGCAAGCTGCCGCTCTTTGTCGACGCCGATCACGGCTACGGCAACGCGCTCAACGTCAAACGCACCGTGGAAGAACTCGAGACCGCGGGCGTCGCCGGATTGACGATCGAGGACACGTCATTGCCGGCAAGTTACGGCGCAACCGGCGCGACGCTCATTCCGATCGCCGAAGGCGTCGGCAAGATGAAGGCGGCGCGCGCCGGACGGCAGGATGAGCGCCTCATCATCATCGGCCGCACCAGCGCCATGGCGATGACCGGCATCGAGGATACGATTGCGCGATTGAAGGCTTACGAGGAGGCCGGCGTCGATATGTTGTTCATGACCGGCGTGAAGACCCGCGCCCAGCTTGACGCCGTCGCTTCAGCCGTCAAACTTCCGCTGTTCCTGGGCAGCGCCGGCGCCGAACTGTATGATCTCGATTACCTGAGCGCCCGCAACGTCCGCGTCTGTTTGCAAGGTCACATGCCGTTCATGGCGGCGGTGAATGCGGTGCACGAGACTTTGAAGGCGTTGCGCGCCGGCACAGCGCCTGCCGACATCAAAACTGTTGCATCGGCGGATCTGATGAAGCAAGTCACGCGGCAGGCCGATTATGCGCGATGGTCGAAAGAGTTTCTCAACGCCGGCATTTCCGGCGGCTGACCGGCTCACGCGCTGCTACCCTCGGTGGCCTTGCCAACGGGCTTGATCGGGTGCCAGCTAAGTAACAGATAAGGCCAATGCGAAGGAATATCCGATGCCATCGGTAAGCGACTGGAAGGTGCCGACGTCGTCACAGCCAAAGCCGGAGGACTACGCCTACGATCTCGATCGTGCGCTGTCCTCGGTGGTGGCGTTGCGCGTGACCGTGCCGCAGGACGCCTTCACCGCCGAGACGCTCGGCACCGAGCGCGCCGGCAACGGCGTGTTCATCCGCGGCAACGGACTTGTTCTCACCGTCGGTTACCTGGTTACCGAGGCAGACACCATCTGGATCACGCTCAATGACGGCCGCTCCGTGCCCGGCCATGTGCTCGGCTACGACCAGGAGACCGGCTTCGGGCTGGTTCAAGCGCTGGCCAAGCTCGAAGTGCCGCCGCTCGAGATTGGCGAGTCCGCGAGCGCCGCAATCGGCGAACGCGTCGTTCTCGGCGGCGCCGGCGGACGGCAGCGTTCCGTCGCCGCCAATATTGTCGCCAAGCAGGAATTCGCCGGCTACTGGGAATATGTCCTCGACGAAGCGATCTTCACCTCGCCGTCGCATCCGAACTGGGGCGGCACCGCGCTGATCGGCCCGGCCGGCGATCTGATCGGCATCGGCTCGCTGCAATTGCAGCAGGCGGCCGAGAAGGGCAAGGCCGAGAACATCAACATGATCGTGCCGATCGATTTGCTGAAACCGATCGTCGACGACCTGCTCAAATTCGGCCGCCGCAACATGCCGCCGCGGCCGTGGCTCGGTCTCTACGCCACCGAAGTGGAAAACCGCCTGGTCATCGTCGGCCTCGCCGACCGCGGCCCGGCCAAGAAAGCCGACATCCGCACCGGCGACATCGTGCTTTCGGTCGGCGGCAAGGACGTCAACGACCTCGCCGGCTTCTTCCGCCGCATCTGGGCGCAAGGCCAGGCCGGCGTCGACGTGCCGATCACGATCTATCGCGACGGCGAGACCATGGAGATGCGCGTCAGATCGAGCGAACGCAACCGGTTCCTGAAGGGCCCGAGCTTGCACTGACGATTATTGCTTGTCGTCAAACAATGCCTGCAGACCTTCGCGATAAGTCGGATAGCGCAACCTGACGCCAAGGTCGTTCTTGAGCTTGTCGTTCTTCACCCGCCGGCATTCCTGCCAGAAGCTCAAAGCCATCGGCGACTTTGTCTGGGCCGCTTGCGCAAACGGGATTTCCGGCGGCGGCGCGACGCCCAGCAATTGCGCGGCAAAGACGATCGGGTCGCCGGGGGGCGACGGCTCGTCATCCGCCACGTTGAAGATGCCCGACGCGCAACGCGTCAAGGCGGCATCGATCGCCTGCGCGATGTCGGCGACATGGATGCGGTTGAAAACCTGCCCGGGCTTGACGACACGCCGCGCCTTGCCGCGCGCGATCTGTTCGAGCGCGTTCTGCCCAGGCCCATAGATGCCGGCGAGGCGCAGCACGGCGACGCCCGCGCCGTTACGCTCGCCGAGCGATTGCCAACCGCGTTCGGCGGCGAGCCGCACGTTCGCCCGGCCCAGATCCGGATGCGGCTCCGTCGTCTCGTCGACCCATTGGCCGCTGCGATCGCCATAGACGCCGATGGTCGATAGATAGACGATCTCGCGCAGGTGCCTGGCGCGAGACAGCGCGTCGCCGCACACCGCCAAAACCGGATCGCCGTTCTCTCCGGGTGGAACGCAGACCAGCACGTCGCTCGCTTCAGCGATGGCGCGGTTGAGCTCAGGCGACGCCTGCGTACCGTCGAAGACCAAAGTCTGCAGACGGGGAGCGTCGTAGGCGTTCAGGATTGCGGCGCGCTCACTGCCGCGCACGGTGCCGACGATGCGATCGAATTTCGCGCCGTAAGCCGCGACGAAATGCTCCGCGCTATAACCGAAGCCGAAGCAAATGAGCGTGCCCATCATTCAGCGCTCATGCAGCGGCCCATTCGGCGGCCACTTGCGGATCCGTCTCGCCGCGATGAGTTTGCGCGGCGCGCTGCAACCGCACGCGATCGAGCCGGCCCAGCGCCCAGATCGCGGCGCCGCGAACGAGCGGGGACGGATCGTCGAGCAGCCGTTCGGCGTCGCCGGCAAGACTCGCGTCGGCGGAATTGCCGATCGCGATCAGCACGTTGCGGATGAAGCGGTCGCGGCCGATGCGCTTGACCGGGCTCTTGCGAAACAGCGAACGAAACGCCGCATCATCGAGCCGCACCAGATCCGCGAGATGCGGCGCGCGCAATTCCTCGCGGGCGGCAAGTTTCGCTTCGTGCCCGGCGACGGCGAATTTATTCCACGGACAGACCGCAAGACAATCGTCGCAGCCATAGATGCGGTTGCCGATCGCGGCGCGAAGCTCGTGCGGAATGGCGCCTTTGTGCTCGATGGTGAGATAGGAGATGCAGCGCCGCGCGTCCAAACGATAGGGCGCGGGAAACGCCGCCGTTGGACAGATGTCGAGGCAAGCGCGGCAATTGCCGCAATGATCCTGTTCCGCCGCGTCGGGCGGCAGGTCGAGCGTGGTGAAAATCGCGCCGAGGAACAGCCAGGAGCCGAATTGCCGCGACACGAGATTGGTGTGCTTGCCTTGCCAGCCAAGGCCTGAGGCTGCGGCAAGAGGCTTCTCCATCACCGCGGCGGTATCGACAAACACCTTGATGTCGCCACCGGCCTTTTCGATCAGCAAGCGGCCGAGGCTCTTCAGCTTTGATTTGATCACGCCGTGATAATCGTCGCCGCGCGCATAGACGGAGATGTTGCCGCGCGTGAGCCGTTTAAGCATAACAAGCGGATCGTTTTCTGATCCTTCCTGCGGCCCGTAATTGACACCGAGCATGATCACCGAGCGCACATCTGCCCACAGCGCGCGCGGGCTGCCACGCCGGTCGGCGTTACTTGCAAGCCAAGCCATGTCGCCATGGGCGCCGGTCTCAAGAAATTCCCGGAGCCGCTGCCCCGCTTGCGGGATCGAATCCGGCCGCGCAACGCCGATCGCGTCGAAGCCGAGTGCGCGCGCGGCTTCGGTCAGCTCAGCCTTCATCAGGTCCGGTTTCAGAAATCGAGATTGGCGTAGGTCTGCGACGGCATCAGGCCGGACAGTTTCTCGACCAACAGCGCGCGGAACGACGGGCGCGATTTGATCCGCGCGTACCAGTTCTTCGCTGTCTCGTCTGCGTCCCACGGCACATCGCCCAGATAATCCACGGCCGACAGATGTGCGGCCGCCGCCAGATCGGCGTAGCTTAAATCGTCGCCGGCGAGCCACGCGCGCGCGCGGACCAGCCAGCCGATATAGGCGAGATGATACTTGATGTTGGCCTTGGCGGCACGCAGCGTCTCGGTGTCGGGCGAGCCGCCGCCATTCTCGAACGGGATGTAGCGCTTATAGACGCGTTCCGTCACCAGCGGGCCTGAGACTTCGGCGAAGAATTTCTCGTTGAACCAGTTCATAAGCCGCCGCACCTCGATGCGCGGATTGGCATCGAGCGGCAACAGGCGTCCCTTGCCGAAAGTGGTGCCGACGACCTCGTCGATATATTCGGCGATCACGGCCGCGCCCGGAACCGGCGGGGCGCCCTCCTCGACCAGAACCGGCGTGGTTCCCGCGGGATTAAACTCGAGAAACTCCGCGCGCCGTTCCCAGACGCGCTCCTCGATGAGCCGCGGCGGCTGGTTATATTCTTCGAGGATGAGCCGCACGAAGCGCGAATGCGGGCAAATCGGATGATGAAACAGCGTCGACATATGGCGCGAGCCTTTGCCCGAAACCCGACCGAGCGTCAAAAGTGGCGAAATGTGGTCAGGTTCCCCCGGGGAGCGAAGCCTGAGTAAAATCCCTTAAGAATTTGGAATCAATTTCGTCCGGCGCGTGAGCGCCGGCTCAGCGATCAAAAAAGAGCTATGAAGAGCCGGCCTAGACCGGATGCGCCTGGAACTGGCCGGTCTTGCGGAAGCGCCACAGGTACGACGGCACCACGGCCTCGATCGATTCCGGAATGATGCCCAGTCCTTCCAGCGTGCGGCCGTCGCGCTTGGCCTCGTCCGACACGACATTATCGTACCGCAACAGTTCGACCTGATCGGGCGTGATCGGCGCCCGCGGCAAGAACTGCAGCACGGCGGCCTGAACCTTCATCACGCCGAACGGAATTGGCAGCAGCAGGCGGCGGCGCCCGACAGTCGCGAGCACGAATTCCATCAATTCCCTGAACGTGTGCACATCCGGCCCGCCGAACTCATAGGTCGTGCCCGGCTTCAAATCGCCATCGACCGCCTTGGCGACGCCTTCGGCGACATCGCCGGCAAAGACCGGCTGCATGCGGGTATGACCGCCGCCGACCAACGGCAGCGCCGGAGAGAGCCGCGCCATCGCGCCGAAGCGGTTGAAGAAGTCGTCCTCCGGACCAAAGATGATCGACGGCCGCGCGATAATGGCTGCGCTCTGCGCGGCGCGCACGCGTGCTTCGCCTTCGGCCTTGGCGCGGGCGTAATGCGACGTCGAATTCGGATCGGCAGAGAGCGAAGAGACATGAACCAGCGGCGCACCGATGGCGCTCGCCGCCTTGGCCACGGTTTCGGCGCCCTCCGCCATCAAGGCGTCGAAGCGCTGGCGGCCGCTTTGCAGCATGAGGCCGACAAGATTGACCGCGACATCGGCATCGCGCAGCGCGGCGGCGACCGAATCGGGATAGCGCAGATTGGCCTGCACGGCATGAATCTGTCCGACCCGGCCCATCGGCTGCAGATAGCCGGCGAGACCCGGCCGGCGCACCGCGACACGGATCCGGTAGCCCCGATAGGCCAGCGCCCGCACCACATGGCGGCCGAGGAAGCCCGAGCCCCCGAACACCGTGACCAGAGTTTCAAGCTTGCTCTTCGTGCTCATTCTTCGCGAAATACCTGATCGGTTTCGCCGTGTATAGGGCCTTAACGCGTTCGATTGACAAGGCGGTGACCGCTCCGTACCTATCCCGGATTCCTAAGCCCGACACTGCCCAGGTGGCGGAATTGGTAGACGCACTAGTTTCAGGTACTAGCGCCGCGAGGCGTGGAGGTTCGAGTCCTCTCCTGGGCACCAGTCAGTACCGTACCGGCGTAAACCCACAGTTCGATAGATCGCTCGCTGGGACGTCGCGCGCGTCCCCGCTGAACCCCAATCGGCACAGGCCCCTTCGACGAGAGGCGATGTAACCATGGCTGATGCTTGCACCGAAGGCGTCGATACCGGTTTTGTGGCGCTGGGTTATTTCAAGGTGGCGATACTGGGCGTGGTGCAGGGGATTTCGGAACTGATGCCGATCTCCTCGACCGCGCATATGCGCCTCGTACCGGCCGTGCTCGGCTGGCAGGATCCGGGCTCTGCCTTCTCGGCGGCGATGCAGATGGCGGCGCTGGCGGCGGTGATCAGCTATTTCTGGGCCGACCTGCGCTGGCTTGCGACGGATTCGCTTTCGGCGGCGCTGCACGGCCGCTTCCGCGACAAGTCTTTTCAATTCGTGATGTGGATCGTCGTCGCCACCATCCCGATCGGCATTGCCGGGCTCGCGCTGTCGAAAGTTCTCAACAAATGCGGCTCGCCGCTGCGCGAGCTCGGCGTCATCGGCTGGGCCTGCCTTGTCATGGCGCTGCTGTTGGCCGGCGCCGAGATCTGGGCGCGGCATCGCCGCACCCTCAAGGACGCCACCTTGCGCGACGCGCTGTTGATCGGCTTGGCGCAGGTCGGCGCCCTCATCCCCGGCGTGTCGCGCTCGGGCTCAACCTTGACCGCGGGCCTGATGCTCGGCTTCGAGCGCGCCGAAGCAGCGCGGCTGTCGTTTCTGCTCGGGCTGCCGGCCATTGCGCTCGCCGGACTCAAGGAGCTTTACGAACTGCACAAGGTTCATCTCGGCGCTTACGGCTGGAGCGTGCTGTTCGTCGGCATCGTTGTCGCGTCGATCTCGGCCTTCTTCGCGATCTGGGGCTTGATGCGCATCCTCGAAAACTTTTCGAGCTGGCCGTTCGTGATCTATCGCTTCCTGCTCGGCGTCGTGATCCTGATCGGCGTCTATGCTGGATGGCTCGGCTAACAGCCGCTGTGATCCGGCCGCAGGTTGCCGAAGCCCCGGAATTCGGGCAAATGAGCGGCTTGCGCGGCCGCCTGGGCCATCGTCAACCCTAACCCGTTTTCAGCATCGATGTTGTTGGTTACCGGCGGGGCCGGATTCATCGGTTCGAACCTGGTCGCGGACCTCAACGAGGCTGGCCGGTCCGACATTGTTATTAACGATACGCTCGGCCACGACGGCAAATGGCGCAATCTCTCCGGCCGGCGCCTGGCCGATTTCGTTCCGCCACACGACCTCGAAGCTTGGCTCGAGGGCCGCAAGCTCGACGCCGTGATCCATCTCGGTGCCATTTCATCGACGACGGCGATCGATGGCGACGCGGTCATTGAAAATAATTTCAGGCTTTCGCTGCGTCTGCTCGATTGGTGCACGTCGAACCAGACCCCTTTCATCTATGCCTCGTCGGCGGCGACCTATGGCGACGGCGAGCAGGGCTATAGTGACGACTGGTCGCTCGATGCGCTGAAAAAACTGAAGCCGATGAACCTCTATGGCTGGAGCAAGCAGCTATTCGATCTGGCGATCACCGATCGCGTCCGCCGCAGGCAGAAAATGCCGCCGCAATGGACCGGCTTGAAATTCTTCAACGTCTACGGCCCCAACGAGTACCATAAAGGCGACATGATGAGTCTCGTCGCCAAGCGCTTCGCCGACGCCAAAGCCGGCAAGCCGGTGCAGCTTTTCAAGTCGCATCGCGCCGGCATTGCCGACGGCGAGCAGCGGCGCGACTTTATCTATGTCGAGGACGCGACGGCAGTGGTCCGCTGGCTGGTGCAGACGCCGTCGGTATCCGGCATTTTCAATGTCGGCACCGGCATCGCGCACAGCTTTCGCGATCTGATGGTCGCCATGTTCGAGGCGCTCGGTCAAAAGCCCGCGATTGAATATGTCGACATGCCGGCCGCGATCAGGGACAGCTACCAATATTTCACGCAGGCCGAGACCGATAATCTCCGGCACGCCGGCTATAATGCCGACTTCACGCCGCTCGCTGCCGCCGTGCGGCGCTACGTGACGTGTTATCTCGCCGGGGCCGACCGCTACCGCTAGAAGGTTGCCGATAACGCCGATGTTCGATTTCGAAGAAGCGCTCAAGCACATATCGCAGCAGACCATCCTCTGCGTCGGCGATCTCATGCTTGACGATTTCGTCTATGGCGACGTCACGCGCATCTCGCCGGAAGCACCGACGCCGGTGCTGGCAGTCGCGCGCAGCGAGATCGAAATCGGCGGCGCCGGCAATGTGGCGCGCAATATCGCGGCGCTCGGCGCCCGCTGCATTTTCGTCGGCCTCATCGGCAAGGACGAGGCCGGCCGAACCCTGACCGCGGCCTTTGCCAAATTCAAAGATTCGATCACGCCGCAGCTCGTCGCGGATGGCGGGCGCTGTACGACACGAAAGGTCCGCTTTGTCTCCGAGCATCACTCGGCGCATTTGATGCGGGCCGACTGGGAGACGGCAACGCCGGCGAGTGCGCAGACCGAGCAGGCGATCATCGCACAAGCGCATGCGGCCATGGAGTGCGCCGGCGCGGTGGTGTTGTCCGATTACGCCAAGGGCGTGCTCACGCCGGCCGTCGTGCGCGCCATCATCGAGCGAGCGCGGCAGCTCGGCAAGCCGATCATCGTCGATCCGAAGGGCCACGATTACAGCGTCTATCGCGGCGCGACTCTGATCACGCCCAATCGCCAGGAATTGGGCGCCGCGGTCCACCGGCCGGTCGTGACCGAAAAAGAGCTTGCCGAAGCCGCGGCAGAACTGGCGCGGCTCGTCGCGTGCGAGGCGGTCCTGGTGACGCGCAGCGAAGAAGGCATGACCCTTCACGTGGCCGGCCAGCCGCCGCTCCACATCCCGGCTTATCCGGTGAAGGTGCGTGACGTCTCGGGTGCCGGCGATACGGTCGCCGCCGTGATGTCGATTCTGCTGGCAATGAAAGCGCCGTTTGATTCGGCGATGCGCGCCGCCAATGCCGCGGCCGCCGTGGTCGTCGGCAAGCGCGGCACCGCCGCCGTCTCCGTCGCCGAGTTGCGGCACCGCATTCTGCCATCGGCTTCACTTGCCTCCGAAGACAAGGTGATCTTCGACTGGTCGGTGCTCGACGATCGGCTGGCGGCGTGGCGCCGCGCCGGGCTGCGGATCGGTTTCACCAACGGCTGCTTCGACATTTTGCATCGCGGCCACACCAAGCTGCTGGCGGAAGCGCGCGCCGCCTGCGACCGGCTGGTGGTCGGGCTCAACAGCGACGCGTCGACGACACGGCTCAAGGGCGCGGGCCGGCCGATAAATCCTGCGGAGGGCCGCGCGGAAGTTCTAGCCGCGCTCGAAGCTGTCGATCTCGTTGTCGTGTTCGAAGAAGACACGCCGCTCAAACTCATCGAGCGCGTGCGGCCTTCAGTCCTCGTCAAAGGCGCCGATTACAAACGCGAAGAGGTCGTCGGGCGCGAGATCGTCGAGCAGGCCGGCGGCGACGTCGTTCTGGTCGGGCTTGTTCCCGGCCACAGCACCACCGCGATCGTGAAACGTGCCGGCCCGGCGAAACAGCCCGCCGAACGCTAGGCCGCAAGCGGCAGGCGCAGCGGCCCTTCGCGCCCGCCTTTTCGCTAACAAAGCTCCGAGCGCGGCGCCGGCAGGTCCCGGGAGAACGAATTGGTCCAATCGGGCTTTCTCACAATGCATTTTCGGCCGTGAGGAACGCCCGTTAGCGAATAAATCTCGCCGTGTTGCTGGACTTCCGCGTCATGTTTATGTTCCAGCCCCGGACACCAACTCTTAAAAGCCGCGCGCCGGCGGTAGTGCCTGAATTCAACAAGGCCTGAACGCAAGGCGCGCAAGCAATATCTGACTATGCCATTTGTGTCCGTGGCGACCAGGATAGGTATGAATATTCCATCGATTGTCCGCGGCGCCGTGACCAAGGCTCTCCCAAAACATCTCAAGCGGCTCGAAGCGGAGTCGATCGAGGTGATGCGCGAGGTCGCCGCCGAGTTCAAGAAGCCGGTGATGCTCTATTCGATCGGCAAGGACTCGAGCGTCATGCTGCACCTTGCCGTCAAGGCGTTCTACCCGACGCCCTTGCCGTTCCCGGTGCTGCACGTCGACACGACCTGGAAGTTTCGCGAGATGATCGCGTTCCGCGACGAGACGGCGCGGCGGCTCAATCTCGACCTGCTGGTTCACGTCAATCAGGACGGCCTCACCCGCGGCATCAATCCCTTTGCTTCGGGCTCTTCCGTACATACGCATGTGATGAAGACCGAGGCGCTGAAACAGGCGCTCGACAAATACGGTTTCGATGCCGCTTTCGGCGGCGCGCGCCGCGACGAGGAAAAAAGCCGCGCCAAGGAGCGCATCTTCTCGTTCCGCTCCAAGGATCACGTTTGGGATCCGCGCAACCAGCGCCCGGAATTGTGGAACCTGTTCAACACGCGGGTGCGGCCCGGTGAATCGATCCGCGTCTTTCCGCTGTCGAATTGGACCGAGCTCGACGTCTGGACTTACATCATGCTGCAGGACATTCCGGTCGTGCCGCTCTACTTCGCCAAAGCGCGCCCGGTCGTGAAACGCAGCGGCACCTGGATCATGGTCGATGACGACCGCATGCCGCTCGAGCCCGGCGAGACGCCGGAAATGCGGCTGGTGCGTTTCCGCACGCTCGGCTGCTATCCGCTGACCGGCGCCATCGAATCGCCGGCGACGACGCTCGCCGAGATCGTCGCCGAGATGGAAACCGCGCGTGTCTCCGAACGCCAGGGCCGGCTGATCGACACCGACGAGGCGGCGTCGATGGAAAAGAAAAAGCGCGAGGGATATTTCTGATGGACTTTCGTCTCGAGCGCTCGCTGCGCACCGGCCAGACCAAGGATCTGCTGCGCTTCATCACCTGCGGCTCGGTGGATGACGGCAAGTCCACCTTGATCGGGCGGCTCCTTCACGATTCGAAACTGATTTTCGAAGACCAGCTCACCGCGCTCGCCAAAGATTCCGCGCGCCACGGCACGACCGGCGAGGATCTCGATTTCGCCCTGCTGGTCGACGGCCTCGAAGCCGAGCGCGAGCAAGGCATCACCATCGACGTCGCCTACCGGTTTTTCTCGACCGCCAAGCGTTCCTTCATCGTCGCCGACACGCCCGGCCACGAGCAATTCACCCGCAATATGGCGACCGGCGCGTCGGGCGCCGATCTCGCCGTCATCCTGGTCGATGCGCGCAAGGGCGTGCTGGTGCAGACGCGGCGGCACTCGCTGATCTGCTCGCTGCTCGGCATTCGCCATGTCGTTGTCGCGGTGAACAAGATCGATCTGGTCGGCTTCGCACAGGACACGTTCGATAAGATCGCCGCCGATTATCAGGCTTTCGCCGCCGAGCTCGGCTTTGCCTCGGTGGTGTCGATCCCGATCTCGGCGCGCTTCGGCGACAATGTTACGGCGGTCTCGGCGCATACGCCGTGGTATCGCGGCCCGGCGCTCCTGCAATATCTGGAATCGATCGATATCGACAGCGACAGTCTCGCCAAGCCTTTCCGTTTCCCGGTGCAATGGGTCAACCGGCCCAACCAGGATTTTCGCGGCTATGCCGGCACCGTCGCCTCAGGCCAGGTCAAAGTCGGCGAGCCGGTGGTGGAAGCAACGTCCGGCCGGACTTCGAATATCGCGCAGATCATTACTTACGACGGCCCGGTGGCGACGGCCGAAGCCGGCGACGCCGTCACCATCACGCTTGCCGACGAACTCGATATCGGGCGCGGCGACGTGCTGGTGAGCCCGAAGGAACGGCCGGAAGTCTCCGACCAGTTCGCCGCGCATGTGATCTGGATGAGCGACGAGCCGCTGGTGCCCGGGCGCTCCTATCTGAGCCGCATCGGCACCAAGACCACGCCGATGACGGTCACCGCGATCAAATACAAGATCGACGTCAACACCCGCAAACATCTCGCCGCGACGAAGCTCGAGCTCAACGACATCGCGGTGTGCAATCTGTCGACCGGCCTCCCGGTCGCCTTCGATCCCTACGATCAGAACCGCCGCACCGGCGCGTTCATCATCATCGACCGATTCACCAATCATACGGTCGGCGCCGGCATGATCACCTTCGGGCTGCGGCGCGGCACCAATATCCACTGGCAGCCGGTGCTAGTCGGCAAGGGACAGCGCGCCGCGCTCAACAAGCAGAAGCCCGCCGTCCTCTGGTTCACCGGGCTCTCCGGCGCCGGCAAATCGACGGTCGCAAGCCTCGTCGAGCAGCGGCTGCATGCGCGCGGTCATCACACGATGCTGCTTGACGGCGACAACGTGCGCCACGGGCTCAATCGCGACCTCGGCTTCACCGAAGCCGACCGCGTCGAGAATATCCGGCGCGTCGGCGAGGTCGCCAAGCTGATGGTCGAGAGCGGGCTCGTCGTGCTGTGCTCGTTCATCTCGCCTTATCGCGCCGAACGCGACATGGTGCGCGGCCTGGTCGAGCCCGGCGAATTCATCGAGGTCTTCGTCGATACGCCGATCTCGGATTGCATCGAGCGCGATCCGAAAGGGCTCTATGCCAAGGCCCGCGCCGGGCAATTGAAGAATTTCACCGGCGTCGATGCGCCCTATGAGTCGCCGGAAAATCCGGAAATCCATCTGCATACGCTCGGCCAGACGCCGGAACAGCTCACCGAACGGGTGCTGCAGGCGTTGGCGGATCGTCAGATCGTAAGCAGCGAGCACTGAATCCTTTCGGGATCGTGCTCTATTTACGCATGATCTTTTCCGAAATCCGGTTCCCACTTTTCGGGATCATGCTTTAGCCCATCAATCTGACGCCGACGATGACAAGCACTGCGGCCAGCGCGATCCGCACCACCGCGTCGCCGGCACGGCCCGCCAGATAGCTGCCGATCACGATCCCGGGCAGCGAGCCGATCAACAAGGTGCTAAGCAGGCTCAAGTCGATCGAGCCGAGAAGCCAGTGACCGAGGCCGGCGAGCAGCGTCAACGGCACCGCATGCGCGATGTCGGAACCGACGATGCGCGCCACCGGCATTTTGGGATGCAGCATCAACAGCACGGTCACGCCGATGGCGCCGGCGCCGACCGATGTTGCCGTAACCAGGATGCCCATGACGACACCGAGCGTAATGGTGACGATGCGAATGCTTCTGGCATCGAGGTTGCCCAGCCTCTCGGCGTAGCGCTCGCGAATGGCGCGGCCGGCCAAGAGGAAGCTTGCGGTAATAAGGAGGACGATGCCGAGCGTGAGCGCGACCACGTGCTGCGCCGTGGCGCCGTGCAGGTCCAATCTGGACAGCACGATGAGGGTGGCAATCGTTGCAGGCACGCTGCCGATGGCCAAGAGGCCGACAAGCGCCCAATCGACTGTTCGCGCCGCACCGTGAACCACGGTGCCGAGCGTCTTGGTCGAGGCGGCAAAGAGCAGATCAGTGCCGACGGCGGTGGTCGGGTGAACGCCGAACAACAGGATGAGCAGCGGCGTCATCAAGGAACCGCCGCCGACGCCGGTCATGCCGACGAGGGCGCCGACGCAGAAACCCGACAGCACATAGAGCGGATCGATACCAGCA
This sequence comes from uncultured Alphaproteobacteria bacterium, assembly GCA_963742975.1. GTDB lineage: Bacteria > Pseudomonadota > Alphaproteobacteria > Rhizobiales > Xanthobacteraceae > BOG-931. Next base: position 1,260,205 of record CAVUNZ010000015.1, on the reverse strand, counting down.
AGCAAATTCATGACACCCCGCCACAGTCCATTATGTCACGGCGGCCAAGACGAATGACCTCGTCGCAAGCGCCGACCGTCGACACCAGCTTATTAACTTGACCAATCTTATCAAGTATTATTTGCGGGCTTTGCGCCGGGGTCTGATTTTCTGCACCGGTCGGCGCCGACGACCGGAAAATGTCGCGATCGGGGTGCGCCGTGGTCGGTTTTCATCAGCACAAACATCGGCAATCGAGGTTTGTTCCAGCACTTGCAGCTGGGCGTCATAGGCGCGGCCAAAGCCGCGGCGCATGACGCAGGCATTTTCGTCCTTGCAATCATCGCAACGGCGATATGCGGTGCGCGACAGGCAGGGCAGCGGCGCAACTGGCCCGTCGATCAGGCGCAGAACCTCACCGAAGCTGATATCGGCAGGATCTTTCAGCAGATAATGTCCGCCGTCGCGCCCGCGGCGGCTCGCCACCAGGCCGGCGCGGCGCAATTCGAGCAGGATTTGCTCGAGGAAGCTTTGCGGGATCTGCTCGCTCTCGGCGATGTCGCGCGCCTGCCGGCACTGCTGCGCCGGCGATCCCGACAGCGCGATCAGGGCCTTAAATGCGTAGCGCGCCTTCTGCGAAATCATGCGAAATATCTCTGACGCCACTTGCGAGGCGCCATCTGCGAGGTAAAGCCGCAACCGCGGAATCAGCACATCATTTTCTATAATATCGCCCCGCTGGCGCAGCAAATTGCATTGCCCCGGCGCCGCCCGTCCCCGCGACCGGTTCATCCTTAACAAGCCCGAGATATGGCGCGCTACGGCAAGTGCGTTTACCTCATCACCGCGCTGATCTAAACAAGGCCGGAAATAGCCGATAGGGCCCAAGTTGTTAGGGCGTTTTTGAGGGCTTCATGAAAGGCATCATTTTGGCCGGCGGCACGGGAACCCGGCTCTATCCGGTGACGTCCGTCGTCTCCAAGCAATTGCTGCCGGTGTTCGACAAGCCGATGATCTACTATCCGCTGTCGGTGCTGATGTTCGCCGGCATTCGCGACATCCTCATCATCACGACCCCGCAAGATAAGCCGCTGTTCGAGCGCTTGCTTGGCGACGGCGCCGATTTCGGTCTGCGCATTTCCTATGCTAGCCAGGATCATCCGCGCGGCTTGGCCGATGCCTTTATTCTCGGCGCCGATTTCATCGGCGAGGATCGCGTCGCCCTCATTCTCGGCGACAACATATTTTACGGTCACGGCTTGCCCGACATGCTCGAGCGGGCCAATGCCCGCGCCAGCGGCGCCACCATCTTCGGCTATATGGTCAAAACACCGGAGCAGTTCGGCGTCGTTGAACTCAACGAGAGCGGCCGGGCGCTGTCGATCGAGGAAAAACCAGCCAAGCCCAAGTCGAATGTCGCCGTCACCGGGCTTTATTTCTACGACAATGATGTGCTCCGCATCGCCTCGAACTTGAAACCATCGGCCCGCGGCGAACTGGAAATCACCGACATCAATCGCGCCTATTTGCAACGCGGCGATCTGTTCGTCGAAGTTCTCGGCCGCGGCTTTGCCTGGCTCGATACCGGAACCCACAGCTCGCTGGTCGAAGCCAGCCACTTCATCCAAATCCTTGAACAGCGCCAAGGATTGCGGGTAGCGTGCCCCGAAGAGATCGCCCTGCGGCTGGGCTATATCCCGCTCGATCATTTCAAGACGCTTGCCGAGCGCTGTGCCAGGAGCAGTTACGGCGAATATCTTCTGGGCATCTATCAATCCTTCATGGATGCGGGCGCCGCAAAAGTCTAAGCCACGATTACGAGCCGAGATTTCGCGCAAATGAGTTTTGCCAACCAGACCATCTTCATCACCGGCGGCGCCGGATTCATTGGTTCGGCAGTGGTGCGGCATCTGCTCGACCGTACGGACGCCTTTATCGTCAATATCGACAAGCTCACCTATGCCGCATGCCTCGATTCAATTCCCCAGGCGAAAGGCCATGCGCGTTATCGCTTCGCCCAGGTCGACATTTGCGACGCGACGGCATTGCGCAAGCTGTTCGAGCAATACCAGCCGCGTTACGTGATGAATCTCGCGGCCGAGAGCCATGTCGATCGCTCGATCGATGGGCCGGTTGATTTCATCCATACCAATGTGGTCGGCACCTTCACGCTGTTGCAGGAGGCATTGCGTCATTGGCACAGCCTTGCGCGGCCGGCACAGGCCGAATTCCGCTTCCATCATATTTCGACTGACGAAGTCTTCGGCTCGCTCGGCACGACCGGACTGTTCAGCGAGGACACCGCCTACGCGCCGAATTCACCCTATTCGGCCTCGAAGGCCTCATCCGATCATCTGGTCCGCGCTTGGCACGAGACCTATGGCCTGCCGTGCGTAGTGACCAATTGCTCAAACAATTATGGTCCCTACCAATTTCCGGAAAAGCTCATCCCGCACATGATCATCAAAGGCCTGGCGCACGAGCCGCTGCCGATTTACGGCGACGGCACGAACATTCGCGATTGGCTTTATGTGGAAGACCATGTCACGGCCCTCGTCGCCGTGCTGGAGCGCGGCCGCGTCGGCGAGACCTATAATGTCGGCGGCCGCAACGAGCGCACCAATCTGCAAGTCGTCGAGACGATCTGCGCGCTGCTTGACCGGGCGGCGCCATCGGATCGCGGCCCGCGTCATCAAACGATCTCCTTCGTCAAAGATCGGCCCGGGCACGATCGCCGCTACGGCATCGACGCCGCAAAGATCGAGCGCGAACTGGGCTGGCGCGCGGCCGAGACATTCGAAACCGGCCTGGCAAAAACCGTGGCGTGGTATCTGGAAAACCGGCCGTGGTGGCAGACCATTCTCGACAAAGGCTATAAGGCACAGCGGGTTGGGCTTTCGCACGCGCCAGCCTGATCAAAAACAAGCAGCACAATCATCGCGTTAATCGGCTATACACTGATTGAAAATAAAAATTGCGATCCATAGATAGGGCGCATCGGCGTTCGCGAGATTTCAGGCTGCAAGCCCTGTTAGCTTCCCGACCAATTAGGTTGCAGATCAGGTAGGGTCCAGATCATGGCCATGGATGAAGTTCACGCCTATCTCGCGCAATCTCGCGACGTCGTTCAGAAAGCGATGGACGACCCCGACTTTGCCAAAGTCACGCTGAAGATCGTCGATCGCGTCAGCGACGCGCTCGCGCAGGGACGCAAGCTTCTTTTGGCCGGAAACGGCGGCAGCGCTGCCGACGCGCAGCATATCGCCGGCGAATTTCTGTCGCGCTTGAACTATGATCGCCCGCCGACCGCGGCCATTGCGCTGACGACGGATACCTCCGTCCTCACCGCGATCGGCAACGATTACGGCTACGACAAGGTTTTCGAGCGCCAGATCCTGGGTCTCGGCGCGCCGGGCGACGTCTTTATCGGCATTTCCACCTCCGGCCGGTCGCCCAACATTTTGCGCGCCATTGCCGCGGCCAAAGAGAAGCGGCTCGTTGTCGTCGGCTTCACCGGAAGCGCCGGCGGCGAAATGGCGTCGCGCTGCGACATCTGCCTGCGCGCGCCGTCTGACTCGACGCCGCTCATTCAGCAGGTCCATATCACGGCCGCGCACATCATCTGTGGCCTTGTCGAAGCGCGGTTGTTTCCGCGCGCCGCCAGCACGACGGCAAAGGCTGCCGCACACGGATGATTACGCAGGCGGCTATTCTGTGCGGCGGTCTCGGCAGCCGGCTTGGATCGCTGACCGCCAGAACGCCGAAGCCGCTCCTTGAAGTCGGCGACCGGCCTTTCCTCGACGTGCTGCTGTTCGAGCTCGGCCGCCACGGCGTCAGAAATATTTTGCTGCTCGCCGCGTTCGAAGCCGAACAAATCGCCGCCTATGCGAAGTCGACGCCGGTGAAGGAGCGTTTCGGACTCGACATCGAGGTCGCCGTCGAGCCTGAGCGCGCGGGAACCGGCGGCGCGCTGTGGCATGCGCGCGACCGCTTGAACGCGCAATTCTATCTGCTCAATGGCGATTCCTGGTTCGATGTAAATCTCCTGGGACTTGCCAGCATTCTTGCCGCCAATCCTTCGACGGTCGGTGCGCTGGCGGTGCGGCACCTTGCCGATACGTCGCGCTATGGCGTGGTGACGCTTGACGCCGATCACGCAGTCGTCGGTTTCGCGGCCCGTACGAGCCAAAACCAAGGCGGCTTTGTCAGCGGCGGCGTCTATGCTTGGCGATCCGACATCGTCAATGCGCTGACGCCGAATTGTTCCTTGGAAGAGCACGTGTTGCCGCGGCTTGCCGCTGAGAGGAAACTCCGCGCCATGCCGGCCGACGGCTATTTCATCGATATCGGCGTCCCTGAAGCCTTCGCCCGGGCGCAAAGCGAGATACCCCGGCAACAGAAGCGCCCGGCGGCGTTTCTCGATCGCGACGGGGTTCTCAATCACGACGACGGCTATGTCGGCACGCGCGAGCGCTTCCGTTGGATCGACGGAGCGCAGCAGGCAATCCGGACCTTCAACGAAAAAGGCTTCTTCGTCTTCATCGTCACCAATCAAGCGGGCGTCGCCAGGGGTTTTTATACCGAGAACGACATCCATCAGCTGCATGTGCAGATCGATCGCGAACTGTCGCAATCGGGCGCGCATATCGATGACCTGCGTTATTGCCCCTACCACGAGGAAGCCGCCGACCCGCGCTATCGCAAGGTCACCGATTGGCGAAAGCCCGCACCGGGCATGATTCTCGACCTTCTGAAAACATGGCCGGTGGACAGCGGCAAAAGCTTGTTGATCGGCGACAAGGAGTTGGATTGCGCGGCAGGCATAGCGGCCGGAATTGCGTCGTATCAATTCAACGGCGGCGATCTGGCGCAATTCGTGTCGATGCTGCTCGCGCGTCAAGCCGCGCGCTAAGCGCAGCACGGCCAGCCGTCAACGGCCGACGACCCGATCAGCGGCTAATCAACGACTGACGACCCACGACTCGGCGCCGTTTTCCGTGAATTGAATCGGCATCGCCATGGAACCGGCCTCGTTCAAGGCGGTGACCAGGCGATAGCGATGCTCAGGCTGCGTCATGAACATCATGAATCCGCCGCCGCCGGCACCGGACACCTTGCCGGCGACCGCGCCGTTCTTGAGACCGAGCTCGAATATCTCCTCGACATGCGAGTTGGAGACCGCCTTCGAAGTCCGGCGCTTGGCCTCCCAGGACCGGCTGAGCACCTGCGCGACACGATGGATGTTGCCGCCAAGCAGCGCCTGCTTCATCTCCAGCGCATCGGCTTTCAATTGATGCAGAGCGTCGACGGCGCCCTGATCGTTCTCGGTCGCCGCCCTGACCTGATCTTGGATGATCGCGGAAGCCCGCGATTTCCCGGTGAAGCAGACGATGATCGAAGCCTCGAATTCGCACAGATAGGACGCCGGGACGCGCAACGGATTCACCACCACGCGGTCGCCCGGCAGGAATTCCATGAAATTGACGCCGCCGAAAGCCGCGGCATATTGGTCCTGCCGCCCGCCGGCAAGCTTGGCGTCGACGCGCTCGATCTCGAAGGCAAGCCGCGCCACATCGTAGCTGCCGAGCGGCAGGCTGAAGGCGGACCGATAGGCCTCGACCAGCGCAACGACCAGCGCCGAGGATGCGCCGAGACCGGAGCCGGGCGGCGCATCCACCGTCGAAGTCACCGTCAGCGCATGAATCTTGCCGCCGAGAAAGTCGCGCACGATGCGATTATAGACGGCGCGATGCAGAACAAGGCCGGTGTCGAGCGGCAATTCTGCGGCGAGCGGCACGACGTCTTCGTGTTTGACGTCATGCGCCGAGAAGCAAAGCTTCTGATCGTCGCGGAAACTTAAATTGGCATAGGCGTAGCGCGAGATCGCCGCATTCAGGATGGCGCCGCCATGAGTGTCGCAATAGGGCGAGAGATCGGTGCCGCCGCCGGCAAGGCCGAGCCGCAGCGGTGCGCGCGCACGAACGCTCAGGCCCAATGAGTGACGCGGCTTGGCGCGGCTGTCGATGGCGATCGCTATTTTTGCGCCGAAGGAATCAGTCCGCAAAAAGGCCGGAATATTCACGACACCCTCATCAGCTGAAGAAAAACACAATGGCTTAGAGAGTCTTAAAACCCCGCTAAAGCCGGCGCTGAATAAGGAAAACCGTGGCTATCCGCGAGCGTCGCCGTGGCCGTTCAATGCGAGGCCAAGGCCGGTGATTGGGCGCGCGCTTCGCTCAGCGTCATTTCGGCGCCGTCGATCGGCAAGGTGCACAATTTTCTGCCCTCGGGGCTGCACACCTGGATCGACCAACCGACCCATTCTTGCGTGAGACTGTTCTTCAGCAGTTGCAGCTTCTCCTGCGCAAAATCGATCGCGCCGTGCGAAGATTTGAATTCAAGCCCAAGATAGTCGAACAAGATTTTTTCCTTGCTGGTGAAATCAAAGAAGAAGCGCATCGCTGTCATCCCTCGCGTTTGTCGATGCGGGTTTTGTAGCGGGCGCGAACTATCGACCGACTAACTAAATCGATAAAACGAAGACTAAATCAGAACTTTGCTGACGAGCGCGGCTTCCGGACGCATTCACGCACCGAATTCGTTTCAATTGGATGCAAGCCGTCGATACTCGATCGCGATCTGGAAAACAGAAAACGCGGCAAATGCCAACGCGGCGTCACCCCGTTGCCGACAGATCAGGGCTTCGTGCAGTTCAGGCGTCGTGGCTCCAAATCCGGCCACGGGACAGCGAGCTTTGTTTCGCCGCTTCTCCGCCCGGCTTATAACCGCGCAACGATTTGTCGGCGGTCGCCTCGTAGCAAATCCCGACGAGGTAGCCGCGCTGCCAGACGAGCTGAGAGACATTGCGCGTGGTGCCGTGAATGAATTCGAAGCGCTTCGGCAATTCCTGCATGGTGTGCAGTTTCAGACAGGCGCCGCCCGCCGACAGATTGACCACCTGACAATCGACCGGTACGCGCTCGGAGCCGACCAGCAATTTTGCGGTGCGGGGCACCAGGCCCTTTGGCTCCATGCGAAACGATCGCCGCTCGTCAGACATTGCCTTTGCTTCCAGTTGCCTCTGCTTCCGGATCCGCGAAAAACGTAGCGATATCGAATGAAAGGCCGCTTAAGTAAGCCCCTCAAAATTGAGCGGCCGCGGGACTGCGGTGAGGCCACGCCGACGAGTGCCGCTTTTGCGCCACCTGCAAGTTTCAATTGCCTGGCAATTATCGTAAATTTCCAGTTGCAAAACTGTGCAACAAAGCCAATTTGACTTGAGACGCAATTTTAACTGCTACATTCACCTTTGGACCCACAGCGAATCCTTCTATAGCCGAGCCCCAAAGCCAACAGCCATGACCATCCGCCTGCATCGCGGCGACCTGCCGGACATTTCGCGCTACAGCGGCGCGGTTGCGATCGATACCGAGACCATGGGTCTCGATCTCAATCGCGACCGGCTCTGCGTGGTGCAACTCTCGCCGGGCGACGGCTCGGCCGATGTGGTGCAGATCGCGCCGCATGCCGGCGCCAACTCCGCGCCCAATCTCAAGCGCCTCCTCACCGACAAAAAGCTGCTCAAGATTTTTCACTTCGCCCGTTTCGATCTCGGCATGCTGTGCAAGACCTTCGGCGTCATGCCGGAACCGGTGTTCTGCACCAAGATCGCCTCGCGCCTGACCCGCACCTATACCGACCGGCACGGGCTGAAAGATCTGGTGCGCGAAGTGCTCGGTCAGGAGCTTTCCAAACAGCAGCAATCGTCGGATTGGGGCGCCGCCAGCTTGAGCGATGCGCAAGTCGCCTATGCCGCGTCCGATGTGACGCATCTGCATGCGCTCAAAGAGAAGCTCTCGGCCATGCTGGCGCGCGAGGGCCGCGACGAGCTCGCGGAGGCCTGCTTCCGTTTCCTGCCGGTGCGGGTGCGGCTCGACCTTGCGGGCTTTGCCGCCGAGGACATATTTGCCCATTCGTGACGGGGCGGTGGCGCCGGGTGCGTCTGTAGGGACGGCCGAAAGCTCCGGCCGGCCCTGCCTGAGACATAATCGCCAGCGACTTTTACCGGACAAGCCCGCTAAAAGCATGGCTTAACGCCCGAATCGGGGCGATTTGTGAAGGATCGCTGCTTGGCCACCGTCTATCCGGACAATGCCGCAAAGGGACTTCCGACCAAGCCGCGCGGCAGCTTCGATCGCAACTACCGGGCCGCGTTGCGGCACAGCGGCCATGTTCGGCTGCTGCGCATCGGCGTTCCGGTCGGGATCGCGGCGCTTTTGCTCACCGTGGTGGCGATGAATTACATGCCGCCGATCGGCGGTTTCCGCCTGCCGGGCGAACTCGGCAATCTGGTCATCCATGGCACCAAGATCACCATGGAGGCGCCGCGGCTGACCGGATTTACCGCCGATTCCCGCGCCTACGAATTCTCCGCCAATGCAGCGGCGCAAGACATGACCAAACCCGATCTCGTCGAGTTGCAAAAGCTTCATGCCAAGATGGAAATGGCCGACAAGAGCACCGTCGAAATGTCGGCAGTCTCCGGCATCTATAATGTGAAGTCCGAGATCCTGACGCTCAATGACAATATCGATCTGTCGTCGTCGAGCGGCTATTCGGGCCACCTGAGCGAAGCCGTCATCGACGTCAAGAAAGGCACCGTCACTTCGGAGCAGCCGGTTCAAGTGAGCATGCTCAGCGGCTCGCTCAATGCGCAACGGCTCGACATTGCCGAGAACGGCAGCGTGCTTCGCTTCAGCGGTGTCGATATGACGCTGCAGCCGGGCAAAAGCAGCAAAGACGGCTCCGGCGATACGGCAAAGGCCGGCGATCAATGATGATGCAGAACCAAAAACTCTGCGCGGCTTTGGCGAGCCTCTTAGCAAGTCTCGCCGTCATGGCGCTATTGGCCGCGCCGGTCGCCGCGCAGTCGTCAAGCGGCAATGCCGCACCCGGTCCGTTCCAGGGCATGATGAACGACCAGAAAAAGGATCAGCCGGTTCAGATCGAAGCGGCAACGCTTGAAGTGCGCGACAAGGACAAGACGGCGACGTTCTCCGGCAATGTGCAGGTGGTGCAAGGCGACACCACGATGAAGTGCCAAAACCTCGTCGTCTATTATGGTCAGGAAATCGGCATTGCCGGGAACGGCAAGCCCGCTGCGACACCCGTGACGACGACCAAGTCCACGCCCGGCATGCCGCAAGGCGCGCAGAATATCCGCCGCATCGAGGCGCGCGGCGGTGTCACCGTCATCACCAAGGATCAGAACGTAAAGGGCGAGACCGGCATTTATGACTTGGAGACCAAGACCATCACTTTGAGCGGCAATGTTGTCGTCAGCCAGGGCCAGAACGTCATTCACGGCGAAAGGGTTGTGGTCGATACGGTCACGGGAAGTGCGAAGGTGGAATCGGGCTCGAGCAATGGCGGCCCCGGCGCCAGCGCACCCGGTCAGACCCCTCGCGTTCGCGCGCTGATCCAGCCGGGAAAGGGCATGACGATTGGGCCGGGCCAGACGAATTGAGGCCCGAATTGACGCCCCGCTTAAGGCCGCCGATGAACTGCCCCAATTCGTGCCCCACCGCCCCGATGCGGAAAATCGGCTAGAGTCCGCTATATAGTCGGATACCGGAACCGCAGACGAGCCTCCCAGGACCGTGTCAGATCTCCTTTCATACTTCCGCCGTGGCCCGACCGAGGGCAAGCGCGAGAAGGCCAAGCGCAAGCCGGTTCCGGTCGCGGAGGACGCCATCGGTCTTGAATCGATGGGCGGCGAGATCAGCAACGTCTATCTCGACATTGCGAGCGCTGGCGCGCCTGTCGAGAAGCCGCGCCCCAAAGCTCGCCGGCGTGAAGCTGCGCCCCCGCGCGAAGCGCCACCGCCGCGCGAGGCCGCACCGCCGCGCGAAGCGCAACCGCCATCCGTATCGCCACCTCAAGCCCATCCCCAGGAACAGGCTTTTGCTCAGCAGCCCCCGGGCGTACCGCCGCCGCGGGCTTTTATGCCGCCGCCGGGCCCGTCCCCAGCGCCGTCCCCAGCCCCGTCCCTTGCCCCCGCTCAGGCTCCGTACCCAGTTCCAGCCCCACCCCCCTCCCCGCCGCCTCCGGGGGTTTCCGCGCGGCCACAGCGCCCGCCGCCGCCCGCGGTCAACGGCCAGCGCCCGGCGCCGCGGCCGCGCCGCCGCGACGGCAACGGCGCAGCGCCAGGCGAGCGTTCAGGGCTCCTTGCCGTGCATGGCGTCGAAAAAAGCTTCGTCGGCCGCAAAGTGGTGAAGGGCGTGAGCTTTTACGTGCGCAAGGGCGAAGCGGTCGGCCTTCTCGGTCCTAACGGCGCCGGCAAGACCACGGTGTTCTATATGGTCACGGGCCTGATCAAGGCCGACGAAGGCCGCATCGAGCTTGATGGCCACGATGTCACGCAGCTGCCGATGTATCAGCGGGCGCGGCTCGGCATCGGGTACCTGCCGCAGGAGGCCTCGATCTTCCGCGGCCTCACCGTCGAGGACAACATCCGCGCGGTGCTCGAAGTGGTGGAGCCGGACAAGAAACGCCGCGCGCGCGATCTCGAGGCGCTGCTCGAGGAGTTCAATATCGCGCGCTTGCGCAAGTCGCCGGCGATCGCGCTATCCGGCGGCGAGCGGCGGCGCTGCGAGATCGCGCGCGCGCTCGCCACGCGGCCGAATTACATGCTGCTCGACGAGCCTTTTGCCGGCATCGATCCGATCGCGGTAGGCGATATTCAAGCACTGGTGCGGCATCTCACCAATCGCGGCATCGGCGTATTGATCACCGACCATAATGTGCGCGAGACGCTCGGCCTCACCGACCGCGCCTACATCATTTATTCCGGCGAGGTGCTGATGGAAGGCCGAGCCGACGAGATCGTCAACAATCCGGACGTGCGACGGCTCTATCTCGGCGAAGAATTCCGGCTTTAGAGCGTCATTGTTTCAAATTAGATCGTTTGCCGCTCCAGGATTTTTGATTGAGCATGATCCTTCGGAAAACCGGCGGCCACTTTTCCGGATCATGCTCTAGTTCAAGGTTTCGCCGCGGGCGCCGTGCCGCTCACCGGCCATGTGATAGGGTGATGACGTCGCCGCATGATCGCCGACGCGGATCTCGTCGATGACGAAGAGCGGCCGGCGTTTGGATTCCAGATACAGCCGCCCGACATATTCGCCGAGCAGTCCGAACAGAATGAGCTGCATGCTGCCGAGCACCAGAATGAGCGTCGACAGACTGGTCCAGCCTTCGACGACATGCCCGAAAGCCCAGCTGCCGAGCGTGTAGCCGAGCATCAACAACGACAAGAATCCGAGAATGATGCCGAGATAGGACGCCAGCCGCAGCGGCATGATCGAGAACGAGGTCAGCGCATCGAAGGCGAGCCCGAACATCCGGGCGATCGAATAGTTGCTGGAACCGGTGGTGCGCGGCGCGCGGTCATAGGCGAGCGCGACCTGGCGCAGGCCGATCCAACTCACCATGCCGCGGATGAAGCGCTGCTGCTCCGGCATCGAATTGAGAATGTCGACGACCTTGCGGCTCATCAGCCGGAAGTCGCCGGAATCGACCGGCATGTCATTGTCGGCGAGCTGCCGCAGCAGGCGGTAGAACAAAGCCGCCGTGCCGCGCTTGAGCATGGTTTCACCCTGCCGCTCGCGGCGCTGGCCGTAGACGACGTCGGCCTCGACTCGATCCAGGAGACGCCACATCTCGCCGAGCAGTTCCGGCGGATCCTGCAGGTCGGAATCGATGGTCAGAACGCGGTCGCCGCGGCAGGAATGCAGGCCTGCCGTCATCGCGCGCTGATGGCCATGGCGGCGCGACAGGTTGATCGCGACCAATTGCGGATCGCGCTTGGCGAGCTCAAGCATGATCTCCCAGGTGCGATCGGCCGAGCCGTCATTGACCAGGACCAACTCGTAGTCGGCGCCGACAGCTTCTTTGGCGGCCGCGCTCATGCGCCGGTGAAACTCTTCGAGGCCGGCTGCTTCGTTGTAGCAAGGCGCAACGACGGACAGCCGCGGGCGCGGGCGCGCGTCCTGCGGCAGCGGCATCGATACGCGAAGTTGCTCGTTCACATTTGCCTCGTCACGGCTGCTGCCCCGTTGCGGCCGCCGGCTTACGGCGGGTCGAGGACCTGCCCGATCGGGCCGGACAGGCTATAGGCCGAATATTCGCGGATGGTAACGCCATGGCGGGTCCGCGGGAAAGTCGCCACCAGGTCCACTTTACCGAATTTTTGCTGCAACAGGGGAACCGCGTCGCAGGGCGTCTGGCAGACATACATGCTGGTGCCCCGGAACAAAGCCGGATCTGGCTGGGGCAGGTCGACAAAGCGCATGCGCTCATTGACCTGCGTCACCACCGGATGCGAGGGCAGGTAGAATTCGAGCCAGCCAGCGATGCCATACTCGGTCGTCAGCACGATCGGCGCGCCGATGCGGGTGCGCACGTCGTCGAGCTTCACCGCCAGTTCCTTCCAGCCGGCGCCGAGCGCGCGCGCGGTCGGATCGCCCCGGCCGAGCGGCAAGATGCCGAACACCGCCTGCAGATACAGGCAAGCCGCGATACCGAGCCCGACCGGCACGGCGAGCCGCTGCGACCACGACGCAAGCGGCGCCCAGGTCGCGTCGAACTTGACGCGCTCCGCTGCAACCGCCGCAGCGATGACAAACGGCACATAGACCGGCTCCGGCCAATTGCCTTCGACGCGATCATGGAAGGTGTGCCACACGAAATAGATCACGAGCGGCCACACCATCGCATTGATGAAGACCCGCGACGGCCGCGGCCCGCCCTCGCCCCTGATCATCGCCGCCAGTCCAAGGCAGCCGAGCACGAAAATCGGCGGCGTCGCCATGCCCATCTGCACGACGAGGAACTCGCCGAGATAGCGTAGCGACCATTGGTGCACCACCAGCCGGTTGAACTGATAATGATACGAGGCCCAGTCGTGTTCGGCATTCCAGATCAGCGTCGGCGAAAACACCGCCACCGCGATCAGGCCCGAGATCCAGGGCCACGGCGTCAGCAGCCATTTGCGCTGCTGCGGCAGGATCAATACCCAGGCGAGAATGCTCACGGAGAAAAAAACCGTGGTGTATTTCGACAACATTCCAATGCCGAAGGCGACGCCGACGGCAAGCCACCATTCGCCGCGCCCGGTTTCCTGAAGCTTGACCAGCGTGAGCAGCAAGAACGCGGTCGAAACCACCAGCGCGTTGTCGGGCGTCGCCAGCGCCGAGCCCGCCGCCATGAGGATGGTCAGGTTGAAATAGAGCGCGGCCGTGGCGCCGACCCGGTCGTCATTGAACAGGATCGCGCCGGACCGCCAGATCGCCCAGCTCGCCGGCAGCGCCAGCAGGACGCCGATGGCGCGCACGCCGAATTCGGTGTTGCCGAACAGCGTCGTGCCGATTCTGATCAGAAACGGATTGACCGGCGGATGGTCGAGATAGCCGCCGACAATGTGCTTCGACCACAGCCAATACAGGCTTTCGTCAAAGCTCAGCGGCGCCATGCCGGCAAACACCAGACGCACGGCCACAAGAGTGAGAATCGTGCCGATCACTACCGACTGGTAGCGCCGTTCCGGCACCGCCGTGACGCTGAACAAAGCCAAAAAGCACCCCTCGACCCGGCACCTGTCCCAGGGCCGCACTCATAGCAGGAGCGCTGCTATGGACCAACCTTGTCGGCGGGCGGCGAGAACGATTCGCCCAATATGCTTCCGGCGCAAGAGGCGTGCTCCGGCGCAAGATTGGAACCTCGGCGCGGCCCGCGCGGCGCAATGACGCGCCGCAACGTCAAAATGATAAGGCGCCAATAAAGGCGGCCCTGCCTAAGAAATGAGCAGATATCCGCAGGCGTCAAAAAAACGCCGCTAGCAGAGGTATTTGGGGATAGGTCCGCGGCTCTTAAGCCTGACAAAAATAGGCTGGCGACACCGTCGAAGATATACGATAAGGAGATAAGCAAGAATCGGACCAATTTATTGGTCTGCCCTCTCGAAAATCGCATACGCCACAGGTACTCATGGCGCTCTCGCAAAGATTGCAGATACGGCAGAGCCAAGCGCTGGTGATGACGCCGCAGCTGATGCAGGCCATCAAGCTGCTGCAGCTCTCCAATCTCGATCTGGTCGCCTATGTCGACGCCGAGCTCGAGCGCAACCCGTTGCTCGACCGCGGCGCGGAATCCGAGCCGGGCGGCGAGCCCGACGGTGAGGCAGCCCCGGACCAGCCGATGCTGGACGGCGAAGCGCACAACGGCAGCGAAATCAGCGCCGAGATTGGCGGCGAGATCAGCGCCGAGGCCGCCAGCGACTTCGGCGGCGAGCTCGAACTGAACGGCCATGTCCATGACGACACGCCCGGCACTGGCCCCGGCGAGAACTACAACGACGACAGCGAGCCGGTGCCGGCGCGCGCCGCAGACGGCCCGGCCACCTATTCGGAATGGGCCGGCACCGGCTCCGGCGGCCGCGACGACGGCGAGTACAATCTCGAAGCCTTCGTCTCCTCCGAAACCACGCTGGCGGATTGGCTGCGCGAACAGCTCACGCTGGCGATCGCGGATCCGGTGCAGCGCATGATCGGTCAATACCTGATCGATCTCGTCGACGATTCCGGATATCTGAGCGGCGATCTCGCCGCCGCCGCGGAGAAACTCGGCACCGGCGTTGCCGAAATCGAGGCCGTGCTGGCCATTCTCCAGACCTTCGATCCGCCGGGAATTTGCGCGCGCGATCTCGCCGAATGCCTGGCAATTCAGCTCAAGGAAAACGACCGCTACGATCCGGCCATGCAAGCCTTGGTCTCGCGGCTCGATCTGTTGGCCAAGCGCGATGTCTCGGCGCTAAAGAAGGTCTGCGGCGTCGGCGACGAGGATCTCGCCGATATGATCGCGGAAGTGCGCCGGCTCAATCCGAAGCCCGGCCACGCGTTCGGCGCGGCGGTGGTGCAGCCGATCGTGCCCGACGTGTTCGTGCGGCCGGCGCCGGACGGCGCCTGGATCGTCGAATTGAATTCCGACACGCTGCCGAAGGTTCTGATCAATCAGAGCTACTATTCGGAAGTGTCGGCCACCGCGCGCCGCGACACCGACAAGTCCTATCTTACCGAGTGCCTGCAGAGCGCCACTTGGCTCGTGCGCGCGCTCGATCAGCGCGCCCGCACTATTCTGAAAGTCGCCAATGAGATCGTGCGCCAGCAGGATGCGTTTTTCGCCCGCGGCGTCGAGCATCTGCGCCCGCTCAATCTGAAAACGGTCGCCGAGGCCATCGGCATGCACGAATCGACGGTGTCGCGCGTCACCGCCAACAAATACATGGCGACGAGCCGCGGCATTTTCGAACTGAAATATTTCTTCACCTCGGCGATCGCCGCGTCGCATGGCGGGGAGGCCCATTCCGCCGAATCGGTACGGCATCGCATCAAACAATTGATCGATGCCGAGACCTCGGCCGAGGTCTTGTCCGACGATACGATCGTCGAGAAGCTGCGCGAGGCCGGCGTCGATATCGCGCGGCGCACCGTTGCCAAATACCGCGAGGCGATGCGCATCCCGTCTTCGGTGCAACGCCGACGCGAGAAGCAGTCCGCGGCCACGAATTAGATCGGCCTCTCTCTGTTCAACTCGGCGCAAAACTTCGGTGTCATCCTGCGATGCGCACGGCACATCCGCGATGGCGTGCGCCGCGCCGCCGCGTTGACAGCGCGGCGGCCGATACCCAGATCGAAGTCAGGGTGTTATACAGGGATATCGATCGCGAGCGGTCCGTATCCAGGCGCCAATTATCAAGGCGCGCGTCACATTGCGGAGGCTGTCATGACATTTCGCGTGTCCGGGAAAAATCTCGATATTGGCGAAGCGCTGCGCGACCGCATCAGCGACCGCATCGCCGCGACGGTCGGTAAATATTTTGACGGAGGCTATTCGGGGCACCTGACCTTGACGCGCGACGGCTTCGGCTTTCGCACCGAATGCGCGATCCATCTCGATTCGAAAATCACGCTGCATGCCGACGGCATGGCGCCCGACGCCTATGCCAGCGCCGATCAGGCGGCGGCGCTCATCGAAAAGCGGCTGCGGCGCTATCATCGGCGGCTGAAAGATCACCGCTCCGAGCGCAACGAGACGCGCGCAGCGGGCTGGGCCGCCATCGACGCGGCAAGCTATATCATCGCCGCGCCGGAGCACGATGACGGAGCGGACATCGACGCTTTCACTCCCGTCATCATCGCCGAATCGACCACGACCTTGAAACAGCTTTCGGTCAGCGACGCCGTGACCGAGCTCGATTTGACCGGCGCGCCGGTTTTGGTGTTCCGGCACGCAGCACATGGCGGCGTCAACATCGTCTACCGGCGCGCCGACGGCCATTTCGGCTGGATCGATCCGCCGGCACTATCATCCACCGATGCCCATTGACGCCGCAGCGGCCCCTCCTTATGGTCCGCCGCCTTTCGCAGAGTGCCAAGAAGGTTGGCACGGTTCGGACACCGGCTTTTCGGGAAAAGTTCATGCTCCGATGCGAAGATGAACCCCGGTTCCGCCGCGACCAATAGCCACCGACGCTTTCGCGCCACCTCGCTGTTATTTCAGGTTCCGACTCACTTCAGGCTCTTCATCATGACGCTTACCGATCTCGTCGCGCCGAATGCGATCCTCCCGGCGCTCAAGGTCAACGGCAAGAAGCAGGTGCTGCATGAACTTGCGGCGCGCGCAGCCATGCTGACCGGACAGAACGAGCGCACGATTTTCGATATCCTGATGCAGCGCGAAAAGCTCGGCTCGACCGCGGTCGGCAACGGGATCGCCATCCCGCACGGCAAGCTGCCGACGCTGACGCGGCTGTTCGGATTGTTTGCTCGCCTCGAGCGCCCGGTCGATTTCGAGGCGCTCGACAATCAGCCGGTCGATCTCGTTTTTCTGCTGCTGGCGCCGGAAGGCGCCGGCGCCGATCATCTCAAGGCGCTGGCGCGGATCGCACGGCTGTTGCGCGATCCCGCGATCACCCACAAGCTGCGCGGCTCGCAGGATGCCGAAGCGCTCTATGCGGTGCTGGCGATGCCGTCGGCATCTGCGGCTTAATCGCGCAATCAAAAAAACACCGCGATCAAACAGACGCTATCAAACAAAATGGGGCCGGCGATGTCCGCACGGCCCCATTCCACGACTGATATCTGCCACGGATATCTACTTACCGATACCCGCCGACCGCCGGTTGCGGCCTTAATCCCGATCAGTGAACGCTCACCGTCTCGAGCTCCTGGCTCCAGGCATTGGCAACTGCCGCTTCGCGGGTGTCGGTCAGCATGATCGGCGTGCCGTCGGCGGCGTGCAGCGCAAACAGCACCTGGCCGGGATCGAGCTGCGGCACGTCGGCCTGCGGAAACTGCTTGCGGAAGTCCTCGATGCGGACTGCCTTCACATAGGCAATGTGACCGTCGCCGAGTTGAGCAAGCGCTTCCGGTGAAAACTCCGGTGCGGCTTCGGCGAGAATCGCGCCGTCACGGTTCGTCTCGTGCTTGATCTCGTTCATGGCCCTCGATCCTTCCTTTGTTGCGGTCGAGTCCTACCGGGTTTCTTATTCGCACTCTTTGATTGAGATCGATTTAACGATGCGATCGGGTTGCGGGCGCACCAGATCGATCGACAGCAATCCGTTTTTCAAATCCGCGCCTAATACTTCCATGCCGTCCGCCAGAACGAAAGTGCGCTGGAATTGGCGCGCGGCGATGCCGCGGTGGATGTATTGCCGGCTTTTGTCGTCTTGCTGCCGGCCGCGGATGACGAGTTGGCTTTCCTCCACCGTGACATCGAGTTCGGCGCGGGTAAAACCCGCCACCGCAAGCGTGATGCGCAGGCGCTCGGGACTGCTGCCGTCTCGCGCGATGCGCTCGATGTTGTAGGGCGGATACCCGTCCGCGGCCTTACCGACCCGATCGAGCACCCGCTCGATCTCGTCGAAGCCAAGCAAAAACGGACTTGAAAGTGACGAAACCCTGGACATGGTTCCAAAGTCCTTGGTTAAGCGACTTTGCCGGGGCCCGTTATGGCGCCCCAATGACCGTGCGGCTCTCCCGCCCGGGCACAGAGCAATATGGCTATGCCGATCAATGGGTTCAAGGATAGCTTAGACGCACCGGGATGCGCGCTTGGCGGTGGTCGATAGGGCGCCCATGGCTCGGGCGCTTCGCGGCTATGGCAGTTTCAGAGGCCCGGGCATCGCCCGTTCGGCTTCGGCCAAAAGCTGTTGCTCGTGCCGATTGACGAAAATACCACCGACGACGAAGCCCACGACGGTGATCACGGCGATAAAGATCACGACCGGGCCTTCCAGGCGCTCGAATTGCCGTCCCAGCGCATAGGCAGCGTAGCCATAGGTCACCGACCAGATCACCGAGCCCACGACATTGGCGAACAGAAAATCGCGCCACGGCATCATATTGGCGCCGGCAAAGATCCCGGCAAAAGTCCGCAGCACCGGAACGAATTGCGCGATGAAGACGATCTTGCCGCCGTGGCGCAGGAACAGATATTGGCCAAGCTTGATCCGCGCCTCGGTGATCCGCACATAGCTGCCGTAGCGCAGCAACAGCCAATAGCCGAACCCCCGGCCGATCGCATAACCGACGGCGCGGCCGACGATCGCGGCGGCCGCCGCCGTCAAAATTACCGCGACAATGTTCAGATCGTGTTTGGTGCCGGCATAGATGGCAGCGCCCAGGAGCGCCGTTTCCCCCGGCAGCGGGACGCCAATGCATTCCAGGCCGACGATAAGGGCGACCGTCAAAAGGCCATAGGCGTGGATGAGATGTTCAACGAAGTGCAACATTACGCGGCTGTGTACCGGATGGCTGATTACTTAAACACATTCCCGGGGAAAGATAACGCCTTGACTTTGTCGCGGCAGCCGTCCGTGGCGTTCGGCCGCGTGCAATGCAAAATCACATCGGCAAAATCCCATATTCTGCCGTCAGGGTCGCCCCGCTTGCATTGCGCCCCGTCACATTGGGCTGCGGCGAGAACAAGGCAGCCTCTTAGGCTTGCGTGGGGCTTGAATTGCAGCGCACCTACGATTGGCTCAAGAGCTGCGGCATGCTCGAGGACACCGCTTCGCCGCTGCAGCCGATGAATATGCAGCTGCAGGCTCGCGCGCATGAAGCTGCAGGATAGAGCGGCCGCGGAATAGAGCAACGACGGAATAATAAGGCCGTGGAATGACATCGCGGTGGCGCCGCCACCGAATCCGGACTACGCTTGCACCGGGGTTGAGAGATCAGGGGCAGAACGTTCGATGCGGGGCAGCGCGGCTCGGCATGCGTGCATTTTTGAAAGCGCGGGCCTGCATGTTGGCGCGAGGAGCCGTGCCGCGCCCGTTCTCGCGTTTGTTGTTCTGGTTCTCGCAGTATCGCTCGGCGCCTGCGGCCATCACCCGCCCGACGCCACCACCGAGAGCGAGATCAATATCTATCCGACCAATTACAAGTCCGACATTCTCGGCGCGATGCATGCCTATCTCAACAACCCGACCGGCATCCGCGACGCCGCCATTTCAGATCCGGCGCTGAAAACGGTGGCCAACGTCACGCGCTACATGGTCTGTGTCAAATTCGACGCCAAGAAGAACAGCGGCAATGACTATGCCGGTTCGAGGCAGATTGCCGCTGTGTTCCAGGTCGGCAAGTTCGACCGGTTCGTCGACAGCACAAACGCCAAGGAAACGAACGCCAAAGATTTGTGCACCGGCGTGACCTATGCGCCGTTCCCCGAATTGCAAAAACTGCCGCCATAATCCGGCATAGGCCATCCTGCATAGGCCGTTAACTCCTGCTGCACTGCGCGGCAAAACCGCAGTTGAGCGCGCGCCCTCCCGCGCCTACTATCGGTCCTGAAAAGAACATGCCTAGGAAGTGGAAACGGCAATGCTCGAACGACATTACGACCGCGCCGCGCAGGACATCGGCAATATCGTCAATCTCGGCCACGTCAACGTTTCGATCAGCGACCAGCATGTGGCGACAAATTATTACGTCACCGGGCTCGGGCTGACGCGCGATCCGTTCCTGATGACCGGCTCCGGCAATATGTGGATCAATGCTGGCATGAGCCAGTTCCACCTGCCGATGGGCCAACCCGAAGTGTTACGCGGCGTCACCGGCCTGGTCATCCCGGACCGCGAGGCACTCTTGGCTCGCCTCGCCAACGCGCGCAAGCTCCTCGCCGGAACCAAATTCGATTTCCGCGAGAGCAACGATTGCGTCGAGACGGTGTGTCCCTGGGGCAATCGCATTCACGTCCACACGCCCGACGAGGAGCGTTTCGGCCGCGTCGCGCTCGGCATGGCCTATGTGCGTTTCGACGTCCGCCCCGGCAGTGCCGAGCCCATCGTGCGTTTTTATCGCGACGTGTTGCGCACCAATGCCGACGTGATGAAAAACGGCGCCGGGCCCGAAGCGCGGGTGCAGGTCGGCGAGAAGCAGTATTTTTATTTCCGCGAGACCGATGCACCGGAAGCGCCTTACGACAATCATCACGTGCAGATCTATCTCGCCGATTTCTCCGGCCCCTATCGCCGGCTCAAGGAGCTCGGCCTGATCAGCATGGAAACCAACGATCACGAATATCGCTTCCTCGACGTGATCGACCTCGACAGCCGCGAACCGCTGTTTCGCGTCGAGCACGAGACGCGCAGCATGACCAATCCGATGTATGGCCGCCCGCTGGTCAATCGCAATCCGGCCGCGACCAATATGGATTACAAGCCCGGGCACGACAGCATGTCGTGGGCTTTGTCGTGACTTAGGGCGATCGGACCGGCGACCCGCAATAACATGCGCGCGCTGGTGATCGGCGGCTCGCTCGGCGGCCTGATCGCGGCGCATCTCCTGCGCAAGATCGGCTGGGACGCCGTGATCTTCGAGCGCAACACCGAAGAGCTGGCAAGCCGCGGCGTCGGGCTCGGCACGCATCCGCAACTCATTCGCATCCTGCAGAGCGCCGGCATTGCCTTCGACGAGACGATGGGCATCCGCGTGCCCAAAGTCGTCTGCCTGGACAGCGCCGGCAACACCATCGTCGCGCAGCCCTCGGCGCGCACCATGAGCGGCTGGGCACGGCTTTATCGCGCGCTGCGCGACGCGCTGCCGGCGGAGAATTACCGGCTCGGCAAGGCGCTGCAGCATGTCGCGCAGGACGCCGGCGTAGTGACGGCGATTTTTGCCGACGGGACGCGCGAACGGGGCGATCTGTTGATCGGGGCTGACGGATTGCGCTCCACAGTGCGCGCGCAATTCCTGCCGCGGACGGAGCCGGTTTATGCCGGCTATGTCGCCTGGCGCGCGGTGCTCGACGAGCGGCAAATTCCGCCCGACATCCACCGCGAGGTTTTCGAGCTCTACGCCTTCTGCCTGCCGGAGGGTGAACAGTTGCTCGGCTATCCGGTGCCGGGCCGCGATAACGATACGCAAGCCGGCCGCCGCGCCTATAACATCGTCTGGTACCGTCCGACCGACGCGGCGACGCTCGCCGACATCAGTACCGATGCGGCCGGCCGGTATCATGGCGCGGGCATTCCGCCGCCGTTGATCCGCCCCGACGTGATCGCGCGGGTGAAGGCGGACGCCGAACGCCTGCTCGCCTGGCAGATCGCCGGGATTTTTACCCGCGCCGCGCCATTCTTTCAGGCGATCTATGATCTCGAATCGCCGCACATCGTATTCGGCCGCGTCGCCTTGGCCGGCGACGCTGGATTTGTTGCGCGCCCGCACGCCGGCGCCGGCACCACCAAAGCGGCGATCGACGCGGCGACGCTGGCCCACTGTCTGCACGACGCCGGCGGCGACATCGCCGCAGGCTTGGCCCGCTATGACCGTGCCCAGCGCATTTTTGGTCAGGCTTTGGTCGATCTGTCGCGGCAAGAAGGCGCCTATCTCTCGGCACAGCTCAAGCCGAAAGACCAGCGCAGCGCCGAGGAGTGCAGCCGGGATTTCGGCGAGGTTCTTCGCGCGCATGGCACGCGCAGCGATCAAGTCGCCGCCATCGTCGCCGCCCGCGGCCTCGACGCGCATTTCTGAACGGAGCAGCGCTTCGGTTTAGCGGTTTAGGTGTCCAGCGCGCTCGGCGCGTAAAGCTCCTCGATCTTGACCGGGCGCGACGTCAAATTCTGCTCGACCGAATATTGCGCGATGGTCTCGATGACCTTGCGGTTGGCCTTGACGCCGTGATGCAGGAGCCGCGGCTTGGGATCGCCCGCAAGCAGGCCCGCGGCCAGATGATCCTGCACATGCGCGACACGTTGCGCGTCGGCGATCTCATTGGCCTTGTTGAAGGCCTTGATCAGATTGAGCACCACCCACGGCTCTTTCTCGAAGATATCGCGCCGCACCACGGTCTGGTGATTGATCGGCAGAAGCCCGGTCTTCTTATAGAAGCGCACGCCTTCGGCGATCGGATCTGGAAACAGATATTTGAAGTCGGGATGGCTGGTCAGATCGGCGCGGCTGCGGTCGACCAGATTGCGGTCGGCGAGATAATGCAGCACCGCGTCAAGCTCGCCGGCGAGCATCATCGAGCCGATGCTCTTGTCGGCCGGAATCTGATGCACGGTGACGCCGGGCGGCGCCTTGAAGCCGGTGGCACCGCCGTGGCTCATTTCCGGCGTGCGCTCCATAAAGAATTCCATATCTTTCGGCGCGACGCCGAATTCGTGCTGCAGCACGCCGCGCGCCCACAAAGCCGCGGTCTGCTGATATTCCGGCACGCCGACCCGCTTGCCCTTGAGGCCGGCCGGCGTCTCGATGCCGGCCTGGCGCCGCACCAGGATGCTGGTGTGGAAGAACCGCCGCGTGGTGAAGATCGGCAGGCCGACAAAGCGCGTGTCGCCGCGCGCCACCGCGATAATGAAAGACGAGCACGACATTTCCGACACGGCGAATTCGGAGAAATGCAGCTGCCGCCAGAACAACTCGGACGGATGCAGCACCGTCGGAATGAGATCGATGCCGTCGGGCTTCACCGTGCCGTCGATGATCGGCCAGGTGCGCGGATTATTGGTGATGCCGATGCTGAGCCGGAGATTCATGATGCCACTTGCGATGTGAGGACAAGTATTAACCGCTCATTCCCGCACAAGCGCGAATCCAGCGTTGGGGGGCGGGTGAAACGCGCTGCTTAGTACCGATACGCCTCGTGCTCCCACAACGGGAAGGCCGAGAACACGTGCGGCGCATTGGCCGGCGCCGCCGGCGCCATATAGGAGCGATCGAGCTTGCCATAGCTCGTGACGCCAAGCAGGCCGAGCGCGCGCGTCACTTCGTCTTCCATGATTTCGAGCATGCGCACGATGCCCGCTTGCCCCGCCGCGGCGAGCCCGTAGCATTGCATGCGGCCGAGCCCGACCAGATTGGCGCCCATGGCGATCGCCTTGACGATATCGGTGCCGCGATAGAAGCCGCCGTCGACGATGATCATCGCCCGGCCGGCCACCGCTTCGACGACTTCGGGCAGCACGTCGAACGAGCCGCGGCCGTGATCGAGCTGGCGGCCGCCGTGGTTGGAGACGTAGATGATCTCGACGCCGTGATCGAGCGCGATCTTGGCGTCCTCGGCAGTGCCGATGCCTTTGATGCCGAACGGAATCTTGTATTTGCTTTTCATGCGTTCGACGGTGCGCCAGTCGAGCGCCATCTGAAACTCGCGCCCGGTCGCACGGCGGCGTCCGCCGGTGGTGTGGCGCTTGGCGAGATCGCGTTCGCGCCGGCTGTAATGCGCCGTATCGACGGTGAGGCAGAATGCGGAATAGCCGTTCTTGATCGCGCGCTCGACATGATCGTCCGCCCAGGCCGCGTCACCCCGGACATAGAGCTGAAACATCCGCAGCGCGTGGGGCGCGGCCTCCGCGACCCGTTCGAGCCCCGGATCGCAAACCGAGCTCAGCATATGGGCAACGCCGAATTCGGCCGCCGCTTTGATCACCGGCTCGGCGCCGCCGGGATGAAAGCTTTCCAATGAGCCGACCGGACACAGCACGACCGGCAGCCGCAGCTTATGCCCCAGCGCTTCGGCCGAGGCGTCGACCTTGCTGACATCGCGCAGCACGCGCGGCCGAAACGCGACCGAGTTCGAGCGCCATGCGGTTGCGCCGCAGCGTAGTCTCGGTCTCGGTGCCGCCGACGACATAGTCCCAATCGTTCTGGTTGAGATTGGCACGCGCTTTGGCAACGAGCTCGTGCAGATTGTGGAACGCGCCCGTCGCGGCGGCATTCGCCGCGGCTCTCGTTTCGTCCTGATTTTGACTGGCCATTTGCTGTTTTCTGTTTCGGTTTCCCGGCAGGCCGGACGGCGGGCCCGACCCGCCATCCTCAGCCCGCCGCCTTGGGCGGAACTAGGGTTGAAAGCCTATAGGGGGGGAAATCCCGGTTCAAGAACTGCCGGTGATTTGGGGGCGCACCAAGACTGCTTGCACGTCAGCGCTTTGGCGCTGCCTCCGCCGGGCGGAAATAGTCGTCCGCAACGTGGCGCGAAATTTACGGTCGCGCTTGACGTGCCACTCGCGGCTCATCGCATCGCGTTTGGTCTTGCAACGCTCGGAATAGAGCAGAATCCATTTCCGTCCGCGGGTCGACTTGGCGCCGGTTCCGGCATTGTGCTGCCGCAAACGCCGATCGAGGTCCGTCGTCCAGCCGACATAGGTGCGCTGATCGCCTTTGCGCCAGCTGCCCAGAACATAAAGAAAGAACGGCATGTGTTGATTGGCGGTCCCGGGAAAACTCGAACTTCCGACCTTCGGTTTAGGAAACCGCTGCTCTATCCGGCTGAGCTACGGGACCATGCAAATTCCTCTTATGGCCCCTTTTTGCGTGAGTGCGCGTCCGCGTCAATTCGGCAATTCAGCTTGCGGGGGGCCCGGTACCTGTTGCGGCACGAACAGGCCCAAGCCACGCCTACAAGCCACTCCTGAATGCCCTGCCCGGCCTAAAAGCTCTTTAATGACATGAACATTAATCCGGGCGCATGATCTGCCGCAGCGCCGCCGCATTGCGGCCTTTCACTTGACGGCGATGATGGGGTGGTGGGACGGCATTTTGGGCGCCGCACTTGCAGCGATGTGTGGGTATTGTTGCGGGTGCTGCTGCGCTCTGGCGCAGGACAGCGACGCCAAGGTCGGCTGTGGCGGCGAGACCGTCGCAACTGCAACGGTCACCCGCGTCATCGACGGCCGCACCTTCGTTCTGAATGACGGACGCGAAGTCCGCCTTGCCGCCATTGAGGTACCGCCGCTGCCCTCGTCCGGCCAATCGACTTCCGCTGCGGAGAGGTCCGCGCGAAATACCGCGCAACTTGATGCTGCCGAACACGAGGGCACGGCGGCAAAAGCTGCGCTGGATGCCCTGATCGGCGGCGACCAGGTCGTGCTGCGGCAGGCCGACATCAGCCTAAGCAACAATCTGGATCGCTATGGCCGCATCTTCGCTTATGCCTATGCGCTGCGCGACGGCGAGGAACTATTCGCGCAAGGCGCATTGCTCGAGTCGGGTTTTGCCCGGGTGGCCGACCGGATCGGGAACAAAAGTTGCGCCGCGGAACTGCTCGCGGCGGAAAATACCGCCCGGACCGGCAAGCTTGGCCTCTGGGGCGATCCGTATTATGACGTGCTCAACGCCGATGCCCCTGTGGATGTACTGGCGCAGCGGGGCCGTTTCGCGCTGGTCGAGGGTCAGGTGGTATCCGTGCGTGAAAGCGGGGCCACGATCTATATGAATTTCGGGCGGCGGTGGTCCGAGAGCTTTGCGGTTACGATCTCGAAGCGAAACGAGCGTAATTTTACAGCGGCGGGTCTCGATTTGAAGAGTCTGGCCGGACGGCGTGTCCGGGTCCGCGGCTTTATCGAAGCGCGCGGCGCCGCGGGCGACGTCCCTTCTATGGAGGCGGCGCGGCCGGAGCAGATCGAAGTGGCGAATCAGAACTGACGTTGCGTTGCGCGATCGGGGGCGACCGGCGGAGCGCAAGGACGAAAGCGCAAAGAACAGGCGCAAGGACTCAAGCGCGGTGAAGCGGGGACTAAAGGCAGGCTTCCGGTTCGGGCACGCAAGCGTCGCCGTGGCGGCGCTGCTGCTCGCCGCCTGCACGGCATCGACGCCGCCGGTCTCGCCGCAGGCCGCGGTGAACATCCCCGCCAAGCAAGCCGATTCCACCATGCCGCCCGCGGTGCTGCACGAGCATCAGCGGATCCTCGCGACCTATGGCGGCGTCTATAACGACCCGCGGCTGCAGGCGATGATCGAGCAGACCGTCGAACGCCTGGTCGCGGCCTCGGAACGTCCCGACCTGCACTACAAAGTCACGATGCTCAATTCACCGTCGGTCAACGCCTTTGCGCTGCCGACCGGCCAGCTTTACGTCACGCGCGGCCTGATCGCGCTCGCCAACGACGATTCCGAATTGGCCTCGGTGCTGGCGCATGAAATGGGCCACGTCATCGCGCGCCACGCCGAGATCCGCGAGGAACAAGCGCGCCAGGCCGATCTCGTCAGCCGCGTCGTGACCGACGTCGTCACCGATCCCGAAGCCGGCGCTTTGGCGCTCGCCAAGTCCAAGCTTACGCTTGCGAGTTTTTCACGCGCCCAGGAATTGGAGGCCGATGCGATCGGCGTCGGCATCGCCGCGCGCGCCGGCTACGATCCCTATGGCGCGGTGCGCTTCCTCAGCTCGATGGAGCACAATTCCGATCTGAAGTCGGAACAAACTGCTTCGATCAATCCGGCCGCGCCCGACTTTCTGTCCTCGCATCCGGCGACGCCGGAGCGCATCACCAACGCGCTCGCCAATGCCCGGCAGTATCGGGCGCCGGCCACCGAGGACGGCGCCGATTTCGCCAAGGCCAAGGCGACCTATCTCGCCGACATCGACGGCATCGTCTATGGCGAAGATCCGAGCGAAGGCTTTGTCCGCGGCCGGCGCTTCCTGCATCCGACGCTGGGCTTCACCTTCACCGCGCCGGATGGATTTGCGCTCGACAATACGGCGCAGGCCGTGCTCGGCATCAAGCGTGGCGGCAGCGAGGCGCTGCGGCTCGATGTCGTCCGCGTGCCGGCGGAGCAGACGCTCGCGGAATATCTGACGTCCGGCTGGATCGAGAATATCGACCCGGCGACCGTCGAGGACATCACCATCAACGGCTTTCCCGGCGCCTCCGCAGCGGCCAAAGGCGACCAGTGGGACTTCCGCCTTTATGCGCTTCGCTTCGGCAGCGACGTCTATCGTTTCGTCTTTGCCGCCAAACGTCGCACGCCCGACACCGACCGCGCGTTTCGCGATTCGATCGGCACGTTCCGGCGCATGAGCCTCGCCGAAATCGAGGAGGCCAAGCCCCTTCGCCTACAGCTCGTCACCGTGGGGCCGAACGACACGGTGGAGAAACTCGCGGGCAAAATGGCGGTCGCCGATCATGCCGTCGAGCGCTTCCGCACGCTCAACGGGCTCGATCCGGGCGACCGGCTGAAGCCGGGCAGTCAGGTAAAAATCGTTGTTGAATAATGACTTATCTGTCCGATGCAGTGTTTGATTGTTGTCGCACCGCGTCATCCGCTATGATATTTTTTGTTGTCCGTAACGGCTAGGCATGACGATCGAGAGCGTCATGCCAAAAGAGGGCCGAGAGGGCTGTGGGGGAATACCAATGTGGATGCTGAAACGGGTGGAGCCCGTTGTAGTGGCGCTTGCCGTGGCCTCGATTGCCACGGTCGTGCTTTTGCTGGTCAGGCAGACGCTCGGCAGCGAGCAACACCTGATCTTTTTCTATCTGTTGCCGATGGCAGTCGTGGCCATTCTCTATGGCGGCCGGACGGCGATGATCTGTGCGACCGCAGCAAGCCTGTGCGCCACTTATTTCCTCTACGACCCGGTCTACAGCTTTTATGTCGCCAGCCCGTTGGATCTGGGCGAGCTGATTTGCTTCACCGGCTTGGCGTTGATCGGCGCCAGATGCACCGCCGACTTGCTGCGTCCGGCAGCGAGTTTTTCGCGAAGAAATGCGGGCGGCGAAGGACCCAAATCCGAAGCGTGATCAAAACTGCGAGGCGAGCTGATCAAGCCCCATGACATGGGCGAGATTGCGCACCTCTTCTTTTTGCTCGGAATTGAAACTCAAGATCAGCGGTACGGCGGCCGATTTGAGGCCTTGCACGGCGTTCGGATCGATGGCCGCCGTCTGCGTCGGGCCGCTCGCCGGAACGCCGCGTCCGCGCGCCTGCTGCGCACGCGTATAGGCGATGTTGCGTAACGCGGCTTCGACCGCAGGCCACATCTGCTCCTGGTCCGCCGTCAGGTGCAGGCGCTCCTTGATGCTGGCGATCTGCGTGTCGTTGAGGATGTAGCCCGGCCGGTCGTTGACGGGCCGGCGCGGCGCGGCTGCGACCTTCGCCGCGGGCTGCGCTGCCGCGGGAGCGGATTTCTGCGCCGGCATTTGCGGCGGCGACGACACCGCCGGCTGCGTCGCAGGCTGAATGTCCAGCGGCGCCGGTAGCTCCGACGATGCGGCCGGCGACAGCGCCCTCATCTCCGGTGCCGGCAAGGCATCTTCCGCCGACGCAGTCTGGAACGTCGCCTGCGTGGTTGTATCGAGGCCGGCTTGCGGCACCATCGGCTGCGGGTCGAACATCGCCAATTGCGTCTCGCGCGCCTCTGTCGCGGTGCCGGCGACAGCCGGGGAGCGCGGCGCATGCAGCTTCGTCGCGGCTGTGCGCAACAGCGAAGCGGTCGTGAGCGAAGCGTCTTTCCATTCCAGCGGAAAACGCAACGCGACGGCTTGCGACGCCGAGCCCTGTGAGTTGAACGTTTGCGAACTGAATATTTGGGAGGCCGACAGACCGGCCGGACCATCGCTGCGGAACGCCGCGATATGCGCATTGCCGAGCAAATAGCCGGCACAGCCGGCCAACAATATCGGAACCACCCCAGCGCGCTTGCGCGCCTCTTTTCGCCGCATGATCGGCGCCTCTCCCCGGTCCACCTGTGATCATATGTCCTTTCAAATGAGCCTTAATTTGGGACTAACCGGTGGAATTTTGTCGGCACGGCGATAAGGGAGGCACGTGGATACCGGGCTGGAGCCGCGTGTGACGCAGGTCCTCCCATAATCCAAGCAACAAAAAGGCCCGGCATTGCTGCCGGGCCTTTGATTCTGACGCGAAAAATTCGCGGCTTAGGCCGCCTCTTCCTCGACCACGGACTCATCGTCCGAGGCCTCGGGCTTCGGACCGCGGCGCGGTCCCTTGGCGAGAGCCGCTTCGATCTCTTTGATTGCTTCGGTCTCGGTGAGGCGCTGGACGACAGCGACCTCGCGCGACAACCGGTCAAGCGCCGCCTCATAGAGCTGACGCTCGGAATACGACTGCTCCGGCTGCGATTCCGACCGGAAGAGATCGCGCACGACCTCAGCGATCGCCACGATGTCGCCGGAATTGATCTTCGCCTCATACTCCTGAGCGCGGCGCGACCACATAGTGCGCTTGATCCGCGCGCGGCCCTTGAGGGTCTCCAGCGCCTTCTTGACCATGGGCGTCTCGGCAAGCTTACGCATGCCGACGGAGGCGACCTTCGACGTCGGCACCCGCAGCGTCATCTTGTCCTTGACGAAATTGATGACGAACAGTTCCAGCCTGGCGCCCGCGACCTCTTGCTCCTCGATCGCTACGATCTGACCCACGCCGTGAGCCGGATAAACGATGAATTCCTGAACCTTGAAACCTTGTCGTTGAGTAGTCTTCTTCGCATTCATTCCCAAAGATGCTCCTTCCGCCTCGGGCTTGGGCCGCTGGGCGGGCTTGGCCACGCTGACCCTGGACCGGGCCGCAGTTCGCGTGGACCGTGGGGGCCTCCGGCTCGCGCGGGAGGCTGGTTTGGTTGTCTTCCGGCTCATACCGGCCGCACTTTTCTTTGAACGACGACGAGTTTTCTCTGCCACTGCTCTCGCGTGGGTCTCACGCCTCTATTGACGGTTCCTCGAAAGTCCCCCGAAAAAGGATGCTCCCAAACGGGGGAACGGCGTCTCAGGGGTGTTATTCGTTATGTTGTGGTGCTTATAGCACATTTTCAGCCAAAATCAAAGCCTTAACGTGTCGCGAAAGCGTCGCAACCCGCAGGCTCCCGTCAATTCGTTAACAATGGTTAATAACGCCAACCAGAGCGAGTAATCAGTCGCCGGTGCCAGGATCAGGCGAGAACTGTTCCTCGAACTTATTGGGCTTGCCCTCCCACTCCTTGGCGTCGGCAGGAGGGGCTTTTTTGGCCGTGATATTGGGCCAAACTTTTGCGTATTCCGCGTTTACGCCCAACCACTTCTCGACACCGGGCTCGGTATCCGGCTTGATCGCCTCGACCGGGCATTCCGGCTCGCAGACCCCACAATCGATGCACTCGTCGGGGTGGATGACCAGCATGTTTTCGCCCTCGTAGAAACAGTCAACGGGGCAGACTTCCACGCAGTCCATGTATTTGCATTTGATGCAATTGTCGTTGACGAGATAGGTCATCTGGACACTCTGAACGGGCTTTTTTGGAGACTTGCTCCTATCGCATGGGTCCGGTGCACGCAAGCAGGTGCGGCTGGTCAACCCGGCCCGGGGTTACGGAACCCGAAGCAAAAGGCAAAGCGGCCGTTACCCCTTATTCGAGGCTCTCATATAACGCAGTGCCGCTGCCGCCGGGACCCCGGCGTTCGACGAATCCGGTCACTTTGAGCACCCGTACGCCCTGGTCCAATGCCACCGTGATCACGTCGCCGGCGCGCACCATGCGGCCCGGCGCGTCGATTCGCGCGCCGTTGATCCGGACGTAGCCACTGCCGGCAAGGGCTGCCGCGGCGTCGCGCGTGCGCACGACGCGCGCGTGCCAAAGCCAGCGGTCGATCCGTTGCCGGTCAGGCCCGGCCGGCATACTGCCGGCATTTGGTGTCGAATTGGCCGTTGCGTCGCGATCTCTGTGGAGCATGATCTCATCGGAAAACTGGTTTCCGCTTTTCCGGATCATGCTCTAGCGCCGCTCCTTGGCGTCAGCCTCAAGCTGCGCTTTGAGGGCCGCAAGCTTGGCGAAAGGCGAATTCGGATCGGGCGCCTTGTCGCGCTCGCGCCGCTCGAAGCGCTTGACGTGTGGCCTGTCTTGCGACCTGTCTTGCGGCCGATCGCGGTCACGCTGCGAACGGTCGTGTCGCTGATCCTGGCGCTGATCTTGGCGCTGATTTTGCCGCTCGCCAGCGTGCCGCTCGCCGCCATGCCGTTCGCCACCCTGACGACGACGGTGGCGGGGATGGCGGCCTTCGCGCGACGGGGCGTTTTCAGTTACTTCCGCGGCCGCCGGCGCAGCCGACGCATCGGAAGCGGCAACGGCTGGAGTCGCGGCACCTTCGCCGCTTTGCGGTTGCACCACCACGGCATTCCTAGGCGGCTCGCGGCGATGCCGCGGACGCCGCCGTGGACCATCCGCACGCACCGCGCGGCCCGGCATCCAGACCTCGATCATGACCGGCTCCGCCGGCTCTGCAGGTGCAGCCGGTTCTTCGCCGGTGCCGGCGGGCGCGGCCGCAAACTCGGCAACGGGCTCAGCGACGAGTTCTGCCTGAGGCTCGCTGTCGGCAACGACGGCATCCGCGTTGATCGCGGAAGGCTCCGGCTCGCCGGCAAGTGCCGGCGCCTCCGGCGGCGGGACATCAACCGGATCGGCGGCCTCGCCGCTGGAATCCGAAGCCGAGTCGGAAGCGACGTCCAAAGCCGGATCTGCAGCCATCACGACGTCCGGCAGCAGCGCGCCGCTGCCCGCTTCCGATATTTCGATGGGCGCTTCGGCGGCTTTGGTTTCAGGCGCGGCGGCTGCCTCCGCCGTCGGCGGCGGTTCGGCAGGCTTTGGGCGGCGATCCATGCGATAGCCGAGCGACCGCAGGATCGACGCAAAATCTTCGCCCGACGCGCCGGTCAAAGACGTCATGCCGTTGTAAACGACAAAGCCGCCGCCCGCGATCGCACCCGGCGGCTTCGACCCGGGCGCGCCTTCGCGCCAGGACAAAGCCGGGCGGATCAGATCGGCGAGCCGCTCGAGGATATCGACGCGCACCGCGCGCTCGCCGCAGGCGCGATAGCCGGCGGTGCGATAAAGGCCCGGATCGATCTCTTTATCGACCGGGATCGAGGTGCGGCCGGATCCGGCGAGATGCAACAGATCGTCGAGGCCTTTGAGCTGCGCGCCTTCGCTCTTCAGCGCCCATAATTGCGCGGCGAGCGTGCGCGGCGCCGGCTTCAGCAGATTGGGCAGATAGATGTGATAGGCGCCGAAGCGCACGCCGTATTTGCGCAAGGTGCTGCGCGCCGGCTGATCGAGCCCCTTCACTTCGTCGGCGACGCGTTGACGATCCAGCACGCCGAGCGCCTCGACCAATTGATAAGCGACGCCGCGAGCAATGCCGCTGACATCGGCGGCGAGCGCCAGCTGCGACAACGGGCCGAGCAATTTCTCGATATGGGATTTGACGAAGGCGTCGAGCCGCGCCTCGACCGCGTCGCGCGGCGCGCCGGTCAGATGTTCGTCGGCGACGACGCGCACGCGCGGCCGCAGTACTTCTTCGCCGGCGATGAGCTTGCCGACCGGCGAGCCGGTCCAGCGCAACGTGCCGTCCGAGGCAAGCACGAATTGATCGTCCGGCGCCTCGGCAAGCCGCGTCGCGCGCGCCGCGATCTCGCCGGCGAGCGCCTTCTGCGCCGCGTTCTGCAGCGCCTTGGCTTCCGAGCCGCCGGCGGACGATTCCGGCACGAAGACAAAGCCGTCGAGCCGGCCGATGACATGGCCTTCGACGATGACTTCGCCGGTCTTGTTGAATTGCGGATCGAGCGAGGAGCTGTCGCGCATGCGCCGCATCAGGGCGCTGGTGCGGCGGTCGACAAAGCGCTCGGTGAGCCGCTCGTGCAGCGCGTCGGACAGCTTGTCTTCGACGCCGCGGGTGACGCTCTGCCAATGTTCCGGATCGGCGAGCCAATCCGGACGGTTGGCGGCAAAGGTCCAGGTGCGGATATGGGCGATGCGCGTCGACAGCGTATCGATATCGCCGTCGGTGCGGTCCGCCATGGCGACCTGTTCGGCGAACCAGTCGTTCGCGATTTTGCCCTCGCGCTGCAGATAGCCGAACACGGTGACGACAAGCTCGGCGTGGTTGGCGGGCGCGATCTTGCGGTAATCCGGCAGCTGACAGACATCCCACAGCCGTTCGACATCGGCCGGCGTGCCGATCATGTTGCGCACGCCGTCGTCGCGCGCGGCGTGATCGAGGACCAAAATGTCCTCAGCGACGGGCGCGCGGGCCAGCGCATTCTCGGTGGGCGCCGTCGCAAGCGTCGCCTGCAAGGCGCCGACCGAAGAGAAGTCGAGATCGGAATTGCGCCACTGCACGAGCTTGACCGGATCGAAGGTGTGCGATTCCAGCGCCTGCACCAGTTCCGGCTCGAACGGCGGGCAGCGTCCGCTGGTGCCGAATGTGCCGTCGCGCGTGGCGCGGCCGGCGCGGCCGGCGATCTGCGCGAGTTCGGACGGATTGAGCTTGCGGTATTGATAGCCGTCGAATTTGCGGTCCGAGGCAAAGGCGATGTGATCGACGTCGAGATTAAGTCCCATGCCGATGGCATCGGTCGCCACCAGATAATCGACCTCGCCCGACTGGTAGAGATCGACCTGGGCGTTGCGCGTGCGCGGCGACAGCGAGCCGAGCACGACGGCGGCGCCGCCGCGCTGGCGGCGGATCAGTTCGGCGATGGCATAAACTTCATCGGCGGAGAAGGCGACGACGGCGGAGCGGCGCGGCAGCCGCGTGAGTTTTTTCTCTCCGGCGAAAGTGAGCTGCGACAGCCGCGGCCGGCTGACGATGCTGGCGCCGGGCAACAGCCGCTCGACCATCGACCGCATGGTTGCGGCGCCAAGCACCAGCGTTTCTTCGCGGCCGCGCCGCTTCAGCATGCGGTCGGTGAAGACATGACCGCGCTCGAAATCGGCGGCGAGCTGGATCTCGTCGATGGCGAGAAAGGCGACGTCGAGATCGCGCGGCATCGCCTCGACGGTGGCGACCCAGAACCGCGGATTCGCCGGCTTGATCTTCTCTTCGCCGGTGATCAGCGCCACGGAATCGGCGCCGACGCGTTCCACGGCGCGGTTATAGACCTCGCGCGCCAGGAGCCGCAGCGGCAGGCCGATCAGGCCCGACGAATGCGACAGCATCCGCTCGATGGCGAGGTGGGTTTTGCCGGTATTGGTCGGCCCCAGCACGGCGGTGACGCCAGCACCACGGGCACGCAGATCACGATCGGCAGGCGGCGAAAACGAAATCGGCATCAAGGTCCCGGCATTCACGCGGAATTACGTAACTCGGCAGAGCGCTTCTGTATCACAATGTGACGCGCAAAAACGCTGTGCTTAAGATGTGGAACGAGTCTGGAACGAAACGCGGCCGAATCGGCGACTCCGAGGCTGTTCGATTCCGTTCACTGCGATATATGGCACCCTTATAACAGGAGAACACCAAATGAGGTGGAATCTTCGATTCCGCCCAGCCGCTTTGACGTCAAAAGTGTTAACATGTCGCACGATGGGTATTCCCCGGGAGTCAAGGCCCCGGCTCCTGTGGATTATGGGGATGCTTTCGCAAGGATGTCGTGTTCTCACGGACGCTGTTTGGCTCGGATGCAGTTTAGCTCGGATGCTCTTGGACAGGGGCACCGGCAATCGCGCTAGCTGCCCGTGGCAGCGGCTGTCTCTCGCTATTGTGTCTTTGCTACTTCAGTCTTTTAGCTATTGCGTTTTGGCAGCCGAATGCGACGGCTGCGCGACCGTCACAAACGATATCGCCTGCAACAGGCCGGTGCCGAGCGGCGTCGGCATCGAGAAACGGAACGGCACCAGGACGCGGGTGCCGGAAATCGGCGCCAGCCAAACTTCGGCGTCGCGCAACCCGACCAGATATTTGATCGCGGGACGATCCGGCACGTAGCCGGAGATCGGTGTGAAATAGACGGCGCAGACCACGGCCGGACCCTCATAGCCGCGCTCGGCCTTCACATTCTCTATGCGCCTGAATTCGCTGTGCAGGTCGTAACGCACCCGCCCGTCGAACACCGGCACTCTGCGATTGCAGGCTTCCGGCGAAACCGGATCGCCAGTGCCGCCGACGCGATTGAGCATCGAGGTCATCGGATCGAACACGCCGTGGCGGTCGGCCTCGGTGAGCGGGATGCGCTCGGCAACCGGCGGCAAAGGCGGCTCGACCGCATATTCGGTGACATTGCCGCCGGCCAAAGTCAGCCGCACGTCGTCGACCCTGCGGTCGTAAGTGATGGTGGCGCCATAGGTCGTCGGAACCGGCTGACCACCATTGACCGTGCCATGCGCCGCGCCGGTGCCGTGCGCGCCGGTGAAGAATTTTACCAGTCCCGTCGTCGCACCGCTGGCGGCGGCGGTGTACTGGTCGTTGGCGATATCGATGATCCAGTTGCCGTGGCCGATCGGAAGGCCGGAGAGCGTCGCGACATATTCAGCCTCGAGCCGGCCTTGCGCCGCCGCCGGATGGAGCGTGCTGATCGCCAACACAAAAAACGCCGCAGCGAAAGCGGCGGCACCTTTGCAGCGTGTCCGAAGCGGTAACACGAAGGCAGACAATGGTTTTTCCCTGGTGCTTTGCCCTGGGGTCTTTCCCTGGCGCCGGCCGTGGAACCGGACGCATTGTTTTGGCGGAGAATACGTCCTTTGTGTGGTTTACGCCGCCGTGACGGACCGGCAAATTTGCAATGGATCGGGTCAGTCCCGTTAGTGACCCTTGGTCGGAAACGGCCCGAAAAATCGGCGGAATGCCAAGCTGCGCTTGACGCTCGAAGAACGTGTGACTATAGGTCCGCCGCCATCTCCCCACATCCTCCGGCAGCAGCCAAGCGCGCGGGAGTTACGCGTGGGGGAGAGCAAGGCATTTCGCGCCAGGATTTTTGAACCAAGGACTTCGAACTATGGCATGGCGTTGCGAGCTCACCGGCAAGGACCGGCAGATCGGCCATAAAGTGAGCCACTCCAACCGCAAGACCAAGCGGCAATTCAAGCCCAATCTGCTCAACGTGACGCTGATTTCGGACGTACTCGGCCGCAGCGTGCGGCTGCGGATTTCGGCCAATGCGCTCAAGACAGTCGACCATCGCGGCGGTCTCGATGCTTTCCTGCTCAAGGCCAAAGACATCGAACTTTCGCCGCGCGCGCTCGAACTCAAGCGCCAAGTGGTGAAGAAGCGTACCGCCGCCGCGGCGTAAGCTCGCCCGGCCCGGTCGTCCCCCGCCAAGGCGGGAACCCGGCTTTTCGATAAGCGTCTGTTCTGAATGCGCTTGCGCGCCAATGGCGGCGCGAGCTTAAGCCCTCATGCGCCGCGGCCGCGCCGGACGCGCCAGATCCTGCGTCGCGTGTTCCTCGAACAATTCGGCGAGCTTCTCGGTCATTACGCCGCCGAGTTCCTCGGCATCGACGATCGTGACTGCGCGCCGGTAGTAGCGCGTCACGTCGTGGCCGATGCCGATGGCGATCAGCTCGACCGGCGAGCGGGTCTCGATCTCCTCGATGATCCAGCGCAGATGCCGCTCGAGATAATTGCCGGGATTGACCGACAAAGTTGAATCGTCGACCGGCGCGCCATCCGAAATCATCATCAGGATCTTGCGCGTCTCGGGCCGCGCCAGAAGCCGCTTATGCGCCCAATCGAGCGCTTCGCCATCGATATTTTCCTTGAGCAGGCCCTCGCGCATCATCAGGCCGAGATTCTTGCGCGCGCGCCGCCACGGCGCGTCGGCCGATTTGTAGATGATATGGCGCAGATCGTTGAGCCGGCCGGGATTGGGCGGCTTGCCCTGCGCCAGCCAAGCCTCGCGCGACTGCCCACCCTTCCAGGCCCGCGTCGTGAAGCCCAAAATCTCGACCTTCACGCCGCAGCGTTCCAGCGTTCGCGCAAGGATATCGGCGCAGGTCGCCGCGACCGTGATCGGCCGGCCGCGCATCGAGCCGGAATTGTCGAGCAGCAGCGTCACCACCGTGTCGCGGAAATTGGTGTCCTTCTCGCGCTTGAACGACAGCGGATGCATCGGATCGACGATGACGCGGGTCAGCCGCGCCGGATCGAGCAGGCCTTCCTCAAGATCGAATTCCCAAGCGCGGTTCTGCTGTGCGAGCAAGAGCCGCTGCAGACGATTGGCCAGCCGCGCCACCACGCCCTGCAGATGCGAGAGCTGCTTGTCGAGATAGCCGCGCAGCCGGTCGAGTTCTTCCGGCTCGCATAATTCTTCCGCGCCGACCGTCTCGTCGAATTTCATCGTGAAGGGCTTATAGTCGGGCCCGCGCGGCTCGTTGCGCTGCTGCCGCGGCCGCCACGGCTCGGCGGCGGTTTCGGAATCGCCCATTTCAGCGTCGTCGGCCATTTCGGCAGACGGCGCATCGACGGCCTCCGAAGAACTGTCGGGCATTTCCTCGGCGGAGGCCTCGGCCTCGCTCGAGGTCTTGTCGCTCTCGGCGGTATCGTTGGCCTCGCCGTCCTCGCCGGATTCGTCCTTCTGATTCTCTTCCTCGCCCTCTTCGCCTTCCTCCTCGTCGGATTCGCTCGAGCGGTCTTCACCCATGTCGAGCGAGTCGAGGAGATCGTGCACGGCGTCGCCGAAC
Source organism: uncultured Alphaproteobacteria bacterium (assembly GCA_963742975.1). Lineage (GTDB taxonomy): Bacteria > Pseudomonadota > Alphaproteobacteria > Rhizobiales > Xanthobacteraceae > BOG-931. The sequence continues at coordinate 1,222,498 of CAVUNZ010000015.1, read as the reverse complement.
TGGCGCTGGTCGTTGAGAACGCGCTCGAGCCGGTCGAGATTGCGGCCGGCGCGGTCTTCGATGAGCGGCCGCCACAGATCGACCAGCTTGCGCGCCGCCGGCGGCGGGGTCTGGCCGGTGAGCCGCTCGCGCACCATCATGGCCAACGCCTCTTCGATCGGCGCGTCGGCGCGATCGGTGATGTCGTCGAATTTGCCGCGATGAAAGCGGTCGTCGAGCATGGCGGCGAGATTTTTCGCCACACCGCCCATGCGGCGCGAGCCGATCGCCTCGACGCGGGCTTGTTCGATTGCCTCGAACACCGCGCGCGCCTGCTGGCCGCCGGGCGCGATTTTGCGATGCACGGCAGGATCGTGGCAGGCGAGCCGCAACGCGATCGAATCGGCATGGCCGCGCACGATCGCAGCCTCGCGCTCGTTCAAGCGGCGCGGCGGCTCAGGCAGACGGGCTTTGCCGCCGACCAGCCCCGGACGCTCAGAGGCGAAGCCAACTTCAAGATCCCCCTTGCCGGAGATCGCGCGCAGGCAGACGCCGACGGCGCGCTTGAACGGCTCGGTCGGCGCTTCCTTGGCAGTGCTCTTCGGCTTGATGTTCGAGGACATGCAATGTTGCGGCGAGATGAACCTGTTGCTCTCCCCGCCAGCGGGGAGAGGCGATTGTTACGACAGCGCCACGTTGACCGAGCTCTCCGGCAATTCCTGGCCGAAGCAGCGCTGATAGAATTCCGCCACCAGCGGACGCTCGAGCTCGTCGCATTTGTTGACGAAGGTCAACCGGAAGGCGAAGCCGACGTCGCCGAAAATCTCGGCGTTCTCCGCCCAGGTGATCACCGTGCGCGGACTCATCACGGTGGAGATATCGCCGTTCATGAAGGCGTTGCGCGTGAGATCGGCGACCCGCACCATTTTCGAGACGATCTCGCGGCCCTCGGCGGTGCGATAATGCTTCGCCTTGGACAGCACGATATCGACCTCGTTGTCGTGCGGCAGATAGTTCAGCGTGGTGACGATCGACCAGCGGTCCATCTGGCCCTGGTTGATCTGCTGGGTGCCGTGATAGAGGCCCGATGTGTCGCCCAGACCGACGGTGTTGGCGGTGGCGAACAGGCGGAATGCCGGATGCGGCTTGATCACTTTATTCTGATCGAGGAGCGTCAGGCGGCCGGACGATTCCAGCACGCGCTGGATGACGAACATCACGTCGGGGCGGCCGGCATCATATTCGTCGAAGCAGAGCGCGACATTGTTCTGCAGCGCCCACGGCAAGATACCGTCGCGGAATTCCGTCACCTGCATGCCTTCGCGGATCACGATGGCGTCCTTGCCGATGAGATCGACGCGGCTGATATGGCTGTCGAGGTTGACCCGCACGCAGGGCCAGTTCAGGCGCGACGCCACCTGCTCGATATGGGTCGATTTGCCGGTGCCGTGATAGCCGGTGACGATGACACGGCGGTTGCGGGCAAAGCCGGCGAGAATGGCGAGCGTCGTCGGACGGTCGAAGCGGTAGTCCGGATCGGGCTCCGGCACATATTCGTCCGGCTCCGAATAGGCCGGCACTTCGAGATCGCTGTCGATCCCGAACACCTGGCGGACAGAAACCTTCATGTCCGGCAAGCCGGAAACACTGTCAGTAGCGAGAGTCATTGCTCCTCCGTGACCCCGGCAAGGCGCGCTTGGCAAAGCGCCAGGCAAAACGACCTGGCAAGACACCTGGCAAGACACCTTGGCGAGGCAACCTTAAGTCCTCGGCCTCGGCAATTCCGAGGCGCTGATCGGCGGTTACCGGCGGTCGGATTGTCGTTCTAGGTCTAGCAGAAAGGGCCAAGGACGCGAAAGTGGTGGCCGAGGCCCCCGTCCGGCAGCGCGGATGGCGCCGCCAGGCCCCCTTGACGTCAGCAGAAGCCTGCTGACTTCAAGTAGTTATAGGCCTGGATGATCTCGCGCAGCCGCGCTTCGGAACCGCGATCGCCGCCATTGGCGTCGGGATGGTGCCGTTTCACCAAGGTCTTGAACTTGGACTTGATATCGGCCCGGCTGGCGTCATCCTCAAGGCCAAGCGTCTCGAGCGCGCGGCGCTGGGCATTGAAAATCTTGCGGGCCTCGGGCGCGGTCTTTGCATGACCGGTTCGGCGCGTGCCGGTCTCGCCGAACAGCGAGAACGGGTCATCGCCCGGAAGTCCGTCGCGAAATTCGCGCGCCGCGCGGCGAGCACGTTTGCCGCCGACCGAGCCCATCTTCCAGGTCGGCCGATGGCCGGTCAGCGCATCCTTCTGATATTTCGCGACCGCGTCATCGGTCATACCGGCAAAGAAGTTGTACGAATTGTTGTACTCGCGGACGTGTTCGAGGCAGAACTGCCAATATTCGTTGGCGCGCTCGCGGCCTTTCGGCGCACGGTGCGTCGCGGGACCCGAGCATCCCGGCCATTCGCAGGCCGGAAGCTCCGCGCGCAAACGGCGGTCGTGATCCGGCTTGACGCGAATCCGATCGAACAGTGGCGAGTCGCTATTCATGGGCATGATTATGCGAGTGCATCCGTGGCACCTTCAAGACTTGACAGGCACCAAATCGGCATTACCCGATTTAAGCTTGCGTAATCGTTGACCCCGGCGCCACAACACATAAATTTTTGACTTGGCAAAGCCATCAAGCCGCCAGCACACTCAGTCACCACACACCAAATCGCTGGCACACGAAGTCGCTGACAAAATGGGCATGCAGGACATCATCACCACCAAACTGATGGCGGCTTTCGCGCCGGAGAGCCTGCATGTCGAGGATGAATCGCATTTGCACCACGGCCACGCCGGCCACCGGCCGGGCGGCGAGAGCCATTTCCGTCTTTATATCGTGTCGAGCGCGTTCAAAGGGAAGAGCCGGCTCGAACGCCATCGCATGATCAATGCGGCGCTGGCCAATGAGATGAAGAGCCGCGTCCACGCACTCGCCATCCACGCGCAAGCGCCGGGCGAGAGCTTGAAGAGCTAGAACTTGAAGAGCTAGCGTCCGGCGGCGTTCCTATTCCGACTCCAGAACCGCCATCAATCTCGCCAGCGACGTGTTGAGCTGTGCGCATTCCTGCCGCGACAGATTGCTGAAAGTTTCAGCAAGCGCGCGAAAATGGATCGCCGCCGCCTTGTCGGCCAAGCGGCGGCCCGCCGCGGTGAGCTGCACGACCATCACCCGTCCGTCGTTGGGATCCTGCCGCCGCCGCACCAGGCCCTTCTTCTCGACACGGTCGATGCGGTTGGTGATCGCGCCCGAGGTCAAGAGCGATTCCCGATAGAGATCGGTCGGACGCAAGGCGAACGGCGCGCCGGACCGCCGCAGCGTCAGGATGAGGCTGAAACTCTCCCAGGTGAGGTCCAGCGGATCGAGCCAGGCTTCGACGCGCCGCTGCAGCCGCGCCGAAATGCGATGCAGGCGGCCGAGGATCGCGACCGGCGACGGATCGAGGTCGGGGCGCTCGCGGCGCCATTCGGCGATCAGCGCATCCACGGAATCCTTCCGCTCGCGCAGGGTGGCCGCAGTCTGCCGGTCCCGACCCGCTCGCATTCGCCGCGTCTCCGCCAAAGTATCTTGACGTTAAGATATCAGATGCGCATGCTGCCGGCCAGATTTTTTGTTTGAGCATGATCTTTTCCGAAGACCGGGTTCCCCTTTTCGGGATCATGCTCTAGAGGTCCGATGGAAGTTCGCGTTGAGGCGGTCAGCAAAATCTGGAGCGTCGCGGGCGCAGCCCCGATCACGGCGCTGGACACGGTTCGCCATCGCTTTCCGTCCGGCCGGTTTTCTTGCCTGCTCGGCCCGAGCGGCTGCGGCAAAAGCACGCTGATTCAGATCGTCGGCGGCCTGGAAACGCCGAGCACCGGAACAATCTCGATCGTCGATCCCGCAAGCGGCGGCAGCGCGCCGGTCGGCGCTGCATCGATTATGATGTGGCAGGGGCTTAATCTATTTCCCTGGCGCAATGTGATCGACAATGTCGCCTTCGGCTTGGAGGTGGCGGGCGTCGGCCGCAACGAGCGCCACCAGCGCGCCCGCGCCATGCTCGCGACCGTCGGCCTCAACGGTTTCGACCGGCATCTGCCGCGGCAGCTTTCGGGCGGCATGCGCCAGCGCGTCGCGCTCGCACGCGCGCTGATCATGCAGCGCCCCATTCTGCTGATGGACGAGCCGTTTGCCGCGCTCGACGCGCAAACCAAGATCGTCATGCAGGAGGAGCTGCTGCGCATTTTCGAGACGACGCGCAAAACGGTGCTGTTCGTCACGCACGCGATCGACGAGGCGATCCTGCTCGGCGACGAAATCGTCGTCATGACCGCCCGGCCCGGCCGTATCAAGGAAGTCATCCCGATCAACCTGCCGCGGCCGCGCTCGTTCGATCTCGTCAATACACCGGAATTCGGCGCGCTGTTCCAGCACGCCTTCCATCTGATTCGCGAAGAGGTGACGCGGGCGATGACGGAGCAGGCAGCATGAGGGAGCCGCTCGCATGACTCGCCGCCGCCTCGCGGGTCTTACGCTGCCGGCTTTGAGCATCGTCGGCTTCATTGCGCTGTGGCAGATCGTCGTCGAGCTGCGCGGCATTCCGCCGATCTATCTGCCGGCGCCGAGCGCCATCGCCAAAGCGCTGTCACAGATGGCGCTCGACGGCACGCTGGGGATCAATCTCGCCGCCACGGTCTTGCGAATCTTCGCGGGCTTCACCGTCGCCGCGGTCTGCGGTATCGCGCTTGGCCTGCTCATGGGCAGGTCGTACATCGTGGCGCAGATCGCCGATCCGTGGCTCGCCGCGCTTTATCCGCTGCCGAAAATCTCGCTGATCCCGCTGATGATCATCTGGCTCGGCACCGGCGAGACCTACAACGTCGCGATGAGCGCGATCAGCGCCTTCTTTCCGATCGTGCTGAGCACTTATGCCGGCGTGCAGCAGGTCGACCAGGGCCTCGTTCTTGCGGCGCGCGACCTCGGCGCCAGCCCGCGGCAGATCCAGGCCAAAGTGATCCTGCCGGCCGCCATACCGCATATCTTCAACGGCCTGCATCTCGGCATGGGCGTGACCATTATCCTGGTCGTCGCCGCCGAGATGATCGGCGGCTCGGACCAGACCGGCATGGGCTATCTGCTGATCAATGCCGGACAAGTCATGGACACCGACAAGGTCTTCGCCAGCCTTGTCGTCATGGCCGTGGTCGGCGCCGTCATCATGAAACTTCAGCGCTTCATCGACCGGAAGGCGGCGCCGTGGGCCGTCAATGCCGGAGCCAGCCGGGAATAACCAAGAGGTCACTCATGTTGAGGATATTGTCTAAAACGCTCGTGCTGCTGCTGGCGCTTCATGCCTCGGCGGCTTTTGCCAACGATACCGTCCATGTCGGCGAAGGGCCGTTTATTTCCGGCGGGCCCTATTTCATCGCTCGCGACAAGGGCTATTTCGCAAAGCTCGGTCTCGACGTCGACACCCGCATCTTCATGGACGGCGCGCTGGCGGTGCCGGCGATGGTGTCGGGCGAGCTCGACGTCACGCTCGTGACCATGTCGGCGGGGCTGTTCAACAGCATCGCCAAAGGCGCGCCGATGGTGATCTTCCTCGACCGCGGCAACAACCGGACCGGCCGCGGCGGCAGCGCCATCAATGTCAGCAATACGATGTATGCCGCCGGCGTCACCGGGCCGGCAGACCTCGCCAAGCTGAAAGGCAAGAAATTCGGCATCACGGCGCTCGGCAGCATCAATCAATATGAAGCGGCGCTGGCGCTGCAGAAAGCCGGGCTCGATCCGCGTACCGACGTGCAATGGGTCAGCGGCGCATCGCAGCCGGATCTCGTGAAAATGCTCGGCCGCGACCTGGTCGATGCCGCCGACCTCGCCTGGCAATTCGGCAGCTACGCGCAGGACCAGAAACTCGCGCCGCTGATCATGGACGGCGGCTCGGTGAACAAAGACGGTCAGGTCGCCGCCTATGCGGTACGCAAGGATTTCGTCGAAAAGAACCATGACGCCGCCGTGCGCTTCGCCATGGCGATCATGTATGCCGCGCGCGAATTCAATGCCGCAGCGGGCGCGCCGGCCGACCATCCCGACATTGTGGCGCTTCTCGCCAAGGCGACGACGCAAGGCAAAGTCGACATGCTCACGAGCTTCGCGCCGCATTGGACTGCGACCAGCGAGGACGGCATGCCGTCAACCGATGCGATCCTGCGCATGCAGGATTACTGGGTCGACTATTTCCACCTGGCGTCCGAGAAGGTGCCTGCCACGCAACTCTTCGACCTGTCGATCGCGAAAGAAGCAAAACAGCGGCTCGATCGCGATCATCCGTTCGATCACTAATCACGCCAATCCGGGAGACCATTGCACCATGCCGAGCACCTACTCTGTCGAACATTTTCCGGGAACGGAACGCAATGCCGGCCGTTCCTATTCGCCGGCCATCGTCACACGCGGCGGCCGCACGATCTATCTCGCCGGCCAGACGGCATTGCAGGATGAGACCGGCAAATCGCTGGTCGGCGATTTCGAGGGACAAGCGCGCACGATCTTTCGGTTGCTCGATGCGACGCTGAAGAAGGTCGGCGCAAGCCTCAAAGACCTTGTCACCATGACGGTCTTCATCAATGACCCGCGCCACGGCGACCGCTTTGTTGAGATCCGCAAGGAATTCTTCGCCACCGGCTACTACCCGTGCAGCGCGCTTATCACCGTGTCGGATTTTGCCAGATCCGGCATGCTGATCGAGATCCAGGGGATAGCCGTCGCCGCCGAGTAGATACTTTTCGGGATCAGGTCGCCGCTTGCGGCACCTTCTCGACTTCCTTCAGCAGGCCCGCCAGATCGAGCCGATGCGTGAACATCGCAAGCTCGCCTTCGGCGGTGCGCGGCCACTGGTCCTGCGGGCGGTCCCAATAAAGCTCGACGCCGTTGTCGTCGGGATCGCGCAGATAAAGCGCCTCGCTGACACCGTGATCGGAGGCGCCTTCGAGCGGAATGCCGGCTTCAATCAGCCGGCGCAGCGCATCGGCCAATTGCGGCCGCGCCGGATACAGAATCGCGAGATGATAGAGGCCCGTCGTGCCCGGCGCCGGCGGCGAGCCGCCGCGGCTTTCCCAGGTATTGAGTCCGATATGGTGATGATAGCCGCCGGCGGAGATGAAGGCCGCCTGCTTGCCGATGCGTTGCATCAGTTCGAAACCCAGCACGCCGCAATAAAACGCCAGCGCACGGTCAATCTCGGCCACTTTGAGATGGACATGCCCGATGCGGACGCCGGGAGCGATCGGAGGATTGCTCATCAGCTTGCCTTTGCCGTGACCTTGCGCGTCAGCGGCGCCACGCGCAGCGCAGTGATGCGGTTCCTCGATTTGCGCAGGACCTGAAAGCGGAAACCGTAGAAGGTGAAGCTCTGCCCCGGCTCCGGGATCGAGCGCGATTCGTGAATGACGACGCCGGCGACGGTGGTCGCCTCCTCATCGGGAATATTCCAATCCATCACGCGATTGAGATCGCGCACCGGCACGCTGCCATCGACGTTCACCGAACCATCCGGCAGCGGCCGCACGCCGGGCACCGCGATGTCGTGCTCGTCGGTGATGTCGCCGACGATTTCCTCGACGATGTCTTCGAGCGTCACCAGCCCTTCGAGTTCGCCATATTCGTCGACCACCAGCGCGAACGGCGTCTTGCGATGGCGGAACGCCTTGAGCTGCTCGCCGACATGCGTCGTGTCCGGCACGAACCACGGCGGCTTTGCCAGCGACTCGATGTCGATCTTGTCGACATCGCCCTCCGCCGCATGCAGTGCGCGCCACACTTCCTTGGCATTGAGCACGCCGATGACATTGTCGGGCGAGCCGCGCCACAGCGGGATGCGGGTGACGCCGGCCGCCAGCACCGCGTCGATCAATTCATGCGGCGGCTCGTCGGCATCGAGCATCACCATCTTGGTGCGGTGAACCATCACGTCATAGACCGCAAGCTCGCGCAGATCGAGCAAGCCGCCCATCATGTCGCGGTCGTGCTTGCCGACAGCGCCGGTCGAGTGCATCAGATCGACCGCGCCGCGCAGTTCCTCGTCCGGCGACAGGATCGAATGGATCTTGCCGGTCGGCATGCCGAGCCCGTGCAGCATCGCCTGCACCATTTTCTCGACGACGCGCAGGAACGGCGAAAACAGCCGCACCGTCCGCGCGACCGGCTGCGCCACAACAAGCGCCATGCGGTCGGGCGCATTGAAGGCCGCGGTCTTCGGCAGCACTTCGGCGAAGATGAAGATCATGAACGTCATGATGAAGGCGGCGTAGATTTCGCCGGCCTGACCGAAATAATGGAGCAGCAAGCCGGTCGCCAAAGTCGATGCGGCGATATTGGTGAAATTGTTGCCGAACAGGATCGCGCCGAGCAGACGCTCGCGCGTCGCCATCAGCCGGTTGACGATGGCGGCGTCGCGGTTGCCTTGGCTTTCCAGCCGCAACATCGCCGCGCGCGAAGATGCCGACAGCGCGGTCTCGCTGGCCGAGAAAAACGCCGACACCACCAGGCAGATGACGACCGCCAGGATGGTGAACCAATTCATAATGCTCATGATGCTAGGCTCACGCTTTAGGCTCCAGCTTTAGGCTCTCGGCTTTAGCCTCGCGGCTCCGCAAGCTTCTCGCCGAGGAATGCGCGCACTGCGCCGGCGTCGACGCCGCCCTCGACGAAAGCGGCGCCGATCCCTTTCACCAGGATGAATGTAAGCGTTCCGCGCTTCACTTTCTTGTCTTGCGCGATCAGCTCCATCAATTGGTCAATGGATGGTAGCGGCCCGGAAATATCCTGTGGCCGCGTCGGCAGGCCGACGGCCGCCAGATGGCGGGTGGCGCGCTCGGCCTCGGCGCCCGAAATCAGCCCCTGTTTGGCGGAAAAGGCAAAGGCGAGCGCCATGCCGATTGAGACCGCTTCGCCGTGCAGCAGCCGCTCGGAAAAGCCGCACGCCGCCTCGAAAGCGTGGCCGAACGTGTGGCCGAGATTAAGCAGCGCGCGATCGCCGGTCTCGCGCTCGTCGCGGGCGACGATGTCGGCCTTGGCACGGCAGCACACCGCGATGGCATGCTCGCGCGCAAATATTCCGGAAGCCGTGCCCCCGGCAAACACCTCGCGCCAATTGTCTTCCAGCCACGCAAAAAACGGCGCGTCGCCGAGCAGCCCGTATTTGGCGACCTCGGCATAGCCGGCGCGGAATTCGCGCTCCGGCAAAGTGTCGAGCAGCGCGGTGTCGGCGAGCACCAGGATCGGCTGATAGAATGCGCCGATCAGATTCTTGCCGTGGGCGGAATCGATCGCGGTCTTGCCGCCGACCGAAGAATCCACGTCGGCAAGGAGCGAGGTCGGCACTTGCACATAATCGATGCCGCGCCGGACCACCGAAGCAACAAAACCGGCCAGATCGCCGATGACCCCGCCGCCGAGCGCGATGACGAGATCGTCGCGCTCCATGCGCGAGGCAATCACGGCCTCGCAGACCTGCTCGAACACCCGATAGCTCTTCGAGGCTTCTCCGGGCGGAACAACAACGCGATGCGTTGCGACACCGGCATGCGCAAGCGCGGCTTCTGCCGCGGCCAGATGCAGGCGCGCGACATTTTCGTCGGTGACGATGACGGCCTTGGAGCGCGGCCGGAGCTTGGCGATACGCGCGCCGAGCGAAGCAAGCAGGCCGCGCCCGATGGCGATGTCGTAGCTGCGCTCGCCAAGCGAGACCCCGACCGTCGTGGTCTCGGTGCGAACCGGCGCTGTCATGCGACACTCCCGTCAGGCGGTATTGCGCCGAGAAAGCCCGTGAGCGCTCGCATGATTTCGGCAACAATCGTTTCATGCGGCGCTTCGCGCGACTGCACGGTCAGATCGGCCAGCGCATAGAACGGCTCGCGCACGATCAGAAGTTGACGCAGCGTCTCGGACGGATCGTCGGTCTGCAGCATCGGCCGCTCGTTCTTGCGCTTGGCGATGCGGCGGATCAGCACGTCGAACTCGGCCCTGAGCCAGATCGAGACGCCTTTGGCCTTGATCGCCGCGCGCGTATCGGCGTTCATGACGGCACCGCCGCCCGAAGCCAGAACCTGCGGCCCGGACTCGAGCAGCCGCGCGATCACGCGCGCCTCGCCATTGCGGAAATAGGCTTCGCCGTGACGCGCAAAAATATCCGGGATGCTCATGCCGGCTGCTGTTTCAATCTCGCTATCGGCATCGACAAACGGCACTCCGAGCCGCGCTGCAAGACGCCGGCCGATGGACGATTTGCCCACCCCCATCATGCCGACAAGTACGATCGAGCGCTGCCCCAAGAGGCCCAAGATCGCGACCGCCGAAGCCTGCTCGCCTGCGTCATTTTGTATTGTAATATCAGCCATTTACATAAAAATCCATGCGCCGCTTCCGGCTCCCTTGAAGGAACATCCGGACGATCCGTCGGATCACTTATCAGATTGCGCAAATCGCTTGCCAGTCCGGCGCGAACATGATCGTACTCGGTCCCGCCAGCCGGCACCAAGGGGAAGAAGCGCAGCGCTTAACGATGCCGAGCCTGTTCCGCTTACTTACGGTCATCGCGATCATAGTCGGCGCCGTATACGGCGGGCTGTTTGCCCTGGCGCATTTCGTTCAGCCCAAGACACGCGAGATCAGCGTGACGATCCCGCCGGACAAATTCTTCAAGGATCATTGAGGTTCTTCGAGGATCATTGGCGCGATGGCAGTCCGCACGATGGCGCGCGCAAAAGCAGTAACGGCACGGCATTCCGATGAAGCGCTGATCGCGCTCTATCTCGACATGCTGGCGGCCGAGCGCGGCGCCGGAACCAATACGCTTGCCGCCTATCGCCGCGACCTGGAAGATTTCTCCGCTTATCTGCAAGACAACAGCCGCTCCATCGCCAAAGCCACGACCGACGATTTGCGCGGCTATTTGAGCGATCTGTCACGCCGCGGCATGCGGGTGACGACAGTGGCGCGGCGGCTTTCGGCGATGCGGCAGCTCTATCGCTTTCTCTATGCCGAAGGTCATCGCGCCGACGATCCGGCCGCCGTGCTGCAGGGCCCCAAGCGCACGCGCAATCTGCCGAAGACGCTCACGCTCGCAGAAGTCGATCATCTGCTGCGCACCGCCGCCGCCTGCGATCCTGCAGCGCCGCTGCCGGCGCGGCTGCGCGCAGCGCGGCTCGCCTGCCTGGTCGAGTTGCTCTATGCGACGGGGCTGCGCGTCTCCGAGCTTGTGTCGTTGCCGGCATCGGCGGCGCGCAAGGATGCGCGTGTCATCATCGTGCGCGGCAAAGGCAACAAAGAACGCATGGTGCCGCTCAACGACGCGGCGAAACAGGCGACCGCGGCCTATCTGGCGCTCGTCAAGGAAGGAGGCCACGAGGCCCAGTCGAAATGGCTGTTCCCCTCGTTCGGCGACAGCGGCCACCTGACGCGGCAGCATTTTGCCCGCGACCTCAAAGCGCTTGCCGCAGCGTCGGGGCTGCGCGCCGCGCAAGTAAGCCCGCACGTGTTGCGCCACGCCTTCGCCAGCCACCTCCTGCACAACGGCGCGGACCTGCGCGTGGTGCAGACGCTGCTTGGTCACGCCGATATTTCGACAACGCAGATCTATACCCATGTCTTGGAAGAGCGCCTGAAAAGCCTGGTGCGCGACCTGCACCCGCTGGCGCAGGGCTAGAGCGCTAATTAATGCGCCGATTAACTATGGAACCGGCTCCCTTCCTTGACTCCCGCGCATGGGGCGGGCGATTTAACCGCGCCCGCGACCAAGACCTCACGGCCAGGACCGCGAACCCTTTTCATTGAGCATGATCTTTTCCGAAAACCGGTATCCATTTTTCGGGATCATGCTCCAGACCGCCGGTTGACCTAAAACGATGCGTTCTTACCTCGATTTCGAAAAGCCGGTGGCCGAGCTTGAGGCCAAAGCCGACGAATTGCGCGCGCTCAACAACGACGGCGACGCGATCGGCGAGGAAATAAATCGCATCGAAGGCAGAGCCGCGGTCACGCTCAAGGAGCTCTATGCCGGGCTGACGCCGTGGCAGAAAACTCAGGTCGCACGGCATCCGCAGCGGCCGCATTGCCTCGATTACATCGCAACGCTGATCACCGATTTCGTGCCGCTCGCCGGCGACCGCAAGCATGGCGAGGATCCTGCCATCATTGGCGGCTTCGGACGTTTCCGCGGCAACTCGATCTGCGTCATCGGCCACGAAAAAGGCTCCGATACCGACAGCCGGCTCAAGCACAATTTCGGCATGGCGCGGCCGGAAGGCTACCGCAAGGCGGCGCGGCTGATGGGCATGGCCGATCATTTCGACGTGCCGGTGATCGCGCTCATCGATACCGCGGGCGCTTATCCCGGCATCGGCGCCGAAGAGCGCGGCCAAGCCGAGGCCATCGCGCGCTCGACGGAAGCCTGCCTCGAGATCGGCGTGCCGAACGTCGCGCTGGTCATCGGCGAAGGCGGCTCCGGCGGCGCCATCGCCATTGCCACTGCCAATCGCGTGCTGATGCTGGAACATGCCGTCTATAGCGTGATCTCGCCGGAGGGCGCGGCCTCGATCCTGTGGCGCGACACATCGAAAGCACAGGATGCAGCGTCGAACATGAAAATCACCGCGCAGGATCTGCTGCGCTTCGGCGTGGTCGACACCATCGTGCCCGAACCGACCGGCGGCGCGCATCGCGAACCGGCCGCGGCCATGGCGGCTGCCGGCGAAGCCATCGGCAACGCGCTTGCCGAATTTCGCGGTCTCGACCGCGCCACGGTGATCCGCCGCCGGCGCGAAAAGTTTCTCGCCATCGGCCGCACGCTCGGTTGATTTTCGGCCCCGCCGGACCGCCTCACCGGGCACTCCGAGTCGACACGGGGGCGCCGCGGCATAGCGCCTGTTGAAAAAATCCTGCCACAATGTTGCCGCGATTGCCCGAGGATCGGGTCTAAGGCGCGCTGATTCCTAGGCTTTTTGTCGAATTCGTTGATAATTTACCAATATTTAGCGGCTGCATGGTCAACCGGGGTTCCGACGCTCGGTTGCCTTGCGAAAGCCACCTCTTCTGGGTAACCATCAGGCAGTTGATGGCACGGGGAAAATCCATCTGTCGGGGACGTCGACATTGATCCGCGCCTGTATACATCGCGCACTCGAGTTGCGCGCGCTAGCCTTGCGCGCATGCGTGACGTTTTTTGCCCTCGCCAGTGCCCTCGCTCTCGCCGGCTGCTATGGCGACGACGGCTATCAGATCCCGACCCGGGCGATGAAAGAGCTCTCGCCGGAAATGCTGGCGCTGCTCGATCAGAAAAACATGCCGAAGGACTCGCCGGTCCTGGTCCGCGTGTTCAAGGAAGAGTCCGAGCTCGAAATCTGGAAGCAGGACACGACCGGCCGTTACGCGCTGTTGAAAGTCTATCCGATCTGCCGCTGGTCCGGCGAACTCGGCCCGAAGAAAGTCCAGGGTGATCGCCAAGCGCCGGAAGGCTTCTATTCGATTACGCCCGGGCTGATGAACCCGAATTCCAACTACTACCTCGCCATCAATATCGGCTTCCCCAACGCCTTCGACAAAGCCAACAACTACACCGGCGCCTTCCTGATGATCCACGGCGATTGCTCGTCAGCCGGCTGTTACGCCATGACCGATGAGCAGATCGGCGAAATCTATTCGCTGGCGCGCGAGGCCTTCCTCGGCGGCCAGAAGGAATTTCAGATCCAGGCCTATCCGTTCCGCCTGACGGCGACGAATCTGGCGCGGCATCGTACCAATCCGAACATGCCGTTCTGGAGAATGCTCAAGGAAGGCAACGACCATTTCGAGGTGACGCATCTCGAACCGAAGGTCGATGTCTGCGACCGGCACTATGTATTCGACGCGCAGCCGCCGGAGAATTCGTCCAAGGCCTTGGTGTTCAGCCCGACCGGCCGCTGCCCGGCTTACGAAGTGCCGCAGGATATCGCCGGCCCGGCGCTGGAAAAGCAACGCAACGACGACTATCAGCTCGCGCAACTGACCAAAGAGAACGTCGCCACCGCGCCGGTGGTGATGGGCACCGACGGCGGCATGAACCGGGTCTTCGTCGCCAAACTTGATACGACCGAGCCGTTCTACGGCAATGACGGTCATCTGCATGCGCCGCCGGTTCATCCCGGCATGCCGACGCCGACCATCAGCACCGCGCGCGAGACTTCCGACCCGGCGTCGACCGGCAGCGCGGGCAGCAGTTCGGGACGCGGCTTCCTGGCAATGTTCAAGTCGAACAGCACGCCGGCGCCGCAGCCGCAACCGCCGCAAACCCAGGTCGCCTCCGCCGACGCGAACGATCATTCGGGCTTCTTCAGCAGCTGGTTCAAGCCGAAGACCGACGCCGCGCAGCAACCGCCGCCCGCGCAAGGCACGCCGCTCGCCGGCCTGAAGCCTGCTCCGGGACCGGCGCCGCGCAAGCCCGATGCAAAAAGCGATACCGCGAAGACCGACCCGCAAAAGCCGGCACCGCAAGTCGCGGAGGTGCCGAAGCTGAAGCCTTCGCTGGCGGCGACAGCCGCGCCGCCGAAGGCGCAACCGAATAAGCCGCAGCAGGACGCCAGCGCGGCGCTGCCGCCGGTGAATACCAGCTCCGTGATGAAGGGTGCGCAGCCCGTCGTGCCGACCGGCTCATTCGACGGCCGCTGGGCGGGACTGCAGTAGCAGCGCTGCGACAAGACAAAACAGTGCGAACGGGATCCTCAGACGAAATGCCGCCTTCAGCGCGTGCGCGCCCGCAATTGTTCCGCCATCCAGTCGCCGGTCAGCGGCCGAAACTTGTAGCTGATATTGAAGCAGACGTGATTGCCTTCGTCATAGACGACGAGTTGCGCCGGGCCTGACGCGGCCTCGACCAGACGCTCGCCCTCGCTCGGCGGCACCAGCCTGTCACCGGCGCCGAACACGACGAGCAGCGGACATCTGATACGCTGCGCCTGACCTTCGAGCGTGATCTTGCGCGCCAGCGCATGGGCTTCGTCCATGCTCTTGGCGTGGCTGCGCACGCGAAACACTTCCTGCGACACTTGCGGCATTTTCGGCAGCACCGTTCCCCAATCGAAGGGGCCGCAATTGGCGATACAGGCTTTCAAGCGCGGCTCGCCGGCCGCGGCGAGCGGCGCATAGATGGCGCCGAGACTCTGGCCGACCACGCCGACACGCGTGCCGTCAATGTCGCTGCGTTGCTCCAGCACGTCGATAACAGCGCCGAGAACGGCGCCCCATTCATGCGTGGTCGGAAGCTGAAACGAAGTCTCGCCCTGCCCCGGACCGTCGAGTGTCAGTGCCGCCATGCCGCGGTCGACGAATGCCTCGGCCCAAGCGTGAAGCTCCTCCTTGCAGGCATCGAGGCCCGGCAGAATGACCGCGACCGGCGGCCGCTCGACGCCCTGCGGCTTACGCAGCCAGCCCGGCATCGCGACGCCGCGGAACGGAAATTCGACGCGCTCGGCAGGGACCGGCAGTTTCGTCACGCCGGCCGAATAGCAGCGCAGCATGGCGTCATGCGCGGCGCGGAATTCGTCGGGATAGGCGGCGAACAGGTGCTTGCCGTAGTGATAATAAATCGCGGCGCGCACGTAAGCTTCGGCAGCCGTCAGGGTGTGGCCAAGCGCTAAAGCTTCCTCGGCAAGCGTCTCGTGGCGCGCGGCCTCCGCCGACCAGCCGCGGCACCAATCCTCCCAACGAGCGATGCCGTGCATCAGTTTGCGCAGATCGTTCGGATCGACTCCGGTCGCCTCATAGCGCGGAATGAAATGCGAAAAGATCAAATCAACCTGCGGATCGGCTGCCATAACGCTTTCGGCCATAGCGCGTTCCTATCCGGCCTTTTGCGCCGACCACATGTCGACAACCATCTGCGTCGTGACCACCGGCGTCGTCCAGCCGCGCAGGAATGAAAGACTGCGCTCATGCGCCTCGCTGGTATAGGAGCCCGTCGCGTCTTCGACGACGACGCTGTAACAGCCGAGCGTCGCGCCATGCCGGCAGGTCAGTTCGATGCCGATGTCGGTCGCCACGCCGGCCATGACCAGCGTATCGAGGCCCAAGGTCTTCAGCCGCAGATCGAGCGGCGTATCGACGAACAGCGACGGCTGGCTCTTCGGCAGGACGATGTGGTGAGACTTTGGCTTGAGGCCGTCGACGAAGGCGGTGTCATCCATGCCCTCCTGCATCGTCGGCTTGAGCTTGCTGGGGCGGTCCACATTCTGCTTCTTCATCAGGAAACGCAGAAACGGCCCGCTGGTCAGGCGCAGCGGCGGCAGAATGTGGCGACTCCAGATCACCGGGATTCGCAAGCGCTCGGCGGCGTCGATCAGCGCATTGGCGTTCGGCACGATCTGATCGATCACCGGCGAGCGCCCGGCAAGGCCCTTCTGCATGTCCCACATCACCAGCGCGACGCGGCCCGGCCGAAGAAAGTCGGCAAGCGTCAGCGGAATCTTGGCGTCAAGCTCGGCGGGAAATCCGTCGTCACTGGTCACGGAAACTCATCTGCAATTTTCTGTTGCGAAAGCGCGAGGGTGCGGGCGCGGTACTCTTAATCCATTTTCGGGATATGCGCCTTCTCGACGACATCGGTCCACTTGGCGATGTCGCTCTTGAGACGCGCGGTAAGCTGTTCCGGCGTGCTGCCGCGCATTTCCATGCCGAGGCGCTTGCCGGCTTCCTGAACGGACGGCGTTTGCAGCACTTCGATCGCCGCCTTGCTCAGCGTATCGATGATCGGCCGCGGCGTGCCGGCCGGCGCGGTGATGCCGTTCCAGCTCGTCACATCGAAATTGGGAATGCCGCTCTCCATGACGGTCGGGATGTCGGGCAGAAAATCCGCCCGCGCCTTCCCGGTCGTGGCGAGCGGGGTCACTTTGTGATCCGCCAGCAAAGCCTGCATCGGCGCGAAGAATTCAAAATCGACATCGACGTCGCCGCGCAACAGCGCCGTCATCATGTCCGGCGAGGTGCGGAACGGCACCGTGGCGACGTCGGTGCCGGTTGCGATCTTGAACAGTTCGGCGGCGAGATATTGCGTCGTGCCCGGCGCCAGCGTCCCCATATTCAGCTTGCCGGGATTGGCCTTGGCGTAGGCGACGATGTCCTGCATGGATTTCAGCGGCGAGCCGGCCTTGACCAGCACCACCATGTCGAAATTGGCAACCATCGACACCGCGGCGAAATCGGTCAGGATATTATAGGGCAGCGACTTGAACAGCGCGACGCTGATCGTCGAACTGTTGCCGGTGAGGAGGAGCGTATAGCCGTCCGGCGCCGTTGCCGCCGCCGCTTGCGCCGCAGCGACGCCGCCGGCGCCTGGCTTGTTAATGACCAGGAACGGCTGACCCAATTTCGTGGTCAGTTGCTCGGTCAGAATGCGCATGCTGACGTCGCCGGTAGAGCCGGCGCCATATGAGATGATGAGCTGCACCGGGCGGTTCGGATAACCGGATTGAGCGCTTGCGGCCGCGACCGCGAAAAGCAGACCGAGAATAGCTGCGGCACAGCGGCTAAAGCTTTCGATGAAGTTTGTTATCCGCGACGGCCATGCGAATGCACGCATTCATACCCCCCAATCCTCGCGATCTGTGATGGAGCGTCGCGAGTTAAGGGCGTCCGCTTAGCATGGACACATCACGCCGTCGATCACACGGCACGCGAGCAATAATCAGAGCGTAAATTTGTCGCGGCGCGGGCCAGCACGCCATGCGCGCCGGCAAACGAACGCCGTCGTTCCGTTGCCGATCCGGGGACAGAATGTCCGCTTACGCGTAACGGCCATGGCAGTGCTTGAACTTCTTGCCTGAGCCGCAGGGACAGGCCTCGTTGCGGCCGACCTTGCCCCAGCTTTGCGGATCTTGCGGGTTGCGCGCCACCGCGGCCGCCGTCCGCGGCGGAATGGCGCTGGCCGGACCGCTATAGGGCGCGCTGCCAAACGGCGCGCCGGCGGGCGGCCCCCCGCTGGGAGCGCCCGCGCCTGCGGCAGGACCGATGCCGTGACGCGCCAGCGTTTCGGCGCCGGCCAGCGCCAGCGCCATCTCGTCCTCGCCGGTGGTCGGATCGACCTTATGCGCTTCCATCGGCGGAAGTGCCGCCGGCTGTTGCGCCGGCTGCTGCGCGACGATTTCGACGCGCATCAACTGCGCGGTCACGTTCTCGCGCAGGCCGTGGCTCATGTTTTCGAACAGGCTGAACGCTTCCGCCTTGTATTCGTTGAGCGGGTCGCGCTGACCGTAGCCACGCAACCCGATCACCTGGCGCAGATGATCGAGCATGACGAGATGCTCGCGCCAGAGATGGTCGAGCGTCTGCAGCAGGATCGACTTCTCGACATAGCGGATGACGTCGGCGCCCCATTGCGCCACCTTTGCCGCCATATGCTCGTCGGCGCGGCGCTCGACGCGGGCGAAGAGCTCCTCGTCGGCGATGCCTTCTTCCTTGGCCCACTCGTCGACCGGCAGATCGAGGCCGAGCACGCGGTTGAGCTCGTCGCGCAGGCCCACCGTGTCCCATTGCTCCGGATAGGCATTCTCCGGCACGTGCCTCGCGACCAGTTCGTCAATCGCAGTGTGGCGCATGTCGGCGATGACCTCGCCGACGGTATCGTCCTGCATCCATTCGACGCGCTGATCGAAGATGACCTTGCGCTGGTCGTTCATGACGTCGTCGTATTTGAGGATGTTCTTGCGGATATCGAAGTTGCGCGCCTCGACCTTCTGCTGCGCCTTTTCCAGCGCCTTGTTGATCCAGGGATGGATGATGGCCTCGTTCTCCTTGAGGCCGAGCTTGGTCAGCATGCCGTCAAGCTTGTCGGTGCCGAAGATGCGCATCAGATCGTCTTCGAGCGACAGGAAGAACTTGGAATGGCCCGGATCGCCCTGGCGTCCGGAGCGGCCGCGCAGCTGATTGTCGATGCGGCGGCTCTCGTGCCGCTCGGTGCCGAGCACATAGAGGCCGCCGGCGGCGAGCGCCTTTTCCTTCAAGCGCGCGACCTGGGCGCGGATTTCGGCGGCCTGCGTGCTCTTGTCCCGCTCGTGCGGATCGGCGATATCGGCCAGTTCCTGGCGGATGCGCATATCGGCATTGCCGCCGAGCTGAATATCGGTGCCGCGGCCGGCCATATTGGTGGCGATGGTGATGGCGCCCGGCACGCCGGCCTGTGAGATGATCTGCGCTTCTTGCTCGTGATAACGGGCATTGAGCACGGCGAACACTTTCGCCTTGGCGCTGCCTTCGTTGCCGGTATAGAGCGGGGCAAAGGCGTTGGGATCGGAAAAGTCGTGCTGCTCCCAGCCGCTCTTGCGCAGCGTCTCGGCGAGCTGTTCGGATTTCTCGATCGAGGTCGTGCCGACCAGCACCGGCTGGCCGCGCTCCTTGCAGTCCTCGATCAGCGCCAGAATGGCGCGGAATTTCTCCGCCGAGGTGCGATACACCTCGTCGTCGTCGTCGAGGCGGACCATCGGCCGGTTGGTCGGGATTTCCAGAACTTCCAGATTGTAGATGTCCTGAAACTCGTCGGCCTCGGTCGCCGCCGTGCCGGTCATGCCGCCGAGCTTTTTGTACATGCGGAAATAGTTCTGGAAGGTGATCGAGGCGAGCGTCTGGTTTTCCGGCTGGATCGGCTGATGCTCCTTGGCCTCGAGCGCCTGATGCAGCCCTTCCGAATAGCGCCGGCCGGGCATCATGCGGCCGGTGAACTCATCGATAATGATGACCTCGCCGTTGCGGACGATGTAGTCCTTGTCGCGCTGGAACAGCTTGTGCGCGCGCAGGGCCTGATTGATGTGGTGGACGACGGAGACGTTCTCGACGTCGTAGAGCGAATCCGATTTGAGCTGGCCGGCGTCGCGCAGCGTGCTCTCCATCTTCTCCATGCCGGATTCCGCGAGATTGACGCTGCGCTGCTTCTCGTCGAGCTCGTAATCTTCCTTGGCGAGCTTGGGGATATAGGCATCGATCGTATTATAGAAGTCGGAGCGGTCGTCGAGCGGGCCGGAAATGATCAGCGGCGTGCGCGCCTCGTCGACCAGGATCGAGTTGACTTCGTCAACGATGGCATAGGCGTGGCCGCGCTGGACCATGTCTTCGAGACGGTACTTCATATTGTCGCGCAGATAATCGAAGCCGAGCTCGTTATTGGTGCCGTAGGTGACGTCGCAATCGTATTGCTTCTTGCGCTCGGCGTCGTCGAGACCGTGCACGATCACGCCGACGGTCAGCCCCAGGAACTTATAGATCTGCCCCATCCATTCGGAGTCGCGCTTGGCGAGATAGTCGTTGACGGTGACGACGTGGACGCCGCTCCCGGTCAGCGCATTGAGATAGACCGGCAGCGTCGCGACCAGCGTCTTGCCTTCGCCGGTCTTCATCTCGGCGATGCGGCCTTCATGCAGCACCATGCCGCCGATGAGCTGGACGTCGAAATGCCGCTGGCCGAGCACGCGCTTGCCGGCCTCGCGGACGGTGGCGAAAGCCGGCACCAGAAGGTCGTCAAGGGCGGTGCCTTCGGCGAGCTGCTTCTTGAATTCGTCGGTGCGGGCGCGGAGCGCTTCGTCGGACAGCGCCTCCAGCTCCTGTTCCAGCGCGTTGATCTCTTCGACGCGCGGCCGATAGGTACGGATGCGGCGATCGTTGGAGGAACCGAACAGCTTGCGGGCGACAGCGCCGATCATCGCATCAACATCCTTCTAACGGGCTCTCGCCACTGACCTTAAGCTGTGTGTGATGAGGCACGATCTTGGCGGAAAACCGGTTCCCATTCCCCCGGCATCGTCCCCAACCCGACATCGCCACAATGCCCCGCATTGCTATGTCCGCGGGGACCCTTCCCAACCGGCGGGAAATGGGCGCTATTCGGGCTTCTGCGGGGCGATTGAACGTCCCAAATGCTGGCCGAGAGATAGGAGGGGGTCGATTTTTTGTCAATGCAGAGCCCATATTCACGTGCTCGTTAGGCCGCGCCCCCGAATCTGCCATTGCCAAGGACAATTGATTCGGCGAGTGTCCGCGCCGATCCGGGACCGCAGGCTTTGGAGCAGGTCTTGGATCCGGCACCCCAAATTGACCGGCGACTTTCCCGCCGTGCCCAAAGGATCGCGTTTTATGGCCTCTATCCGTCCGTCCGTTGCCCGCGCGCTCGGCGCGCTCGCGCTTGCCGCCATCATGGCCGGATCGACCGTCCCGTTGCGGGCGCAAGACAAGGATCCGGTGGTAGCCCGGGCCAATGGCGTCGACATCCGCCAGAGCGACCTTACGCTCGCCGAGGACGAAGTCGGCGCCAACATGCCGCAAATGGGGCCCGACCAGAAGCGCGATTACCTCATTACCTATCTCGCCGACGTCATCGTGCTGGCGCAAGCGGCCGAGCAGCAGAAGCTCGCCGACCGCGACGACGTCAAGCATCGCGTTCAGTTCGAGCGCAACAAGGTGCTGATGGAAACCTTGCTGCAGGATGCCGGCACCGCCGCCATCACCGACGACGCGATGCACAAGGTCTATGACGATGCCGTCAAGCAGATGCCGAGCGAGCAGGAAGTGCATGCGCGCCACATCCTCGTCCCCACCGAAGACGAAGCCAAGGCGATCGAAGACCAGCTGAAGAAGGGCGCGGACTTCGCCGCGCTGGCCAAGGAGAAGTCGAAGGACCCCGGCGCCGCCGACGGCGGCGATCTCGGCTATTTCACCAAGGACCAGATGGTGCCGGAATTCGCCGATGTCGCCTTCAAGCTCGACAAGGGCCAGATTTCCGATCCGGTGCACACGCAATTCGGCTGGCACATCATCAAAGTGGAAGACAAGCGCACCAAGCCGACGCCGACTTTCGACGAGGTCAAAGGCCAGCTTGAAAACTATGTCGCGCATCGCGCCCAGGCCGATCTGGTGTCGAAGCTGCGCAGCGCCGCCAATATCGAGCGCCTCGACCAGCCGCCGCCCGCGGCCGCCGATCCGTCGAAGCTCAATCCGGCCGCGCCGGCGAAGAAGTAGCAAGCAGCACAACGAGACTGTAGTAATACCGTCACCCTGAGGTGCGAGCGAAGCAAGCTTCGCCATGACCTCAGGATGACGGGAAAATAAACATGTCTTCGACGATCTCCCCACTCGCGCCCAAAACCGTTCCCGACATGCCGGAAATCGAAGGCGTGCGTCTTGCGACGGCCGCCGCCGGCATCCGTTACAAGGACCGCACCGACGTGCTGCTCGTCGTTTTCGACGAAGGCACGAGCGTCGCCGGCGTATTCACGCGCTCGAAATGCCCGTCGGCGCCGGTCGAATGGTGCCGCGCCAGGCTGAAAGGCGCACGCGCGCGGGCGCTTGTCGTCAATTCCGGCAATGCCAATGCCTTCACCGGCAAGAACGGCCGCGACGCCTGCGCCTTCACCGCGAAAGTCGCGGCGGCGGCGGTGGGCTGCAAGACATCCGAAGTATTTCTCGCTTCGACCGGCGTCATCGGCGAGCCGCTGCCGGCGCAAGCCTTTGACGGCGTGATGACAAAGCTCGAAGCCGAAGCCACCGCCAGCGGCTATATGGACGCCGCCAAAGCGATCATGACCACGGACACGTTTCCGAAAGTGGCGACGGCCCGCGTCAAGATCGCCGGCACCGCCGTTACCATCAACGGCTTCGCCAAGGGCGCCGGCATGATTGCGCCCGATATGGCGACCATGCTGTCGTTCATCTTCACCGATGCGCCGATCGCGGCGCCGGTGCTGCAGACGCTGCTGCGCGAAGGCGTCGTTGATACGTTCAATGCCGTCACCATCGACGGCGACACCTCGACGTCGGACACGCTGCTCGCCTTCGCAACCGGGGCGGCGAAGGCGCCGCGCATCACCCGCGCCAGCGATCCGCGCCTCGTGCCGTTTCGCAAGGCCTTCAATGCGCTCCTCGCCGATCTATCCGAGCAAGTGGCGCGCGACGGCGAAGGCGCACGCAAGCTTCTCGAAGTCGTCGTCGAAGGCGCGGTGTCGAAAGCCTCGGCGCGCCGCGTCGCGATGTCGATCGCCAATTCGCCGCTGGTGAAGACGGCGATCGCCGGCGAGGACGCCAATTGGGGCCGCGTCGTCATGGCGGTCGGCAAAGCCGGCGAGCCCGCCGACCGCGACAAGCTGTCGATCTGGTTCGGCGGCATCCGCGTCGCGCACAAGGGTGAACGCGACTTCGCTTACGACGAGGTGGAAGTGTCCGCGGTGATGAAGCGGCCCGAAATCACGCTCAAGGTCGCGCTCGGGCTGGGCAAGGGCCGCGACCGCGTGCTGACCTGCGACCTGACCAAAGAATACGTCGCGATCAACGGCGACTATCGCAGCTAGGCCGCAGGAAGCGCCGCAGCCTGCCGACGCCATTCTCGCATTGGTTCGCGGGTAGCTTTCCGTTAACCAACGTGGCGAAAGCGGCTATCTGTACGATCAGTTTGAACCCGCATTTACTATCAGTTGCTTAGATTGAGGGCGGATCTTGAGCGTCAAACAGGTCGTGAGCGTCAAAACTGTTCTGGTCGCCGCTTGCGCGCTCATCGATGCCGACGGCCGCGTGCTGCTCGCACAGCGCCCGGAGGGCAAATCGATGGCGGGCCTCTGGGAGTTTCCCGGCGGCAAGGTCGAAACCGGCGAACGGCCGGAGCAAAGCCTGATCCGCGAACTGAGGGAGGAATTGGGTATCGCCGTCAAGGAAGAGTGCCTCGCGCCGCTGACATTCGCGAGCCATCTCTATCCGGACTTCCATTTGCTGATGCCGCTCTATGTCTGCCGGCGCTGGGAGGGTTTCGCAGCGCCGCTCGAAGGGCAACAGCTCAAATGGGTGAAACCCGGCGAATTACGCAATTATCCGATGCCGCCCGCCGACGAGCCGCTGATTTCGCATTTGACGACCCTATTGTGATCGCAACGCCAGAAGGCAGAACGATAATGTTCGACACCAAAAACTTCACGATCGCTGCAATCGTCACGACCGTCTCACGTTTCGTGCGCGACGAGCGCGGCACCACCGCCGTCGAATATGCCATTATCGCGTCCGGCATTGCCGTCGTCATTGCCGCTTCGGTCACGGGCATCGGCTCCGGTGTCAAAGGCATGTTCACCAGCGTGTCGACGGCCCTGAAATAAATTACCTGCTGCCGGTTTTCTCACCCGTCGAAATTTCGCGCGCGCCGAGCGCATCGGCGAGCCGCGTCTGCGCCGAGCCGGGCCGCAGTGGCTTCTGCTGATCCGGATGCGGCGCCCAGCCCGACAACCAGACGATTTCGAAAGTCGCCCGCAACCGTCCATCGCTGTCGGCGAAGCGTTCCGCATAGATTTCGGCCATGCGCAACAGCGTCGAACGGCGCAGCGGCGTGCGGCGGCGCGCCAAGAGCGCATTGGTCGCACCCATGCGGCGCAGGTCGCGCATCAGGTCGAAGGCGGTGTCGTATCTGACCGTGATGCGATCGACATCGGTGACCGGCAGCGCGAAGCCGGCGCGCTGCAGCAAGGCGCCGAGCTCGCGCAGATCGGCAAAGGGCGCGACGCGTGGCGAGACGCCGCTCTCCATTTCGCTCTCGGCCGCGGCAAAGACCTGCCGCAGCTCGGTGAGCGTGTCGCCGCCCAACAGCGCGGCGAGAACCAAACCATCGGGCTTGAGCGCGCGGCGAATTTGCACCAGCACGCCCGGCAGGTCGTTGACGAATTGCAGCGCCAAGCCTGAGACGATGAGATCGAGCGAGGCCTGGCGAAACGGCAAAGTCTCCTCGTCGGCAGCAACATTTGTTTGCTGCGGTGCCGGCACATCCAATGCGGCATCCGACCTGATAATCGTGCCGATCGTCGGCAACCGCGTCAGCGCCGCCCGCACCGCATCACCGGGCGTGCCGAGATCGGCGGCGAGATCGAAGCGGCGCATCACCGCGGCAAGCCGGTCGGCAAATTCATCGGCGACGCGGTCGAGCAGGAATGTGACCGGACCCAATTGCGCGGCGCGCCGCCGCCGCGCGCGAATGAGCGCGCGGTCGAAAATCATCGGGCCTGATGCTAGCGGCTCACCGGACATGTTCGTCACGCACTTGCCGCCGCCACAGCCCTGGCAACATGACCTCCAACATGGCTTCGCAGCCGCCAGACGATGACATCGCCGCCGCGCAGCGGTAGCCTGAACCTATGCCGCCGTCATTAAGCATCGCCATTACCAATCCGATCAAACGCGCCGCCGGCGCGGTGCACGGCGTATTGCGCTCGGCGCTTGATCTGGCTCTGCCACAGCTCTGCCCTGCCTGCCGCGAGACCGTCGAGGGCCGCGGCCTGTGCGCGTCGTGCTGGTCGAAACTCTCCTTCATCACCCGCCCCTATTGCGAGCGGCTCGGCATTCCGTTCGTGTATGACCCGGGTCCGGGCATCCTGTCCATGGAGGCCATCGCCGACCCCCCGTCCTATAACCGCGCCCGCGCCGCGGTGCGGTTCGATGAGATTTCGCGCGCCCTGGTCCATGCCCTGAAATATGGCGACCGGCTCGATCTCGCGCCCATGATGGGGCGCTGGGTCGCGCAGGCCGGGCGCGAGCTTCTCGCCGAAGCCGATGCGCTCGTCCCGGTGCCGCTGCACTGGCGGCGGCAATGGGCGCGGCGATTCAATCAGTCGGCCATGCTGGCGGCCACGATTTCTGCCGAAAGCGGCGTGCCCATTGCCGCGGGTGCGCTCAAGCGGGTCAAAGCCACCGTGCAGCAGGTCGGCCTGTCGCGGGCCGAACGCGGCGACAATATTCAGGGCGCGTTTCGTGTGCCCGAGACCGGCAAGGCCGCAGTCGCCGGTCGCCGCCTCGTCCTGATCGATGATGTGCTGACTTCCGGCGCCACAGTCGAAGGC
Organism: uncultured Alphaproteobacteria bacterium; assembly: GCA_963742975.1. Classification (GTDB taxonomy): domain Bacteria; phylum Pseudomonadota; class Alphaproteobacteria; order Rhizobiales; family Xanthobacteraceae; genus BOG-931. The sequence continues at coordinate 1,196,631 of CAVUNZ010000015.1, read as the reverse complement.
TGCGCGCGAGCCCTGCTGCGGGCCGGCGCCGCCAATGTCGATGTGCTGATTTTTGCCAGGGTTGCCGAGCCCGGGCGAACGTCCATATAAGTGTAAGAAATTTGACAGAAATTACACCTCACCATGGCAAAGATCGACATCTACACCACCCCGTATTGCCCGTATTGTGCCGACGCCAAGGACCTGCTCACCCGCAAGGGCGTTGAATTCCACGAGATCAATGGAGGCGGAAACCGCGAGGTCCGCAAGGATATGATCGCCCGCGCCAACGGCCGCTCCACCTTTCCGCAGATCTTTATCGGCACGACCCATGTCGGCGGCTGCGACGATCTTTATGCGCTCGATGAGGCCGGCAAGCTCGACCCGTTGCTCGCCGAGGTCAAAGCGTCATGAGCGATTCGACCTTCAAGGTCGGCCTGATTCAGATGCGGTCGGGCCTCGATCCGCAGGCCAATCTCGCTGCGGCTCTGGCGCTGATCGACGAGGCCAAGCGCGCCGGCGCCGATTACGTGCTGACGCCCGAGATGACCAATATCCTGGCGCTCAAGCGCGAGCAGTTGTTCGCAACGATCGTCGCCGAGGAGCAGGACCCGACGCTTGCCACCTTGCGCGAAGTCGCGCGCAAGACGTCGACGTTTATCCATATCGGCTCGCTCGCCATCAAGGCATCGCCCGACAAGGCTGTGAACCGTTCGTTTCTGATCGACCGCAAGGGCGACATCGCCGCGCGCTACGACAAGATCCACATGTTCGACGTCGATCTGGCCGGCGGCGAAAGCTATCGCGAATCCAACAATTATCGCGCTGGCGATCTGGCCGTGATCGGCGACTTGCCGTGGGGCCGGCTTGGTTTGACGGTGTGCTACGATCTGCGTTTCCCAGCGCTCTATCGCGCGCTGGCCGAAGCCGGCGCGTCGTTCCTCGCTATTCCCTCGGCCTTCACCAAACAGACCGGCGAGGCGCATTGGCATGTCTTGCAGCGGGCGCGCGCCATCGAAAACGGCTGCTTCGTGTTCGCCGCCGCGCAAGGCGGCCGCCATGAGAACGGCCGCGATACATTCGGCCATTCGCTCATCATCGATCCCTGGGGTCGCATTCTTGCCGAAGGCGGCACCGAGCCCGGCATCGTCATGGCCGAAGTCGATCCGGCGGAAGTCGCCGCCGCGCGCGGCAAGGTGCCGTCGCTGCGCCACGGCCGCCGCTTCGAACTGGTCGAGCCGATGGCCGAACCGACTTACCTGCACGCCGTGCGGGAGCCGACATGATCCGTTACGCGCTCAATTGCGACCGCGGCCACGTTTTCGAAAGCTGGTTCCAGAATTCCGCAGCTTACGACAAGCAGGCCAAGCGCTCGCTTGTGACCTGCCCGGTCTGCGGCTCGGCCAAGACCGAGAAGGCGATCATGGCACCGCGCGTGTCGGCAAGCGCCGCGGACGACGAGATCGTCGCGCCGCGATTGCCCGCACTACCGCTAGCTCCTACACCGCAAGCTCCTGCCCCGCACGCTCCGGCGCCGCAAGCCAAGCCGCCGGCCGCCATCAATGCATCCGTGGCGATGATGTCGCCGCCGGAGCGCGAGCTGCGGCAGAAGCTGAAAGAAATCCGCGACCACATCACCAAGAACGCGAACTATGTCGGCACGCGCTTTCCCGAAGAGGCGCGCAAGATCCATTACGGCGAGACCAAGCACCGCTCGATCTATGGCGAAGCGTCACCGGACGAAGCCAAGGAATTGTTCGAAGAAGGCATCGAATTTCATCCGCTGCCGATCCTTCCCGACGATCAGAACTGACTCGTCATTCCGGGGCGCGCCAGTGGCGCGAACCCGGAATCCATAATCCCGGCAATTGAAATTGTTGCCGCGGCGCCAACCCCTCTCGACTGGTGGTTATGGATTCCGGGCTCCTCGCTGCGCTCGGCCCCGGAATGACGAACGCTTTCAGGATCGGCGAGAAAGCTACCGCTCGGGCTTCGCCGCAGTGACGAGATAATTCACGTCGATGTCGGTCGAGAGCTGCCAGCGGTCGGCGAGAAGATTGTAGATCACGCCGGCCTGGTCGGTGACGTGAAGCCCGCTCTGCGCGATGGCGATTTCAAGTTCATTGGGGGTGACGAACTTGTCCCACTGATGGGTGCCGCGTGGCAGCCAGCGCAAGATATATTCGGCGCCGACGATCGCCAGCGCGAAGCTTTTGACGGTGCGGTTGAGCGTGGCGACGAACATCAGCCCGCCGGGCTTCACCATCTCGGCCGCCACATCGATGAACAGGCCGACATCGGTGACATGCTCGACCACTTCCATGGCGAGAACAATGTCAAAGCTTTCGCCCGCGGCCTCCAGCGCCTCGGCGGTGGTGGCGCGATAGTCGATGGCCAGCCCGGATTGCTCGGCGTGATGCTTGGCGACGGCGATATTGCTGTCCGACGGATCGGCGCCGACCACGGATGCGCCAAGCCGCGCCAGCGGCTCGGCGAGAACGCCGGCGCCGCAGCCGATATCGAGCATGCGCAGGCCGGAGAGACTGTCGAGCCGGTTCGGGTCGCGGCCGAAATGCGCCGCGGCGCGGTCGCGGATATAGGCGAGGCGAACCGGATTGAACTTGTGCAACGGCGCCATCGGGCCGTTCGGATCCCACCATTGGCTCGACAGCCGCGAAAACCGCGCGACTTCGTCGGCGTCGATCGTGGCTGCGGATGTGTGCTGCCGGTCCATCTGGATGCTCGTGGTCACCGACATCTCGTAGCACTTCCGGGCCGCCCGGTGAAAGCGGCACGCCGTCCCCGCTATCCTGCCGCAGACAGGCGCTTCGGCATCCTGATCGCCTGCGGCTTGGCGATGGCTTCAAGCTCGTCCCACAGCTTGGCGGGAATGGGGATACCGGATTTGCGGCGTGCTGTTTCGGTGCGGCCCGAGCGCTCGCCGGGCAGCAGAATCTCGTCGAATCCCATTTGCCGCGGCAATGCCTTGATCAACGCGGCAAGCGTGTCGGCGTCATTTGTGAATTCGCCCAATGGGCGGAACGCCGCGATATCGATGGCGATAATGACGAGGTTCGAGGTGTGACGCTTGCGCTTTTCCGGGCCGAGCACGCGCGCCTGGATCGGCGCCGCACCCAAAACGCTCGCCAGCATTTCGAACATGAAACTCAAGCCCGAGCCCTTGGCGCCGCCGAGTGGCAAGATGATTTCCGCGGCGCGCGGATCGGTGGTGGCTTCGCCCGCGGCGGTGAGCACCGTGTCCGCCGGCAGTTGTTCGTTGCTGACGCGTGCCTGCAAAATCTTGCCATTGGAAATCGTGCTGGTGGCCATATCGAGCACAATCGGCCCGTTGCTTGCGGGAACCGCGATCGCGATCGGACTGGTGCCGAGGCTGGCGACGCGCGCGCCGTGATAGGCCATCAGGGTCTGGCCCGCGGCGATCACGATCGCGGCGCAATTGCGCTCGGCGATCCATTGCGCATAGCGCCCGATGGCGCCGGTATGCGTGGTTTCGCGGATGAGGCCGTAGCAGACGCCGGCCACCTTCGCCCGTTCCACTGCGAGCGCCGAAGCCTGCATGGCGGCCACCGGCCCTAAACCATGATGGCCGTCCATGACGAAGGTCGCGGCGCGATCCGCAATGAGACGCGGCTGCGCCTTCACGTCGATCTCGCCGCTCTCGATGTAGCGGAGATAACGCGGCAGCCGCGATACGCCGTGGCCGTCGACGCCGCGCAGATTGGCCCAGACCAGGCCGTCGGCGACGGTGTCGGCATCGCCGTCGCCCGCGCCGGTAAAGACAAGCACGTCGCGGATGAAGCGTTTCAGTTCGTCATGGCCGACGACGATCCTGCCGCCGCTCATGCGCGCTGCGCCGGAAAGTAAGTGTCGAGCCAATTGCGCATCAGGTTCCAGACGCGCGTCGAATTTTCGGCGAACAGGAAGTGATCGAGGCCGGCAAACAGATGCAATTCGCTCGGCTGGCCGGCGCGCTTGAACATTTCGATCGACTGTTCGGTCGGCGTCACCGAATCCTTCGCCGAATGGATGAGCAGAAGCGGCCGCGGCGCGATCTTGCCGACCACGTCTTCGGCGCGAAAATCGTACATGCTCTGCGCGGTCTCGGCCGGAAACATTTCCACCGAATTGGGCGCCAGCATGCCGACATTCTGCTTGGCGAGGTTTTCCTTCACGTGGTTCGGAATCGGCACGATGTCGTAACGCGGCACCATCATCGATTGGCCGGTGCGCTCGCGATGGGCGCGGCCGTCTTCGAGCATCTTGGTGAATTTGGCCCAGGCTTCCGGCGTCGGATGCTGGCCGCGGAATTTGCGCTCGCCGTGGCCCCAGCCGCCATTGGAGATCACCGCGGCAATGCGCGGATTGATGCCGCCGGCATAGACCGCGACCGCGCCGCCGAAGCTCGACCCGATGACGCCGATACAATCGGGATCGACGGCGGGATGCTGCGCCAGGACATCGAGCGCATTGCCAAGATCTTCCACCTGTTCGAGGCAGATGACGTGGCCGAACTCGCCTTCACTCTTGCCGCAGCCGCGCATATCGAAGCGCATGGTGACGTAGCCGAATTCGCGGAGCACCCGCGTCGGCTGCAACACGTTATTGCCTTCGCTGTTGGAGCCGAAGCCGTGCAGCACGATGAAGGCCGCGCGCCGTTCTTGCGGCGCCAGGCCGTCGGGAACGCCGATGGCGCCGTGCAGGCGCAGGCCCGCGGATTGAAAGCTGATCGTTTCTTCTTTCATGGGAACCAATCGATGCAGGAAATTTCGGCCGCGCAGGATCGCGGCTGGGAATAGGCCAAAGCGACCTCAGCCAACTAGCCCAGAGCTGCCACCTTAAGCAAGATAGTCGTGGACCACCTTACCAAGCGGTAGCGTCAGATCTGCAATGATGTGGATGCCGGACACGATTTCAAGCACCGGCAGTTCGGCCAGCGGCGCCAGCGCGTGCGATATGAGAGTAAGCGCCGCGGGCCCGGTCCAGGCGCCTTTGAGATCCACATCGGTCAATTCGTATTCGACGATCTCACAGATCCGCGGCGTGCCGTCGACATGAGGAATGATCTTGAGGAGGAAATTCGGCGCCAACAGCGAGGCCTTGATGGCGTCGTGATCGGCCACTTTGTGCTTATAGCCCATGGTGCCGGTGGCGATGCGGACCGAGCCGTAATCCAGAGTGCCGACGAGCGTGTCGATCTCGTCATGCAGCGTCGGTTTCGCGAGCTTTTTTGGAAAACCCCACAATTCGCGGCCGCCGGCGATCGGCGGATGGTCGTCCAAGAACATGCAATGCGAATAGCCGCCCTTGCGGCCCTTGAAGCTGACCGGAATGACCTGCCCGCTCTCGGTGTAATCGCCGAAGCCGGTGGAATCCGGCATGCGGATGAACTCGAATTTGACCAGCGGCTCTTCGATCTGCAGCGGCTCCGGCACCAGTTCGCGCAATTTCTGCGGATCGGTGCGGTAGGTGATGATGAGGAATTCGCGGTTGACGAAACGATAGGGGCCCATCGGAAAGGCCGGGCTGGTCAGCGGCATGGCGAAAGCTCGCTGCCGCACATCGCTTTCCTTCATGTCGAATTCCTTTCGTTATTGGAAAACAGCTAGTCTGGAAGATCCTCGCCGAGATCGAAGGTCCGCACCCCCACGGCCCGGTCCGGCAACTGCAGCACTTGCGGGTCGGCGAGCGTTTGCAGCGCATTGCTGTAGCCGGCCTTCCAGTGCTCCTCCATGGTTCGCCGCGAAAACTCGAAATCCTTGGCAATGCCTTCGTAGGCCTGGGAACGATAGATGAGGTGCACGATATTGCAGACCTTGTCGTCGGTTTCCGCCGCCAGAAGCTTGACGTCCTCGCTATCCTGGAATTCGGGCGGGATGTTCTTGAGAACGCGCGCCAGCGCGATGCGAAGCTTCTGCATCTTCTGATACTGATCGGTCGCGTTGCGATTGCGGCTTGAATAGACAATCTCTTTTTGCCGCACTTCGACTTCGATCATGTCTTTGGGCAGCAGGCCGCGCGCGTTCCAAAGATCGATCTGAAACGCCAGCGTGTCGCGCCGCGGCCGGGAATCCAGCACCCATTGCAACGGCGTGTTCGAGATCAGTCCGCCGTCCCAAAAATACCGGTCGCCGACCTTGGTCGCCGGAAAGCCGGGCGGCAAAGAGCCCGAGGCCAGGATGTGCTCGCAGATGATCTTGTGCGTCGAGGTGTCGAAATAAGTGAAATTTCCGGTGCAGACGTCGACCGCACCGACACTAAAGCGCATCTCGCCCGAATTGATCCGGTCGAAATCGACCAGCCGTTCGAGCGTCGTCTTCAACGGCGCGTTGTCATAATAGCTTGCCTTGTCGGCGCTGCCCGGCGGCCACAGCATCACCGGCGGAATGCGGGGAAGGAAAAAGTTCGGCGCCCCGAACAGCAATACGTTCATGGCGCGGGCTTGATTGACGAACTGATGGTTCTTCTCGTCCTTCAGTTCGACATGTTTGAAATAGGGAATGCCGAGCGGCGATGCGCTCACGGTCTCCCAAAACTCGCGCAGGCGCGCGACGCGTTTCTCGGGCGGATTGCCGGCGATGATCGCCGAATTGATCGCGCCGATCGAAATGCCTGCGACCCAGTCCGGATGCAGATCGGCTTCGGCCAGCGCCTCATAGACCCCGGCCTGATACGAGCCGAGCGCGCCGCCGCCCTGCAACAACAACGTGATCTGCTCGAACGGTGTACGTCCTTGCGGCAAAGCTTGCTCCTACGGCTCTTGGCGGGCTTGTCGGGCTTGTCTTGGTCGGTTTGCTGCACTGCAGCTAAGCCTACGGTGCTTACGCCCCGCGCGGCAAGGGTGGCGGCAAGTGTGGCGGCAAGTGTGGGTCGGACAATGTCGCCTAGCCCGGAGATTTGCCGGACTTTTCGGCGGCGCCGGCCACCGGCGCCGGCCACCTTTCGTGGGTCAGGGGGACCAGCATTTTTACGCTGAGACCATCGCTCGAAAAGTTACGGATAACCTCACCGTTTAGTTGCCGCTGTATGACAAGGTCGATCAGCCGCGTGCCGAAGCCGCTCTTTCGCGGCCGGCGCGTCGGCGGCCCGTTCTTCTCGACCCAATCCATGATCAAGCTCCGGCCACGCGCGGTGCGCTCCACCGACCAATGCAGATCGAGCTGCCCCTTGGAGCGGGACAGGCTGCCATGCTTGGCCGCATTGGCGGCAAGCTCGTGCAGCGCCGCGCTCAGCGTGAAGACCGGATCGGGCTCGAGATCGATATTCGGACCCTTCAGCGCCGCGCGATCGAGATAAGGACCGAGCACGGTATGAAGGAGTTCCATGATCGGTATCGATTGCCAGCCGCCTTCGGTGATCAGCCGGTGCGCGTTCGCCATGGCCAGCACGCGCGCCTGATACTTCGTGGTGAGATCGGGAATATTTTTCGACGTCCGCGCCGTCTGCGAGAACAGCGCCAGCAACTGCGAAAACAGATTGCCGCTGCGGTGACGCATGTCGCGGATCATCAATTCGTGGCGCTGTTCGAGCAGGCGGCGCTGGATGGCGCCGGCCAGGAGATTGGCGGCGGCAGCAAGGAACATCGTATCCTGCGCGCTGAAACGCCGCTCATGGCTGGAGCACACGCCGAGAATGCCGTAGGCGCGGCCGTCGCGGCCGGCAATGGCGACGTTCATGCCGCAAGCGCAATTGTGGTCCTTCACATAAGACGGAACCTCGAACCGCTTTTCGCCGGCAAAATTCTCGACCGCGACGGGCTCGGCGGAATCGAGCGTGAACCGCGCAAGGCTATTGGGCGCCGCGGTGGTCACCACCGTGCCGACGAGATCGGTCTTCCAGCCGAACCCGGCGCGCAGCAAGAGGTCGTTGTCGCCCGGCATGAGTTCGAGAATCTTGACGAAATCGACCGACAGCGTCAGCGCAACGGTCGACACGGCGTCGTTGAGAAGCCTTTCGAGATCGGGCTGCGCCAGCGCGCGTTCGCCGAGTTGCGCCAGCGCCTCTTGCTGCTTGGCGCGGGTGCGCAACTCGTTCTCGAGGCTGATACGGTCGGTAATGTCGTAGCAGAGACCCGACATGCCCGTGGCTTTGCCGCCCGCGCTCGCGACCGCCCCGGTGGCCTCGAGCCAGCAGTCGTCGTCGCGCCCGTCGCGCCGCAGGGTGCGGTAGCGCGCCCGAAACGGCGACTGCGCATGCATCGATTCCTTGAGCAAGGCTTCGACATTGGCGCGGTCTTCGCCGTGAATGCTGTCGAGGAAGCCTGTGAGCGTGCCGTTGAAACTGTGCGGCGGCAGACCGTGCAGTGATTCAAGATTGATCGACCAGGTCAGAGTGCCGGCGTCGGCATCCCACGACCACACGCCGATGCGCGCGGACTCGAGCCCGGCGCGAACGGTCGCGGCATTCGGAAAGAAGTCCGTCGAAACATCCGGCGGCGAATTTCGCCTGGTTCCTTCTCGCGCAGTGCTTCGCGTCGGCCCGCTTCTTTCTGGTATTTTTTTATCAGGCATATCCATGCCTTTACACTTCCACCTTCTCCCCCTTCCGTAAAGATTGTGATCCTGATCGCAGATGCAAATTATCGGGCCTTCGTTAGAACACAGGTCGAGGAGAGATATTCCGAAAACGCAGGCGAGCCGTCCGCCGGGTGGATGCGTTTAGAACAATGCCAAAGGCGCGCCTTGCGACGCGCCTTCGCCATATTCAAAAAGCAATCGCGATATTAGCGAATGGCAATCTGCGCCGACATGCGGCCGCCGTGACCCTGATCGAGGGCCACGCTGCCGCCGTCATTCATCGAGACGCGCTCGGCGGAGGCGTGCGGATCGTTGGGCAGGACGATGACTTTGGTGCCGATGGCGACGCGCGAATAGAGATCCTGCACCTCGGAATTTTCCAGCCGGATACAGCCGGAGGACACGTTCTTGCCGATCGTGGTCGGATCGTTGGTGCCGTGGATGCGATACTCGGTATTGCCGAGATACATCGCGCGCGCGCCAAGCGGGTTACCCGGACCGCCGGAGACCCAGCGCGGCAGATAGGGCTGCCGCGCCACCATCTCCTTCGGCGGAATCCAATCCGGCCATTCGGCCTTGCGCGAGATGCTCTGCACGCCCGACCAGGTAAAGCCCTGGCGGCCGACACCGATGCCGTAACGCATCGCCTTGCCGCCGCCCATGGTCAGATAGAGATATTTGTGCGCGGTATCGATGACGATGACGCCGGCCGGCTCGGTGGTCTGATAGGTGACGATCTGGTGGCGCAATTCCGGCGCCAATTGATCGGACGGGGCGGCGTCGCTTTGCGGCGCGGCTTGAGGCGCATATTGCGGGAAGCCTGGCTGATAGCTCTGCATCGGCCCAAAGGCGAGGACCTGAGCGGAAGCCGGGACGACAGGCACCGCCAGGATGCCCGCGAACAGGATAAAGCTGCAAAGATGCCGTGACCGGCGAAGCGCTGCCATGATCTACTCCCGTGCCAAAGAGAATGCCGTTCTCATTATCTTCAAATGCCGATAAGGCGTTTGGTTCCCACCCCAACAAACAAACAACAAACAAATAAAATTCGAATGAGATATTTCATTCGAATTTCCCTCAAATTGCGTCTTTCGGGGTAAGCCTTGCTTTTGGGACGCGCGCCGCGTCAGGCGGGCGCATCGCAGCTTGCATGCGATGCGCCATTGCCGAGGACTGATCAAAGCAAGGACTGGATACTGGATCGGGACGCGCGCCCAAGGCGCGCGCTGCGCTACGTCGTGCAACGGCCGTAGACGTTGGACAGCCGCGGCGTCGTGATCGGCGAGAACGCCGGATCGCAGCCGTCCGGGATCTGCTTGGCGTCCTGCAGGCGCGGCGCCTCGTTCTTGGAGATGGCCGAGTTGCCGTCGGAAAGAAGCGGCAGCCGGTCGCCCTTGAATTCGTGATTCACTGTGGTCGCGGGCACCCTAGCGGGGAAGCCTGCGCCGACGCTCGGACCGACGCTGAGGAACGGGATGAGACCGACCAAAAACAGCGATAGCGTAAGCAGCCCGACCGCGCTCGCCGTGCGGAGCAACAAGGAGCGGATTAAAAAAGCCTTGGCCATCGGACTTCTCCAACCGGGACGTTCGATCGCGTGTTTGCTCGATCGGACGCACCAAAGATCCCCGAAGCCGACAACCTCTCCCGAAAGCCAACGTGACTGGCGCCGCGGAGTTCCATCGCCGTCGTCCTTTCACTGAGACGTGACTGGCGCTGCCGTGGTTCAAGCGGCCCGACGCAAAACGCTGCAAGCACAAACACGTCGGCGTGATCGGCCGTCCCTGTTTGTTTGAGGACGCCGCCAATGGCCTCGGGAGGGCTCGCCCGTCGCCCTGCCGTCGCGGCGCCAAGCAGGCGCCAAGCAGGGGCCAAGTTAGGCGCCAGGAACAAATATCGCCGTCAGCGTTTGTCATGGCGCGCCGGCCAGTCTTTCCCCCTCCCCCGTGCTTGGCCGGCGGCGTTGGGCGCAGTCGATATGCCGATCGACTGCGCCTCAACATTTTTGCGGCTGCGAAAGTCAGCCGCGGCGCACGGCTTCAAGGGCCTTTACCTCAAGGCGTTGCACTCCAAGGCCCCGCACTTCAACGCCTGCAAAAGCACCGCAAAAACCGCAATGGCCGGGACGAGCCCGGCCATTGCAAAGCGGCAAAAATGCTACCTTTGAATATGCGTCTAAGCGGTGGCCTGGCGTTCCACCGGCTTGCGTTCGCGCTGCCGCGCCTTGCGGCCGAAGAACAGCGCCTGGCTGACAACCGCCGAAACCACCGCGACCTGGAACGGCTTGGCGATCAAGAAGGCCGGCTCCGGACGCTGTCCGGTCAGGAAACGCTCGGGATAGGCGGTGATGAAGATGACCGGCACTTCGAACGTGCCCAAAAGCTCATTCACGGCATCGAGGCCCGAACTGCCGTCGGCGAGTTGAATATCGGCGAGGATCAGGCCAGGCCGTTTCTTCTTGGCCAGTGCCAGTGCCTCGCTATGGGTGCGCGCGATGCCGATGACATGATGGCCGAGGCTCTCGACCAGGGCCTCGATATCCATGGCGATGAAGGTCTCGTCCTCGATGATGAGAACGTCGGTGGCGATTTCGGCGGCAAGCTCGCGTCCGGATTCTTCGACCAGGCCGCGCAACGTCTGCAGGTCGCAGCCCAAGACTTCGGCGGCGTCTTCTTCGGAGAAGCCTTCGAGCGCGACCAGGAGAAAGGCCTGGCGCGGGCGCGGCGTAATCTGGGTCAGGTGCTGCTCGGGCGGCAGCACGATTTCGCCGGCTTCCGGCTTGTCGTTAAGCGCCACCGAATTCCAAATCTTCGTGAACAGCCGATAAAGCCCGACCCGCGAACTCGAACTCGATTCCAGGAGTTTCGGGCTGGCAATCAGCGATTCAACGGCGGCAACGACATAAGCGTCGCCGGAGGCCTGGCTGCCCGTGAGCGCGCGGGCATAGCGGCGAAGCGACGGCAGGTGCTGAAGTACGGCTTGCGAGGTGGACACTACGACCCTCCCCTTCCATGGTGCTGAGGTTACTCACAAAAACGCGTTCAGGCAAAAAAAGTTCCGACATTAAAAACAGGACGGAACTTCAGGCTATGTCAGTGCGTTAGCGGGTATTGGCGTTTGGAGTAGTGGGGGCTGCGGCGGCGGGTGGAAACATGGGTGAATGGGGAAAGAATGACATGAAACACCGCAACACCAATCTCGATCCGGTCGATCCGGTCAATGAGAAACCGGAGGGCAGAGACGGCATGGCCAGACCAGCAAAGCCGGAAGCCAGGCTGGGCCGCGAGGTCCAGGCCAGGATCGGCCAGCAATTGCGCGCCATTTATGACGACGTCGTCAATCAAGGCGTGCCATCACATCTCGCCGACCTGGTCCGGCGGTTGAGTGAACAGGACCAGGACTGAGGGGGACGGGCCAACATGAAACTCGACCCAGCGATTCGCGACCAAGTGCTAGCGACCGTACCGAGTTTGCGCGCCTTCGCGATCTCGTTGTGCGGGAATATCGACCGCGCCGACGACTTGGTGCAGGAGACCCTCCTGCGCGCGTTGGCCCATATCGACTCGTTCCAGCCCGGCACCAATATGCCTGCCTGGCTGTTCACCATCCTGCGCAACCTGTTCCGCTCGGAATACCGCAAGCGTCGGCGCGAGGTTGAGGATGCCGACGGCCGCCATGCGGAAACGCTGAAGTCACATCCCGAGCAGACCGGACGGGTGGAGCTCGAAGAGTTTCGGGCCGCGCTGACCAAGCTGCCCTCGGATCAGCGTGAGGCGCTTATCCTGGTCGGCGCGTCCGGCTTCTCCTACGACGACGCGGCAGCGATCTGCGGCTGCGCGGTCGGCACCATCAAGAGCCGGGTCAATCGTGCCCGTACAAGGCTCGCCGACCTTTTAGCTATCGACAGCGTGGATGATTTCGGTCCCGACCGCGCCACCCGCGCTGTGCTTGCCGGCGGCGGGCGAAGCTAACAGAGAGACCTGGTTCAGGCGACGCGGAGCTATCCGGGAGCAAGTCCTCCCGGATAGCTCCGCATTTGCTCATCATCCCGACAAGCCGATCACTTGAACATGTGCGACGGCAGCCAGAGCGCCAGGACCGGGAATGCAATCAGGATAATGAGCCGGACGATGTCAGTGACGATAAACGGTAGAACGCCGGCAAAGATCGTCGAAAAGCTGACCTCAGGAATGACGCTTTTGATGACGAACACATTCATGCCGACCGGCGGGTGAATGAGCCCGAGTTCCACCGTCATCACGATGATCACGCCGAACCAGATCGGGTCGAAGCCGAGCTGGGTGATCACCGGGAAGATGATCGGGATCGTGAGGATGATCATGGCCAGCGCATCCATGAGGCAGCCAAGCACGATATACATCAGCATGATCAGTGCGAGCACGCCGTAGCGGCCGAGCCCAAGCCCGGTGAGGAACTCGGTCACCTTTTGCGGCGTTTGCGTCACCGTGAGGAAATAGCCGAACAGTAGCGCGCCGATCAGCACCGTGAGCACGGCCGCCGCGGTGCGCACCGCTTGCAGGAGCGAGCGGCGGATTTCCGGCCGCGTCAGCTTGCCGCGCGCGACACCGATCAACAACGCGCCCGAGGCGCCCATGCCGCCGGCCTCGGTCGGCGTGAACAAACCGCCATAGAGCCCGCCGATGGCAAAGGCGAAGAGCAGCAGCGTCGCCCAGATGTCGCGCAGGCCGGAGAGCCGCTCCTTCCAGGAATGACGCGGGGTCGCCGGCAGGTAATTCGGCCGCACCTTGCCGATGATCACGATGGTGATCATGTCCATGGCGGCGGCGATGAGGCCCGGAATGATGCCGGCGATGAACAGCTTGCCGATATCCTGCTCGGTGATGATGCCATAGACCGCAAGCACGGTCGAAGGCGGCAGCATGGCGCCGAGCGTGCCGCCGGCGGCGATGACGCCGGTGGCGAAGGATTGCGGATAGTCGTAACGCCGCATCTCCGGATAGGCCACGGTGGCGAAGGTTGCCGCGGTCGCGACCGACGAGCCGGAGATCGCGGCGAAGCCGGCGCAGGCCGCGATGGTGGCGATGCCGAGCCCACCCTTGAAGTGGCCGACAAAGGCATTGGCGGCGCGGAACAGCTCGCGGCTCATGCCGGAATTCGACACGAAAGCGCCCATCAGGAGGAACATCGGGATGACGCCGAATGTGTAGTCGGTCACCGTGCGCATCGAGGTGAGCCCGACATTTTTCAGCGCCGCGGTGCCGCCGACCAGATAGGCGAAGCCGGAAACGCCGACGAGCCCCATCGCCATGCCGACCGGCACGCGCAACAGCATCAGCGCGAACAGCGTGACAAAGCCGATAATGGCGACCGCGTCGGAGCTCAGATGCACATGAGCCTCGTTTTGCGCATCGTCTTGCGCTTCATTTTGGGTCTGACGGGTTCGCTCATTCGACCGGCTTGATCTGGTACTGGCCACCGAGCAGATCGGGATGGAAGATCAGCCGATAGGTGCGCACGGCGATGAGCAGCACGGCCGACACGTCGCCGAGCCAGGCCACTAGGTAAAACGGCCAGACCGGCAGCCGCAGATCATAGGTCAGCACATGGTCGGCATAGGTGCCGCGCACCTTGTCGAACAATGTGTAGGTCTGCACCGTGACGACGAACAGCAGCACCAGCGTCGCGAACACGTCGATGACGCGTTTCATGCGCTCGCCGACATTGGAATAGAGCAGGTCGACGGTGATGTGGCTGCCGCGATAGGACGTCGCGGCGATGCCCCAGAAGATCAGGATGCCGAGCAAGAGCCGGCCGAAATCGTAGAGTTCCGGGATCTGTACGGCGAAGAAATAGCGCAGCAGGACCGAAACGAAGATGTCGAGCGCGACAATGCCGACAAAGAACGCGGCAATGAGCTCGATGCCATCGATGAAGCGGTCCATGAAGTTGCGCGGAAGACTGCGCGGCCCGCGCGGTGATGACGGCGGCTCATGCGCGGCGGATTCGGTTTGCGGTCCTGCCATAGGCGCGTTTTCTAAAGACGGGCGCGTTTTCTTAAAGACGAGGATTGCGTCCTAAAGGCCCGGCGGCACGCGCCGAGCCTTCAGGACGCGAAGCGACGCGCTCAATAGCCGGAATTGGATTTGGCGAGTTCGTCCTTCAGGCTCTTGAGAGCCGTATCAGGATTGCCGCCGGCTTTTTTCACCGCGTCCGACCACGACTGCACCACCGGCACCGTCGCGGCCTTCCATTGGTCGAGCTGCGCATCGGTCAAGCTGTAGACCTCTTGGTCGGGCTCGGCCTTGATCTTGGCGAGACCCTCATGCTCGAAATCGGCCCAGGGCGACGCGGTCTTTTCCGCCCATTCCCGATTGCAATGATTGTCGATCACCTTCTGCTGCGCCGGCGACATCGCCGCATAGGTGTCCTTGTTCATGATCCAGACGAAACCCGTCGTATAAAGCGGGAAGTCGATATGGTACTTCGTCACCTTGTCGATACCGAACAGGACGATCGATCCTGACGGAAAGGTGACAGCATCGGCGACGCCTTTCTCGATGACGTCACGCACTTCAGGCGCCGATGCCTGGACATTGGTGCCGCCGAGCGAGGTGATCATCGAGGCGATGACCGCGGTCGCCGGCCGCACTTTCATGCCGGAAATGTCGCTCGGCACCACGATCTTCTTGGTCCGGGAATGAAACGTGCCGGGATCGTGCGCGAAGGCGAAGCAGTATTTGACATCCTTCATCTCGGCGGCGGCGTATTTGCGGTACCAGTCGTCGATCGCGCCGGAGCCCGCTTTGGCATTGGCGATCATGAACGGCAGGTTCGAGGCGTCGAAAATCGGAAACCGGCCGGGCTGATAGCTCGGATTGACATAAGCGAAGTCGGCGATGCCGTCGCGCGTCATGTCGTAATGGTCGAAAGCCTTGCCGAGCTGCTGCGCCGGATAGATTTTGTATTTGATGGTGCCGCCGGAATCCTGCTGGACCGAGTCACCCCAGGCTTCGAGCGCTTTCTGCAACGGATGCGAGGGCGGCACCCAATGCGCAAGCTTCAATTCGAACGTCTTGTCCTCGGCGTACGCGCGACCGAAGCCGAACGAAAGACCGAGCAAGAGACCGGCCGCAGTCAGACCAAAAATTTTTGTGTAGATCTTCAGGCGCAGCGTGACGCGCATTTGTTGCCTCCCCGTTTTACCAACTTAGCGCTCATTTAATCGCACAAATGGCGCGCTGTACAAGCGGTTAGGACAACCCGATCGATAAAATTGTAATCGTCGGCGAAGCCGTTGCTCCACGCTGTTTCCGATCATTCCCGCACGATAAGCGCGCATTTAACCGAACAACAGTCGCGCGCACGTTAAGTCCGCTCCAGAAACATAGAGCCGGGAGAGAACGCGCAAGCTTCTCATCTCGCCGTGCAGGGGCGTCACAATGTTGTTGCGTGTCGCGGCGTGGTGGTTTGCCGCTTACCTGTTTGCTGTGACTGTGCCGGCCTTTGCCGGTATCGAGAGCGGACCGGTCGCGAATGCGAACCCGTCTGCGACTTCGGTCGTTATTGAAGCGCCGATGGGGCAAGCGGCTGTCGTGAACGACACACCGAGCGCCGCACCGCAAGACCCGATCAAAGCAAAAGTCGACGCTGAAATCGAAGCTTCGCCCGCTGATCCGGTCACGCCCGTGGAAACCACGGCGCTGGCCGACATCCCGGCGAGTGTTCAGAGTGTTCAGCCTGACGTTCGAAAGCCAGACCAGGCGACCGCGGCTGCGCCGGCGAAGCTCGCCGCGCTCGAGCCCGTGACGCCCGGTCTTCCCAGCGTCGCATCGCCGCGCAACGATCTGCGCAACAACGGCTTGCCGCATATCGACGCGTCGTTCCGGTTCAATATTCTGCCGGTCAAAGGCGGAGACGTCCTGGCGAAGTGGAATGGCGTCAAAGCCGACATGCGCGCCGAGAGCGAGGTTTTCGCGCGCTGCCGCACGAATATGGATTCTTGTCCGGTGGCGGCGAAGAATTTCCTTGCCATTGTCGACCAGGGCCGCGTGCTGACCGGCCGCGCCCGCATCGGCGTGATCAATCGCGCCGTCAACATGTCGATCGAACCGATGAGCGACATGGCGCAATGGGGCGTACCCGACAAATGGAGCGCGCCGCTCGAGACGTTCACGACGCATAAAGGCGACTGCGAAGACTATGCCATCGCCAAATATGTCGCGCTGATCGAAGCCGGTATCGCCGCTGACGATGTCAAGCTGATGATCGTGCACAACACTGCCGCGCACGAGGACCACGCCGTCACCGCGGTGCGGCTCGACGGCGCCTGGGTCATTCTCGACAATCGCTGGCTCAGGCTGGTCGAAGATAAGGCGATGCCGGAGATGGTGCCGCTCTACGCGCTCGGCAATGACGGCGCACGGCAATACCTGCCTGACGTGCTGATCGGCGCGCGGCGCACGGCGGCGCCGGCCTCCATCACCAGATCAGCCTTTTTCGCGCAATAACGGCTGCTACTTCGAATTCGGCTTCGTAGACGCCGTCCCAATCCGTCGCCGGCGGATGGCTCCGATACGCGGCGATGCGCTCTTCATACATGTCGTAGAGCCCCGCCACGTCGAAGCCATTGGCGCTCTTGCGGCAGCGCCGAATAAAGTCGAGCGCGCCGTCCCAGTCCTGCTTGCGGAAGCGCGCCAGCATTTGCGCATTGAGACCGCGCAGCTCGACGCAACGCGGATCCTGACCGACTTCGGCGCGGCCGAGCACGGTGAACACCGCTTCCGGCTGTTTCTTGCCCTTCACCAGGATCAGATCGATTTCCATGGTGGCGAACTTGTCCTTCGCCATTTCCGCGGTGCGCGAGCCGATCACCATCGGCAAGCGATAATCCTTGGTCCGCGCCTCGAGCCGCGAGGCGAGGTTCACGGTGTCGCCCAGCACCGAATAATTGAAGCGGAAATCCGATCCCATATTGCCGACCACGCAAGGACCGGTATTCAGCCCGATGCCGATGCGCAGCGGCATGAACTCGCCGCCGTTGGTCTCCGCCTCATGCTTGAGCTCGCCGTTGAGCGTATCGGCGCGTTCGAGCATCTGCAGCGCCGCCTCGCAGGCATTGCTTTCCTGCTCGGGATCGTCGACCGGCGCGTTCCAGAACGCCATGATGGCGTCGCCGATATATTTGTCGATCGTGCCTTTGCGCTCGATGATGGCGTTGGTGAGCGGGGTGAGAAAGCGGTTCATCAGCCGCGTCAGGCCTTGCGGATCGTCCTTGTAATGCTCGGAGATGGTGGTGAAACCGCGCACATCGGAGAACAGAATCGTCATGCGGCGCTCTTCGCCGCCGAGCACGAGCTTTTCCGGCGAGCGCGCCAGCTGCTCGACCATGTGCGGCGACAGGTAATAGCCGAAGGCAGAGCGGATCTGCTGGCGCTGCTGCTGCTCGCGGAAATAATTGACGAAGGTCAGAACGAGATAGATCAGCCAGCTCGAAATCAGCGGATAGGTGAAATCGAGCAGCAGATTGTGCTCGGCAAAAAGATAAAGCGAAAAGCCGGTCAAGCCGGCGATGAGAAGGCCGCCGAGCACCACGTTGATCGCCGGCGACAGCATCGGCGCGGCGATGATCACGCCGATCCCGAGCAGCACCGCGATCACAAGCTCGGCGCCGATCGCATAATTCGGATTGAGCAGCGTCGACTTGGTCAGCACGCTTTCGAGGATTTGCGCATGCACCTCGACACCGGGGATCACCGGATCGAGCGGCGTGGTCTTGATGTCGAGAAGCCCGGTCGCCGACGTGCCGATCAGCACCAGCCGGCCGCGCATGCGGTCCGGCGGCACGCGGCCTTGTAATACATCCTTGGCCGAGACATAGCGCGCCGGATCGTGCTTGTTGAAATGCACCCAGAGCTGCCCATTGCGGTCGGTCGGCACTTCGAGGCCGGGCACCGCCACCGACTGCACGCCGGCCTCGTTGACGCGCACCAGAATGGCGCCGGCATGCGTCACGACACGCAGCATTTCCATGGCGAGCGACGGCACGAGCATGCCCTGCGCCTCCATGATCACCGGGACGCGGCGGATGATGCCGTCGGTTTCCGGATTGATCGAGAACAGGCCGCGGCCGGCCGCGGCCTCCTCGATCGGCAGCACGTTGCGCAGCAGCCCGGGAAACGTCACCAGGAACGGCGTCGGATCCGGACCGCGGATGGCGAAGCCGGTCTGCAAGGTCTGCTCGGCTTTGGTCCGGGGATCGACATGGGCCGAGCCGACCTGGCCGACGACGACGCGCGAATTTTTGATCGCATCGGCGAACACCGCGTCATTGCTCGGCAGGCTGTCGAGCTTGGCGCGTGTCTCGGGATCGATGCCGCGGAAACTATGTTCGGCAATCGCCGGCGACATGCGGTCGGGCTCGGCGAAGATGATGTCGAAGCCGATGCCGGCAGCGCCGAGCTCGGTGATCTTGGTGATCAGATCGGCCACGGTGGTGCGCGGCCACGGCCACTGCCCGATTTCTTTCAGGCTGTCCTCGTCGATATCGACAATGACGACCGGCCGCGAGTTCTGCTCGCGCGGCCACAGCACCTGGAACAGATCGAAAGTGCGTGCGCGCAATTCGGCGAGCGGCCGCGGATCGGCGAGCCGCAGCGGAATGAGCGCGAACAGGAGCACGAGGCACACCGCGCGCGCCACGCCGAATTTTCGCGCCCAGCGGGCAATACTGTTCATCGCCAGCACGTCTCCTGAACCGCGAAAGGCCGGCAAGGGTGCCGCGCCCGATCGCGCGGGCTTGTTATCGCATCCGCCCACGCGATAGCGAGATTATTTTTCGCGAAACGCCCGCATGAATTGATCATGCAGCGGCTTGACCAGATAGGACAGCATGGTGCGTTCGCCGGTCTGGATGAAGGCCTCGACCGGCATGCCCGGCGTCAGCTTGACGTCGCCGAGCCGCCTGACTTCGTCGGCGCTCATCGAGATGCGGACCAGATAATAACTTGCGCCGGTACGCTGATCGGTCGAGGTGTCCGCCGCGATGCGCACGACCTTGCCGTTGATCTCCGGCGTGGTGCGCGCATTGAACGACGAGAAGCGCAGCACGACGGGCTGTTCGAGCAGGACCTGATCGATGTCCTTCGGATCGACTTTGACCTCGACCAGGAGATTGTCGCTCTCCGGCACGATCAGCATGATCGGATCGCCGGCGGTGACCACGCCGCCGACCGTGTTCGCGGTCGACTGGAACACCGTGCCGTCCTGCGGCGCACGGATGTCGGTGCGCTTGAGCTGATCTTCCGCGGTGACCTTGCGCTCGACATATTCGCCGATCTTGCTCTCGGTCTCACGCAGATCCTTGGCCACGTCGCTGGAGAGGTCCTGATCGATCTGGATGATCTGCAGCTGGATCTCGGCGATCTTGCCCTTGGCCTCGGCGGACTGGGCGACGAGCTGGCCGTGCTCGCCTTGGATCTTGGCCTCGTCGCGCTGCAGCGAGGTCAACCGGTTGAGCTGAACCAGGTTCTTCTGCCACAGCTCGCGCACGCCTTGCAGCTCCTGCGCGATCAACCCGAGTTCCTGATCCTTGGCGGTGAGCTGCGCGTCGAGGCCGGTGATCTCCTGCTGCAATTGCCTGATCCGCTCCTGCAACTGCCCCTTTTGACCGCCCCGCGCCGCGCGCCGCAAATCGAACAGCTTGCGCTCGCTGTTGAGCGCCTCTTTCACATCGGCATCGTCGGCGTTTTTCGCCAGTTCCTGGGGCGTCGGAACCGAATCCAAGCCGTCGCGCTCGGCGGCAAGACGCGCCTTGCGCGCATAGAGTTCGTTGAGGCCCTTGGTGACGATCGCGAGATTGGCGCGTGTCACCGTCTCGTCGAGCCGGAGCAGGATCTGGCCCTCTTTGACATGATCGCCGTCGTGCGCGAGCAGTTCGCCGACCACGCCGCCGGTCGGATGCTGCACCTTCTTGACGTTGGAATCGACGACCAGAGAACCTTGCGCGATGAGCGCGCCGGAGATTTCGGCGGTCGAGGCCCAGCCGCCCAGGCCGAAGGCCAGAACGCCGATCAGAACGCTGCCGGCAATGATGTGGCGGCGAATCGAGGCCTCGGCGCTTTCCGCCGGCGACTCATCGTAGAACAGCCACGAAAAAGTCGGCGCGAGCTTTGCTTCCAGCCAATGCAGCTGACGCGGCAGCTTCCAGGAGGGCTGACCCGAAAGCGCGCCGGGAAATCTTGCCGAGAGCTTGCCGGCAAGTTTGCCCACGAGCGGATTGGACAGTTTCGCCTTTGCATCCGCAGGAGCTTTGGCCGGCGTTCCGATCCTGAGCTTGTCCATCGCGCCCTCGGCAGTTTTGCTCGTGGGCCTGATTGTCTCTTTGCGAGGTGGCGCTCTGTCCGGCGGCGCTCTGTCGGGTGGGCTGATCATCCTGCACCTCCCTGCTCCGCCACTTTCAAGGCGCGCGGCTGCTGGTTCTGCGCGGTGACACGGGTGAGGATTTCCTCCTTTGGCCCGAACTGCTGCTGGCGGCCCTTGCCCATGATGAGAATATAGTCGACGCCGGCAATGGCGCTCGGCCGATGTGCGACCACGATCACGATCGCGCCGCGGGCGCGAAGTCCAAGAATGGCCCGCGTCAGCGCCTCGTCGCCTTCGGCGTCGAGATTGGAATTGGGCTCGTCGAGCACGACGAGGAACGGATCGCGATAGAGCGCGCGGGCGAGCGCGAGCCGCTGCGCCTGTCCCGCCGACAAGGCGCTGCCGTGATCGCCGACGATCGTGTCGTAGCCCTCCGGCAGACTGGTAATGAGATCGTGAACGCCGGCGGCCTGCGCCGCGGCAATGACCGCGTCCGGATCGGGCGGCTCCTCGAAGCGCGAAATGTTCTGTGCCACCGTGCCGTTGAACAATTCCACGTCCTGCGGCACGTAGCCGATATGGCGGCCGAGCGCTTCCGGCGACCATTGATCGAGCGTCGCGCCGTCAAGCCGCACCGTGCCGCGGACCGGATTCCAGACGCCGACCAGCATGCGCGCCAGCGAGGATTTTCCCGAGGCCGTCGGTCCGATCACGCCGAGCGCCTTGCCCGCCGTGAGCGTGAAATTGATATCCTGCGACACGATCTTTTGCACGCCGGGCGGAGCGACGGCGGCATTCTGCACCGCGAGCGAACGTGCCGGCGGCTTCAGCTGCATCGGCTCGGCGGCCGGCGGCAGGTGCGTGAGCAATTTCGACAGCCGCTGCCAGCTCTGCCGCGCGCCGACGAAGCCGCGCCAATTGGCGATCGCCATGTCGACCGGCGCCAAGGCGCGCGCGCCGAGAATGGAGCCGGCGATGATGATGCCGGGCGTCGACATCTGATTGATGACCAGCGCGGCGCCGACAGCGAGCATCGCGGACTGCAGCAGCATCCGCAAAACCTTCGACATCGCGCCGAGTCCGCCGCCGACATCGCTGGCGCGGCCGCTGGCGATAATATAATGGCGATTGAGCTCGCTCCAGCGCCGGGAAATCCGGCCGACCATGCCCATGGCGGTGATGGCCTCGGCATTGCGGCGGCTTGCTTCCAACAGAGTGTTGCGCGCCGCGGCATATTGCGTGGCGCTCCGCGTCGGATGCCGGGTCTGCAGTTCGGTAATGACCGCAAGCGCGCTGAGAATAATGGCGCCGCCCAAAGCGGTCAGGCCGAGATAGAAGTGAAAGATGAAGCAGATGGCGAGATAGATCGGTATCCACGGCAGATCGAAGAACGCCACCGGGCCGATGCCGGATAGAAAACCGCGCACCGCATCGAGATCGCGGATCGGCTGGCTGCCCTCGCTGCGATTGCCGATCTTCAGCGGCAACCGCACGACCGCGTCGTAGACCCGCGAGCTCAGCGCTTCGTCGAGGCTGCGGCCGACACGGACCAGGATTCGGCTTCGGATCGTGTCGATGACGCCCTGGGCGGCATACATGCCGGTGGCCAGCAGCAACAGCGCGACCAGCGTCGGCACGCTGCGGCTCGGCAGCACCCGGTCATAGACTTCGAGCATGAACAGCGCGCTGGTGAGCATCAAAAGATTGCTCATGCCGCTGAACATGGCGATAGCGTAAAACGCCCGCCGGCACGCGCTCAGCGCGTTTGCAAGCTCGGAACTGGCAGGCTGCTGCCGCAGCGGGCCGGGAGGCTGGTTCATAGGCGTTCGTATCACCGTATAACGGGCGCAAAACCACGCCCAGCTTGTGCTCGGGCCGGCCGCGGCTCACGTTGAGGACCCGAAAATGGCGAAGACCCCGACCAGGATCAGTAACCAGTATAGCCTTAGTTGCGGAAGTATTGGGGCAGGTTCACGGCCATTAGTTAATAGGACAAACGGCCGCCGGTACCGGACGGTCGGGCCCCGCCCACCGGGCGGCGGGCCGAAACGGACATCATTCCTAGGCGATAATCGCGATTAACGGCCCTGATCAACGATCGGATTGATCGAGATTTCGGGGGCAATGATTGCATGGCTCGTGAGACGGATTGCGGGCCATGCCGGCCTGTTTTGGGCAGCGCGCCCATCCGGCACATCGCACCAACACCGGCAGCAAAGAACGCACCAACTAAAAAGACAGCCGGCAAACCAAAAAACGCGCAACGGCATGCCGCGCCTGCGGCTGGCAGGACCGGCATGCCGTCGATCTCGCGAATGAATTTCTGTTTGAGAGTCTTAGGAACGGGAGTCGAGCGACAGCCCAATGCTGAACGCCTTTTGGCGCGTTGCACCTTCGGTCCGCTTCAGCTTCTTTGCGATTTGCGCGGCGGTGGTCTTCTTCTTCGCCATCGCTTTGAGGTCACGAACTTCGGCTGCAGTCCACGCGCGCCGCTTCTTCTTCATCTTCGCCATAAAACCTCCCTTTCAAGAAAGGCAGCTTGTATCCCTTACGGGAGTGAAAGAAAAGACAACAGATCGTTTGGAGAGCAGCTTTATTTACAGATGAACCTCAGTTGCGCAAGCCTTTGCTGCACAGGTTCTTGTTGCATAAATATCTTGTTGCATAGTTGCATCAACGAGCGTTGCAAAAAGTCCACGCCGCGCAGCAAATCTCACCTCGAGCCGGCTCGTGTTGCCCGAACAGGCTTTTATTTGCCGATCCTGTAAAGGATCTGCTTCGGTCGCATGTCGGCAACGACTATTGAGGAACGGGAGCGGGCAGCGGACGAATTACAAAAGGTTTGTTTGTTCTTAGCGTGGCCATCGCCGAGACGCAAACCCAACTTATGAAAATTTGCTGCTCGAAGAACTTGAAGGCATCTATTGCCGCATGAGTCTGTTGCGGGAGCGATGTTTGCCTCGCGCGTGCGGTACCGCCGGTAACCCGCAACACTGATGGGAACCTAAAAGCGGACGGCCGCATAAGGAACAGACGCGCGCGTAAGGAACAGACGCACAAAGAACAAATGCACTGCCTGACATCATTCAGACCTATTGATCGGCAGGATGACACCCCTACAAAACCGAGCGGGCTCCCGGCAACTCGCGAAACATTTCGAAAGACAGACCCATTTCGGGGGACAGATGATGAAAAAGCTGCTGCATGCGTCATTGCTGTGGCTCGTCGCATGCTTTGCGTTGGCGCTTGGTGTGCGTCCGGGACTGGCCGAGCAACGCTTCGCCCTCGTCGTGGGCAATTCCCAGTACAAAACCGCAACGCTGGCGACGCCCGCCAACGATGCCGGCCTCGTTGCCGACGCGCTACAGGCCGCCGGCTTCACCGTGACCGGCGCGCGCGACCTCGATCAGGCGACGTTGCGGGAATCGTTTCGTGAGTTCATCAACCAGGTTTCAGCGGCGGGACCGGACGCGGTCGCGCTGATCTATCTTGCCGGCTATGGCGTGCAATACGCCGGCGACAATTATTTCGTGCCGGTCGATGCCGACATTCAGCACGATGTCGATATTCCGCTGCAGGCGATACGCGTCTCCGATTTTACCCAACCGCTCGCCTCGCTTCCCGGCCGCGTCAAGATCGTGATCCTCGATGCGGCGCGGCAGAACGGCTTCGCGCAAGGCGGCCAGCCGTTCGCGGGTGGCTTGGCGCTGATCGATCCGCCGCCGAGCATGGCATTCGCGTTCAACGCGGCGCCGGGCACCGTCGGGCCAGACGAGCAGGGTCCTTACGGCGCTTATGCGACCGCGCTCACCGAAATGATCTCGGCCGGCGGCTTGAGCCTCGACGATATTTTCGCGCGCGTGCGCTTGCGCGTCAGCGAACAGACACAAGGCGGCGAGGTGCCCTGGTATGCCGCGCAGATCGACGGCCCGTTTTTCATGACCGAACGCGCGGCCGACGCACCGCCGCCGCCGAACGTCGCACCGCTCGCCGACTATCGCAGCCGCCCGATGCGCGACTTCGGCAATCCTGACGATGCCTATGCCGCAGCGCTCGCGCTCGACACGATCGACGGCTACGAGCAATTCCTCGCCATTTATCCCGACAGTCCCTATTCACAGCGCATCGCCGCGATGATCGCGGTGCGCCGCGAAGAGATCTCCTGGCGCCACTGCGTGATGAACGACACGCCGCCGGCGTATTGGTCCTATTTGCGACAATATCCGAACGGCCCGCATATGTGGGACGCGCGCCGTCGGCTGGCGTTTCTGCGCGCCGAGATGGAGCCGCCGCCGGGCTTCGCCATGATCGATTTCGGCGTGCCGCCGCCGCCGCCTTATGAGATGGGCTATATCGATCGTCCATTCATTATGTTCGGCGGACTGGGTTTCCGGCCGCCGCCCCGGCCGCCGGCGTTCTTCCTGCCGCCGCGGCCGCGCGAATTCGTCGTGTTGCCGCCGCCGCCACCGCCGCGCGAGCGTTTCGCGCTGCCGGTCCCCGTAGCTGCGGCCATTCCGGTGTTCATCCGGCCGCCGCGAGCCGTCGTCGTGCGTCCTGCGCCGGGAGTGCCGCCGGGACCCGGCGGCCGTCCGGAGTTTCGCGTCTCCTTGCCGGCGGCCGCGGCACATGCGGGGTCGGGCGGCGCAGGCACACTCCAAGCGCCGGGCACGCCTGGAACGCGGCCGGGATTTGGCGCGCCCGCGGCAGTGACACCGGGAGTGCAGCTGCATCCTGGCGCCGGTCCTGGCGCCGGCGCACCGACGCCACCACCTTCGAGCGCCTTCGTGAAGCCGGAGACGCCGTCACATCCGGGCGGTCCCGCCCCTGCGTTTGAGAAACCTGGGTCGCCGCCACCGCATCCGGTGCAGCCAACGCCGGCTTTCGAGAAACCTGCAACACCGCCGCCGCATCCGACAGGACCGACACCGGCTTTCGAAAAGCCCGCAACGCCCCCGCCGCATCCATCCGGCCCAACGCCGGCATTTGAAAAGCCCGCGACGCCGCCGCCGCATCCGTCCGGTCCGGCACCGAACTTCGAAAGACCGCCACCGCCACCGCCACCGCCGCATCCGGCTCCGGCCATGGTGAGGCCGCCACCACCGCCGCCGCCGCCGCATCCCACGCCGGCCGTGGCAAAGCCGCCGCCTCCACCACCACCACCGCATCCTGCCCCGGGCTGTCCGCCCGGCAAGACCGCGACACCCAACGGCTGCAAATGATTTTTTAAGCAACAAAAGCGGGCCGGCGCGTTTTCGCCGGCCCGCATGCGTTTGACGGCCGCCGAACTAATAAAAATGAAAGGTCCCTGCTCTATAGTGCGCCACCAAGGGACGGCTGCTATGCAAACAATAATCATCAGTTTCTTGTTCGGCGCCGCGTGCGCGATGATGCTCTGGGCGGCCGGTTCGGCAGCCGTGACGCGCGATCAGTTGTTGCGCGACTACGGCTTCTTGCCTTCTGGGGAAAGCTGAAAACGCGCGCTGCAACAATGCGTGTCGGCCGGATTTGCCTCCTCGGCTTTGCGCTGATCGCCACACCGGCAAGCAGCCTGCATGCGCAGGCCGCGCCGGCACAAGCTTTGTCATGTCACGGCAGGCAACAGGCCCGGCAGGTCGCCGAGCTGCTGTTCGGTCGCGACATCGGACACCAGCTCGGTGTCAGCGAGCATGCCTGGGAGCGCTTTGTCGCCCGTGAAATCACGCCGCGGTTTCCCGACGGCTTCACGGTGGCCGAGGCGAGCGGCCAATGGCGTGACGGCGCCAACGGCACGATCGTGCACGAACCGTCCAAACGCGTTGAAATCGTGCTGCCCGGCGCGGCCGACGACGACAGCCGGCTCGATACAATCGTCAGCGCCTATAAGCGGCAGTTCCATCAGCAATCGGTCGCCGTGATCGTCCGTCCCGCCTGCGTGTCGTTCTGATCTGGTCCTTCTGACGACGCGCACCCCTAAGCCCCCCGATCGAGCACGATCTTTGCTCCAAGGGCTTGCGTCCGGCGTGCCTCCTTCTTAGCTTTAGCAGGCTCGATAAGGGGCGGATCGGACGGGTTCATGATGGATTCCTGCATCGAACTGAAACTTGTCGCGCTCGACCAAGACGACATGGAAGTGGTGTCCGCGCATGTGCAGGACGCGCTCGTCAAGGTGGCCGACATTTTCTGGAAGCCGCGCGAGCATCGCTTCGTGATGGCGATGAACCGCTTTGATTGGATCGGCGCTGCCGAGGCCAAGCCCGACAGCAAGGCCGATTACCGGCGCTGCCGCACCGCGCTGCGCTTCGAACGCGTGCTCTCCTGCAAGACCCGCAATCTCGATCAGGCCGGCAAAGAGGCCCGCCTCAATCTGCTCGCTGTCGAATACGCCGAGACCGACGCGCCGGCCGGCAGCGTCACGCTGACCTTCTCCGGCGGCGGCGTCATTCGCCTCGATGTCGAATGTCTGGAAGCCGAGCTCGCCGACCTCGGCGAAGTGACCACCGCGGCTTTGTGCCCCGATCATTCCGCCGCAACAGTCTAAGTTGCGCTCATTTCCGCGTAAGCCGGCGGCCGGGCTCTAAGCCGTATGCGGCCGCTGGTGCTGCACCGGCGCGGAGAACAGCTTCATCAGCACGACAATCACGGCAAGCGTCGCCGCATAGACGACGACCTGCATTGCGGTCGGCTGATCGACATAGCCGATCAAAGTGTGCAGCGCTTTGCCGAGATAGCTCGAATCGCTGAGGATCCAGGACGTGTCCCACACCGTCTCATCGAGCGCGGTGAGAATATTGGCCTGTTCGAGGAATGCGATCGCTTGCGCCGCCATGCCGGCGGCCAGCAGCGCGATCAGCGCGCTGGTGACGCTGAACAAATAGCGCGCGGGGATCGTCACCAAGCCGAGATAGGTCAACAGACACACTGTCGAGCCGAGGAGGAGCCCGATAACTCCGCCGCCAACCATGGACCAGCTGGCGCCGCCTTGCGCGGCCGCGACGCCATAAAGAAATAGCACCACCTCGGAGCCTTCGCGCAGCACTGCGATCGCGACCACGATCGCCAGCGCCAACAGCGACTTTGATCCCGCGGCGACTGCCTCGCCGGCCGCGCGAAGTTCGGCAACGAGCTCGCGGCCGTGGCGCGACATCCAGACATTGTGCCAGGTCAGCATCACCACGGCGAGGCCGAGAATGCTGGCGTTGAAAATTTCCTGACCGCTGCCGTTGAACAGTTCCGACAGGCCACTGGTGAACAAAGCCACCAGGCATGCGCCGAGCACGCCGGCGCTGACGCCGCC
Source organism: uncultured Alphaproteobacteria bacterium (assembly GCA_963742975.1). GTDB lineage: Bacteria > Pseudomonadota > Alphaproteobacteria > Rhizobiales > Xanthobacteraceae > BOG-931. The sequence goes on along the minus strand of CAVUNZ010000015.1, from coordinate 1,168,503 downwards.
TGCGATCCATACCGTGCGGCCGGGGACGGCCGAGGTCACGGCCATCACAATGCCGACCACCAGACCGGCCTCAAAGACTTCGCGGAAGACGATCAGCAACGACGCGAGCACGGAACCCTCATTTCACTGCGCCACCAGAAAGTCACTGCGCCACCAGAAAATCACTGCACCACCAGAAAACCCTGCGTCTCATGGTGGAAATCGTCATAGAAATTGTAGCGGCCCGGCTGCTGCGGCCGCACATAGACGACGCCCTCGCTGCCCACCGGCACGATCTTTTCGAAATGCAGTTCGCTGCTTTCGAATTCCGACACGATCGGATTGAGATTCTTCACATGGATCGCAATCGTCTTGCCGGGCGGCGCGTGCAATTCGGCGGGATCGAACTGATGATCCTTCATGGTGATCGAAAGCTGCACCGTATCGTCGGCGCGCGCCGGCGCGCTCCCCGCGGCAAAAGCGAAGGCCATGCCCAGCATCAGCACCGCAACGATGCACCGGACCGGACCGACAAGTGACGCTTTGTTCGCGATCGCCACAGCGCGTTCCCTTCGCTTTGAAATGATGCGTAAGGAGTTGGGGAACATCGGACTTTTTGTCAATCCAAAAGCAGAACATTAGAATTGTTATAATAACAAAGGGCTGCTACTGAGCGCGCAGGCGCGCCAGACGCGGCGCCGAGCTTCGTGGCAATATCAGCAAGCATTCCGATCGCAATCCGATGGCCGTTCGTCTCGACATCCGCTCCGGCGATTTTGCGCAGAAATTCCGCGCCTTCCTCGACACCAAGCGGGAAGCTGCCGCGGACGTGGAAGCGGCTGCGCGCATCATCGTCAACGACGTGGCGCGCCGCGGCGACGAAGCGGTCAAAGACTACACCCGCAAATTCGACAAGCTCGACCTCGATTACACTGCAATGAAGGTCACGGCGGACGAAATCGCCGCGGCCGTGAAGGCCTGCAGCCGCGAGACGCTCGACGCGCTCGAATTCGCCCGCGCGCGCATCGAGGCCTATCATCGCCGGCAGGTGCCGAAGGACGATCGCTTCACCGACGCGCTCGGCGTCGAACTCGGCTCGCGCTGGACGGCGATCGAAGCCGTCGGACTTTATGTGCCGGGCGGCACGGCCGCCTATCCGTCATCGGTGCTGATGAATGCCGTGCCGGCCAAGGTTGCCGGCGTGCCGCGGATCGCGATGGTGGTGCCCTCGCCCAATGGCGAACTCAGCCCGCTGGTGCTGGCAGCGGCGAGCCTTGCCGGCGTCGACGAGATTTTCCGTATCGGCGGCGCGCAGGCGGTGGCGGCGCTCGCTTATGGCACGCAGACCGTTGCGCCCGTCGCTAAGATCGTCGGGCCCGGCAATGCTTATGTGGCGGCAGCGAAGCGCATCGTGTTCGGCAAAGTCGGCATCGACATGATCGCCGGCCCCTCCGAGGTGCTGATCGTCGCCGACAAGGACGGCAATCCCGACTGGATTGCCGCCGATCTTCTGGCGCAGGCCGAGCACGACGCCAGCGCGCAGGCGATCCTCCTGACCGACGACGCGGCGCTCGCCGACGCCACCGAGCGCGCCGTCAATAGCCAGCTCAAAACGCTGCCGCGCGAAAAAGTCGCCAGCGCGTCGTGGTCCGATTTCGGCGCCGTCATTTTGCTGCGCGGGCTCGACGAGGCGCCGGCGCTGGTCGACGCCATCGCGCCCGAGCACCTGGAAATCGCCGCCGCCGATGCCGAACAGATCGCCGGCCGCATTCGCAACGCCGGGGCGATCTTCATCGGCGCGCATACTCCCGAGGCAATTGGCGATTATGTCGCCGGCTCCAATCACGTGCTGCCGACGGCGCGCTCGGCGCGATTCTCGTCCGGCCTCGGCGTGCTCGATTTCATGAAGCGCACGTCGATCCTCAAATGCGGCCCCGAGCAGTTGCGCGCGCTCGGCGGCGCGGCGATCACGCTCGGCACCGCGGAAGGACTCGAGGCTCACGCCCGTTCCGTGGCGATCCGGCTTAACCGCTGATGGCAGCCGGCAGCGCCGATAACAACACAACCGGCCGCCTCACGGCCGTGACGCTGGATGAAGCTTCGCTCGGCAGTTCAAGCGACGAGATCGAGCACGAGCGCCGTGTCGCGATCTACGATCTCCTCGAAGACAACAGTTTTCGGCCGACCGGCCATGACGGCGGTCCCTATACGCTGCAACTCGGCATCACCGGCGCGCGGCTCGTCTTCGACATCCGCCTCGCCGACGGTACGCCGGTGATTGCGCATATGCTGTCGCTCGCGCCGTTCCGCCGCATCGTCAAGGACTACTTCACGGTGTGCGACAGCTATTACGCCGCGATCCGCACCGCGACGCCCGACCGCATCGAAGCGATCGACATGGCGCGCCGCGCGCTGCACGATGAAGGATCCAATCTCGTCACCGAGCGGCTCAAGCGCAAAGTCGATCTCGATTTCGACACGGCGCGGCGGCTGTTCACGCTGATCACGGTCTTGCACTGGAAGGGCTAGCGCATGATCCGGAACAGTGGATACCGGTTTTCCGCAAAGATTCTTTCCACAAAGATCATGCGCCCTCAAAAACTGGGAGCGCAATCGATTCCGTCGATTGCGCCCTGATCGCCCGATGCCGCCACCGCAGAGCCGCCCCTCCGACCGTCCGCTGGCGGTATTGTTCGCTTGCGGATTGAATTCGGTGCGCTCGCCCATGGCGGCCGCTTTGTTCGGCCAGATTTTCGGCCGCTCGATCTATGTCGGCTCGGCCGGCGTGCGCAAAGGCGAGCTCGATCCGTTCGCCGTCGCCGCGATGGATGAGATCGGGCTCGATATTTCGCGGCACAAACCTGTGACCTTCGAGGAGATCGAGGAATGGGAAGGGCTCAATTTCGATCTGATCGTCACGCTAGCGCCGGAGGCGCATCACCGCGCGCTCGAAATCACGCGCACCAATGCCATCGATGTCGAATATTGGCCGACCGCGGACCCCAGCGCCGTCGAAGGCAGCCGCGAGCAGCGTTTGGATGCCTATCGCGAAGTGCGCGACCAGCTTCTGGCCCGAATCAGGCAGCGTTTCATCTCGCGGGGAACCGGCAATGAGTGATTGGGTGAGCGACTCGGCATGCGCCAGGCCGATGGCCGCCTGTCCACAGCAGTTGTGAAGCGGCCCGCCATCCGCTAGGTTCCCGCGCAAATTTCGGCCCAATTGGCTGATACTGTTTTCAAGGTCGTTGGCTCAGGGCTTAGGGCTCGGGGTGCTGGCCAGACCACCACTGCCGGATAACGAATGGCGAAAGAAGAACTCCTGGAATTCCCTGGTGTCGTCACGGAACTGCTTCCGAACGCCACTTTCCGCGTCAAGCTCGAGAATGAGCATGAGATCATCGCCCACACGGCCGGCCGCATGCGCAAGAACCGCATTCGCGTTCTTGCCGGAGACAAGGTGCTTGTCGAGATGACGCCTTACGATCTCACCAAAGGACGGATCACGTACCGGTTCAAATGATCGGCCGTCCAAAACTTGTTCTCGCCTCAGGCTCGCCGCGACGGCTGTCGCTGGTCAATCAGATTGGCCTCGAGCCCGACGCGCTGCGTCCGACCGACATCGACGAGACGCCCAAGCGCGGAGAATTGCCGCGCGCCTGCGCCACGCGGCTCGCCCGCGCCAAGGCCGAAGCCGCGCTCAACATGATCCGCATCGATGAGGAATTGAAAGGCGCCTATATCCTCGCCGCCGACACCGTGGTCGCCGTCGGCCGCCGCATCCTGCCCAAGGCGGAACTGCTCGACGAAGCGGCGCAATGTTTGCGGCTTCTGTCCGGACGCAATCACCGCGTCCATACCGCGGTCTGTCTGGTGACGCCGAAGGAGACATTCCGGCAGCGCCATGTCGAAACCCGCGTGCGCTTCAAGCGGCTGTCGGACCAGGACATCGAGGCCTATCTCGCCTCCGGCGAGTGGCGCGGCAAGGCCGGCGGCTATGCCGCCCAAGGCATCGCCGGAAGTTTTCTGGTCAAAATGGTCGGCTCGTATTCCGGCGTGGTCGGGCTGCCGCTTTACGAGACGCTGACGCTGCTCGGCGGCGAGGGCTATCCAGTCCATTTCGGCTGGCTCAATACCGTCTGACACCACCGCAAGGGGCGCTGACAGCCGCAACCGCAGCCCCCATATTCCGATCATGCCTCAAGCCAAAAACCGCAACCTCTGCGCCATCTGCGGCAAGCCCGTGGACGAGGTCTTCAAGCCGTTCTGCTCAAAGCGCTGCGCCGACGTCGACCTGCACCGCTGGCTGTCCGGCGTCTATGCCGTGCCGGTGACCGAGGACGAAGAGGAAGACGAGCAGCGGGACGAGGACGGCGGAACACAGCATTAGGCTTCCGAAATCGCGGCAATCCCTATTCTGGACAGCCTGGGAGCGACCCTTTATAAGACGGCGCTCTTGCAAGGGCCCCTCATCGAGGAGGCGCCGCAGCGAGAGTACGGAGCCAAATCCCTTTTTGCTCTGGGCCCAGGTAGCTCAGTTGGTAGAGCACTGCACTGAAAATGCAGGTGTCGGTGGTTCGATTCCGCCCCTGGGCACCATCACCAAAATTCGGCTTTAAGTCTCTCCCGTTTCTCCTCAAAAAGTCCCGCTCAAGAAAACGGAAGCGACCCCCGCGCCTGAGGGCAAGCGGGATGAGGCGGGCGATCTCCTCGCACCACTCTACGGCTGGTTCACCGAAGGCTTCGACACGCTCGAACTCGACGCGCACCGCCGCTCGTGCTTGCACGGCTCGCCGGCCGGCGCGGAGCTATACCTTGGTATAGGGAGATTTGCCCAATGTTGAATGGAAGACGGCTGTCCAGGGGCGGAAGACTAGCAAGCCAGCGAAATATCGCGGCGGGACGGGATGGCCTCAATGAAACATCGGATCATCGGTACGGACCTGCGCACCGATCTGGCAGTCACCACGATAGCGCTCAGCGCTGTGGCGGTGTGTGCCGTGATCGGCTTCATGTTCAACCTGGTCATAGCGCCATTTTGACCGCCAGCGCCTTCGATTGCACGTATGTGAGATGACGCTTTAAGGGAGGGGCATAGCTATGGTCACGGCTAAGGAATATCGGGACTTGGCGGTGGAGTTTTACAGGTGGGCCGATGAGGCCGAAGCCGAGGAAATACGCGACACCTATTTACGTTTGGCGCGCGAATGGACGTTGGCGGCGTTGGGCGCAAATAGCTTACCGGCATCGCGCTACGAACATTCGATCGTCACCACGACTCGGCAGTAATGGGCGTCCGGGGCGCGCGGTTGCCAGCAGACCACGCTTGTCGGCAACGCCAGGATGTGCACGCGGCTTAGAGCTACGGCTCAGAGTTATTGAACCGCAGGGAACAGAACATTCCGCTGCCTTGCCGGCAGCGGTTCATCCGGCCGCCCCGATATTTCCACACGGTTGCGACCCAGCGCCTTGGCGCGATAAAGCGCCTGATCGGCCTGCTTTTGCAGCGCGCTGAGATCAACGCTCGCATCGTCCGAGACCGCGACGCCGACACTCACAGTGGCAGTGAGCGTTCGCCCTCCCACTGTGTGAGAGGCGCCTTCGAACGCGGTTCTCAGTCGTTCTGCCAGCCAGAGCGCGTCTTGCTGCTCCGTATCCGGTAATAGACTTGCAAACTCCTCGCCGCCGATGCGACCGAAAAGATCCGTCGGCCGCAGCATCACGGTCGCCAACCGACAAAATGCGGTAAGCACTTCATCGCCGGCCTGGTGCCCGTATCTGTCATTGATGCTTTTGAAGCGATCCAGATCAAACAGCAGGAGCGCGACCGGCCGGCGCGCAAAACGGGTTCTCATCGATACCCGCTCGGCCGTCTCGAAGAAACCACGACGGTTAGGAACGTGGGTCAGAGAATCGGTTAGCGAGATGCGCCGATAACTTGCGGCAATTCGATCCTTGGCGAGGCCGCCGAATAGATATGCTCCGCAGATACAGACAAAGGCGCTCTCAAAGATCATAAAGGTCAACAAATTCACGTCGGAAGGATCGGGGTGGAACCAGGCTGCGGCGAGCGGAATGCGGACTGGGATGGCCGCTGCGTGCCCCAGCAAGAGCAACATGATGGGCCAGCGCCACGCGCCATCGCCACGTCCGCGCCAGAGCTCCAAGAGAGCGAGCAGCGTGTAGGACACGGCGATTGCCGCCATTACGGTGGCCCGGGCTTCCACCCGCGCATAGATGGGTGCAATCGAGCAAGCCAATATCCACAGCAGCACGCCTGCCAAGGCCAAAGTGATCGAGACCTTCTTGCCGTTGAACTTGCGCGCTCCGCACCACAGGACGCCGTAGGCGGCAGCCAGAAGCGCGTTTCCGACAATGATCGACCAAAAGTCGGGGACTATGCCGCGGGCAAAGATGATAAGCGTCGTCGCGATAGACGCGGTGATGAAACCGGATCCCCATAGCGCCAGCGCGACGATCCTTCGGTGCTGCAGCCACGAGAGCAGCAGAAGACACCCGGCGAGAGCCGGCGTGAAAACCGTGATGGCCAGCAGCGTCGAGAGACCTGGCCCGCTCATAAACTTGGACTACCCATGTTTTTACCAGTACCCGATAGCGCCCTTCCGGCTCGTAAAATTGTGTCTAGAACTTGAGCTAAATGTCGCGCTCGGCCGGGGGGCACCAGCACTCACTCCGCCAATCGTCACAGGCCCTTGAAGGTCGGATTGTTGAGAACGGCCTCGCTGCCCAACTCGATCAACAAGTCGACGTCATCGGTCGGCAGTTTCAAGCGCGTCGGGATCGACGACAGCTTGGCGGCGCGCTGCGGATCGAACAAATCGAACCCGACCTGGACAACATCGAACGAGAAGCCGCTGCAGCGCCAATCGCCCGAGGCTCCGAGCCGCCGCGCTTCGGCGGCCGGCAGGCTGCATCGCCATTTGCGGATCGAGTCCTCCCAGTCGTGAAGGCTCAAGCGGAAGGCATCGAAGCCGCTGCGCACGGCGGAATTCACTGCCGTATCGGTCACGGCATTGAGCAGATCGGCGCCGGAGGGCCCGTTGATGGTATGCGACCAATCTCCCGCCGGAGCCTGACCGGCATTGACCACCATGAAGATGATCCGGCGCAACCGCACCACCTTTTCCGGCGTGAGCGGAAAGTAGGGCTTGTCCGCCGCCGCACGCGCGATGACCAGACCTGAAAGACCGAAATTGTCGGTGATGCCGCCGTCGGCGAGTTTCAAATACTCGATCTGCCCAGGCTCGCGGTAATGCTTGAGCGCTTCGGCAAAGGCCCGCACTTGCGCGCCGGAATTGCGGTTGGCGATGACGCGGTCGACCCATGGCGGCAATGGTGTCGAGCACGCCGCCGGAAAGCTCTCGAGCACAGTGGGCACGAAGGCGACCGGCACCGCGGCCGAGGCAGCGACCGCGTTCGACAACGGATATTTCCTGATATCGCTGCAGAGTGCGGCGAATGTTTCCGGCGAAAACAGAAACGGCGTTCGGTTGTAAAGATCGGAGGCGTTGATCCAGACCAGCGGCTTGCCGGGCTGAAACAGGTCGCCCAGCGTCGCATTGTCGAAGAGGTTGCGATCGAGCCACGCCGGCAACCGGGTCGCGTCGTTCACGCCGCCGTCGAGACCGCGGGCGAGATTGCCGAGGCTGACCGTTGTGTTCAAATCCTCTTCGGCGTTGCGGATGAGGAAGCGCTCACGAAAATCGGCGAGCGCCGCGCGGCCTTTGAGTCCGTAATAGGCCGCGGTGATGGAGCCGCCCGACACGCCCGACACGAATATCACCCGGTCCAGATAACTCTTGCCGCCGTGTGTCGGCAGGCGGTCGAGGCCGCGCAAGACGCCAAAGGAGAAGGCAGCGGCGCGCGTTCCGCCGCCGGAGAAGGCGAGTGCGACGGCGGTGTCGCCGCCGACATCCGGAGGCATGAATTGCCCCATCGGACTCGAGCCGACGGCGACCGGCACGTTGATCGGCTTATTGAAGGTGGCGCAGCCGGCGAGAAGCAGCAGCGCGAACAACACCGCCTTCGGGCGCGGCCGGGCGAGCGCGCGACATGCGGACGGCCATTGCAGGCCGGCGGGGCGCTTCCCCGAACCCACCCTCCAGAGCGCAGCGAGGGTCGCAAATGCAGCTTTGATACGCATTACCCGTGATGCATCCCCAGCTCTGCGCGCGGTCCCTGCGGCGCAGCGCAGACCTGTCACAGCGGGAAACAACGCGCCGTGACGCGAGCCTGCGACTGATCCCGGTGCTCCGATCGAACCGGGGACTGTTTGCTTTCGACCCGTGGCGGCCCCATCGGCCTTTTACCTTTGGTCCGTTAGTGATGGCTTAACTGCCCCGGCCGGGCGGCGGCGCGGCGTGGCTAGTCGGGCGAATCAGCGCATAATTTCACGCGATCGATGGTGCGATGGTGCTCCGCGCGTTTCTTCAGATGAGGGGTGGTCGTGAAATACTGGCTTTTAGGCTTCGCAGTTGCGCAACTGCTCACGGCGGCCGCGATCGCCCAAGTGACGGAAACAGCGGCGGACACAAAGAACACGTCGCCGGGCTCGAAGCTCTGGACCATACCCGAGGTCGGCGCCTTGCCGCGCGATGCGCATGGGCTTGAAGTCCGCGAAGGCCGCGATCTGATCACCGCGACTTACGCCTATATCGGACCGAATGTGCCCGACGCATCGAAGCGCTATGCCGGTAACAACCTTGCCTGCACCAACTGTCATCTGCAGGCCGGCACCAAGAAATTCGGCATCCCGCTGTTCGGGCTTTACGGCGACTTTCCGCGATACAGCGCCCGCACCGGCACCGAGATCAGCATCGAGGACCGCATCAATTCCTGCATGACCCGCAGCATGAACGGCCGCCCGCTTCCGGCCGACGCGCCGGAAATGCAAAAGATGGTCGCCTATATCAAGTTCATCTCAGGCGGCGTGAAGCCCGACCAGCGTTTGCCGGGCATGGGCACCGGCCACATGACGCCACTCAAGCGCGCAGCGTCGCCGACGCGCGGCGCGCCGCTTTACGCCAGCGCTTGCGTGGCCTGCCACAACACCGACGGATCGGGCCTGCGCAACAGCATCGCGAGTTCCGATCTCGGCTATCTGGTGCCGCCGCTCTGGGGCCAAGACACTTTCAACGACGGCGCCGGCATGGCGCGGATCATTACCTTTGCCAATTTCATCCACTTCAACATGCCGCACGGCACCGACTATGTGGACCCGCAGCTCAGCGTCGATAACGCCTGGGACATCGCTGCTTTCGTTCTGTCGCATCCGCGACCGCATCTTGCCGGCATCGCTCACGACTTTCCCGATCTGGCGAAGAAGCCGGTGGACGCGCCTTATGGCCCCTATGCCGATCATTTCAGCGAGCAGCAGCACAAATACGGGCCGTTCGGGCCGATCGAGGCCGCGATCGCGCACCTCGAGCGGCAGAAGCACTGAGGTTCTCAGATCGCCGGCAGCACCGCGCGCGCCAGATAAAGAAACAGCGCCACTCCCAACAGGCCGATCAGCACGGCGAGCGCCACGTCGACGCGTGCGCCGGAACTCGGCACGTCCTGTTCGGACTCGATGTCCTTCGCCGTTCTGACGAACCGAACGCCGGCAAGCCCGATCACCGCGACGCCGATGGCGATGAAGGCGAGACCGGCCACGTTCGCGAAGGCCTGGCTGTGCGCGCTGAGCTGGCGTTGCGCGAGCTCCGGGGCGGCGACCTGAAGGAACAGATCGAAGCGCTCGATGACGAAGCCGAACGCCATCACCGCAATCGCGGTGCGGACCCAGGCCAGGAAAGTCCGTTCATTGGCGGCGTGATCGCTGTAGCGCTTGATCATCAAAATTCCCCGGGGGCTCCAGGAGGGATTTGACTATAGCGCCGCGGCATCCCGCGCGCTTGCCGCTCCGGCGATAAAGAGTCAGTGTGCCGGCAAAAGCCCGGTGGATCTACCCTGCCGGACCGTGAAAATTTCTGCTGGGGAGTGAGTTGAATGTCCGACAAATCCGCCGCGCCCAAATCCGTCGTGCCCAAATCCGTCGCGCCCATGACCGGCCTTGCAAGCAAAGGCCGCTGGTACATCCTGCTCTTGATCAGCGTGATGTACCTGATCACTTACCTGGATCGCGTCAATATTTCCACCGCGGCGCCGGAAATCATCAAGGAATTCGGCTTCGACAAAATCACCATGGGCGTGATCTTCTCGGCCTTCGTCTGGTCCTATGCGCTGTTTCAAGTCCCCGGCGGCTGGCTGTCGGACAAGTTCGGCGCGCGCCGGGTGCTCGCCTGCGTCGTCGCTTACTGGTCGCTGATGACGGCCGCCACCGGGCTTGCCGCCGGCGCCACCTCGTTCAAGGTCATCCGCTTCCTGTTCGGCGTCGGCGAAGCCGGCGCGTTTCCCGGCGCCACGCGCGCGATGCAGCTTTGGTATCCGCGCAGCGAACGCGGCTTCGTCCAGGGCATCACCCATAGCGCGAGCCGCGCCGGCGCCGCTTTGGCGCCGCCGATCGTGCTCGCGATCATGCTCAATTTCGGCTGGCGCGCGGCGTTCTTCATCTGCGGCGCGATCGGGCTGTTGTGGTCGATCTGGTGGGCCTTCAGCTATCGCAACCTGCCGGAAGAGCACGGCATGGTGAACCGCACCGAGCTCGAATATATCCGCGGCGTCGACGCCAGCGGCGCGATCAATCCACCGCAGATCCACAAGCAGATGCAAGTGCCGTGGGGCAGGCTGTTGCGATCGGGCAATATGTGGGCGGTGATGTGCGCCTATTTCACTTATGTTTACTGCCTGTGGATTTTCCTGAGCTGGTTGACGACTTATCTGATCGACGTGCGGCATTTCACGCTGCTCAAGGGCGGCTTGCTGGCTTCGCTGCCGTTATGGGCCGGCGTGATCGGCGACACCGCGGGCGGGCTTGCCACCGATTACCTGTTGCGGCGCACCGGCAGCGCCAAGATCGCGCGCCGCGCGGTCGCGATCACGGGCCTGCTCGGCTGCGCCGTGTTCATCACGCCGGCGGCGCTGACCGAAGACGCGATGACCGCCGTGGCCTGTCTCACCATCTCGATGTTCTTTTTGGAATGCACCATCGGCCCGTCCTGGGCGGTGCCCATGGATACCGGCGGCAAATATTCCGGCACGGTGTCGGGCATGATGAACATGGCCGGCAATTTCGGCGGTGCCATCTCGCCGATCGTGTTCGGCGTCCTGGCGCAAAACGGCAATTGGGCAGCCCCCTTTATCGTCGCCGCGGCGCTTCTCGTCGCCGGTTCCGCGGTCTGGGCGTTCTGGATCGATCCCGACAAGGCGATCCTGACCGATTGAGCGGCGTCGCCGCCATCTCCTAACCCGGATTAACACTTTCATTCCGTTGATTAACGGGACGGAAATGGATGCTGGTTACCAATTGAACAAAGCGGGGCAGGGTTAGGTGGCGCAGAGACCGGAATGTTTCGGATCTTTAATTGTTTAACGACGCAACACGACTGGCGCCTGATCGTCGTCGCGGGCGTCGTGTGCTTCCTGTCGAGCGTCACCGCCATCACCCTTTTTAACCGCGCGCGCTCGACCGCCGGGCGCGCCCGACTGATCTGGATCGCCGCCGCCGGCGCCGCATCCGGCTGCGGCATTTGGGCGACGCATTTTCTGGCGATGCTGGCCTACGAGCCGGATGTTCCGGTCGCCTATGATATCAATCTCACGATCCTGTCACTGATGGTGGCAGCGATCATCACCGGGCTTGGCCTGGGGGTCGCGGTCTTCTTCTCGCGGTCAGGTGCGCTGCTCGGCGGCGCAATTATCGGCATCGGCGTCGCCTGCATGCATTACCTCGGCATGGCGGCGCTCGAACTGCCCGGGCACATTGCGTGGGAGCTTCCCTACGTCACAGCATCCATTGTGATCGGCATGGTGCTGGCGATGGCGGCGCTCGCGGTGGCCGAACGATCGCACAGTCGTTCCGGACTCCTATTTGCAGCACTGCTGCTCACGCTGGCCGTCGTGTCGCATCACTTCACGGCCATGGGCGCGGTGGATATCGTTCCGGATCCGACGCGCGTTCTGGCGGAGATGTCGCTGTCGCCGACCTCGCTCGCGCTCGCCATCGCCAGTATCGCGATCGCGATATTGGGCATGAGCCTGGTGAGCGCTTTCGCCGATCGCCGGCTCGACGATAAAGGCCTGCTGCTCGAGCTCACGTTGAATAACATGACGCAGGGCGTGGTGATGTTCGACAATACCGGCCGGCTGGTCGTCTGCAACGAGCGCTATCTGCAGATGTACGACCTGTCGCCGGAGGTCGTGAAGTCCGGCGCCACCCTCGCCAATATCGTACAGCATCGGGCTCAGACCGGCAGCCTGCAGCGCGATCCGCAGCAATATTGCAACGACCTCATCGAAGAAATGGCCGCCGGCAAAATCTTGAGCTTCATCGCGCAGTCGCCAGACGGCCGCTCGATTTCCGTGGTCAACCGCCCCATCCCCAGCCGCGGCTACTGGGTCGGCACCCACGACGACATCACCGAGCGGCTCTCGGCCGAGCAGCGAAGCTTGCAGCTCACCGAACAACAGGCGCGGCGCGCCGTGATCGACGATGCCATCGGCTGGTTCCGCGGCAGCGTCGAAGGCATCCTCAAGACGGTGACGGAAAGCGTCGCGGCGATGAAATCCACCGCCACCGCGTTGTCGACGATGTCGAACGAAACCACCGCGCAAACCACCGGCGCCGTGCGCACCTCCAACGACGCCTTCAGCGGTGTCGAAAGCGCGGCCGCCGCAGCCGACGAATTGTCGAAATCGATCGCCGAGATCAACCGCCAGTTGGTCAGCGCCAGCGACGTGGTCGGCGCCGCCACTGCCGAAGCGCAAACCACCAATACCGTCATCAGCGAGCTTGCCCAGTCGGCGCAGAAGATCAACGACGTGGTCAAGCTCATTCAGAGCGTGGCCGGGCAGACCAATCTGCTGGCGCTCAATGCCACGATCGAAGCGGCCCGTGCCGGCACCGCCGGCAAGGGCTTTGCCGTGGTCGCCTCCGAGGTCAAGGCGCTCGCGGTGCAGACCGCCAAAGCCACCGATGTCATCGCTGCGCAGATTTCCGGGGTGCAGTCCTCGACGCAAAGCGCGGTGCGCGCCATCGGCAGCATCACGAGCCGCATGGAAGATATCCGGCTGTTCACGTCGGCCATAGCGACATCGGTCGAGCAGCAGAATGCGGCGACCGGCGAAATCTCCGACAATGTCACCGCCGCGGCGATCGGCACACGGTCGGTGGTCGGCGTGCTGCAAAAAGTCTCCACCGCGATTTCCGATATGCACAGTTCGGCGGATACCGTGCTGAAAGCCTCGAACGCGGTGGAAAACGCCGCGGAGAGCCTGCGCGACAGCGTCGACGGCTTCCTGCGCAAGGTCGCGATGTAGATGACAGCGCGATGGGATCGGATCGAAACACTCTTCCGCTCATTCCGCGGTATGTGAAACGATTCAATCTAAACCGATCACGCTCTAGGAAACCCGCTCCCGCATCGGCTCGGTGGCGACGCGCGCAAAGGTCGACATGATTTTGGCGCCGGCCCGCACCGAACCGCGCAATGAGCCGGCAACCTTGGACTCGCCGCCGAGCCGCCGCCGGTAACCGACCGGCAATTCCAGCACCCGCAATCCGGCGCGCGCCGCCCGCATCTGCATTTCCAGATTCCAGCCATAGGTGAGTTCACGCATGCCGAGCCGGAGCAGGGTCTCGCGGCGGATGGCGCGGAATGCCGACATGTCGGTATAGCGCACGCCGTAAAGCACCTTGGTCAGAACGCCGGCAATGTGCCCGGCGAGAATCTGATGCCACGCCATGCTGCCCGGCTCGCGCTCGCCGCGCGCGCGCGAGGTGATGACGAAGTCGGCGTCGCCGCGTGCAACGGGCGCGATCAAGGCGGCGATGGCCGACGGATCGTCGGCGCCGTCGCCGTCCATGAAGACGATGATGTCGTCTGTGCCGGCCGCCTGCGCGCCGGTCAGGCAGGCAAGCCCGTAGCCGCGGCCGACCGGGATGACTTCGGCGCCGGCGGCCCGCGCCCGTTCCGGCGTGCCGTCGCCCGAGCCGCCGTCGACGATGATGATGCGCGTGACCATATCCCGCGGCAATTCGGCGACCACGGCGCCGATCGATTCTGCTTCGTTGAAGGTCGGAATGACGACGGTGACGCAGCCAGGCGTCACGCCACCGGTCTGCGGCATGACACCACTTTGGCGCACGTCCTTGTCGGAAACCCGGTGCCCACTTTTCCGGAACATGCGCTAGAGACTCCAGCGCAATCCGCAACCCGCGCAGGCCGCCGGCGGCGTATTCGACAACAAGGCCTTGCGGAAGCTCGCATAGGCCGGGCCGGTCCAGATGTCGCGCAGCGACTGCTGGGTGGCGTCGCCAAGCGTGTAATTCTCATAACCACGCTGCGAGAACGGCGCGATGCAGCACGGTAGCGCGCGGCCATTGGCGGTGAAATACATCACCGTCCATGGCCGCCGGCACATCGACCATGGTGTCCCGTTGTCCTGGCGCTTGAGGCTGACGCCGGGCTCCGACGCGCCGCCGGACGCACTGAAGGTGATGCCAAGCGATTTCGCCAGCGTCGCGGCGCGATCGATATGAACCGCCTCGGCGCCGGAGAGCTGCTCGTAGAGCGCCTGGTCCGGCCGCGCCAGGCCAATGGCATCGTCCTTAAAGAAAACCAGCCGCTGCAGATGCACTTCCTTGACGCCGGTTTCGGCCGCGACGCGGACGAAATCCGGCAGTTCCTCGATGGTTTCGCGCAAGCCGGTCAGCCAGGCTGAAACCCGCGGCTTGGCGTGCCCCTCGCGCTCCTGCAGCTCGCGGAAGGCCTTTACGTTTTTCAGGATGCGGTTGAAATAATTCTTGCCGCGAACGGCGCGATAGGATTCCGGGTTCGACGCATCGAACGAAACCCGCAGCTCGTCGAGCTCCGCTTCGATCAGCGCCCGGCCGTTCTTCTCGTTGAGCACGGTGCCGTTGGTATTGAACAACACGTAGGTGCCGCGGTCCTTGAGATAGCGCACCATGCGCGGCAGATGCTTCACCAGCATCGGCTCGCCGACGCCGTGCAGCACCGCGCGTTCGAGCCGCGGGATCTGGTCGACGATGGAGGTGAACAGCTCCCAGCTCATATCGGCCGGCGGCTCGAGTTCCTCGTAGGTGCGCGGACAGGTCGTGCACAAGAGGTTGCAGCGGTTTGTCGTTTCCAGATAGAGGCAGACCGGCTCGTGTTCCGGCACCTCGCTGTCGGCTTTCACGCTCTCGAAGTAGCGCCTCGGATCAACCGCCCGTTTTGTCGCTGCCGTCTGCATCGTTCCTCGCCCCAGATCTCTGCCTCGCCGCGGCGCGCGCCCGGCTCAGGCGCCTGCCGCTGCGACACGCAGCATGTTCTCGATACGGTTGCCGAAATCATGGTCGCGCGACAATTCGGCCATCAGCTTCGCCGTCTCATTGGCATAATGCGGCGAATGCGGCGCGAGCCGCGGCATGGCAAAAGCCTCGCCGTAAAGCTCGCCGTAGAGACGGCGCAAGCCATCGACATCGTCGACATCGTACCAGAGCGGCAGAGTGTGAAGCTCAAGCCCGATCTCGCGCGCGCGCTCCCGCGTCTGCTCGGCGACGCGCTCGGTGCTCCAGTCGATATTATCGAACATGTGGCGATGCGCGGCTTTGAGCCCGAGCAGATAATAGCCGCCGTCGTTCGACGGCCCAAGCACGGCGCGGTCGCCCGGCCGCGCCAGCGCTTCCGCGGTCTCGATCAGAAGCGCGGTCGGCAGGGTCGGGCTGTCGGCATTGAGCACGACGGCGGAGCCGTGGCCGCGCGCGAGAATCTGCGCGATCGTCTGAAACAGGCAATCGCCGAAATTCGGCTGCCAGGCGCCGACCAGGCTGATCGATCCGGGCAAGGTGCGGCGGAAGAATTCCTCGCTGCCGGGCGGACCGTAAGCGGCATAGCCGGCAATTCCGGCATGCGGCGCGGCGTGATGCGCGGCAAGCAGCACATTGTCGGCAACGTCGCGGAGAAAGGCGGTGTTGAGATTTGCCGCCTCGTCGAACGTGAGCGGCGGCACCAGCCGGGTCTTGGCGCGCCCGGGAACCGACGCTTTCGCCATGAAGGCGATGCCGCAAAAGGCAGAACCGAACTTACCAGGTGCCAATTTGCCCGGCGCCGATTTGGCCGATTGGGATTCACCCGCATTTAAATTCAAACCGGATCCAGTCTCGAATCGATCCGCACGATCCATGCAATGCCCCCAATGCAACCGATGAGATGCAACCGACAAAATGATGCAGCGCCTTGCTTGCCAAAGCGGCCCGCAAAGCGCCAGTCACTTCCGTCTCACGCGGTACAATTCCCGAGACACCAAAAAGTTATCCGCTTCACCAAGTCGTGATCGTGGCCCGCAATCAGCGCCGCGCCAGCGCAATCTGAACCTTGTCGTTATCCGACAGCACGGTGTCGCCCGCCGCGCTTTGCCAGGTCGGCGCGCTTCCATAGTCGCTGCGCGGCATATCCAGCGAGGCGACCTCACGCCCGAAGACGCCGAGCACCGCGATCGGCACCGCCACCGGCCGCGCGCCAAAACCGAACCAGCCGCAGCAATCGACGACAACATCGATCTTGCCTTGCGGTGTACGGATCACCCGGCGGACATAGCCGATGGTGCGGCTGTCACTGTCGCTAACACGAGCACCTAGCAGCGCGCCGACGCGGATAGGCTGCGGATAACGCCGCTTCATGCGCTCTTCGGCGGCCATATTGGCCGCAGCCATGGCCTTGTCTTCCTCGCCCATCCCGGTGGGCGGGATATTGGCCTGGGCCAGGACGATGGGACGGCCCATGGCCTCGTCAAACGAAGTCGCGGTTGCGGCGGAGGCCGCAGTGGCTGCGCCAATGAGAAAAGCCGTCGCGATTACTTGCAATTTCATGACTGCGGACTCCCGATCAACAACGACCCGCGAATTTGTGAAGCATCGTTTATTGCGAACAATATTTCGCAACCGTAGTGTCCGAAAGTCGTCTCAAGACGTCGTGTGCGGAAATCTGCGCAGTCCGTCTACGAATTAACATCGCTCATACCGGACTGGTATTACAGTTCTGTGTTCATGTCTGTGCTAATGTCTGTATTCATGGAAACGATCGGGGATCACCCATGTCGATGCCGGCCGTCACGTCAGCAGCGCCTCTTACAAGGCACCACCCGCACCGCCTTCATCCGCTGCCGCTCCGCATCATGCATTGGACCAATGCGGTGGCGATTTTCATCATGATCGGCAGCGGCTGGAAGATCTATAACGACGACGTGATCTTCGGCTTTTTGCACTTCCCCGACGCCTTGGTGATCGGCAAATGGGCGCAGTACGGGCTGCAATGGCATTTCTTCGGCATGTGGATTTTCGTGCTGAACGGGCTTGCTTATCTCACTTACGGCATCGCCACCGGCCGCTTCCGCCGCAAGCTGTTTCCGATCTCGATCCGCGAGATTCTCGCCACTGTCGGCGAAGCCCTGAGCTTCCGCCTGCGTCACGACGATCTGACCCATTACAATGCGGTGCAGAAGATCCTCTATCTCGGCGTCATGTCGATCGGCATCGCCATCGTGATTTCGGGGCTGGCGCTGTGGAAGCCGGTGCAATTCTCCGAGCTTGCGGCGCTGTTCGGCACGTTCCAGACCATCCGCCTCGTTCACTTCCTCTGTATGTCGGCGATCGTCGCCTTCATCGTGGTTCATGTGTCGCTGGCTTTGCTGGTGCCGCAAAGCCTTGTCGCCATGCTGACCGGCGGCCCGACCGTGGATGACGCGGCGCCTGACGGCGCCTCCGAGATCAAAGCAACGCACTGACACCTTCAACACCTTCACCAACCCGCGCGGGGGCGCAACGATGTTTCAGACCCGGACGCGATCCTTGTTTCGGCCGCACAAGCGGATCGACCAAGGCGTACTCAAGGACAACCGCAAGCTCGTCCAAGACATTAATCAGCGCATCAATCGCCGTGGCCTGTTGCGCGGCGCGGTCAGCCTCGGCGCGCTCACCATGCTGACCGGCTGCGACGTCACCGAGGACGATTTGGTGCAGAAGGTGCTGCGCGCGGTATCGGCTTGGAACGACGGCGTCCAGGAATTCATTTTCCGCCCCGATCATCTGGCGCCGACTTTCAGTCCGTCGCAGGTGGTCAAGCCGGCGCGCTTCAACGCCTATTACGACATCGAGGACGTCAAGCCGGTCGACGGCGCGAGCTGGAAGCTCGAACTGGCCGGCCGGATCGCCAACAAGCAGTCCTGGACCGCGCAGCAGATCTATCAGCTGCCGGAACAGGAAATCATCATCCGCCATGTCTGCGTCGAGGGCTGGGATTATATCGGCCAGTGGTCGGGCGTGAACCTGCGCAACTTCTTCGAGCGCATCGGCGCCGACACCACCGCCAAATACGTCTACTTCATCTGCAACGACGACTATACCGAGAGCATCGACATGGCGACGGCGCTGCATCCGCAGACGCTGCTCGCCACCAAATATGCCGGCGACATTCTCGCCGATCCGTTCGGCTATCCGCTGCGGCTGCGCACTTCGACCAAGCTCGGCTACAAGAACGCCAAATGGATCAAGGCGATCGAAGTCACCAACGATTTTCGCGAGACCTTCTGGAGCAAACAGGGCTTCAATTGGTTCGCGGGGATTTAATTAGCCTTCACATAGATCCGCCAGCGACCTTCGCGAGAATCGGCGAGGCGATATGACGAACTTGCGGCGAACGGATCCTTGGTCCAGGCGCCGTCCTGCGGCACGACGACGACAACGTCGCAACCATAATCCTTCGCCATGGTGGCCATATCGTCCGCCGTGCCCTGCCCCGCGAAGACGCGAATGAATTGCGCATTGACCGCTTCGCGCCGTTCCGGTGGCAGCGGCGCAAAGGCCAGCGCCATTTCGCGGCCGGCAAAGCACGAGCTGCGATCGGCAAGGAGCGCCCAGGAAATATCGACCGGCCATGGCGTCACGTCCTGCAAGTAGAGCGGATTGTTGGCGACCCGCGCATTCGGCGGCGCATAGCGGCGCACCGCCGCCCATAAATCCGGCGACTGCGCCAGCAATGCTTCGCCGGGCCGCTGCGTGCCCTCGATATTCGAGGCCAGCATCCGCGCGGTGTCCGGCAGGCTGAGCAAAAAACCGGACAGCGCGAGCGCGGCGATCCATACGCGGCAACGCGACGCTGTCAGCATTCCCGCAGCCGCGCCCGCAAGCAGGATCAGCGTCGCCGGTAGAACCGCGCGCAAAGTGAGATCGCTGTTGTCGCCGACCGTCGACGTCAAAAGCCATGAAATGCAAAGGCCGGTCAGCGCCAGCGCGGCAAAGACCATGGCGGCGGTCTTTTCGATGCCTGGCGCGGCGCGGCGCCATGCCACCGTAAGCGCCAGCGCGCCCGCGGCAAAGATTGCGGGAAATTCGATCGGCAGCAACAGAAGCCAATAGGCCGGCAAATCGAGCAAGCGGCGCAGCGGCAGCGGGATCATGTCGCCAAGCACTTCAAACGGGCTCACCGCGATCGGATGAGCGGCGCCGCGCGCCGCCACATTGGCGATTTGATCGCGAATGAACGGCGCCGCGAGCGCGGCAGTCAGCAGCGCCGCCATGAACAGACCCGCGGCAAAACGCAACCGCTGCTTCGGCGTAACGCCGACCAGCAGGATCGGCGCGGCGACCGCGGCAGTGATCGCGAATGTGACGCCGCCGACATAGGTCGAGCTCTCGAAACCGGCGGTGACGATCACAGCCAACGTCAAAAGCCGCGCGAGGCTTTGCCGCTGCGTCTCCGCAATGAGCAGCAGCATCGCCGCGACCACGCACGACGCCGCCATCAGGTGCTGCGGCACCCAGGCCGCCTGAAACAGCCAGCCGGCAAAACCCGTCGGCGGCTCCATGAATGGCGTCAGCTCGTAAGAGCCGAATATCCAGCTGAGCGTGACGCGCAGCGATGCCGCAGCCGCCAACAGCACGACCAGGATCGCCGCGCCGGGCTTTTTGCTGAGCCAGACGGCGACGCCCATCGCCAGAGTGAGCGAAGCAAAAGCGGTGAACCAGGTGAGGCCAATATCGGCTTCCCAGCCGGTGACGCGCAGCGCGAGCGCCAGTTCCGCGGCGCTGAAATGCCAGAGATAGTAGTAGACCAGCCGACCGGAGGCGAAGACGGGATTGACCGGCGGCAGGCCTTGCCGCGTCATCGCATCGACGATGGCGATTTTCGCATGATCGAAAATCGGATCGGCCAGTTGTATGCCGGTTGCGGTTATTTTCGGCAGCAGCGCCGCGGCAGGCCCGACAGCGAGGACCGCAGCAGCGGCGAAGGCCCATAGTGGAACCGCCGGCCCGGCATCGGCCTCTTGGCGTCGCCGCATCACCGCCAAGCCAAGGCTGCCGAGAAGACACAGCACGCCGGCACCAACAACCGTTGGCGTCGTGAATCCGATCAGCGTGAGGAGCGGCAGTGTCGCCGCGCTGAAGACAGCCCAGCCGATGACGGAACCGGCGCCGGCCGCCAGCGGGCGCGGCAGAACGCGACGCGCGATGCTGTAGCCGAACACCGTCCAGAACGCAGCCGCGAGCAGCGCGCAGAGCACAGCATTAACGGAATATGCCATGCGTCGGTAAAACTCCGAGTCTGCGTCCTAAGAAATTATTACGATAATCATGGTCTGCTTGGGATGGCGTGTCGACGATAAAATTCGGCGCGCGGATGACAGGCGGTTTTCTCCGTCATTTCCTGATCGGTTGATGTCATTATTTGAGTCGCGGGAGGTCAACATGGACGTCACGGTTCGAAGGATCGCGAGCTTCTGCCGCGGATCGGTGGCGAAGAACATATTCAGCGGCCGCTTCGGTTATGGGAGCGTCCCTGCCTTGGGCGCGAGCGTCGCTTTGCTCTGCGGCAACGGCGCCGCTCTGGCTGGTCCGTGTACGATGCAGATCGTGCAGTTCGAACGCCAGATCGCGGACGTTATGCAGGCTCCGGCGTCCGGCGGGCCGGTCCTGCCGCAATCCCGCGACGCCCAGCTTCATCATCAGCCGACGCTCGACTCGGTCGTGCAAGCCCAACATGTCAACAACATGGGCGGCAACACCGTGATCGACAGGGCGTGGAAAGCCGACGCCGCCGGCGATATCGAATTGTGCAGCCAGGCGCTCGTCGAAGCGCGGCGTCTGTTCAATCTCAGCAACTGAAGCGTCAGAGCGAAACTGTCGAGTGGAATCAGTTATTGCTCGACCGCGCCAAGAAGGCGGACGCCGCGGGTGACGCCGCGGGCTGCAATCAAGCTGTCGCCGAAGCGCACCGCGTCTACGCCATCAAGCACTGAAGCGCTAATACGCCTCTTCGCTATAGATCGGATCGACCGAGCCACCCCACGGCCCGTGATATTTCGCCAGTAGCTCCTGCGCCGGCGTGGTGCCGCGCGCGAGCCGATCATCGAGCACGTCGAGATAGCGCGTCTCGTCCTGGCCGCTCAAATCGAAATATTTGCGCCGCGCGAGCCCGGCGCGTGCGAGTTTCAGAACCTCGCCCGCAATTTCAAACACGGTGCGGTCCTGGATCTTGGCGGCAAGGCCGAGCCTGGGCACATCGTCGCGCAGCTTTTGGCGGTCTTCCGCGCTCCAGACCTTGGCGATATCCCAGGCCGCATCGAGCGACGCGTCGTCGTAGAGAAGGCCGACCCACAGCGCCGGCAGCGCCAGCAGGTTCTGCAGCGACCCGGAATCGGCGCCGCGCATTTCCAGATAGCGCTTGAGCCGCACTTCCGGGAAGGTCGTGCTCATATGGTTGGCCCAATCGGACAGCGTCGGCAATTCGCCCGGCAGCGCCGGCAATTTGCCCAGCATGAGATCGCGGAACGATTGGCCGGATGCGTCGATATAAGTGTCGCCGCGCTTGACGAAATACATCGGCACGTCGAGCGCGTAATCGACCCAGCGCTCGAAACCCATGCCCGGCTCGAACACCCACGGCAGCATGCCGGCGCGCGCATTGTCGGTGTCGCGCCAGATTTCCGAGCGGAACGACAGGAAACCGTTGGGCTTGCCGTCGGTGAACGGCGAATTGGCGAACAAGGCCGTCGCGATCGGCTGCAGCGCGATCGACACCCGCAGCTTCTTGACCATGTCGGCTTCGGAGGAGAAGTCGAGGTTGGTCTGCACCGTGCAGGTGCGATACATCATGTCGAGGCCAAGCGTGCCGACCTTCGGCATATAGGCGGTCATGATCTTGTAGCGGCCCTTCGGCATTTTCGGGATCTCGGCGCGCGTCCAATCCGGCGTCATGCCGAGTCCGAGAAATCCGATATGCAGCGGGCGCGCCACTTCGCGCACCTGCGCCAGATGCGCCATCAATTCGCTCGACGTCTGGTGAATGGTTTTGACCTGCGCGCCGGACAGTTCGAACTGGCCGCCGGGCTCGAGCGAAATCGCGCCGCCGCCGGTGACATCGAACAGGCCGATAATGTTCGGCCCTTCCATGATCGGCTGCCAGCCGAGCAGGTGCTCCATGCCCTCGAGCAACGCGCGGATGCCGCGCTGGCCCTCGTAGGGCACCGGGCGATGCCCCTCCAGGGTGAACACGAATTTCTCGTGCTCGGTGCCGATATGGAATTGCGATTTGGCTTTGACGCCCTGGGCAATCCACTCCACGAGATCGTCGCGCCGTTCGAGCGGCGTCAGGTCGACTTGATCACGTGCCATGCAGGGTCCCGGAAAAACGGCCGCGACCTTACACGCGGCGTGCGGAGGAGAGCAATGCAGCCCGAAAGAGGGGCCCAATAGCGGTGAACGACAACCCTTAGGTAATGCGGCAAAGCCTTATGCAACAGGGCCTTGGCTAGGCAATAGCCGTGGCGGAACGGCAGACATGCGGCGGCCTTATGCGGCGGCTTTACGCTGCGGCGGCGGGAAGCGGCGGTAGAACGTATCGCCGGTCTTGGCCATGTCGAGCAATAGCGCGCCCGGCTTGAAGCGGTCGCCGCAGGTTGCGGTGAGGGTGTTACAGAGATCGACAAAAGCCCTGGTCCCCATGCCATCGATATAGGAAATGGTGCCGCCGGTGAAAGGCGCAAAGCCGAAGCCGAGAATGGAGCCGACATCGGCCTCGCGCATGTCGGTGACGACCTTCTCCTCGATGCAGCGGGCAGATTCCAGCGCCTGGATCGCCAACAGCCGCCGCCCGAGGCTCCGCGGATCGACGGTGTCGGGATCGATCCTTTTCGGCTGCAGGTCGGCAAGCCCCGGCCACAGCCGCTTCGGCCCGTTCTGCGGGTAATCGTAAAAGCCCTTACCGTTCTTGCGGCCGAGACGGCCGCGCTTCTCGACCATGTCCTCGAGCAGCGTCTTCTGCCGTGCGTCGACCATTTGCGGCCCGAGATCGGCCTCGGTCGCCTTGAGGATCTTCCAGGCCAGATCGACGGCGACCTCGTCGTTGAGCGCGAGCGGCCCGACCGGCATGCCGGCGATACGACCGACATTCTCGATCAAAGCCGCAGGCAGCCCCTCCATCAGCATCAAATGACCTTCGCGCAGATAGGTGCCGACGACGCGCGAGGTATAGAAGCCGCGCGAGTTGTTGACGACGATCGGCGTCTTGCGGATCGCGCGCACATAATCGAGCGCGGTGGCGAGCGCCTCGCCGCCGGTCTCCTTGCCCATGATGATCTCGACCAGCATCATGCGCTCGACCGGCGAAAAGAAGTGAATGCCGATGAAGCGCGAGTGATCCTTGAAGGCGGCGGCAAGCGACGTGATCGGCAGCGTCGAGGTGTTCGAGCCGAAGATCGCCTTGTCGCCGATCACGTTCTGCGCGCGCGAAATCACCTCTTCCTTGACCTTGCGGTCCTCGAACACCGCCTCGACGACAAGCTCGCAACCCTTCAATTCGACAAAGTCGGCGGTGGGCGTGATGCGCGACAGCACGGCTTCGCGATCGGCCGCGCTCGCGGCGCTGCGATTGACCTGTTCGGTGATGAGCTTTTCCGCATGCGCTTTGCCGTTCTCTGCGGTCTCAGGATCGCGGTCGACCAGCACGACCTCGAGCCCGGCCAATGCCGAGACATAGGCGATGCTGGCACCCATGAAGCCGGCGCCGAGTATGCCGATCTTTTTCAGCGGCCGCGCCGGCACATCGGCCGGGCGCCGCACGCCGCGATTAAGGTCCTGCATCGACACGAACAGCGAGCGGATCATTGCGGCGGCTTCCGGCGAGCGCAGGACTTTGGCGAACCAGCGCGACTCGACACGCAAAGCCGCATCCATCGGCAATTGCAGGCCCTCATAGACGACCTGCATGATGGCGTGCGCGGCGGGATAATTGTCGTAGGTCTCGCGCCGGTAGATCGCATTGGCCGGCGGAAACGTATTCAGTCCGGCCTTGGAATAAACCGGCCCGCCCGGCAGCTTGAAGCCCTCCGCGTCCCAAGGCGCTTTGTCCAGTGGCGCCTTGTCGAGCGGCGCTTTGGCATTGCTGCCGGATTTGATCCAGTCCTTGGCCGTCTTGATGAGTTCGCCCGGCGGCACCACGGCATCGATAAGTTTCAAAGTCTTGGCGCGATCGAGCCGCAACTGATCGCCCTTGAGCAGCAATTGCAGCGCGTCCTGCAGCGGCAGCATCCGCGCGATGCGTTGCGTGCCGCCACCGCCGGGGAACAGACCGACCTTGACCTCGGGCAGACCGACCCGTGTTTTCGGATTATCGGCGGCGATGCGGCGATGGCAGGCCAGCGCCAGTTCAAAGCCGCCGCCCAGCGCCGCGCCGTTGATCGCGGCGACCCATGGCTTGCCGCAGGTCTCGATGCGGCGATAGAGCTGCGACAGTTTGCGGCTTTCCTCGAACAGCCGCGTATTGGCCGCTTCCTCGCCTTGCGCAGCCACCAGATCCTTGAAGGTGCGGCTCAAGCTTTCCAGCATGGTCAGATCGGCGCCGGCACAAAACGCCTCCTTGCCCGAAGTGATCACCGCGCCCTTGATCTTGGCGTCGGCCGCGATCTGCTCGACGAGCGCCGACAGTTCCGCGATCATCGTCGTGTCGATGAGATTCATCGTCGCGCCGGGCGCGTCCCAGGTGACGAGCGCGATGCCGTCGCCATCGACGTCGAGCTTGAATTTGGTGAAGGCCGGTTTTTTGCTCTTGCTCATGCTCTCACTCATAGGGATCGCCGTTCTTATGTGTGTAGCGCGAGCCCTTGTCGTCACGCACGACCGCGAGATCGGCCTCCGGATATTCGACACGCTCGTGTTTTGAGCGGGTGCCGACTTCGAGATAGACGGCGTTGCGGTCCGATCTGTTCACCAGATGATGGCCGTTGCCGCTATTGGCCTTGAAGCCACAGGCATCGCCGGCTTTGAGCGGCGTCTCACCCGCGTCCTCGATCAGCACCAGTTCGCCTTCCAGCACATAGACGAATTCGTCCTCGCGCTCGTGCCAGTGCCGCAATGCCGACGCGGCGCCGGGCTTCAGCGTGGTAAGGTTGACGCCGAACTGGTCGAGTCCAGCCGCATTGCCCAGCCGCTTGCGCTCGCGGCCGACGACGACGCGATCATAAGGCGGCGGATAACCGGTGCGGGCATCGGTCGGTATCTTGCTGATATCGATCTTGGGCATTGCACTCTCTTGCAGCTCCTACGTTAAACGCGCTCGATGATGGTCGCGGTGCCCATGCCGGCGCCGATGCACAGCGTGACAAGTCCGGTTGCGAGATCGCGCCGCTCGAGCTCGTCGATCAGCGTGCCGAGGATCATCGCGCCGGTGGCGCCCAGCGGATGGCCGAGCGCGATGGCGCCGCCATTGGCGTTTACTTTCGCAGGATCGAGCTCGAAGGCCTGCAGATAGCGCAGCACCACGGAGGCGAAGGCTTCGTTGACCTCGAACAGGTCGATATCGGAAATCGTCATGCCGGCGGATTTGAGAACCTTCTCGGTCACGTCGACCGGGCCGGTCAGCATCAAGGCCGGATCGGAGCCGATATTGGCGAAGGCGCGCACCCGGGCGCGCGCTTTCAATCCGGTCTTCTGCGCCGCCTCCTTGTTGCCGATCAGAACCGCGGCGGCGCCGTCGACAATGCCGGAGGAATTGCCGGCATGATGGACGTGGTTGACGAATTCCACGTCGGGATGGGCCTGGATCGCCACCGCGTCGAAACCGCCGAGCTCGCCCATTTGCGTGAAGGACGGTTTGAGCGACGCCAGCGACTGCATGGTCGTGCCGGGCCGCATGTGCTCGTCCTTGGCGAGAATGGTGAGCCCGTTGACGTCTTTGACCTTCATCACCGAGCGGTCGAAGCGCCCTTCGTCCCAGGCCGCCGCCGCGCGCTTCTGGCTTTCGACCGCGAAGGCATCGACATCGTCGCGGGAAAATCCGTATTTGGTCGCGATCAGATCGGCGGAAATGCCTTGCGGCAGAAAGTAATGCGCGACCGCGATCGAGGGATCCATCGCCCAGGCGCCGCCCGCCGCGCCGATGCCGACGCGGCTCATCGATTCGACACCGCCGCCGACCGCCAATTGCTGCTGCCCGGACATGACCTGCGCCGAAGCAAAATTCACCGCATCGAGGCCCGAGGCGCAAAAGCGGTTGATCTGCACGCCGGCGACGCTGTCGCCATAGCCCGCAACCAAAGCCGCGGTGCGCGCGATGTCGGCGGCGGCCTCGCCGACCGGATCGACGCAACCCATCACCACGTCGTCGACCAGCGCGGTGTCGAGATCGTTGCGCGTCTTGATTGCGCCGAGCGCCTGCGCCGCGAGATTGAGCGCGGTGACTTCGTGCAGCGCGCCGTCCGCCTTGCCGCGGCCGCGCGGCGTGCGCACGTGATCGTAGATGAAAGCCTCGGGCATGAAGTCCTCTCCGTCCCCTCGTCATTCCCGCCGCCGTCATTCCCGCGGAAGCGGGAATCCATAACCACGATGCTCACGAGATTTTCACAACCGGGGCTATGGGGCCCCGCTGCCGCGGGGGCGACGCCGATATATCAAGGTTAGAATGCCTCCATCGGCAATGCCATGGTGCTGTCCGCGCCGGCCTTGATGCGCGCGAGATGCGAAGTCGAAGCCGGCAAAATGCGTTCCACGAAAAATCGTCCCGTGATCAGCCGCTGCGTCATTCTCTCATTGTCGCTCTCGTTGGCACCCTCTCGGGCGCCGTTGCCGGCTTTCGCCTGCGCGGCTTGCGCGATCAGGCACCACATATAGCCGAGCGAGACCAAGCCGAAGAGATGCATGTAATCGGTGGCGCCGGCGCCGGCGTTTTCCGGGTTGCCCATTGCATGCTGCACGAGCCACATGGTCGCCTCTTGCAATTCGCCGAGCGCTTTGCCGAGCGGCGCCACATAGGGCGCAATCGCCGCATCCGCGCCGCGCTCTTTGATATAGGCCGAGACTTCGCCGAAGAAAGCGCGCAGCGCCCGGCCGCCGTCTTTCGGTAATTTGCGGCCGACCAGATCGAGCGCCTGGATGCCGTTGGCGCCCTCATAGATCATGGCGATGCGCGCATCGCGCACGAACTGTTCCATGCCGTGTTCGGCAATATAACCGTGGCCGCCGAACACCTGTTGCGCGGCGACCGTATTGGCGAAGCCCTGATCGGTCAGCACGCCTTTGATCACCGGCGTCATCAGGCCAAGATAATCGTCGGCCGCCTGGCGGTCCTTCTCATCCTGCGAACGATGCGCGATATCGCTTTTCAGCGCCGTCCATAGAACCAGCGCCCGCGCCGCTTCGTTGAAGGCGCGGATCGTCATCAGCATGCGGCGCACGTCCGGATGCACGATGATCGGATCGGCCGGCTGTTGCGGAAATTTCGCGCCGGTCAGCGCGCGCCCTGAGAGGCGCTCCTTCGCGTAGGCCGCGGCGTTCTGGTAGGCGACTTCCGACAGCGCCAAGCCCTGCAGGCCGACATTGAGCCGCGCCTCGTTCATCATCACGAACATGGCTTGCAGGCCGCGATTGGCTTCGCCCACCAGCCAGCCGGTCGCGCCATCGTAATTCATTACGCAGGTGGCATTGCCGTGAATGCCCATTTTCTCTTCGAGCGAGCCGCAGCTCACGGCATTGCGCGCACCGATGCCGCCGTCCGCCACCGGCAGGAATTTCGGCACGACGAACAGCGAGATGCCTTTGGTGCCGGCCGGAGCGCCATCGATCCGCGCCAGCACCAGATGCACGATATTGGGCGCGAGATCGTGCTCGCCGGCGGAGATGAAGATTTTGGTGCCGGTGATTTTATAGCTGCCGTCCGGCTGCGGCGTGGCGCGCGTGCGCACCAGGCCGAGATCGGTGCCGCATTGCGGCTCGGTGAGATTCATCGTGCCGGCCCATTCGCCGCTGACAAGCTTGGGCAGATAAAGCGCCTTCTGCTCCGCCGATGCGTGGGTGAACAGTGCCGCGATCGCGCCCTGGGTGAGGCCGGAATACATCGAAAAGGCCATGTTGGCGGAGCAGACGAATTCGCTGACGGCCTGCGCGATCACCGTCGGCAGGCCCTGCCCGCCGAATTCGGGCGGCGCCGCAAGGCCGAGCCAGCCGCCGTCGGTGAACTGCTTATGCGCGGCTTTGAACCCGGTCGGCGTCGTCACACTGCCGTCGGCATTGCGCCGGCAGCCTTCCTTGTCGCCGACGCGATTGAGCGGGGTGAGCACGTCTTCGCAGAATTTCGCCGCTTCGCCGAGCACGGCTGCGATCAGATCGGGCGTGGCCTCGGCGAAACCGGGCAGATTGTTGTAGCGATCGATATGAAACACGTCGCTCAACAGGAACATGACGTCGTCAACCGGAGCTTTGTAGCTCGGCATGATGTCGTTCTCCCGGCGCCTGCCTCCGGTTCATAGGCTAGCCGATTCACGACAGGGCGACGACGGTCAAATCGGCCAATTTGGGTCGCGGCTTCGGCCTGGGATCAGGCCCCGGTTCCCACCCGCGATCAGCGCCGAATGGCGCATTGTTAACGGTCCGGCCCGGTCCTTAACCGCTTATTTACTCTATTCCTGAAAAGTCGGCACTTGAGGACGCCGCGCCCTCTCTCTCGTCTGTTACCGAGCCACACAGCTCAACGACAGGGCCAAAGACAGGGCTATGCCGCTCCTCTTGAAGTGATTTGGGCGGGCAATGAAATCTGGCGGTCCGTGGAATCTAAGAGGCCTCCGTCCAGAAGCGCGCGAAGCCGCCCGCGACGCCGCGCGCCAATCCGGCATGTCGGTCGGTGAATGGCTCAACGACGTCATTCCGCCCGACGACGACGACCAGCGCGACCGCTATGCCTATGCCGATGAAGACGACGGTCGCAGCCGCCGCCGCCATCGCGAATCACTGCGGGAACCGGACGACGACGCGCCACGCCGCCGCGCCGGTCGCGAGGCCGGCCGCGATCATCGCTTCGACGGCGCAGAACCCGAACTAGAGCCCACTTTCGGTCCCGACCTGGAACCGCGCTTGCAGCCCCGCTCGGAACCGCGGCGCAGCGACAGAAGCGGCCGGCGCGGGGACCGCAACCGCGGCAAAGATTTTGAGCGCAGCGACGAAGGTCCGCGCGCCGCAGATTGGCGCGCAAAAGATTTCGGACGCCAAGGGGATTTCGAGCGCGACCGCCAGCAGGATCGTGACCCGGAGCGGGATCGCGATTCCGGCCGCGACCGTCCGCGGCTGCGCGAAGCGGCACGCGCCGCCGCCCGGGCTCGCGACGAGGAGCGGCAGGCTGCTCGCATTCAGGCGCGCGAGGCACGCGAGCGCGAAGCCGCACGCGAGGAATTGCGGCAAGCCAGGCTTGACGAGGCGCGCGAAGCCGCCCTCGCCGAGGAAATGCGCCAGGCCACGCGGGCGCGATCGGAAATGGGCGAAGTCCATGCCCGCCTCGACCGGCTCTCGCATCAGCTCGAGCGCCTTGCGCGACATGAGCCGCCAAGATCTCAAACATCAAGGTCTCAACCGCCAAGATCTGAAGCCCCAAGACCTGAAACAACTCGACCTGAAACAACTCGACCTGAAACGCCGCGATACGAACCGCGCCTGACCGGCGCTCCGCCGGCCCCGTATCGCGACCGGGCGATGCCGACGGCCCGGCCGCAAGGTTGGCCACAAGGCGCGGCCCGCGCCGTGTCCGGCCTTTCGGTCGACGACGCGATTGCCGAAATCACCGAACGGCAGCGCACGCTGTATGGCGAGATGCAGACGGCCGCGCCGCTGTCGTTCGGCGCGCGGCCGGCGCAGCCGCTGCCGCAGAGCGCGCCGGTCGAGCCGCCGGCGGCAAGAGCCGCCCCGCCCCCTGAAGCCGTGTCGCCGCCGATCATGCCGAGCGCTCCGGCCGCGCCCGCGCTCGACATTTCCAAGCTCGAAGAGCAATTACGCAATATCACCACGCGCATCGAGACGCTGCGGCCGAGCAGCGATCTTGAAGAGCAGTTGCGCAACATCACGGCGCGGATCGAGACGCTGCGGCCGAATAACAATATCGAAGAAATCATAACCGGCTTCCGCAAAGAGCTCGCCGAGATCGGCCGCCAGATCACCGAGGCGCTGCCGCGTCACGCCGTGGAATTGCTGCAGATCGAAGTGCAGGCGCTGGCGCAGCGCATCGACCATTCCCGCACCGCCGGAAGTGTCGATGCCTCGGCGCTGGCCGGGCTTGAACGCGGCCTCGCCGAAGTGCGCGATGCGCTGCGTAACCTGACGCCGGCCGAGAACCTGGTCGGTTTCGACGACGCAGTGCGCTCGCTCGCACAAAAGATCGATCTCATCATCGGCAAGGAAGACCCCGCGGCGCTGCAACAGCTTGAGACCGCGATCTCGGCGCTGCGCGGCATCGTCTCGCATGTCGCTTCCAACGACACCTTGACCAAGGTGGCCGAAGACGTGCGCGCGCTGGCGGCCAAGGTCGACGATTTCGCCAAGAGCGCCGCGAGCGGACAAGCGGTGTCGGCGCTGGAGAGCCGGCTCGACACGCTGGCCGACGCACTGAGCGCCTCGGCGGAAGCGGGCCATGCGGTGCCGCGTGAACTGGAAAAGCTCCTGTCCGGACTCATCGAGAAGCTCGAATGGGTCCAGCTCACCCATTCGGATCACGCCGCGCTCGGCCATCTCGAGGATCGCATCGCGCAACTGATCAAGCGGCTCGACGCTTCGGACGCCCGGCTCGGCAATCTCGAAGCCGTCGAGCGCGGCCTCGCCGATCTTCTCGTGCACATCAACGACGTGCGCAGCCAGGGTGGCGCGGCGGCATTGGCCTCGCCGCCGCTGCCGGCCGTTGACGCCATCAAGCGCGACGTCGCCGAGATCAAGCGCAGCGACCGCCGCACGCAAGACTCGCTCGAAGCCGTTCACGGCACCGTCGAACATGTCGTCGACCGGCTGGCGCTGATCGAAAGCGGCATGCACGAAACGCCCACGCCGCCGATCGCGGCGTCAGAGCCGGTGCAGACCGATACAGCGGCGGCCGGCGTTGCAAAAACGGACTTTGCGAAAGCAGCGCCGGCGAAGACAGAGCCGGTGAAATCGGAAGCGGCAAAGATCGAACCGGCGAAGGCCGAGATGCTGATCTCCAGGCCTGCGCCCGCATCGCCGGCGCCGGTGCCAGCCGCATCAATGTCAGCGCCTGCAACTGCGCCGGCGTCCACCGGACCGGCGGCGATCACGCCCGCGCCGATGAGCATTTCGGCCGCGGACCTACTGTTGGGGGCGGCCGAGAGTTCCTTCGATGCCGCGCCGCGCCGCATGGTCGCCGCGGCGCCGCGCACGCCGATCGACCCGAACCTGCCGCCGGATCATCCGCTGGAACCGGGTTCCGCACCAGGCTCGCGGGCCGCGACCCTGCCGTCGGCCGCCGATCGCATCGCCGCATCGGAAGCCGCCGCGGGCCTGGTCGAGCCGCCGGCCGCAGCCGATCCGAACGACAAGCCGAATTTCATTGCCGCCGCGCGAAAGGCGGCGCAGGCCGCCGCAGCCGCGCAGCCCGACCGCAAAGCCAAAGCAAAACGCGATCGGTCGCAAGCGAGCGGCTCGGCGACGCGTATGCGCAGGCTTCTAGTGGCCGGCGGCGCCGTCGTGGTCGCCGTGCTGTTCGTTCACGTCGTCCTGCACATGTTCCAGGACAATGGCTCGGCGATTTCGCCGCCGCCGCTGCCGGAGCATTTCACCGACGCGCCCGAAAAAGATTCCGCCATCACACCGCCGGCGGCGAGCACGGCCCCGTCTGCGCTCCCGGCGCCGGGCGGCTCTATCGATGCGCCGCCGAACGCCGCGCCGAGCCTGCCGCTGAACATCACGCCGGATGCGCAGCCGAGCCAGAATCCGGCGACAGCGCCGGCACCGCAACGCCAGTCGGCGCTGCCCGTTTCACCTGACATCACCGGCTCACTGACAAACCGCGTGCCGCCAAGCACTGTGCCGGCGCAAGACTCGAACATGTTCCAGCCGATCCCGGTACCGGCGGCGGTCGACGCCGACAAGCTGCCGGCGAGCATCGGCGGACCGACATTGCGCGCAGCGGCGGCCGCGGGCAACCCAGCGGCGGAATACGAAGTCGCGAGCCGCTTCGCCGAGGGCCGCAGCGTCGCCGTGAGCAACGAACAAGCCGCGCATTGGCTGCAGCGCGCCGCCGATCAAGGGCTGGCGCCGGCCCAGTTCCGTCTCGGCGGGCTCTACGAAAAGGGCATCGGCGTCAAGAAAGACCTGGCCAAGGCGCGCGACCTCTACACGGCCGCCGGCGACAAGGGCAACGGCAAGGCGATGCATAATCTCGCCGTGCTCTATGCCGAAGGCATCAACGGCACGGCCGATTACAAGACTGCCGCGCAGTGGTTCCGCAAGGCCGCCGACCGCGGCATCACCGACAGCCAATACAATCTTGCCATTCTCTACGCCCGCGGCATCGGCGTGGAACAGAACTATGCCGAATCCTACAAGTGGTTCACGCTTGCCGCCAATCGTGGCGACGCCGACGCGGGCAAGAAGCGCGATGAAATCGCCGCCCATCTCGACGCGCAATCGCTCCAAGCGGCGCAGGCCGCGGCGCAGAAATGGACCGCAACCGCGCAGCCGGACGAGGCGATCAACGTGAAAGCGCCGGCAGGCGGCTGGGATCCGCAAACCGCCAAGCCCGCCGTCAAGCCGAAGCCCGCCGCCGCCCCTAAGGGCGTCACGCCGGAAGCCAAGCTCTAAAAAATATTTTGCTCGTGCATGATTTTTTCGGAAAACTGGTATCCACTTTTCCGGATCACGCTCTAATCCGACAAACAGCGTGCTGCCGGCACGGCGTAGAGCCGCCGCTCGCCGAGCATATGCGCGGTGAACGACAGCGCCGGAAACAGCGCGGCGATGGCGCGGTTGCGCACATTCAGCCCGCCGGCATAGGAGCCGAAGGCCGGCATGATCAGACGCCGGCCGTCACTGGCAAAACAACGCCGCCGCAGCGCGCGGCCGCGTTGCACGATGCAGGCCAGCGGATGCAGATGTCCGGCGATCTCGCCATCGCTCACATCGGCCGAAGGTTCGTGAGAGGGCTCGTGACGAAACGTCAGCCCGCCAAGCGCCAGCACATCGGCGAAACGGCCGCCGATATTGTCGGCCGGATCGGGATCGTGATTGCCGGCAAGCCAGACCCAGTCGCGGCCGCGCTGCAGGGCCATCAGCGCGCCGCGGCTGTCCTCGGCCATGCGCGCCGGTCCGCCGCCGTCATGAAAGCTGTCGCCCAGCGCCACGACAAGGCGCGGCGCATAGCGCTCGATCAGCCGCGCCAGCCGCGCCAAGGTCGCGGCCGTATCGTAGGGCGGCAGCAGCACGCCGCGGGCGGCATAGGCAGAACCCTTCTCCAGATGCAGATCGGCGGCGACGAGCAGTTTTTCGTCGGGCCAATAGAGCGCGCCGGCCGGATCGGCGATCAGCGTGACGCCGGTGACGGTGAGTTCACGCTCCGCTCGTCCCCGCGAAGGCGGGGACCCAGAAGCTGGATTCCCGCTTGCGCGGGAATGAGCGGCTGAAACTCCGGCCGTCACTGCATCGCCTCTTTCACCAATTCGTCCTCGGCTTCGGCGAGCAGCGTTTCGGCCGCCTCGCCATAGACCGCCTCGCGCCCGATTTCGAGCATCACCGGCACCGCCAGCGGCGAGACATGGTCGAGCGCTTTATGGACAATTCGGCCCTTGATGCGCGAGAGCATTTCGCCGAGCCGGCGCACGTCGAGCAGGCCGGTCGCGGCGTCGGCGCGCGCGGCGCGCAGCAGCACGTGATCGGGCTGGTGGCTGCGCAGCACGTCATAAACGAGGTCCGTCGAAATCGTGACCTGCCGGCGTGATTTCTCCTCGCCGGGAAAGCGCCGTTCGATCAGGCCGGCAATGATCGCGCAATTGCGGAACGTGCGCTTCATCAGCGCCGATTCGGCAAGCCAGGCTTCAAGATCGTCGCCGAGCATGTCCTCGTCGAACAATTCGGCGAGCGACAGTTCCCCGCGCGCCAAACGCTGCGTTACGTCGCCGAGCCCCCATACCGCGAGCGCATATTCATTAGCGACAAAGCCGAGCGGCCGCAGGCGCGCGCGCTCGAGCCGCCGTGTCAGCAGCATGCCGAGCGTCTGGTGCGCGAGCCGGCCCTCGAACGGATAGCAGATCAGATAATTCTTGTTGCCGCGCGGAAAGGTCTCGACCAGCAAGTCGCGCCGACCCGGCATTTGCGAGCGCCATTTCTGGATTTCGAGCCATTCGCGCACTTGCTGCGGCAATTGCCGCCAGGCTTGCGGATCGGAAATGATGCCGCGCACGCGGTCGGCGAGATAAGTCGAGAGCGGGAACTTGCCGCCCTCGTAAGCCGGCACTTTGGGATCCTCCGAGGCCGCGCGCGACACGTAAACCTGATCTTCGACGATGGTTTCGTATCTGAGAATTTCGCCGGCGAATACGAAGGTGTCGCCCGGCACCATGGTCTCGACGAAATATTCCTCGACCTGGCCCAATAGTCTGCCGCCGCGCGGAATCATTTTCGACGCGCGCGAGCGCACCAGGCGAACTTTCAGCATATCGGCTTCGACGATGGTGCCGACATTCATACGGTAGCGCTGCGCCACATTGGGGTGCGCGATGCGCCAGCGGCCGTCCTTGCCTTCGCGGATGCGGGCGAAACGGTCATAGGCTTTCAGCGCATAGCCGCCGGTGGCGACGAAATCGACCACGGCATCGAAATCTTCGCGGGTCAGCGCCGCATAGGGCGCAGCCGTGGTGACTTCGGCGAACAGATCGTCGCTCTTGAACGGCTCGCCGCAGGCGCAGCCGAGCACGTGCTGCGCCAGCACATCGAGCCCGCCGGTCCGTTGCGGTGGCGTGTCTTGCGCGTTGACGGCAATGGCGTCGATCGCGGCGCGGCATTCCAAGACTTCGAAACGATTGGCCGGGATCAGCACGCCTTCCGACGGTTCGTCCATGCGGTGATTGGCGCGGCCGATGCGCTGGAGCAGCCGCGAAGCGCCTTTCGGCGCGCCGACATTGACGACGAGATCAACATCGCCCCAGTCGACACCGAGATCGAGCGAAGAGGTACACACCACCGCGCGCAGCTTGCCTTCGGCCATGGCGCCTTCGACCTTGCGCCGCTGCGCCACATCGAGCGAGCCGTGATGCAGCGCGATCGGCAGGTTGTCGTCGTTGAGGTGCCAGAGGTCCTGGAAGATACCTTCGGCCTGGCTGCGCGTATTGACGAAGACCAGCGTGGTGCGATGCGTCTTGATGAGCGCATAAAGCTCGCCGAGCGCATAGCGCGCCGAATGGCCGGCCCAGGGCACATGCTCGGTCGAATCAAGCATCGCCACGCGCGGCGCGGCGCCGCCCTCCGCAACGATAAGGTCGGCGCGCGCCGCGCGTCCGTCGCAGTCGCGCTGCGGCACCATGAAACGGCAGAGATCGTCGGGCTCGGCGACGGTCGCCGACAGGCCGATGCTGGTGAGATTCGGCGCCAGACGAAACAGCCGCGCCAGCCCGAGCGACAGCAGATCGCCGCGCTTCGACGTCACCAGCGCATGCAGCTCGTCGAGAATGACGCGGCGCAGCGAGCCGAACAGATAAGGCGCATCGGCGGAGGCGAGCAGCAGCGCCAATTGTTCCGGTGTCGTCAGCAAAATCTCCGGTGGATCGCGGCGCTGGCGCTGGCGCTTGGAGGCCGGCGTGTCGCCGGTCCGCGTTTCGATGCGGATCGGCAACTTCATGTCCGCAATCGGCGTTTCCAGATTGCGCGCGATGTCGACGGCGAGCGCCTTGAGCGGGGAAATGTAAAGCGTGTGCAGGCCGCCATCGCGGCGCAGGGTGCTGCCCGTCGATACAAGCCGCCGGCGTTCCGCCGGCGCGGCTTTGCGCAGTGAAGCCTCGCTGAGCTCGACCAGACTCGGCAGGAAGCCGGCCAGCGTCTTGCCGCCGCCGGTCGGCGCGATCAGGAGCGCCGAGCGGCCAGTCTGCGCCTTGGTCAGGAGCTCCAATTGATGCGCACGCGGCACCCAGCCGCGGCCGGCGAACCAGCGGGCAAAATTCTCCGGAAGCGGCGAAGTCTTTTCGAGCATGGCCACGTTACCAACGTAGCCGCGAGAGTGTGGGCTGGTCGAGCATAACCGCAGGCATTGCCTCAGGGTGGACCGGCCGGTCCGAGCGAGCTAAACAGCCTTCGCCGATCCATAATCGCTCCCCTTAAACGCCACCAATCCCCAAGCGTCATGTCCCCGACCGCAGCCAAAACGACCAATTCGCCAGGCCCGACACCCGACGCCGTAGCGCTCCCGCGCCATGGGCTCGTGCAATTGTCGATCTTCGCACTCATAACCGGCTTGATCACAGGCTTCGGTGCAATTTTCTTTCGCGGCTTGATCGCCGCGATCCATAATCTGTTCTTTCTCGGCGTTTTCTCGCTTCACTACGACGCCAATATTTTCACGCCCGCCGGGCCATGGGGCCCGTTCATTATTTTGGCGCCGGTCATCGGCGGTCTCGTGGTGACCGCGCTGGTCACGAATTTCGCGCCCGAAGCCCGCGGCCACGGCGTGCCGGAGGTCATGGACGCCATCTATTACAAGGAAGGCGTGATCCGGCCGATTGTCGCCGTCGTTAAATCGATCGCGTCGGCATTTTCGATTGGCTCCGGCGCCGCGGTCGGCCGCGAAGGGCCGATCATCCAGATCGGCGCCTCGCTCGGCTCGAGCATCGGTCAAGTGCTGCGGCTCGAGCCTTGGCAGCGCATCACGCTGGTCGCCGCGGGTGCCGGCGCCGGCATCGCAGCGACCTTCAATACGCCGATCGGCGGCGTCATGTTCGCGATCGAATTGATGATGCCGGAAGTGAGCGTTCGCACCTTTCTTCCTGTGGCGCTCGCCACCGGTACTGCCACATTTGTCGGCAACTGGTTTCTCGGGCCACAGCCGGCCTTCGCGGTTCCGCCGCTGCCGGCTCTCGGTCACCACACTTCGTCGATGATTGCGCTCGGACTTTACGCGCTGCTTGGAGCGATCATGGGTATCGCCGCGGCGGGTTTCGTGCGCGGACTTTCAGCGGCGGAGGATGTGTTCGAGCGGATCGAGAACCCTTATCTGCGGCACATCGTCGGCATGCTGCTGGTCGGGCTGCTGATCTACGCATTATTCCATTTTTTCGGCCACTATTATGTCGAAGGCGTGGGCTACGCGACGATCCAGGCGCTGCTGCTGGGGCAATTGGCGCCGCTCGCCATTCTGCCGCTGCTTTTTGTAGCGAAGCTGTTTGCCACCTCGACAAGCCTCGGCTCCGGAGCCTCGGGCGGCATTTTTTCGCCGTCGCTCTACATGGGCGCGACGCTTGGCGGCGCCTTCGGTCTCTTGGTCAGCATGATTCATCCGCTCGCCGAGGCAAGTGTCGCCAACTTCGCCATCGTCGGCATGGCAGCCATGGTGGCGGGCGGCACCGGCGCGGCGATGACCGCCGTGACCATGATCTTCGAGATGACCCGCGATTACGCGCTCGTCATGCCGATGATCCTTGCCGTGGCGCTCGCCATCGGCGTGCGGCGCGTGCTGTCGCGGGAGAATATCTACACGATCAAGCTCGTCGCCCGGCGCCACCTGATCCCGAAGGCGCTGCATGCCAACATGTTCCTCGTCCGCCATGCCAACGAGATCATGGACAAAGATGTTCTGGTGCTGCCGGCCGAGACCGATTTCGACGCGTTTCTGCGCCAGGAACATCAGGGCGCGATGAAACATGTCGTGGTGGTGCGCCATAATCGCATCTTCGGCGTTCTGCGCGTCAATACGGCGCTGCGGCGCGGGCTGGAAGAGGCCTATACCGGCGTGACGCTCGGCGATGTGGCGCAACGCGATTTCACCATCGCCCGCGAGTACGACATCGCCTTCGAAGTGATCAAGCGGATGTGGCGGCGCGGCGGCGCCATGGCGGTTGTCGTCGCCGGCAAGGGCGTGCCGACCGAGGCCGACGTCAAAGGCATCATCACCAAGGAACACGTCGCCGATTCGGTGGCGAACAGCATCAAGGATTATGCCTAGCGCCTGTCGCGGAAAAGCAAACCCTTGGACTTGATCCGAGGGTGGGCACCGGTTTGCCGACAAGGCCATGCGTAAAATCAAGAATTTACGCGCGCCGCTCACGGCGCAGCGGCCACAACCACCAGGCCCTCGACCGGCACGCCCTTTTCGCTGCGCACCGAGGTTTTGGCGAGCTGCCGGACCGTAAGCCCGTTCGCGCCGAGAATGGCGCGGATATAAGATTCCCCGTGGGCGAAGCGCAGCGTCGGCAAGAGCCTGATGCCGTCGCCGGAATGGGTTTCCGCCGTGAAGGCAAGCAGGCCGCCGGGCGCGAGGATTTCACCGATGCCGCCGATGATCGGGACGAGATCGCTGATATAGACAAAGACATCGGCGGCGAGAACGAGGTCATAGCGTTCCTGCGCCGCGGCCTCACCAGCAAGAAAGTCCGCGAAACTTGCGACGGCAGTGCGGTCGTAGATGCCTTTCTCTGCCGCCTTGGCAATCATCGCCGGCGACAGATCGACGCCGACGAGGCGGCTGGCCAGCGACCGAAAGGCAGCACCCGCAAGCCCGGTACCGCAGCCGAGGTCGAGCACCGAATCAAAGTGCGGCGAGCAACCTGTATTTCGCATCGCCTGCTCGACCGCTTCGCGCAGAACGGCAGGACCGCGATAACGTAGATGTTCGGTCAGCGCCGTGTCGTAACGGCCGGCATATTGGTCGAACAGCCGGCGGACATAGGCTTCCGACATCGGCGGCGCCGCTTCGTCCGCGCCGAGCCGCGCCAGTTGCAGACCTGCGCCTTGTGCATCCTCGGGATCGGCGTCGCGCGCCTGCGCAAAGGCCGCCGCCGCGCCGTCGCGGTCGCCGAACCGGTCGCGCACCGTGCCGAGCGTGAACCACGCCGCGGCAAAGCCGGGCGCCATTTCGACTGTTTGCGTCAAGAGATCAGCCGCGCCGGCCAGGTCGCCGCGCGCGGCAAGGTCGAGCGCCCATTGGTAGCGCCGGTCGGCGATGAGGTCGCCGGAAGAGACAAATAGCGGGCCGGTATCGGTCATCGCGCTCGCGCCTCGAACGGGAATGCTTATTTATGACTGGCAATGCGTCCTGAAGACATCCTGATGCCGACGCCTGCCGGCCTGTGCTGCAAGCCCGGCGGCTTTCATATCGACCCGACACGGATTGTCGAGCGGGCGCTGATCACGCATGCCCATTCCGACCATGCCCGCGCCGGCCACGGCGCGGTGCTGGCGACGCGAGAAACGCTCGATCTGATGCGGTTGCGCTACGGCGAGAATTTTGCCGGCTCGGCGCAAGCCATCCGCTATGGCGAGAGCGTCAACGTGAACGGCGTGACGGTCACGTTCCATCCCGCCGGTCATGTGCTCGGCTCGGCGCAGATCGCGGTCGAAGCCCATGACCTCAAGCGCAATGGTCTCAAGCGCAATGGTCTCAAGCACGACGGCCTGCGCATCGTCGCCTCGGGCGACTATAAGAATGTGCCCGATCCGACTTGCGCGCCGTTCGAGCTCGTGCCCTGCGACGTGTTCATCACCGAGGCAACCTTCGCGCTGCCGGTGTTCCGCCACGGCGATCCGGATGGCGAAATCAAAAAGCTGCTGGCGTCGGTCGAACTGTTTCCGGAGCGCGCGCATCTGGTCGGCGCCTATTCGCTCGGCAAGGCGCAGCGCGTGATCGCGCTCCTTCGCAAGGCGGGCTACGCGGCGCCGATCTATCTGCACGGCGCGATGGAGAAGATCACCAATTACTATGTGGAGCGGGGGATCGATCTCGGCGAATTGCAACTGGTGCGCGGCTCGGCCAAAGCCGATCTCGCCGGCACCATCACGCTGTGCCCGCCCTCGGCCTTGAACGATCTATGGACGCGGCGCTTTCCCGATCCACTCGCCGCCTTCGCTTCGGGCTGGATGCGCGTGCGGGCTCGCGCGCGCCAGCAAGGCGTTGCGCTGCCGCTGGTCATTTCCGATCACGCCGACTGGGACGGCCTCATCGCGACCATCGCCGCGACCGGCGCCGGCGAAATCTGGGTCACGCACGGCCAGGAAGATGCGCTGGTGCACTGGTGCGCAACGAAAGGCCTCAAAGCGCGGCCGCTCGATATCGTCGGTTATGGCGACGAGGATGAAACGGACACGGCGGCAAGTCACGGCGAAGAGGCGTCATGAACCGCTTCGCCGAATTGCTGAACCGCCTCGCCTATGAACCCGCGCGCAACGCCAAGCTGCGGCTGATCACGGACTACTTCCGCTCGACGCCCGATCCCGAGCGCGGCTGGGCGCTGGCGGCAATCACCGGAAGCCTCAGTTTCGCGCACGCCAAAGCCGGCCTGATCCGCAGCCTGATTGCGGAACGCACCGACCCGGTGTTGTTCGAATTGTCCTACGATTATGTCGGCGATCTTTCGGAGACCGTCGCGCTGATGTGGCCGGCAAATTCCTCCCCCGCTTGCGGGGGAGGACACGTTGTCGACAAGGCGAGTGAAGGATTATCGCTCACCACTGTCGTCGAAACGCTGTCCACGCTCGGCAAGGCGCACTTGCCGCGGCAGCTCGCGCGCTGGCTCGATGCCCTTGATGAGACCGGACGCTGGGCGCTGATCAAGCTCGTCACCGGCGGCTTGCGCATCGGCGTGTCGGCGCGCCTGGCGAAAGCCGCGGTCGGCGCACTCGGCGGCAAGGACGCGCACGACATCGAATTGCTCTGGCCGGGTCTGACGCCGCCCTATCGCGACTTGTTCGCCTGGCTCGAAGGCCACGGTGAAAAGCCCGTCAGCGCCGATCCGGCGCCGTTCCGGCCGCCGATGCTGGCGCATGCGCTCGACGATGCGGACCTTGCTGCGCTCGACGCCAAAGACTTCATGGCGGAA
Source organism: uncultured Alphaproteobacteria bacterium (assembly GCA_963742975.1). Lineage (GTDB taxonomy): Bacteria > Pseudomonadota > Alphaproteobacteria > Rhizobiales > Xanthobacteraceae > BOG-931. The sequence goes on along the minus strand of CAVUNZ010000015.1, from coordinate 1,127,082 downwards.
TGGAAATGGGACGGCATCCGCGTGCAGGCCGTTGCGGCGAAACCCGACGGCGCAAAAGACGGCATGATTGCCAAGCTCTATTCACGCACCGGCGAGGACATTTCCAAAAGTTTTCCCGATCTTCTCGACGCGCTGCGTTTGCCCGGCGCCATCGACGGCGAACTCTTGATCGTGCGCGAGCATCGCGTGCAGTCGTTCAACGTGCTGCAGCAGAGGCTCAACCGCAAAGCCGTGACGCCAAAGCTGCTCGCAGAATTTCCGGCGCATTTGCGCGCCTACGATCTCCTTGCCAACGGCGACGAGGATCTGCGCGAGCGCCCGTTCGCCGAACGCCGGGCGCGGCTCGAAGAGTTTGTTGCGCGGCTGAACGAGGAGCGAGTCGACCTCTCGCCGCTCATCAGCTTTTCATCCTGGGATGAATTGATTGCCGCGCGCAGCGACCCGGCATCGGCAGGCGCCGGCGCGGATGCGGCCGCCGTCGAAGGCGTCATGCTCAAGCGCCGCGACGCGCTTTACCTGCCGGGCCGGCCGAAGGGGCCGTGGTGGAAGTGGAAACGCGATCCCTTCATCATCGACGCGGTGCTGATGTATGCGCAACGCGGCCACGGCAAGCGCTCGTCGTTTTATTCGGACTACACGTTCGGCGTCTGGACCAAAGGCGACGCCGGCGACGAGCTGGTTCCGGTCGGCAAAGCCTATTTCGGTTTCACCGACGAAGAGCTATTGCAGATCGACCGCTTCGTCCGCCGCAACACCACGGACAAATTCGGCCCGGTGCGCGAAGTGGTGCACGAGCCGGACCAAGGCCTCGTGCTCGAAGTCGCCTTCGAGGGATTGCAGCGCTCGACACGGCACAAGTCTGGCCTCGCCATGCGCTTTCCCCGCATCAGCCGGCTGCGCTGGGACAAGCCGCCGGGCGAAGCCGATCGGCTCGATCGGCTCGAGGCGATGGTCGCGCGGATGGAAGACTAATCACCTGCGTCATTTCGGGGCCGAGCGCAGCTCGGAACCCGGAATCCATAATCCCAGCACAGGGAGTATGGATTCCGGACTTGCCGCTATCGCGGCAATCCGGAATGACGGAGGTAAGCCTCTAACGCGCCGCCACCTTCTCCCCCGGCCGCTTGGTCACCTCTTCGAGCGGCCAGCGCGCCCGCGGCGCGACCGACAGCGGATCGGTGAGGCCGAGCGCCAGCCGCTCGGCGCCGGCCCAGGCGATCATCGCGCCGTTGTCGGTGCACAAAGCCGGCGGCGGCGCCACCAATTCGGTGCCGACCTCGAAGGCGACGCGGTGCAGGATCTTGCGGATCGCCTGGTTGGCCGCGACGCCGCCGGCGCAGACCAGCGCCTTGGGCGCATCGACCCGCAGGCGGAACATGCGCAGCCCCGAGCGCAGCCGGTCTTTCACGACATCGACGACGGCCTGCTGGAACGAGGCGCAGAGATCGGCGACATCCTGGTCGCTGAGCGGGGCGACTTTTTCCGCCGCGATGCGCAGCGCGGTTTTCAGCCCCGACAGCGAAAAGTCCGCGTCGCGGCGGCCGTTCATCGGGCGCGGCAAAGCAAAGCGCTGCGGATCGCCGCGCGTCGCCTCTTCCTCCACCAGCGGGCCGCCCGGATAGCCGAGCCCGAGCAATTTCGCGGTCTTGTCGAACGCTTCGCCGATGGCGTCGTCGACCGTGCCGCCGAGCCGGATATAGTCGCCGACGCCGCGCACCGCGAGGATTTGGGTGTGGCCGCCGGAGGCCAGAAACAGGCAATAGGGAAAATCGACGCCGTCGGTGAGCCGCGCGGTGAGCGCGTGGCCCTCGAGATGATTGACGGCGATGAGCGGCTTGTCGTGCGCCAGCGCAATCGCCTTGGCCGTCGTCAGTCCGACAATGACGCCGCCGATCAGCCCCGGCCCGGCCGCGGCCGCAATGCCGTCCAGCGCGCTGAACGACACCTTCGCCTCGGCCATCGCCTTGCGGATGACCCGGTCGATCACCTCGACATGGGCGCGTGCGGCGATCTCAGGAACCACGCCGCCGAACTCGGCATGTTCGCCGATTTGCGATAGCACCACATTGGACAGCATCCGGCCGCGGACGGCGCCGGTTTCGGCGTCTTCGGTCCGTTCGACCACGGCGGCCGCGGTCTCATCGCAGGTGGTTTCAATGCCGAGAACGATCATCGATATATTATATGGTCACGCTGCGGTGGAAACGCCGGGGCGGCAGCAATTGGCGACGTAGCACTTGAAGGTCTCAAGATACAATCGATGGCACATTCTTCGATCCTAAGAATCGGCTCGCGCGGTTCTCCGCTGGCGCTGGTGCAGGCACGCGAGGTGCAAAGCCGCCTCGCGCAAGCCTGCGGTCTCGACCCTGAATGCATCGAAATCAAGGTGATCCGCACCACCGGCGACGCCATCCAGGACCGGCCGCTGGCGGAGGCCGGCGGCAAGGGACTGTTCACCAAGGAAATCGAGGAAGCGCTCCTCGCCGGCGCAATCGACCTCGCGGTGCATTCGTCAAAGGACATGCCGACAGCGCTGCCGCGGGGACTTGAGCTTGCGGCATTCTTGCCGCGCGAAGATCCGCGCGACGCCTTCATCGCAAGAACAGCAAATCCAAGCGCCAAAACGCTCCGCGATTTGCCCGGCGGCGCCGTGGTCGGCACCGCGTCGCCGCGGCGCCAGGCGCTGGTCAAGCATCTGCGGCCGGATCTGAAAATCGTGCCGCTGCGCGGCAATGTCGAAACGCGGCTGCGCAAGCTCGAAGCCGGAGATTTCGACGCCACCGTTCTTGCTGTCGCCGGCTTGAAGCGGCTTGATCTGCTCGCCGCGGCGACGTCGTTTCTTGATCCCGACGAATTCGTGCCGGCTGTCGGTCAAGGCGCCATCGGCATCGAAACGCGCGAGGACGACGCCAAGACCCGCGCGCTGATAAGCGCGATCAACGATACCGACACCGCGACTGCGCTCGCTACCGAACGTGCGTTCCTGGCGGTGCTCGACGGCACCTGCCGCACGCCGATCGGCGGTTACGCGCGCATCAGCGGTGACATGGTTCGCTTTCACGGCCTGATCGCCAAAACCGACGGCAGCGCGGTGCGGAGCATTTCGCGCGAGGGCCGCCGCGCCGACGCAGCAAAGCTCGGCGCCGATGCCGGCCACGAATTGAAGGCGCGCGCCGGCGCCGGATTCTTTGGCGAGGCTTGAGCGGTGCGCATTCTGCTCACACGTCCGCAAGCCGACGCGCAGCGCACCGCAGCCGCGCTGCGCGCCCGCGGCCACGAGGTCGTCATCGCGCCGCTGCTCGATCTTGAACTGTTGCCCGAGGCCGATCTGGGCGACGGACCCTGGGCGGCTTTGTTGGTGACCAGCGCCAATGCCGTGCGCGCCATCGCGCAGCATCGGCGGCGCGATGAATTGCGCGGCATTGCGGTCTTCACCGTTGGCGACCGCACCGCGCAGGCCATGCGCGATTGCGGCTTCGCGACTGTCACGTCGGCCGCCGGCAATGTTGGCGATCTCGCCACACGCGTCGCTGCACAGCTGCGATCGCCGGCGCGGCTCCTTTATCTCGCCGGCGAAGAACGATCCGGCGATCTGGCCGGCCTGTTGCGCGCGCGGAATTTCACCGTGCATACCGCGCTGGTCTATCGCGCGGTGGTCACCACCGACTTGCCGCGCGACGCCGCCGTCGCTTTGGCCGGTGCCGGCGGCGGTATCGGCGGCGTGCTGCACTTTTCCCGCCGCAGCGCCGAGGCCTATGTCAGCGCGGCGCGTCATTCCGGCGTGCTCGACAACGCCCTGACAAAGCCGATCCATTATTGTTTGTCGGCCCGAATCGCCGAGCCGTTGCAGGACGCCGGCGCAACGAATGTCCGCGTTGCGGCGCGGCCCGACGAGGCGGCCCTGATCGAACTTTGCGGCTAATTCCACCTTCCCTTCACACTCTTTGACATATGTTGCCGCTGAGCCTGTCGCGTATTATGCCGTGGAATGCGATCCGTGAGGCGGCTTCAGGAACACGATGATGAGCGAGTTCTGACAGCACATCGGGCAGTGGATCGGGTCGCCGGCCGCCGACGATCGAATTGACGGCGACGGAAGTCGGGCCGCCGCAAGCGCCGCCCGATACCGCCAATTCCACAACCAAGTCCACAACCGGGGACAGGGCCGAAGCCGCAGCGAAAGCCGGTGCGCAAGCCGGTGCACCAGAGCAGAAATCGTCGCCCGAACAGCCGGCGCCGCAAAATCCGTCGAGTCCAAAGCCCGAAGCAAAAAGCCGCGTGTTCCTTCATGCGCTCAGCGCGGCGATCGGCGCCGTTGCGGCCGCGGTGGTCCTGCTCGGCCTCTGGCTCGCCGGTTTTACGCTTGCCCGCGACGTCGTCACCTCGCAGACCGAGGGACCGCAAGCCGTCGTTCCTATTGTTGCCAATTCCGCAATTACGGCGCGGCTCGACAAGATCGAGCACGCGCTTGCGGCGCCCAAGCCGGACACCTCCGCTGTCCCACCGGCGCTCGCCAACCGGCTCACGGCGGTTGAGATGCAGGCGAAAATGCTTGGCGATTCTGCCGCGGCATTGAACCACCGGGTCGACGACATCGCGGCAACCGCGCAGGTCGCGCAAAAGCAGTCGGCGAGCGCCGCTTCCGCTGCCGACGCCGCGAAGAGCTCAGGACAGAGCGGCGTTCAGCCGGCGGACCTCGATGCCTTGGCCAGCCGGATCGCAGCGCTGGAAAGCGCGGTGAAATCGCTGTCGGAACAGCTCGCGCATCCGGCGGCAAGCGCCGACCAGGCGGCGCGCCTCGCCGCCGCCGCGCAAGCGCTGCAGAGCGCGGTCGAACGCGGTGCGCCCTATGAGGCCGAACTGAAAGCCGTGCAAACACTCGGCGCCGAGCAGAGCGCGACGGCGCCGCTTGAAACCTATGCCGCAACCGGCGTGCCGCATGCCGATGTGCTGGCGCATGAGCTCGCATTGCTGGTGCCGGGCCTGCAGCAGGCGACCGATAATTCGTCCGGCGACACGACATTCTTGAGCAAGCTCGAAGCCAACGCGCAACGGCTGGTCCGCGTCACGCCGGTCGATGCGCCGCCCGGCGACGACGTCACGTCGGTGATCGCCCGGATCAATATCGACGCGTTGCGCGGCAATATTGCCGACGCGCTGAACGAGATTGCGTCGCTGCCGGACAGCGCCAAGGCGATCGCCGCCGATTGGGTCAAGAAAGCGCAAGCCCGCGAGGCTGCCATCGCTGCAAGCCGCCGCATCGCTGCCGACGCGGTTGCCGCGCTCGGCAAGCCGGCCGGGCAATGATCCGCGTCGTCATTTATCTGATCCTGGTCGGCGCCGCCGCTTACGGTGTCGCGCGGTTCGCCGACGTGCCGGGCGACGTCGTCATCACCTGGCAGGGCTGGCGCATCGAAACCTCGCTGATGGTGATAGGCTCAGGTCTGCTCGTCGCCGTGATCGCGCTGTGTTTTGTCATCGTCCTTATCGGCGCCGTCCTGAGCTCGCCCTTCGTGCTGTCGCGCATGATGCGCAATCGCCGCGGCATGCGCGCCTATGAGGCCATTTCCAGCGGCCTGATCGCGATCGGCTCAGGCGATATCGCGGCGGCAAATAGGTTCGCCGCACAGGTCAACAAGATCGCGCCCGGCGAGCCGCTGGCGCTTCTGCTCAGTGCGCAGGCGGCGCAATTGTCCGGCGATCGCGAGGCGGCCGAACGTGTGTTCCATGCCATGGCCGAGCGCGCCGACACCAAGGCGCTCGGACTGCACGGCCTGTTCATCGAGGCGCGGCGCCGCAACGATCTCGTGGCCGCGCAGGCTTTTGCCGAGGAGGCGGCGCGCACCGCGCCCTCGCTCGGCTGGGCCGGCCGCGCCGTGCTCGAATTCCGCTGCGTCACCGGCGACTGGGCCGGCGCGCTGGCGCTGCTCGAGCGCAACAAGGCCACACTCGACAAAGCGACCTACCGCCGCCAGCGCGCCGTGCTACTGACCGCGCGCGCGCAGGCGATCGAAGACTCCGACCGCGACAGCGCCAAGGCCTTTGCGCTCGAAGCGCAGCAGCTGGCGCCGACTTTGATTCCGGCAGCCGCCATGGCCGGTCGTTTCCTCGCCGAAAGCGGTTCCCTGCGCAAAGCCGGCCGCATCATCGACAAAGCCTGGCGCACCAATCCGCATCCCGATCTCGCCGACGCCTATGCGCGGCTGCGCTACGGCGACACCGCGCGCGACCGGCTCAAGCGCATCGAGGCGCTGGCCAAGCAGACGCCTGACAATATTGAAGGCGCGCTGGCGCTCGCCCGCGCCGCACGCGATGCCCGCGAATTCGCCAAAGCGCGCGACGCGTTGAATCCCCATCTCGACACGCCGACCAAGCGGGTGTGCCTGTTGATGGCGGCGTTGGAACGCGCCGAGCGCAACGACGAAGGCCGCGCCCGCGAATGGACGGCGCGCGCCGTCAATGCCGCGCCCGATCCGACCTGGACCGCCGATGGTTATGTCTCCGACCATTGGCTGCCGGCGTCACCCGTGACGGGCCGCATCGACGCTTTCGAATGGCGCGTGCCGCTCGCCGGCACGCTGAGCGCGCACGCCATCGAACCGATCGCTGAACCCATCGTCGCGCCGGAGCCATCGGCGATGAAGCCGGTCACCACACAGCCGGAACCGGAAAAGATCGAGGCGTTGCCCGCGATCGCGACAAATGTTTCGTCGACGCCGATCAAGCCGCCGGCCAAAGCAGAGTTGAAGCCGATCGAGATCAAGCCCGAGCCGGTCATCCCGCTGGTTCACGCCCCCGACGATCCCGGGCCGGACGCCATCGATGAAGGCGAACCGGCGTCCGAGCAAACCGACGGCGGCTGGCGGAAGATTCTGGGTTGAGTTCGCAACCCGCTTCTCGGCGACGTCCTTGCCACCCATCGCGTCACCGTGCATTATGCATCATGCATTATAGTGCATGAGGCAAGCGAAGGACCGCGCGCCCTTGGCCACGGCAAAGTCCAAAGCCCGGCAAAAGCACCCAGCCGCCCCGCCAACCGGCAAGGCGGCGGTTGCAGCCTTCCTCGCCGCGATCGGCGGTGAAGTGCGCAGCAACCGCGCCAAGCGCGGCATGACGCGGCGGCAATTGGCGCTCGCCTCGGAGACATCTGAGCGATATCTGGCGCAGATCGAAAGCGGCGCCGGCAATCCGTCCGTGAGCGTGTTGCGCGCGATTGCGCTGGCGCTCGATCTGCCGGCGGCGGCGCTGTTGCCGGACGCCGACGCTCACACCACGGCACTCGGCGCCCTGCTCGATCTGCTCGCGCAAGTGCCTGAGAGCGAATTGCCGGCGCTGACCAAACTGATCGAGGCGCGCGTGGCGCGGCCGGGACATGCCGACCGGGCGCGGCGCATCGCGCTGGTCGGGCTGCGCGGCGCCGGCAAGACGACGCTCGGCAAGAAGCTTGCCGAACACCTGCGCTGGCCTTTCATCGAGCTCGACCGTGTCGTCGAGGATGACTATGGCGCGCGGATCTCGGATCTGGTCGAGATGGCCGGCACCGCCACGTTCCGCCGCCATGAGCGCGGCGCGCTGGAGCGGGTCATCGCGGCGAACGCGCAAGCGGTCATCACCACGGCCGGCGGCATCGTCTCGAGCCGCGAGACTTACGCGCTGCTCCTTCGCCGCACCCATGCGATCTGGATCAAGGCGCGGCCTGAGGACCACATGACCCGCGTCATGGCGCAGGGCGATTTCCGCCCCATGGCACAGAACCGTGCCGCCATGGCCGACCTCGTGGCGATCCTCGACGCGCGCCGCGCCGATTATGCGCGCGCACAGGCCGAGCTCGACACCGCAGGCAACACCGTAGAACAGAGCTCGGCCAAGCTGTTGCGGCTCGTCACAACATTGTTGGGATCGCAGGGACAATAGCCGACGATGCCTGTTCAAAAACTCTCAGACGAGGGCTTTCTCGACGTCGCACCGCTGCGGCTCGAATACCGCATGATCGGGCCGCGGCCGGACGCGGCGCCGACCGTCGCCATGTTGCACGAAGGCCTCGGCAGCGTCGGCTTGTGGAACTCGTTTCCCGACGAGATCGCCAAAGCGACCGGCGCCGGGGTCTTTGTTTATTCGCGCGCCGGCTACGGCAAATCGCCGGCCGGCAAAATGCCGCGCAGCACGTCGTTCCTCAACGAAGAAGCCTGCGCGGTGCTGCCGCGCGTGCTTGATGCCATCGGATTCCAACGCGGCCTGTTGCTCGGCCACAGCGACGGCGCTTCGATCGCGGCGATCTATGCCGGCAGCGTCCAGGATCATCGTGTACGCGGCCTGGTGCTGATCGCGCCGCATTTCTTCACCGAGGAAAAAGGCCTCGCCGAAATCCGCCGCGCCGGCAAATCCTTCGCCACCGGCGCGCTGCGCGAGCGGCTGGCGCCCTGGCACGCCGATGTCGACGCCGCGTTCCGTTCCTGGAACGAGCCATGGACGCATCCGGATTTCGAGACCTGGGATATCACCGACGCGCTCGGCTATATCCGCGTTCCGGTCCTGGTCGTGCAGGGCGCGGACGATCAATACGGCACGCTGCGCCAGGTCGAGATCGTCAGGGAGCAATGCTATTGTCCAGTGGAGACGGCGATCTTTCCCGGCGTGCGCCATGTCCCGCAACGCGAAGCGCCGGAACTGACGCTTGAAGCCATTGCCGGCTTCGTCAACCGGCTGCTGCGCGACCATCACGAAGGCGAACGGCCGGCGGATTCGGGAGTTGCCGCATCATGAATTATAATGCATAGTCTTGGCGCCCGCGCGGCATATATGCACTATAGTACATAAAACATAAGGCCAGCAAAGGCTTGAGGGCGGAGGCAGTGTTGTGAGCGACGCAGATCACGCCCAGCGCAGCAACGGCAAATCGGCGAGCGGCAAGCTCGCCGGCGGCAAAGATCGGATCGATTTCCAGACCGCGCCCGCGCACTACCGGCACTGGAAGCTCGCGATCGACGGCGACGTCGCCACGCTCGCCATGGATGTCGACGAGAAAGCCGGCTTGTTCGAAGGCTACGACCTGAAATTGAATTCCTACGATCTCGGCGTCGACATCGAGCTTGCTGACGCCGTCGAACGGCTGCGCTTCGAATATCCGCAGGTGCGTGCGCTGGTGCTGCGCTCGGCGAAGCCCCGCGTGTTCTGCGCCGGCGCCAATATCCGCATGCTCGCCGGCGCGAGCCATGCGCACAAAGTCAATTTCTGCAAATTCACCAATGAGACCCGCAACGGCATAGAGGATCTGAGCGCGAATTCCGGGCTCAAATCGATCTGCGCCATCAACGGCACCGCCGCCGGCGGCGGCTACGAGCTCGCGCTCGCCACCGATTACATCATGCTGGTCGATGACGGCTCGGCGGCGGTGTCGCTGCCGGAACTGCCGCTGCTCGCTGTGCTGCCCGGCACCGGCGGGCTGACGCGCGTTTCCGACAAGCGCAAAGTGCGGCGCGATCTCGCCGACGTGTTCTGCACCACCGAAGAAGGCGTCAAAGGCAAGCGCGCGGTCGAATGGCGGCTGGTCGATGCCGTGGCGCCCGGCTCGAAATTCGAAGAGAGCATTACGGCCCGCGCCAAGGATTTTGCCGCGCAATCGCCGCGCACAGCTATCGGTTCCGGCATCAAGCTAACTCCTATCACCCGGACATTTGCTAGCGACAACATCGAATACGGCACGCTCTCGGTCGAATTCGCCCGTGCCGACCGCATCGCGACCATCACCTTGCGCGGCCCGACAGCGCCGCTGCCGGCGTCGGCCGACGCCATGGTGGCGCAGGGCGCGGAGTTCTGGCCGCTGCAGCTCGCGCGCGAGATTGACGACGCGATCCTGCACATCCGCATCAACGAGCTCGATATCGCCGCGATCGTGTTCAAGTCCACGGGCGATCCGACGCAAGTTCTCGCCTACGACCAATTCCTCGACACCAACAAGGACCATTGGCTCGCGCGCGAGATCCGGCATCTGTGGAAGCGTGTGCTCAAGCGCATCGATCTTACCTCGCGCTCGCTGGTGACGCTGATCGAGCCGGGCTCGTGCTTTGCCGGCACGCTCGCCGAACTGCCACTGGCGAGCGACCGCTCCTACATGCTGACCCCCTCCCTTCCCTCCCCCGCAAGCGGGGGAGGGTCAGGGAGGGGGGCGACAACAAGCCGGCCGCGGCCATCGCGCTTTCCGATGTCAATTTCGGCCCCTATCCGATGTCGAACGGGCTCACGCGGCTGCAATGCCGTTTCCTCGCCACGCCACAAAGCGTCGAGGCGGCCAAAGCAGCGCGTGGCAAGATGCTCGATGCCGCAGCGGCGCAAGAGCTCGGCCTCGTCACTTTCGCGCTCGACGATATCGACTGGGACGACGAGGTGCGGGTGTTCCTGGAAGAGCGCGCCAGCTTCTCGCCGGACGGTCTCACCGGGCTCGAAGCCAATCTGCGCTTCGCCGGACCGGAAACCATGGAATCGAAAATCTTCGCGCGGCTCACCGCGTGGCAGAACTGGATTTTCCAGCGCCCCAACGCCATCGGCGAACACGGCGCGCTGAAACGCTACGGCACCGGACAGAAGCCGGTCTTCGATACCAAGCGGGTGTGATCAGGAGCGCAATCAGGAGCCAGTGTCATGAACATCGAGAACGTCGATTACACGACCAAGATTCCAAACAACGTCAATCTCGCCGAGGACCGCCAGGTGCTGCGCGCACTGGAAAGCTGGCATCCGGGCTATATCGACTGGTGGAAGGATATGGGGCCGGAGGGCTTCCAGGACGCGCTGGTTTATCTGCGCACCGCCGTCTCGGTCGATCCCAAAGGCTGGGCCAAATTCGATTACGTGAAGATGCCCGATTACCGCTGGGGCATTCTGCTGGCGCCGAAGGAAGAGGACCGCAAGATTCCGTTCGGCCGCCATTACGGCGAGCCGGCCTGGCAGGACATCCCCGGCGAATATCGCGCCATGCTGCGGCGGCTGGTCGTGATCCAGGGCGACACCGAGCCAGCCTCCGTCGAGCAGCAGCGCCATCTCGGCAAGACCGCGCCGTCGCTCTACGACATGCGCAATGTCTTCCAGGTCAATGTCGAGGAAGGCCGTCACCTCTGGGCGATGGTCTATATCCTGCAGAAGTACTTTGGCCGCGACGGCCGCGAGGAAGCCGCCGAATTGCTGCAACGCCGTTCCGGTGACGCCGACAAGCCGCGCATGCTCGGCGCCTTCAACGAGGCGACGCCGGATTGGCTGTCGTTCCACATGTTCACCTTCTTCACCGACCGCGACGGCAAGATGCAGCTCGAAAGCCTGGCGCAATCCGGCTTCGATCCGCTGTCGCGCACCTGCCGCTTCATGCTGACCGAGGAAGCGCATCACATGTTCGTCGGCGAAACCGGCGTCGGCCGCACCGTGCAGCGCACTTGCGAGGCGATGAAGGCGGCCGGCATCGACGACCCGAACGACATCGAGAAAATCCGCGATCTCGGCGTCATCGACCTGCCGACCATCCAGAAGAAGCTCAACCTGCATTATTCGCTGTCGCTCGACCTGTTCGGCTCGGAAGTTTCGACCAACGCGGCGAACGCATTCACCGCAGGCGTGAAAGGCCGTTTCCAGGAAACCAAGATCGACGACGATCATCGGCTCGACAGCGCGACCTATCCGGTGCTCAAATTCGTCGACGGCGAGATCAAGCGCATCAACGAGCCGGCGCTGACCGCCATCAATATGCGGCTGCGCGACGACTACACCGCCGATTGCCAGCGCGGGCTCGACCGTTGGAACAAGATTTTCGAGCGCACCGGGGTCGCGTTCAAGCTTGAACTGCCGCATGTCGGCTTCCACCGCCAGATCGGCGAGTTCAAGGACGTGAAAATCTCTCCGGCCGGTAAGCTGATCGACGAGGCGGGGTGGAATCGCGATCACCGCGGATGGCTGCCGTCGAAAGACGACGGCGACTTCATCGGCAGCCTAATGACTCAGGTCGTCGAGCCCGGCAAATTCGCCAGCTGGATCGCGCCGCCGCGCGTCGGCATCGACAACAAGCCCGGTGACTTCGAATATGTGAGGATCGCGGCGTAACAACCCAGTGGTCATTCCGGGGCGGCCCGAAAGGGCCGAACCCGGAATCCATATTCACAGAACACGCAGAGTTGACGCAGAGCTCATCCCCGGAAACAGGGAGTATAGATTCCGGGTTCGCGCTATCGCGCGCCCCGGAATGACGGCTATGCCTTCAAAAACGCCAGCAGATCGGCGTTGATCGTCTCCGCCTGCGTGGTCGGCATGCCGTGTGGGAAGCCCTTATAGGTCTTGAGCGTGCCGTTCTTCAAAAGCTTGGCCGAAAGCGGACCGGCGGCCACGTAAGGAACGATCTGATCGTCCTCGCTGTGCATCACCAGCACCGGGACGCCGATCTTCTTCAGGTCCTCGGTGAAATCGGTCTGCGAGAAGGCGACGATGCCATCGTAATGCGCCTTGGCTCCCCCCATCATGCCTTGCCGCCACCAGTTGGCGACGGTCGCCTCGGCGGGCTTGCCCGTCTTGTTGTAATTGTAGAAGGGGCCGGAGGCGACGTCGCGATAGAATTGCGAGCGGTTGGCCGCGAGCGCCACCTGGAAATCGTCGAATACCTTTTTCGGCAGTCCCTTCGGATTGGCCGGCGTTTGCACCATCAACGGCGGCACCGCGCTGATGATGGCCGCTTTCGCCACGCGGCTCTCGCCGTGGCGCGCGAGATAGTGCACCACTTCGCCGCCGCCGGTGGAATGACCGACGTGAATGGCGTTCTTCAGATCGAGATGTGCGACCACCGCGGCGAGATCGTCGGCATAGTGATCCATGTCGTGGCCGTCGCCCACTTGGGTCGAGCGGCCGTGGCCACGGCGATCATGGGCAATGACGCGATAGCCGTGATTGAGGAAAAACAGCATTTGCGCGTCCCAATCATCGGCCGACAGCGGCCAACCGTGACTGAACACGATGGGCTGGCCCTTGCCCCAATCTTTGTAAAAGATTTCGACGCCGTCTTTGGTTTTGACAAACATGATGTGCTCTCCGCAATCGCGACGACTGATTAAACCGCTCACCCGGCGACCTTATTATAGCCCACCGCACGAAAGCGTCATGACGTTACTTTGCGGTGAGCGGTCCCTCGCGCAATCGCGACAAATCGAAGCGATCGATCTCACGCAGCAATTGTACGAAGGCTTCGGCGCCATGCGCGAAAGCTGCATCGCCTTTCGCGGCAGTGGCCAGCGTTGCATCGCCGACCGCACCGGTCGGGTTGATGTCCTGCGTCATCCAGGCAAAGCCCGCCGGCCGGTAGGCGCCGAGCCATTTAAATTCCTCCGACATTGCGATTGTCGCCGGCACCGCATTGGGCGCCTTGTCCATGTGCACGGTGTCCGGCTTCGCCGCGAGCATCAGCGAGGTTTCGATGTCGCCGCCATGAATGCCGTGCTTTTTCTCGTCCGGCGTGAACGTGCCGTCCGGATAACCGAAGCGATGCCAGCCGACGGTGACGGCAAGCATATTGCGCCGCGTGCGCAATTCGCGCGCCACCACTTCCATGGCCGCGACATTGCCGCCGTGGCTTGTGACCAGAACGAGCTTGCGCAGTCCCGCCCGCGCCAGGCTTTCACCGATCTCGGTCCAAACCGCGATCGCGGTCGTTGCCGAAAGCGTGAGCGTGCCGGGGAATGACAGATGCTCGGCCGAGACGCCGATCCGCTGCACCGGCAGAAAAGTGACCGGCAAGTCGGCGGGCAATATCTTGCCGATCGCGCTCCAGATAGGCTTCGGCAATGAATGTATCGACGCCGAGCGGCAGATGCGGCCCGTGCTGCTCCACCGCGGCGAGCGGCAAGACCGCGATCCAGCGCGCCGTCTCGCCCTCGGCAATCTCCGGCCAGGTCATGTCCATCCAGTTGCGTTTGGGCAGCATCAATGTCTCTTAAATCTCGCTTGCCGAATTTCTTCGCCGGTTGAGCCGGTTTCTCGCGCAGGCGCGATCTTACCCGAAAACCGGCGCTGTACCCTGGCTTCTAAACCGAGGACCAAGCCGGGTACGGGCTTTTTCCGCAATCATGCTTTATGGTCCAATCGCCTGAGAAAACGGGGGTAACAGATGCGGTCTGCCGGGGCTTTTCGGAGCGCGTTCGCTGCATTCGCGGCAGCGCTGACGACGTCTCTCGTCGCGCTCAGTCCGGCCCATGCGCAAGCGCTCGACAAGGTCGCCTTCGGCACCAACTGGCTCGCCGAGGGCGAGCAAGGCGGCTTCTACCAGGCGCTAGCCGACGGCACCTATCGCAAATACGGGCTCGATGTCACCATCGTGCCCGGCGGCCCGAACGCCAACAACCGCATCCTGCTGCCGGTCGGCAAGATCGATTTCTTCCTCAGCGCCAATACGCTGCAGAGCTTCGACGCGGTGGCGAACAATATTCCGACGGTCGAAGTCGCGGCGCTGTTTCAGAAGGATCCGCAGGTCCTGATCGCGCATCCCGATCAGGGCATCGACAAATTCACCGACCTGAAGAACCTGACGCTGTTCATCTCGCAGGAAGGCATTGCCAGCTATTTTCAATGGCTGAAAGCCGACTACGGATTCAAGGAGTCGGAGGTCAAGCCTTATACGTTCAATGCGCAGCCGTTCCTGTTGGACAAGAAAAGCGCCATGCAGGGCTACGTGACATCGGAACCTTTCGCCATCGAGAAGCAGGCGAAGTTCACACCGAAAGTATTCCTGCTCGCCGACCAGGGCTTTTCCGCCTATTCGACGCTGATCGAAACGCGGCGCGACCTCGTCGACAAGAAGCCCGATCTGGTGCAGCGCTTTGTCGATGCCTCGATCATCGGCTGGACCAACTACATTTATAACGACAATTCCGCCGGCAATGCGCTGATCAAGAAATACAATCCGGACATGAGCGACGATCTGCTCGCCTATTCCGTCGCCAAGATGAAGCAATACGGCATTGTCGATTCCGGCGATGCGGCCACGCTCGGTGTCGGCGCCATGACCGACGCGCGCTATAAGGAATTCTTCGACGAGATGGTGCGCTCAGGCGTCGTCAAGGCCGAGCTCGATTACAAGAAGGGCTACACTTTGCAATTCGTCGACAAGAAAATCGGGCTCGATCTGCGGCCCAAACAATAACGCCAAAAATAACAATGCCCGTGTCCGCCGCCCCGTCCGTTGTCGCGCTGCATGATGTCGGCAAGACTTTTCCGAACAGCACGGTGGCGCTTGCCGGCCTCGATCTCGACGTGCGGCAGGGCGAGTTTTTGTCGCTGCTCGGGCCTTCGGGCTGCGGCAAATCGACGGCGCTGCGGATCATTGCCGGCTTGAGCGATCCGAGCGCGGGGAGCGTCAGGTGGCATCAGACGCAAGCAAGGCCAAAACAAGCCAGCTCAACTAACGAAAGGCGGATCGGCTTTGTGTTCCAGGAGCCGACCCTGATGCCGTGGACCACGGTCTTCAGCAACGTGCTGCTGCCGCTCAAGCTCAAAGGCGTTTCCGCGCGATCAGGCACGGGCGAGCGTCAACGCCGCGCTCGATCGCGTCGGCCTGCAAAGTTTCGCGCAAGCCTATCCGCGCGAACTCTCCGGCGGCATGCGCATGCGCGTGTCGATTGCCCGCGCGCTCGTCACCGAGCCGGAACTGCTGCTGATGGACGAGCCGTTCGCGGCGCTCGATGAGATCACCCGCTTTAAGCTCAACAATGACCTGCTGGAAGTGTGGCAGGCACTGCGCATGACGGTCGTGTTCGTGACGCATTCGGTGTTCGAGTCGGTCTTCCTGTCGAGCCGCATCGTCGTCATGGCGGCGCGACCCGGTCGCGCCTTCGCCGAGCTCGCCATTGATGCGCCCTATCCGCGCGATCAGAGCTTTCGCACCTCGGCCGAATATGGCGCTTTCGCGCGCCGCACTTCGGACGCCTTGGCGCAGGCAATGGCGGCTGGAGGCGAGAAATGAGCAATGAGCCTCCCTCCGCTCATTCCCAAGCGGCAACACGAAACCATGATCGCGCGCTGCGTTTCGCACTGCCGATCATCGTCCTCGCGCTGGTTCTTCTGGTGTGGGAAGCCGTCGTCCGCATCGGACATATCCCGCCTTTCGTGCTGCCAGCGCCCGCGCTCATTTTGCAAACGCTGATTGCCGACTGGTCCCTGCTGTTCCAATCGCTGCTGGTGACGCTGCTCACCACGTTCGAAGGCTTTCTGCTGGCGGCGATCGGCGGCGTCGGCCTCGCCGTGCTGTTCAATCAGTTCCGGCTGCTTGAATATTCGCTCTATCCTTATGCGGTGATCCTACAGGTGACGCCGGTCGTCGCCGTTGCGCCGCTGCTTCTCATCTACCTGCCGCAACCGCTCGCCGTGCTCGCTTGCGCCTGGATCGTGGCGTTCTTTCCGGTGCTGGCGAACACCACGCTCGGGCTGAATTCCGTCGACCGCAATCTCACCGACCTGTTCGCGCTCTATGACGCCTCGCGCGGTCAGAAGCTCTGGCACCTGAAATTGCCGTCGGCGCTGCCCTATATTCTCGGCGGCTTGCGCATCGCCGGCGGCCTGTCCCTGATCGGCGCCGTGGTGGCGGAGATCGCCGCCGGCTCGGCCGGCGCCGGCTCGGGCCTCGCCTATAGGATCGCCGAGGCCGGCTATCGCCTCAACATCCCGCGCATGTTCGCGGCGCTGCTGCTGCTCTCGGTCGCCGGCATCGCGATCTTTTATCTGCTGTCGCTCATCAATTATTTAGCGCTGCGCCACTGGCACGAGAGCGCGCTGGAGCAGGAGCGGTGATATCAGGACTCGACGGGCCTTAGTTGTTTCTTTTCTTCAAGCGGTACAGCAGCCGCGCATAAACTTCGGGCTGTTGCTCACTACGGGTCAATCGCCAAACCGTTGCCACCAACGCCACCAGTTCTTTCAGCGCGAAAATGGGCTTTGACCAAAGAGGGCAATTCGCGTCAATTCGGCTAGCTTAGCGATCTCGGCCGGAGCATTTCCGCTTTTTACAGATCGATCGAACCAAACCACGGCCCTCAGCTTGTTCAGCCGACCACGCCGCCATTGATAGTGCTGCCCCAGCCAGAACTGCGCCTCCCAATTTCCCTTGGCCGCGAGCTGACGAAGCTCACGCACGCCCTCGGGCACGCCGCGGAGCTGCAGGAAGCGCGCCCGATTGACCAGCGCCTCTTCTTCGCCGGACGCCGCCGCCCGCTCGAACCAATGCCAAGCCGTCGCAACATCCAAACCGAGAATGTCACCGCGGGCATATTCCCAGGCCAAATTCACCTGGGCGGCCACATCGTCGGACGCGGCCGCTGCCGTCCATTGCGGAATCCGGGCGCGGCGCTCGGCGCGATTTTGAGCGATGTCCTCCAAAAGCATTGGCGGCGCCTTCACTATCGCACTATCACCTATCGCCCGCGAGCTAAGGTTTGCTTATGAAAATCGTAGGAGACCGCTGCCGGCGTTTATGTGTTGTTAAGGCATTGCGCCAGGACACGCGCGACGTGAATGGCCTCGCGGCCGGCGCCGTCGTGAATTTGATGCCGGCAGGACGTGCCGTCGGCGACGATGATGGCGTCGTCGGGCGCTTTTCGCACTGCGGGCAACAATGACAATTCGCCCATGGCGCGCGAGACATCGATCGTATCGGCGTGATAGCCGAAGGCGCCGGCCATGCCGCAGCAGCTCGATTCGATTTGCGCGACCTCGAGTGCGGGAATGAGCCTGAGCGCCGCCTCGACGGCGCTCATCGTATCGAACGATTTCTGATGACAATGGCCGTGCAGCAGCGCGCGCTTCTTCATCGGCGCAAGCGGCAGAGCGAGCTTGCCTGCGGCCGCCTCGCGCGCCAAAAACTCCTCGAACAATAGCGCGTGGTCGGCCAGCTTGCCGCGCCGCGTCGCTCTTCAGCAAGGCCGGAATTTCGTCGCGGAAGCTGAACAGGCAGCTCGGTTCAAGGCCGAGCACCGGAATGCCTTTGCTCACGAACGGAGCGAGCGCTGCCAACGTGCGCTCGGCCTCCCGACGCGCTTCATCCGACTTTGCCGACGGAGAGAAACGTGCGGCCGCAACACAATGGGCGCTCGCCGGCCGGCGTGGCGAAATGAACGCGATAGCCGCCGGCGTTGAGCACGGCGAGCGCGGCGTCGATATTCTCGCGTTCGAAATAGCGATTGAACGTGTCGGCGAAGAGAACGACGTCGCCCGCTTCTCCGCCGTCATGCCCGCGCTCGTCGCGGGCATCCACGACTTTCGTTGAGGAAGACGTGGATGGCCGGGACAAGCCCGGCCATGACGGCTGCGGTTCCCTAAAATAATCCGCACGCCATTTCGGCAGGCTGCGCTGCGCGCTGAACCCCGCGACCGCCTCGGACAGTTTTGCGGCACCGGGCAAGGCATCGCGCTGATTGAGCAGCCACGATAGCCGCGCCGCATAAGGCGCATAGCGCGGCAGATAGCCGACCAGGCGATCATGCAGCGACAAGCCGAATTTCTCCGCCCGCGCGCGCAACACTTCGATCTTCATGCGCGCCATGTCGACGCCGGTCGGGCATTCGCGCCGGCAGGCCTTGCAGGAGACGCAGAGTTTCAGCGTCTCTGCCATGTCATCCGAAGTGAGCGCATCCGGCCCCAACTGGCCGGTGATGGCGAGCCGAAGCGAATTGGCGCGGCCGCGCGTGACGTCGCGCTCGTCGCGCGTTACCCGGTAGCTCGGGCACATCACGCCGCCGGCGAGCGCGCGGCAGGCGCCGTTGTTGTTGCACATCTCGACCGCGCCCTGGAAACCGCCGCCGGCGCCGGGATAGGCCGACCAGTCGAGCGCCGTGGCCAGTTCCTCGGCACGATAATCTTTGCCGTAGCGGAAATTGCCGCGGTCATCGAATTTCGGGGCGCGGACGATCTTGCCGGGATTGAACAGGTTTTGCGGATCGAAGCGGTCCTTCACCTCCTCGAAGGCGTGGACCAGTTCAGCGCCGAACATGAACTCATGGAATTCCGAGCGCACGATGCCGTCGCCATGCTCGCCGGAATGCGAGCCTTTATATTCGCGCACCATGGCGAAGGCCTCTTCGGCAATCGCGCGCATCGCATGCACGTCCTTGTCGAGACGCAGATTGAGCACCGGCCGCACATGCAGGCAGCCGACCGCGGCATGCGCATACCAGGTGCCGCGGGTGCCGTTCTTCTCGAACACTTCGGTCAGCCGCGCCGTATAGTCGGCGAGATGCTCCAGCGGCACCGCGCAGTCCTCGACGAAGGAGATCGGCTTGCCGGCCTCCTTCATCGACATCATGATGTTGAGCCCCGCGGTGCGCACCTCGGTGATCGCCGCCTGCAATTTGGCGTCGAGCACCTCGACCACGCCGCCCCATTTGGCGCCGGTGCTGTCCCAAGCGATACCGAGATCGCCGATCAGTTCGGTGAGCTGTTTCAGCCGCCGCGCATTCTCGGCGTCGTCTTCGGCGAATTCGACAAACAAGATTGCTTCCGGATCGCCGCGCAGGAACGCATCCACCGTCGGCCTGAACATCGCAATGTCGCGCGCCAGCGCGAGCATGGTGCGGTCGATCAGCTCGACTGCGATCGGATTGAGCTTGACGATATATTGCGCCGCCGCCATCGCCTCGTGAAAGCTGCCGAAGTGAACCGCGCCCACCGCGCGGCGGCCGAGTTGCGGCGAGAGCTTCAGTTCGATCTTGGTCGAGAAAGCGAGCGTGCCTTCGGAGCCGACGAGGAGATGCGCGAGATTGATGTCGTTGCGCCCCGGCACCAGCGCATCGAGATTGTAGCCGCCGACACGGCGCTGCACTTTCGGGAAGCGGCGCTCGATTTCATCAGCCTCGCGCGCGGCGATGGCGAGAAGATCGCGCACCAAGGCTTGCGGCACGTTGACGTTCGCGTCGCCGATGCGGCCGAAATGCGCATGCGTGCCGTCGGGCAGCACGGCGTCGATCGACAGCACGTTCTCGCGCGTATTGCCGTAGCGCAGCGAGCGCGCGCCGCAGGAATTGTTGCCGACCATGCCGCCGATCGTGGCGCGCGAGGCGGTGGAAATATCGACCGGAAACCACAGGCCGGTCGGCTTCAGTTTGCGATTGAGTTCGTCGAGCACGATGCCCGGCTCGACGACGCAGCGCCGATTGACGGTGTCGACCTCGAGCACATCGTTGATGTGCCGCGAGCAGTCGACGATCACCGAGCGATTGACGGCCTGCCCGGCCTGCGAGGTGCCGCCGCCCCGCGGCGTCACCGGCACGCCTTCCGCGCGGCAAATTCCGATCGCGCGATCGGCCTCCTCGATCGTGCGCGGCGTCACCACGCCGAGCGGCATGATCTGATAATGCGACGCGTCCGTGGAATAGCGCCCACGCGTGAACGCATCGAAGCGCACGTCGCCGGTCTGTTCGGCGTTGAGCTTCCTCTCCAGCGGGCTTTCGTTGCTTTGGATTAACCGCGCCGGCACCTTGCCCTCCCTTGTCCCCCCTTGGGCTAATGCCCAAATTCGACGTAATAACAAAGCCCTAACGGTCACGTCGAATAGACTTGACCGCAATGTCGCATTCGCTATTCAACGCCACAAGCCGACACTACGAACCGACAACCACAAGCCACTGGCGCTTTTCGGACATGCGCCGCCGGGGCCAATCGAACAAGTCCGAAGGAGTCTCGACTATGCCGCAGAACACTTCGCGCGCCGCCGGGCGTCATTTCCTGCAGATCCCTGGCCCGACGCCGCTGCCCGACCGGGTGATGCGCGCGATGGACATGCCGCTGATCGATCATCGCGGCCCGGAATTCGCCAAGCTCGGCAAGCGTTGCCTCGACGGCATCAAGACCATTTTCAAGACCGCCAATCCGGTCATCATCTATACCGCGACCGGTACCGGCGCCTGGGAAGCCGCCCTCGTCAACACGCTGTCGCCCGGCGACAAGGTGCTGATGGTCGAGACCGGCCAGTTCGCCACGCAGTGGAAGACGATGGCGGAGAAGCTCGGCCTGACGCCGGAATTCATCCCCGGCGATTGGCGCACCGGCGCCGACGCGGCGGCGATCGAAGAGCATCTGCGCAAGGACAAGGCGCACGAAATCAAAGCGGTCTGCGTGCTGCACAATGAAACCGCGACTGGCTGCCTGACGCCGATCGATCCGATCCGCAAGGCCATCAATGCCGCGAGCCACCCGGCGCTGCTGATGGTCGATACCATTTCTTCGCTGGCCTCGACCGACTATCGCCACGACGAATGGGGCGTCGACGTCACCGTCGGCGGCGCGCAGAAGGGCCTGATGCTGCCGCCCGGCATGTCGTTCAACGCCATCAGCGACAAGGCGCTGGCGGCGGCGAAGACCTCGAAGCTCACCAAGTCGTTCTGGTCGTGGGACGACATGCTCACCATGAACAAGCAGGGCTTCTTCCCCTACACGCCGGCGACGCAGATGCTCTATGGCCTCGCCGAATCGATCGACATGCTGCACGAGGAAGGCCTCGACAACGTGTTCGCGCGCCATCACCGGCTTGCCGAAGCGACGCGGCGCGCGGTGCGCGCCTGGGGTCTCGACATCCTCTGCCGCGATGCGAAGTATTATTCGCCGACCATCACCGCCGTGCTGTTGCCCGAGGGCCATGATGCCGACGCGTTCCGCGGGCTGGCGCTCGAGACGTTCAATATCTCTTACGGCGCAAGCTTCGGCCCCTATGCCAAGAAATATTTCCGCATCGGCCATCTGGGCGATGTCAACGATACCTGGCAGCTCGGCGCGCTCGCCGCGACCGAAATGGCGCTGTCGCTTGCCGGCATCCCGCACAAGAAAGGCGGCGTGCAGGCGGCGATGGACTACATCGTCTCGGCGCATTCCGGCGGCGCGCGCGCGGCGGCGGAGTAAGCCGTCATTCCGGGGCCGGCCTTAGGCCGGAACCCGGAATCCATAATCCCTGCTGTGTGGAGAAAGGCGCGGTGCAAGAGCCTCTTGCACTGTGAGTATGGATTCCGGGTTCACGCTTCGCGTGCCCCGGAATGACAGCGGTTACGACAGCGGCACGCTGGCGACCTGGTCCTTGAACGCCTGGCGCGACGAGATCGCCGCATACCAGCGCTCGAAATTGCGCAAGGGCGGCCGGTCGGGCACGAGCTGCCGATAGCGATAGGCCATGATGGCGACGGGAATGTCGCCATAGGAGAACGCGTCGCCGGCAAGATAAGCGGTCTTGCCGAGTTGCTCGTCCATCATGCCGAATGCGACCGTGCTTTTCTTCTTGCCCTCTTCGATCGCGGTATGATCGCGTTTCTCCGGCGGCGTGCGGATCAGATTCCAGAACACCGGCGTGATGGCGGGGCCGCAGACCGAAAGCTGCCAATCCATCCATTTGCTGGCGAGCGCCCGCCCGCGCAGGTCGGCAGGCTCGAGCACGGTGGATTTATGCTTAGCGGCGAGATAGCGCACGATGGAGTTCGATTCCCACAGCAGGAAGCCGTCCTCTTCCTGAAGCGTCGGCACCAGCCCATTCGGATTCATCGCCAAATATTCGGCCTCGCGATTCTTGCCGAACGACCCGCCGACATCGATGCGCTCATGCGGCAGCCCGATTTCGCCGATCGCCCACATCACCTTCTGCACATTCGACGAAGTGTTTCGGCCCCAGACTTTGATCACTACTTCCCTCCGCAATTTCATTCGTCATTGCCGGGCTTGACCCGGCAATCCATGCGGCAGCGCGGCATGGACCCGCGGGTCAAGCCCGCGGGTGACGATGGAGAAGCGTCTTGTATTGAATGTCAATCGAGCCGCCGCGCCTCTTCGGGCAGCATGATCGGGATGCCGTCGCGGATCGGATAGGCGAGCTTCGCCGCCCGCGAGATCAGCTCCTGCTTCTGCGGCGTCATATTCGAGCGGCGTCTTGGTCAGCGGACAGACCAGGATTTCGAGAAGCTTTGGATCGACACTGTCGGCGGGACGGTCGGACATGAAAGCGCTCCGGATTATTGCCGAATTTATTGCCAAATTACTGCAATGGCGTTTCGCCGGGCGTCTTGCCTTTGGCGAGCTCGATCTCGGTGACGGCGACCAAAATTTCGGCGCGTGTCTTCAGGTCCGGCGCTTCGAGCATCGCCTGTTTCTCGGCGGCGTCATAGGGCGACATCATCGCCAGCGCATTGACCAGCGCCTCGTTCGGCGCGTTCTCGATGCCTTCCCAGTCGGCCTTGAGATTATTGGCCTTGAGAAAGGACGTCAGGGCGCGCAGCAGCGACTTGCGGTCGACTTCGTCCTCACCCTTGCGCGCGGTGAAATCGTCGATGAAGGGCTGATAGGTGACGCGGCACTGGCGATAGGGCGTGGTGACGGCAAGCTCTTCCGCGATGCGAAAGCGCGCGACGCCGGTGAGCTGGATGAGATAACGGCCGTCGCCGCTTTCGGCGAATTGCGTCATCCGCCCGACGCAGCCGACATGGAACAGCTGCGGCTTGTCCTTGTCGGGACCGGGATGCGCGGCATCGGGCTGGATCATGCCGATCAGGCGATGCGGCCCGCGCAAGGCGTCATCGGTCATCGCCAGATAGCGCGGCTCGAAAATGTTCAGCGGCATCTGCCCGCGCGGCAACAGCAGCGCGCCCGGCAGCGGGAATACCGGGATCACGTTGGGAAGATCGTCCGGCCCTTTGTAGATCGTATGCATCGGCATGCCGTAGTCCCGTGTCCCGGCGCGCGGCCGGCATCCTTCGAGGCGCGCGACGCTCGCGCCTCAGGATGACGGAAGAGACGCAACGTTACGCAAACAAAATCGACGACAGCTTCTTGCGGCCTTCGATCGTGGCTTCGTCGGTCGGGCCCCAGGCGTCGAAGAACTGCACCAGCTGCTTGCGGGCGCCGTCATCGTTCCATTTGCGGTCGCGCCTGACGATCGAGATCAGCTGTTCGAGCGCGTCGAGGCGCTGGCCCTTGCCGTTGAGCGCCAGCGCCAGATCGAAACGCGCCTGATGATCGAGCGGATTGGCGGCGACTTTCTGTTCGAGCTCGGTGACCGGCCCGAGCGTCTTGGCCTGCTCGGCAAGTTCGAGCGCGGCGCGCGCGGCGCCGACCGCGGCATCGTTGCGCTTGGCCTCCGGAACCATGGCCAGCGTCTGCTTGGCCTGATCGAGCGCGCCGGTTTCGACATAGCAGCGCACGAGGCCAGCCAGCGCCGGCACATTGCTCGGCATCCTCGGCGAGAAGCTGCGAATAAAGCTCGGCGGCGCCTGCGGCATCGCCCGCGGCGAGCGCGGCATCGGCCGCCTTGAGCAGATCCTTTTCCTCGCCGCCGATGCGGTCCTTGGTCAGCCGTTCGAGAAAGGCGATGACCTGGCTTTCCGGCAGCGCGCCCATGAAGCCGTCGGCCGGCTGGCCGTTGACGAAGGCGATCACGGCCGGGATCGACTGGATGCCCATCTGGCCGGGAATGGCCGGGTGCTCGTCGATATTCATCTTGACGAGCTTCACCTTGCCCTTGGCCGCCTTGACAGCCTTTTCGAGCACGGGCGTGAGCTGCTTGCACGGCCCGCACCACGGCGCCCAGAAATCGACCAGCACCGGCTGGCGCTTGGATTCCTCGATGACGTCCTTAACGAATGTCTGTGTCGTCGTGTCCTTGACGGACGTGTCGGCGACGGCGGTCTGTGCTTCTTGCAACATGGTCCTTGCCCTAGAGCATGATCCCGGAAAGGGAAAGCCGGTTTTGCGAAAACATCATGCCCGAATAAAATTTTTCCCGGCGCGCCGCCCGTGGCGGGTCCCGCAGGCCGGAATGCGCCCTGTTCGCCGTTTAAATGGGAAGAAAACCGCCCAAATGCAATCGGTGGTTCCTATTCCCCCGTCAGGACTTCGATCCGCGGCGGGTGCCCGGTGGCGTTAAGGAATTTGAGCAGGTCGGCCTTCGAAAGTGTCGTCGTGCCGGTATTGGTGAGCGGATGGAAATGCAGGATGTCATGCGCCATCAGTCGCGAATCGAGCACCACGGTGACGCGATGGCCGGTGTCGTTGATGACGGCGAACGGCGTCACCGAACCGGGCGTCACCCCAAGCAGATCCTGCATCAATTCGCTTGAGCCGAACGAGAACCGGCCGGTGGCGCCAAGCCGCCGGTGCAGCGATTTGAGTTCGATCGCGGTGTCGTCCTGCGCCACGACGAGAAAAGGCACGCCCTTCTTGTCGCGCACGAACAGGTTCTTGGTATGCCCGCCGGACTATCGGTACCTTGCGCATCGCCGCGCAGCGCCCGCCCCTCCTCGACCGTGAAGACCGCCTCGTGCCAGGCGGTCCGGTGCGGGATATCGAGGCTGGCCAGATAGGCGAACAGGTCGTCAGGCGAGGCGGGCATTGCGGGGTTGCGAGCGGACGGAAGAGGGATTTCGATGCGTTGCGGCCGCTTTGCGGCGGAAATCCGCCGGATGTGGCGGCTTCTCCATACGCCGAGCCTGCGAAGGTTGCAAAACCGGGCCGGCTTTGGCATAGCTTTCCGCCCGGCCGTTAAAGCGGCCGGCCGTTTACCCTTCTCGGATGCGGGTGTAGCTCAGGGGTAGAGCACAACCTTGCCAAGGTTGGGGTCGAGGGTTCGAATCCCTTCGCCCGCTCCATTTAAATCAAACGCACACGCCTAGTGGCTTCTGCGACCGGATCGCTAGTCGTCATGCATGTCGTGCGTCGCCTCGGCGCCTTGTTTCCAGTAGCCGGCCGCGCGCAGCCATCTTTTATCGGCGCCGCGTTCGATCAGCGTCCGGCGAAGCTGCTTGGCGACGGCGGTCTCGGCCGCGACCCAGGCGTAGCCTTGACCCGGCGGCAGCCGCAGCGCACGCGCCGCGCGGTCGAGGCCATCGGCCGATCCGGGCCGGGCGCCGTCGCGGCGCACCCATGTCACGTCAACTGAAGCGTTCGAAGCGAAAGACATTTGTTCGCTGGCATTGGCGACCTCCACCACCACGACGGCATGAACCGCGGCAGGCAGTTCTTCGAGCCGCCGGCCGATCGCGGGGATTGCAGTTTCGTCGCCGATCAAGAGATGCCAATCGAAGGCCGTTGAAATCACGAACGAGCCGCGCGGGCCGCCGACGCCGAGCTTCGCTCCCGGCCGCGCATCGGCCGCCCAATCGGTGGCCGGGCCGCTCTCGTGCAAGGCAAAATCGATGTCCAATTCACCCGCCGCCGCGTCGTAGCGGCGCGGCGTGAAATCGCGCGACGGCGGCTTGCGGCTCTCATCAGCCCAGACGCTGCGGCCGTCGGCGCCCATCGCCGGACGCGCCGGCTCGTCGTCTCCGGGCCGCGGGAAGAACAGCTTGACGTGATCGTCGAACCCGGCACTGACAAAGCCCGCGAGGTCTTCGCCGGTGAGCGTGATCCGCCGCATATGCGGGGTGAGATCGCGAATGCGCGCGACTGTCAACATCCGAAATTTCGGACTGTGACGGACGCGCGAAACCAGCGGCTGCGCAGAATCCAAAACTTCGGTCGGCGGAGAAATTCGCGTCATCATGTAGTACCCTCTTGGCGGCTTTCACTTCGGCCCCGGGGTACATCCCGCGCAGGCCGAACCCGGCATGCCGGTTCGATCTTGCGCGTTGAGTGACGTTAACGCTTACGTGCGTATCGCCGTCCGGCGAAAGCAATATGAGCGCTATCTAGCGCGCGACCGGCCGTGCCGCAAGAACCTGCGCTGGCTAAGCCCGCCTCCTTGACGTTTCGGTCGTTTCTGGATATATTACTGGATATAATATGGATATCGTCAGCTGGAATAGTTATGGGATCCTCGCAGAAGCGCGCCATTCGGAACTACCGCACGCGTCTCAGCAAGCGCGGCCTTGCGCGCTTCGAGGTGCTCGGCCGCGACAGTGATCGCGACCTGATCCGCTCACTCGCGCGCCGACTGGCCGAAGACGGTCCCGAGGCCTCCCTCCTGCGCGCCGCCGTCAGCCAAACAATCGCCGGCGAACCGCCGAAAAAGGGCGGCATCCTGGCGGCGCTCCGCCGCTCGCCGCTCGTCGGCGCCGACCTCGATGTGACCCGTCCTCGTGAAGAGGGACGGGCCGCCGATATCTGAAATGCGATCTGATCCGCGATCCGATGCGCTACCTGCTCGATACCAACATCATCAGCAATATCGCGAAGGCAAAACCTTCCGAATCTTTGCTGGCGTGGCTGGCGGAGCAGAATGACGACGATCTCTACATCAGTGCGCTGACACTCGCTGAAATCCGCCGCGGTGTTCTGGAGAAGCCCGCCGGCAAACGGCGCGTTGAGCTCGAAGCCTGGTTCGCCGGCCCGGAAGGACCGCAAGCTTTGTTCGCCGGTCGCGTCCTTGCCTTCGACGCGGCCGCCGCCTTGATCTGGGCGCGTCTGATGGCGGACGGCACAGCGCGAGGCCGCCCACGCAGCAGCCTGGACACCATCATCGCCGCCGTCGCCGAAGCGAATGACTGCGTGGTCGTCACCGACAACGAGAAAGATTTCGAAGGGATCGAGATCGTCAATCCGCTGCGAAGCAGGTGATGATCGGCGCGTAGGGCGGGTTAGGCGAAGCCGTAACCCGCCACAACGATAGACAAAAATGGCGGATTACGCCTTCGGCCAATCCGCCTGCGTGCCAGCGCGCGACCGGCCGGGCCGCAATAGCTATCCGCTCATGGCCGGCTCGGGCTAAATATAGCCAGAGGGCGCCGGCGTAACCAATGAGGTAATTGCGAATGAAATGGCTTTTGGCCATATTGGCCGTGATATCTGTCCATGCCGCACAAGCCACGGACTTGGACTGCGTCAGCACCACGTTTAACGCACTTTCTCCTAACGACAAAGTGTGCGTCAGCGTCTTTGAAGATCCAAAAATACCCGGCATCGTCTGCCATATTGCGCAGGCCAGAAAAGGCGGCTGGGGCCAGCCGCTTGGTTTGAACGAAGATCCTTCCAATTTTTCGGTGTCATGCAGACAATCCGGTCCGATCGACGTTGACCTGTCGAAGCTCAGTGCCAACGAAGAAGTGTTCAGCGAGAAAACCAGCATCTTTTTCAAGACGACGCGGATTTATCGCATCGTCGACAAACCTCGAAACACCATCGTCTACCTCGCTATCAGCACGAAGATCGTCAATGGCTCACCGGCGAATGCCATCAGCAGCGTTCCGATCATGCAGTGGCCGCACTGACCGGAACAGCGCGCCTTCGCCGGGGCTTTAATCACCAGACATTTATTTCGCGGCGATCTCGGCATGATTATCATGACCGCGCCCTATTGTTGTTCTGGAACTATCGCTGGACAACTTTGGGAAGCGGAAACGATGAGCACGGCGACAGTCACCAAAGAACAGTGGCTTGCATTTGCCGGCCGCCTTATTGCGCTCGCATATGCCATCTTCGGCGAAGCAAAGATCGACATAACCGAAAAGCTTTTTGGTGAACCAAAGATTCTATCGCTAGCCTTGCTTTGCCGCACCCTGGGCAATTTCAAGGGTGTGATTGCTCTGACGAAGGAAACCCTCGTTGTAGAAGCGCGAACTTTGACGCGCTCTTGTTACGAGAACCTCTACTGTATGGCTGCGTTGATCGAACAGGGCGATGATTTTGTGAAGGCAATGCACCTGGATCAAATGCGTAGCTTTCGCTCGCAAGGAGAGTTTCTACTAGAGGGCATTGATAGCGAGCATATCGGCGACGCGGAGTTTGTCGGAAAACTTCGCAAACGGATCAAAGGACTCAAATCGCGTTGGCCCAAGGCAAATTTTCTTAACCCGAAGCAAACCGCAAAAAATAGCGCACTAAAAGAGTTGTACCTGCTCTACAGCAAGCTTTCGTCAGACGCAGCGCACCCATCCATCGTGGCGCTGAAGCGACATCTCGTGCGCTTTGAGGAAAACGGTGAACAAATACTGGGCTTGGATGTTAGCCCGCCAGAACAGGGAACCGAACTTTGGGACACTGTTGACTTGGCCTGCAATGCTATGCTCGGCGCCTGCGTAGCAGCAAACCAAATTTTGGGGCACTTACCTGCAATCAACGGCGACCTACAAAAATTGTTTGCCGAATACGGCCAGCTCAGCGGCTCGCTGAAAGGGAATGCTTAGGGTTCAAGCCCGAATGAGCGTGGCGACATCCGGGGTCAACGCCTCGCGATGTCAGAACGACTCCTATCAACGGTTCTCTCGCGTCATGGCCGGACTTGTTCCGGCCATCTACGTCTTTGGTTTCCACGCGACTTAAGACGTGGATGCCCGGGACAAGCCCGGGCATGACGGGCTAAAAAGCTCGTCACTTTTACATTGACATCAGTCACTATTTCAGTTACATTCTCCTCCGAATCTCGCTCTGTAAGGGACGCCATCGCGAGGGTGCTCTCGATTGTGCGGAGCGAGTGCGGTGCCCGCGGGCGGAACGACACACGCCGCTCCCGGGCGGCTTCGGGCATCATCTGGCCGGCACTACGACCGGTCCGTGGGGTGCGCCACTGGACTGGGACAGGCGGGGGCGGGTAACGCCCGCATCAACTGCGTCCGATGCTGCCTCCGGAAGGAGGACCGTTACAGATCGGCGTTCTCGCCACGTCCCAGGAAACCTGGCCTGAAGTCGCGCGCAGCGG
Organism: uncultured Alphaproteobacteria bacterium; assembly: GCA_963742975.1. Taxonomy (GTDB): domain Bacteria; phylum Pseudomonadota; class Alphaproteobacteria; order Rhizobiales; family Xanthobacteraceae; genus BOG-931. The sequence goes on along the minus strand of CAVUNZ010000015.1, from coordinate 1,097,477 downwards.
GCGAAAGCCCGCAAGTCAGAGCCGCGGTGGAACGCCGACAGGCGAGCGCATCCCGAAGGGTGCGCGGCCGTGCCAGCTGCACGGCAGGTTGGAAGAAGCGTCTGCCGGCGTTCCGCTTCCCTTTTTTCTTCTTCGTCTCTTTCGTTCTTTCTTCCGTCATTGCCGGGCTTGACCCGGCAATCCATGCGGCAGCGAAGCGCGATCAATCTTTCCGGTCGCATCTAGCAAGCCGCGAGTCATCATGGACCACCGGATCAAGTCGGTGGTGACAAGGTGGGGTATTGCGCACCATGAAAACGCTGCGAGCGAACAAAGAACAAATCGACGGCGTGCCGGCCGCGCGCTACGCGGCGCGCTTCAAGGCGGAGCAGGCGAAGCTGCGGCGCGATTACTGCACCGTGTTCAAGTTCTGGCGGAGTTGCGGTTTCAAGCCGTGCGCGAAAGCGCGCGCCTGCAAGGGCGATGTGACGGCCTGTCTTAAGCGCGGCGAGACGACAATCCCGCGCGACAGGCAATGGGAGGCGCGGCAGAAGATCCTCGCGGCGACGCCGCAAAACGCCGGCCCGCCAGAGCGCGCCGCGCGCGAATGTCTGCCGGGCGAACTTTGCCGCTAGGGCATGATCGGACATGCTGTATTGCGTATTTGCCGGGCGTAACCGGGCAAAGACCGGCTATACCCCGTGGCCAATAGCCAGAAACGAGACAGGAACGAACCGAACGATCCGATGGAGCAGGAAGACCAACATTGGCGGCGCAATCTCGCCGTCTGCCTGATCGGCTCGTTCACGACCATCGTGGCGATGACGCTGCTGTTGCCGTTCCTGCCGATCTATATCGCCGAGCTCGGCGTCACCGATCAGGCGGCCATCGCGCAATGGTCCGGCATCGCCTTCGGCGCGACGTTTTTTTCCGCGGCTCTCGTCGCCCCGTTCTGGGGCTGGATGGCCGACCGTTTCGGCAGAAAGCTCATGCTGGTGCGCGCGAGCCTCGGCATGGCGGTCGCGATGTCGCTGATGGGCATGGCGCACAATGTGTGGGAGCTCGTCGGCCTGCGGCTGTTCGCCGGTGTCGCCGGCGGCTATGCGTCCGGCGCGACGATCCTGGTGGCGACGCAGACGCCGAAGCGGCGCTCCGGCTGGGCGCTCGGCATGCTCAATTCCGGCATCATGGCCGGCAGTCTCGTCGGCCCCTTGATCGGCGGCACGCTGCCGCCGCTGATCGGCATTCGCGCCACCTTCTGGCTCGCCGGCGGCGTGATCTTTCTCACCTTCCTCGCCACCACGTTTCTCATCAAGGAAGAGAAGCGCTCGGCGCTGACCAAGAAGGCCGCGGTCGAAGCCAAATGGTCGCAGATTCCCGACAAGCAGCCGGTGCTGGCCATGCTGGCGATGGGCACCCTGCTCACCTTCGCCAATATGTCGATCGAGCCGATCATCACGATCTATGTCGGGCAGCTCGTCGATGCGCCGCGCGTCATCTTCGTGTCCGGCCTGACGATGGCGGCGGCCGCGCTCGGCGCCATTCTGTCGGCGTCGCGGCTCGGCAAGCTCGCCGACCGCATCGGGCCATGGCCGGTCGTCATCGTCACGACCACGGTCGCGGCGCTGCTGTTGATTCCGCAGGCCTTCGTCACTGCCGGCTGGCAGCTTGTCGCCCTGCGCTTTCTCATGGGGCTCGCGCTCGGCGGGCTGATGCCCTGCGTCACCAGCATCATCCGCCACAGCGTGCCCGACGCCATCGTCGGCCGCGCGCTGGGTTACGCGACGTCGTCGAACTATTTCGGGCAGGTCGCAGGTCCAATTCTCGGCGGTTTTGTCGGCGGCCATATCGGCATGCGCGCGGTGTTTCTCGGCACCGCTTTGCTGATGGCGCTCGGCGCGGTCTATGCGCAGATCGCGCGACCGCGGCAAATGGGCTAGAAGTCGAACCAGAACAATGCGGCGCCGGCCCGAACGAATGGGCACTAATGGCGCGGAGAGAGAGCCATCATTCGTCCCGACCTGATCCGTTTGAGCCTGCTGTGGCTGTGCGGCGCGTGCCTGCGTGTGACCGTGCTCGCCACGCCGCCGGTCGTGCCGCTGCTGCATGCCGATCTGCATCTGTCCGAAACCGCGATCGGCTGGCTGTCGAGCCTGCCGCCGATGCTGTTTGCGATCGCTGCCGTGCCGGGCGCGTTGCTGATCGCGCGCTTCGGCATCTTGCCGGCGCTGGTGATGGGACTTCTGATCAATGCCTTCGGCTCCGCCGCGCGCGGCTTTTATCCCGATGCGATCTCGCTCTATGTCTCGACCATGATCATGGCCGCGGGCATCGCAATCATGCAGCCGTCGCTGCCGCCGCTGGTGCGCACCTGGTTTCCGCAGCGCATCGGCTTCGCCACCGCGATTTACACCAACGGACTGCTGGTCGGCGAGACGCTCGCGGTCGCGCTCACCATTCCGCTGGTGTTGCCATTGGTGAACGACAGCTGGCGCTTGAGCTTCGTCGCCTGGTCGGCGCCGGTGCTGCTGACGGCGCTCCTTGTCATCGCCTGCGTCTCGAAGCTTGGCGGCACCAGCCAAGCGGCAATTTCGACCAATCGCAAATGGTGGCCCGATTGGCGGCAGCCGCTGATCTGGCGGCTCGGACTCATTCTCGGCAGCATCAATGCGATGTATTTCGTCACCAATGCGTTCCTGCCCGATTACGTCATTGCCGCCGGCCGTCCCGACCTGATCGGCAAATCGCTCACCGCGCTCAATTTCTGCCAATTGCCGGCGTCCTTCGTCATGCTCGGCCTCGCCGGCCGCCTGGTGAAGGAGCCATGGGCCTATCGCGTGACCGGCGGCATCGCCGCACTCTGCATTGTCGGCATGATGACGATGACAGGGTATTGGATCGTATTCTGGTCGGGTCTGCTCGGCTTCATCACCGCGGTGACGCTCATCCTCACGCTCGCTTTGCCGTCGGTGCTCGGCGCGCCCGACGACGTGCACCGCACCTCGGCCGGCATGTTCACGATCAGCTACAGCGTCGCGATGGTGCTCTCGGTCGCCGGCGGCTGGCTGTGGGATCTGACGCATATGCCGGTCGCGGGCCTCGCGCCTGCTGCGCTCTGCGGATTTGTGATCGTGGCCTTGGCCGGAACAGTGCGTCGTTCTAGTCCGTCGCTCGCTGTGGCTTAGGGCTTGCGCGTGCTAGTTCCCGATCGCGAGCGCGCCGTGGGTGCGCGGATCAGCGGCGCCCATGATGCCTTGCGGCGTGATCATGATCGAATTGGCCGACGTGAACGGCCGCGCTGATACGACTTTGTCACCATAGGCCCGCAGCGCGTCGATAAGCTCGGGCGGAAATGAGGGTTCGACATAGACTTGATCCGGCATCCACTGATTATGCAACCGCGGTTGCGACACCGCCTGCGCGATATCCATGTGGCGGTCGATGACATCGACGATGATCTGCAGAACCGTGGTGATGATGCGGCTGCCGCCGGGCGAGCCGGTGACCAGGAACGGCTTGCCGTCTTTGAGCAAAATCGTCGGCGACATCGACGACAGCGGCCGCTTGCCGGGGCCCGGCTCGTTGGCCTGCGCGCCGAGCAGGCCATAGGCATTCGGCGAATTGGGCTTGGCGGCGAAATCGTCGAGCTCGTTGTTGAGAATCACGCCGGTGCCTTCAGCGACGAGGCCGAGGCCGAAGCTGAAATTCAGCGTGTAGGTGTTGGACACCGCATTGCCAAAACGGTCGACCACCGAGAAATGCGTGGTGTTGTGGCCTTCGGGATCGACCGTGCCGCCGGCATGGATCGCGCTCGCCGGCGTCGCGTGTGCCGGATCGATGGTGGCGCGCCACACCGCGGCATAATCTTTCGAGATCAGGCGCTCGACCGGATTTTGCACCTTCTCGGGATCGCCAAGAAACAAAGTGCGGTCGGCATAAGCGCGTTTCATCGCCTCGACCAGGTAATGCAGCTCCTGGCCCTGTCCGGCGGCGGCGAGATCAAAACCTTCGAGAATGTTGAGCATCTCGATCAGTCCGACGCCGCCCGAGGACGGCGGCGGCATCGAGACGACGTCATAGCCGCGGTAGGTGCCGTGCACCGCCGGGCGCTCGATGGCGCTGTACTTGTCGAGATCGTCGGCGGTCATGACGCCGCCCGCGGCCTGTACGGCGGCGGCGATCTCGTCGGCGATCGGCCCCTCGTAGAACGCGCTCGGACCCTCGCGCGCGATCGCCTCGAGCGTTTCGGCGAGATCGCCCTGCACCAGACGATCGCCGGACGACACCGGATTGCCGTCCGATTTGAAGAAAATCTTCACCGTCGAGGGCCAGCGCACCAGCCGCGCCCGTTCGTTCGGCAGCGCTTCCGCTCTGTCGTCTTCGAAGGTGAAGCCCTCGCGCGCCATCTGGATCGCCGGCGCCATCAGTTGCGCCAGCGTGAAGCGGCCGGAGCCGTATTTGTCTTCGGCGAGCGCGAGGCCGGCGACCGTACCGGGCACGCCGATGGCGAGCGCGGAGTCGCGCGATTTCTGCGGGTCGGCATTGCCCTGCGCGTCGAGAAAGCTTTTGGCATTGATGCCGCCCGGCGCGGTCTCGCGATAATCGATCGTGGTGTCGGTGCCGTTGGCGAGGTGGATCACCATGAAGCCGCCGCCGCCGAGATTGCCGGCGCGCGGATAGCTCACCGCGAGCGCAAAGCCGACCGCGACCGCGGCATCGACCGCATTGCCGCCGCGCTGCAGAATGTCGTTGCCGATGCGGGCGGCGCGCGATTCCTGCGCCACCACCATGCCGTTTTGCGCCAGCACGCCTTGCGCCGGCGGGATCTGATCGTCCTGCGCCAACGCGGCGGCAGGCAAGATGACGGCAACGATGAGCGAGAGAAAGCAAAAGCGACGCGGCAGGATATTCAAATTCGGCACCGCTCCGATGGACATCTGAATTCTAAACTGGGCGCTCACAGCATGGATGGCAAGACACGGTCGGGCGGGCGATGACCGTCGAGGAAGGTCTTGATGTTGACAATGACCTTTTCGCCCATGTCGACGCGGCCTTCGAGCGTCGCCGAAGCGAGATGCGGCAGAAGTACCACTTTACCAGCGCGCGCCAGCTTGACGAGTTTCGGACTGACCGCCGGCTCGTGCTCGAACACGTCGAGGCCGGCGCCGGCGATTTCCTCGTTCTCGATCAGCCGCGCCAGCGCGTTCTCGTCGATCACCTCGCCGCGCGCGGTGTTGACGACATAGGCGTCGGGACGAATGAGCTTGAGCCGGCGCGCCGACAGCAAATGATAGGTCGCCGGCGTGTGCGGACAATTGATCGAGATGATGTCCATGCGGGCGAGCATCTGATCGAGGCTCTCCCAATAGGTCGCGTGCAATTCTTCCTCGATCTCGGTCGCGACGCGGCGGCGATCGTGATAATGGATTTTCAAACCGAAGGCCTGCGCGCGGCGCGCCACCGCCTGGCCGATGCGGCCAAGGCCGACAATGCCGAGGCGTTTGCCCCAGATGCGGTGACCAAGCATCCAGGTCGGGCTCCAGCCGGTCCATTCGCGATCGCTGGTCAAGACCTGCGCGCCTTCGGCCAAGCGCCGCGGCACCGCAAGGATCAGCGCCATGGTCATGTCGGCGGTGTCCTCGGTGAGGACGCCCGGCGTATTGGTTACGGTGATGCCGCGCTGCACCGCAGTGGCGACGTCGATATTGTCGACGCCGTTGCCGAAATTCGCGATCAGCCTGAGCCTCTCGCCGGATTGGCTGAGCACCGATTTGTCGATGTGATCGGTAACCGTCGGCACGATGACATCGGCGGTCTTCACCGCCTGGATCAATTCGGCCGGGCTCAGCGGCTTGTCGTCGGAATTCAATCGCGCGTCGAACAGTTCGCGCATGCGCATCTCGACGCTGTCCGGCAGGCGGCGGGTGACGACAACCAGCGGCTTCTTGGGCGATGCCATCCCCTGCCTCTTACGCTCCCTTTGCGTTCCTCAGGCCACTCGACGACAGACGCCAACCGCGAGTTCCGACCGTCGCAATTCAGCTTGAAAATTCAGCCGCATGCAACAGTGGGGGCAGTCCACTTTTCGCCCGTTTATCCGCCCGTTCAGGTGTCTTTAACCCCCCTCGCCGACACTGCGGCCGGGAGACGGTTCTTTGAAATCTCTGTAGCAGATGGCCGCGCTTCCCACAAAGCGCGCCGGAGCTTTCGGCGCGACCTTATAGATAACGGGATTGAGGCGTGTCGCGATGAATTTGCGACGAGGAGAGCTGGCTGTCGTCTTGTCGCGGGTGGTCATACCGTTCCTGCTGGTGCTGATTGCCGCGCTGAGTTGCGCGGCGGCGACCGCATCGGCGGGCACCGACAATACCAGCGCGCTGCCGGTTCCACGTTTTGTCAGTCTCAAGGCCGACCGCGTGACCGTCCGCGGCGGACCGGACAAGGATCACGACGTCTCCTGGATCTATACCCGCGTCGGCTGGCCGGTCGAAATTACCGCCGAATTCGAGAACTGGCGCCGCATCCGCGACTCCGACGGATCGGAGGGCTGGGTCTATCACTCGCTGTTGTCCGGCAAGCGCACCGCGACCGTGCAGATGAAATCGAAAACCGATCTCGCCGAGCTCTATGCCAAGCCCGACGACAAAAGCGGAGTGATGGCGCAATTGCAGGTCGGCGTTCTGGGCACGGTCAAGCGCTGCACCGGAACGTGGTGCGAATTTTCCGGCGACGGCTTCGACGGCTGGATCGCGCAGAACGAGCTGTGGGGCGTCTACCCGAACGAGAAGTTCGAATAGGACAGCCGGAAGCCGCATTGCCGCGCTGGACGCAGCAATTCGTCACTCATCTTTTTCGATTATCAGCCCTGCTTGCGGCGCAAGCGCACGACAACGTCGATGCGCGCAATCTCATAGCCCTCGGGCGGCACCGGCGCCTTGCCGACCACGACGTCGGTCGAGGGAATGTCCATGAGATCGTTCTGGTCTTCGACGAAGAAGTGGTGGTGCTCGGAATTGTTGGTGTCGAAATAGGCCTTCGACCCGTCCACCGCGACCTGCCGCAGCAATCCGACTTCGGTGAATTGGTGCAGCGTATTGTAGACAGTCGCGAGCGACACCGGCACTTTGGCGCGGGTCGCTTCTTCGTAAAGCATTTCCGCGGTCACGTGCCGATCGCCCTTGGCGAACAGGATCCAGCCGAGCGCCATGCGCTGACGGGTCGGACGCAAGCCGACGTCGCGCAACTTCGATTTGACGTCGTGCCACGGACAACCGGTGAGGTCGCCTTGGTCCTGCTGACCCTGCGGTTTGACCATTGTGACGCTGGATGCCGGCACGGCAGGCCGAGCCACATTCGGCCCAAAGCCGTAAGAAGAGCCGGGTACTCGACGCGTTTCTGTCATAGCAAAACCAACACTTTCATAGCAAAAGCGTGGCCCGACACCGGACCACACCCGTTGCATCGGTAATTATTATACGCCACCTTGCGTTTATCGCAACTGTCCGGGTTTCTTATCTGGGGCTTGGCCTCAGCTGAGTCGCCCACCGCCGAGATAGCGGGTTTTCGGGCTGCGGCTTTGCCGCTTTGGCCCGATATGTTAGGAAATCAGCAAAGCTGCCAGAGGCGGCGGAGAGACGGATAAGCATGCCGCAACGGCAATCGAAATTCGAATACGAGGATCTTCTGGCCTGCGGCCGCGGCGAACTGTTCGTCGAGGGCCCGCAATTGCCGCTGCCGCCGATGCTGATGTTCGACCGCATTTCCGAGATCGCGGAAGTGGGCGGCGAATACGGCAAGGGCCTGGTGCGGGCCGTTCTCGAACTCAAGCCCGACCTCTGGTTCTTTCCCTGCCACTTCAAGGGCGACCCGGTCATGCCCGGCTGCCTCGGCATCGATGCGCTGTGGCAGATGCTCGGCTTCTTCCTCGGCTGGCTCGGTTCGCCGGGCCGCGGCCGTGCGCTCGGCATGGGCGAGCTGAAGTTTTCCGGGCAGGTGCTGCCGAACATGAAGAACATCGTCTACGGCATCGACATCAAGCGCGTGATGCGCTCGAAGCTCGTGCTCGGCATCGCCGACGGCTGGCTGTCGGCCGACGGTTCGGTGATCTATCGTGCGCTCGACCTGAAGGTTGGGCTGTTCCGCGACGTCGAGCCGCAAACCACCGGAGCGTGAGCGCGCTCCAGCATGATCCCGAAACGCGATTTTCGGATAAGATCGCGCTGCAGCAGGATGCAAGGCTTGATCCCGAAATCCGGGGGCCTATTTTCGGGTAGGATCGCGCTCACACCAAAAATCTGACGAGGGACCAATGAAACGCGTCGTTGTCACCGGGATGGGCATCGTCTCGTCCATCGGCAACAATACGCAAGAGGTGCTGGCGTCGCTGCGCGAGGCCAAATCCGGCATCGTGCGCGCCGACAAATATGCCGAACTCGGTTTCCGCTGCCAGGTGCACGGCGCGCCGACGCTCGACGCCAGTGAAGCCGTCGATCGCCGCGCCATGCGTTTTTTGGGCGGCGGCGCCGCCTGGAATCACGTCGCCATGGAGCAGGCGATCCGCGATGCCGGCCTCGAAGAGACCGACGTTTCGAACGAGCGCACCGGCATCATCATGGGTTCGGGCGGCCCCTCAACGCGGACCGTCGTCGAGAGCGCCGATATCGCGCGCAGCAAGGGGCCGAAGCGCGTCGGCCCGTTCGCGGTGCCGAAGGCGATGTCGTCGACCGCTTCGGCGACGCTTGCCACCTGGTTCAAGATCAAGGGCGTCAATTATTCGATCTCGTCGGCTTGCGCGACGTCGAACCATTGCATCGGCAATGCCTATGAGACCATCCAGGTCGGCAAGCAGGACATGATCTTTGCCGGCGGCTGCGAGGAGCTCGACTGGACCTTGTCGGTCCTGTTCGACGCCATGGGCGCCATGTCGTCGAGCTTCAATCAGACGCCGGACAAGGCATCGCGCGCTTACGACGCCGATCGCGACGGCTTCGTCATTGCCGGCGGCGCCGGCGTGCTGGTGCTCGAAGAGCTCGAACATGCCAAGGCGCGCGGCGCCAAGATCTACGCCGAAGTCGCCGGCTATGGCGCGACCTCGGACGGCGCCGACATGGTGGCGCCGTCCGGCGAAGGCGCCATGCGCTGCATGAAAATGGCGCTTGCAACCGTCAAGCCGCCGGTCGACTACATCAATCCGCATGCGACTTCGACGCCGATCGGCGACCTCAAGGAAATCGAGGCGATCCGCGAAGTGTTCGGCGCCAAGTGCCCGCCGATTTCGGCGACCAAGTCACTGACCGGGCATTCGCTCGGCGCCGCCGGTGCGCAGGAGGCGATCTATTCGCTGCTGATGATGGGCTCGGGCTTCATCTGCGAGAGCGCCAATATCGAAAAGCTCGATCCGGCTTTCGACGACATGCCGATCGTGCGTGCACGCAGGGACGACGTGAAGCTCGGCTGCGTGTTGTCAAATTCTTTCGGCTTCGGCGGTACCAATGCCTCCGTCGTGTTCAAGCACGCTGGATGCCTGAGCATGACCGGGTTGGTGTCGGGGCTGATGCAAGGCAAGCGCGGCCTGATCATGGGGGTCGCCAATGATCACTCCATTGCATGGGGTATCGCCAAAACGCTTGCGGTGCATGGCGCCAAGCTCGCCTTCACCTACCAAGGCGACGCGCTCGGTAAGCGGGTAAAGCCGCTCGCAGCCTCGGTGGGCGCCGATCTGGTGCTGCCGTGCGATGTCGAGGACCTGGCATCGGTCGACGCCGTGTTCGCCGAGCTTGGCCGCATGTGGGGCTCGCTCGATTTTCTCGTTCACGCCATCGCCTTTTCCGACAAGACCCAGCTCACCGGCCGCTATGCCGACACGACGCGGGAGAATTTCACCCGCACCATGCTGATCTCGTGCTTCTCGTTCACGGAAGCGGCCAAGCGCGCCGCGGCGATGATGCCCAATGGCGGCGCCATGGTGACGCTGACTTATAATGGCGGCGAGCGCGCGATGCCCAATTACAACGCCATGGGCGTCGCCAAGGCGGCGCTGGAAGCTTCGGTGCGCTACCTCGCCGTCGATTTCGGCGGCAGCGGCATCCGCGTCAATGCCATTTCGTCGGGCCCGATCCGCACGCTTGCCGGCGCGGGCATCGGCGACGCGCGGGCGATGTTCGCATTCCAGCAGCGCCATTCGCCGCTGCATCGTGGCGTCACCCTGGAAGAACTCGGCGGCGCCGGACTTTATCTCCTGTCGGATCTATCGACCGGCGTCACCGGCGAAGTCCACTTCGTGGATTCCGGCTACAACGTCATCGCCATGCCGCATCCCGAGGCGTTGCGTGCCGATAACAAGCAGGCGGCCGAAGCGGCAGGCGAGTAAGCACGCCGTCAGAGCTTTTCCAGGTGCGGCATCACTTCGGTGCTGAATAGCTGCAGCGAACGCAGCGCGTCGGCAAGCGACATCGTGCCGAGGAAGAGATAAGTCAAAAGATAATTGATGCCGAGTTCCTCGACCTGCCGCTCGATCTCGGCGCGCACGGTCTGCGGCGAGCCCGCGATCACCGTGCGATCGACGACGCAGGCTTCAAAATTGGCGCCGCGCGGCACGTTGAGCCGCGAGGTTAAACCGGTCTGGCCGTGCATCGTGCGCAGCCAATTCAAATGCGCAAGGTGCATATCCATGGCCGGCTTGCCGAAGCGAATGGCCTCGGCGTCGGTGTCGGCAACGAATATGTGCCGCTGCACGCCGATGGCCGCGCCGCCGGGAAAGGCAGCCATAGGCTGCGCTGCGCCGCCGCGCTTTTTGAGTGCCGCTTTGTAGGCTTCGATATTGGCTTTCGCCGTTGCCATCGGCCCCAAAGTGACGAAATGCAGGCCCTCTTCGCCGGCGAAGGTCGAGCCGATCTCGTTCGAGGAGCCGTACCAGAATGGCGGGTGCGGTTGCTGCAGCGGCCGCAGCGCGATCGGCACGTTTTCGTAGACGAAATGCTCGCCGGCGTAAGTGAGCTTATCCGTGGCGAGGCCGGCGCTGATGCATTTATACGCGTCGATGAAAATCTCGCGCGACTGATCGTGCTCGACCTTGTGGAATTTCAACTCATAAGGCGAGACGCCGCGGCCGACGCCGACATCGAGCCGGCCGTAACTCAAATGATCGAGCATGCAGATTTCCTCGATCAGCCGCAGCGGCGAATAGAGCGGCAAGAGATACACCAGCGGCCCGAGCCGCATGCGCTGCGTGGCGCGCGCGACGGCGCCGAGATAGACGCCGGGCACCGGCACCATGTTGAGCGGCGTCGCGTGATGTTCGGCGACATGCAGGCAATAGATGCCGGCAGCGTCGGCAGCTTGCGCAAAGCGCAGCCGCTCGTCGAACAAAGTGGTGAGCGGCCGTTCGCCGTGCTCGACGTGGTCGAAGAGTCCGATTTTCATGATGTCACTTTGATGTTGGTGATTGGCAGAGGTTATTTCGACAGCAGGCCAACGCGCCGGCCCATGCCGCGGCAATCCTCGTCGGTCTTCAGACCGGCGGCATGAATGCCGTGGATCGCAAGCTCCTCGTCGCGATCCTCGGTATCGCCGGTGACGCCGACCGCGCCGATGACTTCGCCGCCGGCGTCGCGGATCAACATGCCGCCGCCTTCGGGAAAGATCTGCTCGTCGCTCGCGGCGATAAGATAACGCATGAAGATCGGCCGCTCGACCGCACGCTCGCGCACGAGCTTCGAGCTGCGCCCGAGCGACAGCGCCGCATAGGCTTTGCCATAGGCCATTTCAAAACGGATCATGGAGGCGCCGTCTTCCTTCTTGAAGCCCTTCACCTTGCAGCCGGGCTCGACCACGATCACGCTGATCGGCCGGCAATTCAGTTCGGCGCCACGCGCGATGACCGCGTTCATAATGAGATCGGCCTGCGCCATCGTGACAATACTCATGTGATGATGCTCATGTGACTGTGACCCTCCCAGCCGCTGGTTTTGCCAGTTTCGGCGGCGGCGGGCCAGAGCGCCACGGCGCTCCTCAGCTCTTCCACCTCTGCTCTTGCCTCGGGCGACGAGCCGCGCCACATGTGCGCGATGCCGGGCCTCTCACCTCCTCCGATCGCGGTCGACCGCCTCGTCAAAATCTATAAGACGGTTGTCGCCGTCGACGACATCTCGTTCACGCTGAAGCCCGGTACGGTCACCGGCCTTCTCGGCGGCAACGGCGCCGGCAAGACCACGACCATCGCCACCATCATGGGCCTCGTCCTGCCCACGTCGGGCCGCGTCACGGTGCTCGGGGCGGAAATGCCGAAGGACCGCTACCGCGTGTTGCACCGGATGAATTTCGAAAGCCCCTATATCGAAGTGCCGATGCGGCTCACCGTGCGGCAGAACATGAAAGTGTTCGGCATGCTCTACGGCGTCGACAATATCCGCGAACGCACGGCGGAATTGGCGCAGCAACTCGACCTTACCGATCTGCTCGACCGTCCGACCGGACGGCTGTCCGCCGGCCAAAAGACGCGGGTCGCGCTCGCCAAGGCGCTGATCAACAATCCGGACGTGCTGCTACTCGACGAGCCGACCGCCTCGCTCGATCCCGACACCGCCGATTGGGTGCGCGGCCATCTCGCGCGCTACTGCCGCGACCGCCACGCCACCGTGCTGCTTGCCTCGCACAACATGAACGAGGTCGAGCGGCTGTGCGAACGCGTCATTATAATGAAGCGCGGGCGGATCGAGGACGACGACACGCCGGCCAAACTGTTAGCGCGCTATGGCCGGGCGACACTGGAAGAAGTTTTCCTCGACGTCGCGCGCGGTGAGGGCATCCACAGCGAGGCGGCGCAATGACCATCGCAAGCGCACTTCCGTCTCCCGCGCGCAGCGAAGGCAGCTCGACCCGGCGCATCGCCGCGATGATGCTGCGCTATTGGTATCTGTTGCGCTCGTCCTGGCCGCGCCTGCTCGACCTTGTCTACTGGCCGGCGGTGCAGATGGTGACGTGGGGTTTCCTGCAATATTACATTGCCAACAATGCCGGCTTTTTCGCGCGCGCCGGCGGCACCTTCATCGGCGCAGTGCTGTTGTGGGATATTCTGTTTCGCGGGCAGCTCGGCTTTTCGATTTCGTTTCTCGAGGAGATGTGGTCGCGCAATATCGGCAATCTGATGATGAGCCCGTTGCGTCCGGGCGAATTCATCATCGCGCTGATGGTGATGAGCGTGGTGCGATTGGCGGTCGGCGCGGTGCCGGTGACGTTTCTCGCCATCGCCTTCTTCGGATTCAATCTCTACGGATTGGGTCTGGCGCTGGTGGCGTTCTTTTTCAATCTGATGTTGACCAGCTGGGCGATCGGGATTTTTGTTTCCGGCCTCATTCTGCGCAACGGCATGGGCGCGGAGAATCTCGCGTGGTCGATCATGTTCCTGTTCATGCCGCTGACATGCGTTTATTACCCGGTGACCACGCTGCCGGTCTGGCTGCAGCCGGTCGCCTGGGCGCTGCCGCCGACCTATGTGTTCGAAGGCATGCGCGCACTTTTGATCGACAAGGTGTTCCGCCCCGGTCTGATGCTTGACGCGCTCGCGATTAATGCCGTGCTGTTTGCCGCCGGTGTCTTTGGTTTCCTCAAGCTTCTCGAGAGCGCCCGCCGTCACGGCTCGCTGATGCAGACCGGCGAATAGGGCCGATCGGGAAAACGCAATCGGCCCCTTCTAAAACCGCATCAAAGAGGCGCCGGCAGCCGGCGGATGAGCCCTATGTGCCCCGCGAATGGCAGGAAAGCATTGACTCTCATAACTAACGGATAGGGAAAGTTTTCCTCGTATATTGACGATATGACATACGACAGTCACAATGCTGCACTGCAAAAGTCCGGGCAAGGTTACCTCAATGGCGATCGGTGAGTTTGGCGGCGCCCCTGCCGTACCAGGCGGCGAACACGGCATCCTTTTGTCGACGCCGCTTTATTGGTTCTACGAGATGAGCCACGCGGCGCTCAATCCGTCGCGCGCTATGGCCGACGCCACGCGTTTGTTCTTCAAGAACCCGGTCAATCCGCTGTCGTTCACGACCTACGGCAAATCCGTCGCCGCGGCCTGCGAATTGTTCGAACGCTCGACACGCCGCTACGGCAAACCGGAATGGCGCATCTCCTCGGCGCTGGTCGGCGGCGAGCGCGTGCCGATCAACATCACCACGGTCTGGGAGCGGCCGTTCTGCCGGCTCCTGCATTTCGAGCGCGCGTTTGCACATCCGCCGAAGCGGCCACAGCCGAAACTTCTGATCGTCGCGCCGATGTCGGGCCATTTCGCCACGCTGCTGCGCGGTACTGTCGAAGCGTTTCTGCCCAATCATGATGTCTACGTCACCGATTGGACGGACGCGCGCATGGTGCCGACGTCGCAGGGCCGGTTCGATCTCGATGACTATATCGACTATGTGATTTCGATCCTGCACGTACTCGGCGGCGACACCCATGTGGTTGCCGTCTGTCAGCCCTCGGTGCCGGTGCTCGCCGCTGTTGCGGTGATGGAAGCGGACGACGATCCCTACGCTCCGACCTCGATGATCCTGATGGGCGGGCCGATCGACACTCGCGTCAATCCGACCGGGGTGAACGATCTCGCCAAGAGGCGCGGCATCGACTGGTTCCGCACCCATGTCATCACCAAAGTGCCGTTCCCCAATCCCGGCTTCATGCGCGACGTCTATCCGGGCTTCTTGCAGCTCAACGGCTTCGTCAGCATGAATCTCGATCGCCACATCGAGGCGCACAAGCAATTGTTCCTCAATCTGGTGAAGGGCGACGGCGATTCCGCGCACAAGCACAAGGAATTCTACGACGAATATCTCGCCGTCATGGATCTGTCGGCCGAATTCTATCTGCAGACGGTCGATACGGTGTTCGTGAAGCATGCGCTGCCCAAGGGCCAGATGACGCATCGCGGCCGGCCGGTCGATCCGAGCCAGATCAAGCGCACCGCGCTCCTCACCGTCGAAGGCGAGTTCGACGATATTTCCGGCGTCGGCCAGACCGAGGCGGCGCACCGTTTGTGCGCGAATATTCCGGAGCATCGTCACGCCCATTGGCTGCAGCAGGGCGTCGGCCATTACGGCGTGTTCAATGGCTCGCGCTTCCGCTCCGAAATCGCCCCGCGCATCTCCGATTTCATCCTGTCGATGCGGGAGTCGCAGCCCAATTGGTCCGGCCGTACCGGCAAGCGCCGTGCCGGTAACGGCGCAGCGGTGAAGCTGGCTTAAAGCCGCAATCTTCCCGCACTCTCCCCGTACAGTCCGCGATGTGGCATTATCGGCCGCGATTCATGTCGCGTTTCGTGTCGCGTTCGTTGTCGCGTCTCTCGCCGCCCCTCATGCCGCGTCGGAGTGACTTTAGCCATGGCGCAACGCGCGCTGTTCTTTCGCCGCCCAAGCGAACCGCAAACCATCGAGATCGCATTCGACGGCTCGGTCTATCCGGTGCGGCTCAAGCGGCATCGCCAGGCGCGCCGCTATACGTTGCGCGTCCAGGCGACGACGCGCGAAGTCATTTTGACCATACCGCCGCGCGGCACGGTCAAGGAGGCGGGCGCCTTCGCACAGCAGCACGGCGGCTGGATCGCGGCGCGGCTCGGGCGGTTGCCGGAAGCCGCGCCCTTTGCCGACGGCGCCGTCGTGCCGTTGCGCGGTGTGCCGCACCGCATCACCCATCGCAGCGCCGCGCGCGGCACGGTGTGGACCGAAATCACGCCAAGCGGCGAGCCGCTGTTATGCGTCGCCGGCGAGGCGCCCTATATCGACCGGCGCATCGGCGATTTCCTGCGCCGCGAAGCCAGGCGCGACTTGCAGACGGCGAGCCAGCGTTACGCCGAGGAGCTTGGCCTCACTTTCAAGCGCCTTACCGTCCGCGATCAATCGAGCCGCTGGGGCTCATGCTCGACCACCGGAATGCTGTCGTTTTCCTGGCGGCTGATCCTGGCGCCGAGCCGCGTGCTCGACTATCTCGCGGCGCACGAAGTGGCGCACCTTGTCGAGATGAACCATTCGGCGAAATTCTGGCGGCTGGTGCAGCGCATCTGCCCGGATCACGAAGCCGCCAAAGGCTGGCTCGACGCCTACGGCGCCGACCTGCATCGCTACGGCCTGCCGGAGTGACTTAGGAATATTTTGTCGCGGGGCGGCAGTCTCGACGCTTTTCTGACTTTCGGTTTCTGACAATCTCGTAATGTTGTTAGCCCTAACGCGGCTTCGGCTGCGGCGTCACAGGCATATTTGTTTGCTGCAGCGCATTCCTTTTCGGCTCTTTCAAAATTGCGCCTGCGCGCTTTGACGCAGCAGGGAACACTAAACCGTGATCCGCATTGTATCGATAGAGTGCGCACCTACCTCATCAGGAGTAGGCAGACTGGGCGGTTCCCCATCCCCCCGACACCCCGCCGTCCGGTCAGATAAGCCTGAGTTGAGGCAACAACTTAAGGGCTCCAAGCGGCGTAACTGCTTGGGGCCCTTTTCTATTTGATAGGCCGCGATCTGATGGGCTTTGAGCATGATCCGGAAAAGTGGAAGCCGATTTTCCGAAAAGATCATGCTCCATCAAGATGCTAGAGCGACATCCGATTCAATCCAAAACAATTTCGCTCTGGGCGCGCTTCAGTTCTTCACCAGATCGCCGAGCAAGCTCGCCGCAACCGAAAGTTTTGACAGCGTCAACCCGGAATTGGCGATCTCATTGACCGCAAGCCGGATACGTTCGACTTCGGCTTTTCGCGGCGCAACCCAGCTCTCGACGGCACCGGCGCCGCTCGCCCCATTGCCGACCATCGCCGCGGTCAGCCGCCGCTCGGCGTCGCCAATCGAGTCGCGCGCGCGGTCGAGCGCCAGGCGGTCGAAATAGTCGGCGATGGGAATGTTTTCTGCGGCTGCGGCAATGCGGTCGAGGCGGAAGAAGGCGCCAGCGGCGAAGTACGTGGCGGCGACCTCGCCGATCGGCTTGCCGGTGCGGTCGGCCACCAGCACGATGTCGGGTGCCGACGAAAGCGCCCGCAGGTCGGCGATGCGGCCGGCAAGCTCTTGCGGCACCCCGCCTTCGACAAGCGCCTGCCGGCGCGCCATGCGCGAAATCCGGAAATCCTCGGACAGCGTGGCGTCGAACGCCGCCGCCACAGTGGCAATGCCGTCGCGATAATGCGTCACCACGTCGGCGAGACCCTTGGACAGATCGATATTGCGCAGAAACCAGATGATGCGGTCGAGCAGAAGATCCTGGACCGCGGCATAGAGATCGAGTTGGACCTTCCCGGCAATCTTGTTGTCGAGCGCGTCGATCTCGGTATTGAGCGCGGTCATGCCGTAGCTGTCGCGTACGGCAGCGAAGGCCTGGGCGATGGCCGCAGGCGCAGCGCCGGTCTGGTCGGCAATGCGTACGATCAGCGACGGCCCGCCGCGATTGATCATCGAATTGGCCAGCTGCGTGGCAATGATCTCGCGGCGCAGGCGATGATGTTCGAGCGCGTCGGGATAGAACTCGGCTATGGCTTTGGGGAAATAGCGGCCAAGCTCGCGCGCGAGATAAGGATCGTCGGGCACCGAGGATTCGAGCAGGTCGTCGTAGAGCGTCAGCTTGGCATAAGCGAGCAGCACCGCGAGTTCGGGCCGCGTGAATGGCTGCGAACGGCGGCGGCGCTCGCTCAACTGCATGTCGTCGGGCAGATATTCGACAGCACGATCGAGCAGGCCGCGCGTTTCCAGCGTCTGAATGAGGCGCTGCAGGAAACCGAAATCTTCCATGCCGCGCCGCTGCGACAACGACAGCGCCAAAGGCTGCAGATAATTGTTGCGCAGCACGAGACTTGCGACCTCGTCGGTCATCCCGGCGAGGAATGTATTGCGCGCTTCGAGCGTCAGGCGGCCGTCACGCAGCGGAATGCTGAGCGCGATCTTGATATTGACCTCCATATCGGAGGTGTTGACGCCGGCGGAATTGTCGATCGCATCGGTATTGAGCCTGATGCCGCGGAACGCCGCCTCGATGCGGCCGCGCTGGGTCATGCCGAGATTGGCGCCCTCGCCGATCACCTTGCAGCGCAAATCCTTACCGGTTACCCGGATCGGGTCGTTGGCGCGGTCGCCGACGGCATCGTCGGTCTCGTCGGACGCGCGGATATAGGTGCCGATGCCGCCGAAGAAGAGCAGGTCGGCCTGCGCGCGCAAAACGGCGCGGATCAAATCCTGCGGCGTGACACGCGCGCCGACGCCGAACAGACTTTGTGCCTCGGGCGAAAGGTGAACCTCCTTAGCGCTGCGCGGATAAACACCGCCGCCCTTGGAGATCAGCGATTTGTCGAAATCCTGCCAGCTCGACCGCGGCAGATCGAACAGGCGCTGCCGCTCGGCGAAGGTCTTTTGCGCATCGGGATCGGGATCGATGAAAATATCGCGGTGATCGAAAGCGGCGATCAGCTTGGTCGTCCTCTCGCGCAATAGCCCGTTGCCGAACACGTCGCCCGACATATCGCCGATACCGACCACGGTGAACGGCGTCTTGCCGATATCGACGTCCATCTCGCGGAAATGGCGCTTCACCGATTCCCAGGCGCCGCGCGCGGTGATGCCCATCTTCTTGTGATCGTAGCCGGCCGAGCCGCCCGAGGCGAAGGCGTCGCCGAGCCAGAAATCGTGCGCAATCGCAAGCTCATTGGCGATGTCGGAGAACGTCGCCGTGCCCTTGTCGGCGGCGACCACGAGATAGGGATCGTCGCCGTCGTGGCGCACGACATCGGGCGGCGGGATTACGGCGTTGCTGGTGCCGATATTGTCGGTGATGTCGAGCAGCGTGGAGATAAAGAGCTTGTAGGTGGCAACGCCCTCCGCCTGGATGGCGTCGCGCGAGCCGCCGACCGGCAGATATTTCGGCACGAAGCCGCCCTTGGCGCCGACCGGTATGATCACCGCGTTCTTGACGTTCTGCGCTTTGACGAGGCCCAAGATTTCGGTGCGGAAATCCTGCGGCCGATCGGACCAGCGAATGCCGCCGCGGGCGACCTTGCCGAAACGCAGATGCACCGCCTCGAGCCGCGGCGAATAGACGAAAATCTCGTAGAGCGGCCGCGGCAACGGCAGGCCGTCGACCTTGCGGCTCGAAAATTTGATCGCAATCAGTTCCTTGGCGAGACCGTCGCGGCCGATCTGATAAAAATTGGTGCGGATCGCGGCACTGACTGCGTTGACGAAGCGGCGCAGGATACGGTCCTCATCCAAACTCTCCACCGCCTGCAAGGCGTTTTCGATTTCGGCTCCGATGGCGGTCTCCCGCGCGCTGCGCGCGTCCGGCGAAATGATCAGCCGCGGATCGAAGCGGGTCCGGAACAGTTCGACGATCTGCGCTGCCAGACCCGAATGGCGGCGCAGCGTCGTCCACATGTAATCTTGCGAAAACGGCACGCGGACCTGGCGCAGGAACCGCGAAATGGTGCGGATCAGCGCGACGTCGCGCCAGCCGAGACCGTTCGCCAAAACCAGCGCGTTGTAGCCGTCGCTCTCCGCCTTCTTGCCCATTACCACAAGGAAACAGGCCTGCAGCCGGTCCTTCAGCGCGGCGAGGTCGAAATCCCGTCCCAGCGCGCTTTCAAGCGTCATGTCGTGGAACCAGACCGGATCGCGGCCTTTCGGCTCGATATGATAGGTGCGCTCGTCGACGACGCGGAAACCCATATTTTCCAGCACCGGCACCCGCTCCGACAGCGGGATCGGCCGGTTGTGGCTGAACACTTTCAGCCCGGCGCTTTGCGGACCGCAGCTTTCTTCGCGATAAAACGCGACGCCGAGCGGCCGCTCCGGAGTCAGCGTTTCGATAAGGCCGATGTCGGCGAGCGCGGTCGGCGGCGGATAGACCTCGCGATAGTCGATCGGGAAAGCGTCGCGATAGCGGGCGAACAAGTTGGCGCCGCGCGACGGATCAAAGGCTGCACTCAACGCCGCGCAGAGATCGTCGGTCCAGCTGCGCACGAGCGCCTGAACATCGCGGTCGAGCGTGGCGCGGTCGGGGTTCGGCGCCTCGCCGCGATTGCGGCCGATGATAAAAAGAACCCGCACCAGCGGCCCTTCCGGGAAGAACGGATAATAGGCGCTGACATGACCGTTGAATGCCTTGGCCAGATAATTGCCGATCGCCGCCCGCACTTTGCTGTCGTAGCGGTCGCGCGGCACATAGACGAGGACCGATATGAAGCGATCGAAACGATCGCGGCGCGGCAACACGCGCACGCTCGGCCGCTCGTCGAGCTGCAGGATCGCGAGCGCGAACTGATAGAGCATGTCGTCGTCGATCTGAAACAGCTCGTCGCGCGGATAGGTCTCGAGCACATTGACCAGCGCCTTGCCGGAATGGCTCGACGGATCGAAACCGGCGCGGCGGATGGCGCTGTCGATCTTGCGCCGCAGATAGGGAATGGCGCGGGCCGGGCGCGTGTAAGCCGTCGAGGTGAACAGACCGCAGAACCGGCGCTCGCCGATGAGCTTGCCGCTGCGGTCGAAACGCTTGATGCCGATATAATCGAGATAGACGCGCCGGTGCACGCGCGAGCGGATGGTCGCCTTGGTGACGATGAGCAGTTTCGGCAGTTCGAGAAAAGCGCGGATCTCGGGCGTGATCGTCAGCGGCTGGTTCCAGCGCTGCAGCAACCGCACGTCGCGCGAGCGCAGCAGCCCGAGCCCGGTTTCGAAAGACGGATCGAGCGCATCGAGATTCTCCGTGAAGGAATAATCGCGGGCGCCGAGCAATGTGAAATTGTCGTCCTCGATCCATTCCAGAAACTGGATCGCTTCGGCGATCTCGTCGACCGGCAGCGGCGGCGGATTGCTGCGCAGATCGGCGATGATGCCAGAGATGCGCGACAGCATCGGCTTCCAGTCCTGCACGCTGACGCGCACATCGGCCAGAATGTTCTCAAGCTCATGGACCAGCGCCGCGCGCTGCTCCGCATCGTCCGCCCCGTCGACATGGATGTGAATGAAACTCTCGCGATGGCCGCCGACATTGCGCGCGCCCTTGAAATTGACCAGCCGGCCCGAGAGGTCACGCTCGACGATAAAAACCGGATGAACGAACAGGCTGATATCGAGGCCGCGCTGGTTGAGCTCAGCGGTCACCGAATCGACGAGAAAAGGCATGTCGTCGTTGACGATTTCGAGCACCGCCACGCCGCGCTTGCCGGCAAGCGGCTCCAACCTGATCTTGGCGGCGCCGGCTTTGCGTTCCTGCAGCAGCGACCACGCGCGCTCGGCGAGGTCGGCAAGCTCATCGGCGGTATAGCGCTCGAGATCCCGCGGCACCGCAAGCCCGAATAGCTTGGCCAGGAAATCGTCGGGAATGTCGCGCTTGCGCCGTGCCAAGATGGCGGCGGCCGCGCCAAGCAGCGCTACGCTCGCGTAGTCGTCGCCTGGAGGAGCATCGTCGCCTCGGGGCACATCTTGAATGTTCATGGCGACCCCTCGATTCGCTGCGATTCTAGCCGCTGAAGATGGGCGGGCGCTACCATGCGCGCATTTGATATAGTCGCTTTTGGCGTCCGTCGGGATGGCGAAACCGCCGGCGGCATTGCCCAGATCAACATATCAAGAGTCACCGATGGCGCAGCGCAGCAAAAAGACAGTTCAAAAGCAGACAAAACCGGAGCGGCAGAGTGCGGTGGCAGGCGATGATACCGCGATTACGGCGCTCGATCTGCCGGTCGAACCGCTCACCCCGCATATGGCGGCTTATTTCGCCAAATGTGAGGAAAAGCTCGGCTTCGTGCCGAACGTGCTCAAGGCCTATGCCTTCGACATGGCGAAGCTTGGAGCCTTTGTCGCCATGTATAACGATCTGATGCTGGCGCCATCGGGCTTGAGCAAGCTCGAACGCGAGATGATCGCTGTCGCGGTTTCAGCACACAACCGCTGCTATTATTGCCTGGTCGCCCACGGTTCAGCGGTGCGCGAACTGTCGGGCGATCCGCCGCTCGGCGAGCTGATGGTGATGAATTATCGCGCCGCACGCCTGTCGAAGCGCGAGCGGGCGATGCTCGATTTCGCCGTCAAGCTCACCGCCGAGCCGTGGCTGGTCGAAGAGGAGGATCGCGAACGCTTGCGCCGCGCCGGGTTCAAGGAGCGCGACATCTGGGACATCGCCGCCGTCGCCGGCTTCTTCAATATGTCGAACCGCGTGGCGTCGGCGACCGATATGCGGCCCAACAGCACGTATCATCGGCAGGCGCGCTGACATAGCATAGATGCTTAAACGCGAATCATGAGCTTGAGGAAATGCAATGCGTGTTCGGATAGCCGCTGTCTTCGCGAGTGCCGTTTCGCTAGCTGTCGTCGGGCCGACCGTTACCACGCCGACTTTTGCGGCGTCGCCGACCAAGCTTGCGCCCAACGATGTTCAGTCGACATTCTTTACCGGCCAACCGTTCGCCGCGGCGACCAATTCCAACGTCAAATTCAAAATGACGTTCACGCCCGACGGCAAGATGACGCGCGCGTCGGCCGGCGGCGGCAGGGGCGAAGGCACCTGGAAACTGTCGAAAGATGGGTTTTGCACGACGTGGAAGAACGCCGGCGCCAATTGTTTCACCGTCACCAGTTCCGGCGACAATAAATGGTCGGTGCTCAAGGGCTCCACCATCATGGCGACGTGGAGCAAGTGACTTGGAGCAAGTAACTTGGAGCAAGTAAAGCTGGGGCGGCAGGCTTCAGGAATGCACCGACAGATCGTGGATCGTCGGTTGCTCCCCCGATAACGGGTTCTCCGGATCCCAACCGTAGCGCAGGGTTTCAAAGCGCATGGCGCGCGCGTCGAACATGACCAGACGCCCGACCAGGTTTTCGCCGAAACCGACGATCTCGCGGATCACTTCGAGCGCCATCATCGAGCCGATGACGCCGGCCAGCGCGCCAAGAATGCCGGCCTCGGCACAAGCCGGCACGGTGCCCGGCGGCGGCGGCTCCGGAAACAGACAACGATAGGTCGGATTGGGCTTGCCGTCGGCGCCGCGCTCATAGGCGCGGATCGTGGTGAGCGTGCCGTCGAACGCCCCGAGTGCCGCCGTCACCAGCGGTTTCTTGGCAAAATAGCAGGCATCCGCCACCAGATAGCGGGTGGCGAAATTATCCGAACCGTCAGCGACGATGTCGTAGCCTCCGATCAGATCGAACGCGTTGTGCGCGGTCAGCCTGACGCCGTGCTGCACGACGGCGACATGCGGATTGAGGCGGCGGATGGTCGCCGCCGCGCTTTCGGTTTTCGCCGTGCCGATCTCCGGCGTGCCGTGAATGACCTGCCGCTGCAAATTCGACAGCGCCACGACGTCATCGTCGACAACGCCGAGCGTGCCGACCCCGGCCGCGGCGAGATAAAGCAGCGCGGGCGCGCCGAGACCGCCGGCGCCGATCACCAGCACCCGGGCGCGCCCGAGCGCGGCCTGGCCCGGGCCACCCACTTCGCGCAGCACGATGTGGCGCGCATAACGTTCAAGCTCGTCGGCAGTCAGCATGAGGGCAATATAGGTCGCAACACGCGGTCCGGCGACCGGTCACCGCAGGCTGGAATTGGCTTATTTGGATTTGGCTTATCGTTCGGCTAGGCTCGCAAACGTGGTGTCGGGTGTGGTGATGACTGCGCGGATTGCAAGCCTTGCTGTCGGTTTTGCGCTGGTGGGGGCGATTGCTGTCGCGCCGCTCGCGGAGGCCAAACCGGCCAAAAACGCGCCTACCAAAAACGCAGCAGCCAAAAGTGCAAAGAGCAGAGCTCACGCCGCGGATAAATCCGATAGCGGCGCCAATACCCATAATGCCGCGCCGCCCGGCGCCGAGACCGGCGTTGCGGAGCCGCAGCGCCTTGCCGTCCAGGCCGACGTGGTCTGGCTCTACAATTTCGGCGAGATGGGCGCTGAAGAGATCAACGCGCATCTCGTCGATCAGATCAAAGCGTTCCAGCGGCGCAACAACGGCAAGGACACCGGCGTCCTGAGCGACCAGGAGCGCGCCGCGCTCGCGGATGCCGCAAAGGCCAAACAAACCGCGGCCGGGTGGCGGCTGATCGACGACACCGCAACCGGCGCGCGGCTCGGCGTGCCGGAAAAGCTCGTGCCGAAAACAAGTGTCATGCGCACCGGCAGTCGCTGGGCTTCGGTCGGCGGCCAAGTCGTGATCGAGACCTTCCGGCTGCGCGAGGCCTCGCTGCCGGCCCTGTTCGATCAGGACAAGCGCGTGGCGCGGCGCGAAATCGGCTCGAGCAATCTCGAGCCCAATTCCTTCGTCATTACCGGCCAGCAGGGCTTGAAGAAATTCGTCGAGCGGGCGCAATCGAGCGGCGGCGAAGTGCGTGGCGTAACGATGCTGTACGACCAGGCGACCGAAGGCACCATGGCCCCGATCGCGATCGCGGTCGCCGACGCATTCGACGGCTTTCCCGATCCGGCGGCCGTCGGCACGATCGGAAGACGACGCGGGGTCGAATACGGCAGCGCCATTGTAGTCAGCGGTTCCGGCGATCTCATCGGCAGCGGACAGCTGACCGACGAATGCCGATCCATCAGCGTGCCGGGCTATGGTCACGCCGTCCGCGCCGCGACCGATGAGACCAATGATCTCGCCTTGTTACGGCTCTACGGCGCGCGTGGCCTCGTGCCCATCGCGTTCGCTGACGCGGCCGCTCCGTCCGGTACCCTCACCTTGCTGGGAATTGCCGATCCGCTGGGCGGAGGCAGCGACAATCAAGTCACGCGCGCCGCTGCGCAACTCACCGATCAGGGGCTTAATCCGGTGCCAAAGCTTGGATTTTCCGGCGCAGCGGCGATCGACACGCAAGGCCGCTTTGCCGGCATGGTCGATATGAAGGCTGCCGTTGTCGCCGGCGGCGCCGCGGTGCCGCAGGCGGTGCTTGCACCTGCGGCGGCGCTGCGGACTTTCCTGCAGGCGCAAGGGATCACGGTCAGCACCGGCCGCACCGCAACCGATCAATCCGTCCTGCGCGTGATCTGCGTGCGCAAGTGACGCGCGCCGTGCGCCGGCAAACTCATTTGTTCTGAAAATTCGGCGGCCGCTTCTCGACGAACGCGTGCATGCCCTCTTTCTGATCCGCGGTTGCGAACAGCGAGTGGAAAATGCGCCGCTCGAAGCGGATGCCTTCGGCAAGCGACGTCTCCAGCGCGCAGTTGACGGCTTCCTTCGCCGCCAGCACCGACGGCAGCGACATGCCGGCGATGGTCGCGGCGACTTTCAGCGCTTCCTCGACCAGATTTTGCAGCGGCACGATGCGCGCGACGAGGCCGGCACGCTCGGCTTCGGCGGCGTCCATCATGCGGCCGGTCAGGATCATATCCATTGCCTTCGCCTTGCCGACGGCATGGGTCAAACGCTGCGTGCCGCCGATGCCGGGAATGATGCCGAGCTTGATTTCGGGCTGGCCGAATTTGGCATTGTCGGCGGCAATGATCAGATCGCATTGCATGGCAAGCTCGCAGCCGCCGCCGAGCGCGAAGCCGGCGACTGCAGCGATGACGGGCTTGCGCGCCTGCGCCACGCGATGCCAGTCGGCGCAGAAATCGTCGAGGAAGACGTCGATGAATTGCTTGTCCGCTATTTCCTTGATGTCGGCGCCTGCGGCGAATGCCTTGTCGGAGCCGGTGATGACCATGCAGGCAATCGCGCTGTCAGCCTCGAATTTATCGACGGCCAGCGCGAGCTCACGCATCAGCGCCCGGTTGAGCGCATTGAGCGCCTGCGGCCGGTTGAGCCGGATCAGCCCGACTTTGTCGTGCGTTTCGACAATGATGTTATCGCTGCTCATTGGCGGATCTCCCGGCTCATTTTTGACATGACGGACAATAGAAGGTCGAGCGGCCGTTCTGCACGATGCGTTTGACCGTGCCGCTGCGGCCCGGCATGCGGCACGGTTCACCCTCGCGATCGTAGACCTGGAAGTTATGCTGGAACATGCCGAGTTCGCCGTCGGTCGTTCTGTGATCGCGCAACGACGAGCCGCCGGCCTTGATCGCATCCTGCAGCACCGCTTTGATGGCTTCGACCAACCGTACGGCACGCTCGTTCGGCGCGCCGCTTCTGTCGGCGATGGTCGACGCCATGCGCTTCGGTGAAAGCTGCGCGCGATAAAGCGCCTCGCAGACATAGATGTTACCGAGACCGGCGACGATACGCTGGTCGAGCAGCGCCGCCTTGAGGCTTGTCTTCTTGCCGCGGCAGGCGCGCGCCAGCATGGCGGCGTCGAATTCATTGCCGAGTGGCTCGGGCCCGAGCCCTTTCAACAGCGGCTCGACATCAAGCTTGTCGCGGGCGACAAGCTTCATCGAACCGAACCGGCGCGGATCGTTGAAGGTCACACTGGCGCCCGACGACATATGAAAGACCACATGATCATGCGCCGCGGCTTTGCCGCGCTCGTGATAGTAGCTGCCGAGTTGCTTGCCATTCGCTTGCGGAACCTCTTGGGCGACACGAAACGAGCCGGACATGCCGAGATGCATCAACAGCACATCGCCTGAGGACAGATCGGCCAACAGATATTTGGCGCGGCGGCCAAGCCCGATCACGGTCTTGCCTTTCAGGCGGTCGGCAAAATTTCTCGGCAACGGCCAGCGCAGATCGCCGCGGCGCACGTCGACCTTGACGAAGCGCTCACCCTCCATGGCGGGCTCGAGCCCGCGGCGCACGGTTTCGACTTCGGGAAGTTCGGGCATTGCTCAATCCGGCGGGCGATGGCAACAACAAGGTTAACTTTCAAACACATAGCGTCTCCGATGGCGCCGCGCTATGGTTCAAACGGCAAGGTGGAGTTGATGGCAGACCACGATCAACAACAGGCCGATTTCGGCTTCCAACGCGTGCTCTTGGGCGAGAAGCAGGATCTCGTCGACGGTGTCTTTCACAGCGTCGCGCACCGTTATGACTTGATGAACGACCTGATGTCGCTTGGGCTGCATCGGGCCTGGAAAGACGCTTTGGTCACCGCGGTCAATCCGCCTAAGAACCGGCCGTTTGTGCTGCTCGATATCGCCGGCGGCACCGGCGACGTCGCTTTGCGCGTGGTCGCAGCCGGCGGACCCGACAGCCGCGCCGTCGTCAGCGACATCAATGCGGAGATGCTCGATGTCGGCCGCGCCCGCATCGATGCGCGGGCGCGCGACGATGCGATCACTTTCGCCGAGGCCAATGCCGAAGCGCTGCCGTTTGCCGACCGCAGCTTCGATGCCGCCACAATCGCCTTCGGCATCCGCAATGTGCCGCGCATCGAACAGGCGCTGGCGGAGGCCTTTCGCGTGCTCAGGATCGGCGGACGCTTCTTTTGTCTCGAATTCTCCGCGGTCGATGTGCCGGGCTTTGACCGGCTCTACGAGCTTTACTCTTTCAATGTCATTCCGCGCCTTGGCCGCATGGTGACGGGCGACGCCGATTCTTATCGCTATCTCGTCGAATCGATCCGCCGCTTTCCGAAGCCGCAAGCCTTTGCCGCCATGATGCGGAGCGCCGGCTTTGCCCGCATTTCGATCCAGCCGATGACCGGCGGCATCGTGACGCTTCATTCCGGCTGGCGTTTGTGATTTCCGGCGTCGCGCATTTTTTTCGCCTTGCCCGCGCCGGCTTCGTGTTCGCCCGCGAAGGCGTTCTCGGCGTTATTGATCCCGCCATGGTGCCGGTGCCGGCGCGCCCGCTTTATCGGATGGCGCGGCTGTTCGAACGGCCGTCGAGCGACGCGTCCGAGGCGCGGCTGTCGACAGCGCTGGCCAAGCTCGGGCCGAGCTATGTGAAGCTCGGGCAGTTTTTGGCGACGCGGCCGGACGTCGTCGGCGCGGCGCTCGCCGCCGATCTCGAACGGCTACAGGACCAGATGCCGCCGTTTCCGCAAGCCGAGGCCGAAGCGGCGGTCGCGGCTTCCTTTGAAAAGCCGGTCGCCGCGGTTTATGCGAGCTTCGGCCCTTCGATTGCCGCAGCCTCGATCGCCCAGGTGCACAAGGCCACGGTCGCGACCGCCGACGAGCCGCGCGTGGTTGCCGTCAAAGTGCTGCGGCCCGGCATCGAGCAGCGCTTCCACTCCGATCTCACTGCCTTTGCTTATGCGGCGGAGCGCGCCGAAAGCCTCTCCGCCGAGGCGCGGCGGCTACGGCTGATCGAAACCGTCGAGACCCTGCGCCGCTCGGTCATGGTGGAAATGGATTTTCGGCTCGAAGCCGCGGCGCTTTCGGAAATGGCCGAGAACACCAAGGACGATCCGGACTTCCGCGTGCCGGCGATCGACTGGGACCGCACAACCAGGGAAGTGCTGACCTTGGAATGGATCGACGGCATTCCGTTGAGCGACCGGGCGCGGCTGCAGGCCAAAGGCTTCGATCTGCCGAAACTCGGCCGCAACCTGATCCAGAGTTTCTTGCGCCACGCATTGCGTGACGGCTTCTTTCACGCCGACATGCATCCCGGCAATCTGTTCATCGACGACGATGGCCGGCTGGTCGCCGTCGATTTCGGCATTATGGGCCGGCTCGGCGCCAAGGAACGGCTGTTCCTCGCCGAAATCCTGCACGGCTTCATCACTCGCGATTATTACCGGACGGCCGAAGTCCATTTCGAAGCCGGCTATGTGCCGCCGCATCACTCGATCGAGGATTTCGCGCAGGCGATCCGCGCCATCGGCGAACCGATCCATAATCGTACCGCCGAAGATATTTCGATGGCGAAACTCCTGACGCTGCTGTTCGAGGTGACCGGTCTATTCGACATGCGCACGCGGCCGGAATTGCTGTTGCTGCAAAAGACCATGGTGGTGGTCGAGGGCGTGGCGCGCTCGCTCGATCCCAAGCTCGATATGTGGAGCACGGCGGAGCCCGTGGTGCGCGAATGGATGACGCGCAATCTCGGCCCCGCCGGGCGCCTCGAAAGTGCCGCGCAGGGCGCTGCCGATATCGGGCGCTTCGTCGGCCATGCGCCGGGGCTGCTGGCGCGCGGCGCCCGCGTGCTCGACCAGCTCGACACGATGACCCGCGACGGCCTGATCCTGTCGCCGCAGACGCTCGCTGAAATCGACAAAACCGAGCGCCGCCGCAGCCATTGGACCGTAGTGGCGCTGTGGGTCATCGCCGCGCTGCTGGCGTTGATCGCATTGAAGCAGTTGTGATTGCAATGATTGCAGTGCAATCACTGTCATGCTATATTGGCCAGTATCGGCCAGTTAGCGTGAGGATGCGCGATGGCAAGTCTCACCGTCCGCCAGCTCGATGACAAGCTGAAACGGCTGCTGCGGCTGCGCGCCGCGCGCCATGGCCGGTCGATGGAGGACGAGGTCCGGGTCATTCTGCGGCAGGCGGCGGCCGAGACCGCACGCGAGGCGCTGAGCCTCATCAACCCGCTCAATCCGTCTGAAGATCCGGCACAGCAGGAACCCGCCGGTTCACCGCCGGCCTCGCGGCCAGTCGCCGGCGCGCTGCGGGCTCCGCAGCAATCGGATGTCACGGCGGCCGGACATCCCCGCGTGCTTCTCATCATCGGCGGCGGCATTGCCGCCTACAAATCGCTCGATCTCATTCGCCGCTTGCAGGACCACAGGATTCACGTGCGCTGCATTCTCACCGCTGCCGCCCAGCATTTCATCACGCCGCTGGCGGCAGGCGCGCTCACCGGCGAACACGTTCACACTGATCTGTTCGATCCAAAGAGCGAATTCGACGTCGGCCATATCCGTCTCGCCCGCGATAGCGATCTTGTTATCGTCGCGCCGGCGACGGCCGACCTGATGGCGAAAATGGCGGGCGGCCATGCCGACGATCTTGCAACCGCGGTGCTCCTCGCTGCCGACAAACCGATCCTGATCGCGCCGGCGATGAATCCGCATATGTGGGCCGCCCCGGCGACCAAGCGTAATTTGGCGCAGCTTGCCGCCGACGGCGTCCGCATCATCGGTCCCAATGCCGGCGAAATGGCCGAGCACGGCGAGGCCGGCACCGGCCGGATGGCCGAACCGCTCGAAATCGTCGCCGCCGCCGAGCCTTTGTTGCGCGGGCCGGGACCGCTGACCGGCAGGCGCGTTGTCGTCACCTCCGGCCCGACCAGCGAGCCGATCGACCCGGTGCGTTTCATCGCCAACCGCTCGTCGGGCAAGCAAGGCCATGCCATCGCGGCAGCGGCGGCCGCGGCCGGCGCCGATGTCGTGCTGATCAGCGGCCCGGTCAACCTGCCCGATCCGCCGGGGATCACCGTCGTCAAGATCGAGACTGCACGGCAAATGCTCGAAGCCGTAGAACGGGCACTGCCGGCGGATGTCGCGATCTTCGCCGCCGCGGTCGCCGATTGGCGCACCGACCGGCCGAGCAGCAGCAAGATCAAGAAGCAGCAGGGCCAGACGCCGACACTCAAGCTTGTCGAAAACCCCGATATCCTGTCGACCGTCGCCCATCGCAAAATCGGCCGGCCGCGGCTCGTCATCGGCTTTGCCGCCGAGACCGACGACGTAATCGCCAATGCCAAAGCCAAGCTCGCCAGGAAGGGCAGCGACTGGATCCTCGCCAACGATGTTTCGCCCGAGACCGGCATCATGGGTGGCGACGCCAATACGATTCATCTGATCTCGTCGGGCGGCGTCGAAGACTGGCCGCCGCAATCCAAGGACGACGTCGCGCGGCGGCTGGTGGAGCGCGTCGCGCAAGAGCTCGGCAAGCCGCTTGCGAGAAGCAAATCGTGACTATCGACGTGCGCATCGTACGCCTGCCGCACGGCGCCGACTTGCCGTTACCGGCCTATCAAAGCGCGCTCGCCGCGGGTCTCGATCTTGTTGCTGCGGTGCCCACCGACGCGCCGATCCAAATCACATCCGGCGCGCGGGCCTTGATTCCCACGGGCGTCGCGATTGCTTTGCCGGCGGGCTATGAGGCGCAGGTCCGGCCGCGCTCGGGTTTAGCTTTGCGCCATGGCGTCACAGTGCTGAATTCACCAGGCACGATCGACGCCGATTATCGCGGGGAAATACAAATCATTCTTGTAAATCTCGGATCGGAGTCCTTTGTAATCAATCGCGGAATGCGGATCGCGCAGCTAGTAATCGCGCCGATATCACATGTAAAACTTGTTGAATCCGCAAGTCTAAATTCCACCGAGCGAAGCGTTAGCGGCTTTGGCTCGACTGGAATCGCGCCGAATATTGTCAACAAGAACGACTAAAGCGAAGTTCAACTGGACCGAACGCGCGTTGTAATATAGCACCATCAGATCGAACGATTTTCCTTGATGCCACGTTTTTCCCCCGCATGCCTCTGCTCCCCCGCAAAGGAGTCCTCGCGATTGCTGCAGTTATCGACGTGGCAATACAAGCGCGGGGACAACCGGTTTCAGCAAAAGCACTCGCCGCGCGTCATGGCTTGCCACCGCGCCATTTGGAGCCTGTGCTGCAAGCGCTGGTGCGTTACGGAATATTGAAAGGCATCCGCGGCCCGCGCGGCGGCTACGAGCTTGCGCGCGATCGAAAGCGCGTGACCGCCAACGATATCTTGCGCGCGGCGGGCACTGTCGAGGACGCCGAGGTGTCGCATGCCGGCTCCGATCTTCTGACCAAGGTCGTGCTGCCGGCCATGGCCAGCGCCGAGCAGGAATTCGGCATCGCCTTGGCGCGGATCAATCTCGAAGACCTGGCGCGCGACGCCCAGGCGCTCCAGCCCGACGGCAAATCAGCCTTCGGCAATTGAAGCCGCCGGACCTTCACAGCCGCGTTCACGATCTGGACTCTTACGGCGCGATTCCGCTTGAGAGTAAAGTCGTCCGATTCGCGGGGGCGCTCCGCGACGGGTCGCTGGCGGTAACGCGGGTGCCGGCCAGCAGAGGCGAAGGGGCATGCCGGACACGATCCGGGGGAGCCGCGGCACGCGGCATCGGCGGCGCGCGCAAGGAATAGGCCGATTCCTTGCGGCGAGTTGCGTCTTCGCGCCGGCGAGCGCCGGCGCTGCCGAGCAGCCGATGCAACAGCCGATGCAGGTGCTGCGCGCGCTCGTTTTGACCGCGCAGTCGAGCATCGACCAGCATCAGATTGCCTCCATCACCGTCATCTGCGGCGTCGTGCTGTTTGCCGTCGTGTCCGCGATCATGCTGGTGCGCAGCTGGGCGCGCGCAGCGCGGCTCGAACGGCGGCTGCGCAAGGAAATCGTGGCGCTGCGCGACGAGGTCGATCGCGCCAATGCGCTGATGCGCTCCGAGCCGCAAGTCGTGGTGGTCTGGCCCGCGGGCGCCGACGAGCCGAAAATCGACGGCGATCCCGGTGCTGTTGGCGTGTCGATGCCGCATCAGGTGCTCGCCTTCGGCTCTTGGCTTGACGCCGCCAAAGCCAGCGCCATGGAACGCGCCGTCGACGCTCTGCGCAGCCGCGGCGAGGCGTTTTCGATGCCGCTGACCACGCGTTTCGGTCAGCCGGTCGAAGCGCTCGGCCGCGCCATCGGCGGCCGCGCCGTGCTGCGGCTGAAAAACGCCAGCGGCACCAATCGCGATCTGGTGGAGCTCGCCGCCCGCCACGACAAATTATCCGCCGAGGTCACGCCGCTGCGTGCGCTGATCGAAGCCATGCCGTCGCCGGTCTGGGCGCGCGACACCAACGGGCAATTGACCTTCGTCAATTCCGCTTATGCCCGTGCCGTCGACGCCAAGGACGCCGCCGACGCCGCGTCCCATCGCACCGAATTGCTCGATAACGCGGCGCGCGCCAGCATCGCGCAGTCCCATATGAACGGCACGGCCTATGCTGGCCGGCTGCGCGCCGTTGCCGCCGGCACACGGCGCACTTTCGACGTGCTCGACATCATCATCGGCAGCGGCTCGACCGGGATTGCCATCGACGCGACGGAAGCCGAAGCGATGCGCATCGCGCGTGATCACTTGATCGACGCGCATCGTCGCACGCTCGACCAGTTGCCGGCCGGCGTCGCCATGTTCGGTCCGGATCACCGGCTGACCTTCTACAATGCCGCCTATCGCGCGCTGTGGGACATCGACGCCGCCTTCCTCGACCAGGGACCGACCAATTCCGCGGTGATCGAAATGCTGCGCGCCGCGCGGAAATTGCCGGAGCAGCAGGATTTCCGGCAGTGGAAGGCGCAACTGCACGAAGCCTATCGCGCCGTCGAAGCCATCGAACATACCTGGCATCTGCCCGGCGGCCGCACCTTGCGCGTCGTCACCACGCCCAATCCGGACGGCGGCCTCACTTATCTGTTCGACGATGTCACCGAGCGGCTCGATCTCGAACGCCGTTTCCAGGAACTGATCCGCGTCCAGGGTGAAACGCTCGATAATCTGGCTGAAGGCGTCGCCGTGTTCGGCAGCGACGGCCGGCTGCGCCTGCACAACGCCGCCTTCGGCAGCATGTGGAACCTGGAACCGCGCGATCTCGCCGATCGGCCGCATATCGAGCGGATCACGGCGCTATGCCGGCCGCTGCATGGCGACGCGCCGACCTGGCGCGCCTTGCGCGAAGTCGTGACCGCGATGGACAACCGCGAGGCGACCCGGGGCCGGCTCGAGCGCCGCGACGGCACCGCCGTCGATTCCACGACCGTGCCGCTCCCTGATGGCGCCACATTGGTGACATTCCATGACGTCACCGCGTCCGTGAATGTCGAGCGCGCTTTGCGCGAACGCAACGAGGCGCTCGAAGACGCCGACAAGATCAAGATCGATTTCGTTCATCACGTGTCCTACGAGTTGCGTTCTCCGCTCACCAACATTATCGGCTTCGTGCATCTGCTCGGCGATCCGGCGACCGGGCCGCTGGAGCGCAAGCAGCGCGAATATCTCGACTACATCACGGTATCGACGAACACGCTGCTGGCGCTGATCAACAACATTCTCGACCTCGCCACCATCGACGCCGGCCGCATGCAGCTCAATCTCGGCCCGGTCGATATCCGCGAGACCATGACGGCGGCGGCCGAGGGCGTGCAGGACCGGCTGGTCAGTTCCGGCCTCACGCTGGACATCGTGGCCGCCGAGAGCATCGGCAGTTTCATTGCCGACAAGCTTCGCGTGCGGCAGGTTCTCTTCAACCTCCTGGCCAATGCCGTGAGCTTCTCCCCCGGCGGCGGCCGCATTGCACTGCGCGCCGATCGCCGCTCCGACGGCATCGTGTTTTCGGTCACCGATCAGGGCCCCGGAATTCCGCCCGAGGTGATCGAGAAGGTCTTCGACTGGTTCGAGACGCATTCGCTCGGCTCGGCGCATCGCGGGCCGGGCATCGGCCTGTCGCTGGTGCG
Organism: uncultured Alphaproteobacteria bacterium; assembly: GCA_963742975.1. GTDB lineage: Bacteria > Pseudomonadota > Alphaproteobacteria > Rhizobiales > Xanthobacteraceae > BOG-931. The sequence continues at coordinate 1,063,252 of CAVUNZ010000015.1, read as the reverse complement.
TTCCTTTGTCGAATTGCACGGCGGCACGATTGCCATCGCGTCCGAGGTCGGTCAGGGCACCACGGTGACCTGCACCTTCCCGCTCAGCACAACCGCGACGCTCACGGCGGCCGAGTAGCCGCTTCCCGCAAAAAAGGCCATGCTCGGACCAACAAATCTAGCGCGGAGCGCCGCATGTTGTTGACCACCCAGGGTGGCGCAAGCTTTAACGCGACATTACCGAACGAGCAGGCGACATGGCGGTTCATGGCCGACATTGCGACCGCGCTCGAGCCGGGCGATCTCGTGACGCTGTCCGGCGATCTCGGCGCCGGCAAGACGACCTTTGCCCGGGCGCTGATCCGCTACCTTGCCGGCGACGAGACGATCGAGGTGCCGAGCCCGACCTTCACCCTGATCCAGACTTACGATCTGCCGCGCTTCGCGCTGGTTCATGCCGACCTCTACCGGCTCTCCGGCGCGGCCGAGCTCGCCGAGCTCGGCTTTGACGATCTGCCCGAAGGCACGGTCGTGCTGATGGAATGGCCGGATCGCGCCGCCGGATTCCTGCCGCCCGATCGCCTCGACATCACTTTCACGCTCGCTCCACAGCTCGGCCCCGATTTGCGCAATGTCCGCTATGTCGGCTATGGCAGTTTTGCCGCGCGCGCCGAGCGCATCGCCATGGTGCGCTCCTTCCTCGATGAATCCGGCTTCGGCGGCGCGCAACGGATACGGATGCAGGGCGACGCTTCGACGCGCATTTTCGAGCGCCTGAACGATAGCGGCGAAGCGGCGATTCTGATGAACGCGCCGCGCCGGCCGGACGGTCCGCCGGTGCGTGATGGCAAACCTTACAGCGCCATCGCGCATCTCGCCGAGGACATCGTGCCCTATGTGGCGCTGTCGGCGGGCTTGCGCGCGCAGCATCTCTCGGCGCCCGCGATCCTGCATGCCGATCTCGATCACGGCCTCCTCGTCATGGAAGATCTCGGCGAGGACCGTATCGTCGCCGGCGATCCGCCGGCGCCGATCGCGGCGCGTTACGCCACAGCCGTTGATCTTCTCGCCGCGCTGCACGGCCGGCGCTTGGCGGACACGCTTCAGGTGGCGCCGCATCTCGACTATCGCATTCCGCGCTACGACATGGCGGCCTTTCTCATCGAGGCCGAGCTGCTGCTCGACTGGTATCTGGTCAAGACCGGCGTTGACGGTAAAGCTGAAGTTGGGGGCAAAGCCGCCGCGCACAAGGATTTCGTCACGCTGTGGAGCAAGGCGCTGGCGCCCGCGCTCGAGGCGCAGCCGACCTGGGTGCTGCGCGACTACCATTCGCCCAACCTGCTCTGGCTGTCGGAGCGCGACGACATTGCGCGAATAGGGATACTCGATTTTCAGGACGCGCTGATCGGCCCCGCCGCTTACGATGTCGCCTCGCTGCTGCAAGACGCCCGCGTCGACATGCCGGAAAACTTGGAAATGAGTCTGCTTGGCCAATATGTCCGCACGCGCCAAAACCAGTGCGCCGCGCGCAACCAGGAATTCGATACCGCAAGCTTCATGCTGCTCTACGCAACCTTGGCGGCGCAGCGCGCCACCAAAATCCTCGGCATCTTTGCGCGACTCGACCGGCGCGACGGCAAGCCGCAATATCTGCGTCACATGCCCCGCCTATGGAACTATTTGCAGCGTTCGCTTGCGCACCCCGCCCTCGCCCCCCTCAAGGACTGGTATACCGCCAATGTCCCCGCTCCGGATGGGTTATGATGCTGCGAATCGCCCCGCATCCACGCGCACCACATCGATGGCTGGGCTCGACAAAGCGATGATGCCGAAAAGCGCGATGATGTTGGCCGCAGGGCTGGGGACGCGGATGCGACCCTATAACGGCCACATCCCCAAACCGCTGGTCGCCGTCGGCGGCAAATCGCTGATCGATTACGGGCTCGACCGCCTGGCCGAGGCCGGCGTCGAAACGGCCGTGGTCAACGTCCATCATCTCGCCGACGCTCTGGAAAAACATCTCGCACCGCGCCGGCATCCGCATATCGTCATTTCCGACGAACGTTCGGAACTGCTCGGCACCGGCGGCGGTATCGCCAAGGCGCTGCCGCAGCTTGGCGACGCACCGTTCTTTCTGGTCAATTCCGACACGCTCTGGCTTGACGGGGTGCGGCCGAATTTCAAGCGGCTTGGCGAAGCCTTCGATCCGAACACCATGGACGCGCTTCTGCTGCTGGCGCCGACTACCGGCAGCATCGGCTATTCCGGACGCGGCGACTATATGATGCGCCCCGACGGCCGGCTGCAGCGCCGCGCCGAGCGCGAAGTGGCGCCTTTCATTTATGCCGGCTCGGCCATTCTTTCGCCGGCGCTGTTCGCCGACGTGCCAAAGGGTGCGTTCCCGCTGACGCTGTTGTTCGACCGCGCCGGCGAGAATGACCGGCTGTTCGGCATGCGGCTTGAGGGCGTGTGGATGCATGTCGGCACGCCCGAGGCGGTTGCCGCCGCCGACGCGGCGCTGGCGACAGCCGACTAGAATCTGGTAAAGCTTCCAGGTGGTCGTCCCCGCGAAAGCGGGGACCCATAATCACAGGCCGAGTCAATTTGGTTCAACAGTGATTATGGATTCCCGCCTTCGCGGGAATGACGAATGCCGTGAACCGATCATCGACATGACCCCGCGCGTTTTCACCATACCGGCGTCGGCGCCGTTTTTGCCGACGCTGATCGAGGCATTGAAGAACGGCGCGTTCGGCACAGCCGTTGCCGACGATCCGCTGGTCCTCGCTTCGGCGACGCTTTATTTGCCGACCCGGCGCGCGTGCCGGCTGATGCGGGACGCCTTCCTTCAAGCTTTCGATGCCGCGCTCCTGCCGCGCATTATTCCGATCGGCGATATCGACGAGGACGAAATCGCCTTTGCCGAAGCCGCCGCCGGCGATATCGCAGCCGAGGCGCTAAGCCTGCCCGAAGCGCTTGGCGGCCTGGAACGGCGGCTGCTGCTGACGCAACTCATCGCCAGATGGGCGCAGTCGCCTGAATTGCATGGTACGAGTGGCACGCCGCTGGTTGCGCAAACGCCGGCCTCGGCCTGCGCGCTCGCCGACGATCTCGCGCGCCTGATCGACGACATGGCGACGCGCAACGTATCGTGGGATCGGCTCGGCGAGCTTGTTCCGGATAGGTTCGATATTTATTGGCAGCTCACGCTGCGTTTCCTGCAGATCGCGCATCAAGCGTGGCCGGACGTCTTGCGCGAACGCAACTGCATCGAGCCCGCCGAACGGCGCGACCGATTGATCAAAGCCGAAGCGGCGCGGCTGGCGCGCAAGACCGACGGGCTGGTGATCGCCGCGGGCTCGACCGGATCGATCCCGGCAACCGCGGAATTGATCGCGACCATCGCGCATCTGCCGCATGGTGCGGTCGTGCTGCCCGGCCTCGACACCGATCTCGACGAAGATTCGTGGCGATCGATCGCGGGCGACGACAAGAACAATATCGCGCCGGCGCCGGCACATCCGCAATTCGCCATGCAGGCGCTGCTGACCCGCATCGGCATCACCCGCGCCGATGTGATCGCGCTGGCCGAGCCGCAAGGGCGCGAGTGGCTCGTCTCCGAAGCGCTGCGCCCGGCGGCGGCAACTGACATGTGGCGGCAGATATCGGCCAATCCGGTCTTCGCGGAACATGCCGATGCGGCAATCAAGACATTGACGGTGATCGAAGCCGCCAATCCCGAGGAAGAGGCGCTGGCGATTGCGGTTGCCCTGCGCGAGACAGTGCACGGCGGCAAGACCGCCGCGCTGGTGACGCCGGACCGTGCGCTTGGCCGGCGTGTTTTGAATGCGCTGGCGCGCTGGAATATTGCGGCCGAAGATTCCGGCGGCGATGCGCTTGCCGATACGCCTGCCGGGATATTCGCGCGGCTCGCCGCGGATACGGCGCTCGGCGGGCTCGAACCGGTGCCGCTCCTCGCTTTGCTCAAGCATCCGCTGTCGCGTCCGCCTTTGCGCGACAAGGCCCACGCCGTCGCCGCGCTCGAACGGGCGATCTTAAGAGGCCCGCGGCCGCGCGCCGGCAGCGCCGGGCTCGAGAGCGCGCTGCGCACTTTTCGCAAGACCCAAAAAGCGCTGCATCGCTCTGATCCGCGCACCGCGCTGACCGATGCCGAATTGGACGCGGCGTCTGATCTCGTCGCCTGGCTCGCTACAGCGTTGAAGCCGCTCGAAGACATCGGCCAACGCCAACGTTCGGAGCAATTTCCGCTCAGCGATTTCGCCAAGCGTCATCGCGAGGCCCTCGCTGCCCTCTCATCGCAAGACGGCGATGAGAGGGCTTTGTCCGGTCCCGACGGCACTCGTCTCGCCGACGCGCTCGACGAGATGGCGACGAGCGAAGCCGCAGCGCAACTCGCCGTCGCCAAGGCCGATTATGTCGAACTGTTTGCCGCGGCGCTTGCCGGCCGCGTCGTGCGGCGGCCGCTGCAGCCGGGCCTGCGCGTGCGCATTCTCGGCCCCCTCGAAGCGCGCCTGACCGAAAGCGACCGCGTTGTGCTTGCCGGCCTCGTCGAAGGCATCTGGCCGCCGGAGAGCAATACCGACGCCTGGCTGAGCCGCCCCATGCGGCTCGCGCTTGGGCTCGATCTGCCGGAGCGCCGCATCGGCTTGTCGGCGCACGATTTCGCGCAACTTCTCGGCGGCCGCGACGTGATGTTGAGCCACGCGGCAAAAATCGCCGGCACGCCAACGGTGGCGTCGCGTTTCATCCAGCGCCTCGCCGCGGTCGCCGGCGAACGATGGCAGACTGCAGTAGCGCGCGGTCAAACCTATCTGACCTGGGCGCGCGAACTGGATCGCCCGGAGCAGGTCAAACCGGCGCCGCAGCCGGCGCCTTCGCCGCCGCGCGCGGCACGCCCCAAGGGTCTCTCCGTCACCGAGATCGAGCATTGGCTGCGCGATCCCTATACGATCTATGCCAAGCACATTTTGCGGCTGCGCCCGCTCGATGCGGTGGACACACCGCCTGGCGCGGCGGAGCGCGGCACGATCATTCATGCCGCGGTCGGCGATTTCACCAAGCTCCATGCCAAGAGCCTTCCCGCCGACCCGGCGGCCGAAATCATCGCGCTTGGCCAGCCGCATTTCTCCGCGCTCGACGATTTCCCCGAAGCGCGCGCGTTCTGGTGGCCGCGCTTTCTCCGTATCGCCCACTGGTTCGCACGCTGGGACGCCACACGACGCAACTCCATTGCTGGCCTGGAGGCGGAAATCCGCGGGGAGATTGCGGTCCCGCTTGAGGATGGCACGTTCAAACTCAGCGGTGTCGCCGATCGCGTCGAACGCGCCGCCGACGGCCGCTACGTCATTCTCGACTACAAGACCGGCTCGGCGCGCAGCGAAAAGCAGGTGCGTACCGGACTTGCGCCGCAGCTCACGCTCGAAGCCGCCATGCTGCGCCACGGCGGTTTCAAGACGATCCCGCGCGGCGCCTCGGTCGCCGAGATCGCCTATGTTCTGCTCAAAGGCGGCGAGCCGCCCGGCAGATATGAGGAGGTGAAATTCAAAGAAGGCACGCCGGACAGCCACGCCGAGCGGGCGCTGCAAAAGCTCACCGTGCTCGCGCAGCGCTTCGACAGCGACAAGGAGCCGTATCGCTCGCTGGTTCATCCGATGTGGACGACACATTACGGCGACTACGACCACCTGGCGCGGGTAAAGGAATGGTCGGCCGGCCGCGACGACGATCTCGGAGGCGGCGAATGAGGACGGCGGACGATATTCCGCCGCAGGTGCGCGAGCTGCAGCGCGCGGTCGCGGCGCCGGACGTGTCGGCCTGGGTCGCCGCCAATGCCGGCTCGGGCAAGACCCATGTGCTGGCGCAGCGGGTGATCAATCTGCTGCTCGACGGCGTCGCGCCGGAAAAGATCCTGTGCATCACCTTCACCAAGGCCGCTGCGGCCAATATGGCCAAGCGCGTCTTCGATACGCTCGCGGCTTGGACCACGCTCGACGATGCGGCGCTCGACAAGGCGATCCGCGAAGGCTCCGGCATTGCAAGCGATGCGCGGCGGCGCACCATGGCGCGGCGGCTGTTCGCGCGTGCCTTGGAGACGCCGGGCGGCTTGAAAGTGCAGACCATCCACGCGTTCTGCACCCAGCTTCTGCATCGGTTCCCGTTCGAGGCCAATGTCGCCGCCCGCTTCACCGTGCTCGACGAGGCGCAGCAGACCCAGCTTCTCGAGCAGATCACGCTGCACGTCCTGCTCGACGGCGCGCGCGATCCGCAGAGCCCGCTCGGCCGCGCGCTTGGTGTTGCGATGACGGCCGCCGCGGACCAGACATTTCGCGAGGTCATTCGCACCGCCATCGGCCGGCATGACACGATCGCGCGCTGGGTGATCCAGGAAGGCGACGTCGAGGCCGCGATTGCGGCTCTTTCGCGCGCGCTCGGCATTGAACCCGAGACAAACCGTGACTGTGTCGAGGACGAATTTTTTGCGGATTCCGCCATTGCGCCCGCGCAATGGCCCGCGATCGCCGCAACCCTGGCGCAGGGCAATAAGACCGACATCGAGCAGGCCGATCGGTTCAATTCGCTGGCCGCGCTGCCGCGCGCCGACCGCGTCGAGACTTATCTCGATATCTTTTTCACCGCGAACGAGCGCACGCCGCGAAAATCCATCGTGACCAAGGCCATCAAGGATGCCGACCTGGTCGAGCGGTTAGCCACAGAACAAGACCGCGCCGGTGCGCTGCTGCAACGTCTGCGCGCCGTCACCTGCCGCGACCGGTCTGCCGCGCTCCTGACCGTCGCCTATGACGTGTTGACGCGTTATCACAGCGAGAAAGAGCGGCGCGGGCTGGTCGATTACGACGACCTGATCGATAAGGCGCTGGCGCTGCTCAGCAATGTCGATGCCGCCTGGGTGCACTACAAGCTCGATCTCGGCATCGATCATCTTCTGATCGACGAGGCACAGGACACGAGTCACAAGCAATGGCAGATCGTCCGGCAATTGGTGGCGGAATTCACCGCCGGCGCCGGCGTCCACCTCGGCACGCGCACCATCTTCGCGGTCGGCGACGAGAAGCAGTCGATCTATTCGTTCCAGAGCGCCGCGCCGCGCGAATTCGCGCAGATGCGGAGCTTCTTCGAGCGCGCGCACGGCGATGGCGGGCGCAAATTCGTGTTCAAGGAGTTCAAGCATTCGTTCCGTTCCGGCGCGAGCGTGCTTGCCGCCGTGGACGAGGTGTTCAAGGACAAGCTCATTGCAGCAAGCGTCTCGTCCGACACCGATGGCTTTCCGCCGCATATCGCGCTGCCGGATGCGCCGCCGAGCCAGGTCGAGATCTGGCAACCGACCGAGCCGGACGAACGCGCGGATATCGAAGGCTGGGATGCGCCGTTCGACACCGTCAGCGAGACCAGCCCGCGGGTGAAACTCGCCAAGCGTATCGCGCGCACGGTGCGGCGCATGGTCGAGACCGGCGAGCCGATCGGCATCGATCGCCGCGCCGCGCGCTACGGCGACATTCTCATCCTGGTGCGGCAGCGCGGCGAATTGTTCGAAGCCGTCATCCGCGCGCTCAAGACCGAGCATGTCGAGGTCGCCGGCGCCGACCGGCTCATTCTTACCGAGCATATCGCGGTGATGGATCTGATGGCGCTGGCCGATGCGCTGTTGCTGCCGCAGGACGATCTGGCACTCGCGACGGTGCTGCGCAGTCCGCTGTTCGGCTTCTCCGACGACGATCTTTTTGCGGTGGCCTATGATCGCGGCCGGCTGTCGCTGCGCCAGGCGCTCGAGCGCAAGGCAGCCGAAGGCGAGCTCATGGCGGCCTCGGCGCGGACCAAGCTCGACAGGCTTGCCGAGGCCGCGCGGCGCGAGACGCCGTTTGCCTTCTACGCAAAGATTCTCGGCGCCGATGGCGCGCGGCAGCATTTCCTCGCCCGGCTCGGCGCCGAAGCCAATGACGCGCTCGACGAATTTCTCAATCTCGCGATTGACTACGAGCGGCGCGAGACGCCGTCGCTGCAAGGCTTCATGGCATGGCTGCGCGAGGCACGCGCCGAGGTGAAGCGCGACATGGAAATCGCCCGCGACGAAGTGCGGGTGATGACCGTGCACGGCGCCAAGGGCCTCGAAGCGCCGATCGTTTTTCTTGCCGACACGATGACGCCGCCGGCCGGCCCGCGGCCGCCGCGGCTGCTCGAGCTTGCCGGCAACGCCGTGATCTGGGTGACCCGCAAGGCCGACGATCCGCCGGCTGCAGCGGCGGCTCGGCAAGACGCACAACGCGACGCCGCTGACGAATATCGAAGGCTTCTCTACGTGGCGATGACCCGCGCTGCGGATCGCCTGATCATCTGCGGCGCACAAGGCGACAAGCGGCGGCCTGACGGCTGCTGGTACGATCTGGTGTGCGAACCGCTCAAGCCATTCCTGGTCGAGGAGAGTGACGGCGAGGATAAAGTCTTGCGCTACCGGACCGCGGCCAGCCCCGCCGCCGAGCCGCGGGACCCGGCTCCCGCTCCACAAAAACAGGAACGGCCGGAGCTTCCGGCCTGGCTTCGTCAACGTGCCGCGCACGAAATGCCGCGCGGCGGACCGCTCTCGCCGTCATTGGCCCTCGACGACGACATCGCACGCTTCGCGCAGCCCGGCGGCTCTGCCGGCGCGCGCCGCAAGGCCATGGAACGTGGACGAATCGTGCATCGGCTGATGCAGTCCTTGCCCGACATTCCGCTGGAGCGGCGCGCCAATGCGATCGAACATTTTCTCCTGCGCACCGCCAAGGACTTTTCTCCTGCCGAGCGCGCCGAGATTGCGCGGCAAGTGTCGGGCATTCTCGACAATAAGGACTTCGCTGAAATTTTCGTGCCGGGCAGCCGTCCGGAAGTGCCGATTGTCGGCCGCATTCCGCGCGACGGCGCCGAACCGCTTGAAGCGGCCGGACAGGTGGATCGGCTGTCCGTCACCGGCGATACCGTCCTCATCGCCGACTACAAAACCGACGGCGTCGTGCCGCAGACGCTCGAAGACGCGCCGCCGCATTATGTCACCCAGCTTGCGCTTTACCGGGCGGTGCTCGGACGCATCTATGCCGGCAAGACCATACGCGCGGCGCTCGTTTTCACCGGCGCACCGCTTTTGCTCGAGGTTCCGGCAAAAGCCATGGATAGGGCACTGGATGCGGCGCTGGAAGCAGCCCTTTGCGAAGTCCTAACTTAGGCCTGTCACGCTCCGGTGAGGGGTGTCTTGACGCTAAAGACCCCCGTTCCTACGTTGACAAACCCAGGGTCGCCGATTCCCCGAAAAGACGAGGTTTTTCATGGTCGAGAAAGTCACGGATGCCACGTTCGAAGCCGACGTGCTCAAGGCGAGCGGCCCAGTCGTGGTCGATTTCTGGGCGGAATGGTGCGGCCCCTGCCGCATGATCGCACCGGCTCTCGAAGAGATTTCCCATTCGCTCGACGGCAAGGTCAAGATCGTCAAGCTCAATGTTGACGAGAATCCGGGCGTCGCCTCGAAATACGGCATCATGTCGATCCCGACGCTGATGCTGTTCAAGGACGGCCAGCTCGCCTCGCGCCAGGTTGGCGCCGCGCCGAAGCAGAAGCTCGAGCAGTGGATCACCGCTTCGGTGTGATCCTGCTTAGCTCAATTTCTGGACGTTTTTTTGGGCGTCATGGCCGGAGCAAACCCGGCCATTTCGTTTTGTGGGCGCGGCGTCTTCAAGCATGATCTTTTCCGAAAGTCGGTGTCCCCCCGGATCAAGTCCGAGGGCAAGCTCTTTTTCGGGATCATGCTTTAGTGCCGGAAATGCCGGGCGCCGGTGAGCACCATGGCGATGCCATGCGCATCAGCCGCCTCGATCACTTCATTGTCGCGCATTGAGCCGCCGGGTTGGATCACCGCCGTAGCGCCGGCTTCGATGGCAACGAGAAGGCCGTCGGCGAACGGAAAGAACGCATCCGACGCCACCACCGAGCCCTTGGTCGCCGGCTCTTTGAGGCCGGCCTCCTTGGCGGCATCCTGCGCCTTGCGCGCGGCAATGCGGGCGGCATCGACCCGGCTCATCTGGCCGGCGCCGATGCCGACCGTCGCCAGATCCTTGGCATAGACGATAGTGTTGGACTTGACGTGCTTGGCGACGCGAAAGGCGAAACGCAGATCGCGCAGCTCGGCATTGGTCGGCGCGCGCTTGGTCACCGGCCGCAAGTCCATGTCGTCGACCACGGCGTTGTCGCGCGTCTGTACCAGTAAACCGCCCGCGACGGTTTTCGCCGTGAGCCCCGATGCGCGTGGATCGGGCAGGCCGCCGGCAAGCAGAAGCCGCAAATTCTTTTTCGCGCCGACAATGGCGATGGCCTCTTCGGTCGCGTCCGGCGCGATGATGACTTCGGTGAAGATTTCGGTGATGGCGCGCGCGGCTTCGGCGTCGAGCGTGCGGTTGAGCGCAACAATGCCGCCGAAGGCGGAAGTCGTGTCGCAGGCGAGCGCCTTGCGATAGGCGTCGACCAAAGTTTCGCCTTCCGCCACCCCGCACGGATTGGCGTGCTTGATGATGGCGCAAGCCGCCGTGCGCGCCGGGTCGAATTCGGCGACACATTCGAAGGCCGCGTCGGTATCGTTGATATTGTTGTAGGAAAGCTGCTTGCCCTGCGCCTGGCGTGCCGTCGATACGCCGAAGCGCGCGTCCGGCGTGCGATAGAACGCCGCCGACTGGTGCGGGTTCTCGCCGTAGCGCAATTTCTCGATCAGCCGGCCGCCGAAAGCGCGATAATCGGGCGCGCTCTCACCGAGTTCGCCGGCGAACCAGTTCGAGATCGCCGCGTCATAGGCCGCCGTGCGCGCATAGGCCTTGGCGGCGAGCCTTCGCCGCAGCGCCAGCGTCGTCATGCCCTTGTGTTCCATCAACTCGTCGAGCAGCGTCGCATAATCGCTCACGTCGACAACCACCGCGACGTCGTCGTGGTTCTTGGCCGCGGCGCGGATCATCGCCGGGCCGCCAATGTCGATGTTCTCGATGCAAGTCGCGAAATCGGCCTTGCGCGCGACGGTGTCCTCGAACGGATAGAGATTCACGACGAGAATATCGATCGGCTTGATCTGATGCGCCTGCATCGCCTCGACATGCAGCGGATTGTTGCGGATCGCGAGCAGGCCGCCATGCACCGCCGGATGCAGTGTCTTGACCCGGCCGTCCATCATTTCCGGAAAGCCGGTCAGGTCGCTGACATCGATCACTTGGAGCCCAGCATTGGCGAGCGCCTTGCGCGTGCCGCCGGTCGAGACGAGCTCAATGCCGAGCCCGGACAGCGCGCGCGCGAAGTCGACCATGCCGGTCTTGTCGGAGACGGAAATGAGGGCGCGGATAGCGCGGCGGAGATGTTCGGACATGATGCTCCAAATTATTACGACGGCAGTCTCTTGTTACAACGGCAGTCTCGGCTCGTCCTCGCGCGCGCGGCGTGCCGAGCCGCTGCCGACGAACGCGCCCGCCGGCGCCTGCTGCAGGCTCCATTGCACGCGCGACGCCGTGCGCGCATGGCCGCGGATGACGATCTGCGAGGTCCGCCGCGGGCCTTCGCTGCCGGCAAGATAGACGCTGTCTTCGAGCTCTACTTGGTCCTCGTGGGCGCTGAAAGTCCAGAGCTCTTTGTTCGGCATCATCAGCATGACACCATGGCCGTCGGAAAGCCGCGTCGCCTTCACCATCGGGTGCAGATGAAAGCGCACCGCGAAGGCGTCCTGATCGGTCCGCACTTGCGAGGCGCCATTGGCGTCGAGAAACACGTCTTCGCCGTCAAGCCGTGTGCCATCGGCCGCGAGCATCAAGACGCGCTCATGCACGATATCGAAACGGTCGGCATAACCGTCATGCGCCGCCCGCAGCACGATGGCGTCGGGCCCTTCTTCGCGCGTCACGGCTACATGCCGCGGACCGCCCAGCATGGGCGAGCCGCCGAGCATCCGCTTGAAGGTCGCCATTTCAACAAAGCGCGCCGACGACACGTCGTTGAAAGTGACCGCGGAATGCGCCGCGGTCGAACGCGCGATTTGCCGCCAGTTTTCGCGGCCCGTGGCCGGCATGCCGCAATTGACGATGATGAGGGTCTGCTTCGGCGAGGAAAACTCAAACGACAGGCAACCGGCATGGGCGTCGAGGCTCATCTCGATCGGCGGCGCCTTTCCGCTATCCATGATCAGCACGGCGCCATGGGCTTCGAGCCGCTGATAGGCCGAATGCGGGGCATTGGAGAACGGCGTGCCGTGCGTCTCGTCATAAGCGAGCAAGGTCGAGAGCAGGCCCCCCGGCGTCGCGCCCATGCCGTTGAAATGTGCGAAGCTTCCTTCCGAATGGCGGAAGAAACGCAGCATCGGCATCATGCGATCGATGGCATTGAGCAGCGCCTGCGGCGGGGCGATGTTGCGCGCGGTGAAAGCCTGACGCAGCGGCAGGAACTCGATCAGGATCTCGATGATCGCGCCCGGATCACGGCTGACATGGCCGCCGTCAGGAAGGATCTGCCGTTCGATCTCGTGCGTGAGCCGCTCGGTCGTCGCTTTGATGTGACGCGCCTGGCCGGCAATGCACAGCGCAGCATAAGTGAGCGCGACCGCCGCTTGCATGCGGTCGATGCCGCGGCGCGCGTCACCCGCGGTATGGCGAAGGTAGCGCACTTGACGCATCAAGCTGCGCAAGAAGCGGCGATAGAAGCGTGCATCGGTGTCTTGCAACACGAGCGTGGATTGGCTGAGCCAGGAAATGATGCGGCGCGACAGCACATCGGGACGCCACGCGATCGGATGCCATGACCCTTGCAGGGCGATCCATTCGTCGACCAGGGCGCGCGCATTGGCGCGCGTGATCGCCGAGTCCGCGGCGCGCAGATGCCGCAGCCAGCCGAAGCCGAGCAGCGCCACCGCCCAATCGTCGGACGGCGGCTCCATTTCGAAGATGGAGCGGCCATCGCAGATGACGACCTTGCCGGCGAAAGTAAAACGGCCGGAATAAATCTCGCTCGCGCGCGTGGCGTCCGCCGTGCGCAGATCCGGCGGCGCGATCAGCAAGCGATCGGTGCGCAGCGGCGCCAGCGGCCAACGCAGGAAAGGATGGCCGTTGGCACGACCGGTCACCCGGCGCACGGCGCCGCGAATCAGAAGCCAGGAGAGCTTCGCATGGTTCGCGACTGCAACGCGCGACATCGACCCGTTTGCCCCCCTCTTACGGCGCGGCTGCACAAATCGCCCCGCGCGCCGGACCATAACGAACTGAAGGCTCGACGGCCAACTGCCGAATCAGCTTGATTTCCTTACTTTTTTACCAGCCGCGCGGCGTAGAAGCCATCAAGCCCGGCGAATCGCTGATCGGCGTCGGGAAGCTGGCATGGCAGGGTGCGCAGGTCCCCATCCACAGATATGAACTCGTTTTGACCGAACAATTCGGCGGCGCTGAAGGGCGCGCGCTGCACGCTCGGATCGTTCGCCAGCAGCGCGGCGACGACGTTCTCGTTCTCCTCGGGCTCCAGCGAACAGGTGCAATAGATCAGCGTGCCGCCCGGCTTGGTCAGCGCCGCCGCGCGCTCGATCAGCTGGCGCTGCACGCCGGCGAGCGCGGTGATGTCGTCGGGGTGCTTGAGCCAAGGCACGTCGGGATGGCGCCGGATGGTTCCGGTCGAGGAGCACGGCGCATCGAGAAGAACTGCGTCGAACGGCTCCGACGTCCATTCGCCGACATCAGCGCAGACAAGCTCGGCGTGAAGTTTCAGCCGCACGAGATTGTCCTGCAGCCGCTTGAGCCGCGCCGGCGCGCGATCGAGGGCCGTGACGTGAGCGCCTGCGGCGGCAAGCTGCGCGGTCTTGCCGCCCGGCGCGGCACAGAGGTCGGCAACGCGACGCCCACCCACGTCGCCGAGCAAACGCGCCGGCAGTGCGGCAGCAGCATCTTGAACCCACCAGGCGCCCTCAGCGAAGCCCGGCAACGCGGTGACCACACCATGCGCGATCGTGCGCACCGTGTTGGTCGGCAGCACGCGACCGCCGAGTTGTTCGGCCCAATATTGCGGATCGCTCTTCACTGTGAGATCGAGCGCGGGTTCATGACCGTTGGCCGTCGCGATCGCATGCGCGGTCGCTGTGCCATAGCGTTCGCTCCAGCGCGCCATCAGCCAGTCCGGCGTGTCGAGCACGGGCGTATCGAGCGCGGCGAGGCGCTCTTTGCCCTCCCGCGTCACCCGCCGCAATACGGCGTTGCAGAGGCCGGCGAACCGCGCCGCATGGTAATCGGCTTGCACCAAACGCACCGAAAGATCGACTGCGGCATGATCCGGCACGTCGAGGAAGAGGATCTGCGCGGCGCCGAGCAAAAGCGCGCTCTCGAGCCGCGGCGCTTGCGGCGGCGCGCCGCGATCGAGAAAAGCGCCAAGCAGATGCCGCAGCGTGCCGAGCCGCCGCAGCACGACAGCGACCAGGGCGCGAACCAGCGCGCGGTCGCGATCTTCGAGCGCCGCGAGCTCACGCGTGCCGTCGAGAAGCTCGTCCAGCGGCCGGCGGCGGCGCAACACGCCGTCGACGATGTCGGCCGCGATCCGGCGGGCCGCGAGGCCCGGCACATTGCCTGATTGGTCTGATTGGCCCGATCGGCCCGATCTGCCGACCGAAGCCGATTGCGGCCTACGCGCGCCTTTCATTACGAAAAAATTCCTTCTTGAATCCTGTGCTGGGCTACGCCAAGTCAGGGCTGATGCCAACCAACCAGACCTCACCTGAGACTTGGCCTTTGCCCGCGAAAGCCGCGGATAAGCCAGAAAACCCCGGAAAGCGCCATTTGCCGCCGGCGGCTGAGCGGGCGCTGGCCGAGTCGGCAGCGCGCCGCGCCGCGCACGACAGCGAGAAGGCCCGAACGCCAAAGGAAGTCGCCGGCCGCGGCGGCCTCGACCCGGCCCGCTACGGCGACTGGGAAATCAACGGCCTGATTTCGGACTTTTAGAGCGCAAAAAGCCTGCCGCGTCATGCGGCTGAAGCCCGATACCGCGGATTCGCTACGACCGCGAATTGGCGCGGCAAGGAAAATTTAGGATTTCTGGAGCGCGAGTCGGGGACCGGAAAAACCGGTCCCCGAAGCTGAATTACTGCGTGACGACAACCCGGGTGCCGACCGTGACGCGGCTGTACAGATCTTGGATATCCGCGTTGTGCATGCGGATGCAGCCGTGCGACACGAAATGGCCGATCGAGCCCTCGTTGTTGGTACCGTGGATGGCGTATTGACCGCCACCTGACAGCGTCATTGCCGCGACACCCATCGGGTTCTGCGGCGAGCCGCCCGGCACCACCGGCGGCAATTTGCGATAGTCGGAGCGGATTGAATCCGGCGGCGACCAGGCCGGCCGGACGTATTTGCCGTCGATGAACGCCGTGCCCGACCATTGCATGCCGAGACGGCCGACACCGACCGGATAACGCAGCGCCTGGCCGGGACCGACGTAGTAATAGAGCGCACGCTCGTTGGTGCGAATGACGATGGTTCCCGGCATGTAGCCCTCACGGACCGAGACAAGGTCGCCGTGAGCCTGTGCCGGTTTCGGTGCGAACGCGAACGTGGCGATGGCCGCCACCGCGGCCGCGATCAAAGTTTTCCCTCGCATGTTCAATTCCCTACTGCGGAAAGCCCCAAACCCCGCCCCCGGCGGGTGAACCAGCCGGAATCCACTTTAGCGGAAACGGCAGCCGGCCTTGAGTACTATGCGGCTCCGGCGGTGAAGTTTTCGCAAATTTCTTGGCAGGTGTGGTCCAGATGCGACAGGGACCAAGCCGTTGAATTTACGCCGGAGTTACGGCCGGCCGCGACCAGGCCCGAGAGGCGGTCGATCCGTACCGCCAATGGCCGAGCGCCCGGGCCAAAGCGGGGACTCAAGCGCAAAATTCAAACGCAAGATTCAACCGCCAGCCTTACGCGGTTCGCTTGTTCTGCCGGTTGTTGACGAGGTCATCGACCACGGCCGGGTCGGCAAGCGTCGTAGTGTCGCCGAGATTGCCGAATTCGTCTTCGGCGATCTTGCGCAGGATGCGGCGCATGATCTTGCCGGAGCGCGTCTTCGGCAACCCTGGGGCAAATTGAAGGAGATCGGGCGCGGCGATCGGCGAGATTTCCGTGCGCACCCATTGCACCAGTTCCTTGCGCAGATTTTCCGTCGGCTGTTCGCCGGCCATCAAAGTGACATAGGCATAGATGCCCTGGCCCTTGATGTTGTGCGGATAACCGACCACGGCGGCCTCCGAGACTTTCGGATGCGCGACCAAAGCCGATTCCACTTCCGCGGTGCCGAGCCGGTGGCCGGCGACATTGATCACGTCGTCGACGCGGCCGGTGATCCAATAATAGCCATCCTCGTCGCGCCGGCAGCCGTCGCCGGTGAAATACTTGCCGGGATAGGCGCTGAAATAGGTTTCGATAAAGCGCTGGTGATCACCATAGACCGTGCGCATCTGGCCGGGCCAGGAATTGGCGATGCACAGATTGCCGCTCACCGCGCCCTGCAGAACTTTGCCTTCGGCGTCGACGATTTCGGGAATGATGCCGAAGAACGGCCGTGTCGCCGAGCCGGGCTTGAGCCGCGTCGCGCCCGGCAGCGGCGTGATCAAGATGCCGCCGGTCTCGGTCTGCCACCAAGTATCGACAATGGGGCAGCGGCCGTCGCCGACCACGCGGTGATACCATTCCCAGGCTTCGGGATTGATCGGCTCGCCGACCGAGCCGAGCAGACGCAATGACGCACGCGAGGTCTTCTTCACCGGTTCGTCACCCGCCTGCATCAAAGCGCGGATCGCGGTCGGCGCGGTGTAGAAAGTGTTGACCTTGTGCTTGTCGATCACCTCCCAGAACCGCGAATTGGTCGGATAATTCGGCACGCCCTCGAACATCAGCGTGGTGGCGCCGTTCGCCAGCGGGCCATAGACGATGTAGCTGTGACCGGTGACCCAGCCGACATCCGCCGTGCACCAATAGATGTCGCCGTCGTGATAGTCGAAGACGTATTGGTGCGTCAGCGAGGTGTAGAGCAGATAGCCGGCGGTGGTGTGCAGCACGCCCTTCGGCTTGCCGGTCGAGCCTGACGTGTAAAGGATGAACAGCGGATCCTCGGCGTTCATCTCCGCGCAGGGACAATCCGCCGTCACCACCTCTTTGGCTTCGTGGTACCAAACGTCGCGCACCGGATCCATGTTCACCGGCCCGCCGGTGCGCCTGACGACGATGACGAAATTGACGCCGCCGACTTTTGCGATTGCGGCATCTGTATTGGCCTTCAGCGGCACTTTGCGGCCGCCGCGCAGACCTTCGTCGGCGGTGATGACGACGTTCGACTTGCAGTCCTCGATGCGGCCGGCAAGCGAATCCGGCGAGAAGCCGCCGAACACCACGGAATGAACGGCGCCGATGCGCGCGCAGGCCAGCATGGCGTAAGCCGCTTCCGGAATCATCGGCATGTAGATAGTGACGCGGTCGCCCTTCTTGACGTTGCGATTGCGCAAGATATTGGCGAAGCGGCAGACCTCGTCGTGCAGCTCTTTATAAGTGATGTGTTTTGAATCTTTCGGATCGTCGCCTTCCCAGATGATCGCGGTCTGGTTGCCGCGGCTGTGCAGATGACGATCGATGCAATTATAAGCGACGTTGAGCGCGCCATCCTCGAACCATTTGATCGACACATTGTTACGCGCGAAGGACGTGTCCTTGACCTTGGTGAAGTGCTTCATCCAGTGCAGGCGCTTGGCCTGCTCGGCCCAGAAGCCGTTGGGATCGGCGAGCGACTGCGCGTACATCTTCTTGTAGTCGGCATCGTTGATCAGCGCTCGTTTGCTCCACTCGGCCGGCACTTCGTAAATCTTTTCCGACATTTTTATCCCTCCACGCGCACTCAGCCGATCCGGCAGATGGCCGCCGCGGCCCGGTTATTGTTTGGGAATGAATGTGTCCGCGCCGACAATGATCTGGATCAACATCAAGCCGCGGGATCATGCCCAAAGGCGTTTCCTAAGCTCTATTATGCGACGCCCGGCTGACAAACGACAAGATCGGTCGAATTAGCCGTTTGTCGTATCGGTCTGTCATGACGCACGCTGTCGCATCGCGCCAACGCGCGCTGCATCAGCCTTTCACCCCGCCCATCTTGCAGACGATCTTCCACTCGTCGGCCGTTACCGGCTGCACCGACAGGCGGGCATATTTCACCAGCGCCATGCCCTTGAGTTTCGCTTCAGCTTTGATGGCGGAGAGCGTCACCGGCTCGGGGAACGGCTCGACGGCCTTGGTCGTCACTGCAACCCAAGACTCGCCGGCTTTCGCGGTCGGATCGGCATAGGCCTCCTTGATCACTTCGCCGATGCCGACAACCTGTTTCTCATCGCCGGTGTGATAGAAGAAAAACGTATCGCCGTTCTTCATCTCCTTGAGATGCCGGCGCGCGGTGAAATTGCGCACCCCGCTCCAAGTCTCGCCCTTGGCGCCGCGCTTGACCTGCATGTCCCAGGAAAACTCCTCCGGCTCCGTTTTCAACAGCCAGTGCGCCATTTGCGCTCCTCCATTTACTCTTCCGCCTTCAGCGGCCGCGTCAACAGCGACTCGATCGCCGCATCCACGCTCATCTTGCCGGCGATGACGGCCGCCACCGCGGACGAGATCGGCATGTCGACCGAACGATCGCGCGCCATTTCGAGAAGCACCGGCGCGGTGAACGTGCCTTCGGCGAGGCCCGTGGTGCGATGGATCTCATCGGGCTTTTTGCCTTGGCCGAGATTAACGCCGAACGAGAAATTGCGCGACTGCGGACTCGTGCAGGTCAGGATCAAATCGCCGAGCCCGGAAAGCCCGGTCATGGTTTCCGGCTTGCCGCCGCAAGCTTTGCCGAATCGGACGAGCTCGGCGAAACCACGCGTGGTCAGCGCCGCGGTGGCGCTATAGCCTAGGCCTCTGCCCGAAACGATGCCGGCGGCAATGGCGAGCACGTTCTTGGCGGCGCCGCCGATCTCGACGCCGCGCACATCGCTTGAATGATACGGCCGGAAGGTCGCAGAGCTCACCGCTTGCGCGAGTTCCGCGGCGAGCTTGCCGTCGCTCGCGGCCAAAGTGACCGCCGTCGGCATGCCGCGCGCAACATCGCGAGCGAAACTCGGTCCGGACAAGATCGCCGGCACCGCATCCGGCGCGCATTCGGCGATCACCTCGCTCATGAATTTCTTGCTGCCGCGTTCGATGCCCTTGGCGCAGACGATCAAAGGCGTGCGCGCGGCAACAAGCGGTTTCAGCGCCGAGGTGACCGAGCGCACATGTTGCGCCGGCACGACAAGGAGCAGCGCATCCGCGCGCGCCGCTTCGGCAAGATCGCGGACGACGGCGATGCCGTCATCGAGCCGCATGCCGGGCAGATAGAGGCTCTCGCGCTTGGTCGCGAGCTGCGCGGCATTGGCGGGATCGTGCTCCCACAACGTGACTTTGCGGCCCGCGCGCGCGCAGGTCAGCGCCAGTGCGGTGCCCCAGGCTCCGGCACCGATGACCGTGATGTGATTGAAAGCCATTTTTGATTCACGCAGGGAAGCGAAAACTTGACCGAAGACTTGACCGAAGACTTGGCAGATCGAGGAATTGCCGGACTATAGCACTTCGCCGCGCAGCAATTTGGGCACTTCGCCAACCAACCCAGCGGCTTCCCGAATCATGAGCCGCTTGAGATTGGGCACACGCTCGACCAAGCCAAGCCCAACATCGCGGATGAGCCGCAACACATCGGAGCGGTTGGAGAACAGCCGGTTCAGCCCATCGGTAGCGAAACCCATGGTCATGGTGTCGAAGCGGCGCCAGCGCTGATAGCGCTCGAGTACGTTTGCAGCACCGGGATCAAGTCCGAGCCGCGCCGCATCGACGATCACTTCGGCGAGCGCCGCGACATCCTTCAGGCCCATATTCAAGCCCTGTCCGGCGATCGGATGAATGACATGAGCGGCGTCGCCGATCAGCACGATGCGTTCGGCGATGAACGAACGCGCGACGAAGAAGCCGAGCGGATGGACGCGCCGCGCACCGAGAACTTTGATCTCGCCGAGCTGCAACTTGAAACGCTGTTCGAGTTCGGCGTGGAAAGCGTCGTCCGGCAGCGCAACGATGCGTTCGGCATCTTGCGCCGTCTCGGTCCACACGATCGACGATCGCCGCCCTTTGAGCGGCAGGATCGCGAACGGCCCCGCCGGCAGAAAATGCTCTTCGGCGCGGCCTTGATGATCGCGCTCGTGCCCGACATTGATGACGATCGCCGACTGGCCGTAATTCCAGCCGTGGGTGGCAATGCCGGCATTTTGCCGGATCGCGGAGCGGGCGCCGTCGGCGGCGACGACGAGGCGCGCGCGCAGCACGGTGCCGTCGGCAAATTCGACGGTGGCGCCTTCGCTGTCATGATTGACATTGCGAACCGCCGACGAGCGCAAATCGATGCCGTCAGTTTTGGCCTTCTCGGCCAGCACTTCGACGAGATAGCGGTTCTCGATCATATGGGCGAACGGCTCGCCCGGCGCGACATCGCCGGAGAAAGCGAGAAAGACCGGCCGCACTGCGTCGCCGAGCTTGCTGTCGGTGACCACCATGTCGAGGATCGGCTGCGCCTGTGCGGCGACGTCCTCCCAGACGCCGATCGTGGCATAGAGCCGCCGCGCGCCGGCAACGATCGCGGAGGCACGCTCGTCGTTAGCGTAATTCGCGACCAGCGCCGGATCGGCGACCGTCACGGCAAAAGACGGCCCGAGCGCCTTGCGCAACGCAATCGCAAGCGTGAGGCCGGCAAAGCCGCCGCCCGCGATCAACACATCGACTTTGTTCCCGGTCATAGCACCATCATTCTAGCATGCCCGCCGGCGCGGCAACCCCACCCTATCCTGATGGTTTCTTGACGAATTCTTTGCCGATTCCCGGCGGACTTGACCCCGCCCGCGATCCCGTATGCAAAGATGTAAGCGGCCGAATATGCCGGCGCGAGGGACAAAATGGCCTCTGCCGTCCAAGATCTGATCGACATTCTCAATCTCGAGACGCTGGAACTGAATCTGTTTCGCGGCCGCTCGCCGCAGTCGAGTTGGCAGCGGGTGTTCGGCGGTCAGGTCATCGGCCAGGCTCTGGTCGCCGCCTGCCGCACCGTCGACGACGTGACATTGCGGCCGCCGCATTCGCTGCACGCGTATTTTCTGCTCGGCGGCGATCCCAAAGTGCCGATCATCTACGAGGTCGATCGTATTCGCGACGGCAAGAGCTTTACGACGCGGCGCGTGGTTGCCATCCAGCATGGTCACGCCATCTTCTCGATGTCGGCGTCGTTTCAGGGCATCGAAGAGGGCCTGTCCCATCAATTCGAAATGCCGGACGTGCCGAAGCCGGATTCGCTGCCGACCGACGCCGAGATGCGAAAGAATATCCTGCCGCTGATGCCCGAGCCGGTGCGGCGCTATTACGAGCGCGAACGCCCGATCGAGCTGCGGCTGGTCGAATATGGCCGCTATCTCGGAGAGGCGTCGAAGGACGGCCGCTTCAATGTCTGGTTTCGCGCGACCGGAAAGCTGCCGGACGAGCCGGCCATCCATCAATGCGTGCTGGCCTATGCTTCCGATATGACGCTGCTCGATTCAGCGCTGATCCCGCATCACCGCACCGTGTTCAGCGACGACATCATGGCGGCGAGCCTCGATCACGCGCTGTGGTTTCACCGGCCGTTCCGCGCCGACGAGTGGCTTCTTTACGCCCAGGACAGCCCCAATCTCGGCGGCTCACGCGGCTTTGCCCGCGGGCTTATTTTCTCGGCCGACGGAACGCTGGTGGCGTCGGTCGCGCAGGAAGGGCTGTTGCGGCTGCGGAACAAGAAGCCCGGTTAGGGCGGCGGACCTGTTTTGCCGACGCGCTTACTTAAATGCAGCGGGTGGCTTAAAACGCGGCGGCGATGCCGCTAAGCTATGCACCACTCCACCCGATCGCAGCGTCGGTCCGCGAAAATATGTGCCGGCCGAGAACCGGAAAATCGAATGAAGCTCGTCACCGCCGTCATCAAACCGTTCAAGCTCGACGAAGTCCGCGATGCGCTGCTCAAGATCGGCGTCCACGGCATGACCATCACCGAGGTGAAAGGCTATGGACGGCAGAAGGGTCATACCGAGATATATCGCGGCGCCGAATATGCGATAAATTTCTTGCCAAAAATCCGGGTCGAAGTCGCGGTTTCGACCGAACAGGTCGACGAGGTCGTCGCCGTCATGGGCGCCGCGGCCAGGACCGGCAAGATCGGCGACGGCAAGATCTTCGTCACCCCGATCGACCAGGCGCTGCGCATCCGTACCGGCGAAACCGACGCCGATGCTCTATAGCGGCGGAACCGAGCCGTAGGCGCTTTTTTGGGCGCAGGTCCCGAGCGGTTATTTTTGCTGCAGCAATCGTTAGCCTAATTATTAGTGCATGCCGTCTGATTATTAGGCGGCAGCCAATGGGTATTTGTCACTCGGCATCGCTCAAACCGGAAAAGGTCCCACGTCGGACGGCTTCGGCAGGGCATTCGCGGCCTGATCTGGCGCTGAATCTCGGGCTTTTGCCCCCTTGAGGGTCCATTTGGCACGCCCCTTGATTACCCAAGGCGCGGCGGCGCCGCGCCGAGGGCACATTCCACCGCGGTCACCGCATAGTCGTGTTCGCTTGATCGGCCCGCCGATCGGGCGACGGGGAGAACAGATCAATGAAAATCGTCATGGCGATCATCAAGCCGTTCAAGCTCGATGAGGTTCGCGACGCTCTGACCAAAATCGGCGTTCAAGGACTGACCGTCACCGAAGTAAAGGGCTACGGCCGGCAAAAGGGCCATACGGAAATCTATCGCGGCGCCGAATATGCCGTGAGCTTCCTGCCCAAGATCAAGATCGAAATCGCGGTCCCCTCCAATCAAGTGGACAGGGTGATCGACACGATCAGCGCCGCCGCGAAGACCGGCCAGATCGGCGACGGCAAGATTTTCGTCTTCGGCCTCGATCACGCCGTACGCATTCGCACCGGTGAGACCGATGCCGCGGCGCTTTGAGAAACGCAGCCAGAAACAGCACCAGGGACAGGAGTTGAAGCGATGTCGTTGAAGAGATTCTCCCGTGCGGGACTGATTGCCTGTGCAGGCGCGATCCTGCTTGGGATCATGCTGAGCGTGCCGACCTATCAATCGTCCTACGCGCAAACGCCGGGCGCTGCGCCGGCCGCGCCAGCCGCAGCGCCGGCCGACGCGGCAGCGCCCGCGCCGCCCGCCTGCAGCGCCACGGTTCTGGAAAAGTGCACGCCCAATTCCGGCGACACCGCCTGGATGCTCACCTCGATGGCCATCGTGCTGATGATGACCATTCCAGGTCTCGCGCTGTTCTACGGCGGCATGGTGCGCAAGAAGAATGTCGGCGACACGGTGATGACGAGCTTCGCCATCACCTGCCTCATCAGCGTGCTGTGGCTCTTGTTCACCTACAGCATTGCCTTCCGCGCCGGCTCGCCGTTCATCGGTGGCTTCGACCGCGCCGGACTGCAAGGAATCTTGAGCGATATCACCAACGGCATCGGCAATCCGAACCCCTTGGCGCCGACGATTCCGGAATCCGTCTACTCGATGTTCCAATTGACCTTCGCGATCATCACTGCGGCGCTGATCGCGGGATCCTTCGCCGAGCGCATGAAGTTCTCGGCGATGCTGTGGTTCGTCGGACTGTGGGCGATCTTCGTCTATTCGCCGGTCGCGCATTGGGTCTGGGGACCTGACGGCTTCCTCAACTCCACCAACAGCAATGCCTGGGTCAAGGTGCTCGATTTCGCCGGTGGCACGGTGGTGCATGTCAATTCCGGCACCGCCGGCCTGATGGCCGCCTTGATGCTCGGCAAGCGCAAGGAGAGCGGTCCGCCGCACAATGTGGTGCTGACCATGATCGGCGCTTCGCTGCTGTGGGTCGGCTGGTTCGGCTTCAATGCCGGCTCGGCCGTGAGCGCGGGAATGCAGGCCGGCATGGCCATGCTGGTGACGCACACCGCGACCGCGACGGCAGGCTTCACCTGGATGGTGCTCGAATGGATGATGCGCGGCAAGCCGACGGTTCTCGGCATCTGCTCCGGCGCGGTCGCGGGACTCGTCGCGATTACGCCGGCCTCGGGCTTCGTCGGCCCGATGGGATCGTTCGCCATCGGCATCGCCGCCGGCATCATCTGCTACTGGGGCTGCACCGGGCTCAAGCACACATTCGGCTATGACGATGCGCTCGATACGTTCGGCGTGCACGCCGTCGGCGGCGCGGCGGGCGCGATCCTGACCGGCATTTTCGCCATCAGCGAATATGGCGGAACGTCCGGCGCCATCGAAGGCAATTGGGGGCAGGTGATCAATCAGTGCATCGGCGTCGGCATCGTCTTCGCCTATGACGTCGTCGTGACACTGATCATCCTGAAGGTCGTCGACCTGGTGATCGGCCTTCGCGTTACTGAAGAAGTCGAACGCGACGGTCTCGATCTTGCGCTGCACGGCGAGACAATTCAGTAGGGCATGATCCCGAAAATCGGAAACCGGTTTTCGGAAAAGATCATGCTCCAACTAGCCTGAGTTGGATCGGGACGGCTTTCCCGGCACTGTCCCGTCCATCGAGAGGCCTCGACGAAAGTCGGGGCCTCTTTCTTTTTGCAAAGTCGTCGCGCGTTGCGAGCATCCAGCAAGGGGTGAACGGGGCGGCAAAACCTGCTAATGCACTCGCCAAGAACCGATCCCCTTAAGATGCCAGCGAGGACACGCCGCCATGAGTACCAGTTACGCCAATCTCGAGCTCTACATCGACGGCAAATGGACCGGCGGCAATGGCCGCGGCGAAGACGTCATCAATCCGGCAACCGAGAAGCCGCTTGGCCGCCTGCCGCATGCAAGCCTGGCCGAGCTCGATCAGGCGCTCGAAGCCGCCAAGAAAGGTTTCCTCGTCTGGCGCGCCACGTCCGCTTACGACCGCGCCAAGATCCTGCGCAAGGGCGCCGACCTGATGCGCGAGCGCCACGATGCGATCGCGAAAATTCTGGTCCAGGAACAGGGCAAGGTTTATCCGGAGGCCCGCGGCGAGGTCATCACCTCGGCCGACATCATCGACTGGTACGCCGAGGAAGGCCGCCGTGCTTACGGCCGCATCGTGCCCGGCCGCGGCAAGGGCTTGCGGCAGATGGTGCTGCAGGAGCCGGTCGGCGTCGTCGCCGCCTTCACGCCGTGGAATTTCCCGACGCTGACGCCCGCGCGCAAGATCGGCGGCGCGCTCGCCGCCGGCTGTTCGCTCATCCTCAAAGCATCGGAAGAAACACCCGGCGCCTGCGTCGAGATGGTGCGTTGCTTTGCCGATGCCGGCGTGCCGGCCGGCGTGCTCAATCTCGTATTCGGCGTGCCGTCCGAGATTTCCGAACATCTCATCGTCAAGGATGACGTGCGCAAGATTTCCTTCACCGGCTCGATCCCGGTGGGCAAGCATCTGGCGCAGCTTGCCGCCAAAGGCATGAAGCGCGCGACCATGGAGCTCGGCGGCCATTCGCCGGTCGTCGTCTTCGCCGATGCCGATCCTGAAAAATCCGCCGAGACGATTGCGGCGTTCAAATTTCGCAATGCCGGCCAGGTCTGCATCTCGCCGACGCGCTTTTATGTGCAGGAGCCGGTCTACGACCGCTTCCTGTCGCGCTTCACCGAATATGCCAAGTCGATCAAGCTCGGCGACGGCATGGAAAAAGGCATGACCATGGGGCCGATGGCGAATGCGCGCCGCATCGACACGATGGAGAACTTTGTCCGCGACGCCAAGGATCGCGGCGGCAAGATCGTCACTGGCGGCAATCGTCAAGGCAACCAGGGTTATTTCTTCGAGCCGACGGTCGTCACTGACGTACCGGATAATTCCAAGATCATGACCGAGGAGCCGTTCGGCCCGGTGGCGCCGGTGGTGAGGTTCAAGACTTTCGACGAAGTGGTCGAGCGCGCCAATTCGCTGCCTTATGGACTTGCGTCTTACGCCTTCACCAGTTCGGCACAGACCGCGACCCTGATCGGCGACGCGCTGCAATCGGGCATGGTCGGGGTGAACTCGATCGCCATTTCGACACCCGAGACGCCATTCGGCGGCATCAAAGAATCCGGCTATGGCAGCGAAGGCGGCCTCGAAGGATTGCAGGCCTATTTCAACACCAAGTTCATCTCGCAGATGTGAGACGAACGACCGGACCTTTCAGGACTCTTTGTCTTTTAGGACCATTTGCAAAGTTGCCTGCGAGACTGCCTGCGATGCCCGGCCATAGATGCCGGGCATTTGCTTTTTCGCACGCCCGTCGCAGGGGCCGCCCCATCGGCCCGACGCTTTTGAACCCCGATATGGTGACCGAGCGACAAACAGGCGCCATCGATTCCGCGCCTTTTTTGGAACGAAATTCTGAGAAGAAACATTGTAAGGCGGGCGGGTGGTCAGGGTTGGTTTGTGCAGATGGATATTTTGGCCCCCGTATTCGCGTACCTCACCTGCGTCGCCGGCATCATCGGCGCGTTTGCAGTGTCGTTTTTTGTTGTGTTTTCCGCGCCTAACGGGGCGGCCATTCCACAGCATAGCCCGGCGGTCGTGAGCGTAACGACGTCGAAGACCGACATGCTCGCGGATGCAAAAAGCCCGGTTCTGAAAACCGCACCGGCCGATAATTCAGCTGTTAACCATGTTGCAGCAACTACACAAAAGCGTGAAGTGACGCTGCCGACGAAGGCGCCGCCGCAAGCCGTCGCCGGGCAGGTAACCGCGGCGCAGAAATTGACCGCTTTCGATGCGCGGCCAAAGAGCAAGATTTCGCGCGCGCAGTGGCGCGAGATGGTCGTACAGGAGCGCAGCCGGCGTCTTGCTTATCAGCAAAACTCTGACTTCGAGTCGCGCTTCCTCGGCTACGCCGACTAGCTTCTCGCCTCAAGCATAAGACCGCTCCAGGAAGGCGACGGCGTCGTCGGCAAGCTCCGTCGGATTGCGTTCGCCGCGCTGCGCCATCTCGATAATCCGCTTGGCAAGAATCTCCTGCGCCGCGCGCTTGTACCGCGGCGAAGCGAGCTTGCTTCCCGACTGTTCGACCTTCTGCCAGGCATTCTCGAACACCGAGACCAGAATCTCGATCGTCTCCGGTTCGAAGGCGGCCTGCGCGAGAAGTGGGATGATCGACATCATATCGTTCCGCATTTGCACTTTCGTTTTTTAACTCGCGACGAAAATATTAGACGTCTGCGAGCGGTCGAGAATCGCCGCCGCAGTATTGCCGAAAAACAGCGCATCGCCGGGACGGCGGCTGACCCCGAGTACGATCAGATCGTAGCCGCGTTTGGCTTCCTGCAAAATCGCCTCATCGGGCGCCATATTTGCCCGTGTCGTACTCCGCAGGTGAACCTCATAGCGATCCGCGAGCGCGCTGATGTCCTTGAGGACCGCAAGTTCGTTGCGCTTGCTCGCTTGCGCGCGCTTGTGTCCGGCGCCGTTCGTGTTGGCGCGCGTGACGTAAAGCGTGGTGACCTGCGCATCTTCGGCGCGCGCCAGAGCAAGGCCAACCTCCACGGCGCGCCGCGACACGTCCGTCCCATTCACCGGGATGAGAATTCTGTCGTAACTTTCAGCCGTCCGCTCGCCGCGCGCACGATGACAATCGACAATCGCAATCGGGCCTTCGAAACCGCTCGTGATGAGCGAAACGTCCTTGCTGAATCCGCCTTTGGGGTCGTGAGTTCTTGTCCACTCCGACCACCAGAAAATCGTAACCCTTGCGCGCCTCGCCGGCGACCGTCTCCGGGGTGATCGCCTTGATCTGCCGGGTCAGAATATCGACGGTGCCGAGCTTCTCTTCGTCCGGATGGGCTTGCAGCGTCGTTGCCGTCTCGGCGGCGGTTCTCACGCCATGTTCGGATTGAGTGCCGTTCACGGATTTGCGCGTGGTCTTTGCTTCGGCCCCGTTTTCAGACCGGGCTTTGTCCGCCGGCCGTTCCGGCTTGCCGTTTGCCGCTTTTCTACTGCCTTTGGCCAAGTCGAGAATGGTGGTCGGTTTTTCGCCGGAGCCGGCGATAACGCCGGTCAGCCGCGCCGCGAATCTGCCATTGGCGCTGTCGTCGGCGGCGAGCAGCAGCCGCTCGAGATTGGGCACAAAGCCTCTGGCATCGAGTTCCTCGCGTTCCAGACGCTGCCGCTCCTTTTTTCGCAGCGGCAACCGATTGAGCGCCCAGCGCAGCATCGTCGGCATCGCCGTGGTGGTGACGACGGCCATCGTGACAATGAGCGTGAATAGATCCTGGCTTAGGACGCCCATCGACAGCCCGATCGAAGCAACGATAACCTCGGTCGATCCGCGCGCGTTCATGGCGCAACCGAGGGCCAGCGCTTCCCCGCGCGTCAACCCGCTGATCTTGCCGCCGAGAAATGCGCCGGAGAATTTTCCGATGCTGGCGATGGCGATGAGGCCCAGAGCGAGCAGCGCCAGACTAGGATTGCGTAATATCGTGATGTCGGCGTGCAACCCGGACAGCGCAAAAAATACCGGCATGAACAGCGCGACAATGAGGCCGCGGATCTGCTCGTCAATATGTTTGGTCAGGATCGGCGATTCGCCGACCAGGACACCGGCGACGAAAGCGCCGAGCACGGTATTCACGCCGAGTAGCTGCGTTATCAGCGCCATCGCGCACATCACGATCAGGGTGGCGGTGACGACCGGAAATTCGCTCTGAAAATTGTCGTTTGCCCACCGGATCAGGTGGAACACGACGCGCCGGCCGATCGTAAAGCTCGCAACCATGAACAGGGCGGTGCCGACCACCGCGCGGGCGAGCGACCAAAGATCGACCGTACCCGCCGACGCCAGACCGAACGCGATCGCGATGATCACCCAGCCGATCGTGTCCTCGAGAATGGCCGAAGCGACGATGATCTGACCAAGATCGCGGCGCATGAAATTCATTTCGCGCACGACCATCGCGACGATCTTCACGGAGGAGATCGACAGCGCCGTGCCGATGAAGATCGCGGTGACCAGCCGGGCCTCGGGCTTCGGCAAGATGGCCGCGGGCAACATCTCGCCGAGCGCGAAGCCGCAGGCGAACGGCACCGCAACACCGGCAATCGCGACGGTTATCGCCGCACGGCCCACGCGGCGCACCAATTGCAGATCGGTTTCCATGCCGGTCAGCAGCAGAAGCATCAATATGCCGAGCTGCGATATGGCATCGATCATGCTCTTCTGGGTGCCGGAGTTGGGAAACAGCGCGTGCTGAGCGCCGGGCCAGATCGCGCCGAAGACCGACGGCCCGAGCAGCAGGCCGCCGACGAGTTGGCCCATCACCGCCGGCTGTCCGATCCGCTGCGCTGCCTCGCCCATGATCCGGCCGACGAGCAGCAACAGCCCGATCTCGACGACGAATATGGTTTCGGAAGCTGAAACCGGCCCAGTGCCGCCAGCCACGGCAGCCTGCGCCGGATCGGAGGCGAGCAAGAAGGTCGGCACGGCCAAGAAAACGGCCAACAGCGCGCCCACGAGCGCCCCGGCCAAGTGCCGTGAAGGCACCCGACTGCGTTGGCGGGAGGGATCTCGCCTTGAGCCGGTCATCGCGCAACCACGGGACAAACCCTCCATGCCGCACAACAACGCACAAAGAGGCGTTACGATCCACGCGTTTTGATACGCTATCCCATTGACGCCGAAAGCGATTACGCCCGACTTCTCGCCGCTTTCGGAAAAAAAGCAGTAACTCTGCACAGCGTCCGCGCGCCCTTGTCTCGCGCCGACTCCGCCGCTAGATACTGCGCCACCCGCTTAAGCCTGTTTGCGCCGTCCGGAGAGGTGGCAGAGTGGTTGAATGCACCGCACTCGAAATGCGGCATACGGGCAACCGTATCGGGGGTTCGAATCCCTCCCTCTCCGCCACTTTTTGCTCGGTTTAAGCGAGGGATATCGAACCCCCGATTTATTCCGCTTCTCGCTTTTGTCTTTGACAAAGCGAGAGCAAAGAACGCGCTCGCTCCGCGAGCGCTTTGGTTCGAATCCCTCCCTCTCCGCCACTTTCCGCTGCCGCCTCTAAAGCTCCCGCCCCAGCTTGCGATCGACCGAATAGGGTCCACCGCCGCGCAGCGCGATGGCGAAGCAGACCAGTCCCCAGAGCAGCGTGTATTCGTAGCCGCGCTTCATCCAGGAAAAGCCGTTGCCGGCCTCCCAGTAGGTCACGAAGATGAACAACATCTCGATCGCGGCTGCCGCGGCAAAGAGCCGGGTGAACAGGCCGAGGATGAGCGCGATCCCGCCCAGCGTCTCGATGGCGGTCGACGCCCAGAACCAGAAGGCCGGCGGCGTAAAGCCGAGATCGGCAAAGGCTTTGAGGAAGGCGTCGGTCGGGCCGATCATGATCTTGCCCCAGCCGTGCACCAGCAGATTCCAGCCGACGGCAAAGCGAATGATTAGCCACGACAGCGGTATGGCCTGGTCGTAAAACGATTGCAGAAACGGCAGGACAGGTTTCGGCTCGTCGAATTTAGACCCTACTTGTGCTTGCTGCATGTGATCCTCCCGACTTTTGTTGTTGCGCGCTCCAGCCATTGATGAACAATTGGACGGCCCGATTATTCGTTTTATTTGGTCGGCACCACGAGCGAATAGCGCTCATCGGCCGCCAGACATTGCGCCAGCGGGAAGCCGTGCTCCTTGCGCACGATATTGGTGCCGAGCACGAGCGAGACAATCTTATAGAAGGCGTGCCGCCGGCTCATGCCCTCGCGCCCCATGCCGCAATCGGTCGAAATCACCAGGCGCTCAGGCGGAATGTATTTGAGCGCGGCGCGAATCTTCTCGGCGACCTCCTCCGGGCTTTCCACCTGCAGCGTGTGGTGATCGATGACGCCAATAGCGATCTTCTTTTCAGTGATGGTCTTGCCGATAGCTTCAAGGTCGATGCCGCCCGAGCTTGACGACTCGAACGTAATCACATCGGCATCGACGGTGTTATAGGTCTCGAGCGCCGGCTTATAGCTCTGCACCTGTGCGAACATGCGCTGCTGCGACGGGTTGCCCCAGCACGAATGCGCCCAGACTTCAGTCTTGGCGCGCAGGCCTTTGACCGTGCGATTGAAGACCTCGACCATCAGTTCCGGATTGATCACTTTGTCGACGATCTTGCGCACCGCGATCAGATGGATTTGCGGCTCTTCGATCTGGATCACCGGACAGCCGGCATCGGCCAGCTCGTGATATTCCTCGTTGAAGGCGTCGGCGATAGCGAACATGCGATCGGGCACGCTCTTGTAATGCCGGTCCTGCAGCGCGAAGGCGACGATCTCCGCCGACACCGCACCGAACTTCACCGGCTTCTCGGTGAAGCGCTGCGCTGCCTTCCACATCGCGGTATATTGCAGATTGCCGCGCCCGATCGGGCCGGTGATGATCGGCATCACGCGCGATTCGAGATAATCGTGCAGAATGTGGCCGCGCGGAAACCAGATGCCGCCGCGGCCGGCAGGCGTCGCCACCGGATGCTCGATATCGAGGCCGGACATGTGCATCGGCGGATAGGCGGTCCAGCTCTGGCCGCCGACATCGTCGTCGAAACGGCAATCGCCGTCGGTGACGATATCGAGGCCGGCGAGCTCCTGGTCGCGCAAATAGCAGGTCAGTGCGTCTTCATATTGCTCGCGGAAGCGGCGGCTCACCATGGCTTCGAGAAAATGCCGCGTGCCGAGATTTTCCGTGTACCAGCTCGGCCGCGGCAATGAGCCGGTGATCGTCGTCGGTAATTTGATGTCCTTGGTGCCCCGATACATCCTCTTCGCCTCCCGCTAGAGCACGATCCCGAAACGTGGAAACCGGTTTTCGGAAAGATCATGCTCGATCAAGTGCCGCGAGCTATTGAGCTGCTCGCTGGTCAATGCACCCAGCTTAGCAAGCCCTGCCCGGCATTGATAAGACAGGTCGTCGCGAATTCGTGCGCGGCCGCGCTCTGCTTAAATCACGGTGGGCAAGAGTGGGCAGCGCGCTTCGTTTGGGAAACGTTTTGGCGCTAGGTGCCGGTGAAGACCGGCTTGCGCTTTTCCATGAAAGCGGTGCGGCCCTCGGTGTAGTCGCGGCTCTTGAAGCAGGCTTCGACCAGTTCGGCCGACTGCGCGAGGTCGCGCTTGGAATCTTCTTTGACCACTTCGCCGACCGTATATTTCACCGCCTTGATGGTCAGCGGCGCATTGGCGCAGATCATGTCGGTGATGCTCTTCACGTAAGTCTCAAGCTCGTCTTTCGGTACCACGCGGTTGACGAGCCCCATGCCGGCCGCCTCCTGCGCGTCGAACTGTCGTGCGGTGTAAAAGATCTCCTTGGCAAAGGCCGGGCCGACGATGTCGACCAGCCGCTTCAGCCCGTTATAGCCGTAGCCCAGGCCGAGCTTGGCCGCCGGCACCGCAAAACGCGAATTGCCGGTGCAAATCCGCAGATCGCAGCAGGTCGCGAGCCCAAGCCCGCCGCCGATGCAATAGCCGCTGATCATGGCGATGGTGGGCTTGGGAAATTCGGCGATGCTGGTATAGGTCGCATCCGACTTGGCGTTATAGGCGCGCACCGCTTCGAGCGTGGCGCGCTCACTTTCGAACTTGGAAATATCGGCGCCGGACACGAAGGCCTTGCCGCCGGCGCCGGTCAGCACGACGACGCGAATGTCGCTGTCGGCGACAAAATCGTCGAGAATGCGCTTGGCCGCCTCCCACATTTCGAGCGACACCGCATTGTGCCGTTCCGGATTGTTGAAGATGACATAGCCGACGCCGCCTTCCTTGCGCGACAGCATCTTGTCGGTTTGCGACATTTGTTACTCCTGAGTTTCTTCATAGCCCGGCGTGGCAACGATGAATTTTAAACCGCCTTCGCCTTATGCAGCGCCGCGATATCGCGCTTGCTGAAACCGAATTCTTTGAGGATCGCATTGGTGTGCTCGCCGAGTTCCGGCGGCCGTGCTACGAGACGCGACGGCGTGCGCGACAAAGTGACCGGCTGAGCGACAAGCTGCATCTTGCTCTTGTCTTTCTTGGTCACGCTCTGGGCGATGCCGAGATGCTTGACCTGCGGATCGGCGAACATCTCGTCGATGGCATAGATCGGGCCCGACGGCACGCCGGCTTTGTTGAAGCGCTCGACCCACTCGGCGCTGCTGCGCCCGACCAGAAGCTTGTCGATCTCGGCATTGAGCGCGTCGCGATGCTTCGAGCGCAAAGCCGAAGTCTCATAATCGGGATTCTTCAGAAGCTGCGGCGCTTCGGCCGCCTCGCAGAAGCGCTGCCAGATGCGCTGCCCGGTCGTCGCGATATTGATGTGGCCGTCCTTGGTCTTGAACACCCCGGTCGGAATGCTGGTCGGATGATTGTTGCCGGCCTGTTTCGCCACCTCGCCAGAGACCAGATAACGCGCGGCCTGGAAATCGAGCATGAAGATTTCCGCCTGTAACAATGACGTCTCGATGTGCTGGCCCTTTTTCGATTTCTCGCGATCGAGCAAGGCGACGAGAATGCCCAGCGCCGCGAACAAGCCCGCGCTGAGATCGGCGATCGGAATACCGACGCGGACCGGACCCTGCCCCGGCAGCCCGGTGATCGACATCAGGCCGCCCATGCCCTGGGCGATCTGATCGAAGCCCGGACGGCCGGCATAGGGACCATCCTGGCCGAAGCCGGAAATGCTGGCATAGACCAGCTTGGGATTGATCCTGCTCATCGCCTTGTAATCGATGCCGAGCCGCCTCTTCACGTCGGGGCGGAAATTCTCGACCACGACATCGGCCTTTTTAACCATGCGCTTGAACGCGGCGAGCCCCTCCGGCGCTTTCAAATTGAGCGTCATGCTGCGCTTGTTGCGGTGCAGGTTCTGAAAGTCGGGTCCTTCGCGCGGGCCGCCCATCGGCTCTTCGAGGCCGGGTGGCGTCTCGATCTTGATGACATTGGCGCCCCAATCGGCGAGCTGGCGCACGCAGGTCGGACCCGAACGGACGCGGGTAAGATCGAGAACCGTAAATCGCGCGAGAGCCTTTGACGCGTGCGGGAAAACCATTGCTGATGTCTCCAACCTGCGGCTTGTTGGACGCCGCTTGAGGGCCAGAACTGGGAGCCAAAACTGGGGGCCAGAACTTCCCCGATCTTATCGCCCTTGTCCACCGGCTGCAGGCCGCCCGGCCGGTCGCGCTGCGCCGCGCGATGCCATAAACTGCTGCCGGAAACTGCTGCCGGAGTGGTCATCTTTCGGGCGCTTTCACGAGGCGATCATGAACGAAGATGAATTCAATGTGAGCGTGCGCAAATTCCTCAAAAAGGTCGGCATCACGTCGCAACGCGAGATCGAGCAGGCGGTGCGCTCGGCGATTGCCGACGGCCGCCTGAAGGGTAACGAGGCCCTGCCGGCGAAGATGGTTTTGAGCGTCGACGGCATCGGCCTTGCGATCGAGATCGAAGGCGCGCTTGAGCTCGAATAAGTCCGCCGCAGCGCACGGCGGCACAATCCCGGGAAACTGAGATGCTTGATTTACGCCGTGCTTTCGTCGCGATTTTTCTCCTTGCAACGGCAACCATGGCCGTCGCGCAGGATCACCCAGGCGACCACGCCACCCGGCCGGGCGGCCAACAAGGCGGCGGTCAACAGGGCGGCTCCGGTGTGCTCACGCTCTTGCCCGCCGATTCGGTCACCGAGCACAGCATCGATTTGCCGTCCGGCAAGCTCGCCTACACGGCAACGGCCGGCACTTTGTCATTGTTCGATCAATCCGGCGAACGCTCGGCGGCGATCTTCTACACGGCCTATGTCGCGAGGTCCGACAACTCCACCCGGCGGCCGGTCACCTTCGTCTTCAACGGCGGTCCGGGCGCGGCTTCGGCGTTTCTCAATCTCGGTCTGGTCGGGCCGCGCGTCGCCGAATTCGGCATGGACGGCCGCGACGGCTCCAATGTGAAGCTGATCGACAATCCCGACACCTGGCTGGCCTTCACCGACCTCGTCTTGATCGATCCAATCGGCACCGGCTGGAGCCGCGCGGCCAAACCCGACGGTGCCAAAGCGTTCTGGGGCGTCGACGAGGACGCGCAATCCATGGCCAAAGTCATTGCGCTCTATGTCGCCAAGAACAGCCGCGCCGCATCGCCGAAATTCATTCTCGGCGAAAGCTATGGCGGCTTCCGCGCCGCCAAGGTGGCGCGCGTTTTGCAAAGCGATCAGGGCATCGTGGTGTCTGGCATGCTGATGCTGTCGCCGCTCCTCGAGGGCGCGTTTGTGTTCGGCGGCGATCGTTTCGCGCTCGGCGCGGCTTTGCAGCTGCCCTCGCTTGCCGCCGCCAAGCTCGAGCGCGAAGGCAAATTCAGCGCCGAGGCGCTGGCGCAAGCCGAGCATTTCGCGCTGACCGATTATCTGGCGGCGCTCGCCGGGCCGCCGCTGCAAGGCGACGCCGCAAAGGCATTTTATGCGCGCGTCGCCGAAATGACCGGAATATCGGCGGACGCGCTCGCCGAGACACATGGTTTCATCCGCGACGATTACGTCAAGAATCTCAATGCCGCCGGCCACAAGATCGTCAGCCGTTACGACGCAACCTTTGCCTCCGACGACCCCTATCCGGAAACGCCGGTGGCGCGCGGCCCTGATCCGATCCTCGACGGCCTCATCCGCGGCTATGGCAGCGCCTTTGTCGGCTATGCTCGCGACGAACTCGGCTTCAAAACCGACATGACCTACAACCTGCTCGCCTCGGAGATTTCGGGCCGCTGGGATTGGGAGGCCGGCCATGGCCAGCCGAGCGTTGCCAACGATCTGCGTGTTTTGCTGGCGCTGACGCCGTCGTTCCGGCTGCTGATCGCCCATGGCTACAGCGACATGGTGACGCCATACTCGGATTCGCGCTATGTGCTGCAGCATCTGCCGCATTTCGACGGCCAAGAGGGCGACCAAGAGCGCGCCGAATTGAAACTCTACCGCGGCGGGCACATGTTTTATCTCGACCCGGCGTCGCGCAAGGCCTTCACCGCCGATGCCCGGACCGTTTATGTTGCGCCCTGAACGAGCGTTTTGCCCCGCGTGGCCGCGCAATTGCGCTTCCACCGCGCCAAAGAGGCCCGACGAAATTGGACGCGATAACGCAGACGCCACAACCGATTGCGAACGAGGGAAGCGATCGATTCATCCCGGTTCGCAAGGAAGACCTGGCTAACGCTCTGATCGCACAGGGCGCTTTCGCTGGCACCGAAGAGTGCGAGCAGTTTCGCCGTTTTGCCCGGACGCTGCGCTCGATCTGCCACTACGAATATTCCGAGACGCTCGACCGCCTGCGCGACGATTACTACTATTTCAGTCCCGAGGTTGCGGGCCTCGCCTCGACCGACCGCGCGAAGAGCGATTGCGCTTACGACGATCTCATTCGCTCGCTCGACGGCGTGCTTAAAGACGCCAATTTCAAGGAATTGCCACACGAGGACGTCGCCGACGCGCATCGCAGACGCACCGTGCCGGTCGAGGTCAAGGCGGAGCACGACGATTTCCGCGAAGTGCGCTTCTATCGCCGCGGTAACCATGCCGAGCAGATCGAGATCGCCGAATGGTTTGGCCTGCGGCGGCGCAAGGTCGAGGTCGACGTCTTCGACGACATCGTTCTCGTGGTCGCGATGAAGACGAAAGCCGAGATCGGCTCGCGGCGGGAATTGCGTTTCCTGGAGCGCCGCAAGGTCGTTCCGGGCTCGGTGCTGCTGAAATATTTCCGCAACATCGCCTGCGGCGACCTCTATGCGCTGTTCCCCAATGCCCGCGTGGTCATGAGCAGTTTCGACAAGGCCTTTCTCGGCCTGCCCGCGATCGCCGGCGGCATTCCGATTCTGTTGAAACTCTACGCCACGATTTCCGTGCTGTTCCTTGTCGCTGGAGTTTTTCTCGGCGGATCGACATCGGTTGCCGACGCGGACATGAAGACCGCGCTTGCCGCTTTGATGGGAATCGTTGCGCTCGGCGGTTTTGCCACGCGGCAATGGCTGAAGTTTCAGCACCGATCGCTGAAGTACCACATGGAGCTTGCGGAAAATATCTACTACCGCAACATCAACAACAACGCCGGCATCTTCGATTATTTGATCGCCACGGCCGAAGACCAGGAGACCAAGGAGGCGGTGCTCGCTTATCACTTTATCCGCACGGCGCCCTCGGCGCCGTCGGCGGCCGAGCTTGCCGACCGCATCGAAGCGTGGCTTGCCAAAAACTTCGAGATTAACCTTGATTTCGGGGTCGCCAACGCGCTCGCGCAGCTCGATCGTTTCGGCCTGCTGCGGCGCGAGGGGGAGCGGCTCTTTGTCTCACCGCTCGATGCCGCAATCCCGCAATTGCACCGGGTTTGGGACGATTTCTTCAAACGCGAGCAGGCAATTGAGTGCCAATAACGGCCGGCTGCCAAGCGCGCTCCGTCAAGCCTGAGGCCTGCGCTTGAGCGCCAAAAGGCCCGTTACGAGGGCGGGGCGCCTGAGCCGCCCCCTTTGGCGGCCGTTCCGCATTGCATTTCGCGCCATAATACGACATTCGTTTGATTGAAAAGGCACGGCCATTTACGGATAAATGGCTGGCATTAAAAAAACGACCAACAAGACTTCAAGGGAGAACGCAATGTCCAAGGAGATCATCGGCGGCCGGATTCCGCGCCGTACGGTACTGAAGGCCGGTCTCGCGATCGGCGCACTGCAAGTCGCAAGCCCGTTCGTGGTCAAGTCGCTCGCCGACGAGCCGGTCAAGATCGGGCTCGACAATCCGCTCACCGGCACTTATGCGGCGCTCGGCAAGAACGAGTTGATCGGCGCCCAGCTCGCGCTCGACCAGATCAACGCCAAGAACGGCATCCTCGGTCGCAAGGCTGAACTCCTCGTGGAAGACTCGACCAGTGCCGACGCCGCCACCGCGGTGCAGAAGGCCAACAAGCTGATCGAGCGCGACAAGGTCAACTTCCTCATCGGCAACATCAACTCGGGACTGGCCCAGGCGATGGCGAACGTGTCCTTCGAGAAGGGCGTCTTCCACATCGTCCCCGGCGGTCATACCGACAGCGTGACCGGCACGCAATGCCACTGGAACGTGTTCCGCGTCTGCAATACGACGCGCATGGAAACCAATTCGGTCTCCAAGCTGCTTTTGGATAAGTACGGCAAGAAGTGGTACTTCATCACGACCGACTACGCCTTCGGCCATTCGCTCCAACAGGGCTTCGAGGCCAGCCTGAAGACGGCCGGCGGCACTGAATTGGGCGCAGACCAGGTGCCGCTGCAAAGCACCGATTTCTCATCTTATCTGATCAAGGCGCAATCGACCAATCCCGACGCACTCATCCTTCTGCTGGCCGGCGACGATATGATCAACTGCCTCAAGCAGGCGGTGCAGTTCGGCCTCAATCAGCAAATCCACATTGCGGGCGCGCAGCAAGAGCTCGAAGTCAACAAGGGCCTGCCGCCGGAGGCCTTGTTCGGCGACTGGGTGTTCGAATGGTATTGGAAGCAGCCCGGCGTGCCGCATGTAGAAGAGTTCGTCGCCGACGTTCGTAAACGCTCCGGCGGCAGTGTGCCGACGGCGCGCACGTGGTTCGGCTTTGCCTCCATCCATACCTGCAAGCTTGCTGCCGAGAAGGCGAAATCGCTCGATCCGGTCAAGATGGCCAAGGCCATGCAGGGTCTGGTGCTGCCGCCAGAAGTGGCCCTGATGCCGAACAATCCGTATTACCGTATCGGCGACAACCAGCTGATGCCGACATTGTTCGTCGGCCATTCGCAGCCGGCGCCCAAAGGCGGCGATCCGGAAGATTTGTTCGCTGTCACACAGCTCGTCAAAGGCGACGAGGCAGCGCTGCCGGTCGATCAAACCGGCTGCAAGATGACGTGGCCGGCGTAAGGTTCGGCCCACATAGGGTTCGGCCTGCGTAAGCTTGGCCCGCTTGAAGCGGGCCCTGCCGAAGGCAGGCCAACCGGTCAGATGGCGGCCGGCGCAAGCGAAGATGAAATATCCGGGCGCTGTTGGGAGCGGCGCCTGGGAATTCCAGAGCAAGTGGGGGTTTAATGAGATTTGTGGAAGGCAACCGCGCTCGCATTGGCAGTCCAGACTGCGCGGGCGGATGGCTGGCTATGGGCGTTGCGTCGCGTCGCGTGAGGGCATTACTGCGCAAATGACACAGCTTGTTCTATTCAATGTCTTCAACGGCCTGATCATCGGCGCGTTCTACGCGCTGATGGCGCTCGGCCTCTCACTCATCCTCAACCTGTCCGGCGTGATCAATTTCGCCCATGGCGGCTTCCTCGCCATCGGCGGCTATCTCGCTTATTCGCTGATCCCGTATGTGGGATTCTGGGGCGCGCTGGTCGTATCGCCCTTCCTGGTCGCCGGCATCGGCGTCCTGGTCGAGCGCGTCTTGATCCGGCGACTCTACGGACGCGATCCGCTGTACAGCCTTCTCCTGACATTCGGTCTGGCCTTCATGATCGAAGACGGCACGCGGTTCATCTGGGGGGCGCAGAGCCTACCGTTCTCGATTCCGGCCTGGCTGTCGAAGCCGCTCAGCTACCAGTATTTCTTTTTGACCGGTTACCGCGTGTTCATGGTGGTCCTGGTGGCCGCGGCCGTCGCGGGGCTGTTCCTGATCCTCAACTATACGCGGCTCGGCATCCGCATCCGTGCCGGAACGCTCGATCTCGAAACCGTGTCGGTTCTGGGGGTGAATGTGCGCGTGCTGCGCAACCTCAATTTCGGGATGGGC
Source organism: uncultured Alphaproteobacteria bacterium (assembly GCA_963742975.1). Taxonomy (GTDB): domain Bacteria; phylum Pseudomonadota; class Alphaproteobacteria; order Rhizobiales; family Xanthobacteraceae; genus BOG-931. Next base: position 1,023,433 of record CAVUNZ010000015.1, on the reverse strand, counting down.
ATTTATCTCGCCGGACTGGCCGGGGTGCTGGCCTCCGGCATGCTCGGCCTGCAGCCGACAGTCGGCGATAATCTGATCATGCCGAGCTTCATCGCTATCATCGTCGGCGGCCTCGGCTCGCTGCCCGGCACGCTTTTGGGAGGATTGTTGATCGGCGTCGCCTCGGGCGTCACCAGCGTGTTTTTTCCGTCCGCGAGCGAGGCGGTGATTTACGTGATGATGGCTGCGGTGCTGATCGTCCGGCCGCGCGGCCTATTGGGTGAAGAGGGACGCTTCTGATGCCGAAATTTGACAAGAGCGCTGCCGACGCCTTGGTCTGGGCGCTATTGCTGACAGCGCCCTTCTGGCTGCCGCATGTTGGCGGCTATGTCGAACTGGGCAGCCGCGTGGTGATCTACGCGCTCGCCGCCATGGCGCTGAATTTCCTGCTCGGCTATACGGGCGTGCTGTCTTTCGGCCATGCCGCCTATTTCGGCTTGGGCGCCTACGGGACCGCCCTGACCATCAAGCTGCTGTATCCAAGCACGCCATTCGGCATGCTGGTCGGCGTCGTTGTTGGCACAGCCGCGGCCGCGATCATCGGCCCGATGATCGTGCGGCTGCGTGGCGTCTATTTCGCCATGTGCACCATCGCCTTCGGCCAAGTGTTCTACTTCATCGCCTTTCGATGGTTCTCGCTGACACACGGCGACGACGGTGTGAGCGCCTGGCACCGCATGCCGATCAATCTGGGCTTCACCACCATCGACATCCTCAATAACAACAAATCGTTTTATTACTTCGCCTTGGCAGTGTTTGCGGTATCGGTGGGCTTGATGGCGTTTCTGTTGCGCTCGCCATTCGGACGCACGCTGCTGGCGATACGCGAGAACGAGCGTCGCGCGCGATTTTTGGGGATACCGGTGGACCGGCACATCTGGATGTCGTGGGTGATCTCCTGCTTCTTCGTCAGCGTTGCCGGTTCGCTCTACGCGCTGCTCAATGACTTCGTCGATCCACGCGCCCTGCGCTGGGACCAATCCGGCAATTTCGTCATTATGGCGGTACTCGGCGGCATGCGCAGCTTCTGGGGGCCGCTGATCGGCGCTGCGATCTTCCTCGTGCTGCAGGACTATATTTCCAGCGAGACCGAGAACTGGATGTCGTTCATCGGCCTGTTCTTCGTACTCGTCGTCCTGTTCTTCCCGCGCGGCGTGCTCGGCATCATCCGGCGAAAGGCGACATCGTGAGTCTGTTGCAAGTCAAAAACGTCTCCAAGCATTTCGGCAGCCTGATTGCCGTCAACGATATTTCGATGACGGTGCAACCGGGCGAGCTGCGCGCCATCATCGGCCCGAACGGCGCCGGCAAGACCACGTTCTTCAATTTGATCACCGGCTTCTTCACGCCGACATCGGGCAGCATCGTGTTCGACGGACAGGACGTTACTGATCTCCTGCCGGCGCGGCGCGTCTGGTGCGGCATGGCGCGCACCTTCCAGGTCACCGAGATTTTCCCCGAACTGACGGTGCGGGAAAATCTGCGCATTCCGGTCGAGGTCGCCGCCGGGCTGCGGCTGCGCGCCTGGCTGTCGCAAGCCGACGACGTGAAAATCCGCGAGCGCGTCACCGAACTGCTCGCCATGGGCAGTCTCACCGACAAGGCCGAGCGCCCGGTCGGCGAACTGTCCCACGGCGATCAGCGCGCCACCGAGATCATGATGGCGCTGGCGCTGAAGCCGCGCCTGTTGCTGCTCGACGAGCCCACAGCCGGCATGGGCGATCAGGAAACCTACGACATCACCCAGCTCATTCGCCGCCTGCACAAGGACGGCAAGCTGACGATCGTGCTGATCGAGCATGACATGCGCGTGGTGTTCCATCTCGCCGACCGCATCATGGTGCTCGATCAGGGCAAATTCCTCGCCGAAGGCACGCCGGCGGAGATCGCCGCCAACAAGGCGGTGCAGACCGCCTATCTCGGACAGGCGGCGTGAGGACCTCAACATGACCGCAGCTTTGATCGCCGACGGCCTCCACACTTACTACGGCAAGAGTCACATCCTGCACGGCGTCAGCCTCGAAGCCGCCGAGGGCCGGGTGACGGCGCTGCTCGGCCGCAATGGCGCAGGCAAAACCACGACCTTGCGCAGCCTGATGGGGCTCACGCCGCCGCGCGAGGGCCATGTCAAGATTTTCGGCGCCGAGACGACGGGCTGGCCATCGTTCCGCGTCGCCGCGCTTGGCGTCGGTTATGTGCCCGAGGGCCGCAAGATTTTCCCGAACCTCACGGTCGGGGAAAACCTCCTGGTGCCGATGGAGCGCTCGGGCCCGTGGACGCTGGCGAGCGTCTATCAGCTCTTCCCTCGCCTCGAGGAGCGCAAGTCCAACAAGGGGCGTCAGCTCTCCGGCGGCGAGCAGGAAATGCTGTCGATCGCGCGCGCGCTGTTGCTCAATCCGAAACTGCTCATTCTCGACGAGCCGTCGCAGGGGCTGGCGCCGCTGATCGTGCGCGAAGTCTTCCGCATCGTGACCAAGATGCGCGCCGAAGGCATTTCGGTCCTGCTGGTCGAGCAGAACGTGCGCATGAGTCTCGAAGTCGCCGACCACGCTTATGTGCTCGACGACGGCCAGGTGGTTTATTCAGGGTCGGCCCGAGAGCTCGCCGCCGACGAAGCGCGCGTGCAGTCGCTCGCCGGCGCCAGCGCCGAGGAATGGTCGCCGCACGCGTAGCGACTGCGCTACCGCTCGTCGCCGCGAAAAATGGATTTGAAACGCTAGCTCGCGCTTTTCGGATCGAGACCGTATTTCGCGCACATCTTGGTGACGATCGCGAAATCCTTGCCGCCGGCAATAAGCCCCATCACCGCGCCGGTGACATGGCCGCCCGAGATATTGGCTTCGACGATATAGGCCTGCGCGCCGTTGTAGGCGGGGTATGGGCTCTGGGCATCGACAACGCCGCAGTAATTCACCGAATCCTCGGTCACGACGGCCGGAAACTTCGCCCATTTGTACTTTGCCGAGTTCGGATTGCGCAGCGACGGCGAGATCGCGTCGATGATCGCCTTCTTTTCCTGCGGCGTCAGATCGCGCTGCGCCACGCCGGCCGGCGTCGCCGCAGGCATCTGACCCGACATGGGATTGGCAGGCGAAGATGAAGACGCTGTCGTTACCGGAGACGTTGCGCAAGCCGAAACAAAAAGGCCGGCCGCCAGCGCGGCAAACGCCGTAAAGCTTGATTCTTTCACGAGTATTCCGTGTTAGTGCGAAGGTGCGGATGCGGCGGCCGGGCTTGTGGTTTTGCTGGATACCCGCACAGCACCGACACTGACCTTCGGCGTAACCGAGGGCTTCGGCGGCGCCGCGGCGGCAGCGACATCCGTGACCGGAGTGCCGTCCGGACGAATGGTGTGAACGCCGCTCATAATCATCGCCCGGCCGTCGCGCGTGGGACTGCTCATTTCCCTGACGTTATCGCTTACCAGCGATTCGTCGGCATTCGGATTCGACGTATTCATCATGCGCAGGTGGCTGATGAAGATCTTCGGATAGATCAGCGTCGAAGCCGGCGCTTTCAGGCCCATCTGGTGAGCGATGTCGGCAACAAAGGCGTTGCAATTGTAAAGCTCGGCGCTCCAGGTGTGCGAACGCGACTGCAAATCACGGACATAGGCCATGACGCGATCGTATTGCTCTTTGCCCATCAGCACGCGGTAGCGCGCGGTGACGTATTTGTCTTCGAGATCGCCGTCGGTCCAACCGGTCTCGGCGGGCACCGGCACGTAATGCCCGATCACCCAGGCGGTCGAGTCATCGCCGACCGGCGAGAGGCCAGCAACACTGGCGTGGGTCGGCGCCTCGCCGACCCGGCCGTGCACGATATAGGTGTGGCCGTAATCCCAAGAAAAGCGCGAGCGGAATTCAATGTAATAAGGGCCCGAGCCGCTGGTATAGAGCGGCGCGCCGGCGCCGGACTGCCGCACAATCTGCGGCGGCTTGGCGCCGCTGCTCTGCGCGAGATTCTGCGCAACCGCGGGATGAAAGCCGAAGCTCACCAGGGTCGCCACGGCGACCACGCCCTTAAGCCGAACAGTCCGGAATCGGTCGATTAGCTTGTGCCGCATGATCCCCTCCGCGTGACCCATCACGAGCCATCTAAGGTCACGGACTCGGTGCTTGACCCGGCGATTGACCCCTTGAAAGCCCCGTTCAGCAGAACGGGCCTCGGTCCATCGCGTCCATCGCCTTATTGGTATCGCTAATTGGCTCTCCCCCGATGGCAAATGTTCGGCAGCCCCCAACAGAATTGGGCTGTGCGTCATATTTGCAACGTTTCTGAGCCTGAAATGTCAATTCGCACGGAATCCATGGACATTTTTGGAAATCGCAGAGTTCGGCCGTGGATTCGAACGGCCTTTCCCTGAGAGAGTAGGCCACGGGCCCAGTCTCAGGCGCTCACCGGTGCTGTCCTACCGTTCTCGGGTTGAAATCGAGCGATGGAACCCGGACTGCGCTGCAATCAGATCGAGACTGTGTCTTTTCAGCACTAGAGAACCGCGGAGGCCTTTTGTATGGTTAAGCGTGTCATGACAAGGGGGAGTTCTCTTCATGAAAAAGCTCGCTCTAGCAACGGCCGCGGTGTTGGCTCTCCTGAGCATCGCTGGCTGCGCTCAAGTCGGCAAGGGTAAGGCCCCGCCGCCGGTCGTTACCAAGGGGTAAGTTGCTGTACAGCAATTGTATGGGGGAAGGGCCGGCCTTTGTGCCGGCCCCTTTCTTTTGGCGACCCCTCTGTTCGCAAATACCCGCGGGCCATCCCTGTTCGCGCCCAATCTCCCTGTCTCCGAACCATCCGATCCCTAGGCGACGGGCTGGCGTCCGGGCCGATTATTCGGCCGCGCGCTTCTGGACGAGCGCGGCTGCCGCTTGGTCGTAGCCCTCTTCCCGCGCCATCTGCTCCTTCAGGCCGACCAGCTCGTAATACTCATCGAGCGTCAGCAACTGATCGAAGGTCGGGGTCATCGAATTCTCGCGCTTGAGAATGCGCAGCACGCTGCGCACCGCATGCGCCGCGGCAAAGATCGGAAGCGACGGGAACGTCGCCGCGACCACCCCGGCTGCCGCCAGTTCCTCGAGGCTGCGTTCCTTGCGGCCGGCCGCCTGCGACAACGTCGCCATATGCGGGCCCGGCACTTCGCGAATGACCCGCTTGATGTCGGCGACATTATCGACGCCGATGGGCTTTGCCATATCGACGCCGGCTTCCATGAACAGCCGGCTTCGCTCGATCGCGGCATTGAGGCCCTCAACGCCCATGCCTTCCGCACCCATGGCGTCGGTACGACCGCAGATGAAGAAATCGGGATCGGTGCGCGCGTCCAGTGCAGCTTTGAGCTTGGCCAGCGCCTGTTCGATCGGGATGATCTGCTTGCCCGGCAGATAACCGCAACGGTTGGGGAAAACCTGATCGCTGATGAAGACCCCGGCAGCGCCCGCCGCCTCGAAGGCGCGGATCATCTGGCGAATATTATTGACGCCGCCGAAGCCGGTATCGGCGTCGACATAAACCGGCACATTCACCGCACCGCAGATGCGCGCGTAATGGTCGGCATAGTCGCGCATGTTCGACTGGCCGGTATCCGGTTGCGCCAGCATCGAGCCGATGCCGGCATTGCCGCCGGCGCAGATCGCCTCGAAGCCCTCAGCTTCGATGATACGCGCTGACAGGCCGTCATAGGCCCCAGGCATGAGAACGAGCCGCTTGCCTGACATGATCGCCCGGAGCTTCTTGCGCACACTCATTGTCGGGTCTCCTCCATTGCAATCGTCTCGCCGCAACCTCTTTGGCCGCCAGCGAGGAACGTGTTAAATTATCAGCGGGCGATCATGCTCGAGGGTAATGGGGCGTAATTTTCCAAATCGCATCGCAAGTCGCGCTGTTTGGCGGCCCGCAGGACGCATTCTACGCGACCGGCAGCCGCTTGAACACTCGGCCGCTTTGCGCCTGCGCATGCCGCGGTGCGGCACGGAATTGAGAACGAGGCCGCTATGAGAACCGCTGCGAAACCCTGGCGAATCTTCTTGGCCGTCATTTTTACGCTTGTCACGTCCGCGGTGCGCGCGGAGACGATCGACATCAGCGAAGATCGCGGCGGCTTCGTTTTCATCTATCTGATGAAGTGGCAGAAGCTCGCCGCGCAGCATCCCAACGTACGGATCACGGGCGTTTGTCTGTCGGCATGCACCGTGCTGCTCGGCTATATTCCGCGCAAGAACATTTGCATGACCGACAAAGGCGTCCTGGGCTTCCATCTCGCGACGATGGACTTTGCCACCAGGCAATTGTTGGCTGTGTATCCAGAAGACATCAAGGCTTGGATCAATAAGAATGGCGGCCTGACCTATCAGGTGATGTGGATGCAGGCGCCCGAGACCTATCATTATTTTAAGAAGTGCCCGACGGGATAGTTCAGCGCCTGTGGTCGGCGGCTTGCTGCAGCCAGGGCTGCGCCTTAGCCGCCTCTCGCTCCCAATTCACGATCTCATCGACGTGTTTCATCGTCATGCCGATATCGTCGAGGCCTTCGAGGAGGCGCGTGCGATCGGCCGCCGGAATTTCGAAACCGATATCTGCGCCGCCCGGTCCGCTGATGCGCTGCGTCACCAGATCGACGGCGAATGGCGCTTCACCGTCGACCGCGACGACGCGTGCGATAAATGCATCGGCGATTTCGCCATCGAGCATGATCGGCAACAAGCCGTTTTGCAGGCAGTTCTCGCGATAGATATCGGCAAAGCTCCTGGCGACGATGACGCGGATATTATTGGCGAGCATGCTCCAAACCGCGGATTCGCGCGACGAGCCGGCGCCGAAATTGTGCCCGGTGACCAGAATCCCGGCGTTGCGGAATTGCGGCTTGTTGAGCACGAAATCGGAGATTTCGCTGCCGTCTTCGCGAAACCTCTGCCGGTTGAACAGCATCACCTTGTAATCATCCTTGAGGCTGCGTGACGGCAAGAACGGCGCGATCTGGTCGGTGTTCATGTCATCGACCAGGAGCGGAGCGGCGATGCCGCTATGAGACTTGAACGGCTGCATCATCCTGCTCTCAATTGCTTCCGGCCAATTGCCGGACATCGGCGATGTGGCCGGTGATCGCGCTGGCGGCGGCAGTCGCGGGGCTCGCCAGATGCGTCCGCACTTTCGGCCCCTGACGGTTTTCGAAATTGCGATTGGTCGTCGAGACCACGCGCTGGCCGGGCTCGGCGCGGTCGCCGTTGCCGCCGGCGCACATCGAGCAACCGGATTCGCCCCAGAAGAAGCCGGCGTCGCGGAATACGCGATCGAGTCCGGCCGCTTCCGCCTCGCGTTTCACGCTCGACGAACCCGGCACGACCATGGCGAATACGCCGTCGGCAACGCGCCTGCCCTTGACGATCGTGGCCGCGACTTCGAGATCGGGAAGCCGGCTATTGGTGCAGGAGCCGATGAAGACACGGTGCACCGGAAGTCCCATCAGCGGCGTTCCCGGCTCCAGCCCCATATAGGCGAATGCGCTTTGCGCCGCGGCGCGCCGGCCTGCATCGATCATCGCCGGCTCGGGCACTTTGCCGGAAATGCCGACGACTTGGCTGGGATCGGTGCCCCAGGTGATCTGCGGCTCGAGCGTGCCGCAGTCGAGCGCCACCTCGCGATCGAAGACCGCGCCGTCGTCGGTCGCAAGCGTGCGCCAATGCGCGAGCGCGCGATCCCACATCGCGCCTTGCGGCACATAAGGGCGGCCTTCGAGCCAGGTGAAGGTGTTGTCGTCGGGCGCGACAAAGCCGGAGCGGCCGCCCATCTCGATATTGAGATTGCACAACGTCATGCGCTGTTCGATCAGCATCGCAGCGATGGCAGAGCCGGTATATTCCACCGCATAGCCGCGCGCGCCGGCAACACCGAGATCGGCAATGAGCCGTAGCGCGATATCCTTGGCGCTGACATGCGCGCCGAGCCTGCCGTCGAGCCGCACGCGCATGCTCTTCGGCCGCTTCATCGCCATCACCTGCGTCGCCAGGATATGCCCAAGTTCGGTCGTGCCGCAGCCAAACGCCAGCGCGCCGAGGCCGCCGACCGTGCTGGCGTGACTGTCGGGCACCGCGTGCGTTGCCCCCGGCAGCACGAGGCCTAATTCCGGCGCGACAACATGGCAGATGCCCTGCTCACGATCGTCGACGTCGAACAGCCTGATGCCGCTCTTGCGGCAGCCGTCGCGCATCGCCTTGATAAAGGCGGTTCCTCCGGGATTGGTGTTTTCGTCGCGGCCGGGCTTGGTAGCGACGGTGTGATCCTGCACGGCGAAGGTGATATCGGCACGGCGCACCGGGCGCCCCTGCTTTTCGAGTTGCGCGAAGGCGTGATGCGCGTGCAATTCATGCAGCACATGGCGATCGATATAAAGCAGATCGCGGCCGTCGCCACGCTGTCCGACCCGATGAAAATCCCAGATTTTGTCGAACAGAGTACGCGGCATTGCGTTGCTACCGGTGTGTTCCTGCCAATATCAGGCGCGTCCATTATGAGGCGCGTCTATAAAGCGTGTAACTTGCGCTTCTTTGATGCTTATTTTGGGCGCCGCACAAGCGCAAGGCAAGCGGCCAGGGACGCGCAGTCGTAGCGCGCAACACGCATAGCAAGGGATCGGAGTTGCCCTATGCCCCGGGTTGTTGGCATCGATCATCTGGTTTTGAGCGTCGGCGATTTTGAGCGTTCCAAGGTGTTTTACGCCAAGCTTCTCAAATTCCTCGGCTTCAAGTTCAAATATGACTATGCCGACATGGCCGGCTGGAGCAACGGCAAGACGCTGTTCTGGATCGCCGCCGCGGACGCCGAAGGCCGGAAACGCAAATACCGCAAGGGCGATATCGGCTTTCATCACTATGCGTTCGAGCTGGCAAGCCGCAAGGATATCGACGCGCTCGGCGCTTTTCTCGTCGAGAACGACATGAATGTGGTCGATCCGCCGGGCGAATATTACGAACGCAATTATTATGCGGTCTATTTCACCGATCCCGACGGCATGAAGCTCGAAGGCATGATCTGGGCGTCACCGGAAAAGCCGGTGAGGCGAAAAGCCAGGCACAAAACAGTGTCAGGGCGAAAGACCAAGACTGCGCGCTGAGCGCGCCGGCGCTTGGAGCATGATCCGGAAAAGTGGAAGCCGGCTTTCCGAAAAGACCATGCTCAATCAAAATCCTAGAGCGACAGACAATTCAATCTGAAACAATCGCGCTCTAGGACGCCACGCGCAACGGCATCGCGATCTGCGCAACGACGGCGTTACGGCCGCGGCGCTTGGCGGCGTAGAGCGCGCCATCCGCCGCTTCGACGAGATTGGCATAGCTCTGGAATTTTTCCGGAACCATCGAGTCGACGCCGACGCTGATGGTGACGTGGCCCATCGGCGATTCCGAGTGGTTGATCATCAGATCTTCGATGGATCGGCGCGCCTCCTCGGCGAGCGCTGCAGCGCGATCGATATCGAGCCCCGGCAACAGCAGCGCGAATTCCTCGCCGCCGTAGCGGGCGACAAGCACGGCTTCTTCCAATGTCACGAGCGACAGCGTCTCGCCGACAGCGCGCAAACACGTGTCGCCGGAGACGTGGCCGTAGCGATCGTTGAACAGCTTGAAGTGATCGATATCGACCATCATTAGCGCCAGCGGCTTGCGGCTCTCGGCGGCCTTTTGCCATTCGCGCTCGATCTCGCGGTCGAAGCCGCGCCGGTTGGCAAGCCCGCTGAGTCCGTCGAGGCTCGCGAGCTCGTCGAGATGACGATTAGCGATCTGCAATTCTTCTTCGCGCGCGGCAAGCTTCGCCGCCATGTCGTCGAGCGCGGCGGCAAGCGGCGCGAATTCGGCGACCCAAGGCTCTTGCGTGGCGCGGACGTGGAAGTCGCCGCGGCCGAAGCGCGTTGCGGTGCGAACCAGCGAGCGGATCGGCCGCACCACAAGCTGCTCACCGCCGAACCAGGCGATCAGCAGCACGAACAGCCCGAAGGCGATGAGCTGCAGATAGGCGACGTCGATTTCATGGTCGATGCCGGCATGGACCGAGCTCTCGTCAAGCCCGACGGCGAGCCGCGCCTGCGTCCAGGGCACGCGGACATAAGCGAAAATCCGCTGGATGCCGTCAAGCCCCGCGACCGTAACAGTGCCGCTATCATTGGCGAGCATTTGCCGCGCCAATTCGCTGCCGGCGAAGCGCTTGCCAATATAGGCCTGCTGATCGGCCGAGCCGGCGACGAGCGTGCCCGCGCTGTCGATCAGCAGCACCGCGGCGCCGGAATGCTGGGCTGCCGTCGCAGCGAGGTCGCCGATCCATTGCAGATTGATCACCGCCATTACGACGCCGCCGAGCGAACCGTCGTCCTTGATGATCGGGTAGGTCGCGACCACGCTCGGTACGTCGTTGCTGCGGTTGATCATGTAATCGCTGAGCGCGAATTCGCGCGCCGTCAGCGCATTCTGAAAATGCAGGCGATCCGATACGTTGAGGCCGACCGCAAGCGGCTGGGTCGAGCATTTGATGCGGCCGTCGTCGCTGGCAATCGAAAGATCGCGGATCCACGGGATGTTCGTCGTCAGATCGGCCAAGTATTGATTGCAGCTGCTGGAATCGAGCGGCATCTTGGCATAGACGCGCGACACGATTTGCAACAGCGAGCGTACCGAATAGATGATCTGACGCTGCGATTCGGCGCCGCGGCGGGCGAGTTCGATGACGTCGTTATTGGCGCGTTCGGTGCGGATGGAGCGGGCTTCTTCCAGCCCGTGCACACGCTCGATCATCAAGGGGGCGATCGCGATGAGAGCAAGAACGATCAGGCGCGCGCGGATGCTCAGCATCGGCTTGCTCGGCGCCGAAGATGATTTTTTGGATTTTGGATCGCCGTCAGGCATCCCGCGCTCCCCCCACCCCGTTTGGCAAACTACAGAAGACCAGTAAAAATGCATTTGGCCATGAAGCTAAAATTTGAATTGATCGCGGCGAAGGCGTTGACGAGATGGAAACCATAGAGCGGCCGGGCAGCAGCGAAATCGGCCTTGCCGCGGTGCGCGAGGAGATCGCGTCGGCCTGCCGCGAGGCCGGCCGCGATCCCTTCAGCGTCACCCTCGTTGCCGTTTCAAAGACCTTCGGCGCCGAGGCGATCGCGCCGGTTATCGCTGCGGGCCAGCGCGTTTTCGGCGAGAACAGGGTGCAAGAGGCCAAGGCCAAGTGGCCGCCGCTGACGGCGCAAAATCCGGCTCTCGAATTGCACCTGATCGGGCCTTTGCAATCCAACAAGGCGCGCGAGGCGGTGGCATTGTTCGACGCCGTGCATTCGCTCGATCGCGAAAGCCTTGCCGAGGCGTTGAGCAAGGAGATTGCAAAACAGGGCCGCCGTCCGGTGCTTTTCGTCGAGATCAATACCGGCGCCGAGCCGCAAAAGGCGGGCGTCTTGCCGCAGGAGACGGATGCCTTTGTCGCGCGCTGCCGTGACACTTACGGGCTCGAAATCTTCGGGCTGATGTGCATTCCGCCGCACAACGAAGCCCCCGCCCCGCACTTTGCCCTGACCGCCAAGATTGCCCGCCGCAACGGGTTGAAATTGCTGTCGATGGGCATGAGCGCCGATTTCCAGACCGCAATCGCCTTTGGCGCGACGCATGTGCGGGTCGGCAGCGCCATTTTCGGTTCTCGGCCGCGCCCAGCCGGCTAAATCCCGCACCCTAAGAGTGAATCATAATTCTTGTTCTTGGACCGATGCGTGACAGGAGCCTGCGCAAATCATCGCGGCGCAGCGCGACGCAGCCCGCGGTCGGCCCGAATGCGTCGCGGGCAACGTGGATGAAAACGGCGCTGCCGAGCCCGGCGACGCGGGGCCGCGTATTGTGGTCGATCTCGATAATGAGATCGTAGAGGCCGTCCTGGCGGCGCAGCCGGTCGCCTGGTTCACTGGCCGAGCGCTTGAAAGCCCGGTTATAGCGGCGGTCTGAGGGGTCCTCGCACCAGGCGTCGTCGGCACTGATTCGGCGCACCGGCAACAGCGTCCGCGGCCTTTGCAGCCGGTCTGCGCGCCACCACAACCGAAGCGGGCGGAAAGTTCCAACCGGCGTGCCGCCGTCACCTTCGCGCTTGAGCGCCCGGATGCCGCCACCGCCAAGCGCGACGGGGAGCATCTTGCCGCCGGCGCTCAGCCAGCCTTGCGAGCGCAACCCGGGACGGGACCTGACGCGGACCAAGCTCAGCAAAGTCCCATTAAGCCGGGGCTTTTGCCGGGCTTTACCCTTTCTCCAAGTCTTCCGCCTCCAAGTCTTCCACCCAGTCTTCCCCATCGTTTGGTGCCCGAATTCCCAATCGCCGCTTGCTCTTGTATCCTGCACCGTTCTACTTCGCGCCCGATCGGGCAGCAAAGCGGCAGGGGCCGGAGTAAATGCCGAATACGCGCACCATTTTGATCGTCGACGACGACACTGAACTGCGCGAGGCGCTGACAGAGCAGCTCTCGCTGCACGAGGAATTCGAGGCCGTCGCCGCCGAAAACGGCAGCAAGGGCGTCCAGGCCGCCAAAACCGGGCAGATCGACCTCGTCATCATGGATGTCGGCCTGCCCGATATCGACGGCCGCGAAGCCGTGCGCATCCTGCGCAAGAACGGCTTCAAGGCGCCGATTATCATGTTGACCGGCCACGACACCGATTCCGACACGATCCTCGGCCTTGAATCCGGCGCCAACGACTATGTGACCAAGCCGTTCCGCTTTGCCGTGCTCCTGGCGCGCATCCGCGCGCAATTGCGCCAGCACGAGGCGAGCGAGGACGCGGTCTTCACCATCGGGCCTTACACGTTCCGGCCGAGTTCGAAGCTCCTCCTTAACCCCAAAGGCAGTAAAGTCAGGCTGACCGAGAAGGAAACCTCGATCCTGCGTTATCTTTATCGCGCGGGGCAGAAGCCGGTATCGCGCGAGACCTTGCTGCAGGAAGTCTGGGGATACAATTCCGGCGTCACGACGCACACGCTGGAAACCCACATTTACCGGTTGCGGCAGAAGATCGAGAAAGATGCGGCAGCGCCCGCCATTCTGGTTACTGAAGCCGGCGGCTACAAACTGGTCCCTTAGTCGCGCATGATCTTTTCGGAAAACCGGTTTTCACTTTCCGGATCATGCATTAATCGCGGAGCGGCATGACGATCGAGGACGACATCGCGTTCCTTGAGCGCGTTCCCATTCTCCGCCGTCTTGGCGCCGGAGCGTTGCGCGTCCTTGCCATCAGCACCGAGAGCTACACCGTCGCAGAAGGCCAGGTGCTGTTCAGCGCCGGCGATCCCGCCGACTGCGCTTATGTGGTGCAGGACGGCTCGTTCAGTCTCGTCTCGGGACGGCTCAACGAAGACGAGAAGATCGCTGAATCCGGCACCTTGCTCGGCGAATCGGCTTTGCTTGCGGAAACAGTACGGCCGGTGACTGCTGTGGCGCGCGAATCGGCTCTGGTGTTGCGCATTTCCCGCGCCATGTTTCTCAAAATGCTGGAAAGCTATCCCGACGCCGCGCAGCGCCTGCGCGAATTGATCGCCGCCCGCGCCGATCAATGGGCCCGCGAGATGGAAAATGTCAGGTCAGCTTTGGCGCGCGGCACCGGTCCGCAACAGCGCTAGAGCGCGATCTAGACTTCAAGCGTCGCCGTCACCGGAACGTGGTCGGACGGCCGCTCGGCCCCGCGATAAGTCTTGGCAATGGCGATCGTGCTGACACGGTCGGCAAGCTGCGGCGATGTCCAGATGTGATCGAGGCGGCGGCCTTTGTCGGCGCTCGCCCAATCCGGTGAACGATAGCTCCACCACGTATAGAGCTTCGCCGGCTCCGGCGTCAGTTGGCGCATGGTATCGATCCAGCCGCCGGCATTGCGCGCGGCAGTGAGCTTCTCGCATTCGATCGGTGTATGCGACACGATGCGGATCATCTGTTTGTGGCTCCACACATCGTGCTCGAGCGGCGCCACGTTAAGGTCGCCGACCAGAATGGCGCGCTCCGATTTTTCCGGCCGGATCGCGGCGCTTTCGCGCATCTCGTCGAGAAAGCCGAGCTTATGCGCGAATTTCGGATTGGCTTGCGGATCTGGAACATCGCCGCCGGCCGGCACGTAGAAATTATGCACTGTGATGGGATCGCGCAGGCCGGCGCGCTCGCCGAACACCACCGAGACATGGCGGCAATCGGTCTTGCCGCAGAAATTCTGGACGCTGGTGCGCTCGAACGGCAGGCGCGAAATCACCGTGACGCCGTGATAGCCCTTCTGGCCGTTGAGCGCGACATTCTCGTAGCCAAGCCGCTTGAAACGCTTCAACGGAAAGGCGTCGTCCGGACACTTGGTTTCCTGCAGGCAAAGAATATCCGGCCGCGCCGATTTGATGAATTTGGCGACGAGATCGATGCGCAGCCGCACCGAATTGATATTCCAGGTTGTGACGGATAGCTTCACGGGGATCGCAGTGGGATTCGCAGCCAGCGGCCAGAAAAATCGTCAGGCTGCATATAATAATCAGCCGGCGCCTTCGCCAACCGAATTCCGGACTTTGCCCACTGCTTACTGATTGTTGATGCTGCCGCCGTCGCGCGCGTAATTGATCACGAACAGGTTCGGATCGGGCTTTTTCGCGGTGTCGAGATTATAGACCGCGACCGTCGTATCGAAACCCTGCGGATCGGTGACGGTCCATTGCTTCAGACCGGTGTCCTTGGCGTCGAACATCATCATCAGCCGGCTGGTGCCGATCATCACCTGTTTCTGCTCGATGACCACGGTGGTGAAGGTGTCATCGGTCGTGACACTCACAACGTCAGTATCCTTCAACAAATCGATATGGTCGGCGAGCAGATAACGCAGCGGCGTCTGCGACAGCGGATAGAGATCCTGCGTGGCAAGCTTGCGGTCGCGCACCACGACGGACGAGCCGTCGGCGATGATGTCGATCGGGCTCGGCGCGTTATAGGTGAAGCGCACCCGGCCGGGCTTCTGGATGTAGAACGTGCCCTCGGTGCGACCGCCGTCCGGGCCGATCTGCACGAAATTTCCGACCATGGTCTGCACGCTGGTCAGATAGGCGCTGACCTTGTCGAGCAGCGCGCGCTGCTTGGCGTCGAAGGCGGTGGCCTGCTGGCTCGACGAGCCCGAACCGCCGGAGGAATCTTTGCCGAACGGCAAAGTGAACGGAAAGAAGCCCGGCGGTTTCTGCTGGCTGTCACTGGCGGCGGCAGGAGCGGCGGTGCCGGCCGAGGCCGGCGCGGAACCGCTTTTCTGCTGCGGCGCCGGCGTCGGCAGCGGCACGCTTTCGGCAAAAGCCGGCGCGAGCGCAAGACCGCCACATGCCGCAGCGAGAATTACTGCCGCGTAAAATTTCGCAAAACCGCTTTGCGCAGCACGTGTTGCCGCCATATCCCTCTCCGCTGACACGCCCTGCCAAAACTGGGTGCGCCAAGACCTCAAGTGCCAAGACCTGCCTAGATCTTAGTGCCAAGACTTGTCTCAGTGCCAAGACTTGTCTTACTGCCAAGACTTGTGACGCCCGCGACAACCCAATCCGCTAAGGCAGCGGTATGGCGAATTCGCGGCTAGGATTAAAGGCGAAAGGCTCGATTCTCAATAGGCCGCTTCTCAACAGGCCGTGTCGTTGTTTCGCTTGCCTCAGAACGGACTTTCTTCAGGCCCTTCGACGAGGATTTCGCGTTTGCCGGCGTGATTGGGCTGGCCGACGACCCCTTCCTGTTCCATGCGTTCCATCAGCGAGGCGGCGCGATTATAGCCGATCTGCAGCCGACGCTGGATATAACTGGTTGATGCCTTGCGGTCGCGGGTGACGATCGCCACCGCCTGCGAATAAAGGTCGCCGCCTTCGCCGCCGCCCATCGCGGTCGCATCGAACACCGGATTGCCGTCCTCGTCGGTCGGCTCTTCGGCAGTGACGGCTTCGAGATATTCCGGCTGCCCCTGCGCCTTGAGATGGCGCACGACCTTTTCGACTTCCTCGTCGGAAACAAACGGTCCGTGCACGCGGCTGATGCGGCCGCCGCCCGCCATATACAGCATGTCGCCTTGGCCGAGCAGTTGTTCGGCGCCCTGCTCGCCCAAAATAGTGCGGCTGTCGATCTTCGAGGTGACCTGGAAGGAAATGCGGGTCGGGAAGTTCGCCTTGATGGTGCCGGTGATGACGTCGACCGACGGCCGCTGCGTCGCCAGAACCACATGCAACCCGGCGGCGCGCGCCATCTGCGCCAGCCGCTGCACCGCGCCTTCGATGTCCTTGCCGGCGACCATCATCAGGTCGGCCATTTCGTCGACGATGACGACGATATAGGGCAACGGCTCGAGATCGAGCTCCTCGTTCTCGTAGATCGCTTCACCGGTGTCGCGGTTATAGCCAGTATGGATGGTGCGGTTGAGCTTCTCGCCCTTCTTGTTGGCTTCGGCGACGCGCGCATTGTAGCCGTCGATATTGCGCACGCCGAGTTTCGACATTTTCTTGTAGCGCTCTTCCATTTCGCGCACCGCCCATTTCAGCGCCACCACCGCCTTTTTTGGATCGGTGACGACCGGCGTGAGCAGATGCGGAATGCCGTCATAGACGGAGAGCTCGAGCATTTTCGGATCGACCATGATCAGCCGGCACTGATCGGGATGCAACCGATAGAGCAGGCTCAAGATCATCGTATTGATGGCGACCGACTTGCCCGAGCCGGTGGTGCCGGCGATGAGCAGATGCGGCATGCGCGCGAGATCGACCATGACCGCTTCGCCGCCGATCGCTTTGCCGAGACACAGCGGCAGACGCAAGCTCGTTTCCACGTAATCGCGCGAGGCCAGAAGCTCGCGCAGATAAACTTTCTCGCGCACCGGATTGGGCAATTCGATGCCGATGGCGTTGCGGCCGGAAACGACCGCGACGCGCGCTGAGAGAGCGCTCATCGAACGCGCAATATCGTCGGCGAGACTGATAACGCGGGAAGATTTGATGCCGGGCGCGGGTTCAAGCTCGTAAAGCGTAACCACCGGGCCCGGCCGCGCATTGATGATCTCGCCGCGCACGCCGAAATCGCCGAGCACGCCTTCGAGCCGCGTGGCATTTTCCTGGATCTCGTCGGAACTCAAAGTCGTGCGCTCGCTGGCGCGGGGCGCGGCGAGAAGATTGAGCGAGGGAACCTGGAAGCCGCTCGATGAGCGGCGAACCTTCGCGGCACGCGGCTTGCGCGGCCGCGGCGATTCCTCTTCTTCTTCCTCGTCTTCGCCGTCATCCTCGGCTTCGTCCGCCGGACGCGCGGAATTTTCGAAACGCGGCTCGACGCGCCGGCGCGGAATCGCGGGATTATCGCGCGACGGCATCGGCATGCGATCGCGACGCGTGAACAGCAGCCGTCCAAGCCAGGCGCGGAAACTCAAGAGATGATGTTCGATGAAGCCGAGTGAGATCCAGGCATTGTCGCCCTCGTCGCGGTCTTCGTCATCGCCCGCTGCTTTCTCGTCTTCCGCTTCGTAATCGTCATAATCTTCGGCTTCGCCGCCGAAGATCATGCCCGCCGCAGTGCCGAAGGCGATCAACGCGGCAAAGCCGAGCGCAAGCGCGAAGACAAACCGCGTCGTGCCGACCATCTGGATATGGAACAGCACCAGGGGCAGCCGCAGCATGGCGTCGCCGACCACGCCGCCGAGGCCGGACGGCAACGGCCAATGCGCACTGCGCGGCAGGCACGACACAAAGGCCGCACTCAGCACCGCGCCCAACATCCAAACGAGCACGCGCAGCCGCTCGTGGCTCAGCCGGCGATGGCCGAGCAGCCGATAGCCCCAGACCGCGACCGGCAACAGCAGCGCCAGCGCGCCGAGTCCGAGAAGCTGCATCATCAGATCGGCGGCGATGGCGCCCGGCACGCCGAGGAGATTATGCACCGGCGCGTCGGTGGCATGGCTCAATGAAGGGTCCTGCACCGACCAACTCGCGAGCGAAAGCCCCGCCATCATGGCGAGGCTGATCAGCGCAATGCCGACGACCTCGCGCAGCCGCCGTCGCAACGCGACGCCGAGATGGCCGGACAAAGCGGCCATGCCGTCAAGGCTGCGGTCGATCATCGACATCGCGTGGCTTGCCTCGTCGTCACCGCGAGCGAGTGCCCCCACCCTTCCCTCCCCCGCAAGCGGGGGAGGGAAGGGGAGGGGGCCTGGATCGCTTCGTTTCCCGCGAAATGACGCATGAATGTCATCGCAGTTTCTCTACTTTCGCTGGCGCATGATCTTGTCCGAAAACCGGCATCCACTTTTCGGGATCATGCGCTAACCCAGCACCGCGACGAGGCGATGCATCGCCTCGGCGGTGATCTCGTTGTTCTGCACCATGGCGACGCGGATATAATCCGCGCCGGGATTGCTGCCGTCCGACTGTTCGCGCGCGAGATAACGGCCGGGCACGACGCGCAGACCCGCCTCGCGCCACAGAAGTTCCGCCGCTTTCTCGCTGCCGCCATGGGCCGCGACATCGAGCCAGAGAAAAAATCCGCCGGCCGGGCGGCGATAGCCGTAACGGTCGCCGATGATCTGGTCGGCGAGATCGAATTTCTCGCGATAGAGCCGCCGGTTTTCCTCGACGTGCTTCTCGTCGTTATAGGCGGCGATGGCGACATGCTGCATCGGCGTCGGCACTTGCGGCGCCGCGACATTGCGCAATTCGAGATAAGCGGCGAGGAATTTGCGGTCGCCCGCGGCAAAGCCGATGCGCAGCCCCGGCAGGTTCGAGCGCTTCGACAGCGAGTGGAACACGACAACGTTCTGGAAATCCGGGCCCGCGGCTTCGAGCATGCCGTGCGGTGCGTCCTTGCCGTAAATCTCGCAATAGCATTCGTCGGCGAGAATGATGAAGCCGAAGCGGCGCGCCAGCGCGGCGAGCTTTTCCAGATAGGCAAGATCGGCGACCGCGCCTTGCGGATTGGACGGCGAGGCGAGATAGACCGCGACCGTGCGCGCCAGCAGTTCGTCAGTGAGCGCATCGAGATCGGGCAGGAAGCCTGTCGCTTTCGTCGCCGGCAGATAAACCGGCTCGCAATCGGCCGCGATCGCACCGGCGGCATAGGCGGCATAGAACGGATTTGGGATCAGCACCGCGGGCTTGCCGGCGCGCGGCGGCACGTAATTTTTTGCCGCGAGCGCCGCGAGAAACAGGCCTTCGCGGGTGCCGTTGAGCACCAGCACTTCGTTTAAGGGATCGACCGGCCGCTCGAGCGCAAAGCGCTTGTTCAGCCACTGCGCGACGGCTTCGGCGAAAGCATCAAGGCCTTTGTTCATCGGATAGCGGCCGAATTCGTTGACATGCGCGGCGATCACCGGGCCGACGAAAGACGGAATGGCGTGTTGCGGCTCGCCCACCGCAAGGCTGATCGCGGGCTTGCCCGGCGGGGTATCGCCGAGCAGCTCACGCAAACGCACAAACGGCGAGCGCGCATTGGGGGCGCGGAACGAATTGGTCTCGTTACTCATCCGGTACATCATGAACAGCGGGCACTCCCCGCCGCTCCAATCACGGCACACCATAGGTGCGGCGAGGTTAAGACCCGATTAACCATCTAGATTTGCTGCATTTATCTTGCTCTGCCGCGGCGGAAAAGTCATGGCCGACGGCAACACCCGCCGTCACCACCGGGCTTGACCCGGTGGTCCATGGTGATGTGCGGCTTGCGACATCCGACCCGAAAGTCCGATCGCGCTTCGCTTCCGCATGGATTGCCGGGTCAAGCCCGGCAATGACGCTTTGGGGTACTGATGTTTCCAAGAACGGACGGAAGCAAAAAAGAAGGGAAGCGGAACGCCGACAGACGCGTATCCAACCGTCCGCGCTTTTGGCGCGGCAGCGTGCTCAGCGGAGCACGCTCGCCTGTCGGCGTTCCACCGCGGCTCTTGCTGGAGATGTCGGAACATCTCCGTCCAGCTTCAGGCCAGGCTTCCTGGGACGCGGCCGCTTGCGCATGATCCGGAAAAGTGGACGCCGGTTTTCCGATCAGATCATGCGCCACTAAAATCCGGCTTCGCTAGATGGGCGTTACCCATCCCTGCCTGTCCCAGTCCAGTGGCACCCACGGCCGGTCCTAGTGCCGGCGGCGTGATACCCAAAGCCGCCCGGGGGAAGTTTGCGAGACTGCCCGCGGGCACCGCACTCGCTCCGTATGTCGGATCGCATCCGGATACGTCCCTGACGTGAGCGAGATTCGGAGGAATATGTAACTGATACAGTGACAAATGTCAATGTAAAAGTGACGTCCATTTGGCGGTCATGCCCCGCGCTTGTCGCGGGCATCCACGTCTCCACCGCGGTGCCGATGCAAAGACCTGGATGGCCGGGACGTAGGCGAGCGAAGCGACGCCGTTCTTTGAACGGTTATGTATGCCCAGCCATGACGCCTATCGTCGTCAGCCCCGCAGCGCCGCCAAGCTGACCGGCCCCTTGAACAAGCCGCCGATCAGCTTCAGCGTCTCCGCCGCGCGCGCCTCGCTCCAGCCGCCGTGCTTGGCATTGAGCAAAAACTTCTGCTCGATATCGGCGCGGGTGAGCGGTTCCTGCGCGCCGCCGCGCATATAGGGCTGGCGTTCTTCGACCACCGAGCCATCGCGCAAGGTGGCGCGGATGTGGCCGGTGAAATTCTTCGGATAAGGATTATTCGGGTCGATCTGATAACGAACCTTGGCGGCGACGGCGAGCACGGCCGGATCCTTCACCGCGGCATCGGTGAAATCGCTTAAGCCCACATTGCCGCGGATGAAGCCCGTGGCGATGCAATAGGGCGACGAAAATTTTCCGGCATAGCCGTTGGCCGGATGATGCTTCGATGCGAGCGGCTCCCACAGCCGGTGCACGGTGCCCTCACCGACGTCGCAGACCATATCGACGATGTCGTCGGCTTTGACGCGTTTCGCCAAACGCCGCGCGCAATCGATATAGGGATGCGTCATGGTCCCGCACGGATAGGGCTTGAAGGCAAGCGTTTCCGTGACCCAGCGCGTGCCGAAATCGCCGGCGACGGCGTCGAAATCGCCTGTGGTGGTGTTGGCGAAGCCGTGGAAGAAACCGTGCACGCCTTCGAACACCGTGCGTGGGCCTAAGAATCCGGCTCGGCCCAGAAGGGCCGCGCGGATGCCCGATTGCGCCGCCCAGCCGGCATGCAGCCGCTTGGTCCAGGCGCCTTCGGCGAGATATTCGATGATGCCGGACGCCATCGAGCCGACCGTGCCGAACGCATCGACGAGCTGCCGCGGCGAGAGTTTCAGCGCGGCGCCGACGCCGGCCGCGGCGCCGACGGCGCCAAAGACGGCGGTTGGATGGAATCCGGCTTTGTGGGTGAGCGTCGGCGCGACCGTGCTCAAGCGGCACATGCATTCGACGCCGACAGCGATGCCGAGCAGCGCCGCGTCGCCGGAAAGCTCGTGCCGCTCGCAGGCGGCGAGCACCGCGGGCACGATGACCGCGCCGGTATGAATGGGGCCGCCTTCGAACGTGTCGTCAAAATCCTCGCCGTGGATCGCGGTGCCGTTGACGATCGCGGCGGCAGCCGCGCTTAAAGTGCGATCATGGCCGATGGCAGTGCAAGGCCCGTCATCGTCGCAAGCCGCGAGGGTTGCCTTCACATAGTCTTCATTGCGCGCGGTAACGGCGAGACCGACCACGTCGACGACAAGCTCTTCGCACTTCTCGCGGACGGCTTGGGGAAGCTTTGCGGCATCGAGCGCGCAAATTTTTTGCGCCAGATCCTCGGCAACGGCGATTTTCGGCAGCGCATCGGAAGCCATCGTCACACTCGCTTTGGTCACACTCGCTGAACGGTCACATGTTGAACAACCACATGTTGAACAGCATGGGCGCACGGCATGTCGCCGGAATTCCGCGTCCCGTCAAGCGGTTGCCAAGTGGCTCCGACGTCGCTTCCCGGCTAAAACCTTTTGCATGGCGGGCGCGACTAATGCGCAATGGCCAGTTCGGCCACGCACCGCCGCATCCTGATGGGGCTCCCATGCGCCGCGCAGTTCACGCTTTGGCCGCCGCCTGCCTGTTCGGTGGTTTCGCCGGCCTCCTGGCGGCGCCGGCACAGGCCCAGACATCGGCCCAGACATCGGTCCAGACATCGGCCCAGACACCGGCGCAGCCGCCGAGCGCCGGTAATGCCGACATCTGCGCCTCGACCGACGATGATGCCTATCCGCCGCAACGGCGCATCGAAGCCTGCAGCGCGCTGATCGATACGCTGTCCGACCAGCCCAAAGATCAGTCAACCGCGCTCGCCGCCGCTTTGGTCAATCGCGGCACCGTCTATTGGTACATCAACAAGACACAACCGGCGCTCACCGATCTCGACCGCGCCATCGCGCTCGATCCGAAAAACGAGCGGGCGTTCCGCGAGCGCTCCAACACCTATCGCACCATGGGCCGGCTCGACAAAGCGCTCGGCGACGCCAATGAAGCGGTGCGGCTTGATCCCAACGATGCGCAGGCCTTCGAGAAGCGCGGCAATGTGTTCAACAATAACGGCCAGTACGACCGCGCCATCGCCGATTACAACGAAGCGCTGCGGCTCAAGCCCGACGACTCGATCGCCCATATGGATCGCGGCGCGGCGGAATATTTCAAGCAGGACTTCCAGTCCGCGATCGCCGATCTGAGCGAGGCCATCAAGCTCGATCCGAAGAATGCGCGCGCCTATACCAATCGCGGCGCCGCCTATAAGAAGCTCGGCCGCATCGACCAGGCCATTGCCGACGACAGCGCGGCGATCAAGATCGATCCGCTGGCGCCGGAATTTTTCGACAATCGCGGCCTGAACTATGCCGCCAATGGCGACTATGACCGCGCCATCGCCGACTATAACGAAGCGATCAAGCTCAAGCCGCAGGCGAATTTCCTGACCAATCGCGGCGACGCCTACAATCACAAAGGCGGTGACTACGACCGCGCCATTGCCGATTACGATCGCGCCATCGCGCTCGATCCGGGATTTGCGCTCGCCTACAACAATCGCGGCGCCGCCTATGGCAAGAAGGGCGATGTCGATCGCGCCATTGCCGATTATCAGCAGGCGCTGCGCGTCAATCCGCAATTCGACCAGGCCGCGCAAAACCTGGCCGAGGCGCGCGAGGAACGCGACCGGCGTCTCTCGGCCGGCGGCGACAGTTCGGTGCTGCCGACTTTCGATTGCGGCGCCGCGCATCTCGCGGTCGAGAAGGCGATCTGCTCCGATCCCGATCTGGCGCGGCTCGACCGCGAGATCGGGGCCGCCTACAAAGCGTCACTCGCGACGCGCAACAGCAAGGCGGTGGCGCAACTGCGCCAGGAGCAGCGCGACTTCATCGCCGGACGCAACAAGTCGTTCGGCAATCCGCAATATAATCTCAAGCACGAGATGGAATTGCGGCTCACCGCGCTGCAGAACTCGAGCGCCGATCTCGCGCATTAGCGCGAGCATCGTTTCATACGAAAACCGATTGCTGCGCCCGCCGCAGCTTGATCGTCATTACGGGCAACGACGCAAGGACACCCTCACACAGGACAGTGCCTGCGCGCCAATGGCGGCCGTTTTCGTCGACTCAGATGGCCGGATTTTGCCGAAGGTCCAACGATGCAAGTTTTGTGCAGTTCGTGGCTTCGGCCCGTTGCGCTAGCTGATGGAACTTTCGAGCGTGGCATCATGGTGAAAAGATGATGAATTTCAGTAGCTTAATACCGCGTTGGGTGTGGCCGCGAATCCACACATCGGCTAAATGCGGCTTGGGGGCGTTAAATTCATAAATCGGTAGGCACGTTTTTCGGGCGAATGGCTGTATATTCCGCACTCAGATTTTGGGGAGACGGAACATGAAGCGAATTCTTTTAGCCGCGACAGCGCTGCTCGGATTGATCGGCGCTGCGAATGCCGCCGATCTGCCGCCGCGATATCCGGCACCGCCGCCCATGGCGCCGGTGGCCGTGCCTCCCTCCTGGACCGGCCTGTATGTCGGCGCCGGCTGGGGCTATGGCGTGTCGGACACCAATTCGACCGTGATCGGGCCCGGCGGCCCAGTGGGAACGACCAACAACGGCGCCCGGGGTTGGCTCGGCATGGCCGATGTCGGCTATGATTATCAGTTCAACATCGGCGGCTGGAATCTTGTGGCCGGTGTCCTCGCCGATTACAACTTCGGCAACATGACCGGCACGTCGAATTTCCAGGCGGCATCCGGCGCCGGTCTCGCGACAACGCTGACCGGCGTTGAGAAGGAGAAATCCTTCTGGGACGCCGGCGGCCGCATCGGCTGGCTGATCACGCCGGACATTCTGTCCTATTTCAGCGGCGGCTATAGCAGCGCTCATTTCGACGGCATGACACTGCAGCCGTTAGGCGGCCCGATGTCGACGTCGTCGCACAATTACAGCGGCTGGTTCACCGGCGCCGGTATCGAGACCAAGATCCAGTCCATTCCTGGGCTGTACTTCAACACCGAATATCGCTTCACGAGCTACAGCAACGCGACCTTGCCTGTCGCGGGTTCGGGCGCATCCGCAATCGGCGTGCCGGTCAGCCTGAAGCTCCAGCCGTCACAACAGACGGTCATGTCGGGCATCCACTACAAGTTCAATTGGTGGTAAGCGCCGCTCAAATATCCAACTAAGAAACGGCCATCGACCCAAACTAAAACGGCCGGGCTCATCGCCCGGCCGTTTTGATTTATCGTCGCGTCTCAGCATCACGAAAAGCAAAGACGTGGATGACCGGAACATAGGTGAACGAAGCGACGCCGTTCTTCAAACGGCTATGTCTGGCCATGACGAATCACGGCCGTCAATACTTCGCCGAGATCGGCAGGTCCTCCGCCGGGAACAGCGAGATCAGCGTGCAGCCTTTGTCGGTGACCACGACCTCTTCCTCGATGCGGGCGGCCGAGTAACCGTCGGTCGCCGGGCAATAGGTCTCGATGGCGAACACCATGCCTTCCTTGATCTCGGTCGGGTGATCCATCGACACCACGCGCGAGATGATCGGCCGCTCGTGCAGGTTCAGGCCGAGCCCGTGGGCGAATTGCAGGCCGAAGGCCGACATTTCATCGGGGAAGCCGAATTCATTCGCCTTCGGGAACACCTCGCAGATATGCGCGGTCGAGGCGCCGGGCTTGATGCGGTCGATGGCATTGTCGAGCCATTCCCGTGCCTTGCGGTAGGCATCGTGCTGTGCCGGCGTGGCCCGCACCACATTGAAGGTGCGGTAGTAGCAGGTGCGATAGCCCATGAACGACTGCAGGATGTCGAAGAAGGCCTGGTCGCCGGGGCGAATCATGCGGTCGGTGAAATTGTGCGGATGCGGGCTGCAGCGCTCGCCGGAAATGGCGTTGACCGCTTCGACGTCGTCGGAGCCGTGGGTGTAGAGGAACTTGTTGACCTCGGCGACGATGTCATTCTCGCGGATGCCGGGCCGCAGCATTTCGTTGACGAGATCATAGGCGCCGTCGACCATCGCCGCGGCGCGGTTGAGCAGCGCGATTTCGTCCGAGGATTTCACCTCGCGCGCGCTGAGCATGACCTGCTGGCCGTCTTTGATCTTCAATCCGGCCTTTTCCAGTTCGAACATCATCGGTGGCTCGATGATGTCGACGCCGATCGGCATTTTGGCGACGCCGGCGTCGCGCAGGATCGAGGCCATTTCTTCCGCATGGCGCTTCATCAGGCCGAAGGCGGGATCCACGGTGCCGCGCAAGCCGACAAGGCCGGCCTTGCAGTTCTCGGGCTTGAGCCACGGCGAGTAGAGCTTGTGGTGGACAGCCGCCGAACCGAAATCCCAGAGAATGGGATCGCCGCCGCGCACTAGGAGCGCAAAGCGCGAGAGCTTGTCGCGCGCCCATTCGCCGATCTTGGTCGAGGTGACGTAGCGGATATTGTTGTCGTCGAAGAGCAAGAGCGCGCCGAGGTCGGACGCCTCCAGCGCCGCCTGCGCGCGGGCGAGCCGGTAACGGTGCATGCGCCGGTAATCGACGCGTTCCTCGAAATCGACGCCCATGGTGCCGAGCACCGGCAGATGGCGGCCCCAATTGTAGCGCGGGTTGATGTCTTCGGCGGTGATCTTGATCGGATCGCGCTTGGTGATGTCGTCCATGGGAAAGGCTCCTTGGGTCTTTCTTCGTCATCCTGAGGCGCGGGCCAACGGGTCCGGCCCGAAGTGGCCGACCCGATGGTAAACTCCGCGAGCCTCGAAGGATGCAGGCACGGCAATTGTCGCACCCATTGTAACCTAATTTGCGGCTTTGTTGACCGGGCTTTGTCGACTCGCAGGCCCGGGGCCTTGGGCCGCCTCAGGGCATTGGGATGGGTCCCATATCCTTGGGCACTTTGTAGCCTTTTTGCACCGCGGGGCGGTTGGCGATGGCGACATACCAGCGCTTGACGTTGGGATATTTGTTCAGATCCACGGTCTGCCATTCGTAGCGCGAGATCCACGGCCAGATCGCGATATCGGCGATCGAATAGCCGCCCGCGACATATTCATGCTGGGCGAGCTGCTTGTCGAGCACGCCGTAGAGCCGGTGCGCTTCCTTCAGATACCGCTCCTCGGCATAGGGCGCCTTGCCGGGATTGTACTTCACGAAATGATGCACCTGGCCGAGCATCGGGCCCGGGCCGCCCATCTGCCACATCAGCCATTCGATGGTGCGGTAGCGATCTTCGCCCGACTTGGGCAGAAGCTTGCCGGTCTTGTCGGCGAGATAGATCAGAATGGCGCCGGATTCCATGAGACTCATGCCGTTGTCGCGATCGACAATGGCTGGGATGCGATTGTTGGGGCTGATCTTCAGAAATTCCGGCTTGAACTGCTCATCCTTGGAAATGTCGATCGGGTGTACCGTGTAAGGCAGGCCCATTTCCTCGAGCGCGATGGAAGCCTTGCGGCCGTTCGGCGTGGTCCAGGTGTAAAGATCAATCACTGTTGCGTTTCCTACCTTGGTATTTGAATGCAGGCCCTTGTCGCTTGCCGCTCATTCCCGCGCAAGCGGGAATCCAGCTGGCTAGCTTCGGCCGCCGAGGACTGGGTCCCCGCTTCCGCGGGGACGAGCGGGCGGAGGTACTAGGCCGCAGTTCTTTTACCCCAAAGCCGGGCGGAAGCGATATCGGCGCCGTCGCGGATGGCCTTGAGCTTGAGCCACACCGCCGGCTCGATCACCCATTCGCGGCGGGTAAAGGTGCCGAAGCCGCAATCGCTCGAGGCGACGACGCGCTCGCGATCGCCGACGGTCGCGACCGCCTCCTCGATCCGCCGCGCCACCACTTCCGGATGCTCGACGAAATTCGACGTGGTCTCGACCACGCCGGGAATGAGGATCATGTCTTTCGGGAACGGCACGCGCTTGAGCGCGCCATATTCATGGGCATGGCGCGGATTGGAGAACTCGATCGACAGCGCGCCGACCTTGGCCTGATAGAGCGCCGGCAGGATCTTATCGAGCGCGATGTCGTGGATATGCGGGCCTTCCCAATTGCCGTAACAGATATGCAGCCGCACCCGATCGCGCGGAATGCCTTCGATGCCTTGGTTGATCGCTTCGACATGGCGCTCGCAGCGCTTGACGAAATCGGCGTCGGACAGATCGCGGTACATCATGGTGCGATCCATCGCCAGATCGGGCGCGTCGATCTGCAGCACGATGCCGGCTTTGTGGATCGTCTGATATTCGTTCTTCATCTCGCGCGCCAGCGCATCGAGATAGGCGTCGTGGCTGTCGTAATGGGCATTCAGCATCGTCGTCGAGATGATGCCGGGCGACGGCGCGGTCATGAAACGCTCGGAGAAGGCATGCAGCTCGTCGGCGATTTTGTTGAAGCCCGATGTCTCGTCCTGGATCGGCTTCAAGTCCTTGTATTTGACCTCGCCCTGCGCTTCCGGCGCGCCCTGCTGGCTCTTCGGCGGATTGGGGAAACGGCGCATCAGATAGGCGAGCAGTTCGGGAAACTCTTCGAATTCCTTGCCGCGGCGGCGCTTCGACACCCCGGCAAAACCGGTCATGCGCTGCGGCACATAAGTCTGAAAACCGATGCGGCGCTGCTCGCCGTCATTGCCGATATCGATGCCGGCCGCGACTTGCTTTTGCACGACATGACGCACCGCCTTGTCCATCTCGCTCGCCAGGAGGGCCGCGTCATAGGCCTTGCCTTCCTCCTGCACGATAAGCAGGTCGCTCAAGGTCTCATTGCGCGGCAGGCTGCCGACATGGGTGGTGAGGATGCGGTCGTGGCTCAAGATCATGCGGCAGGCTCCGGCGGGAGGGGCTTGGTTTTCGGCGGCCAATTTAGGGGCCATTTTGCGGCCATGTCATAGCGCAATTTCGCGGCGATGGCAGGCTGATTCGGCGACAGTTTGCCTGCGGCATTGCCGCCGAATTCCGGCGTCGGCATAATGCTTTGCAATGGGCCAATCGGTGGGCAGAACCGCCGCCCGCGAGATTCTAGTTTTGAGCATGACCTTTTCCGAAAACCGGTTTCCGCTTTTCGAGATCATGCTCTAGAGGAAACGCCGCGATGAACACCGCGTTGCATAGCGCGAGCGCCGTACCGCGCGACTACAATTTCGCCGCCGATATTCTCAAGCGCAATCTCGACGCCGGCCGCCGCGACAAAATCGCTTTCATCGACCAGCGCGGCCAATACAGCTATGGCGACCTTGCCGAACGCGTCGAGCGTTTCGGCCATGTGCTGCGAACGCTCCGCGTGCGCCGCGAGGAGCGCATGCTGATGTGTCTCCTCGATGCCATCGACTGGCCGACGGCCTTTCTCGGCGCCATCAAGGCCGGCGTGGTCGCAGTGCCGGTCAACACGCTGATGACCGAAGACGATTATTGTTTCATGCTGCGCGACAGCCGGGCGCGGGTGCTTGTCGTCTCCGAGGAGCTGCTGCCGAAATTCAACAAAGCGCTGCGCGAGGCTGAAGATCTCGAACATGTCATTATTTCGGGCGAGCAATCGCACGGCCAGCCGCGGTTCGATGATCTCCTGGCGCAAGCAAGCACCAAGCCGATGACGGCGCCGACCACGTGCGATGACATTTGCTTTTGGCTCTACACGTCCGGATCGACCGGCCGGCCGAAAGGCGCCGTGCACAGCCATGCCGATCTGAAACTCACCGACGATCTTTATGCCGCCCCGACGCTCGGCATCACCGAGAACGACATCTGCTATTCGGTGGCGAAATTGTTCTTCGCTTACGGGCTCGGCAATGCGCTGACCTTTCCGATGTCAGCCGGCGCCACCACGGTTCTGTTGCGGGACCGGCCGACGCCGGACCTGGTCGCCGATCTCCTGAAGACACATCGGGTCAGCGTATTCTACGCCGTGCCGACGTTTTATGCCGGCTTCCTCGCGAGCCCCGCGGCGCCGCAAAGCGGCGAGATCAGTTTCCGCCGCTGCGTTTCGGCGGGCGAAGCGCTGCCGCCGGAGATCGGCCGGCGCTGGAGCGCGCGCTACGGCACCGACATTCTTGACGGGCTGGGCTCGACCGAAATGCTGCACATCTTCCTCAGCAATCGGCCGGGCGATGTGAAATACGGCACTTCCGGCAAGCCGGTGCCGGGCTACGACATCCGCCTGGTCGATGACGACGGCGCGATCGTCAAAGCCCGCGGCGAGATGGGCGAATTGCAAGTGCGCGGGCCCACGAGCGCGATGATGTATTGGAACAATCGCGAGCAATCGCGCTCGACCTTCCTCGGCGAATGGACCCGCTCCGGCGACAAATATGTCGAGGATGACGACGGCTATTACGTCTACTGCGGCCGGCGCGACGACATGCTGAAAGTCTCCGGCATGTATGTGTCGCCGTTCGAGGTCGAAGGCGTGCTGCAAAGCCATCCCGATGTGCTCGAAGCCGCCGTGGTCGGCTGGCCCGACGTCGATGCGCTGATCAAGCCGAAGGCCTTCGTCGTGCTCAAGACGCAGGGTCTGGCCGGCGCCGATTTTGCGCAAAGGCTCCAGGACGAATGCCGGCAGAAGCTTGCAGCCTATAAATATCCGCGCTGGATCGAATTCCGCACCGAATTGCCAAAGACCGCGACCGGCAAGATCCAGCGCTTCAAGCTGCGGGCCGAAGCCGGCGCGAAATAGGATCAATTCAGCTTCACGTCCGCCGCCTTGATCACCGGCGCCCAGCGCGCCACTTCGGCGTCGATCACGGCGCGGAATTGCGCCGGCGAATTGCCGACCGGCGCCATGAATTGCGTGGCGAGCTTGTCGCGCACAGCGGGCGAGCGGATCGCTTCGGCGACATCCTTGTTGATCTTGGCAACGAGATCCGGCGGCGTCTTGCCCGGCGCGATCAGGCCCATCCAGGTATCGGCTTCGACATCGATGCCGGATTCTTTGAGTGTCGGCAGTTCGGGCAGCAACGGCGAGCGCTTGGCGAGCGATACCGCGAGCATTTTCACCTTGCCGTCTTTGGCGAGCGCGACGACGGAAGCCGCCGGCAGGCAAGCCATCTGCACGTCGCCGCGTATCACCGCGGTCATCGCCTGCGGCGAGCCGGTGAATGGCACGTGCACGATCTGCGTGCCGCTTTTGAGCGCGATCGCCTCCATCGACAGATGCGACAGCGAGCCATTGCCGATCGAGCCGAAATCGTATTTGCCGGGCTCGCGCTTGAGCAGCGCGACAAGGTCGGCCACGCTATTGACGCCGAGACTCGGATTGACCGCGAGCACGCTCGGCATGGTGACGAGCTGCGTCACCGCTGCGATGTCGGTCTTCGGATTGTAAGGCAGCGACGGAAACAGCAGCGTGTTGATGGCGAGCGGGCCGCCGATGCTCACACCGATTGTGGTGCCGTCGGGGTCGGCCTTGGCCACCGCATCGGTGCCGATATTGCCGCTCGCGCCCGGCTTGTTTTCGACGACGAAGGCGGACGCGGGATATTTCTGCTGCAGGCTCTCGGCGATCAGCCGCGCCACGATATCGGGCGTCGAGCCGGCGCCGAACGGTACGATGATCTTCACCGTCTTGGCGGGCCAATCCTGTGCGGCAGCCGGTGCAGTGGCGGCCGACAGCGCGCCGATAAAGAGACTGAACAGGAAAACGAGCTTCTTCATGTTTCGTCGCCTACGTTTCCTTGCTTACGTTTCTTTGCCGAGAAAGACGCCGTTTTGCTCGAGCATCTGTTGCAAGCGCATCACGTCGATATCCGCCGGATCGGCGTTAGAGGCAAGCGCCAGATGCGCCGCGGTCGCCGCCGCCTCGCCCATGACAAAACAGGCCCCGGAGACGCGCGCCGCCGACTGGCCTTCATGGGTCATCGAGGCGCAGCGGCCGGCGATCAAGAGGTTCTCGACCTTCAGCGGCAGCAGCATGCGGTAAGGCAAGTGATTGAAGCCGCGCGAGCCCGGAATATCCGGCCAGCCCCAGATGACGTCGCCGGCGACGTGGGCTTCGATCGGCCAGCCATTGACGCCGATCGTGTCGTCGAAACTGGCGCAGGAGAGAACATCGTCGCGGGTCAACGCATAACGGCCGGTGATGCGCCGCGTTTCGCGGATGCCGAGTTGCGGCGGAATATCGACGACATAGGAATCCTCGAAACCAGGCGCATTGGCTTTGAGAAATTCGAAGAACGCGAGCGCCTGACGGCGGCCCTCGCTTTCACCGGCGCTCAATTCGCGCGCATCGGTGCCATCGATGGCGCGGCCATTACCGGTTTTGAGCTGCGTGACATTCACCCGCCATTCGCTCTCGTGCTTCATCGGGCGCACGATTGCGCCCTTGCGGGGGAATTGCATGCCGCGCTTCTCGGCCTCCTCCATCAAGGCCGGGATGGTCTTCCAGGCTTCGCCGGCCGCGTCAGGATCGACGCCGTTCGAGGCGGAACATCATGGTCGGATAGAGCATATTGCCGTCGGCATCGCCGAGTTCGAACGGCGCGCCGGCAAAGCTCGCCAGATCGCCGTCGCCCGAGCAGTCGATGAAAATGTCGGCGCGCACCGCCATGCGGCCGGATTTGGTTTCGATCAAAAGCGCTTCGATCCGCGCGCCGTTCATCACGACGCCGGCGGCGAGCGCATGAAACAGTACATCCACCTTGCGGGCGGCGAGCAGATCGTCGGCGGCGCATTTATAGGCCGCAGTGTCGTAAGCCTGCGCCTTGGTCTTGCCGAAGATCATATGCGGTTCGTTGAGACCGCCGAACGCGTCGATCCGCGCCAGGAGATCGTCGGCGACGCCGTGCACGACCTGGCGAATATCGCCATGCACGTTGGCATGAAGCCCGCAGAAATTGGTCACGCCGGCAGCCGTGCCCATGCCGCCGAGAAAGCCGTAGCGCTCGATCAGAAGGACTTTGCGGCCGAGCGCGCCCGACGCTGCAGCAGCGGCAATGCCGGCAGGGCCGCCGCCCAGGACGACGATCTCGAACTCGCCGAAAATCGGCGTCTCGCGCGCGGGCTCAGTGATGCTCGACAACGGGCCGCTCCCTCAGACCGCCGCTCTATAGCGGCTGCGGCACGCCATCGACCAGGATCAAATTCCGGCTGAGGCCGGCATCGCGGAAGGCAAGCGCCTGCGCATATTCGGGCGAGCGATACCAGCGGCGCGCGGTTTCGCGGTCGGGAAACTCGGCGATGATGAACATGCGCGGCAGCCAGGTTCCCTCCAGCGCCTCGGCCTCGCCGCCCCGCACCAGATAGCGGCCGCCATAGAGCGCAATGGTCGGCGCCGCCCGCGTCCGGTACGCCTCCATGGCGTTGCGGTCCTTCACGGTGACGTCGGAAATTATGTAGGCGGGCATGATACTTCCCCTCGCTGAGGCACCGCGCTGAAAGCTATGCCGCCGCCATGCGGTTTCAACGGCCAGAGCCAGCGAAATCGCGCTGCCGAAATCGGGCGGCCAAGGCCCAAACCGCAAAAAGTCCGTACTTCTTGCGTTTACAGTTTCCGGGTATTAGGACGGCGTACCGCCGGTTTGCCGCGGTAGCTCAGCCGGTAGAGCACCGCATTCGTAATGCGGGGGTCGGGGGTTCGAATCCCTTCCGCGGCACCATTTGTCATTCCGGGGCAGCGCGTAGTGCTGAACCCGGAATCCATAACCCCAGCGAATCCAGCTCTCCCCGTCACAAATCTGAGAGTATCGTGATTATGGATTCCGGGTTCGCGCTTTTGGCGCGCCCCGGAATGACGCGATGGAGGAAGCCTGTGCCCGTGATGTCCGGAAAACGCGCCTTTCTCGATCTGCTCAAGCAGGAGGGCGTCACGGTGATGTTCGGCAATCCCGGCACCACCGAATTGCCGCTGATGGATGCCTTCGCCGTCGAGCACGACATCCGCTACATCCTCGGCCTGCAGGAAGCAGCCCTGATGGCGATGGCCGACGGCTACGCGCAGGGCTCCGGCAATCTCGCCGTGCTCAACCTTCACGTCGCGCCGGGCCTCGGCAATGCCATGGGCATGCTCTACGACGCGGCCAAGGCGAACGCGCCGGTGCTGGTCACCGCGGGACAGCAGGATCTCGAATATGTCGTGACTGAACCAGTATTGACCGCCGACTTGCCGACCTTGGCGCGGCCCTTCGTCAAATGGGCCGCCGAAGTGCAACGCGCCGAAGACCTGCCGCTTTATGTGCACCGTGCAGTGAAGACGGCGCTGGCGCCGCCGACCGGGCCGGTGTTCCTGTCGCTGCCCGGCGATATTCTCAAAAGCGACGCCAACATCGATCTGCTTGAGCCGACGCGCGTCGCACCGCGGGTGCGCGGCGATGCCGATGCTGTCGCCGCCGCCGCCGAACTGCTGGCCAAGGCCGAGCGGCCGGTGATCATCGCCGGCGATGCCGTGGCACAGAGCCGTGCGCACCGGGAACTTGCCGCGCTCGCCGAGGCCATCGGCGCGCCGGTCTATGTCGAGTTCATCCCCAACACGGCCTCGTTTCCGGCGTCGCATCCGCTTTACCGCGGATCGATGACGCGCTCGCAGGCCGGCGTGCGCGAAGTGCTCGACCAGCACGACCTGTTGTTCTCCGTCGGCGGCGATCTGTTCACCTGGTCGCTGCCGTCGAACATCGATCCTTGGCCGAAGGGCTTGCCGCTCATCCATCTGGATTCCGACCCGTGGCAGATCGGCAAGAATTATCCGGCGCAAGTCGCGATCCTCGGCGACCCGAAAGCGACGCTGCCCGACATCACCGCCGGTGTCGTCGCGCGCATGAGCGCGGGCGCCAAGAGCGCCGCCGCGGCGCGGCTCACATCCACCACCGATGCCATCAAGAAAGACCGCGAGGCGTTTCGCGCCAAAGCCCGCGCGCTGGCCGGCAAGACGCCGGTGCAGCCGCTGGCGCTCCTCGAAGCGATCGGCGCGATGCTGCCGAAAGACGCCGTGGTGATCGAAGAAATTCTGTCGTCCGCGCCTGGCGCGCGCGCGCTGATCAACAGCGACGATGCGCAGAGTTTTTACGGATTGCGTGGCGGCGGCATCGGCTGGGGCCTGCCGGCGGCGATCGGCGTCAAGCTCGCGCTGCCTAACCGGCCGGTGGTGGCTTTGGTCGGCGACGGCAGCGCGCTCTATACGATCCAGGGATTGTGGACTGCGGCGCGCTATCGCCTGCCCATCGTTTGGGTGATCTTCAACAATACCAGCTACCGCATCCTCAAGCAGCGCCTCGTCATGCTGCGCGGGCTGGCCGAACAGGCCGATACGTTTGTCGGCATGGAACTCAACGATCCGGCGGTGGATTTCGTAGGTCTTGCGCATGCGCTCGGCATCGACGCCCATCGCGCCAAGACCGTGCATGATGCAACCGACCTGATCGGCAAGGCGCTGGCAAGCGGCACCTCAATGCTCATCGATGTCGATATGGAGCGTGGCTATAAGCCGCTCTAGGTTCCCATCGTCGCGATCGGCATGTCGGCATAGAGCTTGTAGCTCTGCGACTTCGGCTTCGCCTTGTCCGCTTCGTTGAGATATTCGATCGAGCTTTTGCCGATGAGCGCGCGCGGCAGGATCATGACGCGGATGAAGCGCGTTGGCTTGTCTGCCGACGCTTGGGCAAAGACCGGGTCGGGCCCGGTCTCGTACCAGGCGCCGCCCGGGCCGTAGGACGTCGACCTGCCGTGGGTGTCGATGCGGATGGCGCCCTCGAAGACGCAGCGTGTGCCGGGGCCCTGGTGCCGGTGCAGAAAGGCGCAGCCGCCGGGCGGAAACGCCACGCTGTCGCCGCGCAGCAGCAGTTCGCCCTTGGGCAACGTCTCAAGCGCCGCGGAAAGTTTTTCGCGCGTGATCATGCCGCTCGCATTCGCGGCGCCGCCGGTCACGAACTCCCAACGCCAAAGCGTCGCGCCTTCCGAGCCGGCTTTGAGCGTAACGGCGCCCTCGCCGCTATAGGCCTCCTCGGCTTTGAGGCCGCGTTCCGCAATCGCAACCGAACCATGCGCGACAAATATCATGCGCGGCAGAGCCGGCAACGAGACCTCGTTGCCGTTCGACAAAATATCTTCGGTGAGCCGCAATATCGGGGGCAAACCCTGGGGCACAATCCCACTCCTTTTTCACTATGCGCGGGACGAGTGTCTGCGTTCCCGGCCGCGCGTGCAACGGCATTTACACCCGTGCGCGCCCATTGCTAAATCGCGTCCAGCTCAATCGTACGAAATCCATAACGACCGCAAGCGCATCGGCAATAACAACAGCGCGCGACAGGAGGAAACCATGCAGCGTACCACACCGCCCTTCCGCGCCGATCATGTCGGCTCGCTGTTGCGCACCGCCCCGCTGAAGGAAGCCCGCGCCAAACACGCGGACGGCACGATCACCGCAGCCGAGCTCAAGGCGGTCGAAGATCGCGAGATCGAGAAAGTCATCAAGAAGCAGGAAGACGTGGGGCTGAAGCTCGCCACCGACGGCGAATTCCGCCGCTCGTGGTGGCATTTCGATTTCTTCCGCGGGCTCGACGGCGTCACGCCCTATTCGACCCAGGGCGGCATTCAGTTTGCCGGCGTGCAGACCAAGGCGGAGGGCATCAAGATCGCCGGCAAGATCGGCTTTTCCGGCCATCCGATGCTGGAGCATTTCAAATTCCTCAAGGCGCATACGCGCGTGACGCCGAAAATGACGATCCCGGCGCCGTCGACATTTCACTTCCGCCAGGGCCGCGCTTCGATCAGCAAGGACGTCTATCCGGACCTCGATGCATTCTTCGACGATGTGGCCAAGGCCTGGCGCGGCGCCATCCGCGCCTTTTACGACGCCGGCTGCCGTTATTTGCAACTCGACGACACGGCCTGGGCGATGATCTGCGATTTAAACGAGCGCGCGCAATCGCGCTCGCGCGGCGACGATCCGGATACGCTGCCGCAGCGCTATGCGCGGCTCACGGGCCTCGCGCTCGAAGGCAAGCCGGCCGACATGGCGATCACCATGCATTCCTGCCGCGGCAATTTCCGCTCGACCTTTATCGCGTCGGGCGGCTACGAATTCGTCGCCGAAGAGCTCCTCGGCCACACCAATCTCGACGGCTATTTCCTCGAATACGACAGCGAGCGCGCCGGCGGCTTCGAGCCGCTGCGGTATTTTCCGAAAGGCAAGAAACAACTCGTGCTCGGGCTTGTCACTTCAAAGAGCGGCAAGCTGGAAAAGAAGGACGACATCAGGCGGCGGATCGACGAGGCGACCAAATATGTCGCGCTCGATCAGCTTTGCCTGTCGCCGCAATGCGGCTTCGCCTCGACCGAGGAAGGCAACGTGCTCGCCGAAGACGAGCAATGGGCGAAGCTGCGGATGATCGTGGAAATCGCAGATGAAGTGTGGGGTTGAGAATGCAACGAACTACACCGCCGTTCCGCGCCGATCATGTCGGCTCGCTGTTGCGCACGGCCGCGCTGAAGGAAGCGCGCGAGCAGCGCGCTAGCGGGACCCTGAGCGCGGAAGCCTTCAAGGCGATCGAGGACCGCGAAGTCGAGGGCGTGATCAAGAAGCAGGAGGCGGTCGGGCTGAAATCGGTCACCGACGGCGAATACCGCCGCATCTCCTGGAATATCGACTTCCTCGAACAGCTCGACAATGTCGAGTCCTACGCCGGCGAACGTAAGGTAAAATTCGCCTCAAGCGGCGCGCAGCCGCGGCAGGTTCTGCTGCGTGTCATCGGCAAGCTTGGCGGCTACAAGCCGCATCCAATGATCGAGCATTTCAAGTTCCTGAAGGCTCACACCAGACAGACGCCGAAGATGACGATCCCATCGCCGTCGTCGCTGCATTTCCGCTACGGCCGCGATGCCGTGCCCGAATCGCTCTATCCGAACATGAACGACTTCTATGGCGACCTCGGCCTGTCCTACAGCAAAGTGGTGCAGGCCTTCGCCGAGGCCGGCTGCCGCTATCTGCAACTCGACGAGGTCAACCTCACCTATCTGTGCGATCCGTCGCTGCGCAAGCTGATCACCGATCGCGGCGAGGATCCGGCAACGCTGCCGGACGCTTATGCCACGATGATCAATGCGGCGATCTCGGGCATCCCCGCCGACATGACCATCACCATGCATCTGTGCCGCGGCAATTTCCGCTCCAACTTCGTCGCCTCGGGCGGTTATGAGCCGGTGGCGGAAATGCTGTTTAATACGATCAACGTGCACGGCTATTTCATGGAATACGACAGCGAGCGCGCCGGCGGTTTCGAGCCGTTGCGTTTCGTGCCGAAGAACAAGACCGTCGTGCTTGGGCTTGTCACCTCGAAGACCGGCACGCTCGAAAAGAAGGATGCCATCAAGCGGCGGATCGACGAAGCGACCAAATACATTCCGCTCGATCAGCTTTGCCTGTCGCCGCAATGCGGCTTTGCCTCGACCGAGGAAGGCAATGTGCTCGCCGAGGACGAGGAATGGGCGAAGCTGCGCATGATCGTCGAACTGGCCGAAGAGATTTGGGGCCGCTGACCCGCAACGGAGTGAAACCATGAGCCAACGCACCAAACCGCCGTTCCGCGCCGATCATGTCGGCTCTTTGCTGCGCCCGGCCGCGCTGAAACAGGCGCGCGAGCAGTATGCCAAGGGACAGATCGACACGGCGGCGCTCAAGGCCGTGGAAGATCGCGAGATCAAATCCGTCATCGGCAAACAGGAAGCGGCCGGACTGCAATCGATCACCGACGGCGAATTCCGCCGCTCATGGTGGCATCTCGATTTTCTGTGGAGCCTCGACGGCGTCGAGCGCCATGTGATGAACACGGGCGTCGCCTTCGCCGCGGTGACGACGCGCAATGAGGGCGTGCAGGTCACCGGCAAGATCGGCTTTTCCGGCCATCCGATGATCGAGCATTTCAAGTTTCTCAAAGCGCATACGACGCGCACGCCGAAAATGACGATCCCGGCGCCGTCGGCGCTCTATGGCCGCCCTAGCCCGACGCCGATCAACAAGGCGGTCTATCCATCGCTCGACAAGATGTTCGACGATCTTGGCCAGGCCTACAAAAAAGCCGTGCGCGCCTTTGCCGATGCCGGCTGCCGCTATCTGCAGCTCGACGAAGTGTTCATCGCCATGTTGTGCGATCCGAAATACCGCCAGCAAATGAAGGACCGCGGCGACGATCCGGACGCGCTCGGCCCGCTCTATGGCGATCTCATCAATGTCGCGATTTCGGATATTCCGTCCGACATGACGGTGACCATGCATCTGTGCCGCGGCAACTATAAGTCGACGTTCATGGGCTCCGGCGGCTACGACGCGATGCAGGAAGTGCTGTTCGACCGCATCAAGGTCAACGGCTATTTCATGGAATACGACAGCGAACGCGCCGGCGGCTTCGAGCCGCTCAAGCGGCTGCAAAAGGGCCGCCTCGCCGTGCTCGGCCTGGTCACGACCAAGACCGGGACACTCGAAGGCAAGGATGCCATCAAGCGCCGCGTCGAGGAGGCATCGAAATATACCGATCTCGACCAGCTGTGCCTGTCGCCGCAATGCGGCTTCGCCTCGACCGAGGAAGGCAACGTATTGGCCGAGGACGAAGAATGGGCCAAGCTGCGGATGATCGGGGAGGTCGCCCGAGAGGTCTGGGGAAACTAAGCGAATGCCCAATATCGTCGCGGGCAAGGTGGCCATTGTCACGGGCGCGGGACGTGGCATCGGCCGCGGCATCGCGTTGCTCATGGCGCAGGAAGGCGCCAGCGTCGTCGTCTGCGACATCGGCGCCAGCCTCGACGGTGCCGGCACCGATAGCGGCCCGGCGCAGGCGGTGGTCGACGAGATCGCGAAGGCCGGCGGCAAGGCCGTTGCCTCGACGCTGTCGATCAGCGAGCCCGGCAATGCCGACAAGATCGTGCAGTCCGCGCTCGATGCCTTCGGCCGCGTCGACATTCTGGTCAACAATGCCGGCATCCTGCGCGACCGCATTTTTCACCGCATGAGCTGGTCGGACTGGTCCGACGTCATCAATGTGCATCTGCATGG
This sequence comes from uncultured Alphaproteobacteria bacterium, assembly GCA_963742975.1. GTDB lineage: Bacteria > Pseudomonadota > Alphaproteobacteria > Rhizobiales > Xanthobacteraceae > BOG-931. The sequence continues at coordinate 983,995 of CAVUNZ010000015.1, read as the reverse complement.
CAGCTTTCTGATGAGCCATGCCTGCGCCGTGCATTTCCGCGAGCAGAATGCCGGCAGCTTCGTGCATATGACGTCGACCTCGGGCCTGGTCGGCAATTTCGGCCAGGCCAATTACATGGCGGCGAAGCTCGGCATTGTCGGCCTGTCGCGCGGCATCGCGCTCGACATGGCGCGTTTCAACGTGCGCTCGAACTGCGTGGCGCCGTTCGCCTGGACGCGGATGATCGATTCCATTCCGGCCGAGACCGAAGAGGAAAAAGCGCATATCGCGGCCTTTCAACAAATGACCCCGGAGAAGATCGCGCCGCTCGTCGTCTATCTCGGTTCCGACAAGGCGGCCGGCATCAGCGGCCAGATTTTTTCGGTGCGCAACAACGAGATTTATCTGTTCAACCAGACCCGCCCGATCCGCACGCTGCAGCGCTCCGACGGCTGGACAGCGGAAAAGCTCGACAAGCAGCTCAAAGCCGCCTTTGCTGCCTCGTTCACGCCGCTCGACCGTTCAAGCGACGTGTTCTCGTGGGATCCTGTGTGATGACCGACGCCGCCGAGCTTGCCGCGATCCGCGAAGCAGTTCGCGCGCTGTGCAAGGAATTCCCCGGCGAATATTGGCGTGCGCTCGATCGCGAGCGCGCCTATCCGGACACATTCGTCGCCGCGCTGACCAAGGCAGGATTCCTCGCAGCGCTGATCCCTGAGGAATATGGCGGCAGCGGGCTCACCATGACGGCCGCCGCCGCCATCATGGAAGAGATCCAAGCCTCGGGCTGCAACGGCGCGCCCTGCCATGCGCAGATGTACACGATGGGCACGGTGCTGCGGCACGGCAGCCCGGCGCAGAAGGCGCGCTACCTGCCCGGCATCGCGCGCGGCGAATTACGCCTGCAAGCCTTCGGCGTCACCGAGCCGACGTCGGGCACCGACACGCTCAGCCTGCGCACCACGGCGGTGCGCGACGGCGACCATTACGTCATCAACGGCCAGAAGATCTGGACCTCACGTGCGGAGCATTCCGACTTGATGCTGCTCCTAGCCCGCACCACGCCGCGCGACCAGGTCAATTCACGCACCGGCGGGCTTTCGGTGTTCCTGGTCGACATGCGCGAGGTGAAAGGCAAGGGCCTGACCATCCGGCCCATCCGCACCATGATGAACCACGCCACCACCGAAGTGTTCTTCGAGAACATGCGGGTGCCGTCGGAAAATCTGATCGGCGACGAGGGCATGGGTTTTCGCTACATCCTCTCCGGCATGAATGCCGAGCGGATTCTCATCGCCGCCGAATGCATCGGCGACGCCAAATGGTTCATCGAGAAAGCCGTTGGATATGCAGGCGAGCGCGTCGTGTTCGGCCGGCCGATCGGACAGAACCAGGGCGTGCAGTTTCCGATCGCGCGCAGCTACATCAATATGCGCGCCGCCGAACTGATGGTGCGCGAAGCGGCGGCGCTTTACGAAGCCGGCAAGGACTGCGGCGCCGAAGCGAATATGGCCAAGCACCTCGCCGCCGAAGCGTCCTGGGCCGCCGCCGATATGTGCGTGCAGACCCACGGCGGCTTCGGCTTCGCCGAGGAATTCGACATCGAGCGCAAATTCCGTGAGACGCGGCTCTACACCGTGGCGCCGATCTCGACCAATCTGGTGCTGTCTTATATCGCCGAGCACGTACTCGGTCTGCCGCGGTCGTATTGATTCTGCCCGTCATGGCCGGGCTTGTCCCGGCCATCCACGTCTTTAATCTTCGCGAAACAAAGACGTGGATGCCCGGCATAAAGCCGGACATGACGCCGCGTGAGTGGGAGGGATACAGGCATGGACATCGGCTTCATCGGTCTCGGCAATATGGGCGCGCATATGGCGCGGCGGCTGCTCGAAGCCGGCCACAAGGTCATTGTCTATGACACGCGCCAGGAAGCGATCGGCGATCTCGCCGCCAAAGGCGCGGTCGCGGCGCGCTCGCCCAGGGAAGTCGCCGACATGGTCGAGACCGTGATGGCGAGCCTGCCGACGCCCGACATCGTGCTCAAAGTGGCAACCGGGCCCGACGGCGTGATCGAGGGCAAGAAGGTGCGCCGCTTTGTCGACCTTTCGACCACCGGCTCGGTGATGGCGCAGCGCATTTTCAAGGAGCTCGGCGCGCGCAATATCGTGCAGGTCGATGCGCCGGTATCCGGCGGCGTGATCGGCGCGGAGAAAGGCACGGTCGCAGTGATGGCGTCGGGACCGCACGCCGATGTCGAGGCGGTGGAGCCGGCGCTCAAAGTGATCGGCAAGTTCTTTTTCATCGGCGAGAAGCCGGGCGCGGGCCAGACGATGAAGCTCTGCAACAACGTGCTCTCCGCGGCCGGGATGGCGGCGACCTCGGAATCGATCCTCATGGGCGTGAAGGCCGGCCTCGATCCGCGCGTCATGCTCGAAGTCATCAACGTTTCATCGGGCCGCAGCACGGCGACCGAACAGAAGTTTCCGCAGGTCGTCGTGCCGCGGAAATTCAATCAGGGTTTCACCGCCGGCCTGATGCTCAAGGACGTGAACCTGTTCCTGTCGGAAGCCAAGGCGCTCGGCCTGTCGAGCGGCGTGATCGAGGCCGTGGCCGCGATCTTCAAGCTCACCTGCGATGAACTCGGTCCCGACAAGGACATGACGCAGATCGTGCAGCCACTGGAGAAGCGCGCCGGCGTCGAGATCCGCGCGCCAAATAACTAATGCCGCGAGCTCACGCCTCGTGGGTCATGGCTTGCAATGAGCCGTCGCTGTTTTTTGCAATTCGCGCGCTGACATAAAGACAATTACGCAAGTAATTACAACGTCTTATTCCAAAGTGACTTTCTGTGATACCCGTCACTTTGCCAACCCCAGGAAAGTCCTACCTTGCAACCACTGAATTGGACGTCATCTGGTCGGTCCCCCCAAGCCCCCCGATGACCTGTGACGTCCGAGGGGTGAAGATAGGTCCCCATACACCCCAGTGGCCCTCAAGCAGGGGTCAGACAGCCCGCCCAGTCCCCCCTGGGCGGGCTTTTTCTTTGCGGCGACGCGCGATTTGCCGGCGCATGCCAGACCGGGCGCGAATATCGCCAAAAATTTTTGGAAAGTTCGCACGCATTCAGGAGCTTAAGGCGCGGCTCCAATTCGATCGCCACGGCATAACAGCCCCTCAAGCAAGCGGGGGCCGCCGCAATTGCGCCGCCGCCGTTTCTGCCGCATTGTTTCCGGCGCCGACCCGGGGACGGGTCACGGCCAAAAACGCGACAACAGGCGTCATGCCAGCCACGCGTGTCAATCCAAGCCTGCTCTCAGGCTTGCCGGAACATCTTTCGGCAAACCTGTTCGGCAGTGCGACGCCAAAACAGCTCGGCGCCGAAGAGGTTCTGTTCCTCGCCGGCGACGCGGGCGACGGCTGCTATCGCATCGAAGACGGGCTACTCAAGGTCACGATGGTATCGCGCTCCGGTACCGAGCGCATCCTCGCCTTCCTCGGCCCGGGCGCAATCGTCGGCGAACTGTCGATCATCGATGGCCTGCCGCGCTCGGCATCGGTCGTCGCGGTGCGCAGTTCCGCGCTGTCGTTTTTGAGCCGCTCAGCCTTTGACGATTTCACCAAAAAACATCCCGAAGTCTACAAATCGCTGGTGACGCTGCTCGCCACGCGCTTGCGCGAAACCGACGCGGTGATCGCTGCGGGAAGCTTCTTGCCGTTGCGCGGCCGCGTCGCCTGTACCCTTCTCGAACTGGCCGAGGATTTCGGCCAGGATGTCGGTTCCGGCCGCATCGTCATTCGCCAGAAGATCGGACAAAGCGACCTCGCCGCCATGGCCGGCATCGCGCGCGAGAATGTCAGCCGCATTCTCAACGATTGGAAGCGCCGCAAGCTGGTCAGCCGGTTGTCGGGCTATTATTGCCTGGAAAACAAACAGCAATTGCAGAACGAAGCCGAGCTTTAGCCTAGCGCTTGCCCCGGCCGTCTCGCCGGCCGCTCTGTCATCATCCCGCCTTTGCCGCCTTTGCCGCCTTTGCCGCCTTTGCCGCCTTTGCCCTTCTTTGGCCTGCCCGCCGGTCCCGCTACAACACTCGCCATGAAAATCAGCACGAAAAACAGCACGAAAACCACCCTGAAAACGCCTCGGCTTGCCGACTTTCGCCGGATCGTCGTCAAGGTCGGCTCGTCCCTGCTGGTCGACGCGCAAGCCGGAAGGCTCAAGGAAGCCTGGCTTGAATCGCTGATCGCCGATCTCGCGGCGCTTCACGGCGGCAAGCGCGACGTGCTGGTCGTGTCGTCAGGCGCCATTGCACTCGGCCGCACCGTGCTCAAATTGCCGGCTGGCCGGCTCGAACTCGAAGACAGCCAGGCGGCGGCCGCCGTCGGCCAGATCGCGCTGGCGCGCACCTGGAACGAGGCGTTGTCGCGGCGTGGCATCACCGCCGGGCAAGTTCTGGTTACGCTCGGCGATACCGAGGAGCGGCGGCGTTATCTCAATGCGCGCGCGACCATCGACCGGCTGCTGCAGTGGCGCGCAGTGCCGGTCATCAACGAGAACGACACGGTTGCGACCACCGAAATCCGTTATGGCGACAACGACCGCCTCGCCGCCCGCGTCGCCACCATGGTGAGCGCCGATGTCCTGGTGTTGCTCTCCGATGTGGACGGGCTGTACGACGCGCCGCCGGCAACGGTCGCGTCAGCGCAGCATATTCCGCTGGTCGAGCGCATCACGCCGGAGATCGAGGCCATGGCCGGGTCGGCAGGATCCGACCTCTCGCGCGGCGGCATGCAGACTAAAATCGAAGCCGGCAAGATCGCGACCGGCGCCGGCACCCACATGGTCATCGCCTCGGGGCTGGTTCAACATCCGCTCGATGCCATCAGTAAAGGCGCGCACTGCACCTGGTTCCTCACCAGCGCCAATCCGGTGACGGCACGCAAAAAGTGGATTGCCGGCTCGCTCGAGCCCAAAGGCACGTTCGGCATCGATGCCGGCGCAGTCGCAGCATTGCGGCGCGGCAACAGCCTCCTCCCGGTCGGCGTGGTCAAGGTCGAAGGCGAATTCGCGCGCGGCGATGCCGTGGTGATCCGCGGGCCCGACGGCGCGGAAATCGGGCGCGGATTGAGCGCTTTCGACGCCGAGGACGCCCAGAAGATCAGAGGCCGCGCTTCGGCGGACATTGATTCAATACTGGGCTTCAGCGGCCGGGCCGAGATGATCCACCGCGACGATCTGGTGGTTCGCGAATAGCAGATGATCCCGAAAAGCATGCCCTTGGACTTGATCCAAGGGTGGATTCCGGTTTTCGGATAAGATCATGCCCCAAAGGGCAATCCGAACGCCCGTTCTCCCATAAGGGGAACCCCGGCCGTTGAAACGGCCGGGGTTCGACGCCGGGTGATTGAGGGTGAGGGGCTGGGGGGCTTCGCCCGGCGCCTGACTCGTCAACGGCCGTGCCGTCGCGAGGTTCCGCCATTCGCCGAAATTTTCTTCGGACGTGTGGATCGCCCTTTGGTGCCACTTGGGGCCGCGCCTTCGCTGCGGCTGCGCGCCCGCCGGGCCCGCGAACCGGCCGAGCCGCCCAAATCTGCGCCCAGATTGATGCGCTGCCCGTTCGGCAGCACCACATAACGCGAAAATACGCGTAGATTGCCGTCTTCTCCGCCGCGCCCCTCGACGACGTAAGTCGTACCGACCGGGAACCGCTTGGGCAGACGGCTGGTCTTACGGCTCAACGATAAATGCATAGCACCCTCTCGCCACTGGACTTCAAATTCGCAACGTCAATCATTTTCTCAAGGTTCCTTGAAGACTGTGACGTCCTAGCGAAATGCTGTGAATCAGTGTGGGAAAGTCGGCCGGACGTCGGCTGCAACTCGGTCGCAGACGGCCCGGCGCGCGGCCCGGCGGCCGTCTCGCCGGGCCCGGCCGGACGTGATAGACAGTTCCCTGAAACTGCGACGGATCAAGGCCATGTGGGTTAGCCTGTGGTTTAGCCTGGGGGTAAGCCCGCGGCCTAGTTCGAGGCCCAAATGAACGCCCCGCTGAAGGCGATTGCCGGTTCGGGAAAAGTCGAAGTCAAGGCGCGAGCCGAGCACAATGTCGGGCTTGGGGCATTGATGTGCGCCATTGCCCATGACGCGCGCGAGGCGGCGCGCGTGCTCGCGCTGGCCTCAGCCAAGCAGAAGAACCAAGCGCTCCTGGCTATGGCCAAAGCAGTGCGTCGTTCGCGCAACGCCATCCTCGCCGCCAATGCCGAGGATCAGGCCGCGGCGAAGTCCGGCGGCGCCACACCGGCCTTCCTCGACCGGCTCGCGCTCGATGCCGAACGCGTCGAGGCCATGGCCGAAGGTCTCAATGTGATCCGCAAGCTCAAAGATCCGATCGGCACCGTGATGGGATCGTGGCGGCGGCCGAACGGCATGCGCATCGAACGCGTGCGGGTGCCGCTTGGCGTCATCGGCGTCATTTATGAGAGCCGGCCCAATGTCACAGCCGACGCCGGCGCGCTGTGCCTGAAGGCCGGCAATGCCGCGATCCTGCGCGGCGGCTCGGAGAGCTTCCGATCCTGCGGCGCCATCCATGCGGCGCTGGTCGAAGGCCTCGTCGAAGCCGGATTGCCGCCGGCCGCGATTACGCTTGTGCCGACGCCCGATCGCGAAGCCGTCGGCCTGATGTTGAATGGGCTCGATGGCGCGCTCGACGTGATCGTGCCGCGCGGCGGCAAAGGCCTGGTCGAGCGCGTGCAGAAGGAAGCGCGCGTTCCGGTCTTCGCGCATCTCGAAGGCGTCTGTCACGTTTATGTCGACAGAAAAGCCAAGCTTCCGATGGCGAAGAAGATCGTGCTCAACGCCAAAATGCGCCGGACCGGTGTCTGCGGCGCGGCCGAAACGCTGCTGGTCGATCGCGCCGGCGCCGATAAATTCCTCAAGCCGCTGGTGACGATGCTGCTCGATGCCGGCTGCGAGATCCGCGGCGACGCCGCGGTCCAGGCCGCCGACCGCCGCGTCAAGCCGGCCAGCGACGCCGATTGGAGCACTGAATATCTCGATGCGATCCTGACTGCCGGTGTCGTCGACGGCGTTGACGCGGCCATCGACCATATCGAGCGCTACGGCTCGCACCACACCGATGCGATCGTGACCGAGGACAAAAAAGCTGCCGATAAGTTCCTGCGCGAAGTCGATTCCGCGATCGTGCTGCATAATGCCTCGACGCAATTCGCCGACGGCGGCGAATTCGGCTTCGGCGCCGAAATCGGCATTGCTACCGGCCGCATGCACGCGCGCGGCCCGGTCGGTGTCGAACAGCTCACCAGTTTTAAATATCGCATACGCGGCAGCGGGCAGACGCGGCCGTGACGGCATGATTCCGAAAAGTGAATTCCGGTTCTCGCAACAGATCATGCTCAAACAAATAATTCTGCCGCCGTGTCGGGAGGGGGATTCTCTTCAAAGGCCATGAATTGCGAGTTCCCACCCGTGCGCGCAGCCGACGCGCGGCCGAGCGATCGTGCCAACGGTCAAGATCGCGGCCGTGACGATCGCATCCGCGACTTCGGCCGTGTCGTGCTGCCGCCACATGCGCGCGGCATGCGCATCGGCCTGTTCGGCGGCACTTTCGATCCGCCGCATGCGGCGCACCGTGCGGCATGCCTGCTCGCAATGCGGCGGCTCGGACTTGACCGGGTGTGGTGGCTGGTCACGCCCGGCAATCCGCTCAAGGACACCGACGGCCTCACCCCGCTTGCCCAACGTATCGCCGCGGCACGCGCGCTTGCCCATCATCCGCGCATCGACGTCACCGACCTCGAAGCTGATCTCGGCACCAGTTACACCTACGAGACGATCCACTACCTCGTGCAGCGCTGCCCCGGCGTGCAGTTCGTCTGGATCATGGGCGCCGACAATCTGCGCCACTTCCATCGCTGGCAACGCTGGCGCGATATCGCCAAGCTGGTGCCGATCGCGGTCGTCGATCGGCTTGGGCCCAGCCTCTATTCGGCAGCGGGCGTGGCCGGAAATGCCTTGGCCTGGGCCCGCATCCCGGAAACGGCGGCAAAAAGTCTCCCCGGACGCAAGCCGCCGGTCTGGCTCTTTCTGCACGGGCTGAAATCGCCCTTGTCGTCGACGGCGCTGCGGGCCGCGCGCGCCTCGCGCACGTCCAAATGAACTTTCAGAGCGATTTTCGGCGCAGCCCGGAGGCGCCGCGTGACATTTGGTTGAAGCAAAAAGGTTGAAACTATTAACTTGACGTGACTATCTTACGGGAGCCTCGGATTCGGTGCCGAGGGGGAGTAGCTTGGAGCAGTCGGCGATCTGGAACCCTTTGCAGCGACAAGAGTCACATGACGCGACAAGGGGATCTTGGAGCGACCGAAAAGTAGTGTGACGAAACTCTAACGCAGGCGAATCTGCGTCGGAGAACTTGGAGCGAAAGGATAACGAGCCCTGTCCACAGTTGTAATCTCCCGGGCCGAACGTCGCGCGCCCGAAGCGGTCTCCAGAATGCGTGCTAACGCCGAGGAGATCCTCAGCCTGGTTCTCGCCCGCCTCGACGACATGAAGGCGGAGAACACCGTCACCATCGATCTTCGCAACAAATCATCAATCGGCGACTACATGGTCGTGTCCTCCGGCCGGTCGCAGCGCCATGTCGGATCGGTGGCCGACAGGGTGGTCGAGGATTTGCACAAGGCCGGCGTTCGCGCGCGCGTCGAAGGCACGCCCCATTGCGATTGGGTGCTGATCGATGCGGGCGACGTCGTCGTTCACGTCTTCCGTCCGGAAGTCCGGGATTTCTACAATCTCGAGAAGATGTGGGCGTCGGGCAAAGCGGCCCAACGCGCGAGCTGAAAGTTAGAGCTCGGTATCTGATTTCATCAGATACGGGGCGCTCGCGGGATCGGTGAGGCGGCTATCGGGGGCGTTTGGCCCTCGGGGTTGTTTTGTCTTGTTTTGTTGTCGTCGTCTGATTGTCATTATCGCCCGCCGCCGTTGTCGTGTGGCCGATATTTGTGTGGCTCCGTCATGCGCATTCTTATCGCCGCGGTCGGCCGCTTGAAGCAGGGTCCCGAACGCGAGCTTGCCGCCAACTACCGCAAGCGCGCCGAAGCGGTCGGGCGCAGCTTCGGGCTTCGTGAAATCGACATCGTCGAAATTCGCGAAAGCCGCGCGCAGGACGTCGAGCGGCGGCGCACCGAGGAATTGATCGCGATCGCCAACATCATTCCCGAACGTGCGGTGGTCGCCATTTTGGACGAACATGGCGACAATCTCGACAGCGCGGCGCTCGCAGCCTTGCTGCAGCAATGGCGCGGCGAAGACCGTCCGGCGGCTTGTTTTATCATCGGCGGCGCCGATGGGCTTTCGCAAAGCCTGCGCGAACGCGCCAAGCTCAAGCTCGCCTTCGGGGCGGCGACCTGGCCGCACCAGCTCGTGCGGGTGATGATGCTGGAGCAGCTTTATCGCGCCGGCACCATTCTCGCCGGGCACCCCTACCACCGGGCCTGAAGCACTGGGCGCGTTAAGCATTTGGGCCTGAATCTTTCCGCGTTTTAATGCGGCCTCACCGAATTGTGACGCCGATTGCCGCCAAATGCAGGCTGTGTGGCCGGGGACTGTCTTATTCCCGTCCATTCCGCAGTGCTCTTGCCGGGTTCTTGCCGGGCTCTTGCCGGGGACTTTTTGTAGGTGCTTTGATCGCCGCTTGTTCAGCTTGTTCTTGCCTTCCCGAGGCTCTTGTCTAGCTTGAAACCGATGATTCTCCGCCGGCAGCTCCGAACCGAATCCCGGCTTGTGCTCGGGACGGTCCTGGTATTTGCGCTGCCACACGGGGCGGAACTCGGAACCATTGCGGCAGCCTTCGCACAATCCGCACCGGCCCAATTTCCAGCGGCGCAGACGCCTGCCGGGCAAAACCGCTCGGCACCGGCGCGGCCAAATAATGCACAACCGGCCGCCAATGCCGACGCACTCAAGCAGCGCGACCAGGAGCTGAACGCGACGCTGGCGAACCAGCGCAGCTCGGCGGAAAGCCAAGCCAAGCTTAAAAGCGAAATCGACGCCTTGAGCGACGACCGGAGAAAATTCAATCAGCAACTGATCGACACTGCGGCAAAAATCCGCGACGTCGAAGCCAATATCGACGCGACGCAAGCGCGCCTTGGGCCGCTCGACGAGAAGCGACGGCTGTTCGAAAAATCGCTCGCCGAGCGCCGCAGCACGATCATCGAAATCCTCGCGGCGCTTCAGCGCATCGGCCGCCAGCCGCCGCCGGCCCTGATGGTACAGCCGGAAGACGCGCTGCAAGCGGTGCGCACCGCGATCACGCTCGGCGCCGTGGTTCCGGATATGCGGGCGCAGGCCGATGCGTTGGCCGGCGACCTGTCAGATCTGTTAGCCGTGCGCAAACAGATCCTCGACGGACGCGACCGGCTGACCAAGGACGTCGAAGTACTCGGCCGCGAGCAATTGCGCATGACGCTTCTCGTCGACCAGCGGCAAAAGAAGCAGGCCGTCGCCGAGCAGGCGCTCGACGCCGAGCGCCAGCACGCCGGCGACCTCGCGCATCAGGTCGATACGATCAAGGACTTGATTGCCAAGCTCGAACAAGACCTCGACCCCGCCACCCGCGCCAAACGCGATTCGGCCCGCTCGATCGAAAACGACGCGACCAAGCCAAACCTCGCCGCTTTGGGCGATCCCGGCCGGCTTTCCCCCGCCGTGGCCTTCGGCGACATGCGCGGGCATATGCGTCTGCCGGTCAACGGCACCCGAATTCGCGAATTTGGCGGCTCCGACGGTTCCGGTGGAACCCAAAAAGGACTTTCTATCGCTTCCCGGCCCAGTGCCCAAATTACTGCACCTTGTGATGGTTGGGTGGTATACGCAGGGGCATTTCGCAGCTACGGGCAACTCTTGATCCTGAATGCCGGCGGCGGGTATCATGTGTTGTTAGCGGGGATGGAACGGATTTCCGTCGATCTCGGCCAGTTCGTGCTAACGGGCGAGCCCGTGGCGGTGATGGGTGATGCATCGCAAGCTTCCGCGACCGTCACAACAGTGCCCAAGCAACCGGTTCTATACGTGGAGTTCCGCAAGGACGGCACTCCCATCGATCCCAGCCCGTGGTGGGCAACAAACGAAGGCGAAAAGGTTCGCGGATGATGCGCAAAACTTCATTGGTTTTCCTCGGTGCTGTGGCTGGCGCCTTGGCCACGCTAGCGGTGACACAGCCATATTCCATGTCGGTCGGCTCGGCAGCGCGGGCGGCGGCCTCGGATACCTACCGGCAGCTCAATCTGTTCGGTGACGTTTTCGAGCGGGTCCGCGCCGACTATGTCGAAAAGCCCGATGACAGCCAGCTTGTTGAATCGGCGATCAACGGCATGCTCGCCGGGCTCGATCCGCATTCGAGCTATATGGACCCCAAGAGCTTCCGCGACATGCAGGTGCAGACGCGCGGCGAATTCGGCGGTCTCGGCATCGAAGTCACCATGGAAGACGGCTTGGTGAAGGTGGTCGCGCCGATCGACGACACGCCCGCCGCCAAGGCCGGCGTCATGGCGAACGATATCATCACCAAGCTCGACGACGATCAGGTCCAGGGCCTTACGCTCAATCAGGCCGTCGACAAGATGCGCGGGCCGGTCAATACCAAGATCAAGCTCACCATCGTGCGCAAGGGCGCCGACAAGCCGATCGAAGTGTCGATCATGCGCGACGTCATCCGCGTGAAGTCGGTGCGCTCGCATCCCGAGGGCGAGGATGTCGGCTATATCCGCATCACGCAGTTCAACGAGCAGACCACCGACGGCTTGAAGCAGGCGATCAACGACCTGAACAACCAGCTCGGCGCCGACAAGATCAAGGGTTACATCATCGATCTGCGCAACAATCCGGGCGGCCTGCTCGATCAGGCGATCTCGGTGTCGGACACGTTCCTCGACAAGGGCGAGATCGTCTCGACGCGCGGCCGTAACCCGGAAGAGACCCAGCGCTTCAATGCGCGTCCGGGCGACATGACCAAGAACAAGCCGGTGATCGTGCTGATCAATGGCGGTTCGGCGTCGGCCTCCGAGATCGTCGCCGGCGCGCTGCAGGACCACAAGCGGGCGACGCTTGTCGGCACCCGGTCGTTCGGTAAGGGCTCGGTGCAGACCATCATCCCGCTCGGCGCCGGCAACGGCGCGCTGCGGCTGACCACGGCGCGCTACTTCACGCCGTCAGGCCGTTCGATCCAGGCCAAGGGCATCGTGCCCGATATCGAAGTGCTGCAGAACGTGCCGGACGACTTGAAGTCGCAGACCGACTCCAAGGGCGAGGCTTCGTTGCGCGGCCACCTCAAGGCCGAGGGCGCCGAAGAGACCGGCTCGCAGTCCTACGTCCCGCCGGATGAAAAGGACGACAAGGCGCTCAAAATGGGGATGGACCTGCTGCGCGGTCAGGCGAACAATGCCGCCTTCCCGCCCAATCCGAAAGCGGCAGTGCCGAACTGACGGCAGCGGCAATCCGGATCAACCAATGGACTAGGCGAAGGGCGGCCCAAAAGGCCGCCCTTTTTGCTGCGCGGACAGCGCCAGCCGGCGCCAGTTTATCCGCCGCAGCCCAGGCGTTGGGGCGGGCGTGCTAGACTGCGCTGGATGATTCGCCAAGCCAAAATGGCAAAAGTCACAGCAATACAGGCCGTAGCACTATCGCGCCGCGGGATCGGCGGATGACGGCGGATGATCTAACCGCGCCGCTCAGCCGGCGACCAAAAAAACGCAGCAAAATCAACGTCCCAACTACGCAGATCATTGTTGGGGCACTGGCTTTGTTCCTCACCATTTTCGTGCTCTGGGCCATCATCGCCGACGATCCGTTCGGCGGCGAACCTGTTGCCGTTGTTACGGCCGATATGCATGTCGTCACGGTAAAACAGCCAGCCATGCCGGCCTCTGCCCCGTCTCAGGCTCAGTCCCAGCAAGCGGCACAGGGACCTGACGCAGCGCCCGCCGGCCAAGCTCAGGGGCAAGGCAGCGCCGGCGCCCAGGGCAATACCACGACGATCACCATCATCGACGGCAAGACCGGCGAACACCATGATGTCGTGGTTCCGGGCCCGGCAAATCGGATGGTGGCGGCAGAAATCCCTGCAGTCGACCCGAAATTCATCGAGAATACGCCGCACGGCCCGGTGCCGCGCATCGCCGCCGACGGCACGCGGCCGGCTGATGCCTTCGCCCGTCCGGTCCGGCCGTTGCCCGGCAAGCCTGATGCGCCACGCATCGCGCTGATCATCGGCGGGCTCGGCGTCAGCGCCAGCGCTACCGCGGACGCCATCGCAAAGCTTCCCGAAGCGGTGACGCTCGGTTTCGTCCCCTATGGCAGCGACGTCGGCGCGCTCGCCACCCGCGCCCGGATGAGCGGCCACGAAATTCTGCTGCAAGTGCCGATGGAGCCGTTTGATTATCCCGACAACGATCCTGGTCCGCAGACGCTGCTCACCACGCTGACGCCGCAGCAAAATATCGATCGGCTCTACACCGTGATGGGCAAGATCCAGGGTTATGTCGGCATGACCAATACGATGGGCGCGCGCTTCACCGCATCCGAGGACGCGTTCTCGCCGATCCTGCATGAGACCGCCAAGCGCGGCTTGATCTATGTCGACGATGGCGCCAACCCGCGCAGCGCCGCCGGCCGCATCGCCGGCGCCGGCAGCCTGCCGTTCGTTCACGCCGACGTGGTGCTCGATGCCGTGCCCACCGCGAAAGAGATCGACCGCGCGCTCGACAAGCTGGAAATGGCGGCGCGGGAGCGAAGTTTCGCCGTCGGGGTGTCGTCGGCGTTGCCGGTCGCGATCGAGCATATCGCCGCCTGGGCCAAGAGCGCCGAGAGCCGCGGCCTGCTGCTGGTTCCGGTCAGCGCGGTTGCAGCGAAGGGTAAGCAGATCTGAGAATTCCGTGGCCCGGCCGCGGTGGTCAAAGGCGCCGCGCCGTGTATCTTGCCATGATTGATCGCCTCACTGATCCTTAAGGTCATGCGCTTCGAAGACCTCCCCTATCGGCCCTGCGTCGGCGTCATGGTGCTCAACCGCGAGGGCCTCGCCTTCATCGGCCGGCGCATCGGCGGCCCGGAACATGTCGACCTGACGCATTCCTGGCAGATGCCGCAGGGCGGCATCGATTCCGGCGAAGAGCCGTGGCCGGCAGCGCGGCGCGAGTTGCGGGAAGAAACCAATATCCGCAGCGTTGAACGTATTGCCGAGATTTCGGACTGGCTCACCTACGACATTCCCCGCGAGATCGTCGGCCAGGCCTGGAAGGGCAAATATCGCGGGCAGAAACAAAAATGGTTCGCCCTGCGCTTCACCGGCCCGGAGAACGAGATCGACGTCGAACATCCCGACGGCGCGCACGAGCCGGAATTCGCCACCTGGCGCTGGGAGCCGCTGAAGAACGTTCCAGATCTCGTGGTCCCGTTCAAGCGCGCGGTCTATGACCGCGTCGTGCGCGAATTTCTGCCGCTCACGAAATAAATTTCGTCACTTCGCCTCGACCGCAAACGGACCGATGCCGATGACGCGGCAGGAGCTGTCTTGCTTGGCGCAATCCGCCATGGCGGCATCGATCGCGGCCTGTTCGTTGGCGCCGTGTAGCGCGAGCCCAACTTTGCCGCTCGCACCCGCGGCAACCGCGGTCCATCCGCTGCCGTTACCGAGCCGGCGCGCAACGTCGTCGCGCAAACCAGGCGCGATGGCCTCGGCGCTGGCCGGACGGAAAAATCCAGTCGCCTTCATGGTGGTGGGCACCGGTACGACGAAATCGTTGTCGACCGCCACGATCAGACAGGGCACGCCGGCATTGTTGCCGCAGAGCTCAAGGGCGCGGCGTACCGCTTCATCTTCCGACTGCTGACCGTACAGCATGTAAAATCCGCCCAGCGGGCCAAGCGCCAGCGCTTTTGCCGAACGGCCGGGCAAATAATTGTGCTCGACATTGTTTTTGCCGGCGTCTCGCATGAGCGGAATATCGCCCGGCACCAGCGGTCTTTCGATCGCCGCATCATGCGTCACCCATGGCGTCGGTGGCACCGGCGGATGCCCATGGGTGTAAACGATCGTATTGCCGACGGCATAAAGCTCGCATTTGCGCTGCTGCGGCAATGCGTCGGCGCGCTTCTGGCACATATCGAGCGCTGCGGTCTTCGCCAACTCGTCGTCGGCTTGCGCTGAACTCAGCCCGATCGGGCCGGCTGAGATCGCCAGCGCCTTGTGGTCGGCGGCCGACATGTATTCTTCGCGCACCGCGGCGCGGCCGCGGTCGGTGATGAACGGAATCGTATCAGGGACGAGCGTTTCCGCCGTGTGCGTCGCGCGAGGCAGCACATTGGCGGACGGCGCCGTAGCTGGCGGCGTTGCTTGGACCGCCTGCTGCGTCGCCGGCGGATTGATCGCCGCCTGCGTTGTTGATTCGCCTGGGTGCAGAAGGAGTTTATAGGCGAGGCCGGCGACGACCAGAAGCATGACGCAGGCGCCGGCAATCGCCAGCGGAACGGCGAGCGAATTCGATTTTGCCGGCGGCTGAGCCGGTATCTTGGCGCGTGACTCGGCCTGCGCATCGTCCGGTCGCATCGAAATGTGATAGGCGTGAACGGGGTTCGGAATATTCTTGACCTGCTGCTCACCGATATCGGCGAACTGCACCGACAACTTGTTCGCCACCTGCTCGTGCACGGTGCGCGAAATGCAAATGCCGCCGACGGGAGCGATGCCTTCAAGGCGCGCGGCGATATTGACGCCGTCGCCCAGCAGGTCGCCGTCGCGCTCGACCACATCGCCGACGGTGATGCCGATGCGAAAACTCATCTGGCGGCTCGCCGGATAAGCCATATTGCGCGTGCGCAGGCTTTCTTGAATATCGATGGCACAGCGTACCGCTTCCACTGCGCTCGAAAATTCCGCGAGCACCGCATCGCCCGCGGTGTTGAAGATGCGGCCGCCGGCACGGGCGATGAAATCGTCCATCACCGAGCGGTAGGAGGCGAGACGCCGCAGCGTCTCCTCCTCGTCCTCGGCGACAAGCTTGCTGTAGCCTGCGATATCGGCCGCGAAAATGGCCGCGATTTTTCGTTTCATAGCTGCCTGCCGATCAGGTTTTTCGATCCGCGCATAATTCTATCCGAAAACCGGTATCTATTTTTCCGGATCGTGCTCCGGCGAATAAAATCGAATGAGGATCATAACATGCCCGACCGGCATAGGCCCGCGCAACCGATTGGGCCGCGCAACCGCGGCTCCGGCGCAAGGTATCCGGTCACCGGTATGGAGATTATGAATCTTGTTTGAAAACTAGAACACGATCCGGAAAAGCGGCGGCCGCTTTTAGTGCGTGCCTTCCGGACGTTGCGGACCAAGCGCCGCCTGCAACGACTTCAGCTGTTCAAGATGCCGTCTGAGCTTGTCGCGCTGCGCGTCGTCCTTGGCGTCGGCGACGTCTTCTTCGGCGTCCTTGATCTCAGAAGCCAGCATGGTGGTGTCGAACTCGTCGCGCGGGGTGGCATGGTCGGCGAGAACGGTCAGGCCGGCCGGGCTCACTTCGGCAAATCCGCCGACGACCACAAACGGCTCGCGCCGGCCGCCATGGAATATCGTGACGATGCCCGGCCGCAATGCCGTCACCAACGGCGCGTGGAGCGGCAGAATACCCATATCGCCCTCGGCGCCGGGCAAATCCACCTGATCGACCTCGCCGGAGAACAACATCCGTTCCGGCGAGACAAATTCGAAATGCAGCGTGGCCATTATCTGCTCTATGGTCTGCTTTATGCCTCGGCGGCGAGTTTCTTGCCCTTCTCGACCGCTTCTTCGATGGTGCCCACCATGTAGAAGGCGGCTTCCGGCAGGTTGTCGTATTTGCCCTCGACCAGGCCCTTGAAGCCTTTGATCGTATCCTGCAGGTCGACGAGCTTGCCGGGCGAGCCGGTGAACACTTCGGCGACGTGGAACGGCTGCGACAGGAAGCGCTCGATCTTGCGGGCGCGCGCCACCGTGAGCTTGTCCTCTTCGGAGAGTTCGTCCATGCCGAGAATGGCGATGATGTCCTGCAGCGCCTTATAGCGTTGCAACACCTGCTGCACGTTGCGCGCCACGGCATAGTGCTCTTCGCCGACGATCAGCGGCGAGAGCATGCGGGATGTCGAGTCCAGCGGGTCGACGGCCGGATAGATGCCCTTGGCCGCGATGTCGCGCGACAGCACCGTGGTGGCGTCGAGATGTGCGAAGGACGTCGCCGGCGCCGGGTCGGTCAAGTCGTCGGCCGGCACGTAAATCGCCTGCACCGAGGTCACCGATCCCTTTTGCGTCGTGGTGATGCGCTCCTGCAGCGCGCCCATGTCGGTCGCCAGGGTCGGCTGATAACCCACTGCCGAAGGAATGCGGCCGAGCAGCGCCGACACTTCCGAGCCGGCCTGGGTGAAGCGGAAAATGTTGTCGACGAAGAACAACACGTCCTGGCCCTGATCGCGGAAATATTCGGCCACCGTCAGGCCAGTAAGACCGACGCGGGCGCGGGCGCCGGGCGGCTCGTTCATCTGGCCGTAGACCAGCGCGCATTTCGAGCCTTCGACCGAGCCTTCCTTGGGATCCTTGTTGACCTTGGACTCGATCATTTCGTGATAGAGGTCGTTGCCCTCGCGGGTGCGCTCGCCGACGCCGGCGAACACCGAATATCCGCCGTGCGCCTTGGCGATATTGTTGATCAGTTCCATGATCAGCACGGTCTTGCCGACGCCGGCGCCGCCGAACAGGCCGATCTTGCCGCCCTTGGCGTAGGGCGCGAGCAGGTCGACGACCTTGATGCCGGTGACCAGGATCGCGGCCTCGGTCGACTGATCGGTATAACTCGGCGCCTCCTGGTGGATGGCGCGCATCGCCTCGCCCTTCACCGGGCCCGCTTCGTCGACCGGCTCGCCGATCACATTGATGATGCGGCCGAGCAGACCGGCGCCGACCGGCACCGAGATCGGCGCGCCGGTGTCCCGCACTTCCTGGCCGCGCACCAGGCCTTCGCTGGTATCCATGGCGACGGTGCGCACGGTGTTCTCGCCCAGCTGCTGAGCGACTTCGAGGACCAGGCGATGGCCCTGATTGGTGGTTTCGAGCGCGTTGAGGATCGGCGGCAGGCCTTCTTCGAAGTGCACGTCGACGACGGCGCCAATGACCTGTGTGATGTGTCCGACTTGCTGAGCCATTGTTGTCCTCTTCGAGAAAGCGTTACTGCGCCAAAGGCCTAAAGAGCCTCGGCGCCGGAAATGATCTCGATCAGTTCCTTGGTGATCATCGCCTGACGCGTGCGGTTATAGGTGAGAGTCTGCTTGCGGATCATGTCGCCGGCATTGCGCGTGGCATTGTCCATCGCCGACATTTGCGCGCCATAGAACGAGGCGGCGTTTTCGAGCAAAGCGCGCAGGATCTGGACCGCAAGATTGCGCGGCAGCAATTCCTGGAGAATGTCTTCGGCATCCGGCTCGAATTCGTAGACCGCGCCGTTCAATGCGTCCGCGGTCTCGCTGTCGAAGACAGGCGGGATGATCTGCTGCGCCGTCGGGATCTGCGCGATCACCGAGCGGAAGCGCGAATAGAACAGCGTGCAGACGTCGAACTCGGACTTGTCGAACAGCGCCATGATCTTGGCGGCGATCTGTTCGGCGTTCTCGAAATGCAGCGCGCGCACCGAACGCAGATCGACCAGTTCGACGATCTGGGTCGGAAATTGGCGGCGGATCTGATCGTAGCCCTTGCGGCCGACGCAGAAGAATTTGACGTCTTTGCCTTCAGCGGTCAGCGCGAACGCGCGCTCGCGGGCGAGCCGCACGATCGCGGTATTGAACGGGCCGCACAGGCCGCGCTCCGCGGTGCAAACCAGAAGCAGATGTTTCTGAGCGCTGCCGCTGCCACGCAGCAACCGCGGCGCGGTATCGAGCCCGGCAACGGAGGCGGCGATATTGCCGAGCACTTTGTCCATGTGCGACGCATAAGGCCGCGCCGCCTCGGCCACCGCCTGCGCACGGCGCAGCTTCGACGCCGCGACCATCTGCATGGCCTTGGTGATCTTCTGCGTCGCCTTGGTGGCGGCGATGCGATTGCGCAAGTCTTTAAGCGACGGCATCCGAGGCTCGATCTATTGCGATGCGCTCACGCGAAAGTCGTTCAGTGAATGTCATTTACGCGAAGGTTTTTGCGAAGCTCTCAACCGCGCCCTTGAGCTTACCCGCGGTCGCGTCATCGAGATCACGCGAATCGCGGATGCTGTTGAGAATGTCAGAGTGCTGGCTGTGCATCACGCCGAGCAGGCCGTCCTCGAAGGCGCGCACGCGATTGACCGGCAGCGGATCGAGATAGCCGTTGACGCCGGCATAGATCACGCAGACCTGCTCTTCCATCTTCAGCGGCGAGAATTGCGGCTGTTTCAGAAGCTCGGTGAGCCGCGAGCCGCGGGCGAGAAGGCGTTGCGTGGTGGCGTCGAGGTCGGAGCCGAACTGCGCGAAGGCCGCCATTTCGCGGTATTGCGCGAGTTCGCCCTTGATGCGGCCGGCGACTTTCTTCATCGCCTTGGTCTGCGCCGCCGAGCCGACGCGCGACACCGAGAGGCCGACATTCACCGCCGGCCGGATGCCCTGATAGAACAGGTCGGTCTCGAGGAAGATCTGGCCGTCGGTAATGGAAATAACGTTGGTCGGAATATAGGCCGACACGTCGTTGGCTTGCGTCTCGATGACCGGCAGCGCGGTAAGCGAGCCCGCCTTGTTCTCGTCGTTCATCTTGGCGGCGCGCTCGAGCAGCCGCGAATGCAGATAGAACACGTCGCCCGGATAGGCCTCGCGGCCCGGCGGCCGGCGCAGCAACAGCGACATCTGGCGATAGGCGACGGCCTGCTTCGACAGGTCGTCATAGATGATGACGGCATGCATGCCGTTGTCGCGGAAATATTCGCCCATGGTGCAGCCAGAAAACGGCGCCAGATATTGCATCGGTGCCGGATCGGACGCGGTTGCCGCGACCACGATCGAATAATCGAGCGCACC
The DNA here is from genome assembly GCA_963742975.1 of uncultured Alphaproteobacteria bacterium. Classification (GTDB taxonomy): domain Bacteria; phylum Pseudomonadota; class Alphaproteobacteria; order Rhizobiales; family Xanthobacteraceae; genus BOG-931. The sequence goes on along the minus strand of CAVUNZ010000015.1, from coordinate 963,942 downwards.
TTGCTCTTCGAGCACCTTGACGAATTGCGCGACGGTAGAACGCTTCTGCCCGATCGCGACATAAACGCAATAGAGCTTGATCTTCTCGTCGCCGGTGGCGTTGAGCGCTTTCTGGTTGAGGATGGTGTCAAGCGCGATCGCGGTCTTGCCGGTCTGGCGGTCGCCGATGATCAGCTCGCGCTGGCCGCGGCCGATCGGGATCAGCGCGTCGATGGCCTTGAGCCCGGTCGCCATCGGCTCGTGCACCGATTTGCGCGGAATGATGCCCGGCGCCTTGACGTCGACGCGCGCCCTCTGCTCCGCCTTGATCGGGCCCTTGCCGTCGATCGGCTCGCCGAGCGCGTCGACAACGCGGCCGAGCAGGCCCTTGCCGATCGGCACTTCGACGATGGCGCGGGTGCGCTTGACGGTCTGGCCTTCCGCGATCTCGCGGTCGGAGCCGAAGATCACGATGCCGACATTGTCGCTTTCGAGATTGAGCGCCATGCCTTTGACGCCGCTCTCGAACTCGACCATCTCGCCGGATTGCACATTGTCGAGGCCGTAGACGCGCGCGATGCCGTCGCCAACCGACAGCACCTGGCCGACTTCGGAAACCTCGGCTTCCTGGCCGAAATTCTTGATCTGATCTTTAAGGATTGCGGAAATTTCAGCGGCGCGGATGTCCATTAGCGAGCCTCTTTCATCGCGTGCTTGATCGCGTTGAGCTTGGTGCGCAGCGAGGTGTCGACCATGCGGCTACCAAGCTTGACAATAAGTCCGCCGATAATGGCGGGATCGACATTGATATCGAGAGCGACGTCCTTGCCACTCACCGATTTGAGCGCAGTGCGGAGCGCTTGCGCGTGTTCGTCCTTGAGCGGCTCGGCGACCGTGACTTGCGCGGTGGCTTCGCCCTTGTGCTGCGCGACGAGTTCGCCGAAGGCCCTGATCATGTCGCGCACCGCGAACAGACGGCGATTGGACGTCACGAGCTTGAGGAAATTTCCGGCAAGGCCGCCGATGCCAGTGTGGTCGAGCACGGCGGTCAGCGCCTGCAGCTGTTCGTCGGTGGTGAAAGCCGGGCTGCGCACCAGCCGCAACAGATCGGCGCTGTCGCCGACCATCGCATCGAAGCGTCCGAGATCGGCCTGCACCGCGTCGATCGCGTTGCCTTCGCGCGCGAGATCGAACAGCGCGGTGGCATAACGGCCCGCCATGCCGGATATGATGGGTTCTTGCGTCGCCAAAATTCTGCTCGTTCGCTGCCGGTTCGGCGTTCTTGTGGAGCATTTCCGCAAGCCCCGCAACCGGCCCGGATGGCCGGCAACAAGTCCTTGAAATTGAAGCTGGACTTGGTTTCAGCAGGAACTTGGATTGCGTCCGTCACGGTCCCTGTACCGCTCGTCAGACGAAATCGCCGCGTTGCTAACATAGTGGCCTTGGGCGCGCAACAACGCGGCATACGGAAAATGGTCGTCCGCAGCGCCGGAAAATCGCGCAGTCAGGAGCCGCTCGCGGGGTGCTGGCGGATGGTGTCGAGAAACAGTTCGCCATACTGGCGAAGCTTGGCCTCGCCGACGCCGTGCACCAGGCTCATCTCGCTCGCATTGCGCGGCTTGAGCCGGACCATGTCGATCAAGGTCTTGTCGGCAAAGACCACATAGGCGGCGACGCGCTGCTCCTTGGCGAGCTCCGACCGCCGCTTGCGCAGCGCCTCGAACAAGTCCCGATCGCCCACGGCTCCTTCCGCGAACGCCGCGGCATTGGCGCTGGCGCGCGCCGTCTTTTCGCTCGACGCGCTCTTGCGGCTCGATTTGAGCGTGTCCTTGCGCAGCGTGATCTTGTCTTCGCCTTTGAGCACACGGCGGCCGGCGTCGCTGACCGACCAGGTGCCGAAACCCGTGACATCGAGCGTGATGACACCCGCGCCGTTGAGCTGGCGAAAGATGGCCCGCCATTCCTGCACGCCATATTCCTTGCCGACGCCGAAGGTCGGCAGCTTGTCGTGACCGAATTTCACGATCGCCTCGCTTGGTTCGCCGATCAGGATCTTGGTCAGATGTTCGGTGCCGAAGCGCGAACCGGTGCGCAGGATCGCCGACATTGCCTTCTGCGCAGCTATGGTGCCGTCGATCAATTCGGCGCCGTCGCAGCAAACATCGCAATACCCGCAAGCCTGCACGCTCTCGCCGAAATAAGCGAGCAGGGTCTGCCGCCGGCAGCGCGGCGATTCGCACAGCGACACCAGCGCGCCGAGCCGCTGGCGCTCGATGCGCTTTTGCTCGTCGGAGGCGTCGCCGTCGTCGATCTGCAAGCGGCGCAGCCGGATGTCGCCAAGGCCATAGAGCGTCAGCGTATCGGCGGGCAGGCCGTCGCGGCCGGCGCGGCCGATCTCCTGATAATAGCTTTCGATATTGGCCGGCATGTCGGCGTGCAAAATGAAGCGCACATCGGGCTTGTCGATGCCCATGCCGAACGCGACAGTGGCGACCATGACGATGCCGTCGTCCTGCAAGAACGTGTCCTGATGGCGCGAGCGCGCGGCAGGCTCCATGCCGGCGTGATAGGAGAGCGCGGTCACGTCTTGTTCGCGCAGGTAATCGGCGATCTCCTCAGTCTTACGCCGCGACGCGCAATAGACGATGCCGCTTTGGCCCGTGTGATTTTTGACGAAGTCGAGAATTTGTTTGCGGCCGGAGCCCTTGGCTTGCATCGCCAGCCGCAGATTGGGCCGGTCGAAGCCGTGGACAAACACCACCGGCGGCTTGCCGAACAATTTTTGCGAAATATCGGCGCGCGTCGCGGCGTCCGCCGTCGCCGTGAAGGCCACGGTCTGCAGATTGCCTGAACCATTTTGGCCGAGCGCCGCTTGCACCATGCCGAGCGCCGCATATTCGGGACGGAAGTCGTGGCCCCATTGCGAAATGCAATGCGCCTCGTCGACCGCAAGCATCGTGACCTTGGCGCGCTTGAGCAGATCGAGCGTCTCGGGCTTGAGCAGGCGCTCCGGCGCGACATAGAGGAGCCGCAGCTCGCCGTGCGCGAGGTCTTCGAGCACTGTGCGATTTTCGAATGCATCATTGGCTGAATTGAGCGCCGCCGCGGCAACGCCATAGCCGCGCAATTGCGCGACCTGGTTGCGCATTAGCGCGATCAGCGGCGACACCACGACGCTAAGGCCGCCGCGCGCCAAAGCTGGAAGCTGGTAGCATAGCGACTTGCCGCTGCCGGTCGGCATCACCGCTAGCACATCACGGCCGTCAAAAATGGCTGCGACGATTTCGGCCTGACCGGGCCGAAATGCCGAGAAACCGAAGGTTTTGCGAAGAATATCCTGTGCCGCCGCGAGGTCGGACATTGCGCGATCCGGTGGCTTGATCCGCGGGTTCTTGCAACTCGATGTGTTCTATCTTCGTTCTCGCGAATTGCCAAGCCTTTAACGAACACCGTTGCAGCTTTCGACATCAAGCCTGGGCAAATTTGCCCACCCTGCGTCGCTCGCGCCTTGCTTGCGGCGGCAGCGGCACTGATGCACCGTCCGCCGCCAACACCAAGTCCGCCTTCATGCTCCTTGCCGGAAATCCTGCCGAAGTCTCGACCAGCCGCATCATCAAGACGATGAGCGCGCTGTGGCTCTGCGGCGTCGCCATGCGCATGACGATCCTCGCCATGCCGCCGGTGATTCCCCTGGTGCACAGCGAATTGCACATGACGGAGACGCAAGTCGGGCTTCTCGTCGGGCTGCCGCTGTTGCTGTTCGCGCTCGCGGCGATCCCGGGATCGCTGTTGACCGCGCGGATCGGGCCGATCCGCGCTGTTGTCGCCGGCATGCTGATTGCGGCGCTCGCCGGCGCCGCGCGCGGCGCTGCGATCGATGTGTGGACGCTCTATGCGGCGGTACTCGTCACCGGCTTTGGCGTCGCCATCATGCAGCCGAGCCTGCCGGTCCTGGTGCGCGAATGGACGCCGAGCCGTATCGCGCTCGCCACCATCGCTTATACCAGCGGCATGATGATGGGCGCGACCTTCCCGCCGTTGCTCACGATTTCCACGATCCTGCCGCTCGTTGGCGGCTCGTGGCGGCTCAATCTCATCGTCTGGGCGGTGCCGGCACTCCTGATCGTCCCGGTGTTTTTGCTGCTGCGCCCACGGCGCTCCGGCGGCAACGCCGCGAAGACCACAACAACTTTGTGGTGGCCCGATTTCAGCGATCCGGTGGTCTGGCTGCTCGGCCTCGCCTTCGGCAGCAACAACAGTCCCTATTTCGCGATCAATGCCTTTCTTGGCGACTATCTTGTCGGCAAAGGCAGAGCCGATCTCTTAGGTCCTACTCTGGCGTGGCTCAACGGATCGCAGCTGGTGGCGCTTGTGCTGCTGTTCGCAATGTCGGGCCGCCTGCAACGGCGGGCCTGGCCGTTCCTGATCTTCGGTCCTTTATTGCTGGTAGCGATGCTGGCCATCATCGTGGCGCCGACCAGTTTTGCGATCATCGTTGCGGCGATTTTTATCGGTTTCGCGACGGCGATGACATTCACTCCGATCATGACTTTAGTGCCGATCCTCGCCAAACCAGCCGATGTCGCGCGCACTGCTGCCGGCATGCTGACGATCGCCTATGGGTGCGCGATTGTCATTCCGACAATTTGCGGCGCGCTATGGGATGCGACCGGACAACCGTGGACCGCATTCGTGCCGCTCTGCCTGTGCGCCGTGGCATTGACGGTGCTGGGCACCATCGTGACCAAATATCGTCCTGCAGGCGAGACACTCGCCCCCGCCTGATGCGATGCTTGTGTTGAAACGAGGGAAAATTTCGCAATGGCAAAGTCCGTGACGAAGAAGCCAACGGCACGCAAAGCCAAGAAGCCGATGCTGCCGACCGACCGGCTGACCTATTCGCCGATCACCCAGCGGCCGCCGCTGAAATTGCCCAACGGCGCGCGCATGGCGATCTGGGTGATCGTCAATGTCGAGGAATGGGACCCGTTGCAGACCATGCCGCGCACGGTGTTGACCCCGCCGGCCGGCGGCTCGCCGATGCCGGACGTGCCGAACTGGGCTTGGCACGAATACGGCAATCGCGTCGGCTTCTGGCGTTTCATCAAGATTTTCGACGAGTTCGCCATTCCGGGCACCATCGCCATCAACGGCTCGGCGCTCGCCGCCTATCCGCAGATCGTGCAGGCCGCGGTCGAACGTCATTGGGAATTCATCGGCCACGGCTTCACCCAGCGCAATTTGCAGAAGGTGCCGAACGAGCGCGCCGATATCCGCAAGGTGCGCGGGGTCATCACCAAGGCGACCGGCAAGCCGCCGCGCGGCTGGCTCGGCCCGGGCCTCACCGAGACCTGGGAAACGCCCGACGTACTGGCCGAGGAAGGCTATGACTATGTCGCCGACTGGGTGCTCGACGACCAGCCGGTCTGGCTGAAGACGCGCGGCAAGCCGATCCTCAACGTGCCCTACACGCAGGAATGCAACGACGTCGCCATGATGCTGATCCAGCATCACCAGGCGTCGGAATATTGCGAGCGTGCGCTCGATCAGTTCGCCCAGATTTATGATGATGCCGCCGATTCCGCGCGCATCATGGCAATGGCGGTGCATCCCTACATCATGGGCGCGCCGCATCGCGCCAAATATTTCCGCCGCATTTTCGAGACCATCCGCAAGAAGCCCGACGTACTGTTCTGGACCGGCGGACAAATCGTAGACTGGTTCCTCGGCGCCGGACCGAAGGCGCCGTAAGTGCTGCACCGGGAGTGCTTGCCTTGAACATCTCAGCCGAGAATGCCACCCCCGTGCGCGCCGCTTCCGACGGCACGCATGGCGGCGGCGATGTCGGCGCGCGGCTGATGCTGATCACGTTGTGCTTCATCTGGGGCACGACATGGCCGCTGATGAAAGTGGCGCTCGAGGAAATCCCGCCGCTGAGCATGCGCGCGGTGGCGGCCGCACTCGGCGCGCTGACGCTTTATCTGCTCTGCGTCGCAATGCGGCGCAGCTTGCGGCTGCCTTCGGCCAAAGCCTTCGTCCATCTCCTCGTGGCCGGGTCGCTGAATATTACCGGTTTCAGTCTGTTCAGCGCTTTCGCCCAGCTTGCCGCGTCGACTTCGCGGGTGACGATCGTCGCCTATACGATGCCGATCTGGGCGGTGCTTCTGGCGTGGCCGTTTCTCGGTGAACGGCCGAGCCGCATCCAATGGATCGCGCTGGCCCTGTGCGTCGCCGGGCTTTCGATCCTGATCTATCCGCTGACCGGAAGCGGCGTGCCGCTCGGCATCGTCTTGGCCTTGGGCGTCGGCCTGAGCTGGGCCGCGGGAACTGTTTACGTCAAATGGGCGCATATCGAGCTTGATCCGCTGGCGCTGGCGAGCTGGCAAATGACCATCGCTTTCGTTTCGCTGACGGCATGCATGTATATCGTCGACGGCCGTCTCGTGCTGCACGGCCTGCAGGCCGGCGGGGCCTTCGCCACGGTCTGGACCGGGGTGGTCGGCAACGGCGTTGCTTATGCGCTGTGGTTCCCGGCGATGAAGCGCTTGCCGGCGGTGACCGCATCGCTCGGCGTGCTTGCGGTTCCGGTAATCGGGATCGTGCAGTCGTATTTGATCCTCGGCGAAGTGCCGACCACGCCCGACATGATCGGCTTCGCTCTGATTTTTGTCGCTTCGGCTTGCGTCTTGCTCGTGCCGAACAAAGTCGGTCCGGCGGCTACGCCTTAATCGCCAAAGCCAGCTCAGTGACCCGCGCCGTCATCGCGCTACGCGGATCGGCGAGCGCGTCGATCACGGTGAAATGGTTGGTGCCCGCGATCTCGCCGGAGCGCGTCGCGACGCCGGCCCGGCCCCAGACTTCAGCCAGCGCATGGCTCTGCCGCTTGAATTCGTTCAATTCAAGCCCGCCGCAGACGGCGTCGAAGCTGCGCCCGGGTTTGAGCGGCCAATTGACCGTCGAGATTTTCTGCGCTTCCGCTGCGTCGAGTTTCAGATCCTGATTGACGCTGATGCTGACCAGCGGCGCCAGATCGAACACGCCGGATATCGCATAGCCCGCCGGCACCAGATCGGCCGGCGCTTTCGGATAAAGCGAAGCCCAATCGGTTGCCACCATGGCGCTGGCGAGATGGCCGCCGGCGGAATGGCCGACCAGCAGCATCGGCCGATTGTAACGCTGCCACATGAACAGGCAGGCGCGGCGGATCTGGTCGATAATGTCGGCGATGCCGACATTAGGACACAGATCGTAGCCGACGACGGCGACCGTCGCGCCTTGCACATTGAGGCCGCGGGCCATCTGGCTGAACATCGAAGCGTCAAGCGAGCGCCACCAGCCGCCATGGACGAAGATCGCAAGCGGCGCCGCCTCGCCCGCAGACGAAAAGAAAAGGTCGACGAGTTGCCGCGGCGTGTCGCCATAGGACAAGCCGAGCTCGGCGCGGCCGGCTTTCAGCGTTTCGGCGCGATAGTCCTCGGCTTCGCGGATCCAGCGTGCAAAGATCTCCGGATGCTCAGGCACGCGGGCGCGATTGTTGTACTCGGCCTCGTAATCGACAGCCATCGGCGTCTCCGGCAAATTTTGCGCGTGCAACATTGCGGCAATGTTGCCGCACGAGCAAGTGAGGTTAGGGATCGACAGCCTGCCAAAATCTGCTAGGGCATGATCGCGAAAATCGGGTACCGATTTTCGGGATCAGGCCCACCAAAAGGAGCCGTATGAAAGTCGACGGCAAATTCATGCGCACCATCTGGCTCGAACCGGATGGCTGGTCGGTCGGGGTGATCGATCAGACCGCGCTGCCGCATCGCTTGGTGACCGTGCGGCTGACCACGCTCGAGGACGTCGCACACGCGATCCGCGCCATGGTGATCCGCGGCGCACCGCTGATCGGCGCGACCGCGGCCTACGGCATGTGCCTCGCGCTCCACACGGACGCCTCCGACGAGGCGCTGGAGCGCGCCTATGCGACTTTGCTGGCGACGCGGCCGACCGCAATTAATTTGAAATGGGCACTCGACGAGATGATGGCTCTGATGCGCAACCGCCCGCGCGGCGAACGCGCCGCCGCCAGCTATAAGCGCGCCGCCGAAATCGCCGAAGAAGACATCGCGATCAACAAAGCCATCGGACAGAACGGCCTGCCGCTGATCGAAACCATCGCACAACGCAAAAAACCCGGCGAGCGCGTCAATGTGCTGACCCATTGCAATGCCGGGTGGCTTGCCGCGGTCGATTTCGGCACCGCGACTGCGCCGATCTATACGGCTTTCGACAAGGGTATTCCCATTCATGTCTTCGCCGATGAGACACGGCCGCGCAATCAGGGCGCTTCGCTCACCGCCTGGGAGCTTGGCCATCATGGCGTGCCGCATACCGTGATCGCCGACAATACCGGCGGCCATCTGATGCAGCACGGCCTCGTCGACATCGTGATCGTCGGCACCGATCGCGTCACCGCGAACGGCGACGTCTGCAACAAGATCGGCACCTATCTGAAAGCGCTTGCCGCGCACGACAACAATGTGCCGTTCTATGTCGCGCTGCCCTCGCCGACGATCGATTTCACAGTGGCCGACGGGGTCGCCGAAATTCCGATCGAGGAACGCAGTGCCGATGAAGTCGCGACCATGACCGGGCGCACCAAGGACGGCCGCATTGAAACCGTGCGCATCGTGCCGAACGGCTCGCCGGTGGCGAATTACGGTTTCGACGTCACGCCGGCACGGCTCGTCACCGGCCTGATCACCGAGCGTGGCGTGATCAAGCCCTCGCGCGAAGGCCTGGCGGGGGCTTTTCCGGGGCGTGCAGCCGCGGCAGAATGAACGGCCGGTTGCCGCTGTATCGGGGCGCTGTGTTGGAGTCTGTGGCGTGGGTAAGCTCGCGTGTCGTCCGCTCTCGAATCTGCCTTTGCCAGGGATCCTTACGATGGGCCTCACTTCATTGGCGGCCGCCGTGCCGGTCGATGGCCGGCAATCACCCACCGCTTTAGCCATAGCGCGCGGTACCGCGCGCTATCTGCATGCCCTCGGTTATTGCGTGGTCGCCGAATTGCCGTTGCCGTCGGGGCGGCGCGCCGACCTGGTGGCGCTCGGCACCGACAGCGAAATCATCATCGTCGAAATCAAATCGTCGGTGGCTGATTTCCGCGCCGACCAGAAATGGACCGATTACCGGCAGCATTGCGATCGGCTGTTCTTCGCCACCGTCGTGGATGTGCCGTATGAGATTTTTCCGGCCGACGCCGGGCTGATCGTGGCTGATGCGTTTGGCGCCTCGATCCTGAGCGAAGCGCCCGAGCACCGGCTGCCCGCGGCCACGCGTAAAGCGATCATGCTGCGTTTCGCCCATGCCGCGGCTTTGCGGTTGCAGGCGCTCAACGATCCGCAAGGGCCCTATTCCGGGGAGGCGTTCTGATTGGGATGATTTTGATTGAGCATGATCTTTTCCGAAAGCCGGCTTCCGCTTTTCCGGATCATGCTCATGCGGCGGCGACAGACGTATGCGGCTGCGCCCGGATGCGCTCGAAACTATAGCGCAGCATATCGAGATCGACGGGCTTCAGGACAGTTTCGCGGATATCCAGATTGAGCGATTTCGCCGCCCGCAAGGTTTCGTGGACGGTGGCCTGATCGGCGCCGCTGATAATAACAATCGGCGCCTTGCAGCCGATGCCGCGAAGATAGTGCAACATTTCGATCCCGCCGTGCTGGCCGAGCGACAGATCGAGGCTGATGCAATCGAACGCGCTCTCGAGCGCAAGTTTTGTCGCCTCTTCGTAGGTCCCGGCCCCCGCCGGCGCGTAGCCGGCTTTGGCCGCGACGCGGCAGATGATCTTGCGATGCAGATAATCGTCATCGATGACGAGAAGGCGCGGCAACGCGGCAGCCTCCGCTGCCACCTGCGGCGCACCGGCCGGGCTCTCGCCGCCTGCTTGCAATGATCGTTCCGGGTCGAGCATGCGACCTTCATAATTGCGTCAATATGCTTGCCCCTTCATAGCCGCGAGCGGCACAAATTTGATTTAAACGAATCGATAAAATTTGAATCATTTCGGACGACGCGAGGCAGAGCCACTGCAGCGCAGTTAGCATCGGTTAACTAACGCCGACGCATCCGCGAAGCCGTTGAGCTATTTCGGCGCCCGTTTGGCGAGAATGCGCTGCAAGGTGCGTCGGTGCATGTTGAGGCGGCGCGCGGTTTCCGAGACATTGCGCCCGCACAATTCGTAGATGCGCTGGATATGCTCCCAACGTACGCGGTCCGCCGACATCGGATTTTCCGGCGGCTCGATCTTTTTGTTATCGATCGCAAGCAGCGCAGCAACCACGTCATCGGCATCCACCGGCTTGGCCAGATAATCGACCGCGCCGAGCTTTACCGCGTTCACAGCCGTGGCGATGTTGCCGTAGCCGGTGAGAATGATGGCGCGCGCTTCCGGCCGCCGCTTTTTCATCGCCGAAATCACGTCGAGCCCGTTGCCGTCGCCAAGCCTCATGTCGACCACGGCAAAAGCGGGGGTGGCTTTCTCGACCTGCAGCAATCCGTCGGCGACCGACTCTGCCGTCGTTACCAAAAAGCCCCGGCCTTCCATGGCGCGGGCCAGGCGCTGCAAAAACGACTTGTCGTCTTCGACGATAAGGAGCGTACGTTCGGCGGGAACCGGGCTCGGCGACGCACTGGCTGCAGCAGTATTCCTGACCATCTGCTCCATCGACGCAAATCTCCGTCTAAGTCGTCGCCCGACCTACAAAACTTAAGAAGTTTGTTCGGCCAGCTCAAGGGGCGGCACCGCAACTGGCCGCTCGAAGTCGGCCCGGCTCCAGGTAACGCTAACGGTCGCGCCATGTAGCGGCGGCGACTGATTTGTCAGCGAAAGCTTGGCGCCGGAGCGTTCCAGCAGCGTTTTGGCGATAAAAAAGCCGAGACCCAATCCGAACACAGTTTCGTCATCGCCATCGGGGCTGCGCGAGCCGGGCCGCCGGTGGGTCACGTAAGGCGCTCCGATCCGATCGACGACTTCGGGCGCGAAGCCGGGTCCATCGTCGCTAATGACGATACTGACTTCGTCTCCCGACCATTGCGCGAGAATCTCGACCCGGCTGTGGGCGAAATCGACGGCATTCTCGATCAAATTTCCGAGCCCGTAGCGGATCGCCGGATTGCGCGCCCCGACCGGCTCGTCGGTGCGATCCGGCGGGTAAGTGACGCCGATAGTGACGCCGAAATTGCGGTGCGGCGCGACCGCTTCCTCGATCAGCGCTGAAACCTGAATACGGTCGAACGGCTCGCCGGTTGGCAATTGGGTGATCTTGGCCAGGATTTCGCGGCAGCGCTGCGCCTGTTCGCGCAGCAATTTCACGTCATCGGCATAGGGCGAATTGGCTTCGAGCGCGCGCTCGATTTCACGGATCACGACGGTGATCGTCGCCAGCGGCGTGCCGAGTTCATGCGCCGCGGCAGCGGCAAGGCCGTCAAGTTGAGACAGATGCTGCTCGCGCGCCAAAACCAATTCGGTCGCCGCCAGCGCATCGGACAATTGCCGCGCCTCTTCTGCCACCTGCCACGTGTAAACGCCGATATAGCCGATCGCGAGCAGGATCGAGAGCCAGACGCCGACCATATAGATTTCTGGCAATTCGAGCGGATCGTCGGCATCCCACGGTAGATTGTAATGCAAGAACACCAGCGCGGTGGCGCAGACCATCGCAAAGGTGCCGATCAGCAAGGTCATGCGCGGCGGCAGCGCCGTCGCCGAGATCAGGACCGGGCCGAGCAGCAGGAAGGAGAACGGGTTCTCCAAGCCGCCGGTCAGATAAAGCAGCGCCGTCAGCTCGGCGACGTCGAAGCCAAGCAGCCACGCGGCGCGATCCGGCTCGAGCCATTGCGTCTGGCGAAAGCTCACGCGCAACGCGACGTTCAGCAGCGCGGCAAGCGCAATGACGGCAAGGCACGGCCAGATCGGCACTTCGAATTCGAGACCGAAATGCACCACGAGGACGGCCGCGAACTGACCGAGCACGGCGAGCCAGCGCAGCCGGACCAGCGTATCCAGCCGCACGTTGCGCGGCTGCTCATTGGTCGGCGGCAACCCGAACATGCGATCGAGACCAGACATGGCGCTTAATGTAGCGGTCGCGGCGGCCGGGCCAAAGGGCCTATTGATGCTTCAAATGCACTCGTCGAGGGCTGGCGCCCGCCGCGGCGATGCGCGAAAATGCGCCAACGGCGTCGCGAGCAGCGATTTTCAGGGAGTGACCGCAATGGCTTATGAACTCGACCAGTTCATCTCGGATTGTCGTTCCATCCTTTCCCGCGATCCCGGACCGCAAGGCCGCGAAGAGGTGCGCACGCACCTTGAGGAGCTGTTGCAAAACCCGGATTTCGTCCGCAACCATTGCGAAGAGGCCACGCGCGGCCTGCATGTTCTCTACGAGGATCCCAAGCTCGGCTTTCAGATCCTCGCCCATATCAACGATAAAGCCCGCATCTCGGCGCCGCACGATCACGGCAAGTCATGGGCCATCTATGGCCAAGCTACTCATTACACCGAGATGACCGAATGGGAGCGCGAAGACGACGGCAGCGACCCCGCCCGCGCCAAGCTCAAGCCGGTGAAGAAATATCGGCTGATGCCCGGCGAGGCCGGCATCTATCAGGATGGCAAGATCCATTCGATCAACTATCCCGACTTCGCCCGTTTCGTGCGCGTGACCGGAACCAATCTCGACCGCATCGACCGCGTCCGCTTCGACCTGAAGACCGGCGAAGTGACGCAAATGACGCCGCAACAGGCGACCTGACCCGGAAAGCAATTGCACCGTGGCTAAATCGGTCGGCCCGCACGATCTGCGGAACATGATCGGCGACGGCAGCGAACTTGCGCTCGTCGACGTCCGGGAGGAATTGATCTTCTCGCAGAACCATCTGCTCCTGGCGCGCTCGGTGCCGCTGAGCCGCTTCGAGATGAAATTCCGCGCTCTAGTGCCGCGCCGCGGCACCCGCATCGTACTGTGCGATGACGACGATGGCCTTGCCGCGCGCGCGGCAGCGATCCTGGGGCGCAACGGCTATACCGACGTCGGTATTCTCGCCGGCGGCGTCGCCGGCTGGGGCGCGGCGGGATTTGAATTGTTCTCAGGTGTGTTCGTACCGAGCAAAGCCTTCGGCGAATATGTCGAGCACACTGACGGCACGCCCAATATCACCGCACCGGAGCTGGAAGAGCTGATCCGCAACGGCGCCGACCTTGTCGTGCTCGACAGCCGTCCGTTCGACGAATATTCGCGGGTATCCATTCCGACTTCGACCAATGTGCCAGGTGCCGAATTGGTCCTGCGGACGCGCGAAATCGCGCCGTCGCCGAAAACGACTGTCGTCGTCAATTGCGCCGGCCGCACCCGCAGCATTATCGGCGCCCAGTCGCTGATCAATGCCGGCCTGCCGAACAAGGTGTTGGCGCTGCGCAACGGCACGATGGGCTGGAGCCTCGCCGGGTTTACGCCCGACAGCGGGGAAAGCCGCCGCGCACCGGACGTTTCGCGCAACACGCTCGATTGGGCGCAGACGGCGGCGCAGCGCGTTGCGGAGAGGTGCGGGGTCAGGCGCATGGATCATGCAACGCTTGAGGCCTGGCGTTCAGATGACCGCCGCACACTTTACGTCTTCGATGTGCGCGATCCGGCCGAATACGAAGCCGGCCATGTATCAGGCGCCATCTCCGCGCCCGGCGGTCAGCTCGTGCAGGCAACCGATCAATATGTCGGCACATTTGGCGCGCGCATCGTCCTGGTCGACGACGCGGAAGTGCGCGCGGCGATGACCGGATCGTGGCTGCGGCAGATGGGCTATGTCGACGTGTTCACGCTGGTCGAGACAGGAACGGAAACCGGCCGGCCAGCGCCCGCGATACTTGAAGCCGATAGGCCGGCCGACGCTGCAATCGATTGCGCCGAATTGCGCGAGTTGCTGGCGCGTAACGCCGCGACTGTCGTCGATCTTTCGATAAGCCGCGATTATCTGCACGCGCATGTTCCCGGCGCATGGTTTGCGATCCGGACCCGGCTCGATCGTGCCTTCAAGAAGATCCCGCGCACCGGCACATTCGTCCTCACCTCCGAGGACGGCGTGCTGGCAAGCTTGGCGGTTGCCGAGGCAGGGGCGTTGACCGAAAAGCCAGTGCGCGCTCTCGCCGGCGGTAACGCGGCGTGGCGCGCGGCGGGGCAACCGTTCTCGGCCGAAGCCAGGATGGCCGACGAGGCTGTCGACCAATGGCGCAAGCCCTATGAGCGCTCAGGCAATACGAAAGCGATGATGCAGGAATATCTCGACTGGGAGGTCGATCTGTTGCCGCGCATCGCGCGCGACGGTTCGCTGCAATTCGATCGCTTCAGGCCGCGGCTTCCAGCAGCAGTTCGCTGAGGCGCTCCGGCGCATCGACCATCACGTCATGGCCGCTCGCCACTTCCTGGAAGCGCCATGACGGATCGGCTTTGACCGCCGCGACCGCGCGGTCGAAGCCGGGATTGGCGTAGTTTCCGGCGCGAATATAGGTCTTGCGCGCGATCTTCTCGCGGGCGCCGATGAGCGCGATCTTATAGGTGAAGGTTCCGATCGGCTGCGGCGTGCAGAGACCGTCCACCCAGGCACGGTCCGCTTCATTGACGCCGAAGAATTCCGCCGGTCGCGGCGGCATGCCGAGCGCGCCACTTGCCAGCGCCATACGAATAGCATCTTGCACAGCGGCGCTGGTCAGGTTCTGCGTCGTGTCGCCGTCATTCGGCAGGAACGCGTCGAGGAACACGATGGAGCGGATCGCCGAGGCCATTTGCTCAGCGACGCCGGAAATAACGAAGCCGCCATAGGAATGGCCGCACAGCACGACATCGCTCAGCCGTTCCCATTTCATCACATTGACCACGTCGGTAATGTGCGTGCCGATATCGATGCCGGCGTGCAGGAGATGCGAGCGCTCGCCAAGCCCGGTCAAAGTCGGTGCAAATACTCTATGGCCGCCATTGCGCAGCCGGTCGGCGACGCGCTGCCAGCACCAGCCGCCATGCCAGGCGCCGTGAACGAGCACAAACGTATAGGCCATGAACGTCCCCCGATTTGACGCAGGTTCGCGCGATCACGGCTGCCAGGCCGTATCGGCGATTTTCGTCGGCTCGGCTTCGCCCTTGCGCGCCCGCTCGATGACCTTGAACAGCGCACGCAACACCTCGTTGACGCCCGCCCCGCTCACCGCGGAAATCACCAGCGGCGTCTTTTTTGCCGCGCGCTTGAGCCGCGCCACTTGTTGTTTGATATCATCAGGGCTCAGTGCATCGGCTTTGTTCAGCGCGACGATCTCAGGCTTTTCCCTAAGCTCGTGTCCATAAGCCGTCAGCTCCGCGCGCACGGTCTCGTAGGCCGCGCCGGCATCCGGCTCAGTGCCATCGACCAGATGCAGCAACACACGGCAGCGTTCGACATGACCGAGAAATTTGTCGCCGAGACCGATGCCTTCATGCGCGCCTTCGATCAAGCCCGGAATGTCCGCGAGCACGAATTCGCGGCTGTCGACATCGACCACGCCGAGCTGCGGATGCAGCGTCGTGAACGGGTAATCGGCGATCTTCGGCTTGGCGGCGCTGACGGCAGCGAGGAAGGTCGATTTGCCGGCATTGGGCAGGCCGACAATTCCGGCGTCGGCAATGAGCTTGAGCCGCAGCCGGACCGTCATCTCAGCCCCGAGCTGACCGGGATTGGCGTGGCGTGGCGCACGGTTGGTCGAGGACTTGAAATAGGCATTGCCGAAGCCGCCATTGCCGCCGCGCGCGAGCACGATGCGCTGGCCGACCTCGGTGAAATCGGCGAGCAACGTCTCGCCGTCCTCCTCATAGATCTGGGTGCCGACCGGAATCTTCAGCATGGCGTCGGCGCCGTTGGCGCCGTGGCGATCCTTGCCCATGCCGCCGCCGCCGTTCTTGGCGGTGAAATGCTGCTGATAGCGATAGTCAATCAGTGTGTTGAGGCCGTCGACCGCGACCGCAACCACGTCGCCGCCCTTGCCGCCGTCGCCGCCATTGGGCCCGCCGAACTCGATGAATTTCTCGCGCCGAAACGACACGCAGCCGTTGCCGCCGTCGCCGGAGCGAATATAGACCTTGGCCTCGTCGAGAAATTTCATGGCTCAATTACGTAAAGGGCCGCCGCCTCTGGCACAATCACCAATCGCAGAAGGTGGCCGGCATCGCCTGCCTGATATAGTGTGGAAATTCAAAATTGCGGCAGGCGATTTTGTCCCGATTTTGCACGGAGAACCAGCCGGGTGTGGAGTATCTTGAAGCTGGCGGCAAGGGCCGCGGCCTGGCGGACGACGGCCGAGCCGCAGCTTGTGGGTTTGCGGGTTCTGTTGGGCATTTCCATTCTGACCGCCGCCGTCCGCATCTTGCTGCAGCTCGCCGCGGCCTTTCCGTCGCAGGCCTTCAATCCCTACGGACTCAACGCCGTCGTTGCCTGGATCGCGCTTGAGCTCGCCGTCGCGGCCTTGTTCGTGCGCCCGGGCGCGCGCGTGACCGCACTCTCGGCGATGTTCGTTCTCTCGGTCGTGGCGGATCTGGTGACGTCGGCGATCAGGCTCGGCTTTCCGCTGCTCGCACCCGACGCAGCCGAGGGTCCGCTCTGGTCGAGCCCGATCACCGGAGTGGCGATCTTCATCGTCGCGGTCGGCTGGTGGGTTGGCGCCATGGCCTGCGTCATCGGCAGTTTTGCAAAGCAGTCACGGCCGCGTGCGCTTGGCACGGCGGCGGCGATTTGGGTCGCGCTCTTCGCGGTCAATGCGGTTGTGCCGCAGGCGCCGGTATTTGTTCCGCCTGATTTCGATGCGCGCGACGCCAATTGGTGGGAAGTCGCTTACGCCTATTACCGCGAAAAGTACGGCGAGCCGGTATCGCCGCAGGTCGCGCAACTCAAGAAGGCGCAATCGGCACTGCTGAAAGCCGAGATTGCCGGCTTGGCGCCGCGCAAAGACGCGACCAATGTCTATGCGCTCGGCATCGCCGGCTGGGCCGAGCAGGATGTGTTTATCAAGGAGCTCGACGGCGGATTGGACGCGATCGCCAGCGTACTGCCGATCAAGGACCGCACCGTCAAGCTGATCAACAATCGCGCATCGCTCGGCACCGCGCCGCTCGCCGATCTGCAAAATTTCACCGCCGCCATCCATGGCATCGGCGGCGCCATGAACAAAGGCCAGGATGTTCTGGTTCTCTTCATGACCTCGCACGGCGAGCAAACCGGCTTCGCGCTGCAAGTACCCGGCAAGACCACCGAACTGACGCCGCAACAGGTTGCCTCGACGCTCGACAGCGAAGGCATCAAGAACCGCGTGGTGATCGTGTCGGCCTGCTTCTCCGGAATCTTTCTGCCGCCGCTTGCCAACGACAATACTATCGTGTTGACGGCAGCCGACGCGACGCATACCTCATTCGGCTGCGCGCCGGAACGCGATTGGACCTATTTCGGCGACGCGTTCTTCCGGCAAAGTCTGCATCCCGGTGCAGATTTCGCCCAAGCCTTCAGCCATGCCCGCGTGCTGATCCAAGGCTGGGAAATGATGGATCACGATCCGCCGTCAAATCCGCAAGCGCATTTCGGCCCGGCCCTGGTCGACAAGCTCGCGCCTTTTTTCGCCGCCGCGCAAAACGCGGGGCAGTGACGTCATGCGGTGGGGCGAGGTTCGCCGAACCGGATTTCTTTGTTAGAGCGTGATCTTTTCCGAAAACCGGTTTCCACCTTTCGGGATCATGCTCTAGGCGACCTCTTTGACTCGTCCCCAGGCCTTGAGCGAGGCCCACAGGCCGCGATCGAGGCGGAAGCGATCGAGCGGCGCCGAGGATTTGATGGCGCGGATGCGGTAGAGGCCGACACCCGTCCATTGAAAGCCGCACTTCTCCAGAACGCGGCGCGACGCCGGATTGCTGACGCGTGAACCGGCCTGCAAGGCATCGTGCTCGAGATCGCCAAACGCGTGGTCGATCACCGCCCGCACCGCTTCGGTGGCATAGCCGCGATTCCAATACGGCACGCCGAGCCAATAGCCGAGCTCGGCGGCGGCTTCGCGCGGCTCGATACCGCACATGCCGATGATTTCGCCTTTCAACACGATAGCGAACGTCGCTTCGCCGTCTCGCCGATTGACTGAGTTCGAGAAATTGCTCGGCATCCGCGACGCCATAAGGGTACGGAACACGCGCGGTGTTCTCCGCAATGCGGCGATCGTTGACGAGACGTGCGATGGCCTTCACGTCGGCAAGACGCGGCGCGCGCAGCACCAGCCGCTCGGTCTCGAGGACGGGAAGGCAACGCTCAAGCACGCGTTGCGGGAGGCTTTGAGTTCGATAAAGTCATCGCCTGGGCTCCTGCAGAAAAACCGAAAGGGGGAGCCGGCATCCCGGTCTCCCCCTTAATCGGAGCCCATCTGGGTCCGCCGGTTCGACTGGATACCGGCAGACCTCATATGATCCACCGTATTACTGCGCCGCAGCCTCCGCCATCGGAAGTACCGATACGAAAATGCGGCCCTTGGCTTTGGTACGGAACTCAACTTTGCCGTCGATCAACGCGAACAACGTGTGGTCCTTGCCAAGGCCGACATTGCGGCCCGGATGCCATTTGGTGCCGCGCTGGCGCGCGATGATGTTGCCGGCGACCACAGCCTCGCCGCCGAAAATCTTCAGCCCCAGACGCTGGCCCGCCGAATCGCGGCCGTTACGCGAGGATCCGCCTGCTTTTTTGTGTGCCATTGCTGGCCTCCGAAACTCTCTAGCTAGGGGTTATACAGGATTCGTGACAGAAGCATCACTTTCCAAAATCACTTCTTTTTGCCTTTGGCCGCCGCAGTTTTGCCCTTTGCGGCAACCTTGGGGCTATCGCCTTCGGCGCTCGCTTCCGCGGCAACCTTTGGCTTCGGCTCGCGCTTTGGCCGCGGCTTCGCTTCCTTGCTCGCCTTCTGACCGTCGGTCAGAATTTCGGTGATGCGCAGAAGCGTGAATTCCTGACGGTGGCCGATCTTACGGCGCGAATTCTTACGCCGGCGTTTCTTGAACGCGATGATCTTGCCGCCGCGCCCCTGTTCTAGAACTTGGGCCGCAACTGTTGCGCCCGCAACGGTCGGCACACCGAGCTTCACACTGTCGCCGCCGACGACGAGAACCTCGCCGAATTCGACGATTTCACCGGGCTCGCCCTTGATCTTGTCGACCTTGAGCAAATCCTCAGTGGCAACCCGGTATTGCTTGCCACCGGTTTTGAAGACCGCGAACATCTTTTTTTCCTCGTGTTCGGATTTCCGATACTCGGACTTTGCGGTCCGGACCGGCTTCTTTCAGTCGATTCTGCTGATAGTTAGCGGCGAGATGCCCAGCCTGGGCCAAAAGCAAATGCGCGCTGACCGGCCGCTCTTATGACGACCCCGTAACGCTCTGTCAAGAAATGGAAATTGGTCGGGGCCCCGAGCCAATTCCGCACCGGATTCCGCACCGTCAGGCTGCGCAATGATGCCGTCCTGCCCGGCGGTCATTTCACATTGGTCACTTTGAGATCGTTGAACTTCCAGGTGTCCACTCTGTCGGCGGACTCGGCATAAAGGCCGATCAGGCTCGAGGCGCCGGGCGACTGCGCGCGCAACGCGGCTCCGGGCTTGCCGTTGATCTCGACCGCCAGCGACTGCCCTTTGATGGTCAGACGCAGGGTGTTGGGCTTGTTGACGCCCTGCACGATGGCATCGGACTGCGTCCAGTCGAGCGGCGCATTGACCCAGGCGCCGTCCATCAGACGGCCGATCTTGTAATAGCCATTGGTCGCCAGCAGCAGAAAATAGGCGTTGCGATAATCCTGCGCCCAGAACACGAGCCCTCCGGCGGAGGCTTCGGGCTTGCCGATATCGAGCGCAGTCACCGTCACGCAAATGTCGGCATCGTCGAACAGGAAGGCGTTATCGAGCGCCTTGTAGCCGCGCTGACTGTCGGGCTTGATTGTGGCCGCGCCGTCCTTGATGGAGAAATTTTCGTTCTGCGCACCCCACGACGCATCGGCGGTCGAGAAGTCCTCGGCGAGCAGAACCTTGTCGCCCTGGCAGGCAAAACCCGGCTTTACATTTGAGAGGACCAGAGCCACGACAAAAAGAGCAATGGCAATGGTCGGACGGCGCATTTATCTCACCTGATTCGGGATTCGATATTCCGCGGCGACCCGATTAGGGTCAAGATAACGACCAGCTAACCGTCAAAAGACCATTAAGAAAAAGGCAATGGGAGGGTGCAAAATGGCAGCCAGGACCGGGCCAAAAAAGATCAGGCCAAATCGGACGATAAACCTGTCGCGCCGCGCCCTGCTAGCCACCGCTCTGCCTGCCTTCGCGATCGGCGCGGCACGTGCGCAGAATCCCGCAGACGCCGAAACCTATCCGGACCGCCAGGTCACCTTCATCGTGCCGTTTGCTCCGGGCGGGGGCACCGACACGCTGGGGCGCCTCCTTGCCGACAAGCTGCAACAACGGCTCGGCAAGCCCTTTGTCGTCGAGAATCGGCCGGGAGCCGGCACGGTACTTGCCACCAACTTTGTCGCCAAATCTCCGCCCGACGGCTACACAATCATGATGGCGGTGTCGTCAGTGGCCATCGACGTAACGCTCTATAAATCGCTGCCTTACGATCCTGCGAAGGACCTCGCACTGGTCGCACTGATCGCGACGGTGCCCTTTGTTCTGGTCGTCAGTCCATCGCTGCCGGTTTACCAGGTCGCGGATCTGATCAAGCTCGCCAAGGAACGGCCACTGAGCTACGGCTCCGGCGGGATCGGCGCCTTTCATCACCTGGCAGCCGCGCTGTTCACCAATATGGCCGGCATCAAAATGACGCATGTGCCCTATCGCGGAACGGCGCCGGCCCTCAACGATCTCATGGGCGGCTACATTCAACTGATGTTCAGCGATCTCGGCCCGGCATTGCCGCTGATCAATGCCGGAAAAATTCGTCCGCTCGCGGTCACGACCAAACAACGCGTCGCGGCGTTGCCGGACGTGCCGCCGCTCGCCGAAGCGGGTGTGCCGGGCTACGACGCCGCCGCCTGGCAGGGCGTCATCGCGCCGGCGCAAGTGCCTCAACCCGTGCTCACCAAGCTTAATGCCGAACTGAACGCGATTATGGCCATGGACGATATGCGCACGCGCATAAAGGTTTTCGGCATGATACCAAGGGGCACAGGTTCGACGCAGGAACTGCAAGAATTTCTTGAATCTGAGATCGTGCGCTGGGCTAAGGTCGTCGAGGAAGCAGGCATTGCCCACACCGAGTAACATACGCTCTCGCGTGTAAGCCGCGTTGCCGCTCGCGCCGGCCTCGGCTCGGACTGCACCGCGGCCGCAGCTTTGGCCTTTCGCGGCAGCGTGCGATAGTCGGCATTGCGCGGCTTGCGCGCCGCCAATCAATGGCCGAGTGCTCCCTTGCACAGTCCAACCGACATCGACACGAACATCGGCGCCTCCTGGCCGGACGCGATCTATGCGCAGTTCCGGCGTGTCGGCATCCGCCAGATCGGCTATGTGCCCGATGCCGGACACAGCCGGCTCATCAATTTGTGCCAAGACGATCCGAATATCGCCGACGTGGTCCTGACCACGGAAGAGGAAGGCGTAGGCCTAGTCGCCGGCGCCGCGCTCGGCGGACAGCGCGCCGCGCTGCTGATGCAATCGAGCGGCGTCGGCAATTGCATCAATATGTTTTCGCTGCTGCGCAATTGCGGCTTCGGCTGCGTCGTGCTGGTAACGATGCGCGGCGAGTTCGGCGAATTCAATCCGTGGCAAGTGCCGATGGGCTCGATCACCGAGAACGTGCTCAAGCTCTCGGGCTTCCTCACTTACCGGATCGACAATGCGAGCGATGTCGATGACATTGTCGGCGCCGGCTGCGACATGGCCTTCGACGGCAAGCTCCAGGTCGCGATCCTGCTGTCGCAGCGGCTGATCGGCCGCAAGCAATGGACGCGATGATGCTCGACCGCCGCGAATTCGTGCGTGAGCTTCTGGCCGACCGCGGTGATCTGCTCGTCGTCACCGGGCTCGGCTCGGCGACCTACGATGCCGCGGCGGCCGGCGATCATCCGCTCAATTTTTATCTCTGGGGCGCGATGGGCGGCACGGCGATGATCGGTCTCGGGCTCGCTTTGGCGCGGCCCGACCGCCGCATCGCCGTGATCACCGGCGACGGCGATTTTCTCATGGGGCTCGGCAGCCTCGCGACGATCGGCGTCAAGCAGCCGAAAAATCTCGGCATCGTCGTGCTCGACAACGCGCATTACGGCGAAACCGGCATGCAGGCGAGCGCAACGCATTCCGGCATCGATCCAGTCGCCATGGCTTTGGCCTGCCGGTTCAGGCAGGCGCGCGAAGTCTCGAACATTGAACAGTCCGGCGAAGTGCGCTCTCTCCTTCATCGCGGCGAAGGCCCGTTTCTGGTCAATGCCCGCATCACATCCGAGGACACGCCTCGTGTTCTGCCGCTGCGCGACGGTCACGCCATCAAAGAGCGCTTCATCGCGGCCTTGAAGTAGGTTTTCTTTTGCGCATGACCTTATCCGAAAACCGGTTTCCACTTTTCGGGGTCATGCGCTAGTCGCTAGCGAATACGATCGTCGTTGAAGCCGACGTCGGCGCCGGCCTTGACCGGAAACAGCCGTGCGTTGGGACTTTTCATCCGCTCGCAATAGCCGGGTTGGTTTTTCTCGTCCCCAAGCGTCAAGGTCGCGGCATCCCGCGCGAGTTTGGGAAATTCGTCGCCGGTCTTGAAATTTCCGCCGGCCATCTTGCCGTCGGCGTCGAAGTCGCAGTGGCTTTTCCAGTCGCCGGTTTCCCATTTGTGTCCGGCGGCTTGCAGCATGCCCGGCTTGTCCTTATCCGGCGCGATCGCAAGCATGGCGTTATAGCCGACCCACAGCCCTTCCTCGCCTTCGCGCTTCTCATCGAGGTTCTTCAGCATCGCCAGCCGTTCCTTGAGGCGGAGATAGAGCGCCTGGCGCGCGTTGTCGGTGTGGTGCATGAAATAGCTTTGCTTGTCCCAGGCGGCATGGATCTGGGAATCGTAGGCGTCCGTGTTGCCGGCGACCCAGGCACGCTCATCGTCGCGCAGATATTCTGCGCTCTTTGGATCGAGACGATGCAGCGCATCGTTATAAGCTGCGGCGATGGCGACATCCTTCTCCGCAAGCTCGGGATCGGCGCAAATTTCCTGCTCGTCGGAATTCTTCGCCGTCGCGCAAGTAAACGAAGGCGCAGTCATGGACCGCGGCGTGTTCGCTGCAATGGCCGCAGATGCGCCGACCATCGGAAAGTAGGATGCGGTGAAGCCTTCCACCGGCTGGCAGGCAGAATTATCGCTGTCGCGCGCGATCACGACGCGCAGCGTGTTGGCCTGCAACCGGGCGCGCAGCATGAATCGTGCGTCCGGTGCGACTGTCAGCGGCTCCTTGTCGTCCGCAACCGCGACCGCCGGGCCGGACAGCCAGCCGTCATCGCCTTGCTTGATATCGGCCGCGAGCGCACATCCCGGCTGATCGCGGTCCCAATAGTGAGCTTTGGTGCGAAGGTCGACGTGGAATACTCCGTTTGGCCTGGCCGCGAACTTTGCGGATCCGAGCGCGTTGCTCCATTCGCCGGCGATGCCGTCGGCGCGGCTTGCCATATGGTCGAGCATGGCCAGGCGCTGCTGCAGCACCGCGATGATGCCCTGCCGCCGCAGATCGTCGGCGCCGTTAAATTGCGCATAGGCGCCCCCGGCAATCTCCATGACCCAATTTTGATCGCGACGGAGCAGCATGGCAGTCACCGGATCGACGGCGTGTTGCGCCCGCGCGAGACTGGCATCGACCGCCCGATCGAGCCGCATGATTTCGGCGTCATGGCAAATCGTCTTGAACTGGTCGGAGTCTTTTCCTGTGCAATCAAAGCCGGCCGCCACTGTGCCCGGCATCAGCACGGCGAATACGGGTACGAGGATCAGAACCCGGGAAAAACGAAAACAATTCATGACCCGTCCGCAAATCCTGTAACGTTGAACCGATGCCCGACAGGACCGCATTCATACGCGACCCACTGCCCGCCGACGAGGCGGCATGGCGGGAGCTGTGGTCGGGCTACAATGCATTTTACGAAACCTCGGTGCCAGAGGCCGTTACAGCGCGAACCTGGCAGCGCATTCTCGATCCGGCCGCGCCGGTTTTCGGTCGCCTTGCCTGTGTCGATGATTGTGTTGCCGGATTTGACACTTGTGTTCTCCACGAAGGCACGTGGGTCATCACGCCGATCTGTTATCTTGAGGACCTGTTCGTGGCAGCGCAATTCCGTGGCCGTGGCGTCGGCCGAATGTTGATCGCGGACATTATAGATCGCGCCAAAGCCGAAGGCTGGTCGCGGCTTTATTGGCACACGCGCGAGACCAATCCGGCACGCCGGCTCTACGACCAATTCGTCAAGGCGGACGATTTCGTCCGCTACCGGCTGATGTTTCCCGATCGGCTTTAGACAGATTATGACATTGCGCGCCGAACTACTGCGCGCCACCCCGCCATGACGGGGCGTTTGTCGTCAGGCATTCGCCGCCCGCTTCACCGCGTCGATGATTTCCGGATAGGCGGCGCAACGGCACAGATTGCCCGAGAGATAATGCTTGATGTCGTCGTCGCTCGGGGAGGGATTTTGTTTGAGCAATTGATGCGTCATAAGCACGAAACCCGGCGTGCAGAACCCGCACTGAAACGCGCCGCAATCGATGAAGGCCTGCTGCACTTTGGACAATGACCCGTCGGCATCGAGATGCTCGACGGTCGTGACTTTCTTGCCGTCGACCCAGACCCCGAAATATAGGCAGCCGGACACGGCAACGTCGTCAACCAAAACCGTGCAGCAGCCACACAGGCCCTGGCCGCAGCTTTCGCGTGCGCCAAGAAGATCGAAGCGCTGCAACAATTCAACGAGGTTGCGATGCGGCTCGATTACGGTCGAGACCGCCTCGCCGTTCAGCGTGAAATTAATGACCTGCATGCCCATGGTTCATCCAATCATTCGTCGTCCAGCGGGCGGCCTTCCTTGGCCCGCAACGCGCGCAGCACCGCTTCGGCCGTGATCGGCAGTTCCGTGATACGAACACCGATGGCGTCGTGGATCGCATTGGCGATCGCCGGTGACACGCCGAACGTGCCGGACTCACCGAGCCCTTTGGCGCCGAACGGGCCGGTATGCTGTTCGGCGGTGACCAGCTCGCTTTCCATCGGCGGGATGTCGGCGATGCCGGGAATTTTGTAATCGGCGAGCGAGGCGTTGGTGACCTGGCCGCCGTCGAGCTGCATTGCTTCGGACAACGAGAATCCAAGTTGCATGATCGCCGCTCCCGTGAGCTGCGTCTTGGCGACGGCGGGATTAATCGGCTTGCCGCAATCGGCGGCATTGACGAGCCGTAAAATGCGAATGTGTCCGGTCTCGGTATCGACCTCGAGTTCAACGCCGGAGCCGCCGACCATCCAGAACGGCGTGACGTTCTCGGACATACCCTTGGCGTCCGGTGGACTATAACTCGGCACGAAGTTCGCCGAGCCGATCACAGTGCCGGCCTGCATGCCGAAGCGCTTCTTGAAGATTTCGACCGGCGGGTAATTAGTGCCTTCGGGCAGGCCGGCTTCGACGGCGAGGGCGCGCAGTTTGGCGCGGGCATCCTCGGAGGCGAGCCGCACCGCATTGCCCATGTGGTAGAGCGAACGCGAGCCGAGCGTGCCCATGTCATAAGGCGTCACGTCGGTATCGGAATGAATGACACGGACGTCTTCGGCGGCGACGCCGAGGACCTCGGCGACAATCAGCGCATAAGCGGTGTCCGAGCCCTGCCCCATATCGACGGTGCCGGTGAAGAGCGTGATGCTGCCGTCGGCGGCTATGTTGATGATCGCAGCCGATGTGGTCGGAGAAATCACCGCTTTGAGCGCGATGGCGACACCGCGGCCGCGCTTGAGCGTGCCGGTGCCGCGATTAAACGGCGCATTCCAGTTCATGCGCGCAACAAGCGCTTCAAAGACTTCGGGAATAGCGGCGTCATTGAGCACCGTGCCGCTCGCTTGCGGGCGACCGTCGCGCAGCAAATTCTTGCGGCGGAACTCCACCGGATCCATGCCGAGTTCGCGCGCGATCAGATCGGTGTGGGATTCGTAGGCCCAGACCAGCTGCGGAATGCCGAAGCCGCGCAGCGCGCCGGCCGGCGTGCGATTGGTATAGAGCTCATAAGAATCGACGCTGACATTATCGATGTCGTAGGGTCCGGCGGCGGTGAAACCGGATTTCTGCGCCACGCGCGGACCAATATCGGCATAGGCGCCGCCGTTCCAAAACACTTCACAGCTGCGCGCGACGATCTTGCCATCCTTGTTGACCCCGCTCTTGATGCGGAAGGTCGTCGGATGTTTGGTGATCATGTAGAACTGCTCTTCCATGGTCAGCGCGATCTTGACCGGACGGCGGACCATCATTGACAGCGCCGCCACCAGCGCCTCGAGCTTGATGTAGAGCTTGCCGCCAAAGCCGCCGCCGAGATACGGCACCTTCACGCGGACGCGATTTTCCGGCCAGCCGAACAAGCGCGCGATCTCGATGCGTACGAAGGATGGCGACTGGTTCGCGGTATAAATGGTGAGCTTGTTGTCGCCGGGCTCAGCCACCGACACGAACGGCTCGAAGGCGAGATGCAGGCATTGCTGCGTCTTGAAGGTGTGCTCGAGCACGTGATCGGCTTTGGCCATGGCGGCCTCGGCATCGCCGCGCCGCAAATGATAATCGAGCGCGACATTGGTGCCGCCGCGGCCCTTCAGATGTTTCAGATCGGCGAAGGTGCCGGCCGGCTTGAGGACGTCATGCACCAGAATGTCCGGCTGCATGGCCGCGACTTCGTCATAGACCGCCGGCAGTTCCTCGTATTCGGCGGAGATCAGTTGCACCGCCTGTTCGGCGACATGCGGATCGCTCGCCAGCACCACAGCGACCGGCTCGCCGACGTGACGCACTTTGCCGAGCGCCAGAATTGGCTGATCGTGAAAGGCGGGTCCGTAATAGGGCTCAGGGATGAGTTTCTGAATATCGGCGCCGGTGACGACGCGATGGACGCCGGGAAGTTCTTTTGCCGCCGCTGTATCGATGCTGACAATACGTCCATGCGGCACCGTTGAGCGGAACACTTTGCCGTAGAGCATGCCGGGCAGGCGCAGATGATGCGTATAATCGGCGCGACCAGTGACCTTGGCGCGGACTTCAAGACGGGGAATATTGCGTCCGACCTGATTCATCCCGCCACCTTCAGGGTATCTTGACCGAGCGCCCGTTGCACGGCGCGGCGCAGATAGACCCGCAACAGTTCGCGTTTATAAGCAGCAGAGCCGTGCGCATCGGACAGGATCGAGGCTTCTTCGGCGGCGGCATCGCCGGCGCGCGTAAGAACGGCGTCATCGGCGGCGGCGCCTTGCAGCAGCTTTTCCACGCCCGCCATGCGCGTGACTTTTTCTGTTGCGGCGCTCACGACGACAACGGGATCGCGCATCATGCCGTCCTTGAGCGCAAACGTCACGGCGACGCCGAGCGCCGGCCAATCTTCGACGGTACGCGAGGTCACCTTCATATAGGCGGCCTTGCGTGCGCCGAGCGCAGGCACGGTTACTGCGGTAATAAGCTCGTTCTTTTCCAGAACCGTCTCGTAATAGCCGGAGTAAAGCTGCCCCAGTGGCAATTCGCGGCTGCCTTTGGCACTGGCAATCGTGATCCGCGCGCCGAGCGCGGTGAGCACCGGCGGCAGATCCATATGCGGATCGCCATGCGCTAGTGCACCACCAACGCGGGCGACATTGCGTACGCGCGGATTGGAGAGACGCTGCATGCCATTTTTGAGGATTGGAAAGAGTTTGGCGACATTGGCGTCGTGCTCAAGCTGGCTCAGCGTCGCCAAAGCGCCGATGCGCAATTCGCCCTGGTCGGTGACAGCGATGCGCGCATGTTCCGGCTCGATCTTGTGCAGGCAGACGAGGCGGCTCGGCTGAAACACGCCGGCCTTCATCATCAGCATCAGCGCGGTGCCGCCCGCCACCGGGCGGATCGTCGGATCTTCCGGATCGAGCAGCGCTAACGCTTCATCAAGCGACGCCGGCTCCGCCATTTCGAACGGGATCATTCGGAACGTTCCACCCTCGTTTCGTCATGCCCCGCCATATGCAAGGCCCGCGTCGTTTATTGCTCCGCCGGTGAGGCGCCTAGGAAGCGGCAGCGCCGTGACGGAATGGTAACGGGAGCCGTGTTTAATCACACCTCGCGCGGCCGCGTCGAGCCGCCGACACGGATGACGCCGTGGCAAAACAGCATAGCGGGAGATTTTTGATTTTGCGCATGTCCTTGTCGGAAAACCGGGGTCCACTTTTCCGGAACACGCGCTAAACGCCGGATTTACGCGTGTTTCGGGCGCGGGCTCATGAAGCGGGCTCCGGCCACGACGGCAAGCGCAATCAAGCCGGGCGCAACGGCAAGCCAAAGATTGACCGCGGCGACGGCCGCAGTCGCCGCCCAGCCGATCGAGGAGAAGGCCTCGGCAAAGGTCGCGACGCGAGAGGAGACCTGACGGCGGCGAAACTGGCTGCGCTTAGCCTGGCCGCGGAACCACAGTTGGATCGAGATCGCGGCGCCGGCGGCAACGACAATGCCGCCGCAAGTGATCAGCGCATGCCGGGGCGATGCGATAGCGAGCACCAGGATCAAGGGCGCAAAGACGATGGCGATGACGCCGAGCACGGCCTCGATCTTGGCACGGATGACAAAGCACGGCGGAATCGGCGCGGTGGCGACGAGGTCCGGCGCGTCTTCGCCGGAAATCGCAAGCCAGGAGAGGCCGCCGGCGAGTTGCCCCGCCGCCATGACCAGAACCGGCACCAGCAATTGATAGGCGCCGTTGCCGTCGTCGAAACTGCGCCACAGCAAGACCGCCGGCGGAATGAGATAGAGCATCTGCATCAGGGTCTGCGATACCAGCCAGGGATCGCGACGGAGCAGCGTCCATTCCTTGCGGCGCAGCGCGCCGCGCGGCGATGTCGAATGAAATTTTGTCGCGCGGCGCGCATTCTGCGCCGGCGAACCCGCATTGCTCGACGCCGTCACCGCATATTCGCCAAAGCGCGGCGCAACGAGCGCAATGACGGCGGCAAGCAAAGCCAAGCTCAACGCCAGCACGCCCGCGAGCGCCAAGCCGTCACCGAGCGCCGCGCGCGCCGGCCACCAGGCAAAACTGTCGAGACCGGGGGCATGTGCCACCATGGTCTGCGATTCAACGACGGACGTGCGCGACAGCGTGCCGTAGGACAGGATCGCGGTCACCTGAAGGCCGATGACAAAAGCGGCGCCGATCACCGCGGCAACGACCTGCGCCACAAACCGTGTGCGTTTCGGTCCGACCAGGCGAAACAGCGCCACCGTCAGGCCGACCGCCAGCGCGGTTGCCGCCGCGCCCATCGCGACAATCAGTCCGTAAGCGCCGAGCCAGCGCCAGCCGCCGTGCGCGATCAGCACGTCGATGAACGGCGCTGCGAGCGGCAGCGCCATCAGCGCCATCGCCAGCGCGACGGTTGCGATGCGCACCGCGAACAGCTTCGCCGCTGATACCGGCGACGACAAAATAAGATCGAGATCGGAGCGCGTGTAGAACGCGCGCGTCGTCGTTTCCATGGCCTGCGACACCATCAGCAGCCACGACAGCAGAATGCTCGCGGAAATCGCGACCAGCGTCGCCTTATCCGGCACCGCATTGGCATAGCGGCCGACCATCCAGAAGGCGACAACGTGCATGAGGATAACAAACGCCGCGATGGCGATCAGCGCGCGCGGCAGGCGCTCGCGCCGGCCGGCCGTCATCATCGAAAGCCAGTCGCGCCAAGCTAGGCGCCACTCGTGCCTTGCAAACCAAAGCGCTGTGGCCGGATGCGCCATCACGCCGCTTGCGGTTGCTCGGCGACCAGGGCGAGGAAAGTGTCTTCGAGGCTGGCGCCGCCGGCGACCCCGGCGTTTCTGTTGCCGGCTTGCCGGCGCAGCTCTTCGAGGGTGCCTTCGGCGATAAGCTTACCGTGCGCGATAACGCCGATGCGGTCAGCCATGCGCTCGGCGACTTCGAGAATATGCGTGGTCATGATGATGGTGCCGCCGGCGCGCACGCGCTCGCGCAGCACATTCTTGACCTGCCGCGCCGAGCCGGCGTCTAGCCCAGTCAACGGCTCGTCGAGAATGATCACCTGCGGGTCATGGACAAGCGCGCCGGCCAGCGCCACTTTCTGCCGCATGCCCTTGGAGAAGCCTTCGCAGCGCTCATGCGCATGCGGCAGGAGGGCGAGCCAGTGCAACAGCTCATGTGCGCGCGGCGCAGCAAGCTCCGGCGCGATGTCCCACAGGCCGGCGATGAATTCAAGATATTCCTGCGGCGTCAGCTTGTCGTAGATCATCGGTTCGTCGGAAATCCACGCCATCACATGCTTGGCGCGAACCGGATCGGCCAGCGCGTCGATGCCGGCGACACGGATCGTGCCGGCGTCGGGGCGAAGGAGCCCCGCGATCATGCGCAGTGTCGTGGTCTTCCCGGCGCCATTCGGCCCCAGCAGCGCATAGAATTCGCCAGCACGCACGGTGAGATCGAGGTGATCGACCGCGGGCCGGTCAAAGCTCTTGACCAAGCCGTTGATCTCGAGCGCGAACAGATCCGGAGCGAGAGAGACAAAATGCTGCATGAACCACGACACATTCGAGCCGCCGCTGGCGAGCGCGCGGCACGCTAACCGACACTGGTTTCGGCATGGTGAATCAATCACCGCAAGTCTCGCGGCCGCCGCAACAGGGTTAACGCTCGAATATGCGAGGCGGTTCACCCGCCCGCGTTGAAGGCGGCGAGCGCCGCCATATTGACGAGCTGGGCGTCGTTGGCCGACAGCGGCACGATCTGCACCGAGCGATCGAGCCCCACCAGCATCGGCCCGATCACATTCGCCCCGCCCATCTCCATCAAAAGCTTGGTCGAGATCGAAGCCGAGTGGATCGCCGGCATGATCAGCACATTGGCCGCCCCGGACAGCCGGCAGAACGGATAGGTTTCGCGCAGCTCCATATTGAGCGCGACGTCGGCTGCTATGTCGCCGTCATATTCGAAATCGACATGCTTGCTGTCGAGGATCTGCACCGCCTCCTGCACGCGCGTGGAACGCTCGCTCACCGGATAACCGAAGTTCGAGGACGCCAGCAGCGCCACCCGCGGGTCGTAGCCCAGCGTACGCGCGACGCGCGCTGCCTCGATCGTAATCTCGGCCATTTCACTGGCCGTAGGCAGTTCGGTGACTGCGGTGTCAGCGACCAGCACGGTGCGGCCGCGCGCCAGCACCAGCGAGACGCCCATCACGCGGTGGCCGGGCTTGGCGTCGATGCAGCGCCGCACATCTTCCAGCGCCACCGAGAAGTTACGGGTGACGCCGGTGACCATGGCGTCGGCATCGCCCAGCGCAACCATGCAGGCGGCGAAGTGATTGCGGTCCTGGTTGACCAGGCGCTGGCAGTCGCGCTGCAGAAAGCCGCGGCGCTGCAGCCGCTCGTAAAGGTAAGCGGCATAGGCGGCGTTGCGTGACGTCATTGCCGCATTGATGATCTCGATGCCGCGGCCAAGCTCGACGCCGAGCGCTTCCGCCGTTTCGCGGACCCGCCGTTCGCGGCCGCAAAGCAGCGCCGTACCAAGGCCCTGGTGCACAAAGCTCGCAGCCGCCCGGATCACCTGCTCTTCTTCGCCCTCGGCGAAGACAACGCGGCGCGGCCGCCGCCGCAGCCGTTCATAGACATTGGTGAGAACGCCTGCGATCGGATCGAGCCGGCTGCGCAATTGCTGGCGATAGGCGTCCATGTCGGTGATCGGCCGCCGCGCGACATTGGACTCCATCGCCGCTTTTGCCACCGCCGAAGGAATGTCGGAGATCAGCCGCGGATCGAACGGCACCGGAATGATGTAGTCCGGCCCGTATTTCGGCCGCGCGCCGTAAGCCACCGCGACTTCGTCGGGCACATCCTCGCGCGCCAGTCTGGCGAGCGCGTGCGCGGCTGCGATTTTCATTTCCATATTGATGGCGCGGGCGCGGACGTCGAGCGCGCCGCGGAATATGTAGGGAAACCCGAGCACATTGTTGATCTGGTTCGGATAATCGGAGCGGCCGGTCGCCATGATGGCGTCGTTGCGCACTTCGGCAACCTCTTCGGCTGTGATCTCCGGATCCGGATTGGCCATGGCGAAGATGATCGGCTTGTCGGCCATGGACTTCACCATGTCCTTGGTCACCGCGCCCTTCACCGAGAGGCCGAAGAACACGTCGGCGCCGGCCAAGGCCTCGGCCAGCGTGCGCGCCTTGGTCTTGACCGCAAAGCCCGACTTCCACTGGTTCATGCCGTCGGTGCGGCCCTCATAGATCACGCCTTTGGTGTCGCAGAGGATCAGGTTCTCCGGGCGGAACCCAATGGCGCGAAGGAGTTCCAGACAGGCGATGCCAGCGGCGCCGGCGCCGTTGCAGACCAGCTTGGTGGTTTTGATCTCGCGGCCGGTGAGCTCGAGCGCATTGATGAGACCTGCCGCGGCGATGATGGCGGTGCCGTGCTGATCGTCATGGAACACCGGGATATCGAGCAGCTCGCGCAGCTTTTGCTCGATGATGAAGCATTCCGGCGCCTTGATGTCTTCGAGATTGATGCCGCCCCAGCCCTTGCCGAGCAGCTTGACGCAATTGATGAATTCTTCGGGGTCTTCGGTCGACACTTCGATATCGATGGAATTGATATCGGCGAAGCGTTTGAACAGGATCGATTTGCCTTCCATGACCGGCTTGGCGGCGAGAGCACCACGATTGCCGAGGCCGAGAATGGCGGTGCCGTTGGTGATGACGGCGACGAAATTGCCCTTGGTCG
Organism: uncultured Alphaproteobacteria bacterium; assembly: GCA_963742975.1. Lineage (GTDB taxonomy): Bacteria > Pseudomonadota > Alphaproteobacteria > Rhizobiales > Xanthobacteraceae > BOG-931. Next base: position 930,938 of record CAVUNZ010000015.1, on the reverse strand, counting down.
TGTAGTCGAAGGCCTTGGATTCGTCTTCAGCGATGGCCAGCACCGGCACCGCGACTCCGGGCGAATAGGCGAGCGACAGATCGCGCTGCGTCGCCATCGGCTTGGTGGCAACAACTTCGAGTTTTCCGGGCCGGCCCTGGCTGTGGAACAGCAGGGCTTCTTGGTCGGTGAAAGTGGGGCGGTGCGACGCGCCGCCATTTTTGGAAGCCATTTCAATTTCCTATGGGGTACTAGCAACTGGGTATGGCGGGCGAAGGGAACTTTAGCGAACCGGGTGGCCTATGCTCAAGGGGAGCGCGGGGGAAGGCCGCCTGATGGCTTGCAATACGGCTTTGCAATGCTGTGTGGCGAAAAGCGCCGCATTGAACAAGTAGGCGCAGAAGGGTAATGCCTGCGCCAGACGATTCGAGTGTTTACGAGGACGACCGACCCGTCGTTGCGTTAATCGGCAGAATTCATCTGCAGCCCCATCCCGCGCAGTCAGACTTCCGATGATCAGATTCCTGCTTCGCTTTCTCGGCCTTTGCCTATTGGCGACCGCCTTCGTGTTCTTCGTCTATGACGGCACCAAATCGATCGCCAATCATGACCTAGTCTACACCAAGGTCGGCGATGTCTGGGCCATCATCGACCAGACCAGCCTCAACCAGGCGCAGAACTGGCTGAAGCTGAAATTCGTCTGGGCTTGGGACCCATATCTGCAACGGAGCTTTGACCTGCCGGCCTGGGCTGTGGTCGGCGTGGTCGCGACGCTCTTGATCATGCTCGGCCGCAAGAAGAAGCCGCTGATCGGTTACGCGCGGGATTGATGCGCGATGGCGCGTGGATGGCGGCGCCCTCTTCTGCTATTCGCCATCGTGGTCGCGGTGCTGGTTGTTGCCCCTTATGTGATCGCGCCGTTTTACCGGTTCATCGATCCAATCTCGACACCAATGCTGTGGCGATGGGCGACCGGTTCGCGCGTCGAGCGCATCACTGTGCCGTTGACCCATATATCGCCGGCTTTGCCGGTTGCTGTCATCGTCGCCGAGGACGGCACCTTCTGTCACAACCGCGGCATCGACCTTGGCGCCATGCGCGAGGCGTTGCGGCAATCCGGCGATGTCGGCGAGTCGCGCGGCGCTTCGACCATTACCCAGCAGACCGCCAAGAATCTTTTCCTTTGGCAGGGCCGCAGCTACGTCCGCAAAGCGCTCGAAATCCCGCTGGCACTGTGGCTGAACCTGGTTTTGCCGAAACGGCGGATCCTGGAAATCTATCTCAACATCGTCGAATTGGGCCCAAACGGGGAATTCGGCGCCGAGGCCGGTTCGCGTTGGGCCTTCGGCAAGTCGGCCCGCGACCTTACCGGATACCAGGCGGCCGCGCTCGCCGCGATCCTGCCCAATCCTTACCGGCGCAGCGCCCGGACGCCCGGCATCCTGGTCCGCCGGCTGGCGGGTCTTTATGAGCGCCGTTCCGAGGAATTTTCGGGGCTTGCGGCCTGCATTAAAAGCCCGTAACGGCCCCTAGCATTACCGGGCCTGTTCTTCTATAAGCGCGCCACCCCAAGTAATACGATCTACCAGGAGAACGACCCCCATGGCCGTGCCGAAACGAAAAACTTCGCCGTCCAGACGCGGCATGCGCCGGTCCGCGGACGCGCTGAAGGCACCGTCCTATGTCGAAGACAAGGATTCCGGCGAGCTGCGCCGTCCGCACCATATCGACTTGAAGACCGGCATGTATCGCGGCCGGCAGGTGATGAAGAAGAAGAGCGAGGCGTAAAGGCTTCGCTCGTTCGGCTGCCGCTGCAACCGGCGGCAGGTGCGCTTCTTGAGAGAGTCGTGTGATCAAAGAGCTGTGTGACGAAAGAACTCCGTCATGTTCGTGCTCGGCTTCCCGCTCCTTCTGATTCCCTTCGCCATTTACAACATGATCGCGTTCCTCACTCCGGGCGTCAGCTGGACCGCCCCGGTGACGACCGTGCACATGATGTCGGGCACCGACTGGGTGCTGAGCTGGGAGGACGTCCTGATCGCTTTCGCGATCTTTTTGCTCTGGATCGAATTGATCAAGGCAACGCGCATGGGCATGCGCAGCGTCATGGATCATATTCTCGCGATGATTCTTTTTATCGCCATGCTGGTCGAATTTTTGCTGGTGCCGCAGGCCGCGACCTCGACGTTTTTTCTGCTGATGGCCATCGCGTTGGTCGACGTGCTGGCGGGCTTCATCATCGGCATGCGCGCGTCGCGGCGGCAGATCGAAGTTGACAGCCCGGTCTCCTGACGCGCAAGCAGCGTTCACGCTGCGGTATTCGGGCCGAAATAGCTGCATTTCTCGCCGGTCGAGTCACGGAAAACCGTAACGCAGCTCAGCCCGGCGCAATTTGCTGCGACCTTGCGCCAAATCCAGATCGACAGATTTTCCATGGTCGCCGGACCAAGATCCGGCACTTCGTTGAGGAAATGATGGTCGAGGCCGGAGCGCGCCTCTTCGATCGCGCGTTCGAGAACGCCGAAATCGAGAACCATGCCGCTCTTCGGATCGGCCTTGCCGCGCACCACGACTTCCGCGCGATAGGAATGGCCGTGAATGCGCTTGCTGGCGTCACGCACCGATGTGGCATCGGCGCCGCGATGCAAAGTGTGCGCGGATTCGAATCTGAATTGTTTGCTGATTTCCAACATCACGGAATTCCAACGAGCTTGTGCATCTGCACGCTCAGCCGCCAGTGCGGATGTGCGAGGCAATAGTCAATCGCGGCCGCCGTATTGGCGGCGCGATCGGGGCCGTCCATCGGCTGCAGCCAGAAATAATCAAATCTCAGGCCAAGCAAGTCGGCCGGATCGATGCCGCGCTGCGGATAGACAAGCTTCAGTTCATGACCATTCGTCTGCTTCAACGGCGCGCCAGCTTTCGGGCTGACGCAAATCCAGTCGATGCCGTCGTGGGCGTCTTGGGTGCCATTGGTTTCCACCGCGATCTCAAACCCTAAGCGATGTACGGCCTCGATTAATTCCGGATCGAGCTGCAAGAGCGGCTCGCCGCCGGTGAAGACCACAAAGCGTTGCGGCGCCTTGCTCGCCCAAGCCTCCCCGATTGCCCGCGCCAGCTCTGTGGCACCCTCGAAACGGCCGCCGCCCGGCCCGTCGGTGCCGACAAAATCGGTATCGCAGAATTGGCAGGTCGCCGTGGCGCGATCCTGCTCGCGGCCGGACCACAGATTGCAGCCGGCGAACCGGCAGAACACTGCAGGCCGGCCCGCCTGGGCGCCCTCGCCTTGCAGCGTCTTGAAGATCTCTTTGACGGTATAGGTCACACACTAGCTCCGCGGGCATCATTTGCGTGAGCTGTCCGCAAGGTACAAGGGCTCGCGATTCGGATGGCCGATGCCGATCCAAGCTGGGCCGCCGGCCGAGCGCAGAATGCCCGCAAATTCCAAGGCTTAGAGGGAGCGCGCAAGGACCCGGCCGGGCACACTCGGCCTCTGGCCTAGTCCGCGATAGGCGCTGATGGCCTCCCTGGGCTCGGCGCGGCGGCGGGCACGGGTTTGCGGCGCTTGCGCCGAAGTGGCGATGAGATGAGCGATAAAGCCAGCATCCGGGCGGCCCACGACGCGCGGCGTCTCGCTGTCTCGGTTAATCGGGCGCACCGGGACGAGAGTACTGTTCACCGCGGCATCTCCTGTCCCGGAACGGGACGTTGCTTCACGCTCTGTCAGGAGATCGCAATCGGCGTGCCGCAAAATGCGGGACGCCGCCGACGCCGCCGTTTACCGAATTGTTTAAGGTCTTGCCGTTACCTTTGATGGCGAAGTCCGTATCGCTTTAGCGGGCGTCCTTCGCAAGCCGCAATTTCACGATGAGTCCGGAAGCGTGAGCTCAGCCGACAAACCGCCCGGCGCTCCCTTCGACGCCGCGCAAATTCTCGCCGCAGTAGGCGAAGCCGCCTACGACTGGCGCATCGACACCGATGTGCTGTTGTGGGGCAACAACGCCGCCGAGGTCCTGCTCGTGCGCGATCCGGCGGCGATATCGACCGGCCGCGCCTATGCGCAGATTCTCGATGCCGAGAACGCCCAAGCGCGCTTCGACGCCGTCATGCAATCGAACACCCGCGACGACGGACACGGCGTCGCTTATCAGATTCAATATGGTATCCGGCCCGATCCCGCCTCAGAGACAAAACTGTGGGTCGAGGATACCGGCCGCTGGTTCGCGGGCGCGGATGGCAAGCCGCAGCGCGCTCTTGGCGTCATCCGCGTCATTAACGAGCGCTACGAACAAGAGCGCCAGCTTACCTTCCTTGCCCGCTACGATGGGCTGACCGGCGAGTTAAACCGCCACCGCCTCACCGAACTGCTCGAAGACACAATCGAGGAGGCGCTGCGCTTCCGCTCGTCTTGCGGGTTTCTGCTGGTCGCGATCGATCACCTGTCGCGCATCAACGAATCCTACGGCTTCGATATCGCCGACGAAGTGATCCGCGTCGTGGCCAAACGGCTGCGCAGCCGGATGCGCGGCAAGGACACGCTCGGCCGCATCTCCGGCAACAAATTCGGCCTGGTGTTGCGCGACTGCACGCCCGACGACATGGCGATTGCCGCCGACCGCATGCTCACGAGCGTCCGCGACGACATGGTGCCGACCGCGGCCGGGCCGATCGCAGTGACGGTGACTATCGGCGGTATCACGGCGCCGCGTCATGCCCGCAGCGTGACGGAAGCGCTGTCCCGCGCGCAGGACAGTCTCGAAGCCGCAAGAGCCCAGCGCCGCGGCTCGTTCACGGCGTACCGGCCCAGTGTCGAGCGCGAAGCCACGCGGCGCGAAAACGTGCGCGCCACCGACGAGATCGTTGCCGCGCTCAATGAGCGGCGCATCTTTCTGGCTTATGAGACCGTGGCCTCGGCCACCGATCGAAAGCCTGCATTCTATGAGTGCCTGATGCGCATCCGCCGCGCCGACGGCAGTCTTATGGCGGCGAACGAAATCATTCCGGTCGCGGAACGGCTGGGGCTGGTGCGGCTTCTCGATTTCCGGGTGCTTGAACTCGTGATCGACGAACTGATCGGCACGCCGGGGCTGCACGCAAGCCTGAACGTGTCGCCGGCCTCGACCACCGACCCCGATTGGTGGTCGGGACTGACAACGCTGCTGCGCTCGCATTCCGGGGCCGCCGAGCGGCTGATCGTCGAGATCACCGAGAGCGCCGCCATTCTCGACGTCGAAGAGACGCGCGGCTTCGTCGCTCGGGTCAAGGATCTCGGCTGCCGTATCGCCATTGACGATTTCGGCGCCGGCTATACGTCGTTCCGTAACCTGCGGCAGCTCGGCGTCGACATCGTGAAAATCGACGGCGCCTTTGTCCGCGACATCATCGCTTCCGACGACGATCGCGCTTTCGTGCGCTCGCTGATCGAACTTGCGCAGCGGCTCAAGCTCAAGACCGTCGCCGAATGGGTGCAGGACGAAGAATCGGCGAGAGTGCTGCGCGACTGGGGCTGCGATTATCTGCAGGGCGCGCTGATCGGACTGGCCGCGGCCGAGCGGCCCTGGCTCGCGGGCGCCGCTCAAGCGCAATCCACAACGCTTGCGATTTAATCTTTCTGCGACAGCCGATCGACTTTGCGCTGCATGTCTTCAAGCTGGCGCTTGAGATCGTCGATATCGCCGGTTTTCTGCGGAGTCTTGTCCGGCTCCGCCGCAGTTTCGGCGACGCCGCTCTCGCGCCGCGCGAAAGGCGCGAACATCGCGAAGGTGCGCTCGAACATTTCCATATTCCGCCGCACCTGATCCTCGAGTGACGTGAAGGCGCCGACACCGAAAGCCTGCGCCATCTGATTGCGGAACTTTTCCTGTTCGCGCGTCAGCGACTCGATGGAGACTTCGAGATAGCGCGGCACCAGCATCTGCATGCTGTCGCCATAGAAACGGATGAGCTGGCGCAGGAAGGTGATCGGCAGGAGGTTCTGCCCCTGCTTGTTCTCCTGCTCGAAAATGATCTGAGTGAGGACTGAGCGGGTGATGTCTTCGGAGGTCTTGGCGTCATAGACCACGAAATCGTCGCCGGTCTTGACCATGGCGGCCAAGTCTTCGAGCGTCACATAGGTGCTCGTGCCCGTATTATAGAGGCGCCGATTGGCGTACTTTTTGATGGTAACCGGCTCAGCGGTCTTGGCCATGGCTTCGGTCATTCGGTCACCCACACGCAGGCGTTGCCATTAAAATAGGCGGTTTCATGCGGCGCGGCTACCGTTATTGTGGCGTCAGGTAAACGCGCGGCAAAACCCATACGTTGCGCTCGAATCAGCGCCGCTGGACGCCGCGGCATGCTTTCTTTTGGCATAACAGCGATGCCGACTTTTGCAGCCTTGTCGAGGGGCGGACACGTCCCTATGACATATATCAAACTGCCGGCGGCGAGCCCCGCCTAAAAGCCTGCCTAACCTTGCGACCTGGCCGACCAATGGGCTCCGCCCGCCCGAGAATAAGCCCTAACCGGAAGGATTCTCCCATGAACGACGACATTGTCATTGTTAGCGCGACGCGGACGCCGGTCGGCGCATTCAACGGCGTATTCGCCAATGTGCCCGCCCATGAGCTCGGCAAGACGGCGATCAAAGCGGCGCTCGAGCGTGCCGGCGTCGAGGCGCCGAAAGTCTCCGAAGTCATCATGGGCCAGATCCTGACCGCCGGTCAGGGCCAGAATCCCGGCCGCCAGGCCTCGATTGCCGCCGGCGTCCCAGTCGAGACGCCAGCCTGGATCGTCAATCAGCTCTGCGGCTCGGGCCTCCGCTCGGTCGCGCTCGGCTATCAGGCCATCGCCAATGGCGATTCCGAAATCGTCGTCGCCGGCGGGCAGGAATCCATGAGCGTCGCGCCGCACTGCGCCCATCTGCGCGGCGGCGTGAAGATGGGTAATTTCGAAATGATCGACACTATGATCAAGGATGGCCTCTGGGACGCCTTCAACGGCTATCACATGGGCAACACCGCCGAGAATGTCGCGCGGCAGTGGCAGATCACGCGTCAGCAGCAGGACGAATTCGCGGTCGCCTCGCAGAACAAGGCGGAGGCCGCGCAGAAGGCCGGAAAGTTCAAGGACGAAATCACCCCGGTCACGATCAAGACCCGCAAGGGCGACACCGTGGTCGATACCGATGAATATCCCAAGCACGGCACCACGCTCGAAACCGTCGGCAAGCTGCGCCCGGCTTTCGACAAGGAAGGCACCGTCACTGCCGCCAATGCGTCGGGCATCAATGACGGCGCCGCCGCCGTGGTGCTGATGAAGGCCAGCGAAGCGGCGAAGCTCGGCAAGACGCCGCTCGCGCGCATCGTGTCCTGGGCGCAAGCCGGCGTCGATCCAAAGATCATGGGTACTGGCCCGATCCCGGCATCACGCGCGGCGCTGAAGAAGGCCGGATGGAGCGCCGGTGATCTCGATTTGATCGAGGCCAATGAGGCCTTTGCCGCGCAGGCCTGCGCAGTCAACAAAGACCTCGGCTGGGATACCAGCAAGGTCAACGTCAATGGCGGCGCCATCGCCATCGGTCATCCGATCGGCGCGTCCGGCACCCGCGTTCTGGTGACGCTGCTCTACGAGATGCAAAAGCGCAATGCCAAGAAGGGCCTCGCCACTTTGTGCATCGGCGGCGGCATGGGTATTGCAATGTGCCTTGAGCGATAAGTACTGGAGCGTTAAGCGCCACACCCGCGCTTAGCGTCGACAAACATCATGGCCGGACCTCGGTCCGGCCGCTATGGCCGGCTCAAGCGTCAACTTGCGCCGGCCATAGGCGTCTTTAAGCTGGTGCCAAACCAGGACAAAGCGTCCAGGAGCGGTGCCCGGCGAATTCGTGAAGCGCATGATCCGGAAAAACCGGTTTTCCGAAAAGATCATGCCCCAGCGAAGCACTGGTTGGCATCGTAACCGGGACCGTCATTGGATCTGGACAGGGAGGAGATCATGCCCCGCGTTGCGCTAGTTACGGGGGGGACGCGCGGTATCGGCGCGGCCATCAGCAAAGCCCTCAAAGCTGCCGGTTACAAAGTCGCCGCGAACTATGGCGGCAACGACGAAGCGGCACACGCATTCAAGACGGAGACCGGCATCCCGGTGTTCAAGTGGGATGTGTCGTCGTTCGACGCTTGCGCTGCGGGCATAAAGCAGGTCGCCGCCGAAGTCGGCCCGATCGACATCCTGGTCAACAATGCCGGCATCACCCGCGACGCGCAGCTTCACCGCATGAAACCGGAGCAGTGGACCGAGGTGATCAACACCAATCTCGGATCGCTGTTCAACATGTGCCGCAATGTCATCGAAGGCATGCGCGAGCGCAAATTCGGCCGCATCGTCAATATTTCTTCAATTAACGGTCAAAAGGGTCAGTTCGGTCAGACCAATTATTCCGCGGCCAAGGCCGGCGAAATCGGCTTCACCAAGGCGCTGGCGCAGGAAGGCGCGCGCGCCGGCGTCACCGTAAATGCTATCTGCCCGGGCTATATCGCGACCGACATGGTCAAGGCGATGTCGCAAGAGGTGCTGCAAAAAAGCGTGCTGCCGCAGATCCCGATCGGCCGGCTCGGCGAGCCCGAGGAAATCGCGCGCTGCGTGGTGTTCCTCGCCTCCGACGATGCCGGACTGCTCACCGGCTCCACACTGACCGCGAATGGCGGGCAGTATTTCGCTTGAGCCGGGATTTCGCTTGAACCACGACCGCCCTATATAGCGGTGCGGTAGAACGCAAACACCGGGTCAGTGATCGTCATGGCGTCGCCTCCAAAGCCCATCATCGAGCGGCGCCACGATCAGATGTTCCCCGACCTCGAGCCGTTCGAGATCGAGCGGATGCGCCGGTTCGGCGAGTGCCGCACCTTCCAGACCGGCGACAAGCTGTTCACGGCCGGCCAGATCGGCCCTGGTCTCATCGTCATTCCCTGCGGCAAGGTCGAAGTCACACGAAACGACGGTTTAGGAAACCGTCACGAAATCGTGACCCACGGCCCCGGCCAGTTCCTGGGCGAATTGGCGCAAATGGCGGGTCGGCCGTCGCTTGCCGACGCGACTGCGCTTGCACCGGTACATAGCATTATCATTGCACCGGATCGGCTTCGCGCGCTGCTGATCGCCGAAGCCGAGCTTGGCGAGCGCATCATGCGGGCGCTGATTCTGCGACGCGTGGGTCTGCTCGAGATCGGCGCCGGCGGTCCGATCATTGTCGGCCGCGCCGAGAATGCCGATGTGCTGCGGCTGCAAGGCTTTCTTCGCCGCAACGGCCATCCGCATCAATTGCTCAATTCCGATACCGATCCCGAGGCGAAGGCGCTGATCGAGCGCTTCCATGTTGATCCGGGACAATTGCCGATCGTGCTCTGTCCCGGCGGCCAGTTGTTGCGCAATCCGGGCGAAGACGAATTGGCACGCTGCGTCGGCTTGGTGCGTCCCATCGATCCCAATCGGCTCTACGATGTCGCCGTCATCGGCGCCGGACCGGCAGGTCTTGCGACGGCCGTGTACGCTGCATCCGAAGGGCTCTCCGTCATCGTGCTCGATTGCCGCGCCTTCGGCGGCCAGGCCGGCGCGTCGGCGCGCATCGAAAACTATCTCGGCTTTCCGACCGGCATCACCGGGATCGCGCTGATGGCGCGCGCCTATAATCAGGCGCAGAAATTCGGGGCCGAGATGGCGATCCCCGATGAAGCCACCAAGCTCTGCGCCCAAGAGGGCGGCGATGATCCGTTTGTTCTCAATCTCTACAACGGCGAGCGCGTCCGCGCGCGTTCGGTCGTGGTCGCGAGTGGCGCGCGCTATCGGCGGCTGAACGTCGACAATCTCGACACCTACGAAGGCGCCAGCGTGCATTACTGGGCAACGCCGCTCGAAGCGAAGCTTTGCGCCAACCAGGAAGTGGCGCTGGTCGGTGCCGGCAATTCTGCCGGCCAGGCGGCGGTGTTTCTCGCCGGCCAGGGCGTCAAAGTGCGGATGCTGGTGCGCCGCCCGGATCTCACCGAAACCATGTCGCGCTATCTCGTCGACCGCATCGCCGGGCTTGCCAATGTCCAGGTTGAAACCGAATGCGCGGTGAGCAAGCTCGAAGGCAGTAACGGCATGCTGGAGGCAGTGTGCTGGCGCAACGGCACGACCGGCGACGAGGTGCGGCGGCCGATCAGCCATTTGTTTCTGTTCATCGGCGCCGAACCGAACACCGATTGGCTCGCCGGCTCCGGCGTCGAGCTCGGCGACAAAGGCTTCGTGCTGACCGGCGAGGACGCAGGCGGCGATCGTCATCCGCTGGAGACGAGCAAGCGCGGCGTGTTCGCGATCGGCGACGTTCGCGCCGGCTCGATCAAACGCGTGGCGGCGGCTGTCGGCGAAGGCGCCCAAGTAGTCGCCGCGTTGCATTCCTATCTGGCCGAAACAACGAGCAAGCCACCGACGCTTGCGGTTATGGTGACCAACCCTTCGGCGCAAGCTCAAACGTCTTGAAGTCGAAACCCGGCGCCACGGTGCAGCCGACCAGCGTCCAGTCGCCAAGCGTTTGCGCCGCCTGCCAGGCGTGAGCCGGCACGAGGCCCTGCGGGCGTTCGCCATCGGCGAGATTGCAGCCGAGTGTGAGGCTTTCGATCTTGCCCGGCTGTTGCGAGATTTCGAGCCTCAGCGGCGCGCCGGCATGCCAATGCCAGACTTCAACCGCATTGACACGATGCCAATGCGAGCGCTCGCCACGCGCGAGTAGAAAATAGATGGCGGTCGATGCCGCGCGCCCGCCTGTTTCCCGCGTATCGCGAAACGTCTCGCGGAAATGTCCGCCTTCCGGATGCGGCTTGAGATCGAGCAGCCGGATGATGTCGGCTGCGGTGAGTGGCACGCTCAATTACCCGCGCTTTCTCTAGAATTTGTTCTTGCGCGCACGGATCTCGGCAAACACCTGCCATGCCGGGCTACCGGCGAGCCCAACGGACTTCGCCACTTCGGCATCGTCGGCGCGCAGGAATGGATTGGCGGCTTTCTCGGCGCCGATGGTCGCGGGAATGGTTGCCTTGCCTGAACCGAGGAGCTTCTTCACTTCTTCGGCGCGTGCCGCAAGCGCCTTGTTGTTCGGCTCGATGGTCTTGGCGAAGCGGATATTGGCGTCGGTATATTCGTGGCCGCAATAAAACCGTGTGTCATCGGGCAGGGCGCGCAGCTTAAGCAGCGAATGCCACATCATTTCCGGATTGCCCTCGATGACGCGGCCGCAACCGATCGAGAACAAAGTGTCGCCGACAAAGGCTAGCTTGTCGGCCGGAAAGAAATACGAAATGTGCCCCGACGTGTGGCCGGGCGTATCGAGGACGTTGCCCTCGAGCGCCCCGACTTTGACTTTGTCACCCTCGCCGACGGTCTCGTCGACATGCGCGATGCGTTGCGCCTCCGCGCGCGGCGCAACCACCCGGCATTTGTGATTGGCCTTGAGCTCGCCGATGCCAGCGGTGTGATCAGCGTGATGATGCGTGACCAGAATATCAGTCAGTTTCCAGCCGGTCTCTTTCAACGCGGCTTCGACCGGCGCGGCCTCCGGCGCGTCGATCGACGCCGTCGCGCCGGTTGCCGGATCGTGGATGAGGACGCCGAAATTGTCGGTGAGACAGGGGAATAGGTGGGTTTCAACCGGCATTTGATCGCAATCCGTGATGGTGACGCTTGCGGGCGGGACCCTAACGTAGGCACTGCGCCGCATTAACCGCAAGAGCGGAGGCCTACGATTCTCGGTGCCGGCGTTCAGCGCAGCACAACGTGACGTGCTATTTTGGGCTCATGGACGTCGTCGACCTGCGAAATTTCTACGCCCAGCACCTTGGCGTCGTGGCCCGCCGCTTCATCGGTCACGGCATTCGCGCGCGCTGGCCCGATACCCGCAGCATGCGCGTGCTCGGCATCGGCTATCCCACCCCGTATCTTGGTCTGTTCCGCGAAGAGGCCGAGCGCTGCCTCGCCATGATGCCGGCGCAGCAAGGCGTAGTGCGCTGGCCTTCGGCGCGGCCCAGTCTGGCGGCGCTGGTCGAGGAAGACGATTTGCCGCTCACCGATTCGGCGATGGATCGCGTGCTGCTCATCCATGCACTCGAAATGTCGTCGGACCCGGCTGAACTGTTGCGCGAGGCGTGGCGCGTGCTCGCCGCCGGCGGCCGCCTCCTCGCCGTCGTGCCGAACCGGCGCGGCGTCTGGGCGCGCATCGATACTACGCCATTCGGTCACGGCCGGCCCTATTCGCGCACCCAGATCACTCAGCTTCTGCGCGACACCTGGTTCACGCCGACCGGCTGGGGCGAAGCGCTCTATGTGCCGCCGATTTCGCGCGGCCTGTTCTTGCGCTCCGCCGTCGCCTGGGAACGCACCGGAGCATCGCTGTCGGCGCCGTTTGCCGGCGTTCACATTGTCGAAGCGACCAAGCAGGTCTATCGCGCCATTCCGGCGCGGCGCGAGAAGCGCCGGCTGGTGCCGGCGCTCAAGCCGGTGCTGGTGCCTTCGCGCGGCGCGACAGCCTTACGCTAGAGTGTTAATGGGGCCACGGTTCAGCCGTGGCCGAAGCCGCATCGGCGCCGATATATTCGGCAAGGCTTGCGGCGCGGTCGCGATCGAGCGCGGCGACGAGCGCGCGCTTGATATCGGCGACGAGACCGAGCCCCACAAAGACGAGCCCGGAATAAAGCTGGATGAGGCTGGCGCCGGCGCGGATTTTCGACAGCGCAGCGGCGCCGCTGTCGATGCCGCCGGCACCGACCAGCGGAAACACGCCTTCGACCCGGACATAGGTTTCGGCCAGCATGCGATTTGATAACGGCAATAGCGGCGCGCCCGACAGGCCGCCCGACTCCTTGGCAGTTGCCGCTTCGCGCAGATGCTGCGGCCGGCTTAGCGTGGTGTTGCCGACGATCATGCCGTCGACGCGGCGCGAGCGCGCGATGCCGACAACATCGTCGAGATCGGCCAGCGAAAGATCAGGCGCGATTTTCAAAAGCACCGGCGTCGGGCCGGCATTGGGCGCGACGCGCTCGCGCGCATCGATTACGCGCGCCAGCAGATCATCGAGCACGGCGGCCTGTTGCATGTTGCGCAGGCCCGGCGTGTTCGGCGACGAGATATTGACGGTGACGTAGCTTGCCACCGCGGCGAAACGCTCGATGAGTTCGACATAATCGGCAATACGGTCGGGCGAATCCTTGTTGGCGCCGACATTGATGCCGACCACGCCGCCGGCATTGGCACGCGCCGCAAGCCGCTTCAGCACGGCATCCGCGCCTTCCGAGTTGAACCCGAGTCGGTTGATCACGCCGCGATCGGCGTCGAGCCGGAACAGCCGCGGTTTCGCATTGCCGGACTGCGGCCGCGGCGTAATGGTGCCGATTTCGACAAAGCCGAAGCCGAGGCGAAACAGCGCGTCCGGCACTTCACCATCTTTATCGAAACCCGGCGCGACGCCGATCGGGTTCGGGAAATTGAGTCCGAACACGCGCATCGCCAGCCGCGGATCGTCCAGCGGCGGCTGCGGCAGCGGCGCAAATTTAAGCATGGTGACCGCGAGCCGATGCGCGTCTTCCGGCTCCAGCGCGTGCAGAAACGGTCGAGCTAGACGGTCGAAGAAGCCGATCACGGATCAAGCTCCGCGATTTCGCGCCGTCCGGCCATCTCATCGGGCAGCGGGCGCGCCCAACGCACCGCGGCCATCGGCAGCGCAGCATAAAGATGCGGAAACAGCGCGCCGCCGCGCGATGTTTCCCATTTGAGGGGCGGCCCTAAAGCCTCATCATTGACGGCGACCAGCATCAGATCGGTCTGGCCGGCGAAATGTTTCGCCGCGGTCTCGGCAACCTGCTCGGCGGCCGAAAAATGAATAAAGCCGTCGCGCAGATCGACCGCCGATCCGCGATAAAACCCGGCGCGTTCGGCCTCCTGCCACGCCGTCCGTTCGCAGATTTTGTAGATCGTCGCCACGTCCAACCCGCCCCCGAATTGGTCCGCAAATCCGCTGCCAAATCCACTCAGCATCTTAGAATTCCGGGGCGACCCTATCGGCGGCATTTGCCGTCTTCAAGCCGAGCCGGCGCAAGGCAGACTGCGCGCCAAAAAGGGGCGCGAAACAGCCTCTGAGCTGCGGGTGGGGCTTGAGCATTCAGGCAATAATTCGCACTTATATACTTGACATAAGTAGCGATGAATGACTATAATCCGAACACTGGACCAAGGATTGTAGTCCCATGTCAGGCAAAGCCGCAACTTTTCAAGACCCCATCTTCCACGACGAGGATCGCGCCCGCGAAGCCTTGGAAGCGGAGCTTTGGCCCAATGGTCCTTTTTGCCGTCATTGCGGCAACAGCGACCCCGAGAAGATCGCCAAGCTTCAGGGCAAGTCGCATCGTCCTGGCCTCTATTACTGTAACGAGTGCAAAGGTCAGTTCACGGTCACGGTCGGCACTGTGTTGGAGCGTTCAAAAGTGCCACTGACCAAGTGGCTCATGGCCGCACACATGTTCAATTCCGGCAAGAACGGCGTATCGGCGCACGAAATTCATCGTTCGCTTGGCGTCACCTACAAGACGGCTTGGTTCATGATGCACCGCTTGCGCGAAGCCATGAACGAATTGGCTGCCACACCTATGGGCGGCGAAGGCCAAGCAATCCAGGCGGACGAAACCTACTACGGCAACACATCCAAGCGCGCGAAGAGCTACCGCAAGGGCCTTCGCCATAAGCAAAGCATCGTGGCTCTCATTGAGCCTCAGGGCCGCGCCCGTGCGTTCCACGTCAAGAAGGCCACGGCAGCGTCCGTCCGCGAAATCCTTGTCACCAACGTTCACCGCGCTTCTGAGCTGCATACGGACGAGAGCAATCTCTATCCCAAGGTCGGCAAGGAATTTGCCGCGCATAAGACTGTGGAGCACGGCACCAAGAGTGCGCCCGGCTTCTATGTCGGCAAGGACGGCCAGAGCACCAATGCCGTCGAAAATTTCTTCGGCAATTTCAAGCGCTCAATGAAGGGCACGTATCGCTTTTGCAGCGAGCAACATTTGCAACGGTACCTGAACGAATTCGAGTTCAGGCATAACCATCGCGCCGGTCTCGGCTTCAATGATGGGGAACGGACGGCGAAGGCTCTTAAGGGTATCGAGGGCAAGCGCCTGACGTACCGGCCGACTAACTAAGCAAAATCCCAAATGGATAAGGCATACCGCTAAGCGCTTTTTGGCTTGGCGGAAGCGGCGTCGGCGCGCTTCTTCCGTGAACTCGTAGGCAACCTTGTTTGAAGCTTCCCTAGCTTCATTTCCGAATGTGGCTTCGGCGGCATTCGCAAAAGCGCAGCCATTAGCTTCACTGCTTTGTCTTTTTTTGCTTCGATCATGCTATAGGACCTCTACGGCGCGCAGGAATTGGCGGACGTCATCGAATGCTACGCCCGTCAGCGGAACAAGACGATCCCTGGTTAGATCAAAGAGCTGAGAAAAATGTATATCCGGCTTGCTACGCCAAGCCGCAGACAGAAACGCTTGCAGGCGCAATTTGTCGCGCTTTTCTGTCGTCCAACCCTGACAAGCGCTATTCGCAAAAGCGTTTACCCAACCTTCGATTGTTGTACCCCGATTGCCACCAACGTTTTGGTGGTCGCGCGCCACGTCAACGCAAATCGTTTCTATTCCTCCCGGTTGGCCGCTTGGAATCATCAAGACATGCACACGTGGTGTTCCATTAGCAGCAATAACATTCGCTTGTCCGCGCCATTGTTTTATAGATAAGGGCTGTTGCGCATTGCCGGATACCGCGAGATAGATCGCCTCTAGAAAGGCTGTTTTGCCGGAAGCGTTATCGCCGACGATCACATTTATCGGTGCCAACCCTTCGACAGCCAAATCTTTGAAGCCGCGAAAATTTTTGATTTCGACAGAAGTGACCATGCTCAGCGCCGATAAATTAGGACCGGGAGTTCTGTTGGCCGAACGTATGCTATCGCCAACGACACTCTCCTTAACAGGCGAATCTCTACTTTCAATAATTGCGCTCATGGCGCGGTCTCCTTTCTAAGAGACCGCACCTACACACTCAGCGTTTCGGTACTTGACGATCCGGGGAGCCAACTGAGACTATGATTATAGTCCTGCCTCAGTATTTCGGATCATAGTATTATTGTACCACTTACGTCAAGTATATAAGTGCGCAATAATTCCTATGATCCTGACGCTGGGCCTGATGGTTTTGGTACTGTCAAAATCCGGTTCTAGTTTCTGGTGAGCACGGTTCTTTCCGAAGATCGGGGGACGTTCCCGGAGCCAGTCCGGGACAAGTGTCTTCGGATCGTGCTGGGGTTTGGGATCTAGATGCTGACGCACGGGCAGGTTTGGTCGGCCATCGATCGCCTTGCGGCGCGCGCGGGTCTCTCGGCTTCTGGGCTCGCCAAGCGCGCCGGCCTCGATCCGACGACATTCAACAAATCCAAGCGCGTTACGCCACAGGGACGCGCCCGCTGGCCTTCGACCGAATCGATCGCCAAGGCGCTCGCTGCGACTGGCACGCCGTTTGACGCCTTTGTCACGCTGATCGAGCCCGGGAATACGGCCGGTGCAGTGAAGCCGGTGCCGCTTCTGGGTTTCGCCGAAGCCGGCAATGGCAGCCATTTCGACACCGGCGGCAATCCTTCGGGAACCGGCTGGGACGCGATCCCGTTTCCTGCCGTCAATGACGAGCACGCCTATGCGCTCGAAATCTCCGGCCAGGCGATGGAGCCGGCCTATCGCGACGGCGACGTCATTGTCGTGTCGCCCTCCGCTCCCATCCGTCGCGGCGACCGCGTCGTCGTCCGCACCAAGAGCGGCGAAGTGATGATCAAGGAGCTGAAGCGCAAAACGGCAAAGTCTGTCGAGCTGAAATCGCTCGGTGCCGAGCGAGCCGAGCAGACCATCGCAATGGCGGACGTGGTCTCGATCGCGCGAATTTTGTGGGCGAGCCAGTGACGAATTAGGCCGAGCGCGCCAACGCGCCGTCGATCATGTCGATCGTGTTCTGTACGCCATAAGCGGCGACGAAAGAGCCGAAGCGCGGGCCCTTCTCCTGGCCGAGCAACACCTGATAGAGCATGTTGAACCAGTCGAGCGAGACGCCGGGCTTGCCGTCCTTGCCTTTCTTCTTTTCGTCGAGAAACGGCTCGCGTCGGCCGATCTCATAGACCACATCTTGAATGTTTTCCGGCGAAACATCCGCCGGCAATTGCGACAGCGCATCGCGCAGGTCGGTCAGTGCTTTGCGCCCGGCCGTGCTCGGCTCGCGGAATTGCTTCTTCGGTGCGACGAAATCGCGATAGTAATTGATGGCGTAGTCGACGAGCGCCGCCAGCCGCGGATGGCTGTTGCGGCTCACGCCGGGCCGGTAGCGGCCGATGAAGCCCCAGAGCGTATCGGCATTCGCCGCGTTCGACGCAGTGACCAGCGAGAGCAGCATGGCAAACGGCACCGGATTGTCGGGCTCCGGCGGTTGGCCGCCATGAATGTGCCAGACCGGATTGCCAAGCTGCTCCTTCATGCCCTGGCGCGGATAGGAATCGAGATATTGCAGATATTCGTCGACATGCCGCGGAATGACATCGAAATAAAGCCGCTTCGCTGACTTGGGCTCGCGATACATGAACAGCGAGAGGCTCTCAGGGCTGGCATAATGCAGCCATTCCTCGATGGTCAGCCCGTTGCCCTTGGACTTTGAGATCTTTTGGCCGTTCTCGTCGAGAAACAGCTCGTAATTGAAGCCCTCCGGCGGCGTGCCGCCGAGCACGCGGCAAATCTGGCTCGACAGTTTCACCGAGTCGATGAGATCCTTACCGGCCATTTCGTAATCGATGCCCATCGCGAACCAGCGCATGGCCCAGTCCGGCTTCCATTGCAGCTTGCAGCGTCCGCCGGTGACCAACGTCGTGACACGCTCGCCGTCATTCTCATAAGTGATGGTACCGGCCTTGGCATCGTGTTCGACGACCGGCACTTGCAAGACGATGCCGGTCTTCGGATCGATCGGCAGAAACGGCGAATAGGTCTGCGCCCGCTCTTCGCGCAGCGACGGCAGCATCACCGCCATCACTTCCTCGAAATGCCTGAGCATGGTCAGCAACGCCGCATCGAAGCGCCCCGACGTGTAGCAGGCGGTCGCCGACATGAACTCGTAGTCGAAACCGAACTGATCGAGAAAGGCGCGCAGCCGTGCGTTGTTGTGCGCGGCAAAGCTGTCATGGGTGCCGAACGGATCGGGGACCTGCGTCAGCGGCTTGCCGAGATGCTGCGCCACCATGTCCTTGTTCGGCACATTGTCCGGGACTTTGCGCAGGCCATCCATGTCGTCGGAGAAGGCGATCAGCCGCGTCTTGATCTTGTCGTCGGTGAGTACGCGAAAGGCATGACGCACCATGGTCGTGCGCGCCACTTCGCCAAAGGTGCCGATATGCGGCAGACCGGATGGCCCATAGCCGGTCTCGAAGATCACTTCGTCCTTGGGCTTTTTCTTCAGCCGCGCAACGATCTTGCGCGCCTCCTCGAACGGCCAGGCGTGCGACTGCTCGGCGATTTCACGCAAGCTTGCTGGATTTTCGATGGTCGCCGTCGCCATTCACTTGAACCTTTGAAACGGTACCGTCTTCTTCAGAATGGACTGATCGGAAAATAGCGCAGCCACAGATCGGTATAGCTGCCCTTCTCCCATAGCCGGAACAGCGCCCAGTTCAGCGCCTGGCGCAGGAGATCGTTGCCGCGCTTCACCGCAATACCGACGCCTTCGCCGAAGAAGCGGCTTTCGAGATACGGGCCGCCGCGGAAGGCGCAGCAGCCGTTGGAGTCGCTGCCGTTGAGCCAGAAAGCGAGCGAAATGCCGTCGCCGAACAGAAGATCGACCTCTTTGTTGCGCAGCGCTTCGCGCGCCGCCGCAGCATTGGGATAAGGATGCAGCTCGGCTTCGGTGAACATCTGCTTCAGGAACGCTTCGTGCGCGGTGCCGGCGACGACCGCGATCTTCTTGCCCTCGACCAGTTCCGGCAGAACGTCGCGGATCGGGCTATCGGCGCGCGCCACAAAACGCGCCGGCGTGCGGTAATAGGGATCGGTGAAATCGGCCAGCCGCCGCGTATCGGCGTTGGATGCGATCGAGGCGATCACCGCATCGCCGCCGCCGGATTTGTCGTTGAGCGCATCGAGCAGCAAGTCGAAGCGGCGCGCCTGGATGGTGCAGGTCACATTGATCTCGGTGCAGAGAAGCCGCGCCAGGTCGACATTGAAGCCGGCGGGGTTGCCGTCAGAGCCGGCATAGTCGAACGGCGGATAATCAAGCTCGGTGAGAAAGCGGATGCTTTGGATGCGCGACAGATCGGGCCGCTCCGGCCGCCGGCGCGGATCCCAAAAGCCGGGCACGGCGGCGGACGCAGCTGCCGCCGGCGCTACGCCGTCTTTGCTCATCACGCCTTCCGCCGTGGTGTCGGGCGCGGCCAGCGCGCGCGCGCCGGAAAAGGCCACAAGCAGCAGCGCGAGCAGGACCGGCCGCGAAATCGCGGGCACGAACTGACCAGAAATAGCCGTTTCAGATTGCATCGCTCACGATCCGCGGCGGGATTCGGCTTGGTATCTTAATTCGCCCGCATCCGCCTAGCGGGAGCACGGCAAAAAGTCGAGGCAGCCCGGCAAAGCTTACGGAAAAAATCGGCTTACGGAAAAATCCGGCGCGGCGCCAAATCCGCGGGGTCAGAGATAACGGCGCAAATCGGCGGCTTCGGCGGCCGGCGGCCGGCTCACGTCGAACGGGGCAACGAAATGGCCGTTCTTGTCCATGAGATAGACCAGGGCGGTGTGATCCATCGTGTAGTCGCCGTTCTCAAGCGGCACTTTTTTGGCATAGACCCGATAGGCCCTGATCGCGGCATTGATCGCGGCGGGATCGCCGGTGAGCCCGCGCACATGCGGGTCGAAATTCGACAGGTAGTCCTTCATCACGCTTGGCGTGTCGCGATCCGGATCGACGGTGATGAACAGTGCGCCGGTACGGTCAGCATCGGGGCCGAGCTCCTTCATGAGCTGGGACATGTCGAACAAAGTGGTCGGGCAAATGTCCGGGCAATGGGTGAAGCCGAAGAACACCAGGAATGGCTTACCCTTCATATCGGCATCGGTGACGGCCTTGCCGCTCTGATCGGTCAACTGGAATGGCCCGCCGACGGCGGCGACGGCCTGGCCCACGGGCGATGGCGCGTAACCGGTCACCAGCAGAATGGCGGTGAAAAACAACACGAGGCCGGCAAGAAAGGCGCCGAGCACAAGCGCAATGCGCGAGGTCTTTTCGTTCACGGCCTATCGTCCCATCAGCCGAAACACGCCGCGAGACCAGTGCGGATTGTTTCGAAAAACACCGTGGTTCCGTAATGCGCCCAGAGTAAGACGCTGCCGGCGAGCGCCAATGCGACCAAAGCGCCGGCAGCCAAAGCAAGCCGCAAACCGGGCAGCGGCGCCGGCTTCTCGATTTCCGACAAGACCTTTGGCGTTGGACCGACTGGCATGGAACGTAAATAGGCGGGAACGGCCCCGGCGACAACGCCGACAGCCGTCTCCCAGTCGTCGCCAAGTGCCGGCCTAATGGCAGCCCGGATAGAGCGCCGCCAATTCCCGACCGCGCATGTAAATCAGCGTGGGGGTCAGCCCACCATGCCGGCCGATCCAGGCTTTGATGGCCGGTGGATAGAGCCGCATCACCAGGCGGCTACCCTCCGTGGTTGGGACCAGCGAACGAGAGGCATCGTCGTAATACGAGGCCGCATGGAAGCCCAGCTCGGCGCGGCCGGTGACACAGACCCGGTCCCTTGGAATAATGCCGGTCAGCAAGGTGCAGGCCGACAGGCAAGGCCCGTCGATGACGACGCGGTCGCCCGCGGCGCGCATCTCCTGGAACTTCTGCACGTAGGAGGAAACTTCGCCCCCTGGGTCGTTAACGATGCGAACGTCGGCAAAAGCGGAACTGGTGAACACAGAGCCTATCAGCACGACACACGACAACACTGCCGACGCCATCGCGCCGGCCGCAACGGCCTGCCACTTCATAAAGAACCCTCCCCCGATCGACATTTCGAGCTATTGCCGCGCTTTGTGGCAAGACTTCGAGCAATCCAGTTTTTGTTCAGAAAAAGATTTTTGGACGCCGCACCCGCGACCCCAAGGATGTTATAAGGAACCGGCCATCGCGGAACCCTCCGGGTTCACCCCCATCGGCAAAAAACACGACCAAACGAGTGCTCAGATCATGGAAACGTCAGCTGCCCGTAAGACCAATGTTCCCGAATTTTCTACTGCCTATTATTTGCTCGAAGGACTGAAAGAGACGGGCATCGATTACCTGTTCTGCAACTTTGGAACCGACCACGCGCCGATCATCGATGAGATGGCCCACCGGAAAAAGCTCGGCGAGCCGATGCCGGGCGTGGTGCGCTGTCCGCACGAAAATACAGCGGCCCACATGGCGGCCGGCTACGCGCTGATGACCGGCCGCGGCCAGGGTGTCCTGGTCCATGTCGATGTCGGCACAGCCAATACCGCAAACGGCATGCACAACATTTTCCGCAGCCGTCTCCCGGTGCTGTTAATGGCCGGAAAGGCCCCCTACACGGTCAACAACGAACTGGTCGGTTCGCGCGATACCTATGTGCATTTCATCCAGGAGCCGTTCGACCAGGCGAGCCTGGTGCGGCCCTATCTGAAGTGGGAATGGACATTGCCGTCGGGCGTTGTCGTCAAGGAGGCTTTGCGGCGCGCGTCGTCGATCATGCACAGCGAGCCGCGAGGCCCGGTCTACCTGATGATGCAGCGCGAGACGCTGACGCAACACTGGAGCGCCGACGAAATCCGCAGCTATTCGGATAACCAGTACGCCGCGACCTCGCGCGGCGGTGGCGACCCGAAGCTCGCCGAGGCGATCGCCGACAAGCTTTTGACCGCGGAACATCCGATCCTGATCACTGGCTATGGCGGACGGCACGCGCTTTCCGCGCGCGCTATCGATGCGCTGGCGCAATTCGCCGGCATCGCCATCTACGAAGCCAACGCAACCAACAACATCTCCCACGACAGTCCCTGCTTTGTCGGCTTCAGCGCCGAGAAGGCCGTGCCCAAGGCCGATGCCGGGCTTCTTGTCGATGTCGACGTGCCGTGGTTCCCCAATAAAGCGCAGACCCAGCCGAATTCATTCTGGGCGCATATCGACATCGACACGCTGAAGCCCGGCTCGCCGATGTGGAGCTTCCCCGGAAATATCCGCATGCAGGGCGACAGCGGACGCATTCTCGAGCAGGTGCTCGAAGCGCTGAAGGCGAAGGCGACGCCGAAGTTCAAGGAGGCCGTCGCGGTGCGAATGACGCGCATCAAGGCGATGCGCGACGAGCGCCACGCGCATGCGGCAAAACTCGCTGCCGACAAGGGCCGCGCGGGCGCTATCAATCCGCATTATCTGATGGCCGAGCTTGGCAAAATGATCGATGCGGAAGACACGATCTTCAATGAGGCCATTACCAATGCGGCCGCGGTGTTTCTGCAAGTTCCGCGACCCGTCCCCAATACGCTCGTGGTCGCCGGCGGCGGCGGCCTGGGCTGGTCGAGCGGCATGGCACTCGGCGCCAAGCTCGCGGCGCCGGATCGCCTGATGGTGCAGATTTCCGGCGACGGCGGTTTCTATTTTGGCAATCCGACATCGGCCTTCGCGATCGCCCAACAATATAAATTGCCGTATCTCTCGATCGTGCTCGACAATTCGGGCTGGAACGCGGTGAAACAATCGACGCTGCGCGTTTATCCGGAAGGCGAAGCCAAGACCGCCAATTCGTTTGAGTCAGAACTTGCGCCCAATGTTCACTTCGCCAAGGTCGGCGAAGCCTTCGGCGCCTATGCCGAGGAGCTCAGCGACCCGGCAGAAGTGCCGGCCGCGCTCGCGCGCTGTATCAAGGAAGTCCGCAACGGCCGCGCCGCGCTTCTGCATGCGCGCGTGACTAAGATGTAATTCTGCGGAAACAATCGAAAGCGCCGGCGGTACCGTCGGCGCTTTTAGTTTCATTGTGGAAGTTACCGGCGATGCCGGCCGCAATCACAGACCTGCGTGATCACGGGCTCGCGTGATTGATGAATTTCTCCGGCGGTTTCTCGCCCCATTGCGACATCAGCGCTTCCTCGGCGGCAACGAGATTGGAGCCGTTGGCAAGATTGAGCCGGTCGCTGTCGGCCCAATGTTCGTGCACGCGGCCCCACGGATCCGCCCAATAGTCATAGACCTGACTGCCGAGCACGTGGCGGCCGATGCCCCACATATGTTCGTAAGTGCCGAATTTCTTCAGATAATCGTGGCCCATGCAGACGTCGTCGATATCCGGCACCTCGAACGAGAAATGGTTGAGGCCGGTCTTCTCGTGATTGAGACAGAAGAAGACATGATGATCGACATAGGCGTCGCCGCGATCGCAGCGGTTGAACGAGCCGATGAGATTGTCCTTGTTCTCGACATAGACGTCGTCGGAACAGATGAAGCCGAGCATTTCGCGGAACCAGCCGACCGTCTCGCGAAACTTCGGCGTCATCATCACGCCATGACCGATGCGCTTGACGTGCGACGGCCCCCTGGGCAGCCGCATCAATTCGCCGGCGCGCGCCGTCGGCGCTTCGCCCGAATTCAGCTTTTGCCGCTTGACCACGATCGGCTCGACCGGCGCGATGCCGGCGACGACTTCGATCTGATAGCCGTTCGGTTCGGTGAGCCGCACGCGCTTGCCGCCACCGGGTTCATCGATGGTCTCGATTCCCGACGCGCCGGGCGCCTTGGCGAGTTTCTTCAGGTCGTCCTCGTCATTGACGTAATAAGCGATGCCGACGAATTTCGGATCGCCCTTTTCGGTGATGTGAATATGATGATTGGGATCGGTCCCACGCATATAGAGCGCATTCGCGGTGCGCTCGGTCCGATGCAGGCCGAAGCGGGTTAAAAATTCCTCTGCGACATCGAGATCCGGAGACCGCAAACGCCCATAAGCGATATCCGATACTTTCGACCAAGACATTGCTTTCTCCCTCACGTGTCACGCGGTGCGGCTTCGTTGTCCGCGATGCTGGCTTAGTCTGCCACGATCAAAGCGCCGCCGCCACTGCGGCGTCATGCACAAAACCATGCGCAAAAACAAAGTCCCGCGGCACGACTGCCGCGGGACGCGATCACCCTGACTTCAGGTCCGGAAAGATCGGAGCCTAAGAAATTTCAGGCGTAGTAGTCGGCCGGACCGGTGACGTCGACCGGCCTGCTGCCTTTGCTGCGCATGGCGTTGAAGACCGGCGTCAGCACAATCGCGATCACCAGATTGAGGATCACGGTCGAGAAAGCCGTATAGATCGGCAGCGTGTGGCCCAGGAACGACAACGCATAGGTCGGGGTGAAATTCATCGACACAGCCATGGCCGTGCCGGCCACGGTGCCGACCAGCCAGCCGACCAACAGCGCCCAATCGTTGAACCAGCGCGTATAGACGCCGAGCATGACTGCCGGCAGCGTCTGGATGATCCAGATGCCGCCGAGGAGCTGTAGCTGGATTGCATATTGCGTCGGCACGAACAGGATGAAGATGAGCGCGCCGAGCTTGACGATCAGCGACACCCATTTGGCGATCTGCGATTCCTCTCGCTCTGTCGGATTCTTGTTGAAGAATTCGCGATGGATGTTGCGGGTGTAAAGGTTCGCCGCCGCGATCGACATGATCGCGGCCGGCACCAGGGCGCCGATGCCGACGGCGGCGAAGGCGACGCCCACGAACCACGACGGAAAGACGTGGAGGAACAAAGCCGGCACCGCGAAATTGTTGCCGAATTGCTTGAAACCCGGGGCGAATTCGGGAAGCGCGCCGACGCCTGCGGCGATGGCGAACAGGCCGACCAGCGCCAGCAGGCCGAGCATGAAGGAATAGCCCGGCAGCATCGCCGCGTTGCGGCGGATCGCACGTCCGCTGCTCGCACTGAGAATGCCGGTGATAGAATGCGGGTAGAGAAATAGTGCCAGCGCAGAGCCGATCGCAAGCGTGACATAGACGCCGTAGACACCGGTGGTGTTGGCGCCGGGAGTCGCGAGCAAGACTTTTGCCGAAGGCACCGCGGCGAATATCTTTTCGAAACCGCCCAACTGGATCGGCACGACGATGATCGCGGCGAAGGCGGTGATGTAGATCAGAATGTCCTTGACGATGGCGATCGACGCCGGGGCGCGTAGCCCGCTCGAATAGGTGAATGCGGCAAGAATGATGAAGGCGATGATCAGCGGCAAGTCGGCGGCCAGAGCTGATGAGCCCGAGCCCGACACGCCCATGGCGCCGATGACGACCTGAAGGCCGACCAGTTGCAGCGCGATATAGGGCATGGTGGCGACGATGCCGGTGATGGTCACGGCGAGCGCCAGCCAGCGATTGCCGAAGCGGCCGCGCACGAAATCCGCCACCGTGATGTAATTGTGCTTGTGGCAGACGTACCAGAGGCGCGGAAACACCAGGAACAGGATCGGGTAGATCAGGATCGTGTAGGGCACCGCGAAGAACGCGACAGCGCCGGCGCCAAAGGCGAGTGCCGGCACCGCGATGAAGGTATAGGCGGTGTAAAGATCGCCGCCGATCAGGAACCACGTGACGATCGTGCCGAAGCGGCGGCCGCCGAGGCCCCACTCATGTATGAGGTCGAGGTCGCCCTTGCGCCAATGCGCGGCGGCAAAGCCCAGATAGGTGATGAATGCAAACAGCACCACGAATACGGTCAGCGCGGTCCAGTTCACGTCAGCCACGGCACATCCCTCTCTTTTTCCGTCTTGTCGCTTCGCCGCTTTCCGGTGCGCGAAGTGAATTCGTCAGAAGCTTGCAGTCGAACATATTTCGCCTGAAATTCGGATCGCCGCTTGCCATAGCGTCACGAGCGGGGCAACGCGTGTGGGTCCCCGATGCTAGGCTTCGCGATCGGTGGCGAAATACACGATCGCCGTCAGCACCGCGCCGATGATCACCCACAACAGCTGATACCAGTAAAAAAATGGGATCCCGGCGAAGGTCGGCTCGATCTTGTTGTAGAACGGCGGCCACACCACGGCGAGGAGCTGGATCACGAACAGCAGATACCACCAGCTCCATTTCGGCTTGTCGCCTTGCTGGCTCGACGTATTTTGCTGGCTCATCTGACCACCCCGGCGTTTCATCCCTGAACGGTTCGGCGCAAGCGATCTCGCGCTCCCGGCCGCACCATAATCGCTGCGCTACTCGAATCAAAACAAAATGGATGCTGCATTGCAGCGCGAAACACCCTGGCTTCAACGACCGAAGTTGAAGCTGGCGGCATGGCGAATGGGCGCTGGTGAAAGAAGCTCGTCGCGCGAAGAGCGTCGCACGGAGCCAGCCCAATGACGCCAGCCGCGTGGCGGGCGCTATATGCAAATGGAGCGGGCGATGGGAATCGAACCCACGACATACAGCTTGGGAAGCTGTCGTTCTACCACTGAACTACGCCCGCGCTGCACCGAGCATAACCAAGCCGGCGCGCGCACGGAAGAGCACCAACTGAAGGCAACATTCAGGCGGCGCGGACGGCGGCGAGGAGACTTTCCATCTCGGTCGTTAGACGGTTGCCTTCGCGCGACAGCGACTTGGCCGAGGCCAAGATTTGCGCCGAGGCTGACGTGATGCCGCTCGCGCTTTGGTTGACCTCGCCGAGATTGGCGGCGACGTGCGCCGCGCTGCCGGTCGCGGCCTGGACATTGCTGGCGATCTCGCGCGTGGTCTGGGTCTGCAATTCGACGGCGGCGGTAATGGCGCTGGCGATTTCGGCGATGCGGGTGATGGTGCCGCCGATCTCCTTGATGCTGCCGACGGAGTCCTGCGTCGCCGCCTGCACGCCCGCGATCTGCATGCTGATCTCGCTGGTCGCTTTCGAGGTCTGCGCCGCCAACGCTTTGACCTCCTGCGCAACTACCGCGAAACCTTTGCCCGCCGTGCCGGCGCGCGCCGCTTCGATGGTGGCGTTGAGTGCGAGAAGATTCGTCTGATCGGCGATTTCTGTGATCAGTTTCACGACGTCGCCGATACGGCCGGCGGCGCGGGTCAATTCGGCGATACGGTTGTCGGTCTGTTCGGCCTGCGTCACGGCCTCGCGCGCAATCCGCTGCGATTCCAGAACTTGCCGGCTGATCTCGTCGACAGAAGCGATGAGTTGTTCGGTGGCGATCGACACCGATTGCACGTTCTCGGCGGCTTGCGTCGAAGCCGTAAGCACGCGGCCGGACATGTCGCGCGTCGCCTCGGCCATGGTACCAAGCGCTTCCGCCGCTGCCTCGAGCTCGGTCGATGACGACGACACCGAATGGGCGACGCTCGCCACCGTCGTCTCGAATTTGCCGGCGACACTGTTCATATCGCTGCGGCGCTGCTCCTCCATGCGCCGCGTCATTTCCTTCTCTGCGGCTTCCAATTGCTCGATGCGGATGAGCTTTTCCTTGAACGCCTGCGCCGCGCGGGCATTGTCGCCGACTTCGTCGGATCGCCCGCGATACGGCACGTCGACCTCCTTGTTGCCTTGCGCCAGTGCGCGCAAAACCTCGCCGATGCGGCGGATCGGTGTGGCGATAGCAACGGCTCCGAACACGGCAAGGCCGGCCAGCACGGCAATGACAAAGAGACCGATGCCGAGATCGATGCGGCTGACTTGGCGGCCCACCGCGCTCGCCTGCGCATTGCGGTCTTCGGCAGCGCCCATCAACTCCTCGGTCGCATCCTCGATCATGACGTTCATCCGCCGGCCGAGATTGAGCGCCCTCTGAATCTTGCTGTCGGTGTCGCCGTAATCCTTCGCCGCCGCGGCAAGCTCGGCGCTGACTGCGACATAATCGTCGGCGAGCGCATTGATCTTTTGCAGCTGCTGCTTGTCCGCGGCCTCGTCGGTCAGACCGGCGGCCGTCGCGATATGCTGTGCCGCCGCGGCAGCATTGGTACGCAGCCGTTGTAACGCGCGATCGACATCGGCGCCGACAATGGCGAGACGCATCTCGCGCAATTCGATCTGCATGGTTCCGAGATCTTTGGCCGCGCGCAGCGCCTCGACGGCGGCCTGTTGCTTGTTCATGGCGACCGCGCGCTGATGCGCGGACCAGCGATCGCCAACCTGCTGTTCGGCAAGCATACCGGCGACCAACAGCACGCCGAGCGCCGCCCAGATCGCGAGCTTCGTGCGAATGGGGAAATCGAAGCTCGGCATCCTCAACCCGTCAGCAATGGCGCCATGATTAACGGGTGCGGTTAATTCGGCGTAAAATTTGTCGCGGGACCATGACGTTATGTCATTGAACGAGCGAAGTTTTGGTGGCACTTGTATGCATCTCCGAAGCCCTACACGCGGAGCGTGCAGGCGAACCAGAGCGCACCGGCGCCACTTGTCACCCGCGATTACAGTCGCTCGGCGGTGGGAACCCGGCGAAACGGTCGGTGATCCAATCGATGGCGGAGGGAGCCGCATCGCGCGCGATGACGCCGTGATTGGCGTTCGGCAAGAACAGCATTTGCACTTTGCCGCCGGCTTGGCACTGCCGCTTCATGTAATCCTCCGTCACCTGCGGCCGCACCAGCTCGTCAGCGCCGCCTTGCGCCAGCAGCAATGGAATTTTTGCCGGCACCGGACCCGGCGTATTGCTCGCCATCAGTGACCGCCAAGGCTCGGCAGCATAGAAATTGCTTACCGAAAGAAACGCCTGCGCCAAAGGCGCAGACGTCCGGCTGCGCTGAATGAGATCGTAGATCGATTCAATGCATTCGTCGGCCAGGCGATCGACTATCGGCAGAGCCACGGCATCGACAACGCGATCAATCGGCGCCCCGAACACGCGCGACCACGACCACAGCGTCATGGCGGTGAGATTGCGGCCGCCGCTGCTATTGACGTCGTCGCCAAGAAGCGTCGCCAGTTCCGTGGCCGGCGCTGCCGCGGCGACGCCGACGAGGTCGAGATCTGGCGCATAGGTTGAAGCGATCAGCCCGGTGAACAAGGCCGCCTGCCCGCCCTGCGAGTGTCCCCACACCGCGAAGCGATTTTGCGCGCCGCTGATCGCGCGTGCAGCGCGCACCGAATCGAGCACGGCGCGCGCCTCGCTGACGCCGACCAGATAAGGATGGGTCTGCGGCGTGCCTAGCCCCGGATAATCGGTCGCGGCGACCACATAGCCACGATCGATCATTTCGCGCAGCCCCTGGATTTGTTGAAACACGAAGAGCGCCAGCGACGGCGCGCAGCGGGGCACGACGCCGGTCGTCGGATGCGCCCAGGCGACGATCGGCCGGCCGTTCGCCGGTGCGGGGCCTGACGGAATGACGACGACGCCGGACACCGCGATCGGCTCGTCGTGCGGTCCGGTCGAGCGATAGAGCACGCGAAAAGCCGAGGCGCCGAACGGCGCCGGCAGCAGCATCGGCTCCTGGCGGATGATCGTACCCGGTGCGCCGGGGATTTCCTCAGGCGCCGCTTGGTAGAACGACAATTGTGTTTGCGCTTGCGCGCCGTCCGGCGACAGCATCGTCAGGATTGCCAGTGCAAACAGAAACACGGCGAAACAGCGAGCGACGGTCGTCATCGGCCGCTCCTGTTGCTGCTGCTGCGTTATTCGGCAGCGATTCTGCGATTGGCTTGCGCCTCGATATCGGCAAGGCATTTCGACAGCGCCTCGCCTTCCGGATCGAGCAGCGCCGCAGCGCGGGCATTGGCAAGCGCTTCAGCCGCCTGACGCGGCGGCATGCCGCCGGCGAGCGCCGGCGCCATCAGTTCCCGTTCAATCAGGCGATAATTTGCGGTGCCGCGTTTGTGCGTGTCGCCGTAGCCTTTGATGAGGCGAGCGCATTCGGCGATTTCGAGCGCCAGATCGGCGGAGAGCGGCGCCGCCTGCGCGACCTTACGCAGCCATGCTTCGATAGCGCGCTGCTCTTCTTGATAGCGGAACGTCTTTGGCCGGTACCCGCGGAGCTTGGCAAGCATAAAGAAGCGCAGATAGCCGAAGACCGAGCCGGTATTGATCTCCATGCCCCAATGCGCCCGGCCGAAGGCCGGGAAGCGCTCGGCCAAGCCGAGGATCGGACGCGCCAGCCATGGCGGCAGCACCGAGCAAAATTCTTCGACGCCGGGCTTGAGAAATTCAGTGACGTTGAAAGTCTGTTCCGGCTTGAGCGCCATGCTGCTTTCGACGCGCGCAAAGCGCGTCGGATCGATCTTGACCTGGGCGACGCGGATCACATCCTCATAGGACATGCGGACGGCGAGATGCCGCGCCGTCTCGGCGAGAAGCTTGCCATTGGCGCCGGCTTTAGCATCGGCTTCGCGGATCGGTGTAAGACGATCGAGATAAAGCCGCGCATAGGGCAGATCCTGATAATTAGCGAGCCGGCGCACACCTTCGGTCATGAAAGCGCGCGCCGCTTCCGGCATGCCGGCGATTTCAGCTTCTATTGCGGCGAGCGCCGGGGAAGCTGCCTGCGCGCGTTTCGGCGGCTCTGTCTTCGCACGCGAGCCGCCAAGCGCCGCGGCAATGCCGGCGCGGAAGCCGCGCAGATTGGCATTCACCGCCTTGCCGTCGGCGCGGATCGCCGCTTCGAAAGCTTCAGCCGGAATCGGCAGCGCGCCAGTGCCGGCGATAGCGCCGAGCATCACGGCATTGATCATCGCGCCCGACTCGCGCGCGATGGCTTCGAGATCGAGCAGCAGAGAATTTTGCGAATTCTTCTCGACTGCGGCGACAAGCTTGCCATGATCGTAACGGCCGTCGCCCATCGCCATCCGCTCGGTGACGAGATAGGAGCGGCTCAACGACGCGATGGTCATGGTGCGATCGGGCGTGATGTAGCCGCCGGCAATGGCGCGGCCCGCTTCCATCAATTCGCTGGCGATGACGAGGTCGATGTCGCCGATACCGGGCGCGAGCCCAAGCACCGGGCGGCGCCCTCTCCCTGACCCTCCCCCGCTTGCGGGGGAGGGAGGGGTGGGGACCGGCACCAATTCGATGTGATAGGTCGTCGCTCCGGTGCGCTGCGCGACGCCGGGGATCGAGGTCGATTGCACCGGAAAATTCTGGCTCTCTGCCGCGGCGACGATCCAGTCAGTCAATACGCCGCCGCCTTCGCCGCCGAGAGCAGCGATCAAAACCGTAAGCGGGCGAACGGCCGCTTGCGGCTCGGACTTTGGCTTCGGCTGCGCTTGCGCGCGCCCGGTTTGCTCATCTGCCGCCGGCAGCGAAAGCGCCGAAGGCGAAGAGGCAGCAGGCGCGGTTTGGGCGCCGCCGATCCAATTGATCACCGCACGGCGGAATTTCTGCAACGCGCGATCCCACCAATTCGGATTGCTGACGACGTCGGCGCGATAGAACGACGGGCACAGCACGGCGGCATGCGCGACCTCGCCGCAGAGCCCGCAGCCGACGCAGCTCTCGATCACCGCCGCTACCGGATCGGTGCGCAGCGGATCAGGGCTTGGCTTCACCGTCAATGACGGACAGCCCGACAGCCGGATGCAGGAATGGTCGCCGGTGCAAATCTCGTCGTCGACGCCGAAGCGCGTCTTCACCACGCGTTCGCCGCGTTCGAGCTTCTGCGCGTCCTCGGCGCGGATGCGGCGCTGGCGCGCCAGCATGCATTCGCCATCGGCGATGATGACTTTGAGGCCGCGCTCGGCCGTGCGCATGGCCTCCTTCACGGTGGCGGTCATCCTGGCGACGCTATAGGTCCGCACCGTGCGCAGCCAAGTGACGCCGAGCGCGCGCACCGCGTTCTCGATGCTGATGCCGGTCGGCACGCCGCTGCGGTTGCCTTTGCTCGATGGCAGGTATTGCTGGCCGGTGGCAGACGCGTAGCCGTTCTGCATCACGATCAGAACGCCGTCGCCTTTGTTGAACATGTTCGAAGCGACGCCGGTGATCAGACCGTTGTGCCAGAAACCGCCATCACCCATCACCGCGATCGGGCGCTTTTCCATATTGGGGCCGACCGCGGCGGCGCTGGCGAGCGACATGCCATAGCCGAGGATCGAATTGCCGAGCGAGAACGGCGCAAAGGTCGCAAACGAGTGACAGCCGATATCGGCGCTGATATGGGTCGGCCCGATCTCGCGTTGCGCGAGCTTGATCGCGGCGAACACTGGACGCTCCGGACAGCCGGTGCAAAAATTCGGCGGGCGCGGTGGAATATCGCCGACGGCCGCGGCAACGGCCGGTTTGTGCGCCACGAATTCCTGCACGCGGGAAGAAATCGCGGCCGCGTCGACGCCGACAGGTTGCGTCTGCGACAGGAATGCCGCCAGCCCGCGCAGGAAAACTTCCGAGGTGTAGTCGCCAGTGCGCGGCAGGCAGTCCTTGCCGTGGATGCGGGTGTTGCTGTCCGCGCCGCGCAGCACGACATTGATCTGCTGCTCGACATAATCGGGCGAGCCCTCCTCGACGATCAGAACCGCGCGCTTGCCGGCGCAAAATTCTTTGACCTCGTCGGGCACCAGCGGATAGGCGACGTTGAGCACATAGATCGGAATGCGCGATTGGCCGTAAAGATCGGCGAGATCGAGCCGCGCCAGTGCGCGCAGCAAGCCATTGGTCAAGCCGCCGAGCGTGACGATACCGATGTCGCCGATGTCGCCGGGAATGATCTCGTTAAGCTTCTGCTCGCGGATGAATTCTTGTGCGGCCGGCAGGCGCTGCTCGACCTTGAGCCGCTCCTGCGTGAAAATGACCGGCGGATGCGCGAGCCGGCCGTATTCGAAACGCGGCGGGCCAGCGAGCCGATGCCGGCCGCTATAGGCGCCGCGCTTATTGTCCTTGGCGGTGAATTCGCCGGTGACGTGGCAGGCCCGCACCCGCAGATCGAGCATCACTGGCGCGTGGCTTGCTTCCGACAGCTCAAAGCCCTTTTCCACCATGTGCACGATGGTCGGCAGATCAGGCCGCGGATCGAGCAGCCAGATCGAGGACTTCAGCGCATAGGCGTAAGAGCGCTCCTGAATGACGCTCGCACCTTCGCCATAATCCTCGCCGAGCACGATCAGTGCGCCACCGATGACGCCAGGTGAAGCGAGATTGGACAGTGCATCGGCGGCGACATTGGTGCCGACGATCGACTTCCAGGTCACAGCACCGCGCAGCGGATAATTGATCGAGGCGCCCAGCATCGCGGCAGCGGCAGCCTCGTTGGTGCAGGTTTCGACATGCACGCCGAGATCGGCCAGCAGTTCGTCGGCATCCACCATGACATCGAGCAGATGCGACACCGGCGCGCCCTGGTAACCGCCCACATAGCTCACGCCGGATTGCAACAGCGCCTTGGTGACGGCGAGGATGCCTTCGCCGCGAAAGGTGTCCCCGGCGCCGAGCCGCAGCGCATCCACTTCTTTCTTGAACGAGCGTTCCATCGATGTTTTTCCGAAGATTTCCGCCTGCTTCGGGCCTGTTGCTTGGCGGCAGATATATCCGCTTTTGCGGCATCCTACCAAACGAGCGGCAGGTCAAGCACTTAGCAAATATGCTGGCGCAATCGCTCTTGGTCCTTCAGGCCCGCCCGGCTAGGGTGCCGACTGAGAGGCGCAAGGCTCGAGGTGACGAGCCAGAGGAGCGCCCCGGGGGAACGCGCAGGCAGGCGTCAATGAACGATAAGAGTCAGATCGTTATCGATCAGGTCATTCACACCTATCGCCCGCCACGCGGGCGGCCCGTGCTCGCTTTGTCGGACATTTCACTGGAGATTCGCCCGCGGGAATTCTTGGCTTTGCTCGGGCCGTCGGGCTGCGGAAAGTCGACGCTGCTTTATCTCGTCGGTGGGTTTCTGCCCATTGAAGGCGGCCGCATCCTGGTCGAGGGCAAGCCGGTCGCGGCGCCCGGACCAGATCGCGGCATTGTCTTTCAGCACTTCGCGCTGTTTCCGTGGAAATCCGTGCGCGCCAATATTCTTTACGGTCTTGAGCGCCAGGGGCTGCCGCGCGCGGAGCGCGAAAAGCGCGCGCAAGCCTTCATCGACATGGTTGGGTTGCGCGGCTTCGAGGACAGCTACCCTTCGCAACTGTCCGGCGGCATGAAACAGCGTACCGCGATCGCGCGCACGCTCGCGATCGATCCGAGCATTCTGTTGATGGACGAGCCGTTCGGCGCGCTCGATGCCCAGACGCGCTCGATCATGCAGACCGAGTTGCTCAAAATCTGGCAGCGTTCGCCGAAGACCGTGATCTTCGTCACCCACGACGTGCAGGAGGCGGTCTATCTCGCCGAGCGGGTCGCGGTGATGTCGGCGCGTCCGGGACGGATCAAGGCGATCGTCGAAACCAAATTCCCCAACCGCGATCCGAGCATTCTGCGCAGCAAGGAATTCGTCGAAAAGGTCGACGAATTGTGGAATCTGGTGCGCGACGAGGCGATCAAGGCGCAGGAGACCACCAGTTCATGACAACGGGATCGTAATGAAAACGATCGTCCGCTATCTGCCGCTCGTGATCCTGGCCATTGCCTGGGAAGTCATCGCACGGCTCAACCTCGTCGATTCGCTCGCTTTACCGCCCTTGAGCAAGGTTGCGGTGGCGTGGACCGAGCTCATGCGCGACGGCGATCTGGTCGATAACGGGGCCTCATCGCTTTATCGCGGCGCCATGGGGCTGCTCCTGGCCATCATCGTCGGCGGCGGCCTCGGCATCGTCATGGCCCGCTTTCGCATTGTCGACATGTTCATCAATCCGCTGGTCGAGTTGTTTTACCCGCTGCCGAAATCCGCGCTGATCCCGGTGACCGTGCTGTGGCTCGGCTTCGGCGATGGCTCGAAGATTTTGCTGATTTTTCTCGGCTGCATGATCCCGGTGACCATCGGCGCCTATAACGGCGCGCGCGGCAGCGATCATGCGCTGATCTGGTCGGCGCGCAGCATGGGCGCCGGAAGCCTGCGCATGATCTGGGACGTGGTGCTGCCGAGCGCGCTGCCGGAATTGCTCAACGGCGTGCGCACCGCGTTGGCTCTCGCCTTCATCCTTCTGGTGTCGTCCGAATTGATCGTGTCGCAAAAAGGCTTCGGCTATCTGATCGGCTATCTCGGCTCGACCGGCTCTTATGAAGGCATGTATGCCGTCGTGCTCACCGTTGCCTTCCTCGGCTTTGCCGCCGACCGGCTCTACCAGCTTCTCATGCAAAGGGCGCTGCGATGGCGGGAGTAGAACGGCAGGCGACGCTGGCCGAGGCGCAAGTGCAGATTTCGCAGGACGCGCTGCGCCGCTTCGACGACATCTTTCGCCGTGGCGCCGGCATTTTCTCGATCCTGGTGTTGCTCGTCGCTTGGGAATTGTTCGCGCGCAGCGGCAAGGTGACGCCGTTCATGCTGCCGGCGTTTTCCGTCGTTGCCGAGCGCATCTATAACGACGCGCTCCATGGCGACCTTTGGATCAATCTCGGTCTGACCATGTACCGGGCGCTGACCGGCTTCTTCATTGCCGCGGTCGGCGGCGTCGCACTCGGCGCGGTGATGTCGCGCAGCAAAATCCTGCGCTGGTTCTTCGATCCGCTGATCTCGGTCGGCTTTCCGATGCCGAAGATCGCCTTTTTGCCGATTGTCATTCTCTGGCTCGGCCTCTACGACGTTTCAAAGATCTCGATGGTGGTGTTCGACGCGATTTTCCCGGTGGTGACGGCGACGCTTGCCGGCATCGCAAGCGTCGACAAGGAGCTGATCTGGTCGGGTCGCAATATGGGCGCGAACGAGCGCGAAATGCTGTGGCAGATCATTCTACCCGCGGCGTTGCCGCAGATCATGACCGGGCTTCAAGTCGCGCTGCCGATCGCGCTCATCGTCGCCATCATCGCCGAGATGGCAATGGGCGGCTACGGCCTCGGCGGCGCCATGATGACGGCGTCGCGCTATGCCAATTCGCCCGGCGTGTTCGCCGGCATCGTCGAGATCGCGGTCGTCGGCTACATTTTGATCAAGGCCATGGCGCTCATGCGCCGCCGGCTCCTGGTCTGGCATGCGGAAGCGGCCGAACGCTAAGCTTGCTTCGATTGCTAGTGTAATTTGATGCGTGGCTCAGTGCGCTTGGTCACCGCATGGACCAGAGAGTCCAGCGCCACCTTGAAACTGCCGTGCAGCGCCTGCAAGTGCCGCTTGTGCAGCGCCCGATAGGCCCAGCGCGCGATCAGGCCCTGCAGCTTCACGTTTTTGTATAAGACGCCGAACGTGTCGTACTCGGCAAGCGAGACCAGCGAGCCGCGGTCGCGATATTTGAAATCCGACAGCGGTTCGCCGCGCAGCCTTTTGTTGATTACCGAGACCATGAAGCCTGACTGCTGATGCGCGACTTGCGCGGTCGGCGGCAGCGGCTCCGTCATGCCCGGCAAGACGCAATTCGCGCAATCGCCGATGGCGAAAATATCGTCGTCCTTGGTCGCCTGCAGCGTCGGCCGAACAACGAGGCGATTGATCTTGTCGGTATCGAGCCCGTCCAGATTGCGCAAATAATCCGGCGCCTTGATGCCGGCGGCCCAGACGATCAGCTCGGCCGGCACGACCTCGCCGCCGTCGAGCACGACTTCACCGGCGCGCACCTCCATGACCCGCCGGCCGGTGCGAATATTGACGCCTAGTCCGCGCAAAACCTCCGCCGTCGCCGTGGCGAGGCTTTCCGGCAGTGCCGGCAAGATACGCGGCGCCGCCTCGATCAGCTCGATCTTGATATGCATGTCGAAATCAATGCGATCGAGATTATAGGACACGAGATCCCGCATCGATTTGTGCAGTTCCGCCGCCAATTCAACGCCGGTCGCACCGGCGCCGATGATCGCGCAGTGCAATTGGCCGGGCGTAAGCGGCTCCTCCTGCGCGTTGGCACGC
Organism: uncultured Alphaproteobacteria bacterium; assembly: GCA_963742975.1. Taxonomy (GTDB): domain Bacteria; phylum Pseudomonadota; class Alphaproteobacteria; order Rhizobiales; family Xanthobacteraceae; genus BOG-931. Next base: position 894,046 of record CAVUNZ010000015.1, on the reverse strand, counting down.
AGGCAGGCATTGATCATGCGGCGGTTGAAGCGGGCGGCCTGATCGAGCGTATCGAGCGTGATGGCATGTTCGCGCACGCCGGGCGTGCCGAAATCATTCGACATGCTGCCCACTGCGATGACAAGCGTGTCGTAACCGAGCACGCGCGGCGGAATGATGGTTTGCCCATCCTCGTCGACACTCGGCGCGACATGAACCTGCCGCTTGGCCCGATCGAGCGCGACCATTGCGCCGATGCGATAGCGATAGTGGCGGTAGCGCGCATGCGCGAGGAGCTCGAGCGAATCCGTTTCGCTGTCTAACGACCCCGACGCGACTTCATGCAGCAGCGGCTTCCAGACGTGAATGCGCGCGGGCTCAAGAAGCGTGATCGAAGCCTTGCGGCGGCGGCCGAGCTTGGCGCCTAAGAGCGAAGCGAGCCGCAAGCCCCCCGCGCCCGCGCCAACGATCAGAACACGATGCAGCGACGGATCGTCGGTCGACGGCGTTTCGGCGATGGTGTGGAAAGGTGGATTTGGCATGACCCGTGGAACCGCCCGTCAGCGCCAAACAAAAAATGGCAATCACCTGCCCAGCGCAGTCTCTACCTCGGGATCATGGACCGCAACGCCCATCATCGGGTCGATCGGTTTTTGCCACGGCCGGCGATCGACGGTGCGCATGGTGTCGGCATACCCGGCCTCCCAGCGCGCGCGGATGCCTGAACTGGTGAAATCGATGTCGCGCAAGTGGTCTTCGTGATCGAGCCGCGGCGCATTGAGCCGCACGATATGCATGAGCGTACCGCAGCCATAGCCGGCCATTTCTTTTACTTCCGGCGTGTCGCGCTGCTCCTCCGGCATCCGGCGCACCAGCTCGCGTACGATATGGCGGAGCTGATGAATGTGCTCCTGACGCATGATGTGACTATCGGCGCGGCTCGCATATTGAATATCCTTCTGCCGGTTGACCACCTGCCAGATGGATTCCGGCTCAGGTCCCGCCGCGTGCCACATCTGCACCGTGAACACGACCGAATCGCGCCGCGGATAATCGTCGAACACTGTTTCAATCGGCGTATTGGAATAGATGCCGCCGTCCCAATACGGATCGCCCTCGATACGGATCGCCGGAAAGGCCGGCGGCAGGGCGCCTGAGGCCAGTACATGATTGAGCGTGAGCGGCATATCGCGGCTGTCGAAATAATGCATCTTGCCGGACCGCACATTGACGGCGCCGACAGTCAGGCGCGGCTGTTTGGCGTTGACGCGAGCGAAATCGACAACGCTTGTCAGCGTCTCATGCAGCGCGTCGATCGTGTAGAAGCCGGCCTGCTCGACGCCGACCGTGGCGTTGAGACCAAATGCGAGCGCGCGGTTCGGCGAAAAATAGCCGGCAACGCCGCCGAAAATCGTCATCATCTGCGCGGTGACATTGCCACCGAACAGCGCCAGCGGTTGCGCAAACGGCATTTGCATGAAGGCCGCCGTATCCCACGGCGATTTGCGCTCCATTCGTTTCCAGAATTCGCGCAGACGTTCGAGCCGCCGGCTGGGCTCATTGCCGGCAATGATGGCGGCATTGATCGCGCCGATCGAGGTGCCGATTACCCAGTCGGGTTCGATCCCGGCTTCATGCAGCGCCTGATAGACCCCGCCTTGATAGGCGCCAAGCGCGCCGCCGCCTTGAAACACCAGTGCGACCTGGCCGGGCAAAGCCGGAGTCTTTTTGCTCGAACTGGTAGCGTTTGTTTCAATGTCCGCCATGTCGCCCAACCCAAATCTGTTTTACCGGCACACCACCGCTTGTTACCGGCCGGGCCGGTAAAATTGAAATGACACGCTAGTGTGGTGGATTTGAAGTCCCTGCGGCCAAGTAGCCGCCGGACGGCGCATTAAGCCTGCGGCAAGCCGCAGGCTTGCGCGCCCAAGCCGTTTCCGCCATCAATCGCCGCAAGCGTGGGCTCATGCCCAAAATCACACGCAAGGAACCATGCGCAGAATCGGGGACAAACCCGAAAAGCGCCGATAGGGGGAAGGCATGCGTTCGAAATTTGTATTGGCGAGCGTCGCGATTTTGGCTCTCGGCGTATCCGCTTTTGACACCAATCTTCACATCCGCCCAGCGCATGCCGATCCGCTGAAAATCCGCGGCGCTTGGGTGGCGCCGCTCGCCAACCTGTCATCGATCTGGATACAGAAGAAGGATCTCGCGACCCATTTCGGTCAGTCCTATCAGTTCGAGGCGGTGCGCTATGCCGGCACCCCGCCGATGATCACGGCGATCGCGAATAATGAGCTTGAAATCGGCAACCTCGCCTTCTCGACACTGCCGATCGCCATTGGCAATGCAGGAATGGACGATATCCGGGTGATCTCGGACGACTTCCAGGACGGCGCCAACGGCTATTACAGCAACGAATTCGACGTGCTTGCCGACGGACCGATCAAGAAGGTCGAGGACCTCAAGGGCAAGATCGTTGCCACCAATGCCGCCGGCAGCGGCGTCGATGTCGCCATGCGCGCCATGCTGCGCAAGCACGGGCTCGAGGCCAATCGCGACTACACGATCATCGAGGCGCCGTTTCCTGCGATGCGCGCGATGCTCGCGGAAAAGAAAGTCGACATGATTCCGGCGGTCCTGCCGTTCTCGCTCGATCCTGAATTGAAGAAGATCGCGACCAGGCTGTTCGACATGCATGACGCGATCGGCCCGTCGCAGTTCGTCATGTGGTCGGCACGCAAGCCGTTCATCGACGCACATCGCGCCGCGCTGGTCGATTTCCTCGAGGATTCGCTGCGAATCTCGCGCTGGTATCTCGATCCGAAGAATCACGACGCCGCCGCCGACATCGCATCGCAGATGACGAAACAACCCGCCGATCATTTCGGCTGGCTGTTCACCAAGAAGGATTACTTCCGCGATCCAAATCTTTTGCCCAATCTGGACGCGCTACAGAAAAACGTCGACATGACCAAGGATCTCGGTCTGGTCAATACCGGCTTCGACGTCAAAACGCATTCCGATCTCAGCTTGATTCAGGAAGCGGCAAAGCGGCTGAAGTGAGCCGGCCAACAAAAGGGGCGCTGCCTTCGCGCAGCGCCCCAGCTTCGCTGAATTTCTTGGCGGCTTAGCCCACCAGAACGTTGGAGAACTGCCAAGGGTCGCGCTTATCGATGTCTTCCTTGAACAGGCCCGGACGGTTCGCGAGCGGCGTCCAGTCGGTGTAAGTGCCGATCACCGGCCCGAGATAAGGCATCTGCACTTCGAGGCAGCGGCGGAAATCCATCTCGTCGGCTTCGACAATGCCGGCATCAGGATTTTCCAGCGCCCAGACCATGCCGGCAAGCACGGCCGACGTAACCTGCAGGCCGGTCGCGTTCTGATACGGCGCGATCGAACGGGTTTCCTCAATCGAAAGCTGCGAGCCGTACCAATAGGCGTTCTTCTTGTGGCCGTAGAGCAGCACGCCAAGCTCGTCGATGCCGTCTTCGATCTCATATTCGTCGAGAATGTGAATCGCCGGCTGCCGCTTGCCGGCCTGGCCGAACAGCTCGTGCAGCGACAGCACCGCGTCGTTACACGGATGATAGGCGTAATGGCAAGTCGGCCGGTAGACGACCTTGCGCCCCTGGCGCAGCGTAAAATAGTCGGCGATCGAGATCGCCTCGTTATGCGTGACCAGGAAGCCGTATTGCGCTTTCGCCGTCGGCGTCCAGGAGCGCACACGCGTATTGGCGCCGGGTTGCGTCAGATAGATTGCCGCCTGACAGCCGGTTTTGTGCTTGAAGCCGTTTTTCGGCAGCTTCTTCTCATGCGTGCCCCAGCCGAGTTCGGCCGGCTGCATGCCTTCCGAAAGGAAGCCCTCGACCGACCAAGTATTGACGAAGACCTCCATCGGCTTCGGCTTCTTGGCGCGCTGGGTGTCGCGCTCGGCGATATGGATGCCTTTGACGCCGACCCGCTTGGCGAGCTTGCCCCAGTCCTCGCGCGTCTTCGGCTCCTTGATTTTCAGGCCGAGGTCGCTCGCGATATTGAGAAGCGCCTGTTTGACGAACCACGACACCATGCCGGGATTGGCACCGCAGCACGATATGGCGGTGGTGCCTCCAGGCGTCTTGCGCCGCGCCTCGAGCACGGTCTCGCGCAGCGCGTAGTTCGAGCGTTTCTCCGGACCGAGCTTGGAATCGTAATAGAAGCCGGCCCAGGGCTCGGCGACGGTGTCGATATAGAGCGCACCGACCTCGCGGCAGAATTGCATGATATCGACCGAGGACGTGTCGACCGACAGGTTCACGCAAAAGCCCTGTCCGCCGCCCTCGGTCAGGAGCGGGCCGAGGAGCTTGCGGTAGTTCTCGCGGGTGACGCCCTGGTGGATGAAGCGGATGCCGCGCTCGTCCAGGAGCTTGCGGTCCTTGTCTTCCGGATCGATCACCACAAAGCGCGACTTGTCATATTCGAAATGGCGTTCGATGAGAGGCAGCGTGCCTTTGCCGATCGAGCCGAAACCGATCATCACAATGGAGCCGGTGATACGTCCATGAACAGGCCATGCGGTCATTATCGTCGCTCCGAAGCGAATGGATTGAATGGATGAAGGATGGCTTCAGACCCCGGTCCGGTCGAACGGGCCGAGGTCTGAATATTTTCCGGACCGAGCTTTAGGCGGCGCGTTGTACAACAGCGTGACGGGTGCCGCCACTTTGGCCGCCATTTGCCGCGATCAGCGCATTGAGGTCCGGCTTGGGCGCAAGCCGGCCGGTGGCGCCGATCATGCCGCGAGCGCCGGAGAGCGCCGACGGCTTGAGTTGCAGCCCGAGCAGCCGGTCGCGCTCGAAGCTGCCGGGCATCCACAGGCTGCCGGTCTGCGCCGCGCTGAAGCCGAAGCGGCCGTAATAGGGCGCGTCGCCGACCAGAAGAACGGCGCCGTGGCCGGCAAGCCGCGCACGCGCGATGGCGCGCCGCATCAGCGTCGTGCCGATACCGCGATTGCGGTAATCTGGGTGCACCGCGAGCGGGCCGAGCAGAAGCGCCGCGCGGCCCGGACCGGCAGCGACATGCCACAGCCGAACCGTGCCGATGACACGGCCGCGCTCGACCGCGACCAGCGACAGCCCGTTGGCGGGCTTGCGGCCCTCGCGCAGCCGCTCCGAGGTCTTGGTGAAACGGCATGCGCCATAGGCCTCGTCGAGCAAGGCTTCGCGCGCTGCAACGTCCGCGATTTTTTCTTCCCGAATGGTCACCATTGATCCGCTCCTTTCGGCCGTTGCGCCCCGCGCCCCCTCCCTTCCCTCCTCCGCCTGCGGGGGAGGGTTAGGGTGGGGCTCGCCGGAGCCAGAGGGGTCAGATGTGGAAGGTGCGCAGCGGTTCGAAGCCGTTGAAGGCCACCGCCGCGTAGGTCGCGGTATAGGCGCCGGTGCCTTCGATCAGGACCTTGTCGCCGATCTCGAGGCTGATCGGCAGATCGTAAGGCCGCTTCTCGTAGAGCACGTCGGCACTGTCGCAGGTCGGGCCTGCGAGCACGCAGGGACCGACCTCTGCGCCGTCGCGCGGCGTCTTGATCGGGTAGCGGATCGACTCGTCCATGGTCTCGGCGAGGCCGCCGAACTTGCCGATGTCGAGATAGACCCAGCGCGCCTGGTCCTGCTCGCTCTTCTTGGACACGAGCACGACCTCGGCCTCGATCACACCGGCATTGCCGACCATGCCGCGGCCCGGCTCGATAATGGTCTCCGGGATGCGGTTGCCGAAGTGCTTGCGCAGTGCCTTGAAGATCGAGCGGCCATAGGACTGAACCGCCGGGACTTCGCGCAGATACTTGGTCGGGAAGCCACCGCCGAGATTGACCATAGTCAGGTTCATGCCGCGCTCGGCGCAGGCCCGGAAGATCGAAGCCGCCGTCTTCAGCGCCTCGTCCCAGGCCGCGGTGCGGCGCTGCTGCGAGCCGACATGGAACGACACGCCGCAGGGCTCGAGCCCGAGCTTCTGAGCATGGTCCAGCACCTCGACCGCCATTTCCGGATCGCAGCCGAACTTGCGCGACAGCGGCCACTCGGCGCCGGCGCAGCCGAACAGGAAGCGGCAGAACACCTTGGCGCCGGGTGCGGCGCGGCTGACCTTTTCGACCTCGGCCTTGCAGTCGACCGCGAAGAGGCGGACGCCGAGTGCGAACGCGCGCGCGATGTCGCGCTCCTTCTTGATGGTGTTGCCGAAGGATATGCGCTCGGCCGCGGCGCCCACCGCCAGCACCATCTCGATCTCGGCGACCGAGGCGGTGTCGAAGCAGGAGCCCAGCGAAGCCAGCAGCGACAAGAGTTCCGGCGCCGGGTTCGCCTTGACGGCGTAAAACACCCGGCTGTCCGGCAATGCCTTGGCGAACACCTGATAGTTGTCGCGGACGACGTCGAGATCGACGACGAGGCACGGACCATCGTCCTGCCCGTCTTCGCGGCGGCGGCGCAAAAAGTCGTGGATGCGCTCGGTCATCGGAGTCGCTCCTTCATCCAGGTTCGGGGCCGCAAAGCTCTCACGAGCTTTGGTTCGGCCCGGCGTTGCAAATCGGCCGCTTGCGCTTGCGCGCAAACGTCCGGCGTCAACGGCTAAGGAGCTTGGCGCCGAGCCGTGCGTTGGGGACACGGAGCGGCGCGCGGCTCTTGAGCCGTAGATGCTGCCTTGGATTGGAGCGGGAGCACCCGTTCCGCACGGCCGGCAAGACAAGATGGACAAGCCTCTTCGGTGTTGACCTTTGGACAGCCAACGAGACCAAAAAAGCCCGCTCCGTCGTTGCTTTAAGCCGCGTCCCCCGTTGAGCGCGGGGTGCGCCGGTTTCGCCTCCGGCTGCCGATCACGTAGTGAAGTTGGAAGCCTAGAACGTCCGGCTTCAACCTCAGGCGACTGTCCGGCCTCTTGTCCGGATGCCTACCGATCGACACACGGCCACAGGCACGTGCGAATTTGGGCGAGCGGCAAATAGGCGCATTGGAAATGCATTGCAAGAAAAAACGACACGTGAGCTTAAAAAATTTTGAAAATTTCGCCGGCGCGCGCCGCGGAGAGTGCGCGTGAGCGCGGCGAGACACGCCGAGCAACGTGCGCTCGTTTCTCCGGAACGGTCACGGCGCGCCGCGTGCCCTTGATGACGCAAGCGCCAAGCTATGTGATAGCTGCGCGGCCTCCGCCGCGAACTCCCAGCATGACTCTCGCATAGGTGCCCGAATGCCCGCTTTGCCTATCACCTTCGCCTGCAGCCTCTACGACCGCGTGCTCGCGCTGCAAACCGGTGAGATCAAGCCTGACGGCATCGATCTTAACTTTCTGGTCATGGACAATCCGCGGCACATTTTCGACCGCATGAACAATCGCCTCGAATTCGACGCCTGCGAGATGTCGAGCTCGGAATTCATCAGCCGCTACGCCGCCACCAAGCTGCCCTATGTGGCGCTGCCGGTCTTTGTCTCCCGCGTGTTCCGCCACGGCTTCATCGTGGTAAACCGCAAGCACGTGACCTCGATCAAGGACCTCGCGGGCAAGCGGATCGGCGTGCCGCTGTATACCCAGACCGCAGCTTTGTTCGTCCGCGGCCTCATGCAGCACGATCTCGGTATCGACCTCTCCGGCATCGAATGGGTCCAGGGCGCGGTGAACGAGCCGGGCGCCTACGGCAATCCGTCCGTCATGCCGATGCTCAAGCCGGTCAAGGTCACGCCGAACCAGAGCGGCAAGTCGCTGAGCGAACTCCTCGAGAGCGGCGAGATCCAGGCCATTATCGGCTCGAACCTGCCGAAGGCGCTCAACCGCCACCCGGACGTGGTGCGGCTGTTCCCCGATTACCGGGCGCGCGAGCAGGACTATTTCCGCCGCACCCGGATTTTTCCGATCATGCACCTGATCGTCATCCGCAACGACGTCTATGAGCGCAATCCATTTGTCGCGACCAGCCTCTACAATGCCCTCAACGCGGCCAAGGACCGGGCCTGGGAGAAAATGCGCTTCTCCGGAACGCTGCGTTACATGCTGCCGTGGCTGCCCGACGATATTGCCGAGATCGACGAACTATTCGGCGGCGATTGCTGGCCCTATGGCGTCGAGCCGAACCGGCCGACGCTCGAGGCGCTGGTGACCTATATGGTCGAGCAGGGCCTGATCCCGGAGCAGATCGCGGTCGAGAAGCTGTTCGTGCCGACCTACGGCTGAAACGGCGCGTGTCGAGGCCAGATCGGAGGATAGGTGGTGAAGAAATGGTTGCTCGTGGCCGTCGTCGCGTCCGCTGCCGGCACGGCAGGTCTTATGCCCGGCCTTGCGCCCGGTCTTGCGCACGCTGCCGACTACGCCCCGCTCGACTGCGCCAAAGCGCAATCGCCCACCGAGAAGACAATCTGCAAAACCTACAGTCTCGGTCAGGCCGAGGCACGGATGGCGACGCTCTATGCCGTGGCGACTTCGCTGGTGGCGATGGGTCAGCGGGGAGACATCGGCGACACCCAGCGGCAATGGCTGAAGACGCGTGAGACCTGCGGCCGCGACATCGCCTGCCTGAGCAAGGCCTACAGTGACCGCATCAGGCAATTGAACGCAGTTATCGCAAATATCGCCTCGCACGGGCCGTACTGAACGACCGTCGCGGACCTAGAGCGTAAGTGCTTCAGATTGAATCGTTGTCGCTCTAGGATTTTGATTGAGCATGATCTTTTCGGAAAACTGGCGTCCACTTTTCCGGATCATGCCTTACCGCGGTTTGGGCAAAGCGGCGCAGAATTTCGGCACCTCGTTGCCGCCGCCGAGGAAGGCGCACCGGTCAATATTGTGCGAGATGATGAGTTCGCAGCTGTTCTCGGCATTACAGGGCGGGTGCGTGGCCGTGGCAACCTGCAAACACTGTTTGACATAAACAGCCGCCTGCTTGCCGCCGACCGTGTCACGGCATGGCGTATAGGGCGTGTTCGGCCCGGCCGTCAGCGCGCCGGTGCGCACCCCATAGGCCTTGCGGATGCAGGCTTTGTCGCCGCCGCATTCGTTGCGATGGGTAATCCAGGCCTTCTGCGTGATGACGATAGCGTCGCGGTCGTCATCGTCCGCATGGGCCGTTCCGGCGGCAATCGCATCGAGCTTGCCTTTGAAGGCTGCGGCCAAGGCGTGGTCGAGCGCCGCGAGATCGTCGTCTTTGCAGATCGCAGCTTCGGTCGGCGTTACAGAACCGGTGCACGAGAAACTCGGCTCCGTCGCTCTGGCGGCCCGGAGCGACGGCGACAGCAGCGACGCGGCAAGCACGGCCGCAATTAGATATCCGGCTAACCCAGCTTGATGAAGCATGGTCCGATAGTCGTACAGCGGGCTGTCGCGGTTCAAGCGAGGCTTTGGCGCAGCGCGCGTTCGACCATGACCCCGAGCAGAGTTTTGCGGTAGGCCCCGGTGGCGTGGATGTCATCGGCCGGCGCGACACCGGCGGATGCGGCAGCTTCGGCCTTTGCGATCGTCGCCTCGCCGATCTTCTGGCCGTCGAGGACCTTCTCGACCGCAGCTAGCCGCAACGGCGTGTCGGCGACGCCAATGGCGCCGACATGGGCATTCTGCGCCTTGCCCTCGCGGTCCTGGTGGTAAAACAAGGCCGCCGCCGCCAGCGCAAAATCGCCGCGGCGGCGGGCGAATTCGCAAAAACCGAAGTGGCGACCTGTGGGCCAAGCGGGAAGCCGTACCTCGGTAATGATTTCGTCGGCCTTGAGCGCGGTCATCAGCGGACCCTTGAAGAAATCCGCGGCCGCGATGACGCGCTCGCCGGCTTTGCCGATGACCACGATGTCAGCCTCGCAGGTCACCGCGATGCCGGGCATTTCCGCGGCGGGATCGGCGTGAGCAAGACTGCCGCCGACCGTGCCGCGGTTGCGGATCTGGTAATGCGCTACGTGTTCGATCGCCGCGACGAGGAGCGGATGTGCCTTCTTGAGCCGAGTATCTTCAAGAATGTCGCTCCAGCGCACCATGGCGCCGAGCGTCACCCCCTCCGCCGCAATTTTAATTTGCTGCAGCTGCGAAAGCTTACGCAGATCGACCAGGAGCGCCGGAGCGGCGACCCGAAATGCCAGCATCGGCACGAGACTCTGGCCGCCGGCCAGCGCCTTGGCCTCGCCGTCATGGGCGGCAAGAAGAGCGACGGCTTCCGCGACGCTGGTCGGGCAGGCGTATTCGAAAGGCGGGAGCTTCATGGCGGATCTCTGGTGGCGGCCTTAAACCGGTAGCGCCCACTCCGAACCGCAGAGGAGGACGCAAAACGCTAGCATCGGCCTCCGCGAAGGGTCAAATGCGGGAAGAGATGCATGTCTGAAGAGATGCATGTCTTTGGTGTCTGATTCCTGATAACATTCGCCTCAACGACAAGGCGCAAATGCGCCCGCTGCAAAAGCGGAGGAAGCCGATGCTGAAGAGAATGCCGGGCAACGGAACCGGCAAAAACGGCAGCAGGAACGGCAGCAAGAACAAGAGCGGCAAAAAGCCTCCGGCCGTCAGCGAGCTCCCGAAGATCGACAATCTCACCGACACCCGCGACATCCTCGCGCATGCCGCCAAGGACGCCAAAGAGCACGATTATTTTATCGTCGATGTCGACGCCCATGTCACCGAGACGGCGTTCTGGTCCGAAGTCGTCGATCGCATGGAGAGCGACGTCTATAGGCAGATGGCGCGCGCCTTCAAGGAACGCGGCAACGCGGCTGGTCTGCTCAACGCCACGCCCGGCATGCTCTACCAGGACGTTTTCGGCCGCATTCCGCATCAGCAGCGGCTCGGCGAAGCTGTCCCCGGCGGCCGTACGCATGCCCAGGTGACGCTGGTGCAGCGCGCCATGGATTCGATGGGCATCGACTACATGGTGGTGTTTCCAACTCCGATGCTGGTGCTCGGCATGCATCCGCAGATCGAGATGGAAGTCGTCATCGGCAACGCGTTCAACAAATGGCTGACGGAAGAAATCCTGCCGCAGGATTCGCGCATCAAGGCGATGCTCTATCTGCCGTTCAATCATCCCGAAGCTTGTGTGAAGGCGGTCGAGATGTATGCCAACACGCCCGGCGTCATCGGCTATTCGGTCACCTCGACGCGCTTTCGCGCCGTCAATCACGACAGCTATATGCCGCTTTATTCCGCGATCCAGGCGACCGGAAAGCCGCTTGCCTTCCATTCCGGTTTCCACTGGGGCGACCAGTCGATGCAGCAGTGCAATCGTTTCATTTCGATGCACGCCATCTCGTTCGTCTATTACAACCTCATTCACCTGACCAACTGGATCATCAACGGCCTGCCCGAGCGTTTCCCGAAACTGAAAGTGCTGTGGATCGAAAGCGGACTCGCCTGGGTGCCGTTCCTGATGCAGCGGCTGGATTCCGAATACATGATGCGGTCTTCGGAAGCACCGCTCCTGAAGCGGCGGCCGAGCGAATATATCGCCGACATGTATTTCACCAGCCAGCCGCTCGAGCGCTCCAACATGAAGCTTACCGAAGCGACTTTCGATGCGATCAAGGCCGAGACCCAGCTGCTGTTTGCGTCGGACTGGCCGCATTGGGACTTCGACCTCCCCGCCTCGATCACCTCGCTGCCGTTTCTCAATGAACAGGCCAAGCGCAATATTCTCGGCCTCAACGCGGCACGCCTGTTCAACCTTGAAATGCCCAAGCACAAATCGAGCAGACCCGGAGTCAAAAAAGCACCGAACACGCGCGTGCCGGTGACGGCCTGAAATTCATGCCGAAGGTCCGGAAAGCGACCAGACGCGCCGCAAGACCCAGCCGCGCGAGCGCGCCGCGCGACGGGAGGAAGCCGGCCGCGAAACACCACGATTTTTGTGCCCTGGCCCGCGACGCGCTCAAGCGCGGCGAGCCGGATGCTATCTCCGACAAGGAGCTGCAACAGGTCCTGACCGCTGCCGTCAAAGTCTATGCGGCCAAGGTCGAGCGGCGCGGCCATGACGTCGCGCCGTTCCCGCCGGGCACCGTGACAGCAACTGAAACGGTGGTGACCGCATGCGGGCTGATCCGCGCCGCCGACCTCAATATGTTCGATGTAGCGATCTGGTTTCATCGCCCGCCGGGCATCGAGTGACGCGCATGATCCCGAAAAGTGGATACCGGTTTTCGGATAAGATCATGCGCAAGAAAGCGGGAGCAGGACGATGGATGAAGTCTCAGTCGGCAAGCTGACCGACATTGCCGATGGCGGTTACCGCGTGTTCGCTCTGGAGAATCTCGAGGTCGGCATTTTCCGCACTGGCAGCAAAGTGCTGGCCTACGAGAATGTCTGCCCGCATGCCGGCGGCCCGGTCTGCCAGGGCAAGATTTTTCATCAGGTCGAGGAAGTCATAACGCCCGACAAGAAGAGCGCGGGACTGCGCTTCGGCAAGCAGCGTCACATCGTTTGTCCTTGGCACGGCTATGAATTCGATCTCGCCACCGGCTGCCATCCCGGCGATGCTTCGGTGCGGCTTACGCCGGTGCCGGTCGCCGTCCGCGACGGCAAGATCTACGTCAGCATCCGCGGCTAGGCGCCCCGTAGCATCGCATCAGCAAGCTTCTCGGCAACCATGATGGTCGGGATATTGGTATTGCCGCGCGGGATCGTTGGCATGATCGAGGCATCGATGACACGAAGCGCCTCGAAGCCGTGGACGCGTCCGGCGGGATCGGTCACCGCGTCGCGATCGTCCACCGCGCCCATCCGGCAGGTGCCAACCGGATGGAAAGTGCCGGCGACATTCTCCTGGATATGAGCGGCTAGCGCCTCGTCGTCCTGGACTAAAGCAGTGAGATCGACCCGGCGATCGGCGAGCGTGGCAAAGATCGGTTCGGCGAGCTGAGGCACCGCCTCGATGAGGCCGGCAATCGCTGTGCTCTTGATCCTGTTGCTCGTGGTGATGCGATTGAGCCGCCGCAGCCGGTCGTTGAATTTCACCGGAAAGGTCAGTCGCGCAACATCGCGCACCGCTCGATGGCCGAGGATCTCGACGCAGCGGCGGAAGCCCATCATGAAGCGCCGCAGATCGAGTTCGTGTCCGGTGAAATTGAACTCGGCCAGCGGATAGGCCGCGGGATCCGCCGACACCAGCGATACCTGCCCCCGCGCCAGCGGCTTAAGCAGCGAGGGCGCGATATTGGCGACCTGACGCCCGAGTGGGCTCCAGGACGTTTTGCACTGCACATTGATATAGATGTCTTGCGGCGGTGTTCCGGACAGACCGGAGGAGTAGCGGAATGCCGACATCGGGTGCGGCCTGATCTTCTCCGACTGCCGCGTCCCCGGTTTTTGCAGAAGACCGATAAAGATGATGGCGTGATTGGAAAGATTTTGCCCGACCCCTGGCCGGTCGGCTTTCACGTCGATGCCAAGTCCTCGCAAAGCGGCCGCCGGACCGATGCCGGAGCGCATCAGAAAAGCCGGCGAATGGACGCCGCCGAGCGCGACGATGATTTCATTGCCGAAGAATTTTTGCGCTTCGCCGCCGGTCGCGACGGTGACGCCGGTGGCGCGCCGTCCTTCGAATATGAGGCCAGTCACGGTTGCTTCTGCAAGCACCGTGAGATTTTTGCGGGCGCGGACGCTCGCATCGAGATAACAAGTCTGCGCCGAAGCCCGCTTGTCCGGCCAATTGCTCATCGGCACCGGACCGTAGCCGTCGCGGAAGTCCGCATTCATATCGGCGACGAACGGGATCTGGCGCTCCGCGGCGAAGACACCGACCGCCTTCGATAATTGCGGCCAGTCCTCGACCTTGGTGCGGCGGATCGGCACCGGTCCGTTCTTGCCGTGCGAGACACCGTCAAAATCCCAATCGCTCTCGAGCTTCTTGTAGTAAGGCAGCACATCGTCCCAGCCCCAGCCGGTGGCGCCATGGGCCTGCCACTCGGCATAGTCATCGGGCGTACCGCGATAAGCGACCATGCCCATGACGTTCGAGCCGCCGCCAACCAGCCGGCCTTGGGAAAATCCGGTCAGCGGCGAATTGTCCTTGCGCCGCCAATGCACTTTGAGGCCGGGCCAGAAATAGGCATCGTTGTAATAAGAGCGCGGATAGGAATCGAGCACGTCGGCCGGCTCGGCGCCTGGCATCACGTCGCGCCCCGCCTCGAGCAGCAAAACGCTTGTGCCCGAACGCGCCGACAGCCGGTTGGCCAGCACACAACCGGCGGCGCCGGCACCGACAATGATGACATCGAAATTTTGCGGCATTTCCAGTCCCGACTTCCCCCCGGCGCCCCGTTCGAGCGCGCTTTGTTGAACACGCACCCTTCATGCTTTACTGGATCACGGACCGGCGCAAGCCGTCCCTGATCGGCCCGGCAGAGGTAACTATTTCCATGAATTCCAAGCCCGAAATGAGCGCCCTTAAGACGCTTCACGGCGTGATCGCCGCCGTCGCAACTGCCGTCGATGGCAAAGGCGAGCCTGATTGCGCCCGCTCGACCGCGCTGGCCCGCTTTCTGCTCGAGACCGGCTGCGACGGGCTCAATGTGCTCGGCACCACCGGTGAAGCGACCTCGTTCTCACTGGACCAGCGCAAACGGGTGATGACTGCCTATGCGCAGAGCGGCCTGCCGCTCGATCGCATGATGGTCGGCACCGGAGCGGCCGCGCCCGCCGATGCGATCGCGCTGACCAAGCATGCCGCCGAACTCGGCTTTGCCGGCGCGCTGGTCCTGCCCCCGTTCTATTACAAGGGCGTGCCCGATGACGGGCTGGTCGCCTATATCGACGCTGTCCTGACCGCAACCGCAGCGAAGCCGATCCCGATTTACCTTTATCACTTCCCGGCGCAATCCGGCCTGCCGTGGCATGTCGCGCTGATCCGGCGCCTCCTCGATACATTCGGCGAGCGCATTGTCGGCTTGAAGGATTCATCCGGCGACATGCCCTATGCGCGTGAGGCCGCGAGCATCCTGCCGCGCTTCAAGGTCTTTCCGTCCACCGAAGCCGCATTGCCGGAGGCGCGCTCCGGTGTATTCGCCGGCTGCATCTCGGCGACCGCCAATCTCAATGCCGATCTGTGCGGGCGCGCCTACAAGACCGGCGACGCCGCCGCGCTCGCCGAAGCTGTCACAATCCGGAATTTGTTCAACGGCAAGCCACTCGTTCCCGGCATCAAGGCGCTGCTCGCCCATATCCATAACGATCCGCAATGGGCGGTGATGGAGCCGCCACTTGCGCCGTTTCCGGCAACAGACCGAGCCGCGGTGGTGTCTGGATACGAGGCGGTCCGCACCAAACAGGTCGCTTAGCGGTTCGCCAGTGGTCCGGCGGCAGTCCGGCGGCCTACATAGCCGGACGACTTACGTATGTATTCGTACGGAGCTCACTGGCCGGCCGCCTTAGCGGTAGAATACGACCGGCGTTGACGATAGCGCCGGACACCCCTATAAGCCGCGCTCTCATTCACGACTGACTGTGTTCAACTATGGCTAATACCAAGTCCGCCAAGAAGGCTGCCCGCCAGGCCGTGCGCCGAACCGCCGTCAACAAAGCGCGCCGTTCGCGCGTGCGCACTGCCGTGCGCAAGGTCGAGGAGGCGATTGCCTCCGGCGACCGGACGCGTGCCACCACTGCAATGGCCGAGGCCGAGCCGGCGATCATCCGTGCGGCGCAAAAAAACATCATGCACCGCAACGCTGCGCGCCGCAAAGTGTCGCGCCTTGCGCATCGGATCGCCAAACTCGCGAAGTAAGAAGCGCGCCGAACGTCGTTCGATCCCGACGTCGCACACTGCCGCTCGCGCTACGATAGCGAATTGCCATCAAACTGTTGTGCAGTTGTCATTGCGATCTGCAATGACGACCATGCTGGCTGTTGCGCAATTTGTGCGCGCCTATCCGGTTGCGCCGGCGCTTTTCGCCTTTTATTTGCTCGTTTTTTGTTCGCGGATGGCTACCCGACAAAACTGATCAAAAGAACTCATTTGCGATGAATGGGTTATTGCGCACGATCCGAATTGGACTTTGAATCACCGCGAATCCGCTTCCCGACTTGATGTTTGCTCCGTGTCCTCGGACGCGACATTTCGCGCATGTCAGTACCGTAACAAATTTGTGAATCGCCAAATTGACTCAATGCTTTGAGCGCTGGCGCACGCGGTCGCGCGCAGCTTGGATGTGAAAGTCGGAGATAGGTGCAGCATTCTTAGAAGTTTTTTTACGGTTGCAGGCTGCGCATCGCGTGCTAGGGTTTCCTTCCCTTCACATCGAAGGTTTTCAACAAGCGTCTAAGTGGAAACTCATCAGGAATGGGTGCGGGAGAACTTTGTCTTCGGGGTGCCGTACTGACGTCGTGGCATTGGCGTTCGACATCTGCAAGTCGCCTAGATTTGCGAGGCGCCCGTGCCGAGCCGTCAGCTTACCCGAGTGCAAGGTGAACAGGCCCGCAGCCGCGTAGCACGACGGACTTATGACGACCATCGAATCTGGGAGCGATGGAGGTGGGGCATGATGACGGCAATCTGCGATCCATTACCGGCTGCGCGTAACGCACTGCGCAAGCGCTTTGTGTGCAAGAGTTTTCTGAGCAGACCCTTTTGGCCGAGAGCCGCAGCGAGCGGCTGACGCCGCTTCCCCCTTGATGCGAGAGCCGCGTTCGCTTCGGCGAATTCGTCGGCGCAGTTGAACCACTCTTTTGGGAACGAGTTGCAACTCGGCGGTGCCGGGCACGGCTGGCTTTACGCCTGCGTCAGCGACTCGGGGAACGATTTACTTCGGGAAAGACGGGAAAACATGGAAAGCATGATTCAGGATCGCTGGCGGCGGGTGAAAGACCAGTTGCGTTCCGAACTCGGGGACGACGTATTCACCAGCTGGTTCGGGCGGATGGAGCTCGACGCCGTGGACAAGGGCGTGGTGCGCCTGTCGGTCCCGACGCGTTTCCTGCGCAATTGGATTCAATCGCATTACAGCGAGAAAGTGCTGACCCGGTGGCAGGCGGAGGAAGCCGATGTCACCCGCCTGGAACTGAGCGTCCGCTCCGCGACGATTCGTCCGGTGGCCATCAAGCCGAAAATGCCCGAGGCGGTTCAACCTCTACAGAATGGACGCGACAGTTACGTCAATGGCAGCGAGATCCGTTCAAGCGTGCCGTTTTTGACGGTGCACGAGGCGCTCGGCGGCTCGCCGCTCGATCCGCGTCTGACCTTCGACAGTTTCATCGTCGGGCGCTCGAACACCCTTGCCCATGCCGCCGCCAAGCAGGTCGCGACCAGCAAGCATGGCGAGCCTTTGATGTTCAATCCGCTCTATGTGCACGCCGCCGTCGGGCTTGGCAAAACTCACCTGCTGCAGGCGATCACCTGGGCCGGCAACAGCGCCGGCGACCGCAAGATGCTTTATCTGACGGCCGAGCGCTTCATGTACGGCTTCGTCTCGGCGCTGCGCACCCAGACCACTCTAGCCTTCAAGGAAGCGGTCCGCGCCATCGACGTGCTGGTTATTGACGACCTGCAATTCCTGCAAGGCCGTTCGACCCAGGCCGAGTTCTGCCACACGCTCAATGCCCTGATCGACGCCGGCCGGCAGGTGGTGATCGCGAGCGACCGGCCACCGGCCGATCTCGAGAGCTTGGACGATCGGGTGCGCTCGCGGCTCGCTGGCGGGCTCGTGGTCGAAATCGGCTCGCTCGGCGAAGAGCTGCGGCTCGAAATCCTCAAAAGCCGCATCTGCGCGGCGCGCAGCCATCATCCTGGCTTCGAAGTGCCGCCGCAGGTTCTTGCCTATATCGCCAAGTCGGTGACCCATAACGGCCGCGACCTCGAAGGCGCCGTCAATCGCCTCCTCGCCCATAGCAAGCTCACCGGCCAGCCGGTGACGCTGGAAATGGCCGAACGTGAGATGCGCGACCTGATCCGGCCTGCCGAGCCAAAGCGCGTGCGCATCGAGGACATCCAGCGTGTGGTGGCACGCCAGTACAATGTGAGCCGCGCCGACTTGTTATCGTCGCGGCGTACGGCGAACGTCGTGCGGCCACGGCAGGTGGCGATGTATCTGGCGAAGGTGCTGACACTACGTTCGCTGCCGGAAATCGGTCGCCGTTTTGGCGGCCGGGATCACACCACGGTCCTGCATGCGGTGCGCAAGATCGAAAATCTCGCCAGCAGTGACAGCGCCTTAGCTGAGGAAATCGAGGGGCTCAAACGCCAGCTGCAGGATTGAACCGCCGCGACCTCTGAGGCGATGGCGGAGCGCAAGGGCCCGTAACGGGCAGCCTCGCGACCGCTGCTGAAGGCGCCAGCACCCCAAAAGCCTGTGAAAATACAGGGAAAAAGCCGCGAAACCGCCGGGGCGCTCGCTCCCCGGCCTTGCCGAAAGCGCCATAGCACGCCACTTTTGTCGTCCGCCAATATCTGGCGCCGGGGTTCCGGTCTGCATTTCTCCACGGATTAAGCGATGAAGGTCACTGTAGAGCGTTCCGAATTGTTGAAGTCGCTCGGCCACGTCCACCGCGTGGTGGAACGCCGCAACACCATTCCGATACTGGCCAATGTGCTGTTGCACGCCGACAAATCGAAACTGTCGCTGAAGGCGACCGACCTCGATGTCGAAGTCACCGATGCGATCGCCGCCGAGGTCGGTCCCGGTGGATCGACGACGGTGCCGGCGCATATGTTCTTCGATATCGTGCGCAAATTGCCGGAAGGCGCCCAGATCGTTTTGGAATCTTCCGGCGACCGCGCGGCGTTGGCAATCCGCGCCGGCCGCTCGCGTTTCACCCTGCAGACGCTGCCGGAGAGCGATTTTCCGGATCTGGCGCCGGGCGAGATGACCCACAAATTCACGCTGAAAGCCGCCGATCTGAAGCGGCTGATCGACAAGACGCAGTTCGCCATCTCGACCGAAGAGACGCGCTACTATCTCAACGGTATCTATTTGCACGCCGCGGGCTCCGGAAAAGCGCAGACACTGCGCGCCGTCGCCACCGACGGTCACCGACTGGCGCAGATGGAATTGGAGTTGCCGAAGAGCGCCGAGGGCATGCCAGGCGTCATCATCCCGCGCAAAACGGTCAGCGAGGTGCAGCGTCTGATGGAAGACGGCGAGGCCGAAGTCCTGATCGAGCTGTCGCCCGGCAAGATCCGCTTCACCATCGGCCAGGCGATTTTGACCTCAAAATTGATCGACGGAACGTTTCCCGATTATGGCCGGGTCATTCCGGCGAACAACGACAAGGAACTGGTGGTCGACAAAAAGGAATTCGAGGAAGCGGTCGATCGCGTCTCGACGGTGTCGAGCGAACGCGGTCGCGCCGTGAAATTGTCGATCACAGGCGGACGGCTGTTGCTGTCGGTGACCAATCCCGATTCCGGCAGCGCCAACGAAGAGCTTGAAGTCACCTACGAGGCCGATCCGCTCGATATCGGCTTCAACTCGCGCTATCTCCTCGACATCGCGGCACAGATCGAGAGCGAGGCGGCGGTGCTCAGACTGGCCGATCCCGGCTCACCGACGCTGATCCAAGACAAGGATCCGCGCGGCGCGCTCTATGTGCTGATGCCGATGCGGGTATAAGCCGACGGTAAAGCGCTGTTTAAACCGCTGTGGGGTCGATCCCACCGCCAGGCCGCGGGCCGCTCAGAGAGGGGCAATCCCGCTTCGTATGAATTTAACAATGACTTGGCCGGCATGACGACGGCATACAATCTCGCATGGCCCCTACCCGCGTCCGCCAAATTCGGCTCAGTAATTTCCGCAATTATCACGCGGCGTCCCTCGAAACCGAGGCGACAACCATCGTCCTTGTCGGGCCCAACGGCGCCGGTAAGACCAATCTAATCGAGGCGATTTCCTTTCTGGCGCCGGGCCGCGGGCTGCATCGCGCCACGCTCGACGAAGTCGCCTTCAGCGAGGGCGACGGCTCGTGGGCGGTTGCCGCGGAGATTGAGGGCGCGCTTGGGCTGGCGACGCTTGGCACCGGGATCGACCGGCCGCTGGACGACAGCACCGTGCAACGTAAATACCGGATCGATCGCGAGCCGGTCGGTTCGGCATCCGCTTTCGCCGATCATCTGCGCGTGCTGTGGCTGGTGCCGGAAATGGACGGGCTGTTTGCCGGCGCGCCATCGGAGCGCCGCCGCTTCCTTGACCGATTGGTGCTTGCGGTCGACGCCGAACATGGCAGCCGTGTCAACGCGCTCGATCGTTCGCTGCGCTCGCGCAACCGGCTCCTGGAAGAGCCACGGCCAGATTCGCATTGGCTCGATGCGGTCGAGCACGAGACGGCAGAGCTTGCCGTCGCTGTTGCCGGTCTGCGCGCCGAAACCGTGAATCGTCTCGACGCCGTGCTGGCGGGCCGCAAAGGTTCGGCTTTTCCTGGAGCAGAGATCGCGCTCGACGGCTGGATGGAACAGCTTTTTCCGGCGCACCCGGCGCGCGAGATCGAGGAGCGCTATCGGGCCGTGCTGCGCGACAACCGGGCCCGCGACGCCGCCGCCGGACGTACGCTCGACGGCCCGCATCTGACCGACCTGAAAGTCGTCTATGCTCCCAAGGGGGTCGCCGCGGCGGACGCTTCGACCGGCGAACAAAAGGCACTGCTGATCGGGCTGGTGCTGACGCATGCCAGATTGATTGCAGACATGACCGGGCACGCGCCGATTTTGTTGCTCGACGAGGTGGTGGCGCATCTCGATCCGGGACGGCGCGGCGCGTTGCAAGGCGAGCTGCGGCAGCTTGGGACTCAAGTATGGATGACCGGTGCCGATCCTGCGCTTTTTGCCGAGATCGAGCCGGACGCGGCCTTTGTCGAAGTCGATTCCGGCCGCCTCGACCTGAAAACGGGAACCCGACCGCGCCAAGATCGTCGCAAATGACTCGCGTTATTGGCAAATTTGCTCGCGCCGCCGGGCAAGCAGGGAACAAGATCGCGTGAAGCTTCTTAATCGAAGAGGAGCGACGGACGACTAACGGGGACGGAGGCGCTGCCAAAACGCATGCCGTGGCGGCGCGACAGAGGCACCCATGCCGGAACCCGCTGAAGACATCATTATTCGTAATCTGTTCGAATCGCTCGAGCGCCTGCGGGGCGATCTCGACCGCATGGAACTCTGGGCCGCCGCTTTAGGTTGCTTCCAGCAACCGGCTCCCGAATACGAACCGAATGACCGGCACCTGCTAAAAACCACTGCCGAACGACCGTTGCGCCGCGCTCGCTCTTGATCGCGCGTTTTGCTCTGGCGCGCGGCCATCGTGTGCCTTCCGATCGTTATCAGATGAGGCCCTTTCCCGGCCGAATCGGGGCCTGATTCCGCGGCCGGCAAAACCTTGAAAAACCACGATTTGACA
Organism: uncultured Alphaproteobacteria bacterium; assembly: GCA_963742975.1. Taxonomy (GTDB): domain Bacteria; phylum Pseudomonadota; class Alphaproteobacteria; order Rhizobiales; family Xanthobacteraceae; genus BOG-931. The sequence continues at coordinate 872,774 of CAVUNZ010000015.1, read as the reverse complement.
ATATCTTACATCTGTCGACTTTGACCTGTACGCGGCGTCGTTTTCGTGTACAAGAATTGTCGTTTCATAAGCGTTTTTTGCAAGCGATTCGCGCTCTCCGCAAGGCTGAACCTGCATGGCTGAACCCGTCCGCAAACCGACCCCCGAAGCATCCTCCGATTACGATGCGGAATCGATCAAGGTGCTCAAGGGGCTCGATGCCGTACGCAAGCGGCCGGGCATGTATATCGGCGACACCGACGACGGTTCCGGCCTGCATCACATGGTCTATGAGGTGGTCGATAACGCGATCGACGAAGCGCTCGCGGGCTACGCCAAGGAAGTCACGGTCACGCTCAATCCCGACGGTTCCTGCACCGTGCGCGATGACGGCCGCGGCATTCCGACCGATATCCATAAGGGCGAAGGCGTATCGGCCGCTGAGGTCATCATGACCCAGCTCCATGCCGGCGGGAAATTCGACCAGAACTCCTACAAGGTTTCCGGCGGCCTGCACGGCGTCGGCGTCTCGGTGGTCAACGCGCTGTCGACCTGGCTTAAGCTCACGATCTGGCGCGACGGCCAGGAGAACTTCATGGAATTTCGTCACGGCGACGCGGTTGCTCCGCTCGCCGTTGTCGGCGCCGCACGCGACAAGCGCGGCACCGAAGTGTCGTTTCTGCCGTCGAAAGAAACTTTCACCATGACGGAGTTCGATTTCGCGACGCTGGAGCACCGGCTGCGCGAGCTCGCCTTCCTCAATTCCGGCGTCAGGATCGTGCTCTCCGACATGCGCCATGCCGTCGAGCACCGCGAGGAATTGCTCTACGAGGGCGGCGTCGAAGCTTTCGTGAAATATCTCGACCGCAACAAAACGCCGCTCATTCCGCAGCCGATCGTCATAAAAGCCGACCGCGAAGGGGTCGCTGTGGAATGCGCGCTGTGGTGGAACGACGGCTATCACGAGAGCGTGCTCTGTTTCACCAACAACATCCCGCAGCGCGACGGCGGCACGCATCTGGCCGGCTTTCGCGGCGCGCTGACGCGCCAGATCACCGGCTACGCCGAATCCGGCGGCGTCGCGCGCAAGGAGAAGGTTGCGCTGACCGGCGACGATTGCCGCGAAGGCCTGACCGCCGTGCTCTCGGTCAAGGTGGCGGACCCGAAATTCTCCTCGCAGACCAAGGACAAGCTCGTCTCCTCGGAGGTGCGGCCGGCGGTCGAGGGCGTCATCAATGACATGCTCAAGGCCTGGCTCGAAGAACATCCGGGCGAAGCCAAGATCGTCGTCGGCAAAGTCATCCAGGCGGCCGCGGCACGTGAGGCGGCGCGCAAAGCGCGGGAAATGACGCGCAAAAGCGCGCTCGGCATCACCTCGCTGCCCGGCAAGCTCGCCGATTGCCAGGAGCGCGATCCAGCGAAATCCGAGCTCTTCATCGTCGAGGGCGATTCGGCCGGCGGCAGCGCCAAGCAAGGTCGCAATCGCGAATTCCAAGCGGTGCTGCCGTTGCGCGGCAAAATCCTCAATGTCGAACGCGCGCGCATGGACAAGATGCTGTCGTCGGAACAGATCGGCACCCTGATCACCGCGCTCGGCACCGGCATCGGCACCGACGAATTCGCCATCGACAAGCTGCGCTATCACAAGATCATCATCATGACGGACGCCGACGTGGACGGCGCCCATATCCGCACGCTGCTGTTGACCTTCTTCTACCGGCAGATGCGCGATATCATCGACGGCGGCCATCTCTACATTGCCCAGCCGCCGCTCTACAAAATCGCCCGCGGCAAGTCCGAGCAATATCTCAAGGACGAGCGCGCGCTGGAAAATTATCTGATCGACACCGGCATCGAAGAAGCGGTCTTGCGCTTGTCGTCGGGCGAGACGCTCGCGGGCAACGATCTGCGCAAGCTGGTCGAAGATGCGCGCGCCATCCGCAATCTGCTGCGCGGCCTGCACAGCCGCTACAATCGGCAGGTCGTCGAACAAGCGGCGATCCTGAGCGTGCTCAATCGCGAGATTTTCGGCGACCCGCAAAAGGCCATGGCCGCGGTGCCTTATATCGCCAAGCGACTCGATGCGCTGTCGGATGAGACCGAGCGCGGCTGGCAGGGCGAATTCACCGAAGGCTCAGGCTTTAAGTTCGAGCGCACAGTGCGCGGTGTCAAAGAGGTCGCCGTGCTCGATCAGGCGCTGCTCGGCTCCGCCGATGCCCGCAAGCTCGACGAATTCGCGCCGGCGCTGCAGAAAGTCTTCCCGCGGCCGACGCCGCCGGCGATGCTGCGGCGGAAGGACGAGGAAATCCCGATCCACGGGCCGGTCAGCCTGTTCGAGGCGGTGACCGAAGCCGGCCGCAAAGGCGTGTCGCTGCAGCGCTACAAGGGGCTCGGCGAAATGAACCCCAGCCAGCTCTGGGAAACCACCCTCGACACCAATGCCCGCACCATGCTGCAAGTCAGCGTCAAAGAGATCGACGAGGCCAATACGATCTTCGACGAATTGATGGGCGATAAAGTCGAACCGCGCCGCGTCTTTATCGAAGCACACGCGCTGGCGGCCAGTGTGGACGTGTAATCGCGCCGCTCTATTTTTAATAGAGCATGGTCTTTTCGGAAAGCCCGCTTGCGCTTTCCTGGACCGCTCTCTAATGCCCCGGCAGCACTAAAACCTCAGGGCTCTTCGGCAGCGTCGTCTTTGAGATGACCGTCGAGGGGATTTCTGCCGTCTGCACGTCCCATAGTGTGCGGGCGCGATCGAGAAAGCGGTCGAGGATGAAGGGGCTGAAATAATGCATCGGGATGATGATCTGCGGCTTCATCGCCGTCAGCACGTCCACGATGCCGTCGAGATCGAGCGTGTAGAAGCCGTCGACCGGCGCCATGACCACGTCGGCGTGGCCGATCTCGTTGAGCTGCTGCTGGGTGAGCGTGTGGTGCAGGTGGCTCAGATGCGCGATGCACAGATTGGCGATTTCGAAAATAAAGATTGAATTGCCGTAGCGCTCGGTACCACCTTCGAAGTCGCGGATATTGGTCGGCACATTGCGCACCCGCACATCGCGATAGGTGAGATCCCACTGCGCCGGCTGGTTCGGCGTATCGCTCCAGCCGCGCAGCACGTATTTGATCGCCGGATCGGGATGATCCGTGTAGTGCGTGTCGTGGGCGTGATTCATGGTGATGATGTCGGGCAGGATCGGCGGCCGCACATAATCGTTGTAATCGGTCGCAATGCGCACGAGTTGCGGGCTTTCGATCAGGAACGTGGCGTGGCCGACGAAGGTGATGCGCACTTGATCCGCGGCAAGCGCGGCGACATTGAAAGCGGCAGGAATGACGCGCGCCCGATCACGCGCGACCAGTCCCGGACAATTTTCCGGCGTCTGCAGCGGTGACGGCGTCTCGGCTGGAGACTCTTGCTTTGGCGCTGGCGCCTCGGCCGCTTGCGCGTGCAACGGTCCGGCAGGTGCCAACACCGCAATGCCGGCCGCAAGGGCAATGATGTTCAGAAGCCGCGAGATGCCGCTCATGATAAGGCCTTGCACACGAAGTTGCGCCTGAAGACTTGCGCTGGAAGACTTGCACTTGAAGACTTGCGCGCCCGGCGCAGTCATAGAAAAGCGAAGTTTGGCCTGGAATGTGGCGGCTAGGCTACCGCTATAGCGTGGCTGTCATGTAAAGCAGTCGGGAAATCAGAATCGTGCGTCCAGGCATTGTTTTCGGCATCATATGGATCGGCTGGATTATCAGCTGGATCGTGGCCTCGTTCTGGTCCGCCCGCACCGAGAAGCGTGTAACGACCTGGGAGACCTGGCTGTCTCGCGCCGCCCTCGTTCTCGGCGCGATCCTGCTGTTTCATTCGACACGGCGGCTCCTCGGTGAACCCCGCCTCTGGCATGTCGGCTTCGGCGGCGGTTATGCGCTGGCCGGCATCACCTTGCTCGGCATTCTCTTTGCGTGGTGGGCGCGCCTGCACCTCGGCCGGCTGTGGTCGAGTGCGATTACCCGAAAGGAAGACCATCGCGTCGTCGACACCGGGCCCTATGCTTGGATCCGCCATCCGATCTACACCGGATTGATACTCGCCATTTTCGCCACCGCCGCGGCGCAAGCGACAGCAACCGGCTGCCTTGGCGCGGCGCTCGTCGCTTTTGGCCTGTGGATCAAGGCGCGGGTGGAGGAGCGCTTTCTGACCGCAGAACTCGGCGCTGAAGCTTATGGCGCTTACCGCCGCCGTGTCCCAATGCTGGTGCCGTTTGTGCCGGCGGGCTGAACCGCAAATTAATACGGCTCAGCGGCCCGACGTGATCGTGCCGCGCGCCGTAAGGACGAGCCACTGGCCGTCCTGGCGCTTGATCGAGTCGACACGGCCGACGCCCGGAAGAACGCTGCCGGCGCCGACGTCGAAGATGCCGCCGAAACGGCTCTCGACCAAGGCTCGGCCGTTCTGCACGTCGCGCACAGCCCAGTCCTGCAAAATCCGGTCGGGGATTTTCGGCTGCGTCGATTCAGCCGCCGTGCTCGAGGCGATGGAGCCGGTTATGTCGGACGAGGACGCCGCGGCAAAATGCTGATCGAGCCGGTCGAGACGATCGGCGATCTTGCTGTATTGGCCATTGGTGCCGCGCATCGTCGAATCGACTTCGGTCTTGAGCGCGGCGAATTCGCCCTTCAGCTGCTGCAGCGCCGTCATGTCGGCGGATACGCTCTCAGCGGCCGGCGCGATCGGGTAATAGAAATGCGCAAAACCCGCGCCTGACACCGAGCCGACAAACGAGCTGAACGCGGCGATGAAAGCGACCGTCGCCGCAAGCTGCAGAAAGCGCGACGAGTGTGTCGGTGACGCGGCTGCGGCAGACGTTTCTTCCGCAGGCGCCTCTGCGGTCTCTTCGATAGGCTCGTCTTCGCCCGCGCCAAGCTTGGGCGACAGAACCATCGGCAGGTTCTTGTGCGAGTCTGCCGCGTGCAGACCGCCGCCGGAAGCAGCGCCGGCGTCCTCCGCCGTCTCCGGGGCGGCAGACGAGTCGCTGGTGTTGTTATTGATCGGTTCGACCTTTTCGCCGTCGGCGTGGTCCGGGCTCTCGGCCATTGCGGATCTCCGGGATTACTGGACAACTAGTCGTTAACCACGTTCGGTTAGCAATTAGTTACCGAGAGCATCCGGACGCCTGCTTATCCGCCGCCGTAACGAACTAGATCAGCAGCTAAGCCCTTAGTCTAAAAGACCATTTTCTTGCGCCAGGTCCTTCAGCGAAGCTTCCGGGCGGGCGCCGAGATGTCCGATCACCTCACCGGCCGCGAGCGCGCCAAGCCGGCCGCAGGTGCGGTCATCGGCGCCGCGCGCGAGACCTGACAGGAAGCCCGCCGCGAACAAATCGCCGGCGCCGGTCGTATCGACCACGCGTTCAATGGGAAACGCCGGCACCGCCTCTTCGCCGTCGGGGCTGACGACGAGACAGCCCTTTTCGCTGCGGGTGATGACCGCGACTTCGATATCCTTGCGCAGCGCCGAAACCGCCGTGCCGAAATCCGCCGTCTGATAAAGGCTGCGCAGCTCGGCCTCGTTGGCGAAGATCAAATCGACTGTCTTCGAGCGCATCAGCTGCAAGAACTCATCGCGCCAGCGGTCGACGCAGAATGCGTCCGACAATGACAGCGCCACTTTGCGCTCGGTGTCGTGCGCGATCTTCGCGGCTTTAAGGAACGCTTCCTTGGCGTTCTTCGGATCCCATAAATAGCCTTCGAGATAAGTCACCGCGCTTGCCGCGATCATCTCGGCATCGATATCCGCCGGATGCAGGTCCTGCGCGGCGCCAAGGAACGTGTTCATGGTGCGCTCGCCGTCCGGCGTCACCAGCACATAGCAGCGCCCGGTCGAAGGCCCGTCGGACGCCGGCGCGGTATTGAACGCCGCGCCGGCGGCGCGAATATCGTGGGTGAAGGCGCGGCCGAGCACGTCATCCTTGACCTTGCCGACAAAGGCCGCGCGCGCCCCAAGCGAAGCCAGCCCGACAATGGTATTGGCCGCAGAGCCGCCGGAGGTCTCCACTGCAGGCCCCATGGCGTCATAGATCGCCTCCGCGCGCCCCTCGTCGATCAGCGCCATCGCGCCTTTGGTCATGCCTTGCTTGAGCAGAAAATCTTCTTCGGTGCGCGCGATCACGTCGACAATCGCGTTGCCGATACCGAGGACGTCGTAACGGGCTGATTTCATGGTCTGATTTCGCGGGAAAGAGCGTGCGGGCCGGCGCGCACTATAGCGGCGGGGACTTGCAGGGCAAGCCGCAGCCATGGCATGGGACGCGCGCGGCGCGGAGGCCCAGCGGGCATTCAAAGATTATGGCGTTCAAAGAACTGGTCTTTTCAGGCGTGCAGCCGACCGGCAATCTGCACCTCGGCAATTATCTCGGCGCTATCAAGCGCTTTGTCGAGCTGCAAAACCGCTACGACTGCATCTATTGCGTGGTCGATCTGCATGCCATCACGGTGTGGCAGGATCCCACCGAACTGCCCAAAACGATCCGTGAAGTGACCGCGGCTTTCATCGCCTGTGGCATCGACCCGAAGAAACACATCGTCTTCAATCAGAGCCAGGTGGCCGAGCATGCCGAACTCGCCTGGGTGTTCAATTGCGTCGCCCGTCTCGGCTGGCTCAATCGCATGACGCAGTTCAAGGAAAAGGCCGGCAAGGACCGCGAGAACGCTTCGGTCGGTCTCTACGCGTATCCGGCGCTGATGGCAGCCGACATTCTGGTCTATCGCGCCACCCATGTGCCGGTGGGCGAAGACCAGAAGCAGCACCTCGAACTGTCGCGCGACATCGCACAGAAATTCAACAATGATTTTGGCGACTCGATTCGCAGCCACGGCTTCGGTGACGTGTTTTTTCCGCTGCCCGAGCCGCTGATCACCGGCGAAGCGACGCGGGTGATGTCGCTGCGCGACGGCTCGAAGAAAATGTCGAAGTCGGATCCTTCGGATTATTCGCGTATCAACCTCACCGACGATGCCGACGCCATCGCGCAAAAGATCCGTAAGGCCAAGACCGATCCCGAGCCCCTGCCGAGCGAAGAGAAAGGCCTAGAAACCCGGCCCGAAGCCGACAATCTCGTCGGCATCTATGCGGCGCTCGCCGGCACCACCCGCGCCAGCGTGCTCCAGGAATTCGGCAATGCGCAGTTCTCAACCTTCAAGTCGGCGCTGGTCGACCTGTCCGTCGCCAAGCTCGGGCCGATCGGGGTGGAGATGAAACGGTTGATGCAGGATCCGGCGTCGATCGATGCCATCCTCGCCGACGGCTCGGCACGGGCCCGACAACTTGCCGGGCCAACCATGAATGCGGTGAAGGATATTGTCGGTTTTGTGCGGACTTAACCGCAATCCGGCCCTTGAACTTCCACCGCAATTCGCCACGTACTAGACTGGCTTTGCGCTGCCCGAGGGCAGATCCCAACGCGCTGAGCGCCGGAGGCTTTGTCATGTTCATCCAGACCGAAGCGACGCCGAATCCGGCGACCCTCAAATTCCTGCCCGGGCGCCCAGTCCTCGACAACGGCACGCTTGAAATCCGCGATGCCGATCAGGCGGCGCAATCGCCTCTGGCGGAACGGCTGTTCGGCATTCTCGGTGTCAGCGGCGTGTTCTTCGGCTCCGATTTCATCACCGTGACCAAAAGCGCCGGCGAGTGGCAGCAGCTTAAGCCGATGATCCTCGGCGCCATCATGGAACATTTCATGTCGGGCGCGCCGCTTGTCGCCGCAACCGCACCGGAAGCCACTGACGGCGAAGAGTTCTTCGACGAAAACGACGCCGAGACCGTGGCCACCATCAAAGAGCTGATCGAAACGCGGGTGCGCCCGGCCGTCGCCAATGATGGCGGCGACATCACCTTTCGCGGTTTCAAGGACGGTGTCGTCTATCTGAATATGAAAGGCTCATGCGCGGGCTGCCCGTCATCGACGGCGACCCTGCAGCACGGCATCCAGAATTTGCTGCGCCATTTCATTCCCGACGTCACTGAAGTTCGGCCCGTCTAGGCAATCATGTAATACGGCTGCCGGCGCCGACATCTTCTAGGTCCTGATCTTCATGCGCGTGCTCGCCATTGATACGGCGCTGGCGGCCTGCTCCGCCGCCGTGCTCGACACCGGCCATGGCGGCATTGTCGCGAGCGAGAGCCTTTTGATGGCCCGCGGCCATGCCGAAGCGCTGATGCCGCTTGTTGAGCGGGTGGTGAAGAAATCCGGCATAGGCTTTGCCGAGCTTGAACGCGTCGTGGTGACGACAGGGCCTGGCAGCTTCACCGGTTTGCGCGTCGGCATTTCGGCGGCGCGCGGCCTCGGCGTCGCCACTGATATTCCGGTGGTCGGCGTGACGACCTTATCGGCCTACGCCGCACCTTACCTCGCCGCCGACGATCAAATCCCCGTCGTCGTCGCCATCGATGCACGGCACGACCATGTCTATTTGCAGGTATTCGGCGCGGGCGGGCGGACCTTGGTCGCGCCGCGGCTCGCCCCGCTCGCTGATGCAATCCGTGCGGCTTCGGAAGCCCGGACTCGCATTGTCGGTACGGCTGCCAAAGCCGTTGCTGCAGGTCTCGCCGGAACCGCACCGGCGCCTGTCATCATCGACGCGCGCGAAGCACCCGATATCGGCTGGGTCGCGCAGATCGGCGCTGCGGTAGCGGAAGCACAAGCGCCGCCGAAGCCGCAATATCTGCGGGCGCCGGACGCGCAGCCGCAATACGCCGCCTCTTTGCCGCGGCGATGATCGGCTTTCTGTCACGCCTGTTCAAACGCGGCGACCCCATCTTTGCCGACGCGCGGCCGCGTGACGCTGCAGCCATCGCGGCCATCCACGCCGCCTCATTCCAGCGCGGCTGGGGCGAAGAAGAAATCTACCGCCTATTGATCGAAACGAGCGTCGTCGCGCATCGCGCCGCAAGCCGCGGCAAGTTGATCGGCTTTATCCTGTCGCGTCTCGCTGCCGGCGAAGCCGAAATCCTGTCGGTTGCGATCGCGCCGTCCTGGCGCGGCCGGAAACTGGCGCGACCGCTGCTCGATCTGCATCTGCGCCGCTTGGCCGGGCTTGGCACACGCGCGGTGTTTCTCGAGGTCGGCGAGCATAATGCGCCGGCAACGCGGCTCTATCGCCGTGCCGGCTTCCGCGAAGTCGGCAAGCGCCAAGGCTATTATGAAGGCGGCGCAACGGCCTTGGTCATGCGACGCGATCTCAGCTGACGCGGCCTCGCAAAAATATCTAGAATAGCCGCGGACCCGAAAAATCGGGCCGTACGGGAGGATACCGTCATGGCGCCAATGGTAGCGGCACGCTGGCGCATTGCGCTCGCGCTTGTGCTCATTACTTGTAGCGGCAGCGTTCGCGCACAGAGCAGCGACTACCCCAATCGTCCCATCAAAATGCTGGTCGGCTTCGCCGCCGGCGGCGGCACCGATGTCGCCGCCCGCGTCATCGCGCAGAAAATGTCGGAAATTCTCGGTCAGGGCGTCGTGGTCGAGAACCGCACCGGTGCCAGCGGTCTGATCGCGGCGCAAGACCTGACGAAATCGGACCCCGACGGCTACACGCTGATGATGGGCAGCCAAACGACCTGTGCCGTGGCGCCGACGCTGTATCACAAGATCACCGTCGATCCCGTCAAGGATTTCTCCGGCGTTGCGCTGACCGGCGCTTCCCCGCTGGTGCTCGTGGTCAATCCGAATTTCGCCGCGCATTCCGTCGCGGACGTCATCGCCATGGCCAAGGCTTCGCCCGGCAAGATCAATTTCGGCACCGGCGGCGTCGGCACGACACCGCATATGACCGCCGAATTGTTTCAGTACATCGCCGGCATCAGGATGGTGCATGTCGCCTATCGCGGCGAAGCGCCGGCGATCAACGATCTGCTCGCCGGACAGATTCCGCTGATGTTCGCCAACCTCTCCGCGGTGATGGGCAATGTCAAAGCCGGCACGTTGCGGGCGCTCGCGGTGACCAGCGCCCAGCGTTCGCCCTCGGCGCCGGAAATTCCGACCGTCGCAGAGACGGCGCTGCCGGGATTCGATTCCGAAACCTGGTTCGGCATTGTCGCGCGGGCCGGCACGCCGCATGACATCCGCGCCAAACTCAACGCAGTGGCGCTGAAAGCGCTGGCAAGCGACGACACCAAGAAGCGCTACCTCGATCTCGGCATGGTCACGCGCAGCAGCAGCCCGGAGGAATTCGACGCCTATATCAAGGCCGAAGTCGCCAAATGGTCGGGTGTGATCAAGGAAGCCAATGTGCAGGCGCTGGACTGAGGGTGAGCCCCGCAACCGCCGCCGGCATTTCTTTTTGGCCGGAATCCCGGTAAGACAATCACGCGGGACGCCCGCCTGCCTCCGCCAGCAGCGGAGCCTCTACGCTGGAGCGGAATTTACGAGCTGAAGCAAAGACTTAGGCTCGAACCACCGGCATGACCGAACCGCGCAAACTTTACGTCAAATCCTTTGGTTGCCAGATGAATGTCTACGACTCGCGTCGTATGGCGGACACGATGGCCCCGGAGGGTTATATCGAGACGGCCGCCCCCGAAGACGCTGACCTCGTCATCCTCAATACCTGTCATATCCGCGAGAAGGCGGCCGAGAAGGTCTATTCCGAATTGGGCCGCGTGCGCGTGATGAAGGACGCTGCGGCAGCCGCGGGCCGCAACGTCGTCGTCGCGGTCGCAGGCTGTATGGCGCAGGCCGAGGGCAAAGAGATCATCCGCCGCGCGCCGGTGGTCGATCTTGTCTTCGGTCCGCAGAGCTATCACCGGCTGCCGGAGCTCATGGCGCGGGCCGCGCGCGACGGCAAAGCAGTCGATACCGAGTTTCCGGCCGACGACAAGTTCGATCACTTGGCGCCGCCGAGCGCGGCAGCGATCCGCATCCGCGGCGTGTCGGCTTTTGTCACCGTGCAGGAAGGCTGCGACAAATTCTGCACGTTCTGCGTCGTGCCCTATACGCGAGGGGCCGAAGTGTCGCGCCCAGCGCAAAAGGTTCTCGCTGAAATCGAGCATCTCGCGGCGGCCGGCGTGCGCGAAATCACGCTGGTCGGCCAGAACGTCAATGCCTATCACGGCGACGGGACGGATGGACGACCCTGGACGCTGCCGCTTTTGCTCGAACACGCCGCGCAAATCGATGGCGTCGCCCGGCTGCGTTACACCACCAGTCATCCGCGTGACATGAACGACGATCTAATAGCGGCACATCGCGATTTGCCTGAGCTCATGCCGCAGCTGCACCTTCCGGTCCAATCCGGCTCCAATCGCATCCTCGCGGCCATGAACCGCCGCCACAGCCGCGCCGATTATCTCGATATCGTGCGGCGCCTGCGCCGGGCGCGGCCTGATATCGCCTTGACGTCCGATTTCATCGTCGGTTTTCCGGGCGAAACCGAGAGCGATTTCGCCGACACGTTGAGCCTGATCGACGACGTCGGCTTCTCCGGCTCGTTCTCCTTCAAATATTCGCAGCGGCCGGGCACGCCGGGCGCCGAGATGGACGACCAGGTGCCGGAAGCGGTGAAATCGGAGCGGCTGCAGCGCCTGCAAGACGCCATCGACCGTCAGCAGGACGCGTTCAATCGAAGCTGCGTCGGCAAGCGCCTCGATGTCCTGTTCGAAAAGCCGGGCCGGCATAACGGCCAGGTCGTCGGCCGCTCGCCCTACCTGCAGCCGGTGCCGGTAGCCGCTTCCCATTCGCTCATAGGCAAGATTGCCGCCGTTATCATCACCGAAGCTGTTGGCAACAGCCTGCTGGGCTCGCTGGTACAAAAATCCGAAAGAACGCCCGAAACGACGCCGGAACGAGAACCCGCTCTTCTTCGTGCAGGAGCCTGAATTGCGAACACCCGAAACGGAAGAATTGATCTTCGTCGCGCCGGACAATACGGCCCAGATTATTCTGACTTTCGACGATAACCGGCTCGCCTCTTCGCTGTTCGGGCAATATGGCCAAAACCTCGCACTGATCGAGCGCCGGCTCGGCATCGTCGCCAATTCGCGCGGCAATCAGGTCACTGTCGAAGGCGCGCGCGAGGCCTGCGACCAGGCGCGCCGCGTGCTTGAAAGCCTCTATGAGCGGCTCAAGACCGGAGACGAGCTGTCGCAAGGCGATGTCGATGGCACTATTCGGCTGGCGCTGTCGCAAGGCTCGCTGTTCGATTTTGATCCGGCAGCGGCGCGGGAGAGTTTCGAAGAGATCAATCTGCGCAAACGCCGCGTGCGCGCGCGCACCCCTGCGCAGGATGCCTATATCCGCGCGCTCAAGCGCCATGCGCTGGTGTTCTCCGCCGGCCCCGCCGGCACCGGCAAGACGTGGCTCGCCGTCGCGCATGCCGTGCAGCTGTTCGAACGCAAGGAAGTCGACCGCATTGTGCTGTCGCGGCCGGCGGTGGAAGCCGGCGAGCGGCTCGGCTTCCTGCCCGGCGACATGCGCGAGAAAGTCGATCCCTATCTGCGGCCGATCTACGACGCGCTCTATGACATGATGGATGCGCGCATCGTCGAGCGCGCGCTGCAGAGCACCGAAATCGAGATCGCACCGCTCGCCTTCATGCGCGGCCGCACGTTGTCGAACGCAGTCGTCATTCTCGACGAAGCGCAAAACACGACGACCATGCAAATGAAAATGCTGTTGACGCGGCTCGGCGAGAACAGCCGCATGATCGTGACGGGCGATCCGAGCCAGGTCGACCTGCTGCCGGGACAGACGTCCGGTCTGGCCGACGCGGTACGGCTCTTGAGCGGTGTCGAAGGCATCGGCTTTGCCAACTTCTCGGCCGCCGATGTGGTGCGCCATGAGCTCGTTGCCCGCATCGTCGACGCCTATGACAAAGAGGCGGCGCGCAAGCGCGAGCGGCGGGAATGACGCGGATTCAAGCCACGGCGCTGAAAATCGACGTCATGGTCGATTCCAAGCGCTGGAAAGAGCCGCAAAAGGTCAGATCGATCGTGCGCCGCGCCGTCGCCCGCGCCGCCGCCGCCACCCCGTCAACACGGGGAGCGGAGCTTGCTATCGTGCTCACCGATGATTCGGCGATACGGGTGCTCAACCGGGACTGGCGCGGCGTCGATAAGGCCACGAACGTATTGTCTTTTCCGGCAAAAAACGGCGGCCCTAAGCCGCATCTTGGCGATATCGTGCTCGCCTTCGAGACCATCGCGCGCGAGGCCGAAAGCGAGCACAAGCCATTCGCCCATCATGTCGCCCATCTTGCCGTCCACGGTTTTCTGCATCTCCTCGGCTACGATCACGAGCGCGACGCGGATGCGCTGAAAATGGAACAGACCGAACGCGACATTCTGCGGCAGCTTAAAATCCCCGATCCTTACGGGGACGGCAGCGTCGCCGCCAAAAAGACCCGTAGTCTTTCGCAGGAGCCGCGCGCCCAAAAAGCGCGCATGCGCAAATTTTGAGATCTCTTCCGGCTGCTGAATTCCTATGATGACCCAATTACCCGTCCGGAGCGAGCCGAGCGAGAGCGAGAACCGCGCTCTGCCGATGGTTGTTTCGGAAGCCGCCGAGCCGAGCGAAGGCTGGCTGACGCGCGTGATGCGCATTCTGTTCGGCTGGAAGGTGGCGTCGACGCGGGCCGATCTCGAACTCGTTTTGACTGGAGAGCAGCCGCAATCGGGCTTCTCGCCCGAAGAAGCGACCATGCTCAAGAATATCCTGGGCTTGCGCGAAACGCGGATCGAGCGGGTGATGGTGCCGCGCGCCGATATCGTCGCCGTGCAGCAGGACATCTCACTGGGTGAACTGGTCAAGCTTTTCGAAAGCGCCACGCATTCACGGCTCGTTGTTTATAACGACACGCTCGACGATCCGAGCGGCATGGTCCACATCCGCGACCTGCTCGCCTTTATGGCGGCACACGCGACGCTGCAGTCCACCGGCGATCGCGAACAGCCGGAAGAATCGCCGCCGGAACAGACCGAGTTGAACTTCGCCAATATCGATCTCGCGATGCCGCTCGTGGCGGCAAAAATCATTCGCGAGACGCTCTACGCGCCGCCGTCGATGCCTGCGCTCGATCTGCTCGCCAAGATGCAGGCGACCCGCATCCATCTTGCGCTTGTCATCGACGAATATGGCGGTACCGACGGGCTCGTCTCCATCGAAGATCTGGTCGAACTGATCGTCGGCGATATTGCCGACGAGCACGACGAGGAAGAAGGCCAGAGCGTGATCCGGCAAGCGGACGGTTCGTTCGTCGCCAATGGCCGCGCCAGTCTCGAAGAGGTTGGCGCCGCCATTGGCGAACAGTTCGATGTCGGCGAAGTCGCCGAAGAGGTCGATACGATCGGCGGTTATCTCGTCACTAAAGCCGGCCATGTGCCGGTGCGCGGCGAACTGGTGCCGGGACCGGAGCCGTTCGAGACCGAAGTGCTCGATGCCGATCCGCGCCGCGTCAAACGCGTGCGCATCTATCTGCGCAAGGATCGCCGTCCCGGCGCCGGGCGCGACGCCGCCGCGCTGCCGCGCAACCCGCCCGCCCGCCCGGCCTCGCCGCGCGACGATCTCAATCGGGCGACCCCGAACCCGCCGCGCACACCGTGAAATTCAAGCAGCTGATTAATTCCATCGTGCTGGCGTGGGGTTGGCGGCGCTGGGCCATTGCCTGCGTCGCCGGCGCGCTATCGGCTTTGGCCATGGCGCCATTCAACGCGTGGCCGATTTTGTTTCTGACATTCCCGACACTGGTCTGGCTGATCGACGGCGCCAGTGTCGGCCGGTTTGGCGGAGTCGCGGCCGCGGCAGCTACCGGCTGGTGGTTCGGCTTCGGCTATTTCGTCGCCGGGCTTTACTGGATGGGTTATGCCTTTCTGGTCGACGCGCCCACTTTCGGCTGGCTGATGCCGTTTGCGGTGATCGGCCTGCCGGCGGTGCTCGGCGTCTATACCGCGCTCGGCGTGGCGCTGGCGCGCACGCTGTGGACGCGCGGCGCAACGCGGATTTTTGCCTTGGCCGCGTCGCTGACAATTACCGAATGGCTGCGCGGCCATTTATTCACCGGCTTTCCCTGGAACACGTTCGGCTACGCACTGACGGTGCCGCTGCCGCTCGCCCAGATCGCCTCCGTCATCGGCATCTGGGGCCTGACCTTCATCACCATCCTGGTCGCTTCGACACCGGCGACACTCACCGACGATCGCGCGGAAACCGGCCGCACCTGGATGCCATTGGCGCTCGGCGTCGCGCTGCTTGCAGCGCTTGGGGGTTACGGCGCCAAGCGCCTTGCGCGCGCGCCGACCCGGCTTGTCGACGGCGTGCACTTGCGCATCATGCAGCCGAACCTGCAGCAAGATGTCCGCTTCAACTACTCGGCCAAGCAAGAGGTGATGAAGCGCTACGTCGATCTGTCGAGCCGCGCCACCGTCTCGCAATCGCAAGGCTTGCAGGGCGTGACGCATCTGATCTGGCCGGAATCGTCGTTTCCGTTCTTTCTGACGCGCGAGGCCGACGCGTTCGCGCAGATCACCAATCTGCTGCCGCCAAAAGCCGTTCTGATCACGGGCGCGGTGCGGCTTGCCGATCCGGATCATCCAAACGAGTCGGGCGTCTATAATTCGATCTACGTGATCGACCATAACGGCGCGATCCCGGCGATCTACGACAAAGTCCACCTCGTGCCGTTCGGCGAATATCTGCCGTTCGAGAAAATTCTCGAAGGCATCGGCTTGCAGACCATAACGGAGGAGCGCGGCGGGTTTCTCTCCGGCGACCGGCATCGCGTCGTCGCGGTCCCCGGCGCTCCGAATGCGCTGCCGCTGATCTGTTATGAGATCGTTTTTCCGGGCGAAATCACGCCCGCCGACGGGCGGCCGGGCTGGATCGTCAACGTGACCAATGACGGCTGGTTCGGCAACTCGACCGGTCCTTATCAGCACCTCCAGCAAGCGCGCCTGACCGCGATCGAAGAAGGGCTGCCGATCGCGCGCGCCGCCAATACCGGAGTTTCAGCCGTGATCGATCCGCTCGGGCGGATCATCAATTCTTTGCCGCTTGGAACCGAAGGGGTGCTCGATGCCCCCTTGCCGCGGCCAGTAAGCGCGCCCGCCTACACCCGCCTGGGCGACGCACCCGCCGCGGTCATGGTTGTGATTGCCCTGATCATCGTGGCGCGGCGGCGGCTGCAATCCGATATGATGAAGGTATAAAAGATTATATAAATCAAGCAATTATGTCGAAACAGGAGTGGCGTGGGGATGTAGGATAAGTATCCGACCGCATAGACGACGGCTCCGATGCTTGGCAAAACCGGTGCGCAACCGGGGGGCGTGGGGTGACCACCTCGACCCGATTGGTTAACAATTGAACCTAACTGGTCTGATCGCGAAGTCCCTGCAGTTGCGTCGCATGGTTAAGGTGGTTTCATTTGTTACAGATTTGGTATCAATAGCTGCCGGACTGAGACGAGACATAGGAGCTAATAAAAATGTTGGCCAAAAAGGCGCCGAACCCTACCGACAAGCATGTCGGCAGTCGCGTGCGCATGCGCCGGATGATGCTGGGGATGAGTCAAGAGAAGCTCGGGGACGCTTTGGGCCTGACGTTTCAACAAGTTCAGAAATACGAAAAAGGCACCAACCGAATCGGCGCCAGCCGGCTGCAGCAGATTTCGCACATTCTCCAAGTTCAGGTTTCTTTCTTCTTTGAGGGCGCGCCGAGCGCGCAAACGATGTTGAAGTCGGATGGCATGGGGGAAGCGCCCTCGCCGGCATACGTGTCCGACTTCCTCGCCACCTCGGACGGCTTGGCGCTGACCAAGGCGTTTATGCGCATCGACGATTCAAAATTGCGCCGCCGCATCGTCGATCTCGTCGAACAAATCGCGGGCCGCGAAAAACGCTGAGAAAATCGCGTCGTTTCGCGCGGCGCGATGCGGGCCTTCGCCCACTTTTTGCCCCCATCTTGACCGCGGAAAATTACGCTGCAACAACGGCGCAAGTTAGCGCGGCCGAGACCGCGCGGGGTTTGCCTTGAAAGCACTTGCTTCAAGGCCGGTTAGGGGAGTTTCTACTGTGGCGCACGCCAATTATCTGTTCACGAGCGAGTCCGTGTCGGAGGGGCATCCCGACAAAGTTTGCGATCAAATTTCCGACGCCATCCTCGACGCCTTCATCGAGAAGGACGTCAAGCTCGGCATTGCCGACGACAGTCTCGTGAATACGCGGCTCGGCTGCGAGACTTTGTGCACGACCAACAAGATCGTCATCGCCGGCGAAGGCCGCGGCCAGCTGTTCCGCAAGATCGGCGGCACCGCGGTGGTCGACCGCGAATTGATCACGCAGATCGCGCGCGATGTGGTCAAGGACATCGGCTATGACCAGGACGGCTTTTCCTATCACGGCGCCGACGTCGAGGTGCTGCTGCACGGCCAATCGCCCGATATCGCCATGGGCGTCGACGCCAAGAAGAAAAAGCACGGCGAAGAAGAAGGCGCTGGCGACCAGGGCATGATGTTCGGCTTCGCCTGCACCGAGAGCGAAGTCTACGAAAAGAACTCGTTCATGCCGGCGCCGATCTATTTCGCACACAAAATCCTGAAAGTTCTCTCCGATAAGCGCCGCTCCGGCCAGTTGTTCGATCTGCAACCCGACGCCAAAAGCCAGGTCACCGTTCAATACGTCAACGGCAAGCCGGTCGGCTGCACCAAGGTCGTGGTCTCCACGCAGCACAATGAAAAGACCCGCAATGCCAAGAAATATACGCCCGGCATGGTGCGGGACATGATCGAGGACGCCGTTGAATCGGCGCTGCCGAAAGGCTGGATGCCCAAGCGTCCGTCGGATTTCCTGGTCAACCCGACCGGCAATTTCGTCGTCGGCGGCCCGGACGGCGATTGCGGCCTGACCGGGCGCAAGATCATCGTCGATACTTATGGCGGCTATGCGCCGCACGGCGGCGGTGCCTTCTCCGGCAAAGACCCGACCAAAGTGGATCGCTCGGCCGCCTATGCCGCGCGCTACCTGGCCAAGAACGTGGTCGCCGCCGGCGTCGCCGAGCGCTGCACCATCCAGGTCGCCTATGCGATCGGGGTTGCCGATCCGATGTCGGTCCTGGTCGACACTCACGGCACCGGCAAGGTCGAAGAGAAGAAGCTCGAAAAGCTTCTGCCCGAACTGTTCCGCCTGACGCCGACCAATATCCGCCGCACGCTCAAGCTCAATCGCCCGATCTATCGGCGCACCGCCGCTTACGGCCATTTCGGCCGTGCTCCGGACAAGGACGGCGGCTTCTCCTGGGAGAAGACCGACCTCGCCGCCCAGATCAAGAGCGCGCTGCGCTAAAACTGAGCGGAAATTTCTCGCCACGGCCGGCACCGGCGCATGCTCGTGCCGGCCGTTTGCGTCTTTGCTATAGCTGCGAAGCACGCGTATGCGCAGACTTGGACGGCCGCGATAATCGCGACCGGACAATCGCCGCTATGACGATCGATGGACCCGGAACTCAACAAATCCCGCGCATTTTTCGGACGGCGCAAAGGCCATAAGCTGCGGCCAAATCAGGCACGGCTGATCGAAACGCTATTGCCGCGCCTTGCCGTCGATCTCACACAGCCGGCGCCCATCGAAGAACTGAAAACGCTGTTTCCGGTTCCCGTCGGCGACGTCCGGCTGGAAATCGGATTTGGCGGCGGCGAGTTCATGGCTGCACAGGCAGAAAGTGAGCCAGGCGTGGGCTTCATCGGCGTCGAGCCTTTCGTCAACGGCATGGCGAAAGCGCTTGCCGCGATCGAAAGCAAAGGCCTGCGCAATGTGCGCCTGCATTTCGACGACGCGGTCAGTCTCGTCGCGTGGCTTCCGGACAGGTCACTGGCGCGGATTGACTTGATTCATCCCGATCCGTGGCCGAAACGTCGCCACTGGAAACGCCGGTTTATTCAGGATGAGATGGTGGCGCGACTCGCCCGCATCCTGCGGCCGGGGGGCGAGTTTCGCTTCGTAACCGATATTGCCGATTACGCGGCATGGACGCTGCAACGCCTCATCCGCTCGCCCGATTTCGAATGGACGGCAGAATGTGCCGACGATTGGCGCAAAGCGTGGCCGGGCTTCATCCGTACGCGCTACCACGCCAAAGCCGCGCGGGAAGAGCGGGCATCGTGTTTTCTGATTTTCCGAAGAGTCTAGAGCATGATCCCGAAAAGCAGACACTGGTTTTCGGAAAAGATCATGCTCAGCGAAAGTTTACGCTAGGCGCTCTGTTTGACCTGCCAGAAGCGCACGACGCGCTGCGCCGTGGACACCGAGAGCCGCTCGTAATTGCCGAGCGCCGCGTCGAGACCGTGAACCGAAGTTTTATTCGCTTCCGCGCATGACACGAGAACCGTCTTGACGGTCGGCCAGCTCATATCGCCCGCCTTGCACAGGATCAGCACCGGATCCGACCTTTCGCCGGCCATCAGTCGATCGGCGATCTTAATCGGCACTTTGGACAATGCCGCTAGCGCCACCACGGTTTCTTCGTATTTGCGCTCGTCGGCAAACCCGGCCAGCACCGACTCGTTCATGCGGCCGGCCTGCATCAGGCCAAGCACGGCGCGTTGCGCCGCCCGATAATCGCGCGGACCGACCCGCGCGCCGACCTCGCCCGAGACTTTGTCGAGCACGCGTCGAATCTCCGCCTGCAATTCGGGACTTGCCGCAGCGAGCAAGCGTTCACGCACGACTGCCGTAGCTTCGGCCAGAAGCTTGCGGAACATTTTCGGCGGGATATCGGGCCGCAAACCTACTTTCTCGGCGAGAATGCCGTCGCTTTCCGCACGCTCGACCAGGCGGTCGAAGCCGTTTTCGGAGATGCGCGCACCATGGTTTTCCGCGACCTGGCGCGCCACGTCGCGATCGCCGCGCCGGACCAGGACGTCGGTCACGGTCTCGCCGAGCGCAGACCGTTGCGAGATGGCATGCAGATGCGCTTGGCTCTTGGTCCTGGCGAGATCGACGAGGTCAGCCTCCCGCAAGCGCTTGGCGAGCTTTAGAACCGGGCCGGCAACATCGATATTGTCATCAAGCGCAAGCGTCCGCATCACATTGGGCGGGGCGTTGTCGAGCGGCGCAAGATGGCCGGACAATTCAGCCCGCGCCTTGGTCTCGATTTCCGCGATAAGAAGACTGAAGATATTGTCGAAAAGATCGACTTGCTCGTTGCTGTAACGGCTCGCGCCATGGACAAACAGCGTGGTGATACGCTGCAGCATTTCGGCGCGCTTCTGACGCGTGCCGTTTGCGATGACCTCTTCAAGTTCGGGGATGAGCGAGGCGACGGCACTCATCGTCGATTCACCACTCAATTCGCCACCGGTCTTTAAAAAGTCGTGGCATCGGTCGAAAATCGATCGGAAACTCGATCAGGCGCTGGCCGCAAATATGCCGCTGGCAAGCGCCGCAAATTTGCGGAGGTAATCCGCCCTTGCGGAAAGATTAATTCACCAATCCTGAAGGAAATGTTGCAGCCTGTGCGGGGTGGGGAAACAAGCGGCCGGCACTCTTGCTGATGCCCTTGCAAAGCCCTGACAAACCGCTATATTTGGGGCGTCCGTCTAGGATACCTCATAACCGAACGGTTTTGAGAGTGGGTTCCCCCGGGGGCCCGCTCTTTTTTATTACCTGAGGTCCCGTTATCCGAGGTCCGGCGGCGCTCTGCACGACACGTTTCGCAAAAGGCACGGTCCGCAACTCGTATGGACGACAGGACGACGAACGCCGAGCTTGAAAGCTTTGCCGACGAGCCCCGCCTCATCTCCGAGCCGGGGCGGGCGGCGCGTGTCGCCGCCGTGGTCGAGCCGGTGCTCGCGGCGCTCGGCTATCGTCTTGTTCGGGTGCGTGTATCGGCCTTTGCCGGCTGCACGGTGCAGATCATGGCCGAGCGGCCGGATGGCAGCATGAACATCGACGATTGCGAGATCGCCTCGCGCGCTTTGTCGCCGGTGCTCGACGTGGCCGACCCGATCGAAAGTGCCTACCGGCTCGAAATCTCGTCGCCCGGCATCGACCGGCCGCTGGTGCGCCGATCGGATTTCGACCGCTATGCCGGCCATACCGCGCAGATCGAAATGCAAATTCCAATCGACGGCCGCCGCCGTTTCCGCGGCGAGCTTTGCGGCACCGACGGCGATTGCGTGCGGCTTATTTTCAGCGACGCGGAGAAGAATAGCGTCGAGGTGCTGCTGCCGATCAACGACATGACAGAAGCCAAACTCGTGCTCACCGATTCGCTCATCGCCGAATCGCTGCGCAAGGGCAAACAGAATCAACGCAAGGAGACTGCCTAATGGCGACGGTTAGCGCCAACAAACTCGAACTGCTGCAGATCGCCGAAGCGGTCGCGCGCGAAAAGGCCATCGATCGCAAGATCGTGCTCGGCGCCATGGAGGATGCGATCGCCAAAGCGGCGCGATCGCGCTACGGCAGCGAGACCGAAGTTCGCGCCGAGATCGATCCGAAAAGCGGCGAACTGCATCTGTCCCGCCACATGCTGGTGGTCGAGACCGTGGAAAACCCGGCGATCCAGATCAGCCTGGAAGATGCCCGCCGCCGCCATCCCGCAGCGCAGATCGGCGATACCATCGCCGATCCGTTGCCGCCGCTCGAATATGGCCGCATCGCCGCACAATCGGCCAAGCAGGTCATCGTGCAGAAGGTGCGCGAGGCCGAGCGCGACCGGCAATATGACGAATACAAGGATCGCATTGGCGATATCGTCAACGGCATCGTCAAACGCGTCGAATACGGCAATGTCGTCGTCGATCTCGGCCGCGGCGAAGCCATCGTGCGCCGCGACGAAATGCTGCCGCGTGAAGTGTTCCGCAACGGCGACCGCATCCGCGCATACATCTATGACGTCCGCCGCGAACAGCGCGGGCCGCAGATTTTCCTGTCGCGCACCCATCCGCAATTCATGTCGAAACTGTTCACGCAGGAAGTGCCGGAAATCTACGACGGTATCGTCGAGGTCAAATCGGTGGCGCGCGATCCGGGCTCGCGCGCGAAAATCGCCGTGGTATCGCGCGATTCCTCGGTCGATCCGGTCGGCGCCTGCGTCGGCATGCGCGGCTCGCGCGTGCAGGCCGTAGTCAATGAATTGCAGGGCGAGAAGATCGACATCATTCCGTGGTCGCAAGACATCGCGACCTTCGTCGTCAATGCGCTTGCTCCGGCCGAAGTCGCGAAAGTAGTGCTCGACGAAGAGCGCGAGCGCATCGAAGTGGTGGTGCCCGATCAGCAGCTCTCGCTCGCGATCGGCCGCCGCGGCCAGAATGTGCGCCTCGCCTCGCAGCTCACCGGCTGGGACATCGACATCCTCACCGAACAGGAAGAGTCGGAGCGCCGCCAGGCGGAATTCGAGAACCGCACCCGTATGTTCATCGACACGCTCAATGTCGACGAGGTGATCGGACAGTTGCTCGCCTCGGAAGGCTTCAGCTCGGTCGAAGAGCTGGCGATGGTCGATCCGAAAGAGATCGCCGGCATCGAGGGCTTTGACGACGACACCGCGGGCGAGCTGCAGACCCGCGCCCGTGAATATCTCGCCAAAATCGAGGGCGAGCTCGATGCCAAGCGCAAGGAGCTCGGGGTCGACGACGCCCTCAAGGACGTCGAGGGCGTTACCTCGGCGATGCTGGTCCGCTTCGGCGAGAACGGCGTCAAGACGATCGAGGATCTCGCTGGCTGCGCCACCGACGATCTCGCTGGTTGGACCGAGCGCAAGGACGGCGAGGCGGTGCGGCAAGCGGGCATTCTCGACGGCTTCGAGATTTCGCGTGAGGAAGCCGAAGCCCTCATCATGCAGGCGCGTCTCAAAGCCGGCTGGATCACCGAAGCCGATCTTGCCCCGCCTCAAGCAGAAGCCGCACCTGCCGAGGCGCAGGCCTAACGGAGCCCGGCGCAAGGTATGACGTCGACGACCGAAATCGAGCTCGATAGCGGGCCCCGCGCGCGGGAGGTCGAACGCCTATGCGTCGCGACGCGCGAAGTGCGCCCGGTTTCGGACTTGATCCGGTTCGTCATCGGGCCGGACGGCGAGGCGGTGCCCGACCTCAAGCGCAAGCTGCCGGGGCGCGGCGTTTGGGTCACCGCGACGCGCGACGTGCTCGGCGAAGCGATCAAGCGCAAGATTTTTGCGCGGGGATTCAAGCGTGACGTCCGGCTGCCGCCTGACCTCCTGGAGCGCACCGGGCAGCTTATCGAGCAATCAGCGCTCGATGCGCTCGCTATCGCCGCTAAAGCGGGCTCCGTGGTCTCAGGTTTTGCCAAGGTTGAGAATGCGTTGACGCGTAACCATGTATTGGTGCTCCTGCATGCCGCCGAAGCTGCGCCGGACGGCGTAAAAAAGCTCAATGCTGCACTGCATCGTGATCCCGACGCCGGCTTGATCCTGGTGAGCCATGCGATTTCGGGGTCGCAATTGGATTTGGCACTTGGCCGGCCAAATGTGATACATGCAGCCTTGCTCGCCGGACCTGTGAGCGACACGTTTTTGGCGCGTTTGCAACGCCTCGAACGGTTTCGCACCGGCGATTTAGGCACAAATCGAGGCGCAAACGCCGGTTCATGCATCGGCAACGCCGTGCCGCACTGACCGGAACAAGTGTACGGAACTGGATACGAATGACCGAGACGACCAAAAATAGCGGCGAGAAGCTGAGTGTGACGCCGACCAAAACGCTGACGCTCAAGCGACCGGGAGTGGAGCAAGGCGTGGTGCGCCAGAGCTTCAGTCATGGCCGCAGCAAGGCTGTCGTCGTTGAGAAGGTCAAACGCCGCGTCGGCCCCGGCGAGGCCAAGCCCGAACCGGCTGCTGCGGCGCCCGCAGCGGCACCGAAGCGCGCTGGCGCACCGGCCCGCAATGCCGCAGCCGCGCAAGCCCAGAGCGCTGCTCCTGCCGCCTCTCCCAAATCCTCCGGAGTCGTGCTGCGCACGCTGACCGATGACGAACGCAATGCGCGCGCCCAAGCCCTTGCCGGGGCGCAGTTGCGTGAACACGAAGAACGCGAGCGCGCCGAAGAAGACGCGCGGGTTCGCCGTGGCCGCGAAGAATCCGAGCGCACCGAACGCGCCGCCGCCGAAGCAAGAAAGCGCGACGAAGAAGATCGTCGCAAGCACGACGAAGAGACCAAGCGCAAAGCCGATGAAGTCGCCAAAAAGCGCTTTGGCGGTGATACGGCATCGCCGCTCAAGATCGGTGCGCCTCGCCCGGTTCAAGAGGCCGACGAGGAGGAGGCTCCGCGCGCTCCCCGCCGCGGCGGTCCGGGCGGCGCTGTCGCGCGGCCGGCGCCGGCGCCGAAGCCGACGCGTGCCGGCGTTGGTGGCGAAAAGCGCCGCGGGCGTCTGACCGTCGTGACCGCGCTAACCGCCGACGAGGTGCGCGAACGCTCCGTCGCATCGTTCCGCCGCCGCGTTCAGCGCATGACCGGACACCGCGACGAGCCGAAGGAAAAGATCGCGCGCGAGGTGACGGTCCCGGAAACCATCACCATTCAGGAATTGGCCAATCGCATGGCCGAGCGCGGCGTCGACGTGATCCGCATCCTGATGCAGCAAGGCCATATGGCGAAGATCACCGATACGATCGATGCCGACACCGCGCAGCTCATCGCCGAGGAACTCGGCCATACCGTTCGCCGCGTCGCTGAATTGGACGTCGAAGAAGGCATGTTCGATGCGCCGGATGAGGCGGCGAGTTTGCAATCGCGCGCGCCCGTTGTCACCATCATGGGCCATGTCGACCACGGCAAGACGTCGCTGCTCGACGCCGTCCGTTCGACCGAAGTGGCCGCCGGCGAAGCCGGCGGCATCACCCAGCATATCGGCGCCTATCAGGTGACCTCGCCGTCCGGCGGACGCATCACCTTCATCGACACGCCCGGCCACGCTGCATTTACGGCGATGCGCGCCCGCGGCGCAAAAATCACGGACATCGTCGTGCTCGTAGTTGCCGCCGACGACGGCGTCATGCCGCAGACCGTTGAAGCGATCCAGCACGCCAAGGCGGCGAAGGTGCCAATCATCGTTGCCATCAACAAGATCGACAAACCGGACGCCAAGCCGGAGCGCGTGCGCACCGAACTTCTGCAACACGAGATCCAGGTCGAATCGCTCGGCGGCGACGTGCTCGAAATCGAAGTGTCGGCCAAAGAGAAGACCAATCTCGACAAGCTGCTCGACATCATCGCGCTGCAATCGGAAGTTCTGGAATTAAAGGCCAATCCAAACCGCGCCGCCGAAGGCACCGTGATCGAGGCGCGGCTCGACCGCGGCCGTGGTCCGGTCGCCACCGTACTGGTGCAGCGCGGCACCTTGAAGCCCGGCGATATCGTCGTGGCCGGCACCGAATGGGGCCGCGTCCGGGCGCTGATGTCGGATACCGGCCATTCCGTTGTCGCGGCCGGACCGTCGATGCCGGTCGAAGTTCTGGGCTTCAACGGTACGCCGGAAGCCGGCGATCGGCTCGCGGTCGTCAATTCCGAAGCCCGCGCCAGGGAAATCACCGATTATCGCGAGCGTCAGAAGCGCGAAAAAATGGCGGCGCGGCAGACCGGCATGCGCGGTTCGCTCGAGCAGATGATGAGTCAGCTCAAGACGTCGGGCCGCAAGGAATTCCCGCTGCTCGTCAAGGGCGATGTGCAGGGCTCGATCGAAGCGATCCTTGGCGCGCTCGATAAGCTTGGCACCGACGAAGTCGGCGCGCGGGTGATTTACGCGGGGGCGGGCGGCATCACCGAATCCGACGTCACGCTGGCGGAAGCCTCGAACGCCGCCGTGATCGGCTTCAACGTTCGCGCTCACAAGGAAGCGCGCGAGGCTGCCGAAGCCGCCGGTGTCGAGATCCGCTATTACGACATCATCTACAATCTCGTCGACGACGTGAAAAAGGCGATGTCGGGTCTTCTCCCGCCGACATTGCGCGAGACCATGCTCGGCAATGCGACGATCCTCGAAGTTTTCAAGGTTTCGAAGGTCGGCAACATTGCCGGCTGTCGTGTCACCGATGGCACTGTCGAGCGCGGCGCCAATGTGCGGCTCATTCGCGACAATGTCGTTGTCCATCAGGGCAAGCTGTCGCAGCTCAAGCGCTTCAAGGACGATGCGCGCGAGGTCGTCGCCGGCCAGGAATGCGGCATGGCGTTCGAGAACTACCAGGACATGAAAGTCGGCGACACGATCGAGTGCTATCGCGTGGAGACCGTTCAGCGGACGCTCTGAGTTCCTACACTCACGTCCGCAACTCCACCTCGTTGCCGGGACCTTTTCCGGCAATCCCTAAGTTAGAAGCAAAGCATATTGAATTAAGATGCGTGGGCCACGCTCGCGCATGACGGCAGTAGAAAATGGCACGTCACCATCAGCGCGAACATTCGGCGGGCGGCTCGCAGCGTCAGCTTCGCGTCGGCGAACTGATTCGCCACGAGCTCGCGGAGATACTGTCGCGCGGCGACATCCACGACCCGGTCGTCGAAGCGCATATGATCACGGTTCCCGAAGTGCGCATGTCGCCGGATCTGCGGCTCGCCACGATCTACGTCATGCCGCTCGGCGGCCGCGATGCGACCGACGTCGTCGCCGCGCTCGAACGCAACAAACGCTATGTGCGCGGTGAAGTCGCGCGGCGCGTTAATCTAAAATTTGCACCTGAAATTCGCTTCCGCGTTGACGAACGATTCGACGAAGCAGAACGGATCGAGAAGCTTTTGCGAACACCCGTAGTCCAGCGCGACCTCGAGAGCGAAAA
Organism: uncultured Alphaproteobacteria bacterium; assembly: GCA_963742975.1. Lineage (GTDB taxonomy): Bacteria > Pseudomonadota > Alphaproteobacteria > Rhizobiales > Xanthobacteraceae > BOG-931. The sequence continues at coordinate 846,027 of CAVUNZ010000015.1, read as the reverse complement.
AGAATCGGGCGACGAGAAAGATGAATCATGAGCGCGCAAGCCATCGCCGAGCAGAAGATCGCCGAGTTGTCCGATTCGCCTCCGGACCAGGCCGCCGCGCCGCAGCCGGGACAGCGCGGCAAGCAAAAAAAATCGAACAAGCGCGACGTACATGGATGGATCGTGCTCGACAAGCCGGTGGGCATGACCTCGACCCACGCAGTCGCCGTGATCAAGCGCCTGTTCGCTGCCAAGCGCGCCGGCCATGCCGGCACGCTCGATCCGCTCGCCTCGGGCTGCTTGCCGATTGCGCTCGGCGAAGCCACCAAGACCGTGCCCTATGCGGTCGACAGCCGGAAGACTTACCTTTTCACGGTGCGCTGGGGCGAAGAACGCGACACCGACGATGCCGAGGGCCGGGTCGTGGCGACAAGCGACAAGCGGCCTGTTGCCGAGGCGATCAGAGCGCTCCTCCCCCAATTCACCGGAACCATCGAACAGGTGCCCCCGCGATACTCGGCGATCAAGGTAGATGGTGAGCGGGCTTATGATTTAGCTCGGGGTGGCGAGGCGGTGGAACTGACCGCCCGACCGGTGACTATCTATCGACTAGACCTTGTGAACATGCCGGATTCCGACCATGCGGTGCTGGCGGCGGAATGTGGCAAAGGCACCTATGTGCGATCTTTGGCCCGCGACCTCGGCCGCGCGCTAGGGGCCCTGGGCCATGTCTCGGCGCTGCGCCGGAACCGGGTCGGGCCGTTTTACGAGGCCGACATGATACCCCTGGAACAGGTCGAAGCTTTATGCCATAGAGCCGCCGCAGGCGAGGGACACCTTGCCGATACGCTTCTGCCGATCGAGACCGCGCTGGACGACATCCCGGCGCTGGCCGTGAGCCCGGCGGACGCGGCAAGGCTCGCTAGGGGCCAAGCCGCATTGTTGCGCGGACGGGATGCCTCAATCTTCCGCGGTGTGGTCCAGGTCGCCTCAAGCGGCCAACTCGTGGCCATTGCCGAGGTCGAACGCGGTGAGATTATTCCCCGACGCGTGTTTAATTTAGCCGGCATCGCAGGCCGAGCCGGCAGAAAGAGGGTTCAGAACGATGTCGACAACAACCGCGCGTAAAGCGGAAGTGATCAAGACGTACGCCTTAAAGGCCGGCGATACAGGTTCGCCCGAAGTGCAGGTTGCACTGCTGTCGGAGCGGATCAATCAATTGACCGATCATTTCAAGACTCATGTCAAAGACAACCATTCGCGGCGCGGCTTGCTCAAGCTCGTGTCGCAGCGGCGCCAGATTCTCGATTACCTCCGGCGCACCGACGACGATCGTTACAAGGGATTGATCGAGCGGCTGGGTATCCGCCGCTAACAAATTCGCGCGCGGGGCCGTCCCGCGCGCTTGTCGGCGGAGCGCATGAGGCGTCCGCCGTTACCCGGCAGCGAACCTGCCGCTTTGTCGAACGGGCTGCTGCTTGTTCGTATCCGATGAAGGTCCGAAAGCCATGGCAGGATCGCCGGACGCTGATGCGGCAATGCAGCTCCGCTGCTGCGCCGTCAGCGTCTCGCCGTCTTGCTTATGGCTTTCGCGCTTTCGCAAAAACCATGAGAGAAAATCGCAATGTTTAATATCCATAATGTGGAACTTGACTGGGGTGGCCGGCCGCTCAAGCTAGAAACCGGGAAAGTCGCGCGTCAGGCCGACGGCGCCGTCGTCGCCACCTACGGCGAGACGACTGTGCTCGCGACCGTGGTCGCGGCCAAGCAGCCGAAACCCGGCATCGACTTCCTGCCGCTGACCGTCAATTACACCGAAAAATACTATGCGGCCGGCCGCATCCCCGGCGGCTACTTCAAGCGTGAGCGTGGTCCGACGGAAAAGGACACGCTGACTTCGCGCCTGATCGATCGTCCGATCCGGCCGTTATTCGCCGAAGGCTGGCGCTGCGACACCCAAGTCATTGTCACCGTGCTCTCGCACGACCAGGAGAACGATCCCGACATCGTCGCCATGGTGGCGGTGTCAGCCGCGCTGACGTTGTCCGGCGCGCCGTTCATGGGTCCGATCGGCGCCGCCCGCGTCGGCTTCAGCAACGGCGAATACGTGCTCAACCCGACGCTCGACGAGATGAAAGAGACCAAGCTCGATCTCGTCGTCGCTGGCACCCAGGACGCGGTGCTGATGGTCGAGTCGGAAGCGCAAGAGCTCTCCGAGGAGATCATGCTCGGCGCCGTGATGTTCGGCCATCGCCACTTCCAGCCGGTGATCAAGGCGATCATCGAACTGGCCGAGAAGGCCGCCAAAGAGCCGCGCGAGTTCCCGATGCCGGAAACGGCCGTGCTCGAGAAGGAGATGCTCGGCATCGTCGAGCAAGATCTGCGCAAGGCCTACGCGATCCCGGCCAAGCACGAGCGCCAGGACGCGGTCGCCGCCGCAAAGAAGAAGGTGATGGAGCACTTCTTCCCCGACGGCACCGACAATCCCGACCGGCCGATGACGCAGGTCGCCGCCGTGTTCAAAGAACTCGAAGCCAAGATCGTGCGCTGGAACATTCTCGACACGTCGAAGCGCATCGACGGCCGCGATCTCGTGACCGTGCGGCCAATCGTTGTCGAAGCCGGCTTCCTGCCGCGCACGCATGGTTCGGCGCTGTTTACCCGCGGCGAAACGCAAGCCATCGTCGTCGCCACACTCGGGACCAGCGAAGACGAGCAATTCATCGACGCGCTGCAGGGCACCTATAAGGAATCCTTCCTCCTGCACTACAACTTCCCGCCCTTCTCGGTCGGCGAAACCGGCCGCATCGGCGCGCCGGGCCGCCGCGAAATCGGCCATGGCAAGCTCGCCTGGCGCGCGATCCGTCCGATGCTGCCGGCGAAGGAAGAGTTCCCCTACACCATCCGCGTCGTGTCGGAGATCACCGAATCGAACGGCTCGTCGTCGATGGCGACGGTCTGCGGCACCTCGCTGGCGCTGATGGACGCCGGCGTACCGCTGAAGCGGCCGACCGCGGGTATCGCGATGGGCCTCATTCTCGAGGACAAGCGCTACGCCGTTCTCTCCGACATTCTCGGCGACGAGGATCATCTCGGCGATATGGACTTCAAGGTCGCGGGGACCGCCGAAGGCGTCACCGCACTGCAGATGGACATCAAAATCGCCGGCATCACCGAAGAGATCATGAAGGTCGCCCTCAATCAGGCCAAGGGCGGCCGCATGCATATCCTCGGCGAGATGGCGAAGGCGCTCGACCATGCGCGCGCCGAGCTCGGCGAATACGCGCCGCGCATCGAGACCTTCAAGATCCCGACCGACAAGATCCGCGAAGTGATCGGCACCGGCGGCAAGGTGATCCGTGAGATCGTCGAGAAGACCGGCGCCAAGATCAATATCGAGGACGACGGCACCGTGAAGGTGGCGTCGGCCGACGGCGAATCGATCAAGGCGGCGATCAACTGGATCAAGTCGATCGCTTCGGAGCCGGAAGTCGGCCACATCTACGAAGGCACGGTGGTCAAGGTCATGGACTTCGGCGCCTTCGTGAACTTCTTCGGCGCCAAGGACGGCCTGGTCCATATCAGCCAGCTCGCGGCGCGCCGCGTGCAAAAGACCTCCGACGTCGTCAAGGAAGGCGACAAGGTGAAGGTTAAACTGCTCGGCTTCGACGAACGCGGCAAGACGCGGTTGTCGATGAGGGTCGTCGATCAAGAGACCGGCGAGGATCTGGAAGCCAAACAGAAGGCCGAAGGCGAACAGCCGCAAGAAGCAGCGGCAGGCGGCGCGGAATAACGCGCTGGCAGCTTGATCGCTTGATACCAAAGACAAAGGCGGCCGAGAGGCCGCCTTTTTTGTTGCTGGCGCGACGGCACCGCGACGCCGCCACTCTTGTTTCAGACGATGCTAGTCGGCGACCGCCAGGTGCGCGCTGTCAGCAGGACGCGCCGGGCGCCTGAACACCAGGAGCAGCGGAAACACGGCAAGCGTCGCGATCATCAGCATCTTGTAGTCGTCGATATAGGCGATGATCTGTGCTTGCTCGGTGATGACCGAATCGAGTGCGGCGCGGCCGACGGCCGTCAGCGGATCCCAGAAATGCGCGACAGAAGGATTGTCAAAACCGTGATTCACGGCGGTGACATGCGCGGCGATGCTGGCGTGGTTGACTTGGGTGTTACGCGTGAGCAGTGCATTGACGACTGAAATGCCGACGCTCGAGCCAATATTGCGCGATAGATTGTAGAAACCTGCGCCCTCGGTGCGCTGCTCGGCCGACAATGTCGACAACGTCGCCGCGCTAAGTGGCACGAACAGGAAGCCAAGGCCCACGCCCTGCACCACGCCGACGCCGATGATCGAGGATTCCGAAACATCCGGCGTCCACCCGGTCATGGCGCTGAACGACCAGGCGGTCAGCGCAAGCCCGATGCCGAGCAAAATGCGCGTGTCGACCCGCCCGACCAGCCGGCCGACGATCAGCATCGAAGCCATGGTGCCGACGCCGCGCGGGCCCATGACCAGGCCCGCGGTGACGACGGGATAGTTCATCAGCTCTTGCAGATAAGGCGGTTGCAACGCCAGCGACGAATAATAGGTCAGTCCGACGATCGACACGAAAACCACACCCGCCGCGAAGTTGCGATCGCGGAACAGTTCCGGCCGCACGAATGGCTTTTCCGCCGTGAACGTGTGAACAAGAAACAAATAGAATGCCGACGCCGCGATGATGGCTTCGATGACGATCTCGCCGGAGCCAAACCAATCCTTGATCTCGCCGCGGTCGAGCATCACCTGGAGCGCGCCGATCGATAGACTGAGCGTGCCGAAACCGAACCAGTCGAGCTTTTCGCCCAGGCGCCGCGGCGTGTCCGGCAGGAATACGATCATGCCGATGAGGCAGAGAATGCCGATCGGCAGGTTGATGTAGAATACGTAACGCCAGCTGTAGTTTTCAGTGAGCCAGCCGCCAAGCACCGGGCCCAGCACCGGACCGACCATGACGCCGACGCCGAACAACGCCATGGCAAAGCCTTGGCGCTCTTTTGGATAGACCGAGAACAACACCGACTGCGACAGTGGCACCAAAGCCGCGCCGAAGGCGCCTTGCAACACGCGGAACAGCACGATCTGCAGCAAAGACTGCGCCATGCCGCACAGCATCGAAGCAATGGTGAAGCCGATGACGGAAGCAAGAAACAGGCGCTTGAGGCCAAAGCGGCCGGCGAGGAAGCCGGTCGGTGGCGTCATGATCGCGGCGGCGACGATGTAAGACGTCAGCACCCAGTCGATCTGGTCCTGGCTCGCCGCGACGCTGCCTTGCATATAGGGCAGTGCGACATTGGCGATGGTGGTATCGAGCGCCTGCATCAATGTGGCGAGGATCACGCAGAGCGTGACCATGCTGACATTGATGCCGTCTTTTTTGTCTTGGGTGGCCATGGTGCGAACCGTCTAAACGCGACGCCTACCAGAGATGCGGCAGGCCGCGGGCATGACCGGTGTCGACATTGACCTCGACGCTCATCCCGGCACGCAACAGCGGCAGCTTTTGATCGCTGGTATCGACGCGAACGCGCATCGGCACGCGCTGCACGACCTTTACCCAATTGCCGCTGGTATTCTGCGCCGGCAGCAAAGAGAATTCCTGCGCCGCCGCGGGACTGATGCTTTGCACCGTGCCGTGCCACACCGCATCCGGATAAGTATCGACGGTCACCGTTACGGGTTGACCCGGCCGCACATAGGTCAATTCCGTTTCTTTCGGATTGGCGTTGACCCAAAGATGATCGGTGTCGACGAGGTAAAACGCTGTCATCGAGGCGCCGAGATATTTGCCGGGCGCAATGCTCGGCACGCTCGTCACCGTGCCGGCGAACGGCGCCTTGACGACCGTGTGATCGAGTTGGCGCTGCGCTTCTTCGACTTGCGATTGCGCCTGCAAATATTGCGGATGCTGCGTGGTCTCGATCTCGGCATTACCGCCGAGCCGCGCCAATTGCGTCGCCGCCTGCTGCCGCAGCGATTCAAGCTTATTCTTGTCGTTGAGCAACGTGTATTGCGCCTGATCGAAGACTGCCTGTGAAACGGTGCCGGAGCGCACCAGCATGTTCTCGCGATTATAATTGGTCTGGTCGAGATCGACCTGCGCCTGTTGTGCGGCCGCGTCGCTCAGCATGTGTTTGTAGTCTTGTTTCATCGCGTCGATGGCGAGCGCGGTCTGCGCCAGATTGGCCTTGGCATTGTCGAGCGCGATCTGAAATTGCCGCGGGTCGATGCGATAAAGGATCTGCCCGGCGACCACATGCTGGTTATCGCCGACATCGACGTCTTGAACCAGTCCGGCAATGTCGGTCGAAATCGCGACCTTGTCGGCGTCGACATAGGCGTCGTCAGTCGACATGACCTTGCCGCCGGTGAAATAGAAATAGCCGCCAACCAGCAGCGCCACGGGGAGAAGCCCGAATAGCGCCCAGCGCGTCATGCGCCTGCGGTCGAACTCGCGGGCAAACCCGAGCGGCCGGTCAGCCGACCGCGGCGCGGATGTAACCGCTTCATCGCGCGCCGGCTGCGGTACCGATTTAAGCTTGCGCTCAGCCATAACTGCGCTCTCCGTCTTCTTTGTTCGGCGTCGCCGCCGCATTCTTTTGCTGGATCGCCTGGCGCAGGTTCTCTTTCACAATGGCAAGCTTGGTGACCATCATCTCGACATGCTCGCGCTCGACGCCGGCAAGCGCCGTCGTCATCAGCTCTTCGCCGAGATCGCCAAGTTGCTCGAGCAGCGGTTTGGCCTTGGGCGTGAGGTAAAGAAGCTTGGCCCGGCGATCGTTGGGATCGGGCCGGCGCTCGATCAGGCCGCACTCGCTGAGCCGATCGAGCAGGCGCGTCAGCGTGATCGGCTGCAGATCGAGCATCTCGGCCAGTTCGGCCTGCTTCAGGCCCTCGAACCGATCGAGGCGGACCAGCACCACCCACTGCGCGCGGGTGATGCCGAACTGGCTCGCTTTATGATCGGCGTAGGTCCGGAGCATCCGGGCTACATCATTGAGCATAAAGCCGAATTCTCGATTTAGCGAGCGAGGCAACATGGCTGTCTCCGCGGTTGCATCTGGCGAATCGGGCCGATCTGACGCTGACGTAATATAAGGTAACTTATTAAATTTAGGTGGCGGAAATGATGCAGATCAGCCCTGCAAGGCCGTCATTGCCGCGACCCGTCAGGCCAGCCCGAGCTCGGCAAAGGCCGTCATGTGCTGATCCGCGGAGCTTTGCGAAAAGCAGCAGAACACGACCTGCGCCATACCGCGGGGTGAGGCAGACAGTTCGGCAACCACGGTCCCGACAGCAATCTGCGCCGCGCGATCGGGCGGGAAGCGATAAATGCCGGTCGAAATCGCCGGATAGGCGATCGAGGCAATGCTTTGTGGTGCGGCGAGATCAAGTGCGGTGCGGTAGCACGAAGCGAGTAATTCATCTTCGCCGGCGCCGCCGCCGCTCCATACCGGACCGACGGCGTGAATGACGTATTTGGCCGGCAGCCGAAAACCGGGCGTGACCTTCGCGCTCCCCGTGGCGCAGCCGCCAAGCTTCTCGCAAGCGGCTAGTAATTCCGGCCCGGCGGCACGATGGATCGCGCCGTCGACGCCTCCGCCGCCGAGCAGACTGCGATTGGCGGCGTTGACGATAGCATGGACAGCGAGCGCCGTGATGTCGGCGATGCAGATTTCTAGTCTTGCCGAGCCTATGTCGGCAGTCAGAAGCGGCGCGACACTGGTCATAGCCGTCAATCCATCACGATCGCGGCGGGCTTAGGCCCACTCCGCTTGCGCTTCCGCCTGCAAGTCGACGGTGCTCTTCACGCCGATATCGTCGAAATGTTCGTCCAGGAAACGACGCGCCGCACGCTTGCCGCTGAGATGCAACATGTCGAAGAAGTCGTAGTCGGTCGACAGTTTGCTGAAGGCGTCGAAATGCGTCCCGAAGCGGTCAAGCACAATGCGATGCACATTGATGCGTCGATATTCGCCGGGCCCGGTGCCGCGCGGCAGCCGGCCTTGATCGATCAGCCGCGCCACGAATTCGATGGCGCGGAATTCGTCGATCAGCGACGAGTTGAAGGTGATTTCGTTGATGCGGTTCATGATCTCGCTGGCGGAAGTCGGTGTCGACTTCCGTTCCAGCGGATTGATCTCGACCACAAGCACATCCTCGGTGCCGGTGGTGCGGAAAAACGGAAAGATCACCGGATTGCCGCGATACCCGCCATCCCAATACGGCACGCCGTCAATCTCGACCGCACGAAACAAAGTCGGCAGGCAAGCCGAAGCCATGATGGCATCTGCTGTGATCTTCTCGCGACCGAAGATGCGCACGCGCCCGGTATGGACATTGGTTGCCGAAACAAAAATTTGCAGATCGGTATTGGCGCGCAGCTTCTCGAAATCGACGAAACGCTCGATCAGATCCTTGAGCGGATTGATGTTGAGCGGATTGACGTCATAGGGCGAAAAGTAGCGTGATATCGCGTTGATCCAAGCCTGCACCGGCGCGCCTTCGAGCGGCGTGAACGACAACAGCCGCTCCATGACGGCGCGCTGCAATGACGGCAGATTGCCGGTGCTCGAGGCGGCACGCCAGAAATCGGCGAGCCGCTGCTGGGCCTCCGCTCGCCCGCCCCGGGTAAGTCCGTCGGCCAGCATCACCGCATTGACAGCTCCGGCCGAGGTGCCGGAGACGCCTTCGATGATGAGCCGCTCGTCGCTCAAAATCTGCTCGAGCACACCCCAAGTGAAGGCGCCATGCGCGCCACCGCCCTGCAGCGCGAGATTGATTCGCTTCGCCGAAGGCGCGGCACTTTTGTCCGCCGCGCGCCCGGGAAGGATTGCCGAGAGCAGATTTTTCATGCCTGAGGTTTCATGCCAAAGGCATGATTGTTATTCCGCGGTCCAGCCGCCGTCGATCGAAATATTGGCGCCGGTGATCGACTTCGCGGAATCGGAGGCGAGATACACTGCGAGATCGGCGACTTCATCGACGGTGACGAATTCCTTGGTCGGCTGCGCCGCTAACAACACGTCGCGCTTGACCTGTTCGGCCGTCATGTTGCGCGCCTTCATCGTATCGGGAATCTGCTTTTCGACGAGCGGCGTCCAAACATAGCCGGGGCTGATGCAATTTGCGGTAATGCCGAAGGTCGCGACTTCGAGCGCGACGGTCTTGGTGAGACCGGCAAGCCCGTGCTTGGCGGTCACATAAGCCGACTTGAATGGCGAGGCGACGAGCGAATGAGCCGAAGCGGTATTGATGATGCGGCCCCATTTGCGGGCCTTCATGCCCGGCACGGCGGTGCGAATGGTGTGAAATGCCGACACCAGGTTGATGGCAATGATCAGATTCCACTGGTCGACCGGAAATTCCTCGATCGGCGCGACATGCTGGATGCCGGCATTATTCACCAGAACGTCGAGCGAGCCGAATGCCGATTCGGCGCTTTTGATCATGTCCACGATCTGATCGGGCTTGGTCATGTCAGCCGGCGAATACATCGCTTTGACGCCGAAATCCTTCTCGATGTTGCTGCGCTCCTTCTCGATCGCGTCCTTGTCGCCAAAACCGTTGATGGTGACATTGGCGCCCTGCTTGGCAAAGGCGCGGGCGTAAGCGAGACCGATGCCCGAGGTCGAACCGGTCACCAGTGCGGACTTTCCTTTCAGCATGACAAACCTCAATTCAATGTTGGTGGGCGATTGATAGCGGTTGATCGAACAAAGGTGGCCTTGCCACGAGATGGGCGCGAACGGCATCTGAATTTGCAAAAGTCGGCGGGACTGTGGGACGCTTCTTGTTGCAGCGCAATATAAAAAGCCGGGGGACCGTCACGTTTTCGCGATCCCCAGAGCGATGCGCTAAACTCCCCGTTGCGGCCAGAAGGATGACAAGGTTTGAGCCATTAAATTGGGCTATTAGAATGACTGAGCGATGACGAACACATCCCAGACCGTCTTCCCGGCGCCCGACCACGACCACGAGCGCTGCACCAATGCGGCGATTGCGCATGCCGAAGCGCATTGCGCGGCGCGCGCGCGACGGCTGACGCCGATCCGCCGCCATGTGCTCGAGGCGCTATTGGCGAGCCATAAGCCACTCGGCGCTTACGAGATCATCGAGCACTTGGCGCGGCACGGTCCCGCGCAAAATCGGCCGGCGCCGATCACGATTTATCGGGCGCTTGATTTTCTGCGCGACAACGGCCTGGTGCATCGTATCGAGAGCCGCAACGCTTTCGTCGCCTGCGCTCATAATCACGGCGACAATGATCTCGTCGTCTTTCTGATTTGCGAGAAATGCGGCGCGGTCGGCGAAGCGCCGGATGGCGGCGCGGCCGAAGCTTTGAAAGCGTCGGCGCGAGCGGTTGGATTTTCGCCGAAGAGCCCGCTTATTGAAATCGCCGGCATATGTTCGCATTGCCGGGAAAGCTGAAGCGCTTTCGTTCGGGCATTTTGCTTCAGTATTTCGGCATCCTGTAGCGACGGCGATAAACGCCGCTCTCGAATGCCAAGGCATCACGCGCGGCGACGAGCTTTGTCTCATCTTCTTGAGAGAGCACCTCGTAACGGCCGGCCCAGGCTTCGCGTTTCACCGGCAGACATTGCGCGACCGGCGTGCCTTTGGGCAGCACGCCGTTGAAGTTTGCATCGTGCCAGCGCGCGGGAAAATTCAGCGGACTGTCGTGGAACGAATCGCAGTCGACCAGGCCAGTGAGCGTTGTGAACGGCAGATCGGTGCGATTGACCGGATGGGTGAACAGCAGCGAATAGCCCGCCGGCGCCTCGATGGTCCAAAACGAGTTGAACTTGATGATGAAGCGATCGTCCTCAAAGAACGGCGTGCCCGCGACCTGGCCGGGATCGTGAAAGTCGATCGGGGAATGTGAGAACTCGCTAACATAGCCTTGCGGGACGTCGAAGTCCCATTTGAACTCGCCGTCGCGGACTTCAAGATCGATGGCAAGCGGAATGAGAAATCCGTAGATCATCGCATCGATGAACGGCGGGCATTTTTTTACGGTGGCCGTGTCCTTGCCGGTGGTTGCACTGAATGCCTTTGCCGGCATGGTCTTGAACCAGTCGGGGAGGCCACGAACCGCTGCAATGGGGCGCTCCAGAATTGGCTCGAGCGCCGGCGGACAGCGGAACGTGAGTGTCATTTCGCCGGCTTGGTCCACGTCCCAACTCTCGGAAAGCGCTGATAGTTCATCGTCCAGACGGTCAAAAATCTACGTTGCCCGATGGCAGGTGTATATGGGAAAAGTTATGCGGCATTCATCCCATGTCTTCCCATGTCTATTGGCTGAATGCGAGCAAAGGTCCGCCCGGACTCGGCGTAGGCGATGGCGATCGGAACCGCGTTTCCCGACGAAGCACTCGAACGCGCAAGCTTGGCGCTGAATAATCACCGCGCCAAAGACGCCGAGCGGATTGCGGCCGACGTGCTCCGTGTCGATCCACGGCACATTCGTGCTTCGCACATTTTGGGCCGCGCTCTCCTGGCACAGGGCCGCGCGGAGGACGCGGTTGCGCTCCTCGAAAATGCGGCACGCGGCAAGCACGATCCGGAGATCGATACGACACTGGCGATGGCGCTGCGGCAGGCAAACCGCCCGGAAGAAGCTCTGGTCCGTCTTCGGCGCACGGCCAAACGTCATCCGCGCTTTGCCCCCGCACTGCGTGAGCTCGGTTCGTTGTTGTTCGCGCTGGACCAGTGCGATGAAGCGATCGAAGCGCTCACGCGTGGGCTCGATGTTGCACCGATGATGCCGGAGCTCGCGATCCAGCTCGGCTATGTTTTCCTGCATCGCCGCGATTGCGCCAACGCCAAATCGGCCTTCGCGCGCGCTCTCGCAATTGCGCCCAATTCCGCCGAAGCGCTGTTCGGCATCGCCAAGGCGCATCAAGAAATCGGCGAGAACGAAGCCGCCGCCGACCACTTTCGCCGCTATCTGATGCTGCGGCCGGGCGATGCCAGCGCGTGGCTGGCGCTCGGCCATTGTCTCCTGGAAGCCGGCCAGCGCGAGGCCGGCTATGACTGCTTTCGGGCAGTCGCGCGCAATAACCCGGAGCGTTACAGCGAGGCGCTTGGTGCCTTTGTCGCTTCGGGCCATGGCCGGTTTTGGCTGCGACCAAGCGCGGCTGCGAATTTTCTTCGCAGGAAAAAGAATTGATTTTGGCGGCTTTCGGCCGGTGGGAGGACGGTGCCTCGCCGCGCTTGGCCGACCCCGGACTTTATAAAAAATACATGCAATATCAAATAGATATATAAGCGGGCGGGGTTGTAAAGATGGCTCGACCCAGATAGGTCCGCACAGCATTTAGCTTCATCGATCCTTAAGCCAAAGCCTTCTCGTCAACGACACGCAGTGAGGCTATATGCTGAGGGTCAGATTCAGCTTTTTTGCGCTTTGGCGACGGCGGCGGCCCGGCTGACGTCCGACGAAGCAAGACACGCGAGATATGTAAGGACTTGCCCATGATGGAATTTTCCGGTCCCGCCGCAAGGCACAAAACCGTTGCCGTGAAGGTCGGCAATGTGACAGTCGGCGGCGGCGCGCCCGTCGTGGTGCAATCGATGACCAATACCGACACCGCCGATGTCGAGGCGACCACCAACCAGGTCGCGGCGCTGGCGCGCACCGGATCGGAAATCGTGCGCATTACGGTCGACCGCGACGAGGCGGCGGCCGCAGTGCCGCATATCAAAGAGCGGTTGCTTAAGATGAAAGTGGACGTGCCGATCGTCGGCGACTTCCATTACATCGGCCACAAGCTTCTCGCCGACCATCCGGCTTGCGCCGAGGCGCTCGACAAATATCGCATCAATCCGGGCAATGTCGGCTTCAAGGAAAAAAAGGACAAGCAGTTCGGCGCTATCGTCGAAACCGCGATCCGTCACAATAAGCCGGTGCGCATTGGCGCCAATTGGGGCTCGCTCGACCAGGAGCTGCTGACGCATCTGATGGACGAGAACTCGCGCTCGAACCATCCGATCGACGCCCGCGACGTGACGCGCGAAGCAATGGTGCAATCGGCACTGCTGTCGGCGGAGCGCGCCGAAGAAATCGGCTTGCCACGCTCGAAAATCATTCTCTCGGCAAAAGTCTCCGCGGTGCAGGATCTGATCGGCGTCTATGGCGAATTGGCGCGCCGTTCCGATTACGCACTGCATCTAGGGCTGACCGAAGCCGGCATGGGTTCGAAGGGCATCGTTGCTTCATCAGCGGCGATGGGCGTGCTGCTGCAGCAAGGCATCGGCGACACGATCCGCATTTCGCTGACGCCGGAGCCCAATGGCGACCGCACGCTCGAGGTCAAAGTCGGCCAGGAATTGTTGCAGACGGTCGGCTTGCGCACCTTCGTACCGCTGGTTGCCGCCTGCCCCGGTTGCGGCCGTACCACCTCGACGACGTTTCAGGAGCTTGCCTCAAGCATTCAGAAATTCATTCGCGACTCGATGCCGGAGTGGAAGACGCGCTATCCGGGCGTGGAAGGCCTCAACGTTGCGGTCATGGGCTGCATCGTCAATGGGCCAGGCGAATTGAAACACGCCGATATCGGCATTTCGCTGCCGGGCACCGGTGAGCAGCCGACCGCGCCGGTCTTCATCGACGGCAAAAAGGCCATGACCTTGCGTGGGCCGACTGTCGCAGCCGATTTCCAGAAGATCGTCGTGGATTACATCGAGCAGCGATTCGGTACGGCCCGTCAGACGGCGGCGGAATAGGCACCCCCCTTATCAGCCGCTCTTCCGGCCGTCGGCCGTTGCTCCGTCCCACTCCGCGGTGGCTGAGACTGGGGATAAGTCGAGCAGCCGAGACAGCATGGTTGCCAAATAAACACAGCGCCTAGAAATCTGCGCCGCCCCCGCCTGCAAAAGCTCGACAGACCTAAGCACCTCGGCCAAAGTTCCATTAACCATACGGCGCCACCTGCGTTCGCATGGAGGGGGAGTCTTCAAAATGAAGCGGTTTATCGTCGCTGCCATGGCTCTTGGCTTGGCTATGGGGCTGCAGCCAAAAGCTGCGCAGGCTCAAGGTCCGGCCCCGGCGCCGACTTGGGGTAATGGTTTGTTCCTGAATTGGTGGGGCCACGGCCAGGATCCGCGCCTGACATTGGCTGGTATCGGCATTGGTATCGGCACTGGCGTCGGCGGTTATTTCCTGACGCAAAAGCACGGCAATCCGGGTCATATGCGCATGACCACGCTGGGTGCGTACGGCGTCACCACCGGCGCCTGCATGGTCGCCACGCCGTTCGTTTACACCGTCGCGGTCAATCGCCCGCTCACCTATCGCGAAGTTTATATGGGCATGGCCGATTGCATCGTGCCGTTCGTCGGCAGCTATCTCGTCAATGCTTACCTGCCGCATAATGTGCTCTATGACGGCGTGAACGGAAAGCTCGTTCGCTACTGAATTCAACGCACATCATGGAATTGAAAAAGCCGGCCTCGATGGCCGGCTTTTTTGTTGTTGATTGCATATCTTATTTTATCCGGCTCGGAGCAAATCAGATCGCAGGCGCTCAATGCTTTCTCTCAAGCCGGCGCAAGACTTCATCGAGCTGATCGTGATTGCGATAGCGGATCGTCAGCGTGCCGCCGCGGGCGCCATCGTCGATGCTCACGACCAGGCCGAGCGAATCCGCGAGACGCTTTTCGAGCGCAACCAGATCGGCATTCTTCCCGGCACGCGCATGGGGCTGGCGTCCGTTGCCCTTGCCGGACTTCTGACCTGCCTCGCGCGCCAGCGCTTCGACCTGACGCACATTGAGACCGCGTGTAACGATCTCCTCCGCGAGCTGCTCGGCATTGGGCTGACCGATCAACATGCGTGCATGACCGGCGGACAGTTTTCCAGAATGAATGTGCGCCTTCACCGTCTCGGGAAGCTTGAGGAGCCGCAGCGTATTGGCGACATGGCTTCGGCTTTTGCCGATGATCTTGGCGATATCTTCCTGATTGTTGTGGAATTCGTCCATCAGGGCGCGATAGCCGTCGGCTTCTTCGAGCGGATTAAGATCGGCGCGCTGGACATTTTCGATAATGGCAATTTGCAGCGCCTCGGCATCCGTCGCTTCGATAATAACGACGGGCACTTCGTGCAAACCCGCACGCTGTGCCGCGCGCCAGCGCCGTTCGCCGGCGATGATCTCGTAGGAATCGCCGGCGCCGCGCACCTGCCGCGCGACGATCGGCTGAATGATGCCGCGCTCGCGCAGCGATGCGACAAGCTCGTCGAGCTCGGTATTGGAAAACACGCGCCGCGGATTGCGCGCGTTCGGCCGCAACGCGCCGGTCGGCAAGCGTCGCTGCCCGCGCGGCCGTTCTGACGACGCTTCCGCCGAGACTTCGCCGATCAGTGCGGCGAGTCCACGGCCCAATCGCGATCGCGATGCGTCGTCCACCATCGCCGCTTTCCCCAAACGGTCACTCACTTAGAAAGCCCTCATCCAACACAGAGCTGTTTTTCGCGCTGGATGATTTCAGTGGCGAGGCGCAGATACGCTTCGCTGCCGCTGCATTTGAGATCGTAAACAAGCACCGGCTTGCCGTAAGACGGCGCTTCCGACACCCGCACGTTGCGCGGGATGATCGTGTCATAGACTTTCGAACCCATGAATTCGCGCACGTCGGCGACGACCTGCCCGGACAGATTGTTGCGGGCGTCGAACATGGTCAGCACGATGCCGTGAATCGTCAGGCCGGGATTAAGCTGCTCGCGCACCGATTCCACAGTCTTGAGCAATTGCGACAGACCTTCGAGCGCGAAGAACTCGCATTGCAGCGGCACCAGAATCGCGTTCGCCGCCGCCATCGCGTTGACGGTGAGAAGATTGAGCGATGGCGGGCAATCGACCAGCACGTAACTGAAACTGGTGCCGCCGACGGTGTTCAACGGCGCCAGAGCACTGCGCAGACGGAAAGCGCGATCGCGCGCTTGACCGATCTCAAGCTCAAGGCCGGAAAGGTCGAGCGTCGACGGCGCAAGATGCAGACGCGGAACGGCAGTGGCGACGATGGCGTCGCGCAGTGCGGCTTCGCCGGTCAGCACGTCATAGGTCGAGTGATTGCGGCTGCGCCGGTCGATGCCAAGACCCGTCGAAGCATTACCCTGCGGATCGAGATCGACAATCAAGACATCCTCACCGATCGCGGCCAATGCGGTGCCGAGATTGATGGCCGTTGTAGTCTTACCGACGCCGCCCTTCTGATTGGCGACGGCGAGGACGCGCGGGGTCCGGCCGGGTTGGGCCGTACGCGTGCCGTCCGGTGCGGGGAAGGCAATCACGGTTTTTTCGGGTGCATCGTTCATGGTGGCTGATCCAACGCTGATTCGGGCCTCGGGAACTCAACTATAAGTTGCGATATCCCAAATGCTAAATTCTGGGCTCGACGCTTTCGACGACAACGATCCGAGCTCGCGGATCGGTACGGCTTTCCGTCAAGGTCGCCTCGATGTTCCAATATTTAGCGGCTCCGGTCAATTCAGTTGCAACATCTTGTCCCTTGGGAAACAGACCTCGGGCGCCCCTTTTCAACAACGGATATGCTTCGGCAAGTAATTTCGGCAGCGGAGCGAGCGCACGTGCAGTGACAACGTCAATGCGCTTGGGCGCGCGCTTCACAAAATCAGCGATCCGCTTGGCGTGAACTTCTGCCGGCACGCCCGCGGCACGCACGGCCTCGCGAAGGAAATTCGCCTTCTTCCCGATACTTTCGACTAGGTGGACTTCGGTCCCTTTCTGCTCGGCGAGCGCGCAGGCGATCACCAATCCCGGAAAGCCTGCACCCGAGCCGAGATCGACCCAAATTTGCGGGCCAGCTTGCGCTTTTGGCGCGAGCGCCAAAAGCTGGAGAGAGTCGGCGATGTGTCGCGTCCAAACCGTCGGCTCGGTGGAGGGCGCGATCAGATTGGTGTGCTGCTGCCACTCTAAAAGCAGCTCAACGAAACGGTCGAGGCGCGCAGATGTTTCACGTGAAACAGGAGTCAACGCCAGCGCCCGCTCTCGGTCTTCAGCGAGCGCTTGAGCGATGGCGGGATCGAGTTGCTGAGTTGCCTTTGCTGACGCCGATCTTTCGCGTGTCGCGTCACCCCTATGTCGGGGCGTGCCCATCACGCCGCACCAAGGTTCGGCTTGCTATTAGGCTTGCGATTCTGCCGCCGTATGTGCGCCACCAACAGCGTCAGGGCTGCAGGTGTCATGCCGTCGATTCTGCCAGCCTGGCCGACAGTCCGCGGGCGGTGGCTCTGGAGCTTGTGACGGACCTCATTCGACAGCCCAGCCAAGGCGTCATAGTCGAGGTCATCGTCAAGCACGAGGCTCTCATCCCGGCGATAGGATTCCACGTCCGCTGTCTGACGGCTGAGATAGACGTCGTACTTGGCATCGATTTCGAGCTGTTCGGCGATCTTAGGCTCAAGGTCAGCGAACTCCGGCCAGATCCGCGACAGATCCGCCACCGACAAGTCCGGATAGGACAGAAGCTCGAAAGCCGTGCGCCGCTGCCCGTCCTTGCGCAGCGAAAGTCCATATTTGGCGGCTTCGGTCGGCGTCACCGTCGCCGAGCCCGCCATGGCCCGCGCTACGTCCAATAGGGCTATCTTGGCGCGGTGCCTCCCTGCCCGTTCAGCGCCGACGCAGCCAAGCGCGATGCCCTTATCGGTGAGTCGCTGATCAGCGTTATCGGCGCGAAGCGTCAGCCGATATTCGGCGCGCGAGGTGAACATCCGATAGGGTTCGCTGACGCCCCTGGTAACGAGATCATCGATCATCACGCCGAGATAGCCCTCAGCACGGTCGAACATGACCGGCGCACCTCCCGCCGCTTTGGCGGCTGCGTTCAGACCTGCCACCAGCCCCTGCGCGCCGGCTTCCTCATATCCTGTGGTGCCGTTGATCTGCCCGGCCAGGAAAAGCCTGGGCAGGCGCCGCGTTTCCAGCGCCGAAGTGAGCTCCCGCGGATCGACATGGTCGTATTCGATGGCGTAGCCCGGTCGCACGATGCGTGCGCGCTCCAGGCCGGGAATTGAAGCCACAATGGCCGCCTGGACATCCTCCGGCAGCGAAGTGGAGATGCCGTTCGGATAGACCGTCGTATCGTCGAGGCCCTCAGGCTCGAGGAAGATCTGGTGGCCGTCACGATCGCCGAAGCGGACGATCTTGTCCTCGATCGAAGGGCAGTAGCGCGGGCCGCGGCTCTGGATCTGGCCGGAATACATCGGAGAACGGTGAACGTTCGCGCGGATGACCTCGTGGGTGACCGGCGTTGTCCGGGTGATCGCGCATTGGATTTGCGGATTGGTGATCCGGTCCGTAAGCATCGAAAACGGCTCTGCCGGATCGTCTCCCGGCTGCATCTCGAGCGCCTGCCAGTCGATGGTCTCGCCATCGAGCCGAGGCGGTGTACCGGTCTTGAGACGTCCAAGCGCAATCCCTGCCCGCTCAAGCGTTCCAGAGAGCCCAATCGAAGGAGCTTCGCCGACCCGGCCGGCTGGAATTTGCCGCTCACCGATGTGGATCAAGCCGCGCAGGAACGTCCCTGTGGTCAGAACCACAGCACCGGCAGCGAGGGCGCGACCATCAGTCAGGCGAACGCCGGTGACGACCCCATCGACGAGCAGGTCATCCACCTCACCTTCGATCACCATGAGATTAGCGGTGGCCAGGATGGCGGCTTGCATGGCTGCGGCATAGAGCTTCCGGTCGGCCTGGGCGCGGGGACCGCGCACAGCAGGTCCCTTACGCCGATTGAGCAGACGAAATTGAATGCCACCAGCATCGGCAACCCGGCCCATGAAACCGTCTAGAGCATCGATCTCACGCACGAGATGGCCTTTGCCGAGACCCCCAATGGAGGGATTGCAAGACATCGCGCCGACGGTCGCAAAACGCTGGGTGATAAGCGCGGTGCGCGCGCCCATGCGGGCAGCGGCACCCGCCGCCTCACAGCCGGCATGGCCACCGCCGACGACAATCACATCGAAGCGGCCGTCCATCGGAATCTCCCAGAAGGAGGCGGTTGTAGCCAACAGCAATTCCGCGGTCAAAGCATGCTTTGATCAGGCTACCCGCCATGTTTCACGTGAAACAACGCCGGTCCCCAGCAGCAAATCGCGACGGTGCGATTAGGAGGACGCGACCGATACCTGACGAGAAGCCATAAAGTGATCAAGTCGCGGCCTGGCTCCGAACATCACTTGCCGATGCAGAAATCACGAAAGATCACGTCCAAAATATCTTCAACGTCGACCCGCCCTGTCAGTCGACCGAGTACCATTGCTGCGGCGCGTAGCTCCTCCGCGATAAGCTCCTCGCGTCCGCTGGCCCTCTCGCCCTCGGCCAATGCCCTACCGAGCGCCGCAGCCGTTTCCTCCAGCGCCAGCCGATGCCGTGCGCGGGTCACCATCCCTGACTCAGCCGATGCGAAGAAGGCGCTCGTATGCGCCGAGAGTCCGGCGATCAGCGCATCAACGCCCTCGCCGCTCGCTGCCGATAAAGAATAAATGAATCCATATTCGCTAGTTTGCGAACTGGTTCGGGCCAGGGGTTTTCTCTCAAGCAAATCGCGCTTGTTTTCGATCAACCAAACCTCAGACACATCCGGTCCCAGCGCGTGTCCGCCGTTGCCCTCGACCGACGCCGCATCGACAACCCAAAGCACCAGGTCAGCGCTCGCTGCCCTCTCCCGCGCCCGTCGTATTCCTTCTTGTTCGATAGGCTCATTGCTCTCGCGGATACCGGCGGTGTCGAGCAAGGTGACAGGAAAGCTATCGAGATCGAGATGCACCTCAATGACATCGCGGGTCGTGCCGGCATAAGGCGACACGATCGCCGCCTCCCTTCGCGCTAACACATTGAACAACCTAGATTTTCCAGCATTTGGCGGCCCGGCGATCGCGACCACAAGCCCTTCCCGTAACCGTTCGCCGCGGCGCCCATCGGCCAAAATTGCTGCGATCTCGCTACGTAATTGCTGCGCAGCATGAAGCGCCGGACCGATAAGATCTTCGGGCACATCGGCCTCGTCGGAGAAGTCGATCCGCGCTTCGACCAGTGCCAGCGCTTCAATCAGCCGCCGCCGCCAGGCCTCGGCGCGGTCCCCAATCAGGCCTTTGAGCTGCCGGAATGCCTGCCGACGCTGCGCCTGTGTTTCCGCAGCGATCAGATCGCCGAGCCCTTCGACGGCGGTGAGATCGAGCCGCCCTGCTTCGAAGGCGCGGCGCGTGAATTCGCCCGGCTCAGCAAGGCGGCAACCCGGGATGGTTCCCAGCGCCCCGAGCACACCGGCGACCACGGCATGGCCGCCGTGCAATTGCAGTTCGGCTACGTCCTCGCCGGTCTCGCTGTGCGGTGCCGGAAACCATAGCGCCAAAGCCTCGTCGATTGGCTCGCCATTTACCGGATCGCGCACCCGCACTAGCGCCGCCTTTCGTGGTTCCGGCAGGCGGCCGATCAGTTTCTCGAGCGCGACACCCGCCTGCGGACCCGAAACGCGCACGACCGCAATCGCCGCCGGCGGCCGGCCAGACGAGAGAGCGAAAATGGTGGAGCGGTCAGTCATCGCGCAAGATTGAACGCCTTGGATCGTCAGTGCTTCGCGTCTCGCGGGCTACTTGCTACGGTGTGTCGATGTCAATGTCACAGCACCCAGCGTCACAGTCATCGTCGTCGCGGCAAAATCGCCTCGCCCAAGAGACGAGCCCTTATCTTCTGCAGCACAAAGCCAACCCGGTCGACTGGTGGCCCTGGGGACCAGACGCGCTCGCCGAGGCCAAAGCCAGCAAGAAGCCCATCCTGCTCTCCGTCGGCTACGCGGCCTGTCACTGGTGCCACGTGATGGCGCATGAGAGCTTTGAGGACGACGCAACTGCCCGGGTGATGAATGAGCTGTTCGTCAACGTCAAAGTCGATCGTGAGGAGCGGCCCGATATCGATCAGATCTACATGTCGGCGCTGCATCATCTCGGCGAGCACGGCGGCTGGCCGTTGACGATGTTCCTTACTCCCGACGGCGAGCCGATCTGGGGCGGCACGTATTTCCCGAAGACGTCGCGCTACGGCAAGCCGGCTTTCGTCGACGTGCTGCGCGAGATCGCGCGTTTGTTCCGCGAAGAGCCGCAGAAGATCGAACAAAACCGCGCGGCCTTGATGAGTGAACTGGCTGCCACATCGCGCGCCAATATCGGCGGCACGATCGGCATCGATGGCTTGAACAGCGCGGCGCGGCAGCTCGGCGGCATTATCGATCCGGTGAATGGCGGCACGCGCGGCGCGCCGAAATTTCCACAAGCCGCTTTGTTTGAATTGCTCTGGCGCGCCGGCTTGCGCACCGGCGAAGCGCGTTATTTTGCGGCGGTCGAAATCAGCCTTGATCACATTTGCGAAGGCGGCATCTACGATCATCTCGGCGGCGGCTTCTCGCGCTATTCCGTCGACGAGCGCTGGCTCGTGCCGCATTTCGAAAAAATGCTCTACGACAATGCGCAGCTCCTCGAACTGTTGGCCGTCGCCTATCAGCGCACCGGCAAGGCGTTGTACCGACAACGCGCTAACGAAACCGTCGCGTGGCTCAAGCGCGAAATGACGACCGGCGAAGGCGGTTTTTCGGCCTCGCTCGATGCCGATTCCGAAGGCGAGGAAGGAAAGTTTTATGTTTGGTCCTATGATGAAGTGATCAAACAACTTGGCATCGAAGACGGCGAATTTTTTGCTCGTCATTATGATGTGACGCCGGCGGGCAATTTCGAAGGCCACAATATTCTCAATCGCTTGAAACCGCTGCCGCGGAGCGACGCCGACGAAACGCGGCTTGCCGCGCTGCGAGAAAAGCTCCTTGCTGTTCGGGCATTACGCGTGCGCCCCGGTCTCGACGACAAGGTGCTCGCCGATTGGAACGGGCTCATGATTGCGGCGCTGGTCAATGCCGCGCTCATTTTCAATGAACCGTCTTGGCTCGATCTCGCGTCGCGCGTCTTCGATTTTATCGCCGGCACGATGACGCACGGCGACCGCCTCGGCCACTCCTGGCGCGAGGGCAAACTGAAATTTCCCGGGCTAGCTTCGGATCTCGCCGCAATGATCCGTGCGGCGCTGGCGTTCTATGAGGCGACAGGTAAGTCAACGTATCTCGACCACGCGCTGTCCTGGCAGCACGCGCTCGATCGCGATTACAGCAATGTGGAGACCGGAAGCTATTATCTCACCGCGGCCGATGCCGAAGGGCTCGTGATCCGGCCCGCAGCGACAACCGATGAAGCCACGCCCAATCACAATGCCGTCGCCGCACAAAACCTGATCCGGCTTGCGGTTCTGGCAGGCGACGATGCCTGGCGTGAGAAAGCGGATCGGTTGATCGGTGCGATCGCGCCGCAAGTCGCCGAGAACCTCTACATGCACATGGCGCTGCTCAATGCCATCGATCTGCGGCTGCGCGCCGCAGAAATCGTGGTGACCGGGGAAGGCGGGAGAGCAGAGGCGTTGCTCGCCGTGGCGCGCCATGCTTCGCCGCTCAGCCGCGTCGTGCTTCATGCTGGCTCGGCCAAGGCTTTGCCCGAAAATCATCCAGCCGGTGCCAAAATTGCTGCTGCGCAAGGACCGCAGGCCTTCATCTGCGTTGGTGAAACCTGTTCGCTGCCGGTGACCAATCCGGCCGAACTGACTGCGGCGATCACGGCCGCCATCGAACCGGTGCGACATTCTTGATGCCGCGATCCGGGCACGTTTCGTGCTTTATAGAACCGCGGGGCGCGCCGGGACGTCTTCCATACGACGTCCACCTGGAGATCCAATCATGCGGCAATTATTCCGATACGGGATCGCGGCAACCCTCGTCGTCCTTTCGGCTGGCAGCGCGGCGAGCAGCGCGCGCGCCGACGAATGGTGCGGCTACGCGACCGGCGATAACGCCGTGATTCAATGCGGCTATACGACTGTGGCCGGCTGTGAGGGCGCCGTCGGCAAGGGCGGGATGTGTTTCGTCGATCCAGACACTGCGCTGAACATCAAACGTTCAACGCCGATCGACGCGACTAAGCTTTTAGGGCTTCTCGGGCGCGAAGCCAGGCGGGGCTGAAGCCCGCCGCCTTACGTATTCATCGAGTCGAAGAACTCGCCGTTGTTCTTGGTGTTGCGCAGCTTGTCCAACAGGAAGTCCATCGCATCCATGGTACCCATCGGATTGAGGATGCGTCGCAGCACGTACATTTTCTTGAGCTGATCCGGCGGCACCAAGAGCTCTTCCTTGCGGGTGCCGGAGCGGGTGATGTCCATGGCCGGGAAGGTGCGCTTGTCGGCAACTTTACGGTCGAGGATTAGTTCCGAATTGCCTGTGCCCTTGAACTCTTCGAAGATCACCTCGTCCATGCGGCTGCCGGTATCGATCAGAGCGGTGGCGATGATGGTCAGCGAGCCGCCCTCCTCGATATTACGCGCCGCGCCGAAGAAGCGCTTTGGCCGTTGCAAGGCATTGGCGTCGACACCGCCGGTCAGCACCTTGCCCGAAGACGGCACTACGGTGTTGTAAGCGCGGCCGAGCCGGGTGATCGAATCGAGCAGGATGACGACGTCGCGGCCGTGCTCAACCAGGCGCTTGGCCTTCTCGATGACCATTTCGGCGACCTGGACGTGGCGCACGGCCGGCTCGTCGAAGGTCGAGGAAACGACCTCGCCCTTCACCGAGCGCTGCATGTCGGTGACTTCTTCCGGGCGCTCGTCGATGAGCAGCACGATCAGATAGCACTCCGGATGATTGTGCGTGATCGAGTGGGCGATATTCTGCAGCAGCACGGTCTTGCCGGTACGCGGCGGCGACACGATCAGCGCGCGCTGGCCCTTGCCGACCGGCGCCACGATGTCGATGACTCGGGCCGAGAGATCCTTCTTGGTCGGATCCTCGAATTCCATCTTCAGCCACTCATCGGGATAGAGCGGCGTCAGGTTGTCGAAATTGACCTTGTGGCGGGCCTTTTCCGGGTCTTCGAAATTCAGTGAATTGACCTTGAGCAGAGCGAAATAGCGCTCGCCTTCTTTGGGGCTGCGGATATGGCCGTCGATCGTGTCGCCGGTGCGCAGGCCGAAGCGGCGGATCTGCGAGGGCGAGACGTAAATATCGTCCGGACCGGGCAGGTAGTTTGCTTCCGGCGAGCGTAGGAAGCCGAAGCCGTCCGGCAGCACTTCGACCACGCCTTCGCCGACAATGTCGGTCTCACGCGCCGAGAGCTGCTTGAGGATGCCGAACATCAGCTCCTGCTTGCGCATCGTCGAGGCGTTTTCGACCTCGAGTTCCTCGGCAAAAGTGACGAGCTCAGCGGGGGTCTTGGTTTTGAGCTCTTGTAGTTTCATTTCACGCATAGAATGTCCTGTGGAAATTTGCCTAGCGGCGGAATTTGTCTGACGGGCCGCTGGCTTAAGGAAGGTTGCAGGTCTTGTCGCAGATGCGACTTGCAGCAGATCTTTAGGTGAAAAGAGGCTTTGGGCCCCGGACCTGATGCACAGGCGGCTCCAATTCACTGGAGCCAAAACGCAACTGCATCCGCCTACGTTTGGTGGGATGGCGATAACATAGGAAAAGACTGGGCTTCAAGCAAGAGCCGCTGTGGGCCAAGACTGAATTTTCAGTAAGGAACGCGTGAATTCTAAAACGGCTTCAGCACCGCTAAGATGACGATTGCGATCATCAAAAGCGTAGGCAATTCATTGATAATCCTATAGAATTTAGCGGTATGCCGGTTTTCGTCGCGGCCAAAGGCTTTGGTCCAGCGCGCAAACAATCCGTGCATCGCCGAAAGCATGACAACGAACAGCAGTTTGGCGTGAAGCCATGGCGCGGCGAACCAGCCGTAGTGAGAATCAGGCCCGTTCCAGGCGAGCCAAAGTCCCAATAGCCAGGTTGCAATCATCGCCGGGTTGATGATGCCGCGAAGGAGCCGCCGCTCCATGACCTTGAAGGTTTCCGACTGGACCGAGCCCTTCTCGGCCGCGCAGTGATAGACGAACAGCCGCGGCAGATAGAGCATGCCCGCCATCCAGGCGATGACGGCAATGATGTGAAAGGCTTTGACCCACTCGTAAGCCATCGCTTCAAGCGCCTCTGCTTTTCCGCACCTGCGCGACAAGGCGCTCGACATGCGTAATCGGCGTCTCCGGCAAGATGCCGTGACCGAGATTGAAAATGAAGGGCCGCGCCGCAAAGGCTTCAAGAATTATATCGATCGCTCGATCAAGCGCTTCACCGCCGGCAAGCAGCACCAGCGGATCGAGATTGCCCTGCACCGGACATCTGCTCTGAATGCGATCGCGCGCAAAGCCGAGCTCGATCATCCAATCAAGCCCGACAGCATCGACCGGAACTTTTTCGACATAGCGCTCGAGCTTCGTTCCGGCACCGCGCGGAAATCCGATGAACTTGGCATTGGGAATATTGTTGCGGACCGCATCAATGATTCTTACACAAGGCGCGATGCACCACATGTCGAATTCAGCCGGCGGCAACACACCAGACCACGTATCGAAAATCTGCACGGCGTCGACGCCGGCCTCAAATTGCCGGATTAAATACGCCGCAGAAGCTTCAACCAGCCTGTCGATCAATTCCGCAAAAGCTTCTGGATGACGATAAGAAAATAGACGCGCCGGAATCTGTTCACTCGTGCCGAGCCCGGCAATCATGTAGGTCGCAACCGTCCACGGCGCGCCGCAAAAACCCAATAGCGTGGTGCTAACCGGCAATTGTGTCTTCACGAGGCCAATCGTCTCATAAACCGGCGCCAACACGCTGTGATCGATCTCCTCGCGCAACCGGCCAAGAGCTGTTGGACCATCAATCGCAGCAAGCCGTGGGCCTTCACCAACCGCGAAGGTTACGTGCTGTCCAAGCGCATGCGGCACGACCAGAATATCGGAAAATAAAATAGCCGCATCGAAGCCAAAGCGGCGGATCGGCTGCAAGGTAACCTCCGCAGCCAATTTCGGATCGAAGCACAGTTCGAGAAAACCTCCGCATTTCTCACGGATCGCTCTGTACTCAGGAAGATAGCGTCCGGCTTGGCGCATCAGCCAGATCGGAAGAACAGGGCTTCTTTCGCCTGCGAGTACGCGAAGCAGAAGTTTTGAACTCGGCTTATCCGACACGCCTCTTCCCACTCAAAATAGATTCTTAGAATCTGTTGTAGTGATTGGACGGTTGATTGGACTCATACGTCTGCATTCACATTTCATCCACGTCCTACCCACATATCCCCAGTATCAAGTCCGGTTGGATGCGATTTCAGAGTCAGTAAGGCAATCGGCTATTGGGCGACCATTGCCGCCGACTTTCGGCGGAGTTTTATCGCACCTGTCCACAATTCACCGTTCGCGGATGCTGCCGTCCAGCTTTACTCCCGCGCGGCACGGATGTGGACAGGGTTGCGGCTTATCCCGCCCATCGGCTTGCATGGCCCCGAAAGCCGTGGCCTTCTCCCTAATTGTCGACAGGTTGTCCCATCGGTTACGACCGCCGTAATGACCGAAACACCGAGCTATTTCCACCTGCATCTGATCTCCGATGCTACCGGCGAGACCTTGATTGCCGTCGGCCGGGCCGCGGCCGCGCAATACGCCAAAGTCATGCCGGTCGAGCACGTCTATCCCCTGGTGCGGACGGTCAAGCAGCTTGATCGGGTGCTTACGGAGATCGAGGAATCGCCCGGAATCATCCTCTACACGTTGCTCGATCAGGTCCTCATCGCAAAACTCGAGGGTAAATCCCGTGAGCTCGGGCTGCCATGCCTGTCGGTCCTGGGGCCGGTATTGCACCTGTTCCAGGCCTATCTCGGCGCGGAATCGACCCATAAAGTTGGCGCCCAGCACACGCTCAATGCCGAATATTTTCGCCGCATCGATGCCCTGAATTATACTATGCTGCATGATGACGGTCAGCAGGCTGAAGATCTTGAAGAGGCCGATGTCGTTCTTCTTGGCGTCTCGCGCACGTCGAAGACACCGACCTCCATCTATCTTGCCAACCGGGGCGTCAAGACTGCCAACATCCCCTTGGTGCCGGGGGTGCCGTTGCCCCCACATATCGAACGGCTCAAGCGTCCGCTCATCGTCGGCCTGTTCGCGACGGCCGAGCGGATCGTGCAGATCCGGCAAAATCGGTTGCTTGGTCTCAAAGTCCAGCGCGACGACGATCAATATATCGATCGCGACGCGGTGGCTGCGGAAATCGCGGCTTCGCGCAAATTGTGCACCCGGCACAATTGGCCGGTGATCGATGTGACCCGCAGGTCGATCGAAGAAACCGCGGCCGCCGTTCTTGCCCATCTCGCCGAACGCCGCAGGCAGCGGGTGTCGTGACGGCATTGTGGCGCGCCGAGAAGCCGCTCGTTCTCGCTTCGCGCAGCAAGGTGCGGCAGCTCTTGCTCGAAGGCGCCGGCATTCCGCTCGAACTGCGCCCTGCCGATCTCGACGAACGGAGTCTTGAAACGAATGCCACCTCGCCAGCGCCTGGCGACATTGCCGCGCATCTGGCGCGCGAGAAAGCGCGTGCTGGCGCAAAATTTCAGCCCGGCCGCCTCGTGCTTGGCGCCGACCAGACACTTGCATTCGGCGGCGAGCGATTTTCCAAACCGGCCGATATAGCTGCGGCACGCGCTCAGCTTCGCAAACTGTCCGGCCGCACGCATGAACTTCATTCGGCCTTCGCCTTCGTTCAGGATGAGGCGGTATTGTTCGAATATGTCGGCGTGGCACGGCTGACCATGCGCGTGTTTTCCTATGAATTTCTCGATCTTTATCTGAAAACTGCCGGAAACGCCGCGACGACAAGCGTCGGTGCTTATCAGCTGGAAAGCTTTGGCATTCAACTCTTCGAGCGCATCGAAGGAGATTACTTTACAATATTGGGCCTGCCGCTTCTCCAGGCTTTGGATTTTTTGCGGCGCCGAGGATGTCTTCTGCAGTGAGCGAGGAAAGACCATTCGTACTGTGCCTCACCGGCTCGCTCGGCATGGGCAAGTCGACGGCGGCCAAATTTTTTGCCGAGGAAGGCGTGCCGGTGCACGATTCCGATGCCACCGTGCATGCGCTCTATGAGGGCGAAGCAACCTCGCTCATTGAGGCCGCGTTTCCCGGCTCGACCAGCGGCGGCAAGGTCGACCGCAACAAACTCGCGGCAATGGTCCTGAACGACAAAGCGGAATTGGCACGGCTCGAGGCGATCGTGCATCCGATGGTCACAGCATCGCGGGAAAAGTTCCTCGCGCAGGCGCAGGCACGCGGCGCAAAAATCGTCGTGTTCGACGTGCCGCTCTTATTCGAAACCAAGGCGGAACGCGGCTGCGATGCCGTGGTCGTCGTGTCGGCACCACCTGAGATTCAACGCCAACGGGCTTTCGAGCGGCCCGGCATGACGGACGACAAGCTTACAGCCATCCTCGCCAAACAGATGCCGGACGTCGAAAAGCGCAGCCGCGCCGATTTTGTTGTCGATAGCTCGCGGAGTTTCGACCAAACTCGTGCGCAAATCCGCGATATTTTACGCAAATCCGCTAAACTGCCGCCGCGGCTGCGGTGATTCGCCGGCGAGCCACGAATTGAGTCCAAGGTTTCTGATGCGCGAGATTGTTTTCGATACCGAAACCACCGGCCTCGATCCGTTCCAGGGCGATCGGATGGTCGAAATCGGCTGCATCGAACTCGTCAATCGGTTTCCGACCGGTAAGACGTTCCATTATTACTTCAACCCGGAACGCGACATGCCGGAACAGGCCTTCAAAGTTCACGGCCTGTCGATCGATTTTCTCAAAGACAAGCCGCTGTTCGCCGATAAGGTCGAGGAGCTAATCGCCTTTCTTGGCGACGATGCGGCACTGGTCGCGCACAATGCGATGTTCGATCTCGGCTTTCTCAATGCCGAGCTCGAGCGGGCCGGCCGCGGCGCAGTGAGCCGCGAACGCATTGTCGACACGCTCTTGCTCGCGCGCCGCAAGCATCCGGGCGCTGCCAACCGGCTCGATGACTTGTGCGTGCGCTATACGATCGACAATTCGCGGCGCACCAAACACGGCGCGCTACTCGATGCCGAGCTTCTGGCCGAAGTCTATATCGAGCTGATCGGCGCGCGGCAGGCGCAACTCGGTTTGTCGCAGACCGCGGCACCGGTGCGGATCGCCGGCGAGCCGATTGTACTGCGCGCACGGCCTGTACCGTTGCCGCCGCGGCTATCCGAAGAAGAACGCGCCGCGCATCGGCGTTTCATAGCTACGCTCGGTGAAAACGCCATCTGGCGCGACTACGTCGGCGCGGACGAGCTCAGCGCCGGCTAATTCCGGTCTGTTCAGTTCGGACTTGCGGAAAACGGCGCCATGGGCTGCGTTGCCTCGAGGCGCTGGCGATACAGCGAGACGAAATCCACCGGCTCCAGGAGCAGCGGCGGGAACCCGCCATTACGCGTCGCGGTCGCGATGATTTCGCGCGCGAATGGAAACAACAGCCGCGGGCACTCGATCATCACGGTCGGCTGTAGGCTTTCCGGCGGCACGTTGAGAATGCGGAACACGCCGGCATAAAGCAGCTCAAAGCCGAACAGCAGCAGCCCTTGCGATTCGGCGCGGCCGTCGAGCCGCAGCGTCACTTCGCAGTCGGTTTCGGTCAGCGGCGCTGCCTCGACCGCGATATTGATGTTGATGGACGGCTGTTGCGCGCTCGGTGCCATCGAACGCGGCGCGTTCGGATTTTCAAAGGAGAAATCCTTTACATATTGCGTGACGACGCCGATCTGCATCATCGGCATTTGCGGCGTGCCGACCTGCGGATCGGGGCCACCATTGGTCACTGACATACGCGTCTCCTGCTGCGCCAGCGCCGTTTAAGGGCCGCGGGCGGTAAAACTGGGCGCTTGGCTAACACAGGGGCGTGAAGCGAACAATGCCGCAGCGCGGCTCCGGATCGTCCGGCCAAGACCGTTAAAACCGCCGGATTTGGCTAAAAGCCCTGCCACGGCAGGCTGCTTCCTTTATTGGCGCGGCGGCGCCAATCGTTTAATGTCCGGCCCCGGCACGCTAAGGTCACGATCATTAGCTACTGGATAGCTGCAAACGTGGACTTACATAGAAGCGTGCTCACATAAAGCGGACGGATTTAGCTGTGTTCCGCGGTCAATCTGAGCCGCGATCCGCTCCTTGGCCGTCCAACTATTTGCGATGCCGAAAGAATGCCCGACGTGTTCGACATCTATACCATCATCTTCCTAGCGCTCGCGGTGTTCATTTTCCTGCGGCTGCGCAGCGTTTTGGGCCAGCGCACCGGCCGCGAGCGGCCGCCTTACGATCCATATTCGCCGCAGGATGCCATCCGCAGGCCGATCGACAAGGTCGTGCCGATGCCGCAGCGTCCGACCGACGCGACACCGCCGCGGCCTGCCGAAGCTGTGCCGCAACCGCCGGCGGATCGCTGGAAGGATATCGCCGAGGCCGACTCGCCTGTCGCCGCTGGGCTCGATGCCATCGCCGCCGCCGATCCGGGTTTCGATGGCAAGCATTTCATCGCCGGCGCGCGCGCCGCCTACGAGATGATCGTCACGGCTTTCGCCGGCGGCGACCGCCGGCAGTTGCGCAGTCTTCTGTCGCGCGAAGTGTTCGACGGCTTCGATGCTGCGATTACCGAGCGCGAGCGCCGCGGCGAAACCTCCGAATCCCGCTTTGTATCGATTGACGGCTCTACCGTCACTGCCGCCGAGCAGCGTAATCGCACCGCGCAAGTCACCGTCCGCTTCGTCTCGAAACTCATTTCCGCGACGCGCGACCGCAACGGCGCCGTGATCGACGGCAATGCCGAGAAAGTCACCGACGTCACCGACGTGTGGACGTTCGCGCGCGACATTTCCTCGCGTGATCCCAACTGGAAAGTGGTTGCGACCGAAGCCGGGCAGTGAGGTCAATGACGGCGTTGTGTCGGCGCATCCGCCTGTTGGTCCTGCTCGTGGGTCTCGCCGGCATTGGTCTGGCGGCGCAGGGTGTGGCATTCGGTCAAGAAGACCGCCAAGGCGGCGCTCAAGACAACCACCAAAATCGTCAGCCAATCAAATTTCCCGACACGCAGTATGAGCCGGTCGATTGGGACAGTCTTAACGGCTGGGACAGTGACGACCACGAGGCAGCTTTTGCGACTTATCTCGCGAGCTGCCGGGCGCTCAATGTCAAGCAGCGCCGCAGCAACAGCCGCAACCAGAATCTGCAGCTGACGGGGATTGCTGCAGCACTTCGCGAAGTGTGCGATCGCGCGCAGGCCGCTATTCCGCTCGACGACGATGGCGCAAAGAAATTCTTCGAGGAGAATTTCCGCCCTCTCCATATCGATAAGCTCGGTGACACAGCGGGATTCCTCACCGGTTATTACGAGCCGATCATCGACGGCTCGCGCGTGCCGACCGGCG
This sequence comes from uncultured Alphaproteobacteria bacterium, assembly GCA_963742975.1. Lineage (GTDB taxonomy): Bacteria > Pseudomonadota > Alphaproteobacteria > Rhizobiales > Xanthobacteraceae > BOG-931. Next base: position 814,580 of record CAVUNZ010000015.1, on the reverse strand, counting down.
ATTTCACTGCGCCGCTTTATCGCCGACCGCCGAATCTGGTGGCTTCCGGCCGGCGCAAGCTCGGTGACGCTTTCCCGAGCAAGGGCGTGTTCGTCGGCCGCCGCGTCGGCCGCCGCAAGATCGTGCCTTACTATACGCGCGCCGAGATCGAGGACGGCGCGCTCGACGGCTGGCATCTGGAAATCTGCTATCTGCGCGATCCGGTCGACGTGCTGTTCGCGCAGATTCAAGGCTCGGCGCGCATCAGGCTCGAAGACGGCACCATCCTGCGCGTCAATTACGACTCGCATAACGGCTGGCCCTATACGCCGGTGGGCAAGGTGCTGCTCGACATGAAAGTCATGACCAAGGATCAGGTGTCAATGCAGAGCATCCGCGATTGGATGGAAGCCAATCGGGATCAAGCCAAAGATGTACGCCGCGCCAACAAGTCTTATGTATTTTTCCGCATCACCGACCTCGCCACCGAAGATGAAGCCGTCGGCGCCGAGGGGGTGCCGCTGATGCCCGGCCGCTCCATCGCCGTCGATCATTCGTTGCATACTTACGGCTTGCCGTTCTTCATCGCGGCCGATCTGCCGATCGCCGCTGAAAAAACGGCGACCAAATTCGATCGGCTCGTCGTCGCGCAGGATACCGGTTCAGCGATCGTCGGCCCGGCGCGCGCCGATATTTATTTCGGCGCCGGAGACGAAGCCGCGCGCGCTGCCGGGCGCATCAAAAGTCCGGGCGATTTTTACATGCTGTTGCCACGCGCGCTCGATCCGGTCGAAGCCGGACGCGACACGCCCTTGCCGCCGGAGCGCCCGAGCCCGTTCAGTTTCGCCACCACCACCATGGAAGATCCCACGGTGCCGGATTCTGCGACTGCGCAAGACGTGCCGCTTCCCGAGCCAAAGCCTGTTATCGCGCCGACCGCAAGCGTCCCACCTGCACCGAAAGCGAACGCCAAGACGAGCCCCAAGACGAGCACCAGGAAAAAATGAGCCGGCGCCGCTCCTTAAGCGACGAGGAAGAGACGCTCTGGTCGGGCGTGGCGCGTTCGGTCAAGCCATTGCGGCCCGGCCCGACAAAGCGGAAAGCGGCAGCAAAAGCGGTTTCCGCCGCGGATGATTTAAAGCCCGCGCCGCAACGCACGCCGAAGCCACTTCGACCGGCCCTGCTATCCGCAAAAAAAACTCCACCACTGGCGCCACTCGACAGGCGGCAAAAGCAGCGTGTCGCGCGCGGCCGGCAAGCCATCGATGCACGGATCGATCTGCACGGCATGACGCAAAGTCAGGCGCATGATGCGCTTATGCATTTCGTGCGCCGGGAGCAGGGAAACGGCGCGCGGCTCGTCCTCGTCGTGACGGGAAAGGGCTCAGGTAAAGGAGCCGAAATGCCCGACGGTGCCGAGCGCGAGCGCGGCGTGCTGCGCCGGCAAGTTCCATTATGGCTTGCGCTGTCGGAGTTCCGGTCCTTTATCGTCGGTTTCGACGAAGCGCACGTCGCGCATGGCGGTCAGGGCGCGCTTTACGTGCGATTGCGCAGGATTCGTTAACCCTAATAATAAACGCGTCAAAGAATCTGCAAGAATTGGACAACTTCGTCTGCGACAATAAGACCCGGGCATGAGCCGGAAAGCCGGGTTCCGGAACAGGTCATGCCCGGGTGTGGACTTTGTTGGAGTAGTACGCGTCATGACCGACACCATCGCTCCGTCCGCCAGGGCTATCAGCGATCTGCAGATGCTGGCTCAGGTCGAACAATGGATGGCGGCGATCCGCGAGATCTATCGCGAAGAGCGCGCCGATGTGGAATCGGCGAGCGCCCGGCTCGAGGACCTGCTCGCTTCCGTTACCGAATAATCGTCGCCGAATAATCTAGAGAATAAAGCGGCTGAGGTCGGCGTTCTTGGCGAGATCGCCAACGTGCTTCTGAACGTAATCGGCATCGATCTTCACCGATTCGCCGGAACGATCGGGTGCACCGAACGATATGTCGTCCAGCACGCGTTCCATCACCGTTTGCAGGCGCCGCGCCCCGATATTTTCCACGCTTGAATTCACCGCCACCGCGACATCGGCCACGGCATCGATGGCGTCTTCAGAGAACTCGAGCGTCACGCCCTCGGTCGCCATCAGCGCAATATATTGTTTGATCAGCGATGCTTCCGGCTCGGTAAGGATGCGGCGAAAATCGTCGCGCGTGAGTGGCTTTAATTCAACGCGGATCGGCAACCGGCCTTGCAGTTCCGGCAACAGGTCGGACGGTTTCGAGATGTGGAACGCGCCCGATGCGATGAACAGGATATGGTCGGTCCTTACCGAGCCGTGCTTGGTGGCGACAGTCGTGCCTTCGATCAGCGGTAACAGATCGCGCTGTACGCCCTCGCGCGATACATCGGCGCCGGCGCGGCCTTCGCGCACGCAGATCTTGTCGATCTCATCGAGAAAGACGATGCCGTTGTTCTCCACGACTTTGATGGCCTCTTGGGTCAACTGATCGGTGTCCAGCAGCTTGTCGGATTCCTCGTTGATCAAAATCTCGTGGGAATCATGCACCGTGACGCGCCGCGTCTTGGTGCGGCCACCGCCGAGCTTGCCGAAAATGTCGCCGATCGATATCGCGCCCATCTGCGCGCCGGGCATGCCGGGAATATCAATCATCGGCATGCCGCCACCGGCCGCCTGCACTTCGATCTCGATTTCCTTGTCGTCGAGCTCGCCGGCGCGCAGTTTTTTGCGAAACGCTTCTTTGGTCGATGCGCTGGAATTGGCGCCGACCAGCGCGTCAAGCACGCGATCCTCGGCGGCTTTCTCGGCCCGCGTCTTGACGTCCTTGCGTTTTCTTTCGCGCGTCAAGGTAATGGAGACTTCGACCAGGTCGCGCACGATCTGCTCGACATCGCGGCCGACATAACCGACCTCGGTGAATTTGGTCGCCTCGACTTTGAGAAACGGCGCGCCGGCAAGCTTGGCAAGACGGCGCGAAATCTCGGTTTTGCCGACGCCGGTCGGCCCGATCATCAAAATATTCTTCGGCAACACTTCTTCACGCAGCCGGTCGTCGAGCTGCAGGCGGCGCCATCGATTGCGCAGCGCGATCGCGACCGCGCGCTTGGCGTCGGCCTGGCCGACGATGAAGCGATCCAGTTCGGAGACGATTTCGCGAGGGGAAAAGTCGGTCATGCGTCGAGTACCATCAAAAGGGCACGGCCGTCGGGCGTATCGACCAGACAAACTTTCTCGAAACCTGCTTTTTCATAAGCGCGAACCGCGCGCGCATTGTCAGGATCGGGGTCTGTCACCACGCGCGGCGTGCCGGATTGCACCAAGCCTTCGATAAAGTTCCGGATCAGGGCCGAGCCATGACCACGAGCAATCATGTCGGGCTCGCCGATGAATTGATCCATACCCCGCGTGCCTTTGGGCTGCGCGCCGAAGCCGTTATCGGGCCATGCGGTTGGGTCGTAGCATTGCAAGTAGGCGAATGGCCGGTCGTCGATCGCGACAATGAACTGCTGCATCGACGGATGGTCGAGATCGTCCCGGACCAAAACGAATTGTTCGTCCGGATCGCCCCACCATTCGGCAACATGCGGTGTTTCAAGCCAGTTGCGCACCATCGGCAAGTCCGTCGCAAGCATCGGACGAAACGCGTATGCGCGCGGTGCTGTACCCGGACTCATGGTCACGTCTTCAGCGTCTCGATGGTGACGTTGCGGTTGGTATAGACGCAGATATCGGCGGCGATATCGAGCGAGCGGCGAACGATGGCTTCAGCATCCAGCGACCCGTCGGCAAGTGCCCGCGCTGCGGCAAGCGCATAATTGCCGCCGGAACCGATGCCGACAATGCCGGCCTCGGGCTCAAGCACGTCGCCGGTTCCGGTGAGCACCAGCGACACATCTTTGTCAGCAACGATCATCATGGCTTCGAGCCGGCGCAGATAACGGTCGGTGCGCCAGTCCTTGGCAAGCTCCACAGCCGCGCGCGTCAGCTGGCCGGGATATTGCTCGAGCTTGGATTCAAGCCGCTCGAACAGCGTGAAGGCGTCGGCAGTGGCGCCGGCAAAGCCGCCGATCACGTCGCCCTTGCCAAGCCGCCGCACCTTCTTGGCATTGGCCTTGACGATGGTCTGGCCGATCGAGACCTGGCCGTCGCCGCCGACCGCGACCACGCCGCCTTTGCGGACGGTGAGGATTGTCGTGCCGTGCCAGAGGCCGGATTGGCCGGGTTCATTGGGCATCATGAGCGGGGTGTTTCGGGCTGAAAACCTGCGGTTAAACCATGATTTAGGAGTTAGCCATCGGCATTGCAAATCGGTGGAGGGTAAAGGTTGGCGGGTTCGATAAAGCCCTGTTAAAAGGCGCGCGATATAGCCGTGTCGCGGCTTTGGAGACGACGATGCGCAAAGCATCCGTGAAACGCACGACCAAGGAAACCGACGTTGAGGTCGCGGTTGACCTCGACGGCACCGGCGCGTCGTCGATCGCGACCGGAATAGGCTTTCTCGACCATATGCTTGAACTGCTGGCGCGGCATTCGCGGATCGATCTCACCATCAGGGCCAAGGGCGATCTGCATATCGATCAGCATCACACTACCGAGGATGTCGGCATCGCGCTCGGCCAGGCGGTGAAACAGGCGCTCGGCGATATGAAGGGCATCACGCGCTATGCGAGCGTACATATGCCCATGGACGAGACGCTGACCCGTGTCGCGCTCGACATTTCCGGGCGGCCGTTTCTGGTCTTCAAGGTCGAGTTCGGCCGCGCCAAGATCGGGCCGTTCGACACCGAACTGGTGCAGGAATGGTTCCAGGCCTTCGCCATGAATGCCGCGATGACATTGCACGTCGCTACGCTCTATGGCGGCAACGATCATCATATCGCCGAATCCTGCTTCAAAGGTCTGGCGCGCGCGTTGCGGACGGCTGTCGCCATCGACCCGCGGGCGGCCAATGAGGTGCCCTCGACGAAGGGCACGCTCAGTAACTAAATAACGACCTGGATCTGAGGCCACTGCGCCTCGGCTCCGCAAGACACAGCGCAACACCGAGCCTGCTTATGCCTGTTTATACCGTTCACGAGCCGCCGGTGCGGACGCCCGGAGCATTGGCCGATCCGGCGCGCTTTGCCTTTGTGCGCGACGGCTTTTACTGGTGGGCGTTCCTGCTCACGCCGCTGTGGATGCTGTGGCGCCGGCTGTGGCTCGTGCTCTTGCTCTATATTGTGATCTCGATCGGCATCGAAACGGCGATGCACGTTTTTGGCGCGTCCGGCAGGTTGATCTCACTGGTCGCTATCCTGATCTCGCTTCTGGCTGGGCTCGAAGCGAGTTCAATGCAGCGCTTCACCTTGAAGCGGCGGGGTTGGAAAAATGTCGGCGTCGTCTCCGGCAGCGATCTTGAAGACGCCGAACACCGGTTCTTCGCCGCCTGGGTACGCACTGTGCCCTCGCCGCCTGCATCTCCACCCGGTGCGCCGCCTTCGACGACGCTGCCCGCGACACCGCCAACAACGTCAATGGCAGCGTATCTGGCCTTGCCCAAAACACCGCCGCAGCAGACGCCCTACGCTTCCGGCGTGATCGGCCTGTTTCCCGAGCCGGGAGCGCAGCGGTGACGGTCGCCATTGTCGATTACAGCTCCGGCAATCTGCATTCGGCCGCCAAGGCCTTCGAGCGCGCGGCGCATGAAGCGGGCCTCGATCAGCCGATTACGGTGACGCAGGACCCCGCCGTGGTGGCACGCGCCGATCGTGTCGTGCTGCCCGGCGTCGGCGCCTTCGCCGACTGCAAGCGCGGCCTCGACGCGGTGCCGGGAATGGTCGAAGCCCTGGAAGAGGCGGTGCGGCAACGCGGCCGGCCGTTCTTCGGCATCTGCGTCGGGATGCAGCTCATGGCCGAGCGCGGCCTCGAATACGAGGTGAAAGAGGGGCTCGGTTGGATCACGGGCGAGGTCGATCGCATCATGCCGAACGATGCGAGCTTGAAGATCCCACATATGGGATGGAACACATTGAACGTGACCCGGCCGCACCCGCTGCTCGCGGGCCTTGAGCTTGGGTCAAACGGCCGTCATGCCTATTTCGTGCACTCCTATCAGTTCAAACCGGGAAACCGCGCCGATCTGATCGCGGAAGCCGATTATGGCGGCGCCGTCACCGCCATTGTCGGGCGCGACAATATCGTCGGCACGCAATTTCACCCCGAAAAGAGCCAAAAGCTCGGGCTTGAGCTGATCGCGAATTTCTTGAAGTGGACGCCGTGATTTTGTTCCCGGCCATCGATCTGAAAGACGGCCTCGCCGTGCGCCTGCAGCAAGGCGATATGGCGCGCGCAACCGTGTTCAACGACGATCCGGCTGCGCAAGCCGAGATTTTCGTGGGGCAGGGCTTTGAATATTTGCACATCGTCGATCTCGACGGCGCTTTCGCCGGCAAGCCGATGAACGCCGCCGCAGTCGAGCGCATCCTCGGCGCTGTCAAAATTCCGCTACAGCTTGGCGGCGGCATCCGCGACCACGCGTCGATCGAAACCTGGCTCGGCAAAGGTATCAAACGCGTGATCATCGGCACCGCGGCGGTGCGCGATCCAGCGCTGGTGAAAGAGGCCGCGCGCGCTCATCCCGGCCGCGTCGCTGTCGGGCTCGATGCGCGCGACGGCAAAGTAGCGGTGGAAGGTTGGGCCGAAACCTCGACGCTTTCTGCGCTCGACATCGCACGGCGCTTCGAAGATGCCGGCGTCGCCGCCATCATCTATACCGATGTCGCGCGCGACGGCATGCTCAGGGGCCTCGATCTCGATGCCACCATCGCGCTTGCCGAACAAATTTCGATCCCGGTGATTGCTTCGGGCGGGCTCGCTTCGCTCGACGATGTGCGTGCGCTGCTCGAACCGCGGGCGCAAAAACTGCAAGGCGCCATTGCCGGCCGTGCACTCTATGACGGCAGGCTCGATGCTGCGGAAGCGCTTGCCCTCGTCAGAAGCGCAACGCGGCGAGTCAGTGCATCATGAGCACACGACGCGGTCATCCCTTCTGGTGGCTGGGCATTGCTTTCGTGCTGATCGCCCTCTTCACCACGGCGCCATTCATCTCGCTCTTCATTGGTGGCGGCATGGCCGACGCCCTGGGCTGCTCGCTGCCGATCTCGAGCACTGCGCCCTGCCTGTTCATGGGAATCGATCTAGGCGGGACGCTCGCCGTCATGGTTTTCATCGGCTATCTCGGTCTAGTGACAATCCCACTGGCCACGACGTTCTTCACGATCTGGCTGGTCATTGCTTGTGTCGTCACGTTCATTTGGTGGTGGCGCAGGCAGCGTGAAGCGTAGCGCATGTTCAAGGTCCGCGTCATTCCTTGTCTCGACGTCAAAGACGGCCGCGTCGTCAAAGGCGTCAACTTCGTCAATCTGCGCGACGCCGGCGACCCGGTCGCCGCCGCCATCGCTTATGACGGCGCCGGCGCCGACGAGTTGACCTTTCTCGACATTACCGCGAGCCACGAGAACCGCGGCATCATGCTCGATGTGGTGCGGCGCACGGCGGAAGCTTGTTTCATGCCGCTCACCGTCGGTGGCGGTGTGCGCACCATCGAAGACATCCGTGTGTTGCTTGCTTCGGGCGCCGACAAGGTTTCGATCAATACCGCGGCGGTGACGCGGCGCGAATTCGTCAAGGAAGCCGCGGAAAAATTCGGCGATCAATGCGTCGTGGTTGCGGTTGACGCTAAGAGCGTGGCAAAACCCGGCGGACCTCCGCGCTGGGAAATCTTTACGCATGGCGGCCGCAATCCGACCGGCATCGACGCCGTCGGTTATGCGCGTGAAGTGGTCGCGCTCGGCGCCGGCGAAATTCTGCTGACTTCGATGGATCGCGACGGCACCAGGCAGGGCTTTGATATCGCGCTGACGCGCGCGGTCTCGGACGCGGTTTCAGTGCCGGTCATTGCCTCAGGCGGCGTCGGCAATCTCGATCATTTCGTCGCCGGTATCCGCGAGGGCCATGCCAGTGCCGTGCTCGCTGCCTCGATCTTTCATTTCGGCGAACACTCGGTGCGCGAAGCAAAGACCTATATGGCCAAAGCCGGCTTGCCGATGCGGCTTGATCCTTAGCACATGACCCAGAAAAGGGTGAACCGGTTTTCGGAAAAGACCATGCGCAATTAAGATATTTCTTTTTTCGCCCAAGCCAGCGCACGCTCGAGCCGGTCGTTCCCCCAGAACAGCTCGCCGCCGGTGGTGATGAAAGTCGGCGCACCGAAAATGCCGCGGCGTTGCGCTTCCTCGGTCTGGCTTCGCAATCGCGCCTTGTTGTCGTCGCCTTGCGCTGCGGCCAGTATCGGTTCCGGAGCAATCTCAAGCCGCGCGAGGATTTTTGTGATCGCTGCCGCATCGTCGATATGCAGGCCTTCGCCAAATTGGCTGCGAAAAACTTCGAGGCAGAATTCTTCACCCCAAGGCTCGTTCAGAGCGACCAGTGCAACCCTCGCCGCAAGCAGGCTGTTCTGTGGAAATGGATCTGGCCGCAGAAACGGCAGTGCCAGGTCGGCGCAAATCCGTTCGAGATCGCGCCACATATAATCGCCCTTCACCGGAAAGAGATTGAAGGGCGAGGTCTCAAAGCCCTGCCTCTTGAAAATCGGGCCGAGCAGAAAGGGCCGAAAGTTCACCGCCACTTGGAGTTCGTCCGCCAGTCCGCGAATGCGCAAAGCGGCCGGATAAGAATAGGTCGAGGCGAAATCGAACCAAAAATCGAGGGTGGGTAAATTCATGAATGCGATCCTAAATAGGAAGTGAGCCCGGCGAAATGCCCACTATCTGGGCAGCAATCGCGCTCTCCCCGGCCGCCTTGAGAGATGCTAAGGAAGGCCAATGAGCAATTTTACCCTCCACGACCTGGAGAAAAGGGTCGAGATGCGCGCGCAAGAAAGCGCGGACGTGTCCTACACAAGGAAGCTCCTCGACCGCGGCGTGGCGCAATGCGCCAAAAAGCTCGGCGAGGAAGCCGTTGAGGCGGCAATCGCCGCCATCAGCGAAGAGCGTGAGCGCGTGATCGGGGAAGCTGCCGATGTGCTTTATCACCTCATCGTCTTGCTCCATGCTCGCGGTATCACGCTTGACGAGGTCGAGGCCGAGCTCGGCGCGCGTACGCGCCAGTCCGGTCTCGACGAAAAGGCGGCGCGCAAAAGCGGCTGAGCGCCGAGAGCCGAGCTGAAGGGTTATGGAGCAACGCACCCAGCAAGACGTTTCGCCCTATCGCGTGTTCTCGCGCGCAGAATGGGCGACATTGCGCCAAGATACGCCGATGACACTCAAGCCGGCCGAGGTCACCCGGCTGCGCTCGATGCACGAGCGCCTCGATATGTCGGAGATCGAGGAGATTTATCTGCCGCTATCGCGCCTGCTCTCGCTTTATGTCGCGGCGACGCAACGGCTGTTCCGCGCCCAACAGGGCTTTCTTGGCACCGAAGACGCCAAGATGCCTTATATCATCGGCGTCGGCGGCTCGGTCGCGGTCGGCAAATCGACCACCGCGCGCGTGCTGGAAGCGCTGCTCGGGCGCTGGCCGAATGTGCCGAAGGTCGGCCTCATCACCACCGACGGCTTTCTTTATCCGAACGCTGTGCTCGAGCGCGAAGGCCTGATGGAAAAGAAAGGCTTTCCGGAAAGCTACGATCTGCCGTCGCTGTTGCGTTTTCTTTCCGACATCAAAGCTGGTCTGCATCCGGTGCGGGCGCCGGTCTATTCGCATCTGATCTACGACGTCATTCCCAACCAATGGGTCGAGATCGAGCGGCCGGAGATTTTGATCGTCGAAGGCCTCAACGTGTTGCAGACCGGGCGCTTACCGCGCGACGGCAAGGCGGTGCCGTTTGTTTCGGACTTCTTCGACTTCTCGATCTATCTCGATGCCGACGAGGATGTGCTGCTGCACTGGTACGTCAACCGCTTCCTGACTTTGCGCAACACAGCATTCGCCGATCCGAAATCCTACTTTCACCGCTATGCGCGGCTATCGGACGCAGAGGCGACCGAAACCGCGGCATCGATCTGGAATCGCATCAATCTGATCAATCTGCGCGAAAATATTTTGCCGACGCGGCAGCGGGCCGATCTGATTCTGAAAAAGAGCGAGCATCATCAGATCGAAGAAGTCGCGTTGCGAAGGTTATAATTCTTGCGCGGCGAAGATGGATTCGCCCGATGCGGCGATCACCGCGGCGAGATGCTCGCGATCGAGCGGCTTGACGACAAAGCCGTCCATGCCGGCTGCGAGACAGGCCTGCCGATCTTCGGCGGACGCGTTTGCCGTGAGTGCAATGATCGGCGTGCGCGCGATTTCTCGGTCGGCTTCGATGGCGCGGATGCGGCGAGCGGCTTCCAGGCCATCCATACCCGGCATATGCAAATCCATCAACACGCGGTCGAATGGCGCGCCGGCGTCGTGCGCGGCCTGCCAGCAGGTGATCGCTGCGCTGCCGCTTTCCACCACGATCGGATGGTGGCCGAGCTTCTCCAGCAGCGCGCGCGCCAAAAGCGCGTTGATCTCATTGTCCTCGGCCACCAGGATCGCGAGCTCACCGCTGTCGGGCGCGATGCTCGGCGTCTCGATGGGATCAGTGAAAGGTTCAGAGGTCTGGCCATGATCGAAAGCGTCGCCGTCGGCAAAGCGCGCAGCCAGTGAGGCGGCACGCACCGGCTTGATCAGATAACCGGTGAAACCCGCCTCTTTGAGCGCGGTGAGCTCATGTCGCATGGCCGGTGTGACCAGGACGATCCGGCGCGGGAAGGTCGCGGACAGGCTTGCCAGCGCAGTGCTTGCCTCGGTGCCGAGCGCATGATCGACCAGCACCGTGCTCCAGGCCTGTTCCGGCAGCAGTGCGGCCGCAACTTTATCATCGGGAACGATGGTCGTGTGTGCACCCCAGCGCTGTAAGCGCCGGGCCAGCAAGGACGCTTCGACAGCGAGCGGCGCGACGATGAGAATATCGTGACCCGAGAGATCAGGCGTCGCGAAGGCCGGCTCATCCCGATCGCCGTCGCGCGGCAACGGGACAGTGACACGGAAGGTCGAGCCTTTGCCCGGCGCGCTTTCGATGGCGATCGCACCGGACATGCGCTCAACGATTCGCTTCGAAATGGTGAGACCAAGGCCAATGCCGTCAAATCGGCGCGTCGATCCGACATCGGCCTGCTCGAATTCCTGGAAGATACGGGCCTGATCTTCAAGCGCGATGCCGATGCCGGTGTCGTGCACGGCAATGGCCACGCGCTCCGGCATTGCGTCGGGTTCAATGATGATCGACACGCCGCCGGTCTCGGTGAACTTTATGGCATTGCCGACGAGGTTGAACAGTATCTGGCGCAGACGCGCGGCATCGCCGGTCACCCGCGCCGGCAACCGTTCGTCGACATAAGCGCAAATTTCGAGCCCCTTGGCCTGGGCCCGCGGTCCCAGCAATTCCACGGCGTCTTCGACAAAGCTAGCCAGACCGAACGGATGCGGCGTCAAATCGAGCCGGCCGGCTTCGATCTTGGCAAGATCGAGCATGTCCTCGACGAACGACACCAGCGTGTGGCCGGATGTTTTCATAGCCGCGAGATAGGTCGCCTGTTCCGGCGTCAGCGGCGTATCACCAAGAAGACCGGCCATGCCGAGAATGCCGTTGAGCGGCGTACGGATCTCGTGCGAGACCATGGTGAGGAAGCGCGATTTGGCGCGGCTTGCGGCTTCCGCCTGGTCGCGCGCTTCGCCAAGCGCGTGCTCGGCGCTGACGCGATCGGTCACGTCGCGGCCGACGCTCTGCACCTCGCTGTCGCCGTCGGCGCGCACGGTGACTTCGTGCCAGGCGATCCAGCGTGCACCGTCGGCCGTCGAGAGTTTCTGATCGTGAATGCGCGTACCGTCGGGGAGCGTTGTAGCTTCGCCCTGTTCTTCGATCGCGAAGGCGAAGCTCGTGCCGATCAGCTCGGCGCGGCTCCGTTCGGCGAGTGCACAGAACGTATCGTTGGCATAAGTGACGATGCCTTTTCCGTCACGGCGCACGATGACATCGCCCTGCGCTTCAAAGAAGCTCTTGGCGCGCTCCTGGGCTTCTTTGAATTCCCAATGCCGATCTTCGGCCTCGTCGAGGCGGCCTTCCAGATAATGCAGTTCGCTCTTCATCTGCCGGATGCGCGACACCATGATGCCCATGCCGCCGCAGGCCGCGCCGAACAAAGCGGCGACGCCGACGGCGAAGAGATATGGATCGTAATGCGCGCCCGGCGACATCGTTGCCGACAGGAAGCCGAAGGCGACGCCGAATGACATCGTGGTCACCACTGTGGCGCGCACGATCGCCGAGATCACGCGGCGGGTGACAATGGCCGGTTTTCGGAGTGTTGTGCGAGGCCGCATGGTCGGAGCTGGTCCTGTCCCGCTTGGTCGCTGCGCCTTTTTGGCGGCGGACATGAGGGCGCCACGTCCAGACGCGGTTTATCGATGCGGTATGAGGTGCCTTGGTCCGCTATTTTGCCCCACGAGTCTTGCGCATTGCTTGCGATGAGCGTGACCCAAACTTGCACATTCGGGGGGACGGTTGATGCTTTATTAACGTCGAATTGGCTGATCTAATTTGATCTGCTCGACACAATGGCGGCCGGAGAAGCAAAAATGGACAAGGCGGTGAGTTCCAAGGGTGCGCGGCCCAAGACTATTCGGCTCAAAGGTGCACAGCTCAAGGCTGCGGAACCGACGAAAGTTGTCCGTCCTTCGCGCCAGCAGGCCGAGGCTGCCGTCCGTACGCTCATCCAGTGGGCTGGCGACGATCCCGATCGCGAAGGCCTGCGCGCCACGCCGGCGCGTGTGGTGCGCGCGTATGAGGAATGGTTTTCCGGCTACAACGACGATCCACGGGAATATCTCAAACGCACTTTCGAGGAGACCGGCGGCTACGACGAAGTCGTGGTGCTGCGCGACATCCGTTTCGAGTTGCATTGCGAGCATCACCTCGCTCCCGTTATCGGCCGCGTGCATATCGGCTATCTGCCGCGCAACCGTGTCGTCGGTATTTCGAAGCTGGCGCGGCTGGTCGAGGTCTATGCCCGCCGCCTGCAGATTCAAGAAAAGATGACGGCTGAGATCGCGTCCTGCCTTGATGCCGTGCTCAAGCCTCATGGCGTCGCCGTTGTTACCGAAGGCACGCATCAATGCATGACAACGCGCGGCGTCCACAAACCCGGCGTCACCATGGTAACGAGCCGGATGGTGGGGGTGTTCCGCAACAATGCCGAGACGCGTCAGGAGTTTTTGTCGGCGATCGGTATGCGCGGCGCCATCCACGGCAACGGTGCGTGATAGACTCTATGCGGCCGACGCCGCTTTGGCGGGTGAGTACTTGACCCCTGCCATGCACTTGTCTTCTTTGTGGAAGGCGATGAAATTATATCCGTCCAGAAACACCGTATAGCCGAGGCTTTCGAGCCGCGCTTGTAAAGCGTTCGAGTCGGTCTTCAAGGCTTCGACGAGCATGATCGGACGATACTTGCTGATGCAAGTCGCCGCGCCTTCGATCACCTCCAGCTCCATGCCCTCGACGTCAATTTTCAGGATATCGAGACGAGGAAAATTGAATGAATTGAGATGAACCATCGGCACGTTGGCCATCTTGTCTTCGGAATAGTCGATCGATTGACCGATGAATTCCGTTCTGTCCGTCTTTTTCAGTTCAAGGCTGCCGAAACTTGCATTGGCCAGATAATTCGGCTGGGGAATTTTCATCCAGCCGGAACGGTCCGACACCGCGGCATTGATGGCGCGGGCATTGAAGCAATTGTTGATCGCGATATTGCCGGCGAGAGCATAGTAGATGCGCTCCTGCGCCTCGAACGCCACCACGACGCCCCAGCCGCTCATGTATTTGGCCCACTCGACGGTGTGCACTCCGAGATTGGCGCCGCAGTCGATCGCGAGAATTCCGTCGCCGTGATATTTGCGGCGCAATTCGAGGAGGGTCAGCAATAAGGCGACCTCCTTCGGCTCATAAGACGCCCGGGCGAGAAGCTGATAGCCGGCGCCGATGAAGCCGCCCGGTCCGTTATATTCGTCGAACCGGTTCAGGATCATGGTGCCATGATCGGTCGATGCGAGGATGAAGGCGAGGGGGCGCTCTGGTTTTGACACGGATGGCATGCCTGATTGGAGGACGCCGCAGCCGGCTGGTGGACGCGCTGCATCACATGCAAGCCACAGCTTTACGTGATTCGCCGGGTTTTGGCGCGCCGCTAACGGCTCTAGGCCGCGCGCCGCACTTCGTCGGCCAGCGCCCGGTAGGACAGGGCCTCGGCCACGTGCAGGCGGCCGACTTTGTCGACGCCGTCGAGATCGGCGAGCGTGCGGGCGACGCGCAGCACACGGTGGTAGCCGCGGGCCGAGAGACGCATGGCATCGGCGGCCTCGCGCAATAACGTCATGCCGCTCGCATCCGGCTTTGCCACGTCTTCCAGGACAGCGCCCGACACTGCGGCGTTGCTGTGGATACGCGCCAGGCCGATTGCGGCATAGCGCGCGGCCTGGCGTTCGCGGGCGAGCGCCACGCGCTCGGCGACTTCGCGGCTGCCTTCGGCCGGCGGAGGCAGAATGAGATCCGCGGCCGTCACCGCCGGCACTTCGATATGCAGGTCGATGCGATCGAGCAACGGTCCGGACAGCCGCGCCTGATAATCGGAGCTGCAGCGCGTTGTCGCGCCGCGGCGACAGGAGAAACCGGGCTCGCTGGCGTGACCGCAACGGCAGGGATTCATCGCCGCCACCAGCATGAAGCGCGCCGGGTAAGTGACGCGATGATTGGCGCGCGCAATGGAGACCTCACCGGTTTCGAGCGGCTGGCGCAGCGAATCGAGCGCATGCGGCTGGAATTCCGGCAGCTCGTCGAGGAACAACACCCCATGATGTGCGAGCGAAATCTCGCCCGGCCGCGCACGTAATCCGCCGCCGACCAACGCCGGCATGCTCGCGGAATGATGCGGCGCGCGGAACGGCCGGCGGTTGGTGAGCGCGCCGCCTTTGATCTCGCCGGCAATCGAGGCGACCATCGAGACTTCAAGCAATTCGGCGGGTGCCAGCGGCGGCAGGATCGACGGCAGCCGCGCCGCGAGCATTGATTTGCCGGCGCCCGGCGGGCCGACCATGAGGAGATTATGTCCGCCGGCAGCCGCGACTTCGAGCGCACGCTTGGCGCTTTCCTGGCCCTTGATGTCGGCAAGGTCGAGCACCGGCCCGGTCGCGTCCAAAATCTTCGGCTGCGGTCGCGACAGAACCTGCGTGCCTTTGAAATGATTGGCGAGCTGAATGAGCGAGGCGGCGGCGATGATCTCGATGTCGGGACTGGCCCAGGCCGCTTCCGGTCCGCAGGCCGCAGGACACATCAGGCCTTCACCGCGCGCATTGGCGCCGATGGCGGCGGGAAGCACGCCTGCGACCGGGGCGATCGAACCGTCAAGTCCAAGCTCGCCCAGCACGGTGAAGCCGGACAATGCATCGTGGGGAATAGCGCCGATCGCCGCCATCAGGCCAAGGGCGATCGGTAAATCATAGTGGCTGCCTTCTTTCGGCAGGTCGGCCGGCGCGAGATTGATGGTGATGCGCCGCGCCGGCAGCGCGAGGCCCGATGCGATCAGCGCCGAGCGCACCCGCTCGCGCGCTTCGGAAACGGCTTTGTCGGGCAGACCGACAATCGTGAAGGCCGGCATTCCAGGCGCGACCTGCACCTGCACGTCGACCGGGCGAATCTCGATACCCTCGAACGCAACCGTGGAGACGCGCTGGACCATGTCCGCCCCTCGGCGGAAACCCCCGCCGTCAGCCGCTAGCGTCGTTTAAGCTACCGGAAGTTTTGGGGGCGTCAAGAACATTTAGGGAACAGAGTTCCCTTGCCTCGACCTGCCTTCGCCTCGTCCAAAATTCGTTTGAAATTTCAGCGGTTTCCGGCGTTGAGCAATTCTCGCCGCGTGGCGTCGAGAATTTCGTCGGAAAATTTCTTGTTGTCCTTGGCGCCGACAGCGCGGGCGAGGAGAAGAGCGCCGACCAGCCCGGCCATCGCGGCGACGCCCTTGCGGCGGCGCTCGGCTTTGGTCTTGCCAGGGGCGGATTTGGCCAGAAGGCCGATCAGCGGCTCGAGCCCATCGGCGAAGGCGTCCTGCACTACGGCGCCGCTGCGCGCCGCATCGGCCCCAAGCGACGCAAAGACGCAGCCTTGCCCTGGCTCGTCGCGATGGCGCGGTTGCAGGTAGCGGGCGAGCAGCGCGGCGTAGGGGTTTTCCGGAGATTTTGCCGCGGTCTTTTGCCAGTTCTCCGCAGCCTGCGCCGTCACCTTGCGGCAGGCCTGAGCGACGAGATCGTCCTTCGAGTTGAAATGCCCGTAAAAGCCGCCATGGGTGAGATCGGCAGCTTTCATGATGTCGGCGACGCCGATGCCGGAAAAGCCGTTGGCGCGCAGCAGCGCTCCTGCAGCTTCGATAATGCGCTCGCGATTTTCGGCGGCTTTCTGCCGGCTCACTCTCATCACGCGCCTCAGCTATGCACTCAGGTCGCGCCGTTCGGTCACGACCTTGACAAATAATATGACGATCATCATCAATAGGCAAGCTTCGATGATGATCATCATATAACTCGGCCGGCGGTAAATCGGCAGATTTGGAAAGACACCATGGCGTCTACCGCGCTCGCTGCGACTTTGGCCCGCCGCAACGTCCATTACGGCTGGGTCGTCGTTGCCGTCACATTTCTCACGCTTCTGGTCACTGCCGCGGCGATGGGTACGCCCGGCGTGCTGATCGTGCCGCTCGAGCAGGAGTTCGGCTGGAGCGACGCGCAGATTTCGTCGGCGCTGGCGCTGCGCATCATGCTGTTCGGGCTGTTCGGCCCGTTCGCGGCCGCTTTCATGAATCGCTACGGCGTACGCCGGGTGATCATGGTGGCGATGGCGCTGATCTCTGCCGGCCTGTTGTCCTCGCTGGCGATGAAGCAGGTGTGGCAGCTCGTGCTGCTGTGGGGCGTGGTTGTCGGCGTCGGCACCGGTCTCACCGCGATGGTGCTTGCGGCCACGGTGGCGACGCGCTGGTTCAATCACCGCCGCGGCTTGGTCATGGGTATGCTGGCGGCGAGCAACGCCACCGGGCAATTGGTGTTCCTGCCGCTGATCGCCCGTCTCACGACGGACTACGGCTGGCGCATGGCGCTGGTTTTTGTCGCCTGCATGCTTGGCGTGGTGGCGGTGTTCGCAGCGCTCTTCATGCGCGACCGGCCGAGCGATCTGAATTTGCCGCTCTATGGCGAGAGCAAGATCACGCCGCCGCCGGCGCAGGGTGTCGGGCTTCTGTCGCTGCTGATGTCGCCGCTTCTGGTGCTGAAAGACGCCGCGCGTGTGCCGATCTTCTGGGTGCTGTTCGGCACGTTCTTCGTCTGCGGCTGCAGCACCAACGGCCTGATCCAGACTCACTTCGTCACCCTGTGCCACGATTACGGCCTGCCGGCCGTCACCGCCGCGAGCGTGCTCGCCATGATGGGCATCTTCGATTTCTTCGGCACCATCGGCTCGGGCTGGTTGTCCGACCGTTTCGACAATCGCTGGCTGCTGTTCTGGTATTACGGCCTGCGCGGCCTGTCGCTGCTCTATCTGCCGTTCACCGATTTCACCTTCTACGGCCTGTCGCTATTCGCCGTGTTCTACGGCCTTGACTGGATCGCGACCGTGCCGCCGACCGTGAAACTGACCGCCGACCGCTTCGGTCCGGAACGCGCCGGCATGGTGTTCGGCTGGGTGTTCGCCGGCCACCAGATCGGCGCCGCAAGTGCTGCGTTCGGCGCCGGACTGGTGCGCACGGAGTACGACACCTACCTGCCGGCGTTCTTTGTCGCCGGTGCGCTGTGCCTCGTCGCGGCACTGCTGGTGCTGACGGTGCGGAAATCGTCGCGCGCGGATGCCGGCGCGGTGACGCCCGCTCCGGCACGGGCCTGACAAGAATAATCAGCGGCGCTTGTCTTCGATCTTGTTCCAAATCAGGGCCGCGATGTCGGGGCCGCCGAGATTCTTCACGGCGCGGATGCCGGTCGGCGAAGTGACGTTGATCTCGGTGAGATAGCCGCCGATCACGTCGATGCCGACAAACAGAAGCCCGCGTTCCCGCAAGGGCGACGCAAGCTGCGCGCAGATTTCGCGTTCGCGGTCGCTGAGGTCGGTCGCCTTCGGCACGCCGCCGCGCACCATGTTGGAACGCAGATCGTCCGGTGCCGGCACGCGATTGACGGCGCCGGCGAATTCCCCATCGACCAGAATGATGCGCTTGTCACCGTCCTTCACCGCCGGCAGGAATTTCTGAATCACCCACGGCTCGCGGAACGTCGCCGAGAACATGTCGTAGAGCGAGCCGAAATTCAGATCCTGGCGCGTCAGCAGAAACACCGCCTCGCCGCCTTTGCCGTAGAGCGGCTTCATCACGATGTCGCCGTGCTCGGCGCGAAACGCCTTGATGGCGTCGAGGTCGCGCGTGACCAGAGTTGGCGGCATCAGATCGGGAAATTCGGTGACGAAAACTTTCTCCGGCGCGTTGCGCACATGCGCCGGATCGTTGACCACCAGCGTCTTCGGATGCACGCGCTCGAGCATATGCGTCGAGGTGATGTAATTGAGATCGAACGGCGGATCCTGCCGCAGCAGGATCACGTCGAATGACGACAGCTCCACGTGCCGCGCCTCGCCGAGCGCGAAATGGTCACCCGCGACATCGCGCACGACGAGCGGGCGGACGGTTGCCGACACCTTGCCGTCACGCAGCGCGAGCTTATCGGGCGTGTAATAGGACAGCGGATGGGAGCGGGCCTGCGCTTCCAAGAGCAAAGCGAACGTCGAATTGCCGCGGATATTGATGCGGTCGAGCGGGTCCATTTGGACGGCGACGTTGAGAGCCATGTTGAGATCGGGTCCGGCGGGGTGAGAGGGTCTCTACGCGGTTTTGGTGGGGTCCGCCATGGTAACTGCAAGGGGACTAGTTCGCGTCAAAAGCATTTGGGATGTGATAGGGGATTTTGCCAGGCGTCACCACGACCACATCGAAACGGATATCGCCCTTACCGTCGTTTGGATGATGCGCCAGCCAAAGCTCGGCGGCGTTTGTGATGCGCCGCTGACCGTGCTCGGTCACCGCTTCGACGGCCTCTTGGAGCGTAGCGCGGGCCTTCACTTCGACAAATACCAGCGTATGCCGGCGGCGGGCGACGATATCGATCTCGCCAAACGGCGTCTTCCAACGCCGCGCTAGGATGCGATAGGCTTTGGCGATCAGAAACATCGCGGCGCGGCTTTCCGCGGATAATCCGAGCTTAAAGGCCGCCACGCGCTCGGGGCGCGGCGTAGCCTTGGTCGGCGAAGTCTTGGTCGGCGAAGTCTTGGTCGGGTTGGCCTTTTGCGATCTCGCTTTGGGCGGCCGCAGCGGTTCAGCGCGGCGCGTCATTGCTTGTTTCCGTCCTCGCTGGCGGTTTTTGCCAGCGCGATTTCGGTCAGGGCTATGGCCCGCTGATAGACCTCGCGCCGCGGCAGGCCGGTGGCATCGGCGACTTCACCGACTGCGTCTTTCACCGACACCCGCGCCAGCGCCTGTCGCAGCAGATCGTCGGTGTCCTCGGCGCTCAACGGTACCGCCTCCGGCGGCGGTGCAATGACCAGGACGATCTCGCCGCGCGGTTCGTTGTTGGTACAAGCCTGCGCGAGCATTTTGAGACTGCCGCGCGAAACCTCCTCATGAAGTTTGGTCAGTTCGCGGCACAACGCGGCCTGGCGGTTCTCGCCGAGTTCATCGGCGAGATCCCCAAGCGCTGCGGCGGCGCGCGGCCCGGTCTCGAATAGAACAAGCGTCGCCGGGATGCGGCTCAATTCGGCAATGCGCGTGCGGCGCGCCGCATGCTTCGACGGCAAAAATCCGGCGAACAAAAACTGATCGGTCGGCAACCCGGCTAGCGTCAAAGCCGCAAGCAGCGATGACGCGCCGGGCAGCGTCGTCACGGCAAATCCCGCGTCCTGAACCGCACGGACCAGCTTGAAGCCCGGATCGGAAACGAGCGGAGTTCCGGCGTCGGACACCAATGCTACGGCCGCGCCGTCAGCGATCCGCCGCAGCAACAGCGGCCTTGCCTGCGCCGCATTGTGCTCGTGATAGGGCGTGAGAGGGGTCGCAATCGCGTAGCGTTGGAGAAGCTTTCGGGTGACGCGGGTGTCTTCGCAGGCGATCAAGTCGGCACCGGCCAGCGTCTCCAGCGCCCGGAGCGTGATATCGCGGAGATTGCCGATGGGGGTGGCAACGATGTGCAGACCGGCTTTGAGTTTCGCCACTTCGATCGGCTGGCCGGCGAGGGCGTAATGCCGCGGCGCGTCGGCGGCAGGGGAAGGCTCTCGGTGCGGCTTGCTCATCGCTGCCAATCTAGCTTTGCCGCGGTGCGGCGTCATGACCGCGGCAAGCAATTGCGGCAAGCAATTGTGGCAAGTGGTTGTGGTGGTGCTCGCGAGGAGTGATTGCGCTAAGTGCCCAATTTACAACCCGGATTCCGTAATTCTTGCCTTTGGTTAACCAATCGCCGCCAATATGTCAGATTGGCGATGCCTATTTGCCCGGCGTCAATGCCTCGATTTCCACGCCGTGAGGAGAACCGCTTGTCGCCGCAGTCGAAGCTCAAGCCGTCGGCGATCACGCCTGTGATTTTGCCGACGCGGCGCCGCTCGATTGCGGGGCTGGTGGCGACGGCGGGCCTGTTTGCGGCGGGCTGCACCCAGAACTCACAATATCTGTCATCGGCGACGGCGCCGGCGAGCTCGCAAGTGCCGCAAGGCGCGACTATCGGCACCGGTCAGGTCAAAGCCGGGCTCATTCTGCCACTGTCCGCTCCGGGCAATGCCGGCGTCGCCGGTCAGGCCATGCGCAACGCCGCGGAAATGGCGATTGCCGAGTTCAATGCGCCCAACATCCAGCTCTTGGTAAAAGACGACGGCGGCACCGCGGAAGCGGCCCGGATCGGGGCGCAGCAATCGCTCGACGAAGGCGCCGAGATCATTTTGGGGCCACTCTTCGCGCAGTCGGTGACCTATGTCGGCCAGGTGGCGCGGGCCCGCAACGTGCCGGTTATCGCCTTTTCCACCGACACCAATGTCGCCGCGAGCGGCGTCTATCTGCTGAGTTTTCTGCCCGAATCCGACGTCGATCGGATCGTCCAATATTCCGTCTCGACGGGAAAACATTCCTTCGCGGCGCTCATCCCCGACAATCCCTACGGCACGGTAGTCGAAGCCGCCTTCAAGCAGGTGGTCGCGCGGCGCAACAGCCAACTCGTCGGGCTCGAGCGCTATCCACACGATCAAGCCGGCATGGCCGGCCCCGTTGGCAACATCGCTCAGGCGTCAGCCCGCGCCGACGCTCTGTTCATTCCGGATGGCGGCGACGCCGTACCGGGCGTTGTCGCCGCGCTTGCCGCCCGCGGCGTCAATACCAAAAGGCTGCAACTCCTCGGCACCGGGCTGTGGGACGATCCGCGCATCTACGCGACGCCGGCACTCGACGGCGGCTGGTTCGCGGCGCCGGACGGTGTCGGCTACCGGAATTTCAGCCAGCGCTACCGCGCGCGCTACAAACAGGACCCCGTCAGAACTGCTACGCTAGCTTATGATGCAGTGGCGCTCATAGCGGCCCTGGTCAAAACCCAGGGCTCGGCGCGGTTTTCCCAGGAGACTTTGACCAATCCATCGGGATTTTCCGGGATCGACGGCCTTTTCCGCTTTCGGTCGGACGGTACCAATGACCGCGGGCTCGCCGTGCTTCGTGTCACGTCTGGTGGGCCGCAGGTCATTTCGCCTTCACCCAAAAGCTTCGGCGCGTCGCCTGCAGGCTGATAAACCGATCGCCGGAAACATAAGCTAGCTTATAAACAGGCGAACATATATCAGGCCGCGAGGTCGGCCACGACGGCGTCCAGCACCGGGAATCCCGGCAACGTCACCCGCAGGCAGCCGTCAGCCGTAGTTTCGACCAAGCCGTGCTCAAGCAACGTCGCGACCCGCGCCGGATCGAGCCTGCGGCCGGAAATCTCCTCATAACGTGCGACATCGATGCCCTCAGCGAGCCGAAGCCCCATCAGCAAGAACTCGTCCGAACGCTCTTCGCGCGTCAGCACCTCGTCGATGGTAACGCCGTGGCCTTGCGACTCCACCAAGCCGAGCCAAGTCTCCGGCCGTTTTTCGGTCGCGGTGGCGTGGCGCTCACCGTCGATATCGAGCCGCCCATGAGCGCCGGGACCGATCCCGGCATATTCATGGGATCGCCAATAGACGAGATTGTGCCGGCACTCGCCGCCAAGCCGGGCGTGGTTGGAGATTTCGTAAGCCGGCAGCCCGTGAGCTGCACAGATCTCCTGGGTCGTGTCGTAGAGCGCGCGGGCGGTGTCTTCGTCCGGCAGCCGCAATTTGCCCGCTTCATGCAGCGTCGCAAACGGCGTCTCCGGCTCGATGGTCAATTGGTAGAGCGAAATGTGCTCGCCGGCTTCAGCCAGTGCGGTCTTGAGTTCGGAGGCCCATTCCTTCGGCTGCTGCCCGGGTCGCGCGTAGATCAAGTCGAACGAATAGCGGCCGAACACTTGGCGCGCGACGTCGACTGCATCGAGCGCTTCGCGCGCGGTGTGCAGCCGGCCGAGTTCGGCCAGCACACGATCGTCGAGCGCTTGCACGCCGAGCGACACGCGATTGACGCCGGCGGCGCGATAGCCGCGGAAACGCTCGGCTTCGACGCTCGTCGGATTGGCCTCCATGGTGATTTCGGCATCAGGCGCCACGCGCCACTGCCGGGCGATGGAATTGAGCACTCCGGCAATGGTCGAAGGCTGCATCAAGGACGGCGTGCCGCCGCCGAAAAAGATCGACGACACGGTGCGGCCGCGCAGCCGTTCGGCGGTCTGGCCGATCTCAGCGTGAAAGGCGCGGAGAAAACGCGGCTCGTCGATGGCGGCGTGGCGGACATGGCTGTTGAAGTCGCAATAAGGACATTTCGACAGGCAGAACGGCCAGTGCACATAAACGCCAAACGCCTGTTCGCTCTCGGAATCCTTGTTCAAGGCATCACTCAAGACACGCCTCCGCGAGTTTCAGGAAGGCGCGGGCGCGGTGCGACAGACCTTTGCCCGGAGCGCGGTCAGCAAAAGTGGGCGCCGGTTTTGCCTCCGACCGCGCCCTCATTTTTTCCTCAGGATTGCGCGCCGGTGGCGGCAGTCCGTGTTTCTCATCACTCGACATTTCGCCGAAGGTGCGGTCATGACCGTCCGGCAAAAACATCGGATCATAACCGAAGCCTTGCTTGCCGCGCGGCGGCCAGACCAGAACGCCATCGACCCGCGCCTCGAATTCTTCCAGATGTCGGTCCGGCCAGGCGACGCATAGAGCTGAGACGAAATGGGCGCGACGTCGGCTCGCCGTGGTGGCGCCGCGGGCGTTGAGCTTCTGCTCGATCGTGGCCATGGCGGCGGCAAAGTCCTTATTGGGGCCGGCCCAGCGCGCCGAATAGATCCCGGGTTCGCCATCAAGTGCGTCGACAACGATGCCGGAATCGTCAGCAAAAGCCGGCAAATTTGTCGCGCTTGCCGCAGCTTGCGCCTTGATGCGCGCATTGTCGCCAAACGTCATTCCGGTTTCGTCGGGCTCGCTCAATCCCAGTTCACCCGCCGATATGGCATCGATCCCATAAGGCGCCAGCAGTTCGCGCATTTCGGCGAGCTTTCCCGAATTGTGCGTCGCGATCACCAGGCGGCCCGCGATGTGGCGATGTTTTTCTCCGCTCACATCACCGCCATCTTCTGCAGGTCGACGAGCTTGGTGACGCCTTTGCGCGCCAGCGCCAAAAGCGCGGAAAACTGGTCTTCCGAGAACGGCGTCTTCTCGGCCGTCGCCTGAATTTCGACGATATTGCCGGTCCCGGTCAGGACGAAATTGGCATCGGTGTCGGCCTGCGAATCCTCGGCATAGTCGAGATCGAGCACGGCCGTGCCTGAACACACGCCGCAGGAAATCGCCGCGATATGATCACGCAGCGGATCGCCTTCGAACATCTGCCGCGCTTTCATCCAGGCGAGGCAATCGTGCAACGCAATCCAGGCGCCGGTGATCGAGGCCGTGCGCGTGCCGCCGTCGGCCTGGATCACGTCGCAATCGATGGTGATCTGCCGCTCGCCCATCGTTTTGAGATCGACCACGGAGCGCAGGCTCCGCCCGATGAGGCGCTGGATTTCGACGGTGCGGCCGTTCTGCTTGCCGGCGGAGGCTTCGCGGCGGGTCCGCTCCAGCGTCGCGCGCGGCAGCATGCCGTATTCGGCGGTCACCCAGCCGCGCCCCTGGCCCTTGAGCCAAGGCGGCAAGCGGTCTTCGAGCGTCGCCGTGACCAGCACGTGGGTCTCGCCGAATTTCACGAAACAGGAGCCTTCCGCGTATTTCACCACGCCACGCTCGAGCGAAACGGCACGCAATTCGTCAGATTGTCGGCGGCTCGGCCGCATGCAGGTCTCCCGGGTCCGAGAGCATGATCCCGGAAAAGTGGAATCCGGTATTCCGGAAGGATCATGCTCCACTAAGATCTTGGCGAAGCGTCTTTTACGTGTTCCGCCGTCACAAACGCAATGGCAGGGCACATTGCAGCCTCCCGGGCCTGACGCGGCATGCCGATTGCGCTCCGTTGCGGGGAGCCGCTACGCTCTGGCGTCCGGCATGCAGGGGAGGTCGCGATGCAAGAAAAAACACAAGACACAACAAAGCGGGCGGAAGCCACACAAATACTGGCAAAATTTGCCGCAACGCTGACCTACAACGATCTGCCGCCGCAGGTCCGCGAGCATTGCAAGAACCTTCTGCTGGATGCGCTCGCCTGCGCCATTGCCGGCAATCGAGGCGAAGAAACCAGTCAGGTCGCGGCCTTTGCCACCGCGCTGGCACAGGGCCGTGAATCGAGCGTGATCGGCGGCGGGCATTTGTCGCTGGCCGGCGCGACGCTACTCAACGCCTATCTCGTCACCGCGACGACGATGTGCGACGTGCACCGCGCCACCATGACCCACATCACGCCGGAGATTGTACCGCCGGCGCTGATGATTGCGGAACGCGACGGCCTGTCCGGTCGTGATCTTCTGACCGCCATCGCTGTCGGTTCGGAAGTGACGACGCGGATCGGCATCGGGCTTGATTATCCGGTGTTTCGCGGCCGCGGCTGGCATGGGCCGGGCATTATCGGCCCGTTCGGCGCGGCGGCCGCTGTGGGCTCGCTGTTGCGCTTCGATCCGGACACCATGGCGCGCGCCTTCGGCCTCGCCGGCAGTCAGGCCGCGGGCACCTACGCTGCCTGGGGCACACCGACGGTAAAGTTCCATCAATGCCGCGGTGCGCTGTCGGGTCTGATGGCGGCGCTGTTGGCGCAGCAAGATTTTGTTGCGACGCGCGAATTCCTCACTGCGAAAGACGGCGGCCTCTACCACGCCTATGTCAATGGCGGCCTGCCGGATGTGGTCACTGCCGATCTCGGCCGGCGGTTTGAGCTCGAACAGATTGCGCTGCGGCTCTGGCCGTCGGCGACGGTCATTCAGGGGTTGGCCACCGCCATTTTTGATCTCGTCGCGAAGCACAAGATCGATGCTGCGCAGGTGCGCCAAGTCCGCATCGCCGTCAGCCAGACCGCCTTCGATCTGCACGGCGGCTTCAGCACCTACAAGGCCAAGTTCGAGGCGCTATTGTCGGCGCATTACACTGCCGCGATCATTCTGCAGGATCACGCACTGACCTTGGCACAGTTCGAGCCCAATCGTTATGACGATCCGAAGCTCCGCGCCTTCGCCGCGCAGAAGGTCGCGGTCTATGCCGATCCGGCGATCAAGGGCTCAGGTGCCAAGGTCGATATCGCGATGGACGACGGTACGGTGCTGTCGGCGCGTTGCGAACATCCGCTGGGCTCGTTTGAAAACCCGCTGTCACGGGCGCAGATCGAGCAGAAATTCCGTACCTATGCCGCGGGCGTTATCTCCGACGCCGGTGCTGCGGCAGTGGTGGATGCGATCGACCGGCTTGAGGATTTCGGTTCGGTAAGCGAATTCATGGGTTTGCTACGTAACAACGCCGCCCCCCGTGCGATGGCGGCGGCGGAGTGATAGGCTCGTGCGGTAACGGGGGTTTTCGCACTTGGCCAGTCACGACTTTCCCCTCGGCGTCAACCAGCAGGGCCTCGCCCAGCTCAACGAGCGCTCGCGCGAGATTTTTCGCCTGATCGTCGAGAGCTATCTCGCGACCGGCGAGCCGGTCGGCTCACGCAACCTGTCGCGCATTTTGCCGATGACTTTGTCGCCGGCTTCAGTGCGCAACGTCATGTCCGATCTCGAACAGCTCGGGCTGGTCTATGCGCCGCACACCTCGGCCGGGCGGCTGCCGACCGAAATGGGGCTGCGCTTCTTCGTCGATGCGCTGATGCAAATCGGCGATCTCAACGAACGCGACCGCAAGGCGATCGAAGCGCAGGTGGCGGCTTCCGGACAATCGAAATCGGTCGAGGGAGTTCTGACCGAAGCCTCGGGCCTGCTCTCGGGCTTGAGCCGCGCTGCCGGCGTTGTGCTGACGGCGAAAGCGAACCCTCGCCTCAAGCACGTCGAATTTGTCCGGCTCGAGCCGGAACGGGCGCTGGTCATTCTGGTCGGCGAGGATGGTCAGGTCGAAAACCGCGTGCTCAATGTTCCCATCGGCCTGCCGACCTCGGCGCTGATGGAAGCTTCGAATTTTCTCAACGCCCGCATCCGCGGCCACACCCTCGATGAGGTCAAAGTCGAGATCGAGCGCACGGTGCGAGAGAACAGGGCGGAACTTGATCAGCTCACGCAGAGGATCGTCGCCGATGGCCTGGCGAGCTGGTCGGGCGGCGAGAGCGATGAGCGCAAGCTGATCGTGCGCGGCCAAGCGCATCTGCTCGACGATCTCAAGGCGATTGCCGACCTCGAACGGGTCAGGCTGCTGTTCGACGATCTGGAAACCCGGCGCGAGGTGATCGATCTTCTCGGCCGCGCCGAACAGGCCGAAGGGGTCCGCGTCTTCATCGGGTCGGAGAACAAGCTGTTCTCGCTGTCGGGCTCTTCGACCATCGTGGCACCCTATCACGACGCTTCCGGCCACATTGTCGGTGTGCTGGGCGTCATCGGCCCGACACGGCTGAATTACGCGCGGATCGTGCCGATGGTGGACTACACGGCCAAGGTCGTCAGTAAGCTCCTTGGCGGCTGATTGGCGGCCAAGTTTCAGCCTGAAAAATCGTAAGCGCCCTCATCTTGTTCGGACGCGGCGCTTGATTTTTACTGATTAAGCCCTGATATGCGGGTCACAAACCCTTGAAGACGATGGGATCGAGACATGACGGATCAGACCGCTCGCTCTGAGGACGAAGCGGCTGCGCCACGCGAGGCTGCGGCGCCGGCGCCATCCACGGCGCTTGAGCGCGAGCATGCGGAGATGAAGGACCGCCTTCTGCGCACGCTCGCCGAGATGGAAAATCTGCGCAAACGCACCGATCGCGAGGTCGCGGAGTCGCGGCTTTATGGCGTCACCTCCTTCGCGCGCGACGTGCTTGGCGTTGCCGACAATATGCGGCGCGCGCTCGATGCGGTGCCCCCGGAATTGCGGGCGAGCGCCGAAGCCGGCGTCAAGGCGCTGATCGAGGGTGTCGATCTCACCGAGCGCGAATTGTTGAAGGCCTTGGAAAAGAACGGCATCCGCCAGTTCTCGCCGCAGGGCGAGAAATTCGATCCTAATCTGCATCAGGCGATGTTCGAAGTGCCCGATCCGACGGTGCCGGCCGGCAGCGTTGTGCAGGTGGTGCAGCCCGGCTACATGATCGGCGAACGCATCCTGCGACCGGCGCTGGTCGGCGTGTCGAAGGGCGGCCCGAAGACGGCGCCGGCTTCGAACAACGATAACGCCAGAGCCACCAGCAACTGAATAACCGCTGAAATTATTTCGGGTCGATGCTGTCGCGCACGGTGCGCAGCCGGGTGAAAGTGTCCGGCCAGCCGTCGGCGCGGGCGACACCGATGATCTGCAGAAAGCCCGACGTGCCGAACCGCAGCCACTGCACCACCATCACGTCGGCGTCGGTCTGCACATCTTTCGCCTTGGCGAGCGTTTCGAAGCCTTGTTGGCCGCCGATGCGTAGTGACTCGGCGTCCTGAATTTGCACGTCCTTGATGCCGGCGATCTGCTGAAACAGCATGCGCGCGAAATTGCTGCGATTGTTCGGTTCCGGCGCGCCCGGCACAGCGCCAATGAACATACGCGTTGCAAAGACAGGTGCGTCCTTGCTTTGGTCTTTGGCGTCTTTGCTTTGGCCGTTTTTTGTCTGGCTGTTGGCCTGAACCGCATCGGCCGCCGCCTTATCGATCAGAATCACTGCGCGCCCCGGCAACACTTCGCCGATGCTGAGACCGGCGAAGTCGGTGAGCTTGAAGGGCAACCGGCTGAGTTGCTCGGCATCGGGGACGCTGTCGCGCAAAGCAAGTGTCGCGATCGCATCGCGCATCGCTTTATCGGAATAGTCCGCGTCTTGATTGGGCACCTGGACGGTGACCAGTGCCGTCACTTTAGGGGCACCGACGACCACAAGCCATTTGCGATAGCGCGCGGTGTCGGTCGCTTGCGTGCCGCTCAGGATGAAGCCCTTGCCGAAACCAAACTGGATCGGCTCGCGCTTCTCGATGTCGACGCCGTCCTTCTTCATCGCTTCGGGCACCAGGGTTTTGTCGAGCTGGTCGTAAGCCTGTGCCGGCAGGACGGTGAACAGGATCGCCGCGTTCTTCTGCGGATCTTCAAAGCCGAGGAAGTTATGGCTTTCCACCATCCCGGCCGGCGGGACGATGCCGAGCTGCGAGCCGGCCGGAAAAACCAAATCGGCGGCCTGCGCCGGTGCAATCAGCATCGCGGCAAGCATAACGACGGCGGCGGGCAGACAACCTGCGCCGAAACCTGTGCGAAGTCGGCTCGATCGGATATGCATCGAATTGGTCCTAAACGGCAGTGCGCTACATCTGAAAATTTTTACGGCTGCGAGCTTGCGGCCCGATCTCTTTGGGACCCGGATATTGGCGGCACCTGTATCTGCGTCACCCGTCGCATGGTCAAATTGATTCGTCCTTCCCTGGGCAATCCGCCTTCGAGGAGCAGGGTGGACGTGCCGGGATAGATACGATCTACGCCATGGAATGCGAGCCTCGTGTCGCCACCCAGCATGACCACGTCGCCGGAATTGAGGCGAAAGGAGCGGGTGGGGTCGCGGCGGTTGGGTCCGCCCAGGCGGAACAAACAGGAATCGCCGAGCGACACCGACACGACCGGCGCTGAAAAATCGGCCTCGTCGCGGTCCTGATGCAGGCCCATTTTTGCGGCCGGGCCATAAAAGTTGATCAAGCATGCCTCGGGCGGCCGCGGATAAGAAGCGACCTCATCCCACAAGGCGGCGAGCCGTTGCGGCAGCGGCGGCCAGGGGCGGCCGGTCTCGGGATGGACCGGCGCGTAGCGGTAACCGCTTTCGTCCGATATCCAGCCGAGCACGCCGCAGTTCGACATTTGCACCGAGAACGGTCGGCCGGATTTCGGCATCCGGGGCGTGAACAGCGGTGCCGCGGCAAAGATCCGCCTGATGTCAGCAAGCAGCGCCGTCTGCTGCCCGCGGTCGAAATAACCGGGGAGCAGACGTAGCCCCGCATGGCTGACCGATCCGGTCATGTCCGTCCTCGCGCCTTACGTTCCGGCGGTCTCGCACCGATTTTGGCGGTATTTCCACCCGATCGCTGCGGCCGGGCCGCCGCCCGAGCCCTTCCTGCGCCGCGGGACTGTCGGCGCCGAGATTAACGCAACGTCAATTCTCTCCAGCAAACATCCTGATTCGTTGGATCGATTGAGAAATCGCGCTTTTTCACGCCGATGTATATTTCATCCGCCGCAGAGATAGCTGCTGCCGTCCCGCAGGACCATTGGCGCCATGCCGAGGGCGGGGCCAAGCTGTTGTCCATCGTCGTCCCGACATTCAATGAGCGTGACAATGTCCGCGAACTCGTGGCGCGCTTGGATCGCTGCCTCGCGGGACTCGCGTGGGAGATCATGTTCGTCGACGACGATTCGCGCGACGGCACGATCGACGTGTTGCGCGACGTGAGCCGCGCCGACCCGCGGGTGCGCTTCCTGCATCGTATCGGGCGCCGCGGCTTGGCCTCTGCGGTCGTCGAAGGCATCCTGGCCACCAGCGCGCCGTTCATCGCCGTGCTCGACTGTGATCTGCAGCATGATGAAGCCTTGCTGCCCGAGATGTTGGAGCGATTGCGCGCCGATAGGTGCGACGTCGTCATCGCCTCGCGTTACATGGAGGCCGGAGGCACGGGGGATTGGGAGAAACAGCGTCTGCTCGTCAGCCGCGTTGCGACCAAGCTGGCAAATTTTGTCTTGCCGTCGCACCTGACCGATCCGATGAGCGGATTCTTCATGATCGAGCGCGGCGCGTTCGATCATGCGGTTCGGAATCTGTCGAACCAGGGCTACAAGATACTTCTGGATATTCTGCTGTCGGCGCGGCCGTCGTTGCGTGTCGAGGAGGTCCCTTACACGTTTCGCACGCGCCTCAACGGCGAAAGCAAGCTCGATACGACGGCGATCCTGGATTACATCGCGCTATTGATCGACAAGCTCATCGGTCACGTCATCCCGCTGCGCTTCATCATGTTCGCGTCGGTCGGGGGCGTGGGCCTGTTCGTGCACCTGGCAGTGCTCGCCGCGCTGAATCGTGGCGTTGGCGTTGGTTTCGCTTTAGCTAACCTTTGCGCCGCGGTGGTCGCTGTCACCTTCAACTTCTTCGTCAATAACCTCGTGACCTATCGCGACATGCGGCTTAAAGGGCTTTGGCCGATCCTGCGCGGACTCGTGAGTTTTGCGGCAATCTGCTCGGTCGGCACGGCGGCGAATGTCGGTGTCGCGGTCGTCTTGTTCCAACGCGATTATACGTGGTGGCTTGCGGCCATCGCCGGGATATTGGTGGGCGCGGTATGGAATTTTACCGCCACGTCGATCTTCACATGGCGCAATATCGGTGTTGCCGTACCTGCCTCGCGCGATCAGGGCCCGGCATTCGCACCACCCACCGCCAATACTTCGGAAGCCGGCAGACCATAGTTCGGCGCCGAAGCCGGTGCAGTCATCCGGCGCAGCACGACGACGAACAACAGCGCCGTAGCCACGATCACGCCGATTTTCATTGCACCGTCGAACGCCGTTACCTTGAACGTAATGGGCGCAAGAAAAGTGCTGATCAGCGCCAAGCGCTCGTAAGGCCGGAAGCCGTCGCGCAGTGCTTCGCCGAGCAGCCACGCCATCGGCACCGCGAGAATAACCAGATCGTATTCGAGCATGAAGGGTGAGCAGAACGGCACGCAAGCAGCGATAGCCGCGCCTTCGGCCACGCCGGAACGTGCGCGCGGCGGGCGTCGCAGCAAAGCGCGTGTCAGCATCAATGCTGCGGTGATGCTGACGATGGCTTGCGCGCCATAAGCAAGTGCAAGCGAGCCGTCATGTAGGCGCACCATGCCGAAGACGGTGATCCAGAATTGGAGATACAGCGGATTGGGAAATTCCATCCAATTCCGCCGCGCCTCCGCCATGTCGGCGAAGAAAGCAGGCCAAATGTCCATTCCGAAAGCGACGGTCGCCGCCGCCGAGAGTCCGGCGACTGTAAGGGCCGCCGCCGCGAAACATCGCCATCGGCCGGCGACTGCGAGCGCCAGTGGTACGATGAGGCCGAGCTGCGGTTTATAGGCCAGACAACCTAGGCACAGGCCCGCAAGCTCCGGCCGCCGGTCCAGCCAGACGGCCGCTCCGCCGAGGAGGCCGGCGCTGAGAAACCCGTTCTGCCCGAATCCGGCATTCACCAGCACGGCGGGATAGCCGAGGAACAGCACCCAAAGCCGGACGCCCTGCTGACGCAGGTCCTGCGGCAGCAGGGCGCGCAAGGCCGCGGCATATCCGGCGCAGGTCGCCGTCAACCACAGGATCAGTGCCGGAAGGTAGTTGAAGAGCGCCAGGCCGGCGCATAACAGCAGGAAGAACGGCGGGTAGAAGAAGGCCAAGTAACCCCAGCCCTCGACATCGCCGTGCAGGTCAAGCTCTTTGAAAAAGTGCGGTACCTCGCGATAGGCATCGGCGGCGCGGCCCTCGAGCGCAAGCTCGCCCGCGGTCCAGAAGCTGACGAAATCGCCCGATACTTTGGTGATCCGCGGCGCCGTCATCTGCCACTGCACCCACATGATGCAGAAGCTCAGGAACAGGATCAGCGCCAGCGCTTCGCCGGCGTGCAGCAGGTAGAACCCATAGCGTGACCGCAGCAGCGGCTGGCCTTGCGACGCCAACGGGCCCTCCGGCTTCGGGGTTGAAGGGGCGGCGCCGCGCAAAGCGGGACCAATGGTCGACATGGTCGAGGTCCGGGTCGAAGGTCGGGGCTCGAAAGTCTGGGTGCGATGGTGGTACGGGTCAGCTGCCAGCCGCTACGGTCCGACGGCGACGGTGCCATCGTGAGGAGCGAGGCTCTAAGATTAACTTAACGTGCCTGCGGCTAGCTGGCGGGCTGAGCCCGAGAGCCGGCGGCCTTCGGAAACCTTGTGTCAACGGCCAATCCTGTCTTGCAGGGCGATGGGGCCCTCCTATATGAGCGAAGGGAAATCCCCCAGCGCAGCGGGCTTTAGGATAGGTTTGCTATCGGTCTGCCACCTGCGCGCGGGGCAGTTGAGTGAAATAAGGGGGCCGGACTTACGGGCGCCTTCGGGGCCTGCCCGGCCTGCCGCTAGAGAGAGGATTTAAGACCATGGGAAAGGTCATCGGTATCGATCTCGGGACCACGAACTCCTGCGTTGCTGTCATGGAAGGCACGACGCCGAAGGTCATCGAGAACGCAGAGGGAATGCGCACCACGCCGTCCATCGTTGCTTTTACGGACGAGGGCGAGCGGCTCGTCGGCCAGCCGGCCAAGCGCCAGGCGGTCACCAATCCGGAGCGCACGATTTTCGCAGTGAAGCGCCTCATCGGCCGTCGCTACGACGACCCGATGGTGGAGAAGGACAAGAAGCTCGTCCCCTACAAGATCGCGCGCGCCAGTAACGGCGACGCCTGGGTCGAGGTCGAGGGCAAGACTTATTCGCCGTCGCAAATCTCCGCCTTCATCCTGCAGAAGATGAAGGAGACCGCGGAAGCCTATCTCGGCTCCAAGGTCGATCAGGCGGTCATCACGGTTCCTGCTTACTTCAACGACGCCCAACGTCAGGCGACCAAGGACGCCGGCAAGATCGCCGGCCTCGACGTGCTGCGTATCATCAACGAGCCGACCGCGGCCGCGCTTGCTTACGGTCTCGACAAGACCAAGACGGGCATGATCGCGGTCTATGACCTCGGCGGCGGCACGTTCGATATTTCCATTCTCGAAATCGGCGACGGCGTGTTCGAGGTGAAGTCGACCAACGGCGACACCTTCCTCGGCGGCGAAGATTTCGACATGCGGCTGGTCAATTACCTGGCCGACGAATTCCAGAAAGAGCAGGGCATCGACCTGCGCCGCGACAAGCTTGCGCTGCAGCGGCTCAAGGAAGCCGCTGAAAAGGCCAAGATCGAGCTGTCGTCGACGACGCAGACCGAAATCAATTTGCCCTTCATCACCGCAGACGCTTCGGGTCCGAAGCATCTGACGATGAAGCTCACTCGCGCCAAGTTCGAGGCACTGGTCGACGATCTCATCCAGAAAACCATCGATCCGTGCCGTCAGGCGCTCAAGGATGCCGGCCTCTCCGCCGCCGAGATCAACGAAGTCGTTCTGGTCGGCGGCATGACGCGCATGCCGAAGGTCCAGGAGATCGTGAAGCAATTGTTCGGCAAGGAGCCGCACAAGGGCGTCAATCCTGACGAGGTGGTTGCGGTCGGCGCAGCCATTCAGGCCGGCGTGCTGCAAGGCGATGTCAAGGACGTGCTGTTGCTCGACGTCACGCCGCTGTCGCTCGGCATCGAGACGCTGGGCGGCGTGTTCACTCGGCTGATCGATCGCAACACCACGATCCCGACCAAGAAGAGCCAGGTGTTCTCCACGGCCGAAGACGGCCAGACCGCGGTGACCATCCGCGTCTTCCAGGGCGAACGCGAAATGGCGGCGGACAACAAGATGCTCGGCCAGTTTGACCTGGTTGGCATTCCGCCGGCGCCGCGCGGCATTCCGCAGGTCGAGGTCACTTTCGACATCGACGCCAACGGCATCGTCAACGTGTCGGCCAAGGACAAAGGCACCGGCAAGGAGCAGCAGATCCGCATCCAAGCTTCCGGCGGTCTGTCCGAATCCGACATCCAGAAGATGGTCAAGGATGCCGAGGCTCACGCCGAGGAGGACAAGCGGCGCAAGGCCGAGGTCGAGGCGAAGAACCACGCCGAAGGTCTGGTCCACGCCACCGAGAAGACGCTCGCCGAGCATGGCTCCAAGATTGGTGAAGGCGATCGCCGCGCCATCGAGAACGCCATGGCCGACCTCAAGGAAGCCTTGAAGGGCAATGACGCCGAGGCGATCAAGACCAAGACCAATGCGCTGGCGCAGGCTTCGATGAAGCTCGGGGAAGCGATGTATAAGCAGGCCGAGCAACAGCCGGGCGGCGACGACCAAGGTTCCGGTGCGCAAGGCTCCGGCGCGGAAGGTAAGAAGGAAGACGTCGTCGACGCCGAGTTCACGGAAGTCGACGACGACAAGAAGAACAAGAAATCTGCCTAAAGCAGCGAGGCGCGCGATGCCGTTGCCGCTTGTCAGAATTGCACCCCCGGATAAAAACGGGGGTGCTTGTTCTTGAACAGGCTGTTGGGTGAACAATGAAGCGCTGCTACTACGAAACTCTTTCGGTCGAACGCACCGCGACTGAGATCGACATCAAGACGGCCTTCCGCAAACACGCGATGCAGTGCCATCCGGACCGCAATCCGGGCGACGCGCAGGCCGAGCACCGCTTCAAGGAAGTCAACGAGGCCTACGAGGTCCTCAAAGATCCGGACAAGCGCGCCGCCTATGACCGTTTCGGCCACGCCGCTTTCGAGCACGGCATGGGCAACGGCGCGGGTTTCGGCACGGAGTTCGGCACCACGTTCTCCGATCTGTTCGAAGGCATATTCGGCATGTCCGGCGCCGGGCGCGGCCGCGGCACCGGCCGCGAGCGCGGCGCCGATCTGCGCTACAATATGGAGATCACGCTTCAGGAAGCCTTTATCGGCAAGAACGCGCAGATCCGCATTCCGACCTCGGTGACCTGCGAGGTCTGTTCCGGTTCCGGCGCCAAGGCCGGCACCAAGCCGAAAGTATGCGCGATGTGTGGCGGGCAAGGCCGCGTCCGCCACGCCCAAGGCTTCTTCACCCTCGAGCGCACCTGCCCGAATTGCCACGGCCGCGGTCAATCGATCGACAGCCCCTGCGCCTCATGCTCAGGCTCAGGCCGCGTCACGCGCGAGCGCACGCTCTCGGTCAACATCCCACCGGGCGTCGAGGACGGCACCCGCATCCGTCTTGCCAGCGAGGGCGAGGCCGGTGTGCGCGGCGGCCCGCCGGGCGACCTCTATATTTTCCTGTCGATGGCCGCGCATCCGTTCTTCCAGCGCGAAGGCGCCGACCTGCATTGCCGCGTCCCGGTGTCGATGGTGACGGCGGCGA
Source organism: uncultured Alphaproteobacteria bacterium (assembly GCA_963742975.1). Taxonomy (GTDB): domain Bacteria; phylum Pseudomonadota; class Alphaproteobacteria; order Rhizobiales; family Xanthobacteraceae; genus BOG-931. Next base: position 778,813 of record CAVUNZ010000015.1, on the reverse strand, counting down.
TGGGCGGCGATATCGAGGTGCCGACTATCGACGGCGCCAAGAGCAAGGTGAAGATCCCGGAAGGCACGCAATCCGGCCGCCGTTTTCGGCTGCAGTCCAAAGGTATGCCGGTACTGCGGCAGCGGCAGCATGGCGACATGTATGTGCAGGTTGTCGTCGAGACGCCGCAAAAGCTGACCAAAAAGCAGCGCGAGCTGCTGGTGGAATTCGACCGCCTGTCGTCAACCGAGACGCAGCCGGAATCGTCCGGCTTCCTCGGCAAGGTCAAGGAATTCCTTGACGGATTGGGCAGCCGTTCCGGCTTGGCGTAGCGGGACGCCCTGGCCTATATGGCCTTTGTCACCCAAATGTTTTAAAAGCGGCAAGAATTTGTCGCGTGTCATTGTCGCTTGGATGCCATGTCTCTGCCGGCCCTGCAGAAATTCGAACGCAAGATCGAGCGGCAGCTGCGGCTTCTCGAGGTCGGTAAGACACTTATCGAGCGTCGAATCGAGCGCCACATCCGGCAGTTCGAACAGCACCGCGACGGCATCGGCAAAAAAATCGAGCAATCGATCGAGCAGCGCATCAAGCAGTTCGAGCTGAAGAAAGGCATTCGGCTCGACGACGAAGTGCGCTTCATCCGCTCTTGGATCGAGCGCCCGCTGTCGACCGGAGCAGTGGCACCGTCGAGCAAGATCCTGGCGCGCACCATGGCGCGCTATGTCGATCCCGACAGTTCGGGGCCGGTCGTCGAATTGGGGCCGGGCACCGGGCCGGTCACGGAAGCTTTGGTTGAATCCGGCGTCGATCCGTCACGCTTGGTGCTGGTCGAATTTAATCCGAACTTCTGCCGACTGTTGCGCGCGCGCTATCCGGAAGCGACGCTAGTGCAGGGCGATGCCTACAGCATGCGTCGGCTTCTGGAAGCGCTGCTGCTGCAGCCGGCTGCGGCCGTCGTCTCCGGCCTGCCGCTGATGACCAAGCCGATCAAGATGCGGCTGCGGCTTGTTCGCGACGCGTTCGAACTGATGCTGCCGGGCGCGCCCTTTGTGCAATTCACCTATTCGGTGGCATCGCCGGTGCCGAGCCGGCTCAAAGGCTTTAGCGCGGAACCCTCCGAGCGCATCTGGATGAACTTGCCGCCGGCGCGGGTTTGGGTCTATCGCAAGACCTAAACTTTTTCTCGGCCGTGATGCCCAACCCAAGAATTCTGATCATTCCGGGCTCGCTGCGCACCGGCTCGCATAACGCGCGGCTCGCCGCGCTCGCCGCCAAGGAGCTCGCGCTCTTGGAGGCCGAGGTTACGCGCATCTCACTTGAGGATTACACGCTGCCGCTATTCGATGCCGATCTGGTATCGGCACAAGGAATGCCGCCCGCCGCGGTGCAGCTCAAGAAGATGCTGCTCGCCCATCAGGGCGTCTTCATCACCAGCCCCGAATACAGCGCTTCAGTGACGCCGCTGATCAAGAATACGATCGATTGGGTTTCGCGGGTGCGCGATCCCGGCGAGCCGGCTTACGCGGCCTTTAAGGGCCGTGTTTTCGCCATCAGCGCAGCCGCGAACGGCGGGCTCGGCGGCCTGCGCTCACTGATGGCACTCCGCCAAATCCTCGAGCTCGGCTGTGGTGCGCTCGTCATTCCCGAGCAGGTCGGAGTGCCGCGCGCCGAACAGGCCTTCGACGACATGGACAATCTCAAGGACGAGGCTCTTGCGACGGCGTTGAAAACTGCTATGCGCAGGCTTGTCGAACTCGCAAGCGTCATGCCTTGAAATGACGCGCTCATAAGGATCGCGCCGATGCAGATGGAGCCTCGCGACCGCCTGATCGTCGCGCTCGACGTATCGACGGTCGAAGAAGCCCAGGCGATGGTGGCGCGGCTTGGCGACGCCGTGTCGTTCTACAAGATCGGCTATCAGCTCGCGCTCGCCGGCGGCTTGTCTTACGCGGCGGGATTGATCGGCGGCGGCAAGAAGCTGTTCGTCGACATGAAGTTGCATGACATCGGCAACACGGTTGCGGCCGGCGTCAAAAGCGTATCGCGGGTCGGCGCGACTTTTCTCACGGTGCATGCCTACCCGCAGACCATGAAAGCGGCCGCCGCGGCGCGGGAAGGCGGTTTGCGCATCCTCGCCGTCACCGTGCTCACCTCCTATGACGATGCCGATCTGAAAGCCGCCGGCTACGGCGGCTCCGTGCGCGATCTTGTTGCCCAGCGCGCCCGGCAGGCGCTCGACGCCGGTGTCAACGGGCTCGTCTGCTCGCCCGAAGAAGTGCCGAGCCTGCGGGCCATTGTCGGCGACAAGCTCGTGCTGGTGACGCCGGGCATCAGGCCCGCCGGAGCGGACATCGGCGATCAAAAGCGCATCGCGACGCCGTCAGCGGCGATTGCCGCCAGCGCCGATTATCTTGTCGTCGGCCGGCCGATCGTTGCTGCGGCCGATCCGAAAGCCGCCGCCGAAGCGATCGTTGCAGAGATCGCTGCTGCCGCCAAAAATCGCTAAAAGAAAAGCTGGGACGTAAATCTGTTGGGAGTTTCGCCATGGCCAAGGGCTACTGGATCGCGCGCGTCGATGTGAGCAACGAAGACGGCTACAAGCCCTACGCTGCCGCCAATCCCGCGATTTTCAAGAAATACGGCGGCCACTTTGTAGTGCGCGCTGGTAAATTCGAAAGCATGGAGGGCACCAGCCGATCGCGCAATGTCGTGATCGAGTTTCCCGATTATGCTGCGGCGCTCGCCTGTTACCGCTCGCCGGAATATCAGGAAAATCTCAGAACGCGTCTGCCGCACTCCGAAATCGATATTATCGTCATCGAGGGTTACGATGGCCCGCAGCCGTGACCGTTGCAGACCTGACCGCAAATAGAGGAAGCGCGTCGTGCCGAAGAAAGGCTATTGGCTACCGCAGATCGACGTCAGCAATCCTGAGGGCTACCAAGCCTATATGGCGGCAACACCGCCGGCGCACGAGAAATATCGCGGCATTGCACTGGTGCGCGGCGGCAAAAGCGAGTTGGTCGAGGGTCAGTTCCGGTCACGCGCGGTCATACGGGAATTTCCGGACTACGCCACGGCGCTCGCTTGTTATCGCTCGGACGAATATCAGCGCGCGCGGCCGTTGCGGCTTTCACACTCGACCTGCGATTTCCTGATCGTCGAGGGCTATGACGGCGTGCAGCCGCCGGCGCCGGAGACGCCGCCTCCACCTTCCGCGCGTAAAGGCTATTGGATCGGCCATGTCGATATCACCGATCCGGAAGGCTACAAAGAATACATGGTCGCCGACATGGTGCCGTTCGGCAAATTCGGCGGCCGTTTTCTGGTGCGCGGCGGCGCGCGCGAAGTGACGGAAGGCCATGTCCGCAGCCGCACCGTGGTGCTCGAATTTCCGAGCTATGAAGCGGCGCTCGCCTGCCATCGCTCGCCGGATTATCAGGCGGCCAAAAAACTGCGCGACGGCAGGTCCGAGGCCGATCTTGTCATCGCCGAAGGCTATGACGGCCCGAAATTCTGAATTCCGCCCGAAAACGTGAAGTCTCGGAATTGTGCTATACGTTCGGCGAAAAGGGCGAGCGTAGAGAAAACTGATGTCGAGCTCCGATATGCGTGTGGTGATCGCCGGCGCCGGCGGGCGGATGGGGCGAGCGCTGATCCAGGCCGTGGCCGCGGCCAAGGGCCTAGCGCTTGCCGGCGCTGTCGAAGGACCCGGCTCGGCGTTGGTCGGCCGCGATTCCGGCGAGCTTGCCGGCCTAGGCCAAAACGGCATCAAGGTGACGAGCGACGTCGCCGCGCTGCTGCGGCAGGCTGACGGCCTGATCGAATTCACCGTTCCAGCCGCGACGCTTGCGTTCGCCGAGCTGACGGCGGCTGCCGGCAAGGTCCATATCATCGGCACCACCGGCCATTCCGGCGAAGAGGATGCAGCCATCGCCAATGCCGCCGAGCGCGCGACGATCGTGAAGTCCGGCAATATGTCGCTTGGCGTCAATCTCCTTGTCGCGCTGACCAAGCGCGTGGCGCGGACGCTCGATGACGATTACGACATCGAAATCGTCGAGATGCATCACAACAAGAAGATCGACGCGCCGTCCGGCACCGCGCTGATGCTCGGCCGCGCCGCCGCCGAAGGCCGTAGCATCAATCTTGCACAACATTCGGCGCGCGGCCGCGACGGCGTCACCGGCGCGCGCACCGTCGGCGATATCGGCTTCGCGTCGCTACGCGGCGGCACCGTCGTCGGCGAGCATTCGGTGATCTTCGCCGGCCCCGCCGAGCGTATCGAGCTGACGCATCGCGCCGAGGACCGCATGATCTTTGCCCGCGGCGCGCTCCACGCGGCGCTGTGGGCGCGCGACAAGAAGCCTGGGCTCTATTCGATGGCGGACGTTCTGGGATTGGCGGATATTTAGAGCATGATCCCGAAAAGTGAAAACCGACTTTCGGAAAAGATCATGCTCAAACAAAGGAATCTAAACCTTGATCAATCGAATTGGGTCAAGGTCTAGCGCGTGTCGATCATGGCCGACGGCAGAAGCGAACGCATTCGGAAGCTGCTGGCGGATTTGGTCGGCTTCAACACAGTCAGCGACCGCTCGAACCTTCAGCTGATCGCCTATATCGAAAAATATCTCGCCGCGTTCGGCATCAGCGGCTCCCGACTTGTCGATGAGACCGGGCAGAAAGCGTCGCTATGGGTGACGATCGGCCCGGAGCACACGCCGGGCGTTGTGCTTTCCGGTCACACCGATGTGGTGCCGGTCGAGCGCCAGCCCTGGACCGGCGATCCCTTCACTATGATCGAGCGCAGCGGCCGCTATTACGGCCGCGGCACCACCGATATGAAGGGCTTTGTTGCGGTGTGTCTCGCCATGGTGCCGGAAATCCAGCGCCGCCGATCTGAAAATGCCGATCCACCTCGCTATTTCCTATGACGAGGAAGTCGGCTGCATCGGCGTGCGCCCGATGTTGCGCGAGATCAGCACGGCGCCGGTCAAGCCGCTCGGTTGTTTTGTCGGCGAGCCGACGCAGATGCAGATCATTATTGGTCACAAGGGCAAGCACGGCGTGCGCGCGACCTTTCGCGGCAAGTCCTGCCATTCCTCGATCGCGCCGCAAGGCGTCAATGCCGTTGAGCATGCCGCCGAGCTGATCACTGAAATCCGCCGGCGCGCGGAAAAATTGGCCAAGGAAGGCGCGCGCGACGAGATGTTTGACGTTGCACATACGACTTTGCTGACCAGCATCGCGGAAGGGGGAACCGCTCTCAACATCGTGCCGGACGAATGCGCCGTCGAGTTTGAAGCGCGCGGTCTCGGCATGGACGAGTTGAAAGAGGTGACTGACGCGATTGTCGCTTGGGCCAAGATTGAAATCGAACCGCGGATGCAAAAGGCCGATGCAAGCTGCCGGATCGATTTCGAGGACATTCTCGAATACCCGGCGCTTGATATGAAATCCGATCACCCACTGGTGGCGCTCGCTAAACAACTGAGTGGCCGCAACAGTCACGGCAAAGTCAGTTTCGGCACCGAAGCGAGCCTGTTCGTGAGCATGGCCGGCATTCCGACCGTCGTGATCGGTCCCGGCTCGATCGAGCAGGCCCACAAGCCCGACGAATTTGTGGAAATCTCAGAACTTACCAAGTGCGCGGGCTTCATTGAGCGGCTGATCGCGCATTGCGCGGGCAATAGCGGCTTGGCCGCCTAGCATTTCGATTGAGCATGATCTTTTCGGAAAACCCATTCCACTTTTCCGGATCATGCTCTAGCCCGCCAACAGCGATGCACCGGTCATTTCCTTAGGCTTCGGCAATTCCATCAGCTCAAGCAGCGTCGGCGCGAGATCGGCAAGGCGGCCTTCCGCGACCAGCCCGCGATTGCGGCCGCCGACCAGCATCAGCGGCACTGGATTGGTGGTATGCGCCGTGTGTGGCCCGCCGGTTTCGGGATCGCGCATCAATTCGGAATTGCCATGATCGGCGGTGACGAGCAGCGCGCCGCCTGACTTCTCGATGGCGTCGGCAATGCGGCCGAGCCCGGTATCGACCGTCTCCACCGCCTTGATCGCCGCCGGCAGGTTTCCGGTGTGTCCGACCATGTCGGGATTGGCATAGTTGAGCACGATCAGATCGTATTTGCCGGAATTGATCGCGGCGACCGCCTTGTCGGTCAGTTCCGGCGCCGACATTTCCGGCTGCAGATCGTAGGTCGCGACTTTCGGCGACGGCACCATGATGCGGTCTTCGCCGGAGTAAGGCTGTTCGCGACCGCCGTTCAGGAAATACGTCACGTGCGGATACTTCTCCGTCTCCGCCATGCGCAGCTGCGTGCGTCCGGCTTGCGCGACCACTTCACCGAGGATATTGGCGAGCGTCTGCGACGGAAAGATCGTCTCCATCACACGATCGAGCTCGTCGCTATATTTCGTCATGCCGACAGCGGCGGCGAATTTAACGATGCGCTTGCGGGCAAAACCATTAAAGTCCGGTTCGAGCATGGCGCCTAAAATTTCGCGCACGCGATCGGCGCGGAAGTTGAAGCACAGCATACCGTCGCCGTCCTTCATGCCTTTATAGTCGCCGACCACCGCCGGTATGATGAACTCATCGAATTTCTTGTTCGCATAAGCGTCGGCGATCACGCTGGGCGCATCGGCAAAGCGCGGGCCTTCGGCTTGGACAATGGCGTTGTAAGCCTTCTCGACGCGCTCCCAGCGCTTGTCGCGGTCCATGGCGAAGTAGCGCCCGCACACGGTCGCGACTTTTACCGACTGCGGCAACACACCGAGCAGACGTCGCAGATATTCGCCGCCTGCCTGCGGCGGCGTATCGCGGCCGTCGGTCAGCACATGAACGAGGGTCGGCACATTCGCGTCATCAAGAATTTTCGCCAGCGCCGCAGCCTGGTCCTGATGTGAATGCACCCCACCCGGCGAGACAAGACCGAGCAAATGGCAGGTGCCGCCGCTCACTTTGAGTTTCTTGATCAGATCGGTCAGCGCCAGCGCGCTTTTAATATCGCCGCCCGCAATCGCATTCGCGATACGCGGCAGATCCTGCATCACCACGCGGCCGGCACCGATATTGAGATGGCCGACTTCGGAATTGCCCATCTGGCCGTCCGGCAGGCCGACATCGCCGCCCGACGTGTGCAAAAATCCATGCGGCCCGTTCCGCCACAGCCGGTCGAAAGTTGGCGTCTTGGCCAGCCGCACGGCATTGTCGGCGGGGTCCTCGCGCCAGCCCCAGCCGTCGAGAATAACAAGCATCACCGGCCGCCGACGCTGCATCTCTAAGATCCCTTTTGCGGATGATGACGCGGTATCGCGAATTGCGCTGCACGCGTCAATCAAAGCGTCATTCCACGTGCTGCTTCTCTATTAAGATTTTCGATGCAATGCAGTCAAATAAGGTAAAATTCTGATTCACATTGAATCAGAATGGGTTAAATGCTTTTAGGCTCGCCGATGTGGCGGGCGGCATTTTTCTCTTTCATGATCTTATCGGTGGCGAGTGCGCCGGCGCACGCCGCCGAGCGGCCGCCGCAATTCGTTGAGATCGCTTTCGACAATTGCACCGAGCTTGAACGCTGGAGAGAGCTCAGTGCCTTCGCCGCCGAGATGAACAAGGACGGCGACCGGCTGCATTTCACCTTCTTCGTCTCCGGCGTCAATCTCATAGCCGACGCCAATCGCAATCTCTACCAGGCGCCCGGACACCCGCGCGGCACCTCGAACATCGGCTTCGGCGGCACTGCCGAGGAGGTGCGGCAGCGCGTCGACTACATGAACGCGGCTTATCTGAGCGGCCACGAGATCGGCTCGCACGCAGTCGGTCATTTCAGCGGCCGCGGCTGGTCTGCCGCCGATTGGACGCGGGAGCTGCATGCTTTCCGTGACATTCTCGCCAATGTCGGACGGAATAACGGGCTCGGCAGCGACGTGAAATTCGCTTTCCCGGCTTCGCAGCTGACGGGATTCCGCGCGCCTTATCTCGACTTCAGTCCGGGTCTCTACACCGCGCTCAAAGACACCGGCTTTCGTTACGACACGTCAAGCGACAGCAAGCCCGATGCGTGGCCTGACAAGGTCGGCGGCCTGTGGCGCTTCAATCTGGCGGATATCGAGCTGTATCACGCCAACAAGCATCTCCTGTCGATGGACTATAATTTCTTCGTGGCGCAGTCGCATGCCACCGTGGTGCCGAGCCGGCACGAATTCTTCAAGCAGCAGATGCTCGACTCTTATCTTGATTATTTCAAAGCCAATTACACCGGCGATCGCGCGCCGCTCCATATCGGCCATCACTTCTTCGATTATCAGGATGGCGCGTATCGGCAGGCGCTCGAAGAATTTGCGCAAACCGTCTGCGGCCTGCCGGAAGTGCGCTGCACGACTTATTCAGCCCTCGCCGATTTTCTCGAGCGGCAAGATCCGGCGACGCTTGCCGCCTATCGCAACGGTGATTTCCCCCACGCCGTTGATCCGTTCAGCGTCGCCGATAATTGGAAGCTGCGCGGCCGGCTGGAATAGACCGCGCTGCCACCGGCGCTCACGCCGCGGTCACCTGCCCGGCCTCCCAGCCGAGCATGGCGCGCTTGCGCGTCAGTCCCCAGTGATAGCCGGTGAGGTCGCCGCCCTTGCCGATGACGCGGTGGCACGGCACGACGAAGGATACCGGGTTCTTGCCCACGGCGGCGCCGACCGCCCGTGCCGCCTTCGGCTGGCAGATCTTGGCGGCGAGATTCGAATAAGTGGTGACGCGGCCCATCGGGATTTTCAGAAGCGCGTCCCAGACCCGCACCTCGAAATCCGTGCCGATGAGCACCACGCGCAACGGCTCGCTCGGCTGCCAGCGCGCCGGATCGAAAATGCGCCGCGCGATCGGTGCAGTGAAGGCCGTATCCTCGATGTAATTCGCCTTGGCCCAGCGCTGCTTCATGTCGGCGAGCGCCGCACGCTCCTGCCCCGGATCGGCGAAGGCAAGCCCCGCAAGTCCGCGGTCGGTTGCCATGACCAGCGCATTGCCGAAGGTCGACGGGTGGAAGCCATAGCGGATGATCAGGCCCTCGCCGCCCGATTTCCACTCGCCGGGCGACATGGCCTCGTGCGTGACGAACAGGTCGTGGAGCCGGCCGGGGCCGGACAGGCCGACCTCGTAGGTGGCGTCGAGTACGCTCGCGGAGTCACGCAGAAGATGCCGCGCGCCGTCGAGGGTCAGGGCCTGCAGAAAGGCTTTGGGCGTCAGCCCTGCCCAGCGGCGGAACAGGTGGTGAAGCTCGGTCGGCGTGACGCCTGCCGCCTCGGCAATGGCCTCGATTTCAGGCTGCTCACGCCAATGGCCGCGGATATGGCCGATGGCGCGGCGCACCACTTCGTAATCGGCGGCGGCCTCGGCGAGCGGCGGGTTGCTTTCAACATCGGGCAAGCGATCGGGCGATAACATGGGTGCCTCCATCATTTGCTCCCGATCTAAAGTGGGCGACGCCGCCAAACCACCCGATTTCTGAGGGCTATTCCAGCACGGTCCGCGTCGGGCCGCGCCTGGCTTCGCCCAAGGCCCTGGACAGCGCATGGGCAAAGCTCGCCTTTTCCGCGGGCCCGAGAAAGGCCGCGATCGGTAGCCGCCGGCCATGCGACACCAAAAACAGCCGTTCGATGCCGAATTCCTCATGCACGATGCGGTCGAGCTTCACCCAGACCGGGTTGAGCGTCCATTCCCGCACCCGGCCGCGATGGCTCACCTGACGCACCGTCAGCTCAGTGGCAGTGACCGTCACCTCCTCATAGGCGCGTGCAGTGCGGTAATTGGCGCGGAACGCCCAATAGACCAGCAGCACATCGAGGCCGAAAAAGCCGAAAATCGGCCATGCGCCGAGCATGACGAAGAATACGCCGGTGACGAAACTAATGCCGCCGATGCAGAGCATGAAAATCAGAAAGCCGGTCGGGCCGAGCGAGCGGTGCGGCGTGAGCACGGCCGAGAAGATTCTGGCTTCATCCGAAGCATCGGCGCGGGGATTGCCGGCGGGATTGTCGCCGCTCTGGTTGTCGCTCGTCATGCGTCTCATTATACAAAAATGATGGCGCGAAAAACCACCAAGCCAAAAAAATCCACCAAGCCAAAATCCACCGCGCGGCGGAAATCGACCAAACAAGGCCTGCAGGTGGCCCGCAAGGGCGCAGCCGCGCGGCTAAAGCCCGCCAAGGCGCAGAAAAAGGCCGATGCCGAGGCCATGCACGGCGATCTGCCGCAATGGACCAAGGCTGAAGTCGAGGAAGCGTTCCGGCGCTTTGCCGCCGCCAATCCCGAGCCGCGCGGCGAGCTGCACCACGTCAATCCGTTCACGCTTCTGGTCGCCGTCGTGCTCTCGGCGCAGGCGACGGATGCCGGCGTCAACAAGGCGACGCCGGCTTTGTTCAAGCTCGCCGATACGCCGGCGGAAATGGTCAAGCTCGGCGAAGCACGGGTGCGCGAGCTGATCAAGACCATCGGGCTTTACCGTACCAAGGCAAAGAACGTGATCGCGCTGTCGCAAATTCTCGTAATGCAGCACGGCGGCAAGGTCCCGCACGATCGCGAAGCGCTGGAAGCGCTGCCCGGCGTCGGGCGCAAGACTGCGAACGTCGTGCTCAATATCGCTTTCGGCGAACCGACCATCGCGGTCGATACGCACATTTTCCGCATCGGCAACCGCACCGGGCTCGCGCCCGGCAAGACCCCGCTCGACGTCGAAATGAAATTGCTGGACATCGTGCCGGAAAAATATCGCTTGCACGCGCACCACTGGCTCATTCTGCACGGCCGCTATGTGTGCCTGGCGCGCCGTCCGCTGTGCGAGAAGTGCATCATCGCGGATCTGTGCAAATGGCCCGGGAAGACGACGAATTTCCCCGCCAGCTTACCTGCTGCCGCCGCAGATAAATAATCAGCGCGACGCCGGCATTGGCGACCACCAGCGTCGCCGAAACCGCAAGGCTCAAGATACCGCCCCCAAAAGAACTCATTTGCCGTTGGACAAATTATTTTATCCACCGCCGCATCGCAGTGCGAAATAAAGAAGGTTTCGTCAAATGCGCTTGTCCTTGGATCGATCGGCGGCAACCGATCCACTGAGTTATCCCCAAAACCGACTCGCCATAATGCACGGCGGCTTTTTCTTGCAGCTTGGGATAGCAGCGGTATCCTCAATGTCAGATCGGTCGCGTTTGGTTCTGCCGAATGTGACGATCCCCAAGATCGGGTCAGCCTGGGTGTGTAGCCGCTACCAGCGCCGCGCCGCGTGGCAGATTTGATCCTGGTTCCAAGCCGCGGGTAGCAGCGCTAGGAACGTGACGGGCGAGCGCAAGCTCGCCCGTCATGATTCTGGGGTTGAGTTGCCTAATGTTGCGCCCGGTTGACCGTCGCCGGGCTTCTCGGCGATATCAATTCCAGTATGGACGCCTCGCCCAATTTCATCAGCCAGCGCCAATTCACCGTCGCCTGGGGTCATTGCGATCCCGCCGGCATCGTCTTCAACGCTCGTTTTTTCGAGTATTTCGACGGCAGCACGTGGACGATGTTCGAGCATGCGCTCGGCGTGAAACCGCAGGACTGGCCGTCGGTCTATGGTGTCTTCGGCATTCCCTTGGTCGATGCCGGCGCCCGCTTCATTGCGCCGGCGCGCTTTGGCGACGTCGTGGAACTGACATCGCAGGTCACCGCGTTTCGCCGCTCGAGCTTCGACGTCGAACATAAGCTCACGGTGCACGGTGCTGTCGCCGTGGAAGGCCGCGAAACCCGCGTCTGGGCTGCCTATCGTCCGGACGACCCCAGCAAAATCATGGCGAAGCCTATACCTCCAGACGTCATTGCGAGCTTTCGGGCGACGTGATGGCGCCTTGCCAGACGCTCCGATTTGGAGGAGTTTTTGGGCAAATACATAAAATTCGGAGGAACCGCCGATGGAGGCCATCCAGGTCGGTCCGGGCTTTGCCGCCGAAATGCGCGGCGTAACGCTTGCGGACGTAATCAACGACGATGACGCTTACAAAGCCGTACGTGCGGCGTTCGAACAACATTCGGTTCTGGTTTTTCGCGATCAGGACGTCAGCGACGAAAGCCAGCTTGCTTTCTCACGCCGGTTCGGTCCGCCCGAAGTGACCAAAGTGGGCTCGCTCGGCACCGGCACGCATTTCGTCATCCTCACCACCATCGACAAGGACGGCAAAGTGGTGCCGCCCGATCATCGCTATGCGATGCGCAACAAGGCTAATCAGCTTTGGCATACCGACAGCTCGTTCAAGCCGACGCCGGCGCTGACCTCGATCCTGTCGGCGCGCATCATTCCGGCGAAAGGCGGCGAGACCGAATATGTCTCGACGCGGCTTGCCTTCGACCGGCTCGATTCGGAACGGCAACAGAAACTGGAGAATTCCTTCGCCTGGCACCATTACGGGCACTCGCGCAGCAAGATCGCGGCTGGGCTCGCCACGACCGACGAGCTCGCGGGGCTGCCGCCGCAATGCTGGCGCATGGTGTGGAAGAATCCGGTCAACGGCAAAAACGCGCTCTATCTCGCCTCGCACGCTTACGCCGTCGAAGGCATGGATCCGACTGAAGGCGAGAAGCTGATCGACGAATTGACGGCGCACGCGACCGCGCTCGGCAGCCGCTATACCCATGCCTGGCGGACCGGTGACGTGGTGATGTGGGACAACCGCGCCACCATGCATCGCGGCCGGCCGTGGCCCGCGGATGAAGCGCGCCATATGGTGCGCACGACCATCCAGGCGACGGCTGCCGACGGGCTTGAATTGGTGCGCCCGCCGCACCGGGTGGCGGCCGAGTAGCTATTCCGCCGCCATCACGGTTCCGGCCTGTCGTGCCTCCCGCTCCATGTCGCGGCGGATGCGCACGGCTTGCATGCTGCCATCGAGCGCCACATCGGCGGCGCTGATGATTTCACTCGCGGCGATGTCGCGGAGAACTTTGACGTGATGCGCAAGCCCGATCGGCAGCGCATTGCGCTCGAGGCTTCTCGCCGCCGGAATGAGCTTGGCATAAACCGTGTAGCCGCCTTCGCCGTCGAGCGTCTCGCCGGCTTTCAGCGCGCGCTTGGCGACCGCCACCGCGTCGCCGCGCCAGACGCGGCAGCTCCCGGTCGGCTCGCCGCGCAGCGCCACATTGAGCACCGAGATCGAGAGCTCAAGCCCGATCAGATGAAACGGCTTGTACATTGCGGCGTAGCGGCCGGTGGAATCGGTCGGCAGGCCGTATTGTTTGAAGCAGGCCGCGGCATAGTCGTTCTGCGCTTTCAGCACCACATAGACGCCCCAGCGCAGATCGCGAGGAACCGGCGAGCCATCGCGCGCGAGCGACGACACGACTTCGACCATGCCGTCGCCGTCGAGCACGCCGCCGAGCGCTTTCGGCCGCAGCACGTGCGCGAGCTCGTCGGCGCCGCAAGGCGGGAAATACAAACCGTCCTGCGGCACGTCGAGCGCGCAGGCGTTCGCCACCGCAGCCATCTCGATGGCGGATTTGGTGCCGTCGAGAAACGAATTGAACATCTGCGAATTCATGCCGGCTGCCTTGGCCTCGGTGGCGGTGAGGCCATAGTGCTCCCACACCCCGTCCGGTGTGACGGTGTGATAAGCCGGCAGGTATTTCGTGCCCTTGCCGGCGGCCGCGACCTGGAAGCCGGCGGAGCGCGCCCAATCGACCATTTCAGCGATCAGCGCCGGCTGATCGCCATAGGCCATCGAGTAGATCACACCTGCCGCGCGCGCTCTGCGGGCGAGCAAGGCGCCGGCCAGCGCATCGGCCTCGACATTGACCATGACGATGTGCTTGCCGGCTTCGATGGCTTCGAGCGCGTGCGCAATGCCGGCCCCCGGATCGCCGGTCGCCTCGATCACCACCTTGACCCGCTCGTCGCTGATCGCCTCGCTGCCGCGGTCGACGAACCGCGTGCGGGCAATGCGGGACGCGTCCCAGCCGACGGTGCGGCATGCCGCTTGAGCGCGTTCGACATCGCGGTCGGCGATCACCGCGACGTCGAGACCGCTGATGGACGGCACCTGCGCCAGAAACATCGAGCCGAATTTTCCGGCGCCGATCAGCCCGACACGCACCGGCTTATTGGCGTCGACGCGCGCGGCGAGGAGGGTCTGGAGGCTCATCGCTATTCCGCCGCCACCTTATGGGCCCGCGCATATTGCAGCAGCGCGCCGTCGGGCACAGGCACAATGGGGGTAAAGTCGCGATGCGCGATCCATTCTTCGCGGGTGAATTTGGTAATGTGGTTTGAGACCGCGCACAGTGTCAGGTAGACGATCTTGCGCGGATAAGGCGTGATGTTGGGCGGCGAGGCGTGCACCAGATTGCCGTGGAACATCAGCACCGATCCGGCGTTGCCGGTCGGCGCCACAATGCCGCCCTCGGCCGCAAGGCGCGTCACGGTCTCTTTGTCGAGCGTCCACAGCGGATAGGATGTGGTCAGCGTGTCGTGACCGGCCGCAAGCACGCCCTGTCTGTGGCTTTTCGGAATCAGCATCAGCGCGCCGTTGATCGGCATCACTTCGTCGAGAAAGATCGCGATATTCATCGCCCGCGGCTCGGGCATGCCGTCATCGCGCGCCCAGGTGCCGTAGTCCTGATGCCATTGCCACACCTCACCCTCGAAGGCGGCTTTGGCATTGAGCTTGAACTGATGAACATAAACCGGCTCACCGAACATTTGCTGCAGCGGCTCGACCAGCCGCGGATGATGCGCCATCAGACGAAACGTCTCGTTGAACGTATGTGCGGCAAAGGCGGTGCGCGGCGCGCCGGATTTCTCGCGCCAGACTTCCTTGCGCTCGAGCTTGAGGATGGCGTCCGCGTCGTCGCGCAGGAGCGCGATCTCTTCCTCGTCGAAGCAGTTCGGAAAGAACAGATAGCCCTGCTCGTCGAATTCCTTGAGCTGTGTCGGCGTGAGCCTCATGGTGGTCGTCCTTTGGCGCGTTTCCCGCTTTTGTTGATCGATCCCGCATCACGCGGCGGATTCTGAGCGCAATCCTAGCCCGTATCGGCAAGCCGTGCCACGGCCGAAGGAACCTGGTTCGGCATGGGCCTAGCGAATGGCTGCGAGCAGCGCCTGCGCGAACCGGTCGATATCGGCGTCGTCATTATAGACGTGCGGGCTCACCCGCAGCCGGCCGAGACGCGGCGCCACATAGATTTTTTGCGCGGCGAGGCTTTGTGCGAGTTCCTTCGGTACGCCGCCGGGAAAGGCTAGGCTCAAAATGTGCGGCGATCTGACCCTGGCTTCTGGAAACGAAACCCGGCCGCCGCGCGCCGCGTCACCGAGCTGTTGCGCCAGCCGCGCCGTCAGCGCGCCAAGCCGCGCAGCAATCGATTCCGCTCCCCAGTCGGCCATCATCTCCATGCCGATCGAGGCCATTTCCATCGAGATGAAATGATCGCGCTCGCCCATGTCGAAGCGCCGCGCATCGCCGACATAATCGGTATCGGTGAAATAGACGTCTTGCTCGGCGCGCACGGCCTTGCGGCCATAGCTCGTCTGTTCGAGCGGAATACCGTTTTGGTGGCGCTTGGCGACATAGAGGAAAGCGCGGCCGTAAGGCCCAAGCAGCCATTTATAGGTCGGAAACACCACGAAATCCGGATCAAGCTTGCGCACATCGAGATCAAGCACGCCGGCGCTCTGTGTTGCGTCGATCAGCAAGATGGCGCCACGAGTTCGCGCTGCGCGCGCAATGGCTGTGACATCGAGCGCCGCGCCGTCCGCCCAATGCACCGACGAGATCGACACAACCGCGACCGGAGCTGCGCCCGGCCGTTCGATTGCTGTTAGCACAGTGCCGGTCCAATCGTGGTCGCTTGGGCTTTGCACCGTATCGACGGTGAAAGCGCCGTCACGGGCGCGGGCCAGCCATTCCAGCACCGGCGACGAATGATCGTCATGCAGGACGATAACCCGCGAGCCGGTCGAGACCGGAATCATTTTTGCGACGGTGGCGACGCCATAGCTGATCGATGGGATAAGCGCGACGTCCGCCGCGTCGGCATGAATGAGCCGCGCCGCGCCATGGCGCGCGCGGCTATATTGTTGAGCGGCGAAGTCGTTATCGATCAGCCACGGTCGGCCCTTGCGTCCAACAGCCACGCGCCCGGCGTCGAGCGTCGCCAAGGGCAGTGGCGTATAGGAGGCAGCATTGAGATAACAGACGTCGCTTGGGATATCGAACAGCGCACGTTGCGATGGCAGCATCAAGTCCGCACTCAAATTTTGCGCATGGCCTTATCGGCAAACCGGTGACCGTTTTTCCGGGACATGCGCTATGCTTCAGCGACAAAACGATTATGCATCCGGCCGAGCAATTCGATTTCGGTTTCCATCACATCGCCGGCCTTGAGGAACGTGTTGGTGCCTTGTCCGACACCGCCGCAGGTGCCGCAACTGAAAATATCTCCCGGCTGCAGCGAGAGCATGTTTGACGCGTATTCTATCTGCTCCTCCGGCGTGAAGATGAATTGCGACGTATTGCCGTCCTGCTTCACCTCGCCGTTGACGGAGAGGCGGATGAACAGGTTCTTATGGTCGGGCACGAAAGCGCGCGGCACAAGAAACGGCCCCATCGGCGCAAAATTGTCGTGGCTTTTGCCGCCGAGCCAGTCCGAGCGCAGCGCCGGACGGTCCGGACGCATCTGCTGATCGCGGCACGACACGTCGTTCGTGGTCATAAAGCCCGCGATATGGGCGAGCGCCTGCTCGGCCTTGATCCGCTTGCCGCCTTTGCCGACGGCGAGCGCGATCTCCGCCTCCCAGTCGATCTTCTTCATGCCGTGCGGAATTTCGATTTCGTCGAACGCGCCGGCGAGGCAGCTCGGCGCCTTGAGGAACAGATACGGCACGGTGGTCGATTTCTCGCCGGTAAAAACCGGCCCGCTCGAAGGCGACATGCCGGCGCGGATCATCTCGGCTACATGTTCCTGAAAGTTCTGCGCCGCGTAGAACATTTTGCCGGACCGTAGCACCGGCGGCAGCGCGCGCAGGCTCGAAAACCTTGCCGCGCCCGGAGGCGCGCCTTCCTTTTCAAGGAAGGCGACGATCTCCTGCAGCACGGCGAAGTTCCTGTCCCAATCCTCCAAGAGGCCGAGCATGCTCTCGGCGCCGCTCAGCTCTTCCTTGTGCGACGACGCGCGGAATGCCGCAGCAGCGGCCTTCACATCGATAGCGTCGTCACCGAGAACGATGGCAACGCTAGCGTTGCCATCGCCTTTCGCCACAGTGGCCAGTTTGAACGCAGTCCCGTTCATGAGTTCCTCATCGCACGCCGTCAGAGCGTGATCTCGAAAAGTGGACGCGGGTTCTCGGAAAGATCACGCTCTGAAGGAAAATCCAGCCGCTACTTCTTCGCGTCCGCATAGGGGTAGATCATGTCGCCGGTTTTGTACTCTTTCGGCCACACGACCACCTCGTGACTGAAGTCTTTGAACTGATCGAGCGAATTAGGTGCGACATGCTGGAACTGGGTGAAGAAGACGCGCGACTTCGCCCATTCGCCATCCTTGCCGAATTTGACATCGCCGACCACGGTCGAGAACGTGTGCGTGCGTATGTAGTCGGCGAGCTTCTTCTGGTCGAGGCTCTTGGTGCCTTCGACCGCCTCGGCGAGCACCTGGCCCGCCGCGTAACCGATCGGCGGGAAGGCAGGCCCTAGCGGATCGATGCCGGCGCCTTGGGCGGCGGCCTGATACTTTGCCAATAGCTCGCGCGTGCCGGGGAACGTCAAAGACGAGGCCGGCAGGAACGGCTCATTGTTGACGATGCCGTTCATCAGCGGCCCGAGCTGCACCTTGATGGGCGTCACCAGGAGCCCGATGAAGGCGCCGCCGAACATTTTGGGCGTGAGGCCGATTTCGTTCGCGGCGCGGACGATGCCGACCGAATCCGGCGGATAGGCGGCGACAAAGACGATGTCCGGATTGGCGGCCTGAACCGCGCGCACCACCGGCGTGTAGTCGGTGGTCGAAGGCGGATATTTCTGATCGAGCACCACCTCGAAGCCGCCGATATCTTTGACCGCCTGCCGCGCACCGTCGGCGGCGTTCTGAGCGAATTCGGCATCGGCGGCGACGATCGCCACCGTCTTCGGCCGCGGCGTTTGTGCAGCCGCGAGCTCGAAAAAGCCGGTCGCAAATGACTTTTGCGGCTCAGGTCCGGTCGGCAGCATGGAGAAATACTGATCGTAGTGCATCTTGGAATTGGCGGCATTGGCCAGGATGCCGATCGTAGTCTTCTTATATTGCATCAGCACCGGAATAGCCGGCGCCACCATGTTCGTCGCATAAGGCCCGATGAACAGGTCGACCTTGTCGACCTCGATCAGCTTGGTGAAAAGCTGCGGCACGTTGTTCGGGTTGCTCTGGTCGTCGTAATAGACGAGCTCAACCGGCCGTCCGAGCAGGCCGCCTTTGGCGTTGACGTCGTCGCGCCAGATCTGCAACGCCGCCAGCACCTGCTTGCCGATCGGCGCCACGCCGCCGGTGAGCGCCAGACTGGTGCCGATCCGGATCGGTTCCGCGGCTTTGGCGACATTCGGCAGAATGAACATGCCCGCGACAACAAGCGTCGCGAGGGCTTTCGCCCAATTCCTCAAAGTGCGCATTTTCGTCTCCTCCCCCGCATGCCTGTTGTTTTTTGCGGCATGCATTCATTTTCAAATCACGTCGCTTCTCCTTAGTTGGCTGCTTTTGCAGCCTTGTTGTTATCCCGATGCGGCATCGCAATGGCGCGAATGTTACGTGCCGCGGAATTTCGCCTTGCGCTTATTGTGGAACGCTTCCACGCCCTCACGGAAATCGTCGGATTGGCGGAGCCTGCTATAGCAATGGCCTTCGAGCTCGATCGCGGCTTCGAGATTGGTATCTTCGGTCTCGTTAAGCAATGTCTTTGCGGTGCGCTGCGCTAGCGGCGAGAAGCCGCGCAACTCGTCGACCAAGGCATCGGTCGCCGCTTCGAGCTTATCGTCCGCCACGCATTCGGTGGCGATGCCCCAGTCATAGGCCTGCTTGGCCGCAATGCGTTTTGAGCGCATGACGATGTCCTTGGTGCGGGTAATGCCAATGATCTTTTGCAGGCGCGCCGAGCCGCCGGAGCCCGGGATCTGGCCGAGCCGCTGTTCCGGCAAAGCATAGAGGCACGTTTCGGAGGCGAGCCGGAAATCGCAGGCGAGCGAAATTTCGAAGCCGACGCCGAAGCAATAGCCGCGATTGGCGACGATGACGGGCTTGGAACAGCGGGCAGGAGCGGCAATGTTCCAGGCAAGCTTCGATACATGCTCGGGCGAGGCCGCGAGAAAGCCGGCAATATTGCCGCCTGAGGAAAAATGCTCGCCGACGGCGCGCAGCACGATGATGCGCGCGCGGTCGTCCTCGTCCAGCGCCTCAAAGACCAGCCGCAGCTGATCGCGCTGCCCCATCTCGATGACATTGAGCGGCGGCCGGTCCAGCACGATATCGGCGCGTTCGCGTTCGGGATTGATCTCAACGCGGAAGCCGTCGAGCTTTTGCAAACGCGGATCGGAAAACACGGTCATGCGGTCGTATCCTGCTGGCGTGATGTTGCGACGGAAGCGGGAGAAGATTCGACGGTATATTCCCCGGCGACAAGCTTTCGGCGCAGCAGCTTGCCGACCGGCGACTTTGGAATTTCCTCGACGAAGACATAGCGCCGCGGCCGCTTGAAGCCGGCCAACCCGGACGAGCGGCAATAAGCATCAAGCTCCTCCGCTTCGACCGCGGCGCGGCGCTTGATGAAAGCGGCGATCACCTTGCCCCAGCGCTCGTCAGGCATGCCGATGACCGCAACTTCGGACACTGCATTGTGCAGCGACAGGCAAGATTCGATTTCGACCGGCGAGACATTCTCGCCGCCGGTAATGATCATGTCGTCGACACGGCCGGTTACGAAAAGATCGCCGTCGCCATCGATGAAGCCGATGTCGCCGGTGAAATACCAGCCGTCGCGCAGCGCCTTGGCGTCGGCGTCCGGCCGCCGCCAATATCCCTCGAAGGATTCATCGCCGGCTAAGAGCGCGATGATCTCGCCTTCCTCGCCAACTGCGGCGATATCTTCGACCGAAGCGGCGCCAAGCCTCACCACGCGCACCATCTGGTTGATGCCGGCCCGGCCGGCGGAGCCGGGCTTCTTCGGCGCATCCTGATCGATGGTGAAGGTATAGATCTCCGAAGAGCCGTAATGATTGACGAACAAATCGGGCTTGAATTCGGCTTGCAGCTTCTTGAGAAGCCCGTCCGTCATCGGCGCGCCGGCAAAGCCGAGCTTGCGCACCGAGCTGACATCGCTTGCTTTGAATTGCGAGTGATAGGCGAGATCGTGATAGAGCGTCGGTACCAGATAAAGATTGGTCACGCGGTCCGCGGCGATGACCTTCAATGCTTCGGCGACATCGAAGCGGCGCAAGCAAACAAAGGCGCCGCCGATCAGCGACATGGCGAGCAGCGAGCGCACGCCCATAGTGTGATAGAGCGGCATGACGCCGAGCGTACGCTCGCCATGCGCGTAAAGATTCTGTGCGACATGGGCGAGCGCTGCGGCGCGTTCGGCCTGCTGGCGGCGTGGCACGCCTTTTGGCTTCGCAGTCGTGCCGGACGTGTAGAGCATCACCGACCAGGCATGTGCATCGGCGCGCGGCAGGGCGTCCGGCGCGTCGCGCGACGCGAGCGCGGCAAAAGCGATGTCGGAAGGTTGCGCCGCGTCGAGCGCAATGCGCGTTATCTTCTGCGCTTCCACCGACGCAGCGACCGCCGCCGCGGACGCGTCTTCATAGGCGACGGCCTTGGCCTCGGCGTTTTCCAGAAAGAAGTCGAGCTCAAGGGCTGTCGAGCGCCAGTTCACCGGCGTGATGACGAGACCCGTGAACTGACAGGCCCAATGCAGTGTCGCCGCCTCGAAACGATTCTGCAGCGCGGTGACGAGATGATCGCCCGGCTTGAGGCCAAGGGAATCGAAGCCGGCGACGACAGCTGAAATGCGCCGATACCATTGCGCATAGGACAGGCGCAGCGCGCCGTCGGCGATCGCCAGCGCATCCGGATCGCGGGCGACGCTTCCGACAAAACTCTGGCCGAGATCAAGCATACGCGACGGCAACCGGCAAAGGGAACAGGGTGGAAAGCGCCAGCATGATAAGGCTTTAGTGGCGGATGACAAATCCGTCATCGGCCCGTGATGGAATTTCCGGGCGCGGGCACCGTTAGTGCGGGAGGCGGGGAGCGTTGGTAGTGCCGGATATCAGGAGAAAGATGATGAGCCGCGTTGTGAAAATCGCCTCAATATCGGTTCTAGTTGCCGCAGCTATGGCCACGGCCCTGGTTGCGCCGGCTTTTGCGCAAGGAAGCCACGCCAAACTGGTAGCGCACCATACCAATCGCCCACTATACGACGTGGCCCCGTTGGGCGGTGGTCCGGTCAATTCTGACGATCCCTCGCTCACGGGCGGCGGCAGTGCCGGCTATAATCAGATGATCTACAACTGGTGACGGGTGACGGCGACCTGTCGATGTGAAACGGGGCGGTCCTGAATACGGGCCGCCCCGTCTGATTATCGACCTTGTTGACCAAATACCTTATCGCCGCGTCGGGAACAGTGCTGCCGGGAAATCCGCGGCTGATCGCGGCGTCCGCTCGGGCGGCTTAAAATCCGCCCGCGGATTGGGGTCGGGCTCGACCGCCCTGCGATAAAGATGCCAGGTGGCATGGCCGAGCACCGGCATCACCACAGTCAGCCCGATGAAGAACGGGATCGAGCCGATCAAGAGGAGCGCGGCGACGATGAAGCCCCACAGCGCCATCGTGCCCGGATTGGCGGCGACGACGCGGATCGAAGTGGCAAGCGCCACGGCGGCGCCGACATCGCGATCGAGCAAGAGCGGAAACGAGATCGCGCCGATGGTCAGCACCACGACCGCAAACAGGAAGCCGACGCCGGTGCCGACGACGATCAGCGTCCAGCCGGACTGAGTGAAGAAAACATTGTGGACGAATTGCTGAAAAGTGCCGGGTCCGCCGTAACCGAAATTGGCGATATAGATCGCCTCGGCCACCGCGAGCCAGATCAGAAAGATCGCCGTCAAGAGCACGCCCAGCGCGATGATGGCGCCAAGCGATGGCGAGTGCAGCACATCGAAAGCGTGGCTCGATGCGACGTCGAGGCCCGCTTCCCGGCGCCGGCTCAGCTCATAGAGCCCGATAGCGGCGATAGGGCCGATCAGCGCGAAACCCGCGGCAATCGGAAATGCCAGCGGCAGCATCGAATTGTCGAGCGTCAGCGCGATCAAAAACAGGCCGAGCACCGGATAGACCACGCATAAAAAAATCGCGTGGCTTGGCATCGCCAGAAAATCATCGATGCCGCTCTTCAGCGACTGATAGAGATCGGATAGCGAGATATGACGAATGACCGGCCGCGCCGGGCTCAAGCTTTCACCAGTAAGAATATGCGAATGGGACATGCTGCTCCTCCTGAACCCAATCGGAGTCGGGTCCTGAACCGTTTTGGTTCGGGCCGCCTGTTGCGGCCGGGGCCGCAAAGCGCCCGAGCGTTCTTCCCTACGCGTAATATAATGCCACCGCCGCTGCCGGGTTGCACGCGGCAAGGCGCGGCGCTGACGTGCCGCCGCATTCACAATGCGGTGTAGTTGGGCGGTGGAGTTGGAGCCTTGTGCGCCGCAACAGCGCGACATTTCGGTGACACTGTCACTCGGCCGCGACCGGCATGGCCTCTCCGGGCGGCGCCGCGTCGGCATCGGCGTGGTGCGACTTGCCGCCATTGAGCCAGGTCTGCAGGCGGTCGAGATAGAGATAGACCACCGGTGTGGTGAACAAAGTCAGCATCTGACTGACGATTAAGCCGCCGACCATGGCGTAGCCAAGCGGTTGGCGCAGCTCCGAGCCGGAGCCGGTGCCGAGCATCAGCGGCAAGCCGCCGAACAAGGTTGCCATGGTCGTCATCATGATCGGCCGGAAGCGCAACAAACACGCGGCTCGGATGGCGGCTTCCGGCGTGAATCCTTCACGCTCGCGGGTGATGGCGAAGTCGACCAGCATGATGCCGTTCTTCTTCACGATGCCGATGAGAAGGATGATGCCGATGATGCCGATCACCGAGAGATCGAAGCCGCCGAGCCACAGCGCCAGCAGGGCGCCGACGCCCGCAGACGGCAGCGTCGACAGAATGGTCAGCGGATGGATGTAGCTCTCGTACAGCACGCCGAGGATCACATAGACGACCACGAGCGCCGCCGCGATCAGGACCGGCTCGCTCGACAGCGAGGTCTGGAACGCCTGGGCATTGCCCTGGAAGCCGGTGATGACCGTCGGCGGCATGCCCATGTCGTTTGCCGCCTGTTGGATGGCCGTCACCGCGTCGCCGAGCGCCACGCCGGGTTTCAGATTGAATGACAGCGTCGCCGCCGGAAACTGCGATTGATGCGAGACCAGAAGCGGGCCGACGGTATTGGTGTTGAAACTGACCAGCGTCGAGAGCGGCACGAGCTGTCCGGTCAATGGCGCCTTGACGTAGACTTGGTTCAGTGAATTCGGATCCTTCTGCAGCTCGGGAAGGATTTCGAGCACGACGAAATAGGAACTTACTTGCGTGAAATATTGCGCGACGTCAGCCTGGCCAAACGCGTCGTTCAGTGTCGAGTTGATCTCCTGCGCCTGAATGCCGAAGCGCGCCGCGGCGTCGCGATTGATGGTCACGGCGAGCAGCGGCGCATTGGTCTGCTGGTCGGTCGAGACGTCGGCGAGTTCCGGCAGCGTCTTCAGCTTGGCGAGCATTTTCGGCGCCCAGGTGCTCAGCTCGTCGAAGCTCGGATCCTGCAATGTGTACTGATATTGGCCGGCGGAAATACGCCCGCCGACGGTGATGTCCTGCGACGGCTGCAGGAACAGTTGAACGCCTTCGACCTTGGCCAGTTGCGGGCGTAGCCGGTTGATGACGTCCATTGCGGTCGCTTTGCGCTGGTCGCGCGGCTTAAGCGCAATGAAGAAGCGCGCGGTGTTGAGCGTGTTGCCGCCGCCGTTACCAAAGAACGATCCGAAAGCCGCGATATCGGGATCGCGCGCCAGTACCGCGGACAGCTGCTCTTGGATGCCGCGCATGCGGTTCGGCGAGACATCCTGTGCGGCATAGGCGATGCCTTGGATCGCGCCGGTGTCCTGAACCGGAAAGAAGCCTTTGGGAATGCTGACAAACAGAACGCCGGTGCAGGCCATCGTGACGAAGAACGCCATCAAGGTCATGAACTGGTGGCGCAGGACGATGTCGAGACCTTTTTTGTAGCCGTTGACCAGAGCTTCGAAGCCCCATTCGATGGTGTTGTAGATGCGGCCGTGATGTTCGGATTCCGCGGCGAGAAAGCGCGATGCCAGCATCGGCGTCAGCGTCAGCGACACGATGACGGACACCGCAATACAGGCGGTGACGGTGATAGCGAATTCGCGGAACAGGCGTCCGATGATGCCGCCCATCAAGAGCAGCGGGATGAACACCGCGACCAGCGACACGCTGATCGACACCACGGTAAAGCCGATTTCGCTTGCGCCCTTCAGCGCAGACTGCATCGGCGAGGTGCCGGCTTCGAGATGGCGATAAATGTTTTCGACGACGACAATGGCGTCGTCGACGACAAAGCCGACGGCGATGGTCAGCGCCATCAGCGACAGATTGTCGAGGCTGAAGCCGAACAGATACATCAGCGCCGTGCAGCCCAAGAGCGCCAGCGGCACAGTCACGCTCGGTATAAGCGTGGCGCGGATATTGCGCAGGAACAGCAAGATCACCATCACCACTAGGCCGATGGTAATGGCGAGCGTGAACTCGACGTCCTTGACCGAAGCGCGAATGGTCTGGGTGCGGTCGATGATAGTGTCGACCTTCAGCCCTTGCGGCGCGATCGCGGCGAGCCGTGGCAGGGCCGCTCTAATGGCATCCACCGTGCCGATGACATTGGCTCCCGGCTGCTTGTAGATGATCAGCAGAATGCCGGGCGTGACGCCGCTCGGCAGGCTTGCCAATGCCCGTTGGGTAATGTCCTGCGGCCCAGTGACGGCGTGGCCGACATCGCGGACGCGGATCGGCGCGCCGGCGCGATAGCCGATGATGACGTCGTCATATTGTTCTGGCTGTGTCAGCTGGTCGTTGGTCGAGATGGTGAAGGTTTGCAGTGTGCCGTTGACCGCGCCCTTGGCGGCATCGACCGTCGCCGTGGCAAGCACGCCGCGCACGTCCTCGAGCGTCAGCCCACGCGCCTGGAGCTTGGCCGGATCGACCTGGACGCGGATCGACGGCTTCTGCTGGCCGCCGATATTGACCAAAGCCACGCCGCTGATCTGCGAAATCTGCTGCGCCAGAACGTTCTCGGCGAAATCGTCGACTGAGGTGAGCGGCAGCGTGTCGGAATGGGCGGCGAGAATCAGGATCGGCGTATCGGCCGGGTTCACCTTCTTATAATAAGGCGGCACGGTCAGATTTTGCGGCAGCGTCTTGCCCGCGGCGGTGATCGCCGCCTGCACGTCCTGCGCGGCGCCGTCGATATTGCGGTTGAGATCGAATTGCAGCGTGATGACGCTGGTGCCAAGCACGCTGTTCGAGGTCAATTGCGTCACGCCGGCGATCTGGCCGAACTGTTCCTCGAGCGGCGTCGCTACTGTCGCCGCCATCGTATCAGCGCTGGCGCCGGAGAACTGCGCAGTGACTTGAATGGTCGGAAAGTCGACTTGTGGCAGCGGTGCGACGGGCAGGAGCGGATAGGCGACGAAACCGACCAGCGCCAGCGCGCTCATCAACAGCGATGTCGCGATCGGCCGGCGGATGAACGGTTCGGATATGTTCATCAGGACTTATCCGGGCCGCCCGCCGGTGCTTGCGTCGCAGGTTGGGTCGAAGCCTGGGTCGTGGCGCTGACGCGCGACCCGGCGTCCAGCCGATATTGGCCGTTGACGACGACGCGTTCGCCGGCCGCGATCCCCTTGATGACGATCGTGGTGTCGCTGTTGTTGACCGGGATCGTCTCGATGCTGCGTTGATCGACGGTGTTGTCCGGCTTGACCACCCAGGTGTAAAGGCCGTTCGGGCCGTGCTGCACGGCGACCGGCGGGATCGTGATCGCGTCCTTGCGGGTCTGGATCAGGATGCGGATGCGGACGAATTCGCCCGGCCACAGCCGCTCGTCCTTGTTTTCGAATTCGGCCTTGAGCTGGATCGTGCTGGTCGACTGATCGATCTGATTGTTGATCAGGAGCAAGCGGCCTTGCGCAAGCTGCTGCTTGTCGTCCTGGTCGAAGGCGATGACCGGGACGGTGCCCTGCAGCATGGCTTCACGTACCGGGCCGAGATCATTCTGCGGCAGCGTGAAGATCACCGTGCACGGCTTGATCTGCGTAAGCACAGTCAGCGGCCCGATGTCGTTAGTGTGAATGATGTTGCCGATGTCGACCTGACGGAAGCCGACGACGCCGTCGATCGGTGCGGTGATGGTCGCGTAATTGAGCTGTGTCTGCGCGGCTTCGATCGCCGCCTGGTCGGCATCGATCATCGATTTTGTTTGATCGACCTTGGCCTGTTGCGCGTCGACGTTTTGCTGGGTCTCGAAATCGCGCAACACCAGCGTCTTGAAACGCGCCAGATCCTTCTGCGCGTCGATCAAGGTCGCTTCGTCCTGACTCTTCTTCGACACGGCCTGATCGAAGGCGGCCTTGAACGGCGCCGCATCGATTTTCGCCAGCACGTCGCCCTGGTGGACTTCCTGGCCTTGACGGAAATCGATCGAGATAATCTGTCCGTTGACCTGAGCGCGGATGGCAACGGTATTGAGCGCCTGCACGGTGCCGAGCGCGTCGTAATAGATCGGCACGTCGCGTTGCATGGCCTGAGTGACAGTGACCGGAATCGCCGGCGGCGCGGTCGGCGTTGCCGCCTGCGTACTGCCGTGACGGTAAAGGCCGAGCGCAACGATCGCGCACAGCACGACGGCCCCAAGGACCGTGAAGATCGTGCGCCGGGAGCTTTTCGTCGTCGTCTCGGTCGTCATGTGCGATCCGTGCCCTGGTTAAGTCGCCGCCGTCAGCTTTATTCTCATTACCGCCGGAACATGGTCTCGCGATCTCAACAAGCAAAATTAGCGCCAGCCAGTTCGCTGGCTTCCGAAGTAACCCCCGCCGCCATACAGCACAATGACTGGAGGATTAAAGTTAATTAAGGTGAGGAGCGCGCGGGTAATTAACGATGCTCTCTTAACACGAGAGTAAAATTATATTTGCCGCTTGATCCGTGCATAAAGCTGATGGCTATTCCTGCTGAAACCTTCTGGAATTGCAGCAGGAAAGTAGGTCCTCGTGGTGTCACGGTTCAACGCTGTTGACCCTCGAATCCCGGATTTTGCGGTCGTCCTGCGTGCCTTCGAAGGCGGCGGCGCGCAGCGCGATATGATCCTGCTTTGCAATGCGCTCATCGGCAAAGGCGCGCGCATCACCATCCTGACACTTCGTCCCGAAGGTCCGCTACGATCGCTGCTCGATCCGTCTATTCCCGTTGTTGAAGTTCCCGGCGGGCAGATCCGTTACGCCGTTTTAGGTTTGCGCCGCGCGTTGCGCGAGCTCAAACCGGCGGCGGTTATCAGTTCCGAGGCAAGCCTCAATCTTTGCACCCTGATCGCGGCGCGCACATTACCGCAGCATAAACGGCCTAAGGTTGTCCTGCGCGAAGTCGGCAGCCCATCGTTTGCAGAGCGACACGATCCTTATGCCCAAAACCGCATCGCCTATCGCCTATTGCGGCGGCTCTATCGCTATGCCGATCGCATCGTCGCGCTGACCGAAGGCGCGCGGCGCGATTTGCGTGAAAATTTCGCGGTGCCGGATAGGCGGATCGCGGTAATGCTCACCAATGCCGTCATTCCGCCCATGGTCGCTGCGCAGCTTGCACAATGGGACGGCGAGGCCGGCCGCGAACACGATCTTATCGTCTGTGTCGGCCGCCTGTCGCCGGAGAAGGACCAGCGCACATTAATCCGCGCGATGGCGCTGATGCCGGTCGATTTGAAATGGCGTCTCGCCATTGTCGGCGATGGCGCGGAGCGTTCCGCGCTCGAAACGCTGGCGCGTGAGCTTGGCCTCGCCGATCGCATCGTCTTCACCGGACAGGTTGTCGATCCGTTTGCCTTTATGATGCGCGCGCGCGTCGCGGTTTGTGCGTCGATTTATGAGGGTCTGTGCAATGCGCTGATCGAGGCGCTGGCCTGCGGCACGCCTGTCGTGTCGACCAATTGTCCCTATGGACCATTCGAAATTCTGCAGGGCGGACGTTTCGGCGCGCTCACCCCGGTCGGCGATGCGCAGGCACTGGCTAAAGCCATCGCCGAAGCGCTTATCGAGGCGCCCGATCGCGGTGCGCTGCGCGCCCGCGGCTTTGATTACACAGCTCAACGTGCAGCCGACAGGTTTTTGGAAATCGCCGGCGAGCTTGATGTCGTGCCGGCGCGAACCAACGGCATGCTTGCCGTTGCGAGAGTCTCATGATGCGGCCGGTGCTGAAGCCCCTGCTGAAAGGCGTTCTGCGGCGCGCCGCGCGCTATGCCCGCTCGAAGCCGTTGGCGATGCGCAATCCGGCGCCGCTCGTGACTTTCACCTTCGATGACGTTCCGGATTCCGCTTACATCAACGGCGCCGCGGTGCTTGAGGAGCATGGCTTGCGCGGCACTTTTTATATCGCAAGCGGGATTTGCGGCCACACGGACGCCCATTGGCGCGTGATCGGCGAGGATCAAGTCCGCGCGCTTTACGGCAGTGGGCACGAGATCGGCTGTCATACTTTCTCGCATGTGCGCGTCGAGGATTTGGATGCGCAGCGCATGGACGAGGAATGCGCACAGAATCTGCACCGCCTGCGGGAATTGTGTCCCGGCATCGCGATCGACAATTTCTGCTACCCGTTCGGCCGCGCCTCGCTGCCGCGCAAGATGCAGTTGCAAAAGCGCTTCGACAGCTGCCGCGGCATCTATCAAGGGATCAATGCCGGCACCGCTGATCTCGGCATGTTGCGTTCGATCGACCTCTATGACCGGACCCTGACGCCGGATAGACTGCAGCGCGCCCTGCGCGAAACCCGCGAGCGCAACGGCTGGCTGATCTTTACCACCCACGATGTTGCCGAGACGCCGAGCTGGATCGGATGCTCGCCGCGATTGCTCGCGGACACGATCGCTGCGGTCCAGGCCGAGAATATCCAATGCCTGCCGATCCGCGATGCGCTCAAGGCGATCGGCTACGTTCGCGCAATCTAGATTTCCGGACGATCTAGATTTTAAAGTCAGCGGCCGCGCTGCGCGCGTTCCTGCATAAAGATGCGAAAAATGCGCGGCGATTCGATCAGATAGCGGCGCCAGAGACGTGCCGGTTCGCGCGATAACCGATAGGCCCATTCGAGACCCATCTTCTGCAGCAAACGCGGCGCGCGCACGCTCCTGCCGGTGAGAAAGTCGATCGAGGCGCCGACGCAGAGCGCGATGCCGGATTGGCAGCCGAGCTCGGCAAGCTCATGCGCAATCAATTCCTGTGCCGGCGAGCCGACACATATGAGTGCGACGTCCCAGCTCCGGTTCAGGCAGGCGCGCGCCACGGCGCGCCGCCGTTCGACGTTTTGCCCAAGCCCAGCGGGAGCGGGCAGCACGGCGATGTCGAGATTTGAATAGGTTTGCTGCAATAGATCTTCCGCGTCACGCTGCGGCCCGATGACGAGAATGCGCCGAGCCGTATGCGCGCTGTCGCTTGCGTCGAGCGCTTGAAGCAAAGCCGCGACCAGATCGCTGCCGGGGACGAGCGGCAGCGGCAACCGATCGAACCGCGCCAGCGCGCGCACGATACGGCTGTCGCACAACGACAGCCAGGCCTCCCGGTAGATCGGCAGCAGCCGTGCCGGCTCGTTATGAATGTTGACGACGTGATGCGCGTTAGGCGTGACGATATAGCGATAGGGCGCGCCGCCTTGTTCGGCGATCAGCTGGACCACCTCCGTCGGCTGCAACAGTGAAAACGGCAGGCCGAGAAATTCGGCGTGACGCGGCTGCCGGCGGCGGAACTGCGCCTGCGGCGTTCGCAAAACGACACTCAAAGGTTTCATCACTTACAGCACCGTTGCGCTTTCGGGGACGACATCGCCTGACGGCAAATTGAGCAGGCCGAAATGGCGGATCGCAAAGCCGCCGCAGACGACGAAGATGGCGGCATCGACCAAGAGGACCAGCGGCCGCTCAGCGAATAAATCAGCGGCGGCATGCGCGCCGAATATAAATAAAGCCGCAAGCGCCGGCATGACGGCGAGCGCGGTGAGATCGATCGGCATGCGGTACCAGCGCCGGCCCAGCAGCATGAAGGTGACGCAGGCGAAGATGCAGGCGACCATCAAAGCCAGCGCCGCGCCGCGCGGGCCATAGAGCGGGACCATGACGACCGACAGAGCCGTGGAAACGCCGAGAAACAACAGCGCGACGATGAGCTCGAGATAGCTGGCATTGGTGAAATAGATCACTTGCGCGAAGTAAAAATTGCGCATGGTCGTAAACGCGAAGGCGATGGCGAAGATCGGAATGAGATCCTGCATTGGCGCGATGAAATCCGGCTGCAGCACTACCCGCAGTACGGCGTCGCCGAAGACGATGAAAAACGCGGCGCCGAAAGTAGCCGCGGCGAGGCAGGCATTGAATGCCTTTTGCAGCGTCTGGTTGGCACCGTCGACATCGCCGCGATTGGCTTGAGTCTTCGCCACCGTGACAAGCGAGAGAATGATCGCTTCGCCGACTACAGTGAAGCTTTGCCGCAACACATCGGCAACGACGCCATAGGGGCCGAGCGTCGCCAGGCCAAGATAATGTGCGAGCAGGAGCCGGTCGATGCTCTGGCCGACCGCAGTGACGCCGAACGACAGAAGGAGCGGCCACCCGTAGCTCACGATATGCAAGGCTGCCGCCCGCGACGAATGCGACCAGCGCACCTGCGAGAAGGTGGCAAGCGATGGCGCTGCGGCGATGAGATGCGCAAGCGCAATGGCGAGCGCAAGGCCGCGCGCGCCGCCGCCGAGATAGAGCGTGGCGCTGCCGAGACCCACCATCAGTACGGTACGCAGGATCATGGACAGCGAAGCGCCGCGCGCATTCAATAGCGTACGAGCGACCTCGAAGGCAGCTTCGTAGACGGCGATGCCGCAAACCAGCGCGAAGACCGCGACAAGGAAGCTCGGCTCGAACAAGCCGAAACATCCGATCGCAACAAGCACGAGCGCGACCACGGCGATGGCGGCGGCCAGGAGCCGCGCCAGCGAGGCGACGTATTCGCCGAAACGGTCGAGATGGTAAACGCCGAAATAGGCAAAACGTATCCACTGCGCGCCGAAGCCGTAGACGATCAGCGACCAAGCGAAGATGAACACGTAATGGCCGTATTCCGCCGGGCCCGCCATGCGCGAGAAGATCGCGACGGCAAGCAGATTTCCCGCCGCCGACACTGCGCGTGCGCTCAGATAAAGCAGGCCCGTGGTGTTAAGCATTCCGCGTGATAAGCAATTGTTGCCGCGAGGAGAAGTCGGTACGACAGCGCATCACGGAGTATCGTTAAGGCGTCGCCGCGGGATCAGAGAAACAATCGCGCGCGGGACGATCGTTGCAAGCGAGATGTGATGCGTATTCTACAAATCCTTCACGATGGTGAACGCGGCGGCGTGCAGACCCTGGCGCGTATGATCGGAGAAGGGCTGGCGCCGCAGCACTTTCGCATCGAGACGGAATATCTCTATCCGCGTCCCGGTATGTCGGCCTTCGTCAAGCTTGGCTACATCATCAGCACGGCGCGACTGATCTGGCGCGGCGGTTTCGACGCGCTGATCGCCTATCAATCGACCGCTTCGGTTCTGGTCGGAATCGTCGGCTGGCTCAGTGGCTGCCGCTTGCGCGTCGTTCACCAGACCTGCACGCCTGCGGAAATGCCGCGACTTCTGCGATTCATGGATCTGATTGCCGGCTCGCTCGGGCTCTATTCCGCCAACATTGTTAACAGCGCCAGCACCTGGTCCGAATATGCGCGCTATCCGCAGCGTTATCGCCGCTCGCTGATCCTGATCGAACACGGCCTCGATGCACCGGCGCCGCAGGAGAGTCGCGAGGCGACGCGCCGGCGCTTCGCGCTGCCGCAATCACAGCCGCTTCTATTGAATGTCGGCCGCGTGACCGAGCAGAAGAACCAGGACGTGCTCATTCGCGCGCTGGCATGTTTGCCGCAGGCGCATCTCGCAATCGCCGGCGCCGGCGCGATGGATGACGCGTTCCGCGAGCTGGCAGTGACGCTCGGCATCGAGACGCGCTTGCACATGCTCGGCGCCCTGCAGGCGCAGGACATCGCCGATCTCTATGGCGCGGCCGACCTGTTCGTGTTCCCCTCGATCTGGGAAACCTTTGGCCTTGCGGCGGCGGAAGCCGCCATGGCGGGAATGCCGATGGTCGTCGCCGATCTACCGGTGTTGCGCGAAGTGCTGCACGCCGACGGATCGGAGCCGGTCACTTTCGTCGCGCCGCAGAATGTCGAGGGTTGGATATCGGCCATCGGCCGGGCGCTTGCGGCGCCGCCTGCGGCCTTTGTCATCAACAATTTCGCCCGTGCTGTCGCCCGGAAATACTCGCGGCAGCGCATGATCGAAAGTTATTTGAGCCTGTTCGAGGCCTATCGGCGTCCGCATCGGCGCGGCGTGTGCGGCTTGCAGCCGGCGGCGGAGGAATCTTGATGCGCCGGGCGTGGCTATCCGTCGCGCTCGGCGGTGCCACGCTGCTTGTGGCTTCCGTTCACGCGCTTTGTGCCGCGGACGCCGTCGCGCCGGCTTTTAAGCGCGGCGCAACGCTGGTCGAGTTCTTTGAGTTCCCCAAAACCGTCGGCGCCGGCGCCCTCAAAGCCTATGCCGTCCCGGCCTTTCCCGATCCGCTGGCCGCACTCAAATTGTTCGACTTCGACGAGTTGCGCCGGATCGGTTTCGATCACATGCGGGTGCCGCTCGATGTCGGCCCGCTGATGCAGAGTGACGACGACAAGAAGCAAAAGATCCTCACGGATCTCATCGCCGTGGTGTCCGAGATCAACCGGCATGGGCTTGCCGTGCTGGTGACGTTGTTTCCGCCGTCGCTGCAGCACGAGTTGCCGGAGACTTACATGGACGGTCTCGACGGCGCGAAATTTCGCGACTATTCGGCCGAGGTCGAGCGCGTGGCGCGGGCCCTTGCGACTGTCCATTCCGGTGGTGTCGCGCTCGAGCCCATGAACGAGCCGCAATCGAAATGCCGCGTCGTGTTCGGCACCGATTGGAGCGTCTATCAGCAAGTCATGATCGAGCGCATCCGGCACATCTCGGCGCAATTGCCGCTGTTCCTGACCGGCGGCTGCTGGTCGAATATCGAAGGCCTCGCCGATCTCGATACCGATCTGCTGCATGACCAGCACAACTTCGTCAGCATCCACTTCTACTATCCGTTCCTGTTCACGCATCAGGGCGCGAACTGGTCGGAGCCCTATCTCGCCGGCACCATCGGAGTGCCTTATCCGGCCGCGGCAGGAAATATCGACAAGACGCTCGATATGACGCTCGATCGCATGCAGACAATGACGCTTCCGGCGGGCGCCGATCCTGCCGCCGTGCAGACGAAGGCTGAGGCGGAGATCGAAAAATATTTCAACGAAGCGCAAGGACCGCAACAGATCGAGGAATGGATGAGCCGCGTCGCCGACTGGCAGCGCCGGCAGCACGTCCCATCGGACCGCATCGTCTTCACTGAGTTCGGCGCCATGAAAGAAACCGTCGACGGCGGCCAGTTCGACCGCGCTTCACGCGCCCGCTGGCTCCATGACGCGTCGGCGAGCATTGCCGGCCACGGTTGGGGCTGGACGGCCTATGTGCTGCGAGACGATCCGTTCGGGCTCTATGTGCGCGAGAGCGATCCCCTGCCGGATCCCGAATTGATGCATGCGTTGGGCCTCCGCACACCAAAAACCGCGCCGCAATTCGACCGCTAGAGCGAAATGATTTCAGACGGAATCAGTTTCGCTCTAGCATCATAATTGCGCATGATCTTTTCGGAAAACCGGTTTCCACTTTTCCGGATCATGCTCTAAGCCTTCGCTCTTACGAGTGATGCGAAGCGCAGGCCGAAGGCCGACACCACGAAAAAGAACCAGATTTCGCCGACCTGCTGAAAGATCGAGCTTTCGAAGCACGACGAGTAGATGCCGTAGAGGCACACGCGCAGAAACAGCAATTGCAGCGGGGCCGCTTCGGGATCCGCCGGCAGCCGGTAGAAATCGGCGATCGGCAACACCACGACCCAGAGGATCGTCAACAACAGACCGGGCAGGCCGATGGTCAGCGCCAGATTGAGATAAGCATTGTGCGCGTCGGTCGCGGCGTTCGCCCAGCTCGCATTCTCGCTGAGTCCATAGACGACTTCGTCGGTGCCGAAGAAGGACGAGAAGCCATAGCCGGTGATCGGCCGCTCGGCGACGGCCCGAACGCCGAGTTCCCAAATCTCGGTCCGCCCGGTGAAGGTGGCATCCGGCATCGCCATTTCCACGAGCTTGCGCACCGGCTCGAAAATAACGGTACCGACCGAGAACAAATTGAATGCGGCGAGAATGACGACGACGAGCGCGATTCCGACCACGGGCCTGCGGCTATGGCTGATGACACTGGCGAGGATGAAAACGAGCGGCATTACGCCGATCGCGGTCTTCGATTGCGAAAAGCCGAGAAAGATCAGGGCCAGCACGCTGATCAAGCCACCGAGCGCCAAGCTGCGCATCCGCGCGACGAACAGGCCGATGAAGACGATCATCACCATCACCGCGCCCGCCTGGTTCTTGTGCGCGAACACGCCGCGCCAATTGCCGGCATGTTCCGGCTCGAGAAAATCCGTCGCCTGGTGCACGGCGAGCTGCGGCACCAGGAGGACGCCGAGATAGCACGCGACGAGCGTGGTCAGCGCCACCGCGGCCATGAGATCGCTGAAATGGCGGATGTTCTTCGGCAATAGCAGCATCATGGTCGCGATGCCGAGCAGGACCAGCGCGAAAGCCAAGCGGCGCGCAGCAAGCGCGGGTTCCCACGAGGTGAGGCAGGTGAATATGCACCAGACGATCAGGGCGACGAAGATCGGCCGCAGCAAAAGCACGAGCCGCTGCGGCTGGTGAAACCAGGTCCAGGCGGCCAGCATGAGAAACAGGCTGGAAAAGGCGATCTGATTGACCAGGTCACCGCCCTCGATGACCGCCGGCGGCGGCGCGGCGAGGCTCTGGAACGGATGAAACGATATCCATACCGCGAGGAACGCGGCGACAAATAATGCGCTGCGGATGATCGTATCGGCGTCGACCGCGCCATGAGACGCGGCGTCGGCCGAGATGCGCATATCGAATTGCGCCACCGCGATCTCCGTCAGGCGTCGGCGCCGGTCAGCACTGCGCCACGGACTTTCTTCGCGTCGAGCCCGAGTCGTCCGATCAGGCGTGCGACGGCGGCCGGGTCGTGCTCGTCCGCTTTGGCCACCAGCACGATATGATCGACCACTGCGCCGAAGAAACGCGTGCTCGGCGCGCCGGTCATGTCGATCGCGGCGACGATCACCAGATCGAAGCGCTTGGTCTGATCGAAGGCGCGGCGGATGTCGGCGTCGGCGATGCGGCCTTCGCGCCGGCTCTCGGGCGATACGAAGGACACGAGATTGATATTGGTCTCGCGGTCGCGCGTGATCACGTCGGACAGGAGCCGCCGTCCGGTCGCCACATCGACAAGGCCGGCTTCGCTCTGTTCGGCGTCGATTGCCGCGAGTGTCCGGCGCTCGATATCGGCATCGATGAGCAGCACCCGCTCTTTTTCAGCCGCGAGCGCCGCCAGCGTCAACGCCACTGTTGCGGAATTGTCCTCGGCATCGAGCGCGACGACAAGCACGCTCGGATTGTCCGGCTGGGCGCGGCTGTTGCGCAGCGCGTCGTAGATCTTGTGGATGCCTTTGGCGAAGGGCGATCTTGGGTCGTCGACCGTGCTCAAGCCGAACGACACGTCGACCGCCGGCAGGACCGCAAGCACCGGAATCTTTGCCGAACCGGCGCCCGGCCAGAACCCCATTGTGGCACCGCCGATTCTACGCCGCCAGGCGTTGCTTGGCTGCGCGTCGTCGTCTTCGGGCTGTAGCCGCACCAGAACGATGCCGGCGCCGGCGGCCGCGCCCAATAGCAGCGCGCCGAGTGCAATCAGAATGCTCGACGGCGGCGAACTGCGCCGCAGCGGCATGTCGGCCCTGGAAATGACGCGAATGTTCTTGGTGTCGATCTGTTGCTGCTCGCCGGTTTCGCGCGCGCGCACCAGGAAGGCCTGATAGAGGTCGCGGCTCGCCTGCGCCTCGCGCTCCAATTCGCGCAAGCCGACCATGGCCTGATTGGTATCGAAGGTCGTGCCTTCGAGCGCCTTGACATTGTCAGCGATCGTCCGCTCGCTGGCTTTGGCGCTTTCGTATTCGGTGCGCGCCGCAACGGCGGTGCGGTCGATCTCGCTGTCGATCATGCGGCGCAGCCGATCGGCCTGGGCCTGGATATCGAGAACGGCGGGATGCCGTGGGCCAAGCGTCGCCAGTTCCTCGGCCTCGCGGCGCATGATCTCGGCATATTGGCCGCGCAGCGCGGTGATGGTCGGCGATTGCAGCGCGGCGGGAAACGCGCCGTTCTCGTCCTTGGTCCGCTGCACCAACGTGATCTGATCGAGCCGCGCTTTGGCGTCGGCGGTGCGGACACGTGCCGCGGCGAGCTGATTATTGATATCGCTGAGCTGCTGTTCGTTGACCAACAGGCCGTTGGCGCCAGCCATGTTGTTGCGGGCCCTGTAGTCCTCGACCTTTTCCTCGGCCTCGCGCACGCGGTCTTTAAGCTCTTGCAGGCGGCCGGACAGTGATTGCGACACCTGGCGTGCGGCGTCGGCACGGATCTGTGTCTGTTCAGCGAGATAGGCGTCGGCGATGGCGTTGGCGATGCGCGCCGATTTTTCCGGATCGCGGGTCGTGACATCGACTTGGACCACATAGGTGCGCTCGTCGCGCCTGACCACGACATGGCGCTTGAGCTCGGTCAGCGCCGCAAGTGTCCTGTCCTCGGAAAAGGCATCTTGACGCAGGCCAATTGCACCGAGGAGGTTATCGCCGAGGGCGCGCAGCGGCGATCTCGTGCCGGCGAATTCGGGGTCTTTGTCGAGGCTCAACGCCTTGACGACGCGCCGCAGCACGGCGTCCGAGCCCAAAACGCGCACTTGGCTCTCGACCTGAAGGAGGCCGGCGTCGCTCAACGGTGCCGACGGCGTCGCGACATTGCCGACGGCGAGAAGATCGGTCGGGTCGATCAGGATTTGTGTCGCCGCAGTATATTGGCGTGGCGCCACCGCGATGAACACGAGCGCAAGCGCGAGCGCTATCAGCGACGAGGCGACGATCGTCCGCTTGCCGCGCCACAAGATCGAGAGGATTTTGCCGAAGTCCATTTGCGCCAGCGGCGCGAAGCCAATACCGACGTCACCGGCACCGACGGCTACAGGTCTGATCTGACGCGGCGCTTCAAACATTCAGTACTCGCATCCACCACGCGCAATCACTGCAACGCACTTGGTATCGAACTTCGTCGCCGGCTTTGGCCAAGTGCGGGCAGCGGTTGAGGCCACACGGCGCACGTATGGTTAACCAATTCATAAAGGATCATGGTTAACGCGCGGTGTATCGGCGCGGCTTAGTCAAAGCCGGCGCAGCAGCCCGACAATGGCGCCGATGACCACGATGGCGGCGACGAAGGGAAGCCAGATCAGCGCCGTCCCGATCAGAAGCAGCAGCAGGACGGCGGCGAACAGGCCGACCACCAGCATTGCCAGCGCAAAACCGAACGGACCGATCCGCGTTACGAATATCCGCTGCGAGCCGTTGCTATAACCGCGGGGCGACCAGCCGTCGCTGCCCGGGTTGCGGCCGCTACGGTCCGGCGGAAGGATTTCCGGCTCGACGCGGGGCCGCTCCGGCTCGTTTGAATAAGGTGCCATTTTTGTCCCTGCGGCGTTCGTGCCCATGGGGTCGTGCCCATGGCGTTGGTGCTAATGGCGCTCGTCCCTATGGTGCGATCGCCGCCTGTTCCGTCCCGCCGAGTATGTAACTTCTGCTGGCGCCATCACAAGCGGCGCTTTGCCGCCGTGCTCGCGTGAAAAAACTACCGCGGCAGGGTGCGGGCGTGATGGTCGTGGAGAAATTTGGCCAGTTGCTCGCGCAGGCTTTCGTCCTGCTCGCGCTGATGGCCGAGCACGACGGCGCGCTCGAACAAAACATGCTGCAGATCGGGCGGCAGCGCGCTCCAGAGATCGGCGGCGGCGGCGCCAAGCACGAGCAGATAACGCGCGGGAATATCGTTGACGACCTGATCTGAACTCATGACGCCTCGCAAGATTACTTACTGGTTCACGCGCCGAAGGTGAACGTTAAGCAAACAAAGGGTTGGCGTCCAGGGTCGACTCTAGCCCGCGGGTTCCAGGCGATCGAAGCGGCCGAGGCAATAGATGGCGATCGAGATCAGCCAGCTGCCGACGAAGATGGCGATGATCAGATAACCGAGGCTGCCGAAATTGTCGTTTAGCGCGCCGATGAAAGACCAGAATGGGCCTTCGAGATTCATGCGGTCGGCGACGAGCCCGAGCGCCTCGATGCCGCCGATCAGGACTGCGACCAGCACCGAAACGAACGTGATAGTCAGATTGTAATAGAGCTTGCGCACCGGGTTGGTCAGCGCCCAGCCATAGGCGCCCAGCATCAGCACGCCATCGGTGGTGTCGACGAGCGACATCGCCGCGGTGAACAGCGCCGAGAACACCATGATCGACCAGATCGGCAGGCCCTTCGACGCTTCGGCCGCCGAGATGCCGAGCAGCCCGACTTCGGTCGCGGTGTCGAAGCCGAGCCCGAACAGCACGCCGAGCGGATACATGTGCCAGCTGCGCGACACGAAACGGAACATCGGCCGGAACAGGCGGCCGAGCAAGCCGCGCCGCGCCAACACGTGGTCGACATCTTCCTCGACATAGACGCCGCCGCGGCGCACGCGCTGGAACGTGCGATAGACCGAGCAGAGAATAATGAAATTGGCTGCGGCGACGAGAAACAGAAAGATCACCGACACGCTCGTGCCGACTACCCCACCGACCACTTTGAGCATGTTGAAGCGGCCTTCAAGCTCGGCGGTGGCGAATGCAATCGCCGCCGAAGCCGCGACCACGATGGTCGAATGGCCGAGCGAGAAGAACAGGCCGACGGCAAGCGGTCTTTTGCCCTCCTGCATCAGCTTCCGCGTCACATTGTCGATGGCCGCGATATGGTCGGCATCGACGGCGTGGCGCAGGCCGAACGTATAGGCCAGAAACGCGGTGCCGATCAGCACCGGATAGTCGCGGAACGCGATCAGCGCCCAGATCCAGGCCAGCGCATTGGCGGCGATCAGGACGCCGTAAATGCCGGCGATCTTGCCGGCCAATCCGGCGTCCCGGTCGTTGAACAATCTGGCGATGCTGGCCCGCATGACGAACCCATCGGCAATGTCACTGCGGCTGGATTCCGGCGGCGCGGATAACATCGTCCCAGCGAGTGGTCTCCGATTTGATGAAGGCGGCCACTTCCGCCGGCGAGCCGCTGCCGGGGGTGATGCTCAGCTCGTGGAAGCGCTGCAGCAAAGCGGGATCCTTCATCGCAGCATTGGCCGCGGCATTGAGCTTGGCGACGATAGCGCCGGGCGTTTTCGGCGGCGCGGTCAGCGCGTGCCAGGTGTCGGAGTCGAAGCCCGGAACGCCGGCTTCTGCCATGGTGGGAATGTTTGGTATCGCCGGCACGCGGTTCTTCACCGTCACCGCGAGGATCCGCGCATTGCCGGCTTTGTTCAATTCGATCGAGGTCGCGAGTTCGTTGAACATCATATCGACATTGCCGGCGAGCAGATCGTTGATCGCCGGCGCGGTGCCTTTGTAAGGCACATGCGTGAGCTTGATGTGGGTGATCGTCTGGAACAGTTCGGCGGTGGTGTGCGACGTGGTGCCGATGCCCTGCGAGGCGTAGTTGATCTTGCCCGGATTGGCTTTGGCATAAGCGATCAATTCCTGAACGCTGTTCGCCGGAAAATCCTTGCGCACGAGCAGCACGTTCGGCACATGCGACATGATCGCGACCCCTACGAGTTGCGTCGGGTCGTAGTTGAGCGATTTGTAGAGCACCGGATTGGTGGTGATCGGCGACGGCTGCGAAGCCAGGATCGTGTAGCCGTCGGGGTCGGACTTGAACACCGTCTCGGCGGCGACGCTGCCGCCGACGCCGGCGCGGTTTTCGACGATCAGCGGCTGGCCGAGTGGCACGCGCATTTTGTCGGTGACGATCCGGGTCACGGTATCGACGCCGCCGCCGGCCGGCACAGAGACGATGACCCGGATCGGCCGGTCCGGATAGGCATCGTCCGCCCTGGCTTGGCTCCACAGCGCGGCCGTGCCCAGCTGAACCAGCCCTGCGGCGGCAAACACGCCGAGGACAACGGTGAATTGAAAACGTCGCAGCATTTGCAAAAACCTCAAAAAGCGATCCATCCCTAGCCGTTCGACGTGCGCTTTTGGCATAGCGCGGCCCGCCGGGGAAGTCCCGCGACTTGCTGACGCGACTGCATATTGGTCATGCCTAAGAGCCGGTCGCCGCGCTTGGGGGTCGTGGCATTTGAATGCGCATGATCTGGTCCGAAAGCCGGTTTCCACTTTTTGGGATCATGCTATCAACGACCCGCAAGTAGGAGACATTGCCGCAATGAGCAAGCTTGAATTCATTCTCGAAGAACTGGTCACCGCCAACCGGGTCCTGGCGAACGAGGGAATCGTCGATTCCTTCGGACATGTGAGCGCGCGGCATCCCGAGCGGCCCGATCATTATCTGTTGTCGCGGGCGCGGGCGCCGGAGCGCATCGAGAAGGACGACATCGTCGAATATACGCTCGACGGCACCGCGATCGACGAGCGCGGCCGCACACCCTACCTGGAGCGCTTCATCCACGGCGCGATCTACGAGGCGCGGCCCGACGTGCAGGCCGTGGTCCACAATCACTCGCCGAGCGTGATTCCGTTCGGCGTCACCGGCAAGAAGCTCAAGCCGCTCCTGCATATGTGCGCGTCATGCGGTTACGAAGTGCCGATTTGGGACTCGCAGGATAAGTTCGGCGACACCACGCTCCTGGTCAGCGACATGGCGATGGGCCGCGATCTGGCGAAGCATATGGCTTCGAATCCGACGACCTTGATGCGCGGCCACGGCGCCACGGTGGTCGGCCGCTCGGTGCGTCACGCCGTGTTCGTCTCGGTTTATCTCGAGGTCGGCGCCAAGCTGCAGATGCAGGCCATGCCGATGGGCGAGATCAAATTTCTTACCAAGGGCGAGGTCGACAAGATCGTCGCCCGCGTCAATGACTTCACTCTCAATCGCGCTTGGGAAAACTGGGCGCGCCGTGCCGAGCGTGAAATGCAGAAACAGCCGGCCTGAATCGACACATCGTCTGAACAAAAAAAGCCCAGTGTGCGGGAGACGCACGCTGGGCTTTTGGTCGTTGCTGGATTGAGCGCGTCTCGATCCGGGCTACGACGTTATGTTGATCAATTCGGCACGCAG
Source organism: uncultured Alphaproteobacteria bacterium (assembly GCA_963742975.1). Classification (GTDB taxonomy): domain Bacteria; phylum Pseudomonadota; class Alphaproteobacteria; order Rhizobiales; family Xanthobacteraceae; genus BOG-931. Next base: position 737,028 of record CAVUNZ010000015.1, on the reverse strand, counting down.
GCGTGCACGTTCCAGCCGAGATGATAGCCGTATGGACAGCCGGATGAGCGGCCGTAATTCGACACGCAGTAGCCCGAATAATCGCGGTGGAAGCCGTGACCGCAATTGTCCCAGGCGAAGGCGCTGCTGCTGAGCAGCGTTGCCGCGAGCGCCGAAGCAGACAGAATGGCAACCAATTTCTTCATGATGTTCCTCCGGGTTCCATTGCTGCGCGGTATTGGCGCTCACTGTCGCGCTACCGTTTAGTCAGGAAGGGCCAAGGGGAGGTTCAACAGCAAGCTAGTGTAGCCGGCTACGGAGCCGTGCATGTTCCGTTCGCGCCTAATGCTGCGATAAAAGAAGAAATGGCCGGGCAAAAGCCCGGCCATAACGAGGGTCATAAACTAAATTTGTTTCCGCGGTTACTCCGCCGCGATGCGGATCTCCGGCGCGGCAGCGCGGACTTCAGCGTCCACGGTTTCTTCGTATTTGGTGAAGTTTTTCTGGAACATGCCGACAAGCTTGCGCGCGGTCTCGTCGAACGCGGCTTTGTCCTTCCAGGTCTTCTGTGGATAGAGGATGTGCGGCTCGATGCCCGGCACCGAGGTCGGTACCGCGAAGCCGAAATACGGATCGGTGCGGTAGCTCGCATTGCGCAAGCTGCCGTCGAGCGCGCCGGTGACGAGCGCGCGCGTCACCTTGATCGGCATGCGGCGGCCGACGCCATAGATGCCGCCGGTCCAGCCGGAATTGACCAGCCAGCAATCGACATTGTGCTTGGCGATATAGTCGCGCAGCAGCCGGCCGTATTCCGCCGGCGGGCGCGGCAGGAACGGCGCGCCGAAGCAAGTCGAGAATTCGGGTTCGACGCCGACCAGGCCCTTTTCGGTGCCGGCGACCTTTGCGGTATAGCCGGAGAGGAAGTGATACATCGCCTGCGCCGGCGTGAGCTTGGCGATCGGCGGCATCACGCCGAACGCATCGGCGGTGAGGAAGATGATGTTTTTCGGATGCCCGGCAATGCCGGTGCGCGAGGCGCTCGGGATGAAATCGAGCGGGTAAGCGGAGCGCGTGTTCTCGGTCTTCTTGTCGCTGTCGTAATCGGGGATGCGGGTCTCCGGATCGAACACGACGTTTTCCAGGACCGCGCCGAAACGATTGGTGGCGTCCCAGATCTGCGGCTCGGCTTCGGCGGAGAGCTTGATGCACTTGGCGTAGCAGCCGCCTTCGAAATTGAAGATGCCGTCAGGCGACCAGCCGGTCTCGTCGTCGCCGATCAAGGTGCGGTTCGGGTCAGCCGAGAGCGTGGTCTTGCCGGTGCCGGACAGACCGAAGAACAGCGCGCTGTCGCCAGCCTTGCCGACATTGGCGGAGCAATGCATCGGCATCACGCCTTGCGCCGGCAGATAGAAGTTGAGCGTGGTGAAGACCGATTTCTTCATCTCGCCGGCATAGGACGAGCCGCAGATCAGCACGATCTTGCGGGTGAAATCGATCGCCACCATCGTGTCGGAGCCTTCGCGGCCGCCGTGACGCTTGGCGTCCGGCTTGAACGACGGCATGTCGATGATGGTCATGTCCGGCACGTAGCTCGCAAGCTCGGCGGGTTCCGGACGGATCAGAAGCTGACGGATGAAGAGCGAGTGCCAGGCGAGCTCGGTGAAGACGCGGGCTTTGATGCGATACTTTTTGTCGGCACCGCCGTAAAGGTCTTGAGCGTAGAGCGTCTTGCCTTTGGCGTGTTCGAGAAAGTCTTTGTAGAGATTGTCGAAGTGCTCTTTGCTCTGTTTGCGATTGCCGTCCCACCAAACGGCGTTCTCGGTCGTCGCATCGACCATCGTATGTTTGTCTTTCGGCGAGCGTCCGGTGTGATGACCAGTCTCGGCGCACAGCGCGCCGCCCGCGACAATGGTCGCCTCACCGTTGCGGATTGAGTGCTCGTAGAGCGGAGCTGCGGTGAGATTCCAATGGACCGCTTTGAGGCCCGTCAAACCAAACTTATCGGCGCCATAGGCACCATTTCTTACGCCCGTCTCTTCCACCCTAGCCTCCGGAAATGCGCCCGCGATCCGCAGGCAGCGACCCTATAACCGAGCGCCCTAGCATCTGCCAAGACGCATCCGTCCTCAAGCCTAACTGCCGCATACCCACCGCGTTCCGGCGTCATGTTACGCTGCACTGCAGCGAAAGCGCGGGGCGGCCACCGCGTCAGCCGCGTTGTTGCGCGCAAGGTCTTAACGCATCGATGACGCTGTTTGCGCCGCCGCTTGCGGCCGAGCGTTTTGACTACCAAGCCGTTTATTTTCAGCTGGCGCGGGCTTTCGCTGCCAATTCCACTACCGTTTTGCGCAATTGCTGGGCATCGCTGATGCGCTGCGGAAACGGCAGGCGCAGGGTCGCGTCGCCGCGCGCGAGGTCGAGCCCTTCCGGGTCGATGCCGGTGATCCGCCAACGGCCGGCTCCGCCTTCGCTGTTCGCAGTCTTGCCGTCGTCGGCACCGCAGAGCTTAGCGGCATAGAGCTGCACGGCGTCGGCGTGATCCTCATTCATATGCGCGACTGCGCTCTCCTCGGTGGCGATCAAATCTCCGACGTCGGAAATATCCGTCAGTACGTCCGAGGCTTTCAGATCGGCAGCACGGGCGAAGCCGCCATTGAGATGCGCCGACACCGTATCGAGACGCCAAAAAGAAAAATCGGCAAAACCGGCATAGAGCTCGGATTTTGGATGGCGCGCGAGAAAGCGCCGTCGCAGCCGCGGCCGGTCGGGATCGTCGCGCGCGATCTGCGAAAAAGCGCCGAGCACAGTGAGGCGCGGATGTGCGAGCGGGTCGCCTTTGCCGCTTGCGGCAAGAAGCAATGACGCGCGCGCATCGACTTCAAGATTGGCGGTGTGGGTAGCGAGCAGCGAGATGAGAATGAGCGGGGCGCCGTCAATATCGGTTGCGACATTGACCAGCGAGGCAAACGGGTGACCGGTATTGCGGTCGATGGTCGCAAGCGTGCCGGCGCGGGTGGCGCGCAGGAGTTCCTTGGCGACTGCTTTGGGGTCGAAACCCGCGGCGCCTGCAGCATTCTCCGGCAGGCGGTCCGGCATGGTGCCCGGGAGCGGCGAAGCGGCCGAAAAACTGGTTTTGTCGGCGTCGGCCATTAACCTCGATCCTGGAACTCCGATTGGGGCAAATGAGGGTCGATATTCTTTGGCGGTTCCTAAACCCGGGTTTCAGCCCGGTCCACATTAAGGAACCCTAATGGAATTGCCCCTATTTTGCCTTGTCTGGTCACACTTCCGCCCCCACATGAGTCTTCAAAGGCTTATGGGGCCGGGGCAGATGAAGCTTGCGGCCGACTCATGGTAGAAGGTCGCTCATGCCGACAATCGCTCTCGTCGACGATGACCGCAACATCCTCACCTCTGTGTCGATCGCGCTAGAGGCCGAAGGGTATCGGATCACGACCTATACCGACGGTGCCTCGGCGCTCGATGGTTTCAAGTCGGCGCCGCCCGACCTCGCCATTCTCGATATTAAAATGCCGCGCATGGACGGCATGGAGACGCTGCGCCGGCTGCGCCAGAAGTCCGATCTGCCGGTGATCTTCCTCACCTCCAAGGATGAGGAGATCGACGAATTGTTCGGCCTGAAAATGGGTGCCGACGATTTCATCCGCAAACCGTTTTCGCAGCGCTTGTTGGTCGAGCGCGTCAAAGCGGTGCTGCGCCGGGCCTCGCCGAAGGACGGCATCGTAGTGAAGGAAACCGAGAGCAAGGCGCTGGAGCGCGGTTTGCTCCGCATGGATCCGGAGCGCCATACCTGCACCTGGAAGAACGAGCCGGTAACGCTCACCGTTACCGAGTTTCTGATCCTGCAGGCGCTGGCGAGCCGGCCCGGTGTGGTCAAAAGCCGTAATGCTTTGATGGACGCGGCCTATGACGATCAGGTCTATGTCGACGACCGCACCATTGACAGCCACATCAAGCGCTTGCGCAAGAAGTTCAAGGCAAGCGACAACGAATTCGATATGATCGAGACGCTGTACGGCGTCGGTTATCGTTTTAAGGAATGAGACGCGCCGGGCATGTCTTCCTGAGAGATTGGCTCCTCTGAGAGATCATGTCCCTGAAAGTTCGCGTCAAAGGCCGTGGACGGCGGCAAATTTCGCCCCTAACCATGGCTCCTGACTGGGCGGCTGACGTGCGGTAGTAATAGAGGTCCACCCCCAAGCCCGCGGGCTTTGGGGAATGGCGGACCGAAACCCCGGCAGGCGACGTGCTCGATCGAACCATAGACAGCGCAGACGCGGAGACGCAGGTCTCAGGGCATGTCTCGGGCGATGTCGCGTCCAAACAGGCGCCGCAAATCGCGGATCGCCTGAATGGCCGGGCGGACGACCGCCCCGAGTCTCACAGTCCCGACGATGGCACCGCACGGCCAGGGGGCCGCGCCCGATTGCGCGACTGGCTCGCGCGCGGCGCGCAGTTCTTCGTCACCCAAAGCTCGTCGAGCCTGACGCGGCGCATCGTCGTTCTCAACGTCACCGGCCTCGTGGTCCTGTCCATCGGCATCATTTTTCTCTCGCAGTTTCGCGCCGGCTTGATCGACGCGCGTATCCAAAGCTTGCAGGTGCAAGGCGAGATCATCGCCGGCGCCATCGCCTCGTCGGCGACGGTTGAAACCGATTCCTCGATCACGCTCGATCCCGACAAGCTGCTCAATCTGCATCCGGGCGAAAGCTACGGCCCCAGCGAAGACGCGCTCTACGGCATCGATTTCCCGATCAATCCCGAGCGCGTGGCGCCGATCCTGCGGCGGCTGGTGTCGCCGACCAAGACGCGTGCCCGCATCTACGACCGCGACGGCGTGCTCTTGGTCGACACCCGCAATCTGTTCGGCCGCGGCGACGTGCTGCGCTTCGACCTGCCGCCGCCGACCGAGGAAAAACCGGGCTTCTTCAGGCGCGCCTTCATCGCGGTGCGGATGTGGCTCGGCCGCGGCGATCTGCCGGTCTATCACGAACTCGGCCCCGACGACGGCCGGGGCTATCCGGAAGTGGCGCAGGCGCTCAATGGCGCCGATGCCAGCATGGTGCGCGTGAACGAGCGCGGTGACGTCATCGTCTCGGTCGCGGTGCCGGTGCAGCGCTTCCGCGCCGTGCGCGGCGCATTGATGCTGTCGACGCAAGGCGCCGATATCGACGACATGGTGGAGGCCGAACGGCTCGCCATCATCAAGGTGTTTCTGGTCGCCGCCGGCGTGATGATCGTGTTGTCGATCCTGCTCGCCGGCACCATCGCCGAGCCGGTTCGGCGCCTCGCCGACGCCGCCGAAAGCGTGCGGCGGCGCATTCGCTCGCGTGTGGAAATTCCCGATTTCACCAAGCGGCGCGACGAAATCGGCCACTTGTCCGGCACGCTGCGCGACATGACCAACGCGCTCTATAGCCGCATCGAGGCGATCGAAAGTTTTGCCGCCGACGTGTCGCATGAACTGAAAAATCCGCTGACCTCGTTGCGCTCGGCGGTGGAGACGCTGCCGGTGGCCAAGACCGAAGAAAGCCGCGGCCGCCTGCTCGGCGTCATTCAGCATGACGTCAAGCGGCTCGACCGGCTGATCTCGGACATCGCCGATGCGAGCCGGCTCGATGCCGAATTGCAGCGCCAGGAAGTGGAGCCGGTCGACTTCGCCAAATTGCTCAACACGCTGGTCGCGGTCGCCAACGAGGTGAAGCGCGGCGACGCCGTCAACGTCACCTTGCGCTTCGAAGGCGGCGCGCCGCGCACGTTCCAGGTGCCGGGTCACGACTCTCGTCTCGGTCAGGTCATCGACAATCTGATCGAGAATGCGCGATCGTTCTCGCCGCCCGGCGGCATCGTGCGCGTGGTCTGCCGGCGGCTGCGCAATCAGCTCGAGATCTTTGTCGACGACGACGGACCGGGCGTGCCGCCGCACGCGCTGGACAAGATCTTTGAGCGCTTCTACACCGACCGCCCGCACCAAGGCTTCGGCCAGAATTCCGGCCTCGGGCTGTCGATCTCCAAACAGATCGTCGATGCGCATGGCGGTTCGATCTGGGTCGAAAACCGGCTCGGCACGCCCGGTCCCGATGGCGAGCTGAAAGTGCTCGGCGCGCGGTTCATCGTCCGCCTGCCGGCCATGTAGTTTTAGCGTGTCATGTAGTTTTAGCGTGTCATGCAGTTTTCGGCGTGTAATGACAGCCACCTGATGACCGGTACTGTTCATGCCTCGGCGGTTCTGGTTGGCGCACGCGCGGTGCTGATCCGCGGACCGTCAGGCGCAGGCAAATCGCGGCTGGCGCTCGACCTGATCGAGGCTGGCCGATCACAGCGGCTTCTGTTCACCCGGCTGATCGGGGACGACCGCGTTCACCTGGAAAACGCCGGCGGACGGCTCCTGGCGCGCCCGGCGGAGACGCTGGCCGGCCTGATCGAGGTCCGCGGCGCCGGGATTTTTCGCCTCGACTATGAGCCCTGCGCTGTGGTCGGCCTGGTGGTCGATCTCGCGGCTAAAGACGCCGAAAGGCTGCCGGAACGCCAGCACGCGATGCTTGAAACCGTCAAATTACCGCGATTGGCCCTGCCAGAAGGCGTTGCGGCCTTGCCCGGCGTGCTCGCGCTTATCACGTCAGGGGCGCTAGCTACCGACTTGAGGATTGACTCCGGGGCCGTTTAACCCTTGATCGCTGCTGCAAGAGTTCTTTGGCAACCGGCCCATTGGCGATTGGTTAACCATAATGGTCCAAGAAGAAACTAAGAGTTTTTCAGAACCGAGTCTGGTCGTTGCGTGGCTTCGATAATTCGACAACCGGCCGCCATTGCCGGTTCCAGGACGGCATTCCAGCACGGCACCCGAGCCCCAAGCGACCGTCTTTACCGCGATGCAACAACCCTCAGATTTTGCTCAAAATGCCCCTTGCGCACGGACTTTGGATGGTCATGATGGGCAACCTTTCGTGCGGCGCAAACGGGAAGCGCCCGCGGGGAGTTTCATGATCGGTCTTGTGCTCGTTACCCACGGCCGGCTTGCTGTTGAGTTCCGCGCGGCCCTGGAGCACGTGGTCGGACCCCAAGCGCAGATCGAATCCGTCACCATCGGCCCTGACGACGACGTCGAAGAGCGCCGCAAGGACATCATCGAGGCGGTGCGCCGGGTCGATTCCGGCGACGGCGTCGCGATCCTCACTGACATGTTCGGCGGCACGCCGTCGAACCTCGCCATCTCCGTGATGAGCCGGCCCAAGGTCGAAGTGCTCGCCGGCATCAATCTGCCGATGCTGGTCAAGCTCGCCAAGGTCCGCGACGAATGTCCGCTCGCCGAAGCTGTCGCGGCCGCTCAAGAGGCTGGGCGCAAATACGTCACCATCGCCAGCCGCGTTCTCACCGGGAAATGAATGAACCGGCCCATAGCGGTCAGAACGAGCCGGCATCCCAACCGGCATCCGAGAACGCCGTGGCGCGGGTTTTTGTCATCTGCAACAAGAAAGGCCTGCATGCGCGGGCCTCGGCGAAATTCGTGCAGACCGTGGAGAAATTCGACGCCGATGTGCGGGTCAAGCGTTGTGGCGACAGTCCTGAAACGGTCGGCGGCACCTCGATCATGGGCCTGATGATGCTGGCCGCTGCGCCCGGCACGTCGATCTCCGTCGAGGCCACCGGACCGCAGGCGGCCGAGGTTGTCGATGCCTTGGCGACCCTCATCGAGACGCGTTTCGGTGAGGCGGATTGATCCGCCTGCCGATCTCAGATTGGCTGGTAGAGTTCAAGAACGATGCCGAAACGCAGCACTTCAAAACCGTCGCAAAAGACCGCTAAAGAACCGTCGCAATCAAATATTTCGAGTTCGAAGCATTCGCGGAAGGAGAACAGACAGATGGCCGAACCGACAAGCTCGAAGGGCGCTGGCACCCCCGCCGCGCCGGCGGCTCCCGCGACCGCGCCCGAACGGCAACAAGCCGCAGTCCGCTATCTCGATAATGCTGACATGGCCGAGACTTTCGCCGATTCCATCACCGGGCTGATCTTCGACGGCCAGACGCTGCGCATCGAATTCGGCGTCACCCGTTTCGACGAAGTCAGGCCCAATACGCAGATCACCGGCCGCCGCTATCCGGCCTGCCGCCTGGTGCTGCCGCCTGCCGCGGCGGTCGAACTGATCAACCGCATGCAGCAGATCGCAGCGGCTCTGGCTCAGGCCGGCGTTGTGCGGACGACGCCGCGCGCCACGACAGCCGAGCCGGCCAAGAACTGAGCCAAGCTAAGGGCAAACTCCGCGCGCTTTCGGTCATTGTCAGAAGCGGGCAATCGAGGCCAAAACTGCGGCCATGGATTGCTTTGCACTGGCAAGAAAGCCGCATTAAATCCGCCTGAACCCAAGGACATAAAGGTATCTTTATGTCTTTATTGCCGTAACCGTGACACCCTGCTATAGCCACGCCCGAACCGCGCAAATCAAAGCCCGCCGCCAGAGGACCGCCAAATGAGCACGAGCAAAGCCGCAAAGACCCTGTCGCCCTCGGATTACGTGGTCAAAGACATCGGGCTCGCCGAATGGGGCCGCAAGGAGATCGTGATCGCCGAGGTCGAAATGCCCGGCCTGATGGCGACGCGCGAGGAATATGGGCCGAAGCAGGTGTTGAAGGGCGCGCGCATCGCCGGCTCGCTGCACATGACCATCCAGACCGCCGTGCTGATCGAGACGCTCAAAGCGCTCGGCGCCGACGTGCGCTGGTGCTCCTGCAACATCTATTCGACGCAGGATCACGCCGCGGCCGCGGTCGCCGCCGCCGGCACGCCGGTCTTCGCAGTGAAGGGCGAGAGCCTCAAGGACTATTGGGAATACACCCGCAAAATTCTGGAATGGGACGACGGCGGCCTGCCGAACATGATCCTCGACGACGGCGGCGACGCCACCATGCTGGTCCACGCCGGCCTGCGCGCCGAGAAGGGCGACACCGCGTTCCTCGACAAGCCCGAGAACGAGGAAGAGGAAGTCTTTTACGCGCTGATCAAGCGCACGCTGAAGGAAAAGCCGGACTGGTTCGCCAAGCTCGCCGTCAGCATCAAAGGCGTGTCGGAGGAAACCACCACCGGCGTCCACCGGCTCTATCAGATGGAGAAGGACGGCAAGCTGCTGTTCCCCGCCATCAACGTCAATGACAGCGTCACCAAGTCGAAATTCGACAATCTCTACGGTTGCCGTGAGTCATTGGTCGACGGCATCCGCCGCGGCACCGACGTCATGATGGCTGGCAAAGTGGCGATGGTCGCGGGCTTTGGCGACGTCGGCAAGGGCTCGGCCGCGTCGCTGCGCCAGGCCGGCTGCCGCGTCATGGTGTCGGAGATCGATCCGATCTGCGCGCTGCAGGCGGCGATGGAAGGCTATGAAGTGGTAACGATGGAAGAGGCCGCGCCCCGCGCCGACATCTTCTGCACCGCGACCGGCAATGTCGATGTCATCACCATCGAGCACATGCGCAAGATGAAGGATCGCGCCATCGTCTGCAATATCGGCCATTTCGACTCGGAGATTCAGGTTCACGCGCTGAAGAACCTGAAATGGTTCAACGTCAAGCCGCAGGTCGACGAGATCGAATTCCCCGATCAGAAGCGCATCATCCTTCTGTCCGAAGGCCGCCTGGTCAATCTCGGCAATGCCATGGGCCATCCGAGCTTCGTCATGTCGTCGTCGTTCACCAACCAGACGCTGGCGCAGATCGAGCTGTGGGGCAATCCCGGCAAGTACCAGAAGAAGGTCTACACGCTGCCGAAACATCTCGACGAAAAGGTCGCGCGACTGCATCTCGACAAGATCGGTGTGAAGCTGACCAAGCTTTCGGACAAGCAGTCGAGCTATATCGGCATTCCGGTGAGCGGCCCGTACAAGACCGATCAGTACCGGTATTGATTTGAGGTCTTTGGCTTCCCAGTGTTCAAGAGGCGGATGCCCGGCATAATTGCCAGGCATGGGCGGCGAAGTAGCCCCTGCACGGCGCCTGCCGCTTGCCGCTCCTCTGCGCCGGTGTTATCTGCGCCTCATGGCTGCCGTCCCAATCGAAAACATCCGCAATTTCGCGATTATCGCCCATATCGATCATGGCAAATCGACGCTGGCCGACCGGCTGATCCAGTCGACCGGCGGGCTCGAAGCGCGCGAAATGGTCGAACAGGTGCTCGATTCCATGGATATCGAGCGCGAGCGCGGCATTACCATCAAGGCGCAGACGGTGCGGCTGAATTACCGCGCCAAGGACGGCAAGGATTACGTCCTCAACCTCATCGACACGCCCGGCCATGTCGACTTCGCCTACGAGGTCAACCGTTCGCTTGCTGCCTGCGAAGGCTCGCTGCTTGTGGTCGATGCCAGCCAGGGCGTCGAGGCGCAGACGCTCGCTAACGTCTATCAGGCGCTCGACAACAATCACGAGATCGTGCCGGTCCTCAATAAGGTCGATCTACCGGCGGCCGAGCCCGACAAGATCAAGCAGCAGATCGAGGATGTGATCGGGCTCGATGCCTCGAACGCGATCCTGATCTCGGCGAAGACCGGCTTGAATATCGGCGAAGTGCTCGAAGCCATCGTGCATCGCCTGCCGCCGCCCAAGGGCGATCCTTCGGCGCCGCTGAAAGCGCTGCTGGTCGATTCCTGGTACGACGCCTATCTCGGCGTCGTCGTGCTGTTCCGCGTTGTCGATGGCGTCCTTAAGAAAGACCAGCGCATTCGCATGATGGGCACGGGCGCCGCCTATGATGTCGATCGCGTCGGCATTTTCACGCCCAAGCGCGTCGAACTCGGCGAACTCGGCCCGGGCGAAATCGGCTTTCTCACCGCCTCGATCAAGGAAGTCGCCGATACGCGGATCGGTGACACCATCACCGACGACAAGAAGCCGGTGGCGGAGCCGCTGCCCGGCTTCCGCCCTGCAATCCCGGTCGTGTTCTGCGGCCTGTTCCCGGTCGATGCCGCCGATTTCGAAGATCTGCGCGCCGCGATGGGCAAGCTGCGTTTGAATGACGCAAGCTTTACCTTCGAGATGGAAACCTCCGCCGCGCTCGGCTTCGGCTTCCGTTGCGGCTTCCTCGGACTGCTGCATCTCGAGATCATCCAGGAGCGGCTCGAGCGTGAATTCAATCTCAACCTGATCGCGACCGCGCCGTCGGTGATCTACAAGATCAAGCTGCGCAACGGCGAGAATCTGGAAATCCATAATCCGGTCGATATGCCGGATCCGAACCATATCGAGGAAATGCAGGAGCCGTGGATCGAGGCGACGATCCTGACGCCCGACGAATATCTCGGCGCGGTGCTGAAACTCTGCCAGGATCGGCGCGGCGAGCAGAAAGAGCTGACCTATGTCGGCAACCGCGCGCTCGCCAAATATGCTCTGCCGCTCAACGAAGTGGTGTTCGATTTCTATGACCGGCTGAAATCGGTCTCGCGCGGCTATGCGTCGTTCGATTATCACCTCACGGATTACCGCCCGGCCGATCTCGTCAAGCTGCAGATGCTGGTCAACGGCGATCCGGTCGACGCGCTCGCCATGCTGGTGCACCGGACGCGCGCCGAAAGCCGCGGCCGCGCCATGGCGGAGAAGCTCAAAGAGCTGATCCCGCCGCACATGTTCCAGGTGCCGATCCAGGCCGCGATCGGCGGCAAGGTGATCGCCCGCGAAACCGTGCGCGCCTTCAGAAAAGACGTCACCGCGAAATGCTACGGCGGCGACGTCTCGCGCAAGCGCAAGCTGCTCGACAAGCAGAAAGAAGGCAAAAAGCGCATGCGCCAGTTCGGCAAGGTCGACATCCCGCAGGAAGCCTTCATCGCGGCGCTGAAAGTGGATGTGTGAGGGCGCAGCGTCGGCGCCCCATAGCCGCGTCTAGCTGCCGAACAATTGCCGATCGACTGAGTGCAGATCTTTCGGATCGAAATATCTTGCGGTCCATTTGTCGTCCGTCGGCAGATACATGTGCGCATCCATCGCCGCCTGGTGCTGCGATGCCGGGGCTGGCGTCTTGCTGGGGTCCTTGCCTTTCTTTCCTTTCGAGCTGCGGTCGAGAAAATCGAAGTGATCGACAAGGGCCAGCGCCTCAATAGCGAACACCGTGGCGATGTCGGTATCGTGGATGGCGAGGAGGTTGTCGCCATTGTTTTCCTCACCGCCGTTGGAGAGGTTCGACGAGCCGCAGAAAACGACAGCATCGGCAGTGTTGAAGCCGCAAACGACGAACTTGTGATGCACCTGATGTCCGAAACCCGAGATCGTTCGCACCTGATCAAAAGGTGGCGGCAGGACGGTGTTTATTGGCTTTCCGGTGACCAGAACGCCCGTCTTCTTTCCGACCGGATAGAGTGAAATGCCGCCTGGTGCATCCGAAATCCCGTAGCTGAAAATCTTATCGTTCTTATGCAGCGTGTTGAGCGCGGTGTAGACGGGATTATTGGCTGGCTTTGCTGTGGTTTTGCCTTTGCTTTTGCTCTTGCCGTTGCTCTTGGGCGCCGGAGTGTCGATCTGCATCACGGCGAATAACACGCTACCTACCTTGCTGCTCTTGGCGCCCTCGGCGGCAATGCGGCTGGTGATTGTCTTGAGCACGCTCGCAGTCATATCCGGATCGTGCGGGGCGAACGTAAAATCAGTTTTCGGCGTGTTTGTCGTCGCCGATGAAAAAGTCTTGCTCGACCAGCTCGACGGAATATAGGGCGCCTTCTTGATATCCGTCGACCACACTTCTTCAAAGACGCCCGCGTAAAGACCCGCCACCTGCGGATCGTTGTAGATCAAAACATGGTTGGAATTGACGTAGACGCCGGTCACGGAAAAATTGGTCGCTCCGGTGAGCACTTTGACTGGATTTTTTCTTGCGCTATCGCTGTAGACGATGACGACTTTATCATGCGCATAGCGGCCGAACTTCCCTCGCTTCAACGCCTCTTTGCCTGCGGTCTTGTCGAATAATTCCTCAAATTGGTCTTCAGCGGTTGGTTTCGACTCATCGTGATTGTCTTTGGAATTGTCGAGTACGATGCGGATGCGCTTCTGCTTTCCCAATTCCAATAGAATTTTCAAGATATCCGGCTCGTCGAGATTATAGGCAAACAGGTCTATCGCGCTTGACGCATTGCCGAGGACGTCATTGAGAAGACCGAATACCTTCTCTCGCGCGGTGAAGCCGAGCCATTCGTATTCCTGCTGATAGGTAAAGGTCTGACCCTGAGCGTTGGTGCCGGACTGGACGCTCGTATCAAACATAAATTTAGGCGGGTTCGGTTGAATGAGGGCGTTCTTGCCGAAATGGGTGTCGAAGGCCTGCGACTGCGTGTAGCCCCGCGTGAAGCCAAGTTCGAGATTGCCTTTTGCAAACTTGTTGACCGGGATCGCGACCGTAACGCTGAGCGTTGGATCGAGCGGCTGCAGCGAGCCGTTCTTCAAGTAGCGTGGCGTCACTGTGTATTTATAGTCGCCGAAAAATGGATCGACGCCCTGGTGAACCACGCCGGGCACGTGCACCCAGCGGAATTTGAAGATCGGCGCGTTGATGCTTGAGCGCGCGGGCTCCTTCGGGTCTTGCGCATGGTCGGCGGGCGTTTCGTACTGCAGTTCATTGAAGAGGTAATAGGGATCCTGGCCCTGTTGTTGCGGCGCGCATTGGATTGTAAATCCCGCGAGATTCTTCGCATTCTGTTTGCCGACATTGAACGCGAGCAGCGTTTTTGCGTCGCCGCGATAGGCTTTGACCGTTAGGGTCGAATTTGAATTCGTTACACTGACCACGGCAGCACCCCCTTCGGGTTGATCGGTGAAGGCCGCTTCCAAAAGCTGCGACGAAGCGCAGACTATACCTTAGGTTGCAAAGAGCAATAGGCGCTCCGCAGTCCCGGTTCTGAAAAAAGAGGCCGAACGGCGAGCTGAAAGTAATCTCGACGTAAAACGCCGCCCTGGCCGATGGGTAACGCTTCCGATCAACTTTCCGCGACGCCATCTGCGGTTCATCGCCTGCCTCATTGCTGGAGTATGTCGCCGCAATGATACAGGCGTGTTGCAACTCGGAGGACCGTTATGCCGGACCGTTTCTCCGCCTTACGCAGCCTCTCCGTTCGTCATCTCTGGTATCGATCCGTCGGCTGGCCAGTGTTCCTCATCTGCATGCTTTTGGCTGTCGAAGCAGCGTCGGCCCAATCCGGAACTGCCCCGGGTTCATCCTCCCAGCAAGGCAACACCTGCTCTGGCGATAATGGCGGCCTTACGCTGTCACCGGGATTCTGTGCGACGGTCTTTGCCGACAATATCGGTCACGTCCGCCACATGGCCGTCGCGCCCAATGGCGTGCTCTATGTCAACACGTGGAGCGGCCGCTATTTCCGCAACGATGCGCCGCCCGCCGGCGGTTTTCTAGTGGCGCTCAAGGGTTCAACCGGCGACGGCAAAGCCGACGTGATCGAGCGCTTCGGCGATGGCGTCGGCGCAAGGTTCCGCGGGCGGCAGCGGCATCGCTTTTTACAATGGAGCGGTTTATGCCGAACAGAACGACAAGATCATCCGCTACGCCATCCCGGCGGATTCGATTGCGCCTCACGGTCCTCCGGAGATCGTCCTTTCGGGGCTGCCGCTCACCGGCGATCACCCCATGCACCCCTTCGTTATCGACGCTCAGGGCCGCGTCTATGTCGATCTCGGCTCGGCCACGAATTCCTGCCAAGCTGAAAACCGCATGCCGAACTCGCCCGGGCACAATCCCTGCACCGAACTCGAAACTCGCGCCGGCACATGGCTCTATGACGCCAACAAAGCCGGCCAGCGTTTCTCGGCGGCAGAGCGCTACGTCACCGGGCTGCGCAACGGCGAGGGATTCGGGTTCGATTCATCCGGACGCCTGTTCGCGACCCAGCATGGCCGCGACCAGCTCTCGCAGAACTTTTCCAGCCTTTACACGCCGCAGCAGAGTGCGGAGCAACCAGCCGAGGAAATCGTGCTCCTGCAAAAGGGCTCCGATTACGGCTGGCCGGAATGCTATTACGACCGCGATCAGCAAAAGCTCGTTCTGGCGCCGGAATATGGCGGCGACGGCGGCAAGAAGATCGGAATCTGTGCCGAAAAGACGCCGCCGGTAGCATCATTCCCCGGGCATTGGGCGCCGAACGATCTTTTGATCTATACCGGCAAGGCGTTTCCGGCCGCTTATCACGACGGCGCTTTCATCGCCTTCCATGGCTCGTGGAATCGTGCGCCGCTGCCGCAGGGCGGCTACAACGTCGTGTTCCAACCGCTCAAGGACGGCAAAGCTGCCGGAGACTTTATCGTCTTCGCCGATGGTTTTGCCGGCACGATCAAAGAACCCGGGCAGGCGGCGTTCCGCCCGACCGGTCTCGCCATGGCGCCTGACGGCGCGCTCTTTGTCTCCGACGACAAGCACGGCCGCATCTGGCGGATCACCTATCACGGTGCGGCTGATGCGCCGCTCGCGGCAGCGCCCAAGATCGCCGCCGCAAGCACTGGTGAGCCTGGACCGCCGGAGGGTGTCCACCCCGACGCCGGCCGGCCCAGCGCGGCCTCGCTGCCGGTTCCTCCCGGCGCCACAAAAGAGCAGGTCGCACTCGGCGACAGGATTTTCCACGGCGAGGTAGCCAGCGGCACTTGCGACGGCTGCCATGGCTCGGACGCGCGCGGCGGTCCGCAAGCGCCGTCGCTGGTGAAAGGCCGCTGGCTGATCGGCGACGGCAGCCTCAAGTCGATAACGGAAACCATCGTCAATGGCGTGCCGCGGCCGCACAATTACGAGGTGCCGATGCCGCCGAAGGGCGGCGCGCCGCTGTCGGACTCCGACGTTGCTGCCGTCGCCGCCTATGTCTGGGCGATCGGCCAGAATCGCCGCGGCACGTAGATGCGATTGAGTAGAATCGGATCAGGCTTAGTGAATCACAATGGTCGTCGCGCCCATGCCTTCGCGCTGGACGAGATTGAAAAGCGTGGCCGCATTACCGGGGTCGAGCCGGACGCAACCATGCGACGCCGGCCCGCCCAGCCGCGAAATCTCGTAAGTGCCGTGGATGGCGAAACCGCCGTAAAAGAAGATCGAATGCGGCATCGGCGAATTGTAATATTTCTTTGAATACCATTGCCGCGCCAGCATTTGCGGATGATAGGTGCCGGGCGGCGTGACATAGCCGGCGCGCGCCGTCGAGACCCGCCAACTGTAGCGCGGCATGCCGTCGACCGTCACCGACATGCGCTGACTGGAGCGGTCGATATTGACCATGATAGAGGCGTCGGCCCGCGTGACGGCGCCGAATACGATGAAGCCTAAAGCGGCCGAAGCGCAAAGCACGCGTATGCGGAACGAGCTGTGCGAGAAACTGCGCAAGAAGCCAAACAAGAAACCGAGCATGACACTTCCCAGCCCTGTTATGCTGCAACCTCAACCAACGATCTAGCTTAGCGCTCAATCGCGCATATTTGTAAAGTTACCGGCGCCGCGACGGTTAACCGCGAGCGCAGGCGCCATCAAATTAACAACACTAGTCGGACATTAATTAGCAACGATGACGGCGTTCGATCTGTTCAGCATCGGTCATTCCAACATCCCTGCCGATCGCTTTATTGCGATGCAGCGTGCGGCCGGTGTGAACGTGATCGCCGACGTGCGCTCGACGCCGTTCTCTCGCTTCTGTCCGTGGTTTTCCGCCAAGAACCTCGCGCCGCTGCTTGCCGAAGCGGGCATCGGCTACACCGCTTATGGCGTCGAGCTTGGCGGGCGGCCGAAAGATTCCGCGCTCTATCGCGACGGTCTTGCCGATTTCGAAGCCATGGCGCGGCAGGCGGATTTCCAGGCCGGGCTCGATCGCCTCGTTGCGGAGGCAGCGCGCAGCCGGCTCTGCATGATGTGCTCGGAACGCGAGCCGCTCGAATGCCATCGCTGTCTGTTGATCGCGCGGGCGCTGGCGGCGCGCGGCCTCTCTGTCGGCCACATTCTGCATGACGGTGGTATCGAGCCGCATGCGGTAACCGAACAGCGGCTGCTCGCGCTTGAAGGCAACGAAGAAAATCTCTTCGTAACTGGACACGCGGAGCGACTCGCGGCAGCGTATCTGCGCCGTGCCCGCGCAGTGGCCTATCGCGGCAAGCCGGGTGCGGCAGGCCATACGGCCAAGACGAGAACAGCCAAGACGAGTCGGTCCGGGGCGAAGAAGAAAGCCGCAAAATAGGAAAAGATGATGCTCGCCTCTTTTCGCATTCTACGCAGCTTGGCGATTGTCTCGGCTGTATCGGCCGCTGTCGTTGCCGGTGCTTGCTCGGCGCGCGCGCAAGCCAATGCCGATCCGACGCCGCCAGGCACGCTCAATCCCATGCCGTTGCCGCCGCTGGAAAATCCGAATGCACCGAACACGCCGGCCAGGGAATTGTTCGCCCGCAAGACCGCGCCGCTCGCTGGACCGGCGCGTTCCATCGGCGGCTATGCCGACGGCTGTCTGTCCGGCGGCGTTGCGCTGCCAATCACCGGACCGAACTGGCAGGTGATGCGGTTGTCGCGCAATCGCAATTGGGGCAATCCGGCGCTGATCACGTTTCTCGAGCGGTTCGCCACGCACGCCAAGCAGGAGTGGAGCGGACTCTTGGTCGGTGACATGTCGCAGCCGCGCGGCGGCCCGATGCTCTCAGGCCATGCCAGCCATCAGATCGGGCTCGATGCCGATATCTGGTTCACGCCGATGCCGGATCATGTGCAGACCCGCGAGGAGCGCGAAATGAACGGCGCGGTGAACATGGTGCAGACGGACGGGCTCGACGTCGATCACAAAGTGTGGACGCCCGAGCGCACCGCGCTCATCCGCACCGCGGCGCTTGATCCGGTGACGACGCGCATTTTCGTTAACGCCGCGATCAAGAAGGAAATGTGCAGTGAGGCCGGATCGGATCGCGCCTGGCTGTCGAAGGTGCGGCCGTGGTGGGGCCATGCCGAGCATTTTCACGTCCGCATCGCCTGCCCGGCCGACAGCAAGGAATGCAAGCCGCAGACGCCGGCGGAGCCAGGTGACGGTTGCGGCCACGAGCTGGACTTCTGGTTCAAGGAATTGACATTGCATCCGGCGCCGCAGCCGACTCCGCCGAAACCGAAACCGGCGATGACGCTCGCCGGTCTGCCGCCGGCCTGCAAGCAGGTGGTCAACGCGCCGTAAGGTTCGCGGCAGAGAAGCTAAAACCCCGGCGTGCCGAATATCGTGTGCTGCAGCGCCGCGGCGGCGTAGATCAGTGCCGCCGCGGTGGCGGTGATGGCGATTGCGAAGGTCAGCGACATTTCGCCCGGCACCTTGGCCAGTCGCGGCAGGCCGAGCCACAGAATGTAGAGGCCGTAAAAAGCCAACAGCACGAGGAAATGCAGGCCCGGAAGCAACAAAAATATTCCGGCAAGCCAAAACGGCGTGAAGGAATAGACTGCGAGCTTGAACGCGCCGTCGAAACTGCGCCGCCCGCCAAATATCGGCGCCAGGACCTGAATCACGAGGGCAATGACCAGCACACTGGCGCAGGCCATCACGTAACCGAAAATCGCGCCGAACAAGCCGTCAAGCAGTGGCGTGCGCACGATCGCACCGCTTTGTGCCGCGGCGCCGATCAGGCAAGCGCCGATGAAGCCGAACAGGCTCGGGATGACCGCGAACAGCGTCACATAGCGGGTCAGCACATAGGCTGGATCGCCATTCTCGCTCTCGATCGTCTGCCATTCGGCGCGCGGATCAATGAGGATAGATTTTGCGCGCAATGCTGCGTTCATGATGCGGGGACCTTATGCGAGCGCCTTGGCGTCTTCACGGAGCATGGCGGCGCCCTTTTCCGCGATCATCATGGTCGGCGCATTGGTATTGCCGGATGTGATGCTCGGCATCACCGAGGCGTCAATGATGCGCAGCCGTTCGAGGCCCGTGACCCGCAGCCGCTCGTCGACCACCATCATCGGATCGCTCGGCAGTCCCATTTTCGCGGTGCCAACTGGGTGAAAGATAGTGGTGCCGATATCGCCCGCCGCCTTGATCAGAGCCTGTTCGTCGTCGTCAGGCGCGGCGGTTCCTGGCAAATATTCGATGGGATGAAACGGCGCGAGCGCCGGCTGTGACGCGATACGCCGCGTGAGCCGGATCGCGTGCGCGGCGATGTGGCGGTCATCATCGGTCGAGAGATAATTCGGCTTGATCGCCGGCGCATCGGTCGGATTGGCGGAGCGCAGCCGCACCATGCCGCGGCTCGTCGGCCGCAGATTGCAGACGCTCGCAGTGAAAGCAGGGAATTTGTGCAACGGGTCGCCGAATTTATCGAGCGACAATGGCTGCACATGATATTGCAGATTGGCGCGGTCTTGATCGCTGTCGGACCGGGTGAACAGGCCGAGCTGCGACGGCGCCATCGTCAAGGGCCCGCGCCGGAACAGCGCATATTCGGCGAGCATGCGCGCGAAGCCGAGCGGCGCGTGATAGCGCTCGTTCAGCGTGGCGATGCCGTCGACCTTATAGATCATGCGCAGCTGCAGATGGTCCTGCAGGTTCGCACCGACGCCGGGCCGGTCGAGCACGACGGAAATGCCGTGCTCCCGCAAGTGCGCCGCCGGCCCGACACCGGAAAGCAGGAGAATTTGCGTCGAGCCGATCGAGCCCGCCGCAAGAATGACTTCGCCGCGGCAGCGCGCCAGGTGCCCTTGGCCGTTCTGCTGCCCTTGGCCGTTCTGCTTCCAGCGCACGCCCGTGGCGCGCTTACCGTCGAACACGATGCCGTCAACCAGACAACCGGTTTCAAGCCGCAGATTCGGCCGATTGAGCGCGGGCTTGAGAAAGGCCCGCGCTGTCGATACACGCCGGCCGCGCGTCTGATTGACGTGGAAAGCGCAACAGCCTTCGTTATCGCCGCGATTGAAGTCGGGGATGGATTTGATGCCGGCCTGTTCGACGGCAGCGCGGAACGCATCGAGCAAATCCCAGCGCACGCGCGGCGCCGAAACCGGCCATTCGCCGCCGACCGCATGCGCGACGCTCTCGCCCATAAAGTGATCTTCGTGCTTTCTGAAAAATGGCAGTACGTCGTTCCAGCCCCAGCCATTGAGGCCAAGCTGCCGCCAATGATCGTAATCCGCCGCCTGGCCGCGCATATAGATCATGGCGTTGATGGCGGACGAACCGCCGATCACCTTGCCGCGCGGGTAATTGAGACTGCGGCCGTTCAGCCCCGCTTCCGGCTCGGTCTTGAAACACCAGTCCGAGCGCGGATTGCCGATGGCGAACAGATAGCCGACGGGAATGTGAAACCAGATCCAGTTATCGCGGCCGCCGGCTTCGAGCAACAGCACGCGCTTACTTGGATCGGAGGACAACCGATTGGCGAGCAGACAGCCGGCCGAGCCGGCACCGACAATAATGTAATCGAAGTCGCCGGCGATCGTTTCAGTGTCGGGCAAATTCGCTCCCCTTTTCGTTGCCCTGCGGCAATATGTTTCCGCGAACATAGCAGCGGGATCGAGTGTGGGAAGGGGCCAAGCTTGTCCCGCCTTCCGCGAGGCTCTATGATCGAAAAAGCGACATACGGCGTGCCGTGCGCGCACCGGATGTGCCTGGAACGACGGTTCTCGGGTTGTCGCAAAATTATGGCTTTTGGAGCTGTTTGCGGGTCATGCGATCCGGCGCGCATCCCTTGCGCGCATACCTGCTTTGGAGAACCGTCGTGCTGAAAAGAACAATCTTTGCGGCGCTCGCTGCCGCCGTCGTCATTGCCGTTGCGCCGCAGACAGCGTCGGCTCAAGACAAATCCATCACCGTCTTCGCCGCCGCCTCGATGAAGAACGCGCTCGACGATGTCGATGCCGCCTTCACCGCAAAGATCGGCATCAAGGTCGTTGCCAGCTATGACGCAAGCTCGGCGCTGATGAAGCAGATCGAAGCCGGCGCGCCGGCTGATGTGTACATTTCCGCCGACCTGAAATGGATGGATTACGGCTCGCAGAAAAAGTTGATCAAGGACGACACGAAGATCAATCTGCTCGGCAACACGCTGGTCCTGATCGCAGCCAAGGATTCCAAGATTGACAACGTCGTCGTCAAGCCGGGCTTCGATCTCGTCAAGCTTGCCGGCGACGGCCGCATTGCGACTGGCGACGTCAAGGCCGTACCGGTTGGCATCTATGCGCAGGCTGCGCTGCAAAAGCTCGGCGTCTGGGACGCGGTCGAGCCGAAAATGGCGATGACGCAGAATGTACGCGCCGCACTGACGCTGGTTGCGCGCGGCGAGGCGCCGCTCGGCATCGTTTATTCGACCGACGCCAAGGTCGAGCCCGGCGTGAAAGTGGTCGCCACGTTCCCTGAGGATTCGCACGATCCGATCATCTATCCGGTCGCGGCGACGGTAAATGCGAAGCCGGATGCGACGGCCTATCTCGCATTCCTGCGCTCGGCCGCGGCCAAGGCGATCTTCGAAAAATATGGCTTTGCCGTTCTGCTGAAGCCGACCTCGTAGGCGTGGCCGGGCGGAATCTATCTTGTTCGAGCTTTCACCTGACGATTGGACTGCGGTCGCACTGACGATTCGCATTTCGGTCGTGGCCACGTTGTGCGCGCTGCCGTTCGGCCTCGGTATCGGCTGGCTTCTCGCCCGCCGCAATTTCTGGGGCAAGTCCGTGCTCGACGGGCTTGTCCATTTGCCGCTGGTTCTGCCGCCAGTCGTGACCGGCTATCTGCTCTTAATCTCGTTTGGCCGGCGCGGGCCGGTCGGCGCTTTTCTCTACGATCATTTCGGCATCGTGTTCTCGTTCCGCTGGACCGGTGCCGCGCTCGCCTGCGGTATCATGGGCTTTCCGCTGATGGTCCGCCCGATCCGGCTCGCGCTCGAAGCCATCGACCGCAAGCTCGAAGATGCCGCATCCACGCTCGGCGCCAATCGCATCTTCGTGTTCCTCTCTGTGACTCTGCCGCTCGCTTTGCCGGGGATCATTGCCGGCGTCGTTCTGTGCTTTGCGCGCGCGCTCGGCGAATTCGGCGCCACCATCACTTTCGTTTCCAACATTCCGGGCGAGACGCAGACCATCTCGGCGGCGATCTATACGCTGACGCAAGTTCCGGGCGGCGATGCTGCGGCCGGACGGCTGGTCTTGATTTCGGTCGTGCTCGCCTTTGCCGCGCTGTTCGCCTCGGAATGGCTCAGCCGCCGTGCCGCGATCCGCTTTCACGGAGACTGACTGTGCTTGCAGTCGATGTGGAAAAGCAGCTCGGCGCATTCAAGCTGAGCGTAAAATTCGAAGCCACGAATGGCGCGACGGCTTTGTTCGGTCCCTCCGGCGCCGGCAAGACCTCCGTCATCAATATGATCGCCGGCCTCGTCTCGCCGGATCGCGGCGTGATCTCGCTCGATGACGCGGTGTTGTTCGATTCAGCGAAAGGCATCGACGTTCCGCCGCATCGGCGCCGCATCGGCTATGTGTTCCAGGACGGCCGGCTATTTCCGCATCTCTCGGTACGGCAAAATCTCGACTATGGCCGCCGCATGAGCGGTGTTCCGCGTGACGAAAGCGAGTTTGCCCGCATCGCCAAATTGCTCGATATCGGACGACTGCTCGATCGGAGGCCGGGCCGATTGTCCGGCGGCGAGCGCCAGCGCGTTGCCGTCGGCCGTGCATTGCTGATGCGGCCGAAGCTGCTCCTGCTCGACGAGCCGCTCGCCTCGCTCGACATCGGCCATAAGCGCGAAATCCTGCCTTATCTGGTGCGGCTGCGCGACGATACCGGCATTCCGATCGTCTATGTCAGCCATTCTCCCGCGGAAGTGCGCCGGATCGCGACCACAGTGGTGCGGCTCGATGGCGGCTCCGTCGTCGCAACCGGCGGGCCCGAGCTTCTCAAGGACGCCGAATCCGACATATTTGCCTGATCCCGCACGAGTTCCGGCTTCGCATTCGGCGAAGTCAGGCATGAGGAATAGCGTGTTGTTCCGGCGATCCGCAGGTGCCAATGGTTCGCAATGGATGATTCTCCGGCGCTGACGTCCCAATTTGCCACGTTCAAACATCCGACCGCCCTTGGGGTCATTTGCGGCGCGGGCGCGGCTTTGTGCTGGGCGGCGGGTTTTGTCGCCGCGCGGCACGGCATTCTCACCGGCATGTCGCCTCTGGTTTTGGCGCTGCACCGCTATGTTTGGGCGGGGCTCGTGCTGATTCCCGTCGCTGCCCTCGGCGATTTCGGCGATCTCGGCCGCGTCGGTCTGTGGCGCGCCATCGCCATCACATTGTTCGGCGGCTTGCCGCTCGCGCTGTGGAGCTATTACGGCTACGTCTATGTGCCGCTTGGCCACGGCGCGATCATTCAGCCATCATGTGCGGCGCTTGGCGGCCTCGTCCTCTCGAGCCTCGTCCTCAACGAAAAGCTGCCGCCGCGACGCATTCTCGGCGGTCTGGCGATGGTTGCCGGTCTGGTCATCATCGGCATTGAGGCGCTGCACACGATCGGCGCGCATGGCTTCCTCGGCGACATGATGTTCGTCGCCGCGGGCTCCTCCTTTGCGATCTTCGGCATGCTGCTGCGACTCTGGCGCATTTCGGCAATGCCGGCGGTGGCGCTGACCAGTATCGTCTCGCTCGCCGGCCTGCCGTTGCTGTTTTTCTGTTTCGATAATTTTCTGGCCGCCGGATTTTGGCCGAATCTGCTGCAGGCGATCGTGCAAGGCATCTTCGCCGGCGCGGGCGCTGTGTTTCTCTTCACCCGCGCGGTGATTTTGCTCGGCGCCGGCCGCGCCGCCCTGTTTCCCGCTTTGGTGCCGCCGTTCACGCTCTTGATCGGCTTTATCGCGCTGGGCGAAGCGCCAAGCGTGTCGCAGTTGATCGGCCTTGCGATTGTCGTTGTCGGGTTTTGGTTGGCGCAGAAGAACTGAAGATGATCATGCCGCCTTGCGGCTTGCCAGAAACTCGCCCATGCGGTCGAGCGCCTTCAAGATGTTCTCGGTCGAGTTGGCATACGACACCCGCATATAGCCTTCGCCGAGAATGCCGAAATCCGGGCCGCCGATTAGCGCGATGCCGGCATCTTCAAGGAGCGCCGAGGCCAGCGCCTTCGCTTTCCAGCCGGTACGTTTGATGTTGGGGAAGGCGTAGAACGCGCCTCTCGGTGTGGCGCAGGACGTGCCGGGAAGCTTGTTCAAGCCGGCGACCACGATTTTGCGCCGCTTGTCGAATTCGGCGACCATTTTGTGCACCTCGTCCTGCGGACCGGTCAGCGCGGCGAGGCCAGCATATTGCGCCGAGGCATTGACGCAGGAATGCAGGTTCACCGCGAGCTTGCGGGTGAAGTCGTAAAGCTTTCCCGGCCAGATCGCGTAGCCGAGCCGCCAGCCGGTCATCGCATAGGTCTTCGACCAGCCATTGAGCAGGATCAGGCGGTCGCGGATCGACGGATAAGACAACAGACAGACATGCGTCTCGCCGTCATAGACCATGTGGTCGTAGATCTCGTCCGACATCACCGCGACATCCGGAAAGCGTTCCAGCCCGGCGATGAGCTTGTCGACCTCGGCCTTCGGCGTCACGCCGCCGGTCGGATTGGCCGGTGAATTGAGAATGAGCAGCCGCGTCTGCGGCGTAATCAGCTTCAGCGTTTCTTCCGCGGAGAAAGCAAAATTGTTCTCCTCGCGGATCGGCACCGGGATCGGCCGCGCGCCGGTATATTCGATCATCGAGCGATAGATCGGAAAGCCCGGATCTGGATAGAGAATGTCCACACCCGGCTCGCCGAACATCAGGATCGACATGAACATGGTCGGCTTGCCGCCGGGCATGATCATCACATTGTCCGGCGACACGCTGACATTGAAGCGCTTGTGCAGATCGGCGGCGACCGCTTCGCGCAACGGCACGATGCCGACCGCCGGTGTGTAACCGTGATGACCGTCGCGTAGCGCCTTCACCGCCGCCTCGACGATGAAATCCGGCGTACGGAAATCGGGCTGGCCGATGCCGAGATTGATGATGTCGCGACCTTGCGCCGCAAGCTGCATGGCGCGCGCCAGCACGGCGAAGGCATTTTCTTCGCCGATGCGATCGAAGGCGGCGACGGTTTTCAGCATGGCATTTCCCCCGGCGGTTTGTTGCGGTCTCAGTTCAACCCAACAATCCAGCAAATGCAAATGCAGGAAGCCCCGGACACCATGGCCGGGGCTTCCCCATCGCACTCAGACTTAGCCAGGTGAAAACGCTTAGCGGCCGAGATTGAACAGGGCGCCGGACTCCTCGGACTCCGTGGTTCCGGTACGGTCGGCGCCGAAATCCGGATAGTGCAGCGGCGCGGCGTTCTGATAGGCCTCGCCACCGACATAATCCTGCGTCTGCAAACGCTCGTTCTGCACGCGCTGATGCGGGCGCTGTGCGAAAGCCGGTGTCGCAAGCATGGCAACGGCAACGGCGCTGAGCGCCAATTTAACCCTGAGCGACTTCATGAGAAATCTCCATCGCGGAACATCACCCTTGCCCGCCTACCTAATGGAGATTCGGCACTGCACAATGCTTGGCGTTCTCACCAATTTGTTATGTGAATCAGCTATTTAATGCATAATTTACGCAGCGATTTACTCCTGTATTTTGCCCTGCGGGAGGACCGTGCGACGTTGCTTCCGGATTAAACGCGGCCGTGAGCTGTAGCCAATTTTATATCGCGTGTGGTGCAGATTTTTTCGCTGCCACGGCGTTTAATCGAAGGAACAGCCGCGCGCGGAACTGACGTTGCGGAAATCGCAAGGCAGGCGTTCCGTGCTTTGCGGGAATAAAATTAACTGGAGATGGCGATGGGCAACCACGGCACGAATCAGCAAAGTCGCCGCCTGCGGTCGCAATTGTGGTTCGATAATCCGGACAATCCCGGCATGACCGCGCTCTACCTCGAGCGCTATCTCAATTACGGGCTGACCCGCGAAGAGCTGACATCCGGCCGGCCGATCATCGGCATTGCGCAGACCGGCTCCGATCTGTCGCCGTGCAATCGGCATCACCTCGATCTTGCGCAGCGCGTACGCGCCGGCATTCGCGACGCCGGCGGCATCGCCTTCGAATTTCCGGTGCACCCAATCCAGGAAACCGGCAAGCGGCCAACCGCGGCGCTTGACCGCAATCTCGCTTATCTCGGTCTCGTCGAGGTGCTGTTCGGCTATCCGCTCGACGGCGTGGTGCTGATGACCGGTTGCGACAAGACGACGCCCGCGTGTTTGATGGCGGCGGCGACCGTGAACACACCGGCGATCGTGCTGTCCGGCGGGCCGATGCTCGATTACGTCCGCGACGGCAAGCTACTGGGATCGGGCACTTTGATCTGGCAGGCGCGCGAGGATCAGGCGGCAGGCAGGATCACCTACAAGGAATTCATCGATATCGTTTCCGACTCAGCGCCATCGATCGGCCATTGCAATACGATGGGCACCGCGTCGACCATGAACGCGCTTGCCGAGGCGCTCGGCATGTCGCTGCCCGGCTGCGCCGCGATCCCGGCGCCTTATCGCGAGCGCGCGCAAATGGCCTATGCCACCGGCCTGCGCGCCGTCGAGATCGTGCGCGAAGATCTGAAACCTTCCGATATTCTGACGCGTGCCGCGTTCGAGAACGCGATCATCGCCTGCTCGGCCATCGGTGGCTCGACCAATGCGCCGATTCATATCAACGCCATCGCGCGCCATATCGGCGTCGAGCTTACCATCGAGGATTGGGAAAAGGTCGGCTATGACGTGCCGCTGTTGGTGAATATGCAGCCGGCCGGCGCTTTTCTCGGCGAGGATTATTATCGCGCCGGCGGCTTGCCCGCTGTGTTGCACGAATTGCTTAGCGCAGGAAAGCTCCACGGCGACGCGCTCACCATCAATGGCCGCACCATGGCGGAGAATGCGGCGCCGGCTAAAGTGAATAATCCCGACGTCATCTGGCCGTATCAGAAGCCGATGAAGCCTCAGGCCGGATTCAAGATCTTGCATGGCAATCTGTTCGACAATGCCGTGATGAAAACAAGCGTAATCTCGGACGAATTCCGCAAGCGTTATCTGAGCAATCCGCAGGATCCCAACGCCTTCGAAGGCCGCGCCGTCGTGTTCGACGGCCCGGAAGATTATCATCATCGTATCGACGATCCGGCGCTCGCCATCGACGAATACACCATCCTCTTCATGCGCGGCGCCGGGCCTATCGGCTATCCCGGCTCCGCTGAAGTGGTGAACATGCAACCGCCGGCGGCACTGATCAAGAAAGGCATTACCGCGCTGCCCTGTATCGGCGACGGTCGGCAATCCGGCACGTCGGGGTCGCCGTCCATCCTTAATGCCTCGCCGGAAGCTGCGGCCGGCGGCGGGCTGGCTTTGCTCAAAACCGGCGACCGCGTGCGCATCGATCTGAATAAAGGCACCGCCGATATTTTGATCTCGGCCGAAGAATTGGCAGAGCGCGCCGCTCTGCTGAAGACGAACGGCGGCTATCGCTATCCGCCGAGCCAGACGCCGTGGCAGGAAATACAGCGCGCCATGGTCGATCAGCTCGGCAGCGGCATGGTGCTGCAGCCGGCGGTAAAATATCAGCGGGTGGCGCAGAAATTCGTACCGCGCGATAGTCACTAATGCCGCATCGATTGAAACTTGTCCGATGATTGCCGGGATCCAATATGACAGCGAACCGTCCTTCGACCGCCGAGAAGCGGAGAACCTTTCGTAAGCTTCACGAATCCGGTTGCTTCGTCATTCCCAATCCGTGGAATGTCGGCGGCGCGCGCTATCTGCAGGGACTGGGTTTCAAAGCGCTGGCCACGACAAGCTCGGGCCATGCGCATTCCCAAGGCTTTGCCGACGGCGCGCAAAGCCGCGATCAGGTGCTGGCGCATTTCCGCGAGATGGCGGAGGCGACCGATGCGCCGCTCAATGCCGATTTCGAGAATGGATTCGCCGACGATCTCGACGGCGTTGCCGAGAATGTCACGCGCTGCGTCGCGACCGGCGTTGCCGGGTTGTCGATCGAGGATTCGCCGAACAATGGCGTGCTGCCGCTCTACGATCTCGACATGGCAGTGGCGCGCGTCAAAGCGGCGCGCGCCGCGATCGACCGCGCCGGCGGCGACGTCGTGTTCACCGCGCGTGCCGAAAATTTCGTCCGCGGCGTCAACGATCTCGATGACGTGATCCGCCGCCTCAAAGCCTATGCGGCTGCCGGCGCCGATTGTCTCTATGCGCCCGGCATCAAGACCCGTGAGCAGATCGAGGCCGTGGTGACAGCGGTGGCGCCCAAGCCAGTGAATTTCCTCAATGGCGGCGCCTTCGGCTTCACCGTGGGCGATATCGCCGCCATGGGCGTGCGCCGGATCAGCGTCGGCGGATCGCTCGCCCGCGTCGCCATGCATGCCTTCATTCGCGTCGCGACTGACATCGCCGAACACGGCAAGTTCGACGGCTTTGACGGGCTGATCACCAATGCCGAGCTGAACAAATTCTTTGCCGCCGATCGCCAGCAGAGTGCGCCGTGACGGACAATTCCGAACCCCATCCGCAGACCGGCCAGCCCATCGGCTTGCCGGTCGATACGACGGCGGCGCAGCGTCCGGGTTCGGTGGTGCTGAAAGGCCGCTACGGCCGGCTGGAAAAGCTCAAGCCCGAACACGCTTCGGATCTGTGGCGGGCCTTCGGCGGCCATGACCACGTCTGGACCTATATTTCGACCGATGGGCCGTTCGCCAGCGAAGCCGAGTTCACGCCGTTCATCGCCATGCGCGCGGCGGCGGACGATCCGTACGCCTATGCCATCGTCGATCCCACGGACCGCGCCATGGGTTACGTCACGCTGCTGCGGATCGTGCCGCAGATGCGGGTGATCGAGGTCGGCCACGTGCTCTATTCGCCGACGCTGCAACGCACGCCGCTCGGCACCGAAACCCAGTACCTGTTGGCGCGTTATGTGTTCGAGACGCTCGGTTACCGGCGTTATGAATGGAAATGCAATGCGTTGAATGCCCCGTCGCGCCGCGCTGCGCTGCGCTACGGCTTTACCTACGAGGGAACATTTCGCCAGCACTTGATCGCCAAGGGCCGCAATCGCGACGACGCCTGGTTTTCGATGCTCGACAGCGAATGGCCGGAGCGTAAACGCAATTTCGAGCGCTGGCTCGCACCCGAAAATTTCGACAGCGAGGGCAAGCAGAAAGTCAGTCTCGCGGCATTGAACGGAGCATGACATGAGCGGCAGAGTGCAAAACAAGATCGCGCTGGTGACCGCGGCCGGGCAGGGCATCGGCCGCGCCATCGCCGAAGGCCTGATTGCCGAAGGCGGCATTGTGATCGCGACGGATATTGCCGACGACAAGCTCGCCAGTCTCAAGGCCAAGGCGCGGCAAAAGCTCGACGTGCTGTCGCAGCAGAATGTCGATGCCTTGGCGAAGTCGGTCGCGGCCGAATTCGGCGCCGTCGATATTCTGGTCAATTGCGCCGGCTATGTCGCCAACGGCTCGGTGCTCGACTGCACTGAGAAGGACTGGGACTTTTCATTCGACCTCAATGTCAAATCCATGCACCGCATGATCAAGGCATTCCTGCCGGCGATGCTGGCAAAAAAGTCCGGCTCGATCGTCAATATCTCCTCTGCCGTGTCGTCGATCCGCGGCGTGCCGAACCGCTACGCCTATGGCGCGACCAAAGCCGCCGTGATCGGGCTGACCAAAGCCGTCGCTGCCGATTTCATCAAGCAGGGCGTCCGCTGCAACGCGGTTTGTCCGGGCACGATCGAGTCGCCGTCACTCGATGAGCGTATCGCCGCGCAATCGAAGGCGACCGGACAAACATCGGACGTCGTGCGGCAGGCTTTCATCGAGCGTCAGCCGATGGGCCGGCTCGGCAAAGCCGAGGAAGTCGCGGCGCTCGCCCTCTTTCTTGCCAGCGACGAGGCGAGCTACATTACCGGGCAGGCCCATCTCGTCGACGGCGGGATGGCGCTGTAGCCAAGCGCAGCTCGGGGCGACGGAAAACAAAAATGCATGTTCTCATCACCGGCGCCGCCGGCATGATCGGGCGCAAACTCGCCGCACGTTTGGTCGAAGACAAATCGCTCGATGGCCAGCCGATCGAAGCGTTCACGCTGATCGACGTGGTCGCGCCGCAGCGGCCGGACAAATTCACCGGAAAAGTCGAAGCTGCGGCATCCGATATCGCCGATCCCGATGCCGTGCGCGCGGCGGTCGCCGGCCGGCCGGACGTGATCTTTCATCTCGCCGGTGTCGTGTCAGCCGAAGCCGAACTTGATTTCGAAAAGGGCATGCGAGTCAATCTCGACGGCTCACGCGCGCTGTTCGAAGCGGTCCGCGCCGTTAGTGACGGCTATCGCCCGCGTCTGGTCTTTTCTTCGTCAATCGCGGTATTCGGCGCGCCGTTTCCGTCCGCCATTCCCGACGATTTTCACCTCACGCCGCTGACTTCTTACGGTACGCAGAAGGCGATGGTCGAGCTGCTCCTTGCCGATTATACGCGGCGCGGCTTTGTCGACGGCATTGGCATAAGACTGCCCAGCATCGTGGTGCGGCCCGGCCGTCCCAACAAGGCGGCATCCGGGTTCTTTTCTTCGATCATCCGCGAGCCGCTCGCCGGCGAAGAGGCTCTGCTCCCGGTCGAAGACAGCGTGTTGCATTGGCACGCGAGTCCGCGCGCGGCCGTGGGTTTCCTCATCCATGCCGCCGGGCTCGATGCCGCAAAGCTCGGTCCGCGCATCAACCTGACCATGCCCGGTGTCTGCTGCACCGTCGGTGAGCAGATCGCTGCCTTGCGACGGATCGCCGGCGACACGGTCGCCGCCCGCATCCGCCGTGCGCCGGACCCGCTGGTCGCCCGCATCGTCGCCGGCTGGCCGAGCCGCTTTGATCCCTCGCGCGCCGTGGCGCTCGGCTTCAAGGCTGAAGCCTCGTTCGACGACATTATCCGCGCCCATATCGCCGATGAATTGGGCGGCAGGATCGCGGCCTGAAGACGCCAATTCCGGCTGGTTTTTCCGCTGGCAGTTACCGCCCGGAGCGGTTCCCACATCCGGGTTTATACGCATGGCTAGGCATCGCCCGTACTCGCGCCGTTTGCTTGCGTTGGCCGCTCTTATGCTTACATTGCTGGCACAAGTCCCGATCATCGCTCATTCTCACCATGACCTATGTCGATGCGGCCTGCGCGCCGTTGCGTAAGACCGGCCAGATCAAGATTCACGGCGCCAGCGCCTTCGAGGGCATGCGCAAAGCCGGCCAACTCGCCGCCAAGTGCCTCGATATGCTGGTCGGCGAGATCAAGCCGGGCGTGACCACCGACCACATTGACCGGCTGGTGTTTCAGTTCGGCATGGATCACGGCGCCATGCCGGCGACGTTGATGTATCGCGGCTACCGCAAGTCGACCTGCACGTCGGTCAACCATGTGGTGTGTCACGGCATTCCGAGCGACAAGCCGTTGCGCGAAGGCGACATCGTCAATGTCGATGTGACATTGATCCTGAACAATTGGCACGGTGATTCGAGCCGCATGTATCCGGTCGGCGAGATCCCGCGCCGCGCCGAGCGGCTGATCGAGGTCACCTACGAGGGCATGATGCGCGGCATTGCCGCGATCAAGCCCGGCGCCACGACCGGCGATATCGGGCAGGCCATCCAGACTTTTGTCGAGGCCCAGCATATGAGCGTGGTGCGCGATTTCTGCGGCCATGGTCTCGGACAGTTGTTTCACGACGAGCCGAATATCGTTCACGTCGGCCGCGCTGGCGAGGGCATCGTGCTCAAGCCCGGCATGTTCTTCACCGTCGAGCCGATGATCAATCTCGGCCGCCCGCATGTGAAAGTGTTGTCCGATGGCTGGACGGCGGTGACGCGCGACCGCTCGCTGTCGGCGCAGTTCGAGCACGCGGTCGGCGTGACGGAAACCGGCGTCGAGATTTTCACGCTGTCGCCGGCCGGATTGGACAAGCCGCCGTATCGAGCGTGACGCAGCTGCGGCCGGATTGCAAATTTCGCCAATCCGGGCATCCTTGGTTGTACCCAAGGATTTCGTGCAAAAACCCCGCCCGTGAACATGCCGGAAAAGACCAGCGAGAGCGAGCCTGGCTCAGCTGACACGCCGCACTATCACGGCCATCGCGCGCGCCTGCGCGACCGCTTTCGCGATGCCGGCCCCGACGCTCTATCCGACTACGAGCTCCTCGAGCTTCTGTTGTTTCGTGCCATGCCGCGGCACGACGTCAAGCCTTTGGCCAAATCGCTGTTGACGAAATTCGGCTCCTTCGCCGAAGTGATCTCGGCGCCGGAGCACCGCCTTGCCGAAGTCAAAGGCCTCGGCCCTGCCGGCGTGACCGAGCTCAAGATCGTGCAGGCGGCGGCGAGCCGGTTTTTGCGCGGCGCGGTAACCAAGCGGCCGGTGCTGTCGTCGTGGTCGAGCGTGCTCGATTATTGCCGCGGCGCGCAGGCTTTCGCCGACCGCGAGCAGTTTCGCGTGCTGTTCCTCGACAAGCGCAACCAGCTCATTGCCGACGAAGTGCAGCAGACCGGCACGGTCGATCACACGCCGGTCTATCCGCGCGAAGTGGTCAAGCGCGCGCTCGAATTGTCGGCGACCGCGATCGTCCTGGTGCACAATCACCCCTCGGGCGATCCGACGCCGTCGCAAGCCGATATTCACATGACCAAGCAGATTATTCAGGTCGCGGGTCCGCTTGGCATTGCCGTGCACGATCATCTCATTGTGGGCAAGGATGGCCATGTGAGCCTGAAGGGGCTGAAACTGATTTGACGCATATCAACCGCCCCTTGCCATTGTCAGGAAATTGTGGGTGACGGATAGAAAGCATAGGCGTTCGCCGCATTGATGGCCGGGGCGGGGTAGATATCAATTGGATGCGCCGTTACCGTAACTTAGTGTTTGCTTCATACGCCCGCTGGACGCCATCGCCAATCGCCGATGATGCAGGCGACGGCGGCGGCAATAGTCTGGCGCAATCCAAACGAGGCTATGCTGGCCAAGCAGGCTGATGTCGCCTGATATTAGCTGCGGCCCACAACTTTGCTCATGACCGCTGTCGCATCGGCGGACGCGTCGTCGGCGGTCCAGGCGACATAGCGGTCGGGGCGGACGAGGATGAGCTTGGCCTCGTACGCAGTGCGGCCGTCGGCGTAGCTGTCGCAGATGATTTTCAGCGGCACGCCGAGCGTGCGTGCCGCCTTCTCAAAAGACGCCGCCGTCTGACCTTCGTCGTCGAAGGCGAACAGCGTGAAATCCGGCCCGAGTTCCTCGAACACGTTTCGGCCGGAGGACAGAAGCTGCGGCGGCAGATGGTGACCGGCGCGCGCCTTGAAAGCGTGCGAACCGTGGGCGCTCGAGACGCCGCCATGAGGCCCGAACACGATTGGCGAGCCTTCGTAATTCGGCTCGTAGGTCAGGACGCGCGGCGCGGCCGCATTGGCGTGCTCCTGCCAGGCATTTTCGAATTCAGCGACATCGCGCTCGGGGCTATAGCGCGTCATGAAATCCTTGTCGCGCCGGATGCCGGCTTCGATGAAGTCCTCCGCGGTCTCCTTGAAGATCGGCCGGCGCTCTTCGGTGTAGGTTTGCAAAAGCGCGTCGCTGCCCCAGCCTTTGAGTTTGGCGGCGAGCTTCCAGCCGAGATTGACCACGTCATCGAGCCCGTTGTTGAGTCCGTAGGCGCCGTAGGGCGGATGCGAATGCGCGGCATCGCCGGCGATGAAAATCCGGCCGATCTGATATCTCTCGGCGACTGCGATGCGAAGATCCCAGAAGCCGACATAGTCGAAATCGGCGGCGAATTTGAAGCCGGCCGCTTTCTCCAAGAGGGCGTGGAAATCGTAATTCTCTCGCGTCGTATCGGCCGGCACCGGTGAATGAAAGAACCAGCTTTCGCCGACATCGACTCGGCCGAAGAATTGCCAATAGCCCTCGAGGTCCGGGTGCAGCACGCGATAGGTCGAGCGCGGCGGAAAGCGTTCGAGCTTCTCGTGCAATTCACGTGAACGGAACAGTGCCAGCACCATTAGTTCTTCGAAGTCAGCGCCGGTGCGTTCGATGCCGACTTGCTTGCGCACGGTGGAATGCCCGCCGTCGCAGCCGATCACATAATCGGCTTCGAGGATCTCGCGGCCCGGTCCGCCCTCCTCGACACAGGTGATGCGCACGCTGCTATCGTCTTGCGTGATTGTCTCCGCCATCCAGCCGAAGCGGGCCTTGACGTCAGGCAACTGCGCCATCCGTTTACGCAGTACATATTCGCTCTGATATTGCGGCAGCCGCTCGTTGTCCTGGAAATAATAGGAATTGACGATCTCGCGCAGCGGCGGCGCGTACCAGTATTTGTTGTTCAGGTCGTGATAGGCGACGATGCCGCTCATCGGATAAGACAGAGGCAGCATGCGCGCGGCTTTCAGTTCCTCAGAGACGCCCCAGAAATAGAAATGTTCGGCGGAACGCTGCGTCAGGTTCTGGCCTTTGGGGATGCGCTGCGGTTCGCGCCTGCGCTCGATCACGCCGCAGGAAATACCGCGCTGGCCAAGCTCGACCGCGAGCGCAATGCCAACGGGGCCACCGCCGACGATGACGACTTGATAACGGTTTTTCATTTCACTTTTCTTGTCTGAGGAGGGTTCGCTGAGTGGTTTGCGCCGGTTACTGCCGCACCAGCAAAACCGGAGTGGAGGATTCGGGCACGCGCTGCCAGGTACTGGCGTCGGTCTGCTCGAACTGCCAGGTCTGCCCGTTCGGCGAAATCAGCATCAATTCGCCTTCGTCCATGCGCCAGCCGGTCGGGGCGAAACGCATGACCGCGGCATCGCAGCCCGGCTTGATCTTCAAGGCGAGAATGTCGCCGGCAAGGGCATTATTGGCCAGCGTGAGCAGGCAGATCGGCTTGCCGGAGCCGCGCGTGACCCCCCAGTCGCCGGCGACGTCATCGGCCGAAAGCTGCGGCGCCGAAGTCGCCGCCTGCAAAATGTAGCGGCCCTCTTCCGGCGTGAAACCGTCATACATGCCGGTCTCGACTTCCGACAAATCCACTACCGAATTGCCGGTGGTATCGAGCAGGCGGAGACTGCCGAAATTGTCGACCGACCAGGCGACCATATTCTTGGTCGAAGGAAACAGGCTCGGGCAATTCTTGTCGACGTCGAGCTTGTAGCCATTCGGGGCTGTGTCGGCGCGGAAGGTGAAGTGACAGATCTTGTCGTGGTCGGCGTTGGAGAATTCCCAGGCGCCGATCATGTTGTGAAAGGCGTCATTGGTTGAATTCTGCGGCGTCGTGCCTTGGTTCGCGGTATCTGGCGGTGTGCCTGGCGCGGCATTTTGCGAATCTTGTTGCGCAGGTTGCGCGCTGGCCGAGCCGCCAAACAGGCTCGCCGCAATCGCCATCACAATAATACCATAGCGATACATGTGAAGCTCTACTGAACCGCTCACAATCAACCAAACGCTAGCACGCAGGTGCCGTGCCGTCATGCCAAGGCCATGCATGACAGGAACGCGCCGCGCATCGGGTTTTCGTCATTTTGTTCCAAGCCTAGTTTGTCCAAGCCCGCCACGGCGTTTCAGCAACCGGCGTCAGCGGCGGCTCGCCCGCGGCCCAGGCGGCGATGTTGTCGACGACAAGTTGATCCATCTTGTCGCGCGTATGGACGGAGGCCGAACCGACATGCGGCAACAGCACCACATTGTCCATGGCGATCAATTCGGCCGGCACCTGCGGTTCTTTGGCGAACACATCGAGCCCTGCCGCCATAATGCGCCTGTCGGCGAGCGCCTTGATCAGAGCCGGCTCGTCGATCACCGAGCCGCGCGCCATGTTGATGACGACGCCGTCCGGTCCGAGCGCGTCGAGTATCTCGGCATTGATCATGTTCCGCGTCGACGCCCCGCCGGGCACTATAACCATCAGCGTATCGACGTCGCGCGCCATGTCGATCAGGTTCGGATAGTGGCGATAGGCAAGTTCAGGCCGCTTGGTGCGCGTGTGATAGACCACCGGCACGCCGAAAGCATCGAGCCGCCGCGCAATGGCCTGGCCGATCGCGCCCATGCCGACCATGCCGACCTTGCGGTTGCGCAAAGTCGCTTTGGTCAGATGAAAGCTTTTCTCCGGCCATTTACCGGCGCGCAGATAGCGTTCCGCCTGGGGCAGTTCGCGCACGGTGCAAAGGAGAAGGCCAAGCGCGGTGTCCGCGACTTCTTCGGTCAGCACTTCCGGCGTATTGGTAACGGTGACGCCGTGCGCGCCGGCCCATTTGGCGTCGATATGGTCAT
Source organism: uncultured Alphaproteobacteria bacterium (assembly GCA_963742975.1). Lineage (GTDB taxonomy): Bacteria > Pseudomonadota > Alphaproteobacteria > Rhizobiales > Xanthobacteraceae > BOG-931. The sequence continues at coordinate 700,759 of CAVUNZ010000015.1, read as the reverse complement.
AGCCGACGCCGAAGCTCGACACGATTTGAAGTTTCGGGAAGCGCGACAGGAACGCCTCGGAGAGCTTCTCGACGGGTGCGCAGATCGCGATCGCGCTGACACTGATATTGGCCGCGTAGAACGCCTGGCGATCCTTGGCTTCCGCCGCCTTATGAACGGCGCAAACCGCTTCCAGGCCGCGCACGACGAGCGGCTTGAGCGGGCCTATCAATACGACGTCCGGCTTTGCGGCCATGCTGCATCCCTACACCAAGAGGCTTACCGGCTGTTCGATCAGAGTTTTGATGGCGGCGAGGAGTTCCGCGCCGAGCGCGCCGTCGAGGACGCGATGGTCGCAGGACAGCGTGATGCTGATCATGCTGGCGAAGGCGACGCCACCGTCTTCTTTTTCGACAGCTTGCCGCCGCGCGGCGCCGACCGCAAGGATGGTTGCATGCGGCGGATTGATGATGGCGGTGAATTCCCGCACATTGTGCATGCCGAGATTGGAAATCGCCGACGCACCGCCCTGATATTCGCTCGGCTGCAGTTTCTTGTTGCGCGCCCGTGCCGACAGGTCCTTCACCTCGGCGGAAATTGCGCTCAGAGATTTGGCTTCCGCATTGCGGATGACCGGCGTGATCAGGCCGCCGTCGAGCGCCACCGCGACGCCGATATCGGAATGCTTGAAACGGAGGATTCTGTCGCCGGCCCAGATCGCGTTCGCCGTCGGCACGCGTTGCAGCGCCAGCGCCAGCGCGCGAATAATGAAATCGTTGACCGAGATTTTGAACGCCGCATTACCGTCTTTGTCCTTCGGCGCCGCGTTATTAGCCTCCTCGCGCAAAGCGATCAGCCGGTCGATGGCGACATCGGTCATCAGATAGAAATGCGGCACGGCGGCCGCTTGCGTCAGCCGCGTCGCGATGGTTTTGCGCATGCCGTCAAGCGGCACTTCCTCGTAGCTGTCAGGCGCATAGAGCGCCTTGATCTCCGCCGCGCTCGGGCCCTCCGCGACAGCGCCGCGTGACGGCCGCGGCGCATCCTGAATGTCGCGCGCGACAATGCGGCCATGCGGGCCCGAGCCGCGCAGACGCGAGAGATCGATGCCGGCTTCACCGGCAAGCCGCCGCGCCAGCGGGGTGATAAAGGTGCCGCCGGGAAGCTGTGCCGGGCCGAAATTGCGATCCGGCGTGCGGACCTCGAAGAACGGATCGAGCTTAATCGGTTGCGCTGGTTGCCGCGATGGCGCGGCGGCCGTCACGGGCATTACGGCGGCGGGTGCCGCCGGCGCGGCCGGTTTCGCCGGCGGCGCTTTGGCCGCTGCAGGAGGCGCGCTTGTCGAAACTCCCGAACCGTCGGCGATCACACCGACCACGGCGCCGACCGGCGCAACGTCACCTTCCGCCACGCGGATTTCGCTCAAGGTCCCGGTCACGGTCGACGGCACTTCCATCGAGACTTTGTCGGTCTCGATCTCGAACAGATTGTCACCCGGTTTCACGGCGTCGCCGGCCGATTTGAACCATTTGGTGATCTTGCCCTCGGCGACCGTCTCGCCAAGCTGCGGCATCAGCACGTCCATCGTTTCACAATCCCCGAAGCCGCTTCACGTGATCCGTTCCCAAATCATTTCCATCGTTCCCAACTGACTTCCATCGTCGAATTCGGCGGCCGCAGCACCAGGCGATTGCCGATGAATTCATAGCGGCGGACGAGATCGCCGCTGTCGCCCGGCTGAATGCTGTCGAGGCGGTGATGCGTGACAGTGCCGGCCTTCTCGTCGACCGTATAGGTGCCGAAATAGGCGATGTAATCGGTGAGCGCGATCTTGGCTTCTTCCGCGCTCATCACCGCGCCGGCGCGCATGCGCTTCACATCAGGCGCGACCTGCACCGACATTTCGCCGTGCGGGCCATAATAAATCATGCCCTTCGGGTTTGGGCCGCGGTTCCAGTCGCCGCCATCAATGCGGGTGCCGATATAGCGCCAAGCGCCGAGCAGCTTTTTAGCAACGTCGCCTTCACTCATGACACACTCGACGCCTTACCAGGTGACCGAGATGTACTGGGTCTCGGTGAATTCCATCAGGCCCTCATGGGCACCCTCGCGGCCCAGGCCGGATTGCTTGACGCCGCCGAAGGGTGCGGCGGGATCGGAGACGAGGCCGCGATTGAGCCCGATCATGCCGAATTCAAGCTTCTCCGACACGCGCATGCCGCGGCTCAGATCCTTGGTATAGAGATAGGCGACGAGACCATATTCAGTGTCATTGGCGCGCGCGATCACTTCGTCGTCCGACTTGAACGTCTGCAGCGAGGCGACGGGCCCGAAAATCTCCTCGTTGAGCATTTTCGAATTGTTGGCCACGTTGGCAAGCACAGTCGCCGGATAGAAGAAGCCGGGTCCGCCCGGCGCCTTGCCGCCCGTGAGCACCTTGGCGCCTTTCGCCACTGCGTCGTCGACGAGCTCGATCACCTTGTCGCGGCCCTCTTTGTTGACCAGCGGGCCGAGCGCCACGCCGTCGTCGAGGCCGTTGCCCATTTTCAGGCCGGACATTTTGGCGGTGAGCTTCTTGGCGAATTCGTCATGCACCTTCTCGTGCACATAGAAGCGGTTCGCGGCGGTGCAGGCTTCGCCCATATTGCGCATCTTGGCGATCATCGCGCCGTCGATTGCGGCGTCGATATCGGCGTCGTCGAATACGATGAAGGGCGCGTTGCCGCCGAGCTCCATCGCCGGCTTGATGATATTGTCCGCGGCTTCGTGCAGAAGCTTCCGGCCCACTTCGGTCGAACCGGTGAACGACACCACGCGCACGCGCGAATCGTGCAGCATCGCACTCACGACTTTGCCCGACGAGCGCGAAGGGATGACATTGACGACACCGGCCGGCACGCCGGCTTCTTCCAGGATCGGCATCAGCGCCAGCATGGTGAGCGGCGTATCGGACGCGGGCTTGAGCACCACGGGGCAGCCGGCGGCGAGCGCCGGGCCGATCTTGCGCGTCGCCATGGCGGCCGGGAAATTCCACGGCGTGACGAGAACGGCGATGCCGGCCGGTTTGTGATGGACAAGAATGCGCGCGCCGGTCGACGGCGCCACCGAATTCTGGCCGACATTGCGTACCGCCTCTTCGGCGTACCAGCGGAAGAACTCGGCCGCATAAGCGACCTCGCCGCGCGAGTCAGATAGCGCCTTGCCGTTCTCGATGGTGATAAGTTTGGCGAGCCGTTCGGCGTCGCGCATGATGAGTTCGTAGGATTTGCGCAAGATTTCGCCGCGCTCGCGCGGCTTCTTGGCGGCCCAGGCCGGGAAGGCGGCGCTTGCGGCGTCGATGGCGGCCTTGGCGTCATCAACCGTGGCGCTCGCGACCGAGGCGACTTTGTTTTCGGTCGCGGGATCGATCACGTCGAAACGCGCGCCGTCGGACGCCTTGCGCCATTGGCCGCCGATCCACAGATCGGTCGGCACATTGGCGAGAAGATTGTCGTACATCGCCATGATACTGGTCCTCTGTGCTCCCAACCGCTCATTCCCGCGTAAGCGGGAATCCAGACCTTGCGCGAAGACTGGGTCCCCGCTTTCGCGGGGACGAGCGGAAAAAACTAACTCTCCAAAGACTTCCGCACCCGCTCGGCGATCCGATCGACGCTCGGCAGCGCCAGATCTTCCAGAACGTCGGCGGCCGGCAGCGGAATGTGCGGCGTGGTGATGCGCACCGGCGGACCGTCGAGGTCGTAGAATGCTTCATCGGCGACGATGGAGACGATCTCGGCGCCCCAGCCGCACAGCCGCGGGTTTTCTTCCACGGTGAACAGCCGATGGGTACGCGCCACCGAACTGAGAATAGTCTGAGTGTCGAGCGGCACCAGCGAGCGCACATCGATCACTTCGCAATCGACGCCGTGCTCGGTCTTGAGCTTTTCGGCGGCCGCAAGCGCGCGCGGCACCATCAGCGCCAGCGCGAGAATGGTGGCGTCCTTGCCCGGACGCACGATGCTCGCCGTGCCGAGCCGGTCGACGATCTCCCCATCGGGCACGTCGCCTTTGGTGGCATAGAGCGATTTGTGCTCGAGAAAGATCACGGGATCGGGATCGCGCACCGAGGCCGCGAGCAGCCCGATGACATCGCGCGGCGACGACGGCGCGACGACCTTGAGGCCCGGAATCATCATGCACCAGTTCTCGACGCTTTGGGAATGCTGCGCGCCGAAACGGGAGCCCGCGCCGTTGCCGGTGCGTATGACCAGCGGGCACTTGACCTGGCCGTTCGACATGTAGCGGCTTTTCGGAAATTCGTTGGCGATATAATCGAAGCACACGGCGAAGAAATCCGAGAACATGATTTCGGCGATCGGCTTCAATCCGGTCATCGCCGCGCCCATCGCGGCGCCCATGATTGCCTGTTCCGAAATCGGCGTGTCGCGCACGCGCAGCGGCCCGAACTGCTCGTAAAGGCCGACGGTCGCCTTGAACACGCCGCCCGCCTTGGCAACGTCCTCGCCGAGGAAAACGACGTCGGGATCGCGCGTCATTTCCTGCGCAATGCCGCGGATGACGGCATCGCGATAGGTCAGTTCCGCCATGCGAAGCCCCCGTCGGCGTAGACGTCGGTGGTGAGGATATCGGCCGGCGGCATCGGCGCTGCCTTGCACTTCTCCGTCGCTTCGTCGACCTGCTGCTTCACCGCGGCGTCGATGCGAGCGACAACCTCGTCCTTGATGCCGAAAGCTTTAAGCCGCTCGCGATAGATTTTGATCGGATCGCGCTGTTTCCATTTCTCAAGCTCACCTTCCGGCCGGTATTTGGCGGGGTCGGCACGCGAATGGCCGCTGTAACGATAGGTGAGGCACTCGATCAAAGACGGTCCGCCGCCGGCGCGCGCCTTTTCGTAGGCCGCGGTCGCGGTGCGATAGACAGCATCGGCGTCGTTGCCGTCGATGATGATGCTTGGCAGACCGTAAGCTGCGGCGCGGTCGGCGGCCGGATTCTTGACCGCCGTCACGTCGCCGATCGGCGTGTATTCCATGTAGAGATTGTTCTCGCAGACAAAGATCACCGGCAGCTTCCACACCGCCGCAAAATTCAGTGCTTCATGAAACGCGCCGATATTGGTGGTGCCGTCGCCGAAGAAGCAGACCGACACGTCTTTCTGTCCCTTGTATTGCGCGCGCCAGGCCGCGCCGCAGGCGATCGGCAAATGCGCGCCGATAATGGCGTAGGACCCCATCACGCCGTGATCGACCGAAGTCAGATGCATCGAGCCGCCTTTGCCGCGCATCAGGCCGTTGTCGCGCTGCATCAGTTCGCCGAGCACCCGTTCGAACGGCACGCCGCGGGCGAGCGTATGCGCGTGGCCGCGATAGGTGCAGAACGACAGATCGCCGGGCTTCATCGCGGCCGCGCAGCCAGCGGCGACCGCCTCCTGGCCAAGCGAGAGATGGCTGGTGCCCTTCACCAGATTCTGCAGGAACAGATCGAAAGCGCGCTGCTCAGCCTCTCTGATTTCGACCTGGATGCGATACATCCGCAGCCGCGTTTCCTCGCCGATATCGTCATTGAGGCTCGCGTTCGGAGCGAGCGCACGGTCTTCGAGCTTGGCCATTGAACAAGTACCTGGAATGAGTGTCCGGAATATCCTTGGGACGGCCCCTCATAGCTGGGGAAGGCCGCAACTTAGCGCCAGTTGCGAAGCCGAGGCAATGTCATTCCCGGCAGCCCCAAAAGACCTGGCGGCGCATGGTGGAGAGCGGCGTCCTGGCGCTCGGAGTGGGCAAGGATTACTGCGATTTCACCCGCGCGGCCGCTTGCGCGCGGGGGCCGAAGTTCCTAGGTGATCTTCTGCCTTGAATGGGTGGCCAATCGGCGCCGCAGACAGCGCCTGACACGATACCGGGCACGACTACACCCGACACCAGCGCCTCAAGGGGCGGGAGATTTCGATGAGCCAACAACCGGCCCAGCCGCGACTGGAATCGCGCAATCCGCAGGATTACGTCCAACGCTTCTTCGGCGGCCCGCCGCTCCAAGTGATCGGCCGGCTTATTCTGTTGTCGATCCTGGTCGGCGTCATTCTCGCCGCCATCGGGCTCGACCCGTGGAATATCATCGAGTCGGTCCAGCGGCTGCTGCAGCATGTCTGGGATCTGGGCTTCGACACCGTGCGCTGGCTGTGGCGCTATTTCCTGCTCGGCGCAGTGATCGTGGTGCCGATCTGGCTCTTGACGCGGGTCGCCAAGGCGCCGCACGGCCTCTGAGGAAGCATCTTAAAACAAAAAGCGCGGGCTACTGCCCGCGCTGATTGTCTGTCGGCTGAATCGTCGAGCTCAGCTGTCGATTTATTCTTCGTTCGAGCCGCCCTGCTGGCCGCCGTCGCCGGCCGCCGAGTCGACGGCGTGGTCGCGCGGGCCGTTGCTGCGATGCCGCCGCCGCCGTCGGTGCAGCGGAAAGCGGTCGGGCGCGCCACCGTCATATCCATTTCCGTTCTGGCCATTTTGACCGTTCTGGCCGTTGCCGCCTTGGCCGTGTTGCGCCGAAGGCTGCGGCTGGCCGCCGGTGATGAACGAGGGCAGACGCTCGACATCACCGTCATTGTCCGGCTGAACGTGCTGCGGACGCTGCTGATAGTGTTGTTGCGGCTGCTGTTGTTGCGGCTGAAATTGCTGCGGCTGGTGCTGCTGCTCGCGCGGATAAAACGGCTGCGGCTGCGGCGCGAAGGGCTCGCCCGCCATCCCCGGCTGGTCGCCCTCGCCGTCGTCGTAATCGTCATCCGACGTGTTGCCGCGTGCGTCGCCCTGTTGCTGATAATAGGGCTGCGTCTGGCGCAGCTGTTCCTGCGCGGCGGCGATCAAGCGAAAATAATGTTCGGCATGCTGATAATAATTCTCGGAAGCGATCGGATCGCCGGAACTTTGCGCGTCGCGCGCGAGCTGAAGATATTTTTCGGCGATGTGAGACGCGGTCCCGCGAATTTTCACGTCCTGCCCGTTGGACTCGTACATTCGCGACAATGGATTCTGATGATGCCCGCCCTTACGGTTACGACCGCGCATGCGCTTATTTTGACCGTTTCTCATGGTTTGCTGTTCCGCAATCCCCTTGACTTGCAACGGCACTGACGCCGCCGCTTCTCTTCACCAGATTTCAAATCATGGCCTATTCCAAAAGCGGAACGACCCAAACTCGGCGCGCCGTGTGGCCCGGCGCTGCGTGGAGATAAATCGCTTCAATTTGCGCCTAACTTGCCGCCCTAACTTGCGCCCCGCGTGAACCTTCACGACCCCCCAGCAAACCGCGCCGCAATAAAGCCCCCGTTGCCGCGGCCCCCGCCAGCGATATGGCAAACCTCTGCGTCATGCGCGCGACCATGAGCGTAATCCGCGCCGACCGGTTGGTAGTTTACTATCTGAACCTTCGAGGTCTGAATCTTGCGATCTCGTATGCCGACCGATGCGGCTTTCGATATCCAGCTTTCGGTTGCTCTTAGCGTTCGCCTGCCAGCATCCGCTTTGTATATCTGCTCTGCGCTGCCAACCTCTGGGGCCAACCTTTCAGGAGCCTCGCTCCTTAAGATTTGCGCTCTGGCGTCCGGGGCAACGCGGCACCCTCATTGGGCCGATTCCGTGGAGCGCAAGCTAGTAGGTTCCGGCCGACATTCCAAGTGTTTTTTGCCGGGCCACCCGTGCTTTTTTGCCGGGGCTCAACGCCCTCGATCCTCTACAGGTTTGGCCTATATTCCGAGCCCTTTTTTGCTGCAACTTTTGCCGCAACGAGGGCGCGCGGGATCCCATAAACATCGGGGCGAGGCGGCGACGGTACAAGGCCCGCGGCAGCAAATATTGTGGCGACGAGTTCCGCCTGACCCGCCCCGATTTCCACGGCCACGGCGCCGTCGGGTGCGAGCAGTTCCGGCGCCGTCATGGCAATCGCCCGATAGAAATTCAGTCCGTCGGCGCCGCCGTCGAGCGCCAGCAACGGATCAAACAGGCGCACTTCCGGCGCAAGCGTGGCGATGTCGTTCGACGGGATGTAAGGCGGGTTGGCGACGATCAGATCGAACGGCCCACGCAGCGCCGCCGCCAGGTCGCAGGCGACGAATGCCGCGTCGTGTCGGCCAAGCCGAACCGCATTGTCGCGCGCCATGGCAAGTGCGCGAGGATTGATATCGCTGCCGACTCCGTGCGCGTTTTTCAGTTCGCTCAAGAGCGCGAGCAGAATGGCGCCCGAGCCGGTCCCGAGATCGACGATGCGCAAGGCGCGCGTGCGCGAGCCGTGAAGATCGATGGCGGCGAGCGCTGCCTCGACAACGGTCTCCGTCTCCGGCCGCGGCACCAAGGTCGCATCATCGATGCGCAGATCGAGACTCCAAAATTCCTTCACTCCGACGATGCGCGCGACCGGTTCGTGGGCGAGACGACGCTCCACAAGCACAGCGATGGCACTTTCCTCGCCGGTGGTCAGCAAGCGCTCACCGGCTGCCAACAGCGCCGCATGATCGAGGCCGAGTGCGTGGCCGACAAGAATGCGCGCGTCGAGCTGCGACGAATCGAGACCGGCCGCAGCGAACTTTTCGGCGAGCGCCCGTCGCGCCGCGTCGACGGTGCGCGCGGATAGTTTCGCCCCATGCGGCGTTGTTCGCGATACTGCAGCGTCGCCCTGCATCAGGCGTCCTCCGCCGCAAGCTGCTCCGCCTGGTAATGGGCGACCAGCGCGTCGATGATCTCGCCCAACGCCTCGCCTTCCATCACTTGCGGCAGCTTATAGATCGTCAGATTGATGCGGTGATCGGTGACGCGGGCTTGCGGATAATTGTAGGTGCGGATGCGCTCGGAACGGTCGCCGCTGCCGACCTGGCCGCGGCGCTCCGCGGCGCGCGCAGCGTCCAGCTTCTGCCGCTCCAGATCGTAAAGGCGGGTGCGCAAAACGGCCATCGCCTTATAGCGATTCTTATGCTGCGAGCGTGCGTCCTGCATCACCACGACGATGCCGGAGGGAATATGCGTGATGCGCACTGCTGATTCGGTCTTGTTGACGTGCTGTCCGCCGGCGCCGCCGGCGCGCATCGTGTCGATCTTGAGGTCGGTCTCGTTGATATCGGCGTCGACTTCCTCCGCCTCAGGCAGTACGGCGACCGTCGCGGCGGAGGTGTGAATGCGCCCCGAAGCTTCGGTATCCGGGACACGCTGCACCCGGTGCACGCCGGATTCGTATTTCAATTTGGCGAAGGCGCCGCGCCCGGCAATCTCGGCGACGATTTCCTTATAGCCGCCCATCGTGCCTTCGCTCGCGGCCACGATTTCGACTTTCCAGCCTTGGAGGGCGGCGTAGCGCTCATACATGCGGAACAGATTGCCGGCGAACAGAGAGGCTTCGTCGCCGCCGGTGCCGGCGCGGATTTCAAGAATGACGTTGCGCTCGTCCATGGCGTCTTTGGGCAACAGCGCGATCCGCAACCGCTGTTCGAGCGTCGTGCGGCGGGTCTCGAGTTCGGGCTTTTCCGTTTCGGCGATCGAGCGCATCTCAGCGTCGGTCGCGGGATCGGCGATCAGGCCGGCCAGGTCGTCGAGCTCGCGTTGCGCCGCGCGGTAGGATTTCACCGCATCGACCACCGGCGCGAGCTCGGCGAATTCGCGCGATAGTTTCACATAAGTTTCCGGCGGCAGAACCGAGGAAAGCTCGTGTTCCAGGAGCGCATGCCGGGCGACGAGCGCATTGAGTTTTTGATCGGGTAGCATCGTTTCTCTTCAGGAGCGCCCCGCGCGCGGCGGGGCATCCGCGTTCCGGTTAAGTAAAAGACGTGTACGGCAGGGACAAGCCCGGCCACGGACGCCTGTTAAATGACACCTGTTAAATGTCCTAAAGCTGTAAGCCGTTGTCGGCGGCGAATTTTTCCAGCTGCTCGCGGATCGGCGCACCGCGGCTCGGCTTCTCGATCAATGGGCAGAGAAACGCGGCGGCCTTGCGGCTATCGATATCGAGCAGCATCGCCTTGACTGGCCCGACCGCCGACGGCGTCAGCGACAGTGAACGATAGCCGATGGCGGCGAGCGCCAGCGCACCGATCGGATGCGAGGCCATTTCGCCGCACACTGTGGCCGGCTTCTGATACTCGCGCGCCTTGTCGGCAATATCCTTCATCGCGCGCAAGACCGGCGCCGATATCGCGTCGAACCGGTTCGACACCCGCGGATTGCCGCGATCGATGGCATAGAGGAATTGCACCAGATCGTTGGAACCGACCGAGAGGAAATCGACGCGGTCCAGCAATTCGTCGAGCTGATAGAGCAGCGACGGCACTTCGACCATGCTGCCGACCTCGACCTGGTCAGGGAGCTTGTGGCCGTGGCGGCGCAGATGGGTCAATTCGCGCTCGACCAATTCTTTGGCCTGATCGAATTCCTGCACGGTGGAGATCATCGGGAACATGATCTTCAGGGCGCGGCTGCCCGCCGCGCGCAGAAGCGCACGAATTTGCGTGCGCAATAGCCCGGGCCGGTCGAGCCCAAGCCGGATGGCGCGCCAGCCGAGCGCCGGGTTCTCCTCCTCGACATTGCGCATATAGGGCAGCACCTTGTCGCCGCCGATATCGAGGGTGCGGAAGGTCACCGGCTTGTCGCCGGCGGCATCGAGCACAGCGCGGTACAGCGAATATTGCTCGCTGGTGCGCGGGAAGCTCGGCGCCACCATGAATTGCAGTTCGGTGCGAAATAGCCCGATGCCGCCGGCGCCGGTGTCCTCAAGATGCGGCAGGTCGACGCTCAGTCCGGCATTGATCAGGAGCTTTATTTCCTCGCCGTCCCTGGTGATGCAAGGCTTGTCGCGCAGCGCCAGATATTGCTGCTGGCGCCGCGCCCGCAGCCGCACCCGTTCGGCATAGGCGGCTTCCATGTCGGGCAGCGGGCGGATATGCAGATCGCCGGTCGAACCGTCGACGATGACGGCGTCGCCCGGGTCGACGATGCCGGTCGCATTGTCGATTTCGCCGATCGCGGGAATGCCGAGCGCGCGCGCGATAATGGCGACATGCGAATGCGGGCCGCCTTCTTCGAGGATCAGGCCGCGCAGCCGCTTGCGGTCGTAATCAAGGAGTGCCGCCGGGCCCATCGAGCGGGCGACGAGGATGGCGTTTTCCGGCAGGCTCTCGCGCGACGGCGCGTGGTCGCGGCCGGTGAGCTGGCGCATCAGACGGTTGGCGAGATCGTCGAGATCGTGCAGGCGCTCGCGCAGATAGGGATCGGTCTGCCGCAACATGCGGGCGCGGATATCGGACTGCACGCGCTCGACCGCGGCCTCCGCGGTGAGGCCGGTCATCACCGCTTCTTCGAGCTTGTGCACCCAGCCGCGGTCGTAGGCGAACATGCGATAGGCTTCAAGCACTTCGCGGTGCTCGCCGCCCTCGACCACGTCGCCATGTTCGAGCAATTCGTCGAGGCTGGAGCGCAGCGTCTCCACTGCCGCCCGCAGGTGATCGAGTTCCTTGGGCACGTCGTCGGCGATGAAATTGGTGACGACCACGCGCGGCTCGTGCAGCACGACATGGCCGAGCGCGATGCCTTCGCTCAGTGCTGAGCCTTTGACATGGACCGAGCGGCCGGCAGCGGGTTCGGCGCCGGGCGGCGCCAGCGCCGACAGTTCGCCCGAGGCGATCATTTCCGCCATCACCATGGCGGTGGTCTGCAGCGCCTCGACCTCTTCCTCCGAATAGGTACGCCGGGCGCGGTTCTGCACTACCAGCACGCCAAGCGTGTTGCCGGCGCGCAAAATCGGCACGCCGAGGAAGGAATGGTAGATTTCTTCGCCGGTTTCCGGCCGATAGGAGTAGGCCGGATGGGTCTGGGCATTCGACAGGTTGATCGCGCTCGCCTGGCTCGCCACCAGGCCGACCAGGCCTTCGTCCGACTTCATCACCGTGTGGTGGACGGCGTCGCGATTGAGGCCCTCGGTGGCGTAAAGTTCCAGTGTCGCGTCGACGCGCAGCACATAGACGGAGCAGACCTCCGCAACCATGTTGGCGGCGATCAGCACCACGATCTTGTCCAGGCGTTCCTGCGCGCTGACCGGCTCCGCCATGACTTCGCGAAGCCTTCGCAACAGCACGCGCGGACCGCCGAGCGCGCCTCGCATGCGTGAGGTCCCTCGGGCGTGGCCGTGACCGGAGCACAGCCGGAGCGAAACCACGCCCCCGGCGCTCCGGCCTCATTCAAAGAGGAGTTCGCCTGGGTCCCGGACCACGGCGAGTGTCCCTCAGCCTATATCGAATGCGATATGCAAACCGCAAGCCAGAGACAGACTTATGACCATTATGCTGACTGTTTTCTCGCTCGCCGCTTTTGTGCGTTGCAGCGAGATACGCAGGAACGTCAGGCATTATGCAGCGGTTTTATCCAGCCCGTAGAGCGAATGCAGCGTGCGGACGGCAAGTTCGGTAAAGGCCGCGTCAATCAGGAGAGAGAATTTTATCTCTGACGTGGTGATGGCGCGAATATTGACCGAGCGTTCGGCGAGCGCGCTGAACGCCTGCGCCGCCACGCCGGCATGGCTGCGCATGCCGACGCCGATGACCGACACTTTGGCGACGTCGGTGGCGCCGTCGAGCCGGGCATAGCCGATCGCCTTTTTTGCTTTGGCGATGACGTCGAGCGCGCGCTGATAGTCCGAGGCCGGCACGGTGAAGGTCAGGTCCGTGGTCTTGCCGTCCGCGGAGACGTTCTGGACGATCATGTCGACATTGATATTGGCGGCGGCCAGCGGACCGAAAATCGCCGCCGCGACGCCCGGTTTATCCAAAACCTGGCGAATCGATATTTGCGCCTCGTCGCGCGAGAACGCGATACCGGTGACGGTTTGCTGTTCCATGATCTCACTCTCGTCGCAGATCAGTGTTCCCGGCGGATTGCCGTGCGGATTGATCGCTTCCGGTTTGTCGAAACTCGAGCGCACGAAGATGCGCACATTTTGCACCATGCCGAGCTCGACCGAGCGCACTTGCAGCACCTTGGCGCCGAGCGACGCGAGCTCCAGCATTTCCTCGAAGGCGACCTTGTCGAGCCGCTGCGCGCGCGGCACGACGCGTGGATCGGTAGTATAGACGCCGTCGACGTCGGTATAGATGTCGCAGCGGTCGGCGCGGATCGCAGCCGCGATGGCGACGGCCGACGTGTCGGAGCCACCGCGACCCAGCGTGGTGATGCGGCCGGTGTCCTTGAACATGCCCTGGAAGCCGGCGACGACCGCGACCTCCTTGCGCTCCTTGAAACGCTTGATCAGCTCCTCGCCGTTGACGTCGAGGATGCGGGCCGAGCCGTGCGCATTGTCGGTCAGCAGCGGAAGCTGCCAGCCCTGCCACGAACGCGCATTGACGCCGATGCCTTCGAGCACGATGGCGAGCAGACCCGCGGTCACCTGTTCGCCGGACGCCACCACCGCATCGTATTCGCGCGCATCATGCAGCACGGCGGCCTCGCGGCACCATTCGACGAGTTTGTTGGTGGTGCCCGCCATGGCCGAGACCACGACGGCCACTTCATGGCCGGCGTCGACCTCGCGCTTGACGTGCTGCGCGACATTGCGGATGCAGTCGATATCGGCGACCGACGTTCCGCCGAATTTCATAACGAGACGAGCCATCAGAGCTATTCGCGGCCATTCAGAAGAGCTGCGCCAATAACTCTGCCGGCGCAAAAGGCGCGTATACATAACGGCGAGATTCGCCGGCTGCAACATCGCGCCTTTTGGGCCGTCAGACCTCGCTTTTCACGCTATCCGGGTTTTGATGAAGGTCCGAAATCGGTCGGATAACAAATCGCAATCGGGGATCTCAAATCGTCAATTGTTGTGTTTCGGCGGCTCCGCAGGTGTCGGCCGACAAACATCGCCCCAACATGCGGCAGTCGCCATCAACGAAGACCAGAACGTCACCCAAAGTAGTGCAGGCATGATCGTTTCTCCTCTGCGGAGAAACAACGTTTTGTGGTCCTCGCAGTTCCTGCAATTCCCTTGTTCAATTCTGAAGTTAGAGGCGAACACATGGACGCGCGCGCATGGAACAAAACAGCAGCAGGAGAATCGAAATCACGCGGCGCGCATATTCAGGTTGCCGCGGCTTGGATGGCTTGGTCCGGGCTCTGCATCAAACGCGATTTCTTGCGCATAGAGCCTGTCGCGCTTTCCGCCGCTCGCGCAAGACGCGCGAAGCCGGTTGCCGGACATTCGCAGCTTCATGCGTCGCTTTGGATCGAAAATCGGCGGCGGCTTGTCCTTGACCGCTGCGAAGGCGCGGTAGAAGATAATTGCGCCTCGGTCGGGCCACCGGTCGGGCCATGTGGCTTCCGGGTTTGGTCACAGGGCCTTTCCAGTGGCCGTTGGTTTTCTGAGGACGCTCAAGGGCGTGAATGCCGAGCGGAATACCGCGTCGACGGCGCGGGCGGCGTGCGGCAATAAGAAAATACGGCGTCGTGCCGGCTGAAATGCGTTTCGCATCACGTGTCGCGGTGTTGCTGCGGGGGCGGCAATATCGCGTGAAATGCCCGATGGAATGCCGCGATAAATTCGCGGATCAAGCCTGACAAAAAGCTAAAAAGCTAAAAAGCTAAAAACCAACGCCGTAATAGGCGGACAAAGATCTGGGAGGATCGTAATGGCGAAGTTCGCAGCTTCGGTGCCCCGTCGCGCGTTTGTCCAGGCGGGTCTCGCGATTGGTGCCAGTCAGGTTATCGGCGCTCCGTTCATCATCAAGGCGCTCGGCGACGAGCCGGTTAAAATCGGCATGGTCAATCCGCTGACCGGCGTGCTGTCGGCGCTGGCGCAAAGCGAGGTCGACGGCGCCAGATATGCCGAAGCCGAGATCAACAAAAAGGGCGGCATTCTCGGCCGCCAGGTCCAGCTCCTGGTCGAGGATTCCGCCAATGACGTCGGCACCGGCGTGCAGAAGACCCGCAAGCTGATCGATCGCGACCAGGTTGCCGTGATCCTGGGCGACGTGAATTCCGGTATCGCCTATGCCATGTCGCAGGTGACCAACGAGAAGAAAGTGTTCCACATCGTTCCCGGCGGCCATACCGACCCGATCACCGGCACAAACTGCAAATGGAACGTCTTCCGTGTCTGCAACACCACCACGATGGACGCCAGCGCCGTGACGCCCGAACTGGTCAAGCGGTTCGGCAAGAAGTGGTTCTTCGTCACGCCGGATTACGCCTACGGCCACACGTTGCAGGACGCCTTCATCAAGGCCCTGACCAAGGTCGGGGGCACCTATGACGGCGACATGCTGCCGATCAACAATACCGATTTCTCCGCCACCCTGATCAAGGCCAAGGCCTACAAACCCAACGTGCTGCTCAACAATATGGGCGGGCTGACGCAGATCAACTGCATGAAACAGTTCACGCAATTCGGCATGCAGAAGGAAATGGCGCTCGGCGGCGCGCTGTTCGAACTGGAAAGCATCAAAGGCTGTCCACCCGAGGCGCAGACCGGCTGGTGGACCATGGAATGGTGGTGGAATCAGCCGAACGTGCCGGAGACGATGAAATTCGTCGCCGATTATCGCGCTGCGACCAACAAGACGCCGTCTGCGCGCGACTGGTTCGGCTACGTGTCGATGCATACGGTGCGGCTTGCCGCGGACAAGGCAAAATCGCTCGACGGGCCAAAACTGGCGGCGGCGCTGGAAGATCTCGAATTGCCGCCGGACGTCGCGCTGCAGCCCGGTAAGGTGGTCTATCGCGCCGGCGACCACGAATTGATGCCGAATATCTTCGTCGGCGAGGCGCATCCGCCGAAGGGAGATGCGAGCGACGTCTTCACAGTGGCGGAGCTCGTTCCCGGCGAACAGGCGGCCGGCTCGGTGGCCGATACCGGCTGCGTCATGACCCGACCGACCTGATCCGCCGCACGCGACCTGAAAGGGCAAGCACCCGAAAGGCTGACGGCGGATGGCGCAAGTCATATTGTTCAACGTGACCAACGGGCTGATCATCGGCGCGTTCTACGTGCTGATGGCGCTCGGTCTGTCGCTCATCCTCAATCTCAGCAATGTCATAAATTTCGCCCACGGCAATTTCCTGGCGCTCGGCGGCTATCTTGCCTACACGCTGTCGCCGGCGCTCGGTTATTGGGGCGCGTTGCTGGTTTCGCCGCTGCTGACCGCCCTGATCGGGCTTCTGGTCGAGCGGCTGATGGTTCGGCGCATCTACAATCGCGATCCGGTCTATAGCCTTTTGCTCACATTCGGGCTCGCCTTCGTGATGCAGGATGTGGCGCGTTACATCTGGGGGCCGAACGGCTTGCCGCTCGGTCTGCCCGATCTGTTGGCGCAGCCCATCACCCCGGATCTGTTCTTCATCACTTGGTATCGCGTCTTCATGGTGACGATCGTCATCGTTTCCGTGCTCGGCCTGTTCGCTTTCCTGCGTTACACGCGCATCGGCCTACGCATCCGCGCCGGCACTTTCGATCTCGAAACTGTGGCGACGCTTGGCATCAATGTGCGCAATTTGCGCACGTTCAATTTCGCCGTCGGCTGCATGCTGGCGGGCTTGAGCGGCGTGCTCGCGGCCGGTCAGATCGGGCTCAATCCGAATATGGGCGACGATCTTTTGATGCCGAGCTTCATCGCCATCATCGTCGGCGGCGTCGGCAGCCTGATCGGTACTTTATTCGGCGGCTTATTGATCGGCATGGCGGCGGCACTGACCACCGTGGTTTATCCCTCCGCCAGCGAAGCGGTGATCTATGCGATCCTGATGGCCGTGCTGCTGCTGCGGCCGCGCGGCCTGGTCGGCGAAGAGGGCATGATGTCATGACCACCGCCGTGGTCGCCGGCAAAACAGCCGAATAAGATGCCAGACAAGACTGCAGAGAGGGCGCTGGACGTGGCCGGTGCAACGCCGGGACGACGCATCCTCCTGCTTGTCGCCATCTGGACCGCGCTTGCCACCGCACCACTCTGGCTGCCGCTCCTCGGCGGCTACACGGCGCTCGCCGGGCGCGTTCTGGTCTTCGGCCTCGCCGCCATGGGGCTCAATATGCTGCTGGGCTTCACCGGCGTCTTGAGCTTCGGCCACGCCGCCTATTTCGGCCTCGGCGCTTATGGCGCGGGCCTCACGTTGCGTTATCTCGTGCATTCGACGCCGCTCGCGATGCTCGCCGGCACGCTTCTCGGCGGTCTTGCCGGCACGCTGTTCGGTCGTCTGATCGTGCGCCGCCGCGGCGTCTATTTCGCCATGTGCACCATCGCCTTCGGGCAGCTCTGGTACTACCTCGCCTATAGCTGGAACAGCTTTACCGGCGGCTTCGATGGGCTGCGCGACTTTCATCGCGCGCCGATCGGATGGGGCGCACTGCGCCTCGACATCGAGAGCAACGATACGCTCTTCTATTTCTTTCTTCTCGCCGTCTTCGCCGCCGCAGTCGCTCTGATGGGCTTCCTGTTGCGCTCGCCGTTCGGCCGCACCTTGCTGGCGATCCGCGAGAACGAGCGCCGCGCCCGCTTCCTCGGCATTCCGGTCGAGCAACATATCTGGCTGTCGTTCTCGGTCTCGTGCTTCTTCACTGCGCTGGCCGGCACGCTCTATGCGCTTCTCAACAATTTCGCCGATCCGCTGGCGCTGCATTATTCGCTGTCGGGCTATTTCGTAGTGATGACGGTCATCGGCGGCATGCGCACGTTCTGGGGACCGCTTCTCGGCGCGGCGGTCTTTGTCGTTCTGCAGGACTATATTTCGTCGATGACGGTGAATTGGATGTCGTTCATCGGCATGATTTTCATCCTGGTCGTGCTGTTCTTCCCGCGTGGCCTGCTCGGTACACGGCGATATGCGGCGAAGTAGGCGAGGGTAGTTTTAATACGGCAGCCCCACATAGTTCTCCGCGAACGCGGTCTGTGCCGCCTTCGAGCGGAACAGATAATCAAGCTCGGCAAGCTGCAGCTTATGGTCGAACGGATTGTCGGAAATGCGATGCAACGTCGTCGTCATCCACCACGAGAACCGTTCCGCCTTCCACACCCGCGCCAGCGCCCGGCTTGAATAATGATCGAGGCCGTCGTCGGACTTGTCGCGGTAATGTTCGACCAGCGCGCGCCACAAATATTGCACGTCACTGGCCGCGAGATTGAGGCCTTTGGCCCCCGTCGGCGGCACGATATGCGCGGCGTCGCCGGCCAGGAACAGCCGGCCGAAACGCATCGGCTCGGCGACGAAGCTGCGCAATGGTGCGATGCTCTTTTCGATCGACGGTCCGGTGACGAGATTGGCCCGCGCCTCCTCGTCAAGCCGCGGCTTGAGCGTTTCCCAGAAGCGCTGGTCCGGCCAGGCATCGACATGATCGTCGAGGCTGCATTGGAGGTAATAGCGGCTGCGTGTGTGCGAGCGCATCGAGCACAACGCAAAGCCGCTGCTATGCCGTACATAGATCAATTCGTCGGCGACCGGCGGCGTGTCGGAAAGGATGCCGAGCCAGCCGAACGGATAGATGCGTTCGAACGTCGATATGGCCTGTTGCGGCACGCTCTGACGGCTGATGCCGTGGAAACCGTCGCAGCCGGCGATGAAGTCGCAGGTGATTTCCTCGGTCTTGCCGCCGACATGATAGGTCACGCGCGGCGCGGCGCCGGAAATGTCGTGCAGCGCAACGTCGTGGGCGGAATAGATGGTTGGTGCGCCGGCCGCGGCGCGGCCGTCCATCAGATCCCTGGTGATCTCGGTCTGGCCATAGACCATCACCGACTTGCCGGTCATGGTCTTGAACGAGAGATGATGCCGCTCGCCATCGACACACATAAAGACGCCGTCATGCACCAGGCCGTCGGCCTGCATGCGCTTGCCGACGCCGGCCTCGTCGAGCAGCCCCATCGTACCCTGCTCGATCACGCCGGCGCGGATGCGGCCGAGCACATAATCGGCGGTCTGCCGTTCCAGGATGATGTTGTCGATGCCGTGCTTGTGCAGCAGCTGACCGAGCAGGAGTCCGGCCGGGCCGGCGCCGATGATGGCGACTTGGGTACGCATGAGACCGGGCTTCCCCCTGTTTCGAGATGATGGGCCGCTTCGAAATGCGGCAGTTTACTTATCGTTCACCGCGAACTGGCCTCCCTTTAGCGCGAGCTGGAACACGAGAAAAGTCAAGCGGCAAGCGCTCTGGAGCGTCCTGACGTGCGGCCAATCGCTAAAATCAGAAACATTTCCTTACATGCGATTCAATGATTCTGTTGTCTGCTCGCGGAATGCGAGTGGTCAAGCGAGGAAGTGCAGAGGCCGCGACATGGTTTGCGGACATGGACCGCATGATCGCGCGTTTGCCTGCGAAGAAAGGCCCGCAGGCGCCGCTGAGCGACCGCCGCGCGACGTCCACCCGTGCCGTCATCGCTTCATCGATCTTCATCGTATTGTTCGCCGTAGCCTTGCTGCTCGGCGGTCGTGCCGCGATCGATCCGTTTCTGCATCCCGCGGACGCGTATGATCCGCGGGCGGGCGGCGATGTGGTGGTGACCATGCCGGATGGCAAGTTCTGCCGTCACATGTCGTTCGATAATGCGACCGCCAGCATGATCGAAGGCACGATCGAGCCGTGCCGGACCGATATCAGCCGGGACTTCGGCGTTCCGGCCGTCGCGCCTCACGGCGGTTTTGCCTGGGGCACACGCTGAGCGGTAAATCCGCGGCGCAATTGCTTCCGTCCGCAGAATTTTCATCAATATCGGCTATCGACGGCATCCTGCGCTCCGGCTAGGTTGCTGGCGCGCCGTCAAGTCACGGTCCTCTGGGGGCAGAGATAATGTTCATGCCGATGTTCCGTATTGCTTGCGTGTTGGTAGTGCTCACGGGCGTACTGGTTTACCGCGCCGACACTGTGCTGGCCCAAGGCACCGACGCCGAGCGTCAAGCCTGCACGCCCGATGCCATGCGATTGTGCGGCGACGCCATTCCGGACGTGGCCAAGGTGACAGGTTGCATGAAGGTTAAATATTCGCAGTTGAGCGAGCCGTGCCGCGTCGCGATGGGCAGCGGCAAAAAAAGCGGGTCGCATCATTACCGGCGGCATTGCCGGCATTGCTGAGCGCGCAGTTTGCGACTCCATCCCGCTCGGTTGCGGCGCGCGATCGCGCCGCTCGCGCTTGAGTCTTCGAGCCGGACAATGGCATCGCTTTGGGCTCGCGGCATGAGATATTTGAGACATCCATGATTGTGGCGCGGAAGTGAGAATGCCGGCGGCGATACGACGCACCATGCAGTTGCTCCGACCGTGGCTTTGGCTCGGCGCTATGGCGGTCGTGCTGTTGACCGCCGTTCTCGCCGAATCGCGCGCGCAACCGGCGTCAGGCGAAGAAGCGCTCGTCAATACCGCGCAAAAGGCACTCGGCGAGGCGCTGCGGGCCGGCGACAAATCCGCGGCCCGCAAACTGCTCTCGCTGCAATTCACCTTCGCCGACGCCAACGGCAAGATTTTTCCGCGCAAGGAGTTTCTTGCCGATTTGAAAAACATCACCTCGCCGGAAGCGGCAACCGACCTGAAGGTGAGCGTCTATGGCTTCGTTGCCATGGTGACGGGATCGCGTAAATCGGCGCAGGGCAACCCGGTATTTTTTCTCGACATCTGGGCCAAGCAGAAAGGCTCCTGGCGGGCGCTGACGATGCAGGATGTCGTGCTCGGCACCGACGATGCGCAAAAGGCCAAATCGGAAACTCCGCCCGATACCGAAGCCAAGGCCGACGCCAAACCTTACGAATGTAAGAATCCCTGCGAAACCATGCCTTATCGCGTGCGCTCGCCTGCCGAGCAGGATGTCATCACCACGTTCCAGGACATCGTGAAATCGGCCCTCGCGCATAATGCCGACGAATGGGGCAAGCATATCGCCGACGATTTCGTGCTCTATCGGTCGGGTTATCCGCCGGTGCCGAAGGCGGCGAGTGTCGCCACGGTCGAGAGCGAGAAAAAGGCCAATACTGCGGTGACGGTCAGCGAGATCGAAAACATGCGGCTAGCCGTCTATGGCGACGGCGCCGCGATGATCGCGAGCTACGTCTCACCCAACAATTCGCGGCCGCCCTATCGCGCCGCCAGCGTCTGGGCGAAGCGCAACGGGCAGTGGCAGCTCGTGATCGACGTCGAGACAGACACTAAAAGTTAGTCTGCCCGCGCGATTTTTTTTGCGCGTGACCTTTTCCGAAAACCGGCTTTCACCCTCGGATCAACTCCAAGGGCATGCGTTTCGGGATCATGCGCTAATTCTGCGGCATCTCGTCGATGCCAAGCTTCTTGGCAAAATCCGTAATCTGCTTGCGCTGCTGGTCGAGCGACTTGGCGAGTTCCTCGCCGGTGCCGACATTGAGCAATTGCCCGGTCGCCATCAAACGATCTTTGATCGTATCGTCGGCCACGGCCCTCACGTCAGCGGTAATCTTGTCGCGCAACGCGTTCGATATGCCGGTCGGCCCGAAGATGCCGACGAGGCCGTCAACCGTGAGCCCAGGATAGCCGGCTTCCGCGACCGTCGGCAGGTCCGGCAGGTTCGGTGCGCGCGCCGTATTGGTCACGGCAATGACTTTGATCTTGCCGGTCTGCAGTTGCGGCCGGACGATGGCGAAAGCCAATTCATAAAGCTGCACGCGATTCTCGGCGAGATCGTTGGCGGCGTCGACCGGATTCTTGTAGGCGATTTTGGCGATGTTCAGGTTCTGCTCCTGCAGCCAGCCGGCCAGGAGAAAATCGAGCGCGCCGGTCAGGCCCGCCCAATTGAGCTGGCCCGGTTTCTCCCGCGCCATCGCGACCAATTTTGCCAGCGAATCGACGTTCAAGGCCGTCGGCACAGACACCGCGACGAAGGTATTGGACACCCGCGTGATCGGCACGAGATCGCTCGGCTTATAGGGCAGATGATCGTGCAGATATGGATGCGCCGTGAATGACGAGGTCGGCGTGAACAGCAGGATGTGATCGTCATGCGCCGAGACAAAGGCATTGATGGCGACGATGCCATCGCCGCCGGGGCGGTTGTCGACGATCACCGGCTGGCCCCAGCGCTGGCTGAGCTTGTCGGCCAGGAGGCGCGCTCCGATATCGGCGCCGCTGCCGGGCCCGAGTGTCAGGATGAGCCGGACCGGCCGCGTCGGCCAGTCGTCAGCGGACGCCGCGGGCGCATTTGCCGCAACGGAGAGGGCGACAATAAATCCAAGCACCAGCTGCCAACGTAATTTCAATCGCAACATTTCCGCCCCCATGATCGCCGTCGTGCGGCGTAGATTCTTGGTTTTAGGTTGTTGATTCCAGGTTTAGCTTTCAAGCCCGGTCGGCACGTTCTTGTTCTCGCTTTCAAGCTTCATGCCGGCAGCGAGCGCCATGGTTTCGGCAAGCGCCGCAAAATCCTTGGACAGGTATTCTTCCGGATTCTTCTGCAGCATGGCGGCGCCGAAATGGCCCTGCAGCACTTCGCGTGTCGCCGCCGTCACCGGCATCGGCACGTCCATTTCCCGGCCGAGCTCGAGCCCGAGATCGAGATCCTTGCGCAGCAGTTCCGGCGTGAATGTCGTGGTCCAGTCGAGATTGACCAAAGCCGGCGACTTATAGGCCGTAAACATCGAGCCCATCACGCCATTGTTGAGGAAGGCGAGAAAGGCGTGGCGCGGCACGCCCATTTTGTTGGTGAGAAGCGTGATCTCGATCAGGTTCTCGATCACCACGCCAAGCATGACATTGTGCGCGATCTTGCAGACGCGGGCGAGCTCGCCTTCGCCGACGTAAGACACGCCGCGCGGCGCAAACACCTCGACGAGCGGCATCGCGATCTTGCACGCTGCTTCGTCGCCTGAAACGACCGAGGACAATTTGCCGGCTTTGATCACCTTGGCATTGCCGCTGACCGGCGCGGCGACGAAGTCGGCGCCGAGATCCTTCAGCTTAAGGCGGATATTCTTGGATTCCTCGACCGCGATGGTCGAGCAGTCGACGATGACCGGCGGGATCTTGCCGCCCTGGCTGCACACGCCATTCTTGCCATAGAGCACCTCTTCGACGTCGGCCCCGGTAGCGACAATGGAGAAAAGAATGTCCATGGACTTCAGTTCGGAGAGATGATCGACCACCTTGCCGCCGATCTTGGTCAGCGGTTCGGCCTTGGCACGCGTGCGATTCCAGATCGAGACATCGTGGCCTGCCTTGAGCAGGCGCTCGGCCATCGGGAAACCCATGCGGCCCATGCCGATCCAGCCGATCTTCAACGCGTTTTTCGTGGCCATTCTTGAACTCCCTGTGCCCGACGCTAGGGCTGCCGGGCTTCTAGCATAGGCCGCAAACACTGCAACGTCCGGGTCTGCAGGGCTGGGGCAACATGGCCGCTTGTAGCCGGGCGCAAAGCCGCTTTATCCTTAAGGCGATATGCAGGATGTCGCAGAACATCGCGACCTCGGTTATATGCCGATGGCCGCCGAGGCGGGGAGGGGGTCGGAGCGCTGGCGAAGCGCTCTGCGCAACGCATTTCCATTCATTGTCGTGGGCGGGCTGTGGGAGGCCGTCGCGCGCCTCGGCTATTTTCCGCCGCGTCTGTTTCCGCCATTGGAAGCCGTCGCCGCGACTTTCGTGCGGCTGACCGCGAACGGCACTTTGCCGCATCATGCGCTCGATACATTGGTGCAACTCGCTGCCGGTTTCGCTCTCGCCGCCATCGTCGGGGTTGCCATCGGTATCATGATGGGCCGCTCACGCCGGGCCGAGGATTATATGTTGCCGGTGATCAGCATCGGCGCGCCGATCCCCGGTCTCGCTTATGCGCCGCTGTTTCTGTTGTGGTTCGGGCTCGGCAATGTGTCGTCTGTACTTCTGGTCGCTTTCGTCTCTGCGTTTCCGATCATCTACAATTCCTGGACCGGTGTGAAAGCGGTCAGAGATATCTGGGTGCGCTCGGCGCAGGCCATGGGCGCGGACGATCGCCGCCTGTTTCGCCACGTCATTTTGCCGGGAGCGCTGCCTTATATTTTGACGGGCCTGCGGCTCGGTCTGGCGCAAGCCTGGCGCATCCTGGTTGGCGTCGAAATGCTGGCGGCCGTGCCGTGGGGATTAGGCTGGCTCATTTTCGGCGCGCGCGAATTCTTGAACACGGACGTCATGCTCGCGGGGATCGCGGTGATTGCCATTATCGGGATTGCGCTCGAGAAGCTCGTGTTCCAGCCGCTTGAGCAATTCACCGTCGTGCGTTGGGGCATGATGACATGAACGCGGATCAAGGAATTCTCCGGCGCTATCAATCGTTGCGGCGCGCCGCGCTTTCGCTGCTGGTCTTGGCGGCGTTCTATGAAGCCGTGGCGCGTAGCGGCTATTTCGCGCCGGCTTTGATGCCGACGCTCGGTACCGTGGCGCAGACGCTGTTCGATTCGATCCGCGACGGCAGCATCCTGGTTCACGCCGGCGTGACGCTTTATCGCGTGGTGGCGGGTTTCGCGCTCGCAGTCTTCATCGGCCTGCCGCTCGGGGTGATGATGGGCCGCTTCCGCGCGGTGGAGAATTTCGTGCTGCCGCTGACCAGCGCGCTGATGCCGATCCCCTCGCTCGCCTGGGTGCCGGTGTTCATATTGTGGTTCGGATTGGGCGACACCGTCACCATCCTGATCGTGTTCTACGCTGCCTTATTTCCGATGCTGCTAAACACTTGGACCGGCGTGCGCGCGGTCAATCCGATCTGGCTGCGCGCTGCCGGCGCCATGGGCGCCCACGAGCACGCACTGTTCTGGAAAGTGATCATTCCAGGCGCTTCGCCGTTCATCATTGCCGGCTTGCGGCAATCGTTCCTGCGTGCGTGGGTCGCCGTTATCGGCGCGGAAATGCTGGCGGCGTCGAATTGGGGCCTCGGCTGGGTGATCTTCGACGCCAAGGAATTCCTGAACACCGACGTGATGCTGTCGTCGCTGGTCGTCATCGGCCTGATCGGCTTTGTCGCCGAGCGCCTGGTGTTCGGTTCGATCGAGCGCGCCACGATTTACCGCTGGGGCATGGCGCGCGCGGCGAAGAGCTAGTTATCCGTCAGCCTGAGGTGGCCGCGGAGCGGCCCTCGAGGGCGACGACGGCCCCGCGACCTCGGCCGTTCATCCTTCGAGGCCCGCTTCGCTCGCACGTTAGGATGACGGTGAACGATCATTCGCTCTTGATATCCGCCGCCTTGATGATCCCCTGATACTTGTCGATCTCGTGCTGAACGAAGGCGGTGAATTGCGGGATCGTCAAAGCCGAGACCTGTGCGCCGTCATTCTCCAGCCGCGACTTGATCTCGGGATCGAGCAGGGCCTTGTTGATCTCGGTATTGAGCCGAGTCGCCAAATCTGGCGCGATGCCGTGTGGCGCGAAAAATCCGACCCATAGCGTGAAATCGAAATTGGCGATGCCGGTTGTTTCGGCGACCGTCGGAATATCCGGCGCAGCCGGTGCGCGTGTCGCCGACGACACCGCGAGCAATTTCACCTTGCCGCCTTGGGTCAGCGGCACGGCCGCCGGGAAGCCCGGAAAATAAAAATCGACTTGCCCGCCGACCACGTCGTTCAGTGCAGGGCCTGCGCCCTTGTAAGGCACATGCGTCATTTTGTTGTTGAGCTTGAGCTTCAGATATTCGCCGGCGAGATGGCCCGGTGTGCCGACTCCCGCCGAGGCAAAAGTAACGGCTTGGTCGGTCGTGCGCAGAAATTTCACGAAATCCGCCATGGTCGAATAGGGCGCCTTCTCGGGAACGACTAGCGCCAGCGGCACGACGCCCGTGAGCGCGAGCGGCTGCAAATCCTTGCGTGGATCGTAGCCGGCGCCCTTCATAAAGAACGGATTGATGGCGATCTCGGGCGTCTGCGCCACCGTCAGTGTGTAGCCGTCGGGCGTGGCATTGGCGACGTCGCGGGCGCCGAGCGTGCCGCCGGCGCCGGGCCGGTTCTCCACGATCACCGATTGGCCGAGGTTGCTTTGCAACTTGGCGCCGACCAGCCGTGCCACAATGTCGCCGGTGCCGCCCGGAGCGAAATTAACGATCAGATGAATGGGCCGGCTCGGATAGCTGTCCGGCCAAGCAGGCAATGCCGAGAGCATCAGCCCAAGCGCCAGCCCTGCGCCCATAAGCGCGCGTGCCGGGATCCTGCCCATGGCAGACAAAAATTTCATGGCGTCGCCTCCCCTGATCCCGGCCGGATTCCCGCTGGCCGTAGGCTTTGGCTTCTGGCACAAAGCCCGCGCGCCGGAAAGAAGCGCGCCCAGCCCGCATGTTCAAGACGCATGCAGGTTAAGGCATGATCGCGACAAAGCCGCCCCGGAACCAACCGGAAAGCGCTGAAGGAAACGAGGCAGGAAGCGGCGATGGCCCATATCGAGGCGCGCGACATCACGCTGATTTACGACACGCCCGGCCGTGTCGTGCCGGGCGTTCGCGGTGTCAGCTTCGCCATGGAGGCCTCCGAATTCCTTTGCGTGGTCGGTCCCAGCGGCTGCGGCAAGTCGACGCTCCTCAATATCATCGCCGGCTTCCTCACCCCGACTTCGGGCGAGATCCGTATCGGCGGCGCCCAGGTCAACGGCCACGGCATGGATCGCGGCGTGGTGTTCCAGGATTTTGCTCAGCTGTTTCCCTGGCGTACCGCGCTCGGCAATGTCGCCTTCGGACTCGAGATGAAGGGCATGCCGAAGGTCGAGCGTGAGGCGATTGCGTTTGAGCAGCTGCGCCTGGTGAAGCTCGAGAATTTTGCCAAATCGTTTCCGCATCATCTGTCCGGCGGCATGCAGCAGCGCGTCGCCATCGCGCGGGCGCTCGCTTACAACCCGGCAGTGCTGTTGATGGACGAGCCGTTCGCGGCGCTCGATGCGCTCACCCGCGACGACATGCAGCAATTGCTCGCCGATGTCTGGCGCACGACGCGCAAGACCGTGATCTATGTGACGCACAATGTCGCCGAGGCCGTCTATCTCGCCGACCGCGTCGTGGTGATGACGCCGCATCCCGGCACGGTCAAAGTCGAAGTGCCGATCGCGCTGCCGCGGCCGCGCGATCCGCTCAGCGTCGAATTCCTCGATTATCAGAAAGAACTGCTTCGTCTGCTCGGCCAGGAGAAACACGCGTGAAGTTAGTGGGAAGTTGTTTGGCGTTGCGTCGATATGCGGCCGTCACCCTGGCGATTTCGCTAGTGAGTTTCGGCGCGCTGATTGCGCGGGCCGACAATTATCCGAAAAAGACCATCCGGCTCCTGGTCGGCTTTGGCGCCGGCGGACCGACCGACATTCCGGCGCGCTTTGTCGCCAATAAATTAAGCGACGCGCTCGGCCAGCCGGTCATTGTCGAGAACAAGCCAGCCGCCGCCGGCATCATGGCGACGCGCGATGTGCTGGCGGAGCCGGCCGACGGCTATACGCTTCTGCTCTGCACGCATTTCGACCCGATCAATGTCGCGATGTATCGCAATGTCGGCTTCACGCTCGACCAGCTGGCGCCGATCTCGCTGATCGCCGAATATTATTATGGACTCGCGCTGGCGAATACGATTCCGGCCGACAGTTTCGAGTCGTTTATTGACTACGCCAAGGCGCATCCTGGCGACGTCACCTATGCCACGATCGGCGCCGGTTCGGCGCAGGAGATCATGGCGCGGCAATTGCAGAAGCTTGCCGGCATCACCATGAACCGGATTCCGTTTCGCGGCGGTCCGCAAGTGGTGCAGGAAATGGTTGCCGGGCGGGTCGACTTCTACGTCTCGCCGACCCTTGGTATCGTGCCGCAATATCAATCGAAGCAGCTCAAGATTCTGGCGACGACCAGCCCGCAGCGCCTTGCTGGTCTGCCGGAAGTGCCGACGGTGCGGGAGAAAGGCATCGATTTCGTTCGCTTCGGCTGGCTCGGCATCTGCGCTGCAAAGGCTACGCCGGACTCCATCATCAAAACGCTGCACGATAAGATCGTGCCGATCGTCGCCATGCCCGAATATCACACGCTGATTGAGAACGGCGGCTCGATTGCAATATCGTCGACGCCGGAAGAGCTCGGCGCGGTGATCAAAAAAACCTCGGATGACGTGACAGCGAGCATCGCCGAATTCGGCATGCAGCAGGATCAGCAACAATAACCAGGAAGCCGCAGGAGGAAATCCGATGAGCCGGACAACAATAACTTCAGCACGCACGCCGGCATTTACGCGCCGACAATGTCTCGCCGGCGCGGGCGTTGTTGCACTTGGCCTCGCCTCGGGCCGCCCGGTGTCGGCCGCCGAAACGATCCGCCAGGGCTATCAGACCAATATCTGGGGCATGCCGACCTATTACCTGATGAAGTCCGGTTATCTGGAAAAACATGGCCTCGCGGTCGAAGAATATCCGGTGCCGTCCGGCAATCTCACCATGCAGCAGATGGTGGCGCGCCAGGTCGATCTTGGCACTTATGCCGGTCAGTCCTTCATCATCGGCAATGCCAAAGGCGGCCTGATCGCGATTGCGCTGATCGAACATGTCGGCAAAACCGCGCGCATCACCACCCGCAAGGATCTCAACATCACCAAGGTCGAGGATCTGCGCGGGCTCAAGATCGCCAACCAGACCGGCTCGTCGGTCGGCAATGTTTTTGTCGACACGATCGGGCCGCAGCACGAACTCAAAAAGGGCGATTACCAGGAAGTCCGCATGGACGTGAACAACATGGTCGCGGCGCTCGCCTCCAAGACCGTCGACGCCATGGTCAATGTCGAACCCTATAACGTCATCGCAGTGTCGGAGGGCATCGGTACCGACCTGATCGATTTCTCCGGTGTCGATCCGATGCCGGTGTTCATGGCGGCAACGCCCGATTTCGTCGCTCAGAAGCCCGACGTGGTGATCGCCTATCTCAAGGCCTGGCTCGACGTCGCCAACGACTTCAAGACCAATCCGAAAAAAGTCGCCGACGTGATCTACACGTTTTACACCGGCAAGGGCTACAACATGGCGCTCGACACCTTCACCGAGGCGTTGTCGCGCGTTGAAGTGGCACCGGGCTTTCCCACCGATCTTCAGCCCTATATGCAGCAGCAGGCCGAGATTCTCATCCAAAGCAAGCTCATCAATGCGGCCCCGGATTGGAGCAAGGCGCTGCGTCCGGACCTGATGGAACGTGCCCGCTCATCCGCGTAATATCGCGCGTCTTATCGAGTGCCCGCCGCCGGAGCATGATCCCGAAAAGCGGAAACCGGTTTTCGCAAAGGATCGTGCTCAAACTGGAAATCTGGACTTCAACAGGAGACTTAAGGAATGCCCGCCACGGACAAAAGCCCGCTCACCCAGGGCTATCAGCCCGTTACTTGGAATTTCAAACTATTGGCGCACGACATGCTCGGCGGCTTCGGCGGCATGGGCGAGGGCATGTCGGTGCAGATTGCTCCCGACGGGCGGCGCATCATATGGCTCGCGCATGAGAGCGCGCCGAAGAATTTCACCGCGGTCGATGTCACCGATCCGCGCAAGCCCAAAGTTGTGTGCCAGACCGATCTGCCGCACGCCAATATGCGTTCAAACTCGCTCGAGACCTGCGGAAATATGATGGCGGTGGCCTATCAGACCTCGAAGAAGGATCTGACGCCTGCCGGTTTTGAACTGTTCGACATTTCCAAACCGGAAAATCCGAAATCGATCGCGCATTTCGACTGCTCCGGCCCGCATTCGCGCGGCGTGCATCAGCTTTGGTTCTGCGACGGCGAATACGTCCATTGCGCCTCGGGGGCGCGCGATTTCGTGCCGACCAATGCGCTCGACGACCAGCTTTATCGCTGCATCGACGTGCGCAATCCGTCGAAGCCGGTCGAGGTCGGCCGCTGGTGGATGCCCGGCACGAAGCAGGGCGACAATGTGATGCCGCCATCGCGGCACCCGATCGACAAAGGCTTCCGCGCCCACAATTGCAACGTCTATCCGCAGCGCCCGGACCGCTGCTATCTCGCCTATATCGACGGCGGCATGTTCGTGCTCGACATTTCCGACAAGGCGAACCCCAAGAAAATTTCGTCTTGGACCAATTCGCCGCCCTATACCGGTTTCATGCACACCATCGTGCCGCTGTTCGATCGTGGGCTGATGCTGGTGACCGACGAGTCGACCGAGAACAACGCCAAGGATTGGCCGAAACTGATCTGGGTGCTCGACGCGCGCGATGAGACCAATCTGGTGTCGATCGCGACCTGTCCGCTGCCCGATCCGAAAGTCTATGCCGAAGCCGGCCGGTTCGGCGCGCATAACATCCACGAGAATGTGCCGCTGCCGACGTCGTGGTTCTCCGATCAGATCGTGCTCGGCACCTTTTTCAACGGCGGGCTCCGCGCCTACGATATCTCCAATCCGTATCAGCCGAAGGAAGTCGGCGTCTTCATGCCGCCGGCGCCTCCCGGTGCGCCGACCGGCACGATCCAAATGAACGACGTCTTCGTCGACGAGCGCGGCATCGTCTATACGGTCGACCGCCATGTCGGCGGGCTTTACATCCTCGAAATGGATTTCTAAGCGAGGCCTATGCTCGACCTTTTCCCCTCGCGCGACGCCGGCCCGTTCGGGCGCCGGCTCAGACGCGAGCGCGGCGCGCGGATTCCGGTGACGGTGGTCACCGGATTTCTCGGCGCCGGCAAGACCACGCTGATCCGGCGCTTTCTCAAATCCCCTGAAGGCGCCGGCACCGCGGTGATCGTCAACGAATTTGGCGCCGTCGGCATCGACGACGCGCTGATCCGCGACAGCGCCGAGGAGACCGTGCTGCTCGGCAATGGGTGCGTCTGCTGCATCACCCGCACCGATTTGCAGGTCGCGCTGCGCAAGCTCGTGTTCGACCGCGAGCGCGGCACGGTGCCGCCATTCGCACGCGTTGTGATCGAGACGTCGGGGCTCGCCGATCCGGCGCCGATCCTGCAAACCTTCTCCACCGACCGCGCGCTCGGCGGAGAGTTTCATATCGACGTCGTGCTGGCGGTCGCCGATGCGGTAAACGGCGAAGCCGAGCTCGACAGCGCCGCCGAAGCGCGCAAGCAAGTCATCCTTGCCGATCGTATCGTGATTTCGAAGACGGATCTCGCGACGTCGGCGACGGTCGAAAGCCTCACGCGCCGCCTAAAGGCGCTCAATCCACGTGCCGCCATCGACATTGCCGTCGCTGGTGCGCTCGATCCGAGCCGGATGATCGAGCCGGCTACGAATGAACGCGGCGGCTTCGTCGCCGAGGCCGAGCACGCTGACGGCATTACCAGCTTCGTCATCGCGCGGGATGCGCCGGTTGCATGGCCGGCATTTTCGCGTGCGATGGAAACCTTGATTGCGCTGCGCGGCGCCGACCTCCTGCGCGTGAAGGGTATACTCAATGTCGTGGGCTGCCGCGGGCCGGTCGTCGTGCAATATGTGCAGCATCTCGCCCATCCGCCGGTCGAACTCGACACGTGGCCTGCAAGCTGGCCGGCAATCTCGCTCGACGCTGATCGCTCCAGCCGCGTCGTTTTCATCACCCGCGGCATTGTCGAGCGCGACGTCAGAGCTTTGTTCGCCGCCGTCGCGGCACTGGCAAAATCCTGAAATCCGGTCATCGCAATCGAGCTAGGCGGAAAACGCAAGGGACGCAGGTTGCGACGTGTCTTGAAAAGCATTGCCGACGCGGCATTATCCGCGGCGCTGCATGCCGGCGTTCAACTAAAAGCTTAGGGACGAAACATGAGTGTCATCGACGAGAGCCGCCGCCGCATTGTCACGACAGGCGTCGGCAGTCTCCCACGGCGGCACGCGCTTTCCGATCTTTTACTGGCGCGCATGATCGGTCAGCCATTCGACGCCAGGGCGCTTGAACGCGAAACGACGGAAGCGGTCGCCGAGGTCGTGCACAGACAGATCGAACTCGGCGTCGATATCATCAGCGACGGCGAACAGTCGAAGACGAGCTTTCAGCACTACATCGCCGACCGTCTCACCGGGCTCGAACCGATCACGCCCAAAGCCGGCGAAAAGCGCACCCGCGAGAACACCGCGTTTCCCGCATTCTACAAAGACGGCGCGCATTCCGGCTCGCAGCAGGCGCGGCTCGCTTGCACCGGGCCGATCAAATATGTCGGAGGCAAGCAGCTCGCCGAGGATATCGCCAATTTCAAAGCCGCGCTGAAAGGCGCCAACCCCGTCGGCGCTTTCATTCCCTCGGTGTCGCCGTCAAGCTGCGCCGGCACGATGGAAAACAAATATTACGAGAGCGAAGAGGAGCATCTGCTCGCGGTCGCCGAAGCGTTGCGCGAAGAATATGAGGGCATCGTCGCGGCGGGTTTTGAGGTTCAGATCGACGATCCGCGGCTCGCCATGCATTACATGATGTCGCCGGAGGAGACGCCGGAAGACTCTGCGCAAATGGGCGCGTCACCGCATCGAGATTCTCAATCACGCGCTGCGCAACATTCCGCCCGACAAGATCCGCCATCACACCTGTTATGGGATCAATATCGGGCCGCGCACCGGCGACTTCGAAATGAAATATCTCGCCGATCTGATCGTGACCATTCGCGCCAAATATTATTCGTTCGAGATGGCCAATCCGCGCCACGAGCACGAATGGGAAATCTGGCAGACGGTGAAACTTCCCGACGACAAAGTATTGCTGCCGGGCTGTATCACGCAGGCGTCCGTGGTCGTCGAGCATTCTGAACTGGTGGCGCAGCGAATCACGCGCCTCGCCAAGATCGTTGGCCGCGAACGGGTGATCGCCAGCGCCGATTGCGGCTTTGCCTCGACGCTCTACACCAACAAGCCACCGGAGATTGAGCCTGAAATCGTCTGGGCCAAGTTCGAAAGCCTGGTCGAAGGGGCGCGGCAGGCGACCAAAGCGCTGTGGGCTTGATCAGCTTTAGTTGCGACCGGCGATCTCGTCCTGCCACGGCGCGACGAAGCGCTCGAACCAGCCGAGCAGGGCGTTGAGCCCGACTGCAAGCACCATCAGCACGATGATCGGCACGAACATCGTCGCGGTATCGAAGTTGTTCGCCGAGTTGATGATGATGGCGCCGAGGCCGGAGATCGAGGTAAAGAATTCCGCGATCACCATGCCGACCACGGCGCGGCCGACCGCAAGCTTGATGCCGGCCATGATGTAAGGCAGCGTCGCCGGCAGCACGATACGGCGCAGGATGACGGAGTCCGGCGCCACCAGCGATTTGCCGACATCGATCAGTGTCTTTGGCACCGACTTCACGCCGAGCCAGGTATTGATGCAGATCGGGAACACCGACATCAAGAAAACCACAGCGGCCTTCACCGCAAAGCCAAGCCCGAACCACAGCACCAGAAGCGGCACCAGCGCGACGAGCGGCATGGCGTAGCCGCCGGTGACCAGAATCCCGAGCGCGGCTTCCGCGACCCAGAAGCGTCCGATGATCAGTCCGACCGGCACGCCGATCACGATTGCCATGGCATAGCCGGCCAAGAACGGCTGGATGCTTTGCCCGAGCGCCACAGCGAGCTTGCCGTTGCGCAACAGCGTGACGAAGGCTTCGAAGATTGCGCTCGGGTAAGAACCGAAAATCGGATTGATGTCGCGGCCGAAAATCTCCCAAAAGACGAGAATGACGGTGAGGGACGCTGCCGTCACCAGCCAGCGCGGCACGCTGCGTCGTGCCGGGATGACGGCGTCAGCGGCAGTGGCGTTACGATCGGCAACGTCGACCATGGGCCCTCAATGCACGGTCGGCGCGCCGTCATGCAGCGCGCGCCAGATGTGATAGCGGGTCTGCGCGAACGCGTCGGAGCCGCGGACCGTGGCGAGATCGTCGCGCGGCCGCGGCAGCGGCACCTCGACGATTTCCTGCAAGCGCCCGTGCTGCATCACAATGACACGGTCGGCGAGCAACACGGCTTCGTCGAGATCGTGAGTGACGAACAGAATCGTCTTTTTGGTGCGGGCATGGATGTCGAGCAATTCACTTTGCAGTCCTTCGCGGGTCTGCGCATCGAGCGCGCCGAACGGCTCGTCCATCAACAGTACTTTCGGATCGATGGCGAGCGCCCGCGCAATGCCGACACGCTGCTGCATGCCGCCGGACAGTTGATAGGGCCGGCGTTTGACGCTGTCCTTGAGGCCCACCAGCGTCAGATATTTCATCGCGGTGTCGTGCAATTCCCCGCCGCGCATGCCTTTCATTTCGAGGCCGAATTCGACGTTCCGCAACGCATTCAGCCAAGGCAGCAATTCGGCGTGCTGGAACACGATGCCGCGGTCATAGCCGCAGCCTTTGATGGCCGCGCCATCAACCGTGACCACGCCGGCCGTGGCCTTTTCCAGGCCCATGGCGATGCGCAAGGCGGTGGTCTTGCCGCAGCCGGACGGGCCGATCAGCGCCACCACTTCGCCGTCGGCAACGGTGAAGCTCAGCCGGTCGAGCGCCCGCACTGTCTGCACCGCGCCGTCGATGCGCAACGCGAACCGTTTGGAGACATCGATCAGCCTGACTTCACCCATCTAACACCTGTTTGCAGCACCAAAGAGCAGAGGCCGCAATGACTTGCAAAACTCGTTCCAATAGCCCTGGAACTACGCTGCTGTTGCGTGGTCAACACGGTGTGCCGTGCGTCACGACCGCAATGCGCAAATGCTCAATGCGCGGTCGTTCAATGTGTGCCGGCGATGAGCTTTAACGCATCCTCGCGCGGCTTGGGATCGAGCACGTTGGTGAGGTCCACGGGCTTTGCGATATTGCCGACCTTCACCAGTTCCTCGTTCATCCATTGTAGATCGTCCGCCGGGATCGGCTCCTCGGTACCGATGGACTTTTGCTGCATGGCGAGATCGTAGATGAAAGCCGGCCGCGGATCGTCCGGCTTAATGCCGGTGATCTCCCGTGTCGCTTTCACGACTTCATCCTTGTTGGCGACGGCGTAACGCAGGCCGAGAATTTCGCCGGCGAGAAATTTTGCCGCATCGTCGGGCCGGGCCTTGATGGTCGAGCCCAGCATATATTCGCACATGCGCACGAAATGCGGCAGCGCATCCTTGGCCGAGACCAGCATCTTGATGTGTTCCTTCTCGGCGATCGGCGTGTATTCGCCGGACACCACCGCGGCATCGACCAGATGCGCGACCAGCGCCTTATAGCGGTCGAGGTCGCCGCCGAGGCTGGCGAATTTCACGCTGGCTTCCGGCACGTTGAAATGGTCGAGCGCGCCTCTGGCGAACAGATCGGGAAACGCCGACGGCGACGATATCGCGATGGTCTTGCCTTTGAGCTGGTCCATCGCGGTGATGTCGTCATGGACGAAGACGCCATGCGGCACCATGAGCCAGGAGCAGCCGGTGATCTTGACGTCGGCGCCATGCGCATCGGCGATGATGCCGGCGCCCGGGCCGCCCTCGAAACTATCGAGATCGCCGGCAATGAGCGCATGCAACATGATCTCGTCGTCCTTGACATTGGTGATGTCGATGTCGAGACCGACTTTTTTGAAGAAGCCGCCATATTGCGGCATCAACAAGATGCCCGCATCGCTCTTGGGTTGAATCAAAGCGTGCCGCCACGGCTTGCTCTGCGCCGCCGCCGGGCTTGCGGCAAAGCATGCGAGCGCCAAAGTCAGCGTGACAAATGATGCGGTGCGGCGAGCCATAATCTCCCCCATGCGGGCGGCCTCCCAAGATCTTTGTTGTCAAAACAGCATAGCAGATATTGGCGGCCTCGACCGTGTTCCAAAATCGACGGTTTGGGAATAGGCTAGAGCCCGCACAATACGCGGCATCGGGACACACCGGCACATGCGGTAACGCCCGAGCAGAATCGCGATGACGCATGGAGGAGATTTATGAATCAAAACTACTCACTGAACGTCAACGGCACGGTCCATAAGATCGAGGCCGACGAAGACATGCCGCTCCTCTATGCGCTGCGCGGCGATCTCGGTCTCAACAATCCGCATTTCGGCTGCGGGCTGGCGCAATGCGGCGCCTGCACCGTCCATGTCGACGGTCAGGCGGTGCGCTCTTGCATCACCCCGGTCTCGGCGATTGGCGACGGCAAGGTCGTCACGCTCGCGGGGCTCGGCACGCCCGACAAACCGCATCCGCTGCAGACCGCCTATATCGAAGAGCAAGTGCCGCAATGCGGCTATTGCATCAACGGCTGGATCATGACCGCCGCGGCCTTCCTGCGTGACAAAAAGAAGCCGACCGACGACGAGATCAAAAGCGCGCTGCAGGGGCTCAAATGCCGCTGCGGCACGCATATGGGTATTCTCCGCGCCGTCAAGCGCGCCGCCGCGATGATGGGTTGAGGAGCGCGCCAATGTCTTTCATGGAAAAAGCCACTAGAATTGAAAAGCCTGCAAATTTCTCCCGCCGTGCGCTGCTGAAAGCCGGCGGTGCGCTCGTCGTTTCGATCGGCGCGCCGGTCACTTTCGATTTCGCGCAAGCCGAAGATGCGGCGGGCGCTCCAGCAATGAGCGTCAGCGTGAAGCCGGCGCTGACACCGGATCAGCTCTCGAGCTACATCGCGGTGAATGCCGACGGCACCATCGCCGCCTATTTCGGCAAGATGGATATGGGCCACGGCATCGCGGTCGCGATTGCGCAGATGGTCGCCGAGGAACTCGACGCGCCGTTTTCGAGCGTGAAAATGTTCATGGGCGACACGGCGACCAGCGTGAACCAGGGCGGCGCCTCGGGTTCGACCGGCGTTCAGGACGGCGGCAAACAGCTGCGGCTCGCCGCCGCCGAAGCGCGGCGCGTCCTGGTGGAGATGGCCGCCGACAAGCTCGGTGTGCCGGCCGATCAGTTGCAAGTGACCGACGGCGTTGTCAGCGCCAAAAGCGACGCCGCGAAAAAAGTATCCTACCGCGAATTGGTCGGCGGCCGATATTTCAACGTGCCGCTTGCCTGGAACGGCAAGATCGGCAACCCGCTGCTTGCGCCCGGCAAGGCCACGCCAAAAAATCCGAAGGATTATCGCGTGGTCGGCCAGCCGATCAAACGCGAGGACGTGGCACCGCGTGTCTTCGCGCAGCTTGACTTCATCACCGACGTCAAAGTGCCCGGTATGGTCCACGGCCGCATGATCCGTCCGGCGATCGCCGGCGCGGTGCCGGTCAAGGTCGACGAAGGCTCGATCAAGGATATTCCGGGCGCCAAGGTTGTTTGGAATCAGGGCTTCCTCGGTGTCGTCGCGGACAAGGAGTGGGACGCGATCAAGGCGATGCGTCAGCTCAAGGTGGAATGGTCGGATGTGAAGCCGCCGTTCCCGGAAAAGACGTCGGCGATCTACGATTACATTCGTACTTCGCCGGTGCGCAAAAAAGAAACCGAAGGCAAGACGGTCGGCGATGTCGAGGCGGCGTTCAAGACTGCCGCGCGCGTGATCGAGGCGGAATACGAATGGCCGTTCCAGTCGCACGCCAGCATGGGTCCGGCCTGCGCCGTGGTCGACGTCAAGGACGACCAGGTCACGATCTGGACCGGATCGCAGAAGCCGCATTTTACCCGCGACGGTGTCGCCGCCATTCTTGGCGTGCCGCCGGAGCAGGTGCACGCGATGTGGATTCCCGGACCTGGCAGCTACGGCCGCAACGATGCCGGGGATGCGGCCATGGATGCCGCGCTGTTGGCAAAAGCCGTCGGCAAGCCGGTGCGCCTGCAATATATGCGTGACCAAGGCACCGGATGGGATCCCAAAGGACCGGCTTCCATCCATCGCGCCCGCGCCGCGATCGACGCCACCGGCAAAGTCATCGCTTATGAGTTCATGAGCAAAGGCCTGCCGCGGGTCGACGTCAATTCCAACGAGAGCAAACCTTACGACACGCTGGCCGGCCAGCTCACCGGCGTGGCGCTAAAATCCGGCGACGGCTTTGCCGTTCCCCAGGAATCCTACGGCTTCGACAACAAGCTGACCTATTGGGAGACCGTGCCGCCGCTGCTCGATCGCGGCTCGCCGCTGCGCACCTCGCATTTGCGCGATCCGGTCGGGCCGCAAATCCATTTCGCCAGCGAATCCTTCATGGACGAAGTCGCCGCGGCGCTGAACATCGATCCGATCGCGTTCCGCCTGCAATATGTGCGGGACCCGCGCGATATCGCCGTCATCAAAGCGGCGGCCGAGAAAGCCAATTGGCAGCCGCGGCCGTCGCCCCGCAAGGACCAGACCGGCAACAAAGTCTCCGGGCGCGGCTTCGCCTATGTGCAGCGCGGCCCGACACGCGTTGCCATCGTCGCCGAGGTCGATATCGACCGCACGACCGGAAAAATCTGGGCGCGCAAATTCACCGTCGCGCATGATTGCGGCCAGATCATCAATCCGGATGGCTTGCGCCATGCGATTGAGGGGAATGTCGTCCAGGGCATCAGCCGCACGCTGTGGGAAGAGGTCAAGTTCAACGCCAAGGCCGTCACCAGCGTGGATTGGCTGACCTATCCGATCCTCGACATCACCGAGATGCCGGAAACGATCGAGTTGGTTCTGATCGATCATCCGGAGATCGCGCCGTCCGGCGCCGGCGAGCCCTCGACCCGTCCGGTCGCCGCCGCCATCGCCAATGCGGTTTTCGATGCCACGGGCGTTCGTATCCGCCGCGTGCCGTTCTCGCCGGAGAACGTGAAATCGGCGCTGTCGTGAGAAAACTCCCTCTCCCGGTTCATCGGGAGAGGGAGTAGCTTGCTCCCATGGCACCTATCGTTCGCCCGCTCGACGAAGCTCTCGCAGCCGTGACCGACGGCTGTCTGCTCGCTGTGCCGCGCGAGAGTTCAGGCGCGGCGATGGTGGCGACGCGGGCGCTCATTCGCCGCGGCGTCAAACGCCTGCATCTCGTCACACTGCCGACCTCGACCTTGCAGGCGGATCTGCTGATCGGCTCAGGTCGCATCGCGACGCTGGAAACCTCCGCCGTCAGCCTCGGCGAATTCGGTCCGGCGCCGCGTTTCAATGCTGCGATTCTCGCCGGCACGATCGGTATGCTGGATACGACCTGTCCGGCGCTGCATGCACAGTTTCAGGCCGCGGAAAAAGGCGTGCCGTTCATGCCGCTGCGCGGTCTTATCGGTTCGGACCTGCTGGCGCACCGCGCGGACTGGAAGGTCGTCGACAATCCGTTCGGCAATAACGATCCGATCGTGCTGCTGCCGGCGCTAAAGCCCGATGTCGTGCTGTTCCACGCGCCGATGGCGGACCGTTTCGGCAATGTCTTTATCGGCACGCAGCGCGAGCTTGTCACCATGGCGCATGCGGCGCGCAAGACCGTGGTTACCGTGGAGAAAATTTACGACGGCGATTTGCTGCGCAATCCGCTGTTCGCCGCTGGTACCTTGGCCGGCTTCTACGTCGAAGCGGTCGCGGTCGAGCCGCGCGGCGCCTGGCCGCTGCCGTTGCCCGATTACTACGCCATCGATGCCGCGCATATGAGCGAGTATGCGCAGCTTGCCGCGACGGCCGAAGGCTTTGCCGATTATCTGCAACGGTACGTCTATGAACGGCGCGCCGCCTGAATCTTTCCGCGACGAGGAATTGCTCGCCGACGTCATCTGCCGGCTGATTGGCGACGTGCGTCATGTCGCGGTCGGCGCTGCTTCGCCGATTCCGGCGACCGCGGCGCTGCTGGCGCGCGAGCGCGCGAATCTGCATAATTTAGGACGGCTTTATGTGTCGCTGCTCGGCAGCCGGGCGCACACCTTCTTCACTGACGGCGCCCGCGAACTGTTCGACTGCGCCGGTCAGGGCCGCATCGACGTGTTCTTTCTCTCCGGCGGCCAGATCGACGGCGAGGGCAATATCAATCTGGTCAGCGTCGGCGACTACACACACCCGAAGGCGCGCTTCCCGGGCTCGTTCGGCTCGGCCTATCTCTATTACGTGGTGCCGAAAGTAATCCTGTTCCGCGTCGAGCATTCGCGCCGGACGCTGGTGCCGAAAGTCGATTTCATCAGCGCGCCGGGCGGCAGCGCCGAGAATGTGTTTCGTCCCGGCGGCCCGATCGCGCTCGTCACCAGCCGCTGTCTGTTCGACTTCGACCGCAGCCGCCGGCGCTTTCGCCTCAAAAGCGTCCACCCCGGCCACAGCGTCGCCGAGGTGGTCGAACATACCGGCTTCGACTTCGATCGGCCGCAGGACGTTCCCGTGACCGCGGCGCCGTCCGCAGAGACGCTGCGCCTGATGCGCGGCACCGTCGGGCCGATGCTGGCCGAGGTCTATCCGCAATTCGCCAAAAGCGTGTTCGGCGCCACGGTCTCGGCCCCAAATTCCACGTCCTAAACTCACCACGAGGCGGCCTTGTGCTTGCTTTGGCGGGGAAGCATTGCACCTTGCGCCGCGTCATGGTTTTTAGGCGCCCGCAGCTAGAGCATGATCCCGAAAAGTGGAAGCCGGATTTCGGAAAAGATCATGCTCAAACGTAAAATCTAGAAGGGAACGCGCGGTGAAGACAGTTGAAGCCGGGGTGGTCGGGGTTGGCTGGATCGGCGGCTTGCGGGCGGACACGCTGTCGCGCACCGCTTTGGTCGACAAATTGCATCTGTGCGACATCAAGCCGGACCGGCTCGCCGAAGTGACGAAACTGTACAACCCGGCAAGCGCAACGCTCGACTATCAGGACATTATCAAGAACGACAAGATCCGCGTCGTCTATATCTCGACCACGCCGGAGGCCAACCATTATCCGATCGCGCGCGACTGTTTGAAAGCCGGCAAGAACGTGATGCTGGAAAAGCCGATCGCGCTCGAATTGTGGGAAGCCGATGAACTTATCCAGTTGTCTAACCGCAACAATCTGAA
Organism: uncultured Alphaproteobacteria bacterium; assembly: GCA_963742975.1. Lineage (GTDB taxonomy): Bacteria > Pseudomonadota > Alphaproteobacteria > Rhizobiales > Xanthobacteraceae > BOG-931. The sequence goes on along the minus strand of CAVUNZ010000015.1, from coordinate 660,059 downwards.
ATTCACCATCGGCTATTCGCAGCGCTTCAATCCGAAAGTGGCTTTCGCCAAGAAGAAGATCACCGACGGCACGCTCGGCAACGTGGTCTCGGTGCTGGTCAGCCGCCATCTATCGCGCGAACTCGGCAAGAAGATCGCAAGCCGCGTGCGGCTGTCGCCGGTGGTGATGGAATCCACCCACGATCTCGACTTCGTGTTCTGGCTGCTGGAGCCGGCGAAGCCGGTGCGCGTCTATTCGCAGGGCGCTTATGGCTATATGAAACCGGTGAACGGTTCGCACGACATCATGTTCACCACTGTCACCATGGACAACGGCGTCGTGGTGATGATCGGCGGCGGCTGGAATTTTCCGCCGAGCTATCCGAATTACTGCTCGACTTGGATCGAGATTACCGGCACCGAAGGCGCCCTCACGCTTGACGACACGCAACGCGACAACTGGCTCAATACCGCCAAGCGCGGCCAGGAATTCCCGATGTCGACCATGCCGGGCGAATGGGTCGATCACGTTTTTGCCGGCGGCATCGGACCGGAGACGATCCATTTCCTCGAAGCCTGCATCCGCGATACCGCTGTCATGGTGACGCCCGAAAGCGCGCGCCGGGTCATGGAAACTTACAGCGCGGCGGATCTTTCCGCCGACCGCAACGAGCCGATCGATCTGCCGCTCACCAACGAGACGATTTCCGGCATCGCCGAGCTCAAGCAGAAAAACCGCGCGGGGCTGAACGTATGAGAAAAGGCGCCAAGGGCATCGGCCTCGCCATTATCGGCGCCGGCCGGGTCGGGCTGTTCCGCGGCGAAGTGGCGGCGCGCCACCCCGCGGTCGAATGGATCGGCATCGCCGAGCTCAATCACAATCGCGGCGGCGATGTCGGCGCCAAGATCGGCGCCGATTTCATCACCACCAGCCATCGTGAACTGCTAGCGCGGCCGGAAGTCACTTGCGCCATCATCGCCACCGACGAGCATCTTCACGTCGATCCGATCCTGGCGGCGGTCGAGCGCGGTGTGCCGATGCTGATCGAAAAGCCGCTCGCCACCGATCTCGCGCAGTCCGAGCGCGTGCTCAAAGCCATTACCGACGCCAAGCTCGATGCCGTGGTCGGCTATACCCAGCGCTTCCGCCGCAAATGGCTTGCCGGCAAGGAGAAGGTGCGGAGCGGCGCGCTCGGCGACGTGACGATGGTGACGTCGCGCGCATTCATGAACCGGCTGGTCGCCATCGACAATTACAAGCGCACCAACGATCCGAAGACCATTTCGCCGATGGTGATCTCGGGCACGCACGCGCTCGACATCGTCATGTGGTACCTCGAAGCCAAGACGCCGGTCGAATGCTATGCCCGTTCGGTCGACAAGGTGCTCGGCCCGCTCTACCAGGGCATCGACGCCACTGCCGGCATGATCATGTGCTCGGACGGCACCGTCTATCACCTCAACATTTCCTGGGCGCTGCCGGTGACCTGGCCTGGCGCGGTCTATAGCCTCGAAGTCGGCATCAACGGCACCCATGGCGTGCTGACCATCGACGACACCCATCGCGACATGGTGCTGGCAGTGTCGGCGCCACAGAGCGAAGGCTATGCGCCGGACCAGAGCCGGTTGGTCGATTTCCTCGGCTCCTATCCGCCCGGCGACATGGCGCTCGGCGAATTGCGCGGGCCGATGCGCGAGGAAACCGATTCCTGGCTCAACCGCGTGTCACTTGGCCTGCCGACGCAAGCGGCGACCGCTGCCGAGGCGCACAATCGGCTGATGCTGACCAAAGCCCTCGACCTCTCGGCGAAGCTCAAGCAGCCGGTCAAGCTGCCGCTTGAGCCGGATCATGGCCGGCGAGCAGCCTAGGGCGCTCATCCGTCCGCTTTTATGCGACATGCCGCTGCGCATGTTCGTTGTCCCTGCTGATGGTGCCGTGTTGTTTGAATCGGGGCACAAATCTGTTGGCTCTATTTCAAGCTTCGTGCCAAAGCGGCAAAGCCCAAAACCTCAATTCAAACAATGATCGAGGATAGCGACCTGCGGTCGAGAATGCCCGGTCGCGATTTAATCTGCGCAAAATCTGAGCAAAGAACCAAGAGCAATCAGCGTAGCGCTACGAGCAGAATAACGACTTCGGCGATCTGCTCCACCGTGCCCAAGACATCCCCGGTCTGGCCGCCGATCTGCTTGCGGCTGAGCCACGCCATCAGCGCGACGACGACGATCAACAAAATCAGCGCGACGATCGCATGCAGCAGGCCGAGACAGAGCGCGGCGATGACAAAGCCGAACACGACGGCTGCGGCGACGCTTTCAATCGGTGGCTGGCCGGCGTCCGACGACAGTCCGTCGCGGCGCGCCGGTGGCACGACGGCCATGAACGCCATCATGGCCGCGCGCGCGCCGGCATGCGAGGCAAGCAGCGCCCAGACGGCCGAAGCGCTCGAGAAGAAGCTCGCCAGCGTGCCGACGCGAAGGAGAAGCGCCACGATCAACGCGCAGACGCCGTAAGTGCCGATGCGGCTGTCGCGCATGATATCGAGTTTCTGTTCGCGGGTTGCGCCGCCACCGAAGCCGTCCGCGGTGTCGGCAAGTCCATCCTCGTGCAAACAGCCGGTGACCAGCAGCGCCGCGCCGACGCTGAGCGCGGCGGCGGGCCAGGGCACAATCCCTATGCGATACGCGATGCCGTAGACCGCCGCCGCGATCAAGCCGACGAGGAGCCCCGCGACCGGGAACGCCCAAGCGGCCTTGGCGAGCGTGCCGCCGCCGACCGCCGCCGTGCGGAACAGCGGCAGCCGCGTGCAAAACACGATGCTCGCTTTGAGCTCATCGAGGCGATCTTGAAGCCAATGGCCGGGCATGGGGTCAGCGGAAAAATTGTATCGGCATGCGCGCTTATGGCCGTAGCCGAAGCGATTTGCTAGACAGCGGCATGACCGATTTTACCTCATTTTCCAGCCTGCGGGCGGCTTGCCTTGATCTGCCGAGCGGGCATCCGGCTGCGAGCGCCGCTGTCGCGCAGCGCGAAGCAGCGCTCACCAAGCCGCCGCAGAGCCTCGGCAGGCTCGAACAACTCGTGGCTTGGCTCGCTCATTGGCAAGGCCACGCGCCGCCGTGCCTCGATCATGTCGAGGTTTTGGTCTTTGCCGGCAATCACGGCGTCACCAAACAGGGCGTGTCGGCCTATCCGGCGGAAGTCACGGCGCAGATGGTGGCGAATTTTGCCGCCGGCGGCGCCGCCATCAATCAGCTGGCCCGGGTTGCAGAGGCGACGCTTCGTGTCGTTCCGCTTGAGCTCGAGCGGCCGACGGCGGATTTCACGCAGCAGCCAGCGCTGAGCGAAGCTGAATTCATTGCGGCGGTCGCGGCCGGTTATGACGCAGTATCGCCGGATAGCGATCTCATTTGCCTCGGCGAAATGGGCATCGGCAATACCACGGCGGCGGCGGCGATCGCGGCCGCCTTGTTTGGCGGCGGCGGCGGGCGCTGGGCCGGCCGCGGCACCGGCGTCGATACCGAAGGCCTCGAGCGCAAGCGCGCCGTCATCGACCGGGCGCTCGCGCGGCATATCGCGACGCTCTACGATCCGCTCGCGGTGGCCGCAGCCCTGGGCGGCCGCGAGCTTGCCGCCATACTCGGGGCGACGCTATCGGCGCGGCGCAAGAACATTCCGGTGCTGCTCGACGGCTTTGTTTGCACGGCGGCCGTGGCGCCATTGGCAAAACTTCGTGCCGATACCTTGGCGCATACACAGGCCGCACACATTTCCGCCGAAGCCGGCCACCGCATTCTGCTCGACGAGATAGGGCTGAAGCCGCTCCTTGATCTCAATATGCGGCTCGGCGAAGCCTCCGGTACGGCTGTGGCGCTGCAGGTCTTGCGTGCGGCTTTGGCATGCCACACTGGCATGGCCACCTTTGCCCAGGCGGGAGTTTCCGATAAGCCTGCCGACCAAACAGCGCCGAAAGCCGTCGGCTGAAAAGCTTTTTAGTTGAAGCAAGATCTTTTCGGAAAACCGGTTTCCACCCTCGGATCAAGTCCAAGGGCATGCTTTTCCGGATCATGCTCAAAGGGGAAGTGAATGCCCAGTGACGGACAAGCGATCTGGCTGGTGTCCGGCTTACGGACGCCCTTCGTCAATGTGGACGGGCCATTCGCCAAGCGCGATGCGCTGACATTGTCGGTGCCCGTGGTGCAAGCCATGGCGCAGCAAGCGAGCGGGCCGATCGATTTCGGCGTCTGGGGCTCGGTCGTGGTCAATCTTGCTTACGCCAATCTCGCGCGCGAGATCTGGCTCGAGAGCAAGCTCGACCCGCATGTGCCGACCTTCACCACCATCATGCAATGCTCAACCAGCATGGCCGGTGTGTTCGAAGCCGCCGGCATACTCGATCAGCGGCGCGCCTCGCTTGCCATGGTCGGCGGCGTCGAGAGCATGACGCGCGCGCAGTTTGGCCTGAGCGAAGGCCTGTCCGTCTGGCTGCGCCGGCTGGTTCAAGCGCGCAGCGCCGGTGACCGGCTGCATGTTATCGGGGAATTTCATCCGGCCGATGTTCGTCTGCACGTGCCGAAAGTGCAGAACCGCGTCACCCATCGCAGCATGGGCGAGCACACCGAGGACATGGCGAAAGACTGGAAGATCGGCCGCCCGGAGCAGGACGAACTTACGCTCGAAGGCCATCAGCGCGCGATCGCGGCGCAGGACCGCGGCTTCTTCAAGGATCTGATCGTTCCGCTCGACGGCGTCGACAAGGATCATTTTCCGCGCCGCGACACGTCGATGGAAAAGCTCGCGCGCTTGAAGCCGGTGTTCGACCGCACCAGCGGACGCGGCACGCTCACCGCCGGCAACAGTTCGCCGCTGACCGACGGCGCCGCCGCGATCTGGGTTGCGACCGACGAGGGACTTGGCCGCCTGCCGGCGCAGGCGCCGCGTGCGCGGCTCGTGGATTTCGAAATGGCGGCGGTCGATATTTTTCACGAGGGCTTGCTGATGGCGCCGGTCAGCGCCATTCCGCGGCTGTTGGCGCGGCACGGGCTCAAATACGCCGACATTGCGCTGTGGGAAATCCACGAGGCGTTTTCGGCGCAGGTGCTGTGCCACCTCAAAGGGCTCGTAGATAAGGATTTCGTCCGCGCCAAAGCCGGCGTCGAGAATACATTCGGCGACTTTCCGCGCGAGCGCATGAATCCGAACGGCGGCAGCGTCGCGCTCGGTCATCCCTTCGCCGCGACCGGTGCGCGCATTTTGAGCCAGGCGGTGAAAGAGCTTACGGCTTTGCCGCAGGGCAGCCGCGCCATTGTCAGTATCTGCTCGGATGGCGGGCTCGGCACCGTGGCGTTGCTGGAACGGTAAGCACGTCAATCGACTGCAGCGATGGCGTGAAAGAACGTGCCGCTGACATGGCCGCGTCGGCCGCCGGCCTTGCCGAGCGGCTTGCCTTCGCCGTCGTGCATTTCGGCTAGAGTTTCGTCGTTCCCGGCCGCGGTGAGCGTCGCGTAATGAAATTCATGGCCGCGCACGGTCGTGCCGCTGGTGCCCAGCACACCGTCAGCAAGAAGCCGCGCCGAACGATAACCGAGATGCAGCTTGCGCTTGGCAAAGCTCGTCGCATGGCCGAGCAATCCGGCCATGGCGTGCGTCTTGCCCGGAGCGTCTTCGAGGCTTTCGCCCAAAACCATGTAGCCGCCGCATTCGCCATGCACTGGCCGTGTCCGCGCGAAGTGCCGCAAGCCCGATAAGAAACGGTCAGCTGCCGCGAGCTTGTCGGCATGCAGTTCCGGATAGCCGCCAGGCAGCCAGCAACTGTCGGCGCGCTGCGGCGGCGGCTCGTCGGCCAGCGGAGAGAACGGAATGATCTCGGCGCCCGCGCCGCGCCATGCGCTCATCAGATGCGGATAGACGAAGCTGAATGCCCGGTCGCTGGCAAGCGCGACGCGTTGGCCGGGCGGCGGCACCGCGAGCGATGTCTTTGTGCGCACCGCATGTGTCGCGAGCGGCGCCCCGGAAATCAAAATCGCATTGAGATCGATATGGCTTTGCCCGAGCGCAGCCAGCCGGCCGATGAGCGTAGCCAGGTCGGCGTGTTCGCCGGCCTGCACCAGGCCGAGATGGCGTTCCGGCAGGGTCAATTCCGCTTCGCGGGGCATGGCGCCGAGCACCGGAATGCCGAGTGCTTCGATCGCATCGGCGACCAGTGCGCGGTGCCGCTCGCTGGCAACGCGGTTGAGAATGACGCCTGCGATCTGCACGGCGGGGTCGTGCGCGGCAAAGCCGCGTACCACGGCGGCGGCGGATTGCGCCTGGCGTGAGACGTCGAGCACCAGAATGACAGGCAGGCTGAAATGCGCCGCGAGCTCGGCGGTGGCGCCGCGGCGGCCGGTCGTGCCGGGGGCGCCGTCAAACAGGCCCATGACGCCTTCGATGACGAGAATATCGGCGCCGTCGCCGGCTTCAGCGGCGAGCGCGTCAAGCAGCGGGTCCGGCATGGCCCAGCTGTCGAGGTTGACGCTCGGTGCGCCGATAGCCGCGGCATGGAAGGCCGGGTCGATGTAATCGGGGCCCGCTTTCGCGGCCCGCACGGCGAGCCCGCGCCGCGTCAGCGCCGCAAGGATGGCGAGCGTCACCGTGGTCTTGCCGGCGCCGGAATGCGGCGCGGCGATGATAAGCCCGCGCGCGGTCATAATTGTCCTTTTGCGGCGGCGTGCCCGGCGTGACCTGTGCAGGCTCCGGTACTAAAGACAAGCGCACCAGAGGAAGGCTCATGGCCAAACAGGATGCTCCCTTGCGCCGGGGCTGGACCACCGGCACCTGTGCCGCTGCCGCGGCCAAGGCGGCTTTTGCGGCGTTGGTCACGGGGGACTTTCCCGACCCCGTCGAAGTGACGCTGCCGCGCGGCGAGCGGCCGAGCTTCGCGCTGGCCATGACCAAAACAGGCGACAGCACGGCGACTGCCGGCGTGATCAAAGACGCCGGCGACGATCCCGATGTCACCCATGGCGCGCTGGTTTGCGCCACGGTTCGCGCCGGCGCACCCGGCACCGGCGTCACCTTCAAGGCCGGCGAGGGCGTTGGCACGGTGACGCGCGCCGGGCTGCCCATTCCGCCGGGTGAGCCCGCCATCAACCCGGTGCCGCGGCAGATGATCCGCGACGCCATCGCCGAAGTCGCCGCGGTTTCCGGCCGCGCAGCGGATGCTGAAGTGGAAATTTCGATTCCGGGCGGTGCAGCTCTGGCGACCAAAACGCTCAACGGCCGTCTTGGCATTGTCGGCGGCCTGTCGATACTCGGCACGACCGGCATCGTCGTGCCTTATTCCTGCGCGGCCTGGATTCATTCGATCCGGTCCGGCATCGACGTCGCGCGCGCCGCCGGCCTCACTCACATTGCCGGCGCCACGGGCGCGAGTTCCGAGGCCGGTGCGCAAAAGCTCTATGCACTGTCGGAGGTCGCGCTGATCGACATGGGCGACTTTGTCGGCGGCATGCTGAAATATCTGCGCCGCCATCCGGTAGCTCGCGTCACTATTGCCGGCGGTGTCGCCAAAATGACCAAGCTTGCGCAAGGCTTCACCGATCTGCATTCCAAGCGCGGCGCCGTCGATCTCGCCGAACTCGCCAATGTTGCTGCCGCAGCCGGCGGCTCGGGCGAACTTTGTACGCGCATCATTGCCGCCAATACGACCGCGGAAGCTTTTGCTCATGCGCAAGCCGAGGGTATTGCGCTTGGCGATCTGGTTGCGCTGGCGGCGCAAGAAACGGCCGCAGGTCTTGTGGCCGGCCGCGGCATCGACGTCGAGATCGTCATTTTCGACCGCGAGAAAAATCTCGTCGGCCGCGCGCCGTTCAAAAACTAATTTGGATCCGCTCATTCCCGCATAGGCGGGAATCCAGAAGGAGTTGACCAAATCTCCGGAAAAGCGAACTGGGTCCCCGCTTTCGCGAGGACGAGCGGCCAGTGGCGAAAGCAGCGCCTTCACGTTGCGCCGCCGCGAAACCGGCGGCGATAGTCGGCGTCATAGAGCGCGCTGTCGCGAAAGTCCGCTGCGGCCAAAGCCCTGCCGACCATGATCAGCGCCGTGCGTTCGATTTTCGCCGCCGCGACTTTGGCGGCGATGTCGGCAAGCGTGCCGCGCAATATCAGTTCCGTGGGCGATGAGGCCCGTACCACGACGGCGGCCGGACAATCGGCGCCGTAAAACGGCACGAGCTCTTTGACGACCGTGTCGATGGCATGGATGGCGAGATGGATGACGAGCGTTGCGCCGGTCGCGGCAAAACTCGCAAGCGTCTCCGTCTCGGGCATGCGCGAGGCGCGACCGGAGACGCGGGTGAGCACGACACTCTGCGCCACTTCCGGCACGGTCAATTCGCATGCGAGTGCCGCCGCGGCAGCTGCGAAAGCCGGCACGCCGGGCGTCAGCGTATAGGGGATGCCACGCTGCCTAAGCCGACGCAGCTGTTCGGCCAGCGCCGAATAGATCGAGAGATCCCCGGAATGCAGCCGCGCCACGTCCTCACCCGCGGCTTGCGCGCGCGCAAACTCGGCATCGATCTCATCGAGCGACAGCGGTGCGGTATTGACAATGCGTGCGCCAGCCGGACAAAAGCCGAGCAATTCGCGCGGTACGATCGAGCCGGCATAGAGACAGACCGGACAGCGCGCGATGAGATCGCGGCCGCGCACCGTGATCAGATCGGCAGCGCCCGGTCCGGCGCCGATGAAATGCACCGTCATGATACCGGCTCGGAAACTGCCAGCGCGCAGGTTGCGGCGCCGATCACGAGCCGCGGGCCGATCAGCCGCGCGGAGGGGCCGGCGGCCGCAAGCGCCGCGGCCTCGGCGACCGACGGCACGCCGGTCAGCGCCAGCACGCGCTCGGATTTGGTCTGCGTGCGTTCGCCCGCGGATCTCAGTTCGCTGTCCGGCACCAACACGACATCGACGCCGAAATGCGCCGCGGCGGTCTCGATCCCGGTCTCGTCATGTTTGGCGGCAATCGTTGCAATGGCATCGAGCGTGTGCGCGGCAAGGCCGGCCTGCGCCAGCGCCGCGCGAATGGCCGCTTCGATATCCGGCGCGGGCGTGCCCCGGCGGCAACCGACGCCGGCGACGATCATGGTTTCGTCCAGCGCCACTGCGTCACCGGCATTGCCGGGCGCCAGCCGGTCTTTTCGCCGAGCGGTTCCGCACGCGAAATCGCGATGCGGACCAATTCGCCGCCGGCTGCCGCGTGACGCGCCATGAGCAGCGTTTCGGTTTCGATCGTTACGGCATTGACCACCAGCCGGCCGCCGGGGCGCAACCCCCGCATGGCGACTTCGAAGATGGCACCTTCGCCCACGCCGCCGCCGACGAAGATCGCTTGCGGCGGCGCCAAGCTCGTGAGAGCGGCGGGGGCGATCGCCTCGACGATTTCGAGGCCCGGCACGCCGAAGGCCGCGGCATTGCGTCTGATCCGCGCTGCACGATCCTCGCGCTGCTCGACAGCAATGGCACGCATCGTCGGATCGGCCAGCATCCATTCGATGGCGACCGAGCCCGACCCGGCGCCGATATCCCACAACAATTCGCCGCGTCGCGGCTGCAGCGCCGACAAAGTCAGCGCGCGGACTTCGCGTTTGGTGATCTGGCCGTCATGCTCGAACAGATCGTCGGCAAGCCCGGCAGCGCGCGGCAAGATGCGCGCATCCGGCGCCGCTTCGACCTCGATCGCAACCGTATTGAGCGCTTCGACGATGCCCAAGTGATAACCGGCCGCGGTCGTCGTCAGGATGCGCTCGCACGGGCCGCCAAGCGCCTCGAGAACGGTGAGCCGTGACGTGCCGAAGCCGGCTTGGGTGAGAAGCTTTGCCAGGGCGGTCGGTCCTTCACCATCCGAGGTCAAGGCGATGATACGGGCGCCGGGCTGCAGGTGCGGTCTGATCAGATCAGTATTGCGGCCGTGCAGCGAGAGGAGCACTGCCTGCGGCAGCGACCAGCCGAGCCGTGCCGCGCTCAGGCTGAACGCCGACGGCGCCGGCACCACGACCATTTCCTTGACATCGACATGGCGCGCCAGCACCGCGCCGACGCCGTAGTAGAACGGATCGCCGGTGGCGAGCACGCAAACCGGGCGGCCGCGATACTGCAGCACTTCGGTGGCGCCGCTATCGAACGGGGTCGGCCAGGCTTTGGTCATGCCGCGGATGAGGGGGGCGGCGAGCCCGAGGTGCCGTCGGCCGCCGAACACAATTGCGGCGTCGCCGATGAGATCGCGCGCTACCGGGCTCAGGCCCTCCGGCCCGTCCTCGCCGATGCCGACAATGGACAGCCAGCGCGGCAATGCGGCAGTGTCCGCTCGAAGCGCAGCGGGAAGCGGCGGGTTAAACGTCATGCCACGCATCCTCATACTCGGCGGCACCACGGAAGCGCGCGGCTTGGCCGAGCGTCTTGCCGCACGCCCCGACCTCGATATTACCCTCTCCCTCGCCGGGCGCACCAGCGCGCCTGCGGCGCTGCCGGTGCCGGTCCGCAGCGGCGGCTTCGGCGGTGCTGCAGGACTTGCGGATTATCTCGTGCGCGAGCGCATCGACACTTTGATCGATGCCACGCATCCTTATGCCAGCATCATTTCGGCGAATGCCGCGGCGGCCGCCGGCAGCGCCGGCGTGCCGCTTGTGGCTTTGCGCCGCCCTCCTTGGCCCGAATTCGATGGCGATCGCTGGACGCCGGTGAATAGTGTTAACGCTGCGGTCGAGGCCCTTGGCAAGGCGCCGCGACGTGTCTTTGTCGCGCTCGGCCGCAACGAACTGGCGCCGTTCAGTCAGGCGCCGCAGCATTATTATTTGATCCGCAGCGTCGATCCGGTCGCGCCGCCGCTGCCTTTGCCGCACGCTGATTACATCACCGGCCGCGGCCCTTTCAGCGAGGCCGACGATTGGGCCTTGCTGAAAGCGCATCGCATCGAAGCGATGGTCGCCAAGAACAGTGGCGGCACGGCGACCTATGGCAAGATCGCCGCAGCCCGCGCGCTCGGCCTTGAAGCGATCATATTGTGCCGGCCGGCGCTGCCCGATATGCCCGCCGTCGCGACGGTCGATGAAGCGGTGGCGTGGCTTGATCAAGCGCTCACCTTGGCGGCGGCGCGCGGCGTGTAAACGAGCGGCGGCTTTCCCGCGCGCGCGATCACGCGCGTCTCGCGCGAGCCGATAATGATCAGCGTCGCCATGTCGGCGTCGCGAGCGTCAACTTCGCCGAGAGTGGTGACGCTCAACCGTTCGTCGGGTCGCCCAACGGCGCGGCCGAACACCACAGGCACGGTTTCTGGCAAATGCCGGCGCAGCCGCTCCAGCGCTTGGCCGAGCTGCCACGGCCGCGCCCGCGATATCGGATTGTAGAGTGCAATGACAAAGCCGGCGTCGGCGGCGGCATCAAGCCGCTGTTCGACGAGGTCCCACGGCTTGAGATTGTCGGACAGCGACAGCGCGCAGAAATCATGGCCGAGCGGCGCGCCAATCCGCGCCGCGACTGCGAGCATTGCGGTGATGCCTGGAACGAATTCAACGTCCAGCGCCCGCCATGCGTCCGGGCCGGATTCGATCTGCTCGCAGATTGCAGCCGCCATGGCAAAGACGCCGGGATCGCCGCCGGATACGACGGCTACATTTGCGCCTTGCGCGGCGTGGCGAAGCGCTGCTGCGGCGCGCGCGCCTTCTTCACGATTGTCGGAGGGATAGCGGCTTTGTCCCGGACGCTCGGGCACGCGATCGAGATAAGGCCCGTAGCCGTAAAGCGCGTCGGAGGCTGTGAGCGCGTCAGCAGCTTGCGGCGTCAGATAGTCGGCATCGCCGGGGCCCAAGCCAATGACCACGAGTTTGCCGCTCACGGCTGGTGTCATCGCCGGCTTCATGGCCGCTTCTCCCAGCCCGGCACCAGCACCACGGCGAAATACGGCGCGTCGTCGTCGGGCTTGTCGGCGAGCAGAATAAGCTTCTCCTCCGACATCGTGCCGCGCTCGACATAGATGGCACGCGGCAGCCGGCCGCTCGTTTCAAGCGCGCGCCGCAATTTCGGCAGATGGCGGCCGACCTTCATCACCACTGCGGCGTCGGCGTCGGACAGGCGCCGCGCCAACTCGGCTTCGGGCAGCGTCGCCGGCAGCACCGTGAAGACATCGTCGCCTTGGGCGATCGGCATGCCTGCCGCCGACCAGCAGCCCGACATGCCGGTGACGCCGGCAACGATCTCGGTGGCGAAACGCGGCGCCAGCCGCGTGTGCAGATGCATGTAGGAGCCGTAGAACAACGGATCGCCTTCACTGATCACAGCGACGGTGCGGCCGGTTTCGAGATGGCTCGCGATCTCCGCGGCTGCCGCATCGTAGAAATCGCGGATGGCATCGCGATAGCCGTCGCTGCAGGCCGGCAATTCGGTGGTGACGGGATAGAGCAGCGGCAATTCGATCACGCCTTCGCGCAGATGCGGCGCCACGATGGTGCGCGAATGACTGGCGTTGCCGGCCTTGGCAAAATGGGCGATGACATCGGCCGTGCCGAGCGCGCGCATCGCCTTTAACGTCATCAGTTCCGGATCGCCCGGTCCGACGCCGACACCGAGAAGTTTTCCCGCACTCATATCCCGGCCCTCGCCAAGGCGTTGACGGCTGCGGCCGTCATGGCGCTGCCGCCTGCCCGTCCGCGCACGATCAAAAACGGCACGCCGCGCGAATCAGCAGCGAGCGCCTCTTTCGCTTCGGCGGCGCCGACAAAGCCGACCGGAATGCCGAGAATGGCCGCCGGTTTCGGCGCGCCGGCATCGAGCATCTCCAGAAGCCGGAACAACGCCGTCGGCGCATTGCCGATTGCGACCACGGCACCGGAGAGGCGCTCGGCCCACAGATCGAGCGCCGCCGCCGAGCGCGTGGTGCCGTGCTTGGCCGCGAGCGGCGCGGTGCACGGATCGTTGAGCGTGCAAATCACGTCGTTGTTCGCCGGCAGCCGCGCCCGCGTCACGCCATGCGCGACCATCTGTGCATCGCAGAAGACCGGCCCGCCTTTGGCCAAAGCGCCGCGCGCCGCCGCCACCAAGCCGCCGCCGAACACGATGTGTTGCGCCATGTCGACTTGGCCGCAGGCATGGATCATGCGCACGGCCACATCGGCTTCTTCGGCCGAGAAGCGCGACAGATCGGCTTCGGCGCGGATGATCGCGAATGAGCGCTCGTAGATCGCCGTGCCGTCGCGCAGATAGCCCGCCTGTTCAGACATGCGCGGCCTCCTCGGCATGCTCGCGCATATGGTTCGCGATCGCTGCGGCCAACTCATCCTCGGGAACTACGGCGAACGGCATGTCGCGCACCGATCCTTTTTTGATGAGTGCGCAGCCCTCCGGCATGCCAACCACAGTGAGCGCAGCGGTTCCGGCATGCGCGCAGCCTTTAGCGCAGCCGGAAATGTGGATCGTGCCGAGTTCCGGTGCCGCGCTGGCCGCGGCAGCGGGCGCCAGCGCGCGTGAGGCGATGTGTGCAGAAACGCAAAACGGTGCACCGGCGCAGGCAATGACGTTGCGGCGTCGATCGTCAGCGCGGGTGATGAAGCCGAGCCGTTCGGCGGCTTCGGCAAAAGCATGCGCGGTCGTCTGAGGAAGTCCGATGGCCAAAAGCGCGCGTCCCGGCGCTGTGCGCAGACCGGTTGCTCCGGCGGCCCGGGCGACTTCAATCAAACGTTCGAGCGAACCAGCGTCGGTGTGGCCGAAGGCGAGTCCGACGCCTATGGCGCACTCTCTGTTGCGAAGCCAGAACTTTCCAATCGCCACGCCGACAATTCCATTCCACTCATTCCCGCGCAACCGGGAATCCAACATCGGCTCCGCAGAAAGCAAAAAGTCACCGATTGCGGCACGAAACGCTTGTGCGCCCTCGGCAGCAAGAATGTCGCGGGCGCGTGCATCGCGACCCCGTTGCGCGACGACATCGAGCAAGCGAAGCGCGGTTTCGACGCCGCGCATTGGGGTCACATGACCTAGGCCGACGGCGCGGCGTTCATCGCCGCCGACACTGACGTGCAGCACGACCTCGCCGCGCACCGCTTGCGCGCGCAGCCGAATATCAGCTGCGACCGCACCGAGTCCGATTGCGCCGCCGCGATCGATGACGACGGAGACTTTCGGCGCGAGTTTTGTTGCGAACGCGCGCTGCGCAACGATGCGGCGCAATTCGGTCGCAAGCGACGCCGAATCGAAGATTTCCCCGACATCGAGTCCGGCGAGCGGATCGCACAAAACCGTGACGCCGTCATCCGCGGCAATATCAAGTGCCGCGACGGTGTCGACGAATTTTGCAGCGGAGGCCTCGCTTAGGCCGCGCACCTGAATGCTGCCGCGCGAGGTGACTTCGATCACGCCGCTGCCATGCGTACGCGCCGCCTTGCAGAGCGCGGCAAATGCCGCGAGCGGAATGGTCCCACCTGGCAGGAGCCGTACCAATAGGCCGTCGCCGGTCGGCATCGGCGCCGACAGACCGGGGCAGGCGCCGCGGCGCGGCGGAATGGTTTTGGCGATCGCCGTCATGCCATCACCTCTGCGCGCAACGCTGCAAGGCCTGTCTCGATGTCATTGCGGCGCGGGTGCCAGAAACCGCGGCGGCGCGCCCCGTCAAGCTTCTCGGCAATTGCCGCCGCGGCCTGCGGATTTTCGCGCAGCAAAAAGTCGCGCACGGCATGATCGGCGACATAGGCGGCATAAACGAGATCGAACAATTCGTCGCTCACCGCGTCCGTCGTTTCGGCGAAGTCACAGAGCCGTTCGACGGTCTCGGCAAATTCCGCGGCGCCGCGCGGGCCATGGCGCATTTGGCCCGCAGATGAAGCGCGGATTGATCGCGCGTGCCCGCACGATTCGGGCCAGGGCCGCGGACAAAGTCCGCGCGCGCGGCCGCTGCGGATCGGTCATGTCGAGCATCACGAGGTCGGCCGAGCGGCCGAGCATCTTGGCGGCTGCGGCAAAGCCGCCGACAAAGGCCGCGTCCTCGGCGCCTTCAAGAAGATCGCGCGCCGGATCGTCGCTGATATGCACCAGCATGTCGGCAGCGGCGATGCGTTCGCCAAAGCTGCCCGGCGCGGCACGCGCCGCGCCGTCGGCGCCGCCATAGGCGTGCGAGGCGGCGGCGAGATAGGCCGCGCCGATCTTGGCGGGTTCGGCATCGCGGCCCAACAAATCTTCCACGCCCGATCCATAAGCGCCGGGCGCGGTGCCGAAAATGCGCTGCAGATGCGCATCGGTGCTGCGGCGCGCGACAGCGAGGGGGTTTTCGTCGTCGGTCTCGTCGCGGGCGGCGACCGCCTGTACGGCGGTATCGATCAGTGCGATCTGCGCCGGGAAGAGATCGCGGAACAGTCCGGAAATGCGGAAGGTGACGTCGACGCGCGCACGGCCCGCGGTAGCCGTCGGCAGCACTTCGACCCCGGTGACGCGCCCGCTCGCCGGATCCCAGATCGGCCGGCAGCCCATCAGCGCAAAACCCTGCGCGATCTCTTCACCGCCGGTGCGCAAGGTGGCGCTGCCCCAAAGGTCGACGACGACCGAACGCGGCATATCGCCGTGGCTCTGCAAATGTGCGCGCACGATTTCGTCAGCGGCGCGGCGGCCGAGTTCCATCGCGGTCGGCGTCGGCAGCGTGCGTGGATCGGCGGTGAACAGATTGCGGCCCGTGGGCAGCACATCGCGCCGTCCGCGCGCCGGCGCGCCGGCCGGTCCCGCCGCGACGCGGTTCGCGTCGAGCGCCGTAAGCAAGGCTGCGCGCTCGGCTTGCGCGCTCGCAAGCCAGGCCGGATCGTCGACGCCGGGCGGCATGCGGCCATAGATGTGCTGACCGTCTTTGACGGCGAGATCTTTCAGATCGCACAGCCATGCGTCGATGCGCCGCAACGCCTCGTCGGCCCCGACCTTTGCATCAAGTCCGGCCGAGATTCCAGCTTCTTGCGCCAATCCGGTCCGTTGCGCGGTCTCGACGATCAGAGCGGCGAGCCGCTCGCGGCGGCGGCGATCGAGGCCGTCGGCTTGCGCATATTCGTCGAGCAAAAGTTCGAGTTCATGCGCGTCGCCGCTCGGCCCGCCGGCGGTGAGCGGCGGCGGCAGATGGCCGATGGTCACGCCGGCAATGCGGCGCTTGGCCTGCGCCGCTTCGCCGGGATTGCTGACGATGAAGGGATAGATCACCGGCAGCGTCCCGGTGACGATTTCCGGGAAGCACTCTTCGGTCAGAGCGACCGCCTTGCCCGGCAGCCATTCCAACGTGCCATGCGCGCCCATGTGAACGAGCGCGTCGACTTTGGCGACGTGCTGGAGCCAGAGCCCGAACGCGACCAGAGCATGCCGCGGCGGCAGCGCGGGATCGTGATAATCGGCACGGCGTTCCGCGGCGCGCCCGCGATCGGGCGGCAGCGCAACGATCATCTTTCCGAATTGTTCTGCGCGAAAATGGAACGCGCCGTCGCGCGTATCCGGATCGTTGGCGGGGTCGCCCCAGGCTTCGCGCAACCGGGCGACGGCCGCGCTTGGCAGCCGCGCCAGGAAGCTCTCGTATTGGGCAACGGTCAGCCGTGCGTCATCGCAACCCTTCGACACTGCATCGAGCAAATCGCGCGATGATTCCAGCGTCCCTTCCACGGCGTAGCCCGCCGTGGAAAAATCTTCGAGGGCGGCGATTACGCTCGCCGGCACATCGAGACCGACGGCGTAACCGGTGCGGCCGGGCGCGCCGGGATAATCCGGCATCAAGATGGCGACACGCCGCTCGCTGCGCGGCAGCGCGCGCAGACGAATAAGCGCGGCGATGCGATCGGCGACCATCGAGATCCGGTCTGGCTCGGGCCGGCTCACGAGCGCGGTGAAGGCGAGCCCCTCATGCGGCGGTAGCGGATCCTTGAACGCGATCGTTCCGGCAAGCACGCGGCCGTCGAGTTCGGGCAGCACGATGTGCATCGCGAGGTCGGAGGCGCCGAGCCCGCGCGGGCTGTTGCGCCAGGCGGCTCGCTTGGTGGTGGCGCTGACCACTTGCAGCACCGCTACGCCGGGCTCATCGAGCACGGTCGGTGTATCGGCGCTCCCCGCGGCAAATGCCGTTGTGGTTACGATCAAGGCGGGAGCGAGCTTGGCGAAGGCGTCGCGCAGGAATCGCGCAGTCTCGGCGTCCTTCAAGCTCGTGACGATCAGTGCCGCAGGCGCCAAGCCGCGTGCGACCAGCGCGTCGCACAGCATGTCGATCGGTGCGGTGTCAGACGCGAGCAGCAAAGCGCGGTAGAAAATGACCGGAACGACCGGCCGGTTCGGCACCAGTGTTGCAATCAGTTGATCGAGATCGACAGCGCCCTTGCCGGGGACATATCCGGCAAGCCGCGGCAGTGGTTTCGGCTTGCAGGTTTCGAGGTTTGCGCCGGCGTGGCGCGCCAGGGAGCGCAACAGGCCGCGCAGATTCTCTTGCCCGCCTTCGCGGAAGAAACGCAGCAATTCGTCGAGCCGGTCGGGCGGCAAGGTCGAAGCCGCCACAAGCCGGCTGTCGTCGCGATCCTCGCCGGGCAGCACAGCAAACGCTATGCCGCGTTCGCGCGCCAGCGCGGAGAGCCGCTCGATGCCGTATCTCCAGAAGTCGAGCCCGCCGAGCAGGCGCACCAGAATCACCTTGGCCCGCGCGCCGACCCGCTCGATCCACAAATCGACCGACATCGGATGGCGCAGATCGCGCAAATGCGCGAGCCGGACGCTCGGCAGCACCTCGCGCTCGGCCAGCCACGCAGCGGCAAGGCCCGAGAGATCGCTATCGGCGAAGGACAGAATAGCGATATCGCCCGGCGGTTGGCCGAGATCGACCGCTTCGACAATCTCGTCGAGGCCGGTCGAACTCGTCGTCAACAAGTGCATCGTGGAATTACCCGCATTTTATTTTGCGCATGATCTTCTCCGAAAACCGGCTTCCACTTTTCGGGATCATGCCTGGAGAGCCTGCGTCACCGCGGCACGATCCAAGCCCTTCAGTCCGATCACCACCAGACGGCCTTCGCGCGCCTCGGACGCGGCCCAGGGCCGGTCATATTGATGCGAGACGCGCGGGCCCACGGCTTGCACCAGGAGCCGCATCGGCTTCCCGGTCACTGCGGCAAAGCCCTTGACGCGCAGCACGTCGAAGCGCTCGGCGAGCGAGGCGACGCGCGCCGACAAATTCGACGGATCGGCAATTTCGCCGATCGGAACGACGAAGGAATCGAAATCGTCGTGATCGTGGTCTTCTTCGTCGTCATGGTGGGTGCGGCGATTGGCAATGTCATCCTCGGTGCCGATGCCAAGCCCGAGCAGCAAGGTCTCGTCCACCTTGCCGCCGGTAACGGTCAACACCTTGACGCTGCGCGGCAGCGCGTTCGAAATCGTCGCCAGCGCCTGATTGACACCGGCTTCGTCAAGGAGGTCGCGCTTGTTGAGCACCACAAGATCGGCGCAGGCGATCTGATCTTCGAAGACTTCCTCGACCGGATCGTCGTGGTCGAGCGCAGAATCGGCGGCGCGTTGCCGCGACAGCGCCTCGAGATCCTGAGCGACGCGGCCGTCGGCAAGAGCTGCGCCATCGACGACGACCACGACGCCGTCGACAGTGACGCGGCTCTTGATCGCCGGCCAGTGAAACGCCTGCACGAGAGGTTTGGGCAGCGCGAGGCCGGAGGTTTCGATGACGATATGTTCGATGCCGTCCCTGGCGAGAAGCGCATCGAGCGCCGGCACGAATTCGTCGGCCACCGTGCAGCACAGGCAGCCATTGGCGAGTTCGACGATATTCTCCTCCGGGCACGCGGCATCGCCGCAGCCTTTGAGAATCTCGCCGTCGATGCCGACATCGCCAAATTCGTTGACGATGACGGCGAGCCTGCGGCCTTTGGCGTTTGCCAATATGTGACGGATCAGCGTCGTCTTGCCGGCGCCGAGAAAGCCGGTGACGATGGTGCAAGGAATACGCGCGAGT
Source organism: uncultured Alphaproteobacteria bacterium (assembly GCA_963742975.1). GTDB lineage: Bacteria > Pseudomonadota > Alphaproteobacteria > Rhizobiales > Xanthobacteraceae > BOG-931. Next base: position 641,088 of record CAVUNZ010000015.1, on the reverse strand, counting down.
TGGCCGTTTGCCGTGGTCATAGGTCAGCCTCGTTGAAATCGATTGGAGGAACGCGCGTGATCAGGCCGCGCTTGAGAATGTCGGGACGCCCGCGCCACGGCAAAATGCCGTCGGCGGCCGTGGCCAGAAGCCGGACGCCGTCGACGAGGTCCTGCGCGTTCTCGGCTTCGAGCCCGCCGAACACATAGGTCCACGAGCCGTTGCAGCGCAACGCCGCGCTCGGGCCGCGATTGCAATTGGCAAGGCAGCGCAGCCGCCGCACGGTGACTTCCGTGCCATCGGCGACGCGTTCGGTCGCGGCCGCAAGCAGCGCGCCGGGCCGCGGATCGCTGTCGCAATCCTGCGCAGCATCCTGCGGGCTTTGGCGCTTGCAGGTGATGCAGACGTAGATGGTCGGTGTCGCGCTGGTCATCGCTTTGCCTCACGCCCGCTCGGTGGCGGGGCGATCGAAGCCCTGCCAGCGATAGATCAGATAAGACAGTGCCCAACTCGCGACGAAGATGCCGACGACGAGATAGCCAAAATTGGCGAGCCCGCCGTTGAGGCCGCCGATCAGATCCCAGAAGCCGCCTTCGAGCCCGAGTTTGCCGGCAATGAGCCCGAGCGCTTCGATGCCGCCGATCAAGAGCGCGACCAGAACTGAAATCGCCGTGATGGTCAAATTATACCAGATCTTGCGGATCGGATTGAGGAACGCCCAGCCATAGGCGCCGACCATCAGCACGCTGTCGGTGGTGTCGACCAAAGTCATGCCGGCGGTGAACAGAGCCGGGAAGATCATCACGGTGCCGAAGGTCATGCCGCCGGAGGCTTGACTGGCCGCGACCGTGAACAGGCTGATCTCGGTTGCAGTGTCGAAACCCAATCCGAACAGAAACCCGATCGGAAACATCTGCCAGCTGCACGACACCATGCGAAACAGCGGCCGGAACAGCCGGGACAGCAAGCCGCGGCCCGACAGCAGCATATCGAGTTCTTGATCGCCGACCGGCTCGCCGCGCCGCGCGCGGCGGAAGCTTTGCCAGACGTGGCGCAGGATCACGAGATTTATGGCGGCGATGGCGAGCAGAAAAAACGCCGAAGCGCCGGTGCCGATCAGGCTGCCGATCGCCTTAAAGTTCTCAAAACGTCCCTGCAGCGCGAAGGCCGTGGTCGCAATCGCCGCAACCGCAAGCGCGATCGACAGCGAGTGGCCAAGCGAAAAGAACAAGCCGACGGCGACCGGCCGCTTGCCATCTTGCATCAGCTTGCGCACCACGTTGTCGATGGTCGCGATATGATCGGCATCGACGGCGTGGCGCAGCCCCAGCACGTAAGCGAGGAATGCCGTGCCGAGCAGCGTCGGCCGTCCGGCCAGCGCAATCGCCGCCCAGGTCCACACCAGGGCATTTGCCGCAAGAAGAAAAACATAAAGCGCGACGACGTTGCCGCGATGATTGGCCGACGCATCGTCGACCGTAGCCTTCAGGAAATTCAGCACCAACAAAATCCTCGCATGGCCTGCCGTCGGCGCGAGCGAGGACCAAAAGACCTGGCGGTCTTTCGGATCATCCACAGGTACACCCCGACCCATGTTTGTCGCGTCGACACGACCGATGGCAGGTCTCCTGGCTCGCGGATCGTCGCCCCGTCCTGCCTTCCCGGCGCTAGGTCGCAATCGTTTCAGATTGAAACGATCGGCGTCCTAGCATCTTTATGGAGCACGATCTTTTCGGAAAACCGGATTCCACTTTTCCGGATCGTGCTCTAGCCAGTGGCGTAACCGAACGAGACTTCCCGCTCACAGTTGCGGGGGCAGCTGCGGTTTTGGCGGCGTTTTCACGCCGCCGCACCGCATTCCCTCTTCGCCCTCTCGCGAGGGACCATCGATGCGCTAGTGATAGATTTCGCAGGGCCGGGCTGTCAATCTGGCCTCAAAGTTCCGAGTGATCAGGTTATGTCCCGCACAGCGAAAATGACGCTTGTCCTCGGCGGCGCCCGCTCCGGCAAAAGCCGCTATGCCGAGAGCTTGATCGCCGCCACGCCGCCGCCTTGGACTTACGTGGCGACGGCGGAGGCAGGCGATGCCGAAATGGCCGAGCGCATCGCCGCGCATCAGGCACGCCGCGGATCGAACTGGCAGACCATCGAAGCGCCGCACGATCTGCCCGTTGCCTTGAGGACGAGCCGGGGACGGCCGATCCTGGTCGATTGCCTCACTTTGTGGCTGTCGAATTTGTTGCTGGCGGACGACAATATCGATGAAGAGACGGCGCTGCTGGAACAGGCTTTGGCGGCAGGCTCCGCGCCCGTGGTGCTGGTCGCCAATGAAGTCGGTTACGGCATCGTGCCCGAACATCCGCTCGGGCGGCGGTTTCGCGATTTGCAGGGAATTCTCAATCAGCGTATCGCCGCGCAGGCCGATCGCGTCGTGCTGGTGGTGGCCGGGATTCCGCTTGCGGTGAAGGGCTCGCTCTGAGGTGACGAGATGACCGATACAATCAAAGCCAATGACGAAACCGAGGCCGAACGCCATCGCGCCAAGATGGCGAAGCGCAAAGCAGTGCAGGACGCCGAGGTCGCCGAAAAGAAGATCGAGAAGGGCTTGCTCATCGTTCATACCGGGACCGGCAAGGGCAAATCGACGGCGGCGTTCGGCTTGACGCTGCGCATGCTCGGCCGCGGCCATCGCGTCGGCGTGGTGCAATTCATCAAGGGCGGCTGGCACACGGCGGAGCGCGATGCGCTCGCCAAATTCGGCGATCAGCTGATCTGGCACACGATGGGCGAGGGTTTTACCTGGGAAACACAGGATCGTACCCGCGATGTCGCGGCGGCCGCGCGCGCCTGGGCAAAGGCGCAGGAGCTGATGGACGATCCAAGCTTTGCCATGATCGTTCTCGATGAGATCAATATCGCGCTGCGCTATGATTATCTGAAACTCGACGATGTCATCGCCGCTTTGACGGCACGGCGGCCCGATCTGCACGTCGTCATCACCGGCCGCAACGCCAAGCCGGAAATGATCGCCGCCGCCGATCTGGTCACGGAGATGACTTTGGTGAAGCATCACTTCGCCGCCGGCGTGAAGGCGCAGCCGGGCATCGAGTTCTAAAACATGCCGGCGCGCGCGCTGATGTTTCAGGGCACCGGCTCCGACGTCGGCAAGTCGCTCATCGTTGCCGGCCTCGCCCGCGCCTTGACGCTGCGGGGCCTGAGCGTGCGCCCGTTCAAGCCACAGAACATGTCGAACAACGCGGCGGTTACCGCCGACGGCGGCGAAATCGGGCGCGCACAGGCGCTGCAGGCGCGTGCGGCGCGAACGCCGGCGAGTGTGCATATGAACCCGGTCCTGCTCAAGCCACAGAGCGAAGTCGGTGCGCAGATCGTCGTGCAAGGCAAAGTCCAGGGCAACGCCAAGGCCGCCGCCTATCAGCAGATCAAGCGCGAGCTCTTGCCTTATGTGCTGGAAAGCTTTGAGCAGTTGCGCAGCGAATCCGATATCGTTCTGGTCGAAGGCGCCGGCAGCGCTTCGGAAGTCAATCTGCGCGCCAACGACATCGCCAATATGGGCTTCGCGCAGGCTGCGGGCGTGCCGGTGGTGCTGATCGGCGATATCGACCGCGGCGGCGTCATCGCAAGCCTGGTCGGCACCAAGGCCGTCATCGCGCCGGAAGACGCAGCGCTGATCTGCGGCTTCATCGTCAACAAGTTCCGCGGCGATCCGGAACTGTTCGATGCCGGCATGGAGCGCATCGTGCAATTGACCGGATGGGAGGCGCTCGGCCTTGTCCCGCATTTTGCCGGAGCGCGGCGACTTCCAGCCGAAGACGCGCTGGCGCTCGATCATATCCGACAGGGCAAATCGGGCGCCAAATCTGGCGGCAAGTCGGAGCACAAGCTTCGTATCGCCGTTCCGATCCTGCCGCACATCGCCAATTTCGACGATTTCGATCCGCTCGATGCCGAGCCGGCGGTCGATCTCGTTCGCGTCAAGCCCGGTCGGGCGCTCCCGGGCGATGTCGACCTCATCGTGCTGCCCGGCTCGAAGGCGACGATTGCCGATCTTGCAGCGCTGCGCGCAGCCGGTTTCGATATCGATATTGCCGCACATCACCGCCGCGGCGGTGCGGTTTTGGGCCTCTGCGGCGGTTATCAGATGCTGGGGCGCAGCGTTGCCGATCCCGACGGCATCGAAGGTCCGCCGGGGAAAGTCGAGGGGCTTGGCCTTATCGACGTCGAGACCACCCTGTCCGAGGACAAGCGCCTTATGCCAGTGCGGGGCATGACAACCGACGGCGCACCGTTCTTCGGCTACGAGATGCATATGGGCGTGACCGAAGGCCCCGATCGCGCCCGGCCTTTTGCGCACCTTGCCGATGGCGCGCCCGAAGGCGCGATCTCAGCCGATGGACGCGCCGTCGGCACTTATATCCACGGCCTGTTTGCCGATGACCGGCAGCGTGCCGCCTGGCTCGGCCGTTTTGCCGCGGGCGCGGCGAACATCGCTTACGATGCGCTGGTCGAGGAGACGCTCGACGCGCTGGCCGCGCATCTCGAAACGCATCTCGACATCGATCGCATTCTTAAACTTGCCAGATGAAAAGTGCGGCAATAAGCGCGATCAGCGCGACATCGGCGCGGCGGTAGAGGTTCAGCGCCCGGCGGATGTCCTGCGCATCGGCGTCGCGGCGGCCGGAGCCCATAACTGCATCGTCGACTTCGATGCCGTCATAGATGCGCGGGCCGGCAAGGGCGAGGCCGAGCGCGCCGGCCATTGCCGCTTCCGGATAGCCGGCATTGGGCGAGCGGTGCCGCGCAGCGTCCCGCCAAGTGGCGCGCCACGCCGCGCCGGCATCGAATTGCCTGGTCGCGGCCGCAGCGATCAGAAACAGCGCTGTGAGCCGCGATATCGGCAGATTGACCAGATCGTCGAACCGCGCGGCAGCCCAGCCGAAAGCCGCATGACGCTTGCTGAGATGGCCGATCATGCTGTCGGCGGTATTGATCGCCTTGTAGATCGCGGCGCCCGGCAGCCCGGCAATGGCCATCCAGAACACCGGCGCCACGATCGCATCGGAGAAATTCTCGGCGAGACTTTCAATCGCGGCGCGCGCCACGCCCGCGGCATCGAGTGCCGCAGTGTCGCGGCCGACGATACGCGCGACGACAGCCCGGCCGGCTTCGACGCCACCGGTTTCGAGTGCGGTGGCCACGTCGGCCACATGGCGGTACAAGCTTCGTTGGGCGAGCAAAGAGCTTCCCACAAGCGCCGCGGCGAATATCCCGAAGGGCAGGCGCAACAGGATGTGCTGCAGCAGATAGGCGACCGAACCAGTAATGGCCGTAACAACTAAAATCGTGACGATACCGGCGATCCGGCGATGGCTTTGTCCATCCGCCTCGCGGTTGAGCGAGCGGTCGAGCGCGCCGATCAGGCTGCCGATCCATGTCACCGGATGGCCGATGACGCGCAACAACGGCAGCGGATAACCGAGAGCGAGCTCGATCAGCATGGTGAGGAGCGCAAGCGCGACGAACATAGCGGCTATTGCTGCCTTTCAGGGCACGAACGCGCCGCTTTGGCACGGCGGCGATTTGAGCGCCGCCAGGGACATGTTCCCCGGCGCCCCCGAACCCTTCGTCGACCTTTCGACCGGGATCAACCCCAATCCGTATTCCGTTCCGGCTCTGCCCTTGGATTTGTATGCACGGTTGCCGGATTCCACGGCGCTCGCAACGCTTTTGGCCGCGGCCGCGACAGCCTATGGCGCGCCCTCGGCTGGACATGTTGCGGCCGCGCCCGGGACGCAAATTTTGCTGCCGCTGATCGCGGGCCTCGTGCCGCCCGGACACGCCGCGGTCCTCGCACCGACCTATGTCGAGCATGGCCGCGCCGCGGCGCTCGCCGGCCATGCAGTGACCGGGGTGAGCGATATCGGCGCGCTTGGCGACGCTGGGCTTGCGATCCTGACCAATCCGAATAATCCGGACGGCCGTCTGCTGGCTAAAGACGAGTTGCTGGCTCTCGCCAGGAAGCTGCAGCCGCGCGGCGGGTTGCTCGTGATCGATGAGGCTTTCATGGATGTCGGGCCGGCGGAGGCCAGTCTTGCGGGCGAGGCTGGGCTCGGTAACGTCGTGGTGTTGCGCTCATTCGGCAAATTCTTCGGCCTCGCGGGACTGCGGCTCGGCTTTGTGATCGCCGCGCCGGCACTGATCGAGCGGATCAAGTCGCTGCTCGGCCCGTGGGCGATTTCAGGCCCCGCGCTCGCGATCGGCGCGCAGGCGCTGGCCGATCGCGCCTGGATCGGCGCGACGCAGGATCGCCTCGCGCAAGCAGCCAACAGATTAGACACGATCCTGACCGGCGCCGGCCTCGACATTGTCGGCGGCACGACTTTGTTCCGGCTGGCGCGCAGCCGCGCCGCGGCAAAACTGTTTCATCACCTCGGCGGCGCAGGAATATTCGTCCGCAGATTTCCCGATCACGCCGATTGGTTGCGTTTCGGCCTACCGGCGGCGGAACCGGATTGGCAGCGCTTACAGAATGCCATGAATCTGAACGCTATGGCCGCCTTTGCCGACAACGGCTAGGGTTAAGCCATGACTTTGCGCGCGCATCAAAAAATCGAAGGCGACGGACCATCGATGAGTTTCGATGGCGCGTTTCGCGCACGCTTGCGTGACCTTCTGGCCTGGCGGCGCGACGTGCGGCGTTTCCTGCGCGATCCGCTGCCGGACGGCGCTGTGGAATCGCTTATCGAATTTGCCTGTCTCGCGCCGTCGGTCGGATTGAGCCAGCCGTGGCGCTTCGTCATTGTCGAGGATCGCACGCTGCGCGCGGCGATTCGCAAGAATTTTGCCGTCTGCAATGCGCAGGCGCTTGCGGCGCAGACGCCGGAACGCGCGAACCTCTATGCCAAGCTCAAGCTCGCCGGACTGGATGAAGCGCCCGCGCATTTTGCCGTCTTCGCCGATCGCACGACCGAACAGGGTCACGGCCTTGGCCGCCACACCATGCCGGAAATGATCGATTATTCCGCGGTCACCGCGGTGCATACGATCTGGCTTGCGGCGCGAGCGCAGGGCATCGGCATGGGCTGGGTATCGATCCTCGATCCCAAAGCGGTGGCGGCTATTCTCGATATCCCCGCGCACTGGAAATTCATCGGCTATTTCTGTGTTGGCTATCCGCAGGCCGACGATAGCGTGCCGGAGCTCGAACGCGCCGGCTGGGAAGAGCGGCGGCTGTCGCCGTCGGCCATCATCCGGCGCTGAATCCACCGCCGTTTATCTTAACGTCATGTGCCAAAACAGGCCACGTCCACTGGCACCGGCTTTGCTGCGTCAGCGTAGCCGTTGCCGCGTGGTGTCGCGCGATCATGGCGAACGCAACAGAGCCGATTGAATTTGATCGGCACGCGTCTGAGGGAGAGAGCGGTGTTAACCCTTCGCTGTGCCAGAGTGATGTCGTGGTCCGCGCGCATTGGCGCCGCGGCCGCAATCTCTGTCTTGAGCTTCAATGGCTTGCGCCCGAGCATAGCTCACGCCGGCGGCCTGGAGGTCGATAGCTGCGTCGGATCGCGCTATTCCGTCACCTGCGTCTCGCGCTGGGGCGGTTACGGCGATCCCTATATCCGGCTGGTCTCGCCCGAGACCGACGCCGAGAAATCACTGCAGGCCGATCGTGACCGCAAGTGGCAGGCACACTGCAGGCCGGTCGTTTATCAAGACCGGTACGGCGTTCCGCGCTATGAATACGCCGCTCCCGGTTGCGAGTTCGGCGTCGTCCAATAAGCGGCCGTCGAAGCTTAGTGCACAGTGTTGGCCGGTCTCTGGGCGCCTTGTCCAAGTGCGGCAACCGGCGGCCCGACCCTGACCTGACCCGCTAAATTCTGTCCCGGCCCATTCTGGCCCGGGATGCGCTGGCCCGGGAAATATTTCGCGACCACCGTCGGATCGAGTTGCCGCATCGCGCTGTCCGGCAAGCGGTGCCAGGTTTCGTCGCGACCGAACAGGGCAATGCCCATATAGCCGCGCACGGTCAGCGTCTGACCGTCAGGGCTCAGCGTCATCATCGCGTCGTAGATGTTGCCGTCACGCGGATCGAGAATATTGCCGCCCTGGTAGCTCAGGCCGCTACGCGCCATGTTGCGGATGAACGAGATCCCCAGTATCGGCGCGTTTCTGCGGTCGTCCTGGCAGTGCGAGCAGATCGGATTTTTCGGGTCGCCGGGGGCCGGAAACGTCTTTGCGATCGCGCCTTCATAGTAGCCGCCGCGCTCGACAATGAGAAACCAGGCGACTGGCGCGCCGGTCTGCTCATCGAGCTTCTGCCACAGGCCGACGACCGAAGGCTCCGCCATGGCGGGACGCAAGGCCGCGAGAGATACAACGAAACCAAGAAACAGCGCCGCTACGACCGGCTTCATGATCAGCTTCATGTTATGCGCGACCACGGTACTTCTCCATTCGCCCCAGCAAGAGAATCAACGACTCAACGTCGCGGAAATTCTTGGGTGACAATGCGGTGATTTCTGGACGGTTCCGCCCGGGCTTTCGGCGGCCGATCCGGTTTCTCTGCGATGCCCAGGCCGGTCCACGCGAATCAGTCACCGCGAAGGTACGGCGGTGTTGGTAAAAAGGTTTGAACGCCGCGCGGCGGATGTTATGTGGTCGCGGGAGACCAAGCTCACGGCCCAAGGTTTGGGAAGGAAAGCACCTCGCCAGGGTCGCGAGCTTGGCCTGCATCCGAATTTGGCATCCAAATCGCGACTTTCACGACAATCCCGTGACAGCCGATCAGCGACTGCTAGGCCGTGACACATGCGCGTAAACGTTCCGATTTCCGCAGGCGCTTGGGCTCGCTTATTCAGCCGCTGGGACGTGCTCGCGTTTCTTTTGATCCTTGGTCTGTTGGTGTTTCTGGGCGAGGCGAGCCGGCATTTGTTTGAGCCGCTTACCGAATTGCAGCAGCAGCCGACGTCGCTCGATCCGCGCAATCTGCCGGAATATGCCGCGCGCACCACGCTGCGCATGCTCATCGCGATGGTGCTGTCGCTGATCTTTACCTTCACTTACGCGACATTTGCGGCGAAGAGCCGGACTGCCGAGCGGATTCTTGTGCCGCTCCTCGACATTCTGCAGTCGGTGCCGATCTTGGGCTTCATCTCGGTCACCGTCGTGTTCTTCATGGCGCTGGCGCCGGGCCGCGTGCTCGGTGCCGAATTCGCCTCGATCTTCGCCATCTTCACCAGCCAGGCCTGGAACATGGCGTTCAGTTTCTACCAGTCCCTGCGCACGATCCCGACCGAGCTCGAAGAGGCGTCGCGCAATTTCCGGCTCACGGCCTGGATGCAGTTCTGGCGGCTCGACGTGCCGTTCGCGATGCCGCAGCTCATCTGGAACATGATGATGTCGATGTCGGGAAGCTGGTTCTTTGTCGTCGCTTCCGAAGCCATCAGCGTCGGCAATACGACGGTCACGCTGCCCGGCATCGGCTCCTATATCGCGCTCGCCATCGAGCACCGCGATCTTGTCGCCGTGTGCTGGGCGATCGGCACCATGCTGGTCGTCATCTTCATCTACGATCAGGTGCTGTTCCGCCCGCTGGTGGCCTGGGCCGACCGTTTCCGTTTCGAGCAGGAGCCGGGAGCGCTCGCGCCTGAATCCTGGGTGTTCGACGTGTTGCGGCGGTCGCGGTTGATCGAGCGCTTGATCACGCCGTTCGCGGCGTTGTGGCAACTCACCTTCCGTCCGCTGCGGCCTGACAAGAGCTCGTCCGTTCCCAAATTGGGCTCGATCGCCGAAGGCCGTTTTGCCTTCCAAGCCGGCCTGATCCTCTTTGCGCTCGCTGCCATTGCCTTATGGCAGATCGTCAGCTTCGGCATCGAGGGCATCACGCTCGCCGATGTGATGACGACGCTGGTGCTTGGCCTTGCCACGCTGGCCCGCGTCGTAGTGCTGATTGCCATTGCGAGCGTCATCTGGGTTCCCGTCGGCGTCTGGGTCGGCGTGCGGCCGCGCGTCGCCAATATGGTGCAGCCGGTGGCGCAATTCCTGGCCGCCTTTCCGGCGAACTTGCTGTTTCCGATCGTGGTCTCGATCATCGTCCTCTGGAAGCTCAGTCCGAATATCTGGCTCAGCCCGCTGATGATCCTCGGCACGCAATGGTACATTCTGTTCAACGTCATCGCCGGCGCGGCCGCCATTCCCAATGAGCTGCGGGCGGTCGGCATGAATTTACGCGTGCGCGGCTGGCTGTGGTGGCGGCGCATCGCACTGCCCGCGGTGCTGCCCTATTATGTGACCGGCGCGATCACGGCGTCGGGCGGTTCGTGGAACGCCAGCATCGTTGCCGAGGTGGCGTCCTGGGGTGACGTTCATCTGCACGCCGACGGGCTCGGCGCCTATATTGCGCAGCAGACCGATGCCGGCGACTTCCATAAAATTGTGCTCGGTATTGCCGTGATGAGCCTGTTCGTCGTCGTCATCAATCGCTTGTTCTGGCGTCCGCTCTACTACTACGCCGAACGCAAATTCCGGCTCGGATGAGGATCGCAAAGGATCGCAGCATGACCGCCGCTTTGCTCGATATTCATGGCCTGCGTCAGTCGTTCCCGCGCGCGGACGGTGGCGAGCATCTGGTGCTCGACGGCGTCGAGCTTGCGCTCAACCAGGGCCAGATCGTCGGTCTTCTTGGCCGCACCGGCTCAGGCAAATCGACGCTGCTGCGGCTGATCGCGGGGCTCAGCCAGCCCACCGGCGGTTCCGTCACCTATCTCGGCCAGCCGGTGAATGCGCCGGCGCCCGGTATCGCCATGGTGTTTCAATCCTTCGCGCTGTTCCCGTGGCTGACGGTTCTGGAAAACGTGCAATTGGGGCTCGAAGCGCTCGGTTTGCCGCGGGTCGAAATCCGCAAGCGCGCGCTCGCAGCGATCGACCTGATCGGACTTGACGGTTACGAATCCGCCTTTCCTCGCGAACTGTCCGGCGGCATGCGCCAGCGCGTCGGTTTCGCCCGCGCGCTCGTCGTGCATCCGAATATTTTGCTGATGGACGAGCCGTTCTCCGCACTCGACGTGCTCACCGCGGAAACCTTGCGCACGGACTTCCTCGAACTGTGGGGCGAGGGCAAGCTGCCGATCAAAGGCGTCATCCTGGTGACGCATAATATCGAGGAGGCGGTGCTGATGTGCGACCGCATCCTGCTGTTCTCCTCCAATCCGGGCCGCATCGTCAGCGATATCCCGGTCGATATGAAACAGCCACGCAACCGCCTCGATCCGCAATTCCACGACATGGTCGAGAAGATCTATGTGGCGATGACCGCGCGCAAAGCCGGACCGGCGCAAATCGGTACCGTGCCTGCGGCAACGATAAATACGGTCCTGCCGCGGGTGTCGGCCAATCTGATGTCCGGTCTCATGGAGACGCTCAGCGCCGCGCCGTTCAACGGCAAGGCCGACTTGCCGGTGCTGGCCGACGAACTCGCGATGGAATCCGATGAGCTGTTACCGGTCGCGGAATCGCTGCAGACGTTCCGTCTGGCGGAGATCGAAGGCGGCGACATCAAGCTCACCGATATCGGCAAGCAATTCGTCGAGATGGCGACCGACGACCGCAAGAAGCTGTTTGCGCGGCAGCTGCTCGCCCAGGTTCCGCTCGCAACCCATATTCGCCGTGTGCTGCAGGAGCGCGCCAATCACGTGGCGCCAAAGAGCCGGTTCCTTGACGAACTGGAAGATCACATGAGCACCGAAGACGCCGAGCATACGCTGCGCGCGGTGATCGCTTGGGGACGTTACGCCGAACTCTTCGCCTATGACGACGATTCCGAGACCTTCAGTCTCGAAAATCCGACCTGACGCGGATTGCTGGCGGCATGTTTACGTTGCGTTTAGGCCCTTGCAATCGGCCGTTCCGGACTATTACCGTGCCGACGCTGACTTGGAGCTCGGTCGCCCGAGATTGAGGGCGATCTCTGCTCTGGGGATTTCGAGATTGCGTGGTTTTTTGAAAGAAAATCCCGGTTCCCGCGGCTTGCAGGGCAGGTTTTTCTCAAAGGCCATGCTCGAAAGAGCGAGGGCGACGATGTCGGTACTTCCCAGGATTGACGACGGTACACGTGTGCACTGGTTGTTGTTGGGCTCACTGGCGCTCAACTTGGTTTTTGTCGGCGCGGCCGGCGCGGTCGCCTATCGCTACACGAGCCCGGTGCCGCTGACGCAAGTGACGCGGGTCGATCACAATCTGGTCGGCCGGCTCGATCGCGTCGCGGACAGTTTGCCGCCGGCGGATGCCGATGCGATGCGCGAGCAGCTGCGCGAGGATGCCATCAAGATCGCGAGCGCGCAGGCCGATCTGCGCCTGTCGCAGGACGATGTACGCCGAAGCCTGCGCGCCGAGCCGTTCGACGCCGACGCCATGCGCAACGCGATGGCGGAAAATCACGCCGCGCATGAGCGGTTCGATGAGGTCATGCACGACATGCTGGCGGCGGCGGCGAGCAAAATGTCGATCGTCGGCCGCAACAAGCTTGCCGATTGGCCGGCTCAGCGCGCCAACGCGCGGATGGTGCAGTAATCGGGCAAAGAACTTTTGCTGAGCATGATCATTTCGGAAAACCGGCTTCCACTTTTCCAGATCATGCTCTAGGCAGCGCTGCGCCGCCCATTCGCTGCGATTGCGAGCATCGCGCGTCCGGCGATGGTGTCGGCGAGCAAAGGCCTTTGCCGTGAATCCAGCACCGCGCCGGCAAGTTCCGCCATGGTCGCGGCAAGCCGCGCCGCGCTCCAGGCCTTCAGCGCCGCGCCGATAAGGTCCTTGCGGCGAAAATGCAGTGGCGGCTGTACGGCATCGAGCGAGAACGGCGCGCCGTCCTCTATCGCAAGCCGCCATTTGTGCAGCTGCGCCACCTGACGCTGCGCGGCAAACAGGATCGAGCCGGCATTGGTGCCTGCGGTGCGCGCCTTGGCGAGCTGTGTTTCAAGCTCCGCCGGCCGGCCGGCAAAAGCGGCATCGACGATATCGTCGAGCGCGAGGGCCGAGGCGTCGGAGACAACCGCCATCACGTCGTCGACGCCGACCTGCTTTTGGCCATGGGCATAAAGCGTGAGCTTGTTCAGTTCGCTGCGCGAGGCCGACCTGTCGCCGCCGAGCAAGGGGATCAGCAGATCGCGCGCGTCCGGCGCCAGCGCGAGGCCGGCAGAGCGCATCTCACTGTCGATCAATTGCGCGCGGTCGCGCTCGCTGTCGGCGTAGCAGGGCAATGCCACGGCGTTTTTCGCGCGTTCACACAGCACGCGCAGCGGCGCATTGCGCCGCAAATCGCCGGCCTCGATGATGATGCGGCAGTCGACGATATCGACGCCAAGGAGCGCCTCGACCGCCGGCGCGATATTGCGGCCGGAAACCTTGACCCACACCGCGCGGCGGCCGCCGAACAGCGGGATGGTCTGCGCCTCTTCGACGAGCCGGGCTGGATTGGCGGTCACGTCCTCGCCTTCGAGCCGCGCCAGCGCGAACGGATCGCTGACGTCGTCGACCGAGGCCTTAACCAGCGCGTTGACGCGCTCGCTGACGAGGCCGGCATCCGGGCCGAACACCAGCACCACCGGGCGCGCCGCATCGGGGCGCGCAACGAAGGCGTCGACATTAGCGGCTTTGATCGCGACCATGATCGATATCTAGATCAAGAACCGGAAAAGAAAACGGCTGCTGCGGAAAATCAGATGACGAAGCAGGTTACGTGCCGGCGACGAAATAGGACGCCAGCCGATTGCGGATCGCCTCGGCGACGGTCAGCACGGCGCGGTCTTCGGCGTCGCGCTTGGCGCGCTGCTGGGCGAAGCGCTGTTGCTGTCCCGGGGAGTCGACGCCGACATGCGAATAGGCGCTGTCCCTGAGCACGACCTTGCCGGTGGCGATTTCGGTCAGCTGATAATTCACGGCGACACCGTCGAGATCGGCCGTCGGCCGGCCGGTGACGGGGTCGACGATCACCGTCAGCGACGTCGGCGCAACCGTCATCGTCAGACGATGGGTCGGCGCATTGGCGCCGGCGCTGCCATTGAGATCGTATTGCAGCGCGTTGCGCATGCTGACCGCGATCCGCGCCTCCGGCGAGCCCTGGCGCGTCGGGATGATGGGAATGTCGATTTCGGCAAGCTTGTCGCGCACGCTGTCGGTGTCGGGCGCTGCGGGGTTGCGTCCGTAAAGCGGCTCAAAGCAGCCGGCCGTCAGCCCCGCCGCAACGATGACGACGGCAAGCCGCACCAGCATGCTCAAGCTTCTGCGCTCAGACCACGACATTGACGATCCGTTTCGGCACGACAATCACCTTTTTCGGTGCCTTGCCTTCCAGCGCCTTTTTTACCTCATCGAGAGCCAGAACGGCAGCCTCGATTTCGCCATTGCCGGCCTCGCGGGCTACCGTCACGTCCGCACGCTTCTTGCCGTTGACCTGGACCGGCAGCGTGATCGTGGTCTCGACCAGAAGCTCGCGCTCGGCCTTCGGCCAGGCGGCTTCGGCGACCAGGCCCTTATGCCCGAGCGCGGCCCAGCACTCCTCGGCGAGATGCGGCATCATCGGCGCGAACAATTGCACGAGAACATCAACCGCTTCCCGCATGGCCCAACGGAAATCAGGCGTGGAAACGGCCCCCTCATTCGACCCCGGCTCAGCCCCCAAATCGGCCCCGATATTGCCAATTATGTCATTGAGCTTATTGGCGAATTCGTAGATTGCCGCCACACAAACATTAAAGTGCAGCTTTTCGATGTCATCGCTGACTTTGGCGAGCGCGGTATGGGTCGCTTTGCGCAAGTCTGCCGCGGCCGCGGAGAACTGCGCCGGGCGCGTTTCCGGCGCCGTCTTGGCGATGTCGCCGCCCTCGCCGGCGAGCCGCCACAGCCTTTGCGCGAAGCGCGAGGCGCCCTGAACGCCGCGCTCGGTCCATTCGACGTCGCGGTCGGGCGGTGAGTCCGACAGCATGAACCAGCGGGCGACGTCGGCGCCATAGTCGCCGATGATCTCGTCGGGATCGACGGTGTTGCGTTTCGACTTCGACATCTTCTCGATGGCGCCGATCTCGACCGGCTCGCCGGTCGAGATCAGCGTCGCACGCCGCGCATCGCCGTCGGCCTCGATCTTGACTTCGGCCGGCGCGACCCAGTCGCCGTTTTGGGTGCGATAGGTTTCGTGCACGACCATGCCCTGGGTGAACAGGCCGGCGAACGGCTCTTCCAGCCCGACATGGCCGGTCATTTTCATCGCGCGGGTGAAGAAGCGGCTATAGAGCAGATGCAGGATCGCATGCTCGATGCCGCCGATATATTGATCGACCGGCATCCAATCGTCGACCATCGGCCGGTCGGTCGGCGCGGTGGTGATCCATGGATCGGTGAAGCGCTCGAAATACCACGACGAGTTGACGAAAGTGTCCATCGTGTCGGTTTCGCGCCGCGCCTTGCCGCCGCATTGCGGGCAGTTCACGTGCTTCCAGGTCGGATGATGATCGAGCGGATTGCCCGGCCGGTCGAAGGTCACGTCCTCCGGCAAGGTCACCGGCAAATCTTGCTCCGGCACCGCGACGACGCCGCATTTGTCGCAATGGATGATCGGGATCGGGCAGCCCCAATAGCGCTGCCGTGAAATGCCCCAGTCGCGCAGGCGGAAATTGATTTGCCGCTGCGCCACCGGACGATTGCCGGACGTCTCTTTCTCCAGGCGCTTGGCGACTTCTTCCTTGGCTTGCGCAATGGTCATGCCGTCGAGGAAGCGCGAATTGATCATCGTGCCGTCGCCGTCATAGGCGGTCGTGGTGATGACAAAGGTCTTCGGATCCTGGCCCGGCGGACAAACCACCGGCACATTGCCGAGGCCGTATTTGTTGACGAAGTCCAAGTCGCGCTGGTCGTGCGCCGGGCAACCGAAAATCGCGCCGGTGCCGTAGTCCATCAAAATGAAATTCGCGACATAGACCGGCAGCGTCCAGTTCTTGTCGAACGGATGCACGGCACGGATGCCGGTGTCGAAGCCCTGCTTTTCGGCGGTGTCGATTTCGGCCTGCGCGGTGCCGTGATGCCGGCATTCCTCGATGAATTCGGCGAGCTTCGGATTCTTCTTCGCTGCCGCGGCGGCGAGCGGATGATCCGGCGCCAGCGCCATGAATTTGGCGCCGAACAACGTGTCCGGGCGCGTCGTGAAAATCTCGAGTTCGCTTTCGCCGTCGGGCGTGGTTTTTTTGTCGAGCGCGAAGCGGACCAGCAGACCTTCGGAGCGGCCGATCCAGTTCTTCTGCATCAGCCGCACTTTTTCCGGCCAGCGGTCGAGCGTGTTCAGGGAATCAAGCAAATCTTGCGAGAAATCGGTAATCTTGAACGCCCACTGTTGCATCTCGCGTTGTTCAACTTCGGCGCCGGACCGCCAGCCGCGGCCGTCGATCACTTGCTCGTTTGCCAGAACCGTTTGATCGACCGGGTCCCAGTTGACCTTGCGAAACTCGCGCTTGACCAGACCTTTCTTGCGAAAGTCGAGGAACATTTTCTGCTGGTGCTTGTAATAGCTCGGATCGCAGGTCGCGATCTCGCGGCTCCAATCGAGCGACAGGCCCATCGATTTGAGCTGCTTCTTCATCGCCGCGATATTGGCGTAGGTCCATTCCTTGGGATGGACCTTGCGCTCCATCGCGGCGTTTTCCGCCGGCATGCCGAAAGCATCCCAGCCCATCGGATGCAGTACGTTGAAGCCCATGGCGCGCTTGAACCGCGCCACCACGTCGCCCATCGTGTAATTGCGCACGTGGCCCATATGAATGCGCCCCGACGGATAGGGGAACATTTCCAGGACGTAGTATTTCTTGCGCGGATCGTCGTTCTTCGTCGCGAAGATGCTGCGCTCGTCCCAGATTTTCTGCCAGCGGGTCTCGGCGTCGCGGGCGTTGTAGCGGTCAGGAGCCATTGCAATCACGGTTCTTTTCGGGTCGCCGGACGTGACATAAAAGGGTGCCGACGGTCAATGTTTGGCGGCGAATCTTAAGCTTTTCGGGCGCTTCAAGGCGAGCCCGGAACGCCCTATGGTTCGTGGTCTCATTTACGTGTTGGTTCACGACGCTTCCAGCCCGGTCATTGCTCATGGACGCATCGATCATTTCGGCGCTTGCAGCCTTGGGCGGCGCCGCCATCGGCGGCTCGATGTCCGTGATCGCATCCTGGCTGGCACAGCGGCGCGAGGCCCGCACGCAGTGGTACACGCATGACCGGCTGCGCCGCGAGGAGCTTTACCGGGAGTTCATCGAGGAGGCGGCCAAGTGCTTCATCGACGCGCTTCAGCACGACGCGACAAAGGCCGATATTCCAAGCCTGGTCGTGCTCTACAGCAAGATCGACCGGATGCGCATTCTCTCTTCGCCCAAAGTCGTCGCCTGCGCGGAACGGATCGGACGCAAAATTATCAACACCTATCTCGAGCCGGACCGTTCGTTTCAGGAGCTCCGCGACATGGTCAACAACAACTCGCTGCATCTGCTGCAGGACTTCAGCGAGGTCTGCCGCGAAGAATTCGATACCCTGCGCGCCAGGCAGTTTTGACGGCATTAGCATACTCACCGCACGCTCGACAGCGGATGGCGCCGCAGCTGCCGTTCCGTCTGCGTCGCCGGCGGAATGCGGCGCGGGCCGCCGGCGATCACCTGCGCCTGCAATTCGTCGTGCCGATCCGCGGGCATGTTGAAATAGGCCCGCCGCAGGCACGGTTGCGGCTCGCCGGCGCAGCGGCGGTGTCTTCGGCATCGCGGCTTCTGACACGAGCGCCACAGTTCGAGCACCTCGCAGTAAAGCCGCTGCGTCGCTGCGAGCGCAGCGTTGTAGAGTGCCTGGTGCTGCTTCGGCGAAGGGCGCTTGTTCCGGCGGCCACGGTTCGCCGCTCTATTGCGCGGCGTGGGCATGCAGCTCTCCTTGTTTAAGCCTCCCCCTGCAGGGGAGGGTGTGCCCGCGCGCTAGGGATGCAGACGCGCTCTCCCGTTCGCGCGCCGCGTCTGTGCGCGCTGTCGAGGGCACGCCACGATGTCACGAACGAAAATCCAAATGCCCCGAAAAGAAAAGCGAAGGGGCAGAGCGCCGACAGGCGCACCTTCCATTGGCGGCATCTTACGGATGCCGCAGCGCATCCGGCGGGATGCGCTCGCCTCTCGGCGCTCCACCGCGGCTCTCGTTTAGGCGCGTGAGCGCCACCACTCAGCTCCGGGCCGCGCTTCACCCTTTGGCGGATCGTTACCTCGGGCCTTGCGGCCCTTGGACCCTCTCCACCGCCGAGTTTAGCCAGACACCTGGCAGACCGGTCGTCATGCCGGCCGGGTCGATGCCCGAAACCGCCCGGGAGCGGACTGCAAATCCGCGCGCAGGCGCCGCACCCGCTCCGCCTTCAGGCTTGCCTCCGGAGGGCGCCCTTCGATGAGCGGGATGGGCCAAAATGTAACTATATCAGTGACGAATGTCAAGTAGCCAGTCCCAAAAAAAGAGACAGTGACGGCCTCCTCAGCTCATGCTCCTTGAGCATGTGGCCGGTCAAGAAATCCCAATACGCGGTTCCCGGGGCATAGGAGCGTCTTTGTGTGCCTGCCAGTAATACACACAGGTCTGCAACAGCGTGTTGTAGTCGGTCCTGAGGCCCAGCGATGTAATCCATAGGCCATCGTAACCGACCAGCATTTTATTCGGACCACGTGTCCATCGGGCGCTGCGGGTCAGTCCAAGCCTGTCCTGCACGCCAGGCGCAACCGCCAGTACCATAATCTTTTGGCCTCTATGCGCCCAAGTACCGATCCTGGTGATGTCGCTCCACGGAATAAACTTGGCGGCAACGCGTGTGTCGCGAATGCCGATCGACGAAATAGTGATCACGATCCCAGACGAGGCTATCAGCCGCTGCAGCGCTATGACGAGGCAAAGGCCAAAAAACGGGACACCAACATAGCCGGCGATTTTTGCCTTGAGCGGAGCATCGGGCTGCAAGATTGCGAAAGCGCACGCAGCGATCAGCAACAAGCCCCCGGCAATCAGAAGCAGTAACTTTCCGGACGAACCTTTAATCTCGATTATGCGTAACGCGTCACTATTGGGCTGCATGATTCTAACACCGGATTGTATCCGAGCAGAGCGCAACTTTACCGACACGTTCGCTAATTGGGAAGCGCCTCATGCAGTCAGGGCATCGCGGACGCGTACGATCACCTCGTCCCAAGCCCCGGGCGCCTTCTGATTAAATAGCCGCGCGGTCGGATACCACGGACTGTCGTCGCGATGATTGAGCCAGCGCCAGCAGCCGTCGAAGCGCGAGAGGATGAAGACCGGCCTGCCCAGCGCGCCGGCAAGATGCGCAACCGCGGTATCGACGCTGACGACGAGATCGAGATTGGCGATCAGCGCCGCGGTATCGTCAAAGCCGGCAAGCTCAGATGTCAAATCGATCAGCGACAGGCCGTCCGGCGGCTGCAGCGCCTGCGCTGCCGATTCGCCCTTCTGCAGACTGAAGAGTTGAATATTGGTCAGTTCGGCCAGCGGCGCAAAATCGCTCAAGCTCATGCTGCGCCGCGCATCGATCGCGCTGGCGCTTGAATTGCCAGCCCACACCAGTCCGATTTTGGTTTTGCCGGCGAAGTCTGACAGCCGCGCCGCCCAATGCGCGACGCGCCCGCGATCGGCGGCGATGTAAGGCACGTTGGCCGGGATGGTGTCGGGGCGGGTGCGGAACGCGAGCGGCAGGCTCAGCAGCGGGCAATACCGATCAAACGGCGGCAGCGGCTCGCCGCGTCCGATGACAGCGGCCGCGCCGGGAATTTGCGACAATAGGGCTTTGAGCTGTGGCTGGACTTCGAGAATGATCTTGACGCCTCGCTCGGCAAGGAGCGGCACATAGCGAACGAAGTGAAGCGTATCGCCAAAGCCCTGCTCAGCGTGGATCAGCACGGTCTTGCCAGCGATGTCGTCCTCGCCGAGCCAGGGCTGTCCGGCGAAATTCCGTTTTTGCGGCACAAATTCCGGAATGTCCCAGCGCGATTCATAGGCGGTGAAGCCGCGGGCAAAATCGCCGAGCGCCAATAAAGCCAGCGCCTGTTCAAAGCGCGCAGGCGCATAATCGGGCATCAGCCGCAGCGCCTTTTCGGCGCTGGCGAGCGCGTCGCGCGGCCGGCCGAGATGGCGCAGCGCCATCGCGTGGTTGCGCAGGATATGCGGGTGATCCGGCGCGAACCGGAGCGCCTGAGCTATAGCTCGCGAATGCGTCCTCGATGCGATCGAGTTTCAGCAGCGCGTTGCCGCGATGACACAGCGTATCGGGATGGTTCGGCGCCAGCACCAGCGCTTTCTCGAAGCTCGCCAGCGCTTGCGCATAGCGTTCGAGCTTGAGCAGCGTCGAGCCGTGGTTGAAGCGCGCGAACAGATAATCGGGCCGCAATACCAGCGCCCGCGCGAAGCTTTCGAGCGCCTGGTCGTGGCGGCCAAGGCAATTCAGCGTGGTGCCGCGATTGTTCAGCACATCGGCGTGGTCCGGCCTGATGGCGAGCGCCCGGTCGAAGCTCTTCAAGGCTTCCTCGAAATCGGCTTGGGCGTGCAACACCAAGCCGAGATTCGACCAGGCGTCGGCCGAATGGGCATTGCTCTTGACCGCGGCGCCGATCAGCTTGCGCGCTTCCGGCAAGCGCCCGCGCTGATATTCGAGGAGGCCGAGCATGTGCAAAGCGTCGAATTCGTGCGGCCGTTTGCGCAGCGCCGCGGTGTAGAGCGCGATGGCCTTTTCAGTGTGTCCGGCGCATTGCGCGGCGAAGGCTTCGTGGACCTGGCGCGTCAGATCTGTTTGCGCGGCGGTTGGCTTGCGGGCCACAGAGGCGCGGCTGGTCATGCTTTGGCGCCGGCGTTCCTGCTTTGCCGGCGCGTTATGCCGACGGCAGAGAGGTGATTCGGAGGAACAAATTATAGCGCGCCACGCCGGCTCAGCTTGCATTATTCGGGATGCTTCTCATTCAGGATGGTTCTCGGGCCAGCCGTTGCAATGCGCGCGCTCGTGGCGGCGATAGGCGTTCAAGTCCTTCACCGGGCCGCCGCGCGGAATGACGAGATAGCAGGTGCGGCCGATCTGCCAGGAGCAGGCATCGGCGTTGACGCCCCGGTGCGCGCAGGCGGCGCGCGCCTCCTTGAGCGGCAGGACGCGCTCGATCACCGGGCCGGCATAGGCGTGATTGTAGCGCTGCGGCGGTTGAAGAACGTAGATCGGCACGGTTTGCGTCTCCGTCATCCGTAATGAGGTTTTGCCCCGTCGGCGCGCCTGCCGCTATAAGCTCGCGACATGCAAGCTCAGCCCGGGCCGCCGCTGAATATTCTACCGGACATGTTCTGGGATGTGTTCGTCCCTTATAGTGCGCTGCATATTTTCACCGTCGTCATCTGCGTGCTCGCTATCGCCGGACTGGCCTTTATCGGCCGCGCGTTGCCGGCGAGACGGGAAGCGGTGCTGCGGCGCGGGCTCGGCGTTTTCGGCCTGGTCTATTGGCTGTCCTATAACGTCTGGTGGAACCGGCACGGAATCGATTTCGTCAACGGTCTGCCGCTGCAGATTTGCGACGTCAACGGCGTGATCGCGCCGCTGGTTCTGCTCACGCAACAGCGCTTCATGCGCGCGACGCTCTATTACTGGGCCTTCGCGCTGTCGACCCAGGCCTTCATTCAACCGGCGCTGCAGGTCGGGGCGGCGAACCCGATCTTCTACTGGTTCTGGGCGCAGCACACGATCATTCTCGCTTACGCGGTCTATGATCTCGCGGTGCTGCGCTTTCGGCCGCAATGGCGCGACCTCATGCGCTGCTACGCGGTCAGCGCACTCTATCTCGCCGTCGTCGTGCCGCTGAATTTCATCCTCGGCGCCGACTATGGCTATCTCGGCAACCGGCCGGCGGCAGACATTCCGCCGTTCGTCGCCGCACTTGGACCGTGGCCGGGCCGCGCCGTCATCCTGGTCATCCTCTGCGTTCTCGCCTGCGCGATCGTGCAGTTGCCGTGGCAGATCGTCAGACGGCAGATGACCGGACGGCGCAAGCCGGCTTAAACTTTCATTGGAGCATGATCTTTTCCGAAAACCGGCTTCCACCCTCGGATCAAGTCCGAGGGCAGGCTTTTCGGGATCATGCTCCAGCGCATTACGCGCGGGCCGTCGCCGTGACGGCCGGTGTCCGTGCGAAGAGCGCGTCGAGGCTGCAAGCACCGGCGCCGAAGGCGAAGACGTAAAGCATGCCGCCCATCATCGCGAGATGCTCCAGGAACGCGACGCGCTGCGCGTGCTCTTCCGCAGCGGGCATCGCCCAGTAAGCATGGAAGGTCAGCGCCAGCGTCAGCAGATAAAGCGTGAAGATAAGCCCGAGCCAGCGCGTGAACAGTCCGGCCATCAGCGCCAGACCGCCGCCAAGCTCGAGCGCGATCACGCCGTAAACCAGAAGATTCGGCATCGGGATGCCGTGGCTTGCCATCTGCGCAACCGTGGCGCCGGTCGCCCAGATCTTGCCATAGCCGCCCAACACGAAAACCAGAGCCAACAGCACGCGGCCCAGAAGCGGGACGAGTTTTTCCACGGAGTCCATTGCCCATTCCATTATTTTACCAAGGTCGCCCCGCCGTGAATTCCGTCAGCACGCCGATGCTGTCAACGCCGCGTAACTCACGCGTGAATCAACGAGTCGTGATGACCGCCGATGAGGCAGTAACTGCCGCGGATGAATGCGTAAGCGTGAGGACGGCACCGCGATTTTGCGCGGCTTAAGAGGCGAGGCTCATTTCCATCGTGTCTTGGATGAAGCCGCGCAGCGTGTCGCTGTCGAAAGGTTTACGCAAAATTTTCAGGTCGGGCGGCGCCGCCTGCGCGGCGTCGCTATAGCCCGTGGTCAGGATCACCGGCAGATGCGGATAGCGGGCGCGGACTTCGGTCGCGAGCCCGACGCCGTCGATGGTGCCGGGCATCACGATGTCGCTGAACACGAGGTCGATCTTGGCGCCTTCGCCGAGGAGCTTCAGCGCGGCTTCGGCGGAATCGCGATAGACCGTGTCGTAGCCGAGATGCTCGAACAGCGACGAGGTGACTTCGGCGACTTCGGCGCTGTCGTCGACGACCAGCACCATCGGCCGCTGCAGACGCTGCGTGTCGATCTCGGCCAGCTCCTCGACCGCGGCGGCCTCGTCGCTGCATGACGGCAGATAGACCGTGATCGTGGTGCCTTCGCCGACCGTGCTGTCGGCCGTCACCGTGCCGCCGGCCTGATGGGCGAAGCCATAGACCTGCGACAGGCCGAGGCCGGTGCCTTTGCCGACTTCCTTGGTGGTGAAGAACGGATCGAAGATTTTCGACAACAGGTTCGGCGGAATGCCCATGCCGCTGTCGGTGAAGGAGATCGCGACATAGCCCTGATTGTTCTCGTCGTCGCGCAGCGTCTCGTCGGTTTCGACATTGCCGGCGGTGACCGTGAAGGTGCCGCCGTTCGGCATGGCGTCGCGCGCATTGACGGCGATATTGACGATGGCGAGCTCGAGTTCCGCCAAATCGACTTTGATCGGCCAGATGCCGTGCGCGATGTTCTCGTTATAGACGATGTTGCCGCGCAGCGAGCTCTCCAGCATCGTGCGCATGTTGCGGATGCTGGTATTGAGATCGACCACCGTCGGCGACAGCTGCTGGCGGCGCGAGAAGGTGAGCAATTGCCGGGTCAGGCTTTCGCCGCGCTTGGCCGCGGTCTGGATCGCCTCGATGGCGCGCGGCAGTTTCGGATCGAGCAGGCGCTTGAAGGTCTGCGCATTGCCGCCGATGATCATCAACAGATTGTTGAAGTCGTGCGCGATGCCGCCGGTCAATTTGCCGATGGCTTCCATCTTCTGCGCGGTGGCGAGCTGTTCGCGGGCTTCGACGAGCTTCTCCTGGGTGTCGCGCCGCTCGGTGGCGTCGCGGATGATATTGGCAAGCCCGATCAGCGAGCCGTCCTCGTCGCGGATCGCGGTCAGTGCGCCGGTCATGAAAAACGGCGTGCCGTTTTTGCGGATGCGCCAGCCCTCGACCTCGTACTTGCCGTTATGGATGGCGGCCGCCAGCGCGCGCTTCGGCTCGCCGGCGCGGCGCTCGTCGGGCCGGTAGAAAATACCGAAATGCTTGCCGATCACCTCGTCGGCCTTGTAGCCGATGATGTTCTGCGCGCCGGAATTCCAGCTCGCCACGCGGCCGGAGGTGTCGAGCAGGAAGATCGCGTAATCGGTGACGCCTTCCATGAAGATCTGGAAATGCCGCTTGGCGTTCTTGAGCCCCAATTGCGACTGCTCGACGCGGCGCTGCAATTGCTCCTGCGCCGCCAGCATGCGGGTCTGGATGTCGCGATGCGCCATGACGGCGGCGCCGAGCACGAGCGGCGCCAGCGAGGTCGCGATCGCGAGCGCGAGCAGGAACACCAGCGAATTGTTGAGATCGGCCGCGGCGCCGAGCCCCGCCGAGACGCCGGCGATGCAGCAGAAGATCAGCGCCGCGGTGGCGGCGTCGCGCTGGTTGGGACGCAGCGCCGCTACCATCAGCGGCACGACGATGAGGAAGCCGATCAGGGCGCGATAGGGGGTGAGCGCCTCGACCGCGCCGCCGAGTACCGGCGTCAGCGGGCTGAAGGCGAGGATGCCGATGGCAGCGGCGGCCAGCAGGATGCCGATGGTTTCGAGCGCACCCCATTCCGAGCTCGATTTGGCCGAACTCGCTTGTGCCATTTTGCCAAGCACCGGCGCGGGCGTGCTGCCCCACAGCACGATGACGGGCGTGACGACGAGGCTGCCGCCGGCATCGGCGAGCCACCAGGTGTCGTAACTGCTCAGCAGCGCCGGCCAATTGGCGAGCGCATCGGCGAAGCTCGATTCGCCGGCGACAATCTTGCCGAGGATGCTGCCGGCCATGGCGACGGCGGAACTGATGACGGCGACCGGGCCGAAACAGACCAGCGCGAAGCGGCCGATGCCGCGCGGGCTGGCGAAGGTCTTGCGGCCGTGCGACCAGCGACCGAGCAGCCAGGCGCCGGCCAGCGCGCCGAGCGTGGTGCCGAGCGCGATCGCCGCCGCTTCGACGATGGGGCGGAGTTCGACCACGCCGGACGACACGATATGGGCGACAAAGCAGCCGACGAAAATCGCCGGCGCCACGCGATAGCCGCGCAGCATGACGATGCCGAGCGCCACGCCGGTCGCCGGCCACAGCGGCGTTGCCGCCGGATTGAGCACGGGAAGGAGCAGCGCGACCTCGGTGAGGCCGAAATAGACGACGGCGATGATGACAAGTTCAAGCGCAATGGTGGCGGCACCGAGAACCGCGCGAAGAGGTGGCAAGTGCGCTTCGCCAGTTCCAGCTCGTGTCATTCATGGGCCTCGTGCTGGGAACTTCAAAGATACTCATATTTACCTCTTTGACCACAGCCTTGTTCGACTTCGTTTAAATACGGCGACAATGTGCGGGCGATCTCTAAGCAACTGCACTGAAAACAGTTTTTGAATTCGACGCCACAATTCATCCACTGCCGAACCCCGGCTCCCCTTGGTTTCGGGGCCGGGAACAAGTGGACGAAACAGAATCGCGCTCGCGGCGCGTGCGCGAGTGATCGGTCGCCTGAATTCAACGAAATGAAATCCGCGAACGGGCGAAAAGTTTCCAAAAAACTTCTGATGTCGCTGCCGGATTTCGCTTCGCTCGACCCGGCTACGACGTGAAAGAACTTGGAACTGAAAGAACTGGGAAGCGGAACGCCGACAGACGCGTATCCAACCGTCCGCGCTTTTGGCGCGGCAGCGTGCTCAGCGGAGCACGCTCGCCTGTCGGCGTTCCACCGCGGCTCTTCCTGGAGACGTCGGAACATCTCCGTCCAGCTTCAGGCCAGGCTTCCTGGGACGCGGCCGCTTGCGCATGATCCGGAAAAGTGGACGCCGGTTTTCCGATCAGATCATGCGCCACTAAAATCCGGCTTCGCTAGATGGGCGTTACCCACCCCTGCCTGTCCCAGTCCAGTGGCACCCACGGCCGGTCCTAGTGCCGGCGGCGTGATACCCAAAGCCGCCCGGGGGAAGTTTGCGAGACCGCCCGCGGGCACCGCACTCGCTCCGTATGTCGGATCGCATCCGGATACGTCCCGCACTGAGCGAGATTCAGAGGGGAGTGTAACTGAAAAAGAGACAATTGTCAACAGAAAGGTGACGGGCTTTTTCACCCGTCATGCCCGGGCTTGTCCCGGGTATCCACGTCTTAAGCGCCGCCGAACCCAAAGACGTGGATGGCCGGAACAAGTCCGGCCATGACGCGGGAAAATATCGAGGGAGTGATTTGCCGCGCGGCAAGCAAAAAGACTGTTGAGACGCAGACGTGGGCACGGCGCGTCGCGCCTTAGCCCACCCTACGCTCGCTAGCTCAGCCTATCTCGCTTGATCGCCTTATCGGCAAGGCTGTCGCCGACCACTTGGACACCGCCAAAGGCTATCATCGGGACCACCGTCAAATAAATCTGTTTCGGCCAACCGAACCAATGGCAGATCCATAGCGCCAGTAATGCGATTGGGAGCGCGATTAACGCGCACAAGATTCTCCACTTTCCGCGGATTTCGCCCAATCGCTTAGCACGCTGAAATTCTGGCGAACTATCAGGGGCCTTCATGCGCTCGGAGGCTCTTTCGAGGCCATCCGCAAACCTGTCGAGAAGATCGGGTCGTTTTTCCTGTTGTGCCCAAATCAACCCCTCATCTAGGCGTGTTGCATAGGTGGCCAGTTTTGGATTTGCGAGTGGCCTATTCCGGCCAGCGCGTAGGATGGGTTGAGCGTGGCGAAACCTATCATTTTCGAAGCGAGCCAGGGTGGGTTTCGCTGTGCTCAACCCACCCTACACAAACTCTAATTCTTCCCCACCAACGAAATATCGCTCTCCCGATAGGCCGGGTGCTTCCAGCCGTTTTCGTCGTAGTCGGCCATGCATTTGTCGGCGAGCGCTTCCATTGATTTCAGCGTGCCGTTGGCTTGCGCCTGCTGCAGCTGGAACACGCGAATGAGCTCGTGGCTGCCGGAATAGTTCATCTCATAGAGCTCGTGGCGGGCGCCGAATTCGGTGCCGATGGCATCCCACAAGAGCTTCATGATCTTGATGCGCTCTTTGTAGTCGATGCCGTTTGAGCCGCGGACATATTTGGCGAGATATTTGTCGACGTCGGGATTTTTGAAATCGGCCGAATGCGACGGCAGATAGATCAAGCCGGAGGCGACGACCTTCTCGACGATGTTGCGCACCGCCGGATAGGCCTCCGTCATGAACAGGCGATAGGTGGCGGAGCCGCGTGCGTTCGGCAGCACCGCGCCATTGACCCACGGCTCGGGGTTGCACGCCATCGCGTCGGTGAGCGACCAGAACAGATTGCGCCAGCCGATCACTTCGCCGATCTGCGCCTGCACGCCGCGGAAGGATTCGACGCCGGTGGCGCGCGCCGCCTTGTAGAGCAGCCCGGCGATGAAATCGAGCTTCACGGAAAGCCGCGTGCAGCCCTGCAAAGTGAAGCCGTTGAAGAAGCCCGAGCGCGGATAGAAATCCTTCAGGCGCTGGATGTCGCGATGGATAATGACGTTCTCCCAGGGGATGAACGCATTGTCGAAAATAAAGATCGCGTCGTTCTCGTCATATCGCGACGTGAGCGGGTAGTCCCACGGCGACCCCGTCGCGGCCGCGGCATATTCATAGGACGGCCGGCAGATCAGCTTGATGCCCGGCGTGTCCATCGGCGCGATGAACATCACCACCATGCTCGGATCGGTGATCTCCTGGCCCATGTTCTGGCCGAGGAAATTGTAATTGGTCAGCGCCGAATTGGTGGCGACCACCTTGGCGCCCGACACATAGATGCCGGCGTCGGTCTCTTTCTGGATGTTGATATAGACGTCCTTGACCTCTTCGACCGGCTTGTTGCGGTCGATCGGCGGATTGACCAGCGCGTGGTTGAGGAACAGCACCGATTCCTGGGCGCGCTTGTACCAGGCGCGCGCATTGTCGGCGAACTTGCCGTAGAATTCGGCATTGGCGCCGAGCGTGTTGAGGAAGGCGGCCTTGTAATCGGGGCTGCGGCCGAGCCAGCCATAGGTGATGCGGGCCCAGGCAGCGATGGCGTCGCGCTGCGCGATCACGTCCTCGCGGCTCTTCGCCACCTTGAAGAATTTGTGGGTATAGCCGCCCGAGCCGGTGTCGGTCGGCGCGGTGAGCACGTCCTTGGTCGCCTTGTCATGCAGCGCGTCATAGAGCAGCGCGATCGAGCGCGCCGAATTGCGGAACGCCGGGTGTTCGGTGACGTCCTTGACGCGCTCGCCGTAGATATAGACCTCGCGGCCGTCCTTGAGCGATTCCAGGAACTCGGCGCCGGTGAACGGGCGCTTCTTGCCGGCAAGGATCGCTTCGGGGTGTCCAGCCATTACTGCCTCCAAATGGGTCGGCCGAACTGTTGCCCTCCACACCGAGAAGCGTCAATCCGGCCACGGCGCGGAGCAGCACGCTTTGGCGTTCATGGCTGTGCATGAATGGAATGTCCGATCAGCCGAGCGAGCGACCCAGCGCTTAGTGGGCGACGTCGCGTTCGCGGATCAGCGCCCAGATCGCCAGTGCCGCGACGATGAGGACGGCGAGAACGGCGCCGCGCAGGCCGGTCGTGGCGAAGGCCACGGCTCCCGCGGCAGCGCCGGCGAGAAAACCGACTGCGACCGAGAACACGATCAAAAGCTGACCGCGCACGTTTTCGAAATTGTCGACATCGGCGGCGGTGTGGTTGCTGCCGGCGAGCTTGCGCCAGGCGATAATGAGCTCGGTGATGGCGATGCCGAGCTGCGTCATATTGCCGGTCATCACATTGGTCTGCGGAATGCCTTTCATCAAAAGCCGTACCAGCACGCTTTGCGCACCCATGGCGCTGGCGGCGATGAGGCCGGCAACGATGCCGTGCCAGTCGGTGGCGTTCTGGATCGGCGGGCCGAACAAGATCATGGCGCAGAAGATCGCAAGCAGCGCCGCTTCGAGCCACAGCATTGCCGGCAGCGTGGCGCGTCCGGCCGCACGCGCCCAGATGATCAGCGCTGCGGTCAGCGCCGCGGCGATGATGAAGACGATGGTGACGAGAAGCTTTCCCGTCACGTTGTAGTCGTGGATGACGACTTCCGCGCCGGCGATGACGAAGCTCGACGTCACCTGGGCGACGAACAGGCCGAACAGCGCAATGTAAGTGTAGCTGTCGACATAACCGGCGACGAAGCTGAGCAGCATCGGCGCCGCCAAGGGCAGCGGTGCGCTCTCGCTTTGCGGCTTGGTTTCGGTCATCGGCGCGCCCATCCAGCTCTTGTCGATATGAGCCGAATAGCTCATCTATGGGAAGAGACCTATCGGGGCGCCATCGGCCGATGCCGCGTATGGGAGAGGCGAAGTGATAAGCCTGCACGCCGGTTCTGCCGTCACCGCGGCCTTTCTCGCCTCGCTGGTCGAGGCGGTCGAAGCGCTCACCATCGTGCTTGCCGTCAGTGTCGTGCGCGGCTGGCGGCCGGCGGGCCTCGGCGCGGTTGCCGGGCTCCTCGCGCTTACGGCCATTGTTGTTGCGCTCGGCCCCTTGCTGGATCGCGTGCCGCTTTACGCATTGCAGCTCGCCATCGGCATTTTGCTGTTGTTGTTCGGCATGCGCTGGCTGCGCAAGGCTATTCTGCGCGCCGCCGGCTATATTCCGCTGCATGATGAGGCGGCAGCCTTCGCCAGCGAAACAGCGGAATTGCGCGAACAGGCGCGCCGTCACGCGCAGCGTCTTGACTGGGTCGCGGCTGTGACAAGCTTCAAGGCGGTTCTCCTGGAAGGCCTCGAAGTGGTGTTCATCGTCATCGCGGTGAGCGCGGGCCGCGGCACGCTCGTTCCGGTCAGCGCGGCGGCCGCCGCCGCCTGCCTGCTGGTGGCGCTGATCGGCCTCGTGGTGCACCGGCCGCTGGCGCGGGTGCCGGAGAACACTCTGAAATTCGCCGTCGGCGTGATGCTGTCGGCGTTCGGCCTGTTCTGGACCGGAGAGGGCCTCGGCGTCGATTGGCCCGGCGCCGATCTCGCGATCCTCGGCTTCATCGCGCTGTTCCTCGCGACCGGGCTTGCGGCCGTCGCGTTGCTCAACCGCCGCGCCGCGGTCGCTGCATCATGACGGCAATCGCGGCACTGTTGCGCGAGCTCACGGGCCTGTTCGTCGACGACGGCGCTTTGGCGCTCGCCATTGTCGCGGTTGTCGCCGCGGCCGGACTTGTCGCGCTGCTCGTTCCGGCCGCGACTTGGCTCGGCGGCTGCATCTTGCTGTTCGGCTGCCTCGGCGCGCTCGCTCTTAACGTCCTGCGGGCGAAGCGGCGCTGAGACGATTCTGAGTTTGTCATTCCGGGGCCGAGCGAAGCGAGGAACCCGGAATCCATATTCCCTGCGCTGGGGTTATGGATTCCGGGTTCGCCGCTGCGCGGCGACCCGGAATGACGGAGCCTACCCTTTGGCGCGCTGACAGGCTTCCCAGATGCGCGGCGGCGACACCGGCATTTCCAGATGCGCGCCGGCGCCGTTCGGGATGGCGTCGGCAACGGCGTTCATCACCGCCGAGATGCCGGCGGTGGTGCCGGCTTCGCCGACGCCTTTGACGCCTAGCGGATTGGTCGTCGCCGGCACATTATGCATGGCGTCGCGCAGCGGCGGCGCATCCTCGGCGCGCGGCATGGCGTAATCCATGAACGAGCCGGTGACCAATTGGCCGGAGTCGCGGTCGAACACCGTGTTCTCCATCAGCGCTTGGCCGAGCCCTTGCATCAGCGAGCCATGAAGCTGGCCCTCGACGATGGTGTGGTCGAGCGGCCGTCCGCAATCGTCCACGGCGGAATAAGCGATGATGATGAGGCGGCCGGTATCGGGATCGATCTCGATCTCGGCGATATGGCAGCCGTTTGGAAACGACAGCGGCGTCTCGGTCTTTGATCTGGTGTCGAGATCTTCCGCGATCTCGCCGCGCTTCTTCATCGCGGCGGCGCGTGCCGCGGTCTCGAACAAAGTGACGCGTCGGTCGGTGCCGACGACTTCGAAATGTCCGTCCTTGTAGGCGATGTCGCCCTCGCCGGCTTCGAGCATGGCGGCGGCGACCGGCTTGCCCTTTTGCAGAATGGTGTCCATCGCGGTGACAAGCGAATGCCCGACGGTCATTGCCGAGCGTGAGCCGACCGAGGCGTAACCCGCCAATTCATTCGCGGAATCACCGTTGCTGTGCGCGATGCTTTCAAACGGAATACCAAGCCGGTCGGCGATGACGCGCGGAAACACCGTGGCGTGGCCCTGGCCGGTGTTCTGCACGTTGAGCGTCAACAAGAGCTTGTCGCCGCCGGGGAAACTCAGCATCGCGCTTTCGACGGGCGCGCCGCCGGCGTGCTCGAGCATGCAGGAAATGCCGATGCCGCGATATTTGCCGCGCTTTGCCGCCTCGCGCTTGCGCTTCTTGAAGTTGTCGTAGTCGGCAAGCTCCAGCGCCTTGTCGAGGATCGGTTCGAAATCGCCGGAATCATAAGTGGTGCCGATCGCGGTCTTGTACGGCATCTGCGATTTCTTGATCAGATTGCGGCGGCGCAGCTTCACCGGATCGATGCCGGAGATGCGCGCCGCTTCGTCGACCAGCCGCTCGATCACGTAGTTGGCTTCCGGCCGGCCGGCGCCGCGATAGGGCGCGGTCGGAATCGTATTGGTGAAGACGCATTTGGTCGAAACGTCGATGCGCTTGATGTCGTACATGCCGGGCAGGCAGCGCGCGAAATTGAAGCACGGGATATTGGCGCCGACCGCGCCGATATAGGCGCCCATATTGCCGGTATTGCGGATGCGCAGCGCCAGGAACTTGCCCTTCTCGTCAAGCGCAAGCTCGGCCTCGGTGTAGATGTCGCGGCCTTGATTATCGCTGAGAAAGGCTTCCGAGCGCCCCGACATCCAATGGATCGGCCGTCCGGTCTTTTTTGCGCCGACGAGCTGCGCGAGATATTCGGGATAAGGCGACGTCTTCAGGCCGAAGGCGCCGCCGACATCCTCGGTGGTGACGCGCAGCTTTTCCTTGGGCCATCCCATGATGGCCAGGACGCCGTCGCGCATGGCGCCGGCGCCCTGCGAGCAGGTGCGCAACAGATAACTGTCGCTTGCCGCGTCGTAGCTCGCGGTGGCGCCGCGCGGCTCCATCGAGGCGACGACGAGGCGCTGATTCATTTCGGCGAAGCGCGCGACATATTTGGCCGAAGCAAACATGCGCTCGATCTCCGCGGCATTGGCGGCCGGATCCGGATGCGGGCCGGCCCAATCGACCGCGATATTGCCGGGCACTTCCGGCCAGATCTGCGGCGCGCCGTCGCGCAGCGCGTCGCGCGCGTCGACGACCGGCGTCAGCTCTTCATATTCGACATGGACGAATTCTCCGGCGTCCTGGGCGATCAACGCGGTGTCGGCGACCACCATCGCCACCGGCTCGCCGATATGCATGACGCGCTCGCCGGCAAGCGCCGGCCGGTGCGACAGGATGAGCTTGCTGCCGTTGCGGCCGGCGATCGGCGGATGGCGCGAAAGGTTGCCGACGCCCTCCATGTCCGTCGCGGTGAGCACCGCGACGACGCCGGGCGTATTCATCGCGCCCGACGTGTCGATGCTGACGATGCGGGCGAAGGCATGCGGCGAGCGCACGAAATAGGCAAAGGCCTGGTTCGGCAGCGGCGCGTCGGCGACATAGCGCCCGTGCCCGCGCACCAATGGGTCGTCCTCGACGCGGCCGTGAAAGGGATGGGAATTGATCTGCGTCTTGTCGGTCGTCGCGTCCATCGAGAATTCCGCAGTTTGGGCTGATTTATGAGGAGCTTTGCGGCTTCCTTTATAGCTGAAAGTCCGGTCTGAGAAGACCTCTCCGTGCAGCCTGCATCGTCTGCATCACCCCCTTGTCTGCCCATCCGGCATGTGCGCAGAACATGCCGCGCCAAAAAGGGCAAAAGGCGAAGTGACGTGGGAGGAACAATGTCGCGGACCATCGATACCCATACGCATGTGCTGGCCGACGAAGCGATCAAGCGCCTGCAAAAAGAGATTCCGAGCCTGGGTTTGAAGCTCACGCCGCTCGACAACGACAACAGCGTCATCGAAGTCGCCGGCGTGCCCTATAAGCCGTTCCCCAAAGGCGGCCACGACATCGCGCGGCGGCTTGGCGACATGGATGCGGCTCTGGTCGACATGCACGTGCTGTCGGCGACGCCGCAGACCTGGCTCTACGGCCAGGAAGCCTCCGTCGGCGTCGCGCTGTCGGCGATCCAGAACGACGACATGGCGCGCCTGGTCAAGGAGCGCCCGGATCGTTTTTCGGCGATCGCCACGCTGCCGATGCAGGCGCCGCAACAGGCCGCCGATGAATTGCGCCGCGCCATGACCAGGCTCGGCATGCACGGCGCCATGATCGGCTCCAATATCAACGGCAAGAATCTCGACGATCCGAGCTTCGAGCCGGTCTGGGCGACCGCGGCCGAGCTCGACGCGTTCATGGTGATCCACCCCGGCAATGTCGCCGGCGCCGACCGGCTGCGCGCCTACTATCTCAACAATCTGATCGGCAATCCGCTCGACACCACGATCGCGGCGGCATGTTTGATCTTCGGCGGCGTGCTCGAGCGCCATCCGAATTTGAATTTCGTCATGGTGCATGGCGGCGGCTTCATTCCCTATCAGGGCATGCGCTGGGTCCACGGCTGGGACGTGCGGCCGGAGCCGAAAGTGAATCTGAAACATTCGCCGGAAAAATACCTCGACCGTTTTCTCTACGACACCATCCTGCATTCCAAGAAGACGCTCGAAATGCTGATCGCGCTGGTCGGCGCCGACCGCATCTTCCTCGGCAGCGATTATCCCTACGACATGGGCATGCTCGACTGCGTGCGGCATGTCCGCGGTCTCGACATCACCGAGGCGCAGCGCGAGAAGATCCTGCACAGCCACGCGGCCAAGATCCTCGACAAGAAACGCGTGATGGCCTGAGCTGCATCATGAGCGATGCCGAACTGATCAACGTTCCTGCCAGCGCGACGCGTGCGCTGATCGAGGACGCTTTTGTCGCGTCGGGTCTGCCTAAAGCGGACGCGGCGAAATGCGCCGAGCTGATGACGGAGGCCGATCTCACCGGCGCCGACGGCCACGGCATTTTCCGGCTGCCGCAATATATCCGGCGTCTCAAGGCCGGCGGCTTCAACAAACATCCCGACATCACGGTGACGCGCACCGCGCCGGCGACCGCTTTGGTCGATGGCGACAACGGCATGGGCCATCTGGTGATGGCGCGCGCGGCCGATGAAGCGGTTGCGATGGCCGGAGAAAACGGCGTGTCGTGGGTCGGCGTGCGCCGCTCCAACCATGCCGGGCCAGCGGGACTTTATGCCGAGATGCCGGCGCAGCATGGCATGGTCGGGCTCTATGCCGCGGTCGCCAATGCCAATCACATGGGCACCTGGGGCGGCACGGACTTGCTGCTCGGCACCAATCCGCTCGCCATCGGCGTGCCGTCGGGCGCGGGCCCGCTCATTCTCGATATCGCGACCTCGATCGTCGCCTACGGCACGGTGAAGAAATATGCCCAGCGCGGCCTGCCGATGCCCGAGGGCTGGTTCGTCAACGCGCAAACCGGCGCGCCGATCACCGATGCCGGCCGCTCGCATGAAGGCCTGCTGCTGCCGATGGGCGAATATAAAGGCGCCGGCCTCGCGCTGATGCTCGGCCTCATCGCCGGGGTGCTCAACGGCGCGGCTTTCGGCCGCGACGTCGTCGACTTCAATGCCGACGACAACAGCGCGACCAATACCGGGCACTTCATCATCGCCGTCGATATTGCGCGATTTGTCCCGCTTGAGACTTTCAAATCCGAGGTCGATCGCCACATCGGCGATCTGCGCGCATCCAAGCGCCTGCCCGGCGTCAACGAAATCCGTCTGCCCGGCGACCGCCGCGCCGAGTGCCGCACCGAACGCGCACGCGACGGCGTGCCGCTGCCGAAGCCGCTTCTCGCGCTGCTCGACAAGCTCGCGGCCGAACTCGACATCAAGCCGCTCGCCGCGCGCTAGACGCCGGACCGGCAAGGGCCGTAAGCTAGTTTACAGCTTCGTTATGGCCCCGGCTCGCGGTCTTGCAGCGTCCAACGGTCCTGCCGCGTCAAAATGGGCGGCAACTTGACATCGCTTGGGCCACTGACCAGTTTGGATCGCCGCCCATAGAGGGGCAAAAATGGGAGGAATTTCATGTCGTCCGTCAGCAGGATCGCGTTTCGCCGCCGCCTTTGGACGTGTGCTTTCGTGGCGCTCGCCGCGGCCGTCTTTTCCGGTCCGGTCAGCAATCCGGCCCGCGCCGCCGATAAACTTTCCGTGGCGGTGATCCCGATCGGCGACTGCGCGCCGATCTATCTCGGCATTTCCAAGGGCTTCTTCGCCAAGCAGAATCTCGAGATTGACCTGTCGACTGCCGGCGGCGGCGCGGCCATCATTCCGGGCGTGCTGTCGGGCCAGATGCAGTTCGGCTTCAGCAATATCCCCTCGATGCTGATCGCCCAGACCAAGGGGCTGCAATTCATCGGCGTCGCGCCCGGCGCCTCTTCGACCGGCGAGCGCGGGCATGACTTCTCCGCCATCATCGCGCCCGGCGACAGCCCAATCAAGAATGCCAAGGACTTGGTCGGCAAAACCGTCGCCGTCAACAATCTCAACAATATCGGCGACACCTCGGTGCGCGCCGGCGTGCGCGCCGCCGGCGGCGATCCGAAACAGGTGAAATTCATCGAAGTGCCGTTCCCCGATATGCCCGCGGCGCTCGCCGAACATCGCATCGAGGCCGGCTGGGTGGTCGAGCCGTTCCTGACCATTGCGTTGCAGCGCGGCGCCAAAGTGGTGGACTGGAATCTGGTCGACGTCGCGCCGAAAATGATGATCGCGGTTTATTTCACCTCCGCGCAGTACGCCAAGGCGAATCCCGATATCGTCAAGCGCTTCAAGGCCGCGATCACCGAGTCGCTGGCTTATGCGGATTCGCACAGCGACGAGGTGCGTAAGATCATCCCGACCTATACGCGCATCACGCCGGAAATCGCCGCCAAGATCACGCTGCCGCGCTGGCCGACCGAGATGAACCGCGCCTCGAGCCAAGCGCTGGCCGATGACGCGTTCGAAGACGGGCTGATCACCAAGAAAGCCGATATCGCTGCGCTGCTTCCGCAGTAGAGCGTGATGGCTTTAGATCGGCCCGGCTCCTATTTCCGCTCGTCCCCGCGCAAGCGGGGACCCAGATTGTGTTTCACGGAGAACCGGATTCCCGCTTGCGCGGGAATGAGCGGAATATGGTTCGAACTCGATGACATCACGCAGCAGATTGCGCGCGGTTCTATGACGGCGGACACGACCATCGCGCCGGGTAAGATCGATACGCCGGCGGCGCCCGGGGCGTGGGCCAGAACCGGCACGCCGCCAAAGCTTGGCGTGCGGCCTTGGCTGCGCGGTCTCGGCGGCCTGATCGGCTTTGCGCTGCTCCTCGAAATCGTGCCGCGCATCGGGCTCGTATCGCCGCATTATCTGCCGCCGTTCAGCGCCATCATGGTGGCGCTGGTCCAGGAATTGGCGACCGCGAATTTCTGGCACGCCTTCGCCGACACCATGCGCGCCTGGGCGCTCGGGCTGGTGATTTCGCTCGCGGCCGGCGTGGTGATCGGCATCGTCATCGGCAGTTCGAGCCTGCTGCGGACCTTGACCTATTCGACCATCGAGTTCTTGCGGCCGATCCCTTCGGTCGCGCTCATTCCGCTCGCCGTGCTGTTGTTCGGCACGCAGCTGCAATCGACGCTGATCCTGGTCGTCTATGCGTCGTTCTGGCAGGTGCTGATCCAGGTGCTGTACGGCGTGCAGGATGTCGACCCGGTGGCGCGCGAGACCGCGCGCTGTTACGGGCTCGGCACCTGGGCGCAGGTCCGCTACCTGATCTGGCCGACCATGTTGCCTTATCTGATGACCGGCGTGCGGCTCGCGGCGGCGGTCGCACTTATTCTCGCCATCACCAGCGAAATCGCCATCGATACCGAGGGACTTGGCCGGGAAATTTCGCAGACCGAATCCGGCGGTGCCGTCACTATCATGTATGCCTATGTCATCGTCACCGGCATCATCGGCGTCATCGTCAATCTTGGCGCCCGCGCGCTGGAGCGGCGGGTTCTGTCCTGGCATCCGTCCATTCGTCTCGACACGGCGGGGACGGGGCGATGACCGGAGCCTTCGCCGTGGCGCGCCGGGCCGTGGTAGTACTTGCGCTTCCCGCGGCGCTGATCGCGACCTGGTGGATCACCAGCGCCGGCAGCCAGAGCTTCTACTTTCCGCCGCTCCAGACGATCTTGCAGACCTTCGTCCATCTCTGGCTGTCGCCGGACGCCCTCGCCAATGTCGTGCCTAGCCTGTTTCGCTTCGCCATCGGCTATTTCACGGCGGCCGCGCTCGGCATCGCCATCGGCATTCCAGTCGGCGCGTCGCGCAATCTGCGCAATACGCTCGAGCCGGTGCTGGAATTTCTCCGCGCCATTCCGCCGCCGGTCCTGGTCCCGGTGCTCATTCTGTTCGCCGGCATCGGCGACGAGATGAAGACGCTCGTGATCTTATTCGGCTGCATCTGGCCGGTGCTGCTCAATACCGTCGCCGGCGTGCGCGCGCTCGACGATGTGCTGGAAGATGTCGTGCGCTGCTATCGCATCGGCCCGTTCGCGCGGCTCTGGCATTTCGTGCTGCCGGGCGCGAGCCCGCAGATCTTTACCGGGCTTCGGCAGTCGCTCTCCATCGGCATCATCCTGATGGTGGTGTCGGAAATGTTCGCCGCGAGTAACGGCATCGGCTTTGCGCTGGTGCAATATCAGCGCACCTTCGCCATTCCGGAAATGTGGAGCGGCATCATCTTGCTCGGTCTCATCGGCATCGCGCTGTCGCTGATCTTCCGCGCCGTGGAGGCGTGGCTGTTAGGCTGGTATCACGGGCTTCGGCGCACGCAGCGGGCCAGTTGATCATGAATGAGGGGCCGGTGGATCGCGTCACGACGCCCATGCTCGAAGTACGAAAGTTGCGGAAGGTCTATGACGGCACCAGCCACACCGTCGAGGCGATCCGCGACGTCGATTTCAGTGTCGGCCAGGGCGAATTGGTCTGCAT
The DNA here is from genome assembly GCA_963742975.1 of uncultured Alphaproteobacteria bacterium. Taxonomy (GTDB): domain Bacteria; phylum Pseudomonadota; class Alphaproteobacteria; order Rhizobiales; family Xanthobacteraceae; genus BOG-931. The sequence continues at coordinate 602,825 of CAVUNZ010000015.1, read as the reverse complement.
CGTCGGCCCTTCCGGCGCCGGCAAGACCACGCTGCTCAAATGCATTGCCGGGCTTCTGGCGCCGACCTCGGGCGGCGTGATCCTCGAAGGCCACCCGGTCGTCGGCCCGCCGCGGGCGATGGCGGTGGTGTTCCAGGAATATGGCCGCAGCCTGTTTCCTTGGCTGACGGTGTACGACAATGTGGCGCTGCCGCTGAAGCAGAAGAAGATGACGGCGGCGCGGCGCGAAGACCTGGTGCGCAACGCGCTCGCCGCCGTCGATCTCGCCAATGTGCACAGCGCCTATCCGTGGCAGCTCTCCGGCGGCATGCAGCAGCGCGTCGCCATTGCCCGCGCGGTCGCCTATGAGCCGCATGTTTTGTTGATGGACGAGCCGTTCGCCGCGGTCGACGCGCAGACCCGCGCCGATCTCGAAGATCTCATTCGCGTGTTGTGGCACAAACTGCGCGTCACGGTGCTGTTCGTCACCCACGACATCGACGAGTCGGTCTATCTCGGCCAGCGCGTTCTGGTTATGTCGCATGCGCCGACTGTGATCATGGAAGACGTGACGATCGATCTGCCCGGCGAGCGCAGCCAGCTCGAGACGCGGTCGCTCGCGCGCTTCGGCGAGCTGCGCAAGCACATCTATGCGCAAATTCAGCTCGCCAAGCAGGGTTGGCGTCCGCCGGGGGGCTGACAAGGTCCTTCGAGCATAGCTCGCATGTGAAAATCGCCGTGCACGCTTGCAGCGGCGGGCAAGCTGTTCCAAACAACCGCCAAAGCGGGTGACGTGCTGAGAATTCCGCCTTCAAATTCATTCCGCTTTCATAGTCATTCCGCCTTGATAGCCACATGCCGCGATCGGCGCCAAAAAGCCGCGCGCGTTTGAAGTTTTACCGAACAACCAAAGCAATTGCCGATGCTCGCGCCGGGATCATTCGCGCTCACTTTATTGCTGTCGTTTCTGACGGCGCTCGGGCCGTTGTCGATGGACATGTATCTGCCGTCGCTGCCCGACATCGCGCATTCGCTGAACGCGCCCGTGGTGCAGGTGCAATTGACCATCGCCAGTTATCTGTTCGGCTTCGGCGTCGGCCAGATCGTCTATGGGCCGACTTCGGATCGTTTCGGCCGGCGGCCGGTGCTGCTGGTGGCGATCCTGCTCTACGGCGCCGCGACGCTGACATGCGCTGCCGCGCAATCGATCGACGAACTCATTGCGGCGCGCTTCGTGCAGGCGCTCGGCGGCGCCGGTGTCGTCGTGCTGGCGCGCGCCGTCGTGCGCGACATCTATTCCGGCGCGCGCGCCGGGCGCGAATTGTCGCTGATGGGCTCGATCACGGCCTTGGCGCCGATTGTCGCGCCGACGATCGGCGGCGTATTGCAGACCATGTTCGGCTGGCGCGCCTGTTTCGTTCTGCTGATCAGTTTCGCGGTGATCGCCGGCGCGGCGGCGGCGCTGTTGCTGCCGGAGACCCTGCACAAGCGCACGCCCGGTCCGTTCTCGCTCGTCACGATGGCCACACTCTACAAATCCGTTCTGGTGCATCGTGGCTTTCTTGCCAATCTCGGCATCATGACCACGGCCTTTATCGGCCTGTTCGCATGGATCTCGGGCGCGCCGATCGTGATGCAGGGCGTGGTCTATGGCCTCTCGCCGCTCGCTTTCGGCCTCATCTTCGGCATGGGCGCCGCGGGCTATATGGCCGGAACGTTCATCGCCTCGCGGATCGTCATGCGCGTCGGACTCGATCGCATGATGGGCGTCGGCACCGTCATCATGGCAGGCGGCGGCTTGTTCATGATCCTGGTGGTGGCCTTCCTTGCCAACGCCGTGTGGTTTGTCGCGGCGATGACGATCTATCTCGCGGGTCTCGGCTTCGTGCTGCCGTCCGCCATGGCGGGCGCGTTGACGCCGTTTCCGGATCGTGCCGGCACCGCGTCGTCGGTGATGGGCTTCGTCCAGCAGACCGGCGCGGCGCTCGCGGCGGGCCTCATCGGCCTTTATCTCGGCCACTCCGCTTGGCCGGTCACGCTCGTCGTCGCGGCCATGGGCTGCCTAGCCTGCCTGATCTGGGCGCTGACGCACCAAGTGCGTGCGGCGGATCTTCTCTAGACCTTGATCCGCTCGAATCGGATCAAGGTCTAGATTTCTTGTTTGAGCATGATCTTTTCCGAAAACCGGTTCCCACTTTTCGGATCATGCTCTAGGCGCTCAGCTTCTCAAGGGTACTCTGCTCCACAGAGGGAGACGAGCGCTGCGCACGCTTGCGTGGCAGACCCGGCGGAATGAGCGCGGCCGCGATCGCCGTCGGCTGTGAATTTTGTCGCGCGCAGCTTGTGCCAGCGCTCTTTGGCCGCGGCGATGGCGCCGACCTGATTGGCGTAGCGATAAAGCGCGGTGTGCCCGCCGCGCGAGGGCTTGGCCTTGCCGTTGACGCCGAAGCGCTCGCCGGCATCCATGGCGAAATAAATATCGAAGATCGAAACCGCCTGGATCAGATTGCCGAGCCGGCCGATGCGGGTCTTGGCCTGGAACAGGCCCTGGGCCGAACGCTCGTAAATGTCGGTTCCATCATGGAAGACGAAATTCTCGTCCGACAGGATCACCATCATGAACCACAGGTCGTTGCGGACGTCCGCCGGCAGTTCGAGGAAGAAGGTCTCGAAATCTTCAACCAGCGTCTCCGCCGTGGAAGTGTCAGACGCGGACGAATCCGACATGGAGCGACTCGACATGGAGCGACCCGACATGGAGCAACCTCGGTAATTGCCAAATTCAGCGTTATATTCATAGGGATATAGCCAAAGGCCTGTCAACGGCTGCGGCGCAAAACTGCGTCCCGGCGGCCTCCTGGCCGCGGCCGCATCGCAATGTTATGGAGGCGCGGGAATTCCGCCCCGCCTCTCGTACCCTTTCTCGGCACCAGGACGCCTGCAAGGACACAAATGGCTTCCGGCAAACGTTCCGCCATAGCGCTGCGTCATGTCGAATACGAGGATCTGGGGCTGCTTGCCCGGATTTTGCGCAGCGAAGGCTGGGATGCATCTTATTGCGAGACCGCGAACGACAACCTTGGCGCTTCGGCGATCGAGGCCGCCGATCTTCTCATCGTGCTCGGCGGTCCGTTCGGCGCTTATGAAACCGAAACCTATCCGTTTCTCGCCGAAGAAATCGCGATCCTGGAGCGGCGGCTGGCACAGAAGCGGCCGACGCTCGGCATCTGTCTCGGCGCTCAGCTGATGGCGAAAGCGCTCGGCGCCCGCGTGTTCCCAGGACCGCTGACCGAGGTCGGCTGGGGCCAGGTGGAATTGACGGCGCAGGGGCGACAGTCGGCGCTTTTGCCGCTCGCCGAAGACGGCGCCAAAGTCGTGCATTGGCACGGCGACACTTTCGATCTGCCGTCCGGCGCCGTGCGGCTTGCGTCAAACGCGAATTATCAGAATCAGGCTTTTGCCTTCGGCGACGAAGCGCTCGCGTTACAGTTTCATCTCGAAGCTGATGCCGCCACGCTTGAAAAATGGTACGTCGGCTATGCGATAGATTTACCGCCGGATGAAATGTCGGTGGCCGAGTTCCGCGCGCAGACCAAAGACGCGGCGCCCCAAGCCGGCGCGCGTGCGGCCAAGATTTTTTCCGCCTGGTTGCGCGACATAGTCAGCAACGGGACATTGCGCAGCGAGTGAACCATGGGCGCGAGTGAACGATGGGGCGCGAATGAACGATGGGCAGCGAGTGATCCATGACCGAGATGCGCCTGAGCATCCGTCTTGATCTGACCAGCGGCGATCGCATCGGTCCGGGCAAGATCGCGCTCCTTGAAGCGATCCGCGATACCGGCTCGATTTCCGGAGGCGCGCGCCAGGTCGGCATGTCCTATCGCCGCGCCTGGCTTCTGGTCGAACAGATCAATGCCGCGTTGCAGGAGCCCGCGGTCACCGGCGTCACCGGCGGCCGTCGCGGCGGCGGCGCCTTGATCACCCCGGTCGGCGAGCGCATCATCAAAATCTACCGGGCGATCGAAACCTCGGCCCGCAAATCGGCTTCGGGCGAATTTCGCGCCGTGGAAAAAATCGTACGCAAGGACAAGCGGAGGAACTGAGCGTCATCGCTGTGTCGTAAAGCGCGCTGCGTGCCGCCACGGCATTGCAGTGATGTTTCCCCAAGCTTACATCGATCAAGCCCTCACCGATCCTGAAACTCTCACGAAAGCATCGCCAGAAAGTCTCATCATGACAAAAACTCTTCCCCAGCGCGTTCTCGGCTCTTCCGGCATAAAAGTTTCCGCCATCGGTCTCGGCTGCATGTCGCTGTCGGGCATTTACGGCAAGACCGGCGATGACGAGGGCATTGCGCTCATTCACGCGGCGCTCGACAACGGCGTGACCTTGCTCGACAGTTCCGACGCTTACGGCGCCGGTCATAACGAAGAGCTGGTCGGCAAGGCCATTAAAGGCCGCCGCGACGGCGTAGTGCTGGCAACGAAGTTCGGCAATCTCGGCGGCCGCGACGGCAAATTCGCCGACGGCCGTCCGGACTTCGTCATCGAGTCGTGCGAGAAAAGCCTCAAGCGTCTCGGTGTCGAGGTGATCGATCTTTATTATCAGCACCGCATCGATCCGAATGTGCCGATCGAGGACACGGTCGGCGCCATGGCGAAGCTCGTGCAACAGGGCAAAGTCCGCGCGCTCGGCATCAGCGAGGCGAGCCCGGCCACGATCCGCCGCGCGCATGCGACGCATCCGATCGCCGCGGTGCAGAACGAGCTGTCGCTGATCTACCGCGCCGATGCCGAAGAGACTTTGGCGACCACGCGCAAGCTCAATATCGCCTTTGTCGCCTATTCACCGCTTGGCCGCGGCTTGCTCACCGGTGGCGTCGAGCTCGCCGAGACTGATGCGCGGCGGCGGCATCCCCGGTTTTCCGGCGACAATCTCGACGCCAATATCTCGCTGGCGCAGCGCCTCGGCGATATGGCGAAGACGAAGAACTGCACCACCGGCCAGCTGGTGCTCGCCTGGCTGCTCGCGCAAGGCGACGACATCATTCCGATCCCGGGCACCAAGCAAAAAGCGCGGCTTCTGGAAAATATCGGCGCGCTCAATGTGCATCTCAGCGCCGCCGACTTGGCGCAAATGTCGGACGCCATTCCGATCGGCGCGGCGGCGGGCTTGCGCTATCCGGAAGCGCAGATGAAGAGCGTCTATATCTGACACGCACATGACTCGATGTTACTTCTTATTGTAACCGCGGCTTTAGTTAAGAGCCCTCACTGCTTCTCCGGCGTGGCGACAAGCAAAACGGGCGCGCGATGCAAAAAGTCAGACTGGGCCGCAACGGCCCGGAGGTCTCCGTTCTTGGGCTGGGCTGCATGGGCATGTCGCCGGGCGTCTATGGGCCGTCGGACGAAGCCGAGAGCGTGGCGACGCTGCGCGCTGCCGTCGAGGCAGGCGTTACCCTGATCGATACCGGCGATTTCTACGGCATGGGCCACAACGAAATGCTGATCCGCCGCGCGCTCGACGGCGTGCCGCGCGAGCGCCTGGTCTATTCGGTGAAATTCGGCGCGCTGCGTGGGCCGGACGGCGGCTGGGGCGGCAATGATACGCGGCCGGCGGCGGTGAAGAATTTTCTCGCCTATACGCTCCGCCGCCTCGGCACGGATTACATCGACATCTATCGCCCGGCGCGGCTCGATCCCGCAGTCCCGATCGAAGACACGATCGGCGCCATCGCCGACATGGTGCGCGCCGGTTATGTCCGGCATATCGGCCTGTCCGAAGTGGGCGCGGCGACGATCCGCCGGGCGCAAGCGGTGCATCCGATCTGCGACCTGCAGATCGAATATTCGCTGATGAGCCGCAGCGTCGAGCAGGCGATCCTGCCGGTGACGCGCGAGCTCGGCATCGCCATCACGGCTTATGGCGTGCTGTCGCGCGGCATTCTCAGCGGGCGCGTGCCCAAAGCCGACAGCAAAGGCGATATCCGCGTCATCCGCATGCCGCGCTATGCGCAAGGCAATCTGGAAAAGAACCTGAGTCTGGTCGAGACTCTGGCCGAGATCGGCAAAGAGAAGAACGCGACGCCGGCTCAGCTTGCCATCGCCTGGGCGCGCTCGCGCGGCTCCGACATCGTGCCGGTGATCGGCGCGCGCCGCCGCACCCAGCTTGCGGAAAGCTTGGGCGCGCTCGCCTTGTCGCTGACCCCCGCCGATCTCGCGCGCATTGATGCCGCGGTGTCGCCGGCACTCACGTTGGGCGAGCGCTATGACCCGACGCAGATGGCGCATCTCGACAGCGAAGTGCATCATTAAAATAAACTGGATAGCCGGGCGGAGTTCCGTCTGGTTCCAATCGTCAAGGCGATTTGAATAAGCGCGGCCTCGCGGGGTTATACAATCCAACTCGATCCGTCATACCGGGAGCTACGGTGATGACATCCTGCCGCATAGCGATCATGATTTTTGCGACACGCGTTATTGCAACAAGTATTCTTGCAACAGGCATTGTCGCGACGCTGGTCTTGAGCGCCGACGCGGCGACCAAGAGCAAGAAAGTAAGACACGCCGCGCCGACGGCCAGCGCGACGTCATCGTGCCGCGGCGCCAGCCTCTTCCCTTGCGGCCCGGTCTATAACAGCACCGACTATCTCGGCAACGATCCCGATCCCTTCATCCGCTCGATGATCCAGCGCGACCTCGGCGCCAAATACGGCGGCGAGAGCTGACGCCGGCCGCCGCGCAATCCCCGCGCAATCCCGCGCGTTTTGCCACCCATGATCCCAGCGCATAACGCTATTCTCGGCCGCCGCCGGGCGCGCTAGAGTTGCGCCGGCGGAGCTGGCTTCGTCGCTGCAATGGAAGAAGCGCCACACAGTTGGCGCGGCAATATGAGGTCGGGGAGGAATGAATGTGGATCGCGCTCGTGATCACACACGGACTTTTGGCGTTTCTGCTGTTAGGGGCTGTAACTCATCAAGTCGTCAGCGTCTGGGCGCCGGTGCGGGCGGGAGCGGCGAATTTCGTGTCGCGCTTCCGCGCGGTGGGCTCGGCGAATTATGCCAACGCCATCATCGCGCTCTATCTGGTGACGGCGGCGCTCGGCGCGGTCATCTACACCAATTACCGCATCACGGCGCGGCTGACGCTCGAACAAGGCCATTTCTGGAAATCGTTCGGCGCCTTCGAGATCAAGGAACACCTGATCGCGATCGGCTTGGCGCTGTTGCCGGCCTATTGGTATTTCTGGCGGCAGCCGCTCGACGAAAACGACGCGCTGACGCGCAAAGCACTGACGGCGCTACTGGCCTTCATCGTCTGGTGGGCGTTTCTTGCCGGCCACATCGCCAATAACATTCGCGGCTTAGGCACATGAGCGCTTCCAGCACGCGTCCCGGCTCGAGAAACGCGCCGCGTTTCCGGGTCTTCGTCATCACCTTCGCCGCGGTTTACGCCGTCGCCTATTACGTCGTGCTGCGCAACAACTGGCCGCTGTTCTCTTATGGGCCGGCGGTCGGCGAGTGGACGCTGTTCAATCGCTCCGCGTCAGACGGGCCGACGATGTATTGGTATGGCTGGATCGTAACTTCGGCAATCGTCGCCGCTGTGCTCGGCCTGATCGCGGCTTTCCTGCCACAAGGCCTTAGCCGCAAGCTGTGGTCCTGTTTCGCTTGGGCGGTGCCGTTCTGTATGATCGCGGCGATCATGTATTTGCTCGGCGGCTATTTCACGCATTGAGGTCGCAATGGTGTTGGGTCGTCGCCGGCTGTTCGTCGCTTCGATGGCCGCCGCCGTTGCGCTGATATCGGCCGCGCCGCCGGCGCGCGCCGGCGGCGTGAATTTCGGCGAGGATAGCGATTCCAACGACGGCCCGTCCTATTTCGGGTTCGTGCGCGATGCCGACGGCTCGCCGGTCCCCGGTGCGCGGGTGACGGCGGCGCCGCAGGCCGGCGGCTCGCTGGTGACGCGCTCCAACAGCATGGGCATCTACAAGATTCCGGGCTTCGCCAAGGAGATCGATCCCAAGACCGTCGACATTTCCTGCGCCAAGGACGGCTATAGCCAAGCCAATGTGGTGCGGCGCGGCCAGGCCGACCTCAAGGACCCGATGGAAGTCGATTGCACTTTGCAGAAACAGTAACGCATGAAAACCGCGTATTGCCTCGCCGCGGCTGTGCTTCTCCTTGCTCTTCACGCGGGCCCTTGCCGGGCGCAGACGCTGACCGGCTCTGTCACCTCCACCACCGAAGGCGCAATGGAAGGCGTGCTGGTGACAGCGCAAAGCGACGACTCGCCGATCAGCACCACCGTCGTCAGCGATGCCGGCGGGCATTTCCGTTTTCCCGACGGACGTTTGCGGAGCGGGCACTATAAGCTGCGCATCCGCGCCACCGGCTACGAGCTCGACGGGCCGCAGGCCGTCGATCTCGGCGCGCCGGCGACCGATGTCGCGATCAAGCTGCGCCAGACGTCCGATCTGGCGGCACAACTGACCAATACCGAATGGTTCATGAGCATGCCCGGCACGGCGGAGCAGAAGCGGCCGCTGATCGAGTGCATGAGCTGTCATACATTTGAGCGCATCGTGCGCTCGACCTATGACGCCGACGCTTTCGTCCCGGTGCTCAAGCGCATGGCGCAATATGCCAACAACACCACACAGGCGCGCGTGCAGTCCCGCGTTGCCGCGCGTGACGTCAATGACGATTCGGTGCGCAAGCTCGCCGCCTATCTGGCCACGGTCAATCTGTCGCGTTCGCCAGCCTGGGACTACAAACTGCAGACGCTGCCGCGCCCCAAGGGCCGCGCCACCCGCGTCCTCATCACCGAATACGACATGCCGGAAAAGACCATTGCGCCGCATGACGTGCGCATCGTTCGCGACGGCCGAACGGTGACGGCTATGTCTGGTATTCGGATTTCGTCGAGAATTTTCTGGGCCGGCTCGAACCCAAGAGCGGCGCGGTCGTCGAATATCCTCTTCCAGTGTCCAAGCCGGGCTTCCCGGCCGGCACGCTCGATCTTGAAGCCGATGCCGACGGCAATCTGTGGCTCGCTTTGATGTTTCAGACCGGGCTGGCGCACTTCGATACGAAGACCAAGACCTTCAAGATCTATCCGCTGCCGGCCGATCTCAACGACGACGCCATGCAGCAATCCATGGTGATGCCGGGATCGGCGAATGTCGACGGCAAAGTCTGGACCAACGACGTGGCGCGGCAGTCGATCATGCGGCTCGATCTAAAAACCGGCAGCTATGAGCGCATCGATCCGTTCGCCTTCCTCGGCAAGGGCCACATCCATGCGCCCTACGGCATGGCGGCCGACAAGGCAAACAATCTTTACTTCATGGATTTCGGCGGCGAGGCCGTCGGCCGGGTCGATGCCAAGACCGGCGAACCGACGCTGTTTCCGACGCCAACGGAGAAATCGCGGCCGCGCCGCACCATGCTCGACGATGCGGGCCGGCTGTGGTTCACCGAATTCGCCGCCGACAAGCTGGCGATGTTCGACATCAAGACCGAGACATTCAAGGAATGGGACGTGCCGACGCCGCACACTTATCCCTACGACGTGTTCCGCGATAAGAACGGCGAGCTGTGGAGCGGCGGCATGGCGAGCGATCGCGTGCTGCGTTTCGATCCGCAGAGCGGCAAGGGGATCGAATATCTGTTGCCGCGGCCGACCAATATCCGGCGCGTCTTCGTCGATAATTCAACCTATCCGGTGACGTTCTGGGCCGGCAACAATCACGGCGCGGAAATTCTGCGGCTCGAGCCGCTGGACTGAGCCGCGCAAGGGACCACGAACGGGACCACGAACCGGACCACGCAGGAGGCCGCGTATGAACAAACAAATCTTGCTGGCCGGTTCGGGCGCCGCCGTCTTGCTCTTCCGCGGCGTATGGCACCGGCGTGACGCAGGAGTCGCAGCCGCAAACACCGCAGTTGGCACCGCCGGTGCCTTATGCGATGACCATGGGCGACATGATGAACACCTTGGTGCAGCCGCGCCATTTGAAGCTCGGCATTGCCGGCCACGCCGGCAACTGGCCGCTCGCCGCCTACGCGCTCGTGGAAATCCGCCAGACCTTCGCCGGCATCGTCAAGGCGCAGCCAAAGTTTCGCGGCTACCCGGTCGCCGATCTGGTCGATGCCGCGCTGAAACAGCCGCTGGCGGCGGTCGACGACGCCATCAAGCAGCAGGACCCGAAGCAATTCGCCGCCGCCTACGATCAGCTCACCCAAGGCTGCAATGCCTGCCACGGCTCGCTCGATCATCCTTTCGTGGTGATCAAGGTCCCCGATGCGTCGGCGTTTCCGAATCAGGATTTCAATCCGGGACGCTAGGGACGGCGGCAGCGAGCCGCTGGCATTTCACTCAGTATAGGCACCAAGCGCGCCGCGCAAAATCTCGCGCGACGGCTCCGAGCCGTCGACCAGCCGCAGGGTGCGCCGCTTGATCTTCCAGCCGTCCGGCGTGCGGGTGAGCTCCCAGCGGTTGGTCACCACGCGGTGGATATGATAGCCGCGCGAGGCGCCGTGATTGGGCACTTCGACCGGCTCGCCGGATTTCTTCGGCGTCAGGATCTGCAGATAGGAAATGACGACGGCCTTGTCGCCGTCGATTGTCACATAAGGCAGCCCGGTAAAGTGGGCGAGGCCGCCGGCAATGGCGGCTTGGTGGCCCTCGCTTTTGAGGTTGGCGCCGATCGCGGCATTGCCCGCCCAGCTCGAGAGCCCGGCGCCGCGGTCGAAGATCCCGTCCTCGACATAGACGGCTTCGGCATAGGCCCGGGCCCCGGTATCGGCGCTCGGCGGGTGGCTTGCGATCAGATTGTAGATGGCGAGGCGGTCCTCGATGGCGCGCAGGCGGTGCTCGAGTGTGGAGGGGGTAGGATCGGACACAGGCATTGGGCGATTCCCCGCAATGTGATTTTTTTCGCCGGCAATCGTAGTTTATTGTCACGGCGCCGTGGCTGGGTTTTATTGCGTCTTACTTGCGGGATTGCGCGTTTTCGGGGTGCGTATCCGGCCGGAATCTGTCATGATTCTGCCGATAGATCAGGGGGTTGGTCATGAGGTCTGGCGGCGGTTTCAATCGCCGTTCCTTCCTTATTGGCGCGAGCGCAGTCGGCGGCGGACTGGCGCTGGGTTTTGCCGTCCCCTTCGAGCTTGAGCTGACGGCCGTCTCGGCCCCGGCCGCGGCCGCTCCCGAAATCACCTGCTGGCTGACCATCGCGCGCGACGACACGGTCACGATCCGTGTCGCCCATTCCGAAATGGGGCAGGGCGCGATGACCGGACTCGCCATGCTGGTCGCCGAAGAGCTTGAATGCGACTGGTCCAAGGTGCGCCCGCAATTGATCTCGCAGACCGAGAATACGCGGCGCGCCAATGCCTGGGGCGACACCTCGACCGGCGCCAGCCGCTCGATCGCGTCCTCGCAGCTTTATTTGCGGCAGGCCGGCGCCACCGCGCGCGACATGCTGATCACGGCCGCGGCGGCGCGCTGGAATGTGCCGGCGGCGCAATGCGCGGCGAACAACAGCATCATCACGCACACACCGACCGGACGCACTTTGAGCTATGGCGCCGTCGCCGAGGCCGCCGCCGGTGTCGAGCCGCCGGCCGATATCAGGCTGAAAGAGCCTGGCCAGTGGAAGCTCGCCGGCACGCCGCAGAAGCGGCTCGATATCCGCGACAAGGTCACGGGCACCCCGATCTACGGCATCGATGTGCGGCTGCCCGACATGCTCTATGCCGCGCTCGTGCATTGTCCGGTGTTCAAGGGCACGCCGAAATCCGTCGACGAAAGCTCGATCGCCGGCATGAAGGGCGTGCGCCGTGTGGTGCGCATGGACGACGCGGTCGCGGTGATTGCGGATTCCTGGTGGCGCGCCAAATGCGCGGCCGAAGCGCTGAAAGTGACATGGGACGATCGCGGCAATGGCACTTTGTCGAGCGCGGCCATCGCCGCACTGGTGCGCGGCGGCCTCGATACCCCCTCGGCGCAGGTCGGCCACAAGCGCGGCGACCCGGCGGCTGTGCTCGGCGGTGCCGTCAAGCGTCTGCAGGCCGATTACGGCGTGCCGTTTCTGGCGCACGCGACCATGGAGCCGCAGAACTGCACCGCGCATGTGAAGCCGGGCAATGTCGAGGTCTGGGCGCCGACCCAGGATCCGGCGACCGCGGTCGCGACCGCCGCGCTTGCCGCCGGCGTCACCAACGACCAGGTGACCCTGCATCGCATGATGCTCGGCGGCGGCTTCGGCCGGCGCGCGCCGATCCAGGAATATATCCGGCAGTCGGTGCTCATCGCCAAAGCAGTCGAACAGCCGGTCAAGCTCGTCTGGACGCGTGAAGAGGACGTCAAGCACGATCTCTATCGCCCGTTCAGCATGGCGCGGCTCGCCGCCGGACTCGATGCCGACGGCATGCCGGTGGCGCTGAGCATCCGTCTCGCCGGGCCGTCCTTCGTCGCGTCGCTGGTGCCGGCCTTCATTCCGAGCGTGGTCGACTGGACCTATATCAGCGGGCTCGGCGACGAGATGGGCTACGATGTGCCGAATTATCTGGTCGATTATGCCATCCGCGCCACGGCCGTGCCGCTCGGCGTCTGGCGCGCCATCAACTACACGCAGAATGCGTTTTACAAGGAAAGCTTCATCGACGAGATGGCGCATGAAGCCGGCATCGATCCTTATCGCTATCGCCGCCAGCTCCTGGCCAAGTCGCCGAAAGATCTCGCGGTGCTCGATGCCGCGGCGAAGAGAGCCGACTGGGATTCGCCGCCGCCGCCCGGCGTGTTCCGCGGCATTGCGCTGAGCCGCGCCTGCGGCAGCTATTGCGCGCAGGTCGCCGAGATTTCCTGCGAGCGCGGCCGGCTGCGCGTCCGCCGCGTCATTTCAGCGATCGATCCCGGCTACGCGGTCAATCCGCTGTCGATCGAGATGCAGACCGAAGGCGCGATTGTCTATGCGCTGACGGCTGCCCTTTATGGCGAGATCACCATTGCCAATGGCGGCACCGAACAATCGAATTTCGACCGCTATGAAATGCTGCGCCTGGCCGACACGCCGCATGTCGAGACCGTGGTGGTGGCAAGCGGCGGCTTCTGGGGCGGCGTCGGCGAGCCGCCGGTGCCGCCTCTGGCGCCGGCTCTGTGCAATGCGATTTTTGCCGCGACCGGCAAGCGCATCCGCTCGCTGCCGCTGAAGAATCACGATTTTCTCGTGATCTGATCGCGGCTGTGGGCCGAAGCCGTGGCGCTAGCCCTGCACAGGGCTCAGCGTCCGAACAATTTTTCCAGGAATTCGAGCGGGCCGTCGCTCTGCTGATTGTTCTGCGCGTTTTGCTGATAGCCCGGTTGATAGCCCCGCGGATAACTCGGCGGGTAACTCTGCTGATAACTTGGCTGACCATAGCGGTTGGTCGCGATCGGCGCGGGGGGTTGCAGGCCGGGTTGCGGATTGGAATCGAACCAGCCGCCGTTTTCGAGGCCCGGCAGCGGCGTCGGCGCGACGCCTTGATGGGCGACGCGCATGAAGCGGCTCCAGATCTCGACCGGCAGCCCGCCGCCGACGGCTTTCCTGGTCGGCGAATTGTCGTCATTGCCGAGCCAGACGCCGGTGACCAGATGCGAGGTGTAGCCGATGAACCAGGCGTCGCGGTAATCCTGGCTGGTCCCGGTCTTGCCGGCGGCCTGCCAGCCGGGAAGATTGGCGCCGCGGGCGGTGCCCGACAGCAGCACTTGTTGCAGCATTGTATTCATCATTCCAACGTAACGGGCATCGATGACGTGGCCGAGCGGCTGCGCGGCATGATCGTAAAGCACCTTGCCGTCGGTGGTGCGGATGCGGGTGACGACATGCGGCGTCACCGCAAGCCCGCCATTGGCAAAGGTCGAATAAGCCGTCACCATTTCGATCGGCGCCACTTCCGACGTGCCGAGCGCGATCGATGCATTGGGCGCGAGCATCGAGGTGATGCCGAGGCGGTAGGCGGTGCGCACCACAGCTTCCGGCGTGACTTCGAGCGTGAGCCGCACTGAAACAGTATTAAGCGAATTGGCCAGCGCCTGGGTGAGCGTCACCGGTCCGGCATATTGCCGCTCGAAATTTTCCGGTCTCCAGCCTTTGACCTGGATCGGCGCGTCGTCACGCACACTGTCCGGCGTCAGGCCGCGTTCGAGCGCGGTGAGATAGACGAAGGGCTTGAACGAGGAACCCGGCTGACGCTTGGCGTCGACGGCGCGATTGAATTGGCTCTCGCCGTAATTCCGCCCGCCGACCAGCGCGCGCACCGTGCCATCGGGCGTCATCGCCGCCAGCGCGCCTTGCGAAATGTTGAATTTGCCGCCCTTCTGATTGAGCGTTTCGTCGAGCGCCTGTTCGGCGGCGCTCTGCAAATTCGGATCGATCGTGGTCTGCACCACGATATCCTGATCGAAGGTGCCGATAAGATCGTCGACCGCATCCATGACCCAGTCGGCGACATAATTGGCCGACCCGCCGCCGGACGGCTGCACCGCGCGTGCCGGATGCGCCAGCGCCGCCTTCTCGGCGTCGGCCGAGATCATTTTCTGCTCCAGCATGTCGGTGAGCACGACAGCGGCGCGGCGCTCGGCGCCTTCGGGATTGTGATTGGGCGCAAGCCGCGACGGCGATTGCACGAGGCCCGCCAGCATCGCGGCTTCGGCCAGCGTCAATTTCCGCGCCGATTTGCCGAAATAGCGCTGTGCCGCGCCTTCGACGCCGTAAGCGCCGGCGCCGAAATAAACGCGATTGAGATAGAGCTCGAGAATTTGCTTCTTCGAATATTTGTGCTCGAGCCAGAGCGCGAGCACGGCCTCCTGCGCCTTGCGCGACAGCGTGCGCTGCTGCGTCAGGAACAGGTTCTTGGCGAGCTGCTGCGTCAAGGTCGAGCCGCCTTGCGAGGCGCCGCGGCGCAGGATGTCGCGAACGATGGCGCGGAAAATGCCGAGCGGATCGATGCCGAAATGCGAATAGAAGCGGCGGTCCTCGATGGCGATAAACGCATTCGGCACATAAGGCGGCAACTCGGCGAGCGGCACCGCGGCGCCGCCCATGTCGCCGCGCGTCGCCAGCGTCGCGCCGTTCGTGCCGAGAATGAGCACCGAAGGCGGGCGCTTGGGAATTTCGAGCTGTTCAATCGGCGGCAGATGCGCGCCGATCCAGATGACGCCGCCGATGCCGGCGATCACGCCCCAAAGTGCGAGAACGGCGCCCCAATAGACGATACGGCCGAGTCCGAAGCGGCTTTTGCCTCTGCTTTTGCGTTTTTTCGGCTCGCTCTTGCGCTCGTTCTTGGGTTCGCGCGGCGGCCTTGATTCGGCGCGGCGGCGGCCGGTCTCGGCGCGGCCTTTCGCCGGACCGCCGGTGCGGTCGGCGGGCGTCAGCCGCAAATCAAGGCTTAAGCCGCTTGCGCGCTTACGTCCTTCTCGCCACGCCATAATTTCGAAAGCCCGTTCCCAGCGCCGATAAGCGCTGAAATCACGGTAAAGCGCGGCATTTAAGGGGCGGTTACTGGGCCTGCGCTTGGCCCGGATTCGGTGATCGTAAGGCGCGATTTGCCAAGATTTTTCCGGTCAGCTCGGCCAGATCGATCAGCCCTGCCTTGCCGCGCCGGCATAGGCGAAACCCGTGATCGAGGTTATGTAGCGCCAAACGGCGCCCGCCGGCTGGCCGCAACGACAAATTCGCAAAGATGACATATCCCGCCGACCGCGCTGCTCCGGCCCATCAAACTCCACTGTCGGAACCCGCGAAGCGAAGCCCGCGCCTGTCGCCGCTCGGCTTCTTGGCAAATCGCGCCTGGTCGTCGGCGTGGTCTTCGGCGTGGACGCTGTTGTTCCTCACCAATCTGTTTTGGGCCGGGAATATCGTGATCGGTCGCGCCGTCGCGGGCCATGTGCCGCCAATCACGCTCGCCTATTGGCGCTGGACCGGGGCCTTCTTTGTCGCTTTCGGCTTCGCCTGGCCGCATCTGAAAAAGGACTGGCCGGTGTTACGCAACAGCTGGCCGATGCTGATCCTTCTCGCCGCGACGGGCATCGCGACCTACAACACCATGAGCTATATCGGCTTGCAGTACACCACGGCGCTGAATGCACTGCTGCTGCAATCGACGATGCCGGTGATCGTCCTGCTATGGGACTTCGGCCTGTTCGGCGCGCGGCCGAGCCTCTGGCAGATGCTCGGCGTGGCGCTCTCGCTCGCCGGCGTGCTCGCCATCGTCAGCCAGCTCTCGCTCGCGGTGCTGGCGCATATCTCCATCAATGTCGGCGACCTTTGGCTGTTGGGAGCGCTCGCCGTCACGGGACTCTATGTGCCGCTGTTGCGCCGGCGGCCGGCGGTGCATGCGTTGAGCCTTCTGGTGACGCTGATGGGCATCGGCTCTTGCATGATCCTGCCGTTCTATCTGTGGGAAGTCGGCAATGGCGCGGCGATCCGGGGCGGGCTGCCGTCCTATGCGGCGATCGCTTATGCCGCGGTGCTGCCGTCGTTCATCGCCTATCTGTTCTTCAATCGCGGCGTCGAATTGATCGGCCCCGGCCGCGCTGGGCAATCGGCGCATCTGATGCCGATCCTGGGCGCGATTCTCGCCGTGCTGTTTCTCGGCGAGCGCTTTCATTTGTATCACGTGGTCGGCATCGTGCTGATCGCCGCGGGGATTCTGCTGGCGAGCAAAATATCGCCGCAGGCAGCGGCGAAATCGTAGCCGCTACGCGGCTTTGCCTTCAGCCGGCGTGGTGAACAGCGCGAGCAGCGGCCGCTTGATCGCGGTCTGACGCGTCGCCGCCGTGACCTGTGCGCCCAGCAGATCGGTGACATAGAACACGTCGACCACGCGCTCGCCGAAGGTCGCGACATGGGCCGAGGCGATATTGAGATTGAGCTTCGATAATGTCGTGGTCAGTTCATAGAGCAGGCCGGGCCGGTCGAGACCGGTGACTTCGACCACGGTGTAGCGGCTCGACCATTGATTGTTGATCGTGACCTCGGGCTCGATGGCGAAGGCCTTGAGCCGGCCCTTGGGCGGCGCGCGCTTCGCCACCACGTCGGGCAACTTCAACTCGCCGCGCAGCGCTTTCTCGATGGCGTCGCCGATGCGCGCGGCGCGGCGCGCTTCGTCCTCGTCGTGTTCGAATTCGCGCGACACCGAAATCGTATCCAGCGCCAGCCCGTCGGTGGTCGTATAGATCTGGGCGTCGACGATATTGGCGCCGGCCAGCGCGCAGGCGCCGGCGATGATCGAGAGCAGCCAGGGATGATCGGGTGCGAACACCGTGAGTTCGGTGACACCGCGCGCCGAGTCGAAGCCGACGGAGGTGGCAAGCGATTTTCCGCCGGTCTCGGTTTCGCGCACGAAGCGGGCATGGGCGAGCTTGTGCGGCAGATCGACCTTGAGCCAATAGGCCGGATAAAGCCGTTCGATATAGGCCTCGAGCGCGGCCGGCGGCAGGTCCTTGAATTGGGCGCGGAACTCGGCTTGCGCCATGGCGACGCGCTGGGCGCGGTTGACCTCCGAAAATCCGCCGGTGAGCACCGGCTCGGTCTCGTAATAAAGCGTGCGCAAAAGCTGCGCCTTCCAGCCGTTCCAGACGCCGGGCCCGACGGCGCGGATATCGGCGGTGGTGAGAATGATCAGTAGCTTCAGCCGTTCCAGCGACTGCACCACCGCGGCGAAATTCTCGATGGTCCGGCGGTCCGAAAGATCGCGCGACTGCGCCACTGTCGACATCACGAGATGCACTTCGACCAGCCAGACGACGAGCTCGGTGTCGGCGGCATTCAGCCCGAGCCGCGGCGCCAGGCGGCGCGCCAGGCGGGCGCCGGCGATCGAGTGATCCTCGATGCGGCCCTTGGCGATGTCGTGCAGAAACAGCGCGACGCAGAGCACGGCATAATGCTGCGGCTGGATGGTCTTGATCAGATCGCTGGCGAGGGCGAATTCCGGATTTTCGCCGCGCGCGATCTCGTTGAGCACGCCGATGCAGCGGATGAGATGCTCATCCACCGTATAATGGTGATACATGTTGAACTGCATCATCGCCACGATGCGGCCGAAGGCATGGACGAAAGCGCCGAGCACGCCGGTTTCGTTCATCCGCCGCAGCACGACCTCGGTAGCGTTCTTCGAGGTCAGAATTTCCAGGAACAGCCGGTTGGCTTCCTCGTCGTCGCGGACCTCCTTGTCGAGGAGCTTCAGCGAATGCGTGGCGGTCCGCATCGCTTCCGGGTGGAAGGCGAGATTGTGCTTCTGCGCCAGATGGAAAATCCGGATCAGGTTGACCGGATCGCGGCGGAACACGTCGGCGCGCGCGAGATTGATGCGGTTATTGTCGATAACGAAGTCGTCGGATTCCGAAATCTTCTTGCGCGTCGGCGACGAGCGCCATTGCGTCAGCCGGCTCAACACTGCCGCCGGTTTGGCTTGCCGGTCTTCGAGCCCCGCGCACAGAATGGCGGTCAAATCGCCGACATCCTTGGCGATGAGGAAATAGTGTTTCATGAAGCGCTCGACATCGCGCAGCCCGGGATGCGCGGTATAGCCGAGCCGCACCGCGATATCGCGCTGGATGTCGAATGACAGCCGCTCTTCGGCGCGGCCGGCGAGGAAATGCATGTTGCAGCGGACCGACCAGAGAAAGTCCTCGCAGCGGCGGAACAGCCGGAACTCATCGCGGTCGAACACGCCGCGTGCGATCAGGCCCTCCGGCTCGCGCACGCGATAGACGTATTTGGCGATCCAGAACAGCGTGTGCAGGTCGCGCAGGCCGCCCTTGCCGTCTTTCACATTGGGCTCGACCAGATAGCGCGACTGGCCGGCGCGGCGGTGGCGCTCCTCGCGCTCGGCGAGCTTGGCGGCGACGAATTCGGGTCCGGTGCCTTGCGCGACTTCTTTGTCGAAGCGCGAAGTCAGTTCCTCGTAGAGCTTCTTGTCGCCGAACAGATAGCGCGACTCAAGCAGGCTGGTGCGGATGGTCATATCCGCCTTGGCCTGGCGGATGCATTCGCTGACCGAGCGCGAGGCGTGGCCGACTTTCAGTCCCATGTCCCATAGGCAATAGAGCAGGGCTTCGGCGATCGACTCGCTCCAGGCGGTCTGCTTGTAGGGCAACAAAAACAACAGATCGATGTCGGAGCCTGGCGCCAGCAAGCCGCGGCCATAGCCGCCGGTCGCGACCACCGCCATGCGCTCGGCCTCGGAGCGCGTCTGCGGCGGATAAATCACCGTGGAGGTGAAATCGAACAGCAGGCGGATGATCTCGTCCTGCATCTGGCACAGCCGCTCGGCGCAGCGGCGGCCGTGGCGATCCTTCAGCAGCAAGGCTTCCGCGCGCGCCCGGCCCGCGGTCAGCGTCGCTTTGAGGCGTTGCGCGACGGCGGTGCGCAATTCGCGCTCGCGGCCCTCATAGGTTTTGGCAAGCGCGTTCAGATCCGCCGTGATCGCTTCGGGATCGATCAGCGTCTCGGTATCGGAGAGGTCGCACGCCGCCGATTTCTGGGTGTCGAGCATCATCGGTTAGGAGATAGCGGAGGAGGGGTTAACTGTCATCGTGCGCGGCTCGTGGTTCTCGGCGGTTCCCGAAAATGCTGCGGACAGAACGGCTGGAGGCGATTCTCGCGTTCGAGACAAAATCATTCTTCCGTTGAACACAATATAGGTATTTATTTCCAATTGACGGCACCATGGCCGTTCCTTAAAGAAAAATCGTATCGCAGGGAGGTTCTTATGCTGTCTCGTCGTGGATTTCTTGGTAGCGCGATGGGCGCCGGCCTCATCCCGCTCGGCCTGCCGCGGCTCGCCCGCGCCGCCGATAAGCCCTCGGAAATCCGCATCGACTGGGCGACCTATAATCCGGTCGCGATGGTGCTCAAGCAGAACGGACTTCTGGAAAAAGAATTTGCCAAGGACGGTATCGGCGTGCGCTGGGTGCAGTCGCTCGGCTCCAACAAGGCGCTCGAATTCCTGAATGCCGGTTCGATCGATTTCGGCTCGACGGCGGGCTCCGCGGCGCTGCTCGGCAAGATCAACGGCAATCCGATCAAATCGATCTACGTCTATTCGCGCCCGGAATGGACAGCTTTGGTGACGCGCAAGGACACGCCGATCAACAAGATCGAGGATCTGAAAGGCAAGCGCGTCGCGGTGACGCGCGGCACCGATCCGCACATTTTCCTGGTGCGCGCGCTGCAATCGGTGGGGCTGAGCGAGAAGGACATTGTGCCGGTGCTGTTGCAGCATCCCGACGGCAAGATCGCGCTGGTCCGCGGCGATGTCGATGCCTGGGCCGGGCTCGATCCGATGATGGCGGCGGCGCAGGTCGAGGACGGCGCGCGGCTGTTCTACCGCAACAAGGCGGCGAACACCTATGGCATCCTCAATGCCAGCGAGGATTTCCTCACCAAATACCCGGACCTCACCAAGCGTGTGCTCGGGGTCTATGAGGACGCGCGCAAATTCTGTCTCGCCAATTACGACGCCGAGAAGCGCGTGTTCATGGCTGTGACCAAGCTTCCCGAGAACGTCGTCGACATCCAGCTCAAGGAGCGCACCGAGCTCACCTTCAATCGCATCGGCGCCGAGCAGCGCGACACCATTCTGCAGGCGGGGCTCGCGCTGCAGCAGGCCGGCGTGATCCAGCCGAGCGTCGATGTGAAGAAGACGCTCGACGATCTGGTCGACGATCGGTTCGTGACTGGGGCGTAGTTCTTCTCCTTCTCCCCGCGAGAGGGGGCAATTTGCAAAGACCGCCGCCGCCATGTCTCTTGTGGCCATGACCGTCGTCGCTGAAGGCACATCCGGCCGAGACGCCGCTGGCGTAAGCTCGGCCGCGAACGAACCGGCGGCCGCAACCTCCCGGTCGCGCAAGTGGGCGCACCTGTCCCGGCCCGTGCTCGGGCTCATTCTGCCGGTGACGGCGGCGATCGCCTGGGAAATGATCGTGCGGTTCGGCCTCGCCAGTGGCCGGCTGGTGCCGCCGCCGTCGGTGGTGTTCACGACCTTTGTCGATCTCGCCAAAACCGGCGATCTGCAGCGCGACACCTTGGCGACGCTCGCCCGGGTCGCCGCGGGCTTCGGCTTCGGCGTGGCGGCGGCCACCATCGTCGGCGCCGCGGCCGGTTATTCGCCGCTCGTTCGGCGGCTCCTCGATCCGACTTTGCAGGCGTTGCGCGCCATTCCTTCGATCGCCTGGATACCGCTGTTCATCCTCTGGCTCGGCATTTTCGAGACCTCGAAAATCACGCTGATTGCCGTCGGCGTATTCTTTCCGGTCTATCTCGGCCTGATGGGCGCGATCCAATCGGTCGATCGCAAGCTGGTCGAGGTCGGCCGCGCCTTCCGGCTCACCGATGTCGAGATGGTCTATCGCATTCTGTTGCCCGCGGTGCTGCCGGCCTATGTGATCTCGCTGCGCTCGGGGCTCGGGCTCGGCTGGATGTTCGTCGTCGCCGCCGAGTTCATGGGCGCGTCCGAGGGCCTTGGATATCTCCTTATTGACGGTCAACAGCTCGGCAAGCCGGCCGAAATCGTCGCCGCCATTGTCGCCTTCGCCATCGTCGGCAAGGCGAGCGATTGGCTGATCGCGCTCGCCGCCGCGCCGTTCCTGCGCTGGGAAGACGTGGTGCGGCATGACTAGCGCGAACATTCTCATCCGCTCGTCCCCGCAGGCGGCGACCCAGAAGGTGCCGCCGGCCTCGCTAATTTTGCGCTGGATTCCCGCTTGCGCGGGAATGAGCGGAATGAGTTTTAGGTCTGCGTGATGCTTGTCCTTGAACGCCTCGCTAAAACTTATCCCAACGGCGTGCACGCGCTCGGCGGCGTGACCTTTAATGTCGATCCGGGCGAGATCGTCGCCGTGATCGGCGGCTCAGGCTCCGGAAAGTCGACGCTGCTGCGCGCCATTTCCGGCCTCGACCCGGCGTCCGAAGGCGCGGTCCTGCTTGACGGCGAACCCATCACCGCGCCGCACGAGAAGATCGGCATCATCTTTCAGGAGCCGCGGCTTCTGCCGTGGCTGAAAGTCGCCGACAATGTCGGCTTCGGCCTGCGCGGACAGCCGGCGCGGGCGCAGCGCATCGCAAGTGCGCTCGAGCGTGTCGGCCTTGCCGAGAAAGCCAGTGTCTGGCCGCGCGAATTGTCCGGCGGCCAGGCGCAGCGCGTCGCCATTGCGCGGGCGCTGGTGCCGCGGCCGGAGGTTTTGCTGCTCGACGAGCCGTTCTCGGCGCTGGATGCCTTCACCCGCGCCGATCTGCAGGATCATCTGCTCGACCTGTGGGCCGACGCGACGCCGACCTTGCTTCTGGTCACCCACGATGTCGACGAAGCGATCGTGCTTGCCAATCGCGTCATGGTGATGTGCCCGCGTCCGGGCCGGCTGTTCGAGGAAATCGCCGTCGATCTGCCGCGGCCGCGCGACCGGCAATCCGCCGCTTTCGATTTCGTCAAACGCCGCGTGCTGACCGCGCTCGATCGCTCGCTTGCCCGCGTTGTCACAGATGCCGCCGAAGAGCCCAAAGCCGAAGCCGGCGCGGCGATGTGGTGGTAATATCGAGCTTCATTTAAGCTCGGCATACCCGGCCATAGCCGTTCCGCAGAACGGCGTCGTTTCGCTCGCCTATTGTGTCGGGCATCCACGTCTTTATACGTGTCGCCCAAGATACGTGTCGCCCAAGATACGTGTCGCCCAAGATACGTGTTGCCCAAGACGTGGATGGCCGGAATAAGTCCGGCCATGACTGCTGATAGGGAGTAAAAAATGGACGCCGCCGGGCTGCGGGCGCTGCAAGCGCCGATCAAGGAGCGCTACAAGACCGATCCCAAGGCCGGTTTCATTACGCTCAAGGCCAAAGGCACGCTCGACGGCAGCAATATCGCCTGCAAGGTCGAGACCGGCCGTGCGCTCGCGGTTGCGGGCCTGCATCCGGCGACCGGCGGGTCCGGGATGGAATTGTGCTCGGGCGACATGCTGCTTGAGGCTTTGGTGGCCTGCGCCGGCGTGACGCTCAAAGCGGTTGCAACTGCAATCGAAATTCCGCTCAAGTCCGGCTCGGTGTCCGCCGAAGGCGATCTCGATTTCCGCGGCACGCTCGGCGTCGCCAAGGATGCGCCGGTCGGCTTTGCGCAAATCCGTCTGCGCTTCGACGTCGATACCGACGCGCCGCAGGACAAGCTCGATCAGTTGTTGAAGCTCACCGAGCGTTATTGCGTGGTCTATCAGACGATCAAAAGCGGACCGCCGGTGGCGGTGAGTTTGCAGCGAAAGTGACAGGGATGACCGGCGTTATTGCGCTCGATCATCTGCTGTTGGCCATGCCGCGCGGCAAGGAGGCCGAGGCGCGCGCTTTCTATGGCGGCCTGCTCGGTCTGCCGGAACTGAAAAAGCCGCCGAACCTCGAAACGCGCGGCGGCGTCTGGTTCGCGCTCGGCACCCAGCAGCTGCATCTCGGCGTCGAGAATGAATTTCGCCCGGCGCTCAAGGCGCATCCGGCCTTTCGGGTCAACGACCTCAACGGCCTGCGCGCGCGTCTGCAACAGCACGGCTACGCGCCTTACGACGACGAGCCGCTCGAAGGGTATCAGCGGTTCTATGTCGCCGATCCGTTCGGCAACCGGCTTGAGCTCATGGAGCATGATCCCGAAAAGTGGAATCCGGTTTTCGGAAAAGGTCATGCTCAAACAAAAGACTAAGCCCGTCGCCAGGTAATGCCCATTTAAATGCCCCCCGAACTCATATTCTGGTACGGCCTCGCGCTGAAAATGGTGCTGACGGCGATCGTCGTCGTCGTCACTTCGGTTGCCGTTGAGCGCGCCGGGCCGTTCGTCGGCGCGCTGATCGCGGCGCTGCCGACAGCCGCCGGCGCGGCCTATTTCATCCTCGCCATCGAACATCCGCCGAGCTTCATCGCCGCGAGCGCGGTCGGCAGCGTCGCCGTCAGCGCCGCGGTCTCGGTGTTTTCGGCTGTTTACATGGTGCTGGCGCAACGCCGCGGCACGGTGCTCAGCCTCAGCGTCGCGCTCGCGGTCTGGTTCGGGCTTACCGTCGTCTTTCGCACGATCGATTGGACGCCGCTCACCGCCGTACTCCTCAATGTCGTCGTGTTCGGCGTCACGGTGCCGCTGAGCTGGCGTTATCGCGAAGCCGGCCCGCCGAGAAAATTTCTGCGCACCCGTTACGATATCCCGCTGCGCGCAATCGCGGCGGCGATCGTCGTTGCCATTGTCACCACGGCGAGTTCCCGCATCGGCTCGTTCGCCTCCGGCATGTTCGCGTTGTTTCCGATCATCCTGTGCAGCTCGATCGTCATTTTGCATCCGCGGGTCGGCGGCAAAGCGACGGCCAGCATGCTGGCGCATGCGCAGATCGCCTTTGTCGGGCTTTCGCTCGGCTTTCTTGCCGTGCACTACACGGCGGTGCCGCTCGGCTCATGGTGGGCCTTTGCCGTCGGCCTGTTGGTCTGCGTCATTTGGAGCGGGATGCTGGTGCTGCTGCGGAGGCGGGCGGCCAAACGCGTTGCGGCGAAAGTTACGGCTTCGCCACAAGCCGCGCCTTGAGCGCATAAAGCGCTTCGAGCGCTTCGCGCGGCGACATTTCATCGGGATGCAGCGCCTTGAGCGCTCCGACAAGCTCGTTCAGCGCGGCGTCGGCTTGCGGCGCGGCTGTAGATGCCGAACCCTGACGCGCCGCGGCAAACAATGGCAGGTCGTCGATCAGCCGCCGCGTCGGCGAGGTGCGGTCCTCGGCCTCGATCTGCGCCAGCACCACTTTGGCGCGTTCGATCACGCTTGGCGGCAGACCCGCAAGCTTCGCCACCGCAATACCATAGGAGCGGTCGGCGGCTCCCGCCACGACTTCGTGCAGGAACACGACGTCGCCCTGCCATTCCTTCACCCGCATCGTCGCGTTGTGCAGCCGCTTGAGCTTGCTCGCGAGGGCCGTCATTTCGTGGAAGTGCGTGGCGAAGAGCGCGCGGCAGCGATTGTTGTCATGCAGATGCTCGATCGTGGCCCAGGCGATGGACAAGCCGTCGAAGGTCGCCGTGCCGCGGCCGATTTCATCCAAAATGACCAGCGCCCGCTCGCCGGCCTGATTGAGGATGGCGGCGGTCTCGACCATTTCCACCATGAAGGTCGAATGGCCGCGGGCCAGATCGTCGGCGGCGCCAACGCGCGAGAACAGCCGGTCGACCACGCCGATATGGGCGGCTTTCGCCGGCACGAAGCTGCCCGTCTGCGCCAACACCGCGATCAGCGCGTTCTGGCGCAGAAAGGTCGATTTGCCGGCCATGTTCGGGCCGGTGATCAGCCAGATGCGGCCTGCCCCCACCTTATCCTCCCCCGCTTGCGGGGGAGGATAGGGAGGGGGTGGTGGCGACAGATCACAATCGTTGGCCACGAACGGCCCGCCGTCACTGGCGAGCGCCTGCTCGACCACCGGGTGCCGGCCGCCGGTGATGGCGAAGGCCAAGCTGTTATCGACCTCGGGCCGGACGTAATCGCGCTCGACCGCGAACGTTGCGAGTGCGGTTGCGACATCGAGCATCGCCAGCGCGCCGGCGGCGTCCTTGATCTCGGCGCTCGCCGCGGTAATCGTCGCGGCAAGCCGCTCGAAGACTTCGAGCTCGAGCGCGAGCGCGCGTTCGGCGGCGGTCGCGATCTTGGATTCGAGCTCGCCAAGCTCGGTGGTGGTGAAGCGCACTTGGCCGGCGGTGGTCTGGCGATGAATGAAGGTTGCGTTGAGCGGCGCGGACAAGAGCTTCTCGCCATGCTGGGCGGACACATCGACGAAATAGCCGAGCACATTATTGTGCCGGATCTTCAAGGCGCGCACGCCGGTCGTCTCGGCGTATTTCACTTGCAGCGCAGCGATGACGCGGCGGGATTCGTCGCGTAGCGCGCGCGCCTCGTCGAGCGCCGGGAGGAAACCGGCACGGACAAAGCCGCCGTCGCGGCGCAATGCCGGCAGCTCATCGGCCAGCGCATTGGCGAGTTCTGTGGCGATCGCGGTATCGGGCCGGCGCAGCGACTCGATCGCTTGCGCAAGCTCGCGTGGAATATCCGTCATGGGCTCAAGCATGGCCGCGAGCCGCGCCGCGAACTCGGCCGCGGCCAGAATGCCGTCGCGAATGGCCGCCAGATCGCGCGGGCCGCCGCGCATGACGGCGATCCGTGCCAAAGCGCGCGCCAGATCGGGCACGGCCTTGAGCAGCACACGCAGATCGGCACGCGCGGCGCTGTCGCTGACAAACGCGCCGACAGTGTCGAGACGATGCGCGATCTCATTCGGATCGGTCAGGGGCGCCGCAAGCCGCTGCGCCAGAAGCCGCGCGCCGGCCGAAGTTAAAGTGCGATCGATGGCGGCGAGGAGAGAGCCGCGGCGCTCGCCGCCGATGGTGCGCACGAGTTCGAGATTGCCGCGCGTCGCCTGATCGATCGCCAGCGTCGCGCCGGCGGCCTCGCGCGCCGGCACCGACAGCGGCGGCCGTTTGCCGAGCTGCGTGCGCTCGATATAGGTGATGGCGGCGGCGGCGGCCGTGAGCTCGAGGCGCGAGAACGCGCCGAACGACGCCGTCGTCGCCACGCCGAAGAAGGCCGAGAGCCGCCGTTCGGCGGTGGCGCCGTCGAACACGTCGCGGGTGAGCGGCATCACCGCCGGCAAGGCGCGCAGGATCGGCGCCAGCTCCGGATCGCCATAAAGCGCGTCGGAAACGACGACCTCGCCGGGCTCGATGCGCGCAATCTCGGCGCCGATACTGGCGCGGTCGCATTCGGCGACGCGGAATTCGCCGGTCGAAATATCGATCCAGGCCAGCGCGAACCGGTCGTCGCCGGCCGAGGCGCGGCTGCGCACCAACGCCAACAAATAATTGTTGCGCGTGGCGTCAAGGAGCGTGTCCTCGGTGAGCGTGCCGGCCGTGACCAGCCGCACCACATTGCGCCGCACCACGCTCTTGCCGCCGCGCTTCTTCGCCTCGGCCGGATCCTCGAGCTGCTCGCAGACAGCGACCCGATGGCCCTGCGCGATCAGGCGATGCAGATATTCGTCGGCGCGCTCCACCGGCACGCCGCACATCGGAATGTCCGCCCCGAGATGCTTGCCGCGCTTGGTGAGCATGATGCCGAGCGCGCGCGAGGCGACTTCGGCATCGCCGAAGAACATTTCATAGAAATCGCCCATCCGGTAGAACAACAGGCAATCCGGATTGGCGGCTTTGATCTCGATATATTGCTCCATCATGGGTGTTACGCGAGCGGCTTCATCGCCCGCTTTGGGCGTGACGCGGCCGGCGTCGCCGGCCGGCGCTTCGGGCGCGGGTTCCGGTTCGTCAGTCATGATGGTGCGGGCGGCGTCCATGCGGCGGCACGCTAGCAAAAATCGGCCCGCCCTGTCCGGCCTGGCGCCGGACATCCACGGTTAAGTTCGCAAGATTTGGATTTCCGGAAAAGGCGCCTTACGCCTTTGCGCCGAGCCTCAGCGGAAAGCGGCGGACGGGCACTGTGAGGCGCCAGCCGCCGCTTCGCGTCTTCACCGCTACTTCACCAGCTTCACTTGACGAGCTTCTTGCCGGTGACCGCTTCGAGGTTCTTATAGAACACCTTGTCGTGGGTGGTCTTGTCCATCTTCAGCGAGTCGAGAATTTCAAGCGTCACCCGCGGAAACATGGTGCCGCCTTCCGGATCGAACGGACAATCCGAGGCGAACACGATCTTGTCGATATCAAAGAATTCCATGCCGGCCTTGGTCGCCGGCACCGCGGTGAAGGCTGCGGTATCGGCCCAGAAGTCGTGCTTGAAATAATCCAGCGGGCGCTTCTTCAGGCTCTTGCGCAGCGAGACATAATCTTCGTCGGTGGTGCGCGAGCCCATCACGTCGTTGCCGGGGCCGATGCGGCCTTCCAGCATCGGCACGATGCCGCCGAAATGGTGGGTGATGATTTTCAGGTTCGGATGGTCATCCATGATCTTGGAATAAACCAGCCGCATCATGGCGCAGGCGGTTTCATAGGACCAGCCGAAGGTCCACCAGATCTCGTAGAGCGATTTCTTCTCGTCGATGTAATCCGGCATCTCGGCGCCGCGCGCCGGATGGATCCAGATCGGCGCACCGAGCTCGTTCATCTTTTTCCAGAACGGCAGATATTCCGGCCGGTCGATCGGCTTGCCGGCGACATTGGTGTAGATCTGCACGCCGAGCGCGCCGTTCTTCAGGGCCCGTTCGGCCTCGGCGACGCCGGCATCCTTCGCCGCGAGCGAGACCTGCGCCACCCAGCCCGGGAAATGGTCCTTTTCCTTCGCCGTCAGTTCGGCGAAGCCGTCATTGATGATCTTGCAGAACTCGTCGATATCGGCCGGCGATTTGGCGAATTTCTCGACCGGCGGCTGCGGATAGGACAGGATCTGCTGATAATCCTTGTGGCCGTCGACGATCTTCTTGCGCACATTGAGATCGAACAAAGCCGGGAGCGAGCGGATGCGCTTGCCCATGTCCTTATAGTCACCAGCGACTTCATTGAGCTTGGTGAAGAAACGTTCCGGAAAAAAGTGGGTATACGCGTCAACTCGCATCGGCGTTCATCTCCCTTGTGGCGGCAGCCGCATGATCCCGAAAAGTGGAAACCGGTTTTCGGAAAAGATCATGCGCAAACGAAAGGCCCAGGCCTGATCCTTTTTTGGATCAGGGGCTAGGCTTCTAGCATACCTGCGCGCTGGGACGGCAAGAGAAGCCGCGGCGAGTTCCGCCTTGGGCGCGGTCCTTGCGCTATTTGCTATGCGTCAGCCGCGCGACAAATTCGGCGGGGATGGGCTGGCCCTTGAGCCGTTCGGGGTCGGCCGGATCGGGGGCGACAAAAACGCGCGTCTCGAAGCCTTCGACCGAAATGTCGTCCCCCTTCAACAGGCGATGCTCGATCTTGATGCTGGATTTGCCCAGGCTCGCGATCGAGGTCGTGATCGACACCCGGTCGCCGAAACGGTTGGGGATGCGGAAAATGGCGCGGGTTTCGACGATCGGATGGCCGATGAATTTGAAGGCTTTCAAATATTCGAATTTGCTCATGCCGATGGCGGCTTCCATCATCTCCGTCGTCGACGTGTCGAACATCGCGAAATAACGCGGATAGAACACGATGCCCGCAGGGTCGCAGTCGCCCCATTCGATACGCAATTGCCGGGTGTTGCTGAACATTATTGTTTGGTCCTGCGAAATTGCCTCGGGAGGAAAAAGATGCCTTCGCGCTGTTATTTTGGCGCCATGCGCAGCGCGCCGTCGAGCCGCACCACTTCGCCGTTGAGATAGCGGTTCTCGATCATGTGCCGCACCAGGGCGGCATATTGGGGCGGCTGCCCAAGAAGCTTTGGAAACGGCACCGCGGCGGCGAGGCTTTGCTGCGCGGCTTCCGGCAGCGCATGCAGCATCGGCGTCGAAAAAATTCCCGGCGCAATCCCGGTGACGCGAATGCCGAACTGAGCGAATTCGCGCGCCGCCGGCAGCACCAGGCTCACCACGCCGCCTTTCGATGCGGCATAGGCGGCCTGGCCGATCTGGCCGTCATAGGCGGCGACGGACGCCGTGCAGACGATGATGCCGCGCTCGCCGTCCTGCATCGGCTCGAGGTTCTGCATTTTGGCGGCGGCGAGCCGCATCACATTGAAGGTGCCGATCAGGTTGATCGCGACGACCTTGGAAAATTCCTCGAGCGGCATCGGCCCGTCGCGGCCGACAATGCGCTTGGCCGGGCCGACACCGGCGCAATTGATGACGATCCGCGCCGGGCCGTGATCGGCTGTGGCCTTGGCGATGGCTTTTTCCGTCGCGTCGGCATGCGTCACGTCGCAATCGACCGCGATGCCGTTGATGTCGATGGCCACCTCGGCGGCGGCCTTCTTGTTGACGTCGAACACCGCGACCTTGGCGCCGGCCTCGGCCAGCATGCGCGCGGTCGCGGCGCCGAGCCCGGAAGCGCCACCGGTGACGATCGCAGCCTGTCCTTTTATGTCCATCTTCAATTCACCTGTGCGGGTTGCCGAGCGGCGACAATGACGTGCCGCGGCGAGGTCGCAGCATAAAGGTCATCAACCAAAGCCTTGCGATGGGCAAGCACCGCGCGCTGATTGATCGAGCCCTTGTCCGTCATTTCACCGATATCGAGCGATGGTGGCTCGGCAAGGAGGATCATGCGCAGCACGCGGTTCGAGGTGCCGGTGCTTGCGGCGACAAAGCTGTCGAGCAGACGGGCGAATTCGGCCGCCACACGCGCATCGGCCAGCAAGGATTGCGCCGCAGCATCAGGCGCGAGACCGGGCGCGAGCTTCTTGCAGGCGTCGAGATCGGGAAACACTAGCGCGGTGACATCGTCGCAGTCGGCGCCGGCGAAGACCGCATCGCGAACGAGCGGGGCGAAGTGCGCAATGAAGGCGGCGCGCAACGGGCCGACACTGACCCAGGTGCCGGTCGCGAGTTTGAAATCCTCCGAAAGCCTGCCGTCGAACAACAGCCCTTTGGCGGGGTCGGAAGGGTCGGCGAATTTCAGCGCATCGCCGATCTTGTAATAGCCCTCGTTATCGAAGGCTTCGGCATTGAGCGCCGGCGCCCGCCAATAGCCGGGCGTGATATTGGCGCCTTTGAGCCGTGCTTCGAGCTTGCCTTCGCGCGGCACGAGCTTGAGGTCGACGCCGGGCAGCGGCAGGCCGATATTGGCGGCGCGTTCGGATTCCCAGCTGCAGGCGAGCGCCGCCGGCGCGGTTTCGGTCGAGCCGAGGCTCGACATGAACAGGATGCGTTCGCCCACGGTCTCGTAAGCGAGGTGGTGATAAGCATCCAACACGTGCTGCGGCAGCGCCGCGCCGGCATAGAACAGCACTTTCAGCCGGCTGAAGAATTTCTGGCGCAGCGCCGGCTCTGCCGTGAGATAGGGCAAGAGCATCTCGAAGCCCTTGGGCACGTTGAAATAGATGGTCGGCGCGACATCGCGCAGATTGCGCGCGGTCGCTTCGATGGCGCCTGGCAGCGGTTTACCCTCGTCGATATAGAGCGAGCCGCCATTGTCGAGCACGATGCCGAAATTGTGGTTGCTGCCGAAAGTGTGGTTCCACGGCAGCCAGTCGATCAGCACCGGCGGCTCGTCGGCGAGGAAGGCAAGCCCGCCGCGGATCATCGCCTGGTTGGCGCACAGCATCAGTTGCGTATTGATGACACCCTTCGGTTGGCCGGTGGAGCCCGAGGTGAACAGCACCTTGGCGATGGTTTCCGCGGTGACCGTCGCGTGCGCGGCTTCGACAGCAGCTGTCGGCGGCGTCGCCAGGAGCGCTGCGAATAATGTCACCGGCCGGTCGGGAAGCGGATTGGCGGTGACGGCGATCTCGACATTCGGCGGCACCGCGGCGGCGATGGCGCGGGCGAAAGCGCTGCCGTTGGCGGCAAAGACGAGGCCCGGCGTCAGGATATTGATAATGGCTTTGAGCTTGCCGAAATCCTGCGACAGCAGCGAATAGGGCACCGAGATCGGCGCATAGGGGATGCCGACATGCATCGCCGCGAGCGCAAGCAGCGCATGCTCGATGTCGTTGCCGGACAGGATCGCGATCGGCCGCTCCGGCGAAAGATCGCGCTCAAGCAGCGCCGCGGCGATGGCGCGCACCGCCGCGAGCGTCTGCGCATAAGTCAGCGTGCGCCATGCGCTCGCGGTGTCACGCTGGGCAATGAAAATGCGCTCCGGTGCGGCTTTGGCCCAATGAACGAGGCGTTCGGTCAGCTTCTGCGGATGCGCGGGCAATTGCCGCGGCGAGCGCAACAGCATCGCACCGTCAGCGCGGCGCTCGATCACGGCATCCGGCGCGCCAAGCCTGACCGGCCGCAGCGGCGGCCGCTTGTCTCCGGTCAGCGGCGTCACATCAGGCATATCAAGGCTGCGCCATCTTCAGCTTCGCGCCACTTTCGGCGCGCGCTTTTCAAGAAAGGCCTTCAGCCGGGCTTTTGCCTCCTCATCGCCCTGCGCAATGGCAGCCGCGAGAGACTCAGCGACGAAGCCCGCCGCCGGGTCGCTGCGCGCGATGCGCGGCAACAGATGAATCACGGCGAAGTTGGTGAAGGTCGCATTGCCGGCGATGCGGTGCGCGAGTTCCATGCCTTTGGCGAGGCCCTGGCCTTCGTCGACCAGATATTGCGTGAGCCCGATGGTCTGGCCTTCTTCGGCGGACAGCGTGCGGCCGGTCAGCATCATGTCCATCACGCGCGCGGTACCGATCAGAGGCGGCAGCCGCACCGAGCCGCCGCCGCCGACATAGATGCCGCGGCTGGCCTCCGGCAGCGCATAGAAGGCCGAGCGCTCGGCGACGCGGACATGGGCTGCGGCGGCCAATTCAAGCCCGCCGCCGACGACCGCGCCGTGCAGCACGGCGACGACCGGAACGCTGCCGAATTCGATGCGCTCGAAGGCGCGGTGCCAGGAGCGCGAATGTTCGACACCTTCGAATGTATTGCGTTCGGAGAGCTCGCTGAGATCGAGACCCGCGGAAAAATGATCGCCTTCGCCGGCGATTACCGCGGCGCGGATGTCCTCCGGCAGGTTCGAGAAGAAGGTCTCGATGCCGAGAACGGTGGGATCGTCGAGCGCATTGCGCTTTTGCGCCCGCGCAAGCTTCAGCACGGCGACGGCGTTGTGCCGCTCCGCCTTCAATGTCGGCGGCAGGCGCGCCGCCAATTCGGCAAATTCGGCTTCGGGGCCTGCGCTCATTGGGCGTTCGTTGGGGCGTTCGTTGTTATTGACCGTGGCGGCAACCGGGCCCATTTGACCCGTTCCACGGCGGCCCGTAAATAGCCTCCAAATCCCTCAAGCGGCCTAAAACGGAGCGGACGATGCGAGAAGTCTTCATTTGCGACGCCGCGCGTACCCCGATCGGCCGCTATGGCGGAGCGCTCGCCAAGGTGCGCACCGACGATCTCGCCGCGGTGCCGCTCAAGGCGCTGGTCGCGCGCAATACCAAGGCCGACTGGTCGCGGCTCGACGAAGTGTTTCTCGGCTGCGCCAATCAATCCGGCGAGGACAACCGTAATGTCGCGCGCATGGCGCTGTTGCTCGCCGGGCTGCCGGACAAGATTCCGGGCGTCACCGTCAACCGGCTCTGCGCCTCGGGACTCAATGCCGTAGGCGATGCCGCGCGCGCCATCCGGACCGGCGAAATGGATTTCGCCATCGCCGGCGGCGTCGAATCCATGACGCGGGCGCCGTTCGTGATGGGCAAGGCCGGCGAGGCGTTTTCCCGCTCGGCGGAAATCTTCGACACCACGCTCGGCTGGCGCTTCATCAATCCGCTTTTGAAGGCGCAATACGGCGTCGATTCCATGGCCGAGACCGCCGAGAATGTCGCCGAGGAATTCCAGGTGACGCGCGCCGACCAGGACGCGTTTGCGCTGCGCTCGCAGCAGCGCGCCGCCAAGGCCATTGCGCTCGGCTATTTCACCAAAGAGATCGTTGCGGTCCCGGTGCCCAACGGCAAAGCCGGTCCGGCCACCTGCTGCGAGGACGAGCATCCGCGGCCCGACACCACGATCGAGAATCTGCAGAAGCTCAAGCCCATTGCACGCAGTCCCGGCACCGTGACGGCAGGCAATGCGTCGGGCATCAATGACGGCGCCGCCGCGATCATCCTGGCGAGCGAGGACGCCGCGAAGGCGCACGGGCTGACCCCGCGCGCCCGCGTGCTGGGCATGGCGTCGGCCGGCGTGCCGCCGCGCATCATGGGCATCGGCCCGGTGCCGTCGACGCGGAAATTGATGGAGCGGCTCGGGCTCAAGATCACCGATTTCGATCTGATCGAGATCAACGAGGCCTTCGCCGCGCAGGGGCTCGCCTGCCTGCGCCAGCTCGGCGTCGCCGACGATGCCGAATTCGTCAATCCGCACGGCGGGGCGATCGCGCTCGGCCATCCGCTCGGCATGTCCGGAGCGCGGCTTGCGCTGACGGCAGTGCACGGCCTGGAAAAGCGCCACGGCAAGCGGGCGCTCGCCACCATGTGCGTCGGCGTTGGCCAGGGTGTGTCGTTGGCGGTGGAGAAAGTCTAGCCGTCATTCCGGGGCCGAGCGCAGCGAGGAGCCCGGAATCCATAGGCCCTGCATTCCAGAAAAAATCCAGACAGTGTGAACTTCGATCGACTGTGATTATGGATTCCGGATAGCCGCTACGCGGCTTCCGGAATGACAGAATAGGAGAACTCTCGCGTGCCGATGTCGCCTGGTTACATTCCTTTCCACCCCAACCCGTCGAAGCCGAAATACAAGCCGCCGGCCGGCGCGGTCGATGCACATTGCCATGTGTTCGGGCCGGAGGCGAAATTTCCCTATGCGCCGGAGCGCAAATACACGCCCTGCGACGCGCCGAAGGAAAAGCTGTTCGCGCTGCGCGACTTTCTGGGCTTCGACAAGAACGTGATCGTCCAGGCCTCATGCCATTCCAAGGACAACCGCGCCATGGTCGACGCGCTCGACTCGTCGAACGGCCGCGCCAAGGGCGTCGCCTTTGTCGGCGAAGAGGTCACCGACGACGAGTTGAAGTGGATGGATAAAGCCGGCGTGCGCGGCGTGCGCTTCAACTTCATCAAGCGGCTGGTCGATTTCACCCCGCGCGACGTGCTGCAGCGGATCGCCGCCCGCGTCGACAAGCTCGGCTGGCACATCGTTGTCTATTTCGAAATGCCGGATCTGCCGGAATTGGAAAGCTTCTTCACCGCGCTGCCTACCGCCGTCGTGGTCGATCACATGGGCACGCCGACGGTCAAGAAGGGCGTCAACGACCCGGAGAACCAGCGCTTCCACGACCTCATGGATAAGCACAAGAATTTCTGGGTGAAGGCGACCTGCCCGGAGCGCATGACCATCGCCGGGCCGCCCTATGACGACGTGGTGCCGTTCGGCAAGGCGCTGGTCGAGCATTTCCCCGACCGCGTGATCTGGGGCACCGATTGGCCGCATCCCAATATGAAGAAGGAAGCGCCGGACGACGGCGTGCTGGTCGATTACATTCCGAAGATTGCAACGACCGCCGCGGCCCAGCAGAAACTGTTGGTCGACAACCCGATGCGGCTTTATTGGGGGTAGGCTGACCCCGGCTAGCTTGCAGGGATTCTAAATTATTTCTGGCGTGAGACCCCCGCTTTCGCATGACGCGAGCGCGAGAGGAGGCTTACGTTGCCAAGCTTCTCCGCGCTATATATGTCAACCCAATCAGGAGACGGCCGATGGCCCGCGAACAACACGATTACGACGACATCCCGGGCACGTTTGTGTTCGATGCCGAACGGTCCCGGGAAGGGTTCGGCATCAATATGTTCTGCATGTCGCTGATGAAGGATGCCAACCGCAAGGCCTTCAAGGCGAACGAGGCGGAATATCTGAAGAAGTTCAAGCTGACGCCGGAACAGACCGACGCCGTGCTCAAGCGCGACTACAACCGCATGCTGGAGCTTGGCGGCAACATCTATTTCACCGCGAAGCTCGGCGCGACCGACGGCCATTCGTTCCAGCACTTGGCGGCCGTCATGACCGGCGCGACGCAGCCCGACTACGCCGACATGATGCTCAAAGGCGGCCGTTCGGTCGAAGGCAATCGCTCGCGCACCGGCAAGAACACGCCGTCCAAATATCTCGAGGCGGCGCCGGCGAAAAATGCCGCGAAGGCAACGGTCAAAGCCAAATCCAAAGCAACCGCAAAGACCAAAGCGAAAGCCAAGGTCGGAAAATCCAAACCCAAATCGAAGAAACGGAAGTGACACCGTGGCCAGGATCATCGCAGGAATAGGTTCATCGCATGTCCCCGCCATCGGGGCGGCGATCGACAACGGCAAGACCGAGGAGCCCTATTGGAAGCGGGTGTTCTCGGGCTTCGTGAAGTCGCAAGAATGGATGCGCGAGACCAAGCCGGACGTCGCCATCGTCGTTTATAACGACCATGCCTCGGCCTTCTCGGTCGAGATGATCCCGACTTTCGCGCTCGGCTGCGCCCCGGAATTCCCGCCGGCCGATGAAGGCTGGGGCCCGCGCCCGGTGCCGGTCGCCAAAGGCCATCCGGCGCTTGCCTCGCATATCGCGCAGTCCTGCATTCTCGACGAGTTCGATCTCACCATTTGCAACAAGATGGAAATCGATCACGGCATGACGGTGCCGATGAACCTTCTGTTCGGCAAGATCGAGAAGGACGGCCACTGGCCGTGCCCGGTCGTTCCGCTGGCGGTGAATGTCGTCATGTATCCGCCGCCGACCGGCCATCGCTGCTACATGCTTGGCAAGGCGATCCGCAAGGCGGTGGAGTCCTTCCCCGACGATCTGCGCGTCGTGATCTTCGGCACTGGCGGCCTGTCGCACCAGATTTCCGGCCCGCGCGCCGGCCTGATCAACAGCAAGTGGGACAAGGCCTTCCTCGACAATCTGTCGAAGGACCCTAAGAAGCTCGTCAAAATCCCGCATCTCGAATACATGCGCGAGGCCGGCGCCGAAGGCATCGAAATGGTGATGTGGCTGATCATGCGCGGCGCGCTCGACGACAAGGTGGATGAAGTCTATCGCTTCTACACCGTGCCGGCGTCGAACACTGCGGT
Organism: uncultured Alphaproteobacteria bacterium; assembly: GCA_963742975.1. GTDB lineage: Bacteria > Pseudomonadota > Alphaproteobacteria > Rhizobiales > Xanthobacteraceae > BOG-931. The sequence goes on along the minus strand of CAVUNZ010000015.1, from coordinate 566,227 downwards.
CGGCCATATCATTCTTGAGAACAAGGCGCGCAAAAGCGCTGGCAAGCGCAAACCGGCGGCGAAGCACAAGCGCGCCGCGGCAAGCGCGAAAGCGGATCGTATTCGCAGCTGATAAGAGACGCGCGTCATGCCCGGCCACAGACGTCCGAAGGACGGCGTCGCTTCGCTCGCCTATCGCCGGGCATCCACGTCTTGAGGCTCGCGACATCAAAGACGTGGATGGCCGGGACAGGCCCGGCCATGACGGCCGAGAGGCGCCGGGCATTTCAGACAATTCCAAGAGCAAAATTCCAAGAGGCATGTGATGAAGATTTGCGTAGCGGGGCAGGGCGCGTTCGGCCAGAAGCATCTTGATGCGCTCAAGCGCATCCAGGGCGTCGAGGTGACGTCGCTGGTCGGCGGCAATCAGGACTCGACCGCCGAAGTCGCCAAGAAATATGGCATTCCGCATTACACCGGCGATCTCTCCGAAGGCATCAAGCGCGCCGACGCGGTGATCCTGACCACGCCGACCAAGATGCATTTCCGCCAGGGCGAGCAGGTGATGCGTGCCGGCAAGCATGTGCTGGTTGAAATCCCGGTCACCGACAGCGTCGAGGACGCCGAAAACCTGGTGAAGATCGCCAAGGAAACCGGCGTCATCGCCATGGGCGGCCATGTGCGGCGCTTCAATCCGAGTCACCAATACATCCACAAGAAGATCGTCAAGGGCGAGCTGAAAATCCAGCAGATGGACGTGCAGACTTATTTCTTCCGGCGCAAGAACATCAATGCCGCCGGCAATGCGCGCAGCTGGACCGATCATCTGTTGTGGCATCACGCCGCCCACACCATAGATTTGTTCCAGTACCAGGCCGGCGAAAACATTTCCGATTGCTACGCGGTGCAGGGCCCGATCCATCCGCAGCTCAATATCGCGATGGATATGGGCATCGTCGCCAGGACGCCGTCCGGCGCGATCCTGACGCTGTCGCTGTCGTTCAACAATGACGGCCCGATCGGCTCGTTCTTCCGCTACATCTGCGACAACGGCACCTACAAGGCGTTCTACGACGACTTGTCCGACGGCAAGGACAACAAGATCGACGTCTCCAAGGTCGACGTGTCGATGGACGGCATCGAGCTCGAGGATCGCGAATTCATCGCCGCGATCAAGGAAAAGCGCGAGCCGAATGCGAGCCTCGCGCAGCTCCTGCCCTGCATGCATGTGCTCGGCAAGCTCGAAAGCATCATCGATCCGCAGCGTAAGGCGCACGCTTAGGCATCAAGGCCACGCGCGACGATTGCGACAAATGGGGTCCGGTCATCAAAGCCGCCGGTCTCAAGATCGATGGCGGCGCGTGATTTTTACATCGGCGCCGCGGCGCCTCAGAAAACATCATGCTCAAATGACAGGCCGGCGTGGGATAATGAACCCGCGAAAGTTTGTCCGCGTCGTCTCTTTTGCATCGCGGCAATCGCATTAACCGCTGCCGCAATATGAGACAAAGCGCTAACTGGACAACATCGGTTGCAAATGATGGTATGCGCGCCAACGCGTAACCCTGCAAATCGCTTCCGGGAGGAACTCCATGAAATTGAAGGACTTTTTGCTGGCGGCTAGCGCCGCCGCGGTGCTTGCTGCTGCCGCAAGCGCAGCTCAGGCCGACGACGTCAAGATCGGCTTTATTCTGCCGATGACCGGCCAGCAACAATCGACCGGCAAGCAAGAAGCCGCCGGCGCCAAACTCTACATGCAGCAGAATGGCGACACCGTCGCCGGCAAGAAAGTCGAGCTGATCATCAAAGACGACGGCGCTGTTCCTGATAACTCTAAGCGCATCGCGCAGGACCTGATCGTCAACGACAAGGTGACTTTCCTCGCCGGCTTCGGCGTGACGCCCGCAGCGCTCGCCGTGGCGCCGCTCGCCACCGAATCCAAGACACCTGAGATCGTCACCGCCGCCGGCACCTCGATCATCACCCAGAAATCGGACTACATCGCGCGCACGAGCTTCACGCTCGCGCAATCGACGGTGCCGCTCGCCGACTGGGCGGCGCAAAACGGCATCAAGAAAGTGGTGAGCATGGTGTCCGACTACGCGCCGGGCGCCGATGCCGCGAAATCCTTTGCCGCGGAGTTCACCGCGAAAGGCGGCCAGATTCTCGACAGCATCACTTTCCCGCTGGCGAACCCCGACTTCGCGCCGTTTCTGCAGCGCGCCGCCGATCAGAAGCCCGACGCGGTCTTCGTCTTCGTGCCGTCCGGCCAAGGCGGCATCTTCGTCAAGCAATTCGTCGAGCGCGGCATGGACAAAGCCGGCATCAAAATCATCGGGCCGGGCGACGTGACCGACGATGATCTCGTCAACGGCATGGGCGATCCGGTGATCGGTACCGTCACCGCGCATATCTATTCGGCCGATCACGACTCGCCCGCCAACAAGGCTTTTGTCGCCGCGTTCGAAAAGGCCAATAACGGCATGCGGCCGAACTTCATGGCGGTCGGCGCCTATGACGGCATGCACCTGATGTACGAGGCGCTGAAGAAGACCGGCGGCAAGACCGACGGCGATTCGCTGCTGGCCGCCATCAAAGGCATGTGCTGGGAGAGCCCACGCGGCCCGATCTGCATCGATCCCGAGACGCGCGACATCGTGCAGAACATCTATATCCGCAAAGTCGCGAAGAAGAACGGCGAACTCTTCAACGTCGAATTCGCCACCTTCCCTTCGGTCAAGGATCCGATCAAGGCCGCGGCGAAGTAAGCTTCAGGCATGAGGAAAAGCGCGCGGGGTGGGGGCCCCGCCGCTCTTTCGGGCCAAACCAAGACGCCCCCATAGCCGGTGCCCGTGCATCGGCGATGAGAACTGAGTAGGGTAGCCAAAGCTGGCTATGCCTTTCCCGCCGGGTGGGGGAAGGACGTTCTGGGGACGGGCGTTGCGGGGGACGGGCGTTGAGTAAATCATGCTGACCATCCTGTTCGACGGCGTTGCCTACGGCATGCTTCTGTTCGTGCTGGCATGCGGGCTGTCCGTCACCCTTGGCCTGATGAATTTCATCAATCTCGCCCATGGCGCCTTTGCCATGGCGGGCGGCTATTGCACCGTCATCCTGGTCAACCGCTATGGCGTGCCGTTCGTGCTCGGCCTGCCGCTGGCCTTCGTGGCGACGGCGCTCCTCGGCGGCCTGTTCGAGCGCACGCTTTATGTCCACGTCTATGCCCGCAGCCATCTCGATCAGGTGCTGTTCACCATCGGGCTGGTCTTCATGTCGGTCGCGGCGATCGACTACACCATGGGCTCGTCGCAGCAATTCGTGCAGATCCCGGAGGCGCTGCAGGGTCAGATCAATGTGTTCGGCATCGGCATGGGCAAATATCGCCTGCTGATCATCGCCATTTGCGGACTTCTCACCATTGCCTTGCAGTTGATTCTGAACCGGACGCGGTTCGGTTCGCGGTTGCGCGCCGCGGTTGACGATCAGCGCGTGGCGCGCGGGCTCGGCATCAATGTCGGCGCGGTGTTCACGCTCACCTTTGCGTTCGGTTCCGGCCTTGCCGGCCTCGGCGGCGCGCTCGGCGCCGAGATTTTGGGTCTCGATCCGACCTTCCCGCTCAAATACATGATCTACTTTCTGATCGTGGTGACGGTCGGCGGCACGTCGAGCATTACCGGGCCGTTCTTTGCCTCGATCCTGCTCGGCATCGGCGACGTCGCCGGCAAATATTACGTGCCCAAGCTCGGCGCCTTCGTGATCTACGCCATCATGATCGTGGTCTTGATCTGGCGGCCGCAGGGCCTGTTCGCCCGCGCGACGGCGAAGTGACGGTCATATGGATAGTCAAATGACCAATCCCGCGACCGCCGATCAGGTCTCGACCTATCTGAAGCGCCGCGCCCGCTGGTCGCCGCTCGAGATCGCATTCTGGATTTTCGCCTTCGCCACGATCTGGCTGTTCCCGAGCAAGCATCTGATCCTCAAGGACACCGCGATCCTCGCGCTGTTCGCGCTGTCGCTCGATCTGATCCTTGGCTATGCCGGCATCATCTCGCTCGGCCAGGCGGCGTTCTTCGGCTTCGCCGGCTATTTTGCCGGCTTGGTCGCCAAATACGGCTTTATCAATGAGCCGGTGATCGCGCTGATGGCCTCGGGCCTGGTCGCCGCCGCGCTCGGCTTCGTCACCAGCTTCCTCGTGCTGCGCGGCTCCGATCTGACGCGGCTGATGGTGACGCTCGGCGTGTCGCTGATGCTCGGCGAGGTCGCCAACCGCTATTCCAACATCACCGGCGGCGCCGACGGTCTGCAAGGCGTCGATATCGAGCCGATCCTCGGCCGCTTCCGTTTCGATCTCTACGGTCACAATGGTTACGTCTATTGCCTGATCGTGCTGTTCGTCTGTTTCGTCGTGGCGCGCCGCGTGGTCTATTCGCCGTTCGGCCTGTCGCTGCGCGCGGTGAAAGGCAATTCGCTCCGGTCGTCAGCCATCGGCATTCCGGTCAAATGGCGGCTGGTCGCGATCTACACCCTCTCCGCAGGACTTGCCGGCATCGCCGGCGCACTGCTCACTCAGACCACGGCGTTCTGCTCGCTCGACGTGTTCTCGCTCGATCGCTCCGCCGACCTGCTGCTCGTGCTCATCATCGGCGGCACCGGCTATCTCTACGGCGGCCTGATCGGGGCGGTGATCTACAAATTCCTGCAGGACTGGATCGCCAACCTGACGCCGCAATATTGGCAGTTCTGGATTGGACTCGTGCTGGTCATCATCGTGCTGATCGGCCGTGATCGGATGCAGGGCTGGATTGCGACCGCGCGCGCGGCCATCGAGAATCTCGGCTCGGGCGCTGCGGCACGGCCGGCGAAACTTGCCGCGCCGGACGGGAAGTGAGTGACGGGAAGCTAGTCATGCCGATCCTGCAGACAACAGGGCTCGAAAAGCGCTTCGGCGGCATCGTCGCCACCAGCAATGTCGATCTCAGCGTCGAGAAGGGCGCGCGCCACGCTTTGATCGGGCCGAACGGCGCCGGCAAGACCACCTTCATCAATCTTCTCACCGGCGTGCTCAGGCCGAGCGCCGGCCGCATCATGCTCGAGGGCAAGGACATCACCGATACGCTGCCGCATCAGCGGGTGCGGCTCGGCATGGCGCGCACCTTCCAGATCAATCAATTGTTCCTCGATCTCACCCCGCTGGAATCGATCGGCCTCGTGGTCTCGGAACGGCTCGGCTCCGGCGCCGATTGGTGGCGGATCATCGGCACCAAATCGTCCGTCACCGGCGAGATTGTCGAGATCATCGAGCGTTTCCATCTGACCGATGTGATGTTCGATCGCGTCTCAGTGCTGCCTTACGGCAAGCAGCGTCTTCTGGAGATCGCGCTCGCCTTCGCCTGCCGGCCGCAGGTGCTGCTGCTTGACGAGCCGGCCGCCGGCGTGCCCGAAGCCGAACGCCACGAACTCCTGGCCACGATCGAAGCGCTGCCGGCGGAAGTCACGGTGCTGTTGATCGAGCACGATATGGATCTGGTGTTTTCGTTTGCCGACCGTATCTCGGTCCTGGTCAATGGTGCGCTGTTCGTCGACGGTGCGCCGGAGGAAGTCGCACGCGATCCGCGGGTCAAGGCGGTCTATCTTGGTGAGGAGCTCGATGCCTGATCTTCTCACCATCGAGAAATTATGCGCCGGCTATGGCGAAGCGGTCGTGCTGTCCGACGTTTCGTGTTCTCTGCGCGAAGGCGAGGCGATCGCACTTCTCGGCCGCAACGGCATGGGCAAGACCACGCTGATCAATACCGTGGTCGGCGTCACCCATTATTTCCGTGGCAAGATGGTGCTCGACGGCAAGGACATCACCAGGATGCGTCCGGACCAGCGCGCCCATATCGGGGTGGGCTGGGTGCCGCAGGAGCGCAACATTTTCAAGTCGCTCACCGTGCTGGAAAATCTCACTGCGGTGGCGCAACCCGGCCGCTGGACCGTGGACAAGGTCTTCACCATGTTTCCGCGGCTGTCCGAGCGCCGGCAGAATATGGGCAATCAGCTCTCCGGCGGCGAGCAACAAATGCTAGCCGTCGGCCGCGCGCTGGTGCTCAATCCGCGCGTGATGCTGCTCGACGAGCCGCTCGAGGGTCTCGCGCCGATCATCGTCGATGAGCTGCTCGCGGCGCTGCGCCGGATCATCCGCGACGAAGGCATGTCGGCGATCCTGGTCGAGCAGAACGCCAAGAAGATTCTTCCCGTCACCGACCGCGCCGTCATCTTGGAGCGTGGCTGCGTCGTGCATGCGGCGGATAGCGCTACGCTTGCCGCCGACCGCGCCGCACTCGAAACCCATCTCGGCGTCACCGATCACGGTCCGCGCCGCATCGGCCGGGCGAAGCCGAATTCCTGAAGTCAGGTCCCGATCGTATCGCGACGCATTTTTGTCGCCGAATTTGTATTATTGTTCCGCGGGGCGTCTTCGGCGCTGAGGAGGACAATCATGCGGCAGCGCAAGCGCGCCTTGTTCACGGCTCTTGGTTTCATTGTCGGCATGATCGCGGCGCTGCCGCAAGCGCAGGCCAAGATTCTCGCGCAATGGGTTCAGCTCGGCCCGGACGGCACCGCGAGCGTGCGCGTCGTCACCGAGGATGCCTGCCCGTCGGTGAGCTTTGACGGCACGGCCGTGCTGATGACTATCCGCTCCGAGCCGGGGCAAACCCTCGGCAATGTCGCGCCGGCGCAATTTCCGGTGCGCGGCTGCGAGCTTGCAGTGCCGCCGGGCGCGATCGCGGCGATCCTTGACGGCAAGGCGCTGCCGCTGCCGCGGCCCAATCCACAACGCATCGTGATGTTCGGCGACACCGGCTGCCGGCTCAAAACCGGCGATCCGTGGCAGGCCTGCAACGATCCGAACGCCTGGCCGTTTGCAAAGATCGCGTCATTGGCCGCCGCGGCGCGGCCCGATCTCTTCATTCATGTCGGCGACTACGAATACCGCGAGGATCCCTGTCCGGCCGGCGATGCCGGCTGTGCCGGCAGCCCCGCCGGCTATGGTTGGGCGCCGTGGAATGCCGATTTCTTCGCGCCCGCAGCCCCGCTGTTTGCCGCGGCGCCCTGGATCATGGCGCGCGGCAATCACGAGGATTGCGGCCGCGCCGGCGAGGGCTGGTTTCGCTTTCTCGATCCGGCGCCGCTGGAAAAAGCCTGCCGCGATCTGACCGGCGATTACGTGGCGCGGCTCGGCGATTTCGGTTTCCTTGTCGTTGACAGCGCCAAGGTCAAAGACACCGCTGGAGCGGACAGCGAACAGGTGCCGATCCTGCGCAGGCAATTGCTCGACGTGCTGCCCAAGATTCCAAGCAATGCCTGGCTGGTGACGCACAAGCCGGTCAACGCCATGCTGGCCAAACCAGGCGACCCTTCGGTCAATATCGTCTCGAACAAAGTGTTGCAGGCGGCGCTTGGCGCCGACATGCCGGCGAGCGTGCGGATGTATGTCGCCGGCCACATCCACTTTTTCCAGTCGGTCGATTTCAACGGCGCGCGGCCGGCGCAGCTTGTCGTCGGCACCGGCGGCGACAATCTCGAAGGCGTGCCGACGGCGAGCGTGACCGGCGCCGATATCAACGGCCGTGCCGCCGGCAATGCCGTCACCTATTCCGGCTTCGGCTACATGGTCTGGGACCGCGTCGACGCGACGACCTGGACCGGTACTTTGTTCGATATCAACGCCAAGCCGCTCAATCATTGCCGACTCAGCGACCGCGCGTTGAGCTGCGGCTCTTGACCCCGCATGTCCCGGAAAAGTGGATACCGGTTTTCCGACAAGGACATGCGCAAAATTGAATTTCCCGCGCGGATTCGCGCCGCGCCTCGCTGCGACCACTTTGTATCCATTACCTCTGTGCCGATTGGCGGAGGATCAAGGAGGCCATCATGACGGTATCGCGCTTTACGAGATTGCGCGTCTCAAATTTGATCGTGGGCTTTGCGATCGTGGCGGCCGCGTCGGCCGGAGCGGCTCAAGCACAGCAGCAACAAGCCGCGCCGTTGTCCGCAACCGAGACCGGTGTGGTCGTGATCGGCGAGGGCAGCATCAGTGCCGCGCCGGATTACGCGGAAATCAACGGTGGCGTGACGACGCGGGGCAAGTCGGTGAAAGAAGCGACCGACGCCAATTCCAAGCTGATGGCCGCCATCACCGCAACGCTGCAGGATGCCGGCATCGCCGGCAAGGACATTCAGACCTCGCGCTTCTCGATACAGCCGCTTTACACGACGGCGGATCCGCGCAACGAATTGAAGCTCGCGGGCTATAGCGTCAGCAATCAGGTCAATGTCACGATCCGCGATATCGGCAAGGCCGGCGATATCCTCGACCGCTTGGCCACAGCCGGCGTCACCAATGTCGGCAATATCGAATTCCTCCACAGCGATCCGTCTAAGCTGCTCGATCAGGCCCGCGCGGCGGCGGTCGCCGACGCCAAGCGCAAGGCTGAAATCTACGCCAAGGCCTCCGGCATCGGTCTGGGCCGCGTCGTGTGGCTCGCAGAAGACGCAGGGCTTGCATCGCCGATGCCGATGATGGCGCGCATGGCGGCCGGTGCGCCAATGGCGCCGATGCCGATCTCGGCCGGCGAGGATGCGCTGCATGTGCGGATTACGGTCGGCTTCGCCATCGCCAATTGATGTCGTTCGCGTCTAGTGTGGTGGATTTGAAGTTCCTAAGATTTACCGGCAAACTCCGATAGGAACTTCAAATCCAAAAACCACACTAGAATTATAGAGTTGCTAGTATCCTCTCGATTCCGAAGTTCGCTCGGAGCCCGCCGCAAGGTATGGCGAACTTCGGAATCGGGACACCAGCCGGGCTTTGTGAGAAGCTGTTCTCATGTATGGCTCGACGATTGGGACCCGGCGTTACACCTTCGCCGATCTGAAGACGCTGTTGGCCAAAGCCTCGCCGTCGCGGAGCGGCGACCGGCTCGCCGGCGTCGCGGCCGACAGCGGCGAGGAGCGCGTTGCCGCGCAATTCGCGCTGGCCGATCTGCCGCTGAAGACGTTCTTAAACGAGGCGATTGTTCCTTATGAGCGCGACGAAGTCACCCGCCTCATTGTCGACAGCCATGATCGCGCGGCTTTTGCTCCAATCGCGCACCTGACAGTAGGCGGGCTGCGCGACTGGCTGCTGGCGGATGAGACCACCGCGCCGGTGCTGAAAACGCTGGCGCCCGGGCTGACGCCGGAAATGGTCGCCGCCGTGAGCAAGATCTGCCGCTTGCAGGATCTGATGGCGATTGCTGCGAAATGCTCGGTGGTGACGGCGTTCCGCAACACGCTCGGTCTGCCCGGCCGCCTGTCGGTGCGGCTGCAGCCCAATCATCCGACCGACGATGCGCGCGGCATCGCCGCCAGCATTTTCGACGGCCTGCTGCTCGGCGCCGGCGACGCTGTCATCGGCGTCAATCCGGCGACCGACAGCCCGGCCAGCGCGCATGCGCTGTTGTCGATGCTGGACGAGATCATCACCAAGCTCGACATTCCGACCCAGAGCTGCGTGCTGGCCCATGTCACGACCACGCTCGATCTCATCGGCAAGGGCGCGCCGGTCGATCTGGTGTTTCAATCGATCGCCGGCACCGAGGCGGCGAACAAGAGTTTCGGCATCGATCTCGCGCTGCTCAAGGAGGCGCGCGACGCGGCGCTGGCGCTGCATCGCGGCACCGCTGGCGATAACGTGATGTATTTCGAGACCGGGCAGGGCAGTGCGCTCTCGGCCAATGCCCATCACGGCGCCGACCAGCAGACCATCGAAGCGCGCGCCTACGCCGTGGCCCGCGCCTTTAAACCGCTGTTGGTCAATACCGTGGTCGGCTTCATCGGGCCGGAATATTTGTTCGACGGCAAGCAGATCACGCGCGCCGGCCTGGAAGATCATTTCTGCGCCAAGCTTCTCGGCGTGCCGATGGGCGTCGACGTCTGCTACACCAATCATGCCGAGGCCGACCAGGACGATATGGATGCGCTGTTGGCGCTTCTGGTCGCCTCCGGTGTCAATTTCGTCATGGGCGTGCCCGGCGCCGACGACATCATGCTCGGCTATCAGAGCACCTCGTTTCACGACGCGCTCGCCATGCGCGACCTTTATGGCCGCCGCCCGGCGCCGGAATTCGAGGCCTGGCTCAAGCGGCAGGGATTTGTCGATGTCGCCGATCGCATTCGCCCGCACGAATTGCCGAAGAGTTTTCGAGCGCTGTTGACGCATGATCCCGAAAAGTGGGAGCCGGCTTTCGGAAAAGATCATGCGGAATAAGAGTCACCATGTCTAAGAACGACATACGGAATGACTTGTGGAGTGACTTGCGCCGTCTCACAGCCGCGCGCATCGGCCTGTCCCGCACCGGCGCCGCGCTTGCGACCCGTGAAATGCTGGATTTTCAGCTCGCGCATGCCCGCGCCCGCGATGCCGTGCAGGCGCCGCTCGATGAAGCGAAATTGGCGGCTGACCTGTCCGGGCTTGGCGTGCCGGTCATCTCCATTACGAGCGCCGCGCCGGACCGGCAGACTTATTTGATGCGTCCCGATCTCGGCCGTCGCCTGGATGCGGCGGCCGACGCGGCGCTGACGCCGCATCGCGGTGACTACGATGTCGCTTTCGTTATTGCCGATGGCTTGTCGGCGCGGGCTGTCGAGCGTCACGCCGAACCCGTTCTCTCTCGCGCTGTGCCGGCGCTGCGCGCCGAAGGCTGGAAAATGACGCCGCTTGTCATCGTCCGCCACGGCCGGGTCGCCGCCGGCGATGCTATCGCCACAGCGCTTGGCGCGCGATCCGTCGCGGTTCTGATCGGCGAACGTCCGGGGCTTTCGGCGCCCGACAGCATGGGCGCTTATTTGACGTGGCAATCCAACGCGCAAACCACCGATGCGGAGCGCAATTGCATTTCCAATATCCGCCCCGAGGGCATCGACTACGACACGGCGGCGTTCAAGCTGATGCATCTGCTTCGCGCCATGCGCGCGCGAAAGCTCTCCGGCGTGGCACTCAAGGACGATTCGGATCGGCCGTTGCTCGATCGGTAACGGAGCACCGGTCCGGTCGTCATCTTATAGTTGTATTTAATATACTATAAAGCCAAAGTAGCAGGCGGCCGGAAGCCAAGCGCCGGTCCACTGATTCTTTTTCACGACGCAGCTGAACGCCGCTTCTTCGCAAGCGCTTTGGAGGCATCGCATGACTCGCAGACCACAGCCGCGCAGGCCAAAACCCGCACCACAGACGCCGCCGATCGATAATACGAGCGCGACCGATATCGGCCGTCCGCTCTTCGCTCAGCCGCAGCCGACGCCCGATCCCACGCAGTTCAAGATCAGGCATCCCTCCGACAATCCGGCCTATAAACAGATCGACCAGCTCAACGCGGCGCACAAGCTCAAGGCACTGCCGTTTCCGGCGCCGCGCGGCTTGCCTGAGCCGCGGCTGTCGCTCGCTGACATATTGGGTGCGAATGCGGACGCCATAAATCAGCTGGTCAAGAAAAAAGGCCAACTCGTGTTTCATGCCACCGGCGATACGGGAAATACCCGCGGCCCAGGGGATCAGAACCTGGTTGCGGACAAGATGGTCGGCGACTTCAGCGAAGATGAAGTGCACAAGCCGCTGTTCTTCTTTCACCTTGGCGATGTGATCTACAGCTTCGGCGAGGGACAGTATTATTACGACCAGTTTTATGAGCCTTACCGGAACTATCCGGCGCCGATCATCGCGCTGGCCGGCAACCATGACGGCATGGTCGCGCCCGGTACGAATGCATCAACATTGACCGCCTTCCTCGAGAATTTTTGCTCGGAGCACTTCGACGCGGCGCCCGAAGCGGGCGGCCTTTCGCGCACCACGCAAATTCAGCCTGGCATATTCTATACGTTCGAAGCGCCCATGCTCCGCGTCCTGGCGCTGTACAGCAACACGCTGGAAGATCCGGGCGTGATTGCCGATGCCGATATCGGCCAGTCGCAGATCGCGTATTTGGATGCGGCGCTGGCGCGGGTGAAAAGCGATAAGTTCAACGGCGCGCTCATTATCGCGCATCACCATCCGGCTTATACCGCCGGCAGCATGCATGGCTGGAGCACGGACATGCTCAAGCAGATCGATGCGTCGTGCGACAAAGCCGGCGTGTGGCCGCACGCGGTATTGTCGGGTCATGCCCATAACTACCAGCGCTTCACGCGCGTGCACGGCCAGAGCCAGATTCCCTATATCATTTGCGGCAATGGCGGCCACGGACTTGCCAAGCTGACGCGCGGGGGCGAGGGCCCGTTGCGCACGCCACAATCCATGGAAGTTCCGAAGGGGACCGATCAGGTCATACTCGAAAATTACGATGACCAGGATTCCGGCTATCTGCGCGTGATCGTCACGCCGACGCAATTGCGCATCGAGTATCATGCGGCGAGCGACGGCACCGCGGTCAAAAGCCCGGATGACTTCGTCACCGTGGATTTGGCATCGCGAAAGCTCGTCCACTTCACTGGGACATAGCACCACGCGGCCGGCGGCAGCGTTCGCCGTCGCCTCTTGGCAAGCTCGCCGATCTGCTATGCTTGTGAGGACAAGCAAGGCAGCCGGGATGCAGATCGATTTCGTCACCGTCGACGTTTTCACCACGACCAAATTCGGCGGCAACCCGCTCGCCGTCGTGCTCGACGCGCGCGGGCTTGCGAGCGCCCAGATGCAGGCCATCGCGGCGGAGTTCAATCTTGCCGAGACGACTTTCGTGCTGCCGCCGCGAGACCCGGCCAACACGGCACAGGTGCGGATTTTCACGCCGCGCGCCGAAATGCCGTTTGCCGGCCATCCCAATGTCGGCACCGCCTTTGTGCTCGCGGCCGAAGTGCTTGCGACCCAAGGCAGCGCCTCCGCCACAGCGCCGATATTGTTCGAGGAGAAAGCCGGTCTGGTGCGGCTCGATTTGATCGCGGAGGACGGCGCGATCGTCGGTGCGAAGCTTAAGCCGCCGCAGCCGCTGCAATGCGGCGCTGCGATTGCGCCGGACCTGATCGCTGCGGCCTGTTCGCTTGATGCCGCCGATATCGAGACCGCCGGTCACACGCCCTGTGTTGCCTCGTGCGGCACGCCTTTCGTCTTCGCCGAGCTCAAGACACGCGCGGCGCTGGCCAAGGCGCAGCCGCGCCGGGATGTATTTGTCACGCGTATCAAAGCGGATATTGCGACCGGCATTCTGCTTTACGTCAAAGAGCAAAGCGGCGGCGCCGATATCCAGGCCCGCATGTTCGCGCCGCTGTTTGGCGTGCCCGAAGACCCGGCAACCGGCAGCGCCAATGTCGCGCTTGTCGGGTTGCTGGCGAGCCTGCGGCCGGAGCGCGATCTGACGTTTGATCTGCGCATCGCCCAAGGCGTCGATATGGGCCGGCCGAGCTTGCTCGAGGCTGCGGTGGAGAAGCGCAACGGCGAAATCACTGCGTTATCGATCGGCGGGCGCTGCGTGCCGATGATGCGCGGGACGCTTAAGCTATGAGCGAGAGGCAAATGGAACATGTTGGCGGCTGCCACTGCGGCAACATTCACGTGCGGCTGCGGCTCGCGAAAGCGCCGCGGGAATCAGCCTTGCGCGCCTGCGCCTGCTCGTTCTGCCGCGCGCATAACACCCGCACCGTCGCCGATCCCGACGGATTGTTCGAAATGTGGGCCGACGACTGGAGCCTGGTCGAGCCCTATCGCTTCGGCTCGCGCACTGCCGATTATTATGTCTGCCGCCGCTGCGGCAATTATATCGCTGCGGTCTGCGACACGGCGTCGGGCACGCGCGCCGTCGTCAATGTGAATTGCCTCGCCGATCGCGCCGCGTTCACGCAAACGCCTGCCGCGCCGAATTACGACGGCGAAACACCGGAGGCGCGATTAGCGCGCCGCGCCGTGAACTGGATGCCGGCACAGGTCAGGCGCATCTGAGATGCATCGAGCCTGGCCTTACTGCGTCGCCGCGGCCGCTTTGGCTTTGGCGATAATGTCGGGCGGCGTCGCGTAAACGTCCTTGACCAGCTTCTCGACCTCCGCGCCGGACACTGGATTGACTTCGAGATCGGTCTTGTCGGCTTCGGCAAGAAAGTCCTTGTCCTTCATCGTGTCCATGAAGGCTTGGCGTAGCGTCGCCAGCCGATCCGCCGGCAGATTCGGCGGCGCCAGATAGGGCCGCCCCATGACGTTGCGCGCGAAGACGAGTTTCAGGATCGCCCGCTGCTCGTCGGTCTTGGCGAAATCGGTGATCAGCGGCACGTCGGGCATTTCCGGATGCTTGGTCAGCGACAGCTGCACCAGCACGATCATGCGCTTGTCGTCGAGCCATTCCTTGCGGGTGGTCTTCACGCTCGACCACGACCAGCCGCAGCGGCCCTTCACCTCGCCGCGCTCCATCGCCAGCAACACATCGTTGCCGCCGGGATAGCCTTCGACGATCTTGAAATGGGTGCCGAGCGTGCCGTTGAGCACGCGCGGGAACTGATCGGTGTCGGCGCTGGTGCCGGTGCCGCCGACGGTGAGTTCCTTGGTGAACAGGTCCTCGAATTTGGTGATGCCGGAATCCTTCATCGCCACGCAGACGCTGACTTCGTTATTGGCGCTGCCGATCCAGGAGAATTTCTGCGCGTCGAAGGCGTCGCCCTTGCCGATCAGAAGCGGATCGAAGGGAATGCCGCGGCCGATGGTGCCGATCGCCGAGCCGTCCTGCGGCGCCACGCGATAAAGAAAATTGGCGAGCCGCAGGCTGCCGGCGCCTTCCATATTCTTGGGCACCAATGTCGGATTGCCGGGGATATGCGAGCCCATATGCCGGCCGATGATGCGGGCGTAGAGATCGTAGGCCCCGCCGGTCGAATAGCCGATATAGAGATCCATATCGCGGCCCTTGTAGAAGTCCTCGATGCTCTGGGCGAGCGCGACGACGGCGGGGGCGATGACGACAATAAAAGCGGTCGCGACGATGCGAACAAAGCGCTGGCGCTGAATTCCTGTACCCACGTGGCGTCCTTCCTCGGTTCCTGCCCTGATTGTCTGTTATGGCTTGGATACGCTTCTGCCCTGCGGCAATAAGCTAGTCCAGCCCCATCACGGGTCCACCTTTGTGGGCTTGACGCCCTTGCCGGTTTCGGGCGCGATGCCGCGCCGCCTGAGGCGGGGAGCAAGGGGAGTTATCGCCACATGCAGCCGGATATGTTGGCCAGCGCGCTCCACGCGCTGCAACTCCTGCTTGAGCCGATGCGGCTTGCGTTCCTGCTTCTCGGTGTTCTGATCGGCCTCGCCATCGGCGTGCTGCCGGGCCTGAGCGGCGTCGTCGGTTTGGCGATGCTGATTCCGTTCACCTACAACCTCGACGAATACACCGCGTTTGCGCTGCTGCTCGGCATGGCGGCGGTGATCACCTCGTCGGATTTCATCACCGCGGTGCTGTTCGGCGTGCCCGGCCATGTCGGCGCCGCCGCCACCGTGATCGACGGCCACGCCATGGCGAAGAAGGGCGAGGCCGGCCGCGCCTTCGGCGCCGGCTTTGCCTCCTCGCTCGCCGGCGGCATTGTCGGCGCCATCGTCTTGGCCATCAGCATTCCGATCCTGCGTCCGATCATGCTGTCGATCGGCTCGCCGGAACTGCTCGCCTTCACGCTGTTCGGCATGTCGATGGTGGCGACGCTGTCCGGCCGCGCGCCGTTGAAGGGTCTCACCGCCGCGGGGCTTGGGCTCATGATCTCGATGATCGGTTCGCGCGCGCAAAGCGGCACGCTGCGCTGGACCTTCGACTGGCTTTATCTGTGGGACGGCGTGCCGCTCATTCCGGCGACGCTCGGCATTTTCGCGATCCCCGAGCTTGCCGAACTCGCGGTGTCGCGCAAGCGCATCGCCGGCGACAACGCGCCGGAGATCAACCTCTCGAGCCAATGGGAAGGCGTGCGCGACGTCGGGCGCAATTGGTGGCTGGTGCTGCGCTGCGGCGTGCTCGGCACCGGGCTCGGCGCCATTCCCGGCATCGGCTCCGCCGTGATCGACTGGATCGCCTACGGCTATGCCCAGCGCACCGAGAAGAACTCCGAGACTTTCGGCACCGGCGACGTGCGCGGCGTGATCGCGCCGGAAGCGTCGAACAATGCGAAGGAGGGCGGACATTTGGTGCCGACCATTGCCTTCGGCGTGCCGGCCGGCGCGTCGATGGCTATTCTGCTGGGTGCATTCCTGATGCACGGGCTCACCCCCGGGCCGGATATGCTGACCAAGCATCTCGACCTCACCTACATGATCGTCTGGAGCCTGACGCTGGCGCATGTCATCGGCGCCGTGATCTGCATTCTGTGCAGCGGCTGGCTGGCGCAAATCTCCCGCGTGCGGCCGGAAATTCTTCTGCCGGTGATCATCGCGCTGGTTTTCGTCGCCGCCTTCGACGGCGAGCACGATTGGGGCGACCTTTATTCGCTGCTGTTCTTCGGCGTGATCGGCTGGATCATGAAGCGGCTCGGCTGGCCGCGGCCGCCGATGGTGCTCGGCATCGTGGTCGGCGCGATCTTCGAGCGCTATCTGTTCATCTCGACGCAGCTTTACGGCTGGGGCTGGCTGTACCGGCCGGCGGTGCTGGGCATCCTCGCCTGCGTGGTCTGGGCGCTGTACCGGCCGCTGTCGCAGATCGTCACGACGCTCGTCACCGAGTTCCGCCATGTCGGCGGCCGCAAGGCGCGGTTCGGCGCGGCATCCGCATTTTCGCTCGCCGTCATCGTGCTCATTGTCGCCGCCATCATCTCGTCGGCGGATTGGCCGCATGACGCCAAGCTCGTGCCGCTCACCGCCTGCGGCATGGCGCTGGTCGCCGCCGTGCTCAATCTCGTCTACGAACTGTTCGGTCCGCAGCAGGCTGTGGTGGCGCATGCCGATTCCGGCGTGAAGGTGAGCGCCCATGTCAGCGATCTCGGCGTCACCGACGACGTGGTGCGGCGGCGTGCGGTCGCCTTTTTCCTCTGGCTCGCCGGATTCATCGGCCTCGTCGCGCTGATCGGCTTCATCCCGGCGATCGCGGTCTTCGTCTTCGCCTATATGAGTTTCGGCTTTGGCGAGCCGAAACTGCATGCGCTCGCTTATGCGCTCGCCACGACGCTGCTGTGCTGGGTCGTGTTCCAGTGGGGCCTGCAAGTGGCCTGGCCGCAATCGCTGCTCGGCGATTTCTTCCCGGCGCTGCGCGAGGCGACGCGGTTGATTTGACGCCGAGCGGCTACCTCAACGCCACCGCGGCCTTCTTCACCACATCCGGCGGTGTCCGGTAGCCTTTTTCGATCAACGTCTGGATCTGTTCGCCGGACACCGGATTTATTTCGATTTTGTTCTGTGCGGCGTCGGCGAGGAAATCCTTGTCCTTCATGGTGTCGTCGAAGGCCTTGCGCAGCGCCGCGCGCCGGTCGGCCGGCAGCCCGGGCGGCGCGAGGAAGGGCCGCCCCATGATCTGGCGCGAGAAGATCAGCGTGAAAATCTCCCGCTGCTCGTCGGTCTTCGCCAGATCCATGATCAGCGGCACGTTCGGCAGGTCAGGATGCTTTTGCAGCGACATCTGCACCAGAACGACGATCTTTCCGGTCTCGATCCAGGCCGGCCGCGTGGTTATCACGCTCGACCACGACCAGCCGCAGCGGCCGTCGACCTCGCCGCGCTCGATGGCAAGACTCACATCGTTGCCGCCCGGATAGCCGGTGATGATCTTGAACTTGGTGCCGAGCACGGCATTGACCACGGCGGGAAATTGATAGGTGTCGTCGGCGATTCCTGTTGAGCCGATGGTCAGCGGTCTGGTGTAGAGCTCGTCGAACTTGGTGACGCCCGCGCTCTTCAGCGCGACGCAGACGGCGACCTCGTTATTGGCGCTGCCGAGCCAGGAGAATTTGGTTGCGTCATATTGCGCGCCGCTCTCGTTGAGGAGCGGATCGAAGGCGATGCCGCGGGCGGTGGTGCCGATTACGGTGCCGTCACGTGGCGCGGCTGAATAGAGATAATTGGCCAGACGAAGACTGCCGGCGCCTTCCATGTTCTTCGGCACGATGGTCGGATTGCCGGGGATGTGCGCCCCGAGATGCCGCGCCAGGAGCCGGCCATAAAGGTCATAGCCGCCGCCGACGCTATAGCCGATATCGAGGTCGACCGATTTGCCGGCATAGAAGGCGGCGGGGTCCTGCGCGCCGGCCGGTTGCGGCAACAGGAACGCCGCCGTCACTGCGAGGAGCGACCAAAAGCGCCGGATCAGCCTCATTGCCTCGTCCTCCCCGATCTCAATTGCTTCCATTGTAACGCGGCGCGCCCGATCCGCCAGCGCCAACGCTGGCGCCAACACCGGCATTGCCGGTGCCGCCGCCTCGCTACCGCCGCTCGATTGCGGAGCTGGCGGAAATCCCGTAAGGACCACCACGAAGCGCCCGCGAGGCGGGTTCCCCGGACGTTAGTTTTTCAGGATGTTCGAAGCCCGCCTGCGCCGCAGCACCGCGTAAATACGGAGCGCGCATGACTGGAATGCTCGAACACGAAACGCCCGGATTGGGCCACAACAAGCCGTCGCAGCAAGACGCCGACGAGATCAAGCACGGCAAATGGGATCGCTGGGCCAAGAAGCGCACCTTCGTGCGCGCGCTCGAAGGCACCTATAGCCACCTCTACAAGCAACTGCTCGAAGAGCCGCGCGTCTATCCCGCCAAGGATCATCCCTGGAAGGGCGGACCGGCAATGTACGGCAAACACGTGATCTCGCCGAGCGCCGTCAATATCGTGCAGTCGATCGAATCCCACATCGAATGCTATGCGCCGCTCAATGCCGGGCAGAAGCACGGCCATCTCAACAGCGCGGTGTTCTACGTGCTCAAGGGCCACGGCCACGACGTCCACGACGGCCGTCATATGAAGTGGGAAGCCGGCGATGTGATGCTGGTCGAGAACGGCTGCGTGCATCAGCACTTCAATGACGACGAGAAGGAATCCTGCATCCTTCTGGTGTTCAAGGCCAAGCCGCTGTTCCTGTTCATGCACCTGCTGTTCCAGAAGATGGTCGAATGGCCGACCGATAAGCTGCCGCCCGGCGTCAAGGAATTCCATCCGCCGACCGATCTCTGAGCGTTCACACAGTCACCGGACAAGACATGACCTCGTCGATTCAAGAAAAAGCCGCCGCCCTGTCAGGCGCCGCCAGCAGCAATTTCCTCGCCGAAGCAATGGTCGAGTCGGAGAAATTCCGCGCCGACTATGCAACGCTGCCCAACGTCATCAAGGCCAAGGACATGCCGTGGGAGCGCTCGCCCGATGGCTTGATCAAGCATCTCGTCAACAAGAAGATGCAGACGCGCGAATGCTGCATCGAAGCCTATATGCAATTTCTCAAAGACGGCGAGCGTTCCGGCAAGCACCGCCATATGTGGGAGGAATTGTTCTTCGTGGTCGAAGGCTCGGGCTACGACCTGCACTGGGATCTGAAATGGGATTGCCTCGAAGCCTTCGACTGGCAGTGGGCCGAGACACCGAAGAAGTTCGAATGGACCGTCGGCGATTACGTCTATATCCCGCCCTTCACCATGCATCAGCATTTCGCCAAGCCGGGCGAAGAATGCCGCATCATCGTGATGAGCAATCGCATCGTCAAAGACATGGGCTTCGACTGGTACGACCAGGTCGAACACGCGCCGGGATTCTGACCTCGCCGGAGACCTTACTTCTTCTCGATGCCGGCGCGGTCGATCACCGCGGCCCACTGCTTGACGTCGTCCTGGAATTGCTGGCCCATCTCGGCCGGCGTCGAGGCGCGGGAGTCGATACCGAGCGCCAGCAGTTTCTGTTTGACGTCGGGATCGGCGAGCACCTCGTGCAGCGCCTTGTTGAGCGTGTCGATCACCGGCTGCGGCGTGCCGGCCTTGGCATAGAGCGAATTCCACGACGCGGCATGGAAGCCCTTCACGCCTTGCGCGTCCGCGGTCGGCAGATTGGGCAGTGCCGGCGACGGCTTTGGGCCGGTCCAGGCGATGGCGCGCAGCTGGCCGCTATCGAGGCCCGGCTTCAGCGCGGCATAGAAGTCGACCACCATCTGCACGTCGTCGCGCATCAGCGCCACGACCGTGTCCGGCGTGGTGCGGAACGGCACGATGACGAAATTGGCGCCGCTCGCCTGTTTGAAATAATTGGCGGTCAGGTTCTGCACGCCGCCGGCCGAGATCGTGCCGACATTGAGCGCGCCCGGCTTGGCAGTCGCGGCCTTGAGGAAGTCGCCCAGATTTTGAAATTCGGATTTGGCGTTGACCACCATCATGCAGTCGAAATAGCCGATCGAGGAAATCGGCACCAAGGATTTCAGATCGACTGGAAACTGCTTGTATTGCGGTACCGAACTCGCGATGCCGCCGGTAAACAACAACAGCGTATAGCCGTCGGGTTCGGCATTGAGCACGGTGTGGCTGGCGACGAGACCGTCCGCGCTCGGTTGGTTCTCGATGAAGAAGCGCTGGCCGAGCTTGTCGGAGAGCTTGTCGGCGACGATACGCGCCGAGATATCGCCGACGCCGCCGGGGCCGAGCGGCAGCACGATCCGCACCGGCCGGCTTGGATAGGTATCGGCGTAGGCGCTGCCGCTGGGTGCCAAATTAAGTGTTGTGGCGCCGAGCGCTGCCGCCGAGATCATGAATGCGCGCCGGGTGGTCAAAGAGTGCAACATGAAGCGTGATGTCCGTAATTGCCAAGAAAGCGTCGGAAAGCGGCGGCACAATAGGACCTGGAGGTCGAGGCGGCAATTGTGGGCTTTGTATTTGATTTTGCGTGGTAAATTGTCAAAGTGCGGGTCCAAGGGGGCTCTGTTAAGCGACCCGCGTCACTATGCCCGGTTCGCGTCGCCAAGACCGTCGCCTGCGGTTAAACTGCCGATGCTGGCCGCAAAGCAACGGCGACAGCGCCGGGAAGCCAGGTTCAAATAACAAGTCCATACCAGGCCCAACACCAGGTCCAACACATGTCCATTTCGCTGATGACGTCGCGCCGTTTCGCGCCGCTGTTCTGGTGCCAGTTCTTTGCGGCGTTCGGCGACAATTTCCTCAAGACCGCATTGGTCTTCGTCATCCTCTATGAAGTTTCCGGCGCCAATTCGGGCGTCTTGATCACGCTCGCTGGCGCGACCTTGATCGCGCCGTTCTTCTTTCTGTCCGGGCTCGGCGGCGAGCTTGCCGACCGTTACGACAAATCCTTCGTCGCCCAGCGCGTCAAGCTCGTCGAAATCGGCGCCGCCATGATCGGGGTCGCGGGCTTTGCTTTTCATTCGCTGGCGCTATTGTTTCTTGCGGTCGGCTTGTTCGGCACGCTCGCCTCGCTGTTCGGCCCGGTCAAATACGGCATCCTGCCGGATCTTTTGCGGCGCGAAGAATTGCCGTCGGGCAACGCGCTGATCGAGGGCGGCACCTTCCTGGCCATTCTGATCGGTACGATCGTCGCCGGCATCGCCGCCAACGGCAACAGCAGCCCGATCCATTTCGCCTGGCTGATGATCCTCACCGCGCTCGCGAGCTGGGGATCGAGTCTATTGATCCCGAAAGTGCCGGCGGGCGCGCCCGATCTTCACATCAACCGCAACATCTTCGCGTCCATCGGCTCGCTGCTCAGGCAGATCCGCGCCGACAAGCGGCTGTGGTGGGGCGCGATCGTCGCGAGCTGGTTCTGGCTCGTCGGCGCGCTTGTTTTGTCGCTATTGCCGCCGCTCGTCTCGCACGATATCGGCGGCACTGAAGAAGTCGTCACCCTCTTCCTCACCATTTTCTCGGTATCGGTCGCCATCGGCTCGGGCTTGGCCGCCTGGCTCGCGGCCGGGCGCATCGTGCTGTTGCCAACGCTCGTCGGCGCGGTGCTGATCGGGTTGTTCGCGCTCGATCTCGGCTGGACAGCGTCGGCTTTGACGCCTGCCGCTGTTGAAATGGGCATCCGCGCCTATTTCGGCTCGCCCTACAGCCTGCATATCGCCATCGACCTTGCCGGGTTGGCGATCGCCGGCGGTCTCTTCATCGTGCCGGTTTTCACCGCCATCCAGGTCTGGGCGGGGACCGATCGCCGCGCCCGCGTGATCGCGGCCGTCAACGTGCTCAATGCCGCCTTTATGGTGGTCGGGGCGCTGCTCTTGGCGATGCTGCAGAAATTCGAATTCTCGACGCCGGTTCTGTTCGGGCTGCTCGGCGCGGCGAATCTCCTGGTCGCCGTCGCTATCGGCTTCACCATGCCGGCGAGCTGGCTCAACGATTTTCTTTCGATCGTGTTTCGCGCCTTCTTCCGGCTCGAAGTCAAGGGCCTGGAGAACATCGACAAGGCCGGCCACAACGCCATCATCGCGCTCAACCACATCAGCTTCCTCGACGCGCCGCTCGCGGTCTCGATCCTGCCGAAGCGTCCGGTCTTCGCCATCGATGTCGGCATGTCGCAGCGCTGGTGGATCCAGCCGTTCCTGAAATTCGTGCGCACCATGGCGCTCGATCCGCTCAAGCCGTTCTCGCTGCGCGCCATCATCCATGCCGTGAAGGACGGCAATATGCTGGTGATCTTTCCGGAAGGCCGCATCACCGTCACCGGCAGCCTGATGAAAGTGTATGACGGCGCCGGCATGATTGCCGACAAAGCCGATGCGATGGTGGTGCCGGTTCGCATTGAAGGGCCGGAATCGACGATTTTCAGCCGGCTGACCGACAACCAAGTGCGCCGCCGCTGGTTTCCGAAAATCACCGTCAGCATTCTCGAACCGGTCAAATTGACGATCGATCCGGAGATCAAGGGCCGCAAGCGCCGGCAGGCGGCGGGCGCCGCGCTCTACACCATCATGTCCGACCTGATGTACCGGACCACGCCGACCAACCGCACGTTGGTCGAAGCTTTGATCGCGGCGGCGAAAGATCACGGTCCGGATTGGCTCGCGACCGAAGATCCGGTTTCCGGCCAGCTCACTTCCAAGAAGCTTCTGATCGGCGTTTCGGTACTCGGCCGCAAGCTGATGCCGCTCGCGCCGGTGGGCAAAGCACTCGGCGTCATGCTGCCGACCTCCAACGGCGCGGTCGTCACCATGCTTGCGGTGTCGTCGGCCGGGCGCGTTCCGGCCATGATAAATTTCAGCGCCGGCGCTGCGAACATCCTTGGTGCCTGTCGCGCCGCGGAAGTCGACACCATCCTGACGTCGCGCGTCTTCGTGGAAAAAGGCCGGCTCGGTCATGTGGTCGCCGAGGTCCAGAAGCAGGTCCGCATCGTCTATCTGGAGGATATCCGCGCCACCGTCGGGTCGTTCGACAAGCTGCGCGGCCTGCTGAGCTGGAAGAAGCCGCTTGCTCCGCGCAAGCCTGACGATCCGGCGGTGATTCTGTTCACCTCCGGCACCGAAGGCCTGCCCAAGGGCGTGGTGCTGTCACACCATAACATTTTGACCAATGTCGCGCAGGTCGCGGCCCGCGTCGATTTCGGCCGCGAGGACCGGTTGTTCAATGCGCTGCCGGTGTTCCATTCGTTTGGATTCATGGGAGGCGTGATCCTGCCGCTGATTTCCGGCGTGCCGCTCTATCTTTATCCGTCGCCGCTGCATTACCGCACCGTGCCTGAACTGATCTACGGCTGGTGCGCCACCGCCATGTTCGGCACCGACACCTTCCTCAACGGCTATGCGCGCATGGCCAATCCCTACGATTTTCGGTCGCTGCGCTATGTGTTCGCCGGCGCCGAGCCGGTGAAGGCGTCGACGCGGCAAATCTATCTGGAAAAGTTCGGCCTGCGCATTCTCGAAGGCTATGGCCTCACCGAAACGTCGCCGGTGCTGGCGCTGAATACGCCGATGTTCAATAAATTCGGCACGGTCGGCCGGTTGCTGCCCGGCATGGAAGCGCGATTGGAGAAAGTCGAAGGCGTCGAGGAGGGCGGCCGGCTCTTTGTGCGAGGCCCGAACGTGATGCTCGGCTATCTGCGCGCCGACAACCCGGGGGTGCTCGAGCCACCGCCCGAGGGCTGGCACGATTCAGGCGACATCGTCACCATCGACGACCAGGGCTTCATCGCCATCAAGGGCCGCGCCAAGCGCTTCGCCAAGGTCGGCGGCGAAATGGTGTCGCTCGCGGCCGTGGAAATGCTGGCAGCAGAGCTATGGCCGAACAGCGTCACGGCGGTGTCGGCGGTGCCCGACCCGCGCAAGGGCGAGCGCCTCATCATGGTCACCGACAAGCACGGCGCCACGCGCGCGGATTTCATCGCTTATGCCCGCAGCAAGCACGCCGCCGAACTGATGTTCCCGGCCGAGGTCATCGTGCTCGACAAATTGCCGCTGCTCGGCTCCGGCAAGGTCGATCAATTGGCCATCGACAAATTCGTGCGCGAACAGGCGGCGGCGAAAGCGGCGGCGGCGGAGTAAACCCGGACGCCGCCGGGCCGGCGGTGTCAGCTCTCGCACTCACCGCGCGCATTGTCTTAGCCTTGCAATCATTATCGGCTATTGCGATCCATACTGACTGCACCGGGACACCGCGTCGGGAAACCGCCCATGGCATCGAACATGCCAGACAGGATCATGTTGATTCGTCACGCCGAAAAGCCCGACGGCAAGGCACAAGGCGTGGCTGCGGACGGAACGCAGAACGACGAAGAACTGATCGTGCGCGGCTGGCAGCGCAGCGGCGCGTTGGTCCGCTTCTTCGCCCCGCGCAGCGCCGAAGTGGATGCTCACTTGGCCCAGCCGAAGACCATCTTCGCCTCGGCCGTCGCCAAACACAGCAGCAGCCTACGGCCGCAGCACACCGTTCTACCGTTGGCGAAGCTCCTCGGCCTGACGCTCGATTTGTCCTGCCAGAAGGGCGAGGAAACCAAATTGGCTGCTGCGGTCCTCAAGGCCGATGGCCCGGTGCTGATCGCCTGGGAGCACGAGGCGATTCCGGCGATCGTCAACGCCATTGTCGGCGACACCAAAACCTGTCCGCAGCAGTGGGACGGTACGCGCTTCGATATGGTGTGGGTGCTCGACCGCAAGACAACCGCAAGCGGCTGGGACTTTTTCCAAGTGCCTCAGTTGTTGCTCTCGGGCGACAGCGCTCACCCGATCACCTAGGCGAACGGTCTATTTGCCGCGCATCGCTAGCACGCGATCCACCATGGCGCCGGCTTCGCCGAGATAATTTGCCGGATCGCAGAGTTTGGTCAAAGCAGCGCGGTCGAGGTGCTTGGTAATTTCGGCGTTCTCGGCGAGGAGATCGAGCAGCGGCCGACCGGTCGCCACCACTTTGCGGCAGATGTCGTAGACGAGATCATGCGCATATTGGCGGCCGAGATAGGGGCCGAGCCCCATCATCACCGCTTCCGACACGATCAGGCCTTTGGTGATGTCGAGATTGGCGCGCATCCGCTTCTCGTCGACCTGCAGGCCGGTCAGCACGAATTCGGTCTGGCTGAGCGCGCCCGCGGTGAAGCAGAAAATTTCCGGCAGCACGATCCATTCGATTTCCCACGGGCCGGTGGCGCGCTCATGGTCCTCGATCATGGCGTCAAGGAGCGCGGCGGATTGCTGGCGCACCACCGACGTCAGCGCGGTGATATAGACCGAGGAGATCGGATTGCGTTTCTGCGGCATGGTCGAGGACGAGCCGCGGCCTTCGTGGAACGGCTCGTAGACCTCCTCCACTTCGGTCTGCATCAGAAGCTTCACGTCGAAGGCGATCTTGCCGCAGGTGCCGGTGACCAGGCCCAGAAAGCAACCGACCTCCGCGATTGTATCGCGGACTGTGTGCCAGGCGATCGCCGGCTGGCCGAGTTTCAGTTCCTTCATCAGCTCGGTTTGGGTCGCGAGCCCCTGGCCGCTCAGCGAGGACAAGGTGCCGGCGGCGCCGCCGAACTCGCCGACGAGAACGCGCGTGCGCACTTCCCTCAGGCGCTGCTTGTGGCGCTCGAACGCGGCCAGGATCGTCGCCATCTTGTAGCCGAAAGTGATCGGCACTGCCTGCTGCAGATTGCTGCGGCCGGCCATCGGCGTGTCGCGATATTTCCTGGCGAGGTTCGCCAGCGCATCTGAAATCCGTTCAAGGCTTGTTTCGATCAGGACCAGCGCTTCGCGGATCTGCATCACCGTGGCGCTGTCGGTGATGTCCTGCGTGGTGGCGCCCCAATGGCACCATTCGCCGAGCCCGTCGCGGCACAACGCGACGAGCTGCTGCACCACCGGCAGCACCGGATAGCCGATCTTCTCGGTCTGGGTTTTCAGCTTGGCAAAATCGATCTCGCTGACGTTGCAGTGCTTGAGGATCTCTGCCTCGGCCTCTTTCGGGATGATGCCGAGCCGCCCTTGCGCCCGCGCCAAGGCCGCCTCGAAGTCGAGATATTTCTGGACGCGGTTCTCGTCGGAAAAAACCCGCCGCATCGCCTCGGTGGAAAAGATGTCGCGGAATACGGCGGAATCGATCAGTGAGGTGGGCATCAGGACTATCTCCGGCGCGGCAAAAAATCGGCGGGGGGCCTTTCATAGGGCACCGCGCGCGGCCTGGCCACCGGGGGCTGCGCCAGGGCGGCCGTCAGCAGAAGCGGGGCCTTTATGCCGCTCCCCACAACCGGTGGTGCAGCCGCTTCTTCTCGGCTAGCATCCGCGCCAATTCGGTGTCCAAGCCGAAAGAGCGGAGCCATTTCCGCGCAAAAAATCGCTGGGGAGGGAACTATGACTGCTTCCGTCAATGCCGGTGCGCGTCTCGATCGGCTTCCGATCTCATCCTTTCACTATCGTATTTTCTGGTTGGTCGGCGCCGGCATGTTCTTTGACGGCTACGATCTCTATGTCGCCGGCAGCGTGCTCGCGGCGACATTGCAGACCAAATTCTCGATCCTGCCGCAGAACCTGCAATTCGTGTCGCTGACCTTTCTCGGCATGACCATCGGATCTTTGGTCACGGGCTTTGTCGGCGATAAATTCGGCCGGCGCTTCACCTATCAGATCAATCTCCTGATCTTCGGCCTGGCCTCTTTAGCGGCCGCTTTCGCCCAGGACATGCCGCAGCTCATCATCTGCCGCTTCATCCAGGGGCTCGGGCTCGGCGCCGAGATCGTCGTCGGCTATTCGACCTTGACCGAATTCGTGCCGCCGAAGACGCGCGGACGCTGGCTGTCGTTCCTCGCCTTCGTCACGGTGTGCGGTTTCCCCGTGACCGCAATCCTCGGTTATCTGATCATTCCGAGCTTCGGCTGGCGGCCGATGTTCGTCATCGCCGGCATCGGCTCGCTGATCGTCTGGTATCTGCGCAAGAACCTGCCCGAATCGCCGCGCTGGCTGGAGAGCAAAGGCCGCACCGCCGAGGCCGAGGCGCTGCTGCAATCGATTGAGAAAGAAGTCGCTGGCCAAGAGGGCGCAGGACTAGGCACGCTGCCCACGCCCGCGGTCACGGCGCCTGTCCCGCAGCTCACGGCAGCGTCGATGTTCCGTCCGCCGATCCTGCAGCGTCTTCTGGTCGGCAGCTGGGTGTTGATCACGATCAATACGCTGATCTTCGGCTTTGTGATCTTCCTGCCGCAATTCTTTTTGCGGCAAGGTCTCACCATCACCAATTCGCTCGGCTATACCGCCGTGCTTGCGGCGGCGTCGCTCGTCGGCTGCGCGCTCGGCGCTTACTTATCCGACGCCATCGGACGGCGCTGGAGCATTATCGGCGCCTCGGTGCTCACCATCATTGCCGGCTGGTTCTACGCCCGTTCCAATGCCGCTTCCGATCCCGAGATCGTGCTTGCCGTCGGCGCGGTGCTGATTGTCGCGATCTATATCCAGACCGCTATTCTTTTTGGCGTCTATACGCCGGAACTGTTTCCGACCGAGATCCGGCTGCGTGCCAACGGCATCTGCAATACGCTCGGCCGCGGCGCCACCGTCATCTCGCCGTTCGTGGTCGGCGCGCTGCTCACCAATTACGGACTGCCCGGCGTGGTCTGGTTGATGATCGGGCTGGTCGCGGTGCAGATCGTCGCCGTCTATGTCTGGGGCGTCGAGCCGGCGCGACGTTCGCTCGAAGGGCTTGATCCGCAACAGTCCGCTCCGGAGGCCAAGACCGCCGCGCGCGCCGCGCAGGCGTGAGTCACGACTCAAAAGGCAGCCCGACATATTGCTCGGCGAGCGACGCCTGCGCGTGCGCGGAGGCGTGCAGATAGTCGAACTGATTGAACCGCATCTGTTCCTCGAACGGCGTCTCGTTGGCGAAGCGGTGCATCAGCATGGTCAGCCACCACGACACCCGCGCCGAGGCCCAGACGCGGCGCAGGGCCATGTCGGAATAGCAATCGATGTAATGCGTCTTGCCGGTGCGATAGACCTCGGTCAGCGCGCGCGATAGATAGAACACGTCGGATACCGCGAGGTTCAATCCCTTGGCGCCGGTCGGCGGCACGATGTGGGCGGCATCGCCGGCGAGAAAAAGTCTGCCGTAGCGCATCGGCTCGGCGACGAAGCTGCGCAGCGGCGCGACGGATTTCTCGATCGACGGGCCGGTGACGATGGCCTCGGCCATGTCTTTGGGACAGCGCGCCTTGAATTCCTCCCAGAAGCGCTCGTCCGGCCAGTCGTCGAGCTTGGCCTCAAGATCGCACTGGATGTAATAGCGGCTCAGCATCGGATTGCGCATCGAGGCGAGCGCGAAGCCGCGGCGGTGATAGCAATAGCAAAGGTCGCGATAGGGCGGCGTCTCCGACATGATGCCGAGCCAGCCGAACGGGTAGCTCTTCTCGTAGGTCTTCAGCACATCGGCCGGGATCGAAGCGCGGCTGACGCCGTGATAGCCGTCGCAGCCGGCGACATAGTCGCAATCGATCCGCTGCACCGCGCCGTCTTTCTCGTAGGTCACGTAAGGCCGGTCCGATGTCAGGTCGTGCAGCCGGACATCGGCGGCCTGATCGACGATCTTGCCGCCTGCGGCATCGCGCGCCGCATAAAGGTCCTCGGTGATCGCGGTCTGGCCATAGGCCATCATCCGCTTGCCGGTATGTTTCAAGACGTCGATGAAAAAGCGCGGCCGGCCTTCCCAGGCGATCGCTGCGCCGTCATGCGGATGGCCCTCGCGATCCATGCGCGCGCCAAGCCCGACTTCGCGCAGCAGCGCGACGGTGCCGGCTTCCAGCACGCCGGCGCGGATGCGCTCCAGCACATATTGCCGGGTCTGCCGCTCCAGCACGATACTGTCGATGCCGTTGCGATGCAGGATATGTGACAGAAGGAGCCCGGCCGGGCCGCCGCCGATAATAGCCACTTGGGTTCGGGGTGCTGTGGTCATCGTCAAAAACGGCGGGATCGGCGGGGCAAAGGGTGCCTAACAAAGACGCAATCGCGCGATTAGGCAAGGAGGCCGGGTGGCGATCCCGCCGTCGGGCCAGTGCTGGCTAGATAGAAGGCTTGATCCTTGCCGCCGATGTCGCGATATAAGGCGCGCCGCAACGGGATCATTGCATGTTCGAATCTTTCAAAAATTTCATCTCCGAATTTGTCGAAGGCGACAAGCACCCCAGCCAGTTTGCCGATAACGATTACCGGCTGGCCGCCGCGGCGCTCTTGGTTCATGCCGCCACGATCGACGGCGAGATGTCGCAGAGCGAGGGCGACAAGCTTCGCGCCGTGCTGAAGAAGAATTTTGTCCTCGACGATGCCGCGACCGCGGAATTGATCGACAAAGCCACCGCGGTCGAGCGCGAATCCGTCGATCTTTATCACTTCACCCATCAGCTCAACCGGTCGCTGAATGAGGCCGGCCGCGCCCGCATCATCGCGATGATGTGGGAGATCGTCTATGCCGACGGCCGGCGCGACGAGCTCGAAGACAATCTGTTGTGGCGCGCGGCCGATCTTCTCGGCGTATCGCCGCGCGAACGCATCGAATTGCGGCGGCAGATCGGCGGCGAGGATGAGGGTGCGGCGATAGCGGGTGAGGACGAGGAGAGGAGCGGCGCATGAAGCCGGTCACGCTGATCACCGGTGCGTCCGCCGGCATCGGCACGGCAATGGCGCGGGTTTT
The DNA here is from genome assembly GCA_963742975.1 of uncultured Alphaproteobacteria bacterium. Classification (GTDB taxonomy): domain Bacteria; phylum Pseudomonadota; class Alphaproteobacteria; order Rhizobiales; family Xanthobacteraceae; genus BOG-931. The sequence goes on along the minus strand of CAVUNZ010000015.1, from coordinate 536,233 downwards.
TGCCGCGCACGGGCACGAACTCGTATTGGTGGCGCGCCGCGCCGACCGGCTCAATGCGCTCGCCGACGATATCGCCACGGCTGGACGGCCGCGCCCGCTGGTGCTCGCGTCCGATCTTGAGCAGCGCGACGCGGCGGCCAAGATCGCCGCCCAGCTGCAACTCCTCGAGCTCGAGCCGAACTTCGTCGTCAACAATGCCGGCTTCGGTTTGATGGGCGATGCGGCAACGCTGGACCGCGACGAGCAGCTCGGCATGGTCGATCTCAATGTGCGCGCGCTCACCGAATTGTCGCTCACTTTCGTCGACAGCCTTGAGCGCCATCGCGGCGGCCTGCTCAATGTCGCCTCGATCGCGGCCTTTCTGCCCGGGCCCGGCATGGCGGTCTACTACGCTACCAAAGCCTATGTGCTGTCCTTCACCGAAGCCCTGCATCAGGAATGGGCCGGCCGTGGCATCAAAGTGACCGCGCTCTGTCCGGGACCGGTGCCGACCGAATTCCAGGCGCGGGCGAAATTGGATCTCCCGAACGCCACCAAGATGATCGAACTGCCGCCGGATCGCGTCGCCCAGATCGGCTACGATGGCCTCATGCGCGGCCAGCGTGTGGTCGTGGCCGGCTTGGGCAACAAGCTCGCAGTGTCCTTCATGCGCTTTGCCCCCCATGCGCTGCTCTTGCGCGCCGTCGATCAGCGCACCGGCGCCGGCAAAGGCCGCTGACTTTCGCAGTCCTGCCGTGTCGGGAAAGTATTGATTCCATTCGCGAACACGCTACCTATAAAAAAAGCGTGTTCGTTTGAACTGATGCAACAGCAGATACTGATCGTCCTCCACCAGGAGCACTCGACACCCGGCCGCATCGGATGCGCCCTGCAAACGCTGGGATACCGGCTCGATGTGCGCCGCCCGCGCTTCGGTGAGCCGCTGCCGAGGACCATGGCCGACCATGCCGGAGCCATCATCTTCGGCGGCCCGATGAGCGCCAATGACGAGGACGAATTCATCCGCACCGAGATCGATTGGATCGCGGTGCCGATGAAGGAGAGCAAGCCCTTTCTCGGCATCTGCCTCGGCGCGCAAATGTGCGCGCGGCAACTCGGCGGCAAAGTGTTCAAGCATCCCAATGGCCATGCCGAGATCGGCTATTACCCGATCCATCCCACTGCGGCCGGGCGCACTATGGTCGAGACCTGGCCGGAATGCGTCTATCAATGGCATCGCGAGGGTTTCGACGTGCCGCCCGGCGCCGAGCTTTTGGCCGAGGGCGATACGTTCGAGGTGCAGGCTATTCGCGCGGGACGCGCTTATGCGCTGCAATTCCACCCTGACGTGACCCACGCCATGATGCACAAATGGACCACGCGCGGCCACGAGCGCATGGAGCTACCCGGCGCCAAACCGCGCCACACTCATTTCGCCGACCGCGCCGTCTACGATTATTCCGCGCGCGCCTGGCTCAGCGTCTTTCTGGAGCACTGGCTCGACGCGGTCTGATCCTGTTTTTTGCGGCAAAAACGCACCCCCGCTATTCAAGCATTTTAGAAACCGTCATAATTCGAGCCGGGGGCGTTATGCATTCACCTGATCTGATTGGCCGCGGTTCGCGGGAGGTGGCGACATCGCCGCTGCATCGGTTCTTGATCCGCTGTCATGCGGAGTTCCAGAAGGACGATGGCGGCGCGCTCGCCGACTATATTCCCGAGCTGAAAAAGGCCGATCCGAACCATTTCGGCGTCAGCCTGGCGACCATCGACGGCCATGTCTACGAGGTCGGCGACAGCGACGTCCTTTTCACCATCCAGTCGATCTCCAAGGCCTTCGTCTTCGCGCTCGCATTGGAGCTGCTTGGCGCCGAGAAGGTCGAGGCCGTGATCGGCGTCGAACCGAGCGGCGATGCGTTCAACTCGATCCGGTTGCGGCCCGACAACCGGCCGTTCAATCCGATGGTCAATTCCGGGGCCATCGCCTGTTCCGGGCTGATCCATCAGGCGAAGGGCGGCGATGCGTTCGAATGTATCCGCGCGGCGCTGTCGAGTTTCGCCGGCCGCGACCTCGGTGTCGACGAGCAAGTCTTCGCGTCCGAGCGGGAGACCGGAGACCGCAATCGCGCCATCGCTTATTTGCTGCGCAATTATGCGGTCATCGAAGGCGATGTCAGCGCGGTTCTCGATGTCTATTTCCGCCAGTGCTCGGTGCTGGTGACCTCGCGCGATCTCGCTATCATGGCGGCGACGCTTGCGAATAACGGCGTCAATCCGATCACCGGGGCGCATGTCATGTCGCCTTACACGGTGGCGCGGACGCTATCCATCATGACCAGTTCGGGCATGTACGATTATGCCGGCGAGTGGATTTATCGCGTCGGCATGCCGGCCAAGAGCGGGGTCGGCGGCGGCATCGTCGCCGCGCTGCCCGCCCAGCTCGGCCTCGGAACTTATTCGCCGCCGCTCGACGTCCACGGCAACAGCGTGCGCGGCTTGAAAATCTGCGAAGCGCTGTCGACCCATTTCGGCCTGCACATGCTCAACCGCTCCGGCGATGTGCGCACCTCGATCATCGCCGACTACGACATCGGCGGCATCGCTTCGCGCCGGAGCCGCAAGCCGCGCGATCAACAAATTCTCGAAGCCCGCCACGAGGACGTGCGCATCATCGAGCTGGTCGGCGCATTGACATTCGCCACCATCGACTATGTGTCGCGGCAGCTTGGCGACCGGTCGGTGCAAATCCTCATTCTCGATTTTCGCCGCGTTGCTTCCATTACGCATGCCGCGGGGATGTTGCTGGCGGACAATTTGCGCACCGCCTCGCCCACGACCACGACGCTGCTCGCCGGCATCGAGCCGAAATCGGCGATCTGGACCGCGATCGACCCGCTCATTGCCGATATCCCGAAAGTGCGGATGTTCACGCTGCTCGACGAAGCGATAGAATGGGCCGAGGATCAGATCATCTTTCGGTACGGCGGCTATATCGGCGCGGCCAATGCCGCGCATATCAAGGAGCAGGCGCTGCTGGCGGGGCTGTCCGACCGGGAACTCGCCGATCTGACCGCGCTCGGCGCCGCGCGCGCCTATAGCGCCGGGCAGCGTATCATCGCAGCCGGCGAACCGGCTTCGTCGCTGTTCTTTCTGCAAAGCGGCATGGTGAGCGTCAAATTGCCGAGTGGCGTCCGCCTCGCCAGCCTCGACGAGGGCATGGCGTTCGGCGAGATGACGCTGCTCGATGAGCCGCGCACCGCCGATGTCTGGGCCGATACCAGTGTCCTCTGCCTGGAATTGCCGATTGCCGAATTCAACCGCTTCCGCAACGAGCACCCGCAGATCGCCGAGCGCATCGCGCGCAATCTCGCGGCGATCCTTGCCAAGCGTCTGATTCTGGCCAATGCCAAGATCGATCTGCTCAGCGCCTATTGAGCCTGGATTTTTCGTTTGAGCATGATCTTTTCCGAAAGCCGGTTTCCACTTTTCGGGATCCGGCTCTACTTCCAGCCCGCCGCAAGTTGCTGCGCGAAATAAGCGACGGTCTTGGTATAGACCTGCGACGCGTTCCACTGCAGCAGCACCTGGAAATTAGCGGTGCCTTCCCCCCAGGGCTGGCCGCGCTGCCAGCCATAGCCTTTCAGATAATTGGCGGTCGAGGCGAGCACGTCGGGGACACTGCGAATAAGATCGCGGCGGCCGTTGCCGTCGTAATCCACGGCATATTTCAGATAGGACGACGGCAGGAATTGCGTCTGGCCGATCTCGCCGGCCCAGGCGCCGTGCATGTCGGCCGGCGACATGTCGCCACGATCGACGATCTGCAGTGCCGCGATGGTCTCGCTGCGGAACTTGTCGGGCCGGCGGCAGTCATAGGCCAAGGTCGCCAGCGAGCGGATGGTCGGGAATTTTCCCGGATTGGTGCCGAAATCGGTTTCCAGGCCCCAGATGGCGACAATCACCGGACCCGGCACGCCGAACTGGTCTTCGATCTTGTTGAAAATCGAGCCGTATTGAATGAGCATATTGCGCCCGCGCGAGAGCCGCGGCGGCACCATGCGGCCGGAGAACTGCTCGAAGCTTTGCTTGAACACGCCCTGGGCGTGGTCGCGGGCGACAATGGTCGGATCGTAGGTGACGTTGGCAAGCGCTGCCTGAATCGTGCGTTGCGACACGCCGGCGGCGGCAGCGTCCTGCTTGAGACCCTGCAGCCAGGCGCCGAAATCGCCGCCGCAGGCCGCCGCAGCATGGGCCGGTAATGGGATAATGCCGAGCGCGAGGACGAGCCCGATCACGCGACAAACGGCGCGAAGTGTCAGCAATCGCATACTTTCTCCTGCCCTGTCGCCCGCAAACACTCAGCCACGAATATGCCGCAGTCGGACGGCCGCTGCAAAGGTCACCATACCGGCCCTTCCTGCGGGACCCGCTTGGTGGATTTCGGATGTTGCCTGATCGGAAAATGTGGCGCGGCGATGCTCAAGCCCGTAACAGGGCCAAAACCGCTCGCCATATCGGGCCGTTACCTCAGGCCAGCGAGAATCTCGTTCAGGGGCTTTTTATCATCAGGCATCGACACGTCGTGGTCGAGAATGTTGTTGGTGATCTCGACCCCAAGCGAGCGGTAACTCTCGAACTGCGATTCGGAAAACCACTGATCGGCGGTGTCTTCGTGGGGGAACGTGTCGTGTGCGGTTGCATAGCTGACAATCCCGGCGCCTTCGGTGCCGTGATAGGCCGGCTTGATATAGAGCACGTGTCCGTTCGTGCAATCGTCGCCGTCGGCGCTCCGATAGTCGATGATGCCGATGGCGTGATAGGAGATCTTATCAGCAGGCCCATCCGCTTTGGTCGGACGGTTGCGCAGTTTGTCCAGCCCGTCGAAGACGATCCTGATGCCGAGATCGATATAGATTTTACGCACCGCATTGCCGAGATCCTCAAAGGCGAAGTTCGGATCGCCGCCGGCGTCGATGACGACAATCAAACGGCAACGCCGCCGCACCATTTCATAAAGCCCGAGATCTTCGAAATGGCCGCCATCGGATAAATAGACGTAGCGGCTTTCGTCGGTGGTCTGCCCGAATGCCTCGAAGAACAGCGGCTTGGCCGCCCAGTTCGGACCTTCGGTTTGGTAGGTTTTGCTGCCCTGCTTGCCGGGATTGCCGAGCCACCAGCCGAGCCGCACATTGAACAGCGCCAGCAAGAGCGAGATCGACGGCGACGAGTGATAGCCCATATTCGGGCTGACCGCGGCGCCTGAAATCGCCATCGCCGTGCCGAGCGCGATACCCCATTTGCGCTGCTCGTCGTAGTCCGTCGTGGGCCGGTCTGCCTTGTCGCTTGTCGCGGGTTGCCCTGCGTCAGCGACTTTGGTCGGATCCTTTTTGCCGTCGTCGCATTCGACTTTTTTATACTTATCCGGACCGTCGCCATATTCGTCGCTCGGCCGAAATCCGACATAAGCGCTGCCGCAATGCAACGGAGAGACGGTGAACGATTCCGCTTTGCGTTCTTGCCAGGCCAGCCGCTTGGTCGACACCACGTTGAGCGCAATATTGATGACGTGAAACAGCCGATGCTTGTTCTCTTCGGCTTTTTTCGACCATAGCTCGTGGACGCGAATGTTGTCGTCGCCATCGAAGCCGGTGAACGGGTCGGGATGACGTACCGCACACGAGGCGCCGAGATAGGCGCGGATCAGCCGGTTGCGATAGAGCGCATGCAAGGAGAAGCGGTTGATATTGACGCAATAAGAGGCGAGCAGCGCGATCGCGACGATGACGCCCAAACCGATCAACAGCCACTGCAAGGTCGGCCAAAGGGAGGCCGCGTCCTTGCTGCCTTGCAATCGCTGGATCAAAGAGTCGTTGAATAATGCGGCATCGAGACCGATTGAAAGCCCGATGATCAATCCGGCAGCGAAGATCGGACCGGTTACCGCCAACACGATGTTGTAGACTAGAGCGGTGCGGCTGCTTTTGCCGCCAGTCTTCGCCGCTGTCTTGCCACTGCTGCCGAGCAGCGCGGTGACGATGCCGGAAACGACAGTGATGATGCCTCCGGAGGCGGCGACATAGGCATGAGCCTTGCTGTGGGCGATTTGTACGAACTGTTCGCCGGCAAAAACGAGCAATGCGCCAACCGCCCAGACGACTGAAGTCGCGGCAAACCAACCAGCGGCGCGGCCCAGCCACTCGCGATCAGGATCGGAATCGCGCTCGTAGCTCACCAGGCCGACAAAGATGATTTCCGCCATCAGCTGGGACAGCAATACCCATGGCACGCCAAAGATGATTGGCAACAACAAGCATCGGATGTCGTCCGACGGCCCTAACGGATCGGTCGTGTAGGGTTGAAGGAGCGCATAGAGGTCGGCGCCAAGCGCTATGAGCGCGCCATAGATCAGACCGGATCCGCCGCAGGCGGCAAGATCGACAAGGTCGCACCAACTGGGCGGAGGAGGCGACGCTTTGGTCGCGCCCACGAAATATGCGATCCATGCCGACGCGGTTCCGACAATCCAACCGGCGAGATAGATGACAGCCGCGACAATGGCGGTTACCCAAATCAGGTCAACCGGCTTAACCAGAGCGCTCAGGCTAAGCCGCTCGATCAGCGGCAGACTGGCCCAATCGCCGCCGAGATGCAGCGCAAAGGAACGCGAAGAAAAGACGATTGCGAGCGCCACGGCCGAGATCACGGCCCATAAGAGATCGCCCCACAGAAAGCGCCCCTGAGAGACATTGCGGGCCTCATCGGGAGCGATGCCTTCTCGCACGTACCGCCGTGCCGGACGGTGCATGGTGGTGAAAGCCAGCGCGAGGATCAAAGCTACGGCTCCGGCGAGAAGAACCCCGAACACCAGCGAGTTGTTTCCGCTATGTGCGATCAAGACCGAGCCAGTGGCGATGAGCTTCAGGAGCAGAAGTGCGATACAGACGACGGGAATGATGACGAGCCAATTGAGAATGAGATTGCGTACGAAGATCGCAACGGCGGCCCAGGTGTCGGCCGAGGTGATGCCGAGCGTCGGCGTTAGATAATTGCTGTAGGCGCGCAGCCACGAGATCGCCGGCGGCTCGACATCTGCGCCTTGGGGGCGGCCGGTCAGATCATTTATCACGGTCGCGAAATCGGCGCGGGCGCGCCAGGCCGACAGCCATGAGCCGATATAGCCGCCGCCGGATACGGTCGAGAGATAGTGGAAACGGCCGAGCAGCGAATGGTTCGGGTCGATTTTGGCTTCGGGCGTTTTGGTCTTGGCTACGGCGCTCTGAGCAGATGCGGCCGCCGTCGCGAGCTTGGTAACGTCGTAATGCGCCAGAGCTTGAATGACCCCGAGGCAGAATGTGGCGCTGCGAATGCCGCCGCCCGAACAGCACAGCGCCACGCGGTTCAACTTGTTCAGGGACCGGTAAAACTTTCGCCTGTTCTCGTCATCGCTGGTTGCTGCCGTTTTTGCTTCGGCGGTGCCGGCAGGCCGCGTGTCGGCATTCAACTGCTTGCGCGCTTCATGCTGGCTTTGATTGCTGGGCGCGTTCGGTTGGACGAATCCCGAATTTTCGCCATGGATTGCCCTCGCCTCGGCGGCCAGTACTTCTTCGATCGATAGCACGCCCATCGCCGCCCTCCGCTATGGTAGCATCGAGGCGATAATATCATCTATAAGTTGTATTTGAAAGATCAAAGTCGCCGGGCTGCGCCGGCTCCTGCGCTGGTTCTATTGCGGATCGGCCACGCCGTAGCGCCGGGATTCATAGAGTTCCGTGAACATCCATCGCGACACCAGCACCACGGCAAGAATGCTGACCCCTCCGATCAGCACCGACGGGATGGTGCCGAAGAATGCGGCCCACGCGCCGGCGCGAAAATCGCCGAGCTGGTTCGACGTGATCACCGCCATGGAATTGACCGCATAGACCCGGCCGCGCATCGCGTCCGGCGTGCGCAACTGCACCATGGTCTGCCGGATCACGACGCTGATCGTGTCGGACGCGCCGATGACGGCCATCGCGGCGATAGCGAAAATGAAATTTGGCGCCAGCCCCAGCAAAAGCGTGCCGATGCCGAATATGGTGACGGTGATGAACATCACCCGGCCGACGCGATCGGAAACCGGCCAGCGTGCCAGCACAAGCCCGGTGACAATGGCGCCGACGGCCGGCGCCGCGCGCAAAATGCCGAAGCCGAGCGGGCCGATGACATAAATGTCGCGGGCGAAAATCGGCAACAGCGCCATCACGCTGCCGAGCAGCACCGCCAGCATGTCGAGCACAATGGCGCCGAGCACCACCTTCTGGCGGAGGATGAACGCCACGCCGCTGAACAGTGTTTTCAAGTCGAGCACCGGGCGTGCCGCAGCCGTTCGCTCCATCGCGACCGTGATCATTGCAAGTCCGGCGGTGAACCAGATCACGGCGCAGACCGTAAATACCAGCGTCGGACTGAGGGAAATCAGGATACCGCCGAGCGCGGGCCCGGCGACGACGGCAGTCTGCGAGCCTGAGGTCGAGGCCGCCACCGCGTTTGGAAGTATTCGTGCCGGCACGACATTCGGCAGCACAGTCTGCACGCTCGGCTGTTCGAAGGCGCGTCCGGTGCCGACCACAAAGGCCATGGCGAGCAGCAAGTCCGGCGTCAGATGGCCGGCGAAACTCGCCACGGCGAGGATCGCGACCGCCACCGCCTCGACGACCTCGCCGATAAAGGTGACCCAGCGCCGGTCGAAGCGGTCGGCGACATGGCCGGTGAGGGGAAACAGACAAATCGCCGGGATGAACTGCACCAGCCCGATGAGTCCAAGCTGGAACGGGCTGCCGGTCAGCGCATACATTTGCCAGCCGACCGCGACCACATGGATCTGCAGCGCCACCGACGCGGCTACCCGCACATAAAGGTAACGCAGAAAGGCAGGGTGGCGCCAAAGCGATGTGGCCGGGGTGGAATCACTCTGCGTCATTGCCGTCGTTGTTTATCCGTCGCGGCACGACTTGTCCCGGCCGGCCAAGGCAAAATGCCATGTGTTTCGCTATGCCAGCTATTTCGGAATGCCCAGCGCGAGCTTGGACATGACGGGCGAGAATGAAGGAGACAATTCCGGCTCAGGCTGGCTTGCCGAGCCGTAGCTCGCGCAGCGAGCGAAGGCTGGTGGAGCCGAGGGGAGTCGAACCCCTGACCTCCTCATTGCGAACGAGGCGCTCTCCCAACTGAGCTACGGCCCCCGCCTAAGGCTGCAACCGGCGCAAATGGCCGGTTCGGCGAGTGCGGGCCATTTAGGGCCGCCTTTTCCGGGTGTCAAGGATTGGGTGTAGCGGCGGCAAGGGTCGAAACAAGGGTCGAAACACGGGTCGAAAACAGGCAAAATCCGATGGCTTGTTCGGGAACCCGCAAATCGCTAATTTCCCGCCATCGCCGGAGCGAGATCGTTCCAGGTGCCGCTCTAGCATTTTGATTAAGCGTGATCTTTTCGGAAAACCGGTTGCCGCTTTTCCGGATCACGCTCCAACCCAAAGCAGGTCCATGCGCGCTCTCTTCGAAGTCATCGATATCGCTCTCTCGCTCTATATGTGGATTGTGATTGCGATGGCGATCTTCTCCTGGCTTGTCGCTTTCAACGTGGTCAATACGCGCAACCAGGTCGTGGCCATGATTGGCGATTTTCTCTATCGCATCACCGATCCGGCGCTGCGCCCGATTCGCAATTTCATGCCGAATCTCGGCGGCATCGATATCTCGCCGGTCATTCTCTTTCTGATCATCATTTTCATTCAACGCGTGATCGAGATTTACATCCTGCCCAACGTCTATTGAGCGCGATGGCCTCACGGGTGTCATCGCGACCCTGGACGCCAATGCCTGACGGCGTCGCGCTCGACGTGCGGCTGACTCCGCGGAGCGCACGCGACGCAATCGAAGGCGTCGAATGCCGCGCCGACGGCCGGCCGGTGCTCAAAGCGCGCGTGCGCGCGGCGCCGGTCGAAGGCGAGGCCAATGAGGCGTTGCGGCGGCTCATCGCCAAGGAACTCGGCATCGCGCCGCGGCAGGTTGCGTTCGCGGCCGGCGCCACGGCGCGCCTCAAGCGGCTTCGGATCGCCGGCGACGTCCACACGCTCGCAGCGGCGCTGGAACGGCTGGCGCAACAGACCGCAAAAGTGCCGGCGAAGGGGACGTCATGAGCGCGAAAATCATCGACGGCAAAGCGATCGCCGCCGATCTGCGCGTCAAGGTCGCGGCCGAGACGCGGCGGCTGACTGCAGCGCATGGGCTGGTTCCCGGACTCGCGGTGGTTCTCGTCGGCGACAATGCCGCGAGCAAAACCTATGTCGCGAGCAAAGCGCGCGCCTTGATCGAAACCGGCATGCGGCCGTTCGATCATCAATTGCCGGCCGATACCAGCGAGGCGGACTTGTTGGCGCTTATCGCCAAGCTCAATGCCGATCCCGCTGTGCACGGCATTCTGGTGCAACTGCCGCTGCCGCCGCAGATCAATGCCGCGCGCGCCGTCGGCAGCGTTTCCCCGGATAAAGATGTCGACGGCTTTCATCCGATCAATTTCGGGCGGCTTGCGGCAAAACTGCCGACGCTCATTCCCTGCACGCCGATCGCCTGCATGAAGCTTGCCGCTTCGGCACGCCCGTCGCTCGACGGACTCGATGCGCTTGTCGTCGGCCGTTCCAACATTGTCGGCAATCCGCTCGGTCAGCTTCTTCTTGCCGCCAACGCGACCGTCACGATCGCGCATACGCATACGCGAAACCTGCCGGATCTGTGCCGGCGCGCCGACTTGCTGTTCGTCGCCATCGGCCACGCCGAATTCATTCGCGGCGGCTGGATCAGGCCGGGCGCAACCGTGATCGATGTCGGCATCAATCGGGTCCCCGGCGCAGACGGCAAATCCAAGATCGTCGGCGACGTGTGTTTTGCCGAAGCGGTCGAGGTTGCGGGCGCGATCACGCCGGTGCCCGGCGGCGTCGGGCCGATGACGATCGTGTGCCTGTTGGTGAATACGCTGCGCGCCGCCTGCATGCAGGCCAAGCTGCCGCCGCCGTCAATCTAGTCTTTTCAGCTATTCCAGCCGAAGGCGACCTTGTCGAGCACGCGCGCGCCGAATTTCTCCGACGATCGCGCCACGGCTTTGCCGCCGAGCGCGCGATAGAATTCCACCGCGTTCTCGTTTTCCGACAGCGCCCATACGATCAAGGACTTCATCGAGCTCTGCACCAGATCGCGGCGCGCTGCGGTGAACAGCCGCCGGCCGAAGCCGAGGCCTTGGAATTCCGGCCGCAGATAAAGCTCGTAGATCTCGCCATCATAATAGAGGCTGCGCGCGCGATTGCGCCCGTAATTGGCGTAGCCCGCGATCTTGTCGCCGAATTGCAAAAGCGCGATGCGGCTGCCCTTGCGGATCGCCGATTCCCACCACGCCGGACCGCGGCGATTGATCAGCTTTTCGAGTTCGGTGCCGGGAATGATGCCCTGATAGGCCATACGCCAAGCCTCATCGTGCGCCTCCGCCACGTCGGCGGCGTCACGCGATGTAGCGCGGCGGATTTCGATAAGGACTGTGCTCATGATGCGATGCTCGTGCTTCGATCAAAGCAGCCGATTCCAGGCAACTCAAGGGCAGAGATTCACGTTCAGTTAACGATGTGGATTATTAGCCAAAAGATCGGGCTTGGCCAGAATTGCGAAAGAAAAAATACAGGCGCCCGCGGCGATCCCCACACCCTGTTGCAATAGCGTCACGCTTTCCGGGTTTCCGCGCCGGAGATATTCCGAAGGTGTCGCAATTTGTGACAGGATGGGCAGGTCGTGAGGTCAACCGGTACCGCGCGCGCGGCGCGGCACCGGACTTGTTCACACGCGCTCGGCTTCTTTGCGCCGCTCGTCGCGCTTGCGATCGTTCGGATCGAGCAGTTTTTTGCGCAAGCGGATGGATTTCGGCGTCACTTCGACGAGTTCGTCGTCCTCGATATAAGCCAGCGCCTTTTCTAGGGTCATACGAATCGGCGGCGTGAGCCGGATCGCTTCGTCCTTGGAATGGGTGCGGATATTGGTGAGCTTCTTGCCCTTGAGCACGTTGACTTCGAGATCGTTGCCGCGCGTGTGCTCGCCGACGATCATGCCGCGATAGACCTTCCAGCCCGGCTCGATCATCATCGGGCCGCGGTCTTCGAGGTTCCACATCGCGTAAGCCACGGCCTCGCCCTGATCGGTCGAGATCAGCACGCCGTTCCGGCGTCCGGTGATGTCGCCGCGATGCGGGCCGTAGGCATGAAACAGCCGGTTCATCACCGCCGTGCCGCGGGTGTCGGTGAGCAACTCGCCCTGATAGCCGATGAGGCCGCGGGTCGGTGCGTAGAAGATCAGCCGGGTGCGGCCGCCGCCGGACGGACGCATCTCGACCATCTCGCCCTTGCGCTCGGCCATTTTCTGCACGACGACGCCGGAATGTTCCTCGTCGACGTCGATGACGACTTCCTCGATCGGCTCGAGCAGGTCGCCGGACGGGCCATGCTGGAACAGCACTTTCGGCCGCGACACCGCGAGTTCGAAGCCTTCGCGGCGCATGGTCTCGATGAGAATGCCGAGCTGCAATTCGCCGCGGCCGGCGACTTCCATGGAATCCTTTTCGTTCGATTCGGAAATGCGCAGCGTCACATTGCCTTCGGCTTCGCGCAGCAGCCGGTCGCGGATGACGCGGCTCTGCACCTTGTCGCCTTCGGTGCCGGCGAGCGGCGAATCGTTGATGCGGAACGTCATGGTCAGGGTCGGCGGATCGATCGGCTGCGCCGGCAGCGGCTCGGTGACTTCCGGCGCGCACAGCGTGTGCGAGACGAAAGCTTCCGGCAGGCCGGCGATGGCGACGATGTCACCGGCAAAGCCTTCCTCGATCGGCGCGCGCTCGAGGCCGCGGAAGGCGAGCACTTTGGTGACGCGGCCTTCTTCGATCAGTTCGCCGTTGCGGTCGATGACCTTGACCGGCTGGTTCGGCTTCACCGAACCGGAGCTGATGCGGCCGGTGACGATGCGGCCGAGATAGGGGTTGGATTCGAGAATGGTGCCGAGCATGCGGAACGGGCCATCCTCGACCTTGGGCGGCGGCACATGGCGCAGCACCAGATCGAACAAGGGCGCCATGCCCTGGTCCTTCGGGCCGTCCTCGGACATCGCCATCCAGCCCTGCTTGGCGGAGCCGTAAAGGATCGGGAAATCGAGCTGCTCGTCAGTGGCGTCGAGCGCTGCGAACAGGTCGAATACCGCATTGGCGACCTCGGTGGCGCGCGCATCGGCGCGGTCCACCTTGTTGATCACCACGATGGGCTTGAGCCCCATCTTGAGCGCCTTGGAGACGACGAATTTGGTCTGCGGCAGCGGCCCCTCGGCGGCGTCGACCAGGACCAGCGCGCCATCCACCATGTTGAGGATGCGCTCGACCTCGCCGCCGAAATCGGCGTGGCCGGGGGTGTCGACGATGTTGATCCGGGTATCGTTCCAGACCAGCGAGGTGGCCTTGGCGAGGATGGTGATGCCGCGCTCGCGTTCGAGGTCGTTGGAATCCATTGCCCGCTCAACGACACGCTGATTGTCGCGAAACGAGCCTGATTGCTGCAGCAGGCGGTCGACCAGCGTGGTTTTGCCGTGGTCGACATGGGCGATGATGGCGATATTGCGCAGGTTCATAAGAGCTATCCGGGAATCAAAGGCGGGCCCCCGAGGATCACAAGCAAGGATCGCCAGGGGCCCGCGTTTGTGCGCCGTATATAGGGCTTTTTGCGCCGGAAGCAATCAAAGTTTGTGCAGAGCACAATAGTGCCGTCCCGTTAAGGTAACGGCGTCCCGTTGCCGGCTCGGGCTTTTGATAAATCCCCGGCGTTTAAGGAATTTATGCCGCGGCGATTTTGGACCCTGCTGCCGGGCCGGAACCGCTAGGCGCGATGGCCGGCGCCGCTTCGCGCACGCCCGCGCCGGCATGGTCGAGGATCGCGGTCCGCTGCCCGGCGATGGCGAAGCGGAGCTGGTCGAGCGCGAACGAGAACGACATCCGCACGGTCTCGTCGAATTCCTCGTGCTCGCTTTGATGGACGATGGCGATGACCAGATTGTCGGCGTCCAGTTGCAAGTGCTCCAGCGCTTCGAGACTCTGCGCCGCATGCGCCTTGCGCACCAGGTCCAGCACTTTCTGCAACAGCCGCAGCCGCCGGGTGCGGGAGTCGCTGCGCAAATAGCTGGCGACGGCGGCGATGGCCGAGCCGAACACCGGGAAGATCAGCATGCCGTAGAAGATGTCGTCGCCGTATTTGTCCCAGAACGTCTGCTGGCTGTCGGTCAGATAAGCGAGCGCGCCGGGATGGGCGACGATATCGGCGTCCTTATCGGTCGCCGGCGCCTCGATCTTGGCCTCCCGCGGCATTGCGGCCGCGATCGCCTGCCGCGACGTGTAGATCACCTTCGACAGAGCGGCGATGGTCGACGAACTGACGGAGCGGCGCGCTACCAGATATTCGGCGAAGCTGAGCGTCTTGAGGTCGTCGCTCGGCGACGGCGGCGAGCCGCCGAAAGTGCCGGCATCGATGCTGTCCGAAGCGAAAGCAGGATCGCGCTTGGCGATGCCGTCGGCCTGATCGATCTCGATGAAATTCGGCGCGACGCCGTTCTGCGTGGCTGCGGTAATGACATCGGAAATCGCTCTGCCGGTCGCCGGGCCGGCAACCAGCAACGCATCGATCTTATTGGTTTTGACGGCGTTGGCGACGTCTTTCGGATCGATCTCGGATATCGTCACTTTGTCGAGCACAACGCCGTAATGGCTCAGCACCAGCTCGAGCAGACCTCTGGTCGCCTCGTTGCCGGTGACGATGCCGACGCGCTTGCCGGCGAGATCGCTGACTTTGCCGAACTTGCTGTCGCTTGACGAATTGCTGTCGTCGCTGGTGTCGCTATCGTCACTGGCGTCGTTCTTTGCGGTCTTCGCGGCCTTGCCGGATTTGCCCTTTGACGCTTTCGCGGTCTTGTCGCCTTTGCCGCTCTTGCTCTTGCCCTCTTTGCCGCCTTTGGCGGGCTTGGCGGCGGCAGATTCTTCCGGCTTCGGCGTCGCCGCGGGCGCCGCTGCCGGAACGACCAGCGCGATCACGTTCTGCCGCAGAATGGCGACGACCGGCCAATTGAGCGTGTCGTCGAGATCGCTCGGCAGGATGGCAAGATCGGCCTGACCTTTGGTCATGGCCTGCGCGGCGCCCTGGGTGCTATTCGTCGCAACAAGCTCGAGGTGCAGGTCGCGGTGTTCGCTCGCGATCTGGTCCGACAGCACGCCGACGAACCGCGTGTCGAGCGGTCCTGCGGCGATCCGCAGGCGATCGCGCTCCTGGCTGTAGTAAATGGCGCCCCAGACGGCGGCGCCGAGGACGATGGCGCCGAGAATGGTGACCAGCACGGTGTTCCGCAGGAACATCCGCATCCGGCCTCGCACCATATGCTCGAGCGACTCGAAATTCATGGCTTTCGTCGACGTTGAGCCGGGCGCAACGCCTGGCGGGCCGCTGGCCTGCTCGGCGCGGCGGAACAACCAAAGTCTCTGGGCCACGGGCGGGCGATGTGGTCCGGGCGGCATAGCAAATCTTAACACGCCTCCTGGCGTCTGGCCCTAGTCGTTCGTATGTCGTCCCCCAGCGGAGGCGGTTCAATGCCGAGCTTTGGTTAATCCCGGCCAGCCGGGGCTCGTCAATTTCGGTCCGACTTATGGCCTGACTTTGGCGCGGCCCGGCCGACTCAGCCGTTACGCACCCTTATCAGGTCTCGGCGGAGCGCCTCCGTGTTGCCGATCACATCTTGGTTGAGACCTGGGGAACCTCGCGTGGGGAGGCGCTGTTTGCTAGGTAGGGCGGCGTGTTCGACGGGCCGTTTCCGCTTCACCAGGGGAATTGCATATGACGCAGAAACTTTCCGGCGAGGCGCGCAAGAGTGCGCTCGGCCGGCTCAAGGGCTGGAGCGAGGTCGGTGGCCGCGACGCCATCAGCAGAAAGTTCATCTTTGCCGATTTCAACGAGGCCTTCGGCTTCATGACGCGCGCGGCTTTGGTTGCCGAGAGGCTCGACCATCATCCGGAATGGTTCAACGTCTATAAGACCGTCGAGGTGACGTTGTCGACGCACGATGCCGGCGGCGTGACCGAGCTCGACATCAAGCTCGCTGAGATCATGGACAAAATCGTCGCATAAATAGAGCGCGATCCGAAAAGTGGAAACCGGTTTTCCGATAGGATCACGCTCAAGCGCAATGGCGGCGCGAGCCGCCTTGCGGCCGCCGCCTTTCGCGGCCACTTTTATCCGATATGAGCCGCGGCGCGGCGCAAGGAGGGGCCAATGTGGTTCCGCGATCAAGCCACGAGCTGGCAGGGATTTTCTTGGCAACAATCCGGACCAGAATCCGGACCAGATTCCACTCGGACTTCTCGGCAGGATTCCGGCCGGAGTTCCTGGCAGAATTTCAGGAGCGACTTTGCCGCGCGCACGCGCCGGTTCGCCGCCGACGAGGGCGAGTTGCGGCAGCGGATCTGGAAGAAGCTCAAGCGCGAAGCAGCCAATATCCCGTTCGTCGAGGATGCGCTCACCGCGCATTATTGTGCCTTCGACCGCAACACCCCGGTCTATGTGAAGCTCGCGCTTGTCGGCGCGGTCGTCTATTTCATCGTGCCCGACGATCTGATCCCGGATTCGATCCCCGTGCTCGGCTATGCCGACGACGCCGCTGTGCTGGCAGGTGCCATGAAGCTATTTTCTTCGCACATCAAGCCGGAGCACCGTGAAGCGGCGAAGCTCACGCTGGAGCGGATGCGTCAGGCATAGATTTTCGCCGCGCATGATCTTTTCGGAAAACCGGCTTCCACTTTTCCGGATCATGCTCTGGCTACGGGTGCAGGACGACCTTGCCCATGACTTTGCGGTCGGCGATCGCTTTCAATGCCGCGGCGATATCCGCGAGCGGGTAGGTCGCGTGCACATGCGCGCTGAGCTTGCCCGCCGCCGCCCAGTTGACGATGTCCTTCATTAATTCGCGCTGGGCCTGCGGCTCTCGCTGCACCCAGGAGCCCCAGGCGACGCCGCGGATATCGCAATTCTTGAGCAGCACCAGATTGAGCGGCAGTTTTGGGATTTCGCCGGCGGCAAAACCGATGACGAGATAGCGCCCGTTCCAAGCCATGGAGCGCACCGCCGGCTCGGCATAGGGCCCGCCGACCGGATCGTAGATCACGTCGACGCCGCGCTCGCCGCCGAGCCGCTTCAGCGCCGCGCGCAAATCTTCGCTGGCATAATTCACGGTCTCGGCGGCGCCATGGGCGCGGGCGAATGCAAGCTTTTCGTCGGACGAGGCGCAGGCGATCACGCGCGCGCCCATCACCTTGCCGATCTCGACGGTCGCAAGCCCGGTGCCGCCTGAGGCGCCGAGCACGACCAGTGTCTCGCCAGATTTCAACTCCGCGCGCACGCGCAGCGCATAGAGCGTCGTGCCGTAAGTGACGGTAAGGCCCGCGGCGCGATCGAAATCGAGCCCATCCGGGACTTTGACCAGAATATTCGCCGGGACGGCGACCGCCTCGCGCGCGCCGCCCCAGCCGGTATTGCCCATCACCCGGTCGCCTGGACCGACATCGCTCACGCCAGTACCGACACTCTCGACGACACCGGAAAATTCCGCTGCCGGCGAGAATGGAAACGGCGGCTTGTGCTGATATTTGCCGGCAATGATCAGGGTGTCGAAGAAGTTCAGCGCGGCCGATTTGATGCGCACCACGGCCTCACCGGGGCCGGCTGTCGGCTCCGGCAGATCGGCGAGCTCAAGATCGTCGGGGGTGCAGAACTTACGGCAGAGAACGGCTTTCATGCCCAAGTCTTATCAGACTTTGTCTTATCAGGCTTCCGTCACTCCGGCATCAACCAGGCAGCGGCGCAGGCGGGAGAAGGCAAGCCGCAGCCGGGACTTCACCGTGCCGAGCGGCAGCTCCGTGCGCTGCGCGATCGCGGCATGCGACAGCCCGTCATAGAAGGCAAGCTTGACCAGCGCGAACTGCTCGTGCGGCAAGAGCCGCAACGCCCGGCGCAGACACTGTTCGCGCTGCGTGCAATCCATACAGTCGTCGCTGCCGTTTGCGGGATCGGGAATATCGAAGAAATCCTCGATCGCGCAGACCGTCTCGCGGCTGCGCCGTCTCACGTCGATGCGGCGGTTGCGGGCGATATGAAAGACCCAGGTTGCGGCGGCCGCTTTGCTCGGATCGAAGAGATGCGCCTTGCGCCAGATCGTCTCCATCACATCCTGGGTGACGTCGGCTGCGGCAAAAGGCGCCAGCCCAAGCCTGACCATCTGAGCCTGCACGCGCGGCACGAAGTGATCGAACAGCAGCGCGAAGGCCTCGCCGTCGCGATCGTTGCCGACCGCGGTCAAAAGCTCGTCGAGATCGCCAGCCACGCCTACCGTCTGCCGGCGCGCTGGCGATGGAATTTCGTTGTGCGTCCACTCTGTCAGGCTCAAGGCACGTATTCCCCATCATCACGCGCGCTGGGGAGGCCTGGTGTTGCGCGAATAGCCACCCCGCCGCGCGTCTCTCAACGTCCCCATTATTGGACGGAGCGGCGGATGCGGCTGTGTCGGACGTCACACATTTACCACTCGTCCGAATCAGCCCGGGTGCCTGAGCGGCCCTTGCGTCATTCCGGTACAGCGCAAGTCCGCTAGTCACGCGGCTTTTCGGGTCGAATTGGATTAAATGTCACAGGTTTGATATCAATCAGCGGGGAGCATTTCCGCGAGGGCCGATGCGCATCCGTCAACGATGGCTGGTTGTCCTTTCGCTGCTGACGTCACCGGCGCTGCTTGTGGCAGCGTTCTTGTCAGGGCTGCTCACTCCTGCTTTCGCGCAACAGACGGCGGCGCCGGCGGTGACCGCGCCGGCGAAGCCGAAGCCCAAACCGGCTACGAAGCCCGCGGCGCCGGCTGCAGCGGCGCCGGCGTCAAAGCCCATGGTGCCTCCGGCCATGGGCGGCGCCCAGCCGAAATTGCTCGGGCAATATGCCGATTGGGGCGCCTATACGGCTTCGCCCGGCGGCAAGAAGGTCTGCTTTGCGATCGCCAAGCCGGCGTCCGCGGAGACAACCCCGCCAGGTCGGCCGCGCAACCCGACCTATATGTTCATCTCGACGCGGCCGGCGGAAAAAGTGAGCAACGAGATCTCGATCATCATCGGCTATCCGTTCAAGCCGAGCGCGGATGCGACCGCTGCCGTCGGCTCGACCGCCTTCCCGCTCTACACCCAGCAGGATGGCGCCTGGATCAAGAACGCCGCCGACGAGGCCAACATGGTCGGCGCCATGCGCGGCGGCCAAACCGCCGTGGTGAAGGGCGTTTCCGCCAAAGGCACGCAATCGATCGATACTTACAGCCTTAAAGGGTTGGCGCAGGCCCTCGATCGGACCGGCCAGGAATGCAAGTAGGAACGCAAATAAACCCTGTGCCGACCGCCTCCTAGGCTGCGGCGCCGTGGCCTGATATCGAAGGCTTAGCCTGATATCGAAAAGCCGAATTGACGCCCCATCTATGCCGCAGGCTTTACAGCATAAGCCTTGCCGCGATTTGGATTGACGATGACTGCTTCAATGACCGCGACCAAACCTGAAGCCTCGACCGCTTTTGTCGAGAAGCTTCCGCTTGAGCGCTATATGGCGCCGGAAAGGCCGTCGCTGGTCGGGCTTTCGCGCGACGCCTTGGCCGAGGCGCTCGGCGCGGCCGATGTGCCGGAGCGGCAGCGCCGCATGCGGGTGCAGCAGATTTGGCACTGGCTCTATGTGCGCGGCGCGAAGAACTTCGACGAGATGACGACCCTGTCGAAGGATTTGCGGACGGCGCTGGCGGCGCGTTTCACGCTCGACCGCCTCGACGTCGCCGCCGAGCAGATTTCGGTCGACGGTACGCGCAAATGGCTGCTTCGGCTTCCCGGCGAGCACAGCGGCGCGCCGCACGAAGTCGAATGCGTCTATATTCCGGAGACCGACCGCGGCACGTTGTGCGTGTCGAGCCAGGTCGGCTGTACGCTCACCTGCACCTTCTGCCACACCGGCACGCAGCGTCTCGTCCGCAATCTGACGGCGGCGGAAATCGCGGGGCAGGTCGTGCTCGCGCGCGATCGGCTGAACGATTGGCAGCGCGCGGCGGCGCCGGCCGGCGCCGAGCAGGAAAAGCGCCTGGTCTCGAACATCGTGATGATGGGCATGGGCGAGCCGCTCTACAATTTCGAGGCGGTGCGCGACGGGCTCGGTGTCGTCGCCGACGGCGACGGGTTGAGCATCTCCAAGCGCCGCATCACGCTCTCGACCTCAGGCGTGGTGCCGGAGATTGCGCGCGCCGGCTCGGAGATCGGCTCGATGCTGGCGATTTCGCTGCACGCGGTGACCGACGAATTGCGCGACCAATTGGTGCCGCTCAATCGCAAATATCCGATCCGCGAATTGCTCGACGCCTGCCGCAACTATCCGGGCCTGTCCAATGCGCGGCGCATCACGTTCGAATATGTGATGCTCAAGGGCATCAACGATTCGCTGGTCGATGCCAAAGCGCTGGTGCGGCTTCTCAAGGGAATTCCGGCGAAGATCAATCTGATCCCGTTCAATCCCTGGCCTGGCAGCCAATACGAATGCTCCGACTGGGAGCAGATCGAAAAATTCTCCGAGATCGTGTTCAACGCCGGCTATGCCTCGCCGGTGCGCACGCCGCGCGGCCGCGACATTCTTGCCGCCTGCGGCCAGCTCAAGAGCGCCACCGAAAAGCTCTCGGCCCGCGAGCGGCTAGCGCTGCGCGCAATGGCGATTACGGACTAATGGCGATCACGGACTGATGCGACGGGATCATCGCTGGCCATGACCGCCCTGTTCCGCATTATCATGATGCTCGTCGGCTACATCTGGGCCTGCATCGCCGCTTCGGCGGTGCTGACCTTCGGCACGCTGGCGCCGAACTGGGACGATCTCGGTGCGCTCAGCCAATCGTTCGGCGATCCGTCGGGTGATGTGCCGACGGCGGCTTTGTGGACGGTGATCGGTGTCGGCGCAGCTATCATTTTCGCCATCGGCTTTTTTCCGACTTTGCTGGCGATTGTCCTGACCGAAGGCTTCAAGCTGCGCTCGATCGTCGTCCACGCCTTGATCGGCTGTGCGCTGGCGCTGGCCGCCGTCTATGGGCTCGATTTCGGCGGTTATGTCACGGCGCCCAATGCTGACATGGTGCATGAGCGCGAAGTCTTTGCCGCTGCGGGCATTGCCGGGGGTCTGGTCTATTGGCTGTTCGCCGGCCGCCGCGCCGGGATCTGGACTTCGCGCGCATGAACCGCACCGGGCTCACCATCGCGCTCGGCATTGCCTTCGTCGCTGGGATTCTCTGCGCCGTCGATCCGCAGCTCGACCTCGATCTCGCCCATATCAGCTTCAATCCCGACCGCCAATTGTTCGGCATCAACGGGCAGCTTTGGGTGCAGCATGCCCGCGACGCCGCGCGCCTGATCATCACGCTCCTGGTGCTGCCGGCTTTCCTCGCGCTTGCCGGCAAGCTGATCTGGCCGCACCGGCGCATGCTGATCGAAGGCCGTGCCGCCGTGTTCCTGATCGTAACTTTGGCGCTCGGGCCCGGAATCATCACCAATCTCATTCTCAAGGACCATTGGGGCCGCGCGCGCCCGATCGACGTGCAGCAATTCGGCGGCGCCGACAAATTCACGCCGTGGTGGGATCCGCGCGGCGAATGCCCGAACAATTGCTCATTTGTTGCCGGCGAGCCGTCGGGCGCGTTCTGGACGCTGGCGCCGGCGGCTTTGGCCCCGCTCGAGTTGCAGCCGCTCGCCTACGGCGCGGCGCTGATTTTCGGCGTCGCGATCGGCATCCTCCGCATCGGCGGCGGCGGGCATTTCTTCAGCGACGTCGTGTTTGCCGGCATCTTCGTCTATCTCGAAATCTGGCTGGTCTACGGTCTGATCTATCGCTGGCCGGCAACGGCTTTGAGCGAGCAATCGATCGAGGCTTTCATGGTCCGGCTGAGCGAAGGCATCAGGGACGCGCTGAACACGCTGTTGCGCCAGTTCGCGCGCAATGGCCGGGCGCCGGATCCGCAATAGCTACTCTGCCGGCTGGCCGAGAACCTGAAAAATCTCCTGGAGCTGCGGACTCATCGGCAGATGGAGCGTCTCACCGGTCGGCAGGCGGTGTACGAACCATTTGTTGTAGAGTTCGGCGAGGCGGCGGGCCTGCGCCATCCGCGCGAAGGCGCGTTCAACCACGGCAGCGAAACCCGGATCGTCGCGGCGATAGACCAGCCCGTAAGGATCGTAAGACAGATATTCTCCGACCACTTTCATGTCGCGCGCCGAAGGCTCGGTGGCGATGATGCCGTAGAGCAGAACGTCGTCGGTGGCGAAGGCGTCCGCCTTGCCGGCGGCGAGCATGGCGAACGATTCGGCGTGATCGCGCGCGGTGACGATATTGATGTCGAGCTTTTGCTTGTCGGACAGCGTCCGCAGCGCGCCTTCATTGGTGGTGCCTGCGGTCACTACTGCGGTCTTGCCGGCAAGATCGCGATAGGACGCGATCGTTGAGATTTTCGGCACCATCAGCTTGGTGCCGGCGACGAAAAACACCGGCGAGAACGCCACGTCCTTCTGGCGCTGCAGATTGCTGGTGGTTGAGCCGCATTCGAGATCGACGGCGCCGGACTTGACCTTGTCGAAGCGGTCGGCAGAGGTGACCGGCGCCAGCGCGATCTTGACGTCCATGCCGTCGAGCTCGGTCGAGACCTCTTCGACGACCTCGCGGCACAGGTCCATCGAATAGCCGATCGGCTGCTGGCGGTGGTTGAGATAGGAAAACGGCAGCGAGCTCTCGCGGTAGCCGAGCGTGAGCGTGCCGGTGTCCCGGATTTTCTTCAGCGTTCCGGTCAGCGCGCCGACACTTGCGTCCTGACCCGCGTCCTGCGCCGCGGCGGGCGAGGCTAATGCCGCGATGATGAGCGCAAAAACGAGCCGCGCGCGCATGACACGGCCCTCAGGCCGCTTGTCGTATGGGTGTGGGCTCGGTCGTCGGCTGAGGCAGCTTTTCGCCCTCCCACTTCGCCACCACGGCGGTGGCCAGCGAATTGCCGATCACGTTGGTTGCCGAGCGGCCCATATCGAGGAACTGGTCGATGCCGATAATGAGAAGAAGCCCGGCCTCAGGCAGATTGAAGCTCGCGAGCGTCGCCGCGATCACGACCAGCGAGGCGCGCGGCACGCCGGCCATGCCTTTGCTGGTGAGCATCAACAGCAACAGCATGGTGATCTGCTGCCCGAGTCCGAGCTGAATATTGTAGGCCTGCGCGATGAACATGGTCGCGAAGGTGCAATACATCATCGAGCCGTCGAGATTGAACGAATAGCCCATCGGCAGCACGAAGCTGATGATCTTCTTGCTGATCGGGAATTTTTCCAGCTGCTCCATCATTTTCGGATAGGCGGCCTCGCTGCTCGCGGTCGAGAATGCGAGCAGGAACGGCTCGCGCACCAGCTGGACCAGCCGCACCGCGTGGTTGCCGAAGAACAGGTAGCCCACAGCGATCAGCAATCCCCACAGCACGAAGAGCCCGAAATAGAACTCGGCCACAAACTTGCCGTAGGTCACCAGGATCCCGAGCCCCTGCGTGGTGATGATCGCGGCCATCGACGCGAAGACCGCGATCGGCGCGAGTTTCATGATGTAGCCGGTGATGGTGAGAATGGCGTGCGAGAGCTCCTCGATGCCTTCGACCAGCTTCTTGGCGCGTTCGCCCAGCGCCGCGCAGGCGACGCCGAAGAACAGCGAGAACACCACGATCTGCAGGATTTCGTTATTGGCCATGGCCTCGACGACCGAGCGCGGCACCAGGTGCGCGACGAAATCCTTCATCGAGAGCGACGCCACTTTGAGATTGGTCGAGGCCTGCGCGTCCGGCAGCGGCAGATTGAGATTGTCACCGGGGCGCAGGATGTTGACGAGAAGCAGGCCGAGCAGCAGCGAGACCAGCGACGCCGAGATGAACCAGACCATCGCCTTGGCGCCGATGCGCCCGACCACTTTGGGATCGCCCATATGCGCCACGCCGACGACCAGGGTCGAGAACACCAGCGGCGCGATGATCATCTTGATCAGGCGCAGGAAGATGTCGGTCATCAGCGATATGTAATCGGAGATCGTCTTGGCGGTGGCGGGATCCGGCCACAGCGTGTGGCAGGCGTAGCCGACCGCGATGCCCAGCAACATTCCGATGATGATGATGGTTGTGAGCGTCGAACGCATGGCTGCCCTCCGCGACGATCCGCGAAGCCAGCTTAGTGCGTTTTTTGCCGGGCGGGAAAGAGTCTTTGCCGGCCGGCTTTAGACTTTGGACGCTTTACTCTGATCGAGCATCGCCAGCAGTTTTTGCTTCACCGCCATCGGTTGCTCGGTGCCGAGAAATTCCGCCACGGTCATTCGTTTCACCAGCCGCATATAAGGTCGTCCCGAGAGGACTTCGCTGAGCTTGACGTGCTCTTGCACCACATAGTCCTCCCGGTCGTCGGGGTCTCTGACCAGGCTCCATTGATCGCATTCGTTATTGGCGTCCGGCCGGCCCCTGAAAATCAGATTTTCCATGTTCACTCTCGGCTTGCGTCAGCCCCGTACCTCCCTATAGTCCGCGCAAATTTATAGCATGATCCCGAAAAGCGGACGCTGGTTTCCGGACCGGATCATGCCTCGAATCAAGAATCTTCCGATGTTTCGCGTCAGGTAGGGTCTATTTCAATGCCAAAAGGCGACGTCAAAAAAGTGGTGCTGGCCTATTCCGGCGGGCTCGATACCTCGATCATTCTCAAATGGCTGCAGACCACTTATGGCTGCGAGGTCGTGACGTTCACCGCCGATCTCGGCCAGGGCGAAGAGCTCGAGCCCGCCCGCGCCAAGGCGCTCACCCTCGGCATCAAGCCGCAGAACATTTTCATCGAGGATCTGCGCGAAGAATTCGTGCGCGATTACGTGTTTCCGATGTTCCGGGCCAATGCGGTCTACGAGGGCCAATATCTGCTCGGCACCTCGATCGCGCGTCCGCTCATCGCCAAGAAGCAGATCGAGATCGCCGAGAAAGTCGGCGCCGACGCGGTGGCGCATGGCGCGACCGGCAAGGGCAACGATCAGGTGCGTTTCGAACTGTCCTATTACGCGCTCAAGCCCGACGTGAAGGTCATCGCGCCGTGGCGGGAATGGGAGTTCAAGTCGCGCGAGGCGCTGATCGCCTTCGCCGAGCAGAACCAGATTCCGATCGCCAAGGACAAGCGCGGCGAGGCGCCGTTCTCGACCGACGCCAATCTGCTGCACACCTCGTCCGAGGGCAAAGTGCTGGAAGACCCGTCCGGCGAAGTGCCGGATTACGTGCATTCCCGCACCGACGATCCGGTGACGGCGCCGGATACGCCGGAATATGTCACCATCGAATTCGCGCGCGGCGATGCGGTCGCGGTCGACGGCGAGAAGCTGTCGCCGGCGGCGCTGCTGACCGCGCTCAATGCGATCGGCAGGAGGCATGGCATCGGCCGGCTCGATCTGGTCGAGAACCGTTTCGTCGGCATGAAATCGCGCGGCATGTACGAGACGCCGGGCGGCACGATCCTGCTTGCCGCGCATCGCGGCATCGAATCGATCACGCTCGACCGCGGCGCGGCGCATCTCAAGGACGAGTTGATGCCGAAATATGCCGAACTGATCTATAACGGCTTCTGGTTCGCGCCGGAGCGCGAGATGCTGCAGGCCGCGATCGACAAGAGCCAGGAATTCGTCACCGGCAGCGTGCGGCTGAAGCTTTACAAGGGCAATGCCAACGTGGTCGGCCGCGAGAGCAAATATTCGCTCTACGACCAGGACCTCGTCACCTTCGAGGACGGCAAGGTCGCCTATGACCAGCGCGACGCCGAAGGCTTCATCCGCCTCAACGCGTTGCGGCTGCGCACGCTCGGGCAGCGCAAACGTAACCTCAAGCTCTAGGCGCGGCGTCGCACGCGAGTCGTGAAAGCCGCGGCATCGCCGTAGCGGCTGGGGTCATGCGTTACGCGCTGGATATTTCCATGCCGCTCAGCCAAACGTGAATGCGTAGGCGTGAACGCCGGGATCGAGAAATTCGATTTCGAAATTGCGGTCTTTTATGGCGCCGACCTGACGAATTAACTGGTACAGCCGCTGCCCGGTGACGACGCCGTGACCGTCCGCGTCGATATCGGCGCCGTGGTCTTCTTCCGGCGCCTGGCCATCGATCGTCACGCGAAACCGGATCGGCTTGCCGTCGGCTGCGGGGCCGAGAACAAGATGCAAGATCGCGGGCGTGAAACCGATAGGTGATCTTGCCGCTGTCTGAATTGAGCGTGGCGCTTTCGCCGTTGACCAGCCAGTTGCCGGACAGGCTCCACTGATTGAGCTTCGGATTCGCCAATTCGTAGGCGTGGTTCTCGTCTTCGACGATGCCACCGGACGACACGAAATTATCGGCGCGATTATAACCGATATAGGTCTCTGGCGATTTGTCGTCGCCATCGCTCGCAGCCGCTTCTGCGCCCGAGGCCTCGACGCTCACGAGGCTTTGCGGAACGCCGCTATTGCCGGCCTCGGCGAGAAGCTTCTGGATGACACGCTCCGAACCGTCATAGTCGCCTTCGCCGAAATGGTGGTAACGCATGCGGCCCTGGGCGTCGATGAAGTAGTGCGCCGGCCAGTATTCGTTGTCGAACGCCCGCCAAATCTTGTAGTCGTCGTCGATCGCGACCGGATAACCGATTTTCAGATCGGAGACGGCGCGGCGCACGTTATCGACGTCGCGCTCGAAGGCGAATTCCGGCGTATGCACGCCGATGACCACAAGCCCGTGATCCTTATATTTCTCCGCCCATGCCTTGATGTAGGGAATTGTACGCAGGCAATTGATGCAGGAGTAGGTCCAGAAGTCGATGAGAACGACCTTGCCCTTCAAGCTTTCAGGCGTCAGCGGTGGTGAATTCAGCCACGCCGTCGCGCCGGACAGCGAGGGAAATCCGCCCTCCACTGCGAGATTGAGATCCGTGCCGCTGGTGGTTGGTCCGCCGGCCGGCGATGTCTGAGCCGATTGTGCCGGCCGCAGCCGGTCGATGAGGCTCTGCTCAAGGTCGTTCGTGCCCGAAAGCGATATACGGGTGAGAAAGCCGGTATCCAGTCCGAAGGAGATTGCGACGACCGCAGCGAGGACGGCGACGCCCAGGCCGCGCCTGACCCATTCCCCGACGCCGAGCGAGCGTTTCATCGCGGCGAAGACGCGCCCGCCGACGGCAAGCGCAAGAGCGAGCGACGTCGCCGCGCCGAGCGCGTAGGCGAGCAACAACAGCGTCGTGCCGACATTCGCGCCGTTGAGCGCTGCGCCGGTCAGGATCAGGCCGAGCACCGGCCCCGCACACGGCGCCCACAAGAATCCGGTCGCCACACCGAGCAAGAAAGACGAGACGATCGAGGATCTTTTCGAAGCTTCCGCGTCGTCAGCGGACTGCGACAGGCTGGCGCCTAGAGTCACCAAGGGCCGCATGGCCCAGTCGGCAAGACTGGGGAACAGCAGCGTCAGCCCGAACAGCGCCAAAAGCACAATGGCAGCGTCGCGGCCATACTGATTGGCGTTGACCGCCCAGCTCCCTGCCACCGCGGCCAGTGTTGCAACAGCCGCAAAGGTCACAGTCATGCCGACCAGCATCGGCAATCCGCTGGTCGCAAATGGCCGGTCGGCACGCGCGAATACGAAGGGCAGCACCGGCAGGATGCAGGGACTGATGATCGTCAGAACGCCACCGAGATAGGCCAGCACCACCAGCGTCATTTTGGTTCCTCTTCGTCACGCGGGCCAGCGTGCTTCAGGATCACAAGTCGTCGGAGAATTGCCGAGGTAACAAAGCTTTCCAGATGCCGGCTCTCCGAGCGCCGCCGCCGCAAGTTTAGCAGCATTGCTCGCTAGACAACCATGACGGCGCGCGTGACCACACTATGTTGTGACCTGGATATATCCGTTGATATATAACGAGGGAGACGCATCGGCGTACGACGTTGTCCGCGATGAATTGCTGACGCGGTTCGTCCGCGCCGCCCGTCAGAAAAACGAGACGGCGTTTATCCAAAAACACTTTATTATCTGGGCGGCGGCTTTATTGTTTCGGGATGATGAAATCCGCCGCGTGGCAATAGCCGTTAAACTTGCCGCTCCACCATCATCTTCTTGATGTCGGCGATGGCTTCCGCCGGATTGAGATGCTTCGGACAGGCTTTCGCGCAATTCATGATGGTGTGGCAGCGATAAAGCCGGAACGGATCTTCGAGATTATCGAGCCGCTCGCCGGTCGCCTCGTCGCGGGAATCCACCAGCCAGCGCCGCGCCTGCAGCAAAGCCGCCGGGCCGAGATAGCGCTCGGAATTCCACCAATAGCTCGGGCATGAGGTCGAGCAGCAGGCGCAGAGAATGCATTCGTAGAGCCCGTCGAGCTTCGCCCGGTCCTCGTGGCTCTGCTTCCATTCGGTGCGCGGCGTCGGCGACACCGTCTGCAGCCACGGCTCGATGGAGGCGTGCTGGGCGTAGAAATTGGTGAGATCGGGCACCAGGTCCTTCACCACAGCCATGTGCGGCAGCGGATAGAGCCGCACCGTGCCTTTGACGTCGGTCATCGACTTGGTGCAGGCGAGCGTATTGGTGCCGTCGATATTCATGGCGCAGGAGCCGCAGATGCCTTCGCGGCAGGAGCGGCGGAAGGTCAGCGTCGCGTCGACATTGTTTTTCAGCCACATCAGGCCGTCGAGCACCATCGGCCCGCAGTCGCCGGTGTTCACGTAATAGGTGTCGACGCGCGGATTGAGCCCGTCGTCCGGGTTCCAGCGATAGATGCGGTATTCGCGCTCGGTGTTGGCGCCGGCCGGGTGCGGCCAGGTCTTGCCTTCGCCGACCTTGGAATTTTTTGGCAGAGAGAATTCAACCATTTTCAATACACCCGCTTTTTGGGCTCGATATAGGAGACGTCGTTGGTCAGCGTGTAAGTGTGCACCGGCCGGTAATCGATCGTGACTTTTCCGGATGCGTGATCGAGCCAGGACAGCGAGTGCTTCATCCAGTGCTGGTCGTCGCGATCGGGGAAATCCTCGCGCGCATGCGCGCCGCGGCTTTCGGTGCGGTTGACCGCGGAATCCATGGTCACCACGGCCTGCTCGATCAGATTGACGAATTCGAGCGTCTCCACCAGATCGGAATTCCAGATCAGCGAACGGTCGGAGACGCGGATGTCGCTGACGCCGTTATGAACGTCGTGAATCAGCTTCGAGCCTTCTTCCAGCACTTCGCCGGTGCGGAACACCGCGCAATTGCTCTGCATCACGTGCTGCATCCTGCCGCGCAGCTGCGCCGTCGGCGTCGAGCCCGAGGCATTGCGGTATTTGTCGAGCCGCGACAGCGCCATGTCGGCGGAGTTCTTCGGCAGTTCGGGCTGCTTGTCGCCCGGCGTGAGCAATTCGGCGCAGCGCTTGGCCGCGGCGCGGCCGAACACCACGAGGTCGATCAGCGAATTCGAACCAAGCCGGTTGGCGCCGTGCACCGACACGCACGCCGCTTCGCCGAGTGCCATCATGCCGGGCACGATGTGATCGGGATTGCCGTCTTTCCTGATCAGCGTTTCGCCGTGATAATTGGTGGCGATGCCGCCCATATTGTAATGCACGGTCGGCACGATCGGCACCGGCTCGCGGGTGAGATCGACGCCGGCGAAAATCTTGGCCGACTCGGTGATGCCCGGCAGCCGCTCGGCCAGAATCTTCGGGTCGAGATGGTCGAGATGCAGGAAGATGTGGTCTTTCTTCGGCCCGACACCGCGGCCTTCGCGGATTTCGATGGTCATGGCGCGTGAGACGACGTCGCGCGAGGCGAGGTCCTTGGCCGACGGCGCATAGCGCTCCATGAAGCGCTCACCCGACGCGTTCACGAGATAAGCGCCTTCGCCGCGGGCGCCTTCGGTGATCAGCACGCCGGCGCCGTAAATGCCGGTCGGGTGGAATTGCACGAATTCCATGTCCTGCAGCGGCAGGCCGGCGCGCAGCACCATGGCATTGCCGTCGCCGGTCTGGGTATGGGCGCCGGTGCACGAGGCATAGGCGCGGCCATAGCCGCCGGTGGCGAGGATGGTCATCTGCGCCGAGAAACGGTGGATGGTGCCGTCGTCGAGATTGATGGCGATGACGCCGCGGCAGCGGCCGTCGTCGTCCATCATCAGGTCGATGGCGAAATATTCGATGAAGAATTCGGTCTGGTGGCGCAGCGCCTGGCCGTACATCGTGTGCAGCATGGCGTGACCGGTGCGGTCGGCGGCGGCGCAGGTGCGTTGCGCGGTGCCTTTGCCGTAATGCGTGGTCATGCCGCCGAATGGGCGCTGGTAGATCTTGCCGTCTTCGCGGCGCGAGAACGGCAGGCCCCAATGTTCGAGCTCGTACACCGCTTCCGGCGCGCTGCGGCACATATATTCGATGGCATCCTGGTCGCCGAGCCAGTCCGACCCTTTCACGGTGTCGTACATGTGCCAGCGCCAGTCGTCCTCGCCCATATTGCCGAGCGCCGCGGCGATGCCGCCTTGCGCGGCGACGGTGTGCGAGCGGGTCGGAAACACCTTGGTGATGCAGGCGGTGCGCAGGCCCGCTTCGCTGCAGCCGACGGTGGCGCGCAGCCCCGAGCCGCCGGCGCCGATGACGACGACGTCATAGATGTGGTCTTCAATCGGGTAGGCGCGGCCGTTGACGGCGGGCGCCGCGGCTCCGTTGCTTGCGTTCTCAGCCATGCTCACAATCCGAACGACAATTTGAACAATGCATAGACGGCGACGGCGCCGACGGCCCAGCAGAAGAAGGTATTGGCCATGACCAAGGTGAGCTTCGAGGAGTCCTCGTGCACATAGTCTTCGATGATGACCTGCATGCCGATCTTCATATGGGCGACGGTCGAGATGATGAACAGCATGAGGATGATGGCGACGGCCGGCGAACCGAGGATTTGCGCGGTGGCGGCCTGGTTGCGGCCCATCAGCATGATCAGGATGATCACCGCGGCGATGGTGAGCGGTATATTGGCGACGGCGGTCAGCCGCTGGCGCCAGAAATGCTGGGTGCCGGATTTGGCGGTGCCGAAGCCGCGGACGCGGGCGAGCGGCGTGCGGATATGGGCGGGTCCGCTCATTATGACACTCCCATCGTCAAGAGCACGAAGATCCACAGCAGCACGGTGATGGTGATCGAGCCGATCAGGTTGGCGGCGGCGAGCCATTCACGCTCGGTCGGGCCGAAGCCGCGGCCGGTGTCCCAGATCAGATGGCGCACGCCGCCGAGCAGGTGATGGATCAGCGCCCAGGTGTAGCCGAACAGGATCAGTCGGCCGATCCAGGAACTGGCGAACCACTGGAACCGGCCGTAAGCCGTGGGGCTCGTGGCGGCGATCAGCCACCAGGCGACGAACAGCGTTCCAAAATACAGCGCGGCGCCGGTGATGCGATGCACGATCGACATCGCCATCGTCAGCGTCGTCTTGTAAATTTGCAGATGCGGGGAGAGCGGCCGCTCGGCGGGAGTCCGTCGTTCGAGCGAGCGTGTGTCGGCCATAGGCATCATCCGAATTCGCGTGGGCGCGGGCGCGCTTAGCTTAGAACCGTTCCTAGCCAATCCGCAGGCCTACCGCAATGCAGCACCGCCAGTATGGGCCGGGCTTGTGGATGCCGCGCATGAAGGCAGCTTCGTCACACACGAAAGAATACGCTTGAATTAGTATTATTCAATGGGCGATATTGAAAGCCTGACTTCGTCAAATGCGAAGGCTAGCTTGGCGCCGTGCGATTCGATCTCACCGACCTCAGTTTGTTTCGCCACGTCGTCGAAGCCGGCTCCATCACGCATGGCGCCGAGCGCGCGCATCTGGCGCTTGCCGCAGCTTCGACGCGCATCCGCAACATGGAGGAGGTGCTCGGCGTGGCGCTGCTCACGCGCGGCCGTCAAGGCGTGACGCCGACCCAGGCCGGCCGTACGTTGCTGCAGCACGCGCGCACGATCTTGCGCCAGGCCGAGCGCCTGCACGAAGATCTCGGCGCCTATGGCGGCGGTTTCGCCGGACAGATCCGGGTGCTGTCGAATACCAATGCGCTGACGGAGTTTCTGCCCGAAGCGCTGTCGTCGTTCCTCGCCGTCCATCCCAATGTCAGCGTCGACCTCGAGGAGCGGCTGAGCGACGAGATCGTCGGGCTGATCGCGGAAGGCGTCGCCGATCTCGGCGTCGTCGCCGGCACCGTCGACGCCGGCGCGCTCGAGACCTATCCGTTCCGCCGCGACCGCTTCGTGCTGGTGGTGGCGCAGGATCATCCGTTGGCCAAG
The DNA here is from genome assembly GCA_963742975.1 of uncultured Alphaproteobacteria bacterium. Lineage (GTDB taxonomy): Bacteria > Pseudomonadota > Alphaproteobacteria > Rhizobiales > Xanthobacteraceae > BOG-931. Next base: position 503,789 of record CAVUNZ010000015.1, on the reverse strand, counting down.
CGCAGCAAGATCGGCTTCGAGGACGTGCTCGATCAGGATTTCGTCGGGCTCGATCGCGCAAGCGCCATTCAGCGCTTTCTCGCCGCCAAGGCCGTGCGCATCGGCCGGCCGCTGCGGCTGCGCGTGCAGCTGCGCAGCTTCGATGCTGTCTGCCGCCTGGTCGAATGCAAGGTCGGCATCGGCATCGTGCCGGAAACCACGGCACGGCGGGTGTCGAAGACCATGGCGATCAAGCTCGTTACGCTGTCCGATCCCTGGGCTGTGCGGGATCTGACGATCTGCGTGAGGAGCCGCGAAGAGCTGCCGGCCTATGCGCGCCAGCTCGTCGAGCATTTGCGGGCGACCGCTTAGCTTAGGCTTTGGATTTTTGCTTGCCGTGTAGTGGCGCCGATGACGATGCTGTCGCCGCTCGCTCACCGCGGCATCAGCACCCAGTAGTCCAGATCGAGCAGCACGGACGGATCGTATTCGTCGCCGTTCTTGGCCGGGTAACCATCGCACGGCTGGTCGCGCGTAGCGATGGTGCGCAGCCGCAGCGCGCCGACATCGGTCCGCCCCGGCAGCTCGGATTTCGCCAGGACTTCCGACCAGGCGAAGATGGTGCCGCCGGCGAACAGCGGCGCGACATGGCGGCCGCCATTGATGGCGGCGACATGGAAGGCATTGGCGAGCCCGTTGAACGAGATCGCCCGCGCCAGCGAAATCACATGGCCGCCATAGATCAGGCGGCGGCCGAAGCGGCCTTTGCCTTCGATATATTGGTTGAAGTGAATGCGCGCGGTGTTCTGATAAAGCCGCGTCGCGATCATGTGCTCGGCTTCCTCGACGGTATAGCCGTTGACGTGATCGATCTTTTCGCCGACGGCGTAGTCGCCGTATTTGGCGGTGCTGCCGGCAAGCGCCAGATCGTAATCGACGACATCGAGCGGCGGGCAGGCTTCGCCGAGCACTTTCGGGTCGAGCACGGTCGGCAGCCGCGGCACGTGATCGCCGGGCGCGGGCGCCGCCTCGTCGCGCTTGTTCACCATCACCCAGCGCACATATTCGATGACCGGCTTGAGATCCTGGTTGTAGCCGGTGGTGCGCACATAGACGATGCCGGTCTTGCGGCTGGAATTTTCCTTCAGCCCGATCACTTCGGACTGCGCGGTAAGCGTATCGCCGGGATAGACCGGGGTGCGGAAATAGCAGCCGGCATAGCCGAGATTGGCGACCGCGTTGAACGACACGTCCGGCACGGTCTTGCCGAAGATGATGTGGAAGACGAGGAGATCGTCGATCGGCGAGCGCGGATAGCCGATGGCCTTGGCAAAGGCGTCCGAGGATTGCACCGCAAAGCGCGCGCCGAACAGGCCATTATAGAGCGCGACGTCGCCGACGGTCACGGTGCGCGGCGTGGCGTGGCGGATCACTTCGCCGATGCGGAAATCTTCAAAGAAATTGCCGGGACTATTCTTCGACATAGCTGACCAACCTTTGGATACGGACCCCGGCATGCGGCGGCGCTTCATAGCCCAGCGCTGCAGGTTGGGAAAGCGTTGTGTTCACGCGTCCGTGACAAGCGCTCTGAAACCCCGCGCAACGGCCTCCGTATCTCGTTCCGACGACACGAATGACCTCGTGCCGCCGGCGGCTTCGTGAGCCGCAACCCCAACCCCATTGGAGACTAGTCATGTCCAAGCGTTTTGCTCTTTTCGCCAGCGCGGCGCTCGTTGCCCTCGCCGCGGCTGTGACGCCGGCGCCGGTTCTGGCGCAAATGTCGGAGAAAACCGTGACCGTCGGCGGCGCGCCGATGTATCCGTCGAAAAACATCATCCAGAACGCGGTGAATTCGAAGGATCACACGACGCTGGTCGCCGCGGTCAAGGCCGCCGGCCTCGTCGACACGCTGGAAGGGGCGGGCCCCTTCACCGTGTTCGCGCCGACCAATGCGGCCTTCGCCAAATTGCCGGCGGGCACCGTCGATACGCTGCTCAAGCCGGAAAACAAGGCGATGCTGACCAAGGTCCTGACCTATCACGTCGTGCCCGGCCGCATGACGGCTGTGAGCCTGATGAAGGCGGTGAAGGATGGCGAAGGCGAGGCGCATCTGAAAACCGTGGCCGGTGAAGACCTTACCGTGAAGCAGGCCGGCCCCGGCAAGCTCACCGTGACCGACGCCAAGGGCGACGTGGCCAATGTCACCATCGCCGACGTTCTGCAGTCGAACGGCGTTATCCATGTCGTCGACACGGTGCTGCTGCCGAACTGAAATCGGCCCTTTCACGCTTAAAAAACCTCTCCCCGTTAACGGGGAGAGGCCTGCCGACAGGCAATTCGCTGACGCGCAATTCGCTGACGCGCAATTCTCTGACGCGCAATTCTCTGACGCGCAATTCTCTGACGCGAATGTGAAACGAAGTTGCTTTCGTTGTTTGCTAAAGCTCCGCGAAGATCAACGGGCCTTTTCATGACCCTCGAAGCCACCGGCAATTTGCCGATCACGACCGGCCGCACGGCGGAGCCGCTTGTTCATCCGCGCTGGGTGCGCATCACGCATTGGATCAATGCGCTGGCGATCTTCATGATGATCGGCTCGGGCTGGCAGATCTACGATGCCTCGCCGCTGTTCCGCTTCATCTCCTTCCCGCGCCAATTTGCCCTGGGCGAGTGGCTCGGCGGGGCGCTGTTGTGGCACTTCGCCGCAATGTGGCTCTTTGCCGTCAATTTCATCGTCTATGTCACGCTCGGCATCGCGACCGGCCGCTTCCGCAACAAGCTGTTTCCGATCCGCCCGCGCGATGTGTGGAGCGATGTGACCGCGGCTTTGCGCGGCAAGCTCTCGCATGACGATCTCACGGTTTATAACGCGGTGCAGCGGCTGCTTTATCTCGGCGTGATCTTGGCTGCGGTGGTGATCGTGCTGTCCGGGCTTTCGATCTGGAAGCCGGTGCAGCTCAAATATCTCACAGATTTCTTCGGCGGCTACGACACCGCGCGCTATGTGCACTTTTTCGCCATGTCCTCGATCGTGGCATTTCTGACCATCCACATCACGCTCGCGCTTCTGGTGCCGAAGAGCCTGCGCGCCATGATCTTCGGACGCTGACGGGAACCAGGAGATCGCCATGTCTCGCGCGCGAAAGTCATCTGCCGGCATCGATGCAAAGCTCCTGATCAAGGATGCGGCGAAGCTTCTGCCGCAATCGTCGCGCCGTAACTTCCTGCGCGGCGCGGTGTCGCTCGGTGCGCTGTCGATGCTGACCGGCTGCGACGTCATCGACGGGCCGACATCGGAGAGCGCGCTGCGCGTCATCTCGCGCTTCAACGACAAGGTCCAGGCGCTGTTGTTCTCGGAAACGACATTGGCACCGGAATATCCGGAAAGCGCGATCACCCGGCCGTTCCCGTTCAACGCCTATTACAGCGAAGATGAGGCGCCCGACATCGATGGCGACAATTACGAGCTCGAGATCGGCGGGCTTGTCGACAACAAGAAATCCTGGACGCTGCCCGAGCTCAATGCGCTGCCGGAAGTCTCGCAGATCACCCGCCATGTCTGCGTCGAAGGCTGGAGCGCCATCGGCTCCTGGCAGGGCGTCAAGCTGTCGGATTTCCTCAAAATGATCGGCGCCGACACCAGCGCCAAATATGTCTGGTTCCAGTGCGCCGAAGGCTATTCGACCACGATCGACATGCCGACGGCGCTGCATCCGCAGACGCAATTGACGCTGAAATTCGATCACAAGACGTTGCCAACGGCTTACGGTTTTCCGATCAAGATCCGCATCCCGACCAAGCTCGGCTTCAAGAACCCGAAATACGTCACCGCCATGTGGGTGCAGAACAACGACGCCGGCGGCTACTGGGAGAACCAGGGTTACAACTGGTTCAGCGGGCTGTAGCGCGCATGTCCCGGAAAAGTGGGAACCGGTTTTCCGCAAAGGACATGCGCCCGGGAGCGCGGCCGTTTCCGCTCCATCTTGCCAATCCGGACTGAGCCCTTTAGCACTCGACGCCTCATTTTTACGAGGCGTCAGTCATGCCCACCTACAAGCTCCTTCTTCTCGCCGGCGACGGCATCGGCCCCGAGGTCATGGCCGAAGTGAAACGGCTCCTTGGCTTCTACGCCAAGAAGGGCATCGCCGACTTTCAAACCGAAGACGGGCTGGTCGGCGGCGCGGCCTATGACGCGCACAAGGTCGCGATCACCGATGAGACCGTGGCCAAGGCCCACGCCGCCGATGCCGTGATTTTCGGCGCGGTCGGCGGGCCGCAATGGGACAAGGTGCCCTATGAGGCGCGGCCGGAAGCCGGGCTGCTGCGCCTGCGCAAGGATCTCGCGCTGTTCGCCAATATTCGTCCCGCTATCGTCTATCCGGCGCTCGCGGATTCCTCGAGTCTCAAGCGCGAGGCGGTCGAGGGGCTCGACATCATCATCCTGCGCGAGCTCACCGGCGGCGTCTATTTCGGCGAGCCGAAGACCATCACCGATCTCGGCAACGGCCAGAAGCGCGCCGTCGATACGCAAGTTTACGACACCTACGAGATCGACCGCATCGCCCGCGTGGCTTTCGAACTGGCGCGCAAGCGGCGCAACAAAGTCACCTCGATGGAAAAGCGCAACGTGATGAAGACCGGCGTGCTGTGGCACGAAGTGGTCGATGAGGTGCACAAGCGCGACTACAAGGACGTGCAGCTCGAGCACATGCTCGCCGATTCCGGCGGCATGCAGCTCGTGCGCTGGCCGAAACAGTTCGACGTCATCGTCACCGACAATCTGTTCGGCGACATGCTGTCCGATATCGCGGCAATGCTGACCGGCTCGCTCGGCATGCTGCCGTCGGCATCGCTCGGCGAGATCGACGCCAAGACCAAGCGCCGCAAGGCGATGTATGAGCCGGTGCATGGCTCGGCGCCCGATATCGCCGGCAAGGGCATGGCGAACCCGATCGCCATGCTCGCCTCGTTCGGCATGGCGCTGCGCTATTCGTTCAATATGGGCAAAGAGGCGGACCTTCTCGACGCCGCCATCGCCGCGACCCTCGCCAAGGGGCTGCGCACCGCCGATATCAAATCCGAGGGCACCAAAGTGGTCTCAACTGCGGAAATGGGCGAGGCGGTGGTCGGCGAATTGGAGAAACTTTCATAAGGCGGTTCGCGCCGCCTATCACCCTTTGCGAAACACCAGGTTCGACCCGAATTCGTGCACCAGCTTGAATCCCGCCGCCGCCATCAGGCCGACGGTTTCGTCGCGCGCTTCGAGCACTTCGATCTGCACCACGCCGCGATTGCCGGCGAGCGTCCGCGCCATGCCGGCGAGCGCCTTGCGCTCGTAACGCTCGATGTCGATCTTGACCGCGAGCGTTTTGCCGGAAAGCGATGCGACATCGTCGAAGCGGACAATGTCGACCTCGTAGCCAACCTCGTAACCTTGCCCGGCGGGCGCGTTTTCCACGATCTGCGACAGCCCGATGTCGCACTCCGGCCCCGGCACCAGGCGGAAGGTTCCGGGCTCCGCGCCAAGCGCCACTTCGTTGATGGCGATATCGGCGTCGAGCAGGTCGTTGATCAGGAGATTGGCGCGCAGATGAACGCGGTTGCGCCGGTCCGGCTCGAACAGGATGGCGCGCGGCGCGAGCCCGTTCTTCATCACAATGCAGGTATAGAGGCCGAGATTGGCGCCGATATCGATGAAGACGTCAGGTTTGATCTCGGTGCAGGTGCGAATGAAGTTTTGCAGTTCCGGATATTCACCGATCTTTGCCGATATTTCGAGGCCGCCGACATTGACCGAGCGCACCAGAAAGTCGGCGCCGAAATAGCCGCAGACGAAATAATGCCCGCGATGCCAGATCTTGTTGAACGGCTTATAGACGCGGCGCCGTAACTTGTTCCGTAACCTCAACGCCAAACTCATAACGCCCCCACCGTCACCCGCAATCCGAGAGCGGATTGCCGGCAACGATCACAAATCGCAACCTGGTGCTAGAACGGTGAATTCGAATTGATCCCATCGAACGGGCCGGGCAGCGGATAAGAGCCGCGGCCCTGCACGTCGGGACCGAAAAACCAGTTCTGATGACCGGGATCGCCGCCGGGCGGCAGGACGTAATCGTGGTAGCTGCGGTCGCCGACCGATAACTCGGTCCCGGTATCGAGATAGGACCGCCGCGGAATGACGATGACCCGGACGCGTCCGGTGCCGTCGGGCAGGATGGTCGTCGTCGGCTGGATCACGGTGCCGGCGGCGGAGCGGGCCACTTGTACGGGCTGCTGCTGATCGCGCTTCCTTGTCGCCGCGTCGGCCGGGCTGGCGAGGGCGGCCGCGGCCGAAAACGCGGCGATTATGGCGGCAATACCAATCGATACGCGCATGGCTCGTCCTGACTCCCCGGCTTCGACGCGCAATGTAGCCTGCTTTGCGCGGCTGCAACAGCGCGCTTTGGCAACAGTCGCCGTCTGTCGTAGTTCCCGATGCTGCACCACAGAACAATATTCTCTCAAAGCTGTGTTCGTGTCGCGTCTTTTCTCGCGGTTTGGGCAGGCCTACAATAAACGCCTAAAACTTGACTGCGGTTATTGCGGCTGGTGGCGACCGGCCCGCACTGACCGTCCGCCATAAATCGGCAGGCGTGCCGATATCGGGAGAAGCGCAATGAGGTCCCATCAGCGGCCGCTGACGCGGCGTCGACTCCTTCATCACGGCGCAATTGCAGGACTAGCTGCTTATACCTTGCCCTCGGCATTGCCGGCCTTCGCAGCGCCGACCGTCAACCTGCCGCTGCCCGGCGGCCCGGACGAGCGCGATATCACCACGGCCTTCCCGCAAAAAGGTGCGCTGATTCTTCAGCGCACGCGGCCGCCGCTTCTTGAGACGCCGTTCGAGGTATTCGATCAAGGCGTGTTCACGCCCAACGACCAGTTTTACGTGCGCTGGCATTGGGCGGTGATCCCGACCAGCGTCGACATCGGCAAATTCCGGCTCAATGTCCACGGCAGCGTCAACCAGCCGGTGTCGCTGAGCATGACGGACATCATGGCGCTGCCGCAGATCGAATATGCGGCCGTCAACCAGTGCTCCGGCAATTCGCGCGGATTTTTTCAGCCGCGCGTTGCCGGCGGCCAATGGGCCAACGGCGCGATGGGCAATGCGCGCTGGACCGGCGTGCGTCTGAAAGACGTGCTCGACCGCGCCGGCGTAAAATCCACCGCCGCGCAGGTTCGCCTCGATGGCATGGATCAGCCGGTCGTGCCGGACGGACCGGATTTCATGAAATCGCTGTCGGTCGATCACGCCCGCGACGGCGAGGTCATGCTCGCTTACGCGATGAATGGTCAGCAATTGCCGCTGCTCAACGGCTTTCCGCTGCGGCTTGTGGTGCCCGGCTGGTATGCGACCTATTGGATGAAGATGGTCAGCGACATCGAAGTCCTCGACGGTCCCGACACCAATTTCTGGATGAAGACGGCCTATACGATTCCCGATACGCCGCACGCCGATATGAAGCCCGGCCAGGCCAATGTGCCGATGGTGCCGATCAACAAAATGGTGCCGCGCTCCTTCATCACCAATGTGAAGGCTGGCGCGAGCTTTCCTGCCGGCAGATCCGTTGCGGTCCGCGGCATCGCCCTTGGCGGTTCCGACGGCGTCAAGCAAGTCGACTTCTCCGCAGACGGCGGCAAGAACTGGCGCACTGCGCAACTCGGCAAGGACGAAGGCAAATACAGCTTCCGGCAATGGCAGAGCGAATTCACGCCGGCAGCCAAAGGTGACGCGACGCTGATGGTCCGCTGCACGAATGCGAGTGGCGAGGCGCAGCCGGCGGAGCCGAACTGGAATCCGGCGGGCTTCATGCGCAACGTTATCGAATCGACCGCGATTTCGGTGACATGAGGGAGGCGGAGATGAAGAGCAGAATCCTTTTGTCGATGCTTGCCGCTTGTTTCTTCGCTGCGGTGTCGCCTGTCGCGGGCGCGCCGCTGACGTTGAAATCGGTCGATGTCACGCTGCCCGACGGCAATCGCGAGCTGCCCGACAGGCCGGGGCTGACGGCAATGCAGAGCAATTGCATCTCCTGCCATACGCCGGGGATGATCCTCACGCAGCCGAATATGCCAAAGGCGTTTTGGGAGGCCGAGGTCGCCAAGATGCGCAATGTCTATAAAGCGCCGGTCGATGAAAAAGACGTGCCGGACATCGTCGGCTATCTGACCGCGGTCAAAGGCCCGAAATAAGCTTTCGCAATCATGCGCCAAGGTTAGCGCAGCGACAGGCGGCCGCGGAGCTTCAAAGCGCCGAATGTCACGTTGCGCGGTAGCGGCGGCTGGACGACGTGTTCCGGGGTCGCGGCGAGGATCGGGCTGCGCTGGCCGCAGAAAGTGCGCTTCACTTCGGCGTTGGCGAACAGCATGGCAAGGGCGGGGTCGCCGCCGGCGGACAGCATGGTGAGGTGGTCGAGCGCGCAAGAGAGCACCGCGCGGTCGACCACTTCTTCTCCCGGGCTGCAATACCAGCCGGAGACCTGCATCAATGGCGCATCGAACGGCCGGACGAAGCCGAGACAGCGCCGCGGCGGCGAGTGCCCGGTAACTTGGTTCTTGGCGAGGTTTTCTGCCTGGCGCCCCAAAGGGCTGCCCGAAGCGATGGCGAAATCGACCAGCGACATGGTGCCGAACTTGGTGTCGAGCTGCCCTGCCGCTTTGACATCATCGGTGACCGTGAAAGCGACGATACGGGCCGCAATCTCGCTCGGTGCATCGATGAAGCGCTCGTCGGCCGCGCCCGGCCGGTAGATTTCGAACGCCACATAGGGGCCGTTGGCGGCCGGATCGCCGAAAGTCAGCACGTCCTTGCGGCCGCCGTCACGGGGCCGGCGCAGGATGTAGTAATTGACGTTGGTGGAGGCCCATTCGGGCATTTGTAATTCGAAAGCCGGGTGCGGCCGGTCGATATTGATCCAATCCGTATGCGGGGCGGATTCCACAGCCGCGACAACTGTTTCGGTGCGGAAAAAACTCACAGCCAGGATGGCAAGCAGGCCGAGCCCGCCCATATAGGCGAGGATGCGCACGACCGTGGCGCAGATGTCCCGCAGCACGGACCTTGGCAGGGAATATGAAACTGGCCGCACGGCTCCCCCAGAGCGCTGTGTGACAGCGTTGTGTTCTTGCCGGTTCTCGCCTAGAAGCGCTTCCTCTTCGGTTCCCACGGGACGGGTGGAACCGTGAATTTTCGGTGGAGAGTTAACGATGGGTTATAACGTCGCCGTCGTCGGCGCGACCGGCAATGTCGGGCGCGAGATGCTCAATATTCTGGACGAGCGGTCATTCCCGGCCGACGAGGTCGTCGCGCTCGCGTCGCGGCGCAGCATGGGCGTCGACGTGTCTTATGGCGACCGCACGCTGAAGGTCAAAACGCTCGAGCATTTCGATTTCTCCAACGTCGACATCTGCCTGATGTCGGCGGGCTCGGACGTGTCGAAGGAATATTCGCCGAAAATCGCGGCCGCCGGCGCGGTGGTGATCGATAACTCGTCGGCCTGGCGCTACGACATGGACGTTCCCTTGATCGTGCCGGAGGTCAATGCCGATGCGCTTTCGGGCTTTCGCAAGCGCGGCATCATCGCCAATCCGAATTGCTCGACGGCGCAGCTCGTCGTCGCGCTGAAGCCGTTGCACGACAAGGCTAAGATCAAGCGCGTCGTCGTCGCCACCTATCAATCGGTGTCCGGCGCCGGCAAGGATGCGATGGACGAATTGTTCTCGCAGACCAAGGCGGTGTTTCAGATCAATGAGGTCGAGGCGAAGAAGTTTCCCAAGCGCATTGCCTTCAATCTCATTCCGCAGATCGACACGTTCATGGAGGACGGTTACACCCGCGAAGAATGGAAGATGGTGGTCGAGACCAAGAAGATTCTCGATCCGAAGATCAAGCTCACCGCAACTTGTGTCCGTGTGCCGGTCTTCATCAGCCATTCCGAAGCGGTGAATATCGAATTCGAGGAGCCGATCACGCCGGACGAGGCGCGCGACATTCTGCGTGGCGCGCCGGGCTGCCTGGTCATCGATTCGCACGAGCCGGGCGGCTATGTCACGCCTTACGAGGCGGCCGGCGAGGACGCGACCTATATCAGCCGCATCCGCGAGGACGCGACGGTCGAGAACGGCCTGTCGATGTGGATCGTCTCCGACAATCTGCGCAAGGGCGCGGCGCTGAACACCATTCAGATCGCCGAGTGCCTGATCAACCGCAAGCTGATCACGGCGAAGCAGAAAGCGGCGTAAGCCGCTTATCCGTCGCTACGCTCCTCGCAATGACGCGCTTGGCATGAAGCCTGCAAAGCCGCTAGCCTGACGGCGTCGGGACAATTGGCCGGGGCAATTGGGGGATTAGCGATGACCGTTCGTCCGCGCCGCAGCGTGTTGTACATGCCCGGATCCAACGCCCGCGCGCTGGAAAAGGCGCGTGAACTACCGGCCGATTGCCTCATCCTCGATCTCGAAGACGCGGTGGCGCCGGACGCTAAAGCTCAAGCGCGCGATGCCATCGTCAAGGCGCTCGAGAACGGCTTCGGCGACCGCGAGGTCATGGTGCGGATCAACGGGCTCGATACCCGCTGGTGGGTCGACGATCTCAACACCGTGCTCGGCGGTCCGCGTAAGCCCGACGCGATCCTGGTGCCGAAGATTTCCGATCCCAATCAGCTCGAGGATCTGGCAGCGCGCTTTGTCGACCTGCACATGGATCCGCATGTCCGGGTCTGGGCGATGATGGAAACGCCGCTGGCGATGCTCAATGCGCAAAAGATCGCCGCGGCGGCGCTCGATACCGAGACGCGGCTCTCGGGCTTCGTCATGGGCACCAACGATCTTGCCAAGGACACCCGCGCGCGCCTCGTTCCGGGCCGTGCGCCGATGCTGCCCTGGCTGATGACCTGCGTGGCCGCGGCGCGCGCTTATGGCCTTGGCATTCTTGACGGCGTCTATAACGACCTTGGCAATGCCGAGGGCTTCGTCGAGGAATGCAGGCAGGCGCGCGATCTCGGCTTCGACGGCAAGACACTCATCCATCCGCGCCAGATCGATCCGTGCAACGAGGTGTTCTCGCCGAGCGCCGATGAAGTGGCGATGGCGCGCAAGATGATCGCGGCATTCGACTTGCCGGAAAACGCCAACAAGGGCGTGGTGCAGATCGACGGCAAGATGGTCGAGCGCCTGCATGCCGAGATGGCAAAGCAGACGGTGGCGATCGCGGATGCGATCGAGAGGCGCAAATCGGCCTGAGAAAAAGCCGCGGAATTTCGCGGACTGTCGCCGAACCAGCGCGCGGTAACCTTAGCGGGTTAGCTTAATTTCCACTTCGCCTCGACACCTGCCAGGCTCCTCCGCCAAATGCCGCATGGAATCCGTGCCAGCCGTTTCGCGCAAGCCGACGTCCGCAGTTCCTCAAGACATGCAGCCGCGGCCTCAAGACTTGCAGCCGCGGCCTCAAGACTTGCAGCCGCGGCCTCAAGACTTGCAGCCGCGGCACGATCTTTACATCGGCGTGCAAATTCTCCGCGGGCTCGCCGCCCTTGTGGTCATGTTGCAGCATGACTCGGTGGCGATGGCCGAGCGCGCTTACGATTCGAGTCTCCGCTTCGACTGGGGCCAGTGCGGCGTCGATATTTTCTTCGCCATCAGCGGTTTCGTCATGGTGGTCGTGACCGCCGGCATCTGGGGGCGGCCGGGCACGGCCGAGCCGTTTCTGGTCCGCCGCCTGATCCGCGTGGTGCCGCTCTATTGGCTGTTCACGGCCTTCAAGATCTTGCTGCTGCTCGCCATGCCGGCTTTGGCAATCAGCACCGTGCTGACGCCCTGGCACGTGACTTCGTCGTTTCTGTTCATCCCGGACAGCACGCTCGGACCGGTCGTGATGGTCGGCTGGACGCTGAGCTTCGAAATGCTGTTCTACGTCTTGTTCACCGGCGCGCTGTGCCTGCGGGTGCGGCAGCCGGTCCTGTGGCTGTCCGGTCTGCTGACAGCCTTGGTGCTTGTCGGCCTGTTCCGCACCGAATCGTGGAACGAGTCGTGGGCTGCATCGTGGGCCGCGCCGGCTAAATTGCTCGATCCGCTGCTCCTGGAATTTGTCTTCGGCATGCTGATCGGCGTTGCCGCGCTCAACAGACGGGTGCTGCCGTTTCGTCTCGCGCTCGCACTCGCTGCGCTCTGCGTCGCGGCGCTGCTGTCGACCCAGGTCCTCGGCAACGATGCCCGAGCGATCCGGCTGTTCGTGTGGGGCATTCCGGCTGCTTTGCTGGTTCTGTCCGTCGTGTCGCTGGAAGATTGGTTGCGGACCCAGCCGGTCACCTGGCTGGTCGCTCTCGGCGCCTGGTCCTACAGCCTTTATCTGTCGCACGGCTTTGTCGTCGACTTTGCCTGGGTTGCCGCCGCCAAATTGCATCTGGCCCATGGCGTCTTGATTTATGTCATCTACGCCGCGGCGTTCTGCGCCTGCATCGCCGCGGCCGGCGTCATTCATCGCGCGATCGAATTGCCGCTGACGCGAGCCTTGAATCGCAAATACCGCAAGGCTGCGGCGGCGCCAGATTCGTCGCAGCGCGCGGTGCCGGCGCTCGCGGCCAACTGATCAGAGGGTCTGGCCGGCCGCCGATACCGCAGTTGGCGCGCCGGGCGGCGCGGTCTGATGGCGATCGGCCTGCGGGTGCAGGACACGGTGGTAGAAACTTGACGCCAAGCGCGTCGCGGCTCGCCGATCGATGATCGGTCACTGCCGCTCGATGGCGTTGTCGTCGACGACTTTGTTCCAGCGCGCGATTTCGGATTTCATCCGCGCGGCGAGCTCCGTCGCATTGCCCGGCCAGGCTTCGATCCCCAGATCGTGAAATTTATCGATGAGCCCCGGTTCGGCCAAAGCGGCATGAAACGCCTGCGCCAAGCGGTCGACGGCAGCGGCCGGCGTCCGCGCTGGCGCGAAAATCCCATTCCACGACGCCACTTCGAAATTGACGATGCCGGCCTCCCGCGTCGTCGGCACGTCGGGCAGGAATGGGGTGCGGCCGGCCGTGGTCGCCGCGAGCGCGCGCAGCTTCTTGTCGGTCAGCGCCTCGCGATAGCCGCCATAGGCGTTGATGGCGATATCGATGTCGTTGCGCAGCAGCGCCACGGTGAGATCGGGCGCGCCCTTATAGGGCACGATGGCAAAATCAATGCCGGCCGCCTTCTTGAACAACAGTGCGGTCAGATAGGGTGTGGTGCCCGCGGCCGAGGTGCCGACGTTCAACTTGCCCGGCTGCGCTTTTGCCACGGCGAGAAAGTCCGCCATCGTGTGCAGGCTCGAGCCGTAATTGGTGAGAAACAGATAAGCGAAATCGCTCATGCCCGAGATCGGAACGAAATCGGTCAGTGGGTCGAACGGCATCTGCTTATAAGTCGCGGCGCTCACCGCGGTCGCGTTCGACAGCATGACGAGCGTGGTGCCATCTGCCGGCGCCGCCAGCGCCTCGCGTGCCGCGGTGACGCCGGCCGCGCTTGGCTGGTTCTGCACGATGATCTGGGTGCCGAGCTGCGCACCGGTACGATCGGCGAGGATACGCAGCGAAATATCGGAGACCGCGCCCGGCGGAAATTGGGTGAGGATGCGGATCGGGCGGTTGGGAAAGGCCGATTGCGCTTGTGCCGACGCGAAGGCGGCGAGCGCAATGGTCAAAAACAGCGCCGTCACGGCCGCCTTGCAATAATTGCCTGCGCGGTGCGCGACAGAGAAGCTCATGACGCTTCCGCCACGACGCGGTTGCGCAACACGCCGATGCCGGTGATCTCGATTTCGATGAGATCGCCGGGCTTCACCGCTTCGGGCACCTCGTCGGTGCCGAGCCAGACGACGTCGCCGGGCGACAGCGTGTTGTAGCGCGACACGTCGCTGATCACTTCGCCCGGGCTGAACAGCATATCGGCAGTCGGAAACGAATGGGCGAGCCGGCCGTTGATCCGCACATTGGTGGTCATGTCGCGGATATCGACGCCAGTCACGATCCACGGCCCCATCGGCTTCAGCGTATCGGCATTCTTGCCGCGCAGATTGGTCGGGTCCTTGGCCTGCCAGTCGCGTTCGGTGAGATCGTTGCCGATGGTCCAGCCGAAAACGCATTCGGCGGCTTCGCTCGCGCTGACTTTGCGTGCCGATTTGCCGATGACGGCGACAAGCTCGGCCTCATATTCGAAACGCGGGCCGGCGTCGGCTGGTTTGACGATATCGGCTTCGTGCGGCAGGAGCGCGCTGTTGGCGCGATAGCCGACGCGCGGCGTCTCATAGAAAATGGGATCGCGGCCTTTCACCTTGGCGCGGCCGACCACGTGATTGTGGTAGTTCGAACCGATCGCATAAAACGTGCCGGGGATCACCGGCACCAGCAGTTCGACGTCGCGCAACGCAAAGCGTTCGGCGGCGAGCTTATATCCGGCGAACGGATCGCCCGCGATGGCGCGGACGACGTCGTCCTCGACGATGCCATAAGACACGCGATTGGATTTTCGAAAGCGACAAAAGATCATTCACCGGCCTCGCCCAGACTTGGACGGTCGGACTTTACCTGCATAAAGCCATGAAGCAACCGCAAGCGAAACGTGCGGCGCTCGCCCTTCAGTGCCGCGCGTCACCTTTGGCGAAAGCGTCGTCGTAATAGGCCTGTGTGACCGTGCTGATCTCCCACCAGGTATTGTTGAGGTCGAGCAGCTTGAACGCGCGATGGCCGCTTTTCTCCTCGACATCGAGTACGCGCTTGATGCCGTAATCGTCCTTATGCGCCAGCGCCGCGGCATGGGCGGCATCGACATCGGCACCCGAGGCGACCGACAGCTTGAAATGGTTTTGCGGTCCCTGTTCCTTGGCGTCGCCGTCCTGCACACAGACGCAGACGACGGACCACGGCCCGCCCTTCCACATATATTGCGCTTCCTTCAACGGCCGGACGATATCGAGGCCGAGAAAATCGACGAGAAAGCGCCGGGTGGCCGGCATGTTGTTGCACTCGTAAGTGCCGTGCGAGAAGAACTCGTTCTGGACCAGCGGCTCCGCCATATTCGTCTCCCTGAATTTGCGTGTTCGTGGTGCGGTCAGGTCTGAAAATCAGTCTTGAAAATCAGTCTTGGAACTGGTCGCCTTTTTCGCGCAGCGCCGTATAGATCAGATCCGGCGTGCGATACTCGACCTCCCACCAATTGGAATCCTTGTCGGTCATGTAGATGGCGTAAGAGCCATTGCGGAAGAACGGCTTCTGCACGCGGGTGATGCCGTATTCCGCCTTGCTGGCCGTGACCTTGGCATAGGCCTCGTCGACCGCGGCCTGGGTGGGGGCCTCGAAGCCCCAATGGTTCAGCATTTCCTGCGGCACGGCGACGTCCGGTGTCTCGCGCACTTCGAGCACCCAATAGGGCTGGCCGTGCTTGGCCTCGCCCGGGCGGTGGCCCTTCTCGCGCACATACATCAGGCCCTGTTCCGGCTCGACGCATTCCATGTCGAGCACTTCTTCATACATGCGGCGTGCGCGCTTGAGATCGGTCGTGATCAAGGTGCCGCAGATCAGCGACTGTGTTTTCACATGCGGCGACGTTGCGCCCGGTTTGACTTGGATATTCATGGCGGAGCCTTTCCCAACTGACAGCGATAAATCATGACCCTTACAGGTCGAGAACAAGCGTCTCGCCCGGCAGGGCGCGCGAAACACAGACTTGCAGAAATTCCTGGCGCTCGTCGTCATCGAGAATGTCGTCGCGATGATCGACCTTGCCCGACACATAGCCGACGCGGCAGGTGCCGCAGCGCCCGGCGGTGCACAGCGTCTTCACCTTGAAGCCCTCGGACTTGAGCACTTCGAGAATGGTCTTGTCGGCGGGGACGGTGAAGGTCCTGCCGGCTTTCTTGAGCACGATGTCGAACGGCTGGTTGGTATTGACCGGCGCGAGATCGGCGGCGCTGCCCTTGAACAGCTCGTAATGCACCGTGCCCTTCGGCCAGTCGGCAGCCGCGGTGACGACGGCGCGGATGAGGCCGAGCGGACCGCAGACATAGACATGCATACCTGGCAGGCGGGTGCCGAGCAGCGTCTTTACATCGAGCGCGCCCGCCGGATCGCCGCCGTCGAAATGCGTGAGCAGCCGCTCGCCGTGGCGGGCGCGCAGATCGGACAGGAAAGCCGCCTCGTCCGCCGAGCGCGCGCAGTAATAGAGCGTATAGCCGCGGCCGATTTCGGCGAGCCGCGCCGCCATCGCCATCAGCGGTGTGATGCCGATGCCGCCGGCGATCAGGACATTGACCTCGCCAGCCTCGTAGAGCGCAAAATCATTGCTCGGCGGCGAAGCTTTCAGCGTGTCGCCGACCTTGAGCTGGTCGTGGATATAAGCGGAGCCGCCCAGGCTCTCGGTCTCGCGTAACACGCCGATCGCGTAGCGTTGCGGTGAGCCTTGCTCGTTGAGCAGGGAGTACGAGCGGGTTTCGCCGTTCGGCAGTTCAACATCGATATGCGCGCCGGCGGTGAAGGACGGCAAAGCATTGCCGTCGGCCGCCGCCAATTCGATGCGGCGAATTCTGGGCGTTGCCGCTTCGATCCGGGCAACCTTGAGCAGCAATCCCGCCTCCCGATGCGTCCGCGCCGTTCGGTCGGCGCGATTGTTTTGGTAAGGACAGATACTATCGCATCAAGGCTACTTTTGCACCATGGCTCTGTCCAGCGCTTGTCTGGATGTCAGCCGGTCGGAACCTTTCACTGACGAGGCAAAATAGCTGGCGCGTAACAACGCCGACGCGGGCGCTGCCTGGCGCCGTGTCAAATACGCGAGCGAAGGTTGCGGGATTCCCGAGGGAAGGCCGTCGCTTAAACCGCCGCCAGCTTCCTCTTGAACTGGGGCTTCACGCCGCGAGCAAGCGGAACAAAGCGCGAGGCTGCCACCGGGCCCGCTTCGTCCATGGCACGCAGAGCGATTTCCAGGCGCAGCAAAATGATTTCAGCCAACATCGACGCCTCCCAGCGTTCTTGGTGATTTCGGCTGAAAGTAAGATACGCGCAGGCGCTTAAGATTCTCTGAGAAGAGAAATTCGCGTTGCGCAACAGCGGCTTGGCCGCGAGTTGTCGGGCTTGTGCGGCGGGCAGGCGGTGCGCCTAGTTCTTGAGCCGGTAGCCGGTCTTGAAGAACCACCACACGATCGTAAGGCAAACCGCGAGGAAGGCCAGCGTCATCGCCAGGCTCACGGCGACATTGACATCGGCGATGCCGAAGAAGCTCCAGCGGAAGCCCGAGATCAGATAAACCAGCGGATTGAACAGCGTCACCGTGCGCCAGACCGGCGGCAACACGCTGGTCGAATAGAACGTACCGCCGAGAAACGTCAGCGGCGTGATGATCAGCAGCGGCACGATCTGCAATTGCTCGAAACCGCCCGCCCATAGCCCGAGAATAAAGCCGAGCAGGCTGAAGCTCAATGCGGTCAGCACCAGGAACGCGACCATCCAGAACGGGTGCTCGATGTGGAGCGGCACGAACAGAAACGACGTGCCGAGAATGATGACGCCGAGAATGATCGACTTGGTTGCTGCCGCCCCGACATAGCCGAGTACGATTTCGAGCGGCGAAATCGGCGCCGAGAGGATCTCGTAAATGGTGCCGACAAAGCGCGGGAAATAGATGCCGAACGAGGCATTGGTCACGCTCTGCGTCAACAGCATCAGCATGATCAGGCCGGGCACGATGAAGGAGCCGTAGCCGACGCCGTCGATCTGGGTGATGCGCGAGCCGATCGCCGCGCCGAAGACGATGAAATAGAGCGAGGTCGAGATCACCGGCGAGACGATGCTCTGGAACAGCGTCCGCCCGGTGCGCGCCATTTCATACATGTAGATCGCGCGTACGCCGTGAATGTTCATCGCGCGGCTCCCGAATTCTGCTGGACCAGGCCGACGAAAATATCCTCGAGCGAGCTTTGCGTGGTTTGCAAATCCTTGAACTTGATGTCGGCGTGGCGGAGATCGTCGAGCAGTGCGGTGATGCCGGTATGCTCGCTCTGGGTGTCGTAGGTGTAGATCAGTTTCTGGCGATCGTCGGTCAAAGCGAGATTGTAGCTCTGCAGCGACGTTGGCATTGCGTTGAGCGGCTCGCGCAGATCGAGCCTCAATTGCTTCTTGCCGAGCTTGCGCATCAGTTCGGCCTTGTCCTCGACCAGGATGATCTCGCCGTGATTGATGACGCCGACGCGGTCGGCCATTTCCTCGGCCTCTTCGATGTAGTGTGTGGTGAGGATGATGGTGACGCCGGAGGCGCGCAATTCACGCACCAATAGCCACATGTCCTTGCGCAATTCGACATCGACGCCGGCGGTCGGCTCATCGAGGAACAGGATCTGCGGCTCGTGCGCCAAAGCCTTCGCGATCATCAGCCGGCGCTTCATGCCGCCGGAGAGCATGCGGATCTTCGCCTCGCGCTTGTCCCACAGCGAAAGCTGCTTCAGCACTTTCTCGATCAGCGCCGGGTTCGCCGGCTTGCCGAACAGGCCGCGGGAAAACCGCATGGTGGCGGGCGGCGTCTCGAACGCGTCGGTGGTCAATTCCTGCGGCACCAGCCCGATCAGCGCGCGGGCGACGCGGTAGTCGGTCAGGATATTGTGGCCATCGACCAGCACGGTTCCGCTGGTCGGCTGCACGATGCCGCAAATCGTGGAGATCAGCGTCGTCTTGCCGGCGCCGTTGGGGCCGAGCAGCGCGAAAATCTCGCCGTGCCGGATCTCCAGGTTGATGTCTTTCAAGGCCTGGAAACCCGACGCGTAAGTCTTGTTGAGATGCGAAATCGATATTGCTGACGTCATGCTGCCAGTTTGCCGGGTGGGACGGATTGAATGGGGAGGGCGGTTTAGCGCGGATCGATGGCGGTGGGAACACCGCCCGCGAGCAATTTCAGCCGCATGTCACTAATAGTCGTCACTGATCCGGCCGTTCGCATGAAGGCCGGCACGATGATGCCGGCCTCGAAGTTGCTGTCAGCGATCTAAGTGCTATTCCGCGCCGATCAAGTCGCGATCAATTGCGCCCGGCAGCCGGGCAAACCCCTACATCCAGGGCCGTTCGGCTTTGGCCTTGGCCTCGAAACCGTCGATCTTGGTGTTCTTCTGCATCGTCAGCCCGATATCGTCGAGGCCTTCGAGCAGCGTCTTCTTGCGGTGCGGGTCGATGTCGAATTTCACCACGCCGCCGTCGGGGCCGCGGATTTCCTGCTTCTCGAGATCGACCGTGAGCGTCGCATTGGCGCCGCGCTCGGCGTCGTCGAACAGCTTTTCCAGATCCTCCGGCGACACCTTGATCGGCAGCACGCCGTTCTTGAAGCAATTGTTGTAGAAAATATCGCCGAACGAGGTCGAGATCACGCAGGTGATGCCGAAATCGAGCAGCGCCCACGGCGCGTGCTCGCGCGACGAGCCGCAGCCGAAATTGTCGCCGGCGACCAGAATCTTCGACTTGCGGTAGGCCGGCTTGTTGAGCACGAAATCCTTGTTTTCGGAGCCGTCGTCGTTGAAACGCTTCTCGGAAAACAGGCCGGCGCCGAGACCGGTGCGCTTGATCGTTTTCAGATATTGCTTGGGGATGATCATATCGGTGTCGATATTGATCATGCGCAACGGCGCCGCGACGCCTTCGAGAGTGGTGAATTTTTCCATGAGGAACTCCGGCGGCTCTGACCCAATTTGGAATTGTTCTGTTTTGCGAGGCGGCTTGGCTTTGTCAAGTGGCGCCCGCATGCAGACCTATTCGGACGAATATGGTGTCATGGGAGCTATGAAACCAATGGTCATGGCCGGCGTCATGCTTTTTCTGGCCGCGGCGGGACCGCTCCCGGCGCGGGCGGACTCATGGTGCCTGCACGATTCCGCCGGGGTGACCAGCCCGATCTGCGCGTTCTCGTCGGCGCAGGATTGCATCCAGGCCGCGATCGTCGGCCCTTCCGGAATGGTCTGCGCGCACGAAGATGCGATTCCGCGAGCTCCGGAGCCCAAGGCTCAAGCCCACAAAGGCCATGCGCATCATTGGCGGCGGCAGGCGAACCGCTAAAGCGCGAAAGCCCTCAGGTCTGCTTCTCGAAGCGCGGCACGCTGTCGAGCTGCGGCAGCCAGTTGCGCGCCGAGCGAGCCCAAATCTGCTTGCGCGGCGCGAACTGATCGCGCTGGCGCAGAATGCCGACGCGCAGCACGTACATTTGCTGCACGCCCTCGCCGGGGGTCGTCGAATAGAGTGGCGTGCCGCAGGTGCCGCAAAAGCCCTGGACGCGCGGATTGCCGCTGTCGGCTGTGGTCTTGACGTATGTGGCCGGCGTTCCGGTGAGCTTCAGCGTCGCGCCCGGCACGGGCACCGAGACGCGAAAGGCGGTGCCGGTGGCCGTCTGGCAATCGGTGCAGTGGCAGAGTTGAGTCTTTTCCGGATCGGCCTCGGCCTCGATCTTGATCGCACCGCAAGCGCAGCCGCCGTCAACTTTCATGGCATTTCTCCTTCCGTGTGCTTCTTTGATTTGCGCATGTCCTTGTCGGAAAACCGGTTCCCACTTTTCCGGGACATGCGCTAACCCGCCGCATCTTCGATCGCGGTCATGGCGTCGTCGGACAGGCCGAAATGGTGCCCGATCTCATGCACCAGGACATGCCTGATGATAGCGCCGAGCGTCTCGTCGTGCTCGGCCCAATAATCCAGGATCGGGCGGCGGTAGAGCCAGATCATGTTCGGCATCTGCACCGGCGCGCTCTCGCTGCGGAACGGCAGGCCGGTGCCCTGAAACAGCCCGAGCAGGTCGAATTCGCTCTCCGCCTGCATCTCGTCGAGCACCTCTTCGGACGGGAAATCGTCGACCTGGATGACGACGTCAGCGGCGAGCTCGCGAAATTTCTGCGGCAAATGGCCGAAAACTTCGCTCGCCAGAACCTCGAGTTCGGCAAGCGAGGGCGCCTTGACCGGCTGCCAGTTCAGCGGGTCGGATGCGAGATCGGCCATAATTGCAGTGTAGCTTGGATCGCGCTTAACCGCTCGTCCCCGCGAAAGCGGGGACCCAGGACTGGATTCCCGCTTGCGCGGGAATGAGCGGGATCAGGTAGGCTGGGCGGATGAAGAAATTCAGACCTCTGATGCTGACCGCTTTCACAGCGCTGGTGTTGCTCGGCGCGACGCCACCTGTCTTTGCCCAAGGCTCGCCGCTTGCCGGGCCGGCGCTCGCCGGTCCGCCGCCGCGTTACGTGCGCCATCGCATCGAGATCAATCCCGGGCGGCTGCTCTACCGCCGCTGTGTCGATTGGTACGAATTGCAGCACCGGCCGAGCGGTACGGTGCTCTATCCGCAAATGCGCTGCTGGTGGGTGCGGGGCTAGCTGTCATTCCGGGCGCGGGCTTCGCTCGCGAACCCGGAAAGACGCTTCAATCTGAAACAGTTACGCTCAGTGCCACTCGCGCACGTCGACGAAGTGGCCGGCGATCGCGGCCGCTGCCGCCATCGCGGGCGACACCAGATGGGTGCGGCCCTTGTAGCCCTGGCGGCCTTCGAAATTTCGGTTCGAGGTCGAGGCGCAGCGCTCGCCCGGAGCCAGCTTGTCCGGGTTCATGGCGAGACACATCGAACAGCCCGGCTCGCGCCATTCGAAGCCGGCCTTGACGAAGACCTTGTCGAGGCCCTCGGACTCGGCCTGCTCTTTGACCAGGCCCGAGCCGGGCACGATCATGGCATTGACCTTGCCGTTGACCGACTTGCCGTCGACGACCTTGGCGACTTCGCGCAGATCCTCGATCCGCGCATTGGTGCACGATCCGATAAAGACGCGGTCGATGCCAATGTCGGAAATCTTCTCGCCGCCCTTGAGCCCCATATAGCCGAGCGCGCGTTCGATCGCCTCGCGCTTGTGCGGATCGGTGACGGTGTCGAGCGTCGGCACGCGGCCGGTGATCGACACGACCTGTTCGGGGCTGGTGCCCCAGGTCACCAGCGGCGGCAATTTGGCGGCGTCGAGCCTGACCTCATGGTCGAAATGCGCGCCGTCGTCGGAGCGCAGCGTCTCCCAGTAGCGCAGCGCGGCGTCCCAGTCCTTGCCCTTGGGCGCCTTGGGACGGCCCTCGAGATAGGCATAGGTCTTGGCATCGGGCGCGATGAAGCCGGCTTTGGCGCCGGCCTCGACCGACATGTTGCAGACCGTCATGCGGCCTTCCATCGACAGCGCCGCGATCGCCTCGCCGGCATATTCCAGCGCGTAACCGGTGCCGCCCGCGGTGCCGATTTCACCAATAATGGCGAGGATGATGTCTTTGGCGGTGACGCCCGGCGGCAATTTGCCGTCGACCACGGCGCGCATGTTCTTCGACTTGCTCTGCACCAAGGTCTGCGTCGCCAGCACGTGCTCGACTTCCGACGTGCCGATGCCGTAGGCGAGCGCGCCGAACGCGCCATTGGTCGCGGTATGGCTGTCGCCGCACACCAAAGTGACGCCGGGCAGCGTGAAGCCCTGCTCCGGGCCGATGATGTGGACGATGCCCTGCCGCTTATCGAACTCGTTATAATATTCGAGATCGAACAGCTTGGCGTTCTCGGCGAGATAGGCGATCTGCGCCGCGCTTTCCGGATCGGGATTGGGCAGATGCCGGTCCTTGGTCGGCACGTTGTGATCGACCACGAGCAGCGTCTTGTCCGGCGCCCGCACCTTGCGGCCGGCCAGGCGCAGCCCTTCGAAGGCCTGCGGGCTCGTCACCTCATGCACGATATGACGATCGATATAGATGAGGGCGGCGCCGTCCGGCGTCTCCTCGATCAGGTGATCGTCCCAGATTTTATCGTAGAGCGTGCGCGCCTTGCTCATCGTTACCAAACTCCAGTCCCAACGCCTGCGCGCAATATAATCGCCACGCGCCGGATTGTTATGCTTTCGGTTTTGCTTTCGGCTTGGCTGCGGCTTTCGCCTTCGGCTTGGCGTCGCCCTTGGCCTCAGCCTCGGCCTTCATGGCCTTGGTCGCTGCCTTGGCCGAGGCTCTGGCCGCGCCCTCGCTGCCGATGGCGACCTCGCCGGCATGATCCTGCCGCTCGACGATGCGCGCCGACTTGCCGCGCAGGTTACGCAGATAATAGAGCTTGGCGCGGCGGACCTTGCCGCGGCGGACCACGGTGATCGAGTCGATCATCGGCGCATAAAGCGGGAAGACGCGCTCGACGCCTTCGCCGTACGAAATCTTGCGCACGGTGAAATTCTCGTTGATGCCGCCGCCGGCCCGGCCGATGCAGACGCCTTCATAGGCCTGCACGCGGGTGCGCTCGCCCTCGACGATCTTGACGTTGACGACCAGCGTATCGCCGGGCTGGAAATCCGGGATTTCCTTGCCGGCGGCGAGCTTTGCGACCTGCTCGGCTTCAATCTCTTTGAGGACGTTCATGGCAAGTTCTCCATCCGCTGCGCCCCTTGGCGCGCGCTTTTTTGGGCCGGTTCTACTCGGGTTGGGCGAGCTTCTACGCTACCGCGCGAGGTTTGTCACCCTGCCGTCACCCCGTTTTGGAGCCGGTTTTTGACCCGGGTTTCGAGCCTTTGGGGATACGCCGCAAAAAGGTGTCCCAGAGGTCCGGCCGCCGCTCCCGGGTCAGCCGTTCCGCCTCGGCGCGGCGCCAGGCGGCGACCTTGGCATGGTCCCCGGAGGTCAGGATTTCCGGGATCGGGCGGCCCTCCCAGACCTGGGGCCGGGTGTAATGCGGATATTCCAAAAGCCCATCGGTAAAGCTCTCCTCGGCGCCCGAGTCGGCGGCCCCCATGACGCCGGGCAGAAGCCGCACACAGGCGTCGAGCAGCGCCATGGCGGCAATCTCGCCGCCGGACAGCACATAGTCGCCGAGCGAAACCTCTTCGAGGTCTGCGCGCCGCGATCACCCGCTCGTCGACCCCCTCGAAGCGGCCGCAGAGCAGGATGACGCCCGGGCCTTGGCTGAGGGCCTCGACGCGGGCCTGCGTCAGCGGCACGCCGCGTGGCGAAAGCAGGCAGCGCGGGCGGGTGGCGGTCGCCGTATCGGCGGAGATGGCATCGATGGCGCGGCCGAGCACGTCGGCCTTCATCACCATGCCGGGCCCGCCGCCGGCCGGAGTGTCGTCGACGCTGCGATGCTTGTCGGTGGCAAAGTTGCGAATGTCGGCGACCTCGAGCGACCACGCGCCGGTAGCCAGCGCCTTGCCGGCAAGGCTCGCGCCCAGCGGCCCCGGAAACATGTCCGGAAAAATCGTCAGCACGCTCGCGCGCCACATCTCAGTCGCTCGCTCTCATTCTTGCTCGACCGGCAGCACGACGACGATCTTGCCGGCGGCAATGTCCACGGTCGGCACATGGGCTTCGTCGAACGGCAACAATTCGGTTTTGCCGCCGCTCGCCGGATTCATCTCGATCAGATCGCCGGCGCCGAAATTATGGACCGCGACCACGGTGCCGAGTTTCTCCCCGGCGCGATCGACCACGGCGAGCCCGATCAGATCGGCGTGATAAAACTCGTCGGGCTCTTGCGGCTCCGGCAGCCGCGCCCGCGGCACATAGAGCTTCAGGTTCTTCAGGAGCTCGGCGGCATTGCGATCGGCGACGCCGGAAAATTTGACGACGAAATGATCTTTCGCCGGCCGCATCGCTTCGATCTCGAAGATGCGGCCATCCTCGCTCTCGAGCGGACCGTAGCTCGTGATCGCTGCCGGATCGGCAGTGAAGGAGTGCAGGCGGAGTTCGCCTCGCACGCCGTGGGCGGCGCCGATTTGGCCCAGACAAACAAGTCTCGGACAAATACCAGTGCCGCCCGCCATGGCGTCGTCGTCCTAGCTTAGCTTGCCGGCGTCGCTGCCGGAGCCGCTGCTGCGGGCGCGGCGGCCGCTGCGGTCTTCGCCGCCTCGGCTTGCGCCTTGCGCTCTTTGCGCGGCACCGCCTTTTCCGGATTGTTGTGCGGCTTGCGCTTCATCACGCCGGCGGCGTCGAGGAAACGCATGACGCGGTCGGACGGCTGCGCGCCCTTGGCGATCCAGGCCTTGGCCTTTTCCAGATCCCAGGTCAGCCGCTCGGTCTTGTCCTTCGGCAATAGCGGATTGAAATAGCCGAGGCGCTCGATGAAACGGCCGTCGCGCGGGCTGCGGCTGTCGGCAACGACGATGTGATAGAACGGCCGCTTCTTGGTGCCGGCACGCGCCATACGGATAACAAGCATTCAGTTTCCTTTCGAAGTTTGGTCATTCCGGGGCGACGCGAAGCGTCGAGCCCGGAATCCATATCCACGAAGGCCGGGATTATGGATTCCGGGTTCCTCGCTACGCTCGGCCCCGGAATGACGATGGTGGATTATCGACTTCACTTCTTCTTTCCCAACCCGGGCAGGCCGCCCGGAAATTTTGAACCGAGACCGGGAAGCCCCGGAAAATTCGGCGGCAGGCCCTTGGGTAGTCCTTTGGGCAAGCCCGGCATGCCGGGCATTTGCGGGGGTAGACCCGGAGCATTGCCGGCAGGGTTGCTCGGCGCGCCGGACATTCCCGCAGGCAGACCGCCCGGCAATTTCTCGGCAAGCTTTGCCATTTCTTCCGGGCTCGGCATGCCGCCGCCAAAGCCGAGCATATTGGCAAGGCCCGCCATCGGGCCGCGCTTGCCGCCCGCATTGCGGCCCATGGCCTTCATCATGTCGGCCATGGTGCGATGCATTTTCAGAAGCTTGTTGATGTCCTCGGGCTTGGTGCCGGAACCCGCGGCGATGCGGCGCTTGCGGCTCGCTTTAAGCACATCCGGATTGCGCCGCTCGCCGGGGGTCATGGAATCGATGATCGCCATCTGCCGCTTAAGCACCGTGTCGTCGAGATTGCGCTCGGCCAATTGGTTTTTCATTTTGGCGATGCCGGGCATCATCGACATCAATCCGGACATGCCGCCCATGCTCTTCATCTGCCCGAGCTGCTCGCGCAGATCGGACAGATCGAAGGCGCCCTTGCGCATCTTCTCGGCGACGCGCGCGGCCTTTTCGGCGTCGATCGTGGTCGCCGCCTTTTCAACGAGCGAGACGATGTCGCCCATGCCGAGAATGCGGTCGGCGATGCGCTGCGGGTAAAAGTCCTCGATGGCGTCGATCTTTTCGCCGGTGCCGATCAGCTTGATCGGCTTGCCGGTGACCGCGCGCATCGACAGCGCGGCGCCGCCGCGGCCATCGCCGTCGATGCGGGTCAGCACGATACCGGTAAGGTCGAGCCGTTCGTTGAAGGCGCGGGCAAGGTTCACGGCGTCCTGGCCGGTGAGCGAATCGGCGACCAGCAGCACTTCGTGGGGTGCTGCGGCGCGACGCACCTCGGCCGCCTCGCGCATCAGCTCTTCGTCGAGCGTGATGCGGCCCGCAGTATCGAGCATCACCACGTCGTAGCCGCCAAGCCGGCCGGCCTCTCTGGCGCGGGTCGCGATCTGCACCGGCGTCTGCCCGGCGACGATCGGCAGCGTTTCGACGCCGACCTGCTTGCCGAGCACGGCGAGCTGCTCCATCGCCGCCGGACGGCGCGTGTCGAGCGAGGCCATCAGCACTTTGCGCTTCTGCAGGTCGGTGAGGCGCTTGGCGATCTTGGCCGTGGTCGTGGTTTTGCCGGAGCCTTGCAGGCCGACCATCATGATGACGACCGGCGCCGGCGCATTGAGGTCGATCGGCTGCGCATCCGCGCCGAGCGTCTCGACCAGCGCGTCGTGCACGATCTTGACGACCATCTGGCCGGGCGTGACCGACTTGATCACGTCGGCGCCGACCGCGCGCGCTTTCACCTGCTCGGTAAAGGCGCGCGCGACATCGAGCGCGACATCGGCCTCGAGCAGCGCGCGCCGTACTTCGCGCATCGCTTCCTCGACATCGGCCTCCGACAGCGCGCCGCGCCGCGTCAGGCGATCGAGGATCGAACCCAGCCGTTCCGACAGATTGTCGAACATTTTGCCCTTTCGCCCGCCCCGCAGGGCCAAGGAGAAAACACATAGAAAAACACGCAAAAAACACAACGACGCCCGAGGGCGCATCGCGCTGTCGGGCGGGGACCTCCGGCCTCCAGGACCGGTCGGCGTACAACAATTTCAGTCTCTTACGAGAGCGGGCGGAACCTAGTGACGGCCCGGCGGCCTGTCAACCGCGCCAAATCGCCCTGAAAACGGTCCCGGGAACCAGCCCGGCCAGAACTAGCCTGGCGCCGACTACCCCGGCGCCGAGGACTGCTTGATCAGCACATAGACGTTAATGACCAGCTTGCCGGCATCGGACTTCACCGGATCGGTGACATATTCCTCGATGAACATGTCTTTGGCTTCGAGTTTCTTATCGTCGAGATAATTGGTGATGGCCTCGTAGGTATTGTCGAGGTCGTCATACGAGCCGCGATGGACGAATTTGAGCGCCGCGCCCGCGGGCGATTGGCCGACCGCCATGTCGCCATGCGGCGGGTTCTTGGGCGTGTCGGCGATCGGAACGGCGGCCTCGTATTCAAAGCCGGTATCGTCGGTCGCCGTGAAAATGGTTACCGGCAGGCCGCTCGCCTTGATGCCTTCCTTATCGAGATAGCCGTCGATTTTCTTGAACGCGCCCTTGATCGTCTCGAAGGCTTTGTCCCAGGTGCCCGAGCCTTTCACGTAGATGATGGTCTGCGCCTTGAGCGAGGTATTTTCGCCGAACACATCCCCGTTTTGGCCGGCGTCGGCGGCTGGCGGCGCCGGAGTGGCCGGCGTTAAATGCGGCGGCGTTTGCGCGGGAGATTGCGCCGGAGGAGATTGCGCTGAAGGGGATTGCGCTGGAGACGGGGCGATAGCGACAAACGCAGTCACGAACAGAGCGATAGCCATCGCAGCACCGGCGCGAAGGCTCAAACGGCACGACATCAGGCTCTCCTTATACGCGCGAGCGGTGCCCGCGGCCGCACCGTCGCTTCATCCATTCGTCGCCCAGACGACTTTAGCATGGCCGGGCGCAGTGCGCCTTGTCGAATTTGGCTTGTCCGATTTGGCTTAGTTTAATTCGGCTTTGCCCAATTTGCCGTGGCTGTGCAACGGGGCCGTCGCAAGGGCTCAGGCGCAGGGAGCCGGCAGTGGGGGCCGGCACTGGCGCATGGGACGCGAGTCCTCATATAAGTCGCCGGTATTTGTCGTGGATTTTCAAGTTCGGCATTTGACGATGGGCGCGCTGGCGGACAAGGACTTCGTCAAGATGAACGGCCTCGGCAACGAGATCGTCATCGTTGATCTGCGCGCAGCCCAGGGCGCCGTCGTATCGAACCCGGTCGCGGCCGCCGAAGCACAGGCTGCGGCGCGGCAGGAGCCCTACGATCAGCTCATGGTGCTCTATCCGCCGCGCGCTGCGACCGACGGCAAGACCAGCGCCAAAACCAACGCCATGATCCGCATCTACAACAATGACGGGTCGGAGGCCGGCGCCTGCGGCAACGGCATGCGCTGCGTCGCGGCCCTGATCGGTGAACAGACCGGCCAATCTGCCCTGACTTTCGAAACCCGGAGCGGATTGATTCCGTGCTGGCGTGCCGAGGGCGGCCTCTACACTGTCGATATGGGCAAGCCGCGCCTGCGCTGGGACGAGATCCCGCTCGCAGAACCATTCGCCGATACGCGCGCCATCGAGCTCGAGATCGGCCCGCCCGGTGCGCCGATCCTGCACAGCCCGTCGGTCGTGAGCATGGGCAATCCGCACGCGATTTTCTGGGTCGAGGATCCGGCCGCTTACGATCTCGCCAAGATCGGCCCGCTTCTGGAAAATCATCCGCTGTTTCCCGAGCGCGCCAATATCACGCTCGCGGCGACGCCGGCGCGCGATCGCATCGTGATGCGCACCTGGGAGCGCGGCGCCGGCCTCACCAAGGCCTGCGGCTCGGCGGCGTGCGCCACGGCCGTCGCCGCGGCGCGGCTGCGCCGTACCGGGCGCAACGTGAAAGTGTCGTTGCCCGGGGGCGACCTCACCATCGAATGGCGCGAGAACGACGATCATGTGCTGATGACCGGCCCGGTCGAATACGAGCATAAGGGCCGCTTCGCGGCGAGCCTCGCTGCCGCCGGAGCGGTTTGAGCCAATGAGCGCCAAAGATGTCTGTTGAAGTCGTCACATTCGGCTGTCGGCTCAATGCCGCGGAATCCGAAGTCATCCGCCGCGAGGCGGAAGGCGCAGGCTTTACCGACACTGTCGTGGTCAATACTTGCGCGGTGACGGCCGAAGCGGTGCGGCAGGCGCGGCAAGCCATCCGCGCACTGCGCCGCGAACGGCCGCAGGCCAAGATCGTCGTTACCGGCTGCGCCGCGCAGACCGAGCCGCAGACCTTCACCGCCATGCCGGAAGCGGATCGCGTGCTCGGCAACGCCGAGAAGTTGTCGGCGAAAGGCTGGGCGCAAGCGCGCGCGGCGTTTGATCTCGGCGACGCGCCCAAGGCCATCGTCAACGACATCGTGGCGGCGAGAGAAACGGCGGCGCATCTGATCGACAATTTCTCCGGCCGCACCCGCGCCTTCGTCCAGGTACAGAACGGCTGCGATCACCGCTGCACCTTCTGCATCATTCCGTATGGCCGCGGCAATTCGCGCTCGGTACCGATGGGCGCCGTGGTCGAAGACGTGCGCCGGCTCGTCGCCAATGATTATCGCGAAGTGGTGCTGACCGGCGTCGATATTACGAGCTATGGCGCCGATCTGCCGGGCGCACCCAAGCTTGGCATGCTGGTGAAACAAATCCTCAAACACGTGCCGGAGCTGAAGCGGCTGCGGCTGTCATCCATCGATTCCGTCGAGGCTGACCGCGATCTGCTTGATGTGATCGGCGGCGATGCGCGGCTGATGCCGCATCTGCATCTGTCGCTGCAGTCCGGCGACGATCTCATTCTCAAGCGCATGAAGCGCCGGCACGCGCGCGCCGACGCGATTGCCTTTTGCGAGACGGTGCGGCGGCTGCGCCCGGATACGGTGTTCGGCGCCGATCTGATCGCGGGCTTCCCGACCGAAACCGAAGCCATGTTCCAGAACTCGCTGGCGCTCATCGCGGAGTGCGGGCTGACGCATCTGCACGTGTTCCCGTTCTCGCCGCGCCCCGGCACGCCGGCCGCGCGCATGCCGCAGCTGTCGCGCCAAGTGGCAAAAGAGCGCGCGGCGCGGCTGCGCGAAAGCGGCGCCGCGGCGCTGAGACGGCATCTTGACGGTGAAATCGGCGCGACGCGCCGCGTCCTGATGGAATCGCACGATGCCGGCCATACCGAGCAGTTCACCAAGGTGCTGCTCGGCGCACAGGTCGAGCCGGGCCGGATCGTCGATCTGAGGATCGCCGGACATGACGGCAGACAATTGCTGGCCGCTTGAGTAAACTCGCCGCTCCACTGGAGCGTGATCCCGAAAAGTGGGACCCCCTTTTTCGGAAAAGATCATGCTCAAACAAAGAAATCCACGCTGAGGCGGTGCGATGGACGTCAATCAAGATCATCTGATCACGTCGGCGGCAGAGCTTGAAAAACTCTATAGCGATGCGCCCTACGGTCCCGCGGTTTTCAAAGAAGTCGATCGTATCACGCCGCAATATCGCAAGCTGATCGAAGCCGCGCCTTTCGCCGTGCTGGCGACGTGCGGTCCCGAGGGGCTCGATTGCTCGCCGCGCGGCGATCCGCCGGGCTTCGTCCGCGTGGTGGACGAGCACACGCTGCTCATCCCGGACCGGCGCGGTAATAATCGGATCGACAGTTTGCGCAATCTGGTGCGCGATCCGCGCGTTTCGCTGCTGTTCCTTATTCCCGGCGTTGGCGAGACCATGCGCGTCAACGGCCGCGCTGCCATCTCGACCGATCCGAAACTGACCGAGGGCTTTGCCTTCAACGGCAAGCAGCCGAAATGCGTACTCGTGGTCACCGTCGAGCGCGCTTATTTCCAATGCACCAAGGCGATCATCCGCTCCAAGCTGTGGGACCCGTCGACCCAGGTCGATCGCAAGACCTTGCCGACGCCGGGCTCGATCCTTGCCGAATTGACCGGCGGCAAAATGGGCGGGCCGGAGCATGATCGGCTCGCGCCGGAGCGCATCAAACAGAC
Source organism: uncultured Alphaproteobacteria bacterium (assembly GCA_963742975.1). Taxonomy (GTDB): domain Bacteria; phylum Pseudomonadota; class Alphaproteobacteria; order Rhizobiales; family Xanthobacteraceae; genus BOG-931. Next base: position 472,725 of record CAVUNZ010000015.1, on the reverse strand, counting down.
GATTTACTGATTGCCGCCTCCGGCGCAGTTGCTTTAGACGCGAGTGTGGCGCGTTGCTCCTCGCCCCGCCACCCGCAGGAGGCGAGGCGTTCGCGCATATGCTGCGGCACCGGCGCGGTCACTTTGATCGGCTCGCGGTTCTTATAGAGCGGCACCACGACCTCGCGCGCATGCAGATGCAGCACCGGCCCGCCGCTGCGCGGGGCGTTGCCGTAAATGGTGTCGCCCAAAATCGGCCAGCCCATTTCGGTGCAGTGCACGCGCAATTGATGCGTCCGCCCGGTCTGCGGCGCCAGCGCGAGCCAGGTGAGTGCGTTCGCCGGATCGCGTCCCATCACTTTCCATTTGGTTACCGCCGGCTGGCCGTTCGGATCGTGCTTCATCCACCAGCCGCGCGTCGCGTCGAGCCGGCCGAGCGCCAGTTCGATGACGCCGTCGTCGGTCTCCGGCGCGCCCTCGACGACCGCCCAATAGGTCTTGCCGATTTCGCCGTTCTTGAAGCGCTTGCCGAGCGCGGCCAGCGCCTTGCGATGGCGGCCGAGCACCAGGCAGCCAGAGGTATCGCGGTCAAGCCGGTGCGCCAGCGAAGGCGAGCGCGGCAGGCCGAACCGCAAGGCGTCGAAATGGTCCTGCAGGCTGATGCCGCCGTTGGGGCCGTTATGCACGGCAAAACCGGCCGGTTTATCGATGACCAGCATCAGCCCGTCGCGATACAGCAGCCGCGACACCATCTCTTCGGGGGTCATGTCTTTCGGCATTGTGCCGAAACCGCTATCACGGGCGCCACATGCAAGACAGTACGCAAGACGGTATGACTGTTAGCCCGGCCGCCGCCACGGCGGAAACCGCCGAAACCAGCCCGGAAAATAAGGGCAATTGGTGGAAACGGCTCGCGGGCGGGCTCAAGCGCAGTTCCACAACGCTAGGTGCGATCACCGACCTCGTCACCAAGCGCAAGCTCGATACCGCGACGCTTGACGAGATCGACGATGCGCTGCTCCGCGCCGATCTCGGGCTCGAGACGTCGAACCGCATCGTCACGGCGCTGAGCGAGGGCCGTCACAACGCCGAGATCACGCCGGACGAGGTCAAGGCGGTGGTCGCCGCCGAAGTCGAGAAAGCCCTGGCGCCGGTGGCGCAGCCGCTTGTCATCGACACCACGAAAAAGCCCTTCATCGTTCTGATCGCCGGCGTCAACGGCTCCGGCAAGACCACGACCATCGGCAAGCTCGCGGCGAGGTTTCGCGCCGAGGGCCGCACCGTGATGCTCGCCGCCGGCGATACGTTCCGCGCCGCGGCGATCGAGCAGCTCAAAATCTGGTCGGAGCGGACCGGCGCAGCCTTCATGGCGAGCGACGCCGGCGCCGATGCCGCCGGGCTTGCCTTCGACGCCGTTGCCGCGGCGAAGGAGCGCGGCACCGACATTCTGCTCATCGACACCGCGGGGCGCCTGCAGAACCGCACCGAATTGATGGACGAATTGCACAAGGTCGTCCGCGTCATCAAAAAGCTGGATGCCGACGCGCCGCATGCCGTGCTTCTGGTGCTCGACGCCACTGTCGGGCAGAACGCGCTGTCGCAGGTCGAGATTTTCAAGAAGGCCATCGGCGTCACCGGGCTCGTGATGACCAAGCTCGACGGCACGGCGCGCGGCGGCATCCTTGTGGCGCTCGCGACCAAATTCGCGGTGCCTGTGCATTTCATCGGCGTCGGCGAAGGTGTCGACGATCTTTCGCCGTTTTCGGCGCGCGATTTCGCCCGCGCCATTGCCGGACTTGATGCATGACGCCGACAGACGCAAAGCCGCAGCTCAATCCTTTTGTGAAACTCGCGCTCGATCTCGGGCCGCTCTTGCTGTTCTTCTTCGCCAATTCGCATTACGGCATTTTCGTTGCCACCGGCACCTTCATGATCGCGATTCTTGCCGCCATGGCGGTGTCCTACGCGCTGACGCGGCATTTCCCGATCATGACCGTCGTCACCGCGATCGTCGTCGTCGTATTCGGCGGCCTGACGCTGATCCTGCACGATGCGACCTTCATCAAGGTCAAGCCGACCATCATCTATGCGCTGTTCGGCGCCATTCTCATCGGCGGACTGTTTTTCAACAAGCCGCTGCTCGGCATCGTGTTCGATTCGTTGTTTCACCTGACCGAGGAAGGCTGGCGTAAGCTGACTTTACGCTGGGCGATTTTCTTTCTCGTCTTGGCCGTGCTCAACGAAATCGTCTGGCGCAATACCTCGACCGATGTCTGGGTCGATTTCAAAGTGTTCGCGGTGATGCCGCTGACGCTGCTGTTTGGCGCGCTGCAATTGCCGCTACTGAAGAAATATTCGGTCGAGCCGGCGGAATGATAATCCGTCACCCCGAGGTGCGAGCGCAGCGAGCCTTGAAGGGCCGCTTCGCGGCTACCTCAGGATGACGGATTACTGAGCGCCTTGTCGATCTGCGGCTTCAGCACGGAATTCATATTGTCTTCGGTGAGCGGCCCGACGAGCTTATAGGCAATCTTGCCGTCGCGGCCGACGACGAAGGTTTCCGGCACGCCATAAACGCCCCATTCGATGCCGGCGCGGCCGCTGGCGTCGGCGCCCGCGGCGGCAAAAGGATTCCCAAAATGGTCGAGGAAGCGCTGTGCATTGCCGGCGTCGTCCTTGTAATTGATGCCGACCAGACGGAAGCGGTTGTCCCTAGACAGTTGCAGCAAAAGCGGCGCCTCGTCCCGGCACGGCACGCACCACGACGCCCAGACATTCACCACCGTGACCGCGCCCTTGAAATCCGCCGAATTCAGGCCGGGCATCGGCGCGCCGTTGCGCTCGAGGCCGGCGATCGGCGGCAGCGTCGTTGGCGGCGCTGGGCGTCCGATCAGCGGCGAAGGGATCAGCGATGGATCGCCGGCAAAGAGGCGGACCAGAAACAAGCCGGCGAGGCCGAGAAACAGCGCGAGCGGAATAAGAACCAGGGCCCGGCGCGGCCGGCTGCTTTCGCCCGCCGTCATGCTCATGCCTGTTCCTTCGCCGCTTCTTTCGCGTCCGCGGTGCGTTCCGCCCGCGGCATGCCCGAGCCGCGGGTGAAACCCTGCAGTTCGAGATCGGCAAGCGTGCGCCGCTGCGCGCGATAATCGAGCGACACCCAGGCCACCAGCGCGCCGATGACAAGGACGGCGGCGGCATAGGACGCGGCGATGAAGTCGATATGCGCGGTGGTTTCCATTATCGGTTCGCGGTTACTGTCGTCTTGTCGGCATTTCAGCTCACGGCGCCCGCTTGCAAAAGATGCAAGGTGCGCACGCGGCGGCGCAAAATTTCGTTACGCATCGCCGCCAGCAGCAGCGTCACGAATAACAGCGTGAATGCGCCGGCCATGATGAAGAGCGGAATGAGAATGGTCGGATCGATCGTCGAGCCGCCGAGACGAAACACCGAAGCGCCCTGATGCAAGGTGTTCCACCAGTCGACCGAGAATTTGATGATCGGCAGATCGATGGCGCCGACCAGCGTCAGCACGGCGGCGGCGCGCGCGGCGCGCGACGGATCTTCGACCGTCGTCCACACTGCGATGACGCCGAGATAGAGCAACAGCAAAATCAGCTCCGAGGTCAGCCGCGCGTCCCATACCCAATAGGTGCCCCATTCCGGACGGCCCCACAGCGAGCCGGTGACCAGGCACAGCAGCGTGAAGGCGGCGCCGATCGGTGCCGCCGCTTTTGCCGTCACGTCGGCGAGCGGATGCCGCCAGACCAGCGTGCCGAGCGCCGCCACCGTCATCACGCCCCAGGCCAGCATGCCGAGCCAGGCCGACGGCACGTGCAGGAACATGATCTTGACGGTGGCGCCTTGCTGATAGTCGTCCGGCGCGATCATGGCCTGATCGATGCCGAACGCGAAGGCGAGCACCGTCACTCCGCTCAGCCACGGAATGGTGCTGTTGGCTAACCTGAGGAACCGCGAAGGATTGGCGAAATCGGTAATGGCCATCGGCAAGGTCCTGCGGGCGCTTTCCTGTTGCGTTTCCTATTCAAGCACGGTTTCAAGCACAATGACGCTTTGGCTGCCGGCTCTCACTTTTGCATGAGCTTTGCAAGTGCTTGGCATGAGCTTTGATGCCGAGTGTTGCATAGCGATCATTTGCATAAGAATCGTGGCTATTTGATTTACCCATCACTCCATTTCACTCCATTTCTTGCCGTAATGCGGCCGCCGCGGCAAAGGGTCCGACGACGAGACTGGCGAGCGTCAACGCGCACAGGATCGTAAACGGCGTGCCGAACGGTACCGGGCCGACGACTGCGGCATTCGCGGCGGCGACGCCGAAGATTAGGATCGGTACGGTGAGCGGCAGCACGATGATGGCGAGCAACAAGCCGCCGCGCCGTAGCGTGACCGCGATCGCAGCGCCGATCATGCCGATAAAGGTCAATGCCGGCGTGCCGACGAGCAGCGTCAAGAGCAATGCGCCTTCGGCGTCGGCATCGATATTGAGGAACAGGCCGATCAATGGTGCGGCGATGACCAGCGGCAAGCCGGTGGTAAGCCAGTGCGCCAGACCCTTCATGGCGACCACCAGTTCGAGCGGCGCGCGGCCCATGAGAATGAGATCGAGCGAACCGTCCTCGTGATCGTTGCTGAACAGCCGGTCGAGCGCCAACAGGCTGGCCAGCAAGGCGGCAAGCCACAGGATCGCCGGCCCGATGCGCTTGAGCAGGGCAAGGTCGGGCCCGACGGCAAAGGGCACGAGCGTCACCACGACCAGAAAGAACAGCACGCCCATCAGCGCGCCGCCGCCGACGCGCACGGCGATCCGCATGTCGCGAACGAGCATGGCGGTGAGCGCGCTCATGCTGAAGCCTCCGCCGATGCCGCTGCCGGAGCAGGCGCGGCCTGGTCGAGCCGCAGTTCCAGCGTCTGGTCGAGGCCGATCGGGCCGTGAGTTGCTGCGATGATCAGGCCGCCGGTCGCAAGATGGCCCCGCATCAGTCCCACAAGCCGGCTCTGCGCCGCGGCATCGAGGGCGCTGGTCGGTTCGTCGAGGAGCCAGATCGGGCGTTTCGCGGCAACAAGCCGCGCCAGCGACAGTCGCCGGCGTTGTCCGGCCGAAAGATAGGCCGCGGGAAGCCCGGCGAGCGTATCGAGCCCGACCGCGGCGAGCGATTTGTCGACATCGTCGGACGACCCGCCGAAAAACTCCGCCCAAAAACGCAAGTTCTCGGCGACCGAAAGCGACGGCTTAATTGCGTCCTGGTGGCCGACATAGTGGCACTGTTCGCCGATGCTCAATTCCGGGTCGCCGCCGTCGAGCGAAAACCTGCCCTGCGCGCTGCGCAGAAGTCCGGCGATGGTGCGCAGCAGGGAGGATTTTCCTGCCCCGTTGCGTCCGGTGACGATCAAGGCCTCGCCGGACGACAGCGCAAAGCTCACGCCGGTGAAGACCGTGCGCCCGCCGCGATGACAGGAAAGTTCAACAGCGGAGAGCCGCATCAGCCTGACCTAAAGAGGAGGCCCGAAACAAACCGGGCCGCATCGGCCGAAAACACCCGGCCGTTTCGAATAAACGCGCATGTTATCGGACAATTCGTTGCCGAACTGGCACTAGTTTAGAAAAGACCTTATAAGCCGGAAGTCGGATCGCGGCGCGCCGGTGACGCCTGCCACATTCGATTTCCCCTTCCTTTTCTCCCTCGCGCGCGGGGGAGCGGATGGAGGGGTTTACGGCCCCTTTCGGCAGTCCTTTGCCTCGGTTTTTTGCACCGGCGCCCGGCCGGCAGCTTGGGAAAAAAATCATGACGTCGCTCGACAGCTTCAAATGCCTTCGCCCGCTCAAAGTCGGTTCCAAGACCTACGCCTATTACAGCCTGCCAATTGCGGAAAAGAACGGCCTGAAGGGGATTTCGCGGCTGCCGTTCTCGCTCAAAGTGCTGTTGGAAAATCTGCTGCGCAACGAGGATGGCCGCACCGTCACCAAGGATGACATCCTTGCCGTCGCGCAATGGCTCAAGACCAAGACCTCGGACCGCGAGATCGCCTTCCGCCCGGCGCGCGTTCTGATGCAGGACTTCACCGGCGTGCCGGCCGTCGTCGATCTCGCCGCCATGCGCGACGCCATGGATCATCTCGGCGGCGACGCCAAGAAGATCAATCCGCTGGTGCCGGTCGATCTCGTCATCGATCATTCGGTGGCGGTGAATTTCTTCGGCCACAAGGACTCGTTCAAGAAGAACGTCGAAGAGGAATACAAGCAGAACCAGGAACGCTACCGCTTCCTGAAATGGGCGCAGGGCTCGTTCAAGGATTTCCGCGTGGTGCCGCCCGGCACCGGCATCTGCCATCAGGTCAATCTCGAATATCTGTCGCAGACGGTGTGGACCTCGAAGACCAAGACGGTGTTCCCTGACAAGACCGTCGCCAGCGAGCTTGCCTATCCGGACACGCTGGTCGGCACCGATTCGCACACCACGATGGTCAACGGCCTCTCGGTGCTCGGCTGGGGCGTCGGCGGCATCGAGGCCGAAGCCGCGATGCTGGGCCAGCCCTATTCGATGCTGCTGCCGGAAGTGATCGGCGTGCGGCTCAACGGCAAGCTCAAGGAAGGCATCACCGCCACCGATCTCGTGCTCACCGTGACGCAGATGCTGCGCAAGCGCGGCGTCGTCGGCAAATTCGTCGAATATTTCGGCCCGGGCCTCGCCGATCTCACGATTGCCGACCGCGCCACCCTCGGCAACATGTCGCCGGAATACGGCGCCACTTGCGGCTTCTTCCCGATCGACGACGACACCATCCGCTATCTGCGTGAAACCGCGCGCGCGGCGGACCGCATCGCGCTCGTGCTCGCCTATGCCAAGGCGCAGGGCATGTACCGGACCAAGTCGACGCAGGACCCGGTGTTTACCGAAGTGCTCAAGCTCGAACTGGGCTCGATCGAACCGTCGCTCGCCGGACCGAAGCGCCCGCAGGACCGCGTTACGCTCAAGGACGTCAAGAACGGCTTTGCCCAGTCGATGGACAAGGAATTCGGCAAGGCGTCCGAAATGGACAAGCGCGTGCCGGTCGAGGGCAAGAAGTTCACGCTCGGCAACGGCGACGTGGTGATCGCGGCGATCACGTCGTGCACCAACACGTCAAATCCGAGCGTCATGGTCGCGGCTGGTCTCGTCGCGCGCAAGGCGGTGGCGAAGGGGCTCACCGTGAAGCCGTGGGTGAAGACGTCGCTCGCGCCCGGCTCGCAGGTCGTCGCCGAATATCTCGATAAATCCGGCCTGCAGAAGGATCTCGACACGCTCGGCTTCAATCTGGTCGGCTTCGGCTGCACCACCTGCATCGGCAATTCCGGTCCGCTGCCGGAAGAGATTTCAGAAGCGGTCAACACCAACGATCTGGTGGCGGCCGCGGTGCTTTCCGGCAATCGCAACTTCGAAGGCCGCGTCAATGCCGATGTGCGCGCCAATTATCTCGCTTCGCCGCCGCTCGTGGTCGCCTATGCCATCGCCGGCTCGATGCAGATCGACGTCGCCAAGCAGCCGCTCGGCACCGACCAGAAAGGCCGCAAGGTCTATCTGCGCGACATCTGGCCGACGACGCGCGAGATCGCCGACGTGATGCGCAAGAATATCAACAAGTCGATATTCGCCAGAAAATACGGCAACGTGTTCAAAGGCGACGCCAATTGGCGCAAGATCGCCGTCAAGGGCGGCCTCACCTACAAGTGGGACGACCGTTCCACTTACGTGCAGAACCCGCCCTATTTCGACGGCATGGAAAAGCGCAGCCAGCCGATCGAGGATATCGTCGACGCGCGCGTGCTGGGCCTGTTCCTCGATTCGATCACGACCGACCACATCTCGCCGGCAGGATCGATCAAAGAGGAAAGCCCGGCCGGCGAATATCTGCGCGATCATCAGGTGCGTCCGAAGGACTTCAATCAGTACGGCACCCGGCGCGGCAATCATCAGGTGATGATGCGCGGCACTTTCGCCAATATCCGCATCAAGAATCAGATGCTGCCGGGCGTCGAAGGCGGCTTCACCACGCATTATCCGTCGAAGCAGCGCATGACGATCTACGATGCGGCGATGCGCTACAAATCCGAGCACGTGCCGCTCGTCATCTTCGCCGGCAAGGAATACGGCACCGGCTCGTCGCGCGACTGGGCGGCCAAGGGCACCGTACTGCTCGGCGTGCGCGCCGTGATCGCGCAGAGCTTCGAGCGCATTCACCGTTCGAACCTGGTCGGCATGGGCGTCATTCCTCTGGTCTTCGAGGAAAACACGTCCTGGCAGACGCTGGGCCTGAAGGGCGACGAGCAGGTCACGATCCGCGGCCTGCACGGCGATCTCAAGCCGCATCAGAAGCTGCAGGCCGAGATCATCGCGTCGGATGGCGGATTGAAACGCGTGCCGCTGATCTGCCGCATCGATACGCTCGAGGAATTGGACTATTTCCGGAACGGCGGCATCCTGCAGTACGTTCTGCGCCATCTTGCGGCGTAAATTTCCGTTACGCGGCGGAATTTGTGCACTTAGAGCACCATTGGGAAACGATTGTGCTCTAAGTTCGCGCATGTTGCTGCTGTGCCCTCTTCCCGCCTCACCGCGATGTGAGTGGTAGGTGACTGCCGCCGCCCTTACTAAAGAAGGCCTCATGACGGGGTCATCAGGGCGGATCGTCGTTGAGGTGCTGGTGGAGGTTGTTGCAATGGTACGTCGCCGCCTCGCGTCGGCACCGCTGATTGCCGGTTTATTGTTCGCGACTTTCGCCACAGTGCAGGCAGACTTGGCACAGGCCGGCGAGCCGCGCGCTCTCATCGAGCTCTTCACCAGCCAAGGCTGCTCGTCCTGTCCTCCTGCCGATAAGCTTGTCGGCGAACTCTCCGCCGATCCCTCGCTGGTCGCGCTCAGCATGCCGATCGACTATTGGGATTATCTCGGCTGGAAGGACACGCTCGCCAATCCGGCGCATTCGGCGCGGCAGCGCGCTTACGCCCATGTTCGCGGCGATCGTCAGGTCTATACGCCGCAGATCGTGGTCAACGGCACGACGCATGTGCTCGGCAGCGATCGTGCGGCCGTCGATCGCGCGATCGCGCAGACCGATCAGAAATCGGGTGTGATGTCGTTGCCGGTCTTGATCTCGATGGGCGGCAGCGGGCTCGACGTGCAGGTCGATAGTGCCAAGACCGATCACGCGTCCGGCGAAGTTTGGATGTGCCCGCTGATGAAGGCGGTTCAGGTTTCCATCGAGCGCGGCGAAAATCATGGCCGCACTGTCACCTACCACAACGTCGTTCGTAATTGGGTCAAGCTCGGCGATTGGACCGGCACCAAGATGGATTGGAAGGTGCCGCTTTCGGAGATCGAAGCCAGCGAAGGCGATGCCGCGGCCGTGCTGGTGCAGGAAGGCACGCACGACAAGCCGGGCATTATCCTCGGCGCAGGCTATTATGCGCTCGGGCAGCAGGCGACCGTGGACGGCGGGCAGACATCGCAAGCGCGCTAACGCGGCCTGCCGCGGCGCGAAATCGCGAAATTTTCAAATCGCGAAATTTTCAAATCGATAGTCTTCTGCTTTCGCCCTTCGTGGCGATGGCGTCGCGTTTGGGCGGCGCGCCAAACATGCGCGCATATTCGCGGCTGAACTGTGAAGGGCTCTCGTAACCGACCCGATGGGCGGCGCCGGCGACATGGCTGCCATCGTTCATCAGGAGCCGCCGCGCTTCGATCAGTCGCAATTGCTTTTGATATTGCAGTGGCGTCATCGACGTCAGCGTCTTGAAATGCTGGTGAAACGACGACGGGCTCATGCGCGCCGCGTCGGCCAGTTCCTCGATGCGAATCGGACGTACGAAATTGTCACGCAAAATATGAATGGCGGCTGCGATGCGCCGCGTATGGCTGTCTGCTACCGCGAGTTTGCAGACCTCCGCCGCGTTCGGGCCGCTTAGCAGCCAGAAGCAGATTTCGCGTTTAATCGCCGGGGAAAGCACCGGGATTGCTTTCGGGGTGTCGAGAAGCCTGATCAGCCGGTGCACGCAATCGGCGAGCGGCCCATCGACATCTTGAACGAAGATGCTGAGCCCGGCTTCCGTGTTCGGTCTCGGCTGCGGGTCGAGTTCGACCAGCACATCCTGGATCACAGCAATGTCGAGCTCGAGCGCCAGCGCCAGATAGGGCCTTTGCGGCGTGGCTTTGGTGATGACGCCGAAGGCGGGCAATTCGAGACTGACCACCATGGCCTGCATCTCGCCCAATTCCAGTGTCCGATCGCCGAACGTCACCTGCTTGCTGCCTTGGACGACGATGCAGAGCGCCGGACGGTAGATCATATGATTGGGCAGGACGTTGCCGCTCGCTTTCATCACCGCCAAGCCGTCGATGACCGTCGGAAAAAGCCCGTCTTGATTGTGTGTTGATGTAATGTGAGCGCTGACGGCATTCCTGAGTGCAGACGACATGGCGGTTCTTCCAGAACGTTCGGGATCGGAGGATTAGGCAAGAAATGTGGGGCTTTCGGCATTCCGGTCAAGGCATCCGTTGCCACATAAGACGCGCCACGCGCGATTCCGCGAAAATCATTTGGAGACCTTCCTCCGCCATGCCTTCCGACGTTATGCCGTCCGAGACCCAGCCAAAACTAGCGATCGTCACCGGAGCCAGCCGCGGCCTTGGCCGCAATGCCGCTGTCAATCTCGCCCGGCGCGGCGTCGATGTCATTCTCACCTATCACTCCAACCGCGCCGAGGCCGATGCCGCGGTTGCCGAGATCGAAGCGTTGGGCCGCAAGGCCAAAGCCCTTCAGTTCGACGCCGGCAATGTCGCCGCCTTTGACGCTTTTGCCGCCGAAGTGGCGCGCGCGCTCAAGGAGATTTGGGGCCGCGACAGGTTCGATTATCTGGTCAACAATGCCGGCATCGGCGTCAACGCGCCGTTCAGCGAGACCACGGAGGCGGAATTCGACCGGCTCTGCAATGTGCATCTCAAGGGCGTCTTTTTCCTGACGCAGAAGCTTCTGCCGCTGATCGCCGACGGCGGCCGCATCATCAATATTTCTTCGGGTCTGACCCGCTTTTCAGGGCCCGGCTACTCGGCTTATGCGGCGATGAAGGGCGCAATCGAAGTGCTGACGCGCTATCTCGCCAAAGAACTCGGCGCGCGCGGTATTGCGGTGAATACGGTAGCGCCGGGCGCGACCGCGACGGATTTCGCGGGCGGTATCCTGCGCACGCCGGAATACAGTAAACGGATAGCATCGGTGACGGCGATGGGCCGCGCCGGGGTGCCGGACGACATCGGCCCGGCAGTCGCTGCGCTGTTATCCGACGAATACCACTGGATGACCGGACAGCGCATCGAAGTGTCCGGCGGTCAGCAGCTCTAGCGCGCGGCGAGCCGCCGAACAAAAGAAAAGGCCGGCGATGAGCCGGCCTTTAGCACTTGCAACAGCACTCGTAGAACAATTTGGGGGGTCCTACTTATCCTACTTAACTGGCCCGGTCCGACCGCGCCCCGGGGGGCTGGGGGGCTGAGGAATCCGGAACACGAACCGAACCGGGCCCTGAGGCAACAGGCACTTCACTCGCAGTTTAGCTTGGCACGTGGTTGGCCGAATTTGGGCCGCATTATGATTCACTTAACGAGTACGTGATTCCAACTGTCCAAAACGCCGCAGCATCAGCGGGTTATCGTTTCGACCGCGCAGCCGCGCAGCGCCAGCGTGAGAATTTGCCGCAGCACTTGGGCCGCCCATTTCGCATGCAGTTTTGGTGCAGAAGAGGGGCTTGCCGCGAGGCGGTTCTGGGGTGATCATGAAGCTTCAATGACGTGGTTAAATTGACGGGGCGGGGACCGGAGATCTGAACAAAAAGTCCTAGGACAGTGCGCCTGGGACGCAGAGCTTCGGCCGCAAGTTCAACAATGGAGGCGCCGTATGGATTTCGGCGAGACCGAACCAAGCGCGTGGCGCGGGGGCGAGCAGCGCTCTTCCGCCCCCGCAGCCAAGGTGACATTCAGCCGGCGGGAGCTCGATCGCATTCTGGGGCTCTATGGGCGCAAAGTCGCCGCCGGGGAATGGCGTGATTATGCAATCGATTTCCTCAAAGACCGCGCGGTGTTTTCGGTTTTCCGCCGCGCCTCGGAAATCCCGATCTACCGCATCGAGAAGAACCCCAAGCTCGAACGCCGCCAGGGTGCCTATAGCGTGATTTCGGCGACCGGCCACATCTTGCGCCGCGGCCACGAGCTCGACCGCGTGCTCAGTGCGCTCGACCGTTCGCTGCGTGTGGTTGCGGGTTAGACGGAAATTCTTACGGCGGCGCCGTGTCGCTGTTGCCGAGCGCAAGCTGCATCAGCGGCGTGTCGAGCCACTTGCCGTGCTTGTAGCCGACGGCGCGCAGCGTACCGATCGGGATAAAGCCGGCTGCCGCGTGCAGCGCAATCGAAGGCGTTTGCGCCGAATCGCCGATCACCGCGATCATCTGGCGAAAGCCGCGCGCTTCCGTTTCGGCGATCAGCCGCTTGAGCAGAACAAGCCCGATGCCGCGGCGGTGGAAATCCGGCGCGACATAGATCGAGTTTTCCACGGTCCACTGATAGGCCGGCCGTGCGCGATAGGGCCCGGCATAGGCATAGGCCGCCAGCGCACCCGAAAATTCTGCGACGAGATAAGGATAGCCGGTGCTGACCAGCGTTTCGTAGCGCCGCGTCATCTCGGCCTCGTCCGGCGGAGTGAGCTCGAACGACGCCGTGCCGCGCGTCACGGCTTCCGCATAGATCCGCGTGATTGCTGAAATGTCGCCCGGTCCGGCACTTCGGATGCTGAGTTCGGTCATCGCCGCACAATAGCAAACGCCCCGGGCTTTTGGCCCGAGGCGCCGATCGCAAAGTCAGTTATCCGTGCTGCTGATTAGCGGCGGTCGCCCATCAGGCGCAGCAGCATCAGGAACAGGTTGATGAAGTCGAGATAGAGCGACAGCGCGCCCATCACCGCCTTGCGGCCGGTGACGGTGCCGTCGTCCTGCGCGCTATACATCTCCTTGATGCGCTGCGTGTCCCAGCCGGTGAGGCCGGCGAACACGACCACGCCCACGACCGAGATCGCCCAATCAAGCCCGCTCGATTTCAGGAAGATATTGACCAGGCTGGCGATGACGATGCCGATCAGGCCCATGAACATGAACGAGCCCATGCCGGACAGGTCGCGCTGCGTGGTATAGCCCCACAGGCTCAGCGCGCCGAACGTCGCGGCCGAGATGAAGAACACGCGGGTGACCGACGCGCCGGTATAGATCAGGAAGATCGACGCCAGCGACAGGCCGAGCAGGCCGGCATAGACGAAGAACAGCATCAGCGCCGTTCCCGGCTGCAGCCGGTTGATGCCGAACGAGATGGCGAAGACCAAAGCGAGCGGCGCCAGAACCAGGACCCACATCAGCGGGCTCTGGAAGATCAGGTGACCGAACGACGTCAGCGTGAGTCCCGCGCCTGTATCGGTGACGGCCGCCGAGAAAGTGAACCATGCCACCAGTCCGGTCAGCGCGACGCCGGCGGCCATATAGTTGTAGACGCGGATCATATAGGCGCGCAGCCCCGCGTCGATCGTGACCTGGTCCGTGCCGTAGCCGGTCCTGGCGGTCGCGAAATTCCGATCAAAGTCGGACATGGAATTAACCCCTGGGTTGTCCCGGTAACTTACCGGGCTAGGCGCTCGACGAGCGCCACGTTGCCGGAATCTAGTGCGAAAGTCGGCTTTGCGCCAGATGGGTGCGACCCCGGCAACCGGCTGTTACAAACATTTCATGGTGCTTAACGGCGGCGGCAAAGCCGGCCAAATCCACGCATGTTTTCAGAGATTTCGCAGGACGGCCGCGGGTTTGCGGCCGAGCGCGGAAAATGTTCCGGCAAGTCCTACCACAACCGTAACCATAAGCGCGCTTAGGGCTGCTCCTGCAGCCGTGCCCGCCACGAAGACAAACGGGAAATCCATCACCCTGGTCACGATGAGAAAGGCGGCGATGGAGCCCGCGGCGACGCCGAACACAACCGTCGCCAGGCCGATCAACAGATATTCGAGCGCATAAGCGGCGGTGAGCCGTGGCCGCGTCGCGCCGAAGGTTTTCAGGATTACGGCGTCGTAGATGCGAAACCGCTGGCTTGCGGCGAGCGCGCCGCCGAGCACCAGCGCGGCGGCAATCAGCGTAATCGAGCTTGCCCCGCGCAGCGCCAGCACCAGGCTGCCGATCAGGCTGCCGACCGCATCCAGCGCGTCTTTCACCCGCACCGCGGTTACGGTCGGAAAGGCATCGGCCAGCGCCTTGACGAGTTTGGTTTCTTCCACCGTCGTCCCGCCATCGGCAAAAGTCAGCGTGGCGATATCGGTATGCGGTGCGCCTTCAAACAGGCCGGGCGAGAATACCAGCACGAAATTGATGCCGAGATTCTCCCACTCCACCGCGCGCAGATTGGCGATCCGTGCCGTGACATTGCGGCCGAGCACATTGACCGTGATCATATCGCCGATCTTGAGGTCGAGGTCGTGCGCGGTGCGGCTCTCGAGCGACACCAGCGGCTCGCCGGAATAATCGGCGCCCCACCATTGGCCCTCGACGATGCGCGAGCCGGCCGGCACGTCGCGCGCGTAAGTGATGCCGCGGTCGCCGCGCAGCACCCAGCGCGAGCCTTCCGCGGCTTTCAGATCATCGGCCTTGATGCCTTTGGCGGAGACGATGCGCCCGCGCAGCATCGGCACCTGCTCCATTTTCGAGCCGGGCGCCTCATCGCGGACAAAGGTGTCGAAGCGCGCGGCGTCGGCCGCCGGGACGTCGAGGAAAAAGAATGTCGGCGCGCGCTCGGGGAGCGCCGCGGCGAATTCGCGATGCAGATTGCCGTCGATTTCGATGACGGTGACGAGCAGCGCTAACCCGAGGCCCAGCGACAGCACCACGCTCGGCGTCAAAGCGCCGGGGCGATGAATATTGCCGATCGCCAACCGCAAGATCGTCGAGCGCACCCGCGGCGCCCGGCGCGCAAGCGCCATCGTGGCCTGCGCGATCAGCCGCAACAGCAGGAACACCAAAGCCGCGGCGATGACGAAATAGACGGCGACCCGCGGATCGTAGCTCGTCACGACGGCAAGCGCGGCGAGGAGCGCGGCGATGGCCGCGGTCGCAACCACATAGCGGCGGCGCGGCCAGTTGCGCTCGGCCGCGATCTGATCGCGAAACAGCATGGTCACGGAAATATCGTGGGCGCGCCCGAGCGGCCACAGCGCAAAGGCAAGCGCGGTGAGGAGGCCATAGGCGATCGACAAGGCGAGCACCGCCGGATGCAGCGCGGGCGCCACCGGCAGCGGAATGATGCTGCCGAGACCCCAGGCGATGGCGAAGGGCAAGATCGCGCCAAGCGCAGCGCCGATCAGTGTTGCGAACAGCGCCACCAGCAGAGTCTCGCTGCAGTAGATCGCGAATACGTCGCCGCTGGTGGCGCCGAGCGCCTTCATGGTGCCGATCACATCGCGCTTGCGCGCCAGATGGCTCGCCACCGCATTGGCGACGCCGACGCCGCCGACCAGGAGCGTGGTCAGTCCGACCAGCGTCAGAAATTGCGTGAAGCGGTCGACGCTGCGTTCGAGCTGCGGCGAGGCTTTGCTGCGGGTGCGGATGTCCCAGCCGGCGTCGGGAAAATCCTGCTGCGCCTGGGTCTGCAACGCCGTCACCGCGCGGTCGCTGGCGTCGGTCTCCGGCAGGCGCAGCCGGTATTGCCAGCGCACGAGACTGCCGGGTTGCAGCAGGCCGGTGGCGCGCAAGGCCGCTTCGCTCATCAGGACGCGGGGGCCGAGGCCGATCGCGCCGCCGATCTTGTCCGGCTCGCTTTTCAGTGCCGCGCGCAGCTCGACGGTGATATTGCCGATGGTGATGCGGTCGCCGGTTTTCAGATCGAGCCGCGCCAGCAGCGCCGGATCGACCGCCGCGCCATAGGCGTTGTCCTTCTCCGCAAAAAGATCGGCAAGCGGCATGGCTGGCTCGGTCACGACCGCGCCGACCAGCGGATAATTGCCGTCGACGGCTTTGGCCTCGATCAGGCTTGCCCCCACCCCAGCCTCCCCCGCTTGCGGGGGAGGGGAAGGAGGGGGAATGCGCGCCATGGCGCGCAGCGTCGCCACCGCGGACACGGTGCCATGCTCATCGAGGAAATCGCGCTCGGGCGCGCTCGCCTCGCGCTGAATGAGCGAAAAATCGAGATCGCCGCCGAGAATGCCGCGGCCGGCGCTGGCGAGGCCGTCGTTGAGACTTGCCGCCACCGACCCGACGCCGGCAATCGCCATCACGCCGAGCGCGATACAGGCGATGAATACGCCAAAGCCGCGCAGACCGCCGCGCAGTTCACGCCAGGCAAAGCGCAGCGCGGTGCGCAGCCGCATATAGCGGACCGGCTTGGCTGAGGGCGCCAGCATCACGCGGCCTCCGCGAGCTTCGGTTCATGCGCGCCGGATTTTTGCGCGCTCGGTGCGACGCGCGCCAGAACTAAGTGCGTGGGTACATAAACCAGAAGCGGCAAACCGATCAGCAATCCTGCGAACCAAATGTAAGCCGGCACCAAAGTCTGCCTGACGAGGTCGCTGGTGCCCCAGACATAGTTGATGTTGACGGGTGTTAATCCCGGATGCGCCGTCGGCGCCGGCATCAGGAAGAAACAGATCGGCAGCACGATCCAGGCCAGCACGGTCCAGGACGGCAGCGCGCGCCGGTCATAGCCGGTTCTCCATACCAGATAGACGAGAAGGATCGGCAGCCAGCCGTGAAACAGCGACAGCCCGCGCAAAAACAGCGAATGATTGGTGTCGAACATATAGTCGGTCATGCCGGTGAGCGGGACGCCGGCGAGGTTGCTGCCGAAGTCGGCAAGCCAGACGAATTGCGGCACGAGGATGCCGACGCAGCATTTGGAGATCAGCAGCGCATTCTCCGGCCAGATCCCGATCAAGGTGATGATCAGCGCGAGGTCGCAGAAATACAGAAAGTTGGTCGGGCCGTAATAATGCCAATAGACCGGAATGAGCACCGCCAAATAAGCGGTATAAGCGAGCTTGAGGCTCAGCGGCACGCGAGATGCAGTCGGCGTCAGACTCTTGATCATGCGGTTATCACGCCGGCGCGGCCGCGCTGGCGCGGCTCTCGATCTGGCCGGAGCGCAAGCGGATCACGCGATCGCAACGCGCCGCGAGCGCATTGTCATGCGTGACCAGCACCAGCGTCGTGCCGCGCTCGGCGTGGCCGCGAAATAACAGCTCGACGATGTCGCGTCCGGTCGTGTCGTCGAGATTGCCGGTCGGTTCGTCCGCCACAAGAATGGCGGGACTGGGCGCCAGCGCGCGTGCCAGCGCAACGCGCTGCTGTTCGCCGCCGGACAATTCGGCGGGGTAATGATGCGCACGCTCCGTCAAGCCGACGGCGGCAAGCTCTTGCGCGGCGCGGTCGAGCGCCTCCGAAATACCGGCAAGCTCGAGCGGCACGGCGACGTTTTCCAGCGCCGTCATGGTCGGGATCAGATGAAAGGCCTGAAACACGATGCCGACATTTTTGCCGCGAAAGCGCGCGAGCCTGTCCTCGTCGAGCCGCTGCAGCTCTTCGCCGCTGACCAGCACCGAGCCGGTGTCCGGACGTTCGAGCCCGGTCATCACCATCAGCAAGGTCGATTTGCCGGAGCCCGACGGGCCCAGCAAGGCGACGGCTTCGCCGCGCCTTATTTGAAGGTTGATATCGCGCAGAATATGGACACGGGCGGCGCCGCGACCGAGTGACAGATTGACCCCGCTGAGCGCGATGGCGTCGTTGGCGAAGGGAAAACCCGAAATGTCGTTCATGCGATTTTTGCTGATCCTTGTGACCGGTCCAAATCCTTTGTTCGCCCCGCGCGCTCGTTCATATGGGTGGCAGCGTTTCTTGCGCCACATCGCAATTGTGGCGATTTGTACCTTGTCGCTTAGTTTTTGGACAATGACGGGCCCGGCCGACGCACAAGCGCCGATCCAAATTGTCGCATTGGGCGATTCTTTGACCGCGGGATATGGGCTCCTTGACCAGGACGGTTTTGTGCCGCGCCTGCAGGCCGCGCTCGCCGCCAAAGGCATTGCGGCGACCGTCGCCAATGCCGGCGTCTCCGGGGATACCGCATCCGACGGTCTGGCGCGGCTTGATTGGTCGGTGCCTGAGGGCACCCAAGCCGTCATTGTCGAGCTTGGCGCCAATGACATGTTGCGCGGCCTCAAGCCGGAAGTGACTCGCGATGCGCTCGACAAGATTCTGCAGCGCCTCACCGCGCGTCACATCACCGTCATGCTGTGCGGGATGCGCGCGGCGCCGAATCTCGGTGCCGATTACGGCCAGGCTTTCGAGCGAATCTATCCGGAGCTTGCGGCCAAATATGGCACGCTGCTCTACCCGTTTTTCCTCGACGGCGTCGCCGGCGACCTGAAACTCACCCAGCAGGACGGCATGCACCCCAATGCCGCAGGCGTCGGGGTCATTGTCGCGCGCATTTTGCCGGACGTTTTGCGGCTTGTTGACCAAATCCATACCCAACATCCGTCATAATGGGTTGCGCAGAATCGCCGTTCATCCCATTCTAAGGGTGCGGCGAATCGCTAACACGAGCTGGAGTTTGTCATGCCCCGCTTGTTCACCGGTCTCGAAATCCCGCCGCTGGTCGCCCAAACATTGTCCATGATGCGCGGCGGTCTGCCAGGCGCCCGCTGGATCGATCCTGAAAATTACCATCTGACGCTACGCTTCATCGGCGACATCGATGATGCGCTGGCCAACGAAATCGCGGGTCTCCTCGGCCGCGTCCATCGCCGGCCGTTCGAACTGCGGCTCGATGGACTGCTGTCCTTCGGCGGGCGCAAGCCGCGCGCGGTGGTGGCCTCGGCTGCGCAGGCCGCGCCGCTGATGGAATTGCAGGCCGAACAGGAGCGCTTATTGCAGCGCATAGGACTTGAGCCGGAGGGGCGCAAATACACGCCGCATGTCACGCTGGCGCGCTTACGTGATTCTTCGAGCCATCAGGTCGCGGATTATCTCGCCGCACGCGGCCATTTCCGCTCGATGTCGTTTGAAGTCTCGCGCTTTGTGCTGTTCTCTTCGCGCTCCTCGACCGGCGGCGGCCCCTATATCGTCGAGGAGGCCTATCCGCTCGCCGCCGACGACATGCGCTGGGCGCGGCGCGCGAGCTGAAAACCCTCCCCCTATCGGGGGAGGGTGAAGGCGTTACGCCCGCAATATTCTCGATTGCAGGTCGAGCATCGCGGTGGCGAAGCCGTGGCTGTCCGACATCAGTTCGCGCATCAGCGACATCGGCGTCGGCCGCGACGCTTCGACTTCGCCGACGACGCTTTCGAAGTCGAACGTCAGTTCGGCGTCGAATTTGCGCGCAAGCTGCTGCATGCGGCGGTTCTCCGCCATGCAGGCCATGTGCAGGTGCCGGTAGCCGCGATTGCGCGCGGTGAGCAGCACGCGCCCCAACAGCGCGGAGCCGACGCCGTGCGATTGCCAGCGCTTCTCGACGCTGATCGCCGCTTCCGCCTCGCGCGCGAAGCGCAGCCCGAGCGGCCGCAATTCGGCGCCGCCGCGCATCACGTCGCCGATAAAGAATCCATAGACAACCGCGCCGAGCGAATTGGCGAGCTCGACATATTTGCAGACGAAATCGTCGGATACGCCGCCGGCGAATCTGTTGCGCCGGCTTTCGGGATCGAGGCGAAGAATATGGTCGCGGTACTTCGCCGCTTCGCCGGCCCACAATTTGCGGATCACGCCGTCTTCGGGAAGGACTTCTTGCATTCTACGAGCTCCTGCTGACTTTTACGTCGCCAAAAGCCCTCGCTTAAGCCTTCCTCCCAGAAAGCAGAACGGGCCAGGCGAATGAACTCGCAGGCCCGCCGAATTGAACGCATGATGTTGTGTGGCAGGGAAATTTGGCAAGGCGAAGGATTGAGCAACATGCCTACATTCCGTATACGCATGGCTCGCTAAGACTTTGCGACCATTTGACGACAATAAAAACCATCGCGCATAGACATAACGGCAATTTGGCACGCAGCCTGCACCCCTTCTCGCCACGTTTCATTCACAACGATTAATGCCCGTTAACGCTTCATGCCGAACTCGGTCACAGCAAAATATGCGGAAGCCGTCGCCGCCGGCCGGGTAGAAGAAGATCAGGCGCAGCTTTCGGTCGTCAGCCTGATGGCGCAGCTTGAAGCGCGCGTCGTCGAACATCGCCTGGCGCGCAAATCCTCGGCGCTCGGCTGGTTGTTCGCGAGCCGTGCGCGCGAGCAGCCGGCCATCAAGGGACTCTACATCTACGGCGCGGTCGGCCGCGGCAAGACCATGCTGATGGACTTTTTCTTCGGAGCGAGCCCGGTGCTGCGCAAGCGCCGCGCGCATTTTCATGAGTTCATGATCGACGTGCACGAACGCGTGCACGCCATCCGGCAGAAGATGCGGCTCGGCGAATATCAAAGCGAGGATCCGATCAAGATCGTCGCCGACGCGCTCGCCGAGGAAGCCTGGCTGCTCTGCTTCGACGAGTTTCACGTCACCGACATTGCCGACGCCATGATTCTGGGCCGGCTGTTCACGCATCTGTTCGCGCAAGGCATCGTCATGGTGGCGACCTCGAACGTGGCGCCGGAGGATCTTTATAAAGACGGTCTCAACCGCGCTTTGTTCGTGCCGTTCATCGAGCTGCTGCAGCAGCGCATGGATGTGGTGCGGCTCGACGCGCGCACCGACTTCCGGCTGGAAAAGCTCGGCGGCAAGCCGGTGTGGTACGTGCCGGCGGATGCCGCAGCCGACAAGGCGCTCGACGCGGCCTGGGCGCGGCTCACCGGCGGTCATCAGGGTACGCCGCAGGATCTGCCGCTGCACGGCCGCAGCGTCCATGTACCGCGCGCCTTCATGGGCGTGGCGCGATTCGATTTCCACGATCTCTGCGAACAGCCGCTCGCCGCCGTCGATTATCTGCGTATCGCGCGTGAATATCACACCGTCATTCTCGATCATGTGCCGGCGATGACCTACGACAACCGCAACGCCGCCAAGCGCTTCATTATTCTGATCGACACGCTCTACGACACGAACGTGAAACTGATCGCGTCGGCGGACGCGGAGCCCGACGCGCTCTACAAAGCCGATCAAGGCTACGAGGCGCTGGAATTCAACCGCACGGCCTCGCGGCTGATTGAGATGCGCTCGGACGCCTATCTGGCGCGGCCGCACGGCGCGGCGCATGGACAGACCTCCGGCTCGTCGGAAGGCATTGTTGAGACCTAGAAATCGGCCCTGAATTCGCGTCCTGGACCGGCGGCCGATTTCGCCGCTAGCGGGCCGATTCTGCCGACTTGAACGCGCGCGCCGAAAGAGTTAATGACCGCCACTGCTGGGCCTTTCCCCGTCAATCAAGGAATTTTCTTCATGGCGCGAAACAAGATTGCGTTGATAGGCTCGGGTCAAATCGGCGGTACGCTCGCCCTTCTGATCGGTCTGAAGGAACTGGGCGATGTCGTCATGTTCGACGTCGCCGAGGGCGTCCCGCAGGGCAAGGCGCTCGATCTTGTGCAGGCCTCGCCGGTCGAAGGTTTCGACGCCAAGTTTGCCGGCACCAATTCCTACGAAGCGATAGAAGGCGCCTCGGTCTGCATCGTCACCGCCGGCGTGCCGCGCAAGCCGGGCATGAGCCGCGACGATCTGCTCAGCATTAATTTGAAAGTTATGGAGCAGGTCGGCGCCGGTCTGAAGAAATACGCGCCGAACGCCTTCGTCATCTGCATCACCAATCCGCTCGACGCCATGGTCTGGGCGCTGCAGAAATGCTGCGGCCTGCCGAAGAACATGGTGGTCGGCATGGCCGGCGTGCTCAACTCCGCGCGCTTCCGTTATTTCCTCGCCGACGAATTCAATGTCTCGGTCGAGGACGTCACTGCGTTTGTGCTCGGCGGCCACGGCGACACCATGGTGCCTTTGGTGCGCTATTCGGCGGTGGCCGGCATTCCGCTGCCTGATCTCGTGAAAATGGGCTGGACCACGCAGGCCCGCATCGAGCAGATCGTCGACCGCACCCGCAACGGCGGCGGCGAGATCGTGAGCCTGCTGAAAACCGGCTCGGCCTTCTATGCGCCGGCATCCTCCGCGATTGCGATGGCGGAAAGCTACCTGCGCGACAAGAAGCGCGTGCTGCCCTGCGCCGCCTGGCTCAACGGCGAATATAATGTCAAAGACCTTTATGTCGGCGTGCCGGTTGTGATCGGCGCCAAGGGCGTCGAGCGCGTTGTCGAGGTCGAGTTCAATAGCGCCGAGCGCGGCATGTTCGAGAAGTCGGTCCAGTCCGTCGAAGGCCTGGTCGATGCATGCAAGAAGATCGCGCCGGATCTGGGAAAATAAGGCACTAAGAATTCGAAATCGGCTTACGATTTCGGCTGGCCTCGGCCCACATCCTTCGAGGCTCGCTTCGCTCGCACCTCAGGATGACGAATTCTATCCTCGGTTAGATCAGGCATTCTCATGAACATCCACGAATATCAGGCCAAAGCGGTGCTGCGCGATTTCGGCGTGCCGGTGCCGCGCGGCATTGCGGCACTTTCCGTCGCCGAAGCGGAAACGGCGGCCAACACGCTGGGCGGACCGGTCTGGGTGGTGAAGGCGCAGATCCATGCCGGCGGCCGCGGCAAAGCCGGCGGCGTCAAGGTGGTCAAGGAAGTCGCCGAGGTGAAGCGCGAGGCCACGCGGCTGCTCGGCTCGACCTTGGTGACGCATCAGACCGGGCCGCAAGGCAAGGAAGTGCGCCGCCTCTATATCGAGGAAGGCTCGGCCATCGATCGTGAATATTATCTCTCGGCGCTGGTCGACCGCGCCACCTCGCGCGTCGCCTTCGTGGTTTCCACCGAAGGCGGCATGGACATCGAAGAGGTCGCGCACAAGACGCCCGACAAGATCATGAGCTTCTCGATCGATCCGGCGACCGGCTTCATGCCGCATCACGCCCGCTATGTGTCGCAGGTGCTCGGCTTCAATCGCGACGTCGCCAAGCAGGCTGAGAACGTGCTGCCGAAGCTCTATCAGGCCTTCGTCGCCAAGGACATGAGCCTGCTCGAGATCAATCCGCTGGTCGTCACCAAATCCGGCGATCTGATCTGCCTCGATGCCAAGATCGGCTTCGACGACAACGCGCTCTATCGCCATCCCGACATTGTGGCGCTGCGCGATGTCACCGAAGAGGACTCCAAGGAGATCGAAGCGTCGCGCTATGATCTCAACTATGTCGCGCTCGACGGCACCATCGGCTGCATGGTCAACGGCGCCGGTCTTGCCATGGCGACCATGGACATCATCAAGCTCTACGGCGAGACGCCGGCGAACTTCCTCGACGTCGGCGGCAGCGCCACCAAGGAAAAAGTCGCCGCCGCGTTCAAGATCATCACCTCGGACCACAATGTGAAGGGCATCCTGGTCAACATCTTCGGCGGCATCATGAAATGCGATGTCATCGCCGAGGGCGTGGTCGCCGCGGTGAAAGAAGTCGGGCTGCGCGTGCCGCTCGTAGTGCGGCTCGAAGGCACCAACGTCGCGCTCGGCAAGGAGATCATCGCCAAGTCCAATCTCAACGTCACGTCGGGCGACGATCTCGACGATGCCGCGCAAAAGATTGTCAAAGCCGTGAGGGAGGCCGCGTAATGTCCATCCTCATCAACAAGAACACCAAGGTCATCTGCCAGGGCTTCACCGGCAAGAACGGCACCTTCCATTCCGAACAGGCGATTGCTTACGGCACCAAGATGGTCGGCGGCACGTCGCCCGGCAAAGGCGGCACCGTCCATCTCGGCCTGCCGGTGTTCGATACGGTCGCGCAAGCGCGCGACAAGACCGGCTGCGACGCCAGCGTCATCTATGTGCCGCCGCCGGGCGCGGCGGACGCCATCTGCAAGTCGATCCAGGCCGAAATTCCGCTGATCATCTGCATCACCGAAGGCATTCCGGTCGCCGACATGGTGAAGGTGAAGCGTTCGCTCTGCGGATCGAAGTCGCGCCTGATCGGGCCGAATTGTCCGGGCGTGATGACGGCCGGCGAATGCAAGATCGGCATCATGCCGGCGAGCATTTTCAAGCCCGGCAAGGTCGGCATCGTCTCGCGCTCCGGCACGCTCACCTACGAGGCGGTGTTTCAGACCACAAATGAAGGCCTCGGCCAGACCACGGCCGTCGGCATCGGTGGCGATCCGGTCAAAGGCACCGATTTCATCGAAATGCTGGAAATGTTCCTGGCCGACAAGGCGACCGAATCGATCATCATGATCGGCGAGATCGGCGGCTCGTCGGAAGAGGACGCCGCCCAGTTTCTCAAGGACGAGGCCAAGCGCGGCCGCAAGAAGCCGATGGTCGGCTTCATTGCCGGACGCACGGCTCCGCCGGGCCGCCGCATGGGCCATGCCGGCGCCATCATCGCCGGCGGCAAGGGCGACGCGGAATCCAAGATAGCGGCCATGGAATCGGCCGGAATCAAGGTTTCACCCTCCCCGGCGCGGCTTGGCAAGACGTTGGCGGAAGTTCTGAAATCATGATTCACTTCTTTCGTCTTTTCCCTGCCGCATCCGATGACTAAATAGGGTAAATAAGAGTTCCCGAGCGCCGGGCCGGGCCGATTCGCTGCCTCTTTCCGCAGCCCATTGGGTCTATTGCGCTTTGCTCCCAAACGCCTCGTTCGGGGATTCGCCAAGGATCGAACCATGTCTCGCCAAGACGCGAACGCTGCCTTCGCCCTCACATCCTTTCTCTACGGCGGCAACGCCGACTACATCGACGACCTCTACGCCCGCTACGAGACCGACCCCAAGGCGGTCGATGCCGAGTGGCAGTCGTTCTTCCAGAGCCTGAAGGACGACGCGCGCGATGTGATCAAGAACGCGAGCGGCCCGTCCTGGGCCCGCGCCGGCTGGCCGGTGCCGGAGCGTAACGACCTGATCTCCGCGCTCGACGGCAATTGGGCCGAGGTCGGCAAGACGCTCGGCGGCAAGGTGAAGGGCGAGGCGCAGGCCCGCGGCGTCGATCTGTCGTCCGCCGATGTCGAGCGCGCCACCCGCGATTCGATCCGCGCTCTGATGCTGATCCGCGCCTACCGCGCGCGCGGGCACTTCTACGCCAATCTCGATCCGCTGGCGCTCGAACCGCCCAAGCCCGAAGACGAACTCGATCCGCGCACCTATGGCTTCACCGAGGCCGATCTCGATCGCCCGATCTTCCTCGACAAGGTGCTCGGTCTCGAATTCGGCACCATCCATCAGATCGTCGCCATTCTGCGCCGCACCTATTGCCAGACGCTCGGCGTCGAATTCCTGCACATCTCGAACGGCGCGCAGAAGGGTTGGATCCAGGAGCGCATCGAAGGACCCGACAAGGAAATCAGCTTCACCCGCGAGGGCAAGCGCGCCATCCTCAACAAGCTCGTCGAAGCCGAAGGCTTCGAGAAGTTCTGCGACGTCAAGTTCACCGGCACCAAGCGCTTCGGGCTCGACGGCGCCGAGTCGATGATCCCGGCGCTGGAACAGATCATCAAGCGTGGCGGCGCGCTCGGCGTCCGCGAGATCGTCATCGGCATGGCGCATCGCGGCCGCCTCAACGTGCTGGCGCAGGTCCTGGCCAAGCCGCAGCGCGCCATCTTCCACGAATTCAAGGGCGGCTCATCGACGCCGGACGCGGTCGAAGGCTCGGGCGACGTGAAATATCACCTCGGCGCCTCGTCGGACCGCGAGTTCGACAGCAACAAGGTGCATCTGTCGCTCACCGCCAATCCGTCGCATCTGGAAATCGTCGATCCGGTGGTGCTCGGCAAAGTGCGCGCCAAGCAGGACCAGCACGGTGCTACGTCCGAAGACCGCACCATGGTGATGCCGCTTCTCATCCATGGCGACGCCTCGTTCGCCGGCCAGGGCGTGATCGCGGAATGTTTTGGGCTGTCCGGCCTGCGCGGCCACCGCACCGGCGGCTCGGTGCATTTCATCGTCAACAACCAGATCGGCTTCACCACCAATCCGCGCTTCTCGCGGTCGTCGCCCTATCCGTCCGACGTCGCCAAGATGATCGATGCGCCGATCTTCCACGTCAATGGCGACGATCCGGAAGCGGTGGTGTTTGCCGCCAAGATCGCCACCGAATTCCGGCAGAAATTCCAGAAGCCGGTCGTCATCGACATGTTCTGCTATCGCCGTCACGGCCACAACGAAGGCGACGAGCCGTCGTTCACCCAGCCGCTGATGTACAAGGCGATCGCCAACCATCCTTCCACGCTGCAAATCTATGGTGACAAGCTCGTCGCCGAAGGCGTCGCCACCGCGGCCGAAGTCGAGAAGATGAAAGCCGATTGGCGCGGGCACCTCGACGAGGAGCTCGATGCTGCGCTCGGCTACCGCGCCAACAAGGCGGATTGGCTCGACGGCCGCTGGTCCGGGTTCAAGTCGTCGGCCGACGCCGACGATCCGCGGCGCGGCAAGACCGGCGTCGATCTCGCGGAGCTCAAAGAGATCGGCGAGAAGATCACGACGCTGCCGCAGGGCTTCCACCTGCACAAGACGCTGACCCGTTTCCTCGACGGCCGGCGCAAATCCATCGAAACCGGCCAGGGCGTCGATTGGGCGACCGGCGAGGCGCTCGCCTTCTGTACGCTGCTGCTCGAGGGCCATCGCGTGCGGCTGTCGGGTCAGGATTCCGAGCGCGGCACGTTCTCGCAGCGCCATTCGGTGCTGATCGATCAGGAGAACGAGCAGCGCTATACGCCGTTCAATGAACTCGTCCCGAATCAGGCGCGCTACGAAGTCATCAATTCGATGCTGTCGGAAGAGGCTGTGCTCGGCTTCGAATACGGCTATTCGCTCGCCGAGCCGAACGCGCTGACCTTATGGGAAGCGCAGTTCGGCGACTTCGCCAACGGCGCGCAGGTCGTGTTCGACCAGTTCATCTCGTCGGGCGAGCGCAAATGGCTGCGCATGTCGGGCCTCGTCTGCCTGTTGCCGCACGGCTATGAAGGGCAGGGGCCGGAACATTCCTCGGCGCGGCTCGAGCGCTATCTGCAGATGTGCGCCGAAGACAATATGCAGGTCGCCAACTGCACGACGCCCGCCAACTATTTCCACATCCTGCGCCGTCAGATTCAGCGCGACTTCCGCAAGCCGCTGATCCTGATGACGCCGAAGTCGCTGCTGCGCCACAAGCGCGCGGTGTCGAAGCTCGAAGACATGGGGCCGAATACCTCGTTCCATCGGCTGCTCTGGGATGACGCGCAGACTTTGTCCGGCGAGAAGATCAAGCTTGTGCCCGACGCCAAGATCCGCCGCGTCGTGATCTCTTCCGGCAAGGTCTATTACGATCTCTACGAGGAGCGCGAGAAGCGCGGCATCGACGACATCTATCTCCTGCGCATCGAGCAGCTCTATCCGTTCCCGACCAAGGCGCTGATGACGGAATTGTCGCGCTTCAAGGACGCCGAAATCGTCTGGTGCCAGGAAGAGCCGCGCAATATGGGTGGCTGGGTGTTCGTCGACATTTTCCTGGAATGGGTGCTCAACCAGATCGGGGCCAAGCACCGCCGCGCCCGCTATGCCGGCCGGCCGGCATCGGCTTCGACTGCGGTCGGGCAGATGTCGCAGCATCTGGCACAGCTCAAGCATTTCTTGGAAGACGCTCTGGGGTAATTCATCGTCGTCCTGAGGCGGCGACCGCGGGTCGCCCCCGAAGGATGAGCATTGTCGTCCTTCGAGGCTCGCTTCGCTCGCGCCACGGGACGACGGCGAAGAAGGGCAAGAAAAATGGCAGAGATACGCGTGCCGACGCTCGGCGAATCGGTCACCGAGGCGACCATCGGCAAATGGTTCAAGAAGGCGGGCGATGCGGTCGCGGTCGACGAGCCGCTGGTCGAGCTTGAAACCGACAAGGTCACGATCGAAGTGCCGGCGCCGGCCGCCGGCGTGCTGAGCGAGATCGCGGTGAAAGACGGCGAGACCGTCGCTGTCGGCGCCGTCCTCGGCCTAATCAAGGAAGGCGCCGGCGCCGCTCCCGCTGCAAAGGCTGCGCCTGCTGCAGCGCCGCCGCCCGCGGCCAAACCTGCGCCGGCTCCCGCCGCTGCTCCGGCGGCCGCCAAAGTCGTCGATGGGCCGCTGGCGCCGTCAGTGCGTAAGCTCTCGGCCGAATCCGGCGTCGACGCCGCGGCCGTGCCGGGCACCGGCAAGGACGGCCGGGTCACCAAAGGCGACATGCTGGCGGCGATCGAACGCGCCGCGGCGCAACCGACCCCGGTCGCCGCGTCCGCTGCCGCCGTGCAGGTCCGCGCCCCGTCGCCGGCCGACGACGCCGCGCGCGAAGAGCGCGTGCGCATGACGCGGCTGCGCCAGACCATCGCCAAGCGGCTCAAAGACGCGCAGAACACCGCCGCCATGCTCACGACCTTCAACGAGGTCGACATGAGCCATGTCATGGCGCTGCGCAGTCAATATCGCGATCTGTTCGAGAAAAAGCACGGCGTGAAGCTTGGCTTCATGGGCTTCTTCGTGAGCGCCTGCGTCCAGGCGCTCAAGGAAATCCCCGCCGTCAATGCCGAGATCGACGGACCCGACATCATCTACAAGAACTATTAT
The DNA here is from genome assembly GCA_963742975.1 of uncultured Alphaproteobacteria bacterium. Lineage (GTDB taxonomy): Bacteria > Pseudomonadota > Alphaproteobacteria > Rhizobiales > Xanthobacteraceae > BOG-931. The sequence continues at coordinate 444,060 of CAVUNZ010000015.1, read as the reverse complement.
CACCTCGGCATCGCCGTCGGCACCGAGAAAGGCCTGGTCGTACCGGTGGTGCGCGATTGCGATCAAAAATCGCTGGCCGAAATCGAAAAGAACATCACCGATTTCGGTCGCCGCGCCCGCGACGGCTCGCTTAAAATCGACGAAATGCAGGGCGGCACTTTCACCATCACCAATGGCGGCATCTACGGCTCCTTGATGTCGACGCCGATCCTCAACGCGCCGCAGTCCGGCATTCTCGGCATGCACAAGATCCAGGAACGGCCGATGGTGATCGGCGGCAAGGTCGAGGTGCGGCCGATGATGTATCTCGCGATGTCCTACGACCATCGCCTCGTCGACGGCCGCGAGGCGGTGACCTTCCTGGTGCGGGTCAAGGAAAGCCTCGAGGAGCCGGCGCGGCTGGTGCTGGACCTCTAACAAACGCCGTCATGCCCGGCTTTATGCCGGGCATCCACGTCTTTGGGTTTCTGCGAGCGTAAGACGTGGATGGCCGGGACAAGCCCGGCCATGACGAGTCAGAGTTTCGGAGTTTTTTAATGGCCTACGATCTCATCGTCATCGGTTCCGGTCCCGGCGGCTATGTCTGCGCCATTCGCGCGGTACAGCTCGGCATGAAGACCGCCGTCATCGAGAAGATGCCGACCTTTGGCGGCACCTGCCTCAATGTCGGCTGCATCCCCTCGAAGGCGATGCTCAATGCGTCCGAGCTTTACGAGGAAGCCGCGCACAAATTCGCCGATATGGGCATCAAGGTCGGCAAGCCCTCGGTCGATCTCGCGACCATGCTGAAATACAAACAGCAGGGCGTCGACGGCAACGTCAAAGGCGTCGACTATCTGTTCAAGAAAAACAAGATCGAGAGCTTCATCGGCACCGGCAAGATCACCGCGCCGGGCAAGGTTGAAGTGAAGGCCAATGACGGCAAGACGCAGGTTCTCGAGACGAAGAACATCGTCATCGCCACCGGCTCCGATGTCACGCGCTTGAACGGTATCGATATCGACGAGAAGCGCGTTGTGTCCTCGACTGGCGCGCTTGAGCTTGCCAAAGTGCCGGCCAAGCTGCTCATCGTCGGCGCCGGCATTATCGGGCTCGAGCTCGGCTCGGTGTGGCGGCGGCTCGGCGCCGACGTGACCATCGTCGAATTCCTCGATCACATTCTGCCGGGCATCGACGGCGAAGTCGGCAAGCAATTCCATCGCATGCTGCAGAAGCAGGGGCTGACTTTCAAGCTGTCGTCGAAGGTCACCGGCGTCGACACCTCGGGCAAGACACTCAAGGTCAAGGTCGAGCCGTCGGCCGGCGGCACGGCCGAGACGCTCGAAGCCGATGTGGTGCTCGTCGCCATCGGGCGGGTGCCTTACACCGAAGGGCTCGGCCTCGAAGCTGTCGGCGTCAAGAAGGACAATCGCGGCCGCGTCGTGGTTGACGGACATTTTCAGACCAACGTGCCCGGCATCTATGCCATCGGCGACGTGATCGCGGGCCCGATGCTGGCGCATAAGGCGGAAGAAGAGGGTGTCGCTGTCGCCGAAATCCTCGCCGGCCAGGCCGGGCATGTGAACTACGATGTCATTCCCAATGTCGTCTACACCTATCCGGAAATCGCCTCCGTCGGCAAAACCGAGGAAGAGCTGAAAGCGGCCGGCGTCGCCTACAATGTCGGCAAGTTTCCGTTCACCGCCAACGGCCGCGCCAAGGTCAATCTCACCACCGACGGGTTCGTGAAAATCCTCGCCGACGCCAAGACCGACCGTGTGCTCGGCATTCACATCCTCGGCGCCGATGCCGGCAACATGATCGGCGAGGCGGCGATCGCCATGGAGTTCGGCGCGTCTTCCGAAGACATTGCCCGCACCTGCCACGCCCATCCGACGCTGACGGAAGCGATCAAAGAGGCCGCGTTAGCAGTGAATAAGCGCGCGATTAATTTCTGAGTCTCGTCATTCCGGGGCGCCGCGAAGCGGCGAACCCGGAATCCATAACCCCTGCGCGGGGACTATGGATTCCGGGTTCCTCACTTCGCTCGGCCCCGGAATGACGTGAAGTTACAAGCTCGCAATGAGCGCCACGGCATGCGGCGCGAACAGGCCGAGCGCCAACAGCCCGAGCCCGACCAAGCCGAGCAATCCGGCGAGCCAAGCCAGCCCCGCCATGCCGGTGATGACAGCAGCCGACGCCAGCACGATGCCGACCTGGAATGCCGCCGACGACAATTCATAGTGGTGGTATTTCGCCGTCGATAGATCGCGCTCTTCCTCGGCGTGCTTGGCCTGTTCCTCGATGTCCTTACGGCCCGTCTTTGGTTCGGTGTCGATCCGCGCGACGTTCTTCTTCCAGGCGTCGATCTGCTTTTGCATCGCGTCCTTGGCGGCAGGATCGGTGGCGCCAGCCGCCGCCACGGTCATTTCCTCGGCCGCGGTCGTGATCTGTGTCATGCGGATGTTCTTGGCCTGGAAGAAGCCCCACAGATCGGAGGCCTCGATATTCTTGGTGGTGACTTCGGTCTGCGCGCCCTTGCCGAGCGTTTCCGAGAACGACAGGAACAGCGCCAGGATCGCGATCACGAGCGCGACCTTGCGGTTGAAGCCTTCGCCGATCTCGATCTTCTCGCCTTCCTTGGCCTTTTCGATGGCCTCGCTGATTTCCGACATGATGGCCCCCTTTTTTATTACGCGTCATTGCGGGGCCGAGCGAAGCGAGGAACCCGGAATCCATAATCCCGGCGCAGGGGCAATGGATTCCGGGCTCGCCGCTGCGCGGCGCCCCGGAATGACGAATAGCAGAAAATTTTCTTACGCGCGCGGATGGGCCGAGCGATAGGCTTCGATCAGGCGGTCGGCATCGACCTCGGTATAGATCTGCGTGGTCGACAGCGAGGCGTGGCCCAAGAGCTCCTGGATCGAGCGCAGGTCGCCGCCGCGCGACAGGAGATGCGTGGCGAAAGAGTGCCGCAGCGCGTGCGGCGTCGCCGTCTCCGGCAGCCCGAGCGCACCGCGCAGCCGCGCCATCGCGAGTTGTACCAGCCGCGGCGACAGCGGCCCGCCTTTGGCGCCGACGAATAGCGGCCCGTCTTCCGGCAGATCATAGGGGCACAGCGCGATATAATCGGCGATGAGCTTGGCGACCGCCGGAATGAGCGGCACCATGCGCTGCTTTCTTCCCTTGCCGATCACGCTCAGAACATCGCGCGCGCTGAATTCGCTGCGCTTCAAGCCGAGCGCTTCGGAAATGCGCAGGCCGCAGCCATAGAGCAGGCCGAGCACCGCGGCGTCGCGCGCATGGATCCACGGCTCGCGGCCGTCGCCGGCTGCGATATCGGGATCGGCCACGGCGCGGGCGCCGGTGACCGCAAGCGGCCGCGGCAGGGTCTTGCCGATCTTCGGCGCGCGCACCGCCGAAAGCGCGCCGACGCTGCCTTTGCCGTTGCGCTCCAGAAAGCGCGCGAAGGCGCGCGTGCCGGCGAGCGTGCGCATCAGCGAGCGGCTGCCGATGCCCTTGGCGCGGCGCGCCGCCATGAAGGCGCGCACATCGGCCGGCGTCAGCGCGGCAAGGTCTTTCAGCGACGGCCGGCCGCCGAGATGCCCGGCGAGGAAAGCAAGGAACTGCAAGACATCGCGCTGATAGGCTTCGACGGTTTTCGGCGACATGCGCCGCTCGGCGCCGAGATGCCTGAGCCAATGCGCGATCTCGGCGGCGACTTGCGGGGCAACGGCGGTGAGCTGTGCTTTCGGCATTTTTTCCGCTCGTCCCCACGCAGGCGGGGAGCTAGGCCTTTTTTGCTGCGCTTTCAGCACTAGATTCCCGCTTTCCGCCTTCGCGCTCTGCGCGTCGGCGGACTCTAACACGCCGTAGCTCGCTAGCGAGCGTAGGCGGGTCACGGAATCAGCGGGAAATCTAGCCACCGCCCTTTACCCTTCCTAAACCGCCCGGAATCGGCCCAAACTCACGCAATGGCCAAACGTGTCGTCGATGTTCTGGTGCCGGTCGCGCTCGACCGGGCCTATTCGTACCGGGTGCCGGACGGGCTCGCGCTCGCCCCGGGCGACATCGTCAGCGTGCCGCTCGGCGCGCGCGAGGCGACCGGCGTGGTGTGGACCGAAAATCCCAAGCCCGACATCCGGCTCGACAACCGGCTCAAGGATATCGACCAGAAACTCGAATTCCCCCCGCTCAAGCCCGAGCTGCGCAGCTTCGTCGATTGGGTGGCGAATTATACGGTGAATTCGCGCGGCATGGTGCTGCGCATGTGCCTGCGCATGGGCGAGCACCTCGGCGAAGAGCGCGAGCGCGTCGGCGTGCGGCTCGCCGGTGCGCCGCCGCAACGCATGACGCCGGCGCGCCAGCGCGTTCTGGCGCTGTTGGCCGACGGCATGCTGCGCGGCAAAAGCGAAGCCGCGCGCGAGGCGGGCGTGTCAGCGGGCGTCGTCGACGGGTTGATCGACGAAGGCACGCTGGAAACTGTCGTGCTGCCGCCGGAGCCGGTCGCCGAAGCGCCCGATCCGGATTTTGCGCAATCTGAATTCTCCGCCGATCAGCGCGCTGCCGCCGATGCGCTCAAAGCCACCGTGGCCAAAGGCGGCTATACGGTGACGCTGCTCGACGGCGTCACCGGCTCGGGCAAGACCGAAGTCTATTTCGAGGCGGTGGCGGAAACGATCAGGAGCGGAAAGCAAAGCCTGATCCTGATGCCGGAAATCGCGCTCACCGCGCAATTCCTCGATCGCTTCGCTATGCGCTTCGGCACCCGGCCCGCCGAATGGCATTCGCAGGTGACGCCGCGCAAGCGCGCGCGCACCTGGACCGCCGTCGCCAAAGGTGAAGCCTCGGTCGTCGTCGGCGCGCGCTCGGCTTTGTTTCTGCCTTATGCCGATCTCGGGCTTATCATCATCGATGAAGAGCACGACCCGGCCTACAAGCAGGAGGACGGCGTGCACTATCACGCTCGCGACATGGCGGTGGTGCGCGGGCATATCGCGAAAATCCCGATCGTGCTGTCGTCGGCGACGCCTTCGGTCGAGAGCGAGGCCAATGCGCGGCGCGGCCGCTATCAGCGTCTCGCGCTGCCGGAGCGGTTCGGCGGGCAACGCCTGCCGTCGATCGAGGCGATCGATCTGCGCGCCGTGCCGCCGCCGCGCGGGCGCTTCATCTCGCCGATGCTCGCCGGCGAAGTGAAAACCGCGCTGGAACGCCGCGAGCAGGCGCTGCTGTTTCTCAATCGCCGCGGCTATGCGCCGCTCACCTTGTGCCGGACGTGCGGCTTCCGCTTCTCCTGCCCGAATTGCGCGGCCTGGCTGGTCGATCATCGCTTTCGCAAGCAGCTCGTTTGCCATCATTGCGGTTTCGCCATGCCGCATCCGGCCAATTGTCCGAAATGCAGCGCGCAAGATTCATTTGTCGCCTGCGGGCCGGGCGTCGAGCGGCTGGAAGAAGAAGTGCATGAGCTTTTCCCCGAGGCGCGCGTGCTGGTCCTCTCCAGCGATCTCGTCGCCACGGTGGAACGCATGCGCGAGGAATTTGCCGAGATCGCCGAAGGCCGCTTCGACGTGATCATCGGTACGCAACTGGTGGCGAAAGGTCATAATTTCCCGATGTTGAACCTCGTCGGCGTGGTCGATGGCGATCTCGGCTTGAGCAACGGCGATCCGCGCGCTGCCGAGCGCACCTTCCAGCTTTTGCATCAGGTCGTCGGCCGCGCCGGCCGCGACGCCGGCATCGGCCGCGGCTTCCTGCAGACGCATCAGCCCGATCATCCGGTGATGCGCGCCTTGATCGCGCAGGACCGCGAGGCGTTCTACGACGCCGAAATCGAGCTGCGCGAAAAGACGCATTATCCGCCGTTCGGCCGGCTCGCCTCGATCGTCGTCTCCGGCGCCGACAAGCACGAGACCATGGCCTATGCGCGCGAGCTCGCGCGCGCCGCCCCGATCAATGAAAACGCCAAAGAGGGCGTGCGCGTCCTCGGCCCCGCCGAAGCGCCGCTCGCGCTCATTCGCGGCCGCCACCGCATGCGGCTTCTGCTCAAAGCGGCGCGCAATTACGATCTCTCGGCCTATCTACGCCGCCTCCTCGCCAAGGCGCCGAAGCGGCACGGCACCATCAAGCTCGATATCGACGTCGACCCGCAGAGTTTTTTGTAAGGTACCGCATGACCGAAACCATCCAAACGATGCTGCTGCTGCTCGGCGTGCTGGTGGTCGTCGGCGTTGCCGCGCGGCGGCTGAATACGCCGCCGTCGATCCTTCTGGTCGTCGCCGGCATCGTGCTGGCGATCGTGCCGGATTTGCCGCGCATCGCGCTGGCGCCGGAATTGGTGCTGCTCGGCATCCTGCCGCCGCTGATCTATTCGGCCGGCGTCGCCATGAGCTGGCGCGAGTTCAAGTTCAGTCTGCGGCCGATCGCGCTGTTCGCTTTCGGCGGCGTCGTCTTCACCACATGCGCGGTGGCGGCAGCCGCCTATTGGCTGCTCGGCATGCCGCTCGCTGTCGGTTTCGTGCTCGGCGCCATCGTGTCGCCGCCCGACGCGGTGGCGCCGCTGGCGATCGTGCGGCGGCTCGGTCTGCCGCGCCGGCTGGTCGTCATACTCGAGGGCGAAGGTCTCGCCAACGACGCCACGGCCTTGATCCTGTATCGCTTCGCTGTCGCTGCGGTGAGCACCGGGCTGTTCTCTCTCGACAAGGCGGGCGGCACCTTTGCGCTGATCGTCGTCGGCGAGATCGCCTATGGCATCGCCGTCGGCTGGGCGAGCTTAAGGCTGCGCCGCTGGGCGCATGACCCGCGTGTTGAAATCACGCTGTCGCTGATGACGCCTTACGTCGCCTTCCTCTTTCCCGAGCAGTTGGGCGGCTCGGGCGTCTTGGCCACGGTGGCGGCCGGCCTCTATGTGAGCTGGAATGGGCCGCTGCTCATTCCGGCGGCGACACGTCTGCAAGGCATCTTCTTCTGGGACCTGCTCATCTATCTGCTCGAGGGCCTCATTTTTCTGGTCACCGGCATGCAGGTGCGCACGCTCTTCATTCGCATGCATACGGTGCCGTGGCAGCATTTCGCCTTTGCGATCTTGCTGACCGCGGCGGTGGTCATCGTCGCGCGCTTCGTCTGGGTCTTTCCCGCGGTCTATCTGCCGCGCTGGCTGAGCGCTGCGCTACGGCGTCGCGATCCGTCGCCGCCCTGGACATGGGCCTTTCTTCTCGGCTTTGTCGGCGTGCGCGGCGTGGTCTCGCTCGCCGCCGCGCTGGCGCTGCCATTTGAGACCGCAGCCGGCGCGCCGTTTCCCGAGCGCGACCTCATGCTCTTCGTCACCTTCGGCATCATCGTCGTCACCCTGATCGGCCAAGGCCTGATGCTGCCGAGCGTGGTGAACTGGCTCGGGCTTGCCGCGCACGCCAACGAGGAGCATGAGCGCGAGCACCAGGCCGAAGTCAGGGCGCGGGCGCAGGCACTGGAGGTGGCGCATGCCCGGCTGAGGCAGTTCGCCGACGAGGGGCGGCTTTCGCCGCAGGCCCACGCGATCCTGAGCGCCCGCCACCAATACCGCGCCGGCCGGCTGCCGCAGACCACGCCTGAGGGAACGGACGATGCGATGCTGGCGACGGAGCTGCGCATCGAGCTGATCGCGGCCGAACGCGAATATATTTACGGCCTGCTCCAGCGCGGCGAGATCACCGACGAAGCCCGCCGCCGCATCGAGCGCGAGCTCGATCTCGAGGAAGCCAGCATCGCCTGCAAGCGCGAAGGCGGCGAGGAGCCGCCGCTGTAGCGACGCGAATGGCATAGCGATGCGTGTTATGGACGCCGTTTCGGCGCTTTTCGCTTCCTACGCTTTTTAGGGCGCGCTTTCTTTCTCTCCGCAACCGCAAATGCCTTGTGCGCCCACGCCACCAATTCATCCGGATCGTCGTAGAGCCGCTCCGGCAGCCGCCAATAGGGCAGGGCATGCTCTTTGGGCCGGCCGGAATTTTTGCCGCGGGTGTAGGTGAACGGACCACAGCCCTCACGCTCAAAATCGGCGATGCTGGTTTCGTCCGCCTTCAGATAAATCACCTCGCGGACGATAAGGCCGAACATCAACCCGTCGCGGAAAATGCCGGCGCCTGAAAACATCCGCCGGATGGTGACCGGGCCGAATCCCGCAAACAGATCGTGGATGAATTCCGAGTCCAAATTGCCGGCTCCTCAGGCTCAGGCTGCGGCGACGAGATAGTTTGTACCAGAGGCCAGCAACAAAACATCGCGCGACAAGCTCCGCCATGGCTCCTAAAATCGAATGGGGGAGCGATTCGCGATGCGGCTTCGCACCATCATATTGGGTGCTGTGGTTCTGATCGGCTCTTTTGCCGGAGCGACGTTGTTGATGAACGTGTTGTGGCCGCAAGTGCCGCAGCAGCAAGGCCTGCCTCCCCTGGTCGCCATGCCGCCATTGCAGCCGCTGACCGGCAATTCGGTGGTGCTGGCGCCGGCGGCGATCGCGCTGTCGGCGATCAGCGAGGCGCTCGATGCGCAGGCGCCGCGCGATCTGTCGGGCAAGCCGCAAAATCCGGTGTCGAAGCTTCTTTCCAACGCGCAGCTCACCTTCGCTGTCAGCCGCGGACCGTTTGCGGTCAGCGGGCAGCCCGGCGTGCTGACGGTCAATACGCCGCTCAGCGGCCAGTTCGAGGCGCTCGGCACCCTCACCGGCGGGGTCGGCACGGGCGTGACGGCGGCCGGCGGCGCCATCGGCAATCTTATCGGCGGCAATCTCGGCCAGCAGGTGCAGAACCTCGCCGGCAAGGCGTTCGATCAGCACACCGATATTCATGGCAGCGTGACGACGACGGCGCGGCCGACCATCGCGCCGAACTGGCGGCTCGCGCCCAATCTTGCCGCGCAAGTCAACGTCGTCGATGTCGTGCTGCCGATCGGCGGGCTCAAGCTCAGCGTCGCCGGCGAGGTGAAGCCGGTGCTCGACGCCATGGTGCATCAACAGACCAACGCCTTGGAAACCCAATTGCGCGCCAACCCGTTCATCGAGACCGCGGCGCGCGGCGAGTGGGCCAAGCTGTGCCGCGCTATTTCGCTCGGCGGCGCGGCCGGCCAGGGCGGCGGTCAAGTCATGCCCAATCTCTGGCTCGAAATCCGCCCGCGCCGCGCCATCGCCGCCCAGCCGCAAATCGACGCCAAGGCGGTGACGCTGCTTGTGGGCGTGCAGGCCGATACCCGCATCGTGCCGAACGAGACCAAGCCCGATTGTCCGTTCCCGCAGCAGCTCGATCTCGTGCCGCAGGCTAACCAAGGTCACGTCGATATCGCCGTGCCGATCGACATCCCGTTCGCCGAGGTGAGCCGGCTTCTGGAGGCGCAGTTCGCCGGCAAGACATTCCCCGAAGACGGCTCCGGAGCGTTTGCGGTGACCGTCAAGCAGGCGAGCGTCGCCGCCGCCGGCGATCGCCTGCTGATCGCTTTGTTGGTGCGGGTAAAGAAGAACGGGTTCTTTTCGCTCGGCGCCGATGCGACGGTCTATGTCTGGGGCCGGCCGGCGCTCGATCAGGGCAACCAGATCCTGCGCTTCACCGACGTGGCGCTCGATGTGCAATCGCAGGCCGCTTTCGGCCTCCTTGGCGCCGCGGCGCAGGCGGCGACGCCTTACTTGCAAAAGATGCTCGCCGATCAGGCCGTCATCGACCTCAAACCCTTCGCCGCGGATGCCAAGACGCGCATCGCCGCCGCTGTCGGCAATCTGGCGGCGCAGGCCCCGGGCCTGCGCGCCAATGCGACGGTCGACGATCTGCGGCTCACCGGTATCGACTACGACAGCAAGACGCTGCGGATCATCGCCAATGCCGGCGGCAGCGTGAACGTCGCGATCTCCTCGCTGTCGATGCAGTGAGATACCAATACCTCTTAACTCGTCATGCCCGGCTTTATGCCGGGCATCCACGTCTTAATTGCCGTAAGGCCAAAGACGTGGATGGCCGGAACAAGTCCGGCCATGACGCGCCAAATCATTTGATCTTGGTCAGCTGATCTTCAGCGGAATCTGCCCGACGAAATCCTGCTTGCCGATCTCCACGCCGCAATGGCGCAGGATGTCGTAGGCCGTGGTGCAGTGGAAATAGAAATTCGGCAGCACGAAGTGGTTGAGATAATCGTCGCCCTTCATCTGGCCCTTCTTTTCCGGGCCGAGCGGGAAGGTGATCTCGCGTTCGGCCGAGGCGTCGACGGCCTTGTGGTCGAGCCCCTTCACGAAAGCGATTGTCTTGGCGATGCGCTCCTTGAGCTGCGCGATCGTCGTCTCATTGTCCGGCGCGCTCGGCGGCTCGACGCCGGCCAGCCGTGCGGCGCCGCGCCGCGCCTGATCGGTCGCGATCTGGACCTGGCGGGTGAGATCGAACATGTCGGGCGCGAGGCGGGTGCGCAGCAGCACCGCAGGGTCGATCTTTTTCGCCGTGGCGAAGGTCTCCGCCTTGTCGAGAACGGCGGACAGGGCGTTGAGCATGATTTCAAAGGTCGGCAGCGAGCTTTGCGACATCGATTGCGGCATGGCGGATCCGTATCTGTTGCTGGACTATCTGTTGCAGATGAACGCGGCCGGATGGCGGGACGAGTGGTGGCCGCGCAATCGATATGGGTCGGCCGCTGCCCTGCCGCAAGGCTCGCTCGTCCGGCAAAGGCACACGAAAAAAGACACACGAAAGATGGCAGCGGGGTATCAGCAATTACCCGCCGGCCCAATTACGCGCTAGACTTGGACACTAGGCTTGGACGCCAGACTTGGACTCGCGGATCGAGTGACGCAGCAGCGCGTATAGCGAGCCGCCGGTGATCGCGCCGAGCACATAGACCACCGCGACCACAAGGGCGAGCGGCGCGCGGATGCGCATGCCGAGAAACGCCATCGTCACCAGATCGAAATTCTGCAGCACGAAGATCAGAGTTGCGGCGACAAAGAGAATGACGATCGCAAGATAGAACCAGCGCATGGCGGGCCTCCGCTATTTTTTCTGCGGCAGCATCAAGTCTTCGATTTTAAAATATTTGCGGGCATGGGCAACGAGCTCGCCGTCGCTCGGGTGATCGACCGTCTCGATGCCGGTTATCTTTTTCATCAATTGCGGCTCGTGCGCGCTGATATGCTTCACCAGCTCGGTCTTGGCGCTGGCCGGCCCGGTGATGAGGATAGCGCCGGCATCGGCCACCGATTTCGCCACCGCGTCGAGGAAATTCTGATCCTCCGCGGCGTGGCCCGAGCCGATCGAATTGGCCTTGTGGTGGATATGCACGTGAGGATTGTCGGGGTGCAGAACCAGCCTGTCGGCATCGCTCGGATTGAAGTGAAAGACGCGCGCCTCGTGATGGTCGATCCAGACGACGGCGTGAAAATGGTGGCTATTCATAAGATGCTCCGCAATATGCTCTTGAGGCCATTGAATTGGTTCCGCAGCCTGCACATTGCAATGCTGCTCCGACGGTGCTTCGCTTCAGGCGCACGATACGACATACTATAGCTGACCGGTACGGGTCTGCACGGCGGGACAGCCGCGCGCAAGCGGAGATGTGGTTTGGCTCGATCAGCGAATGCCTTCGCTTTTCCAAAGGATTTCAAAGTCCGCAGCATCAAGACCTCAGGCGCGGCGATTCACGTCCGTCACGGCGGGCGGGGGCCGGCGGTGGTGCTGCTGCACGGTTTCGGCGACACCGGCGATATGTGGGCCCCCGTCGCGGCCGCTTTGTCCAGCGACCACACCGTCGTCGTGCCCGACCTGCGCGGTATGGGCCTGTCGTCGCGTGCGGCCGGCGGTTACGACAAGAAAACCCAAGGCCAGGATATTGCGCAGGTGCTCGACCGGCTGAAAATCGAGAGCGCGGCGCTCGTCACCCACGACATCGGCAATATGGTCGGCTACGCCTTTGCCGCGCAATTTCCGGCGCGGATTAAGTGTTGGGTGGTCATCGATGCGCCGCTGCCGGGGATCGGGCCCTGGGACGAACAGTTGCGCAATCCGAAAGTCTGGCACTTCAATTTTCGCGGGCCCGATGTCGAGCGCCTGGTCAAGGGCCGCGAGCGCATTTATCTCGACCGCTTTTGGAACGAACTGTCGGCGAACCCGAAAAAGATCGGCGAAGCGACGCGGCGGCATTATGCGCGGCTCTACGCCCGCCCCGGCGCCATGCATTGCGCTTTCGAGCAATTTGCCGCCTTCACCCAGGATGCCATCGACAACGAAGCCTTCGCCGCGAAAGGCAAGCTGATCATGCCGATCCTCGCGCTTGGCGGCGACCACTCCTACAAGACGTCGATGGCCGATATCATGCGGCTCGTCGGCAGCGACGTGACCGGTGGCGTCATCACGGATTCGGGCCATTGGGTGATGGAGGAGCAGCCGCGGCAGACCACGGCGGCAATCGTCGATTTCATCACCAAGTCACGAGTTTGATGAAGAGAATTTCGTGCGGCGGAAAGCCCCGCACTTGCGAAGTTGAACTTGCGAAGTTGAAAATGCAACAAGCGAGGAGGCAACAGTGTCATTGCTTGCTATTCATGTTGGCTTGAGCCTGATCGGCATCGTGTCCGGCCTGGTCGTTCTCTACGGCCTGTTGACCGGCAACGCACTCGGCGGCTGGACCGCCTTGTTCCTGCTGACGACGATTTTGACCAGCGCTACCGGTTTTCCATTGGAGCCGTTCGGCTTCGACCCGCCGCGCGCCATCGGCACCCTTTCGCTTGTGCTGTTGGCCTTCGCGGTCGGCGCCTATTATCTGTTTCATCTCGCCGGTGCCTGGCGCTGGATCTATGTCGTGACTGCGATGACGGCGCTGTGGCTGAACTGCTTCGTGCTGGTGTTCCAGGGCTTCCTGAAAGTGCCGGCGCTGCATGATCTGGCGCCGACCCAATCGGAGCCGCCTTTCCTCATCGGCCAGGGCGCCGTGCTGATCATCTTTGTCGTGCTCGGCTTTTTCGCCGTGCGCAAATTTCACCCGCGAACCGCCTGAGACCTAATCGGGGGTTCGTGCGTTATGCCCCCGGCAATCACCTCATTTTTGCCTGCCACGAAAGGATAAACCCATGAATGCCAAGGTTACTCCCGCGCTCGGCACTCCGACCGATTTGAAGCACAATGCCGTCGGCGATATTTCCGGTGCGCTGCGCATCCTGCTCGCCGACATGTTCGCACTTTATATAAAGACCAAGAATTTTCACTGGCACATGTCCGGCCCGCATTTCCGCGATTATCATTTGATGCTCGACGAGCAGTCCGATCAGATTTTCGCCACCACCGATGTGATCGCCGAACGCGCCCGCAAGATCGGCGGCACCACGATCCGTTCGATCGGCCACATCAACAAGCTCAAGCGCGTCTTGGATAACGACGCGGAATTCGTCACGCCGCTCGATATGCTGGCCGAGCTGCGCGACGACAACAAGCAACTGACCAGCCTCGATGCGCGAGATCCACGACCTGACCGACGAGCACGGCGACGTGGCAACGACGAGCCTGCTCGAAATACTGGATCGACGAAGCGGAGCGGCGCACCTGGTTCCTGTTCGAGGCCTGCCGCACCGAGCAGGAATAGGCGACGCGCTCAGACGCAAAGTTTTCCGGGGCGCAAAATCTTCAGGGCGGATGACGCTTGCACGCATCCGCCCCACGGAAATTCTAATCGGCTTCCGTCTCCGGCACCGGAACGTTGAAGCCGTTCAGGGTCACGGAAACCAGACAGTAAAGGCCGACGAGATAAATGAGCTCGGCGGCCCCGTGCTGGCCGAATGCTTTGACGGCCGCCCGATAGCTTAATTCCGGCAATGTGCCATGATGCAGCAGCGAGGCGGCGACGTCGTAGGCCACGGCCTCTTCGTGGGTGAGATCGCTTGGCCGCTGGCCGGAGACGATGGTGGCAAGCTTGTCGTCGGACAGGCCGCGCCGTTCACCGGCGATGACGTGGGCGTACAACTCATACGACGAGTGAAAGACCGCCCCGGTCACCAGGATCGCCACTTCGCGCACCGGGCGCGGCAGTGACGGCGATACCGACAGCGCCAAGGTCAGATCCCAGATCGGCTTGCCGAATTTCGGCTCATGCAGCCACGGATTCCACGGCCCCAGCAGCGCGCCGTTCTTGGCAATGGTGGCAAATCCCTGAAAGTTCTTTTCGATGCCGGCCTTCATGTCCTCGTAAACCGGACGCTGCTCCGGCGTAAGGTTGGCGGGATCGATCAGCGGCAGGCGCATGAAGCTTCTCCTTGTTGGGGCGGGTGGTGTTGGAGCAAAGGTTCCGGGCGCCGGCGATACTGCAACGGGATTGTAGCTTTGGCGCGACGGCCCAGCTTTCGCGCCGCTCTAGGCCACGACCTTCACGGAAGCTGCGATCGCTTTGATCTCGCTGGCGATCGCCGGATATTTCGCCGCGAGCGTTTCGAGATCGCCGATCTCGACATCGGCCGGGATGACGCCCGGCCATTCGGTCGAGGCGCCGAGAAACCAGCGCGTAGCTTGCTCAAGTCCCGCCTGACCAGGCTTTGGGCCGAGCAGGCGCGCGGTGTGAAAGGTATTGCCGGGGATCAGAAACTGCACGCGTTGGCCCGCGGCAAGATCCGGCCCGACGACGATGCGCTCGCTCGTGCCGTCCGCATGCAGCAGGAACAGTTCGAGCGGATCGCCGAGATAATAATGATAGAGCTGGTCGTTGTGGATGCGATGCAGCCGCACCGGCGCTTCCTGGGTGACCATGAAATAAAGCGCGGAGCCTATCGGCCGGGCGTCCGCGAACGGCGCGGGCAGGGCGCCGGCGGTGAGCGATTGCGGGCTGACGAATGTCAGCCGCACGAAGCCGCAGGTCGCATTCGGCTCGAGGTCGAGAAGTTTACGGACTTCCTCGGCAGTGAGGCTGCCGGTCATGCAAACCGCTCTTTCGCCCGCTCGCGCGCCTTCGCTGCTTCGGCCTCGCGATTTTTTGCCGGGCTTGATGTCTCGAGTGCCGCAAGCAGCCGCCGCGCGGCGTCGGCGACTTCGTCGACGGCGTGGTCGAACGCCGCCGCATTGGCCTGCGACGGCTTGGCGAAGCCCGAGAGCTTGCGCACGAATTGCAGCGCCGAGGCGCGGATTTCGTCCTCCGTCGCCGGCGGCTCGAAATTGAACAGCGTGCGGATGTTACGGCACATGGCAGTGCTCCGTGGCGGTGCTCTCGCTCGTTACATGAACGCCTGGATCCCGGTCTGCGCGCGGCCGAGGATCAGCGCGTGGATGTCGTGCGTGCCCTCGTAGGTGTTCACGGTCTCCAGATTACAGAGCACGCGCATGACGTGATATTCCTCGGAAATGCCGTTGCCGCCGTGCATGTCGCGGGCCATGCGCGCGATATCGAGCGCCTTGCCGCAATTGTTGCGCTTGAGCAGCGAGATCGCCGGCGGCGACGCCTTGCCCTGGTCGATCAGCCGGCACAGCCGCAACGCCCCGTGCAGGCCGAGCGTGATCTCGGTCTGCATGTCGGCGAGCTTTTTCTGCACCAGCTGATTGGCGGCGAGCGGGCGGCCGAACTGCTTGCGCGTCAGCGTGTAGTCGCGCGCCCGGTGCCAGCAGAATTCCGCAGCCCCCATGGCGCCCCAGGCAATGCCGGTGCGCGCCATATTGAGGCAGCCGAACGGGCCGGCGAGGCCGGCAACATTCGGCAGGATATTGTCCTCCGGCACCACGGCGCCTTCGAGCACGACCTCGCCGGTGATCGAGGCGCGCAGCGACAGCTTGCCTTCGATCTTCGGCGTGGAAAATCCCTTGGTGCCGCGCTCGACGATGAAGCCGCGGATCTTGCCGTCGAGCTTGGCCCAGACCACGGCGATGTCGGCGACCGGCGCATTGCTGATCCAGGTCTTGGCGCCGGTGAGGCTATAGCCGCCGGCGACTTTCTCGGCGCGCGTGACCATCGCGCCCGGATCGGAGCCGTGATCCGGTTCGGTCAGCCCAAAGCAGCCGACGATTTCACCCTTGGCGAGCTTCGGCAGATATTTCTTGCGCTGCGCCTCGCTGCCATAAGCATAGATCGGGTGCATGACCAGCGAGGAGATCACCGACATCAAGGAGCGGTAGCCGGAATTGGCGCGCTCGATCTCGCGCGCGATCAAGCCGGAACAGACATAATTGAGGCCGGCGCCGCCATATTCCTCGGGGATGGTCGGGCCGAGCAGTCCGAGCTCGCCCATCTCCTTGACGATCGCCGGGTCATATTTCTCGTCGCGATAGGCGGCGATCACGCGCGGGAACAGTTTCTCCTGCGCGTAATCGCGCGCGGTGTCGCGCACCATGCGCTCGTCCTCGGACAATTCGCCTTCGAGATCGAGCGGATCCTCCCAGTTGAAGTCGGCGTCTTTGAGCTGGACGCCCAGCTGGACGCCTTTGGGCTCGCGCTTTTCCGCCGTTTGCTCGGTTTTCTCGGCCAATTGCGACATCGGATGTCTCCCTGAACGTGGCCCAAGCTTAGAGGTTTTCCAGGCGGGCGGAAACATCGCGCAAGGACTTGGATAAAGAACCTGGATATCTGCCGTTGCCGCCCCGCCGCGGTTTCGCTATTCAGTCCGGCGTCGGCCTTGATTTGGGCGCCCGTAGCTCAGCTGGATAGAGCGTTGCCCTCCGAAGGCAAAGGTCAGAGGTTCGAATCCTCTCGGGCGCGCCAAGGGCAGACCGGACTTGCCATCTCACAGGGCAGGGATCAGGGCGGTCATCGCCACTGCACTTCACTTCCTCTTCATTTCGGCAAAATGCCGGCGGCTGCGGCGCTGTCCTTGAGCGCGGCGGCGCGCGGCATTGCCTGACCGCACGGTAGGCTCAGGTCGCGCATGTGGTCCTGAAGGCAGTTGAGTATCCGTCCGCCGCCCGGTCGGATGGTGCTGCAGAGCCGCTCGTAGTCGGATCTGCAGATCTGCATCAGCGCCATCGCTTCGTTGCGCATCTGCGGCGGCGTTTGCGCCGGAGCCGGCAGTGGAATCGCAGCGGCCATGGCAGCGCCAAGGAGAGCCCGGTGCGGCAGGCTGAGGAAAAACTGGCGAAGCAGAGTCATTCTCCTTTGCTGGGGGGTGCCAGGGCAGCGGCGACGCGCCGCGCAGAAGGTTTGCGCGTGGGCGCAGTGCCGGGCGGCGCAAACAACACGGAAAACCGCTCGCGCCAAGTCGCAGCGGCATGAGCATCCCGGAACATGTTCCGCCATTCGCCCAAAGCGATGCCGATCGGATTGAGCGTTAGCGCGCCGCCGACCAAGCCATAGCGCAGCGCTTCGTCCCGCGGGGCTTCGGCGAAGGTGCCGAACAGGCGGTCGAAGACGATGAGGATGCCGCCATAGTTCGTGTCGAGGCACGCCGTGTTGGTGGCGTGGTGCACGCGATGATGGGCCGGCGTGTTCATCACCCATTCCAAGGGCCCAAGTCGGGGGCCGAGCTCGGTATGGATAAAGAACTGGTAGAGCAGATTGACGCCCAGCATTGCCGCGATCGCGAAGGGGTGAAATCCGATCCAGGCCAGCGGCAGGTAGAACAAAAAGTTTCCCGAAATGCTTCCGGTCCAGCCCAGGCGGATTGCCGCGGTCAAGTTCAGCTTCGTCGGCGAGTGATGGACCGAATGGGTCGCCCACAGCCAGCGCACCCGGTGCGATGCGCGATGATGCCAGTAGTAGAAGAACTCGCTTCCCAGAAAAAGGGCGAGCAGAGCGAGTGGCCCGCTCTGGTCGAAGTCCAGAAGACGATGCTGATAAACGAACGCGAACGGCACGGCCATGGCGAATGCCTCGATGCTGCGGATCAACGACTGGCCGAGGGCGACGCCGAACGAGGTGGCGCTCTCGCGTAGATCATGGCTGTCGTGGTGGGCGAGGCGGGCGATGGCGTATTCGAGCGCCATGAAGGTCAGTGCGGTCGCAAGCACGATCGCGCGCGCAGGCAGATCGAGCGGGGAAATCGGATGCATTGGCATATAGGGGGCTCGTGAGATGGTGGGGAGCGCGGATGGTCCGGGCGCGGCGCGCCCGGACCGCGGCGCAATTCAGCGCGAGAACGAGCCGCTATAGTTGTAGGAACCGCCGCGCGGGCCGGTGCCCTGGCCGCTCGTGTTGCACGTGCCGTCGGCACAACTGCCGGTGCCGGAACGGCTCCAACTGCCGCCGGCGGGGCCCGTGCCGCCGCCTTGCCACGAACACGAGCCGCCCGAGCAACCGCCCGAGCCGCCGTAAGTCGTCGTGCCGCGCGGTCCCGTGAAGGAGCCGCTCCGGGTCCAAGCATTGGCATTGGCGGCCGCCGCAATGGAAAGCGCGGCGGTTAGCGCGGAGATTGCGATGAACTTGGTCATGAGATGTCTCCTCGACCTGAAACCTCGGCGCTCGGCTGAGCGTCGATCACGGCGACAAGAATGGGGCGCGGGCATCGCCCTCCAATCACCGCCACGAAACGTTCCGTATCGATCGGTCATCGTCATGTAACGACGGGTAACAATCCGCCCGCGCATCTTGCCGATCACCGCCGCTTGATCGACAGTGGCGTCATGAGCGCCCCTGTGGCCACACTTCTCATGGTGGAGGACGATCCGGAGATCGGCCGGCTCGTCAGCGAGTTCATGCGCCGCGAGGGCTTCGAGATGGAGATCGCCCCCGACGGAAAGGCGATGGACGACGCTTTGCGGCGCCTGCGGCCCGACCTCGTCATCCTCGATCTGATGCTGCCGGGGGAAGATGGATTGTCGATCTGCCGCCGCCTGCGCGCGACCGACAATATCCCGATCCTGATGTTGACGGCGAAGAGTGACGAGATCGACCGCGTCGTCGGTCTGGAGATGGGCGCGGACGACTATCTCTCCAAGCCCTTTGGTACGCGCGAGTTGCTGGCGCGGGTTCGCGCGCTGATGCGCCGTGCGCAGGCGGCGCCGGCCCAGCCGCTGAGCCGGCGTTATGCATTCGACCGATTTGTGCTCGATCTCGACGCCCGCAGCTTCGAGCAGGCCGAGCCGGATCAGGTGCCGGTACAACTCTCCGGCGCCGAGTTCGATCTGCTTGCCTGCTTCGTTCAACGTCCGCGCCGCGTGTTGACGCGTGACCAGCTTCTCGACTGGACGCGGGGGCGTTCGGCCGAGCCTTTCGACCGTTCAATCGACATGCTGATCTCGCGCCTGCGCAAGAAGCTCGACGCCGCGAGCCCAGGCGCGAATCTCGTCACCACCGTGCGCAACGGCGGCTATCTTTTGACCGCGCAGGTCAAGCGGGTGTCGTGATGCTGCGCCTGACGCTTGCCGCGCGGATCACGATGATTGTCGTCGTGAGCTTGACCGCCGTGTGGGTGGTGGCGATCGGGGCCTTCTATCGCTCCCACGCCGATCCGGCCGATAGCGCGTGGCCGTCGCCGGCGCGCATCGCTGCCCTGGCCGCACTCCTCGAAACGACCGACCGCGCGCAACGAGCGCTGCTGCTGCAAGCGGTCGCGACGCCGCAGTTCGCGCCGCGGCTGGTCCGCGCCGAGCCGACCGAAATGCCGGCAGGCGGTGCCGCAGTTAGCGAGGAGATGCGCCGCGACTATGCCGAGGCTCTCGGCGGGCGCTCCCTGGATCTGAGCCGGCAGCCGCGCTCGGCCTTGGCCCGGTGGTTTCCGCGGCTGGTTGGATCGACGATGAACGCGCTCGAATTCCGCATCGCGCTGCGGACCGGGGAGATCCTCGTCGTCGACACGCAGGGGTCGCTTGTCATCAACCGGCTCGGCCTTCCGGTCGGGTTCGGCGCCGGGCTGTTCGGAACGCTGGTGGCGGTCGCAGCCCTTCTTATCATGCAGCGCGAGACCAGGCCGCTCGCCCGTCTCGCCGCCGCGGTCGACGACGTCGACCTCTCGCCTGATCCCGTGCCGCTGCCGAAAATGCGCCGAAGTGCGCCGGAGATTCGTGCGGTCGGTGCCGCGTTCCAACGGTTGCAGGCACGATTGGCCGGTATGCTCCGCGCCCGCATGGCTTTGATCGGCGGCATATCGCACGACGTGCGGAGCTTCGCCGCGCGGCTGAGGCTTCGCGTCGAACGCATTCCCGACGACGCCGAACGTCAACGCGCCGTCGCCGACATCGACGACATGATCCGCCTGCTCGACGATGCATTGCTGTCGAGCCGGGCCGGAGCCGGCGAACTGTCACAGGAAATGCTCGAGGTCGCGGCGCTGGTCCGCGCCGATATCGAGGATCTGCGCGCCCACGGGGCCGCCGTCAGCCTTGCCTGCGCTGCCGGGGCGGAGAATGCGGTCGTCCTTGGCGATCGCCTGGCGCTGCGCCGGATCGTCGCCAACGTCACCGACAATGCTCTGAAATATGGCCGGGTCGCCCGTGTCACGATCGATCTGCAGGGCGGCGAAGTCGCACTTGTAGTTGACGACGAGGGGCCAGGTATTCCGGCGGAGCAGCGCGAGCTGATGCTCGAGCCGTTCAGCCGCCTGGAGGAATCGCGAAATCGCGGAACCGGTGGCGCCGGGCTCGGCCTCGCGATCGTGCGAACGCTCGCCGAAGCGCATGGCGGCAAGGTCGAGATCGGCTGCGGGCCGCGAGGCGGCGGCCGCGTTACAGTCTCCTTGCCGCTGTTCGGCAACGGCTAAGACCGGTCAGAAGCAGTGAGGCGCGGACTGCTTCTCTTGCGATTACGAATCAACTACCAGTTACGCCTGTAGCGCGGCGCGGGATTGCTGGAAGCATATGTCGGCTAACCTCTCCATGTGACAGGCGAGATGAAGAAAACGAAGGCTCCTTTAGACCGGCTTCCGACGGTTGCGCGGGGGGCAATGTCGGTAGGTTTGCAGCAACTAAAACAGACCGAATCAGAATTGATCGCGGCCTTATTCAACGAAGGCCTTAAGCTGCATCAAATGGGGCGTCTGGCCGAAGCAGAAGGCATCTATAGCCAGATTTTAGCGGTTCGCCCTGACCACTTTGACTGCCTGCATCTGATCGGCGTCATTTTCCATCAGCGCGGCAATCATGTAGCGGCGGTACGCCAGATCGATCTGGCGCTCAAGCGCAATCCAAACCACGCGCCGGCCCTGAATCATCGGGGCGTTGCGCTCACGGCGCAAGACGCCATCGAAAAGGCGCTCCTGGATTTCTCTCGCGCTGCGGATTTGGCGCCTGATTACGCGGAAGCACATTGTAATCGGGGTAAGGCGCTGCGTCAGCTTGGCCGCTCCGAGGAGGCGCTTGCGAGCTGCGATCGTGCTGTGAAGTTGCGCCCGAACTTTGCAGAAGCCTATTCCGTTCGCGGTCTTGTCCTCTGCTCTCTTCACCGCTTCGAGGAGGCTCTCGCCAGCTGCAATCGTGCGCTTGAGATTGCGTCAGACTATGCGGAGGCATATTGCAATCAGGGCCTTGCGCTGAAAGGGTTAAAGCGCTTCGAGGAGGCGCTGCAAAGCTATGACAGGGCGCTTGCCCTTCGGCCGGGTCTCGTCGAAGCGCTGTGTAATCGCAGCAATGTTTTACGTGAGCTCGATCGCTTCGAGGAGGCGCTGGCCAGCAGTGAGGTGGCGCTAGCGATCCGTGGCGACTTCATCGAAGCGCAATGTGCAAGCGGCAATGCACTTTTAAGCCTCAAACAATATGAGGAGGCGCTTAAACGCTTCGACCTTGCCCTCGCAGCTCGTCCAGGCCTTCACGAGGCGCATTGCAATCGCGGCAACGCGCTCTTGCAGCTCAAGCGCCACACTGAGGCGCTGCAAAGCTATGATCGCGCCGTTGCGCTGAAGCCGGACCTTCCCGAGGCCATCTTAAATCGCGGCAATGTGTTTCGCGCGCTTGGGCGCTTCGATGAGGCCATTGCTGACTGTGATCGCGCAATCGCGATCAAGCCGGATTTTGCCGCCGCGTATTGCGATCGCGGACTTGCCGTTTACTCCCTCGGTCGGATCGAGGAAGCCTTGGAGTGGTTTCGGCGGGCGCGAGAACTTAAGCCGGGCTTCGCCGAGGCGCATCTGAACGAAGCGATGGGTCACCTTCTCCTGGGTAATTGCGAACGGGGCTGGGAGAAATTCGAATGGCGATGGGAAACCGAACACCTCAGGGAGGGGAAGCGACCATTCACGCAGCCATTGTGGCTTGGGACAGACGAAATCGCAGGGAAGACGATTCTTCTGCATGCCGAGCAGGGAATTGGTGACACGTTACAATTCGTCCGGTACGTGCCGCTCGTTGCTGAGCGCGGTGCGCGGGTCATTCTTGAAGTACAGAGGCCGCTCACGCGCCTCGTGGAGACCCTGTCGGGCGTGACGCAAATAGTAGCTAAGGGCGACCGCCTGCCCGATTTTGATCTTCACTGTCCACTACTGAGCTTGCCGAAGGCGCTTCGCACCAAGCTGGAAACTATTCCAAATGCGATTCCCTATTTGTCGGCGGCTGCAGTCAAGGTGCAGGCGTGGGAGGATCGGCTGGGCAGGCGCTCAAAACCACGCATTGGGCTAGTCTGGGCCGGTACCAAGGACTACGTAGTTGATCGTGATCGCAGCCTAACCTTCGAGCAGCTCGTTCCGCTGCTGGATGTGGTCGGGTGCGATTTCTTTAGCCTGCAAAAAGGCGATGAGGCGGTGGGGCAGTTGCGCGACAGCGCGTGGCGTGATCGCGTCGTCGATCTCACAGATGAGATCGATGATTTTTACGATACCGCTGCTCTGATTGAGAACCTTGATCTGGTCATCTCGGTGGATACGTCTGTGTTGCATCTTGCGGGAGCGCTCGGCAAGCCAGTGTGGCTAATGAACCGCTACAATACGTGCTGGCGCTGGCTGCGCGATCGAGACGACTCGCCCTGGTATCCGACCCTGCTCCTGTTTCGGCAAGATGCAACCCGAGACTGGCGCCCTGTCATCTCGCGCATTGCTGCAGCCTTACGCAGCAATTTTTGCGAATCAGTTCCCGGTCCGATGCTTGCCGCGCGAGCTAGCTAGGAAGTAGGTCGTGGTTCTCGCGCCTGTCCCAGTGCATGCCATCGTTCGAACGGTCCAGTTAACAGGCAGCACCGGGGTAGCGATCTGAAGGTAATCTTAGGCAAATCGGCTCACCGACCGGCGCCGCAGAAATAAAGATTCGTTATCGTGTCAGACACCTAGGTAATTTGTGGATATAGCAGGCGACCCTGGGGGAGCTTGCAGGATCGCCCTCCGAAGGCAACGGTCAGAGGTTCGAATCCTCTCGGGCGCGCCATTCCTCGCCGCATTGGTCACGCTTCACTGGGCCTGAGTCCTAGGCTCCCGCTACGCCGACGCACGCCTCGTAAACCGGCTGGCGCGTAAGCGCGCCGCCGCTAAAAAAGCTTGCGCCGAGGCGGTCGAAGCCGGCGCGCGACATTTCCGGATTGCGCGCCCATAGGGCACAATCTTTGTAACGCGCGAGCGAGCGGATCAGAATTTCGTCTGATAGGTCTGGAAAGAACGGTCGGATCGCCACCGCGAATTCGGCAGGGCTGTGCGCGTAGAGCCATTGTTCGGTCTCGGCGATGGCACGCGTCATCGCCGCGAAGGCTTCGCGTTTTTGCGCGAGGCTGCTTCGCGTCGCAGTGAAGGTCGTGTAAACGGTCGGCCCCCGGCTCGCGGCCGCGGAGAGCACGCTGCCGATCCCCTCGGCCTCGGCCATCGCGGCGAAAGGCTCGAATGCCTGCATGACATCGAGCCGGCCGTCGCATAGCGCCGCGAGATTTTCCGCCATGCTGCGATCGCTGGTTCGCGTCAGCGCCGCCGGATCGAGGCCGGCGTCGCGAAGATCGAGCTGCAGGCACATCCATGGCGTCGGCACTTCGGCGACTGTCGCGAATTTGAGCCTTTTGAGATCCTCAAGCGTGAAGTTTTCGCAATTGCCGATAAGGAAGAATGGATCGCGCGCGACGACCTCGCAAAAGCTGACCAGCGGACTGTGCGGATCCTGGTCGTGGGCCAGCATCACGCGCATCGGGCCGCCCCAGGTCAGATCGATCGCGCCGTCAAGCAGACCCGCGATCGCGCCACCCGGAGTGTGAGAGCTTAAAAGCTCGACATCGACACCCTCCTGTTCATAGAAGCCGAGGCTGAGCGCCGCATAATACGGCGCATAAAGCAGCGCTCTGAAGTTCTCCATGAGTTTGATTTTCATTGCCGGGCCTCTCATTCGGCGCTGAGCCCTGCGGCCTTGATCGGCCCCGCCCATTTGGCGATCTCGGTGGCGACGAATTGCCCGAGATAGGCCGACGACTGCCGGTCCGCCACGACCGGATCGATGCCGGTCGCGCTGAGCCGCGCCTTGAGCGCCGGATCGCTGACAGCCGCGACCGTCGCGTCATGCAAGATGCGGACGATGGCGTCGGGTGTGTCCTTCGGCAGGAAGAAGGCGCTCCAATTGGCGGCATCGAAATCCGCCAGGCCTTGCTCCTCCGCGGTCGGCACTTGCGGCAATAGCGCGACGCGGCGGCGCGCGAGCACCGCAATGGCCTTGACGCCGCCGGCTTCGATCTGCGGCGCGGCGACTGGCGTATCGATGCAAAGATAATCGACGCGGCCGGCGAGCAAATCCTGCATGGCGGGCGCGCCGCCGCGATAAGGCACATGCGTCGTGGCGACGCCGATCCGCGCATTGAGCAGCGCGCAGCCGAGATGCGTCGCCGAGCCGACGCCGCCGGATGCGAACTGCATCTTGTCCTGATTGATTTTGGCATAGGCGATGAAGTCGGCGAGGCTATTGACCGGCAAGTCCTTGCGCACCACCAGCACGAGCGATAGATCGGCGATCAGGACGACCGGCGCGAAATCGGTCGCGGCATTGTAGGGCGGCTTCTTGTACAGCGTCTGGCTGACGGCGTGGGTGCCCACATTGCCGAGCACGAATTCGTAGCCGTCCGGCGCGGCCTTGGCGACGCGGGCGGCGCCGATCGTGCCGCCGGCGCCGCCGACATTCTCGATGACGACGGATTGCTTGAGTGCCTGCGCCAGTCCGGGCTGCAGCATGCGCCCGACTGTATCCATCGGGCCACCGGCCGCGAAGGGGATCACCATCGTCACCGCCCGGGTCGGCCAGTCCGCGGCGCGCGCCGGAGCTGCGGATGCAGATGCAATCAATGCCAGCGCGGCGAGCGCCGCACAGGCCGCACGGCGAACAGGCATTTTCATCAGGGCTGCAATCCTAGTCCACAGGCTTCCGGCAAATCCGTAATATGCAAATTAGAGCGCGACCTGGAAGAGTGGAAAGTGTTTTCCGAACGGATCATGCTCTCATACCAGGGTTCGGACTCAATTCAGGCCGACATCACGCAGGCGAGGACGAAAATGCCGCATGTTGCAACCGACGATGGCGTAAAGCTCTATTACGAAGAGGTCGGTAGCGGCCCTCCCATCGTCTTCGTGCATGAATTCGCCGGCGATTTTCGCTCCTACGAGTTGCAACTACGCTATTTCGGGCAGCGCTATCGTTGTATCGCCTACAATGCGCGCGGCTATCCGCCGTCCGATGTTCCGCTCGCGCCCGAGAAATATTCGCAGAACCGGGCGCGCGACGACATCCGCAGCGTGCTCGACGGGCTGAACATCGAGACGGCGCACATCGTCGGCCTCTCGATGGGCGGCTTTGCCACGCTGCATTTCGGCTTCGCCTATGCGGAGCGGGCGCGTTCGCTTGTCATCGCCGGTTGCGGTTACGGCGCCGAGCCCGGCAAGCGCGAGCAGTTCGCCGCGGAAGCCCAGGCCGTCGCCGACTCGTTCGAGCGCGATCCGGTCACGGCGCTCAAAGGCTATGCCTTGGGGCCGACGCGGGTTCAGTTCCAGAACAAGGATCCGCGCGGCTTCAAGGAATTCGCCGACCAGCTCAGCCAGCATTCGCCCGAAGGCTCGGTGCGGACGCTGCGCGGCGTGCAGGCGCGGCGCCCGTCGCTCTATGAGCTCGTTGACAAGATGCAGGTCATGACGACGCCGACTTTGGTCATGACCGGCGACGAGGACTGGCCGTGCCTCGAGCCGGCGCTGTTGATGAAGCGCTCGATCCTGACGGCGGGGCTCGTGGTCATGCCCAATGCCGGACATGCTATCAATATCGAGGACCCGGCGACCTTCAACCGGCATGTCGACGATTTCTTGCATGCGGTCGAAGTCGGCAAATGGCCGAAACGCGATCCGCGCGCCATGACCGCCGCGATCCTCGGACGTTGAGCCGCGGCGCGACGACCGGGTGGGGTTACGTGTTCGCAGTTTTATTCTGACGGGCGCGCACTCCGTCAGATGGCCGGCGCTGCCGCGTATTGCTCTGCTTTGCCGGCCGTGGCGTGCCGTTTTTTGGCGCGTTACCTTGCGGAATGTCCGCACTGATTCGCCGTCATGCCGCTGCGCTTGTCTGGTCGATCTGGCTCATCGGCTGCGCCTGCATTACGGATCCAATCAGCGCCTCGGCCGCCGAGCCGATCAAGATCGGTGCGGTTTTGCCGTTCTCTGGTGGCGTCGAGCTTTATGGCAAGCAGGCCAAGCTTGGAATTGACCTCGCCGCCAAAGAAATAAATGCCGGCGGCGGCATCCTCGGCAGGCCCGTCGAAGTGATCTACGAGGACGACAAGACCGATCCGGCCGCGGCGCTGGACGCGGCGCACAAACTCATCGAGCGCGACGGCGTGCTGGCGGTCATCGGGCCGATCACTTCGCGAAATCTGGACGCCATCGTTCCGGTGGCCGAAAGCCTGAAGACGCCGCTGCTCTACGCCACCAATTACGAAGGCGGCAAATGCAGCCGTTACATGTTCGCGTTCAGCACCGTTCCCAATCAAGAGCTCGCGCAGCTCTTGCCCTATATGAACAAAACCGCCGGTAACACTTATTTCATGCTCGGGGCCGATCGCGCCTGGCCACACAATATGTTCGCGGCCGCGGAGCCGATGATCGACAAGCTTGGCGGTCATGTCGTCGGCAAAGAATTCACCACCGGCAAGGAAATCGATTTCGCGCCGCTGATCGACCGGGTCGCCGCGAGCAAAGCCAAGGTCTTGTTGTTCGCGCTGAAGGGCGATGGGATGAATTTCATCCCGCAGGCCTACGATCGCGAGCTGATGAAGAACGTGACTGTTGCGTTTCTCGGTTTATCGGAAACCGATCTCGGCGTGTTCGGCGGCAAGGGTCAAAATATGTACGTCGTGGTGCCGTTCGTTGCCACCAGCGGCGCGCCGGCCGTAGAAGCGTTCGTGGCGAAGGCTAAAGCCGAAGCCGGTGCGGATGCCACCGTGTCGAACTATGTGATGACGCATTACAATGCGCTGATGGCGGCAAAGGCGGCGATCGAAAAGGCCGGCAAGCTCGACAAGGAGGCGATGATCGACGCGCTCGCGGGCTTGACGATCAAAACGCCGACCGGGCCTTTGACGATGGGCAAGAATCACCACGCCACAATGAACATGTTCCTGGCCAAGACGCAGGGCCGCGATCTTGTCACGGTGCGCGCGCTCGGTGAGATCGCGCCGGACCCCGGATGCAAATGACATGATCAAGCACGCACGCCTGCTAGCGGCCCTGATCGTGTTCGGCGTGGCGGCAGTGGATTCGCGCATCGCCGCCGCGAACGAACTGAATTACGCGTGCTCGGTGCCACCGCTCGAGGTCAAGTTCGCCATCCTGGATGGCCGTTATAGCGGCATCGTCAATTGCGGAAATCTGTTCCTGCAGACCGATATCCCGACGGCGCCCGTCGTGCGGTGGAAGCAGGCCAAGCCGGGAAAACTCTATACGCTGATGATGGTCGACTTCGACGGCAACGCAGACGGATCGTGGCCGGATCAGGTTCCCGTCGGCGACAATTCTCCGGTGCGGCATTGGATCATCGGCAACATTCCCGGCGATCTCCTCCGCAGCACCGGCTACCGCGAGACCGAGGGCGCCGCGCCCGCCAAAGCCATCAGCATTCTGCAGTCCTACCGGGCTCCGCACATCCCGGTGGTTTCGGATCGATATGGCGTTTATCTGTTTCAACAGGATAAAGAGATTCAGTTCGCACCGGTGCCCGATCCGATCACGAACTTTCCTTACGCGGCGTTCCTGGAAGAATATCGTCTGGCGAAGCCCGCCGCGTCCAACTTCTTTGTCGCGATCTACACGTCCGAGTCGCCGTTTTCCGGAAAGGCGTTCCACGGCAACGATGTGTCCGGCAGCTGGCATCAAGGCTACGGCAAGGGGAAACTTCCTCCGGCGCCTGAATAGACGCGCTGTGGAGAGACCTTCAGCCGGACGAGACTTCACTCAATATTGAAATTGCGCGCGTAGTCGCGCAAAGCCGCGGTGATGCGCCCGATCACGGAGCCCCAATCGCGGGTGGCATCCTGCCGAAACTGGCGCAGGCTCGGATACCAGGGCGTATCGTCACGATCCCGGAGCCAGCGCCAGCAGGTATTGTAGCGGTTCATCAGCCAAACCGGCTTGCCGAGCGCGCCGGCAAGATGCAGCACTGACGTGTCCACCGAGATCACCAGGTCCAGATTCGCGATCAAAGCCGCAGTGTCGGAAAAATCGTGCAGGTCGTCGGTGAAATCGATGACGCGGTCGCGCCAAGGACCCTCACGCAACTGCTTTTGGGCGTCGTCGCCCTTTTGCAAGCTATAGAAGCTGCACGCGTCCACCTCGAAGAATGGTGCCAGGCGGTCGAGCGCGAGGCTCCGCTCGTGGTCGAGACGATGGATGTGCGGCGCGTCCTTCCGCGGATTGCCGGCCCAAACCAGGCCAATTCTGGGCTTTGCGTGTGCGCCGAGCCGTTCCCGCCATGCCGCCACCTTTGCGGCCGGCGCCGACAAATAAGGAACGTCGCATGGGATCGTGTCGAGGCGAGTCCGGAACGCCAATGGCAGACTGAGCAACGGACATTGCAAATCGAAATCCGGAAGCGGATCGCCGGCGGACACGATCTGCGGCTCGCCGGGCAGGCTTGGCAGCAGACTTGCCATCAGCGCATGCAACGGGCCCGGGACTTCAAGAACGATCTGCGCGCCAAAAGCCGCGACGAGCGGCACATACCGCGCGAACTGGATCGTATCGCCAAAACCTTGCTCGCCGTACAGGAGGATGGTCTTGCCGGCGATGTCGTCCGATCCGCGCCATAGAGCCTGCGCAAAGCTCCGCTTGTTGGCCCTGAAGCGCGCCGTCTGCCACCGCCACTCGTATTTTTCGAAGCCGCCCTCGAAGTCGCCCAGCAGAAGACGATACGTCGCTTCGTTGACGTGCGCCTCGGCGTAATCGGGGCGCAGGCTTTGGGCTCGCGCAAAGCCGTCCAGTGCCTCGTCGATCCGACCGAGTTCAGCGAGCGCGATACCGCGGCCGCAATGCGCTTCGGCGAAATCCGGCCACAGCTTCAGCGCCCGATCGTAGCTTTGAATGGCCTCGTCGAGGCGTTTCAGGTTTGCGAGCGCTATGCCACGACCGCAATGCGCTTCGACGAGGTCCCGCTGCAGCGCCAGCGCGCGATCGTAGCCTTCGATAGCCTCCGCATCTCGCCCGAGTTCGCGCAGCACATCGCTGCAATGCGCATAGGCTTCGGCATAATCGGGCCGCGCCGCAACCGCACTGGAGAAGCTCACGAGGGCTTCGGCAAGACGCCCCTGCACAGCGAGAGCGCTGCCGAGATTATTCAAGGCAATAGCGTCGCGCGGATTTTGTTTCAGCGCCAGAGCGATCAGCCGCACGGCTTGCGCATGATCGCCAAGCTGGTGAAGCGCGACGCCAAGCGCGTGCATACAGTCAAAATGATCCGGTTGTGCCGCGAGTATTTGTTTGTAGATGTATTCCGCTTCGCGGATGCGGCCATCCTGGTGCAGCTTGGAAGCGTCGGCGAACAGCGCCGCGATCAATCCCGATTGCCGGCGCCCGAGTTCGGGCAAACCTGCAGGCTCGGACTCATTCCCCGACGCGGGCCTTAAAGGGATGTCCGCTTTTTCCATCATCGTCCCGTGTCGGTCGAAACAACGCTGCGCGGACGGCGCCGTCATTTAGCTGAGGCGCTAGAATCACTAGTTGATTCGCGAGAGTCGAGAAAGTTGCCTGCCCCCGTCGGCGAAGAAGACGCCGCCGCCCGGTGACGATCACAATTTCATGGAAATGTGGGCCTTCTCGGCGACGCCCTTCCACAGTTTCAACTCCGACGCCATTTTTTCTTTGACGCCGTCGGGCGAACTGCCGCCGATGCCGAGATTGAGCTGCGCGGCTTTGGTCTTGATGTCAGCGGACGCGAGCACCTGACGCGCTGCCGTGTTGAGCGTACCGATGATGTCGGACGGGGTGCCGGCCGGCGCCCAGAGTCCGCTCCAATCGACCACCTCCACGCCGGGCACGCCGGCTTCTGCCATGGTCGGCACGTCGGGAAAATTCGCGAGACGCCGCGGCGCGGTCGTGGCCAGGATGCGGACGTTGCCGGAACCCGCCTGGCCGATCACCGGCGGCGGGCTCGGGATCGCAAACAGAACCTCGTCCGAAATGACGGCAAGCACCATGTCGCCGGCGCCTTTATAGGGCACGCGGGTGAACTGCACTTTCTCCTGCTGCGCGAATAATTCGGTCGCCAGCCAGAAGACGCTCGCGGCGGACGCATAATTCGCGCGCTCAGGATGCGCCTTGGCGTAGTCGACCAGGTCGCGGATCGTCTTGATCGGCGAATCGCCTTTGACGATGACGAACAGCGGGTAGCTGAAAAGGTCGGTAATCGGCGCGAAATCCTTCACGCTGTCGTAGGGCAGATTCTCGTAGATCGCCGGATCCATGACCATCCCGTCGCTCGGATTGAACAACAGCGTGTAACCGTCGGGGGCTGCATGATGGACGTATTCGACGCCGATGATGGAGCCCGCGCCGGGCTTGTTCACGACCACCACCGGCTGCTTGAGGATGTCCGACAGCCCGGGCGCGATCAGGCGGGCCGCAATATCGGTGCCGCCGCCGGGGCTGTAGGGCACGATCAGCGAGATCGTGCGCTCGGGATAGGCGGCAGCGCGCGCCCGGCCGATATTCGCCAACACGGCAGTAGAGAGCGAAAGCGCTGTGCGGCGGCTGATGAATCCACTCATAATTTACTCACTCCTCGATGACGCGCCGACAGTAACCTGGTCAGCGGCGTGCTCCAGCGATTCTTGTCCTCGGCGCACTGCAAATCCCGGGCCGGCCACAAACGCGGCGGCAGGCTAGGATTTTTCCGGAACGAGCGCTATCCGAGGAGAAATCCGCCATCGACCGTCAGCGAGGCGCCGGTGGTATAGGCGGAGGCATCCGAGCAGAGAAACAAAACGGCAGCGGCAATCTCCTCGACCGTGCCGAGGCGGCGCAGCGCGATATTGGCGACGATGGACTCGGTGTTGAAGGGCGAGCCCGCGGCTGCGGCCTCCTCCAGGAAACGCTCCAGCATCGGCGCCTTGGTCGGGCCGGGCGCCACTTCGTTGATGCGGATCTTGTATTGCGCGGCCTCATGCGCAGCCGTTCGGGTCAGCGAATGCGCCGCAGCCTTGCTCGCATTATAGAGCGCATTGCCGAGATCGGACATCTGCGCCGAGACCGAAGTGACATTGACGATGGCGCCGCCCTTTGCGCGCATCGCCAGGATCTGGTGCTTGAGGCAGAACAACAGTCCCTTGACGTTCGGATTGAAAACCGCGTCGTAGTCGGCCCCGGAGAATTCGACGAACGAATGCGCAATGTCGACGGCGGCATTGTTCACCGCGCAATCAAGCCGTCCGTAGCGCGAGACCGTCTCATCGATGGCGTCGGCGACTTCGCTTTCGCTGGCGACGTCGACCTTGAGAAACAGCCCTTCGCTGCCGGCCCTGTGCACCATGTCGAGCGCTTCGCGTCCCTCCTTCTCGCGCCGCCCGACGACGACGACGGTGGCGCCGCGTTTGGCAAAGGCGATCGCGATGCCGCGGCCGATGCCCGATGTCGCGCCGGTGACGAAGGCGATTTTATTTTCAAAGTCGGACATTTTCGCAAACCCCCGCCGGCGCCGGATGCAAGGCTTGGCGCCGCGCAGCTACCCTAGGTGAGCGCCGCGCGTGGCGCGAGAGCGTGGTGACACGCCGGCTTTGACTTTGCCGCGCGGCTGTGGTCTACTTTGCATTGCAAAGTGATATCGACAATGGATTTGGCGGTGGGACGGCATGGCTGATCTCGACAAGGCTCTCGATAAAGCTCTTGCCGATATTCTGGCGATCCGCAATCAGCTTGCGGCTGGCACCGCGTTCCAGGGCTACGGTCCGACGGCGGTCGCCGCGACGGCGCTGGTGGCTTTGATCACCACGCTCCTGCAATTCCTTTGGCTCGACGACCCGACCGCGCATCCGCTCACTTTCCTGTTCGGCTGGACCGCGGCGGCGCTGCTCTCGGCGGCGCTGATCTTTGTCGAAATGCGGGCGCGGTCGCTGCGGCATCATTCCGGCCTCGCCGACGCCATGGTGCTGCAGGCGGTCGAGCAGTTCCTGCCGGCTGGCGCCGCCGGCGTTCTGCTTGCGGTGATGCTGTCGAAGTTCGCGCCGGAGACGCTGTGGCTGTTGCCCGGCCTGTGGCAGCTATTGGTCAGCCTCGGGATCTTCGCCTCCGTACGTTCGCTGCCGCGCAGCGTCGCTCTGGTCGGCGCCTGGTATTTCATTGCCGGATTCACTGTGCTCATTCTCGGCAGCGCCCATCATACGCTGTCGCCATGGACCATGGGCGTGCCGTTCGTGATCGGCCAGTCGCTGATGGCGGCCCTTCTGCATATCGCTTCCGAGGACACCGATGCCGAGCACTGAAAACAACAACGGCAATGCACCCTTTGCCTATGACGGTCTCGATCGCGTCATTCACGAGAAGGCGCGGCTTGGGCTCCTCACTTCGCTGATGGCGCATCCCAAGGGCCTGTCGTTTGCCGACCTGAAGCAGCTTTGCGCGCTGACTGACGGCAATCTCAGCCGGCATCTGCAAGTGCTGCAAGAGGCGGGTCTCGTCGAAGTCATCAAGGGCTACGAGGGCAACCGGCCGCACACGACCTGCCGGCTGACCAAATCCGGCCGCAAGCGCTTTCTCGATTATCTCGCCGTGCTCGAGCAGCTGGTGCGCGACGCGGCGAAAGCCGCGGGAAAGCGAGATGCCAAGCAGGACAGTAAACACGACGCCGAACAAGAATCGACGTCCGCGCGCTTACGGATCATCCCCGCGTAAAAAATTTTGCAAGGAAACTTTGTGATGCAAAGTTATCTCTCGCCTAAACCGACTGCCAGTCTCCACGAGAAACTTCATGTCGGCATCATCATGGACGGCAACGGCCGCTGGGCCAGCAGCCGCCGCCTGCCGCGCGTGCGCGGCCACGAAGCCGGCGTCGAAGCGATCCGCCGCACGCTCGAAGCGGCGCCGGGACAGGGCGTCGGCACGCTCACGCTCTATGCCTTCTCCAGCGACAATTGGCGGCGTCCGCCGGCTGAGGTCACAGCGCTGATGGGGCTGCTGCGCTTTTATCTCGCCAACGAGATCGAGAGCCTGGTCCGCAACGGCGTGCGGCTGCGCGTGATCGGCCGCCGCGACCGGCTCCCCGACGGCATTGCCGATGCGATCAGCGACGCCGAGATGACGACGGCGGATGGCGACGCGCTCAATCTGCGCATCGCCATCGATTATTCGGCGCGCGACGCCATTCTCAATGCGGCGCTACAGGCCGCCGGCATGCGCGAGCTCACGCGCGAGATGTTTTCGCGCCTGGTCACCGGCGAAGCCGAGTGCCGCGATGTCGATCTCATCATCCGCACCAGCGGCGAAAAGCGCCTCTCCGATTTCCTGCTGTGGGAGAGCGCCTATGCCGAATTCTATTTCACCGACCGGATGTGGCCGGATTTCTCCGCCGAAGATCTTGCGGATGCGCTGAACGCTTTTCACCGCCGCGAACGCCGGTTCGGCGGCTTGCAAGCGCAAACCGGCGAGCCGGCGCTGGCGTGAGATCGCTTTACGCCACCTCACCGCAATAAGCTTCAATCCGATAGCCGTCCGGATCGACGACGAAGGCGGCGTAGTAGTTTGGCCCGTAATCCGTCCGCACACCCGGCTGCCCGTTGTCGCGGCCGCCGGCTTTCAACGCCGCGGCGTGAAAGGCATCCACACCGTCGCGGGATGGCGCGTTGAAGCAGAAATGCAGTCCGGATTTGGGATCGGGCCGCACCGGGCTCTCGACGGCACTCACCCAGAAGCCGGCGGCGGTGCTGCCATAACCGAGCGATCCGTCGAAATCGTGCAGGCAGGTGTAGCCCAACGGTTCCAATGCGGCATTGTAGAACCGCTTCGCGGTTTTGATATCACGAACGCCGATAGAGACGTGATTGATCATTGGTTTTCTCCAGAAGTCGTGTGGATCGGCGCCGCGTTAAATCGAGGCATGTCCGAGCATGACTTGTGCTTATCGGCGCTGGTGGCATGATCGCACATTCATGACACGCCCAGCCGGGAGATATGCGCCATGCGGCATTCCAAAGATTTGACGCTTCTGCTCGCCCGCCTGTTGATGTGCAGCTTGTTCATCTGGGACGGCGTGTTGCAACTGCGCAATCCGGCCGCGGCGGCCGAGTATTTCAACAGTGTTCACGTGCCGCTGTACACTATCGCGGTCTGGCCGTCGGTCGCCCTGCATTTGCTCGCCGGCGCGGCGATCCTGATCGGGTTCAAGACGCGCTGGGCCGCCGCGCTGTTGGCTTTGTTCTGCCTCGCCACTGCCTTTGGCGTGCATCTGCCGGCCGGCGATCTCGATAACATGACGCATTTCTACAAGAACCTGGTGATGGCCGGCGGCTTCCTCTACGTGATGAGCTTCGGCGGCGGCGCCTTCGGCATCGACGGAGAAAGTGCGTAGCGGTCTGACAGAGTTGCCCGGCAGATATTTGCCGCTCATTCCCGCGCAAGCGGGTATCCAGTGGGCTTGCTCGGGTATTTTCGCCGACGGACTGGGTCCCCGCTTTCGCGGGGACGAGCGGAAATAGCAGCCTGTTCAGAACTCCGCGACCGCCGCGATCAGCCTTTCAATATCTTCCGGGCGCGACAGGCGGTGATCGCCGTCCTTGATCAAGGTCAGCACCACGTCATCGCAGGCGAGCCGCGCCACCAGCGCCTTGGCGTGCTGCCACGGCACGTCGGGGTCTTCGACGCCTTGCAGGATGCGCACCGGGCAGCCGGTCTCGATGGTGCCGCCGAGCAGAAGATGGTTACGCCCGTCCTCGATCAGTTGCCGGGTGACGAGATAGGGCTCATCCGCATATTGCGACGGCCGCTTCCACAGGCCGGTCTCGGCAAGCTCGCGCTTGATCTCGGGCGTGAAGCGTTTCCACATCAGTTCTTCGGTGAAATCCACCGCCGGCGCTATCAGCACCACGCCGGCAACGCTCGCCGCTGCCGCCTCCAGATCCTCCCCCGCTTGCGGGGGAGAGAAGGGTCGGGGTCGGCGGCGCAATTCGCGAATGAGCAGCAGCGCGAGCCAGCCGCCCATCGACGAGCCGATCAATATCTGCGGACCGCGGCAGCAGGCGTCGAACACCCTCAGGCTTTCTGCAAGCCAGCGCGAGATCGTGCCGTCGGTGAATGCGCCACCCGATTCACCATGGCCGGAATAGTCGAACCGCAGGCAGGCGCGGCCTTGGCGCGCGGCCCAGTCGGCGAGCGCCACGGCTTTGGTGCCCTGCATGTCGGATTTGTAGCCGCCGAGCCAGACCAGGCCGGCGGACGTGTTGTGCGAGGCGCCTGCGGTGGCGCGGACGGCGATGGCGCGGCGGCCGGCGCCTTCGCCAATATCCAGGAATTTCAGGCTTTTATCGTTCATTGGGGCGGTGGCTGACAGTGCAGGGGCGGGCGAAGTAGCAAGTCGCGATCAGGGAACATAAATCATGTTGGAACACTTATGTTTCTCGCCTGGAGGGTCCCCAGCAGTCGTATTGGCGTTGACTTAAAGCAAAAAACGCTCGATTCTTGGTATTACCGTCCGGCATCGCCGATAAGCGTCCATCGTATCGTGCGATGCGCATTTGTAATGCGGAACGTGTAAGCTCAATCCGTCGTCGCAATCACCCAGGAGACAACACCCATTCGCCGCCCAATGAAGCTGCCGCAGCCCGCCGCCAAGGACGGGCCGCGCATCAACGAGGAGATCCGCGTTCGCGAGGTTCAACTCATCGACAAAGACGGCGCCAATAAGGGCGTCACGGAGATCAACGCCGCCATCGCCATGGCGCAGGAAGCCGGACTCGATCTGGTCGAGATCGCACCCAATTCGGTGCCGCCGGTCTGCAAAATTCTCGACTTCGGCAAATACAAATATCAGGCGCAGAAGAAAGCCGCCGAGGCGCGCAAGAAGCAGAAGGTCGTCGAGATCAAGGAGATCAAGCTCCGGCCGATGATCGACGATCACGACTACGAAGTGAAGATGCGCTCGATGCAGCGGTTCTTCGAGGAAGGCGACAAGGTCAAAGTGACATTGCGCTTCCGCGGCCGCGAAATGGCGCACCAGGAGCTCGGCTACAAGCTTCTCGATCGCGTCAAAGGCGATACGCTCAAGATTGCCAAGATCGAGCAGGAGCCCCGCTTCGAGGGCCGCCAGGTCGTTATGGTGCTGGCGCCGCGCTAGGCGGCGTTTCGTCTTTTCAAACCTGCGACAATCGCGTCGCGCCGGCCGCATCGGCCGCGCGGCGTTTTAGCAGATCATGCTCGCGCTTGTTGCCGGTGAGCACCGCGGCCGCTTCGAAAGCGGCGGCCGCCTCTTGGTAGCGGCCGAGCTTGTGCAGCAAGTCGCCGCGAACGGCCGGCAGCAGGTGATAATTTTTCAGCGCCGGCTCGCCGGCTAGACGATCCACGATGACCAGCGCGGGCCCCGGACCCTCGGCCATGCCGACGGCGACCGCGCGATTGAGTTCGACGATCGGCGAAGGCGTGCGCGCCGCAAGTTCCGCATAAAGTGCCGCGATCCGCAGCCAGTCGGTCTCGCCCGCCGTTGCCGCGCCGGCATGACAGGCGACGATCGCGGCCTGCAGCGCGTAATTGCCGCCGGCGCCGCCGAGTTCGCGCGCGCGGCCAAGCGCCAGGAAACCGCGGCGGATCTGCAGTTGATTCCAGAGCCCGCGGTTCTGCTCCAAGAGCAGAATCGGCTCGCCTTGCGCATCGGTGCGCGCCGCGGTGCGCGAGGCATTGAGCTCCATCAGCGCCAATAGCCCGAAAGCCTCGGGCTCATGTGGCGCAATGGCGGTGAGCACGCGGCCGAGCCGCAGCGCTTCATGGCACAGTTGCGGGCGCAGCCAATCCGCGCCGCGGGCGGCGGTATAGCCTTCGTTGAAAATGAGATAGACGACCTCCAGCACTGAGGCGAGCCGCGCCGAAAGCTCATCGCCGCGTGGGGTTTCGTAAGCGAGCCCCGATTGCGAAAGCGTGCGCTTCGCGCGCACAATGCGTTGTCCGATGGTCGCCACCGGCTGCAGGAAGGCGCGCGCGATCTCTTCGGTGGTGAGCCCGCAGACCATCCGCAGCGCCAGCGCGGCGCGCGCCTCGCGCGCCAAGAGCGGATGACAGGCGGTGAAGATGAGGCGGAGCATTTCGTCGCCGATATCGTCGTCGAGCGCGGATTCGAAGTCGGGCACGGCCTCTTGCTCCTCAGCCATTTCGGCGGCGATGGCATCGTGCTTGCGCTTGAGCATTCGGCCGCGGCGCAGGTGATCCAAGGCGCGGTTCTTGGCGCTCGCCATCAGCCATGCGCCGGGTTTTTCCGGGATGCCGGTCACCGGCCAGTGCTCGAGCGCGGCGACCAGCACTTCCTGCGTGAGATCCTCGGCGAGCGGCACGTCGCGCAGCATCCGGGCCAGGCTCGTGATCAGCCGCGGCTGTTCGATCCGCCAGGCGGCGAGGATCGCGCGATGCAGATTCTCGAGATGCAAAGTCTCGAGATTGACGTCGGCGGCCGTCATGACCGCCGACCGTTTGTTGGCCGCGTTTGCCTCAAGGCATGCTCGAGGCAAAGGCGCGAATCTCGCAAGTGCCTTCCCAGCCCGGCATCAGATCCCTGTGGAGCTGCATGAATTCCTTGACCGAGGCGAGCGCCTCTTCCTTGCCGGGCAGTTCGAAGATCGCGTAGCCGCCGACGACCTCCTTGGCTTCGACGAAGGGTCCGTCGACTACGCTGAGCTTGCCGTCGGCGATGCGCACCTCGGCGCCGGTGGCGAGCGGCATCAGCCCGCCGCTGTCGAGCATGCGGCCGGCCTTGATCTCGCGGTCGGCTAGCTTGTGCACCGCTTCAAGGAGCGCGGCGCTGGGCCCTTCGTAATGAGCGGATTTGACGATGAACATGAAACGCATGGGAGAACTCCTCTTGAGGCGAGCCGCGCGCGCCATCGCCGCTGAACTGTCTCGCTCGGTAAACACGACGAACCAGCCAGGCGCGGATCGACATGCGCGCTCTATAAAATCGCAACTTGACGCCAAAGACGATGCGCGATCGGCCAGGAGCGCGTTTCGGCAGATAAGTTATTGGAATAACGAGAATAATCGATCTTGCCGCGGTGCAGACAGGGTCGAGCATCGCGCCCTCCCGCCGATTGCGTTTCGCGGCGCTCTCTGCCATAACCGCGCCCTTCCTGCCGCCCGGCCGATTAAGGGCTGCCGTGGCGGCGGTGAAGTGCTCATCAGCACGCGATCGTTAGCGATCGCCGGCATTCGGGCCGGAGCTCGGATGCCTATTCCATGAGGAGAGCCAAATGCCCAAGATCAAGACCAAGTCGGGCGCAAAAAAGCGCTTCAAGGTCACGGGGACTGGAAAGGTCCTCTATGCGCAGTCGGGCAAACGCCACGGCATGATCAAGCGCACCAAGAAGCAGATCCGCCAATTGCGCGGCACCAATGTGCTGTTCAAGACCGACGGCGACAACATCAAGAAATACTTTTTGCCGAACGGCTGACCCCCACCCCACCCTCCCCCGCAAGCGGGGGGGGATAAAGGGAGGGGGACGTTCCGTTCCGGCACTGCCAATCTTCATAGGAGATCGACCATGGCTCGCGTCAAACGCGGCGTCACCTCTCATGCCAAGCACAAAAAGGTGCTCAAGGCCGCCAAGGGCTATTTCGGCCGGCGCAAGAACACCATTCGCATCGCCAAGCAGGCGGTGGAGAAGGCCAATCAATATGCCTTCCGCGACCGCAAGCGGAAGAAGCGTACGTTCCGCGCGCTGTGGATTCAGCGCCTCAACGCCGCGGTGCGTCCCTTCGGCCTCAATTACAGCCGTTTCATCGCGGGCCTCGACAAGGCCGGCATCACTGTCGACCGCAAAGTGCTCTCCGATCTCGCGATCCACGAGCCGGTGGCGTTCGAGGCGATCGTCGGCCAGGCCAAGACAGCGCTCGCGGCGTAACAGCTTCGCCGTCCGGGCCGGGTATAGACGTTCGAAGAACGGCGTCGCTTCGCTCGCCTGTGTCCCGACCGTCCACGTCTCGCTCGTCGCGAACGTGGATGCCGACTATGGCCGGCATGACTCCAACGGTGGGTCGCGCACATGATTGACCGTGCTTACGTGCAGCGCATGGCGCGCTACAATCGCTGGCAGAACGAGAACCTGTACGGCACGGCTGACCAATTGCCGGACGAAGAGCGGCGCCGCGAACGCGGCGCCTTCTTCGGCTCGATCCACAAGACGCTGAACCATCTGCTGTGGGGCGACCGCGCCTGGATGGGCCGCCTCGCCGACCTGCCCAAGCCGGACGTCGGCATCCCCGGCTCGGTCGCCGTGCATGCGGATTGGGACGAGCTCAAATCCGAGCGTGCCGGCTTCGATCAGAAAATTCTCGGCTGGGCGGACAAGGTCGACGACGCCTGGCTCGCCGGCGACCTGACCTACTATTCGCTTGCGACCAAGCGCGAATGGACGCGGCCGCGCTGGATGCTGGTGACGCATATGTTCAATCACCAGACCCATCATCGCGGCCAAGTGCATTGCATGCTGACCCAGGCCGGTGCCAAGCCGTCCGACACCGATTTGTCCTTCCTGCCGGATTGAGAGAGACATGTCCGACATCGCTCAGCTCGAACAGAAAATCCTCGGCGAAGTTGCGGCCGCCGGCGACGAGGCGGCGCTCGAAACGGTGCGGGTCGCAGCGCTCGGCAAGAGCGGCTCGATCACCGCGCTGCTGAAAACGCTCGGCACGCTTACGCCCGATGAGCGCAAGAGCCAGGGCCCGCTGATCAACGGGTTGAAGGATCGCGTCAACGGCGCGCTCGCCGCCCGCCGCGAGGCGTTCAAGGATTTAGCCCTTGCGGAGCGGCTCAATACCGAGAGCATCGACGTCACGCTGCCGGTGCGCGAAGCGCCGATCGAGATCGGCCGCGTGCATCCGATCACCCAAGTGATCGATGAACTGACCACGATCTTTGCCGATATGGGCTTTGCCGTCGCCGAAGGTCCCGACATCGAGACCGACGATTACAATTTCACCAAGCTCAATTTCCCGGAAGACCATCCGGCGCGGGCGATGCACGACACGTTCTTCTTCAATCCGAAGCCGGACGGCTCGCGGCTCTTGCTGCGCACCCACACCTCGCCGGTGCAGGTGCGCACCATGCTGACGCAGAAGCCGCCGATCCGCGTCATCATTCCGGGCCGCACCTATCGCTGCGACTCCGATCAGACGCACACGCCGATGTTCCATCAGGTCGAGGGCCTGGTCATCGACAAGAAATCGCATCTCGGCCATCTGAAATGGATCCTCGCCGAATTCTGCAAGGCGTTCTTCGAGGTCGACAAGGTCGGCATGCGCTTCCGGCCGTCGTACTTTCCGTTCACCGAGCCGTCGCTCGAAGTCGACATCCAGTGCCGCCGCGACAAAGGCGAGATCCGCTTCGGCGAGGGCGACGATTGGCTTGAAATCTTGGGCTGCGGCATGGTGCATCCCAATGTGCTGCGCAATTGCGGGCTCGATCCCGACGAATATCAGGGCTTTGCCTGGGGCATGGGCATCGACCGCATCGCGATGTTGAAATACGGCATGTCGGACCTGCGCGCCTTCTTCGAGGCCGACGTGCGCTGGCTCAATCACTATGGGTTCCGGCCGCTCGATTTCCCGACGCTGGCCGCAGGACTGAGCGGCTGACATGCATAGCGACACCATCGTCGATGTGACGCGCAAGGCGTTGGATCGCTTCCTCTACCGGACGATGACGCGCGGCTGGTCGCGGGAGCACATCGAACGCTATACCGAGCACCTCGCGGTCGACGGCGACGGCACGCTCGGTCCCAATCCGATCAGCCGCAGCTTTCAGATTCTGGACGCCAAGGCCGGCGGACTTCTCACCCACACGTCGATGATGATCGCGGCGCTCGGCATCTCGGCGCCGGTCGTTGCCGACAATCATTTCGAGCAGGGCGTCATCGTGATCGAGATCATGCTCTATCTGCTGGTGGCGCTGGGCTGCCTGCGCTGCCTCGCCATGTTCCACCGTGACGCCGGTCCGTTGCAGGAGCTCGCTCTCACCGAGCTCATCATCAGGCGCGAATTGTTCAAGTGGTGCAATTTCGGCGCCATTATGCTCACGCTCCTGGTCTTCATCAGCCTGCCGCTGCTCTATCTCTATGTGCCGGACAAGGTGGGACTCTAATGAAATTCACGCATCCCAATTTCCCTCCCCCGCCTGCGGGGGAGGGTAGGGAGGGGGCCGCGGCCTCACAGCTAGTCGCGACCCACGACGTCCTGAAGAAGCCGGCATGGCGTATGAAACCGGTGACGCGGGCGCGCGCGAGAGGACTCCGGATGGAATTGACGAATGCGGAACGCATCGTTTGGAGCCTTGTGCGCGCGCACCGGCTTAACGGTGTCGGATTTCGTCGTCAAACTCCTATCGGCCCTTATATCGTCGACTTCGTTTCGCACTCGGCCCGCCTCGTCATTGAGCTGGACGGCGGCCAGCACTACGAGGCAATGCAGAAAGTGAAAGATGCCCTTCGCGACCGGTTTCTGCGCTCTAAAGGCTTTCGCGTGCTGCGCTTCAGCAATCACGATGTCATGACGAATAGGGAAGGAGTTTGGGACGTCATCGCTGCGGCGGTCGGCGCGACTGAGATCCCCTCCCTTCCCTCCCCCGCAAGCGGGGGAGGGACTACGTTGCCCGCGCGCGAAGGGACGATACGGTAATGAAATTCACGCTTGCCTGGCTCAAAGAGCATCTCGACACCGACCGGCCGCTCGGCGAAATCGCCGACAAGCTCACCATGATCGGGCTCGAAGTCGAGCGGCTCGAAGACAAGGCCAAGCTGCTCGCGCCCTTCGTCATCGCCAAGGTCGTCGACGCCAGGCAGCATCCGAATGCCGACCGGCTGCGCGTCTGTATGGTCGATACCGGCGACGGCAAGCCGATCCAGGTGGTCTGCGGCGCGCCGAATGCAAAGAGCGGCATGACCGGCGTGTTCGCGCCGCCCGGCGCGTTCATTCCGGGCAAGAACATCACGCTCGGCATCGGCAAGATCCGCGACGTCGAGAGCCGCGGCATGCTGGTTTCGGAAGCCGAGCTGCAGATCTCCGACGATCACGACGGCATCATCGAACTGCCGGCCGATGCGCCTGTCGGGGCAAGCTTCGCAACATGGGCCAAGCTCGACGATCCGGTGATCGAGATCAATCTCACGCCGAACCGGCCCGACTGCGCCGGCGTGCACGGCATCGCCCGCGACCTTGCCGCCGCCGACATGGGCAAGTTCAAGGACGCAGGC
The DNA here is from genome assembly GCA_963742975.1 of uncultured Alphaproteobacteria bacterium. Taxonomy (GTDB): domain Bacteria; phylum Pseudomonadota; class Alphaproteobacteria; order Rhizobiales; family Xanthobacteraceae; genus BOG-931. The sequence goes on along the minus strand of CAVUNZ010000015.1, from coordinate 401,409 downwards.
GTCAAGCCGATCAAGGGCGAGTTCCCTTGTCCGGTGAAAGTGTCGCTCGATTTCGGCACGACGCCGTCGCTGTGCCCGGCCTTCGCGCTACGCCTGGTGCGCGGCGTCAAGAACGGCCCGTCGCCGGACTGGCTGCAGAAGCGGTTGATCGCGATCGGGCTGCGCCCGATCAATGCGCTGGTCGACATCACCAATTTCATCACTTACGACCGCGCCCGGCCGCTGCATGTGTTCGATGCCAAGAAAGTCAAAGGCAATCTCACGGTGCGGCGCGGCCGCACTGGCGAAGCGCTGCTCGCGCTCGACGGCAAGACCTATAAGCTCGACGCTACGGCTTGCGTCATTGCCGACGACGAGGGCGTGGAATTGCTTGCCGGCATCATGGGCGGCGAGAAGACCGGCTGTGACGAGACCACGACCGACGTGCTGATCGAGTTGGCGCTGTGGGTGCCGGCCAACATCGCGCAAACCGGCCGCAAGCTGTCGATCAATTCCGATGCCCGCTACCGCTTCGAGCGCGGCGTCGATCCGGCCTTCATGTCGCCGGGCCTGGAAATGGCGACGCGGATGGTGCTGGAGCTCTGCGGCGGCACGCCGTCGGAGGTCATCGTCGCCGGTAATGCCGAACCGCCAGAAAAGATCATTGAGTTTCCGCTGTCCGAATTGGAGCGCCTCGGCGGCCTCGACGTGCCGCTCGCCGACATGCGGCGCGTGCTCAATCATCTCGGCTTTTTCGTCGCCGGCCAGGGCGAGCGCGTCAAAATCGCCGTGCCGACATGGCGGCCCGACATCGAGGGCAAAGCCGACATCGTCGAAGAAGTCGTGCGCATCGTCGGCGTCGACAAAGTGCCGCTGACGCCGTTTCCGCGCGGCGAAAATCCGCGCAAGCCGGTGCTGACGCCGATCCAGGTGCGCACGCGCAAGGCCAAGCGCGCGCTTGCCGCGCGCAATCTGGTCGAAGCGGTGACGTGGTCGTTCATCGCCAAGCCGCAGGCCGAATTGTTCGGCGGCGGCAAGCCCGAACTGGCGCTGGCCAATCCGATCGCCGCGGAACTGTCCGACATGCGGCCGAGCCTCATTCCGGGTCTGGTCGGTGCGGCGCGGCGGAATGCCGATCGCGGCTTTCCCGACGTCGGCCTGTTCGAGGTCGGACAGATTTTCCGCGGCGACCGGCCGGAGGATCAGTTCACCGCCGCCGCCGGCATTCGCCGCGCTTTGGCGAAGCCTTCCGGCATCGGCCGGCACTGGTCGAAGCGCGAGCTCAATAACGAGGTCGACGCCTTCGACGCCAAGGCCGATGCGCTCACGGTGCTGATCGCCGCCGGTGCACCGGCGCAGGCGCTGCAAGTCGTGCCGGGCGGGCCGGCTTGGCTGCATCCCGGCCGCTCCGGAACGATCCAGATCGGCCCGCAGAACGTGCTCGGCTATTTCGGCGAATTGCATCCGAGCGCGCTGGAACAGCTCGATGCCGAAGGCCCCCTGGTCGGCTTCGAAGTCATCCTGGAAAAGATCCCCGAGGCCAAGGCGAAAGCCACGCGCGCCAAGCCCGCGCTCGAACTGTCGCCGTTCCAGCCGGTGGAGCGCGATTTCGCCTTTGTGGTCGAGCGCGGCGTGAAGGCGGCCGATCTGGTGCGCGCGGCGCTTGGGGTCGACCGCAAGCTGATTGCAAATGTCAGCGTGTTCGATCTTTATGAAGGCTCAGGCGTCGAGCCGGGCAAGAAGTCCATTGCGATTGCCGTCACCTTGCAGCCGCGCGACAAGACCATGACCGACGCCGAGATCGAGGCGCTGGCGGCCAAGATCGTCGCCGAAGTCGGCAAGCGCACCGGCGGTGTGCTCAGGACGTAGGGCGTTTACTCATAGCGCGCCGACAATGTCCGCTTTCGGAGCAAAAGCGGACATCGCACCGAATTCTCGCCATGTCCGCTAATGACCCACAGCGGACATTCGTCGCTTCATTCGATTACCTCGTCGGCGAGGGCCAGCAAATTCGCGGGCACAACCAGCCCAGCGGCCTTGGCGGTCTTCAAATTGATCGCAAACGGATAATGTGTGGGTTCCTCAAATGGCAGATCAGCCGGCCGATCCCCTTTAAAGATGCGATCCACCATCGCCGCAACGCGCTCAAGGCATTCCTTCAAATCGGGTCCGTACGACATCAAGCCGCCGTCGCGAACGAGGAAACTATACTCGTAGATCGCCGGCAATCGCCGGTCCGCCGCGAAGTCGAAGACGCGTTTGCGGTTGAGCACCGTGAGCGCGTCCGCGACCATGAGAATGGCGTCGGGCGGTTCTTTGTTCATTGCCGCAAATGCTTCGTCGAAGTCGTCCGGCTCACGCACGCCGAGCGGCTGCACGGTGATACCGCTCGACTGTGCCACCTGTGCCGACGCCTGGTAGCGCATCGTCATGCCGAGATCGTCTTTGTTCCACAACATCGCAATGCGGCGAAGGGTCGGAGAAAATGCCCGCAGCAAGCCGAGACGTTTCGTGGTCAGGGTCGTCGCCACGTCGGATATGCCCGTCACGTTACCGCCCGGGCGCGCTAAGCTGTTGATCAAGCCAGTCGCAACTGGATCGCCGACGCCCCAGGCCATTACCGTTGGAATTTTCGACGCCTTGGCGATGACCGCAGCCGGGTAGCCGACGCCCACGACAACTTCAACATGTTCATCCTTCAACGCCGCCATGAGTTCAGGAATCTTGGAATCGTCCCCCATCGCGCCGCGCGGATCGTAGGTGAGGTTTTGGCCGATCACGTACCCGCGTTGCGCCAATGCATCGACCAAAATCTTTCCGAAGGGGCTCTGTGGAGCCAGTGGCAGAGCAGGATTGATGCTCCCGAGACGATAGACCTTGGATGACGGCTGCGCAAAAGCCGCGCACGGTCCTCCAGCGAGCGAACCAACCAGCAGCTTGAAGAACTCGCGTCGTCTCATGTAATCCGCCTTTTCGAGCTATCAGCCATCGGAGCCACGGTCTGTGTATGTGGCCTCTACTACATCTTCGGGCGAAAACATTGCTGCTGATCACAGTAAAGTGTTGCACTCATCTTGAGGGCAGCAATGCCGGCGCGGGCCGCGCCGTCTCATTTAAGGGCGCGAGCAGTGGAACGTCCGGCACGTCCAAGGTCGGAGGAGTCCGCTGTTGGCCCTAAGCTGCCGCGCTGACCGTTAGCCTCCGCGGCAGTTTTTGGGGGTAAAGCCGACATCACGATCTGTCCGCGCCGCGGCAGCTTGTGACCCAAAGCGGACGTCGGGCTGATCCGGCAATGGGGCTTCCGATCGACCCGGCAAACCCGCTACGATAATCCGGGGCTTTTGGGGGCAGGCAATGCGGCGGCGTGATTTCATCGCACTTCTCGGCAGCACAATTTGCGCGCAACCTCCACTGGCAAGCGCACAAGACGCAACGAAGCCGGTGATCGGCTTGCTCGGAGGTTCGGCCGCTGAGACCTTTACCTCACGGTTAAAGGCGTTTCGCGAAGGATTGAGCGATGCCGGGTTCGTCGAAGGCAAAAACGTCTTGATCGATGGACGCTGGGCCGATGGCGCCTATGACAAACTTCCGGGTTTGGCCGCCGATCTCGTGAACCGTCAGGTCGCGGTTATCGCCGCGTTCACGACGCCTGCGGCGAAGGCGGCCCAGGCTGCAACTTCAAAGGTCCCAATTGTCTTCACGACCATCGGCGATCCGGTCCAGATCGGTCTCGTCGACTCCTTGAGCCGTCCCGGCGGGAACGTCACAGGCGCCAGCATGATGTACGTCGAGGTCGGGCCGAAGCTTTTGGATTTGTTTCACCAGCTTGCGCCAAAGGCTGGCACCGTCGGACTCTTGTTGAATCCTACTAATCCCAACGCAGCCCAAATCACAAAGAGCATGCAGGCTGCCGCCGATACGCTTGGCCTGAAACTGCGCATCATGAATGTCGTGAGCGAGCACGACCTGGCGCTTGCCTTTTCATCTTTGCCGGATTTCTCGGTTGATGAACTCGTCATTCCCCGAGATGCGTTTCTTGAGACGCAGTCTGTCCAAGTTGCCGCCCTGGCGGCCAAGCGTGCATGTCCGGCAATCTCTCAGGACCAAGCCTTCGTCGCGGCTGGCGGCTTGGCAAGCTACATGCTCAATTCGTTGGCCGCCTACCGTGAGGTGGGCGTCTATGCCGGCCGCATTCTCAAGGGAGAGCGACCGGCTGACCTGCCGGTGGTGCGTCCGACCAAGTTCGATTTCATGATCAATTTGACGACTGCAAAAAAGCTGGGACTGACCTTATCCCCATCGCTACTCGCCTCGGCCGATGAGGTGATCGAATAGTCGGTATGATGTCGCCTATTGGCCCTTAGCGGCCGCGCCGACCTTTCGGCTCCGAGTCCGCATTCGGGGCAAAGCGGACACGCCAGCGAGCGACCGTCGCGGCAGCTTGTGACCCATAAGCGACATTGTCGCTCGATGGACACATCTGGACTCCTATCATAAACTCACAAACAACGCTGCCGTGGAGGCTGTCATGCTCGATTGGCTCACTTGGCCCGCTGACTTGCTCCTAAATGCTGGCGCTCACGTTGCAAGTTGGTTTGTCGGCAAAGATGCGACTAGTTTCGCCCTCATTCAGATGATGTTCGCAACGCTAGTGTTGGCGGCTGTCGTGGCCACGTTTGTATATTGGCGATCGCTCGTTGAATATTGGCAATCGCGTTGGAGACCTCGCGAATGAGGCGCGGAAGTTGCTGCTTCTCACGACAGTGATCACCTCTGGATTGATCGTATCCAATTCTGCTGATCCTGGTGCGTTCTTGTCAGCATGTCTGCTTTTGGCATAGCTCCCGTACCTACGGTTCGCCTTCGTGTCCGCTTTCAGGGCGAAGCTTTGAGAACAAGGCCGTTCGTTTTGGCGCTTACAATCGGTCATATCTCTTGCCCACTAAAAATAGTCGCAAGCCGGGTCGCAGTTTGATCTACATCAATGCCCTGAGCGCCTGACGTGCAAAAATTATGCAGCAGGGCGGCCGACGCCTCTCATAATCAGAGGTCCGCTGGTTTGATCAGAAATCGCTCTCTAAAGGGTAAGTATCATGACACAAACGGAATCTACTACTGCCGCTCCCAAAGCCAAATCGACGAAACCCGCTGCTTCCCCGTTTGACGGTATTCTGAAATTCGAGATACCAAAATTTGACCTGTCGAACATGGAAATGCCGAAGGCGTTTCGTGAGATGGCCGAAACGAGCGTCGAGCGTACCAGGGACGCTTGCGCGAAAGCACAGGTAGTCAGCGACGAAGCAGCCGATTTCTTCGAAAAAACCTACGAAGCCACAGCCAAGCGTGCCATAGACTATAATCACAAGCTTATCGAGATGGGTCGTACCAACACCCGCACTGCATTTGAGTGCATCCATGATCTGTTGAGTGCAAAGTCCCCATCTGAATTTATAGAGCTATCGACCGCGCAAATGCGTAAGCAATTTGAGATCGCGTCCGCGCAAAATAAGGAGCTTTGCGCCTTCGCGCAGGAAATGGCGACCAAGGCTGTCGAGACGGTCAGCGCGGGAGTGTCCAAAACACTCAAGAAGGTCCCCTGATCGCATCTCAAGACCGCAAAGGCGCTCTCGGCCTCACCGTGCCGCCAATGCTCGCCACCGCTGACGAGGTGATGGAATAGGGCGCTTCCAGAGTCTCTTCATGGCCCAAAGCGGACACGTCGGTGAATGATTGTCGCGGCAGCTTTCGGGAGTAAAGCGGACGCGCCTTTCGTTGCGGCGCGCGGCAGCTAATGACCCAACTGCGACATTCGCCCGCATAAATTGACGCATTGCGAAAAGTTACTCGATCACCTCGTCGGCGGTGGCGAGGAAGGTGGGTGAGAAGTTGACGCCAAGCGCCTTGGCGGTCTTCAGATTGACCACCAATTCGTACTTTGTCGGTGCCTGCACCGGCAGATCGGCCGGTTTCTCGCCCCTCAGGATGCGATCGACATAAGAAGCGCCGCGCCGAAACAGGTCGCGCGGTTCGAAGCCATAGGCCATCAGGCCGCCATCGGCGGCGTATTGCCGGAACGGATAAATCGCGGGCAAGTGGTAACGCAGCGCCGTCGCAAATAGTTTTTTGCGCGCGATGGTGTTTGTGCCCGAGGGCAGAACGATCAATCCGCCCAGTCCGTCTTTGGCGAATGCCGCAATTGCAGGCTCGATATCAGACGCCGGGTCGCGGAACGCGAGGCCCGTCGTTGTGATCCCCTTTTGCGGCGCCAGATCGTCCACTTCCTTCTGCAGCGCCGCGAAGCCCTGAAAACCCGGCTCATAAACGACGGCCACGCGGCGGACGTCCGGTGCGACTTCATGCAAAAGTTCAAGCCACTTGCCGCCGATCTCGGGTTCAAAAGTGCTAAAGCCGGTGACGTTGCCTCCGGGCCGGGCCAAACTTTGCACAAAACCCGCGCCAACCGGATCAGTCACAACGACAAACACCACCGGAATAGCATGCGTGACTTTCTGCAACGCCGATAGAGCGATCGTACCGTTGGCCAAAATGATATCAGGAGCAAACGCCACGAGCCCCTCGACGTCGGCTCGCGCGCGATCAGGATCGCCGGCGCCCCAGCGGTATTCGAAGTAGACGTTGCGGCCTTCTGACCAACCTAAATCCTTAAGCGCGTCTCGGAAGCCGGCTACACGCGCCTGTCCGTCGGCGTCGCTCTCGTCATTGTTGACTACGACGCCGATGCGCCGCATGCGCTCGCCCTGCTGCGCGCGCGCCGCGAGCGGCCACGCCAACGGCACACTGGCCAGCGCTGATATGAATTTCCGTCGCCCGACGCCGATAGGCATTCGCTCCCATCACTGAAGTGATCAACCCAGGCACCACGTTACATTGATATTGTGCAATGCACGAGGCTGCTTTTGGCCCTAAGCTGCCGCGCTGACCGTTAGCCTCCGCGGCAGTTTTTGGGGGGTAAAGCAGACATCACGATCTGGCCGCGCCGCGGCAGCTTTTGACCCGATGCCGGCATGAGCGGTTCAGGATTGCTGCTTTGCAACTGACCTCTGAACCCCATTCCGCCGATCGGAAAACCCTGCTGTAATCCCGCATTCCAAGTCGGCGCAGTCCGTAGCCTTGGGGAGGCAAATGCGACGACGCGACTTCATCAAGCTAATTGCTGGTTCGGCGACCGCCTGGCCGCTCGCAACGCGGGCGCAGGAACGCGGCCGCATCTATCGTCTCGGCTTTCTGGTGCCGCCGCCGCGCCAATCGCCGGCTGTCGCCGCTTTCGTTGATGAGCTGCGCCAAAACGGCTTTGTCGAGGGGGACAATCTCATAATTATCCCGGGTGGTTTTGAGGCGACCGATGAGCATCTCGCCGGGCAGGCCGCAGCGCTGATCAACGCCGCTCCCGATGCGATCGTTGCCGGTCCCGAGCTTCCCCTGCAGGCGCTGCAGGCGCTCACGCACACGGTACCGCTCGTCGGAATGACCGAGGACATGGTGGCGGCGGGATTGGTCAAATCGCTCGCGCATCCCGGCGGCAACACCACCGGCATCAGCCTGCTCTCGCCTGAACTCGACGGCAAACGCCAGGATATATTGATCGAGATGGTTCCCGCGGCGCATCGCGTGGCAGCGATCGCGGACGGGAGAATTACTCCAACATTCCACGGCGAAATGCTGCAACAGGGGGCACGGTCACGCGGTGTGGAGCTTTCAATTTTTAGCGTGAACGCGCCAGAGGAAATAACATCGACGATCGAGGCCGCAAAAACATCCGGTTGCGAGGCGATTAACTTTCTGGCGTCGCCGATGTTCTCAACGCCTGGCACTCACAACCACGACATAGTCATGAGAGGCATTGCATCAGCACGCCTGCCGGCCATTTTCCAATGGCCTGAAGCGGCGGAAGCCGGCGGTGTAGCGGCCTACGGCCCTAGCTTTACGGATATGTTTCGCCAGCTAGCCCGTATGGTGGTGAAAATCCTCCACGGCATCAACCCCGCCGATATTCCGGTCGAGCAACCGGCAAGATTTGAATTGGTGATCAATCTGCCGGCAGCCAAGGCGATCGGGCTTGAAGTTCCGGTAGGCCTTGTTGCGCGTGCCGATAAGGTGATCGAGTAGGCCATCATTTTTGCTGCATCTGCTCACGGCAGTTGTTGGCCCGAAACGGACATGCCGATTGTTGCAATCAATGTCCGCTTTCGGGGCGGCAAGCGGACATTGGTCAACTGTGGTCCATCGATTCAAATTTTGAGGACACGCCTAGTCTAGCAAACTGCGTCAGCGCTCGCGCATGATGGTCGGCGTGCCGGTGTAGCTCGGCGCGCTTCCGTAAGAGCGTTCCGTGGTCTCGCGGCGCTCGGCCCTGGTCCGTTTGCCCTTGCGCTTGTCCTGCGCGGTGGTGCCGGTTTCTGCCGTTGCCGGCGCTCCCGGCCGCAGCACGCCGATCTGGCGCAACACCGCATCTGCGGCGCGCTCGCCGGATTCCCAGGCGCCGCCGACCGTGCCCCATAATGTCTCGTGCGCGGCCTCGCCGGCATACCAGACATTATCGGTCACCAGATCCATCAATTGCCGGCGCGCGAATTGGCTGCCGGGCACTGCGGCCGACCAGGCGCCGAGCGCATAAGGATTGCTGTTCCAGCGGGTGGCGTGCTTGCGCCCGATCGCGTTCTTGATCTCGGCGCCGTAAAGGCTGACCAGCCAGTCGGTGGCAAAGGCGAACATTTCGGCTTCGCCCTTGGCCGAAAGATCGCGTCCAAAGGTGCCGGCGACGTCGATCATGCACAGCGGCGTGCCGGAAATGTTGGCCAGCAAAGCCGCGGTGCGATTGTCGCTGGATTTTTCGAACACCAGATCGTCGCTGTCGAGGCCGAGCGGATTGCCGGTGAGTTCGAGCGCGATGTGATCGTAGCTGCCGAGCGACATCCGCCCGAACGCGTCGAAATGATGATGTTCGAGATCGGGGATGAATTTCAGGCCGCCGGATGAAATGATATTGGTCGGCACGGTGACGATCGCGGTGCGCGCATTGATCGTGCCTTTGGCCGTGACCACCGAAACGCCGCCGCGGGTTTCGATCGCGGTTGCCGGCGTCGATAACTGCACCGTGAGCCCCTGGGCCAGCGAAGCGAGGATGCTGCCGAGGCCTTGCTTGCCGAATGCCGCGGTCTTGCGCTCGGCGGCTTTGGCGAAATCGAAGGCCGAGACCTGCGCCAAATCCTTCGCGCAATTATAGGGGCCGAGCACGAATTCCACGGTCGGCTTCCAGTCGCCGAGATCGTTGGGCATCGCCTGTTCGCAGGGTGCATCGGTCTTGCGACCGAGCTCGTCGATCGCGCGTGTCGCGCGGACCTGCGCCGACAAAAAATCCTCAAGCTCGCCTGCGCGGGCGAAGCGGCGGCCGATGCGCACCTTCTCGCTGCGCGGCGCCGGATAAATGTCGCCGCGGTTCGGCGCCAGCTTGGTCAGCGGATTGGTGTCGGGCAGATAGAGCCAATGCGCGCCGCGATCGAACGGCACGCCGAAGCTCGTGGTGTCGGTGATGCAGCGGCCGCCGACATGATCGGTGGCCTCGATCAGAACATAGCGGCGTCCGGCAGCGGCGATCTTGCGCGCGGCGGCGATGCCGGCGGCGCCGGCGCCGACAATGACGACGTCGGTGTTCGCGGCCGGTGCGGTCGCGGCGAATACGGGATTACCTATCGGCAGCAGTTTTTGCACTGCAAACGCCGCCGAAGCAGCGAGGACGGAACGACGGCTGAATTGTGCGAGTGATTTGCCCGGCATGGTTTCCAAAGCGCTTATGCGTGCGCCGCACATTGCCCGAACTGCCGTAACCGCGCAATTCCGCCACGGCCGCCGTGAACGAAATCGCAACGGAGTTGGAATAAATTGCGACAAGACAAGATGCGGTCAAACCGCGCACCGGCATGATCCGGAAAAGTGGGCACCGGTTTTCCGAAAAGATCATGCGCAAATACGCATGATCCGGAAAAGTGGGTACCGGTTTTCCGGAAGGATCATGCGCAAAAACGGCTGGGAGGCCGCACCATGAGCATGATGCTCGATGGTTTCGCGCGGGTGATCGCCCGCTATTTGCAGAAGCCCATTCCGGGCTACGAGCCCTTTACGCCGAGCGACCCCGAGGCGCTGCGCCAATCGCTGCTGCCGGGCGACGTGCTGCTCGTCGAGGGCAACAACAATGTCTCCGGCGTCATCAAATATCTCACGCAATCGACCTGGTCGCATTCCGCGCTTTATGTCGGCCCGCTCGACGGCCGCTTCGGCGAAGATGGCGAGCCGCATGTGCTGATCGAGGCCAATCTCGGCGAAGGCGTCGTCTCGGCGCCGCTGTCGAAATACACGCAGTTTCACACCCGCATCTGCCGTCCGGTCGGTCTGGTCGAGGAGGACTGCGCCACGGTGTGCGCCTATGCGGTCGAGCGCATCGGCTTTGCCTACGATCTGAAAAACATCATCGACTTGCTGCGCTATCTGTTTCCGCTGCCGGTGCCGCAGCGCTGGCGGCGGCGCCTGATCGCGCTCGGCTCGGGCGATCCGACGCGGCTGATCTGCTCGGCGCTGATCGCGGATGCCTTCACCTCGGTGCGCTATCCGATCCTGCCCAAGATCAAGCTCATGGACAGCCAGCTGGCGCGTGAGGAGATTCTCGAAATTCGCCACTCCTCGCTCTATTGCCCGCGCGATTTCGACATTTCGCCGTATTTCGAGGTGGTGAAGCCGACCATCGTGCGCGGCTTCGACTACAAGCGCCTGCAATGGGCCGACCGGGCGCGCGGCGGCGACGACTCGCTCATTCCGCTGGTGCCGGAAGCCGCACAGGACGAAGTCGAAGTGATGGTGGCGTGAGCGGCCGTCATTCCGGGGCGCGGCTGTAAGCCGCGAACCCGGAATCCATATCCACAGAACACGAAATAGTGCTAATGCACTGCCCGCCTCAGGCGGCAGGGATTATGGATTCCGGCTCTCGCTTTGCTCGGCCGGAATGACGAAAGAGCAGCCCCATGATCGACGACGTCGTCAACGCGATTACCCAGATGTTCTCGCCGCCGCTGCGGGCGGTCTTGTGGCGCTCGATCCTATTGGCGCTGGCGCTGATCGTGGTCGGCGGCATCGGGCTTGAGCGGGTGATCGTCTGGCTGCTCGGCGCCGGCGGCGAGCATGTCGAAACCAGCCTCGGCCCGCACGCGCATGGACCGGTTACGGCGCTGGCCTGGATCCTGACTTTTGCCGCAGGCCTCGGCATCGTCGTCGGCAGCGTGATGCTGATGCCGGCGGTGACCGCTCTGGTCGGCAGCTTCTTCGCCGATCGTATCGGCGAAGAAGTCGAGCGCGAATATTTTCCGGCCGATCCGCCCGGAACGGCGCTGCCGCTGACGCTGGCGCTGTGGGAAGGCTTTAAGACCGCGCTGATGGCGCTTGGCATCTATCTTATCGCCGTGCCGTTTCTGCTGTTTGCCGGCTTCGGCGCGGTGATCTTCTTTCTCGCGACCGCCTATATTCTCGGCCGCGAATATTTCGAGCTCGCCGCGATGCGCTTTCATCCGCCGGCCGAGGCGAAGCTGTTGCGCCGGCGCAATGCGGTGCTGGTCTATGTCGGCGGCCTCTTCATCACCGCTTTCGTCTCGATCCCGGTCGTTAATCTGGCGACGCCGATCTTCGCCATGGCGCTGATGGTGCACATGCACAAGCGCGTCAGCGCCAAAGCGCTGGTGCGCAGCGCCGCATAATCGCGAAACATTTAACAAAACGCCGCGCCGAACTCATGTTTCGCGCTATCGGCCGCAGCCGATCCGCGATCGGAAATGACTCAATTTGAGACGGATCAGCGGCTCTGGCACGCCCATTCGCTCACAATGAAACCACTCGGAAACCACTCGGAAACCACGCGAAGGTTTGGCTTTAAGGTTCGGTACAAATTTTTGCGCTAAGGCATGGCGAAAGTTGAACAGGAGGCCGCCATGTTGGGTTCCATATCTCTTTCCGCGTCGCGCTCTGTGCTTGTCGGCACTCTGGTCGCGGCCTTGAGCTTCGTTCCGGCGGCGCAGGCCTGCACCGGCATCCGCCTCGTCGCCAAGGATGGCGGCGTCATCGCGGCGCGCACCTTGGAGTTCGGCGTCGACTTGCACTCCAACGTGCTGGTGGTCCCGGCCGGAACCGCGCTCACCGGCACGCTGCCGGGCGGCGGCAAGGGCATCAGCTATACGACGAAACACGGCTTCCTCGGCGCCAATGCCGAAGGCCTCACCGCGATCGTCGACGGCATCAACGATCAGGGCCTTTATGTCGGCCTGTTCTATTTTCCGGACGAGGCGACCTACCCGGAGGCGACCAAGGATAATGCCGCTCGCGCCATGGCGCCCTTTGAATACGCCAATTGGCTGTTGGGCAATTTTGCCAATGTCGATGAGGTGAAGGCCAATTTCGACAAGGTCGTGCTGGTGCCGGTCGTCATCGACGCGATCAAGCAGGTGCCGCCGGTTCATTTCGTCGTGCACGATCGCAGCGGCAAGTCGGTCGTGATCGAGCCGTTGAACAAGACGCTCAAGATCTTCGACAATCCGCTCGGGGTTGTGACCAATTCGCCGGACTTCGAATGGCACATGACCAACCTGCGCAATTACGTGAATCTCAGCGCCACCAACGTTCCGCCGCTCGGCCTCGGCGGCGTCACGCTGGCGCAATTCGGCCAGGGCTCGGGTTTGCGCGGACTGCCGGGCGATTTCACGCCGCCGTCGCGTTTCGTGCGCGCGGTCGCCTTTTCACAGTCGGCGGTGCAATCCGATACCGCGGCGCAGGCGGTATTGCAGGCCTTCCATATCCTCAACAATTTCGACATTCCCTACGGCGCGGTCCGCGACACGCAGGGCGGCCAGATGCACGCCGAATACACCACCTGGACCAGCGCCTCCGACCTGAAGAACCTGCGCTGGTATTTCAGGACTTACGGCGATCAATCGATCCACAGCGTCGATCTGCCGAAGGCGCTCGCCGCCGCGAAAGGCAAGATCCAGCAGATCAAGATGGAATCGCAGCAGCCGGTCGACGACGTGTCGACGGATTTTTGAAGTAGGCGATTCGCTTCAAGTGAATTGGATCAAGACCTGGACGAGTTTCCGCTCATTCCCGCGAAAGCGGGAATCCAGAAGCTGGGTCCCCGCCTTCGCGGGGACGAGCGGCAAACCATTCAGCCCCATACCTCGTTCGCCAGCTCGACCACCATGCGCAGCTTCGCCCATTGCTCCTCGTCGGCGAGCACATTGCCTTCTTCCGTCGAAGCGAAGCCGCATTGCGGCGACAGGGCGAGCTGATCGAGGGCGGCAAATTTTGTCGCCTCCTCGATGCGGCGCTTGACGTCGTCCTTCTTCTCCAGCGTGCCGGACTTGGTGGTGATCAGACCGAGCACCACGATCTTGTTGCCTTTCGGCAGGAAGCGCAGCGGCTCAAAGCCGCCGGCGCGTGAACTGTCGTATTCGAGGAAGTAGCCGTCGTAATTGAGCTTGCCGAGCATGATTTCGGCCACCGGCTCGTAGCCGCCCTCCGAAATCCAGGTCGAGCGGAAATTGCCGCGGCAGACATGCGTGGTGATCACCATGTCGGCCGGCTTGCCTTCGAGCGCCATATTGATGACGCGGGCATAATCCTGCTGCAGCCGGTCGGCGTTGAGCCCGCGGTCCTTCGCCTTCTTCAATTCGGCCGGCGAGCACAGATAGGCCCAGGCGGTGTCGTCGAATTGCAGATAGCGGCAGCCGGCGTCGTAGAAGCCCTTGATCGCCTGCTTATAGGCCATCGCCAGATCGTCGAAGATGGCGTCGCGATCGGCGTAGATCTTGGTCATGATCGCGTTCGGCTCGAGCCGGAAATGCATCGTCGCCGGGCTCGGGATGCACATTTTCGGCGTCACATTCGTGTGCGCCTTGAGAAACTTGAAGTGCTCGAGCATCGGATGATTGGAGAAGCCGAGCTTGCCGGTAATGCGCGGCGTGAGATGGCGCGTCTGCACGCCCTGAAACTGGATGCCGTGGTCGATCTCCTGAATTTCGACGCCGTCGAGATCGCCGTAGAAATCGAAATGCCACCACGAGCGGCGGAATTCGCCGTCGGTCGCGCACTTGAGCCCGACGTCTTCCTGCTTCTTGATGATCTTCTCGATTTCGCGGTCCTCGACCTCCTTGAGCTGCGCCGCGGTGATCTCGCCCTTCTCCCGCTTGGCGCGCGCTTCCTTCAAGGGTGCGGTGCGCAACAGGCTGCCGACCACGTCGGCGCGAAACGGCGGTTTGGTTCTCGTCGTCATGGGCATTCCTCCGCAAAAATTATTGGCGTCTCTTTTTGAGCATGATCTTTTTCCGAAAACCGGCTGCCACTTTTCGGGATCAGGCTCTTTACCAAGCCGCAGCCGGGGCTTTCGTCAACTGGCAATTGGTCGGCGTGCAACGCGCTGTTGGGCGACGGCCCAAGCGGAATAAACTCAAACCTCGATCGTGACTTTTCCGTCCACGACCTCGACCGGATAGATCTTGATCGGCACCATGCAGGGCGGCGACACCACTTCGCCGGTGCGGATATTGAACTGGCCGTTGTGGAAGTTGCATTCGACGACGTCGTCTTCGATATAGCCTTCCGACAGCGAGCCCGGCCCGTGGGTGCAGGTGTCGTCGGTGACGAAAAACGCGCCGTCGATGTTGAACACCGCGAGCACCAGGTCGTCGATCTCGACCTTCAGTGCGGAGCCGGGGGCGACATCGCCGGTGCTGCAAAGATCGATACGTTTAGCGGACATAGCGGGCAGTCTCGTTTGTGGGTTTGCCGTGGGAGGGAGGGCCGTTTTATACAGGACGGGCCACAGAATGGAATGGTCCAGGCGACGCCGGTAATGCGCCCAGCGTGTGGTCGTTTTGGCCGCCTTTCGGACCGTGAGGAGCGTTGAATATGGAGACTGAATTGGCCCGGATGGCCTCGGCCGCGCAGGCCAAATTCCGCATCGCGGCGCCGAATTCCAGGCCGCGCGCCGTCAAGGTGATCGCGCTCGATCCGCCGGCCGAGCGGGTGGTCAAGGAGCTGGCGCAGGCGCAATGGCAGGGTGCGACCTTTCTCACCGCGACGGCGTTTTCGGGCGCACCGCGGCAGGACGAGCCGCTTTCCAAGAAGTTTTCAATCGCCGGCTGGCTCAACGATCTTGCCGGGCGCACCAAGGATCTGGTCGACGAGGTCAACAGCGCCGATCTCGTCGTCATGGTGGCGACCGCGGGGGAGAACGCCGCGGCGGCGGCGATCATCAGCGAAGCCTGCAGCGTCAAGCACGTGATGACCACGGCGCTGATCCTCGGCAGCGCGGCGTCGAGCGACGACACCATGTCGAAGATGCTGGCGCAGCTGCGCCCGCACGCCATGATGCTGGTGATCGCCAGCGCCGACGAATACATCAAGGACATGCTCACTGCGCTGCGCGCCTGACTATGCACCTCTGGCCGCGTGCAGCCGACGGCGTGTGAAGAGTAATGGAGTTGCAATGAAGTTTACCGGTGAAGTCACGGTGAAAGTGCCGCGCGCCGAAGTCTACAAGGCGATGCGCGACGCGCGCATGCTGGCCTCCTGCGTCGAAGGCGTGCGCGATCTGCAGGAGACCTCGCCCGATCATTATGCGGCGGTGTTCGAGACCAAGGTCGCCTACATGAAATTCAGCTTCAAAGTGGCGGTCGAAGTCACGCGCGCCGAGGAGCCGACCCTGATCGAGGCGAAAGTCGAAGGCACGCCGCTCGGCATTGTCGGCCGTCTCACCGCGACCTCGGCGACCCGGCTCTCGGACGCCGGTGAAGGCACCAAGATCGACTACGAGGTCGAGGCTGCGCTGACCGGAAAGCTCGGCAGCCTTGGCCAGCCGGTGCTGCGCTCGAAGGCCAAGGAGATGGAGCGGCAGTTCGCCGCGCGGCTCGAAGCGGCTTTTGCCGCGCCGGCGGCGTCGTGAGCGGATCAACTCCGTGTATCGGCCGCTGTGTGCACTGCGGCAAGATCGCACGATGACTGCTTCGTGACCTGACGGATTCTTTCCGCTAGATATTCGCCACGACGATGCGGCGAGGGCGGTCTATCGCCCAAGCAGGACCAACCTGCGCTCGCCGGATGTAACAATGGGGGAGGTTGATATGGCCCAGATGACGGATGTTTCCACGAGCGTGCCGGGTGCCGAAGTGCCCTGGTACAAGTCGCTCACCGGCAGCCAATGGCGCACGCTGCTTGCCGCCAATCTCGGCTGGCTGTTCGACGGCTATGAGACCTATGCGCTCATTCTCACCGTCGGCCCGGCGATGCATTCGCTGCTCGAGCCGTCGCAATATTCGCAGATTCCGACATTCGCCGGCACGGTGATCTCGATCACGCTGTTGGGCTGGGGCATCGGCGGCATCTGCGGCGGCATCTTTGCCGATTATTTCGGCCGCCGCCGCACCATGATCTACGCCATCCTCGCCTATTCGATCATGACCGGGCTCACCGCCTTCTCGTTCAACTGGATCTCGTTTGCGATATTGCGGTTTCTGGTCGGCATCGCCATCGGCTCGGAATGGGCGACCGGCACCTCGATGCTCGCCGAACTGTGGCCGCAGAATGCGCGCGGCAAAGGCGCCGGCCTGATGCAATGCGGGCTCGGCATCGGCTTCTTCCTCGCCTCGCTGATCTGGCTGTTCGTCTCCGGCTTCGGCCCGGACGCCTGGCGCTACATGTTCGTCATCGGCATCCTGCCGGCGCTGCTCACGGTCTGGATCAGGACCTCGATCGACGAATCGCATGCCTGGCAATCGGTCGATGCGCAGCGCAAAGACGCGCTGGCGCGCAAGGATGCCGGCGCCGCGCTCAGCACGCATGAGCAGGCGCTGACGCGCTTCACCGTCGCCGATCTGTTCGTCGATCCGACGACGCGCAGATACACCATCATCGTGTTTCTGATGTCGCTGACCACGACGCTGGCCTGGTGGGGCATCTCGTCCTGGGTGCCGCCCTATATCGCATCCATTGCGGCGAAGTCCGGCCAGTCCGGCCCGCAATGGGCGAGCTATGCCGGCATGGCCTATAATTTCGGCGCCATCCTCGGCTATGCGAGCCTCGGCTTCCTCGCCGATCGTTTCGGCCGCAAGCCCGTGGTGATGATCTTCTTCGCCATGGCCTTCGTGCTGACGCCGGTGCTGTTCCTGTGGACGCAGGATCTGACGCTGCTGCTCGTTGCCGCTGCGGTGAATGCGTTCTTCACGCTCGGGCAATATTCCTGGATGCCGGTCTGGCTGCCGGAACTGTTCCCGACCCGCTCGCGCGCCACGGGGCTCGCGTTTACCTTCAACGCGCCGCGCTTCATCGCGTTTTTGGGGCCGCTCTATGCCGGTGTCCTGATCACGCAATTCGGCGGCTTCAGCCACGCCGCGATGACGATCGCCTGCATCTATGCGCTCGGCTTCGTCTGCACGCCGTTCCTGCCGGAAACCAACGGCAAGCCGCTGCCGGCGTAATGTCTCGCTCCTCCAGAGCCGTCATGGCCGGGCATAGCCGTTCGAAGAACGGCGTCGCTCCGCTCGCCTACGTCCCGGCCATCCACGTCTTAGCGGCTGTGAAATCCAAAAGACGTGGATGCCCGCAACGAGTGCGGGCATGACGCGGCAGTTGCGTCAAAAATACCTGCAGAAGGGGAATGGCCAGCCGGGCTTGCAGTCCACCCCTTGCACGCTCAGGGGCGGCGGCACGCAGGTCACGGCCCATCCGTCGTCGTGGCAGAACCTGCCGCTCAACGGATCGATGTAGCGGCTGTAGTCTATCCGCGCCGGATACACGGTGATGCGCACGGGCGCATGCGCGCGATAATCGTATGCCCGGGAGGTCGCCGTGTGATGCGGTGCGGCAAACGCCGGCGACGGCGACGCGGCCAAAAGCGGGGCCAGAAGCGGGGCAACGAGCGCGGCGGCGATTTTGACGCGTATTGCAGCATCCATAAGCAATCTCCCACAGCGCTTATTCTATGCCGTCACGGCCGGCATAGCCATTCGAAGAACGGCGTCGCTTCGCTCGCCTATGTCCCGGCCATCCACGACTTTACTGCATGGAGGCGAGGCCACTTGTGCCGTCATTCCCGCGAAAGCGGGAATCCATAATCCCAGCGGTGCAAGTTCTGCTCGAACAGTGGCTATGGGTCCCCGCTTTCGCGGGGACGACGGGCTTGTCCACACGCTGTGGATTTCGCGCCAAATCGTTTTGACTTCGCCGGTTCACGCGCCGAGCATCGCAGAATGGAGCGACTCAATCACACGCGCACTGTCGCCGCCGCACTGGTGCAGCTGCAGGCCGCCGGTCTGGACCGGGCGCGCCTGTGCATCAAGGTCGACGCGCTGGTGAATGGCTATCTCGTGAGCTTCATCGTCAGCGCCAAGCAGACGGCGGCGATGCGCAAGATCCTCGGCGACGAATTCCTCAGCCTCGCGCCGCTGACCGAACTGAGCTACCGCATGTGGCGCCGCATCATGCATCAGGACACCGACCTGCCCGAGCCCGTGCTGCGCGTGGCGAGCGACGAGCTGCTGCCGGATGTGGATTTCGGATCAAGGGCGGCTTAGCGCAGAAAAATGTAGGGTGGGTTGAGCGGAGCAAAACGCGGAAGCGGTTTTTTGGCTGCAGATGGGCGTCCCGATTCGCTGCGATCACTCCGAGCTACTCGCTGTCTCAACAAACTTGACTTCAAGTTCCGAGAAAATAGGCGAGTTGTCTCAGTAACGCGGAATGCCCCACGCGTTCATGGCTTCCTTCAGATGTTCCTTTAGCTGCTCATATTCATCCGAAGATGTTGGCGCACTCGTGACTCTCCCGAGGCCCGATCTTACGGAGGGCTCAAGAATATCAATCTCGACGGGTGGGGTATGCTGGTGCGCCGCGCCTTCAAAATTGTGCGCCGTCAGCGGATCACCGCCGTAAATTTGAAGGAAAGATGGCGACTCTCATACCGAAACGTCAGAAGGGGATAGGTGTCATCTCCACGGTCTGTCACATGAACAGAGATTCCGCGCTGTCGATCAACAGCAGCTCGCTTTTCCTGGTCAAAAGCAAAACCCATAGCTGGTCCGTTGCTCCGAACTGCTGCGTAGTCAGCGCTCTGTTTCGGAAAGAATGGCAGGAAAATTCCTGCGGCCATGCAACACGCGCACGATCTGAACCGTCTCGTCTTTGATCCGATAGAATATGACGTAGGGCTGGACCAGCGTTGATCGTAATCCTGGCATCAATTCGTCGCGCGCTCTCCATCTGAGAGCATCCGAGGAAAGTCGCGCCGCCGCGTCGTTGATTTCACGCAAAAGCTTGTCGGCGACTTCAATAGATGCGACGCGCGTGTAGTAGCTCCAGACGTTGGCTAAGTCGCGTTTTGCGCGCGGCGCCCAGACGACATGCCTAAGCTTTGCCGGCATGCTCTTCGTGGATTTGCCGAAGAATCTCTTCTATATCGAGCGCTTCACCCAGCCCGGCATCTAACTCGTGGACCCCGAGCTCGATTTCGGCGCGCAAATTCTTCAGCGCCTCGATGCGATCCAGAAGTTCTCTGCCAAGCTGTTCCTGCGCCGCCTCGGGGAGGGCGGATGCCTTATCGATCGCGATTTCCAGCGTTTTGACCATGCTTGAACAATAGCACGTTTTTGCCGACTTTGCCGGCATCACGATTGTGTGTCGCCGTTATCGTGACGATTGACGTGCGTCACTATTTCAGTTACGTTGCCTCCGAATCTCGCTCTATAAGGGACGCCATCGCGAGGGTGCTCTCGATTGTGCGGAGCGAGTGCGGTGCCCGCGGGCGGAACGACACACTCCGCACCCGGGCGGCTTCGGGCATCATGCAGGCCGGCATTACGACCGGCCGGTGGGGTGCTGCCACTGGACTGGGATAGGTGAGGGCGGGTAACGCCCGCTGATAATTGCGCTTGGTCTCCGCCCCCCGGTTGGGGCGGGCGCACAGGATCGAACGCTCTCACTGCGTCCCAGGAAGCCTGGCCTGAAGTCGCGCGCAACGGGCGGAAGCCCGTTCGTCAGAACCGCGGTGGAACGCCGACAGGCGAGCGCGCTCGCTTAGCGCGCGGCCGTGCCAGCTGCACGGCAAATTGCAAGCAGCGTCTGTCGGCGTTCCGCTTCCCTTCTTTTGTTTCGTTCTTCCGTTCTGTCTTCCGTCATTGCCGGGCTTGACCCGGCAATCCATGCGGAAATGAAGGTTGATCGGACTTTCGGATCACTCGTCGCAAGCCGCAAGTCACTATGGACCACCGGATCAAATCCGGTGGTGACGAGATGGGATGTTGCGCGCCATGAATCCGTCTCGGCCGAGCAAACAAACGGCGGAACGCCTCGCCGCCGAACGCTTCAAGGCGCGCTTTCGCGACGAGAAGGCGAAGCTGCAGCGCGGCTACTGCACGCTGTTCAAGCTCTGGCGCAGCTGCCGCTTCAAGCCGTGCCGCAATGCGCGCGCCTGCATGGGCGATGCCAATGCGTGTCTCAAGCGCAGCGTGGGGGCGATTTCACGCACCGTGCAGTGGGAGGCGCGGCAGAAAATTCTTGCGGCGACGCCGGCAAGCGCCGGCGCACCCGAGCGCGCGGCGCGAGAATGTCTGCCGGGTGAACTTTGATGCTAACGCGCCGCTTTCGCCTGTGCCGCGTCCGTCAATTCCAGACTGTCCGCCCGCTTCTGGCTGGCGATCATGGCCGTGCGCAACAGAAACTGCCGCGCGCGTTCCGGATCGGCGGCCATCGCGCGCAACTCGTCGAGGTTTTGTTTGCGCGTTTCCGGATCGCTCGCTTCGAGCCGTTTCTTGTTGGCGATCGATTGCTCCTGCACGTATTCGACGGCGACAGTGCGCCGCTGCAGGTCGTAAAGGTCGAGGAGCGTGTCGGGCTCGCCGTCGAGCACCACGCGGGCGAGTTTCTGCGACAGGTTCACCGCGTCCTGGATGCCGCCGTTCAATCCCATGCCGCCGATCGGGTTGTTGACGTGGGCGGAATCGCCGGCGAGCAGCACGCGGCCTTTGCGGAAGGTTTCGGCGACGCGCTGATGCGTGACGTAGAGATTGCGATGCACGATCTCGTAGGGCTTCTCGGACGGAAAGAACGACTGGATGCGCGCCTGCACGCCGGTGTCGCTCAATATGTCTTCCTCGGTCAAAGCAGGATTGGCCGGATAAACCGTGCGCCACAGGCCGGGCAGGCCGTCCGCGGAAACCTTGAAGCAATTGCACCACTCGCCGGGGTCGGCGAAATAGCTGCGGTAGCAATAGCCGCGCTGCGCCTCGAAATCGAACGGCGTCGTCAGCACGATGAAACGCTCGGGCCAGGTGAAGCCCTCGAACTGGATATCGGCTTGTTTGCGCACCGTGCTGCGGCCGCCGTCGGCGCCGATCAGATAAGCGCTGCTATGCGACGTCGTGCCCGACGGTCCGCGCACGTCCACGCTGACGGAGTTCGCCGCTTGCGACATGCCGATCACCTCGTGATCGAACAGCACTTCGACATTCGGCATTTTTCGCAGGCGTTCGAGAATGAGATTGGAGGTCTTGAACTGCTCGCACTGCACGACGAAAGGGTGCTGCGTATCATCTTTAAGCACGGCGTGATCGAACTCCGCGACCTTTTCGCCGCTCGGCCGGTCCCAGAATTGAAAGATCGGCGCGACCAGCCCGACGCGCGCCATGTCCCGGTCGAGTTCGTCTTCGGTGAGCAGATCGAGCGTCGCCGGATGCGTCGTCGCCGCGCGCGGATCGGCCTGCGGGCCGCTATTGAGATCGAACACGCGCACCGGCACGCCGCGGCGGCCGAGCAGCCACGCGCACAACAGCCCAACCGGGCCGCCGCCCGCAATCAACACTCTACGGTCGTCACGCGTCACGCCAAAACTCCGCTTCTTTTCGACGGCCGGACGGCCGGTCGCTTGCCCGCATATCGCATGCACAGGGCGTGCCGCAATGCTCGCGCTGCACACCGCGGCGCAGAGCCATGCTTTTATGGGGTGCAGCGTCGCGATGTCGTTGCGCTTGGCCGATTCCTTGACAGGCCCCGGCGGGACAGCGCAGAACGCGTCACCCACCACGACGATCAAACGAACCGAGATAAAAGCCCCATAAATCATGAGCACTGAACGGAAGCCGGTAGCGTTCGGCGATATACGCGGATGGATCAAGGCGCTCGACGCCGCGGGCGAAGTGCAGCGCGTCGAGGCCGAGGTCGATTGGGACATCGAGCTCGGCACTATCGCGCGGTTGGCGCAAGGCGCCGGCACCGGGCCCGCGGTGCTGTTCAGCAACATCAAGGACTACGGCGCCAATGCGCGCTGCCGCCAGGTTTTCACCGGCGGCCTCTCCAGCGCGCGCCGCGTCGCCATGATGTTCGGCCTGCCGCCGGACACCCATCCGCGCGAATTGGTGAAGCTCGGCCGCACCGTGCTCTCGGACAGTGTGCCGCCGAAAATCGTCGCCACCGGTCCGGTGAAGGAGAACATCGTCAAAGGCGACGATATCGATCTCTACGAGCTGCCGGTGCCGCAATGGAACAGGCTCGACGGCGGCCGCTACATTATGACTTACGGCGGCGTCGTCACCAAGGATCCCGACACCAATGTGATGAATGTCGGCATCTATCGCGGCATGCTCGCCGGCAAGAACAAGATTCCGATCCTGATGTGGCGCGCCCAGCATATCGGCCATCACGTCACGGCGTGGCAGGAGAAGGGCCACAAGGAAATGCCGATCGCGGTCGCCATCGGCTGGGAGCCGTCGCTCGGCTTTGTCGCCGGCTCGCCGGTGCCGAAGGGCCTGTGCGAATACGATGTCATCGGCGCGGTGCGCGGCGCGCCGGTCGAGCTCGTGAAATGTGAAACCGTCGATCTGCACGTGCCGGCCACGGCCGAAATTGTGATCGAAGGCTATCTCGGGCTCGATCCCGAGACCTATACGATGGAAGGCCCGTTCGCTGAGGTCACCGGCTATGTCGCCGGCGACAAATCGCCGAAGCCGACCATCCGCGTCACCGCCATCACCCATCGCAAGGATCCGATCTTCCGCGGCACCATCGAAGGCTCGATGCCCGGCTGCTTCTCCGAGAACGGCATGTGCTCCTCGATCATGCGTGCGGCGACGGCGTGGAACGTGCTCGATCGCGCCGGAGTGCCGGGCATCACCGACGTGTGGTGCCCGCCGGTGCAGGCCGGCGTGAATATTTTTGTGCAGATCAAGCAGAGCTATCGCGGCCAGGCCAAGCAGGTCGCGAACGCGCTGTGGGGCTCTTCCGCCGGTCACGTGCGCTACAAGCACGTCACGGTGGTCGACGACGATATCGACATTCACGATTATGCCGCGGTCGATTGGGCCGTCGCCTATCGCGTCAATGCCGGCGAGGACGACGTGATCATCATGCCGTCGACCTTCGGACTGGGGCTCGATCCGTCGACCCGCAAGCGCGACCGCAACACGTCACTCTACGGCACCGGCAAGTGGAATCGCATGCTGATCGACGCCACGATCAATCTCGACCACGATCCCGATCCCGACCTCGGCGGCGCGCGTTTCCCGCCGACGGTGTGGCCGGAGAAAAAAGACATCGACGCGGTCCAAGCGCGCTGGAGCGAGCTGGGCTTCGACAAGAAGAAGTAACTTTAGTCATTCCCGCGCAAGCGGGAATCCATAGTCCCGGTGGTGCAAGTTCTGCACCGGCAGTGAGTATGGGTCCCCGCTTTCGCGGGGACGACGCAGCGTTACGTCGCCGGCAACGTCGGCTTGCCGTCCGGCACTTGCATGTCGAAGGCGGCCAGCAGGATCGCCGTAGAGGCATAAACGCCCATCAGCATGACGAGCTGCACCAGCTTGGTCGGCTCGAACAAAGCTTTGACGCGCGCGAAGGCCGCTGACGTGACCTTATGCTTGCCGACGGCCTCGCGGCCGAGCGCGATGATCGCGGCATAAGTTTCGTCGATGCCTTGCGTGCTTTTGCGATGCTTGATGATGTCGATGACGTCGGCCGGTACGCCGACCTGCAGCGCTTCAGGCTCGTGCGCCGCCCATTCGAACGCGCTGTCCATTTCGCGCGCGACGGCAAGGATCGCGACTTCGCGGATCTTCGGATCGAAGCCCGCCTGGAAGCGCAAATACGAGTTCAGCGTATTGTGCGCGTCCACCGTGCCCGTGCTGTAGAGATGAATGCCGGCCGGCCCGCGCAAGCCGACAATGGTTTTGCCGGGCGTCGCGGCGCGGTCGTAAGCGCGCTTGCCGGCTTCGTCCAAGTCGTCGCGCTTGGGCAGCGGCAGGCGGAATCCGGATTGCAGGTCGATATCTGACGGCGGCATTTTCTTCCCTTTACGTTGGTTTGAGCATGATCCGGAAAAGTGGATACCGGTTTTCCGAAAAGATCATGCTCCCCTAAACATGCGCGGCCAACGTGCCGCGCGGTGGTTGCGGGTTCACTCGATTTACTCGATCATCGGCGGCAAGAACAATAGGACGGCCGACAATAGCAAGAGTGGAGAAGACGCCCGATGTTTTTCGAAGGCTTCACCAAGAGCGAGATCAAGACTTCAGGCGCGCGCATCGTCACGCTCAAGGGCGGCAAAGGCCCGCCGCTTCTCTTGTTGCACGGCAATCCGTTCAGCCATCTGTCGTGGCAGAAATTCGCGCCGCGCCTGGCGGAAGAATTCACCGTCGTTGCCACCGACCTGCGCGGTTATGGCGAATCCGAAAAAGTGCCGGGCGGCGACAATCACGAGAACTATTCGTTCCGCGCCATGGGCCAGGATCAGTTCGAAGTGATGGAGCAGCTCGGCTTTGATAAATTCTATTGCGCCGGCCACGATCGCGGCGCCCGCGTGCTGCACCGCATGTGCCTCGATCGTCCGGAAAAATTCGCACGCGCCGCGATCCTCGACATCATCCCGCAGCATCACCTCTACAACAACATGAACAAGGCCTGGGCCACGTTTTCATGGCACTGGCTGTTCATGATCCAGCCCTACGATTTCCCCGAACGGCTGATGAGCGCTGAGCCGGATTTCTTCATCGAAAAGAAGCTGTCGAAGACCAAACAGGGCCTGAGCTTCTTCGATCCGGCGGCGCTCGCCGAGTATAAGCGCTATTTCCGCAATCCGGCGACGGTCCATGCCATGTGCGAGGATTACCGCGCCACGGCAGGCGTCGACTTCGAGATGGATACCAAGGATTTCGAGGCCGGGAAGAAAGTGACCGTGCCGCTGCTCATATTATGGGGCGCGACCGGCAGCGTCGGCAGGAATTCAAAGCCGGCTCCCGCCGAAATCTGGAATCGCTACGCCACCGATATTCGCGGCGCGCGATCGGTGCCGAGCGGGCACTACCTCATGGAAGAGGCGCCGGAAGAGACCTATAACGAACTGCGCGAATTCTTTATCGGTGGCGAACTTTCATGATGTCATTCCGGGGCGCGCGCAGCGCGAACCCGGAATCCATAATCACGATCGGTGAGGTTCGAGCTGATGCGCAAAACACCGTGGTTATGGATTCCGGGTTCCTCGCTTCGCTCGGCCCCGGAATGACAACGCTCAGCTCGCTTCCGGCGTCGGCTCGGACAAAAAGTTCTTCATCGCGTACCAGAGCAATGGCCGGCTCTTGCCGAAGACTTCGCTGTGCGACGTGTTCGGCAGGATGACATATTGCCGGTCGCCATTCGGCAATTGCGCGAAGAAGTCGAGCAGGTCGGCATTGGTCGAATTGCCGTCCCATTCGCCGCGCGTCATCAGCACCGGGCACGTTACTTTGGTCGGATCGACCAGCGGCAGGTTCGCCGCCATGTCGATATAAGTGCCGGCCGGCACGCTGTCGCCGTATTTCATTTCGCTGGCGACGAGCGCGTCGGCGACAGCGGGATCGTAGGCGGAAGGATGGCCGTCGCGGCTGAAGATCGAATGGATCATCGCGGCGTCGCGCTTGCGCCGCGGGCTCGCGCGCAATTCGGCGAGGTGTGCTTGCCGGCGACCGATCTCGGCCGCGCCGCTGCCCTTATAGGTGAAGGCGGTGAGGATCAGGCGTTCGACGCGATCGGGCTTGGCCTGGGCAAAGGCGCCGGCGCGGATGGCGCCGGAGGATTTGCCGAAGACGTGATATTTCGTCCGGCCGGTTTCGCGCTGCAGCACGTCCAGGCCGGCCGTGAGGTCGGCGACGCCGCTTGCGATATCGGAATTGCCCGACGTCACGGTCGAGCGGCCATAACCCTCGTGATCCATAGTCCAGACGTCAAAGCCGTAACGGGCAAAGACATCCATCAGCGAATATTCGCCTTTGCCGGGAACGGTCAGGTCATAGCTCGACAGCGACGACAGCGACGAGCCATGCACCAGGAACAGCACGGGAAGCGGCTGCGCGCCCGGAGTTGGCGCGCCGACGCGTTTTCGATACATGAACAGCTTCACATCGCCCTTATTGGCCCAATATTCACCGCTCCAGATATTGCCCGAGGGTTCGGCGGCCTCCGCTCGCGCGGGCGTTACGCCGCCGATGAGGCTTGCTCCAAGGCTGGCGCCAACTCCAAAACCCGCGCCTGCGAGCAGGGTGCGTCGTGCGATGGGATGGTCGTTCATGATGCCCTCTCGATGTTTTTCTGTGCCGACCCGCGATACGGGAGCGTTTCCTCAACGATTTGCGGCGACGATAGCAGGCGCCGCTAAGGCTTGTCAGAGGCTTGGCAGATGGGGGTGTGGCCAAACATCGCGCCAGGCCGGTTGTGTTTAGGTAACAATACGGACCCAAATAAGGGAGATGGATGAAGCGGAATCCCGTCCTCGCGCGGCCGGAGAACATCTGCTAGTGGGGGCCGGTTCCTGCGAGCGTCCGATTCCGATTTTGCCTGGGTTTGCGACACATTTCGCTGCGAGTTTCGGCATTACGGGAACACCGAAATATGTATCCTGCGAACTCTGCATCCTGCCCAATGACCCCGGCTGCCGCCCCGGTTTTTCCTAAGGAAGCTTACGGCTTGATGGCCGGCACGGATTCGTAAGACGTCGATTGGAATAAGAAGCGGAACGAGAATTATTGATGGATGCACAAGCAGCCGGTTCGGAGGGCGGTCTTTTGAAGTCGCTGCGCGGTCACGCGCACTTCTTCGATCGTAAGATCGGTTTGCGCAAGCTCGGCATCCTGATCAGCCTGACCATGATCACGATCGCCGTGGTCGTGCTCTACCGTATCCTGCGCGACATCGATACCGACGCGTTGGTCGATGCCATCGATGCGACCGACTGGAGGACCTTGATCATCGCCGGCCTGTTCGTCGTCGCCGGCTATCTGACGCTGACTTTCTACGATCTGTTCGCGCTGCGCACGATCGGCCGCGCGGAAGTGCCTTACCGCGTTGCCGCGCTTGCCGGCTTCACCAGCTATGCCATCGGCCACAATGTCGGCGCCAGCGTCTTTTCCGGCGGCGCGGTGCGCTATCGCATCTATTCGAACTGGGGGCTGAGCGTCATCGAGGTCACCAAAATCTGCTTTCTCTCCGGGCTGACCTTCTGGCTCGGTAACGCCACCGTGCTGGGGCTCGGCGTGCTGCGGGCGCCGCAAGCCGCGCGCGCCATCGATCAATTGCCGCTGTGGTGCAATCGCACGATCGCGCTGGTCATTCTGACGCTGCTTGTCGCTTACGTCGCGTGGGTCTGGGTCAAGCCGCGCGTCATCGGCCGCGATGGCTGGCAAGTGACGCTGCCCGGCGGCCCGCTGACGCTCATTCAGATCGCCATCGGCATTATCGACCTCGCCTGCTGCGCGGCTGCGATGTATATGCTGGTGCCCGACGAGCCAAATCTCGGCTTTGTCACTGTCGCCGTAATCTTTGTCGCCGCAACTTTGTTGGGTTTCGCCAGTCACGCGCCGGGCGGTCTCGGCGTGTTCGATGCCGCCATGATGGTGGCGCTCTGGCAATTCGACAAGGAAGACCTGCTTGCCGGGCTGCTGTTGTTCCGCCTGCTTTATTACATTATTCCCTTTGTGATCTCGCTTGCCGTGCTTGGAATTCGCGAAGCCTTGCTCAGTCGCGCCGCGCGTCGCATAAATCAGCCGTCGCCGCCGACATAGTTCGCGGCGACCATCCGCGCGAAATTTTTGCGGAGAAGGTGTTGCCGCGAGGAATTTCATGAGCTTGGCCGAAGACCGGGCGTCATTGGCGAGCCGGCGCTGGCGCGGTGGCCGGCTGGTGATCGCGGCAGCGGCGCTGGTGTTCGCCGCGTTGGTCTTGGCGGGTGCGCTGACTTATTCCTATGCGCTGGCGGGTTTCGCCATTATCGCGGCGGCCGCCGTGTTCGCGGTGCGCACCGGCGAAGAGGAAGAGCGCCGCCAGCCGATCGCCATTTCTGAGCGCGGCGACGATCTGCTGCGCGCCGTCGTCGCCGGCCTGCCGGATCCCGTCGTTGCACTCGACCGTGACGG
The DNA here is from genome assembly GCA_963742975.1 of uncultured Alphaproteobacteria bacterium. Taxonomy (GTDB): domain Bacteria; phylum Pseudomonadota; class Alphaproteobacteria; order Rhizobiales; family Xanthobacteraceae; genus BOG-931. Next base: position 372,964 of record CAVUNZ010000015.1, on the reverse strand, counting down.
CCGGGTGCTGGCGCTCAACGAGCGCGCCCGCGCGCTGGCGCCGGCCTTGCGGCAGGGCGAACCGGTGTCATTTGCCTTGCGAATGCCGGAACTGATCGAGGCCATCGGCCGCGCCGCGTCGCAAGGCGAAGAGCAGCGCGTGGTTTATTTCGAGCGCGTGCCGCTCGACCGCTGGTTCGAAACCATCATCATGCCGGTCAAGCGCGGCGCCAATGCGGTGCGGCCCGATCTGGTGCTGATGACGTTTCACGACCTCACCCCGCTGCGCCGGGTCGAGGAAATGCGCGCCGACTTCGTCGCCAATGCCAGCCACGAATTGCGCACCCCGCTCGCGGCGCTCCTTGGCTTCATCGAGACGCTGCAAGGTTCCGCGCGCGAGGATGCCAAGGCGCGCGCGCGCTTTCTCGCCATCATGCAGGAACAGGCGCGCCGCATGGCGCGCTTGATCGACGATCTGCTGTCATTGTCGCGGATTGAGCTCAATGCGCATCGCCGGCCCGACACGCCGGTCGATCTGGTGCCGATTGTTCGCCAAGTCGCCGACGGTTTGGAAACGCTGGCGCGCGACCGCGGCGTCAGCCTGCATATCGATGCCGGCAATGCGCTCGCTGTGCACGGCGATCACGACGAGTTAGTCCGCGTCTTCGAGAACCTGGTCGAAAACGCGCTCAAATACGGCGCCGCCGGCCGGCGCGTCGACATCAAGGTTGCGACCGGCGCATCCGCCGACGGCGAGCCCGAGGCGCTGGTCAGCGTGCGCGATTACGGGCCCGGCATTGCGCCGGAACATCTGCCGCGGCTCACCGAGCGCTTCTATCGGGTCGATGTCGGAGAAAGCCGCGCCCAAGGCGGAACCGGCCTCGGATTGGCTCTGGTCAAGCACATCCTTAACCGCCATCGCGGCCGCTTGACTATCGATAGCGCGCCGGGAGCGGGCGCCACGTTCACCGTCCATTTGCCCACCGCGGTCCCCGCGCATCCGCGATAAATTGTCGCTGTATCAGTCACTTATACTGTCATCCGATTGTCATGTGCGGCTCATAGAACCGTGATGTGCCGAACATAACTATGCCTGCGCTGCGGATCGGTCCCCTTCGGGCCATTCTTCGTACAGCGTGCTTCTGACCAACTGAGAGCTCGACAGAAGCTCCCCAACAGGGACGTCTAGCCGACTTCGATCGGAACTTTAGGCCGGGACTTTGACCGGGTTTGGGTCGGCGACCCGCGTCGCCCCGAGTTTCCACCACAGGAGAAACCAAGTGAAACATCTCAGGACACTTGCCGTCGCCGGCTTCCTGGCCGCGACGGTGCTTCCCGCCGCTGCCATGGACATTTCGGGCGCCGGCGCCACTTTCCCCTATCCGATCTACGCCAAATGGGCGGACGCATATAAGACGGAGACGGGCGTCGGTCTCAACTACCAGTCGATCGGTTCCGGCGGTGGCATCAAGCAGATCGAGGCGAGAACCGTGACGTTCGGCGCTTCCGATGCGCCGCTGAAGGGCGAGGACCTGGATAAGAACGGTCTCGCGCAATTTCCGATGGTCATGGGCGCCATCGTGCCGGTCGTGAACCTCGACGGCGTCAATGCCGGCGATCTCGTTCTCGATGGGCCGACGCTGGCCAAGATCTATCTTGGCGATATCAAGACTTGGGATGATCCGGCGATCAAGAAGCTCAATCCCAACGCCAAGCTTCCGTCGCAGGCCATTGCCGTCGTGCACCGGTCCGACGGTTCCGGCACCACCTTCAATTTCGCCTATTACCTATCGGAGGTGAGCCCGGACTGGAAATCGAAGGTCGGCTTCAATACGTCGGTGGAATGGCCGGTCGGCATTGGCGCCAAGGGCAATGAGGGCGTGTCGAATAATGAGGCCCAGACCAAGGGCTCCATCGGTTATGTCGAATACGCCTACGCCCTGCAGAACAAGCTTGCCTACGTGAAAATGGTCAACAAGGACGGCAAGACCGTTTCGCCGACCAGCGAAGCCATTCAAGCTGCTGCGGCCAACGCCGACTGGAACTCTGTGCCGGGTTATGGCGTGATTCTCGCCAACCAACCGGGCGCCGGCTCCTGGCCGATGACCGCTGCGACCTTTATCCTGATCCCGAAGGCGCCGCCGAAGCCGGACGAGGCCGCCGAGGCGCTGAAGTTCTTCGCTTGGGCCTATTCCAAGGGCGCCAAAATGGCCGAAGACCTCGTCTACGTTCCGATGCCGCAGAAGGTTGCGACTGACGTCGAGGCCATGTGGGCCAAAGAGATCAAGGGCAGCGACGGTAAGCCGCTGAAACTGACGCTGAAGTAACTGCTGACGCACTGTGGCGAGGCGCCCATCGGTGCACCTTGGTGCCTTGCCTTCTTTCGTTCCACCGGCTTGCCGCGCAGATTGTCTGATGTGGCGGCCGGTGGGTTGTTTGAATGGCGCTCCGAAGCCTGAATGAAGGCGAGCGTCATTGTGGATCCCGCGGGGAGGCGATCCGTGGTTGATGTTGCGCTACAGAACCATGCTGTCGTGAGCCGCGAAGCCGCGACACGCGCCAGGGTGCTCAACCGGCTCCGCCTTGGCGACGATGCGTTTCGTCACATGACGCGCGCCGCGGCGATCGGCGTGCTGTTGCTGCTCAGCGCCGTTATCTTCTCGCTGGTTATCGGCTCGCTGCCGGCGATCAAGACCTTCGGCTTCGGCTTCCTGGTGAGTGAGAGCTGGAATCCGGTCACCGATAAGTTCGGCGCACTGCCGGCGATCTACGGCACGATTATCACGTCGTTCATCGCCATGCTGATCGCGGTTCCGGTGGGCCTGATGATCGCCTTCTTCCTCACCGAATTGTGCCCGCAATGGCTGCGGCGGCCGATCGGCATTGCCATCGAACTGCTCGCCGGTATTCCGAGCATCATTTACGGCATCTGGGGCTTGTTCGTGTTCGCCCCATTCCTGCAACAGACGCTGCAACCGTTCCTGATTAATACGCTCGGCAACCTGCCGGGCATCGGCTCGCTGTTCGCCGGGCCGCCCTACGGCATCGGCATGCTGACCTCGGGACTGATCCTTGCCATCATGGTGCTGCCTTTCGTGACCTCGATCACGCGCGATGTATTCGAAGCGGTGCCACCTGTGCTCAAGGAAGCGGCCTACGGCCTTGGCTGCACGACGTGGGAAGTGGTGCGCAACGTGGTGTTGCCCTATACCCGGGTCGGCGTCATTGGCGGGGTCATGCTGGGCCTGGGCCGCGCACTCGGCGAAACCATGGCGGTCACCTTTGTCATCGGCAACGCCCACCGCATCTCGGCGTCGCTGCTGGCGCCCGGCACGACCATTTCCGCCACCATCGCCAACGAATTCACCGAGGCGGTGGGAGATTTGTACACGTCCGCGCTGATCACGCTCGGCCTGATCCTGTTCGTGATCACTTTCATCGTGCTCGCCATCGCGCGTTATATGCTGATGCGCATCGAACGCCGGATCGGGTGACGCATGCCGGAAACGATCTTACCCTCTCGCTATTCCAGCCGCCGCCGTACCAATGTCATCACGACGGGGTTGGCCTTCGCTGCGACGGCGCTCGGCCTGGGCTGGCTGGTGCTTATCCTGGGGTCGCTGCTGTGGCAGGGCTTCAGCGGTCTGTCGCTCGCGGTATTCACCCAAATGACACCGCCGCCCGGTTCGGCCGGTGGTCTCCTCAACCCGATCGTCGGCAGTCTGATCCTGACCATCATCGCCGTCGTGATCGGCACGCCGATCGGCATCCTCGCCGGCACCTATATGGCCGAGTACGGCCGCCACGATAAGTTGACTAGCGTCGTCCGCTTCATCAACGACATCCTGCTGAGCGCCCCATCCATCGTGATCGGGCTTTTCATCTACGAGGTCATGGTCGCGCCGATGGGACACTTCTCCGGCTGGGCTGGCGGTGTCGCGCTGGCTGTACTCGTCATTCCGGTGGTGGTGCGCACGACCGAGGACATGCTGACGCTGGTCCCCAACGCGTTGCGCGAAGCCGCGACCTCCATTGGTCTGCCGCGCTCGCTCGCCATTCGGCACATTTGTTATCGCGCCGCCCGCGCCGGCATGGTGACCGGAGTGCTGCTGGCTGTCGCCCGGATCAGCGGTGAAACCGCGCCGCTCCTCTTCACTTCGCTCAATAACCAGTTCTGGAGCACGAACCTCAACGCGCCGGTCTCGAGCCTCCCCGTCGTCATCTTCCAGTTCGCGCTCAGCCCCTACCACGATTGGCAGTCGCTGGCCTGGACCGGCGCCCTCATCATCACGCTTGCGGTGCTCGCTTTGAGCGTCAGCGCACGCGCCCTTGTCGCATCAGGAAAACAGTCATGAGCATGAGCAGCGTTGCTTCAGTGTCCGTACCCGCCGTGAGTCATGCCGCGACTGATCGGGCGGGCCTAAAGGACAAAATCACGATCCGCGACCTCAATTTCTTCTACGGCGAATTGAAGGCGCTGAAATCGATCACGCTTTCCCTCTATGAGAACAAGGTCACCGCCTTTATCGGGCCTTCGGGCTGCGGCAAATCGACGTTGTTGCGCGTGCTCAATCGGATGTACGACCTCTATCCGCATCAGCACGCCACCGGCGAAGTCTTGTTCGACGGCGGCAATATCCTGTCGCCGAAACAGGACCTCAATTTGCTCCGCGCGCGCGTCGGCATGGTGTTCCAGAAGCCGACGCCGTTCCCGATGTCGATTTACGAGAACATCGCCTTCGGCATCAGGCTGTACGAAAAGATGTCGAAATCGGAGATCGACGGCCGCGTCGAAACCTCGCTGCGGCGTGCGGCCCTGTGGGACGAGGTCAAGGACAAGCTCAACGCCAATGGCCAGAGTTTGTCCGGCGGCCAGCAACAGCGGCTGTGCATCGCCCGCACCGTCGCGGTGCGGCCGGAAGTGATCCTGTTCGACGAGCCCTGTTCGGCGCTCGATCCGATCTCGACCGCCAAGATCGAGGAACTGATCGACGAGTTGACGGACGACTATACGATCGCGATCGTCACGCACAACATGCAGCAAGCCGCGCGCGTCTCGGAGTTCACCGCCTTCATGTATCTCGGTGAGCTGATTGAATTCGATGCGACGAGTAAAATGTTCACCGCGCCGCAAGATCAGCGGACGCAAGATTACATCACCGGCCGCTTCGGGTAACAACAGACATGACCGATATCACCACGACCACCAGGGTCGACCACACGACCAAGGCGTTCGATAGCGATCTGCAGGAGATCACCCGTAAGGTCGCTGAAATGGGCGGGCTCGTTGAACGGCAGATCGCCGATTCCGTTCAGGCCCTGGTCGACCGCGATATGGAACTGGGCGAGCGCGTGATCGCCACCGATCCCGCCATCGACATCATGCAGCGCGAAGTCGAGGAAAAAGCGATCCTCACTATCGCACGCCGGCAGCCGATGGCGGTCGACCTGCGCGAATGCGTCGGCGCCATGCGCGTGTGCAACGATCTCGAGCGCATCGGCGACCACGCCAAGCATATCGGCAAGCGCGTCGTCGCGCTGGACGGCGACTTCTATCCGCAAAAACTGATCCGCGGTGTGGAGCATATGTCCGCGCTCGTGCTCGGCCAGCTCAAACAAGTGCTCGACGCCTATGCCAACCGCGACCTGCAAGGCGCGCTCGCGGTGTGGAACGGCGACGAAGAAATCGATTCGATGTGCACCTCGCTGTTCCGCGAGCTCCTGACCTACATGATGGAAGACCCGCGCAACATCACCTTCTGCATGCATCTGATGTTTTGCGCCAAGGACATCGAGCGGATGGGTGACCACGCCACCAACATCGCCGAGACCGTCTATTACATGGTTGAAGGCCGTCCGATTACCGACCAGCGTCCAAAGGGTGACACCACGAGTTTTCCGGCAGCCGCACTGCAGAAATAGGAGACCGGGATGGGTGCCAACATCCTCATCGTGGAAGACGAGGAGCCGCTGACTACATTGCTGCGCTACAACCTCGAAGCCGAGGGCTACGAGGTCGATGCGGTGACGCGCGGCGACGATGCCGATACGCGGCTCAAAGAAACCGCGCCGGATCTTGTCGTTCTCGACTGGATGCTGCCGGGCCTGTCCGGCATCGAACTGTGCCGACGGCTGCGGGCGCGGCCGCAGACCCAAAGCCTGCCGATCATCATGCTTACGGCGCGCGGCGAGGAAAGCGAGCGCGTGCGCGGGCTCGCCACCGGCGCCGACGATTATATCGTCAAGCCGTTCTCGGTGCCGGAACTTCTGGCGCGGGTGCGCGCGCTGTTGCGCCGCGCCAGCCCCGAGCGTGTCGCCATGATCCTCAATATCGGCGACCTCGAACTTGACCGCGAGAAGAAGCGGGTGTCGCGCTCCAGCCGCCCGGTCGATCTCGGGCCGACCGAATTCCGCCTGCTCGAATATCTGATGGAGCGTCCGGGACGGGTGTTCTCTCGCGAGCAGTTGCTCGACGGCGTGTGGGGCAGCGATGTCTATATCGACGAGCGTACCGTCGACGTGCATGTCGGTCGCCTGCGCAAGGCGCTCAACCGCGGCCATACGACGGATCCGATCCGCACGGTGCGCGGTGCCGGCTATTCGCTGGACGACCGTTTCGGCAAAGCAAGCTGACGTCGCTTCACGCCAGAGCCTTTCCGGAGCATGATCCCAAAAAGTGGGAACCGAGTTTCGGAAAAGATCAGGCTTAAAAGAAAAGCCGGATCTTGATCCTATTCGATTGAAGCAGAACAGGGTCCGGCGGACGATCCGATAAGCGAAGAGATCGGGTATGGGCATTGCAGACGGCAATGCGCCGAGCGCGAGTTTGTTGCGCATGGATTTGTCGCGCATAAAAAATGCCCCGCTGGTGCGAGGCATGAGAGATGATCGGAGTTGCGAGCGGTGCTGCGTGCGCTGCTCACCGCGGCGGGCGTTTGTCGCGGCGCCGGTCGCTCGCCGGCTGATACGCCACCCGCGAGTGATAGGCGCAATAGGGCAGGGCGCCGATCGTATTACCGCCGCAGAAGAAAAAGTCGCCGCTGCCAGGATCGCCGACCGGCCAACGGCAGGTCTGCTCGTTCAATTCGAGGATGGTGCGGCGCTGGCCGATCGGGATGATGTTGTCGATCAGTTCCGGCTCGGCTTCCGTTTCGATCTCATAGGCATGCGCGAGCGCGGTATTGCCGCGGATCGCGGGCCGGCCGATGCGCAACATATGCGATGGCGCGCGCGTCTTGCGTTGCCGCGGCGCTGCACTCGACGTGCTCTTGGCGCGGCCGGAAAGCCCCAGCCGGTGCACTTTGCCGATCACCGCATTGCGCGTAATGCCGCCGAGCTCAGCCGCGATTTGACTGGCCGAAAGGCCGTCCGACCACAGCTTTTTCAGAAGCTCGACCCGCTCGTCCGTCCACGACATGAGCTAATTCTCCTCACCGCTATGCGTTGGGCCAAATCTCTGGCCTGGGCGGAATCCATCGCCACGCCGGGCGACGCGCCGCCGCCCAACACGTACTCAACCGACAACTCTTCAGATGACTGTCCGCCGCACGATATGTCGTACTTGACGAGAAAAATGCTACAATATGGCGGGACTCCGGCGCAAGAGTTGCACAAGCCACTTCCACACATTCGTGCTGAGATGTGGATGATATGGGTACAAAACGAGTCCGGAGCGCCTAATTATCCTGTGTTGACAGTGGGGCGCGTCCAAATAAAATATCGCTCCGTGCCGCCCGGAGAGGCGGCACATTGCATTTTAGCCGCGCAAAACGTCGCGCGGCGGCTTCGGATCTGACCCGTGACATCGCATCTGTTGCCCACTTATGCGCGCGTTCACCTTGCTTTCGAGCGGGGTGAAGGCGTGTGGCTGACCTCGACGGACGGCGAGCGCTATCTGGACTTTACCTCCGGCGTCGCCGTGAACGCGCTCGGTCATGCCCATCCGCATCTGGTCGCGGCGCTGACCGCGCAAGCGCAGAAACTCTGGCACGTCTCCAATCACTATGAGATTCCGGAGGCCGACCACGTCGCCCAGCGGCTGTGCGACGCCTCGTTCGCCGATTTCGTGTTTTTCTGCAATTCCGGCGCCGAGGCCATGGAAGGCTGCATCAAGATGGCGCGCAAATACCATGCGGCGAACGGCGCGCCCGAGCGCTGCCGCATCATCACTTTCGAAGGCGCGTTCCACGGCCGGACGCTGGCGACGCTCGCCGCCGGCGGGCAGAAGAAATATCTCGAAGGCTTCGGCCCGGTGGTGGAAGGCTTCGATCAGGTTCCGTTCGGCGATATCGATGCCGTCAAACGCGCCATCGGTCCGGAAACGGCGGCGATCCTGATTGAGCCGATTATGGGCGAAGGCGGCGTGCGCGTGGTCGAGCCGTCCTTCCTCAGGGCGCTGCGCGAGCTCTGCGATCAGCACGGGCTCCTTCTGGTGTTCGACGAAGTGCAGAGCGGCATGGGCCGCACCGGCTATCTGTTTGCGCATCAGGGTGTCGGCGTCACGCCTGACATCATGGGGCTCGCCAAGGCGCTGGGCGGCGGTTTCCCGGTCGGTGCGTTCCTCGGCACGGCCGAAGCGGCCAAGGGCATGACAGCAGGAACCCACGGCTCCACCTTCGGCGGCAATCCGCTGGCGATGAGTGCGGCCAATGCCGTCCTTGATGTCATGCTGGCGCCGGGCTTTTTCGAGCGGGTGCAGCGCACCGGGCTCGTGTTGAAGCAGAGGCTCGCCGAGATCAAGGACCGTTATCCCTCGATCATTGCCGATGTGCGCGGCGAAGGCCTGCTGATGGGCGTCAAGGCTGTCGTTCCGCTTGCGGAGCTCATCGATGCCTGCCGCGGCGAAAAAATGATCACGCTTCCGGCCGGCGACAATGTCATGCGTCTGGTACCGCCGCTTATCATCAACGAGCAGGAAATCGCCGAAGGCGTGACCCGGCTCGACCGCGCCTGCGCCAAGCTCGCTCGCAGTCACGCCGAGAAGCAGAAGGAACAGGCGGCGGGATGAACGGCGTTCGTCACTTCCTCGAGCTTTCCGATATTCCGGCTGCGGATCTCCGCGCGATGATCGACGATGCGCGCGTCATGAAGTCGAAGCCGGCGCGCGCCGAGCATCCGCTTGCCGGCAAGACTCTGGCGATGATTTTCGAGAAGCCCTCGACGCGCACGCGCGTGTCGTTCGAAGTCGGCATGCGCCAGCTCGGCGGTGACGTGCTGCTGCTCACCGCGGAGGAGATGCAGCTCGGCCGCGGCGAGACGCTCGCCGACACCGCGCGCGTGCTGTCGCGCTATATCGACGCCATCATGATCCGCACGCTCAATCCCGATGATGTGGCCGAACTGGCGCGCCATGCGACCGTGCCGGTGATCAACGGGCTGACGCGGCGCTCGCATCCCTGCCAGGTCATGGCCGACGTCATGACATTCGAGGAGAAGCGCGGCCCGATCCGCGGCCGCACCGTGGCCTGGACCGGTGACGCCAACAATGTGCTCACCTCCTGGATGCACGCCGCCGAGCGCTTCGATTTCCGCTTGCGGGTCGCTTCGCCGCCGGAACTGGCGCCGAAAAAGCCCCTGGTGCAGTGGATCAAGTCGTCCGGTGCCGATATCACTGTCGGCGCCGATCCGGAGGACGCGGTGAAAGGCGCCGATTGCGTCGTCACCGATACCTGGGTGTCGATGGGCGACCGCAATGGCGCGCGCCGGCACAATCTCCTCAAGCGCTACCAGGTCAATGCCCGCCTCATGGCGCGGGCCAAGCCGGACGCGCTGTTCATGCACTGCCTGCCCGCGCATCGCGGCGAAGAGGTCACCGACGAAGTCATGGACGGGCCGCAGTCGGTGGTCTTCGACGAGGCGGAAAATCGGCTGCACGCGCAGAAGGGCATTTTGACCTGGTGCCTGCACGCCGGCGGGCGGTAGTCCGCGGTTTTCAGCTTTGTGTTCGCGTGTCTTTGTGTTCGCGTGCGAGCCTTTGTCGGTGATGCGCAACGGCTTACAACGGCCTCCCAATCGGGCCTTCGACACCTATATTAGGGCGCGATGAACAAACCCGATTTCGCCATCCCCACCCGCGAGCCCGATCGGACCGGTCTCGATGACACGATCTTGCCGTTCGCGGTCAAGGCGCTGGATTTGCGCGGCCGTATCGTGCGGCTCGGCCCGGCGGTCGATACCATCCTGAGCAGTCACGATTATCCCGCGCCGGTGGCCAAACTCCTTGGCGAGGCGATCGTGCTCACGGTCATGCTCGGCTCGAGCCTGAAATTTGACGGCCGCTTCATCCTGCAAACGCAAGGTGACGGCCCGGTGCGCATGCTGGTGGTCGACTTCACGTCGCCCGGCAATGTGCGGGCTTGCGCGCGGTTCGACGCCAAGCGGGTGGCGGACGCGATCGCCAACGGCGAGGTTGCGCCGGGCAAGCTGCTCGGCCGCGGCCATCTCGCCATGACCATCGATCAGGGCGGCGAAATGAGCCGCTATCAAGGGCTCGTGGCGCTGGAGGGCGGCGGCCTCGAACAGGCCGCGCATGAATATTTCCTGCGTTCGGAGCAGATTCCGACGCGGGTGCGGCTCGCGGTCGCCGAGGAATTCCGCGCCGGCGAAAACGGCGCGCGCCGGCATTGGCGCGCCGGTGGCATCATGCTGCAGTTCCTGCCCAATTCGACCGAGCGTCAGCGCCAGGTCGATCTCGATCCGGGCGATGCGCCGCCGGGCACGGCGCCGCATATCGTGGCTGAAGACGATGCCTGGGTCGAAGGCCGATCGCTCATTGAAACCGTGGACGATATCGAGCTGCTCGATCCCGATCTGTCGAGCGAGCGGCTCGCTTACCGCCTGTTCCACGAACGCGGCGTGCGCGTGTTCCGCGCTGCGCCGGTCAACGCGCAATGCTCGTGCTCGCGCGACAGTGTCGAAAACATGCTGAAGAGCTTTTCGCAGGAAGATCGCGACGACATGGTCGAGAACGGCCGGATCACCGTCACTTGCGAGTTTTGCAGCTCGACCTACGTCTTTGCGCCGGACGAAATCGCCGTACCGGCGGAGCCGGCGTCCTAGAGCGCAATTGTTTCAGACGGAATCGTTTGTCGCTCTGGGATTTTGATTGAGCATGAACTTTTCGGAAAGTCGGTTTCCATCCTCGGATCAAGTCCGAGGACAGGCTTTTTCCGGATCATGGCTCTAGCTCTTATTTAGTCGAGCGGGTGCACGTGCTCGTAGCGGCCGCGGGTCCGTTGCAAGAGTTTCTGCTGAAACGCCGGATCGAGCTCGGCCGGGCCGAACATCGCCGCCTGGTTGACCGTGCCAGTGACGTCTGCCGCGTCAAACATATCGTGGCGGGACGCTGCGCCCACGCACTCGGCGCCGATCACGATCGCAAATCCTGCCAAAATCGCCGCAACGGCCTGTGAACGCATTGAAATCTGTCGCCGAATCATGGCCCCTCCAATTGAGTTCCATATCTGCCTGCCAATTTAGTCGAATTTGTGCACTGCAATGTGAATATTCAATAAATCGATCTTATTTTTACACAACTTACTGATTTATAATAACATTACGTAATTACCGCACTGCAGTAAAAACATCGCCGCGACCGGTCGCCGATATGGCGCGCTGAAATTGCTCAAGCCGGCGGAACTAGACCCGGATGAGTGCAATTAATTATACGAGCCAGCACGTACGGAGTACGCGGGCGCCAATGACGGGCGCTAACGGCTGCCGGTAAGACGGGGGCTCTCATGGGCGGTCTCTCATGGGCGATATTGCAGTCAAGATTTTGATTGGTGTTGCGACGGCCGCCGTGTGGTTCGCGCTCGCGCGCGTTTCGAGTGCCGCGCCGATCTGCGACCACGGCACTTGTATTGCCGCATACGTGGAACATCAGGCGGCCGGCCCCGGACGCTAAGTTCGGCCGCTGACATTCGACGACGCAATTGCGACGGCGTTATTGCTTTGATGAGCGCGGCCCGCCTGCAAGCCGCGCTTTTTTCTTGCTAATTCAGTGTGCGTTTGGTGGCGACGCTGTCGAGCGAGAAGGCTGGAACATCGATGTCGAAATGCTCGCCGGCGGCGCTCACCATGCCATAGCTGCCGACCATGAAGCCTGACGGCGTCTGCAGCGGCACGCCGCTGGTATATTCGAACACCTCGCCGGCCTTCAGTGTCGGCTCTTCGCCGACCACGCCGGCGCCTCGAACTTCCTGCTTGCGGCCATGGGCGTCGGTGATGCGCCAATGGCGGGTCTTCAGCTGCACCGTTTCGCTGCCTTTATTGGTGATCGAGATCGTATAGGCCCAGAAAAAATAGTTGTTTTCCGGAGACGACCGGTCAGCGACAAAGCGCGGGGTCACCACGACCTCGATATCGCGGGTCACCGCCCGATACATGTTTCGGCTCCTGTTACGGCGCTCGCCGGGGTGTGCTTAATGGCGCGTTTAACGGCGCCTTTTCATGCTGCTTTTAAAGCCCCGCCGCACTATCGGCGCAAAGCTCGACCAGCCGTATTAGTTATTGATTCCACGGAAAAGTGAATAACGTCGCGGCTGTTGTTGCAATAACCATGCGGACCAGCTTTCTCAAGATTGGGCGACGGACCGGTTTAAACGAGGGTGAGATGGCCCGCACTGCCGCGTCGGGGCGGGCGGACATGATCGCAACGCCTATGCTGGTGACGCCCATAACCACGGCTCCGCCGCTCCCGGTGGCTGCGGCCGAGCGCGACCTGCGGCTCGACCTGTTTCGCGGCGTCGCGCTGTGGCTGATCTTTCTCGACCACATTCCAGGCAACATCCTCAACTGGTTCACCATCCGTAATTACGGCTTCTCCGACGCCACCGAGATCTTCATTTTCATCTCCGGCTACACTGCGGCTTTCGTCTATGGCCGCGCCATGAGCGAACGCGGCCTCGTCATCGCCAGCGCGCGCATATTGCGGCGCGCCTGGCAGATCTACGTCGCGCACATTTTTCTGTTCACGATCTTCATGGCCGAGATCGCCTATGTCGCGGCGACCTTCGACAACCCGCTCTATGCCGAGGAAATGAACATTCTCGATTTCCTCAAGCAGCCCGATGTCACGATCTTTCAGGCGCTGTTGTTGAAGTTCAAGCCGGTCAATATGGACGTGCTGCCGCTTTATATCGTGCTGCTGCTGTTGTTCCCGCCGATGCTGTGGATGCTGCTGCGGCAGCCGGGCTTTGCGCTCGCCGGCTCGGCTTTGGTGTATGTGCTGGCGTGGAATTTCGACTGGAATTTGCCGGCCTATCCGAACGGCGTCTGGTTCTTCAATCCGTTCGCATGGCAATTGCTGTTCGTGTTCGGCGCCTGGTGCGCGCTGGGCGGCGCGGATCGGCTGTCGAACGTGCTGCGCTCGCCCTATGTGCTGACGCTTGCCATCGCTTATCTCGTGTTCGCCTTCGCCATCACGTTGACCTGGTATATCGAGCCGCTGCAGCGTTTCGTGCCGCAATGGTTAAGCGATTGGATGTATCCGATCGACAAGACCAATCTCGACGTGCTGCGCTTTGCGCATTTCCTCGCTTTGGCCGCGGTTACGGTGCGGTTCGTGCCGCGCGACTGGCCGGGGTTGAAATCGCCGTTTCTGCAGCCAGCCATTGTGTGCGGCCAACATTCATTGGAAATTTTCTGTCTTGGCGTATTCTTGGCCTTCGCCGGACAGTTCATTATCAGCGAGTGGTCGGGCGGCCCACTCGTGCAAACGCTCATTAGTCTCGCCGGCATTCTCGTCATGGTTGCGACAGCGAACCTGATATCGTGGTACAAATATATCGAAGGGCGAAGTCCTACATCGCGCGTCAAGACTCCGGACGCCGACCTCGCAGGAGGCGGGGCATGAGATTTGTCGTTGCCATCTTCGCGGCGGGTACGCTCGCAGGCGCGGCCTTGGCCGCCGCGTGCGGCGGCATCGCGCGCGCGGATCCGCCGCCGGAGGAATGCGAAGTGCCGCAATCGCTCATTGAAAGCGATGTCGAACTCCCGCATGTCACCAGCGAAGTAAAGACCAAGCAACGCCTGGATATCAGCGTCATCGGCTCCGGCTCGTCTTCGATTGCCGGGCCGGAAGGCGCGCATTTCGCTTATCCGGCGCGGCTTGAAGACACGCTCAAACACGAGCTTGCCGGCGTCGATATCAAGCTCACCGCGCATGTTCAGCCGCGCGAAATCACGGCGACGATGGTGGAGGGCCTCGGCAAGATCCTCGCCGACGACAAGCCGTCGCTCGTGGTGTGGCAGGCCGGCACGGCGGATGCACTGAGCGGCGTCGAGCCGGAAGATTTTCGCGCAAGCCTCGATCAGGGCGTCAGCGAGATCCAGGCCGCCGATGCCGACGTCATTTTGATGAACATGCAATACAGCCCGCGCACCGAATCCATGCTCGACGTGTCGGCTTATGCCGACGTCATGCGCGTGGTCGCGCAGCAGCGCGGCGCGCTGCTGTTCGATCGGTTAGCCATCATGCATTATTGGAACGATACGGGGACCTTCGACCTCTATGCCGCTACAAAAAAATATGATATGGCGCGACGTGTTCATGAGTGCATTGGCCGGGCCTTGGCGTCACAAATCATAAACTCTGCGCATCTTGACGCCGTGAGAATGCAAACGACGCGTTAATGTCCCCAAACAAACAAACAAATTTCCCCTGCGTGACGCGGGCTGTGGCGGCGACGGCTTTTTTTGCGCTGCACTCTGCTGCATTGCACACGGCGGCGTTGGCGCAGGTGCAGGCGCCTGCGCATTTTGTCGCACCTCAGGCCGCCGTCCAAACCGCCGTCAATATCACGCCGGTCGCCGCGCCGGCGGCGACACCCGCCGCCGTTCCCGCAGTCGCCGCGTCTGCGGCGCGCCCGTCGACGTCGAATGTGCTCAAGCCGGCCGTGGCGCTGACGCTTGCCGCCGCCACGGCATCGCCGGTCGCGTGCAAAGCGCCGGCCAACTTGTCGCATCTTGATCGTCCGCTGCTGCACACGATGCGGCGTCTTGCCAATGGCGCGCCGCTCACCGTGGTCGCGATCGGCTCGTCGTCAACCGCCGGCGCCGGCGCGAGCTCGGCGGCCGCGAGCTATCCGAGCCAGCTTGCCGCCGATCTGCGCGAGCGCTTTCCTGGTCACGACATCACGGTGCTCAATCGCGGCGTCAATGGCGAAGAGACCGAAAATATGATGGCGCGTTTCGCTAAGGACGTGGTCGCTGAGAAGCCGCAACTCGTGATCTGGCAGGTCGGCACCAATTCGGTATTGCGCGACCGTTCGCTTGAGAAGCATGCCGAGCTGCTGCATGAAGGCATTGCGCAGCTCAAGGCCGTCAATGCCGACGTCGTGCTGATGGACCTGCAATATTCGCCGGCCGTTATCGCCAAGTCCGAGACCGACGACATGGTCGACCAGATCGCGCTCGAGGCCAAGACCGACAATGTCGATCTGTTCGAGCGCTTCGCCATCATGCGCAATTGGAGCGAAGTGCAGCATCTGTCGTTCGACACGTTCGTGGCGCCGGATCATGTGCACATGAACGACTGGAGCTATAGCTGCGTGGCCAAGCTCCTGTCCGGCGCCATTGCCGAAGCCGCGACCCGCCCGATCACCTCGGCCGCGGTCCGGCACTGATCGGCGCAGTAAACGATCACACCGCCTCGAGCGCCGCGAGCACGTCCTCGACGATATCGTCGGGATGTTCGAGCCCGCAGGACACCCGCACCAGCCCGTCGCTGATGCCGAGTTCTTCACGCTGCGGCTGCGTCAGCCGCTGATGCGTGGTCGTCGCCGGATGCGTGATCAGGCTCTTGGCGTCGCCGAGATTGTTGCTGATGCGGATGAGCCTCAGCGCGTCCTGAAAACGGAACGCCGCCGTCTTGCCGCCGTCGATTTCGAACGCGACCAGCGTCGAACCGCCGCGCATCTGCTTCTGCGCCACCGCGGCCTGCGGATGGTCCGGACGGCCGGGATAGATCAGCCGTGAAATCTTCGGATGCTCAGCGAGCGCGACAGCCAGCGTCGCTGCGGTGTCGGTCTGCCGGCGCACCCGCACGGCAAGCGTCTCGAGGCCCTTGAGCAGCACCCAGGCATTGAACGGCGACATCGACGGGCCGGTCTGCCGCAGCAGCACATGGACATTGTCCATGATGAATTTCTGCGAGCCGAGCACGATGCCGCCGAGGCAGCGGCCCTGGCCGTCGATATGTTTGGTTGCGGAATAGACGACGCAATCGGCGCCGAGCGCGAGCGGTGATTGAAACAAGGGCGTCGCGAACACATTGTCGACGACGAGCGTCGCGCCGGCGGCATGCGCGATCTTGGCCACTTCGGCGATGTCGATGACTTCCAGCGCCGGGTTAGTCGGGCTCTCGAGAAAGAACGTCTTGGTATTCGGCCGCACCGCCGCGCGCCAGGCATCGAGATTGCAGCCATCGACCAAGGTCGACGTGACGCCGAAGCGCGGCAGATAATCTTCCACGATATAGCGGCACGAGCCGAACATCGCTTTGGAGGCGACGACGTGATCGCCCGTCTTCACCTGGCCGACCAGCGCCAGCGTCACAGCCGCCATGCCGGTTGCGGTGGCGCGCGCCGCTTCGGCACCTTCGAAGGCCGCCATGCGGCGCTCGAACATGTCCACGGTCGGATTGGCGAAGCGGGAATATTGATAGCCAGGGTCTTCGCCCTTGAAGCGCGCTTCCGCCTGGGCGGCGCTGTCATAGACGTAACCCTGGGTGAGAAAGAGCGCTTCCGAAGTCTCGCCGAACGGCGAGCGCAGCGTGCCCGATTGAACCAGACGGGTTTCCGGGCGGTAGGTCTTTTGCACGGACGCGGACATGTGGCCCTCCATAGCCAACATTTTTTGGCCGGAAGCACCGGCCAAAAAATAAACCCGGCCGGGAGGAAAAATCCTCAGGCCGGGCACACGCGTCCCCGGCCTTTTAGCAATTTGTTTTACGTGGCTGCAAGCCGGCCGGCTCAAATGACCACGGGATAAGCGGCTGTATAGACCGCGCGCGTCTTTGCGTCAAACCGGGCATCGGGTTAGATCGCACCCCGTGGCACCCGCAGCGAAACCCGCAGTTCAAGGCATTCTCCCCGACCGCATGATCGCGGCGCTGGCGGAGGCGGGCGGGATTGCGCCCCGCTATCCGTTCGCACCCGATCAGATCCAGCCGGCGAGTCTCGATCTGCGGCTCGGCACGATTGCTTATCGCGTGCGTGCGAGCTTTTTGCCCGGGCCGGGCACGACGGTGGCGCAGCGTATCGCCGAATTGAAGCTCCACGAATTTTCGCTCGCCGAGGGCGCGGTGCTGGAAACCGGCTGCGTCTATATCGTGCCGCTGATCGAGAGTCTGGCTCTGCCCCCCGACATCGCCGCCGCCGCCAATCCGAAAAGCTCGACCGGACGGCTTGACGTTTTCACCCGCGTCATCGCCGACGAGACGCGCGGCTTCGATCGCATCGCCGGCGGCTATCACGGTCCGCTCTATGCCGAGATCAGCCCGAAGACATTTCCGGTGCTGGTGCGCGAGGGCTCGCGGCTGTCGCAGTTGCGGTTGCGCCGCGGCGAAGCTGCGCTGAACGCCGAAGCACTCCGGGCGCTCCATGCAAGCGAACGCCTGGTCGATCGGACCGAAGCGGTGATGGGCGACGGCGTCGCCATCAGCATCAATCTGTCGGGCGTGCATCATGAGCGTGGCAACGGCAACGATGCCGGCATCGTCGGCTACCGCGCCAAGCGCCACACCGCTGTCATCGAAGTCGAGCGCCGCGGCGCCTACGAGGTCGCCGATTTCTGGGAGCCGATCGCCGCGCGTGCCGACAGGAGCCTGATCCTCGATCCGGATGAGTTTTACATTTTAGCGTCGAACGAGGCGGTGCAGGTGCCGCCGGATTATGCCGCGGAAATGGTGCCGTTCGATCCGCTGGTTGGCGAATTCCGCGTCCACTATGCCGGGTTCTTTGATCCCGGTTTCGGTTATGCCGGGGCGGGCGGCTTGGGCGCGCGGGCTGTCCTCGAAGTGCGGTCGCGCGAAGTGCCGTTCATCCTTGAACATGGCCAGATCGTCGGCCGGCTCGTTTACGAGAAAATGCTGGCGCGGCCCGATCAGCTTTACGGCCAAGGCATCGGCTCGAATTACCAGGCTCAAGGGCTCAAATTGTCTAAACATTTTCGCAGCTAGAGCATGATCCCGAAAAGGGACCACCGGTTTTCGGAAAAGATCACGCTGCGAGGAAAAATCTCGATCCGGAAAACCGATCAGAACGAAAAAATAGCAGTGGCATTTCACCTTGGGAGGGGTTCTTCTGTGCAGGGGACGGTTGAGGCGAAGAGCTTGGCGCAATGACGCGGGCGCTGATCGTGGGCTTTGCGATGTTGCTCGCGGCCGTCATTGGCGGCGTGCCGGGCAGCATGACGCAGGCTTTGTCCCAGGTCGGCTATGACAGGCCCGGCGCCGACTATTCCAACGCTTCGGTACCAAGCGGCGATCCGGCGGTCTGCGCCGCGCGCTGCGAGCGCGACAAGAATTGCAAGTCCTGGAGTTTTTCCTATCCGGATTCAGGTGCGCAGGCGATGTGCCACCTCAAGCGCGAAGTGGTGCCGCCGGCGGCGTCGACCTGCTGCGTGTCGGGCGTGCGCGGCGCCGGCGTGATCGAGCCGCAGGCCGGCGCGACCGAATATTCGATCGATCGCTACGGCGGCGACTATCGTTCGTTCGAAACGCCGGCCGATCCTACCGGCAAAGCTTGCGCCCAGGCCTGCCAGTCCGACAACAGATGCCGGGCCTGGACCTATCGCCGCCCGGGCTACGGCGCGTCGACCGCGCGCTGCTATCTCAAAGAGACCATCAAGCCGCCGCGGCGGCGGCCATGCTGCATTTCAGGTGTGGTGCGGTAATTCTTCTCTACTTCACCGGCGTGAAGAACCGCGACAGCCGCAGCGCTGCGGGCCATTCCCAGACCGGCTGGCTCTTCGCTGTCAGATCCCACGAGCCGACCAGCGCATCGACGCGTCCGACCAGATCGGAGATCGGCAGCAGGCCGACGCCGCCCCATTCGAGCGGAATGCGGCTGTCAGCGGAGTTGTCGCGATTGTCGCCCATGACGAAAACGCGACCCGCCGGCACCGTGATTTCGGGCGTGTTGTCGAATTGACCGACGGTCGCATGCTTGAAGATCGTATGCGATCGGTCGCCGGGCAGCGTCTCGATGAAGCGTGCCACCGGTTCCTGCGAGCCGTCCTCGGATTCATTCTGGCCGACGCCGTCCGGCTTGAGCCCGACCGCGGCGCCGTTGATCCATAAATGGCCGTCCTTCATCTCGATGCGGTCGCCGGGCAGGCCGACGACGCGCTTGACCCAGATCTGCGACCGGTCGCCGGGCCAGCGGAACACCACGACATCGCCGCG
Source organism: uncultured Alphaproteobacteria bacterium (assembly GCA_963742975.1). Classification (GTDB taxonomy): domain Bacteria; phylum Pseudomonadota; class Alphaproteobacteria; order Rhizobiales; family Xanthobacteraceae; genus BOG-931. The sequence goes on along the minus strand of CAVUNZ010000015.1, from coordinate 353,577 downwards.
CTGCGGCAGCGCGCCGAGAAAGCGCTGCGATTCCGGCAACGTGACAAAGACCGGCAAAGAGGCCGAGCTGTAGCCATACGGATATTTGGTCGCCAGCAACTCGTCGCCGATCTGCAGTGTCGGTTCCATGGAACCGGACGGCACGTAATACGGCTCGGCAATGGCGGTCTTGGCCGCGATGACGAGTGCGACAATCACGACGATGTCAGCGATGCTCTTGATCCAGCGGCTCATGACAAGCGACTCATGCAAAGATTCCCTGCGCGCAGCGCGCTAATCCGCCTTCCGATCATGTCGCAAAAATGGCTTTGGCATGTTGTGGAAAGCGGGAACTGATCTTCCGAAATGTGATGATTAGGCTCCGGTTCCGCCCACGGTGATGCGGTCGATGCGCAAAGTCGGCTGCCCAACGCCGACCGGGACACCCTGGCCGTTCTTGCCGCAGGTGCCGATGCCGGTGTCGAGCTTGAGATCGTTGCCGACCATGGAGACGCGGTGCAGGTCGGTTGGCCCATTGCCGATCAGCATGGCGCCTTTGATCGGGGCGCCGACTTTGCCGTTCTCGATGCGATAGGCCTCCGTGCACTGGAACACATATTTGCCCGACGTGATGTCGACTTGGCCGCCGCCGAAATAGGTGGCGTAGATGCCGTCCTTGACCGAAGCGATGATCTCTTGCGGATCGCGCTCGCCGGCGAGCATGTAGGTATTGGTCATGCGCGGCATCGGCACGCAGGCAAAGCTCTCGCGCCGGCCATTGCCGGTCGGCTTCATGCCCATCAGGCGGGCGTTCTGGCGGTCCTGCATATAGCCGACCAGAATGCCGTCCTCGATCAGCATGGTGCGATTGGTCGGCGTGCCTTCGTCGTCGATCGACAGCGAGCCGCGGCGCAGCGCCATGGTGCCGTCGTCGAGCACGGTGACGCCTTTAGCGGCGACGCGCTGCCCCATCAAGCCGGCGAAGGCCGAAGTCTTCTTGCGATTGAAATCGCCCTCGAGGCCGTGGCCGACCGCCTCGTGCAGCATGACGCCGGGCCAGCCGGGTCCGAGCACGACGTCCATTTCACCGGCGGGCGCGGGAACAGCTTCGAGATTGACCAGCGCCTGACGCACCGCATTGTCGACCGCGCCTTGCCAGGCGTCGGTGGCGATGAAGCGCTCATAGCCTTCGCGGCCGCCGTAACCGTCGCCGCCCGTTTCCTGGCGCGTGCCGTCACCGACGACAACCGATACGCTCAAGCGCACCAGCGGCCGAATGTCGCGATAGGTTTCGCCGTCGCCGCGCAGGATTTCGACCGCCTGCCAGGTGGCGGCAAGCGTCGCCGAGACCTGGCGCACGCGCGGGTCCTTGGCGCGGGCATAGGCGTCGATGGTTTCGAGCAGCCGGGCTTTGGCTTCGAAAGTCGGGCTGCCGAGCGGGGAATCTTCGCCGTAAAGCTTCACATTGGTCCGCGACGGCGCGTCGGCATATTGCCCGGAATAGCCGCCCTTGACCGCGCGCACGGCGTCGGCGGCGCGCGCAATGGCCGCTTCCGACACGTCGGAGGCATGCGCATAGCCCACCGCCTCGTCCTTGACCGCGCGCAGGCCAAAACCCTGCGATGTGTCGTAAGTGGCCTGTTTCAGCCGGCCATTGTCGAAGCCCAGCACCTCGGACTGGCGATATTCGAGGAACAATTCGCCGTCGTCGGCGCCGTCGAGCCCACGCGAGACGATTTTGGCAAGGCGCGGCCGGTCGAGGCCGGCGCGGTCAACAAGCGAAATAGGGGCATCGGTCATTGCATGATCCTTGAGGCCAATCCCTGGGGCAAGTCCCTGGGGCAAATCCTTGGGGCAAGCGCTTAGGGGAAGCTGCTTTGGCCAATAGATAGGCGCTTCGCGGCCGTCCGGCGAGGGGCGTTCAACCGCGCCGTTCAATCGCGCTTGGCGATGCCGGACTTTTCGATCACCGCGCCCCATTTGACGATATCGGCCTTCAGGCGGGCGGTCATGTCCTCCGGAGTGCTCCAACGCATCGCCATGCCCATCTGTTTCGCTCTGTCCTGAACCACGGGTGTCGGAATGACGTCTTTCATGGCGGCATTAAGAGTGGCGACGACGCTTGCGGGCGTGGCCGCCGGGACGGACAGCCCATTCCAGCTCTGGACTTCGAAGTTTTTCAGTCCGCTTTCGATCGCGGTCGGCACGTCGGGCAGGTAAGCGGTTCGTTGCTGACCGGTCGAGACGAGCGCGACGAGTTTCTTTTCGATGAGGAGACCGTTGATCGCGGCATAGAACTCGAAGGCGACGTCGACATCGCCGCGCAGCACTGCGCTCGCCATGTCGGGCGAGGCGCGGAACGGCACGATCGCCGCATCGATGCCGGCGGTGCTGATGAACAGATTCGCGGCGAGGTTTTGCGTGCTGCCGGGACTAATGGTGCCGATATTGAGCTTGCCCGGATTCTTCCGCGCCGCTTCGATAATGTCCTGCACCGACTTCAACGGCGATCCGGCGCGGGTCACGATCAAGAGATCGAAGAAGGCAGCGGTCGATACCGACTGGAAATCGGTGAGCACGTCATAGGGCAACGACTTGAACAAGGCCGCGGCGATCGCGGTGTTGTTGCCGCTCATCATCAGCGTGTAGCCGTCGGGTGCGGCAGCGGCGCCGGCCTGAGCGGCAACAACGCCGCCGGCGCCGGGCCGGTTCTCGACGACGAATTGCTGGCCCAGCCGATTCGAGAGCCTGTCGCAGATGATGCGCATGCCGACATCGGCGACGCCGCCTGCGGCATAAGGCACGATCAGCGTTACCGGGCGCGTCGGATAGCTGTTGTCACTCTGCGCAGGCCGCGGCGGGGTGATGGCGAGAACAGCGACCGCGGCCGCAATGGCCGCAATGGTGCCGGCAGCACGCATGAACGTTTCCCCTCGGCGATTATTTTCGGTGAGGGTACGCCACCGGGTGGCGGGCAGGCAATCAATGGAGACTCGTCGCCGCGGCCTGCGACACTACGGCAGCTGGTCGTAGCCTTCGCCGAAGCCCTTCAGGCTCATCGGGAAGCCGATGCCTTCCTCGGGGGTTTGGAAAATGATGAAGGTCGAAGTCTGTCCGGTGCGCAATTGGCCGATCAGCTTGTCGTCCATGACCACTTCGGCGACGCAGCCATTGGGCAGGCAGCGCACGAAACCGGCGCGGCCGACATCGGCATTGTCGATCTTCAGTCCGAGCCCGGATGGCAGCAGCACGCCGAGCGGCGCGACCACCCGCATCAGCCGGCTCTTCTGGTCCGAGGTCTTGAGCACGATGACGGTGAGCCCGACATTGGGCCGGTCTTCCGCCGTCACGCTTTGCATCAGCGCGCATTGCTCGCCCTGCGCACCGGGTGGCGTGTCGCAGCGGATCTGCCAGTCGCCGTGAACCGATTTGACCGCGCCTTGGGCGCGGGCCTCATGGGTCCAAGTTCCGGCCGACAGCGCGGCCAGCAGAATAGCGCCAGCGGCGAGCGCGGATGCCAAACGCCGCGACTTCAATCGCGACTGCCACCCGCCGTCGAATATCGCCATGTCAGCTTTCTCCTCAGGGGTCGCCGAACCTAAGCCATCGCCTAAGCCGCCGCCTCAGCCATCACCCGGCGGCCGCCTCTCGACGCCCCGGCGGGCTCGCCGTCGCGCGAATCAGCCAAACTCGGCAGGCCGCCGCGCGTCGGCTTGCCTACATCGTGAGCTTTCCGTGTCAAGCGCGATCCAAAACAAGCCATTGTGGCCGGTCCAAGGTCGCGGCCAAGGCCAAGGTTACTGCCATGCACGCCAGGTTGCCACCAAGGTCGCCACACCGGGCGGCTACAACACACGGCAATCGGCCAATTTGTCGCCGGTCAAACCGTTGTGCATGGCTGCAGGTTTCGCGCCCAAGAGCGCATTGCGGCAAAGCCGGTTTTGTGGTTTGGAGAACGCGGGATTCCCTATCCCGTCGCTACCCGCCAAGGACCCACCTAGAACTTGGTACTGAGACTAATAAAGGCTTGGGGCCGGGGCAAAAATGCCGTCCAAAGCGGCGGCGTCATACTGTTGCGGTCTGCGCTGAAGTAATGTCTCCGCGCTCGCCGCCGGCAGCCGTGACCAATAACAGAGGCAGGGAGTAGAACGACAGATGAAGGTGCGTGCACATTTGACCGCCATCGCCCTTGCCGCGGGCGCCGTTCTGGCGAGCGCCGGCGTTGCGCTGGCCCAGCTCGGGCAACCGGCGCCCTGGCAGATGGATCTCCAGGAGGCCGCGACCCCGGTGATGGCGCAGATCGCCGGATTCCACTTTTTTCTGCTGTGGGTGATCGGCGCGATCTCGGTGTTCGTGCTGGCGCTCCTGCTCATCGTCATCGTGCGCTTCAATGCCCGCGCCAATCCGGTGCCGTCGCGCACCACGCACAACACGCCGATCGAAGTGCTGTGGACCATCGTTCCGGTCATCATCCTGGCGGTGATCGCGGTGCCGTCGTTCCGGCTGCTGTTCACCGAGCTCGATGTGCCGACGCCCGACCTCACCATCAAGGCGACCGGCAAGCAGTGGTTCTGGACCTACAGCTATCCCGACAACGGCAATTTCGAATTTGACTCGATCATGGTCCCCGAGAAGGACCTCAAGCCCGGTCAGCCGCGGCTTTTGACGGTCGATAACGACTTGGTCGTGCCGGTGAACAAGGTCGTCCATGTGCTGGTGACCGGCGCCGACGTGATTCATTCCTTCACGGTGCCGTCGTTCGGCTCGCGCATCGACGCCATTCCCGGCCGCATGAACGAGACTTGGTTCAAGGCGACTGTCACCGGCATGTTCTACGGCCAGTGCTCCGAATTGTGCGGCAAGGATCATTCCTTCATGCCGATCGCGGTGCATGTCGTCAGCGAAGCCGACTTCAACGCCTGGCTCGCCACGGCGAAACAGAAATTCGCGACCGACAATACGGCTCCGGCGAATACGTTCGCGGCGGCCGGCGAAACGTCGGCGCACTGACGGCAAGAAAAAATCGCAAGAAAAGCCCAAGAAAAGCCGAAGCGGGAAAAACGAGACTAAGAGCGACGGGCAGTCGCTAACGAAGGGACTGGCAATGGATACGATGGTACACGCGGCGCATGGTGACGAAGGCGGACACGCGATCCCTCATGGCTGGCGGCGCTTCGTCTATTCGACGAACCACAAGGACATCGGCACGATGTACCTCGTGTTCGCGATCTTCGCCGGCCTTATCGGCGGCGTCCTGTCGATCCTGATCCGCGCCGAGCTGATGTATCCCGGCATCCAGATCTTCCACGACACCCACAATTTCGACGTCGTCGTCACCGCCCACGGACTGATCATGATCTTTTTCATGGTCATGCCGGCCATGATCGGCGGCTTCGGCAATTGGATGGTGCCGCTGATGATCGGCGCGCCGGACATGGCGTTCCCGCGCATGAACAACATCTCGTTCTGGCTGCTGCCGGCGTCGTTCGCGCTGCTTCTGACCTCGATGTTCGTCGAGGGCGAGCCCGGCACCAACGGCGCCGGAACCGGCTGGACGCTCTATGCGCCGCTGTCGACCACCGGTCACCCCGGCCCGGCGGTGGATTTCGTCATTCTCTCGATCCATCTCGCCGGCGCCTCCTCGATCCTCGGCGCCATCAATTTCATCACCACGATCTTCAACATGCGCGCGCCCGGCATGACCATGCACAAAATGCCGCTGTTCGTATGGTCGATCCTGGTGACGGTGTTCCTGTTGCTGTTGTCGCTGCCGGTGCTCGCCGGCGCCATCACCATGCTGCTCACCGACCGCAATTTCGGCACCACCTTCTTCAACCCGGATGGCGGTGGCGACCCGATCCTGTTCCAGCACTTGTTCTGGTTCTTCGGTCACCCGGAAGTCTACATCCTGATCCTGCCGGGCTTTGGCATGGTCAGCCAGATCGTCGCGACGTTCTCGAAGAAGCCGGTGTTCGGCTATCTCGGCATGGCCTATGCGATGGTGTCGATCGGCGGCGTCGGCTTCATCGTCTGGGCGCACCACATGTACAATGTCGGCATGTCGGCCAACGTGCAGGCCTATTTCATCGCTGCCACGATGGTCATCGCGGTGCCGACCGGCGTCAAGATATTCTCCTGGATCGCGACCATGTGGGGCGGTTCGATCGAGTTCAAGACGCCGATGGTCTGGGCGATGGGCTTCATCTTCCTGTTCACCATCGGCGGCGTCACCGGCGTGGTGCTTGCCAATGCCGGCGTCGACCGCTCGCTGCACGGCACCTATTACGTGGTCGCCCACTTCCACTACGTGCTGTCGCTCGGCGCGGTCTTCGCCATTTTCGGCGGCTGGTACTACTGGTTCCCGAAAATGACCGGCTACATGTACAACGAGTTCATCGGCAAGCTGCATTTCTGGGTGACGTTCATCGGCGTCAACATCGTGTTCTTTCCGCAGCACTTCCTCGGGCTCGCCGGCATGCCGCGCCGCTATGTCGATTATCCCGACGCCTTCGCCGGGTGGAATTTCATATCGTCGATCGGCTCGTATATTTCCGGCTTTGGCGTGCTGATCTTCCTGTTCGGCATGGCGCTCGCCTTCATCAAGAAGGAGCGCGCCGGCAACAATCCTTGGGGCCCCGGCGCCACCACGCTGGAATGGACGCTGTCGTCACCGCCGCCGTTCCATCAATATGAGACGCTGCCGCTGATCCGATGAGTGTAACGTTTGCCCAAGCGGAGCTAGAGTCCGGCATCGATCCGAGTATCGCGCCGAGCATCGCCGGTGCCCGCGACTATCTCGAACTGATGAAGCCGCGGGTGATGTCGCTCGTCGTGTTCACGGCGCTGGTCGGGCTCGTGCTTGCGCCCGGCCATGTGCATCCGGTCATCGGCCTCGCCGCGCTCATCTGCATTGCGGTCGGCGCCGGCGCCGCGGGCGCTTTGAACATGTGGTACGACGCCGACATCGATGCGTGCATGGAGCGCACGGCGGGGCGCCCGATCCCGGCGGGCCGGCTGCGGCGCGGCGAGGCTCTCGCCTTCGGGCTGATGCTCGCTTGCTTTTCGGTCTGCGTGCTCGGCCTTCTGGTCAATGTCGTCGCCGCGGCGCTGCTGGCGCTGACCATCGCCTTCTACGTCGTCGTCTACACCATGTGGCTCAAACGCTCGACGCCGCAGAACATCGTTATCGGCGGCGCCGCCGGCGCGCTGCCGCCGATCATCGGCTGGGCTTCGGTGACCGGCGGCGTGTCGCTCGAACCGGTCGTGCTGTTTCTCATCATCTTCATGTGGACGCCGCCGCATTTCTGGGCGCTGGCGCTCCATCGCGCGGAAGATTACGCCCGCGCCGGCGTGCCGATGCTGCCCGTGGTCGCAGGTGAGCGGGCGACCCGCCGTCAGATCCTGCTCTATACCCTGGTCTTGGCGCCGCTCGGCGTCATGCCGTGGGTTCTCGGCTATGCCGGGGCGGCCTATGGCATCGCCGCCTTGATCATGGGCGGTATCATGGTCGCGCTGGCATTCCGCATCCGCGCCGAAAAGCACAGCTACGCCGCGAGCAAGCAGATGTTCGCCTTTTCGATCCTTTATCTGTTCTTGTTGTTCGCCGTGCTGTTGGCCGACCGGATGTCGGGAGGGCTGTTCGGCCACTTCGCGGCATGAGCATGAGCGAATTGATGAACGACAGCGACACCAATTCCGCTCCTCCACAGAAGTCCGAGCCTGGCATCAGGCTGACGGAAGAGCAGTTGCGCGCGCGCCGGTCGCGCTCGATCGCAATCGCGGTGTCGCTCGGCCTATTGGTGCTGCTGTTCTATATCGTCACGCTGGTCAAAGGGCCGGGCGTAATGGAGCGGCCGCTATGAACATGCCGGCACCGCAGCGCAAGACCGCGCCACGCAAATCCGACCTCCTGGTCGCGTTTGCCTGCGGCGCCTTCGTCGCGCTGATGGTCGGCGCGTCCTACGCCGCGGTGCCGCTTTATTCCTGGTTCTGCCGGACCACGGGTTTCGGCGGCACGACGCAAGTGGCGACATCGGCGCCGGTGATGGAAATTTCCGGACGCACGATCACCGTGCGGTTTGATTCCAATGTCGCGCCGGGCCTGCCCTGGAGCTTCGAGCCCGAGCGCCGCACCATCGATGTCAAGCTCGGCCAGGTCGTTACGGTTTATTATTCGGTGACCAACGAATCTGCGCGCACGACCACCGCGCAGGCCGGCTACAATGTCACGCCGCCGACGGTCGGCATCTATTTCGAAAAGATCAACTGCTTCTGCTTCACCGAGCAGACCATGAAGCCGGGCGAGAAGCGCGACATGGCGGTCGTCTTCTATGTCGATCCCAAGCTCGCCAAGGATTCCGAACAGGACGAACTGAAGAACATCACGCTCTCCTACACCTTCTATCCGGTGCGCACGCCGGAACCGCCGGTCGCGGAGAGCGCCAATACGGAAAAGTCTGGACGCATCTAAAGCCTGAACAGCAACGCGGCGCGGCTCATAAAAATCCGTGCCAGGGGTGGAGAAGATAACGATGGCCAATGCGCACGCCGAACCGCAGCACGATTACCATCTGGTGAATCCGAGCCCGTGGCCGGCTATCGGCTCGGTTTCGGCCTTCGTCGCTGCCGTGGGCCTCATCCTGTGGATGCATCAGATGGCGAACTATGCGCCGCTGATCATGGGCGCCGGCATGATCGGGATCGCCTATACGATGATCGGCTGGTGGCGCGACGTCATCCATGAGGCCGAAGTCGAGGGCGACCACACCCCGGTGGTGCAGATCTCGCACCGCTACGGCATGATCCTGTTCATCGCTTCCGAAGTGATGTTCTTCGTCGCTTGGTTCTGGGCCTATTTCAACACCGCTTTGTTTCCCGGCGAGGCGCAGGACGTGGCGCGCATCGCTTTTACCGGCGGGGTCTGGCCGCCCAAGGGCATCGAGACCTTCGATCCCTGGCATCTGCCGCTTCTCAATACGCTGATCCTGCTCACCTCGGGCACCACGGTGACCTGGGCGCATCACGCGCTGCTTGAGAACGATCGCAAGGGCCTGATCTGGGGCCTGGTCTGCACCATCGCGCTCGGCTTGAGCTTCACCTGCGTGCAGGCCTGGGAATACGCGCATGCGGTATTTCACTATTCCGGCAATATCTACGGCGCGACTTTCTTCATGGCGACGGGTTTCCACGGCGCCCATGTCATCATCGGCTCGATCTTCCTGATCGTCTGCCTGTTTCGCGCCATGGCCGGCCAGTTCAAGCCCGACCAGCATCTCGGTTTCGAGTTCGCCGCCTGGTATTGGCACTTCGTCGACGTGGTGTGGCTGTTCCTGTTCGCCTGCATCTATGTCTGGGGCGGCGGAGCGCACGCCGGATAGCGGCGGGGACCGCTCATCCCCGCTTGCGCGGGGACGAACGGATGACGACATCAGGTCTATGGCCGATCAGACGATCACGACGCTTGGCGGATCGATCGGCGCGGGCTTGTCCTGCGCCTGTCCGCGTTGCGGACGCGGCAAGCTGTTTAACGGCTTTCTGTCGCTGCGTCCGCGCTGCGATGAGTGCGGGCTTGATTACGATTTCGCCGATTCCGGCGACGGGCCGGCGGTGTTCATTATGCTGCTTGGCGGCGCCGTCGTCGTCGCCGCGGCGCTTATCACCGAGGTCGAGTTTCATCCGCCCTACTGGCTGCATGCCGTCCTATGGCTGCCGCTCATTCTGCTCGTGACACTCGGCCCGCTGCGGCCGATGAAGGGCCTGATGATCGCGCTGCAATTCCATCACAAAGCGGCGGAAGGCCGGGTCCAGACCGCGGACAAGCCGTGATGTGCCGCGATACGAACGCAGCGCCGATTTTCCAACGTGAGCGTGGCGATGCTGACTAGAACAGAATCGGACACGCGAGGCCCCCGCCGGTCCTGGCTCGGCTTGTTGGTGCCTGCACTCATTGCCTTCGCCATCCTCATCGGGCTTGGCGTCTGGCAGATCGAGCGCAAAGCCTGGAAGGAAGGCCTGATCGCGGCGGTGACCGAGCGGCTAAGCGCGCCGCCGCAGGCGCTGCCGCCGGCGCGCGATTGGCCGAAGCTCGATCAAGCGAGCGATGAATATCGCCGCGTCAGCTTCACCGCGCAATTCGACAACGCCAAGGAAGCTCTGGTCTTTGCTTCGGCATCGGGATTTCGTCCCGACGTTTCCGATTCGGGTCCCGGCTACTGGGTGTTCACCCCCGCGCGTCTTGCCGATGGCAGCATCGTTGTCGTCAATCGCGGCTTCGTTCCCGACGCCCGCAAGGATGCAAAAACGCGAATCGCGGGCGAGGTGCCGGGTCCGGTCGCGCTCGTCGGCGTGATGCGGTGGCCCGACAGCCGCCATTGGTTCACGCCCGGCGACGATGCCGCGCATAATCTCTGGTTCACTCGCGATCCGGTGGCGATTGCCACGGCAAAAGGCGTGGATTCCGTCGCGCCGTTCTATGTCGAGCAGGAGACGCCGGTGCCGCCCGGCGGCTTGCCGCAACCCGGCAAGCTCATTGTGAGCCTGCCGGACAATCACCTGCAATATGCGCTGACCTGGTTTGGCCTGGCTGCCGTTCTGGCAGGGGTTTTTGTCTCCTGGACGGTCAGTTCCAGGCGCGCCGAGGGCAGGGAACCGGGGTCTTAGACCCTCGATTCAGGCCGGTTCCGGCCGCTGCGTGTTCCTTGTGGAGCCCTCGGTTTTCCTATTACTGTTGCTGCTGGTTCTGGCTTTATCGCCCCGGACGGCCTTGCCGGTCCCTGGTAAATATCGTTCGGAATCAATACTTTAAGCGCAAAGGCCAGGGACCGTCCGGCCATCTGGGATCGCCAAAAGGTGCATTACGTCTCGACCAGGGGTGCGGCTCCCGCATCCGGTTTCGCTGAGGTCATGCTCGCGGGTCTCGCCCGCGACGGCGGCCTCTATGTGCCGGATATTGGCGCCCCCGATTGGCCGCAGCTTGCGCCGAAAACCATCGCCGCCTTCGCCGGACGCCCTTATGCCGAAGTCGCGGTCGAGGTGATCCGTCCATTCGTCGGCGACGCGATCGGCGAGGCCGATCTCGCCCGCATGGCGCGCGAGGCCTATGGCACGTTCCGCCATCCTGCCGTCGCGCCGCTCACCCAACTCGACGTGAATACCTTCGCGCTCGAGCTGTTCCACGGCCCAACGCTCGCCTTCAAAGACCTGGCGATGCAATTGCTGTCGCGGCTGATGGACCACGCGCTTGCGGCGCGCGGTGAACGCCGGACCATCGTGGTCGCGACCTCGGGCGATACCGGTGGCGCCGCCGTCGAAGCGTTTCGCGGCCGCAATCAGGTCGACCTTGTCGTGCTGTTTCCGCAGGGCCGCATCTCCGACGTGCAGCGGCGCATGATGACCACTGCAGATGCCGGCAATGTCAGCGCGCTCGCCATCGAAGGCACGTTCGACGATTGCCAGGCCATCGTCAAAGGCCTGTTCAATCACCATGCCTTCAGCGATCGCGTGCGGCTGTCCGGCGTCAATTCGATCAACTGGGCGCGCATCGTCGCCCAGGTGGTCTACTACTTCACTGCGGCGGTCGCGCTCGGCGCGCCGCAGCGCAAGCTCGCCTTCACCGTGCCCACCGGTAATTTCGGCGACGTCTATGCCGGCTACGTCGCCGGCCGCATGGGCCTGCCGATCGACCGGCTGGTGATCGCGACTAATGTCAACGACATTCTCGCCCGCACGCTCGCGACCGGCACTTACGAACTGCGCGATGTGGTTGCGACCACGTCGCCGTCGATGGACATCCAGGTGTCGTCGAATTTCGAGCGGCTGTTGTTCGACGCCTATGGCCGTGACGCGAGCGCGATCAAGGCGGTGATGGGGTCGCTCGCACAGTCGCGGCGCTTCGCGTTGTCGGCGCCGGCGCTGTCTTATATTCGCGGCCTGTTCGCCGCCGGCCGCGCCGGCGAAGACGAAGTCGCCGCCACCATGCGCACCGTCAAGCGCGAAACCGGCAATTTCGTCGATCCGCATACCGCGGTCGGCATCGCCGTCGCCGAGAAAGAGCCGCGCGATCCCGCCGTGCCGATGGTGGTGCTCTCCACCGCGCATGCGGCGAAATTTCCCGATGCGGTCGAGGCGGCCACCGGTGCGCGGCCTCACTTGCCCGATTGGCTATCCGACATCAATCACCGTCCGGAGCGCGTCACTGTGCTGCCGGCGGATCAAGCTGCGATCGAGCGTTTCGTCCTCCAGACGAGCCGCGCGGCGCAGGAAGGAGCGGCAGCATGAGTGTTGAAGTAACGACCCTGAAGTCCGGTATCAGTGTGGTGACCGATGCGATGCCGCATCTTGAGACGGCGTCGCTCGGCGTCTGGGTCGCTTCCGGCAGCCGCGACGAGCATTACGACGAGCACGGCATTTCGCATTTCCTCGAGCACATGGCGTTCAAGGGCACGCGGCGGCGTAGCGCGCGCCAGATCGCCGAAGAGATCGAGGCGGTGGGCGGCGATCTCAACGCGGCGACCGGAGCGGAGAGCACCGCTTATTACGCGCGTGTGCTCAAGGACGACGTGCCGCTCGCGCTCGACGTGCTGGCGGACATTCTATCCGAGCCGGCCTTCGACGGCGTGGAATTGATGCGCGAGAAGAACGTCATCGTTCAGGAAATCGGTTCCGTCGCCGATACGCCGGACGATCTGATCTTCGAGCATCTCAACGTCGTCGCCTTCCCCGATCAGCCGCTCGGCCGCTCGATCCTCGGCACGGCGAAAACGGTACGCTCGTTCGACGGCGATAAGCTGCGCCATTATCTCACGCGCAATTATCGCGCGCCGGATATCGTGGTGGCGGCCGCGGGCGCCGTCGATCATCAGGCGGTGCTGGCCGAGGTGGAAAAGAGGTTTTCGTCCTTCAACGGGCCGGCCAGTCCAGCGCCGGAGCCGGCGCGTTTCGGCGGCGGCACTCATGTCGAGAAGCGCGAGCTCGAGCAGGTGCATATCGCACTCGGCCTTGCCGGCTTGTCCATCACCGATCCCGAGCTCTACAGCCTGCAGGTCTTCACCAATGTGCTCGGCGGCGGCATGTCGTCCCGGCTGTTCCAGGAAGCGCGCGAGAAGCGCGGCCTGTGCTACTCGATCTATTCGTTCCACGTGCCTTATTCCGATGTCGGCATGTTCGGGCTCTATGCCGGAACCGATGCCGCCGACACGTCGGAACTGATGCGCGTGATCGTCGACGAGATCGAAAGCACGGCGGAGACGATTTCCGAGGCCGAAGTCGCGCGCGCCAAGGCGCAGATGAAGGCCGGCCTGTTGATGGCGCTGGAAAGCTCCGGCGCCCGCATCGAGCAATTGGCGCGGCAGATGATTACGCGCCGTCGGCCGATTCCGCTCGACGAACTGGTGGCGCGCGTCGAAGCCGTCACGGCGGCGAGCGCACGCGCTGCCGGCCGCGGCCTCCTGCAGCGCGGCAAGCTCGCCACCGCTGTCCTGGGTCTCGGCTCCGGACTTGAAAGTGCGGCCGCGATTGCAGAAAGTCTGACGCGGCGCGCTGCTTGACGAATCGCCGCCGGAATTAAGGATCACGCATTCGTCGCAGCTTGGTCGCATATTAGTCCGATGGCGTTTTTCCGCACCATCAACTTCACCGAGCCGCTGCCGACCATCGAGGGCGACGGCCTCATGCTGCGCATGCCGCAGATGACGGACTACGAGGAATGGTCGGCGCTGCGCGAAGCGAGCCGCGATTTCCTCGTGCCTTGGGAGCCGACCTGGCCGGACGACGATTTGACCCGCGGCGCGTTCCGGCGGCGGATCAAGCGCTATACCGAGGATTTGCGCGGCGATCAGGGCTACGCCTTCCTGATCGTTCGCTATTCCGACGGCGCGCTGGTCGGCGGGTTGACGCTGGCCAATATTCGGCGCGGCGTCGCTCAGGCCTGCAGTCTCGGTTATTGGATGGGCCAGCCCTTCGTGCGCCAGGGCTATATGACGGCCGCGGTCCGCGCCGTCATTCCCTTTGCCTTCGCGACCCTGCGGCTGCATCGGCTCGAGGCGGCCTGCATCCCCACCAATGCCGGCTCGATCCGGCTCCTGGAAAAGAACGGTTTCGTCCGTGAGGGTTATGCCCGGGAATACCTCTGCATCAACGGCGTCTGGCAGGATCACCTGCTGTTCGCACGGCTGAAGGATGCCGCCGTCAGATCCTGACGGTCTTAACCAAGCTCGCCACTGGGCTGAAATACCGCCTTGGGATGGCCACGGTTAGTTTGGTATAAAATCCTGGGCATCGCGTTAAAGCATGATCCTTGCCGCGCGTTTGTCGGGAAAAGATCGTGTTCCAACAGTCAGCGATGAAGTGGGGATGCCGCGCGAGTTTCGACCGATAGAGTGGAGCGACCGCTTACCGATCGCGGCTCTGCTTATGACTTTGCTGCTGGCTGCGGGCTGCACCGGCAGCAGCAATATTGGCGTGCCGGCAACCACCGGCTCGATACCGGCAGCCGGCCCGCAGACGGCGGCCGCACCGCCGCCTGCGCCGTCCACGCCGCCGGGTTCGCCGTCTTTCAAGGACAAGGTCGCTAACTTCTTCTCCAGCAAATCCGATAAGGGGCCGCAGCCGGTCGCCAATGCGCAGCCCGATGTCGACTGCCCGTTCATCGATATCCGCCAGGGCGCCTCGACCTTGACGCTGCCGCCGCCGCCGCCCGACGGCAGCAACGAGGCGATGGGGCTCAAATATCAGGGCAGCTTCGTCCGCGCCGCGCGCGAATGCGCCGTCAACAACGGCCAGATGGTGATGAAAGTCGGCATCCAGGGGCGCATCGTCGTCGGCCCGGCCGGTGGGCCCGGCCATGTCGACGTGCCGCTCCGCATGGCCGTCGTCGACGCGCCGTCCTCCGGCACCAAAGTGATCACCACGAAATTCATCCAGATTCCGGTCGACATCCCCAATGAGGACGGCGCGAGCTTCAGCCATATCGAGGAAGGCTTGACCTTCCCGCTGCCGACGCCGACGTCGGAACTCGACAACTACGTGGTCTATATCGGCTTCGATCAGCTCAGCGCGCAAAACACCGCGAAACCCGCGCCGGCGCCCAAGAAGCGAAAGCCGAAACCCAACGCGCCGACGGGCTGAGACACCTCTACCGGCCGCGCAGATCGCTCCTTTGGAGCGTCCGCATGCCGGCGGGCGTCAGTTGAACTTGCTTTTGACGTCTTCGATGCCGCGCGCCAGCAGAGCCTCGGCGACCTTGCCTTTGGCCGACACGGAGAGGATCCGTTCGGCGGCGGCGACGGCGGCATCTGCCGCCGCCGATTTCACATCGGCCAGCGCCTGCGCCTCGGCCTGGACGATCTTCTGCTCGGCCATTTTGGTGCGGCGCGCGACGAAATCCTCCAAGCGGACCTTGGCTTCAGTGGCGAGCCGCTCGGCTTCGGCCTTGGCGCTGGCGATAATGGCTTCGGCTTCCTGCTCGGCTTCGCGGCCTTTGCGCTCGAAATCGGCAAGCAGCGCCTGCGCCTCCTCGCGCAGCCGGCGGGCGGCGTCGAGCTCGGACTTGATGCGGGCGCGGCGTCCATCAAGGCTTTCGAAGACCTTCCGGTGCACGCCGAGATAGGCGAGCAGCGCTAGAAAGCAGAAAAAGCCAAAAGCGACCCAATTCTCGGTTTCTGCCATGGCTGTTCTCAGCTTTTCCCGGCGTCGAGCGCGGCGGCCACTTCATGGTCGGCCGGCGCCTTGCCGATCAGGCGCTCGACAATCGCCGCGGCGGTGTCGGACGCGATGCTGCGCACATTGCCCATGGCGGCCGTGCGCGTCGCCGTGATCGACTGCTCCGCCGCGGCGAGCCGCTCGTGCAACTTGCCTTCGAGCTCTTTGTGCGAGGCTTCGGCCGCGGCGGCCTGCTGGTCGCGGGTCGCGCTTGCGATCGATTGGGCGCGGCCGCGCGCATCGGCGAGCGACTTCTCGTAGGCCATCTGCGCGGCGTTCGATTGCTCCTTGAGGCGCTCGGCCGCCGCCAGATCGTCGCCGATCAGCTTGCTGCGCTCGGCCATGATCGCACCGATCCGCGGCAGTGCGATCTTCGACATCAGCACGTAGAGCAGGATGAAGCTGATCGCCAGCCAGACGAGCTGCGACGGAAAAAACTCCGACTGGAACGGCGGGAATTTGCCGTGTCCGGCGGGTTGCTCGGTGTGAGCGGTCGGTTCGGCCATCGACTTTGCCTAAAGAGATTTACGCCTGAGAGAGCCTTGTGCCTTGACCGTCGCTGCGCAGGCTTAGAGCCCGAACAGCAAGAGCAGCGCGATCAGCAGCGAGAAGATGCCGAGCGCTTCGGTAATGGCGAAGCCGAAGATCAGGTTGCCGAACTGGCCTTGCGCCGCCGACGGATTGCGCAGCGCCGCGGCCAGGTAGTTACCGAAAATGATGCCCACGCCGACGCCGGCGCCGCCCATGCCGATGCAGGCAATGCCAGCCCCGATATATTTCGCGGCAGTCGGATCCATAACGAAACTCCTTCTTGGGTTTGTAGCGACGTGTTCGGTTTAAGTTTTGGCCTCAATGGCCCGGGTGAATCGCATCGTTGAGATAGATGCAGGTGAGAATGGCGAAGACATAGGCTTGCAGGAATGCCACCAGGAATTCCAGTGCGGTGAGCATCACCACCATGATGAACGGCAGCGCCGCGCCGAGCCAACCGAGCACGCCGGCGCCGGCCAGCATAATGATGAAGCCGGCAAAGACCTGAAGCGTGATGTGGCCGGCCAGCATGTTGGCGAACAAACGCACCGAGTGCGACACCGGCCGCGACAGGAACGACAGGATCTCGATGACCACGATCGCCGGCAGGATCAGCTTCGGCACCCCTTTGGGCACGAACAGGTTCAGGAAGTGCAGGCCGTTGCGGTAGAAGCCGTAGCCGACGACGATGAAGAAGACGAGCAGCGCCAGCGTCGCGGTCACGATCAGCTGGCTCGTCACCGTGAAGGAATAGGGAATGAGTCCGATCACGTTGGCGAATAAGACGAACATGAACAGCGTGAACACGAACGGGAAGAACTTCATGCCCTCGGTGCCGGCCGAAGACTTCACGGTATCGGCGACGAATTCGTAAGACAGTTCCGCGATCGACTGCAGCCGCCCGGGGATCACCGCGCGCGGCGCCGTGGCGCCGATCAGCAGCAGCGATACCGCACCGACGATGATGAACATGAACAACGCGGAATTGGTGAACGAGATGTCATGCCCGCCCATGCTGACCATGGGCATCAAGTTCTCGATCTGAAACTGATGGATAGGATCGACCTGCATGGTCCTGTGTGCCGCCCTGTTGCCGCCCGAGCTTTCGGCCTAAGCCGACCCGCTTGCCGTTCCGGCGCCGCCGCGCCTTGCGTTTATTGTTTCCGGTTGCCCGGATCGTCGAGTGAATTGCCCGCGACAACCCCCGCGGAGCGCATAACATTGAGCACACCCGCCGCAAAGCCGAGCAGAAGGAAAACCGTCAGCCCCCACGGCGAAGTGCCGAACCACCGATCGACGAACCAGCCGAGACCGGCGCCGACCACAACACCTGCAACGAGTTCGCTCGAGAGCCGAAAGCCCCTGGCGTAGCCGGATGCAGTTGCCCCCCGATCCGCTTCGGAACTTGCAGAAGGCTGGTCAGCACGGTGTGCCTCGCCAAGACCTTCCTTGAGCCGCTGAAGCCTCGCGGAGAGAGCCTCGTCGGTGTGTTGCTTGTCCCGGTCGCCGTTTTCGCGTGCGTCGTTCATGGTCCCGACTCTCGGTCCCGACACTCGCGGTTTGCAGCACCGGCGCCACGCGCGCACCTTGAAGCCGCGCGGACCATACTTATTGGGTCTAGCCAAGTCAAGAACAGTGGACCCAAGCCAATCATTTGAAATCTCAAGAAAATTTGGCTGTGCACAGGACTTTTGGCGGCGCCATTTTGCAGCCGCTCAGGTCTGCTACCAAGTTGCGCGAGACGTTCTAAGATTGGATGCGATGCAGCTCGCCCAGGAGGTCGTGATGATGATGTTGAAAAGTGCCGCTATCGCCGCTGCGGCGCTCGGTGCGGCGGTGGCTTTCACGGCTCCGGCAATCGCCGGCGATGCGACGCCCGATAGCGCCGGCGGCCGCTACATGTTCAATAACACCGCCGACGGCGTGGTGCGGCTCGATACCCAGAGCGGCCAGGTCTCGCTCTGCAGCCAGAAAGGCATCAGCTGGGTCTGCGAGGCGGCGCCCGAGGATCGCGCGGTTCTGGAAAACGAAATCACGCGGCTGCGCACCGAGAACGCCGCGCTGAAGAAAGAAATTCTCGCGCGTGGCCTGCCGTTGCCGCCCGGTGCGATGCCCGAGCCGTCCATTGCCCAAAGCAGCACGTCGCAAAACAGCATCACCGTGCCGCTGCCGAGCGACGCCGATATCGACCGCGTGACCGCCTTTGCCAATCGGGTCTGGAACAAACTCAAGGACATGGTCGGGCGCGCGCAGCAGCAGATTTTCAGTAAGAGCTGAAGCATGATCCCGAAAAGCATGCCCTCGGACTTGATCCGAGGGTGGATGCCGATTTTCGGATAAGATCATGCGCAAAATAGAGAGCTATACGTTTTGAGCAAATTGTCCGCCGTCAAAACGACGCACGTCGAGACGATCGCGACGGCGGTTCTGACGATCGAGACATCCGGCGAAGGTTTCTTTGAAATCAGCCGTGACGCGGCTTCCTTTCTCACAAACATAAAGGCGCGCGACGGCACGCTGCTGCTTTATCTCAAGCACACCTCGGCATCCTTGGTGATTCAGGAAAATGCCGACGCCGACGTGCGCACCGATCTGGTCACCGCGCTCAACCGGCTGGCGCCGGCGCAGGCTGGTTATGTCCACGAAGTGGAAGGGCCGGACGATATGCCGGCGCATATCAAATCCATGATCAATGGCGTGTCGCTGCATATCCCGGTCAGCGGCGGCGAATTGGGACTCGGCACCTGGCAGGGCGTCTATCTCGCTGAGCATCGCGCCCGCCCGCATCGGCGCGAGGTGATGCTACAGTTCCTTGGCGCCTGTAGCTAAGCATCTACATCGGCAAGATTTTTTATGGTTCATGCGCTTTGCACATTGCAGCAATGATGGCGTTGCCCGTGGTGGAGCGCCGCATGCCCCATAGATGCTGGGGAGCTTCCCAACCGAGGTCGGCTTCCGGTGTGGCCGGCCTGCCATACAGACCGCAAGACACACAGACCTCAAGACACTCCGGCCTCAATATAAGGATCGCAAAACGTGGATCGTTTCGTCGGAATGGCCGTATTCGCCAAAGTCGTCGAATTCAGCGAGCTTCGCCGCGGCAGCGCGGCATTTCGGCATGTCGCCGGCCATGGTCAGCAAGCACGTGCAGACGCTCGAAGACCGGCTCGGCGTGCGCCTCCTCAATCGCACTACGCGACGCGTCAGTGCGACCGAGGCAGGGCAGGATTATTACGAGCGCGCGGTGCGCATCCTCGCCGAGATGGAAGACGCCGAGGCGGCGGCGGGCGACATGCAAACCTCGCCGCGCGGCCAATTGCGCGTGACGGCGCCTGTGTCGTTCGGTTCGCATTTGCTCGCGCCTGCGGTCGCCGATTATCTCGTCAGGTATCCGGACGTGTCGATCGATCTCAGTCTCGACGATCCTTATGTCGATCTGCTGGAGAAGCGTTTCGATCTCGGCATCCGCTTCGGCCATCTCGCCAATTCGAGCTTGATCGCGCGCAAGCTCTACGCGCTTGAAACCTATCTCTGCGCCGCGCCGGCCTACCTGGAAAAATTCGGCGCGCCGCACCAGCCCGCCGAACTCACCGAGCATCGCTGTCTGGTCTACACGCACGCCGCGCCGCAGAACGTCTGGAGCTTTATCGATCGCCACGGCAAGGAAGAGACGGTGCATATTTCCGGTCGCTTCCAGGCCAATAGCGGCGACGTGCTGTTGCCGCCGGCGCTGCGCGGCTGCGGGCTGATTCTGGCGCCGGATTACCTTGTCGCCGAGCACCTCAAGGCCGGCCGCCTGGTTCGCATCATGCCGGACTATCGGACGCAGGAGACGCCGGTCTATGCCGTCTATCCAAGCCGCAATCTTTCGGCCAAGACCAGGACATTCGTCGATTTTCTTGCCGCGCGGTTCGGCCACTCGCAGGACGGCGAGCGCAGCAGCCTGGATGGCAACGGCGCAACCGATGTGACGCCGGACGTGACACCGAACGTGGCGCCCGGTCTGGCGGGCCTTAAGACGTCGGCGCCAAAGCAAACGCTGGCAAGCTAGCACCAGCCGACGTTATCGCAGCAGCCTCAATGGTCATTGATATTCTGGTTGCAGCCCGCGCTGCAACCGCCGTCTCGCGTCTGCGCTTGCAAGCCGTGCCGGCCGGATTCGCGCTCTCACGCAAAGTTGAGCGGTAGAGGCGCCGCCGCGTCCCGGCGACAGGTCGGAAAAATTAGTGCACATTGCTGCCGAGCATGAGGCCAAGCACGACTGACCGAGGCACGGATTGAATATGAGAGCGGTAATCGGTGCGCTTCTTGTTGCGTTGATTGTCTCGAGCGGCCGCGATACGGCGGCAGCACAGGGCGCGAGCCCGCCTCCGGCGGTCTCGGTGAGTCCGGTGGCGAGCCGGCAGGTGACCGAGACCGGCGACTTCATCGGCCGCGTCGTCGCCATCGACAAGGTCGACGTGGTGGCGCGGGTCGCGGGCTTCATCGAGGAGCGCAATTTCACCGAAGGCCAGATGGTCAAGACCGGCGATCTGTTGTTCCGCATCGAGCAGGACACCTACAAGGCGACGGTCGACCAGCAGGCGGCCAATCTCGCCAAAGCGAAAGCGACGGAGGTCAATGCGAACCTGCAATTGCAGCGCGCGCAGACGTTGGTGAAGAGTCAAAATGTCCCGCAATCCCAGGTCGATCAGCTCGCCGCCGCCGAACAATCGGCACAGGCCGACATCTTGCAGGCTCAGGCGCTGCTCGAACAGGCCAAGATCAATCTGGGCTATACCGAAATCCGCTCGCCGATTAACGGCCGCATTGGCATCGCCAATTTCACCGTGGGTAACCTGGTCAGCCCGTCGACGGGCACGCTTGCCACCATCGTCAGTCAGGATCCGATCTACGTCATCTTCCAGGCGAGCGAGGCCGATATCATCGCCTATCGCAAGCGGGTTGCCGATTCACCCGAGAAGGATCCGCATGTCACCGTTCGCATCAGGCTGCCCGACGGCACTGTATACGCGCATCCCGGCGTGACGAATTTCCTCGACGTGCAGGTGCAGAGCGATACCGACACCGTGGCGGTGCGGGCGCAACTGCCGAATCCGGACAGCGTGCTGATTCCGGGCGGCATTGTCGGCGTCATCGTCGAGCGCGGCAAGCCGCGTTATGCGCTGCTGGTGCCGCAAGCGGCGGTGCTGCTCGATCAGGCCGGCCATTACGTGCTGGTTGTCGACGACGCCAAGAAGGTGGAGCAGCGGCGCATCACCACTGGCCCCGATCACGGCAAGGATGTCGAAGTAGCGAACGGACTTAAGGAGGGCGAGCTGGTCATCGTCGACGGCATCCAGAAGGTGCACCCGGGCCAAGTGGTGGCTGCAAGCGTCGTGCCTGAGAATTGAGCTGAGAACTCGAGCGAACATCCAGCACAATGTTTTCCAACATTTTCATCGACCGGCCACGCTTCGCCATCGTCATTGCCATCGTCATCACGCTCGCGGGCCTCATCGCCATCTCGGCGATCCCGATCGCGCAATTTCCCGACATCGTGCCGCCGCAGGTCACGCTGACCGCGAATTATCCTGGCGCCGATTCCGAAGTGGTCGAGACCACGGTGGCGCAGCCGATCGAGGAGCAGATCAACGGCGTCGATAATGCGCTCTATTACCAGTCGGCGAGCGGCTCCGACGGCAGCTACACGCTCAACGTCACTTTCGCGCTCGGCACCGATCCCGATATCAACACCGTCAATGTGCAGAACCGCGCCAGTCTGGCCATCCCGCAATTGCCAGATGAGGTGCAGCGCTCGGGCCTGAGCGTACGCAAGAAATCGGCGGCGCTCCTGCAGGTGATCAATCTCTATTCGCCGAAGAACACTTATGACGCCGTCTATCTGAGCAATTACGCGGTCATCAACGTCATTGACCCGCTGTCGCGCATCAAGGGTGTCGGTCAGGTCGTTCTATTTGGCCCACTGAACTATTCGCTGCGCATTTGGCTCGATCCGCAGCGTCTGACCGAACTCAATCTGACGCCGAACGACGTCATCACCGCCGTACAAAGCCAGAACGTTCAGGCCGCGCTCGGCCGCATTGGCGCCGCGCCGGCATCGCCCGATCAGCAATTTCAGATCAACATCAAGACCGAGGGCCGGCTGACGCGGCCCGACGAATTCGCCAATATCGTTCTGCGCTCCAATCCCGACGGCTCGGTGGTGCGGATCAGCGACGTTGCCCGCGTCGAAATGGGCGCGCAGTCGCAAGACCGTTACAGCCGCTTTAACGGCGCGCCGGCGGCAGCGCTTGGCATTTATCAGTCGCCCGGATCGAACGCCGTTGATGTCGCCAAGCAAGTGCGCGACACCATGACGACGCTGTCCGCGCGCTTTCCGAGCGATCTCACCTCTACCGTGTTTTTCGACACCACTGTGTTCGTGAATGCGACCATCGTCGAGGTCGTTAAGACGCTGGTGATCGCCATCATCCTCGTCGCCATCGTGGTGTTCCTGTTCCTCGGCAAATTGCGCACCACGCTTATTCCGCTGGTCGCCGTGCCGGTCTCGATCATCGGCAGTTTCGCGGTCATGTATTTGATCGGCTATTCGGCCAACACGGTCTCGCTGCTGGCCCTCGTGCTGGCCATCGGCATCGTCGTCGACGACGCCATTGTCGTCGTCGAGAATATCGAGCGGGTGATCGAAGAGGAGCCGGAGCTTTCGATTCCGGACGCCTGCAAGAAAGCGATGTCGGAAATTACCGGGCCGATCCTCGCCATCACGCTCGTCCTGCTGTCGGTGTTCGTTCCGGTCGCCTTTACGCCCGGTATCAGCGGACAATTGTTCCGGCAGTTCGCTGTGGCGGTGTCGATCTCGATGCTGATCTCGGCGCTCAATGCGCTCACCTTGAGTCCGGCTTTGTGCTCGGTTCTGCTCAAGCGCGGCCAGCGCACCGGCGGCGTGATGCGCTATGTGCTCGGCGGCATCGACAAGGCACGCGACGGCTATGTGGCGATTGTACGCCGGCTGGCGCGGGTTTCGATCATCGGTATCGTTGTCGTTGCGGGCGTGCTTGCGGCCGCGATCTTCGTGTTCAACCGAACGCCGCAGAGCTTCCTTCCTGACGAGGATCAAGGTGCGATCTTCGCCGCCTTGCGGTTGCCCGAAGGCGCTTCGATCCAGCGCACGGAAGGCGTGGTCAAGCAGGTCGAAGATATTGTCAGGCCGATCCCTGGCGTTGAAGGCGTGCTGTCGGTCGTTGGACTCAATTTCATCGACTATGTCGCCGCCTCCAACCAGGCGTTCTTTGTCATTCGGCTCAAGCCCTATGAGCAGCGCACCGATCCGGCCCAGGGCGCGGGCGCTATCATCGCCAAGCTGCGGCCGCAAATGGCCGCGATCCAGGGCGCCATCGCCTTTCCCTTCAACCTGCCGCCGATCCTCGGCCTGGGGAGTACCGGCGGCTTCCAATATGTGCTGGAAGCGCTGCAAGGCCAGTCGCCGACCGACGTTGCGGCGGTGATGAACGGACTGACAGTCGCCGCCAATCAGCAGCCTCAGCTCGCCGGTGTGTTCTCGACCTATGCCGCCAACACGCCGCAGATCTATCTCGATATCGATCGCGACAAGGCGCAAGTGCTCGGCGTCAAGATCAGCGACATCTTCAACGCGCTGCAGTCGACGCTCGGCAGTTTCTACGTCAACGACTTCAACGTGTTCGGCCGCACCTGGCAGGTCAATATCCAGGCCGATACGCAGTTTCGCGATCAGATCAGCGACATTGACAAGATTTACGTCCGCAACGCCAAGGGCAACATGGTGCCGATGCGGGCGCTCGCGGTCCCCAAGCTGGTCCAGGGACCGCAGACAGTAGTGCGCTATAACGGTTACCGCGCCGCCGTCATCAACGGTGCGCCGAAGCCGCCGGCGAGTTCCGGCGAAGCGCTCGCTGCCATGGAGCGTATCTCGACGGCGACGCTTCCGTCCGGCTTCACCTACGAATGGACCGCGACCGCGCTGCAGGAAAAGAACGCGAGCGGCCACACCGCGAGCATTCTCGGCTTCGCCGTGCTGTTCGCCTATTTGTTCCTGGTCGCCCTTTACGAGAGCTGGAACATCCCCATTCCGGCCCTGTTGTCGGTCAGCGTCGGCATTCTCGGCGCGGTGTCCGCGGTGGCGCTTGCCGGCTTGAGCTTCGACGTCTATGCGCAAATCGGGCTAGTGGTGCTGGTCGCGCTCGCGGCCAAGAACGGCATTCTGATCGTTGCTTTCGCGGTCGATCAGCGCGCGCTCGGCAAGGACGTCACGACGGCGGCCATCGAGGCCGCGTCTCTGCGCTTCCGCCCGGTGATGATGACGAGCTTCGCCTTTATTTTCGGTCTTATTCCGCTGGTCATTGCGACCGGCGCCGGCGCGCTGACGCGGCACGCGGTGGGTACGCCGGTTTTCGGCGGCATGATCGCTGCCTCCGCATTCGGCATTTTCCTCATTCCGCTTCTCTTTATAACCGCGGAACGCGTGCGCAACTGGCGCAGCAAGCCGAAATAACGCCGGCCGAAAAACGCTCCGCTGTGGACCCCGCCCCCCAGATCGGCGATAAAATCTGGTAAAACGCGCGTGCCCGCGCGGCTCTTCGGATTGATCAAGGCGCGTCTGTGACTGAGGCTGAATTTCATCATCTGTTGATTGCGGACGATCATCCGCTGTTCCGCGGCGCCTTGCGTGAAGCGGTCAACGGCCTGTTCGATCGCGCCGATATCGCGGAAGCAGGCACCTTCGAGGAGGTCACAGAGTTCCTTGAGCGCGGGCGCGATGTCGATCTCATCCTGCTCGATCTGCGCATGCCCGGCGTGCGCGGCTTTTCCGGATTGATGTATCTGCGCGCGCAATATCCGGGCCTGCCCATCGTCGTGGTCTCGGCCAATGACGATCCGGCGGTGATCCGCCGCTGCATGGAATTCGGCGCCTCGGGCTTCATTCCAAAGACGCTCGGCGTCGAGGCCTTGCGCCAGGCCGTCGCGCAGGTGCTGCGCGGCGAAGTGTGGACGCCGCCCGACATCGATCTGCAGCGCGACAACGACTCCGAAAGCGCAGCGGTCATCGCACGTCTGGCCACGCTGACGCCGCAGCAGGTGCGGGTGCTGATGATGCTCTCCGGCGGCCTCCTCAACAAACAGATCGCCTATGAGCTCGGCGTGTCGGAGGCGACCGTCAAGGCGCATGTCTCCGCCATCCTGCAAAAGCTCGGCGTCGAAAGCCGGACGCAAGCCGTCATCGCCGCCGGCAAGATCGAAGCCGGCCAATGGCCGCAGGTGCCTACATTACCGTCATCCTGAGGTGGCGCGGCGCTGCGGCCGTCGCTCTTCGAGGTTCGCCATGCTCGCAGCTCAGGGTGACGGATCACGAATTGCTCCTACACGGCGGCGCTGCTCATCACGGACTGCCCATCTGCTGATTGAGTTGCGCCTGGTAGAGCGAAATCGCCCAGGCGAGCGCCGAGCTGGTGGCGGTGGCGCCGCTCGCCGAACTGTCGGAACTGCTCGACGACCCGCTGGTGTCGCCCTGCAGCAAGGCCAACGGCGCATCCTGCGCGGTCGTGCCCGAGGCGCTGGCGGCGGAGGTGCCGGAGGCCGTATCGCCATTGTTCAAGAGCGCGAAAATGGCGTCTTGTGCGGTATCGCCGGAGCTCGACACGCTGAGCTCGGAATTGAGCTCTTGCAGCAAGTTCGAGATGGCGTCCTGTGCTGTGTCGCCAGTGGCCGACGTCGTCGCACGGCTCGCTGTTGTCGAGCCTGTCGACGACGTGGACGAAGATGACGAGGACGACGACGAAGACGAAGATGCGGCGCTCTGCGCCGCATCGGTCGCGCCGCCGCATCCGCCTATATCCGGCGTCATGCTCGGCGGCGGCCCTGGCGGCTCCGGCATCAATTGCGCCAATTCTTGGCTGAACTGCTGCTCGCCGACGCTGCCGGTATTGTCAGGATCGAGCTTGGCGTAAAGCGCATCCGCTGCGTCCGTCGTGCCGCCGGCGTTGGTGACGGCCTGTTCAAGCTCGGTTTTGGTAATCGAGCCGTCGCCATTGGTGTCGATCTGCGAGAACAGGCTTTGCGCCAGCACGCTTGCCGGATCTGTCGTCGAAGAACTGCTGTCGGTGGTCGAGGAGGAACTGCTGCTGGTCGAGGAGCCGTCGGTCGAAAGCGAATCAGGCCAGCCCTGCGCCTGGTAGCCGATCATCTGCGCCTGCATCTCGCCGCTGAACGGCGGGCCCGGAAGTACGCTGGCGAATTGCTGTTCGCTGACGCTGCCGGTGTTGTTGGGATCAAGCTCGGAATAAAGCGCATCCGCCGCCTGCGTGGTGCCGCCGGCATTGGTGACCGCCTGTTCGAGTTCGGTCTGCGAGAGCGATCCATCGCCATTGGCGTCGATCTTATTGAACAGGTTCTGCTGATATTGCTGAATGGAGTTGAGATTGTACCCACTCACGCCACTTACGCCGCTCATGACACATCTCCAACGTTTGCCGTCGAGCCGGCGTCGGCTGATGCGGGCGCCGTCGAGCTGACAAAGGCCCGAGCATCGGCCGTGCCAGATCGGCCCCGGCGCAAATTGTTGTTTGATTCCGGAGCGACATTTCCGGAGCGTTTCTGGAATGTTTCAGGATGTTGCTGTCAGCGTGCAGTTTCGGTCCGGCGCCGGGAATTATTGACCGTGCACGCGGAAAGTTTTGCCGGTCGCTACGCGACGGCGTCAGTGCAGTTGAGCGGTGTCCGCGATAGGGGAGACAGAGATGGGCCGCGGCAGCATGATTTGGGCGACGAGGCCATGCGGCTTCCTATCAAGCAGCTTCAGCGTGCCGCTATGCGCTTCGATCACCGTTTTGGCGATCGAGAGGCCGAGGCCAAATCCGGGTTGGTTGTTCATGCCGCGAGCGGCGTCGCCGCGGACGAACGGTTCAAACATGGCCGTTTTGCCGGCATCAGGAATTCCCGGACCGTCGTCTTCGATCGCTACGGTTACTGACGGCGCGGTGAGCGTCATGCGCACATCGGTCTTGCCGCCGTGGCGGACGGCATTATCGATCAGATTGGTGATCGCCCGATGCAGTTCTCCGGCATAGGCCGAAATCACGACATGATCGGGGCCGTCATAGCTGACGTCGTGGCCGGTGTCGCTGAACTGATCGCAAATCGTCTGCAGGCTGGTCGCGAGATCGATCATCGTCGCCTGCTCACGTCGCTGCCCGTCGCGCAGGAAATAAAGCACGCTCTCGACCATCGCGCTCATATGAGCCAGCTCGTCGAGCATCTGGGCGCGTGCCGACGGATCTTCGATGAATTCGCAGCGCAGCCGCAGGCGCGTGATCGGTGTGCGCAGGTCGTGGCTGACGGCCGCCAGCATCCGGGTGCGATCTTCGATCAGGCTTCTGACCCGCTCACGCATCTGGTTGAGCGCGCGCGCCGCGGCGCGGACTTCATAAGGTCCGCGCTCGGGCAATAGCGCGATTTCGCCATTCGGGTTGAAGCTCTCCGCGGCCCAGGCGAAGCGCTGCAACGGCCCGACCAAGCCGCGCGCCGCCCACAGCGCGAGGAACGTGGCGCTGACGGCGATCGCCATCAGCGTCAGCGCGAAAGGGCCGCCAAAAAACGGCGGCGCCGGCATCGGCGAAAGCCACGCCGCGACGGTCTCGCCGTCCGGCAAGCGAATGGCGACGGCATGCCCGTTTGCGGCTCCCACCGGCGTCGTCATGACCGTGCCGACGACGCGATAATCCGGCCCGAGCCGGTGCGCCAGGCCATCGGCCTCCATATCGTGGACCGGGCGGTTCGGAGCGTCCGGCCAGCGATCCGTCCGCGCCAGAGCGAAACCGGGAAAAGCCGCGGCGATCTCGCTTACCAGCGCTTCCCGCGCCGTCGCGGGCTTCGCAGCGATCAGTTCGATGAGCGTCGCCAGTTCGTCCCGGGCCGCTTGCGGCGGCGGACCGCGGCGAATGAGAAAAAACGCCGTCGTCAGCACGACGTGAATAAACAGCAATGACGCAACGATAATGAGCGCGATCTGCCCGCTGATGTGGCCCGGCAGGAACGAGCGAAGATTAAGCTTCATGCCCAATTCACACATATGCTTCGTCACGCCGCTTCGACCGCGGGCGCGAACAGATAACCGCCCGAGCGCACGGTCTTGATGATCTCGGGATCGCGCAGGTCGCGCTCCATCTTGCGGCGCAGCCGGCTGATCAGGACATCGATGCTGCGGCCGAGCGAGCCCGCCGCGCGCGCCTGGGTCAGATCGAGCAGTTGCTCGCGCGACAACACCCGTCCGGCTCGCTCGCACATCACCTGCAGCAAGCAGAACTCGGCCCCCGTCAACACGATCCGCGTGCCGTCCGGATCTTTCAGCTCGCGCAACACGCAATCGATCTGCCAGCCCATGAAGGCGAGCGTCCGGGCGCGCCGCTCCGCTGCCGGCGCGACCGCGGCTACGCGGCGCAGTACGGCGCGGATCCGCGCCAACAATTCGCGCGGATTGAACGGCTTGGTCAAGTAATCGTCGGCGCCCATTTCCAGGCCGATGATGCGGTCGAGCTCGTCGCCCTTCGCCGTCAGCATAATAACCGGCACCGCGGAATACGCGCGCAAGCGGCGGCACAGGCTCAAACCGTCTTCGCCCGGCAGCATCAGATCGAGCACGATCAGATCAACGCGGCTGTCATCGAGGAGCCGGTCGAGGTGGCGGCCGTCGGCGGCGACCGATACGTGGCAGTCGTTGGTGCGCAGATAGCGGCTGACGAGGCGGCTGATTTCGGCGTCGTCTTCAACGACAAGAATATGCGGCGAAGCGTTCATGCGATCTCATTAGCTCTCGACTTGCGACGCCAAAAAATATTGTTTCTGAATGTTTCCAGAACCGATTCGGCAATACAGAGAAACAAGTTCGGATCAGCGTAGCAAGTATCTGTTAATCGCAATACCGTCAATTACGGAGCAACACCGAGCGCGGATCTGGAAGGGCAATCGGCCTTCGGAAAACCTGGTGCTCAACGCAAACGCAAGAGGTGCTTGCCGTGACGTCGATCTCATCAATCAGCAGTTACCAGCCGCAATCGCCCTTGGACGCGCTTGAAAACGAACTGTCGTCCGAGGTGTCGAGCGGTACGATCGGCTCGTCCGACGAAAGCGCCTTGAGCACGGCGCTGACCAACATCAACAGCAGTTTGCAGAGCGACGCGTCGTCATCGTCTTCGCCGGGCGACGTGAAATCGAAGATCAATGATCTGATCGAAGCGCAGGTTCAGAACGGTACGCTTACGAGCGACCAGGCGACCGAGCTGCAGAACATTTTCTCCACCGTGTTTTCGCAAGGTCCCGGTGGCGCGGGCGGCGGACCGGGCGGACCTGGTGGCGGACCTGGCGGCCCCGGTGGACCGGGAGGCCCTGGCGGGGCTGGCGGGCCCGGAGGTGCAAGCGCAGCGGGCGACAGCGACAATTCGAGCAGCAGCGCCAGTTCGTCGGGCGACTCCTCGACCTCGACCACGCTGCAAGAGCTTCTCAAACTGCTGCAGAGCGCGACCAGCACGACGACGAGCTACGACAGCAATGGTCAGAGCAACAGCGCGAGTTCGACATCGGTGCTGAATTATCAGAGCTAGTATCGCTCGAGCATGACCCGAGAAAACCATGCACGAAGCGCGAGTTTAGAGTGAGTTCACGAACGTCGCCCCAAAACCGTCCGCTGTGAACACGCTCTGAATGGTGACGCCACGGCCCGCGACAGCCGTGGCGTCATCATCATTTTACGCGAGGTTATTCCGCGGCGACGCGCTGCACCCGCCATTGCGTGATCAGCGCGCGCAGCGATGCAGGCTTCAGCGGCTTGTTGAGCACATGCACGCCCTCGGCGCGCGCTTCCTCGCGCACGTGGCGCGAGCGGTCGGCGGTGATCAGGATCGCCGGCACATGGCGGCCGAGGCGGCGGCGCAGTTCGATGATGGCACCGATGCCACTGACACCGGCGAATTGGCCGCCATCGAGATGATAGTCGACCAGAAGCCCGTCCGGCTCGAGTCCGCTGGTGTTGATAATCGCCAAAGCTTCAGTGAGGTCGGCTGCCGTCAGCGTGCGGCAATGCCAGCCATTCAGCAGCATCTCCATGCCGTCGAGAATGGCGCGCTCGTTGTCGATGCAGAGCACCACCGTGCCGTCGAGCCGGCCGATATCGGGCCGCGGCGCTGCGCGCAGCTTGGGAACCGCAGCGCCGCCGCCGGCCGCGCGCGGCACTTCGATGGCAAAGCGCGAGCCGTGTCCGGGACCTTGGCCGGCATTCGAGCGCAGCGTGACTTCGCAATCGAGCACGCGTGCGATGCGTTCGACGATCGACAGGCCGAGGCCGACGCCGCGCGCGACCCGCGCGCCCTGGTCGAGCCGGTGGAATTCCTTGAACACCGCGCGGCGCTTGGCCTGCGGAATGCCGATGCCGGTGTCGTAGACTTCGATGCGCAGCTTGTCGCCGCGGCGGCGGCAGCCGACCAGCACGCGGCCGTCGGGCGTATATTTGATCGCGTTCGAGATCAGGTTTTGTAAGAGCCGCCGCAGCAGGCGGCGGTCCGAACGCACGGTGAGGCTGCAAGGCATGAATTCGAGCTTCAAGCCTTTGCCGCGGGCAATGGGTGCGAATTCGACTTCGAGCCGGTGCAGCAGATCGTCGATGTGGAAATTGACGACTTCGGGCTTCATCGCCCCGGTATCGAGGCGGGATATTTCGAGCAGCGCCGTGAAAATCTCCTCGACCGCTTCAAGCGAGGCATCGATGTTCTGCACCAGATCGGAGTCTTCTCCGGCACGCTGCCGCTCGATCAGGCTGGTTACGTAAAGCCGCGCCGCGTTGAGCGGCTGCAAAATGTCGTGGCTCGCCGCGGCGACGAATTGCGTTTTCGACACATTGGCCTCGTCGGCTTCGGCTTTGGCGCGTTCGAGCTCGGCATTGAGCCGGGTCAGTTCGCCGGTGCGCTCGCGCACGCGGCGCTCCAGCGTGGCATTGGCGCGCTCCAGCGCTTCGGCCGCTTTCACGCTCGGGGTAATGTCGGTGAAGGTGGTCACCAAGCCGCCGTGCGGCATGCGGTTGGTCCGCACTTCGATGACGAGGCCGCGCCCGGCGAAGCGCTCGAGGAACGGCTCGTCCTCGGACGCGTAATTGCCGATGCGCTCGGCGATGAATTCCTCGGTGTCCTTGCCGTTGCGCTCGGCGTGCTGGGCGATATGGCGCAGGATTTCGGCAAGCGCGATGCCGACGCAGGTCAGTCCGTGCGGCAGATCGAAGATTTCGCCGAATTGCCGGTTCCAGCAGACCAGCGTCAATTCCTTGTCGAACACCGCGATGCCCTGACGCACGTGATCGAGCGCGGTCTGCAAAATCTCGCGGTTGTAGTGGATCGCGGCATTGGCGTCGTCGAGCAGCTTCAGCGCCGCTTTGGTCGAGACGGTGCGTTTGCGGAGAAGCAGCGACAGGACGAGCCGCGACGACGCCGCGCCGATGGCGGACGCCAGGAGATATTCGGCATATTGCAGGAGCTGAAAATCCGCTTCCGCCTGCGGCTCGAGGTCGATGCGGCGGGTGAAGGCGAAGCTTGCAAAGGATTCCCGGGTGCGCTCTTCGCCGAGATAGCGCGCGACGGTCGTGATCAATTCTTCGACAGTGACGGAAGCGCGGCGCAGCCGAAAGCTCGGCGCCATCGGCGCCAGCGACGACGGCACGAAGAGATCGGCCTGCACATGCTCGATAGCGGTCGGACGGCGCAGGAACGAGCAGCAAATATAGAGCGCTACATTGAAGCCGAGGCTCATCAGCACGCCATGCACGAGCGGCGGCAGGTCGACGCCGAACAGCGCCTGCGGCCGCAGCAAGGCGATCCCCCACGGCCCGTCGACCAGGATGCCATGGCTGACGATGCCGGCTTCGGAAATGCTCGGCAGCAGCAGCGTATAGGCCCAGACCAGGATGCCGACGCTCATGCCGGCAATGGCGCCGAGCGCGGTGCCGCGCCGCCAGATCAGCCCGCCGAACATCGCCGGCGCGAATTGCGCCACCGCGGCGAACGACAATAGCCCGATCGCCGCGAGCTGGGCGTCGCCGGCCGAGCGGTAATAGATATAGGCGAGCAGGAGGATGACGAAGATGGCGATGCGGCGCGTGGCGAGAAGCTGCGCGCCGGCGTCGCCAGCCTGTTGAGATTTGCCGCTATTGAGCGCGGTGCGGCGCTTGAGCCCGAGCGGAATGACGAGATCGTTCGACACCATGATGGCGAGCGCGACGGTTTCCACGATCACCATCGCGGTCGCCGCCGAGAGGCCGCCGACGAACGCAATCAGCGTGACCAGTTCGGAATGCGCGGCGAGCGGCAGCGCCACGACGAACATGTCGCTGTCGACGCGGCCGGCCGGGAACGTCAGCAAGCCGGCCATCGCGATCGGCAGCACGAAGAGATTGATCAGCACCAGATAGAGCGGAAACATCCAGGCGGCGCGGCGGATTTCGGCCTCGCCGTGATTCTCGACCACCGAGACGTGGAATTGCCGCGGCAACAACATGATGGCGAAGAACGACAGTGCCGTCATAGCCGCGAACGGCGCCAATTGCGGCGCGCTGGTCAGCATCGTGGCGACATGCGGCTGCTGCATCGCCCGCGCGAACAGATCGAACGGGCCCTGGAACATCACGAAGGTGACGAAAATACCCACCGCGGTGAACGCCATCAGCTTGACGATCGATTCCGTCGCGATCGCCAGCATCAGCCCATCCTGACGCTCGGTGGCGTCGGTGTGCCGGGTGCCGAACAGAACCGCGAAAGTCGCCATGGCGAGCGCGACAAACAGCGTGACGTCGCCGAGCAGCGGCGTGCCGCCCGGGGTGGCGGCAAGGATGGTCGAGACCGACGCCGACACGGCTTTGAGCTGCAGCGCGATGTAGGGGATCATGCCGATGATGGCAATCAGCGCCACCGTCGCCGCCACCGCCGGGCTCTTGCCGTAGCGCGCGGCGACGAAGTCGGCGATCGAGGTGATGTTCTGGCCCTTGGCCAGCCGCACGACGCGGATGATCAGCGGATAGCCGAGCCCGATCATCAAGAGCGGGCCGATATAGATGGTGAGAAAGTCGAAGCCGGTGCGCGATGCGATGCCGACCGAGCCGAAAAACGTCCACGACGTGCAATAGACGGCGAGCGACAGCGGATAGATCAGAAGACGGGAGGTAGGGCCGCGGGTGAGGCGGCGCTTGCGGTCGCCATAGCTCGCGACCAGAAACAACAGGCCGATATAGGCAAGCGCAATGGCGACGACGATCCACCCTTGCAGCATGACCCGACCTTAAAACCTCCCGCCTGATGAACTGTGGACCCGTATTGCGGATCCGATTTTGTGCGCTTTTGCGCCAGATTTTGCGTTAGGTCACCACAGTTTGGCGGACCTGTCCATCGGCGGAGCAGGGGCCCGTAAAGTCTCAGTAAATAAGCCGACAGCGCGTTGACGGCTCTTGCCGCAACGGGCATTCAGGGCGCGTCAATGCGACCCATCCTGCTTTCGCAACAGCGCGTTCTGACCGAGACAGCCGAGACGCTGGCGATCGCGACAGCCGGCGCCGTGAGCTTCGTGCTGCTCAATCTGCCGGCGGCGCTGATTTCCGGCTCGGTGGTCTTTGTCGCGACGGCAGCGCTGGCCGGACGGCCCATGCGGGTGCCACTGCCGCTGGCGCGCATCGGTTACGTCATCGTCGGCATCCTGCTGGGCACCGTGGTGACACCGGAGACATTGCACGGCATTGCCGCCTGGCCCGGCAGCATCTTGCTCCTGATGCTGTGTTCCATCGTCATGATGGCCGCCACCATGGCCTATCTGCGTATCGTCCATAACTGGGATCTGTTCTCGGCTTTGTTGGGAGCGAGCCCGGGCGCCATGGCGCAGGTGATCTCGCTATCGACCGAGCTTGGCGGCGACTTGCGCGCCATCGCCATCGTGCAGACTTTCCGTGTCTTGTTGCTCGTCCTCGGGCTGCCCAACGGATTGGCGCTGTTCGGTCTCGTGGTGCCGGCGGTGCCGGCGACGCGCGGCGAGGCGGATCTGGCGGTGCTCGGCCAGATGGTCTTGCTGGTCGCAGTCGCAGTCGTTTTCGCTCTTGCTTTCGTGCGGTTGCGATTCCCCGGCGGGCTTCTGTTCGGCGCCATGGCCGGCTCGGGCGTGCTGCACGGAACGGAACTGGTTCAGGCCGCCCTGCCGTCGTGGATCGGCTATTCTTCAGTGATCACGCTCGGCGCGCTGGTCGGCTCGCGTTTCGCCAATACGTCACTGCGCATGCTGGTCGGCTATCTCGGCGCGGCGTTCGGCTCGTTCGCGGTGGCGATGTCGGTCGCGACAATCTTCATTCTGATTGTCGCGCATTTCTTTCCGTTCTCGATCGCCAATATCGTCATCGCCTTTTCGCCGGGCGCACAAGACACGATGATGGTGCTGGCGCTCGCGCTGCATCTCGATCCCGTTTATGTCGGGGCGCATCATCTGGCGCGCTTTTTGGTGGTGACGATTACGGTCGGCATTGCCGCGCGGCGGCTGGCGAAGAAGCATCCGCCGCCGCAAAGATAAATTGAAACTTGGCCCTTATTCCGCCGCGAGCGCGCGCTCTTTGAGCGGCAGGCGAAGCCGCTGCCACACGTCGACCAGGGCTTCGGCCAGCGCGTCGATCAGCCGATCATCATGATAAGGACTCGGCGTGATGCGCAGCCGCTCAGTGCCCTTGGGGACGGTCGGATAGTTGATCGGCTGAATGTAGATGCCGTGATCGGCGAGCAGAAGATCGCTCGCCTGCTTGCACAGTTCGGGATCGCCGACAAAGACCGGAACGATATGGGTATCGCTCATCATCACCGGCAGCGCCGAGGCCGACAGCACCGCCTTGGTGCGCGCGGCGCGATCCTGATGCCGCTCGCGCTCGAAATTTGACGTCTTCAAATGGCGGATGGCAGCGGTTGCCGCGGCGCAGACCGGCGGCGGCAGCGCCGTGGTGAAAATGAATCCCGGCGCATAGGAGCGCACCGCGTCGATCAGCGCCGCGGGGCCCGCGATATAGCCGCCGAGACAGCCGAACGCCTTGGCGAGCGTGCCCTCGACCACGTCGATGCGGTGAGTGGCGCCCTCGCGCTCGCTGATGCCGCCGCCGCGCGGGCCATACATGCCCACCGCGTGGACTTCATCGATATAAGTCATCGCGCCGTAGCGTTCGGCGAGGTCGCAGATGCGCTCGACCGGCGCGACGTCGCCGTCCATGGAATAGAGGCTTTCGAACACGACGAGCTTCGGCCGCGCCGGATCGGCCGCCGCCAGCAATTGCTCGAGATGCGCCATGTCGTTGTGGCGGAAGATCTGTTTCTCGCAATACGCCTGGCGCACGCCCTCGATCATCGAATTGTGGTTCCAGGCATCCGACAGGATCAGGCAATTCGGCATCAATTTCGCGAGCGTCGAAATGCCGGTCTCGTTGGACACATAGCCGGAGGTGAAAACCAGCGCCGCTTCCTTGCGGTGCAGATCGGCAAGTTCGCGCTCGAGTTCGACCAGCGGATGATTATTGCCGGCGATATTGCGGGTGCCGCCGGCGCCGGTGCCCATGCGCGACGCCGTCTCGATCATGGCGCCGATCACTTTGGGATGCTGCCCCATGCCGAGATAGTCGTTCGAGCACCAGATCACGACGTCTTTCGGACCGGCCGGCGAATGCCACACCGCGTGCGGAAAGCGTCCGGCGATACGCTCGAGATCGGCGAACACCCGGTAGCGCCGCTCGCCGTGCAGGCGCTCCAGCGCATCGGAGAAAAAACCGCTGTAATCCATGGTCTTAGGTCTTTTGCGAACTTGGTCCTTGGCGGAACTGGATCTTTTTGCCCAGCGAACTCAGTAAGAGTGTCTTTTTAGAGCCGTTCCAGTGAGCTTGTCGAGGTGGCTGTAGGGGAAAAATCGCCGCGCTGATATGCGCCAGATCAAATCCCCCGGAGCGATCCTGATCGGAGAAACGCCGCAGGATTTTGTGTGACTAGCCGGCGGCCGCGCGCGCAGGCCGCGAGGCGCCAAGCCACGGGCTCCACGGCTCGGGCGGCACCAGCCCCTCCGTCACCGAAACCGGCAGGATGCGGCCGTCGTCGCTGATGCGGCCGATCATCACCGGCTTGAACAGGTGATTGGTCTTGGCGTCCATCAGCACCGAGAAGCCGCTCGGCGCGGTGAAGCGCCTGCCGCCGAGCGCGGCGCGCACTTTGTCGACGTCGGTCGTGCCTGCCGCTTCAACGGCGTCCACCCAAAGATGAAATCCGATCCAGGTCGCTTCCATCGGATCGTTGGTCACGGCACCGGGCCGGCCGGTGAAACGCCGCCATTCGGCGATGAAGGCGCGGTTCTCCGGCGTATCGAAGGCGTGCAAATAATTCCACGCCACGAAATTCCCGGCGACGTTCGAGCGCATCAGCGCCGGCAGCTCGGCCTCGGTGATCGACAGCGACATCACCGGAATTTCGGAAGCCGCCACCTCCTGGTTCGCCAGTTCGCGGAAAAAATGCACATTGGCGTCGCCGCTCACCGTCGCGACGACCGCGGTCTTGCCGCCGCCGTTGCCGCCTTTGGCGAAGCGGCGGATGGCGTCGACCACCTCGCGCCAATCGGACTGGCCGAGCGCCGCATAACGTTCCGGGCATCGGCTGATGCCCTGGCTCGCCAGATAGCCCTTCAGCACAGCGTTGGTGGTGCGCGGATAAATGTAATCGGTGCCGACCAGGAAGAAGCGGGTGACGCCCTGTTCGCGCAAGAAGTTGACGGCAGGAATGGCCTGCTGCGGCGGCGTCGCGCCGGTATAGAAAATGTTGCGTGAGGTTTCCTCGCCCTCGTATTGGCTCGGATAGAACAGCAGCGCGTTGTCCTGCTCGACGATCGGCAGCACTTCCTTGCGCGACGCCGAGCTCCAGCAGCCGAACAGAGCCGCGACCTTGTCGTCGTGGATGAGCTTCTTGGCCAGCGCCGGATAGGCTTTTGGATCGGAATACGGATTGACGATGACCGGCTCGATCGGCCGGCCCAAGAGTCCGCCGCGTGCATTCTGCTGCTCGATCATCATTACCAGCAATTCCTGCAGCGGCCGTTCGCTCGCGGTCAGCGTGCCGGACAAGGAATGCATGATGCCGATCTTGATCGCGCCGAATTCAAGATCGGAGAAATAGCGTGTCACCGCATCGACCAGCCATTGCGAACGGCCGAGCAGGTCTTCGGCGGTGGCGAGCACGCCATTGCCGGCCTCCTCGACGCTGGAAGCAATCGTCGAAATCTCCGGCAATACGCCGGCGACCGCGCCGGCGACCTGTTCGGCGCGATTGCCGATGCGGTTGATCTCCTCGGCCTGGTGATCGAGGATCCCGGTCAATTGCCGGTTGGCGTTGCTCATCGTCGTCACGCTCGACGACACGCCGGCGATGGCCTCGACGGTTTTGCCGACCGCCTCCTGGATGTCGTGGATCTGCGCGCTGATGTCGCCGGTCGCTTTCGCCGTCTGCTGCGCCAGCGTTTTGACCTCGGACGCCACGACCGCGAAGCCGCGGCCGGCAGAGCCGGCGCGCGCCGCCTCGATCGTGGCGTTGAGCGCGAGCAGCGAGGTCTGCGAGGCGATCGCCTCGATCAGCTTGACCACGGCGCCGATGCGTTCGGCGGCGGCGGAGAGGCTGCGCACCGTGGAATCGGTATGCCCAAGATCGGCGATGGTGCGATCGGTGGCGTCCTTGGCCGCGGATGCTTCCGCGGTGCATTGCGCGATGAGACTGAGCAAGCCGCGCGAGGCTTCCGCCACGCCGGCGACATCGCGGCTGGCGCAGGTCGCCGCCTCGACGGCATGCACGGTGCGTTGCGACATGTCCTTGTTGCGCGCGCCGAGATTGGCGGTGGTGACGCGGATTTCTTCGCCCGCGGTTTGGAACGCGCCGGTGAGCTGATCGATGGTGCCGCGAAAGCGCTGAGTGAAGAAGCCGCGATTGGCCTGGCGCAGCCGGCTCTCGGCCTCGCGGCTCTTGTGATCGACCGCGAGCGCATCGGCGTCGATCAGGACCTGCCGCATGGCTTCGGCGGCGGTGACGCTCTCGGCAATGGCGCCGCCATAAACCTGAACCTGGACCCGGCTCGGCAGCGCCGCGTAGCGGTCGCCGCGCGCGATCTGAGCGATAGCGCCGACGACGGCATGCAGCGTGCGCTCGCACCACCAGGCCGCGGAGGCGGCGCCGACAGCGGCTGTGGCCAGACCGAGAAGGAGGCTATTCGTTCCCCACGTCGCCAGCACCGCCACTATGGCGGCGAACAAAAATGGCAGCACAATCCAGGCCGGCAGCGGGCTTTTGTCGGTGTCGGCGGCCATTTTCGGCAACGTTCCGCTGCGGCGGGAAGGCACTGGAGAACGTTTCGAAACTGCGCATATTCGATTACTAAATCCTTTCGTAATGCTGCGCTGCACCGCTCGAATATTTGGCATCGCGCCCAAATTATATGCGGTACTGTGATGGCCCCGCGAATGAACCAAAAGCCGCTGTAAAATCAGGACAAAAACGACCAATGACCGAACACGCTGCCGGCCTCAATGAAGGCCTCACCGATTACGGCGACAAGGATTTCTCGCGCTATCTGCGCCGCTCTTTCGCGCAGTCGATGGGTTATTCGCGGACCCTTCTCGACAAGCCGGTGGTCGGCATCGCTTTCACCGGCTCTGACTTCAACAATTGCCACCGGCATTTTCCCGAACTGTTGACGGCGGTGAAACGCGGCGTGCTCGCCGCCGGCGCGCTGCCGCTTGAATTTCCGACCATCTCGCTCGGCGAGGTTTTTCTGACGCCGACGAGCCTGAAATTCCGCAACCTGATGGCGATCGACACCGAAGAGATGATCCGCGCCCAGCCGATGGATGCGGTCGTCCTGATGGGCGGCTGCGACAAGACGGTGCCGGCGCAGCTCATGGGCGCGGTCTCGGCCGACCGTCCCGCGATATCGCTGATCGGCGGGCCGATGATGACCGGGCGGCATCGCGGCGAGCGGCTCGGCGCCTGCACCGATTGTCGGCGCTTCTGGGCGCGCTATCGCGCCGGCGATATCGATGCTGAGGAGATTTCCGAGGTCGAAGGCCAGCTCGCGGTAACAGCAGGCACCTGCGCCGTCATGGGCACCGCTTCAACCATGGCCTGTCTTACCGAAGCGCTTGGTCTGTGCCTTCCGGGCACGGCCGCGATCCCCGCCGTGCATGCCGACCGGCTGCGCGCGGCGGAAGCGACCGGCGCCGCGGCAGTGAAGCTGATCGGCTCGAAGCTCAAGCCGACGACGATCGTCAATCAAAAATCCGTCGCGAACGCCTTGCGCGTCCTGTTGGCGCTTGGCGGCTCGACCAATGCGGTGATTCATCTCACCGCGATTGCCGGCCGCGCCGGCGTCAAAGTCTCGCTCGATCAGCTCAACAAGCTGTCGGACGAGACGCCGGTTCTGGTCAATCTCAAGCCGGTCGGCAACGGCTACATGGAGGACTTTTGCGCCGGCGGCGGCATGGGCGCGCTCTTACGCGAGCTAAAGCCGCTGCTGCATCTCGACTGCATCACCGTGACCGGAGAGACGCTCGGCGAGCGGCTGGAAGGCGGCGACAAAAGCTATGTCGACCGAACGATCATCGCGCCGCGCGACAAGCCGCTTGAGCCCGAGGGCGGACTTGTCGCGCTGTTCGGCAATCTGGCGCCGAAAGGCGCGATCCTCAAACGCTCGGCGGCCGACCCGAAGTTGTTCGAGCACGAAGGCAAAGC
This sequence comes from uncultured Alphaproteobacteria bacterium, assembly GCA_963742975.1. Taxonomy (GTDB): domain Bacteria; phylum Pseudomonadota; class Alphaproteobacteria; order Rhizobiales; family Xanthobacteraceae; genus BOG-931. The sequence continues at coordinate 313,540 of CAVUNZ010000015.1, read as the reverse complement.
GGTGGTGTTCTCCTCGCTCGAAGATCTGGCCGCGCGCATCGACGATCCGGCGCTCGATGTCGACGCCAACGACATTCTGGTTTTGCAAAATGCGGGGCCGCACGCCCCGGCCTGCATGCCGGAGGCGGGCTATCTGCCGATCCCGAAGAAACTGGCGCAGCGCGGCGTCAAGGACATGATCCGCATTTCCGACGCGCGCATGAGCGGCACGGCCTTCGGCACCATCGTGCTGCATGTCACGCCCGATGCGGCATCGGGCGGGCCGCTCGGCCTCGTCCGCACCGGCGATCACATCCGGCTATCGGTCAAGCAGCGCCGCATCGAATTGCTGGTCGACGATGCCGAGCTGAAAAAGCGTGCCGCTGCGACAAAGAGCATCATCGAGAAGCCCGCGCGCGGCTACGCCAAGTTGTTTGCTGAGCAAATTCTCGGCGCGGATGAAGGCTGCGATTTCAAGTTCTTGATGCCGCAATAATCGGCTTCTGCTCTTTAGTTGGGCGCCGCGAGGTGCGGAAGCGGCATCAATCTTGCGTGTCACCGGCCCGGCTGGGCTTAAAAAATGGTGACAAAAATGTTGCGTCGACCCCAACTGCAAGTGCTGCTGTCCGCTTTTTTGACAGTGGCCGCGTTAACCCTGCCTGCGCGCGCCGACGATTGGCCGACGCATCCAGTGACCATCGTCGTGCCCTTTGGCGCCGGCGGCAATACCGACATGATGGCGCGCCTGGCGGCGCAGGATCTGTCGCAGAAATTCGGCCAGAATTTCATCATCGAGAACAAGCCCAGCCCTGGCGGCGTGCTCGGCACCAGAGAGGTGGTGGGGGCCGCGCCCGACGGCTACACGCTGTTGTTTTGTGCGTCGTCGATGATCACGCTGACGCCGCAACTGGAAACGCTCGAATTCGATCCGGTGAAGCAATTGGTGCCGATCACCAATGTCGGTACCGGCGCCCAAGTGATGGCGATCAAGCGCAGTTTGCCGGTCACCAGTCTGCCTGAATTTCTCGCCTATGCGAAAGCCAATCCGGGCAAACTCAATTTCACCGTCGCCGGCACGCAGAATCTCAGCCACTTCTCTCCGGTGCGGCTGTTCAAGGCGACTGGTGTCGACCTCGTCATGGTGCCGGCGCGCAGCGAGCCGCAGGCGATCTCCGATCTGATGAGCGGCGTCGCCGATGTCTATTTCGGCAACGCCTCGGCGCTGTTGCCGCTTGCGAAGAACGATCAGATCCGCCTGATCGCCGTGAGCACGCCGCAACGGCTCCCCGCGGCGCCCGATCTGCCGACGGTGAGCGAGACGGTGCCGGGCTTTGAGGCTGCGTCGTGGAACGGCTTCCTGGCGCCGGTCGGCACGCCCGAGCCGATCATCGAGGCGGTCCGAAAGGAAGTCATGGCTCTGGTCAAAACGCCAGAGGTGACGCAGCGGCTGACCAACCTCGGCATCGTTCCGGGCGGGCAGACGCAGGATGAGATAAGGGCGATGTTCCAGAGGGAACACGACACTTATGCTGGCGCGATCAAGATCGTCGGGATTCCGTCAAACAATTAAGCCCAAGGTCTTGTTTGTAAGTCCAAGGTCTTTTTGTAAGCCCAAGGTCTTGTTTGTAAGCCAAGGTCTTGTTTGCCGCTTGAAGGGCGCGCTAGGAATGGCGCGCCCCTTTTTTCACGTGCGAGGCCGAAACCGTGTCAGCTGTCCAGAAACTGCGCGAGCTCCTGGCCGCGCCCGATATCGTCGTCATGCCGGGATGTTTTGACGCGCTCTCGGCAAAGCTCGTGGCCGAGGCCGGATTTACGGTCACTTTCATGAGCGGCTTTGCCGTCTCCGCGGCGCGCCTCGGCCTGCCCGATACCGGCCTCATCTCATTCGCCGAAATGCTCGACACGGTGCGCAATTGCTGCAGCGCCGCCGCTAAGATCCCGCTGATCGCCGACGGCGATACCGGCTACGGCAACGCACTGAACGTGCGACGCACGGTCATTGAATATGCCCGCGCCGGCGCCGCCGCGGTGATGATCGAGGATCAGGTCAGTCCGAAGAAATGCGGCCACACACGCGGCAAACAAGTGATCTCGCGGGAGGAAGCGCGCATGAAGATCCGCGCCGCGGCGGATGCAAAATCGGATGCCGACATTCTGATCATGGCGCGCACCGATGCGCGCGCGGTTCACGGCTTCGACGCGGCCCTTGAACGCTGCCGCGATTTCGAGGCGGCCGGCGCCGACATCATCTTTTTCGAAGCGCCGGAGACCGAAGACGAGATGACGCGTTTGTGCCAAGCCGTGAGCAAACCGTGCATGGCCAATATGGTGCCCGGCGGCAAGACGCCGGTGCTGCCTCCCGCCGAATTGCAGGCCATCGGCTACAAGCTTGCGCTCTATCCGGTGATGCTGCTTTCGACCGCAATCGCCGCGATGCAGGCGACGCTCGCCGCGCTGAAGCCCGGCGCCGCCGCGCAATTGCCGCCGAGCGTCTCTTTCACCGAATTGCAAAGCATCGTCGGCTTCCCGGACTATTGGAAGCTCGAGGAACGCTACAAGGCCGAGGCGTAAAACGGTTCAGGCGGCGGCAACCGTCCGGCTCAGCATGGCCATAATCGCTTCGGAATCGATCAGATCGGCGTATTTCTGCTCCATGTCGAACAGATTGGCCGCATGGGCTTCAAGCGAGCGGTCGCCGACACAGTCGCGGGCGACGATGGTGCGGAAGTCGTAACTCATGGCGTCGACGACCGTCGCTCGCACGCATCCTGACGTGGTGCAGCCGGTGACGATCAGCGTATCGACGCCGAGCTTGCGCAACTGCTCGGCATAGCCGGTGCCGAAAAAGGCCGACGGCTGAGTCTTGCGTAGAACTGCCTCGGATGGAAGCGGGGTGAGTTCCGGCACGATCTGGCCAGCCTCGGCGCGCTCGGTCAGCGTCGCCAGCGCCGGCACTTTGCGGACGAAGGCGCAGTGGTCGCTGCCGTCTTCGGCATAGACCACCCGCGAGAACGCGATCGGCATGCGGCTGCGCCGCGCCGCCGCCAATAGACCGACGGTCTTTGCAACCGCGTCCGGAATATTGCCGCCGCCAAAGACCGCCGGATCGACGAAGCCGTTGGTGAAGTCGACGATGCACAGGGCCGGCCGCTCGCCCATGCCGACAGCATTGCCAAAGCCCTGAGCGCGGTAAACGGCCAAATCGCTGCGGCTCGGATTTGCACTCATGTGTCGGCTCTCTTGTGGCATTGTCATCATGTCATTCGATCTCGGCGGCGCGCCGCATGCTCGCGATCATCGACGACTTCAACATATAATCCCGCGCCGCGGCTTTGTCGTCGGCAATGCGCCGCATCTCGTCGAGCGCTTTCCGGCGCACTGCGGGATCGCGCTCGCTGATGATCTGCCGGTTGCGATGGGTCTGCGCCTGAACTGCCTCGACGGCGACGGTGCGGCGCTGGCGATCGTAGCGGTCGAGCGTGCGGTCGTCACCGTCGGCGAAAATATCCTTCATCTTGTCGGCAAGGTTGAAGGCATCCTGGATGCCGCCGTTCATGCCCATGCCGCCGAGCGGATTATTGATATGGGCGGCGTCGCCTGCGAGCAGCACGCGGCCGTGGCGGAAGCTTTTCGCGACCTTTTGGTGCACGTGATAGATGGAACGGTGCGCAATGCGGTACGGTTCGGCGCGGCGCACCACGCGTTGCAGCACCTGCTGCAGCGATTCGTCGGCCAGCAGCGCCGCACGATCGGAATTCTCCGGCGCCGGCACCAGAACCCGCCAGAGGTCGGGCACGCGCAGCAGCACCAGCCATTCCTGCGGGTCGGCGATATAGTTGACATAAGCGATATCGGTCAGCGCGTTTTCGAAACGGAAGTCGGTCGAAGCGATCAGAAATAGTTCCGGATAGGTGAAGCCCTCGAATTCGACGCCGAGCGATTGACGCACCGCGCTATGGGCGCCATCGGCGGCGACCAGGTAGCGTCCGGTCAGGACGATCTCTTCGGATTGCGCGCGCGCCGTCACCGTGACGTCGTCGTCGCTTTGGGTAACGCTTGTGACCTGGTGGCCGAAGCGGATGTCGGCGCCGGGAAGCTTGCGCAATTCCTCTTCGAGAAACTGCATCAGCTTCCACTGCTCGCACTGCACGCGATAGGGATGATTGGTATCGCCTGAGAGGAACGACAGATCGAAGGTCGCGACCGGGCCGGTCTCGCGGTCACGGAACTGCCAGGTCGGCGCCTTCAGCCCCACCTCGATCATACGCGGCACGACCGCGAACTCGTCGAGCAGATCGAGTGTCGGCGGATGGAAGGTCGAGCCGCGCAGCTCCATGACGAGCTGCGGTTCCGCAGCGAGCAGCACGGTCGGGATGCCGCGTCGGACCAGCGCCAGCGCGGCGGTTAGTCCGACAGGGCCGGCACCGACGACGATGACGCGGTCTTTCTCATTCGCCAATTTCTCGTTCGCCAATTTCTCGTTCGCCATGTGATTGCAGCAAAAGGGCGCGGCACGCGATTGCGTTTTAGATCATCGCTCGCCACGATAGGCGGCGCGGGCGCGGCCGATAAGCGGAAGTTTTAGGCAGACGTTGCACGCCGGAAGTGCTGCGTGCCATGGCGCCTGCTTTGCATGCGCTGATCTTGACGGCCTCTGCGGCGTCCTCGCACACTGCAGCCGCATTGAACGACGGTGCGCCGGCGGGGAGCTATTGCAAATGAGAGACGTACTTGGCTGGCGGTCAAAATTCGGCGTGATCGGGCCCTCTACGAACACGATCGTGCAGCCCGATTTCGAGATGATGCGGCCGCCCGGCGTCACCAATCACTACCGCGGCATTTTCACGCCGAACAACCAGGCGGTCAGCAACGACACTTTTATCGCCGGTACCACGATCATCGGCAACAACGTGCTCGATGCCGTGAAGAACGTGATGACCTGCGAGCCGGATTATCTGGTCATGGGCATGTCGGCGGTGACGTTCTTCGACGGCGTTGCCGGCGCCGATGCCTTCCAGGCCAAGGTCGAGGGCGCGGCCGGCATCGGGATCAGTATCGGCTCGCACTCCTCGACTGCGGCGCTGAAAGCTTATGGCGGCGTCAAGCGCATCGCCATCCTGTCACCCTATTATCCGGTCGCCAATGCCGAAGTGCGGCGCTACTTCACCGAATCCGGCTTCGAGGTGGTTCGCGACGTCTGCCTTGAATGCAAGAGCTGGACGGCAATCGCAGAGGTCACGCCCGATACACTGCGCGATCGGCTGATCGAACTGCACGGCGACGGCCGCGATGTCGACGCCATCATTCAGGTCGGCACCAATCTCAGCATGGTCCGGCTCGCCGCCGCCGCCGAACTGTGGCTCGGCAAGCCGGTGATCGCCATCAACACGGCGACCTATTGGCATGCGCTCCGCCACAACAAGATCATGGACAAGATCCCGGGTCTCGGGAGACTGCTCGAGGAGTTTTAAGACGAACAGTCTGTGAGATTCGACGCTGCAATCAGCGCCGTCCCCGACGCCTTATCCCTTTGCCACGGCGATCTCGAGCGGGAAAGTGTCGACCACTTCGTGGCCGTTGGCGGTCACGATGAAGGTGTGGCCGAGGAATATCCCGAACAACCCATCCATCGTGATCGGATTGGGTTCGGCCATGATCACCATGCCGGGCTTGAGCACTTCCTCGAATTTCTCCGCCGAGACGTGCTCGGCGACGACATGCGGCTTGTCGGTGACCAGATCGATGCCGTGGCATTGCGTCGGCCGCGACTGATAGCCGTTGTTGCGGAAGAATTTGCTGGCCTCGCGCATGGCTTCGGCGGCCTTTCCCGGCGCGATCTCGGCGACGATCTTGTGATAGCCGGGCAGCGTGATCTCGTTCCAGAATTTTTTCACCATCTCGTTCGGTTCGCCGATGCAGATCGGTGAGCCGATCTGCGCGGTATAGCCGCGATAGCCGGCAGCAAGCTCCATGTTGATGATGTCGCCCTTCGCCAGCACGCGCGCCGACGGCCGCGGATTGCCGAACACCTGCGCGGGATTATCCATCGGCGTCGAGCCGATGATGAGAAAATCGATGTCGCCGCCGCCTTCGAGAATGGCTGAACCGGCCGCCGCGCGCAGCTCATATTCCTTCACGCCCGGCCGCGCCCGCGCGACCATCGCATTCATGGCGTCCTCGCACAGCTTGCCGGCCTTGCGCACGCAGTCGAGTTCTTCGGCGCTGTGGATCGAGAGCAGTTCGTGCAGGAAGCCTGTGGTGAAGACGAGTTCGGCGCCGGGCAGGTTGTCGCGCAGCACATTGTATTGATTGACCGGCAGGTAGTCGCCGTGCCGCGGATCGATCTCCATCAGCCCGATGCGGCCGCGCTCGAGTTTCAATTCGCGCAGCCGCTCGACCATGACATCGGCGTAACGGCCGCTGCGGCTGTGGCGCACGTCCTTGACCGCGACCTCGACCTGCCGGCGCACCGCTTCGGCGTGCGTGCCGCCCATCGAATAGATCATGGTCGGCTCGCCTTCGAGCGGCACCAGCACATAGCTCGACAGCGCATGCCATTCCCAATGGCCGGTCAGCCACAGCATGCCGCCGCCGAAGCTCCAATGGCTCGGCCCGCCCGGCACGATGACGGCGTCGAGCTTCTCGTCGCGCATCTTGGCCCGCAGCGCCTTGTAGCGGCGCTCGTACTCCGTCTTGGAGAACTGCTCCCACACGCAATCGCGGTAATACGGCGTGTCGCGCATATTGGCGAAAGGCAGCGACTGATCGAGCTTGGTGCGGACAATGTCCCACGGCTGCGGGCCGATGCGCGGCGTACGGATCTGGGTATTCATGGGTGTTTCCTCAAGACTTTCACATTGCACAAAGGTCGTAACGTGATCGTGGGCCAGTTCTTCACGCGCCAGCCCTGACGCGGAGGCCCTGGCGGACCAGGCGCGGCAGCACTTCGTCGCAGAAATAGGGCACCTCGTCGAGATAGTTGACAAAGGAGAGCCCGATGCCGCGGACGCCGGCCTGGCTGATGATTGCAAGCTCTTCGGCGATGCGGTCGGGCGTGCCGACGAACGGGTAGCCGCCGATCGCGTTAGCTGCGAAATAGCGGCGCTTGGCTTCATATTCCTCGGGCGGCATGGTCTGCGGCGTCATGCTCTTGTTGGCCAGCATGCCGTCGATGGCGCCCCAGTCGGCATTGTCGATATTGACGTGCTGATAATAGTCGTCGGCTTCTTTCTGGGTCGGCCGGCAGATCACCTGGCCGACAGTGAAGACCTCGATATCGCGGCCAAGCTTTTGCGCGGCGTCCTTGACCTCGTTCACTTTCGTGGCGCTCCCGGCCAGTGACTTGCGCGAGCCCGCAGTCGCGACGAAAAATGCGTCGCAGTTTCGCAGCGCGAAAGCTTGCCCGACATCGGATGAGCCGGCATTCATCAAAAGCGGCCGCGTATCGGCGTAAGGTTTCGGATAGGCGCGAGCGCCTTTGAGCTGAAAAAAGCGGCCATCGAAATCGAAAGTGCCGTCGCGCGTCCAGGCCTGCTTGACGATATCGATCCATTCCTGCGCGTAGTCGTAGCGCACGTCGTGCTCGCGCTGCTGCACGCCGAACATGTCGAATTCGCCCTCGTTCCAGCCGACCACGATATTGACGCCGATCCGGCCCTCGCCGATGTGGTCGGCGGTGACGAATTCCTTGGCCGCGATCAAGGGATGGAACAGCGGCGCATGCACGGTGCCGAACACCGTCATGCGCCTGGTGGCGCCGAGAAGTCCCACCGCCCAGGTAATGGTTTCGAGCGTCCGGCCGTGAAAGTCGGTATCGCCGCCATAGCCCTTCCAGCGCGCGATCGGCAGTATGAAATCGAGGCCCGCGTCGTCGGCCAGCCGCGCCAGTTTCAGGCAGTCCGGCCAGCTCGCCGACCAGCGTTCCGGTACTTTGGTGGCGGAACGGCCGGACGAGCAATTGGCGCCGAACAGGCCGATCTTCAGCGCGTTGCCGTTATACATGGCAATTCTGTTTTTGACCGAGGCGGCTGGCGCCAGCATCGCATTTCTCCCTGCTTTGGCGTTTCTTTTGATCACAACCCTAGCATTCCATCGGCTTCAGGCGCAGCTCTTAACCAATTCCACACCTCGTCGTGGCATTAAGCCGTTGAGGAAACGGCCAAATGTTCTCTCAGCGCCTGTTGCAATGGCTTCGCGCTTTATTACAGCCAGCACCGTTGCTCGGCGCGGCGATGATCGTCGTTCTGTGGCTCGGCCTGTTCTATCTCTTGTCCGACCATCACGGCACCTTGGCTAGCCCCGATCAGCGGCGCGGGCTCTTCATTCCTGTCGTGATCGTTCTCACGGTGCTCGAACTGATCGTGATGGCGACGAGCATACGCCGGCAAGTGTCGGTCGAAGAGACCAATCTGCGCTTCAACACCGCGTTGGAAAATCTCACCCATGGCTTGTGCATGTTCGACGCCAACAAGCGCCTCGTGGTGTGGAACGAGCGCTATGCGAACCTCTACCGGCTGCCGCCGGAACTGTTGAAGGTCGGCGCCCGGCACGAAGACATCATCGGCCATCGCGTCACGCACGGCCTCCTCAAAGGCGAAACCGGCGCCGGCGCGGTCGACAAGAAGCTCGGCGCCCTGGACAAGATGTCGGCCAACAAAGTGTCGAGCCGGGTCGACGAGCTTGCCGACGGCCGTCTCATTCGCGTCACCCGGCAGCCGATGCAGGGCGGCGGCTGGGTCGCCACCCACGAGGACATCACCGAAAAGCAGCGGTTCGAAAGTCAGCGTGAGACCATGCTGGCGCAGGAGAACCGCCGCCTGCTCACCGAAAGCGCGATCGGCGCGTTCCGCGACCATGTCGAGCAGATGCTCGGCGTCGTCAGTTCGAGCACCAATGCGATGAAATCGACCGCGAATGCGCTGATCGTGTCGTCGCACGAGACCACCCAGCACGCTGAAGGGGCGCTCAAGGAATCCGGCGAGGCCTCCGCCAATGTCACACTGGTCGCAGGTTCGGCCGAGCAATTGTCGGCCTCGATCGCGGAAATCAATATCCAGCTCGGCCAGACCACCAAGCTCGTCGCCAGCGCCGTCGAGAAAGCGCGGGCCTCGAACGGCGAATATGCCGGCCTGACCTCGGCGGTCGAGAAGATCGGCGATGTGGTCAAGCTCATCCGCAACATCGCCGGCCAGACCAATCTTCTGGCGCTGAACGCCACCATCGAGGCGGCGCGCGCCGGAGAGGCCGGACGCGGCTTTGCCGTCGTTGCCGCCGAGGTCAAATCGCTGGCGGTGGAAACGGCGAAGGCGACGGAAGAGATCGCACGGCATATTCTTGCGGTACAGGAATCCACCGGCGGCGCCGTCGAAGCGGTCCACGGCATCGAAGACTCGATGCATGAGATCAATACGCGCGCGTCGACCACGGCCGCCTCGGTGCTGCAGCAGAATTCGGCGACCACCGAGATCAGCCGCAATGCGGCCAATGCGGCGCGCGGCACGAGCCTCGTGGTGTCGGCGCTCGGCAAGGTTTCGGGCGCCGCCGCACAGACGCGCAGCGCCGCGGAAACGGTGCTGAGCGCATCGACTTCGGTGGACACGTCGATCGGCAAGTTGCGCGCCGAGATCGAGGGCTTCCTGAAAAAAGTCGCGGTGTAAAACGCGATGTAATTCTGGCACTTGCGGACGCGTTGGCGCGTCGCGCCGCTTTACTGCGTCACCCAGATTTCGACACGGCGGTTCTTGGCGCGTCCGGCATCACTGTCATTGCAGGCAACAGGGGCGAAATAGGAGAATGGGATCACGTCGGTATCCGGAACGCTGACGCCTTGGCGGCGCAATTCCGCAGCGATGCGTTGCGCGCGCGCTGCAGAGAGTGCGAGATTGGCTTGCCAACTGCCGTTGGCATCCGCGAAGCCTGCAATGACAAAACGCTTGCCTGTGCGCTCTCCTGCGCGCAGGAAGGTTGCGAGCCGAACGACATCTTGCAGCGCGCGTATGTCGAGGTCGCTTCCGTTTCTCTCGAAGCGGAACACCGCCGAAGTGCGGTGCAATTGCCTCAACAAGCGCGAAAAATTGTCCACCGCATCCGCCGGAACCGATTTGTCGAGGGCGGCATCCGGTTTGGCGACTAGGTCGTCGATGTAACGCGCTTGCTCGCTTGCGTCATCGATTTCGATCGTTTGGTCGATGTATCCAGCCTCTACGATTGTGAATTGGGCCTGCTCCGACAGCGCAAAGCCGAGGAGTTCACGCGCGATCGGCGGGGCCGGCGCTCCGAGCGTATAAAGATAGAGGCGCCGCGCGAGCGGATATTCCTCGGTCTTGACCGTGTAGCGCGTCGGCGAGCTGAACAGGCCGCAGTCCGATTGAATGACCAGGGCGTGGTTCTTGTTGATGTACGGCAAGCCGATGAATCCGATGGCGCCACGGTCGGCGGCGACTGCGTCCGACAACAACTCGCTCGACTCATACCGCTTGGCGTCGGCGGCGAGGGGTTTCGCGATCGTGCTCAACACCAGGGAAACGAATGTGTCGAAGGTGCCCGATTTGTTGTCGCGGGCATGAAGGACGATGGGCACATCGTTCCCGCTGATCTCGCGGCCATCGGCATCACGTCCCGTCACCTGCGACCAATTGCGAACCTCACCGGAAAAAATGCGTGCGATCATCGGCAAAGTGAGCCGCCGGATCGGATTGTCCTGGTTGACGATCACCGCAAGGCCGTCGAGCGCGAGCACGTGCTCATTGCCGGCGCCGAGCAGATTGAGATGCTCTGCCGTCGTGACCTGGTCGACCTCCTGCGGCAGCGCACGGCGTGATGCCATGCCGATCGCGGCAGCTTTGCTGAGCAGGGCCTGCATGGCAGTACCGGAGCCTTTGGCCTGGAGGTCGATCCGCGCCACCGGCGCCGAGCCAGGTCCGAGGAGATCGATGTCGAGCTGCTCGGGTGCGGACGCGCTGTAAACAGGTTTCGTGCCAAAGCGCTTGTCCGCATAGGCATCTATCAGCATCGGCATCAGCCGTTCGCCGATCGTATTCGACCCGTGGATACCGAACGATTGGATGCCGAACGATTGGGTGCCGGCATCCGTCGCAGGCGCTGCGGCGGCCTGCGCTGGATCCCGTTTTGCGTTTGCCGGCGCGCATGGCTGGCCGATATTCTCAATGTCACCGGCGCCGACATCGAGCGGTGGACTCGCGGCGTCGAAATAGAGTTTGAAGCGTCCCTCGTTGGGTTCGATCCGGATCGCGCGGACGGTCATCCCGGAGCGCAGGCACACATCGACGCCGCTCTGCGCAAGCACACTTTCCGTGTCCGCCGATCCAACCAACGTGAGCACGGCACACGCGACGAGGCAGAGCAAGCGCGGGGTTCGCACGGAAATATCCATAGAACAATCGAGCAATTGCAGTATTGCAACACCGGATTACGCTTGCATGACACCGTCATACTAATGTGCTGAATGGGATGGCCAAACTACGCTAAAGACCTTGGCGTTGAAGGACCATGGCACAAGTCATCATCTCGTATCGTCGCGCCGACTCGACGGCCATCACCGGGCGTATTCGCGACCGCCTCGTGGGCAAATACGGCGTTTCGCGAGTGTTCATGGACGTCGAAGATATTCCGTTCGGAAGCGACTTTCGTGACCACATTCGCAACGAGTTGCTGCGCAGCGATCTCCTGCTCGTTATTGTGGGGCGGGGATGGCTCAGCAAGGATGACAGCGGCGCTGCGCGCATCCAGAGCGAGACCGACCCGGTTCGCATCGAGGTCGAGACCGCACTTCAGAATTCCATTCCAGTGATTCCCGTTCTGGTCAACGGCGCGCAAATACCGGAGCCGTCCGATCTTCCCGAGAGTCTCAGGAATTTTGTTTTCCTCAATGCGGCGACTGTTGACGCCGGGCGTGACTTTCACGTGCATATGGATCGATTGATCGTAGGGATCGATGCCGTTGAGGCTGCGCGCCGGAAGACGGCCGCGCCGGCGCAGCGTGCCGTCGCCAGACCGGAGGCAACGCGACTTCGGGTCGGCGGATTGTCAGCGGTTGCGGCGGTGTCTGGAGCGATTCTGCTCGCGGGCGCCGCATGGTGGTTGCTTGCCTCACCGTTCGGCGCGAGGCAACACAGCATGGCCTCGGTCGACGAAGGGGCCGTGGTGGCCACGGGGTCCGTCGCGGCGGCGAGCCGGTCCGGCCCATCGTCCGCGCAGCCGCAACCTTCAAATCCTGCGGCGCAGTTTGCGAGTTTGCAAGCGGCCTCGCCGCAATCGGCGCCATCGACGGTCGCAGGCACCTACCTCGCCGAAGCGAAGGCCGGCTGTGGCGCCCAGCATCAGTCCGTCAAAGTCGTGATCCATGATGGCAACATCTCATGGCAGCATGACGCGCTCGACACCACGTTTCACTGGCAGGGGACGATCACGGCCGATGGCACAATCAAGGCCATAGTGCCCGATCGTCCAAACCTGCAAGCTATCGGACGCTATCATCTCGATGGGCGCGAGATCGCCATGAACTACCCCCAATGCGGCGTGGTGACGATGCTGATCGGCCAAATGCTGAGCCGATAGTGCTCGCCGGCGCTATGAGGCTGCTTGTGCCGTTGCCGGCAGTCTCGGTGAAAGGTGCTCGGAGAGTATCTGCCGCGCCGCGCCGCGGCTGCCAAGCTCATAGAGCAGCGGAATATTTGCGACGGTGTCGATGCCGCGGAGCTTCGCCACCGTCCGCGCCGGCAGCGCGCAGCCAAGCTCGCGCTCGAGCCACTGTGCGTCGAGATTGATATTGTAGGGCAGAAAACGGAACAGCGGGCGCCCGAACGGGGACCCAATCGCGTTCGCGTCGCCAAGCTCGGAGTTGATGTGCCAAGAGACCGGCACCTCGCCCAGCCATGACATCAGAGTGAGCGCGAGTTGCTCGCTGTCGTTGATCTGCGAGGCGAGAGCATGCGTGGCGAACTCGATCGTACGCAACAACGGCAGCCTCTTCCTGACGATCCGGTAGCGGAACGATCCGGTCCCGACAGAGACGATGGTCAGATTCTCCGGCCCGAGCGGCCAGGCCAGCTTATGTTGTGGCAATGTCCCGATCATGAAGAGCGCGAGCGACGGATTGTTGAACGGGCTCACGCCGCCATCAATGAACAGTCCCGGCGCCATTCCGGGCGCGATCGGGATCTGCTCGGGTTCAAAATAGTGCGGCGCCGCGGTGCTGGCGCGCACGATATTGGCAAGCGGATAGTGCCGGTTGCCGATGAAGGATCTATCCCCGGGAGTCTCCCAATAGGCGGACCGTGGATTGTTGACGATGATCCAAGGGCTGCCGGTGTCCACGCGCTTGGTGACGATTGCAAGTCCGGTGCGCAGATCTTTTGAATTGAGCGTGCGTCCGTTGCCAATCGTCTCCTCGATCTCGCGCAGCAGCGGAGCGGCATCGAACTTGGACTGCATGGGACTGAAGCGCCAAAACGAGCGCTTGAAGATCCGCGGCGCCAGCTTGATGTAGAATTCGCGAATATCGGCAGCGCGGTAGCCGAGCGCGAGCAGGGTCGCGATGATCGCTCCGGTCGAGGTGCCGCCGATCAGGTCGAACCAGTCGGCGAGCAGAACCGGCTGGCCCTCGACCTCTTCGATCGTCTTCTCCAACTGTTCGAGGAACGCGATCGAAACGACTCCGCGGACGCCGCCGCCACTGAGCGCGAGTATCCGCTTCGAACCGGGGCCGAACAAATGTCTGTCCCGCGGCGCCGACATGATGGGCTCACCCGGATTCACGTTCGCGTCTTCTTAAGGTGTGCGATCAGCGCATCGACAGCCGAGCTTGTGATCGCGTGCTGTGCGAGCAAGAGGCTCGGCTCCGCCGCAGCCTCACCATCATGATCCAGCTTGAACCAGAGCACGGGGCAGCCACGGCGCCGCGCGTGTTCGACGATCTCGCTGGTCCCGCCAGGTCCGTTCGGGGGGCGACCGTCCCAGAGCGCAAATATCAGATCGCTGCGCGCGACCACTGCCTCACCGACCGCTAAATAGGCGGCGTTGCGGCTCCGGTCTGAAGTGATGCGGCCGTCGAGTTCGATCACCTCCGCGGCTTTGGCCAGAAGCCTCATGAAATCCTGCCTCGACCGCTCTTCGGGGAAGTCCTGCAGGTAGGCGGCGCGGGAAAATGGCAGCACGGCGACAAGCGCTGCGCCGTGTGCAAGGCCCGCGGCTGCCACCATGCGGTCAGCGCCCTCCGCAAGGGCCGAGACAACTTGCAGACCGTGCCGATTGTCATTTGGCTCAGGTTGCTTCCTGATATCGGCCGCTCCTTGTTTGAGTGTCGAGAAAGCACTGCTGATCATGTCCTGCAAACGCACCAGCATGATCGGCGCGAGTGCGACGGTACGGTGACCTGTCACGCCGATCCGCAGGGGGTGAGCCGTCAACATCTTGACTGCCAGGTGAAGGCTGCAGGTGAAGGCTGCCAGGTGAAGGCTGCAGGTGAAGCCTGCAGGTGAAAGCTGCAGGTGAAAGTTGTAGCGGGCGTTGGGAAATACGTGGCTCAGGCTATCATCGCCGTGCTTTATTGCAGTCGCAAGACGACGCAAGGCCGTTGCCGATTCAGTAAAAGCAGAACACGTGGCTGGGCGGCGATTTCGCGTTTCGTTCTGCTGTTAGTCAGTCACCCAAGCTTCAACGGCTTAAGCAGCCCTGATTTCAAGAGGAAATCTGGTGCTGCCGGATGGAATTGAGCTGTCGGCCTGGCTTTATTTCAGGCCGGACAGATTGCCGCTCCACGACAATGTGCCGATGATGGCGGGGTCGCAGCCGTTCGATCCCGTGCCGATCGGCGCGGTTCCGGTGATGAGATTGCAGCTTTGCTTCGACAGCGTGGTCGCGAAATAGCGCAGGTCGAAGGTCACGACCTTATACGTGTAGGAAAATCCAAAATTCCAATAGGTGTAGTCCGGCAGCTTGACGGCGGCGGCAAGCGCCGTCGCTTTGGTGGTACTGAAACTTTGGCGGCCGAGCTCGCCGGAGATCGCGAGGCCCGAGTCGAATGTGTATTTGGCATCAATCGAGTTGTAATTTTCCCAGGCACCGGTGCGGCTGTAGTCGGGCGCGTAATACACATTGGCGCCGATCGTGAGCTTCGGGGTGAGAGCGTAGCTCGGCGCGATGTAATATTCCGGATAGGAGATATCGATCGGGCTTCCCGGGTAGCTGAAATACCCGACGCCGGTTTCGACAGTGAGCTTGCCGAATACCGGACGAATCCCGGCATAGTCGGTCATCTGCAATTGCGACAGCATCGGCATCTGCACCGACGCCGCATTTACCCCCGCGAAGAAGATATTGTATGTCGCTTCGAAATTGGTCGAGGCGCTCGGCCGGTGATCGGACAGCGTATAGCCGCGGTAATTATAATCGCTGGTGATCGATGCGCTGGCATTGATGTCGAAGGTGGAGGTGGTGCCTGTTGCCGGTTCCGCCTTTGCCGTAGTCGACGGTGCTGGCGGTGTCGCGCTGTCGGTTTGCTGGCCGTAAGCCGCAGCCGGCAAAATTCCGATGATTGCGACTGCCAGCGCTCGCACCAGTCGGCAGCCAAAACCATCTCTGCGCCGTCAGCCTTTTCATCGCAATGCCGCGGCCCGCTTTGAGAAGCCGTGCAGGCAACGATCTCGCCGGGTGCATCGTCTGCTTGAAATAGGCCGAGCTCGTTTGCCTGCGTCAAAGGCCCTGTTCTCGAATCAGGGCAACGCACGCCATTCTAGCGTATCGGGTCATGCCGTGCAGGGCAGTCATATTATGCGGTGCAACGTCAGATCATTCATGTGCCGGTAACCAACTATTGGTCCAAAGCGGAAAGGTTTACGTCAATACGATTATGGCAAGCGGATTGATCATATGTTGTTTTCCGTCGAACTATTTTGCGATCTATTTTGGAGAGTACCCATGCGCGTCCGCGGCCGACTTATGCTCGCCTGCACGGTGCTGTGTTTGCTGCCGCTGAACTTGTCGCGTGCCGAGGACATCAAAGCGCCGATCCGCGGGCTCGTGTCCATGGGAGCCTATCGTTTCGTGGGCGGCGGGGGCGACCCCGTCAACACGCTCGAACCGCTCAACGCCAAGCCCGGCATCTTCGGCGGCCTCGTCGTGATCGCCAGTTGGAAACAGCTGCAGCCGACCCAGCAATCCGAGATCGGCGATAACAATGTCATCGACCAGGCCCTCGCCCAGGTGCGCGCCTACAACGAAAGAAATCCGGACAAGCCGCTCGCGGTCAAGCTCAGGGTCTGGGGTGGCTTTGAGGCGCCGGACTGGGCCAAGCAGCTCGGCGGCATGCCGGTCGAGACGGTATATAACAACAAGCCCCGCGCTGTCGGCCGTTTCTGGAGCCCGGCCTATCGGCAAGCCTGGGCCCATCTTCAACAACAGCTGGCAGCGCGCTTCGACAAGCGACCGCTGATCAGGGAGGTGGCGATGACCTCCTGCATGTCATACACCGCCGAGCCGTTCTTCATCCCCACCGACGACGGCGTGACGACGCCGCTCCGCGCGGCCGGATTGACCGACGCGGCCTACAAGGATTGCCTGACCGGGGCGCTCGCCGACTACGCGCCGTGGACGCAATCGCGGCTGGTGCTCTCGGTCAATCCGCTCCGTAGCGGCGCTGGACAAGGCAACGGCGACCCGGGCTTCACGGAAGGCGTCATGCGCAACTGCCGTCAGACGATCGGACCGCGCTGTGTGTTCGACAATCACGATCTCGATACCGGACTTCCGCAACCGCTTTACAGGATCTACGCCACGATGAAGCAGATGGGTCCGGAAATCGAATTTCAGACCTGGCGGAAGACGCCGAACGACTTTGACGGCACAATCGCGATGGGTGTGTCGTACGGCGCAAGCTCGATCGAGCTGTATCAGGACTATGGCGGATTTCCGCTGGTGGCAGACGATAAGCTCAAGCAATGGGCGGCGATGCTTGAATCGAACGCCGGCGCCGCCAGTCGCTAAGGCGCCCGGTTCCAGCCGAGAATCTAACGATTAGGATTCGCGTTGCCGAGCAGCATGGAAAAAGTCTTCAAACATCCGCGGCGCCTGCGCCTATTTCTGGCGCTTGTCCTGGTGCCGGCACTGACCGATGCCTTCGGCGGCACGGCTAGCGCAGGCCACGCTCCGCCGCATCCGTCGCCGCCGGTTGCAGACATCGGCTCGACGATAGAGGCTCTCGATTCCGGCCGCGGCGCCGGCGTCTATCCGGTATTCACGTCCGTGGATCTACACAAGGGCTCGGCGACGGCGCGCCAGGCGCTCGTGATCGTCCACGGCAGATTGCGCAATGCCTCGGACTATTATGCGACCGGGCTTGCGATCGCCAATGCGGCGGGCGCGGCCGGCGAAGCAACCGTCGTGGTCGCGCCGCAATTTCTGATTCAAGCCGACGCAACGCTGCATCAACTGTCCGATGGTTACCTGCGCTGGAGCCGCGGCTGGGAAGAGGGCGCGCCGGCACTGGGCCCCGCTTCACCTCAATCAAGCGCCGCTCCGGCCAGTTCTTATGATGTGCTGGATGACGTCGTGGCGAAACTGTCGAACGCGTCGGCCTTTCCGGCGCTGAAGCGAATTGTCTTTGTCGGTCATGGCGGCGGCGCGCAGATGCTGGCGCGCTATGCCGTGGTGATGCATCCGCAACTGGGGCCGCCGGTCAGTTTTGTGATCGCCAATGCGGGAACCTATCTCTATCCCATCGCGGCGCGGCCGGTGCCGCTCGACTGTCCGGATTTCAATTTATGGAAATACGGTTTGGACCAGCCGCCGCCCTATGTCGGCGACACTGGCCGGGTCCAGAAAGATTTCGCGGCGCGCGACGTCACGCTCTTGTTGGGAGCGAACGACAGAAAAGCCTCCGGCATTTTAGATCAGTCCTGTGCAGCACAGACCCAGGGACGCAACCGGCTCCAACGCGGGCTGAATTTCGCGCGAGAAATGACCGTAAGCGGCGCCGCCCCGCATCTGAAATATCTCATCGTGCCGGACACCGGTCACAGTGAAAAAGGCATGCTGCTTTCGCGCGAGGCTGCTGGAGCGATTTTCCCAGTCGGCAACGCGGAGCGTTGAAGTGCATCGAGCTAGGATGGTGCTGCCGCACAGGATTGAACTGTGGACCTCTCCCTTACCAAGGGAGTGCTCTACCACTGAGCTACGGCAGCAAACCGTTGTTTTATTGTTGTTTATTGGCGATTTACGGCGTCACCAAACGCGCCATTTATATTCGGGTCACCGCAAAAAGCAAAGTCTGCTTTGCTTGCGCACGCGGGAGGGCGCATCGGCCAATGCCTACTGTCGAGTACGCTCAGGGCCGCGACGACGTTGGTGGCAACTTGTTCAATTGCCATTTGCCGTTTAGGCGAACCACTTCGGCGGGCCACGTAACCAGATTAGGATCGTTCCCCACGCACCAAGTCACTTTCAGCAACAGGCGGTCGTCGCCGTCCCAGCCGACGTATTCCCACGCTTCATATTCCTTAGGTCGATAGTGAAAGGCCGGGTCGGGCGCGTCGAGGTTTGCAGGAACAACGTCGATTCCGTTGTTTCCGTCGTCGGGGCCATCTGTCCAGTAGACTGACGCGAGCCATTTCCTGTTCGGCGAATAGCCGGGCGGCGCAACGATCTGCACTTCTCTTCCGTCTCGCTGCCCGACCAGAAACCATTTATCACTTTCGTTGTACATCACGTCGACAAGAAACAGCCCGCGTTCGGGGAAATAGTCGTAAAGCATATAAGTTTTGCAGCTCTCATAAGGCCCATTTTCACATGCCGCCTTGCCTTGGTTGTCCTTGTATTGTTTCACCGCGCCATTGTTCAATTTCAATGTGAGTGCGGCCCCCTGACGAATTGCTAACGAATTAATCTTGGCGATACAGGCCTTCTCATATGCGCGCGAAAATCGGTCTCCCTCGTAACGCGTTGACTGTGTCTGTGCGTCCAAAACAAGCGCGGGATGCTGGCAGAGCCCATCCCGAGGCTCAGGGGAAAGACAAGTGAAGTCTGGCGGGCACGTTGCGCCGGGCAGGATTTCTGCGGATGCGCGCCATCCAAGCGTCGAGAAGGCCAGTAAGACAGAAAGCACCCGCATCTTTGAATTTGAAATCAGTGCGAGAACGTTTGATGGAGCAGTTCTTCTCAATTGCAACTCATCGGATGAACGTTGAACGCGTAGGAGTCGTCCCATGTCACGGTGACCGCCGAATGACGCGCGCTGCCGGCGACCTGTCACCAAACACCGTCACCATAGTCACCAAATGACCATCTAAGTGTTTGATTTTGCTTGACCTGCGTCCCTTACCAAGGGAGTGCTCTACCACTGAGCTACGGCAGCGGCCCGATGCGGTGTCACCGGCGGTGAGGCGCGGTCTCGCGTACGGACATTACACTTGCATGGAAACACGCGCATGGAAGCGCGGCGGTTATTGCCACAGGGCAGGGGTTAAGCGCAAGCGCGGCTGCCTCCGCCCGGCCGGTTCATGGTTGCGAGGTGGCGGGCCGCGTGCTTTGACCTGACCCGTTGAGGCGCATCATGATGGAAAAGCGCGGCAAAGCGGCAAAATGGGCGGCGCGCAGCGAGCGGCTATCCGCGGCGCTGCGGGAAAACCTCAAGCGGCGCAAGGCGCAAGTCCGGGCCCGGGCGCGCGGCGAGGAACCTGGACAACACGAGCCGTCCGCGCAGCAAACTGGTAACGAAGCGGACTTGGAATCGCCGCCGGCCGCGCCCGAAACCGGCCCTTCACCCGAGTTCCGCCGTAATCCGGTACGCGAGTAGGGCCTGATTGGGCTGGATGATTGGGCCGGGTTCTGGTCCAATCGGTCGTTCAGGACGGACGGGCGCTGTGGGTCGGCCAGGCTCGAGGCCGGGGGGTAAGGATGCTGGATCGAATTCGCATTGTCGGCGGCCGGCCGCTCAACGGCTCCATCCCGATCTCGGGCGCGAAGAACGCGACGCTGCCCTTGATGATCGCGGGCCTGCTCACCGATCAGACCCTCATTCTCGACAATGTGCCGCGGCTCGCCGATGTCGCCGCTGCTGCAGCGCATCCTCGGCAATCACGGCGTCGACATCATGGTCGGCGGCAAGCGGCCGGGCGAGACCGCGGATACCGGCCAGACGCTGCATATTTCGGCGGCCAATATCGTCGACACCACCGCGCCCTACGAACTCGTCTCGAAAATGCGGGCGAGCTTCTGGGTGCTGGCGCCGCTGGTCGCGCGCATGGGCGAGGCGCGGGTGTCGATGCCGGGCGGCTGCGCCATCGGCACCCGGCCGGTCGATCTTCTGATCATGGCGATCGAGCGGCTCGGCGCCAAAGTCGATATCGACGGCGGCTATGTCGTGGCGCATGCGCCCAAGGGTTTGCGCGGCGGCGACATCGTTTTCCCCAAGGTCACTGTCGGCGGCACCCATACCGCGCTGATGGCGGCGGCGCTCGCCAACGGCACCACGGTGATCGAGAACGCGGCGCAGGAACCCGAGATCGCCGACGTCGCCGAATGCCTCAACAAGATGGGCGCGCGGATCGCGGGCGCGGGCACGCCGCGTATCGTCATCGAAGGCGTCGCCAAGCTCAACGGCGCGCGCCACGCCGTGCTGCCCGACCGTATCGAGACCGGCACCTATGCCATGGCGGCCGCCATGGCCGGCGGCGATGTGCTGTTACAGAATGCGCGGCCGGAGCTGCTGCAGGCTGCGCTCGACGTGGTCGTGCAAGCCGGCGCGACGGTGACGGCGACCAATGAAGGCATCCGCATCACCAGAAATGGCGCCGGCATTACGCCGGTCGATGTGACGACGGCGCCGTTTCCGGAATTCCCGACCGATCTGCAGGCGCAATTGATGGCGCTGATGACCTGCGCGCGCGGCACCTCGCAAATCACCGAGACGATTTTCGAGAACCGCTTCATGCATGTGCAGGAACTGGCGCGGCTCGGCGCCCGCATCCAGCTCGACGGCGAACGTGCCACGATCGAAGGCGTGCCGCGGCTCAAGGGCGCGCCGGTGATGGCGACCGATCTGCGCGCTTCGGTGTCGCTGGTGATCGCCGGGCTTGCCGCCGAGGGCGAGACCATCGTCAACCGCGTCTATCACCTCGACCGCGGCTTCGAGCGCCTCGAGGAGAAACTCGGCCGCTGCGGCGCCGCCATCGAGCGGCTGTCGGGCTAAGGATAATGCCGCTCGTCCCCGCGAAAGCGGGGACCCAGTTGCTTCGCTTATATTTATGTTAATCTGGATTCCCGCTTTCGCGGGAATGAGCGGAAGATTAAAGCGCCCCAAAATTCATGCGTATAGCGCTAGCCCAAAGACTATTGCGAGGCGTGAGCGCATTCGCGGCGCTCGCATTGTGTCTCGCCGGCAATGCCCATGCCGACGATTATCCGTCGCGCCCGGTGCGGCTGATCGTTGCCTTTACGCCGGGCGGCACCACCGACATCACTGCGCGCCTGATCGCCGACAAGATGCATGAGACGCTCGGCCAGGTCGTGGCGGTCGAGAACAAGCCGGGCGCCAATGGCGCCATCGCCGCGCAATATGTGGCGCAGTCCGATCCCGACGGTTACACGCTGTTCTTCACCACTGTCGGCGCGGTCGCCATCAATCCCGCCTTCCGCACCGATCTGACTTACGACCCGCTCAAGGATTTCGTGCCGGTCGGCAAAGCGGCCGTCAATTCGCCGGTCCTGGTCGTCTCCGCCGACATGAAAGTGAATTCGGCGCGCGACCTCGCCGCGCGGGCGCGCCAGAAGCCGGGCGCCATCACCATCGGCATTACCGGGCGCGGCGCGATGTCGGATCTCGGCCTGCAATTGTTCGAGGCGACGGCCGGCATCCAATTGCAATCGGTGCCCTATCGCGGCGCGGCGCAGGCGATCACCGATATTCTCGCCGCCCATCTCGACGGTATGGTCGGCGACGTGCCGACCGTGATGGGCCAGGTGCGCGCCGGTTCGCTCAAGGCGCTGGCGACGACGTCGGAGGCACGCTCCGATATTTTTCCGAACGTTCCGACTTTCGTCGAGGAAGGATTTCCCGGTGTTGTCGGCGACAATTGGGACGGCGTGCTGGCGCCGGCCGGCACGCCCGCGCCGGTGGTCGCGAAGTTCAATGCGGCGATGGTCGCGGCGCTCAACGATCCGGGCTTGCGGGCGCGGCTGCACGAATCCGGCACGACGCCCGCGCCGAGCTCGCCGGATACGTTCGGCAATTACCTGCGCGCGGAGATTTCACGCTGGAACTCAGTGATCAAGGAAAAAGGGCTGAAGGGCGAATAGGCTCGGCGAACCGGTAGCTCTGGTCGGTCCTGTCCCCCGTTCCACGCTATTACGCCCGTTCCGCAGTCTTGCTACAATTGCCGGCGAGAATGCGGGTGACGCGTAGACCGATGAGAAGGCGCCAGGCGATGAAAAGCCAGATTGGGAAAGGCCGTGCGGCCAAGACGTCCGTCCTGAGGAACCAGACTTCAATCCTGAGGAGCAAGACCTGCGTCCTCGCGAATTCGGCCCTGCCGATGCTCGTGCTTTTCGCGCTCGCCGGCGCGGCGCACGCGCAGGGCGCCGGCAGCGACCTGAAGGCCAAGGACGAGGCGGATTCCAAAGCGGCGCACGAATATATCGATCGGATGGAAACCGACCAGAAATACCAGGAGACAATCCGCAGCCAGCAAGCGGCGCCGACGTCGAACGATCCCTGGGGCGCGGTGCGGCCGACGACAACGCCCGCCACCGGCGCCAAGCCAGCTGCGAAAACTTCAACCGGCACGAAAACCGCGAGCGGTGCAAACAAGGCTGCTGCGGGCTCGATCAAACCGGCTTCCGGCCCGGCGACATCTGCCAGCAGCACAACGCCGAAGGGCCAGTAAGGCCGCGGCGGCTAGAGCATTGATCCGGAAAAGTGGAAGCCGGTTTTCCGAAAGGTCCTGCTCAATCGAATCCTAGAGCGACCAACGGTTCAATCTGAAACAATCGCGCTCTAAGTCATGATCTCGCGCGTGGTTACGCGGCGAGTTCTTTCATGATGCGATAAAGCCGCGCCTGGCCTTCGAAGCCGATGCCCGGCCGGTCCGACAACGTCAGATAGCCGTCCTCGAGCTTGGCATCGTCGGCAAAGCCGCCGAAATCGCCGAACACGCCGGGGTAAGATTCCGCACCGCCCAAGCCAAACCCCGCGGCAATGGCGAGCGACATCTGGTTGCCGCCATGCGGGAACATCAGCCGGCGCGGCCATTGATGCCGCGCCAGCATGTCGAGCGTGCGGGCATATTGCACGATGCCGTAAGCCTGCGGCGGATCGACCTGGATGACGTCGTTGCGCTGCGGTTTGAGCCCGCCGAAACGCACCAGGTTCTCGACATCCTGCGTCGAGAACAGATTCTCGCCGGTGGAGAGCGGTGCGTCATAGACGTTCCCGATTTCGGCCAACAGCGCGAAGTCGAGCGGATCGCACGGCTCCTCAAACCAGCGCAGCGCGAACGGCTTCAGCCCCTTCGCATAGGCGAGTGCCTCGTCGCGGAAAAATTTTGAATTGGCATCGACCGCAAGCTTGCCGCCTTTCGGCAGGATCGATTTGACGGCTTCGACGCGCCTGAGATCGTCGTTCAGCGGCATGCCGCCGACTTTCATCTTCACCATCGTATAGCCGGAATCGAGATGGCCCTTCATCTCGTCCTGCAGGTCTTTGGTGGTTTTGCCCGGCGCGTACCAGCCGCCGCCGACATAGCAAAAAACTTTCTCGGCGAGTTTGCCGCCGTTGTAGCGCTCGGCAAGAAGGCGATGCAGCGGCTTCTCTGCGATCTTGGCGACGGCATCCCAGATCGCGACCTCGATGGTGCCGATGCCGACCGAGCGCTCGCTGTGGCCGCCGGATTTCTCGTTCTGCAGCATGACCGCGAGAATCGTTTCCGGTGCGAAATTGTCGCCAGCCTCGTTCAGCAGCGACGCCGGCGGCGCTTTGAGAATGCGCGGAAAGAACCGCGCCCGCATCTGCGCGCCGCAGGCATAGCGCCCGGTCGAGTTGAAGGCGAAGCCCACGACCGGCCTGCCGTCGCGTTTGACATCGGTGATGACGGCCACCACCGACGTCGTCATTTCGGAAAAGTCGATGCTCGAATTGGCCAGCGTCGAATTGAGCCGGACGGATGTCTCGCGGATATCGACGATACGCATGAACTGTTGGTTACTCTCTCATTGAATCTGCGGAATCTTGGCGTCGACGATCACCTTGTGCCACTTGTCGATCTCTTTCTTGATATAGGCCGCGAACTCCGCCTGCGTATTAGCAACGACGTCGAAGCCGAGATCGGCACATTTTTGCTTGACGTCGGGCAGCTGCATCACCTTGACGATCTCGTTGTGCAAAAGATCGACGATCTCCTTCGGCGTCCCGGCCGGCACGAAGACGCCCTGCATGGTCTCGGATTCCTGATTGGGGATGCCGGCCTCCACCATCGTCGGCACGTCAGGCAGCGCGCCCGAGCGTTTCGCCGCGGTGACGGCGAGCCCGCGCAGATTGCCGCCGGCGATCTGCGGCGCGGCCGGCGGAATGGCGCTGAACGCAACCGGCGTATGATTGCCGACGGTGGACTGCACCGCAGGTTCGCCGCCGCCATAGGGCACGCTCGGTGCGTCGAGCTTGTAGGTCAGCTTGAACAGTTCGGAAGCGAGCTGCGGCGTGGTGCCGAGCCCGGCATTGGCGATCGAGTATTTGCCGGGATTGGCCAAAATGAGCGCGATGAGCTCTTTCATCGTTTTGACCGGAACGGACGGGTGAACCGTCACGATATTGGGCGAAGCCGCGGCGAGCGTGATCGGGATGAAATCCTTGTAAGGGTCGTAGGGGTTGTTGGCGTAGAGGCTCGGATTGACGAGATAGCTCGAACTCGCCACCAGGATTGTATAGCCGTCGGGCGTCGAGCGTGCGGCGAGCGTCATGCCGAGATTGCCGCCGGCGCCGACATGGTTCTCGACGAAGAATTGCTGCTTCAGGCTCTCCGAGAGCTTCTGCGCCAGAATTCGTGCCACCACGTCGGTCGGGCCGCCGGCCGCAAACGGTGCGATGATCTTGACCGGATGGTCGGGATAGGCCGCCGCGGCCGACTTCGGCACGGTCAGCCATCCCGCCGCAAAAAAAGCCGCGCCGAACGCGGCCGCACGGCCCGCACGGCCCCATGTCATTACCCTCATTGCACCCTCCCTGATATTTTGCCCGATGCTATCATTGCCGGCGCGTTCCGGGGAGCGTGCGCGACAAAATGTTTCGAACGGGTCGAAGGCGAGGGAAGGCAAAAGGAAGGAAGCGCAATGGCGGGTAAAAAGATAACGCGGGACGATCTGCGTGCGGCCGCGGAAAAATACAAAAACTGGGGCAAATGGGGCCCGGACGACGAGATCGGCACGCTCAATTATACGAGCCCGGAAGACATCGTCGCCGCCGCTCAGCTCGTCAAAAAGGGCAAGGTGATCTCGCTTGCGCTCAATTTCGACAATAACGGCCCGCAAGGCGGCAAGACCAATTATCCGGTCCTTGGCCGCATCAATCCGCTGCACACCATGCTGCGCACCGGCACCGACGCCTATTCCGGCGTGCTCGACAAGCGCGGCATCCGCGCCGCCGACGACATGGTGGTGATGCCGCTGCAATGCGGCACGCAATGGGACGGGCTCGGCCATGTCTTCTACGAGGACAATATGTGGAACGGTTACGACTGCCGCGAAGTGTCCTCGTTCGGCGCCGCCAAATGCGGCATCGAGAAAACCAAGAGCAAGATGGTCGGCCGCGGCGTGTTCCTCGATGTCGCCCGTGCGCTCGGCAAGGACTGTCTGGAAGACGGCTACGGCATCACCTGTGACGATCTCGACCTCACCGCGACGCAGCAGAAGGTCACGCTCAAGCGCGGCGATTACATCGTCGTCCGCACCGGGCAGATGGAGCGCTGCCTGAAAGCCGGCAGCTGGGACGGCTATCCCGGCGGCGATGCGCCGGGCTTTGCCTTCGAGACACTGGAATTCGTCGCCAAGACCGAATTGGCGGCGCTCGCCAGCGACACCTGGGGCTGCGAGGTGCGGCCGAACAATACCGAAGGCGGCATCAACCAGCCCTGGCACTGGATCACCATTCCGATCATGGGCATGACCATGGGCGAGATTTTCTATCTCAAGGACCTCGCCGAGGACTGCGCCAAGGACGGCGTCTACGAATTCATGTTCGTCGCCCCGGCCATTCCCATCACCGGCGCGGTCGGCTCGCCGACCAACCCATTAGCGATCAAATAACGCCGCAGGCGTCGTCCCGGACGGGCGAGACCCGATCCGGGATCTCGCTCGGCCGCACGGAGGATGCACGATGAACGAGAACGATCAGCACGAGCGCGGCCTGAAGCTGCGCACCGACATGTTCGGCCGCGAAGCGGTTGAACAGCGCATGAATGCCTTCGGGGAATTCGGCAAACCGCTGCAGCACATCATCAATGCCTATGCTTACGGCGATGTCTGGAGCCGGACGGCTTTGCCGTTACCGGCCAAGTCGCTGGTCATGGTGGCGATGATGGCGGCCGCCGGGCACCAGAAGGAATTGAGCGTGCATATCCAGGGCGCCTTGAAGAACGGCTGCACGCCGGCGCAAATCCAAGAGGTGCTGCTTCTGCTGGCGCTCTATTGCGGGATTCCGGCCGCGAACGAAGCGCACCGGATCGCGAGCGATATATTGCGCGAGCACACGCTGTAGTGAGGGCCGGCGCGGCTTGCGCTTTATCGGCTAAGACTTACTTTTACGGCATCAAGGCTTACCTTTAGGCCATCTTCACGTCGCAAAACGGGGTCCGCGTCATGAGCATCACAGCCGACACCAAGCAATATCCCGTCCACCACACCGACGCCGAGTGGCGCAAGATTTTGACGCCCGAGCAGTTCCACATCATGCGCGAGCACGGCACCGAGCGGCCGGGCAGCTGCGCGCTGAATTACGAGAAGCGCTCGGGCGCGTTTACTTGCGCCGGCTGCGGGCAGACGCTGTTCGTGTCGAAGAAGAAATTCGACAGCGGCACCGGCTGGCCGAGCTTCAACGATCCGGAGCCCGGCGCGGTCGAGAACACGACGGACTCCAGCTACGGCATGGTCCGCACCGAGGTGCATTGCAGCCGCTGCGGCAGCCATCTCGGCCATGTCTTCGAGGACGGCCCGCCGCCGACCCATCTGCGCTACTGCATCAACGGCGTGGCGATGAATTTCAAGCCGGCGTGATACTTTGAAAGCGTACGGTCCGTCATCCTGAGGTGGCCGCCATCAGCGCGTTTACGCGCGTCTTCGACGCGCTATGGCGGCCCTCGAAGGATGCCGGCCCGAGCGCCGAGGCCGTCGCCCTTCGAGGCTCGCGGAGCTTGTCATCGGGCCGGCGAAGCCGGACCCGTTGACTCGCACCTCAGGGTGACGGAATTTATTGCGCCGGCGTCGAACCCGCCGCCGTCGCCAGCACGATCACCTTGGCGCCAACCGGCACACGGTCGTAGAGATCGGCGACGTCTTCGTTGGTGAGGCGGATGCAGCCCGACGAGACGTTATGACCGATGGTCCACGGCTCGTTGGTGCCGTGGATCCGGTACAGCGTGTCCTTATTGCCTTGCCACAGATAAAGCGCGGGCCCCGATCGGATTGTCGGGCCCGCCGGGCATGCCGATGCCGCTCTGCAATTGTGACATGTGCTGGCGCAGCTCGGGCTTGCGCGCCAGCATTTCCGTTGGTGGATACCAGTCCGGCCATTCCTGCTTGTTGTGAACCACCGCGAGGCCCGACCAGCTAAAGCCCTCGCTGCCGACGCCGACGCCATAGCGGATCGCCTGGCCGCCGCCCTGCACCAGATAGAGGAAGTGACTGCCCGGATCGACGACGATGGTGCCTGGCTTCTCAGGCGATGGATACGCAACGACCCCACGCGCAAACGCCGGATCGGCTTCGCGCGATACTGGAGCCGTTGCGGTGCAGGCGGCCAGCGCAAACAGGGCGATCGCTACAAGGCCGCCGGCGGTGACAGCGCAACGGTTTGGAACCTTTCCGTTCCCCGTATTCATGCGCGCACCACGCCTTGACGAGACATTCTAGCGCAAGAGCCGGCGCCGCGCGACAGCGCCGTCCGCCGGCGCCCCTATTCGCCGCCCGGCGCGAACAATTCGTGCTTCTTGTCGCGGCCGCCGGCCGGCGCTAAGCGATGGCGACGATGCCGGTTGGGCCGGCTGCGGTTTCAGCGTCAATGGCCGCCGCGCGCTCATCGTTAGCCGGAGCGGTCTCGATCGCAATTGGTGCCGGCGGGACGAGATCCGGATCGTGCCACTCCCGTGCCAGCGTCAAAAGCGCGGCCTGGAAGCGCTTGAACATGGCGATGGTCAGGCCGTCCATATCTTGCACCGGTCCCGCCACATCCAGGACCAGGTTCAGGGCGCGATAGCGATCGACCGGATCCTTGAGCAGCTCGGCGAGCGACGTCACCGCCTCGTTGCCGCAGAATTCGACGATCAGCGATTGTTCGTAGATCATGCGGGCGCGCGCCTCCGGCGTCATCGAATTGAACGGCGGCCGGCTGTGCAGCAGCTGGTCGGAGCGTTCGAGCCGGTCGCGCCGCACCGAACCGCGCGCGCGGGCGAGCAGGATCAGCATCCGAACAATGCCTTCGGCGTAGCCGCCGAGTTTGGCCTTGCCGATCGCGTCCCGCACATGGGGAAATTTGCTGATGTCGTGCGAACGGCGCTGCGCCTGCCGCGCCGCGCCGAGGCGCTTCATCCACGGATTGCCGTAAAGGCCATGGAACATGAGCTCAATCGCGGCATCGCGGCCATCGCGATAAAGGTTCCAACCATCCTCGATACAGTCCGCGGCGAGTTCCTCGAGCTGGACGAATGGATTGTCCTTTGCCGCCGGCGTGCGCGCGTCGCGCACCTGCTCCGCAAGATCGCCGATGGCGGAAAACAGCGGCGCCTTGTGCGAGAAAAAATACTGCTGGGCGCGCATCGGATGCAGCCGCTGGCGCAGCATGGCATCGGCCGGCGTGATCAGCGCTTGAATGACCGGCTGCCACATGAGCTCGTAGGTCTTGGTCGCCCACTCGGAAAGGGCCGCGACGGCCGCGAACTCCACTTCCTCCCCGCGATCATCGCCGAGTTCGAGAATATTTTCGATCGTCCGTGCCTCGAATGCGACAGTATAGATGCCCTCGTTCTTGCTGATCAGCATTTCGTAGAGGCCCGGCGCCAGCGATTCGATGGTCTTGACAACCGCGCCGATCTGCTCGTGCTGCTTGTTGGCGATTTGCGCCGAGACGAAAATGCCGAGATGGCCGATGCTTTCATGGAGTGTATAGATGATGACGCGGCCTCGCGCTTGGATTTCCGCGACCGACTTGTAAAGATCCGGGATCCAGTTCAGCGCCTGTTGCGGCGGGGTGATGTTGTCGCCGTGTGAAGCAAAGACGACGACGGGAGCTTCGACCCGGGTGAGATCGACCGGCGTGCCGTCACTCAAGAAAGCCTCGCCGCGCGTGAGTTTGTTGCCGACAAAAAGGTTCTCGACGATCCAGCGAATTTCATTCCCGTTCATGAAATAGTAGCCGGACCACCAATGCTCGAATTCGAGGAAGCGCTCGGCCTCGCTGTCGATTTTGGCGAACAGATCGAAATTCTTGCGAAACAAGGTCTTGCCGGGATTGAGCTGCTCGAAATTCAAGACCAGGTTGGCGCCGTCGAATTGGCCGCCGCCGAGATCGGAGGCGAGGAGTGCCGGAACTGCGCCACCGCAGACGCCGCCGAAATAGCGCAGCGGGTTGCGGCTGTTCTTGCCTGACCAGTAGGAGAGCGGCGCTCCCGCAATCACAATCGGACCCATGAGATCGGGATGCGTGGCCGCGAGAATCATTGCCGCCCAGCCGCCCTGGCAATTGCCGGTGACCAGCGGTTTCGGGCTGTGCGGATGCCGTTTTCGTACTTCCTGAAGGAAGGCGGCCTCGGCGGCGCACACGTCGGCGAGCGTCTGGTCCGGCTCGGGCTTTTGGAAGAAAATGACGAAATAGACCGGATGGCCTTCGCGCAGCGCGACGCCGACCTCTGACTCGCTCTTGAAACCGCCGATGCCGCTGCCGTGTCCGGCGCGCGGATCGATGATCACCCAGGGTCGTGCGTCCTCGCGCGGCTGCTTGGTCCCGGCCGGCGGGTGAATGTGGACCAGGGCGTAATTCACCGGACGATCGAGCTTGCGGCCGTCGACGACGAGATCGTAATCGAAGGCCAGCACCGGCTTGAAGCCTTCTTTCTCGCGGATCGCGCAGGCGTCGCCGCGCCGGCACATCGTGTCCAGGAACAGAACCCAGCGCTGCCCGCAGTCTTTGACATATTCGGAGAAGGCGTTGATCGCATTCGGCGTCAAGAACCGTGGCGTAAGCTCGGCGAGCGCCGCCGCCGCGCTCCGCATCGCCTCGGTCTGACTGTGGCTGATGATCTGCGCGTGGCGCTGATTCAGATCGGCCAAGAGCCGCGCTTGCCCGATCACGTCGGTCGCGCCTTCGTTGAATATCTGAAGATATCTCTTCCGATCCTGCGCAAAGGCGTCAGCCATGGCTTTGACCCGCAATGTGATACCGCTGTCGCATTCAGCGACATGGTTCTTTTACGCTGGCTGCACGTCGGATGTATTGCGCTCGGTCAATGCGGGACGTGGCGGCAAGAAAGTTTTCAAAAGGAGTTGCTCAACAAATGATCATTGATGACGACGAAATGACAGTTTGATTGCATCACGTGTTCTAGCGCTCATCGCTGCAGCAGCTCGCGCACGGCGCGGCCCGCCTGATCGATCGCGAGATGCGCATAGGCATCGCCGCCGGCGTCGGAATTGGCGATGGCGACGCGGCCGACGGTGCGCCGCGCCACTTTCACCACGCGCTCCTCGTAGTCATCGGGATCGAACAGCGAATTCGCCACATAGCCGTAACCGTGGGCCCAACGGTTGACGGTGATCGCGGCGATGTCGCGTTCGCTCGCAAATCCGCCGGGGCTGAGCATGCGGTCGAGCTGATCGCGAATGCGCACCTCGAAATCGGCAAATGTCATGGCGAAAAGCTTGCCCCGGCCAATGCGGAACTGGGTGCGGGCATCGAGTCCGGAATTCGGCGCGCCGGGCACGTGCTCGAGATGCAGCACCATCGGTTCTGCCGGATCGCGCGGATGACGATAGCCGCCGAGGTCGACCGGGAAATCGAGCGAGACCTCGCTGAAAAAAGATGTCGGCGCCGCGATCCGGGAGACTTTGAGCTCCCGCCAGGCCTGCCAGTTGCGCACCACCACATTGGTATAGACGAGCGGCGTCTTGACGTTCTGCGCCAGCGCCGCGCGCTGCTCTTGCGGCAGTTCGGGCATCAGATAGGGAATCATCATGTGGAAGCAGGCAAGTATGGCATGTTTGGCCGTGACCCGGTGCGGTGCGCCGCCGCGGACATAGCCGACGCTGACTTGCTCGCCGGTCTGCCGCACATCGATCACGGTCGAGTCGAGGCGGATGCGCACCTTGTTGTCGTCGCGGTCGAGCCCGTCATAGTCGAAGCCCGCGAGCACGATGTCGTCCATCGTCGTGCCGCTGGCGATGCCCGGAATAAGCGAGCGCACCAGAAGCCGCGCCAGCGAGGCATTGCCGTCGGGGAAATGATAAATATAGGGCTCGCGCCATTCCGCGGGCTCTTCGCTGGAAAGGCCCAGCCCGGCAAAGCCCGGATAATTGAAGTCGCGCACGTCGGCGGCCGCCACCGCATCGGCGCCGAGCCCGAAGAAGCCGAGCGGACGGCCCTGGAAGCAGTTCGCCACGTCCTCGCTGCAGCCGCAGATCTTGATCAGGTAGTCGCGATAGCTCGTGTGCTTGAGGACTTGCAGCTTCTCTTTGGCCGACTTGCCGGCCAGCGGATCGTGCGTCGTGTCGTAGAGCGCGCGCAACTGTGCCTTGCTCGAATCGGCAATCGGCATGGCGGCGATGAAGACTTCGCGCGCCGGGCGCCCTTTGTCGTCACGCGCCAACAAGACGTCGCCGGGAATGAGCGCATCGCGGCCGAAGGTCTCGCGGTCGAAGAACATGCTGTGGCTGAGGCCAAGCTTGGAATAGAAGCCGCGGTCGAAGGCGGTGTCGAACCGCTTCACCTCGACGCCGAGGTCGCGCAATAGACCCTTGGCGGTGTCGCTCCACAGCGTCTTTGGCGACTGGATCGACTGGCTGCCGCCATAGCCGATCAGGAATTGCTGATCGGGCGAAAATTCATTGCGCTTGGCGTGGCCGCCGAAATCGTCGCAATTGTCGAGGATGAGAATGCGGGCGTCCGGCCCTGTGGCGCGGCGATAGAAGTAAGCCGCGGCGAGCCCGCTGATGCCGCCGCCGGCCACGACAAGATCGTAGCTCGCTTCGGCCGCGGCGCCGTCGATGCCGAAACGCTGGCCCTCGCGGGCAAAGGCATGCGCGACTTCGAAAGAGCCGACATGCTGGCCGCGCAGGCCGGTGAGTGCCGGCGGATAGCGCGCCGGATCAGCGGCGCCCTGCTGTATCGGCGTCAGGCCCGCAGCAATGGCGAGCGCGGTGCCGTTGAGAAAATCGCGGCGGTTGATCGAGGACATGCAGTGCTCTAAGGCCCGGGTTGCAGCGGCGGCACGGGTGGTACTGGTGTTGCGAGAGACTCACTGCGGTGCAGCCATGTCATCGACAGATAGGCGCCGAGCCACGAGCCGGCGGCGGCGAACACGACGTAGATCGCGTTCGAGGTATAGCTGATCACCGAAACTGCGGCGAGCAGATACCAGACCGCGCTCCAGTTCGCGGCGCGGAAACGATGCCGCGCGGCGACAGCCGCCGTGAACATCACGAAGACGGCATCGGTGACAATCGTCGCGCCGAACACCGCGAGCGCGATGAGCGCGTTGAAGCTGATATGGACGATGGGAATGGCGATGTCGAAATCCGTATTCATGTCGAAGAATCCTTGTCGGTCGCTGTTGCCCGCGCAAACTATGACATGTGAGGAGAGAAATGGCCGATCGTGCCGTCGAGTTCGTGCCGAATGTCACAGAGCCGCCGCTAAATCTCATATCAGCTAGGGCGTGATGCGAAGAGCGAACGGCCCCGATTTTGCTTCTCTTGGGGTCCCAGCGGGATCAGGTCAATGAGGATTTGAAATGAAAAGACGGCCGATTATCGACAAGGCAAAGTCCGTCGCGCTTGCCAGGGTTCAGAATTTTCATGGAGGAAAGCGGCCTTCGACTGAAGAAGCGGCAAGCCATGCCAGCCTTCACACCAAAATCGCGCTGGTTCTCATCTGCATCCTGCTGGCCCTTAATCTCATGCTCCGATTCCCCGAGCTTGGCGCGGTGATCGCGCAATACAACCAGTTCTAATCAAAATGTCACGTGGCGCCGCTCAAGGCGCCGCCATCGGCCACCCGGCGATGGCGGCGAGGATGTCGCGCTTGCCGTCCTCGCGCAGCACAGAGATTTCTGCGCGAAATTAAGCCCGCGCGGTGCGGCCCTTCTGCAGCATCGATTTTTCCAGCATCATATGGATGCCTTTGGCGCCGTTCACCACTTGAGTGACGCGCAGATCGGCGGCGAGGCTGCAGAGCGCATAGGCTTCCTCGCGCAAAATGCCGGTTCGTGCGCAGATCAGCTTGATCATGTCGCGCAGCGCGATCACCACCGCATTGTCGAGGTCAGGATCGAAGGCCATGGTGATAACATGCGTCGGCGTTTCCGCCATCGGCCATTCAAGCTTCATGTCGTCGCGCAGATGCAGTTCGAACGTGCCGATCAGGCCGGTTTCGATGGCGTTGATGTTGACTTCGCCGTCGCCCTGGACGCCGTGTCCGTCGCCGACCGAGAACAGCGCGCCGTCGACATGGATCGGCAGGAACAGCGTGGTGCCGGCCACCAGCTCCTTGTTGTCCATATTGCCGCCATTGCGGCGTGGCGGTGGCGAGGCGACCGCGCCCCAGTTCTTCGGCGGCGCCACCGCCATCACGCCGAAGAACGGCCGCAATGGCAAATCGAGGCCCCATGGCAAGCGGCCGGTCATGCGTGTGCGATCGAGCGCGATGTGCATGAGATGCACATGATCGAAGTCGTCGGGCAGCGCGCCGAACAGCGGGCGGGACATGTTGTAGCCCCAGTCGTAATGCAGCTCGATCGCCTTGATGCGCACTTCCAGCACTTGCCCGGCTCTGGCGCCGCGTACGGCGACCGGCCCGGTCATCATGTGCGGACCGAGCTTTTGCGGCACGCGCGCATGGATGTCAGTCAGCGCCTTCGGCACGGTGAAGCCGGCATCCGGCGGCGGCAATTGCGCCGGTGCGCCCGAGACCGATGACATTACGACAGTGTCGCCCGGCGCGACGGTCAACAGCGGCTTCAGCGCGGCATCGAAAAAGCCCCAATGCACCGTGTCGGCGCCGGCGTCCAGACGATGCGTTGTCATGACTGCATTCCCGATATTGTGTTGTTGCCAATGTTCTTGGTCGATCAGGGCAGGATCAGACGAACGTAGTCGTCGCGGATCGCCCTATTCAGATGCTCGCGAAATGTTCGATAGAGCGGATCGGACGGCTTGATGCGTCCGAACTGCGGAATGTGCTGCGCGATCGGCAACAAAACCAGAGGCGTCGACACTGGTTGCAACTGACCGCCTTGGCGCACCCGCAGCGTCGTCAAGATTCCATACATCTCGCCGCTGATCAGCGGGCGGCCGAGGATGGCGAGCCGAAACTGCCCTTGGTCATTGGTGTGGAAATAGATCTGGCCCGACTTGTTCGGAATCGAAATCGTGCCTTTTTGCGAAAACGGCGCGTCGAGCCGCTCCGATTCTTGAAAGCGCAGGCAATTGTCGTCAGCGCTCCAGGCGATGTTGATCCGATAGGCGTAGATCGCGTCCGGGACCTCGAAAGAGGGGCGCAGGGTGACGTAGTCGCCTTCGAGCCATTTCACCGCGGCCGGACTATAGCCGCCCAATTGCAGCGGTGCCGATCCGCTTGGCGGTGCCGCGGTCGTGTCGTTCGGAGCGGCGGCCGGACGCAGCTTGATGCGCAACGCTTCTTCGAGACGGATGATCGTCGCCAGCGTGAAAGGGCGGCTGCCGCTCAGCGCCTTTTCCAGTGTCGAGACGCTGATCTTGGCATCGTCGGCAAGACGCTGACGGGACATGCGCCGGCGGGCCAATTCTTCCCGCACCTTGGCGGCAAGCTCACGGCTTTGCGCCTCGGACAATTCGCTGGTTTCTAAAGCGTCCAAAAGCCCAACCCGGACAAATCCGCACAAGCCCATACATAGACCGCTGCCTGCCGTGGATTCAAGCAGGCGCGGTGCGGCTTCGGGTCAAACAAGACCGTTTCTTACGCTCACGCTTACCACTACGGCGGACCAGTCTCGTTGCGCATCGGCAGCACACGGGAGAGGTGTCCATGAGCGGGTTTCTGAGAGCGTTAACGGCGAACGGCAAGGCGAGAGTCCTGGCGGCAACAGCCTCGGCATTTTTTTCGCTCGCCTCGTCGGGCGTATTGGCGGCGCCGGCCGCGAACACCGATGCAGTCAGCCAGATGGAAAATCGCATGGATCATTATTTCAACGAGCCGCGAAGCCCTGAAACGTTCCGAGCTCTCTCCGGCATGGGTCTGCCCGCCGGCGCCAAAGCTGACAGTGACGGGGAAATCTCGCGCTGGTGGTCGGCAAGTGCCGACGAGAAAGACCTGCTGCAACGTCTATTCCCCAAACTCGATATGTCGCGGGCCTATTGGTATCCGGATTTCGGCGCATGCCGCCCGGAAGCGCCGCTGCAGCAATTGCGAGCACGCCTCGATCAACTGGGCGCTGTCCATCCCTATATCGCGCAGTGGCTGCGGGTCGAACAGGCCGTGCTGTCCGCGTGCGAGCCGGGCCACAGCAAGACGGCCGCCGTCGGTTTGCCCCTGCCGCTCGAAGTGACCGATCCGGCAATTGCACTGCTGCAGCAACAAGACCGCGCCTATCAGCAGGCCGCGCTGCTGTTCTATCAGAACGACAACGCCGGCGCTTTGGCGGGCTTTCAAGCTATTGCCGACGACCGCGCCTCGCCCAACCGGGCGCTCGCCGTTTACATGGTGCTGGCGATCCAGGCCGGCAGCAGCGCGAGTACGATGGTACAGCCGAATTCTACCGGCAATTCCATCGTGCTGCCGCCGGAGCGGTCCTTAAAAGCAATTCGCGCCGTGCTTGCCGATCCATCGCTGCAAAACATCCATGCCATGGCGGCGGCATTGATCGGCTGGATCGGCGCCAATGTCGCCGACACTCCGAGCCGCACGGCCCAAGTACGCGAAGCGATTTCAGCGCTGATGGTATCGACCGACCGTCTCGAACACGACGCGCAGCTCCTGAAGCGCTATGAAGCGGCGCTGACCGATATCGACTTTCTGCACGGTAAATTTCCGAAAGATCCGGACTGGGTGCTGACAGGCAATGTGCCGGCGTCCTATCAAGCGAGCGCGGCCTTGGCCGAACTCGCCAAGCGCGAGCCGATGGCGGCATGGGTGGCGTTCCCGACCAATGCCTATCACGAACATGCCTGGGTGCTGGCGGCTGCGACGCCGGAATCCGCAGCGGTCCACGCCTATCTCAACCGCATGGACGGCAATGGCGCTGACAGCAAAAATCCCTGGGTGCACGAGAATCCCGTCACCAGTGCCAAGACGCTCTCCGCCCTGGTCGATGACGAGCTTGCCCGGCTCAAGATCGACGTGGCCGACCAACAGGCCACCGCCGGCCTCAGCCTCGACTATTACAATCTCATTCGCCATCTGCTGATGGATCGGATTGATCGCAACGCCAATTTCAAGATCGCGCTGCAGCGCCTGGAGGGCTTTCCTTACAAGGCGAGTCTCGCGTACGGCCACGCCATCGACGACAGCCTAAAATATCTGATCACCGAGGGCCGGCTCGCCGAGGCGCGGCAGATGCGCGACGTGCTCGAATTGGATCGTCCCGAAGGCGCAATGTCGAACACATTGTCCGTAGGTGCGCTTCTGGTTCTCGCCGAGGACGAGGACCATCTGGTGCATGTTCTCGCCAGTGGGCTCCATTATCCCCGCGAATATCTCAATCAGCTTTCCATCGCCGAACTCTGGCGTCTGGCCGACCGCAGCGACCTCAACCGCGGCGAGCGGGTGCTCCTCGTTCGGGCGGCCTGGAGCCGCGAATATGCGATGGGCCGGACGATCAGCCGGCCACACGATCTTTTGCTGCGTAATCTCGCGCCGGAAATCACTGCGACCTGGCGGGCGCCGGCGGGCCATGAGGTGAAGCCCGGCGATATCGCCATAGTACGGGATGTCCTCAAGTCGCCCGGCCTCAATACCGTCATCGAGGAATTTTCCCGGATGCCGGACGACAAATCTTCCGCGGCGACGGCGACGCTGACCGGGCTCGATCATTACAATCACAACGACAACAATTGGTGGTGCGCCTGGGACGTCGCCCACCATGATGCGGCGCTCGACGAAGCGCTTGCCGACAGCTTCAGGCTTTACGACGACAGGCCCGAGGTGATGCAGACGCGTGTTCGCACGCGGCTCACGCTCGCGATCCAGGGCAGTTTTCTTTTCCGCAACATCGATCCCGCTGAGATCGTCGATCTGTCAAAGGTCAAATGCGCGCCGCAGTTCCTGAGCGAGCAGGTCATCGCCTGGGTGCGCAACAGCGGCGTCTTTGCCTCACGCGCCGGGCAGGCCGAAGCGCTTGCCGGCGCGGTTATGTCGACGCGCTGGGGATGCAATCGGCAGGGCGGTCATGCGGCCTATTCGCGTGAGGCTTTCACGCTCTTGCATGCCCGCTTCTCCGACACGCCCGAGGCCAAGCGAACGACTTATTGGTTCAACTAAACTTCAAAGCGACCATTGCGCCGCTAGGTCTGGTGATTGTGCTGACGCGGATCTTCGGCAGGATCCAGGTATTCCATGCCCAGCGGTCCGGTCGCCGTCACCTGGGTGACGTATTCCCCGGACTTGGCGCAGTGAAAGTGAAACGTATCGCCCGGCAGAACAATGACGCTGCCGGGCGGATAGGCCTCAAGCTTCTGGTCGTCGAAGCGGTCGCCCAGACCAATATAAAAGACGCCGGATATGACGGTGTAGACGCGATCCTC
This sequence comes from uncultured Alphaproteobacteria bacterium, assembly GCA_963742975.1. GTDB lineage: Bacteria > Pseudomonadota > Alphaproteobacteria > Rhizobiales > Xanthobacteraceae > BOG-931. Next base: position 275,365 of record CAVUNZ010000015.1, on the reverse strand, counting down.
CGGATGGCGGTGCGGCATCAGTCTCACGCCTGACGGCAGCTTGACCCTGATCACATAGGGGCCGGGCTCGGACGGATGACCGACAAGGACGGCAAGGCGCGCCGACGGTGGAAATGCCGGGAACGGTTTCCACTCCATGTCTTCGGGCAGGATCCGTCTGAAAACGCCTTCGCCCGGCTGGTGGGGCCGAGCAGTTATAGTCTCGTTAGTGGCGCCGGTGACAGCCATGACGAACTCTCCTTCTGACAACAGCGGTTACCGCGATGACGCGTATCCGGCCGCAGGGTTCCACTCTTCCCTGACGGCGATCAGCTTTCGGCGATGGTCGCGATCGCTTCGGCAAAGGCCTGCGGCGCTTCCTGCGGCAGGTTATGGCCGATGCCGCCGGTGATGGTGCGGTGCTCGTATTTGCCTGAAAACTTCTTGGCATAAGCAGAAGGCGGCGGATGCGGCGCGCCATTGGCGTCGCCTTCCATGGTGATGGTCGGCACGGCGATCACCGGCGCATCGTCAAGCTTCTTTTCCAGATCGTCGTATTTGGTTTCGCCCGGCGCGAGACCGAGACGCCAGCGGTAATTGTGAATCACCACGGCAACGTGATCGGGATTATCGAAGGCTGCGGCGCTGCGGTTGAAAGTGGCGTCGTCGAAGTTCCATTTCGGCGAGGCGAGTTTCCAAATCAGCTTCGAAAAATCGTGCCGGTATTTGTCGTAGCCTTCGCGGCCGCGCTCGGTGGCGAAATAAAATTGATACCACCATTGCAGCTCGGCCGCCGGTGGCAGCGGCATCTTGCCGTCTGCCTGGCTGCCGACCAGATAGCCGCTGACGGAGACCATGCCCTTGCAGCGCTCGGGCCATAGCGCCGCCACGATGTTGGCGGTCCGCGCGCCCCAATCAAAGCCGCCGAGGACTGCCTTCTCGATCTTGAGCGTGTCCATCAGAGCAACGAGATCGAGCGCGACCACCAGCGGCTGGCCGCTGCGCGGCGTGTCGCTCGCGAGAAAGCGCGTCGTGCCGTAGCCGCGCACATAGGGCACAATCACGCGATAGCCGGCAGCGGCCAGCGTGGGCGTAACATCGACGAAGCTGTAGATGTCATAGGGCCAGCCGTGCAGCAGGATGACCGGCGGACCATTGGCGGGGCCGGCTTCGGCATAACCCACATTCAGGGCGCCGGCATCGATCTGCTTGAGCGGGGCGAACGACGTGTTGGCGCCGGGCTTCACCGCCGGCACGTTCGCGGGTTTGGATTGAGCGGATGCCGGGCCGATCATGCCGAACTGCGCTGCGGCAAGGGCGGAAGTACCGATGCCGAACAGGCGCCGGCGATTGTGATCGATATGGTCGCTAATCTTGCTCATCGCGCAACCTCCGTTTGTCAGTGAGTCATGCCGTGTAACGTCGCGTGCACGTTGTCGTCATCCACCAGTTCAGGGCGTAGGTGCGTAGCGGGTGAAAGCGTAGAGCTCAGGTTGCTCCCACGCCGCGAAGCAAATCGAACCTCGGGATGTGCCGCGCGGGAAGAAGCTGCGGGTTCAGAGTGCCGAGATCGAACCGACGATTTCCTCCGTGGTCACAATGGCGGTGGCGTAGTTCGGGAGATTGATGTCGAGTGCGGCGTGCATCATCTCATCCGAGTAATCCGCGGTGGCGTCTCGGACGACCGTGACGTTGTAACCGAGCTCGGCGGCAAAGCACGGTTATCGCAGCCGGGATGGAGACGTCGGCGGCCGCGTAAAGGTTGAGCTTGTTTTCCCAATAGATGCCGCCCGAGGAGACCCCCGTATTCGTCACCCAGTAGAGCGACGTCATCGAGCACGTCGTCGCGGGTCAGGTCGCTCGCCGGGTGTCCATTGAATTGACGACGATCGTAATCGATTGCTTCGGAAGCTTCTGTCGCACGCATGTCCGTCTCTCTTTGGTCAGGTTGAGCAGCGGAGCTTTGGCTCCACTGCGGCTTTCCAACATCAACGAAATACCGGCTATGTATCGTCAGAAGTCATTGCAGTGATTTTACACCACCCAGCCGCCCATAAGCAGTCCCTTGTTTACGCCGCTTTAGCGCCCCACAGGCGTTTGCTTGCAATCGCCGCGCCTTCGCTGAGCGCCTTGAGCTTGGCCCAGACGATGCTGTCGGCGACCGTCGGATCGTTCTTCACCGAAGTGCCGAAGCCGCAATCGACGCCGGCGATGACGCGCTCGCGGCCGACCAAATCGGCATAGCGGCCGATACGCTGCGCTACGAGCTTCGGATGCTCGATGAAATTGGTGGTGGAATCGATCACGCCGGGAATGAGAATCTTATCGTCGGGAATTTTGATGCTCTTGAGGTCTTCCCATTCGTGATCGTGCCGCGGATTGGCGGCTTCGATGCTGATCGCCTGGAGCTTGGCCTTGAACGCGATGTCGATGATCTTGGTCACCGGCAGATCGTAATTGTGCGGCCCTTCGTAATTGCCCCAGCAGATGTGCAGCCGGATGCGGTCGGCCGGCAGCCCGTCGATGGCGGCATTCAAGGCCGCGATGTTGCGCTCGGCGATTTTGGTGCGGAACTCGTCGTCGGTAAGATCGCGATACTGGTTGTTGCGCGCCGAGCCGAGATCGGGCGCATCGATCTGCAACACGAAGCCGGCTTCGACGATGGCGCGGTATTCGATCTTGAGTACGTCGGCGAGCGCCGCGACGTAAGCGTCTTCGTTCGGATAATGCAGATTGATGATGAAGCGGGTCAGAATGCCGGGCGACGGCGCTGTCATGAATACATCCGTCGGCTTCGACTTCGCGGCCGCGGCTTTGAGATGCGCGAGGTCGCGCTCGACCGCGGAACGGTCCTTGTAGCGCAACTCGCCGACGCAGCCCGGAAACGGCACATTGCCGAAGCCGCCGACGCGGGCGAAATCGGGATGCGCCAGCATATCGCGGCCGATCATGATGTCGCGGCCCTTTTCAGCGGCGCGCGGGTCCATTTCGATGCCGCTGACACGGTGGCGGATATAGGTCGTATAAGACGGCTTGCTCATCTCGCCGTCATTGACGACGTCGATGCCGGCCGCGACCTGTTGCGCGACGATATCGTCGACCGCTTGCGCGGTGGCCGCCTCGAACTCAGCCGGTGGAATGGCCTTGCCTCCTTCGCGATCGAGAATAAGCGCAATCAGGGACTTCGGCCGCGGCAAGCTGCCGGTATGGGTGGTCAGGATGCGGTCGGTCGACGTCTTCATCGGGCACTCCCTGAAGCGGTGTTTTTGCGACGGCGCTCGGACGGCGTTGTCGAGGATATGTCGTTTGCGCATGATCTCTTCCGAAAACCGGTACCCACTTTTCGGGATCATGCTCCGGGGATAGTGTGCGGGCCGCGCTTCTCCGGCAAGGCGGAAAGGTGCAGTGCAGAGGGTGGAAAACAGCATGCGTATTGTCGATCTGAGCCGGGACCTTTATCACCGCACACCATCTTACCCGGGACAGCCGCCGATCATTCACGGCATCTGGAAGACGCATGACGAAGCCTTGGCGGAGTCAGGCGGCGTCCAAGGCAACAGCGTGATGTTTTTCTCGATGCCGGATCACGGCGGCACCCATATCGACGCGCCGCGGCATTTCGGCAAGACCGGCACGCCGATCGACAAATATCCGCTGGAAAATTGCATCGTCCAGGGCATCTGCATCGACCTGCGCCATATCGCGCCGCGCGCCGAAATCACGCCCGAGGATCTCGACGCCGCGGTGAAGAAAGCCGGCGTGCCGATCCCGAAAAAGGGCACCGTGCTGCTGTGCACCGGCCATCACGAGCGGACCTTTCCGACTGCGGCTTATGCGACCGACAATCCGGGCGTGAATGTCGCGGCGACGGAATGGCTTGCGAAGCAAGGCATCGTGCATTTCGGCATCGATTCGATGCGGCCGGGGCCGGAAGGCAAAGTGAATTCGCTGGTGCACAAAGCCTGCCTCGAACTCGACATCACTCATATGGAGAGCCTGTGCAATCTGGAAAGCCTGCTCGGCCAGGGCGAATTCCAGTTCATCGGCCTGCCGCTGAAATGGCGCGAAGGCACCGGCTCGCCGATCCGCGCCGTCGCGGTGTTCAACGACTGACACCAAAATAAAAATCTAAAGTGGAGGGCGCCGGCACATGATGCTCGGGCACAATCGTAAAATGACCGGCGCGCAATGTCTCGCCGACATGTTCAAGGGCTATGGCGTCACGCATATCTTTCATGTGCCCGCGGTGTTGCGCACGACCTTCGCTGAGATGGAGCACCGCACCGACATCAAGCGGCTGCATGTGCACGGTGAGAAAGCGGCGGCCTATATGGCCGACGGCTATGCCCGCGCGTCTGGCAAGCCCGGCATCTGCATGGCGCAGGTGATCGGCGCGCTCAATCTCGCCGCCGGCCTGCGCGACGCCTGGCTTGCGCATTCTCCGGTCATTGCCATGACCGGCGGCCGCGAGCCGAAGAGCAAGTTCCGCAAGGTCTATCAGGAGATCGACGATATGCCGGCCTTCGAGCCGGTGACCAAGTTCAACGCCACGGTCGATGACGTCGCGCGCTTTCCCGACATGGTGCGGCAGGCCTTCCGCACAGCGGTGACCGGCTGCCCCGGCCCGGTGCATCTGCAATTCCGCGGTAACGAAGGACAGATCGACGTTGAGGAAGCTGACATGGAGCCCTTGGTCGAGCCGCAATTCGCCCGCGTGCCGGCCTTCCGTCCGGAGCCCGACGCGGCGAGCGTGCGCGCGGCATTAAAAGTCCTGCAAGATGCCGAGCGTCCGGTAATCATCGCTGGCGGCGGCGTGCGGGCGTCGGGCGCGGCGGCGGAGCTCGTGGCGCTTGCCGAAGCGCTGCAGATCCCGGTCGCGACCTCGCTCAACGGCAAGGATTCGATCCCGGGCAATCATCCGCTCTGCGTCGGCGTCGTCGGTACCTATTCGCGCGAAAGTGCCAACCGCATCGTCAACACGGCCGATCTTGTTTGCTTCGTCGGCACCGAGACCGGCGGCATGACGACGCATTTCTGGGCGGTGCCGAAGATCGGCACACAAGCGATCCAGATCGACATCGAGCCGGAAGCGCTCGGCCGCAATTATCCGCTGGCCGCGGCCGTCAATGGCGATGCCAAGGTGACGCTGACCAAGATGCTTGCGATTTGCGATCGCTCGACCGCTGCCAAGCGCAAAGCCTGGGTCGCGCAGGCGCAAAAAGCCTGCGGCGAGTGGCAGGCGAAATACCACGCCGCGTTGAATTCCGACGCGGCGCCGATCCGGCCCGAACGGCTCTGCCAGGAATTGACGCAGCATGTGCCGGACAATGCCATCGTCGTCGTCGATACCGGGCATGCCGGCATGTGGATGGGCGGCATGTACGATCTCACCTCGCCGCGGCAAAGCTATATGCGCAGCGCCGGCCATCTCGGCTGGGCCTTTCCCGCCGGGCTCGGCGCCAAATGCGCCTGCCCCGAGCGGCCGGTGGTGACGTTCACCGGCGATGCCGGGTTCTGGTACCACATCGGCGAAGTCGAGACCGCCGTGCGCTGGAATATCAACGCCGTGACGGTGGTCAACAATAACGGCGGCGGCAACCAGAGTAAGCGCGGTTTCGATCGCGTCTATGGCGGCGAGCAGACCCAGAAGGCGCGGGAATTGTGGACCTTCAAGAAAATGAATTTCGCCCGCATTGCCGAGGAGATGGGCGCGCTCGGCATCCGCGTCGAGAAGGCCTCGGAACTTCCTGCGGCCTTGGCGAAGGCGTTGGCGGCGAACCGGCCGGCCGTCATCGACGTCGTGACCGATATCGAAGTCCTGGCGCCGACCGCGGTGACCTGACGCAGCCCGACTTCAAATCAAATTCGGCTAAATCCGGCTGGATCCGGACGGGAAGAAAGTTCCGCTTCACGCGCTGGTCACAAAATTGCAACTGACCCCGGCAAATCGCCGCCTCGTTCGCGTCCGATAAATGTGACAGACTGCGGCCTTCACCGAGGGCGAGTTTTCGCGGTCAATGAACACAGCAAGGGAATTGGCGGTTCGCCTCCTCAAGCTGATGATGGTTGCGTCGCTGGTGCTGCCGGCGGCGGTGTTCGCTTACGCGTCCTGGGTCACCTATCACGACATCGAAGCCGCCGCCGATGAGCGCATCGAGCGCTCGATCGACGTCATGCAGCAGCAGGCGCTCCGCGTATTCGAGACCGTCAACCATACCTTCGCCGAGGTCGACGAAGTCGTGCGCGGCATGTCGAACGATCAGATCCGCGCGGCGCAAACCAGCCTGCATGACCGGCTCGACCGCATCCGAGGCGTGATGCCGCAGGTCCAGGCGATCGTGATCATCGGCCGCGACGGCCACCCCATCGCCTCGAGCATGATGGCAAACGTCAAGCCCGATGCCGATTTCTCCCGCCGCGATTATTTCAACGCCCAGGTCGGCAGTGACATCGGGACTTACGTGAGCGACGTGCGCGCGCCGCATCTGCCTGGCAACGGCGACGATTTCTTTGTGCTATCGCACCGGCTCAGCGACGAGGACGGCGCTTTCCACGGCGTGATCGCGGTCGCGATCCGGCCGAGCTACTTCGAGGATTTCTACACGCTGGTCGGGCAGACGCCCGGCAGTTTCTATGCGCTGGTACGCGACGACGGCGCCATCCTGGCGCGCATCCCCCACGACAGGGCGAATACGCGGCAGCTCAGTACCAAGAGCATGTTCAGCACCGCGATCCGCAATGGCGAAGAGCACGGCCTGTTCACCGTCAAATCCGAGATCGACAACATCCCCCGGCGCATCGGCTTTCGCAAGCTCGAAGGCTTTCCGGTCTATGCGCTCGCCGGCACCGAGACCGGCGAGATCCAGGCGGAATGGGTTTCGGCGATCGGCTCGTATCTGATGTTCGGCCTGCCGGCGGCCTTGCTGGTCTTCGCCGTGCTGTGGGTTGCGCTCAAGCGCACCGAACGGCTGCATGACGAAGCCGAGCGCCGCGAAATGGCGGAAGATGCGCTGCGCCAGGCGCAGCGCCTCGAAGCCATCGGACAATTGACCGGCGGTGTCGCGCACGACTTCAACAATCTTCTGATGATCGTCAGCGGCACCGTGCAGCGGCTGCGCCGGCTGGTCAGCGGCGAAAAAGAGGCACAGCTTCTCGACACTATCGCCAATGCCACCGAGCGCGGCGGCAGCCTGACCCGGCAATTGCTCGCCTTCTCGCGGCGGCAGATGCTGCAGCCGAGCGTCATCGACCTTTCCGAGCAGCTGCCGGAAATCAAGGACATGCTCAGCCGGTCGCTGCGCGGCGACATCGTCATTCGCGTCGTCGTGCCGCGGCGGCCTTGTTACGTCAAAGTCGATCCGAGCGAATTCGAGCTCGCTTTGCTCAACCTCGCCTTCAATGCGCGCGACGCCATGCCGTCCGGCGGTGCGCTGACCATCACGGTGAAGCCGGTGCTGATGCGCGGCAAGGCCTCGGAAGAAGGCTTGAGCGGCGAATTCGTTGCCATCAGGGTTGCCGATACCGGGACCGGCATTCCCGCCGAGGTTTTGCCGCGGGTGTTCGAGCCGTTCTTCACCACCAAGGAAGTCGGCAAAGGCACGGGACTCGGCTTGAGCCAGGTCTATGGCTTCGCGCGCCAGTCCGGTGGCGCCGCCAGCATCGCCTCGTCGTCATGGCGCGGCACGGCGGTCACGCTGTTCCTGCCGCGCACCTGGGAAATGCCGGCGCAGGCACGCGAACCGAGCGAGGCGGTGCGCACCGTGCCCGCGGTCGGGACTGTGCTCCTGGTCGAAGACAATCCCGAAGTCGCCGAGGTCACCAAATCTTATCTGGAGCAGATCGGCTATCAGGTCAGGCACGCCGACAGCGCGCCGGCCGGCCTCAATGCTCTCGAGCGCGACAGCAATATCGATCTTTTGTTCTCGGACATTCTGATGCCGGGCGGCATGAACGGGCTGGAACTTGCCGACGCGGTGCGCCGGAGATATCCGAAACTCGCCGTGCTATTGACCACGGGATACAGTTCAAGCGCGCAGGATGCATTGCGTCGGGGCTTCGTGGTGTTGCAGAAGCCCTATAATCTCGCCGCGCTTGAACAAGCCCTGCACGAGGCGCAAGCAGAATCCGGGCAACGGGGCGGCAAGCAGAAAGCGCGCGAGCAGGGCACGGCCCAGCAGAGCGCAAGCGAAGCGCCGCCGCGGCAGGAGGCGGTCAGTTGAACCGCGTTAAATCCTCAGATGTTTTAGCCCGGATATTCAGCTCCGGACCTTTTAGCCCCAAGGAAATTTCGGCAATGCGTCTTAGCCGAGCATGGAAGCGGCAAGGCTGACCGACATCAGCCAGCCGATGGCGCAGAACCCGATCACCATCCAGGCGTCCCGGGCGCCGAAATCGGCGGACCGGGCCGGAATTGCAAGTTCGCCGCGATTGGGCATGTGCTGCTCCTCGTGATGGCCGGCGCTGGATTCAATGCAAATCCCGCGCCGCAGGCCATGACGCACCCGGCGATGGCTGGCCTGCGAAAAATGAATAGTGACAGCGCCAGGTAAACGATTCGGTAACGGGTTGGAGTAGTTAGGGCTGACCCGGAAACGGGGTTTCCGAAAAGACCATGCTGCTGGAGCGACGAACCTTTCGATCCGAAACAATTACGCGCTAGGCCACCACAGGCTGTTGCGACAGACCGGTCAACAACAGCTTCCGGTCGACCGCGCCTTCCCACTGCGCGATGACGATGGTGGCGAGCGCATTGCCGAGGATATTGACCGCGACAAAGGCGGACGAAAGCAGCCGGTGCACGCCGAGGATCAGCCCCACCGCGGCCACCGGAACGGTGCCGGTCGCAGCCAGCGTCGACACCAGAACGACGATGGCTGAGCCGGCGACGCCGGCGCCGCCTTTGGACGTCACCAGCAGGATTCCCAAAAGCCCGAGCTGTTGCGTCAGCGACAGATCGATGCCGGTCGCCTGCGCCAGAAAAATCGACACGGCTGCGAAATAGAGACAAGTGCCGTCGTGATTGAAGGCATAGCCGGTGGGCAGGACGAGCCCGACAATGGACTCGTCGCAGCCGAGTGCAGTGAGCTTCTGCACCAATTGCGGAAAGACCGATTCCGACGAGCTTGTGCCGAACACGATCAGAAGCTCGGTGCGGATATAGCGGATCAGCCCCAAGAGATTGATGCCGTTCCAGACGGCGATTGGCCACAGCACGATGACGATGAACAGAAGGCAGGTGAGATAGAACTCGCCAACCAGCGCGCCAAGCGTCGTCAGCGCGCCGATGCCGAACTTGCCGACGGTCGCGGCGATCGCGCCCATGGCGCCGATCGGAGCGAGCCACATGATGTAGCCGATGATCTTGAACACCGTGAGCTTGGTGATCTCGATCATGTCGATCATCGGCTGGCCGCGCGCGCCGACCGCGAGCAGGCCGAAAGCAAACAGCACCGACAGGAATACGACCTGCAATACATTGCCTTCGGTGAAGGCGGACAGCGCGGTATGCGGCACGATGTTGAGCAAGAAGCCGCCGGCCGAAATCGTCTGCGCCGTGTGCTGGTAAGAGTTCGAGCGCATGAGCGGGCAGCGCTGCGAGATCGAAATGCGCGCCCTTGCCCGGTTGCAGAAGATTGATCGTGGTGAGCCCGATGACGAGGGCAAAGGTCGTCACCACTTCGAAATAGATCAGCGCCCGGATGGCGACGCGTCCGACGCGCTTCGCTTCCCTGACGGTGGCGATGCCATGCACCACGGCGCAGAAAATGATGAGGCCGACAAACATCGCGATCAGGCGGATGAACAGATCGCCCAAAGTGGCCATGAACTCCGCGCTCTGCGGCCAGAAATGGCCGATGGCGGCGCCGAGAATCATGCCGGCGAAGACCTGCACCGACAAGTCCTTGTAGAAAGGCGCACGCCGCGTCGCGGCAGCACTCTGGGTTGTATTCGCCATCTCCACGGCTTGGCTCTCCAGCGTTCCCTCTGTTTCGTCTTGGCTCCTCATGCCGCGCCCGGCCCGCTGTGGCAAGCCTGTCGGCGGGGCCGTTTTGAAGTCTGCTGCGACGCTTGTCCGTTTACCCGTGTTTTATGTTGACGCCGCGGCCCGGGAATTGGATATCCCGGCCACCAAGCGCATGTCCCGGAAAAGTGGGTACCGGTTTTCCGACAAGGACATGCGCAAAGAAAAGCCGCGTGAGGCCCAATGCCAGCCGTTATCGACATCCATCCGCACATCATCTCGCCCGACCTCAAGCGCTATCCGCGCGCCCCGCTCGGCGGCAAGCAATCGGACTGGTCGGCCACCCGGCCGGTCTCGCTCGAGCAATTGATCGCGGCAATGGATGCGACGGGCGTCCAGAAGGCCGCGATCGTGCAGGCCTCGACCTGCTACGGCCACGACAATTCCTATGTCGCCGATGCGGTCGCCGCCCATCCCGAGCGCTTCACCGGCGTGTTCTCCGCCGACGTGCTGGCGCCCGAGGCCACGATCAAGATGCGCCACTGGATGGAGCGCGGCCTGACCGGCATGCGCCTCTTCACCTTCGGCAGCACCATGAGCGAACAGGCGTCGTGGCTCGACGATCCGAAGTCGTTTCCGGCCTGGACCTATGCCGCCGATCACGGGCTGTCGATCTGCATGCAGATGTCGGCCACTGGCATCCCGCAGCTCATCAAGATGATCGAGCGATTTCCGAAAGTGAAAATCATTCTCGACCACATGGCGCGGCCGACGCTCGACGACGGCCCGCCCTATGCGGCGGCGGCAAGCCTGTTTGGGCTCGCGCGCTATCCGAGCGTCTATCTGAAATTGACCAAGCGCAATTTCGAGCAGGCGAGTAGCGGCGAGGCGACGCCGGAGACATTCTTTCGGAAGCTCGTCGGCGAATTCGGCGCCGAGCGGCTGTCCTGGGGCTCGAATTATCCGTCGTCGGAAGGCACGCTGCCGGATATCCTCAAGCTCGCGCAAAAGACGCTCGCGGTCTTGCCGCAGCAGGATCAGGACTGGATTTTCGCCAAGACCGCGCAGGTGCTTTACCCGGCGCTGAAGGATTAGAGCATGATCCGGAACAAGCCTGTCCTCGGACTTGATCCGAGGATGGATACCGGTTTTCCGAAAAGATCATGCTCCACTAAAAGAGGTTCATAGAGCGATGAGTGAAGGCCATCCCGTATTGCATACGATGTTGGGCAATTATCCCGACACCGCGGCGTTGAAGAAGGGCGAACTCAAGCCGAAGCTTTTTGATTTCGATTTCGCCGAGGTGAAAGTCGCCAACCAGCTTTTCAAGGCGATTGTGCGCGACGCCAAATACGATATCGGCGAGCTCGCCATTGTGACCTATCTGCAGGCCAAGGCCTACGGCAAGCCCTACGTGCTGCTGCCGGCCGTCATTGTCGGGCGCGGCCAGCATCACACCATCGCCTATAATCCGGAGCGCGGGCATTTGGGGCCGGCCGATCTCGAAGGCAAGCGCGTCGGCGTGCGTGCCTATACGGTGACCACCGGCGTGTGGGTGCGCGGCATCTTGCGCGAGCAATACGGCATCGACGAAAAGAAGGTGAAGTGGGTCACCTTCGAGGATCCGCATCTCGCCGAATTCAAAGACCCGCCCTTTGTCGAGCGCGCCGCACCAGGCAAGACGCTGCCGCAAATGCTCCTCGACGGCGAGCTCGATGCGGGCATTGTCGGCGATCACATGCCGGACCCGCGCCTGAAATACCTCATTCCCAATCCGGAAGAGGAAGCCAAGAAATGGGCGCTGAGCCATGGCGGCGTGCCGATCAATCATCTCGTGGTGATGCGCGACAGTGTTGCCAAGGCGCGGCCTGACATTGTCAAGGAAGTCTTCAATCTGCTGCATCAGAGCAAGCTTGCGGCCAAGCTTCCGGATACCGGCGCCGCGCTCGATCCGCTGCGCTTCGGCGTCGAGCCGAACCGCAAGGCGCTCGATGTCATCATCGACTTCGCCTTCAGCCAGGGCATGATCCCGCGCCGCTTCTCGGTCGACGAATTGTTCGATGACGTGACGCGGCATTTGACGGCGGCATGAAGCCTCTGCCGCAGGGCGGGAACAATCGGAAGTCTGAGCGGTTGGTGCCACGTCGTAGGCGTCCGCGTCCCGCGGGCGCAGCGCTTGTTGCGAGGCCGCCATGTTTCAATATCGCTCCTCCGATTTTTCGCCCAGCGTCGACGCGATCCAGAAGCATCTGGTCGCTGTCGAAAAGGAACTCGAAAAAATCGGCCGCACTGCCGGCCGCCGCGGCGGCGCCGCGGCTTATGCGGCAAGCGAGCAGATCGGCGACGCACTGTCCTCGCTGGTCAGCGATATGATCGATCGCTTTCGCACCGGCGGCCGCGCAGCCGGCGATCGCGCCGCGCGTGCGGGGAGCCAAGCTTTGCAGCTCGGCTCGAGCTACGGCACCAGCGCGTTGCAGCGAATGAGCGCCGAAATCGAAGACCGCCCGCTTATCACGCTCGGCGTGGCGCTCGGCGTCGGTATCCTGATCGGCGCCGCTGTCCTCGGAAATATCAGCCGCCGCTGATGGTAACGCGGACTGAAAAGAGCAAGATTCCGATTATTCACCGCGCGGCAAGAGACTGTTTCGGTTCCGATCAATAGTCGGCGCTCATTGCCCGCCACATCTCCAGAAGCACGGCAGCGCGGGAAACTGCGGTCTGCCTGGGCTTAAAGAGGAGATGTCCCATGAAGAGGCTTGTTTCCAGCAAATATGTTTCGGCTGCGTTCGCTGTGGCGGCGTTTGCCACTATCGGTTCTGTACCGGCCTTCGCCCAGGCTCTCAGCCACGACGGTAGCTTGATGCCGCATTATTTCGATGCTTCGGGTGAGCTGAAATGGGGTGGCTGGGCTCCGCCGGCCGCGGAGCAGAAGGTGGTGAGCATTCCGCATCATAATCTCTACCTGTCGGCCAGACAGCATCCGAACCTGTACGCCGGACAGCATCCGCGTAACACGCGCGTCCGCTAAAAAATCGGAACGTGGTGCAACGCGAGCAACGACCCTCTCCCCAGCCTCCCCCGGGGAGAGGGTAATATCGGCGGCGCGGCGTGTGGTTTTTCTATTCGCCGATTTCGCGCATGACTTCGGCGGTGTGTTCGCCGAGCCGCGGCGCCGGCCGCTCCGAGGCCATCGGTGTCTGGTCGAGCATGATCGGCGTGCGGATGCCCGGAATTGTACCGCCTTTGGCGGCGTCGCTTTTCAGCGTGAGCTTCATGCCGCGATGCACGACCTGCGGATCGGCGAAGACCTGTTCGAGATTGTTGATCGGTCCCGCCGGGATGCCGGCATTTTCGAGTTTCTCCAACAGTGCGTCGCGCTTGAGCCGTGAGGTCAATTCCGAAATCTGGCCGACCAGCTCGGTGCGATGCGCGAGCCGGCCTTTATTGTCCTTGTAAGCTTCGGCCTCGGCCAATTGCGGCATGCCGAGAATGCCGCAAAGCTTGATGAACTGGCCGTCATTCCCCGTCGCGATGATTACCTGGCCGTCGGCGACCGGGAACACCTGATAGGGGACGAGATTGGGATGGGTGTTGCCGATGCGCTTGGGGATTTCGCCTGACACCAGATAATTGAGCGCCTGAAACGACAGCACGCCGACGGTGGAATCGACCAAAGCGGTGTCGACATAGCCACCTTGGCCGGTCGCCTGCCGCCGGACCAGAGCGGCGAGGATGCCGACCGCCGAATAGACGCCGGAAAAAATGTCGGAGACCGCGACGCCGCAACGCATCGGTTCGCCGTCTCCCGTGCCGGTGAGCCCCATCAGCCCGCCGATGCCTTGGGCCATCAGGTCGTAACCGGCGCGCGGTGCGGCCGGCCCGTCTTGGCCGAAGCCGGTGACCGAGCAATAGATCAGGCGCGGATTGAGCGGCGCGAGGCTCTTATAGTCGAGGCCGAATTTGGTCAGCCCGCCGACCTTGAAATTCTCGATCAGCACGTCCGAGCGCGCGGCGAGCTTCTTGACGATGCGCTGGCCCTCGGCGCTGTTGAAGTCGACCTCGATCGAGCGCTTGCCGCGATTGGCGCTGTGAAAATAAGCGGCGCTGAGATGGCTGCCGTCGGCGGCCGGCACGAAGGGCGGTCCCCAGGCGCGGGTGTCGTCGCCGGCGCCGGCGCGCTCGACCTTGATGACGTCGGCGCCGAGATCGGCGAGAATTTGCCCGGCCCAGGGCCCGGCGAGAATGCGGGCCAGTTCCAGGACGCGTATCCCGGCGAGAGGACCTTGTTTCGACGGACCCGGCATTGAGCACTCCTCAGGCAGCGCGGCGGCAATCGAGGTAACGACTGCGCGGCGGCGTTTTAAGTGACAAAGCAGGGCGAGTTTGTCCAGAAGTCCGGCTCCGGGCGGGTGCAAGCGGCTCGCCGTTTAGGCGCGGGAAAGCCTAATTTGTCTACAGTTCTTTAGCTTTCTCCTGCTTGTCATGGCGGCGTCCGATCATTAGCTAATGAAAGCCGGATGGGATGAAGCGGTGAACACGTCATTCTTCAGCGAGATGCTGCAGAGCATCGCCGATCGCAGCCGCGCCCTGATCAAGCGCGAGCGCCGGGAACCTTCCCACGAGCGTTCGGCAAGCCTGATCGAGCAATGCGAGGAGCTGTTGTCCGGCCGCGGCGAGGCGTCCGGCGTGGCGCTGGCGCAGGAAATTCTGGCGCGCTACGCCGACACCACGATTGGGCCGCGCATCGGCTTCTTTGAAGCACTCGCCACCACTTTCGGTCACGACCAGGCGCGCATCGACCGCGCCATCGCCACCTATCGCGCGTCGCCGACCGCGGAGAACGCCTCCGAGTTGCACCGCGCCAGCGAGCCGCGGCGGCTCGAACTGTTCCGCCGTCTCAATCTCGCTCCCGGCGGCACCGCGGCTCTCGTTCACATGCGCGAACAATTGCTCGACGCCGTGGCGCATCGCGACGATCTGAAGGTCATCGACAACGATTTCGTGCATCTGTTCTCGTCCTGGTTCAATCGCGGCTTCCTGGTGCTGCGCCGGATCGACTGGTCGACCTCGGCGGCGATCCTCGACAAGATCATCCGCTATGAGGCGGTGCATGAGATCCAGGATTGGGACGATTTGCGCCGGCGTATCGATCCGCCTGACCGCCGCTGCTACGCGTTCTTCCATCCGGCTTTGGTCGACGAGCCGCTGATCTTCGTCGAAGTGGCGCTGACGCGCGAAATTCCGGGCGCGATCGCGCCGATCCTCGCCGACAAGCGCGAGCCGGTCGAGCCGCAGCGCGCCACCACCGCCGTGTTCTATTCGATCACCAATTGCCAGCGCGGACTTGCCGGCGTCACCTTCGGCCATTTCCTCATCAAGCAAGTCGTCGAGGAAGTGTCGCGCGATCTGTCGCGCGTCACGACCTATGTCACGCTGTCGCCGGCGCCGAATTTCGCCAGTTGGCTCAAGCGCGAGCGCACCAATGCCGCCTCGCAAGTGCTCGACGACGACGACCGCGCGACCCTCGCCGGCCTCGACAACGAAGGCTGGTGGCGTTCGCCGGACCTGGCCGAGAAAATGCGCGAGCCATTCGTGCGCGCCGCCGCCTGGTATTACGTGCGCGCGCGCAACAGCCGCGGCCTGCCGGTCGATGCGGTGGCGCGGTTCCATCTCGGCAACGGCGCCCGGCTCGAACGGCTCGACTGGCTTGCCGATACGTCGGAGCGCGCGCTCAAACAGTCCTACGGCCTGATGGTGAATTACCTCTACGATCTCGATTACATCGAGCGCAATCACGAGGCCTATGCGCAGCAGCGCACCATCGTCGCGGCGAGCGGCGTGACCCGGCTGGTGACGGCTCCGGCGCGGGAAATCGTCCCGGTTTCGGGGTAGATTTTACCGCTGGTCCCCGCGAAGGCGGGGACCAAGCGCGAAATCTCTATCGCCGAATCTGGATTCCCGCTTGCGCGGGAAGGAGCGGCAAACAAGCGTGGAAGATCCATGCCCACACTTCTCGGCGTGCTCGAAACCGTGCTCTATGTCGACGACTTTGCGCGCGCTTGTGCCTTCTACGAACAAGTGCTTGGCCTCAACAGCATCTACCGCGATCAGCGGCTGTGCTCTTACGACATTCACGGCCGCGGCGTGCTGCTCTTGTTCTTGCGCGGCCAATCCTTGGAGACGGTGCACATGCCCGGCGGCACCATTCCGCCGCATGACGGTCATGGCCCGGTGCATATCGCGTTCTCGATTGCGGCCGATGAGCTTGCCGCATGGGAAGCGCAGCTTGCGGAAGCCGATGTCGAAATCGAAGGCCGCACGACCTGGCCGCGCGGCGGCAACAGCATCTATTTCCGCGATCCCGACGGGCATCTGCTGGAACTGGCGACGCCGGGCCTGTGGCCGGGCTATTAGATCTTTCGTTTGAGCACGATCTTTTCCGAAAACCGGTTCCCGCTTTTCGGGATCATGCTCTAGGATTTGCCGTAGACCGGCACGACGCCGCCGCGGGTCACGCGATTGTCGGGCGAAGCCAGAAACGCGATCGTGGCGGCGACCTGTTCCACCTTCGGCCACAGCGCGTAGTCGGCTTTCGGCATCGCGTTGCGGTTGGCTTGGGTGTCCATGATCGAGGGCGCGACCGCATTGACCAGGATGCCGTCTTTGGCGACTTCTTCGGCAAGCGCCGCGGTGAAAGCGGCGACTCCGGCCTTGCTCACGGTATAAGCCGTCATGCCGGCGCCGCTGCGCCATTCCAATCCGGCGCGCGCCGACACATTGACGATGCGGCCGCCAAGACTCTGAGCCTGGCTCTGAGCTGTGCCGCTTTGCATTTTCGTGACGGCGGCGCGGCTGCACAGCATGCAGCTGATGAGATTCATGTCGATCTGTTGATGGATTGTCGCCGCGCTGGTATCCGTCAGCGCGCCCGCGGCAAAGCCGCCGGCAATATGGATCGACGCCCAGAGCTGTCCGATCCCGTGATAGAGGCCGGTAATGTTGGCCTCATCCGCCAGGTTGCCGGCGACACTGGTGACGACCTGCTTGTGGTCGCGGAGCGAAAACCGGTTCGCTTCCGCCGCGTTGAAGCAGGGCACATGGCAAATGGCGCCGTCCTCGATCAGCGCCGTGACCACGGCGGTGCCGAGCGCGCCGGCGCCGCCGGTGACAACGATATGACGGCCGCGGAAATCCATGCGCTTACTCTTTGATGTGCTCATTCTTCGCCGATCCTGCTAGCTAAGCAAGAGGTGGATCGGCAGGCCGATCAAGACGGCGGCGAAGACGCGGGCGGATTTGCTAAGCTTCAGGCAAGGGGAGAATCAGTGGCCGACTTCGACTTGGCTGTGATCGGCGGCGGCATCAACGGCACCGGCATCGCTCGCGACGCCGCCGGCCGCGGATTCCGCGTCGTGCTGATCGAGCAGAACGATCTCGCCTCCGGCACCTCGTCGGCATCGTCCAAGCTCATTCACGGCGGGCTGCGCTATCTCGAGCATTACGAGTTCCGCCTGGTGCGCGAAGCGCTGCGCGAGCGCGAAGTGCTGCTACGCGCCGCGCCGCATCTGATCCGGCCGCTGCGTTTCGTGCTGCCGGTCAACGAAGCGCGGCGCTCGGCTTTGTTGCTGCGTATCGGCTTGTTCATCTACGACTGGATCGGCTGGCGCAAGCTTCTGCCCGGCACGCGCGAGGTGGATCTGGTCACCGACCCAGTCGGCCAGCCGCTCAGATCGCGCTTCCACCACGCTTACGAATATTCCGACTGCTTTGCCGACGACGCGCGGCTCGTCGCCCTCAATGCCGTCGATGCCGCCGAGCGCGGTGCCGTAATCCGCACGCGAACCCGCTGCGTCTGGGCCGAGCGCCACGACACCTGGCGGCTGGTGCTCAATGCGCGCGGCCAGCGCGACGTCGTGACAGCGCGGATCCTGGTCAATGCCGCGGGCGCCTGGAGTGAATCGTTCGCCGAGACCGCGTTGCGCATCGCGCCGCAGCACCGGCTGCGCCTCGACAAAGGCAGTCATATCGTGGTGCGCAAGCTCTACGATCACGACCGCGCCTATATCTTTCAGGCCGCCGACGGCCGCGTCGTCTTTGCCATTCCGTTCCAGCGCGACTTCACGCTGATCGGCACCACCGATGCGGCCTTCGTCGGCGATCCCTCGACCGTGATACCGACCGGCGAGGAAATCGAATATCTCTGCAGCGTCGTCAACGAATATTTCCGCGCCGAGATCACCACGGCTGACGTGGTCTGGGCCTATGCCGGCGTGCGCTCGCTCTATGACGACGGCGCCGGCAAGCCGCAAGATATCGGCCGCGATTACACTTTGATGCTCGATGAGCATTACGGTGAGGCGCCGCTGCTGACGGTTTATGGCGGCAAGATCACGACTTACCGGCGGCTCGCCGAAGATGCGCTCGGGAAGCTGTCGCATTTCTTTCCGCGCTCCAAACCGTGGACCGCGCAATCCGTATTGCCCGGTGGCGACTTCCTCTACGACGCCATCGCCACCGTGGTCGAACGCACGCGCGAACGATGGAAATTCCTCACCGCCGATCACGCGCGGCGGCTCGTTTCCGCCTATGGCACGCGCGTCGACCGCGTCCTCGGCGCAGCCAAGACCCTTGACGATCTCGGGCTTCGCTTCGGCGCCGATCTCACCGCCGCCGAAGTGCGCTATCTGATGACAAAGGAATGGGCACAGAGCGCCGATGATGTGTTGTGGCGCCGCTCGAAGCTTGGTTTGCGTTTTAACGATGCGCAGCGGGCCGAGCTCGATCGCTTCATGACGCGAACCGCTGCCACGGCGCGGGCCTGAAATTTCGCAAAGTTAACCGAAAGCTCACCACGTTGCGCCGCGGTTTTACCGGCAAACCGGCTGCCGCTGCGCAATCGCGGCGAATTGCAAGTTTCTATTTTACCAAGCCGCAATGCCGCCGTGGTCTGATCGGCGGTGATCGCTGCGGCAGGAAGGCTGTGGCAGGCGCAGTATCATCTGATCAAAAACATGTCGTCCAAGCACTCGAAGAAAGAAATCGAAAATATCATTCAGTCGCTGTGCGTGCTGGTGGTCGACGACAACCCGTATATGCGCAGGATGATCCGCACGCTGTTGGTCAATTGCGGCGTCAAGGACATCTTCGAGGCGGCCGACGGGATCGTGGCGCTTGACTCGATCCGCACCGTTGCGCCGGACGTCGTCATTCTCGACTGGGAAATGCCGCTGTTGAGCGGTCCGGAACTCGTTCGCATCGTGCGCTCACCGGGCGTGTTTCCGATTCCGGATGTGCCGATCATCATGCTCACGCATCATGGCGAACGCTGGCGCGTCGTCGAAGCGGTGAAGCTCGGCGTCAACGAATATCTGACCAAGCCGGTATCGGCCAAATCGCTCTACGACCGCTTGGTTGCGATCACGCTGGTGCCGCGCGCCAACGTGCAGCTTGGCGACTACTATGGCCCGCAGCCGCGCAAGCTGATCACGGACGCCATCGACGAGGTTCCGACCAAGACGACGCCCATCGAATTTGTGAGCTGAGCCGCGCAATTTCGCCGCGCCGATATTTTTGCCGCGCCGCTGCCACCGCCACAGTTTCCCCCCTTCCGAACATGCGCTAGACCTTGACGCGCTGGCATTTCGCGGTGTCGCGCGGCGTCGGGCGCGCCGTCAGGTTTGGGGCAGGGATGCAGACTGTCGAGACGGCAGGGGGATTGGCGAAAGGTGGACCGGCCGCGCGCGGCCTTGCGAAACGCGGTTTCGCCAGGCGCGGCTTTGCGCCTTGGGCCGACCCAACCGCCGCACCGCTGTTGCGCATCGAAGGCCTGCGCAAGCAGTTCGGCGGATACACCGCGGTCGACCAGCTGTCGCTTGATATCTACCAAAGCGAGTTTTTTGCCCTGCTTGGTCCTTCCGGCTGCGGCAAGACCACCTTGCTCCGCCTGATCGCCGGCTTCGAACAGCCGGATGCCGGCCGCATCCTGCTCGACGGCGTCGATCTGGCGCAGGTGCCGCCGCACCGGCGGCCGGTCAATATGATGTTCCAGAGCTACGCGCTGTTTCCGCATCTCAATGTCGAGGACAATGTCGCCTTCGGCCTCAAGCAGGAAGGTCTGGCCAAGCCGCAGATCGCCGAGCGCGTCGCCGACATGCTGGCGCTGGTGAAGCTCGAAAATCTCGGCCGCCGCAAGCCGCACGAATTGTCGGGCGGCCAGCGTCAGCGCGTGGCGCTGGCGCGCTCTTTGGTCAAGCGGCCGCGCGTATTGCTGCTCGACGAGCCGATGGCGGCGCTCGACAAGAAGCTGCGCGGCGAAACCCAATTTGAGCTGATGGAGCTGCAGCGGCGGCTGTCGCTGACCTTCATCATTGTCACCCACGACCAGAGCGAGGCGATGACGGTCGCCGACCGCATCGCGGTGATGGATCGCGGCCGGCTCGCGCAGGTGGCGCCGCCGCAAGAGATCTACGAGCAGCCGAATTCGCGCTGGGTCGCCGACTTCATCGGCGAGGTCAATCTGTTCGAAGGCCGCGTCGGTGACGACGGCTTGAGCGTCGAAGGCACGGTTTTGGGCCGGCTGCGCGTCGGCAACAAGATCGCTGCCGAGCCGAATGCGACCGTCTGGGTCGCGGTGCGGCCGGAGAAAATGCGGATCATGCGGGCCGCGCCGGATCTGCAGGGTGGCCAAGACGCTGAACAAGACACCGAAAAATGCGCGGCAAATTCAATTGCCGCAACCGTCGCCGATATCGGCTATCTCGGCGAGCTGTCGATCTACAAGCTGCGCTGCGACGGCGGCACCCAGATCAAAGCGGTGATGGCCAATACCGGCCGTTCTAGCGAAGAGGCGATCGGCTGGGATGACCGCGTCTGGCTGAGCTTTCCGCCGCAGGCCGCAATCGTGCTGACGCGATGAAGCCTGAGTCTACATTCTGGCAAAAGCTGGTCGTCCGCGTTCCCTATGCGTGGCTCGTTGCGTTCTTCCTGGTGCCGTTTCTGATCGTGCTCAAGATCAGCCTGTCGCAGAGCGCGATTGCGCAGCCGCCCTATCTGCCGGTCTTCGATCTCGCCGCCGGTTGGCAAGGCCTGCGAAGCTTTCTCGCCGGCCTGTCGCTCGACAATTACCGCTTTCTCGGCACCGATCCGCTTTACATCGTGTCTTATGTGAAGAGCCTGCAGATCGCGGCGTTCTCGACGCTGTTGCTCCTCGTCATCGGCTATCCGATCGCTTACGCCATGACGCGCACGCCCAAGCGCGTGCAGGCGGTGCTGGTCGTGCTCGTCATTCTGCCGTTCTGGACCTCGTTCCTGATCCGCATCTATGCCTGGATGAATATTCTGCAGCATGACGGGCTGCTCAATCAGGTGCTGCTCGCGCTGCATATCGTGCGCGAGCCGCCGGCCTGGCTGTCGACCGATACCGCCGTCTATATCGGCATCGTCTATTCTTATCTGCCGTTCATGGTGCTGCCGCTCTATGCCACCTTGGAGAAGCTCGACGAGCAGCTCCTTGAGGCCGCGGCGGATCTCGGCTGCCCGCGCTGGAAAATCTTTTGGCTCGTCACTCTGCCGTTGTCGGCGCCGGGCGTCGTTGCCGGCTCGCTGTTGTGTTTCATTCCGATCGTCGGCGAATTCGTCATTCCCGATCTGCTCGGCGGCTCGCATACCGCGATGATCGGCCAGACCATCTGGATGGAATTCTTCTCCAATAAAGATTGGCCGACGGCGTCGGCCGTCGCGGTTGTTTTGGTCTGCCTCCTGGTAACGCCGATCGTCATCTTCCAGAACCAGTCCATGCGTGGATCGGAGCGAAGGTGACCATGCGCAAGCTTTCTCCGCTCAATCTCGCGGCGCTCGGCATCGGGCTTGCCTTTCTCTATCTGCCGATCGTCATTCTCGTCATCTATTCGTTCAATGCCTCGCGTCTGGTCGCGGTTTGGGGTGGCTGGTCGACGCATTGGTATGCCGAGCTTGCCGCCGACGCGCCGCTGCTCGATTCCGCCTTCATCAGCCTGCGCGTGGCGCTGATCTCGGCTACGCTCGCGACGCTGCTCGGCACGCTCGCCGCCGTCACGTTGGTGCGGTCCCGCCGCTTCCGCGGCAAGCTTTTGTTCGCGGCGATGATCTATGCGCCGCTGGTGATGCCCGAGGTCATTACCGGCCTGTCGATGTTGTTGCTGTTCGTTGCCGTCGCGATCGATCGCGGTTTCTGGACCGTGGTCATCGCCCACACCACGATGGCGATGTGCTTCGTTGCCGTGATCGTGCAGTCGCGGCTGGTCGATTTCGACAGGAGCCTCGAAGAGGCGGCGATGGATCTCGGCGCTTCGCCGGCGCATACTTTCTTCGCGATCACCTTGCCGCTGATTCTGCCGGCGATCGTCGCCGCCTGGATGCTGGCCTTCGCGCTATCGCTCGACGATCTGGTGATCGCGAGCTTCACCACCGGCCCCGGCGCGACGACGCTGCCGATCCGCATCTATTCGGAAGTGCGCCTCGGGGTGAAGCCGGAGATGAATGCGGTTTGCAGCATCATGGTCGCCGTCGTCGGCACGGCCGTCATCATCGCCGCACTGCTGACCAAGCTAAATGCGGCGCGCGGCACGCCGGCGCGGCCCTAATCCGAGCTTTCGCCCGGCGGCCGGATTATTGGGTGGGTTTCGGCGGCGCCGCGGTTGAGGCCGGCGATACGCCCGGCGCCGGCGGCGCGCCGGATGGCGACGCCAGCAACTGGTCGATCACCGCACGCACGGCGTCGCTGGCATTATGGGTCTTGGCGGCGTCGATGAGCGGGGCGGCGGCGCCCGAGCGCCGGATCAGGGCCTGTGCGTCCGGCAGCATGATCGGGTCGTCCCACGGCCCCTGGACGACGAAGGGCAGGTCAAATTCGTCGGCATTGGCCGTCGATATCAGCGTCGCCACGCCTTTGAGATCGAGGTCGCGCGTCGGCACCGAAGCCTGGCCGCCGACCGCAAGCTTCACCGACGGTCCGTCGATGTGCATGTCGTCGACCGACACCGTGCCCTGGTCGATCTTGAGGTTGATGGCGAGCTCATCGAACGGCGTCGAGCCGGAACGGAAGTCGCCGCCGCCGGAGAGCGGGCGGCGCTGCAGCCGGCGCAGCAATTGCTCGACATTGATGCCGTCGAGCGCGCCGGAATGGGCGGTGAGGTTTGCCGTGCCATTAAGCGCGCGGGTCACCGCCATCACCGATGCGCCGGCGCCGTCGATGTTCATCGCCAGATTGCCGCGGCCCTTGATCTTGTGCACGGCAAGGATCTGGCCGAGGCAGTCGTTGAGATCGACATCGACGAATTGCAGATGCGAGGACACGCCGATGCCGTTGTTGGCGACGGCAAAGCCCAGACTGCCTTTGGCGGTGCCGCCGAAGGCTTGCGCCTCGCCGATCGTAAGATCGAGCTTGCCGTTGCGCAGATTGGCGGCGACGGCGGTGCGTCCGAGCTGCGCGGTCGAGAGCTTGATGCTGGCCGCGGAGAGCCGCAGGTCGAGATTGAGATCGTTGAAGCCGTCGAACGCGATCGGTAGCGCGTCCCAATTGCGTTCGTTCCGCGCCAACAGCCGTATGCCGGATATGTAAGGCGTCAGGTCGAGCGCCTCGGCCGCGAGCGTGCCTTGCACCAGGCGATGGCCGTCGGTCGACAGCGTCAGCGCGCCTTCCGCGGCATTGCCGTCGACTTCGACATTGACGTTGGACAGCGCGACCACGCCGCCGACCATGTCGCTCTGCGCGCGCAACGTGAAGCGGCCGAAGCCGCCGAACGGCAATTTGCTGCTGCCGGTCCAGTGCATGGCGTCGCGCAACGACGGCGCGTCGACGCCGAGCGCACCGTCGATCTTGAGCGTGGGCTGGGCGCTGGCGATGCCGTCGAAGGCGAGCTGCAGCGGCGTGGCGGACAGGCGCACTTTGAGGCCGGAGCGGTCGCCGGTCAGCGCCGCGAGGAAATCGGTCAGCGTCAGGCTGGCTTCGACCGGCTCTTCGTTCCAAACAAAGCGGCCGTTGGCGCCGAAGCTGCGTGAGATCGACGGCCAGGCGACCTGAAATTCGACGTTCTCGAGCCGCTCCGTCGCGTTCTTGGCGACGTCGTGCACGACGACGGTGCCGTCCTGAATGCCGATCTCGGAGAACGAAGCGATGCGGTGATCGGCATTGGGCGTGAGCGCCTTGGCGAGCGTATCGATCAGCCCCGACCAATTCGAGACGCCGTTCGCCGCGAAGGTGACGTTGATGATCGGACGCACCAGCGTCACGTCGGCGATTTCGATGCGTCCGGCTAGCAGCGGAAAATAACGCAGCCGCGCCGTCAATTCGTCGGCTGCGACCGCGGGCTGGCCGCTGCGATTGTCGCCGAGCAGCACTTTGTGGAAGGTCACGGCGCCGGAGGGGAACAGCGACAACGAAATATCGTCGCCCAGCATCGGATCAAGGCCGGTGACGGCGCGGATTTCGGATCGGACCGCGTCGCGCACCGAAGATGCCGGAATAAGGATGGACAAAGCCACCAGCGTGACGAAGGCGGCCGCAAGAATGGCGGCGACAGCAATCGCAAGGCGCTTTAGGCCGATGGCCGCGGTCAAGGACGCTTTTCCGATGTTGATTAGGCCGGGGTGAATATTACCGGGCGGCTGCTGCGCCGCAAACTGGCGGCACTCTGTGTCGCTTTCGTGGCCGCACCGGCCGTCGGCGCGCCCAAATGCCTGCGGCGCATAAACAAATCAGGCCTTTTTGGGCGCGACAAAGAGCGCGCCCGATGCCGCTTAATGGGCCGCGAGGCGCGTCGCTTTCGGGAGCCGATTCTCCGCCACTTCGGCGATCAATTTGCCGATCATGGCCTGACCGAACGAGTTGAAATCCTTTGCCACCATGACGAAGGCGCCGGGGCCGCCGATGACATTGTTGCGATAGTAGTTGTCGAGGCCGCCCGGCGGATTGGTGTGATCGGGATTCCACGACATCGGGTTCTCGCTCAAGATAACGAGCCCGTTAATGGTGACGCCCTGTGCGACGGCGTCGTCGCGCGCGGAGGCGATGTCGCGGCCGGCATTGTTGGTGCCGTCGCCGGAAATATCGATGACGTGGCGGGTTGCGGCGAACGGCGTATGGGTAAACTGGTCCATGGCGAATTCGATCGCGCCGGAGATCGAAGTGCGGTCGGCGAACGAGCGCGGCGCTTCGAGCAAGCGATCGCCGAAATCCTTGGCGCTTGCGCCGTCGCCGATCGCCGTCCAGTCGATCACCACGTGCTGCGCGCCGATGCCTGACCATTCGACGAAGGTCATGCCGATGCGGCCGAAATGGCCGGATTTGATGGTGTCGAGAACGCGCGGGTCGGAAATAGCCGCGGCATAGCCGTCGCGCTGCAATTGAAATTTCGCCGCATCGATGCTGCGTGAAACGTCCGCCGCCAGGACCAGGAGCAGATCGACGTCGTTGCCGGCAAGCGCCGTCGCCGGAAGAAGCACGCCGGCGGCGACCATCAATGCCAGCAGGATCTTGACCACGCGCATCGCCGCACCTCGTTCGGCAATGGTGAACCCGGCTTTTTTGACTGAACGACACTGGCGCGCAAAGACGGCGAAAACGCGTTCCCGACTGAACGCGGTTTCGGCTGCAAGTTTATCCAA
Organism: uncultured Alphaproteobacteria bacterium; assembly: GCA_963742975.1. Taxonomy (GTDB): domain Bacteria; phylum Pseudomonadota; class Alphaproteobacteria; order Rhizobiales; family Xanthobacteraceae; genus BOG-931. The sequence continues at coordinate 249,783 of CAVUNZ010000015.1, read as the reverse complement.
TTCTTACACGAGCCGTACGGCGAAGCTGCCGCTATCCCGCCTTTGATGCGCCTATTCGGCGACGACCCGGTTCGGCGGGAAGGCGATCTCGACCAGCGTGCCGGCATTGGGCGCGCTGGTGATGCTGAAATTGGCGCGGTTGGCCTCTGCGATCGCTCTGGTCAGCGGCAGGCCGAAACCGGTGCCGCCGGAGCCGAAGCTTCCGGATGTCGCCGTTTGCTGGAACGGTTCCATCGCCGCCTGGATATCTTGCTCGCTCATGCCGGCGCCGGTGTCGCGCACGCGCAGCACCGCCTCGTGGGCATCGGAGAACACGGTCGACACGATCACCTGGCCGCCGGGGCCGGTCAGCCGGATCGAGTTCGACAAAAGATTGAGCACGATCTGGCGCATCGAGCGCTCGTCGGCGACGACATTCGGCAAAGCCGGCGTCAGCGCGGTGCGGATGATGATGCGCGCCTTGTTGGCGTGCGGCTGCATGATGCCGACGCATTGCTGGGTCAGCGCGTTCAGGCTGATATTGGCGAAGTTGAGCTCCGCGTTGCCGCTCTCGATCCGCGACAGATCGACGATGTCGTTGAGCAGCGCGACCAGATGCGTGCCGGCGGTGTGGATGTCCTTGATATATTCGCCATAGCGCTCGTTGCCGATCGGCCCAAAACGCTCTGCCATGATGACTTCGGCGAAACCAGTGATGGTATTGAGCGGCGTGCGGACCTCGTGATTGACCTTGGCCAGGAATTCGTTCTTGGCCGCCGCCGCTTGAGCTGCTTCGCGTTTGGCGTTGCGCAGCTCGTCCTCGCTCTGCCGCCGCGCCGTGGTGTCCTGCAGCAATGCGGCGAAGCGGTCGCTGCCGATGCGCGTCAGCGTCAATGCCAGCGGCATCAACCGGCTCTCGCTCAGGCGTGCTGCGACTTCGATCGCATTGTCGTTGCCGTTGCTGCCGTCGGCGGCACGTTCGAGATATTCGCGTGCGACGCGCGCGCTCTCCGGCGCCAGGAACTCGGCGAGCGCGCGTCCGGTCAGATCGTCTGCGGTGCCGCCGAACAGCGCCGCCGCCCGTGCATTGGCGGTCGCGATCACGCCTTGCCGATCGAGTGTGAGGATGCCGTCGGGGATCGTATCGAGGATCGACTTGATCTCGCGATTGTCGCTTTCGGCCGCGGCAAGGGTGCGCTCCATCTGTTTGAGCGCGGCTTCGGCCTGACCGCTGGTGAGCACCAGTGCGAGCGCGGACCCGCCCTGCCAAGGCAGGGTGAACATGCGGCCCTCGGCCGGCAAATCGTAGCCGCTCGCGGTGCGGATCGAAAAGGTTTGGACGGCGTCGCTTGTGGCGGATGCGGCGGCGGAACCGGCAAACAGCCGATGCACGCCGCCCGCAGCATCGATCGTATCGAGGCTCTCATAGCCGCTCCATTCCAGGAAATGCCGATTGGCATAAAGCAGCGAGTTGTGGCGGTAGAGCAGGATGCCGATCGGAACACGGTCGAGTAGCGGCCGTTCGAATGTCGGGGTTTCGGACGGGTCGGCCGCGGCCGCGGCTTCAAGCGCGTCAGCCGGTTCGGCGTCGGTGTCGTTCTCCGCCGACGCGCTGGAGCCGCGCAGCCGCGCGGTAAGCTCCTGCGCCAATTCGCGGAAGGCGCGGCGTTCGATCGGACTCAAAGGCGGCGGCGTTCTGGCGTCGGTTTTGGACTCCGACGCTTGCGACTGACGAAACGGCACGACATTGGCGGCGCCTGGCGCAATGCCGACCGGTTCCTGCTCTGGCGGTTCGGACTCTTCTGTGGCGGCGCTCTCGTTCGCCATATCGGGCATGACCGCAGGATCGGGCATGGCCGCGGGCGCGGCCGGGGCTTCGACGTGTTGGGGGTGAGCTTCCAACACCGGCAGGACATCGGGCAAGACATCAGGCAAGACATCGGCTGGCCGTTCGCGGCGCTCGCGTACAAACGCGTTGATGCGGTCGACGTCACGGCACACGCCGAAACCGCGATAGCCGCGGAAGATGCGATCACGATCGAACACCGGCAGACCGGACAATTCGACCGGCAGGCGTTCCCTGGAATCATCGATCGGCCATAACACCACGAGGCCGCTCCAGGTCTCCTGGCTCGAAATCGCGTGCGCCACCTGATGGTCCGAGTTGAGATTGAGTTCGCCCGCGATTTCGCTCCAGGGCCGATCGATGGCGGCCATGGTGCGCGGTCCGACCAAGGCGATGAATTCGTCCGAGCCGACGACAAAGCGCCCGTCGCCATCCATGTGCCAGACGAAGCGCAACGGATGACGGCGTTCGACGAGTGGCGCGCTGTGCCGCGTGGTGGAAGTGGCGACCGTTTCCGCCGCCATGGGGGCTTCCATGAGTGCTTCCAGGGGCGTTGCCACGGGCGCTTCTATGGGCACGGCGGGTGGCGGCGCCGCGGCCGGTTCTTCCGCAGCGACCGGCGAAACAGGTGTTGGTTCGACCACTGGTTCAATGGGAGCTGCTTCAATGGGAGCTGCGACGGCCTGCGCGATGGGAGCGGAGACTGCCGGTTCGAAAGCTTGAGGCAGGGTCTCCGTCGTTTCCAGGCCAGGTTCGGTTGACGCCGTTTCGGCTGGCGGCATGGATTGCGGTGCCAAGGTCAGGAGAACGACACGCGCATTGTCTTTGCCGAGACGCTCGGCGGTGACACTCGTCAGAGCGCCGCCGATCTGAGCGCTGGCCTGAACGCTTCCCGTCTCCGGCGTGACGAGACCGGCGAGGCCGAGATCCGACAGGGCCGTCGCGCCGGCAAACCGCGTGAGCAGCGTCGCATTGGTGTAAACCAGCGCGCCGTCGGTACCGAAGGCTGCGATGGCGGTTTCGCCGTCGGTGAACAGCCGCCGCACCCGCTCACTGAGCGTCAGCGCCGGGCCGGCCGCTTCGCTGGCAACGATGAGCACCGCCGCTCGCCCGTCGTCGAGAACGACACGCGAGCAGACGCACGTGAGCGCCCGGCCGAAACCCGCGCCGAAGCCGCGCAGCCGTTCGAGCCGTTCTTGCGCGCGCGACGGCAGCGTGGCGCCGAGACGAATGACTTGAGCGGCTGCGTTATCGTTCGGCTTGAAGCGGCGTCGGCCGAGCGCACCGACGCTCGCCGCGCCGAAGATCGCCGCTCCGACCGCATTGGCCCAGAGAATGCGCGACCCGTCGGTGCTCCACAGCCATACCGGCCAGGCGCCGGTCGCAAGCGCCGCAAGCCGCGGGTCACGCAGCGGAGCGAGCTCTGAATCGACGATCGGCATGCGGCGGAACTCGTTACCCTAAAGGAATTCTTAATAAAGCGGGCCGCGTTCCGCGTGTCCATAACGCGCTCAGGCTGGCTCGCCCGACTTGCCAAGATAACCTTAATCGACGCGGCTTTCGGTGACACCGGGCGGACATGATCGGCGGTCCGGAACTTCGGTCCCGACGCGGCATTGGCCGATGCGCCTTTGCTGCCGAAGTTTGCGCCAGCCGGCGCCGAAATCGCTTGCCGACTGCGAAATTCGAACACTAGGATTGCCTTGCCAGGATTATTGCGTCCGGACCGTCGGTCCGCGGCAGAGGGAGCGGGTTATGGCCAAGGATCCATTTGAACAATTTGCCATTCCGAGCGAGATGCGCGCATTCGCCGAACAGAGTGTGACGCAGGCGCGGAAAGCATTTGAGAGCTTTATCGATGCGGCGAACGAGGCCATGGGGCAGATGCAGGGCCGCGCCCAGGCGGCGCACAGCAGCGCCTCTGAAATCGCGCATAAATCGCTGACTTATGCCGAGCAGAACTTCGAGTTGACGTTCGATTTCGCGCAAAAGCTGATGAACGCCAAGGACGCTTCCGAAATCATGGCGCTGCAATCGGAATATCTGAGCCGGCAGATGCAAGCGCTGTCGAGCCAGGTTCAGGACCTCGGACAAAGTGCGGCCAAGATTGTGGTGGATGCTGCCAAAACTAAGTCTTGAGGCGATCACGATTTTAAACCGTGACCCGCGTCGCGGCACTGGTGCCGCGACCGTGTTGGCTTAGAAATCATAATATTTTCAATTTGTTACGATAGTTGCTGCAATGCAATAATTTCTGTTGCAACGCACCAAAAAAGTTGCTATTTAACTCTTAAGACAGTCCCCGGGCATGGAAGAGTTTGGCGTTCTGCCGCGGGTCGAGAAATTGAGGCAACGCGCAACGGGCGGCGAAGCCAGCAAACAAGAAAAAATCTCTCTTGTGAGACAGCCCAAGAGCAGTGAACAAAATCCAAAATCGCAAAATCCAAAATCAAGGACACAAGTGTCATGACCGATCTGGCCACCACCACCAAAAAGTCCACGGGCGCTTTCGAGATGCCGAAATTCGAGATGCCGAAATTCGAAATCCCGAAGGTTGAAATGCCGGCGGCTTTCCGTGAATTCGCCGAGCGCGGTGTCGCGCAGTGCAAGGACACCTACGAGAAGATGAAGGCCGCCGCCGAAGAGGCGACCGACGTCATGGAGACCACCTATTCGACGGCTGCCAAGGGCGCTTCGGATTACGGCCTCAAAGTGATCGACGCCGCCCGCACCAACACCAATGCGACCTTCGATTTCTACGGCGAGTTGCTCGCCGCGAAGACGCTGTCGGAAGTGATCGAACTGTCGAGCACGCATGCGCGCAAGCAGTTCGAAACGCTGACCGAGCAGGGCAAGGAACTCGGCGCGCTGGCGCAGAAGGTTGCGACCGAGACCGCCGAGCCGATCAAGACCGGCATGAACAAGGCGTTCAGCAAGGTCGGTTGATCCTGGCGCTTCTGAGCGATCTTCACGCAGTTTTACTGGTGAGGGAAAGCCCGGGCGGTGCCCGGGCTTTTGCTTTTTGCACTGACGCGCGTGCTTTTTGCGCTGGCGCGCGCTCTGCGCAACCGGTTTTCCGGTTTTGTACCGGTCTTCTATCGGCCTTCTATCGGCCTTGCCAAAACCGGGCGTTACTCATAGACCCGCACGATCCGGCCTGAAAACCGGCTTTTACTTTTCGGGATCATGCTCTAGGTTCCGGCCGCTCGTCGGTCGATCGTGAGCCCGTGCAGCTGTAGCTCAGTTGGTTAGAGCGCCTGTCTGTGGAACAGGAGGTCGGTGGTTCGAGCCCACCCAGCTGTACCAGGCATATCATTGATAAATAATGCGTATTTGAAGCAGCCGTGACGCTTGAGGTCACAGCGCGCTGCGGCCGGAATTGTCGCCGTGCCGCCGCGCTTATGACGGCTCGCCCCGCTCACCGCCGCGCAACGCGCCGCGGACGAGGCTCGCGTAAAAGCGCTGCGCGATGCCTTTGGGATGTGCGAGATCCATGCGGTCAAGGCAGTCGCTGTGATCGCCTCCGGCCGACAAGCCGCGCATGACGATCGACACGAGTTCGAGCGGCGAGGCCGCTTTCAGTTTCTCGAGCGCCGGGATGAGGCGCTGCTCGACATTGGTGAAATCCGTGCCGAACGGAAAACACGGCAGCAGACCTGCGTCCGACGCAGGTGCCAGCGCCCGGGCGACCGCGTCCGGCGTATTGTCGCGCACGGCTTTCGGCAATTCGTAACCGCGCTCGATCTTGCCAGCCGCTTTGGCCTGCCGCAGCAATTCGTCCTGAAAGCGCGAATCCGTAATCGCGAGCATTGCGGCGATCACGTCGCGGTCGGTTTTGCCGCGGATATCGGCAATGCCGTATTCGGTAATGATGATGTCGCGCAGGTGGCGCGGAATGGTGGTGTGGCCGTAGCGCCAGCGGATATTGGATTGGGTTTTGCCGCCCGCGGTGCGGGTCGCGTGCAGCAGGATCGCCGAGCGCGCGCCGTCGAGCGCAAAACCCTGGGCGACGAAATTATATTGGCCGCCGACGCCGCTGACGATGCGGCCGTCTTCCAGCCCGTCGGAAATCACGTCGCCGAGCAAGGTCGCCATCATCGCGTCGTTGAGGAAGCGGGCATCGACGCGGGCGCGGCGTTTGCTGTCCTCGTCGTGATAGATCTCGTTGACGAAAGAGATCGAGGTCATGCTGAATTTGGCCGAAGTCTCCGGCGGCATTTCGCGCAGCGCCCGGTAAAAGGCGCGGGATCCGACGAAGAAACCGCCATGCAGCACGACGCCGTCGACCTCGCGCTTGAGAATGCCGGCGCGATAGAGATCGAGCATGCCCTCGACGAACATTTCCGAACAGCCATAGAGGCCGATATCGAAAGGCTCGGTGCGAACCGCGGGGCTGCTTGCCGGTGCACAGCCAAGCTGCGTCAGCAATTGGCAAAACTTGTCATTCTGCCGCTGCCGCAGCACCAAAGCTTGCGCCACGGCGTCGCCCAGCGAGCCGATGCCGATCTGCAAGGTGCCGCCGTCGGGCACGATGCTGGCGGCACGCACGCCTGCGGCGTAATCGGCGAGCGACACCGGCTCGCGCGGCGGCGCGAACAGCGGGAAGTCGGTTTTTGGGCTGTCGAGCAGATAGTCGAATTCGGTTGCGGCCACCGCGGCGTCGCCGCGCAAAAACGGCAGCTCTGAATTGGTCTGCCCGCAGAACAGAAAGTCGGCTTTGCCCTCGCGGCGCAGCTTCAGGAGATCGCAGGTCAGATCGGCATTGCAGCTGAAACTATATGGAGCCGCCTCATCTTGCGCGCGGTGCGCCACCAATTGGGCGACGACATTGACGCCGCGGTCGAGCACGTAGCGCAGCGCGTGCGTATAGTTCGCCGAAATATAATGCTGCTGCGCATAGGGCGAGCCGAGCCATTGGCCGGCCTCGAAGAAGAATTCATTGATTTCGACATTGGGCGGGACTTCGCCCTTGTGAATGGCCGCCGCGTAATGCAGCGGCGGGTAGCCCGCAAACACGCGCTGCGCCACCGGATCGAGGAAACGGTGCTCAATCTCGTTTTTGGCGCGCGGCGCTTCGAGCGTCAGCGCGGTGAAAATGGTGAGCTTGAGCGACGGATCGGCGGCCGCCTTGTCGAACAGCGCATTGGCGATGTGGTTCGCCTTGCCGAGACCGAGCGGCATGGCAAGGACGATCCTCTTGCCGACCCTTTCGACAATGGTGTCGGCGAGCCGCGCCGGATCGACGAACTTCGCCGGGGCCTCACCCGTATGAATCATTTCAGATTGTCCCAGCCCGGATCGGGCTGGAAGCGCGGCCCGTATTTCTCCGCCAGCCGCTTGAGCGTGTCACGCACGTCGGCGATGCCGCGCGCGCGCGCATAATGCATCGGGCCGCCACGGAACGGCGCGAAGCCGGTGGCAAAAATCATGGCGCCGTCGACGATCTTTTCGTCGGCGACGATACCTTCGCGCAGGCAGGTGACGCAGACATCGAGCATCGGCAGCACCATGCGGTCGATGGCATCGGCCGGCGCCGGCGGCGCGTCATGGCTTTTCACCGCGTGGCCGTCCTTCCAGTCGTAAAGGCCCTTGCCGGTCTTCTTGCCGAGTTCGCCCTTGCGCACTTTGTCCTGCAGCCATTGCGGCGCTGCCGGCATGTCGTGATTGAGGCTGGTTTTGAGCATTTCGGCGACGTGCAGGCAGATATCGAGCCCGACCTCGTCGGCCAGTTCGATCGGCCCCATCGGCATGCCGAAATCCTCGGCGGCCTTGTCGATGCTCTCTTTGCTCACCCCGGAATCGAGCAAAACCAGAGCTTCGAGCAGATAAGGCGTCAGCGCGCGATTGACCAAAAAACCCGGCGCGCTTTTCACCGGCGCCGGCAGGCGGTCGATGCGGCCGAGGAAGGCGCGCGCATCGGAAAGAACGTCGGCCGCCACCTGATCGTGGCTGACGACCTCGACGAGCTGCATGCGCGACACCGGATTGAAGAAATGGATGCCGACCAGCCGCTCCGGCCTCGGCAGGCCCTCGCGCAATTGCTCGAGCGGAATACTCGATGTGTTGGTGGCAAGAATGGCATCGGGCTTCATCTTCGGCTCGATGCCGGCAAAGATCTTGCGTTTGAGATCGAGGATTTCCGGCACCGCTTCGATGATCAGGTCGGCGGAGGCGACGCCTTCGCCTTTCAGATCCGGGATCAGCCGATCAAGCGCATCGCGCACCCGGCGGCGGTCGTCGCGGCCGATCTTGCCGAACAGATCTGCGGCGCGTTTGATGGCGCCGGCAATCGGCTCGGGCTTGGTGTCGCCGAGGCTCACGACAAAGCCGTGCCACGCGCACCATGCCGCGATATCGCCGCCCATGGCGCCGGCGCCGATGACATGAACGCGCTTGCCGTCCCATTTGCCGCCGGCGAGGCTCTTCAGATTCTCGCGCAGAAAGAAGACGCGAACCAGATTTTGCGCCGTATCGGTCGTGAGCAGTTTGGCAAAAGACGCCACTTCGGCCTTCTGCATCGCTGGCGGATTGCCGCCATGCGCTTCCCACAGATCGATCAGCGCATAAGGCGCCGGATAATTCTTATGCGGGGCTTTCTTCTCGGCCTCGCTGCGCATGCGCCCGGCGAGGAAGCGGCGCACCGGGGCGAGATTCATTAATGAGCCGATGAAATCCTGCTTCGCCGGTTTCCATTCACCGGCCACCGCCGAACGCACCGCGGCGCGGACATGGCGCTCCTGCGTTACCGCATCGACCAGGCCGAGGCGCTTCGCCGCCCGCGCGCGTTCGGTCTTGCCGGTCAGCATCATGGTCATGGCTGTCGCCGGATTGATCAGCCGCGTCAGCCGGAAGGTGCCGCCGAGCCCCGGATGCAGGCCGAGCAGGACTTCGGGAAAGCCGAAGCTCGAGCCGTCGACGGCGAGGCGATAGTCGCAGGCCAGCGCGACCTCGAGCCCGCCGCCGAGGCAATAGCCGTGGATCACAGCAATGGTCGGCAACGGCAGCCGGTCAAGACGATCGAGCACTTCGTGGCCGCCGGTCAGCGCGGCTTCGATCTGCGTCGGATCGGTGACGCCTTCGAATTGCGTGATGTCGGCGCCGGCGATAAAGCCGCTCGTCTTTGCGGAGCGGATGACAAGGCCGCGCGGCCGGTCGCGTTCGAGCTTGTCGAGGACGGCATTGAGCTCGGTGAGCACGGGCGCCGAGAGCGTATTGGCACTCGAGCCTTTTTTGTCGAACAGCAGCCAGGCAATGCCGTCTTCGTCATTGCGCAGCCGCCAATTTTCCCAAGGCCCGGGCTCCTGCTGCGTCTCGCCGAGCGCGAACGGGCCGAGCTCGATATCGCGCTTGCCGAGAATGGCCATAGTGGGCACGTGAGCGGACGAATCGGGGGCCGGTGTTTTCATGCGCGCCCCCTAGACCGCTTCAATCAACATGGCGCCGCCCTGGCCGCCGCCGATACATTCGGTGGCGATGCCGCGCCTATAGCCGAGCCGCTTCATGGCATTGACCAGATGCAGCACGATGCGGTTGCCGCTGGCGCCGACCGGATGGCCAACCCCGATGGCGCCGCCGTCGACATTGAGGCGGTCGCGCGGAATTTTGCCGGCGGCAGCTTCGAGGCCGAGCGCGTCGCGGCAGAACTCGTCATCCTCCCAGGCGGCGAGGCAGCCGAGCACCTGGGCGGCGAAAGCTTCGTTGAGTTCCCACAGCTCGACATCGCCGAGCGCAAGCCGGTGCCGTTTCATAATCGCGGTCGAGCAATAGACCGGGCCAAGCCCCATGACGGAGGGATCGAGCGCCGACCATTCGCTATCGACGATCACCGCTTTCGGCGTGAGCTTGTGTTCTTTCATCGCCTCTTCCGAAGCGAGGATCACCCAGGATGCGCCGTCGGTGATCTGCGAACTGTTGCCCGGCGTGACCTTGCCCCACGGCCGTTCGAAAGCCGGCTTGAGCTTGGCAAGCGTGTCGGCGGTGGTGTCCGGCCGCACGCCGTCGTCGTGATCGAACGAGGCGCCGTCGCGGGCGAAGGCCGGCTCGATTTCATCGGCGAGGTAGCCGTTCTTCTGCGCTTCGGCCAGGCGCTGCTGGCTCTCGGCGGCATATTCGTCGGCCTGCCGCCGGGTAATATGGAACAGATGACCGACGAGTTCGGCGGTCTGTCCCATATTCAGCTCGGTGATGGGGTCGGTCAGCCCGCGCTCAAGTCCGATGACGGGCGTCAGCATCGAAAGCCGAAAGCCGAGGAGGGCGGAGAGTTTCGCGCCGATGCCGCGTGCGGCGAACATCTGCGCATACCACTTCACGGCACTGCGGTTGAACACCAGCGGTGCATGGCTGAGCGCCTCCGCGCCGCCGGCGAGCACGAGATCGCTGACGCCTTCGCGGATATAGCGATAAGCGGTGTCGATCGACTGCATGCCAGATCCGCAATTGATCTGCACGGTGAAGGCCGTCATCGCCTCGCCCATGCCGAGCCGAAGCGCGGCGACGCGGGCGGGATTCATCTCATCGGCGATGACATTGACGCAGCCGAGAATGACCTGATCGAACGCGTCCGGCGCGAACGGCTGGCGCAGCAATAACGGCCGGCCGCATTGCACGGCGAGATCGACAGGCGTGAACGGCCCCGGCGCGCCGCGCGCCTTGATGAAAGGCGTACGGCTGCCGTCGACGATATAGACCGGACGATGCGTTACTCCGCCGCCACCGGCGGGGCTGATGATGTCGCTTGCGATGACGCTTCTCCCTTTATTCCCATTCCCTTGGCTCCGCTGCTCGCCGCGCCGCGCACGGTCAGTTCTTCCGGCGCGAAATCGTTGACCGCAATGGCTGCTGCCACTGCGTCGGCCGCAGCCTTCAGTTTCGTCGCTTCGTCGGCGGTGATGGTGCCTTGCTTCACCGCCTGATCGATGTCGCGAACCCGCGCGGCATGCATGCGATCGCGGATCGGCTGCACCTCGGCGGTCATCGTGAAGGCGCGTTCGACCAGCGCGATTCCGTTGCTGCCGTCCATCTCGGTCGGATGATAAAGATCGACGGTGAGACGGTCGCGCGCCGCCGACGGCGTGGTGATGAGGTCGGCGCAGGTGTCGGTGACATGATCGGACGGGCCGCGGCCGCGCCGGCCGAACGGCTGAATGAAGAAGCGCAACAGCCACGCCACCGGCCGCACCGGGAAATTGCCGAGCAGCTCGTCGAAACGCGCTTCGATGGTGGCGAAACTCGACTCCACGCAATATTCGAGCAGCGGAAAGTCGGCTTCCTGGCGGCCTTCGTCGTTCCAGCGCTTGAGCGCGGCGCTGGCGAGATAGAGCTCGGAGAGAATATCGCCGAAGCGGGCGGAGATCATTTCCTTGCGCTTGAGCGCGCCGCCGAGCGTCAGGAGCGCCATATCGACGGCGAGCGCAAAGGCCGCGGCATGGCGGCTGAGCTGCCGGTAGAACGGCGCCGCAGCACCGGCGTCCGGCGCCGGTGCGAACAGGCCGCCGGTCCAGGCGCGGCCGATGGCGCGTCCGGCATTGGCGAGGCTGTGGCCGACATGGCCCCAGAAGGCCTGGTCGAAGGCGTCGAGGCCGCGCGCGCGGTCAGTGTCCTCGAGCGCCAAGATCTCCTTGAGCAGATAAGGGTGGCAGCGGATCGCGCCCTGGCCGAACTGGATCAGGGCGCGGGTGACGATATTGGCGCCTTCGACGGTGATGGCGATCGGCACGCCGCGATAAAGACTGCCGAGATAATTCAGCGGGCCTTCGATGATGCCTTTGCCGCCGTGCACATCCATCGCATCGTTGACGGCAATGCGCATGCGGTCGGTCGCCTGCGATTTCATGATCGCGGTAACGACAGCCGGGTGATGCCCGTCATCGAGCGCCGCGCAAGTCATGCGGCGTGCGGCATCGAGCTGATAGGCAGTCGCGGCAATGCGGCCGAGCCGTTCCTGCACCGCCTCGAATTTCGAGATCGAGACATGGAACTGCTCGCGGATGCGCGCATAGGCACCGGTGATATTGGCGCAGAAGGCCGCGCCCGCCGCCGACAGCGACGGCAGCGAAATGCCGCGTCCGGCCGCGAGTGCGCTCATCAGCATTTTCCAGCCTTTGCCGACCTGGTCGACGCCGCCGATGACATTGTCCATCGGAATGAAAACGTCACGGCCCCAGTTCGGTCCGTTCTGGAACACATGCATGGCCGGCAGATGACGCCGTCCGATGCTGATGCCGGGCAGATGCGTCGGCACCAAAGCGAGCGTAATGCCGATATCGTCGCGCTCGCCGATCAGATGATCGGGATCGTGCAGCTTGAAAGCGAGCCCGAGCACGGTCGCGATCGGGCCGAGCGTGATATAGCGCTTGTGCCAGTTGAGCCGGATGCCGAGCACCTCTTGGCCATTATAAGTGCCGCGGCACACCACGCCGGAATCGATCATCGAGGCGGCATCGGAGCCCGCTTCCGGGCTGGTCAGGCCGAAGCACGGAATCTCTTCGCCGCGCGCGAGCCGCGGCAGCCAATAATCCTGCTGCGCCTTGGTGCCGAATTGCAGCAGCAGTTCGCCCGGGCCGAGCGAGTTCGGCACCATCGCGGTGCAGGCGGCGCAGATCGAGCGGGTTGAGAGTTTGCGGATGACTTCGGAATGCGCGTAAGCGGAAAAGCCCAAGCCGCCATATTGCTTGGGAATGATCATCGCGAAGAATTTTCGCGTCTTCAGAAAGTCCCAGACCTCGGGCGGCAGATCGTGCCATTCCCAATTGATCTTCCAGTCGTTGAGCATGCGGCACAATTCATCGACCGGGCCGTCGAGGAATTGCTGCTCTTCCTCCGACAATTTCGCAGGTGCGAAAGCGAGGAGCTTGTTCCAGTCCGGATTGCCGGTGAACAGATCGGCATCCCACCAGACGTCGCCGGCCTCGATGGCCTCACGTTCGGTGTCGGAAAGGTGCGGCAGCGCGTGCCGCGCCATGCCGAAGATGGGTTTGGTGAGCCAATCCCGCCGAAAAGACGATTGGGGCATATGCATTCCCCGGGCTGTGATTCTTCGCGAGGCTTAGAGACTATAGAAGGCTCGCGCCCAAATGTTACAATTTCCGCTATAAATCCGGGGCCGATCGGCCCTGCAAGAACATAGTGATTGGACCGTTAGTCCGCCAAACCAGTCACTGGACTATTCGAGCATGATCTTGTCCGACCTTCCTTCGCCCGCCGAAGCGGGCTTCGCGAAGGCGGGAAAACGGCATCCACCCTCGGATCAAGTCCAAGGGCATGCTTTTCGGGATCATGCTCCAAAAGCAGGATTCGGCCGATGTTCGCGTGGCTAGAAAAATACCTCAGCGACAAAATCATCGCCTATATTTCGCAGCCGACGGGGCGTTATGCACCGTTTTATGCCCCCGATCCCGAGCTCGTCCGCAAGGCGCTCAAGCCCGGCGACATCCTCTTGGTTGAGGGCAATAGCCGGCTCTCCGCCACCATCAAATATCTGACGCAATCGACCTGGTCGCATGCCGCCCTTTATGTCGGCGAACGGCCGGGCGACGTGGCGCCCAATGGCGAGCCGAATGTGCTTCTGGAGGCGGAAGCCGATACCGGCGTCGTCACTGTGCCGCTGTCGAAATATGTCAGCTTCCACACCCGGATATGCCGGCCGGTCGGGCTCGACGACACGAGCACCAAGCAGGTGCTCGACTATGCGCTGGCGCGGCTCGGCACCAAATACGACTCGCAGCGCATCGTCGATCTGGCGCGTTATCTGTTTCCTTACCCTCCGGTGCCGGTCTGGTTTCGCCGCCGCATGCTGTCCATCGGTTGCGGCGATCCGACGCGCGCCATCTGCTCGACCTTGATCGCGCAGGCTTTCGCCTCGATTCATTATCCGATCCTGCCCGAGCGCGCCTCGATCAACGGCAAGACCTACGCAATGGCGCCCTATGTGCAAAGCGAGAACGATCACATCCGCACCTACGGCCTCTACACGCCGCGCGATTTCGACGTGTCGCCCTATTTCGCGATCATAAAACCGACGCTGGTCGCCGGATTCGACTATCGCTCCGTGCAGTGGGAGCCGCCCGGCGTGACCGCGGAGGAATTGGCCGCGGCCAAGGTCGTGGTGCCGCAAGCTCGTGGTGCCATCAGTGGGACGCCGTTGACCTGATCCTCTTCAGATCGGTCAGACGGGCGACACCGGAACGGCGTGTCCGTCGGGATCGACTTTTACATAAGTGAAGAGACCTTCCGTGACCTTGATCGGCACCGTGTCGGCGCCGCGCGCGCGGCGCGCCCAGCTTTCGATCTTGATCGTGATCGAGGTGTTGCCGGTCTTCGTCACGCTGGCGTAGCACGATACTTCGTCGCCGACGCACACCGGGCGGTGAAACACCATCGCCGTGATCGCAATGGTGACGACGCGTCCGCCGGCGCGCCGTGTCGCCACCGTCGCGCCGGCAAGGTCCATCTGACAGAGCAGCCAGCCGCCGAAAATGTCGCCGTGCGGATTGGTGTCCGCGGGCATGGCGATGGTGCGGATGGCGGGCTCGAATGTGGGTGGAAGTTCCGGGGGTGAGGGCGCTTTGGGGTCTTCGGTCGCGGCCATAACGGTTTTCCGACAATCCTCATCTGTTTAATGTGGTTTTCATAGCTTGATATACCGCCTCTGTCTCATTTCGAGACGGCTATTTCGAAGCCTAAGGGAACTTTATCCCGGCTTTGCAGGCGCGCAAATTCCTGGTTAATATATCGTGAACTTCGCGCTCGCGTTGTTGCCGGAAATTCGTATGGCGTCGTTACCTGTAAACATTCCGCGCATCGTGCCAACGATAAGGCGGGATGTTGTCTCGCCGCAGCGCGATCAAGCAAGCTTCCATCTGCTCAGCGCCGAGGCGATCGACAGCAACGAGGTCGACGCCTATTGCCGCGCCGCCGACGCTTTCGAGGCGGGGCGCACCCGCACGCCGGGCGCCGTCGGCAAGGCGGTGGCGCTGATGTTCTTCCAGCCCAGCACGCGGACGCGGATCGGCTTTGAAGCGGCGACGGCCGCGCTCGGCGCCACCGCGATCGGCGTCGACGACATGTCGGCCACGCGCTCGAACACACGAACCGGCGAGACGCTGGAGGATTGCGCCGCGGTGGTGTCCCGTTTCAGCGATGCGATTGTCGTCCGCCATCACGAAGTCGGCGCCGCGGCACGGATGGCGGCGAAATCGCTCAAGCCGGTGATCAATGCCGGCGACGGTTGGAACGAGCATCCGACGCAGGCGCTGATCGATATTTTCGCGCTGCGGCGCGGGCTCGGCACGATCCGCGACAAAAGCATCGCGTTCGGCGGCGATCCGCGCGGGCGCACGGTGCGGTCTTTGGCGTTCCTGCTGCGCTACGAAGCGCCGCGCGAAATCGTTTTTTGTCCGCCGTCCTATCACGACATTCCGCGCGACGTGCTGGCGCTATTCGGCGAACGCGGCATCCGCTGCCGGCTGGTGACCGAGATCAAGTATGCGCTCGCCGAATGCGATGCGATCATGATGGCGCCCTACGACATGTCGGATATCGGCGAGGCCGCGGGGTCCGGCTACGTGTCGCCGAAGACGACGCCGGAAAGCCACGCCGTCACGCCGGATAAGATCGCGCGGATCGGGTCGAAGGCGCTGCTCTATCATCCGCTGCCGCGGCACGACGAGATCGATGCCGGCTGCGACGATCTGCCCAATGCGATGTATTTCGAGCAGGTGCGCCTGTCGAAATTCATGCGCATGGCGGTGCTGGATAGGTTTCTCTCGGCGACCTGACCGTCCCCACAAACGCCACAGGGTAAGCTTCAGGACGCCGCCTTCCGCTGCCGCGGGATGGCGTGGCGCTTGGCGGTCTCCGTCATGATCGGATTGACCACGACCTGGCGGATCTCGCTCGCCGGCAAGGGATGGCAGAACAGATAGCCTTGCATGGCGTTGATGCCGAAGCGGGACATGCGCTCAAGCTGATTTTCCGTCTCGACGCCTTCGGCCACCAGTTCGATATGCAGATCGCGCGTGGTCTTGGCGATGCCGCCGATAATGGCGGCGGTGCGCGGCGAGGTATCGATGCCTTGCGAGAACTTGCGGTCGATCTTGATCTTGGAGAACGGAAAGTCGTTGAGATAGGCGAGCGACGCAAAGCCGGTGCCGAAATCGTCCAATGAGATGTCGACGCCATGCTCGCGCAGGCGCTCGAGCGTGGTCAGCGCCGCGGCGGAATCCTCGATCAGCACGGATTCGGTGATTTCGAGCACCAGCCGCCGCGCCGGCAGCCCGGTGCTGGCAAGCGTGCCGATGACGATGGCGACGAGGTCGGTGCTGCGGCGGAACTGCACCGCCGACAGGTTGACGGCGACGCTGATATCAACGGGCCAGTGCGTCGCCTCGACGCAGGCGGTGGCGAGCACCCAGCCGCCGATCGGCACGATGAGGCCCGTCGTTTCGGCCAGCGGGATGAATTCCATCGGGCTGATCCGGCCGAGGCTCGGATGATTCCAGCGCAGCAGGGCTTCGCAGCAAATGGCGCGGCCGGAGCGCGGATCGACGATCGGCTGATAGACCAATTCCATCTCGTCGTTTTGCAGCGCGAATTGCAGATCGTGTTCGAGCTGCACGCGCCTGTCGTAACGCTCGGTGATCGCGCCGGTGTGGCGGACGATCTGGCGGCGCCCGGCCTGCTTGGCCTCATAGAGCGCGAGGTCGGCGTTGCGGAACAATTCTTCCAGCGTCGAGCCGTAGCGCGGCGCGATGGCGTAGCCGATGCTGGCGCCGCACAAATGCTGATTGATGCCGACCAGGAACGGAGTGGCGAAGGTCGCGAAAATGCGCTCGGCGGTGATGCGGGGCTGATCCTCGTCGCTGCCGACCACGATCACGACGAATTCGTCGCCGCCGATGCGCGCGACCTCGTCGCCCGCCTGCGTCACCGACTTGATTCGCTCGCCGACTTCCTTGAGCACGGCGTCGCCGGTCTGGTGCCCGAACGTGTCGTTGATGTCCTTGAAGCGATCGAGGTCGATCAGAATCAGCGCGACGATCTCGCCAGAATCGGCGACGCTGGCGAGACGCTTTTCCAGAAGCTCGATCAGGGCTGTACGGTTCCACAGGTCGGTGAGCGCGTCGCGGCGCGCAATCAGCTCGATCCGGCTGAAAGCGCAATGGCGGGAAATGATGTTCTCGAACACCGCCCGGCAAATGACGATGATGCTGAGAAGCAGCGCGCCGATGAAGACGGCGAGCACGCCGTGGACCAGGTCGAATCGCGCGATCAGCGCGATCAGGAAAGGGAAAGCGGTCAGCGACACTTGGCCGATCGATATGATCGGCCGGCTGGCATTGCGCGACGAAATGCCGGCGATGTAGCCCATCACGCAGCAATTGACGAGCAGCTCAATGTCGCTGTTGGGATGGACGAGGACGCTGTAGGCGCCGGTAAAGCCGACCAGGCAGGCGAACGCCCAGGCGCCGATCAGCGCGCGCCGTTCCCACATGACGGTCGCGGCGCTGTCGTCGGGATCGTGTTGCGCGCGCTGGTAAGCCACGATCGACACGGCGCGGCCGATGCCGGTTGCGAGAAATGCGACGAAGATCCAGGCATACGTAACATCGTCGCTCAACGCGAAGGTGGTCGCGACCACGAACAAAGCGGCGATCGACGCGACGAAGATCGACTTCGGCGTCGAGTAAAGCGCGTCGACCAATTCGAAGCGCAGTTTCTGTTCCGGTGTCGAGACAAGCCAGCTGAGAAACGCGGCTTTGGATAACAGACTTTGCATGTCTCGCACTCGTGGCGCCCGGTTCGAAATGACGCCGTCCTTTAGCCTTGGTCGGAACAGACTTTAGGTCGGAACGCAGATCGCAATTGTCTCGGCTGTTTGCTAACAAACGGGCGTAGGTAAATGGTAAAATAAGCCGCTAAGCAGTCGATAAAGGCTTAACAATTCAGAACCGCGCATGATGAAACACAGCGACGGCATGTGGAACCGAAGTTCCAATGCTCAGAGACGCAACCGATGCTGTGCCAAAAGCGCCGTGAGGCTGATCGCAGCAGCGACCATCAGATAATAGCTCGGCGCGGCATTGCTGCCGGTGACGGCGACCAGCCAGGCATTGATGAACGGCGCAAAGCCGCCGAAAATTGCGACGCAGAACGAATAACTGACAGCAAGGCCGGTGGTGCGCATCCGCGTCGGGAAAATATCGGACATCAGCGCTGCGAGCGGACCCATATAGGCCGCGCCGAGCACGCCCATGATGGCCTGCACGATCAGAAGGGTTTGCAGGGTCGGCACCGCCGCCAGCCACGCGAACATAGGATAGCTTACAACTAAAACGACAAAGCCCGACACGATCATGAGCGGCAGCCGCCCATGCCGGTCGGAGGCGGCGCCGAAGATCGGCACCAGCACGATCTGGATTGCGCCGGTGAGCACCGTGGCGAGGAAGCTTCCGGCCTGCGGCAGGCCGAGCTGGCGGATGGCAAAGCCGGGCATGAACAGCGTCGTATAGGTGAGAACGGTGCAGAGTATGACGGCGCCCAAGGCCACCAGCATTCTCATCTTGGCGCCGGCGAGCACGTCCAAGAACGGCTTCGCGCTCACATGCAGCGATTTGAACTCAGCGGTCTCGTCGGCATGGCGGCCGAGATAATAGGCGACCGGTCCGATCAGAAGTCCGAAGATGAAGGGGACGCGCCAGCCCCAGGCGTCGATCTGTTCGGTGCTCAGGACACCGGTCAGGACAGCGCCAGAAGCGGCCGCGATGACTGTGGTGAGCCCCTGGCTGGCGAACTGCCAACTGGCAAAAAAGCCCCGCCGTTGCGGGTCTTGTTCGGCCAGAAAGGCCGTGGCGCTGCCGAAGCCGCCGCCCGCGGAAATGCCTTGAATGAGGCGGGCCGCGACGATCGCGATGGGTGCGAGCGGACCGATCACCGCATAAGTCGGCAGCACGGCGATGATCGCGGTGCCGAGCATCATCAAGGCGATCGTCAGCATGAAGGCCGACTTGCGGCCGTGACGATCGGCGAAGGCGCCGAGCAGGATCGCGCCGAGCGGCCTGACAAAGAAAGTGATGCCGAAAGTGGCGAGCGCGATCAGAAGCGATTCAAGATCGTTCTTCGACGGAAAGAACAGCCGCGCGATGGTCGCGGCAAAATAGCCGTAGATGACGAAGTCGAACCATTCGAGCGCATTGCCGAGCGAGGCCGCCGCGACCGCGCGCCAGCGCTGCGCTTGCACGGATGCCGTGGCGTCGATGGATGGTGACCACAGCGAAAGCATCTGCCGCAGTTGCGGCGGAGCTTTGCCAAGTTCGAAATGCGCCATAACGCTTGATCCGGCGACGGTTCTCTGCCGGACACGTTAGCGGGGAGGGGTGAATAGGACCTTTATCCGTCGCCTCTTCGGACCCGAGCCGCATTCCGTATCGCCGCGCCAGGCACTATGATTGAGTTTAATAAACTGAAAGAAACAAGGACCGGAGGGAACCACGATGGCCGGGCTCAAGCTCAGTTACGTCCATGGGGCGAGCAATCAGCCGCTGATCGGCGAGACGGTCGGGCAATTCTTCGATTCTGTCTGCGCCAAATGGCCGTCGCGGCCGGCGCTCATCGTCCGTCATCAAAAAGTGCGGTTGACTTATGCCGAGCTGCAACGGGAAGTTGATCGGCTCGCCGCCGGACTGTTGACGCTCGGTCTCGAGCCCGGCGACCGCATCGGCATCTGGTCGCCCAACAACAGCGAATGGGTGCTCACGCAATTCGCCACCGCCAAAGCCGGCCTGATCCTGGTCAATATCAATCCGGCCTATCGCATCGCCGAGCTCGAATACGCGCTCAACAAAGTCGGCTGCAAAGCGCTCATCCTCGCCGAGCGATTCAAAACGTCGGACTATATCGGCATGTTGCGCGAACTCGCGCCCGAGCTCGGCCATGCGGTGCCGGGCAAACTTGAATCGGCGCGGTTGCCGGCGCTGCGTTCGGTGGTGCTGCTCGGCGACAGCTGGCATCCCGGCACCTTGCGCTTCTCGGAAATCATGACGCGCGGCGGCGACGCGGAAGCAGCCCGCATCGCCGAGCTTGCGCCGCAACTGCAATTCGACGAACCGATCAACATTCAGTTCACGTCGGGCACCACCGGCTTCCCCAAGGGCGCGACGCTGTCGCATCATAATATTCTCAACAACGGCTTCTTCATCGGCGAGGCGATGAAGCTGACGCCGGAAGATCGCCTGTGCATCCCGGTGCCGCTCTATCATTGCTTCGGCATGGTGCTCGGCAATCTCGCCGCCGTCACCCACGGCGCCTGCATGGTGTTTCCCGGCGAAGGTTTCGATCCGCTCGCAACGCTCGAGACCGTCGCTGAGGAGCGCTGCACCGGCCTGCACGGCGTGCCGACGATGTTCATCGCCCAGCTCGATCATCCCGAATTCGCCCGCTTCGATCTGTCGTCGCTGCGCACCGGCATCATGGCGGGCTCGCCGTGCCCGATCGAAGTCATGAAGCGCGCCGTCGCCAAGATGAACCTGTCCGAGATCACCATCGCTTACGGCATGACCGAGACCAGCCCGGTGAGTTTCCAGAGCTCGACCGCAGATCCGCTGGAGCGGCGCGTCGCCACCGTCGGGCGCATTCAGCCGCATCTCGAGGTCAAGATCGTCGACATGAACGGCCGCATCGTGCCGACCGGCGCGCCGGGCGAATTGTTGACGCGCGGCTATTCGGTCATGCTCGGCTATTGGGGCGATGCGGAGCGCACGCGCGAGGCGATCGACGCGGCGCGCTGGATGCATACCGGCGATCTCGCCACGGTCGACGACGAGGGCTATTGCAACATTGTCGGCCGCATCAAGGACATGGTGATCCGCGGCGGCGAGAATGTCTATCCGCGCGAGATCGAAGAGTTTCTGTACCGGCACCCAAAAATCCAGGACGTCCAGGTCATCGGCGTGCCGGATGAGCGTTACGGCGAGGAGATTTGCGCCTGGGTCAAGCTGCGTCCCGGCGCCAGCGCCACGGACGACGAGATCAAGGCGTTCTGCCGCGAGCAGATCGCCCATTACAAAGTGCCGCGTTACGTCAAATTCGTCGACGAGTTCCCGATGACGGTCACCGGCAAGATCCAAAAATTCATCATGCGGGAGCACACCATCAACGAGCTCGGCCTCAAAGCGCAGAAGACGGCTTGAGCAAAGGCCGCTGAACGTAAGGCCGCCTGTTCAAGCGGCCTTACTCGCGTTCACGAATACCTTTGGATTCAGATCGTCCGCCGATCAGCGGTTCGGATTCGGAACAGCGACCCTGCCGCCGTCCTTGCCGTAACCGGGGATCACGTCGTAAGCGGTTGCTGCTTGGCCGTCCTGCATCACGCGCGCCTTGGTCGCGGCCGAAGCCGCGAGTGTGGCGGTGAGTGTGGCGGACAGAACGAGTGCGGCAGCAAGCCCGATTTTTGCCGTTGTCAGCATTGTTGCATCTCCTATGAAGGCGGCCGTGCGGAGCGCAATGTCCGCTTGGCCGAACAGTCAGGAGATTCCGGATCGCTCAAGCCTATTCCCGGCGAGCAGGGTTTCCAGGCAGCAATCCGGATAACGTTTTCATTACCGCAGAGTGAACGAGCGCGCGGAATAAATCGCGCTCACACTTTTACCTTCTCGGTTTCGACGACGCGGCCGACGGCCGCGCGCTTGAGCATGCGGTCCTTGTGGGCGGTATAGTTCTTCAATTCGCCCATCGGCAAGTCGCGGCGCACGCCCCAGCTATAGAAGACGAAGCCGTAAGGATCGAGCACGGAATATGTGTCGCCGAGCCATTCGCGTCCGGCCAGCATGCCATCGATCTGCTTCAAATAAGTCTGGAATGTCTTCAGCCCGGCTTCCTTGATTCCGGGAAAGGCCGAGCTGTCGGCGGTGTAGCGTTCGGGGCGGCCGACATGGGCATGTGCCGGATGCACGCTCGAGGCAAAGTAGCCGATCAACGACAGCGCCTTGGCGTCGCCGAGATCGTTCTTCGGCCACAGATCGAAGCGCTTGCCGAGATAAGGCAGGATCGCGGTGTTCTCGGTGAGCGGCGTGCCGTCGTCGAGACCGAGCACCGGCACGCGGCCGAGCGGATTCATTTTCAGATAGGCTTCTGTGCGCTGCTCGCCGCCGGCGAGGTCCACCTTGCGCGGCTCGTATTTTTCGCCGCTCTCCTCGAGCACGATATGCGATGCCATCGAGCAGGCGCCGGGCGCGTAATATAGCGTCAACATGTCAAACTCCTCACTGACATTCGAAACGATCTATTTTACAGATATCTTTTCCAGGATCGGCAGCCATGTCGCCTGCTGCTGATTGACGAAGGCGAGCGTTTGTTCGGGATTCATGGTCTGGGTGTAATTGCCGATGGCGCCCAGCTTTTTCTTGAGCTCCGGATCGCCCATGACCTTGATGAGATCGGCGCTGACTTTGTCAATGATCGCCGTCGGCGTGCCGAGCGGTGCGACCACGACCTGCCAGCCGGTGGCGAAGAAGTCGGGAAGGGTTTCCGCCACTGTCGGCACATCGGGAAAATCCGGCAGGCGCTGACGCGACGCCACCGCGATGATTTTCAACTGTCCTGCTTTTACCCCGCCCATGATCCCCGAATAGCCCTCGATGATCATCGAGACGCGGCCGGTTCCGACATCGGCCATCGCCGCCGCCGGGCCGCCTTGATAGGGCACCGGCACAAGCTGGATATCGGCGCGCTGTTGCAGCAGAAGGCCGGTCAGATGGGTGAGGCGGCCGACGCCGGTCACCGCGATCGAAATTGTACCGGGCTCCTTCTTGGCGCGCGCGATCAGTTCCGGCAGCGTGTTGATGCCGAGCGACGGATTCACCGCGATGAACATCGGATTTTCGATGGTGAATCCGATCGGCAGGAAATCGCGCGGCAGCCGCAGCGGCAGATTGGGCGCAACCGTCGGCAACGACGCGAAAGTCGACAGCGCCGGCATGAACAGCGTGTAGCCGTCGGGCGCGGCCTGCGATGCAAATCGTGCGGCGATGCTGCCATTGGCGCCTTGGTGGTTGGCGACGATGACCTGCTGTCCCCAGATCTTGGTCAGGCCTTCGGCGGTGAAGCGCGCGTCGATGTCAGGCGCCGAGCCGGGCGCGGCGTCGGAGATCACCGTCACCGTCCGGTTCGGGTAGTCGCTCGATTGCGCCGACGCGGTGCCGGCTAACGGCAATGTGACCAGGCATATGGTCAGGCACGTGATCAGACATGTGATCCGACATGTGATCCGACTTGGGCCGGCAAGGTTGAACCAGGACTCACGCAACGCCATCGTATCCTCCCCATTTCGCCGCAAGCGTGCTTTTTACGGACGCTACGTTTGCGCTGCCGTTGCGGCAGGCGGCGACTTAATAAGCCCAGGATAGGGCTGTCAAATCGGGGGTTCCACCGGCAAAGGGCGCCTGCGCCAAACCGACACGCCCCTATAGGAGCAGGCGCGGCTGATGTGCCGGCCCAATGATTTCGGGCGTAGATGCGCGGCGGGTGCCTTTACCTTAACTCAACGTAACGGCCGGTTCCCCACGCGTGCTTAAGAAATCTGCCCTATGACTTGGGGTTACGATTTGGGGTCAGCCCCGCCAGTTCCTCCGGTTCATGCAGTGACGCGTGCGACACCATTGACGGCGTTTCGAAACGCGAACGCGCAAGTGGACGCGATGTCCTTGGATGCGATCCGCTTGGACGCGATCGCCTTGGCCGCAGGCTCTGCGGCTGATGCGCGCCGCGCCGAGGTGGCGGCCGGCGTCGCGCCCGACATCAGCCTTCGCATCTCGACCGATCTTGCCGCTGTCGCCGACGAGTGGCGGCAATTCGAGCGCGTGGCGTTGCTGACGCCGTTCCAAACTTATGAATGGCTCGCGGCCTGGCAGCGCCATATCGGAATGCGCAATGGAGTTGTCCCCGCCATCGTGATCGGCCGCTTTGCCGACGGCGCAATCGCCTTCATCCTGCCGCTCGCCATCGATCCGCGACACGCCCTCAAGAGGTTGTGCTGGCTCGGCCAGGATCTGTGCGACTACAACGCGCCGCTATTGGCGCGCGATTTCACGGCGCGCGTCACGCCGGAGAATTTCCGCGCGCTGTGGCGGCAGCTCGAGGCGAAAATTCAATCGGAGCCGCAGACGCGCCACGACTGGATCGAATTCGAGAAAATGCCGGAGACGATCGGCGGCGCGATCAATCCGTTCACCTGTTTCGAGCTCACGCCCAATGCCAACAGCGCGCATATCATGCGGCTCGGCGGCGATTGGGAAGCACTCTACCGCGCCAAGCGCTCGTCGGCGACGCGCCGCCATGACCGCGCCAAGCGCCGCCACATGGCGCAATTCGGCGACATCAGCTTTGTCACGGCGGCGGATGCCGCCGCTGCGACAGCGGTGCTTGAAACGCTGATGCGGCAGAAGAGCCTGTCATTCGCGCGCAAGGGCATTTCCGACATGTTCGCGCGGCCGGGCTGCCGCGAATTCTTTCTCGATCTCGCCGCGAATCCGGCGACGCGGCATCTCGTCCATGTCAGCCGCGTCGAAATCGGCGCGATCGACGCCGCGGCGAATTTCGGCATCGTCCACGGCGATTGCTACTATCATATCCTGTCGAGCTATTGCGACGGTAAGCTCGCGCATTTCGGCCCGGGTGCGCTGCACCTCCGCGAATTAATCGGCTACGCGATCGCGCGCGGCCTGACGACATTCGATTTCACCATCGGCGACGAGCGCTACAAGAGCGAATGGTGCGACACGCGCCTGCAGCTGTTCGATTACACAGCCGCGGCGACTTGGCGCGGCTGGCCGGCGAGCGCGCTGTCGGCGGCGCGGCGCCGGCTCAAACGCTATATCAAGCAGACGCCGGTGATCTGGCGGCTCGCCTCGCAGTTCCGCGCGGCATTCGGCACCTTGCAGCGCCCGCGCGGCACATAAAGCATGATCCGGAAAAGTGGAGACCGGTTTTCCGAAAAGATCATGCTCAATCAAAATGCCAACGACACGATATTGTTGCGGCGCTGCGCTCTTGCCGATGCACGCGCCGGAATGCGACAAACACGTTGCATTCCGGGAGACCGCTTATGGCACCCCCCTCGGCCGAACCGGCGCGTCCCGCGCGCATCTGGTATCAGAGCTTCGTTCATCCCCTCGAACAAGCGCCCTATATCCGGCGCCTGCAGGCGGCACTCGATGCGGCCGCAAGCCCCGGCGTGCAGTTCGAAGTCCACGGCCTCGATCCGCCCGACCATCTTTTCCATCCGCTGACGGAATTCCGCTGCGCCGCACAAGTGATCCGCATCGCCGTCGAGGCGGAGCGCAACGGTTACGACGCCTTTGTCATCGGGCATTTTCAGGAGCCGGGCCTTTTGGAAATCCGCGGCGCACTCGACATTCCGGTGATCGGTCTCGGCGAGGCCAATCTGCTCGCGGCGCTGAGCATGGGCAGCAGCGTCGGTCTCGTGACCATCGACCCGACATTCATCACCTGGCACCAGCGCCAGGTGCGGGCGCAGGGTCTCGACCAGCGCGTCGTCGGCGCGCGCGCCATTCACGTCGATCTCGCGGGCTTCATGAAGGCTTTCACCGACGAGGCGGCCTACAAGCAGGTGCGGGCCGATTTCGTCGAACAGGTGCGGCCGATGGTTGCTGAAGGCGCGGAGGTTATCCTTCCCGCGGGCGGCCTGCCGATGCTGCTGTTCACGCGGGATTGCCCGTTTTTCATCGACAATGCGCTCGTACTCAACGGCATTGCGGTGGTCGCCAAAGCAGCCGAAATGGCGCTGGCGCTTTACCGCCTTACCGGAGCTACGGTCAGCCGCCGCGGCACTTATGCCAAGGCTTCGGCCGCGTGTATCGAAGAGTATATGAAGACGCGCTGGTGAACGCGCGAGATTCTAAAAGCCGGCGCGAAACACCGCGTAATTGATGGTGCGCACCGCGTCGAAGAACAGCGGCATGGGCGCCGCCGGAACTTCAACGAAAAGTCCACCGGCGAGAATGGCGGGCTTGGCCCACCCGATCGCATTGTGCGAGGAACTGCCGTAGACGATGTAGCAATCGCGCTTGTGCGTCCTGAGCGAGGCTACGATGTTTTTCAGCACCGCGTCGAACACGTTCTGTGAGAACGGATTGTAGAAAAACAGCACCAGCGGCGTATCGGGGAAATCGAACTGCGTGGCGTCGGCCTCGACGACAGTAAGATCGCGGCAGCTTTGCCGCTCGCAGTGGAAGCTTGCGATATTGCGCCTGGCGCAGGCCGCCAGTTCCTTGGCGAATTCGACGCCGACGATCTTTGCAAAATTGTAGCGCGAGGCCAGCAGCAGCGTTCGCGATTTTCCGGCGCCGATATCGACGAAAGTATAGCGCGCCAAATTGCGCGGCAGGCTCTGCATCATGAAGTCGAAGGATTGCGGCGACGTGCAAACGCTTTCGTTGCCGAAATCGCGGTTCGGGCCGGTAACGGTGAGTGCGTGAAGCTGGATCGAGCCGGCAGTATCGACGCCGTGGTCGCGATCCCAGCGCAGCGCCAGCCGATGTGCGATCATATGGCGGATATTGTGCCCGGCGAAGGCGAGGCTTTTGCGCGCGCCGTGTTGCCGGATCAGCGCGATGATCTGCAACAGTCCCATCTGCCGGACGGTGCGGACCGCACGCCGGATGCGGCCGGCCGAAAGGTCCTGCATTTTGCCGGTGTCGAACGAACCGGTTCGCGACGCCGTGTCCGGCAACGACATGAGGCGATCTTTCGGATCAGTTGGCGCGGCCCAGGATAGGGCGCGGCCCAGGATAAGGCGCTGCGCTTGGGCCCGCGAATCTTGTGCCTGAAAGCGGTTAATGAAGTTCCTTTCGGCCCCTCATCGTCTTGCATGATAGAATGATCCGATAGGACCGCACATGGACAAAGCCGCCAATCCGCAATGGCCGGACCTGCCGCTCAGTGCGTGGAGCGAGACCTGCGATACGCTGCAACTCTGGACCCAGATCGTCGGCAAGGCCCGCATCGCGCTCACGCCGCTCATTAATCATTGGTGGAACGCGACGTTCCACGTCACGTCGCGCGGGCTTGCGGCTCCGGCCATGCCCTATCAGGGGCGCAGCGTCGATATTATTTTTGATTTTCTGGCACATCGGCTCGTCATCGAAACCAGCGACGGCGGCGCCGAGACAATCGCGCTCGCACCGATGACGGTTGCCGATTTCTACGCGGCGTTCATGGTGGCGCTGCGCCGGCTCGGCATCGGCGTGCATATTTGGACCATGCCGAGCGAAGTCGAGAATGCGATTCCTTTCGAGCAGGATCGCACCCATGCGCAATACGATCCGGTCTACGCACAACGATTCTGGCTGGCGCTGGTGCAGGCCAACCGCGTGATGACGGAATTCCGCGCCCGCTTTCTCGGCAAGGTCAGCCCGGTGCATTTTTTCTGGGGCAGTTTCGACCTTGCCGTGACACGCTTTTCCGGCCGCACCGCACCGCCGCCGCAAAGCAAGACGCCGGGTGTCGGGACCTGGGTCATGGCCGAGGCCTATTCGCATGAATGCGCGAGTTGCGGCTTCTGGCCCGGCAACGGCGGCTACGGCCGTGCCGCGTTCTACGTCTATGCCTTCCCGGAGCCGGAAGGTTATGGCGATGCGCGGCTGACGACGGCTGGCGCCTTTTACGACAAGAATGCCGGCCAGTTCATTCTGCCTTACGACGCAGTCCGGCAGGCGAGCGATCCCGACGCGCTGCTGCTCGGTTTCCTTCAGGAAACCTATGCGGCGGCGGCCGATCTCGCGAAATGGGATCGCAAGGCGTTGGAGCGAGCAGAGGCGCCTCGCCGCTAGTGCGTGTTTCGGCGCGGCGCCCCGCACTCAGTGCTTGGCGAGGAAATCCAGCACCAGCTTGTTGAAGACTTGCGGCTGCTCCCACGCCATGGCGTGCCCGGCATCCTGCATCATCGCCCATTCGTAGCTCTTCAGGTGCGGAGCCCACAGCCGCATCATGGCCGGCGGCGCCAACAGATCGGCATCGGCGGCGATGATCAGCGTCGGCGCCGAAATCGTCGCGATCTTCTCATAGGTATTTGGCGTGTGCGTCGGCTGTGCAGGGGCGCCGCCCTGGCGCGCATGCGCGTTGATCTCATTCCAGCGCGCGAGGCCATCAGGATTGCTGCCGCGATAGGACGGCGCGACTTCCAGATAAGCGGCCGGCTGCTTCCTGATTTCCGGAATTTCGATCCGCGCGATGAAACTGGCGATCTCCTTGTCCTTGATATCGCCGGTCGAGCCGCCGATGATGAGGCTGCGGACATGTTCGGGACGCCACGCCGCGTAGTCGAGCGCGGCGAAGCCGCCGCCAGCGACGCCAAGCAGATGGAATTTGCCGAGTTTCAGATAATCGACGAGGCCGTCGAGATCGCCGGCGATGCTGCCCGGCTGCGGCCCGGACGGGTCGGCCGCGCTGCGGCCCCAGCCGCGCCGGTCGAAGGCGATGACGCGGTAGCCGGCTTGCGAAAGTGCCGCGATCTGCGGTTCCCAGATATCGCTATTGCCGGTGTTGGAATGCAACAGGACGATCGGCGCGCCGGAGCCGCCGCTATCGATGAACCAGAGTTTCACGCCGGGAAGGTCCGCATACATGCCGTTCTCCGCGGCGGCGAATGACGGTGCCAAAATACATATCAGCGCCAGAACCGCGCCGATCATGACGCCGCGTGGTCGGCCAATCAAGCGGGGCATTTTCTACTCCGAATGTTTCAGTCACTGCGGCAAAGCCGCGCCGGTCCCGAGCCATTGCTTGATCAGGCCGGGGATGGTGCCGTCCGCCATCAGAGCCGCTTGCGCGTTGCCGATCGCGTCGGCGAGTGCAGCGTCGCCCTTGCGCACGCAGATGCCGAGAAGCTCGCGCGTAATGCCGGTCTCGACGACTTTGAGCTTCGGGCGATCGCGCACGAACCAGGCGGTGACCGGCGCGAGCTTCATGAACGCGTCGCAGCCACCGCTCGAGAGATCGTCAAGTGCGGTCTCGATCTCGTCATAAGCATAGACGCGCACGCGGGCCGCGCGATGCTCCGCGACAAGCTTATCCGCGACCGGCTGGCTGGTATTGCCCTGCTGCACGCCGATCACGAGCCCTTCGAGGTCGGCCGTGCTGTGGACGTTCGGATGCCGCGTCGTATCGACGACGAGCGACTGGCCGGAGACGACATAGGGCGCGCAGAAATCGGCGAGTTTCTGTCGGCCGGGCGTGATGGTCGCGCCTGAGGCAACGCAGTCGTAACTGCCGTCATTGAGGCCGGCAAAAATGCCGTTGAAGTCCGAGCCCTTGTAAGGCACGAGCTGCCATTCCCTGTTCAACATCGCGGCGATGCGTTGCATCAGCGTGATGTCGAAGCCGGTCGGGCCGTCCTTCGTCATCAGCTCAAACGGCGGGTCGGGCAGGGCCGCGCCGACTTTCAATAGCATTGCGCTCTCCGCACCTCGTGCGCCGATCACGCTCGCCGCCGCAAGCAAAGGCAAAGCGGCGATAACGTCTCGGCGTCTCATTGTAGCTCTAAGTGCCGTTGAGCTCACGCCGCACCAGCGCCGCGCCTTCGGCCATCGCTTTCATTTTGCCGAAGGCCACTGCGCGCGGCAAATATTTCATGCCGCAATCCGGCGCCACCACGATGCGCTCGGCCGGCACGACAGCGAGCGCGCGGCGGATGCGATCGGCCACGATCTGCGGCGTTTCGACCGTCATGTCCGAGAGGTCGATGACGCCGAGGACAATGGTCTTCGATGGCAATTGTTTCAGCACGGCGAGGTCGAGCTTGGGCTGCGCCGCCTCGATGGAGATCTGCTGCGCCTTGGAGCCTTCGAGCTCCGGCAGGAACGAATAGCCCGACGGCTTGTCGTGCACCACGGCGGCATAGCCGAAGCACAGATGCACCGCGACCGTGCCGGTGACGCCGTCGAGCGCGCGGTCGAGGGCTTTGAGCCCATATTGCCGCGCTTTGTCGGGGTGCTGCTGCATCCACGGCTCGTCGATCTGCACGATGTCGGCGCCGGCGGCGAACAGGTCCTTGATCTCGGCATTGACCGCCACGGCGTAATCCATCGCTACCGCTTCTTCGTCTTTATAGAAGTCGTCTTGCGCCTGCTTGCCCATGGTGAAAGGGCCGGGGACGGTCGCCTTGATGCGGCGCTCGGTATTGGCGCGCAGCACCTGCAGGTCGCGCAGCTCGACCGGATGGCGGCGGCGGATCGGGCCGGTGACGCGCGGCACCGGAATAGCTTTGCCGGTGCGGTTGATCGTGGTGCCGGGATTTTTGATGTCGATGCCGTCGAGCGCGGTGGCGAAGCGGTTGGAATAGCTTTCGCGGCGCTGTTCGCCATCGGCGATAATATCGAGACCGGCGCGCTCCTGGTCGCGGATGGCGAGGAGCGTGGCGTCGTCCTGCGCCGCTTCAAGCTTGTCCGGCGCGACCAGCCAGAGGTCGTCGACCCGCACCCGCGGCACCTGCTTCGACAGTCTCTCGCGGTCGATCAGCCATTCCGGCTGCGGATAGGAGCCGACGAGGCAGGTGGGAAGGAGCATGGGATTGTCCCGTCTCATGATGGCGGTGGGCGTCTTGCCGCGGCGGCACCTTATAAAAGAAAAAGCCCCCCGCCGAGGGAACTCGGCAGGGGGCTCTGTCGCAAATGCGTCCTACTTCAGCGCCTTCTCGTAGGGATAGATGACGTTGCCGGTCTTTTCGTCGGCCGGCGTCAGCACGGTCTGGTAGCTCATGCCGCGCCACGTATCGAGGTTCGCGGCGTCGGTGAGGTCGTGATACTGGACCTGCAACATGCCGGATTTGGTCCATTCGCCGTTCTTGCCGAATTTCACGTCGGCCATGATGGTCTTGAATTCATGGCTCTTGAGATAATCGGCGAGCTTGGCGTCGTCGATGCTCTTGGTGCCTTCGACCGCCTGCTGCAGCACCTGGAAATAGGCGTAGCCCCAGCCGCCCAGATAATAGCCGAGCGGATCGACGCCTTCGGCCTTGGCGCGGTCCTGATACTTCTTGAAGAAGTCCGCGGCCGGCTCCAGAAGCTTGGGCGACGGCACCCAGGTTTCGTAATTGACGACGCCGTTGAGCTTGCCCTTGAGCTTGTCCTTGAACACGGTCGCCTGCAGGCCGACCATGGCGCCGCCCAACATCTTCGGCTTGAAGCCGAGCTCGGTGACGGACTGCATCAAGCCGACCGATGACAACGGATAGGAGCAGAACACCACGAGATCCGGGTTGGCGGCCTGGATGGCGCGGATGATCGGCGAGAAGTCCGTCGTGTTCGGCGGATAGGATTTGTCGTAGACGATGTTGAAGCCGTATGTCTTTACATTGTTGCGTGCGCCCTCGCAGGCGTTGCGCGAGAACTCGGCGTCTTCGGCCGCAAGCGCGATGGTCTTGGGCTTCGGATTCTGCGCCGCCGCCACCTGGAAGAAGCCCTCGGTGAAGGATTCCTTCGGCGTCGGTCCCGACGGCAGCATCGAGAAGTAGCGCGGATAGTGGAACTCGCTGTTGGCGGCGAGCGCGAACAGGCTGATGAAGGTCTTGTTCTTCTGCATCACCACCGGAATTGCCGGTGCCACCATATTGGTGGCATAGCCGGAGACGACGAGGTCGACTTTGTCGACATCAAGGAGCTTGGTGTAGATGCCGGGCACGGTCGAGGGATTGGACTGATCGTCATAGTTGACGAGCTCGACCTGGCGGCCAAGCAGGCCGCCTTTGGCATTGACCTCTTCCGCCCAGATCTTGGCGCCGAGCAACGCCTGCTTGCCGTTGGCGGCAAGCGGGCCGGTCAGCGCCATGCTGAAGCCGATCTTGATAGGCTGGCTATTCTGTGCGGCGGCCGAAAAATGCCCTGCGGCTAATCCTGCTGCGAGCAGGACAGCGCCGACCGCGCCTGCGGCGCTCCGGCGCGAAAAATCAAAACCCATGTGTTCCTCCAAAAGGCGGCTTTTCTAGTTACCTTCACCCTGACGTGCCGCCCGGATGCGGGTCTGACGCGACAGTGTCGGGCGGGAGAATGCCCTGGATTTTGGCCCCTGGAAAGAGATTAGGAGCGTGGCAAAACTGCCCAGCGCGCCGGGACGGTTAATGTGAAAAGCCGCGCCGAAACGCCATTTGGCGCCGTGGGCATGGGCCCGCCGCGGCGGTCACGCATTCTCGTAGAGAGCGGCGGCGCGGACATCGTCTTCGATCAGCCGCCAGATATGGTCGACCAGGCCGACGAATTCGCTGGTCCGCTTGATCTCGAGCGTCCGCGGCCGCGGCAGCGCGATCTTGACCTCTTCCTGCAGGCGGCCGGGACGGCGGGCAAAGACCAGCACGCGGTCGGAAAGGAATACGGCCTCGTCGATCTGATGCGTCACGAACAGCACGGTTTTTTGGCCGCGCTCCCAGATGCGCAACAGTTCGGCCTGCATGATCTCGCGGGTCTGGGCATCGAGCGCGGCGAACGGCTCATCCATCAGGAGAATTTCAGGATCGATCGCGAGCGCGCGGGCGAGGTTGACACGCTGGCGCATACCGCCCGAGAGCTGGCGCGGATAATAGTTCTCGAAGCCTTCGAGCCCGACGAGCTTCAGCAGATCCATCGCTTGCCGGCGCTCGGACGGGCCGACGCCGCTGCCGACTTCGCGTCCGATAAGGGTGTTGTTGAATACGGTGCGCCACGGCAGGAGGCTGTCATTCTGAAAAACAAAGCCGCGATCGCCTGAAGGCTCGCGCACCACGCGGCCGTCGAGCAGCACTTCGCCGGAGGTCGCGGGCTCCAGCCCGGCAATGATGCGCAGGAACGTGGTCTTGCCGCAGCCGCTCGGCCCCACCACCGAAATGAACTCGCCGCGGTCGATGGTCAGGTCGATGCCGCGCAGCGCCTCAAGCTCGCCGAAGCGTTTGCCGAGACGCGAGACTTTAAGCTTGGGGACCACCGCCATATTCACTCTCGCGTCCAGTTCTACTCGCGTGTCCACGGCACGATCTTGCCTTCGAGCCGGCTGAAGCCCGCCGTCATCACGATGCCGGCGACCGCCAG
Organism: uncultured Alphaproteobacteria bacterium; assembly: GCA_963742975.1. GTDB lineage: Bacteria > Pseudomonadota > Alphaproteobacteria > Rhizobiales > Xanthobacteraceae > BOG-931. Next base: position 216,894 of record CAVUNZ010000015.1, on the reverse strand, counting down.
GATCACGACGCCGGCAAACAATTCCGGCATGTTGAAAGCGTCGGCGGACTGGCTGATGAGGCGGCCGAGGCCGGCACGCGAGCCGAACAGTTCCGCCACCACGACGCCGATCAGGCCGCGGCCGATGCCGAGCTTCAGACCGGCGAGAATGAACGGCACCGCCGAAGGCAGCGACACTTTCAGAAAGATCTGCCGTTTGGTGGCGCCGAAGCTGCGCAGCATCTCGATCAGGCGTTCGCTCGTCGTGCGCAGTCCCGCTTCGGTATTGATCGCCACCGGAAACAGCACGAGCGTGATGACGACGATGACTTTCGACCAGATGCCGATGCCGAACCAAAGAATGAACAGCGGCGCCAGCGCGATCGTCGGTGTCGCATAAAGGCCGGACACCCAGGGCTGCAGCGCCTGTTTCATCGTCGCGCTCGACGCCATGGCAAGCCCGAGCGCGATCCCGAGAATGCTGGCGATGACATAGCCGAGCGCGAATTCGGCGGCGCTGACGCCGATATGGCGCCAGAGCTCTCCCGTCATCGCCAAATGGTAGATCGCAACGGCGATCTGCGAGGGACCGGCGAGAAACAGGGCATTGGCGACGACGTAACGGCTGAGGATTTCCCACAGCGCCAAGCCGCCCACGACGGACACCGTCGCGGCGAGATATCTGCGACGCAGCGCGGCCAAAAACACGCTCGCCGGCGAAGGCTCCGGGCTCGCCGTCTGCGCCGGCGGCGCAGCTACTTTCACGCTTTCGCTCGCCGTGCTCATCGTCGGTGGATATTACTCCGAAATCTGCGTCACGCCCGGCAACACAAAGCGTTCAACCGATACGTCGCCCGAGACGTCGCCGAGCTGGTGCAGGGCATCGACAACCGTTGCGATTTTTTTCCTCGATACCGCCCCGGTCGGCTCGAACAGGTTCTTATCGTGCAGGAACGCGTAGGCTTTTTCCACGTCGTCCTGCGAGATATGGCTGATATCGGTCTGGATCTTCACCGCCGCGTCGTGGTTTTGCGGATCGTAGAACCAGGCCACGCCTTTGGTATAGGCGGCAAGGAAGCGCTTCAGCACGTCGGCATTCTGTTCGGCCCACGGCCGGTTGACCGCCATGGCGGCGAACGGCATGTCGGGCAGCACGTCGAAGGTGAAACCGAGATTGTTGTAGCCAGCCGTCTCGGCATAGAAGTTGAACGGCATGGTCAACAGCGCGGCGTCGACCGCGCCGGATTTCAGCGCCGAGAATCGCGCGCTGGTGGCGCCGGCGAACACGTAATCGTAGTCGCCGGTTTTCAGTCCGTGCTGCTGCAGCGTGCGGTCGGCGAAAAGTCTGGTGACGTCGGCGGAGCCGCCGACCATGATGGTCTTGCCCTTGAGACCCTCGACCGTCTTGATCTCGGGCTTGGCCAAGAGCGCATAGGGCGGCGCCTGGATGACGATGCGCACCAGGCTCACCGGCGCGCCCTTGTCGATGGCGCGGATCGGATCGACGATGCCGGCGCTGGGCGCGATGTTATAGGAGCCGGCGGCGAGTTGTTGAATCACCGACGCGTTGGATTGCGCGAAGATGAGGTCGATATTGATGCCGGCCGCGTCGAAATAGCCGTTATGGCGCGCGATCTGCAGCGGCCAAAGATTGGCGGAGGTGGCGTCGACGGAGCCGACTGAGACCGTGTCGGCGGCGCGCGCGGCCGGCGCCAAAGCCAGCAATGCGCCGGCGAGAATCGCGATCTTGGCTATCGGCATTGTGCGCCGCTCAATCCGACATCTGGGTAATTCCCGGCATAACGGCCTTGTCGATATCGAGCGCACCCGGCAGATCGCCGAGGCTCTCCATCGCTTTCGCAAGATTGGAGAGTTTGGAGCGCGAGACCTTTCCGGTCGGCTCGAAAAAATCGCCGTTGTGGAAAAACACGTAGGCCTTCTCGACGTCGTCGTCCGACAGGCCGCTTGCGACCTTAAGAATGCGCACCGCGTCGGCGTGGTTCTTGGGATCGTTGAACCAGGCGATGCTCTTGTTCTCGACTCGCAGCAATTTCTCGAGCGTCGGCTTGTTGGCGCTGGCCCAGGCATTGTTCACGGTCATGCCGGAGAACGGCAGGTCTTTCACATAATCCGCAGTGAGGCCAAGACTCTTGAAGCCTTTGGCGATGGCCTGAAAATTGAATGCCGGCAAAAGAATTGCGGCATCGACGGCGCCGGCGGCCAGCGCCGAGGCCCGTGCCGCGGTGGCGCCGGCGAACACCATGTCGAAATCGCCCGGCTTGACGCCGCTCGGCGCCAGCATGCGCTCGACATAGATGCGGGTAATGTCCTTCGGGCCGCCGAGCGAGATCAGCTTGCCCTTGAGATCGGCCAGGCTCGCGATGCCCGGCTTGGCGACGAGATCGTAGGGCGGCTTTTGCACTTCGAGGCGAACAATGGAGATCGGCGCGCCCATGCCGACCGCACGCAGCGGATCGGCAAGTCCGGTCGACACGCTGACCGGCAGCGACCCGGCGGTGACCTGCTGCACCAAAGCCGCGCTCGATTGCACATAGACGACGTCGACCTTGAGATCTTCGGCGGTGTAAAAGCCCTGATCGAGCCCGATCAGCACCGGCCAGAGATTGGCCGAGGCCTGGCCGACATTGCCGAGCGTGATTTGTTCGGCGGCGACAGCAGGAGCCGCGGACAGGCCGGCCAGCGCGATCGACAAAGCCGCCGCCCACCGCCGCCAAATTGCGTCATATCTCATCCGTATCTCCACCGTCGGCGCCCGATGTCATCCGTATGTATTTAATTGTATACAATACGGCCGTCATGACAAATGCGCCTCGAGCGGCGAATGGTCACTGCTTCGCGGCTTGCGCGCGATAATGACGTGCAATATCCGCGCCAGTTGTCTTCCACACTTTGCCGTGGCGGCTGATATAACCCAGCGCTTCGTCGAAAGCGTCGATCCGGTGCGGCACGCCGGTGAGATAGGGGTGAATGGCGATCGCCATCACGCGTCCGGATTGCGCGCCCTCGCGGTAGAGCACGTCGAATTGCCGGCAGATCATGTCGCGGAATTCGTCGGCGGTGCGGTGGAATTTCTCGAAGGCCGGCTTGTCGTTGATCTCGTGGCTATAGGGCACGCTGACCAGCGTTTTGTTGCCTTCGAGATTCATGACATAGGGCTGGTCGTCATTGGTCCAGTCGCAGACATAGTCGCAGCCGTTGCCGGCGAGCAGGTCGAGCGTGTCCCAGGTTTCCTGCAGGCCGGAGCCGAGCCAGCCGCGCGGGCGCGCGCCGGTCGCTTTCTCGATGACCGCGAGCGAGTCCTTGATAATGCGCGGCTCCTCGCCGGGCGGCGCCGCATTGACCCGCCGCGTATTGCTCTCGCAATGGCCCATCCACTCCCACTTCAGCTTGTTGCCTTCCTTGATGATCTCGGGATGCTCGGTGCAAAGTTCGCTGTTGAGCGCGACGGTGGCGCGGATGCCGTGCTTTTCCAGCACCTCCATGAGACGGAACACGCCGACGCGATTGCCGTAATCGCGCGCCGACCAGGTCGGGACGTCGGGGACGGGCGCGCCGGTGCCGCCGGAGCCGGGCGGCACTTTCTCATCGAGCGCAAAGAACTCGATATTGGGAATGACCCACAGCGCCACATGTGCGCCATCCGGCCACTTCAAAGCGGGACGATGAATAATCGGCGAATAGGGGAACGGGCCGTAACGCGCAGGCTTCATTGTCAGCTGGCTTTCTTCACGGATGGGTTCTTGCCGAGATGCGCCGTGACCTCGTCGACATGCATGACGTCGGCATATTTGTGATGCAGATCGAACAGGTTCACTTTGTGCGACAACAAGCTGCGATCGAAGCAGCATTCCTCGACCAGCACGACATGATAGCCGTGCGAATAGGCGTCGACTGCGCTCGCGCGCACGCAGCCCGACGTGCTCTCGCCGCAAATGATCAGCGTCTGGATGCCGAGTTGCGTGAGATGCGCGGGCAGCGGCGTGCCGTAGAAGGCGCTGGCGCGCTGCTTGGTGATGACGACGTCGCCGGGCTGCGGCTTGAATTCCGGACGGATGACATAGTCGGACGGATCGACCGACACCTTGGTGCGTTTGGTGGCGTTGACGAAATTCGGCCGGCTTTCGCTGCGGGTGTCGCCGGTCGAATAAAAGACTGGCAGTCCCGCCGCGCGGGCCGCCGCGAACAGGCGCTTGGTCGGCTCGATTGCGTCATAGGCATAGGTGCCACAGGCGCTGGGATATTCCTTGGCGAGCTCGGCCGGCGGCCGCGCGCCGCCGCGATAGACCAGCTCATAAAGATCGATGGCGAGCAGCGCTGGCGCCGGCCCGACGAAGGTCTTTCGCTTGTAGTGTGTATAGATGTCCAGAATGTCCGGCGGAACGAGGTCCTTCCAGCAATGGTCCTCGAAGTCGTCGCTCATTGGCGCACTCCAACGCTTCGCTACCCGGCGCGGCATCCTTCGATTATTGCCGCCGCAATGCAAGGCGCAAAAAGTCATTTCTCAGCTGCGCGCCCGCGCGCCCGCGCACAGCCGTGATTTTATTTTCGCGGCAAATTAGGTTATCTTGCCACTGACGGTTTCAGTCAAAGGAGCTCACGCCACTTTGACGCGATTTCCGGTGTGTGGAATCGGCATCTTCGCATCCAAGGTCTGGCGTCCAAGGTCTGGTATCTAAGGCTTGGTGTTCAAGGGCGGATGGCAATGATCGCACTCTCGATCAACGGCAAAATCCATTATGTCGATGTCGAGGCCGACACGCCCTTGCTCTGGGTGTTGCGCGATACGATCGGGCTCACCGGCACCCGATACGGCTGCGGCATTGCCCAATGCGGCGCCTGCACCGTGCATATCGACGGGGGCGCGACCCGTTCCTGCCAGGTACCGGTCGGCACGCTCGGCGTCCGCAAGGTCACCACCATCGAAGCGCTGATGCAGGACGGCCGGCTGCATCCGGTGCAGCAGGCCTGGATCGATCACGACGTGCCGCAATGCGGTTACTGCCAGAGCGGCATGATCATGGCGACGGTGGCGCTATTGGCCGACAATCCCAAGCCGACCGATGCCGATATCGATGCGGCGCTGACCAATATTTGCCGCTGCGGCTCCTATCAGCGTGTCCGTGCCGCCATTCACGCCGCGGCCACCCGCATCCGTGACGGCAGCGGTCGCGCGGCGTCGGCGCAGTAACAATTCATCCGTCGCCCTTCGAGGCTCGCTACGCTCGCACGTCAGGGTGACGGAAGATGGTTTGCTATTCTTCGACGTCCTTGACCGGGGTTTCGGGTGTGAGCCCTCCGCGGCGGCGCGCGAAGGTTTCCTTGCCGCTCTCTTCCCATTTGCCGGCGACGGCGCGGCTCGCATACGTGTCCCAGACCGCATCCCACTCGCCGAGCGAATAGCCGTGCCACGGCGATTGCGGGGTGAGCGCCGGCAAGCCGAGCTCGTCCCAGATTTTGCGCGCGCCTTCCATGAATTCGCGCTTCGGCAGCGCCAGCGGCGGCGCCGGCTCTTTCAGCGTGGCGTCGATCAGCATGGTCGAATCGAGACCATGCCCGCCGGATTTCGGGCCGTGTCCCGGCGAGCGATACGGCGCGATCTGCACGTCCTCGATCGGATTGGCGCGATAGGCGAGCGACCAGAACACCGCGTCGGTGTTTTCCGGCTCGATGTCCTCGCTGACCGCGATGACATATTTGCCGATATCGGCCTGCAGGCTCGCGGCGCCATGCAGTGCGCGCCAGATCTCGGTGCGCGGCACGCCCGACGCAAACTGCACGAACATCACCTTGCGCAGATTGGTCAGCGGCTCGTGCAGCACGACGCGGCGCACGCCCTTGATGGCGAGCGTATCGCGCAAGTGAGAGAGATAGCGCGGCTCGTAAGCGACACGCTTCATCACGCTCGATTCGCTCGGCGTCACTTCGCTCAGGATCGTCACCCACACGGCCTTGCGCTTGTGCGTGATCGCGGTGACCTGCATCGACATGTTGAAGTCTTCGAGCGCGACATGGCCGTGGCTTTCGCCGAACGGGCCCTCCGGCTCGAGCAGTTCCGGATCGATCAGGCCTTCGACCACGCATTCGGCGTCGGCCGGAATATCGAGGTCGACGGTGACACCTTTGACGGTGCGGATCGGCGCGCCGGCAAGCCCGCCGGCGACGGCCATCTCGTCGCAATCGATCGGCAGCTTTTGCGGCCCGGTGAACATCACGACCGGCGCGCAGCCGACGACAATCGCGATCGGCATCGGCGTCTTCATCTTGCGGTGCTTCTGCCAATGCAGATAGCCGCCGGCGCCGCCCGGCCGCGCCGCCATGCGCACGCCGAGCCGGTCGGTCGCTTTCAACTGCGCCCGGTAGGTGCCCATATTGCGCACGCCGGTTTCCGGATCTTTGGTGATGCAGAGCGTCGCGGTGAGATAGGGCGCGGCGTCGTAGCCGGGCGTCGAGATCGGCACCGGAATGAGCTTGAGCCCGCCGTCGGGCTTGCGCAGTTCATCGCCTTTGATGACGACCTCCTGGCAGGGCGCGGACGTCACCACGGTCGGCGCGATCGGATTATTGATCGCGTGCAGCCAGGCATCGCCGATTTCGCTCACCGGCCGGCCCATGCCGACGGCATAGATCTCAGCGGAGGCCGCCAGCGCCCCGATGGCGACCGGCATGTCGTAACGCTTGCCGGCGCTATCGGTGACATTGGTGAACAGAAAGGCGCGCCGCTGCTCTTCTTTCAGGCCGCCCTGGAATTGCCAGCGCGCCAGCGGATGCAGCTCGGTGTCCTTGTTGATCGGCCGCTCGATGCGCACCAAAAGCCCATCGGCTTCGAGCCGCGCCATGTGCTCCTGAAAATCGAGCGGCGGTCCGGAAGCGTTGTTTTTCTTCTTGTCCGATGCAGGCTTGTCGAGCATGAGGCGGCCTTCTGTTACGTCTTGGTCTTCATATATTCGGCGATGATCGGCTTGGCGACGCGGAAACAATCGACGCCGACCGGCGCGCCGCAATAGATCGTGATCTGGGTGAGCGCGGCGCGGATCTCGTCCGGCGTCAGCCCATTATTGAGCGCGCCGCGCACATGGGTGGCGAACTCTTCCATTTTGCCAAGTGCGCCGATCATGCCGAGATTGAGGATCGAACGTTCGCGGGCTTTAAGCGTGTCGTCGCCCCAGGTTTCGCCCCAGCAATATTCGGTGAGCAGGCGCTGAAATTCGCGGTTGAAATCGTCGACATTCGCCAGCGCGCGGTCGACATAAGCGTCGCCAAGAACCTGGCGGCGTTTGGCAAGGCCGAGATCGTAGCGTTTCTGATCCATGGCATTTCCCCGTTGCTGTGTGCTGCGGCTTATTCTTCCGCAGCCTTTTCCTTAACTGCGCCGCCCTTCCAGCGCTTGACCATGCCGGTATCGATGCCGAACAGGTCCAAGAGCCGGCCGCAGGTGTGGTTGACGATATCGTCGACCGATTGCGGGCGATTATAGAATGCCGGCACGATCGGCGCGATCACCGCGCCGATATCGGCGAGCGTCGTCATGGTGCGCAGATGCCCGCCATGGAGCGGCGTTTCGCGCACCGCGAGCACCAGCCGGCGCTTCTCCTTCAACACCACATCGGCGGCGCGCGACAGCAATGACGACGTCACCCCGGTCGCGATCTCGCTCATGGTGCGGATCGAGCAGGGCGCGATGATCATGCCCATGGTCGGAAACGAGCCCGAAGAGATTGCAGCGCCGATGTCGCTGACCGGATAATGCACCGCGGCCAGCGCGCGCACGTCCCTGGGCTTCAGGTCGGTCTCATACACCATGGTCATCTCGGCGGACTTGCTCATGACCAGATGGGTCTCGATGTCCGCCTTGCGCAGCAGCTCCAAAAGCCGCACGCCGTAGATCGTGCCCGAGGCGCCGGAAATGCCGATAATCAAACGCTTTGGATGAGTCTTAGCCATGCCGAGCTGGTGCCCTTTCGGGCGCCGTTGTGGCATGCGCCGGGGCGGCGTTCCAGTCCCCAACGGTTAACGGCGGAAAACCGCGAAGCGGTCAGTGACCGATCACAGCGGCGAAGGCGCTGGCCAGCGCGGCGACGGACGGTTTCGGGAAATTTACGCCGAGCGCGCTTTCATAGGCCGCGATATTGGCCAGCGCCGCGACCGGCGGCAAAGTCTCGATGCCGAGCGGGCCTGATTTGGCGAAGGCATAGAGCGCCTCCTGTTGCAAGCGCTCGGCGTCGAGCTCGACCGTCTTGACCTTGTTGCGAAACGCTTCCTGCGTGCCGGCCTCGACCAGCGTCGGGGCGCCCTTCAATTTCCGCCGCACATCGCGGATCGGGATGATCGTAAGATTGCGCCAGTCGCGCACATTGTCGTCCAGCATCTTGACCTCTGCTGCCGACAACTTTCGGTCATCGGACGCGAGCCAGAGCAGAAACAGCAACAGATTGACGTCGACGCCGAAACTGTCCTGCAAGTCGATGCAGGCTTCCGACACGCCGCCTTGGCGATAGAACTTCAGCGAGAAGCGCCAGAACGGCGTGTCGGCGGATGTTGCTGCGTCGGTCATTGTGATCAGGCCGATTTCAGTTGGAGCATGATCTTATCCGAAAACCGGTTCCCACCCTCGGATCAAGTCCAAGGGCAGGCTTTTCGGGATCATGCCGATTTGACGCCGAGTTCCGCCATCTCCTTGGCGTAAGCCGTGTCCATGCGCGTCGTCAGCCCGTGCCTGGCGAGCTCGGCGGCGAAGATGCGGCGGATCTCGGGCTTCTCGTCGATATAGTCGATCTGGTCGCCGCCGACGCGCTTAGATATCCACGCCTTCGGCACGCCCTGGGCGTTCCGAATGGCGACGCCCTCATGCTTGAAGGCGAGATAGCGCGACGGCGTGGTGCCGGTGTTGAAATGCTGGTGGAACCACATGTTCGGCGGCACGATGCAGGTGCCGATTTCCCAATCGAAGCGCTGCGGCTCCTCGCCTTCCGGCCACATCATCGAGAAGCCCTCGCCGGACAGCACGATGACATGCGCGCCGGGCCCGTGGGCGTGGCCCTTTTTGTAGGTGCCGATGGGAAATTGCGAGATGTGGCTGTTCATCGAGCCCTTGGCCATGTTGAAGCGGATATGGCCGCCGCCGGCGCCGCGCTCGGTCGCAGTGACCAGCGGAATATTCACCGCGTCGGGGACGAAATTCGTCGTCAGCAGGAAGCCCTTCTGCTCGCCTTTCGAGGAGAAATAATCCGGCTCGCCGGCGAAACGATCCTTGAAGTCGTATGTGGTGTTGAAGATGAAATCGAGATCTTCATAGAGGTTGATGATCGGCGGCGCATTGGTGACGGCGACATAGCGCGCCGGTTCCTTGCCCGAGCCGTTGAAGTGCTGGTGGTGGCAATTCAGCGGAATGGCGAACAGCGCACCGTCCTTCCATTCGAAGGTGATGCGCGCGCCGGCATCGTTCCACACCGTGGTCGAGCCGCGGCCCGAGAGCACGAGGATCATTTCCTCATAGAGCTGGCGGTGCGGGGCGAGGCTCTTGCCCGGCGGGATTTCCATCACATAGCAGTCGTTCGAGGTGCGCGAGGCGTCGTGATTGAGAAACACCGCATTGCCGCCGCGCCGCGCCCAGGGCTTCAGGTCGACGTGCTTGAGGTTCTGTACATAGAACGACGGGATGATGTCGAGGCCTTCCGCCTTAACCCAGCGTGTATACGGCGTTTCCTTCTCGCTCTTGAACTTGCTGGCGAGGTCCTCGGAAACCTTGGCGTCTTTTTTGGTCGTGTCGGCCATATTTCATCCCTTACATTATTCCGGCGCGTCGCGCCGATCTTAGCGAAAAGTGCGCAAACGGCTAGTGGCGGTCCCGTACCGCTGCGGGCTCGTGGCCCTGGTGATGATGGTCATGATCGTCGTGGTGGTGTCCGCGGTGATGATCATGCCCATGATCATGCCCATGATCGGGACCACGATCGTGACCATGATGATCGTCGTGATCATGATCATGATGATGCAAACGCTGGCGCGGCCGCGGTCCGCGCGGGTCCTCGTTGAACACCAGCGATTTGATGGTCACCGGCACGGTATAGGACGGCATGCGGATGCGGCCGAGATCGATATAGTCGAAATCCCACAGCACGACGCCGTCGATGACCAGAAGCTCGCTTTTGACATCGAGCTCGTCGCGCAGGATGTGACCGAGCGTCTGCGCGACGTCGCCATCGAGCATAATGTAGAGCGGCAGCTTCTTGGCGACGCGATCGGCCAGCCCGCTCTTGATGCCTTGCGCAAAAGCGGCGAGCCGCTCGTAGCTCGGCATCCCCGTCCAGCGCAGCGCGAGCGCGATTTCGTACTCGGCGTCAGTGATGTCGAACGCGGTGAAATGATTGCGGATTGCTTTCGCGAGCGCATCCGGATCGATGGTCTCGCCGCAGGCAAAAGGCGGTAATACGACTTGCAGATTGCGCCGCGGCAGAAGCTCGGCTGGCGAGGAAATGTAGCTGGTATTGCCGGAAAGCTGCACACTGTATTCGGAGGCGCCAAGCGCGGTGGCGCGGATGCATTCCCCCGCGGCCAGTATCGGCCAGGGAAAGGCGCCCTTGTCGATACGAGCGCGAATGGCGCGGCCGAGTTTCGGCCCCATATCGCCGAAGTCGCGCGTCTCGCGCTGATAAATGTATTCGGCGACGCCGCCGGAAAACATCACGCCGTCGATCCGGCCGAAATCCTCGATCGGATCGGTCAGATAAAGATGCGCGATGTCGTGCGGCATGGGAGCGAGGCTGGGCCGCGCGGTGAGGGCGGTGACGAGCGCATCCGCCATCACGTCGGCGACGTGCTGCGCATCTTCCGCCGTCACCGCATCGCCGCGGTTCCAGGAAAAGCCGGCGCGCTTGGCGTGGTGTTTCCCCGCCGGATCGAGGCGGGTGATCGTGCCGTTCTCGACCACTTGCAAGCGGCCGCCGATATGAATGGCCGCCGTCGCAATCACTTTGCCGTTCTCGACCAGGCCGAGCTTGGTGGTGCCGCCGCCGATGTCGATATTGAGGATGCGCTTGTGCTCGTCGCTCGAGACGCGCGCGGCGCCGGAGCCGTAGGCCGCGAGCATCGCCTCCATGTGATGGCCGGCGGTCGCGGTGACGAATTCGCCGCCTTGCTCGGACAGCACTTTGGCGATGCCTTGCGCGTTCTCGCGCCGCAACGCCTCGCCGGTGAGAATGACGACGCCGGTATCGATATTGTCGGGCGACAAGCCGGCCGCGACATAGGCGTCGTCGATGATGTCGCCGAGCTTTTCGTCGTCGATGCGTTCCTCGCTCTGGTAAGGCGTCAGCGCCACCGGCGATTGAAACAGCGTCTCGCGCGCCACCACGTAATAGCGGCTGGTCAGATCCTCGGCGAGCCGGCGTAAATGCACGCGCGAGAAGATGACCTGCGTGCCCGAGGAGCCGATATCGATGCCGACCGTGGTCAGCGCGACATTATCCTGCCGCCACAGCGGATTGTCCTCGATCGGCCCGTCGTCGTCGGCTTCGATATCATGGTCATGATCGTGGTCGGTATCGTCGGCATGCGCGTGCACGACGTCGCGGCCGTAGAGATGGTCGGCAAGCGTGTGGCCGGTTTTCTTATTTTCGTCGTCGGCCATTCCTATCTTTTTCCTCTGGTTTGTTTGCCTTATTCCCGCGCCTGCCGCCGCGGGTCAATAGCTCGGCAAAATCCTGTATTCTTGGCTTCTTAGGGGCGTAAATTTTCCGAAACCGGAGTGCCGATCATGTCCCAAAACGGCCTGACCACGCTGCCCAGCATCCATAGCCCCAAGGAGACCATGGACCGCCTCGAAGCCGATGTGAAAGCCAAGGGCCTGACGGTGTTTGCCCGGATCGACCATGCCGCGGGCGCCAAAGAGGTCGGCATGCAACTGCGCCCGACCGAGGTCCTGATCTTCGGCAATGCCAAAGGCGGCACGCCGCTGATGCAGGCGCTGCAGACGACTGGCATCGACCTGCCTTTGAAGGCCCTGGTCTGGGAGGACGCCGGCGGCAAGGTCTGGCTGTCCTACAACGAGCCGGCCTGGATCGCGCAGCGTCATAGTGCGCATGACGGCGATGCGGCCTCGGTCAGCGAGGTGACGGCACGCCTTGCCGGAGCGCTCGCGATGCTGGCGAAAGCGGCGACGAGCTGAAGCTTGAGCGTGATCCGGAAAAGTGGAAACCGGTTTTCCGAAAAGATCATGCGCCATCAAAATGCTAGAGCAACAAACGCTTCGATCTGAAACAACTTCGCTCTAGCCGACCGGAATCACATTCACCGACACGCCGATCTTCTGGCCGCCGGAGCCGAGGATGACGCCGTCCATCGGCGCCACGTCGGTATAGTCGCGGCCGATGGCCAGCATCACATGCGCGTCGGAAGCGAGCACGGCATTGGTCGGGTCGAGCCCGATCCAGCCGATATCGGCGCCGCACCACAGCATCACCCAGGCATGCATGGCGTCGGCGCCCTGCAGCCGCGGCCGATCTGTGAGTGAGACAGTGCGCAGATAGCCGCTGACATAAGCGGCCGGCAGCCCGATGCCGCGCAGCCCGGAAATCATCACGTGCGCGAAATCCTGGCAGACGCCGCGGCGCTGCGCGAAGCACATGGTCGGTGTCGTGGTCGCGGTGGTGGCGCCGATTTCATAAACCAGATCGGCTTTGATCCGCTTGATGACGTCGATCGCGGCATCGAGGATCGGACGGCCGGGCGGAAAGCTTTGGGCAATATAGTCGCGGATGTTCGGATCGAGCGACACGATGCGGCTCGGAAACAGGAAATGCGCCGGCGACCATGGGCCGATATCGCTGGTGGCGAAAGCTTCGTCGCGGACTTCTTCCCACGGCGGCGTCGACAGCGGCGGCACCTCTTCAGGGGGATCCACGGCGACGCGCGCCGACAATTTCACCGTGACCTCGCTGTGCGGCGCGTCGATCTCGATCCAGGTCAAGCGGTTGCCAAAAAAATCCTGGCCCTCGCGGCGATGCACCGGCTCGGGCATGATCTGCAGCGCCGCGACCTGAACGCGTTCGCCGTCGCGCGACACCGGCGTCAGGCGCAGCACGTGGCGCGCATGCGACACCGGCGTTGCATAGCTGCATATGGTCGTCTGCTTGACGTCGTAGATCACGCCAGCGCCTCCCACGTCACTTCCGTCCGCTCGTTACTGGTGAGGAAGGACGCGCTGATCGCGTCGGACAGTTTCATCAGCGAATTTTCAATGTCGACGATCAGATCGTCGTCGATCGCGCTCGCATTGATGGTGCGCAAGCGCGTGGCGATGCCGGCGGCGATCTGCTGCGCGGGCGACAGGCGGCCTTCGGCATTCTGCTTCGGCAGCGCGTCGAGATGGGTTTCGATGCGGTCGAGCTGGAATTCCACCGAGCGCGGATTGTTCGGATCGAGCAGAACCAGGTCGATGACCGGCGCCAGCGCCGCGATCATCACATAGCGCTGCCGATAGCTGATCTGGCTGTCGGCGAGTTCCAGCATCAGGTCGAGGCTGCCGTCGGGCGCGCCCGGCGCGGCGAAGGCGCGCGTCAGCCGGCAGGTCAACAAAGCACGCTCGATGCGGCGGCCGAGTTCGAGGAAGCGCCAGCCGGCAAGCTGCGTCATGTTTTCCTGCGCCAGGCCGGAGAACGCCGCGATGATGCGTAGCGCCGCTTCGGCGCGCTCGGCAATGGCGCTTTCGGCCGGTCCGGGCGCCAACGGCGACGCGACCATGTCGGTGAGATCGCTGATGGCGCGCCAGGCATCCGGCGAGAAGCGGTCGCGGATGACGGAAGCGGCGGAACGGGCGGCGGCCGCGAGCCGCGGCAACGCGCCGTCGAGATCGGAGCGCGTGAGCACCGCGCGCGCCGTGAAGGTCGGCGGCGACTGAAAGATGTCGCTCGGCGCGGCGCTCCACGCCACCAGCAGCGAACTGATGCGGGCAATGACGGGCGCGGCGGCGCCGTCGGCGACGCGATTGATGATGGCGCGAACGAGCCGCAACGTCGCTTCGGCGCGCTCCACATAGCGGCCGACCCAGAACAGATTGTCGGCGGCGCGGCTCGGCAACAGCCCCGAGGCGCGCTGCACCGGCATGTCATCGGCGTTCGGCAGAAGTGTCGTCTCCGCGACCGGGCCGTGCGCCAGCACCCAGGCATCGGCCGTTGCCGCGCCATGCTGCAGGCTGACGGCGCGGGCATCCATATTGTCGGCGATACGCACGAAGCCGCCGGACATGACCCGCCAGCCGTCGCCGACCTTGGCGATGAACAGCCGCAGCGTGAACGGCCGCGGCTGCAGCCGGCCGTCGCGCCAGACCGGCATGCTCGACAGCGTGACGGCTTCTTGCGCCACGTAATCGATGCCGCGGTCGCGGATCGCCTGCATCAGCGCGGTGCGCTGCGCGGCATCGAGCTTGGCGCCCAGAATCTCGCCGCCGAAGCGCGGATCGTTCAGATGCTCGGTGAAGGCGGCGGCGATCACCATCGTGTCGAGCTTGCCGAGCATTTCTTCGCGCATCGAGGCGCGGCCGAGCCACCAGGTCGCGACATTGGGCAATTTCAGTTCGGCGCCGAGCACGACCGGCGCCAAAGCCGGCAGGAATGCCAGCATGGCGCGCGCCTCGATCAATCCGGCGCCGAGCGAATTGATGATCGTGATCTTGCCGTCGCGCACGGCTTGCAACAGGCCGGCGGCGCCGAGCCGCGACGCCGCATTGAGCTCGAGCGGGTCGGCGAAATCGGCATCGATGCGCCGCAGCAAGACTTCGGTGCGGCGCAGCCCCGACACGGTGCGGATGAAAACGCCGTCGTCCTCGACGCTGAGATCCTCGCCCTCGACCAGCAACAGACCGAGATAGCGCGCCAGATAAGCGTGCTCGAAATAGGTCTCGTTCATCGGGCCCGGCGTCAACAGGCAGGCGCGGGCGTCGTCGCGGTGATTGAGCGCAAAAATTTCTGCTTGCAGCGCCTGGAAGAATGGCGCGACGCGCTCGACGCGCGTGGTGCGATAGATGTCGGGAATGCTGCGCGATAAAGCGAGCCGGTTCTCGATCGCATAACCGGCGCCGGATGGCGCTTGCGTGCGATCGCTGAGCACCCACCACCGCCCGTCGGCGCCGCGGCCGACATCGACGGCATAGAAACGCAGATGCGCGCCGCCGGGCGGCGCGATGCCGACCATAGGCCGCAGGAATTCCGGATTGCCGGCGATCACCGCGGCGGGCAGACGGCCGTCGCGCGTCAGAGTGCCGGGGCCGTAGGAATTGGCGAGCACCGCTTCGAGCAATTGCGCGCGCTGCACCAGGCCCGCCACCAATTGCCGCCATTCGCCGGGCTCGATGATCAGCGGGACATGGCTCAGCGGCCACGGCCGTTCGATGCCGGCGGCGTCTTCATAGACCCGATAGAACACACCCGAGTCGCGAAGGTAGCGGTCGGCCGCGCCGAACCGGCGATTGATCTCGTCGCCGCCGAGCGCCCCGAGCATGGCAAGAAACGGCTGCCAATGCGCGCGCACGCGGCCGTCGGCATCCATCATCTCGTCGTAGACGCCCGGCAGCGGCCGATAGCCGGAAACCAGCGGCTCAAGCCCCGAATTCTTTGGTTCGACGGTGTCGACTTGGATCGCCATAACGTGAGAATCGATGATGTCGCGCGAAGTGTTTCAGCTTCAGCGCCGCAGGTCGAGTGTCAGCGGATATTCGAGCGAGGTTTCCACCGGCGGTACCTCGACCGTGCCGCCGGTAAAACCATGATCCTGGAAGCGGGCGCGGCGGCGGCCTTCCGCTTCATAGGCATTGACCGGAAACGTATCGTGAGCCCGGCCGCCGGGATGGGCGACGTGATAGACGCAGCCGCCGAGCGAATGCTTGTTCCAGGTATCGACGATGTCGAAGGTCAGCGGCGCCTGCACGGCAATCGTCGGCTGCAGCGATTGCGACAGATCCCATGCCTTGAAGCGCACGCCCGCGACATATTCGCCGGCGCGGCCGGTCGCGGTCAGCGGCACGCGCCGGCCGTTGCACATCACCGCGTGGCGGTCGGCATTGAGGTTCGACACTTTGATCTGCAGGCGGTCGACCGAGGAATCGACATAGCGCGACGTACCGCCCGGCGTGCCCTCTTCGCCGAGCACGTACCACGGCTCGATCGCCTGTCGCAGCTCGAGATCGACGCCGGAGCGATGCACCGTGCCGCAGAGCGGGAAGCGGAACTGGCGCTGCGCCTCGAACCAGC
The DNA here is from genome assembly GCA_963742975.1 of uncultured Alphaproteobacteria bacterium. Classification (GTDB taxonomy): domain Bacteria; phylum Pseudomonadota; class Alphaproteobacteria; order Rhizobiales; family Xanthobacteraceae; genus BOG-931. Next base: position 200,653 of record CAVUNZ010000015.1, on the reverse strand, counting down.
CGGGATCGAATTGGTAGCCGGCATATTTCAGATCGTCCAAGACTTCCTTGAAATCCTGCCAGACGAAATGTTCGAGCATGAAGCGGTCGTGCAGCGCCGTGCCCCAGCGCGCCGGCTTGCCTTCGAGGGGCGTTTTCCAGAACGAGGAAATCAGCGCGCGGATCAACAATTGCTGCGCAAGCGACATGCGCGCGTCGGGCGGCATTTCAAACGAGCGGAATTCGACGAGGCCCAAGCGGCCGGTCGGGCCGTCCGGCGAGAACAATTTGTCGATGCAGATTTCCGTGCGATGCGTGTTGCCGGTGACATCGACCAGGATGTTGCGGAACAGCCGGTCGACCAGCCACGGCGGGATCCAGTTCGCGTCGCCGGGCCGCGGCACTTTGCTGGTGGCGATCTCGAGCTCGTAAAGCAGATCCTGGCGCGCTTCGTCGATGCGCGGCGCCTGGCTCGTCGGGCCGACAAACAGGCCGGAGAACAGATATGACACCGACGGCCGCCGCAGCGCGTAAAGCACGAGGCTCTTGAGCAGATCAGGCCGGCGCAGAAACGGGCTGTCGGCCGCGTTCAAGCCGCCGAGCACGACGTGATTGCCGCCGCCGGTGCCGGTGTGCCGGCCGTCGAGCAGATATTTGTCGGTGCCGAGGCGGCACTGATGCGCGTCCTGATAGATGGCGTTGGTGATATCGACGGCCTCGCGCCAGGATTCCGCGGGATGAATATTGACCTCGATGACGCCGGGGTCGGGCGTGACTTTGAGCACGTTGAGGCGGGGGTCGGGCGGCGGTGCGTAGCCTTCGACATGGACCGGCAGATCGAGTTCGGCCGCCGTCGTCTCGACGGTCGCGACCAGTTCGAGATAGTCGTTGAGCGTTTCCGTCGGCGGCATGAAGACGCATAAATGGCCGTCGCGCACTTCGACCGACATCGCCGTGCGCACCGCATAATCCGAGCCGCCGCCGGTTTCCGAAGGCAGGCGCTGCGGCATCAGAGTGTCGGGCGCGAGCGGCGGTGAATCGGAAAATCCGGTGGCGCTGCGATAGAGGTGCGGGGGCAGCGGGTGGGTAACGCGCGGATCGGACAACGGCGAGCGCGGCGCGAACGGGTCGGCCGGCCCGAGATAAGGGTAGCCCGCCGGGCCGACATCGGGCAGCGATTGCAACGGCAGGCGGAAGCCGGCTGGTGAATCGCCGGGGACCAGAAACAGCCGGCCGCGGCGCGTCCGCCAGATTTCGCTGAGCCAGCCGGGCTTGGCCTGCGCGGTCCAGCGCTGCAGCGGCAGCACGAATCCGCGCGGCGCGGCGAGATGACTGTCGAACAGTTTCAAGATCCGTGCCCGCTCATGCGGGTCGTCGATCTTCGGATCGTTCGGATCGAAGTTTTCCGGGATCAGCCCCTGTTTGAGCATCCGGTCGACCGGATCCTCATAGAGCGGCTGCACATACTCGGCAGCGACGCCGGAGCGCGCGGCGACGCCTTCGGCAAAGCGCTGCGCATCCTCGGTCGAAGCTTCGCGCTCGGGCTTTTGGCGGTTGATCAGGTCGGCATCGCGCCAGACCGGCACGCCGTCGCGGCGCCAATACAGCGCGAAGGCCCAGCGCGGCAGCGGCTCGCCGGGATACCACTTGCCTTGGCCGTAATGCAGCAGGCCTCCCGGCGCGAAGCGGTTGCGCAGGCGGCGAATGAGATCGTCGGCGCGCTGGCGCTTGGTCGGGCCGAGCGCGTCGGTGTTCCATTCCGCGCTCTCATAATCGTCGATCGATACGAAGGTCGGCTCGCCGCCCATGGTCAGGCGTACGTCGTTGCTTTTCAGATCCTTGTCGACCTTCTCGCCGAGCGCATCGAGCGCCTGCCAGGCTTCATCGGAAAACGGCGCGGTCACGCGCGGCTTCTCGGCGATGCGCTTGACGCTCATGTCGAAGGTGAAGGTGACCTCGGCCGGTTCGACCGCGCCGCTGATCGGCGCCGCCGAGCGGTAGTGCGGCGTCGCGGCGAGCGGAATATGGCCTTCGCCGCACAACAGCCCCGAGGTCGGATCGAGCCCGACCCAGCCGGCGCCGGGCAGATACACTTCGGTCCAGGCGTGCAGATCGGTGAAGTCGACGTCGGTGCCGGAAGGGCCGTCGAGCGATTTGATGTCCGGCCGTAATTGAATCAAATAACCGGAGACAAAGCGCGCCGGCAGGCCGATATGGCGCAAGATCTGCACCAGGAGCCATGCCGTATCGCGGCACGATCCGGAGCCGGCGGCGAGCGTCTCCTCCGGCGTCTGCACGCCCGGCTCCATGCGCACCACATATTTGATCAGCTGCTGCAGGCGCTGATTGAGCTCGACCAGAAAGTCGATGGTGGTGCGCGGCTCGCGCGAGATCGAACAGACGAATTCCTTGAGCTTCGGCCCGGCGGGTTCCGGGCCGATGAAAGCGAGCAGATCCTCGTAAAGTTCCGGCTCGAATTTGAACGGCCATTTGTCCGCGTAAGGCTCGATGAAAAAGTCGAACGGATTGATGACCTCGAGGTCGGCCGTGAGGTCGACGGTGACGGAGAACTCGGTGGTCTTCTCCGGAAAGACAAAACGCGCCAGCCAATTGCCGTGCGGGTCCTGCTGCCAATTGACGAAATGTTGGGCCGGCGTGACGGTCAGCGCGTAGTTGGGCACGCGCGTGCGGCTGTGTGGCGCAGGCCGCAGCCGCACCACCTGCGGGCCGAGACCGATCGGCCGGTCATAGGTGTAGCGGGTCGCGTGATGAAGCCCGGCAAGGATGGACATGGTTACGCGTTACGCCCCGGAAATTTGGCCAAGAAACGCACAATTTCATGCAATTTCCGGGCCGTCGATTGAGGGTTTTGTCGACATGCCGCGGCTGCGGCGGCCGCATTATGCCCCAATAGCAGCGCTTGGCGACGGTGATATGGACACACGCTTAACCCTTGGCGACCAAACTCGATTTTCGGCTCGCCGGACATGCGAAATTTGCGTCCCAATCGGGCCCGGAAAAGCGCATAATAAGGACGGGAAGCGTGAGGAAAATTCTCGCCAACGGGCTTTGCTTCGGTTGGGGTGAGTTCCCATGAGCGGCCAGGGTCATAAGACCATCCGCAAGATCGGACGGAAGAAGATCGAACGTAGCGAGACTGTCGCAAAAGCGGCGGCGATGAAGCCGTCGCCGACGGTTCTCGACGCCTTTACGCTCATTTCGCAAAGTTCGCTTGACGCTGTTCCGACAGGCTTCTGCGTCTGCCGCGCCGATACCAGTCTCGTGCGCTATAATAGGCGCGCGGCGGAACTGTGGGGCCGCGAGCTGCCGCTTGGCGAACCGACGGTGCGGTTTGCCGGCGAATTGCGCCGCTATCGCGCCGACGGCGAGCCGCTGCACTTCGGTGCGACACCGGTTGCGCAGGCGTTGCGCAGCGGCGAGCGCGTGACCGCCGCCGAGCTGGTCATTGAACAGCCCGATGGCACCCGCATTCCGGTGCTGATGAATGTTCAGCCGCTCAAAGATCATTTGGGCCGCATCGAAGGCGCCGTCTGCAGCTTTCAGGAATTGACCGAGCGCAAGCGCGCCGAAGAGGCGTTGCGCGCCAGCGAAGCCGAGCTGCAATCCGTCATCAATCGCACGCCGTTCATGCTGGTGCGCTGCAGCCGCGACATGCGCTATCGCTTCATCAGCGACGCCTATGCGCATCTCATCGGGCAGACGCGCGCCGCGATCATCGGCAAGACCATCGGCGAAGTGCTCGGCGAGAAGGGGCTTGCCACGCTGGGTCCCTATGCCGAACGCGTATTGCGCGGGGAGGCGGTCAATTTCGAATGCAATCTCGATTTTGCCAATATCGGATCGCGCCGTCTGCTCATCGCCTATCGGCCTGAACTCGATGCCAAGGGCAAGGCTGTCGGCTGGATCGCTTCACTGCTCGACGTTACCGAGCAGCGCCGCGCCGAAGCCGCAATGGCGCGGCGCGCCGACGAGCAGGCCGCGCTCTATCGCTTCACCGACCGGCTTTACCGCGCCGCCTCGTTGAACGATGTCTACGAGGCGACGCTGGATGCGATCATCGCCGCCTTGCATTGCCGCCGCGCCTCGATCCAGCGCTTCGACAGCGAAGGCGTCATGCGGTTTTCCGCCTGGCGCGGCCTGTCCGACCGCTATCGCCTTGCCGCCGAAGGTCTGTCGCCGTGGAAAACCGATGCCGTCAATCCGGAGCCGGTCTGCATTGCCGATGTCGACAGCGCCGGCTTCGGCGCGGAGGTCAAGGCCGCGGCGAAACAGGAAGGCATCGGTGCGCTCGCTTTCATTCCGCTGATGGCGGCCGGCAAGGTCATCGGCAAATTCGTCACCTATTACGATGCGCCACGCGAATTCGCCCGCGAGGATATCGAGCTCACTTTAACTCTGGCGCGCCAGCTCGGCTTCGGCATCGAGCGCATGCGCGCCGATCATGCCCGCACCCGGATCGAAGCGGAATTGCGCAAGCTCAGCGAGCGGCTCGAAGCCGAGGTGCATAAGCGCACATTGGAGCGCGACCGCATCTGGAACGTCTCCGAAGACCTGCTCGCGGTGTCGAATTTCGAGGGCTTCTTTCTGAGCATCAATCCGGCCTGGACGCGGCTCCTCGGCTGGAACGAGGCCGAGATCAAGTCGATGAATGTCAGCGAGTTCCGGCATCCCGAAGATGCGGCGCATTCCATCGCGGCGCGCGAGCAATTGGCGCGGGGCGAGCTGACCGTGCGCGTGGAAAATCGCTTCCGCCACAAGGACGGATCCTACCGCTGGCTGCAATGGACCATGACCGAGAGCGGCGGCCTGATCTATCTCGCCGGCCGGCACGTCACCGCGGAGAAAGAAACAGCCGCGGCGCTCGAACGCGCCCAGCGGCAGACCGCGCATCTGCAGAAAATGGACGCGATCGGCCAGCTCACCGGCGGCATCGCCCACGACTTCAACAATCTTCTGATGATCGTGAGCGGCCACGCTCAGCGGCTCAAGAATCATCTGAAAGAGACCCGGGATCAGCGCGCCGTCGCCGCGATCGAAATGGCGGCGACGCGCGGCGAGAATCTGACGCGGCAGCTTCTCTCCTTCGCCCGCACGCTGCCGCTGAGCCCGACTGTGATCAGTCCGGCCGAGACGGTCCACGCCATCCGCGATGTGCTGGCCGGCTCGATGTACGTCAATATCGATTTCGAGATCGAAGTGCCCGACGACACGTGGCCGGTGCGCGTCGACAAATCCGAGCTGGAACTGGCGCTGGTCAATCTGAGCGTCAATGCGCGCGACGCCATACCGTTCAGCGGCGGGCGCATCGTGATCGCGGCGGAAAATGTAGCGATCGAGCCCGGCCGTCTGCCGGAACAGCTCAGCGGCGATTTTGTCGCGCTCAGCGTCGCCGACAACGGCTCCGGCATTCCGCACGATCTGCTGTCTCGCGTCGTCGAGCCGTTCTTCACCACCAAGGGCCCCGACAAAGGCACCGGTCTCGGCCTGTCGCAGGTCTATGGTTTTGCGCGGCGGTCGGGTGGCACGGTTGCGATCGACAGCGAGCCCGGCCACGGCACCACGGTGACGGTCTATCTGCCGCGCAGCCATGCCGCAGTGGCCGCGCCGTCGCCGCAAGAGGAAAGCCAATATGTCGCCGCCGAGCGGCAGACCGTGCTGGTGGTTGAAGACAATGCCGATGTGCGCAATGTCGCGGTGTCGTTGCTGAAAGAGCTCGGCTATCGCACCATCGAGGCCGAGACCGCGCCGGCCGCGCTCGCAGTTCTTGCCAACGGCAAGAGCGTGCGGCTCGTCTTCAGCGATGTCGTTCTGCCCGGCCGGATCGACGGCTTAGCGCTGGCGCGAACGGTTTGCAGCGAATACCCGCATATTCCGGTGGTGCTGACCACCGGTTACACCAATGCCTTCGAGACCGATCCGGAATTTCCGCTGCTGCGCAAGCCTTATCAGATCGCGGCGCTCGGGCGGATGATCCACGACGCGCTCGATGCCGCGCGGGCGAAGCAGCCATAGCCGCAGACATCACGATGCGCACTGTCAGTCTCGATCAGCCGATGCCTTGACGAAATCGACAAAGGCCCGCAGCGGCGCCGGCACCAGGCGGCGTCCGGGATAGTAGAGGAACATTCCCGAGAAGCGCAGCCACCATGGTTCGAGCACGGGCTCGAGCGCGCCGCGATCGAAATACGGGCGCAGCCAGTCCTCGAACAGGTAGATGATGCCGGTGCCGGCGATGGCCGCGTCGACGGCAAGATCGGTCGCCGCGCCGACGCGGACGAGCAGCGGCCCTGCGGGGTTGATCAGCACCACTTCGCCATCGCGCTCGAATTCCCACGACGTCATCGTGCCGCTGCTGAAGCGGCCGCGCAGGCAGGCATGGCGGAGCAGATCGCGCGGATGCTCGGGTCGGCCGCGGCGGTCGAGATAGGCGGGAGCTGCGGCGGCCGCATAGCGCTGGATGCGCGGTCCGATCGGCACGGCGATCATGTCCTGCTCCAGCCGCTCGTCGTAGCGAATGCCCGCGTCGCAGCCGGCCGCGAGCACGTCGACGAAACTGTCTTCGGCGATCACTTCGAGCTGGATCTCGGGATAGGCGGCGAGAAACGGCGGCACGATCGCCGGCAGCACCAGCCGCACTGCGCTGACCGGGACGTTAAGCCGAAGCGTGCCGGCCGGCCGGTCGCGAAAGCCATTCACCACATCGAGCGCCGCATCCACCTCGGTCAGTGCCGGGCCGAGCCGTTCGAGAAGCCGCGCGCCGGCTTCGGTCGGAACGACGCTGCGGGTCGTGCGGTTGAGGAGCCTGACGCCGAGTTGCGCTTCCAGCCGGCGCACCGCCTCGCTCAGTCCGGATGCGCTTGATCCGCTGGCCCGTGCGCCGTCGCGATAGCCGCGGGCGCGCGCCACCGCCAGAAAGGCGTTCAAATCACCCAGATCGACCTTCATTGTTCACAAATCCGCACAGCTTGTGCGGATTGTACCGGCTTATTGCACACACCGGCAACGCCTAGCTGTGCCTGGTCTTCAGAGGAGATCGATCATGTCCAGCATCGACCAATCCGGCACTTTTACTCTTGGCGACCGCAGCGTTCATCGCATGGGCTATGGCGCCATGCAGCTTGCGGGGCCCGGAGTGTTCGGCCCGCCCAAGGATCATAACGCGGCGCTCGCCGTGCTGCGCGAGGCGGTAGCGCGCGGCGTCAACCACATCGACACCAGCGATTTCTACGGCCCGCATATTACCAACCAGCTGATCCGGGAAGCGCTGCATCCCTATCCCGACGACCTCGTCATCGTCACCAAGATCGGCGCACTGCGCGGTGCCGAGGGCTCGTGGAATCCGGCTCTGTCGCCCGAGGAGCTGACGCGGGCGGTCCATGACAATTTGCGCAATCTCGGGCGGGATGTTCTCGACGTGGTGAACTTTCGCAGCATGCACGGCGTCCGCGACGGATCGCATGGACCTGACGAAGGATCGATCGAGCCATCGCTTAGCGTGCTGGCAAAACTTCAGCAGCAGGGCCTGGTGCGCCACATCGGGCTAAGCAGCGTTACCGCCACGCAGGTCGCGGAAGGACGCCGCATCTGCGACATCGTCTGCGTGCAGAACCATTATAATCTCGCGCATCGGACCGACGATGCGATGATCGACGATCTGGCACGGAACGGCATCGCCTATGTGCCGTATTTTCCGCTCGGCGGCTTCAGCCCGCTGCAGTCGTCGACTTTGTCGGCCGTCGCCGCGCGCTTGCGCGCAACGCCGATGCAAGTCGCGCTCGCCTGGCTGTTGCGCCGCGCGCCGAACATTCTCCTCATTCCCGGCACCTCGTCGGTCGCGCATTTGCAGGAGAATCTCGCCGCGGCCGCGTGCGTGTTGCCGCACGACGCGCTCAATGAACTGGATGCGGTGGCGAGCGTCGCCGCGGCTTGACAGCGGACAGCGCGGCGCCGGTTACGATTTCGCCTTCGCCGGCTTCGCCGCGGGCAAACCAAGCTCGCGGCGAATGTCTTCGGTATGCTCGCCGATACTGGGCGCTTGGCGGCGGAACGGCTCCGGCATCGCCGAAAAGCGCGGGATGACATTATGCATGGGGATACTGCCCAGATCGCGGTCTTCGACTTCGACGATGGCTTCGCGTCCTTCGACATAAGAATCGCTCATCAAGTCGGCGACTGAGCAAACCGGCCCGACAGTGACGCCGGCTTTCTCGAACAGCACCAGATTTTCGGCCTGGCCGCGCTGCGCGATGAAGGCGCCGATGATCTCGTCGAGCTCGTTACGATGCGCGACGCGCGCGGTGTTGTCGATGAAGCGCGGATCGGTTTTCAGCTCGGGCCGGCCGATCGTTTCCATGATCTTTTCCGCCATCGACTGCATCGAGCCCGACATTGCGACATAGCGTTCGTCCTTGCAGCGATACACATTGCGCGGCGCGGTGTGCGAGGACTGGTTGCCCGAGCGCATCGTCGGCTGGCCGAGGCGGATATGCGCAGCTTCCGCGCCGACCATGGCGTGAATCGGCTCGAACAGCGAAAGATCGATGACCTGGCCTCCCGCGCCGCCTCGCTCGACCGCGCGCAGCGCCGCGAGCACCGCCGCCGCGCCATAGAGACCTGAGATCATGTCGGCGAGCGCGAGCGGCGGCAAAGTCGGCGGCTTGTCGGCATGTCCGTTCATGAAGGCCCAACCGGACATCGCTTCGACCAGCGTGCCGAAGCCTGGTTTGCCGCGCCACGGCCCGGTCTGGCCCCAGCCGGACACGCGCAAGATGATGAGCTTTGAATTACGCCGCAGCAGGTCGTCGGGGCCCATGCCCCAGCGCTCCAGCGTGCCGGGCACGAAATTCTCGACCAGGATTTGCGCGGTATCGATCAGCCGCCACAGAAATTCGCGGCCGTCGTCGCTCTGCAGATCGAGCGCGACGCTGCGCTTGTTGCGTGAATAGACTTTCCAGAAAACCTCGATGCCCTTGACCCGCCAGCTGCGCAGGTCGTCGCCTTTGCCGGGACGCTCGACCTTGATCACGTCGGCGCCGTAATCGGCGAGCACATGCGTCGCCATATTGCCGGCGACGAGCCGTGACAGGTCGACGACGCGCACGCCGTCGAGCAGACCCGCGCGTGCGGCATCGAATCTCTTGATCTCGGTCATGACGCACCTCCCGCTGCGGGCCGCCGCAAAAGCCGCGGGAGCCACATACAGATTCCATCTCTGTAACTGAATCCAGCTCTGTGCTCACTACGCAACAGCGTCACAGAATAAGGTCGATTCGGCCGAATCCGGCCTTCCCGTGCCGTGCGAGGGAGGTGTAATCCGGTTGGGGCGATTGGAATGCGTGTGAGCGGGTTGCGGGGCAGGTATGGCGCGTGTTTGCGTACGCGGCATCGCCGTGTCGGTATTCATTCTTGGTCTGCAGGCTGGGCATTTCGCGCAAGCTAGCGAAAAGCTCGCGCTCGCCAACAACAAGCCGGCCAAAGTGCGCGCCATCAAGCCGGCTCCGGAATTGCCGCCGCCGCAGACCTATAACTGGACCGGATTTTACGGCGGTGTAAATGTCGGCGCCGCGTGGGGATCGTACGATCCGACGACCACGACATCGCTCGACGCGTATCTGTTTCATCCACGCGACGTCGCTGCCGTCAACGTGGCCGGAGCGCAAGGGATAAATCCCGTCGGTTTCGTCGGCGGCGCGCAATTCGGTTATAACTGGCAAACCGATCGCGCGGTGCTCGGGCTCGAAGCCGAGCTCGATTATCTGCATCTCATCGGCGCGGCGAATAGCGGCGCGAATTTCTATCCGGCCGGTGGCTCTGGATTTTCCAGCGGCGGTTTCCGATTCAATCAGTTCGTCGTCAGTTCCTATGCCGACGCCGATTGGCTTTTCACGCTGCGTCCGCGTCTCGGTATCACCGCCAACAACTGGCTGCTCTATGTGACCGGCGGCTTGGCGCTGACCAAGCTTCGGGGGCAGTTTCTCTTCACCGACGGCAATGAGAAAGGCGGCGTCACCGGCGCCGTGCAGGAGGCCGATGTCGCCAGCGTGCGGGCCGGCTATGCCTTCGGCGGCGGCGTCGAGACGGCTTTGACCAACCGGCTCAGCCTGAAGGCCGAGTATCTTCTGGTCAAATTCGGCAATGTGACCGCGCGTCAGGTCAGCAGCAATTTTTTGGAACCGCCGCCAGCGCCGCAGAATTTCACGCAGACGATGAGTTTCGAAGCGAATCTGCTGCGCGTCGGGCTGAACTACCGCTTCGGCGTTGCCGATGCGCCCGCGTCCGGCGCCGATCCGTGGCGCAACGCGCCGACGATTGCATTTCTTCCGGCGAGTCCGCCGGACTGGCAGTTCGACGTCGGCACCCGGTTCTGGTTCAGTTCCGGCAAAATCGGCGCGCCGCAGCCGCTGCTCGGTCCGCCGCCGGCGCCGTCGACGCTCAATTCGCGGCTGACTTATATTAATCTCGACGCTTATTCCGGCGAGACGTTCGCCCGGGCGGATCATTCCAGCGGCTTTTTCGTCAAAGGATATCTCGGCGCCGGCGCCATCACCGGCGGCAATCTGATCGACGAGGACTTTCCCGGTTTCGGCGGCGCCTATTCCAACACGGTCTCTCCGGTGTCGGGGCATTTAGCTTACGCTACCATCGACCTCGGCTATACGTTCCTGAAGACGCCGGCGGCCAAGCTCGGCGCCTTTGTCGGCTATAATTATTACACCCAACACATCAACGGCTTCGGCTGCAATCAGGCCGCCGGCGATACCACCTGCTTCGAGGTCGATCCGAACTTTCAGGTTTTTGCCGAGGACGATGATTTCAGCTCGCTGCGTCTCGGTTTGACCTCCGAATTCTGGTTGACCGATGCGCTCAAGTTCAGCGCCGAGGCGGCTTATGTTCCGTACACAGTGTTCTCCGGCCAGGACGATCACAATTTGCGCGAATTGCTGCTGCCGGAAGCCGCCAAGACCGGCAACGGCGTCATGCTCGAAAGCATTTTGAGTTACGCCATCACCAGCAACTGGAATGTCGGCGCCGGCGGCCGGTACTGGGCGTGGAATACCGATACCGGCACGGAAATATTCAATTTCCTCGGCGAGCCGCCGCCGCTGGTCACGCAGCTCGGCCGTTTCAATACCGAGCGTTACGGTTTCTTCCTGCAATCGGATTATCATTGGGGCGGCGCAGCGAACGACGATGCCGCGCCGGAAGCGCAGCGCGCCAAAGCGGCCGCCATCATAGCCGCTGCCGATTGGACTGGATTTTATCTCGGCGGCTATCTCGGCGGCGGCTGGAGCGACGATCGCTGGACCGATCCGTTCGGCTCGACTTCGAGTGCCGGGCTGACCAATATCGCTGGCTTCGGCGACACCGTGCACAGCACCGGCCCGCTGGGCGGCGGTCAGATTGGTGCCGATTGGCAAACCGGACCCTGGGTCGTCGGCCTGCAAGGCGAACTCGCCGCCGCCAATCTGCGCGGCGAAAACACCTGCTTTTCCGGCATCGGCGGGCTCGATTGCCAGCACTATGTCGACAATATCGGCACCGCCGGCGCGCGCTTCGGCTATGCCTTCGGGCAATCGCTCATTTACGCCAAGGCCGGCGCCGCGCGCGTCGGTTCGACTTATGCGGTTTACGGCAACACCGCCGGCAATACGCTAGGCAACGAAACGGTCGACAAGGCCGCCACCGGCTGGATGGCCGGCGTCGGCCTGCAATATGCGCTGACCAAAAACTGGTCGACGCTGTTCGAGTACGAGCACATCGGCATCAATACCGTCACCGTTCCGTTCCCGGCGGTGGCGCTGGTGAACACGCAGACCATCGGCGTCCGCCAGTCGCTCGATGTGCTCAAGCTCGGCGTGAACTACAAGCTCGATTGGGCGGGACTATTCGGGACCGGCGGGTGAGCGCGCCGGATGCCGGCGGCGCGTTGTACCGCAACGACGGGCGCCGGCATTGACACAGGCCCCCGGAACTTAAAAGTATCTTCCTCCCAAGCGAGTTGGGCCGGATGACCGCAGGACAATCCCACTGCCGACACGAGCGACTCGGCGATCAGCTGTTAACGGCGCTGACGATCTTGCTGTCAGTTCTCCTGTTTGTAGTAGCTCCCCTGCAAGCGAACGGAGTTTTGCCGGCGCCTTCGTTCGGCCTTCTCTTTGGGCTGGTGCTCATCCCCGCGGGGTTTATTGTGTCGGGCAACCGCCTCGCCCTCATATTGATTTTGTTCGCCATGGCGCTCGTCGTGGTCGCTGTAGCGATGGGCTGGCGACAGCCTTCAGTCATGGACAAACTCCTCGACGCGGTAGCTTGGCTGATCGCGGGATTAACGCTAAGCGCCTTTGTCGCCCGTGCCGTATTCGCACCAGGAAGGGTAACGTTGCATCGGATCATCGGCGGAGTCCTTTTATATCTCGTCATCGGACAGATATTCGCCGGACTGATCGGTTTGGTGACCGTTCTTGAGCCTAATGCGGTCACTAATCTTGAGCCGCTAAACAATAACTTTGCTGGGAACCTCATCTACTTTAGCTTTGTGACGCTGACGACGACCGGCTATGGGGACATTGTGCCAGTGCATCCCTATGCGCGTAGTCTCGCCAATATTGAGGCCATCGTCGGCCAGCTCTATCCGGCAACGCTACTCGCCCGACTGGTAACTCTTGAACTTAAAAGCCGGCATGATGCTTAGCTGCGGCAATACTATCGGTCCTGCTGGAGCAAAAACGCGGGCCGCCGGTCTGCAACACGCGCTGACCAAAAACTAGTCGACGCTGTTCGAATACGAAGCACATCGGCATCAACACCGTCACCGTTGGCATCAACACCGTCACCGTTCCAATCCCGGCAGTCGCGCTCCTGAACACGCCAACCATCGGCGTTCGGCAGTCGCTCGATGTGCTCAAGCCCGGCGTGAACCGCAAGCTCGATTGGACGAGATGGCTCAGAACGTTGGTCACGATTCATTCAATCAACTCATCGGCTCTAACGAGCAGTTCCGATGAAATAGCGATACCGAGCGTTCTCGCAGTCTTGAGATTGATGCTCAAGTTGTACTTGGTCGGCGCCTGTACCGGTAGGTCACTTGGCTTCTCGCCTTTGAGTATCCGATCGACGTAGCTTGCAGCGCTGCGGAATTGCGCAGGAAAATCTGCGGAATATGAGAGTAGGCCACCTGCGACAACGAATTCCCTCTGAGCATACACTGAAGGCAACCTGTACTGAGCTGCTAGAGCAATTATCAGATCCCAATTCACCAAAGCACTCGTGCTTGATGACACAATCAGCCCGCTTTTGCTGGCCCGGGCAAATGCACTAACATTTTTCTCGATCTCTGCAGCACTCCGTACATCGACTGGGATGACCTCTATTCCCAGCGAGGGCGCTACGGATTGGATGGCCGCGAACTGACCAATTCCGCCGGGCACGGCAGCATCACGCAGAACTGCAGCCCGGACCACCTCCGGTCCGATTTCCCTTAGCAGTTCGGCCCATTTCCCGCCTAAGCTATATTCAAATTGCGAGAAACCGGTCGCGTTGCGATCCGGATGAGACAGGCTGTTGACAAATTTGGAGCCTACGGGATCTGGAACGATTGTAAACACGATTGGCACTGTCTTAGTTGCCTGGAGCACGATCCCTGTTGCTGTGCCGCCAATGGTCAGGATCACGTCCGGTCTGAGTGCTGCAAATTCTGCGGCGTATTTGCGAATGGCGTCTGGGTCACCAGCGCCGTGGCGTATGTCGATCTGCACGTTTTGGCCATCGACCCAGCCTATTTGCTCCAGTGCCTGCTCGAAAACCTTGACCCGTGCTTCCGAATCCGGACCCGACCCGCCCGTCAGCACACCAATCCGCCGCACAGCCATGGCTTGCTGCGCCCGCGCCGGCAACAGCCAAACTGCCACCGCCGCGCCGCTTAAAGCACCGAGAAATACTCGCCGCCTCAGGTTCGCCTCCCAGCCACGACAACGCATCGTACTAAGTTAGGCCAGCGCTCTGGAAGAGCTATCGCTCTTCACATCGAGCGGAGTTCATTCCCCAACCAGAACGGAACCGATGGAGAGCGCATTATCACCGCGCTTTCGGATAACGAAATGAAATACACAAATCCTAACCGCAGAGGTGGTGGCTCCATCAACTCCGCTTACATGCGAGCGAGATAGATACTGAAGTCGCATGCGAGGCGTGATTCACGTCTAGACATGTTCAGCGTAGCGGCGGCAGCGCAGTTAGTGGGATGTAGGCTTCTGCGTCCCCTGGTCAATTATGACGGTGTGGTGCGTCTCGTTTGATGTAGCGCGCGGGTTTTTTGTGTACATAAATTCGATCTCTTTCGCGGTCTTACAAGCCGCACGCTGCGCCGCTGATGGCTGCCGGATCGAACCTCCCCACTTGGTGAGAAATCTTTTCATATCTGCCTTCAGTGTGAATTGCGCGAAGTGTGCGTCTACCCAGCGCTCCGGGTAGAGAATTTGATGCGGCCCTGTGTTGGCCGCCGTCCACGCTTCGACGCGACCGTGGTACGCTAGAACGTCCCCGGCGGTAAGCTCTTCGCCCTTGTCGTTTTTTAAGCCTGTCAATAAGCCAAGGGTGCCCTGAGAAGTCATGAAGCCAAGAATTGGCCTGCCGGGTTTACCCTCGGTGGCCTCGATCTCTGCGCGACCTTCGGTGGTTACTTCAAATGAGCCGGGAAAAGTAGGGATGTGTTCGGTCTTCAAGTGATCGAACAACACACTATATCGCCACTGCTTATCGGTCCGCGCGCCCATATCCTTCACACCAAAATCCGGGATTTCCCAGACAGGCAGGCTCTTTGAGCCTGCGAGTGCGATGAACTAGTGCTGCCAATCGAGCTACAATATCACCCAGACTAAACCGGTACTGTGACGACCGCCACAGCTCAAGCACGAAAGCGCGTGCGTTAGGTCTCACAGATGTTCCAGACCACGAGGCGCCAGGAGCTTAATATTGAGAGCTTTGGCAACGGCTTTACTTGCCACCCATTTGATATCGTTAGGCTGAACAGTTAGGAACCGATCAGCACTGTTGGTGGGAATTTGGCCAGGATGCTCGAGAATGTATTGAACCTGCTGGCCCATTAACTCGCCGCACCTTTCTTGTGGTGCTCCGTGCCCACCGATCCCGGTGCCCACCCAATCCGTAACCGGCCAAAAGACAGGAACAGATTTGGCTGCCGCTTCCGAATTAATGAAGGCTGCTGCCCCGAAGAAAACATCGACAGGGAGAACTAGCAGACCCGAGCCAGCCGGAATTCCATCAATTAACGTTTTCATATCGTGATTAGGGGCGATCGTAACATCAAGCACATTGAGCGGTATTGTAAGCGGCGTCTGCTTGATAGTCTTCAAGGCCTTTGTCGACGCTGTATTCCCAACTCTGTGCAAAACGTAAATGCTTGTGAGGTTTACGGTGCTCAGGAATTTGTCGTAGTATTCGCGGGCTATTTGGATTCGTTTTGCGTTCAGTCCACAGACATTTGGTGTTTGATCGAATTTTTCGGCTGCCGCTTCTGAAAATACTCCGACGATCGGTGTGGTCGAGGTGAAGGCTTTTGCTTTTCTTGTCACGGGAGTAGACATGCAAAAGATGATATTAGGTGTCCCAGAGAAGTCTTCGTCGTCCTCCCAGCATTCTTGGTAATCAATAACGTAGTCCACGCCGATGGCATAGTTTCGTGCGGGATTGCTGCCGGGTACTCCCTGCTGCGACAAATATGTGATTAATCCTTGGATGTACGGACGTATTCCGACCGATGACGTCCTTGCACCAATCGTGCGGCTCATCGATGGGTCGCCAATTGCAATCGCGAGAATTGTTTGGGCTGCCATAAAACTCTCCTTCCAGGAGTTGGTCGGTGGCCAGCGCTACTCACTTTGCACAAAAATACTATCAGTGAATTGACCGCTCCGCCAGATCAATCGCCCAAATGGCACGGACGTTTCTAAACCGTCGGCGGTTAGACAATGTCGCCGTTTGTTATGACCCGCGACGTCGGCTTCTTCTCTCGGGGCAGTAAATTCAAAAATCCAAATTCAATCTTTTTCTGATACCGACGTTCGATCAGGATCAAAGTCATGATTCAATCAAAGAAGCAAAAATAACGATCTCGCACACATAAGCAGATAAAGCCAAAAAACGTGCGATCATTCTGCTACGCGAAAAATGCTACGCATATCGCAGCTTTCTTATCGAAGAATTTCAAGAAAGATATAAATTCGGAGCGACATTCAAAATGCGATAAGACGATCAAGATCGTATATCGTTTAATCTGCGACATGATTTCTCTTCGAGAAAGACGCTTCGCGTGTTTCCGTCTAATCGATAAAAACGAGTTCAAGATGTTTGATCAAGATCGTGACCGCTTAATGTCAATACGGTGATACGCCCAATCCACCTTCCACCAACATTGTCGAACTAGCTTGTCGAAATTCTTGTTTTAAATGTAGACAGGAAGCTCGATCGCCGCATGAAGATGCCATCGGCTGAGATCGCTCTTCTCGACGACTGGGATCACTTTGATCCGCTTCCCAAAACGTATCGCGGCATTACCATAAACGGCGCGATCCAATCGGTGAATAAAGACTGCAAATGCTTGCCGGCATTGTTTTGCGTCGAGGGATGCTGTTTTCTCATACGTCGCGTCCCGAGCTTGTTCTGCATTCGCTTGGAGCGTCTGTCTAAGCGTCAAGGTGAGGTCGCAGATTGAGTGTCAGTAATGTGTGTCGAGTTGAGGAAGGGCGAGGACGTCGCGAGATGTGACCATTAATTATAGGGTCGCGGAAACGCGAAAACTCATTCTCGGTGAAAATGATTATGCGGCTTTATATGTCTTTATAAATTTTCCTTATAAACCGCAGCCTTGATTCCGTCTCACTATGCTACTGAAATAATTTGATGAAATGGTGGGCGCACAAGGACTCGAACCTTGGACCCGCTGATTAAGAGTCAGCTGCTCTACCAACTGAGCTATGCGCCCTAACCGAGGAATTCCAAGAGGTTAGGCGAAACCACCATGCCGCAACGCCGCGCCCGGGCGTTGTGCGAGCCGTATCTAGGCCATTGCGGGCACAATGCCAAGCGTCACACTGCGATCAAGCAGCCCTAAGTAACAGTGCGCTTGCGGCCGGCGCCGACGCGGAACAAGCCGGCCCCGGAGGCATCCGTGCCATCGGGTGTATAGGGCTGCAAAGGCGAGACGCTCCATTTACAGTTGCAACTTTCGCACCCTGATATAGCCTGATCCGCGCTGCCCAGCCGAGGCTGGCGGCGCGCCGTCGCGGAGAAGCCCCCGTCGCTTGGACAGAAGGGCGCGACCAGTGCGTGTATATGAGGCGATCGTCAAAGGGCTGGAAAGCGTTGGCGTCGACGCGGCCTTCGGCGGCGCCGGCGAGAATGCCGCCGGCCTTCTGCTTGCGCTGAAACATTCCACAAAAATTCGTGCCGTGGTGACGCGCAACGAGCAGGCCGCCGCCTTCATGGCCTGCGGCTACGCCATCTTCTCGAATCGCCTGGGCGTGTGCTTCGCCACCGCCGGACCCGGCGCCTTCAACCTGTTTTCCGGGCTCGCGGTCGCGATGTCGGATTCCTATCCGGTGCTGGCGATCTCCGGTTTCTCTCGCGAGGTGTGGAAGGGCAAAGGCGCGCTGAACGAGACGTCCGGCTTGAGCCGCACGCCGGATTCGCAAGCCATGTTCGCGGCGACGACCAAGCGCTCGTTTCTGCTCGATGACATCGGCAGGACCTGCGGCATGCTGGAAGAGGCCGTCAATCTTGCGTGCGAAGGCCGTCCCGGGCCGGTGCACATTCATGTCGCCGAGGATCTGACGCTCGAAGGGCAGTCGGTCGACAATTACCGCGACATCCGGCTCGACGTGAAGCCGGTCGCGCCCGACCCGGCGGCGGTCGCGGCCGCCGCTGCCGCCATTGCCGACGCACTCGGGCGCGGCAAGTCGGTGATCGCGCTGATCGGCTTTGGCGCGATAAGGAGCGGCGCAGGGCCCGAGCTGCAGGCTTTCGTCGAACGCTTTGAAATCCCCTTTGCGACGACGCTCGACGGCAAAGGCATCATTGCCGAGGATCATCCTTTGGCGCTCGGCGTGTTCGCCGACAGCGGCCACGCCTCGGCCGGCAAGGCCTTCGTCGCCGCCGATGTCGTGATCGCGGTCGGCAATTCCTTCGCCCAGCATGCGACCTTCAACTTCCGCAGCGATCTCCTGACCGGCAAGAAACTCGTTCACATCAACATTTCCGCTGCCGAGATCAGCAAGGTCTATCCGGCCGATTACGGCATCGTTGGCGATGCCAAGCCTGCGGTCGCGGCGCTGACCGCGGCGCTGTCGCCTTTGGTCAAGGCCGCGGCGCAGGCACATGTCGAGAAGGATCGCCATCTCAACGCACCGAACTTCAATCTCGAGCCCAATCACATCCATCCGGGCCAGATGGTGCAGTCGCTGTCGAAGCTTTTGCCCAAGGATGCCATCGTGCTCGCCGACGCGGGCGCGCATCTCGCCTGGCTCGGCTATTTCCTGCAATTGCGGCGCGGCCAGAACTACCGCAAGCCGGGCAGCTTCGGCCCGATGGCTTGGGCGGTGAACGGCGGGCTCGGCGCCAAGGTCGCATTCCCCGATCGGCCGGTCGTGGTCGGCTGCGGC
Source organism: uncultured Alphaproteobacteria bacterium (assembly GCA_963742975.1). Classification (GTDB taxonomy): domain Bacteria; phylum Pseudomonadota; class Alphaproteobacteria; order Rhizobiales; family Xanthobacteraceae; genus BOG-931. The sequence continues at coordinate 181,983 of CAVUNZ010000015.1, read as the reverse complement.
GACGGCGGTTATCTGTTGTCCGGTTTCGAGTTGCTCACCGCCGTGCATTACAACATCCCGGTGATCTGGATCATCTTCCAGGACGACGAATTCAAGCTGATCAAGCTTTATCAGCTCGAGGCTTTCCACGAATCCGGTCTGGTCGACTTCCCCAATCCCGATTACGTGGCTTACGCCAAAGCCTGCGGCGCGCAAGGCTTTCGCGTGCAAAGCGTCGGCGAATTCGAAGCGGCATTCAAGACCGCGCTGCAATCCAACAAGCCGACGCTGATCGACGCGTCAATCGCGCGGCTTGCCATTCCGCATTACAGCACGAACCCGGCCGGCATCCTGGCAGCGATCGAAGAAAGCATCGTGAAGAAACTGGGGGGTGTCTGACGCGCCGGCCGGCCATTTCGGCGGCGCCGATATTGCGCGACCAAAAATTCTGAACGAGGGAGTGGTGCTCATGTCCGACTCGCATGTCGGCTTCGACGAAATGACCAAATACCCGCTGTTCGAAGCGCTTCACAAACGCCGCTCGCGGCGCATCAGTCTCGGCCTGCAGACGGTTCGCGCCGGCGACAATACCTACACGTCGAATGCCAAGCCGCAGCCGCTCGGTGAGCTCGAGGAGGCTGTCCTGATCTCCGCCATCGGCCTGACCGGCCTCACGCTGCCGGACCGGCCGTTCGAGAGCCCGAGCGGAGAGAAAATTCTCGGCACGCCCAATCTGAATTTTCCCGGCCGCGCCGCCGGCTCGACCGACAACTGCCAGGCCACGCACTTTTTCCTGTTCAACGACAGCGGCAGCTATTTTCTCAAGCGGCTCGATAACGTCGACCCGGCCGAGCCGGTCACGCCGGACGTGCTGATCCGCCGCGCCGCACAGTCGAAGGTCAAGATCGCCGACAAGCGGCCGGACCTGCCGCGCGAGTTTCCCAATTATCTCGATTCCAATCGCTTCCTGTCCAACGTGCCGGGCTCGACCGTGCTGTTTCCGGTCGTGGACATGACGCATCAATACATCAATGCGCTGATGTATCTCCTGACCGAGCCGGACGGTTTTCGCCCGGCGCTGCTCGACGACCGCAATTTCTATCTGCCCGCAGGCTGCGGCAAGTGGATCCGCAACGGCTTCATGAACCGAAAGATCAAGCTGCCGCTCGGCATGCTCGGCACCATGCGCACGCAGATCGAGGCCGAGCTGCTACTGCAGAATCTCATCCTGATGCTGCAGGCCATGGGGCTCGGCGGCTGGATCCACGCCTCGATCGCGCCGACCATGCTGTTGCCGGCGCTCGGCTTCCAATACGTCACCCCGCGCCATCGCCTGCTCGATTTCATGCGCTGGGGCACCGTTTTCACCAAGGTGCGGACGCAGCCGATCGGCCTGCCGCCGCACATCCAATGCATGTGCCCGCCGTTTTATCCATCGATGGCGGATGCGGTGCAGGCGGTTATCGACGCCAAATACAAATCGGGCGGCACCTATGCCGACGACGCTTATTTCCGCCGCGTCTTCAAGGGCGATCGCGGCGAGACTTATCTGAAGCAGGTACCGCATTACAGCGACGACGTCATCGCCTGCACCAAAGACATCTGCAGCTACATCTACGAACGCCACGGCCGCTTCCCGGCGCATTGCGACGCGATCTACGCGCCGGGCGTCTGGCTGCAGGCGCATCATCTCGATCTCGACTACTACGACACGCTGTTCAACAGCGGTTACACGCAAACGCAGCAACAACATCAGCAGCGCTGGCACGGCCAGTGAATTCGGCCACAGGGAAGGGTCACGGCAATGCGGGTATTCACCGAAAGTCAGACGGTGCGGCGGGCGCGATATATTTTCGTTAGCCTGTTGTTCGTTGTTTTTGTCGCGCTCGTTTATGGCGGCGCGGCGCTGAAGTCCTGGCTGGACGCACGCAGCCCGACGCTGCCGCTGCCGCCGCCGGTCGTGGCGGCGCACAGCTTTGCCTATGACATCGTGATCGGCTCGATCCTGGTCACGGTGCTGTTGCTGACGCCGGCGCTCTGCTTTCACGTTTTCTCGCGCAGCAACGCGCCCAATACTTATTGGCGGGCGTTCTGGACCGCCGCTTATCTGGCGTTCCTGGTGCATATCTCTTGGGCGGTGTTCGGCACCTGCGGCGGCGATTGGAACGTCGTCTTCCACAGCAAGGTGGCGACGCCGCAATTTCCCGAATGCACCATCGAGCACCCGGGGCCTGATCTCTTCCTTGCCGCGTGGTGGGGACTGGACGTGATTTTGGCGTGGCTGGTCAGCGACAACATCAAATGGGTGCGGGTCCAGCGCGGCGCCGTGCATGTGCTGGCTTTCACCATGTTTTTTGGCGCTACCGTGCTGGCCGCCAAGGCCGGGATCGTGGCGCGGCTGCTCGGCATCCTGATGGCGATCACCGTCGTCGGCTGTGTCGTGCTGCGGATGATCATGCGCGAGAACGATCCGAAGTCGCTGATCGCGGTGGTCTATATCAAAATCTTCGAATTCCTCAATCTGTTCGTGATCTGGCACAAGTTGCCGACATGGCTCGCGGTGCTCAATCTCGGCGCGCTGCGCGAAGTGCTGCGCGCCGAGAATCTGCACAACACGTCCGATATTCCGGTCACCAATCTCGCCGGCTTGCGGCCGAAGCCGCAATGGGACCCGCGCTATCTGTCCGAGCGCGAGGAGGACGGCCAATTCAACGATCTGTCGAAGCCCGAAATGGGCAATTCGAGCCTCAATCCGGACGATGTGTTCGACAGTTCAGCCTTTACGCTCAGCAATCCGGGCGCGCGGTTCGGCCGCAATATCCCGCTGAGCGAGGTCGATCCGACCCGCAACGGCGATATTCTCGATCCGAGCCCGCGGCTCGTCAGCAACAAGCTCTTGGCGCGGGCGAAAAAGCACGACGGCTCCGATGATTTTCAGCCGGCGACGATCCTCAATCTCCTCGCCGCCGCCTGGATTCAGTTTCAGACCCACGATTGGTTCAATCACGGCACGCCGCGTCCCATCGACGACGATCCGTTCGACGTGCCGATCCCGCCCGGCGATTCGTGGCCCGGCGGCAAGATGCTGGTGCGGCGCACCCGCGCCGATCCGACACGGAAGCCGAATGACGGCGCCGGCCCCACCACGTTCACCAATGCCGAGACGCATTGGTGGGACAGTTCGCAGATCTACGGTGACGGCTCGGCGGCCGGCGCCAAATATCGGGCCTTCGTCAACGGCAAGCTCAATATCGACCCGAAGACCAAGCTGATCCCGCTCTATCCGACCGGGCTCGAGAAAACCGGCTTGACCGCGAATTGGTGGCTCGGCTTGAGCCTCCTGCACAATCTCTTCACGCTGGAACACAACGCCATCTGCGATCACCTGATCACGGCGTTTCCGGAATGGCGGGACGATCCAGACAAAGACGCGGAAATCTTCCGTGTCGCGCGCCTCGTCAACAATGCGCTGGTGGCGAAGATCCACACCGTCGATTGGACGGAAGCGATCCTGATCAATCCGGCACTGCAGATCGGCATGGATGCCAATTGGTGGGGGCTCGCCGGCGCGCCGGTGAAGAAATATCTCGGCCGCATCTCGACCAGCGAAGCGATCAGCGGCATTCCGGGCTCCGAGACCAATCAGACCGGCGCGGATTACTGCCTCACCGAGGAGTTCACCGCGGTCTATCGGCTGCATCCGCTGTTGCCGAACGAGATCCAGGTGCGGCGCGCCAAGGACGGCAGCCTCGGCGCGGTGCTGAAATTCGCCGCCGACGATCCGAGCGATCCTGCTCTCATTGTCGGCCCAAAGGCTATGGACAACGCGTTGCGCGACGCCTCACTGCTCGACATTCTCTATACGTTCGGCGTCAACAATCCGGGCGCGGTCACGCTGCGCAACTTCCCGAACTGGATGCGGCAGATGCGCCGCCGCAACGGCGCCAATCTCGAGGAGATGATCGACCTCGCGGCGATCGACATTCTGCGCGACCGCGAGCGCGGCGTGCCGCGCTACAACCGCTTCCGCAAGCTGTTCCACAAGGCGCCGGTGCGCTCGTTCGAGGAGATGAGCGACGACCCCGACATCGTGCGCACCCTGCGTGAAGTCTATGGCCATCCCGACAAGGTCGACCTCATGGTCGGCATGTATGCGGAAAAACCCCCGGAAGGCTTCGGCTTCAGCGACACTGCCTTCCGGGTCTTCATCCTGATGGCGTCGCGCCGCATCAAGAGCGACCGCTTTTTCACCGACGACTTCACGCCGGCGGTCTATACCCAGCCGGGAATCGACTGGGTCAACGCCAACAATATGACCACGCTGCTGCTGCGGCACTTCCCGGAACTGACGCCGGTCCTGCAGCGTACCGCGAACGCCTTCGCGCCGTGGGTGCTGTCGCCAAAGGTGCCGTCCTGACCGTCAGCCCACATCCGTCGAGTGCAGCCGGCGCTCTTCGGGCTGGCCGCGCAGCCGGCGCGCGAGGAGCTTATTGAGCGCCGAGAGGTAGGCCTTGGCCGAGGCGACGAGGGTGTCGGGGTCGGCGCCCTTGGCGGTCACCGCGCGGCCATTTTCCGACAGCCGCACCGAGACTTCGGCCTGCGCGTCGGTGCCCTCGGTCACGGCATGGACTTGGTAGAGTTCCAGCACCGCGTCGTGCGGCACCATGGCCTTGATGCAGTTGAATACGGCATCGACCGGGCCGTTGCCCTCGCATTCCTCGATCATCGTCTTGCCGTCGACGTCCACTTTCATGGTGGCGCGCTGCGGCCCGCGGGTGCCGGCGATTACCGAGAGCGAAACGAGCTTGATGTGGTCCTGCGCGGTCGCGATCTCCTCGTCGACCAGCGCCTCGATGTCCTCGTCATAGACATGCTTCTTTCGGTCGGCGAGCGCCTTGAAGCGGACGAAAGCGTCTTCGAGCTGGTTGTCGGCGAGCCGATAGCCCAGTTCTTCGAGCTTGTGCACGAAGGCATGGCGCCCGGAATGCTTGCCCATGACCAGCGAGGTCTGTTTCACGCCGACGCTCTCCGGCACCATGATCTCATAGGTCTGGGTGTGCTTGAGCATGCCGTCCTGATGGATGCCGCTCTCGTGCGCGAAGGCATTCCGTCCGACGATCGCCTTGTTGTACTGCACCGGAAACGAGGTCGCCGCCGCGACGAGCTTCGAGGCGCGCGTCAGCATGGTGGTATCGATGCCGGTCCAGAACGGCATCACGTCGTTGCGCACCTTCATCGCCATCACGACTTCTTCGAGCGCGGCATTGCCGGCACGCTCGCCGATGCCGTTGACGGTGCATTCGATCTGCCGCGCGCCGGCGCGCACGCCGGCGAGCGAATTCGCCACCGCCATGCCGAGGTCGTTGTGGCAATGCACCGAGAAGCGCGCGAGGTCCGAATTCGGCACCCGCTCGCGCACCCGCTTGAACATGTCGAAATATTCGTCCGGCACCGTATAGCCGACGGTGTCGGGAATATTGATCGTGGTGGCGCCGGCCTTGATGGCGGCCTCGACGCAGCGGCAGAGGAAATCGAATTCGGTGCGGGTGCCGTCCTCGCTCGACCATTCGACATCGTCGGTGTAATTGCGCGCCCGCGTCACCTGCGCGATCACCATCTCATAGACTTCCTGCGGCTCCTTCTGGAGCTTGTATTTCATGTGCACCGGCGAGGTGGAGAGGAAGGTGTGGATGCGCTTGCGCTCCGCCGGCTTGATCGCCTCGGCGCAGCGGTCGATGTCCTTGAAGGCGGCGCGCGACAACCCGCAGACCACCGCGCGCTTGGTGCGCTTGGCGATCTCGTGGACGGCGGCGAAATCGCCCTCGGAGGCGATCGGGAAGCCGGCTTCGATAATGTCGACGCCCATCGTGTCGAGGAGCTCGGCGACTTCGAGCTTCTCCTCGTGCGTCATGGTGGCGCCGGGGCATTGTTCGCCGTCGCGCAAAGTGGTGTCGAAAATGACGACGCGGTCCTTGTCGGACTGGGTTGGCGAGGTCATGGCGTGTGGTCCTTTTTGCTCTGCGCCGGCCGATTCTCGGCTGTCTTGCCTCGGCTGTGCTGGCGCTCGTGGGTTTCCTTGGCTCTGGCAGACCCCTGAGTGCCCAGGCGCAAGCGCCCGGCCGGCTCTCAGGGGGTGCTAAGGAGCAGGAGCCCGCCGACAAGCGCGGAAGACAAAAGGGCAGCGCCGGACGAGGCCTTCAAGGCCTTCCGGGTCATCGCGCGGAGCTCGCGGCGATTAGACATTGCTTGCCCTCGTCAGGTCCTCGAAGCGTCGCGGATCAAGGTGAATTCCACGTTAATCGCGGGCCGGACCGGCTGTCTTTTAGCGGAATAAGACGCCAGTCCGCAAGGTTCTTCGTCGCCGGGGCGGATGACCGCGGGAGTTAAGGGCCTCGAGTTTCTTTATCTGTTTCCGCCGCTTGTCGTTCTGTCCGGCCCGGTCTGGGTGCGCGTTGGATCGCCAAGCGTATCGATCCGAGCCGGTCGGAGGATTAACGCACTTATTTTTTGGCTTTCGCCGCGCTCTTGAGCTTCGGCTTTTCCGCTTTCAGCGCACGTGTGCAGGCTCCGAGTTCTTTGAGCGTTTTGCCGGTGACTTTCGGATAATCGAGCTTCAGCTTTTCCAGCGCCTCGATGATCGTGGCCGATACGACCAGCCAGGTCACGTGCTTGTGGTCGGCCGGGACGACATGCCACGGCGCATAATCGGTCGAGGTCTCGCGGATCATGTCCTGATAGGCGGCCATATAGTCGTCCCAGCGGCCGCGCTCGAGAATGTCGTTCTTGGAAAACTTCCAGCGCTTGAACGGTTCGTCGAGCCGCGCCAGAAAACGCTTGCGTTGCTCTTCCTTGGACAAGCGCAGATGGAATTTCAGCACCAAGGTGCCGTTGCGCACGAGGCGATGCTCGAAGGCGCGGATGTCCTTGAAGCGATTGTCCCAGATATCTTTGCCGATCAGATCCGGCGGCAGCTTCTGGGTCTGCAGCATGTCCGGGTGCACGCGCACCACCAGGACTTCTTCGTAGTGCGAGCGATTGAAAATGCCGATATGACCGCGCGCCGGCACACGGCGTTCCACCCGCCAGAGAAAATCATGATCGAGTTCCTCGGCGCTCGGCGCCTTGAAGGCATGGACTTCGCAGCCCTGCGGATTAACGCCGGACATCACGTGCTTGACGACGCTGTCCTTGCCGGCGGCATCCATGCCCTGAAACACCAGCAGCACCGCCCATCGGCCGTCGGCGAACAGACGCTGCTGCGCATCGGCAAGCTTGGCGATGCCTTCGGCGAGGATCGGCTGCACGTCGTCGATATTGGTCGAGAGGCCGAAGCATTCGGCGGGATCGTGATCGGCGAGCTTGAAATGTCCCGGTTTGTCGATCCGGCATTGCTTGACGATCTTGGCGAAATTCATGGTGACCTCGGGCAAAAGTGTTCGGCCGGTGCGCCCTGAAAGACTTTAAGGCTTACGACCAGCAATGAGTCAGAAACGCCGTGACAAAGCGCGGCATGCGGTCATCAAAATCTGCCGGCGAGCGCAGCATGCGAATGCCGGCCAGCTCGGGGCGTTGTTCACTTCCGATATAACGCATGACCCGATCGCATAGTTCTTGGGCGCTTTGCCGCGCGCTCAGCGTTTTCAGAAGCGCCATATAACCGCCGTCGCGGACCAGGCTCCAGCCCGGCTCCGCGGCCAGTTCGGCCGTATCAAGGCCGGTTTCTTCCAGAAGCTCGCGGCGGACATTGCCGTCGAGATCGAGCCTGCCGTTCGCATCGAGATCGGCCGGTTCCGGAGTGCCGCAGGGAAAATAGAGCTTGCCGGCGGCGGCGGTGTCTGACGCCATCTGGCCGACCAGATAGGCGCCGTCGGCGCTCAACACCGCCGCGGCGGCGAAGACGTTGAACACACCGGCATCGGGACATTGCCATTCGCGCCAGGCGCAGAAGCTCGCAAAGTCCGCTTCGAAACAGCTGCCATGCAGCACCCGTTCGCGGATCTCAAAACGATTGAGCAGGAGCACCCGGCCGTTCCAGACGCCGGGCCGCTCGCTCTGCAGCTTGGCGAAATAGTCGTCGATCTTGCCGCGCGCGGCGACGGCGAAAGGCCACCCCCAAGGTGCGAATATTATCTGCGCCCGATCGAGCGTGCCGATCTCAATGGCCGGCACGCTCGACCGATGCTGGGCTCGTGCTTGTTAAGGGCTCACTCATGCCAAGGATTGACGAACAGACCGACCGTGCCGGCGACGCCTTTGGTATGCGCAGGCGGCGAGCCGGGGGCCGCGATTTTGGCCAGCACCTCTTCGCGCGTCATGCCCGGCGCCAATTCGTGCGGATCGAAATCGGTGGCGACGAGGACGAAGGTGTAATGATGGGCCACTTGGTTGGGCGGCGTGCACGGTCCGAAATAGGTACCGATGCCGGCGATGTTCTTGCCGCCGACAAATTTATCCGAGGGTTTTGTGAGCTCGCCTTCGGCAAAGCCGGTGACGGAAGCCGGAATGCCGTAGAAAACGAAATGGCTGACGCCGGCGCCGCCGCGCCCTTCGGGATCGCTCATCAGGAACACGAAGCTCTTGGTGCCGTCGGGCACGTTCGACCACGAAAATTGCGGCGACACGTTTTCGCCGACGCAGTTCGGATTGTTCGGCACGTTGGCCGTAGAGTTGGCGACCTTCTTCGGCATCATCTTGCCTTCCTGAAAAGTCGTCGATTTGATCGAGAACGGATCTGCCGCTTGCGCCGCGCTCGCGGCAAAGCCGAAAGCGAGCGCCGCAGTGGCCGCGGCAAGCAGGCAGTGTCGTTTCGTGGTCATGACGTCTCCTCCAATGCTGTTTTTTGTCGTGCGCGCGGCAGTGTAGCTGCCACGAATGCGAGAACAACCCCGGTGCGGCGGTAAAAGTCCGGGGTGGGGCAGGGGGCGGATTATCGATGGGTGCCTGGCTCATGCTGAAAAAAGGGCGGCCACCGGCGAGCCCCTTCTTTAACGCAGAGCGCAACGGGTCAGTTCTTGCTCTTATCGACGAGTGCCCGTTCCTTGATCCAAGGCATCATCTCGCGGAGCTTGGCGCCGACCTTTTCGATCGGATGTTCGGCGAGCTTGGCGCGCGTCGCCTTGAACGAGGTCTGGTTGACCTTGTTCTCGAGCATCCAATCGCGGGTGAAGCGGCCGGATTGGATGTCGGCCAGAACCTTCTTCATCTCGGCCTTGGTTTCGGGCGTGACCACGCGCGGGCCGGAAACATATTCGCCGTATTCGGCAGTGTTCGACACCGAATAATTCATATTGGCGATGCCGCCTTCATAGATCAGGTCGACGATCAGCTTCACTTCGTGCACGCATTCGAAATAAGCCATTTCCGGCGCGTAGCCGGCTTCGACCAGCGTCTCGTAGCCGGCCTTCATCAATTCGACCAAACCGCCGCACAGCACGGTCTGCTCGCCGAACAGGTCGGTCTCGCATTCTTCCTTGAACGTGGTTTCGATGATGCCGGCGCGGCCGCCGCCGATCGCCGAGGCATAGGACAGGCCGAGATCGTGGGCATTGCCGGAAGCATCTTTGTGGATCGCAACCAGGCACGGCACGCCGGCGCCGCGCTGATATTCCGAGCGCACGGTGTGGCCGGGGCCTTTCGGCGCGATCATCAGCACGTCGAGATCGGCGCGCGGCTCGATCAGATTGAAATGCACGTTGAGGCCGTGCGCGAACATCAGCGCCGCGCCGTTCTTCATGTTGGCATGCAGATGGTCGCGATAGATGTCGCCCTGCAATTCGTCGGGCGTCAGCATCATCATCACGTCGGCCCATTTGGCGGCCTCGGCGACTTCCATGACCTTGAATTTCTCGCCTTCCGCCTTCTTCACGCCGGCGGACGACTTGCGCAGCGCCACCGCGACGTCCTTGACGCCGGAATCGCGCAGATTGAGCGCATGCGCATGGCCCTGGCTGCCATAGCCGACAATGGCGACCTTCTTGCCCTTGATCAGGTTCAGGTCGGCGTCGCGATCGTAATAAACACGCATCTGTCTCACCCCTACAAAGAGGCCAAAATCCCCCGAAGGGTGGCGGCCGGCTGGTTTAGAGCATGATCCGAAAAGCCCGCCCTTGGACTTGATCCGAGGGTGGAGACCGGTTTTCGGACAAGATCATGCTCAAATGAACTATCCAGGTGCTGCTTCTAATTTCTACGGGCGGCTTGGACAAGCCCGGTTTGCCGCGGATCTGGCCGCGCGGATGCGGGGGCCTTTTTCGCGAGCCCGTCGAACTGTTCGCGGGCGCGGGCGATTTTCGCCTGATTGCGGATCGCCCAATCGCCGAGCGTCGACACCGGCTCCAACAAATCGCGCCCGAGCGGGGTCAGCTCATAGTCGACCCGTGGCGGAATTGTCGGGAAAACCGTGCGGGTGACCAGGCCGTCGCGTTCGAGCCCGCGCAATGTCAGCGTCAGCATGCGCTGTGAGATGCTCCCGATCGAGCGGCGCAATTCGTTAAAACGCAGCGGGCCTGCGCCGAGCTTGCTGACCACGAACATCGACCATTTATCGCCGATCCGGGTCAGTACGTCGCTGACGGCGACGCAATTGCAGGGCAAATCCATGTGTCTAGGTTTCATAAATGTGCCTTCTTGTGCGCTTTGCGCACAGTCACCTATGTAGCCTCAGTTACGATTTATCACCGAGGTATTCAACCATGACTGTACCCCAAATCGCCGTGATCGTTGGTTCCAACCGCAAGGACTCGATCAACCGCCAACTCGCGCAGGCGCTGGCCAAGCTCGGCGCCGGCAAGTTCGAGCCGAAATTCGTCCGCATCGACGATCTGCCGCTGTTCAACCAGGACCACGAAAACAACCTCGCGCCCGAAGTCGTTCGCTTCAAGGACGAACTGGCGAAGGCCGACGGCGTCCTTATCGTCACCCCGGAACATAATCGCTCGATCCCGACGGTGCTCAAGAACGCGGTCGATTGGGGCACGCGGCCGTGGGGCAAGAACAACTGGGCCGGCAAGCCGATTGCCATCGCCGGCACGTCGCCCGGCGCGCTCGGTGCGGCGCTGGCGCAGTCGCATCTGCGCCAGGTGCTCAGCGGCAGCCTCAGCGCCTTTCTGTTCGGCGGCGAGATCTATGTCACGTTCAAAGAGGGCCTGATCGACGGTCATGGCAATGTCACCGACGAAGCCACGAAGAAATTCCTGCAGGGCTTTGTCGACGGCTTTACGGCTTTCGTGCTCCGCCATGCCCCGGCGGCGCAGCGCTCGGCGGCGTAGTATGAACCCGTCATGGCCGGGCTTGTCCCGGCCATCCACGTCTTTGGGCCCGCAATGAAGACGTGGATGCCCGCGACAAGCGCGGGCATGACGACGAAAATTACATCCCCTCCGGTCCGCGCGCGATGGCGACGACACCGGTGCGCGACACTTCGACGAGTCCGATCGGCAGCATCAGATTGATGAAGCTTTCGATCTTGTCGGAGGCGCCGGTGATCTCGAACACGAAGCTCTCGGTGGTGGCGTCGATGACGCGGGCGCGGAACGCGTCGGCGAGCCGCAGCGCCTCCATGCGCTGATCGCCGGTGCCGTGCACTTTCACCATCGCCAGCTCGCGCGTGATCGCCGGTCCCGCGCTCGTCAGATCGACGACGCGATGCACCGGCACCAGGCGATCGAGCTGATTTTTGATCTGTTCGAGCACCATCGGCGTGCCGCGCGTGACAATGGTGATGCGCGACAGATGCTTCTGGTGCTCGGTTTCCGAGACAGTGAGTGAATCGATATTGTAACCGCGGCCGGAGAACAGGCCGACCACGCGTGCCAGCACGCCCGGCTCATTGTCGACCAGGACGCAAAGCGTGCGGGTCTCGACCTTCTCGGCGCTGGTCTGGGCGGGATAGTGACTTGTCGTTGTCGTGTTCACGCGGCGTTTCTCCACTCGCAATTCTTCGCCAGCAGCTCAGACCAGCATTTTGCCTGCTTCGGTGATGGCGTCTTCGACGCGGGTCGCCGCGTCGCCGAGCAGCATCTCGTTATGGGCGCGCCCCGACGGGATCATCGGGAAGCAGTTTTCCGACGGATCGACCACGCAATCGAAAATCACCGGCTTCTGCACCTCGATCATTTCGCGGATCTTGCCGTCGAGCTCGTCGGGGTTTTCGCAGCGGATGCCGTGGGCGTGATAGGCCTCGGCGAGCTTGACGAAATCCGGCAGCGCTTCGGTGTAGGAATGCGAATAGCGCCCGCCATGCAGCAGCTCCTGCCACTGCCGCACCATGCCCATGTACTGATTGTTCAGGATGAAGACCTTGACCGGCAGGCCGAACTGCACCGCGGTCGACATTTCCTGCATGTTCATCAGGATCGAGGCTTCGCCGGCGATGTCGATCACCAGCGAGTTTTGATGTGCGAGCTGCACGCCGATCGCGGCCGGCAGCCCGTAGCCCATCGTGCCGAGGCCGCCCGATGTCATCCAGCGCTTGGGCTCCTGGAACTGATAGAACTGCGCCGCCCACATCTGATGCTGGCCGACTTCGGTGGTGATGTAGGTGTCGCGATCCTTGGTCAATTCGTAGAGACGCTGGATGGCATATTGCGGTTTGATGATCTGCTTCGAGTTCGAATAGGACAGCGACTTCTTCGCCCGCCATTTGCCGATCTGCGCCCACCAGGCGTCGTGCGCCTTCTTGTCGGTCATGTTGCCGTTCTTGTTATCGTTCTTAGGCGAGCGCGCCCGCCACAGCCGCAGCATCTCGCCGAGCACGCGGCCGCAATCGCCGACAATCGGCAGATCGACCTTGACGTTCTTGTTGATCGAGGACGGGTCGATGTCGATGTGGATTTTCTTGGAGCCCGGCGAGAAGGCGTCGACCCGGCCGGTGATGCGGTCGTCGAAGCGCGAGCCGACTGCGATCATCAAATCGCAATCGTGCATCGCCCAGTTCGCTTCCCAGGTGCCGTGCATGCCGAGCATGCCGAGCCATTGCGGATCGGCGGCCGGAAACGCGCCGAGCCCCATCAGGGTCGAGGTGATGGGAAAGCCGGTGAGCTTGACCAGTTCGCGCAGCTTCTCGCTCGCCGCCGGCCCGGAATTGATCACGCCGCCGCCGGTATAGAACAGCGGGCGTTTGGCGGCCGCCATCATCTCGACCGCCTGCTTGATGCGGTCGGCGTCGCCGTCGAGCTTCGGCCGATAGCCCTTGTGCGCAAACTCGGTCGGCTTGAAGTAAGCGCCCTTGGCGAACTGGACGTCCTTGGGGATATCGACCACGACCGGCCCCGGCCGCCCGCTCGCGGCGATATGGAACGCCTCGTGCAACACGCGCGGCAGGTCGTCGACGTTCTTGACGAGGTAATTGTACTTGGTGCACGGCCGCGTGATGCCGACCGTATCGCATTCCTGGAATGCGTCGTTGCCGATGAGATGGGTCGGCACTTGCCCGGTGATGACGACGAGCGGGATGGAATCGCACAGCGCATCGGTCAGGCCGGTCACCGCATTGGTCGCGCCGGGTCCTGAAGTGACCAGCACCGTGCCGACTTTGCCGGTCGAGCGCGCATAGCCTTCGGCGGCATGGACGGCGCCCTGCTCGTGCCGCACCAGAATGTGCTGCACCATGTTCTGCTGGAACAGCGCGTCGTAGATCGGCAGCACCGCGCCGCCGGGATAGCCGAAAATATGCTCGACGCCCTGATCGGCCAGCGCTTTGATCACCATCTCGGCGCCGGTCATTTCGGTGCCGGCTTCGGCCGCGGCCTTTTTGGCTTCAGCGCTCGTGTCACTCATGGTTGGCTCCTGGTCGGCTCTTTCCGTCGCACTGCTCGAATTTGGGAAATAAAAAAGGGGCCTCGAAGAGCCCCTGATCGCGCACCGCCTCGTTTCGCGGGTGGAGTTAACCACCCCCGGCGGTGCGCCTCGATACGAGAATAAGCGATGTCGCAACAAAAATTCGCACGGCTGTGCCCTTATGCTGGAGCGCAGTTTATAAGCATTGTGTCCGTCGCGGTCAAGCCAAATGCGGCCCAAATGCGGCTTTCTATGCTTAACGAATTCTCAAACACACGTTTGAAATCGTAACGACGGGCAAAACCGCAATCTTTAACCAATGTTAAGTGTCACAGCTCGGCCGCGATTTCGCGCGACCGCGGCCTTTAATTTTCCCCGGGCTGTTGCTGAATTATCTCAAGGGGACGCGTGGGGGATAGCGCGGTCTTCGACGGGATCGCGCCGCCGGTTTTCTCCACCGAGGGGACGTTAGTGCGGGACACCAGTGCAGGTCACAAGCTTCCTGAACGGCTGCGCCGCGTCGCGGCCGCGCTTGTTGTCGCGTTCGGCCTGGCGGCCGTTCCAGGCGCGCCGGGCCTCGCCGCGGCGCCCTCGGCCAGCACGTGGAATTCCAACGAGTCGGTCCTGAGATGGATCAACGCCTATCGGCATCGGCCGACGCCTGAGGATTTGCCGGCGGTCGTGCGTGCGCTGAGCAGCATGCAGGCCTTCAAGGACGCCGAAAGCTCCGGCCCCTATATCGGCTTCATCGCCGGCGTGCTTGGCGATAATCCCGATCGCGCCGAGACGCTGATCGCGAAAATGCTGCCGATCGATCCGTCCGATCACTGGGTGCTGGTGCGCGCCATTGCCTATTCCGGTCTGCCGGACTGGAAGGAAATGCTGGCGACCTTCGTCGACCGCATGGCGACGCGCCGCGCCATGATCGACCAATATCTCGACGGCAAGCTGCCGACGCTCGATCAGATCGACTATCAGACCGTGAAGCCCGGCATGTTCGACAAGCTCAAAGTGTCGCTGCATATCGACAAGGAAAAGAAGAAAGCGGTCGTGCTCGAGCCGACGCCGGAATTGATCGACGTGCTGTGGGGCGATTATCTCGCCACCGGCAGCTACGGCCCGATCGAGAAGGTGATCAAGCTCCTGCCGCTTTCCAACGACAAGGACAATGTCGACAACCTGACCGCCGGCAGCGCCGCGAAATTCACGCTGGCCAGCAACGCGGTGCGCGATACCGAACTGCTGCAGATGCTGAAATGGGCGAACAAGAACCAGCCGCAGGACGTCAAAGTCGTGCTCGACGACGTCATCCAGACCGCTGACACCGTCGACACCGTGCATATGCGCAAGGAATCGCTCGCCGCGATTCAGGAGCTCAAGGAGAGGGGCCCGAATTCCAAGCGCGAGCTGTCAGGCTGGGGTCAGGTCGGCCAGGGCGCGCTGTCGATGGGCTGCGTCGTCGCCGCGGCCACCGGCCAGATCGAACTGGGTATTCCCTGCGTCATCGGCGGCGCCGCTTACACCGCGGGCCTGCAATATATGACGCATTAGGCGTCGATCGCTTTATGCCCGAAGGCCGGTCGCATCCCCGGATCAACTCCGAGGGCACGCTTTTCCAGACCATCCTTTAGAAGCTGCCCCAGCCCCGGCCATAATAGGACCGGCCGCGGGACGACTGTCTATTGCCAAATGATGGGAACCAATCGCGACTGAAGCCAAAACCGTCATCCGAGTTGCGGCGCGCAAAGAGCGTGTCGGGTGAGCGCGCGCGATTTGCGAAGCCGCCTTGCGGCTGATTGCTCAGCACCAGGACGAATTCCGTGCGATAGTTGGTTTCGCTGCTCAACGGCTCGTCGGAAATGGTGATCGAGGACAACGGCAATGCGGTGGGCGCGATACGGTCCAGCACCTCCTGCGGGAAGGTGATGCGGTCGAGCGCGTCCTTGGCGTTGTCACCGTTGTCGATCGAGACTTCGGTCCAGCGCAAACCGCCGCCGTCGCGCGCGACCGCGGTGAAGATGTGCGTGCCGATCGGCTTGTCGGGATCCTTGATCGTGACCGGGAACTCCTGGCTCGTGTCGTACATCTCGCCGCCGTCCGGAATCCGCTTGTGCGTGTCGCGCCGCACGTAAAGCTTCTGCGTCGCACGGCTGATGAAGATCGAGACCGGGGCGCCTGCGAGCTTCGCGTCGGTCGCGGCCTGGACGGCTGCGCTCCGCTTGGCCTCGGCCGCCTTGGTGGCTGCATCCGCGGCCGCGGCGGCATCCTGCTCCGCCTTGGCGTCGGCCTTGGCGGCGTCGAGCTGCGCGGGCAGGGTCGCGGTTTTGGCGGCGATCTTCTGCTTCATGTCCTCGGCCATCGCCCTGGCGCGGTCCGTCCTAGCGGTCGCGAGCACCTTGTCGGCGTAAGCGAGATCGGCATCTGTGCGTTTCTTGAACGACTCGAGATTGCGCACAGCGGCCGTGGCCGTCGCAGCCGCGCGCTTTGCAGCCGCGGCAGCGGGCTTCGCGGCGGCAGCCGCCTTGCTGGCCTCGTCCGCTTCGCGGCCAAGCGCTTCGGCGCGCGCCGGCATGGCGTCGATCGCATCCTGCCTGGGCACGAACAGCGACGGATGAGAAAACACTGCCGGCTCCGCGTCGTCCGGCGAGATTATCACCCGCATCCCCATCGGCGCCTTATTGAACACCTTCTCAGCGAAATCGAAAGGCATTCGCACGCAGCCGTGCGAGGCTGCGTAGCCGGGCAAGGGGCCGCCGTGCAGCGCGATGCCGTTCCAGGTGATACGCAGCATGTTCGGCATCCAGGCATCGTCATAGAGGCTCGAATGGTGATCCTTGTTCTTCTCCACGACGGCGAAGACGCCGGCTGGTGTCTCGCGTCCTGTCGTGCCGGTCGATACCGGCGCGCGCAGGATCCAGCCGTCGGCGTCGTAGAAGGTCACCTGCTGGCTTTTGATCGATACGATGGCCATGATCGGCTCGCCTGCCGCGCGCGGGGCGGTCGCTTCCACGGGTCGGACGGGACCCGTCCGCGCGGCAGCGGCATCGGCGGGCGAAGCGGCAATTACGTGCGCCAGCGCGATTGTGGCCGCGAGCATCACAATTGCAGGTGCCCGACCCCGCAGCACTCCGGCTTGGGCGCAAATGCCCGCAGCGCGGACGCGGATGGATCGCGCCGACGTGAAATGGGTCATTCATTTCCTCAGTTGAAAGTCGGAACTCAAAGACGAGCCCTGAAGCCCAGGCGTATGGTAGCGATTCTCGCGGCTTACCGAAAGCAGTGATCGCCTGGCGGGCTGCAATCGGGCTAGAGCTGGTGTCGTAGTGTCGGGGGCGTCCATCATCATAGCGCCGGTCCGCATTTTCTTCCGGCGTTCTTCCACAGAGACTGCAAGCGCACTCCTCAGACCTGTGCAGCCATGTCCCCTTAGTGGACTGTGAAATACGTGAACAGACCTCGCAATTGAGGCGTGCGCCTGACCTTAACCTCTGAAGGTCGACTGTGGGCCATAAACTGCCGCCGTTGGCCGAGTAATGCTATGATTGGAAGCCCAACAACACCTTGTACTAACGCGAGGAGTTGTACCGAGATGGCGAAGCCACTAGACCTCGATGCCTACCTCGCACGTATCAACTACAATGGCCTACGCGTACCGACCTACGACACCCTGGCCGGCATCCTCCACGCTCACACCGCTAGCATCCCCTTCGAAAGTTTCGACGTCCTTCTCAGCCGCACCATCCGACTCGACCCTGAAGGCCTGCAAGCCAAGATCGTTGCCGCCCGGCGCGGCGGTTACTGCTTCGAACACGCGAGCCTCATGCACGCCGCTCTCGAGGCAATTGGCTTCGCCCCGGTCAGGCACTCCTCCCGTGTCCTCCTCTTCGAACCGCGCCACGAAAGCGTGCGCCAGCATATGTTTCTCTCGGTCAAGATCGGCAGCGCCACCTACGTCATCGACCCCGGCTTTGGCCCTTTCGCTTGTCCTCTCCCTATCCCAATTGATGGCACTCCCGTTCCGACGAGCGCACCCACCCACCGCCTCTCCCGCGAAGGCAACGATTGGTTCCTCTACGTCACCCGCGACGGCAAACAAATCCCCGGCTGGGTCTCGACCATGGAAGAGGAATACCCTGTCGATTTTGAGATGATGAACTATTACATCGCCACCCACCCAGCCTCCTTCTTTACTCACAACATTCTTGCCAGCGCCGTCACCCGAGAAGGCCGCGTCAACATCATGAACCAGGGTGTCCACATTATCCGCAATGGCGCCATCGAGCCCAGTCAGTTAACGGACCGCAGAGCCCTGCGCTCGCTCGTCGCACAGCACTTCGGGTTCGATCTCCCCGAACTCGAAACGATGCGCGTCGACGGCGTGCTAGGCTGGCAGTAGTCCACGAGAGGGCGAGGCTTCTTGGATGTCCGCTTTGCCCGCCAAGGCGGACAGTTGATCCTCCTCGATGTCGGCGCGTCTATAAGTGCGGCCTAGCTCGACAGAGCGCCCAACTGTTTCTCCACCGCCACTTCCGCCTCTTGCGGCGCGACCCATGCGAATTGCGGAAGCTGATTGCGAAACCACGTCGCTTGCCGCTTGGTATATTGGCGGGTGTCGCGCTTGCCGCCTTCGACCGCTTCTGAAAGTTCGATCCCGCCTTTGAGATGGCGGATCAGCCAGGGCACGCCGTGCGCCTTCATTGCCGGCAGACTTGGATTTAGGTTGCGCGCAGCGAGCGCGCGGACTTCGTCGAGCGCGCCGGCCGCCATCATGGCGTCGAAGCGCGCGTCGATGCGTTTAAGCAGGTCGTCGCGGTCGGGCATCAGAAAGACCTTGGCGACGCGAGCGAGATCGATGGTCGGCGGCTTGTTGACATCGTGCCAGTCGTAAAGCGAGCGGCCGGTCGCCAGCACGACCTCAAGCGCGCGTGTGACGCGGGAGCGGTCGCCGGGCCGCAGCCGCGCCGCGCCGGCCGGATCGCGCGCCGCGAGATCGGCGTGGAGCGCGGGAGCGCCTTCGCTTAGGAGCCGGCCGCGCACCTGTTCGCGAATGTCAGGGGGGATCGGCGGCACCGCGGCGATGCCGCGGGTCAGCGCATTGAAATAAAGTCCGGTGCCGCCGATGACGATGGCGGGACGTCCGGCTTGTTGTGCGGCCGCAAGCGTCGCGGCGGCGTCGGCGCACCAGCGGCCGACGGAATAATTCTCCGCGGCATCGACATGGCCGTAGAGCCGATGTGGCACGCGCTGTTCCTCTTGCGGCGTCGGCCGCGCGGTAATGATGCGCAAATCGCGATAGACCTGCATGGAATTGGCGTTGACGACCTCGCCGTTAAGCTTTTCGGCGAGCGTGAGCGCCAGCGCCGACTTGCCGCTCGCCGTCGGGCCTGCAATGAGGATGACCGTCGACACGTCTCAAACCGCTCCGTTTCCTATTCTCCGGATCGCACGGCATGTTTTATGTGGCAACGCTGATCTCGTCCCCCGGCCGTCCGGTGGTGACCGATGCCTTGGCGCAGAAGGTGGCGCGGTATCTGCCGCACGGCCGTCCGGTGGATTGGCTCGAGCCCGGCGTGGCGACCGATATCGCCTTTCTGGCCGAGGAATTCGAGGGCGCAGAGCGAGCCGAAGCCGAGGCGCTATTCAAAGACATGGCGCGGGATATCCGCGACATGGTCGGCGGCGATCCGGTCGATGTCGTGATCCAGCCGCATGAGGGGCGCCGCAAGAAGCTGTTTCTTGCCGATATGGATTCCACCATGATCGGCCAGGAATGTATCGACGAGCTTGCCGACTATGCCGGCTTCAAGGACCGGGTGGCCGCAATCACCGAGCGCGCCATGCGCGGCGAGATTGCCTTTGAGCCGGCGCTGCGCGAGCGCGTCGCGCTGCTCAAAGGTCTGCCCGCCACTGTGATCGACAAGGTGATCGCCGAACGCATCCGTTTGACGCCGGGCGCCCGCACGCTGGTCGCCACCATGCGGGCGAACGGCGCTTATACCTGCCTGGTGTCCGGCGGCTTCACGGCCTTCACGTCGAAGATCGCCGCGATGATCGGATTTGACGAAAATCACGCCAACACGCTGCTTACCGACAAGGACGGCAAGCTCACCGGGGCAGTGGCCGATCCGGTGCTCGGCCGCGAAGCCAAGCTCGCGACGCTCAATGCATTGCGTGGGCGTTTTGGTGTTGCCCGCGATGCCACGCTTGCGGTCGGCGACGGCGCCAATGACATTCCGATGCTGAAGGCCGCCGGCCTTGGCGTCGCCTTTCACGCCAAACCCGCCGTCAAGGACGCGGCGCGCCGCCGCGCGCATCGACCACGGCGATCTTACGGCGCTGCTTTATGCGCAGGGTTATCGGCGCGAGGAATTTGTCGGCGAATAGGAAATCCTATTCGCCGCGGCGCTATTGCAGGTTCAGCGCCACAAATCGCGTTTCGCCGTCGGGATTGGAGACCAGCAACACGGCGATCTTCTTGCCCTGCGATTTCAGGTCGTCGACGCGCTTCTGCAGATCGGTCGGCGTGCCGACGGCCTGATATTGCACTTCGACGATGACGTCGCCGGGGGTGAGCCGTTTGTCCGGATCGGACATCGCGATGTTCGGATCGACGCCGGTGACGACGACGCCTTTGATGCTGTCGCCGATCTTGAACTGCTTGCGCACATCGTCGGAGAGGCTCGAGAGCTCGAGGCCGAGCGTCTTCTGCACCACCGATTTCTGCGGCGGGGCCGCGCTCTTGCCGGCGTCCGCCATCGCGACCTTCTCGCCGTCTTCGAGCCGGCCGATCGTGACTTTGTGGGTTTCTTCCTTGCCCTTGCGGATGATGACGACGTCGACCACCTTGCCGACCGCAGTGTCGGCGACGACGCGCGGCAGGTCGTGCATTTCCTTGATGTCGTGGCCGTCGAATTTGATCACGACGTCGCCGGGCTCGATGCCGGCGGGCTTGGCGGGGCCCTTATCGTCGATGCCGGCGACCAGCGCGCCGCGCGGCGGCTTGATGCTGAGGCTGTCGGCGATATCGTCGGTCACCTGCTGAATGCGCACGCCGAGCCAGCCGCGCCGCGTCTCGCCGTATTGGCGGAGCTGATCGAGCACCGGCATCGCGGTGTCCGACGGCACGGCAAAACCGATGCCGATCGAGCCGCCGGACGGCGAGATGATCGCGGTATTGATGCCGATCACTTCGCCGTCGAGGTTGAACAGCGGGCCGCCGGAATTGCCGCGATTGATGGCGGCGTCGGTCTGGCAGGCGGCGTCCCCCGAGGCGGCGAAGTTCATGGTGTTGGTATAGTGGAACCCGGTTTCGGCATAGGCATCCTGCGCCCCCGCAATCCAAGCGCCTTGAATGGACATGGGAGCGCCGGGCACTTTCCCGACGGTCATATACTTGGCCCAGTACGACGCGACATGGTCGCCAGTCCAGATGATGCTGTCAGCACCCAGGATCAGGTGCAGGTTGCCATTGTAAGGCTGGACACCAGCGGTTGCCATGCTGGACCAATCCGTATGAAAAAGGCTATTGCAGGCGGCAATAGCCATCCATTGTAGTCCGTTCGTGCCGGAACCGCCAAACTTCATTTCAGCCATTCCTATATATTGCGCACTGTGCCCGGAGGTAATGGGGAAGTACATCTGCATAGCTTGATTCGCGTTGTAGTCAACCGTTGTGCCGTAAGTGCCGTGGAGCAATAGCAATCCGAGCTTGACCGTATTGAAAATGTTTGCACCAGAACTTCTCAGATCGTTGATCCCAAGTTTATCATCTACTCTGGCGAAACCCTTTGACCAATTGCCCTTTTTCATCTGGCTGATAAAATTATTGGCTTCCCTTGTGTATTCCTTCAGTGGCGGATAAATGAAGGTGGATGTTCCCGGCGTATGGCCCTCCATACCGATTTTTATGCCGATATGAAGCCCGTTATCAGGAGGAGCAATCGTGAAGCCCCTGCCGTTGGCTGAATACGTCTGATACGCCACTCCATACACTCCGGCGCGGCCCTTCACGGGATTGATTGGCGGGCGTCTTGGAGCGCGACTGCTTTGCGACGACGATCCGCTGTAATCGGGGCTGAAACCACGACCACCGCCGCTATTCGCCGCTCCTGGTGATTCGCCGTGTTCGGCGGAAAGCAAAGTCTCCATTGTTGCAAAAGACGCCTCAAAGATAGTGAAACCGTTTGTATCAAATCCCGGCGGATAGAGGATAAGCGGCACTGGCTCTTCCGAAGCGCCTGGCGGCATTGCCCATAATTCCATCGAATCATCAGATGCGCCGACCCACCCAGACGATGCCAATGAAGGTGACGGCGGAACCACCGCCGCCACTGCCGCCACCGCCACCGCCGCTCGGAAGGGGCAGGCCGTTGGTTTCAGCGGTAACCAGATAGGTATAGGTTCCAACGGGCAGATTTGTCCTCCGGTCCCCGTTCATCCAACCATACGCCATTGAGCCTCCGCTGCCGGTTGCTTCGAGCACGGTATTGCTGCTTATATCCTGAATGTCCAACGTCCAGTTTACGTTTGCGGCAAAAATAGCGGTTACTCTTGCTGCGTCGTCCCGTCCTCGGGCGCAAAGAAAGGCTGCGAAAATGAAATCCTTGTGATGAGGTTGCTAAACGTAACGGGAACGAAAGGCGATACGCCGTATCCAATCCCAACGTCTGCGATGTCATGTGTTCCCGAAGCGCCGGTCTGGCAACTCGCCGTCGCAAATAGGGTATGGGGGCCGTTCGGCCATTCGCACGTATTCAAGATATACGTGGCAAGGACGTAATTCGTTCCGCCGTCAGTATAGTTTGTGCTGCTATCGGCGTGCTCTGCACTCCTGGCCATCAACGTATAGTCTAGTCAAAAGAAATGCCTGATCGGTGCTGCCACTAACGGTGACCGTCATGTTTCCATTTGTAGTAGTCCCATTGGCCGGAGAGGTTATCGAAACTACCGGGACGGTAGGCGTCGTATTCGTGCCTGTAAGCAAAATCCGGTAGAACCGCGCGGGCGATTGACTCGGATGCACAATTTCCGGGTCAGCGAAATAATTTCCGGTGTCGAGCCAAAACGTGTTCGTTCCCTGTGATGGATAATCGGAATACAGCGTATTCCAAGCCGTGCTGCCGTCAGAATTTGTATTCAGTGCGTCGGCCTCGTCAATCTCGTAAATCTCGTTTGCGGTGCTGTTCCAAGACAGGCGAATCGCCCCTTCGACATTTGCACTGATGCCGGTGAAATTTAAATTCGTCTGGCCGAAGGATGGCGTCGGCCCCGTGATCAGAACCGCTATGATGCCAACTGTTGCGTGTGCTACAAGCTTGATGATTTTCATATTCTCCAGTTTTTGTTAACGTTTCTTGTGCCTCCCGGCTCTTGCTTGCGCTTCGAACCTCTCACCATGCCTGAAAATGAGTGCTGCCTCAAGCGTGCTCTCGGTTTAGGCCACAGCCAAGCGCCCGTTCTCACCCAAGCGCACCAAGTTATATGCGGTTCACGCGCGTCCAAGCAAACTTCGTGAGATTATTGGTCGTTGTGAATGAAGGTCCAACTTTCTCGCAAACGTAAAGATTGCAATTTTAAATTTCTGATCTCCCCCCCCCCTGGATGAATTGTCGGCGAGTGCTTCAAGATTAACAAGGTTCTAATTGTTACATTTCCGTGACGGTAATTCTGTGTCGGGCGGTTCAGTATCGAAGTGTTCTCGCACGAGGGCGAGCTGTTCACTAATTGCGGTGGGCATTTTTTCGGGCCGGTCGCCGTGGGGCGGATTGTTACCCCTTGATTCCGGCGAACGAATACTGTGGGCCAGAACCCCGCCGCCACACTTACGAAAGCCGCGAAGCCTGTTATCGAAGCGAGGTGTTCAAACTTGGCCCGAAAGTCATGTTCATTGCCAACGATGCCAGCGTGGACGAGTGGCGGCGTCTGCTCCGCGCCATGTATGCCGACGGGGGATGGTTGGATGGTTTGCCCGGCACGCCAATTATGGCCTGTTCTTAAACGAAGACAGCCGGGTTACGAAAAGCGACAATGCACGGGCGGCCTTGGGTGGAGTCGGGCGGGCGATTTGATCTCCCATTCCAAGCCGGAAATGCAGCGTTTGCTCGACGCCGACGATGCTCTCCGAAATCTTCCGAAAAACTCACGAATTCGATCTTGCGTTCTGAACCCAGGACTATCGTCAATGAAATTACTCAAAATCACTGAGCGGGCGCGACAGGGCGACAAACCCGAGTTCACACGGCGACCGCCTTTTGCGCGGGGAGAATCGTCTCCGCGCGCTCGATGCGCCGGTTCGAGTGCCGGCCACGCGAGTCCGGGTGATTTGCAGCTCGGGCTGATGCGTCTATGGCTTGGGGATCGTTTCGAGCCTCGGGAATCACGGCGAAGATCCCCAAACCACGCAGCGGCGGTTCCAGGCGGTCATCGACCTGGTCCCGCACTCGGAGCAGCGGCCGGGCGGCCCTGGCGCTGGCCCGCGAGGCTTATCTGCCGGTAAACGCCGACGACCCCGAACACCCCGAGGACATTCAGAAACGCTATGCCGGGGTGATCGCGGACTATCCGCAGAGCGCGGTGGCGGCCCAGGAGGCGTTTGTCTATTTGCAGGCGTCGCGCATCCAGGCATGCAGGCCCCAATCATGGAGCAGAGCGTGGCCGCCATCGACGCGTATCTGGGGGGCATCCGCAGCCCCGTTTCCAATCCGCCTCTATAATCTCCAGGCGATCGCCTATAGCCAGCTCCATAAATATCCGCAGAGCCTGGCGGCGGCGATCCGGTCCCTGGAAACGCTGGAGGCCGATCCCACCAATCCCACGCAGAACAAGGCGGTCGTTTATTTTCAGATCGGCCTGGCCGCACAGTACGATGTGGGCGATTTCGCCACGGCGCGGCTATATTACCAGAAGTTCCTGCAGGAGTATCCCAAGGATCAGAAGGCGTTCACGGTCCGGATGCAATTGCAGCGCTTGGATGAAAAAGAGGCTCAACTGCTCGCGGCGAGCTGCTCCCGGCCGGCGCTTCCACCAGGCCTGGAGACGAAGGGAGCGCGGCCTCCATGAAGATCGGTTTCGGTGTCCAGCAGGCTGTGGGCGACAAGTCGTCGATCAGCTTGAACTACGTTGGAAACCACGGCGTTCGCATCCCGGTTGAGAACCCGTTCCTGAATAGCTATGGCGCGGGCTTCGCACCGATTCCGAATACGCCTCCCACCAACATCTTCACCACCGTGCAGGAGTATTACTCCGGCGGCGTCTCCAATACAACGGCCTGACGGCCAGTTACAACCAGCGCTTGACCTACGGTTTCAGCATCCAGGCGAACTACACTTGGAGCCACGCGGAGGATGAATCTTCAACGGCGGCTTCCAGCCGTTCTCGGACAACACCGTGGTTTCGCTGCTGTATCAGCTCAATCCGACCTGCTTGAAGTGCAACAACTACGGCAATGCCGACTACGATATCCGGAGCTACTTCGGCGCCAGTTACGTATGGCAGACCCCGTGGAAGTTCAGCAACAAGTTCGTCAACGGAGCGATTGGTGGCTGGACGCTCTCGCAGAACTTCTTTGCCCGCACTAGGGCCCGGCCGCGGGCCCGCCGCGCCGCTGACCGCAGCCGAGCTGCGTATCCTCAAGCTGCTGCCGACCTGTACCTATCTGCAGATAGCCGAGACCCTTTACATCTCGCGCAACACGGTGAAAGTCCATCTGCGGTCGGTCTACCAGAAGCTCGGCGTGACCTCGCGCTCGCAGGCGATCGAGCGGGCCGTCGACCTGCGCCTGCTCTAACCCCCCAAAGGGTGAGGTGCCCGCAGGGGGAGCAGCCGCACGCCGGCCGCAGGCGGACACCCACTAACCCTTGCTAGCGTGCGGACCATGGCTGTCATTCACCACACCACGCTCACTCCGGGCAAGCTGGAGCTGCTGTCCGCCTGGCTGCCGTCCCAGCCGTGGTACCGGGACGCCGACGGCACCCAGGCCCGCGGCGTGTTCGTCACCGCCCGTTATCTCGCCGCAGGCGACGAAAGCCGCGGACTTGCCGCTAAGTGACCCGATGCCGGACTCACTTGATCAGAAGCTAGACGCCCTGGCGCGGCAGCCGTTCCGGGCGAAGTTCCACCTGCGCGGGCGGGAACGGGTGACCGCCGAGCAGAGCGCCCCGTCCACCCTGCGGCTGCACGCGCGCGACCTGATCGCCAAGCGGTTGGCCCCGGCCGAGCCGTACAAGGACGGCAAGCAGACGCCCTATCGGGGCCACCCGGTGTTCGTGGCCCAGCACGCGACCGCCACCTGCTGCCGGAGCTGCCTGCTGCAGTGGCACCAGATACCGAAGGGACGAGAGCTGACCCGTGCGGAACGCGGCTACGTGGTGGACGTAATCTGCCGCTGGATCGAACGTGAGGTCGCGAATCCGCCGAGGAGCTGACATGACCAGTCCCGCCCAGCCCTCTAGGGGCAGAGCCGAAGAGCAGCTCAACGCTAACGGCGCCGCCCGCCTGAGCCACCTGCGCGCTAGGCGCGGGGCCAGTCGGCGAACCGTTCCCGCAGCTGGGCGACGTCCGCGGGGGCGCGCACGTACCGGCTGAACAAGCGGTCGGGCATCCGGTCCAGCTGCCGGCCCGCGTCGGTGAAATCACGGTCCTGCAGCCCCGGGTCCAGCCGCCGGGCCAGTGCGATCAGTTCATCGATGGTGTAGTGGTCCAGGGCGGCCGCGATGTCAACGTAGTCGCGCGGTTCCACCCGGGACACCAGCGCGACCGTCTTCCAGCCCGCCAGGTCCTCGATGTCCAGGACCGGGCCGACGTCCATGGTGACCGGTCCGCGGTTCCGGTCGAAGTAGGCCATCTGCAGCATGGTCTGCTGACCCGCCGGGCTGGTGATCAGCCATTCCGCCAGGCCCTCGCCCATGCCCTCGAAGATGTCGCCCAGGTCGTTGATCCCGTCCTGCCGCTCCGCTGCGAAACCGGCCGCGCGCAACGCCGCCTCCACCGCGTCGGCGGCCGCCGCGACCCCGGTCTCCTGATCGCTGAACAGGTCGACATCCTCGGTGGGCCGGTCGATAACTCCGTGCGCCATCAGGGCGTTCCCGCCCGCCAGGGCGAAGCCGTACCGGGCGGCCACCCGCAGGGCGATGGTTGCGACCTCGCGCTGCAGCCCGCTGATCGGCATCAGGGGACCGGGATCGAGCCCCGGTTCAGGCCGCGGCCGCGGCGGACGCCGCCCGCAGTGCCGGGTGCCGGTCCTCCCACGCCGCGCGGACGCCGCGGGGCAGGAACAGCTCCGGCCAGCGCGCGACCAGCGTGTCGCCGTCCAGGAACGCGGTCAGGTCCTCGGGGCGGGTGGCCTCGCGCAGCACGGTCTGGTACATCCAGTCCAGCATCCCCGGCTCGTCCAGGTCGAACGTGCGATCGGGTTGCCAGAACAGCCGCAACGGCAGCTCGACCGGGCCGGTGGTGGGCCCGTGCAGCCCGGCCAGGTCCGTGGCCACGAGCGTGCGACGCCCCCGGTGCGCCTGCTGCGGCGCCCGGAGCGTGGCGGTCTGCTCGGCGGTCATGACTCCAGGATACGCACTACCGGCCGCGATGGGCAGACCCCGACTCGAAAATATGGTCGATAGCTTACTGGGCGGCCGTCAGCCCGGCGGCGAGCCCGGCCGACACGCCCGTCGTCATCGGGGCCGGGCTGGCCAGGGTCTCGACGTCCTCGGTGATGGTGAACGTTCCGTGGCCGAGCGCCTCGGCCAGGTGACCCTCCATCACCGGCAGGGCCTCGGCTACCGTCACCGGCTGGCCGGTCTCGGCGCTGAGGGAGGTGACGCCGGCGTCGCTGATCCCGCACGGCACGATCCGGCCGAACCAGCCCAGGTCGCAGTCGCAGTTCAGGGCGAAGCCGTGCATCGTCACTCCCCGGGCCACCCGGGCCCCGATCGCGCCGACCTTCCGGTCCGGCCGGCCGCCGCCGGTGACCCAGGCGCCGCTGCGCCCGTCGATCCGCTCGGCCCGCACGCCGAAGTCGGCGCAGGTCCGGATCAGCGCGTCTTCCAGGGAACGGACGTAACCCACGACGTCGACCGGCTCGCGCAGCTTGATGATCGGGTACCCGACCAGTTGCCCCGGGCCGTGCCAGGTGATCCGGCCACCCCGGTCCACGTCGATCACGGGCGCGCCCGCGTCCCCGATGGGCCGGTCCGAGAGCTCGGTCCGTTTGCCGGCCGTGTAGACCGGCTCGTGTTCCAGCAGCAGGCAGGTGTCCGGGATCTCCCCGTCCGCGCGCTGCTGGTGCACGGCCCGTTGCAGATCCCAGGCCGCCTGGTAGGGGACGGCCGCCGCGCCGAAGCCAACGTGTGCCAAGACCAGCTCATCGTTCACCCTGCCAGCCTACGTCGCGTCCGCGCAGCCGGGCGTCCAGCGGCTGCCCAGCGCTGAGGCCGAGAGCACGCGCGGAAGGCGCTCAGGAATATTTAATGAGCGCACTCTTTAATAGAGGGTGTGATAACTGAGGACGACCTTCGGCAGCTGAGCCCGCAGGAGCGGCAGCATCTGGCCCGCCTGCTCGCCTCCATCGACGAGCCGCACATCCTGCGCGATCATCGAGCCGTGTTGCGGCGCCGTCTCTCGCTGCTCCTGTTCATGGGCTCCTGCGTGGTTCTGGCCGCCTGGATCGCCTTGCTCATGCTCACCCTGCCCAAGCACTACACGGCCGGCCACTGGCGTGGGGCCTGGGTCGGCTTCGACTTTGCCCTGCTCCTCGCCTTCGCCGCGACGGCCTGGGCCGCCTGGCGCGAGCGTCAGGTTTTGATCATCCTGCTCACCATCACCGGCACGCTGCTGTGCTGCGACGCCTGGTTCGACGTGATCCTTGACCTCGGCACCCGCAACATCTGGGAGAGCGTGGGCTCCGCCGTGTTCGCCGAGCTGCCGCTGGCCTTCATCGTGTTCACCGCGGCGCGCCGCCTGCTCCGGATGAGCGTTGGCGTGGTCATGAAGCTGGAGGGCATCACGGCCGAGGTCCCGCCGCTGTGGAAGATCCCGCTGTTCGCCGAAGGCCTGACGGCCGCGCTCCCGGCCCGCTACCGCAACGAGGCCCGCGACGCCCGTGCCCACGAGGCCGCCCGCGCCGAGTGACGGCGTGAGGGGCCGGGTGTCACAGCCCAGGGCGCGGCCTCGTCAAACCGGGTGACTACAGGGAGAGGAGTCACCATGCGAGTGTTTGTCGCCGGTGGAACGGGTGTCGTCGGGCGCAGCCTGATCCCGATGCTTACCGCGGCCGGTCATCAGGTGACCGCGACCACCCGGTCGCCGGGTAAGGCCGCCCCGCTGAAGGAGCTCGGCGCCGAGCCCGTCGTCGCCGACGCGCTGGACCGGGCGGCGACGATCGAGGCCGTCACCACCGCCCAGCCCGACGTGATCGTGCACCAGCTGACCGGGCTGGCCGGGCAGAGCGACCTCCGGCACTTCGACCGCACGTTCGCCGTCACCAACCAGCTGCGCAGCCAGGGCACCGACTATCTGCTCGAGGCGGCCCGCGTCGCCGGCACCACACGGTTCATCGCCCAGAGCTTCACCGGCTGGCCCAACCAGCCCGTCGGTGGCCCGGTCAAGACCGAGGACGATCCGTTCGACCCGCATCCGCCGGCCAGCATGGCCCAGAGCCTGCACGCCATCCAGCACCTCGAGCAGGCCGTCCCGGCGGGAGTACCCGAAGGTCTGGTGCTGCGGTACGGCATCCTGTACGGCGCCGGGGCCAGCGACGACCTGGCCGGGCTGGTGCAGAAGGGCCGGCTGCCGGTCGTCGGCGGGGGCACCGGCATCTGGTCGTTCACGCACGTCACCGACGCCGCGTCGGCGGCCGCGGCCGCCGTGCTGCGCGGCGCACCGGGCCTGTACAACGCGGTTGACGACGAGCCCGCCCCGGTGGCTGAATGGCTGCCGTACCTGGCCGCCTGTCTGGGCGCGCGGGCGCCGTGGCGGCTGCCCGCCTGGGCCGCGGCTGCTGGCCGGAGAGTCGGTGGTGCACCTGATGACGCAGAACCGCGGTTCATCCAACGCCAAGGCCCGGCGCGAGCTCGACTGGAAGCTGGCCTATCCCAGCTGGCGGCAGGGCTTCGCCTCCGGCCTCGGCCTGCCGGCCAGCACCCCGGCCGCCCAGGCGGCCTGAGTCATGGAGCTCGACCTCGACGGGCTGCGGCCGCTGATGTTCTCGATCGCCTACCGGATGACCGGCAGCGTCGGCGACGCCGAGGACATCGTGCAGGAGGCGGTGATCCGCACCTACCGGGCGGCCAGCCAGGGGACCCTGGTCGAATCGCCCAAGGCGTACGTCACCACCACCACGACCCGGCTGGCCATCGACCACCTGCGCTCGGCCCGGGTCCGCCGGGAGTCCTACGTGGGCACCTGGCTGCCCGAGCCGCTGGTGACGGACCCCGCGCCGGGCCGGCCGAGCGGGCCGAGATGTCCGACTCGCTATCGCTCGCGTTCCTGGTCCTGCTGGAGAGCCTGTCCCCGGTGGAGCGGGCGGTGTTCCTGCTCCGCGAGGTGTTCGGCTACGGCTACGCCGAGATCGCCGCGGCCGTGGGCAAGTCCGAGCCGAACTGCCGCCAGATCTTCACCCGGGCCCGGCGGCACATCGACGAGGGCCGCCCCCGGTTCGAGGCCTCCCGGCAGGAGGGGACCGAGCTGACCGACCGGTTCCTGGCCGCGGTGAGCGGCGGCGACCTGGAGGGGTTCATCGAGAAGCTGGCCCCGGACGTCGTGATGTACGGCGACGGTGGCGGCAAGGCACCCGCGGCCCGCACCCCGATCCACGGCCGTGAGCAGGTCGCCCGGCTGCTGCGCGGACTGGTCCGGCAGTTGCCGCGCTGGGCCGCGGAGATCCGGCCCTCGGAGGTCAACGGGCAGCCCGGGGTCCTGGCCTATGACCACGACGGGAACCTGGTCGGCGTGATGGCCTTCGACATCTCGGACGGGCAGGTGCAGGCGATCAGGTCGGTGATCAACCCGGACAAGCTCCGGCACCTGACGTGACGCGGACGGGACCGACAAAATAGCCTCAGGACATGGCCACCGATTTCACCGAAGAAGGCGCCGCGGACGCGGTCATCGAGAGCTTCGCCGGCACGCCGGACGAGCGGCTGCGGACCATCTTGAACAGCCTGGTCCGGCACCTGCACGCCGCCGTGCGCGAGGTGGAACCCAGCCTCGCCGAGTGGGAGCAGGCGATCGAGTTCCTCACCGCGACCGGCCAGAAGTGCACCGAGCGTCCGGCAGGAGTTCATCCTGCTGTCCGACGTGCTGGGCATCTCGATGCTGGTCGAGACGATCAGCGAGCGCGGCGCGGCCGGGGCCACCCAGTCCACCGTGCTGGGTCCGTTCCACATGACCAGCTCGCCGGAACGAGAGCTCGGCGCCAATATCGACCTGGTCGGCGAGAGCCAGCCGTGCGTGGTCATCGGCCGGGTGGTGGCTACGGACGGTACCCCGACTGCCGGGCGCGACCCTCGATGTGTGGCAGGCCAACGACCACGGTGCCTACGACGTGCAGGAGCCGGACAAGCAGCCCGACGGTAACGGCCGCGGCCTGTTCACCACGGACGCCGAAGGCCGGTTCTGGTTCCGCACGATCGTGCCCAGCTACTACCCGATCCCGACCGACGGCCCGGTCGGGGAACTGCTGGCCGCCACCCGGCGCCACCCGTACCGGCCAGCGCACATCCACTTCATCGTGGCCGCGGACGGCTACCGGACGCTGACCACGCACATCTTCGTCGGCGACAGCGAGTACATCGACTCCGACGCGGTGTTCGCGGTCAAGAAGAGCCTGATCACCGAGTTCGTCGAGGTGGACGACCCGGAGCAGGCTGAGCGGTACCAGGTCAGCAACCCGTTCCGCCTGGCCGACGTCCAGATCGCCCTGTCCGAAGACTGATTACACCGCCGGAAGACTGATTACCCAGGCGAAGGACTGACCGTTTTACCAGTGCCGGGTCCGCCCTGTTGACGTTGGTGGCAACGGGACGGAGGCTGTGGGTCACGGTGTGTTCCCGTTACCCGCTGCAGGGAGGCGCTTACATGGTGACGTCGCCGGTCGCTGACGAAGTCCACCACCCCGACGGCCGAGTCACTCTGGCTACCAACGAAGAAATCGCGGACAGCGGATACGCCAACGGCGACCTGGCTCCCTTGCCACTGGCCCGCCGGACCTGGACGACCTACAACTACGCGGCGCTGTGGGTGGGGATGTCCCACAACATCCCCACCTACCTGCTCGCCTCCGGCCTGATCGCGGTGGGCATGAACTGGGTCCAGGCCGTCATCACGATCGCGGCGGCCAACCTCATCGTGCTGGTCCCGATGCTGCTCAACAGCCACGCCGGGACCAAGTACGGGATCCCGTACCCGGTGTTCGCGCGGGCCTCGTTCGGGCTGCGCGGGGCCAACCTGCCCGCCATCTTGCGCGCGCTGATCGCCTGCGCCTGGTTCGGCATCCAGACCTGGATCGGCGGGGAGGGTTTCTACACGCTGATCGGCGCGGTCGCCGGGCACGGCTGGACCGCGGCCAGCCCGGCCTGGGGCGGTTACCCGTGGACCCAGTGGCTGTCGTTTGGCATCTTCTGGGTGCTGGAGATGGCCATCATCGTGCGCGGCATGGACACGCTGCGCCGGTTCGAGAACTGGGCCGCCCCGCTGGTCCTGGTGGCCACGGTCGCGCTGCTCATCTACATCGTGATGAAGGCGCACGGCTTCGGCGCGGTGCTGTCTCAGCCGCCCAAGCTGGGCTGGGGCGGCCGGTTCTGGCCGGTGTTCTTCCCCTCGCTGATGGCCATGATCGCTTTCTGGTCCACGATGTCGCTGAACATGCCGGACTTCACCCGGTTCAGCCGCGGCCAGAAGCAGCAGGCCGTCGGCCAGGTACTCGGCCTGCCCACCACGATGACGTTCTTCTCGCTGCTGGCGGTGTTCATCACCGCGGCGTCGGAGAAGATCTACGGCGCCCCGATCTGGGACCCGATCCAGCTCACCGGCAAGTTCAGTAACCCCGTGGTCGTGGCCTTCGCGCTGTTCACGATCATCGTGGCCACGCTGAGCGTCAACGTGGCGGCCAACACCGTCAGTCCCTCCTACGATTTCTCCAACCTGCTGCCCAAACTGGTCAGTTTCCGTACCGGTGGCCTGATCACCGGGGTGATCGGTATCCTCATCCAGCCGTGGCGGCTGCTGACCAACCCGCACGTCTACATCTACGTCTGGCTCGGCTTCTACGGCGGCCTGCTCGGCGCGGTCGCGGGCGTGCTGATCGCGGATTACTGGCTGATCCGCAACACCGAACTGCGGCTGGTTG
Source organism: uncultured Alphaproteobacteria bacterium (assembly GCA_963742975.1). GTDB lineage: Bacteria > Pseudomonadota > Alphaproteobacteria > Rhizobiales > Xanthobacteraceae > BOG-931. Next base: position 148,892 of record CAVUNZ010000015.1, on the reverse strand, counting down.
ACCTCTATCGTCGACCGTGGCCTGTACTGGTACAACGGTGGCTGGAACTGGCGTGCGGTGGTCGCGCTGGTGGTCGGGGCGCTGCTGGCCGTGGGCGGGGCCTGGTCCGCGCCGGGGGAGGGGCCCTTCCCCGAAACCGGCCTGATCCCGTTCCTGAAACCGCTCTACAACTACAACTGGGTGGTCGGGTTCGCGGTGGCCATGATTCTCTACTGGGGGCTCACGATGATTTCGGTACGGCGGGCGCCAGGTCGGCACGCCTCATACGCCGGGCAGCGAGGTTGACCGCTGACCACTGAACCGCCCGATGCGATGGGCCAGCTGCGATCCAGTGTCCAGGCCTGGATCGCAGCTGACCCGGACCCGGGGGACCGGGCCGAGCTGGCCGCTCTGCTGCGGGCCGGTGACACCGGTGCGCTGGAGAGCCGGTTCGGCCAGCCATTGACCTTCGGCACGGCCGGGATCCGCGGGCCACTCGGCGCGGGCCCCGCCCGGATGAACCGGGCCACCGTACGCCGGGTCGCGGCCGGGCTGGCCCGTTACCTCAGCCAGGCCGTGCCCGATGCCGCACAGCAGCCGGTGGTGATCGGCTACGACGCCCGCCGCCGCTCGCGGGAGTTCGCCGACGAGGCCGCGGCCGTGCTGACCGGCGCCGGGCGTCCGGTGCTCCGGCTACCCGGCCCGGTGCCCACGCCCGTGCTGGCCTTCGCCGTCCGGCACCGGCACGCGGTGGCCGGGGTGATGGTCACCGCCAGCCACAATCCCCGGGAGGACAACGGGGTCAAGGTCTACTGGACCGACGGCGCGCAGATCGTGCCGCCCGTCGACACCGGCATCGCGGCGGCCGCCGCGGCCGCGGGCCCGCTGCTGGACCTGCCGCTCGGCCCGCCCGGCGAGGCCCTGGGGGACGAGGTCACCCAGGCTTACCTGGACGCGATCACGGCCGCGGTGCCGCCCGGCGGCGAACGGGAGCGGACCGAACTGCGGATCGCCTACACCCCCCTGCACGGCGTGGGCCTGGCCACAGCCCTGCGGGCGTTCGCTCAGGCCGGTTTCGCCGCGCCCGCCGTGGTGGCCGAGCAGGCCGAACCCGACGGCGCGTTCCCGACCCTGCCCAAGCCCAACCCGGAAGAGCCGGGCGCCCTCGATCTGCTGCTGGCCGAGGCCACCCGCACCGGGGCAGATCTGGCCCTGGCCAACGACCCGGACGCAGACCGGCTGGCCGTGGCCCTCCCCGACCTGGAGGCACCGTCCGGCTGGCGGGTCCTGACCGGAGATGAAATCGGCGCGCTGCTGGGCGACCACCTGCTGCGGCACGCCGCCGACCCGGACCGGCGGCTGCTGGTCACCACGATCGTGTCGGCCGGCCTGCTCGGTGAGCTGGCCGCCGCGGCCGGCGCCGCGTACGCCGAGACGCTGACTGGCTTCAAGTGGATCATGCGGGCCGCCGACGACCCGGCGGTACCACCCGGCCATCAGTTCCTGTTCGGCTACGAGGAGGCGCTGGGCTACGCGGTCAGCGACGTGGTGCGGGACAAGGACGGCATGTCCGCCGCGCTGGTGCTGGCGGCCGCGGCGGCGCAGGCCCGGAGCCGCGGCCAGCCGCTGACCGGGGTGATGGACGACATCGCCCGGCGGTTCGGCCTGTACGCGACCAGCCAGTTCTCGGTCGACCTGTCCGGCGGCGCAGAACCTGGGGAGGGGGCCGGCGCCGCGCTGCTGGCCGCGGCCCGCAACGCGCCGCCGCTGTCGCTGCTGGGCCAGCCGCTGGAGGCCGTGGATGATCTCGGGCTCGGCTTGCGATCCCATGCCGACGGCACCAAGGACCCGCTCACGCTGCCCCGGTCCGACGCGATCATCTGGCGGGCGGCCGGTAGGACCAGGGTGGCTATCCGGCCGAGCGGCACCGAGCCTAAGGTGAAGATCTACTTGCAGGTGGTGCTGCCCGTCACGGACCAGGACGACCTGGGCCCGGCGGGTCCGCTCCGGGCTCAGGCGGCCCGGCGGCTGGCTGACCTGCGTCAGGAAGTATCGGAGGTGCTGCACCTGTGACCGAGTCCCTGACTCGCCGCCAGCTGGCCGAGATGATCGACCACACCCTGCTGGCCCCCGAGGCGACCGACAAAGACATCGCCGCGCTGTGCGCCGAGGCCCGCCAGCTCGGCGTGTACGCGGTCTGCGTGTCGCCCACGCTGGTCACCACCGCGGCCCGGGAACTCCCCGGCCAGGAGATCAAGGTCGCCGCCGTGGCCGGGTTCCCGTCCGGGGCCCACAGCGCCGGGCTGAAGGCCCAGGAGGCCGGCATCGCCGCCGCCACCGGGGCGCACGAAGTGGACATGGTCATCAACCTCGGGCTGGCCCAGGAAGGCCGGTGGAAGGACGTCGAACAGGAGATCGCCGCCGTCCGCGGCGAGATCCCCAGCCCGACCGTGCTGAAGGTGATCATCGAGTCCGCCGTGCTGGACGACGAGTCCATCGTGGCGGCGTGCCAGGCGGCCGAGAGTGCCGGAGCCGATTTCGTCAAGACGTCGACCGGTTTCCACCCCGCGGGCGGGGCTACCACCGCCGCGGTCGCGCTGATGGCCCGGACGGTCGGGCCCCGCCTGGGCGTGAAGGCCTCGGGCGGGATCCGCTCGGCCGCCGACGCGCTGGCCATGGTCGGGGCGGGCGCCACCCGGCTCGGCCTGTCCCGTAGCGCCGCGATCCTCGCCGAGCTGCCCAACTAAGACGGCCAGCTAAGACCGAAGGAGCTGCCATGACCACCGTCCGTGCCGCGCTGATCCAGCAGAAGTGGACCGGCGACAAAGAATCCATGATTAAGAATGCTGTCCTCGCCCTGCGTGAGGCAGCCAGCCAGGGGGCCCAGGTCGCCTGCCTGCAGGAGCTGTTCTACGGTCCGTACTTCTGCCAGGTGCAGGATCCGCAGTGGTACGGCTGGACCGAGGCAGTGCCCGGCGGCCCCACCGTCAGCCTGATGCAGGACCTGGCCCGCGAGCTGAGCCTGGTGCTCGTCGTCCCGGTGTACGAGGACGAGCAACCGGGCGTCTACTACAACACCGCGGCCGTCATCGACGCCGACGGCAGCTACCTCGGCAAGTACCGCAAGAACCACATCCCGCAGGTCCACGGGTTCTGGGAGAAGTACTACTTCCGCCCGGGCAACCTGGGCTACCCGGTGTTCGACACCGCGGTGGGCAAGATCGGCGTCTACATCTGCTACGACCGGCACTTCCCCGAGGGCTGGCGTGCCCTCGGCCTGGCCGGGGCCAAGATCGTGTTCAACCCGTCCGCCACCAGCCGCGGGCTGTCCGAGTACCTGTGGAGGCTGGAGCAGCCGGCGGCGGCGGTGGCCAACGAGTACTTCGTCGGCGCGATCAACCGGGTCGGCGTCGAACCGCTCGGCGACGACGACTTCTACGGCAGTCCTACTTCGCCGACCCGCGCGGCCAGATCGTGGGCGAGCGCCGCCCCGGACAACGCCAACGAGGTGCTGGTCCGCGACCTCGACATGGACCTGCTGGAAGAGGTCCGCGCACCTGTGGCAGTTCTACCGGGACCGCCGGCCGGACTCCTACGGCCAGCTGGTCGAGCCGTAAAGGGGCGCCGGTGAAGACGCTCATCCGCGGTGGCACGGTCGTCACCGCCACCGGGGCGGTCGCGGCCGACGTGCTGATCGACGGGGAGACGATCGCCGCGCTGCTCGCCCCGGGCGGTCAGCGAAGGCCTGGCCGGGAGCGTCGACCGGACCGCTGCGACGCCGCCGGCCTGTACGTCATGCCGGGCGGCGATCGACGCCCACACCCACATGGAGATGCCCTTCGGCGGCACGTTCGCCGCCGACGACTTCGAGACCGGCACCCGGGCCGCGGCCTGGGGCGGGACGACCACCATCATCGACTTCGCCGTCCAGAGCAAGGGCGAGTCACTGCTCGCCGGCGCTCGACGCCTGGCACGGCAAAGGCCGAGGGCAACTGCGCCATCGACTACGGCTTCCACATGATCGTCTCCGACGTCAACGACACGTCGCTCAAGGAGATGGACGCGCTCGTCGGCGAGGGCGTCACGAGCTTCAAGCTGTTCATGGCCTACCCGGGCGTGTTCTACGCCACCGACGGCGAGATCCTGCGGGCCATGCAGCGCGCCGCGGGCAACGGCGCCATCGATCATGATGCACGCCGAGAACGGCATCGCCATCGACGATGCTGGTCCGCAGGCGCTGGCCCGGGGCGAGACCGACCCGAGCTTCCACGGCCTGCACCCGGCCGGCCGAGCTGGAGGGCGAGGCCACCGCCCGGGCCATCGCGCCTGGCCCAGGTGGCCGGGGCTCCCGCTCTACATCGTGCACCTGTCGGCCTACCAGGCCCTGGACGCCGTGGCCGAGGCCCGCGACCGCGGGCCAGCCGGTCTTCGCCGAGACCTGCCCGCAGTACCTGTTCCTGTCGCAGGACGACCTGGCACGAGCCCGGCTTCGAGGGGGCCAAGTACGTGTGCACTCCGCCGCTGCGCCCGCGACGGAGCACCAGGCAGCGCTCTGGCGGGGTCTGCGGACCAACGACCTGTCCGTGGTGTCCACGGACCACTGCCCGTTCTGCTTCAAAGAGCAGAAGGAGCTCGGCCGGGGCGACTTCTCCAAGATCCCGAACGGCATCCCCGGCGTGGAGCACCGGATCGACCTCTTCTACCAGGGCGTCGTCGACGGCGAGATCGCCCTGCCCCGCTGGGTCGAGGTCAACTCGACCACCCCGGCCCGGATGTTCGGCCTCTACCCGAGCAAGGGCGCGATCGCGCCCGGCTCGGACGCCGACATCGTCGTCTACGACCCGATCGCCCGGCCAGTGATCTCGGCGGCCACCCACCACATGGCGGTGGACTACTCGGCCTACGAGGGCATGTCGAGTGACAGGGCCAGGTCGAGACCGTGCTCTCCCGGGGCGGCGATCTGATCCAGGACGGACAGTGGCACGGGTCCGGCGGGACGCGGCAAGTACCTGGCCAGGGGCACCTGCCGAGTCACCTCGGCTGAGAGGGGGAAACATGGACATCGGACTCGTCCTGCAGAACGACCCGCCGGCCCAGCGCGTCATCGACCTGGCCCGGCGGGCCGACGCGGGTCGGCTTCACCCACGTGTGGACGTTCGACTCGCGCGTGCTGTGGCAGGAGCCGTTCGTGATCTACGCCCAGATCCTCGCGCAGACCTCGAACGTCATGGTCGGCCCGATGGTGACCAACCCGCTGACCGCGTGATCTGGTCGGTCACCGCCTCGATGTTCGCCACGCTGAACGACATGTTCGGCAACCGGCACCGTCTGCGGCATCGGCCGGGGCGACTCGGCCGCTGCGGGTGCTGGGCGGCAAGCCGGCCTCCCTGGCCACCCTGTCGCGGGCCATGCGGATCATCCGGGACCTGGCCGAGGGCCGGCGAGGTGAACTCGACGGCACGCCGGTCCGCATCCCCTGGGTCCGTAACGGCCGCCTGGAGATCTGGATGGCGCGGCTACGGGCCCAAGGCGCTCAAGCTGTGCGGCGAGCGGGCCGACGGCTTCATCCTGCAGTGGCCGACCCGGACATCGCCCGCTGGGCGATCGGCACCGTCGGGCCGCGGCCGCGGCGGCGGGCCGGGACCCGGCCGACGTCAAGGTCTGCGTCGCCGCGCCCGGCCTACGTGGGGACCGACCTGACCCACCATGCGGGACCAGATGCGCTGGTTCGGCGGCATGGTCGGCAACCACGTCGCCGACCTCGTCGGCCGCTACGGCGGCTCGGGGGAGCGTGCCCGCGGGCGCTGACCGACTACATCAAGGCCCGCGAGGGCTACGACTACAGCCACCACGGCAAGGCGGACAACCCCACCACCGACTTCGTGCCCGACGAGGTCGTCGACCGGTTCTGCCTGCTCGGGCCGGTTGAGGCGCACCTGGACCGGCTGGCCGAACTGCGCTGAGATCGGCGCCGACAAGTTCGCCGTCTACCTCATGCACGACGACGCCGACGCCACCCTGGACACCTACGCCCAGCACATCATCGGCACCGCGTAGGCGGCATCGATTGGGCCTGGCTCATTGTTGTACAACGTACAGGAGCCAACAGAAAAGGCAGAAAGCGATGTTCCGCGCCAAGGACCGTAGCAAGGACCGTGCCCAGGAGCCGACGGCTGAGATTCAGAAGCCCGACGAGCAGTGGAAGCGGGAACTGACCCGCGAGCAGTACAACGTGCTGCGTCACGGCCACACCGAGATGGCATTTACCGGCGCGCTGCTCCGTAACAAGGAAACGGGCTCCTACACCTGCGCGGGCTGCGGGAGCGAGCTGTTCCGTTCCGACGCCAAGTTCAACTCCGGTACCGGCTGGCCGAGCTTTTTCGAGCCCGCGGTGGCCGAGGCCGTCGAGCTGCGCTCGGACCACAGCATGTTCATGCGCCGCACCGAGGTCCTGTGCCGCCGCTGTGGCGGGCATCTCGGCCACGTCTTCAACGACGGTCCGCGCCCGACCGGCGAGCGCTACTGCATCAACTCGGCTGCGCTGGCCTTCGAGCCCGCCAGTGACCAGGGGGAAGGGGCCTGACGTGCTGAAGCTCAGGAACACCGAAGCTCATCCGGCTCCGGCCCCGCCCTTCGAGGGTCACGGCCCGGCTGGAGCGGAGCGGGCGACCTTCGCCGCCGGCTGCTTCTGGGGGGTCGAGGCAGAGTTCCGCCAGCTCCCCGGAGTCCTGCGGACCGCGGTCGGCTACACCGGCGGGCATACGGCCAACCCGACCTACCGGCAGGTCTGCGGGCACCGCACTGGCCACGCCGAAGCGGTCGAGGTCTGGTTCGACCCGGCGCAGATCAGCTACGCCGACCTGGTGCGGACGTTCTGGGCCATCCACAACCCGACCAGCCGCAACCGCCAGGGCTTCGACTTCGGCAGCCAGTACCGCTCGGCCATCTTCTACCACGACGAGGCCCAGCAGGCGGCCGCGATCGCCGCCCGTGACGCCGAGCAGGGATCGCGCAAGCGGCCGATCGTGACCCAGATCGTGCCCGCGTCGGCGTTCTACCGGGCCGAGGAGTACCACCAGCGCTACCTGGAGAAGGGCGGCCGGGCCGCCTGCGCGGTCACCGTCCAGTAGGCGGGCTCAGCTGCGATCCCACGACGGCATGTTGGCCGCGGCGTAGCGGCTCCCGAACGACCCGCCGGGCAGGATCTCGTCCACCAGCTTGAGGTCGTCCGCGGTCAGCGTGACGTCGGCCGCGCCCACGTTCTCGGCCAGGCGGTCCGGGCTGCGGGTGCCGGGGATCGGCACGATGTCGTCGCCCTGGGCCAGCAGCCAGGCCAGGGCCAGCTGGGTCACGCTGGCCCCCTTGCGCTGGGCCAGTTCGGTCAGCCGCTCGATCGCCGCGACGTTCTGCTCGTAGTTGCCGGGCTGCCAGCGTTCGTCAACGCTCCGCATGTCGTCCGGGCCGTACTCGCTGGCCGGCTTGACCTCCGAGGTCAGGAAGCCGCGGCCCAGCGGCGAGTAGGCCACGAAGCCGATGCCGAGCTCCCGGGTGGTGGGCAGGATTTCCTGTTCCACCGCCCGCTCGAAGATCGAGTACTCGGTCTGCAGCACCGAGACCGGCTGCACGGCGTGGGCGCGCCGGATGTCGTCCGGGCCGGCCTCGCTGAGCCCGAAGTAGCGGACCTTGCCCGCGTCGATCAGTTCCTTGACCGCGCCGGCCACGTCTTCGATCGGCACGTCCGGGTCGACCCGGTGCTGGTACAGGACGTCGATGTGGTCGGTGCGCAGGTACCGCAGGCTGTTCTCGGCCACCTCGCGGATGTGGTCGGCAGGCTGTCGAGCTGGCGATCCGGGTCCGAGCCGCGCGGCAGCACGAAGCCGAACTTGGTCGCCAGCACCATGTCATCGCGGAAGCCGGCCACCGCCTCGCCCACGAGCTTCTCGTTGCTCCCGGTGCCGTTCCCGTACAGCTCAGCCGTGTCAAGCAGCGTGACGCCGAGGTCGTGCGCCCGCTTGATGGTGGCGATCCCGCCGGCCTCGTCGGCCGCTCCGTAGGCCATCGTCATGCCCATCGTGCCCAGACCGATGGCGGCTACTTCGAGGCCCTGAGTTCCCAGCGTGCGATGTTTCACCCATCCAACCTAGCCCCACCAGGTCAGACGGGATGCAGCACCCCGACCAGGTTCCCGGCCCGGAGCTGCTCGCCCGGTTGTCGCACCACCACCCAGTCGCCCGGGCGGATCCCCGCTGCACCTCTTGAGTTGTCGGCGATCCGCATCAGGAACAGCCGTTCGCCCGCGGCTATCGCGGCGGGCCTCAGGCCGACGAACGGCACCCACACCACTTGGTCCGGGTCCCTGGCGTCCAGCACCTGCTCGACCCCGTCCGGCGCGGCGCGGCGGAGGACCCGGACGGTGCGCGGTACCCCAGGCTGGAAGCTCACGTACCCGTCGGCCTGGAGCTGCTGGAGGTGCCGCAGGACGGAGGACGCGCTCTTCAGCCCGGCCGCAGCCGCGATCTCCCGATTGCTGGGGGAGCAGCCGTGCCGGGCGATGTAGCTCTCGATGACCTCAAGGATCTGGCCCTGCCGCGTCATCGAGCCTCCGCCCTGTGCAACCCCTTTTTCTCGACACTAAATGATCAAGGGCCCGCTGCCTATGCCCCCATTAAAAACCGATATTTAATGACGTTCCCAGCCCACGACGTCGCCGGCCGGATGGCGGGTGAAGTCGGGCAGGCCGGTCAGGGCCTGCTCCTCCCCGCCCGGCGTGTAGGTGACGATCAGCCGCAGTGTTCGCCAGCTGGTGTTCATGGTCGAGTGCAGGGTGCCCATCGGGATGTAGACTGCGTCGCCCTCAGCCACCGGGAACTCCTCGTCCCCAACGGTCTGGGTGCCGGTCCCGGAGATCACGTAGATCAGCTCGTCGGCCTGCTCGTGCAGGTGCCTCACGTGGCCCTGGCCCGGGTTGATGATCACTTCGCCCTGGGAGTTCGCGGCGCCGGGGATCGTCACCGGGGACACGAACCACTTCATCGTCCCCCAGTCGAAGCTGAACGTCTCCACCTGTCCGGGCTGAATGCGCGTCACGGTCATGATTATTCGTTAACACATTTCAGCGGGAATGCTCCAGGATTCTCGTCAGCGTGCCGAGATTGTTCCGCATCCCGCGCTTGAACAGCCCTCGGCCAGCGGCGAGCGGGCCGTGATCGGCGATGATGCGCAGCGCTTCCGACTGCGCCGGCGTGACACCGATCCCGGACAACATGGCCGAACCTAATAGGGGATGGCGCGGACCGCCCCGCATCGACCAAGATGTCCCGCTTGGCTGCGTACCGCCGGCGCATCGACCGCAGATGACGCTCCAGGGCGGCGTCCCCGATGAACGTGGCCAGGGCCAGCTGGTCCAGGGTCGGCGGGGTCACCCCGGTGACCATGATGACGCGCTCGGCCTCGTCCAGCAGCCCGGCGGGCGGCACCATCCAGGCCAGCCGCAGCGCCGGGGCCAGCGTCTTGCTGGTGGTCCCCACGAACGCGACCCGGTCCGGGGCCAGGCCCTGCATGGACGCCACTGGCTCACGGCCGAACCGGTACTCGACGTCGTCCCGGCTCGGTGGCAGCAACGAGCCTGGCCCCAGCCGGCCGGACCGGATTGCGACCCGCAGGACGTCCTCCAGCTGGCGGCGCAGCGGGATCCCCGGCTCGAACGAGACCTCCAGGTCCATGAGTCAGAAACTACTCTGACTGGCCGAAATTGGACCTCGTTAAGGCCAGTTGATTGGACCACTCCGGGGGACCACACGCCCACTAGGCTGCCAAGGTCGGGATAGTCTGCCAGTCCAGCGAGCGAGGCAAGGAGGGAACATGGCACCAATCCGGGTGCACGAGTTCATCAGCCTGGACGGGGTGATCGACGCTCCGTCGTGGACAGCCGACTTCGGCTTCGACCCGCGGATGGGCGAAGCGATCGGGCGGTTCGTGAGCGCCAGCGACGGCATATTGCTGGGGCGGACGACCTATCAGATGTTCGAGCCCGCCTGGTCCACCCGCACGGTCGACGACGACCCGGGGGCCCCGTTCTTCAACGACACCGTCAAGTACGTCGTGTCCTCGACGCTGACCGAGACCACCTGGCGCAACTCGCAGATCATCGGGCCGTACGACGCCAAGGAGATCCAGCGCCTGAAGGAGGACGACAGCGCCAGCGGGCTGTACGTCAGCGGCAGCGCCACCCTGGTCCGGGCCTTGCTGGCCGACGGCCTGGTCGACGAGCTGCACCTGTTCGTCTACCCGGTGGTCCGCGCGACCGGCCCGCGGCTGTTCGGCGACGGCGTGCCTGCCGCCAGCTGGAACCGGGCCGACGCCGAGCTCTACGACAACGGCGTGACCTACCTGAAGCTCACCCCCGCGTCGTGACATTGGCCCATCGCCCGGTTGCTGCACCCGGCGACGGTCGTGAGCCCGGGGCCGTCGGGGCCGGCCCCGGGCTCGCCGGGGCCCACTGGAGCAGTGAATCCGCTCGCCCCTCTCACCACCGACAAGACCCGGGCCGACGCGCGCCGCTTCTACGCCAGCCTCGGCTTCACCGCCACCCACGAAGGCCTGAAACTCCCGCTCCAGTAAGGGTTGCGAGTACCTTGTCAGCAACCATCGTCGGAGTGGGCCCATGGCCTGGGAGGCACAGATGGAGCTGGCCCCGTCCGCGGACACCGTTCCCAACTCGGTGAACCGGTATCTGCTGCCGAACGAACGCCAGGTCATAACGGTTCGCCTGCATCCGGTGTCGATGGTCGGGCCGGGTGTCGCGCTGGCCGGCGTCCTGACCGCGGCGGTCAAGCTGGCCCAGCGCTCGGATCGTCCCGATGTCGTCTGGTACGCCTCCAGTGTGGTCGCCGCGGACTGCGTGCGGCGGATCGCCGGCTGGCCGGGCACGTACTTCGTGATCACCAGTCATCGGATGCTGATCATCCGGGGCACGCTGGTCCGCACGGTGACCGAGATCCCCCTCCGCGATATCCAGAGCCTGGAGTTCCGCCGGACGATCCCGGGCCGCCTGTTTGGCTACGGGTCGCTCGCCGCCCGGTCCGGTGGCGGCCGCCGGCTCTTGCCCCGCGTTCGCCACCTGCCGTATCCCGAACAGCTGTACCTGGAGATCAGCGGCCTGCGCTACCCCGATGCGCCGGTCGGGCGGGAAGACGACGACCTGTAGCGTTTCCCCGTAGCCAGCTGCTCGCGGGTAAGGGAGAACCGTATGCCGGTACCGGGGGTCGCGCTGGAGCGGCTGGGGTTCCTGACCATCGGCTTGTTCGACGGGGATGATCCGGGGCCGGGCCACCAGAGCACGCTCGAGGTCATCGAGCTGGGCGAGCAGCTCGGCTTCGACAGCGCCTGGCTGCGCCATCGGCACCTGCAGTACGGGATCTCCTCGCCGGTGGCGATCATGGCCGCGGCGTCGCAGCGGACCCGGCGGATCGAGCTGGGTACCGCGGTGACCCCGCTCGGCTGGGAGAACCCGTTGCGGCTGGCCGAAGACCTGGCCACCGTGGACATCCTGTCCGGTGGCCGGATCAACCCGGGCATCAGCGTGGGGCCGCCCCGGAACTACGAGGACGTCCGGGAGGCGCTCTACCCGGACACCGGCGAACTCGAGGACTTCAGCTACCGGCGGGTCGAACGGCTGCTGCGGCTGGTCGACGGCGATCGCGCCGCCCAGTTCCGGGGCACCCAGGGCTTCGAGGAGTTCTCCGACCGGGTGCAGCCATACTCACCTGGACTGCGTCAGCGGCTGTGGTACGGCGGGGCCGGCCTGAGCTCGGCCCGCTGGGCCGGGGAACACGGCATGAACTTCCTGACCAGCAGCGTGGTCCGGGCCGAAGAGCCAGCGCCAGCCGGAGAGCCAGCGCCGCCAGAAGTGCACTGGGACTTCGCCGAGATCCAGTACGCCCACATCCAGGCGTACCGGGCGGCTCACCCCGACGGCGCCCGGGCCCGGGTGTCCCAGGGGCTGGTGGTGATCCCCACCGACAGCGCCACCTCGGCCCAGCGGGAGCGGTACGCCGCCTACGTCGCGGCGCGCACCCCCCGCACCGCCCAGCCGCAGGGCCCGGCGCGAATGCTGTTCGCCCGCGACCTGATCGGTACGTCGGACGAGATCGCCGAGCAGCTCTACGCCCACGCCGGCTTCCGCGAGGTCACCGAGGTGGCGTTCGCCCTGCCGTTCACCTTCGAGCACCAGGACTACGTGCAGATCCTCACCGACATGGCCCAGAAGCTAGGCCCCGCCCTCGGCTGGCACCCGGCCGCCTGAGCCCGGCAGCACCCGGCCGAGCCTGCCCGTAAATGAGCCTGCAAACGATTGGCATGATGGTCTCCTGTGAGTGAACCGAATGCCTCCCGCCGGGCCTCCAGCCGGAGCCGGCTCCGCCAGGTAACCGTGGACACCCGGCCGCTGAGCGTGCCGGCCTTCCGGCGGACGTTCGCGGGGCAGGGCTCCTCGTATATCGGCACGATGGTGACCGAGGTCGCGGTCCCGGTGCAGATCTACGCGGATAGCCATTCGTCTCTGTACGTGGGCCTGGCTGGGCTGGCCGGTCTCGTCCCGATCACGGTGTTCGGCCTGTACGGGGGCGCCGTCGCCGACGCGGTGGACCGGCGTCGGCTCTATCTGTGGTCGTCGCTGGTGACCTGGACGGTCACCTTGGTTCTGCTGGTCCAGGCGCTGCTCGGGTTGCGGTCTGTCGGGTTGCTGCTGGCCCTGGTCGTGGTGCAGTCGGCGGGCTTCGCGGTGTCCTCCTCGACCCGGGGCGCGATCATTCCCTCCATCGTTCCGGTGTCGATGATCCCGGCGGCCAATACGCTCAGCTACACGGCGGGCAACATCGGCCAGATCCTCGGACCGCTGGTAGCCGGGGTGCTGGTCGGGCTGCCGCACGGATTCTCCTACGCCTACGGTGCCGACGCGCTGCTGTTCACCACCGCGCTGTACTCGACGTTCCGGCTGCCCTCGCTCCGCCCGGTCAACGCCACCGGCCGGGCCGGGCTGCGGGCGGTAGGCGAAGGCATCGCCTTCATCGGCCGCCATCCCATCTTGATCATGTCGTTCGGCCTGGATATCGCGGCCATGACCCTGGCCATGCCGCGGGCTCTGTTCCCGGAGGCGGCCGCGGTCCGGTTCCACGGTGGCGTCGGGCTGCTGTACTCCTCGATCGCGATCGGCTCGATCGTGGCCGGCTTGTTCAGCGGCTGGATCAGCCGGATCCGCCGCCAGGGGATGGCCCTCACCGTCGCGGTGGCCTGCTGGGCCGCGGCCGTGTTCGCCGCCGGGCTGGCCCGCAGCCTGTGGCTGGCCGTGCTCCTGCTGGCTGTGGCCGGGGCGGCCGACCTGGTCAGCGTGGTCTACCGGCAGACCATCCTGCAGACCTACGCGCCGGATGAGATGCGCGGGCGGATGCAAGGCGTCTTCACCGTCGTGGTCAGCGGCGGTCCCCGCCTGGGCGACCTGCGGGCCGGCACCATGGCCGCCACCGTGGGCCTGACCATCGCCTGGTCCGGCTCGGCCGCGGTCTGCTTCGCCGTCGTCCTGATCGCCGGCTTGAGCGTCCGCTCGTTCTGGCGCTACGAACCAGCCCAGACCTCCGGCCCCGACGCCACCGAGGCCGATGGCCAGGGCGAGTCCGCCGAGGACGCGGGTGAAAACGACCCTCAGGCCGAGGGTTCGCGCCGGGCGTCGTAGCCGCTGCGGGCGGCCGCGATTTCCTGGACCGCCTGATTTCTAGCCGGGTCGGTACCGCACCGTTGGCGCCAACGGTGTTGCTGGGGCGACACCATTGGCGCCAACGGTGTCGTTGGCTTTGCCCGCCGGGCTGCGCCCGGGCCGCAGCCGGGCAGCGTCCGGGCCGCGGCCGGACGCCCGCCGGGCCGCCGCCGGGGCGCCTGGCAAAAGGGACGGCCCGGCTCCGCGCGCACGCGGAGCCGGGCCGGCCGGGCCGTCAATCCCCGGAGGGGCGTAGAACCTAGAGGCCGAGTTCGGCCTCGAAGCTGCCTTCCTCAAGCCGCTCCTTGACCGTGACCAGGAAGCGGGCCGCGTCGGCGCCGTCGACGAGGCGGTGGTCGTAGGTGAGGGCGAGGTAGACGACGGAGCGGACGGCGATCACTTCGCCGAGGGCGGGGTCGTCCACCACGACCGGGCGCTTGACCACGGTGCCGGTGCCGAGGATGCCGACTTCGGGCTGGTTGATGATGGGGGTATCGAACAGGGCGCCGCGGCTGCCCGTGTTGGTCAGCGTGAACGTGCTGCCCGACAACTCATCCGGCCCGACCTGCCCCGAGCGGGTCCGGTTGGCCAGGTCAGCGATCTTGCGGGCCAGGCCGCCCAGGTTGAGGTCGCCGGCGTTGTGGACCACCGGCACCATCAGGCCGCGCTCGGCGTCCACCGCGATGCCCAGGTGCTCGGCGTCGTGGTAGGTGACCTGGTTGTTGGCCGTGTCGATGACCGCGTTGAGCTTGGGGTGGACCTTCAGCGCCTCGATCGTGGCCAGCGCGAAGAACGGCAGGAAGCTGAGCTTGACGCCCTCGCGGGCCTCGAAGTCCGCCTTGGCCCGGTCCCGCAGCCGCGCGATCGCGGTCACGTCGGCCTCCACCACCGTGGTGAGCTGGGCCGAGGTCTGCAGCGACTCCACCATCCGCTTGGCTATGACCGCGCGCGGGCGGGACAGCCGCTGGGTGGTGCCGCGCAGCGAGGACGGCACGACCGGCGCGCGGGTCGGCGCAGCGGCCGGCGCACCTCCAGCCGGGGCCTGCGCCGCCGGAGCCTGCGCCGCCGGGGCGGGCGCCTGCGTCGGGGCAGACGGAGCGGCCTGGGCCGCGTGGCCTGGGCCTGCGTGGCCTGGGCCGGCGGCCTGGGCCTGGGCCGCTGCCTCCTGCTCCCGGCGGCTGCGGGAGGCGTCGAGCACGTCCTGCTTGCGGATCCGGCCGCCGACACCGGTGCCGGACACCGACTCCAGGTCCACGCCGTGCTCAGCCGCCAGCTTGCGGACCAGCGGGGTCACGTACGGGCCGTCGCCGCTGGCCGATAGCTGGCCGGAGGCCTGCGGCGCCTGCTGCGGCGGCGGCGGCCGGGCGCGGCTGCGTGCGCGGGCGGCGGGGACCAGGACGGGGCCGGGGCGGGCGACGGGGCCGGAGCGGCCGTCGCCGCGGCACCGTTGGTACCGGTCGCGGGGGAGTCAGGGGTGTCGCCACCGTAACCGCCAGGCTCGGGCGCGGCCTGCGCCTGTTGCGGCGCGGCCGATGTGCCTGCTGCGGTGGGGCCGACTGAGCCTGCTCCGCCTGCTGGCCGCTATCCGACGACGACTCAGCCGGAGCCGAAGACTCTTGGGCCGCAGAGTCAGACGGCGATTCCGCGGGGGCGCCACCACCAGAAGCGTCGGCGCCCTCCTCGATCACCGCGAGCTGCGCGCCGACCTCGACCGTCTCATCCTCACCCACGGCGATCTCACGCAGTACGCCGGCTGCGGGGGAGGGGATCTCGGTGTCGACCTTGTCGGTCGACACCTCGAGCAGCGGCTCATCCGCCTCCACGCGCTCGCCTTCCTTCTTGAGCCAGCGCGTGACGGTGCCCTCTGTGACGCTCTCACCGAGCTGGGGCATGGATACCGAGACCGACATTGTTCTCGTGACTCCTTCGTAAGCTCACGCGTGCCAGTGAGGCCCTGCGTGTCAGGCGTGTACGTGCAGGGGCTTGCCGGCGAGCGCCAGCATGGCCTCACCGATGATCTCCGACTGGGTGGGGTGCGGGTGGATCAGCTGCGCCACGTCGGCCGGCTCGGCTTCCCAGTTGTAGATGAGCTGGCCTTCGGCGATGAGCTCGCCGACCCGGGAACCGACCAGGTGGATGCCGAGGACGCGCCCGGGGCTGCCGTCCTCGTTCTTGGCCGCGATGACCTTGCCCGCGCCCTGCGTCTGCAGGATCACGCTCCGGCCGTTGCCGCCCAGGGGGTAGGTGAACTCCACGGTCTCGATTCCCCGGTCCGCGGCCTGCGCGGCGGAGATGCCGACCGAGGCCACCTCGGGGTCGGAGTAGGTGATCCGGGGCACGCCGTCGTAGTCGATCGGGTGCACCTCGAGGCCACCGATCCGCTCGGCCACCAGGATGCCCTCGGCGAAACCGACGTGCGCGAGCTGCGGGGTGGCGATCAGGTCGCCGACGGCCGAGATCGTCGGCACCGAGGTCCGGCAGTACTCGTCGACCTTGACGTAGCCGCGCTCCATCTCCACGCCGGCCTCCTCGTAACCGAGCTCGGCCGAGACCGGGCCGCGGCCCACCGCGACCAGCAGCAGCTCCGCGTCCAGCGTCTTACCGCCCGCGAGCGTCACGGTCACGCCGCTGTCGGTGTGCTTGACGCTCTCGAACCGGGCTCCGAGCTCGAAGCCGATGCCGCGGCGGCGGAACGCCCGCTGCAGCAGCTTGGCGCTGGACTCCTCCTCCAGCGGCAGCAGCTGGGGCAGCATCTCCACGATCGTGACGTCGGCCCCGAACGAGCGCCACACGCTGGCGAACTCGACGCCGATGACCCCGCCGCCGAGGATGATCACCGAGCTGGGCACCCGGCCGTAGCGGAGCGCCTCGTCGCTGGAGATGACCCGTTCGCCGTCCAGCTCCAGGCCGGGCAGGCTCTTCGGTACCGAACCGGTGGACAGCACGATGTGCTCGCCCTCGTACACCGTGTCGCCCACCTGGACCTGCGTGGGCGAGATCAGCTTGCCGTAGCCGTCGATGGTGTCGATCTTGCGGCTGGCCAGGGTGGACTGCAGGCCCTTCCAGAGCCGGTCCACCACCTTGTCCTTGTAGGCCAGCACGCCGTCGATGTCGATGCCCTCGTAGCTGGCCCGGACCCCGAACGTCTCGCTCTCGCGCGACAGGTCGGCGACCTCCGCGGCGTGCAGCAGCGCCTTGGTCGGGATGCAACCCCGGTGCAGGCAGGTCCCGCCGACCCGGTCCTTCTCGATCAGCGCGACGCGCTTGCCCATCTCAGCAGCGCGCAGTGCGCATGCGTACCCTCCGCTGCCGCCACCTAGTACGACGATGTCGTAGGTGACGCTGCCCTCTGCCACGGAACGCTCCCTATCTGTCAACTTCAAGTCGCTGTGTCCATCATTTCACCCCACAGGACCGGTCTGGAGGAGAGTTTGCCCACGCAAACGGCCCAGCAGAAGTGAGTCTGCCCACGATCACGCGGGCTTACCCAGCATGATCACGGCCGGGTAACAGCACCAACGAAAGCAAACCGCTGGCACCGATCATTCCGTGGGCAGGGTGCCCGCCGCCACGTCCTCGGCGATCTGGACCAGGGCCCGGGTGGCCGCGCCGGTGCCGCCGCGCGGGGTGTACCCCCAGGCGCCAGACTCGTTGAAGGCCGGCCCGGCGATGTCCAGGTGGGCCCAGCTCACCCCGGCCGGCACGAACTCGCGCAGGAACAGGCCCGCGACCAGCATGCCGCCGTTACGGTCGGGAGAGACGTTGGTCAGGTCGGCCACGGTGGAGTCCAGGCCCTTGCGCAGCTCTTCCGGCAGCGGCATGGCCCACGCGGCCTCACCGGCCCGGGTCGACGACTGGGCCACGCTGGCGGCCACCTCGTCGTCGCTGCCCATCACGCCCGCCACCCGGGAACCGAGCGCGACCAGCTGGGCGCCGGTCAAGGTGGCGATGTCGATCAGCAGGTCGGGGGAGTCCTGGGCCGACCGGGCCATCGCGTCGGCCAGCACCAGGCGGCCCTCGGCGTCGGTGTTGAGCACCTCGACGGTCTTGCCGCCGTGGATGGTGATCACGTCGGACGGCCGCTGCGCGGACCCGCTCGGCATGTTCTCCGCCAGCGACAGGTAACCGACCACGTTCACGACCGGGCTCAGGGCCGAGATGGCCTGCAGCGCGCCGAGCACCGCCGCCGCCCCGCCCATGTCTGACTTCATCCACTCCATCGACTTGGGCGGCTTGAGCGACAGGCCGCCGGAGTCGAACGTGATGCCCTTGCCCACCAGCACCAGCGTCCGGGTCGCGTCCGGGTGGGTGTAGGCCAGGCGAACCAGGCGGGGCGGATGCACCGAGCCCTGGCCGACGCCGAGGATGCCGCCGTAACCGCCCTCGGCCAGCTGGTGCTCGTCCAGCACCTCGATGTCCAGCCCGGCCGCGGCCGCCACCCGCTGCGCCTCGGTCGCGAACGTGGCCGGAACCAGGTCGGACGGCCCGGTGTTGACCAGGTCGCGCACCAGCGTGACCGCGTCGGCCAGGACCTGGGCCCGCCGCGTGACCGCGTCTGCTTCATCGGCCGGGAGGTGAGTCAGCAGGGTCAGCTCGGCGTCGGTGGCGACACCCGTGGTGCGGTACCGGCGGAACGAGTAGCCGCCCAGCAGCGCGCCCAGCGCCACCGCGCCGGCCTCGGTCGCATCCCGGGCCGGCAGGGCCAGCTCGATGTGCCGCTTCTCGCCGCGGACCGCGCTACCCGAGCCGTTCAGGGCGGCGCCGTTGAGGCCCCCGGCCGCGGCCGGACGCGCGGCGGTCAGCGCGCGGACGGCCGCGCCCGCGGCGCGCCGCAGCGTCTCCGGCTCGAACCGGGCCTCGTCATCGGAACCGTCTGGCGCCTGGCCCAGGCCTACCGCCGCGATCACCGGCACCGGGAGCTTGCCCGCCGTGGGGATCTTGGTGACTTCCTCGGTGCGGCCGGTCGCGTCGAGCGCGGTGAGCAGTTCGGTCAGGGTCCCGCCGAGCGCCTCGTCCACCTCGCGTGTTCCGGGGGCGGGGCGGGGTCCGTCCGCGCCCTGGATCACGCCGACGATGAGAGCGTCGGCCTCGATGGCGCGCGCCGACGCCCCGCTGGTGTGAATCGTCATCGTCACCCTGCCGATGCTAGTGCCTGGACGGTGCGCGCCGTCATCTCCCGCTCGGGCGTCCGGCCTGCTCCACAGGCCCGCGGGCCCGGCGCGGCCGGGTGCCGCGGCCACGGCACAAGGGACCGGTCGGGGATAACCGGCGCATGTTTGAAACAGACCTTATTTCACCGATGCCGTTGAGTTTCACCCCGCACGGGAAGGTGTGCCGCATCTGTGTCCTACCGGGCCCGAGTGAGCGTCAGCTGATCGCGGTGACCAGCAGGCAG
The DNA here is from genome assembly GCA_963742975.1 of uncultured Alphaproteobacteria bacterium. GTDB lineage: Bacteria > Pseudomonadota > Alphaproteobacteria > Rhizobiales > Xanthobacteraceae > BOG-931. The sequence continues at coordinate 129,768 of CAVUNZ010000015.1, read as the reverse complement.
GCCGCGGTGGCTGCCTCGGACACGGCCCCGAGCACGTCCCCGGTGACGCCGCCCAGCCGCCGGGCCCCGTGCTCGCCCAGCGCGATCCCGGTCACCAGGCCCGCGCCCACCGCGACCGGCAGGATCCACTGCACCGGGACGTCCGCCACCGCCGCGGCCAGGAAGATCCCGCCCACGGTCACGGCCAGCACGACCACGGTCGCCGCGGTCGCGGCGATGGGGGCCACGCTGCCGGCCACCATCGCGCCCAGCCCGTCCGGCCGGGCCGGCGGTACGCCGCGGCGGCAGGTCCAGGTGATGGCCAGCCGGCCGGTCACCGCGGCCACGATGATCGCGGGCACGCCGCGCCCGTCCGCGTCGGCCTGCGCGAGGCCGGCCACCTGGATCAGCAGCGTGAGCACCAGCGTCACCACGCCGAAGGGCCCGATGTCCGACCGCCGCATCACCTCCAGCGCCCCGGCCGGCGGCCGCCGGCTGCCCAGCCCGTCGGCCAGGTCAGCCAGGCCGTCCAGGTGCAGGCCGCGGCTGAGCACGGCCAGCGACCCGACCGCCAGCACCGCCGCGACCAGCGACCCGGTGTGGAGCAGCTGCCCGAAGACGTAGAGCACCGCCGCCGCGATCGTGCCGAGCACCAGCCCGACCACCGGCGCCCACAGCATCGCCTCCGCGGCGCTCTGCCGCGACGGCCCGGCCACCGGCGACGAGGTGCCAGGCCGCGGCTCGGGCGGGTGGGCCGCCGGGACGATGGACTCGGGCAAGATGCTGAGCAAGGTCACTGACAACCGCAGTCCGTCCCGGCTCATGAACCTTCACCTTAGGGCGAACGGAACGTCCGCAGCGGCACCTTCCGGGTCTCCCACCAGACACGTACTATCTCAACTATGGCGGAATGGTGGTCGATCGAGGTCTTCCACGCCGACCTGTCGGCCCGGCAGTGGAAGACCTCGTATGAGAACGCGCTGATTGAGGCGGCCCTGGCGCACGGGGCGCTCAACTGGGTCTGGCACGAGCACCGCACCGGTGTCGTGCTGGAGGTCGAGTTCACCGACGACGCGGCCTGGGAGGCGTACCGGAACCTGCCCGCCGTCCGGGCCGCACTGGACGCGGCGCCGGACCCGGTGAACGGGCTGATCGTCTACCGCGGGCGCGGGGGCGCGTCCGGCTCCCGCTGGCCGCGGCGCCGCGGGCCGAAGCCGAGCGCCGACGCGCTGGCCCGGCCCGAGCCCACCGAGGCGAAGGTCCTGGACCTGACCGAGGCGGCGCCGCCCGGACGGTGATCCCCGGCCCGGGTCGCCGCCCGCGCCGGTTGCGCGCATCGTTTGCGCTCGGCTGTTTACCTGGTGCGGCGAATCCATCGGCCGGTACAGGGCAGGATGGGTACATGAGGGAAACGCGAGTCACCGCGGATGACCTGCGCGCCGCGATCGAGCGCACGGGTTACTACCCGGGGCTGGTTACCGACGCCGTGTGGGAGTCGCTGGGGGCGGAGCCAGTCACGGCCTATGTCGTTACGCACGACGCGATTTTCGATCCCGGCATGGAGGTCCGCCGTCACATCACCGTGCTGGCCCTGACCCCGACCCGGCTGATCTACTCCCACACCGATGAGCACCCGCCGGAAGAGCCGGACGGCCCGCCCCAGGCCGAGACCAGCACCGAGGCGGTGCGGTTCTCCCGGGTGTCGTCGGTCGCGCTGACCCGGGTCGTGCCCGATCCGGCCTCCTACGTGGCTGGGGTCACGATGCCCAGCGAAGTGGTGCTGACCATCGGCTGGAACGTGCTGTCCCACGTCGAACTGGAGCCCGCCCACTGCGGCGACGAGAACTGCGAAGCCGACCACGGTTACATGGGCACGATCACCGCCGACGACCTGACCCTGCGGATGAGCGAGGCGGCCGACGGCGAGGACGGGGTGCGCCAGGTGATGTCGTTCGCGTCCGCGCTGTCCGACGCCACCGGCCGGCGCCGGACGGTAAGGCGCACGTTGCCGTAACCGGGCCGCGAGTGACAGGATGTGCCGGATGACAACGGAGCCGAGAACTGCGCCTCTCCTGCCGTCCTACGGCTCCCGGACGCTCGCGGAGCTCGGGTCGTCGATCCTCGCCGCTCTCGGCGGTTCCGGCGTCAACACCCTGGGCCTGCCACCGTCGCGGAAGATCTGCCTGCTGATCGTGGACGGGCTCGGCTGGGAGCTGCTGCGGGACCACCCGGCCGCCGCGCCGTTCCTCAACGAGCTGGCCATGAACGCCCAGCCGCTGGCCGCTGGCTTCCCGGCCACCACGGTGACCAGCCTGACCTCGCTGGGCACCGGCAGCGCGCCCGGCCAGCACGGCGTGCTCGGTTACCAGGTCGTGATCCCGGGCGAGCACCGGCTGCTGAACGGGCTGCGCTGGGACAACCGGATCGACCCGGAACGCTGGCAGCCCCGATCCACGATCTACGAGCGCGCCACCGCGGCCGGTATCGCCGCCTACTACGTCGCCCCCCGCGGCTTCCGGAACAGCGGCCTGACCCGCGCGGCCATGCGCGGTGCGCAGTACTGGCCCGCCGACAGCATGGGCGCGCTGGCGGGCGAGGCCGGGATCGCGCTGCGCGAGGCGGACGAGGTCCTGGTCGCCGCGTACCACGCCGACCTGGACGGCACCGGGCATGGCCACGGCGTCGGGTCGGACGCCTGGTACTACCAGCTGGCCCACGTGGACAAGCTGGCCGAGCAGCTGGCCGGTGCGCTGCCCAGCGACACCACCTTGTACATCACCGCGGACCACGGGATGGTCGACGTCTCGGCCGAGGATCGCATCGACGTCGACAACCTGCCCGATCTGCGGGCGGGGGTGTCCCTGCTGGGCGGTGAGCCCCGGGCGCGGCACGTCTACACCCGCCCCGAGGCCGCCGCCGACGTGCTCGCGGCCTGGCGGGAAGTCCTGGGTAACCGGGCCTGGGTCGTCTCCCGCGAGGAAGCGATCAAGGAAAACTGGTTCGGCCCGGTCGAGCCGGACAACATCGCCCGCATCGGCGACGTGGTCGCCGCGCCCGTCGGCAACTGGGCCATCGTCGCCACCGAGACCGAGCCCCGCGAGTCCGCCCTGGTCGGCATGCACGGCTCCCTGGTCCCGCACGATCAGCTGGTCCCGCTGCTCAGCCTCTCCGTCAACTGACTCACCCGGCCCGGGACGGAAGTTCCCGCCGGGCGGTGCGCAGCAGCCAGGTCAGGGTGCCCGCGATCACGGCGCAGGTGGCGGGGGCCGGGCCGGCCGCGAGCACGGCGCCCAGGATCACCCCGGCCGCCACCGCCAGCCGCAGGGCCAGGGCCACTGGCCGCCCGCGCCGGACCCAGCCGCGGCGGCGAGGCCGGCCCGGCCGATCGGCGTAAGCCTCGCGGCGGCCGGTCACGGTGCGCAGCTCGGTGTAGGCCGCCGCCGCCGCGGCGAAGGCCGCCGGGTCGCCGCCGTCGTCGCGGTCCGGGTGGGTGGCGGCGGCCACGCGGCGCCAGGCCGCCCGGACCTCATCGTCGCTCAGCTCCGGCTGGGCCGGCAGGCCCAGCGCGGCGAACGGGTCAGCCTTCATGACCGCCCCCGGGACCGAAGGCCTCGTCCAGGAACGCGCCCACCTCGGCCAGCACCCGGTCGCCCCCATCGTGTGCTGCGTCGTGGGCACCGGACCCGGCCGCCGCCGGAGGGGTCGCGGGCCCCGTCGGCGGGGGAGTCACCCGTGGGGCCCGGGGGAGCGCGGCCGGCGCCCCCACCACCCGTTTGACCTGGATGTACGACACCCCGCCCTGGTGGACGTAGGCGACCTGGCCCACGCCGAGCCCGCGGACCAGGTCCGGGTCCACCACCGGCGTGAGCTGGACCCGGGAGGAGCCTTCTCCGGTCCAGGCCGAGTTCCCGGCCGGGCCGCGCACCAGCCGCCGCGAGCTGTCCACGTACCGGCGGTCCCCGGCCAGGCCGACCACCGGGCCCGGGTGCGGCGTGCGCAGCAGCCAGATCCCGCCCTCGGCCGTGGCCGCGATGCGGTAGCGCTCGTCCTCGTCGGCCGCCAGGCCCTGCCACGACTGAGCCGAGACCTGCACCGCCAGCCCGAGCGACCGGGCCCGTTCGTACAGGGCCCAGATCGGCAGCCGTCTCGAAACCGCGCTGAACTCATCCACGGCCAGCAGGACCTCGGCGTCCTGCCCCGGCCCGGTGATGTAGCTGGTCAGCAGGTCCACCAGCGCGCGGGCCTGGGCTTCGGCCACCCGGGTGTCGGCCGTGCCCTCCAGGATGCAGTACCAGACATCGGCGTCGGCGAACGTCCCGGCCGCGTCGAACCCTGGCCCGAGCCGGCGCCACAGCGACCGGAACCGCAGACCCACGTCCGCGATCAGGTGCGCCCCCGACCGCAACGTGGTCAGCGCCTCCGCCGACCCCGGTCCCGGGTCTGCCCCTGGTCCCGGTGCCGCGTAGGCGTCGGTGAGCCAGTCCAGGTCCAGCCGGCGCAGGAAGTCGGCCGCGTCCGCGGGTGGCCCGCCGGGCGCCTGCACGGCCAGGGTCACGATCGCCTCCATCACGTCGGCGTAATACGCCGCCGACCCGGTGCCGTGCTCGACCAGGTCCAGCAGCGTGCTGGTCAGCCGGTCCGGCGGCAGGTCCCACAGGCGCAGCGCGGCGTCGTCGGGCCAGATCGCGGTGGACCGGGCGCCGGCGTCGCGCAGCACCCGGCGCGCCCGGTCGGCCACGCGGCGCGAGTCCCCGCCGCCCTTGCAGTCCAGCACGACCAGCAGCGGGCGCCGTCCCGCTCCGGCCGCCTGCCGGGTCAGCGCGGTGGCCATGAACCCGGCCCACAGCCTGAGCAGCAGGGTGGTTTTCCCCGTGCCCGTCGTTCCGATCACTACCTGGTGGGAGCGCAGCCGCGCGTACGGCAGGGCGGCGATGGCCCGGGCCGGATGACGGACGGCCCGGATCGTGCCGCCGACCACCACGTCGCCGTTCCGGCGGGTCAGCGGGACCGCACCCGGTGCCGCGATCCGGGCCCGGGCGCTGCGCACCTGCCGGCGCCACTGCCGCCGGTCGAACCCGATCGCCGACCCGGGCGACAGGCCGCCCGCACCGGTCTCCATCCGGTAGCTGCGGTAGGCCCAGGCCAGCCCGCCCAGGGCCAGCCCGGGTGGCACCGCGGCCGGTGCCACCGTCACCGCCGCCGCGGCCACGTGCCCGGCCGCCACCAGCGCCCACATGCTCAGCCAGGCCTGGTACGGCGTGCCCGCCACCCGGGACCAGGCCGGCCCGCGGGCCTGCGCCGCGCTCGCCGCCAGCCAGACCGCCACCGCGGGCAGGCACCACAGCGCCGCCCCGTACAGCCGCCGGGGCGGCCACCCGAACTGCCACGCCGTCACCGCGGCTCCCGCCGCCACTGCGGACACGGGCGCCGCCGCTACCAGCACCGCCGTCACCGCGGCCGTGGCGGCCAGCCGCCACAGCACCCGCCCGATCACCGCATAACCCCGATCACCTGGGCCCCTCAAGCGCGGCCCGGGCTGGCAGGTCGCGCACCTCCACCCGCGCCGCCGCCGGGCCCAGCGCCGCGCGCGCCCGCAGCACGGTCGGCCGGACCGCCGGCGAGCACACGTACAGCACCCTGGTGTGCCGCACCGGCCGCCCCGGCACCCGGACCTCGGCCGCGGGCCCGCCGTAGTCGCTGGTGCGGGTCAGCAGTTCCCGGATGATCGCGGCCGTCCGGGGTACCGGCTTGCGGGTCAGCTCGGTCTCGATGGCCCAGCACTCGCCGGACCAGGGCACCGACGCGTCAGCGGGCCAGTGCACCTCACCGTCCGGCAGGTGCTCGCGCAGCCCGGTCCGCCCGCCCGACCGGGCCCGCAGCCGCCGTTCCGTGCGCCAGAACGCGCCCGCCTGCTGGTACCCGGCGGTCGCCTCCAGGGCCAGCCGCACCGCGGCCACGGCCCGGGTATGGGCCAGCCGGGGCAGCGCGGGCGGCTGCGCCGCGTACCGGAGCCCGCAGGCCGCCAGCCCGGCCCGGGTCAGCCACACCCAGGCCGGCCCGGGCCCGCGCCTGGCCCGACTCGGCGTACCCGAGCCGGCGCCAGCGGATCACCGCGGCCCAGGCCTGCGGCACGCTCCCGCCCAGCACCGTGGCCAGCAGGTCGATCGGCAGCCCGTACATCTCCGCGATGTAGACCATGCCGTTGATATCCCGGTCGCTCAGCCCCCGCGGGGCGGCGCCCCCGGGACGTCCGGGCCGCTCACGCACTGCCATCGCTGGCCCATGATGCTCTCCGCCCCCGCTGGCCGTCCGGGGTTCAGGCGCCCGCCGTGGCCGAAGTTCCTGCCGAAGTTCCTGCCGGTCACCGGCAGGGGCAGCCGGCCTGGCGCTAGAGCGGGCGGGACCAGATCTGGCCGGTCAGGTCGGCGCCGAAGCTGTGGTGCGGCTCCTCCGCGCCCAGGGTGAAACCGGCTCGCTCGTAGATGCGGCGGGCATCGGCCAGGATGCTGTTGGTCCACAGCATGATCTCGGCGTAGCCCGCGGCGCGGGCGAAGCGCAGGCACTCCTCCACCAGCGTGGCCCCGATGCCCAGGCCGCGCGCGGCCGGGTCCACGTACAGCAGCCGCAACTGGGCCACGGTGTCGGACTTGCGCACGCACAGGATCGAGCCGACCCGCTCGCCGTCGGCCTCGGCGATCCAGGCCGCCTCGCGCGCCGGGTCGCGCTGGTCCACGAAGTCGGCCACGATCCGGGCCACCATCGCCTCGTACGTCTCGTCCCAGCCGTACTCGGCCGTGTAGCCGGCCGCCTGGCGCTGGACCACCCAGCCGAGGTCGCCGGGGCGCGGCGGGCGCAGCACGTAGCCGCGCGGCGGCGGCGCCTCCGTGAGTACCTGAGTGATCTCCCGGACGCAGGACACCAGCCGCTGCTGCGCGTGCTCGCCCAGGCTGGCCAGCAGGGTGCCGATGTGCTCGACGGCCGAGGCGTCCAGGCGCTGCTGCAGCGTGCGGCCGTCCGGGGTGAGCGTGATCACCTGGCGGCGGGCGTCCGCGCCGGATTTGCGCCGGGTGATGAGCCCATCGGCCTCGAACCGGCTCAGAATCCGGCTCAGGTAGCCCGCGTCGATGTCGAGGCCACGGCGCAGCGCGCTCACCTCGGTGCTGTCCCGCTGGCCCAGCTCGAACAGCAGCCGGGCCTCGGTCAGCGAGTACGGGGTGCCCAGGTAGCCGCCGCGCAGCACGCCGATCACGTTGGTGTACAGCCGGTTGAAGGCGCGCACCGCCGCGACCGGGTCCTCGGTGGCGGTCCGCCGCACCGCTGCTCCCGTCGCCACCATGGCCGCTCCCTTTCGATATTTTTAACTGGTTATTAGTTGCCTTGGTCAAAGGTATTGCTGACGCAGGCAACGGGTCAAGGCCCGAACGTGGCCTCCGAGTTCGCCGAAACGTAAGTTGAGGCCGACAATTGACCTATGCGTCTGGCGAGGCCCGTGGTGCCCCTGGCCTGGCGCCGCCCGGCCCGGTGGGCGGCGCTGCTGGCCGGTGCGGTACCGACGCTGGCCTTCCCGGCCCCGGACCTGTCCGTGGTGGCGTGGTTCGCGCTGGTGCCCGGCCTGCTGATCATCCGGCGGGCGCCGTCCGCCGCCGAGGCGGCGGTCCGCGGCTGGTGGCTCGGCAGCGGGTACATCGTGGCCGCCATGTACTGGCTGGCGCCGGAGATCGGCCCCGGTGTGCTGCTGGTCGCGGCGGTGTTCGGAGTCCTGCAGGCGCCGTTCGGGCTGTCGGCCTGGGCCCTGCTGCGGCCGCCGCTGACCGTGACCCGGGCCCTGGGCGCGCTGATCGTGGTGCCGAGCTGCTGGCTGCTGGGCGAATGGCTGCGGTCGTGGCAGGCCCTCGGCGGCCCGTGGGCGGTGCTCGGCGCGAGCCAGTGGCAGCATCCGGCCGTGCTGGCGCTGGCTGCGGTGGGCGGGGTCTGGCTGGTCAGCTTGGTGCTGGTGGCCGCGAACGTGGCCATCGTGGTCGTGCTGGCCTCGCCCCGGTGGACGGCCCGGGTCGCGGCGGCGGCGGTGGCCGCGGCCGTGGTGGCCGCGGGCCCGCTGGCCTTCGCGCTGACCGGCCCGGCCCCGGTCACCCGGACCGCGACGATCGCGCTGGTGCAGCCCGGGGTGGTCAACGACCCCAACCTGCGGGTGGACGCCAGCCAGCGGCTGACCGAGGACCTGGTCCGCGGCGACGGCCCGGCCGGCCGCGATACCCGGCCGGACCTGATCGTCTGGGGCGAGAGCAGTGTCTCCCACCACCTGGACAGCGACCGTTCGCTGCTGCGCAGCATCGAGAAGATTTCCGCGATCGGCCACACCCAGATCCTGGTCAACCAGGACTCCGAGCACGACGGCAGCAAGTCCAAGGTCGCCGTGCTGGTCGGCCCGGGCGGCATCGCGGGCACCTACACCAAGACCCGGCTGGTGCCGTTCGGGGAGTACATCCCGTTCCGCTCGGCGCTGTCCTGGCTGACCGACATCAGCCGGGCCGCCCCGGTCAACACGGTCCCGGGGACCGGGGCGCACGTGCTCCAGGTGACCGAGCCGGACGGCGCGCCCCTGATGATCGGCCCGCTGATCTGCTTCGAGTCCGCATTCGGTGACATGTCGAGGGTGGACACCGACCACGGAGCCCAGGTCATCGTGTACCAGACCGCCGACTCGACCTTCCAGGGCACCTGGGAGCTGGCCCAGCACGCCGCGCTGGACGCGATCCGGGCGGCCGAGACCGGGCGCCCGGTGGTCCAGGCCGCGCTGACCGGCGACTCGGATGCCTTCGACCCGCGCGGCCGGCAGCTGGCCTGGATGAACCAGACCCAGCGGGGGGTGACCACGGTCCGGCTCGCGCTGCCCGCCACCTCGTCCCGGACCATCTACGACGAACTGGGGGATTACGTCCCGTGGGCGGCGACCGGGGTGGCCGTGCTGGCCGGACTGGGCGGCCTGTGGCGTTTGCGGGGCCGGGGCGGCGGGAAGGGTGGTGCCACTGGCGCGGATACGGCAGAATACGATGCAGGCAGTGGGCTGCACGTGCCCAGCTAGCCGTTACTCAGGACAGACGCGAGGACGCAGGGGAAGGCGAACCTCGTCGGCTGCCAGGAGGAACGGTGTCTGCTCAAGGTGTTACGCACGGTGTTCTGCAAGTCCATTCGGCGCCCCCGGCGCTCTGCCCGCACATCGAGTGGGCGGTGGCGGGGGTACTTGGCGTGCCCGTAGACCTGCCCTGGACCGCTCAGCCCGCGTCCCCGGGGTCGCTGCGGGCCGAGCTCACCTGGGAGGGGCGGGCCGGCAGCGCGGGTGCCATCACCTCGGCTCTGGCCGGGTGGAACCGGTTGCGCTTCGAGGTCACCGAGGACGCGAGCCCCGGTTGTGACGGGGTGCGGCACAGCTACACCCCGACGCTGGGCCTGTTCACCGCGGTGACCGGCGGCAACGGCGACATCTGCGTCCCCGAGGGCCGGCTGCGCACGGCCCTGGCCATGGCCCAGACCGACTCCGCGCTGCGCGGTGAGCTGGACCGCCTGCTCGGCCGGGCCTGGGATGAGGAACTGGACGTGTTCCGCTGCGGCGCCGAGGGCGCGCCCGTGCGCTGGCTGCACGCCACCGGCTGACCCAGCCCGGTCTCTTTGTCGATATTGCCTCTTATCGACATCGCCTGGCGGCCCGATGTCGAACTGAGTATCGAAAACTCGCGGACCTATGCGAACATAGTAGCGATCGATGGTTGCTATACGATCTCTGTAATCACTCCGTCACAGAGAGTGATAAGCCTCGTGGAGTATCGATGATCAAGGTGTCCAGGACCGTCCGCGACGGTTCCATCCGCGTCACGTTCGCCCTGCCCGCGGCCGAGCCCACCGGGGCCGTGTCCGTGGTCGGGGACTTCAACAACTGGGACCCGTTCGCGCACCCGCTGCGTAAGCGGTCCAACGGCACCCGGAGCACGGTGGTGGCCGCCGCGCCCGGCAGCACGCTGCGCTTCCGCTACCTGGCCGAGGGCGGCCACTGGTTCGACGACGAGGCCGCTCACGCGGTCGACGCTCAGGGCGCCACCATCTCGGTGTAAATCGGGCCGGGCCACGGGCTGATCGAGGCGTTCCCGACCGGGTTCCTGGGTAGCGGTGTGCCGGGTGGCGGCAGGCTTCCGGCCGTCGCCACCCGCACCGGCCCGCCGTGGGTCACCACGATCAGCTCGGCGCCGGGCCGGGCCGCGGACAGCCGCCGCAGCGTCCGGTGCACCCGGGCGTACATCTGCGCCACGCTCTCGCCGCCCGGCGGCAGCGTGTAAGGCTCGTCGTAGAACTGGTTGATCACGTCGAAGGCGGCGTCGCCCGGGGCGTCCCCATGGGCGTCCCCAGGGGCGGGCACTGGCCGGTCAGCCGTGACCGAGCTGGTGCCCTCCAGCGTGCCCAGGGCCTGCTCGCGCAGGCCCGGGTCGAACTCCAGCGGCAGGCCGAGCCGCCCGGCGATGATGGCCGCCGTCTCGGCCGTCCGGGCCAGGTCGCTGGACACGATCGCCACCGCCGCCGGAGCCTGGTCCGCCAGCTGCGCGGCGGCGTGGGCGGCCTGCTCGCGTCCGGCGGGGGTCAAGCCGCCGGCCCGGTACGACTGGCCCTGGATCCGGTGGGCCAGGTTCCACTCGCTTTGGCCGTGCCGGACCAGCCACAGCCGGGCGGCCGGTGCAGGCTCGCTCATCGCGGTATCAGGCTCCCTGCTCGCGGTGGTCAGTACTGCAGCCGCGGATCGTCGTAGTTCTTGAACTCAAGCACGTTATTGGACGGGTCGGCCAGCGCGATCGTCCGGTGCTGCTCGGCCGTGCCCTCGAAGCGTAGCGCCGGGCCGGCCAGGACCCGCAGCTTGCGGTGCTCGACCACCCGGAGCAGCCGGTCGAAGTCCTCGGCCTTGGCGAAGCTGACCCCGAAGTGACGTGGATACATGACCGGCTCATCCGGAATGTCGTCGCTCAGGTGGCAGACCAGCTGGTCGCCGAAGAAGTCGAGCGTGATCCGGTCGGGGTAGCGGCGGGCCAGCTTCGCGCCCAGGCCGAACACGTAGAACTCGAGCGCCTCGTCCAGGTCGCGGGCGGGGACGGCGATGTGGCAGGCGTCGTGGATGTCGCGCATAACGATGGGTCCTTGGCCGGGAACGTCGGGGTTGAGACGGTCAGGCGGCGGTCCGGGCGGTGTGGGCCGCGGCCACGCTGACTCCGGTGGTCAGGTCGAGCAGGGTGTCGCCCCGCAGGCCGCGGCGCAGGGTCTCCACCCCGACCACGTCGCTGGTGGCCACGTTGCCCAGGTTGACCCCGGGGCCGACGGCGCGGATGAGCTCGACCTGCAGGTCCTTGGTCGGGGCCTCGAACATCACCACGCTGGGATCAACCGAGGCCAGCACCGCGCCCAGCACGTCGCCGCGCATGTGCCCGTCGGCCCGGGCGATCCCGCTGCGGCCGCTCTCCCGGGCCTCGGTGATGACCAGGGCGGCGCCGGCCGCCAGGTCCTGGTTCAGCGCGTCGACCCAGTCGGCCGGGGTCAGCAGCGCGGACCGGTCCGCGTCCTTGTAGCCGACCTCGGACAGCACCGGGCGTACTCCAGCCAGGCGGCGCACGTAGTCCGCCTTGCCGTTCTGGTCCAGCGGGATCGTGCCGTTGGACACCTCGATGTGGGTGGCGCCGAACCGCTCCACCAGCGCCAGGTAGCCGGCCAGCTGACTCGTCCACACGTAGTACTCGAACAGCGTCCCGCCGAAGTAGAAGTCGATCCCGGCCTCGCGCAGCACCCCGGCCTTGTGGTCCATGTCCTTGGTCACCAGTGCGGTGCCCCAGCCGAATTTCACTACGTCGATGAGCGCGCCGTGGCTCTCGATCACATCGGTGAACGCGCCGGTGGGCAGGCCGGTGTCGATGACCATGGTCATGCCGTGCTGGCCGGGTGTCATGGATTCCTCCAGGCGGTGGTGCGGGCGGGCCGGTTGACCCTGCTGATTGTTGGCCGCCGGGGTGGGAGCACCATCCGCGCTGGATGCAAACCTGATGAACGTCTTGATCTTGGTCGCGCCCCAGGTCCTTTTCCCTACACAACTTTCAGGAAGCCCGCAGCTTGCGGACCCGGGACCCGGCACCGGGAGCCCGTCAGCCTGACCCGAGAATGATCAGTATTAGCCTGAGCGTATGAGCAGTGACCTCGCCTCCCTGACCGGTATCGACGTCCCCACGGGCCTGCTGATCGGGGGTGAGTGGACCAGCGGCCGCGGTGGCCGCCTCGCCGTGATCGACCCGGCCACCGAGGCCCCGCTGGCCGAGGTGGCCGACGCCACCGAACAGGACGGCCTGGACGCGGTGAGCGCGGCCTACGCGGCCCTGCCGGGGTGGGCCGCCACGCCGCCGCGGCAGCGGGCCGAGTGCCTGCGCCGCGCGTTCGACCTGATGACCGGGCGCGCCGAGGCCTTCGCCCGGCTCATGTCGGCCGAGAACGGCAAGTCGCTGCGGGACGCGCGAGCTGAGGTGACCTACGCCGCGGAGTTCTTCCGCTGGTACTCCGAAGAGGCCGTCCGCATCGACGGCAACCTGACCACCGCGCCCGTCGCGGGCAACAAGATCCTGGTCTCCCGGCAGCCGATCGGGGTCTCGGTCCTGGTCACCCCCTGGAACTTCCCGGCCGCGATGGCCACCCGCAAGCTCGGCCCGGCCCTGGCCGCGGGCTGCTCGGTGGTGCTCAAGCCGGCCGAGGACACCCCGCTGACCGCGCTGGCCCTGGCCGCGCTGCTGGAGGAGGCGGGCGTGCCCGCCGGCGTGGTCAACGTGGTGACCACGTCCCGGCCCGGCCCGGTGACCGCGGCCATGATGGCCGACCCCCGGGTGCGCAAGCTGTCCTTCACCGGCTCGACCGAGGTCGGGCGCCAGCTGCTGCGCCAGGCCGCGGACACCGTGCTGAGCTGCTCGATGGAGCTGGGCGGCAACGCGCCGTTCATCGTGTTCGACGACGCCGACCTGGACGCTGCCATCGACGGCGCGCTGATCGCCAAGCTGCGCAACGGCGGCGAGGCCTGCACCGCGGCCAACCGCTTCTACGTGCACGAGGCGGTGGCGGCCGAGTTCACCGCCCGGCTGGCCGACCAGTTCGGCAAGCTCACCCTCGGCCCCGGCCTGGAGGAATCCACCGACATCGGGCCGCTGGTCAACGAGGCGACCCGGAGCAAGGTGGCGTCGTTGGTCGACGGCGTGGCCGGCGACGGCGGCCAGGTCGTGCTGGGCGGCTCGGCCCCGGACCGGCGCGGCTTCTACTACCAGCCGACCGTCATCGACCAGGTGCCGGCCTCAGCCGCGATCGCCGGCACCGAGATCTTCGGCCCGGTGGCGCCGGTGATCCGGTTCGCCGATGAGGCCGAGGCCGTGCGGTGGGCCAACGCCACCGACTACGGCCTGGTGTCCTACGTCTACACCCGTGACCTGCGGCGCGGCCTGCGGGTGTCGGAGGCCCTGGAGACCGGGATGGTCGGCCTGAACCGCGGCCTCGTGTCCGATCCGGCCGCGCCGTTCGGCGGGGTCAAGCAGTCCGGGCTGGGCCGCGAGGGCGGTCACGACGGCCTGCTGGAGTACCTGGAAACGAAGTACATCGCCACCGATTGGTGATCCACACCGCGTCCAGTGTCGCCCGGAGCCGTCCAGGCACGTAGCCTGTGCCTGTGGACCGGCGCATCTTCGGGCTTGAGAACGAATACGGCGTGACATGCACCTTCCGTGGGCAGCGGCGGCTGTCACCGGATGAGGTGGCACGCTATCTGTTCCGCCGCGTGGTGTCGTGGGGCCGGAGCAGCAACGTGTTCCTGCGCAACGGCGCCCGGCTCTACCTGGACGTCGGCAGCCATCCGGAGTACGCCACGCCCGAGTGCGACAACGTCGACCGACTTGATCACGCACGACAAGGCGGGCGAGCGGATCCTGGAGGGCCTGCTCGTCGACGCGGACAAGCGGCTGCGCGAAGAGGGCATCGCCGGGGACATCTACCTGTTCAAGAACAACACCGACTCGGCCGGCAACTCCTACGGCTGCCACGAGAACTACCTGGTCGGCCGGCACGGCGAGTTCGGCCGGCTGGCCGACATCCTGATCCCGTTCCTGGTCACCCGGCAGGTGATCTGCGGCGCCGGCAAGGTGCTGCAGACGCCGCGCGGCGCGGTCTACTGCGTCAGCCAGCGGGCCGAGCACATCTGGGAGGGCGTGTCCTCGGCCACCACCCGGTCCCGGCCGATCATCAACACCAGGGACGAGCCGCACGCGGACGCCGAGCGGTTCCGCCGCCTGCACGTCATCGTGGGCGACTCGAACATGAGCGAGACCACCATGCTGCTCAAGGTGGGGTCGACCGACCTGGTGCTGCGGATGATCGAGGCCGGCACGGTGATGCGCGACCTGACCCTGGACAACCCGATCCGGGCTATCCGTGAGGTCAGCCACGACATGACCGGGCGCAGCCGGGTGCGGCTGGCCAACGGCCGCGAGATGAGCGCGCTGGAGATCCAGCGCGAGTACCTGAACAAGGCGCTGGAGTTCACCAGCCGCAACGGCGCGGACGCCACCGCCAAGCGGGTGCTGGCCATGTGGGAGCGGGCGCTGGACGCGATCGAGAGCGGCAACCTGGACAAGGTCGCCCGGGAGATCGACTGGGTGACCAAGTACCAGCTCATCGAGCGGTACCGGGCCAAGCACGACCTGCCGCTGTCCTCGCCGCGGGTGGCCCAGCTCGACCTGGCCTACCACGACGTGCACCGCAGCCGCGGCCTGTACTACTTGCTGCAGCGCAACGGCGCGGTCGACCGCGCCACCCGCGACCTGGACATCTTCGAGGCCAAGTCGGTCCCCCCGCAGACCACCCGGGCCCGGCTCCGGGGCGACTTCATCCGCCGGGCGCAGGAGCGGCGGCGCGACTTCACCGTGGACTGGGTGCACCTGAAGCTCAACGACCAGGCCCAGCGGACCGTGCTGTGCAAGGACCCGTTCCGCTCGGTCGACGAGCGGGTCGAAAAGCTCATCGCGGGGATGTAGGCCGCCGGTCACGACATCGTGGCCATAACGGTATCGGTCTATACCCGCGAAGCCCGCACGGGGGAAAATACCGTGTGGGTATAGTCAGCCTGGCCCGCTCGGAAGGACATGCCCGGTGACCACACGCGACTTTGAGCTGGACGCGGTGGTCATCGGCGGCTGCGGGCACGTCGGCCTCCCGCTGGCGATCGCGCTGGCCAGCCGGGACGCCAAGGTCGGCATCTACGACGTGAGCCAGACGGCCGTGGACACGGTCAACGCCGGCCAGCTCCCGTTCGCCGAGCCCGGGGCGGCGGAGCCGCTGCGGACGGGCCTGGCGGCGGCCGGCTGCGGGCGTCGGCGGACCCGGCCATCGTCGGCACGGCCGAGCACGTGATCGTGGTCATCGGCACCCCGGTCGACGAGCACCTCAACCCCGACCCTACGCGATCCCGAACGCGCTCGGCGGCTGTGCCGCCTACCTGCGGGACGGGCAGATCCTCATCCTGCGCAGCACCGTCTACCCGGGGGTCACGGCGCTGGTCGAGCAGACTGATCGCCGCCCTCGGCGTCGACATCGACGTGGCCTTCTGCCCCGAGCGCATCGCCGAGGGCCAGGCCATGACCGAGCTGTTCGAGCTGCCGCAGATCGTGTCGGCCCGGACCGCGCGGGGCGTGCGAGCGGGCCAGCGCCCTGTTCGGCCAGCTGACCAGCCAGCTGGTCGTGCTGACGCCCGGAGGAGGCCGAGCTGGCCAAGCTGTTCACCAACACCTGGCGCTACATCAAGTTCGCCACCGCCAACCAGCTCTACATGATGGCCAACGACTGCGGCCTGGACTTCGAGCGGATCCGGCAGGGCCTGGCGCCAGGACTACCCGCGCGCGGCCGACCTGCCGGGCGCGGGCTTCGCCGCCGGGCCGTGCCTGTTCAAGGACACCATGCAGCTCGCGGCGTTCAACAACAACAACTTCGCCCTCGGCCACGCCGCGATGCCGATCAACGAGGGCCTGCCGCTCTACCTGGTGCACCGGCTGGAGCAGCGCTACGACCTGGCCGCGATGACTGTCGGCATCCTCGGCATGGCCTTCAAGGGCGAGCTCCGACGACACCCGGTCCAGCCTGTCCTACAAGCTCAAGCGGATCCTGCGCTTCAAGGCGGCCGCGGTGCTGTGCACCGACCCGTACGTGACCACCGACCCGGCCCTGCGGCCGCTGGACGAGGTCTCGAGCAGGTCGACCTGCTGATCATCGCCGCGCCGCACCCGGAGTACCGCGACCTGGCCACGGACAAGCCGGTCGCCGACATCTGGAACATCCGGGGTGAGGGCGTACGGATATGAGCGGTGAACGCCCCCGCGTGTCGATCGTCATCCCGGCCTACAACGAGGGCGAGCAGATCGTCCCGGTCCTGGACCGGCTGTTCGAGTCGGTGCAGCTCCCGTGCGAGGTGCTGGTCGTCGTCGACTCCCCGGACGACACCACGATCGCCGTGGTCGAGAAGTACGCGGCCGAAGGAGCCCCGGCTGCGCTGCCGTGCTCAACACCTACGGGCCGCGGGCCGGCCAACGCGATCCGCTTCGGCATCGACGCAGCCGCGGCCGCCGGTCGCCGTGGTCACCATGGCCGACGGCTGCGACGACCCCCGGCAGATCGACGAGCTGGCCCGGCTGGTCGAGCGGGGCGTGGCCGTCGCCGCCGCGTCCCGCTACATGGCGGCGGCCAGCAGGTCGGCGGCCCGGTCCTCAAGGGCACGCTGTCCCGGATGGCCGGGCCGGTCGCTGCGGCTGCTCGCCCGGGTCGGCACCCGGGACGCGACCAACTCGTTCAAGGCCTACTCGACCGGACTTCGTGCGGGAGGTCGGCATCGACTCCGACGACGGCTTCGAGATCGGCATCGAGCTCGTCGGCCAAGGCCAAGCGGCTCGGCCTGCCGGTCGCCGAGATCCCGACGATCTGGCTGGACCGGCAGGCCGGGGTGTCCAACTTCAAGCTCGCGAAGTGGATCCCCAGCTACCTGCGCTGGTACCGGTTCGCGTTCGGGCCGCGGCTGACCACCGACCAGCTGCGCGGAGCCCGGCGATCGTCAGCGGTCACCGATCACCAGAAGAAACCCGAGGCGACTGATGGAGAAAGTTCTGGTCAGCGGCTCGGCCGGCTTCATCGGCGGGTACGTCGTCGAGGAACTGCTGCGGCGCGGCCACGACGTGGTCGGGCGTCGACAACTTCTCCAAGTACGGCAAGGTGCGCGAAGTCCTACGACGACCACCCGCGCTACGACTTCGTCGAGGGCGACGCCCGGACGTGGACCTGATGACCGAGCTGCTGTCGGACTGCGACCACTTCATCGCCGGCGCGGCCATGATCGGCGGGATCTCCTACTTCCACACCTACGCCTACGACCTGCTGGCCGACGAACGAGCGGATCATCGCCGTCGTCCTGCGACGCGGCCATCGCGGCCCACCGCGAGCGGCCGGCTGCAGCAAGGTCACCTACCTGTCGTCCTCGATGGTCTTCGAGAGCGCCGACTGACTGGCCGTCCTACGAGGGCCAGCAGCGGCGAGATCCCGCCGCCGCTGTCCTCTTACGGCTTCCAGAAGCTGGCCGTGGAGTACTTCGCCCGGGCCGCCTGGGACCAGTACCAGCTGCCGTTCACGATCGTCCGGCCGTTCAACTGCGTGGGGATCGGCGAGAGCCGCGGCGCTGGGCGACGAGGAGATCCTCTCGGGCAACGTCAGGCTGGCCATGAGCCACGTCGTGCCCGACCTGGTCCAGAAGGTGCTCAAGGGCCAGGACCCGCTGCACATCCTGGGCGACGGGCGACCAGGTCCGGCACTACACCTACGGCGGTGACCTGGCCGTCGGCATCGTGACCGCGATGGAGCACCCCGACGCGACCAACGAAGACTTCAACCTCTCCACCGCCGAGTCGCACCACCGTCCTCGAGCTGGCCGAGGTGATCTGGCGCAAGATCAAGGGCGACGGCGTGCCGCTGCGGATCGAGCACGACGACCCGTTCGAGCTACGACGTCGCAGCGGCGGGTCCCGGACGTGAGTAAGGCCAAGCGCATCCTCGGCTTCGAGGCGACGACGACCCTGGACGAGATGCTGGACGAGGTCATCCCCTGGATCCGGGGCGCGATTGAGGTCGGCAGCATCTGAACGAGCGTCTGCGCTGGCGCCGGGCGGCGGCATGGGCGGCCGCCACCGTTGTCGCGGCCGGCCTGCTGTTCCTGGGTTACCTGTATCAGTCCCGGCAGGTCGCGGCCGGTTCGGACGGCGCGTCGATCGCGCTGCAGGGCTGGGCCCTGCGGCACGGCCACCTGCTGCTGTCCGGCTGGACCGTCTCGGACGTGTCCTTCTACCTCACCGAGCTGCCGCAGTACGCCCTGATCGAGGCGGTGCGCGGGCTCAGCCCCGACGTCGTGCACGTAGCCGGGGCGATGACCTACCTCCTGGTCCTGCTGCTGGCCGCGTGGCTGGCGAAAGGCAGCGCCCGCGGCCGCGTCGCCCTCGGGCGCCTGCTGGTGGTGGCCTTCATCATGCTGGCCCCGGCCGCCGGGGCCGACTACACGCTGCTGATGAGCCCCGATCACTACGGCAGCGTGGTGCCCGTGCTGCTGGCTTGGCTGGCCGTCGACCGGCTGCCGGATGCTGCGGGCCGGGCCCGCTGGTACCGGCCGGTCGTGGTCGGCCTGCTGCTGACCTGGGGCCAGGTCTCCGACAGCCTGATCCTGGTCACCGGCGTCGTCCCGATCGTGGTCGCGGCCGGGTCCCGGGCCGGAGTGCGGTTCTGGCGTCGGGAGGACCGGCGGCGGCGGCGACGCCTGGCTGGCGGCGGCCGCGATCATCTCGACCGGGCTGGCCCGGGCGGTCATGGCGCTGATCCGGGCGGCCGGTGGCTACCAGGAACAGCCGGTGGGGACCACGTTCTCCGGCCTGGGCGCGCTGCCGCATCACCTTGCCCTCACCGGGCAGGGGTTGCTCACCCTGTTCGGAGCCGACTTCTTCAGCCCGCAGCGCGGGCCGGACGTGGCCTTCGCCGCCCTGCACCTGGTCGGGGTGGCCGCGGTAACGGTGGCCCTGGTGCTGGCCCTGACCCAGCTGGGCCGGGACCGAGACCTGGTCGTCCCCGGCCTGGCCGTCGCGATCGTGTTCAACATCGTGACCTTCGTGCCGAGCCTGTTCGTCCAGGACCTGAAGAGCGCCCGGGAGATCTCCGCGGTCCTCCCGTTCGGCGCTGTCCTGGCCGCCCGCCTGCTGACCACTCATCTCCGCCCGGCCTCACCCGCCGCACCCCCCGCCAACGCCTCGCCCGCCGCACAGCCCCCGCCAACGCCTCGCCCGCCACAGCCCCCGCCAACGCCTCGCCCGCCACAAAAACCTCCCACGCCCCATCCGCCCCGCGAGCCGCAGCCGTCACCCTGGTCACCCTGGCCGCTGGCGTGCTCGTGTTCGCCGCGGAACTTGGCTACCAGGCCGCCCAGCCCAGCGCCCCGGCCCAGAATCAGTCGCTGGCCGACTGGCTGGTGGCCCGCAACCTGACCGCGGGTTTGGCTCCCGACTACTGGGTGGCCAACGCGACCACGGTCGCCAGCGGCGGCCGGGTCACGATCCGGCAGGTGGCCCAGAGCGGTCAGGCTCTGTACTATCCGCAGCCGCGCGAACTGAACTCCGGCTGGTACACCCCGGCCCGCCATGACCCCCGCTTCGTGGCCGTGGACCTCAACCGGCCGAACGCCGCCGCGTACCTGGCCGCCGCGGCGCACACGTTCGGTGCCCCGGCCCAGACGCTGCACCCAGCCGGCTACACCGTGCTGGTGTGGCCGGTTAACCTCCTGACCAAGCTTCAGGGCACCGCGCCCGCCGCTTCCGGATAAGTACACAGCGTTATTAAAAAAATTCAATGAGCGACGATCGGCTGGCCCGGGCCGCTATCGTCGTGTCGTCTTGAGCTCATACGACCGGGTGACGCCGGCCGGACGCGGGTACCACGCCCCGTCCGCCGTCACGGCACCAGACGACACGCGGACCGCAGCCGCTACTCCTGGTAATTCTGCGCGTGCTCGGAGTACCCGCTGGATCCTGGTGCTGCTGTCCGTCCTGGGTGCGCTGGGCCTGTTCTTTGGCTACTACCTCCAGTCCCGTACCGTCGCCGTCCGGTCCGACGGTGGCTCGGTGGCCCTGCAGGCCTGGGACATGCTGCACGGCAACCTCCTGCTCCGGCACTGGCACATGTCCGACGTATCGTTCTGGTCCACCGAGCTGATGCAGTACGCCCTGCTGGAGGCGGTGCACGGGCTCGGCCCCGGGGTGGTCCACCTGGGCGGCGCGATGACCTACACCCTGCTGCTGGTGCTGGCCGCCGTACTGGCCGCGGGCCGCGCCACCGGCCGCGAGGCCCTGGTCCGGGTGCTGATCGTGCTGGCGATCATGGTGGCCCCGGCCGCCGCGGCCAGCCCCACCCTGCTGCTCACCCCCGATCACCTCGGCAGCGCAGTCCCGGTGCTGCTGGCCTGGCTGGCCGTGGACCGTCTGAGCCCGTCCGGGCCGGGTGAGCCCGGGCTGGCTGGGCCCCGCGTGGTTGGCTGGCTGCTGCCGGTGCTGGTCATGCTGCTGCTGACCTGGGGCCAGGTGGCCGACAGCCTGGTCCTGCTCACCGGGGCCGTCCCGATGGCCGCGGCCTGCGGGATCCGCGCCGCTGTCCGGCTGCGGCACCGCCCGCCCGGCTCGTTCCCGTGGCTGGAGGTTCGGCTGGCCACCGCGGCCATTGCCTCGGCCGGGCTCGCGCACGGCGCCGAGGCGCTGATCCGGATCAGCGGCGGGTACGTGCTGCAGCCGGTGGCCACCACGCTCGTCCGCCGGTCCGAGCTCGTCCACGTGGTCAAGCTCACCGTGCTGGGCGTGGCCGCCCTGTTCGGGGTCTCGTTTTCCGGCCGTCCGTCCCGGCCCGAGCTGGTCTTTTCCGCGTTCCACCTGGTCACCCTGCTCGCGGTGGCGGTCGCGGGCCTGCTCGCGCTGACCCGGCTCGGCCGCGCCGGTGACCTGATGATCGGCGGCCTGGCCCTGGGCATCGTGATCAACGTGGCCGCCTACGTGGCCACCCCGTACGCGCAGAACCTGCTCAGCACCCGGGAGCTGGCCGCGGTGCTGCCGCTGGGCGCGGTGCTGGCCGGACGTCAGCTGGCCGGACGTCAGCTGGCCGGTCCGCGGGCCGGTCCGCTGGTCTGGGCCCGGCGGCTCCGGGCCGGCCGCTCCGGGCCGGCTTGCTGGCCGTGCTGGCCACCGTGCTGGTACTGGATGTGACCGCCCTCGGCTACCACGCCGCCCAGCCCGCCCGGCCCGCCGACAACCAGGCCCTGGCCAACTGGCTGGTCACCCATCACCTGACCGCCGGATTGTCCACCGACTACTGGGTGGCCAACAGCACCACGCTGGACGCAGACGGCCAGGTCATGGTGCGGCAGATCTCGATCAACCACCACTGGCGACTGGCCCGGCCGGTCACGTGGGGCAACCGCAGCGACTGGTACGACCCAAACCAGTACCGCGCGACGTTTATCGTGGTGGACGATGCGCGGCCCGGGGCCTGGATCGCGGAGCGGCACGGCGCGGTGCATGCATTCGGGCGTCCAGCCCGGACATTGCACCCGGACGGCTACACCGTGATGGTTTGGCATCGGAATCTGCTAGCCCGGCATTCGGTAGCGTCGTCTCCCAGTAGGCTGGCGTGGCTCTAACCGCCCATAGCGAGGTCAATACACCATGCGTCGCATTGTTGCGCTTTTTCTCTTTCCGCTGATCGCCGGGCTGGCGCTGGTCGGCTGCGGCTCGCCCAAACCGCCGTCGGCGAACGCATCCGTGTCCGCCACCGGCAAGTTTGGCTCCGCCCCCAAGGTGACGATCCCCAAGGAGAAGGCCAGCAGCACGCTCGCGGTCAAGACCCTGGTCCAGGGCAAGGGCGCTGCGATCACGAAGTCGAACCTGTTCTTGTCCAACTTCACCATCTACGTGTGGAGCGGCAAGACCAACAAGCTGCTCGACTCCACCTACTCCAGCTCCCCGCAGGTGCTCCCGGCCTCGCTGCTACCCGGCATCGAGAGCGCGGTGACCGGTAAGAAGCTCGGCAGCCGGGTCCTGGCGGTCATCCCGCCCAAGCAGGGCTACGGCACCAGTGGTAACTCCCAGCTGGGCGTGACCGGGACCGACACGCTGGTGTTCGTCATCGACCTGATCCAGAAGTACGACTCGGGCACGGTCGGCGCGACCGGCACCCAGACCTCCAGCGGCGGCGGCAGCCTGCCCACGGTCAGCGCGACCAAGAACGCCGCCCCCACGATCACGATCCCCAAGAACGTGACCGCGCCCAAGACGCTCGTGTCCAAGACCCTGATCAAGGGCACCGGCCCGGTCGTGACCAAGGGCCAGGACGTGGTGGCCCAGTACACCGGGGTCATCTGGCGGACGGACAAGGTGTTCGACTCGTCCTGGTCGCGCAGCCTGCCTTACAGCTTCAAGATCGGCGCCAACCCGAGCCAGGTCATCACCGGCTGGGACAAGGGCCTGGTCGGCCAGACCGTGGGCAGCCGGGTGCTGCTGGTCATCCCGCCCGCCGACGGTTACGGCAGCGCGGGCCAGTCGCAGGCCGGCATCAAGGGCACCGACGACCTGGTGTTCGTGGTCGACATCGTGGGGGCGGTCACCCCCGGCGCCGCGAGCTGATCGGGACCTCGCGGAATGGCCCGTCCGATGCTGGGTTCGGCTGCGGCCGAACCGTCCGGCTCGGACGGGCCCCCGGCTGATCAGGCCCGTCCGGCCCGGCCGCGCCCGTGGTGGGGGCGGCCCTGGTTGCGGCGGCCCTGGTTCCGGCGGCTTGCCTGGACGGCCGGGCTGGCCGTGGTGGTCGTGGCGCTGTTCCTGGCCTACCTGCGGCTGAGCAACACTTATCCGGAGAACTCCGACCAGGCCAACCTGGGCCTGCAGGCCTGGGACATGCTGCACGGCAACCTGCTCCTGCACGGCTGGGTGCTGTCCGACGTGCTCCTTCTTCACCACCGAGCTGCCGCAGTACATGCTGTTCGAGCTGATCAACGGCCTGAACCCCGGGACGTTCCACGCCGCCGCGGCGATGACCTACACGCTGGCGCTGCTGCTCACGGTCCTGCTGGCAATGGGCCGGGCCGGCGACCGGGCCAGCGATGGGGCCGGCGGCCGCGAGGGCGTGACCCGGGCGCTGATCGCCGGAGGCATGATGCTGGCCCCCCAGCTCGGCGTGGGCGTGTTCATCGTGCTGCTGGCCGTGGGCCACTTCGGCACCTCGGTCCCGCTGCTGCTGACCTGGCTGGTGCTAGACCGGCGCCGGCCCCGCTGGTACGTCCCGGTGCTGGCCGCGTTGCTGCTGGCCTGGGCGTCGATCGCCGACACCCTGGTGCTGGTGGCGGGGGTTGCCCCGCTGGCCGCGGTGGCGCTAGGTCGCGTGGCCGGGGCGCTGATCACCCGCCAGGGCTGGCCCGCCGTCCGCTACCCCTTGGCGCTGGCCGTGGCCGCGGGCGCCGCGGCCGCCCTCTGGGCCGGGGCCGCGCCCGGGCTCCGCGCGCTCGGCGCGTACACCGTGCACCCGGTGCCATTCCACGTCATCGCCTGGTCTGACCTCGGCGCCCACACACGGACCACCGGGCTGAGCCTGCTGGCCCTGTTCGGCGCGAGCTTCCACGGCGTCCACGGCGGCTGGGCGCTGACGTTCGCGGTCTTCCATCTGGCCGGCCTGGCCGCCGCCGCCGTGACGCTGATCGTGGTGGTGAGCCGGTTCTTCCGCCGCAGTCTGGTCGACCAGCTCCTGGCCGTCGCCATCGTGGCCAGCCTGCTCCTGTACCTGGGCAGCAACTTCTCCAGCGGCATCCTCAACGGCCGCGAGATCGCCATCGTCCTCCCGTTCTCCGCCGCCTTGACCGCCCGGACCCTGGGCCCTCGCCTGACCCGCCCCCGCCTCGCCCCTCAGCCCGGCCCCCCCATGCCCCAGGCGTCACCGCCATTCGAGCCCCTCCAGCCCCAGGCGTCACTCTGGCCCCTGGGGTTGCGGCGGTCGGTGGCGGCGTTCCTGGCCGTGGTGCTGGGCGGCTACGCGGCCTGCCTCGGCTACCAGCTGACCCAGCCCTCCGTCCCGGCCGCCAACGTGCGGCTGGCCGGCTGGCTCTCGGCCCACCATCTGAGTCACGGCCTGAGCGGCTACTGGCAAGCCAGTAGCGTCACCGTGGCCAGCGCCGGATCGAAGCAGACTCCCCACGTCACCCTCCGCGCCCTGGCCGGCCACTTCAGCGGCGTGGTCCCCTACGACTGGGAGACCAAGCCCGGCTGGTTCAACTGGCGCACCCAGTACGCCAACTTCATCGTGCTCCAGAATCAGCCTGGCTACTTCACCTACTGGGAACCCACCAGCCAGCTGAAGAGCGTCTTCGGCACTCCCGCTGTCACCTACCACACGGGCCCCTACACGGTCCTCGTCTACCACCAGAACCTCTTGCTCACCCTGCACCAGTGGGAACAATCCGCCAGCTAATAGGGGTTACCGGGTCGCCGGTGCGGCAGACTCGGTGCCTGGTGGCCGCCGGCAGGTGAGCACTATGGCCAGCTGGGTTTTGAGCCCTTGGGCTAGATCGTGCCCCTGCCGGTGACCGGGAGAGCTGAATCGCCGCTGGGATGTCGTGCCTGCCCTGCAGGGGGTGTGAGCACTGTTCTATTAGCTCGCTGATTGTTCTCCCGCTGGCTGCTGACTGGTTTGGCCATGGTGACCGGGAGAGCTGATGCGGCTGTTCGTGGGTGATGACTGGGCTGAAGATCATCACGATGTGGAGGTGATGGACGAGGCCGGGAAGGTACTGGCCAGGAAGAGGCTTCCGGAGGGCGTGGCCGGGATCGCGCAGCTGCACGCCCTGGCCGGGAGGCTGCTGGGCGAGGAGGCCGATGACAGCGAGATGCTGGTCGGGATCGAGACCGATCACGGGCCGTGGGTGCTGGCGCTGATCACGGCCGGGTACCGGGTGTTCCCGGTGAACCCGCAGCAGTCGGCCCGGTTCCGGGCCCGGCACGCCGTGTCGGGGGCCAAGAGCGACGCCGGGGACGCGCACGTGCTCGCGGACATGGTCCGGACCGATTCGCACCAGCTCCGCGAGGCGGCCGGGGACAGCCCGGAGGCGGCGGGGATCAAGGTCCTGGCCCGCACGCACAAGACGCTGATCTGGGAGCGGACCCGGGAGGTGCAGCGGCTGCGGCATCAGCTGCTGGAGTACTTTCCTGCTGCTGTGGAGGCGTTCGCTGACCTGGATGCCCCCGACGCGCTCGAGCTGCTGGCCAAGGCCCCCGATCCACAGCAGGCCGCGAAGCTGACCCGCGCCCAGGTGTCCGCTGCGATGAAGCGGGCCCGGCGCCGCGACATCCCGGGTAAGGCGACCGCGGTCCTGGCCGCGCTGCGCAGCGATCAGCTCGCCCAGCCGCCCGTCCTGGCCGCTGCCTACGCGGCCACGGCCCGGTCCCTCATCGCGGTCATCACGGCGCTGAACGAGCAGGTCAAGAGCCTGCAAGGGCAGGTGGAGGAGTACTTTGGCCGGCACCCGGACGCTGAGATCATCATGTCCCAGCCCGGCATGGGGGCCATTCTCGGCGCCCGGGTGCTCGCCGAGTTCGGCGACGACCCCCGCCGTTACCGCGACGGCAGAGCCCGCCGCAACTACGCCGGGACCAGCCCGGTTACTCGTGCCTCCGGGAAACGGAAAGTCGTCGCGGCCCGGTTCGTGCACAACGACCGGCTCGTCGACGCCCTCAACGCCCAGGCCTTCACGGCCCTGACCGCATCACCCGGCGCCCGTGCCTTCTACGACCAGCAGCGCAGCAAGGGACACGGGCACAATGACGCCCTCCGCCGCCTTGCCAACCGGCTCGTCGGCATCCTCCACGGATGCCTCAAAACCAGAACCCTCTACAACGAGAACACCGCCTGGGGCCAACGGCAGCAACAAGCCGCTTGACAACCTAAGCTCCTGGGATGTCTAGCCCGCCCGCCCCCGCGAGTCCCACCAGCCTCGCCACCCTTGTCTCCGGCGCGCAGGGTGACCCATTTCCCGGTTGCGTTCTCAGCGAATACGACTGAGAACGCAACCGGGGAATGGATCTTGAAACTCCAGGTGGATGAACGGCGACCCGATGGGCCAGGCTGGGCCGCGGTGCGTACTGGCGCACCCTGGGCCCCGCTCGCCTCAGGAGTTCCGCGCGTGAGCGTCCACTGGAAGCGGATTCCCCAATGAGACCGCCACCAACCCACTAGCGCCAGCCTCCCGCCGTGCCGCCCCGCGAGCCCCACCAGCCCCGGCGCTACAGGACCATCGTGCGGTAGATGAGGATGGTGAGGAACAAGGGGCCAGCGGTGGCGGCGAACAGCACCAGCCGGCGCCGGGTGGCCAGGAGGATGAGCGTGGCCAGCAGGTAGACCTCGACGAACGAGCGGAGGTCGGCGTAGCCGTTCCAGTTGGTGGGGGACAGACAGAAGATCTCGATGATGTAGAGCACCAGCGCGACCCGCTCGTAGACCGGGACCGTGGTGGCGCGCAGGGAGACGAGGGCGGCCACGGCGAACAGCGTCAGGACGAGCAACTCCAGGTCCCAGATGATCACCGCGCCGGGGGCGCCGGGGATCTCGCGGATCACGTCGCCGAAGTTGTGGCCGATGGCGCCGAACGCGGCCACGAACGGGGCGCCGGCGTTCTTGCCGCTGTCCAGAAAGATGGGGATCTGGCCGGTGGCCAGCCTGAGCACGACCTCCCAGGCCACGAAGAACAGCGCCGGGATCAGCCAGACCAGGTCCTCGCGGCCGGGCCGGGTGCGGCGGCGGGCCATGGCGACCAGCCGCACGATCGCCAGCGCGAACGGGGCGACCAGGGCCGTTTCCCGGGTCAGCCCGGCGAACGCGAACAGCCCGGCCGCCGTCAGCCAGTGCCGGTGCCGGTAGGCCAGAATCGCTCCGACCAGGCAGGCCGCAGCCAGCGGCTCCGTCAGGTCCCGGGCCACGCTGGTGGCCAGGCCGAAGTACCCGGCCAGCAGCAGGCCCCAGAGCGCGTGCCCGCCGGCTTCCTGGGCCAGCCCGGCCGCCCAGATAGGCGATGGCGCCGACGGACAGCAGGTTGATCACGACCATGGCCCACGGCACCGCCGCGACCTGGCCAGCCGCCCCGAGCCAGGCCACCGCCGAGTAGCCGATCCGGACGAACCGGTACCAGGCGTCCATGCCGATGCCGTAAGCGGACCAGCTCAGGTTGGCCGGGTTCCGGGCCAGCCGGTAGTAGAACTGACCGTCATAGCCCAGGTAGCCCTGGACCTCGAGCCCGCCCGGCAGCTCCCAGGGGTAGGCGAAGACGTTGCCGACCAGCGCCAGCCCGGACACGTTGCCCCGCAGCCGCACCAGGACCCGGGCCACCACCTCGGCGGTCACCGCGATGGTCGCGATGATCCCCGCCGCGGCCGGGTGGTTCAGCCGGGTCCACAGGGGTGGCCGCGCTTTCGTGCCCGTCGCTTCCACAGCGGCGGTCGGTACGGCGTGCATGGGTGGTGGCCTCCCCTCAGGGTCCCATCTTCCACGATGGGGGCCACCGCCGTGACAACGGTTACAGGAAGCGGTTGCGATGGTTACAGGATCAAGGTGCGGTAGATGGCGATGGTGAGGAACATCGGCGCGGCCGTGGCCGCGAAGAACGCCAGCCGCCGTGGTGCCGCGAACAGGATCAGCGTGGCCAGCAGGTAGACCTCGACGAACGAGCGCAGGTCGGCGTAGCCGTCCCAGTTGGTGGGGGAGAGGCTGAAGATCTCCAGCAGGTAGAGCACCAGCGCGACCCGCTCGTACACCGGGACCTTGCTTCTCCGCAGCGTGAACAGCGCGGTCACGGCGAACAGCATCAGGACGCCGAACTCCAGGTCCCAGATGAGTACCGCGCCCGGAGCGTCGTGGATTGAGGTGGTCAAGTGGCTGAAGTTGTGACCGATGGCGCGGAACGCGGCCACGAACGGGGCGCCGGCGTTCTTCCCGCTGTCCTGCACGATGGGGACCTCGCCGGTGGCCAGCTTGAGGATCGCCTCCCAGGCCACGAAGGCCACGGCCGGGATGACCCAGGCCAGGTCGGCCCGCCCGGGCCGGGCCCGGCGCCGGGCCATGGTGACCAGCCGGGTGACGGCCAGCGCGACCGGGGCGACCAGAGCGGTTTCCCGGGTCAGCGCGGCGACCGCGAACAAACCGGCGGCGGCCAGGGGACGCTGGCGCCGGTAGGCCAGCAGGCCGACCAGCAGCAGGGCGGCGGCCAGCGGCTCGGTCAGGTCCCGGGTCAGGCTGGTGGCGAAGCCGAAGTAGCTGGCCAGCAGCAGACCCCACAGTGCGTGCCGGCCTGCCTCCTGGGCGAAGATCCCGCCCAGTGCTGCGATCGCCGCCAGCGCCAGCACGTTGATCACAGCCAGCACGTACGGCACCGCAGCGTGCTGACCGGCCGACAGCAGCCAGGCCAGCGCCGGATACCCGATCCGGACGAACCGGTACGCGCTGTCGATGCTGATGCCGAACATGGTCCGCTGCAGGCTGGCCGGGGCCAAGGCCATCCGGTAGTAGAACTGGCCGTCGTAGCCGCCGTAGGGAAATACCGTCACCCCGGCCGGCAGATGGCCGGGATGACCGTAGACGTCACCGACGATTGGCATCCCGCCGACGTGGCCGTTCAGCTTGAGCACGACCCGCAGCACGACTTCGGTGGCCGCGACGACGGCCGCGATCAGCCCGGGCACGTAGGCCCGGTTGAGCGAGCGCGGCCGGCGCCGTTGGTCCGGTCGCGTCGCCCGGCCGGCGGTAGGTGATGCAACCGACATCGGCGTCCAGCCCCCCAGGGAGAGGTCCCTGAGGCCAGCCCGCTGCCGGTCTAAGGACGCCGCACAGCGTATCTAACTAAGAGTGTCTAATCAGTCGCTATCAGTTAGATCGTCAATAAGCAGGCCTAGGCCGATCCCGGCCATCCACACGTCCTTGGCCAGCGGGATGCCCGCCTGAGTCGGAAGGGGCGTGCCTTCCCGCCGCATACCGGGCGTCCGGGCGTACAGGCCGAGCAGGCCGCCGGAGAACGCGGTCAGTCCGGCGCCGGCCACCGCGGCCGGGACCACCGGCACCAGCAGGGCCACGCCGAGCGCGATCTCCGTACCGGCCAGCAGCTTGACGAAGTCTTCCGGCTTGAGCTTGGCCAGGAAGGGATAGGTGCCGACGGCGAACCCGTGCAGCTGCTTGGCCGTCTCCTCGTCCACGGACCATTTGCCGATCCCGGAGTTCAGGATGAACGCGCCCGCGGCCACACGCTGCGGCAGGTGCCTCCACTTGATCTTCAGTGCCATCTGCTCGTCCTCCCTAGGGTGCTGAGACAGTGGCTAACGAAGGTCCCATTGTTGCACTGCGTAGCAGGGTCGCTGCGTGGCGGCCGGCCGCGGCGCAGGCCAGGAAGTAGGCGTGATCCTCATCGAGCCCGCGGCCCATGGTGGACAGCGGCGCCGGGCTGGCCCGCAGCGCCTCATCCAGGCCTTCGGTGCTCACCGTGACCAGCGAATGCCGGGCCGCGAGCGGCTCCGCCTCCCGGGCCACCTGGACGCCGAGCTCGGCGAACTCGCCCGACGGCAGGTCCGGCAGCACCACGTCGGCCCGGGCCAGCGCGACCCGGCCGTAGGAGGTCAGGCTGTGGTGGGAGATGCCGCGGTGACGCTCCCGGGGGTCGGCGTCGCTGATCCGCACCGCGGCCACCGGGCGGCCGCCCAGCGCGGCGATCGCGTTCACCGCCTCGCCCGCGGCCACGCCGGAGAACCCCCACCGGGTGCCGGTGCCCAGGTTGCCGGGGCCCTGGGCCACCACGGCGACGTCCGCCCCGAGCACGTGCCGGGCCGCCAGCAGCCCGGTGTGCAGCGTGACCGTCTCCAGGTCGCCGCCGAAGGCCTGGCCCACGGTTACCGTCCCGGCCAGCCAGCCGGTCTCGCGCAGCGTGGCACAGGTCCGGGAGAACCAGGCCGGCAGCGCCCCGCCGTCGGTCATCACGTACACCACCCGCACCGGCCCCGCCGGACTTACTCCCGCCCCGAAATATTCGGGTCCAAAATTCTTCACATCGAAGTACAAGCCAGCCAGCACGGGCGCGAGCGCGGAATGCAGGTCGGCCACCACCACGGGCAGGCCACCCAGGTCGTCGGCGTCGCGCAGCACGTCGTGGTGGGGCGAGTCCTGCTCGTCCGCGCCCAGCACCACCGCCTGCAGCGGCGTGTAACGGGCCTTGACCAGGTGCCCGGGTCCGCTGCGGTCGGCCGGCAGCCGGTCCGGCACCGCTACCACCAGCGCGTACCCGCCCGTGCCCAGGGCCAGGTCGAGCGCGGTGGTGTTGAGCAGGACCCGGTCGCCTGGCTCGGGCCGCCCGGTCAGCGCCGGGTAGGCCAGCGCCCGCACCGGGCGCCCGGCCCCTTCGACCGTCACCTCGAGTTCGGCCGCACCGGCCCACTCCCGGCGCACCCGGGCCACCGTGCCGTTCCGCCAAGTGATCACCACGGCAGAGTAGCGGCCGGCACGGGCCCGAATAATGCACTCGCACGGGCGCCGGTAGGCGAGAATGAAGGCGAGCCTTAGAGGAGGGCGTCGATGTCACGGCGGAAGACCGAGCGGCTGCTGAGCCTGGTGGTCTGCCTGCTGTCCACCCGGCGCTACCTCACCGCGGAGCAGATCCGCCAGGCGGTGGCCGGCTATCCGGACCAGCCCGAGGCGTTCAAGCGGATGTTCGAGCGCGACAAGGAAGAACTGCGCGAGCTGGGTATCCCGCTGGAGACCGGCCCGATCAGCCCGCTGGACGGCGAGGACACCGGCTACCGGGTTCAGCGCCAGGCCTACGAGCTGCCCGAGCTGCGGCTGGAGCCGGACGAAGCGGCGGTACTCGGGCTGGCCGCCCGGGTCTGGCAGCACGCCGAGCTGGCCGGGGCGGCGGCGGGCGCGCTGCTCAAGCTGCGTGCGTCCGGTATCGACACCGACGACACCGGCCCGGATACCCGGCAGGGCATCGAGCCGCGCGTACACACCACCGAGCCGGCCTTCGGCCCGCTGTGGGAGGCGGTGCGGGACCGCAGGCCGGTGACGTTCGCCTACCGCGGAGCGGGCCGGAGCGAGCCGCAGACCCGTGAGCTGGAACCGTGGGGGGTGGTGAACCGGCACGGCCGCTGGTACGTGGCGGGCCGCGACCGGGACCGCGACGC
Organism: uncultured Alphaproteobacteria bacterium; assembly: GCA_963742975.1. Classification (GTDB taxonomy): domain Bacteria; phylum Pseudomonadota; class Alphaproteobacteria; order Rhizobiales; family Xanthobacteraceae; genus BOG-931. Next base: position 98,440 of record CAVUNZ010000015.1, on the reverse strand, counting down.
GCCCCGGGTGTTCCGGCTCAGCCGCATCGCCGGCGCGGTCCGGTTCTCCGGGCCGGCGGGCAGCGTCACCATGCCGCCCGGGACCGACGTGCGTGAGGTCGTGCGGACCATGGACTCGACCCCGGCCCGGGAGAATACCGCCGTGCTCCGGGTCCGGTCCGGCGCCGGTTATGGCCTGCGCCGCTTCGCCGTGGGCCCGGCTACCCCCGCCGGGGAGGGCTGGGACACGATCAGCGTGCCGTTCTCCGAGCCGGGATACTTCGCCGACCAGGTGGCCTCGTTCGGCGCGGACGTGGTGGTGGCCGAGCCGCCCGACCTGCGCGACGCGGTGATCCGGCGGCTGAAGGGGGTGCTGGCGTGAAACGGCGCGAAGAACCAGCCCGGCCCCAGCCCACCCGAGCCAGAGGCGCGGCACCGACCTCAGCCGAACGGCTGCAGCGGCTGCTGGCCCTGGTCCCGTACGTGGTCAGCCGCAAGGCGGTGGGCCTGGCCGACACGGCGGCGGCGTTCGGGCTGACCGAGCGCGAGCTGGTCGACGACCTGAACCTGCTCTGGTGCGTGGAACTGCGCGACCCCGACCCGTACTGCCCGATCGACCTGTCCTACGAGGGCGGCGAGATCGTGGTCAGCCAGGCCGAGTCGATCGGGCGGCCGCTGCGGCTGGCCGTGGACGAGGCCAGCGCGCTGCTCATCGCGCTGCGGATGCTGGCCGACGTGCCGGGCCTGGAGGATCGCTCGGCGCTGAGCCTGCTCATCGCCAAGCTGGAAGCCGCGGCGGGCGAAGCCGCCGCCCCCAGCGCCCAGGTCGCGGTGCAGGTCGACCGGCCCACCGGGGACGAGGCGGTGGCCCAGATCAGGGACGCGCTGGCCCGCCGGCGCCGGCCTGCACCTGCGGTACTACGTGCCCGGCCGGGACGAGGCCACCGAACGCGACGTGGACCCGATGCGGCTGCTGGTGGTCGAGGGCCGTGCCTACCTGGAGGGCTGGTGCCGCAGCGCCGACGGGGTCCGGCTGTTCCGGCTGGACCGGGTCCTGGGGATCGACGCGCTCGACGTGCCAGCCGAGGTTCCGGCCGAGGCGCAGCCGGTCGACGTGGAGCAGGGCCTGTTCCGGCCGTCGGACGACGACGTACACGTGGTGCTGGAGGTGTCGGCGGGTGGCCGGTGGGTCGCGGAGTACTACCCGACCGAGTCCGTGACCGAGCTCGGCGAGGGCCGGCTCCGGGTCCAGCTGCGGACCCCGGACACCCAGTGGGTACGGCGGCTCGCGCTGCGGCTGGGGGACGACGGCCGGATCGTCGCGCCGGACGACCTGCGGGCCCAGGTCCGCGACGACGCCACCGCCGCCCTGGCCGGCTACGCCACCACCTAGCCGCGAGCGGCCAGCGCCCAGCCGCCAGCCGCTAGCCGGCGTCGGCCAGCACCGCCTGGGCCGCCCCGGCCGCGTCGGCCACCGGGTGGGATCGGTATCGGTTCCACAGGAACCGCGGGCCGGCCGAGGTCGGCACGACCCACACCGTGACCTCGTTCACCAGCAGGTACGGCAGGAAGGGGCGCCGTTCCTGCCAGCGCAGTTCGCACGTCACCTCCGTGCCCTCGCCTGCCCCCGCGGTGGCGGTGACGATCCGGCCGAGCCGCCGCAGATACTGGGCCTGCCGCCGCCGCTCGGCGTCCACCGCTGGCGCCGGGGGCCGGTCGCGCCCTGCTGGCAAAGGTTCCTCCCCGGCCGAAGGGGACAAATGATCGCTCATCCCCCTACAGCGCCCGGCGAGCCGCGCGCGTCACCCGGGCCTGACCCCGGCTTGGCCAGCCCGGGAAACCGTCGCCTGCGTCCCGGGATAGATCTAAAGTTCACCATTTTGCAAGCGCAGCGCGCCTGCCGAGGTCTCCCGGCCAGCGGGATCTGACGTGTACACTCGCCACAGATATGCCCCGACCGCGGGGGGGCTCATCCCCGCCACTGAGGACGGAAATGATAGGCGACCTGTTCGATAGTCCGTGGAAGATCTTGATCGTCGCCATCGTGATCATCGTGCTCTTCGGTTCTGCGAAGCTGCCGGCGGCGGCCAGGTCCCTTGGCAAGTCCATGCGGATCCTCAAGACCGAGGTCTCGAGCTTGCACGACGACGAGGACGAGACCAAGGCCGGGCAGACGACTCCCGCTCAGCTCGCGGCGGCCTCGGCCGCGCCGGCTGCGCCCGTCGCGCCGGCTGCGCCCGTCGCGCTCGCCTCGCCGGCTGCGCCCGTCGCGGCCTCTCAGCCCTCGACCGAGCAGGTGGCCGAGGGTGCGGCTCACCAGGCCCGGATCGATAGCCTCGAGCAGCAGATCCAGGAGCTGAAGGACTCCGCCGACAAGAAGGCGGCGGTCCCCGCCGACCAGCAGCCGCGTTAACCGCAGACTCCAACCATGGCCAGCAAACTGGGCGACAGCGTCAACGGCGCGCGCATCGCAGGCTCACGCCTGATCGCGGCGTCCAAGAAGAGTGACCCCGAAGGCCGCATGCCGCTCATTGATCATCTGCGTGAGCTGCGGAACCGGCTGCTGAAGGCGGCGCTGGCGCTGGTGCTGGTCATGGTGCTGGGGTTTGTGTTCTTCGATCAGATCTGGAGTTTTGTCAGTCATCCGTTCTGCTCGGCGGTGATCAACGGCAAGACCGGGTGCCGCCGGACCGGTGACCAGCTGGTGGTGTCCGGGGTGTTCGACCCGTTCATGCTGCGGATCAAGATCGCGTTCTTCGTCGGGCTGATCGTGTCCTCGCCGGTGTGGCTGTATCAGGTCTGGGCGTTCATCGCCCCGGGCCTGTACCGGCGGGAGAAGCGCTGGGCCTACCTGTTCGCGGGGATCGCGGCGCCGCTGTTCGCGGTGGGTGCGGCGCTGGCCTATGAGGTGATGTCCCGGGGCTTGCGGTATCTGCTGGGCCTGACGCCGAACGGCGTGGTGAACCTGCCCAGCGTGGACACCTACCTGAGCTACTTCCAGGGCATGATCCTGGGGTTCGGGCTGGCGTTTGAGCTGCCGCTCGCGCTGGTGCTGCTGAACCTGGCCCACATCTTGACCCACGCGCGGTTCCGCCGGTGGCGGCGGCTGATGCTGTTCGGCGCGTTCTTGTTCGCGGGGATCGCCAACCCGAGCCCGGACCCGCTCAGCATGCTGCTGCTGGCCGTGCCGTGTGTGGTCCTGGTCGAGGTGGCTGAGGTCTTCATCTACTTCAACGACCGCCGCCGGGCCCGCATCCCCGACCCCTACGCCGGGCTGGCCGACGACCAGGCCGCGCCGCTGGAGATGGACGAGAACGACCCGGCCGACACCAGCCATCTGAATTAATTAACTCTCCGCGGGCCCGGTGCCCGGGTCACCGTGGGTGGCCCGTGGTAACCGGGTCGCGTCCCCGCCGGCCGGCAGTTCCGCCTAGTCTGGGGGTATGGCCCCTGCGCTCGTCCGGGGAGAGGACGACTCTCCTCCAATCCCCGCTCGGACCCCGGCTCAGCGGTACGCGGCGTTCCGTGACCGCCAGGCCCACCCCGAGCTGGCCAGTTTTCGCGGGCTGTACGACTTCGAGTTCGACGACTTCCAGCTCCAGGCCTGTGCCGCGCTGAACGACGGCGACGGGGTTCTCGTCGCCGCTCCCACCGGCTCGGGCAAGACCGTGGTCGGCGAGTTTGCCGTGCACCTGGCCCTGGAGCGCGGCCTGAAGTGCTTCTACACCACGCCGATCAAGGCGCTGTCCAACCAGAAGTATGCCGACCTGGTCCGCCGTTACGACAGCAAGACGGTCGGCCTGCTCACGGGGGACAACAGCGTCAACGGCGAGGCACCGATCGTGGTCATGACCACCGAAGTGCTGCGGAACATGCTCTACGCCGGGTCCCCCACGCTCAAGGGGCTCGGGTTCGTAGTGCTGGACGAGGTCCACTACCTGGCCGACCGGTCCCGCGGCGCGGTGTGGGAAGAGGTCATCATCCACCTGCCGGAGTCGGTCGCGCTGGTCGCCCTGTCGGCCACGGTCAGCAACGCCGAAGAGTTCGGGGACTGGCTGGACAGCGTGCGCGGCGGGGTCACGGTCATCGTGGACGAGCATCGCCCGGTGCCGCTGTGGCAGCACATGCTGGTCGGAACCCGGATGTACGACCTGTTCACCGACCCGGTCGGCGCCCAGGTCAACCCGGAACTGGTCCGGATGGCCCAGCGCGACCGGTGGTCACAGCCCCAGGCCGCGGTGACCGGGAACAGCCGTCCCGGCCGGGGCGGGCGGCGCGCCCACCCGGGTCGCCGGAACCCTGCTTCCAGCGGGGGGCGGGGTAGCCCGCGCACGTTCCGGTCCCGGCCGCCCTACCGGCCCGATGTGGTGGCCCGGCTGGACTCGGCCGGGCTGCTGCCGGCCATCGAGTTCGTCTTCAGCCGCGCGGGCTGCGACGCAGCGGTACAGCAGTGCCTGGCCGCCGGGCTGCGGCTGAGCCAGCCCGACGAGGTCGCCACGATCACCGAGTTCGTCGAGCAGCGGACCACCGCCATCCCGGACGAGGACCTGGCCGTGCTCGGGTACGGCGAGTTCCTGACCGGGCTGCAGCGCGGTATCGCCGCTCACCATGCCGGGATGCTGCCTACGTTCAAGGAGATCGTGGAGGAGTTGTTCTCGGCTGGCCTGGTGCGGGTGGTGTTCGCGACCGAGACGCTGGCGCTGGGCATCAACATGCCGGCCAGGACCGTGGTCATCGAAAAGCTGGATAAGTGGAACGGTGAGACCCACGCCGAGCTGACCCCGGGGGAGTACACGCAGCTCACCGGCCGGGCGGGACGCCGTGGCATCGACGTCGAGGGCCACGCGGTGGTGCTGTGGCAGCCCGGCATCGACCCGGACGCGGTGGCCGGTCTGGCCGGCACCCGGACCTACCCGCTGAACTCCAGCTTTCGGCCCTCCTACAACATGGCGGTCAACCTGACCGGCCGGGTCGGCCGGGCCAAGGCCGCGACCTTGCTGGAGTCGTCGTTTGCCCAGTTCCAGGCCGACCGCGGTGTGGTCGGGCTGGCCCGGCAGATCCGCCGGAACACCGAGCAGATGGCCGAGCTGGCCGAGAAGATGGCCTGCGACCAGGGTGACTTCGCCCAGTACGCGGACCTGCGCCGCCAGCTGTCCGACCTGGAGACCGACGTGTCCCGGCGCAAGGCGGCCGCCCGGCGGGCCGAGGCGGCCCGATCGCTGGAGACGCTCAAGCGCGGTGACATCATCCGGGTCCCCGGTGGCCGCCGGGCCGGGATGGCGGTGGTACTCGAACCGGGTCCGCGCGGCCACGGGCCGAACCTGAGCCCTGCGTCCCCGGCCGCCGGCGGGTTCGGCGGTGACCGCGCCCGGATGGCCGCCATGGCCGGGCAGGGGCCACTCGTGCTCACCGCCAACCGGCAGGTCAAACGGCTGTCGCTGGCCGACTTCCCGGTCCCGGTGGAAGCGGTCGACCGGATCAAGATTCCGGGGTCGTTCAGTGTCCGGTCGCCGCAGCACCGCCGGGACCTGGCCGCCACCATGCGGAACCGGCTGGCCGGCCGGGACATCGCCGGCCCATGGCGAGTTGCTGACTGGGACGATGACCGGCCCGGCCCGGCGGGCCAGTCGTCAGGACAGGCCAGCCAGTCCGAGATCGCGTCGCTGCGGCGCCGGCTGCGTCAGCACCCGAGCCACGGCTGCCCGGACCGGGAGGAGCACGCCCGCTACGCCGAGCGGTACCAGCGGCTGAAGCGGGAGACCGAGGCGCTGGAGCGCAAGGTGGCCAGCCGCTCCCACGTCATCGCCCGCACCTTCGACCGGGTGTGCGCGGTGCTGGAGGAACTCGGCTACCTGACCGGCGACGCCGTGACCGCCGAAGGCCGGATGCTGGGCGGGCTGTACAGCGAGCTGGACCTGCTGGCGGCCGAGTGCCTGCGCCGCGGGTACTGGGACGGCCTGGACACCCAGGAGCTCACCGCCTGCGTGTCGGCCCTGTCGTTCGAGTCGCGGCAGTCCGAGGACGCGGCCCGTCCCCGGCTGCCGTCGCCCAAGGTCCGCGACGTGCTCAACCGCATGGTCCGCGCCTGGGGTCAGCTCGACGAGCTGGAGAAGGCCAACGGCGTCTCGTTCCTGCGCGAACCCGACCTGGGCTTCGCCGCTTCGGCCTACGAGTGGGCGGGCGGGGCCCGGCTGGAAGACGTACTGGCCGACTCCGACCTGACCCCGGGCGACTTCGTCCGGGCGGTCAAGCAGCTCATCGACCTGCTGGACCAGATCGCCGCCGCGCCCCGTTCCGGTCACGCCAGCCAGCACGTGGCCGAGACGGCCCGCGCCGCCATCGACGCCATCCGCCGCGGTGTCGTGGCCTACACCGCCGTCGCCGACTGAGTTTCTGGCACTTATCAACCCTGCCTATCGGTAACTGCTTATCTTGGCATTAGTGCTATGGGTTGGGCCGGGGTATCCAGAGAGTGTCAGCTAGCTGCCGATACCCGGAGGTGACCGTGCCCCTCACCACCGAACGTTCGACTTGTCCGGCCGCGCTCACGTCGGCCGTACGCTCCGCAATCCAGGCTGGGGGCCCGGCGCCCGACGTTGCCGCCCGGGTCGCCGACGCGCTGTCGCGCCACCTGCCCGCGCCCGGACAGCTCCTGACCGCGACCCAGCTCGCGGGCGACCCTGCGGGTTACCAGGCCCACCCGGTGCACGTGGAGCCGGACGGCTCGTTCTCGATCGCGGTCATGGTCTGGCGGCCCGGCCAGGTCACCCCGATCCACGATCACGTCTCCTGGTGCGTCACCGGGGTGCTGGCGGGCATCGAATACGAGGAGATCTTCACCCTCAGCCCAGACGGCGGCTCGCTCACCGCGGTGACCCGCCGCCAGAACCGGCCCGGCACCGTCGCGGGCTTCGCCCCGCCCGGTGACATCCACCGGGTCCGCAACTCGGGCGACGGCATCGCGGTCTCCATGCACGTCTACGGGACCGATCTGGCCCGCCTGGGCTCGAGCATCCGCCGCGTCTACGACCTCCCGGTGGACGTCCCCGCTCCGCGCTAGCCCTGGCGGGCAGCCCATTCGTGCTTGAGCACGGACATCAGTACCTCGTCGTACCAGCGTCCGTCGTGCCACACGGCCTCGCGGCGGCGGCCCTCTTCGGCGAACCCGGCCTTCTCGTAGGCCCGGATCCCGGCCGGGTTGAACGGGGCCACCCCGAGCTGCATGCGATGCAGGCCCAGTTCGCGGAAGCCGTAGCTGACGATGACGCGCATCGCGTCGGTGCCGTAGCCCCGGCCGATGTGCTCGCGGCCGAGCGCGATGCCGATCGTCGCGCACCGGTCTTTGGTCTGCCAGCCCCACAGGCCGACGTGGCCGACCAGCACGCTGGGATCGTCGAGCGTCTCGATGGCGAAGCCGAGACGGTCGTCTTCGTTCGCGCTCCACTTGGCGATACGTTCCTTCGCCGCCGCCTCGGACGGCGGGACCACCCGGTCCGCCAGCGTGACCAGGATCCCGGCGTCCATCTCGGATTTCGCGAGCGTGGGCAGGTCGTCCTCACGCACGCCGCGCAGCCGCACCCGGTTGCCAGCTAGGAGCGAGTCGCCGTAGGCGAAGGCGCTAGAAGAATCGATGAGTTCGGTCATGGGCTGATCCTGCCGCACGCTCGCCGGTTCACCCCAGAAGTTTTCTGCCGCCCGACTTGCGTAAAGAACTTCTCCGATATATCGTCGAGCTAGCTAGACAGTAACGGGGATATCTAGATGGTCGTCCACGGGGGCGATGATCCTCCTGTCTGGCCTCGACAGCTCAACGACCAAGGAGAAACGCAATGTCACAGGAAGAATGGGGCCGCAGAGGCGGTCACCGGGGCCACGATCGTGGCCCTAAGCGCGGCTGGGGCGGCCCGCCGCCGGAGTTCATGAGTGGCGGCCCGGGTGGCCGTGGCCGCGGCGGCCGGGGTGGTCCCGGGCCCTTCGGCGGCGGTCCTGGCGGCCCGTTCGGCGGCCCGGGTGGGCCGAGGTTCGCCCGCGGACCGCGGGTGCGCCGGGGTGACGTCCGGGCCGCGGCGCTGTCGCTGCTGGCCGAGGGTCCCCGTAACGGGTACCAGATCATCCAGGAGATCAGCGACCGCACCGATGGGGTGTGGCGGCCGAGCCCCGGTTCGGTCTACCCCGCGCTCCAGCAGCTCGAGGACGAGGGGCTGATCCGGCCCGAGACCGCCGAGAGCGGCCGCAAGGCGTTCGCCCTGACCGACGAGGGCCGCGCCTACACCGAGTCGCACGCTGACGAGCTGGCCGCGTCCTGGGACGCGGTGACCGGCAGCGTCGACGACGGCGAGGTCCAGCTGCGTCAGCTGATCCGCCAGGTCATGGTGGCCGTGTCGCAGGTCAGCCAGGCCGGTTCGGCCGCCCAGGTGAAGCAGGCCGGCAAGGTGCTGGCCGACACCCGGCGCTCGCTGTACCGGATCCTCGCCGCCGACGAAACCGAAGAGAGTACCTCCGAGCCGTCCGAGCAGTGACGGGTTCACCGGAGGCGCAATCGCCGCGGTCCGCACTCCTACGGGTGCGGACCGCGGCGACGTTAGGCTCAGCTTGAGTCCGCAGAGGGAGGCACCCAGTGGCCGTACAGACGCCAGACGCGGCGTCAGCTCGCGAATTGTCCGGCAACCGCGGCACTGCGATCGCGGTCAGCCAGCTGACCAAGAGCTATGGGGAGATCGAGGCGGTCCGCGGCATCGACTTTGAGGTCGGCGTGGGGGAGACGTTCGGTTTCCTGGGCCCAAACGGGGCCGGCAAGTCCACCACCATCAGCATCCTGTGCACGCTGGTGAAACCCACCTCGGGCCGGGCCGTCGTGGCCGGGCACGACGTGGTGCAGCGAGCGGGACACCGTGCGCCGCAACATCGGCCTGGTGTTCCAGGACACCACGCTCGACACCTACCTGACCGCCGAGCAGAACCTCCGCTTCCACGCCGACCTGTACGGCGTGCCGAAGGCCGCGGTCGCGCCGCGGATGCGGCAGGTGCTGGACATGGTGGGCCTGTGGGACCGCCGGGAAAGCCTGGTCCGGACCTACTCGGGCGGCATGAAACGGCGGCTGGAGATCGCCCGCGGCCTGCTGCACGCCCCACACGTGCTGTTCCTGGACGAGCCGACCGTGGGCCTCGACCCGCAGACCCGCTCGTCGATCTGGCAGCTACATCAACGAGCTCAAGCAGCGTGAGGACATCACGATCTTCCTCACCACGCACTACATGGACGAGGCCGAGCACTGCGACCGGATCGCCATCATCGACCACGGCAAGATCGTGGCCATCGACACCCCCGAGGCGCTCAAGGCCAGCGTGGGCAAGGACCGCGTGCAGATCCAGCACCAGCGATGACCAGGCGGCCATCGCCGCGCTGGCCGAGCGATTCGGCCTCGAGGCCGCGATGCACGAGGGGCGGTCACGTTCTCGGTCCCGTCGGGCGAGCAGTTCGTCCCCCGGCTGTTCGCCGACCTGGCCGTGCCCATCCGTTCGGTCAGCGTGGCCCGGCCCAGCGCTGGACGACGTGTTCATGTCCTACACCGGCCGGACGATCCGCGATACCGAAGCGACCAGCGCGGACGCCATGCGGGCCATGGCCCAGCGCCTGGGGAGGCGATGACGATGGCCACCCCCACCACCGAAGCGGCCCCGCAGAGCCCAGCGGCCCAGCCGGGGCTGACTGACCTGATCCGGGTCGCGCGTCCCCGAGCGCGGGCTGCGGCACGACCTGCGGGCCACCGGCATCGTCTGGCGCCGCGAGCTGATCCGGTTCCGCACGCGACCGGCTGCGCATGGTTACCGCGCTGATTCAGCCGTTGCTCTTCCTGTTCGTCCTCGGGACGGGGCTGGGCTCGCTCGCCGGGCACGGCCTTCCCGCTGGGATCAGCTTCAAGACCTTCATCTACCCGGGCGTGGTGGCCATGGCCGTGCTGTTCACCGCGATCTTCTCGGCCGGCTCGATCGTCTGGGACCGTGAGTTCGGTTTCCTGCGGGAGATGATGGTCGCCCCGGTCAACCGGGCCGCGATCGTCCTCGGCAAGTGCCTGGGCGGCGCCACCGTGGCCACCTTCCAGGGGATCATCGTGCTGGCCCTGGCCGGGCTGGCCGGGCGTGCCCTACAACCCGATCCTGATCCTGACCCTGATCGGCGAGCTACTGCTGCTCAGCTTCACGCTGACCGCCTTCGGCGTGATGATGGCGGCCCGGATCAAGCAGTTCCAGGCCTTCATGGCCCTGACCCAGATGCTGGTCATGCCGCTGTTCTTCCTGTCCGGGGCGCTGTACCCGCTGAACGGCCTGCCCGCCTGGCTCACCGTGCTGACCCGCATCGACCCGCTCACCTACATCGTTGCCCCCATGCGCCGCGCCGTGTTCAGCCACCTGAACCTCAGCCCGGCCGCCCTGCACCAGCTGGCCCCCGGCGTGTCCTGGTTTGGCTGGACGGTCCCGCTCGGCCTGTCCCTGGGCATCGTGGCCCTCATGGGCCTGGTCATGGTGACCGTGGCCATCGCCGAATTCAATAAAACCGAGTAACCAGCCCAGCCCATCCCACCCCGCTCCGCCAGGAACCTCCTGCGCCCAACCGCCCGCAAACTATGGGAGTTGTTGTCAACGTTGTCTTAAGAAAGCGGAATGAGAAAGCGGCGACGTACCGTGACTGGCGCTACAGACAGCTACAAAGATACGGAATCGGGCGGAAATCACGGCCCAAGCCAGTCCCGGTCAATTGGTGGCCAAAGCGCGCCGATGACCGAAGCGGGACTATTTAGCTCGGTGCCGGAGCAATTTACCCGACGAAGAGGTTACGGACAGCAACCCTGACATCGACGGCCCGTCCGAAACACGGGCTGGTTTCATGATCACTCACCGGCCGTACCGGCCTTGGCCACCCTCCTGACGCTCCCGTCCCGGGCTCCGCGCGGGCCGTAGCGCCCCACGAGCCCCGCAGGGCTCTCAGGCCCTCTCAGCGCTCTCTAAGAGGAGGTCAACGACCGGTACCGGCGTCCCCGGACGTGGCCTCGGGTGTCTCCAGCGAACCACGTGGTCGTGCGGGCCGGAACGCGTCCGCGCAGGTGACGCCCTAAGCGTCAATGCGGGCGCCGGGGTCAGGAGCGCGGGACAAGGTCAGGGTCAGGAAAGCCCCCGGATATGGAGCGACGCCGGGTGGCTACGGGGGCAAACCACCCGGCGTCGCATTCATCGGCGTTCCGACGGGGGCCCGGAACGCCGGCTGCGGTGCCCCGACGGGGGACCAGAGCACCGATATGAATGCTACACGGAAACCCCCCCGTATGTGTCAAGACCCAATTACGAGCCCATCTCGGGTCAGTGCGGGTAACCGTTCCTGCTACCCTTCCCCGTTCCCGTACGTTATGAACGCGCGGACGGGTCGCTGAACTCTTGCTGAGGGCTGCCTGAGGGTACCTGGCTAGGCAGGTTGTGCCGTTCCGGGAGATTTGGGCGATACTCCATGAATCCGCGAACGTTGTCAGGCTCGCGGCCGCCGTTTGCGAAAACCACGGCCACGTAAGGCACGAAGATCGCAAAAACCGCCGGTATCGCGGCGAGCCATCCCAGGTGATTCACAAACAACAGAATGGTTAGCCCAAAGCACACTGCGCGGAACGCCATCATCAACAGGTAACGGCGCTGCCGGTAGGAGATGTCCTCGGACATCGGCCGCCGAGCCTGGGTGACAAGCTGGACGTTCCGGTCGTTGCGCGGGCCCCTCTTCATGTCTCCAAGGTATGCCCTGCCCTGGGCCCGGACCACCGCAGGGCGGCTCTCCCGCTGCGCTGTGGGCGGAAGGCCGGACGCGAAGCCGGCCTCGGCTCAGCTGGCCTGGCTGACCGAGGTCATGTTGAAGTCGGCGATCCGCAGCGGCGGCATGATCGTCGCGGTTGAAGTAGTCGCCCCACTCGCGCGGCAGCGTGCGGACGCGTCGCGCCCGACCTCGGCGACCCGGCCGAGCAGGTCGACCGGGCTCTCGTTGAAGCGGAAGTTGTTCACCGCCCCGACGACCTCGCCGTCCTCGACCAGGTAGACGCCGTCGCGGGTCAGGCCGGTCAGCAGCAGCGTCTGCGGGTCGACCTCGCGGATGTACCACAGGCAGGTGAGCAGCAGGCCGCGCTCGGTGCGGGCGACCATCTCGTCGAGGCCGGCCGCGCCGCCGGGCGCCGAGCTCGAAGATCAGGTTGTCGATGGCCGGGGTCACCGGCAGGCCGGTCAGCCGCGGCCGAGTGCCGGGTCTGGTAGCCAGCGCGGACAGCACGCCGTCGCGGATCCAGTCGGTGCGGGCCGAGCGGCAGGCCGTTGTCGAACACGGAGACGTCCGGCTCGAGGCGTGCGCGACCACGAACGGCGCGCACTCGATGCCCGGCTCGGCCGGGTCGCTGCGCAGCGTCGAACGGCAGCGCTGGACAGCGTCTCCCCGACCCGGGTCCCGCCGCCGGGCCTGGAGAACACGGTCCGGCCGTCCTCGGCGTCCTGGCCGCCCGGCGCGACCAGTACAGGTAGGCATCAGGTCGGCGACGGCGGCCGGGGCGGCAGCAGCATCTCGTAGCGGCCGCGGGCAGCTCGACCTGCGGCGGCGCCCAGTCGAGCCGCTGCGCCAGCCTCGGCGTCCAGCGCGTCGACGTCGACGTCGGCGAAGTCGCGGGTCGCCTCGCCGACCCAGGCCGAGCCGCGTGCCGTCGGCCGACTTGGCCGTTCAGCTCGACCTTCCCGGTGGGCTGGTCGTGGCGCAGCCGCAGACCGGTCGAGCTGCCCAGGAACGTCGAGGTCGAGCTCGTGCTCGGCGAACCCGGCCAGCATCTGCGCCGGCCGGCCGCGGCCGCGCGCAGCGCCTGACCGAGCTGGGCGGCGAAGTCGGCCAGCACGCCGATGCCGGTCCGCTCCGGCGGGTCCGGCCAGCCGGCGCGGCCCCGCTGCGCCCGTCTCGCCGGCTCGACCAGCGGCGCGGCGTCCTCGGCGGGCGCGCTCGACGCGGCGTCCTGCTCGGCCGCGCGCGACCACGCCCGCGATCTCGTCGTCGGTGACGCCGGCCCGGCGACGACGCCGGCCGCGGCGCCGTCGCCGCGCCGGTCGATGGCGATCACGGTCACCTGGCGGCGACCGGGCGCACGCCGTTGGTGGTGAGCGTGTTGCCGGCCCAGCGCAGGTTCGCGTTCGAGGTCTCGTCGGCGATCACGATGCAGCCGTCGGACCTCGAGCAGCGGCAGCGCGCGTTCCACCACATCCTGCGGCCGGCCGCCGCTTGCCCCGCCAGCTGGCTCATCGGCCGGCCTCCTCGGCCGTGTTGAGGACCCGGACGCCGCGCACCAGCACCGACGGGGCAGCCGTGACTGACCGGGGCGACCTGGCCCGGCTGGCCCTTGCCGCAGTTGAACGCGCCGCCGAGCACGTAGGTCTGCGGGCCGCCGACGGCCGCCATGGAGCCCCAGAAGTCGGTGGTGGTCGCCTGGTAGGCGACGTCGCGGAGCTGGCCGGCCAGCCGGCCGTTCTCGATCCTGTAGAACCGCTGCCCGGTGAACTGGAAGTTGTACCGCTGCATGTCGATCGACCAGCTCTTGTCGCCGACGATGTAGATGCCGTCCTCGCACCCCGGCGATCAGCTCGCTCGGTGGACGGGCCGTCCTCGGCCGGGCTGGCAGCGACACGTTGGCCATCCGCTGCATGCGGCATGTGGCCGGCCGAGTCGGCGAACGCGCAGCCGTTGGACCGGTCGAGCCCTGCGCAGCGCGGCCATCCGCCGGTCGAGCTGGTAGCCGACCAGCACGCCGTCGCGTGATCAGGTCGCAGGACTGGCCGGCCACGCCCTCGTCGTCGTAGCCGACGGTGGCCAGCCCGTGCCGGCGTCGTGCGGTCGCCGGTCACGTGCATGACGGGCGAGCCGTACTGCAGCGTGCCCGAGCTGGTCGAAGGTGGCGAACGACGTGCCCGGCGTAGGCCGCCTCGTAGCCCAGGGCCCGGTCCAGCTCGGTGGCGTGCCCGATCGACTCGTGGATGGTCAGCCACAGGTTCGACGGGTCGATGACCAGGTCGTAGCGGCCGGGCTCGACCGTGCGGCGCGCGCCAGCTTCTCGCCCAGGTACACCGGCAGCTGCTGCAGCTCGGACTCGAAGTCCCAGCCGGTGCCGAGCAGGTACTCCCAACCGCGCCCGGCGGGCGGGGCCAGCGTCCGCATGGTCTCGAACCGGCCGTCCTTCTCCACCGCGACCGCGGTCACCGTGGGGTGCAGCCGGACCCGCTGCTGGGTCGCGGTGGTGGCGCCGTCGGAGTAGAACTTGCACTCGCGCACCTGCACCAGCGAGGCGTCCACATGGTCCACGCCGTCCCGGGCCAGCAGCTGGGTGCTCCAGTGGGTCAGCAGGGCGATCTTGTCGGCCGCGCTGACGCTGAACGGGTCCACGTCGTAGGCCGACACCCAGGTGACGTCGCCGTGCGCCGGTTCGGGGGCCAGCTCGATCCGTTCGGTGTTCATGGCCGCGGACACCCGGGCCACCTCGACCGCCTCCCGGGCCGCCTGCGCCGCGGCGTCGGGGGTCAGGTCGACCGCGGCGGCGAACCCCCAGGTGCCGTCGACCACCACCCGCACGGCCAAGCCGACGTCATCGGCGTCGAACAGCGTCTCCAGGTTCCCGTCCGACAGGCCGATCCGCTGACTGCGGATCTGCTCGGCCCGGAAGTCGGCGTGCTGGGCCCCCAGGTCGGCGGCTTGCTGCCGGGCCGCATCAGCCAGCTCCCGCAAGGGGAGCGCGGTGAACTGGGCATCCACTTCGTGCTGGCCACCATGAGTCACGGCAGCAACCTACCGGATACGCTCACCACGGTCTGTCGGCACACAGTAGGTCGGCACGGGCGCGGAGGTGGCACGCAATGGGGCGATCGGTCCTGGTGACGGGAGGAAACCGGGGGATAGGGCTGGCCATCGCCCGGCGGCTGGCGGCCGGCGGGGACAGCGTCACGGTCACCTCGCGGTCCGGGGAGCCCATCGACGGCCTGGCCGTGGCCCAGTGCGACGTGACCGATACCGCCTCGGTGGACGCCGCGTTCAAGCGGTCGAGAGCGAGCAGGGCCCGGTCGAGGTGCTGGTGGCCAACGCCGGCATCAACCACGACCAGTTGCTGGCCCTGATGAGCGAGGACGACTTCTCCAGCGTCCTGGACACCAACCTGACCGGCGCGTTCCGGGTCACCAAGCGCGCAGTCCGGGGCATGATCCGGGCCCGGCGCGGGCGGCTGATCTACATCTCCTCGGTCGTCGGCCTGCTGGGCTCGGGCGGGCAGGCCAACTACGCCGCATCCAAGGCCGGCCTGGTCGGCTTGGCCCGGTCGACCGCCCGCGAGCTGGCCTCGCGGGCCATCACCGCGAACGTGGTCGCGCCCGGGTTCGTGGACAGCGACATGACCGCCGCGCTGCCGGAGGAGCGCAAGGCCGCCATCCTGGCCCAGATCCCGCTGGCCCGGTACGCGGCCGCCGACGAGGTGGCGGGCGTGGTCCAGTTCCTGGCCGGTGACGACGCGGGCTACATCACCGGGGCGGTCATCCCGGTCGACGGCGGCCTGGGCATGGGACACTGACGGAGCCCATGGGAATCCTGGCGGGCAAGCGCATTTTGATCACCGGCGTGCTCACGGACGCCTCGATCGCGTTCCACGTGGCCAAGGCGGCTCAGGAGGAGGGCGCGACCGTCGTCCTGACCGGCTATGGGCGGATGAGCCTGGTCCAGCGGATCGCCAAGCGGCTGCCGGAGCCGCCGCCCGTGATCGAGCTGGACGTGGCCGACGACGGCCACCTGTCCACGCTGGCCAGCCGGTTGTCCGAGCACGTGGACGGCCTGGACGGGGTGCTGCACGCGATCGCGTTCGCCCCCCAGGACGCGCTGGGCGGCAATTTCCTCAACACCAGCTGGGACGACGTGGCCACCGCGGTGCACGTGTCCGCGTACTCGCTGAAGTCCCTGGCCACGGCGGTGCTGCCGCTGATGAAGGACGGCGGCTCGATCGTCGGCCTGGACTTCGACGCCAGCGTGGCCTGGCCCGGCTACGACTGGATGGGCGTGGCCAAGGCCGGCCTGGAGTCGTGCGCGCGCTACCTGGCCCGGGACCTGGGCCCGCAGAAGGATCCGGGTCAACCTGGTCGCCGGCCGGCCCGCTGCGCACGATGGCGGCCAAGAGCATCCCCGGTTTTGAGAAGTTCGAGGGTGTGTGGGCCGACCGGGCCCCGCTCGGCTGGGACATCACCGACCCGGGCCCGGCCGCCAAGGCCTGCGTGGCCCTGCTGTCGGACTGGTTCCCGGCCACCAGCGGCGAGATCGTCCACGTCGACGGCGGCGCCCACGCCATCGGCGGTTAGGGCGGCGGCCCACCGCCCGGTGGCGGTGGCGGTGGCTCTTCGCCCGGCGGGGGCGGCGGCATCGTGTCCACCGGCGGCGCTCCCTCCGGCCACACCAGCAGGACCGGGCACGGCGCGTGGTCGACGGCGAACCGGGTCGCCCGGCCCAGGCTCCGCGGGCCGAGCCGGGAGCGGTCGCCGTCCCGGGCCATGATCAGCAGGTCGGCGCCGGCCGCGGCGGCCACCACCTCACGCTCGATCCGTCCCGTGCGGCTGATTTGCTCGCACGGGAGGCGCAGGCGCTCGGCCGCGGCGTCGAGCAGGTCCGCGGCCGAGGCCGCGGCGCTGTCGGCCAGCCGCGTCCGCAGCTCCTGGCCGGACCGGCCGCGTCCGAACAATCCCAGGTAGGCCGCCTGCGCGACGTCCGGTGGCTCCTGGGCGGTGACGTGCAGCAACGTGATGGTGGCGGGTTCGGGGGCCAGCTCGCGGGCCGCGTCGACGGCCGCCTGCCAGGTCTGCTCGTTGACCCAGATCAGAATTTTTTTAACCGGGTCGCTACCGGTCCCGGTCGCGGGCATGGCGCCGTCAGCCTTCCGCCAGGTCCGTCACCTCGGCCATCGCCTCGGTGAGCAGGGCCGCCAGCCGGGTCTCCCGGGGGTGCTCGCCGATGGTGCGCACCGCGCGCGCCAGCGCCGGGCCCGCGCCGTGCACCACGGACAGGTGGTGCTGGGCCCGGGTCAGGGCGGTGTAGACCAGCGGCCGGGACAGCATCCCGGTGGCCTCGGACGGGAACACCGCGATCACGGCCGGCCACTCGCTGCCCTGCGCCCGGTGCACGGTGATGGCCCAGCCGTGCCGCAGGTCGGCCAGCAGCCGGAACGGCACCGTGACCGGCAGGCCGCTGAACGACACCGTGAGCCCGTCGCCCTCCGCCATGACCACGGTGCCGACCTCGCCGTTGGCGAAGCCGTCGTCGGCGTGGTTGGCCACTGCCACCACCCGGTCGCCCGGGTCGAAGCCGCGGTGCGCGCCCGGCCCCGGGTTCAGCTTGGCCTTGAGCGCCCGGTTCAGCTCGATCGTCCCGGCCGGCCCCTTGTGGACCGGCGTGACGATCTGGATGTCCTCGGCCGCGATGCCGAGCGCGCGGGGGATCGAGTCGGTCATCAGCTGGGTGACCCGGTGCGCGGCTTCCGCGCTGCCGCGGGTGGTCACCACCACCACCTCGTGCTCGGGCGAGTCCACCGCGGGCAGGTCACCGCCGCGCACCGCGGTGGCCAGCTTGGCGATCGTGCCGCCGTCCTTCTGCCGGTGCAGGGTGGTCAGCTCGGTCACCGGGATCACGCCGGAGTCGATGATGTCGGCCAGCACCCGGCCCGGGCCGATCGAGGGTAGCTGGGCCGGGTCGCCCACCAGCAGCAGCCGGGTGCCGTCCGCGCACGCCTCGATCAGCGCGGCGGCCAGCTCCACGTCGAGCATCGAGCTCTCGTCCACCACGACCAGCTCGGCGTCCAGCGGCCAGTCCTCGCCCCGGGCGAACACCCAGGTGCCGTCGCGGCCGGAGCTGACCTCACTGCCGGGGAAACCGGCTCCGCCGGGCGCCGAAGCCCCGGATCCGTCGCTGAACAGGTTGTCGCCCTGGCCGTCGGCGCCGGGCCGGGTCATGCCCTGGCCCTGAGCCCCGAGCAGCCGGTGCAAGGTGGTCGCGGGTGCGCCCGCCAGCTCCTCCAGCCGCTTGGCCGCCCGGCCGGTCGGCGCGGCCAGCGCCACCCGCAGGCCGCGCTGGGACGCCAGCGCGACCACGGCCGCCACCGTCCGGCTCTTGCCCGTGCCCGGGCCGCCGGTGAGCACGGACACCCCATGCTCGGCCACCGCCGCCACGGCCGCGTGCTGCCGGTCGTCCAGCTCGGCGTCGGTCACGGCGGCCAGCGGGTCACCCGTCCCAGGCAGCCCGCTGGCCGTCGCGGCCAGCCGCTGCAGGCCCTCGGCCACCGCGTCCTCGGCGATGGCGTACTGAGTCAGCGCGAGCAGCGTGCCCGATTCAATGACTTCACCCAATTCAATATCTGCACCCGAGTCCTCCCCATCAGCCTCTTCAGCGTCAGCGGGCTGGTGCGCCTCGAACGGCAGCACCGATCCGTCGTCGATCGCGGCCACCACGGCGCTGCCGGGGTCGCCCACGCCGAACCGGCCCAGCGCGGCCAGCACCGCCTCAGCCGGGGCCGCGGTGTGGCCGTCCCGCGACGCCTTGTTCAGCAGGTGCACGACCAGGGCCCGGCCCCGCCGCGGGTCCTGCGGAGTGGCCCCGGCGTCCAGCACCTGACGGGCGAACCAGTCGGCCTGGTCGGGACGGATCTGCGGCAGCGTGAGCAGCTTCCACGGGTCCTCGCGCAGCGTCTCGGCCGCCAGCGGGCCGAGCAGGGCCACCGCCGACCCGGCGTACTTGGCCGGTACCCGGCAGCTGATCAGCAAGCCGGCCGTCTCGTACGCGGGCTGGGCGCGGGTGAACGCGGCGGCCAGCCGGATCGCCCGCTTGGGCCCGATGCCCTCGACCAGCTCCAGCCGGCCCGCCGTCACGTCGTCGGGGCTGGTGATCCCGGCCGCCTGCAGCTTCTCCGCCATGGCCCGGCCGACGCCCGGCCACAGCCCGGCGCCGCAGAACTCACCGAACAGCCGGGCCGCTGATTCGTCGCTCACGGTGGACATCCCGGCCAGCGTAGCCCAGCGGTGTGACGTTCAACCGGAACTGGCCCGCGTGTACCCGTTCCCTTGCCGTGGCCGGCCCGGCCACGGATACTCCTGTTATGGCTGCCTCCTCGGCGGATGCGCCCACCAACCCGGATGCGGTGGTCCGAGCGTCCGATTCCGAACGCGAGCGCGCCGTCAGCGAGCTGGGTGACCGGTTCGCTGAGGGCCGGCTGTCCCAGGAGACCTACCTGCGCCGGATGGATGAGGCGTTCGGCGCCCGGGACCAGCGCCAGCTCGACGGCCTGTTCAGCGACCTGCCCCGCCGGGCCAGTGCCCCCCGCGGCGGGGCCGTACTGGGTGCCCTGCGTCAAGCGCTGCGGGAGGCCGTGCTGGACCCCTTGCGGGGACGGCAGGCCGAGCGGCCCGATCAGCCCCGGCCCCCGGCTCGGCCCCGGGGCGGCGACCCCGCTCCCGAGCCACCTCGCGCGCTGTACTTCCCGCCGACCGGGCCGGGGCAGGCGGCCAGCTTCACCATCGGCCGGGACGCCTCATGTGACCTGCTCATCGAGCACACCTCAGTGTCGCGCTGGCACGCCCGGCTGGACCGGCGGGCGGGCGGCTGGGTGCTGGCCGACGCCGGGTCCACCAACGGCACCCGGGTCAACGGCTGGAGGGTCCGCCAGCCGGTGCCGGTCCAGCCCGGTGACTACGTGATGTTCGGCTCCGCGGTGTTCGTCGTCTGCGCCGGTGAGCGCGGCCGGGGCGCCGGAGGGTCCGGCTAGAGTCGGGCAGGTGACGACCGTTCTGCTGGTCCGCCACGGCCTGACCGCCGCGACCGGCCACACGCTGTCCGGGTGGACCCCCGGCATCCCGCTCGACGAGCGGGGCACGGCCCAGGCCCGGGCGCTCGGAGCCCGGCTGGCCGGCCTGCCGCTGGACGCGATCATCAGCAGCCCGCTCGACCGCTGCCAGCAGACCGCCGCCGCCATCGCTGAGGCTGACGGCCGCCCTCCAATCCAGACCGATGAGCGAGTGGGTGAGTGCCATTACGGCGACTGGACCGGCCAGGAGCTTAAGGTGCTGGCCAAGGAGCCGCTGTGGAAGGTGGTCCAGGCCCATCCGAGCGCGGTCCGGTTCCCCGGGCCCGACGGCGAGGCCATGCTGGACATGCAGCACCGGGCCGTGAGCGCGGTACGGGACTGGAACACCCGGCTCGGCGACAAGGCCACCTACCTGGTCTGCTCGCACGGCGACGTGATCAAGGCCCTGATCGCCGACGCCCTCGGCCTGCACCTGGACCTGAGCCAGCGCATCCAGGCCGACCCGTGCTCGCTGACCGTGATCCGCTACACCTCGCTGCGGCCGTTCCTGCTGCGGATGAACGACCTCGGCGGGGTCGAGGACCTGCTACCCCGGCCGGACGAGCCGGAGGAGGCCGCCGAATCCAGCGACGCGGTGGTCGGCGGCGGAGCGGGGGCCGTTCGCGACCACTCAGCCGACGCGCGAGGATAGGAGCATGCCGGTCTACATGTACGACCCGCCGGAGCGGTTCGTGGCTGGTTCCGTCGGGCAGCCGGGGGAGCGGACGTTTTACCTCCAGGCCACCTCCCCCGGGCGAGTCACCAGCGTCTCGCTGGAGAAGTTCCAGGTCAGCCTGCTGGCCGAGCGGCTCGACGAACTGCTCGACGAGGTACTGCGCCGCAGCGGCGGATCACCCGAGGTGCCCGCGGCCACCCCCACCGCGCTGCAGGACGACGAGCCGCTGGACATGCCGGTGGAGGAGGAGTTTCGCGTCGGCGCGATCGCGCTGGCCTGGGACGGCGACGACAACCGGGTGGTCATCGAGGCCCAGGAGGCCACCGAGGAACCGGTCGAGCCGCTGGCCGACGAGGTGCCGGTCGACGGGCCCGGCGTGCTGCGGGTGCGGATCAGCCCCGGTGCGGCCCGGGCGTTCGCCCAGCGGGCCCTGGCCATCGTGGCCGCCGGGCGGCCACCCTGCCCGCTGTGCGGGCTGCCGCTGAACGCCGACGGGCACGTGTGCCCACGTCAGAACGGGCATCGCGTCAGCCATGCTTGACGGCTTCGCGTCCCCGCCCCGGCGCCGCCCGTCCGGCGGAAGCCGGCGGGCCGGCGGCCGCCGGCGGGAGCGGGCCGAGGAACCGGGGGAGCGCGGCAGCGGCGGCGCGGGGAACAGCGCCGGCGGAAACGGGGGCTCCGGTGCCCTGACCCCCGAAGCCGACCAGGCCGCGCGGGACCTGCTCAGCCAGGGCACCCTGGAGGTACTGGGCCGGCTGGTGGAGGCGTCCAACGAGACCTGGTACTGCGCGGTCAGCACCGGTGACTACGAGGCCGCCTGCGTGTACAAGCCGATCTCGGGCGAACGGCCGCTGTGGGATTTCCCCACCGGCACGCTGGCGGGCCGGGAAGTGGCCGCCTACGTGGTGTCCCGGGCGTCGGGCTGGAACGTGGTGCCGCCGACGGTGATGCGGAACGGGCCGTTCGGGCCGGGCATGTGCCAGCTGTGGATCGAGATCGACCCGCAGGTCGACCTGATCGATCTGGCCCGCCGCAGCGATCATCCCGGTCTACGGGACCTGGCCACCTTCGACGCCGTGGTCAACAACGCCGACCGCAAGATCGGGCACCTGCTGCCGGTGCGGGGCGGTCACCTGTACGGCTGTGATCATGGCGTCTGCTTCGCCGAGGACTACAAGCTGCGGACCGTGCTGTGGCAGTGGCGCGGCAAGAGCCTGCCCCGCCGGGCAACCGACGCGCTGCGCCGGCTGGCCGCGCTGCTGGACAGCGGCGAACTGGGCCAGGAGCTGTCGCAGTACCTGGGCCCCGGCGAGGTGGAGGCGACCACGATCCGGGTCGACAAGCTCCTCAAGCACCGGGCCCATCCGTACCCGCCCGAGGACTGGCCCGCCATCCCCTGGCCCCCGTACTGAAGATGAATGCTGGGGGTTTACTGTGGGTCGGCAGAGTGGACAGAACCCCAGGTAACCGTGCGTATGCCGTAATTGCCCCAGTATGGTTACCGTCACGTCACAATTCCCATCAGGGTAATTGTTGCTGTTCACAATGGATGGAATGCGCTCCTACGATATGCCGACGGCCGTCCGAGGCTGGCCCGTCGTCACGCCCGGAGGCTGAATCGGCCCCCGGTCATTGCGCCCGTGGACAACTTCACGGGGCAGCACGAAAAAATGAGAGGAGAGAGTCGATGCGGAAAGGCTCTAAAGCCTTTGCTTCCGGCGTCGGCCTGGTAGCCCTGGCAACGGCGGTCGCCGCCTGTGGTGGCAGCAGCTCGTCGTCCGGCAGTTCGGGCAAGTCGAGTGGTGGCTCGACTTCCCTGAGCTCCGGCACTCAGGGCATTAACCCCGGCTCGGGTACACCGAAGTCGGGCGGCACCCTGAACATGCTCGGCCAGGGTGACGTCGACTACATTGACTACAACATCAGCTACTACTCGATCGGCCAGCTGGCCCAGCGGCTGTATCAGCGGTACCTGTACAACTATCCGGCCGTTCCGGGCCAGACCACCTCGGTCGCACCGGACCTGGCCACCGCGGCGCCCGTGGTCAGCAACGGCGGCAAGACCTACTCGGTCACCATTCGCACCGGCGCGATGTGGAACACCACCCCGGCCCGCCAGGTCACCGCGGCCGACGCGCTGCGCGGTATCGAGCGCTCCTGCAACGGGGTCCAGCCCTTCGGTGGCCTGCCGGACTTCGAGTCGCTGATCGTCGGTTACTCGGACTTCTGCACCGGCTTCGCCAAGGCGACGACCCCGGCCGCGATGAAGTCGTACCTGGCCTCGCACTCGCCCTCGGGCATCAAGGCCAGCGGCCAGACGATCTCGTACACGCTGGTCCACCCGGCGTCGTACTTCCCGGGCCAGCTGGAGCTGGACGCCTTCGCCCCGGCGCCGATCGAGTCGCTGAACTACGTGCCTGCGAGCGCCGCGGCGCAGCAGCACGAGATCTCCGACGGGCCGTACCAGATCCAGAGCTACACCCCGGCGCGGCAGATCACGTTCGTCCGCAACCCGGCTTGGAAGGCCAGCTCGGACCCGATCCGCAAGGCCTACGTCAACAAGATCGTGGTCAGCGAGACCGGCAACCAGGCCAGCGTCCAGCAGCAGCTGCAGACCAACTCGGCCAGCGCCTCGATGGAGTTCGACGCCTTCCCGCCGCTGCAGTCGGTCGCGGGCCTGATCAAGCAGATGCAGTCGGGGCTGAACCACAACTTCAACCTCGGCACTTCGTCATCGTCGAACCCGTACCTCGTGTACAACCAGGTCTCGCCGAACAACGGCAGCGCGCTGAGCAAGGTTGCGGTGCGGCAGGCGCTCAGCTACGGCATCAGCCGGGCCCACCTGACCCAGGTCATCAACCCGGTGGTCAACCCGCCGCTGACGCACGTTCTCCCGGACGGCCTGGCCGGCACGGCCACGGTTCCCTCGGGCTACAACCCGTACCCGTACAACCCGACCAAGGCCAAGTCCATGCTGGCCGCGGCCGGTTACAGCTCCGGCCTGAACCTCACCGTCCTGTACCGGCCGGACTCGAGTGTCTCGACCGCGATTGCTCAGGCCACCCAGTCTGACCTGGCCAAGATCGGGGTCAAGGTTAAGCTCCTGAGCAGCCCGTCAGCGGACTTCTACACCAAGTACCTGGAAGTCCCGAGCGTGGCCAAGCGCGGCGTGTGGGACATCTCGGTCGCGGGCTGGGCCCCGGACTGGTACAACCAGGGCGCGCTGTCGTTCTTCGGCCCGCTGTTCTCTGGCCCGGCGTCGTACCCGCCGGTGGGCAGCAACTTCGGGTTCTACAGCAACCCGTCGGTCACCTCGCTGATCAACAAGGCCGCCTCCACGGCCAGCGTGTCGGCCGCCGACCAGATGTGGGTGCAGGCGGACCAGGACGTGATGAAGGACGCGGCGATCTACCCGATCACCGACTCCCTGCAGCCGAACTACCACGCCAGCTACGTCCACAACGCCATCTACATCACCGCAATCCAGCAGTTCGACCCGGCGAACGTCTGGCTGAGCTCGCCCGGCAGCTAACCGGTCAAGGCCCGGTCCAGGGTGGCCCGCAGGCGGATCTCGCTGCGGGCCCACCCGGGCCGGATCGACCCGGCCCGCTGGCTTCGGCTGGCGGGCCGGGTTACCGTTGCGAAACTTGCTGGGGTTACATTTTCGTCGGCAAGTGAAATAACACTGCACAACCGCAGTGTCCGGGCGTGAAGGGTAGGTAGCGCGTGGCGCTCCTCGAGGTCAGCGACCTCCGTGTTTCATTCCGCACGGCGGACGGCATCGTCCAGGCCGTCCGCGGGCTCTCGTTTGACGTAGAAACCGGGAAGACCCTCGGCATCGTCGGCGAATCCGGTTCGGGCAAGAGCGTTTCGACCCAGACCATCATGGGCCTCGTCCGCGGGGCCCGGGTCAGCGGCACCGCCCTGTTCGAGGGCCGGGACCTGCTCACCATGGACCACAACGACCTGCAGCAGATCCGCGGGGCCCAGGTCGGCATGATCTTCCAGGACCCGCTGTCCAGCCTGCATCCCTACTACAAGGTGGGCTGGCAGATCGGGGAGATGATCCGCCAGCACACAAGGGCGTCTCCAAGGCCCAGGCCCACACGCGCGCCATCGACCTGCTCCGGCTGGTCGGTATCCCGCAGCCGGACCGCCGGGTCGGACGACTATCCGCACCAGTTCTCTGGCGGCATGCGCCAGCGGGCCATGATCGCCATGGCCATGGCCCTGAACCCGAAGCTGCTCATCGCGGACGAGCCCACCACCGCGCTCGACGTGACCGTGCAGGCTCAGGTCCTCCAGGTCATGAAGACGCTGCAGGAGGAGTTCGGCACCGCGATCATCATGATCACCCACGACCTCGGCGTGATCGCCGACTTCGCCGACGACGTGATCGTGATGTACGCCGGCGCCGTCATGGAGCGAGCCGACCGGCGGACGCTCTTCTACGAGAACCACCACCCGTACACCGAGGGCCTGCTGCAGTCGCTGCCGGCCTACGGCGACGAGCGGGAGCGGCTGCTGCCGATCGCGGGCCAGCCCCCCAGCCTGATCAACCTGCCGGCCGGGTGCCCGTTCCACCCGCGCTGCCCGTACGTCATGGATCGCTGCCGGACCGATGTGCCCGAGCTGGCGCCGGTCAACGGCGACGTGACCCACCTGTCCGCCTGCTGGCTGCCGCACGACATGGCGGCGCGCAACGCTCGTCGCAAGGATGTCGTCGGGCACGCGCTGCCGCTCCCGGCGGAGGCGGCTCTGACGACCGCGGACACCGCCGGAGGGGAAGCATGAGCAACCAGCCCGTAACCACGGCCGACCCGGCCCGGATGAGCTGCCGGCGGCGACGGCGACGTCCTGCTCCGGGTGGAGAACCTGGTCAAGTACTTCCCGGTCGCCTCCCAGTCGCTGTTCCAGCGGCAAAAGGACTATGTCCACGCGGTCGACGGACGTCAGCCTGGAGGTCCGCCGCGGCCAGACCCTGGGCCTGGTCGGCGAGACCGGCTGCGGTAAGTCCACCCTGGCCCGCTGCATCATGCGGCTCTACGACATCACCTCCGGCACGATCACCTTCGACGGCCAGGACATCAGCACGCTGTCCCGTAGAGCATGCGCCCGTTCCGCCGGGACATGCAAATGATTTTCCAGGACCCGTACGGCTCGCTGAACCCGCGCCGCCGGGTCGGGTCGATCATCGGGGACCCGTTCGCCATCCACGGCATCGGCCGACGGCGCGGACCGCAAGCGGCGCGTCCAGGAGGTCATGGAGCTGGTCGGGCTCAACCCCGAGCACTACAACCGGTTCCCGGCCGAGTTCTCCGGCGGCCAGCGCCAGCGCATCGGCGTGGCCCGGGCCCTGGCCCTCCAGCCCAAGCTGGTCGATCTGCGACGAGCCCGTGTCCGCCCTGGACGTGTCGATCCAGGCCCAGATCATCAACCTGCTGGCCGACCTGCAGAAGGAGTTCGGCCTCACCTACATCTTCATCGCCCACGACCTGTCGGTGGTCCGGCACGTGAGCGACCGGGTGGCGGTCATGTACCTCGGGCAGATCGCCGAGTCCGCGCCCACCGGCGAGCTGTAGCACCGCCCGCGGCACCCGTACACCGATGCCCTGCTGTCGGCGGTGCCGGTGCCCGACCCGGACCAGGCCGACCAGGGGCAGCGGATCATCCTGGTCGGGGACGTGCCGTCCCCGGTGGCCCCGCCGTCCGGCTGCCGGTTCCACCCGCGCTGCCCCAAGGCCGCGCCCACTTGCGTGGACACCGAGCCCGCGCTGGAGCCCCGGCTGGGTGACGGTCCGGAACACCTGACCAAATGCCACTTCCCGGTCGAGGAGGGGGAGGACATCTCCCTGGCCAAGCCCACGATCAGCGCCGAGAATCGTGTCGTGGAGACCGGCATCCTGGGCGGCGACGACGTCAGCCTGCCCGGCCCGATCACCGCGGACTCCGCCCCGAGCGTCGCCAAGGAGGAAGCATGAGCCAGAGCCTCGCCTCCGTCGAGCCGCCGCCGACCGAGCCGCCCGCCGGCGTTACCGAAGGCCCGGCCGCGAAGAAGATCGAGGGCCGCAGCCCGTGGCGGCTGGGCATGGAACGGCTGGTCCGGGACAAGGCTTCGATGATCTCCCTCGCCGTGATCGTGCTGATCGTGCTGATCGCCATCTTCGCGCCGGTCATCGCGGCCATCGTCGGCCACGGACCCAACCAGCAGTTCAACGCGACCGGCCTACCCGCGATCGGCCAGCCCAAGGGCCCCAGCTCGACGTTCCTGCTCGGCACCGACGACCTGGGCCGCGACATCATGGTCCGGATCGCCTACGGCGCCCGGATCTCGCTCATCGTCGGGGTGGTGGCCACCGCGCTCACCGTGGCCGTCGGCGCGGTCGGTCGGCCTCATCGCCGGTTACTTCGGCGGGGTCACCGACTCGATCCTGGCCCGGTTCATGGACTGGCTGCTGGCCATTCCCGTTCCTGCTGTTCGCCATCTCCCTGGTGACGATCATCGGCCCGGGCCTGACCGTGGTCATCATCGTCATCGGCTTCTTCGGCTGGGCGTCGGTCGGCCGTATCGTCCGCGGCCAGGTGCTGTCGCTCAAGGAGCGTGAGTTCGTCGAGGCGGCCCGGGCCCTCGGGGCCAGCCCGTGGCGGATCATGTTCGTCGACATCCTGCCCAACGTGCTGGCCCCGATCATCGTCTACTCGACCCTGCTCATCCCGCTGTCGATCGTCACCGAGGCGTCCTTGTCCTTCCTCGGGGTCGGCATCCCCGCGCCCACCGCGGACTGGGGCCAGATGATCAACGCAGTCGCAGAACGTGTACCAGTACGGGGCCTGGTGGTACCTGGTGTTCCCCAGCCTCGCCCTGCTGATCACCACGCTGGCCTTCAACATCTTCGGTGACGGCGTCCGCGACGCGTTCGACCCGCGCGGCGACCAGCTATTCGTCTAGGAGTCCCCTGTGGCACGGTTTTTGATTCGCCGCATCCTCCAGGGCATCCTGGTCATGTGGCTGGTAACGGTCGGCGTGTTCCTGATCTTCTACGTTGGCCCGGGCCCGAGTGCGGTGGCGCGTACGCTGGCCGGCAAGTCGGCCACGCCGCAGGTGGTGGCCGAGGTGTCCCACCGGCTGCTGCTCGACCGGCCGCTCTACGTCCAGTACGGGCACTTCCTGTGGCTGCTGCTGCACGGCAACCTGGGCTACTCCTTCTACCACCAGCAATCGGTCAACTCGATCATCGCGGCGGCCTTCCCGATCACGCTGTCGCTGGTCATCGGCGCGGCCATCTTGTGGATCGTGCTCGGGGTGCTGAGCGGCGTGCTGTCGGCGGTCCGGGCCCGGTCGGTGCTGGACCGCACGTTCACGCTGCTGGCGCTGATCTTCTACTCGATGCCCACGTTCGTGCTTGGCCTGCTGTTGCTGCTGGTGTTCTACTACGAGCTGACCATCCACGGCATCCACGCCTTCCCGGGCTCCGGCTACACCAAGTTCACGACCGATCCGTGGCTCTGGTTCCGCGGGCTGGTGCTGCCGTGGATCACGCTGGCGCTGGTGTCGGCGGCCACCTATACCCGGCTGACCCGTGGCTCGATGCTCGACGTCCTGGGTGAGGACTACATCCGCACCGCCCGGGCCAAGGGCATGCCGGAACGCCGGGTGATCTTCCGGCACGCGCTGCGGGCCGCGCTCACCCCGGTCGTCACCCAGTACGGCATCGACGTCGGCGTGCTGCTCGGCGGGGCGGTCATCACCGAGTACGTGTTCGGCATGCCCGGGCTGGGCTTCACCGCGGTGCAGGCCATCCAGCAGCAGGACCTGCCGGTCGTCATCGGTGTGGTCATCGTGGCCGCGGCCGCGGTCGTGGTGGCCAACATCGTGGTCGACGCCCTCTACGCAGTGCTCGACCCCCGGGTCCGCCTGCACTGAGTTAGTCACGAAGAACCGGGGCACCCGCTGCGCGGGTGCCCCGGTTTTCGTGGTTACTCGGCCTACAGACCGCCTGGCTCGCCGCCGCTCCTGCCGCCGCAGATACCGCTCGAACTCCCGCGCGATCGCCTCCCCGCTGGCCTCCGGCAGCTCGGCGGTGTCGGCGCTGTCCCGCTGCGCCTCCAGCGAGCGCACGTACTCCGCCGACCTCGGAGTCCTCCGACGCCAGCTCGTCGACGCCGAGCTCCCAGGCGCGGGCCTCCTCGGCCAGCGTCCCGTCGGGACCGACAGGTCCAGGACGTCCTCCAGGCGCCGGCAGCAGGGCCAGCGTCGCCTTCGGGACCGGCGGGTGCGCCACGTAGTGCGGGACGGCCGCCCAGAACGACATCAGCGGGATGCCCGCGTGGCGGCAGGCCTCCTGGATCACGCCCGTGATGCCCACCGGACCCTCGTAGGTGGGCGGCTCGACGTCGAACAGGGCCTGGTAGGCCTCGTCGGCGGAGGTGCCGGACACCGGGGTGGGCCGGGTGTGCGGGACGTCGGCCAGGTAGGCCCCCAGGGTGACGATCTGGCCGACGCCCAGGTCGCGGGCCAGGCCCAGGATCTCCTCGCAGAACGCGCGCCAGCGCATGTTCGGCTCCACGCCGTGCACCAGGACCAGGTCGCGCGGGTCCTCCTCGGCGGTCTCGCCGGGCAGGACGCGGGCCGGGGCGCGCACCACGGAGAAGCGCGTGGTCGGCCAGATCACCTGGCGGCGCTCGTCGACGAACGCCATGACCGGGCGGTGCACCTGGTAGTCGTAGTAGTCCTCGCCGTCCAGGGCCGCGAACACCCGGCCGCCGCCCGGATAGGCCTCGGCCAGGTGCTTCACCGCCTGGGAGGCGGCCTCCCCGGCGTCGTTCCAGCCCTCGAACGCGGCGATCATCACCGGGTCCGTCAGCTCCGGGATCCCGTCGAGCTCGATCATTTCGCAGACTCTCTTGATCGCTCGAGCGGTGCCCGCACAGCGGACCTGCCCCGGTTAGCCTACGCCGATCGGTGTTCGCTGAGCGGACTCGGTCCGCGCCCAGACGGGGCCTGACCGCTAAAATCGACACTCACCGGTCCAAGCAAGAGCAGCCGCTCACCTGGAGGAGAACACATGGCCTCGACCCGGACGCCCTCGACGTCCCCGTCCCCGCAGCCGAATCCGGCCGTGACCAGCAGGTCCGCCGCCCTCCGCCAGGCCCTCCGGGAGAGGGTCGTCGTCGCCGACGGGGCCATGGGCACCATGCTCCAGGCACAGGACCCGACCGTCGAGGACTTCCAGGGGCTGGAGGGCTGCAACGAGATCCTGAACGTCTCCCGCCCGGATTTCGTCCGCAATCGTGCACGAGGCCTACCTCGAGGTCGGGGTGCGACTGCGTCGAGACCAACACCTTCGGCGGCAACCTCACCAACCTGGGCGACTACGACATCGCCGACCGGATCTTCGAGCTCAACGAGGCCGGCGCGCGCCTGGCCCGCGAGGCCGCCGACGAGTACGCCACGCCCGAGCGCCCGCGCTGGGTCATCGGCTCCATCGGCCCGGGCACCAAGCTGCCGACCCTGGGCCACGTCCCGTATCGCGACCCTGCGCGACGCCTACCAGGAGCACGTCGCCGGGCTGGTCGCCGGCGGCGCCGACGCGCTGCTCATCGAGACCAGCCAGGACCTGCTGCAGGTCAAGGCCGCGGTGCTGGGCGCCAAGGCGGCCATCGCCGAGGCCGGGCTCGGACATCCCGGTGTGGGCCCAGGTGATGTTCGAGACCACCGGCGCGCATGCTGCTGGGCACCGAGGTCGGCGCGGCGCTGACCGCGCTGGAGCCGCTGGGCGTGGAGCTGATCGGCCTGAACTGCGGCACCGGCCCGGCCGAGATGAGCGAGCACCTGCGCTACCTGGCCAAGCACGCCCGGATCGCCGTGTCCTGCATGCCCAACGCCGGCCTGCCGATCGCTGACCTCCGACGGCGCCTACTACCCGCCCACGCCGGAGGAGCTGGCCGACGCGCACGAGCGCTTCGTCCAGGAGTACGGCCTGTCGCTGGTCGGCGGCTGCTGCGGCACGACCCCGGCGCACCTGGCGGCCATCGTCGAGCGGCGTGCGCGGCCGCGCCGTGACGCCTCGGCAGCCGGTCCGCGAGGCCGGGCGCGTCCTCGCTCTACCAGCACGTGCCGTTCCGGCAGGACATCAGCTACCTGGCGATCGGCGAGCGCACCAACGCCAACGGCTCCAAGGCGTTCCGCGAGGCGATGCTCGTCGAGAACTGGGACGAGTGCGTGGAGATCGCGCGCGGCCAGATCCGCGACGGCGCGCACCTGCTCGACCTGTGCGTGGACTACGTCGGCCGCGACGGCGTGGCCGACATGCGCGAGCTGGCCGCCCGGTTCGCCACCGCCTCCACGCTGCCGATCGTGCTGGACTCCACCGAGCCGCCGGTGCTGTCGAGGCCGGCCTGGAGGCGCTCGGCGGCCGGGCGGTCGTCAACTCCGTGAACTACGAGGACGGCGACGGCCCGGACT
This sequence comes from uncultured Alphaproteobacteria bacterium, assembly GCA_963742975.1. Taxonomy (GTDB): domain Bacteria; phylum Pseudomonadota; class Alphaproteobacteria; order Rhizobiales; family Xanthobacteraceae; genus BOG-931. The sequence continues at coordinate 67,410 of CAVUNZ010000015.1, read as the reverse complement.
CGCGCTTCCCAGCGCATCATGCCGCCTGGTCTCCGAGCACGGCGCCGGCGTCATCGCCCTGACGATCGACGAGCAGGGCCAGGCCCGCACCGCCGAGCAGAAGGTCGCGATCGCCGAGCCGGCTGATCGAGGACCTCACCGGCGAACTGGGGCATGCCGGCGGACCGACATCCTCGTGGACTGCCTGACCTTCCCGATCGGCACCGGCCAGGAGGAGTCCCGCCGCGACGGCCTGGAGACCATCGAGGCCATCCGCGAGCTCAAGCGCCGCCACCCGGAGGTGCAGACCACGCTGGGCCTGTCGAACATCTCCTTCGGCCTGAACCCGGCCGCCCGCCAGGCGCTGAACTCGGTGTTCCTGCACGAGTGCGTCGAGGCCGGGCTGGACTCGGCGATCGTGCACGCCAGCAAGATCCTGCCGATCGCGCGCATCCCCGACGAGCCAGCGCGAGGTCGCGCTGGACCTGGTCTACGACCGGCGCCGCGAGGGCTACGACCCGCTGACCCGCCTGCTGGAGCTGTTCGAGGGCGTCAACGCCGCCTCGCAGAAGGAGTCACGCGCCGAGGAGCTGGCCGGCGCTGCCGCTGGACGAGCGGCTCAAGCGCCGCATCATCGACGGCGAGCGCAAGGGCCTGGAGGCCGACCTGGAGAGGCCCTGGCCGTGCGGCCGGCCCTGGCAGATCGTCAACGAGACGCTGCTGGCCGGCATGAAGACCGTCGGCGAGCTGTTCGGCTCCGGCCAGATGCAGCTGCCCTTCGTGCTGCAGTCGGCCGAGGCGATGAAGACGCGCGGTGGCCTACCTCGAGCCGCACATGGAGAAGTCCGGACGCGACGGCAAGGGCCGATCGTGCTGGCCACGGTCAAGGGCGACGTGCACGACATCGGCAAGAACCTGGTCGACATCATCTTGTCGAACAACGGCTACGACGTCGTCAACCTCGGCATCAAGCAGCCGATCCAGACCATCCTGGACGCCGCCGAGGAGCACCGCGCCGACGCCATCGGCATGTCCGGGCTGCTGGTGAAGTCCACGGTGGTCATGAAGGAGAACCTGGAGGAGATGAACTCCCGGGGCCTGGCCGGCCGCTGGCCGGTGCTGCTCGGCGGCGCCGCGCTGACCCGCGCCTACGTCGAGGAGGACCTCGCCGAGCTCTTACCAGGGCGAGGTCCGCTACGCCCGCGACGCCTTCGAGGGCCTGCGCCTGATGGACGCGGTCGACGCGGTCAAGCGCGGCGACGCCGGCGCGCGCGCTGCCGGCGCTGCGCCCGCGCCGGGTCGAGGCCGCGCGGCCCGCTGGACCGAGGCCGCCCGAGCAGGACGTCCCGGTCGCGCTCCGACGTGGCCGTCGACAACCCGGTGCCCGACGCCGCCGTTCTGGGGCGACCGCGTCGTCAAGGGCATCCCCCTGGCCGAGTACGCGCCCTTCCTCGACGAGCGGGCGCACGTTCCTGGGCCAGTGGGGCCTCAAGCCCGCCCGCGGCGGCGACGGCGCCGTCCTACGAGGAGCTGGTCGAGACCGAGGGCCGGCCGCGCCTGCGGATGTGGCTGGACCGGCTGCAGACCGAGGACCTGCTGGAGGCCGCGGTCGTCTACGGCTACTTCCCCGCGGTCAGCGAGGGCGACGGCCTGTGATCCTGAACGAGGACGGCCAGGAGCGGCCCGGTTCACCTTCCCGCGCCAGCGCCGCGACCGGCACCTGTGCCTGTCCGACTTCTTGCGGCCCGCAGGACTCCGGCCAGACCGACGTGGCCGCCTTCCAGCTGGTCACGGTGGGCTCGCCGGGTCGCCGAGGCCACCGGCGAGCTGTTCGCCAAGCCAACTCCTACCGCGACTACCTGGAGCTGCACGGCCTGTCGGTCCAGCTGACCGAGGCCCTGGCCGAGTACTGGCACGCGCGCGTCCGCGCCGAGCTCGGCTATCGGCGGCGAGGACCCGGCCGACGTCGAGGGCCTGCTTCAAGGTCGACTACCGCGGCTGCCGGTACTCCTTCGGCTACCCGGCCTGCCCGGACCTGGAGGACCGGGCCAAGATCGTGGAGCTGCTCGAGCCCGAGCGGATCGGGGTGCGAGCTGTCCGAGGAGTTCCAGCTGCACCCGGAGCAGTCCACCGACGCGATCGTGGTCGCACCACCCCGAGGCGAACTACTTCAGCATGTGACCGACCCCGCCCCCAGCCCGCGGACGATGAGTCGCTGCGGGCGGTGCTGTTCGACATGGACGGCCTGCTCATCGACTCCGAGCCGCTCTGGTTCGAAGTCGAGACCGAGGTGATGACCCGGCTCGGCGGCATCTGGACCCCCGCTGACCAGGAGGCCCTGCTCGGCAGCTCGCTGGACCGGTCCGTGCGCTACTTCATGGACCGGGCCCAGGTAAGCGCCGACCCGGCGCAGGTCGGCGAGTGGATGATCGGCGGCATCGTGGCCAAGGTGCTCGATCGCGGGGTCACGATCATGCCCGGCGCCGCGGCCCTGGTCGCCGACGTGGCGGCGTCCGGGCTGCCGTACGCACTGGTCACGTCCTCCCAGCGCCGGTTCGTGGACGCGGTGCTGGCCCGGACCGGGCTACGGTTCCCGGTCATGGTGACCGGCAGCGACGTTCGCCGGGGCAAACCTGACCCCGAGCCGTACCTGCTCGCGGCCAGCCGCCTGGGCGTGCCCCCGGGCCAGAGCATGGTGCTGGAAGACTCGATCACCGGTGTGACCGCGGCCGAGGCGGCCGGCTGCTTCGTGGTCGCGGTGCCCACCCTGGGCGGGATCGAGCCGCGCCCTGGCCGCCTGGTCCGGCCGTCCCTGCGCGGCGCCGACGTGGCCTGGCTCCGGGCCGCCTGGGCCGAAGGGCACCCGCCTGGGCGGTTCATCCGGTCTCCAGGCTGTGTAACGATGGGAGAGGGGCAGTAGGGGTACCCCGGAAGCTTTCGACGTCAAGGCGGGCAGATGTCGACTTACAACTCGATCGCATGGTTGCCGCTTTGCGCCGGGCTGACCGGTCTCGGGCTGGTGGCCAGCTGGTTTGCATGGCGCAGGCGAGGGCTCGGTTCCGGGCTGCGCGGGGTGGCGTGGTCGCTGCTGCCGCTGGCCGCGTACCTGACCGGCTCCATCGAGATGTTCTGGAAGATTGGCACCGCGATCGGCAACTTCGCCGAGCACCTGGTGCTGTCACCCAAGGTCTGGTCCGGCGTCGGCGTGGCCGCGCTGGCCGTCGTGCTGTTCTTCGTCTCCGCGCCGCTCAAGCGCCGCCGTAAGCAGGCCAGGAAGGCCGCCGCGGCTGGCGAGCCCGGCGCGGTCACCGACGCTGGCACCCCGCGCGCGGCCGTCCCCGAGCAGGCCGGTGCCAACGGCAATGGCAGCGCCAACGGCAACCGCCGCCAGGAGCTCGAGCCCAACCGCTCCCGCCCGGCCAAGGCGGCCAAATCCAAGGGCGAGCCCGTCGACGACGACATGCGCGAGGTGGAGGAGATCCTCCGCCGTCGTGGCATCAACTGAGGAGATCTTCCGCCCCTCGCCGTCGCCTGCCGAGGACTTTGCGTTGGGGTGCGTCGGTGGGCCCGAAACGCGTGACGATGATCACTTCAATAGTTTCGGCGTGACAGCCTGGTTCTGATTCCGTCACGATTAAGGCACGAGAGGGCCGGGGACTGGCGTTTTCCCGGCAATTCGCGGAATCTCGTTCTAGCGCAAGGCCGCCTGGGGCTAGCTGCCGTTCCGACGGGCGGCTGCCCGTTCCGCTGCGGCCCGGGGATCAGGAGAAACGCTCGTTATGGCCGTGCCCGTCGATGTCCCGCAAGGATCTGGACCTGGTCCGGATCCCGGCGTACCCGCCGTGGGCGGTAAAGCGATCGAAGGCCGGTCACCAGGCCGCATCGCCTGGGTTCGGTTCCAGCATGACAAGGTTGCCATGGCGGGCGGCATTATCGTTGTGCTGCTCGTGCTCGTGGCCATTGTCGGCCCGTTTCTGGTGCAGGACCCGAACACTTACCATTCCAACCTGATCAATCCCACCTTCAGCCGGCCGTACGGCCCGCTCGGCGGCATCAGCCTCGCTCATCCTCTCGGTGTCGAGCCTGTCACCGGCCGTGACATGCTGGCCCGGGTGGTCAACGGGGCCCGGTACTCGCTGCTGATCGGCATCCTCGCCACCGCCCTGGCCGTGGTCCTCGGAGTCTTTTTCGGCATCATCGCCGGGTATTTCGGCGGCTGGGTGGACGCCTTCATCGCCCGGGCCATGGACGTCTTCCTGGCATTCCCGCTGCTGGTTTTCGCCATCGCCCTGGTGGGCGTGATCCCGAATACCGCGTTCGGCCTTTCCGGCGACGGGCTCCGAGTGGTTCTGCTTATTTTCGTCATCGGATTTTTCGCCTGGCCCTATATGGGCCGGATCGTGCGCGGGCAGATCCTGTCCCTGCGCGAGCGTGAATTCGTCGACGCGGCGCGCAGCATGGGCGCGCGCTCGCCGTACATTCTGTTCCGCGAGCTGCTGCCCAACCTGGTCGCGCCCATCCTGGTCTACTCGACGCTGCTGATCCCGACCAACATCTTGTTCGAGGCGGCGCTGGACTACCTGGGCGTCGGCCTCATCCCGCCCACCCCCAGCTGGGGCGGCATGCTGGCCGACGCCGTATCGAATGGCTTTTACTCGATCGACCCGATGTTCATGATCATTCCGGGCCTGGCGATCTTCATCACCGTCATGGCCTTCAACCTGTTCGGCGACGGACTCCGCGATGCCCTGGATCCGAGAAGCGGCCGGTAGCCGAACGACCAGCACGTTCATCAATCACCACAAAACGGGAGGCGGCTCGGCAGTGAAGAGACCAGCAAAATTTGGGCTCGCTGCGGTTACCGCCGCGGCGGCGCTCACGATCGCGGCCTGCGGCGGGAGCAGCGGTGGCGGAACCGGTTCGGGGGGCGGCGGCTCGTCGAGCGCCAGCTTCAACGCCGGAGTCACCAAGGTGGTCAACCCGTCCAGCACCAAGGGCGGCACCATCACCTACGCGGACAGCAGCACCCCGGACTCATTCGACCCCGGCAACACCTACTACGCCTGGGTCCTGAACTTCAACCGGCTGTACGCCACGCCGCTGGTCACCTTCAAGTCATGCCCCGGCACCTGCGGCGACCAGATCGTCCCCGGTCTGGCCACCAGCCTGGGCCAGGTCAGCGACAACGGCCTGACCTGGACCTACCACCTCAAGCAGGGCGTCACGTACCAGGACGGCACGCCGGTCACCTCGGCCGACGTCAAGTACGCGGTCGAGCGGACGTTCGACCGGTCGGTGCTGCCCAACGGGCCCAGCTACTACTCGGTCCTGCTCAAGGGCGGCGCCAGCTACCCCGGGCCGTACAAGGACAAGTCCGCGTCGGGACTGAGCTCGATCGCCACCCCGGACAAGTCCACGGTCGTGTTCCACCTGGCCACGCCGTACCCGGACTTCAACTACGTGGTGGCGTTCTCGAACACCGCCCCGGTGCCGCAGGCCAAGGACACCGGGACCAACTACCAGCTGAAGGTGCAGTCCACCGGGCCGTACATGTTCCAGAGCTACTCGCTGAACAAGCAGCTCGTCCTGGTGCGGAACCCCAAGTGGAACCCGTCCTGGGACACCCAGGCCAAGCAGCTGCCCAACAAGATCGTCATGGATCTGAACGTCAACGCCAACGACCTGGACAACCGGCTGCTGGCCGGGGACATTCAGGTGGACGCGGCCGGCACCGGTGTGCAGGCCGCGGCCCGGGCCAAGGTCCTGAGCAGCAGCTCGCTCAAGAATTCGTCTGACAACCCGCTGGCCGGGTTCTTGTGGTTCATCTACCTCAACACCAAGGTCGCGCCGATGAACAACCTCAACTGCCGCGAGGCGGTCGAGTACGCGGCCAACAAGACCCAGCTGCAGACCGCCTACGGCGGCCCGGTGGCCGGCGGCCAGATCGCCAGCACCACCTTGATCCCGGACCAGATCGGCTACCAGAGTTTCGATCTGTACCAGGCCACGTCCGATCCGTCCGGTAACGTGACCAAGGCCAAGGCCGCGCTCCAGGCCTGCGGCCAGCCCAACGGCTTCACCACCGGCATGGCCTACCGCAGCGACCGCCCCAAGGAGGTCCAGGCGGCCCAGGCCCTGCAGTCGTCGCTGAGCCGGGTCGGCATCAAGCTGCAGCTTCACGGTTACCCGTCCGGCAACTACTACAGCGACTTCGCCGGTGTGCCCAAGTACGTGCACTCGCACGACCTGGGCATCGACATCGGTGGCTGGGCCGCTGACTGGCCGAACGGCAACGGCATGCTGGACGAGCTGGTCAACGGCAACACGATCGTCTCGGCCGGTAACACCAACATCTCCGAGCTCAACGATCCGGTGATCAACAACCTGTTCACCAAGGCGAACTCGCTGCCGAACGGCAGCGCCCGGAACGCGATCTGGACCCAGATTGACCACCAGACCATGAAGGACGCGGCCATCCTGCCCGAGGTGTACGCCAAGTCGCTGATCTACCGGAGCCCGAACCTGACCAACGTCTACGTCCAGCCCCAGTGGGGCATGTACAACTACGCCGTGCTCGGCACGACCAGCAAGTCGTAGCACGGACGCAGCGACATGAAGTCATGGGTGCCCGGCCGCCATCCGGCCGGGCACCCATGCCGCTGCCATCGACTGGGTGAGGCTCAGTGATCGCTTTCATCGTCCGGCGGCTGTTCACCACGATCTTCCTGCTCCTGGTGGTCAGCCTGATAACGTTCGCCATCTTCTTCCTGATCCCGCGGCTAGCCGGCCAGAACGCCTACGAGCTGGCCACCCAGTACGTGGGCCGCAACCCGACCCGGGCCGCCATCCTCCAGATCGAGGAGAAGCTGGGCCTGAACGCGCCGCTCTACCTGCAGTACGGCCGGTTCGTCAAGGCGATCGTGGTCGGCACCCACTACAACTCCGGGTCGAGCGTCACCTACTGCCCACCGCCGTGCTTCGGTTACTCGTTCCGCAGCCAGCAGCCGGTCTGGCCGCAGATGACCAGCGCGCTGCCGGTGACTCTCTCGCTGGCCATCGGCGCTTCGGTGCTGTGGCTGGTGGGCGGGGTCACGATCGGCGTCATCTCGGCCCTGCGCCGGGGCACCTTCTTCGACCGGTTCTCGATGGCGGTCGCGCTGGCCGGCGTCTCGCTGCCGATCTTCTTCACCGGCCTGATCGCCCTGGAACTGTTCAGCTACAAGTGGCCGCTGTTCCCGAACGTGCAGTACGTGCCCTTCACGACCAACCCGGCGCTGTGGGCCCGGAACCTGGTGCTGCCCTGGATCACGCTGGCCTTCCTCTACGCGGCGCTGTACGCCCGGCTGACCCGGTCGACCATGCTGGAGACCATGTCGGAGGACTACATCCGCACCGCGCGAGCCAAGGGCCTGCGCGAGCGCGACGTGGTGGTCAAGCACGGCCTGCGCTCTGCGCTGACCCCGATCACCACGATCTTCGGCATCGACCTGGGCCTGCTGATCGGCGGCGCGATCATCACCGAGGTCACCTTCTCCCTGCACGGCCTGGGCTTGTTCACCTACCAGGCCATCCAGAACCAGGACTTCCCTGAGATCATGGGGGTGGTCCTGCTGTCCTCCTTCTTCATCGTCATCGCCAACCTGGTGGTAGATATTCTTTACGCCGTCATCGACCCGCGGGTGCGTTACTGATGCCCGATCGCGAACTGCTTGAGATCCGGGATCTGCGCGTCCACTTCCCGACCGACGACGGCCTGGTCAAGGCGGTCGATGGGGTCTCCTACAGCCTGGACAAGGGCCAGACTCTCGGCATCGTCGGGGAGTCCGGCTCGGGCAAGACCGTGTCCAGCCTGACCATCATGGGTCTGCAGGGTAAGAACGCGCAGATCAGCGGCGAGATCTGGCTGAGCGGCCGGCAGCTGGTCGGCATCGACCCGGACGAGGTGCGCAAGCTGCGCGGCAGCCAGGTGTCCATGATCTTCCAGGATCCGCTGTCCGCCCTGCACCCGTACTACACGGTGGGCCACCAGATCATCGAGGCCTACCGGGTGCACAACGACGTGTCGCGCGCCGTGGCCCGCAAGCGCGCCGTCGACCTGCTGGGCCGGGTCGGCATCCCGCAGCCGGGCTCCCGGGTCGACGATTACCCGCACCAGTTCTCGGGCGGCATGCGCCAGCGGGCCATGATCGCGATGGCCCTGTCCTGCAACCCCGAGCTGCTCATCGCCGACGAGCCCACCACGGCCCTGGACGTCACCGTGCAGGCCCAGATCCTGGATCTGATCCTGGACCTGCAGCAGGAGTTCGACTCGGCGGTCATCATCATCACCCACGACCTGGGGGTGGTGGCCGAGCTGGCCGACGACATCATGGTCATGTACGCGCGGCAAGGCGGTGGAGTACGGCAGCGCCGAGGACGTGTTCGAACGGCCTGCCCACCCCTACGCCTGGGGTCTGCTCGCCTCGATGCCCCGCATCGACCTAGAGCGGACCGAGCGGCTGCTGCCGATCCCGGGGACGCCGCCCAGCCTGATCCGGGTGCCCGAGGGCTGTGCGTTCCACCCGCGCTGCGCCTACGCCCACGAGACCGGCGGCCGGGCCGAGACCGAGGTACCAGAGCTCCGCGAGATCGAGCCGGGGCACCAGGTGGCCTGCCACCTGACGACCAGCCAGCGGCAGGCGGCCTGGGAACGTATCCAGCAGGCCAAGTCCGAGGTGACGGCGTGAGGGCCGCGATGACAGGGAGCTGGCCAGATGAGCGCACCGTCACCGGCCGGGGCCGCGGGCCCCTCCGGCGCGGGCGGCGGCACCGCCACCACCGGCGACCTGCTCCGGGTGACCGGCCTGACCCGGCACTTCCCGGTCACCCGGGGTGTCATCTTCCGCCGCAAGATCGGCGCCGTGCAGGCCGTGGACGGTATCGACTTCGTCGTGCCCCAGGGCCAGACCCTCGGCCTGGTCGGCGAGTCCGGCTGCGGCAAGACCACGACCGGGCGGCTGCTCACCCGGCTGGACGAGCCCACCGGGGGGAAGATCGAGTTCGACGGCACCGACATCACGCACCTGAGCGCCGGCGCGATGCGCCCGCTCCGGCGTGAGATCCAGATGATCTTCCAGGACCCCTACTCCTCGCTCAACCCGCGGCACACGGTGGGGTCGATCGTCGGGGCGCCGCTGCGGCTGCAGCACGTGACCACGGACCGGTCGATCAAGGAAGAGGTCCAGGAGCTGCTGAGCCTGGTCGGCCTGAGCCCCGAGCACTACAACCGGTACCCGCACGAGTTCTCTGGCGGGCAGCGGCAGCGCATCGGCATCGCCCGCACCCTGGCCCTGCGGCCCAAGCTGATCGTGGCCGACGAGCCGGTCTCCGCACTCGACGTCTCCATCCAGGCCCAGGTCATCAACCTGATGGAGGACCTGCAGAACGAGCTGGGCCTCACCTACGTGGTGATCGCGCACGACCTGTCCGTGGTCCGGCACATCAGCGACCAGGTGGCCGTCATGTACCTGGGCAAGCTGGTCGAGGTGGCTGACCGGGACGACCTCTACGCCCGGCCCCGGCACCCGTACACGGTGGCGCTGCTGTCCGCGGTGCCGGTGCCCAAGCCGACCCGGGCCCAGAACCGTAGCCAGCGCCAGCGGCGGCAGCGGATCCGGCTGACCGGCGACGTGCCGAGCCCGCTGAACCCGCCCGCGGCCTGCCGCTTCCACACCCGGTGCTGGAAGGCCCAGGAGATCTGTGCCACCGAGGAACCGCCGCTGGCCGACCTGACCCCGGGGCACCAGGTGGCCTGCCACTTCCCGGAGGACGCTCCGGACCGCGCGGCCGCGGCCAGCGCGCCCGCGGCCAGCTGATGCGGGCCGCCCGCTAGCCCAGGTCGTCCACCGGCCCGTCGTCCCCGGCTGAGTCCTGATCAGCCGGGACGGCGGGCAGCGGCGGCGGGGTGCCGCCGAACTCCGGGCAGAGTGCCTTGTGCGCGCACCAGTCGCACAGCCGGCCCGGCCGCGGCCGCCAGTCGCCCTCGGTCCGGGCCCGCTCGATGGCGGCCCAGAGCGCCTTGACCTTGCGCTCGGTGGCCAGCAGGTCGGCCTCGTCCGGCGCGTACCTGACGACCTGGCCGTCGCCCAGGTACATCAGCTGCAGCAGCCGGGGGATCGTGCCGCGCGCCCGCCACAGCACCAGCGCGTAGAACTTCATCTGGAACAGGGCCCGCGCCTCGAAGTCGGGCGGCGGGGCCTTGCCGGTCTTGTAGTCGACCACCCGGATCTGGCCGGCCGGGGCCACGTCGAGCCGGTCGATGTAGCCGCGCAGCCGCAGCCCGGACTCCAGCAGCGCCTCGACGTACAGCTCCCGGTCCGCCGGCTCCAGGCGCCGCGGGTCCTCCAGCCGGAAGTAGCTGTCCACGGCGGAGTCCGCGTCGCGCAGCCAGGCCGCCAGCTCGTCCGGCTCCCGGAGAACAGCGCGGCCAGCTCGGGCTCGGCCGCCGACAGGCGGTCCCACTCCGGCTGGACCAGGGCGTGGGCCACCTCCGGCGTCCGCTCGGCTGCGGGCTGGTCGAACAGCCGCTCCAGCACCGCGTGCACCAGCGTGCCCCGGGCGGCGGCCGGGCTGGGCGGCTCGGGCAGCTTGTCGATGACCCGGAACCGGTACAGCAGCGGGCAGGTCATGAAGTCCCCCGCCCGCGAGGGAGACAGTGCTGGTCCACGGGGGGCTGGTCCACGTGGCCGGTCCGCTTCCTGTACGGGAGCGGCGGCCGATTGGGCCCGGCGACCTCGAGCGCCGCTAGTTCTTCCACGACCCCGAGCGTAGGGGAGAGGGCCGACAGTATGGCCGATTTCGTCGCGGTGCGCGGCCAGATCCGGGGCCCGTGGTCGTATGGGCACGTAGCATCGGTCATGTGGCAGGCATGGCTCAGCCGGTGATCAGCCCGGCGACCAGGAGCAGCGGCTCACCGGGGGTCTCCGCTTCCGGGATCGTCGTGGCGCGGCCGTTTGGCATCCCGGTGCAGTCTCGCCGTACTGGTTCATGATCGCGGGCGTGTTTATCGTGCATCTACGCCAACGACCTGGCCGCCACGCTGCAGCGGCAGCACCAGGTACGTGGTCGCCGCCGTGTTCGTGGTGCTGCTGTACGTGTCGGTGCTGGTCCACGAGCTGGCCACTCGCTGGTGGCCCGCGGCTACGGGCTGCCGGTGCGCCGGATCCTGCTCTACCCGCTGGGCGGGGTCTCCGAGATCGAGGTGGAGCCGCAGACCCCGGGCCGGGAGTTCGCCGTGTCCGCGGCCGGGCCGTCCTGTCCTTCGTGCTGGCCGCGATCGCCTTCGGCCTGGAGCACGTGGTCCCGCACGGCATCATCGGCTGGGTCATCATCCGCCAGATATGCTGGGCCAACATCATCGTCGGCCTTTTCAACCTGCTGCCTGGCCTGCCGCTGGACGGCGGCCGGATGCTGCGCGCCGTGGTCTGGAAGCTCACCGGCCAGCCCGCGCCGTGGGTACCCTCGCCGCCGCCTGGGCGGGCCGGGTGCTCGCGGTCGCGCTCATCGCGCTGCCGGTCGGCTGGACCCTGGCCCCTGGCGAGAGCTTCGACCTGGCCAGCATGATCTGGCTGGTGGCCATCGCCGCGTTCATGTGGATGGGCGCGAGCCAGTCGATCAAGGCCACCCGGGTCCGCGAACGGCTGCCCGGCATCTCGGCTCGCGGGCTGGCCCGCAAGGCCATCCCGATCCCGGCCGACACTGCCGCTGGCCGAGGCGGTCCGGCGGGCCGAGGAGGCCAACGCCCGGGGCTTGTCGTGGTCGACCACGACAGCACGCCCCGATCGCCATCGTCAACGAGGCCGCCGTGACGGCCACGCCGCCGCAGCGCAGGCCCTGGATCGAGGCCGGCTCGCTGGCCCGGAGCTCGACCCGAGCCTGGTGCTGCCGGCCGACCTGTCCGGTCATGGCGCTGATCGACGCGGTGCGCAAGGCCCCGGCCAGTGAGTACCTGCTGGTCGAGCCGACCGGGCCAGGTCTACGGGCGTGCTGGCCGCCAGTGACCTGGATCAGGCGCTTCGCCGGCGTCTGAGGTCGCTGGTTTGCGGCCGATAGCCTGACGGGCCATGATCTCCACGCCTCGCGGCCCGTTCGAGGCCGGCGACCAGGTGCAGCTGACCGACCCCAAGGGCCGCCACGACCAGATGGTGCTGCACGCCGGGCGGACGTTCCACACCCACCGCGGGTCGATCAGCCACGACGACCTGATCGGCGCTCGAGGACGGCAGCGTGGTGACGTCCTCGGGCGGCACAGCCTACGTCGTGCTGCGGCCGCTGCTCGCCGACTACACGCTGGCCATGAAGCGCGGCGCCGCGGTCGTCTACCCGAAGGACGCGGCCCAGATCGTGGCCTGGCCGACATCTTCCCCGGGCGCCGCGGGTGCTCGAGGCGGGGGCCGGGTCGGGCGCGCTGACCTGCTGGCTGCTGCGCGCGGTCGGCCCGGAGCGGCGACCGTGACTTCCTATCGAGCGCCGGCCCGACTTCGCCGAGATCGCCCAGCGCAACGTGGAGACGTACTACGGCGGGCCGCCCGCCGAGCTGGCGGCTGGTCCCCGGCGACTTCCGCGGCGAGGACGACCCCGCCCCGGACCGCCCGACGGCCCTGCGCTTATCGGCGGCACATTTCCCGCCGGTTAAGTCTGCCCGGAGCCCGGACTGCCCCGGACCGGGTTGACCGGGTGTCCTGGACATGCTCGCGCCCGTGGGACAGCGTGGACGCGGCCGCCGCGTCCGCTGGTGCCCGGCGGGGTCATCTGCTGCTACGTCGCCACCACCACCCAGCTGTCCCGTGTGGTCGAGGCGCTCCGGGCCAGGGCGCTTCGACGAGCCCGCTGCCTGGGAAACCATGGTCCGGGGCTGGCATGTGGACGGGCTCGCGGTCCGGCCGGACCACCGGATGATCGGGCACACCGGTTTCCTGGTCACGGCCCGGCGGCTGGCCGACGGAGTGACCCCGCCGCCGCCGGCGCCGGCGCCCGTCCAAGGGGGCTCACCCGGAGGCCGAAGAGGCCAGTTAACGCTTAGACGACGAGATGCTGTCTATAACGCGTAACGAGTAGGAGCCGCGTCGGCTCGCTTCGAGCCGGTGTGCAGACAAGGGCATTAATCCACTAGCAAATGTGCTTGGCGTAACGACGGGCCAGTCAGGTTACGGAATGGCTCTCAGGTAGGTAGGGTCTAGGTAGTTCAGCTCCCCGGGAGGAGGTGAGGGCCGTGGCAGCAAGGACGACAGCTGCACGCGCCTCGCGGCACGACGATGAGGTCGAGGAGCCTTACCGCGCAGATCTCCTTCCTGGACGAGGAGATCGCCGCGTTGCGTCGGCAGGCTCGCGGATTCACCACGTCAGGTCCGGCTTCTCGAGGAGCGGCTGCGCGAGACCGAGGCCAGCCTGGCCGCCGTGACCGGCCAGAACGAGCGGCTGGCGGCAACGCTGCGCGAAGCCAGGGACCAGATCGTCGCGCTCAAGGAAGAGGTCGACCGGCTGGCGCAGCCGCCGTCCGGCTTCGGCATCTTCCTCGGCCGCGCACGACGACAGCACGGCCGACGTGTTCACCGGCGGCCGCAAGATGCGCGTCGCACGTCAGCCCCAGCGTCGAGCTCGACGAGCTGCAGCCCGGCCAGGAGGTCGTGCTCAACGAGGCGCTCAACGTCGTCGATCGCCCAGGGCTACGAGACCGTCGGCGAGGTCGTGATGCTCAAGGAGCTGCTCGACGACGGCGAGCGCGCCCTGGTCATCTCGCACGCCGACGAGGAGCGGGTCGTCCGGCTCGCCGAGCCGCTGCGCGACCAGGCGCTGCGGGCCGGCGACTCGCTGCTGCTCGAGCCGCGCTCCGGCTACGTCTACGAGCGGATCCCCAAGGCCGAGGTCGAGGAGCTCATCCTCGAAGAGGTCCCCGACATCGCCTACGACCGACATCGGCGGCCTGACGCGCAGATCGAGCAGATCCGGGACGCCATCGAGCTGCCGTACCTGCACGCCGACCTGTTCCGCGAGCACCAGCTCGGCCGCCGAAGGGCGTGCTGCTCTACGGCCCGCCCGGCTGCGGCAAGACGCTGATCGCCAAGGCGGTGGCGAACTCGCTGGCCAAGCAGGTCGCGCCGAAGACGGCGGCCGACGGCGACGGCAGCCAGGCCGCGGAGGGCAGCTTCTTCCTCAACATCAAGGGCCCCGAGCTGCTCAACAAGTACGTCGGCGAGACCGAGCGGCACATCCGGCTGGTCTTCCAGCGGGCCCGGGAGAAGGCCAGCGAGGGCATGCCGGTGATCGTGTTCTTCGACGAGATGGACTCGATCTTCCGCACCCGCGGCTCCGGCGTCTCCTCCGACGTGGAGAACACCATCGTCCCGCAGCTGCTGTCGGAGATCGACGGCGTCGAGGGCCTGGAGAACGTCATCGTGATCGGCGCCTCCAACCGCGAGGACATGATCGACCCGGCGATCCTGCGGCCCGGCCGCCTGGACGTCAAGATCAAGATCGAGCGGCCGGACGCCGAGGCGGCCAGGGACATCTTCTCCAAGTACATCCTGGCCGAGCTGCCGCTGCACCCCGACGACCTGGCCGAGCACGGCGGCTCGCGCGAGGCGACGGTCGACGCGATGATCCAGCGGGTCGTCGAGCGGATGTACACCGAGTCCGAGGAGAACCGCTTCCTCGAGGTCACCTACGCCAACGGCGACAAGGAGGTCCTGTACTTCAAGGACTTCAACTCCGGCGCCATGATCCAGAACATCGTCGACCGGGCCAAGAAGATGGCCATCAAGGAGTTCCTCGAGACCGGGCCAGAAGGGCCTGCGCGTCGCGCACCTGCTGGCGGCCTGCGTGGACGAGTTCAGCGAGAACGAGGACCTGCCCAACACCACCAACCCGGACGACTGGGCCCGCATCTCCGGCAAGAAGGGCGAGCGCATCGTCTACATCCGGACCCTGGTCTCGGGCAAGCAGGGCACCGAGGCCGGCCGCTCCATCGACACGGTGGCCAACACGGGCCAGTACCTGTAGACTCGCGTCACCGTGCTGGCCGGAGCCCGTCGCCGCGTCTGCGCCGGCGTAGTCATGCGGCGTCTCTCGCCGGCGCGGCACTAGGCTGGCTGAACTATGAGCGTGCGGCGGGTGATGGGCACCGAGACCGAGTACGGCATCTCCGTGCCCGGCCAGCCGGGTGCCAACGCGATGGTGACCTCGTCGCAGATCGTCAACGCCTACCAGGCGGCCACGGCCGCGCGAGCGCGCCGGGCCCGCTGGGACTTCGAGGAGGAGAACCCGCTGCGCGACGCCCGCGGCTTCGACCTGGCCCGGGAGACGGCGGACTCCACCCAGCTCACCGACGAGGACCTGGGCCTGGCCAACGTCATCCTGACCAACGGGGCCCGGCTCTACGTCGACCACGCGCACCCGGAGTACTCCGCCCCCGAGTGCACCAACCCGCTGTCGCGCGGTGATCTGGGACAAGGCCGGCGAGCGGATCATGGCCGAGGCGGCCGGCCAGGGCCGCCACCTGCCCGGCGCCGCGCCCGATCCAGCTCTACAAGAACAACACCGACAACAAGGGCGCCTCCTACGGCACCCACGAGAACTACCTGATGCGCCGGGCGACGCCGTTCGCCGACATCGTGCGGCACCTGACCCCGTTCTTCGTCACCCGCCAGGTGATCTGCGGCGCGGGCCGGGTCGGCATCGGCGCGGACGGCCGCGGCGACCGGCTTCCAGATCAGCCAGCGGGCCGACTTCTTCGAGGTCGAGGTCGGCCTGGAGACCACGCTCAAGCGGCCGATCATCAACACCCGCGACGAGCCGCACGCCGACCCGGAGAAGTACCGGCGGCTGCACGTCATCATCGGCGACGCCAACATGAGCGAGGTCGCCACCTACCTCAAGCTCGGCACCACCGCGCTGGTGCTGGCGATGATCGAGGACAAGTTCCTCGGCCGACGCGACCTGTCGCTCGAGGCGCCGGTCGCGGACCTGCGCGCGGTCTCGCACGACCCGTCGCTGAAGCACCTGGTCACGCTGCGCGACGGCCGGAAGATGACCGCGGTCCAGCTGCAGATGGAGTACCTGGAGCTGGCCCGCAAGTACACCGAGGACAAGTACGGCGCCGACGTCGACGCGATGACCGCCGACGTGCTCGACCGCTGGGAGTCGGTGCTGACCCGGCTGGCCGACGACCCGATGCAGCTGTCCCGCGAGCTGGACTGGGTGGCCAAGCTCGAGCTGCTCGAGGGCTACCGGACGCCGGGACGGGCTGGCCTGGGACGCACCCGCAGCTCCAGCTCGTCGACCTGCAGTACTCCGACGTGCGGCCGGAGAAGCGGCCTGTACAACCGGCTGGCGGCCCGCGGCCGGATGACGCGGCTGGCCGACGAGGACGCGATCAGCCGGGCGATCGACGAGCCGCCCGAGGACACCCGGGCCTACTTCCGCGGCCGGTGCCTGCGCCAGTACGCCGGATCGGTCGCCGCCGCGTCCTGGGACTCGGTGATCTTCGACATCCCGGGCCGCGAGTCGCTGCAGCGCGTGCCCACGCTGGAGCCGCTGCGCGGCACCAAGGCGCACGTCGGCGACCTGCTCGACCGCTGCCGCACCGCGGCCGACCTGGTCGCCGCGCTGACCGGGCAAGCAACGAGTCGGCACGGCCCAGCAAGGTTGAAGCACGAGCGTCTCGCGCGAGGCGAAGATTAGCTTTGAGCACGCGGGGCGAGGATAACCTTACCCGGCCGATTGACGGAGGTAAACCAGGATGGCAGACGAAGGACACGGGCGGTCAGCGCCAGACGGCCGGCGAACCGAAGAAGCCGAGGACACCGAGGCCGCCTCGACCGAAGAGGTCAAGGAGCGGCACGAAAAGCTCAGCCGACGACGTCGACGCGATCCTGGACGAGATCGACGAGGTACTCGAGGAGAACGCGGAGGAGTTCGTCCGCTCCTACGTCCAGAA
This sequence comes from uncultured Alphaproteobacteria bacterium, assembly GCA_963742975.1. GTDB lineage: Bacteria > Pseudomonadota > Alphaproteobacteria > Rhizobiales > Xanthobacteraceae > BOG-931. The sequence goes on along the minus strand of CAVUNZ010000015.1, from coordinate 50,459 downwards.
GGGCGGCCAGTAGCCGCCTGGTGCCTTGATCCGGACCGGGTTCGCCGAGGCTGACGCGCTTGGCGCGTAGCCTTCGTGCGTTCGGCTCGCCCGGCACAGTAGGGTCTGATCAGAGATCGTCTTTGACATACGGAAGGATCCGCGTGGGCTCTGACTTCGATGCAGGTTCAGGCGTCCTGGAGCGTTCACTACGCGCGCAGGATCTCCGTCGTTCTCCGACTTCCTGGCCTGCGACGCCCCGGACCTGCTGCCGGAGCGCTGGCTCGCCGCTCGCCGGCACTGCGCCGGGGACGCTCCGTGGGCGTCCCCGCGGCAACCGGAAGCGCGGCGCGCTGACCGATCTGCCGCACGGACCACGATCGTCGCCGCGACCTTCGACGGCGGCGTCGTGATGGCCGGCGACCGGCGCGCGACCGCGGGCAACATGATCGCCAAGCGGGACATGGAGAAGGTGTTCCGCAGCGACGAGTTCTCGGCCATCGGCATCGCCGGCACGGCCAGCGTCGGCCTGGAGTTCGTCCGCCTGTTCCAGGTGGAGCTCGAGCACTACGAGAAGATCGAAGGCCGCTCGCTCTCGCTCGAGGGCAAGGCCAACCGGCTGGCCACGATGATCCGCGGCAACCTCGGCGCCGCCATGCAGGGCCTGGCCGTCGTCCCGCTGTTCGTCGGTTTCGACGAGGAGAACGCCCTGGGCCGGATCTTCAGCTACGACGTGGCCGGCGGCCCGTACGAGGAGTACCGCTACTACTCGATCGGCTCCGGCTCGGTGTTCGCCCGCGGCTCGCTGAAGAAGCTCTACCGCGACGGCATGACCGCCGAGCAGGCCGTGCGGGTCTGCGTGCAGGCCCTGTACGACGCGGCCGACGACGACTCGGCTACCGGCGGCCCGGACCTGACCCGGCAGATCTTCCCGATCATCGCGGTGCTGGTACGCCGACGGCTTCAGCCAGCTGACCGACACCGAGGCGGGCGACCAGGTCCGCGCCGTGGTCGAGGAGCGCATGCAGTCGCCCGACGGCCCCAAGGCCCCGGTCGAGTAGACGCCAGCCCACCGCCTCATCCCGCACCTACGTCCCGAGCCGAACTCGCCAGTAAAGGAAGCGCCCCCGGTGTCGATGCCGTTCTACGTGTCGCCTGAACAGGTGATGAAAGACAAGGCAGACTATGCGCGCAAGGGAATCGCGCGTGGCCGTAGCGGGGTCGTCATCCAGTACGCGGGCGGCATCCTGTTCGTCGCCCCGAACCCGTCGCGCGCGCTGCACAAGATCAGTGAGATCTACGACCGGATCGCGTTCGCCGCGGTCGGCCGGTACAACGAGTACGAGAACCTGCGCAAGGCCGGCGTGCACCTACGCCGACGTGACCGGCTACCAGTTCGACCGGCGCGACGTGACCGCGCGCGGCATCGCCAACTGGTACGCCCAGACAGCTGGGCACGATCTTCACCGAGAGCAGCAAGCCGTTCGAGGTCGAGATCATCGTGGCCGAGGTGGGGAGACGTCGATGCGGACCAGATCTACCGCATCACGTTCGACGGTTCGGTGGCCGACGAGCACGGCTTCGCGGCCATCGGCGGCCAAGCCGACCAGGTGGCCACCGCGCTCAAGGACCGCTACTCGGCCGACATGTCGCTGACCGACGCGCTGTCCGCCGCCCTGACCGCGCTCAGCGCCCCCGCCAGTGCGGCCGGCAACGGGACGTCCGGTAACGGCACGGAACAGCCGGAGATGCCGGCCGGTCAGCTCGAGGTGGCCGTGCTGGACCGCACCCGCACGCACCGGACGTTCCGGCGGCTGGCCGGCGCCCGGCTGGAGGAACTGCTCGCCGAAAGCCGCCCGGCCGACTCCGCCGCCAGCTCCACCGGGACCACCGCCGGCGTCGGCCCGGACGCCGACGCGATCGGCCCAGCCGCGCCCGACGACGGCAACCCCACCCCCGGCACCTCGACCGACCCCGACTGAGCAACCCGCCCGGTCGAGCAGCCCGCCCGACTGAGCAACCCGCCCGGTCGAGCAGCCCGCCCGGGCGAGCAGCCGCCCGGTTGACCGCCCCCGCCGTTCCGGCTCGTCACCGGGCCGGAACCGCGGGTCGTCACAGCCGGTTAAAAATAATCACCAGTTCACGGTCCGGGACCGGCCGACGGGACCTCAGCCGGTGCGGTGCGGCCAGCACCGAGACGGTCCAGGTGAGCGCGGCCAGCGCCACCGCGACCGCGACCGCCCAGAGCGCCCCAGCCCTCTACAGCGGGATGTTGCGGTGCGCCCCCCGGGCCTGCGGGGCCTCGGCGATCGCGCGGGCGATCATCTGCCGGGTCTGCGCCGGGTCGATGACCTCGTCCACCACCCCGAGGTCGATGGCCCGCTGCAGGCCACCGACGGTCCGCTCGTGCTCAGCGGCCAGCTCGGCCTCGGCCTCGGACAGCTGGTCCGGCTCGGTCGCGGCCAGCGTGCGCCGGTGCAGGATCCGGACCGCGGCCACCGCGCCCATCACCGCCACCTGCGCGTCCGGGTAGGCGTAGACCTTGGTCGCGCCCAGCGACCGGGAGTTCATCGCGATGTAGGCCCCGCCGTAGGACTTGCGGGTGACCAGCGTGACCCGGGGCACCACGCACTCGCCGAACGTGTGCAGCAGCTTGGCCCCGCGGCGAACCACGCCGTCCCACTCCTGCCCGACGCCGGGCAGGTAGCCGGGGGTGTCCACCAGCACCACGAGCGGGATCCCGAACGCGTCACACATCCGCACGAACCGGGACGCCTTCTCAGCCGAGGTCGAGTCGAGGCAGCCACCCAGCCGCAGCGGGTTGTTGGCCACCACGCCGACCGTCCCGCCGCCCAGCCGCCCGAGCGTGGTGACCATGTTCGGCGCCCACTTGGGGAACAGCTCGACCCCGGGCTCGTCCAGCAGTTGATTGATGATCGGGTGCACGTCGTAGGCGCGGCGCGCGGATTCCGGCATCAGGCCGGCGAAGTCCGCCCCTGTCACCTCGGCCGGGACCTTGCCGTGGTCGCCCAGCAGGCTGGCCAGGCGGCGAGCCTGCTCGATGGCGTCGGCGTCGGTCTCGGTCACGATCGCGGTCACCCCGGACCGGCGCGAATGCGGCTCGGGCCCGCCCAGGCGGGCCATGTCGACGTCCTCACCGGTCACGCTGCGGACCACGTCCGGGCCGGTGACGAAGATCCGGCCGTGCCCGGACAAGATCGTGATGTCGGTCAGGGCCGGCCCGTAGGCTGCGCCGCCCGCCGCCGGGCCGAGCACCACGGAGATCTGCGGCACCGCACCGGAGGCCCGGGTCATGGCCGCGAACACCAATCCAACCGCGTGCAGGCTGGCCACTCCCTCGGCCAGCCGCGCGCCGCCGGAGTGCCACAGCCCGATCACCGGAACACCGCGGGTCACGGCCTCGTCGTAGGCGGCCACGATGGCCGCGCAGCCGGCCTCGCCCATCGCGCCACCCTGGGTCCGCGGGTCAGAGGCGAACGCCACCGCACCGGTCCCGTGGATGAGGCCGGTGCCGGCGATGGCCCCGCTCCCGTCGTCCGGCGTGATCAGGTCCAGCGTGCCCGGGTCGAACAGCGCTTCCATCCTCACGATCGGGTCCCGCGGCAGGGTGGCGTCGACCGCCGGCCCTGACGGTGCTGACCCTGACGGTGCTGACCCTGACGGTGCTGACCCTGACGGTGCTGGCCCAGACGGCCCTGGCCCTGCCGGAGGGCGTGAGTTATCCAGAACGGTCACCTGAGTTCTCCTCCGGACGGCTACGGCGCGACAAAAACGAGTGTGGCGTTGTGGCCGCCGAAACCGAAGGCGTTGTTCAGCACCGCCATCGGCTCACGCCCGGCCTTGGCCAGCGGCCGCGGCTCATTGGACACCGTCACTTCGACGCCGTCGTCGGGGTCTTCGAGGTTGATCGTGGGCGGCGCCACCCGGTCCTTCAGGGCCATGATGGCGGCGACCGATTCGATCGCGCCCGCACCGCCCAGCAGGTGACCGGTCATGGACTTGGTCGAGGAGACCACCACGCGGTCCGCGGCCTCGCCCAGCGCGGCCTTGATCGCCTGCGCCTCGAGCACGTCGCCTTCCGGCGTGGACGTGGCGTGCGCGTTGACGTGGGTGATCTGGTCGGGGGACACCCCGGCGTTAGCCAGCGCGCGCCCGATAGCCAGCTTCACCCCGGCGCCCTCCGGGTGCGGATGCGCGATGTGGTGACCGTCGGAGGAGTAGCCTGCCCAGCCGCGATGGCGTAGACGCGCGCGTCGCGGGCGGCCGCGTGCTCGGCCGACTCCAGCACCACGATGCCGGCCCCTCGCCCAGCACGAACCCGTCCCGGCCCTTGTCGAACGGCCGGGACGCCCGCTCCGGCTCGTCGTTGCGCAGCGACAGCGCCCGCATCACCGCGAACGCGCCCAGGTTCAGGGCCATGATCGCCGCTTCGGTGCCGCCCGCGACGACCACATCGGCGCGGCCCGACTTGATCATGTCGATGCCGTAGCCGACCGCCTCGGCCCCGGACGCGCAGGCGCTGACCGTCGAGTGGGCCCCGGCCTGGGCCCCCAGCTCGATGCTGATCAGGCCGGCCGCCCCGTTCGGCATCAGCATGGGCACGGTGAAGGGATTGATCCGCTGCCAGCCCTTCTCCTTGAGCACGTCGTAGGCGGCCAGGGTGGAACCGATCCCGCCGATTCCGCTGCTCACCGAGACGCCGAGCCGCTCCGGATCGACGTCCGGCGAACCGGCGTCGGCCCAGGCCTCACGGGCGGCGACGACCGCGAACTGCTCGCAGCGGTCCATCCGGCGGGCCTGGACCCGGCCCACGCCCTCGGCAGGATCGACGGCGGCCACGCCCGCGATCCGGGCCGGCAGATCCTTGGCCCAGTCGTCGGTCAGCGCTCTGACCCCACTGCGTCCGGCCAGCATCCCCGCCCAGGTTGATTCGACGTCGCCGCCGAGGGGCGTGGTTGCGCCCATGCCCGTGACGACGACGGTCCTGTCGTCTGTGCCCACTGTGATCGGCTCCTCAGTTCTTGTCCCGCCGGACCCGGCTGATGTGTTGGTCTGCTCGGGCTGGTACCGGCGGGGACACTCGCGTCAGCTGGTGACGGCGCTCGCGTCAGCTCGCGTTCTTGTGCACGTAGTTGATGACGTCCTGGACTGTCTTGAGGTCCTTGAGCTGGTCGTCGGGGATCTCCACGCCGAACTTGTCCTGCGCCGCGACGGCGATCTCGACCATCGACAGCGAGTCGATGTCCAGGTCGTCGACGAAGCTCTTCTCCGGAGTGACCTCGTCCGCGGGCACGCCCGCGATCTCGTCGACGATCTCTCCGAGACCCTGGAGGATTTCCTGCTCGGTCAGTGCCATCTGCTTGCTATCTCCCATCAATTGATTTCTCTGCAGCCACATGCTGGTACCCGCTGGGGCAGAGCCCGGCTAGGGTACCGTGATCACTTGCGCGGCGTAGCACATGCCCGCGCCGAACCCCATCAGCAGCGCCGGGCTGCCCGACGGCAGCTCCCCGCGCTCCGTCATCCGGGCCAGGGCCAGCGGGATCGACGCCGACGACGTGTTGCCGGCGTACTGGATGTCGTCGGCGACGCGGTCGCGCGGTATCCCGATCTTGCGGGCCAGTGCCTCGATGATGCGCAGGTTGGCCTGGTGCGGGACGAACGCCGCCAGCTCGCCCACCGTGATCCCGGCCTTTTCGCACGCCTCGAGCGCGGTCGGGTACAGCGCGGTGGTGGCCCAGCGGAACACCGACTGGCCCTCCTGGAACAGGAACGAGTCCCGGTCCTTAATGATGATCTTGTCCGCGATTTCGCCCGCGCTGCCCCACACCACTGGGCCGATGCCCGCCTCGTCCGCTGGATCGGCCACCGGCCCGACCACAGCCGCCCCGGCGCCGTCAGCGAAGATGATCCGCGTCGAGCGGTCCTGCGGATCCACCCAGGCCGACATCTTCTCCGACCCGATGACCAGCACGTTCCGTGCGCTCCCGGCCCGGACGGCGTCGCTGGCGTTGGCCAGGCCGTAGCAGAACCCGGCGCAGGCCGCGTTGAGGTCGTAGGCCCCCGGGGCGTTGATGCCGAGCCGGCTGGCCACGGCCGCGGCCACGTTCGGGATCGGCGCCTCGGTGCTGCAGGTCGCCACGATGACCAGATCGATGTCGGACGGGCTGACCCCGCTGCCCGCGATCGCCTTGCCTCCCGCGGCCACGGCCATGTCACCCACGGTCTCGTCCGGCCCCGCGATCCGCCGGCTGATGATGCCGACGCGGCTGCGGATCCATTCGTCGTTCGTGTCCATGACCTCGGCCAGGTCATCGTTGGTCACCACGTTGTCGGGCTGATAACCGCCGAACGCGAGGATCCGGGCACCCGCGACAGCCTCGGGAAGGCGCATCCGTCTCATCCGCCCGTCACGCGCCGTCGATGGCGATGGCGTCGTCCGGCAGCAAACGAGCGACCGGCTGGCCCAGGCCGACCGGGTCACCGTCCTGCACCAGCCACTCGATGACCGAACCGCGCCACGGCGCAACAATCGGCTGCCGGTCATGCCGGGCCTCAACATGCCCCAGCCCGGCTTCCGCCCGCGTCCTGGCTCGTCACCGGCACTGGCTCGTTCGTCACCGGCACTGGCTCGTTCGTCACCGGCACTGGCTCGTTCGTCACCGCCGTTGGCTCAGTCGTCACCAGCGGCGCGTGAAAAATTCCGCGCGCCGGGGCCACCACCAGCCGCCACTCGGGCAGGTCGCCCCCCATGCTGAAGCCAGATTCGGCGTCCCAGTCGTACTCCTCGGCGACCCCATCGGCCATAGGGCCGACGGGCATGGAGATGGTCATGATCCCTCCGTGGGGTTAGCTGGGGCGGACCCGGCTACGTCGCCGAATTCAGAGATGAGCTTGCGCGCCGTTTCCAGGTCGTCCGGGCTCTTGACCGCCTGCAGGGTCACGCCGGGCAGGGCGCGGCGGGCGATGCCGGTCAGCGTTCCGGCCGGCGGCAGCTCAATCAGGGCTTGCACGCCGAGGTCGGCCAGGGTGTGCTGGCACTGGTCCCAGCGCACCGGAGCGGCCACCTGGCCGACGATGCGCTCGAGCCAGTCGGCGCCGGACGTGACCGCGGCGCCATCCCGGTTGGACAACAGGACGATCGTCGGGTCGCTGATCGTGACCGTCGCGGCCGCGGTGCGCAGCGCTTCGACGGCCGGGGCCATGTGCACGGTGTGGAAGGCGCCTGCCACGGTCAGCGGCCGCAGCCGAGCCCGGGGCGGCGGGTCGGCCGCGAACTCAGCCAGCTGCTCCAGCGTGCCCGCGGCCACGATCTGCCCCGGCGCGTTGACGTTGGCCGGGGTCAGCCCGTGCGCTTCGATCGAGGCCAGTACTTCTTCCTCGTCGCCGCCGAGCAGCGCGGTCATCCCGGTGGCCCGCACGGCCGCGGCGGCGGCCATGGCCCGGCCGCGCACGGCGACAAGGCGCATGGCGTCAGAAGCGCTGAGCACGCCGGCGATGACGCCCGCGGCCAGCTCACCCACGCTGTGGCCAGCGGTGGCCAGACCGGGGCGGGTAGCCGGCAGCCCGTCGTCGAACAGGGCTTCAGCGGCCGCGAGGGCCGCGGCCACCAGCAGTGGCTGAGCCACCGCGGTGTCCTTGATTTCCTCCTCGGTACCGGTCGTCCCGTACCGAATCAAGTCGCATTCGGCCAGATCAGACCAACCGGCGAGGCGTTCAGCCACGCCAGGCACCTCAAGCCAGGGCGACAGGAAGCCGGGGGTCTGGGCCCCCTGGCCAGGAGCGGTTATAACCAGCACCGTCTTAGCCTGCACTGTAGAGGTCCGCCACACCTACCACGGAGACGACGAATTTTCCGCCCCAGACTTTGTACCGTTCCGACAAATAGCGTTCACCTGCGGGTCACCAGGCCGTTGCGCGTTGCTCTGAGCACGTCCCCAGTCGCTAGCGGTCGCCGGTGGCCGCAGCTAATCGCGGGCTGGCCGCGCCTGGCCACGGCTGGTTACGGGCTGGTCGCGGGTGGTCGCGGGCGGTGTGCCGGCCGCAGTTGGCCGACGTCAGCCCCAATCGTCACCCCCGTTTCGCGAACCGGACCGTCACCCCCGTTTCGCGAACCGGACCGTCACCCCCGTTTCGCGAACGGGGGGATCGTCACCGCCAATTCACGAGCTGGGATCGGCGGCGACTGCTGGCATGAACGGCAGCGCATTCGCTAGCACTCCCGCCCCTCTGGCCTGATTTCACCCCTCGCCCCGCTCATCCCACGCCTACCTCACTGCCGCGCCTGTTCCCGCCCGCAGACACCGGCCCCTGCCGCGCGACGTGTTCTTCCTGGCGCGAGCGCGAAATACTAGCCCAGAGCCGCTGCCTAGGAAAGTGAGACGACATGAGCGCAGGAACCGGCCAGATCCCGGACCCCGCTTCGCCCGGTGCGCCGCCCCAGGCGTCAGCGCAGACGCCGGCCGCCGCCCCGGTCGCGGCGGATCGTAACTACCCGCAGATGCTGGTGCAGGTCAACCACGTTGAGCCCGCACCGCGCCGGGTCCGCGGCTTCCTCGGTAACGAGCCGATCTTCGACACGACCAGCGCGCGGTACGTGTGGGAGATCCCGTACTACCCGCAGTACTACATTCCGCTCTCAGACATTGATGCGCGGTTCCTCGTCGACGAGAACGCGGAGCAGACCACCCGCCGGGGAACCGCCCGGAGGTACGGGCTGCGCGCGGGCGGCCTCGAACGCCGGAGCACCGTTCGCGTGTATGGGAGCGACGCCATCGATGGGGTGGCGGGTACGGCCCACATCGCATGGACGGCGCTGGACGCCTGGTACGAGGAAGACGAGCAGGTCTTCGTCCACCCCCGCAGCCCCTACACCCGCGTCGACGCGTTGCGCTCGCACCGGCGTGTCCGGGTCTCGCTGGACGGCGTCACGCTGGCCGACACGACCTCACCGGTCCTAGTGTTCGAGACCGGTTTGCCGACCCGCTACTACATCGACCGCACCGACGTCGACTTCAGGTATCTCGTGCCCAGCGATACCCAGACAGCGTGCCCGTACAAGGGGGTCACCAGCGGCTACTGGTCGGTGCGCCTCGAACCGGGATCTGACGGCGACGCGATCCGCCACGAGCATCAGGATCTGGCCTGGGCCTACGACTTCCCGACCCGCCAGTTGCTGCCCATCACCGGGATGGTCGCCTTCTACAACGAGAAGCTCGATATCGAAGTCGACGGCCGCCCGCTGCCTCGGCCGCAGACGCATTTCTCCTGAGGTCTCTGCCCGCCCCCCGGCGGCAGACCACGGACCGGGCTCAGCCCACAGAACGATCAGGCGGGGTACTCGGCCGGGCCCGTGATGTAGGTGCGGCCAGACGGGGTTGTCCATGCGAACACGCCGGGCTCGGGCTGGTCCAGCCGCCAGCCGCGGGCCTGTTTCACCCGGTGGTGGCGTCGGCAGAGGGGTCCCAGATTGCATTCGCAGGTACGGCCGCCCTGACCGAACGGAACGGTGTGGTCGTTGTCGCAGACCGCCGCGGGCATCCGGCACCCAGGCGCGGTGCAGCAGGCGTTACGGGTCTGAACCAGGTGCCATAGGGAAGGCGGCGGCCGGTAGTGAGGGCTCGCCCGGGTATGGGCACACTCAGCTCCGGCGAGTGCGGAAAGTTTCACGGTAAACAGCCAGCCTTGGTCGCCGGGTGAGCCGTCGATGCGCCGGATGCGAGTGGCGCAACCGTGGCCGACGGCCTGTCCGTGGTCGCCGGTGACGGTCATGCACCAGTGAACACCCGGTTGACCTAGTGCGCCGGCTGCCAGCTGGCGGGCGCTGTGGCCGGTAATCGGCCCGAACCCGGCCAGCTGACCTGGTCTGTCGCTGATCCCGAGAATGGTGCCGAGCGGGACGGTGAGGTTCACGTTGCCGCGCAGACCAGCACCCTGGAGCGCGGCCTGCTCAGGCTCCGGGCGGGCCGGATTGGGACCCGGCTGTGGCGCAATTGAGCTGGTACCGGCGCCGTCCGAATCGCCGGGGGTGGGGGAGTGCTGATCCGCTGACTCTTGCCCCGGCGCTTGGTCGCCCTCCTGGTCGGTGCCCAGGATCGCGTCGGCCGCGGGTGCTCTTACTGCTTCACCGTTCAGCAGGGCGAGGTAGACGTGGACGCGCAGCTCATCCAGGCTGCCCTCAGCACCAGCCAACCGCAGCTGGCGGGCCATGGCGGTGATGCGGTTCCAAGCCGTCACGGTGTCGGTGACCGGAAGGCAACGGCCCGCCAGCAAAGCGGTGACGCCGCCAGGTTCGGGGCCGCGTTCGATCCGGGCGTGCCGTTCCTCGGCTTGGCGACGACGTTCGGCTGCGGCCGGATCGGCGGCCAGCAAGGCTTGATTCAGCGCAGCGCGCAGTTGCCCGGTGGTCTGCTGCGGTGCGCGGCCGATGACCTGGATCTCGATCCGGCGGGCCAGGTCCGGATCCTGGCCGCTCAGGCCGTTGATGAGGACGAGCGCCTTGGGCCAATCGATCCGCCCGGCCGCCAGCGCCGTCGCGGTGGCCGGCAGTTCGTGCATCATCGCCGCCCGGTCCATCAGTAGCTGCGTGCCCCGGGTGGTCAGGGTCAGCGCCGCGGCGAGCTCGACGTCGGCGGCGTCGATGGCGGTACTGTCCCAGGCACCGTCGGCCTTCGCCTCATCGTGTCGCCGCCGGCTGAACTCGGACACCGCGGCCAGCTCCGCCGCGGCGGCCAGAGATGCGACCTTCCGCCAGCCACGGATCAGGCCCAGCAGAGCGTTGTCCTCACGCTGAGCCAGTCCTGATCCGCTCGCAATCCGTGCCGCCAGCGATTCAGGCACTTCAGCCCCGCATTGACCAGCGCGCTCATCAGCCTCAAGTTCACCAGAATCGGCATCGGGCGCTTCGGGCCCGCCGGTTGATCGCGGGCTGGCGGGGCCGGAGTCTGGACCGGCCAGATTGGTTCGTTCTGAAGACGCACTGCTGTCTTCGGCTGCATCAGCGGTGCTGTCGATGGGTGGAGGGCTGGACTCGGTAGCTGGAGCGCTGCATTCGGACAGGAAAGCGGCCAGCACCGGGCCGGGCGGCATCTCGTCGAGCGGGCCAGCCTGCCTGAACGCGACATCCAGGGCATGATCGCCGTCGGCCGAAGCGCCTTCCTCCAGCGCACCGAGCAGAGTCGCGGGCAGCCAGGCAGACGCGGTAAGCCACATGCCCGGCTCAGCAGGTCCCGTGCCGATTGCGGGCGGGCTCGGCAGGAAAGGGCCGCCAGCTTCGGGCGAGAGGTCGCCGGGCGTGCTATCCGCTGTCACAGCCGCCTCCTTTGCCGCCGCGATCGCACCTAGAAAACATTATCGAAGGACCGGATAATTTTCAAGTCATTCGATAACAAAATCTAAATAGCCACGCCATAGTCGCTATCGGCTTAGATTTTTTTTCCGGTGACCATTGAGCCGCGTCGCGTCGAATTGCTAAGGCCATTCGTCAGCGGGCCGCCGGCTCGTGCCTGGTCCGTCGGCTGTCAGCCAGGGCTTTACCGATCAGCCGGCCGCTAGCCGCCCGAGCACGATCGCGATCCACAGCGAGAACCCGTCACGGCCGTCCGACGGCGCATACCCGGTCAGCTCCGTCACCCGCCGCAGCCGGTATCGCACCGTGTTCGGATGCACGAAGAGCATCCGCGCGGTGGCCTCCAGTGACGAACCCTGTTCCAGATAGGTGGTGAGCGTGTCCACCAGTGCTGAACCACCGGCCAATAGCGGTTCGTAAACTCCGCTGATCAGGAACGATCGGGCGTCCGGGTCGCCCGGCCATGGCCCGCTCGGGCAGCAGTTCATCCGCGCTGACCGGGCGGGGTGCGTCCGGCCAGGCGATCGCCGCACGCAGGCCGGACAGCGCGGCGCGCGCGGATGCGGTGGCCGAACGAAGGTCCGGCACCACCGGCCCCACCACCAGCGGCCCGGCCCCGGACCGCAGGCGAAGCGTTCAGCCGCGCTGATCGGGTCGTCCGTACCGCCGAGCACGACGATGAGCCGGCTGCCCTGGACGCCGGCCAGCACGTCAAGCCGGGCCCGCTTGGCGTCGGTGCGCAGGTCGTCGATGAGCGCGCCGGACTCCTCGCCGTCGGCCTGCCCGCCCGGTCGCACGTCCAGCTGGCCGGCGATCACCGCGACGGGGGAGGACTTCCAGCTCAGCGCCGACGCCCAGGAGTTCATCGACTCTTCGGTCTCGCCGCGCACCAGCGACCCGACGACCAGGGCTTCCAGCCGCGCGTCCCAGGCGCCGCGAGCTTCCGCCGTTCGCGCATAGACCTGAGCCGCGCCGAACGCCACCTCGCGGGTGTAGCGGAGGACGGCCTCGCGCAACTCGGCCTCGCCGCCCGGCGCCGCCAGCTCGTCGACCTGGGACTCAACCACGTCGATGATGACGCGCACCATTTCCACGGCCTGTTGCAGGCTGACCGCCCGGGCCAGCTCGCGCGGGGCGGTGCCGAACACCTCGCCGGCCACCGCGGGACGGGTCCGTTCGGGGTGCCGCACCCAGTCCACGAACGCGGCGATCCCGGCCTGGGCGACCAGGCCGAGCCAGGACCGGTTCTCGGCCGACATAGCCCGGAACCAGGGCAGCCGCTTGTCCATGGACGCGATGGCTGCCGTGCCCAGGTTGCCCGTTGCCCGCTCAATTCGGGCGATGGTTTCCTCGTTGACCCGGCTGGGCCCCGCAGCGCCACGAGAACCGCGACCGCGCCCACCGCGGGGACCACGTGCACCCCGCCCGCCGCGACCACTCAGGACGCCACCGGTACCACCAGCACCCGGAACACCCAGGGCGGCAGAAACATCACCCGGCCTCAGGACACCGGGCGCCTCAGGAGCAATCCCGCCCCCAATGACACCAGAAGAATCACTGACCATAGGGATATCGGCAACATCAGTGGATCCAGAAACATCAATGGATTCAGACACATCGGTGGGCCCAGAAACAGCAGTGGGCCCATAAACATCAGTGGTCTCAAAATTATCAAAAGTGGCACCGGCATCGGGCACCACATCAGCATCAGGCGCCCCACTGGGATCAGAGGTGGCAGAGGTAACGCCGTCATCAGAAGCATGGTCATCAGGCTTCCCACCAGGCACGGCAGCATTAGCAGCACCATCGGCAGCACTGGCATCATCAGCAGCACCGGCACCTTTGGTCTTACTGGCACCGTCAGGATCAGTGGTGCCAGACCGGTCGGAAGTCCGCTTGCTGCCCTTGCGCAGCCGCCGCGGAGAGCCGGTCTGCTCGCTGGTGGCCATGCGCCTAGAGTGTCACGTCTATGAAGACTGAGATCATCGAGGTCCGCACGGGCAGCCGGGAAGGCGTCTTCGACCTCACCGGCGAGTGCGAGCAGTTCGTGACGAACGCGGCCAGAGACGCGGCCGGACAAGCGGCCGGAAACGCGGCTCAGAGCGACGGGCTACTGCATGTGTTCGTGCCGCATGCAACGGCCGGGCTCGTGGTGATGGAACTCGGGGCTTCCAGCGACCGGGACCTGCTCGCGGTGCTGGCTGAGGTGCTGCCGGCCGACGACCGCTGGCAGCACGCCCACGGCTCCCGCGGCCACGGCCGGTCCCACGTGCTGCCGGCGTTCCTGCCGCCCTACGCCACGATTCCGGTGGTCAGTGGCCGCATGGCCCTGGGCACGTGGCAGTCGATCGCCCTGGTCGATCTCAACGTCGACAATCACGTCCGGCAGGTCCGCTTGTCATTTTTTTAATTAATAGACTCGCCCGGCGATGAGCCGCAGCCCGGCCGGACGTCACAACGGACGAGAAGCCAACGAAACCGGCGCGAGGAGGATCACCATGACTGCCGGGCTGACCAACGCTGGCCGCGAACGGCTGCACGAGGTGGCGCAGCGGTACGTCGGAGACGGCCGCGACCCCGATGAGTATCAGGTCCCGGGTCTGGTGGCGCTGGTCGCGTCCGGTGACGACGTGCACGTCGAGGCGCTCGGCACGATGGCCGTGGGCGGCGCCCCGGTAGGCCGTGACACGATCTTCCGCGTCTCGTCCGACACCAAGCCGATCACGGCCGCCGCCACATTGGCCCTGGTGGCCGAGGGACGGCTGGACCTGGAAGAGCCGGTGGACCGGCTGCTGCCGGAGCTGGCCGGACGCCGGGTCCTGCGCCGGATGGACGGCCCGCTGGACGACACCGTGCCCGCGCACCGGGCCATCACCCCGCGCGATCTGCTCACGTTCACGTTCGGCTTCGGGCCGGTGGTGGAGATGTTCTTCGCCCCCGAGCCGTGGCCGGTGGTCGAGGCGGCCGCCGCGCTGCACCTGGAGACCCTCGGGCCGCCGAACCGGGACGCCCAGCCCGACCCGGACACCTGGATCGCGGGCCTGGGCTCGCTGCCGCTGCTGGCCCAGCCGGGCGAGCGCTGGTTCTACAACACCGCCGCCTCGGTGCTCGGCGTGCTGGCCGCGCGGGCGGCGGGGGAGCCGTTCGGCGAGGTGCTGCGGACCCGGATCTGCGAGCCGCTCGGCATGCGGGACACCGGCCTGTGGACCACGCAGACCAGCCGGCTGGTGACCGCCTACCGGCCGACCGAGACGGGGCTGGCCGCCTGGGACGAGCCGGACGGTTCCTGGAGCCGGCCGCCCAGGTTCGGTGACGGCGCGGCCGATCTGGTCTCCACCGCCGACGATCTGCTGGCCTTCTCCCGCATGCTGCTGGGCGGCGGATCGCCGGTGCTGCCGACCGCTCTGGCCCGGCAGATGACCACCGGCCAGCTCACGGCCGAGCAGAAGGCCAAGGGCGGTTTCGGCCCGGACTTCTTCAAGGACAAGTCCTGGGGCTTCGGTCTGGCCGTGCAGAACGATGGTTCTTACGGCTGGGCGGGCGGGTTCGGCTCGACCTGGCTGATGGACCCGGCCCATGACCTGACCGTGCTGATGCTGACCCAGCGAATGTTCGCCGGGCCGGAGCCGGGGCCGCTGCACAACGACTTCCAGGCCGCGGCCTACGAAGCGCTGGCCTGAGCCAGGACCAGGACGCCGCCGGCCCAACTGGCCCCCTAGCGGACCCCGTTCCAGCACGCCCGTTCGGTTCCGTCCGGGTCCTCGGTCGCCGTCACCTCGTCGGTGAGCAGCCCGGTCGTCCTGGTGACCGGGTCGTACGGCGCCCAGCCCGGGTCGCACCGGGTGATGAAGTCGACCCAGACCTGATGCACCCGGTCGGCCACGGCCTGGCTGGGCTCCGGGCCGAGGCGGGGCTCGAGCTCGTCCAGGCCGGCGGTGCCGAACACAAACGGGATCTCCGTGCCGTGGCAGGCCCCCAGCCCGTGGTTGCGGGCCGGATCTGGATGGTCGAAGCGGTACATCCACGTCAGGCGGCCCCGGCCGCATCCCGGGCCTCGGCCACCCGGATCGCCGGTACACGGAAGAACCAGTCGGTGATCACCGCGGCCAGCAGGTCGCCCGGGCTGGCTTCCGGGTGGGCGGCCCGGTAGACCGCGAGACCGTCGCCGGACAGGCCGTACCCGGCGGCCACGGCCTCGAGCGTGGCCTCGTCGATGAGGCCGATCGTGCCCGCCGCGACCAGGAACAGCCGGGCCTCGTCCCGGTCCGACCCGATCAGCAGGGGCACGCCGCGGCCCTGGCCGGCCGCGATCGAGGTCAGCGGGCGGGCGGGCAGCACGGTGCCGTCCACGGTCGGCGCGAACGGCAGCAGGCTGAGCGCCAGCTGGCCCCAGCGCGCCGGATCGGGGCTGGTCTGCACCTCGACCACCAGGTCCGAGGCCGCCTGCACCAGCTTGTCCAGCGGTACCGCCTTGATCGCCTCCCGCTCGGCGGGCACGCCGAGCTCGGACGCCAGGTAACCGGCTACCATCGCGCCCTCGTCCGGGGTGAGCGTGTGCGCCCCGGCGCCGCTCTCCGCGATGGCCTGCGCGAACAGGCCCTCCGATCGCGGCATGGACAGCAGTGTGGTCACGCTCATGGCGCCCGCCGACTCGCCGGCCACCGTGACCCGGGCCGGGTCGCCGCCGAACGCCGCGATGTTGTTCTGCACCCAGGTCAGCGCGGCCAGCTGGTCGAGCAGCCCGAGGTTGGCGTCCGTGGTGTCACGTCGCCGGTGAACAGGAAGCCCTCGGCCGCCAGCCGGTAGTTGATCGTGACGCACACGATGCCGTCCCGGGCGAACGCGGAGCCGTCGTACTCGGCCACCGACCCGGAGCCGTTCATGAACGAGCCGCCGTGGATCCACACCAGCACCGGGCAGCCCCGGGTGCCGGGTCCGGAGCCCACACGTTGAGGTTCAGGCAGTCCTCACCCGGGATCACGACCTCGGGGAACAGCGGCTGGTACTGCGGCGGGTAGTCGCCCTTGGGCACGGTGGGCCCGTACGCGGTGCCGTCCCGCACGCCGGACCACGGTGTCACCGGCTGCGGCGGCCGCATCCGGTTCGTCCCGAACGGCGGCGCCGCGTAGGGCACCCCCAGGAACGCCGCTGTGCCGTCCTCGGCCCGGCCGCGAACGGCCCCGTCGCCGAGCTGAACCACTGGATGCCGCGCCGCATCGTTCATGGCCTCATCATGCACTTCGGGCCGGGCCGCGCACAAAGGTGCGCGGCCCGGCCCGAAAATTCCGGCCGGACGGCGGCGGTTAGCCGCGGACCTCCGGCTGGTTCTCCGTCTCCGGGCGGTCCGGGACGTTGGCCTGAACCGTGGCCTGCGGGTCCCGCAGGGCCTCGCTGACCGGCAGGTCCAGCTTGTACTTCTCGATGGCCTTGGTCAGCACGTCCGGCTTGACCTCGCCCCGCTTGGCCAGCTGGCTGAGCACGGCCACGGTCACCGACTCCGCGTCCACGTGGAAGAACCGACGGGCCGCGGCCCGGGTGTCGGAGAAACCGAAGCCGTCGGTGCCGAGCGAGGTGCACGCGGCCGGCACCCAGCGGGCGATCTGGTCCGGGACGGCCCGGATCCAGTCACTGACCGCCACGACCGGGCCCGGCCGGCCGTCCAGCGCCTGGGTCACGTACGGCACCCGCTGCTCCGCGTCGGGATGCAGCAGGTTCCACTCCTCGGCCGCCATCGCGTCCCGCCGCAGCTCGGTCCACGAGGTGGCCGACCACACGGACGCGGCCACGCCCCAGTCGTCGGCCAGCAGCTGCTGGGCCTGGAGCGCCCCGCACGGCCACGCCGGAGCCCAGGATCTGCGCCTGCGGGTGGTCGCCGTTGCCGTTGGTCTCGAGCGCCGGGGCGGGCGCGTACTCGTACAGCCCGCGCAGGATGCCCTGCTCGAGCGCGGCCTGGCCACCCGGGAAGTTGTCCGGCTCCGCGGGCTGCGGGTACGGCTCGTTGTAGATGGTCAGGTAGTAGAAGATGTTCTCGCCGTCGGGGTGCTCGGGCGTCGAGCCGTACATCCGCCGCAGCGCGTCCTTGATGATGTAGGCCAGCTCGAAGGCGTAGGCCGGCGTCGTAGGCGACGCAGGCCGGGCTGACCGAGGCCAGCAGCACGCGAGTGGCCGTCGTTGTGCTGCAGGCCCTCACCGGTCAGCGTGGTCCGGCCGGCGGTCGCGCCGAGCAGGAACCCCGCGGCCCAGCTGGTCGCCCAGCGCCCACATCTGGTCGCCGGTGCGCTGGAAGCCGAACATCGAATAGAAGATGTAGATCGGGATCATCGGCGTGCCGTGCGTGGCGTACGACGGTGCCGGCCGCGATCATCGAGCCCATCGCGCCGGCCTCGTTGATCCCCTCGTGCAGGATCTGGCCCTGCTCGGACTCCTTGTAGGACAGCAGCAGGTTCCGGTCGACGGCCTCGTAGGTCTGCCCGTGCGGGGAGTAGATCTTGGCCGTCGGGAACAGCGAGTCCATGCCGAACGTGCGCGCCTCGTCCGGGATGATCGGCACGAACCGCGCGCCGATCTCCTTGTCCTTCATCAGCTCCTTGAGCAGCCGGACGAAGGCCATGGTGGTGGCGACCGGCTGCTTGCCCGAGCCCTGCTTCAGCTCGTCGTAGACGCTTGTCGCCGGTACCGGCGGCAGCGGCTTGGCCCGGACCACCCGCTTGGGCAGCTCAGCCGCCCAGGGCGGCGCGCCGCTCCTTCATGTACTGGATCTCGTCGGAGTCCTCGCCCGGGTGGTAGTAGGGCGGCAGGTCCGCTTCCAGCGCGGCGTCCGGAGATCGGCAGGTACAGCCGGTCGCGGAACTCCTTCAGCTCGGCGCTGGGTGAGCTTCTTCATCTGGTGGGTGGCGTTGCGGGCCTCGAAGTCCGGGCCCAGCGTCCAGCCCTTGATGGTGTGGGCCAGGATCACGGTCGGCTGGCCGACGTGGTCGCGTGCCGCCTTGAACGCCGCGTAGACCTTGCGGTAGTCGTGCCCGCCGCGGGACAGGTTGCGCAGGTCGTCGTCGGACAGGTGCTCGACCATCTTCCGCAGCCGCGGGTCGCCGCCGAAGAAGTGCTCCCGGATGTACGCCGCCCGACTCGACCGCGTAGGTCTGGAACTGCCCGTCCGGGCGTGGTGTTCATCTTGTTGACCAGGACGCCGTCGGTGTCCTGGGCCAGCAGCGGGTCCCAGTCGCGGCCCCAGATGACCTTGATGACGTTCCAGCCCGCGCCGCGGAAGTACGCCTCCAGCTCCTGGATGATCTTGCCGTTGCCGCGGACCGGGCCGTCCAGCCGCTGCAGGTTGCAGTTGATCACGAACGTGAGGTTGTCCAGTTCCTCGCGCGCGGCCAGGCCGATCGCGCCGAGCGCCTCGGGCTCGTCCATCTCGCCGTCGCCGAGGAACGCCCAGACGTGCGAGCGGCTGGTGTCGTGCGAGCTCGCGGGCCAGCAGGTAGCGGTTGAACCGGGCCTGGTAGATGGCGTTGAGCGGGCCGAGGCCCATCGAGACGGTGGGGAACTCCCAGAAGTCCGGCATCAGCCGCGGGTGCGGGTAGGACGGCAGGCCGCCGCCCGGGTGCGACAGCTCCTGGCGGAACCCGTCGAGCTGCTGCTCGGTCAGCCGGCCCTCGAGGAACGCGCGGGCGTAGATGCCCGGCGCCGCGTGGCCCTGGAAGAACACCTGGTCGCCGGACTCGCCGTGGTCCTTGCCGCGGAAGAAGTGGTTGAAGCCCACCTCGTACAGGCTGGCGGCCGAGGCGTAGGTGGCGATGTGGCCGCCCACGCCCAGGCCGCGGCCGGTTGCGCGCGGGAGACCATGACGGCCGCGTTCCAGCGGATGTAGGCGCGGATCCGCCGCTCGACGTACTCGTCGCCGGGGAACCACGGCTCGCGCTCGGGCGAGATCGTGTTGATGTAATCGGTGCTGCGCAGCGCCGGGCACGCCGACCTGCTGCTCACGGGCCCGCTCCAGCAGCCGCAGCATGACGTAGCGGGCGCGTCCGCGGCCGCGGGTCTGCACGACCGAGTCGAACGAATCAACCCATTCTCTGGTCTCGTCCGGATCGATGTCGGGCAGCTGGGTCGGGAGCCCGTCATTGATGATCGAGAAGCGCTGGCGTCCGGAAGCCACGGGGTAGCCTCGCCTTCCGCTAGTTCAGGGCGGCTGTCCGCCGCGGGTTTTTCGAGATGTCCAGACCAATCGTCCTGCGTTTGGCCCGGGAATGCATCTCTACTACACGGTAACCATGCCCCGGCGTGCCCTGGTCCAGGCGGAGTCGTGGGCGGGCCGGCCGAGGCAAATTTGTGACCGCAGATTGTGCCGTAGCGGCGATTGGCACTTGCGCGCCGGGCCATCGGCGTGTGAACTGTCCCAACAAGTAGTGCTGACGCGGTTATCGACCCGGCACCAGGCCACGGTAAGGAGCCGTGGCCCAAGGTCCGACAAAGGGTGCGATGACGCGGGGAGGGTGCAGGAGGACGTCAGTGAGCGCGACCGCGGGCCAGGCCCAGGATCAACGCGGCCAGGCCGAACGGCTCGGTATCAAGCCGGGCCAGGTGGTGCAGGAAGTTGGTTACGACGACGATTGCGACGAGGATCTGCGCGACGCGATCGGCGACGTGGACGGTGTGGAGCTGGTTGGGGAGGATTACGACGACGTGGTGGACGTCGTCCTGCTGTGGTGGCGGGACGAAGACGGAGACCTCGTGGACGCCCTGGTTGACGCTCTGACACCGCTCACCGACGGGGGGTACATCTGGCTGCTGACGCCGAAGGCGGGCCGGGAAGGTCACGTGGAGCCGAGTGACATCGGTGAGGCGGCTCCGACTGCGGGCTTGTCCCAGACGTCGAGCATCAGCGCCGCCCGTGACTGGTCCGGGTCCAGGCTGGTGGCGCCCCGCGCCCGACGCTGAAGAGCCCGGCGTCGCCCGGTAGTGGCAGACTTGGCCTCATACGCAGCGTCCGCTGCGGCGCGGCCAGGCACCACTATGGAGAGGACCCCAGGCATGGCGGTTGAGATCGGCGAACAGGCCCCTGACTTCGAGCTGGCCGACCAGCACGGCACTCCGGTCAAGCTGTCGGATTTTCGCGGCTCGAAGAACGTGGTGCTGGTCTTCTACCCGCTAGCGTTCAGCCCGGTGTGCAGCGGTGAGCTGTGCGCGTTCCGGGACGACTTCCCTGAGGTCACCCGGGACGACGTGGAGCTGCTGACCGTGTCGGTGGACTCCATGTTCACCCACCGGGCCTGGGCTGAGGCCGAACATTTCAATTTCGGATTGCTGTCCGACTTCTGGCCGCACGGCGACGTGGCCAGGTCTTATGGTGTCTTCGACGATGACCGGGGGCTGGCCACGCGCGGCACCTTCGTCATCGACAAGTCCGGCGCTGTGCGGTGGAAGGTCGTCAACCCGATCCCGCAGGCGCGCGACATCAGCGAGTACCAGAAGGCGCTCGCGGAGCTCGACTGATCCGCCCGCCGTGCGGGCGGGTGCACGCACGCGATTGGAGTCGATGGCGGGGATGCCCTGCTACCACTGCGGTACGCGGCAGGTGGACCCGGACCGGGGGCCAAGCCCCTGGGGGCGGGGACTGCTGCACGATCATCAAATCCTCGTCTGCCCCGGCTGCCAGACGGAGCGGGACTGGACGGCGGAACTGGACCGCTGCGGCCGGTGCCGCAGCGCCCATCTGGTCCGGCGGCTCGACGAAGTGGAGTGCCGCGATTGCGGGCTCATCCGGCTGATCGGCACCGTCCCGGCGGCCCGCACCGCCGGGACGGCCGGTGAGTCGCTGCCATCCTCCCCGGACCCGGAGCTCGCGGCCGAGGTCGAACGGGCCCTGGCCAAGGTCCTGGGCAAGACGGCCAAGGTTGTCGCGGCACCATGAGTGAGGCTGGGGGCGGGCCGGTGGAACAGGCTGGGAGCGGGCCCGTGGAAGTCGACATCATCGTCGAGGTCCCGCAGGGTTCACGGAACAAGTACGAGTACGACCCGGTCATCGACGCGATCCGGCTGGACCGGATGCTGTTCACCTCGACGCGGTACCCGCACGACTACGGGTTCATCCCGGGCACGCTGGCTGAGGACGGCGACCCGCTGGACGCCATGGTCATCCTGGACGAGCCGACGTTCCCGGGCTGCGAGATCGCGGTCCGGCCGATCGCGGTGTTCTGGATGACCGATGAGAAGGGGCCTGACGCCAAGATCCTCATGGTTCCGGCCCGTGACCCGCGGTACGCCGGCCTGCAGAACCTGGACGACGTACCGGAACACGTGACCGCGGAGATCGGGCACTTCTTCGACATCTACAAGGAACTCGAGCGGGACAAGAGCACGGACGTGCGTGGCTGGCAGGATCGCGCGGCGGCCGAGACGATCATCGCCGAGTCGTTCGCCCGGGCCGCCGAGGACCGGGCCACCGAGGACGAGGCCGCTGAAGACGAGGTCACCGAGGACGGGCCCACAGCGGACTGAACTCGTACGCCGTCAGCAGCCGCCGGCCTCTTCGCGGGCCCGGCGGAACTGCTCGATCAGGCCGGTGGCCAGCCCGATCAGGTGCGACGGGACCAGTGGCTTGGTGACGTGACCGTCGGCCGCTCGCAGGCGGTCGGCGGTCGGGCCGGTGACGGGGAACGCGGTCATCATCGCGACCGGCAGCCGGGGCTCGATCTCGCGGATGCCGGCCAGCAATTCCATGGCGTTCTGGCCATCTGAGCTGGTCAGCTCGTAGTCGACCAGGACCAGGTCCCAGGGCTCGGTCTCGATCCGGGCCAGCGCGAGGGCCGGCTCACTGATCGAGGTGACGTCGAACGCTTCCCAATTGCCCAGCACGAACTCCACGAAGCGCGAGACCGCTGGGTCACGCTCGATACGAGGATCCTGCCGGGGCCGATGCTTCGGATGTGTTCCATGGCCTGAGCATCGAAGCCGCCCGTAGCAGCCCGGGATGCAACCCGGTTGCGCCCAGGTAGCAGCGCTCTTTCCGGCGTATCAGCCGCTACGGCGGGTCAGCCCTACGCCGGGTCAGCCCTAGGCCGGTTCAGCCCTACGACGAGCTGACCAGCGATTGGCTGACCGGGATGGGCGCGAACGTCTGCGCGTTGACCAGCACCCGGTTCCCGAGGGGCGCGGGCAGCGTCACCGGCACCGTGACCGGGTACCCGACCGCCGGGCAGGCGGTGGCGCCGCCGTGGCCCCGCTCCACCACGTAGACGGCCACCGCGTGCGCGGAGCTCTGCTGCCGGACCGAATAAGTGGCCTCACACGGCCCGGTACCTTCCTTCGCGCCGACCAGTGGTCAACGTCAGGGCGCGTCCGCTCCGCCCGGGCTGGATCGCGGAGACGCCTCATCGGGAGCTGGCGCAGGCCAGCGCCAGTACCGCGCGGAATCGGCCACGGCCAGCACGTCGACGGTCCCGGTGACGCCGGTGAGGCTGAACCGCCAGGCGGGCAGGGCCTTTTGTCCCCGGTCGGTGACGAACAATCCGGTCCCGAGCTTGACCCTGGTGACAGCCAGCCTCGTGGCCGGGGCCGGCCGCTGGTTCGTCATGAGCTGGGCGGCCGCAGCCGCCGCGCTGATCAGCGGGTAGCCCGCCGCCTGACCCGGCCCGTTGGGCAGCGAACGGGGCAGGTCGATGGCACCATTGTAGAAAGCGTGCTTATCGGCCCCGCTGGCGAAGCCGGCCGGGCCGCTGACCTCGGAATCGGCCTCCACGACCAGTGGCCGGGTGGCCTGGCCGGCCGGGAACGCGGACCAGTGCTCCAGCGCCGCCCGCAACTGGGGCGCCACCGGCGGCATCGTGGCCGGTGGCGGCGTGGACGAGCTGCACCCCGCCAGCACGGCCAGCGCGATCAGGGCCGCGGCGACCGCAAGCCAGCGAGCCCGGTCAGGGTGTGTGATGCGTGTGGTCCATGGGTTCATCGTGGTGCTCTTGATCGTGGTGGGCATGGTGGTCGTGATCGGAGTGGTCGGCGTCCGCGGGTCCGTTCATCATTCGCAGCATCGGTATACCGCCGGTGCGCACGAACCGGACCACCAGCGCCGCGGCCAGCAGCCCGAACGCGATGTTCAGCCAGGTGGTGTAGTCCCAGGCCACCCCCTGGTCGGGGATGGTCGCGCTGGCCGGGCTGGGGATCAGGCCCAGGCCGCCGAAGATCAGCTCCACCAGGTAACCGGCGATGACCATCGTCGGCGCATAGAAACAGGCCAGGATGAACGCGGCCATCTTCGCGCCGTAGTACTTCCGGTAGATGTTCAGGATGGGCAAGATGATCAGGTCGGCGAAGATGAACGCGGCCACGCCGCCGAAGCTAAGGCCGCCCTTCCACAGCACCACGGCCAGCGGCACGTTGCCGACCGAGCAGACGAACGACACGATCGCCACCACCGGGCCGATGATCGGGCCCCACAGCTTGGCCGCCAGCGGGTGCCCGGTGATGAAGAACGCCTGCCAGAACGAGTCCGGCACCCAGGCCGCGATCGCGCCTGCGGCCAGCAGGCCGATGACCAGGTCCCGCAGGATCGCGGCCCACTCCATCACGAACACGTGGGCCACCGCGGTGTACCCGTCCCGGGACAGCAGCCGCCGCAGGAACGGCCCGTCGCCCTGCACCGACATGTCCATGGCCGCGTGGCCCTCCATCGACCCGGCCAGGCCGCGGTCGGCCTGCTCCCGGGCCTCGCGCAGCAGCTTCTCCCGCAGGAACAGCCGGAAGCCCACGGCCACCAGCACGATCATGACCGGGCCGCCGACGAACTCGGCCAGCGTAAACTGCCAGCCCATCAGCAGGGCCAGGATCACGCCCAGCTCGATGACCAGGTTGGTCGAGGCGATCTCGAACGCCATGGCCGCGGTGAAGCTCGCGCCCTTGCGGAACAGCGAGCGGGCCAGCGCCACCGCCGCGTAGGAACACGAGGACGAGGCCGCGCCCAGCCCGGCCGCCACCGCCAGCGTGCGCGGCCGGTCGTCACCCAGCAGCCGCACGATCGTTGACCGCCGGACCACGGCCTGCACGATGGCCGATAGCGCGAACCCCAGGATCAGCGCCCAGGCGATCTCCCAGGTCATTGAACCCGCGATGGTCAGGGCGTGGACGATCGCATGCATGGCGACGATCATACCCCTAGGGGGTATTAAGCGTAAGCGCGGGCTGCTTCGGAGTGGGCGTCGAGCACCACCCGGACCGCGGGCTGGCGGTCACCGCCGCGACGGCTGACCGTGAAAATTTTCCTGGTGACGGGTTCGGCCGGGGGCAGCAGCCGGACCCCGGCGCAGGACGTGTTGGCCCGCGGGGCCAGGAACGGCGTGTCACCGAGCGAGGCCAGCGACACCGGCGCCTGGCTGGGGTGGCCCTGGCTTACGGGAACGGGCAGGTCAGGACGGGCTGGCTCAAGACCATGGCGGTGCGATGGTGGTGCGCAGTTCGCGCTTGAGCAGCTTGCCGCTGGCGTTCTTGGGCAGTGCGTCCACCACGACCACGTGCTTGGGCACCTTGAACGAGCCGAGCCGCTCCCGGCAGTGCGCGATCAGTTCATCCTCGGTGACGGTGCGGCCGTCGCGCACGACGACCGCGGCCGTGACCGCCTCGATCCAGCGCGGGTGCGGCAGTCCGAACACCGCCACCTCGGCCACCGCCGGGTGCTGGTAGATCGCTTCCTCGACCTCGCGGCTGGCGACGTTCTCGCCCCCGGTCTTGATCATGTCCTTCTTCCGGTCCACCACGGTCAGGTAGCCGTCGTCGTCCATGACGCCGAGGTCGCCGCTGTGGAACCAGCCGTGCGCGAACGCCTCCGCCGTGCGCTCGGGGTCGCGCCAGTAGCCCAGCATCGCGTGCGGGCTGCGGTGCACGATCTCGCCGATCTCCCCGCTCGGCAAGGGCTGATCGGCGTCGTCCACCACCCGGGTCTCGACGTTGAGCGCGGCCCGTCCGGCCGATCCGGCCTTGCGCACCTGATCGGCGGGCTTCAGCACGGTCGCCAGCGGGCCCATCTCGGTCTGGCCGTAGAAGTTGAACAGCGCGATGCCGGGCAGCCGGTCCGCGATCTCCTTGAGCACCTCGACCGGCATGATCGACGCGCCGTAGTAGCCCTTGCGCAGCGAGGACAGGTCCCGGCGGTCGAAGTCGGGGTGGCGCAGCAGCGAGATCCACACCGTCGGCGGGCAGAACACCTTGGTCGCCCGCTCGGCCTCGATGGTGGCCAGCATCAGCGCGGGGTCGGCCCCGGGCAGCACGATGTTGGTCGCGCCGAGGTAGATGCCGGGGGTGAGGAAGCAGTGCAGCTGGGCGCAGTGGTACAGCGGCAGCGAGTGCACCTCGATGTCGTCGCCAGTCATCTCGCCGTCGGCCACGCAGGACACGTACTGGGCGATCAGGCTGCGGTGGGTCAGCATTGCGCCCTTGGGCCGCGACTCGGTGCCGCTGGTGTAGATGAGCTGGGCCAGGTCGTCGTCGCCGATGACCACGTCCGGGGCCGCCGGGCCTTCGAACGCCATCCAGTCCGTCACCGGTTCCCAGCCGGCCGGGACGTCACTGCCGTGATCCATGATCACGGCGCGAATCGCGAGCCTGGCCACCCCGGGTGTCCGCGCGGCCACCGGGACCAGCGCGTCCTCGGCGATCAGGCCGGTCGCCTCGGCGTGCTCCAGCACGTAGCCGACTTCGCCCGGGCCGAGCATGAAGTTGATGGGGACCGACACCGCCCCCAGCCGGGCCAGCGCGAAGTAGCAGACCACGAAGGCATGGTTGTTGTGGCTGAAGATCGCGATCCGGTCCCCGGCGGCCACGCCGCGGGCGGCCAGCGCCCCGGCCGTCCGGCTGACCACGGCGTCCAGCTCGGCGTAGGTCTGGCGCAGCTCCCGGTAGATTATGGCGGTCCGGTCCGGCTCCCGCCGCGCGGTGCGGTGCAGCAGGTCGGCGATGGTGTGGCGGCGGGCGTACGCGGCGGGCGTGGCGGGGATAGCCGGTTCTATCTCATCCACTACGGCTCCCCGGGTCCTATGACCTTGATCATCGTCCGCTCCGCACTCTACCGTGTGTGACAGGAATCACCCCTCCAGCACTGGAGCGTGCATATGTCCGGAATCGTTGTCGGCATCGACTCATCGAACCATTCCATGACCGCCCTAGAGTGGGCCATGCGAGAAGCGGCCGTCCACGGTGAGCCACTGACCGTGGTCACCGTGGAGGTCGTGGTGGCCAGCGGGTGGGGCGGCAGCCAGGTCTACGCGGCCGACTACGAACTGCGCGACAAGGCCCAGAAGGCGGCTGAGGAGGCGGTCGCCACCATCAAGACGAAACTCGGTGACGCCGCGCCGGAGTCGGTCACCGTCAAGGCACTCATCGGCCAGCCCGCGGAGCAGATGCTGGAGGCGGCCAAGGAGGCCGACCACCTGATCCTCGGCCGCCGTGGCACCGGTGGCTTCAACCGCCTGACCCTGGGCTCGGTCAGCAGCCAGGTTGCCCAGCACGCCGACTGTCCGGTGACGATCGTCCCGGACTGACCCGGCCACGAGTGACCGGGCCTGGTGACCCTTAATTGGGCCCCAGGCCTGGTGACTCAGAAATAAGGACCAAAGTCCCATTGACGTCTGTCAGGCCCCAATAGACACTCAACCAGGAAGCACAGTGTCTCCGGCGTCAACGGCGCCGCCGGAGACGCCGGTCCGGGAGTCGGCGTCCACGTACTGCGCGCGGAGCTTGCCCTTCTGCAGCTTGCCGGTGGCGGTCCGCGGCAACTGGGTGACGAAGTCGAGGCTGCGTGGCGTCTTGTAGTGCGCGATGCGGTCGCGGACGAAGGCCAGCAGCTCGTCCGCCAGCTCTGGGCCGGGGATCACGCCCGGGGCGGGCTGGACCACCGCCTTGACCTGCTCGCCCATCTCCGGGTCGGGCACGCCGATGACCGCGATGTCGAACACCTTGGGGTGCAGGGCGAGCACGTTCTCGATCTCCTGCGGGTAGATGTTGACCCCGCCGGAGATGATCGTGAACGCCCGCCGGTCGGTCAGGAACAGGTAGCCGTCGTCGTCCAGGTAGCCGATGTCGCCGGTGGTGGTCCAGGTCGGGTGGTCCGGGTGCTGCGCCTCCCGGGTCTTGGCCGGGTCGTTGTGGTAGGTGAAGGGCACGGTCTCGCGCTCGAAGTAGACCAGGCCGATGTCGCCGGCCGGCAGCTCGGTGCCGTCCTCGGCGCAGACGTGCAGCGTGCCCAGCCCGGCCGGGCCGACCGAGCCTGGCTTCTTCAGCCACTGCCCCGAGTCGATGAACGTGACCCCGTTGCCCTCGGTGGCCGCGTAGTACTCCTGCAGGATCGGGCCCCACCAGTCGATCATGGCCCGCTTGACGTCGACCGGGCACGGCGCAGCCGCGTGGATCGCCAGCCGGTGGCTGGACAGGTCGTGGCCCAGCCGCTGGTCATCGGGCAGCTTGAGCATCCGGATGAACATCGTCGGCACCCACTGGCTGTGCGTGATCCGGTAACGCTCGACCGCCTGCAGCGCAGCCACCGGATCGAAGGACGGCAGCACCACCACGGTCCCGCCCAGGGCGTGCACGAACCCGCCGAACCGCAGCGGCGCCGCGTGGTACAGCGGCGCGGGCGTCAGGTACACGGTGTCCTGGTCAAAGCCGTACATGCGCCCGAACACGGTGACCAGCGGGTCGCCGGGCTCATCGACCCGCCGTTCCTGGAGCGGAATCTTGATCGCTTTGGGCAGGCCCGTGGTGCCCGAGGAGTACAGCATGTCCGCGCCGACCCGGTTGTCGGCCGGCGGTTCGGGTGGGGTCGCGGCCAGCACGCGCTCATAGTCCTCGTGCCCCGGTACCGCCCCGCCGAACGCGAACCGGCTGGCGATGCCCGGAGTCTCGGCCGCCACCGCTAGCGCCCGCTCCGCCTGGCCCGCTGACACAATCAGGGCCTGGGCCCCGCAGTCGTTCAGGATGTAGCTGATCTCGGCCTGCTGCAGGTGGTGGTTGACCGCGGTCAGGTACAGGCCGCTGCGTAGCGCGGCCCAGTAGGCGTCGTAGTAACGGACGTTGTTCTCCGACAGCAGGGCCACGTTGTCGCCGCGGCGCAGGCCACGGTCGTACAGCAGCCGGGCCAGCCGGGCCGATCGCTCGTCCAGCTCGGCGTAGGTCAGAGTCTCGCTGCCGTCGGCCATGAGCACGGCAGGCTGCTGCGGCGACGTCGCCGCCCACTTCCCGGGGTACATGGCAGCAGCGTCCCGGACCGGGTGTGCTGAAGTCAACGCGCTGCAGTCATCGCCCCGGCGCCCGCCGATCGTCGCCGGGCGTGCGCAGGGCCCGGAACACGGTCGTGCGCCGCAGTTCGAAGCCCATCGCTTGGTACAGCCGGATGGCGCCGGTGTTGGTCGCCACCGCGTGCAGGAACGCGGTCTCGCCGCGGGCCCGGATGCCGGCCACCAGCACCCGGATCAGCGCGCTGGCGAACCCGTGACCACGCCAGGCGTCGTCGGTGCACACCGCGCTGATCTCGGTCCAGCCGGGCGGCTTGAGCCGTTCCCCGGCTATCGCGACCAGCGCCCCGTCCCGGCGGATGCCCAGGTAGACGCCGAGCTCGTACGTGCGGGGCAGGAACGGGCCTGGCTTGGTCCGTGCGGTCAGGTCCAGCATCTCCGGCACATCGGCAGGCCCGAGCCGGACCACCTCCTCGTCAGGTTCCGCGCCCGCGACCCCGGCGTCGATCAGTTGCACGCCTTCGCCGATCATGGTGACCCGCCAGCCGTCTGGCGGGCCGGACCGCTCGGCCGCCAGCGCCAGCGTCGCCCCGGGACCGGCCAGGGCGGCCAGGTCGGTCCAGTCGGCCGGCCCGGGGTCGTCGGGCAGCGCCGCGAACGGCACCACGTCCGCCGGGTACCGCAGCGCGCGGCCCTTCCGTTCGGCGAACCGCGCGTGCGGACCCCGCAGCGAGGAGAAGACCGGGTTGTCGAGCGGGTGCGCCCGGCCAGGTTCGGTCGCACCAGTTTTGGCCGGGGCGGGCTCGGTCACTGGGTGACCTCGATGACGACCTTGCCCCGGACGTGGCCCTCCTCGACCAGGTGCAGCGCCTGCGCCGCCTGGTCCAGCGCGAACGTGTGGGACACGTACGGGTTCAGCACGCCACCGATCACCAGCTGGGCCAGTGTGTCCAGCGTCGCCTGGTCCCGGGCGCGGGCCACGAACGCGCCGCCCAGCCGGGCCACGATGGTCCGGTCACCCGCGCTGACCAGCTTGGACCGGTCGGCCAGCAGCGGGGCCACCTCTTCCAGGGCCTGGCCGCCGACCTGATCGAAGATGCCGTCGATGCCCTGCGGTGCGGCACCCCGGATCCGGTCGGCCACCCCCGGGCCGTACTCCACGTGGCTGACCCCGAGCGATTCGACGAAGTCTTTCTTGCCCGCGCTGGCCGTGCCGACCACGGTCAGCCCCTGGTGCCGGGCGATCTGGGCGGCCGCCACCCCGACCCCACCGCCTACCCCGGTGATGAGCACGGTCGCGCCGGGCGGCAGGGCCAGCTGACGGATGCCGTCGTAGGCCGTGGCCCCGGCCACCGGCAAGGTGGAGGCGTCGGTGGCCGACAGCCCCGGCGGACGGTGCGCGGTGATGTCCGCCGCCAGCAGCGCGAACTGCGAAAACCCGCCACCGTCGCTGCTGCCGAACACCGCGTCGCCCACGGCGAAGCCACTCACCCCCGGACCCACCGCGGCGACCAGCCCGGCTGCCTCGCGTCCGAACAGCAGCGGGAAGTGCTCCGCCGGGCTGTCCGGCGTGCGCATCCCACCGGCGCGGCGCTTCCAGTCGGCCGGGTTGACCCCGGCCGCGTCCACCGCGGCCAGCAGCTGTCCCGGTCCCGGCTCCGGCCGGGGTACCTCCGCCAGCGCCTCAACCTCGGGGCCACCGTGACCGTTGTAGACGTACGCCTTCATATCGCCTCCGTCTGCGTCGCCGCTTCGGTGGGTAGAAGCAGAGGACCGGCGCCGTTATGCCCGGCTCGATGCTCGCGCTAGGCCCTCCCGCGGCGGCGGCGTCCGTTCCTACTCGCTAATCCCCACCGGAATAACCTAGTTTGCGAATTAGTCTCTAACTAGTGACACCTCCGAGGGACGGGAGCATGTCCTGAGCACCAACGCGCCGAGCCCGGCTACTCCGGCCAGCACCGCCCTGATCCTGTCCGCCGCCCTTGACGGCGCCGGCTGGCACCCCGCCGCCTGGCGTGAGCCCCGGGCCCGCCCGGCCGAACTGCTCACCGGCCGGTACTGGGCCGACCTGGCCGCCGAAGCCGAACGCGGGCTGCTCGACTTCGTCACCATCGAGGACGCGCTGAGCCTGCAGTCCAGCCACTTCCGAGCCCCGGACGCCCGCACCGACCAGGTCCGCGGGCGGCTCGACTCGGTGCTGATCGCGGCCCGGGTCGCGCCGCTGACCCGGCACGTGGGGCTGGTGCCCACGGTGATCGTCACGCACACCGAGCCGTTCCACGCCTCCAAGGCCATCGCCACCCTGGACTACGTCAGCACCGGCCGGGCCGGGGTCCGGGTCCGGGTCTCGGCCGCGCCGCACGAGGCCCGCCAGTTCGGCCGGCGCAGCTTCCCCAGCTCAGCCTGCAGGACCGGGACAACCCGGCCGCGCAGGAGCTGATCCGCAGCCTGTTCGGCGAGGCCGCCGATTACGTCGAGGTGATGCGGCGGCTGTGGGACAGCTGGGAGGACGACGCCGAGATCCGCGACGTCACGACCGGGCGGTTCATCGACCGGGACAAACTGCACTACATCGACTTCGTGGGCGACCAGTTCAGCGTCAAGGGGCCGTCGATCACGCCGCGGCCCCCGCAGGGCCAGCCGGTGGTCAGCGCGCTCGGGCACGCCAGCGTGCCCTACGAGCTGATCGGCCGGTCGGCCGACGTCGGCTACGTGACGCCGCACGACCCGGCGCAGGCCACCGCGATGGTGGCCGAGGTCCGCGCGGCCCAGGCCGCGGCCGGCCGGCCGGCGAGCCGTTGCACATCCTGGCCGACCTGGTGGTGTTGCTCGGCCCGGACGCCGCCGCCGCCCGCGCCCGCCGGGCCCGGCTGGACGAGCGCTCGGGCCAGGAGTACACCAGCGACGCGCACATCTTCACCGGCACCGTCAGCCAGCTCGCGGACCTGCTGCTGGACTGGCGGCAGGCTGGGCTGTCCGGGTTCCGGCTGCGCCCGGCGGTCATCCCCGACGACCTCGAGGCGATCACCCGGGACCTGGTGCCCGAACTGCAGCGACGCGGCGTGTTCCGCAGCGCGTACGAGGCCAGCACCCTGCGCGGCCTGCTCGGCCTGGACCGCCCGGCCAACCGCTACACCGCGGCCCGGGCCAACGACCCGGCCACCGCCGGATCCGGGAGGAACTGATGCCCAAGCAGATCCACCTCGCCGCGCACTTCCCCGGCGTGAACAACACCACGGTCTGGAGCGACCCGCAGTCCGGCAGCCACATCGAGTTCAGCTCGTTCGCGCACCTGGCCCAGACGGCCGAGCGGGCCAAGTTCGACTTCCTGTTCCTGGCCGAGGGACTGCGGCTGCGCGAGCAGGGCGGCCGGATCTACGACCTGGACGTGGTCGGCCGGCCCGGACACGTTCACCGTGCTGGCCGCGCTGGCCGCGGTGACCGATCGGCTGGGCCTCGCCGGCACGATCAACTCCACCTTCAACGAGCCCTATGAGGTGGCCCGGCAGTTCGCCAGCCTCGATCACCTGTCCGGCGGCCGGGCGGCCTGGAACGTCGTCACCTCGTGGGATGCGTTCACCGGCGAGAACTTCCGGCGCGGCGGGTTCCTGCCCCAGGACGCCCGGTACGAGCGGGCCAAGACGTTCCTGAGCACGACCTGGGAACTGTTCGACTCCTGGCGTGGCGACGAAATGGTCGCCGACCAGGAGTCCGGCGTGTTCCTGGCCGACCCGGACGCGGGCCGGTTCGCGCATCACGACGCGCACTTCGACATCAGTGGCCAGTTCAGCGTGCCGCGCAGCCCGCAGGCCCGCCCGGTCATCTTCCAGGCCGGGGACTCCGAGGAGGGTCGCGAGTTCGCCGCCTCCAGCGCGGACGCGATCTTCACCCGGCACGGCACGCTGGAGGACGGCCAGAAGTTCTACGCCGACGTGAAGAACCGGCTGGCCAAGTACGGCCGGGCCCCCGACCAGCTGCTGATCTTGCCCGCGGCCACGTTCGTGCTCGGCGACACCGACGACGACGCCGGGAGATCGCCCGGGAGGTCCGGTTCCAGCAGGTCAGCGGGCAGACCGCGATCATGTTCGCCGAGCAGCTGTGGAACCGGGACCTGTCCGGCTACGACCCGGATGGCCCGCTGCCCGAGGTTGATCCGTTGCTGGGCGAGAACACGATCTCCCGGGGCCGGGCCAGCGTGCGGATGTACCGGGACCCGCTGGCCATCGCCGCCCAATGGCGGGCCCTGGCCGCGGAGCGGAACCTGTCCCTGCGCGAGGTCGTGGTCGAGGTCACCGGGCGGCAGACGTTCATCGGGTCGGCCGCCACGATCGCCGACGAGATCGACCACCTGGTGCAGGCCGACGCCAGTGACGGGTTCATCCTGGTCCCGCACATCACCCCGGGCGGTCTCGACCAGTTCGCCGACACCGTGGTCCCGCTGCTGCAAGAACGCGGGGTGTTCCGCACCGAGTACGAGGGGACGACATTGCGATCGCACCTGGGCCTGGATCCGCTGCCCGCCGGGCGCGCCAGCGGCCACACCAGCGGCAACACCAGTGCGGTGGCGTCATGAGCCGCTCGCCGCTGGCCGTGCTGGACCTGGTGCCGATCAGCACCGGGTCGACCGCGGCCGAAGCCCTGCGCAACAGCATCGACTTGGCCCAGCAGGCCGAACAGCTCGGCTACACCCGGTACTGGTTTGCTGAGCACCACCTCAACCCGGGCGTGGCCGGCACCTCACCCGCCGTGGTGCTGGCCCTGACCGCCGGGGCCACGTCCACCATCCGGATCGGGTCCGGCGCCGTGCAGATGGGTCACCGCACCGCGCTGTCCACGGTGGAGGAGTTCGGGCTCATCGACGCGCTGTACCCGGGCCGGCTGGACCTGGGCCTGGGCCGGTCGGCCGGGCGGCCACCCGGGGGTGCGCCGCCCACCGCGCCGCCTCCTGAGGCGCACCGGACCGCGCAACGGCCTGCTCATCCCCAAGCGGCCGTCCCTGGCCCACCTGTTCGGCTCGCCCCGGTTCGCCATGCAAAGAAACTGCTGCAGCTGCCCGGCGCCCAGTCACAGGACTACACCGAGCAGGTCAACGACGTGCTGGCCCTGCTGCGCGGCACCTACCAGACCACGGACGGGGTGGAGGCGCACGTCGTCCCCGGCGAGGGCGCCGACGTGCAGGTCTGGATCCTGGGCAGCAGCGGCGGCGAGAGCGCCCAGGTAGCCGGGGCCAACGGGTTGCGGTTCGCGGCCAACTACCACGTCAGCCCGGCCACCGTGCTGGACGCGGCGCAGGGTTACCGGGCTGCCTTCAAACCGTCGGATGACCTGGCCCAGCCGTACGTCAGCGTGTCGGCCGACGTTGTGGTGGCCGACAACGAGGCCACCGCGCGCGAGCTGGCGGCCGGCTACGGCGCCTGGGTCCGCAGCATCCGTACCGGGGCAGGCGCGATCCAGTTCCCCACCCCGGACGAGGCCCGCGCCTACCCCTGGACCGACGCCGACCGGGACCTGGTCACCGACCGGGTGGACACCCAGTTCGCCGGTTCCCCCAAGCAGGTCGCCGACCAGCTCGAACAACTCCAGGAAGCCACCGGCGCCGACGAGCTGATCATCACCACCATCACCCACGACCACGCCGACCGGGTCCGTTCCTACCGCCTGCTAGCGGAGGAGTGGGCCCGCCGCTAGCGCCTGATCCAGGGACGTTCGGTTCAGCCTCGGATCGTTCGCTGGTGGTACCGGTCGCTGCCGCACCCGCTACGCGGCGGCGGCCTGATCCGCCGGCTCGGCGGCTCAGACGGCTCAGCTGGCTCGGCCGGGTTGAGCAGGGGGGAGGAGACCAGGAAGTCCGCGCTGGCCCGGTTGCAGGCCACCGGGACGTTCCACACCACGGCCACCCGCAGCAGAGCCTTGACGTCCGGGTCGTGCGGGTGCTGGGCCAGCGGGTCCCACATGAAGATCAGCAGGTCGACCAGGCCCTCGGCGATCCGCGCGCCGATCTGCTGGTCGCCGCCGAACGGCCCGCTGAGCAGCCGGGTCACGGGCAGGCCGAGCTGGTCGGCCAGCAGCCGCCCGGTGGTCGCGGTCGCGATGAGGTCGTGCTGGGCCAGCGTGCCCCGGTTGTAAGCGGCCCATTCGAGCATGTCCTGCTTGCAGTTGTCGTGCGCGACCAGCGCGATGCGCCGGACGGTGGGGCCATACGAGGTAACCGTCAACAAGTTCCTTCCGATCGGGTCAGTGACGTTTCCAGCCTGCCCGAAGGAGGACTCATGCGTCCAATGAGTTTATTAAAAGAAAATCATGCTCATCCGTCATGTATTTTGCCGCACGCCGCGGCGGAAGCGGGTCGGCACGGTCTCACACGTGACCAGCCCCGAGCCGGCGGTGAGCTCGTCGATGATCCCGAACGCCGCGGCGACCCGGGCCGGGGTGTCGATCACGCTGGTCACCGCGGGTACGTGCCGGGTGAGCTGGAGCAGCCGGTCGCCGTGCGGGGCGTGCGCGCCGTGGAAGCCCCAGATTCCGAGCTGGGTGGTGGCGCCGGAGATCCCGGCCGACCGGAGCCGGCGGACGATGGCCCGGTGGATGGGCTGGCCGTCCCGCCGGGCTGCTTCCGAGGTGTACACCATCAGCTTCTGCCACTCCGACCCCGTGCCTTCCGGCAGCCCAGCCAGCAAGCGGCCGTCGCGCTTGGCCACGACGACCCGTTCCACCGTGATCAGGGGCCGGGCCAGCAGGGAACCCAGTTCCGGCAGCACCCGGGCCAGGCGCCCCTCGGTGCCGACCGCGATCACCATCATCGGGACCTCGGTGTTACGGCTGAAGAACGCGGCCCGCTGCCGCTGGCCGTGCGCGGTGCCGTCCACCCCGAGCAGTGCGGTCGCACCGTCGATGCCGCGCCGGTAGAGCAGGTCGCACACCGCCATGAAGGCGGGCAGCCGGGACACTCGTTCCTGCCGCCCCAGGTAGATGGTGAGCTTGGCCGCCCCGCCGTTGCCGGTGACGGCCTCGGTCTCCAGGTCGCCGCTCAGCAGCCGGGCCCGTTCCAGCGTGACCAGCCCGGATCCGGTCAGCCGGACCGCCTCGGGAGCCAGCGCCTCGATCCGCTCCCGCCGGTCCACCGCGATCGCGGTCAGCGGCAGGTCTTCGGACAGGCTCAGCGACAGGTCGGTGCGCAGCCGGTGCTTGAGCCCGAACCCCTCGGCCCCGCGCAGCAGGATGCTGGTGGCCACCTCCCGGTCCCCGTACAGCCCGAGCAGCGCGTCGGCCACGAATTGGCCGCCGGCCCGTTGCCGCTCGCCGAAGTAGCTGGTCAGCTTCAGGCCGTCCGTGATCACAGCCGGCCTCCGATCCACTGGCCGAACGCGGCCGCCGCTACCCCGAGCACCAGGCTCACCACCACGTTGGCTGCGGCCCGGCCCAGTTCACGGTCCTGCGCCAGCCGCTCGGTCTCGAACATCCAGGTCGAGAACGTGGTGTACGAGCCGACCGCGGCCGTGCCGGCCAGCAGGGCCTGATCGTGGCTGAGAACCAGGCCACCCACGAAACCCAGGGTCAGCGCGCCGGACAGGTTGATGGCCAGCGTCCCGAACGGGAAGTCCCGACCGGCCCGGGACGCCACCGCCCGGTCGACCAAGAACCGCAGCACCGACCCGGCGCCGCCGATAATGACCACGGCCACCCACACCAGAACGCTCACTGGTGCACCATCCTTGTGTCGGCGATCTTGGATAGGTCGCTGATGCACCCGAGGTGCTGCCGGGTTACCGCCCCGCTCGCTTGACTAGGTGATGTCCAGCATGAGTTTTGCGGGACCCGGTAGTTACCCGGGACGCGCCGACCGTCGACAGGGCTCAGCGCAGCTGAGCGCCGATCAGTGAGCGGACAGGCAGCCGCGTCCCGGCACCGAGCATGAGGGTGCCTCCCCACTGGGCTAGCAGCGAGGAGGCTGTCATGGAGTATGCCCGCACATCTTTGCCCGCAACGCCGCCGGCCGGCGTGACCGCGGGAATCGACTGGGCCAGCGCTGATCACGCGGTCTGCATCGTCAATGCGGCCGGCCAGGTAGTGACCCGGTTCACCGTCGCGCATAGCGCCGCCGGCCTGGCGGACCTGATCCGCGCGCTGGGCAAGGCCGGAGCGGCCGAGGCCGCGATCGAACGTGGTGATGGCCCGGTTGTTGATGCCCTGCTCGGTGCCGGGGTCACCGTGGTGGTGATCAGCCCCAGCCAGGTCAAGAACCTGCGGTCGCGCTACGGATCGGCTGGCAACAAGGACGACCGGTTCGACGCCTATGTCCTGGCCGATACGCTGCGCACGGACCGGGCCCGGCTGCGGCCGCTGGAACCGGACAGCCCGGCCACCGTCACGCTGCGGGCCACGGTCCGCGCCCGCCGGGACCTGGTCACCCACCGGGTCGCGGCCTGCAACCAGCTCCGCGCCCACCTGCAGGGCTGCTTCCCCGGCGCCGTCGGCCTGTTCCGCGACCTCGACTCGCCCATCAGCCTGGCGTTCCTGGCCCGCTTCGACTGCCAGGACCGGGCCGCCTGGCTCTCGCCCCGGCGGCTGGCCGCCTGGCTGGCCAGCGTGGGCTACTGCGGCCGCAAAGACCCCGCCGCCCTGCACGCCCGCCTGACCGCCGCGCCACCCGGGGCCACCGGCGACGACGGCGCCGCCCAGGCCCACATCACCCGCGCCCTGCTGGCCGTCCTGACCAGCCTGGTCACCCAGATCAAGGCTCTGGAGGCCCAGATCGCCGAGCAGCTCGCGCTGCACGCTGACGCGCACACCTTCACCTCGCTGCCCCGCTCCGCACCGTCCGCGCCGCCCGGCTGCTCGCCGAGATCGGCCACTGCCGGGCCCGTTTCCCGGCCCCCGAATCGCTGATCTGCGCTCGCCGGCGTGGCCCCGTCCACCCGCCAGTCCGGCAAGCACAAAGCCATCACGTTCCGCTGGGCCGCCGACAAACAGCTCCGCGACGCGGTCTGTGACTTCGCCGGCGACAGCCGCCACGCCAGCCCCTGGGCCGCACGGCTCTACGACCAGGCCATCGCCCGCGGCAAAACCCACCCCCACGCCGTCCGCATCCTCGCCCGCGCCTGGCTCTACGTCATCTGGCACTGCTGGCAAGACCACACCAGCTACCACCCAGCCCGCCACAACGCCCTCCAGCGCATCCTCACCGAGCAAAAACCGGCGGCAGCTTGACACAGGGCTACTCATGCGCGCACCCGCACGCGCCGGACCATCGCCGTGGCCAGGTAGATGGCGGCGTACCCGGCGGCCACGCTGGCCGCGGCGTAGCCCGCGGCCAGCCCCCAGGCGTGGGCGTCGATCATCTTCAGGATCTCCACCTGCATGGTGGAGAACGTGGACAGCCCGCCGCACAGCCCGGTCCCGAGCAGCGGGCGCCGGTAGCTGGACAGCGGCAGCCGTTCCTGCAGCCGGGTCACGAAGTACCCCAGCAGGAACGCGGCCACCACGTTGACCGTGAACGTGGGCCACGGCCATGCGGTCGCCGGGTGCGGGAACGCCTCGGCCAGTCCGGCCCGGGCCAGCGTGCCGAGCGCGCCGCCGACGAAGATCGCGCCGATTTCGCGCGCGTCAGCCAATGCTCAAGCTCCCTCCACATCGAGACTGCGGAAGAAGCCATCAGCCGCGTGGTACGGCGGTTTGGGAGGCCCGTTCAGCTGCCTATGCCTCCACGTCAGGGCATCATCTGACCGGCTCAGGCTAGCTGATCTTGGCGGTCGGCGGTCACAGGATGGGCTTGCCGCCGGTCACCGCGATCCGCGCCCCGGAGATGTAGCTGCCCTCGTCCGACGCCAGCAGCACGTAGGCCGGTGCCACCTCGGCGGGCTGCCCGGGACGGCCCATCGGCACCTGGTTCCCGAAGCTCTTCACCTGGTCCGGGGGCATGGTGGCCGGGATGAGCGGCGTCCAGATCGGCCCCGGAGCGACGCTGTTGGCCCGGATGCCTTTTTCCGCCAGCATCCCGGCCAGCGCCGCGGTCATGTTCGCGATACCGCCCTTGGTGGTGTCGTACGGCAGCAGCTGCGGCACCGGGTCGTCGGAGTTGACCGAGGTGGTCCCGATGATGGAACCGCCTTCCGGCATGTGCGGCACTGCCGCCTTGACCAGGAAGAAGTACGCACTCAGGTTGGTGGCTATCGTGCGGTTCCACTCCTCGTCGGAGATGTCCTCGATCGATTCGTGGGTGGCCTGGAAGGCGGCGTTGCTGACCAGCACGTCGACCCGGCCGAACTCCTGCACGGCCCGGGCCACGACCTCGCGGCAGTGCGCCGCGTCGGCCAGGTCGCCGGAGACCAGCACGGCCCGCTGGCCCGCAGCCTCGACCCACTTGGCCGTCTCCTGGGCGTCGTCGTGCTCGTTCAGGTAGCTGATCAGCACGTCCGCGCCTTCGCGGGCGAACGCGATGGCCACCGCCCGGCCGATTCCGCTGTCGGCGCCGGTAATGATCGTCTTCTTACCCTGGAGCTTGCCGCAGCCGCGGTAGCTCTCCTCCCCGTGGTCGGGCTTCGGGTCCATCTGCGCGGTGGTGCCGGGCACATCCTGCTGCTGCGGTGGCTGGTTCATGATCTCTTCCCATCGGTCGGTTACAGAGCGGGTGGCCTGCTACCCGCAGGCCGCCCACCCACACTGCGCTCTGGTCATGTCAGGCGCTGTGGCGAGAGAATGCCATCGTGACGAACGAGCAGCGGGCGGCGATCTGGCGGCAGGCCCGGGGAGACACGGTCTGTGCCGAGCTGGCGGCGGCGGCGCACGATTTCCCGGACCTGCCCGCCTACTCCGATCGGGGCAGTGCTGGCCAGGCCGGGGCCGGCCCGGCTGGGCCGAGCGCGACTGGTCCACCCTGACCTGGCGTCAGACCCGTGAGCAGGCGCTGGAGCTAGCCGCCGGGCTGGTTGCGCTGGGATTGGCGCCGGGGGATCGGGTGGCGCTGATGCTGCCCAACCGGGTCGAACACGTGCTGGCCGATCTGGCCACCGTGCACGCCGGGGGGGTGCCGGTCACGTTCTACCCCACGCTCACCGCCGAGCAGGTCGCCTACCAGGCCGCGGACTGCGACGCACGGATCGCGGTGCTGGATGGCCTGGGCGAGCTGGACCGCTGGGAGCCGGTGCTGGCCCAGCTGCCCGGCCTGCAGCACATCATCGTCCGCGATCCGGCGGTGTGCCCGGTGGCCGGGCCGTTCCGGACCTGGACCGACTTCGCCGCGCTGGGCGCCAGCGAGTGGCCCGACCGTGCCGCGGACATCGAGGCCCGGGTGGCCGCGATCACGCCGGACGACCCGGTCACGCTGCTGTACACGTCCGGCACCACCGGCATCCCCAAGGGCGTGGTCGTCACCCACTCCAGCGTGGCCTACGAACTGGCCGCCATCCGGGCCGTGGGCAACGCCCGGCCGCGCACCCGCTGGGTGTCCTACCTGCCGCTGGCCCACATCGCCGAGCGCATGTTCACCCTCTACCTGGCCATGGACGGCGGCTGGCACGTGCATTTCTGCCCCGACAGCACCATGCTGGTGCCCACGATCGGCGCCGTCCGGCCCACGGCGTTCTTCGGCGTGCCGCGGGTGTGGGAGAAGATCCAGGCCGGCATCGGCGCCCGGCTGGCGGCCGAGACCGATCCGGAGCGGAAGGCGGCCGTGGCCGCGGCCATGGACACCGGCCTGCGCTACGTCCAGAGCACGCAGTACGGCCAGCAGACCCCGCCCGATCTGGCCGCTGCGTTCGCCCAAGCCGAGGAGACCGTGCTGCGGCCCATCCGCTCGCTGCTGGGGCTGGGCCAGGCCGAACTGGTCATGAGCGCGGCCGCGCCGCTGCCGGCCGAGGTGGGTACGTTCTTCGCCGGGCTGGGCCTGCGGATCATGGACGTCTACGGGATGACCGAGACCACCGGCGCGTTCACGGCAACAACGACGCCGAGTTCCGCCTGGGCACGGTCGGGCGGCCGCTGCCCGGCACCGAAATGCGGATCGCCGCCGACGGGGAGATCATCACCCGCGGGCCGCTGAACACGCCCGGCTACCTGAACCTGCCCGATCGCACCGCCGAGCTGCTCGACCCGGACGGCTGGCTGCACACCGGCGACATCGGCGCGGTCGACGAAGACGGCTTCCTGTCCGTGGTCGACCGCAAGAAGGAGCTGATCATCACCGCGGGCGGGGAGAACATTTCCCCGGCCATGGTGGAGAACCTGCTGGTCGCGCACCCGCTGATCGGGCAGGGCCTGGTCTACGGCGACCGGCGCCCCTACCTGGTCGCGCTGCTGACCCTGGACCCGGAGATGGCCGCCGCCTGGGCCCAGGGCCGCGGGGTGACCGCCGGTTCGCTGGCCGAGCTGACCGAGCACCCTGACGTGCTGGCGGAAGTCGGCGCGGCGGTGGCGGCGGCCAACCAGCACCTGGCCCGGGTCCAGCAGGTCAAGGCCTGGCAGCTGCTGCCCGCCGAGTGGACGGCCGACAGCGAGGAGCTGACCCCCACCCTCAAGCTCAAGCGGCGCGTCATCCAGGCCAAGTACGCCGATACGATCGATCGCCTCTACGCCGCCCGCTGAAGGGAGGACGATCGCCTGCATGAGCTACGGACATCCTCCCGCCGCCGGCACCATGCCGGGAGCGCCGCCCCCTACGTATCGGGCCTGGGAGACCACCGCTGTCATCTGCGGCGTGCTGTTCAACATCATCCTTGGCCTCCCGACCGCCCTGATCAGCCGGAGATACAGCACGAAGGTCACCGAGCTGTGGACTCGCGGTGACGGGCCGAGGGCCGTCAGCGCGTCACGGAAGGCCCTAGCCTGGCTGATGGCCTCGATCGTGCTCGACGTGATCGGGCTCGTCCTGTCGATCGTGTTCGTCCTGCACGCACCGGGCTCACACCGGTAGCGCCCAGGCAACTCGCTGGCCGCCGTCAGCTAAGGGGTCGCGGTGAAGTGCTCGGTCAGCAGGGCCGCCACCTGGTCCGGGAACCGCTCGGGCAGCCAGTGTGAGGCGCCGTCCAGCTCGGCCAGTCGATACGGCCCGGTGACGTGGCGCCCGCACCGCTCCGCCGCCGCCCGCGTGACGAACCGGTCGTGGTTGCCCCAGATGAACACCGTCGGCACCCGAACCGGGCCGGCCGCTCGCGCAGGCTGAAGGGCATGGCCCGGTACCAGTTGAGCGGACCGCGCAGCGTAGCCGGGTCCCGGGCCCGGAGG
This sequence comes from uncultured Alphaproteobacteria bacterium, assembly GCA_963742975.1. GTDB lineage: Bacteria > Pseudomonadota > Alphaproteobacteria > Rhizobiales > Xanthobacteraceae > BOG-931. Next base: position 8,678 of record CAVUNZ010000015.1, on the reverse strand, counting down.
GCGTAGCGGTCCGCGCTGACCGGATCGAGCCCCGTGCGGGTCAGAATGTCGCGGAACACCTGGCCATCGCGGCGGCTGAGCACCTGCTCGGGCAGCCACGGCAGCTGCCAGGCGGCCATGTACCACGAGCGGGCCAGCTGGCTGCTGGACGCCAGGGCCTGGACGAACGCCTGCGGGTGAGGCACGGACAACGCGGCCAGCGAGGCCACCCGTTCCGGATGGCGCCCGGCGACGTACCAGGCCAGCGCGGCGCCCCAGTCGTGCCCGGCCAGGTGGAAGCGTTCCGCCCCGGCCGCGTCGGCCAGCGCCAGCACGTCCGCCGCCAGTTCGGAGTTCCGGTACGCGGCCCGCGCCGTCGGCCGGGCCCCGGGGGAGTAGCCCCGCAGGTCGGGCGCCAGCACCCGGTAGCCATCTCCGGCCAGCGCGGCCGCCACCTGATCCCATGACCGCCGGTCCTGCGGAAACCCGTGCAGCAAGATGACGACCTCGGCCGCCGCGTCCCCAGTGACCGGTCCGGTGTCGTTGACGTCGAAGCTGAACGCTGCGTTAGTGAAGCCCTCCATGCCGCCATCATCCCAGGAGGGAATACCCCGGAGCCGGGTTGTGCTGCCCGAAAGAGCCGAGTCGATGTGGCCCTGGAGGCGCCATGACCCAGCTGGCGCGTCCGGACCTTGCGCGCAGCCGATCAGGACGAGATCACGTAACCGCGAGCCTGCCAGTTTCTGGCTGGGTGGTAAGTACAGCCTTGCTGGGACCGGTTGTCTTGGTCGGGGGCTGGCTGCTGGCCGGCGCGCTTCAGCCGGCCTCTTACCGCCCGATGCGGGACACGATCAGCGTCCTGGCTGGTTACACGGGGACCGACCGGTGGGTCATGACGGTGGCCCTGCTGCTGGTGGGCAGCTTTCAGGTCGCGACCGGCGCGGGCCTGACTGCCGTCCGCCTGCCTGCCCGCCTCCTGCTGATCGCGACCGGCCTTTCCACGCTCGGCATCGCCGCCACTCCCGAACTGGCCACCGGCCCGACGCCGCGTCACCTCGCCTTCGCGGTGAGCTGCGTCGTCACGACCGCGATCTGGCCCGTGCTGGTCGCCCGGCGCGCACCGGCGCCATCGTGGATCGTCAGTGTCTACGGTGCGGCCGCGATGACCACGGTCTTCGCCGGGTTGTCTTGCTGGCTCCTGATCGCGGCCCGAGCTGACGCCGGCGACCTGGGTCTGGTCGAGCGGCTGACGTCGGCGGTTCAGGCCTTGTTTCCGCTGGTGGTCGCGCTCGCTCTGCGACGGGCCGCCCGGGCTAGCGACCAGGCGGGCCCGCGCGGGCTAGCGACCAGGCGGGCCGCGCGGGCTAGCGCCCCACCGAGCGGGCCCCCACCGGCTCAGCCGTGGTCCAGGATGCGCCGCTTGGCCGCCGCGAAATCGGTGTCGGAAAGCACGCCCTGGTCGTGCAGGTGGGCCAGCTCGCGCAGCTGCGACATCCACGATGGCTGGTCATCCGCGTCCGGGGGCTGGGCCGGGCCGGGTGACGTCGCGGGAACGGCCGGCTGAGCGGCCGCCGGGGCGCCGGGGCCGGCTGGAGTCGAGGGCTGCTGGCTCGCCAGGTTTACCCCGAGCTGACGCCAGAACCGCTCGACCTGCGCCACATACCCGGCTTGGGTGAGCCGCCCGGCCCGCAGCGATGCGGTCGCCTCGGACATCGAGCGTAGGTAGGGCAATTGGGCGTGCGTGACCTGAAGGCCCCGGCTACATACGGGACAGACCAGGTAATCGTCCGTCCCGTAGGGCACGACCGGTACGAAATACAGGCGCACCGACTTCTTCGACCGGACGTGGTGGAGGAACACCTGGTTGTGACAGTTCGGACATGAGCACAGCGCGACCTCGCCCAGATCCTCCGGTCGGCCTGGCCCAGCGCCGAAAATCAGGACCATGTCAGGAACCAGTGGTGCCCAGGACCGCGGTGATCTGCTGGATGGCTTCTGCCTCCCCGGCACTCACGCTCTGCCCGCCCTCCCGATGGGCGGCCGCCACCTTGTTGGCCAGGGTCAGGACGAAGCGGCGGTAGTCATCGCGTTCCTGGGGGTCCGCCTTGCTGTCGACCAGTGCCACCGCGTCGCGCAGCTGCTTGAGCCCGTGGTCCCGCAGTTCTTCGGGGGAGTGGTACCTGGTGTGGTCCACCTGGGGCTTGGCCGCCACGATCTCATCCAGGAGCTCGCTCTCGCCATGCTCGGCCCGCGCTTCGGCGTAGGCCTTGGACATCGCGATCGTCTCGCGAAACATTCCGCCGCGCGCGGCGGTGATCACGATCAGGCCGACGGTCGGCGGCCCCTCCAGCACAACCTTCCATTCCTCGGGTGAAAAGGCGGCCTTGGTCGTCATGCCATACTCCTTCGTTCCGGCACTTCACGCTGCGGGTTCGATCAAGGATCTCGCGTTCTGCGTGTTTGCGCTATCGCCCGGCACGGGTGAATCAGAATCAGAGCGGTTCCCGGCAGTCTGGGACCATGGGCTTGGAAGGCTGGAATCGCTTAGTGGACCGGATCACCGCCTGGGCCTGCCGGGTCACCGCGTGGCCGGGCCGGGTCACCGCGTGGGCCGACCGGCTGCAGCGCAAGCACGGCGTGCTGGGCTTTCCCTACGCGGTGCTGAAGAAGTACGACGACGATGCGGGCGGCCGGCAGGCGGCGCTCATCACCTACTACGGCTTCCTGAGCATCTTCCCGCTGCTGCTGCTCGGGGTGGCGATCTTGTCGCGGGTGCTGGCAGATCACCCGGACCTGCGTCAGCGACTGGTCACCGCGATTGTGCCGGAAGCGCTGCAATCCACCGTCGAGCACTCGCTGGCCACGTTGCCGACGTCGACGATCCCGTTCGTGGTCGGCCTGATCGGTTTGCTGTTCTCCGGGACTGGGGTGGTGTTCTCCGCCTACCAGACGCTGAACCATGTCGCAGCGGTCCGCTATCGCCTTCGGGCCGGTTTCTTCTCCCGGTACGTCCGGGTGCTCGTGGTGCTGGCGACGCTGCTGCTCGGGGCGCTGGCGACGGGTGCGCTCACCGTCGTGGCCACCGCGCTGCCCGGTCAGCCCGGACTGGAACGGGCGGCCGCTGTGCTCGGGTCAGCGCTGGTCGTCTTGGCTGTGCTGCTGCTGGGGGCCAAGTTGCTGCTGGGGCGGCCGGCCCGGTCCGGGCCCTGTGGCCGGGAGCTGTCCTGGGTGCGGTGGCGGTGACGGTCGTCCTCAATGCCGGGCCGCCGTTGCTGGCCAGGCTGGTGACCAAGGCCGGTCCCGTCTATGGCAGCTTTGCCACCGTGGCAGGCATGTTCGCGCTGCTGTACCTGGTCGGCCAGGCCCTGGTGTACGCGGCCGAAGTCGCCGCCGTCCGCTATGCCCGGCTGTGGCCGCGCGCCCTGGACGTAGACCACCCCACCGCTGCCGATGCCCGCGCGCTGGCCCTGCTGGCCCGCGAGCAGGAACGCATCCCCGCCGCCCGCGTTGAGCTTCACCTCACCACGGGTGCCCCTAGGCCAGGTCGACGTAGACCGTCCCGTCCTCGACCTTGACCGGGTAGGTGCGCAGGTCGACCAGCACCGGGGCGCCGAGTGCCTTGCCGCTGGTGTAGTCGAACCGGCCGTTGTGCTTGGGGCACTCGATGATGCCGTCCTCTACCAGCCCGTCGCACAGCAGCGTCTTCTCGTGGGTGCAGTGCCCGTCGGTGGCGAAGTAGGCGTCCTCGGGCGAGCGGTAGATGGCGTAGTCCCGGCCGCCGTGCTCGAACGGGATGACATCCTCGGGGTCGACCTCGTCCGCCGCGCAGGCGGCGATCCAGTCAGGCATGCGGTGGCTCCTCAGTGTGGCATCGGCCGGATCAGTGTCGGCTGGATTAGGCGGCCGTGGCTTCAGCGAGCGGCCGCGCCCGGCCGTCGCTGGCCGGCGTGGGCTCGTTGAACTGGGCCGCCCCGGGCAGCAGCTCGCGGCGCACGTAGTACTCCTGGTCGCGCAGCTGGTGCAGCACGGCCGGGATGATCTCCTTGTACGCGGCCCACAGGGACGGGTACACCGGGGCGCAGTCGTGCTTGATCTCCTCGTGCAGCTCGGCCAGCCGGTAGTACGGCACCATCGGGAACATGTGGTGCTCGACGTGGTAGTTCATGTTCCAGTACAGGAACCGGTTGACCACGCACATCTTGACCGTGCGGGTGTTCAGCCGGTGGTCGAGCACGTTCTCGCCCATGCCCGCGTGCTGGGTGAACCCGTAGACCTGGAGCATGAACGCGCCGTAGATGCGCGGCCCGCCGATCAGCACCACCGGCAGCCAGGAGCGCAGTCCGATGGCCAGCGCGATCGTCACCGCGTAGATGGCCAGGTGGATGCGGGCGGTCCGGTACACCTTCGGTCGTTCGGACTCGGGCACGTAATCGGCCTCGTCGGCGGTGAGCCGCCCGGCCGCGTGGATGAACAGGAGCCGGAACGCCGTGGGCACGTCGACCAGGCCGAAGTAGTTGGCCAGCAGCCGGGCCAGCCGAGCCGGGCGCATGACCGCGATCTCCGGGTCGCGCCCCACGATCAGCGTGTCGGTGTGGTGCCGGGTGTGGCTCCAGCGCCAGGTGGTCGGGTCGCGCATGATCATGAACGAGGCGACCTGGTACAGGCCCTCGTCGATCCACCGGGTCTTGAACGCGGTGCCGTGCCCGGCCTCGTGCCAGCGCGAATCCGAGGTCGACCCGTACAGCACGCCGTAGGCCAGGAAGAACGGCACGGCCCACCAGCTGTCCCACACGATCCAGAGCGCGCTGCCCAGCCCGGCGAAGACGAACATCAGCCCGAACCAGATGATGGTGTCGCGCACCGCCGGGTAGTCCGACCGCCGCATCAGTTCCTTCATCCGTTTGCGCGGTACCGCGCTGCGGAACCAGGTCGCATCGGCCAGGCCCGCGTCCACCGCCGCCTGGTTCTCCGGCCCGACGATGTTGTACCGCTCCAGCCGTTCCTTGCCCATGCCGGTCCTCCCGCGCTGCCCGCTCCCGCCACCCAGGCTTTTGGAGCGCTCCAACTAACGGTCATCATCATCTGCCCGCTGAACCGTGTCAAGGTGTCAGGCCGCGGGATCAGGCGGGCGGATGCCGTTGGCGTGCGGGCCGATGCCGTCGACATGTGGGTCGAAGAATCGCTGCACGGCCGCGTCGTACCAGTCCCGGTTCTGGCGCCAGAACGCCTGCAGTTCAGGGTTCTCGCGCACACAGTCCGCGACGTACTGTTCCCACAGGCCGCTCATGGCGTCCGGCAGGTACGGCTGCAGCATGACGGTGAGGTCGATTCCGTCGACGAACATCTCTGCCGCGGCGGCCGTGCGCTGCTTGGCTCGCTGACGGCCCCGGCCCGTGATGCGGCCATAGATCCTCTGCCGCAGCTCCGGTCGTTCGGCGAAGAAACGATCCTGCTCAATCTGGGTCCGCAGCACTTCGGCGTAGGTCGATACCCGGATGGCCTCCGCCGAAGCGGCCGCCTGCTTAGCCTGTTCGACCGTCTGCCGGGTCAGCGACTTCAGCTGATAGATGACGATGATGAGGCTGACGACGCTGGCCGCGCCGGCCGCGACCGTGCCCAGGGCGGCCCACAGGGTAATGCCGTTCACGGCCGGGTCCGGCGGACGTACGGGCGCTGCGCTAAGTGCACGAAGACGATTGTTCTGTTCGGCATGCTGCTGCCCCCTTGGCTGGCCGACAGAGGCTGTTTAGCGCAAACCACAACGAACATGCACAAGAACCGCGTGATGGAAACACGGAATTAACCTGACTGAGAGCGCTCAGCGCGCGAAATGGTCAGCCGGAACGGGGCCGGTCGAACCTCGGACTTCCAGCCGGGGTGGCAGCAACCGGGTCTGGGCAGGCGCGGCCGGGTGCTCGATCCGTTCCAGCAGCATCTGGCGGGCCTGCCGGCCCATCAGGTTGGCGGTGCCGTCCACGCTGGTCAGCCACAGGGCGCGCAGCCGGGCGAACAGGGAGTTGTCGAACCCCGCCAGCGACAGTTCCGCGGGCACCCGGACCCCCAGCGCGGTCGCCGCGGACAGGGCACCGACGCAGGTCAGATCGTTGGCGGCGAAGATGGCGGTCGGGCGGTCCGGGCGGCTGAGCAGCTCGACCGTGACCCGGTAACCGCCCTCCTCGCTCATGTCCCCCGGCACGACCAGCGCCTCGGCGCTGAGCCCGGCCGCCCGCATGGCGTCCTGGTAGCCCTGCATCCGGAGCTGGCCGGCCAGGCTGGGCAGACCGGAAATGTGCGCGATGCGGGTGTGCCCGAGGCCGGTCAGGTGCTCGACCACCAGGGCCGCCCCACGCTCGTTGTCGTTGGCCAGCACGTCCACGTGTGGCAGCTCGAGGTCCAGGCCGCGTCCGCCAACCGCGACGGTCGGGATCGTGCTGGCCACGGACCGCACGGCCTGCGACAGCGGGATGGACCCGGCCAGCACCAGGCCGTCCACCCCGTAATCGAGGAACGACCAGGTCAAGGTGTCGTCCATCAGCTGGTCGATGCGGCCGTCGCCCAGCAGCATGTGCTTGCCCGCCCCGTGCAGGACCGGCGTCAGTCCGTCCAGCATGTCCGCGAACCACGGCTGCCGCAGGTCGTTGAGCAGCACGCCGACCGTGCGGGAGCGCTGTTCGGCCAGCCGCCGGGCGGCCGCGTTGGGCCGGTAACCCAGGTCGGCCACGGCCTGCAGCACCGCGTCCCGGCTGGCCGGGCTGACCTTGGGCGAGTTGTTCAGCACCAGCGAGGCCAGCGACCGGGACACGCCGGCCTGGGCCGCCACCGTCTCCAGCGTCGGCCGGCCCTTACCTGGTCTCGTCCCCGGGGTCGCCACGCCACCGTTCTCGGCCCGCTGCCCGCCTGTCGCCCTACCCTTGTTGGAGCGGTCCAACGCTAAGGCGGTGGCCAACCGGCTGTCAACGATCGGGGCCGGACGTGATGGTCCGCGACACGCGCCGGTCCGGCACCAGCCACAGGCACGCCACGACCACGTAGACCGCGAGACCGAGCCAGCGGTCGACGAACGACAGGCCGATCCCGAGGATGTAGAGCACCACCGAGGCCCTCCCCTTGACGTCGCGGCCGATCGCCCGGGCCAGGGGCGAATCCGGGCCTTCGACGCGCAGCAGCACCCGCTGCAGCACGAAGTAGGCCGCTCCGGCGGCCAGCAGCACGATGCCGTAGGCGGCCACCGGGGCCTGGGCGAAGCTGTTCTCACTCATCCAGGCCGTGACGAACGGGATGAGCGACAGCCAGAACAGTAGGTCCAGGTTGGCCCACAGCGCCCCGCTGGAGATGCGGGAGACCGCTTGGAGCATGTGGTGGTGGTTGTTCCAGTAGATGCCGAGCATGACGAAGCTGAGCAGGTAGGCCAGCAGTACCGGCACGTCGTCCTTGAGCGCGCCCCAGGTCTTCCCGTCCGGGGTGCGCAGCTCCAAAACCATGATCGTGATGAGGATCGCGATGACGCCGTCGCTGAACGCTTCAAACCGGCCTTTTGGCATTTGACCAGGCTAAGGCCGGACCACGGTCAGCATGAACGGCTTGTCGCCGGCCGCGTGCTCGACGGCCTGGTTCACGTCATCCAGGCTGAACTCGCTGACCTGGTACTGGTTCAGGTCCAGCAGGCCGGCCCGGACCAGGCTGACCAGCCGGGGCGCGGCCGCCCGCGGGAACATCCACTGCCCGCGCACGGTGATGCTGTTGCGCATCAGCCACCTGAGCGGCAACGCGAGGTCCGCGTCCACGCCCCCCATCAGCACCACCCGGCCGAACTCCCGTACGGTCAACGCCGCGGCCCGGACCGGAGCCGGGCCCGCCGCGGGCGGCAGCAGGTCCAGCACTACGTCGATCGGACCCTCCGCCGCCGACTGCATGCGCGGCTGATCCTGCTCGGGGTCGCCGGTCAGCCGGACGGTCCGGACCCGGTCCCCGAACCGCCGGGCCAGCTCGTCCAGGACGCATCCATTCCGGCCCGGTGCGACCACCCGGGCCGCCCCCATGGCCAGCGCGACCGCCACCCCGGCGCTGCCGTAGTTCCCGGTCGCCCCGCTGACCAGGACGGTCTCACCAGGCTGCAGGTCAACGGCCGTGAGGCCGCCGAACGGCACCAGCAGCAGGTTCAGCGCGGTCCACCGCCCGGCGTCGGCCGCGTCGATGGGCCCGAGCGGGATCGCGTTCTCGGCCGGGATCATCATCTGGGCCGCGAAGGCGCCGTGCCGGAAGTGCCGCATCAGCTGGCGGCCACCCGCACCGCGCGCGCTCCAGCCCTGGAGCACGATGTCCGGGGTCTGCGCGTCGTCCCGCGAGCGCACGGTGATGTCGCAGGCGACCCAGTCGCCCGGCTTCAGCCGGGTACTGTCCGGCCCGGTCGCCCGGACCCGGCCGATGGCCGCGGTGCCCGGTACCAGGGGCAGCTCCATCTCGTAGTTGCGCGCCCCGCTGAACACCTCGCCGGTGTAGGACAGCACCCCGGCGGCCACCACGTCGACGACGATTTCCCCGGCCCCGGGCACAGGGTCGGGCAGGGTCCCCACTTCGAGGGGCGACCCGAACTTGATGAGCAGTGCAGCCTTCATGCGCCCTACTCAACCGCGCTGCGGGAACCATAAAAAGGCCTAGTACTATCCTAGGACTGACGGATCCCACCCGAGCCAACCGGG
>CAVUNZ010000014.1:0-116189 GCA_963742975.1 uncultured Alphaproteobacteria bacterium | reverse complement strand
CTGGGGCGCCTGGATTCGAACCAGGGAATGGCGGAATCAAAATCCGCTGCCTTACCACTTGGCTACGCCCCAATGCTCACCGGGATTGCCGATCGGTCGCCTGCAACTGCGGCGCCGTCGGCGGCCCGGACCATAGCGACACACCCCCCACGGATCAATCTTTACCGCGACGGCGGAACGGCAAACCCCGCGACAGCGCGGCAAATCCACTGTTTTCGGCACTGTCGGCGCCCTCGGCTCCACTTATAATGCGCCCTTATATTAATGTGCCAAACGCACGGCGGACGCCATAGAGGGCCTATGACCGACTCGATCATTGTCCGGGAAATCGCCGTGCGAGATTCGGACGGTGTCCGCATCATCCGCATGAACCGGCCGGAGAAGAAGAACGCGCTGACGCAACCGATGTATGCGGAAATGACTCGCGCCTTGCGCGAGGCCAGCGGCGATCCGGCCATCCGCTGTGTTGTCCTCGCCGGTGCGCAGAACGCGTTCTGCGCCGGCAGCGATATCGCCGATTTTCAAGAGCGCGCCGAGGGCGGGCTGGAGCCGGTCACGGTCGATTTCCTCCACGCCCTGGAGAAGAACGAAAAACCTTTGGTGGCAGCGGTCGGCGGTATCGCCGTCGGCATCGGCACGACCATGCTGCTGCATTGCGACCACGTCGTCGCCGCGACCGGCGCGACATTCGCGACGCCGTTTCTCAAGCTCGGACTCATTCCGGAAGCGGCATCGAGCCTGCTGGCGCCGCAACGCATGGGTCACGCGCGGGCTTTTTCGCTCCTGGTGATGGGCCGCCCGCTGTCGGCCGCCGACGCGAAAGAAGCCGGCATCGTCAACACCGTGGTCGATGCCGGCGCGGTGGACGATACCGCGCTCCAGGCGGCGCGGGAGATCGCGGCGCTGCCGCCGAACGCCGTCAAGCTGGCGCGCCGCCTGATGCGCAGCCAGACCGAGAACGTCTCCGAGCGCATCGAGACCGAGGCGATGCATTTTAGGGAGCTGTTGAAATCCGACGAGGCGCGCGCGGCCTTTGCCGCCTTCTTCGCGCGCAAGAAATAAAATCCACCGGGACAAAGGACCTGCAATGTCGCTTGCCGGAAAAACGCTCTTTGTCACCGGCGCCTCGCGCGGCATCGGACTTGCCATAGCGCTGCGCGCCGCGCGCGACGGCGCCAATGTCGCGATTGCCGCAAAAACCGCGACGCCGCATCCGAAGCTCCAAGGCACGATCTATACCGCAGCCCAAGAGATCGAGCGTGCCGGCGGCAAGGCGCTGCCCTTGATGGTCGACGTCCGCGACGAGACCTTGGTGCAGGACGCGCTCGCCAAGACCGCGGCGCAGTTCGGCGGCATTGACATCGTCGTCAACAATGCCAGCGCCATCTCGCTCACCTCGGTTGCGCAAACCGACATGAAGCGCTTCGATCTGATGCATCAGATCAATGCGCGCGGCACTTTTGTCGTGTCTAAATTCGCCATTCCCTATCTGGCGAAAGCTGCCAATCCGCACATCCTCATGATGTCGCCGCCACTCGACATGAGGGAGAAATGGTTCGCGCCGCACACCGCTTACGCGATGGCCAAATTCGGCATGAGCATGGTGGTGCTCGGGCTTGCCGGCGAGTTGCGGCCGCAAGGCATCGCCGTCAACGCACTGTGGCCGCGGACCGTGATCGCCACCGCCGCGGTGCAAAATCTCCTCGGCGGCGCGGAAATGATGCAGCGCGGGCGCAAGCCCGACATCGTCGCCGACGCCGCCTATGCGGTTTTTGCCAAGCCGTCGCGCGAATTCACCGGCAATTTTCTGATCGACGATAATTTCCTTGCCGAAAACGGCGTCACCGATTTCGGGCGCTATCGCGTCGATCCGGCGCAGCCTTTGGCGCAGGACTTCTTTGTGCCGGACGATATTCCAGCGCCTTAAGCGATTGAGGCCGGAATAATAATGTCCCTATAATCGCGTCATAGGCACCCAGCCGGACGTGCCCGACCCATGTTCCCGACCTATGGCCTCTTTCCATGACCTATAAGGCCCCGCTTGCCGATATTACTTTCGCGCTCAAGCACGGCGCTTCGCTCACATCCGCGATCGAGCAAGGCCTGTTCGGCGAATTGACGCTCGACGATATCGATGCGGTGCTCACGGAAGCCGGACGCTTCGCCGAGGAAGTGATCGCGCCGCTCAATCGTGACGGCGACAAATACGGCACGCCGTTCAAGGACGGCGCCGTCACCACGGCGCCGGGCTGGAAGGAAGCCTACAAGGCTTGGCAGGCGGGAGGCTGGAACGGGCTCGCCGCGCCGCTTGCCTTCGGCGGCCAGGCGCTGCCGCAGATCGTCAATGCCGCCTGCACCGAAATGTGGCACTCAGCCTCGATGGCCTTCGCCGACGGCCCGATGCTGACCATGGCGGCGATCGACGCACTCGACGTCCATGGCACCGAGGAGCTGAAGAAGATCTATCTGGAAAAGCTCGTGTCCGGCGAATGGATGGGCACCATGCAGCTCACCGAGCCGCAGGCCGGCTCCGATGTCGGCGCGCTGCGCACGCGCGCCGAACGCGCCGGGGACGGCAGTTATCGCATCACCGGACAAAAGATCTTCATCACTTACGGCGAGCACGATCTCACCGACAATATTATTCACTTCGTGCTGGCGCGGCTGCCCGATGCGCCACCGGGCACGCGCGGCATTTCGCTGTTCCTGGTGCCGAAATTCCTGCTCAAGCCGGATGGTTCGTTGGGAGAGCGCAATGATGTTCGGGCGCATTCCGTCGAGCACAAGCTCGGCATTCACGGCTCGCCGACCTGCACCATGATCTTCGGCGATGATGGTGGCGCTGTCAGTTACCTGATCGGCCAGGAAAATGCCGGCATGGCCTGCATGTTCACCATGATGAACCGCGCCCGCCTCGCGGTCGGCCTGCAAGGCGTCGGCATCGCCGAGCGCGCGACGCAGCAGGCGTTGGCTTATGCGCGCGAACGCAAACAGGGTCGCGCAGCCGGCACCAAGCCCGGCGAAATGGCGCCGATCATCGCCCATCCCGACGTGCGGCGCATGCTGCTCACCATGCGCGCGCTCACCCAAGCGGCGCGCGTGATCTGCTATGCGACCGCCATCGCGCTCGATCGCGGCGAGCGCAGCAAAGACGATACTGCACGCAAGGCCGCCGAGCAGCGCGCCTCCCTGCTCACGCCGGTCGCCAAGGCGTTCTCGACCGATATCGGCAACGAAGTCGCCTCGCTCGGCGTGCAGGTGCACGGCGGCATGGGCTTCATCGAAGAAACCGGCGCGGCGCAGCATTTCCGCGATGCGCGGATCGCCGCGATCTATGAAGGCACCAACGGCATCCAGGCGATCGATCTGGTGACGCGCAAATTGCCGCTGGCCGGCGGCGCCGCGGTCGCCGCGCATATCGAGGAGCTGCGCGGCATCGTGCGCGAGCTCAGCGCCAGCAACGATCCGGGTTTCGGCTGGGCGCCGGTGCGGCTCGGCGATGCGGTCGAGAGCTTGTCGCGCGCCACCGATTGGCTGCTCGCCCGGCTTGAGAAAGAACCGGATGCGGCGCTAGTCGGCGCCACGCCCTATTTGCGGCTGTTCGGACTTGCCACCGGCGGCGTGCTCCTCGCCAAGGAAGCGCTGGCGGCGCTGCGGCTCGGCGCCGATACCGCGGCGCGCATCGCGGTGACGCGGTTTTTCGCCGAGAATTTCGCGGTCCAGGCCGGCGGTCTTGAACGCACCGTGGTCGAATGTGCCGAAGGCGTCATGGGCGCCGATGCGGCGCTTGCGTAGAGCACGATCCCGAAAAGCGTGCCCTTGGACTTGATCCGAGGGTGGAAACCGGCTTTCGGAAAAGATCGTGCTCAAACGAAATCTAGGCACCTTTCCTTCTCCGCCTCCTCGCCTTAAGTGTGAGCCATGTCCACGCTTTTGATTTCGCATCCCGCCTGCCTGCAGCACCTCGTGCCGCAGGGCCATCCGGAACGTCCCGACCGGCTGCGCGCCATCGAGCGCGCGCTCGAGGCGGAAAAATTCCAGGCGCTGGCCCGCGTCGAGGCGCCGCTCGCGTCCGTCGAAACGATCGCGCTCTGCCATCCGATGGACTACATCACCGCGCTGCGCGACGCCTCGCCGGACGAAGGACTGATCCAGCTCGACGGCGACACTTCAATGTCGCCCGGCACCTATGAGGCGGCACTGCGCGCCGCCGGCGGCGCGGTGCTCGCCGTCGATGAAGTTCTAGCAAAAAAAGCCGCGAACGCCTTTGTCGCGACCCGGCCGCCGGGCCATCACGCCGAGACGGCACGGCCAATGGGGTTCTGCCTGTTCGACAATGCCGCCATTGCCGCCCGCCACGCGCAGAACCATCACGGCATGGCGCGGGTCGCGATCGTCGATTTCGACGTGCATCACGGCAACGGCTCGCAGGAGATTTTCTGGACCGACAAGACGGTGATGTATTGCTCGACGCATCAGATGCCGCTGTTTCCCGGCACCGGCGCCATCGGCGAGAGCGGCGAACACAATACCGTCGTCAACGCGCCGCTGCGCCCGGGCGACGATGGCAACAAGTTCAAGGCCGCGTTCGAGGACCGCATCCTGCCGCGGCTCAACGAATATAGACCCGAGCTCCTGATCATTTCCGCGGGCTTCGACGCGCATTACCGCGACCCGCTCGCCAATCTCAACCTCACCGAAGAGGACTTCGCCTGGGCGACGAAAAAGCTGATGGAGCTCGCCGACACCTGCGCCGGCGGCCGTGTCGTGTCGCTGCTCGAAGGCGGCTACGATTTGCAGGCGCTGGGCAATTCGGTCGCCGCCCACGTGACCGCGCTGATGCGCGGGTAATGTGACGGCGCTGATGCGCGGATAATAATGACGGCGCTGATGCGTGGATAATTCCGTAGCCCGGATTGCGCCGCGCGCAATCCGGGAGCAAAACAGCCTCAGGCTACGACACCAGGCAGATGATGGCGCAGAAGAGCAACGACGATATCAAGCAATTGCCGTTCGAGCGGGCGATCGAGGAACTGGAATCGATCGTCAAGCGGCTCGAAGAGGGCAAGGTGCCGCTTGAGGAATCGGTGACGATTTACGAGCGCGGCGAAGCGCTCAAGCGCCGCTGCGAGGAGGTTTTGCGCCTGGCCGAGGCGCGCGTCGAAAAGATCACGCTTGACGCCGGCGGCAAACCCACCGGCACGACGCCGCTGGATGTTGAGTAGCCAGTCGGCCTGATCCCCTGCCTATTGTGGTACCCACGATCTCGCAGTTGTCCCTGTAAAATGGGCATTTCCGCTTGACTTTTTGGAACAAATGGAGAACAATCCATCGTTCGGATCAAGAGGTCAAACGATGGGTAAAGCGATGACGGATTCGGACAAAACCAGCTCCGACCAACGCGGCACTGACCAGCACAACGCAGCTCTGACAAGCGCAACGCTTGGCTGCGTCAGCTCGACGAGGAATGCCCGTATCAGGTGGTGCTGCCGCGGCGGCAGCTCTGCGACGACAGCGAGATTTTGAGTTTCCTGATCGATCATGTCGAGAAGTTCGACATGTATGTCGAAGACGATTACGCAGCCTTCGTGCGCTACTGCTTCGCGGACCCGATGGACGCGGAAATCTTTCGCGCGCGCTTCGAGCCGAAGGCGGAGCGCTTCAAGCTCGCGGGATAGTTCACGCCATGTCCGCCACGCCCTGCCCCCTCGCCGCCGGGCTTGATCCGGCGCTTCGTGCTGAGTTTCAGTCACAAAATACGCTGAGGCCGCGCAAGCAGACGTAGCGCGACCGCCGATCTCGACCGCATGCAGCAGATCCTCACCGCGCGGGGCTATTACAACGACAGGATCAACGACAAGGCCGGCATACTGATGCGCTCCGCGCTCGGCGATTATCAGAAGAAGAATGGTCTCAAAGTCGATTGCTGGCCGACCACAGTCGCTGCAGCGGCGGGCGCTGATTTGAGCCGCTCCTCCCCTGACCATCTTTGGGAGCAAAGCGGAGATGGTCGGGGCAACTGGCGACGTCGCCTAATGATCCGAAGGCGACTTGGCCAAATTGGGTGCGATCAGCCGCCGTCGCTATTTATCGACGCGATTTGCCGGCCAGGCGATGAGTTGGATAGACGCCAGCGCTCGGCGGCGTCGCAGGAGTAACTCCACGCCGCGCAGCTTCTGCCTTCAAGAATGTGATTAAAGCCTGGAGTGGGCCGGTGATCTGGCGGCGGCTCGAATGGTAAAGAAAGAAACCCGACAATCGTGGCGACCAATCCTCCAATAACGGAACGAGTCGACCCGCTTTGAGATCGGCAGCGACATATTCGTACAACAGGTACGCCAGTCCGAGACCCTCGCGGACCGCACGGATCGAAAGCTCTATGTCATTCACAATCAGACGGCCTTCAACACTGATATGCAGCACCTTGCCGTTCTTTTCAAAATCCCATCCGAAAATTGCGCCGTTCGGCAGACGATTGCGGATGCAATCATGATGGCGCAAGTCGCGCGGTGTTTTAGGCTGTGGATGACGCGCGACGTAATCGGGCGAGGCGACGACTAAGAAGCGTACTTCGCCCATGACTCTCATCGCGATCATATCGCGGTCGATCTGTTCGCCGATACGAATGCCCGCATCAAAGCCTTCGGCGACGATATCGGCCGGCATCTTGACGACCGCAATATCCATTTGGACGCCGGGATATTTCCCCAAGAAGCGCGCAAGTATCGGTTCGATGAGCAAGGTTGCGACTGGCGGCTGCACGACGAGACGCAGCAATCCCGTTGGACTTTGCTGGTGATTAGCAACTTCGTCGACCGCCGCATTCAACTCGACAAGCGAAGGAGCCACGCGCGCGAGCAGACGCGCACCAGCTTCAGTAAGCGAGACGCTGCGGGTAGTTCGATTCAACAACCTGACGCCCAGCCGCTCCTCCAACGATCGAAGATTCTGGCTGAGCGTGGACTTGCCGAGTCCTAGCTGCGCTGCTGCTTTAGCAAAGCTTCGCTGCTCGGCAATCGCCGCAAAGGCGGACATTTCGGCAAATTCGGTCCCTCGCATTGTTCGGCTCAGGCGAACAGGTCGTTCCGACAATATGGATTTATCACATAATCGAGGAACCTGTAAAAGGCGAAGGACCAACTCGGAAGGTCAGGCCGTGCCGCGAAAAACCCTGCTTATTGCAATGATGTGTCTGCTGCTGTTGCCGCTTGCAAGCCGCATGGCAACGACCCAGCCCGTCAAGGACCAGTTTGTGGGCACCTGGTCACTCGTCTCAATCCGCTACGTGCGCCCGGATGGCATCGCAATCGAACCCTTCGGGCCTAACGCCAAAGGCATGTTGGTGTTTGACGGTGCGCGCTTTGCCACACAGGTCACGGCAGCCAATCTGCCGAAATTCGCCTCTAACAATCGCATGGTGGGCACGCCGCAGGAATACGAGGCCATATCGCACGGCGTGGTCGCGTATTTCGGCACCTACACCGTGAATGAGACCGACCGCATCGTCACCCTTCATATCGAGCGCAGCTCATTCCCCAACTGGGAGGCAACTGATCAACAAAGGAAGTTCGAGTTCGAGGGCGACGAACTGCGATACTCGGCAGCGAGTTCGACAGCCAATCCCGCAGAGGCTGCGCAGCTTATATGGAAAAGGGTCCACTAGCCGCCAATAGCTAATCACCTTCAGAAGTGGATGTCTGTTCTTGGCACAGAGCGAACGTGCGGCCGCGATTGACTGACGCCCGCTTCCGCAGCCGAGCGGACTGAGTTGCGGAGTGGTCTCTTTTTCATTGACGTTTATCACCATTTCAGTTACAGTATTGCGAATCTCGCTCATGAAGGCGATTGGCCCGGACTTGACTAGTTTTGTCGCGGGTTCGGTGCCTTCCAGCTCGTCCCCAAAATGAGCGAGGTAACTGAAAATGGGACGGCTATTTTGGTTTTTGATCGCGCCATGGTGGCTCGCTGCCCGGCGGCCAGACGATGGCCATCTGCGATCCTACCCAGTCCCCCTTAATCCAACGGAAGCCTACAGTAGTTTGGAACATGACAAACTTTGTCACGGCGCGGCGAGCAACGGTCCATGGCACCCAAGTTTCATAATCAATTGCTACCAGCATGTCCGCCTGCTTCACGGGCAGAATCGGTCCGGTGCCGGGCGGCGCCGCGCGCAGCGTGAAATTGTCAGGCATATTGCAGAGATAATTTCGCGTCTCTTTAGGTTTGACTTCGAGTCCAACGCCAATCGCGCCCTGATCCGCCGCCATAAGTGCCTTAGAGACATTTCCGGCACTCTTGTACTCAACATCCACCCAACATGAAATTTTGGGGTTGTACATGGAAAAAATCTGGCTGGGGTTCGTAACGACAAGTGGAATTGAAAATGGTTTGCTCTGATCGATGTCACCAGAAAAATCGACTGTCGCAATCGTTTCTTGCCATCTTTCCTTGGCGTATCCTGCCGCCGGTATCACCGTGGCAGCAGTCACCAGGACAGACGCAAGCAACGAAATCCCTAGAAACACAGGATGCTGTTTTAGTGTTGCTGACAGGCTTTGTGGTTGCGGTGGCGTTGATGTCAGCGTGGGCGCTGATGGTGTTGCTTGTGAATTAGGAGTGCCCTTACCTTTGGATTTGTTTTTCCTGCTCACTGAGATCGCCTCCGTTTTCTGCGGCTATGGTGGCGTCTCAGCACCGTGCTATCGCAGCACCGAAAATGTCCATGTTATCTCGATTATTGTAGCGGAACTGAAATTCCGCGACGTACAACGGCATGTGCTTAGCGCTGACCTTGTGGAACGTGCCAACGACACCGCGTTTGAAGATCGACCAGAAACCTTCAAGCGTGTTCGTGTGAACGGCACCGACGACGTATTCGCCGAGCGAGTGATCGACTACGCCGTGCGGATATTCTTTGCCGAGCGTGTCATAGGGCCGCGCATCATCGGTAGCGATCAAGCTGACTTTGTTAGAGATCGTTTCGCGGATGAAGCCGAACAGGGTTTCACGGTCGCAGTGCTCAATGACCCGCGCAACGATATTGCCCTTGCGCTGGATCGCGCCGACGACCGCGATCTTACCGGAGCCGGGACCGCCCGTTCCGCCGTCACGCTTGTCCCAATGGCGATTGCGAGCCTTTCCGCCGATGTAGGTTTCATCAACCTCAACGATGCCAGCGAGCTTATCGGGCTTGTGTTCGGACAGACCTGCGCGGATGCGATTGCACATGTAGAGGGCCGTCTTGTAGGAACCGAACCCCATGTAGCGCATGATCTGCAATGCGCTCATCCCCTTTTTGCTGGTCAGCATGAGGTGGATGACCTTGAACCAGTCACGGAGCGGCTTGTTGGTATTCTCAAAGATGGTGCCGACCAGCACAGAGAACCGATAGCCGCCACCGGCTTTACCGCACTGGCTGCATTGCCAGTGGAAGGGCCGATTGGTCACGGGATAAACGTCAACATTCCCGCATCGCGGGCAATGGATGCCCTCGGGCCAGCGTCGCTTAACGAGATAGTTCTTGCAATCATCCTCGGTCGCAAACATGTCGTTAAATTGCTGATTTGTAAGCTGTTTTACGGATTTAACGCGGGCCATGTCGGCCTCCAATGTCGATGGAGGCGATATAGTCCAATGGTTAAAACTAGTCAAGTAGGGGATAATCGCCCTCATGAAGGACGCCTTCGGGAGGTAGACCTGAAGGCCGGGGCGAGTGCGGTGCCCGCGGGCGGCGTTACGACCCGCACCCGGGCGGCTTCGGGCATCAGCTGGCCGGCACTAGGACCGGTCCGTGAGGTGCGTCACTGGACTGGGACAGGTTGGGGCGGGTAACGCCCGCACAAACTGCGTTCGGTTCTGCCCTCGGAAGGGGGATGTGACAGACCGGCGCTCCGGCCACGTCCCAGGAAGCCTGGCCTGAAGCCGCGCGCAACGGCGGAAGCCCGCGCGTTAGAACCGTCAGTGGAACGCCGACAGGCGAGCGCGCCCGCAGCGGAGGGTCGGCGCAAGCCGGCACTCCGTGGCGCGCCCCGCACCCGCTGGTGCGGACACGAAACACTGCGTCTGTCGGCGTTCCGCTTCCTTCTTTTTTTCTTCTTCGTTCGTTCTTTCTTTTCTCTTTCGTCATTGCGAGCGAAACGCGCTGATCCTCCCCGCAACAGCGGGGGAGGTGGCGAGCAAAGCAAGCCGGAGGGGGCCTGTGGCGGAACACGCGAATAAAAAACGTGTTGCGTCTTTACCCGCGCCGCCTCCTGCAAGTTTTCGCCGATGGACTGCGGCACAAGCCCCCTCCGCCGCGCTGCGCGCGGCACCTCCCCCGCTGTTGCGGGGGAGGATCAAAAGCGTCGCTGTTTGACATTCGCATCAGAGAACGCCCGCGCTGCGCCGGCCTCACGACCGGGCGGTTTATGCCAACGCGCCACCTGCAAGAGTGCGCGAACAGCCGACGACCAAACCTATCGCGCCGCGGGCGTCACGGCGAAACGATCATTAAAAGTCGAGCTGTCGATCGTGCGCACGATGCTCGAGAGCGGCCGGGAATTGGCAGTCGCGCCGCCGAATTGCTTGCCGACCTGCTCGTCGTACTGGGCCAGCGTGGTCACCGGAGCTTTGGCTTTCACCTGCACGATCCGGTAGCCGTTTGCTTGCAACTGGACGAGCAGCTCCGGCAAAGCGAGCGCCGTGCCATGCTGAAAATCGTGCATGAGGATGATGGCCTTGCCGCTCTTCTTCAGCTTGGTCATCACCGAGGCAATGACCAGGTCGGGCTTATGGATCTTGAAATCCTGTGAATCGAAATCGGCGGAAAACGCGCTGATGTTGCGCGTTCCGAGATACGAGACGAGTTCCGGCGTGTGACGGAGGCCGGGGAAGCGGAAGAACGGCGCCTCGGGCTGACCGAGCGCCGCGTGAACGGCACTGAACCCTTTCTCGATTTCGTCCTGCGCCTGGTCGGCGGGAAGCTTCGCCAGATCGGCATGCGACCAGGTATGCGACCCGATCGTGTGTCCTGCCGCCGCGACCTGCTTGAGCAGCTCGGGATGCCACATCGCATGCTCGCCGATCGGAAAGAACACGGCCTTGGTGCACTGCGCCGCAAGCGCGGCGAGCACGGCAGGCGTATTGCCCGGCCACGGCCCGTCATCGAAGGTCAGCACCACTTCGCCCGGTTGCAGAAAATCATAGGCCTTGAATTGCTCGGAGCCGAAGCCGGGACCGCCGGTGGTATCGATCTCGACGGTGCGGGATACGCCAAGAACGTTACCCGGCGGATTCGGATTGCCGGGACATCCGACCGATGCCGGACCTATCGAACCGGTGACATCTTGGGCCCAGGCGGAATGAGCGACGAACGCCGTCGCCAACGCGAACACGCAATTACGCAACAAACGCATTGAATGCCCCACTCTGTTCGGAGAATTGGCCCTGGGCCGCTCAAGCCGCTTTGATCCCAGCGCGCCGCGCATCGTTGCGCGCAACGATTAAGAAACCCTGATCGAAGGAGCCGCGCGGGCCCGGGAGGAGTTCCGCGCGCCGGCTCTATCGCGGCTTTTTCGTGATATCCGGCAGCTTCTGCCGCACCTTGCCGATATCGGCCCAGGCATCGGGGATTTTCTTCAGGCTCGGCAGCGTGAATTGATTGCCGCTCGTGGTGCGCGACAGCGCTTCCCATGACAGCGGCAATGACACCGGCGCGCCCGCCCGCGCCCGCGTCGAATAAGCGGCGACCGAGGTCGCCTCACGCGTATTGCGCAAGTAGTCGATGAAGATTCGGCCGTCACGCAGCGCCTTGGTCATTTTGGCGAGATAAAGTTTTGGACTGTCCTCGGCCATCGCCGCCGCAATCGTCGCGGTGAAAGTCTTGGTTGTTTCCCAGTCGGCACCGGCGATCGGCACCATGACGTGAATGCCCTTGCCGCCGGTGAGCTTGGCAAAGCTCTTCAGCTTCAGTTCGGCGAGCCGATCGCGGACCTCCTTGGCGCCGGCGATGACGTCCTTCCAGGCAACGCCGTCGCCGGGATCGAGATCGAACACGATGCGGTCGCAGGCTTCCAGACTATCGAGCCGCGAGCCGCGGACGTGAATTTCGAGCGCACCGGATTGCACCAGTTCGATCAGCTCTTCGAGCTTCTCGACCGCGATGACGTCATGCTCCTTGGCCTTGACGACATGGCGCAGCGACGATTGCTTGATGTTCTGCGCGATGTGCTTTTGGAAGAAGCACTCTCCGGCGGTTCCTTCCGGGCAGCGCAACATTGCAAGCGGCCGGCCGACGATATGCGGCGCCATGACATCCCATGCCCGCACATAGTAGGCGGCGAGATCTTCCTTGGTGACGCTGGCATCGGCCCAATAGACGCGATCCGGATGCGTCAGGCGGACACCGGCGATTTCGACATCTTTCCGGTTGCTGTTTGAGGAGCGCGCGGAAGTCTTGCCGGATTTTCGTACCGGTTGCCGCTGCGCCATTGCAGCGGAATTGGCGGCAGAACTCGCAGCCGCGGGCGTCTCGCGCACCACTTCGCGCGCCGGCTTGTCCTCGCGCAGCCCCTTGAACGAAGCCTGCCGCAACAACCCGTCATGGGTGATGCCGCGGAATTCAGCCTCGATCACCATCTGCGGCTTGACCCAGACGACATCCTTGCGCCGCTCGTCCGGCGGCAGCGCGACCGGCGGCTTGTCAATGCGCAGCAGTTCGAGCTGCTTCCACAGATCGCGCGCCGTCTCTCGCGTATAGCCGGTTCCGATCCGGCCGGCATAGCGCAGTCTGCCGTGCTCGTGAAACGCCGCGATCAGCGCGCCGACCGCTTTCGGCATCGCCGCCGACGGACTGAAGCCGGCAACGACGAATTCCTGCTCGTTATGGCACTTGATCTTGATGAAATTGGTCGTGCGGCCAGATTGATAAGGCGCGTCCCGCAGCTTCGAAATGATGCCTTCGAGATGCATTTCGCAGGCGGATTTGAAAATCGTGGACCCGTCACCGTCGAAATGCTCGACATAACGAATGAGGCCCTTGCGGCTCTCGCCTTTGAGCAGCCGGTGCAACGCCGCTTTGCGCTCGGTGAGCGGCTCTCGCGTGAGATCGCGGCCGTCGAGATATAACAGATCGAAGGCGCGATAGACGAAGCGGTCGTCACGGCCGTCTTTCAGATCGGTCTGCAGCAGCGAGAAGCTTGAAACGCCCTGATCGTTCTCGACGACGAGTTCGCCGTCGATCAGCGCGGTCTGCGCATCGAGTTTCTTGACCGCTTCGGCAATGGGCTTGAAGCGATGCGTCCAATCCAATTGCTTGCGCGTCAACAGCTGCACCTTGCCGTGATCGAGCCGCGCCTCGATGCGGTAACCGTCGAACTTGATCTCGTGCAACCAATTCTTTCCGCTCGGTGCACCGTCATGCAGCGTGGCGAGGCTCGGCGGGATGAAGGCCGGCAAGCCTCCGCGTGAATGCGCCGATGTGCGTGCTGTGCGTGCTGCGCCCGCGCGGGACGCTTGCCCGCTTTTGCGCTCCACCTTGGCAACAGCCGACTTTGCGTGTGAACGCGGTTTTGCAACAGGCTTTTTCGCCGGCTTCGCGCGTGCCGCCGATTTGCTTGCCGGCTTCGTCCGCGCGGCGCGCGAGCGCCTTCAATTGCGCCTTGAATTCGCGCTGCGATTGCGGCCGGGAAGAATCTTTAGGCGCGCCGGCCTTGCGGTTGCTGTGCCAGACGCGCTTTCTGCCTTTGCCGCCGGCGATCTCCTCCATCGAGCGGCCGGTCGCCGCCGACAGCGGCTCTTGCTCGAGAATATCGGCGGCGCGGCCGCTGCGCGCCTCTTCATCTTTGCCTTTAATGAGAAGCCAATTGTCGTGGCCGGCGTCGCGGCGGTCGGCGCGGGCGCATGCGCACCAGGTGCCAGCGGCCGTGCAGCTTCTCGCCGTGCAGGGTGAATTCGAGATGCCCTTTTGCATAGCCCTTGTGCGGATCGCCTTCGGGCGTCCACGTGCCGCGGTCCCAGACCATCACGGTGCCGCCGCCGTATTCGCCCTCCGGAATGGTGCCCTCGAAGGAGTTGTATTCGATGGGGTGATCCTCGACATGGACGGCGAGCCGCTTGTCGTCGGGATTGAGGCTCGGGCCGCGCGTGACCGCCCAGCTCTTCATAACGCCGTCGAGCTCAAGCCGCAGATCGTAGTGCAGCCGGGTCGCGTCATGCTTCTGGATGACATAGCGGTCGCCGCCCGAGCGCGGCTTGCGGCCGCGCGGCTCGGAGGTAATATCGAACTTGCGCTTTTTGCGGTAAGTTTCGAGCCCCACAATGCAACTCACTCGCTAGATGACGGTTAATGCGACCAGCGGTGATCGCCCCATTTCCGTCACATCGCCCCGGCACACCCGCCGGCCCTTATAAACAAATCGTCGCATTAACGTCTCGGCCCCCTAGCTATAATCTGAACTGAACCCACGTCGTGGGGGTTGCGTCAAAGAGACAAGGTTAAGCGGCGCAACCGGGATCGGAGATAAGGTATTGGAGCGCTTGAGAGTTCCCTGCAGGTCGCGACCCAGAGCCTACCGATTAAATTGCGCTCCCGGCCCATAATAGTGTAAGGACCTTAGTAGGGGACGCTAAAATCCGCGTATTCCATTCGTGGGCCCGCTGCCGGGACCCCAAAAATCGGCGTTAGGCCGAAAGAACACATTCGCCTGAAAAAACTAAGGAGCGCAGCGTGACGGTTTCGTCCAAGACCCCATTGCTCGACCGCATCAAAACCCCGGATGATCTCAGACAGCTTGAGCCCGCCCAGCTGCGGCAGGTGGCTGACGAGCTGCGCCGCGAGACTGTCGACGCTGTCGCGGTGACTGGCGGCCATCTTGGCGCCGGCCTCGGCGTGATCGAGCTCACCGTCGCGTTGCATTATGTTTTCAATACGCCGGCCGATCGGCTGATTTGGGACGTCGGCCATCAGGCCTATCCGCACAAAATCCTGACCGGACGCCGCGACCGCATCCGCACGCTGCGCCAGGGCAACGGCCTCTCCGGCTTCACCAAGCGCGCCGAGAGCGAATATGACCCGTTCGGCGCCGCGCATTCCTCGACCTCGATCTCTGCCGGTCTTGGCATGGCGGTCGCGCGCGACCTGCAGGGCAAGCAGAACAACGTCATCGCCGTGATCGGCGACGGCGCGATGTCAGCCGGCATGGCCTATGAGGCCATGAACAATGCCGGCGCCATGAATTCCCGCCTGATCGTGGTGCTCAACGACAACGACATGTCGATCGCGCCGCCGGTCGGCGCGCTGTCGGCCTATCTTGCCCGGCGCGTCTCGGGGCGCGGCTATCATCGCCTGCGCAAGATCGTGCGTCAGGTCGCCAAGGCGATGCCGACCAAAATGCTCGAGCAGCGCGCGCTCGCGGTCGAAGAATATGCGCGCGGTCTCGTCACCGGCGGCACGCTGTTCGACGAGCTCGGCTTCTTCTATGTCGGCCCGATCGACGGCCATAATATCGATCATCTGTTGCCGGTGCTGGAAAACGTGCGCGACGCCAAGAACGGTCCGTTCCTGGTTCATGTCGTCACGCAGAAGGGCAAGGGCTATCAGCCGGCGGAAAGTTCCGCGGACAAATATCACGGCGTGGTCAAATTCGACGTCGCTACCGGCGCGCAGCAGAAGTCGAAGGGCGGCGCCCCCCAATATACGAAGGTGTTCGCCGAAAGCCTGATCAAGGAGGCGCGCAAGGACGACAAGATCGTTGCCATCACCGCAGCGATGCCGTCCGGCACCGGGCTTGATCTGTTCGAGAAAGAGTTTCCGACGCGGACGTTCGATGTCGGCATCGCCGAGCAGCATGGCGTGACCTTCGCCGCAGGTCTGGCGACCGAAGGCTTCAAGCCGTTCGCCACGATCTATTCGACCTTCCTGCAGCGCGCCTATGACCAGGTCGTGCACGACGTCGCCATCCAGAAGCTGCCGGTGCGCTTCGCGCTCGACCGCGCCGGTCTGGTCGGCGCCGACGGCCCGACCCATGCCGGCTCGTTCGATGTCGCCTATCTCGGCTGCCTGCCGAATTTCGTGGTGATGGCGGCGGCCGACGAGGCCGAACTCGTCCACATGGTGGCGACCGCCGCTGCCATCGACGATCGCCCCTCGGCGTTGCGCTATCCGCGCGGCGAAGGCCTCGGCGTGCCGATGCCGGCCGAAGGCAAGCCGCTCGAAATCGGCAAGGGCCGCATCCTGCGCGAAGGTACCAAGGTGGCGCTGTTCTCGCTCGGCGCCCGCCTCGGCGAATGCCTCAAGGCGGCCGACGAGCTTGCCGCCTTTGGCCTCTCGACCACGGTCGCCGATGCGCGCTTTGCCAAGCCGCTCGACGTCGACATGCTGCTGCGGCTCGCCCGCGAGCACGAAGTGCTGCTCACCATCGAGGAAGGCTCGATCGGCGGCTTCGGCGCCTATGTGCTGCAGACGCTCGCCGAGCACGGCGTGCTCGACCGCGGGCTCAAGGTTCGCTCGATGGTGCTGCCGGACATTTTCATCGATCAGGACTCGCCCAACGCCATGTATGCCCAAGCCGGCCTCGACGCCAAAGGCATCGTCACCAAGGCCTTCGAAGCGCTGGGCCAGAACATACATGGCGAAGTGGTGAAACTCGCCTAAGACGGTCACTACCGGCTTTCCGCCCACGTGCCCGGCCTCGTGTCGGGCATGTGCGTTTTGGCGACCGCGTCCTCAACGCGGCCCCGACAGTTGTCGTATAATTGCTCCATGACCCGACGCGAACGCGCCGATCGGCTCCTGGTCGCGCGCGGCTTGTTCGAGAGCCGCGCCCGCGCGCAGGCGGCCATTGCTGCCGGCCTTGTGACCGCTGATGGCGTGCCGGTACGTAAGGCGTCCGATGAGATTTCATCGACCGCCGTCATCGCCGCCGCGCCGGAACATCCCTATGTGTCGCGCGGCGGCGTGAAGCTCGCCGCCGCACTCGATCACTTCATGCTCGATGTGAAAGGCCGCGCCTGCCTCGACGTCGGCGCCTCGACCGGCGGCTTCACCGAAGTGCTGCTTCAGCGCGGCGCTTGCTCTGTCTGCGCCGTCGATGTCGGCACCGGCCAATTTCATGAACGCCTGCGCGGCCGTGACGATGTTCTCCTCATCGAGCAAACCGATATCCGCACACTTGATCCCGCTTGCCTGCCCGCGCAGCCGGACTTCGCGACCATCGACGTCAGCTTCATCTCGCTGAAACTCGTGCTGCCCGCGGTGAGCAAGCTGCTCACGCCGCGCGCGCAAATCCTGGCTTTGATCAAGCCGCAATTCGAAGCCGACCGCCGCGCCAGCAAGAAGGGCATCGTGCGCGACGAAACCGTTCACAAAATGATTTGTGAAGATATTGGTGCCTTCGTCGCTTCGCTCGGCTGGAACGTCGGCGGCATTGTTCCCTCCGCGATCGCCGGCGGTGACGGCAATCGCGAATTTTTTATCGAGGCCGAACGTGGTTGAGCATCTCGTCATCGACCGCATCGGCCATCGCGGCGATGGCGTGGCTGACCGCCCCGACGGGCCGATTTTTGTTGCCGCCGCGCTGCCGGGCGAGACTGTCGAAGTCGAAAGCGTGCCTGGCCACCCCGACCGCCGCGCGCTCCTCCGCGTCGAGACGGCAAGTCCGCAACGCATCGCGCCGATCTGCCCGCATTTCGGCATTTGCGGCGGCTGCGCCATGCAGCACTGGGAGACGTCGGCTTACCGGGCGTGGAAGCGCGATCTCGTAGTCGACGCGCTCCACCAGGCAGGCATCGCAGCGCCGGTCGCTGATCTGATCGATGCCCATGGCGAGGGCCGCCGCCGCGCGGTCTTGCATGCCCGCCGCGGCACTCATGACGTGCTCGAGGTCGGCTTTTCGGCCGCACGCGCCCATCAGGTGATCCCAATCGACCGCTGCCCGGTTCTTGCCAAGCGTCTCGACGGCGCGCTCAAAGCCGCGTGGGCCATCGCTGAAGTGCTGAGCCCGCTGCGCAAACCGCTCGACATCCAAGTCACGGCGACCGATGTCGGCCTCGATGTGGATGTACGCGGCTCCGGCCCCTTGACTGCAACGACAACGTCGGCACTGGCCGGCCTGATCGCCGCGCACAATCTGGCGCGGCTCACGCGCCATGGCGAACTGATCGCGCAAGCGCGAGCGCCGACGATCCGCGTCGGTTCGGCCACCGTGGCACTGCCGCCGGCCGCCTTTTTGCAGGCTACGGCTGCGGGCGAGGCGGCCCTGGCACGGCTGGTTTTGGACATCTGTGCCACCGCGGGAACAAAGAAAGGCACGGCCGATCTGTTCGCCGGCATCGGCCCATTCGCGCTACGGCTTGCCGAACAAGGGCGCGTCACCGCGGCCGATGACGACGAAGCGGCGCTCGCCGCGCTCCTACGCGCCGCCAACACGTCAGGCTTGAAACCCGTCGCCACGGAGCGGCGCGATCTGTTCAAGAATCCGTTCCTCGCCGCCGAGCTCGACCGCTTCGACGCCGTGGTGTTCGATCCGCCGCGCCAGGGCGCGCAGGCACAGTCGCGCGAGATCGCGGCAAGCCGCGTTCCCGCGATCGCTGCCGTCTCGTGCAATCCCGGCACCTTTGCCCGCGATGCGCGGATCCTGATCGACGGCGGCTACCGGCTCATATCGGTCACGCCGGTCGATCAGTTCCGCTATTCCGCCCATGTCGAGCTGGTGGCGCGGTTCGAGCAATAGCGCGTGCTCAGAGGCCGCTTTTCGTGATATTGCAGCAGCCTGCTATACCCCTCCCCGGCCTGGAATCTCTCAGCACCAAAGCCTCTCAAAATAAGGGTCTCCACCTATGGCTAGCGTCCTGTTTTCTCCGATCACGCTGCGCGGTCTTACGCTTCCCAACCGCGTCGTGGTGTCGCCGATGTGCCAGTACAATTCCGACAACGGCTCGGCGAACGACTGGCATCTGATGCATCTCGGCAACATGTCGCTCGGCTGTGGCGGGCTCGTGATGTGCGAGATGACCGACGTCAATCCGCAAGGCCGGATCACGCCGAGATGCGCCGGCATGTGGTCGGACGACAACGAAAAGGCGCTCAAGCGCGTGCACGATTTCTGCCGGCAATATGGCGTTGCCAAGCTCGGCGTGCAGCTCGCACATGCCGGGCGCAAGGGCCCGACCACGCCGCCCGCTGCCGGCGGCAAGCCGATCCTGACCAAGGAAGAAGGCGGCTGGACGCCGGAAGCGCCGTCGGCGCTCCCCTACGATACCGGCTGGCCGGTGCCGCACGCCATGACCAAAGAGGACATCAAGCGCTGCCTCGGCGAATTCGCCGACGCCGCCAAGCGCGTCGACCGCATCGGCTATGACGTCATCGAGCTGCACGGCGCGCACGGCTATCTGGCGCACCAATTCCTGTCGCCGCTTTCCAACCAGCGCACCGACGAATATGGCGGCTCGACCGAGAACCGCATGCGCTTCGCCATTGAAATGTACGAGGCGGTGCGCGCGGTGTGGCCGGAGCAAAAACCGCTCGGCATGCGCGTCTCCGCCACCGACTGGGTCGACGGCGGCTGGACGCCGGAAGAGACGGTGCTGCTCGCCAAGGAGCTGAAGAAGCGCGGCCTCGACTATATGGACGTCTCGACCGGCGGTCTCGACCCGCGGCAGAAGATTCCACTCTCGGCCGGCTATCAGGTGCCGTTCGCCGAGAAGGTGAAAAAGGAAAGCGGCATCACCACCATGACGGTGGGCCTGATCGCCGGCTACCAGCAGGCCGAAGACATCGTTGCCTCCGGCAAGGCGGACATGATCTGCATCGCGCGCGGCGCGATCTACGATCCGCGCTGGGCCTGGCATGCCGCCGAAGCGCTCGGTGCCGAGACGCCTTATGCGCCCAAGACCATGGCCGGCCATCCGAAACTGCGGCCGCAATTGTTTCCGAACCGGGCGACGCCGGGCTCCTAGAGCTGCTTTAGCGCACCGATCTTCAACGTTGCTTCGTCCAGCACGCGGAACGGAGCCTCGCTCGTCTCCTGCTTCATCAGTGCGAGCCTGTCGATGGCAATCGACCGCTCGACTTTCATGTGATGAAAGCCGCTGAGCAGCACCGCGAGGATCGCCTTCTTGCGGCGCTGCGGCACCGCGCCGGTCAGCGTCATGTGAAAGCGGAACTCGGACAGGACGAAGGGATAGCCCCAGCGATCGAGATTCTGAATCTGGCTCTGGCTTAACCCCGAAGCGAGCCGTCGCGCGCGTTCTTGCGGCGACATCGGCGCGCGATAGGCGTCGAAAATCGTCGTGCAGGAGGCCGCAAGGGCATCGAGAGAAGCTTCGGCTTTTTGCGGGACAACGGCGATGAAATCTTCAAGCTCGCGCAGGATCGGCACGAAGCTGTGCACCGCATGGCCGAGACTGGCGAAATTTTGCAGCGCATTGACGAGCTGCCGTTCGCTGCAGGACGGCGTGAGATGGAATGGCGCTTTCAGCGTCGCATGAAAGCCGTAGTGCCGCGGCGTCGTGCTGAGCTCGTTCCAGTTGACAACGCCGCTGCCGAACTCATCCGGAAAACGGACGCCGCTGCCGGTATAGGAATCGTAGCCGAGGATCGAGCTGCCGTAGCGATAGAGCTGCGATGAGGCGGGCGGCACGAAATAGATCGCGTAGCGCGGCGCGTTATCTGCGGGCGTTCCTGCCAAGCAATCCGCTCCACCCCGATGCGGCCGTCAAAGCGCGGAGCTTCTTGACCGCAAGTCCATTATGATTGTTCGATGACACGAGATTGACGCGAAAGCCGGCGACCCGGCTCACATGATGTATAGCCGATCCGGCAGTTCATTGGGCGAACCATCCGGCGGCGCATGTTTCGCCAAGACCTCGCCGCAGCGCGCGATCGCGGCGGCGAATCCGGCGGCGATCTGGTCCTGCCGAATATGCGCTGTCAACGCGTCGACCGCGGCCTGCCACTCGCTATTCGGCGCTTTCGCAGCGATCCCATCGTCGGCGACGATGTGCGCATAATGCTCGGCGAGCGACACGAAGATCAATATGCCGGTGCGGTTCTTGGTGCGGCTGATGCCGCGAACGACGAATTGCTCGATGGCGGCACGATGCGCGCGCGCCCGCTGCAGCGCACGAGGGACCAGCAGAAGCCGAAGCGGCATCCATGAAAACAGCAGGCCCGCGACGATGAAAACGACGAGCTGGAGCAGAAAGATCCGCTGCACGCTCCAGTGCGTGAAGTCGATCATCGGCCACGGCGCGAACAGCGCCAGCGCGACTGCCCACAAAATGGGGACGTGCACATAACCCGAAGACGAATGCGCCAGCACGCAGACGATCTGGCCGGAGGTTTTCTGCTCCACCGCGCGGATTGCCGATGCGACGGCCTCGTAATCGTCTTTGCCGAATTGCATCACCTGCTCCAAATCACCAACTACCTGATGCACCGCCGCCACCCGACGAACCGCCGCCGCCGGAAAAATCCGATGAGCTACCGCTCGACGAATCGCTGCTGCTCCACGAACTGCCTGAGCTCGAAGAGCCCCACCCGTTGTCGGAAACAAAGACCAAATGCTTGCCGCGCCTGACATAGTGGCCCACGGGTGCGGGATGCCAGTCGCCGTAGCGCAGGCCGAGATAAAGCCGCCTGATACTGATAGCGAACAATTGCACGACGATAAGTAACCCGATGGAGCCAAAGAGCGGGAAAAGCGCCCACCAAAAAGACTGGCTGTCTTCTCGCACCCCGGCCTGCGGCTGCCAGTCCGTGGTATCGCCACCGAGCACATCGAGGATGCCGCCGACGCCGCGTTCGATCCCGCCGGGAAAATCGCCGTTTTTGAAACGTGGCAAGATGGCGCTCGAAATAATGACCGAAGAGACCGCGTCGGTCAGCGTGCCCTCGAGGCCATAGCCGACTTCGATGCGCACCTTGCGCTCGTTCGGCGCGACCAGAAGCAACACGCCGTTGTTCTTCTGCGCCTGGCCGAGCTTCCAGGTCCGGAACAGCTCATTGGCGTAGGGTTCGATATCGCTGCCTTGCAACGACGTCACCGTCGCGACCACGAGCTGAATGCCGGATTTTTCCTCGAGGTCTTTCGATTTATCCGCCAGGTCGCTGCGGATGTCGGCATTGAGGATTCCGGCCTGATCGACCACACGGCCGCTGAGCGGCGGAAAGTCATATGCGGCAGCCGATGCCGCGCCTACACACAGGCCGAGGCACGGCGCCAGCAAGGCTGCAGCTATCGCCTGCAGGAGCCGCATCACCAGCCTCCCGAGGCGCCGCCGCCACCGGACGAGCCGCCACCGCCGCCAAAGCCGCCACCGAAGCCGCCGCCGCCGAACCCTCCCCCGCCAAAGCCGCCACTGCCGCCCCAGCTTGAGCCGCCATAGGGAATGAAGAGCGGACCGGCGCGGCGCGCCGTGCCGCCGCTCGAGGGGCCGCCACCGCCGGCATTGTGGATCAAATACCAGCAGATGAAGAGGATCAGCAGAAAGAACAGGATCGGAAACAGTTTGTTGAAGTCGCTCTCGGGGTCGTCTTGCCGGACGTCGACCTTGCGCTGCCAGTCCGAGGTGTCGCCGCTCAAGACGCTGATGATGCCGTCGACGCCGCGGCTGATGCCGCCGGAAAAATCACCGGCCTTGAACCGCGGCACGATCGCGCTCGAAATGATCACCGACGACAGCGCGTCGGTCAGCGTACCTTCAAGCCCGTAGCCGACCTCGATGCGGACCTTGTGCTCGTTCGGCGCGATGAGCAGGAGAACGCCGTTGTTCTTCTGCGCCTCGCCGAGTTTCCAGGTGCGGAACAGCTCGTTAGCGTAAGTTTCGATGTCGCCGCCTTGCAGCGATTTGACGGTGGCGACGACCAGTTGAATGCTGGATTTGTCTTCAAGGTCTTTCAGCTTGGTCTCAAGCTCGCTGCGGCTTTCCGGCGTCATGACATTGGCCTGATCGACCACACGGCCGGTCAGAGGCGGAAAGTCGAGTGCGAAGGCGAAGGCCGACAGGCAAAGCAGCAGCACCACGGCAAAACCGGCCGCCATGCCGGGGCGCGCCAAACGCGCGCCCGCAAACCTTGACCGCGGAGAGCCCAAATCTGCGCTGCCTGAGGTCACGCTTGTGGACCCGTGGTTATGGAGTCCGCACGCCTCTCACGAAGCGGGCGCGGACCGGCGAAACATCAGAACTTGACCGGCGGCGGCTTGTCGGAGCCTTCGGTCGCGGCGAATTCCGCCATCGGCTTTTCGCCGGAGAATACGGTTTTCGCCCAGAGCACGGTCGGGAAGGTGCGCAGCGACAGGTTAAAGGCCCGCACCGCGTCGATATAGTCGCGCCGTGCCACCGCTATCCGGTTCTCGGTGCCTTCGAGCTGCGACTGCAGCGCCAGGAAATTGGCGTTGGATTTGAGATCCGGATAATTCTCGGTCACCGCCAGAAGCCGCCCGAGCACGCCGGTCAATTGGTTCTGCGCGTCCTGGAACGCCTTGAGCTTATCCGGATCGGTGAGATCGGAGGCATCGAGCTTGATCTGCGTCGCCTTGGCGCGCGCCTCGACCACCGCCGTAAGCACGCTCTTTTCCTGCGCAGCGTAACCCTGCACCGTCGCGACCAGGTTGGGAATGAGATCGGCGCGGCGCTGATATTGGTTCTGCACGTCGGCCCAGCGCGCCTTGGCCGTCTCCTGCAGCGTCGGGATCGTATTGTAGCCGCAGGCCGACAACGTCAGCCCGAGGCCGAGTACCGCCAGGATCGCACGAATGTTAGTGCGAATATTGCCAAAGAAATTGCTGGGCATGTCGCCCTCCTCATTGCATTTGACGCTCAAAGGCAGCGAACAGTTCAACCTTCGACCGGTTCGGTGCCGGTAATCTCGATACCGAAGCCGGATAATCCGACATAGGTCATGCCGCGTGACGAGGTTAGCAGCCGGATCGAGGTGACGCCGAGATCCTTGAGGATTTGCGCGCCGAGACCGACCTCGCGCCATTGCCGCGAACGCGCCTCGCCGGACGCGGTTTCCTCGCTTTTCGGGATCGAGATCACCGGCACGCCGGCGGTACCGTCGCGCAACAGGATCAGCACGCCCCTGCCCTCGGCGGCAAAGCGGGCGAGCGCCTGATGGATCGGCTTGGCCCCGCCGAACACGTCGGCAATGATATTGGCGCGATGCAGCCGTGTCAGCACGTTCTTGCCGTCGCCGATGCTGACCGTGGACGAAGGCCATGTGGTAAACCGGATCGAACGGCGTGAGAAAAGCGTAGCCGGTCAGCGTGCCGATTTCGGTCTGCACCGGAAATTCCCCGGCGCGATCGATCAGCTTGTCGCGCGACTGCCGGTAGGCGATCAGTTCCGAGATCGAGATGCGTTGCAGCTTGTGGCGCTCGGCAAAAGCGGCAAGCTCGGGGCCGCGCATCACCGTACCATCGTCATTCATCAGTTCCGACAGCACGCCCACCGGCGGCACGCCGGCCAGCCGGCACATGTCGACGCAGGCTTCGGTATGGCCCGAGCGCATCAAGACGCCGCCTTCCTTGGCGACCAG
Organism: uncultured Alphaproteobacteria bacterium; assembly: GCA_963742975.1. Taxonomy (GTDB): domain Bacteria; phylum Pseudomonadota; class Alphaproteobacteria; order Rhizobiales; family Xanthobacteraceae; genus BOG-931. Next base: position 91,672 of record CAVUNZ010000014.1, on the reverse strand, counting down.
CGGAAACACGTGCCCCGGCCGTACAAAGTCCGTCGCGCCGGAATTGCCGTTGGCCAGCGCCCGGACTGTATTGGTCCGCTCCTCGGCCGAAATTCCCGTGGTCAGGCCGTGGCGGACATCGACCGAAACGGTGAAGGCCGTACCGAGCGGCGCGTCATTGAGCGCCACCATCGGATCGAGATGCAGCCGCCGCGCCTCGTCGAGCGCGAGCGGCGCGCAGACGATGCCAGACGTGTGGCGGATGATGAACGCCATCTTTTCCGGCGTGCACAAGTTCGCCGCGACAAACAGATCGCCTTCATTCTCGCGGTCATCGTCATCGGCGACGATGACAATCTCGCCACGGCCGAATGCCGCGATGGCGGTGCGAATACGTTCGTGAACGTCCTGCATTCCCGGCCTTTGCCCCCTATGCGCCGTCAGCGTGCCGGCGGCGCAAACGGCCACGACGGCGCGACGCCGACCTGGCCGCGTTGACGTAGATAGTGATCCGCGATCACACACGCCACCATCGCCTCGCCGATCGGGACGGCGCGAATGCCGACGCAAGGGTCGTGGCGACCGGTGGTCGAAATGTCGGTCTCGCGGCCGTAACGGTCGACAGTACGGCGCGGCGTGAGGATCGACGAGGTCGGCTTGACGGCAAAGCGCGCCACGACCGGCTGGCCGGTGGAAATGCCGCCGAGAATGCCGCCGGCATGATTGGAGAGAAACAACAGCTTGCCGTCGTTGCCCATGCGCATCTCGTCGCCGTTCTCCTCGCCGGTAAGTTCGGCAGAGCCAAAACCGGCGCCGATCTCCACGCCCTTGACCGCATTGATGCTCATCAAAGCGCCGGCGAGATCGCCGTCGAGCTTGTTATAGATCGGCGCGCCGAGACCCGGCGGCACGCCTTCGGCAATCACCTCGATCACGGCGCCGATCGACGAACCCTTCTTGCGCAAGCCGTCGAGGTAGTCGCCGAGCGTGGCCGCAAGCTTGGCGTCGGGACAGAAGAACGGATTGTTGTCGACCTCGGCCCAGTCCCAGCGCGTGCGATCGACGCGATGCGGCCCCATCTGCACCAGCGCGGCGCGGACCTTGAGATCGGGCACCACCTTGCGCGCCACGGCGCCCGCGGCGACCCGCATCGCGGTCTCCCGCGCCGATTGCCGGCCGCCGCCGCGATAGTCGCGCAGACCGTATTTGATGTCGTAAGTGAAGTCGGCGTGGCCTGGGCGGTATTTGTCCTTGATGTCGGAATAATCCTTCGAACGCTGATCGACATTGTCGATGAGCAGCGCAATCGGCGTACCGGTCGTCACCTGCGCGCCGCTCTGCGCATCGGTGAAGACGCCCGAGAGAATTTTGACCGTGTCGGGCTCCTGGCGTTGCGTCGTGTAGCGCGACTGGCCAGGGCGCCGGCGGTCGAGATAGGGCTGAATGTCAGTCTCGGTCAGTGGAATGCGCGGCGGGCAGCCGTCGATCACGCAGCCGATCGCTGGCCCGTGGCTCTCGCCAAAGGTCGTGACGCGAAAGAGATGACCGAATGTGTTGAACGACATGTATATGTATATGATGAATGCTTGAAAGAACCGAGTGGCGGTTTGGTAGCCCGCGCCTCCCATCCGGTCAAATGCGCTTCGCGCTGCACGCGAGACAGTTCGCAGCTGCGGCAGAAATCACGCCTTTCGTTCGCGCCCGCAAAATTGTCCCGTCGGTTTTGCCGCAATATTGCGCAGGATCAGGCGCGCATTGTTTGGGCCGTTCATGCCGCATTCATCTCGCTGAACGCGGATTAATGAAAACCTGAACAACCGTTAAGCTACGGAAAAATAAAGGTTTTTTGTGATTTTTCGATTGCCTGCGCGGGCTCGCTGTGGCATGGTTGATTTCGGTAAGGGGGCTGAAGCCCAGGGACCGAGTTGACCTGACTGAATCAACCCTGCCGTAGGTTCATCATTCAAACACCGAGGAAGATCATCATGGCCAGCAAGAAGAAGAAGACCAAGAAGAAGTCGAAGTAACTGACTCGCGTGCGCCTCGTATTGGGGCAGCGCTAGCAGCTTCAGATTTCGCGAGGTTCCAGAATCTCGCACAGCGGTCGGACCAAGGTTCGGCCGCTTTCGTTTTTGGTGGCCGGGAATTTAATCGGGCCGCGCGATCCGTTCACGCGTAGCGCGTCATCGCGCCATCGGCGAAGACATAGACGACGCCTTGCGCGATCTGGGCATGTGTCGCCTCCTCTTTCGACAATACATTGAACAGCGCCATTAGCGCGCGCACGCCGCCGCCATGCGCCGCCACCACGGTGTCGCGCGTCAGCGAAGAATACCATTCGCCGATCCGCGCCGTGAGCTCGCGATAGCTCTCGCCGCCCGGTGGCGCAAAATCCCATTTGTCACGCTCGCGCTCGGCCAGCATTCCGGGCATGCGCGCTTCGATTTCCGGCAACGTCAAGCCTTCCCATGCGCCGTAGGAAATCTCCAGCAGCCGGTCGTCGGTTTGGTAAGGCTGCGGCGGCAGCCCAAGCGGCGGACGCAGGATTTCCATGGTCTCGCGCGTGCGCTGCAGCGGGCTCGACACATAAGTAAAGTCACCGGCGTTGCGGTTGTCGCGCGCGAACAAATCCCGCAGCAGTTCGCCGCTATCCTTCGCCTGCAATCGGCCGCGGGCGTTCAAGAGGGTGTCCAGGCGGCCCTGCAGGCGTTGCTCGGCATTGAAGTCGGTTTCGCCGTGGCGAACGTAGTAGAGGATCGGCATGCCGGTTCTGCTTCCGCGCATCCGGAATCGGAATGCTGTGCAACAATTACTGGATTCTCACCGGCGCGGGAATGCGCGAGGCGCGGATCATTCCTTGCCGACGGCGATGTCGGGTGCGTCCGGATGCTTCATGCCGACAATGTGGTAGCCGGCATCGACGTGATGCACTTCGCCGGTAACGCCGCGCGACATGTCGGAGAGCAGATAGGCGCCGGCCTCGCCGACCTCCTCGATCGTGACGTTACGGCGCAACGGTGCGTTGTGCTCGTTCCATTTCAAAATGTAGCGGAAATCGCCGATCCCGGACGCCGCCAGCGTCTTAATCGGCCCAGACGAGATGGCATTGACGCGGATGTTTTTCACCCCGAGATCGGCGGCGAGATACCACACCGAAGCTTCGAGCGCCGCTTTGGCGACGCCCATGACATTATAATGCGGCATCCATTTCTCGGAGCCGTAATAGGTCAGCGTCAGCATCGAGCCGCCGTTTGCCATCAGCTTCTCCGCGCGCTGGGCGATCGCGGTGAACGAGAAGCAGCTGATCAGCATGGTCTTGGTGAAGTTGTCGGCCGTGGTATCGACATAGCGTCCGTCAAGCTGATCTTTGTCGGAAAACGCAATGGCGTGGACCAGAAAATCGATGCCGCCCCAGGCCGATTGAACCGCGGCGAAAACCGCGTCGATACTCTTGGCATCCGTGACATCGCAATCGCCGGCGACAATGCCGCCGATCTCGTGCGCCAGCGGCTCGACGCGCTTTTTCAGCGCGTCGCCCTGATAGGTGAATGCCAATTCGGCACCGTGGCCGTGACAGGCTTTGGCGATGCCCCAAGCCAGCGAACGGTGGTTGGCGACCCCCATGACCAGGCCGCGTTTGCCGCGCATGAGGCCGGATTTTTCTGGCATTGCCTTGAGACCCCGTGCGCGGATTTCCAGCCCCGGCCTCCTATGGCATAGGGTCATTGGACCATCAAGCACAGCCGGCGACCACCGGCCCAATGGGCGACGGCGGCCGCAATGCGATCGGACTAGCAACGGCCATGGCGCAAAGCGGCCTTAAGACACGGCAAATGGGACCGCGGCAGTGCGCCACGGAATAGGCGGCCTCGCCTGGGGTTTTTTTAAAGTGAGCATGTCGAACCGACGGCACGCACAAAACTTAACGTCCCTTAATAGGTGACATGCTTGAGTGATTTCCGGGAGCAGGTCCAGGTGGCAATTCCGGCGCTGCGCCGTTACGCACGCGCGCTGACGCGCAACGCCGAGACGGCCGACGATATCGTGCAGGACACGTTGGTACGAGCCTTGCGTTCAGAGCATTTGTTTCACGGCGGAGATACGCGGGCATGGCTTTACACCATTCTGACCAACCTCAACCGCAACCGGCTGCGCAGTCTGTCGCGGCGGCCGGTGCTGACGCAGATCCACGACAACGACGCCGTGACCAGCGGACCGGATTCCGGCGGCCGCGACATTGGACGGGCGCTCGACGAGCTTGCCGAGGATCAGCGCTCGGCGCTGTTGCTCGTCGTGCTGGAGGGCCTCACCTATCGCGAGGTCGCCGAGATCCAGGGCGTGCCGATCGGCACGGTGATGTCGCGGCTGGCACGCGCGCGTACACAGATAAAGGCCTTTCTTGACGGCGAGCGCCCCGCGCTACGCCGCGTGAAATGACGAAGAGAGCGAACGATGATTGATCGAGACCAAATTGTGGGCGAAGACGAACTCAACGCTTATGTCGATGGCGAGCTGCCGGCGGAACGTCTTGGCGCCGTCGAGGCATGGCTCGCCAGCCACCCTGACGATGCAATGAAGGTCGCGGCCTGGCGCCAGCAGGCCGAGTTCATCCGCGCGCGCTACGGCGCCACCGTCAATGAGAAGCCGCCGCAGCGGCTCAATGTCGACCGGCTGACGCGCCGCCGCTATGGCGCCGTGGCGGCCGGCATTGCCGCAACGCTTATGGCGCTTGTCGCCGGCGGGGTCGCCGGCTGGACGGCGCGCGGCGCCGTGGCCGCGAACCCATCCAATCTTGCGCTGTTCACCACCGACGCGCTCGACGCCTACCGTCTCTACACCGTCGAGGTCCGCCATCCGGTCGAAGTGCCGGGCGACCAGCAGCCGCATCTCCAGGATTGGCTGTCCAAGCGCGTCGGCTCGCAGTTGCGCCCGCCCGACCTCAACAAACTGGGATTGAAACTCGTCGGCGGCCGGCTGTTGCCGGGGCCGACCGGACCGACGGCGTTCTTCATGTATGAAGGCGCGTCCGGCGAGCGCTTTACGCTTTACTGCGGACGCACCAGCGATCAGCAGACCGCGCTGCTCTATACTACCGGCGAGCACAACGCCGCCTATTATTGGGTCGACGGCAAGGTCGCCTATGTGCTGAGCGGGCCGGCGCAACAAGACCGCCTGCACGAGATCGCGAAGTCGGCCTACGACCAGATTGATCAGCGCACGCCGCTCTAAGGCAAGCGGATCGGCAGTGCGGGCAATGCGGCGCGGGGTTACTCCCCGCGCCTTGGTTTTCTGCGCCTCACTCCACTGTCACAGAACATAAATATGTAAGTTGCTGCGGCCCGAACTAGGCAAGCGCGCGCCATGAGCCGTCGCTGCCGCCGCGACTTTCAGAAGCGTGAGGTGATCCATGTCGTCCGTTCTGTCTTGGATTGCGGATTTGACGTCGTCGCTGCCCAATCTCGCCGATCTGCCGAAAGGCTGGATCTGGGCTGGGATCGTTCTTTGCATCCTCCAGTCCGCGATGTTCTCCGGCCTCAACCTGGCGGCTTTCAGCTTGAGCCAATTGCGCCTGCAGATCGAAGCCGACGGCGGCGATGCCGATGCGGCGCGCGTGTTGAACTTGCGGAAGAATTCCAATCAAGTGCTGGCGACCATCATCTGGGGCAATGTCACGACCAATGTCTTGCTGACGCTGTTGTCGGACTCCGTTCTCGCCGGTATCGCCGGCTTCTTCTTTTCGGCCTTCGCCATCACGATGCTCGGCGAGATCATTCCGCAAGCCTATTTCTCGCGGAACGCTGTGCGCATGACGTCGCGATTTCTTCCGTTCCTCAATTTCTATCGCGTCGTGCTCTACCCTCTGGCGAAGCCGACAGCGATTCTTCTGAACAGATGGCTTGGCGCCGAAAGCATCGAGTATCTCAAGGAGCAAGGCGTCCGCTCATTGATCGCGCGCAGCGCGGCGAGCGGCGGCGACATCAGCCGGATTGAAGCCACCGGCGCGCGCAACTTTCTCGATCTCGACGATGTTCCGGTGACCGACGAGGGCGAACTAATCCATGCGCAGAGCATCATCAGCCTGCCGCTCGCTAACCGCCGCTGCATCCTGCCGCCTTTCACCGCCTCTGCCGACGATCCATTTCTCCGGAAGCTCGATGCGTCAGGCAAGAAATGGGTCATCGTCACCAACCCGCAAGGCGAGCCGGAATTCGTTCTCGACACGCATTACTTCTTGCGCGACGCGCTGCTCGATCAGCTCGAAATCAAGCCGGGCGTCTATTGGCACCGGCCGATCATCGTCCGTGACATGAAGACCCGGCTGGGTGATGTGATTGGGCAAATGAAAGTGCTGCCCGAGCGGCCCGACGATGACGTCATCCATCACGACATCATTGTGGTCTGGGGCGCGCAGCGGCGGATCATCACCGGCTCCGATCTGTTGGGACGCCTGCTGCGCGATATCGCAACCGTTGTGACACCGCCGCAGCCGCCGAATGCAACCACGCCCCCGGGCACGACGGCATTAGGTGCCGGGATGGCGCCGGCGATGTCTTCTGTAACAGCCCAGACCGGACATGCGATCCCGGCCGGCAAAGCCTGATTCTTACTGTAAGAAGACCGACAGACCGCGACGGCCTTACATATCCGTGCGCGGATCGTAAGACTTTTCCGCCTGCCACTTTTTCATGAGCGCTTCGAGCTCGGGATCGCTCTTTTCCGGCAGCGCAATGCGCACCGTGGCGAGAAGATCGCCGTGATGGCCTTTGGCGGGAAAGCCCTTGCCTTTCAGACGGAACGTGCGCCCGCCAGACGTCCACGGCGGGATGGTGACCTCGACCGGCTTGTCGAGCGTCGGCACGCGGACCTTGGCGCCGAGCGCCGCCTCGTACAGCGTGATCGGCAGATCGAGCCGGACGTCATTGCCTTCGAGCTTGAACACCGGATGCGGCGCGATCGATATCGTGATCAGCACATCGCCCGAGCCGGCCTGCCCGGGCATGCCCTGGCCTTTGAGCCTGACCTGCTGCCCCTCGGCGATGCCCGCCGGAATCTTGACATCGACATCCTTTCCGGTCGGCAAACGCAAACGCTCGGTGACGCCCTTGGCTGCTTCCGGCAGCGTGATCGTCAAGGCCGCGTGCACGTCGGCACCGATGCCGAAATCTTCCTGCTCGAATGTCGAATCCGCGCCGGGCCGGCCGCGTCCGGCCGCGCCGAAGGCTTCTTTGAGGATGTCCTCGAAGCCGGCAAAGCTGCCGCTGCCGCCCGCGCCGCCACGGCCGCGCCGGGTCGTCCGGGTGAAGCCTTCCGGACCGAAATTGAAGCTTTCGAAATTCATGTCGCCGCTAAAGCCGGTGCCTGCTCCCGGCCGCGCGCCGCCGCCGAACCCTTGGCCAAAACCTTGAAAACGCGGCTTGCCCTCGGCATCGATCTCGCCGCGGTCGAACGCCTTGCGCTTGTCCTCGTCCTCAAGGAGTTCGTGCGCGGCATTAAGCTCGGCAAAGCGCGTCGCCGCCTTCGGATCGTTCTTGTTGGCGTCGGGATGCAGCTTCTTGGCGAGCCGCCGGTAGGCGCTCTTGATGTCGCTTGGGCTCGCCTTGCGGTCGATGCCCAAGACTTCGTAGGGATCACGCATCCCCAAAGGACTCCGAATAAGCTTCGGGCCGGCCCCGCCCGCCCAGGTGCCTCCAATGTGGGCATAAAGTCGCCGTGACGCAATGCAGCAAGCGCGGGTAACTGGCGAATCCAACAAGCGAATCACAGCATTGCGCGGCGATGATGCGCCTAACCGTGGCCGAGGGGCTTTAGCCGCCGTATCTCCCAGGCGCCGGCTTCCGTCCGACAGGCTGCCCCTTGCAGCCAATCCTGCGAGCCGCCGTGGACATAGCTGGCGAGGAAATCGCGGCAGGACAGACCGCCTTCGGTATAGGAGCTGGCGAGCGGGGTGATATTGCCGCCGGCGCCGGTATCCGGATTTTGCCAGGGAACGCTTGAGTCCTTGCCGGCGCGCGCCAGCGCATCGGACACCGCGGCGCGCGCATAGGCGAGATCGTCGGCCAGATCGTTGGCCCGGTCGGTGGCCTGACCACGCGCCTGGTTATGGGCCTGTTCGACCTGCCGCGGCGCCGCGTTTGCCGATTGCGCGTGCCTGGCCGGAGCCGCAATGGAACCGGTCGTCGGCGGATCGCCGTCGTCTTGCGAACTGAGGGAAGACAGCCGGTAGGAACAACCGGAAACGACAAGCGCACTCAGCACCGCCGCTACAAGCTTATGCCGCCGCCTACATAGGCGTAACGCCACTGTTCCACTATATAGAGACCGGCAGCACGCTTCCCGATCACCCCACACCCACACTTGGGTACTCCGAGAATGTCCGACGCAGCGCCCATTGAACACCCGGCGTGGTTAACGAGCGGTGACTTCACCGAAGCGAGCGAGCCGCTGCGCTTGTTCGCCGCATGGTTTGCCGAGGCCAGACGCTCCGAGCCGGTCAATCCGGATGCCATGACGCTCTCGACCGTCGATGCCGCCGGCATGCCCGATGCCCGCATGGTGCTGATGAAAGGCTTCGACGAGCGCGGCTTCGTGTTCTACACCAACCTCCACAGCGTCAAGAGCCGCGAACTCGCGGCGGCGCCGAAAGCTGCGTTGACCTTTTATTGGAAATCGCTCGAACGCCAGGTGCGGCTGCGCGGCAGCGTGGAGGCCGTCGCCGAACAAGAAGCCGACGCCTATTTCGCCACCCGTTCGCGCATGGCGCAGATCGGCGCCTGGGCGAGCAAACAATCCTCGCCGCTGGAAAGCCGGCTCGCCTTCGAAAAGGCGATCGCGATCCAGACCGCCAAATTCGCCGTCGGCACCGTGCCGCGGCCGCCGAATTGGTCGGGCTATCGCGTCGTCCCCCTCCAGATCGAGTTCTGGCAGGAGCGGCCGTTTCGCCTGCACGATCGCATCGTCTTTCAACGTGCGAACCTCAACGCGCCGTGGACCAAGACGCGGCTTTATCCGTAATCGCGAGCAGATAAAAGATGCCGACCAGCAACCAGCCGCGCCGCACGCTCCTTCTGACCGGAGCCAGCCGCGGCATTGGCCACGCAACGGTAAAGCGCTTTTCCGCCGCCGGCTGGCGCGTCGTCACCTGCTCGCGGCATCCATTTCCGGAAAACTGTCCGTGGGAAGCGGGACCGGAGGATCACATTCAGGTCGACCTCTCCGATCCGGCCAATACCGAGGCGGCGATCATCGAAACCAAAAACCGGCTGCACGGCGAATTGCACGCTCTCGTCAACAATGCGGCGATCTCGCCCAAGGCCGCTGGCGGCAAACGGCTGTCGTCGATCGAGACCTCGCGCGAGGACTGGCATCACGTCTTTCAGGTCAACTTCTTTGCGCCGATCATGCTGGCGCGCGGTCTGCTTGACGAGTTGAAAGCGGCCAAGGGGTCGGTGGTCAATGTCACCTCGATCGCCGGCTCGCACGTGCATCCATTCGCCGGCTCGGCCTATGGCACCTCGAAGGCGGCGCTGGCAGCGCTGACGCGAGAGATGGCCGCCGACTTCGGCGCGCTCGGCGTCCGCGTCAATGCGATCGCGCCCGGCGAGATCGACACCGCGATGCTGTCGCCGGGTACGGAAAAGATCGTCGAGAATATTCCGATGCACCGGCTCGGCACGCCGGACGAGGTTGCCAAGATCATCTACGTGCTGTGCACGGATACCTCGTCCTACGTCAACGGCGCCGAGATCCACATCAACGGCGGCCAGCACGTTTAGATAGGGCGGCATTTTTCCTCTCCCGCGCAAGCGCCACGAAACGCCGCGCTGTTAAGCCGGCGTCAGTGCGTGGCGTAGTGCTCCTGGAAAAGCCGTTCCTCCCCGCCGATGTGCGCCGCCTGATCGACGAATTGCTGCAAACAAACGGCGGCTAACGCAAAAGCGCCGCATGCCTTTAGTCTAAGGAAAACCGGCTTGCCGTCCGGAGGCGTTGGGATAGACTTGCCGATAAGCCGTCGCATTCAAGCAAAAGACGGCAATTCCAGGGAGAGTCGACCAATGAGCAATTCCGAGAGGAGTACTGCGTCCAAACGCCTGCGCGCAGTGTTGACGGCCGGCGCCGCGATCGCTGCGCTGATAATCGCGGCACATAGCGCCGCTCAAGCCGAAGATTCCATCAAGATCGGCGTCATCGCCGAAGCGCAGGCCGTCGCCGGCGCCTCGATCCCGCAGGCCGCCCAACTCGCCGCCGACGAGATCAATGCCAAAGGCGGCATCAAGGGCCGTAAGATCGAGATCGTCACTTACGATGATCATTCCTCCGCCGCGGAAGCCGTGCGCGCCTTCCAGCGCGCTGCGACCGAGGATCACGTCAATGCGGTGATCGCGAGCTATATCAGCGAGGTCGTTCTCGCGCTTGAACCTTGGACCGGCCGTCTCAAGACAGTCATGGTGACGCCAGGCGCCGCATCGGACGTCATCACGCAAAATATCGCCAAGGACTACGGCAACCTCAAATACACGTTCCATGGCTATCTGACGTCAACCAGCCTCGCCGACCAGGTCTGTGCCGCAGCGAAAGACCTTCTGGTCAACGACCTGCATATGAAATCCGCCGTCGTCATGAGCGAAGACGCTGCTTGGACGACGCCGCTCGATGCCGAATACATCAAGTGCCTGCCCACGATCGGACTGCAAGTTCTCGACCATATCCGCTTCTCGCCCGACACGACGGACTTCACGCCGATCTTCAACAAGATCGAAGGCGAGAAACCCAACGTGATGATCACCGGCATCTCCCATGTCGGCGTGCAACCGACGGTGCAGTGGAAACAGCAGGAAGTGCCGATCCCGATGCTCGGCATCTCGTCGCAAGCGACCAATTCGAGCTTCTGGAACGACACCAACGGCGCGGTCGAAGGCGTGCTCTATCAGGGCGTCTCCGGCCCCGACGTCGCGGTGACGCCGAAGACTTTGCCGTTCGTCAAGGCGTTCAAGGCGAAATACGGCAACTTCCCGTCCTATTGCGGCTACACCGCCTATGACGAGGTCTACTACATCGCCGAAGCGATCGAGCGTGCCGGCTCGACCGATCCGGACAAACTGGTCGACGCGCTGGAAAAGACCGACTATGTCGGCACCATCGGCCGTACGCAGTTCAAGGGCAAGGATTCGCCCAATCCGCACGCGCTCAAGGTCGGCCCCGACACCATCACCGGCCTCATGCTGCAATGGCAGGACGGCAAGCAGGTCAATCTGTGGCCGGCCAAGGTCGCCAACGGCAAGCTGAGATTCCCGAAATTCATCAAGGTCGGCTCGGCGAACTGACGAGCCGGGATCTCGATCTCACTGCCTCCCCGTCCGCGCTTGCGGGCGGGGAGGCGTTTGATGGGAACGCCGAGCTTTAGTGCGTGAGCGTGGTCCGAACGATGTTGTTCTTGCAAATCCTGGTCGACGGCTTTGCGATCAGCTCTCTGTATGCGCTCGGCGCCACAGGCTTCGCGCTGATTTTCGGCGTCTCCGGCGTTCTTAATCTGTCGCACGGCGCCTTGATGGTCGCTGCTGTTGTCGCCGCCTGGGCTGCCGGCAACGATCTGCATGCCGGACCCTATGCCGGCGCGGCGCTCGGCGTCGCCGTCGGCTTTGCGGCGACGCTACTCACCTATTTCATCATCGTGCGGCCGCTGCAGCAGACGCGCAAAATCCGCGAGGAAGAAAAAGAGATATTCATCCTCACCGCGACGCTGCTCTGGGGCATCATGATCCAGGAGCTGATCGCTTATCTCTACACCAACAATGCCAAGACCGTGGCGCCGATTGTCAACGGCGTCGTCTCCATCGCCGGCGTGCGCACGCCGCAGAACGAGATCTTCACCGCGGTGGTGTGCTGGCTCGCCATCGGCGCGCTGTGGCTTCTGGTGAACCGCACCCGCGCCGGCAAGGCGGTGCTCGCTGCCTCGATGAATCCGCGCGGCGTCACATTGCTCGGCATCGAACTGTCGCAGGTCTATATCGTCGTCTGGGCGATTTATGGCGCGCTGGTCGGCATCGCCGGCGTTCTGCTCGGCATGTTTCTTGGCGTATCGTCCTATAGCGTCGGGCCGCTGACCGCGAGCGCGTTCTCGATCGTCGTCCTTGGCGGGCTCGGCAGCGTCTCCGGCGCTTTGATCGCGGCCTATGTCGTCGGCTATCTGGAAACCATTACCGCTTATTTGATCTCGCCGGCCTATCGCACCATTCCCGCGCTGCTTCTGCTGGTCGCGGTGATGTATATCAGCCCCCGCGGCCTGTTGGGAAGGCGCTAGATGGGCGCGCTCTCCACCGCGCGTATCCTTCTGATCGCGCTCGGCGTCGTGGTGCTGCTCTCACTCCTGCCGCTGCGTGCTTCGGGCTACATCCTTGGCCTCCTCACCATCGCCTATTATTTCGGCGTATTCGCGATGGCCTGGGATCTGCTCTTCGGCTTCGCCGGCGAAGTGAATTTCGGCCCGACTTTCCTGATCGGGACTGGCGCTTACACCGCGGGCATTCTGGACAACCTTTACCAGCCACCGATCTGGCTCTGCGTTGCTGCCGGAGCGCTCGCGGCCGTCGCCGGCGGCGTGGTGCTCGCGCTCCCGGCGCTCCGCGTGCGCGGCCCTTATTTCGGCCTGACCACCTTGGTCGCCGTCTTGATGCTGCAGAATTTCATCGTCGTCGATGCGAGCCTGACCGGCGGCGAAATCGGGCTCACGGTGCCCGACGTCATCACCATCAGCGACGCCAAGAACTACCAGATCGCGCTCTGGTTTATGGCCGTGAGTGGCGCGATCCTGTTCGCGCTGTCGCGCTCCCCCGTCGGCCTGATCCTGCAGGCGAGCGGTCAGGATGCCGTGCAAGCGGGCGCACTTGGATTCAACGTCACCAAGCACAAGCTCGCCGCCTTCATCATCAGCGCGTTCTTCTCGGGCCTCGCCGGCGCGATGCTGGTGTTTTATCTCGGCTCCGCTTCGGTCGGCACGCTGGTCGACATCACCGTCGGCGTGCAGATCATCATTTCCGCGGTGCTCGGCGGGCGGCGCACCATTCTCGGCGGCGTGCTCGGCGCGGTCTTTCTCATCGCCATGAGCGAGGCGCTGCGCCCGCTCGGCGATCTGTCGAACTTCGTCGTCTTCGCCATGGCGCTGGTCGTCGTGCTGCTGTTCCCGAGCGGCTTTTTCGGTCTGCTGACACGCAGCAAGGAGCCCACGTGAACACCAATGTGGGCACCACGGTGGACACGGCGAGCGCGCATCTCGAAGTCTCGGGCCTCACCAAGCGCTTCGGCGGTTTGGTTGCCGTCAAGGACATGGCGCTCAGCGTTCAGGCCGGGAAAATTCTCGGCCTGATCGGCCCGAACGGCTCCGGCAAATCCACCGTGATGAAGCTGATCATGGGCATCGAGCGCCCCAACGCCGGCTCGGTGCGCATCAACGGCGTTGAAGTGGCCGGCTGGCCATCGCACAAGATCGCGCGCATGGGCGCCGGCATCGTGTTCCAGCATTCCCGCCCGCTGCATCGCCAGACCGTGCTTGAGAACATCAAGCTCGCGCTCCTTCCCGACAAGCTCACGCGGCTGTTTGCTGATCCCCATGTCGACGAGCATGCGCGCGCCATTGCCGCACGCGTCGGCCTCGGCCATGTGCTTGACCGTCGTCCGGCCACCTTGCCGTTCGCCGATCTGCGCAAGATCGAGATCGCCAAAGCCATTGCGCGCGATCCCAAAGTGCTTCTGATCGATGAGCCTTTTGCCGGCCTCACGTCGACCGAAACGGAAGCCTTCTCCGATCTTATTTGCGAATTGCGCGACGATGGCCGCGCCGTGCTTCTGGTCGACCACAATGTGAAAAGCGTCGCGCGGCTGGTCGATCGGGTGCTGGCGATGTATGTCGGCGAACGTATCGCCGAAGGCAGCGCCGAAGAGGTGATGCGCGACGAAACCGTCCGCCGCGTCTATCTCGGCGGCAGCATGGAAACCGCGGCGCGGCCGGAATCTTCGTTTCGCGACCGCACCACGCCGTTTCTCGAAGTCGACAAGATCAGCGTGTTCTATGGCAAGGCGCAGGCGCTGGAGAAAGTCTCGATCCACGTCCATGCCGGCGAATTCGTTTCTGTTGTCGGATTGAACGGCGCCGGCAAGACCACGCTATTCAACGCCATTTCCGGCTTATTGCCTTACAGCGGCGATATCCGCCGCGAAGGCACGCCGTTGCGTAGCCAGACCGCGGCGACGATCGCGCGCAACGGCATCGTGCAATGCCCGGAAGGCCGCGAGCTGTTCGTCGACATGACGGTGCGGGAAAATCTCGACCTCGGCGGCCAGCATCTGCCGCCGGCCGAAGGCGCCGCCCAGATTGCGTGGCTGTTCGAGCTGTTCCCGATCCTCAACGAACGTCAGAAGCAGGCGGCCGGCACGCTGTCCGGCGGCGAGCAGCAGATGCTCACGATCGCGCGCGCCTTGATGATGAAGCCGAAGCTCTTGATCCTCGACGAGCCGACACTCGGTCTCGCGCCTGTCATCCTGGAGCAGATTTCCAAGGCGCTGGAGAAGCTGCGGCAGACCACCGATATCACCGTGCTCCTGGGCGAGCAGAACGTCACGTTCGCGTTGCCGCATGCCGATCGCGTCTATGTGCTCGAACACGCCCGTATTGTCTGGGAGGGTGTGCCGGCAGAATTCGCCGCCGGCGCCGGCGCCGCCTATCTTTAAATTTTGTGACAACAAGAGCGCTCGCCGAAACTCGGGAACTCTGTCGCGATCGCGACAAGACGATCGTTCACGATCCTTTGCTCGAAAGGCCGCGGAAAAAGCCGCCAAGCCACTGACAAACAGCGTATCGCGGCCATAGATTGCGGCGGTCTGCGCGCCTGCCGCGAACGCTTCCCGGCGGCCGGCGAAAACCATTCTCAGCACAGGAGACTTCGATGATCCGCAAGGCCAAAGCGGTTTGGCGCGGCACCGGCCGCGCCGGCGACGGCGACCTCACCACCGATTCCGGCGTACTCGCGCAAACGCCCTATTCGTTCAAGACCCGCTTCGAGAATGAGAAAGGCACCAATCCCGAGGAGCTGATCGCCGCGGCCCATGCCGGCTGCTTCACCATGGCGCTGGCGTTTCAATTGCAGGGTGCGGGCTTCACGCCGACCGAACTTACAACCGAAGCCGCCGTCAGCCTCGACCCCGAAGGCCAGGGCTTTCGCATCACCAAATCGGCGCTGACGTTGCGCGCCACCGTGCCCAACCTCGACGAGGCGACGTTCAAGAAGCTTGCCGGCGAAGCCGAGAAAAACTGCCCGGTATCGAAGGTGCTGAACGCGCAGATCACGCTCGACGCGAAATTGGGCTGACTTTTTGATCGAGCACGATCTTTTCGGAAAGCCGGATTCTACCCTCGGATCGAGTCCGAGGGCAGACTTTTGCCATATCGTGCTCTAGGCATGTAGAAAATCAATCAGTGCGGTCTCGGCGAGCACGGCCTCCGGAATGCTGTGCCGCGCCGAGCGCGCGCGCTCTTCGGCCGTCTGCGTCGCTTGCAGATAGGCCCCGAGGTGGCGCGCGCGCTCGATGATCTTTCGATTGTCAGGCAGGCGCGCCGCCTCGAAACGGCGTAGCGCGCTTTCGATATCGTCATCATCGAGCGCCGCGGCGAGCACGGCGGCGTCATCCGACGCCTTGGACACGCCCGCGCCGACATGCGGCCGCGCCACAAAGGCGGCATCGCCGACAATGGCGACGCGTCCGAACGCGAGATGCGGGCTTTCGAGATCATAGATCGGTTGTAGGATCGGCTCTTCGATCAGGCGGATGATTTCGCGCATCTGCGGCGCCAAAAGCCGCTCGGCGGCTGCCCGCATGGCGGCGATCGGCTCGGCGCGAATAAGCGGCGGCGGGATCGAGATCGAATGCGTCACGCCGTTCTTGTCGGTAAGGAGCTCTTGCAATTCGCTTCGCTCGTCGGCGGGCCGGTACCAGACGACGTTGTAGCGGCGCTGGCCTTCGCGCAACTCGTTATCCGGCCCCGCGACCGGATAGCCGAGACATTGCTCGCCAGGCGGCAGGCAGAACGTCATCAGCATGAATAATTCGCGATGGATCGCCGGTGGGAAATCGCGCTCCGACAGCAATGCGCGCCACGCTACATAGCCGGCATAGAGTGGCACAATTTTAGGCAGGCACTGCTGCCGCACCGTTGAGCGCAAACCATCAGCACCGATCAGTATATCGGCTCGCAGCGACTGACCGTCGTTGAAGTGGGCAACGACCCCATCCGAATGTTGTGCAAAGGACTTCAGGCCCCGCCCACGATGATATCGCTGCGGCGAAAACGCGGAGCGGAGCAAGCGATAGACCCGCTCCCAAGCGGTCAGGATTTGCGGACAAGCGCTGGTCGCGCTGACGCCGCCGTCGCGGTCAAAGATCTTTCGTGTCGTAATGGCGACACCGAGGTCGGCGGTGTCGATGCCGAGCGCTTCAAGTCGCGCGATCAGTTCTGGCTGGGCCACGATCCCCGCGCCGCGGCCGGACAATTCCTCCTCGGCGCGCTCGAAAACATCGACGTCCCATCCCCGCCGCGTCAACATGATGGCGGTCAAAAGGCCGCTCATCGAGCCGCCGATGACAAGCGCCCGGCGTGTCCTCACCATTAGGTTTCCCATTGTTTCCCGGCTTTTGCGACTATTTCCTAAGCCGGAAAGGTTTTCTATAGTGTGCCCAGAATCCTTGGCGGAAAGCTATCTTTGCGGAGGAAATAATGGCCCTGACCATGTTGGATAAAACCAGCGACCACGCCGACAAATCGGCTTGGCCGCCGGCCATCGCCGCGGAATTCGAGCGCGAGCGGCAGAACCCGAACGGCTGCGTCGGCTCGACCCTGTTGTCGGAAAGCGAGAAGGTCCGGGTCTGGATCATCCGGCTCGCGCCCGGCGAACGCATCGGCTTTCATCGCCACGTGCTCGATTATTTCTGGACCGCGGTCTCTGGCGGACGCGGACGCCAGCATGTCCATGACGGCACCACCGTCGAATATAGCTATGTGCCCGGCGAGACCCGCCACGAGACCTATGGTCCCGGCGAGTTCAAGGTCCACGACCTGGAAAATCTCGGCGACAAAGAGATGGTCTTCATGACCATCGAGTTTCTCAACAGCGCCAATAAGCCGCTCGCCATCCCGGACAAGGTTCGCGCCGCGGCGTGATATAGGCTAACGAGGAGGCCCCGCGGCAGCGGGGCAATGGGTCATCACGGGGGAAGTCTCGATAGAGACAAATGACCCAAAACGGCCAAAGGCCCAATAAGGTTGCTATTGTCCGCACTCGCGGGCGATAACGAGAAGAAAATAGGATCAGAGGGGGAAAGCCTGAGCGGATGCGCTCGGCTCAGTAGCTGAGTAATGATTTTTTCGTTCGATCTTCTCGCCAATGCCATTGTCTCGGGTATTCTCATCGGCGGATTCTATGCCGCGGTGACGTCGGGCGTTTCGCTCTCGTTCGGCATCCTCGACATCGTCAACATCGCCCACCCCGCCTTCATCATTCTCGGCTCCTACGTCGCCTATATCGCCAATGCGACGTTCGGCATCGATCCGATCATCGCCGCGATCATCGCCACCCCGCTCTTCTATGTGCTCGGCGCCGTCATCTATCAGGTCTATTACGTCGCGTTCGAGAAGCGCGGCCAGGAATTGTTGCGCGGGCTTGCCTTCTTTTTCGGACTTCTGTTCATCACCGAAGTGACGCTGGTGCTCTATTTCGGCGTCGATTACCGCTATGTCGACGCGCGCTATATCGGCCCGAGCCTGCATCTCGGTGCGATCGATTTGCCGCTGCGCATCCTCGTTCCGTGCCTGGTGTCGCTGCTTCTCATCACCGTGCTGCAGCTGATCTTGACGCGCACCTTTATCGGCCGCGCCATCATGGCGGTGGCGCAGGATCAGCTTGCGCTTCGCCTCATGGCGGTGGATCCGGTCCGCATCAAGCGCATCGCCTTTGGCATCTCGATCGCGACGGCGTCGCTGGCTGGCGCGTTTCTCATCATCATCCAACCGGTCGAGCCGTCGGTCGGCCGCGAATATATCGGCCGTGTCTTTGCGATCTGCGTGCTTGGCGGCATGGGCAGTCTGCCGGGAACGGTGATCGCGGCGATGCTGCTCGGCATCGTCGAAAGCCTCACCGCGACATTCTACGGCCCGTCCTGGGCGCCGGCGGTGTCGTTTGGATTCTTGCTGCTGACGCTGGCGGTCCGGCCGGCCGGCCTGTTGGGACGCTGACCCGTGCGCACCCCGCTCTTTTTCCTCATGTGGCTCGGCATCGCCGCCGTCGTGTTCGGCCTCGCGATCGCCTCGGGCAATGACTACGTGTTTTTCGCCGGCTACGTCGTCCTGCAATATGTCGTGCTGTCGACCGCCTGGAACATTCTCGGCGGCTATTGCGGCTACGTGAATTTCGGCTCGGCGGCATTTTTCGCGCTCGGCGCCTATTCGACGGTCGCCATTTACAAAGTCATCACCGAGTATGAATTCTACCGGCTGCCGATGCCGGTTTTAATCCTGATCGGCGGCGCAGTATCGGGCCTGGTCGGTTTCGGCATGGGCTATCTGACACTGCGGCTGCGCGGCGCGTTCTTCGCCATCGCCACGCTCGCGCTCGCCGTGGTGCTGCAGACGCTGATCGTCAATTGGGATTTCGTCGGCGGCTCGCGCGGCGCTTACATATTGCATCCCGAAGAAATCGCGCCGTTCGGCCCTTACATCAGATATCTGTTCCTGTTGATGCTGCTGCTGGCGGTGGCCGCCATCACCATCGCGCGGCTGATCGAGCATTCCCGGCTCGGCTACGGCTTCGCCACCATCCGCGACGACGAATTGGCGGCCGAGGCGTCCGGCGTGCCGACGCTGAAATTAAAGCTCATCGCCACGACGATTTCCGGTGCGCTGATGGGCATGGCCGGCGCGCCGTTCCCTTACTACATCGGCTACTTGCAACCGGCCTCGACCTTCGGGCTCGACTACGCCGTCAATTCGATCGCCATGCCGCTGATCGGCGGCACGACGAGTTGGATCGGGCCGCTGGTCGGCGCCGTCCTGCTCGGCTCGCTGCAGCAGATCGCCACCGTCACCATCTCGTCGGCGGTCAATCTGTTGATCGTCGGCTGCCTTCTGGTCGGATTCGTCATCGTCGCGCCGAACGGCATTGTCGGTCTCGTCCAGACATATCTGCGGCGCAAGCCCGCCGAATTCGTCGGCCGCCGCCATGTCGAGACGCAATCGCCGGAGACCGTGCCATGAAAGCGGCGGCATGAGGATGGCGTCATGAGCGCGCTTCTCGCGATCGACAATCTCAGCAAGCGGTTCGGCGGCTTCGTGGCGCTGGATAAGATTTCGCTGTCGATTCCCGCCGGTGAACGCCTGGGCCTGATCGGACCGAACGGCTCGGGCAAATCGACGCTGGTCAATTGCATCTGCGGCACCTTGCACAATGAGCAGGGCACGGTCGAGTTCGACGGCCGGAAGCTCGACGGGCTTGACGCACACCGCCGCACCCATCTCGGCCTGGCGCGGAGCTTTCAGCTGCCGCGGCCTTTCGCCAGCATGAACCTCGCCGACAATATCCGCATTCCGCTCCTCTACACCGTCGCGGCGCGCGGCATTCATCTGTCGCAGAACTCGATCGAAGATCGCTGCGCGACCCTGTTGCGGGAAGTCGGTCTCGAAGCCAAAGCGCGGCACATGCCGCGCGATCTGACCCAAGTGGAAATGCGCAAGCTCGAGCTCGCCCGCGCCATGGCGGCGGAACCGAAGCTCCTGATCGCCGACGAGGCGATGGCGGGACTGACGCATTCGGAGGTCGATGACATTTTGACGCTCTTGGTGCGCCTGAACGATCAGGGCGTCACCGTGATCCTGATCGAGCACATCATGAGCGCGGTGATGAGCTTCTCGCGCCGTCTTGTCGTGCTGGTCTCCGGCAAGAAGATCGCCGACGGAAAGCCCGACGACGTGATGCGCGATCCGGAAGTGGAGCGAGCCTATCTTGGCCAATAGCCTGACCATATCCGGCATTCACGCCGCCTATGGCGCGGTGCGCGTGATCGACGATGTTTCGCTCAAAGTCGCCGGCGGCGAGACAGTTGCGCTGCTTGGCACCAACGGCAACGGCAAGTCGACCTTGATGAAATGCATCATGGGCATCGTGCGGCCCAATGTCGGCTCGATCGTCGCCGAAATCGACGGCATCAATTACAACCTGATCGGCCGCACCACCGAAGAGATCGTCGACCTCGGCATTGCACTGGTGCCTGAAGGTCGAAGGCTGTTTCCCCTGCTCACGGTGGAGGAAAATCTCCTGCTCGGCGCGTTCCGCCAGACCGCGCGCCGCGAACTCGCGCGCAACCTTGCCGTCTGTTACGAGACGTTTCCGCGGCTCGCCGAGCGCCGCAAACAGCTTGCCGGCAGCATGTCGGGCGGCGAACAACAGATGCTGGCGCTCGGCCGCGCGGTGATGCTAGCGCCGAAAATCCTCCTCGTTGACGAACCTTCGGTCGGGCTAGCCCCGATCCTGGTCAGCCGCACCATCGACGCCATCAACGAGATGAAGCAGCGCTATTCGCTCACCGTGCTGATGGCGGAGCAGAACTTCACCCAGGCGATCCGCATCGCCGACCGCGGCTACGTCATCGTTCACGGCAAGATTGCCTTCGAAGGCCGCTCGGCCGACGAACTCAACAACAACGATCTGATCAAGAAGTTCTATCTCGGGCTTTAGAGCATGATCCCGAAAAGTGGAAGCCGGTTTTCGGAAAAGATCATGCTCAAAAGAGAAAGCTAGACCTTCATCCGATTCAATTGAATTGGATCAAAGTCTAGCGCCGTGCCGGATCGGCTCCCTTTGCCCCGCTCGAAGGCACGCTACGTCAGCGCCGAATTGCCTAACCTCGCGCGCGCCTGTTACGTCGCGCCATGCTCAACGGACTGACGATCTATATCGCTTTGGTGTTCGTGCTTGCGGGTGTGGTCAAGGGCGCCACCGGGCTCGGGCTGCCGACCGTCTCGATGGGATTGCTCGCCATCGTCACGACGCCCTTGCAGGCCGCGGCTCTCGTCGTATTGCCGACATTCGTCACCAATATCTGGCAACTGGTGGCCGGCCCGTCGCTCTGGCCGACCGTCGTTCGCCTTTGGCCGATGATGGTCACGCTGTGTCTCGGAATCTGGGCTGGCGCCGGATTGATGACGGGATCGCATTCGCGCTACGGCACCGCGTTTCTGGGCGTGACGCTTCTGATCTATGCGCTGACGGCTTTGGCTTCGCTGCACATCAAAGTGCAGAAGGCCCATGAATCCTGGCTTGGGCCGATCATCGGCGCCGTGACCGGCATTGTCACTGCCGCGACCGGCGTGTTCATGATTCCATCCGTGCCCTATCTGCAGGCCATCGGCTTCGAGAAGGAAGACCTCGTCCAGGCGCTCGGTTTGACATTCACGGTCGCGACCGTCGCTCTATCGGTCAATCTCGCGCTGGCTGGCGCGCTCAAGATCACGCTCGCCGGCCCGACGCTCGGCGTGTTGGCGATGGCAGCCTTGGGCATGTGGGCCGGACAGGAGCTGCGGCTGCGCTTGTCGCCGGAGACCTTTCGCCGCTGGTTCCTGATCGGGCTCGCGCTGCTTGGCGCCTATCTGACGGCGGCGGCGCTGATCTGAGCGCGAGTGGAGAAACCCTCAGCGCACCGGAAAATTGAAATAGGTGTCCGGGAACGGCTCCGGCGTCAGCGTGTAGTGCCACCATTCCTTGTCGTAGTTGCGAAAGCCGTGCCGGCGCATCGCCGCAACCAGAAGCATTCGATTGGCGCGCTGCTCCGGACTGACGCTCGCATCGGCGGTCCACGACCGCGGGCTGAAAAAGTCGAAATGCGTGCCCATGTCGAGCTCGGTGCCGTCAGCGCGCGCCAGCGTCATATCGATGGTCGAGCCGCGCGAGTGACCGGAATGCGAGGCGATATAACCGTCGCGGAACAGCGTGCGCTTGTCGACATTCGGATAGAATTCGGCGCGCGCCAGCTGGTCGTTGAAATCGCGCGCCCAGCGGATGAAATTCTCCACCGCCCGCGTCGGCCGGTAGCAGTCGAACGCCTTGATGAATAGTCCTTGCGGCGCGATATCACGCGCCACCGCGGCGAGCGCGCTCGCGGCCTCCTTGGTGAGATAGCAGCGCCGCGCCTCATAGCCGTCGATCGGCCGGCCGGTGAAATTATGCGCAGTCGCGTAGCGCATTTCCGGGATCAGCCCGGGCACCACGGTCGCGGCGTCGACGAAGGCCGCCGGCCGCCCCTGCACGACGACGCCCTGGGCAGTGGCATCCTGGGCACATGCGCTTTGCGCACCGAAGGCGGCCACCAGCGCGACGGACCGCGCAAACGAAGACTTCAGCATCTCAGCACGCACCGGCATTGACTTCGACGGTGACATGGCAGAGCCCGGCCAGGCCTTCAAGACGCTGCTTATAGACCGCGGGCGGTTGGGGCGTTTGCGAAACGACTGACGCCATCACCGCGATATGCCCCGGCCCGACTTGCCAGACATGGAGATCGCAGAGCCGGTCGCCGTCAACTTCGATGCGCGAGCGAATCCGCTGCGTCAGACCGGGATCGGGTACGGCGTCGAGCAGCACGTTGCCTGCCGCGCGAAGCAGACTTATGGCCCAGCTCGCGATCACCGCCGAGCCGACCAGTCCGACCAGCGGATCGATGAAATTCAAGCCGAGCTTCCAGGCGATGCCCAATCCGGCGATGGTCAGGATCGACATCAGCGCATCGGCCAGCACATGGACATAGGCGGCGCGCAAATTGATGTCGCGATTGCCGGTGCCCCGGCGTGCGTGATCGTGCTCATGACTGTGGTCATGGTCATAAGCCTGATCATGATCGTGATCCGCATCATGATGCGCATGCGCGCCAGCGCGGCTGTGGCCATCGAGGCGGTCATGGCCGCGGTCGTGCGTATGGTCGTGCTCGTCGCGCAGCAGCCAGGCGCTCGCGATGTTGACGCAGAGGCCGAGCGCCGCGATCGGGATGGCTTCGCGAAAATGAATGACAACAGGGCTGGTCAACCGCATGAGCAATTCATAGGCGATGCCGAGCGCGATCATTCCCAGAACGATGGCGCTCGAGAACGCCGCGAGCTCGCCGAACTTGCCGGTGCCCATCGAAAAGCGCTGGTCGTCGGCGTGGCGGCGGGCCAAGAGATAAGCCAAGCCCGCAATCGCCAGTGCCGCGACATGGGTGCCCATATGCCAGCCGTCGGCGATCAGCGCGATCGAGCCGAACAGCGTGCCGCCCACGATTTCTGCGACCATCATAAAGGCGGTGAGCGCGACGACGCTCCAGGTGCGGCGTTCATGCGTGCTGTGATGCTCGCCGAGAAACGCATGATTATGCGTCCACTCGTCGACAGAGTGCGAATGCACAGGGTGTGGCGAAGATGGCATGACCGATCCGGGTTCTGCTCTTTGTCCTGAACGACACGGCGAATTGGCGCGTCGTCTTCGATTTTAACATTTGCCGCGCAAAGCCGCCTAGTCCGTCCGCGGCTGCGGCGCTACTGGCAGGCCGCCGACACCCACTGCCCCTCCAGCATATCCAGCGTATCCATGGTTTGGTTGCCGATGGCGGCCTGGGTATGCACCGTCGCTGTGTAGTGATTCGCGCTGTCGAAATTGAAGGCGCCGGTCAATTCGACATTGAGCTGGCCCTTGCAGACCAGACGCCAGTCGAGCCGCGCGCCGTCGAGCTTGCGTTCGATCGGGGCGCATTCCGAATTGATCATGCGCGGGACCGGCGAGAACGTGGTGGCGAGATCCTTGGTTTCGTCCTCGGTCAGGCATTTCACCAATTCGTGCGGCGGGCTGACCATGCCTTCGGCCTTGGTCTGCGCCGTGATCTTCCACAGGCCGGGCGCGATACCATCGGCGAAGGCCGCCGGCGCGCCAAGAAACGCACCAAGAAACGCACCAAGAAAAACGAAAAAACCCGGTGCGATCAGGGCGAAAGCTCGGAAAACGGCGGCGCCGCGGCCGCGAACACGCACGAACATCATTGTCCCCATCGCTCCGGCGCGCCTTGCACACGCGCCTTGCACACATGAAAACACCCGCCGTTAACCGGCCGGTAACCATAAACCCGGCAGATTTTGCCCAGAAGGCGTAACAGGAGGCGTGACCGCTTGGCGTAGCTCAATGGCGTAATCCTTTCCACCTTGCTCTTCGGGGCCAGCCTTGGACGCAAGTGCAGGTCCAATCCTCCACACCAGCGGCATTCCCGCCGCAACCCACAGCTTTGGATCGCGTGACCGCAGACGGAGCGGATCAACCGGTATGAGTGACATAACCACGACGGAGGGCGGGGAAACCACGTTATCCCGGCTCGCCGATCTCGGCACAATGCTGCGGCGCGGTGATATCGGGCTGGCGGTCGGCATCTTGACGATCCTTGTGATCCTCATTCTGCCGCTGCCGCCGATCCTCCTCGATTTCGCGCTCGCCGTCTCGATCACGTTTGCCGTGCTGATCCTGATGACGTCGCTGTTCATTCACACGCCGCTCGAATTCTCGGCGTTTCCGACCGTGCTCCTGATCTCGACCATGCTGCGGCTGTCGCTGAACCTGGCGTCGACGCGGCTGATCCTCGCCCACGGCCATGAAGGCACCGCCGCCGCCGGACACGTCATCGAGGCGTTCGGCAATTTCGTGATGAGCGGCAATTTCGTGATCGGCATCATCGTGTTCACGATCCTGGTGATCGTGAACTTCGTGGTCATCACCAAGGGCTCGGGCCGTATCGCCGAAGTCGCGGCGCGCTTCCACTTGGACGGCATGCCCGGCAAGCAGATGGCGATCGACGCCGATCTCAATGCCGGCCTGATCGACGACAAGCAGGCGCGGCAGCGGCGCAAGACGCTTGAAGACGAATCCGGCTTCTTCGGCGCCATGGACGGCGCCTCCAAATTCGTCCGCGGCGACGCCATTGCCGGCCTTCTCGTCGTCATGATCAACGTCATCGGCGGCATGATCATCGGCATCGTGCAGGAGGGCTTGAGCTTCGCCGAAGCCGGCCGCACCTACACCCTCCTCACCGTCGGCGATGGCCTGGTGACGCAGATACCCGCGCTGATCGTTTCGACCGCCGCTGGCCTGTTGGTATCGAAGGCCGGCGTCAGCGGCGCTGCCGACAAGGCGCTCCTGGGCCAGCTCTCCGGCTATCCCAAGGCGCTCGGCATGTCGGGCGCCGTCATGCTGGTCATGGCGCTGCTGCCGGGCATCCCGATGATCCCGTTCCTGGCGCTCGGCGGCGGCACCGCGACCCTCGCTTATCTGATCGACAAGCGCGGCAAGCAGGCCGTCATCGCCGAGACCAAGAAGGTTGAGGACGCCAAAGCGGCGCCGACCGAGGAGCCGATCGCGCAATCGCTCAAGATGGACGAGCTGAAGATCGAACTCGGCTACGCCCTGCTGCCGCTGGTCAATGCGCCCAACGGCGCCGATCGTCTCACCGAGCAAATCAAGGCGCTGCGCCGGTCGCTGGCGATCGAAATGGGCTTCGTCATGCCGTCCGTGCGCATCCTCGACAATATGCAGCTCGAGGCCAACACCTATGTCATCAAGATCAAGGAGGTCGAAGCCGGCAGCGGCAAGGTTTGGCACGGCCAATTCATGGTCATGGACCCGACCGGCAATCAGGTGACGCTGCCGGGCACGCATACCACCGAGCCCACCTTTGGACTGCCGGCGACCTGGATCGACGCATCGCTGAAAGAGGAGGCCTCCGTCAAAGGCCTTACCGTGGTCGACGCCGCGACCGTGCTCGCCACGCATCTGACCGAGCTGATCAAGGCCAATATGTCGGAGCTTCTGTCCTACGGCGAGGTGCAGAAACTGCTCAAGGAACTGCCGAAAGAGCAAAGCGAACTGATGAAGGACATCGTGCCGGGCCAGATCACCGTTTCGGGCATCCAGCGCGTGCTGCAAATCCTGCTCGCCGAGCGCGTCTCGATCCGCGATCTGTCGACCATCCTCGAAGGCATTGCCGACGGGCTCGCCGCGACGCGCAATAC
Organism: uncultured Alphaproteobacteria bacterium; assembly: GCA_963742975.1. GTDB lineage: Bacteria > Pseudomonadota > Alphaproteobacteria > Rhizobiales > Xanthobacteraceae > BOG-931. The sequence goes on along the minus strand of CAVUNZ010000014.1, from coordinate 65,583 downwards.
CACGATGCTTGCCGAGCATGTGCGCGCCCGCCTGGCGCGCCAGCTCTGCGCCCAGCACCTCACCCTCGATGGCACGCTGCCGATCATCGCGCTGACCGCGAGATGGGAACAGGCCTTCGCCGAATCGATCGTCGGCCAAGGCGACGACAGGAGCCTTGCCATGCAGCCGTCAAAGCTCACCGAATTCATCAATCTGGTCCGGGAGAAATTCGAACTGGCGGCACGCGAGGGCGAAGCACCGGTCCTCGTGACCTCGCCCGGCATCCGTCCCTTCGTGCGCGGCATCGTCGAGCGCTTCCGCGCCCAGACCACGGTGCTGGCGCAGTCCGAAATCCATCCGCGGGCGCGGCTGAAGACCGTCGGCAGTATCTAAGCGGCCTTGCGGCTGCGCGCCGGGGCCGAGTGCTAAGGCGCGACCGAAAGGCCGGAGACGTGATGCTTTTCGATCAGGCGCGCGATGAGACCGGAGCGTTTTGCCTCGGCGACAAAGTCGGCAAGAAACGCGGCGCCGGCCGTGTTGCTCTTGTTAGTGCCGATGGCCTGCTGCACCGCGGTGAAATTACCGGGCAGGATTTTGGTGCCCGGCACTTTCTTCACGTCCTCCAGCAAAGCCGGCCGCAGGCTCGCCATGGCTTCGAGCTTGTCGGCGACGAATTGATTGAGCGGCCCGTCGGCGGTGTCCGAGCGCAGCACGGTGGCGTGCTTGATATTGCGTTCGAGCCATAAATCGTAGGCGGTGCCGCGTTTGACCGAGATGCGAACGCCGGCCTGGTCGATCTCGGCCGCGGTCTTGAATGGCGATTTCTCCGGCACCAGATAGGTCGCCTCGATCTCGCAATAAGCCGCCGTAAAAGCGATCTTTTCCGCCCGCGCCGGCTCGGCGCCGATGAGCCCGATATCCCAGGCATTGGTGCCGGCAGCGTCCGCCAATAGCGACGGCTTTTCATATTTGATGTAGGTCACCGCGACGCCGAGCCGCCGGGCGATTTCGGCCGCCATGTCGGGCGACACGCCCGCGGGATCGCCCGAACTCGGTGCGTCCCGTCACCAACAACATATTGCTCATATTGATGCCGGCGCGCAGCACGCCGGTCGGCGCGAGTTCGGCTACGACACGTTGCGATACGATCTGATTCACGGTGTCCCCTCTCGAAGGCATGTTGCGGTGCGAATTTGTTTGATGTCTTTCAGGTCGGCTTGGCTCGGCTCATTTTCGGCGCGGTTTCGGGAACCCGATCGCTGATCAAGCGTTATCACGACAGTTCAAGGTTCTGTGAAGACGCGTTTTTGTGTCTGGCATCACACCCTAATTGAACGGGCTCGGGCAGGTTAATTTTCGCCTGCCAAGCGAGCCTTCAGGTGAAACCTTTTGCCCGACTGCCGCGACTAATGAGCAGAAACGGGAGGTGGCCATGAACCATTCGATGTACAGCGCCGACCGCGCAACGCATTTGAAGATCGTGGTGATTGGCATTGTGTGTGCGACTGTGGTCGCCGTTGTCGGCATTTTCGCCAATGTCAGCAGCAACCTCGATCTCGGCACAGCGCCGCTGGTCAAAGCCGGGGCGCCGACCGCGATGAGCGGCCAGGTGCCGACAATCCGATAGTCCGGCAATCCAGTAACATCTGTCAGCCATTTTGGTATTGGGTTACTGGCGTGAAAGTTGAAAGGCCCGCGTCGGACGCGGGCCTAAATTTTGGTGGTCAGCCGGTCGATCCAGGTAGCGACTCCACCACCTGCCCTTTGAACAAGATCGGACCGGTCGGCGCGCCGGTCGTCGAGCCGCCCTCCGGCTCGAGCGAGATGGCGTAGCTCGCCGTCTTGATCGTATCGGCGTCGAAACCCGACGGCAGCGGGCGCGCGGTGAATTCGCCGGCGCCGACCACGCCGAGCGAGCGCGGCGCCGGATATTTGTTGGAGATCAGCCACAACTCGTAACTGCGGCCCGGCTCGGACGCTGCGGACACCCGGCGCACCGTCAGCATGCGGCTCGACGGATCGATCGAGACCAGAAAGGCCGGTGTCGTCGGATCCTGCTGCAGGACCGCGACCAGGCGCGACGGCGCGGGCGCTGCAACCTGCCCGGACACGGTCGACGGCGCCTGCCTGATCACTGGAATGAGACCGGGCGCGAACTGCGAAACCCCGACATAAAGCGCAAGCACCGCGGCGATTGCGCTCATCGCCACCGTAAATCTCCGCCAGCGCCGCACGCGGCGGGCAAGAACGATGACGTCAGCGCTGCGCTCGACCCTTGGCGGCAAGAGCGGCGCGGACGATTCGGGCGCCAGAGCGCGCCTGTTGGCCTTGCCCGAACCCAGTCCCAGATCCTGCAATACGACCGCTTTCAGGTCGGATTCAAAGTCGAGCTCCTCGTCGAGACCCGGCTTTTTGGCCGGCGCCTTCGCGGGCACCGCTTCAGGCAGCAACAGACCAGCTGCCAGCGCCGGCTCCTCCAGGTCCTGCGGCGGCTGCGGCGCTGGTTCGCCCAATAAGTCTTCCAAGGGCTGCAGGCCGGCCGGCGATGTCGGCTCGTCCAGATCGTGTGGCTCGTGCTGCGCTGGCTGCCCCTCCTCCTCCGCGGCCTCCGCCTCCGCGGCTTCCGCCTGCGCCGGCTCCTCCGCAATCGGATCGGCGGTATCGTGTGGCGGATCGGCGACCGGCTCGTGGGCCGTCTCAAGCGCGCTGTCTTCAATCGGCGGGAACGAGAACCCTTCCTCGGTTGTCAGCCGCGGTTCGGGCGCCGGGGTGTCGGGCTCCGCGACTTCGGCCTTGATCTTGTCCCAGACTTCCAGCGGCGGCTCGACCGCCTCGACCATGACGTTGAGCTCGCCAAGCCTCCGCTCCCACACCCGCACGATCTCGGCGAAACCCGGGTCGATGGCGAGCAGCGCTTCGGCCTGGTCGCGCTCGGCGGCGGAGAGGGTCCCGAGAACATATTCGGCGGCAAGCGCATCTCTGTCGTCGTCGTACATAGCCTTACCTCACGCGCGCTTTTCTTTGTTCTTCGAGCCCGGTCATCATCTCGGGCCCATACACTCGCGAATTTCGAGCAGACTGCGGCGGAGCCAGGTCTTGATGGTGTTCACCGGGATATCGAGCTTTTGCGCGAGCTGGTCGCGGCTCCAACCGCTGTAATAAGCAAGCAGCACGATGCGCTGCTTCTCCGGGTCGAGCTTGCCGAGGCAGGATAAGAGCCGCTTGAGCTCTTCGGTCATCTCGCGCCGCGCCAGGGGCTGCGGTGTCTCGGCCGCGACTTCAAACGCCTCGGGCTCGTCCTCGATCGATAGATCGCCGCGCTTGCGCGCGATATCGATGGCACGATTGCGCGCGATCGCCACCATCCAGGTGATTGGGCTTCCGACCTGCGGGTCGAATTGGTCGGCCATCTTCCAAACCTTCAGATAGGTCTCCTGCATGACCTCATCGGCCAATGCGGGTCGACCCAAGATACGCAGCAGGACGCCATAAAGTTTCGCGCGGGTCGCGGCATAAAGGCGCTCGAACGCCGCCTCGTCGCCTTTGGCGACGGCGCCAAGTAGCCAGACGAGCTCCGTCTGCATCAGCATAACTGCCCCAGCAATCGCAGAGCTGGCCCCAACGGCCTTAATCCGGGCCCGACCCCGGAACTGATTATCGCCGCTGAGGCCGCCTTTCGTCGAGAGCGAAACGCGTTGTCAACCAACGGAAATAACGTCGCATTTTGAGACAAGTCGGGCGGTTATGCGCGTCATCCAAACGCGCATACGCGAAAAGCCCCGGATCGGGGCTTAGCCATGGCGGCGGGCAAACAGTCGAAGCTTTAGATCTCAGGCCGGCGCGGTGCCGCGCATGCGCAATAGCGCGATGCCATCAAGCTCAGCCTGCTCGGCGGCTTCTTCCGCCTCGCGCTCGCGCATCTGGTCGCGCTCGTCGAGCAATTCGACTTTTTTCAGTTCGTCGAAAGCTTCACCGAGCGCCGATTTCGCGTCGTCGAGCTGGATACGCAGCTCGTCGGCCGAACGCTTGAGATTTTCACGCCGCGAGATCGCGGCCTTGGCATAGGTCGGATAGGCAAAATGACCGGGATCGTGAATTCCGGCGCGATCCTGCTCGACCTTGATCTCGCGTTCGAGATCGCCGCCCATGCGCTCGAACTCGGCGATCATGGTCTCGATCTGCGCCACTTTGCGTCGCTTCTCGTCGACCTGAAACTTCTTCAGGCGAATAAGCGTCTCACGGGACTTCATCGACTACATACTCCCCCGAAGCCAAGCAGGTAAAATCGCGACCTAAACCCGGGATTTTGCGCTGCCGGAACCGGGCGCAATACCCCCGAAGGCTCGGATCGTGACATGATAACGTTAGCGTTCGGTTTCCGCATAGCGTTAGCGTTCGGTTTCCGCGCTCGCCACAATTTGCGCCAACTGGCGATATCCTTCGGCCAAGCTGGTTGCTTCTTCCTTGCCTTGGCGCAGGAAGTCCTCGAGCGGCTTGTTCAGCCGGATGGCCTCATCGACGTCGGCGCTGGTTCCGGGACGGTAGGCTCCAAGCCGGATCAGCTCCTCCATATCCGCATAGGTCGCCATGACCTGACGCGCCTTGTTCAAAGCTGGCAGGTAAGCGGGATCGGCCGCCCGCGGCATGGTCCGCGAGATCGACTTCAGCACATTGATGGCCGGATACCGCCCCCGCTCGGCAATGGCGCGTTCCATGACGATATGGCCGTCAAGAATGCCGCGCACGGCGTCGGCAATCGGCTCGTTGTGGTCGTCGCCGTCGACGAGCACCGTGAAAACGCCGGTGATGGTGCCCTGTTCGACGCCCGGCCCGGCCCGTTCCAGAAGCCGCGGCAACTCGGTGAATACGGTCGGCGTGTAGCCCTTGGCGGTGGGCGGCTCGCCGGCCGAGAGACCGATCTCGCGCTGCGCCATGGCAAAGCGCGTCACCGAGTCCATCAGCACCAGAACATCCTTGCCCTCGTCGCGGAAATATTCAGCGATGGCGAGCGTTACATGCGCGGCTTGACGGCGCATCAGCGCCGGCTCGTCGGAGGTCGAGACCACCACGACCGAGCGCGCAAGCCCGGCTTCGCCGAGGTCGTCCTGGAGGAATTCCTGCACTTCGCGGCCGCGTTCGCCGACCAGCCCGATCACGGTGACGTCGGCGGCAACGTAGCGCGCCAGCATCGACAGCAGCACCGATTTGCCGACGCCGGAGCCGGAAAAGATGCCCATGCGCTGGCCGCGGCAGCAGGTGATGAACGTGTTGAGCGCCCGCACGCCAAGATCGAGCGGGCCGCCGACCCGACGCCGCGCATGCGCCGGCGGCGGCGTGTTGCGGAACGGATAGGGCGACGGCCCGAGCAGCAGCGCGCCCTTACCATCGATCGGCTCCCCGAGGGCGTTGACGACGCGGCCGAGCCAGGCGGCCGACGGCCGCACCGCGCCGGCCACCGAACTCACCAGCGCCCGGCAGCCGCGCCGCACGCCTTCGAGCGGCGCAAAAGGCATCAAGAGCGCATTGTTGTTCGAGAAGCCGACCACTTCGCAGGGAATATTCCTGCCCGGCGCATCGATCACCACCCGCGCGCCGACCGACATCGCGTAAAGCGGCCCCGCCACCTCGACCATCAGGCCGCGCACGCCGACCACGCGGCCATAGATATCGATGCCGTCGAGCTCATTAATCTGTTCGGCAAGCGCCTTCATGGCCGGCGCCGCCGCTCTCGCGGGTCGGCATTTCGGCCATAGCACCGAAAATATCGTCGCTTGGGCGCAACAATGGTTACTTCCCGCCCCGGTTTATTAATCGCTTGTTTACCCGGGACGTTAATCATTGCTCAGTCGTCCTTAGGGGCAAGGCAGGCTCCCCCGGCCAGATCGGATTGGGTGAGTCACGTGAATCGGTTAGCGCCGAGACTTAATTTGGAACATGAACACGCTCGTGGCTAAAAACTCACTGTCACGCAACATCTTAAGGCGATTCGCTGGAATTTGCCTATTCGATGCTTGCGCGAGAGAATCAGGTTTTGTTAACCATAGCGCCGTTAGTGTCCCGAATCAGTTTGTGAAGGGCGTTTTCCAGGGGCCGCCGCTGTGGCGCCGACCTTGAGCCTGCGCGGCGAGGAAGGGGACTGGCATGCGCGTATTGCTAATTGAAGACGATAGCGCGACTGCGCAATCGATCGAGCTGATGCTGAAGTCCGAGAGCTTCAACGTCTATACGACGGATCTCGGCGAGGAAGGCATCGACCTCGGCAAAATCTATGACTACGACATTATCCTGCTCGATCTGAACCTGCCGGACATGTCGGGCTTCGAAGTGCTTCGCAGCCTTCGGGTGTCCAAGGTCAAGACGCCGATCCTGATCCTCTCGGGCCTTGCCGGCATCGAGGACAAGGTCAGGGGCCTCGGCTTCGGCGCCGACGACTATATGACCAAGCCCTTCCACAAGGACGAGCTGGTGGCGCGTATCCACGCCATCGTGCGCCGCTCCAAGGGCCACGCTCAATCGGTCATCCAAACCGGCGACCTGGTGGTCAATCTCGACACCAAGACCGTCGAGGTCAACGGCGCCCGCGTCCACCTGACTGGCAAAGAGTACCAGATGCTGGAGCTCTTGAGCCTGCGCAAAGGCACGACGCTGACCAAGGAAATGTTCCTCAATCACCTCTATGGCGGCATGGACGAGCCGGAGCTGAAGATCATCGACGTCTTCATCTGCAAGCTGCGCAAGAAGCTCGCCAATGCCTCGAACGGCAAAAACTACATCGAGACGGTGTGGGGCCGCGGCTATGTGCTGCGCGAGCCGGCCGAGGACGAGGTCAAAATCCCGGCCTAGCGCTCCACTCAAGCCTAGAAATTCAAAACCCCGGCCACTGGCCGGGGTTTTTTGTTTGGGTGAAGCCGTCGCCTTTTGAGCGAAGCCCTCATCTGCCGCCCTGGATCGCGACCAAGCGTGGCGCGGTTCTGACCCCGTCGAGAATGGAAGAGCGCAACGGATCGAGATTGGGCGCATAGAGGCCGCGCCGGTCGGGCACCATTTTGAAGCGATTGGTGAGCCCGATCACGGTCTCGGCGGCGCCAAGGACGAGATAGCCATCGGACGCGGTGACGCGGGCGATACGGTTGAGCACGTCGGTCTTGGTGTCGGCGTCGAAATAGATCAGCACGTTGCGGCAAAACACAATGTCGAAAGTGCCGAGTTCGGAGAAGTCGGTCAGGAGATTGAGCTGCCGGTAGCGCACCATGGCGCGCAGTTCGGGCGCGATCTGCCAGACCTCGCCGGACCGCGTGAAATGTTTGACCAAGAGCTGGATTGGCAGGCCGCGTTGCACTTCGAACTGGCTATAGATGCCGGCCCGCGCCTTCTCCAGCACTTCGCCGGACAGATCGGTCGCCAGCATTTCGATGCGCCAGCCCGAAAGGTCGCGCTCGATCTCTTTGAGACACATCGCCAGCGAATAAGGCTCCTGGCCGGTGGAAGTCGCCGCGCACCAGATGCGAATAGTACGCGCCGCGCGCCGCGCCTGCAGCAGTCCCGGCATGATCGTGGTGCGAAAATGCTCGAACGGCACCTTGTCGCGGAAGAAGAACGTCTCGTTGGTCGTCATCGCCTCGACGACGCTGGTCATCAGCGCCGGATCATGCGCGCCGCGAAGCTTAACGACCAATTCGCCGAGCGTGGTAACGCCGGCTTTGCGCGCGACCGGAAGGAGCCTGCTCTCAACCAGATATTGCTTGTCGGCCGATAGCACGAGGCCGGACCGGTCCTTGAGACATTTGCGCAGGAAATCGTAATCGTGCGGGGTCACGCGCGATCTCCCGAAAACAAGCGGATGACTTTGGGCGCGATCTGATCGAGCGGCAGCACGGCCGCGCACAAGCCGGCTTGGGCGACCGAACGCGGCATGCCCCAGACCACGCTCGTTGTCTCGTCCTGGGCGATGATGCTGCCGCCGGCCGCAACGATGTCGGCGGCGCCACGCGTACCGTCCGTGCCCATTCCGGTGAGGACCAGCGCAAGGCTCGATGGACCCCACACCGCCGCCGCCGAACTGAACAGCGCGTCGACCGCGGGTTTGCAGAAATGGATCGGCTCGTCGTCGCCGATGGCGATCCGCACGCCTTCACCATCGCGGACAACACGCATGTGACGGCCGCCCGGCGCGACATAAATGCCTCCGGCCAGAACCGGCTCGCCGTCCTCGGCCTCATGCGCGCCGCGACCGCCGATCCGCGACAGATGCTCGGCCATGACCGTGGTGAAGGTCGGCGGCATGTGCTGCGTGATCAGGACCGGCGCCCGGTCGATGGCGGCGGGAAGCTTTTCGATCAGCGCCGTGAGCGCCTGCGGACCGCCGGTCGAGGAGCCGATCAACAAAGCGCGCGGCAGCGTCAGTGCGAACGGCCGTAAATGGATCGGCGCGTGGTCGTGACCGGCAAGCTGCTCAAGCGTTGCGCTCTTTTGGATCCGCGGCGCGGGATGCGGTTCGCCCTGCGGTACCGCAACCGGCTCAGGCAGCGGCACCAAAGCCGGGGCCTGGACGCGCGCTGTGGGGCGGCGCCGATGGCCGAGCGCGCGGACCTTGTCCAAAAGCTCGCGCCGGAACGACACCGAGGTCGTGACTTCGCGCGTGCTTTCTGGCTTTGGAATATAATCTGCGGCGCCGAGCGCCAGCGCGCGCAAGCTGATCTCGGCGCTGCGGCGCGTGAAGGTCGAAACCATGATGACGGCGAGGTCGCGCTTCTTTTGCAGCAGCAGCGGCAGCGCCGAGATGCCGTCGAGATCCGGCATCTCGATATCAAGCAAAACGACGTCGGCGTCGTTCTTGTCGAACCAGGCGACAGCCTCGCGTCCGGTCGGCAGCGACGCCACGACATGCAAATCCGGCTCGGCGTCGATCCAGCGCGCCAACAGGCTACGCACGACGACGGCATCGTCCACGACGACAATACGGGCCGGCTTGTCCGCCGTCGGCGCCGCACTCGTGGAAAGATCGGCCGCAAGATGCCCGGCCGCGAGAACGTTACTCATGCTACTGAGACTTTCCGCACTGGAATTTCACCACGCTCACGCCGATACGAGTTCAGATGAGCCCGACTTCCTGAAACTTGGCTTCGACAATGTCCTTGTCGAACGGCTTCATGATGTATTCGTTGGCGCCGGCATGCAGCGCACGGGCGATGTGAGCGACGTCGTTCTCGGTGGTGCAGAACACCACTTTGGGCTTGTCGCCGCCGGGCAACCGGCGCAGCACCCGAAGGAAATCATAGCCGTCCATTTTCGGCATGTTCCAATCGAGCAGGATCGCGTCCGGCAGCTGGTTCTTGCAGGTCTCGATGGCTTCCTCGCCGTTCTCGGCTTCCGAAATCTGGAAATCGAGGCCTTCGAGGATACGGCGCGCAACCTTGCGGATGACGCTGGAGTTGTCGACTACTAAACACGTTTTCATTTGTCCTCACTCTCCCCGAAGCCGGGCGAAGCTGTTGTGACTTCCCATTGCGGTCCTACCCATTGCACGCACGATCATGCCGCCGCCGCCTCGGAGCTGAAGTCGAGCACGCGATCGACGTCGAGCGCGACGAGGAGCTGTCCGTCGAGCCGGAACACGCCGTCCGATACGCGCGCGAGTTTGCGGTCGAGATTGATCGGATTGGCCTCGAGTTCGGCTTCCGGCAGCTTGAGCACTTCGCCCACGGCATCGACCAGAAGACCGAACGATTCCGCCCCGCATTCGATGCCGATCGCCATCGGCGGCTTTCTTTGCGAATTGTCGCGATCCGCCGATTCCAGATCGAGCCGATTGCTCAGATGGATCGCCGTGATGATACGACCGCGTAGATTGAGCACGCCGGCGATCTCGGGCCCGGCGAGCGGCACGCGGGTGATCTGCGACGGCTTAAACACGTCCTGCACCCGTCCGATCGGCAGCCCGAACAGCTGGCCGGCGGTGGTGAAAGTGACGTATTCGCTGAGCTTGGCGTTGTCGTTCATCGCGGTCACGCAGCCTCATTAACGTCGGCACTTTGTTCCTTGATCGCCGCGATCAGTCCGGCGCGATCGAACTTGGCGACGAAATCGTGGAAGCCCACCGCGCGGCCGCGTTCGATCGCCTCGCTCGACACCATGGCGGACAGCGCGATGATCGGCACTTCAGAAACTTTCGGCATGCCGCGCACGGCTTCCGCGAGCGCAAAGCCGTCCATATCCGGCATCTCTATATCGGTGACGACGAGATCGAATTGCGCGCCGGACTGCAAAGTTTCGAGCGCATCGGCGGCCGAGCCGACGGCGACAACGTGATAACCGGCGGCCTTGATCAACGGCGCCAGCATGTCGCGGAAAAAAGCGGAGTTGTCGACCAGAAGCACGCTGCGCGCCCGTCGTCCAGCCTCGCCGTCGCGACGGCGGAACCAGTCGGCGAAAGCTTGCGGCAGAAAATGACCGACGTCGACGATTTCTGTCGTGAGGCCTTTCACCACGGCGTAGCCGAGCACGCCCGGACGATGGCCGGTAACTTCGATGTCGAGCTTGTCTTCGACGATATCGACGATTTCGTCGACCGCGAGCCCCATCGAGCGGCCGCGATCGGAAAACACCAGGATCGGCTGCGAGCCTTCCTTCTTCAGCCCAGTCTCGTCGTCGACGCGCAACAGCGGCATCAATTGCTCGCGATATTGCACGAGGCACCGCCCGTCGGACATCTCTATGCGGCGGCAGTCGATTTCCTCGAGCCGTGTCACCAGCGACAGCGGCACGGCTTTCGGCTGCTGCGAGCCGGCGCGGAACACCAGGAGCGACATCGTATCTTCGCTCGCGATGTCTTCGTCTCCGCGCGACGTATTGGCTTCGGCCTGTGCCTGCGCGGCGCGGCCGAGCGATTGCGCCACCCCGTTCGGATCAAGGATCATGATCACCGAGCCGTCGCCGAGGATCGTGGTCCCAGAGAACACCGGAATGTGGCGCAGCTTCGACGACATCGGCTTGATGACGATTTCTTCGGTGTGAAACACGCCATCGACCACGATGCCGAAGATCTGATTGCCGACCTGGGTGACCACGACAAAGCCGTCGTCGCCGCCGCCGTCGCCCAGCCGCAGGATTTCGTTGAGATAGAGCAGCGGCAACAGCGTGTTGCGCAGCCGCAAGACCGGCGTGTCCTTGATTCGTTCGATGCGGTGCTCGCCGCCGCCGGCGCGAACGAGTTCGAGCACCGAAAGCTGCGGAACGGCGAAGCGCTCGCCGCCTGCCTCGACGATGAGCGCGGAGACGATGGCAAGCGTCAGCGGAATCTTGATGGTAAAGGCGGTTCCCTTGCCGGACGCCGATTTCAGATCGACGGTGCCGCCGATCTGCTCGATATTGCTGCGCACGACATCCATGCCGACGCCACGGCCGGAAATGCTGGTTACTTCGGTCGCCGTGGTAAAGCCCGGCGCGAATATGAAATTGCAGATTTCGGCTTCGGACTTGGCCGCGAGATCGGCTTCGGTCGCGAGCCCGAGATCGAGCGCCTTGGCCTTGATGCGCGCGGTGTCGAGGCCGCGGCCGTCGTCGGCGATTCCGATGATGATGTGACCGCCCTGATGGTAGGCGGTAAGCCGGATCGTACCATGCTGCGGTTTGCCGGCGGCGATCCGATCGGTCGGACGTTCGATGCCGTGATCGGCACAATTGCGCACCAGATGCGTGAGCGGGTCTTTGACGAGTTCGAGCACCTGCCGGTCGAGCTCGGTCTCGGCGCCTTGCATGTCGAGCTCGATGGTTTTGCCGAGATCCGCGGAGAGGTCGCGCACGACGCGGGGCAGCTTCTGCCACGCATTGCCGATCGGCTGCATGCGCGTCTTCATCACGCCTTCCTGCAGCTCGGCGGTCACATTGGACAACCGCTGCAGCGGCACTTTGAAATCTGAATCTTCGTGGCGCCGCACGATTTCGAGAAGCTGATTGCGGGTCAGCACCAGCTCCGACACCGTCGTCATGAGATGATCGAGCGTGTCGACGCTGACGCGGATCGAATGATTGGCAAGCTTATCGGCGGTTTCGCCGGCGGCTCTTTCGGGAGCTTCCGCGCGCTTCTCGGCACCCTCCGCCGAACTTACACCCTCGTCTTCAGGAGAAGGAGCTGCTTCGCGCACCGGCACCGCGGCCGGCGATGGTGCCTGTTCACCGCGCGGAAGCTGTTCGCCACGCGCCCTCTGTTCGCCACGGGCCATCGCGCCAAGCCGCCCGATGAGATCGCCGTCGTCGCCCTCGGGCTCGTGCTCCAGGCTTTCGATGCCTTTGAGGATCGATTTGACGCGGTCGAGCGTGGACAGAATGAGGGTCACGGCATCGGCCGTCACCGGCATGCCGTCGCGGAACCTGCCCATCAGCGTTTCGGCGGCATGTGTCAGCCGCTCCAGCCGCGACAGTGCAAGAAAGCCGCAGGTGCCTTTGATGGTGTGGACGAGACGAAAGATGTTGCCGAGGATCTGATTGTTATTCGGCTCTTGCTCGAAGCGCACGAGTTCGGCGTCGACGCGATCCAGACTCTCGCCGGTTTCGGTCAAGAAGTCCCGCAGCAACTCGTCCATACTACGCGCCTCGTCGGCCCCGGCGCGGATCCCCGCCGGCGCAGCCACAACGTGTTTTCACTCAACCCCGCGCGCACGGCGCGCGCTGTCGTCGCCAGGCGCGACAGCCTGATCGAACGCCCGTAGTGTGTTGCCAAAGGGTTTAATTTCGGTTGCAGAAACCGAAGGATAACCAGGATAAATGGCACTGCGCCGCCGCGAAGAAGCCCGCCTAACGCGCGGTTACGACCACAGTTTCGCCCTCGGGGGCAGCCGTAAGGGTCAACCCACAGTCGCGGGCCAAGATTCCCGTATAAACCGGCTGAATGGCGTGCGCGTCGACGGTATGGCCGGAGGTGCCGCCAATAAGCTCGGCGGTCGCGGCAGTAAGCCGGGCATTAAGGCCGGACGCGACAACCCGGTAGCCGCCATCGAGCGCATCGACCGTCAGCGTACCGCCCCGCGGAATGGCGCCGCCGGCGATCACCAGCATGTTCAGAAGCAGTTTGACGCGGTTTTTGGCGACAAGTTCGCGCGGCAGGTTCCAGGCGATCGTGGTCTTGCCGTCCTCGATCAGGCCGCGCGCCACCCGCTCGGCATCGCCGGTTTCGATCTGCGCGCCGGCCGAGCCTGCGGCACCAAAGGCAAGCCGGCAGAATTGCAGCTTGGCGGAGGCCTGTTGCGCGCTTTTCTTGATCAGATCGAGCGCAAAAGTCTTGGTTTCCTCGTCCTTGTCTTCTTCCAGAACCTCGAGCCCGTTGACGATGGCGCCGACCGGGCTGATCAGATCGTGACAGACACGGGAACACAGCAGCGCCGCGAGATCGAGCGCTCCAAGAGTTGTGGCACTACTCGTGGCACCACTCGCAGCACTTGTGGCGGAACCGGATACTGAACCGGACTCAGGGGCGGACATGCGGGTCTCCGCTGCAGCGCGATAGGGCCTCGTCCGTGTCACAGCGCGGGCGATTCGGCAATCGTGCGCTTAGTGACGGACCGTGTTACATCCCCTGCCCTTTGCTGCCTCTCATTCCGGCCCAAAAACCGTCTTCGGGAGCCCTTCTTGCCCACGTTGGATGCCGCCGCCTGCGCGGAAATGATGGACGCGCTGACCGACATCGCTGCACAGGCGAGCAAGGCGATCCTGGATGTGGCTGGCAGCGCTGATGTCCGGCGCAAAGACGACGGCTCGCCGGTGACCGCGGCAGATGAGGCCTCCGAAGCCGTGATCTGCGCCGGTCTTAAGCAGCTCGCGCCATCGGTACCGATTGTTTCGGAAGAGCAGATCGAGCGACCCGCAACATCGGCCAGTGGCAGCTACTTTCTGGTCGATCCGCTCGACGGGACCAAGGAATTCATTTCCGGTCGCGCTGAATACACCGTCAATATCGCCGTGGTCACCGCTGGCGTGCCGCTATTGGGCATCGTCGCAGCGCCGGCGGCGGGAACGGTATGGCGCGGCATCGTCGGCCGCGGTGCCGAGCGCTTGGCGATCGCGGGCGGCGTAATCGCAGGTGGCCCAATCGCACCCGGCGCCATCCACACCCGTCCGCGTCCCGGCCACGAATTCCTGATCATGGTCAGCCGGTCGCATCTCGAGGAGCGGACCAAGGCCTATATCGGGCGATTTCCGCAGGCCCGGCTCCTGCAGTGCGGCTCGTCGGTGAAATTCTGCCGCTTGGCCGAAGGCGCGGCCGACCTCTATGCGCGGCTCGCACCGACCCACGACTGGGACATCGCCGCCGGCCACGCCGTCCTCACAGCGGCCGGCGGTAAAGTCACCGCACCGGACGGAGCACCGCTGATCTATGGCGGCGCGGACCTTTTGGTCCCGGCCTTCCTCGCCTGGGGCGACCCGAAGTCGGTCTAGCGGTTACGGCGTCAGCGTGCGTTGCACGTCCGGCCATTTGCGATCGGCGGATGCTGTCACGCGGCTCGGATCGTTGGCGAATTTCTGGCGGCGTGCGTTGTCATAAAACAGAAACAGACGCTGACCTTGGATCAGCCACACACCGGGATTGCCGGCGACTGCAAGCCCTCGTGCCACGCCGACCGGATCATAGCCGCCATATTGCGGCATGTAGACATTCGGCGCGGCGGCAAACGCGGCGCGATTGCCGACATTGGTGAAGCGCCAGACTACGCCGCCCTTGCGCAATTCGAGGTCCGGGCTGCCTTGCACCGGCTTGCCGTCGGTGAAAAAGGCGACCGGGTCGTAGCCATCGATGGCAAGCCCGGTATGCCAGTCGACCACGATCCGTTCGCCCGCCGACGCGCTGGGCCCGGCGGCCAAAACGAAAGTCAGAGCGGCATAAGCCGACAGCCCAGCAATAGCCGCAAGGCTGAAGCAGTATCGCCTTCTCTTCTGCCGTGCTGCCGTCATAGTCTGGGCAAAAGCTTGATTGATTCGAACGATTCGGCCTCACGTTAGATCGATCGCGTGAGCAAGGGGTTAAGCGGGGAACGGGCCATGAAATTCGGCAGAAAACTCGGCGCCAATTTCGCCTTGTGGGCCGCTGTCATTATTGCGCTTCTGACCGGGTCGGCTGTGGCGCAATACGCCCCGCCGCCGGTGTCGCAGCAACCGCTACCGCCGCCGACCCAGGCCCCTTCAGGTCAAGTCCCCCCGGCTCAAGTTCCCCCTGCCCAAGTTCCTCCACAGCCGCCGCCTGGCCAGACCATGCAGGAGGCGCCGCCGCAGCCGGCGCCGGCCAACCAGTACTCGTCGAACGAGCTGATTGATGCCGGACATCGCTTCTTCGGCGGCATCTCGCGCGGGCTTGCGATGGTTGTCGAGAAAGCGGTCAGCCAATGGGGCCAGCCCAACGGCTATGTGCTCGGCGAGGAGGCCAGCGGCGCCTTTGTCGGCGGACTGCGCTACGGCGATGGCACACTTTACACCAAGAATGCCGGCGATCTGCGGGTGTTCTGGCAGGGCCCGAGCGTCGGCTTCGACGCCGGCGCTGACGGCGCCCGTACCATGATGCTGGTCTATAATCTGCCGCGCACCGAGGCGATCTTCGACCGCTTCGGCGGCATCAACGGATCGGCCTATTTTATCGGCGGCTTCGGCATGACGGCGCTCACTTCCAATAATATCGTGCTGGTGCCGATCCGTTCCGGCGTCGGGTTCCGGCTGGGCGCCAATCTCGGCTATCTCAAGTTCACCGAACGTCCGACCTGGAATCCGTTCTGATCCAGTGCCTCGTGCCGGACGTATCCGCTATCAAGTGCTTGGCGCGGCGGATCAAGTCGGTTTAGGTTAACCCTCAGCCAAAGTGGTGCGGCGCGGACCTGCATGGCATGGTCTCGCGGTGGTGGCGGGGCTGGAGGCGTAGAGTCATGATCGAACCGGTCATGTATTTTGGGATCGGATTCCTGGTTGCGGCTCTGCTTTGCCTGTTATTCGTTCCGCTGGTTCATAACCGCGCCGTCCGCCTGACGATGAAGCGGCTCGAAGCGGCGACCCCGCTCTCGATCGCCGAAATCCGCGCCGACAAGGACCAGTTGCGCGCCGAATTTGCGATGTCGACCCGACGGCTCGAAATGAGCGTCGAGAAGATGAAGACCAAGACCACGTCGCAACTGGCCGAGCTTGGCAAAAAGACCGACGCCATCAACCAGCTCAAGAAAGAGCTCGGCGAAAAGACCGCGACGATCTTTGCGCTGGAAGCGCGCGACAAGACGCTGCGCGAACAACTGCGCGCCACCGAGGAAGAATTCGAGATCAAATCCGGATCTTTGCGCGAGGCCGAACGGCAGCTCGCCGACAAGGAGGCGGAATTGAGCAAGCTGCTCGGTGAGCTCGGCGAACAGACTTTGGTCGCCGACAGCCAGCGCACCGAGATCTCGGCGTTCCGCACCCAGGTCGAGGCGATGAAGGTCAGCGTTGCCGATTATGAACGTTCGGTCGCGGAAACCGAGCAGCGCCTGACGCGCGAACGCGCCGACGCGCAGGAAGTGGCCGGCGATCTGACCAACGCGCGCGGCAAGCTCGGCGATCTCGGCAGCCGCACCACCGACCTCGAACGCCAGCTCTTCGTGCAGACCACCGAAGCCGAATTGCTCAGCCGCCGCGCGCAGGATCTCGAAACCCGGCTTAACGAACAGGGCCGCATGCTCGCCGACCGCGACTATCAGCTCGACCGCATGCGGCACGAGCTCGAAGCAGCGCGCAAGGTCGAAAGCGATCTGCGCGCCGAACTGTCGACGACGGGCAACCGCAGCTCGAGTGCTGTCGACCGTTTCCGTGGCGATATCGCCCAGCTCGAAGCGCAGCTTGCCGCCGCGATCGAGGAGCGGGCCAAATTGCAGCGCGAGATCGGCACGATGAAGCGCGACGCGGAATTGACCTGGGCGGCTGAGCGTGTCGAGAACGCGCTGCTGCGCGAACGCATCAACGACGTCGCCGCTGAGGTCGCCCGCCTGACGGCGACGCTCGAAGGCCCGGGCTCGCCGATCGAGTCGCTGCTCGCCGAAGCCTCGAGCGCCGGCCGCGGCGCCGCGGCCCGAAGCGGCGAGCCGGCAACGGAAGGCAGCGACAACGGCGAAAATAAGAACACGCTTGCCGACCGCATCCGCGCCTTGCAGACCACGGCCTCGCGCGTCGCGTCGAATTAGCGCATGTCCCGGAAAAGTGGACACCGGTTTTCCGATAAGGACATGCGCAAATCAAAATCTAGAGCGTATCCCCATTGAATTTGATTGGGGATGCGCTCTTTCTTGACAGGTCACCGGCCGTACCTTAAATCGCGGCCGATCCGGACATTTGGCCGATATATCCATTTCGCTGATATATCCATCGGCGCCGCCGCCGATAATGCCGCCGATACGGGCGCTTAGCTCAGCGGGAGAGCGTTCCCTTCACACGGGAGAGGTCGTAGGTTCAATCCCTACAGCGCCCACCATCCCTGCCGCACTTGATCTTTCCCGCACGCCGCTCTGCCATGCCTCGCCTTTGACGATTTCCGTCAAGCAGTCGGCAACTGCCTCTCGCTGATTTCACCAGCCGAACCTGCCGTTGCGTGGCGTTCACCAAAGGAAGTGTTACCATCGCGCATTCTGCATTGATTCTTCCGGGGGAAACGCAATGCGACGCACGTCTCGTCTCAGACGCTTCGCGTGTGTGACGGTAACTCTATTAGCTGTCGCCGCGGCCGGGGGAACGGTCAGAGCTGAAGATTTGCCCAGTTACATGCGGCCGATTTCCGGACACACCTCGTCCAGCCCCGCCGACGTCGCAACGCAGAACGTGCTCGCGCTGAACACCGCCATGTTCGATCTCTATGGCGACGCGGCAAAGATATTTCAAAAGAACATTCTCGCGCAGCATCCCGTCATCCTCGGCCTGTTTTCCGGCGCCGGCGGCCGTTTCATCCTCTATCGGCCCGGCCAGCCGCCGCTCGAGGCGCCGTCGGTGCCGATCGTCTATCAGCTCCTGAAATCCGTCGGCCACAGCACGATGGCGCTGGCCGAGGTAGTCGGGCCTTATCTGGACAACCCCTCCGATCAGTCGTGGCGCGGCGCGATGCTGGCCTATCGCAGCCGCATGCAGTCGGCTCTGGACGGCCTCGACGCGACGCCGATGCCGCAGGAGTGGAAGGCCAACAACAAGACGATCCTTGCCAACAACATCGCCTTCATGGACGCGTGCCTCGCCAAAGGCGCGATCTCATTCGATGCGCTCAAAGCATTCTCGCAAAAGCAGGGCCCGTTCTTAAAGCTGAACGTCACCTGGGCGGCGCAGACTCAAGTGGCGCATTGGATGACCGTCATCGGCGACTGGAAGAAAATGCTCGGCAAAGATTGGGACAAGACTTACGCCGCCAGCAACACAATCTATGTCGCGCGGCAGAACAATGTCCTGTTCAGCGTCTTGGCGCAGTTCTTCGGCCCGGACGCGATCAACGATCGCCTCCTTCTGATCGAGACGATCTCGTTCACCACGACGCCCGAGGATATGCTGGACTCGCTGACGCGCATCATCGCCGACCGTTCGGTCGGCGCGCTGTTCTTCGCCAATTATCATCTGATGGACTATGAGCTGATGGGCGGCGACGCGCGCACCGCGATCATCGCCGAAGACAATAAGCGCGGCATGACGCCGTTCCTGCCGCCGGCGGTGCCGTTCGGCTCCAAGCAATGGCCGACTTTGATCACGCCCGGACCCGGTCCGGCGTCGATTGCTGATCTTCACTAGAGCATGATGCCGAAAAGTGGAAACCGGTTTTCGGAAAAGATTGCTCAAGCGAAAAATCTAACCGGCGGTGCAGCGGCAATATGTGGCGGCCGCCGACGAAGGGTGACGGGAAATGGCGATTTCTCGACGTCGGTTTGTCACGTTGGCGACCTCAAGCGGGATCGCGCTGAGCCTGTCGCGCGTGGTGACCGCCGAAACGGCTCAGTCAGAAACGCCCGGGTTTGATACGCGCGAGACGCTGCCGGGACGGCAGAATTGGAATCCGGCAGCGAGTGGCGCGGGACGCATCGACGGCCCGGCCAAAGTCACCGGCACCAAGCTCTACGCATCGGATTTTCGCGCGTCCGATCTTCCCGGCTGGCCTGCAAATACTTCGCACGCCATGCTGATCCGGGCCACCGACGCGACACATGTCTTCACTGGAATCGATCTGTCGCACTTGAGCGGCGACCTCACACCGTCGCAGGTCGTCATGGCTGCCGATCTGACAAGCGCCGGCATCCGCGTGCCCGCGTTTTATGACGGCGATCTTTTCTGTCCTGTCGGCAAAACGCCGCTGTATCTCGGCCAGCCGGTGGCGCTGTTGATCTTCCAGCAGTTCGATGTTTTCGATCAGGCGCGGCTCGCGCTACGCGGCAAAAAAATTCTGAAGTTCGGCGAAGAAACCAGTCCCGTCGCGGCACCTAACTACGGCGCGTTTCGTTTCACCCGTGTGGCGGGCCCGACCCCTGACGCGCCCGATATTTGCTCGCCGGTCAAGAACGGCTGGGTCAGCCCCGGACGTTTCGAGGACACCGGGATCCCGATATGGACGCGGCTGCCGATTCCGACCGGGCAGGCCTACGCCGCAGCTGCAGCCCATGGCGAGAAGATTCGCGCGGAACTTGCAGCGGGCAATCCGGCCGTTCTGGTGCTGGATCGCGAATTCGAGACCCAGTCGGTCGACCCGATGTTTCTCGAACCGGAGTGCGGCATCGCCTGGTACGATGTGAGCCGCAAATCCCTCGAACTCGTCATTGGGGTGCAGTCTCCCTACGAGGCCGCGGAATCGGTCGCGTACCTTCTGGGCGAAGCCAGCGCCGGCCTTAAGCCCGCGCGCATCAACACTTATTTCGCCTATATCGGCGGCGGCTTCGGCGGACGCGACCATACGCCGTTCCCGCTCTACGTCGCACTGGCGGCGATGTTTTTTCCGGGCCGCCCGGTCCGGCTCGCTCAGGATCGCTATCAGCAGTTCCAGGGAGGCATCAAGCGGCACGCCTTCAAGATGAAGACGCAGATCGGGGTCGATCGGACCAGCGGCAAGATTGTTGCCTTCGCCGCCGACCACGTCCTGGATGGCGGCGGCCTCACCAATTTCTCCCCCAGCGTAGCGACCGTCGGCGCCAATGGCGCGATCGGCATCTACAACGTTCCGAAAGTCGACGTGACCACGGTCGCACTCCACTCGCGCGCCGTGACCGCGGGGTCGATGCGCGGCTATGGAACGCTGCAGACAATGACGGCACTGGAGACATTGGTCGATGAAGTCTGCTCCGCCCTGCCGCTCGACCCCATCGAATTCCGGCGACGCAACGCGCTCAAGACCGGCGGCCGGATCATGGCGGGAAACGCGTACAGCGTCCCGATCCGTGCGCCCGAAATCCTGGACAAGCTGGAGCAACATCCGATCTGGCAGCAGCGGGCCGCAGAGAAAGCCCGCGCCTCAGTGGAGACACTCGTGGGCACCGGCGTCGCTTGCGTCACGAAGAATTACGGCACCGGAGGCGACTCCTCGATCTCGACGGTGGAGATCGATCCGGATGGCCGGATTGCCATCCATTGCGATGGCTGCGAGATGGGCAACGGCATCGCGACGGCGATCGCCAATCGGGTCGCGGCCTCTCTCGGTGGCATCGCCGACGAAGTCGCGGTCATGCAAGTCGGCACGTTCGGCCCGCTCGCGCTGGTCAGCTCCGGTAACTCCTTCACGATGGATCAGGCGACACAGGACGCCGCGCAACGCAATCCACGCTGGGTGCCGTCGGTCAGTTCGGCCACGGCTGCCTCGAGCGGCGCCCATGTCGGGACACATGCGGCGGCCGAGGCAGCGCGTGTCGTATTCCGGTTCGGATTGTGGCCGGCGGCGCTCGAACTGTGGGGCCTCGCGCCAACCGATCCGAAGGCCAAGGAGTGGCAGGCGGCGCGCTGGAAAGACGGGCAGCTGGTGATGCCGGGACTGGCGCCGCTCGCATTGCCGGCGGTGGCGGCGAAGGCGCACGCACGCAACGGCGTCACCGGTGCGATGGCGCACGCCTTTAACCGTTGGGCGTGGTCGCAAGCGACCTTCGCGATTTCCGGGCAGCCGTGGACCGGCGACATCGATGCGCTGGCCGTGCGCAAAGGCGTCGACAAATTCGTTCGCCTCGATCGCACCAGCGTCAAATTTCCTCCCACCGGATTCAACCGGTTTGGCACCACCTACACTTCGCCGTGCGGCGCGCTGGCCCGTGTCGCGATCGAGCGCGCCACCGGCACGCTGCGCATCGCCAAGGCATACACTGTTCTCGAATGCGGCCAGCCGCTGGTACCGGAGGTCGTGCTCGGGCAGGCACAGGGCGGCTTCGCAATGGGCGTCGGCTACACCTTGCTGGAATCGCTGCCGCTCTATGAAAACGGTCCTGGCAACGGCAAATGGAATCTCGGCGACTATGTGATCGCTCGCGCCTCCGATCTGCCGCTGAACGATCTGGAAATCGAAGTGCTGCCCCCACTCACACCGAACGACCCGCCAAAAGGCATGGCGGAAGTCGTGATGATTCCAATCGTCCCGGCACTCCTCAACGCCATTTACGACGCCACAGGCCATCGCTTTCAATCCTTGCCAGTCACTCAGGCCATGATCAAAGGGGTGCTCCAATGAGCGCGATGAGCGTCACGATCAATGGCAAAGCCTATGGACCGTTGGAGGTGCGCGACGAATTGTCGATGAACGATTTCCTGCGCGAGTATCTGGGATTGACCGGGACGAAATTCGGCTGCGGGCGGGCGCAATGCCTGAGTTGCGCGGTGATCGTCGACAATCCCGACGGGACGAGCCAGACCAGTCCGACATGCATCATCCCGGCGGCAAGCTTCGCCGGCAAGTCGATCCGCACTGTCGAAGGACATGCGCAGAACGGGCAGCTATCCGTGCTGCAAAAGGCGTTCATCGAACATTTCTCGTTTCAATGCGGATATTGCACGGCGGGATTTTTGAACGAAGCCCAAGTGCTGCTGGAACGACTGGCGAAAACGCAAGTGCCACGCGCCGACCTCGACAAGACGATCCTCGAAGCTCTCGACGGTCATCTCTGCCGCTGCACCGGCTATGTCAAATATCACGAGGCTGTGCGCGACGTGATCCTGTCCGATCCCGAAGCGTTATCTGAGCTGACAAAGTGAACACGGCTGCCACTGCGCCGTTTCCGGCGCGCGCGAGAACCCGCACCATGAATTGCGCCAAGAGCACGATATTATTTGCGCCGCTGCTCGCCGCACTGGTGCTGACACAAGCGCGGGATGTCAGGTCCGCGGACGCGCCGACAACACTCGCGGCGCCGGACAGTTTTGCCCAGCTCGGCGACACGGCCACGCGGTCGGCGGCCTTGTTCACGGAAGCCGCCAAGGTGCTGTCCTCGCCGCGCTGCGTGAACTGTCATCCGGCGGGCGACCGGCCGCTTCAAGGCGACGCGCAACGGCTGCATCAGCCGCCGGTCGAGCGCGGCAGCGATGGTTTCGGCACGGCGGCCATGCGTTGCTCCATGTGCCACCAGAACGCGAATTTCGATCCCGCCGGCATGCCGGGCCACGCGCATTGGCATTTGGCGCCGCGAGAAATGGCATGGCAGAACAAGACGGCGAGCGAGATTTGCGCGCAGCTCAAAGATCCGGCGCGCAACGGCGGCCGGTCGCTGGACGAGGTTACGACCCATATCGCAACCGATTCACTCGTCGGCTGGGCTTGGGCGCCCGGTTTCGGCCGCGCGCCGGCTCCCGGCACGCAAGAACAACTGGGCGCGCTCATCAAGGCCTGGGTGCAGACCGGCGCGGTGTGTCCGCAATAGGGCGTGCCGCCGACAGGCGTCAGCTCGCGCGATACTTCTTGAGAACCGTTTCGTCGACTTCGATGCCGAGGCCGGCACCGTTCGGCACGCGCATGAAGCCGCCGGGCGCTTCGACCAGATCGCCGAGCGGGCTTGCTTCCAGATCGGCATAATAGCGCTCGATCACCGGCCGCTCCGGAATGCTCGCAGCGAAGTGAATTGTTGCGATCAGGCCGGGGCCGAAATACGGCGAGTGCGGCGCGATCCTGGTGCCGGCGCGGCGCGCCATCTCGGCGACCTTTATCATCGCGCTGATGCCGCCGATCTTGGTGACGCTCGGCTGAATGTAATCGACGCGGGCCGTGTCGAGGAACTGCGCGATGTCGGCGAGCGTGCCGGCGTTTTCGCCGGCCGCGATAGGCATGCCGCCACCTTCCGCTTTTAGACGAGCCAAGCCGGCATAATCTTCCGGCGGCCATAGCGGCTCTTCGAGCCAGGTGAGATTGCAAGGCTTGAGCCGCTTCGCCAAATCGATGGCTTGCGGCAGCGTCCAGGCGCAACTGGCGTCGACGGTGAGCACAGTGTTCGGGCCGATCGCTTCGCGCGCGGCCGTGATTTCCGCCGCACCGATTTCGTGAAGCTTAACGTTGGTGTAGCCACGCCCGACGGCCTTGGCGCTATTCTGCCGAACAAGATCGGCATTGCCGTAGCGCAACAGGCTCGCATAGGCCGGCATGCGCTCGACGGTTTCGGCGCCGCCGAGCAGCCGATAGAGCGGCTGCCCCGCGCGCTTGCCGGCAATGTCCCACAGCGCGATGTCGAGCCCCGACAGTGCGAACGTGATCGGCCCGTTGCGCCCGAAGCTGCGCTGCCGATAGGCGATCTCTTTGGTGAGTGCGGCAATGTCGGTCGGATCGCGCCCGATCGCGAGCGGCGCGATCGCCCGTTCCACGGCGACCTTAGTGATGCCGCAGGCCGCGAGACCAAAGCCCTCGCCCCAGCCGATGAGGCCGTCGTCGGTCGTCACCTTGACGAACACCGTCTCCATTTTCGGCCACTGCACCGCGGCCGCATTCTGCGCGGTGTTACCGAAGTCATAGGGCACGCTGATATGGAACGGTTCGACGGCGGTGATTTTCATCGCTGGCCCCGTGATCGCCGCCGCTCCAATTTTTGATCTTGGCGCATGTCCCCGTCGGAAAACCGGCATCCACTTTTCCGGGACATGCGCTAAAGCAGGCCTGCGATCTTCGCCTTTTCCTTGTAGTGGTCCCAGACTTTGGCGGCGCGGAAATCGTTCTTGGCAAAGCTCGCTTTGAGAAGCTCGGCTTCCTGCGCCGTGAAGGGCTTGAGCGGGCCGAGGCTCGCAGCATGAACCGTGCTGCGGGCGTTCTCTTCCATTTCCAGGCTGTCGAGGAAAACCTCGGCCACCGTTTTCGCAGTGACGACGCTGCCGTGGCCGCGCAGCAGGCAGCAACTGCATTTGCCGAGCGTGCGCGCCACGGCATCGCCCTGCTCTGTCGTGCGGATATGGGTCGGATCCGGATGGACCGGCGTGCCGATGAAGCGATAGCCGTAATTGCGCATCGCGATCATCGGCCGCTCGACCATGGTGAACAATGTCGACATCGGCGGATGGCCGTGGCCGACGACGGCAACATCGTCCCGCGCCCGATAGACGCCGGCATGGATTTGCGTTTCGGCTGGGCATGGCTCGTGGCCGTCGAGCACCTTGCCGTCGAGATCGACGACCAGAATATCGTCGGCGGTGATGCCGGCGCGGCTCGCGTCACGCGCCGGGATGAGGAAGCGGTCGGTATCCAGCCGCGCGCTGACATGGCCGCTGTAATCGAGGAGCTCGGCCATGACCATCATGCGCGTGCAATCGACGAGCTGCTCGCGCAACTTTTCTTCACTCACGGACATTGCAAATTGATCCTTACACGACGCTTTCCGATGGGGTATCGGCCTTTTGGGATCTCGCCCAATAATCGGACTGCGATTTGGTCGCCTTGAGCCGTTTGGCGTCCTCGTAGCCCGGCGCCATAGAAGCCGAAGTGCCGGCCATCACTTCGTGATGCTCGATATTGAGAAGCCGCAGCCAACTTTGCTGGCCGAGCGTGAGCCCGATCATGCAGCCAAGCTCGACCAGTTCCGGCTCGGAGAACTGGCCATGCATGCGCTCCCAGAAGGCGTCGTCGGTATTGAGATGCCAGACGATGGCTTCGGCATAGGCGAGCGCTGCCTTCTGGCGATCGTCATAGCGCGTCGATTTTTCGAAATTCAGAAGATCGGGCACGTGGTCCTCAATCAGGGCGCCGCTCGCCGCCGCCTTCATCGAGCGCTGATTGCCGCAATATTCGCAGGTGACGGAGCGCGACACATAGAGCCGGCACAATTCCTTGATGGCGTGATCGAGAATGCCGGTGCGGTAGATGTTGTGCCACGACTCGGCGAAGAACCAGAAGCAGGCCGGCACATGGGCGCGGATCGCCGAACTTTCCGGTCGCGGCGTGCCTTCGCGCTGGCATCGCTCCATCTCGGCGCGCATGCGGGCGTCCATCTTCTCGAGGGGGACGTAGCTGATCCTTTGCCTGGCCATGGCTGATCCTTTTTGGCATTCCCTGCTTTCGGTCTTCGGTCGCAAAGGATAGCATCTTTCACGCACTCGGCTATCTGCTCTTGTGAGCGCGACACGGGGTGCCGCCATGGCGTTTAAAATCAAGCGCATCTACGAGCCGGCAGAGCCCGCGGACGGCATCCGCGTTCTGGTCGATCGCCTGTGGCCGCGCGGTGTGAAGAAAGCAACCGCCCATCTCGATTATTGGATGAAAGACGTGGCGCCGAGCCCGCGGCTGCGGCTGTGGTTCGGCCACAGACCGGAACGCTTCACCGAATTCGGCAAGCGTTACAAGAAAGAGCTCAACGGCAATCCCGAGCTTGCCGAACTGCGCAAGCTCGGCAGAGGCGCATTGGTCACCCTGCTCTACGGCGCCCGCGATCCACAGGTGAACCAGGCCGTAGTTCTGCAGTCTGTTCTCCGCAAAGCCCGGACAGCCAAGCGCAAGACAAAAGCCGCGCCGACGCGTGGCGGATGAGCCGTCACTTCGGCTTCGCTCCAGGCCGCGCCGGAACAACGTCGGTTTGTTCAGCGCGGCTATAAGGCACGCCGAAATAGGGAAACTCGCTGCGCGTCCGGCTTCTGTCCGGAACCACGCCGTCGCCGAGCGCGGTGTTGGTCGCCAATGTGAGAATGACGTCCATGGCATCGTCGGTCAGCGCACGCCCGTTGAATCCGGCAAAATCGAAGGCCGCCGGCGTCCCGATCTCATAGGGCAAGGTTGTTGGAAACAGCCGTGCGATGAGCTGCTTGGCATAGTCGGCCGGACCCGCCGCCGAACCAGCCAATCGCGTGAGCGTTTCGGCCACATATCCGATCTGCGCGGTGAAGCGCGCCTGATCGTCAGACGGCGTCGCACGATTGAACTGCTCCTTCATGTCCGCGTCGGGCATGAAGACGTTGGTGATCAGCGGCAATCCCCAGCGCGACACCTGAATCTCGGGCGCATGACCGTAAAGCGAGGCCGTGGCCCAGCCGCGCACCAGACCTCGGCCGATCAAGCCATTCGGTACTTCGATGACAATGGCGGTGACGTTGCGCTTGGCAAAGAAGTTCTTGCGATTCTGAAAGGCCTCCGGATCGAACTTGCCATCCTTGAACAGCGCATGCCTGAAGGCGCCCAGCGCCACGGCGTCGCCCGCGAACAGATCGGGCGCCAATCCGGCAAAGACCATGACGCCGCCGTCGGCTTTCGTCACCTCGCCGGTCTTGCCTGCGGCGATAAGCGCGCCATCGGCGCCGCGCAACGCTTCCGGTCCCGTGGCGCGCCGGACTTCAAAAGTCTGCAGGTGCCGATGCTCGTTGCCGCCGGCATGCACGACCTCGCCAAAACGGACCTTGAACGTCAGTTCTTCCCGCGCATCGTCGTCAAGATCGAAGCGGAATGCGTAAAGCGCCTCGTCGCGGAATGTGTCCGGCGCCGAAATCCCGGCGTCGGGATTGACCGTCATCGCCATGACCGTCGCATCGGGACGACCGGCGAACAGATATAAATCGCAGACATTGATGCGCGGATCTTCCAGAGCGGTCGGCGTATCGAAATGATGCGACATAGCGAGGCCTCGCGAGGTTCGAAAAAATCGGTCCTAAGATAGTCATGCCGCAGGCGAGAAGTAGGGAAATGAAGTGATCCACTGATAACGCGTCCGCGCCTGCGATGTTGGTCTCCCTGCCAAAACCGTCGCCACGACAGAGGCCGTGTCATCGGTGGGATGGCGCCCATTCCGATCTGCAAAATTAAATCCAATCGGCCGATCGGGATTAAGCGTGATGACGTCCGGCAACAAACGTGTGACCAGACGTTTCGCATGCAGGTCCGGATCGGCGACATTGCCCGCGGCCGCCGCCAAGGCCGCGATGCGTGCCGCGAAGGCCGCCGTGAAGAAAGCGCGATCCTTGACCGGCGAAGCTGCATGATAAGCGGCCGACAAAGTCTCATCGGCCGCCACGAGTTTCGCGACGAACGGGCTCCCAATCCGCAAGCGCCGTCCGTTGCCGGAGCGAACCTCCGCCCAAACGCCTAGAGCGTCACCGGCGCCCAGGAGTTCTGCAGCGCTCTCCACGACGATCGCGTCGTAAGCGCCGCTCGACCGCGGGTCGGACTCAAAGGCTTTGCCGACGTGCGACATGAATTATTCCTCTACCGGGTGCTTTCGCCGGTGATTCGGGCGCGCAGGCGGCACGCGGTTACCGTCCGTTAACGATATTGCGGTCTTCTATTTTCCTGTCTCGGGCTCGGCGGAGCGCCGGCCATGCCGCGGTACCGCACTCTGGAAGTCATGGTGCCCTACGGCCGCCGCACGCCGGCCTGGGGCATTCCGTACTTGGAAGTCCGGACCGTTTCCCGGTCGAAACGCCGTCTGCACAGCAATGCAATGCCGTTTCGCGGCCACCGTCACGGCCGCTGCGAATTTTCAAGCGGAGCCGTTATCGCATTATGACCGATCTCGCCGTCGCCCAAACCGCTACGGGCGAAAATTCTTCTGCGCCAGAGGCCCGCGTGCGTTTCATCGCGCGGTTTTTGCCGCGCTTCGGCATCGTCCCGCGCCTGACGCTGATCGGCGTGCTTAGCATCTTCGCCGCCGTCGCCGCATCGATCTGGGCCTCGGTCAAGATCACTGAAGGAGAAATGTACCGGCGCGCACAGACTAATCTTTCGATCAATATCAAGCTCCTTGATTCCATTCTCGCGGGCTATGGCGCGCCGTCGCGCCAGGGCGACCAGCTCTATTTCGGCTCAACGCTGATCAACGGCAATTTCGAGCCGGTCGACCGCGTCAAAGCGGTGGCCGGTGGCACGGCGACGATCTTTCTTGCCGATCAGCGCGTCACGACGAATGTGATGAAACCCGACGGCTCGCGCGCGGTCGGCACCAAGCTTGCCGCCGGGCCGGCTTATAACTCCGTCTTCACCCGTCACGAGACCTATCGGGGCGAAGCCAATATTCTGGGCGAGACCTATGTGACGATCTACGAGCCCATCGTCGGCGACGGCGGCATCATCGGGATTGCCTATGTTGGCGTCAAGAAGGCCGAATTCTTCGACGTCCTGCAAAATCTGCTGATGACCAATCTTGAGCTCGGCGCGGCCACCGTCCTGATCGGCGGCCTGATCATGTTTATTCTGGTGCGGCGCGTGTTGGCGCCGATCGGCGCCGTCAAGCGCCAGCTCGTGGCCATGGCGAGCGCAACGACACAGCAAGAGCTCGATGCCAGGACGCTTGCGGTCCTCGACGTCGATCTCGACGAGTTGCGTCAGACTCTCTATGGACGCGGTGAACCGCGGCGCGAAGACGACATGTTTTTCTTCGGCGACCGGCAGGTCAACAACGATCTCGATCTCGTCGACAGTATCGGTGCGCAAAACGGAACGCTAGTGTCGATCTTCATGGGCGACCAGCGCGTGACCACCAATGTACGAAATGCGGAAGGCACCCGCATTCTCGGCACGAAACTCGCGCCCGGCCCGGTTTACGATCGCGTGCTCAAGCAAGCCAAGACGTTTCGCGGCGATGCCACGATCTTCGGCAGACAATATTTTTCGATCTACGAACCGGTCCTTTTCAACGGCGAGGTCATCGGCATCCTCTATGTCGGCACGCCCCATGTTGCTGCGGCCGAAAACGCCGCTCAATTTGAGTCGCATTCGACCGACGAGATCGCCCAGATGCGCGGAGCGTTGCGCGAGCTCGAGAGAGCCGCGCAGGCGAAGCAGACCGCCGAACGCGAAGCCGCGGAGCAACGCCAGGAGGCGCGCGACGCGCAGCGGCGCTTCCAGGCGTCGCAACGCGACAGCGAGCGTCATATGCAAGAGGAACGCGCCCGCAACGCTGCGGCGCAGACCGGTGTTGTCGGCGCGCTGGCGCAGGGTCTCGCCAAACTGTCTGAGGGCGATCTGACGATCCGCCTGAGCGAGGGCTTCACCGAAGCCACGCAACAGATTCGCGACGACTTCAACGCTGCCGTCGCGCGGTTGCAGGAGACGATCGGCGCCATCGTCAGGGCGACGCGAGAGGTCAGCGGCGCCTCCACCGAGATTTCGGGCGGCACCACCGATCTGTCACAACGCACGGAAGAACAGGCGGCGAGCCTCGAACAGACCTCCGCGGCGATGGAGGAAATCTCCTCGACGGCGCGACGAAACGCCGAGAACGCCGCGCAGGCCAGTCGCGCGGCAAGCGGCGCCTGCGAACTCGCCGATCGCAGCGGCCAAGTGGTTGCGAACACCGTCGCGGCTATGGCGCGGATCAAGAACTCCTCGGGCAAGATCGCAGACATCATCGGCTTGATCGATGAGATCGCCCGGCAGACCAATTTGCTTGCGCTCAATGCGGCGGTGGAGGCGGCTCGCGCCGGCGACGCCGGCCGCGGCTTTGCGGTCGTGGCTTCGGAAGTGCGCAATCTGGCGCAGCGATCGTCACAGGCCGCGAAAGATATTGCGCAGCTGATCACGAACAGCAATGGCCAGGTTCAAGAGGGCGTCGACCTGGTTAATGAATCCGGCGGCACGCTGAGCGGCATCGTCCAGTCGATCAAGGACGTCGCTGCCATCGTCAGTGAAATCGCCTCCGCCTGCAGCGAGCAATCGAGCAGCATTTCACAGGTCAACAAGGCGCTGGTCCAGATGGACGAGATCACGCAGCAGAATTCGGCGCTGGTGGAGCAGAGCGCGGCGACCGCAAAAATGCTGGAGACCCAGGCTGCGGCGATGAGCGCGCAAGCCGGCACCTTCCGGATCGATGCCTGCGGCACGCCTGCCGCGCGGCAGACGACGACTGCAGCCGCTTGATTTGTTGTTTGTGCATGATCTTTTCGGAAAATCGGCTCCCATTTTTCCGGATCATGCTTTAGCCGACGCGGATCACGATCTTCCCGAAATGGGCGCCTGAGGCCATGTGGTGATAGGCCGCTTTTGCCTCGGCAAAGGAAAAGGCTTTGTCGATCACCGGCTTGATGGCGTTGGCCTCGACTGCGCGATTCATCGCCTCGAACATTTGCGTCGAGCCCACGGAAATGCCCTGGACGTTGGCGCGGCGCGAGAAGATCAGTCCGGGATTGAGTTCGGTCGCGCCGCCGCTCAAGCCGCCGATCAAGGTGACCTTGCCGCCAGGACGGAGCGCGCCGAACGAGCGCGTCAGCGTCGCCGCGCCGCCGACTTCGACCACGTGATCGACACCGACGCCGCCGGTGAATTCCAACGCCGCCTTGTCCCAATCCGGTGTCGTCTTGTAATTGATGCCGAATGCGGCGCCGAGCGCCTTGGCGCGCTTGAGCTTCTCGTCGCTCGACGAGGTGATGATGGCGCGGATGCCCATCGCTTGGGCGAATTGCAGACCGAAGATCGAGACGCCGCCGGTCCCTTGCAGCAAAACGGTATCGCCGGCCTTGAGCTTGGCGTGCTCCATCATGGCGTGCCACACGGTGACGGCCGCGCACGGCAGTGTGGCGCCCTCCTCCAACGACAGATGCTGTGGAATTTTCACGACGCCGGTCTCTTCAAGCACGACATATTCGGCCAGCATGCCGTCGATGCCGCCGCCGAGCGCACTGTTGTGCGTGTCAGCCACCGGCTCGCCGCCGGGCCAGCGCTGAAAGAAATTGCCGGCGACACGATCGCCGACCTGCACGCGCGTCACGGCGGGCCCGATCTCGGCAACTTCGCCGGCGCCGTCGGACAGCGGGATCAGATTGTCGCGAACCCCCATGCGATAGGTGCCGCGCGCAATGGCGAAGTCGCGGAAATTGAGCGAGCAGGCTTTGACCTTGACCAGAACCTGACGGTGCGCAGGCTTTGGCTCGGGGCGCTCGACCTCGACCAGCGCATCGACGCCGGCGCCGCCTTTCGGCAATTGATAGGCGCGCATGTGTTTCCTCTCTCGCTACGCTTCGCGGCCATTCAGGCAGACTATTCGGGCAGGTTATTCGCCGATGATGGCAGCTTGACTTTCCAGGCGTCAACCGATGCGTTGCCGCCGCTGCTCTCGCACCATGGCTTCGACGATATCACGCGCGGCAGCCTTCAAAGCCGGCAAATGAACGGCGGCGAATTCATCGATCGGGAATGCGGTCTTGATCCATAACAGATTGATCGCACCATAGACCCGCTGGCCGCTCATGAGTGGCACCGCAATTGCAGCAAGGCCATCGACGAAATTCGCCCCTCCATACGCGCCGCCGGTATGCGACGGGTCCCGCGTTGCGTAGCCCTTCGAACGAACGTCCGAAAGTATGTCGTCGACGCGCTTTGGATCGCGCGCCGGAAGATCGTCGCGAAGATCAGATTGGCGGAGTATGGCGATGATTTGGTTGCGCTCCTTGTCCGGGCAGTACGCGAGATAAGCGCGTCCGACGGCGGAGGCGAGCCACGGCACCGGATGTCCGATCTGATCGCGGTTGATCAGGAACGGGCTGTGACCGCGGCTCGAACTCGCGGATTTCCATGTGATCGCCCGCAGGCACCATGAGATCCGATGGCCACGACAGGCTCCGGCACAGCCGCTCGAGCACGGGTCCTGCCGCTTCGGCGACCGGATCGTAACGGTCGCGCCGGCGCGCTACCTGGTCGAAATGAGTGCCGACGCGATAGCGGCCGTCGGCCAGGCGCCGCGCCGCCCAGCCGGATTGCTCAAGTGTGCGCAGAATGCGCAACAGGCTCGGCTTCGGAATTCGGGTAAGCAGATTGAGATCCTGCAGCGAGCAGGACGGCTTGGCGTGCAAAGCCTGCAGCACCGCAAGCCCGCGCTCGAGGCTTCTGATCGTTATTTCCCCACGCGGCATTGCGCCCCCGCCACGAGACTGTCGTTAGACAGCCAAGATAAGCTATTCCGCCTGGCGGAACGATACATTCCGCAAGGCGGAAACACATCCTTTTTTCATAGCGGATTTCACCACACCCGCAAAAGATATGGGCTGTCCGAATCGTTGCTATGGGGGTAGCGCGGCGTCGGATATCGGCCAGTCTGGGCTCGTTGTCGACCTTAGGGGAACCGACTTCGAGCCCAGCCTAGGGCCCAATCCTGGGAAAAGCGGCCGGTCGTTCCCGATCTCAACACAGCGTTTTGGGGAAAATCGACATGAGTCGTCGACCACGATGGCAGTACCTCGTCCCACTGATGCTATTGCTCATATTATTCGTTTTGGCGCCGCATGTTCTGGCGCAGGCGTTTTCACCGAATACGATCCGGATCGTCGTCCCGAGCGCCCCAAGCACCCCGCCCGATATCATCAGCCGCGTCATCGCCCAGCAGCTCTCGATCGACAAGGATTGGAACGTCGTCGTCGAAAACAAACCCGGCGCGGTGATGACGATCGCCGGCACCGAGGTCTTGCGGCAGCCCGCCGACGGCTCCTCGATCTACGCTTTGAGCTTGCCGGTATCCGCGGCGCCGGCTTTTGTGCCCGATATGCCGTTCAACCTCAGCCACGATTTCACGCCGCTGATCAAGGTCGCGGTTTCCTACAACGTGCTGGTGGTCAATCCGAACCTGCCGGTCTATTCGGTCTCCGATCTGGTGGCGCTCCTCAAGAGCAAGCCGGACAAACTGACGTTTTCCTCGGGAGGCTACGGCACGCCGGCGCATCTGATCGGCGAGCTTTTCGAACAACGCACCGGCACGCATGCCATTCATGTGCCCTATCAACAATTCCCGCAGGCGATCGGCGACCTGATCAGCGGCACCAACCAATATATGTTTGTCGCGATGCTGCCGGTCGTCGATCTGGTCAGATCCGGCAAGCTGCGCGCGCTTGCCGTGACGGCGCCGAAACGCGTGCCGACGCTACCTGATGTGCCGAGCATCGCCGAGGAAGGCTATCCCGACCTTGTCGTCGAAGACTGGACCGGCTTCGACGTCAAAGCCGGCACGCCGGGCGACGTCATCAACACGCTGAACTCGGCGGTCAATACGGCGCTGACCAAGCCGAATGTGCGCGCGGCCTTGGGCAATCTCGGCGCCGTGCCGGCCGGCGGCACGCCCGAAGCGTTCGGCGAATTCGTGAAATCGGAAATGTCGCACTGGGCCCAGGTCGTCAAAGACTCGGGGATCAAGATCCAGCAATGAGCGAAGGGTCGGATTTCCGCG
This sequence comes from uncultured Alphaproteobacteria bacterium, assembly GCA_963742975.1. Classification (GTDB taxonomy): domain Bacteria; phylum Pseudomonadota; class Alphaproteobacteria; order Rhizobiales; family Xanthobacteraceae; genus BOG-931. The sequence continues at coordinate 32,079 of CAVUNZ010000014.1, read as the reverse complement.
TCACACTTCTCGGCACCGGCGTTCCGATACCAAGCCCCGACCGTTTTGGACCGGGCACATTAATCGAGGCGGGACAGCAAAAGCTTTTGATCGACACCGGACGCGGCGTCGCGATACGGCTTTTCCAGCTCGGGATTCCGATCGGCAAGATCAATCCGGTATTCCTTACGCATTTTCATTCCGATCATACGTCCGGCTTTCCCGATCTGTGGTTGACCGGCTGGCTTGAATCCTCGTTCGGCACGCGCCGCACGCCGCTGCGCGTGATCGGCCCGATCGGCACCGAGAATCTGACGTCCAATATCGCGCGCGCTTATGCGGCCGATATCAAAATCCGCATCGAAGACGAGAAATTGTCCGCAGACGGCATCGCCATTGCCGCCGAGGAATATTCCGCCGACGGCGTGGTCTACGAAAGCGACGGCGTGCGGGTCATCGCCTTTGAGGTCGACCATGGCGTTGCGATCAAGCCGGCCTATGGCTATCGCATCGAATATGGCGGACGTTGCGTCGTCATCTCAGGCGATACCCGCTACAACGAGAACGTGGTGAAACACGGCATCTGCGCCGATCTGCTGATCCACGAAGTCGCGGCAGCGCGGCCGGCTCTGCTTGCGGAGCCTTACATGCAGCGCATCATCGGTCATCACACGACGCCGCGCGAAGCCGGCATGGTGTTCTCGCGGACAGGCCCGAGGCTTGCCGCCTACACGCATCTCGTGTTGCCCGGGAGCGATAAGGTCCTGCCGGCGACGGTCGCCGACGTGATTGCCGAAACCCGCACGACCTATCCGGGTCCACTGGAAATCGGCGAAGACCTGATGTCATTTGAAATCGGGACGATGATAACCGTTCGGCGCGGCCAGAGCGTCCGGGTGTATTAGAGCATGACCCCGAAAAGTGGAAACCGATGTTCGGAAGAGATCATGCTCAAACAAAGAAATCTAGACCTTGATCCGATTCAATCGAATTGGCTTAAGGTCTGGACGACTTCCGGACCGGCCGCTTATCGCTTTCGCTCGTTATTGCCCCGCGGCCGGCCTTGACCGCGCCGGGAGCCGTTACCCCGCGGCAACCCATTGGGCGGCGGCTGCCCGCCAGGCCCGCGATTGTTCTGCGGCCCGCCGGGACGCTGATTATTTTGCCGTTGCCGGTTGAGCGTGCGGATCTGGCGGCGCTGGACCGCGATCTGCCGGCCGATCGCATGCGACGCGTTGAGCCGCTGCAACACGCCGCGGTCGCGCGCCGCCTCTTGCGGCGGAATTTGATAGAGCACGGGCATGATGCGGCCGTTTGGGCCAGGCCGCAACGAGAAGCCGCTGGCGCCCTGCGTCAGGGTGCCGAGCCGCCCGCCCTGCCGGTCGAACACTTCGATGCGTCCGACATGGCCATCGGTGTCCGGATAGAGCTTGATAGCCGGTGCCGTCGCGCCGCCTGTTGCCGGCACTTCGACAACGCCCGTGGTGCCGCGAATGCCGAGCGTCGCATTGTCGGTTGAAATCTTCATGTCGCCGGTCTTGGCGACGAGGCTGGCGACGAAGGCGGCCGTCCCGGTCGCCACATGAAACGACGCTGCGTTGCCGCCGGCGCCCTCCTCATAGACGAACTTGTCGACGACGATCCGTGTATTGGCCGACAGGCTGAATGTCGTCTCGTCGTCGAAGGTGATGCCGAGCGTCGAGTTCAGATCGGTCTGCAGCGCATCGTTTTCGAAAATATGGTCAGCGGTCTTCAAGGCGATCGCGGCAGCCGCGCCGCGCGTCACGCTGCAGTGGCCGGTGAACGTCGAGACCTGACCGACCGATTTGTCGTCGGGCGCGGCAGCCGCGGCCGTCGGATTTGCCGCCGGCGTCGCCGGCTGGTTCGGTTGAGAGGGCGGCGCCTGATAAGGCGATGTCGGATAAGAATACGGCGAGCCCGGATATTGACCGCGTGCAGCAAACGGCCAGATCGCAGGCCAAATTGCACCCGACAAGAATTTCAGGAATTCGCGGCGCTTCATGCCCGGCTCGGGAGGGAAAGCAAGGTAATAAGGTACGTAACAGAAACGATATCGTAGCGACGCAATGCGGCGTCGCAACGGCATAATTCAGCCAATAAAAAACCGGCGCGTCATGCGGCGCCGATCAGCGCAACGCCGCCGCCAGATCTCTCGCGCCCTGCTTCTTGGTCTCTTCGTCCATTCGCGCATCGGTCGCCGCGATCAGCTTGGCGACGACATTGTTGTGCTGCGCGACCGGGTTGTCGAAATAGCCGCTCGGCCGAAAGAAATTCGAGGTCGGCACTTGATCGCGCCATTGCAGCGGCATCGTCACCATATCGAAGCCGTTGCCGTCGCCGGTGAGATTCATCATTTCGAGCTCGGCGGCGGTGAGCGTTTTGGTCACGCCCTTGCGCCGCGCGAATATGACGGAGTCCAACAATTTCTGCGTCTGCAACAACGGGCCGACATCGATATCGAGATTGAGCGCATGGACGCCGAGACCCTTCTCGGTATTGGCCAGAATCTCGTGCTGATTCCAATCGTCCGGTACGCTGCGCGCAAAAGCCACCATCTTGCGCAGCGCTTCGATCTTGTTCTCCAGCGCTTGGCGCTGGCCGTCCGCGAGACCGCTCGCTTCGGCGCGGAATTCCTCGATGAATTGCGGTCCCTTTTCCGCGACGATTTCGACGGAGTTGGTGGCGAGCAGCTGGTTATAGCCGAGCGCGGTGGTGATGGCGCGGCCATGTTTGTTGTATTCGAGGCCCGCTTCGACGTCGTAGCTGCCGTTGCCAGTCGCCTCGAAGCTGTAAATCCGCACCACTTGGTCCTTGGTCAGACCCGCAGCCTGAGCGACCTGGGCATAGACTTGTTTGAACGCGATGTCGCTTTGCGGCGTCCGCGGCACGAAATTGAATTGCTTTTGCGCGGCGGCGACAAAATCAGCGACGACAGGGACCGGAACGCGGTGCCCCGGCGCCTCCGGCTTTAGCGGATTGCGGGGCTTGGGCGGACCGGTATAGACCGGCGGCTGATCGAGCACATAGTCGTCGAGCGCAACCGCTTCACCGGCTGCTCGCTTGCCGTTGCGCAATTTCCGCTTCTCGGTAATCGACGACCAATAGGCATTGGACACGGCAACGTATTTGTCGTGCGCGGCGTTATAGGCATCGAGCGCGCGCCGATATTGCTCCATCGCCGCCGCGAGATTGCCCGGCGCTCCTGTCATGGGGTCGCTTTGGCCGGACGCCGATCCGACGCCAAGCAAAGCCCCCGCCAAAAGAAGGCCGGCGAGCAAATACCTTGAACCGCAATCGATAAGACCGATCCCCATTCGCCTCAGGCTCGGATGGTTTCAGGAACCCTGCCGCGCCTTCATATCCGATTCTATGACGTAAAGAGGGCGGCATTGCTGCCGCCCTCCGCGTTGCGCCCGAACAAGAGCCGGAAGCAGGCGGCTTACTGCGTCTTGTTGATTGTTTCCGACGCCGCCATGCAAGTCGCCTCGTCCTGCGAACCCGTGCCGCCAGAGCAGCCGACCGCGCCGATGATCTTGCCGCCCTCGACCAACGGAATGCCGCCACGCGAAGCGATCACGTCGTCGAGCGTCGTCACATAGGTGATGCCGTGTTGGACAGCGTCCTCAAATACCTTGGTCGGGCGGCGATAACGTGCAGCCGTGCGCGCCTTGTGTTCCGCAATCGAGATCGAGGCAAGTTGCGCACCATCCATACGCGAGAAAACAATGAGGTTCCCGCCGGGATCGACCACTGCAACGTTCATCTCCCAACCGCGCTTTTTGGCTTCTGCGAGTCCCGCCTGAACCACTGACTGTGCCCTTTCAAGCCCAATTGGTGTTCCAAACGGCAGGTTGAACGGCATTTTGTCAGGGATGACATCCAGCGGGTTCTGCGCCGGCGCCGGCTGCTGCGCTCTCGCCACACCGACGGCGAACACGCCGACGGCAAGCGCAATAATGCTCATCTTACGCAACTTCATCGTACTCCTCCCTATAACGGCAGCTTTGTTGTCGGCTGCTCGAAAACAATCCTAGCACGTTCGTCGCGTACATAAGCAACTCTCAGGAGCACGGTCTGGGCCGGGCCAGCAGGCACGGATTGGCGAAGTCGGCCAATGCGCGCACGAACGCTCCGTCAACCATACTTGCAGATGGCGGAGCGACGAACGGCACCGGGAGGTCACAGCGGCGTCGCGGCAGTGGCCGAAACTTTCGCGATAACGACACCGGACGTCCGCGCCTCGTCGTCTTCGCAAGATTGCGAGCATGGCCGCCGGCAGCCCCGGACGCCTTTTCAAGGCATTGATGTCACGAGGAAAATCACCGTCGCCGAATACGGCTATCGGAAATACGAGCGGCCTCGGCCCCGAGGGAGGCAAGCCAAGGCCGCTCTAATGTCGGCAGGTACCCCATCAACACCCCACCCCGACACTGCCTCGATCTTGCCGGACCGAAGTTGACCGATCGTTGATGGGGGCTGTGTTGAAGACACGCCGCCGCTAATGCGGCCGGATCGCGAGATTCTGCGGCGCCGCGTCGAGCCCCGTCCCGAGCGCCGCCGCCGTTGCAATGATGGCGACCAATATGCCGACCGCGAGCAGCCCATATTCGATGGTGCGCGCGCCACGTTCGTCGGTCAGGAACCCCGAAAGCAGATTGCGCATGTTCATGAGGACATCCTCTCACTGCCATCGCCCGCCTGCGCGGCCCGCTGCCGAATGCGCCGACACTGCGCCATCGGCAACGCGCCGATGCCAATCTACGCGCGCAGATGCAGCGAGATGTTAAGTAAGCCGGAAAGATTCTCGGCAATTACGCCGACAATATCGCGCGACCGCCCATGAAAATGCGAACAAATAAATGCGAACAAATAAACGCGACGACCGAAGACTAGTGTGCAGGCTCGCGTGAAAGGCTTTTCTCTTTAAGTTCGCCGAGATAGTCGCTCCAATACTTCTCGCGGTTTTGGCCGAGCTCGAACAGATAATCCCAGCTGAAAATCCCGGTCGAGTGCATATCATCGAAAACCAGCCGCACCGCGTAATTACCGACCGGCAGCAATTCCAGAATTTGCACATTCTTCTTGCCCGATACGGTGCGCCGCTCGCTCGGCGAGTGGCCCTGGACCTCGGCGCTCGGGCTGCGCACGCGCAAATATTCCGCGGCGAGATCGAAACTTTCGCCGCTGTCGAAAGTGACCGTAAGAGCCCCGCGATGCTTGCGCAGGCGCAATTCCGTCGGCCAAGGATTGGTCATGTTCGGTACGTCATGCTTTGGAAGAAGGGAAGCCGCCGTCCGGCAACGCAGCGACGACCTTCAGTCGAGCGTAATGTGATCGTCGTTGATGACCTTCTTCCACTTTTCGTATTCCGATTTGGTGAAGGCGGCGCTGTCCGGAATGCTCGTTGCCACCGGCGTGAGACCGAACTTGGCGAAGGCCGCCACAAGTTCAGGATCCTGCAGCGCCTTTTTGACAGAGGCGTTGAGCTTGGCGAGCACATCCGGCGGCATGCCGGCTTTGCCATAAAGCGTCATCCACACGTCGACATCATATCCCGGCAGACCGGATTCAGCCACGGTCGGCAAATTCGGATACACCGCCGAACGCTTCAAGCCGGTGGTCGCCAGCGGCTGAACGCGATTGTCGCCGGTGAAAGGCAACGCGCCGGGAATGCTGGAAAACGCCATCTGCACCTTGTTGCTCATCATGTCGGTGAACGAGCCGCCAATCCCCTTGTAGGGGACATGCACGGCTTGGATGCCGGTTCCCGCTGCCCACATCGCGGCGGCGAGGTGCGGCGCGGTGCCGACGCCCGCCGAGGCGTAATTGAGCTTGCCGGGATTGGCTTTGCCGTAAGCGACAAGGTCGGCGTAGGATTTCAGGCCAAGCTGTGGCGCAACGACCAGGACCTCCGGGGACGAACTGACGCGCGAAACCGTGACCAGATCCTTGAAAATGTCGTAGGGCAGCGACTTCTGCAACGTCGGATTGATGACGATCGCCGGATCCATCAGCACCACATTGTAACCGTCGGGATCCGAATGCGCGACGAGATCTATGCCGACGATGCCACCGGCGCCCGGCCGATTGTCGGCCACAACAGGCTGACCGAGATTCTCGCTCATCTTCTGCGCGAGTTGGCGGCCGGTGAAATCGACAATGCCGCCCGGCCCGTAGGGGATGATCAGATGGATCGGCCGCGATGGAAAATCCTCGGCCCGTGACGGTGTCGCAAAGGCAGACAAGATCACGAAGAAAACGGCGGTCAACAAGGCAGCAGCGAACGATCGCTGGCACCAAATGCCTCTCAAGATGCCTTTCTTGAACTTAACACCCGTCATAGCGCTTATCCTCTGTGGCCCCGCGGCGAGCGCAGTTTGGCCCGCGCGCAACCGCGCGTCAAAACGTTTGTACCTGCCCGGGTGGGCGGCCGCCGCGAAGTCCGATCAAATCGGCCGAGAGATCACTCGTTGGCGATTGCCTTGACGGTCTTGGCCAGCACGTCCTTCGGCGTCGTATAGACATCCGCGAGTATCTTATCGATGGTGGCGCCGCTTACCGGCCGCACGTCCAAGGCCAGTTTCTGCGCTTCGGCGAGGAAGGCGGGATCTGCCATGGTCGCATCGAAGGCGGCGATCAGCGTCGCCTTACGGTCTGCCGGAATGTCCGGCGGCGCCACAAAGGGCCGCGCCATGCCCTGGCTCGCCATCAAGACTTTCAGGATCTGCAGCTGCTCGGGGCCGGTGGCGAGATCGGTCGCACGCGGCACGCCGGGGATCTCGTCGGTTTTGCTGATGGCCGCCTGGACAAGAATGTTGACCAGATGATTGGGCATCCAATCCGGATGCGCCGCATTGATCGTGCTCCACGATATGCCGCACAAGCCGTCGACCTCGCCGCGCTGCATGGCAAGCACGATATCGTTCGTTCCCGGATAGCCGCTGACCAGCTGATCCTTGGCGCCCAACACATTCTTATAAGCCTGCGCCCAAATGTCCGGATCGGCGCCGGGACCTTCACCGCCGAACTTCGACGGCTTGCTCACGAAATCGGACCACGTTTTGACCGGCGACGTGTTCCAGGTGAGGCAGACCGTATTGTCGTCGGTGATGCTGCCGAGCCAGGTGAATTTGCGGCTGTCGAACGAGGCCTTATCGAGCAGCGGCGAAATGCCCATGCTGCGCGAGAATGTCCCGATCACCGAGCCGTTCTTGGGCGCCGCGGAAAAAATGTAATTGGCCGAGCGCAGGCTGCCGGCGCCCTCCATCTGCTGCGGCACGATGGTCGGGCTGCCGGGAATATGAGTCGCCGAAATAACGCGCCAGCATCCGCGCATAGATGTCGTAACCGCCGCCGGCGCTGTAGCCGATGATCAGCGGCATAGTGAGGCCTTTGTAAAAGTCCGCGACATTGTCGGCGACGGCCATGCCCGCGCTCAACACAAGCGCGAGAATAGCGGCGGCTCTACAAATAATGGCGGGGGATCGCATGTCGTCCTCGCTGGTCAGTCGCTACACACCATGGCGTTTATGCAAGAATGATACCTGATCGTGCCGGTCGCTCAGTGCACTCTGCTCACGCCGACCAGTTCCGGCGCGCCGATCTTTCCCCAAATCCAGCGCGCACAGGCAAGCAACCGGTCGTCGTCGTAACGCTGGCCGACCAATTGAATACCGACCGGCAGATTGTTGGGCCCGCGATGGGTCGGCAGCGTCAATGATGGCGTATGCAGCGCCGTCCAGATCGCCTGCATGCTGGGATCGCCGGTCGCGGCAAGGCCCTTGGGTGCTTCGCCTTGAACGCAGGGCACGAGCAGGACGTCGAATTGTTCAAAGACCGAGGCCAGCAATGCCCGGCATGCGTCGAGCCGGTGCAGACCCGCGAGATAGTCCTCACGCGGAATCTTGTGACCGTTCTCGACGTAGCGCTGCATTTGCGGCGAGAGTTGCTCGCGCTGATGATCCCAGAAATACGCCATGCAGGCCGCGCGCTCATAGAAGCTGATCGTGGAGCGCGCGACGACGTGCAAGCCTAGGAACGCATCCGGCATGGTGGCGTCGCGCACTTCGGCGCCGGCCGTGCTCAAACGCGCGGCGGCATCCTCGATCGCCGTCTTTGTTTCTTCTTGCGCGGTGTCCCACAAATCGGTGCGCCAGACGCCGATCCGCGGCGGCTTGTTCAACGCTCGCGGCGCCTGTGGCGCCTGCATGCGCAGCGCCGCCATAAGCAGATCGATATCGTCGAGCGATCCGGCAAGCCAGCCGACCGTATCGATCAAGTCCGCGGCCGGCCACACGCCTTCTTTGTTGATCATATTGTAGGTCGGCTTGTAGCCGAAGATCCCGCAAAACGACGACGGCCGCAGCACCGAACCGCCGGTCTGCGTGCCGAGCGCCGCCGGCAGCATGCGATCGGCGACCGCCGCCGCCGAGCCGCTCGACGAGCCGCCCGGCGTATGCGCGGCGTTGTGCGGATTTGTCGTTTGCGGCGGTGCGCTGCCGGCGAATTCGCAGGTCGCGGTCTTACCGAGGATCACCGCACCGGCGCGGCGAAGGAGCGCAACACAGGACGCGTCGGCGCGCGGCCGGTTGCCGCGATAGATCGGCGAGCCCAGTTCGGTCGGCATGTCGAAGGTGTCGATGGTGTCCTTCAAGCCGACCGGCACGCCGTGCAGCGGGCCGCGGCGCGCACCGCGATCGAGCGCACGCGCCTGCGCCAGTGCCAGTTCGGGGTCGAAATTCACGAACGCCTTGACGACGCCATCGCGCGCCGCGATGCGGACGATGCAATCGCGCGTCACCGCTTCGCAGGTCGTTTCGCCGGCTGCGATCGTTTTGGCGATTTCAATCGCGGACAATGCGTTGAGCGGGCGATCAAGCTTGGCGTCCATGTTCAGCCCGCGCCTGTTGTCACTCCGCCGCCTGCGCGACGCCGCCATGCCCCTTCGACCAGCCGGCGGGATCTTTCATGAATTTCTCGACTTCCTTGAGCCTGTCCTTGTCGAACTTGCCGCTCTTCTTGGCGACCTCCAGAACATCCCACCAGGTGGCGAGCGAATGCAGGGTGACGCCGAGATCGCCGAGGATCTTTTTGCCCTCGGGAAAGATGTCGTAGAAGAAGAACACAAAGACATGCTCGACCACGGCGCCGGCCTCGCGCAACGCCTGACAGAAATTGACCTTGCTGCGGCCGTCGGTGGTCATATCCTCGACCAACAGTACGCGGTCGCCCGCCTTGAGGTGGCCTTCGATCTGGGCGTTGCGGCCGAAGCCCTTCGGCTTCTTGCGCACATATTGCATCGGCAGCATGAGCTTGTCGGCCATCCAGGCCGCGAACGGAATGCCCGCGGTTTCGCCGCCGGCGACCGCATCGAATTGCTCGAAACCGGCGTCGCGCATGATGGTCGCCGCGCCGAAATCGATCAGCGTCTGCCGCACGCGTGGAAACGAGATCAAGCGACGGCAATCGGTATAGACCGGGCTCGCCCAGCCCGACGTATAGATGAACGGCTTGTCGGTCATGAAGCGGACGGCGTCGACCTCGAGCAGCATCTTCGCCGTCAGTTCCGCCATTACCTCTTTGCTGGGAAAGCCGCTCATCACAGTCTCCGAAGGCTAATTGACCACCTTCCAACTGATGGTCTCACCGCCACGATAGATCAAGGCGCGCTCGTCGGGACCCGCGACCTTCACTTCTTCCGGGGCAGTCCACGAGATTTTTTCCAGCGTGATCGTCTCGTCGTTGGGCGGCAGCCGATAATGCTTCGGCCCATTGAGCGAGGCGAAGGCCTCGAACTTGTCGAGTGCGTTCTCCTCCTCGAAGACCTGCGCATAGGTCTCGATCGCGACCGGCGCGTTGAACATGCCCGGAATGCCGCTGGTCGACACTTTCTTGGCGTAGGGATGCGGCGCAGAATCGGTGCCGAGGAAATAGCAGGCCTCGCCCGACGTCGCGGCCTTGCGCAACGCCAGACGATCGCGCTCGGTTTTGATCACCGGCATCACATACATATAAGGCTTGAGACCGTGGCCGAGCCAATCGTTGCGGTTGAGCATCATGTGATAGGGCGTGATCGTGCCGCCGACCTGCGGGCTCGCGCTTTTGACGAAGTCGACGCCGTCTTTCGACGACAGGTGTTCGAGGATCATGCGCAGTCCGGGAAACTGCTTGGTCCATTTTGACAACAGCCGATCGATGAAGACTTTCTCGCGGTCGAAAATATCGACGTCGGGCGAGACAAATTCGCCGTGCATCAGAAACGGCATGCCGATCTTTTCCATGCGCGCGAGCACGGGCATGACTTTGTCATAGTCGGTGACGCCGAAAGCTGAATTGGTCGTCGCATGCGCCGGATATAGCTTCACGCCGGTGAACAGCCCGTCGCGAAAGCCCCGCTCGACATCATCCGGATCGGTGTCGTCGGTAAGGTAACAGGTTATCAGCGGCTTGAACTTCGAGCCGGCCGGGACCGCCGCCATCACCCGCTCGCGATAGGCCGTGCCGTCGGCGGTGGTGCGTACCGGCGGCACCAGGTTCGGCATCAAGATCGCGCGGCCGAAATTCTTCGCGGTGAACGGCATCACCGCCTTGAGCATGTCGCCGTCGCGAACGTGCAGGTGCCAATCGTCCGGCCTGCGGATGGTGATACGCGTGGTCATGAGATGAATGCCTTACCCGATATTGGCGCAGCGATTACCGGCACAAACGCGCACGCACGTTTCCGTTCAGACGTCGATCGCTCAACGTCGAGCGGAGCCCCGTACACATGCCGCAGCCGATCATTGAACGAGATATGTGCCAGAATCAATATTAGTCCCAATTTTTGAACAAATCGATTTATTCGCAAGCAATGACAATAGCTTGCTTGGCGCCAGAGTCGCCGCCTTTCACGCTGCAACGGCCGCGGCGGCAGCTTCGGCATCGGGCTGCTGATAGGCTTTGAGCCGCGGATAAACCTCTTGCGCGAACAGCGTGAGATTGTCGATGGTCTGTTCGTGGGTGAGAAAGCCCGCCTGCCCCATCATCAACAGGTTGCCCATGCCGCCGCAATGTTCGCAAAACGCAGCAAGCTGCTCATAGACATCGTCCGGCGTGCCGCAGAACAGGACGCCGGCATCGATCAGATCGTCGATCGGCGCGCTCTGCATCGAGACGACGCGGCCGGCTTTGGTGTAAGTCCGCGGCGGGCTTTCTCCACGCAGCACGCGGGCATTGTCCTCGGCCGGCATATAGCCCGGCGGATTGCGGAACGGCGGATAGACGATCGGGCTGGTGCGCAGATAGCCGGCAATGAGTTCGCCGCGCTTGCGCGCCTCGTCGCGATCGTTCGCCACCGCGACCAGGCCGAGATAGCCGAAGCGGTCGGCGCCGGGCGCATTGCCGTATTTGCCGACATAGCTCTTGCGATAGGCGTCATAGATCTTGCGCGTGCCGAAACCGGTACCGAGCGTGGCCATGACATAGCCGCGCTCGCCAAGCACACGCGCCTGCGTTGGGCTGCCGGTCGTCGACCAGACCGGAGGATGCGGCTCTTGCCAGACGCGCGGCCAGATATTCACTTGGCGATAGTGAAAATATTCGCCTTCCCAGTTGAAAGTGCCGTCATGCGTCGTCATCGCCTTGATGATGAAATCGTGCGCCTCCCAGAAGCGGTCCATCAGATAAACCGGGTTCTGGTTCGACGCCGCGACTTCATAAGGAATGCCCTTGATAAACCCCATATCCAGGCGGCCGCGCGAGATCACATCGATGGCCGAGAGCTCTTCGGCGACGCGCAACGGATCGGGCCGGTGCCCGATCGGATAGCCGAGCACCAGAAGCCGCGCTTGTTTGGTCGCCCGCGCCAGGATCGCGAGCCCGACCGCGACCGTCGAGGACATGCAGGTCGCCGTCTGATGATGCTCGTTGAGCATGATGTCGAGACCGAGATCGTCGGCCGCCTGATATTCATCGTAGTAGCGATGGAACAGATCGGCGGCGATACGCGGATCGCACTTGCGGTTTGGCAGAGTGATGCGCAGCGAGCCGTCATGATCGTTCCAGGCCGGATAATAGGCCTGTTCGCTGAACTGATAGACTCTCATGCCACGGGCTCCTGAGATTTTCCGGCAAAGGCAAAAACTTTTTCGGCGAACATTTGCGGCTGCTCTTCGTGCGGGAAATGCCCGGCGCGCTCGATCGTTTCGAACCGCGCGCCCGGGATCATCGCGCAATAGGCGCGGCCGTAAGCCTCGCTGAGCATGCGGTCATGGGTGCCCCATAAGAATAACGTCGGGATGCGGATACGGTGCAGCCGGCTTTTGAGCCGCGGGTTATGGAAATAAGGATTCCAGGCAAAGCGCGCGGTCGCTTCGCGCGCGCGGGCCGCGGCAAGCACTTCGCCATCCGGTAGCGTCTTGTAATCGCGCCGGCCGGCGGCGGGATCGCAATAGACCATCGCCAGATAATCCGGATCGGTCACGGCGAAAATATCGGCGATGTCACGCGTCTCGCGATCGCCGACCTTGATGCCGACGGCATTGGCCATGACGAGACGCGACATACGCGCCGTCGATTTCACCGCGATCTCAGCCGCAATCCAGGCGCCGAAACCGACACCGACCACGGTAAGGTCGGAAAGATCGAGCTGATCGAGCAGATCGAGATAAAAATAGGAGATGTCGTCGACCGAGCGCATGCCTTTGGGCAAATCCGAGCGGCCGAAGCCCGGATGCGTCGGCGCCAGCACACGTGCGGCTTCTGCCAACTCGTCGATGACAGGCCGCGCCGGCTCGATACCATTCTCGGCGTGAAGGAAAAGCAGCGGCTTACCGACACCGCACTCGATCAGATCGATCCGCGCCCCCTCGACCGTAAGCGCATCTGGCGTGGACTCCGCCGCAAGCGACATGCCCATTATTTCTTTCCGCCTCCCATTATTTCTTTGCGCGTTTTCGCGCAATAATTTTTGCCGATACCGGGCCGATTTCTCATGTGAGCATGATCTTTTCCGAAAATCGCATCCACTTTTCGGGACCATGCTTGCAGCGGCCTTCTCAAGTCCGGCACATTGTTTTACCACGTGACGTTCCTTTTGCCATCGCAGTGGAAGAACGGAGCCATGCAATGACTGACGCCCGGACGGCCGGCACGACCATGCAAAGCGGCGTCGCCTATGCCAATCATGATGGCGTCGAGCTGCAGGGTGACCTTTACCTGCCGCAGAGCCCGAAAGCAGTGCCGGCGCTGGTCGCGGTGCATGGCGGCGGCTGGGTGCAAGGCGCGCGCAGCGCTTTCCAATATTGGGGGCCCTATCTCGCCGCCCGCGGCATCGCGGTTTTTTCGATCTCTTATCGCCTTGCCACCAAGACCAAGACTTTCCCCGAAGCGGTGCAGGACGTGCTTGCCGGCGTGCAATTCCTGCGCGGCAAGGCCGGCAGCTTCGGCATCGATCCGCAGCGCATCGGTCTCCTCGGCGCCTCGGCCGGCGCTCATCTCGCTTCGCTCGCGGCATTGAGCGGCAAGAAATTCTTGGGCGCTTATCCGAGCGACCCCTTCGCCGCGACAGACGCTTCCGTGAAAGCGCTCGTCGGCGTTTACGGCATCTATGACGTCACGGCGATGTGGATGAATTATCAGGTGCAGGGCGGCCGCGACAACAATATCCAGAAATTCATGGGCATGCCGCCGATGGAGAACCGGCAAGCCTATTTTGACGCCACGCCGATCAGCTATGCGACGTTTTCCAATAACGGTATCGGCGTTCTCCTCGTCACCGGCACCGAAGACGATCTGGTCGACCGTAGCGTGCAGACCGATCCGTTTCAGCTGGCGCTCAAGCAGGCCAATTTCTTCGTCCGGCCCTGCATCGTCCACGGCGCGCCGCATTATTGGATGAACGATCCGATCGACGAGCCGCACAGCTATGGCGCCTTCCTGGCGCCGCGGCTGCTGCGTTTCCTGGGCGAAAAGCTATAGGTGAGCGGCGGCGCGACCGGCTTCAGCGCGCCGGCTTCTGGGGCCGATAAATCACGACCAACGCGCGTGACTCGCCGTGACGGCTACAGCCGCGATGGGGAATGCTGGAATCGAAATACGCGCTGTCGCCGGGCATCAGCACCCAGGTGCGCCGGCGCCGGTTGATGACGGCCTCCAGCTCGACCTCGCCCGACAGAATGTACATGAACTCTTCGCCCTCGTGATCGAAATGAACTTCCTTCTCGGCGCCGGGCGGAAAGATCATCACGAACGGCTGCATATGCTTTTGGTGCCGCTGCCCGGCCAGCGCGACATAATCGTAACCGAACGAGGCCCCGCCGTGAATCACGTCCTGTCTGTCCTTCGAGCGGACGACGCAAACCGCCTCGTCCTGGTCGCTCACTGAATCACTGCCGAACAGGTCCGCCAGATCGGTGTCGAGCACGCGTGCGATCTTGACCAGTGTACCGATCGGCGGAATGACCTTGGAATTCTCGATCTTCGAGAGATGACCCTTGGTGAGACCCGCTTCGGCGGCAAGCCAATCCTGCGTGAAACCACGCGCATTGCGCAATTCATAAATTCGGCGGCCCAGTTGCAGCTCCGGCGCCGTCAGGTCTTTGGAAGTCGATCTGGCATCCATCACTGCTGCGCCATCACGACAATTGGAAACTGTTCAAGATTGGCCGCCCAGGCTCTCTGGTATTCGATGATCCTCGCCGTCTCGGCCGCCATTTCAGCTCCGAACACCCTTTTCAACAGATGGAGCATCGTATCGATGCAAAGCGAAACGCCGCCGCCGGTGATGACGCGGTCCTCGTCGACAAGACTCGCTTCATGCACTGTGATGCTGGAAAATTCGTCGCGCAAGCGCTGCAATGGCGACATCTCCGGCGGCGCCACCTCCCGCTTTGTGGTCGCCGCCTTGCCGTTCAATATGCCGCTCGCCGCTAGAATCATGCCTCCGGTGCAAACCGAAACGATGGGGATTGTCGCAGCATAACGGCGGATCAGCGCCAGGGTTTCGGGAGAACGGCATTGCGCCGGCCACCCCGGGCCGCCGGTTACAATCAAAACGTCGAGTTCGGGCGCCGACCTGAGATCATAATCGGCAAGCACGCGTAGTCCGTTCGCCAACAGCGTCACGCCGGCTTGCGGAGCTATGGTGCAGATCTCGATATCGCTGCGGATGCGGCGAGCCATCGATAGCACGCCGAAAGTCGCGAGGTCGATTGGCTCGACGTCCTCGTATATGAAAATTCCGAACCGCACGTGACCTCCACTGCGCGTTCAAGTTAGCCGCTGAACGGTAAGGCGTCGCGACAAAGCATCCCAACAAAGTTTCCTGGCTTGCCGACAAAGTTTCCTGGCATGAAACTTGCTGAGTCCATGCAACATGGAGACGAGGCCTGGCCGATGCAATCTTAGCGCGATCAAATAGGGGCTTTTGCAAAAAAGCAACCGTCGATCATGCTGTATTTCTAAGCACTAGGTTTCCTGTCGTGATTGCTGTTGGGCGATCGTCTCGTGTGCGCATTCCACGGCTGCTCGTTCGGCCGCGGATATAGCCAACTGGGAGACGGGTATATGACCATCGCATCGAGCGCTCCCGCCATCGGCGGCGACGAAGTTACGACCCATCGCATCGGCACCATCGCCTTCGCCGGCACGATCGGCACGATTGTCGAATGGTATGACTTTCTTATCTACGGCACCGCGGCGGCGCTGGTATTCAACAGTCAGTTCTTTCCCAATGTCGATCCGCGGATCGGCACGCTCGCTGCGCTTGGTGCCTTCGCGGTGGGATTTTTGGCGCGTCCCGTCGGCGGCGCCATATTCGGCCATTTTGGCGATCGGCTCGGCCGCAAGTCGATGCTCATGCTGACCATGATCTGCATGGGTCTGTCGACTGCCGCCATCGGTCTGTTGCCGAATTACGCTCAGATCGGCATCGCGGCGCCGATTCTGTTGGTTCTGCTTCGGATCGTGCAGGGCATTGCTTTGGGCGGCGAATGGGGCGGTGCGTCACTGATGGTGCTCGAACACGCCCCCGCGCATCGGCGCGGGCTCTACGGCAGTCTGGTCCAGGTCGGATTTCCCATCGGGCTCGTCTCGGCATCCGCCATGTTCTCGCTTGTAACCGTGCTCTTGTCGGACGCCGACTTCAAAAGCTGGGGCTGGCGCATCCCCTTCCTGGTCAGCGTTCTTCTCGTCGCCATCGGCTTGTTCGTGCGCGCCCGGCTGCCTGAAACGCCGATCTTCGAGACCATCAAGGCGCGGGGCGACGTCGTGCGCACGCCGTTCTTGGAGATCCTGAAGCATCCGCACAATTTCCTGATTGCGACCGGGCTCAAACTGTCCGAAGTGTCGTGGGTCTACATGCTGACGATCTTTGTCGTCGTCTATGCGACAACGAAGCTCGGCCTGCCGAAGTCGCTGATGCTCAATGCCATCGTGCTCGCCGCGCTCCTGGAGCTGATCACGATCCCGTTCTTCGGACATCTGGCCGACCTCTATGGACGCCGCCCGCTTTACTTCGCCGGCGTCGTGTTTACGATTCTGTTCGCGTTTCCGCTGTTCTGGCTTCTCGACCTGAAGACTCCGGAAATGGTGATCCTGACGATCGTCATTGCCCTTAATTTCGGCCATGGCCTGATGTTCGCTCCGGAATCGACTTATTTCCCGGAACTGTTCGGACCGAACGTGCGCTATAGCGGCGCGTCGCTCGGCTTCCAAGTTTCGGCAGCCATCGGCGGCGGCTTTGCGCCGATCATTGCGACGGCACTTGCTGCCTATACCGGCGGCACTGCCGGCGTATCCATCATGTTGATCCTGTTGGCCTTGGTGACCTTGGCCGCTACGCTGTGTGCCCGCGAGACCAAAAACGAGGCTTTGCTGGACTGAACGCCACGATTGCCGGGGGCCAGCCATGACCACGACGCTGCTTGCAGAGCCGCAATCACATATCGCACACACCAAGTGGAGCGGCGGACGCCTGCTCCACATCCATATCGCCCCGGCGGCGTCGTTCGAGATGGAGGAAATCGCCGAGGCCAATTTCGTCGTCGGCCGCGGCATCGAGGGCGACCGCTACTTCCTCGGCACCGGAACCTATTCGCCGAAGCCGGACTTCCGCGAAGTGACATTGTTCGAGATGGAGGCGATCGAAGCTTTGGCGCGTAACGACCCGCCATTGCAAGCCGGGCCGATTCAAATCGAACCCGCCGACCATCGGCGCAATCTGACCGTGGTCGGCGTGCCGCTTAACCACCTCGTCGGTAAGCGCTTTCGCGTCGGCGGCGCCGTGCTGTTCGGCGGGCGGCTCAACTTCCCCTGCAAATATCTCGAGGAGATTCTCGGCCTGCCGGTCTATCTGCCGTTGTATAATCGTTCCGGTCTCAATTGCCGGATCGAGACCGGCGGCATCGTGCGCCGCGGCGATCCGGTCGAACCGATTGACGACGGCTAAGTAGAGTCGGCTGGGGTGACGGCGCGCATCATCATGAAAATGGACGTCTGCGACGTCCGCCCGGTAACGGATTTGGTGCGTCTCTATACGCTGCGCCATCCGCGCCGGCCGCATCTGCCTGTGCCGATCCCCGGCGCCCATGTCGATCTGCATTTGCCCGACGGTCGGGTCCGGCAATACTCGCTGTGCGGCGACCCCGACGACGACACGGTCTATCAGATCGCCGTCAAGCGCGAGGATGACGGACGTGGCGCCTCGCGCTGGATTCATGAAAATCTACGGGTCGGCTGCAGCATACCGACATCGGCGCCGCGCAATAATTTTCCGCTCGCAGGCGCGGCACGGCATGTCTTCATCGCCGGCGGCATCGGCATCACGCCGATTCTGCCGATGATCCGGCATCTGTCCGGGCGCGATGTTCCCTTCGAACTGCATTATTGCGCGCGGCGCAGCGACAGTGCTCCATTCCTGCCGCAGCTCCGCGAGATTTGCGGCGCGAACCGGCTGTCGACCTATTTCTCCGTTGCGGACGGGCACCCGAGGGCGCGTCTCGATGTCGAAAGCCTGCTCAAGGCCGTCACCCCCGGAACGCATGTCTATTGCTGCGGACCGCAACGCCTGACCCAGACTTTTCGTGCGGCGGCCAACAGCTGGCCGGCGGAATATGTTCACTGCGAAGTATTCAAGCCCACAATGGACGAAAACTTTGTTCCCGAGCCGTTCGACGTCAAGCTCGCCTCGACCGGCGAAGTGCTGCGCATTCCGGCCAATAAATCGGCGCTGGACATCTTGCGCGCGCGCGGCTTGCCGTTACCCTCAAGTTGTGAACTGGGCGTGTGCGGAACCTGCGCCTGCCGCTACCTTGACGGAACCGTTATCCACCGCGACACCGTGCTTGATGTCACCGCGCGCCAGGATCGGATGATCTTGTGCGTTTCGCGGGCGCGGGTGAGCGTGACACTTGATATTTGAAAAGCGCCGTATGCTTGCAACCCGTATGCCTGCAAGATGTCGGACGCGTCGCGATAATTGGCGGCGGTGTCGGCGAGAAGCCGGTCCAGATCCCGAGCGAGCTTCGTCGCCGCACGCGCAATGACACACTGAGAGTCACGCGCCTTCCATCACCGGCAGCGTGAGCACCGACGGATATTCGGCCGAGTGATAAATCGTGTCGGTGCCGATCTTGTTCGGCGCATAATAATGCGACCACAGCACATCGGTGACGACGGAATCGCCGTTGACGATTTCGAGCCGCACCCGGCTGCCGGCCTTGAAACGATGCGCCATCGGCTCGATGCTGATGTCGAAGCGATAGATTTTTCCGGGCTCGATCGGGCTCGGATCGGTATGCGTGTGATACGGCTCCATCTCGGTCGACTTCTTCGCATCGAGCGCGCGATGCGAGGCGCGCAACCAGCCTTTGGTGATCCAGAACGATGCCGGATTGAGTCCCTTGCCGCGCTCCTCAGCCGCTTGCGGCATCTGCTCGGACAGCTTGACGAAGAAATCCATGTTGTCGCGTGTCGATGACGCATAGAGCAGGAGCTTGATCGGCCCGGCGATTTCCAAATCCTGCTGCAACGGCACGGTGGTGAAGGTCAACACCCGGCGCGCCGGATCAGGCTGATTATTCGGGCCGAAGCCGACGACGCCAATCATCCAGCCCGGATTGGGATAAGCGTAGGACGTCTGCTTCTCGCCCGCCGCCGTCTCGCGCGTGAGCCCGCCGTCATTGAGCGAAGTCACGCTGCCGGTCTTGTCCGCACTCAAGTTGAGCGAGACATAGCGCACGTCCGCGGGCGGCCAGGCCGCCGACGTGCGCACCGCGTCGGCGCCGCGCACGAAATATTCGACCTCGGGGCGTTCAAGATAGTCTGTCTTCAGCCCTTTGAGATAATGATCGTAGAACGGCAGCAAGAGCTTTTCATGCAGCTCCGGGCTGTTGAACTCGCGGTTGGCGACGAAGGCATTTACCGGCCCGATCATTTTCAGCTTTTTCGGGCCGCCAGCGCGCTGGTAGCCATCGATATTGCCGCGGGTATGCAGATCGACCTTGCCCCAGACGCCCACCGAATAGAGCGGCACTTCGATCTGATGCAGATGCTCGGCAGCGCAGCGCTCGCGCCAGAACTCGTCATAAGTCGGATGCTGTTGCAGATGCAAATTCAAATCGTAAGGCTGCTCGCGCGGAAATTCGCCGTTGGCGGGATGGCGGTTGATGATGCGGTTCTGGTTCCACCAATAGCTGCCGAAAAAGTCGCTGAGCATGCCGCCCTGATAGACCGAAGCGCGATACGGATCGTTCAACCCGTCGAACGCCGCGATGCAGGCGAGCGACGGCGGCCGCTGGATCGCCATCCACCACTGCAGCATGCAGAAATAAGACTGCCCGATGCCGCCGACCTTGCCGCTCGACCACGGCTGGCGGCCGAGCCATTCGACGACGTCGTAGAGATCCTTCTGCTCGTTGCGGTCGAGAAAGCGGAATTCGCCACCGGATTTGCCGCAGCCGCGCGCATCCATATGCGCATAGACGTAGCCGCGCGCGACATAGAGGCCGATTGGCCCAGTCTCGCGCCACAGAAATTGCGGCGACGCCGGCAGCGAATTGTTATCGTAGCGGTACGGCGCCGCCCCAAGCACGACGGGAAACGGCCCGTCGCCGTCCGGCATATAGAGCGCCACCGCAATCTCAACGCCGTCATGGACGCGGATTGTGATTTCGCGGCGTTTTGGTTCTTCTGCCATTTTTGTCCCCAGCCTCGGCGCAAAGCATAGAGGGAAACGTGCAGCGCGGACAACGCGCAATGCGCATCATTGCGACGCGGACGCTGTGGACGGCGGCAACCCGGCTACGGCCCTCATCGCGGCTCCGGCGGCACGCCGAAGCCGCCGAGGGTTGGATGGCGCGGAAACGCCACCACCGTTCCAATCAGAGCCATGGCACAGCCGAGGAGAATGTCTTTCATCCGCTCCATCAGCAGATCCGCCATGCTCCCGGCGTTCGCGCCATGCTCAGGCAGCTGCATGCTGAGCTCGGTCAGGTCATAAGCCAGCATCACCACGAGTGCGATCAGCGCGGTGTGCAGCCAATAGCGCTCGCCAATGTGATGCGGAATGAACGGGGCAACGATCAAGATCGCAAGACTGATCAAGGTCGTCGAGTCGGTCGCGACCGTGATCGCCCAGGCGGCGACGACACCGGCAAACGTACCGGCGATACGCTCGACGATGCGGCGATAGCTGGCGTTGGCGTCCGGCAGCATCACCAGAAGCGTGGTGATGACGATCCAGAAGCGGTGCGTCGGATCGAGCGAGTTGCCGACCCATAGCCCCATGGTCGAAGCCACGGCGTAAGCGCAAGCGAAGCGCAGCCAGCCGCCATAGCCCGAGGGCCGCTGCGTCGGCGCGACGATCACCAGCGGCAGGGGCCCGCACAGCCAATGGTCCATCGTGCGCGCGGCGACGACCACCAACAGCACGCCGAGCGGATACCAGATCTGCTGCGTATCGAAGGCCGGCATGGTGCCGCCGACGGCGAAGGCCATGGCGGCATTGCGCGCGACGATCAGCGTCTCGCGGCCGCGCCGCGCCGACAAACCGGTAGCGAAGGCGACCACGATGAACAAAGGCCACAACGCCGCGGCCGAATTGCGCACCAAAAAGCCGGCAGCCGCACCTAACGCGATGCCGGCGCCATCGGCGAGGAGGAGCCGCAAGCGGCGCGGCAGATCCTTGTCGTTATCGGCAAAGGCGAGCGTGAGCCCGAGCACCGCGCCAAGCTGCGCCTGCTGGGGATCGCCGCGCAACACGGCGAACACCACGGGCACGCCGATAGCGGCAAAGAACAAGCCGCCGCGCCGAAGCTGCGCGACATCGATGGCAAAGAGCTTGGTCACGACAAAGTTCGCGATTGAAAGCGCGGGTGAAAGGTGAATTGCCGGCACGACACTGCGAGCGCCTTACCCAGCCTTCGCGTAAGAATTGTGGCGACGCAGCGCGGCGCATGGGTCGCGTGCGCCACGGCCGGATACGGCACGTGATTTGCACGCTGCAGCCCATAACAAGCGCGAGAGACACCGTGACAACCAGCAACGCACCTTATTGGCGGCAATTCATTCTCCTCGGTATCGGCATGATCGCCTATACGGTGTGCCGCGCCGGTTTTCCCGTCGGCCTCGCCGCAATGGGAAAAGAGTTCCAGTGGACGGCCTTCGAGGCCGGAATATTGAGCACGATCTTTCTGCTCGGCCAGGCGATCATCGACATCCCGGCAGGCTATTGGGCCGACCGCTTCGACCGCAAGCGCGTGATCTTCGTCGGCCTGTTCGGGCTCGGCCTGTGCACCGTGCTGGTCACGCTCGCCACGGGGTTCTGGTCGGCCTTCGTCTACCGCGTCCTCTTCGGCGTCATGGAGGGCGTCTACAACATCGCGCAATTCGCGGTTGCCGGATCGATCCTGCCGAGCCAGCGGGCGCTGGTGAACGGCATGACGCAGGTGTTCTACGGGATCGGCAATTTCGGCGGCCAGACGCTGGTCGGCACGCTGCTGCACAAATATCCGGGCTTTTGGCAATTGCCGCTGTGGCTGCTCGGCGGCTTCGCGATGGCTTACGGCGTGCTGTCGCTGTTTCTATTTCAGCCGCAATATCTGCGCCGCCACGAGACGGAAAGCACGGCGGCGAAGCTCGGCTTCTGGCCGACGCTCAAGATCGTCGTCACCAATATCCGGGTGTGGAAGGCGCTGACCATTCACGCCTGCAACATGATCCCCAACTGGGCGATCCTCGGACTCGGCAATTACATCTTCATCCAGTACCGCCATTACGATCCGGCCTTCTCGGCGCTGGTGTTCGGCGCCGGCGCGGGCGCCGGCGGCCTGTTCGTGCCGTTCGGCACGATGTGGGCCGACCGTTTCGGCCGCCGCCCCGTGGTCTGCTTCTTCGGGCTGTGGATGTGCGCGACGGTGTTTCTGCTGTTTTATCTGGCGCCGCCGAACTGGACGATGATCGTGCTCGGCGGCTGCGTCGGCTTCGGTCTCAATTCTCTCTATACGCTCGGCTACACCATCACCCAGGACGCGGTCGCCTCGGTGTCGATGAGCGGCATCGGCGTCGCGACCGGCATGGCCGGCGGCTTCGGCTATCTGTTCGCGGTGCTGGCGGGGCCACTGGTCGGCGCATTGATCCCGCTGATCGGACCGCTGTGGGCGATGAACATCGTCGTCATCGGCGGCGAGCTTCTGGTCGTGGTGTTCGGCTTCTGGTTCTTGAAAGACGACAAGCGGCCGAAAGTAGCGGTTGCGGCGAAGTAGCGTAGCCGCGGCGGGCGAGCCGTGCGCTCCGATCTCGGTGGAAGCAAGTCTGCTCCGCGCGCTCGCTTGGCGGTCGAGGCCTTGCTGCCTGTCAAGGCTGAGTGCAGCTAAGGAATGGTCGGAGTGATAAGATTTGAACCTACGACCCCCTCGTCCCGAACGAGGTGGGGACCGTGAGCGTTCTTGAAAGATCAGTGTTTTTCGGCAACTACGCCGTCGTTTGTTCTTCCTTCGTCCGGTCATTCGTGGGTATTTCGTGGGGGAGCTAGAATCTTCGCGAAATGTTCTGATGCGATCCGCCCGTCGCCGGATCGCCGCTTATGCAACCTCCAACCAAGCGGTTATGAGCGCGGTACCTTACCCGAACAAATTAGTGATTACTGGCATTTTCGCGCAAGTTCGATGACGTTTGTTCGCGTTTGGTTGCGCCGTTTTATTGGTCATCTATTGGTCGCGCAGCGCATCGACCGGTGCGAGTCAGTCTGCGGCTCGGTCTACTCGACATCGCCTCATAGCTCGCCGCTCCCGCGCCGCCGACCGCGCCTGCTGCTCCGCCAGTCAAAAGAAAGCTCGCGAACACCAGCGTGTATGCGCTCATCACCCACTGCAGGCCCGTTACATCTGTGCCGAGGAGGTCTTGATGTCACGCAGTTCAAAACGTTACCACAGCGGCGTCGGTCGCCGATCTCGGTGACACTGAGGGGTGTCCCGGGAATAAACGCCGCGTGCTGGAGTAATAATCCTGGGCGTCTGGCTGGAACATACCCTCGGACGGTCGGACGCCTATGGCCCCTCGCTACTGTCCAACGAGCCCAGCGGGGGGCCACACTTCGTCGGTGGCGGTCACTTCCCTGCGCGGTCTCGAGCCCGTGAATTAGAACACAAGCGCCTCACTGGCCATCATGTCTTGAATAGCATCCCGCGCGATCGCCTTGTTTCGGTACCTGCCCGGAATACGAAACCATCTTTGGCGTGCTGTGCGATCCCCTGGGCGATGGTCAGTGGGCCGAACATAAAATAATGCCGGAACATCGCAGATGCAGTTTTTTAGTTCGTCGGGATCAACATCGATCATCAGCGCCACCCAATTGTTCTCTCGCGCTTTTGCCCGCATCACGTCCAGCACGAACCAGCCGGGCTCCAAACGATCAAGGTATTCGTATGACACCGACAACCCCCCGAACTCTTACCCCACCACAAAATACCATAAGGGCTGTGGATATAGGGTGTCAAAAGCGAAGCAAGAACGTGGGCAACCGGAAGACCTTGTCCGTGAAGCGCCGAACCTCTTGCGCCTGTCGGAGAGTTCGATCGCAAGCCCTGTTGCGGATTTGACGCACAGTGTTGAACGGCACGATGTTGCCCAAATGCAGACTTGACGTCGTCTCAAACGGATGTTTGAATTTCAATCGAGCGTTTGAAACGGAGAGCTATCCATGTCCTTCCATCAGACACGTTTCCCCAGCGGCCGCTTTCCTGTTGATCTTCCGTGCCCGAACTGCGGACGCACAATGCAGTTAAAGCGCAGCACGGCAGACTCCGCGGGGATTTCTGAGGTTCACAGCTATGGTTGTGGCGAATGTGGGCTTTGGACAGCTGTAGGTTCCATAAAAGGTGCCACTTCAAATTCATGGTCCAGCCTTATGGCACGCCGCTAATTTGCCTGAACGTCAATACCTGATCGGCGTTGTCATTGCGGAGTGCCGGCTGTTCCAGCATTCGCCGGAGACTCTGTGTGGCCCGGCCGCATTCCGGACATCGGGTCGGGGCAGCATCCCCTAATTGGACTTGCGTCCTTGTCGGTGCTTGCGGTTACTGTCCACGATGACGGCAGCTTGATCAGCAATGTCGACGGTGTCGTCTGCGTCGAAATGACGTCGCATGCAGCGCAACAATCTATTCGATCACGTTGGCGGCAGTAGCGAGCAAAGAGGGCCCGCAAATCCGCGAACCGCTTTCACTCTATGACGCGGTCCGCCCGCGCGATTATCGTGACCGGAAGCAAAAATAGCGCTCTAAAGGTGGGCAGTTCCGGCGGTCGCAGCTCCAAAACCAGAACGGTTATAAGGACAGCGAATACGCCGTCAGAGAACATGCTGAGTTGTTCCGGGCTCTCTCTCGCATGTGGCATGACCGTCTCCCTTGCATTCGTCAACGCCAGCTCGATATTCTGCCGAACTCTGACGGCTCTCAGCCGCACACAGTCGCCGCCGACCTCAATTGACGGTCGCCCCACAAGTGAAGCTGCTGACTGGCCGGTCATCACATCCTTCTCGGAACGTGCCCGCTTTGCTCTCAATGGCAGACGTCGACCGAATGTTTCGCGAGGTCAGCGACGTGCCATCAGGCGACATACGCGAAGATTGCCATCAACAACGGCCATCGTTGCTGGGCCTTTAAGGTGGACAGCCGTCGGCCACCCATTTAGCGAACAGATCAATGCGGGATTGCGGCCATGGGCCTTCGCCCCTTGGCGGCGGCGGCGGCATAACGGCGCCACCAATTCCACGAATGCGGTCATAAATAGCAGCTGCGTGAGCTTTGACTTCATCATAGCTCGCCAGGTTAAACCCCTTTTTCATCCCCTGAATGTCGCGCTCAGTAAAAAGCGGACGAATATCGGCTTGAAAGCTCGTGGTCATCGTGCCTCCTCGCGTGAATAGGGAGAAATTTCTCAGGCAAACCCGCAAGCGCCTCAACTCGCATGGCAGCGCAATTTATCACGAAGGCGATGGCGAGATATAGAACCTCACGAATGTCCGCCCTGGGTCAAAAGCTGCCGCGCTTGTCGCGCGCTGGCGCGCTTCCCACCCTCAAAGCGGACATTCGCCGATCCTAATGGGTTTGTCGGAAGGCTCTTCGCTCAACCCCGCTGATTTTGCGCGCATTCTCGCAACGACGGCCGAATAACCCACAGGCCTACCCACAAGCAGGCCGAGGCCTCCATGGTTTCGCGAGAATCACTTCTCATCATCCTCGGGGCGCGGGCCGCAGTCACCTGTTGAACAATCCTACAGTCGAAATAGGAACGACGTTGACTTAGCCCAGGTTTTGGCAAGATAGTCTACCCAGCGTGAAACGCACCTTCGTGAAGGATTTCGAGGCTATGGCAATCCAAAGTCGCGATGAAATTTCCAAACTGGTGGAACCAGGACGGGTGCATCGCCGCGTTTATACGGACCCCGAGATTTTCGAGCTCGAGATGGAGCGTGTGTTTGGGCGCGCGTGGCTTTTCGTGGGGCATACCAGCCAAGTGCCAAAGCCCGGCGATTACTTCACCACCGAACTTGGGCGACAGCCTGTCGTGATGACGCGCGATCGCGACGGAAAGGTGCATGTTCTTTTCAATCGTTGCACGCACCGGGGGGCCAAGGTGGTCAACGAGCGCTGCGGTCATGCCAGCCGCATGACATGCCTTTACCACGGCTGGAGCTTCGAGGCCGACGGCACTCTGGCTGTGGTCCCAATCCCTGACGGTTGCGCAGCGGGGTTTCGGAAAGAAGACTTTGGCCTTGCACGCGTGCCACGGGTTCAGGAATACCGCGGTTTCGTGTTTGCCAGCCTCGCGCCCAACGGATCAAGCTTCGAGGATCAGATCGGTCCGATGAAGGGCAATATCGACGATCTCGTTGACCGTGCGCCCGACGGGGAACTGGCCTTCGACCTGGGGCAGCACCGTTACGCCTACAACGGGAATTGGAAGCTCCAGATCGAAAACGTGCTCGATAGCTATCATGTTCCGTTTGGCCACGCTTCGACCGTAAACAAGGAGGGCGTACAGTTCGCCCGCCGAGAAGGCGACAAAGAGGGCGCCAAGGTCGTTGAGACCAAGGATCAAAATAAAACTGCGGCGTCTTGGCGCGACCGTAAGAGTTACGTTACTGGTAACGGCCACGGCTGGTCTTCCAACACGATACTCAACGAGGGCAAGCGATCCAGTCCAGCATTCGACGAGTATAAACGTGTGCTGATCGAGAAAGTCGGGGCAGAGCGCGCCGCGCAGATCCTCACACCGCGACTGCACAATTCACTGATCTATCCCAACGTATCGATCATGGGTCTCAACATCCATGTGCGCGTCATCAAACCGATCGCAGTCGACCGCACAGAAGTAACGGTTTATCCGATACGGCTCCTCGGCGCCCCTGACACCATGAATTTTGGCAATATGCGTCTGCTCAACGTTACTCATTCTGCTGCATCGTTTGTACAGACCGACGATGTCGAGTCCTTTGTAAGGACCCAAAAAGGTCTGCGCAGCCTAGCCACCGACTGGGTCGACATTTCGCGCGGGCTGGGCACCGAAGAGCCGGACCGCACTTATAATGCCACTCGCGGCGCGTCCGTCGAAGAACTTGCGATGCGCGCACAATACAAGGCGTGGCTTGGCTACATGCAGGAGGCGGCGTGATGGATGATGTCGTGCGGATGCCCTCGCACCAGGGTCCAAGCCTGGCACGTGAACCCTTTGAATTGTTCCTTATCCATGAGGCGAAATTACTCGATGAGCGTCGCTTCCGAGATTGGATGGAGCTCTTTACAGAGGACGGCGCCTATTGGGTGCCAGCGACTTCTAATCAAGAAAGCCCATTCAATCATGCCTCGCTGTTTTACGATGATCGCACGCTTATGAAAACACGGATTGATCGTCTGGAGCATCCGCGCATTCATATTCAAACTCCGCCATCACGTACCGCGCACATTGTCGGTAACACGCTGGTCGACCAAATCGACGAGACCAAAGGCGAGGTGGTGGTTAGCTCTACAGTGATGATGGTGGAGTATCGCGACGAGAACCAACGCATTTTTGCCGGCCGGCAATACCATCACCTGCGGCGCTCTGGCGACGGCTTCAAAATCGTTCTCAAGCGCGTGAATCTTATCAATTGCGATAGCGCATTCGATGCGATGGCAGTTCCGATTTAAATACAGTGACATAAAACATCAAGCGGCGGAGCTGGTACTCGATCGAACCCTCCCAGGAGCGCACGTGCTTCGAATACTTCTCGCTGGGGAATCAAAGTGAGATCATTACATGGCAAAAGTGCCCTTGACCATTGCTTGTGGCGACTACGATCGCACGCGCGCCATCAAGGATGGTGTGATTGAGATCGAAGGCTGCGAAATCAATTACCTAGCGTTATTTCCCGAGGAAATCTTCTTTCGCGCGTTTAAATACTCCGAGTTTGACGTGTCTGAAATTTCGTTTTCGAGCTACATTCGCACGATCGCAGCTGGCACATCAGAATACGTCGGTATCCCGGCTTTCGTATCTCGCCTCTTCCGCCATTCCGGCATTTACGTTCGTGTCGGCTCGGGTATCGAGAAGCCTGAGGATCTCCGAGGCAAGCGTGTCGGTCTACCCGAGTATCAAATAACTGCGGTAGTCTGGATGCGCGGCATGCTCCAGCACGAATACGGAGTTAGTCCGTCGGAGATCAAGTGGCACAGCGGAGGTCAGGAAGAGGCCGGCCGCGGCGAGCGTACTCCGCTCAGGCCGATCCCGGGCGTCGATATTAATGCAATTCCTGAAGACCAGACTTTAGTCGCCATGCTGAAAACCGGTGAGCTTGATGCATTGTTCACCGCCAGGGCGCCGTCGAGCTTCCTCAAACGCCAACCTCACATCCGCCGCTTGTTTCCCCATTTCCGGGACGCCGAGCGGAAATATTATGAGAAGACCGGGCTATTTCCGATCATGCACCTAGTCGGCATCAAAAAGACGCTCACCGACGAGCATCCGTGGCTCGCGACGAGCGTCTACAAGGCATTTGTGGGGGCTAAGGCGATTGCGATTGAAAGGCTGCATGACGTCAACGCGCTGCTAACCACACTGCCCTGGCTCGTCGCCGAGACCGAGCGGACCGAAGACGTAATGGGTCGCGATTTCTGGCGATACGGCATCAAGGAGAACGCCAAGGAAATTGATGCGCTGACGACCTACGCATTCGAACAAGGATTAGTGGACCGCAAGCTTACGGCTCGCGATTTGTTCCACCCATCAATGTTCGAGATTTCGAAAGTTTGACGACCGTGCTGAATGGCCGTCGGAAGGTATCGTGCCTTTATTTCAGGGGCTCCCTCGCTCTGGATCTCACTGCTTGCCCTCAGCAGCGCTCAGTTGCCGGGCGAGCGGCGTCCAACGAGCCGTCTCGGCCTCAAAAAACTTGGTTGTATCTTCGGGCGACATCGGCTTCACCTCTATTGCGCTTTGAGCCAGCATTTTTTGTACGTCCGGCCGCTGAAGCACGACTGCCACTTCACGGTTAATCTTATCTACGATCTCAAGCGATAGCCCTTTTGGCCCGGAGAGTGCGAACCAAGTTGATGAAACCATATTGGGGTGGCCGAGTTCTACGAAGGTTGGCACATCGGGAAAGTCCGGCAGCCGATGCTCGGATGAGATTGCCAGCGCAGTTAATTTACCCGTACGCACCTGCGCGATAACAGACGAGAAGGTGATGGTCGCAATCTTCACCTGGCCGCCAATCAGATCGATCATTGCTTGGCCACCGCCCTTGTAAGGAATGTGATTCGGATTCAGACCGTCAGCTCTCGCTAGCTCCTCGCCAAATAGGAAACCGTGCGTACCTACACCAGATGAAGTGTAGTTGACCGGACCAGGGCTCTTCTTCACGTAGTCGACGAACTCTGCATAACTCTTCACCGGCAGCGATGGGTGCACCACCAAACCAACCGGTGTGCCGCCAAGATAGGCGATGTGAGTAAAGTCGTTGAGCCCGTCATAAAGTGGTGTCGGACTAAAGGCCGGAGCGACGATGTGAGAGGCATTCCCAGAAATCACAAGCGTATAGCCATCCGGATCCGCCTTAGCGACATCCAACGATCCGATCATACCGCCAGCACCGGGGCGCGACTCTACGTAGAATGGCTGCTTGAACGTGGCGCCGAAATGATCCGCTAGGATGCGCGCAAAAATGTCTGCAGTTCCCCCCGGTGCGAATGGCGCAATGATCTTTACTGGTCGACTAGGCCAATCATCGGCAAACGCGCGACTGCCGGAGACAATACCCGCTCCAGCCAGCATATTGAGGAATATGCGACGATCTATTTTCAACATATTACTACTCTTATCGTTGTGATGTCCCTTATGAGGGGAAGGCGGTCACGATACAACGCAAGTCTCGTGCCACAATCGTCATCCCCATGGCCCGTCCATTTTATAGAGCGCCGTTAGCGGGACGCGGCCCGTGCTCCCGCCGACAGCGACAGCACTGTTGCTTGCCGCTTCTTCTTTGCTCGCGCAACAAAATCGAGCATCAGGCCAAGGCTCCGGAAATGCTTGCGCACGACAGCTCCCGCGGCCTTTTTATCTCGCTTCTTTAGCGCACGGAGAAGTGCACGATGATGCGAGAGATGACGTGGATCGAAGAAGGTCTTGTGCTCCGGCGAGATGTTTGAAAGACGGGCAAGTTGCGCCTGATTGTACATTCCCACCAGCAGCGGATTGCGGGCACTCGCGAGGAGGAGTCCGTGGAAAGCGTCATGCGCGGTCTTAGCGGCAGCCATATCCCGAAGTGGAATCGCTTTCTCCAAAGCCAGCAGCGAGTGCTCGAGCTCAGCAATCTCCGCTGGGGTTAGGCGTTCAGCGGCCAACTCTGCACACTTTTGCGCAATATGTGATCGCACCTCATTCGCGATGGGCGCTGCCTCAAGCAGCACGCTCTCGTCGAACATGCTCCTGCCGCCCTGCGCCGCGGCGGTGACCACAACGCGGCGGCCGTCGGACTTCTCGACAAAGCCTAAGCCGTGCAAAACGCGTAGCGCCTCGCGTACCGAGTTGCGGCTGATGCCGAGCATTTGTGAAAGCCTTGTTTCTGCCGGAAGGCCGTCCCCCGGAGCAAGCCGTTCCGCTTCGATGAAGCGGCATATCTCTTGCGCAGCCTGGCTGATCACGCTTTCGCGCTTAATTGGCGAGGGACTATAGCCCATCGTCGAACAATCCCATATTCAATCGCTTCACTCAGATCTCGAGTTCTATTTAGATGCGACTGGGGACGCAAGCTTTCGAGGAGCCGCCATGAATATTGTTGAACAATTCTACCATTGTCACTTGACGGCTACAACCCCTGCATTCAACTATGGCGTCTGGGGCAACTCGGCGTCCCAATAGGTTAGGCCCGGCCCAGCGAATACGGGGAACCAATGAAAACACTTGTGTTGGAGACGACGGCGCCTTTCCAGGGCTTGCCGGAACTGGTTGCTTATGACGAGGGCCTCTTCGAGAAAGAAGGCATCGCTGTCGAATGGGCTGACCGCGAGAAAGGCGTAGAAAAAGGTCAGGGTCGACATTACTGGCCCCAAAGATGTCGATCCCTTTGCCAGCCACGGCAAGATGTTCGAGCAAGGCAAAGCCGACATGTACAACGCATGCGAATGGGGAAACTATTGCCGCGTGCAGGCGACAGATACTGGGAGTCGTAAGATCGGCCGCCGCGCCATTATCACCTACTCGGCATTCGTCATACGCGGCGATTGTCGGCTTACACGCCTCAACAACTCGCCAATAAAACGATTGGCGTGCCATTCTATTTCGGCACCCATTATATCGCACTGCATATGCTGGAGGGCTTTTTACCACGCGACATGATCAAGCTGTGCAGCGCGCCGAACGGCTTACGTTACCGGCTTGACGCCTTGATGA
The DNA here is from genome assembly GCA_963742975.1 of uncultured Alphaproteobacteria bacterium. GTDB lineage: Bacteria > Pseudomonadota > Alphaproteobacteria > Rhizobiales > Xanthobacteraceae > BOG-931. Next base: position 675 of record CAVUNZ010000014.1, on the reverse strand, counting down.
GCGGCGAGATCGACGCCACCGCCCTCACCGAGCCTCACATTACGTTGGCGGAGAAAAAAGGCCGCCGGATCATCAGCTCGGCGTTTTTTCACGGCACCGAGGTTGCGTCGGCCCGCGTCAATTCGGAGACGTATTCGGCGTTAAACCGTGCAGTTCGAGAAGCGGTTACGGCGCATCAATGCCGATAAGCGCGCCTATATGCATTATTTCATCGATTACCACGGTAAAACTGATCCGGAAGTCGCCGCGTTGAACCGGGAGGATCTGCGCGAGAGTCGGTTAGTCGTTTGCGATCCAGTCGCCAATTCCACTTGACGAGATGCAGCGTACCTACGACTGGCTTAAAACCTGGGGCATGCTCGAGGAAACCGCATCGCCGTGCAACTCGTCAACACGGAAGTCCCGAGGCCTCTCCATGTTGCAGCAGAGTAATGCGCTGCCGGGAACACCGTCTCGCTAACAAGCGGAAATGTCGCGCGGGTTCCCGTAAACAGGAATAACCCAAGAGAATAGACCGCACTGGCCGGCTGAGGCGGCAACAGGCCTTGAATGACGACATGTATTCCTAATCAGCGCCGACTGAGGTCGCGTGCGTGCGGGCAGCGCCGATTGAGGGCGAAATCAGTGGACCCCAGCAGCAGTGCTGAGCAAGCTCACTGATAAGGAAAGTCTGAT
>CAVUNZ010000013.1:0-27535 GCA_963742975.1 uncultured Alphaproteobacteria bacterium | reverse complement strand
AGCAAAGCTTCTATTGTCAATTAGTATTTCTAGGATTGTGGCCGTGGGTCTTGCGTCCGCAAACGTCCCATCCAATCATTGTTCGGACGCCAATGATGGAGGAACTTCGCCATGGCCAAACTTCGCCACGTCGCGCTGATTGTTGAAGACCCCGAAGCGACCGCAAAGTTTTTCGAACAGGCCTTCGACATGAAGCGGGCCGGCACCGCGCGCCGCGGCATCTATATGTCGGACGGCGTTATCAATGTCGCGCTCTTGAAGAAGGAGGGCGAGAAGGAACGTCTCGGCATCTATCATTTCGGCATGTGGGTCGACGATCTCGACACCGCCGAGAAAAAGGTCGTGGATGCCGGCGGCGAATATCTCGCCGGGCGCCCGACATCGCCCAATTCCTTCTACGAGGCGAAATATCGCGGCCCGGACGGCATCGTGTTCGACCTCACGCACCGGGGCTGGGCCGGCGCGGTCAGGGACGTCGTCGCGAAGTAGCGGCTGGTGAGGGCGTGATGGCGGCGGCGAGCAGGCCTGTCGTGGTGGTAGGCGCGGGGCCGGTGGGCTTATGCCTGGCGCTGGCGCTGGCGCAAAGCGAAATCCCCGTCACCCTCGTCGAGACGATGTCCGACGAGAACTTTCTGGACCAGGTGCCCCGCGCCGGGAGCAATCATCCCTCGACACTCGAATTCTTCGACATGATCGGGCTTTACCAGCGCATGCTGCCGCGGGGCATCGTGGCGCCGAAGTTCCAGTATTGGGACCGCCAGGACGGCAGCGTGATCGCCGAATTCGATCACATTCATCTCAAGGACGACACCAAGTTTCCGTTCGTCCTGCAATGCGAGCGCATCAAGATCATCGAGGAAGCGCTGGGAATGGCGCAACAGCATCCGCTCATTTCGGTGCGGATGGCGACGACCTTCACTGGCTTTCGCCAGAGCGGTGACGATGTGCAGGTTTACGTCACCGACAGCGCCGGCGAGGCTGAGACGATATCGGGCAGCTACCTCGCCAGCGCCGAAGGCGCGCGCAGCATCGCGCGCAAGGACATGAATGTCGAGTTCGAGGGCTTCACCTATCCCGAGCGCACGCTCAATATCGAAGTCGCCTACGATTTCACCAAACACGGCTTCACCGAACGAAACTACATTTCCGATCCCGTCGAGTATTCCAACCTGTTTCACTGGAAAGGGCCGCCGGATCGCTGGCGCATTCACTTCCCGACCGATCCGAACGAAGATGAAGAGAAGCTCACGCGCTCCGAGGCCCTGCAGGCCCGCCTGAAGAACTTTCTGCCGCGCGACGGCGATTATGAAATCTGCGGTTGGAATCTCTATGCCGTGCATCAGCGCGTGGCAAAGACGTTTCGCGTCGGGCGCGTGATCTTGCTGGGCGACGCCGCGCATGTGAACAGCCCGATCGGCGGCATGGGCCTCAACAGCGGCGTGCATGACGCATTCAATCTTGCCGACAAACTGGCGCGCATCTTGCACGGTACAGCGCATGGGTCCGAGCTCGATCGTTACGACAGGCAGCGCCGCCAGATTGCGGTCAAACACACGCAGGCGCAGACCATGCGTAACAAGCGGTTGTTGGAAGAGCGCGATCCCGCGGTCAGAAAGCGCAATCACGAGGAGCTGCGGAGAACGGCTGACGATCCAGTGCTGGCGCGAAAATTTCTTCTGCGCGCGTCGTTGTTCGACAGTCTGCGAGAAGCCGAGCAGATCCCGTAGCAGACTAGGCGGACGTGTTCACATGATTGTCCATGCGGTCCGGTTCATTGGCGATTTCGAGGTGATCGGCCAAAGCGGGCATCAGGGCGCGCATGCGCGGCACATATTCGTTTTGCAGAATGCGGCGGCACAGCGTGACAATCTGCTGCGGCAAATCTCCCAATTCGCCGCGGCGGGCGACCAAAACGATATTCCGGCCAAATCCGGGCTTCGGCAGCGCGCGAAGCTCGACCGGCAGGCCCGGCGGCGCCGCGTGCACGATATGGGTCGGCGCGGTGATGGCCCAGCCTTGTCCCATGCCGATCATGGCGAAAAGATCTTCAGGCGCATCGAAGGTGTGGCCTTGCGGAATGTCGAGCCGCAGCCGGCGCAAGTGCTGCTCGACCATGCGGCCGATCTCCGTGCGCGCCGAGTAGCGGATCATCGGCAGGCGGGCCGCCATGTCGCGCAGGCTGTTCTGCCGCGACAGTTCGCCCTTCGGCACGATCACGAGGAAGCGCTCGTGGATCAGATCGTGGCGCTCCAGACCGTCGACGTCCATGAGCGCGTTCGACGAGATCACGATATCGACTTCGCGGCGCGGCAGGTCGCGTGCATGCTGTACCGCCATGCCGCGCAAGATCGATATCGTCTCGATCGGCAGCTGCTTTTGCACGACCGCCTTCACCAAAGCGGGCGCCAGCGTGCGGGCCAGCGTGCCGAACATCGCAATCCGCAAATTGGGCAACGGCTGAGCCGTGATTTGCCGGACGTCGGAGCGCAACCGGTCGGCGCGGGCGAGCAGCTCGGAAGCGCGGTGGCGAAGCGCGTGTCCGGCGGCGGTGAGCCGCAGCGGACGCGTGTCGCGGTCGACAAGAGTCACCCGCATCTCACTCTCGAGCAGCTTGAGCTGCTGCGAGATCGCCGATTGCGTGATTTTCAGCTGCCGCGCGGCAGTGGTCATGCTCCCGCTATCGGCGGCCGCAATGAACACTTCGAGGGCGCGCAACAGATCGATTTTTTTTCGTTCCGGCATTGTCTTGCGTCGTCCCGTAATTCGCCCGTGCCTGCCGGATGCTCAAAACCTTTGAATGCTGGGAACCATGCCGGCCCTCCAAGCTAGCCTTACACCGAACGGCGCGGAACGCTAGCTGCGCGGGCCAAAGACGGAGCGTTCAAATGTTGCGGTTGTTTACAGGTTTGCTCTCGGCTTTTTTGCTCGCGGCCTTGGCGGCTTCCGCGCTGGCGGTTTCAGATGCACGCGCGGATTGGCCAGAACGGCCGCTGCGGCTGATCGTGCCGTTCGCAGCGGGGAGCAGTTCCGACACGATTGCCCGCATTGTCGCAGCTAAAATGGGCGATCGTCTCGGCCAGCAGATCGCCGTCGAAAATCGTGTCGGCGGTTCAACGATCATCGGCACCCAGGAAGTGGCGCGAGCCGTGCCGGATGGCTACACGCTCGGCCTCGCCAATACCACGTCGCACGTGGTCAGCGCCGCGCTTAATCCGCACCTGCCGTTCGATCCGCTCCGCGACTTCGTGCCGATCGGCATGATCGGCAGTTCGCCGTTCGTGCTGGTCAGTTCGCCGCACGTGCCGGCGACGACGCTGCAGGAGCTCGTCGCTCTCGCTAAGGCGAAACCCGGCGCGCTCAGCTATGCGTCGGCGGGGACGGGCACGCTCGCGCATCTCGCTGGCGAACTCTTCAAGCATCAGGCCAATATCGACCTCGTTCATGTGCCATATCACGGCACCGAGCAGTCACTGCTCGATCTGATGGAGGGCCGCATCGATCTGTCGGTCAGCACCATTCCGCCGACGCTGTCGCAGATCAAGCAAGGGACCGTGCGCGCGCTTGCGGTAATGAGCGACAAACGCAGCAGCATGCTGCCCGACGTTCCGACCGTGGCCGAAGCCGGCACGCCCGGCTGCGAGGCCGCGCTCTGGACCGCCATCGTGCTTCCCGCGGGTGTGCCGGCCGATATTGTCGATCGTCTCCGCAAAACGCTGATTGCCGTCGTCAACGACCCCGATGTGCAAAAAACTTTGGCGGCGCAGGGCGTCGATCCGCTGCCGGGGTCGGCTGATGTCGTGACGGCAACCATCAGCGCCGGCATTCCGAAATGGCGGAGCGTCGCGACGAACGCGAATATCGTCCAGGCGCAGTAGTCGGCGATGACTGCGATATACGATGTCACTGTTCAATGCAAAAATCGGGGGAGGGACGCCAAGTACCTCCCCCGCAGGGAGGGACGCCAGCCGCCTCCCTTAACGACGCCGGCCTCAACAGCAGAAAAGCCGGCGGCGAATGCGGTTATTATTGGTCGACACAATATAAGCGTGAGAGTCCGGTTGGACTCTCACGCTCTTTGTCGCAAGCGGTTTGCGCAGGCTTACGCCGCAGCGCTGGCCGCGCCGGCCGTCGAAACCGTCGCAATCGTTTTCAGGATCTGCGATGCGATGGCGTAGGGGTCGCCTTGCGAGTTCGGGCGGCGATCTTCGAGATAGCCCTTGTAGCCGTTATTGACGAACGAATGCGGCACGCGGATCGAGGCGCCGCGGTCGGCGATGCCATAGCTGAACTTGTTCCAGGGCGCGGTCTCGTGCTTGCCGGTCAGACGCTTGTCGTTGTCTGGGCCGTACACGGCAATGTGCGCATCGAGGTTCTTCTCGAATGCCGCCATCAGCGCTTCGAAGTACTCTTTGCCGCCGACGGAGCGCATGTATTCGGTCGAGAAATTCGAGTGCATGCCCGAACCGTTCCAGTCGGTGTCGCCGAGCGGCTTGCAATGCCACTCGATGTCGACGCCGTACTTCTCGCAGTTCCGCATCATCAGGTAGCGGGCCATCCACATCTGATCGGCCGCGGTCTTTGAACCCTTGCCGAAAATCTGGAATTCCCACTGACCCTTTGCCACTTCGGCGTTGATGCCTTCGTGGTTGATGCCGGCGGCGAGGCAGAGGTCGAGATGCTCCTCGACCATCTTGCGGGCGAGGTCGCCGACGTTGCTGTAACCAACGCCGGTATAGTAGGGGCCTTGCGGCGCCGGATAGCCGCTCGACGGGAAGCCGAGCGGGCGGCCGTCTTTATAGAAGAAGTATTCCTGCTCGAAGCCGAACCAGGCGCCGGAATCGTCGAGAATGGTGGCGCGCTTGTTCGACGGATGCGCGGTCTTGCCGTCCGGCATCATGACTTCGCACATGACGAGAGCGCCGTTGGTGCGCGCGGCGTCGGGATAGACCGCAACCGGCTTGAGCACGCAGTCGGAGTTCGAGCCTTCCGCCTGCATCGTCGAAGAGCCGTCGAAACCCCAGAGCGGAAGCTGTTCGAGGGTAGGAAACGAATCGAAGTCTTTCAGCTGCGTCTTGCCGCGCAGATTTGGCACTGGCGTATAGCCGTCGAGCCAAATGTACTCGAGTCTGTATTTGGTCATTACTCTCTCTCTTGCGCTGATGCGCCCGAGAAACCGAGCGCATGTGTCAGGATGTGCTGATGCGTGCGCAGCCGCCGAAAAAGGCGTCCGGCCGCCGCCTCCCGGAAAAATTCAAGCATTTACTGTGCCAGTCGTCCGTTTGATTGCGCTGCAGCATGAAGTCCGCGTCAATTCGTCGACAAATCAGCAAGGGACATTTGCAGCGCGAATGAGCAAAAACGGCCGTGCACATATTGTAGTCATGCGCTGATTTTATGTGAGGCATTCCGAGCAAAAATCGAGCAAAGCATTATATTAACGACCCGAGAGCAGAATCACTCAATTGCGCGCGCAGCGAAGCAGCACGCGCCGACCGAAGGAGCCGAAAATGTCGACGAGTATGTCTCGTGAATCGGCGACGATCTACACGTTCCCGCCGAGGGGCCGTTACGCAATTCGTGAGCAGGATATCTCCGCGGCCGAGACCACACTGCCGCGCGGCGTCAAAGCACCGTCCGGCAGCGGCTGGTATCACGAAGAGGCCATCCAAGTCGCGCGCGAGAGCGAGCAGGGGCGGAAGAACTAAATTCGCTTCGGCTGATCCATTGGCGCGCGCCGCGTCGGTTCGCGCGCGCCTTTGGAACCGGCTTGCGACGGTCCCGCGATCAACTCGCGCAGTCTGTGCAAATCAAGCGCGTAAAGTCCGGTGGGGAAATCTGCCAGCACCTCTAGCGGCAGCGGTCGTCAAGCAGGCGATCAAGTGTCTGGAATCTATCAAGACCCCCGACTTTTACATCCATGCCGTCAGCGCGCAGCAGATCGCGCACCGACCCGTGTGCGGCGACGATACGCAGCGCCGAGCCTTGAGAGGCAAGTTTGCTGTACAAGTCATCGAGCATGCGCGCGCCCGCCAGATCGATATGGGGGGATGCCGAGAGATCGCACACCACCAGGTCAATCTTCGACTCTTTATCGGCCGCAAGGCGCTGCAATACTGCTTCCAGGACAGCATCGGCATTCAGGTAGATCAAAGATGCTTCAGGACGGAACGCGATGACGCCGGGCAACGCCTCATTGTTGGGATGGCGGGCGACGTCGGAGTAGCTATTGGTACCTGGAATGCGGCCGAGAAATGCGACATGCGGCCGCGACATGTTGAGCAGCAGCATCAACAACGACGCCAAGCCGGCAAGCAGAATGCCTTGCAGGATGCCAAGAAGCAGCACCGCGCAAAGCGCGATCGTCGCGGCGTAGCAGTCCATCCGGCTGATTCGGTACATTCGGATCAGTGCGGGAAAATCCAGCAGGCCGGATACCGCAGTCAGCACCACGGCGGCCAATACGGCCTTTGGAAGATTTTCCAATAAGTCAGCGAGAAAAAGCAGACACAGGGCCAGCGTCACTGAAGCAAAGACCAAAGCGAGCGGGGTACGTGCGCCCGCTTTGTCGTTCACTGCCGACTGCGACAGCCCGCCGGCGACCGGATATCCATGCCCCAGCGCCGTTGCGAGATTTGCAGCGCCGATGCCAAGGAGTTCCTGCCGGGGGTCGAGGTGATATCCATGCTTGGCGGCAAAGGCGCGGCCCGCGGAAACGCTTTCGATATAAGCGAGGAGCAGACATCCGGCGGCCAACGGGACGATCCCTTCCACATCGCGCAATCGCAGCGCCGGTCCGGCGAGGGTTGGCAGCCCGTCCGGGATATTTCCCGTGATGGGTACGCCAAGTGCGGAAAATCCAAACACCGAAGCAACGATGATAGACAGGACCACAACGGCGAGGGCGACAGGCCTCCCGGGCAGCAGACGTTCACCGAACAACAGCAGCAAGATCGCAACGGCGCCGATCGCGAGCACGAGAGGGCGTATTTGGCCGAGTTGCTCAGCCAGTAGTACGGCCCGCTCGAGAAAATTGTGTCCGCCGCCGGCCACGCCGAACAGACTTGGCAGCTGGGTCATTGCAATCGTCAAGCCGGCGCCGGCTTTAAAGCCGACCAGGATGCTGTCGCTGATCAATTTTACCAGAACGCTCAGACGCAGCAGCCAAGCGATCAGGCAAAGGCCTGCCACGGTGAAGCCTGTGAGACTGGCGATTTGCGCATAATGTTTTAGGTCGCCGCCGGCCATCTCTCCCACGGAACCGGCGATCATCAGAGAAATGGCGGAGGTTGGTCCGATCGCCAGCTGGCGCGACGATCCGAACAAAGCGTAACCGAGTCCGCCCAGCAGATAACCATAAACGCCGACCTGCGGAGACAGGCCGGCGAGCACCGCATAGGCGAGGGACACCGGAATGGCGTAAGCCGCCAACGTGATGCCGGCGACGATGTCAGCGCCGAGCCATGCGGCGCGGTATTCCGCCAGCCATTGTGTCGGCGGTAATACGCCAGTGATTCTTGTCCATCCCTTCATGGGGAGGCCCGCTTTCAGATTGAGCCGGGTTGGTCGGATCAGATGTGCTTTTGTGGTTCAGTCATCCTCGCTATATTGGCCATCGTCTCTCGCAGGACGTTCGCTGGCAAGGCATCGGCAACATCGCTGAATGATCAGAGGCTTGCACTTCGTGACGGCGGCGGCTCAGTATTCTGCGATCGAGAGGCTGCGCGATGGACGCCGCCTCGAAGTCCGCGCGCTCGTACCGGATGACCGGGACGGTATCCTAAAGGCATTCAACCGCGCCAGTCCGCAGTCCCTCCGCCGCCGCTTCTTTGCGGCAAAGCGTGAACTTAGCGAGAAAGAAATCGAGTTTTTTTCGAAGGTCGATTTTGTCAATCACGTCGCCTTGGCCGCCGTCACGGAGGAAGAAGGACGACCGGTCATCGTCGGCGGCGGGCGGTACGTTTTGACCAAGCCCGGTCAGGCCGAGATTGCTTTCGCAATTGTCGACCAATACCAGGGAAAAGGCATCGGCGCGATACTGATGCGACACCTCGCGACGATCGCTCGCGAAGCCGGGCTCAAGGAATTAGTGGCCGAGGTTTTGCCGGAAAACGTGCCGATGCTGACCGTGTTCAAGAAGAGCGGATTACGTTTGCAGACCAGACGGGACGCCAGAGTCGTGCGCGTTACATTGTGGCTGTCCTGAACGATGCAATGGTTTAGTCCATCTGATCGAACAGAGTTGTCTTCGCCGGCGCCGCTGCGACCTAATCCATCCTAGTCCATAATGTGGTAGCCGCCGTCGATATAGAGTGTTTCGCCGGTGATCAGGCGGGCTGCATCGTGCGCCAGGAAGGCCGTTGCGACGCCGACATCGTCGATGCTGACAAGACTGCGGCTCGGCGCTTTTGATTTCGCCTTGTCGAGCAAGGCATCGAATTCCGGAATTCCAGATGCTGCTCGAGTTGCCAGCGGGCCCGGCGAAATCGCGTGGACGCGAATGCCCTTGGGGCCCAATTCGGCGGCGATGTAACGCACGGCGCTTTCCAGCGCCGCCTTGGCGACGCCCATGATGTTGTAGTTCTTCACCACCATCTGGCTGCCGTAATAGGTCATCGTGAACAGCGTGCCGCCTTTGCGCATCAGCGGCTCGGCGAGGTGCGCCATGCGGATGAAGGTCCAGCACGAGACGTCGAGAGTCGTGAGAAAACCCTCGCGAGATACGTCGACGACGCGCCCCTGCAAAGCTTCCTTCGGCGAGAACGCGATGGAGTGGACCGCGAAATCGAGATGTCCCCACGTCTTGGCGATGCTCTCGAAAACCGCCTCCATCTGGCCGGGCTCGCGTACATCGAGCGGCATCAGAATCGGGGCTTCGAGTTCGCGCGCCAGCGGCTCGACGTATTTTTTGGCCTTTTCATTGAGATAAGTTACCGCGAGTTCGGCGCCGAAGGCGCGGAACGCCTTGGCGCAGCCCCAGGCGATCGACTGGTCGTTGGCGATGCCAATAATGAGGCCCTTCTTGCCTTCGAGAAGCTTGGCTTTGACGGCGGGGATCATGGGGGCCCTGTTGCTGGAGATGGTGGCGTCACATATGTTGACTGCTCGGCGGCTTTATTTGATCGATGCACATCGACTTAAAGCAGTGCCAGAAAATAGCACTTAATTTATCAGTACATACAATGTCCGATATATACCGTGACATTGTATAAGCTTGATGTACGTCAAAGTGCCGTCGCTTTGTCGTGTTAGTATGGGCACTATAAGTTCCATCTGCCGCAAGTGCCGTTAGAGCATTTCGACAGTCCGCTGTCTGTTGCCGGCCCCGGAAGAAGGAACAGATCCATGACGGAACATCAGCAAATCAGCTCGCCGCAGCCTGGCAATGTTGACAACGGGAGCGACGGCAACCCATTCGGCTTGTTCGTGGCCGCGGCCGAATACGCCGTGGATGCGACGCAGCGCTGCATCCTGTTCTGGGATGTGATGCGCCAGCGCGGCAATCAATATCGCGAGCATCTCGCCGAGACGGTTCCCAATGTGCTGAGCTACAAGGCAGAATTGGTGATGGACGGCCGCCGGCTGGCGCGGCCGGTCAACTACCTTCTGGTGCGGATCGTCCCGCCCGCCGGCACCGAAATCGATCCGACGCTGCGGCCTTTCGTCGTCGTCGATCCGCGCGCCGGGCACGGTCCGGGCATCGGCGGTTTCAAGGCCGAAAGCGAGATCGGTGTCATCTTCAAAGCGGGTCATCCTTGTTATTTCGTCGGCTTCCTGCCCGATCCCATGCCCGGCCAGACCATCGAGGATATCGCCCGCGCCGAAGCGGTGTTTCTCGAAAAGGTCATCGAGTTGCACCCGCATGCCGACGGCAAGCCATGCGTGATCGGCAACTGCCAGGCCGGCTGGGCGGTCATGATGCTCGCCGCCATTCGCCCGGAATTGTTCGGCCCCATCATCATTGCGGGCGCGCCGCTGTCCTATTGGCAGGGCGTGCACGGCAAATATCCGATGCGTTACAGCGGCGGCCTGCTCGGCGGCAGCTGGCTCACCGCCTTCGCCGGCGATCTCGGCCATGGCAAGTTCGACGGTGCCTGGCTGGTGCAGAATTTCGAGAATCAGAATCCGGCGAACACGCTGTGGAGCAAGCAATATAATCTCTATTCGAAGATCGACACCGAAGGCCCGCGCTATCTCGGCTTCGAGCGCTGGTGGGGCGGCCATATCAATCTCAACGCCGAGGAGATTCAGTTCATCGTCGATGAGCTATTCGTCGGCAATCATCTCACCTCGGGCGAAATCAAGACCTCGGACGGCGCGACCGTCGATCTCCGCAATATCCGCTCGCCGATCGTGGTGTTCTGCTCCAAGGGCGACAACATCACGCCGCCGCAGCAGGCGCTGGGATGGATTCTCGATCTCTATAAGGACGTCGACGAAATCCGCGGCTACGGCCAGACCATCGTCTATACGATTCATGAGAGCATCGGCCACCTCGGCATCTTTGTGTCGGCCGGGGTAGCGCGCAAGCAGCACGGCGAGTTCTCAAACAATATCGATCTTATCGATACGCTACCGCCGGGTCTCTACGAAGCGGTGTTCGAAAAGAAGACCGACGACACGGTCAATGTCGATTTCGTCCACGGCGATTGGGTGATGCGCTGCGAGGCAAGGACGCTCGACGACATCCGCGCGCTCGGCGGCAATGACAGCGCCGACGAGCACCGTTTCGCCACCGTCGATCGCATATCACAGACCAATCTGGCGCTCTATCGCACTTTCATGCAGCCCGTCGTTCGCGCCTGCGTCACGCCGCAGGCGGCGGATTTCATGTGGCACCTCCATCCTCTACGCCTGCAATACGAACTTTTCTGCGATACCAATCCGATGATGGCGCCGCTTGCGGCCATGGCTGAAGAGGTCCGCAAGAACCGCAAGCCCGCGGTTGAGGACAATCCGTTCGTCGCGCTGCAGGAGAAGATGTCGGGCCAGATCGTCGCCGCGCTCGATGCTTGGCGCGACGCCAGCGAGGCTTTCGCCGAGCGCCTGTTCACTCAGGTCTACAGCTCTCCCGTGCTGCAGGCGGCCGTGGGCGTCGATCCGGCGGCGACATTGCCGCTGCGCAAGGCGACTGAGAGCCCGCTGCATCACGAGCTCATGGCCAAGCGGATCGCGGAACTCAAGTCGAAGATTACAGCGGGCGGGCTGCGCGAAGCGGTTATCCGCGGGCTGTTGTTCGCCGGCATGGGCCGCGCTGCCGTCGACGAGCGTGGTTTCGAAGCGGTGCGCCGCATCCGCGAAGCGCACAGCGACGTGCCGTTGTCGGAATTCAAGGCCATCGTGCGTGAACAGTTTTATATGTTGCTGATCGACGCGGAAGCGGCGTTGCAGGCAATCCCTGCGATGCTTCCTGACGACCCGGAGGTGCGGCAGAAGGCCTTCGATCTGATCATGCAGGTCTTGGGCGCGTGCGGCGAATATTCCGCCGGCGACCGTGAACGCCTGGCACGGATCGCCGGGTTGTTCGGCGCCGACGCGCAACTGGCCGCAGCGCCAAATCTTGCGCTCGCTGCGGCCAACGAAAATCCGTTAAACGCCAAAGCATCCTGAGAATTCGGACGTCCCGACTAAAGAGGGACGTCCGACGAAGGATTTATGGTCGCGCGGCCCATCCGGCAGTCAATGCGCAATCCGAACCGTATCCGGAATTTGTGCCCCCGATCGGATCCAGGCATCGTAGGTCTCAAAGGTCAGCCCGAGTTTTTGATAGTTCACCCGGAGATAACCGTCGCGGCCGGCAAAAACCGCCTGCGGCATGACGGACTGCACGTCCTGCGCCATGACGCCGACATAGGCGCGGTCGCTGCCGTTATAGCTGAAGCGATAGAAGCCGAGCCCGTCGTCGAGCCGGCCGAGATAGACGATGTCGTGCTTGAGCCGGATGTCGGAACGGCGACCGCCGCCGCGACCGCCGCCACCACGACCACCGCCGCCGCCTCGGAACCCACCACCGCCCCGCCCCACCACCGCCGCCGCCGCCGCGGAACCCACCACCGCCGCCATGCGCACGCAATCCGCCACCGCCGCCGCGATGGATGCCGCCACCGCCGCCGCGTCCACGCAGAGCGGCATGAGCTCCACCGCGATTTCTCGCGGCGACATGGGACCGCCCGCCGCCACGCGAGGGCCGATTGGCGACATGGTGCCGCCCGCCGCCGCCACGCGAAGGCCGATTAGCCACATGGTTTCGCCCGCCGCCGCGATTGCCGAAGTTCGGATGCTGGCTCGGCCGATTGCCGAGATTGGCGCGGCCGCCGCCGGGATTCAAAACCCGCTGACCATTGTTGCCGCGGAAATTCAGGCCCTGTTCGCGCCCGCCGCGATTACCGAGCCGGTGCTCGACATGAGCGCCGCGATTCCAATTGTTGCCGATATTGCCGCCGCCCGGCCGATTGATGGTGATGTTGTTGTTGCCCCAATTGACGTTGCCGCGCCAATAGCCGCCTGAGGCCCATCGCCCGAGCGCATAGCCGGCGCCGAAGGCGATTCCGGTCGCGATGATCCCGGCGGCGATATAGCCGGGCGCCGGCCAGTAATACGGCGGATAATCGGGATAGGGCCAATCGCCATAGACGACGGCCGGATCGTAAAACGGCACATAGACCGTATCGGGATCCGTCGGCGCGATTTCGATGACTTGCCGGCCCTGGTTCTGCCTGACAGTGACCTTCTGCTGCTGGGTCGATTGCAATTTGTTGTTGGCTTGTGCCTTGCCGCGCAGGCGCTGGATCGCGTCCATGACGTCGGCCTGCTGCGCGATGACCGCATCGCCGAGCTTCTGTGTCCAATCGAGCTTGGTGCTCATCATGTCGAGCACGGAGGGCGTCGCCACCAGCGATTTGATGCTGTCGTCCCAGTCCTGCTTGCCGACGGCCGTCTTCAGCTCATCACCTTTCAAGTTCTTGTTGGCGCTCACCCAGCGCTCCGCCTCCACGACTTCAAGCGGGTAGGTCGACGCCATCAGGACTTCAGACAGTAGCGTGTCCGGATAAAGCGCGATCGGCGCGACGAGCTGATCGAGCTGCGCGGCCGTGAGCAGCTTTTGGGATGAAGGCGCGGGCGGCGGATTTGAGGTCTGAGCGCTCGCAGCGCACGGCACAAAAATGAGGGCTAAGAGCAGCAGCGACTTTATCGCAGATAAAGTCATTTCCACCTCCCGCAGGTGACACCACTCAATCTTAGCATATTTATTTTATCGCGGGCTACCGCGCGCAGGTTTGACCTTGATCAAACGCGCCGCACTGCAGCAAGCTTTTTGTCACCTGATTGTCGTAACGGACGGACAGCGGCGCTCGAAGTCATTAGTTCCAGCATCGGCAGCGCCGGTGCATGCACACAATAAGGTGATGCATGATGCCGAAGATCAATTATTCGCGAGCCAAGAAGATCGGCAAGGTCTCGGTCTCTCGCGCAAAACGAGTGAGAAAGGATTTCGCGGCCCACGTACTAAGCTTGGCGTCGGTCGAGAACAACATGACGACGCGGCTGGATAGTCAAGTTTGCTCGCGCGTTCTCGCGCAGGCATCAGATGACCTTGGTGGCTTGATCACCACACTTTCCAAGCACGCGCATTTCCTGCACTCGAAGGTCGCAATTTCAAATCCCCGCCGGTCGGGCGATATGCGCGTCAAGCTCATCTTGGCGCAGCATTTTGAACAAAGGGGCCGTTCAATGTAGTGCGGTGGAGATGGTATGTAACGGATTTCTGGCATGACTTCCCCCGATGCTCTTAAAGGGGTGGCAACGGTCGCCTGTCGGGTGCCGGTCGTGAGTTGAAATCCCTGGGGACTTTGATGTCGCCCCTACACGAATGATTGAACCTAATTCAATTGGCCAATTGTCATCCTTGATCTGGGTCAATTCAAGGTGCCATCTGACGCAGGGCAAGCCTCAGCTGGCGTGCCGGCTTTATAGTCGTTGCGGCAACTTATGGACCCAGATTTTGCCAGCGTCATTCTGTCCCGGAGGTTCCGTGACGCCGGATGCTCCAGACGATAACCGGCATCATGAAATATTATTTTGGGGAAACAGCCGACGAAATGGTCAAACAGGCACAGGCCGAACCGGCTAAAGCGACCAACTGACTCCCGGCTCGGCCAACCGCTTGACTTCGGATCATGTGGACCGCCGTTTTTTGACGCCGACCGCCGGAGCCGATTTGACTTGAGTTGATCACATCGCAATGCAGCACGGGTGTCCGATCGCTTAGCTTCCCCGATTTCCCTGATATTTGATACAGATCAAGAGATGGATTGCTGTGCGGGATAATCTTAACTCCGCGCGAGACTGGCGGCGTCACAATACCGAACAATTGATTTGATATGAACTTTCAATAGATGCTGGTTAGGCATACGCTCATCGACCTCAAAAGAAAAAACAACGGACCAGAAAAGATGATGAGGCAATGAAGAAAATGAAATGAAATAAAAATTGAAAAATAATCCCCAGGGAGGGTGCCATGGAAGGAACGGCCGGGATTTCCCACGGTTCCAAGGGCGAGCACTGCTGGAGAGGGTTCAATTCAGGCAATTGGCGCACCAGAATCGATTTGCGCGATTTCATTATCAATAACGTCACTTCTTATGCGGGCGATGAGAAATTCCTCACCGGCCCATCCACGCGCACCAAAGCCGTTTGGGAAAAACTTCAGCCTTATTTTGAGAAAGAAAGAAAAAACGGCGTACTGGCCGTCGACGCTCATACGCCATCGACCGTGCTGGCGCACAAGCCCGGCTATATCGATCAGGAAAACGAAATCATCGTCGGGCTGCAGACCGACCAGCCGTTCAAGCGCGCGATATTCCCATACGGCGGCTTGCGCATGGTCGAGGCGGGTCTCAAGGCCGCCGGGTTCGACGCCGACCCCCAAGTCCACGAGGCGTTCACCAAATACCGCAAGACGCACAATGACGGCGTGTTCGACGCCTATACGCCGGAAATCATGCGCTGCCGCAAATCCGGCATCGTCACCGGCCTGCCGGACTCCTACGGCCGCGGCCGCATCATCGGCGACTACCGGCGCGTCGCGCTCTACGGCGTGACCCGGCTTCTGGAAGTCAAACACGCCGAGCGCGCGCAACTCGACGACATGTGGCCGACCGACGAGGTGATCCGGCAGCGCGAGGAACTGGCAGAGCAGGTGCGGGCGCTCGAAGATCTCGCCGAAATGGGCAAGCTCTACGAGTGCGATATCGCACGGCCGGCGACCGACGCGCACGAAGCCGTGCAGTGGACCTATCTCGCTTATCTGGGCGCGGTGAAGGAGGCTAATGGAGCGGCGATGTCGATCGGCCGCATTTCGAGCTTCCTCGACATTTTCATCGAACGCGACTTGCGCGAAGGCATATTGGACGAAGCCGGCGCCCAGGAATTGTGGGACCAACTCGTCCAGAAGCTGAGAATTGTTCGTTTCCTGCGGACGCCGGACTACGACGCGCTGTTCAGCGGCGACCCGTATTGGGCGACCGAATGCATCGGCGGCATGAGTCTTGACGGCGAGCCGCTGGTCACGAAGAGCAGCTATCGCATGCTGCACACGCTGAGCAATCTCGGACCGGCGCCGGAGCCGAATATCACGGTTCTATGGTCGAAACATCTGCCGGAGAATTTCAAGCGCTATTGCGTGAAGATGAGCCGGGATACGTCCTCGCTGCAATACGAGAACGACGATCTGATGCGGCCGCATTGGGGCGACGACTATGGCATCGCGTGCTGCGTCTCGGCGATGCGGCTTGGCAAGCAGATGCAGTTCTTCGGCGCCCGCGTCAATCTGGCGAAGGCGCTGCTCTATGCCATCAATGGCGGCCGCGACGAAATATCGGGAGCGCAGGTCGCACCGGCCAGTCCGGCGGTGGTGGGCGAAGTGCTCGAATACGACGATGTGTTCGAGAAATTCGATCATTTGATGGAGTGGCTCGCGCGCACCTACGTGCATGCGATGAACTGCATCCACTACATGCACGACAAATATTTCTATGAACGCCTGGAAATGGCGCTGCATGACCGCGATGTCCTCCGCACCATGGCGTTCGGCATCGCCGGTCTGTCGGTGGTTGCCGACAGCCTTGCCGCGATCAAATACGGCAAGATCCATGTGGTCCGTGACGATACCGGTCTGGTTGTCGACTATCACAACGAAAGCAACGACGCGGTGCCGCAGTTCGGCAACAATGACGACCGGGTCGATGCGATTGCCGCCGATATCGTGACGCGGTTCATGCAAAAAATCCGCAAGCATCCGACCTATCGCGGTGCGACCCATACGCAAAGCGTGCTGACCATCACGTCGAACGTGGTGTACGGCAAGCACACGGGCAACACGCCGGACGGCCGGCGCAAGGGCGAGCCGTTCGGGCCGGGCGCCAATCCTATGCATGGTCGCGACAGCCACGGCTGGCTGGCGTCATGTCTCTCGGTCGCGAAGCTGCCCTACAACGATGCGTTGGACGGCATCAGCTACACGGTATCGGTCGCGCCGCAAAAAGCGCACTTGTCCAACGAAGAGATCGTCACCGAGGCGGTCAAGGCTTTCGACGTGTATTTCGGTGCCGGCGGATTCCACATGAACCTGAACGTCATCGACAAGGCGACGCTTGAAGATGCGATGAAGAATCCGGACAAGTACCCGCAGCTGACAATTCGTGTGTCGGGCTATGCCGTGAACTTCGTGCGGCTGACGCGCGAGCAGCAGCAGGATGTCATCAGCCGTACCTTTCACGGCCAAATATAAACGTCCGGCGACGGCGGCGATCCCCGCCGATCCGTACCGCAAGGCTGCTGCTTGATGCGGATCAATAGCAGCCCACAGCGGCAAAAGTTGCAGTGTAAGAAATAAAAGCGGGAAATAAAATCCGGGAGGTTGCAATGCCCAAGGCCAATTTAACGTGTGCCGTTGTTGCGTCAGCCGCCATTGCGCTGGTGTTTGCAACCAGCGCTCCGGCTTCTGCGAAGAAGAAACAACCGGCCAATCCCACTTACGAGCAAGCGTGGGCTCTGTGCACGAAAGAGCTCGATCATAGCCACATTTCGAGGCAGGACGCCGGCCAGCGCCAAGCCGCAGGTGGAGCCTGCATGCACAGATATGGATATCGCCTTTGAGCGGTGGGCAGCGACTGCGAACTCTCCGCGGCCTATGGCGCGCACGCGGTTGACGCTGAACGCGGAGATTAGGAGGACGCCCATGTCGCAGGCTGGAGTGCTAGAGGCGGGTAGCCGGCATGATCTGCATGTCGGCATCTCGCTCGATGCGCCGGACGAGTTGCAATTACAGGAATCCGACGGCGCATTCGGCTACTGCCATTCCTACGAGACGTCATCGCGATATGACGGGCCGGGATTGCGTGTTGTCCTGTTCGTTTCGGGTTGCTTGTTGCGTTGTACGTATTGCCACAATCCCGATACCTGGCACCTGAAGGACGGCACCTACGTCTCCGCACAGACAGTGCTTGATCGGCTAGGCAGCTTTGCTCCTGCGCTGCGCGCACTCGGCGGCGGCTTGACGATCTCCGGCGGTGAGCCCTTGGTGCAGTCGGCATTTACCAGGCGTATTCTCGCCGGCGCCAAGGACCTTGGTCTCCACACCGCCATCGAGACGTCGGGCTATCTCGGTGACCGCGCCGACGACCGGTATCTCTCCGCTCTTGACCTTGTCCTTCTCGATATCAAGAGCTCGAACCCGGATACCTATCGCAAGGTCACCGGCCGAGACTTGGCGCCGACGCTCAAATTCGCCGAGCGTCTGGCGGCCATGGGCAAGCCCGTATGGGTGCGCTTCACGCTGGTGCCGGGATCGACCGACGATCCGGACAATGTCGAGGGCATCGCGCGCTTCGTCGCCCCGATGAAGAACGTCGAGTGGGTCGAGGTGCAGCCTTTCCACCAGCTGGGTGCGTTCAAATGGAAGGCGATGCATCTCGATTACAAGAATGCCAGCACCTCGACGCCGACGCCGGATCTGATTGAGCGCGTCCTCGAGCAATTTCGCGCCGCCGGCTGTCACGTCCGCTGATTTGTCTGACTGGAAGATGAAGCGAAGAAAGAAACAGAGGCTCGGTCATGCTTGACTTTGCGCGGGAAATTATCGGGACGCAGCCGATCCTCACGGCCTTTCTTGCGATCGGGCTCGGCTATCTGGTCGGTCAGATCAATATCTTCGGATTTTCGCTCGGCGTCGGCGCCGTTTTGTTCGTCGGTCTCGCCCTCGGAGCCTTCGCGCCGAAAGCCCAGATCGTCGGGCCGATCGGGCTCATCGGCCTGATCATGTTTCTCTATGGCGTGGGCATTCTCTATGGCCGGCAATTTTTTGAAGGCATGACCGGCGTGGCCGGCCGCAAATATAATCTGCTTGCATTTGTAGGCGTCATGGCCGGTCTCGCCGTTGCCCTTGGCCTCGGGCATGTCTTTGGGATCAAACTGGGACATACATTAGGCCTCTTTGCCGGCTCGATGACCAGCACCGCCACGCTGCAAGCGGCTCTCGACACCATGCGCAACAGCGAACCCTCGATCGGATATTCAGTGTCCTATCCGTTTGGCGTGATCGGGCCGATTTTGTGCATCTATTTCATGACGCGAACGGTGCAGCCGAAATTTCCGCCAAAGGAACCGCAATTGCACATGGCCGAAATCACGCTCGGCCCGGACTGCTCGGGTTCGACGCTCGACGATCTCAGACAAAGAATTCCGAGCGGCGTGCAGATCGAGATGGTCCGCAAGGGCGGCCGGAATTTTCTGCCTGCCGCCGATTTATCGCTCGATGCCGGTGACGCGCTCCTGGTCATCGCCGAACGGCAGGGCGACATCAGCGATGCAGCGGCGCATGTCGGTAAATTGGAGCCCGGCCGCGTCGTCAAGGATCGTTCGGCGCTCGACTACATCAGGGTGTTCGTCGGCAAGGCAAATTTGGTCGGGGTGCCGCTTGCAAAACTGCCGCTGCCGACCGGCTTTCCGGTCCAGATCCTGCATGTCAGGCGCTACGATGCCGATATCGTTCCGGCGCCCGATCTGGCATTGGAATTTGGCGACCGGGTTGGCGTTCTGATGCCGCCCGAGCGGAAGGAGGAGGTGCGAAAATATTTCGGCGATACGGTCAAATCCGCGGCCGAATTCAGCTACGTGTCACTCGGCCTCGGTATGGTGCTCGGTGTGTTGCTTGGGCTCATTCCGATCCCAATTCCCGGCGTCGGCGTTGTGACGCTGGGCATTGGCGGCGGGCCGCTGATTGTTGCCCTCATCGTCGGAAAGTTGCGGCGGACGGGTCCGCTGCTCTGGGTCATGCCGTTGCCGGCAAATATCGTGTTGCGAAACTTCGGTCTTGCTTTGTTTTTGGCCACGGTCGGCGTCAATGCCGGCCAGCCGTTCTTGAAAACGGTCTCGCAAACCGGGCCGACGCTCCTGCTGATCGGTGCTATGGTTCTGCTTGCGACCGTCCTCATCGTGCTCTTGGTCGGCTATTATCTGTTGAAAATTCCGTTCGACGATTTGGTGGGGGTCGCGTCCGGCGCCACCGGCAATCCGGCCATCCTGGTCTACTCGACCCGGATGGCGCCGACCGAGCGGCCCGACATAGGATACGCCATGATCTTTCCTTCAATGACGATCGTCAAAGTCGTTGCCGTTCAGATAATCGGGCTATTGCTGGGAACAGGTGCGGCTTGATCCGGCCGCGTAAGGAGCAACCATGCCGAACGAGGCAAAAAACGACTTAGACGCGGGAGGAGCCGTCGGCTCGGCAACTCACCCCGCCGGTTCGAAGTACGACCGTCTCATCGCCAAGGCGAAGACAGTGCCGCCCGCAAAGACCGTCGTGGTTTATCCCTGCGACGAAACATCGCTGCGCGGCGCCGTGGAGGCGGCCGAGCTTGGAATTATCAGTCCGATCCTTGTCGGCCCGCTCGCCAAGATCAGGGACGTTGCCCGCGAACATCGCCTCGCCATCGATAAATACGAGCTTGTCGATGTGGCGGACAGCGATGCCGCCGCCGCGCGAGGCGTCGAGCTCGTGCGCGAGGGCAAAGGCGAAATGCTGATGAAGGGCAGCCTGCATACCGACGAACTGATGCGGGCCGTGACGGCATCGGCCACCGGCCTGCGCACCGCACGGCGCATCAGCCATATCTTCATCATGGATGTGCCGTCGCATACTGAAACATTGTTCATCACCGACGCCGCAATCAACATTTTCCCCGATCTCGACGTCAAGCGGGACATCATTCAGAACGCCATCGATCTGTTTACCCAGGTCGGCCTTGGCAAGCCGCGGGTCGCCATTCTTTCCGCCGTCGAGACGGTCACCTCCAAGATTCCTTCGACCATCGACGCGGCTGCGCTCTGCAAGATGGCGGACCGCGGACAAATCACCGGCGGCACCCTCGACGGGCCGCTGGCATTCGATAACGCCATCGATGCGGAAGCGGCGAAAATCAAGGGGATTCATTCGCCGGTCGCCGGACGCGCCCAAATCCTGGTCGTGCCCGATCTCGAAGCCGGCAACATGCTCGCCAAGAATCTCATCTTCCTGTCGAAGGCCGATTCCGCAGGTTTGGTTCTCGGGGCTCGCGTACCGATCGTGCTGACGTCGCGCGCGGATTCGGTGCGCAGCCGCATGGCCTCCTGTGCGGCGGCAGTGTTGTACGCCGCGGCGCGCCGCGCCGGCGCAAACCTTGTTGCGGCCTGATCCGCCAGAGTGACCGCTCATGGACACCGTCCTCGTCGTCAATGCCGGGTCATCCAGCGTCAAATTCGAAATTTTCGAAGTCGCGCCGTCTGGCGACCCGCACCAGCGCCTCAAAGGTCAGGTGGACGGTATCGGGACGCGGCCGCGCTTGCACGCAAAAGCGCGCGACGGTTCGCCGCTGATCGACAAATCTTACCCGCCGGGCGAGATCGCCGATGTCCCCGCGGCGATCGCAGCGGCGGCAGAATGGCTGCGCGCAACGCAGCCCTTCAATTTGATCGCGGTCGGCCATCGCGTGGTGCACGGCGGTCCACACTACGACCGGCCGGTCATTGTCGATCAATCCGTGTTGTCACGTTTGGAGCAATATAATTCGCTGGCGCCGCTGCATCAGCCCAACAATCTCGCACCGATCCGGCTATTGCTCACGCGCCGCCCGGAACTCACTCAAGTGGCGTGCTTCGACACCGCCTTCCATCGCACGCACAGCGCTGTCGCCGATCATTTCGCCATTCCCGAGCATTATTATGCCGAGGGAGTCCGCCGCTACGGATTTCACGGGCTCTCTTACGCGTATATCGCCGAGCGTTTGCGCGAAGTCGCGCCCGACATCGCCAAGGGGCGCGTGATCGTGGCGCATCTCGGCAGCGGCGCCTCGATGTGCGCTTTGGCTGACGGCAAGAGCGTCGAGAGCACGATGGGTTTCACCGCGCTCGACGGCTTGCCGATGGGCACGCGGCCGGGGCAGATCGATCCGGGCGTGTTGCTTTATCTCATGACTGAAAAGGGCATGACGCCTGATGCGGTGCAGAATTTGCTCTATCGCGAGAGCGGGCTCAAAGGCCTTTCCGGCATCAGTAACGATATGAGAGAGCTCGAATCGAATGCCGCCCCAAGCGCCGCGCTCGCCGTCGACTATTTCGTCTACCGGATAAGCTTGAGTGCAGGAATGCTGGCGGCGGCGCTCGGCGGACTCGATGCGTTCGTCTTTACGGCGGGGATTGGCGAGAACTCGGCGACGATCCGCGCCCGCGTGGCGGAAAAAATCAGCTGGCTCGGCATTGCGTTCGATGCAGAAGCGAATGCCGCCGGCAGACCACTGATTTCACGGCCGGAGAGCAAGGTTCAGCTCCATATCGTGCCCACGGATGAGGAACTGATGATCGCCAAAGATACCCTCGCGCTGTTGTCGAAAGCGCGGGCGACCGCGGCGCGCAAGACCGGCTAGCGAACCTGATCACTTTATCATTCATTTGCCGCCCATATTAGAGGCGACACGAAGCTGAGATAGCGATACACTTGGTCAGCCGGGCACTTTGTTTTGCCGGCCGGTTCTGAGACGCGGGAGCGTGCATGCGGACTCTCGGAAAAGTCGGAAGGACAGTCCGATGTCTCGTCCGCGTTGGGACGCGACCGGCATATCTGACAGCATTGGTTTTGATTTTGTCGGCTGCGAGCGTTGCTGCGCAGCAGCAACAAGCCGTACCTGTCGGCACGGTCTACGCCCAGCGGCAGCCGATTGCGCAAACGCGAGATTTTGTCGGACGCATTGAGGCGACTGACCGGGTCGAAATTCGCGCCCGGGTCAAGGGCTTTCTGGATGCCGTGCTGTTCAAGGAAGGCGAGATCGTCAAAAAGGGCGACCCGCTTTACCGCATAGAAAAAGGCCTGTTTCAAGCCGACGTCGTCAATGCGAAGGGCGCCTTGGAGCGCAGCAAGGCCGCAAAAACTCTGACGGCCATCCAATTGCAACGCGCGCAGGATTTGCTCGAGAAAAATGCCGGCACCGCGGTGGCGCGCGATCAGGCGCTGGCGGCGGACCAGCAGGCGGAAGGCGCCATCATGGCCGACCAGGCCAGTCTGGACACCGCGAACATCAATCTCGGTTACACCGACATCGTCTCGCCGATCACGGGAAAGATCAGCAGGACAAATATCACCGTGGGAAATGTCGTCGGGCCTGACAGCGGCGTTCTCACGACCATCGTAAGTCAGGACCCGATGTATGTGACCTTTCCGGTCAGCCAGCGCGAGCTGCTGCAAGCGCAGCTGAGGAACAGCCCGGCTGATCTCGCCAAGATCAAGATCAAAATCCGCTTCGCTGACGGCTCAACCTACAAGCACGAGGGCACGGTCAATTTCCTCGATGTTTCGGTGGACCGCTCGACCGACACGGTGCTGGCACGCGCCACGATACCGAACCCGGACGGTCAGCTGATTGATGGTCAACTGGTCAGCGTCGCGGTTGAAGCGGGTGAGCCTCAGGAAAAGGTGGTGGTCCCGCAGGCGGCGCTGATCGCGGACCAAGAAGGCGTCTACGTCTTTGTGGTCGAAGACGGCAAGGCCGTAGTCAAGCGGGTCAAGCCGGGCGGCGAAAGCGGGGCGAATGTTGTCATCGATCAGGGTTTGAACGGCGGCGAGCAAGTCATCGTCGAAGGGATTCAAAGCACTCGCCCCGGCCAGCCGGTCCAAGCCGCGCCCGTGCCGGCAAGCCTCAAAGGGACTTAGTCCCATGTTCTCGTCCATTTTCATCGATCGTCCGAGGCTCGCGATCGTCATCGCCATCGTTACGACGATCGCTGGTCTGCTCGCGCTCGCGAAGATCCCGCTCGCGCAGTATCCGGATATCGTGCCGCCCCAAGTGTCGGCCACGACGACCTACCCGGGCGCGAATTCGGCCGTTGTCGAAGCAACCGTCGCGCAGGTCATCGAGGCGCAGGTCGTCGGCGTCGACAAGATGATCTACATGAAAAGCACGAGCGGCGATGACGGCAGCTATACGCTGACCGCCTCGTTCGAACTCGGCACGGATCCGGACATCGACGCGGTCAACGTCAACAACCGTGTTCAAATCGCGTTCCCGCAGCTTCCGCCTGAGGTGCAGCGCCAAGGCGTCACGGTCAAGAAGAAATCATCGGCGCTGCTCGGCGTGATCGCAGTTTATTCGCCGAAGCATACCCACGATCCTCTGTATCTTTCCAATTACGTCACCATCAATCTTCTCGATCGGATCAAAAGCACGCCCGGCGTAGGCGACGCCACGCTGTGGGGCCCGCAAGATTACGCCATGCGCGCATGGGTGCGCACCGACCGGCTGACGGGTCTCGGTCTCACGACCGCGGACATCATCAACGCCATTCAATCTCAAAATGTCCAAGCGGCGGTCGGTCGCGTCGGAGCGCGACCGATCTCCGACGATCAGCAGCTGCAGCTCAACTTGCAAACCAAAGGCCGCCTCAGCTCGGTCGAGGATTTTGAAAATATCGTGATCCGGACCAATCCCGATGGTTCGGTGCTGCGGCTTCGCGACGTGGCGAGGATCGAGCTTGGCGCCGCGAATCTCGATCGCGACACCCGTCTTAACGGCGGTCCGGCCGCAGCAATTGCGATTTATCAGACTCCCGGCGCCAATGCGATCTCCACGCTCAAGGCCGTGAAAGAACGCATTGCCGAGGCGGAGCAGAGATTCCCCGACGATCTGGCTTGGAAGATCACCTACGACCCGACGACCTTTGTCACCGATACGATCCACGAGGTGCAGAAGACGCTGCTCGAGGCGTTCGTTCTTGTCGTGATCGTCGTCTATCTTTTCCTCGGCAGTGTGCGCGCCACGTTGATACCGACGCTTGCGGTTCCGGTCAGCCTCATCGGCACGTTCATCGCGCTGCTAGCCGTCGGCTACTCGGCCAATACGGTGTCGCTGTTGGCGATCGTACTCGCGATCGGGATCGTGGTCGACGACGCCATCGTGGTGGTCGAAAACGTCGAACGCGTGATGGAAGAGCATCCCGAGCTTACGCCAGGCGAGGCCACCAAGCGGGCGATGGCTGAAATCACCGCGCCGATCATCGCGATCACCTTGGTGCTGCTGTCGGTGTTCGTGCCTGTGGCCTTCATTCCCGGAATTTCCGGTGAGCTGTTCCGGCAATTTGCGGTCACGGTAGCCGTGGCGATGTTCTTGTCGGCAATCAATGCGCTGACGCTGTCGCCGGCGCTCTGCGCAGTCTTGTTGCGTCCGCACCATGGCCCACGCCGCGGGGTCATGGGCTATGTCATGCGCTCCATCGACTATGTCCGCGACGCCTACGGCACGGCGGTCGCGCGCCTGGTCCGCATTTCAATCATCGGCCTTGCGATGGTTGTCGTGGCGGCGGGAGGCATCTTCGGGCTCGCCAAGTTTACGCCCACCGGCTTCCTGCCCGAGGACGACCAGGGCGCCTTGTTTGTCGTTGCGCAGCTGCCCGGCGGATCGTCGGTTGCCCGGACAACCGCCGTTGTGGAGCGCGCGGAAGCGATTCTCAAAGAGGAGGACGCTGTCGAGAACGTCACGTCCGTGATCGGGCTGAATTTCATCGACAACTACTCGCAATCGAATGCCGCGTTCCTGGTTGTAACGCTCAAGCCGTTCGAGGAGCGCAAAGACAAATCATCGAGCGCTTCGGCGCTGATTGGACGGCTGAGCGAGAAGTTCCGGTTGATTCCCGGAGGCACGGTCTTGCCCTTGGCGCCACCGCCAATTCTTGGCCTCGGCACCGGAGGCGGCTTCACCTATGTGCTGGAGGATTTGCGCGGCGGCGATCCGAAGGCCATGGCGCAGGCGTTACGCGGACTGACCGTGGCGGCAAACCAGAACCCGAAGCTGAGCCGCGTCTTCAGTACATTCTCGGCGACCAATCCGTCGATTTATCTCGATATCGATCGCGACAAGGCGCAAATCATCGGCGTGCCTTTGAGCTCGGTCTTTCAGGCCCTGCAGGCGTCGCTGGGCGGATACTTCGTCAACAACATGAATTTGTTCGGTCGTACCTGGCAGGTCCAGGTGCAGGCGGAGGCCGTGGACCGTTCAAGCATCGACGACATTTACCGCATCAACGTGCGGAGCAGCGAAGGCAAGATGATTCCGTTGCGCAGTCTTGCCGAGGTTCGCATCGTCGTCGGGCCGGCCGCTCTCATTCGCTACAACAATCTTCGGGCGCTGACCGTTCAGGGCAGTCCGGCGCCGGGCGTTTCATCGGGCCAGGCTTTGCAGGCGATGGAGGCTGTCGCCGCAAGCACGCTGCCGCGAGGCTATGCGGGGGAGTGGACCGATACCGCGTTCCAGGAGAAGCGCGCCGAAGGCAAGACAGCGATCATTTTGGGCTTTGCGGTATTGTTCGCTTACCTGTTCCTGGTCGGACTTTATGAGAGTTGGACCATTCCGGTCCCGGTTCTGCTTTCAGTGGCGGTTGGTGTGTTGGGCTCGTTTATAGCGATTGTCGCTGGTGGCCTGACGCTCGACCTCTACGGTCAGATCGGCATGGTGGTGCTGATCGGACTTGCCGCCAAGAACGGCATCCTGATTGTGGAGTTTGCCAAAGAGCAGCGGGAAAAAGGCGTCGCATTGCTCGAAGCTGCGACCGAAGGCGCGCGATTGCGGTTCCGGCCGGTGATGATGACCTCGTTTGCCTTCATCCTGGGTCTTTATCCTTTGGTCGTCGCCAGCGGGGCCTCTCAGCTGGCACGGCGCAATGTCGGTACGCCGGTATTTGGCGGGATGATCCTGGCCTCATTTATCGGAATCTTTGCGATTCCGCCTCTCTACGTGACATTCCAGGCGATCCGCGAACGCCTTCGACCTTCGTCGCGACCCCGTGAAGTCAAAGCGCCCGATAGCGAAATGACTGACAAGCAGAAAACGGAGACAGGGAAGAGCTACGAGTTCGGCATCGCCGGTATCACATCACGACGAGGCCGCGGCAGAATAGCCGGCTCAGTTCCGCTGTCCGCCTGCGGAGCAGAAAATGTTTGACTGGTTCAGCGAGTGGATCTTGTCAACGCTCCATGCGGTGCCCCCGATATTGGGGGCCGACGCTCCTCATTTCGAGGCGGCCCGGGCGCTTGCGGCCCTGTTGCTGATCACTTTCGTTGTCTATGTCATAGCGACGCGGCCATTGAGCCCGCTCATCGGCTATTTCCGAAAATTGTTGCGAAAATGATATCTGGAAAAGAGTGAGTGCACTGGAAAAGAGTGAGTGCACGAACTTCTGGATCGGCGCTGGGTCAAGGCAGACATCCCATCGTTCCGGTCCCTTTGGATCAATTGGTCTGCATCATGGCCAGAGAGGAGACCAACATCGCGTCTAACGTTTGAAAAGCCATCAAAGGGAGAACATCATGTCGAGATTCTACAAGAAAGTCGCCTTTATCTGCGTAGTGGCCGCAACCGGTGCGGTGCTTAGCGCAATGCCGGTATCGGTCGAAAGCTCGGCAACTTCGGGTATTGTGTTGTCTGTTGACCAAGCACAAGCCCGCGTCGGTCATCCGGGTAGCGCAGTGAGCGTTGCAGGAGTCAATCGGCGCCATCGGCGTGCGGCGCGGCGCTGCGCGACCGGCGTTACCTGCTAGCTGTTAGCGGACCGAAAGATCGCAATCTTGAGCGAAGCCGGAGGCCGCTTCGATTGGCGGCCTCCTTAAGCTAGACACCTGACTTGGTGCGCGCATTAAGTGCGCTCAATAGCGGACCAAGCTGTTCTTGATAGCTACGGCGGCGTCGGGACGCTGAAATATTCGTGGTGAGGGAGCCAGCTCCGTTTCTGCTTCGCGTGCGGAGAGGGGCGAAGTGAGCTGATCCATGACCGCTCCAGCTGCAATCGCAGGATACCGATGGTCTTGCCGCGTCGCTTCATTCCGCTCTCGTCAAACGGTTCACGCCACTCGCTCCACAAAAAAAATCCACCGCAAAATGACGCGGCCATTCGCACTGAACGAACAGCGCCAATTGGCGTGCGCGCGAGCGTCAAATGAGAACAGACTTTCAGGGTAATC
>CAVUNZ010000012.1:0-271870 GCA_963742975.1 uncultured Alphaproteobacteria bacterium | reverse complement strand
CGCTCCCTACGGGAATCGAACCCGTGTTTCAGCCTTGAGAGGGCCGCGTCCTAGACCGCTAGACGAAGGGAGCGTGCCTTTCGAAATAACCGCGATGCACGCGGCGTGCAAGCGGGTATGCGGGCCGAGCGAATATGAGCCCGCCCTGGGCGGGGTTATGCGGGGCTGAACCGGTCACGGCTCATTGGTAAACCGCAGATGCCCGGATTCCTTCATCGTTTTCAGATCGAAGACCCGCATCTCGCTCGTGCCGTTATTGTCGATCAGCACGGCGACGCGGCCGCCGGAGCCCGCCATCGACACGACGCGCGCGCCCTTCGGCAGCGCGATGGCGCCTTCGATTGGCGCGGTGCCGGCGCTGGAATACATCCGGTAGCCGATGACGGTCACCACGGCGGCGATGGCAAGCACCGTGGTCAGGCCCGATATCACCATCATGGTGCGGGCACGCGCGACCAGCTGCGACGTCCCGGATTCGGCGGGATCGCCGACCGCTGATAAGTTGCTCCGGACTTTGCCGGATAGGGTATTCATGTCGTCTCCCACGTCCACGCCCGCACCGGTTACGACTTCGGTCACGCAGACTTCGGTTTGCGTCACCGCGGATGAAGCCGGCGATCGGCTCGACCGCGTCCTCGCCCGTCATATCGCCGCGCTCTCGCGCTCCCGGCTCAAAGTCCTGATTGAAGCTGGCGCGGTCGCCGTCGACGGCCAAACGATCCGCGATCCGAGCCACAACGTCAATTCCGGTTCCACCATCTTGGTTGACGTGCCGCCGCCGCTCCCGGCGAAGCCCGAGCCCGAGCCCATCCCGCTTCGCGTCATTTACGAGGACGACGACATCATCGTCATCGATAAACCCCGTAATCTCGTGGTTCATCCAGCCGCGGGCCACTGGACCGGAACGCTGGTAAACGCGCTCATTGCGCATTGCGGCAACAGCCTGTCCGGCATCGGCGGCGAGCGCCGGCCCGGCATCGTGCACCGGCTGGACAAGGACACGACCGGGGCCATGGTCGTCGCCAAAAACGACCGCGCCCACCGGGCATTGGCGGCGCAATTCGCCGACCACGGCAAAAGCGGCGAGCCGTTCGAGCGCAGTTATTTGGCGTTGGTCTGGGGCGCGCCCGACCGCTCTCATGGGGTGATCGACCGGCCGATCGACCGGCATCCGAAATCGCGCGAGCGCATGGCGATCCGCGAAGGCGGCCGCGATGCCGTCACCCATTGGCAGGTGCTCGAGCGCTACGGCACGCAGGCCGGGAAAACCGGCCGCAAGGCAAACAAGGGCAGCGCCTCCGGCGAACCGGTGGCAAGCCTCCTGCTCTGCCGGCTTGAGACCGGCCGGACCCATCAGATCCGCGTTCATTTGGCCTCGATCGGGCACCCGATCATGGGCGATGACGCCTACGGCAGCGGCTTCCGCACCAAAGCCGCGCTTTTGCCGCCTGCCGCTCAGACGGCGTTAACCGCCCTTGCGAGGCAGGCTCTGCATGCCCATATGCTGTCGGTGAAGCACCCGTCGAGCGGCGAATTTCTCCAGTTCCGGTCGGAACTGCCGCCCGATCTTGTCCGTTTGCGTGATGCGCTGGCCGATACCCAGCTCACGCCTCAACGCAAACCGGACCCTGGCAGCAACTAAAAGTTTACCGGTATCAACGGTTTAGCTTCGGATCGGATTGTGGTTCACAGCTGCGTCGCGCCAATGTGACGCCGAGTTCACTTCCGAGCGCCCGAGTCGACCGTGTATGTTGCGGGTGCGAGATAAATGGAACTGGGCGCCGTCGGCTCGGAGAGCGATGGCCCCAATCGCCCGCCGCTCCGCGGGGGCATGAAAATGGAGGGCGCTGTCATGGCCCAGACTGCAGCACTGCCGGTCCTGTCCGGCGAAACCGGTCTCACCCGGTATCTAGAAGAGATCCGGCGGTTCCCGATGTTGGAGCCGCAAGAGGAATTCATGCTGGCGAAGCGTTGGCGCGAGCACGGCGACCGCAACGCTGCGCATAAGCTCGTCACCAGCCATCTGCGGCTCGTGGCCAAGATCGCCATGGGCTACCGCGGCTACGGCTTGCCGATCTCGGAAGTGATTTCCGAGGGCAATGTCGGCCTGATGCAGGCGGTCAAGCGCTTCGAACCGGACAAAGGCTTCCGGCTGGCGACTTACGCCATGTGGTGGATCAAGGCGGCGATACAAGAGTACATCCTGCGCTCGTGGTCGCTCGTGAAAATGGGCACCACCGCCAACCAGAAGAAGCTGTTCTTCAACCTGCGCAAGGCGAAGAGCCGGATCTCGGCGCTCGACGAAGGCGACATGCGCCCCGATCAGGTGAAGATCATCGCCAAGCGGCTGGGCGTGACCGAGCAGGACGTCATCGACATGAACCGCCGGCTCGGCGGCGACGCGTCGCTGAACGCGCCGATCCGCGAAGACGGCGATTCCGGCGAGTGGATGGATTGGCTGGTCGACGACAGCGCCAGCCAGGAGAGCCGGCTTGCCGAATCCGAGCAATCGGAGAACCGCCATCAGGCGCTCGGCCAGGCGCTCAGCGTGCTCAACGACCGCGAACGCCGCATCTTCGAAGCGCGGCGCTTGGCGGATGAGCCGATCACGCTCGAAGAGCTCGCCGAGGAATTCGGCGTCTCCCGCGAGCGGGTGCGCCAGATCGAAGTGCGCGCTTTCGAGAAGGTCCAGAAGGCAGTGAAGTCAAACATCGCCCATATGGAAAATCCGGAAGCCGCAGCGTCGCTCGCGGCGCATTAAGCACGCGTTCCAAGCTTTACTCTGACCATTTGCCCGGCCAAGGCTAGCCTTGCGCCGGGCATTTTGTTTGGTTGCGCGCAGCCCGAAGCCACCGCAGATGCTTCGACTGAAATGCTTTGTTTGTCTGTCGTATATGCGATGCGTCTGCCGGTGCCCAGACGCAAGTCGTCTAGTCCGCGTAATACGCGACATCGCCGGGAGCGTGGGAAAGCAGACGTTGCGGCGCAGCGAATAAATTTACCAGCACCGCCGGATGTTGCTCAAAGCCGTCGAACTCGAGGACGAAGAGAGGCTCGAAACGCGCCAGTTCGGTGTCCCAGGCCAGTGCGAGCCAACGGTTATCCAAAACGAGCCAATGTTGATCGAGGCGAACGGCGATGACCGCGTGATTCTGGTCTACGACTCGGTCGTGCACGATGACCAGCCTGATGTCGGTTGCTGAAATCCCTGCTTCGAGGAGCGCGAGATATTTTGCGACGGCGTAATTCTTGCAATCAGCCTGTCCGCCGGCAAAGCTTTCGAGCGGCGAATCCCAGCGGTCTGACGCGCTCGATTCTGTCGTGGCTTTGGTCGGTTGGATCGCCAGATTAATTGCTCGATTAATGATCCCGATCTCAGCCCGGCCTGAACTATTGTGGCCGTCGGCAACGATCTTGAGAAGCCGTTGCGCCGCCGGCGGACAATCCTTGTTGGCCTGGCAACGAACCAGGATTTCATGGTCGGTGCGGAGACCGCTCTCGACGCTTCGCCATATAGCTATACTTTCGCCATCGGCGGTGTTCGCTGCGGTGAGACCGAATGGCTCGTCAATGCTCCGTGACGAAATGGTGACTGGCGTGAAGCCTGCCATCTCGCCTTTCACCGCGTGAGGATGCGAGAGCGCCGCCGGGTCCGCGATTGCAGTCACAGGAATCTGAATAGCGAACAAGATAAGCAGCAATTTCGCAATGCGGCGCAGCGGAAATTGATACGACATCAAACGAACTTGCCCTATCTTGCTCGGCATTATGTCAGGCAAGACATGTCCTGGGCGTGACATATGTATGGTGGCGGGGCGATGACGAACACGTTTTCCGTGCGCCGGGCGATGTTCAAACTCGTGATCCTTCTATCCTCCTGCCAGGCTTCGGTCGGGGCGTCGCCGCCCCGACCACGCGAAGTCGACATCAGCATCGTTCGATCGCCATTCCGAACGAGAATAAAATGCCGTGCGCTGTCTCAGTGGACTCGGGCATGAGACGCGTGCGGCTTGGCGTACATATAGAGACTGCGCGATGGTTGCGCTGTCTGCCGACTCGTGATCGGGGGAGCCCATGATCCCCAAATCTGTTCGCCCTCGGCATTATAATAGCGCGGCAACGGGCTCCCGTAATGACTCAGGGCCTGTGCAAATGCCGGCGTCAAGCTCGCGGCAGCCAATGCGGCTACGGCGAACGCCGTCGAAAGAAGATTCTTGCTGACAATGCGTGTCATAGGCACATCTCCTCCTATTGAATTTCAAACGGACCGCAGCTTCTTGCTGTGGCGTGTTGGATGATGTGTGGCCGTCAATGCCGTTCGACTATTAAGCGAATTAGAAACACTCCCTTGCTGCGCAGTGAATAATCGAGATCACCGCAATGTCGGAGGCCAGTGATGGTCTTTAGCAGCGGGCTTCGGCACGTCGCATTTTCATTGACTATTGTCACTATTTATGTTACCTGGAGTGCGAATCTCGCTCATGAGGACGCCTTCGGGAGGTAGACCTGAAGGCCGGAGCGAGTGCGGTGCCCGCGGGCGGCGTTACGACCCGCTCCCGGGCGGCTTTGGGCATCAGCCGACCGGCACTAAGACCGGTCCGTGAGGTGCATCACTGGACTGGGACAGGCAGGGGTGGGTAACGCCCACTTAGCAGAGCCGGACTTTAGTGGCGCATGATCTGATCGGAAAACCGGCCTCCACTTTTCCGGATCATGCGCAAGCGGCCGCGTCCCAGGAAGCATGGCCTGGAGCTGGACAGGGGCGTTTCGACGCCCGCAGGAAGAGCCGCAGTGGAACGCCGACAGGCGAGCGCGCCCGCAGCGGAGGGGCGGCGCGAGCCGAGCTCTCCGTGGCGCGCCCCGCACCCGCTGGTGCGGACATGAAACACTGCGTCTGTCGGCGTTCCGCTTCCTTGCTTTTTGTTCTTTCATTTGTTCTTTCATTTTGTCCTTGCGAGGCAAGGCTTAGGCGCGGATGCGCCACGATCATCCATCCTTCCCCGTTTTCGCGGGGGCGGGACGACCGTGTACGTCGCTGTTTGACATTAGGATTGGAATCCCGGTGCAACCGGCGGCATTCGCCCCGGCTCCCCTGGCGACGGTTCCTGCATCGCAATTAAGCGCGCGATTCGCCGAATTTCCACCGAAGTTGTATCCTTGCATTTCGTGTCCAGTCTGGTGGAGGGGATCGTGCCGAAACAAGGTTCGAGTCCGATCGCGATGACTGCGATTGTCGCGGCGCTGTTCGTATCGTCCGCGAGCTTGAGCGTGCCGACCAATGCAGCACGCGCGTCTGATTGCCATGCCGAACCGCAATCTGACGCACCGGAGGGAAGCCGCTGGTATTATCGCATGGATCGGGCGCACCACCGCAAATGCTGGCACTTGCATGTGGACCAATCCAACCATCCACACGCCAAGCCGGCGGCGTCCGATGCGGCGCCGCCAGCGTCCGACGCCAAGCCGGCTCCCTCCGAGCCGAAGTCGGCGGCGTGGCAGCACCGTCCCGAACCGGTCAGCGATCAAGAACTCGAACAAGACAAGACGAAATGTGAAAACAAGGGAAACTCGGCTCCCGTCGGCGCGGGCTCGCCCGAGTTCAAGTTCTATCTGCTCTTCTCGGAGTGCATGCGCACAGCCGGCTATGAGCTCGTTCCGCCGCCGCAGTAAAACCGGCGCCGAACTGACGATCCCCGGCCCGGTTTTTCGCCAGGAGCATGATCTTTTCCGAAAACCGGTTTCCACTCTTCGGGATCGTGCTCCAGCCACTTTAGACTATCGGTTTGACGCGCTACGATGCTCCTTCCGAGCCTGCAAAGCCTTGTCATTCCAAGCATTGGCCCGGCAATAACCAAGGAGAGCAACCCGTGTCGAGCGTCCTTGCCGATCACGATCCTTCCGCTGCCGCGATCGCCGGCATCGATCCTGACAATATGGTCGAACTGGATCCGGGCAGCGCGGAGTTCAAAGCCAATGCGCATCGCCACATGGCCGAATGGGCGCGGCGACGTCCGTTCTATGCCATAGCGCCAGGACAGCGGCCGCAAGTGATCGTCGGCCGCTACGAGGACGCGCGGCAGGTGTTTTCCGACACCAAGACGTTTGCTTCCGAAATGCCGCGCGGGCCCGGCTGGGAAGCGTTCAACAAGGCGATGGACGCTCAGTTCGTGACGCAAATGGACGGCGAGCAGCATGCCCGCGTGCGCCGGCTGCTCATCCCGGCTTTTTCGTCGCGCCGGATTACCCAGCTTGAAGAGAGCATCGCCAAGATCATGGACCGCATGCTCGACAAGATCGAGGCGGACGGACCCGAATTCGACGGCATGGAAGATTACGGCGCCCACCTTGTCGTCGATGCCCTGCTTGAGGCCATGATCGACATGGACGCGCGCCGCAAGGCCGTGTTCGTCGCGTTTCACGATCTCATCCCGGGAACGACCTACGTCAAGCCGGGTCAAACATGGCCGCCGGAGCTGCGCCAGGCCTTCGATCGCGCCATGGAAGAAATCAAAGTCATCATCGAAGAGCGCCGCGCCAGTCCACGGTCCGATTTCATCAGCGACCTGGTCAACGCGCGCGACCAAGGCGACACGCTCAGCGACCGCGAACTGTTCGACCAGATTTTCGGAATTTGCGGGGCCTCGCTCTCGGCGACCAGCCGCGCCGCAGGCGGCGCCCTCTACCTGCTTTATACGCACGACGCGCAGCGCCGCGAATTGATCGAAAATCCGAGCCTGATCCCCGAGGCGATCGAGGAGTGCCTGCGGCTCGGCAGCAACGGCTATTTCACCTTCCCGCGGATCGCGACATGCGACACCGAGGTCGGCGGCACGCGAATTCCGAAGGGCACCGTGGTGCGCCCCTCGCCGCTTGCGCCGAACTACGATCCCGACTTCTTTCCGGATCCGCTGCGCTTCGACATTCACCGCAAGCCCAAGCGGATCATGTCCTTCGGCGCCGGACCGCACCATTGCATCGGCAATATCCTCGGGCGCTCGACGATCACGATCGCAATGACGCGTCTCTTGACGCGGTTTCCGCAAGCCTGCCTGCGCGAGGCCCATTTCAGGCCGGTTTATGGCGGCGCCGTCGGCGAGTTGCGGCTGCAAAGCCTCCCAATGCTAACGCGCCCGTTGTGAACGCAGCCTTCGCCCGCGCCAACCGCAAAAAGCTCTCAACGCGATAAATTTCTGCCGCGTTGCGGTCCTAATCTTCGAGCTGCCAATCCGTTGATCGTGCCAGAAGGCACGCATCTGTTATTGTGTGGGCATGAGACTTCGCCGCCGGCTCTCCGTCCTCGTCGCCATCGCTTTGGTGCCGTCATTATTGCTCACGGCATATAATGCGGCACGCTGGAGAATATTCCTCGAATCGGAAACCCGCGCCACAGCGCTTTCAGAAGCGCGCCTCGCGTCGAGCGAATTGGAGCAGCTCATCGATAATGCCCGTCAGCTTATGACGGCAATGGCGCAATTCCCCTTGAATTCCGATAACAAGGCGGAATGCGCCTCGTACTTCAGGTCCATAATTTCGGATGTTCAGACTTTCCGCGAAGCCACGATCATCGATACGGATGGAAAGTTTCTTTGTTCGACAATTCCGTCTCAAGACGCGCTCGACGTCGATGATCGCATTCGCTTTTATCAGTCTTTGAAAGCAAGCAAGCTCAATGTTGGAACGATCATTCAGGACCGTCCGACGCAGTCGACATCGGTTCAGATATCGATGCCATATAAAGGCGCCGACGGCTCGATAAAGGGCGTCATCGTCCTTACCGGCGACTCTGAAAAATTGATCGAGAGTTTCGCCGCCGATCAATGGCGATCCGACCACCGGCTCGTCGTTATTGACGGTCAGGGTTCCTTGGTGCTCACGCTTCCGACAAATGACCCCGAGGAAGCGGATGCTGTTGCAAAGCAGATCTTTCCGCTCGTTCCACATGAAAAGCCGGGAACGATTGATATCAAGGATTCAATCGGCCGGTCGTTGATTGTCGGCGTTGCGCCGTCCGCCCGCGCGCCCGAGAGCTTGTTCACGGCCGTCGCGCTCGATCGCGATTCGGCTTTGGCGGAAACCTCTATCGTCAATGTGCGCGGCATCGCGTTCGATTTTATCTTCATCATCCTTGCGGTTATCTGCGTATGGCTGGCCGCCTATCTGATGATCGACCGCCCCGTCCGTGCGATTATCAGGAGCGCTCGCAAATGGGAGTCGGGCGATACGGCAGCGGCGTTTCCTAAATTCAGGTATTCGGATGAATTCGGGCAGCTGAGCGCGGCGCTGACCCGAATGTCAGGCAGGATCGATGAACTGCTCAAGCAGAAGGACCTTCTGTTACGCGAACTCCAGCACCGTGTCATGAACAGCCTGGCGCTGCTTTCAAGCCTCATGGAAATGCAAAGGCGATCCACCAGGAGTTCCGTGGCAAGGGATAATCTTGCCAATGCCCGCGACCGCGTTGTCGCGATGGGAACGGTCTATCGACACCTTTATCAGACCAATGCGCTGGAATACGTGGAATTCAGCGAGTTCCTGAGAACGATTTGCAGCACAAGCGGGAATGCCTATGTCGGCGCCAAGAGGCCGTCGATCGAAGTCGAGGCTGATCCACTCGAGCTTTCAGGCCCGCATGCGATCTCTCTCGGCATGCTGACCCACGAATTGATAACAAACGCGCTCAAACATGCATTTTCGGAAAACGAATCGGGGTCGATTAAAGTCACGCTGAAACACAAGAAGCGCCGCGGTATCGATTTGAGCATTGCCGACCGGGGACGCGGGCTTCCGCCCGACTTTAAAATAGACGGCAAGTCATCGTCTTTGGGAATGAAGATGGTCGCTTCAACCGTGCAACAGCTCGGTGGCACGCTCGAAATCAACAGACTGAAGCCCGGAACTGAATTTGTAATCCACTTGCCCGCCGAGATCGCCGAAACCTGATCGACGCCGAAACCTCTTCGAAGCCAGACCCGATTGAGGCCATGCGCTTGCGGGAGGATACTCGGCTACTCTGGGGCCCATTTAACGATTAATTCTGGCGGCGTTGGAAATTGCTGTGGCCCGCCCCGCGGCCCGCCACTTCGCGTCACAGACACGTCATCCATCTTGACCTTAACTATGCATTCCACTGACGCGTAATCCATCCAACCTGCCTGTGTCCGTTTCGTGTCCCGTCCGAAATCCTTTGCTAACGTTCCGCGCTCTAACTGAGATCAGCAACTCTGCCCCACCTGCGTTCATCTCCGATCCCATTCGATGAGCTGATTTTGTGCCGCCCTCCCGGGACATCGGCTGCACGCTTACGGCCGCGCGAAAGGTTCACTATGGCACGAGGTCTTGTCTGGGGAGGCAGGCCGTTGATAACGATTGATGCGCTCCATTTCCGGATCCTGTGCATTGCCTTCTCTTTGCTTTTTCTCTCGGCCTGTGACGAACAATCGAGCTTCGATGCGCAGACGCGTCCGGTCCGTACAGTCGTCGTGGAGCGCAAGTCTGTCGGCGAGCCGGTCGTCCTCACGGGACAAATCCGCGCGCGCGACGAAGCCAGTCTCGCTTTTCGCATCGAAGGCCGGATGATCGAGCGTTTGATATCCGTCGGCGATCAGGTCGAGCCCAACCAGGTTGTCGCGAAACTCGAATCCGAGAACGAGGTGAATGCCGAGCGTTCCGCCGAGGCCGATCTTTCTGCAGCGCAAGCCTCCCTGACCCAAACCCGGGCGCAGGAAGTCCGGCTGCGCCAACTCCTATCGGTGGGCTCGACAACGCAAGCCCAATACGATCTCGCGCTGCAGCAGTTTAATACTGCCGTGGCTCAAGAGGAGGCAGCGCAGGCGCGGCTGCGCATCGCGCGCGACCGGGTGAGCTACACCGAATTGCGCGCTGACGCTGCCGGCAGGGTCACGGCGATCGGCGCCGAGCCCGGCGAGGTCGTGACCGCCGGGAAAATGATCGCGCATGTGGCGAGGAATGGCGGCAGGGACGCCGTCTTCGACGTTCCCGCGCATCTGATCCGGGAGGCGCCGAAAAATCCCACCGTCGACGTTTGGCTCGCCGACAACCCGACCGTCAGGACGACCGGCACTGTTCGCGAAGTGTCTCCGCAAGCCGATCAATTGACCCATACATTCCCGGTGAAAGTCGCTCTGTCGAATCCCCCCGACGATATGCGCCTTGGCGCGACTGTCGTCGGGCAGATTATGCTCGATCCGGTGGACGCAATCCTGCTTCCGGCCACGGCCCTGACTGAAAGTAACGGCAAACCGGCCGTGTGGCTGGTTGATGCCGACAAACAAACCGTGGCGCTCCGCGAAGTGAGTGTGCTGCGCTACGACACGAATAGCGTTGTCGTTTCCGGCGGCCTGGAGAATGGCCAGATCGTGGTCACCGCAGGCGTGCACGTCTTGCGGCCAGGTCAAAAGGTCAAGTTGCTCGGCTCGGCGTCATGATCCGCTATAATTTGTCAAAATGGGCGATCGACCACCGCTCGTTTGTCTCCTATGTGATGATTGCATTCTTGCTCGCCGGCTCGTGGGCTTATTTCAAGATCGGCCGCAACGAAGATCCTTCCTTCACGATCAAAACAATGGTGGTTCAAGCGGCATGGCCGGGCGCGACGATTTCCGACACCGCCAACGAACTGACCGACCGCCTGGAGCGTAAGCTCCAAGAAACGCCGAGCCTTGATTACGTTCGCAGCTATACGACGGCAGGACGCTCGACCATTCTGGTGACGTTGAAGCCCGAAACGCCGGCATCACGCGTCCCGGAAATCTGGTACGAGGTTCGCAAGAAGATCGGCGATATTCGCCCCACTCTGCCGCAGGGCGTCATTGGCCCCGGCTTTAACGACGAATTCGGCGACACTTACGGCATCATCTACGCTTTCACCGCAGACGGCTTCACCACCCGCGAATTGCGCGACTATGTCGAAAAGGTACGCGCTCGCCTCCTTAGCGTTCCCAATGTCGAGAAGATCGCAACCTTCGGCGCGCAGGACGAGCGCATCTATATCGAGTTTTCGGTTCACCAGTTAGCCGGGCTCAATATCGATCGTCTGGCGTTGGTGCAGGCGCTGCAGGCGCAAAACGCCGTAACGATGGCCGGCATCGTTCAGACCCACGACGAAAAAATCAGCGTGCAGGTCTCGGGCGGGTTCCGCACCGAAGAAGATATCCGTCGCATCAATTTCACGATCAAGAATCAGCTTTTCCGATTGAGCGACATCGCGACAGTGAGGCGCGATTACGCCGATCCGCCGCAGCCGATTTTCCGCAGCAACGGCGTCACCGCCATCGGGCTTGGCATCGCGATGCGAAGCGGCGGTGACGTATTGACGCTGGGCCAGGATACCCAATGCGCAGTAGCCGAGGTCATGGCCGATTTTCCGGTCGGCATCGAGGCAAAGCTGGTCGCGGCGCAGCCGCATACGGTCTTGCTCGCCGTCAACGCCTTCATGGAAGGTCTCGCGGCAGCGGTCGCAATCGTTCTTGTCGTGAGCTTCCTCAGTCTCGGCTTGCGCGCCGGCGCTGTCGTCGCCTGTTCCATCCCGCTGGTGCTAGCCA
The DNA here is from genome assembly GCA_963742975.1 of uncultured Alphaproteobacteria bacterium. GTDB lineage: Bacteria > Pseudomonadota > Alphaproteobacteria > Rhizobiales > Xanthobacteraceae > BOG-931. The sequence goes on along the minus strand of CAVUNZ010000012.1, from coordinate 260,309 downwards.
TTTCTTTTCTCTTCATGAGTTACGCGGGCATCGATCTACAGCGGGTCTCGCTGGGCGCGCTGATCATTTCGCTGGGTCTTCTGGTCGACGACGCCATGATCACGGTGGAAAGCATGGCGACGCGGCTCGAGCAGGGCGATGACAAACGCGCAGCCGTCACCTTTGCTTATTCCTCGACCGCCTTTCCCATGCTGACTGGAACTCTGGTCACCATCATCGGCTTCGTCCCGGTGGGATTCGCTCGGAGCACCGCCGGGGAATATTCCTTCTCGCTGTTTGTCGTCATCGCGGTGACGATGATTGCCTCCTGGTTTGTGGCAGTTTTTTTTGCACCGCTGTTCGGCGTCATCCTGCTGTCCGAAAAGGCGTCTCATTCCAAGGATGAGGGACCCGTTACCCGGCGGTTTCGGACGATGTTGTTATTCGCGATGCGGCGGCGCTGGCCGACGATTGGTGCGACCTTATTGCTGCTCGGGCTTTCGGCCATCGGGCTCAGCTTCGTGCCGCAGCAATTGTTCCCAGCCTCGGATCGCCCCGATCTGATGATCGATCTGAAGCTCGCGCAATCCGCATCGATTTTCGCCACCGACGAGGCGTCGAAGAAGCTCGATGCGATTCTCAAAAACGACCCCGATATCGACCATTGGAGCAGTTACATCGGCGCCGGAGCGCCGCGGTTTTATCTGCCGATGGTGATACAGCTTCCGAACGACTTCATCGCCCAAACGGTCGTCGTGGCCAAAAGCCTCGCCGCCCGCGAGCGCATTCGCGCCAAGCTGGATCGTCTGCTTCCGGACCAGTTTCCCGAAGCGATAGCGCGGGTCTACCCGCTGGAATTGGGGCCGCCGGTGGGATGGCCGATCCAATATCGGATCAGCGGCCCGGACGTCGCCGAAGTCCGACACATCGCCTATCAGCTCGCGGATGTGCTGGCTGGTCAGCCCAACGCGCGGACCGTCAATTTTGACTGGATCGAGACCGGAAAGGTCTTGCGCGTCAAGGTCGACCAGGATCAAGCCGCCATCTTGGGCCTCAACTCGGAAGAAGTGGCCCGCGCCATCAACACGGTGATATCCGGGCAAACCATCACGCAGGTGCGGGATGGCATTTATCTGGTCGACGTTGTCGTTCGCGCATCCGAAGAAGATCGCCTCTCGATCGGCGCGTTGCAAACGCTCCAGATTCCGCTGCCCAGCGGCGGGACCGCTCCGCTCAGTCAACTTGCATCGATCGAATATGATCGAGATTGGCCGCTGATCTGGCGCCGCAACCGGCAGCCGACACTGACGGTGCAATCCGATGTCGCCCGCGGCGTTGAGCCCGGCACGGTCGTGAAATCGCTGGCATCGAAGGTTGCGGCGCTCCGCGCCGGCCTGCCGAACGGCTATGACATCGCGGTCGGCGGGATCGTCGAGGAATCCGACAAAGCCATGGGGTCGGTTCTTTTGATAGTCCCGGCGATGATCCTGGCGATGATGACCATCCTTATGGTCCAGCTTCAGGGTTTCAACCGGCTTTTCCTGGTCATGAGCGTGGCACCGCTTGGACTTATCGGCGTCGTTCCGGCTCTCCTGTTGTCCGGAAAGCCGCTCGGATTCGTCGCGCTTCTGGGCGTGTTGGCCCTGATCGGAATGACGGTGAGAAATGCCGTTATCCTGATCGACCAGATCGACGTCGAAATGGCGCGCGGCCGGCGCGGCTGGGATGCGGTCGTGCAGGCGAGCCTGCGGCGCTTTCGTCCCATCTTGCTGACGGCGTCGGCGGCGATTCTAGGCATGATCCCGATTGCGCCGACGGTTTTTTGGGGACCGATGGCATATGCCATCATGGGAGGGCTGGCAATCGCGACAATTCTGACTCTGCTGTTTCTTCCCGCGCTGTATGTGGCCTGGTTCCGGCTGCCGGAGATCCAGCCTGCAGGATAGCCATCATCGCCGGGTCGGCTTTCGCGATCAGCAAATCGATTTGCCCGAGCGCCCAATGGTAGGCGGCGTGGAACACTTCGGTGTGCCGATCGAAATCGAGGAAACTCGATCCCGGGAATGGCGGCGGTCCCAGAATAAGATCGCTCGGCTCGGCAAGCGTTGCGTCGAAATTCTGCCCGGCGGCAAGGCAGCGCCGCAGCACATTCACCGGCCCGGGCGCTCTGGGGAGCTTGTGACGCGCGAATAGCGTGCGTCGCAGCAGAGGCCACCGGCCCGGTATCAGATCGTAGTCGATTTCGAAACGCTCGAAAGCCGGCAACCCGAAATGCACCACCACATTCGGTCCTGTCTTCAGGGATTGCATCGTCTTCAGCGGGATATTGTCGATCAGGCCGCCGTCGACCAGCATGCGGCCGTCGTCGGTAAACATCGGAGGCAATACGCCCGGAATCGAGCCGGACGCGCGGATCGCCTTCCACAAGGGGCCGCTGCGAAAGGTATAGATGCCATTGGCCGATAGATCGGTGGCAATTGCATAATAAGGTCGCCAAGCGTCTTCGATATGAATGTCGTAGCTGCCGCGGCGTATGGAGGCGTCGAAGGAGGTGTGGTCGAGCATGCTGTAACGCGGCAGCGTTTTTCGTTTCAGCCCGCGACTGGTCACGAAGATTTCTCGGGTCGAGGCGTCGATGGCTTCAGGGGTTTCCAAGAACGCAAAGCCGGCCATCATTGCGGCGCCCACGCTGGTGCCGCCCATGATGTCGAACATTATGCCGCGTTCCTGAAACGCCTTGAAGATTCCGACATGGGCCGGCCCGAAGCCGCCGCCGCCGCCCGCCACATATCCGATCGCCTGGCCAACGAGGAAGCGATGAAAGCTTGCAAAGTCGACGTCATCCTCGATCGCAACATGGTGGTGCATATACACCGGCCGGCTTGCCAGCCATGCCGGCGTCCCGGACGCGGCGCGCTGGCGATGTTCGTGAATGACAACAAGGCGCCGATGGGTGAGCCGATGAGTGCGGAAGGCCAGTTCTTCCACGGGATTGAGTGCGGCGACGGCCGCTCCGGTAACGGCGATGATGACCTGGTCGGCTTGGCGGATCGCCTTCTGTGTCCAGGCGGTCAGGCTGTCGTCGGCGACATAGACGATGAGATCGTAATCGTTCTCGACCGCGTTCAACCAATCCGAGACGATCGGAAGGTCGGGGGACTGCCCGGGAAATTGTGCGGCAATGGTCCCTTGCTCCAGAACCAGTGTGCGGCCGCGGCTGCTGAAGACGCTTCTGAGCCGGTCGACAAAGTGCGTCACAGTGCCGGTGCGTCCACCCCATAGGATGGCTATGGTCCGCGGTGCTTTATTCTTCTTGCCGGCGGAGACACGTTTGGTCGTGTCGGCCAACCTTTTGGCGAGAGAGGCAAGGATGAGTTCGTAGAGACGGGGAATCCGTTTTGCGATGCCGTCGAACGCGGCTTTGTCGAGCTTGATCACTTCGGAGTCGCGCGCCGCCGTCACCGTCGCGGTTCGCCGCTCTCTGGCGAAAAAGCCAATTTCACCGATCAATTCACCCGGAGAAATTTCCGCAACTGGCTCGGGATTTGTCCCGACATAGACGCAGAATCTTCCGGACACCACGATGAATATGTCATCTGACGTATCTCCTTGGCGGACTAGAACAGCGCCAGATTCGAGCCGTCGGCGGGTCGCGCATTGCAGAAACTCGACAGATTCCTTTTCGGTGAGATCGCCAAAGATACCGACAGATCGCACGACATCTTGATCATGCATAGAAAAATTACATCCCAAGCTAATGGCTGTACGCACGCTGATGGAAAAACACAACCCCGGAGCAGCATAGGGCACCATACCCGCCAAACATGAAACTTCTTGCTCGGCATCGAACGAAATCGCCGGGTTTGACCCGGCAATTCATGCGGCGACGAAAACCGGATCGGGCTTTCCGGTCGGATGAAATCACTCCCGCAGCATGCCTTGAAGCAACCAGCGGCAGAGAAAGATCATGACGCCGGCCAATGCGGCGATGCCGGCCACCAGCAAGAAGAACTGCGGCGGCGACATCCGGCTCCAGAAGCTGCCGATATAGCCGGCAAGAAATCCGCCGGTGAAATTCGTCGCGAGCCAGATGCCCATCATCATCGACAGGATGCGCGCCGGCGCCACTTTCGTGACCAGCGACAGCCCAACCGGCGATAGATAAAGCTCGCCGATGGTGACGGTCGCGACGGACAACAGCACCCACAGCCAGCTCGCCTGGCCGCTGCCTGCATGAAACGCAGCAAAGGCCCTGATCAGATCCGCCGCCGTCACGCCGAAGCAGCCGAGCGCCATCTTGGTGATGGTCGACGGCTCGGTGCGGCGCTCGGCCTGGCGCGCCCACAACATCACGACAAAGGGTGTGAATGCAAAAATCATGAACGGATTGAAGGCGAGAAACCACGTCGTCGGGATTTGCGTGGTCCATCCGAACAGATCGATGCCGCGGTCGACCTTGCTGTCGATCCATAGGATCGTGGTGTTGCCCATCTGTTCGTAGGTCGCCCAGAACAGAGTATTGGGCACGAACAGCACCAGAAGCGCGCCGATGGCACGCCACTCGTCGCGGTTGAGCGGCCGCCGCTCGACATGCGCCGCTCCGATCTGCGCCGCTCGCGATCTGCGCCGACTTGTGCAATTCATCCTGCGGCAGCATCGGCAGCGCATAAAGATAGATGCAAAGCCCGATGCACATGCCGACACCGGCCGCGGCAAAACCGTAGTGCCAGCCGACTTTCTCGCCGAGCGTGCCGCAGATCAGCGGCGCCAGGAACGCGCCGAGATTGATGCCGACATAGAAGATCGAATAGGCGCGGTCGCGGCGATGATCGCCGGGCGCGTAAAGGCCGCCGACCTGCGTGGAAATATTCGGCTTGAAACAGCCATTGCCGAGGATCAGCGCCAACAGCGCGAAGACAAAGAGCTGCTCGAAAGCCATCATGAAATGGCCGATGGCCATCAGCACCGCGCCGATGACGACGGTGTGGCGCCGACCAAGCACACGGTCGGCGAGCAATCCGCCGAAAATCGGCGTGAAATAAACGAGCCCCGTATAAAGGCCCCAGATCTGCGACGACAAAGGCTGCACGTCGAGCGGACCGAACACGGTTTCAAGCGCATGCTTGACGGTCAAAAGCCCGGCGACATTGCCGGCGTGGTCCGGCAGCAGCAGATATTTCGTCATGTAAAGGACGAGCAGCGAGCGCATCCCGTAATAGGAGAAGCGCTCCCACATCTCGGTCGTGAACAGGAAAGTGAGCCCGCGCGGATGGCCGAACAGATCGGCACTGTCACGGCCAGTCAGGTTAGGCGAGCCTTCGCGGGAAATGGTTTCAGCCACGATTGCAGTGCTCCGGCTTTGCCTCTGGCGCTTGCTTCACGCTGCCGCTAGTGGTTTGGTTCGCCGGCCACCGGCGATGATGACAATAAGAGCGGCGGAAAGCCAGGACACGATTCCAGTGAGGCATCAATTGGCGTATCCGTTCGGTTTTACGCGGCTTGTTTCGCAATTTAGCCGCGCGCTCCTGCCGGTTTCCGCACTTACAATTGGGATCTGGACCTTCGTCGCCACAGTGCCGGCCGCCGAGCCGATCCTGCTGCACGTCAATGTCTTCCGCTCCGCCCGCTCGCTGCCGTTCTATGCCGGCATCGACCGCGGCTTTTTTGCCAAGCGCGGATTGAATATCGATCTGCAATTCACCGAGAACTCCGAGCGCCAGCGCCAGGGCCTTGCTGACGGCTCGATCGATATCGCCCATTCGGCGGTCGACAATGCTGTCGCCATGATCGACGTCGCCAAAGTGGATGTCGTCATCGTCTCCGGCGGCGACAGCGGCACCAACGAGTTTTATGTGCAGGACGGCATCAAGGACTTCGCCGACATCAAGGGCCACGCCATCGTCGTCGATGCCACCAACACCGCTTATGCGCTGCAGGCGAAAAAAATCCTGCTGCAGCACGGGCTCAAGGCCGGAATCGATTACACGCTCAACCCGGTCGGCAATGGCACGCACCGCCTGCAGGCGATGCTCGACGACAAGAACAATGCCGGCGCCATCCTCAATTCGCCGTTCTCGCTCATCGCCGCCACCAAGGGCATGCACAGCCTCGGCCGCACCACCGATATGCTCGGCCGCTATCAGGCCGACGGCGCTTTCGTGCGCCGCGACTGGGCGCGGGCCAACGCATCGACGCTCGAGCAATATCTCGCGGCCTATATCGAGGCGCTACGCTGGTCGCTCGATCCGAAGAACCATGCCGAGGCAGTGGCAATGCTGGTCGACAAGCTCAAGCTGACGCCCGACATGGCGGAGAAAAACCTCGCGGTGATCGCCGAACCGGGCTTCGGTTTCACCCGCGATGCTGCGTTCGACATGGCCGGTTTCAAAAACGTGCTGGCGCTACGCGCCGAAACCGAAGGTGGCAAGGAAGGCAGCAAGCCGGCCGACCCGCAGCATTACATCGATCTGTCCTACTACGATCGCGCCATGAAGCTGGTGCAAGAATAATCGGCGCGGAAAGCCAAGGAGTGCCCATGCCTGCTACGTTCCCCGAAGAAGCAAAAAACTTTCGTCTGCTCGGCCACGATCCGAGCGCAGCCTGGGGCGGCGGCAGCTTGGCGCAGATCTACAAAGGCCACGCCTATGTCGGCGCCGTCGGCGGCTCGAGCTTCAACGGCCCGGAAGGTTTTACCGTCCACGACGTGCGCGATCCGAAGAAGCCAAAGAAGGTCGGCGAATTCCGCGCGCCGCCCGGCGTCCATTGCCACAAGCTGCGCATTGTCGGCGACGATCTGCTCTACGTGAATTCGGAACGGCTGGCCGGCGACAAGGGCAAGAACGCCCGCGCCGGCTTTTTCATTTTCGACATCTCGACACCGTCGGCGCCCAAGCCGGTCGGCTTCTACGATATGCCGGGATCCGGCCCGCACCGTTTCGGCGTCGACCTTCAGCGTGGACTTGCCTTCATGCCGAACGACGCGCCGGGCTGGGACAAGCGCGTGATCTGGACGCTCGACATCAAGAATCCGCTCAAGCCCGAAGTCGTCAGCATCTGGGGCCTGCCGTGGATGAAGACCGACAGCGGAGAGGTCGGCAACGATCCGCATCCGCATGAGGAAGCCACAACGCTCCACGGCCCGCCGATGATCCGCGGCAACCGCATGTATTGCGCGTGGTGGGGCGGCGGCATGTCGATTATCGACTGCAGCGATTTGCGCAACATGAAGCTCATCGGCCACATCAAATGGTCGCCGCCGTTTCCGGGCTCGACCCATACCTGCTGGCCGATCGGCGACCGGCCTTATCTGGTGGTCACCGACGAGGCGCGCGCCAAGCAGAAGTTCTGGGACGCGCAATTCATGTGGATCATCGATGCGCGCGACGAGACCAATCCGCTGCCGATCGCGACCTTCATGCCCGAGCGCGAAAAATATTACGACCGGCCGGGCCGCTTCGGCGCGCATAACATTCTCGAAGATCTGCCCGCCGACGGCCCGTGGAAGGACGTGGTGTTCCTGACCTATTTCAATGCCGGGCTGCGCGCCGTCGATGTCTCGGACCCGCTGCATCCGAAAGAGATCGGCTGCTACGTGCCGGAAACCCCGGAAGGCTCGCCGGGCATCCAATCCAACGACATCGGCAGTGACGAAGAAGGCCGGCTCTACCTGATCGACCGCTGGGGCCAGGGCATGCACATCCTGGAATATACCGGTTAGCCGCTAACGCTGCGGCGCGAAGCCGAACGTCTTCTCGAACCGCTTGGCGTAATCCGGCCAGACCTGCGGATTGACGATGCGCGGCACCGGCTTGCCGTCGAGCGCGTCGAGAATCTGCTCGGCGGCGATCTTGCCCATATTGGCGCGGGCCTCGCGCGTCACGCCCGCGGTATGCGCGGTGACCAGCACATTGTCGAATTGCATCAGCGGATGATCGGCCGGCGGCGGCTCCTTGGCCCAGACGTCAAGACCGGCGCCGGCGATCGTCTTGTCGCGCAGCGCCCGCTCCAGCGATTCTTCGTCGTGAATGAAGCCGCGCGCCGTGGTGATGAAATAAGCGTGCGGCTGCATCAGCGCGTATTCGCGTGCCGAGATCATCTTGCGCGTCTCGTCGGTCAGCGGACAATTGATCGAGACGAAATCCGCGCGGCGCAACAATTCGTCGAGCTCGACCTTGGTGGCGCCGCGCCCGCGGATATCCTCGGCGCTCAGATACGGATCGTAGGCCAGCACCTGCATGCGGAACAGCACACTGCATAATTGTGCGACGCGCCGCCCGACGTTGCCGAGGCCGATAATGCCGATGGTGCGGCCGACGACTTCGTTGCCGGTGTAATCGTTGCGGTCGCCGAGCGTGCCGGCGCGCAAGGCGCGGTCGCATTCGCCGATACGCTTGGCCAGACACAGCATCATGCCGAGCACATGTTCGGCGACGGATTCGGCATTGCCGCCCGCTTGATTGACCACCATGACACCATTGTCGGTGCAATCCTTGACGGTGACGGTGTCGTAGCCGGCGCCATTGGTGGAGACGATCAGGAGGTTTGGCGTCTTTTTTAACAGCTCGCCGCTGACGTGATAGTGCCGCGCCAGTTCGTCCCGCGCCGAGCTGATCTGGTAGGCATGCGCGGCGGACAGAACCTCGAGCGCCGCCGCGTCCGGGCTCTCCTGCCCGAGCATGTCGAGCCGTATGTCGCCACGCCGGCCAAGCATTTCGCTATAGCCGATCGGCCGGTGCGGCTTGACGCCAAAGACGCGCTTGTTGTTGACCGCCTTGTTCATCGTTTCCATCCCCATTCCCTGGCCGCTATTACAGCCGACATTGCTGACCCGGCAAAGACCGGCATCAACCTTTTTCTTGAAGCGAATCATGTAATTGTCACTAAATCGCCCTTGCGAGCGCCATTTGGAACTGCCACATCCGTTCCGCCATGAACATGCCCATTCGCGCCCAGGCGGACACTCCCGCAGACACGGCTGCCGCCTCGGCCTTCGCAACCGAGGTGGAGCGGCGGCGCACCTTCGCGATCATCTCGCACCCGGACGCCGGCAAGACGACGCTGACGGAAAAGCTGCTGCTGTTCGGCGGCGCCATCCAGCTCGCCGGCCAGGTCAAGGCCAAGCGCGACCGGCGCTCGACCCGTTCGGATTGGCTCGCCATCGAGCGCGACCGCGGCATTTCGGTGGTCACCTCGGTGATGACCTTTGAATATGCCGGGCGCATGTTCAATCTGCTCGATACGCCGGGCCACGAAGACTTTTCCGAGGACACCTACCGCACGCTCACCGCCGTCGATTCCGCGGTCATGGTGATCGACGCCGCCAAGGGCATCGAGCCGCGCACGCGGAAGCTGTTCGAAGTGTGCCGGCTGCGCGACATTCCGATCATCACTTTCATCAACAAGATGGACCGCGAAAGCCGCGATCCGTTCGAGCTCCTCGACGAGATCGAGAAGACGCTCGCGCTCGACACCGCGCCGATGACCTGGCCGGTCGGCCGCGGCCGCGATTTCACCGGCACGATCGACATTGAATCCGGCGGCGTGCGGCTCCTCGAGGGCGACGCGGGCACCGCCGGCACGCTCCATGAGATGACGATCGGTGAGCTTGCCGCACTGAACAAGAATCTCGACGCCGCGACGATCGGAGGCGAGCTCGATCTGGTCCGCGACGCCTGCAAGCGGTTCGATGCCAAGGCCTTTGCCGAGGGTCACCTGACCCCGGTGTTCTTCGGCAGCGCGCTGAAAAATTTTGGCGTCGGCGACCTCCTTGATGCGCTCGCCGCGATGGCGCCGCCGCCGCGGGCGCAGGCGGCCGACAAACGCGCAGTGGCGGCGACCGAGCCGGGCATGTCGGCATTCGTTTTCAAGATCCAGGCCAATATGGATCCCAATCACCGCGACCGCATCGCCTTCGTGCGGCTGTGCTCGGGAAAGCTCATGCGCGGCATGAAGGTCAAGCAGGTGCGCTCAGGCAAGACCATCACGCTGAATGCGCCGCAGTTTTTCTTTGCGCAGAACCGGGCGCTTGCCGAGGAAGCCTATGCCGGCGACGTGGTCGGCATTCCAAATCACGGCACGCTGCGCATCGGCGACAGCTTGACCGAAGGCGAGGATTTGAACTTTGTCGGCGTGCCGAATTTCGCGCCGGAAATTCTGCGCCGGGTCCGCCTGCCCGACGCAATGAAAGCGAAGAAACTGAAAGAGGCATTGGCGCAGCTTGCCGAAGAAGGCGTTGCGCAAGTGTTCCGCCCGCATGACGGTTCGCCGGCTTTGGTCGGCGTCGTCGGCCCGCTGCAGCTCGACGTGTTGAAAGCACGGCTTGCCGCCGAATATGGGCTTGAGGTCGACTGGAGCCCGTCGGAATTTCAGCTGGCGCGCTGGATCGCGGGCGACGAGCGCAAAGCGTTCGATGAATTCGTCAAAGTGCGTCCGTCAGCGATTGCCGACGATTTCGACGATGATCTTGTCTTCATGGCGCGCAACGCCTTCGATCTCGAATATACCGGCGAGCACAATCGCGGCATTACTTTTACCGACGTGAAGGACATTCATAAGCGCAAGGCGAGCGCATGATCCGGAAAAGTAGGCACCGGTTTTCCGAAAAGATCATGCGCAATAAAATCCCTCAGCCACTGGTAATTTCCTCGCGCAGGATTTCAAGTTCCAGCCATTGCTCCTCGGCGTCGGCGATCTTCTGCTGCAGCTCGCCGAGCGACGCCGTGACCTTCTCGAAGCCTGGACGGTCGCGCGCATAGAAGCCTGGATCGTCGAGCTTTTCCTGCAACGCCTTCATCTCGGCTTGCAGGCTCGCGATGGTCTTCGGCAGCGTTTCGAGTGCATGCTTGTCCTTGAACATCAGCCGCCGTTTCGCCGGTTGCGGCTTGGCGGTTTCCGCTGCCTTCGCCGCTTTCGGCGGCTGTTCTTTTTCTTTGGGATTTTGCCGCGTCAGATCGGCGCCGCGTTGCGCCAACATGTCGCTATAGCCGCCGGCATATTCGACCCAGCGCCCATCGCCGTCCGGTGCGATCACCCCGCTCACCAGCCGGTCCAGAAAATCGCGGTCGTGGCTGATGAGCAGCACGGTTCCGGGATATTCGGCGAGCATGTCTTCGAGCACGTCGAGCGTTTCCATATCGAGATCGTTGGTGGGCTCGTCGAGCACCAGAAGATTGGACGGCTTGGCGAGCGCGCGCGCCAGCATCAGCCGGCCGCGCTCGCCGCCCGAAAGCTTGTTGAGCGGCGTGCGCGCCTGCTCGCTGCTGAACAGAAAGTCTTTCATATAGCCGATCACATGCTTGGCGCCGCCATTGACCATGACCGTGTCGCCGGAGCCGCCGGTCAGCGCCTGCGCCACCGTGACGTCGGGATCGAGGCTGTCACGGTGCTGCTCGAGCGTGGCGACGGCAAGCGCCGCACCAAGCTTCACCGTGCCGCTGTCCGGCGTCAACGTACCCGTCAGCAGATTGATCAGCGTGGTCTTGCCGCTGCCGTTCGGCCCAACAATACCGATGCGGTCGCCGCGCTCGATACGGGTCGAGAAATCGCTGACAATGGCGCGATCACCATAGCTCTTGCCGATGCCTTTGGCTTCGACGACCAAAGCGCCGGACGGCGCCGCCGCGCCCGCGGTCATCTTGGCGTTGCCGGTGCTCCCACGATAGGTGCGGCGCCGTTCGCGCAGCGCCTGCAATTGCCCGACCCGCCGCATATTGCGCTTGCGCCGGGCGGTGACGCCGTAGCGCATCCAATGCTCTTCAGCGACGATCTTGCGGTCGAGCTTGTGCTGATCGCGCTCCTCTTCCGCCAGCACCGCATCGCGCCATTCTTCGAAATGGGCAAAGCCGCGCTCGATGCGCCGCGTTTGCCCGCGGTCGAGCCAGACCGTGCTGCGTGACAGCGTCGAGAGAAAACGTCGGTCGTGGCTGATGATCACCAGCGCGCTACGCCGGCCGTCGAGCTCGCGCTCGAGCCATTCGATGGTCGTCAGATCGAGATGATTGGTCGGCTCATCGAGCAGAAGCACGTCCGGCTGCGGCGCTAGCGCCCGCGCAAGCGCCGTCCGACGCGCCTCGCCGCCGGAGAGATGCGCCGGATCTTCGCGCCCGGTGAGGCCGAGTTGTTCGAGCAGATAGCGCGCCGCATGTGGATCGTCGGTCGGCCGCAGCCCCGCTTCGACATAAGCGAGCGTCGAGGCAAAGCCGTCGAAATCGGGCTCCTGCGGCAGGTAGCGAATGAGCGCGCCGGGCTGCATGAAAACCGAGCCGGCATCGGGCTCCACCAGCCCGGCCGCGATCTTGAGCAGCGTCGATTTGCCCGAGCCGTTGCGCCCGATCAGCGACACGCGTTCGCCCAGCGAAACCGCGAGTTCCGCACCGGTGAGAAGCGGCGTACCGCCGAAGGTAAGCGCAATGTCCTTGAGTTGAAGAAGCGGAGGAGCCATTCGTCCTTGTCGCGCGTCCTTGGTCGCGGTTCAGGCGCGTGGTGTGGAGAGTGGCGCCAGCCCTGAAATATCCTCGCGCGCGTCCAATTGCCAGATGGCTCCGATCAAAGGCTCAATATCGCGGCCAGGAATCGCGCTTGCCGCGGCCGTACGCAGCTTATCTTCGAGGTCCTGGTCGCTCATCGGGTTGTCGGCGCCGCCGCGCGCCGCTGACTGCGTAACCTTGTGGACGTTGCCGTCGGCAGTGGTGATTTCGACGGCCGCTGACGTGGTGGCGAATGCCTCGTCGCGCAGCACGCTGATCTTGCCGCGCAAGGCCAAAACCTTCGGATCGTTGACGCAGGCATCGGTGAATTCGTCGACGCCGGCCTTGCCGGCAACGAGCGCCGCGGCGACCGCGTGTTGTGCACTGACCTGCGCCTCGCGACCGGTCGAGATGTTCGGCCGGTCGGCGCGCGCGGCGAGGAGCGGATTGCCGGTCACGGTCACCTTTCCGACCACCGCGGCAGGATTGGCGCGCCGCCAATCGAGCACACAGTCGAGCACCGGATGGATGACGAAGCCGCATGGATAGGGCTTGTAGGCGGTGCCGAGGATTTCCCAGGTCTCGCCGAGATTTTGCATCAGCGACGACAGATCGGGCGTTTCGTTGAGCGCGTGATAGTAGCCCTGCGCGCCGGTGAGCGGCTCGGACGGTCCGTCGAAATTTTTTGCCGCAAGCAGCGCCGAGAGCAGGCCGTTACGCGCCGCATTGCCGACGCTGACGCTCTTTGCCGGCGTGCCAAGGCATTCGCACAAGTCCGCCGGACTGGGTGGCCGCGGCGCCGAGCGCAAAGGTCATCTGCTGTGCGCTCAGCCCCAACAATTTGCCGGCGCCCACAGCCGCGCCGAACACGCCGCAGGTCGAGGTGATGTGCCAGCCTCTTTTGTAATGGCTCGGCGACATCGCGATGCCGATCCGGCACTCGACTTCGTGGCCGAGCACCAGAGCCAGCAGCAGGTCGCGGCCGCTCACCTGGGTAAGTTCGGCGAGCGCCAGCAACGCCGGCACGACCGGCGCGGTCGGATGGATTGCGGTCGGCACATGGGTATCGCAGAAGTCGAGCACATTGGCGCTCGCCGCATTGAGGAAGGCTGCGCTCAGCGCGTCGATACGTTCGCTGCGTCCGACGATTGTCGCCTGCTTGCCGCCGGAGAAATCGGCGAGTGTTTGCAGCGCGGTCTCGATGGTCTGGTCGCGACAGCCGGTCAGCGCCACGGCGAAAAAATTCATCAGCGAACGCTTGGCCTGATGCGTGACCGCCGGCTTGAGATCATCCCACCACGTGCCCACGACAAAGTGAGATAACCGCTCGGTGACGTCGGGTGCCTGCAGCATGCTTTCCCTCACAGATTGGCGTCAAGCATCGACCGGGTCGGATAAAAGGGCAAGGATGCCGGGAACAAGCGCCGCCGGTAATACTGCACAGTCCGCGAAGGATCATGACGTCGATTGTCGAGATCATATGGGCCGATGATCGTTGCCGTTAACGCTCCTTTAAGCGCGGCGGCGACGATCTCCCGGACCAAAGTTCCCGCCTTTAAGCCTTTCTTCTTGGCGCGCTTTTAGTGTCCAGGATATCGACCCCGCACCGATTCCGAACGCATCGGACGGCGGATATTACATGTCATTCTAATTCCCTTGAGTACGGTGCATGGCCGATAGCGTTGCGACCGACAGTGAAGCAATTGATTTGGAGTCCGCGGCGTCCCTGCCGGAGTGCGATGAGACTCCGGCGCTGGCGCCGTCGGCCGTACCGCCCGACACCGCACCTGACGCAACGCCCGATACGCAACGCCTGCTCGAAGACGCGCAGCAACGCGAGCAGGACGCCCGCCGCGCGCTCAATCTTCTGATCTCGATCATGGACGAGCTTCCGGTCGGCCTGACCGTGCAGTCCGGCGACGGCGAGACGCTCTTCACCAATGGCACCGCCGGAGAATTTTTCGGCACGGCGCCAACCTCCGGAGCGACCCGCTCCGAAGAGCCCAAAGCCGATGCCGTCATGTCGGAGGATTGCGTCAGCGGCCCGCAGGGCGAGCGCATATTCTTGAAGTCCTGCCGGCCGGCGAAAATTCTCGATCGCGATCTGGTGCTCTCGGCGTCGATCGACTTCACCGAGCGCAAGGAGATCGAAACCGAACTGTCAAAGCGCGCCTATTTCGACGATCTGACCGGGCTGCCGAACCGCACCTTGATTCAGGATCACGTCGAGCAGTTGCTCGCCAATACCAAGGCCAAGCCGCGCTTTGCGCTCGCCTTTATCGACATCGACAATTTCAAGCACATCAACGACTATTACACGCACGCCATCGGCGACTCTTTGCTGGTTAAAGTCGCGCAGCGGATTGCAGCCCATATCCGCTCGTCGGACATCATCGGCCGCATCAGCGGCGATGAATTCCTCCTGGTGCTCGAACCGGTGGCCGACGACGACGCGCTTGCCGGCATCATCGACAGAATCCTTCAGGAACTGAAAGAGCCGTTCCTGATCGAGGGCTACGAGATCCTCACCTCGGCTTCGATCGGGGTCAGCATCTATCCCGACCACGGCTTGAACTACGAAATGCTGCGCCGCGCCGCAGACACCGCGATGTACCGCATCAAGGGCGGCGCGAAAGGCGGCGCCGCGCTGTTTGATTCCGACATGGGCCGCGACATGACGGTGCGCATGGCGCAGGAGCAGCGGCTGCGGCTTGCGGTGCGTGACGGCCGTTTCTGCTGCGCATTCCAGCCGAAAGTGGATATGCACACTCAGGACGTGGCGGGCGTCGAGGCGCTTATCCGCCTGCGTGACGAGGACGGCCTGATCCAGGCGCCCGGCGAGTTCATCGGGCTCGCCGCCGAGCTCGGCCTTATCGACGATCTGACCTATCTGGCGCTGGGCGAGATCCTCAAATCGATGGACCTGATCGATGAGGCGTTCGGCACCCACGCCACGGTGAGCATCAATGTCGCCGCGCAACAGGCCGGCGACCTCGAATTCATGCGCGGCTTCTGCGAAGAACTCGGCTCGACCGCCTATGCCGGGCGGTTCATTGTCGAAGTCACCGAAGATGCCTTCATCGCCAAGAACCGCTTCCAAAGCCACGTCTTGCCGATGCTGCGCGAAGCAGGCCTGCGCGTCTCCATCGACGATTTCGGCACTGGATATTCCTCGCTGGCGCAGCTCGCCGACATCACCGCCGACGAGCTCAAGATCGACCGTTCGTTCATCACCGATATCCATCAGCGTTCGCGCAGCCAGAGCATCCTCAAGGCCATCGAAGCGTTGAGCGAAAGCCTCGGCATGATGGTGATCGCCGAAGGCGTCGAGACGGCAGAGGAAGCAGCCTTCCTGCAGGCCGAGACGCGGATCCGTTACGCGCAGGGCTTCTACTACTCGAAGCCGATATTCATGGACGAGCTGGCGCCGAGCCGCAGCGGCAGCGCCAACTTGCGCAACGCCGCCTCGCCGCGCGAACGATCGCTCACGCGCAGCGCAGGGTTAACGCGGCGCTAACCAACGCTTGTGCGGCCGGGGCCGCGTTTTGCGTTTGACTAATCGCCGATTAACTCTGGTGCGACCGTTCCAAAGGCCGATTAACGGAATGTCCAGTCCGCATCAGGCAAGGTGAGGTTTCCTAATCGCGGAAAATTTGTGCTGCAAAATTTGTGCTGCGTGAGCGGAGATGATCTTGCCGATCGGTGATCCCCAGGCCGCCCCCACCCCCGCCCCCGTTGCGATGCCGAACGCCGAACTGTTCGGGCGCGTGATTTCAGTTCGCGGTTCGCAGGCAAGCGTCGGCTTGCCGCCTACCTCGCCGCAATCGCCGGAAGAGGCGCGCGCCACTGTCGGCAAATTCCTCGGTGTGCGCGCCGGAAAATCGCTGCTGGTCGGCCTCATTGCCGACGTGTCGTTGCGCACCGAGCCGCTGCTGCGCGACCGCGAGCAGGTCGCCGTCGCGCAAGTGGACCTGATCGGCGAAATCCGCGACAACGAGAGCGCCGCCGCTTGCTTCCAGCGCGGCGTCACCAGCTATCCCGCGATCGGCGATCCGGTGAGCGTCATCGGCTCACGTGAGTTGCGGATGATTTTTCAAAATCCCGGCGCGCGCATGATCGAGGTCGGCCAGCTGCAGCAGGACGCCACGATCCCCGCCCGCCTCGACGTCGACGAAATGCTGAGCAAGCACTTCGCCGTGCTGGGCACGACCGGCGTCGGCAAGTCGAGCGCCGTCGCGCTTTTGCTGAATCAGATCCTGACCGCACGATCCGATCTGCGCGTGCTGTTGCTCGACGTGCACAACGAATACAGCCGCTGCTTTGCCAACAAGGCGCAGGTGCTCAATCCGAGCAATATCAAGCTGCCGTTCTGGCTTTATAATTTCGACGAGATCGTCGACGTGTTCTTCGGCGGCCGGCCCGGCCTCGACGAGGAAGTCGACATTCTGTCGGAAGTCATCCCGCTCGCCAAAGCCGCTTACGCGCAAGCCTCCTCGGCCGGACGCATGGCGCTGAAGACCGACGCTGCGGCGGCGCGCTATACGCTCGATGTGCCGGTGCCCTACCGCATCGCAGATCTGCTTGCGCTGCTCGATTCGCGCATGGGCAAGCTTGAGAACCGCTCGTCGCGCATGGTCTATCACAAGCTGATCACACGCATCGAAACGATCTGCAACGATCCGCGCTACGCCTTCATGTTCGAGAACGCCAATGTCGGCGGCGACACGATGGTTGAGATCCTCTCGACTCTGTTCCGGCTACCGGCGAAAGGCGTGCCGATCACGATCATGCAATTGGCGGGCTTCCCCTCCGAAGTCGTCGACGCTGTGGTGTCGGTGACCTGCCGGATGGCGTTCGACCTTGGCCTGTGGAGCGACGGCGCCGATCCGCTTCTGGTCATGTGCGAAGAAGCGCATCGCTATATGGCGGCCGATCATAGCGTCGGCTTCGCGCCGACCCGCCGGGCCATTTCGCGCATCGCCAAAGAGGGTCGCAAATACGGTGTGTTCCTCGGCCTCGTCACGCAGCGGCCGGCGGAGCTCGATTCAACGATCCTGTCGCAATGTTCGACGCTGTTCGCCATGCGCATGACCAACGACCGCGATCAGGCGCTGCTGCGCTCCGCGGTCGCGGACATGGCGGCGAACTTTCTCGCCTTCCTGCCGTCGCTCGGCACCGGCGAGGCCTTTGCCTTCGGCGAAGGCGTGGCGCTGCCGACGCGAATGAAATTCCGGCAATTGCCGGCGCATATTCTGCCCAAGAGCGAGACCAGCGCGCTCGGTGAAACCGCGGCGACGGATGATCGTTCGCTGGCCGCTGTGGTCGAACGCTGGCGCGGCCGCGTCGCCAAGCCGCGCACCGCCTCCGAAAGGCCGGCTGAAGAGACAAGGCAGCCGGCGCTGGCACCGGCGGAAGCGCCGCAATTACAGCCGCAATCGCCGCCGCAGCCTCAAGTCCAGCCGCAACCGGCAGCGCTCGATCCCAACCGCTTCAAACTGCTGAAGCGGTCTTTGGACCCGACCGCGCCGGATCCGCCGCGGCGCTAGCGGGCGTCGCCCCGTCTGCCTCCAGCACCGGACGAGCGAATTTCAGGAAGATCAAAAACAGCGCGCCGATAAAGCAAGGCACCGCGGCGGCGTAAAATATGCCGCCGACCTTGTAACCCGCGGCGACCAAGAGCCCGGTCAGAACCGGCCCAAAAACCTGGCCGACCCGGCCCATACCCATGGCCCAGCCGATGCCAGTCGAGCGGATCGACGTCGGATACATGCCGGCCGCCACTGCGATCAAGCCGGTACCGGTGCCGCCGACAAAAAATCCAGCGAGGAATGAGGCGATCCCGAGCAACGGCACCGACGTCGTCGCCTGCCCGAACCAAGCCAAGCAAAGACCGCCGAGAATAAAGCCCGGAACGAGCACGAGGAAGGCGCCCCCGCGATTGACGAGCCAGCCGGACAAGGCGCTGGCGATGGCGCTGCCGAGGTTGTTCAGGCCGATGATCAGAGCCGCCGACGACAGTGAGAAGCCGACCGAGTTCAGTACCGCCGGAGTCCAGAACGTAACGGTGACCAGAACCATGAACACCATGAAGAACGGCACCCAGAGCAGCACGGTGGGCACCGCGCGGCCCTCGGTGAACAGATGCGTCACTGGGACGCCCTCGCGCGCCGGATCGGGCGGCGCTACGAGCTCGGCATCGGCAGGCACTTCGCCGGGCATGATGCGATCGAGCGTGCGGCGCACCCGGTCCTGGCCGATATTGCGCGCGAGCAGAAAGCGGATCGATTCCGGCAGATACACCGCGAGAATGACGGCGATGACGAGCGGCGCCACGGCGCCAATATAGAACAGCGACTGCCAGCCGAACGCGGGAATAACCCAGGACGCGATCAGCGAACCGATCAGGCCGCCGCCGGGAAACGAAGCGAACAACACGGTGACGAAGACCGAGCGCAGCCGCTTGGGCGCGAGTTCGGCGCCCATCGCCAGGAAGGCCGGCGTGACGCCGCCGAGGCCGAGACCGGCAAAGAAGCGATAGGCCAAGAGCTCGTTGAGCGAGCCCGATTGCGCGGTGAGATAGCTGAACACCGCGAAAACCACCATGGCGATGATCATGAACCACTTGCGGCCGAACAGATCGGCGAGCGGCCCGAATGACAGCGCCCCGATCGCGGCGCCGAGCAGGCCGGCCGAGCCGACCTGCCCGAATTGCGGCATGGGCAGATGAATCTGGGCGGCGATCGCGGGCGCCGTGTAGCCGATCGCCTGGGTGTCGAATCCGTCGAGCGCCGCCACCAGCATGCACAGGATCAGCACGAAGATCTGAAAGCCTGTGACTCGATGCCGATCGATAAGATCGATGACGTCTACCTTGGTCGCCACTATCTTGGTTGTCATGGCGCTCTCCCCCCGATTTTGCCCGGCCGGCACGGACCGAGCGGCCTTGATAAGCCAATTTTTCTCGTATGCGCTGTCTGCTTACGGCGCACGCGCGATTTCTGCAAGTGCGGCTCAACTCGCCGCGAATCCCAGCGCCTTGCTCGCCAGCGCCGCGCCCTCGACCATGGCGCGCAGCTTGGCCCAGGCGATCTGCGGATGCGAACGGCCGCCGAAGCCGCAATCGGTCCCGGCGATGACGTTCTCTTTGCCGACCAGCCGCGCGTAGCGCTGAATGCGCTGCGACACCAGTTCCGGATGCTCCACCACGTCGGTCGAATGGGTGACGACACCGGGGATGAGAATCTTCCCGGCCGGCAATTTGATGTTTTCCCACACCGCATATTCGTGCTCGTGGCGCGCATTAGCGCCTTCGACGAGAAAGGCCTGCGCTTTCACTTTCAGCACGATATCGGCGATGCGGTCGAATTCGAGATCGTAGGCGTGCGGGCCGTGCCAGCTGCCCCAGCACAGATGATAACGGATGCTGTCTTCCGCGACATTGCGCAGCGCGTGATTGAGCGCCTCGATCCGCATCTCGCTGCGCGCGCGGAACGCGTCGAGGCCCATGGCCATGCCGATGCGATCCCATAGAGCCGGCAGCCAGGCATCGTCGACCTGCAGGATCAGGCCTGAATTCGCGATCGCCTCGTATTCGACACGCATCGCTTCGGCGAGCGCGAAAACGTATTCTTCGTCGTTTTTGTAGTAGCGATTGCGGCGATAGACTTCGAGGCTGCCCGGCGCCGTCGAGGTGAGAAAGACATTATCTTTTCCGGCGGTCGCGATCGTGACGTCGATCTCCTTTTTCAGCTCGGCCTGGCCGACATAAGCGACCGGCCCGGTGCAGGCATGCACCGGGCGCTTTTTCGCGATCTGCGCACCGGGCGTAAAAAACAAAGTGCCGCGCTCGTTGGCATAGCGATAGAAGTCGGCGAATTCCTCGCGGTCCTTGCCCTGCTCGACCAGCGGCTTGCCTTCCGGCGCCTCGATCTCGGTGAAGCCGCCAAAGCGGTTCTGCATATAGCGCAGCCAATCGCCGCCCTTGGCATATTCGCCCTCGTTGACGATATCGATGCCGATGGCGCGCTGATGCGCGACGATAGCGGCAACGTCGTCCTTGAGATGCGTCTCGTCGCCGGCGCCAATCCCTTTATCCAGCGACTGGAACGGCAGGCTGCCGACGTGAGTCGTCAAAATCTTAGTTGTGCTACGCTGCATGGCGACGAACCCCCGGCCTTCTTAGCTTGCGCCTGCGATGATATAGGCCCAACGAAGCAAGCTGCAATGTTGGGCGATATCCCTTGCGGAGCGCGATGCCGTGTTCGAGTTTTTTGAGCAAATCCGGCTTGCCGGCCGGGCCTTCTCCGAGTTCTCGACGTCGCTGTTTAACCCGACGATCCGGCTCGGCGTCACCGGCCTGTCGCGCGCCGGCAAGACCGTGTTCATCACCGCGCTCATTCATGCACTGACGCGCGGTGGGCGCTTTCCCGTTTTCGAGGCGCTCGCCACCGGCCGCATTGCCCGCGCGCAGCTCTCACCGCAGCCGGACGACGCGGTGCCGCGCTTCGATTACGAAGGTCATGTCGAGGCGCTGGTGAACAAGCGCAATTGGCCGGACTCGACGCGGCAGATCAGCGAGTTGCGCGTCGTCATCGACTACCAGTCGCTGAGCGGCTACGAGAACAGCCTGACGCTCGACATCGTCGACTATCCGGGCGAGTGGCTTCTCGATCTGCCGCTTCTGGAAAAAAGCTACGAAGCGTGGTCGGCGGAAAGCCTGAAACTCTCCCGCATGCCGCCGCGCGACCGTGCCGCCGCCGCATGGCACGCGCATCTTGCGACGCTCAAGCCTGATAGTCCGGCGGACGAGCAGGCGATCCTCGCCGCTTCACGCCTCTTCACCGAATATCTGCACGCCTGCCGCGACGTGAATTACGGCATGAGCCTGTTGCCGCCCGGCCGTTTCCTGATGCCGGGCGAATTGGCCGGCTCGCCGGCGCTGACCTTCGCGCCGCTCGATCTGCCGGGCGACGGATTGCCGCCGCCGGGCTCGCTCTGGGCCATGATGCGGCGGCGTTACGATGCCTATATAGACATCGTGGTTCGGCCGTTTTTCCGCGATCATTTTGCCAGGCTCGATCGTCAGATCGTGCTGGTCGATGCCATGGCCGCGATCAATGCCGGGCCGGAAGCGGTGCGCGATCTGGAAGGCGCGCTTACGGCGGTGCTCGAATGCTTCCGCATCGGCCGCAAGACGTTTTGGGGCACTTTGTTTCACCCGCAGATCGATCGCATCCTGCTTGCCGCGACCAAAGCCGACCATCTGCATCACGCCAGTCACGACCGTCTTGAAGCGATCCTGAAAATGTTGACCGAGCCCGCCGTCACCAAAGCCGACATCGCCGGTGCCCAGGTCGATGTCGTCGCGCTCGCCGCGGTGCGGGCGACGCGCGAGGCGACCGTCGAACGCCGCGGCGAAAAGCTGCCTTGCGTCATCGGCACACCGGTCGCGGGAGAGATCGTCGGCGGTGAAGTTTTTGACGGCGAGACCGAGGTCGCGCTGTTTCCGGGCGACCTTCCCGCCGATCCCAAAGAGTTGTTCCGCAGCGACGGTCAGGCGTTTCGCGGGCTGGCCACCGCCACGCCGCAGGACGCGGACTTCCGCTTTCTTCGCGTGCGGCCGCCGGTTCTTGAAACCACCGAGAGCGGCAAGCCGGCGCTGCCGCATATTCGCCTCGACCGCGCGCTGCAATTCCTCATCGGAGACAAGCTCCAATGAGCACGCATCGGCGGCACCGCCGCCCCGCCGCCTTCCGGCTCGATGATGATCGCGTCACCGTCAGTCCGGTGCGCGAGGTGGAACGCGACAGCGGCGCAGCGATCCAGGTCATCCCCGAACCCGACTCGGCGCTTCCTGTTCCGATGCCGGCTGCGCGCGACGCAGCACGCCGCGGCTTTCGCTGGGGCGCGCTATTTTGGGGCGCTACCGGCGTGCTCGTGTTGCTCGCCATTGCGCTCGGCGTCTTCGACCTCATCAAGGATTTCTTTTTGCGCAATGCCGAACTTGGCTGGCTTGGTCTCGGCCTCACCACTATCGCCGCTGTCTCGCTTGCCGTGATCGGCATCCGCGAGACCGCGGGCCTGATGCGGCTTGCCAATGTCGAACATCTGCACGCGCGCGCCGAGGATGTCATCGCCTCGGACGATCGCGACGACGGCGGCGCGTTGGTGAAGGACCTCATCTCGCTCACCCACAAAATGCCGCGGCTCGCCCGGGCGCGGGCAAACCTGCAGGGCCATCTCGGCGAGATCATCGACGGCGCCGATCTGGTGCGGCTCGCCGAACGCGAATTGATGGCGCCGCTCGATCAGGAGGCGCGCGGGCTGATCACGGCGTCTGTCATGCGCGTGTCGGTCGTCACCGCGGTTAGCTCGCGCGCCTCGATCGACATGCTGTTCGTGCTGATCAATTTCTTTAATCTGCTGCGCAAGCTGTCGTATCTTTACGGGGTGCGGCCGGGCACGCTTGGCATGCTCCGGCTTTTGCGCCACGTGATCTCGCATCTGGTTTTGACCGGGGGTCTCGCGACCAGCGACAGTCTCATTCAGCAACTTCTCGGTCACGGTATTGCCGCGAAGCTTTCCGCGCGGCTCGGCGAAGGCTTGCTGAACGGACTCCTGACCGCCCGACTCGGGCTCGCCACGATCGACGTGGTGCGGCCATTGCCGTTCGCGGCGCTGCCGCGCCCGACGCTGAGCGATCTCATGAGTGAAGCGCTGCGCGGCCGCGATGACGCTGACGACTTGCAGCGCCTTGAAGGCCCGGAAACGGAAGGCTCGCCAAAAGCCGGCTGAGCCCTACTCCGCCGCCGCCAGCGTTCCGACATCGCGGCCGGCGCGAACGAGCCGGCCGGGCATCGCGCCGGTATGTCCGCCGCGCTCGAAGATCGGCTCACCGGCGACAATGGTCGCCTCGTAACCTGTTACGCGCTGCACGAAACGGCGGCCGCCGGCCGGCATGTCGTGCACGAGCTCGGGCTTCTGCACCTGCAGGCCGTCGAAATCGATGAGGTTGATATCCGCGCGCAGTCCGGGCGCGAGCCGCCCGCGATCGGAGAAGCCGAAGAAGTCGGCGGTCTCGCTAGTCTGCCGCTTGATCAGATGTTCGAGCGGCAGGCGCGGCCCGCGCGCGCGGTCGCGGCCCCAATGCATCAGCATGAAAGTCGGCACGCCGGCATCGACGATCGAGGTGCAATGTGCGCCGCCGTCGCTCAGCCCCAGGAGACATGCCGGATCGTTGAGCATTTCGTAGATCGGCGAATGATCGCCGGCGACATAATTCACCACCGGAAAGTAGAGATATTGGCCATCGGCCTCGGTGATGTAGTCGTAAGCGACTTCGTCGGGCGAACGGCCGGTGTGCGCGGCAATTGCCGCGACGCTCTTTTCCGGCGCCGGCTCGTAATCCGGCGGATTGCCCATGGTGTAGAACCGCTCCCACTTGCCTGTCACCGCCTGGCGGAATTGCGCGAGCTTTGCCACTTCGGCGTCAGAGGGCTTTTCCGCAAGAATTTGCCGCCGCACCTCCGGATCGCGCAAGCGCCGGCGCTGCTCTTCGATCGGCAGACTTTCGAGCTTCTTGTAGCTCGGCCGCACCGTGAAAGGATTAAGCGCGGTGCCGACGCCCATCATGACGCCGATCGGCCGGCCGGCGATCTGCGCCGTGAATGATAGGCCTTCGGCGCGCGCGGCATGCGTGGCCTTGAGCAGGCGCCGCCAACGCTCGGGGTCCTCGTAGCGATCGGTGAGCAGGTACCAGACCGGCCGGCCGGTCTGCCGCGCGAGCCTAGTCATCCAGGCCAGTTCATAGTCCTCGTCGTCGAAATCGCTGTTCATGCCGAAGGCGCCCATGCCGACGGCGCCAAGCGCCGAGCCGATGCCGACGAGCTCATCGGCATCCGCGTCGCGCGAGGCGACGAGCTCGCCGTCCGGCGTCTTGTGCGAGTCAGTGCGTGACGTGGTGAAGCCGAAAGCGCCGGATTGCATCGCCTCGATGGTGAGGCGGCGCATTTCGGCGATGTCGTCCGGCGTCGCCGCTTCGCGCCGGATGGCACGATCGCCCATCACATAGACGCGCAGCGGCAGATGCGCCGCCTGCGCGCCGATATCGATGGCGCGCGGCCGCTGCTCGAGTGCATCCATGAATTCGGGAAAGCTCTCCCATTCCCAGGTCAGGCCCGCGGCGAGCACCGGATTGGGAATTTCTTCGACGCCTTCCATCAGATCCATCAGCGCGCCGCGGTGCTCTTTTTTCACCGGCGCGAAGCCGACGCCGCAATTGCCGAACAAGACAGTCGTGACGCCGTGCCAGCATGACGGCGCCAGCAGCGGATCCCACATCGCCTGGCCGTCATAATGCGTATGCACGTCGACCCAGCCCGGCGTGACCAACAAGCCGGTGGCATCAATCTCGCGGCGGCCGGGTCCCTGCTTGCCGCCGACCGCGGCGATGCGGCCGCCCGAGATCGCGACATCGCCTGAGAACGACGCCTTGCCGGTACCATCGACGATGGTGCCGCCGCTAATGACCATATCGTGCATGAGGAGCCGCTCCTGGTGTCCCGATCCCTGACAGGCGGCTTGGTATTTTTGCTTGCTGGTCAGCCGGAAGCTTGGAGGACCTGCAATCCGCCGCACTTGCTTGTGACAGCAAGATCATGCACCGGGACAAAATCGGGCGCAACGCCCGGTCGCACCCATTTTCGGCTTATGCAGGAACGCCATCGCGGTCTCAATCGCGGCGATTTGGATTGCCAATGCTGGAACCGGCGGCCTAAAAGCCAGGGCGCCGATGTCGAATGGCAAAGAGACCGGGACGATCACATGACAAGCAAACCTATCCGGCCGCCGGTGCTGCGCCGTTTTATTGGCGTCGCTCTGTTGGGCGCCGCCTGTGTCGGCTTTGCCATTGTCGCGCCGAGCGCTTCTGCTCAGGACGCCGCGATCTTGACCCAACTCGCGCAATTGACGGTGCAGAAGGGATTCAAAAATATCAACCTTGGCGATGTCTGCGACCGCCTGCATATCGGCACCGCTTGCAAGGTCTATCAGCTCAATGCGGCCATCGACCCCGGCGAGAGCCGGAAATTCGGCCTGCCGGCAGGGTGGCAAACCTCGTTGAACATCGTACCGCAGCGAAGCGGCACCGATATCGTCATCACCGATCACGATAGTCACATCGGCTACGCTTATTTGATAGGCGCCGACGGCGGACTTAAGAGCGTGATTGTCGGGCTCAGTTCAAGCGGCGACGGCAGGAACTGGCGATGGAAACCCGGCCCGGTCAACGACGAGATCACACAGAAATTCGCGTCGGAAAAGGCCTATTGGCTGGCGCAGATCAAGGACATTCAAGCGCTGCCCGATCGCAAGGACTAGAGCGCAATCCGGAAAGAAGGCTGCCGGTTTTCCGAAGAGTCCATGCTCCGCCAGAACCGCGCATTAACGCTTCATTCACCATAATTTCGTACGCATTTGCAGGGGCGCCGCACCACTTGCCAGCTTTCGAGCTGCGCTTGTTCGGGTAGACCGTGGCTGATGTCTTGTGGCTGATGTCCTGTGGCTGATGTCTTGCGCGCGCGTTCGCCAATCTCTGTCATCACACAAGCCGGCTGCGCCGTGCCGCGTCAGCGCACGCCGAAACTTGGCGTGCCAACCCGCCCTCGTCACTCAAACCACCTCACCCAAGCCTTAAGGAGGCTATGCATGCGCAGAATTCTTCTCTCCACTCTCGCCGCTGCAACGATCGTGTCGGTCGGCCTGATCGCAAGCCGCGCCGCGGCAATGGCGCCGGAGGTGCCGGCCGCCGTGACTGCGGCGCACGCGCAGCTTCGCGTCGCTGCAATCGTCTGCGGCAGCAACGGCTGCGGCGTCGTGCAAACCAAGGGGATGAAGCAGCGCAAACTGCAATGGCTCGGTCACGGCTAACGCGGCGTCGGCGCAATATCGCAGAGTCATTTCACGCCCATGCTGTTGGCCAAACACATCACGATCGGCCCGCTGGTGCCGGAGGATTTCGGCCCTATATTTTGCTGGGCCAATGACGCGGCAGCAGCGCGGCTCGACTTTGCGTACCGGCCGGTCGACATGATGGTCCATCAGCAATGGTGGGAAAGCCTCGGCAAGGACCCGACCAAAGTCGTCTTCGCCATCCGCAAAATCGACCTGCCGCTGATCATCGGCTATGTGCAGATCACCGGCATCAATGCGACGCACCGCTGCGCCGAGATTGGAATTCGGATCGGCGCCGAACAGAATCGCGGTCAGGGTCTCGGCCAAGAAGCGCTGCATCTGGCGGTCGGTTTCTGCTGGAACCATCTCAACCTCAACCGCGTCCAGCTCATCGTCTTCAAGCACAATCAGCGCGCCATTCGCGCCTACCACGCCGCGGGATTCAAGAAAGAAGGCGTGTTGCGCAAGGCCGCCTTCATCGGCGGCGAGTGGGTCGATCTCGTGCCGATGGCCATTCTGCGGCCGGCCGCAAAGCGGCAGCACAAGGCCGTTCCGGCGCAAACGGTGAACCTGCAGCTCAGCGTCGCCTAATTCAGCTACGCCGACAGTGCGGCCGGCGCGTTCATCGCATCCTGCAAAATCATATCCGAGCCTTTTTCGCCGATCATCACCGCGGCCGCATTGGTATTGCCCGACGCCACCGTCGGCATGATCGAGGCGTCGACGACGCGCAGCCGCTCCAAGCCGCGCACGCGCAGGCGCTCGTCGACAACGGCATTCGGGTCGGAGCCCATGCGGCAGGTCGAGGTCGGATGATAGACCGTCGTTGCCGTCGCGCGCGCAAAGGCAAGGAAATCGGCGTCACTGACGCAAGCCTCGCCGGGCGCAAGCTCTTCGGCAATGTATCTGCGCATCACCGGCCGGTTCATGATTCCGCGCAGCGCCTTCAATCCGGCAACGATGGTGTCGCGATCGGTTTGCGCCGTGAGATAACGCGGTTGAATTGCCGGCGGCATGGTCGGATCGCTCGAGGTGATACGCACAAAGCCGCGGCTGTCCGGCCGCAATTGGCACACCGAAGCTATGAAGCCCGGGAACGGATGCAGCGCGGCGCCGGCGGTGTCGGCGCTGAAGATGAGAAAATGGATCTGCACATCGGGCGTAGCAAGTTCGGGCCGCGTACGCAGAAAGGCGGCGGCGTAGCCGGCACCGATGGTCAACAGGCCTTTGCGCGACAACAGATAACGCAGGCCTTCAGCGTAGCGGTGGCGCCAGTTGTTGATCACGTCGTTCATGGTGATCGGCTCGGTGCAGCGATACTGCATGCGGATTTGCAAATGGTCTTGCAGGTCGGCGCCGACGCCGGGCATGTCGGCGACGACTTCGACGCCGAGATCGCGCAGCAGTTTTGCCGGCCCGACGCCGGAGAGTTGCAAAAGCTGCGGCGAATTGAACGCGCCGCCGGCGAGAACGATTTCGCCGTCGGCAAAAGCCGTGTGCGTCGTACCGCCTTGGCGATATTCCACGCCGGTGGCGCGCCGTCCGGAAAACAAGACACGCGTCGCCAGCGCCTCGGACACGATCGTCAGATTGGGCCGCTTGCGCGCCGGGCGCAGATAGCCGACCGCGGTCGACCAGCGCCGGCCGTTTTTGGTGGTGAGCTGGAAATAGCCGGCGCCTTCCTGGCCCGGCCCGTTGAAATCGTCGTTGCGTGGATAACCAGCCTCTACTGCGGCCGCGATGAACGCATCGCACAGCGGATGCGGCTCACTCACGTCGGACACCGCGAGCGGCCCGCCGGCGCCGTGCAACTCGTCGGCGCCGCGCTGCTGATCTTCGGCGCGCTTGAAATACGGCAGCACGTCTTGGAAGGCCCAGCCGGCATTGCCGAGCTGGCGCCAATGATCGTAGTCCTCATGCTGACCGCGGATATAAAGCAGCCCGTTGATCGAGCTTGACCCGCCCAGGACCTTGCCGCGCGGCTGGATCACGCGGCGATTGTTCAGCTCGGGCTCGGGCTCGGTCTTGTAGAGCCAATTGACCTTGGCATTGTCGAACAGCTTGCCGTAACCGAGCGGAATGTGAATCCAGATATTGCTGTCGCGCCCGCCTGCTTCCAACAGAAGGACGCGATGCCGTCCCGATGCGGTGAGCCGATTGGCAAGCACACAGCCGGCGGACCCGGCGCCGACAATGATGTAATCGAAATGCGCTGCGTTGGGCGTCATGTTTATGTCCCGGCTTTATATCCTGCTTGGCGTTCTCCCGGCCGGAACCATAACGCAGAATTGCGGGTGGCGGCACAGGCTGTGCTAGCGCGCGGCCGCCGCGCGAACGGCGGCGATGAATCTCTCGACCAACGGCGAGCTCGGCGCCCGGCGCCGCCGCAGGCAAATCTCACGCGTGAAATGCTGTTTGCGCAGCGGCACGCAGGCCAGACGGCGCGCGTCAAGCTCGAGCTGCACGAGTTTCTTTGACGATATCGTCACGCAGTCGGATTGCATGATGATGGATTTCAGCGCCGTGATCGAGTTGGTGATAATGGCTTGCGACGGCCACGGCCGGTTCTCCGCCGAAAACAACAGCTCGATCTGCCGCGACATAGTCGCATGCGGACCCGGCATTATCCATTGTTCGTCGCGCAATTCGGCGATCGTAAGAGACTTCTTGCGCGCCAGCCGATGACCGGCGCGCATGGCCACCACAAAGATATCGCGCGCCAATGTCTCGCTAACGATATCGGGACCGTCAGGAAGCAAGCCTGCGGAATTGACCACCAAATCGATCTCGCCGCTGCGCAGCCCGGCAAGTAATTCATCGTCGGCGCGCTCGTCGATGGAAACGACGATATTCGGCGTTTCGCGCTTGAGGCGCGCGACCGCGGCCGGAACGATATCGATGCAAGCGACCGGAGAGGCGCCGATGACCAGCGATCCCTCAAGGCCGCGCTTCTTGGCTTCGAGCTCATCGGCCGCGCGCGACAGGACCGAGTTGATGGCGGCCGCATGGCCCGCGAGCAGCCGGCCGAATTCAGTCAAGGTCGCGCCGTTTCGCGTCCGATCGAACACGCGCACGCCGAGCATCTTTTCCAGAACAGCGACGCTGTTGGACAATGCCGGCTGCGACACGCCCAATGCGGCGGCGGCGCGCGTGAACGAGCCGCGATCGGCAATGCGCAACAGTTCGATCAGCCGCTTGGGATCGACGCTGGGGGGCATAACGAGAGCTTATGTCAAACGGGGATATTCTTATTGGACATTATGGCTTGGGACCTGTCAACTCGACGGCACAAAAGGCTTGCCGGCGGGAACGGGCCCATCAGCGTGTCCGACCGCATGGCGATGAAGTCTTGCGGGAGGAAGCGCGATGAACGTCCATCTTGTCGGCAGCATCGGCCTCGACACGGTCGAAGATGTGTTTCGCACCGTCGGCAAGGAGCTCGGCCCGCATCTCCAGCGCATTCCCGACGGCGAAGTCGGCGGCCGCAAATTGTGGATCAGCTGGCAATATCCGCTGTTGCGCGCCTCGACATTCCTGCGGCCGGATCCTTCGGGCAAGGTGCGCCCGACCAATCGCTTCGCGCTGCTGACGCTCGCCGAAGGCGTCAAACCGTCCGAGGTGCATTTCGGCGAGCTCGGCTATGCGCGCGAGGCGCGGGCCTCCTATCTCGACTTCATCGCGGCGCGCGACAAGGACGAACTGCCGAAGCACATCCGCTTTCAGGTCTGCCTGCCGACGCCCTTTGCCGTGGTCAGTTCGGTGGTGATGCCGGAGGCGCTCGCCGCCGTGGAAGCGGCCTATGAGAAGGCGATGATCGCCGAAGTGGCCGCTTTGTGCCGGCACATTCCACATCGCGATCTCTGCATCCAATGGGATGTCTGCAACGAGATGGTGGTCTGGGACGGACAGACAACGGATGCGGTGCCCTGCGGCGACGAACCGCGCGAAAAGATCATCGCGCGCATGCAGCGGCTGTGCGCCGCGATCCCCGATGACGTCGAGCTCGGCCTGCATCTCTGCTACGGCGATTTCGGCGCTAGACATTTCGTCGAGCCCAAGGACGCCGCAGCTATGGTCGACTTCGCCAATACGCTGTCGACGTCGATCGCTCACAAGCTTGCCTATATCCACATGCCGGTGCCGATTGAGCGCAGCGACGATGCATTCCACAAGCCGCTTCGCGATCTGAAGCTTGGCGATGGTACTGCGCTCTTTCTCGGCGTCGTGCATGCGAAAGACGGCGCCGCAGGCACCAAGGCGCGCATCGCCGCGGCGCGCCACTATGCGCCGGATTTCGGCATCGCCACCGAATGCGGCATGGCGCGCGCCCGTTCGGAGGAGACGGTGCGGTCGCTCCTGAAAATCCATGCCGAATGTTGCGGCGGCTAGCGGCGTCGATCCGATGCCAAGACAAGAGGAACAACGAAATGTCCCGTGACGTCTATCTGGTCGGCAGCGTGCCGATGGCGAGCGCCGGCGAAGTCTTCGAACAGGTCAGCGCTGCGCTCGGCACACGCATCAAGCGGCTGCCGGACGGTGAAACCGGCGAGCGCGGCGACTGGATCAGCTGGCTCGAGCCGGTGTTTTCGGAAAATCCCGCCTTTGCGAAATCCGGCGAGTTCTTCCGCATCCATGCCACCGGCACCGGCCGCGAGCGCTATGCGCTCAAACCCGGCGCCACGCTGCAGGACGTGCGTTTCGACAATCTGTTCTATGCCGATATCGCCAAGACTTCCTATGCCGAGTTCAAACGGCTGAAGAACGCCGGCAAGATTCCGGCGGGTACGAAGTTCCAGGTCGATCTGGTGCCGGCGCATTCGGTCATCTGGCTGTTCCTGGTCGACACGCTCCATTCAGCGATCGATCCGATCTATAACGAGGCGCTCAAGCGCGAGATCGACAAGATCGCGGCCGCCATTCCCCACGACGAGCTCGCGATCCAGTTCGACGTCGCGTCCGCCGTCTTCGCCCGCCTCGAACGCAACGAGGCGTCAAGCTACGGCCGCACCAAGGCGGAGATGCAGGAGACTTTCGCCGATATCCTGGTCGAGCTCGGCAACCGCGTGCCCAACGACATCGATCTGCTCTATCACCTCTGCTACGGCGATTCCGGCCACAAGCACGTCGTCGAGCCGACCGACATGAGCGACATGGTCGAATTCGCCAATCGCCTGGCGCAGCGGATTGCACGGCCGGTGCAACTCGTCCATATGCCGGTGCCGCGCAACCGTTCCGATGACGCCTATTTCGCACCGCTGAAACGGCTTAAATTGCGGCCGGAAACCGAACTGTGCCTCGGCCTCGTGCATCACACCGACGGCGTCGAAGGCACCGGGCGGCGTCTGGAGACGGCCAAGCGTCATCTACAGAATCATGCGCAAAGCTTTTCCGTTGCCACCGAATGCGGCTTCGGCCGGCGCGATCCGGCGACCATACCGGAGCTGCTTCGCATCCACGCCGTTGTCGCCGACACTGTCTGACTTGCAAAACTGATAAGAATTCCAAGGGAGGGATGAACATTATGCGGAATTTCACGCTCGGCGCTTTAGGCGCCCTCGCCACCGCACTGGCCGGCATTTGCGGCGCGCAAGCCGATCCGATCAAGATCAGGGCTGCTTATGTCGTGCCGGTGGCGAACTGGGCCTCGCTCTTGGCGGAGAAGAAGGACCTCGCCAAGCACTGGGGCACATCCTACGACTTCGAGGCGGTGCGTTATCAGGGCACGCCGCCGATGATCACGGCGCTGGCGGTGAATGAACTGGAGATCGCCGATCTCGCTTACTCGACGCTGGGGCTCGCCATCCAGAACGCCGGCATCGACGATCTGCAGGTGATCGCCGATGAGTTTCAGGACGGCGCGCCGGGCTACTATTCCGACGAGTTCTTCGTGCGCAAGGACGGCGGCATCGCCAAGATCGAGGATCTCAAGGGCAAGGTGATTGCCACAAATGCCACCGGCAGCGGCATCGATATCGCCATGAAGGCGATGCTGCACAAGCACGGCCTCGACGACAAGCGCGATTACACGACGATCGAAGCACCCTTCCCCGCCATGGCGGCGATGCTGGCGGAGAAGAAGGTCGATATGGTGCCGGGCGTGCTGCCGTTCTCGCTCAATCCGGCGCTGCGCGACCCGAGCAATGTGTTGTTCACGCAGAAAGAAGGCGTCGGCCGCACCCAGATGATCATCTGGACCGCGCGCAAGTCCTTCCTCGACAAGAATCGCGCGGCCATGGTCGATTTCATGGAGGACGTGCTGCGCATCGAGCGCTGGTATCTCGACCCGAAGAACCACGCCGAAGTCGTCGCGATCGGCGCAAAACTTCTCAAAGTGCCGCCAGAGCGGCTCGACTGGCTGTTCACCAAGCGGGACTACTATCGCGATCGCGACGGCAAGCCCGACCTCGACGCGCTGAAGAAGAACATGGACATCACCAAGGAACTCGGCTTCTTCAGCGGCTCGGTCGATCTCGCCAAACATACCGATCTGAGCATCGTCGAGGACGCGGCCAAGCGATTGCAATAGCGCGCGCAATATCGGGGAAACAGCCGGGCTGCCCGCATTTTCATCGCCGCAAATCGCAAGTAAGCTGTCGTGTCTCCCTCGCCGTAAGCGGGGAGACATCTTGCTTGGCGAGGAGGAAACGCGTGCAAAAATTCGGCATCGGTCAGCCCGTTCCGCGGGTCGAGGATCCGCGCTTCATCACCGGCCGCGGCCGTTATGTCGATGACTTCGACCTGCCATACCAGTGCTATGGCGTCGTTGTCATGTCACCGCACGCGCATGCGCGCATCAAGCACATCGACACCGCGAAGGCCAAGGCGGCCGACGGCGTGCTCGCCGTGCTCACCGGCGCCGATGTCGCGGCCGACGGCCTGGGTCCGCTGGCGCCACCGATGCCGCAGGACATGGGCGGGCCGAAGGGCTTTCGCACGCTGCGGCCGATCCTCGAAGGCGAGAGGGTCCGCACCGTCGGCGAGCGCGTCGCCTTTGTCGTCGCCGAAACGCTCAATCAGGCGCGCAATGCCGCCGAACTTGTCGAGATCGACTATGAGCCGCTGCCCGCGGTGATCGGCGTCGAGGACGCGGTGAAGCCCGGCGCGCCGGTGCTGTGGGACGAGGCGCCAAACAACATCTCGTTCACGCTGATGATGGGCAACAAGGAAGCGACCGACGCCGCCTTTGCCAATGCCAAGCACGTCATCAGGCTCAAGCTGAACAATGCGCGCATCAGCGCCAATTCGATCGAGCCGCGCGCCGCGATCGGCCAATATCATCCCGAGTGCGGCAATTACACGCTCTATTCGACCACGCAGAATCCGCACGGCACCCGCTCCACCGTCGCCGGCCAGGTGCTGAAAGTCGCCGAGACCAAGCTGCGCGTGATCTCGCCCGATGTCGGCGGCGGCTTCGGCATGAAGCACGGCGGCTATCCCGAGGACGCCCTTGTGGTGTGGGCGTCGCGCCGCGTCGGCGGTCGGCCGGTGAAATGGGTGTCGACGCGCTCGGAGGCGCTTCTCGGTGATTCGCACGGCCGCGATCAGGTCGTTACCGGCGAGCTCGCGCTCGACGACAAAGGCAAGATCCTCGGCCTGCGCGTCAGCGCACTCCACGCCATGGGCTCCCACGTATTCGGCGCGTCGATGGTGGTGCCGCTGTTTGCGATACGCCTGTCGCCCGGCGTCTATCAGATTCCGGCGGTGCACGCCGTGGCGCATGCGGTCCTCACCAACACCATTCCGCTTGCGCCTTATCGCGGCGCCGGACGGCCGGAAGCGGCTTTTCTCATCGAGCAGCTGCTCGACCGCGCGGCCAAGGTCATCGGCGTCGATGTCATCGAGATCAGGCGGCGCAATTTCATTCCGGCTTCCGCCATGCCGTACAAGATCCAGACCGGCATCACCTATGACAGCGGCGATTTCGCCCATGTCATGGACGAATGTCTGAAGCTTGCCGATTGGGACGGCTTTGCCAAGCGCGCCGCCGAATCGAAGAAGAACGGCAAGCTGCGCGGCCGCGGCATCGGCTATTTCCTCGAAGAGGCTGCGGTGTTCAACGACCGCATGGTGCTGCGTTTCGATCCGAGCGGCATGCTGACCATTCTCGCCGGCACCCATTCCCACGGCCAGGGCCACGAAACCGTCTATACGCAGATGGTGTCGGAATGGCTCGGCGTGCCGTTCGAGAATGTCCGCTACGTGCAAGGCGACACCGACGCCGTGCCGTTCGGCCGCGGCACTTACGGCTCGCGCAGCATGCAGATCGGCGGCAACGCGCTCAAGCGCGCGGCCGACAGCATCGTCGAAAAGGCGAAGCCGATGGCGGCGCTGATGCTGGAAGCCTCAGTTGGCGATATCGAATTCAAGGACGGCGCGTTCCGCATCGTCGGCACCGATCGTTCATTGCCTTTGACCGCCGTCGCCAAGGGTTTCTACCGGCCGGCAATGCTGCCGCCGCAATTTGACGTCGGGCTCGAAGCGTCCGGCACCTTCGCCGCCGAGCCGCCGAATTATCCGAACGGCTGCCATTTGTGCGAAGTGGAAATCGATCCGGAGACGGGGCACGTGACGCTCGCACGCTATGCCGCAGTCGACGATGTCGGCAAAGTCATGAACCGGCTCCTGTGCGAGGGCCAGGTTCACGGCGGCGTCGCGCAAGGCGTGGGCCAGGCGCTGATGGAAGCCATCGTGTTTGATGCCGAAGGCCAGCTCGTGACCGGCAGCTTCCAGGACTACGCCATGCCGCGCGCCGAAGATTTTCCCGACCTCGTTTCGGAGATCGCCGAAGTGCCGTCGACGACCAACCCGCTCGGGGTCAAAGGCGCGGGCGAAGCCGGCGCCACCGGTGCGCCGCCGGCGATCATCAGCGCCATTCTCGATGCGCTCAAGCCGCTCGGCATCGAGCACATCGACATGCCGGCAACGCCGAGCCGCATCTGGGCGGCGATCAACGCGCATAAACAGAAGCTGGCGGCGGAGTAGCCCTGCCCTTTGCTACGCCTCCTTCGGCGGCGTGCCGCAAAGGAGCGCGTACAGCACAACAAGCGTGAGACCGCCGGAAATCACCGGCTGGGTGGCGACGAGCCGGACCAGGAGCGGCATCTGCGCCTGCACTTCCGGCGAAATGAACATGCCGCCGAGCGCGACCAGCATGGCGAGCCCCGCGACGATATATTTGCGGTCGTCCCAGTCGACCTTGGCCATGATGTGCACGCCGTGCATCAGGACGATGCCGAACAGCAGCGTCGCCGCGGCGGCGAGAATCGGCAGCGGCACGACCACGAGCAGAAGGTCGAATTTTATCGACGCGCCGAGCACGATCAGCAACACGCCGGCGGCAAGCGTCGCATAGCGCGAGCCGACGCGGGTGGTGCGCAACATGCCGATATTGTCCGGATAGACGATGGTGCTGAAGCCGCCGACCAAGCCGGCAAGCACGCCACCGAGACCAATCGCGAAGATGCCCTGCGACATGCGCGCCGACGATACCTCTTGGCCACCCCATTCGCCGACCATCTGATAAAGCGCCATCGAGCCGATGCTGGCCGGCAGCAACACGAGCAGAAAGACGACGACGAGATCGGTCTGCACCGCAAAGCCGAACGGAAAGACCTGCGGCGCGACCAGAAGCGGCGCATTCATCACCGCGGCCAGCGACACCGGACGGAACACCGCGTAGCAGATCGTGCCGGCGGCGAGCCCGATCAGGATCGCGGCGCGGCGGAATTTGCCGCCCCACAGGCTCACCGCGACAATCACCGCGACCGCGAGCGCACCGGTGAGAAAATTCACCGTCGGAAAGCCAGGACTCTGCACCTGCCCAATCCAGCCCGGCAGCGCCACGTTGGAGACCTGGATCATGATGAAGATGACGATCATGCCGGCGATGAGCGGTGCGCGCAGAAAGCGCGAGAAGAAACCGATGACGCTGAAGCCCGCGATCGGCACCGTCAGTACGCACCAGATCAAGGCGGCGACGAAGAACGAGCCATAGGCGGCGCCGAGGCCGGCATTCGGCACATGGCCGACCGCAAGCAAGGTCGCAAAGCTTCCCGCATAGGGACCCTGAATGATCGGCAAGCGCAGCAGCAGCGTCGACTGCAGGATGGTGACGAAGCCGCAGACCAGAAAGGTCATGCCGTAGAGATAGGCGATCTGCTCCGGCGCGAGATTGAACGAGCGGCCGAGAATGCCCGGAAAAACGAACATCCCGGTCATGCCGAAAATGTTCTGCAGCCCCAAGATGAACAATTGATCGTAAGACAGCCGCTCGTCGATGCCGACATCGAAGACTTTTTCGGCAACGTCCTTGGACTCGGTCGTTTCCCCAGGCTTCATCGCATTATCACCTTTCTCAACGCGGAATTTGCTCATCCCGCTTGCAAAAAAACATTTAGCTGCTCGGGCGACGGAGGGAAAGCCACCCCGGGTTGCCACGCCGGCACATCTGATAAAATGCGGCGGGCGCCTACTTCGGCATGCTGTCCGGCAGCACCGCCTGGCGGCCGAGCTGTTGCCAGGCCATCGGCGCGCCGGCCTTTTGCGCTGCTTCCTGCGGCGGCAGCGCTTGGTCCCAGCTCGCCCCGACAAAGCGCTGACCGGTAACGCCGTCGGAGGCGTTCGAGCACAGCCAGAGCAGCGGCGCGACCATCACGTCAGGCGAGATCAGCTTGGAACGATCCGGTGCCGCAGCGCGCGAGACGAGCCGCGTGTCGGCGGCGCCGCCCGGCACCAGCACATTGGCGGTGACGCCGGTGCCGTCGAGCTCGTGGGCCATGGCGAGGAGATGCGCCTCGTTGGCGGCCTTGGAGCCGCCATAGGGCTGCATGAAGCTTCGCCACATCGTATCGAGCGACGTCGTCACATTGATGATGCGGCCCCAGTGCTGCGCAATCAGCGTCGGCAGCGCGGCGCGCGCCATCAAAAACGGCGCGATCACATTGACCGCAATGACGCGGCGAAATTCTTCCGGCGTAGTCTCCCACAATTTTCCGACCGGGCGCCCCTCACCGCGCAGCGTCCCCGTGCTGACGCCGGCATTGTTGATCAGAATGTCGAGCCGGCTGAAGCGCTCGGCGCAAGCGCGCACGATTTTCGGTCCGCTTTCATCCCAGGTGACGTCGGCGACGATGCCGAGGAAGCGCTCGCTTGCGCCCGCGTCTTCGGCGAGTTGCTGCGTCTCCTCGAGAACCGCTTCGTCGAGCTCGACCCCGGCGACACAAGCGC
The DNA here is from genome assembly GCA_963742975.1 of uncultured Alphaproteobacteria bacterium. Classification (GTDB taxonomy): domain Bacteria; phylum Pseudomonadota; class Alphaproteobacteria; order Rhizobiales; family Xanthobacteraceae; genus BOG-931. The sequence goes on along the minus strand of CAVUNZ010000012.1, from coordinate 222,690 downwards.
CCGCGGCAAGCAAGCCAAGCGTCATGACGCGGCCGAGACCGCGCCCGGCACCGGTGACGATGACGACCTTTCCGTCGAGCGTTCCCACCATTGTGACAGCCCCCCGACTATGCACAGCCGAAGGCTTTTAGAGCATCAGCGGCGAAGCTGGAAAGCGATTTTCTGAAAAAGATCGCGCGCTAACAAAAGACCGAAGCGCGCCGGCACGAGCGGCGAGATGGATTTCTGCGGCTAACTAATACAAATGACGGTGGATAAAGGCGCCGGCGCTGCCAAGCGCGCGGCGACCGGCATCGAGATGTGCGTTCCACATATGCCACGCATGCGTCATATGCGGCCATATTTCCAGCGTTAGAGCGACATCGGCCGCCCCGGCTGCAGCGGCAAAGCGCGTCGCATCAGCAAGCAGTGTTTCCGCCGAGCCGACCTGAACGAGCGTGGGCGGCAATCCTTCGAGATCGGAATAAAGCGGGGATACGCGTGGATCCTTCCGATCCATGCCGGCGGGGACGTAGGCCGCGGCCAGTTCTTCCAGATAGCCTTTGTGGATCAGCGGATCGACGGCGTCTTTTGTCGTCAGCGTCGCGCCCGACATGGTGAGATCGGTCCATGGCGAGCACAGCCAGGCACAAGCCGGCGGCTCTTCATGCAAGTCGCGCAACCGGTTGATCAGTGCGACAGTCAGCCCGCCGCCGGCGCTGTCGCCGCCAACTGCGATGTGTGAAGCCGCGATGCCTTGTTGGCGGAGAAATCGGTAAGCCGAAAGCGCGTCGTCGAACGCGGCCGGAAATGGATGTTCAGGCGCGAGCCGGTAAGCCACCGCGAGCGTGCGGATTTGCGCCGCGCGCCCTGCCTCGGTGACCATGCGGCGATGGCTGACAAGCGAGCCCGAGCAATAACCGCCGCCGTGAAAGAACATCAGAACCCGGGACGGATCGCTGCCGGGCACGATCGACCATTCCGCCGGCACGCCGCCGGCGTCGACCGGCGTTAAGGTCACGTCGGCGGCGACCGGCCAGACCGAACCGACCTCCTCGATCCGCGACCGTCGCTCGGCCCAGCCGACCGGCCTGGGCTTGGCGCCCAAAAGCGCGCGGACGGCGGCAATTTCGCGGCGGTCGGTTTCCCTGTGATCCATCGGAAGTCCTTGTTTTATCTGTCTTTATTCAGCGCGTTTTGCCGCAGCCGCGAAGCGCCGGTTCCATTCCACTGGTTGCTTGTGACAGGCCACCCGCTTATATTGCCAGCATTCCAGTCATCCCCGATGACTTTAGTGGCTTCGCCCCGACGGGCGGGCGGAGCACAGAGGAGATTTATCTATGGCAACCGCGCCCCTGATGCCGAAAGCGACAGCCGTGTGGCTGGTTGAGAATACGTCGCTGTCGTTCGACCAGATCGCCCAGCTCTGCAATTTGCATCCGCTGGAAGTGAAGGCGATCGCCGACGGCGATGCGGCGCAGGGCATCAAAGGGCTCGATCCCATCCTCACCGGACAGCTGACCCGCGAGGAGATCGCCGCCGCCGAGGCCGATCCGAACTACAAGCTGCATATTGCCGATCCCAAAGTGCGGCTGCCGGAAGCGAAGCCGAAGAAAGGCCCGCGCTATACGCCGGTATCGCGCCGCCAGGACCGCCCGAACGCCATTCTTTGGCTGGTGCGCAATCATCCCGAACTGAAAGACAGCCAGATCATGCGGCTCGTCGGCACCACCAAATCGACCATCCAAGCGATCCGCGAGCGCACGCATTGGAATTCGGCCAATCTCACGCCGCTCGATCCGGTGACACTCGGGCTCTCCTCGCAGATCGATCTCGATCTTGAAGTGCAGAAGGCGGCGAAGGAGAAGCCGGTGCCGATCGAGGCGCAGGGCGCGACGCTCTTGCCCGCCTCCGTCACTACCGCGCCGAAGGAAGAGCCGGAGCCCGAACCCGCGCAGCAGAAGCAGGGCGAAGATCTCAATGTCGAGGCCGTGTTCGCCAAGCTTAAACAGCTCAGCGGCAAAGGCGAATAACACCGGCGAGTAATAAGTTTCAGCCCCGATCGTTCCGTAGTACGACGCAGGCGCCGCCGGCGGCAATGAGCTTGTTGCAGAAGCGATCGAGATAAGAGCGGTCGTCGTCGCCGATGCGGATATTGTAGCGCGTGGCAAAGCCGAGCCCGATGCCGCGGCTCCTGATCACGATCGGCTCACGGTCGCCGATCAGCGCCGCGTATTGTTTCTGGATCATGCGATAGATCGCCCAGGCCCGGCTTTCCGACCAATTGGCGGTGAGCTGCATGCCCCAGCGCGGCACGTAAGCGGCGATGCGCTGCGCCTCGGCCTTCGGCGCGAGAATGAGATTGGCAAGTCGCGTACACGGAATGCCTTGCGGGATCGTGGTTTCCGAGGTCGCGGGCGGCTTCGGTGAGGCCCATTCGTCGGCGGTCCAGCCGGTGATGATGGCAACGTAATTGCGCGTCTCGCTCGGCAGCCCGCGGCGCCCGGCGACGAAGGCAGCAACCCGGCCCGGCCCGGCATTATAGGCCGCAGCGGCAAGCCCGAGATTGCCGAACTGCGCTTTGAGATCGTGCAGATAGCTTGCCGAATTTTTCAAAGCCTCGATCGGATCGAACGGATCCACCAGTCCGCGATAATCCGCGGTCGACGGCATGAATTGCGCGATACCCTGGGCGCCTTTCGCGCTCACGGCCTGCGCATTGAAACGGCTCTCCTGCCAGATCACCCGGGCGAAGAACTCGACCGGCAACTGGTTCTCTGCCGCGTCTTGTTCGATGGCACGGCAGATATCTTCGGACGTCGGCGGATTGTGCGGCGTGAACGGCGGCGCGGGCGCGGGCGCCGCGACCTGGCTGGCAGGTGCTGGTGCCGCTGGCGCTGCTGGAGCTTGAGCAGCGGGTTGTTCGGCCGGTGATGGCGCCGGTTTGTCTTGGCTGGAATTATCGTTTGTCGCGGGAGAACCCGGCACTGCCGGCGGCGTAGCGCTGTCGGCGGCGGGCGGGCTGGTCGTCGCATTTGCAGGCGCGCTCGCGGGCGCATCTGCCGGCGCCTGCGCACAGACAGGCGCGCTCAACATTGTCACCGCACATATGAGCAGTCGTCCGGCGATATGCGTCATGCACTTTAACGCATGAGAGAGAAGGCGGTGCCCGTTGCTATGAACCGACCCGTGGCGGCAACGAAACCCAGGGTCAGTTTCGCTCATTAAGGCTACAATCGAATTACGACACTAGTCCCTTCCCTTTCAACGCCACCCCGATCTCATCCAAAACCGCCGGATCGTCGATGGTCGCCGGCATCTGCCAGGCGTCGCCGTCGGCGATTTTCTTGATGGTGCCGCGCAGTATCTTTCCCGAGCGCGTTTTCGGCAGGCGGCCGACGGTAATGGCAAGCTTGAACGCCGCCACCGGGCCGATCCTGTCACGAATCAGCGCGACACATTCCTTCTCGATATCGGCCGGCGAGCGGTCGACGCCGGATTTGAGCACGATGAAGCCGCAGGGCACCTCGCCCTTGAGCTCATCCTTGATGCCAAGCACGGCGCATTCGGCCACATCTTGGTGCGAGGCCAACACTTCTTCCATGCCGCCGGTCGAGAGCCGGTGGCCGGCGACATTGATGATGTCGTCGGTGCGGCCCATGACAAAGACATAGCCGTCCTCGTCCTTGAAGCCGGCGTCGGCGGTCTTGTAGAAGCCCGGAAACTCCTCGAGATAGCTTTCGCGCATGCGCGCGTCGGCCTGCCACAAGGTCGGCAGGCAGCCGGGCGGCAGCGGCAGCTTGACGACGATCGAGCCCATTTTGTTGGCCGGCTGCTCATGCGAGCCTTCATCGACGATGCGGACGTCGTAGCCCGGCATCGCCACGGTCGGCGAGCCGTGCTTGATCGGCAACAGCCCAAGGCCCACAGGATTGCCGGCAATGCACCAGCCGGTCTCGGTCTGCCACCAATGATCGACCACCGGCACGTTGAGCAGCTGCTCTGCCCAGTCGAGCGTTGGCGGATCGGCGCGCTCGCCCGCAAGAAAAAGCGTGCGGAATTTTTTCAGATCGTGCGGCGCGAACAGTTTGCCGCTTGGGTCTTCCTTCTTGATCGCGCGGAACGCCGTCGGTGCCGTGAACAAAGCGACGGCGCCGTGCTCGGCGACGACGCGCCAGAACGCGCCGGCATCCGGCGTGCCGACCGGCTTACCCTCGTAAAGAATACTGGTCGCGCCATGAAGCAGCGGCGCATAGACGATGTAGGAATGGCCGACCACCCAGCCGATATCGGACGCGGTCCACCACACGTCGCCGGGATCGATGCCGTAGAGATTCTTCATCGACCATTTCAGCGCGACCATGTGGCCGCCATTGTCGCGCATCACGCCTTTCGGCCGGCCGGTCGTGCCGGATGTGTAGAGAATGTAGAGCGGATCGGTCGCCTTGACCGGCACGCAATCCCAAGCCGAGCGGGCATGGACGAGCGCGTGATCGCGCATCGCCGCCCAGTCGCGATCGCGGCCTTCGATCAGCGCCGCCTGCGCCTGCGGGCGTTGCAGGATCAGGCAGGCGTCGGGCTTGTGCTTGGCAAGCGCGATCGCTTCGTCGAGCAGCGGCTTGTAATGCACGATGCGGCCCGGCTCGAGCCCGCAGCTCGCGGAGAGAATGAGCTTCGGCGTGGCGTCGTCGATACGCGTCGCCAATTCGCGCGCGGCGAAACCGCCGAACACGACCGAATGGACGGCACCGATCCGGGCGCAAGCGAGCATCGCGATGACCGCTTCCGGCACCATCGGCATGTAGAGAATGACGCGGTCGCCTTTTTGCACGCCGAGGTCGCGCAACATGCCGCCGAGCACCTGGGTTTCGGTCAACAGGCGGTGATAAGTGATGGTGCGTTTTGTGCCGGCGAGCGGTGAATCGTAAATGATCGCCGCCTGTTCGCCGCGCCCGGCATCGACCTGGCGGTCGACGGCATTGAAGCAGGTGTTGCAGACGCCGTCCGGAAACCAGCGGCCATAGACGCCGGCCTGCGGATCGAACACGGTTTTCGGCTTCTCGAACCAGTCGATTGCGGCGGCGGCCTCGCCCCAGAAGGCCTGCGGATCGCGCTGCCAGCGCGCGTAAACCTCGTGATAGCGGCTCGTTCGGGCATCCATAACGTGCCTCCCGGCTTTTTCAGCTCATTGTCAGGGACCCGACGCCGATTGCAAGTCGTACCATAGTGGCGGCTCGGCCATGCATCTCTAAGCTGGCGGAGGTCATGGGCTTTGATCTATGTCACGCGTCACCCTCCGCGTTTGGCTCAATTCAACCCGTGATCACTGACCCGTTCTTCTATCTCCTGGCGATCCCCGCCGTGACCGTGCTCGGCCTCGGCAAAGGCGGCTTTATCGGCATCGGCATGATCGCGACACCGCTCGTGGCGCTCGCCGTGCCGCCGCTGCAAGGCGCGGCCATCCTGCTGCCGATCCTGATGTGCCAGGATCTGATCTCGATCTGGACCTATCGCCACAAATGGAGCGCCTGGAATCTGAAAGTGCTGATGTCCGGCTCGCTGTTCGGCATCGGTGCGGCGACGCTGTTCGCCAGTTCGGTCTCAAATGCCGCAATCGAAGTCACCGTCGGCGCGATCGGGCTTGCCTTCGTGTTCTATACGTGGCTCGGCACTTGGCTCGGGCCACGGCTCCTCACCGGGCTGCGGCAGGCTCACGATAAGCCGCACCGGCCGCCGGTTGCGCTTGGCATGTTGTGGGGCGCGCTGTCCGCCTTCATGTCGCTCCTGATCCAGGTCGGCGCGCCGCCGTTTCAAATCCACATCCTGCCGCAGCGGCTCGACAAGCTGACGCTGGTCGGCACCAGCGTGATCTTTTTCGCCTTCGTGAACTGGATGAAGGTCCTGCCCTATTTCATGCTCGGGCAATTCTCGCCGCGCAATTTCGCGACCTCGCTGGCGCTGTTGCCGCTTGCCATCGCCGCCAATTTTCTGGGCATATGGCTGGTGCGCAAGACGCCGCAGCAGCGGTTTTACCAGATATCCTACCTGTTGATGTTCCTGATCTCGCTCGCTCTGCTGTGGCAAGGCTTACGCGGATAAGAGCTTACGCGGATAAGGCTCGCGCGGATAAGGCTTGCGCGAACTTGGCCGATGAGGCGGCGAGTTGGCAACCGCTGGACTGGGAAGCACTCAATTAGCGAGAGGATATCGCCGATAAAGCGCAATTCACCGGCATTACGCGCCGGTTGCGCTATTCGCATCCCGGACTTTTCGCTAGGTTTTACAATTGGTACGATTCGCTCCCCGCCGGCAAATTGTCATGATCGATCCTCTGAAGCCCGTCACGACCGCTCCTACGCTTTGCAAGATTTGCGGGGGTGCGGCGCCGCTCTTCGGCGTCGTCGATTTCAATAAATCCTGCGAGGAGGCGAACGGCCTGAAGCTGTCGCTGGCGGGCGTGCCGGTCTATTACCGGCGCTGCGCCAATTGTCACTTCGTCTTCACCGACGCCTTCGACGACTGGAGCGCCGAGCAGTTCAAGACGCACATCTATAATGACGACTATCGCATGGTCGATCCGGACTATAAGACCACGCGGCCCCGCGTGAACGCGGAGGTCGTAGCCCTGCTCTGGGGCGAACATAAAAAGAATACCCGCGTGCTCGATTACGGCGGCGGCAACGGCGAGTTCTGCACCGCGTTGCGCGAGAGGGGTTTCCCGGTTGCGGAAACCTTCGATCCCATGGTGCCGGAATTCTCCCGCCGCCCGGACGGGAAATTCGACCTGGTAACGAGCTTCGAGACGCTGGAACACTTGCCCGATCCGATGGCCGGCATTGCTTCGCTGCTCGAAAGCGCCGCCGATCCCGGGGTCGTCCTGTTCACCACGCTGCTGCAGCCGGCCGAATTCGACAATTTCGGCGTCAATTGGTGGTACATTGGGCCGCGCAACGGCCATGTCTCGATATTCAGCAAGCAGGCGCTGACCATTGCCTGGAGCCGGCACCGCTATCAGGTCGCCTCGTTACACGATAATATTATTCATCTGGCCTTTCGTAACCTGCCGCCGTTTCTTGCGCATCTGCCAAAGCGATGAAGGGGCGGCGCATCATCTGACGGGACGATGATGACAGTGCTCCAAACAGCCCAAACGCCGACACCTTACGACACCGGTCTCGAGCGCAATGCGGCGAATTTTCAGCCGCTGACGCCGCTCTCGTTCCTTGCGCGTGCCGCCGAGGTCTATCCGGACCACACCGCGATCATTCACGGCGCGCGCTCCTGGACCTATCGCGAATTTTTTGAGCGCGCGAAGAAGCTTGCCTCGGCGCTCACCAAACGCGGCATCAAGCGCGGCGATACGGTGTCCGTGGTGCTGCCCAACGTGCCGGCGATGCTCGAAGCGCACTATGGCGTGGCCATGGCCGGCGCGGTGCTCAATTCCGTCAATACGCGGCTCGATGCCGCGATTGTCGCCTTCACCTTCGATCACGGCGAAGCGAAGGTCCTGATCACCGACCGCGAATATTCCAAGACGGTGAACACGGCGCTTTCGTTGTGCAAGGCCAAGCCGCTCGTCATCGACTATGACGACCCGGAATTCACCGGGCCCGGCGAACGGCTCGGCCATCTCGACTACGAGCATTTTTTGTCGGAGGGCGACGCCGGTTTCGCCTGGCTGATGCCGCGCGACGAGTGGGACGCGATTGCGCTGAATTATACGTCCGGCACCACCGGCGATCCCAAAGGCGTCGTCTATCACCATCGCGGCGCCTATCTGCTCGCGATGGCCAATGTCATCACCTGCGAGATGGGCAAGCATCCGGTCTATCTGTGGACGCTGCCGATGTTCCACTGCAACGGCTGGTGCTTTCCGTGGACGCTATCCGTGGTGGCGGGCACCCACGTGTGCCTGCGCGCGGTACGCGCCGCGACGATCTTCGACTCGATCGCCAAGCACAAGGTCACGCATCTGTGCGGCGCGCCGATCGTGATGTCGACCTTGCTCAACGCGTCGCCGCAGGAGCGCAAGCCGCTGCCGCACCAGGTCGAGTTCGTCACCGCGGCGGCGCCGCCGCCCGAGCAAGTGCTCGCGGAAATGAAAGCGGCGGGCTTCAACGTCACGCATGTCTATGGCCTGACCGAAACCTATGGGCCGGCGAGCGTCAACGATTGGCATTATCAATGGGACACGCTCGACCCATCCGAGCAGGCGGCAAAGAAAGCGCGTCAGGGCGTGCGCTATCCGGTGCTCGAAGCCCTCGACGTGCTCGATCCGCAGACCATGCAACCAGTGCCGCGCGACGGCGAGACGCTCGGCGAAGTGATGTTCCGCGGCAATGTGGTGATGAAAGGCTATCTGAAAAATCCGGCCTCGACCGCAAAGGCGTTCGAAGGCGGCTGGTTTCATTCCGGCGATCTCGGCGTCATCTACCCGGACGGCTATATCCAGCTGAAAGACCGCTCCAAGGACATCATCATCTCCGGCGGCGAGAACATTTCCTCGATCGAGGTCGAGGACGCGCTGTACAAGCACCACGCCGTCGAAGTGGTGGCGGTGGTCGCGAAGCCCGACGACAAATGGGGCGAAACGCCGTGCGTCTTCATCGAACTAAAGCCGGGCGCCGCAGCGACAGCCGAAGAGCTGATCGCGTGGTGCCGGAACCATCTCGCTGCCTATAAATGCCCGCGCCATGTCGTCTTCGCCGAAATCCCGAAGACCTCGACCGGCAAGATTCAGAAATTCAAGCTGCGCGAAATGGCAAAAGGGCTGTGAGCCGCGCAATGGGACGCGCGCTGCGGCCGCTTCAACCAAAAATAGAAATAAAAGACCTCTCTGCCCCCATTCTCCGGCTAGGGCGGGGTGGAAATCATCTGGGGGCGGGCGAAGAAAAACTCGCCGTGCGACTGGACGTCTAGGTCAGTGAACGAATGCGTCTCGTAGGCGGGCGATCTCGTCCTTTACCTGCAATTTCTTCCGCTTCAATTCCACTAATTGGAGGTCGTCGATGGAGGGGTGGGTGAGCGCTTCGTAAATTTCTTGCTTGAGCGCTTCGTGACGTTTCTCAAGTTCCGCAAGATGCGATTCAATCGCCATGTCTCCTGCCTCCTTGCGTCAATATTTCCAGTTCGATCTTCCTACCCCGGGCTACAAAGCGCAAGCTTAGTATGCTTTTAGCCTTACGGAAATCCCCGTTCTGCACCGCGCCGATTTTAGCTCGCAGATCAACGCGATGGGCTTGTCCGGGTTAACTAAAACGCGATAATCGAGAGGAACTTACCGGCTTATCAACCGGCCGGAAGCCGGTCTGTTCAAACCGCGCGAGGATTGCGGCAAAGTGCCAAGCGGCCGACTGATGGGCCGACCGACGCGGCGATGACCCAGGCGTGACCCAAAGGGCATGACTCAAGAGGAAGAAAACGAGCTGCGAACCCAATTGGCGCGGCTGAACCAGGCGCATCGCGACCTCGACGCTGCGATTGCTGCGCTGCAGGATTTGCCCGGCTCGGATCTGCTTCAGGTGCAGCGTCTGAAAAAACAAAAGCTGCAATTGCGCGATCGCATCACCTTCATCGAAGATCAGCTCACGCCGGATATCATTGCGTAACGCGGCGGGAAGCGGCGGCGCCGTTCCGCTCTGCTTTGCGCGCATACATTGCCGCATCGGCCCGCGCCAGAACCTCGGCCGGGCTGTCGAGCGCGCCGAGAAGCGCCATTCCCGCCGAGGCCCCGACCACGAGCGTCGAACTGTTCCAGCGCACCGGCGTCGCATAGACCGCGGCTTCGAGCGCAGAAGCCTTGGCGGCGGCCGCGACACCGTTGACGTTCCACAACAGCACGGCGAATTCGTCGCCGCCCATGCGCGCAACGATATCCGATGTTCTGGTCTGCTCGACGAACGCCGCCGCGATCGCTTTCAAGACGGCGTCGCCCGCGGCGTGGCCGTGCCGGTCGTTCACCGACTTGAAGCCGTCGAGATCGATATAGATCAGCGCGGCGCTGGCGCCGTAGCGTTTGACATAGGCCAGCGACCGTTCGAGCTCGCGGAAAAAGCCGCGCCGGTTGCGGATCTCGGTCAGCGGGTCGATGTCGATCCGTGTCTCGAGCTCATTGATACGGGCACGCGAGGCTTCAAGCTCGGCCGCGAGCGCATCAACCTCGGCCGCAAGCCGCATGACGGCGGCACGCGACGGCGCGCGCGGCAGCTTTGTCTCTTCGACCTCGCCGCTCCTGCCCGCGGGCTTGTGCGATTGTGCACCGCGCAATTTCGGCGGCGGCCGGCGTGCAACAATCGGCTTGCGGCGGGGCTTGCCCGCTTTGCTGATTTTCATCGAAGGCTTTTCCCCGCCGCGCGAATCGCCCTGCGAGCATAACCCGCGCGCGGCGCCGGTTCAGCGCCGGCAATGAATGCCGAGAAATTGAGGGACTGCAGTTGTGACCGATCGGCACGAGCGGTTGGAAAAAATGGCTGGATTCAGGCATCTTCGTTCAGTCTGCGTTCACCAATAAATGGGAACTTTATAGGCAGAGGGGCGGTTAGGTTTCGGGAAAAAACGTCCATCATCGAGGTGATGTCATGAGAAAGATTCTGACGACTCTCGCAGTGGCTGGAAGTCTCGCCGTCGCCACCGTGGCAACGTCGGCGCCCGCGCTGGCGTGGCGCGGCGGCGGATGGGGCGGCTGGCATGGCGGTTGGGGCTGGGGCTGGCAAGGACCGGCCGTCGGCTTCGCCGCAGGTGCACTGATCGGCAGCGCTTTGGCGGCACCCTATTATTCCGGCTATTACGGCGGCGGTTACCCGTATGGCGGCGGCTATGGCTACGCGCCCTATCCTTATTATGGACCGCCGACCTGCGTGTGGCGCAGCGTATGGAACGGCTACACTTGGGTTCGCGCCTGCGTGTGAGGCCGCGCCAGATGAAGCCGGTTGCGGTGCCGGCGGTGTCCTGGTGAGGAACGCCGTAAGTTATTCGTTTGTCGGACGGAATGGGCCCTGAGCGTACCTTGGGCACCTCACTTCCGCCAAATAGTCGCGCTTACGTAAAAGCGGGTGTGACGCGTTCAGTCGGGGGTTTACCGGGGACTTCCCGCTCATCCACTTTCCGGATCGGCACCCGGCCGGTCACAAGAGGAAAACATGCATAAGTCGCTCTTAGGGCTTGCCGCGGCAAGTGCCGTCGGGCTTGCAGCCTTGGCCGGACCGAGCCCCGCAAATGCCGGCTGCTACGGCTGCGCTGTGGGTGCGGGAGTTATCGGCGGCATTGCCGCCGGCGCCATCATCGGCAGCGCCATCGCCAATAACCCGCCGCCGCCGGCCTATTATCCGCCGCCCCCGCCGCCGGGCTATGGTCCGCCGCCGCCCGCGGCTTACGGTCCGCCACCTCCCGGACCCGGCTATGCGCAGCTCGCACCCGGTTGCTACTGGGGCCAGCGCAAAGTGTGGGTCGAAGGCGTCGGCTATCGCTGGCGTACCGTTCAGGTCTGCCAGTAACTTCGCGTCTTTGACGAACCCGAATTCAGCCGGCCGGCCGCAACAGCTGGCCGGTTTTGTTTTCGCGCCTGATCCCGAAAAGAGGACGCCGGTTTCAGTTCACCATTACTGGGCGATCCCGCCAATTTGGCTACACGCGCCGGCCAAATCGGCCTATCCATTGCGCAATGACTTTGCAGAATCCACGACGCGCGGCGCCGGCTGGCGCCGGAACGATGCAGCGCCTGACCGATCGCGTGCGCTCCGCGATCCACGCCGTTGCACCGCCGCGGTCGCGGTCGCGCCGACGGATGATGACCGTGCTCGGCTGGGTCGCCGCAATTGCATTCGTCCTCTATGTCGTATTCGCGGCGACGGTGTATTTTTCGCAGCGCTCGCTGATGTACTTTCCCGACACCGCTCACGTAACGCCGGCGGCAGCCGGATTGCCCGAGGCGGAAGAGGTGCCGCTCACGGCGGCAGACGGCACGCACATTCACGTCTGGCACGTTCCGCCGCGCGACAACAAGCCGGTGATCATCTTTTTCCACGGCAATGGCGGATCGCTTGCGGGCGAGGTCGACCGCTTCCGCCGGCTGATCAAGGACGGCATCGGTCTCGTCGCGCTCGAATATCGCGGCTATGGCGGATCGGAAGGTTCACCGACCGAAGCAGGCCTGATCGAAGACGCGGAAGCGGCTTATGCTTTCGCCAGGGCGCGTTACCCGGTGCAGCAAATCGTCGTGTGGGGCGGCTCGCTCGGCAGCGGTGTTGCGGTGGCGCTGGCTGCGGAAAAGCCGGTCGGCCGCGTCATTCTCGAAGCGCCGTTCACGTCGACGGAGGCCGTCGGCGCACGGCACTATTGGTACCTGCCGGTGCGTTTGCTGATGAAAGATCAATTTCGCTCCGACGAGCGCATCGGCAAGGTGACGGCGCCATTGATGATCATGCACGGCGTCCTCGACCGCACAGTACCTTACGCGATGGGCGAGGAAATGTTCGAACTCGCCAATAAGCCGAAGCACATCGTGCGCTTCCTCGACGGCGGCCATGAAGATCTCGATTCTCACGGCGCGCTCGACGCCGTGGCGCGGTTTCTCGCCGGCGATTTGGATTAGGCCAAATAAAAGTCAAAACGTCGGATAGGTCTGGCCGATTCTGCCGCCGACGCGCGTGAAGCCGGACTGTGCCGGCTCATATTTGTTGTTGATGTTGAGCGCCTTGGCGTAGGAACCGGCGGCCTTGTCCTTGGCGCCGCTCCGTTCATAGGCAAGCCCGCGGCTGGTCCAGGCCCGCAGGTCGGTCGGACTGAGTTGCACCGCCTGATCGAGATCCTCGCACGCCGACTTGTTGTCGCCGACGGCGAGATAGCTCAGGCCGCGCGCGACAAAAGGTTCGTCCTTCTGGCCGTTGAGCGCAATTGCGGTCGAGAAATCATCGATGGCGAACGAGTGCTGGCTTTGGCTCTGATAGAGCAAGCCGCGATTGTAATACGCTTCGGCATTGTCCGGCTTCAGCGCAATCGCTTTGTTGAAATCGCCGAGCGCCTGGCTTGATTTGCCTTCCTCGCGATAGACGATGCCGCGGCCGAGATAAGCCGGCGAATAGGAAGCGTCGAGCGCGAGCGCCTTGTTGTCGTCGGCGAGCGCCAGGTCGAGCCGATTGGTCTTGCGGTAGATCAGCGCGCGGTTGGCATAGGCCTGCGCGTAATTCGGATCGAGACTGACGGCCTTGCTGAAATCGGCGAGCGCCTCGTCGTTGCGCCCGGCCTCGCCATAGACCGCACCGCGCATGTTATAGGCCTGCGGATCCTCGGGATGCTTCTGGATCACCTCGCTGAGTGAAGCGAGGTTGGACTGCGAGGTGGCGTAGAGCGCGTTATCGTTGTCGGAAGCCGACGGGCCGCTCAAGGTTGCACAGCCGGCCAGCGCCTGAAAGGCGACCGCGACAACTGCGATCCGGATGGCCGAACACGTCGGCAATCTTGCTGCAGCACGCCTGACAATATGCTCGGCCCCGGCGAGAGCTGATCCTGTCATCAGATGCCCCGTGGCATCACGCCGCTGCGCTCATAGTCGTCCATCGCGAAACCGGACGATAGTAGACCAGAACGCCAAAAAAACGGCGCGGGCCTGAACCGCATGATCCCGAAAAGTGGTCGCCGGCTTTCGGACCAGATCATGCGCAAAAAACCAGAGCCTTACCGGTCCTTACGAAATAAGAACCGGTAAGGCTCTGGCCGCACCGCCACAAATCTCTAACTCTCAATTAGCCGAAACGGGGGGTACGCGCCGGACCGGCGGACCGGCCGCCGGCACCCGGGCCGCCCGGGGTCGGCTTCGGCTTCATCGGCAGGAGGCCCTCGCGCTGCAGACGCTTGCGCGCAAGCTTACGGGCCCGGCGGATTGCTTCCGCCTTCTCCCGCGCCTTCTTTTCCGAGGGTTTTTCGTAATGGCCGCGGAGCTTCATCTCGCGGAAAATGCCCTCGCGCTGCATCTTTTTCTTCAGCGCCTTAAGGGCTTGGTCGACATTATTGTCACGGACGAGAACCTGCACGCGTGCTCCTTTTGCAGTCGATCGATGTGATGGCTTGGGTAGGGTTGGGCGCAACGCCCGAACCACCTTGGCGCGGCGTTTAACAGAATAAGGCAGAAAAGTCTACAAGCCTGCGCAATGCGCTCAGGGGCAAAGTCAAAGAGGGCCCTCAAACCAGTCCAGCGATCAAACGCCTGTCGATCAATAGATCCAGGTGATCAATAGACCCTTGTGACATGGCCCATTTTTCGGCCCGGCCGGACTGCGGCCTTGCCGTAGAGATGCACCGCAGCCCCGGGCACGGCGAGCCACTTTTTGTAGTCCTCGACCTCGGCGCCGATCAGATTGATCATTTCGACCCGGCCGTGCCGGACCGGCTTGCCCAGCGCCCAGCCGGCCACCGCCCGGATATGTTGCTCGAATTGCGAGATCGAGGCGCCGTCGAGCGTCCAGTGACCGGAATTGTGCACCCTCGGGGCAATCTCGTTGACCAGGATTTCGCCGCCGCCAAGAACGAACATCTCGACCGCGAGCACGCCGACATAGCCGAACTTCTGCGCGATGGTCTCGGCGATGCGCCGCGCCTGCCGCGCGCCCGCCTCCGAGATCGCCGCCGGCACCCGCGATACCTTTAATATGTGATCGCGGTGCTCGTTCTCGGTCACGTCATAACATTCGACCGCGCCGTTTTGCCCGCGCGCGGCGACGACGGAGACTTCGCGCTCGAACGGCACGAAGGCCTCGAGGATGCAGGGCTGGCCACCGACCTCACGCCATATCGCCTCGGGATCGCTGCCGTTCTTGATGGTTGCCTGGCCCTTGCCGTCATAGCCGAAGCGCCGCGTCTTCAGCACCGCCGGCCGCCCGATCCGCTCGATGGCGGACTTCAGCGCCGCAGCCTCGCCGACGTCGGCAAACGGCGCCGTACCGATGCCGAGGCTGGCAACGAATTTTTTCTCGGCCAGCCGGTCCTGCGTGGTCGCCAGGATTTTAGGATCGGGCAGAACCGGGACGCGCGCGGCAAGGAAGGTCGCGGTTTCCGCCGGCACGTTTTCGAACTCGTAAGTCACGACGTCGACATCGGCGGCGAAACGGTCGAGCGCTTCCGTGTCGGTGTAATCTGCGCAGGTGACGCGATGCACGACGTCGAAAGCCGGCAAATCCGGGTTCGGCGAAAAAATATGGCACTTGAAGCCGAGCCGAGCCGCGGCGAGCGCAAGCATGCGGCCAAGCTGACCGCCGCCGAGGATGCCGATCGTGGCCTCGGCTTGAAGTGCGGAAGGCGCCGTGCTCACGCTCAGTCCTTCGGCTTTTCAGAGACCGGCTTTTCGGCGACGGAAGACGTCTGCCGCGCGCGCCAGGCTTCAAGTCGCGTCGACAGCGCCGGATCGTTCAGCGCCAAGACGCTGGCGGCGAGCAGGGCGGCATTGATGGCGCCGGCTTGGCCGATGGCGAGCGTGCCGACCGGAATACCCGGCGGCATCTGCACGATGGAATAAAGCGAGTCCTGTCCCGAAAGAGCCTTCAACTCGACAGGAACGCCGAATACCGGAAGGCTTGTCAGCGATGCCGTCATGCCCGGCAGATGTGCCGCACCCCCGGCGCCGGCGATGATGACCTTGAAGCCGTCGGCTTTGGCGCCTTTGGCAAAGGCATAAAGCCGCTCGGGCGTGCGGTGCGCCGATACGATGCGCGCATCATAAGGCACGCTGAGCGCATCGAGCGTTTCGGCGGCGTGTTTCATGGTCGCCCAGTCGGACTGGCTGCCCATAATAATGGCGACCGATTTAGTGCCGACTGAGTTAGTCCCGAGTGATTTTGCTTCCGGCGGCGCCACGCGAAAAATCCCCTCCGCGAAGGAAGCGGCGCATTATAGGCTCGCGCCTTGGCGTTACAAGGCGGCTATGATGATGTCACCAGTCATTTGGTTAAGATACCGCTGTGGGAGATCGGCGGAGGTTGGAGCAGCGTCCCAATGCAGATGAGCCAATATCATTACCTGCCGCTGGCGCCGGGCTTTTTTGCCATCCTGGTCGGCCTGTTCTTCATCGTGCTGCTGCTGCGTTCGGTGCGCTTTGCCTATGAGAGCCTAGGCGTCTCTTCGAGCGCAGCAATGTGGCTGCTGTTCGCCTCCCTGCTCGGCAGCATTTTCAACATTCCGGTTGCCGAATTGCCGCCGGAGCGGGTCATGTCCGACCAGGTCATCGACTTCTTCGGCATGCAATATCAGGTGCCGGTGGTCAGCAATTTGGCCGGCACGGTGATTGCGGTGAATGTCGGCGGCGCCGTGATCCCGACGCTGATGTCGATCTATCTCCTCGCCAAGCGCGACATCTGGATCAAGGGCCTGATCGCAACCGCGATCGTCGCACTGGTGCTGCATATGCTCGCCGATCCGGTGCCCGGGCTCGGCATTGCGGTGCCGGTCTTCGTGCCCGTGGTGACGACGGCGGCGGTTGCGCTGTTGCTGTCGCGGCGCGACGCGGCGCCGCTCGCTTATATCGCCGGCAGTCTCGGCACGCTGATCGGCGCCGACCTGTCGAACCTCGACAAAGTGCGCGGGCTCGGCGCGCCGGTTGCCTCGATCGGCGGCGCCGGTACGTTCGACGGCATTTTCCTCACCGGCATTCTCGCCGTCCTTATCGCCTGTCTTTTTCCTCATCCGCGCCAGACCCAGTTCGGATAGCGAAGCGAGCACCGTATATGCCGTGGTACGAATATGTTGCCTACTTCTTCGCAGGCGCTTTCCTGGCCAACGGCATCCCGCATTTCGTGCAGGGCGTATGCGGCAACAAATTCCAGTCGCCGTTCGCCTCGCCCTCTGGTATCGGCGAATCCTCCGCAATCGTGAACGTTGTTTGGGGCTGGCTCAATCTCGTGGTCGGCGGCGGTCTGATGGTCTACTTCTTTCCACCATTGCCGCCGCCGGCGGGCCTCTGTACCGCGCTCGCACTCGGCGCTCTCGCTATCGGATTACCGCTGGCAAGCCATTTCGGCAAAGTGCGCGACGGCGCGCCACGACCTTGATGCGCGTTATGCTTCGGCCATGACCGCGGCGTGAATCGCCCGGCAATGGCGCACGATATTGTCGTGCGCTGTGACGAATTGCTTGAGCGGCGTTTCGATGTCGTAGAAATGGATATTGGCAATGAAGCCATAGACGCCGGCATCGATGCTGGTCGGCTTTGCCCCATGCAGAAAACCCGCCGGCGGAATAAGGTCGGCCAATACACCCAGATCGGCGAGACCGCGGGCAAAGGCAGCGTCCGGCGCATAGCGGCCGATGCCCTGGAAATGATAGCGCTGGGCGTTGAACTCGCGCGCCTTCTGCAACACCGCTTCGGTGAGGCTTGGATGCTGCCGCAGCAGCGCGTCGCGGAATGCCGGCCAATAGCGATCATCTTTCCAGCGCGAATAGGACATGACCCAATAAAGGTCGTCGAGCATGCGCGTGATCAGGAGATTGGTGTCGCGCTGCGCAGGCGTCAGCGCATCATCGATGGTCAGGCGATATTTGCGGATGAGAAAAGCGATGATGGTGTCGCTGTCCCCGATCGTTTCGCCGTCGTCGCTGATGTAAGGCAGCTGGCCGCGCGGCGCCGCCGCCGTATCGACGATGTGCTCATGCTTGAAAGGGACGCCGCACAGGCGCAGGAACGCAAAAATCTTCAAGCCGTAGCCGTTGTTGTCCGCCACGCCGAACAGTTCGGGATAGGAATAAAGCGTCAGCATGGTGCGCACTCGATTGTTGCAGGGCAGAAGCGAGGATGGATTGCCGGAGCGCGGCTTGCAACATGATGCACAATGATGACGGATAGAGTAACGGGACGCGACAGCACGAGGCCGCCTGACATGCCCGATCCGAGCGATATCAAGGACTATCACGCCCATATCTATTACGACCCGGCGCATAGCCGCGACCGCGCCGAGCGTCTGCGCATGCGCCTTGCCGAGTTGTTTCCCTCGGCGAAGCTCGGGCGCTGGCACGACGAACTGGTCGGCCCGCATCCGCAATCCATGTATCAGATCGCATTTCCGACCGGGATGCTGGCGACATTCGTGCCGTGGCTGATGCTCAACCGCGACGGCTTGACGGTGCTGCTTCATCCGGAAACCGGCGACGACCTGACCGATCATACCGCGCACGCCGCCTGGTTCGGCGCCGTGCTGCCGCTGCGGCTCGATGCCTTTAAGGCGGTTGTATGAGCAAATCCTTGTGAACAAACCAAGCCGCCGGGGCCGGGAACGAACTCACGACGGCTGCAGTTTACGCCCGAGGAAATCAGGATCCGGAGATCGCGTCATGACAAAGTTTGTGACAAAATTTCATATCACGGCCGCACTTGTCAT
This sequence comes from uncultured Alphaproteobacteria bacterium, assembly GCA_963742975.1. Lineage (GTDB taxonomy): Bacteria > Pseudomonadota > Alphaproteobacteria > Rhizobiales > Xanthobacteraceae > BOG-931. The sequence goes on along the minus strand of CAVUNZ010000012.1, from coordinate 204,355 downwards.
CGCCGGTACGGCGGCGGCAATGTTGACGACAAGTTCCGCCGCTTTGGCCCAAGGCTACGTCTACGTCTATCCCGCTCCAACTTATGTAGCGCCGGGCTACGTCTACCAATATGCTCCAGCGTATGGGGCACCGCTCTACGATTACGCGCCAGGCTATTGGGGTTACGGCTCTTTCGACGACAACAGCGTCCGGCAGCCGAGCCCGAGTTCGACCATCAGGGCGGTGCGCTAGCTCGCGCGCCGCCGAGCGCGTTTCGGCGTGCCGTGGTGACCTGTTTGGAGCGATGGCACAAAGCATTACACGAAAATAAATCGCTTCCGGCGCGGCGCCGAGCGTTGCCGCCGGCGCGCTTGATATTTGACTTTGTCAACTATCTGGCTGAAGGTACGGGCGCTTGTCTTCCGCAGAACCCGCAAAGATCGTATGCCCGCTTCGTCTCCCGGTCAGCACCGCTCGCGCGTCGCCGTCATTGGCCTCGGCAGCATCGGCGGCGTCGCCGCTGCTTCGCTTGCCGCTGCGGGACAGCATGATGTGGTTGCCTGCGCACGCCGCCCGATCGAACGCCTCACGCTTGACCGGCCGGAGGGCGCCGTCGAAGCCGCGCTACGCTGCCACACCGATCCTGCGCGCGCCGAGCCCGTCGATTGGGTGCTGCTCTGTACCAAAACGCATCAAACCGAGGCGGCAGCGCCCTGGCTCGCCCGTCTATGCACACCGCAAACGCGCGTTGCGGTTTTGCAGAACGGCATCGATCACGCGGCTCGCGTCGCCCCGCTCGCCAACGGCGCGGCGGTGTTGCCGGTCATCGTCTATTATAACGGCGAACGCTTGGCGCCGGATCACGTGCGCATGCGGCGCGCCAGTCCAGACGATTTGGTGGTGCCGGATAACGTGACCGGCCGCGCTTTTACCGCGCTCCTCGACGGCACCGGATTGCGCGTGTTGCGCAGCGACAACTTCGTCACGCTGTTGTGGCGTAAGCTTCTCATCAATGCTGTGGCCAATCCGATCACGGCTTTGACGTTGCAGCGGCAGGCGGTGTTGCGGCGTCCGGATATTCAGGAGCTCTGCCATGTCGTGCTCGGCGAGGCCGTCGCGGTGGCGCGGGCCGAGGGTGCCGAGCTTGCCGCCGATGAGCCCGAGCAAACCATCGCACGGCTGATGACATTCTCCGGCGAGTTCGGCACCTCGATGTATTTCGATCGTCTTGCCGGGCGGCAGATCGAAGTCGACGCGCTCACCGGCGTGATCGTCACTGCCGCCGAACGGCACGGCATCGCGGTGCCGATCAATCGCGCGCTGCTCGTTCTGCTGCGCGCCATCAATGATGCAGCGGGCAAATAGCCCGCAAAGATCCGGCACAAAACCGGCGCTGTTTCGCCGCGCGGGCCGTGCATCAGGGGCCCTTGCATTTGTCCTGAAAAATTCCGCTAATGACCGGCCCTCGCATGGCGAGTGGCAATTCGAACGCAGCCAATCAATGGCAGCCGGGAGAAACGCGATGTCCGATGCCGCATTGAAATCCGCGCCGAGCCATAGCGACGCCCGTGTACAAGGCCGCATCTTCAGCTCGATCACCGACACGATCGGCGCAACGCCGATCGTGCGGCTCAATCGCCTGCCGAAAGAGCACGGCGTCAAAGCCAATATTCTCGCCAAGCTCGAATTCTTCAATCCGATCTCGAGCGTCAAGGACCGCATCGGCGTCTCGATGATCGATGCGCTCGAAGCTCAAGGCAAAATCAAGCCCGGCGCGGTTCTGATCGAACCGACCTCGGGCAATACCGGCATCGCGCTCGCATTCGTCGCCGCGGCGCGAGGCTATCGGCTGATCCTGGTCATGCCGGATTCGATGTCGATCGAGCGCCGCAAGATGCTGGCCTTCCTCGGCGCCGAACTGGTCCTCACGCCGGCAGCGCAGGGCATGTCAGGCGCGATCAAGCGCGCCGAGGAGATCGCGGCGGAAACGCCGAACGCCGTCATTCCGCAGCAGTTTCGCAATCCCGCCAATCCCGAAATCCATCGCCGCACCACGGCCGAGGAAATCTGGGCCGATACCGGCGGCGCGATCGACGCTTTCGTTGCCGGCGTCGGCACCGGCGGCACCATCACCGGCGTCGGGCAAGTGCTCAAGCCGCGCCGGCCGTCGCTGCGCATCTTCGCCGTCGAGCCGGAAGACAGCCCGGTTCTGTCCGGCGGCAAGCCCGGGCCGCATAAGATTCAAGGCATCGGCGCCGGCTTTGTTCCCGAAATTCTCGACCGCTCCGTGATCGACGAAGTGATCAAGGTCAGCAACCAGAGCGCCATCGACACCTCGCGCGCGCTGGCCCGCCTCGAGGGCATTCCGTGCGGTATTTCCTCGGGCGCCGCGGTCGCAGCCGCGTTCACGGTCGGAGCGCGGCCGGAATTCGCCGGCAAGAATATCGTGGTGATCGTGCCGGATTTCGCCGAGCGTTATTTGTCGACGGCACTGTTCGAGGGCATTGGCTAGGCGCGTCATGCCCGCTCGACACGCGCGGCGTAGCAGCCCGGCGCAGCGAAGTGAACGTGCAGATAGGCCGTGCGCGGATCGGCGAACAGCTTCTCGATGACGCCTTCGAGCTGCGCGCCTTCGGTCAACTCCCAGCCGGTCATCATGGCGTCGGCATCGAAGCCGCGCACGGCGAGCGTGCGCTTGCGCAATTGCTCCGGCACGGTGTCGACCGTGTCAAAGGTCTTTTCGTCCCGCCGCACATAGATCGCAAACCGCATCCGATACGGCGACGCGACGGCATGATGCTCGTAATTGACCAGGATCAGTTCGTCACCGGCCTTGGCATCGGTGAGACTGATGCGGCAGGGCCGCGGCCCATCCGCTATTCGCCGCACTGCACCGCGTTCGGCGAGTTCGTGATCCGAGAGCGCGAACAACGGCGTGAATTGCTCGGCCGGCAGGCCTTGAATGCGAAAGTGCATGATCATGTCCTCCATGTTGCATAAAGGACAGATGGCCGAGGCCGATGCACAAACCCACCCGATTTCTGGACTCGCCAGCGCATGCTATGGCTGGACCAGTACCGAGAGGATACCCGACATGGCACGACGTCCCACCGATCCCCGCGCCGCGGCCGAGCAGGCTTTCAAGGCGGTCACGACCAAACCCGTCGAAGGGCCGCCGAAGCCGCCGCCGGCAGTTCCGGGAATGAAGGAACAGGTCACGTTACGTCTCGATCGTGACGTGCTCGACTTTTTTCAGGAAGGCGGCCCGGGCTGGCAGGACCGCATCAACACCGCTTTGCGGAACGTAGCTGGCAAGTAGCGCCAATTTCGCGCTTATTGCTTGGCCGGCACCACGTCGAGCGTCACCAGCGTCAGACCGGAAAACTCCAATTGCTTGGCTGCGGCGGGCGAGACGTCGATGATGCGATGCTTATTGAACGGCCCGCGATCGTTGATGCGCACGACAACGCTGCGGCCATTATGGATATTGGTGACGCGCACCATTGTCCCGAAAGGCAAAGTGCGATGGGCTGCGGTGAGTTGCGCCGGCGCAAAGCGCTCGCCACTCGCGGTCATCCCGACCTGCGTGCAGATCGCGGCGACCCCCGGCTTTTCCGCGGCCGCCGGCAAGCCACCTGCCAGCAGAATCGTGACCAGCACGCCTGCGAGCTCAAAAGCTGCCCGGAAACGCATCATTCCCCACTGTCGCAAGACCCGTCGACACCAGTAACGCCCGACACAGCGCAAAGGTTCACAAAAAGGTAAGGGCCAGATCCGCAAGCCGCGAAGTCCTACCGACTTGTCCCGCGCGCCATATGCCGCTACCTAACCGGCCGCTATTCACGCACAGGACGGAACGATGAACGACAGTTCGGAGAAAAATCAGGCAAACGCCCAGTTTGCAAAAACCCAACGTTTGGACGACGCGAAACAGGCATTGGCCGAATACGAAGCGCTCGCGCTGGCCACACGCGCCAAGACCGAACGGCTGCGCGCGCTGCGTCTGGCCCGCGACGCCGCCAGTCCGCCGCAGGCGACGAAGCGCAAATCCGCCCCCGGCAAGAAAGGCAAAACCGGCGGCAAGTCCTCGGCCGACAATTCGGGCAGCCTCGCCGACTGGCTCGATGACCAAGCCAAAGAAGGCCGCCGCGGCTAGAGCCTTCATTGCGCCGGATCATTCGCGAAGATCGAGCTTCTGGCCGCATGGCCGAGAACCGAGCGCAATGTATTACTGCACGCTGAGTCTCCAGATTACGTCGCAGGCTCATCCAAAGAAGCAAGGCAACTGGGGTCGGGCGATAGACCACGCTTTTGCCTCAGCATCGATATCGTGTTGAGAATCGTCGACCGGTATTGGGCCGGATCGTCAAGAAGCGAAGCCAGCTCGGCGCATTGCTTTTGCAGGTCTGGAATCCACGGCCCCCGCTCTGTGGGCTCCGTGGCCGCCATTCGGGCAAATAATTGCTGCGCTAAATCAAAGTCTCCGACTAATCCGGCAGTAACCGCAGCGCTATAGACGCGGTGCGGATTTTTCGTGACTCTGCTCGCGAAGTACCGATGGACGTCCGGCAGCGTCTTAAATCTGACCCGCAGGGCCATAGCTTCCTCTGCCGCAAGTTTGGCCATCTGTTCAACCAACGGAGAAAACTGCTCGACACTTTCAAACTGGGCGTAGCCGCCGACGCGACGCATGACGTCATTGCCCCAGTGTCGCAGAAAAAACCAAATTGGGCTGATGTTCGTATACGTTCCCTTTGACCAAGCGCTTGGCTGAAACTCGATAAAGATGCACCAAAAGCGCTCGTCCGAATACCAACAGCGTGACTGACCTTTGCGACGAAAACCCAGCGGCGCTAGCGCCGCCTTCGCCGCCGCCGCTATAAGCTTGCCGTGCTCATTTTGCTTGGCCACTCTTCCCGTCCCCAAAACTGAGCACACTTGGCCCTGCAAGGGGCGGCACCCAGAAGTTGTCACGCCACCTTCTCCATTGCTTGCTGCTAATGTTCATGATATGTTCTCTTCTGTCAATCCCGTGGGACGAGGAGAAATGAAAATGCGAGTGCTTTTTGCTGCCGCCGGATTTGCCTTTATCGTGAGCTTGGCCGCTGCGCCGGCCTGGGCCCAGACGATCGCGCCGGCCGAGACCAAGGCCCATGTCGGCCAGCCGGTGACGGTGGAAGCCGCCATCACCGATGTGCACGTTGCGGCCAAGTCGGGCGCGACGTTCATCGATATGGGCGGCGAATATCCGGACAATAATTTCGTCGCCGTGATCTTTGCTGACGACGCCGCAAAATTTCCCAACGCCAGCGCGCTCGAAGGCAAGACCGTGACCATCACCGGCACGGTGCAGATGTATCAAGGCAAGCCCGAGATCGTCCTGAAGTCAGCGAGCCAGTTGAAGACGAAGTGACCTGTCGCAGGCGAGGACCGCTATGAGCAATTTCATTGGCGGTCCACGTTTCCGGATCATTGACGGACTGACCGAAAGCGACGTGCGGCCCGAAAAAATTGCATTTTCGCTTGTTCACCCTTCGGCACGCATCGATGTTCCGGTCAGCGCAATTCATTGGATCGAAGCCCGCGACAGCTTCTCCTTCACGGTGAGCGGCGTACTGCGCACATTTCCGAAATCGTACGTCGCAGTGAATTTGCGTGCAGATATTGCCATGCGAATTCATAGACTGACTTGCAAAATCGTCGGTGAAATTGTCGAGATCATTGTCGATGGTGAATCCGTCTGTAAGCCACGAATCATTGGGCCGATAGCTGGATATGGGCGCTTTCACATCAGCATAGTCGATTTCGACGATGCCCGAGCGCTGGCGGCAAAAATGCGCTCACGGTGCGGCTTGGTAAGGCCGCGGCTTGTCGGCGCGTGAGAAGATGGGCATCGGCTCCCGCGAACCCCGCGGCGTAGCTGGCCTCAATTCCTCAAATCGTCCGATAGCTGCTGTCGGCCATCACGATGGCGGCGGTGACGACGGCGATATTGATCGAGCAAGAGCCCGGGCATTCGCGGCCTCCCGTTTTTGTTGCAGCTGCAGCCAATCGGAGCGGGGCGCCAGGACCGTCGAGCAGCGGCCGAAATTCAACAATTATTGACGATAATTGACTACCCGGATGATCTCAATTTTGCCCCATAACAGCCGTTTGGTGCGGGGCGCAGCGGTGGTTCGGCGGGCAAGGCGCGGGGAGATTTTTCGTGGCGGAAGAGGCATCTTACCTCTCACGGTTCGCCGTGAAATTTGTGGAGATTTCGGCCGCCGGCGTCGCCACCGCCGTCAGCGGCTATGTGCTTGCCCATCTCACCGGCTATGCTGGCGGCCCGCCGACGGCAGCCATGCAGAGCCCCCCAGCGCTGCAGGCGCCGGCCACGACTGCCATCATCGCGCCGGTCGCGGTTCCTGCTACGTCACACCAAGTGTCTGCGCCCCAAGTGTCCGCGCCCCAAGCTTCCACACCTATTTCCCCGCCTGCCGTGCAACCGGCGCGAACCGCCGTCGTGCCGCCGCCTGTGCCATCTCCGGCGGCGCCGCTCCGTAAATCGCTGCCGAGCGAGAAGCCGGCCGAGGCCAGCGCCGACGCCAAATCGCGTGACTCTGCCGACACCAAGCCGCGTGACGTCACCGATACCAAGCCGCGCAGCGCCGAAGACATCGAAGCCGAGGTGCGCGCCGCGCTTGCCAAATCCGACGCCACGCGTCCCGCCAAAGCCGACGCCAAGCCGGACACGGCACAGCGCCGCGCCGACAATCCGCTCGACACAGCCGCGCGCGTGCCGACCCCTCCGGTGAAGCCGCGGGCCGCCGACGGGCCGACCGGCGCGGTCGCCGCCACGCCGCGCGCCGACGCGCCGCGCACTGCCGATCTGACGTCTCAACCCTTGCCGCAGCCGTTACCCAGCCTGCCGCAACCCGCAATGCGGCCCGTCGCCCAGCCCGCGGCGCAGCAGACACCGATGCAGATCGCTCCAGTCGCTGCGCCTGTGGAGATCAAATCGATGCCGGTCGCCGGCGTCGACAGCACGCCGCAGCCGGCAGCGCAAACCGATGCGCAAGCCCGGCCGGATGATGGTGGCTTGTTCTCGGCGTTCAGGCACCTGCCGGAAAAGCTTCGCGACGACAAACCGTTGCCGCCGGACCAGGCGCCGCGTCCACCGGCCGACGTCGGGCAATAACGCGCAGCATCGCGGCCCACCCTGCCGTCTCGTCAAAGCACAGACAGATCGCGAAGCACCGGATACCTCTTTCGCGTCATTGCTTATTGCGACACTGATTGCGCAACGCCCGCGCGGACGCCGACATTTGCGAATTTCATGTCACACAAGCGCGCTACGCTTGCCGGGTTATTTTGCGGCATGCCGATCTGATTGGAGAAGGCAATATGTCCCGGCGCAGAAGTTTTTTTCCGATGCACACGCCGTCCGACTGGACGTTCTGGCTCGCGGCGCTTTTGGTGCTGATCGCGGTGATATCGACCCTCATCCGCGTCGAATATGTCAGCGTTCACGCATTCTGGATCGCGATCGTCGGCTACATCATCTTGGTGATCGGCGTCACGTTCAAGACCGCGTAGCGCGCGCCACGCCGCGCGCGCCGGATCTTGCGCGTCGAATGCGGGCCGCGGCGTCTGCGGATGCCGGACAATGATTACTTCTTGTCGTCGGCATCCTCGGCGGCATCTTCCTCCGCGTTCTCAAAGCGATCCGGATCGACCAGAAGCTCGATTTCCTCGTCGGTCTCGAATTCCTTGGTGTGCGCGTCGCGTTCGCTTGCTTCTTCGATGGCGCCGGCGATGAAAGCCGGCAGATCGTCGATCGCCTCGCCGATCTCGGATTGCGAAATGCCTTGCGCGGTGGCCGCGGCGAGGCATTGGCTCGCCAGCGCCTTGGCCCGCGAATTGTCGCCCTCGGGCCGGCGGTCGGCGGCGCTGACATTTTCGGAAATCCACTCTTCGACAAAACCTAGCGCACGCTCGCTCATGACCGGCTCCTTGCTTTGGGCAAGTCTAGCATGAGGACAGCGGATTGAGGCAAACGCGCTTCCCACCCGGTTGTCGTGGGCATGACCGTGCGAAGAGCGGCTTTCGCTCGTTTAGGCTTTAGCAATCCATGCAGCGACGGCCTGCGCTTGCCTCGCGCGCTGAAATGTACGATCCCGGCTTCGATGACCACAGCCGCCCCATACCTTCCGTTCAGCGATGGAAAACCCTTTGCGCTGCGCATGGGCCTGCAGCCGCTGCCGCCTGCGCAGTGGATCGAGTTCGACGAGGCCTATGCGGCGCAGCTCGCGGAAAAGCGCGATCTCTTGGCGACGCGCCATGCCGACGTGCTTGCGGCGCTGCCGCAATCGCGGCCTGCGTCGCAGGAAGCGCTCACGCTCCTGCTCGATCACTTGCGCGCTTACCATGCCGACCGGTTTGCCTTCGATCTCGATCCAGGCTTGGGCAAGCTGCGCAACATCGCGACCGGCGAAGAATGGGACATCGCGCAGTCATCGCTGCACCCGCTCGAACAGGCCAGCCGGCTGGTTCAAGAAGATTTCTGCATCCTGCAATCCGACGACAAGACTCTGGACGAGACCTATCGGCTCACCGCAGGCGCCGTGTGCTTTCCCTCAAACTGGCGGCTTGCCGACAAGATTGGGAAAAAACTCGCCGAGGTGCACGGCCCGGTGCCGGGCTATGCCGAAAAGCTTGCGGCCCCAGTCGACCGATTTTTCAAGAACCTGTCCGCCGATGCGATCACCCGGCGCGCCAATTGGCTGATCCATGCGACACCGGAACTGTTTCAGGCCGGCCACAAGCTCGATGCGGCCACCGCCGCCGCGATCACGTCGGCTAATGCCGGCGAGAAACTATGGCTGCGCGTCGAGCGGCAAACCTTGCGCCGGCTCCCGCAAAGCGGCGCCGTGCTCTTCACCATCAGGACGCATCTGACACAACTCGGCCAGGCGATTTGCGGCGGCAAGAGTGCGCGCGATTTGGCTGCGGTCATTCGCTCTATGCCGGACGCCGTCGCGCACTATCGGCAAGTGAACGCGTTCCGACCCGCTTTGCTCGGCTGGCTCGATCATATCGCCCGATAGCCGGTCGGAAAAGATCATGCTCAAACAAAAATTCTAGACCTTGATCTGATTCAATTGAATTGGATCAAGGTCTAGAACGGCGCGCGAGCAATTCAGGTCGCCGCGTGCAGTGGATGTTTCCGGCTTCGGCGAAAGCCGCGCGCCGCGGCGAGTTCGCCGTTTCCATGGCTGCGCCGTCGCGGTCGCGGTTCGGCGGGAGAAGGCTGCCGATCAGCGTGCGCCTCTTGAGGCGCCTCTTGCGAAAAAACGATGGTCGGTCCGAGAAGCTGACCGGCCTCGAGCGCCGCCATGCCGAAGAGGCGCGACAGCGAAACGAAATTGCCTTCCTCCGCCAACGCCGACATTTCCAGTGCCAAAGCGCGGAGATATTCCAGAAGCTCTTTGTCTATCATGAACCCCTCCCTGGGTGCCTAAGGGTTAGCGTGAGCCGCCAATTCCCGGCAGACGGGAGCGTATGAAGGAGCCGCGGGATGAACTGTGACTAAGGTCACTCACCAAGTACCGCCGCCGGCATGAGCGCAGCGGAGGCTTCGTTCCATGAAAGAGGCCTGGGACAGCCTATTTATTTCGGCTTATTCACCATTGTGATCGCTTTAGTTCACTTGCGGCGGCGATCACGTGCTAAAAGACAATGGGCACGGGGCCAACAAAGGTCCCATTATCATGACAATGAAAACAACAATCTGCGCAACGGCAGTTGCGCTCCTGGCCGGCACAGCCTGCTTTCCGGTGCAGGCCGAGGCTCGCGATCCGGCAGCGCCGGTGAGCCAATTCAAAGTGTCGACGAGCCACGGCAGCAAGAAGCTGTATATGAGCGCCGCCGCCGTTTACGACGCGGGCGTTCGGCGCGGCAGCGCGCGGGCGTCGCGCGACGCCTATCTTCGCGGCTTTCGCGACGGCAACAGCACCGCGGCATACACGTCGCGACAATATGTCGTGAATTCCGCTCCGGTCTATTCGGCGGCTCCGGCCTATGGATATTCTTCTTACAACCGCGACACGCCTGCGATCGCCGGATATTCCTATAACGGCGGCACCGTCGCATTAGGCGATAACTATGGCGAGGGTTATAGCAATGGCTACGGCAACGGTTATGGCTACAGCCAGTACGCGACCGGCCAATATAACGCCGGCCAATACAACACCGGCTATGCGCCGCGCGGACTGATGGACGCCGCCGTCGCACCGGCGGTGGCGGCACAGCCTTTGGAAGCGCAAAACGCGCGTTTGAGTTATTGCGCCGCGCGCTACCAATCCTTCGATCCGGCCTCCGGAACCTTCCTGGGCGACGACGGCTATCGCCACTTTTGCCGGTAAGTTCCGCAAGCGGCAAGAGCGACGCAACAGAACCCAAGTCATTGAACGCAAGTCACTGCACGTAACAGTGCGTAGTAACAAAGCTCTGCCTCGCCCGCGCCGCGGGCGGGGCTCGTTGTCGCAAAGCCCAAGAGATGGCTAAAGCGATGGCTGAAGCGATCGCTTAAGCGATAGCCAAAGCGATTGCGAAAGAAATTGCAAAGGAGATGATATGGCGAACTCGTCGAGCGTTCAGAACAACAAGCGGGCCAACGATCAATTCAAAAAGCTGACGAGGGGCGAGACCGGCCGCAAGGGCCCGACGGAATATGAAGTCCGCGCCGAGGCGCTGTCTGCGAAGATCGCGCGCCTCAAGGCGCTTCGGCTGGCGCGAGACGCAGCCCTGCCCCCCGCCCCACCGGCACCCGCGCCGGTAAAGAAGGCTGGCAAGAAGAAAAAGCCCCTTGCCTAGCTTCGGTCGCGTCGTTGTCGGATTGGCGGAAGAGGCGGTAAGCGAAGGGTCCACAAGTCATTGATGCGAAGGTTTCGCGCACCGGATGTCTCAGTGCGTAGAGCCGAGATTGGCAGCGGCAATCACGCCGCCTCATGCCGGCGAGAAACTGCGCGACGAGCGGCAGAGCGTCCACGACCAAAAATCCGCAAAAATCGAAAGCATCCCGGCTCCGGCCAAGCGGAGCAGCGGCCACCGCATGACCTCGCAACATCGGTTTACCGTGAGCGCGGGAGTTAGGCTCCCGGCCTCCAAAGCGATATGGTGACCGCCTTGAATCGATTCTCATCCTCACAACCCTCCGGAGCAAATCCTATGCGCCGCTTTTTCACTTTGCATGCCCGCCTCCTCGCAGTGCTGACCTTCGCCGGCGCCGCTTGCGTTTCCTCAGCCTTGGCCGACGGCGGCGGCATCAACTTCAGCATCATCAAGGCGGGCTTTGTCGTGGGCGGCTCCGCAGGCTCCGGCACGCTGTTCTTCCATGGCAGGCAATATCCGCTGAGCATCGGCGGCCTCAGCTATGGTTTCACCTTCGGCGCTTCCGAGACGCGTTTCCGCGGCACCGTGAGCAATATCCAAAGCCCGTCGGACGTGGCTGGCGTCTATGCCGCCGGAAATGTCGGCGCCGCCATCGGGCGAGGCGCGCAGGCGATCGTGCTCACCAACCAGCACGGCGCCGTGCTGTCGCTCAGCGGCGACTCGGTCGGCGCCATCGTCAGCGCGGATCTCAACGGCCTGGCCGTCAGCCTGAAGTAAGCCGCAAGCCTGTTCATTGTTGCGATCGAGCTCAGCGCGTTTCTGCAATGAGCGACGATATTGCCTTCGTGATAGGCGAGACGCTGGATGTTGGTAACGAGCAGGCGAGATCGTAACTTGTAGGATGGGTAGAGCGCCGCGACTACGGGCTGTGCCTGTCAAGCGATGCTGGCCACCTTCCTGCACGCCCGCGCCAAACTATCGTTGTTCGCGGCTGCAGCTTTAACATCCCATCTGCGTTGGATGAACTCGGCAATCCGAATGTTGTACGCTGGCCCCACGACAGTCGTAAATCCTTTTTGCGGAACCAAGTCGTGAAGTATTTGGCGACTTCGGCTTTGGCGAGCTAGGTTGATGAGAAGCTCTTTAGTGTCTCTTGTCGAGTCCGTGACCTTCGGCATCACCTGTCCAGAAATGTTCAGAAATGCCGCTAGATTTAGTTGATCGGCAAGCAACCAACTCTCCACCTCGTGAAAGGCAAAGCGTACATGAATATTATTGGGCTGCGCGGTTTGAAACCATTCATTGAGTGCGGCGCTCGGGCAGGTCGTTCCCAGTTCATCACCATCTAGGAAAACCAAGAACTTGAGTGAGTTCGCCGAGCGACGGATTTGACCTATTCTTGTTTTGAAATGTGAGAATCCCCGCCTTCCCATCACGTTGCTCACGATTAAGCGCGGATTCTCGACCGCTATGATCTTTCGAGCCGCCTGCTCAATGAGCACGTCCTCGGAAAACAATATGACCTCAGTCATCGACTTCGGCAAAAAGCTCGACATGCGCAGGCGCGGTTTTCGGAAGAACAGCTTCGCTGATGGGGAACCCAGATTTCACCAGATCATAAGAATCTGAGACTTCCTCTAGATTTACCGCCCTTGTCGCCTCGCCAGAGGTATCAAGAAGGATTACCTCTTCTGGCGCGATCCCCGGATCGGAAAGCAATTCCACGCTGTGAGTACTTACAATCACCTGGCGCCGACGTTGACGTTGAAGGCGAAAGATGAGGGGAGCTAGCTTCGAAACAATTGCGGAGTTTAGCGAAAGCTCCGGCTCTTCTAAGAGAAGCAGAGCATCGTCCTCCAGTAAAGACCAAAGCAATCCAATCAATCTTAAGGTGCCATCTGAAAATTGATCTTCCCTTTGCCATCCGGCGTTTGCTCGCCAATGCTTGTACAACGCCGCAAGGTGGGGACGGCCGGTCGTCTCATCACGCTCAAACTTCAGCCGCTCCAAATTTGGGACGGCTATTTTTAGCGCCCGCTCGATCTGGTTCAGACAACTCTTCTGGGAGCGAGGAGAAGCTTTGGCTACGCGATCAAGAAACCCCTGACCGAAGGGATCAGTTTCAATTGTTCGACCTTGAATTTCGTCGTTGTATCGGAGCAACTGTGGAACGAGGTGTAAATAAGTTGTTGAGGCAAAAAAACGGGCTACATCGCGGAATTTGACGTTATTATTGACTTGCTCAATATGCGTTTGGATCAATCGTTCCGGATCCGACTTGTCATCCTTGTCGGGGCGTTCAAGAATTCGCTCTCCGTTCTCAAAGACATATTCTCTTTGTACGATTGGACGTCGGAATCCCCTTTGCTCCTGAGCGATTGAAAGTACGTACCGCCATGTCTCGTCCGATTCCGTTGACGGTTTTAATGTGACGTCAATTTCTATGTGCGGATTCTGTCGTGCCGACAAACATCGAACCTTCGAAAGACCCCCGCGGGACTGGATTGCTTTTTGAAGTCCTCCACCTTGGGCAGAACATACGTCCCGTAGAAAGCGAAAGACATCTAGAAAATTTGATTTTCCAGAAGCATTTGCTCCGAGAACAAAGGTTCTACTACTCAAATCGACTTCCGATCCTCGGAAGTTCCTCCAATTTCTTATCTCAAGATGAGTGACTATCAACGGCGTATCTCTGGTGGTCTTGCGTCCGCGCTCTCGCAGAGCGACATGGCCCCACGGCGAAAGATTAGGACTCACATTTCAGTTACAGATGGGTGTCCGGGTCAAGAACAAACATAACAGGGGTGAGCCCCCGGCTTTTTCGCGATTAGCGGGCCTTCCCTCGAAAAGCGAGAGGCTAATGTCGCTTGGAACTCAAAGCGCCTTATTCGCTTCCTTCGCCGCCTTTTCCTTCTCGACATAAACCTCGCGCGCCCATGTCCAAGAACTTCTTCGACATGTCGCGCCATCCCCTGCTTCGCGGCGTCAGGATAAAGCGCAGCCTTCTCGTTGTCGGTGAGGCCCGAGGCGTATTCGCGGACATCCGCCGTGATCTTCATCGAGCAGAATTTCGGCCCGCACATGGAGCAGAAATGCGCCACTTTGTGCGCGTCCTTCGGCAGCGTCTCGTCGTGATATTTGAGCGCGGTGTCGGGATCGAGCGACAGGTGGAACTGATCGATCCAGCGGAAGTCGAAGCGCGCGCGTGAGAGCGCATCGTCGCGCAATTGCGCCGCCGGGTGGCCCTTCCCCAGGTCTGCGGCATGGGCCGCGATCTTGTAGGCGATGACGCCGTCTTTCACGTCATTGCGATCCGGCAGCCCGAGATGCTCCTTCGGCGTGACGTAGCAGAGCATGGCGGTGCCGAACCAGCCGATCATGGCGGCGCCGATCGCACTCGTGATGTGGTCGTAGCCCGGCGCGATGTCGGTGACGAGCGGGCCGAGCGTATAGAACGGCGCCTCGCCGCATTCCTTGAGCTGCTTGTCGACATTGATCTTGATCTTGTGCAGCGGCACGTGGCCGGGGCCTTCGATCATCACCTGGCAGCCTTTGTTCCACGCCACTTTGGTGAGCTCGCCCAGCGTTTCCAGCTCGGCGAATTGCGCGCGGTCATTGGCGTCGCGGATCGAGCCCGGGCGCAAGCCGTCGCCGAGCGAGAACGACACGTCGTATTTGCGCATCAGGTCGCAAATCTCGTCGAAGCGCTCGTAGAGGAAGCTTTCCTTGTGATGCGCCAGGCACCACTTGGCCATGATCGAGCCGCCGCGCGAGACGATGCCGGTGACGCGGTTGGCGGTGAGATGGATATAGCCGAGCCGCACGCCGGCATGGATGGTGAAATAATCGACGCCCTGCTCGCACTGCTCGATCAAGGTGTCCTTGTAGCATTCCCAGTCGAGCTTGACCGGATCGCCGTTGACCTTCTCCAGCGCCTGATAGATCGGCACGGTTCCGATCGGCACCGGCGAATTGCGGATGATCCATTCGCGGGTGTTGTGGATGTTGCGGCCGGTGGAGAGATCCATCACCGTGTCGGCGCCCCAGCGGATCGCCCACACCATCTTGTCGACTTCCTCTTCCACCGACGAGGTGACGGCGGAATTGCCGATATTGGCGTTGATCTTGGTCAGGAAGTTGCGCCCGATCGCCATCGGCTCGAATCTCGGCGTGATTGATGTTCGACGGGATGATGGCGCGGCCGCGCGCCACCTCGTCGCGCACGAATTCCGGCGTGACGAAGAGCGGCACCGCGGCGCCGAAGCTTTCGCCGTCGTCATGCGCGGCCTGCGCGCCATCGAGCATCTTCTTGCGGCCGAGATTTTCGCGCTCGGCGACATAGATCATTTCCTTGGTGATGATGCCGCGCGCGCGCCCACTCCAATTGAGTGACGGGCTTGCCGTCGAGCCCGCGCATCGGCCGCGGCAGGTTGGGGAAATTGCGGGCGAGATGCTTGCCGGTGACATTGCCGTTGTCGATCGGCTGGATCGGACGGCCGTCATAGTCCTCGACGCCGCCGCGCTCCTTCACCCATTCGGCGCGCGCGCGCTTCAGGCCCTTCTCGACGTCGATCGCGGCGTCGTTGTCGGTATAGACGCCGGAGGGATCGTAAACCCGCACCGGCTCTTCGCCCGAGCCTTCCGAGAGCGGAATCTCGCGCAACGGCACGCGCAGATCCGGCGCCGCATCCGGCGACGAATAAATCTTGCGCGAGCCGGCAATCGGGCCGGTCGTGACCTGCGGCGTGGCGAGATCGGTTTCGGAAAGCGGCTTGTTCATGTGATGCTCCTTGATTTCGCTCTCGCGAGCGAACCGGGCCGGCACGGACTGGGGCGGGATTTGGCCTAGGTTTCCGTCCCTTCGCCGGCATGACCCGGATCAGGTTCAAAGGGTTTATCTCAGCCCGTTCCCGGGCACCCCTCGGAACGCCTCTAATTTATGCCACGGGGGCTGGGTGTCAACGCGGGGGAGGCGAGGCTGGTCCGCCCCCAACACATGCCGTCATGCCCGGCCTTGTGCCGGGCATCCACGTCTTCGCGAAATCGCAGACCTAAAGGCGTGGATGGCCGGGACAAGCCCGGCCATGACGCAGAACAGAAAGGGGATCAGTAATCCTTCAAGCAGCCGCTCGATGTAATCGAGCTCTTCCTGCGGGCGGCCGAGATCGCCGAAGCGCTTGCGCAGTTCCTCGATGATGCGGCGGGCGCGCTGCACGTCGATTTCGCCGGGCACTTTCACCGTGGAATCGTCGCCGTAGTCGCGGCCCCGCAGCGGCCGGCCGAGCGGATCGGTGTCCTGATTGGTGCGCGCCTGGCCGAGCCGGCCCGGACGTCCTTGTCCCGGACCCTGCCCCATCTGCTGCTGCATCGATTGCGCAAGCCCTTGCGCGCCTTTGCGCAGCGCGTCGAGCGCGCGGCCTTGCGCGTCGACCGCGCTGTCGGAATTGCCCTGGCCGAGCTGGCCCTGCGCATCGTCCATGGCGCCGCCGGCGCGGCCGAGCTGATCGAGCTGATCCTGCCCCTGCCCGGGAGATTGAGACTGGGACTGACCCTGGCCCGATCCGTCCTGACCGTCTTTGCCGTCCTTGCTTTGGCCCAGACCGAGGTCCTTGAGCTCATCGAGCAATTTGTTGAGCCGGTCGCGCAGCGCCTGCTGGCTTTGCCGCAGCTCACCGAGCGAGTTGCCGGGCTGCTGCGGCTGGCCGGGCTTGCCTTGCTGGCCGCGCGGCGAGCCTTGCGGGTTATTTTGTGGATTACGGTGATCCTGACCCTGCTTGAAGGTGCGGTCGCGCAAATCCTGCTGCTGGCGGATCATGTCGCCAAGCTCGTCAAGCGCCGACATCGCGTCGCTTTCGTCGCTGTTGGTGTCGGGCGACGCCATCTGCAGATTTTCCATCATCTGCTGCAATTGCTGCAGCAGCGCCTGCGCCGCGTCCTTGGCGCCGCTGCGCGACAGCTGTTCGAGCTTGTTGAGCATGCTCTGCAGATCCTGCCGGCTCAGAACCTTGGCGTTGGGATCGAGCGGCCGCGCGAGCTGCTGATTATTATTCTTCATCTGCTCGGCCATCGCCTGCAGGAAGCGATCCATCGCCGCGCGCAACTGATCCATCAATTGCCGGATCTCGGCGTCGCTGGCGCCGCGGTCGAGCGCCTGCTGCAGCGCCTTCTCGGCATTGCGCAACGCGTCTTGCGCATCGGAAATATCGCCGTCCTCGAGCCCGACCGCCATCTGCCACAGCCGCGCCGTCACCTCGCGCAGATCGTCGTCGCTCTTGGCGCGCACCAGCGACCAGAAGATCGAGCGCAGGCCGAGATAGACGCCGGCCTCGGGCGTAAATTTCTCCGGCGCCAAAGACAGAGCATCGAGCGCGGTGATCACCAGCGGCCGCGCATTGGCATCGAGCGCGAGATTGCGCCGCTGCTCGATCAGCGCCCGCGCCAAAGGCTTGGTGAACACGCGCTCGGGCAGGCGGAACGAAAACGGCTCGCTCTTGCCGATATTGCCGCCTTCGTCATGAGCGACGAGAGTCATCGTCACTGCCGCGCCGGCCCAAGGATGATCGGTGAGATCCTTGATGGTCTGCCCGATGGCATTCTTGGTGCGCGCCTGCGGCAGCACCAGCGCAAAATCCGGCGGCCCGAACAGCGGATGCGGCTTGGCGCGAGGGGATGCCCCATCCTTCGGCGCAGCATCGGCCTGCATGCCATCCTTTTGCGTATCGGACTTTTGCGGATCAGGTTTGGGCGCGAAGGTCGCTTCCGCTTGGGTCACGCCGTAATCGTCTTCGAGCTTGTAGGACAACAGCATCGCGCCGCGCGCCTGCTGCTCGGGATCCTTGGTGAGCGAAATCGTCGGCGGCTTGTCGGGAATTGCGTTGAACGGCCAGACCAGATCTTCGCCGGCGCCGCGCAACGTGGCTTTGCCGGTGCCGGTGATCTTGAAGCGGTGCTCTTCGGTGCCGGCCGGCGCGTGGACGTCGCCGGTATCGGGCACAACGCCGCCGCTCGCGGACACGTCAAGGCTGACCTTGCCGGTCGAGCGCACGATCAGGATCGAGCCGACCGGCACCGACAGCGGGCCTTCGGCTTGCGCTGTCGTCGTCGTTTCGCCCGGATGAATGCCGGGCAGCACGACCGGCGGCCGGCCGGTATAAGCCGGCGGCGCGATCCAGGCATCGACGCGGAAATCCGCGGGCAAGGTCACGCCCTGCCAGTCGAAGGCGGCGACGACCCGCTTCCAGCGCTCGCCGCCCGCGGCGATGAAGGTCGCGATGCAGGCGATCAGAACCAGCGCGCGAAACGCATAAGGATCGCGCCCCGCCAGATGCGGCTCCGGCAGACCGGATTTCAGCGCACGCGCGGCCTGGAGCGAACGCTCGACATGGGCGTTCCACAGCGCCAGCGAATAGGGATCTTTGTTGGTGACCGCGAGCTCGTCGGCAATCGCGGTCGCCGGGCGATGGCGCAGCCCGCTGACACGATCAAGCCGGCGCAATCCGTCGGTCACCGCGGGAACGCGCAGATAGCCGAGCGGAACCAAAGCCGCGACGGCGAGCGCGACAAAGCCGAGAAGCATCACGGCGCGCCCGAGCGGCGGCAGCCACAGCCAGAGCCCGAGCCACGACACCGCAAGGAACAGCCCGATCGCGGTCGCGAACATGGCCAAAGCCGGCCACAGCCGTTCCCAGAAAATGCTCAGCCGGGCCCGCCACACCGCGGCCGCCAAAAGCGACCGGTGCTCGGCCACGCCACTGGACGCACGATGCGCGGCCGTACCCGCTTGATCCGGTTCCGTCACGCCAGTTCCTGTGTTTCCGTCGTTCGGCAATAGCATTCGCGGCGACCGCATTAGCCCATCACAACACGGTAACATGGGGGCCGCTTCAAGGCACAGTTCCCGCCTAAAGCGCCGTGCAAAACAAGTTGAAGCAAGATTGCCGCCAGTTCCGCGGCGGCTCAGAGCCAGTCCGGCAGGCGGTCCATGGCGATCAGGTCGGCGGCCGTGACGCGCGGCCGGACCAGCGCCCATTCGTCTTTACGAACAAGCACTTCGGGGATCAGCGGGCGGCTGTTGTAGGTTCCCGACTGGGTCGCGCCATAGGCCCCCGCCGTCATCACGGCAAGGAGATCGCCCGGCCGCGGGGCGACCATGGAACGGTCGAGCGCAAGGAAGTCGCCGGACTCGCAAACCGGCCCCACCACGTCGGCGGTGATTCGCGGCGCGCCGGCCGGCGCCTGCCGTACCGGGCGGATATCGTGATGCGCCTCATAGAGCGTCGGGCGGATCAGATCGTTCATGCCGGCATCGATGATGACGAAGGTCTTGCCCTCGCCGCGCTTCACATAGAGCACGCGCGTCACCAGGATTCCGGCATTGCCGACGATGAGACGGCCCGGCTCGAAGATGAGCTTGCAGTTGAGATTTTGCGTCGCGCGCTTGACGATCGCGGCGTAAGCATCCGGGTCGGGCGGCGGCTCGTTGTCCTCGCGATAGGGAATGCCCAGGCCGCCGCCGAGATCGATATGCGAAATCGTGTGGCCGTCGGCGCGCAATTGCGTGACGAAACCGGCGAGCAGCGCGAAGGCATCGCCGAACGGATCGAGCTCGATGATCTGGCTGCCGATATGCATGTCGACGCCGATGACGCGCACGCCTTTGAGCTTGGCGGCATGCGCATAGACCTCACGCGCGCGGCTGATCGGAATGCCGAATTTGTTTTCCGACTTGCCGGTGGCGATCTTGGCGTGCGTCTTCGGATCGACATCGGGATTGACGCGGATCGAAATGTCGACCGTACGGCCCTTGGCCGAAGCGATGCTCGAGAGAAGCTCGAGCTCGGGCTCCGAACTCGACATTGACGCAGAGAATGTTCTGTTCGAGCGCGAGCGCCAATTCGTCGGCCGTCTTGCCGACGCCGGAAAACATGATCTTGTCCGGCGGCACGCCGGCGGTGCGGGCGCGCAGCAATTCGCCGCCGGACACCACATCGGCGCCGGCGCCGAGCTTCGCCAAGGTCGCGATCACGGCCTGGTTGGAATTCGCCTTCATGGCGTAGCAGACCAGCGCATCGACATCGGCGAAGGCGCCGGCGAAGACCTTATAGTGCCGCTCGATGGTCGCGCTCGAATAGCAATAGAACGGCGTGCCGACGGCGTCCGCCAAGGTCATCAAGTCGACGCCCTCGGCGTGCAGCACGCCGGAGCGATAATCGAAGTGGTGCATGGTCAGTATTTAGCTTGAGAAATTGCGGTTCGCTACAGCGGCGCTGCTACTGCAGCAGCGGGTCGAGAATGAACGATTTTTTCTCGCCTGCCGTCGCGACCGGTCGGCCCGAGGCGTCGAAGCCGGTTTTCATCGCGGTATCCTGCGGCGAGCCCGGCACGGGCCTGCCGTCCGGCGTGGTCAGCTGCGTGCTCGCGCTCGGCGCGGTCGTGGCCGGTCCCGGCGGCAATTCGAGCGGCCCATTACGGCCGCAGGCGGCGAGCGCGAGAAGGGCGATGCCCGCAGCCATAAGCGCGATACACTGACTGGGACGGATCAACGCGAATTCCCCCGAAAAACCCCAAACGGCCTTATCCAAACCGCCTGCCCAACCAACTCTAGCACAGCGCACCGGCAGGGCGACATTGTGTCCGGCACCCTGCCGGCATGGCCTTGCGAAGCGGTTTACGGCTTCTTTTTCAGCCGTTTAAGCCAGCGCTGCGCCTCGCGGCGGACATTGTTCGGCGCCGTCCCGCCATAGGCCGCCCGGCTCTTCACCGAATTGGCGACCGTTAGCACGCCGAACACCGCCTTGGTGATCTTCGGCTCGATCTCCTGCATCAGCGGCAGCGGCAGCTTTTCCAGCGGCACGCCGGCGTCCGCCGCCTTGGCGACGATCCGCCCGGTGACATGATGCGCCTCGCGGAACGGCATTTTCAGCGTCCGCACCAGCCAGTCGGCAAGATCGGTCGCGGTCGAATAGCCGGCGCCGGCGGCTTCCTTCATGCGCGCCACATCCGGCGCCATGTCGCGCACCATACCGGTCATCGCCGTGAGCGACAGCGTCAGCGCCCCGATCGCATCGATGGCGCCTTCCTTGTCCTCTTGCAGATCCTTTTGATAGGCGAGCGGCAGGCCTTTGATCACCGTCATCAGCCCGATCAGCGCGCCGAGGATGCGCCCGCTCTTGGCGCGGACGAGTTCGGCGGCGTCCGGATTGCGCTTCTGCGGCATCATCGACGAGCCGGTGGTGAATTTGTCCGAAAGCTTGATCAGGCCCGCGAGCGGCGACGACCAGATCACGATCTCTTCGGCAAAGCGCGACAGATGCAGCGCCGTGATTGCGCAGGCCGACAGGGTCTCGAGCACGAAATCGCGGTCGGCGACGGCATCGAGCGAATTCGCCATCGGCCGCTTGAAGCCGAGCGCCTTGGCGGTCATCGCCCGATCGATCGGAAACGAGGTGCCGGCAAGCGCGCCGGCGCCGAGCGGATTTTCGTTGAGCCGCTCGCGCGCATCGGCGAAGCGGCCGCGGTCGCGCGCCGCCATTTCGACGTAAGCCAACAGATGATGGCCGAAAGTCACCGGCTGCGCCGGCTGCAGATGGGTAAAGCCCGGCATCACCGTTGCGGCATGTTCGAGCGCCTTCTCGGCGAGCGCGCGCTGATAGGCGGCAAGCCCGGCATCGAGGACGTCGGTGGCGTCGCGCACCCAAAGCCGAAAATCGGTCGCCACCTGATCGTTGCGCGACCGCGCCGTATGCAACCGTCCGGCCGAGGCGCCGACGAGCTCGGCAAGCCGGCTCTCGACATTCATATGGATGTCTTCGAGCGCCCGCTTGAAGGTGAATTTTCCGGACTCGATCTCTGACAGGATCGTGTCTAGACCGTGAGCGATCCGCTTCGCATCCTGCGCCGTGATGATGCCGCGTTTGGCGAGCATGGCGGCGTGGGCCTTGCTGGCGGCAATGTCCTGCCGGTAAAGGTGGCGGTCGAAATCGATCGAGACGTTGATGTCCTCCATGATCGGATCTGGTCCGGAGCCGAAACGTCCGCCCCACATTTTGTTGCTCATATCGAGTCCCAGGTTGCCGAATCCGCCGAGGTTACGTTCATGACCGAGTTATCGACCGAGCCCGCTTTCAAGCTCCGCCGCCGCCAGATGGCCGTTCGCGCCGTCATGGCGCTGTGCGGCGCTGTGGTCGTGCTGGCGGGGATATACGGGATTGGCCGTCTGCGAGGCAATCCGGCCGATGCGGCCTGCCAGCCGGCGGTGAATATCGCCAGCCGCATTGCGCCGCTGGCGCAGGGCGAAGTAGCGGCATTTTCAGTGGCGCAAAAGCCGTTCCGCGTGCCCAATGTAGCGTTCAAGGACGCGCAAGGCCGCGACAAGACGCTGGCCGATTGGCAGGGCCGTACCGTGCTTCTTAACCTTTGGGCCACTTGGTGTGTGCCGTGCCGCCGCGAAATGTCGGCGCTCGACGCGTTGCAGGCCAAGCTCGGCAATGCCGGTTTCGAGGTCGTTGCCGTCAATATCGACACCCGCGACCCGAAAAAGCCGCTGACCTTCCTGAAAGACGAGAACATCACCCACCTCGCCTATTATTCCGACGACAGCGCGCATGTGTTCGAAGATCTCAAAGCCGCCGGCAAAGCCTTCGGCATGCCGACGACCTTGATCGTCGATCGCTCCGGCTGCGAGATCGGCAATATGGCAGGGCCCGCCGAATGGTCCAGCACTGATGGCGTGAAGCTCGTCAGCGCGGCGGCGGCCGGGTCGTAATCTTCCGTTCGCAGGTATCATCTATGCGGCGGATCGTGCTGCCGCCATCGGCCGCACATTTTTCACGCTTCACTCCAAGAAATGCACATGACCCGTACTGGTACCCGCGATCTGCGCATCATTTTGATTCTCGGCGCGCTCTCCACGGTGAGCCCGTTTTCGATCGACATGTATCTGCCGGCTTTTCCGCAGATCGCCCATGACCTCGGCACGACGCCGGCGGAAATCTCGCTCTCGGTCGCCGGCTATTTCATCGGGCTGGCGGCGGGACAGCTGTTCTATGGCCCCCTGCTCGATCGTTTCGGCCGCAAGCTTCCGATCTATGCCGGGCTTGTCCTTTTCATCCTTGCTTCGCTTGGCTGCCTCGCCGCGCGCTCGCCGAAATTCTTTATCGGCATGCGCCTGCTGCAGGCGCTCGGCGGCTGCGCCGCGCAGGTCGGCTCGACCGCAATGGTTCGCGACTACTTTCCGGTCGAAGAGAGCGCAAAGATCATCTCGCTCCTGATCCTGGTGCTGAGCGTCTCGCCGCTGTTCGCGCCGACCGTCGGCGGTTTTGTCACGACCAGCGTCGGCTGGCCGTGGATTTTCCTCATCCTCGCCGCCTTCGCTTTACTCGTCATTGTGCTCACCGCGCTGTTGCCGCCGGGCCACAAGCCCGATCCGACCATTTCGCTCAAGCCCGGCGCGATGCTCCGCGGCTTTGCCGAAGTGATCGGCGAACCGCGGTTTTTTACCTACGCATTTGCCGGCGCGTTCTCATTCGCCGGGCTGTTTGTCTATGTGACCGGCTCACCGATCATTTTCCTCGACACCTTCCATGTCGATCCGCGTACTTACGGGCTGATCTTCGCAGGCCTCGCCGCGAGTTGCATCGGCGCCAGTCAGTTGAACATCTGGCTGACGCGCTACTATACGGGGGGCGCGATCTTCCGCGTCGCCCTGATCGGCCAGACGCTGGTCATGGCGCTGACGTTCATCGGCGACGCGCTCGGCTGGTATGGGCTCACAGCCAATATCGTGCTGTTGCTGCTTTATCTGGCCTTCTGCGGTCCGGCTTTTCCCAATGCCGCGGCCATGGCGCTGGCGCCGTTCACCAGGAATGTCGGCAGCGCCTCGGCGCTTCTGGGCTTCATCCAGATGGGTGTCGGCGCGCTGGCGTCGACCGGCGTCGGCCTTCTGCATGCATCAACGAGCCTGCCGATCTATGCGGTGATGGCGCTGACCGCCGTGATCGGGCTTGTCATTCTGCTCGCCAATCAGAGACGACTGCTGGATATTCCAGCGGCCATTTCAGCAAAGCGCAGATGACGGCGCGTTACGCGCTGATATTGACCTTGCCGCCAAGTCCGGCCCCGACATTGGCAACGGACTTCATGTTCTGCTGCGCGCTGTCGACCAGATTCGCGATCGAGGCACCGTGATCGGCGTTCATGCGTTCAAAGCTCGTCGCGAGCTGAGCCTGCTTCAGCCCGGCTTGACTGCTCATGATCGCTGCGGCGAGCGCTGCAATGCCCATGACTCAACACCTCCGGCTGGACATTATGCTTACGAATTTAAGAACATGTGAACGATGCGATTAATCTGCCCGATTGCGCGCCGCCTGAATCGGTCTCGCGCAAGGCCAGAACGCTGTGGAACCGCGGATCTAAGAAAAATAGTGCGCGGCGAATTGAGCGCCTCAACATTCTTGTTGACAGGTCGGTCTGCGCTCCTATACTTAACCACATGGTTAAGCTTTATACCGAGCCTCTCGACCGCACATTCGCGGCACTTTCAGACCCCACCCGGCGGGCGCTGGTCTTGCGTCTCGCGCAGGAGCCCGGCCTGTCGGTGAGCGAATTGGCGGCGCCGTTCAAAGTGTCGCTGCCGGCGATCATGAAACATCTCGACGTGCTGTCGGATGCCGGCCTGATCGCGCGCAACAAAACCGGGCGCACCGTCGCCTGCCGGCTCGACGCCGAGCCGATGCGCGAAGCATTCGAATGGCTCAATCGTTACGAACAGTTCTGGTCCGAGCGGCTGTCGAGCCTGGCCGCCTTTTTAGAAGAGGAAGAGTCATGTCCACCGCAACAGCCACCACCAAACCGAGCCTCACCCTCAAGCGGCAGCTCAAAGCGTCCCCCGACAAGGTCTTCGCGGCGTGGACCGATCCGGAAAAAGTGAAGCGCTGGATGGGGCCAGGGGAAGCCAAGGTCCTGTCGGTGGAAACGGACCCGCGCACCGGCGGCCGCTATCGCTGGGTGATGCAGGCGCCAAGCGGCGAAGTGCACGACGTCAGCGGCGTTTATCGCGAATTCGTTCTCAACGAGAAACTTGTTTTCACCTGGGCCTGGAAATCGACGCCCGAGCGTGAATCGCTGGTGACGGTCCTGATCAAGCCCGACGGCGACGGTTCGCTGTTGACACTGACGCATGAGCGGTTCTTCGACGAGGACGCCCGCGACCGCCACCAGGGCGGCTGGAGCAGCGCGCTCGACAAGATGCAAGAAATGTTCGCGTGAAAGACATAAAGCCCGAACACAATCGCGAACTTTCCACGCGATCTTGGAGTAGCGCAACATGAGCAAATCGCACGGTACGTTTCACTGGAACGAATTGATGACGCGCGACGTCGCGGCGGCGAAAAAGTTCTACGCCGACACCATCGGCTGGACCTATGACGGCATGCCGGCGCCCGACGGCCAGACCTATTGGGTCGCCAAAATAGGCGACCAGCCGGTCGCCGGCCTCTTCGATATCAGCGGGCCGGACTACAAAGGCATGCCCGATGGCTGGATGCCCTATCTCGCCGTCGATGATGTCGACGCGCGAGCGAAAAAGGCAGTCGCAGCCGGCGCGCGCATCATGAAGCCCGCGTTCGACGTACCGGGCGTCGGCCGCATCGTCATCCTGATGGAGCCCGGCGGCGCCGGCATCGGCTGGATCACGCCGGCCTCCTGATTTTCTCCGTTTGGATGAAGCAGCAACCCACGCGGTTTGGTCGGGAGCATTGAGCCAGGAGCATTAAGCCATGTCGGTCTGCTGCGGGTTGTTCATTCCGCCAATTGAGGAGCATCCTATGGAACCGCACAAAGTCGTGTCGCACGATGAATGGATCGCCGCGCGCAAGGCCCATCTCAGCGAGGAAAAGGCCTTCAGCAAGGCGCGCGACGAACTCAGCCGCAAACGCCGCGAGTTGCCCTGGGAGAAGATCGAAAAGAAATATGTATTCGAAGGACCGGACGGCAAGGAAACACTGGCCGATCTGTTCGACGGCAAAAGCCAGCTGATCGTCTATCACTTCATGCTCGGCCCCGGCTGGGAAGCGGGTTGTCCGAGTTGTTCTTATCTCGCCGACCATTTCGACGGCCCAGTCGTCCATCTCGCGCAGCGCGACGT
The DNA here is from genome assembly GCA_963742975.1 of uncultured Alphaproteobacteria bacterium. GTDB lineage: Bacteria > Pseudomonadota > Alphaproteobacteria > Rhizobiales > Xanthobacteraceae > BOG-931. The sequence continues at coordinate 178,358 of CAVUNZ010000012.1, read as the reverse complement.
CAGCTTTATCGTCGTTTCCCGCGCGCCGTTTGCCGAGATCAAGAAATTCAAGGACCGCATGGGCTGGAAATTCAAGTGGGTGTCGTCGTTCGGCAGCGATTTCAACTACGACTATCAGGTATCCGCCACGCCCGAGCAAAAAGCGGCCGACGACGTCCTCTACAATTACGAACGAACGTCATTCCCGAGCACGGAACTGCCAGGCGCCAGCGTGTTCAGCAAGAACGAGGCCGGTCAGGTGTTCCACACTTATTCGAGCTACGGGCGCGGCCTCGATATGTTCATCGGCACGTACCATTTCCTCGATATCGCTCCCAAGGGCCGCGACGAGGCGGGTCTTTCGTTTTCCATGGCATGGGTCCGCCACCACGACCGCTATGAAGGCGCCGTCGTGGATACAAAAGCGTCATACCAGCAACCGAAATCCGCCTCATGCTGCGAGTAGCACGGCGGCGGAATTCGATTTTATCGAAGCTGATGCAGAGGAGGACATTATGAAGCTTTATGGCTTTACCGTTTCCCCGAATACCTGGAAGGTGCGGGCGCTCGCCGCTTACCTGAAACTGCCGCTGGATTACCACCTCATCGATCTGCTCAAGGGCGCGCAATTTGCTCCCGATTATCTCGTACTCAATCCGACGGGCCGCACGCCGACGCTGGTCGACGGCGAGTTCACGCTGTGGGAATCCTGCGCCATCATGCAATATCTCGCGTCGAAGGTCGCGACCCCGCTGTGGCCGAACGATGCCAGAGCGCGCGCCGACATCACGCGCTGGCAATGCTGGGAACTCGCGCATTGGGGCGCCCAGGCCTGCGGGCCGCTCACCTTCGAGAACCTGGTGAAGAAGTTCGTCGCCGCGCTCGGCCCCGCTGACCAGGCCGCCGTCACCAAGGCGACGGAAGCTTTCAACAAGGAAGCCAAGATGCTCGACGGGCATCTCGCCAAGCACAAATATCTGGTCAATGACACACTGACGCTCGCCGACTTCACCGTCGCGGCGCCGCTGTTCCATGCCCAGGGCGCGGGCATGCCGGTGGCGCCCTACGCCAATATCCGCGGCTGGTTCGAGCGCGTCTCGTCGCTGCCGTGCTGGAGCGAGACCGCACCGCAAATGCCGGCAGCGGCGTAACGCGATCACATACGTAACACGCCATCGCATACGATTGTCATGCCCGGCACCAGCTGCTCGTCGCTGCGCATGACTTCATTCGACCCCTGCGCAGCTTTGCCGTCACGTTGCCAAACAAATTGTTTGCCCTAACAAATCGCCGCTCGCGCCGCCGCTTAGTTAACCTCGCGTGATTTTTAGGCTTGCATGTGTGGCACCGCCGCAACACGTCGTCGGCATCTCACTTCGCCTGAACTCACACCCCCCTCTTTTAAGACCTCGTTATCAGCTCCCGTGCGTCCGTTGGGGCCGGAAGAAATCTCGACCTTGGGGGGTCAGTTATGAAACGCATTCTTGTTTTGTTATCGACGATCGCTGTCATCGTTCTCGCCAGCACCGCGGTGCGCGCCGCGGATCTGGGGCGGCCCTACGCACCACCGCCGCCGCCACTGCCGATCTATAGCTGGACCGGCTTCTATGCGGGTATCAACGGCGGCTTTGGTGGCGACCGCAACCAATATCCGTTTTCGATCGGCGGCGTTGCCGGCACATCAAGCCTCAACTCGAGCGGTTTCTTCGGCGGCGGCCAGATCGGTTACAATTGGCAATTCGCGCCGGCTTGGGTCGCGGGCGTCGAAGCCGACATTGACGACGCCGATATCCAAGGCATCGCGTCGACATCAGGCGCGGGGGTATCGTCGAGTATCGGCACGAGGCTCGATTGGTTCGGCACCGTGCGCGGCCGCGTCGGCTATTTGGTCACGCCCACCGCCTTATTCTATGGCACTGGCGGCTGGGCCTATGGCCGTACGACCAGCAGCGCGTCTATCTCAGCTGGTGGCCTTGGGGCCGGCGCCTCGGTCGGGAACACCCAGACCGGCGGCTGGACCGCGGGCGCCGGACTCGAATATGCGTTCAATCCACGGATCTCGTTCAAGACCGAGTATCTGTTCGTCAACCTCGGCAACGCGACCCTTGCAAACGGCGTCTCAGGGGGCGTGCCCTTCTCGCTCAGCGAGAAGACGACCGTTCACACCGTCAAGGTCGGCCTCAACTTCAAGCTCGGATCTTGGGGTTCGGGCTGGGGCTTATAATCGTGCTGCTGAGATTCACGCACATGACGTCATGGCCGGGCTCGTCCCGGCCATTTCGTTTTCAGCAATCACGATCGTGAGACGCTAGCGCGTCGGCACCGGCTTGTCGCCGCGATAGTCGTAGAAGCCGCGCTTGGTCTTGCGGCCAAGCCAGCCGGCTTCGACATATTTCACCAGCAGCGGGCACGGGCGGTACTTCGAATCCGCCAGGCCCTCGTGCAGGACCTGCATCACCGACAGGCAGATATCGAGCCCGATGAAATCGGCCAGTTCGAGCGGCCCCATCGGGTGATGCGCGCCGAGCCGCATCGCGGCATCGATCGCTTCCACATTACCGACGCCTTCATAGAGCGTGTAGATCGCCTCGTTGATCATCGGCAGCAGAATGCGGTTGACGATGAAGGCCGGGAAATCTTCCGACACCGCGATCTGTTTGCCGAGCCTGGAGATGAATTGCTTGGTCGCCTCGAACGTCGCGTCGTCGGTGGCGATGCCGCGGATCACCTCGACCAGTTCCATCAGCGGCACCGGATTCATGAAATGAATGCCGATGAAGCGCTCCGGCCGGTCGGTCGCGGCGGCGAGGCGGGTGATCGAGATCGACGATGTATTGGTGCCGACGATGGTCTCGGGCTTCAGCGCCGGACAGAGCGCGGCGAAAATCTTGCGCTTGGTCTCTTCGTGCTCGGTCGCGGCTTCGATGACGAGATCGCAATCGCCGAGATCGTCGAGCGTGTTGGCGGCCGAGATGCGCTTGATCGCGGCCTGGCGTTCCTCGTCGCTGATACGCTGGCGGCTGACCTGGCGCGCCAAATTACCGTTGATGGTGGCAAGACCCTCGCCGATGCGATCGATGGCAAGGTCGTTGAGCAGAACGTCATAGCCGGACAGCGCGCAGACATGGGCGATGCCGTTGCCCATCTGGCCCGCGCCGACGACGCCGATTTTGCGAATGGGATGCACCATGCTGTTCGCCTTCAGGCCGCGAGATTGTGTTACGGACCGTTCCCTGACCTCGACCATCCCGCTTCCCCTTCTACGACGATCCAGGCTGACGCGCCAGTTCCGGTCTAGTGTGCTAGTGCTTGACTTTGTCGAGCTCGGCCGCGAGCTCCGGCAAAGCCTGATACAGGTCCGCTACCAATCCGTAATCGGCGACCTGGAAGATGGGAGCTTCCTCATCTTTATTGATCGCGACGATGACCTTGGAATCCTTCATGCCGGCGAGATGCTGAATCGCGCCGGAAATGCCGACCGCGATATAGACATCGGGCGCCACCACTTTGCCGGTCTGGCCGACCTGCCAGTCGTTCGGCGCGTAGCCGGCGTCGACCGCGGCGCGCGACGCGCCGATGGCGGCGCCGAGCTTGTCGGCCACCGGCTCGATATATTTGGCGAAGTTCTCGCGGTTCTGCATCGCCCGGCCGCCGGAAATGATGATCTTCGCCGAGGTCAGTTCGGGCCGCTCCGATTTCGACAGTTCTTCGCCGACAAAGCCGGACACACCGGGATCGGCCGCGGCCGTCACCGCCTCGATCGGCGCCGCGCCGCCGCCGCCGGTCGCCTGGAAGGCCGCGGTGCGCACGGTGATGACGCGCTTCTTCTCTTGCGAGCGTACGGTCTGGATGGCGTTGCCGGCATAGATCGGCCGCTCGAATGTATCGGGCGCCACCACTTTGATGATTTCGGAAATCTGCATCACATCGAGAAGCGCCGCGACGCGCGGCATGATGTTCTTTCCGGCCGTGGTCGCCGCGGCCATGATGGTTTCGTAAGGCCCGGCGAGCGCCACGATCAGCGCCGCGGTCGGCTCCGCCAGCATGTGGGCGTAAGCCGGGGCGTCGGCGAGCAACACTTTGGCGACGCCGTCGAGCTTGGCAGCAGCCTCAGCGACTGCCTGGCAATTCTGACCGGCGACCAGAATATGCACCTCGGCGCCAAGTGTCTTGGCGGCCGTCAAAGCTTTATTGGTCGCGTCCTTGAGCGTCGCGTTATCGTGCTCGGCGAGGAGAAGTGTCGGCATCAGATTGCTCCCGCCTCGTTCTTGAGCTTGTCGACGAGTTCGGCGACCGACTTCACTTTCACGCCGGCTTTGCGCACCGGCGGCTCCGCCGTCTTGACCACCTCAAGCCGCGGCTTGATATCAACGCCGTAATCGGCGGCGGTCTTTTCCTCGATCGGCTTCTTCTTCGCCTTCATGATATTGGGCAGCGAGGCGTAGCGCGGCTCGTTCAAGCGCAGATCGGTGGTGACGATGGCCGGCATTTTCAGCTTCACGGTCTGCAAGCCGCCGTCGACTTCGCGCGTGACCGTGACGGCGTCGCCGTCGAGCTCGACCTTCGAGGCAAAAGTGCCTTGCGGCCAGCCGAGCAACGCCGCCAGCATCTGGCCGGTCTGATTGCAATCGTCGTCGATTGCCTGCTTGCCGAGGATGATCAGTCCGGGCTGCTCGGCATCGGCAATGGCTTTGAGAATTTTTGCGACCGCCAGCGGCTCAACGGCTGCACCGTCGGTCTTCACCAGCACGCCGCGATCGGCGCCCATGGCAAGCGCGGTGCGGATGGTCTCGGCGGCCTGCTGCGGCCCGATCGAAGCGGCGATGATCTCGGTCGCCTTGCCCGCTTCCTTCAGTCTTATGGCTTCCTCGACGGCGATCTCGTCGAACGGGTTCATCGACATCTTGACGTTGCCGAGCTCGACGCCGGAACCGTCCGCCTTGACTCGGATTTTCACATCCTTGTCGATCGCCCGCTTCACGGGCACGAGGATCTTCATGATGGGTCTGACTGGCTACTCTATCGGATTTGTTCTTTGCCGCGCCCGATCGTTGTTAGGAAAACTTCCGGGAACCGGACCATGCTGCGGTGCGAGAAACCTAACGGCGAAGGCCGATGCGGTCAACGCGCATGATCCCGCATTGTGGACCTGGGCTTTCGGATAAGGCCATGCTCAAGCTGAATATTTCAGCGGTTCTGCCCGGGCTGCCAGAGCACGTCGCCGATGCCTTTGCCATTCGCATAACGGCTTGCGACAAAAAGGAAATCGGAAAGCCGGTTGATGTATTTGAGGACCGCCGCAGTGACCGCTTCGGAAGGTCCCTCGGCAAGCTCGGCAATGAGCCGTTCGGCGCGGCGGCAGATGGTGCGGGCGAGATGCAGACTGGCCGCGGCGGCACTGCCTCCCGGCAGCACGAACGAGCGCAGTGGACTTAAATCCGCATTGAGCCGGTCGATCTCGGTCTCGAGCCATGCCACTTGATTGTCGGAGACGGTGAGACGCGAGCCACCGGCGCCCTTGCCGCCGTCTTTCACCGGCGTGCAGAGATCGGCGCCGACATCGAACAGATCGTTCTGAATCCGCGCCAGCACCGCATCGAGGGCGGCATCGTCGCGCGTATAGAGCCGCGCCACGCCGATCGCGGCATTGGTCTCGTCGACCGTGCCATAGGCGGCGATGCGCAGATCATATTTCTTGCGCCGCTCGCCGGTGCCGAGCGCGGTGGTGCCGTCATCGCCGGTGCGGGTATAGATCTTGTTGAGGACGACCATGGTTCGGCCTCGCGCTTATTTGCCCATGATCCAGAGCGCGAGCATGATCACGCCGATGGCGATGGCCTGCAAAAGCACGCGCAGCCGCATCAGCTTCTGCGACGTATTGCCGGAGCCACCCATCATCAGATTGATGAGGCCAAGCAGCAAAACGATAGCGACCGCGATAATGGCGATCGGGACGGCGACGTGAGACATGAAATTGGCCATGGCGGGCAATGTAGCCCGCCTTGAGCCGGAGCGAAACCCGGGCCGCAATCCCCTCCCCGCCATGGCAGGGAAGCCGACATTTTCGTTGCTTCAGTTCGATCCGTCGAGCAGCCGCCGCGCGATCACCTGGGCCTGGATCTCGGCCGCGCCCTCGAAAATATTGAGGATGCGCGCGTCGCACAGGATGCGCGAGACCGGGAATTCCACGGCAAAGCCGTTGCCGCCGTGGACCTGCACCGCGTTATCGGCAGCCGACCAGGCGACGCGCGCGGCCAGAAGCTTCGCCATGCCGGCTTCGAGATCGCAGCGCCTTCCGGAGTCCTTCTGCCGTGCGGCATAATAAGTCAGCTGCCGCGCGATCATGATCTCGACCGCCATCATCGCGATCTTGTCGGACACGCGCGGGAAATTGGCGATCGGCTCGCCGAACTGGACGCGCTGGGTGGTATAGGTCAGCGCCTGTTCCATGGCGGCCTGCGCCACGCCGATGGCGCGTGCCGCGGTCTGGATGCGTGCCGCCTCGAAGGTCGCCATCAATTGCTTGAAGCCGAGCCCCTCGACGCCGCCGAGCAGGTTCTCCGCCTTGACGACAAAACCGTCAAAGGCGATCTCGTATTCCTTCATGCCGCGATAGCCCAAGACTTCGATCTCGGTGCCGGACATGCCCGATGCCGGAAACGGATTGCCGTCGTCGCCGCGCGGCTTTTCGGCGAGCAGCATAGAGAGACCGCGATAGCCGGTCTCGGCCGGATTGGTGCGCACCAGAAGCGTCATCAGGTCGGCGCGCACCGGATGCGTGATCCAGGTCTTGTTGCCATAGACCTTGTAGACGTCGCCCTGGCGCACCGCGCGCGTCTTCAGTGAAGCGAGGTCGGAGCCGGTATTCGGCTCGGTGAACACCGCCGTCGGCAACACTTCGCCGGACGCGATCTTCGGCAGCCATTTGCGCTTCTGATCCTCGGTGCCGGCGCTCAAGATCAATTCGGCGGCGATCTCCGAACGCGTGCCGAGCGAGCCGACGCCGATATAGCCGCGCGACAATTCCTCCGACACGACGCACATCGATTCCTTACCGAGCCCCATGCCCTCGTAGTCTTCGGGGATGGTGAGGCTGAACACGCCGAGTTCCGACATCTGGGAAATGACGTCGAGAGGAATGTATTGGTTCTTGAGATGCCACTGCTGGGCAGCGGGCACGACGCGGTCCTCGGCGAATTTGCGCATTTCCTCGCGGATCGAATCGAGCGTGTCTTCGAGCCCGCAGGCGCCGACGGTGGCGTCGCGATGCTGACGCATCAGTTCGACGAGCCGCGCCCGCCGCTGCGCCGTATTGCCGGTGGCGATCAGATGCTCGATAGCAGGCGTGATCCGCGCCGCAGCGGCGCTCGCACTTAGCCCGAGATCGGAGAGCCGCACGATCTCGCTTTGGCTCATCGGAATACCGCCGATGATCTGGGCGAGATATTCGCCGGCGCCGATACGCACCAGCAATTCCTCGGTTTCGCCGAAGCTGCCGATCTCCGTCATGCGTTGCGCATAGGCCGCAAGCTGGCGCAGCGCCTCGACATAAGTCGCAAGCCAGGCGAGGCCATGGGTGGCCCGCTGCTCACGGTCGAACACCCGCGACACCGTGCGGCCTTCGATAGTCACCCGTTCGCCGACGGCGCGCCGGGCATCGGTGAACAGGGATTCGACAGCCGAAACCGCGTCATCGAGCATGGCGATGACGTCGTGGCCGGTGGACATTTGGGAAGCGGCAAGCGACATGACTGGCTCCGGTGAGCGGCTTGAAGCGGCAAAAGCAACGACAAGAGACGGCCCGGCTTGACCGCCTAAACCTTACGCGTGCGCTGCACAAAAGCAATGACGGAAGCGCGGCCTACAACCTCTGGGCACAGGATTGGCCCGAAGCCCGGCCGGCCTCGCCGGCGGCGCGCTATCCGCCGACAGGCCGGGCAAAGTGACACTGGGCGTCCCGCGCCGCGGAGGCACCCTAACTGGACCAATTCGCGCGTATTCTTCCCAAATCTTAACCATTTTAGGTTGTCCTGACGCGGCTTACACGGTGGCGCGGTACGGCGATATGGACGGCGGTTTTCGTCCGATTTCGGGGCCAGGATGCACTTCGCGCGAGTTTTCTCGAGGCTGTCGGTCCGCGCCCGCATAATCGTGCTGGGCGTCATTCCGATCATCGGCTTTCTCGCCAATGGCTTCGCGTTCCTTTCCGGCGATGCCGAAGTCGGCAAAGCCTTCGACAGCGTGAACCGTAATAGCGTGGTGTCGGACGCGAGCCGCGACCTCAAGACCGGCCTCCTGATGATGCGCGCGGCAACCGTCGAATTCGTCGCGCACCCCTCCGACACCGAGGTCAAGGACTTCGAAGACGGCCAGGACATGGCGATGCGCTGTCTCGACCGCATCCAATCGATGCTTCCGGCCTCCGAAAAAGACATGATCACGCCGCTGCGCACCACGGTGCGCGACCTCAAGACCAGCTTCGCTAGCCTTGTTCGTGAGCAGAAGTCGCTCGGTTTCACCGATATGCAGGGCGTCACCGCCAATCTGATCGCGGCAAGCGAATCGATCGAGAAGATCATTCAGGACGATCTGACCTGGGTTGCCGAAGTCGACAGCGCCAAGCTCCTGATGTCGCTGCTCACGCTGCGGCGCTACGAGATCGAATACCGGCTGACGCGCAACCACGCCGCCGAACGGCAATTTCTCGACGAGATCAAGCATTTCAACGAGATTTTCAATTCGGTCGACGGCGCGCCGACGATGAAGGAAAAGCTCAATCAAGAAGTGCAGAATTACAGCTACGCCTTCGCCCAATGGGTCGCGAGCACCGACAATATCGCGCCCCTGTTGTCGCTGATCAGCCACGACACCGAGAATGTGCTGCCAGAAGCCAATAATATCATCGCCAAGGCGCGCCAGGATGCGAGCGTCGCGGCCGCAGAGCTCGCCGCCTCGCGCACCCGCACCCGGCAATTCATCCTTTGGGTCGATCTCGCGGTCATATTGATCGTGCTCGGCTGCAGCTGGCGCATCGGGCGCTCTATTACCCATCCGCTGGAAAAACTGGCCGGCGCCATGAAGCGGCTTGCCGACGGCGATACCTCGGCACAACTGCCTGCCAGCGATTCGCGCGATGAGATCGGCGCCATGGCGCGTACGGTCGTCGTGTTCCGCGACAATATGATTGAGCGCGACCGGCTCGCCGCGATCCAACACGAGAGCAACGCCACGCGTGAGCAGCGCGGCGAGGCCATTGCCGCCTCGATCCGCCGCTTCCGCGCCTCGATCGAGCAGGCGCTGAGCCGGCTGCGCGATGCCTCGGGCCGCCTTGAAAGCACGTCGGGCAGCATGAACACCGCCGCTGACGCCGTGTCTTCGGAGGCCAAGGCCGCGGAGAATTGCGTCGGCGCCGCTTCCGTCAATGTCACGACGGTCGCCAGTTCGATCGAGGAGCTTGCGGTCTCGATCGGTGAAATCGCCGCCCACGCCACCAAATCGACCGACGTCGCCCGCCGCGCCGTCGCCGAATCCAAGCGCACCGTCACGACGATGTCGGAACTCGGCAGCGTCGCCAACCGCATCGGCGAGGTGATCGGCCTCATTCAGGCCATTGCCGGCCAGACCAATCTGTTGGCGTTGAACGCCACGATCGAGGCGGCGCGCGCCGGCGAATCCGGCCGCGGCTTCGCCGTGGTGGCGTCTGAAGTAAAGTCGCTCGCCGCACAGACCGCGCGCGCCACCGAGGACATCGCCGCGCAGATCGGCTCGATCCAGTCGGCGACCGCGGACGCGGCGCGGGCGATCGAACAAGTATCCTCGATCATCGACGACATGTCTGACATTGCCGCGGTGGTGGCGTCGACCGTCGAGGAACAGAACAACGCCGTGAGCTCGATTGCCGAAGGCGTCAACCGCGCCTCGAACGAGGCGCGTAAGGGCTCCGACGCCATGAGCCGCGTCGCCGGCGCCTCGACCGGCGCCCGCAGCACGGCGGCCGACGTCAAATCGCTGGCGGCCGTGCTCGCCAGTGAGGCGGAAAACCTGGAAGGCGAAGTCCGCCGCTTCCTCCACGACGTTCAGGCGGCCTAAGCGGCAGCGCGAACGGTCTGGAGCGTAATCGTTTCAGATTGAATCGCTTGTCGCTCCGAGATTTCGATTGAGCATGATCGTTTCGGAAAACCGGATTCCACCCTCGGATCAAGTCCAAGGGCATGCTTTTCCGGATCATGCTCTAGCTCAAACCGTAGCCGACCACCGCATCGAGATTGACCCGGGCTTCGAGGTGCTGAAGGTCCTGCCTCTCGATGAAGCGCAGGGCAAAACCGCCGTCGAAATGGCGCACCACCCGCCCGACAATGGTGGCAAGCGCGAGAACGGTGCCGATTTCGGGAATGGTCTGCGACGAAATCGCGGCGCCCGAGGCCGACAGATCAAGCACGAAACAATCCTCGGACCCGCCGTCGGCAAACACGACGCGCGAGCGCGGATTTTCCGGCACAAAGCGGCTATCGGCGCGCTGATCGGCGACGTCGAAATTCTTGAATTGCTCGAACCAGTCGATCTTGGCGGCAAGCTTTTCGCGCTCGTCATCGGTGGCGACGATGCTCATCACGAAGCCGCCCTCGAGCAGGCGAACGATCGAGCCTTTGAACTTGCCGAGATGCTCGACGGTGGCGAACGCTCGCTCGCCAAGATGCCCCCTGATCGGCGCCGCCAACGCGATCGCATAGGGCGAAACATTGACGGCGCGGCAGGGATAGGTGCGGCGTTCACCGCGCGCGTTGCGGTGATCCGCGAGCATATAGGTGCCGGGCACGCTGACAATAATGCGGCTGTTTCGCTGGCGATCAACGAAAACAACCTCATTGGATTTTTTGACATCAGTCAGCGGCACGGCCGCGGCTCCGGGAGCAACCTCTTGTTATCTGTAGTAATACCTACCCGCCATTGACGATTTCTTCTATTCGGTAAACCCGGTTGAGCGGAATTAGGTAACACTTGATCAATAGGCCGGGTTTTGCCGAAATTGCCTTTTGTTTGTAGGACGATGACGAAACCGCGGGCCGCCAGTCCGGCGTCCAAATAACCGCAAATCGGGACCGACAAATGCGATCTGAAAGTGGTTATCCGGGAGCAAGCCAGCGCCGGTGTTTATTTGCTCCGCCCGCCGAGATGGCGCCGCAGCGATTGAAGCCAGCGCCCGAACGCGTCGTGGAAGAACGAGGTCCATTCGCTGAGCCGCTCCGGCGGACAATCGAACGTCGCCGACCACTCGACGAAGGCATGGACGCCAACTGTGGCGCCGTCTGTCACCGGACTGACACGTAAGGTTGCGCGATAGTCGGTGACCGCCATCGGTGCCTCGCCGCAAAATGCGTAAGTCTGGGAGCGCTCGACATCGGACAACGCCAGCAGGACTTGCCGGATGCGCTTGCCCTGATAGAGGACATTGCGCACGGCACCGACCGCATCGCCGGATTTACCATCCTCGATCTCGCTCGCGCCCGAACCATCGACCCAGACCGGGTAATTGTTGAAATCGCGGATGACACTCCAGAGATCGTCCGCCGATTGGGTGAATACCGTGCTGTAATATGCGTGCGCCATAACCACTCCCGATTGCTCGTATTTACGGGCCGGATATGGCGGCAGCGGGCCTGCGAAGCCCACCCGTTTCCTGCTATGTAGGGCCTGTAATCGGGCGCTGCGCCCGCGCGGAGACCTGCCGCCATTGAAGACGATCCGCATCTGCTACTGCATCGCCATCGACGCCTTTTATCGCTTCAACGCCGACGACGGCTGGGCGATCGCGAGCCACATCGCGCTGTCGGTGCTGATGTCGATGTTTCCGTTCCTGATCCTGGTCACGGCGATCGCCGGCTTCATCGGCTCGAAAAATCTCGCCGACGAGGTGGCGCAGCTCATTATCGCCGCATGGCCGCATGAAGTATCGAACGGCATTGCCAGCGAAATCCACAGCGTGCTGACCACGGCGCGCGGCGGCTTTCTCACCGTCGGCGCTTTATTTGCGCTCTACTTTTCGTCGAGCGGCGTCGAGAGCCTGCGCATCGGATTGAACCGCGCCTATGGGCTGATCGAGAAGCGGCCGTGGTGGCTGTTGCGCATGGAATCGATCGGCTATGTGATCGTCAGCGCGCTGGCGCTGCTGGCGCTGGCGTTTCTGATCGTGCTCGGCCCGCTGGTATTCCGCGCCGCACTTGCCTACGCGCCGTGGCTCGCGCCGCTGCAGCGCCACTACGATGTCGGACGCTTCAGCGTGGCGGCCTTCGTTCTTGCGGTGGCGCTGATGATCTTGCATATGTGGCTGCCGGCCGGACGGCGGCAGATCGAGGATGTCTGGCCCGGCATCGTGGCGACGCTCGTGCTGTGGCTCGCCTGCGGCTTCATCTTCGGCACCTATCTGTCCGATTTCTCCTATGCCTATGTGCATTATTATGCGGGTCTCGCCTCGGCGATGACCGCGCTGGTGTTCCTCTATTTCACCGCCTGGATCTTCATTTATGGCGGCGAACTCAATGCCGCGATCGCCCGCGCGTTCCCGCGGCGGCATGCAAAGGCTCCGGAGCGAACGACTGCCGGGGAACCGCAGCCGGACGGCGGGCCCTAGCGCAACGGGAAATCCAGGATATCGGCGCTACGCCACCCGGACCTGGGCCAGAAAGCGCTCGACTTCAGCACGCAATCTGCCGGATTTGGCCGCCAGTTCGCTGCCGGCATTGAGCACCGCATTGGCAACCTGACCGGTCTTGCTCGCGGCGTCGGAAACCTGCACGACGCTCGCCGACACCTCGCGGGTGCGCTCAGCCGCGGCACTGGCACTGCGAGCAATCTCCTTGCTGACGGCATCCTGCTGCTGCACCGCCACCGAAATTTCAGTGGCATTTTCGTCGAGCTGGCCGATCGTGCCGGCGATGGCCTGCATGGCCTGCACCACGCTCGTCGTCGTTCCCTCGATCGAGGAAATCTGCTGCGTGATGTCACCGGTTGCCTTCTCGGTCTGCGACGCCAGCGTCTTGACTTCCTGCGCGACCACGGCAAATCCGCGACCGGCCGGACCGGCACGCGCCGCCTCGATCGTCGCATTGAGCGCGAGCAGATTGGTTTGCGCGGCGACGTCGCGAATGAGATTGCTGACGCTGCTGATCTGTCCGACCGTCGCCGCCAGGCGTTCCACGGTCGCGATGATCGACTTTGCTTCCGTCGTCGCCCGGGCGGCGATCTCGGCGGATTCCCGCGCTTGATGGGAAATCTGTTCGACCGATTGCGCGATTTCCTCCGACGCCATGGCGACACTGGTGACGTTCTTCGTCGCCTGCTCCGATGCGGTCGCGGTCGTGCCCGCCTGCATCTGATTGTGATCGGCGGCCTCCGCCATGATCTGCGCGCAATCGTCCATGGTCTTCGACGCGCCGTCGAGCGTACCGACGATGTCATTCACCGCATGTTCGAAATCTCCGGTCGCCGCTTCGATCTGCTGCCGCCGCGTTTCGGCTTGCCTCGCGCGGTCATTTTCGCTTTGGCGCGCGGCGGTGAGGTCTTCGATCGCGCCGCGGAATATCAGCAGCGCCTCGGCCATGCCGCCGATCTCGTCGTGGCCGCCGACCGGAACCGCAACATTCGCCTCGCCCGCGGCGATCCGGCGCATGGCGCCGCTGAGCAGCGTCAAGCGGCCGACGATGCTGCGGCCGACATAGAACCAGGCGATCAAGCCGGCACTGGCAAGCGCAGCAATGCTGAGAAGAATCAGAATGATCCGGCTAAGCTCGATCTGCGAAATGGCCTGCGCCGAAAGCGCTTCGGCAATTGTGCCTTGTTGTTGGATCAGTCTTTCTACCGCGGTCCGGAGAATCTTCGCTTGCGCCAGCGCGGCCGCGTAAACCCGCTGGGCATCCTGCTCAACCTTCAATTCGTTGGTCCGCTCGACGACGATTCCATTGTCCCCGGACAGTGCGGCGAGCTTGCCGTAGAGCGCGCCGATCTTCTCTTGCTGATCGGATTTGGGCAGCTCCCTCAAGTTGCCGTCGATGTGACGCTCGGCCGCGGCAATCGAATCGCGAAGCGGCGTCAGGTTCGTGATATCGGTCACCATCGACGCTTCGATCAGTAGTCCGACAAGGAGATTGGCGTCGGCCCGCACTTCGAGCAGGCGGCGCAGCGAATCGATCGATTGGTTCAGCGCCGTCCTGTCATTCTGGCTTTTTGTCACGAGATCGGAATTGGCGGCGTCGATCGCCGGCGTGATCGCCGCGAGCAGATTTTCGTGCGCGCTGCGGACGGCGAGCGCCAGCGTGCGCCGTTGCGCGGAAATTCGGATGCGATCGGCGACGGCCTCACTGAGCGCATCGAGCCGGTGGTCCATGGCGGCTCGCACCATGCTTCGATCAAGCGTATCGGCGATCGCGGCGCTTTGACTGGCATTGAGCGCCCGCAGGCGCTCGATCCTGACTTTGAGATTGCGCGATTGCGCGGCGATTTCGCCGGCGATTTCCGCTCTGTGGCTTTCATCCTCGGCCGCCATCAAGCGCGGGGCGAAGGCAACAAGGTCACTGGTGTCCTGCGACAGCCGCATCGACTCGACGGTGGCCGGCATGCTGCGGAAAACGATTGCGCTCAGGGTCGCGCCGATAGTGGCGAAGGCAAACAGCGCGAACAGCGAGCCGATCACAGTCATGCCCGCTGCCAGGCCGAACGCCAGATAAAGCCGCGCGCGGATCGTGCGCATGAAGGCGAACGAGCCCGGCCGGCCGCTTCGCCGCGCGTCCGCTTGCTTCGTCATGGCCCCACCATCTTGATCAGGGGCACGACCGGTTTGAACGACCCGCCGGCTTGAGCAATCGTGAAGAAGACTTGGTCCGCGCCCTCGTTCTTATCGGGCCGACAGCTTGGCATCGCGCCGCCGCGATCGAACGGGGCCGCGTTGATGGCGCTGAGCAGCATTTCGCGCCGCGGATCGCCGGCCATCCCCCTGAGCGGTTCGACCACGAGGAGTCACTGGGTGGGCTTGTTCGACGCCGACACGGTGAGCGGCGTTTCGCGGTAGTAATCGGGGAACAGGCGCTTGAGGTTTGCGAGCATCGGCTGGTCATTGGACACGACGTAGGAATCGTCCGGATGCAGCACGGCGTAGTCCTGATCGGAGGCTTCGGCGGGATTGAACCCCGGCAAAGCCTCGACCTTGGTGACGATCACATTGGCAAAGACGTGCGCCGTGTTCAATTGCGCGATATAGGCCCCGGCGACGCGCTTCTGCCCGTCGCTGGCATAGAAAATCTCGGAGCGGTATTGCGCGCCCACGTCGGGACCCTGATAGTTGAGTTCGGTCGGATTGTGCGCGACCGAGAAATTTATCTGCAGAAGTTTGCCGAGCGAAATCTGCCGCGGATCGAACGTCACCTGCACCGATTCGGCATCTTCCACCGCTTCGGCATTTCCGGCCTTCGCCTTTTGCCCGCCGGCATAGCCGGCGAGCGCCTGCGTGACGCCCTTGATGTGCTCGTACACCGCCTGCGGGCCCCAGAAGCAGCCGCCGGCCAGCACGATCGTCTGCAAGCCGGTCCCGGCCGGCGGCGCCGGATCGAGCGCCGGCGCCGGAATAACCACGGCCGGTTCGGCCCGCGCCGGCATCGTGGCGGCAAGGCCCAACAACGACACAAACAGCGTCGCGTAGGCCAGCGCACGCGGTGAGAGGCCGCGACCCACGCTGACACCCGGCCATGTCCTGCCAGCCATCGGATTCCTCCATGTCTCGCCGCATGATGTCTTGCAGCGCAGACAGGATTATCCCGCCTGACCATTAGAAATCTATTAACGCTAATTTTTCATTAAAGCGCCTTAAGCGACATCGCGGTTCATCGCTGCGATATCGACCTCACCGCTGAAAGCGGACGTTGGCGCTAACAGCTAGGCTGCCGTCTCGGCCGGTGCCGGGCTTGCCGTCGTCAGCGTCTTGACCTTGCGCGCATGATCGACGGCTTCGCGCGCCGACTGGTTATGCGTGAACAATTCGAGCGTCTCGGTGTCGTCCTCGGAGACCGGCATCATTGCCTGATCCATGTAGGGAACCTGCGCGTCTTTGGCGACGCGGCGATAGATGCGGTAGATGCCGAAGGCCGCCGCCGCAACGCGGGCGTGCTTGACCACAAACTCCAAGGCATAGGCCGGATAGAATTGCCACAACGATTCCCGCGGCAATTCCGGACGGCGTTCATCGCGGGTTTTAAGGCGGACGAAGCCGCCCTGCAGCGGATGCACCCGTTCGATGGTCAATGATTGCGCGAACCAGAGAATGATCTGCGCCAACCGCAGAATATTGATGCCATAGGCCTGGGCGCGGCGCAGGATCGTCTCGATATGTTGCGGCGTGTAATAGATCGACCAGGCGTCGCGATAGAGCTTTTCCCACTCCGCCTTGCTCATATGCGCATGCGGCGTGAGCGCGTGTTCGAGATCGTATTTGTTGAGATCGGGATCGAGCGGCACGCCTTTCGTGCGCAGCACCTTGTGATCCTCCGAACCCGGCAGCGGCGTGAGGAAGAAGAACTCGAGAACATCGAGCGGCATTTCCTTCTTGATGATCTCGATATCGCGCCGCGCCGATTCCGGCGTGTCGTTCGGGAAGCCCAAAATGTAGCCGGCATAGGTCCAGATGCCGACAGCTTTCCAGGCGAGCAGCATGTTGCGGTACTCGGTGATCTTGTTCTGCCGCTTCTTCGCCGCCAGCAAATTGTCCGGATTGATGTTTTCGAGCCCGATGAAGATACGAGTGACGCCGGCGCGCTTGGCCTTGGCGACGAAATTCGGGATCTTGTGGCACAACGTATCGACCTGGATCAGGAAGCGCACGTCCATGCCATCTTCTTCTCGCAGCTTGATGATGCGGTCGAAGATCGCCTCCCAATCCTTGTTGCGGGCGAAATTATCGTCGGTGATGAAGAAACGGTCGATGCCGTGCTCGAAATTCTTGCGCAGGATGCGCTCGACGTCGTCGGGGCTGCGGCGGCGCGATTTTCTGCCCTGCACGTTGATGATGGTGCAGAACGAACATTGGAACGGGCAGCCGCGCCCAGCGTCGAAGGTCGTGACATTGCCGATGGTCTTGCGCACGGAATTGCCCGGCAAAAACGGCGTGATGGCGTCTTCGAGCGCCGGCAGATCGTTGATGTAATTGTACATCGGCTTCAGCGTTCCGGCTGCGGCATCACACATCACTTCGTCCATGCGGCCTTCGGCTTCGCCGGCGAACAGCGTGATGCCCATATCGAGCGCTTCCTGCAAATCGGGCCCGATCTTGTCGAACATCGCCAGCATGCCGGAGACGTGAAAGCCGCCGATGATCACCGGAATGCCGGCGGCGCGCAGAGGCTTGGCGATATGTAGCGCGCGCGGATATTGATTGGACTGCACGCCGACCAGGCCGACAAAGCCGAAATTATCGTTGGCGCGCATCTCGGCGACGATGCGGTCGACGCGCACGCGCGTATTGGTTTCGTCGATAGCGACGATGTCGATATCGATACCGGGACCTAAAATCCCGCGCCGGGCGCAATCGTCGATGAGGCCATAGACGCTGGCGAGCGAATTCGCCGGCATCGGCGAGCGGTACCAGCGGATGACATAGCCGTCGTCGTCGTAATGCGACGGCTTCACCAGCACGACGCGGAATTTGCGTGCTGCATCCGCTTGCGTTGGCTGTTCAGGTAACATGCCCCATCCCGTACCCGACGGCAGGACTCTATCTGATTAGGAACGGAAGTCACGTCCCTCGCGACGGTAAGGGGATGCGCCAAAACAGCCGCAGGAACTTATTGGAACCGGCAAGCGCGAAGGCTCAGGAACCTGCCGCCTCGAGAACATCCTCGAAATTCCTCAAGCCCGTTTTCGGCGTATTGACCAGCACCGCCATATTGCCGGGCTTGTGCTTGTTGGTACGCATCAATTCATGCGCATAGGGAATCTTGTCCCAGGGAAACACGTCGCTCATGCAGGGGTCGACGCGGCGGTCGATGACGAACTGATTGGCGGAACTCGCCTGTTTGAGGTGGGCGAAATGCGAGCCCTGAACGCGCTTTTGCCGCATCCACACATAGCGCGCATCGAATGTGATGTTGTAGCCGGTGGTACCGGCGCAGAACACGACCATGCCGCCGCGCTTGACCACCAGGCACGACACCGGGAACGTCGCCTCGCCCGGATGTTCAAAGACGATATCGACGTCGCGCTTGCCGGTGATGTCCCAGATCGCCTTGCCGAAGCGGCGCGCTTCTTTCACCCAGGCGTCGTATTCGGGCGTGCCGACCTTCGGCATCTGGCCCCAGCATTTGAAGTCGTTGCGGTTGATGACGCCCTTGGCGCCGAGATCCATCACATATTGAACCTTGGTCGGATCCGACACGATGCCGATGGCATTGGCGCCGGATGCCGCGACAAGTTGCACGCCGAACACGCCGAGCCCACCCGAGGCGCCCCAGACCAGCACATTATCGCCAGGCTTGAGCGTGTGCGGCGAATGGCCGAACAGCATGCGATACGCGGTGGCGAGCGTCAGCGTGTAGCAAGCCGACTCTTCCCAGGTCAGATGCGGCGGCTTGTGCATGAGTTGGCGCGACTGGACGCGACAGAACTGCGCGAACGAACCGTCCGGCGTCTCGTAGCCCCAGATGCGCTGCGACGGCGACAATAGCGGATCGCCGCCGTTACACTCTTCGTCGTCGCCGTCGTCCTGATTGCAGTGGACGATGACTTCGTCGCCGACTTTCCAGCGCTTCACCTTGGAACCGACCGCCCAGACGACGCCCGAAGCGTCGGAACCGGCGACATGGAACGGATGCTTGTGACCGTCGAACGGCGACACCGGAATGCCCAAGCCGGCCCAGACGCCGTTGTAATTGACGCCGCCGGCCATGACATAGACCAGCACTTCGTCTTCGGCGATCGGCCAGGTCGGAACCACCTCGCACTGCATCGCCTGTTCCGGCGGGCCGTGCCGCTCCTTGCGGATCGCCCAGGCATACATTTTTTCAGGAACGTGCCCGAGCGGCGGGATTTCGCCGATCTCATAGAGATTCTTCACAGCGGCTGCGGAAGGGGCAGCGGACGGCTTTATCTGCGCAACGGCCATAACAGGCTCCAGAATAACTGGCTCCAAATCACTGGCGCCGAGTTGCACCGGCATTTTGCGACGTCACGATTTCCGAATTTGGCGGGCCAAATTTGCCAAGTTCGCCTCAGTCGCAAGACTGTAGTGTGCCGCAGCTAATGTTGCGGCGCAATAAATAGTTCGCAGAAATCGTTGCACGAATTGGTGGATGCGGACCGCAGCCCAGGTCAGGTTTGCTGACAGGCATCGGGCAAAGTCCTAAGCTTTATGTCGGCGCGGCGAGGAATGCGCTCAGGGGTTCCACCCCCTGCCGGGATGTAATGAAGGGGGATACCATGGACGCTCAAGGCATTATTGTTTGGCTGATCGTCGGCGCCATTGCCGGCTGGCTGGCCGGAATGGTCGTCAAAGGCGGCGGCTTCGGACTGATCGGCGACATCGTCGTCGGCATCGTCGGCGCTTTGATCGCCGGCTGGCTGTTGCCGCATCTCGGCATCGTCATCGGCAGCGGCATTGTGGGCTCGATCATCGATGCCTTCATCGGCGCCGTGATTTTGCTGATCATTCTGCGCCTGATTAAACGGTAGAGCGCTGCTGCGGCGAAATACACGTAAGGCCTTACGGGCGCTCCCGTAAGGCCGGTCTTTTGTTTCGATCATCGCTGCACAAGTAGGCCCAAGTCGCGTAGGCCCGGTCCCGCGTAAGCCCGGTCCCGCGTAAGCCAACTCCGGGCAGGCTCAAGTGTGCACCATCGGTTTCGATGATTATTATGGCTGGCATTGCCCGCCGCTGTTTTTGTTGGTTGCCGCGGTGCTGATTATTTCGGCGCTTGTGACGCACGCGCATGTTGCGTCGCAATAAAATCCGCGTCACATTAGTTCCGCCGGAATGCGGGGAACTCCAATGGGCGAAGAGCCGCACCGCGACAAGCCATTGCGCGACAAAGCTTGGATTTTTCGGACCTATGCGGGGCACTCGACGGCCACCGCATCGAACGAGCTTTATCGCAAGAACCTGAGCAAAGGGCAGACCGGCCTTTCGGTCGCCTTCGATCTGCCAACCCAGACCGGCTACGACAGCGATCATCCCCAGGCCAAAGGCGAAGTCGGCAAGGTCGGCGTGCCGGTTTGCCACCTCGGCGATATGCGCGCTTTGTTCAACGCAATCCCGCTCGGCGAGATGAACACGTCGATGACGATCAACGCGACGGCGGCTTGGCTGCTCGCGCTCTACATCGCGGTCGCCGACGAGCAAGGCGTGCCGCGCGACAAGCTTCAAGGCACGACACAGAACGACATCATCAAAGAATATCTGTCGCGCGGCACCTATGTATTTCCGCCGGCGCCGTCGATGCGGCTGATCAAGGACACGATCCTGTTCACCACGCGCGAGATGCCGAAATGGAATCCGATGAATGTCTGCTCCTATCATCTGCAGGAGGCAGGCGCCACGCCGCAGCAGGAACTCGCCTTTGCGCTGGCGACGGCCGTGGCGGTGCTCGACACGGTCAAGGCGGCCGGCGCGGTGAGCGATTTCGGCGAAGTGGTCGGACGCATTTCGTTCTTCGTCAATGCGTCGACGCGCTTTGTCGCCGAAATGTGCAAGATGCGCGCCTTCGGCGAATTGTGGGACAAGATCACGCGCGAGCGCTACGGCGTCACCGACGCCAAGCAGCGACTGTTCCGCTATGGCGTGCAGGTCAACTCGCTCGGCCTCACCGAGCAACAGCCCGAGAACAACGTCTACCGCATCTTGCTATCGATGCTGGCGGTGACGCTGTCGAAAAAAGCGCGCGCGCGTGCGGTGCAGCTGCCGGCCTGGAACGAGGCGCTCGGGCTGCCGCGGCCGTGGGATCAGCAATGGTCGCTGCGCATGCAGCAGATCCTGGCCTATGAAAGCGACCTGCTCGAATTCGGCGACATATTCGACGGCTCGGCCGTGATCGACGGCAAGGTCGAGGAGCTCAGGCGCGCCGCGCTCGAAGAGCTCGAGCATATCGAAAAGCTCGGCGGCGCCATTGTCGCGGTCGAGATGGGCTATATGAAAGGCCAGCTCGTCGCCAGCAACACCGAGCGGCTCGAAGCCATCGAGCGCAACGATCAGGTCGTGATCGGCGTCAACCGTTACCTCGAAACCGAAATTTCGCCGCTGACAACAGGCGAAGATACGATCATGACCGTGCCGCATGAGGTGGAGGCCGAGCAGGTGGCGCGGCTGAATGCCTGGCGCGCGGCACGCGACGGCAAGGCGGTCGCCGCCGCGCTCGACGACTTGCGCGCCGCGGCGCGTGACGGGCGCAACATTATGCCGCCGTCGATCGCCTGCGCCAAAGCCGGCGTCACCACCGGCGAATGGGGCTTTGCGCTGCGCTCGGCGTTCGGCGAATATCGCGCGCCGACCGGGGTCGGCCGCGCCGCGCGCAACGACACCACCGGTCTCGACGACATCCGCGCCGAGGTCGACCGCGTCTCCAAGAAGCTCGGGCGCCGCATGAAATTCTTGGTCGGCAAGCCCGGCCTCGACGGCCATTCCAACGGCGCCGAGCAGATCGCCGTGCGGGCCCGCGATGCCGGCATGGATGTGGTCTACGAAGGCATTCGCCTGACACCTGAAGCCATCGTCGAAGCTGCGGCCAAGGGCGACGTGCATGTCGTCGGGCTGTCGATCCTGTCCGGCTCGCATTTGCCGCTCGTGCACGACGTGATGACGCGGATGAAGGAAGCCGGCCTTGACGATGTGCCGGTGGTGGTCGGCGGCATCATCCCGCCGCAGGACGCGAGCGCTCTGAAAGAGGCCGGCGTCGCCGGGGTCTATACGCCGAAGGATTTTGAATTGAACCGCATCATGAGCGACCTGGTGCGGATCGTCGAAGATGCCACCGGCGTCCAAAGTCCTGCGGACGCGGCCGAGTAATTATTCACTTCGCCGCGACTGCCGCAAGCGCCTTGCTCAACGCGATCGGGCTCAGCGGCTTGCGCAGATATAAATTCATCCCCGCTTTGCCGGCGGCTTCCTCATCGCCCGCTTCAGTGCGGCCCGACACGCCGATGATCGGCATCGCACCGGCTTTGCCGGTGCGCGCGCGGATACGCCGCGTCGTTTCGAGCCCGTCGATGCCGGGCAGCGTGACATCCATCAGCACGGCGTCATAACCGCGCGCGACGGTGCCGAGGGCTTCTTCGCCCGACGCCGCGAAGTCGAAGCGATGGCCGAGTTCGGTGAGGATGGTGTTGAGGATGACGCGGCCGTAAGGATTGTCCTCGACGCACAGAACCTTCAGGCTGCGTGCGGGCGCCACGGCTGCGCTCATTGGCACGACCTTCGCCGCAGCGCGCACGACCGGCAAAACGGCGGAGAAGCAAAAGCGCGAGCCGCGGCCCGGCGCCGAAGTCACGGTCAAATCGCCGCCCATCAATTTCGCCAGCACTTTCACGACGGAGAGACCGAGACCCGCGCCGCCGAAACGGCGTGCGATCTCGGCGCTTGCCTGCGAGAAAGGGCGGAACAGGCGCTTGATTTCTTCCGGCTCGAGCCCGATCCCGCTATCGATGACGGCAACAGTTATTTCGACGCGATCGCGCGGCGCGCGCTTTGATTGCACTTCGAGCCGCACGACGCCCTTGTCGGTAAACTTCACCGCATTGTCGATGAGATTTTCCAGAGCTGCGCGCAGCCGCACCGGATCGCCGACCACTGTCTCCGGCAAATCGCGCGCGATCACCGTTTCGGCCTGCAGGCCTTTGGATTGTGCGCGGGCGGCGAGCGATTGCGCGAGCATGTCGGCGACGCGGCGCGGCTGAAACATCTGCTGCTGCAAGGTGAGCGAGCCCGATCCCGCTTTGGCGGCGTCGATGACCAGCGTTGTCAGCGACGCCAGATGCTCGGCGCCGACTTTGATGCCAGTGGCCCAGCGCCGTTCGCGCTCGTCGAGATTGGAGCTCGACAGCAATTCGCCGAGCGCCAGAATCCCAGTGAGCGTGGTGCGGATATCGTGCGCGAACATCGCGAGCGCGGCATCGTTGGCACTGGCGGCAGGCGATGGCTTTTTTTGCCGCTTCTTTGGACGTGTTTGCGGCGGCGGCCGGCGGCCGGCGGCCTTATGTTTGGATCTCGGTCGCGCCATAGCGGCTGCCCCCCCGGCGCCAATCTCTTGGTGCAATCTCTTGGTGCGTGATCCATGACACGGCATGGCATGGAACAAAACAAGGTCGAGCTGATAGGCTTAACAGCTAATTTGACGAGAAATACCGCCGTCCGCCGAACAACCAAGCCAGGGGCCGGTTAGCGGCCGAGCCCTATCATGCGCCGGATTTCCCGCGGCGCGGCGCCACCGGCGCGCAATTCGCGCAGGCCCGTCGACTGGCTCGATTTCGAGAGCTTGTTGCCTTCCGCGTCGAGAATGAGCTTGTGGTGATGATAGGCCGGCTCCGGCAGTCCGAGCAGCGCCTGCAACAAGCGGTGGATGCCGGTCGACCAGAACAGGTCCTGACCACGCACCACGTCGGTGACGCCCTGGAGCGCATCGTCAAACACAGCCGAGAGGTGATAGCACGTCGGCGTCTCCTTGCGCGCCAGCACGACGTCGCCCCAGCGTTGCGGCGCCGCAGTGATCAGGCCGGTCTGGCCGTGCGGCCCGGCGCCCGTTTCGGTCCAGGTCAAGACGCCGGCCCGCGCCACTGCGGCATCCATGGCAAGCCGCAGCGCGAAGGGCTCGCCTGCCTCGCGGCGGCGCTTGCGCTCGGCGGGAGAAAGCCGGCGCGCCCGTCCCGGATAGATCGGCGCGCCGTCGGGATCGCGCGGCCAGCCGCCATGCCGGTCGAGATCCTCGACCAAGGCCGCGATTTCCGCGCGGCTCTCGAAGCTCGGATAAATCAGCCCCTGCGCTTCGAGCTTGGCCAAAGCGGCCTCGTAATCGGCAAAATGCTCGCTCTGCCGCCGCACCGGCTCCTGCCAGGACAGGCCGAGCCAGCGCAGGTCTTCGTAAATCGCCGCCTCGTGCTCTGGGCTGCAGCGCGCCGCGTCGATGTCCTCGATGCGCAGCAGCAGCCGGCCGCCGTGCTCGCGCGCCATGTCGTAATTCAGCAATGCAGAATAGGCATGGCCCAGATGAAGGTAGCCGTTCGGACTTGGTGCAAAACGCAAAATGCGGCTGAACATCGACGCTGGGCTTCTCGACACCGGCACGCTTCACTGCGCAATTATAGGCAATTGCGCCGCAGGAACCTGCAATTCAGCGCACGACAGCCGCATAAATATGACAATGATCACCCATATTCACACCGAGTCCGATCTCGACGCCGCCCTGGCCGCCCTGACAGCAGCCGATCCGCGCTTTGCCGCGGTCATTGCCAAAGGCGGGCGGCCGCCGCTGCGGCGCCGCACCGACGGCTATGCCGGATTGGCCGCCATCGTTGTGTCGCAACAATTGTCCACCGCAAGCGCCGGCGCGATCTGGGCACGGCTTACGGCGGCCTTCGATCCGTTCGTGCCGGAAGCCATCATCAAGGCGCGGCCGGAAAAGCTGATGCGGCTTGGCCTGTCGCGGCCGAAAATCCGCGCGCTCAAGGAAATCGCCCGCGCCGTGGCCCGCGGCGAGCCAGACCTCGCCAAGCTTGGCGACCTCAGCGCCGAAGACGCGCATGCGGCGCTGACCGCAGTCCATGGCATCGGACCCTGGACGGCTGATATCTACCTGTTGTCCAGTCTCGGCCATGCCGATGCCTGGCCGGCCGGCGACCTCGCTTTGCAAGAGGCAGCACGAATAGCCTTCGGGCTTGCCGAACGGCCGAGCGCCAAGGACATGTTGCCGCTCGCCGAAGCCTGGCGGCCGCATCGCGCGGTAGCGGCACGCGTGTTGTGGACTTATTATCGCGCCGTCAAAGGCCGCGAAGGCGCGCCGACCTTGCCGAAAAAATCCGCCGCAACACCGGCAACAAACGCAACACCCGCAACAAAGAAGTCCGCCTCGTCCAAATCCAAGCCTTCCAACACGTCATCCAAGACGTCGTCCAAATCAAAGACTGCAAAAAAACATCGCGAGACAAAACATGCCCGCTGAACTCGACGGTCCGCGGCTCAACCCGCGCTCCGGCCCCGCACAACAACTCGTGGTGTTTCTCCACGGCTATGGCGCCGACGGCAACGATCTCATCGACATCGGCCGCGCCTGGCAGGAGTTCTTGCCGCAGACCGCCTTCGTCTCTCCGCATGCGCCCGAACCATGCGGCCAGGCGCCGGTCGGCCGGCAGTGGTTTCCGCTCACCTTCCGCGATCCGAACGAGCGTTGGACCGGCGTCAACAAGGCGGCCCCTCTGCTCAACAAATTTCTCGATGCCGAGCTCGCGCGCCACAACCTCCCGGCCACGGCGCTGGCGCTGGTCGGCTTCAGCCAAGGCACGATGATGTCGCTGCATGTCGGACTGCGCCGCGCGACGCCGCCGGCGGCAATCGTCGGCTATTCCGGCATGCTGGTCGAACCGCCTGACGGCAATCTTGAAGCCTTCGCCGCCGAGATCAAGGCGCGCCCCCCGGTGCTGCTGATTCATGGCGATCGCGACGACCTGATCCCGCCGCAGGCCTTGTTCCAGGCCACCCAGACGCTCGCCGCACTTGAAGTGCCGGTCGAATGGCACCTCTCGCCAGGGGTCGGGCACGGCATCGATGCCGAGGGCCTGCGCCACGGCGGCGAGTTCCTGGCGCGGCGCTTCAAGGGCGGCCTGCAAGCTTAGAGCGCGTTAACCTCAAGCCTTCGCATCTCGTAACGGTTTCCTAGCGAATCCGGCCTAAAAGCGCAGTGCTGGAGCAATGCGCATGGTTACGTTCTTTAATAAATTCATCCGCCGCGCCGGCGAATTCCGCCGCGACAAGCGCGCAAACGTCGCGATCATCACCGCGCTGGCAATTCTGCCCATGATCGCCGCGGTCGGTTGCGTCATCGACTATACGTCGGCAACCATGATCAAGACCAAGCTGCAGGCGGCGGCCGATGCGGCGGCGCTCGCCACGGTTTCGGTCAGCTCGTCCGTGGTCACGACCGCGAAGGCCATGAGCGGCAGTGGCAACGTAACTGGCGGTTCGACCTTTGCGACGAATTTTTTCAACGCTAATTTGAGCACGGCGCCCGAAGACACCGGTTATTCGGGCCTGACGCCGACCGCGACCGTGTCAAAGAACGGGATGAAACTGACCGCGACCGTATCGTTCACGGCGCAAGTGCCGACGACCTTCATGGGCATCGCCGGTTATAACAATGTCACGGTCTCGGGCACCTCCACCGCGAGCTATACCCTGTCGACCTACATCGATTTCTACATGGCGCTCGATGTTTCCGGCTCGATGGGCATGCCATCGACATCGTCCGAGCAGACCCGGCTGATGGCCGTCAACCCCGACAATTACGTTCTTTATCCGAGCGGCTGCACCTTCGCCTGTCATTTTCAGGCGCAGGGATCGTGTCCTCAGTCGAACCAAGGTCAAAAGTCCCCGGCCGACACGATCAACAATCCTCCGGCGGGCAAGAAGATGTCCGGCCAGTATATTCCAAACCCGAGTCCCGGCAGCTATTGCCAGGGCTATACCATTTCGCGCCTGGGGACGACGACGCAGACGATCAGCGGCAACGTCTACACGGTGGTGAATTGGGCCGCCCATCCGGGGGTGAGCTCCTGCCCGACGGCCGGCACCAATTCGTGCATCCAATTACGCCTCGACGCGGTCGGTTACGCGGTGAGCCAATTGCTGACGACGGCCAACTTCTCCGAAACGCAGACTGGTATCGCCAATCAATACCGCGTCGGACTCTATCCCTTCATTGCGGACGCCTACGCGTATTTCCCGCTGACCACCAATCTCACCGCGACCGGCTCCGGTTCGCTGAGCAACGCCGCCTCGCAGCTTGCGACCTTGCTCGATACCGGCCAGAACGCCTCGCTCGGATCGGGCGGCACGCATATCGACACCTCGTTGGGCGATATCAACACCTTGATTACGTCCGTCGGCACCGGCAGTAGCTCGAACAACACCCTGCCCTACGTGTTTCTCGTCACCGACGGCTCACAGGACCCGCAAAGCTATTGGAACGGGAATTGGTCGGGGAGCAATCACGCGACCACGCTCAACACCTCGATCTGCACGACGATGAAAAATCGCGGCATCACGATCGCGGTGCTCTATATTCCCTATGTCAAGGTCAATCCTGTAAATTCGAGCTTCGCCAACGACGAAGACGATGCTGCCAACAACAACATTGCGAATATTCCCACATCGCTGCAAAATTGCGCTTCGGCAAATTTCTTTTATACGGCAAGCACGCCGGCCGACATCAACAATGCGCTCAACGAGATGTTCCAGCAGGCCATCAGCACGGCCCACATCACGAATTAAGAGCGCCGGCTGCTTCCGACCGCTGGACCGATCGACGCGCCGGCACAGGTCCGGCACAGGGGCACTTTTCGTAAACACCAATCCTGCTTGGCAGTTTTGCCAAATTCTCGGGTCAGGGATCCGCGGGCATAACACCATGCTCCGCCTCAGCGGCGCACCAACCGCGACGGACGAAACAATGTGTGGTCTTGCCCAGGCTTAGTAGTCTTGCACCGTGGTGGCACAACGCGCGCAAGAAAGCCGGCGGCCTCGCGCTGCACGCTCGCAATCGTCAGGGCGATATCCGGGTGATCGAAGCGCTGATCCGCGGCGTCGTGTACAGATTGTCCGAAAGATTGATCGTCGAGTTGTCGCCGAAATAACCGAACAGCGGCTGATAGCTATAGGTGACCTCGCCGAAAACCAGATAAGAGCTCGGCACGTTGAGATTCGTCGGAACCGTCATGGGGGAGCCGACCGAGCGCGCCGTGCCGCCTTGCGAGTCGCTCCAGCTGATCGTTGCCTTGCCTTTACTGTCGATGGCGACCTGCGAGACGGTGATCGCCAGCGGGCCGGTCGAATACGGCGCCAGCACCTTCGCGGTCGCGCCAAGAATTCCCTGCATGTCGGTATCGTGGATATTTGCATATTGATTGGTGATCGCGTCCACCGTGTAAGTCGCCGCGCGCACTTTCATGTAGATCGCGATCGCGCGGCCGCCGTCCGTGGAGGCGAGAAAAATCACCGCAAGAACCGGCAAAACGAAGGCGAATTCGACGGCGGCGATGCCGCGCGTCGAGCTCGCGAAACGCCGCCACAATTGTCGTGGTTGCGGCATCACGACGATCCGTAGGGTTCGACGCGAAACGCGGTAATGCCCATGATCTCGGCCGTGCCGTTCGATTGATTGGCCAATGTAAAGCCGAGCGGCCCGGTGACGAGCGACCAGGGATAGGCGATCTGGACGACCATAAGGTCGCCTGGACTGCCGGGGCTGTACGTGCCGGGATTCAGCTGACCCTTGGGCGTTATACAGTTGCGGCGCCGATGTGCTGGCGCTGCTGTACGACGCGTAGGTCTGCACGACGATGACCAGATTGCTGCAGTTGAAAATCACCTGAACCATCGGGCAAACGGCGCTTTGAAACTGGCTTTGCGTCATGTTGCCGTTCTGGGCCTGGCCGGTCATGAAAAGACGGCCGGCCTGCATGGCCGCATATTGCAAATTCGCCTGAGCGAACAAAAACAGCGCCGTTTCAAAAATGGCAACGAGGAGCGCGATGAAGACCGGCGCGATCAGGGCGAACTCGATCGCCGTCGTGCCCTGCTCGGCGCCGCGAAAGTGCCGGACGTTGCGGCGGAATAATTTTGCCAGATTCAGAGCCATATCAGAACCATGCTCGGCCCGCGGGGTTCGATGGGACGCGTTTGTCAAAAAACGCGGTTTTGCTGAGTTTTTTGTTAGGTCAAAGCGATTGATTATTCGTTGCGTGAAAAGAATAAATCGGGCGCTGCGGGCGTGGAGCAACGCTTCGTTAACCGTGCCGCTGCGCCGCCCGACGGCTGCTAGCTCGCAACTTTCACCATGATGGCCTCGATCGCCGCCAATCCGTCAGTCAGGGCGGCGGGGCCGGGCTGCAGAATAAGCGGCGACTTGATCTCAAAGACAGCGCCGTTCTTCACGGCCGGCAGCGTGGCAAAGCCCGGCCGTCCGGCGAGCTTCTCGGGACGGAATTTCTTGCCGCACCATGATCCGATGATGACGTCGGGGGCGCGCCCGACAACCTGCTCACCCGTCACGATGCGTTCCTTGGCCGATTTGTTGTGCGACAGATCGGCAAAAATATCGTCGCCGCCCGCGGCCGCGATCAATTCCGATACCCAGGCGATGCCGGAAATCATCGGCTCATCCCATTCCTCGAAATAGACTTTGGGCCGGCGCGATCTTTGCGCCGCGCGCCGGCGCACGGCAGCGACGCTGTCGAAAAGATCGCTCGCCAGACGTTCGGCACGGTCGAATGCGTTCACCAGCGCGCCGACGGTACGGATCATGTCGAAGATTTCGGCAACGGTGCGCTGGTTGAAGGCGTGAACCGCAACGCCGCATTTGATCAATTCGGCGGCAATGTCGGCTTGCAGATCGGAGAAGGTCAGAGCCAGATCGGGCTTAAGCGCGAGGATTTTCGGAATATCCGCCGACGTGAACGCCGACACCCGCGGCTTCTCGCGCCGCGCCCGCGGCGGACGCACGACATAGCCGGAAATGCCGACGATGCGGCGCTCCTCGCCAAGAAGATAAAGCGTCTCGACGGTTTCCTCCGTCAGGCAGACGATCCGTTCCGGCGGAAACATCCGCTCTCCCTATGGTTGCCGCGGCGCCGGTTGAAGCCACGCCCGCAGCCTGCGCCACGCAATAACGACGCCGGTGAGACTGAACACCAAACCAAATCCGCACAAGGCGACAATCAATATCGCACGCAGAACCGGGCGGGCAGTCAGGATGGGAAAGTCGAGCCGGTGTAATGTGCCGAACAGCCAGCGATAAGTGCGAGCCGAGGAATCGGTCCTGTTCAGCAACGCGCCGCTTGCGCCGTCGACGTGAAACCAAACGTCACCGCAGACAATACGAAAGACCGGCTCGTTTGGCATGACAGGCCCAGGAGCATAGCCGTCATCGCCATCGACCACGGTCACCGGCCCGCACGAGGATGCAAGTCTGGTCGCGGCAGCTGTTACTTCGGCCGCATCAAGAAACGCACGCTCCGGTGTTATGGCGGGCGACTCTATGCCGGCGAGACGTTGCGTGCCATGTGCCGCAAGCTCGCGGCGATAGATTCGTCCATCGAAGGCAAACCACTCCGCTTCGATTGTTTGCACGCCGATGCGCTGCAATTCATCCGGCGGCACAATATTCCAATCGGGCGTACCGGCGACGGCGAGAACGTCAGCGCTTGTCGGCCTATCGGTTGAAAACAAGGTGCCATTGTCCATCGACAACCAGCCGCTGAACATCCAGGTCAAGAGAAACAAAGCGCAGCACAAACCGAGCCAATAGTGCCACAACTGCCAGCCGCGATAAGGCGAAGCTAATCCGGCTTTACCAACAAGCCGCAGCACGCCGATTGTCGCGCCTGCGCATGCACCAATCAGCGCGGCGAGCGAGATCGACCAGACAACCCAACTCCACGCCGCCAGACGGCTGCGCAGCAAAGTTGGATAAATCCAATGCGCGACACCGCCGAGATAATTCCATGCCCGCTGGCGGCGTGTGATGTCCAGCACGACGTCACCCGTGCTGCTCGACACGTAAAGGTCGGCGCCGCGCTCGTCCTCGAGCGCGATCCGATAGAGCGGGCGGTGACGATCAAACGCGCTCGCGACCGTCCATTGGTCGTAGGATTTCAGCGCTGCGACGCGCGCCGCCGCCGCCGACCAGTGCCTGTGAGCGGCATAATCCTGGGCTATGGCCAAAGCCAAAGGGTGTGAATGGACGGCCGCGCTGGAAAGATCGGCGGCGTGAAGCGCAACGGCGTTCGCAGGACCGGTGATCAGATAAACCGGTCCGTCGCTGCGCTGTGTCAGCCTCACGCGCGCGACGACGGCGAGACCGCTGGCCTTGACCGCCTGTGCCGGGCCAGCCAGGCCGCGCGGCAAATCGAGCAGCCCCAGCCCGGCAAGCCGTTCGGCTTGGCTCGGCTCCGGAAACGGCACGAAATGCATCACGATGCCGCTTGCGAACCACATCGCAAACAGCAAACAGAACGCGACGCTCAGCCAGCGGTGCAGCAGAATGAGCGTACGAATCATCGCACGACTTAACCCAATTTCACCACTTGGCGGAAGCGGCAACCTCGTAAGTGCGCGGCGTACCGAGGAGGATTTGATCTGGAAGTCCCGAATCGGACCAGGCAGCGTAAACAGCGTTCGTCAGATTGCGAACGCGGAACGTAACCCGGACCGTGTCGACGGTGCGCCATGGCAGATCTTTGCCGGGAATATCGACGAACGCGTAAGCGTCTGCCGTCGTGTAGGCGAGAAGCGTTGTCGCATCATCCTGAAAGAGGTATCGGTTTCCAACATGGCGTACCGAGCCGCCGAACTCCACCGGCCATCGCGAGTGGTCGAACCGATAGGACGCTCCTGCATTGACGATAATGGGCGCTACATTCGGCGGCGTGTTGCCCGTCCACACATCGAAATTATCGAAGCGCGAATGATTAAGCGCGACATTACCCCACAGCTTGAGACTTTCAATCGGACGCACAGCGCCGGCCACTTCGATGCCCTTGGTGGAGACTGCGCCGGCAATATCGTCCACCTCCGGACTGATAGGCACAAGGACATTGCGCTGGAGGATATCGTAGGCAGCGACGGTCCACTCCGCCTTACCATCCCACAGGATTTGCTTGGCGCCGGTTTCGTAGGTGCGCGCACTCGTCAAACTAAGCGGCCCATTGTCGGGATTAAGTGAGAAGACCCCGGCAATCGCCGGATCGTAAGCGGTCGCGTACATGCTGTAGAACATCAAATTGTGGATCGGTTCGTAGGTATAGGCCGCACGATAGGACACCGGAGCCCATGTCTTCGTGAACGGCTGCCCGGCGGGGATCGTACCGTCGAAGTTGACGCCGTCTCGCGCCAATCTGAAATCCTCCACGCGGACTCCGCCGATCAATGCGAACTGTGACGTAAGCTTGAGCCGGTCTTCGAACGACACGGCGTAATCATCGAGCCGGCTGTTTCTAGTATCGAAGGAAATGGGGCCGTAAATTCCGGGTTGTGGACCGACGATCGAGATGTCCGTATCCTGGGGAAAGCCACCGTTGTCATCTTGCTTGAACGTAATCTTGTTGCTGCTGGCCTGAAGCTGAGTGGCGAAACGATTTTCCATGCCGAATATCCAAGAATCGAAGGAGATATCGGTATTATCTCCGTAGACTTTCTGGTCATGCGAGACGGCGAAGCGATCGCGGTCAATTGCCATTGTCGTGTTATCGAAGGCGTATGTTTCGCTATCGATCCAGTTTGCCTGCTCCTTGTAGTAGTAGGCTTGGTTTTTGATTGTCACATTGTTGGTCGGTGTCCATTCGAAACCGCCGCGCAGCCAAACCTCTTTGGCCCCAGTCGCGTTATCAGCGACGTTGTAATTGCTCGTCAGCGTGCGCGAATCGATTGTCACCGGCCCTATCACCGAGCCGTCAAATGTACTGATGGCCGTGCCTGAAACGATGCCGCTTTTGGCAAAAGGCCCGGCGACGGAGACAGGAACAAGCGGTGTGCCCCAATAGGCTTGTCCGGCATCGTTTTTGTATTCCACAGCCACAAACGTCTTGAAGTTGTCCGTGACCCGGTAATTCAATTGCCCCGAGAGGTCCGTCAAATCACGAAAGTCACCATCGATGAAGCTATTCAATTTGGCACTGCTCGCATCGAAACGATAATCGAGACCCTGCACCGGTGTGCTCCCGCCAGAGCCGTAATGCGAGGTGAATGAGCCATAGGAATCAAGCGAAACGTCGGCTTCGCTGCGAACCGGTCCTGTGGTTGGCTGTCTGCTGACATAGTTGACAGACCCGCCGATCGCGTTGAGCCCCGTCATCAACGACGATGGGCCTTTGAGGAACTCGACTTGCTCGAGATTGGCCGTCCCCATCCAGCGCGCGGTAATGTCCGACGGCCCAGTCCAAATGCCGTTGTAAAGGGTGTTCACCTCATTACCGGTAAAGCCACGCATCGAAAAATTAGCCGGTGCGCCGCCAGCGTCGCCGGCTAAGACGCCGACCGCGCCTTGGGCGGTATCTGTGGTTGTCCGGTAGCCCTGGTCCTGTATCGTCTGCGCAGTGACGATGTCGACGGATGCCGGCGTTTGAATAACCGGAAGATTCAATCGGCTGGCGCTTGTCGCGACAGTGTTGAGCGGCGTCATCGGCACGCCCGCCAGAGGCTGCGCTTGTCCTGACGCTTGTCCAGACACAGGCGAAGCCCCAACCGCCGGCGCCCCGGTCGCATTCGGAGTCTGATGCAACACAACATCCGGCCGCCGCTTTTTGACCGCGCCGCGCTGCGCCCGTTTTCCCGACACGCTGACCTGAGGCAACTCCTTCTTTTCCTGCTTTTCCGGCGTCACCTGCGCCGCCGGTGTTGCGGTCTGTGCAACAGCCGGATTGGACGCAAGCGAAGCGCCGAGTACGGTCACCGATGTTGAGATGAGAAGGGAATGGAATAGATGACGGCCGCCGCGCTTGCGGCGGCGATGTATGACAGGCTCCACGTCACTCACCAGTGGCGAAGAACGAACCTGTCACCGCGATTTCGGCTGATCGGCGGTCCCATTCGCCCCTGTGCGGACCGCAAAACAAACCGTACTCTACAATTACGCCAGGACACCCCGCCCAACGCGTTCGCGCGTAACTCGTTGCTGGTGGCAGATCTCCTGGCTCGCGGGTCGCTGTCTTTGGCCGCCTTCCCAGGAGCGTTACCCGCTCCCAGTGGCAAGATTGGCCATCGACTCGCCGCTTACAGTTGCGGGGGCAGCCGCGGCATTACGCGCAAGATTTACGCGCGCACCGCGTTCCCTTTTGATCCCTTGCGGGAACCACCGACGACAATTTTGGAGATGACCGCGACACCGGTCAAGCGGATTTGTTTCAGAACACGCTGTAGTCGATCGGCTTGTGGCGATCCAGCGCGCGATGAATCGGCGGCAGCGGGTATTTGAGACCGGTCGCGCAATTGAACAGCACCGCCTGTTCGCTCTTCTTGACCCGCCCGTCGGCGAGGCTCGCCTTATAGGCGGCGTAGGTCGCCGCGCCTTCCGGGCACATCAGAAAACCCTCCTCGCGCGCCGCTTCGTCGCGCGCGGCTGAGATCGCATCATCCGACACCGCGATGGCGAAGCCTTTGCTCTCGCGCACCGCGCGCAGGATCAGAAAATCGCCGATCGCCTGCGGCACGCGGATGCCGGACGCGATGGTCTGCGCATTCTCCCAGCGCGGCGCCTGTTCGGCGCCTTCCTCGTAAGCGCGCACCATCGGCGCGCAGCCGGCGGCCTGCACTGCCACCATGCGCGGGCGCTTACTGCCGATGAAGCCGATCGCTTCGAGTTCGGCGAACGCCTTCCACATGCCGATCAGGCCGGTGCCGCCGCCGGTCGGATAGAAGATGACGTCGGGCACCTGCCAGCCGAGCTGTTCGGCAAGCTCCAGTCCCATCGTCTTCTTGCCCTCGATGCGGTACGGCTCCTTGAGCGTCGAGACATCGAACCAGCCGGCTCCGACCTTGCCCTCGCCGACGATCTTGCCGCAATCGTCGATCAGCCCGTTGACGCGATAGACCGTCGCGCCTTGCAGGCCGATTTCGCTGACATTCACTTCCGGCGTGTCTTCGGGGCAGAAGATCGTGGTCTTGATGCCGGCATGACTGGCATAAGCCGCGAGTGCCGCGCCGGCATTGCCGTTGGTCGGCATCGCCATATGCGTGATGCCAAGCGCTTTCGCCATCGACACCGCCATGACAAGCCCGCGCGCCTTGAACGAACCGGTCGGCAGGCGGCCTTCGTCTTTGACGAGAAGCTCGCCGCCGCCGAGCGTCGCCGCAAGTTTCGGCAGCGGCACGAGCGGCGTCATCGTCTCGCCAAGGCTGACGATATTTTCCTTGCGGCGCACCGGCAGCAATTCGCGATAGCGCCACAGATCCGGCGGGCGTTTGGCGACCTCATCTTTGCTCAGCGCCTGCTTCACGCCGTCGAGGTCGTAGCGGACCAGAAGCGGCTTGCCGGCCTTGGAGAGATTGTGAATCGCGTCGGCGGCGTAACGCTCGCCGGTCGCCGAACATTCGAGATGAGTGACGAAGGTCTTTCGTTCGGTGGTGAGATTGTCGTTGGCGTGCAAGTCTCGTCTCCGGCTGTCACCGAGAAGCGCCTCGCTCCCGCGTGATTGTGAACGCAAGCATCATGCTTCTCAATGGCATGATAAACCTGCAAGCTCGGGTCTGGAATATCCAGGACAAGGGAGCCAAAGGGTGGATAGCGTCGATTTCGATGCCTTGGAAGAACGGGCGCGGGCGAAAATGCCTTCGGCCTCGTTTGCATTCTGCGCCGCCGGCGCCGACGACGAGATCAGCGCAGTCGAAAACATAACGGCGTGGCGGAATCTGCGGCTGCGGCCGCACGTGCTCAACGACGTCGAAACTATCGATACGCGGGTCACGCTGTTGGGCCACGCGGTGCCGGCGCCGATCCTGGTGGCGCCGACCGGGCGGCACAAATTGTTCCATGCCGAGGGCGAGCGCGCCACCGCGCGCGGCGCCGCCGCGGCCGGCGCGGCCTATGTGATGGCGTGCTTTTCCAACGTGCTCCTCGAGGACGCTGCCGCTGAGCGGCGCACGGCCCCGCAATGGTTTCAGCTCTACTACTGGCCGAACCGCGCCGAGGTCGAGGCCTTCATCGATCGCGTCGCGGCGGCAGGCTTCACCGCGCTGGTGCTGACGGTCGATGCTCCGGTCGGCGGCTGGAGTCCGCGCGCCGCGCGCGATCAGCACGCGCCGTCGCCCGACATTCTCAACATCAACATGCCCGGCTCGCCGATGGCGCGCACGGCCTATCATCCGGATTTCGCCGGCAAAGTGGTCTATCCCGCGACCTGGCGCGAGCTGGAATGGCTGGTGAAGCGCTCGCCCATGCCGGTGATCGTCAAAGGCGTGCTGCGCGCCGACGACGCCGTGCGCTGCGTCGAATGCGGCGCGCGCGCGATCATGGTCTCCAATCATGGCGGCCGTCATCTCGACACCACGGTAACGACCGCGGCCGCGATCGGTGAGATCGCCTCCGCGCTCTCCGGCAAAGCCGAAGTCTATGTCGACGGCGGCATCCGCCGCGGCACCGACATTTTCAAGGCGCTGGCGCTCGGCGCCCGTGCCGTGATGATCGGCCGGCCGGTGCTCTGGGGTCTTACGCTGCGCGGCGCGGACGGGGTTGCCGAAGTGCTCGAGCATTTGCGCATCGAGCTTGTGCGCGCCATGCAATTATCCGGCACGGCGACATTGCAAGACATCACACGCGATCTGGTTGCACCCGTGTCCGGCCGCTGAACCCGCGATCTTTGCTGCGCGCCATCGGGCCGCTTTTTCCCGATGGACAGCGCCGCGTCGCACTCGCTAAGGTCTCGGCCGCGAGTGTCAACCATGCCCAATAATCAGCCGAACAATCGGAACTACGACGTCATCATTATCGGGGCGGGTTCCGCCGGCTGTACGCTGGCCGGCCGCCTCTCCGAGGACAAAGGCCGCCGCGTGCTGCTCCTTGAAGCGGGCGGCTGGGACACCGATCCCTGGATCAAGATCCCGCTCGGCTGGCCGCGTATTCTGCTCAATCGCAAGCACGACTGGATGTATTTCGCCGAGCCCGAGGCGACGACCGGCGGGCGCGGGCTCGAATGTGCGCGCGGCCGCGTCATCGGCGGTTCCTCCTCGGTCAATGCCATGGCCTATGTGCGCGGCCACCAAGGCGACTATGAGCGCTGGGCTGCGTCCGGGCTGAAGAACTGGTCCTATGCTCACGTGCTGCCCTATTTCCGCCGCCAGGAATCCTGGAAAGGCGGAGCGAGTTTCTATCGCGGCGGCGACGGGCCGCTGTCGACGCGGATGACGGCGTTTTCCGATCCGCTGGTCGATGCTTATGCCGCTTCCGGCCGCGCCGCGGGCTACAAGGCGACGCCCGACTATAACGGCGCACAGCAGGAAGGTTTCGGCGTCTGGCAGATGACGTCGAAAGACGGCCGCCGCTGCAGCGCCGCCGACGCCTATCTGCGCCCGGCGCTCGAGCGCAAAAACCTCACCGTCGAGACCGAAGCGCTGACGACCAGGATCATCTTCGACGGCCGCCGCGCGTCGGGCGTCGAATTCATCAAGAACGGCGAGACGCTCACCGCGCATGCCGCGCGCGAAGTCATCCTGTGCGGCGGCGTGATCAACTCGCCGCAGCTTCTGATGCTCTCAGGGATCGGCGATCCGCAGGAACTCGCGCAACATGACATCGCGGTGAAAGCGGCGCTGCCCGGCGTCGGCAAGAATCTGCAAGATCATATTTCCGCAAGCATCGCCTATGCGCGCAAGAAGCCGGGCCCGTTCCACCGCGCCATGCGCTTCGACCGCATCGTGCCGGCTTTGGCGCGCGCCTATCTCTACGGCGAAGGCATCGCCAGCGACCTGCCCGGCGGCATCATGGCGTTTCTCAAAAGCCGTCCGGATGCGCTGCTCCCCGACGTGCAGCTCATCTTCAACGCCGCGCCGATGACGGCGCATCCTTATTTCTGGCCGTTCCGCGGCGCGTATCAGGACGGCTATTCCTGCCGCGCGGTGGTGTTGCGGCCGGAGAGCCGCGGCCGCATCGAGCTTGCCTCCGCCGATCCGAAACAGCCGGTGCGCATCCGGCAGAATTTTCTGGCGACCGACAACGACTGGAAGACGCTGCGTGCGGGGCTTCGCATCGCCCGCGACGTCTGCCGGCAGGCGCCGCTCGAGCCGTTCCGCGGCCGCGAACTGGCGCCCGGCGACGGCGCGGCCGACGATGCCGGTCTCGATGCCCACGTCCGGGCGAATTCGATCACCGTTCACCACCCGCTCGGCACCTGCAAGATGGGGCTGGCGTCGGATCCGCTCGCGGTGGTCGATCCCGAGCTGAAAGTGTTCGGTGTCGAGGGACTGCGCGTCGTCGACGGCTCGGTGATGCCGGATCTGGTCGGCGCCAATATCAACGCCCCGATCATCATGATTGCAGAAAAAGCTGCCGATCTGATCAGGGGCCGGCAGCCGCTTGAAGCGGTGCGAATCACGGGCGCCACCGAGTTGTCGCGGCCGTGAACGGCGCCGCCCGCCGATTGGGTGCGGGCTTCGGCGCATTGGCGCCGCAAAGTGCGCCAACAAAAGCCCGATAAATCGGGCTGTCGCATAACCTACGGGACAGGCTTCACAATCCTGTCACGCCCCCCTATAAACTGTCGGCCATCGCCGCACTGCGGCATCGAGTCGAGGTGGGAGCGTCTGCTTGAACGCTCATGTATCGCCCTCTGGCTGGCCCGCGTTGGTTTTGAACGCGGACTTTCGGCCGCTGAGCTATTACCCGCTGTCGCTGTGGTCCTGGCAGGACGCCATCAAGGCCGTCTTTCTCGAACGGGTGAACATCGTCGCCAATTACGATCGCGCGGTGCATTCGCCGAGCTTCGAAATGAAATTGCCGAGCGTGGTGTCCCTGAAGACCTACGTCAAACCCTCGACCCATCCGGCCTTCACGCGGTTCAACGTGTTCCTGCGCGACCGCTTCGTTTGCCAATATTGCGGCGCCCGCGACGATCTGACCTTCGATCATCTCCTGCCGCGCTCGCGCGGCGGCCATACGACCTGGGGCAACGTGGTCGCCGCCTGCTCGCCGTGCAATTTGCGCAAGGGCAATCTGACGCCCGAAGAATGCAAGATGTGGCCGTCGCAGCGGCCGTTTCAGCCGACGGTGCAGCATCTGCACCGCAACGGCCGGCTGTTCCCGCCGAATTATCTGCACGATAGCTGGCTCGATTATCTCTATTGGGATACCGAACTCGATCCGTGACGCTTCACGGTGCTTTGCCGTTCTCTTGTCCCGGCGCAAAGCCGAAGCTTGTTAAAATTTTCTGTCCCGCAGCCGACAAAACAAATTTGGCGAATTGTGCGGCCGCCGGCGGCGCCCCATTCATGACAGTGAGCCCGTAGTCGGCCCCGACCGCAAGCTCCGGCGGCAGTTCGACGATCTGCTGATCAGGATACTGCTTTTTGGCTTCGGCCGCTGCGGTGCAATAGACGAGAAAAACATCGGCATGTCCTTCGGCGATGTGCCAGCCATAGACGGCATGCCCTGCCGGCGGCACCGCGCTGTCCGGAGCGCCGGTAAGCTTGCGCGCTTTCTGTTCAAGCGCAGCGCGCGCGCCGGGTCTGACGGCGTCGGCTTTTTCGAACAGCTCCCATGCGTAGTCACCGGACGGGTCTGATTTCGGTGTCGACGTGCCGAGCGTTATCGCCGGATCGAGCAGGAGCTCAAGCAGGTTCGAACTGCTCACGGCGAGTCCGGGCCTGGCCAAGGCACAGAGCTGGTTGCGGACAAACATATCCACGGGACCACTCTTATGCGCGTTACTCAGTGCCGCGGGATGCTCCATATTGGCGGAGGCAAAAACGTCGGCCTTGGCGCCATTGGCTATTTCGTCTTTGAGCACGCCGGACGGACCGAATTTCGCCGTAACATGACGACCGGTATCGGCTTCGAAAGCCTTTGCAACTTCGGTCAAGGCGCCGCGCAGACTTCCGGCGGCATAAAGCTGAATATCGTCGGCATGTGCCGCCGGTGCGGACATCGTCATCACCACAAGAGCTGCATAGCCAAATGTTCCCCGCATTGCGAAAAAGTCCCCAAGTTTAAATGAGACCGGCCGGGCTGCGATAGCCTTCGGCCCCCGATGTTTGGCTCACTGACAGCGATATATTTCTGTGAAAACGTTGTGAGCGCGTTGCCGAGAGTGCCGCCTGTCCAGGCTCAAACGACCCTATTCACTCAATGTCACGAATGTAAAAAGGCCGCCTGCGGAGTCCCACAGGCGGCCTCAGGTTTATCTTTTCTGGTCAGCGAAGGTCTTTCAGTTCTTCTGCGTGGCTTGGGGCTGCGGCGCCGAAGCTTGCGGCTGCGACAGCTGCGGGTTCGCCGCAAGATAGTCGTCGTAAGTGCGGCCGGCATAATCCGGCGTCGTCGGCACGACCGACATCGGCACCGCGGTGGCCGCGACCGGCGTGGTCGGGACCTGCGTCGCATCGGCGGTCGCATTGCCGTAGACCGACGCACTGGCCAACTCTTTGGTGCACACGTCGGCGAAGACCACGAGACCGGACGGCGTGTAGCTCTTGGTCAGGCAGGTGCACGGGCCAGGCGCGGGACCGTCGTCGACTTCGGCGGGCACCACTTCTTCGGTGACGTCGTCGATCACGACCCAGACGCCGCCACGGAACACCCAGTGATGATGGTGATGGTGGTGATCGTGCCAAACGACCGGCGGAGGAAGAACCGGAGTCGGGATGGGATGGCCGGGATCCGGGATCGGGAGCGGAAGCGGATCGGCACGGATCGGGATGATCGGATGGCCGGGATTGCGGATCGGGATGATCGGAACGATCGGGCCGCGGCCGCCGTGCCCGGTAAAGCTTGCGAACCGGCCGCCAAAGCCGCCACCACCGAAGTGGCCGCCGCCGAAGCCTCCGACGCGGCCAATACCACCGATGCGGCCAATACCACCGCCGCGGGCGAAGCCGCCACCGCCAAAGCCGAAGCCGCGTGCGTCGGCTGCTTGGGACGCGAGGGACGCCACGGCAATCGTAGCCGCGGCAAGACTAAGGATCATTTTGCGGGACGTAGATTTGCGAGACATGGTCGTTCTCCAGGTTCGGGGTCAGTGGGTATGGGTTCCACTAACCCGTGGGACAGGCAGCCCGGAGAAAGGTTCAGGCGGCTTTTGGCGGGCGGAATCCGTTCCTTTCAGGCGGATTGATATGGCGGGGCGGCTGCCATAGACGCTTCAAAAAATAGTCAAATGCGCCAAGAACTACTGAAGCCACCGGCTCAACTTGCCCAATTCCAGCCGAAAAGGGACACTGGGCCTGGCCGGTCCCGATCGCCCGCGCAAATCTTTTCGCATTTCCTTTGAACCTGCGCGCAAGCCGGCTGCCTAATGGACGAGACCGGTGCTCCTGCGATGCAGACGATTGCGGACGAAGTCCTAATCGCAAAGATCGCCAAGGGCGACCGGTCCGCCATGGAGGCTTTGTTCACGCGCTATCGTGTCAGGGTCTTCAAGTTCGTTGTGCGCATGGTGCGTAACGAGGCCATTGCGGAAGA
This sequence comes from uncultured Alphaproteobacteria bacterium, assembly GCA_963742975.1. Lineage (GTDB taxonomy): Bacteria > Pseudomonadota > Alphaproteobacteria > Rhizobiales > Xanthobacteraceae > BOG-931. The sequence continues at coordinate 136,995 of CAVUNZ010000012.1, read as the reverse complement.
GCTGAACAGTGACGTGTTCCTCGACGTCTGGCGGCAGGCCGGAACTTTCGAGGGACGTTCGGCGGTCTCGACGTGGATTTTCAGTATCGCCCGCTTCAAGGCGCTCAATGCGTTGCAGCGCCGGGGTGAAGAGGAACTGGACGACAACAAGGCCGATGCGATCGAGGATGATTCCGATGACCCCGAAACTGTGCTCGCCAAAAAGGATAAGGCCGCCGTGCTGCGGCAGTGCCTGGCCGAGCTCTCGGCGGAGCACCGAGAGATCGTCAATCTCGTCTACTATCAGCATAAATCGGTGGAGGAAGTTTCCGGAATTGTCGGCATCCCGGAGGCGACCGTGAAGACGCGGATGTTCTACGCGCGCAAAAAATTGTCCGAGTTTCTTGCGGAGCGCGGCATCGAACGAGGCTGGCCATGAATACGGCAAAAGAACCGAGCGAGATCGAACTGCTGTTGCCGTGGTATGCCGCGGGCACGCTGAGCCGCCGCGAGCAGGCCGAGGTCGAAGCGGCGCTTGCCAACGATCCCGAGCTTGCCCGCCGCCTCGAATGGGTGCGCACGGAATTCGCACAAGAGATCTATATCAATGAGGAAGCGGCCTCGCCGCCGGACAGCGATATCAAGGCGTTGTTCGCCAAGATCGACGCATTGCCGGCGCGGCGAACCGTCGTGTCGACAACGGCCGCGACGAGCTTCGCCGACCGCATCGCCGGGTTTTTTGCGGCGCTGTCGCCGCGCACGCTGGCTTGGTCGGCTGCCGCGGCAGCGCTCGCCATCGTGCTGCAGGCTGGCGTGATCGCCGGCATCATGTTCAAGGAGAACAGCGCGGGCGGTTATGAGACCGCGTCGGTGCAGCCGGACGCCGCGGGGAACGGCGCCTATGTTCTCATTCGCTTCAGGCCAGAGGCGACTTCGGCCGACATCGCAAGCTTCCTGGCGGCGAACAAGCTGAGCATCGTCGAAGGGCCGTCCGGCGGCGAGCTTTACCGGGTGCGTGTCGCGGCGACCAAGCTCGCCAGACCGGAACTGACGGACATCGTCAAGAAGCTGCAGGACGACAAGGTCATCGGCTTCATCGCCGCGACGGAGTGATGAGCGTGTAACGGCCGCGGCGCGGCCGGCAACCAGCGGGAGCTTGCTATGCGAAGCCATTCACGGCGCTTGCGTCCAGCCCTGGGATTTTTGCTCTTCGGCTTGGTCCTTGCCACATGCTGCATCGGCGCATCGAGCGCGGCGCATGCCTTCGGCCTGTTCGGCTTCGGCCATCGTGGGTTCAATGGCGGATTTGCCCGCCCCACTGGCCGGCCCATAAGCCCGCCCATGAGCCGGCCCATGGGCCCGCCGATATGGCGGCATCCGCTGCCACCGCCGCGTTTCGGTGGCGGCTATCCAGGACGGCCGCCGGGCTGGGGCGTGCCGCGTGCGCCGATTGTCGGCGGCGGCGGCGTTGGCGGTGGCGTCGTTGGCAGCGGCCGCAGCGGCGGTGCCGGCGGCGGCAACACCACGAACAACCGCGACACCGGCAATGCCAATAACGGCCGCGGCGCGACGCCGGTAGCGCAGAACGATCAACCCTTCATCGCTGACGAAGTGATCACGGCGTTTGCGCCGGACACGACGGCGCAGGCGATCGATCAATTCGCGCGCCGCTACAACCTGACGCAAGTCGAAACGCAAAGTTTTCCGCTGATCGGCGTCAGCCTTTATCGCTGGCGTATCGGCGGCGGCCGTTCGGTGCCGAGCATCGTCAACGCGCTCGGCAGCGAGAATATCGTCGCCAGCGTGCAGCCGAACTACATTTTCACGCTGCAGGACCAGACCGCTGCCGCGGGACCACAAGGCGATGCGGCGCAATACGTTCTCGCCGAACTGCAGATCGCGCAGGCGCATCGGCTCGCGACAGGCAAGGATGTCTTGGTCGCGGTGATCGATTCCGAGATCGACGCCAAGCACCCCGATCTCAACGGCACCGTCGCGAAAAACTTCGACGCGCTTGGCGGCGGCGAAGCCGCGCATCTGCATGGCACCGAGATGGCCGGCGCCATCGCCGCGCATGGCAAGCTTCTGGGCATCGCGCCGGGCGCGCAGATTCTGGCGGCGCATGCCTTCGACGACACCGCGGGTATCGCCAAGGGCACCTCGTTTGCGATCTATAAGGGCCTGCAATGGGCGGCGGACAATGGCGCACGCGTCGTCAATATGAGCTTTGCGGGCCCCACGGATCCGACGCTGCGGCGCCTGCTCGGCGCGACCTATGGCAAAGGCATGGTGCTGATCGCGGCCGCCGGCAATGCCGGGCCGCAGTCCGAGCCGCTCTATCCGGCGGCCGATCCGAACGTCATCGCCGTAACCGCGACCGACAGCGGCGAGCACATTTTCAAGATGGCCAATCGCGGCCGCTATGTCGCGGTGGCTGCGCCGGGCGTCGATATCCTCGCGCTGGCGCCGGACGGCGGCTATCAGCTCTCGACCGGCACTTCGATCGCCGCCGCTCATGTCAGCGGCATCGCGGCCCTGTTACTCGAACGCAAGCCGTCGCTCAAGCCGAGCGACATCCGCGCGATCCTGATCGCGACCGCCAAAGCGCCCGGGCCGCCGGTTCCGGATTCGGATTTCGGCGCGGGCCTGGTCAGCGCTTATCGGGCGCTCGCCGCCCTCGACCGCAGCGCGCCGGACGGCAAAGACGAAAGCGCGCAAGCCAAGCAATAAGCCGCCGGACGCCTTCGAACCTTTATCGGCGAAGGCTGTCTTACGCTGTGCAGGCTGTGCAGAGCGGCAACCGACAGTGCGATGGAGACGAAAATGTCGAACCATTATGAACATACGCAACGCGGCACGTTGATGATCGAGACGCTGCTGATCAGCGCCATCGTGATCGCAGCCTTCGCCTATGGCAGCACCGGCTCGGCGCGCTGGATCAGTTCCGCGGCAGCGCTCGGCATGGTGATCCTGGCGTGGCTGTTCTCGTCGCTGACCGTCATTGTCGACGACAATGAAGTGCGCTGGTATTTCGGGCCGGGCGCGTGGAGCTACCGGATGGCGCTCACCGACATCGCGGCCGCGCATGCCGTGCGCAACAGCTGGGTCAACGGCTTCGGCATCCGGACCGGGCGGGACTTTCGCCTGTATAATGTCTCCGGGCTCGACGCCGTCGAATTGAAATTGAAGAACGGCGAAATCCGCCGCATCGGCACTGACGATCCGGCGGGACTTGCCGCAGCCCTGCAGCACGAGTGAAATCCGGCCGGCGCGATTCCATGCGCCGGCACAAATTTTCGAGCTGACCCTTCAGCCGCAGATTTAGAAAGCCTTACGCCGCCGGATTGACGTGCACCCCGTTGTCGGGGGAGCCTTTGATTTTCGGGCTGACGTCTGCCGTGTGACTCGGCATCGGCACTTGCGACGGCGGACGGGTGAGCGGAATGTGCGGCGCGTCGGCGGCGCCCTCGCGCCGCGACGTTCCCTCGAAGCGCGCATTCTCCTCGATCGACAGCGAGCGATGGAAAATGTCGCCCTCGACGGTCGCGGTGCCGTTCAGCTTGACCCGGTTGGCGTGGATCGTGCCCTTGACGCGGCCGCCGACGCTCAAATCGTCGGCGACGATATCGCCTTCGACATCGGCGCCCTGAGCGATCAGCACCGTGGTGGCATGCAGTTCGCCCTCGACGCGGCCGTAGATGGTCACGGTGCCCTCACCCGAGATTTTGCCGACGATCGTCATGCCGGCGCTGATCGAGGACGTATCGTCGCCCGCGGCCGCACGCGGCGCCGGCGACGGTGTCATCACCGGACGCGACGGTTGCGGCTGCGGCTGGATCGACGTCACCGGGCGGTCAGTCTCGGGTAAACCGTCTTTGGACTTTCCAAACATTTCGCACTCCTTCTGTCTCTGCTGCCTTTGGAAGCTTGAATTTCAGATCGCGTAATAGATACGGTGGAAGCGATGGCCGAACCCGCTCAGCACCTCGGCGGCGGGTGTCTTGGTCGCGGCCGCGAGATCGTCGATGCCGACTTGCGGGCCGATCAGTGTCACCATCTCACCATAGCGCGCGGCGGCCTGATCCGGCAGGTCGGTGACATCGATCGGCAACAGATCCATCGACGGACGTCCGAACACCGGGCAGCGGCGGCCGGCAACGACAGCCTGCAGCTTGCCGTCGATACCGCCCTGCGGCCGCGGATAGCCGTCGGCATAACCGGTCGAGACCAAAGCAAGCCGCGTGCGCCGCTTCGCGATCCAGCCGAAATTGTCGGCGGTGGTTTCGCCCTTCGCCAGATCGCGCACCTGAACGATGCGCGCGCGCAATTCGATCACCGGCAGCATCGGATTGGGCTGGCCGGGCGTCGGATTGACGCCATAGAGCGCCGCGCCGGTGCGCACCAGGTCGAAATGAATCTTCGGACCGACGAAAATGCCGGATGAATTGGCCAGAGATACCGGCACGCCGTCATACAGCCGGCGCAGATCGCGAAACTGCGCGATCTGGCGGTCGTTGACCGGATGGTCGAACTTTTCGGCGTGATCGAGCCGGCTCATCAGCAATGCGATGCCGTGGTTGAGCGATTGCACGCGTGACGCAAAAGCCGCCGCCTCCTCCATCGACAGGCCAAGCCGGCTTTCCCCGGTGTCGACATTGAGCGCGCAGCCGCCGGTCCATTGCTGGGCGGCGACGAAAACATCCCATTCCGCCATTTCGATCGCGCTGTTGATCACCGGCCGCGCATTGACCTCGGCAAAGGCCGGCCCGGTTCCCGAATAAAACCCGTTGAGCACGTAAATCGTCGCGCGCGGCGCAACCGCGCGCACGCGCCGCGCTTCGGGAATATTGGACACAAAAAATGTCTTGCAGCCGGATTTGGCGAGCGCGCCGGCGACCGGATCGATGCCGCAGCCATAGGCGTTGCCCTTCACCACGGCGGCGCATTCGGCCTCGCTGCGCTTGGCCAGCATTTCCCAGTTGGTGGCAAGTGCCGTCAGGTTGAATTTCAGGATGCCGCAGGCCTCCGCTTCCGGCGGCCCTTCGAGATGCACGTAGGCGGCAAGTCCTTTGTTGTTGACGACGAGCCGGCCGCCTCGGTTGATGATTTTGCCGTCGACCGAGCCTTCGACAACGACATTCGCGCCGGGCTCGATGGTCAAGCTGCCGAGCAGATTGCCCCGCACATGAAGCGTGCAATTCTTTTGCACGATCGTGTCGTTGACGACCGATCCGTGAATTTCGGAAGAGCTGCTGACTAAGAGCAGCCCCTCATCGGCTTTCTGGACTGAAAGCATTGCGGCGATCGACGGAACCGGCCGAGTTCCCCACGGACCCGGCTACATAAAGTTACTTGGCCCGCCATGACACCGCAATGACGAAGTTGGCCAGTATCCACCGCCAGCCGCTGCACTAAATTTAAGCTGCGGCCTCCTTGTGCACGCCGGAAAATTTCGGCGCCACCTCGGTCATGAAGCGCGACATCTCGTCCTTGACCTGCTCGTGCGGCTTCATGCCGACGTTGAAATAAAGGATCACCTCGTCGTAGCCGGCGGCCTCGACCTTTTTCAGGATTTCGGTGATGCGGGCGCCCGAGCCGAGCAGAACCGAATTCTCCGTCAGATCTTCGGGCTTCACTTGATGCAACCGCTTCACCATGTCGATGAAATAATGGTAGCTCGGCGGCGCGGTTTTCGGATCGCTCGGGAAGGCCGGGATCACGCATTCCTTGTAGTAGCGGATCTGGCGGGCGCGCTGCGCATCTTCCTGCGCCTTGTCGTCGGCGAAGTGGATAAAATAGCTGCACATCATGCGGCCGGGCTTGGTGCCGTATTTGGCGCAGGTCTCGCGATAGAGATCGGCGACCTGTTTCAAACCGCCATAGCTCATAGCGGCGGCGAACGGCGCCACGATCAGGCCGCAGCCGAGCCGAGCCGCGAGCTCGATCGACGGCTTTGAGAACGAGCCGACATAAGTCGGCAGCGGGCGCTGCACCGGCTTGGGCGTGATGCGCACGTCGTCGAACGAATAATGCTTGCCGTGATGGGAGATGCGGTCATCCGCTGCCCATAGTCGCCGCACCAGTTCGAGGCCCTCTTCGAAGATGCCCTGGTTGTCGGAAAACGACACGCGGAACGGCTCGTATTCGCGCTGGTCGTAGCCGCGGCCGCAGGCGAAATCGACGCGGCCGTTGGAGAGGAGATCGAGCGTCGCCCATTGTTCGGCGACGCGGATCGGATGATGCAGCGGCAGCACCGTCACCGCAGGCGCGAGCCGAATGCGCGAGGTCTTGGCGGCGACATAGGACAGGACCAGGTCCGGGCAGGACAGGACGCCGAGCGAGTTAAAGTGGTGCTCGCCGATCCAGGCCGAGTGCATGCCGAGCTTGTCGGCAAGCAGCGCTTCCGCGGTGATGTCGGCGACGAACTGGTTCGACGACCGCGTGTTGTTTTCGTAGTGATTGTCGCTCAGCGTAAAATAGCCGAAGTCCATGATGTCCTCCCTGTCCTGGCCCGATCTGTCGTCCGGTTCGGATGCGCGATCTTAGACCGCCGCGCTTGCCTTGAATAATGATTGAATGTGCAACAGTTGTAAATGCAATAATTGGTCGGCACGGCTGCCCGGCCGAAACCTGCGTCGCGGGCAGAGAAAACCGGTGCAATTCCAACGCAAGCCTTTGACCGCAGCAGGAGATTCAATTAGATGGGCCGCATTCCACTAGACAGCTTACGCATGATGTTTTCCGAAAACCGGTCCCCACCCTCGGATCAAGTCCGAGGGCAAGCTTTTCGGGATCATGCGCGAAGGACGCACGGCACCGTGAAGCGCCCGGCCAAGCTCGATCTCGGCGATTACCTGCCCTATCTCGTCAACCGGGTCGGCAGCATTATTGCCGATCAATTCGGCGGCGAGGCGCTCAAGCCGCATCGTCTGAGCATTGCCATGTGGCGCGTCATGGCGGCGCTGGCGGCGAACGGCAGCCAGCGCCAGATCGATCTCGCCGACCTGACCAGCATCGATTCCTCGACCTTGTCGCGGCTGGTGACACGGCTCGTGCGCATGCGGCTGGTGACGCGCAGCCGCTCGGCGCGCAGCAACCGCGAAGTCGCGATCGAACTGTCGCCAAAGGGCCAAGCGCTGGTCGCGCAGCTCATTCCGATCGCGCGCCAATATGAGACCGACGCCATTGCCGGCCTGTCGCGCGAGGAGCTTGACGTGCTCAAGCGCTGCCTGCGCCGGGTCTATGGCAATATGAAAAGCCGGTCGGCCCTACCGCCGCGCTGACGACGAGCGGTAGCGGCGCGCGCAATGGGCGCAGGCCCGCCTCAGGTGCTCGCCTTGCGCCGCCGATCTGCACCCGTCCTGCACCCCGCCCTGCGCCGCAATGCCACTTTCCTTTGTGCAGGCCCTGACTTACGCTTTCGCCAACAATGGCGCCGGCAAGGCGCCACAGCAAAAGCCGGGAGGGGCACGATGGCGGCGGCGAACGAAGTTCAGGTTTCGCAATTTCTCGACGAGCATGGCGTCGGCTCGTTTCAGATCAAGCTGATCCTGTGGACCATCGTGATCGCGATGATCGACGGCTACGACATCGGCGCCGTTGCCTTTGCCGCGCCACGCCTGATCGCGGAATGGCACGTGCCGCCGAAGGAGCTTGGCCTCCTGCTCAGCGCCAGCAATATCGGCGTTCTGTTCGGCTCGCAGATCTTCGGCTGGGTCGGCGACCGTTACGGACGCAAGACCTCGCTCATCCTGTGCAATCTGTTGTTCGGCGTCTTCACCTTCATCGCTGCCTATTCGACCAATCTGACCGAAATGACCTGGCTCCGTCTGATTGCCGGCCTCGGCATCGGCGGCGTCATTCCCAACATTGTCGCCATCAATGTCGAATCCGCCCCGCGCGACAAGCGCGCGACGCTCGCCATCATCGCCGCCGGCATGGTGCCGATCGGCGGCGCTTTCGCGGGCTTCGTCAGCGCGGCTTTGGTGCCGACGCACGGCTGGCAGATCCTGTTCTATATCGGCGGCATTGTGCCGATCGTCGCCGCGCTTTTGGCGATCATGGGTCTGCCGGAATTGATCAAATACATGGCGCTGCACGAGAGCCAGCGCAGCAAGATGGAAGCGCTGATCAACGTAATCCGGCCCGGTTACAAGGTGCCGCCGGATGCGCGCTTTATCGTCGAAGACGAGCAGCAATCGCCGAGTTCTAGTCCGATCCATTTGTTCGGCAACGGGCTCGCTTTGATCACGCCACTGACCTGGCTGATGTTTGCGCTCAACCTTATGGGCTATTTCTTCCTGATCAGCTGGACGCCGACTTTGATGACCGCAGCGCATGCGACACCGCAGGTCGCGGCTTTATCCGGCGCGGCGCTGCAGGTCGGCGGCACCGTCGGCGCGCTCGTTTTGTGCTGGTGGCTGCAGCGCTTCCGCTTCGTCGCGGTGACCATCCTGTTCGTCGTCGCGGTGCCGGTCGTCGCCTCGATCGGCTATGCCGGCCTGACCTCGACCACGGCATTGCTGACGGCGACGTTCCTGGCCGGCGCGATCGTGCTCGGCATCCAGTCTGGCATCAATGTCTGCGGCGCGCTGATCTATCCGACCTCGCTGCGCGCCAACGGCTCCGGCTGGCAGCTCGGCATCGGCCGCATCGGCGCCATCATCGGGCCGTTCGTCGGCGCGCACTTTGCCACGCTCCCGGTCGACCAGCTTTACACGTGGTCGGCGCTGCCCTTCGCCGTCGGCGCCGTGGTGGCGTTCATCATCTATTTGCTCAACGCTGCACGGCTGCGGGCACGCCCGGAATTGGCCAAGGGGCAATAACCCACCTCTCCCCGCGTGCGGGGAGAAGGAGATCAAAACGGCTCATAGCCGCGCAGCGCCGGAATCACTTTCTCGCCGAACAGCCGGATCGAGCGCAGCAGCGCCTCCTCCGGCAGATCCGAGAAATTGAACTCGCCGAGCAACACATTGAATAAGCCGACTTCCGCCGCGGCGCGGATTTTGGCGGCGACAGTGTCCGGCGAACCAATAAACACCAGATCGTTCTTCAACAGATAATCGGCATCGAACAGATGCTGCATAATCTCCGACGCGCCGGGCTCGCCGCGGCCGACGAACATCTTGGCGTGTTCGCGGGCACGCTGTTCGAATGTCTCGCCGAGCTTGGCCGGTTTCAGGAAGCCCTCGTAAGCGCGGCTGGCGCGCAACAACGCGGTCTCGATCGCCTTGTCATCGGTTTCGTCGACATAGACCACGGTGCAATAGGCGATGTTCGGCTTCTTCGCATGCCCGGCTGCCGCCCAGTCGCCCAGAAATTTGCGATAGCGCGGCGCCGCGTCGGCGCGCGGATAAACCAGAAAGTAGCCCGGACTAATGCCGTTTGCCGCGCAGAATTCGAGCGTCTGCGGATCGCGGCTCATCATCCACAAAGGCGGATGCGGGCGCTGCACCGGCGGCACCGCAAGCCGTGCGTTATCGGTGTGAAAATCGTGGCCGTGAAACGAGAACGGCTGGCTGTCGCCGAAGGCCGCGCGCAGATAATCGACGAATTCAAGCGTTGGCGATTTGCGCGCGCCATAGTCCAGCCCGAACGGACCGAAGTAATCCGGATTGATGCCGGGAACGAGGCCAAGCTCCATGCGGCCGCCAAGCATCTGATCGACGATGGCGATCTCTTCGGCCAGCCGCAGCGGATGATAGAGCGGCACGATGTAACCCATCGGCCCGATCCGCAGCCGCTTGGTGCGTGCACCGGCGCCGACCGCATAGAGGCTCGGCGACGACATCCAGCTCTCGTCGGGACGGAAATGATGCTCGACGCAGAACGAATGATCGAAGCCGAGTTCGTCGCACAATTGCAGCTCGCGCCAAAGCTGTTCGTAACGCTGATGCGGCGTCATTCCGGGCTTGGCCCAGATGTGGGAGAAGTGGGCGAATTTCATGGAGAGATTTTCCGGCTAAGGCGAATAGCCTTCACCGCTTCACGCGGTTTGTAAAGTCAGCCGTCTGGAGGCGCCACCGAGACCTCGCACCAACAAAAAAGGCCAGGGCCGCGAGGCCATGGCCTAGTCATTGTGCCGAACCGCTATTTTTGAGGCTCAGCGTCAGAAGACGCAGCAGCCCGGCGGCTTGAGCCACGAAGGGGACAGCCGCAATCAGTCGAGATCAGGGCAGATTTTCGCCAGACCCCAGATCGTACGCTTGTAGAAGCAGTCCGACGCGGGGACTGGTCCGGAGTAACCGAAGCCGATGAAATGCCGACGCCAGCGGTTGTGACCAACGAGGTTCGGGCTGGTCTTGCTCAGGGTGATGGTATGGCTTCCCATATGGCTTCCCATTCCCGTCCCGGTGCCTCCCATGTGGCCGCCGCCCATGCCGTGAGCATAGGCGCCGGCCGATCCGGCAAACATGCCGGCGGTGACGACGAGGGCCGCCGCAATGGTGGTGAAGGTCCGAGCGTTACCGAGATTGGACATGATTAGTCTCCTGATGTTTGGGCAGAGCGGGGGGTCGCTCTGCAATGAGGGGAGACTACCGGCGGCCTCCAATGGCCGATGTGAGAAAACTCACAGCTCGCGCAAGCTCAGCCCCATTGGCATTGCCGTATCCGGTTTCCATCGGCTCAGTCACTGTTTGGGTGGAGAGTGGGCCGCCGGCGAAACGCCGCGAATTGGTCGCACCGGCTAATCAGGAATACGGACATCGCGGTATCGCGTCCGCGGATCTCAACATCGGCACAGGGCCAATCTGGTTGCGGCCATTCGGCGGCAGACAGAGTCTCGGTGGAAACGATCGCGGTGCAGTCCATCTCCTTGGTGAGGCTCTCGAGCCGCGCGGCTACGTTGCCGGTGTCGCCCAGAAATTGCAGTGAAGTTCGGTCGGGAAGCCCAATCGGCCCCACTACCGAAGGTCCATTGTGGACGCCGATACCGAAACGCAATGGCGAAGCGATCTCGCTGGCGAGATCTTCGCTGACCTGATCGACCGCCTGCCACACGGTCTCTGCAGCCAGCAGAGCGTGGCGGGCACCCGATGCAACATCGCCGTCTGCATCAAAAATGCTCATGATGCCGTCGCCGGCCACGCTGGTAACGTGTCCGCCGTGCGCCAAGATAGCGGCAGTCGTAGCCTGGATGTACCGATCGACGATGAACATCGCATCGAAAGGCAGTCGCCCAGCAGCGAGCCGCGTCGAATCTCGTAAATCGACATAAAGCGCGGTCACCACCTGTTCACGGCCTTGATCGAGATCGAAACGCAGACCGTCGAGCGGCCGGACCGCTGGCACCAACGGTGCCACGCTTACGTCGGACGTTGGCCGCACTTGACAAGCAAGCCTGACACCTAAAGGCGCGCGGATGCGCTGCAAGGTGATGTGTTCCACGGCGGCAGGAGGGGGAAGCCGCTCTAGGCCGCGCAGCACGCGCACCCGACAGGTGGAACAGCGCCCGCGAGCGCCACAGATCGAGGCGTGAGGGATTCTGGCCCAGCGGCTCGCTTCTAAGATCGAAAAGCCGCGCGGCACCGTGATCGACCGGCCGCTGTAGTCAATCTTAAAGCTGCCGCTGTGCCGTTCGTATAAGTTTCGTATTCCGCGCAAGCAAAAAACCGCCGCAACGAGTGCCAAATAGGCAAGTTGCAGGCGCGTCACCAACCCTCCGAGATCAACGAGCGCCGCGGCGTGTCGGGTGCCTGGAGCCGGTGGGCCATGTGCGGCCGTAAAGCCCGGTTCGGTCGCAGCGCGCAATATCGTATCCCAGCCGGCGTTCGTCACACCGAGAATGCTGAGGAACGGCAGCGCGATTGCGCCTGCAACAAAGGCCCACAGCCATCGCCGGTACCACGGGCGCAAGCGCAGCCACATGTGGATGCCGATGCAGCCGTGAATCCATACAGCTATCAGCAGCGCAAATTGTCGAGTGAGATTTACGGTCGGATCGGTGAGCCAAAACAGATAAAGCACGCGAGCGTAGGAATCCTCAAGACCGTAAAGCAGGACGCCGAGCCTGGCATCGCCCAGGTGAGGCGCAAGCAGCAGCGGAATCGCAAATCCCAGGCCGAACTGCCACGCTTCGATGGCCGGCATGCGCAGATGCCGGCGCCGGTACAACGCCCATAAACCGAGACCGAGGTGGATGAGGAATGCGGCCAGCAAGAACGAGAGGCCGACCGGAGTGCGCCACGGCACCATGATAATATCGTGCCCGATCCTCTGGATGCCATTGAGGAGGAACAAACCGGTGGCGTGGCTGATCAGATGACAGATAGCGTAGGCGAACATGACCAGGCCAGCCGTCATCCTGACCGTGCGTTCGAGCGGAAGCTTGACTCCGGAGGATGGCATTCTCATTATTCCAGCAGCACGATCCGCCGCACCAATCCGGTATCACGGCGGTCACGGCTTCCATATTATGATACGAAAATCTGAGACGCTTGCACGGATTTCGCTATTCAAATCGTTGTCCGTGAAGACGATTGAGGACCTAGACGGCCGATGCATATGGCGTCGTGCTCACGCAAACGAATGCATTCTCGACTACCGGGATGGAGGCGCCGACGTTTACTTTGTCGTGCAAGGCCATGTCCGCGTGCTCATTCGAACGACTTCCGGCAAAGAGTCACTGTTGCGCGACATCGGCGACGGTGAATTTTTTGGAGAACTCGCGGCCATCGACAGCCGGCCGCGCTCGGCTGCGATCGTCGCCATCACCGACACGATCATTGCCAGGATGCCGCCGACCGTGTTTCGCGACATGGTGCATCGGCACCCGGACGTATGCGACCAGCTGTTGATTTTGTTGGCGTCGCAAGTTCGTATGCTTGCAAATCGAGTGAACGAGTTCAGCGCGTTCGATGTGCGGGCCCGCATCCATGCGGAGTTGCTTCGCCTTTCGCGGCCCACAGGCGACAAGCAAAGCGTCATCTCGCCGCCACCAACACATGCGGAACTTGCCGCCCGCGTAAGCACCCATCGCGAAGCTGTGACGCGCGAACTCAATAGGTTGGAAAGGGCGGGGCTCTTGGAACGTCGCCGCGGCGCTCTCGTACTGCTTGATTCCGCTCATTTGGCGGGCTTGGTCGAACAAGCGGCGCGATAACGATGCCGCAACCGGAATCCGTCAAGGGTAACTAGAGCGCCTCCCGGTTTGCTCCCGGGCCCCGCTTCGGCTTTGCCGCAGAAGCGGACACCGAGCAAAGCGGCAATGCGTCGCGTACCGTGCATGAATCCCAAGGCTTATTTTCGCGATCGCTCGCATTGGGCTATCTGGGCTTATCGATATTCGACACTCAGAGTATCCGCGCTTGAGGCGCAGGTTGCTTGGACCTCATCCGATGGCACAAACGGCCAATATCGGACATATTGCCCGCCAGGAGCCAGAACCTTATCGCTTTTTTCTTGCGACGCTCGGCCGGTGCCGACAAATATCCAGCAACTGTCACCATTGGTGTTGTTGTTGTCGATGACGAGGGCCCGACGGTCCTTGCCAGTGTCATTCTCTGGAAGGATTATCTGAAACTTGTTCCCGGTAACAATCGTTACCGAAGTCTTGATCGAGGCCGGTGGCTGCTGCGCGAAGATTGGCAAGGGTGACAATAGGTACACGATTGCGAGCGACGCGACGCCTAGCACGGCGTAAGTGCTCATAGGCGCACCTCGCGAAATCGGGTCCCTGGCAGGGATATTAGTGGCCGCCGCCTTCGAAGAGAGGACAGCACCCTACCAAAGTACACCTAATTGCATCACAGCAAAATTGCCGCGCCCATTAGACACGACGCCGCTTCATCGCAATGTCGGCTTTGCCCTCGAAAGCTGCCGCGCCGGTCGGCGGACGCCGCTACGGGCCCAAAAGCGAGCATGAACCGCACGACGCCCACGTGGATCAAAATTCATTCGCTGATAGTGGAGTTGATATTTCCGGTGCGGCAGACGGAATCTTGGACGAACTTGCGTGCTGCACGCCCAGGACGCGCAGTCTTTGGCTGGGACTTAGCAACTGAGCACCGTTCGAGGCCGGCTGTGAGGTTTCGGAAACATACCGGTCGATGTCTCGATAAGCGTTTTCAACCGCCGTGCCGCCCGCTGCCCTCTCAGTCATGTGCATCCCCACTCGCGCAAGTCACACAGTCCAAGATTAACGAAACTGGGGCAACTTGTCGACTTAAGCGGCTCCGGTATAAAAAACCTGGCCCGCAAGGCATCAAATAGAAGGGCTTAAGTGCGGTGCGCTCTTCCGGCGGCGGCTTGTTTATCCACAGGCTCAAGGGCATAATGTTTGGAAATTGGATTGAAAAAAATTAGATTTGCACCAGTGGTTTCGCGTCTCGCACGGGTGACCTCGCACGGGGACATAGGGTTTGAGTGGGGTGCGATGAGTGATCGGCGAGCGAGGCGGGCCGTTTCAGATACGGCCGAAAGTGTCATCCGGCTTGCCGCTAACGCGGCAAATTGGGCTCCACGTAGCAAAATCCTGCTTTTGGGAGCGTTCGCGGCTTTATCGGTGATCGTTGCGGTCCCGATATTGTTTCAAGCCGATATGCCTCCGGCGGCGGCTGACAGCACATTGAAGTGCTACGACAGTGCTGGAAATTACGCACCGTGCCTAACGCGGGCTAGTGCGGCCCCAGCGCGATTTAATAGCCGAACAACCTGGGCCACTCGACCACCGACTTGGGCAACAACTGCGCTCTATACAACACCCGCGCTCTATCAAGACTTAAGTTGGGCAACACCAGCAGTCGATCAACCCGCAAATTCGCCAAGCGCACCGGTGGCGCGGCGCAGCAGCAAGTCTGGAAAACGCCTGGCATTGGCCGCCTGCGGGCGACGTTTGATACCATGTGTCTTCTCCACCTTGCGGAGAGGGCTCACGCATATTGCATCTGTTGCTGCTATGATCGGGCAGGCTCGACCCGCCAAGGAACACCTTTAGCCGACGCGCGGCTTTGGCGTTCCGTAGAGTCAACTGCGGGGTCAAAAGCGTCGCCAACACGAAAAATATTTTGCGTCAGTTATAAGCAGCGTCCGCAGACGACCCATACCGCACCTGGGGCACCTAACAGCGTGACTGCGAGCGCGTCCCACACTTTGCCCACCGCTCTATCGAATTGCAGTGCTTGCTTTCACGATTGTCTCGCCGAGGCGCGCTCCGGCAGCATTCACCCGGATGTTACAGTTCTATGCACGAAGTAGCTGCGTAACCTTGAATGCGCCGGGCGGCACAGTGTGGTAAGCAATTAGAGAGCCTCGGCAGCTGGAAGACAGACTGTTCGAGTTCGCAGCAAACCAACACGGCCTTCCTTTTTTCTTGCCGCAGACGCGTGCCACCGCATCGTCAGGAGGAAGTATTGCCATGTCGCATCACCTAGATACCCCTCTCGCAGCCCAGAACGGCCAGCTTTTTATCGATGACCTCTATGTCTTCCAAGGTGACGCAAGCACCGTGTTCGTCATGGACGTCAACTCGAACATCACCGGAGTCCACGTCAAACCGGGCTTCCACGCTGAGGCGCGTTATGAGTTCAAAATACACTTTGACGGCGCCGATTTCGAAACGCTGACCTACCGGGTCTCCTTCGGCGAACCGAACTCCGACGGACGACAGCACCTGCAGGTGCACGCTCTCACCGGCACCGCAGCGCGCGAGGATTCCGCAACCGGTCAACTCGTGCTGGAAGGAAAGACGGGCGAGCCGGCCAGCAAGGATGGCATCCGGATCTGGACAGGACGCATCGCCGACTCGTTCTATATCGACTTATCGCTTCTCGGGATCATCAACGGTGCGGTCAAAAACGGCACCGCGATAGACCTTTCGGCATGGCACCCGGAAAACGCCAAGAACACTTTCGCTAACACGAGCGTCGATACGATCGTCCTGGAAGTCTCACATCAGCATCCGCAGCTGCGGCCCGGCGCCCATATCGGGCTCTGGGGCGCCACCAAACTCGCGACGGACGCGGGCGGCTGGCGGCAGATCAACCGCGCCGGACATCCGATGATGTGGCCGATCTTCTGGCCGGACGATACTCACTTTACAAATCCCGCCAACACAAGACACCCCTCGAAAGACTTCGAGGCGGAAGGCATGCACATCGCCGAGCACATCGCCGCCGTGGTCGCGGCCAGCGGGACCTCAGACGACCCCAACGGCTACGGCGAGACGGTCGCCCGGGAACTATTCCCCGATGTGTTGCCCTACGTGGTCGGCACGCCCGCGACATACGGCTTCGTCACGCGCAACGGCCGAACGCTGGCCGACAACGCGCCCGAAGTCATGTTGTCCTTGGTCACAGGGACGGCCGTACCCTCAGGGCTGAAACCGTCCGTCGCCAAAGCCATGAGGGACAAAAAATTCCCGTACGTCGTGCCGGCATGACCCGACGCGACGTCTATATCTAAGCGCGCTGGTCGCAGCCCACGAAGAAGTAGACGCGGTTTGAATCCGATTTCCTGAGCGGCACTTTTTTCAGGAAAAAACTCAGTTCAATCGACTGGGAGTTTTATTGATGGTGCCCGTGGAGGGAATTGAACCCCCATGCCTTGCGGCGCACGATTTTGAGTCGTGTGCGTCTACCAGTTCCGCCACACGGGCTTTGGAGCATGATCCCGAAAAGCTTGCCCTCGGACTTGATCCGAGGGTGGAAACCGGTTTTCGGAAAAGATCATGCTCAAACGCAAAATCTAGACCCTGATCCGCTTCGGTGGAAGTGGATTGAGGTCTAGGGCGCTTTCTATATCGTCGGTCGCAGCCCGCGTCCATCCGACGCCTCACGTCTGTGTGAACCTGTCTACCCCCGGCCTTGCTTCCGCCCCAAGGATGAGCAAAAGCATCGGCCTGTTGCTGCCGCCGCCACCGGCGGCTATTGCGGACCATTCTTGCGCGGCCGAATATTTCAAGGGCTGCGGCTCAAGGGCCTCCCGAGAACCAAGTAATGAAGCAAACCTGGATCAATCGGCTTTACGACCAGCCGGCCGCGGCCGCCGCGCTTGCAGTCTTTGCGGTTGGGCTCGCCACGCTCTGCGGCGCCTGGTTCTTCCAATACGTCTTGAAGTATCAGCCCTGCCCGCTCTGCCTCGAGGAGCGCATCCCCTATCATGTCGTCATTCCGCTTTCGCTCCTGGTGGCGCTCGCGGCTTTTGTCGGCGCGCCGCGCAAACTCGTCATGGTCGGCTTCGTCGCCATTATCGGCATCGTGCTGTTCAATGTCGTGCTGTCGACCTATCACGCCGGCATCGAATGGCGCTGGTGGGCGGGCCCGTCCGATTGCACCGGACCGGCGACCGATTTCAAATCCGGCGGCGGGTTGCTCAGCCAGTTGCAGACGATCCATGTTCCACGCTGCGATGAAGCGGCCTTTCGCTTTCTCGGCATCTCGCTCGCCGGGTATAATGTCTTGATCTCGCTCGCGCTCGTCGCCTTCGCAGGCTTCGGGCTGTTGGCGCGCGAGCCTGTCGAAGCATGAGCCCGTCAAACGGCAACGGACGAATTGAAGAAAATGATGCGGGAGGCGCTGTCACCGCGCCTTCGTCATTGCGTTGATAACCTGCTATCAGTCACCAGCCTGTCCGTGCGCCGGAAGATGATACCGGCGAACCCGGGCAGCCGTAAGAGGAGGCGTCCATGAGCATACTCGGAAGCATCGTGTCGGCGATTTTCCATCACGCCGGTGTAGGTTCGGCGCAGGCCGCGCCGGCGCCATCGTCGGCCCCGGCAGCCGGAGGCGGCGTGATGCCGCCGAAACAGCCGGCCGGCTCGGTCGATGTCGACGCCGCGCTGAGCAAGCTTGCCGCGCAGAACAAAGAGAAACTCGACTGGCATCACTCGATCGTCGATCTGATGAAGCTTCTCAACCTCGATTCGAGCCTCGCGGCGCGCAAAGAATTGGCGACGGAGCTGCATTACACCGGCGACACCAATGATTCAGCCAAGATGAATATGTGGCTGCACGCGCAAGTGATGCAGAAGCTTGCGGAGAACGGCGGCAAGGTGCCGGCCGATCTTCTGCACAAGTAATCCCGTTCAGACTGACGCCTGTTCTGCACCTCTGGTGCGGACAGCGAGCTTCGATTAGGCTGCCCTGACGTCTTTTAACGAAGACGCCGGGGCGGCGTCGTTTAATTGCACGGAGGGGCATTGCCATGGGTCTGTTCAGCAATCTCAATTTGGGCGACACGCTTTCGAGCGTTTTGAGCTCGCTGCAATCGTCCGCCATGCCGGCGCTGATCAATGCCGTTCTGGAGAAGACGCAGTATCACGACATCAACGGGCTTGTGGCCGCGCTGGAAAAGGGCGGGCTCGGGCCACAGGTGCAATCGTGGCTCGGCAACGGCGGTAACATGCCGATCACCGAGGATCAGCTCAAAGCCATCCTTGGCAATTCGCAGATCCAGGATTTGGCGCGGCAGTTCGGCCTGCCGGTCGACGCAGCGCTCAAGATATTGGCGCAATATTTGCCTGAGCTGGTCGACAAAGCGAGCCCGAACGGCACGCTGCAATCGCACCGGACCTGAACCGCGCCAGCCGTAAACGCGTTGTAACTACCGGAGCGTGAGACCCCACCATCTTTTGGACCTCAAATCATCTCTGGAGTGACACATGAAAACGATCGCAATCATCGCTGCCTCCTTCTGCATCGCGAGCGCCGCATTCGCGCAGACCACGACGCCGGCCCCCGCCCCGGCGGCTCCTGCCGCCGCCGCATCTGCTGCCGGCCCGGCTGACACCGCAGGCGCCAGCTGCCAAACCCAGATCGGCCCGAAGAACTTGCATGGCGCGGCGCTGAAGAGCTCGGCGACGAAATGCTGCAAGGACGCCGCCGCTGCCGCAAAACTTCATGGCGCCGCCGCCTCGAGCTTCACCAAGAAGTGCGTGTCGGACGTGGTTCCCGCGGCGGCGCCGAAGAAGAGCTGAGCCGAAGGCGACCGGTCTTCTTGCCGGTTAAGTCGGCGGAATTCTTAAACTATTCGGCGATATCCTGATCGGCGTGCCGCTTGCGGGCTTGACCCCGCGGGCGGCACGCCTATAAACCGTGCCCCACTCATATCTCCTGGACCGGGCGGTTAGCTCAGCGGAAGAGCACTTCCTTGACATGGAAGGGGTCACAGGTTCGATCCCTGTACCGCCCACCAGCCTCCGCTCGCACAGCTACGGCTCGGCAAGCCAGCGGGCGATTTCAATAGACCGCCCGGCCGCCGGAAATGTCGAAGACCGCGCCGGTCGAGAACGAACAATCCTCCGACGCGAGCCAGGCCACCAGCGCCGCAATTTCGTCGACCGTGACGAAGCGGTTCATCGGAATTTTCGACAGCATGTAATCGATCTGCGCCGGCGTCATCTGATCGAACAGATCGGTCTTGGCCGCCGCCGGCGTGACGCAATTAACCAGCACGCCATTAGTCGCAAGCTCCTTCGCAAGCGATTTCGTCAGCCCGATCAAGCCGGCTTTCGACGCCGAATAATGCGACGCGTTCGGATTGCCCTCCTTGCCGGCGATGGAGGCGATATTGACGATGCGGCCATAGCCACGCGCGATCATGTGCGGGACGATGGCGCGGCAGGTCAGATAAGGCGCGACCAGATTGACCTCGATCACGCGCCGCCAGATATCCGGCGGAAGCTCCCAGGTCGGCGCATTGCCGCCGGTGATGCCGGCATTGTTGACCAGGATGTCGATCTTGCCGGTGTCGCGGATAAGCGCATCGGTCGCCCGCGCAACCGAGGCTTCATCGGTCACGTCGACAGCGGCCGCGAAAATACGGCCGCCGCTCTTCAACGCCGCGACGGATTTCTCCAGCGCCGCCGCGTCCATGTCCCACAAAGCGACGGCAGCGCCCGAGCCGAGCAATCTCTGCGCAATGGCGTAACCGATGCCGCGCGCGCCGCCGGTGACAATGGCCGTGCGATTTTTCAGATCGATGGCGTTCATAACGGCTCTATCTGTAGCCCGGATGAAGCGCAGCGTAATCCGGGAGCGGCCTGCCACCTTCTCGATCGTTCCCGGATTGCGCTGCGCTTCATCCGGGCTACGGGTCAAAACTTCACGCGGTCCCCGCCCTTCAATCCCAAGGTCGCGCGCGCCTCGGCCGGCGTCGCGATCTCATAGCCGAGATCCTCGACGATGCGGCGGATCTTGGCGACCTGCTCGGCATTGCTCTTGGCAAGCTTGCCGGGCCCGATATAGAGCGAGTCCTCGAGACCGACGCGCACATTGCCGCCCATCATCGCCGCCGTGGTGCAGAAATTCATCTGATGCCGCCCGCCGGCGAGCACCGACCACAGATAGTCCTTGCCGAACAATTTGTCGGCGGTACGCTTCATGAACAGGAGATTATCGAGATCAGGGCCGATACCGCCGAGAATGCCGAAAATGAGCTGCAGGAAGATCGGCGGCTTGAACATGCCGCGATCGACCAGATGCGCGAGATTGTACAAGTGTCCGGTATCGTAGCATTCGTGCTCGAACTTCACGCCGTGGCCTTCGCCGAGCGTTTTGTAAACCTTCTCGATGTCGCGGAACGTGTTGGGAAAGATATAGCCGTCGGAATTGAGCAGATAGCTCTCCTCCCAATCGTATTTCCAGTTCTTGTAGCGCTTCGCCATCGGGTAGAGCGCGAAATTCATCGAGCCCATATTCATCGAGCACATTTCCGGCGACAGCGTATTCGCCGCCGAGATGCGCTGATCGACCGTCATGGTCACGGCGCCGCCGGTGGTGATGTTCACCACCGCGTCGGTCGCCTGCTTGATGCGCGGCAGGAATTGCATGAAGACGTTGGCGTCCGACGACGGCCGGCCGTCCTTGGGGTCGCGCGCATGCAGATGCAGGATGGCCGCGCCCGCCTTGGCGGCATCGATCGCCTGTTCGGCGATCTGGTCGGGCGTGAATGGCAGCGCGTCCGACATGGTCGGCGTATGGATCGAGCCGGTAATCGCACAGCTGATGATGATCTTGTTCGCCATTGGTCCGTTTCTCCCTGTACCAGTACCGGCGTCCGGCGGGTTACTCCCGCGCGGGGCTAAGTTCCTCAAATACCACCTTGCGTTCAAGCGGAAAAACCGAGAAGCCGAAACGCGCGACGATCAGCCCCCAGATGCCCTTCGGCGCCGCGAGCATGATCACGATCGCCACCAGGCCGAGCATCATCAGATAGAGCGTGCCGAGATCGGCCAGCGTCTGGCGCAACAGGAAGAAAACGATGGTGCCCACGATCGGCCCCTCGATGCGGCCGATGCCGCCGATCACGGTGATGAAGATGACGAAGGCGGTCCAGTCGTTGACGCTGAAGGCGGCGTCCGGCGAGATGCGCAGCTTCTGCAGGAAAATCAGCGCGCCGACCATGCCGGTGCCGCAGGCGGTAACGATATAGACCAGCAGCTTGGTCCGGGTCACATCGATGCCGCTGCAGCGCGCAGCGATTTCGCTGTCGCGGATCGCCTTGAGCGCGAGCCCGTAGCGCGACCGCAGCAACAGCACGATGGCGGCGAGGATCGCGATCACCAGCGCGAGCGCGATCCAATATTCGACGAAATCGCGCAGCTGGCGCGTCGGCGCAATCGCGATCACCATGGAGGCCGGCAGGCTTGTACCCGAGCCGCCGCCAAGCGCCGAGACTTGCGAAGCCGTCAGGCGAAATACTTCGGCGACGATCCAGGTGCCGATCGCAAAGTAATGTCCGCGCAGGCGGAACACCAAGCCGGCCACCGGGATCGCCACGATCCCGGCGATGATGCCCGCGAGCGGGATTGCCCAGAGCGGCGAGATACCGGCGAGGATCACGAAGCCAAAGAGCAGATAGGCGCCGAGCCCGACATAGGCCTGCTGGCCGACTGAGACGAGGCCGGCATAGCCGGCTAAAAGATTCCACAAGCTCGCCAGCGCCACATAGGCGAACATTTCCGACAGCAGCTGCAAGTCATCGCGGCCGGCCCAGAGCGGCGCTGCCGCAAGCGCGGCGACGATGAACGCACACAGCGCCAAGCCGATATGGCTTGAGCGATCGCCGAAAACGATGCGCACATTCTTTGGCACGCGCGCGGTCATGCTCATGTGTGCACCTTGGGGAACAGGCCCTGCGGCCGCACCGCGAGCACCACGAGAAATGCAATATGGCCGGCGAGAATTTGCCAGCCGGGATTGAGATGCGCACCGATTGCTTGCGCGACGCCGAGGATCAGCCCGCCGGCCAGCGTGCCCCAGAGACTGCCGAGCCCGCCGATAATGACGGCCTCGAAGCCGAAGATCAGTCGCGCCGGCCCTTGTGACGGATCGAAATTGGCGCGCACCGCGAGGAACACGCCGGCAATCGCGACGACCGCAAGTGATAAAGCCATCGCCAGCGCAAAGACGCGGCGGTTATCGAGCCCCATCAATTGCGCCACCTCGGGATTGTCCGCCGTGGCGCGAAAGGCGCGGCCGAGCGCGGTGCGATAGAAGATGAATTGCAGGCCCGCGATCACCCCGACCGCGACGGCGAACTGCAACAGCGGCAAGACGCCGACATAGATGCCGTCGGTGAGCCGGATCGTCGCCACTTCGATGGCGCCGGCCTGTAATTTGACGCTGTCGGCGGTAAACAGTGTCAGCAAGCCGTTCTGGATGATGACCGACAGGCCGAAAGTGACGAGGAGCGGCGGCAGCAGATCGTCACCGAGCGTGCGGTTGAGCACGAACCATTGCAGCAGGTAGCCGATCAGCGCCATGACCGGCACGACGATGATCAGCGACGTCAGCGGCCCGATGCCGAGCGTTTGCGTCGTGACCAGCGCGATATAGGCGGCAAGCACGATCAGATCGCCATGGGCGATATTGACGAGCCGCATCACCCCGAAAATCAGCGAGAGGCCGGCGGCAAACATGGCATAGAGCCCGCCGACCAAGATGCCCTGGAGAATGACGTTGATCCAGTCCACGCCTCACACCCCGAAATAGGCCGCGGCGATTTGCTCGCGCGACAAGTCTTTCGCCGCGCCGGCAAGCGCGACACGGCCTTCCTGGAAGCAATAAACGCGCTGCGCCGCTCTGAGCGCCTGCACGATGTCCTGCTCGACCAGGATGATCGACGCGCCATGTTTGAGGATCGCCGGCAGCCGCGCATAGATGTCGCGCACCACGATGGGCGCGAGGCCGAGGCTGATCTCGTCGCACAACAGCAATTTCGGATTCGACATCAGCGCGCGGCCAATGGCGACCATCTGTTGCTGGCCGCCGGACAGTGCCGTGCTGGATAATTTTCGGCGTTCGGCAAGCACCGGGAATAGCTCAAAGACGCGGTCGAGCGTCCAGGGTCCCGCGCGCTTGAGCTGACCGCCGATCAGAAGATTTTCCTCGACGCTGAGCGAGGGAAACAGCCCCCTGCCCTCCGGCACCAGCGCAATGCCGCGCGCAGCGACGGCATGCGCCGGCAAGCCGCCGATCGGTGAATCTTCAAAGACGATCGCATCCGGACGCGCGGGCAACGCGCCAGCTATGCTTTTGAGGAGTGCGCTCTTGCCGGCGCCGTTGGCACCGATCACCGCGACCGCTTCGCCCGGAGCGACGTGAAGCGAGATGCCGAACAAAGCCTGGATGTCGCCATAGAATGCATCGAGATCACGGACGGCGAGCAGCGGCGTCTCACGCATCGGCTTCGATCCCGAGATAGATTTCGGCGACCTGCGGGCTCTTGATCACGGCCGCCGGATCGCCTTGCGCGATGAAGCCGCCGTTATGCAGCACCAAAAGCCGGTCGATGCTCGCGATCAGCGCATGCACCACATGCTCGATCCAGATGATCGAGACGCCACTGCGCCGCACGTCGCGGATCAGCGCGATTAGCGCCTGGCATTCGTGCTCGGTCAGCCCGCCGGCGACTTCGTCGAGCAGCAGCACCGCCGGATCGGTCGCCAGCGCGCGCGCAAGCTCGAGCCGTTTGCGGTCGAGCAGCGTCAGGCTGCCCGCCGGCCGGTTGGCTTTGTCGGCAAGACCGCAACGGTCGAGAATGTCCATGCAGGTCTGATAGGCGTCGCGCTCGCGGCGCCCAGCGCCGAAGGCCGACGCGACGACCAGATTTTCGAACACGCTCATGCCGGAAAACGGCAATGGGATCTGAAACGAGCGGCCGATGCCGGATTTGCTCTCGGATGTGCCGATGCCGAGCGCGCAACGCCGCTCTGGCGACAGCCGCGTGATATCGGCGCCGGCGTAGAGCACGCGGCCTGAATCCGGCTTTACCGTGCCGCTGATGATGCCGAACAACGTGGTCTTGCCGGCGCCGTTCGGCCCGATAATGCCGAGCGCCTCGCCGGCGCCGAGCGCAAGATCGACGCCGTCGGCAATGACGATGGCGCCGAAACGCTTGGATATCTTGTCGAGAGCCAGGATCGGCGCAAAAACCAGCGCATGAGGCGGCGTGGACATTCACTTAAGCCACGCGCTTGAAATCCTGCTGACAGCGCCGCACCCGGCGCTCGTCAACCTCGATGCCGAGCCCGGGGCCGTCCGGCACCATGACATGGCCGTTCTCGACGCGAAGCGGCGCGGCGACGACGTCTTCGGCTAGCGCCGGATTGGTCACGGTGAGCCCCCATGCGAGCTCGGGCACCACGGCCGCAATATGCGCTGCCGCAGCCGAGGCGACGCTCAACTCGCCGGTCTTGCAGGAAATGTTGATGCGCATGCCGAGCCGGTGGCACAAGCGGCCGGCCTCGAACAGCGCGCGCAGGCCGCCGAGCTTGATCGCCTTGAGGCTCGCACCGCGCGCGGCCTTGCACTCGTGATGCCGCCTAATGTCGTCTGCCGAATGAATGCCTTCGTCAGCGCCGATCCAGATGTCGGGCGCAGCCGCGGCGACTTGCGCCATGCCGTCGAGATCATGCGCCTCGACCGGCTGCTCGAAAAAATCGAGCCCGCAATCGGCGACGGCGCGCACGTAGCGCAGCGCCGCATCGGTGCTGTAGCCCTGATTGGCGTCGGACGAGATGAGACAGTTCTCGCCGCATTCTTTGCTCTGCGCTTTCAGCGTCGCGCAGACGAGGTGCGTGCGCGCGGCGTCGGCATCGGCTGACGCGAGCCCGACCTTGATCTTGAAAGCGCGATAGCCCGCGGCGTAGCGCGCCTGCGCCTCGCGCAAATCCGCCGCCGCATCGTCCGAACCGACGACGGCCAAGACCGGCATGCTGCGGCGCTGGACCGGGCCGAACAGCGCATGCAACGGGCGCCCGGTGGCGCGGCCGACCAGATCGTGCAGCGCAATATCGATCGCCGCCTTGGCGCCGCTGTTGCCGTACATCGCGGCATCCATCGCTGCGGCACTGCCGGCAAAATCGTCGGCGTCGCGCCTGAGTAATATAGATGTCATATGCGCCACTGCCGCCATCATGCTGGCGACCGTTTCGCCGGTCATGGTCGGCGCCGAGGCGGCTTCGCCCCAGCCGACAATGCCGTTTTCCGCCTCGATGCGGACGAGGACGTTATCGGCCCGCGCCACGGTTTCGCCGGCCATCTGCACCGGCTTTTTCATCGGCAGGCTGACCGCGATGGGCTCGATGACCTTGATCTGCAATTGGCCGCCCAATTGGTCCTCCCGGTTGTCGTGGCAGGATGTTACCAGGCGTCATAAGGCTCGTCCCCAATTAGATCAACTTTCCGCCGCTCTGTTGACCGCTGTCAAATGCATGCATGGCAACACGGTGCAGGAACAATACGTGAAATACGCGGCCCGATAGCCCATTGCGTGGCGCCGATCCGGCGTCTATGTCGTGGGCGCGAATTTCGGCGCAGTTGAGTGAGACGTGCCTTAAGCTTTGGGAGTGCGGACGATGCAGGTGAAATCTGTGCTGGCCAAATCGAGTCTGTCCAGATCAGGATTGGCAAAATCGGTGTTGGCGTTTGCGGCGCTGCTGCCGCTCCTTGCCGCAAGCCCGGTCTCGAGCGCCGATCTCACTCCGGCAGGCCTCTGGCAAGCCGTCGATGACGACACCAAACAGCCGACCGGCTGGTTTCTTATTACCAATCACGACGGCGTCTATGCCGGCATCATCGCCAAGATGTTCATGAAGCCCGGTGAGAATCCGAACGTCGTTTGCGACCAGTGCAAAGACGACCGCCTCAATCATCCCTGGCTCGGGCTCGAAATCATCCGCGACATGAAACAGGAAGAGCCGGACAAATACGGCGGCGGCAATATTCTCGATCCGCGTGACGGCAAGGTCTATCACGCGACGATGAAGCTGACGCCGGACGGCCAGACGCTGGTGGTGCGCGGCTATCTCGGCATCGAACTGCTCGGCAAGAACCAATATTGGGCGCGTCTGCCGGATTCCGCCTACAGCATGCTCGATCCGTCGGTCAATCCGAATACGGCGGTGAAACACGCGCCGGCGCCGGCCGGTTCGCCGATGATGATGGCGCCGCAGCACAAATCGGAACTGTCGCACCCGCAAACGACGGCGCGACAGTAATCAACCGCCTCTCATCGTTCACTGCACAGACAGGTGACACGTCGCAGATGGATCAGCGGTGCGACCTCGCATCGCCGCAGTGTTGAGCGCTACACTTTTTCCGGCTCGGCCGCAGGCGCCGGCTCGGATGCCGGCTTCTGCACGCGCGGCTTGCCCATCAGCACCGGCTGGAACAACGCCGCCGCCGCCATGGTGGTCAGCAGCGAAATCGCCAATAGCTTGCCCATGCTCGACGTACCGGGATGGCTCGAGAACCACAGGCTGCCGAAAGCCGTTGCCGTGGTGCAGGCGGAGAACGACACCGCGCGCGTCAGCACCGATTGCAGCAGGTTGGTCTGCCCTTCGCGCCACGCCATGATGTAATAGATCTTGAACGCGACGCCGACACCCAACAGCAACGGCAACGCGATGATGTTGGCGAAGTTGAGCGGCAGATCGACCAGAACGCAGATTTCAAGCGTGACCACGCCGGCGAGCAGCAGCGGCACCAGCGTCAACAGCACGTCGCCGATCCGGCGCAATGTGATCCAGAGAATGATGCCGATGGAGAGCAGCGCACAGATACCCGCCTCGATGAAGGCCGAGACGATGGCGCGGCGCGCTTCAAGAATTGAGATCGGCCCTTCGGTCGCTTCCGGCGCCACCGACTGAACGGCGCGGGCGAAAGCCTGCAGATTGGCGTTGTCGCTCGGGTCGCCGCTCGGGGCGACGTCGATGCGCGCAGTGCCATCGGCGGTGATCCATTGGCTCTTCAACGACGCCGGCATATTGTTGAGCGTGACTTCCTGCGCCGAGAACAGATGCCGCAGATCGTCGAGCGCGGTCTTGAGCGGCTGCACGAACACGATTTCGGCGCGCTGCCGCACGGCGGGATCGGCCTTGGCCAAAGCCGCCATGCCCGTCGCGAGCCGTCGCGCCGCGACCGCGCCGGTCCCGCTGCCATTGCCGGCGAGTCGGTTGAGCGCGTCGACGGTGGAATTCAGCATGCTGATGTTTTGCGCGTCGGTCGGCGGCGCGCTCGGCGCCGCCGGATTGAGCGCCGGCAGCAGCGTCTTCGCAGCGGCCTCAATGAGCGGCAGCTTCTGCTGCTGATCGGGCGGGATGAAGCTCGACAGCGTCAAGACGCGCGACACCTGCGGCAGCGCCCGCAGCTTCGCGGCGGTCTGATCGGCTTCCGTCAATGACGGCGACAGGACCTGAATATCGTTGGTGCCGCTGTCCGGATCGGTTTTGAGCTGCAGATAGGTCGCCACCGCTTCGGTTTTCGGGCTGCGCAGGTTGATCGGATTGAAATCGAACCGCAGCCAATGCAACAGCGGCAATCCGCCGGCGACGACCAGGCCGGTTACGATCAGGATCGCAATACGATGCCGCGCCAGAAACTCATCAACCGGCGCCAAGGCCACATAGCCGAGCGCCTTCGGCTCCGCCGGCGGCTTGAGCACGGCAAGCAGCGCCGGCAGCGTGGTGATGCTGGTGGCGAAGGCGATCAGCATGCCGACGCCGGCGATGAGGCCCAGCTCGGACACGCCTTTGTACACCGTCGGCAGGAAGGACAAGAAGCCGGCCGCGGTCGCGAGTGCCGCGAGGGTCAGCGGTGCGCCGGCGCGGCGGCCGGCCTCCAACAGCGCCATGCGCAGATCGTCGACATTGTGTCGCTCGGCGCGATAGCGCACGCTGAATTGCAGGCCGAAATCGACGCCCAAGCCGACGAATAGAACCGCAAAATAGACCGAGATCAGATTGAGCGTGCCGACCATCATCATGCCGGCCGCGGCCGTCATGGCGAGGCCGACAACAAGCGAGAAAAAGACCGCAAAGATGATGCGGAACCAGCGCAGCGCGAGCCACAGGATCACGAGCACGATCGCAACCGTCACCGTGGCGTTGAGCGCGGCGTTCTCCTTGATGGTGGCGAATTCCTCGTCGGCCATCGGCACCGGGCCAGTCAGCCGCAGCCGCGCCTGATATTTGCTGGCGATATCGAGGTCGGTGGCGGCCTGGCGCACGGCCTCGGTGGCGCGCCGGCCCGGCTCGAGCTCGGCATAATTCAGTGTGGCTTGGATTTCGAGGAAACGCAGTTTCTCGCTCGGCGTCGTCGCGCGGCCCTGGACCATTTCGTGCCAGGAAAAGCTCGCCGGCTTGCCAGCATTGACGTTCTCGATCGCGTCCGCGGCGAGATTCATCGGCCACTGCATATTGTCGAGCGTGAGCTGACCGCCTTGCACGCCGAGCAGGCTGAGCTGGAAGGCCTGGATGACGCCGCGCAGCGACGGGTCGCCGGCGAGCACCTGAACCAGACGCTGGGCCTGGCCCAGCACCTTCATCTGCGGCTCGAGATCTTTCACCGGCTCGAACAGCAAGCCGTTCTGCGCGAAGAAGGGCCCGCCCTTCGGCTGTTCAATCGAATGGAACAGATCCTTCTGCGGCGCGAGCTTCGCCACCAGCGCATTGGTCGCTTCGTCGACCAGTTCGGGCGTCGGTGCATCGACCACCGCGACGATCAATTCGAATTGCGGAAACGCCTTTTCAAATTTTGCTTCGCGCTGCCGCCAATCGATATTCGGCGAAATGAGCTGGTTGATATCCGTCGTCATGGCGAAATGCGTCGCCGCATACCAGGACGCCAGCACCGTGAGCAGAACGGACAGGCCGATCACCAGCCACGCATTTTTCGCGCAAATGCTGATGGCGCGGACGACAAAGTCGGTGATCGATTTCATGAGCGAGTTGGTCAATGGAATACAATCGTCAGTGGTTGGAGGATCAACGAACCGGCGTTTGAGGCTTCAATACAGCGGCAAAAAGGAGGCGGACACGGCGGCAGGGTGGGCTGCGGGTTGGACCTTGGCCGCATCGGCGCGCTTAGATGCCCTGATTTGGTGCAAAAGTGAAATCATGGATATTTTCCTACATTATCACGCACCCGCCGCGGCCGGACGCGGATAAGCATGCTGAAAACCGATGTCGCAACTGCATGCCCCAATCCGCTCGTTGCGGCCAATTTCTTCGACCGATACGATTAACGGGCTGCGAGCCAGGCTCATTTTCACACCAATCAACGCGCCCCCGGACCGGTTGCAACGAAATTACGCCGTTTGGCAGCCTGGGTTCCCTCATCGGTTCAAGAGAACCCCTTCCGATCCAAGAAGTCCCTGTTTAGCAGGCGATTTTGCCGTTCGGCCGGTGCGGATTTACCATCTGGACTAATGTAAAAGTGCCGCTCTCAGGGGCCATCGTACTGGACAAGAAGCGGTATTTCCGCTCAATGGTGGGTTGGGGGGTCATCGGCCTCAGGTGCTGGGCTTGCCACCGATTTGGCAATGAACCTGGGCGCCCGTCCCACAAACAGATCAGGGCTTGATTAGGCCGGTTTAGCCGCCAAGTAGCAACGACATCTGGCAACGACATCGCCAAATGGCGGCGCCGAGTGGCGGTTCGAGTAACGGATAGCTGATACGAGACTGCCAAATAAACCGGACATAAACAGCCGCGCTGCCTCGGTTGCGTCGCAAAGCCGCAGCAAAGGCCGCAACCCGAGCGACTTCAAATCGTCGTCGCAAGAGGCGTAACAAAAGACGTAACCGGACGAGAGTTCGCCGGATAGGTTCTGGAGATCTTGATGAAAGTGATACTCGCCCAGCCTCGCGGTTTCTGCGCCGGCGTCGTGCGCGCGATCGAAATCGTCGAACGGGCGCTGCAAAAATTCGGCCCGCCCGTCTATGTGCGTCACGAGATCGTGCACAATAAGCACGTGGTGGAGAGCCTGAAGGCCAAAGGCGCGCGTTTCGTCGAGGACCTCTCTGAAGTGCCGCCCAATGCCGTCACGATTTTCAGCGCCCACGGCGTTGCCAAAAGCATCGAAGAGGAAGCGGCGTCGCGCAATCTGCCGGTGCTCAACGCGACCTGCCCGCTGGTCACCAAAGTGCACAATCAGGGCAAGCGCTATGTCGGCCAGGGCCGCAGGCTCATTCTCATCGGTCATGCCGGACACCCGGAGGTCGAAGGCACGATGGGCCAGATCTCCCAGCCGGTGACCTTGGTGCAGACCGAGGCCGATGTCGCCAAACTCGAGATTCCGGCCGATACGCCGGTGGCCTATGTCACGCAGACCACGCTATCGGTCGACGACACGCGCGGCATCATCGCGGCACTGCATAAGCGCTTCACCGACATCGTCGGACCCGAGACCCGCGACATCTGCTACGCGACGCAGAACCGGCAGACTGCGGTGCGCGAACTCTCGACCTTGGTCGACGTTATCCTCGTGGTTGGTGCCAAGAACAGTTCCAACTCGAACCGGCTGCGCGAAATCGGCGAAGAAGCCGGCAAGCCGAGCTATCTGATCGCCGACGGCAGCGAGCTCGATCCGACCTGGTTCAAGAACGTCCAGACCGTCGGCATCACCGCCGGCGCGTCGGCGCCGGAAGTGCTGGTTGAAGACGTGATTGATGCGCTGCGCCGGCTCAATCCGGTCGATGTCAGCCAACTGCATGGCCGGCATGAGACCATCGAATTCCGCCTGCCGCCCGAACTGACCGACGGCGTGACCGCCGGTCGGGTCACGGCAAAAGTCTAACTTTCCAATCTCGCCCGCTGCGGCGGTAACGGAAACACATTCAAGAGGGTCAAGTTTTGGGTGTATCTCTGCGACAGAAGGCCGTCGTCGGTGCCTATGTGCTGCGTCAGCGTCTGGCTGGGCGTAAGCGCTATCCGCTGGTGTTGATGCTCGAGCCGTTGTTCCGCTGCAACCTCGCCTGCTTCGGCTGCGGCAAGATCGATTATCCCGACGCGATCCTCAACAAGCGCCTGTCGGTCAAGGAATGCCTCGACGCGGTCGACGAATGCGGCGCGCCGATGGTCGCCATTCCCGGCGGCGAGCCGCTCATCCATAAGGAGATCGGCGAGATCGTCGCCGGCATCGTCGCGCGCAAGAAGTTCGTCTCGCTGTGCACCAATGCGCTGCTTCTGGAAAAGAAGCTCAATCTGTTCACGCCGTCGCCCTATCTGTTCTTCTCGGTGCATCTCGATGGCCTCAAAGCCCATCACGACAAGTCGGTGTGCATGGAAGGCGGCTTCGAGAAAGCGGTGTCCGGGATCAAGGCGGCGCAAGCCAAGGGCTTCAACGTCAACGTCAACTGCACGGTCTATGACGGCCACCCGCCGGAAGACATCGCCAAGTTTCTCGATCTCACAACCGAGATGGGCGTCGGCGTTTCGATCTCGCCCGGCTACGCCTACGAGCGCGCGCCCGATCAAGAGCACTTCCTCAATCGTAAGAAGACCAAGGAACTGTTCCGCCAGGTTTTCGCCCGCGGCAAGGGCAAGAACTGGGACCTGTCGCATTCGAGCATGTTCCTCGACTTCCTCGCCGGCAATCAGGAATTCCACTGCACGCCTTGGGGTATGCCGACGCGCAACATTTTCGGCTGGCAGAAGCCCTGCTATCTGCTCGGCGAAGGCTACGCCAAAACCTTCACGGAGCTGATGGAGACCACCGACTGGGACGCCTACGGCACCGGCCGCTACGAGAAGTGCGCGAACTGCATGGCGCATTGCGGCTACGAAGCGACCGCTGCCGACGCCATGATGAAGCACCCGATGGAAGCGCTGATGATCGGGCTGCGCGGCGTGAAGACCGAAGGCGAGATGGCGCCGGAAATCGACATGTCGAAGCAGCGCCCGGCGCAATACGTCTTCGACAGCAATGTGCAGCTGACGATGTCGGAAATGCGCGCCAACGAAGCGCGCGAAAAGTCGGCCAAAGCGGCGGCTAAGGCCGAAGCGGCTAAGACCTCGGCCAGCGCGGCGTAAGTCACACCGTCATTCCGGGGCGGCCCAAAGGGCCGAACCGGAATCGACCCATCACATCCCGAACGCCACCCGCTTGTCGTTGCTGTTTCTCAGATTGCGGTAGCGCGCCAGCGCCCAGAGCGGGAAGAATTTCGAATAGCCGTGGTAGCGCAAATAGAACACGCGCGGGAAACCCGTCGCGGTGTAGCGCGGCTCGTTCCAGAATCCGTCCGCGCCTTGGGTGTCGGCGAGATACTTGGCGCCGCGCTTAACGGCCGGATGATCGACCTCGCCGGCGGCAAGTAGACCCAAGAGCGCCCAAGCGGTTTGCGATGAGGTCGAGGGCGCCGGCTCATAGCCGCGATAATCGAGCTTGTAGCTCGAACCGTCCTCGCCCCAACCGCCGTCGGGATTTTGGATCGCGACGAGCCAGTCGACGGCCTTGCGCATTTCCGGCGCGTTGCGGTCGAGCCCCACGGCGTTGAGCGCGCACAGCACCGACCAGGTGCCGTAGATGTAATTCATGCCCCAGCGGCCGTACCAGGAACCGTCGGCAAGTTGGGCGCGGCGCAGATAATCGACACCACGCTTCACCGTGTCGCTTGTGGTGTCGCCAAGCTGCCCGAGCATCGACAGGCAGCGCGCGGTGACGTCTTCGGTCGGCGGATCGAGCAGCGCGCCGTGATCGGCAAACGGAATGTTGTTGAGATAATAATATTCGTTGTCGGCATCGAACGCGCCCCAGGCGCCGTTGCTGCTCTGCATGCCGACGATCCATTCGCGGGCGCGGTCGATCTGGCTCTGGTAATCGACATTGACCAGATTCTGCATGCGCTCCATCGCCATGGCAACGACAGCGGTGTCGTCGACGTCGGGATAATGCGGATTGGCATATTGGAACGCCCAGCCGCCCGGCCGCACGTTAGGACGGCGCGCGATCCAGTCGCCGCGCACATTGAGTACTTGCATCGGCACGAGCCAATCGAGGCCGCGCTTGACCTGCGCCACGGTGCGCTCGCCGCCGGCCTCCAGCAGCGCATGCGCAGCAAGGCCGGTGTCCCAGATCGGCGACACGCAGGGCTGGCAATAGGCTTCATCGTCGTTGACGGCGAGAAGCTTCTCGATCGATTTGCGCGCGATGGCGCGGCGCGGGTCGTCGGCGGCAATACCAAGCGCGTCATACATCATCACGCTATTGGCCATGGCCGGGAAAATCGCGCCGAGCCCATCCTCGCCGTTGAGGCGCTCGCCGACCCAAGCCACGGCCTGATCGAGGGCGCGCTGGCGCGAGCCTTTGGGGAAAAACGGCTCGGTCGCGTGCAGCACCTTGTCGACCACATGGAAGAACCAGAACCACGACGCCTTCTGCTGCGGCGCTTTCGGCGTCGGCCCGAGCGTCTGCGGCGGATCGAGAAACAATTCGTCGATGCGCACGCCTTTGGGATTGCGCGCGCGCGGCCGCTTCGCCATCAGCACCAGGAGCGGCACGATGACCGTGCGGCTCCAATAGGAGATCTTGTCGAGATGGAACGGAAACCATTTCGGCAGCAGCATGATCTCGACCGGCATCGCCGGCACCGCGCGCCACGGCACAATGCCGTAAAGCGCGAACATGCAGCGCGTGAACACATTGCTCGCTTCGGCGCCGCCGCGGGCACGGATCGCCTCTCGCGCCCGGCGCATGTGATCGGCCTGCGGATCGTCGCCAATCATCTTGAGCGCGAAATAGGCTTTCACCGTCGCGCTCATATCGAAGGCGCCGGCCTGGAACAGCGCCCAGCCGTCATGTTTGCCCTGGATGCGGCGCAGATAATTGCCGATCTTGGCCTCGAGCACGGCATCGACGGGCTCGGCCAGGTAGTGCCGCAGCAGGACATATTCAGCCGGAACGGTGGCGTCGGCTTCGAGTTCGAACAGCCAATGGCCGTCGGGACGCTGGCAGGCAAGCAACGCATCGCGCGTGGCGTCGATATGCCGATCGAGGTCGAGCTCGCCCGCTGGCGCCTGTGCTGTCTGCAATTCGCTCACGTCATTCATGTCGCTTGGCTCTCGGATATTTCACCTGAGAATGATGTCGGCGGCGCGGTTTCCGGACCGGATGGCACCTTCGATGGTCGCGGGCAAGCCGGTATTTGTCCAATCCCCGGCCAGGACAAGATTTCGCCACGAAGTCGCGGCGCTAGGCCGTTTGGCATCCTGTTCCGGGGTCGCAGCAAAGGTGGCGCGGCGCTCGCGCACGATTTGCCAAGGGGGTATTGGATCGGCCGGCAATCCGGCAACCGCGGCAACTTCGCTCCAGATCGTCTTCGCCAATGCCTCGCGCGGCGTATCGATCAGCCGGTCGCCAGCGCTGACCGTCACAGATAGGCGGCCGGGAAAGGCGAAAATCCATTCCGTCGTGGCGTTGAGCACGCCGATGATCCGCGGCTGACCGGGCGGCGGCTCGATACGGAAATGTGCATTGACGATGGCGCGGAATTCGGTCGGCGCGTCGAGCCCGCGCACCAGAGCGCTCGCGATATAGGGCGGCACCGCGAGGACGACTGCATCCTCACGTCCAAGCGCGATCGTCTCGCCGGCGAATTCGAGCGCCGTGATGCGGCCATCGCCGAATTGCAACGCGCGAAGCTGATGCTCGAACCGCACTGTCGCGCCGCGCCGCGCCAGCGTGGCAAGGGCCGGTGCCACCAGCGTGTCGCCGAGACCTTCGCGCGCGATCAGCGGCCGGCATGCAAGCCCGCCGGCAGCAAGCGTTTCGCGGACGATGGCGCTTGCCAGCTTGGCCGAGCCGAGCGGCGGATCAATGTTGAGCGCCGCGAGCAAGAGCGGCTCGACCAGGCGCTTATAGACCACGCCCTCGCAGGCGATGATCTTGCCAACTGGTTCGCTGGGATCGGCGAACAACAATCGCGCCAGCGACAGGTAATCGAGCGCGCGCGTGCCCGGCACGCGGCGCTTTGGATCGAAAATCCAGAACGGCAGCCGTCCGTCGTCGAAACGCAAGATCCAGCGCTCATTGCTTTTCAGATCGACGAACGGGAATTGCGCGTGATCGGGGCCGGCCAAGCGCTCCGTGCCGCCGATCTCACGCAGATAGCCGAGTGCGGCGCGATTGCCGGACAGCAAAAGATGATTGCCGTTGTCGATGGTCATGCCGACGAAAGCGTCGTGATAGGACCGGCAGCGGCCGCCGGCGAACGCGGTCGCTTCGTGCACAACGACCTGCTCACCGCGCCCGGTGAGCCTTATCGCCGCGGACAAGCCGGCAAGGCCGGCACCTATGATGTGCACAACACGCGTCATGTCAAAATCGCTCAGAAGAAATTGCGCAGCACGATGAGGAGAAATTTCGCCTTGGGCAGGCGCACCCGCTCGCGCGGCGGATTAAAGCCACGCACGATCAGACCTTTGAGGATCAGATAATAGGCCTCGCCCATGATCCGCGGCGCACGCACCTGCCGGCGCGGCGCCTTCGCCATGATCGCGCGAGCGCTCACGAATTCGTCTTGGGCGGTCGCGACGATCGAACTGCAGACCTCGCCCAGCATCGGATTGGCCATCACCTCGGCCGGATCGCTGCTGATAATGCCGGCGTCGCGCAGCGCCTCGCGTGGCAGATAGAGCCGGCCGAGGCCCGCGTCCTCGTCGAGATCGCGTAGAATATTGGTCAGCTGCAGCGCGCGGCCGAGATGATGCGCCAGCGCCAGCCCCGCATCGCGCTCCATGCCGAACACGCGCACCGAAAGCCGCCCGACCGCGCAGGCGACGCGGTCGCAATAAAGATCGAGCGTGGTGCGGTCGGGCGCGCGGATATCGGCGACCACGTCCATTTCCATCCCGGCGATGACGGCGAGAAAATCGCCGTGCTCGAGATCGAATTGGCGGACCGCCTGCGCGAGACCTGCGAGCTGCGCCGGCGCCGAACCGGCATAGAGCGCGGCGAGATCCGCGCGCCACCCGTCGAGCGCGGCGCGGCGCCCCTCGCGCGGGCCGGGATCGTCGGCAATGTCATCGACGGCGCGGCAGAACGAATAGATTTCGTACATTGCCTCGCGCTGCGCGGGCGGCAGAATCCGCATCCCGGAATAGAACGAAGAGCCCGATGCGCGCTCGGCGGCCTGCGAGGGAGTGCTCACTCAGGCCCCTTTCGGCTTCTGCGCTGCGGCCGAAGATTTGCGGCCGAACCGGCGCGCGGTGCCGCGCAAAATGCCCAGGAGCGTCAATCCGGCGGCAGCAGGCGCGCCAAGATGCACGCGCTCGCTCAGCGGATCGCGCGCCATCAAAATCCGCGTCAGCCGATGCGCCAGCGTATTGATGACCGAGACTTCGAGACCAAGCCGCATATCGCTGATCGCGGCGGCAAAGTCGTCGCTCCCGGAGAGCAGGCCGTCGGTCCGCGCGGTAAGCTTGTGCAGGCAATCGCGCAGTTGCGGCGTGGCGCGCGGCGCGCCGAGGGCTTCGACATTCGTGCCGCTTGCGGCAAGCGCGTCCTGCGGAACATAGACGCGGTCGAGATTTTCGTAATCTTCCTTGCAGTCCTGAATGTGATTGATGATCTGCAAGGCCGCGCACAGCGCGTCGTTCATCGGCCAGACCGCGCGGCTTTCGCCGTGCACGTCGCAAACAAAGCGACCGACCGGCATCGCCGACAGCGAACAGTAGGCAATGAGATCGTCCCAGTCTTTATAGCGGAGCTTGGTGACGTCGAGCTTGAACGCCGCGATGAGATCCTGCGCATGCTTGGGCGCGAGACTGCGCTCGGCAAGCGCGCCGCGCAGCCGTACCGCGACCGGATCGTCGGTATTGGTGCCGAGAAGCCCGCCTTCGAGGCGATCGAGCAGCGCGAGCTTTTCTTTTGGCTGCAGTACCGCGTGATCGGCGATGTCGTCGGCAGTGCGGACGAAATTATAGAACGCCAGGATCACGCCACGATGGCGGCGATGAATAAGGAAGGACGCGACCGGGAAATTCTCGTCCCGATGCCCTTTGCCCGAGCGCCAATCGTCAGTGCCGTCGATTGTCACATCAGTCATGCGTCACAACAGTCATGCGAGTTCCAAAACACCTTCAAACATTTGCTTGGGCGCGGCCCTTCCACATGCCGCCGCGGCCGCGGGCATGCTGATAGGCGGAATCGAGCGTGAACGCCATATACATCGCCGCGATGGCCGGCAATGCCGGGGCCCAGAACGTCGACAGCCGATAGAATTTCAGCGTCGGGCGGAACGCCAAGGCCATCAGAATCCAGACAAAAATGCCGATGAATTGCGGCACGCCGCGCGCGAACAGCGCCAGCGCCACCGGCGCCAGATAGGTCAGAGCCAGTCCGAGAACGGTGCCGGCGAGAATGAGCGGCGAATAACGCAATTGCGCATAGGCGGTGCGCGAAACCATGTGGCGGATATCGCCGACATCCGGATAGGCGCGGATCGAGTGCACCCGATCGGTCAGCGCGAGCGAAATCGGTCCGTGCTGCTTGAGGAGCTTTGCCAGCGTGCAATCGTCGATCAGTGCGTCGCGGATCGCCTCGATCCCGCCGGCCGCGTGCAGCGCCTCGCGCCGCACCAGCATGCAGCCGCCGGCGGCAGCCGCGGTGGCGTTGCGCGGATCGTTGGCCCAGGCGAACGGATAGAGCATCTGAAAGAAGAAGATGAAGGCCGGCACGAACATGCGCTCGGCAAAGCTCTTGCAGCGCAATTTCGCCATCAGCGAGGTCAAGACGAGACCGTCGGCATTGGCGCGCGCTGCAAGCACCTGCAGTGCGTCCGGGGCATAGACGATGTCGGCATCGGTGAAGAGAATATAGTCGGGCGGTCGCGGCGCGTTTTCGCAAAATTCGACGCCCTGCCGTTGCGCCCATAGTTTCCCGGTCCAGCCCGCCGGCAAAGCGCGGCCCGACAGCACGGTGAGGCGGCCGGTCGCCCCGAGCGCCGCCGCCGCGTCGCGGGCGACTTGCGCCGTGGCATCGCGGCTCTGATCGTCGACCAGAACCACATTGAATTCGCCCGGATAGTTCTGCCGCAGCAGCGAGGCGACGGTCTGGCCGACGCATTCGGCCTCGTCGCGCGCCGGGATGACGGCAGTCACGGAAGGCCAATTGCCTGGCGCGATCCCCACCACGGGGCTTGCGTCGTCGCGATCAGCCGCGCGCCAAAACCCGCCGCGGGCGGCAATGAGATAGAGCCAGATTGCAAGCACCATTGACGCTGTAAGGCCGATAACCACAGATAGTCCCTTCAAGTCCCTTGGTCATAGTTGGCTGCAGGCGGAACCGGCCCCGCCCCGTTTTGCCGAGTTAACCAACGGGTGGATTAACCGGACCGGCAGCCCCTTATCCCCTAAATGCAGGACCTGATATAGGACCCCGCAGTCACGATTAAACGCCGGGTAAACACACGCTAATGGACGCCAAAAGCCCCTTTCTTGCCCACCTCGACGCCGTTGCGGCGGAAACCGAAACCCTGCTCGACCAGCTGCTGGCGGCGAGACCCCCAGCCGGCGAAATCAGCCGCCCGGCCCGCCTGATCGAGGCCATGCGCTACTCGAGCCTCGGCGGCGGCAAGCGATTCCGGCCGTTCCTGGTGGTTGAATTGGCGGCGCTGTTCGGCGTGCCGCGGCAGAACGCACTGATGGCAGGCGCGGCGCTCGAATGCGTGCATTGCTATTCGCTGGTGCATGACGATCTACCCGCCATGGATAATGACGAATTGCGCCGCGGCCAGCCGACCGCGCATCGCAAATACGACGAGGCCACCGCGATCCTCGCCGGCGACAGCCTCCTGACTTTTGCTTTCGACATTCTCTCGCGCGAGGAGACGCATCGCGATCCCGCCGTCCGCATCGGACTGGTCAGCGCCTTGGCGCGCGCTTCCGGCGTCGGCGGCATGGCCGGCGGCCAGATGCTCGATCTCGCCGCTGAAGGCCGCTTCGGCGCACAGAACCGCGGCGAGTCCGACGTCAAGATGCTGCAGGCGATGAAGACCGGTGCGCTGTTGCGCTTCGGCTGCGAGGCCGGCGGCATTCTTGCATCCGCCAAACCGCAACAGCGCGACGCGCTCGAACGTTACGGTGCGGCGGTCGGCGAAGCGTTCCAGATCGCCGACGACCTTCTCGATATCGAAGGCGATCCGGCGCTGGTCGGCAAACAGACCGGCAAGGACGCCGCGGCGGGCAAAGCCACCTTTGTCAGCGTGCTCGGCCTTGCCGGCGCCAAAGCGCGGCTACGGCAACTGGTGGCGGATGCCGAAAATGCGCTCGCGACATTTGGCCCCAGTGCGGCAATACTTGTCGAAGGCGCACGATTCGTCGCCGACCGCCACGCCTGACCCCGATTACCTGACCGGATTACCTGACCGGATTACCTGACCAGATTACCTGCGCGCCCCACCGTCTTTGCCGAAGGTCTGAGCCGCCACGTCGCAGGACCGTTACACACAAGTGGCAAGTGAGCATTTGGCAATTGCGCGGGGCAATTGGTGCTCTATGAGGTGGAATTGCGGCGCTGAAGGGCAATTTTGCGGCAGCCTTTGGCTTTAAAGTTCAGCCCGATTGAAGTTGATAAAAGCCGTTTATATTTGCCTACCTCTGCTGGCCTCTTGTGCGTTGCGAACGTGTATTAAATCCGAACCTTCAAGCGACTTTCGGACACTCATTCCACGATGAACGAGATAATGAGCAAGGCGAGAGGCCGGACCATCATCACTTGCGGCGCTGCCGTTTTTGCGGCTGTGCTGACAATGCAACTGCCACATCCGTTTGCCGGATCGGCCGCTTACGCGCAGAGCGCGAAACCGAAGAAGCCGCCGGCAACGCAGACGAAAACTGCTCCTGGTACTCCTGTTGGCACGCCGCAGGCGCCCGCGCCGGCTGGCCAGACATCGAAATTCCCGCCGCGCACGCCGTTTACCGCCGAAGATGACGCGGTTGCCGCTATTCCGGGCATGCCGGACGCTCGTTTCTTTGCCGACTCGATTGCCGACTTCACCAAGGCTTTGCCGGCGCAAGCCGGACCGTGGCTCATTCTTTCAACCGGCGGTGCCGACGGCGCCTTCGGTGCCGGGCTGGTCACCGGATTGAGCGCGGGCGGACACCGGCCGGATTATGCCGTCGTCACCGGCGTGAGCGCCGGCGCGCTGATGGCGCCGTTCATGTTTGCCGGCCCGAAATACGACGCGACCTTGCGAGCGCTCTATACGCAAACCTCGGCTGCGGACATATTCGAAGTCGGCGGCACCGGCGAGAGCTTTCTCGACACCTGGCCGTTGCGCGACCTGATCAAGAAACAGATCACGCCGGATCTGCTCGCCGATATCGCCGCTGCCTATAAGAACGGCCGGCGGCTGTTCGTCATCACCACCGATCTCGATGCCGAGCGCTCGGTGGTCTGGAACATGGGCGCCATTGCCGTGCACGCCACCGATCACGGCAAGGATGACGGCGGCGCCGCGCTGAACCTGTTCCGCAGCGTGCTGCTTGCCTCCGGCAGCATTCCCGGCGCCTTCCCGCCGGTGCAGATCGACGTCGAGGGCAACGGCAAGAAATTTTCCGAAATGCATGTCGACGGCGGCGTCGGCGGCCAGTTTTTTGTCGCCCCGGCTGCGCTGATGGAAAGCAATAGCGGTTACAAGATTCCGGCAACCGAGCTTTATGTCGTGGTCAATAGCGGGCTGCAGCCGGACTTTCAGGTTGTCGAGCGCTCAACGCCGACGATTCTCGCGCAATCGGTCGGCATGGCGGTGAAGACCGATATCCGCCTGATGCTCGACCGCGCCTTTGTCGCCGCCAAGAACAGCGGCATCGGCTACAACGTTGCCAGTATTCCGCCGAACTTCAGCGCACCGAGCCGCGGCGCCTTCGACCCAGATTACATGAAGGCGTTGTTTCAGATGGGCTACGATCTCGGCAAGAGCGGCAATGCCTTCGCCAAAGAGCCGCCGCCCTTTCCAAGCAACGCGGCCACTCAACCCACAATTCAACCGAATAGCAGCGATAAGGCCACATCAACCGATCCGGGAGCGGGAGCGAGCAAATGACAAAGCTTGGCGTTATGACGGCTATTGCGATAACGGGCGTATTTTTGGCGATGGCGGCAACGCCGTCGGAAGCGGCAAAACGCGGGCGATCGAGCGCCTATGACGGGCTGTGGAGCGTATCCATTCGCACCGAGGCCGGCCCTTGCGATCCGAGCTACCGCTATCCGGCGCGCATTGTCGGCGGCCAGATTCGGCAAGCCGATAACGACTTCAGCTATCAGATTTCCGGCGCCGTGGTACAAAGCGGCGGCATCGCCGTCACCGTCAGCAAAGGTGGCCAGAGCGCGACCGGTTACGGCCGGTTGCGCGGCTCGAGCGGCGGCGGTCGTTGGACCGCCGGCGGCAATGCCTGCTACGGCACCTGGAGCGCGATGAAGCGCGCATCGAATTAATTTGCGATCAGCCGATCTTGCGCGCCGGCACGTTGGCGTTCCACCACGGGCACACGTCGGCGGCGCGCAGATAATTGCCGTCCATCACATTGACCGGCTCGCGGCTGCCTGCCTCCGCAATCTGCATGCGCAGGTCCCGCGCCTGCTCGCGGCCTTCAGGCGAAAGCCACATGCGGTCGTGGCCCCAAAGGCTCGGACCTTCGGTGCGCTCATGCGGCGTCCAGGTCTGCGGATCGATGCTGCGGCCGCCCCAGCCATACTCGACGAGAAACCGCGACGGCGAATGGGAATAGAACGAGGTGACGTGATCGTTGACGTGGCGGCCGAGCGTCGTGCCGATCATATCCGGCTTACGCAGCGCCAGATCATAGGCCTGCCCGACATCGTCGAGATAGCAGACCTCGAACATCATGTGATGAATGCCGTTCTTGCCGGTGTCGATGAAGGCGAGGCTGTGATGGCGCGCGTTGATGTGAAAGAAATAGGCCTTGAACGGCTTCAGGATGTAGTCGCTGGCCTTGAAATTGAGGATCTCGGTGTAGAACGGCACGACGTCGTCGATGCGTTCCGCGGTGAGCACCGCGTGCCCCATGCCGAGCGGGCCGGTGCGGAAGCCGGAGATCGAACGGCCGGGCTTGAACGGCTCGGTCGCGATCTCGGCGCCGTGAAAAACTTCGAGCCGGTTACCGATCGGATCTGAGAACACGATCAGATCTCTCACCCGGCGCTCATCGGCGAGCGCCCGCGATCCGCGCGCGACTTTTACATTGGATTTTTCCAAGTGCGCCGCGAGCGCGTCGAGCGCTGCGGCATCGGCCACCTCCCAACCGTAGAACGATGGGCCTTCGTCTTCGTCGGTATGAACGATCACCCGCTGCTTGCGGTCATCCATGCGCAGCGCGAGCGTGCCGCGGCTCTTGTCGACAAGCTGCATGCCGAGAAAGCGCGTGCCGTAATCCGCCCAATCGTCGATGTTCTTGGCGCGGATGCCGACATAGCCGAGGGCCGTGAGAGTCATCGTCGCCTTCCCTGGACGCCGTTGATGGACGCCTGCTCTGCCGGTCTTACTCGCGAAATCATA
Organism: uncultured Alphaproteobacteria bacterium; assembly: GCA_963742975.1. Classification (GTDB taxonomy): domain Bacteria; phylum Pseudomonadota; class Alphaproteobacteria; order Rhizobiales; family Xanthobacteraceae; genus BOG-931. The sequence continues at coordinate 94,278 of CAVUNZ010000012.1, read as the reverse complement.
GCATTTGCCGCCCTAAAGCAGCAAACGAAAGCCTTAGGATTCAGAGATCACTGATTGATCGCGGCCGGGTTCGAGGCGGCGCTCGGCGCGGAGCTTGGTGCAGCGCTCGGCGCGAGGCTTGGCGCTGAGCTCGCGGCCGGCGCCGAACTGGAAGCCGCATCGGATGCAGAACTTGGCGCGGGGCCCGATTCCGGATTCGACGCCGCGCTCGGCGCCGGAGCTGGACTTGGAGCCTCACTCGGTGATGCGCCGGAAGCCGGGTTCGACTCCGAACGCGCGGCCGGTGCCGCGCTCGACGGTTCGGGCGAACCCGAACGCACCGCCAGCTTCTGGCCGAGAAGACGCGGAATGACGACGCGCTGACCTTCGCTCAGCCCGGCATTCTCCGGCTTCTGATTGAGTTGCGCCACCGCCCAAGCCGGCACGTGATAGGCCGCGGCAAGCGACTGCACCGTGTCGCCGGCGCGCGCCTGGACATAGGTGCCGGAGTCCCACAGCTCGATCGGACCGGACGACGGAAAGACAAGGCGCAGCGGCACCGATTCGCCGCCACCGCCCGCGGCAGCCGACCTGATCTTGGCGGCGATCTGCGCCTGGATGCCCTCGAACTTGTCCATATTGACGTGGATGATTTCCGGACGATCCTTGAGATTGAAGGCCGCGTAGTGGCCGTGGAAGCCGCGGCCCGGCCCGAGGTCGCCGCCGCCGAGGATGTTGGACGACTGGTAGAGATCGATATAGCGCTCGACATTCGCCGGAATGCTGTGGGCCGAGCGGTTGGGATCGTAGGTGATCAGCAGCGCCACCGGCACGCGCGCGGCGCCCAGCGCCTCGGCAAATTGCACCGCCGCATCGCCGCCGATGGAATGGCCCACCACCGAAATCGGCTTGGGATCGCGGCGGTAATCGGCAATGGCCTGATTGGCCATCGAGCTCCAGGTCAGGTGGGAATCGATATTGGCCTGGACGCCGGACTTGGCGACGCGCGCGGCCAATTCATCCATGCCCCAGTCGATCAGGCCGATCAGGCCGCGGAACAAATAGGCGCGCCCGCGCGGCTCGCCGGCCGTCTGGGCGGACGCAGTCTGGCCGGTCGCGGCGAGGCAGGCTGCGATCAGAAGAGCCGCGAAAACATGCTTGGCTTGAATCATGCGCTTTAGTTCGGCGGCTGAAGCTTAAAGTCGCCGTCCCCGCCCTACTCCGAGATGACGGCGAAATGCCCGAGTTTTGCTCGAATAGCACGCCTGCCATGCCAGTCATAGTGGGTGAAATTGTGGCCCGGATTTTCGCCGCAAAGCTCGGCCGAACGTTCGCGGCACCCCTCGCGTTCAGGCCGCTGTCCCTTCCGGCGCTACACCGCATTATTGAACGGTCATATTGGCCTGTTTGGCGATCCGTTCGGAGAGAGCGCGGTCGGACTTGATCTGCGCCGCGAGTTCCTCCGTCGTCATATCCGCCGGCTCGATACCGAGCGCCAAAAACTGCTTCTGCACCGCCGGATCATGCAACACCTTGCGGATGTCGGTTTCGACTTTTTCAACAACAGCAGGATCGACGCCGGCCGGACTAAAAAACGCGACCCAATTGGTCGCATCGACATTAGGAACTCCGCTCTCAGCCAATGTCGGCCACGATGGATCGAACTTCGCTCTGTTCTTGGCCATCACCGCGAGAACGCGAACCTTCCCCGCCTGCAGAAAAGGCTCGGCGGAAGAAATCGACAAAACGCCGATCGGAACATCGCCAGCCGCTACCGCCGTCGCCGCCGGCCCGCCGCCCCGATACGGCACGTGGGTGAGCTTGATACCCGCTTCGCTCTGAAACCACTCGCCGGCTAGGTCATTCCACGTGCCGATACCCGGCGAAGCCCAGGTGATTTCGCCCGGCTTCTTTTTTGCCGCGTCAATCAGGTCGCTGAGCGTCTTATATGGCGAAGAGGTGTTGGCGATGAGAATAATCGGATTGAACGTCGCCATGATGATCGGCTTGAAATCCGTCCGCGGGTCGTAGGAAATGTTCGGGTTGATCGCGGGGCCTAACGCGAATTCGCCGTTGGTCGTCGCCAGCAATGTGTAGCCGTCCGGCGTGGCGCGGGCGGCTGCCGCCGTTCCGATTGTCCCGCCGCCGCCGGGCCGGTTTTCGATCACGACGGGTTGGCCCCAGACCGCTGTGAGTCCCTGCCCGATAATGCGCGCCGCCGTATCTGTGATGCCGCCGGGCGAGGACGGCACGAGCAGACGAACGGGCCGCGACGGATAGTCCTCCGACCAAGCCTGCTGGACCAATAGACCGAGCAAAACGAGCGCAAATCCGATCTTCATCATGTCGCGCGCGCCTTTCACAGCATCCACTACATACGATACGTAGCTTCAGTGTGTAGCTGTCAGGAGAAAGGTCAAGGCGAACATTTGATCACCCGCCGGTTAAGCGGGATGCAGGTGCGACATTTTAGCAAAGCATCCGCGCCGCGCTTCATTTGCGCAGCAAATGGCCCCACTCCCGCTCGACCGCAGCCAGCTCTTCGACCGACAGCGCCGAGCTCGGCGGAAACTGCGACTTCCAGACGAACGGCTTGCAGGCATTGATGATCATCTTCGATTGCGAGGTCGCACCTTGTAAGCGGCGCTCCGGCGAGATGCGCGGATCGAGCGATGAGCTCCAGGCTTCGCGGATAATATCGACGGATTCGGAGGGCTCCGCGCGCGTCGTGATTGCCCACATCACGTCGGCAAGATTGGACGGGTCCACGTCCTCGTCGACCACGACAATCAGGCGGCCCATATAGCTGTTCGCTGCCGCGATCAAAGCGGCGCGTTTGGCGTGACCGTCATAACGCTGACGCAGCGCGATGACGGTCATGAGCTGCGAGACGTGCTGCCAAGCGCCGACAATGTCGGTCACGCCCGCCGCTTCGAGATTGCCCCAGATGCTGGCGGCGCGAAACGGCAGTCCGAAATGGAAGCGCGGCGGCTTCATCGGCGGCGAGCCCAAGAGAACGGGATCACCGCGATAATGAACGGCCTCGACCTGCATCACCGGCGCCGGCCGCGCTTCGCTGGCATAGTAGCCGGTGAATTCGCCGAACGGCCCTTCCGGCAGCGCCGTCTGCGGAAACGGCAATAGGGTGCCTTCCATGACGATCTCGGCAAAGACGGGGATCGGCAGGCCGGTCACCGGCCCGTCGCAGACTGAAATCGGCTCGTCCTTGATGGCGCCGGCGAAGGCATATTCGGAAACGCCTTCGGGCAGATATTCAAAGCCGGCGATGAACAGCGCCGGATCCTCGCCGTTGACCACTGCCACGGGGCAGCCGTCGCCCTTGTCCCAATATTTCTTGGCGATGATTGCATTGTGCCGCCCCAAATGATCGAACTGAACGGTGACGCGATCCTTGGCATGAACCTGCACGCGATAGATCGATGCGTTGATCCAGCCGCTGTCGGGATCGCGCATCACAACCAGGCTGCCCGATCCGATATAGGGACCGCCGTCCTTCTGATGCCATTGCGGAACCGGAAATTTGCCGAGATCGACGGCTTTGCCGCTGTCGCTGTGCTCGCGGAACGGCGCATTGCCGATGCGCTGCGGCTCGCGCATCTGCAGCGTGGTGCGGCGGCGCATCCAGGCGGTGAGTGCATCGAGCGGACGCAGCGCCGGATCGAGGTTGAGCGCCAAGGCGGCGCGCTGCACGTTGGTCGTCGCGTTGGTGAAGACGCGAAAGCCTCCGGGATAGCCTTTGATATTGTCGAACAGCAGCGCCGGGCAGTCCGGCATGCCGGCCGCAAGCTCGGTGATGGCGCCGATCTCGAGGTGCGGATCGGCGCCGTCGATCCGCCGCAGCGCCCCGAGCCGATCGACCTGTTCAATGAAGTCGCGAAGGTCGAGATATCCCATCCGTTAGCCCAATCCTCGTTTCCGGCCGCGGATTTGCACGCCTGCGCACGCCCTTCCGGCCGATCACGCCGCAGGCGGCGGTAAATTCAACGCCGCATCGACCATGCCCGTGGCGCGCTTGAAATCATAGGAGCGGAACATGTTCATCTTCACAAGATGGGCGGCGCCGCCATAAAACTTTTCGTATTGCTGATGGCGGTTGCCGAATTCGGTGCCGATGAAGTCCCAGGCGAGCCGCATCAGCGCCACCCGCTCGCGCGCGCCCATCTCGCTCGACACGAAATAGCGATCGATGTCGGGAGCCGCTTCCGGATTGGCGAAGTCCTTGCTCGACGACGGCAGCGTGATCATCGCGGCACCCGTGAGCTCGCGCACGATGTCGATCATGTGTGGATTGATCTCCGACTGCAGCGCCATTACGGCATAGAGCGCGGTCTTCGACGGCCACATCACCCCGTCTTCGTCGCGGATGCCGACGGTCTCGTGCGAATGCAGCATGTGCTCGACGATCGAAGCATAGGCGGCAAGCTCGCCCATCTCGACCTGAACCGGCGGCACGCGATCGTTGCCGGTCGCCTCGTTCATGCGCTTGGCGAGGCCGAGCAGAAAGCGCAGCTTGGTGGCATAGCGCGCCTGCGCCTGGTGATTGCCGTAGAGATGCGCCGGCGTCTTCCACCATTGCGCAAAGCAGATATCGAGATTGCGATAGACGAAAACGTGCTCCCACGGCACAAAGACCTTGTCGAGCACGACGAAACAGTCGGTCTCGTCGAAGCGGCTGGTCAGGGGATAGTCCTCGGCGCCGGGCGCCTGCAGCGCGAAAGCCCGCCGCGAATAGAGCTTCACTCCCTCGGCGCTGAAGGGAATCGCGACGCTGATCGCATGATTCTCGTCGCCCGGCTGCAGCGGATGGATGCAGCTCAAGTGCAGATAGTCGGAGAACACCGCGCCGGTCGCGAGCTGCTGACCGCCGGATATGTAAATGCCGGCGTCGTTTTCCTTGACAACGCCGGCATACAGCGTCGGGTCGGATTGCTTGTGCGCCGGCTTGCTGCGGTCGATTTGCGGCGGCACGATCGCATAGGTGACGTAGCGGTGATTGTCGCGGATATATTTGTAGAAATTGACGACGTTATCGGCGAAGTGGGCGCCGCCTGCGGCAAAGACCTGAGGCTTGGCGGCGAAGCCGCAGAAGAAATTCGCAACGTGGTCAGGCGTGCGGCCCATCAGGCCGAACGTCTGCTCGGCCCATTTCTCTGCGGCAATGCGTTTGGCGCGCAAATCCTCATGCGAGGACGGGATCTGATAGCAGCGCCAGACCGGCCGCCCGGTATCCGGCGACGTGAAGGTCATGGCCCCGCGGTGCTCCGGCGCCGCGGCGAAATCGAACAATTGCGCCAGCGTGCGCGCCGCGTTGCGGAAGGCCGGGTGGCGGGTCGGATCGGCAACCCGCTCGCCATCGACGAAAATCGTGCGCCGACTGCCGCTCAGTTCGGCGAGGAACTCCGCTCCGCTTCGCAGTGAGCCTGCTCCGGCAGTCAAAGCCACTGCGGCGTCCATATCAACATCTCCTGCTGAGCCCGATCTATATACATTCAATATGTTCAATATGTATATGTCAATCGCGAGATCGATGTTGATGCAACGCTATTCCGGCGTGACGAGCGCAACCGCCCTGATGTAGTTAAGAAACGCTGCGGCGGGCGATTCGAGAAAGCCGGAAGCGGAACAGCGGACCGAGGACAGCGAACGATGACCAAGACGCGATCGCGCGCGCCTTATCAGCCCCCCCTCACCGTCTCGCGTTCGGACTTTCTGCGCGGCGGCTCCGATGCCGCGTTCCGCGAGGCCATCTATGCGCTGGTGCAAGGCGTCGGCCGCCTCCTGACCTGCCGCGAGGCCTTCGGCCGCGCGCTCGATCTGACCGCGAGCCAATTCGCCGTCCTGTTCGGCGTCGCCTATCGGCAAGGCCGCGACGGCGTAACCGTGAAGGATCTGTCCGAACATATCGCGCTCGCGCCGACCCATGTCACCACCGAAGTCGGCAGGCTGGTCGCGCTCGGGCTCCTGATCAAACGGCCGAGCGCGACGGACCGGCGCAGCGTGCTGGTCTCGCTGTCGCGGCACGGCGAGAAGGCCGTGGCCGAGGTCGCGCCCTTCGTCCGCAGCATCAACGACCTGCTGTTCAAGGATATCACCGCCGAGGACCTCGAAACCGCCAAAAGAGTAGCCCGCACCGTATTTCGCAACTCCGACCATGCGCTTGTCGAGCTCCGCCGTCGCAGCCGCGAGGCGAAAACTTCCTAGTCAAACGGCTTGTCATGCGCGAGGCGCTGCGCTGCCTCCTTGGTCACTGACAGATCGAACAGCTGGTCCTGCGGAATTTTCTTTTCCACGAAATGGAAGGCCGGGCTGTTCCAAAAATCCTGCATGCGCATGATCGAAGCGACATTGGGGATGCCGTCCGGATTGATATAGGACCAGTTCGGCGCGATGGCCTTGACCAGTTCCGGCTTTTGCAGCGCCGTGTTCTTGGCGAGAATGGCGATCACGTCGGGATGCTGGTCGGGCTGCACCGCCGCGGCATTGAACTCCTTGACGCCTTGCAGATAGGCCGTCGTCCAGCGCACCAGCACATCGCGGTTCTTGTCGAGGAAATCCTTGCGCACGGCGAAGGTGGCGATCTGCTCGCCGGGCTCGATCTGGTCGCCGGACGCGACGATCTGGCTCCAGTGATTGCTGCGCGCGAAGAAAGCGAACTGATAAGCGAGGTCGGCGACATCGACCTGCTTCTGGCCCAGCATCTTCATCAGGTCAGGCTGCGCGACGCCGAACACCCATTGCACATCGTGCACCGGATCGAGGCCCGCTTTCTGCAAGGCCAGCGCCATATTGTAATGGTTGATGCTGCCCTGGGCCGTCACCCCGACTTTCATGCCTTTGAGCTTGGCGAAGTCGGCCAGCGAATGGACGCCTTGATCATAAACCTCCTGGGTGACGCTCGCGGCCGTATAGGCCTTGCCCGGGCTGTTATTGCCGCGGTCGAGGAACATGACGAGCGGCGCGCCCTTGGCGATGGCATTGAACAGGCCAGCGGCCGCCGGCATGTTGGTGATGTCGAGTTCGCCCGAGATGATCGAGGGGATCGCCATGGCCCCGTCGGCGAATGTCTTGGTCTCAATATCGATGCCGAGCTTTTTAAAGTAGCCTTTGTCTTTGGCGATGAAGAAGGCGCCGGCCGAAATGAAAGGCCCCTCGCCGACGCGCACGACATCGTCGGCACGCGCAGTGCACGTGAGCGCGGCAAGTGCGGCTATGGCCATTGCCAGAAACTTGATTACTTTCATCTCGTCACCCTTTCCGTTCGTTCATTGCGACCACGGCGTGATCCGTGTGCCGATCCATTGCTGCAGCTTGATGATCGCGCCGCCCATGACACAGAGCACGACCAGCGCGGCGAAGACTTTTTCGGTCTCGAGAATCTGTCCGGCATTGACCAGCACATAGCCCATGCCGCTCTGGCTCGAGCCGCCGATCATTTCGGCGGCGATGACCAAAATGATGGTCATGCCCATGCCGAGCTGAAGGCCTGCGAGGATCATCGGCACCGCGGCCGGCAGGACGACATTGAGCTGCATCTGGCGGCGGCTGGCGCCGAGATCGGCGGCCGCCTTCATCAGTTCGCGATCGACTTGGCAGACGCCGGCATAAGTGCTCATGGCGATCGGAAAGAACGCCGTGACCGTGCTGATCACGATCTTGTATGCCTCTCCGGTTCCGAGCCAGATGATGAGCAGCGGGATGAGCGATATCTTCGGCAGCGGATAGAGCGCGGCGATCCAGGGGTCGATCACGCGGTATAATAGCCGCGACATGCCCATGGCGAGGCCGACGGCAATGCCGGTGATCGCGGCCAGCGCAAAGCCAACCAAAATCCGCAGCAGGGTGGCGCCGAGATTAGCGAGCAGCGTGCCGTCGGCCGCCATGTCGTAGAGGGCGGCGGCGATCGCCGACGGCGCCGGCAGATAGATCGGCGCGATACCGCGCACGGTGACGAGGATCTGCCAGGCGGCCACGACCGCGATGATCGCGAGCACGGGCAAGACCCGCTCCAACAGCGTCATTTCGCTGCCGCTCTCTCCGCCGTTGCTGCTATCCTGGCCGCCGTTCATGCCGCCCCCCGCAGCGCCGCCGATTGCTCGGCCATGGCGCGGCTGACCTCGCCGCGGATCAAATGAAAGGCGCGATCGAACAAGGCGCCGAATTCGGGCGTATTGACCAATTCCAGCGAGCGCGGCCGCGGCAGGTTGACCGGGATCACTTCCTTGATCCGGCCCGGACGCGAGGTCATCACCACCACTTCGTCGCCGAGCAGGATGGCTTCATCGATCGCATGGGTGACGAAAATCACGGTCTTGTGGGTCTGTTCGAAAATCCGCAGCAGCTCTTCCTGCATCACGATCTTGGTCTGCGCATCGAGCGCGCCGAACGGCTCGTCCATGAGCAGGATCGGCCGGTCCAAGATCAAGGCGCGCGCCAGCGCCACCCGCTGCCGCATGCCGCCGGAGAGCTGTTTCGGATAGTGATGGTCGAAACCCTGCAGCCCGACGAGCGACAGCAACGCTCGCGCTTTGTCGTGCCGCTCGCGTTTGCCGACGCCGCGCATCTGCAGGCCGAACGCCACATTGTCGATGACGGTGCGCCAGGGAAACAGATTTTGATTTTGCCAGACCATCACCGACGCGGTGCCCGGACGCGTCATGGCATTCGCCGCGTCCGGATCGCTGATCTCGATGCTGCCGGACGTCGCCGCTTCAATGCCGGCGATGATCTGAACGAGCGTGCTCTTGCCGCAGCCGCTCGGACCGAGGATGCAGGAAAAACGCCGTGAGCCGAAGCGATGCGAAACGCCGTCGAGCGCCACGACGGGAGGACCGCGTCTGCTACTCCAGACTTGGCGCACCCCCTCGACAACGACGTCCATCGCAGCTCCCCGCCGGCAATGAGGTCTCCCGTACGACGCCATCGGCCTAAATTATGTACATAACGTATCTATCTAATGTAGGCAGTCAAGCGCCTTCCCTGGGCACAAGCCGCCTCGGGATTGAGCAGATTGTGGCTGCGAAGGCCTCGGCTTAGCAAGCGTTGCGATGGCCCTGCGGCCGCCGCAAGTCACAGGCCGGAATTGGTGTGCCGGCCGCAAAGCGTGACGCCGAGAAACGTCGCTGATAGTGTGAACCGATGAAGTTGCTGAAGAGATTATGGCGCGGCGACGTCGCGTTGTGGCGCACGTTCTGGCTGATCGGGACCCCACTCGCCCTGCTTTGGGATGTGACCGGGGTCTGCATGGTGTTCGGTTTCGGCGTCGAGAACCTGTCTCTCACCGAGGCGATCATCGCGCTGTTCGTGTTCGCGACCCTGGCTACTCCCGTTGCCTCCGTCGTCATTTGGCGCAGCGCCTCGAACTATCCGCGTAAGACCTGGTGGCACACGGCGTTCGCCTGGGGCGCCAAATTATGCGCCGCGTTCACCGGGCTGGTGGCAGCGCTCAGCGTGATCGGCCTGCTTTATCTGGGCAACGACCTGATCCAGGTGTTTTTCAGCTAGACAATGTTGCGCAGCGCGCGCGGCGCGGTCACAGGAAGAGCGGAATCCGTCTTGCCGCCTGCACCGCGGGATGAGTCCTCGTCAGTCTTGCTGAGCCTGAGCGAAGTTCGTTCGGCGAAACATCAAACTGTCGCTGTCGGCGCCGCCGTCCGATTTGGCAAAAGCGCAATCGCATTGGCCGCCCAGCGCGCCGCGATCCGGATCGGTCGCGACGGCGAGCAAGGCCTCGCCAGAAGTGCCGATCTCGCCGCTGCCAAACTCGTTGACGCTGCTCGAAGCAACGTAAGTTCGCTTCGCATAATCGGTCATGTCGGCAACCGTCAGCTTGTGCTTGATCGGTAGCGCGCCCGCATTGACCGAACTGGACAATCTATCGAGGAAAGCCAAGTCTTTCGGCGAGCGCTTGGTCTGCTCGCGCGCGACAGGCTGCGGCTTGGGCGGCGCTTTAGGCTGCGGATCGAGCTTGGCGAGTTTTTGCGGTCCTTGCTTTTGCGATCCTCGCTCGGCAAAAGCGAGAGGATCGTCGGCGCGCGGCGGCGGCGCGCCCTTCGCCAGCTTTGGCGGAGGCTCCTCGGCGAAAGCCAGCGGCTTAAGGGCCGGCGGCGGCGGTTCGGCCGCGGCGAGCTGGTTCAGCTTGGCTGAATCGGCTTGCGCGATCTCGGTGCGATCCGGCGTCGACATCCTGGCGATCTCGGTTTTCACCAGATTGCGGAAATCGAGATTGAATTGCGCGCCCGGATGGGAGTCGTTGTTGGCAATGTATTCGATATTGCCGCCTTGCCATTCCAGCTTCTTCGATCCCATCCCGCCCATCGTCATCCACACATTGGGATTGTAGACTTCGATGATCCGGCCGGCCTTCCCGGTGATGACCGGATTCCAGCTCAGCATCGACGGCTGCAGCGCGATGACGAGGTCGACATATTTGGATTTGTTCACCACCCACGACGTGGCGTTGGCGCCGAGGCTATAGCCGATCACGATAGAGCGGGTTCCCTCGGGCTGATGCGCGAGGTCGTTGACCAGATCGGGCCACTCCTGATGCAGATAGGTGTGGACCTCGACATCGGGCATCATTTTGATTTCGGCGGTCAGTTCGACAAGCCCGATCGCCGGCAACGGTCCGAACATCGGCCACAACACGCCGACGAATGTCTTGGCATGAACCGGAGAAGAAATGAGAGCGGCAAAGAACGCAACAACAACCGCTAATCTTTTCATTTACCATGTCCCCATCGTCTGACATGTCCCCTGTTTGCGGCAACACGTATCGCGCGGCGGCGAACGCCGGCTTTTCGATCGCGCTTTGGCAAAAAGACACCTGTCCCGTACCCACCAATAGACAGCCGTCAAACGCGGGCAAGAATGAGACACACAAGGGAAACTTTGCGGACGAAAGACGGCCTTCTATTGGCGAGGTTAGTTTTCCCTTACCAAATCAAGGCCCTGGAGCCGGCGGGAACCGCACCCAAATGACGATGGCAGCAGGTCGGCACCGAAGCATCGCGCCGCTTAAGGGTAGCCCGGGAACGTGCCGAACGATCCGAAGCCCCAGGCGCTGCGCCAGGTCTCTTTCGGCCAACGCTTGGGATAGAGCGGCATCTCCTCGTGCCACGGACGCGGCTGCCAATAGCCGAGCGCCTCGTCATACATGAGGTCCATCTCGCAATAGAATTCGACGCGCAGGTCGTCGCTGTTGCGGTGATAGGCCGCGATATTGTGGCCGACGATGTGGCGGAGCGGCCCCCACACCAGCTGAATCTTGTTGCGCGCAAGCACCTCGCATGAGCGCTGCACTTCGGCCCAATCCTTCACCTCGAAGGCGACGTGATGCAGGCGCGGTGTGTCATAGCGCACGAAATTCACGGTGTGATGGTCGACGCCGCAACGCATGAAGACGAAGTGATCGCCGACCCAATCCGAAACGCGAAAGCCCAAAACCTCCTGATAGAATTTTGCGATCTTCTCGGGGTCCTGAACGCGGGACGCGACATGCCCGATCTTGAGCGGATTGACCCCGCCGTCTGGCGCGGCGGCGGAGTGAAATCCGCATTCGGCGAAGAGCTCGACCGTCGTTCCTTTGGGGTCGGCGAAGGTGAGCGCCTTTTTTACGCTCGGGGTCGGGTCCGAGCGCAGCTCGTAACGGACCCCGGCTTCGGTCAGCGCCGCGCCCATCTTGACGAAATCGCTGTCGGGCCCGACTTGAAAGGCAATGCGCGACAGATCAGCATGGTCGCCCGCTTCCAGCACGACGGCCTCTTGCCCCAGCGCCGTTGCCAGAACCGCCCGTTTGGGCTCGCGCGCGATGACACGAAGGCCGACGATGCCCGTCCAGTAATCGACCTGCTTGTCCAGATCGGGCGTCGACAAGGTCGCGTGCGCGAGCCGCCGCACCTGGGTCGCCCCCACTTGGATCGCCCCAACTTGGTTCGGCCGGATTTGGCTCGACCGCGCTTGGATCGGGCGCATTTGCGTCATGTGTTTCACTCCCCGTCCTGCACGTCATTGCAGTTATGCGTGCATGGACTTTGTACCAACTGTTATGCGCACAAAGACTGAAGTTGCTTCAATCCGCAACTTGCCCCGACACTAAACTTGCCCCAACACTATGCAACAAAAGATAAGCATCGTGGCCGCAGTGCCAATGCGCGCTCGCGATCGATAGGGGAGGACCAACGATGCGCTGCACTGCTCAATTTGTGTCGGAGCAAGCGATCGCCGCCGTGCTCAGCTGCTTGATTCCGCTCGCCTGCCTGGTCGCAAGCCCCGCGGTTCTCGCGCAGACGTACCCCGACCGCAACGTCACTATCGTGGTGACCTCGGCACCGGGCGCCTTGACCGACACGCTCACCCGCGCCATTGCGCAGCGTCTATCGGAGATGTGGAAGCAAAGCGTGATCGTCGAGAACCGGGGCGGCGCTGGATACGCGATCGCGGCGCAGTATGTGACGCGGGCCGAGCATGACGGCTACACGCTGCTCGCTTCGGAGATCGGCTTCTACACGACCCAACCGCATCTCTATGGCAAAAACCAGTTGGGCTACGATGCGGAGAAGGACTTCGTCCCGGTGGCCGGCTACGGCACCATTCCGACGGCACTGCTGGTGAATCCGTCGGTGCCGGTCAATTCGGTGAGCGACTTGATTGCGCTCGCCAAGAAGAAGGCCGGGGCCATGACCTTCGGCACGGCCGGAGTCGGCACCGCACTGCACATCGCAGGGCTGGAGTTGGAGAATCTCGCCGGCATCAACATGACGGCAGTGCACTATCGCGGCTCGGCACCTGCGCTGACTGACGTGATAGCCGGACACATCGACGTGGTGATCATGGGCCCATCCGTGGCGCTGAGTTCCGTGAGCGCCGGAAAGCTCAAGATGCTCGCTTTCGGCAGCGAGAAACGGGTGCCGCAGTTCCCCGACGTGCCGACCATCGCTGAGACCGTTCCGGGATTCGAGGCGAGCGTATCGTTCGGGCTGTTTGCTGCGGCGGGCACGCCCGCCGGCATCATCGAGAAGGTCAACGCCGATGTGCAAAAGACCGTCAGCGATCCCGAATTCCGGAAGAGGTATCTTGAGCGCTTCGCGGTGCAGCCGGTACCGGGGCCACTCGACGCCTTTGCCGAATTTCTACGCAAGGACTCGGCCAAATGGGAAGAGGTCATCAAGGCGGCGAACGTGAAGATCGAGTGAGCGTTGCCTGTCCCGGCATCGCTCGGCGCCTGGCTCGTCGCCATGCATCTGCCGGTGACGTAGCTGTTCCTCGCGCCGGTCCGCCGCTCGCGATCGGCTTTGGGCTCTGTGCGTTGCTGACGCGGCTGTGCATCGACCGCTTCGGTGGGCGTGGCTTTTATGATCGCAAGGAGCCCACGGCGGCGTGCGACAGCGCCGGCGTGCCGGATCAGGTCCTCGATGTAGGGGCACACTGAGAGCTGCTCGCGTTACAACGACGAACCCCAGTCGCTGCGCCAGGCGCGCTTGAACGGCGTGCCGTCGCGGCGCGAGAACAACTGGTCGCCGGCCGATCCGTCGGGACGGCAAAGCTTCAAGGTGACCCGGCCGCTGGCTTTGCGCGGACGAGCAATGACGCGCACTCCTGTGGCTGGTGCCACGACGCGCGACACCGCGACATAGCTGAACTTCTCGTCCTCCCAGGACACCTCCGCGCCCTTGGCCTGCCGATGCAGGCGCGAGCGGGCCACGCGCTCGGCGAAATGGCACCAATCCGGCGGCACGAGCGGACATTCGATGGCATGCGGACATGGCGCGATCACATGCGCGCCGGCCTCGATCAGCTGATGCCGGGCGGCGAGGACGCGTCGCCAACCGGCCGGCGTTCCCGGCTCGACGATGACGAGCGTATCGGCCGTTACCCGCCATAGCCGCTCCAAGACCGGCTGCCGAACTTCCGCGGCAAGCTCGTTCAGCGAATAGGCCATCGTGACCAGGTCGCGCGGCGCACAATCGATCGCATCCACGCCAATATCGGCGATGCGCCATGCGATGTGCGGCAGCCGCATCCCCGCGGCAAGCTGCTCGCCGCGGGCTCGGAAAATCGGGCTTGCCTCGACAAGCAAAGCGTCGGCGAGATCGGGCCAACAATCGGCAGCCGCCCACAGCGCGGTGCCCGGGCCGGCGCCGATATCGAGCGCGGTCTTCGGTGCAAAATCCGGACGGACCTGCGCGACCGCGGCAAAGCTCGCGCGCACGGCGGCATAGGTCGCCGGCAGGCGCACCGCGAGATAAGCGAGCGCATCATGATCGCCGGTCACATGGGGCCTGCCGTCGCGCCGCTCGTCCCGGTAGCGCTGCGACAGCGCCGCAGCCGAGGCGGCAAGGTCCGCAAGCGCCACGCCGCTCAGCGCACGATCGACGGCTTGGCGTAACGGAGGCGGCAATTCCATCAATGACCTCCGACCCGACACCGTGGCAGGCTCAGCAAGCTTAGCTGCGAAGCGAAACGCGCAATCAATCAAACCCAAAAAACCTGCAAAACTCCTGCGGCTCGGCGCGCGGCGAGCGGAAGCTGTTGGCTGGATGCTTGTGGTCGCCATAGCCGATGGCGAAAGCGCAGAACAGCATCTGCTCCGGCGGCATTTTCACGAACGGCCGCACCACGTGATGCATGCGCGCCCAGGATTCCTGCGCGCAAGTGTGTAGTCCATGGCCGCGCGCGAGAAACATCATCGCGTGGATATAGCCGCCGAGATCGGCCCATTGGCCCGGCCCTAGATTGCGGTCGACGGCGATGAACAGCGCCACCGGCGCGTTGAAGAATTCGAGATTGCGGCTGTATTGCTTGAGCCGTGCCACGGCGTCACTGCGGTCGATGCCGAGCGCGCCGTAGAGCTGCACGCCGTGCTCCTCGCGGCGCGATTGGTACGGTTCCCACATGGTTTTCGGATAAATCGGATATTCGGCATCGACGTGGCGCGGATCGCGTTCGGCGATGTAGTCGGCGACCTGACGTTTCAACTCGGCAAGCGGCGCGCCGGTGAGCGCATAGACCTGCCAGGGTTGCAGATTGCCGCCGGAGGCCGCGCGCGCGGCACGCCCGATCAGGTCGCGCACGATTGCCGCATCGACCGGCTTGTCGAGAAACCAGCGGCAGGAAATGCGGGAATCAACTGCTTCGAACACGTCCATGGCCGTAACCACCCCAGGCAAGCTGAATTGTTATTGCGTATATTATCGCTGACGCGAACGGCAATGTCGCGCGTCATCGCTGCTAGTGCCGACGTTGCGTGATTTTTCAAGAACCCGATAGCGAAGACCACGACGGGAGCGGACATGCCCAGATTGCCCTTGTATCTCGCAATATTGATCGCCGTCGTGTTCGCCATGCCGCTCTATGGCGATGACACGCCGGTCAATGCGGTCAAAGACACAAGCGTCTCACGCTTGCCGCCGCTGCCGGATCCGACCGATCCCTATCTAAAAGACATCTTCGCCAAGATCCGCGCCAAGGGCGGCGAGCCGCTCAATATCCACCTGGTGCAAGGTTTTGCGCCCGCGCTCGCCAAGGCGCGGCTCGATATGGCCTATGCGCTGCGCTACGACGTGGTGACGTCGCCGCTGTTGCGCGAACTGGCGATTTTGCGCACCGGGCAGATTCTGCATTCGGACTACGAGCTCGACCAGCACATTCCGATTGCCAAAGCCTGCGGCGTCACCGACGCGCAGATCGCCGCACTGCCCGACTGGCGCACCAGCGAGCTGTTCGACGACAAGCAGCGCGCGCTGCTCGCCTATACCGAAGCGCTCGATAGCCATGGCGGCGATGTCGACGACGCGACCTACGACGCCTTCGCGAAACAGTTCACGCCGCGGGAAATCGTCGAACTCACGATCACGGTCGTGACTTATTACGGCACCGGGCAATTGACCAAGGCGCTGCGCGTCAAGCCGGAAAGCGACGGCCGTCAGGCGGCGAAAGGCAATTGCCAAAGCTGATCAGCCAAGTGCCGATCAGGTGACTGCACCCGAGCAAAGGGGTGGGCCGCCCCCGCACGCTCTGCTAGGCTGACGCCAATAAAAAGCTTGAGGAAACGACGGCTGGGGACAGACATGGCGGCGGATGCAAATGTTACGGTGGCAGCACGGCTCGACCGGCTGCCGCCCTCGCGGCATACGCGGCGGCTGGTCACGCTGTTGTCGCTCGGCGGCTGGTTCGAATTCTACGACCTGTTCTTCACCGCCTATATCGCGATCGGCCTGTTCAAGGGCGGCATCTTCAAGCCGACCACGCAGGGCCTGTTCGATTTGGAGGGCTTTGCCAGTTTCGTCGCCGCGCTGTTCCTCGGCCTGTTCATCGGCACGCTGGCGTTCAGCTGGCTGTCCGACCGTTTCGGCCGCCGCTCGATCTTCACCTTCGCGCTGCTCTGGTATTCGGTGGGCGCCTTCATCATGGCGTTTCAGAATTCGCCGCACAGCATCGATCTGTGGCGTCTGATCGCCAGCATCGGGCTCGGCGTCGAACTGGTGAATGTCGACACTTATCTCTCTGAACTGGTGCCGAAGTCGCAGCGCGGGCCGGCCTTCGCCTATAATCAGTTCGTAATGTTCACGGCGCTCCCGGTGGTCGCCTTCCTCGCCTGGCAACTCGTGCCGCAGACCATTCTCGGTCTCGACGGCTGGCGCTGGGTAGTGCTGATCGGCTCGATCGGCGCCGCGGTTATCTGGTGGATCCGCCGGCAATTGCCGGAATCGCCGCGCTGGCTCGAACAGCACGGCCGCGTGGCCGAAGCCGCGGCGATCGTTGCCGATCTGGAAAAGCAGATCGAGGCCGACACCGGAAAGCCCCTGCCGCCGCCGGAAGCGTTGAGCGGCGAAGCCGAGCGCAAGTCGGGCTCATGGATGGAAATCTGGGACGACGCCTATCGCGGCCGCACCATCATGCTGGTGGTCTATAATTTGTTCCAGACGGTGGGCTATTACGGCTTTTCCAGCTGGGTGCCGCAGCTTTTGGTGTCGCAAGGCATCGAGGTGACGAAGTCGCTCGCCTATACGTTCATCATCGCCATTGCCGCGCCGATCGGCCCGCTGGTCGGCGTCGTCTTCGCCGACCGCTTCGAGCGCAAATGGCAGATCGCCTGGGCCGCCGTCGGCATCGCGGTGTTTGGCCTCTTGTTCGCGCAGCAGGGCACGGCCGTGGGCGTGATCGTCTGCGGCGTTCTGATCACGCTGTGCAATAACTGGATGTCGTTCTCGTTCCACGCCTATCAGGCCGAGCTTTACCCGACGCGAATTCGCGCCCAGGCCGTCGGCTTCGTCTATTCCTGGAGCCGGTTTTCCGCGATCTTCTCCGGCTTCATCATCGCGTTCTTTCTCGGCCGTTACGGCACGACCGGCGTGTTCGGGTTTATCGCCGGTGCGATGATCGTGGTCTTCATCGTGATTGCCGGCTTCGGCCCTGCCGTCACACGGCGCCGGCTGGAAGCGATCGCCGCCTGACGACAGACGCCAGAGACGCGATACAAACACCTACTGTCGATGAACGCGGCGAGCTAAAAAACCTGCTCTGGCTCGGCGCCCATCTCGGCTCCGATGCCGGCAAATGCCGGGCTGCAGCGCGCCAGCACATTTTGCAGGCGGTGCCGGAACTGCGCGAGCGTGATCTGCGAGACGATGGTCTCGACTTCCTGCGCCCCGACATTGGCCTTCGACATCAGCTCCGAACAGTGCTGCACGACGTTGCTGATGACGTCGAGTTCCTGATGCATGCGGTCGAACGCCTGCAATTTCATCATGACGTCTTTGCTGAGCGAGCCGCATTTCACCAGATCCTGGCCGATACCGCTTGAGTTGAATTCAAGCTGCTCGGCGACCTCGCAACTCATGGTCGCGATGGCGCGGAGCAAGGTCTGCAATTCGTTGGAGCCGATTTCGGACATTTCGGAATGGACACTCTTTCGGAAACCGCCACCGCTCAGAGCATGATCCGGAAAAGTGGAACCCGGTTTTCCGAAAAGATCATGCTTTATCAAGATGCTAGAGCGACAACTGATTCACTCCAAAACAACTTCGCTCTAGTGGATTTTCCCGAGCACGGCTTCCAATTTCTGGCGCAGGGTGGATTCGTCGAACGGCTTGACGATGTAATTGTTGACGCCGGCCTGCGCCGCTTTGACGACAAGCTCGCGATCGCCGCGTCCGGTGACCAGGATGAACGGGACTTTGCGAATGGACATGTGGCTGCGCACCGCGCGCAACAAGCCGACACCGTCCATTTCCGGCATATTGTAGTCGGAAATGATGAGATCGATCGGCTGCGCCATGGCCGTCGCCAGCGCGGTCTGGCCATTCTCGGCTTCGTGAATGAGGCGGATGCCGAGTTTTTCGAGCGATATCCGCGTCATCTGGCGAACACTCGCTTGATCGTCGACGACGAGAACCTTCAAGGCTGCTGCATTTGGCATTGTCTTTACACCTGTTCTTCTAGTTTTTCTTGTATCCGGCCTATTCACACACCGTATTGATCAGCTTGATCAGGCCTTCGGGATCGAACGGCTTGACGATCCAGCCGTTGGCGCCGGCTTCGTTGGCGATGTCTTTGCTGCCCTGCTCGGCCTCGGTCGACAGCACCAGGATCGGCGTGTCGTCGTAGGTCGGATCGCTGCGCACGGCGCGAATGACGCCATAGCCGTCGAGCTTGGGCATATTGATATCGGTGATGATCACGTCGATTGGCTGCTGCGGCAGCACCTTCAACCCGTCCTGGCCGTCGACGGCCTGAACCACGGTGAAGCCGGCGCCGCCGAGCGCCAGCCGCAGCATGTCGCGCATGGTGCGCGAATTGTCGATGGTCAGAATGGTGAGCGGGCCGCTGGTATCCGCTTCAGAATCGCTTTCCGCCTGGACCGCCGGAGCAGGCTCCGACGCCGGCACGTCCGGCACCAGCGGAGGCGCCGCAGCTTCGACTGGCGCAGCTTCAATTGGCGCTGCCTCGATCGGCGCGGCTTCGGGCATCGTCTCGACGATTGCCGGTGGGTTCATTTCAGCTGCCGGCCCATCGGCAACCGCAGGCGCGGCGAACGGATAGGGGATACCGTAGCCGCCGAAGGCTTCGGCGAATTCTGCGGAGACCGCCGACACCGTCAGCTTCGGAAAAGTCTTGAACGCCGAAATCAGAATTTGCAGATAGCCAAGCGACACCGAGGATACCGCCGCGGCATTGAGGCTGATGACGTTCGCCTGCGGCAGCCTGATCATGTCGGCAATCAGCGCGGCTGCGCCGGCGGCGTCGATCTCCGGCGGGAGATCGAAGACGATCGTATCGGTAACGGCAGTATCTGCGACTAGCTCAGCGCCTTGCTTCATAAACGAACCTCGTCAAGCCATCGCCGGTGCGTGTTTGCCGGCACAGGCGTTGAGAATGGCTTCGGAAATATCGAACAGGCCGTGCTGGGATTCGACGGCGCCGATTTCGAAGGCAACGCGCGGCATGCCGTAGATCAGCGCCGTGCCTTCGTCCTGGCCGACCGTCGGACATCCGGCCTGGCGCATCGCCAGAAGGCCATTGGCGCCATCGCGGCCCATACCGGTGAGAATGGCGCCAACCGCATTCGGCGCGGCGACTTTGGCCACCGAATAGAACAGCGCATCAACCGAAGGCCGATGACCGGACATCAGCGGCCCGTTATTGAGCACGCAGATTAGACCACTGGAGCGACGCGCCACTTCGAGATGATGTCCGCCGGGCGCGATATAAACGTGGCCGCGTTCGATCGGCTGGTCATGCACGGCTTCGTGCACGCGCACGCGGCATTCGCCGTCGAGCCGGCGGGCAAAGGCCGCGGTGAACCGCTCCGGCATATGCTGGGCGATCACGATCGGCGGTGAATCTTCCGGGAACAGCATCAGCACCGCTTTCAGCGCCTCGACGCCGCCGGTGGAGGCGCCGATGGCGATGAGCTTTTCAACCGAGCCGCGCGCGGCGCCGAAGGATTTGCGCCCCACCTGGCGCAGCGGCGCCACGGCGCGGCGGCGCAGCCGCGTTTGCGCGGCCGCCTTGATCTTGGGAATGAGTTCGCCGCCGAGCTGCAGCATCGCGCCGTTATCGGCCGGCTTGGCGACGAAATCGACCGCGCCGATTTCGAGCGCTTCAAGCGTGGTGTCGGCGCCGGCCTGCGTCAAGCTCGAGATCATGACCACCGGCGTCGGCCGCAGCTCCATGATCTTGCGCAGGAAGTCGAGGCCATTCATGCGCGGCATCTCGACATCGAGCGTCACGACATCGGGATCGAGCGCCTTGATCTTTTCGCGAGCCTCGAACGGATCCGGCGCCTCACCGACGACTTCGATGCCTTCATCCACGGAAAGCACGGCGGCCAGGAGCTTCCGCATCAATGCGGAGTTGTCGACGATCAGAACACGCACTTTCTTGCTTGTTGCGCTCATTTGAACAGCTCGATGTTTTGCGGAGGCATGCCGTGCCTCCGTCTCAGTTGCACATGCCTCGTGTTGGGGCCTCGGCTCACGCCGTTCTCCGGTAGATGGTACGGCCGGCGAGTTTCAGCCGCGGATGAGAGCCGAGCAGCGATTCGGAATGGCCGATATAGAGCCAGCTGCCCACCCGCAGCAGATCGGTGAAACGGTCGACGAGCTTGGTTTTGGTCGGCCCGTCGAAATAGATCATGACGTTGCGGCAGAAGATGGCTTCGAACGGCCCGCGCATCGGCCAGCCGTCGTCCATGAAGTTCAGATGGCCGAACGAGATCAGCGAGCAAACCTTGCGGTCGATCACGACATTGTCGCCGTCGGCCTTGCCCAGCGGCGCGCGATATTTCGCCGGCACTGCCGAAACCGCCTCGGCGGAAAACACGCCTTGGGACGCCTTGCGCAGCACGTCGGTGTCGATATCGGTGGCGAGGATGCGCACGTCGCGCGCGGCGAGATCTTTGATCTCGGCATGCAGGATCAGCGCAATGGTATGTGGTTCCTCTCCGCTCGAGCAGCCGGCGGACCATATGCGCAGGCGCCCGCCGGTCGGATTGGCGGCCAGAAACGGCGCCACAACCGCCGTGACGAAGTGCTCGAAGTGGTGCTGCTCGCGGAAGAACTTGGTGTGGTTGGTCGACAGCGCGTTGACGAAGAGCTGCAGCTCCTCGCCGGAATTCTCTTTCAGATATTGTCGGTAGTCCTCGAACGTGGGTAAGCCGAGCGTGCGCAGCCGGCGCGACAACCTGCCGTAGAGCAGGTTCTTCTTAGCGTCCGGAAGGACGATACCGGCATGTTCATAGGCAATCTTCGACAACGCCAGGAAATCGGCGTCGGAGAATTCGAATTCGCGCTGTGCCTGATTATCGGCAACGGGAAACGTTGCCAGTGCCTGACGAGCTAGTGCCATCGCGCTGTGTTCCAGTCCGTTCCTATCTCAACGCCACCTTCATTTGCGAAAGCACGGCTTGTTGTCTCCTTTGGCCGGCGTCCCGGCCTCGGGTGCTTGCACGAAGGTTAGGGTCAAAACCAAAATTGATCGTAAAAGTGTCGCAGCCCCACGAGCGCCGGCGAACACGCCCGCGGCCCGCAGCCGCCAATCTGCAACGGCAAAAATTACGGATGCGTGCAGAAAATCTGTGGTTCTGCGGCCATCGCCGCGATTCCCTCATAACAGGATCATTAACCACAGTTCGAGAGCGCTGCGCTTGAATGCACGACGCGGCAGCGATTATTCAGGCTTGATGTTCTCGGTGCGGATCACCCTCGCCCATTTCTCGGTCTCGCCGGCGATCAGCGTCTTGAAGTCGGCGGGCGTGCCGGGGAGCGGCGTGCCGCCGAGATTGGCGAGGCGGGATTTGATCGCCGGGTCGGCGAGCGCGGCGTTGATCTCGGCATTGAGCTTGTCGATGATCTCCCGCGGCGTGCCGACCGGCGCGCCAAAGCCGCCGACGGCGCTCGCTTCATAGCCCGGCACGAAATCGGCAAGGCTCGGCACGTCGGGCAGCGCGTCGGAACGCGCCAAAGTCGTCACCGCGAGCGGACGCAACCTGCGGCTTCTGAGATAGCCGATCGACGACGGCATCAAATCGAACATCACCTGGACACGGCCGGCGATCAGATCGGTGAGCGCCGGCGCCGAACCGCGATAGGGCACATGCGTCATGTCGGCGCCGGTCATCATCTTGAACAGTTCGCCGGCCATGTGCGTCGAATTGCCGATACCGGCCGACGCCATATTGACCTTGCCCGGATTGGCTTTGCAGTAGGCAATGAATTCAGGAACGTTGCTGACCGGCAGGTCCGGATTCACTTCCATGACCAGCGGCCCGCGGGTATTGGCGGCGATCGGCTCGATGTCGCGGATGAAATTATACGGCAGCGTCGCGTACAGCGTCGCATTGATATAATTGCTGGTGCTGATCCACAGCAGCGTATAGCCGTCGGGCGGCGCGTGCACGACGAGATCGGTCGCGACGGTGTTGCTCGCGCCCGGCCGATTGTCGACGACGAAAGGCTGGCCGAGCCGGTCCGACAGCCATTGAGCAAGAAGACGCGCGCTGATGTCAGCCGATTGGCCGGGCGGAAAGCCGACGACCAGCCGCACCGGATGGCTCGGATAAGTGTCGGCCTTCGCATTCCGCGTTGCCGCGATGGCTGCGGCGCTGGCGGCGAATTTCAAAAATCTGCGGCGCGGAAGCGGCATGGCTTTCTCCCGGAAGCGGCGCGGACGCGCTCGCGATCAATACGCCGTTTTGTTGATCTCGCCGGAGCCGGCCACATACCAGCGCTCGCTGACCAGAGGCTTGCCGGCAAGACGATCGGCCAGCCAATCGGCGACCAGGATCGTTGGCAATGGGCCGAGATTGGCGGCGGGCACATTGCCGACGGAGTGGCGGGATTCCTGATAGACCACCATCTGCTTGGGGCCGCCGAGCGCGGCCATCAGGCGCTCGGAATATTCGAGCGGACTCAGTTCCTCGGCTTCGCCGGCGACGCAGAGATAAGGCACTTTGATCTTCTCGGCGTGGCCTTCCCAGGTGATCTTCCTGCGAAATTCGTCGAACGCGTCTTCGTCGGTGATGCCCGACATATACATGAAGCGCTTCTTGAAGGTCGGCGAGGCTTCCTGAAAGATGGTGTGGCAGCCCGGCTCGTGGCAGACCGACATCACCGCGCAGGCTTTGATGCGCGGCTCGTTGCCGGTGAGCACGGTGCCGAACAATGAACCGAAGCTCGTGCCCGCGACGCCGATGCGCGCGGCATCGAGCTCGGGCCGCGCCGATATCCAATCGACCAGAGCCGGACCCGTCGCCATCCAATTTTCCATCGTGAAGTAAAGCCCGATCATCGGCGCCTCGTATTGACCGGGCCCATCGATCGCGAGCACGGCCATGCCGCGATTGAGGAATTTATCGCCGTAAAGCGCGACCTGAATCTCCTTGTAGCTGTCCATGCCGGGGACGGCGATTACGACCGGCACTTTGCCGCTCGTATAATTCGGCGGCAGATGCAGCCAGGCCGGGATCGCCTTGTCCTTGAACGGCACCCAGACCGCTTCGACATGATGGTCGGCGAGCGCGGCATATTTGGCGTAACATTCGCGCTTCTTGTTGTTGTAGGAAATGTTGGTTTCGTCGTTCTCGTCATAGGGCCATTGCGCGGCACCCCAGTGCACCGCGGCCATGAAAAAATTATCGCGCGCGGTGACCTTATGATCGGCAAGCGCCGCGGCATCGGCCTTGGCTTCGCGGCGGCGGGCGACGGCGGCGAAGGCCGGGCCGATATCGGCCATTTTCTTCACCCGCTCGCGGATGCCAGCGAAATCGGCATTGGCCTCGATCCCGCACGGTGCGTGGATGTAGAGCGAACGCGGCTGGTCCCAATCGATGCCGTTGGCGCGGATGATATTGTCGATGAGCCAGCGTTGCTCGTTGAAACGACGCACATGCGGTTCGCCGCGCTGGTCGCGAATCGGTGGAAAGGCCTGTTGCGGGCGGTTCATGGCGTTGCGCTCCCTCGAGACTTTGTAAGACTGCCGGCGTATCGCCGCCAACATAAGACAGGCTGCCGACATAAGACTTGTTGCCGACATAAGACTTGCGGCGCGCAGAAAAACAATGCCCGCCGTATCAGGCGGGCATTATCGGCTGAGCCGGCACCTTATTTCAACGCCGGCCCGCGGGCTTCTTACGTAAAAGGCACGCGCCAGGAATGCGCCGCCGGCAACTTTAGTTCTCCGATTACACCTCTTGGCGGACCGGCCCCGTCGGGGTGACGAAGATCAGGAGGTTGGCGACAATGATGGTGCCGGCGAGGAAATAGAATGCGGCCATGATGCCGTAATGATCGGCGATGATGCCCGCGCTGATCGGCCCGATCGCCATGCCGAGCGCCTGCATGCCGAACAATATGCCGACCGCGCTGCCGCCCATGCCGGGCGGTGTCGCGTCGAGAAGCCAAGCCTGCAGCACCGCGCGCACGGCAAAGAGAAAGAATCCGAGCACCGCGACCAAGAGGACGAACCACTTCGTGCCGCCTGCAAACGTCATGGCGAGAATGATGATGCCCGTCATCGACATGCTGGACATGATGATTTGCCGGCGGCCGACCTTGTCGGACAGATGCCCGGCAATCGGCGCGGCGATGAAGCCGCAGGCCTGCAAGGCGAACATGCAGGCGCCGATCCATATCGTCGGATATTCCATCACCCGCGCCAGATAGACCGGCAGAAACGTCAACAGCGCGCCTTGCGTCATGGAGCGGAATGTCGAGCCGATCGACAAGGTGACGAGCGCACGATTGCGCAATAGTGTTCCGAACATGCGCAGCCGCTCGGCGCGCGGAATCTTGTCGGGTCTGGCTTTGATGAGGCCGGCGCGGATATCGGCCATTTGCAGGCGCCCGACATAAACCAGGATAATCCCGGCAACGACGATGCCGGGGATCACATTCATGACGACGACGCTGCGCCAGCTGTAGAACGACAACAGCCAACCGACGACGAGCGGCGCAACCGCGTCGCCGACATTGGCGCCCATGCCGTGGAACGACATGACCAGGCCCTTGCGATCGGGGAAGCGGTCACCCAGCCACGGGATTGCGGTCGGGTGCCAGATATTGTTGCCGACGCCGACCAAAGTCGCGCAGACGAGAATCATCCAATAGGTGTGCGAGGCTCCCATGATCAGATAGGGAATGCCGATCCAGCACAGCGAAATCGCCATGAGCAGGCCCTTGCGGCCCACGGTGTCGACGTAAATGCCGCCGGGCACATTGGCGATGGCGCCGGCCGCGTATTGGCAGGTGAGGATCGATCCGATCTGCGCGTAATCGAGACCGAGTTCGTTACCGATGAGCGGCAAGAGGATATAGAACGTCGCTGGGTACCAATGCGTCAGCGCGTGGCCGATGCTGATCACCCAGACTTCGCGAAACGAGCGCCGCGAGACCGCATCCATTGTTGTTGTGGCTGATATTGTCGTTGCGGTCATTTCCCCTCCCCGTCGCCTCCCCTGCGTTGCCGCCCTTTCCTTGCCGCCTCTGCCGGCGACGCGGTCACCCCAGCGTATTCCGCTTGGCAAACTCTCAGCGCGCGCACCGCTCGCTACAGCGGCTTGCTACATGGCCGAACGCGGCGCGACAAGCCTTGCCGGCGTAAAGGCTGCCTTGCAGGCGAGGAACGGCAGCGCCGGGTCCGCCCTCAAGGTCCGCCCGGGGTCGGCGCCTGGCGGCCCCGGTCCCCGTCCCTGCGACCGGAGCGGCGATCTCGCAACGTGGTTGGTGAAAACTTGCGCCGATCCCGCGGCATGAAAGCAAGCCAGATACAGCGGGAAAAATTGCCTCCCCACGCTAACCGCAGCGGCGTGCAAATCCGGGAATCGCGCGCGGCCGAACTGCACCGCGACGCAGCACGGTAGGCGGTTCTAAAGGTTACCGCAGTGTATCCTTTGTGTTTGATGCCTCGTGTTTTGGCTGCCCCCGCAACTGCGCAGTAACAAATATCTGTCACATAAACATGCGGACGGCCCGACATCGACGAGTTACCCGGAATGACAAAGCGGCTGCGTGCATTTCGGCAATCGACGACCTATTTGGGCGTCGCCGTCATTGCCATTGTCTGGGGCGGCATTTATCTGCTCGCCAGCCGGGAGCACGATCGCGCCTATGAGGACGCGGTCCGTCAGGGCGGCAATCTCACGCGGGTGCTCGAAGAATATATCCGGCGCATCTTCTGCGAATCCGACAGTGAGCTCTTGGCGCTGCGGCGCGCTTATCAGAGCGATCCGGAGAATTTCGACATCGCAGCCTGGGCCAAGACCACTCAGCCGCAAGCCGACATGACGGTCCAGTTCGGCATTTCCAGCGCCGCGGGCTTCATCAAACAATCGACGCAGGGACCGATCACAACTCCGATCTATGTCGGCGATCGTCCGCATTTCCAGTTTCAAGTCGATCGCCCTCAAGACCAGCTTTACGTCAGCGCCCCGATCATCGGACGTATCAGCCAGAAGCAGGCGATTCAATTCTCACGGCGGCTCAACAAGGCGGACGGCTCGTTCGACGGTGTCGTCGTCACGTCGGTGGATGTGCAACAGCTCGAGAGCTTCTTCAGTTCGCTCGATATCGGCCGTGGCGGCGTCGTGTCCCTCGTCGGGCTCGACGGCGTCGTGCGGGCGCGCGGCGGCGGTAGTTCGGCAGCGCGGAATTACGCCGGCATTTCCATCGTCAATTCGCCGGTCTTCGGTGCGCTCCAGCGGACGCCGGAGGGAAATTATTGGAACACCAGCAACAGCAGCGCCCGGTTCGACAGTCTCATCCGTCTGATTTCGTACCGGGCCGTCGCCGGATTTCCTTTCGTCGCCGTCGTCGGCATGTCCAAGGAAGGAATCTTCCGACAGGCCGATGAGACGCTGCAACACTACATCGTCGCCGGCACCATACTGACGGCGATCGTGCTCGTGGTCATGGCGCTCGGCGCTGCCGGACGCGCGCGCGTGCTGTCCACCAACGCCGAACTGCAACGCTCCAAACAATCGCTCGAACAGAGCAATCATCTGCTGCACACCGCGCTTGCCAACATGACGCACGGCCTGTCGATGTTCGACAGCGATAAGCGGCTCGTCATGTGCAATGATCGCTATGCGGAAATGTACGGGCTGCGCCCCGAGCAGATAAAGCAGGGTACGGCTTTACAGTCGATCCTCGAAGCGCGGATCGCCGCCGGCATGGCGCCGGTCGGCTCGGTGGAATATATCACCACACGGGTCGACCAGGTGTCCGACGGCGTCCCCTTCGCTTTGGAAAACGAGCTGACCGACGGCCGTGTGGTCTCCGTCAATCACCAGCCGATGGCGGACGGCGGGTGGGTGGCCATTCACAACGACATCACCGCGTACAAGAACATCGAACGCGCCTTGCTCGAAAGCACCGAGGCGCTGAAAAAATCCAACGCCCGATTTGCCGCGGCCCTGCAGAACATGTCGCAGGGCCTGTGCATGTTCGACGCCGAACATCGGATTCTCGTCGCCAATGAACGCTATCGGCAGATCTACAACCTGCCGGAAGAGCTGATGAAACCGGGAACGACGTTCGAAAGGATCGTCGACTATCGCCGCAGCAGCGGCAACTATAACGGACCGGATGCCGCCGAATATATCGCCACGCAGTTCCGCAATTCGACCGACGTCGAGAAGCTCGGCAACGGCCGCGTCGTCATGATCCTGCGCCATGCGATGGCCGACGGCTGCTGGCTGACGACGCATGAGGATATCACCGAGCGCTGGCGCACCGAGACCCGCGTCGCCTATCTGGCGCACCACGACGCCCTGACGGGGCTCGCCAACCGGCCGTCGCTGGTCGAGAAGATCGAAGACGCCTGTTCGCGCTACCGCTGGCGCGGCGAGGAATTCAACGTTCTTATGATCGATCTCGACCGCTTCAAGCAGGTCAACGACACGTTCGGTCATCCCTCCGGCGACGAATTGCTCAAACAAGTCGCCGAGCGGCTCAAGGATGCCCTGCAGGAAGCCGACGTCTTGGCGCGGCTCGGCGGCGACGAGTTCGCCATCATCCAATTCGACGATTCGAAACAGACCGAGGCGGCGGAAGGGCTCGCCGCCAAGATCATCGCGCTCATCGCCGAGCCGTTTTCCATCGGCGGGATCGATGTCGGCATCGGCGCCAGCATCGGCATCGCGCTCGCGCCGGATCATGGCACGCATGCCGACGAGCTGTTGAAGAAAGCCGACCTCGCGCTCTATCACGCCAAGTCCTCCGGCCGGAACCGTTATGCGATCTTCGAATCGGCGCTCGGCCAGGCGGCGGTCGAGAAGCACACGCTCGAAAACGAGCTGCGCCGCGCACTGGCGCGCGGGGAATTCGAAATCCATTTCCAGCCGATCGTCGACACCGAGACGCTCCAAATGCGCGGCGCCGAGACGCTGATCCGCTGGCGCCATCCGGAGCGAGGCCTCATTCCGCCCGACCAGTTCATTCCGCTCGCCGAGGAATCCGGCACCATCCTGCAGATCGGCGAATGGGTGCTCGCCGCCGCCTGCCGCGAAGCCGTGACCTGGCCGTCATCGGTGAAAGTGGCGGTCAATCTGTCCGCCGTGCAATTGCGCAGTTCGAGCCTGCTCGACTACGTGATGTGCGTGCTGGTCGAATCCGGGCTGCCGCCGGAACGGCTCGAGCTCGAAGTCACCGAGACCGCGCTGCTCGAACATGGCGCCGACTGCGTCGCGCTGTTGCGCAAGCTCAAAAATCTCGGGATCACGGTGGCGCTCGACGACTTCGGCACCGGATATTCGTCGCTCAATCAATTGACGATGTTCCCGTTCGACAAGATCAAGATCGACAAGTCCTTCACCCGCGACATGACCACCCGCGCCGATTGCGCCGCGATCATCTCCGCCGTGCTCGCGCTCGCGCACAGCATGGATATCGAGACCACCGCGGAAGGCGTCGAAACCGAAGATCAACTTCGCATTCTGCGCATGGCGGGCGTTTCGACCATTCAGGGCTATCTCATTCAAAAGCCGTGCCCCGCGTCCGAACTGAAGTTCGACGGCTACCGAATCGCGGGAGCGATCGTCGATGCTGCATAAAGATCCGCCGTCGACAGCTCCGGGCGCGAAGGAAGGCGGCGCGCAAAAAGCGTCCGGCGCGCCGTCCGCGGCCGCGGCGGGAAAATCGCTGATCGACGACCTTGAAGACGCCATCGCCCACACCGATCTGCGCCATCGCGCCAGCGTGATGCGGCGGCTGACCGACCTGTTCATCATGAACGGCGAGGGCTTCTCCGCAGAACACATCGCGATGTTCGACGAGGTGATGAGCCGCCTCATTGCCGCCATCGACAGTTCGGCCCGCGCCGAGTTCGGCGATCTGATCGCGAAGAGTCCGAAGGCGCCGGTCAAGACCACGCGCCTGTTGGCGCTCGATGACGAGATCAAGGTCGCCGGCCCGATCCTGTCGCACTCGCGGGCGCTCGACGAGGCCACCCTGATCGAGAGCGCCAAGACCAAGAGCCAGGATCATCTCTACGCGATCTCGCTGCGCGAAACGATCGGCGAAGCGGTCACCGACATTCTCGTCGAGCGCGGCGATACCGAGGTGGTGCGCAGCACGGCGCAGAATCCGGGCGCCAAATTTTCGGAATTCGGCCATACCAGGCTGGTGACGCGCTCACGCGAGGACGGCGAACTCGCGCTGCGCATCTGGTCTCGCTCCGACATTCCGCGACAGCATCTGTTGAGCCTGTTCGCCGCCGCCTCCGAAGAGGTCCAACAGCAGCTCGAAAGCGCCGACCGGCAGAAGGTCCAGCTTTACCGATACCTGGTCGCACAGGCCAAGAATCAGATTCAGACCCAGATGCGCGAAAACTCCTCGAGCTATGCGCAGGCGCGCCCTCATGTCGAAGCGCTGCACCGCTCCGGCGGCCTGAACAGCGAAGCGCTGGCCGATTTCGCGCGGGCCGGCAAATTCGACGAGGTGACAGTCGCCTTGTCGCTATTGTGCGACCTGCCGGTCGGCCACATCGAACGCGCCGTCGTTCATCATCGACCGGACCACCTGATGGTGCTGGCCAAGGCCATCGGCCTGAACTGGGAGATCACGCGCGCCATTCTGCAGATGCGCGGGGCGGGCAACGCCATAGGCGGGGCTATGGGCGCCGCCGGGACCGAGCAGAACGCGCAAAGCTTCGCCAAATTGCAGCAGAAGACGGCTGTGTCGGCGATGAACTTTTATCGGCTGCGGGCGCGCGCGGAATCGCAGCTTGAAAAGGCGGAATAAGCCCACACGTTCCTCGACGCGGCTGTTTACGCCGAATTTAGCGGCGCGCGTTTGCGCCGAGCTTTGGCGCGGACCTTTGTCGCCGACCTTGACGTAAGCGCACCCTCAAAGCGTGCATTGACAAGGGCCGCGCAGCCGCCATTGTGCGCGCCGTCGTGTCATACAATCATACGACGCGATCACGCGGCGCAATTATGCGTCATCCGAGGAGCGCCGAAAATGGACCAGAGCAACGTCGAGGCCAACATCGCCTATGACGATCTGCGCGAATGGCTCGCTCAAGCCGAGCGGCTCGGCGAAGTGCGCAACGTCTCGGGCGCGAGCTGGCAGGAAGACATCGGGCTTGCCGCCGAAGCCGTGCTGCGCGCCGAGAATGGGCCCTGCGTGGTGTTCGACGATATCCCGGGCTGCCCCAAGGGCTTTCGCCTGCTGCTCAACATCTTCGCCGGCACGCGCCGCAACATGACGCTCGGCTTTCCCGATCACCTGTCGAAATGGGAATTAAGCGACGCCTATCGCGAGGCCTATCTGAAAGATCAGAAAATCGTCCCGCATCAGATCGTCGAGGACGGCCCGATCTTTGAAAACGTGCTGATGGGCGATGACATCGACGTCACCAAATTCCCAGCGCCGATCTGGCACGAGAAAGACGGCGGCCGTTATATCGGCACCGGCACCTACAGCATCACCCGCGACCCGGAGGAAGACTGGCTCAATGCCGGCGCTTATCGTGCGCAGGTGCACGATCGCACTTCGGTCGGCATCCTGATCGCCGCCGGCCATCACGGCGACATCCACCGCGCCAAATATTTCAAGCGCGGCGAGCCGATGCCGGTCGCCATGGTGCTCGGCGGCGATCCGCTGACATTCTTCTACGGTGGCCTCGAAGTGCCCTACGGCATTTTCGAGATCGACGTCATCGGCGGCTTGCGCGGCCGGCCGGTCAAGATGGTGCGCGGCAAGGTCACCGGCCTGCCGTTCCCGGCGCAGGCCGAGATCGTGCTCGAAGGTTTCGTCACCGACGGCAAGACCGAGATCGAAGGACCGTTCGGCGAATGGACCGGCCACTATGCCGGCGGCGCCAAGCCCACCTCCGTGCTCGACATCAAGGCGATCTATCATCGCAACGATCCGATCCTGCTCGGCGTGCCGCCGATGGGCGCCGGTCCCGACGAGATGGCGCGTTACCGCGCGGTGCTGCGCTCGGCGACGATCAAGCAGAACATGACCAATGCCGGCGTACCCGGTGTGCAGCAGGTCTGGTGCCACGAGATCGGCGGCGCGCGGCTATTCCACGGCGTGTCGATCACCCAGCGCTATCCGGGCCACGCGGTGCAGGCCGGCCATATCGCCGCGCAATGCGGCGCCTCGGCCTATGCGTCGAAATATGTCGTGGTGGTCGACGACGATGTCGACGTCACCAATCTCGATCATCTGCTCTGGGCCATGCTGTCGCGCACCGACCCGTCGCAGTCGATCCAGTTCATCAACGGCTCGTGGGACTCTCCCGCCGATCCGGCGCTGCCGCCGTGGAAGCGCGCCGCGGGCGACATGACGCATTCGGTCGCGGTGATCGATGCCTGCCGGCCCTACCACTGGCGCGACAAGTTCCCGGCGACCAACACGCCGAGCCCGGAAGTCGCGCGCAAGGCGCAGGAGAAATTCGGCTGGCTGCTGGACGGGAAGAAGTAAGCAGCGGCGCTCCACGCTATGCAATGGCCGCGGCGCTGTTCAGGCTTTCCAGCAGCGCCGCCCGCCGCATATAGGCCTTGGCGCGCTGAGGGTCTTCCGCGGTGCGCCTGAGCTCATCGAAATTGCGCGCGCGCACCGCCGGATCGCGCTCCTCCATCAGCCGCTTGTTGGCGATGGTCTGAGCTTGCACATAGCTTACCGCGGCGTGCCGGCGCTGGCGGTCATAACGGTCGAGCACGTCTTCGCCGGCGGCGCCGTGAAGCACCGCCGCGAGCTTATCGACCAGATTGAAAGCATCGTGCATTCCGCCGTTCATGCCCATGCCGCCGATCGGATTGTTGACATGCGCGCTGTCGCCGGCGAGCAGAATGCGGCCTTGGCGAAAGGTCGCAGCGACGCATTGGGCAACGCTATAGACATTCACGTATTCGACCTCATAGCGGCCGTTGCGCGGAAAAAACCGCTGCAGCCGCTCCTCGATGCGATCCGGGTCGAGCGCAGTCTCCTCGGTCTCGTCCGGCCGCATCGGGAATATCGCGCGCCACAGTCCGGGATCGCGCTCGCCGCGCACCTTGAATAAATTGCACCATTCGTTCGGATCGGAAAAATAGTTCCGGAACACCAGCTCTCGGTTAACCCCGGCAAAATCGAACGTGGTCGCGATCTTGATGAATTTTTCCGGATAACGAAAACCGTCGAAGGCGATGTCGGCAAGCTTGCGGACCGTGCTTCTGCCGCCGTCGCAGCCGATCACAAAATCAGCACGATGCGTTTCGGCACCCGCGGGCGACATCACCTCAACGGTGACGCTCGTCGCGTCCTGCGACAGCGACGAGACCCGATGGCTGAAGCGGACGTCGAAATCCGCGCCGTCGGCATATTCGGCAGAGATCGCCGCGGTGAGCTTGTATTGCTCGAACTGCAGAACGAAGGGAAAGCGGAATTCGTCGCGCATGCGGCCGAGGTCGAATTCGGCGACGACGCTGCTGTCGAGGCGATCGTGAAAGCGATATTTCGCCGAGATCAGGCCCTTGTCGATGATGCGCGAGGTGACCCCGATATCGTCGAGCATCGCGAGCGTTGGCGGATGTATGGACGCCGCGCGCTGGTCCTTCACCGGCGCCGGCTCCTGCTCGAACAGCGTGACCGGGATTCCGCGCCGGCTGAGCGCGAGCGCGCAGACGATCCCGACAGGGCCCGCGCCTACGACAATGACATTTCCCGTTTTGCTCACCGGATCAGCCTCGATATACCTTGCTCGCTACTGAGCTTGCAGACCCATTTCAGATACGAGCTTACGCCAATACTCTGTTTCAGCAGCGATCCGCGCCTGAAAGTCTAGCGGCGTGATCGCAACCGGATCGACTCCGATCTGCTGCAGCCGGGCGGTGAAATCCTTGTCCTGCTGCGCCGCCAGGATGACGCGGGCCAGCGTGTCGATGACCGCTTGGGGCGTCCGCGCCGGCGCATGAATGCCATTCCACGTCACCACTTCATGTCCGGGGAATGTTTCGGCAATCGTCGGAACGTCGGGGAGGCCGGGCGAACGCGCCGCGCCGCTCGAGGCCAGAAGCCGTACCTTTCCGGTGTGCAGAAACGGCTGCAGCTCGACGGGTGTGGCCGAGACCATTTGCAGATTGCCTGCCAGCAAATCATCGAAGGCTGGAACCAGACCGCGATAAGGCACCATGGTCATGTCGAGCCCGGCGCGTTTAAGAAAAACCGCAGCCGAAATGTGCGAGAGGCTACCGGCGCCCGCCGTACCGTAAGTGAATTGCGCCGGATGAGCTTTCACATAACTGATGAACTCGGCGAGCGTATTTGCAGGAAAGCTGGCATCCGTCGTCAGCACGAAGGGGCTCGTCGCGATAATCGTCACCGGCTTGAAGTCGTTGATCGGATCGTATGTGACCTTCTCGGTCAGCGGCACGACAGCGATCTGCGTCAATGTCGAGAACAACAGCGTGTAGCCATCCGGCTCCGCCCGAGCCACGCGTCCGGTCGCGATGGCGCCCGCGGCCCCGGTCTGGTTTTCGACGACAAAGGCCTGGCCGAGCACTGTCTGCAGGCGCGCCGCGGTGATGCGGGCAAGCGTATCGGTGATTCCCCCTGCCGCAAACGGCACCACCAGCGTGACGGGACGTTCCGGCCACGCCGCATGGGCC
Source organism: uncultured Alphaproteobacteria bacterium (assembly GCA_963742975.1). Taxonomy (GTDB): domain Bacteria; phylum Pseudomonadota; class Alphaproteobacteria; order Rhizobiales; family Xanthobacteraceae; genus BOG-931. Next base: position 60,188 of record CAVUNZ010000012.1, on the reverse strand, counting down.
CGCGTCACCACGCTTGCGGCAATCAGGACGCCGAAGAGGTGAACTAACAAACGGTGCGGCATCCAGGATCCTCTGCGCCATGGGTTTCAGGGACTCCATCCGGCGGCCGTTTTCACGTCAATCAGTATTTCTGGGCACGCTGCCCGATTTAGCGGCGGCGCGCGCAAATCGACATTGCTGATCTCCGGCATTGGAATTGCACCGGAATGGCAACCCCGCTAGCGTGCGAAGTCAGAGCGGAGCAAAGGAGATTGGCCGTGGCGAAACTCAGGCATATCGCGATTGCGGTAAAGAACCCCGACAAGGCGGCGAAGTTCTTCGAGGAGGCCTTCGGCATGACGCGCGCCGGTCAGGCGATGCGCGGCGTCTACCTGACCGACGGGGTGATGAATGTCGCTCTGCTGAACTTCGCCGAAGAGCCGGTGCCCGGCTTCGAAAACCAGGACGGCTACGAGGGCATCATCCATTTCGGCATGTGGGTCGACGATGTCGACGAGACCGATCGCAAGATCAAGTCGGCCGGCGGATCCTATATGACAGGGCGCTTCGAGAAGGATCCTAATGTCTTCTACGAGGTCAAATACAAGACACCGGAAGGCATCGTCTTCGATGTGACGGCGAATGGCTGGAAGGGTGCGGTGAAAGAGGTCGTGCCGGCCTCGCCTAGCAAGGCGGCGTGAACGACAGTCGCCCTCCCCGGACCGGGCATCCGGGAGAGGCGATACCGGCCGGAACGCGCCGATTCCGCGTTGATCTTAATCAAACTTCGTGAATGATGACTTCGCTATCCTTTTTTGGCTATGCTTTTTTTGGCTATGCTTTTTTGGCAGTTGCAGCCTGACGTGCTGCCATTGCATCTGGTCGCAAACAACAGCGCCGACATGAGGCGCGAAGTGGCCTGAAAGAGCAACGAGGATTCGCCAAGGGCTCATCATGACGAAAGCGAAGATCATAATTGTCGGCGGCGGCATCGGCGGCTTGTTCACGGCAAATGCGCTGCTTGCCAAGGGCTTCCCGGTCGAGGTCTACGAGCAGGCCCCGGCGCTCGGCGAAGTTGGCGCCGGCGTCTACATCACGCCCAACAGCATGCGCCAGTTGCAGCGCGTCGGGCTCGGCGACCAGGTCGAGAAATGGGGCGCCAGGGTCGGGTCGGCGTCACGCTATTTCCGTTATGATGGCACCCCGATCGCGCCAGTGCAGGTCACCGACTCCTCGGGCTGGAACGCGACCTTCGGCATGCACCGCGCCGACCTGATCGACATCCTGTCGAGCGCGCTGCCGAAAGAGATCATCCATACCGGACACCGCTGCACCGGTTTCGAACAGGACAAAGCCGGTGCCCGAGTCAGGTTTGCCAACGGCGCCGTTGTCGAAGGCGACATTGTCGTCGCCGCCGACGGCATCCATTCCGAATTGCAGAAACATGTGACGCCGCCGTCGCGTCCGGTGTTCTCCGGCTCGGCCGCCTATCGCGGTACCGTGCCGCACGCCGACGTTCCGGACTGGCCGATGGATCGCTGGCAGATGTGGCTCGGCGAGCGCAAGCACTTCCTGGTTTTCCCGCTGCGCGCCGGCAAACTGATCAACTTCGTCGGCTTCGTGCCCGCAAACAAGGCGATCGAGGAATCATGGTCGGTACCTGGCGATCCCGATCAACTACGGGCGGATTTTGCCGGCTGGGATCCGCAGGTCGAGAAACTGCTGCGGCATGTGCAGAAGACATTCCTCTGGGCGCTCTACGATCGCGACCCGCTGCCGTGCTGGACCAAGGGCAGGCTGACGCTGCTCGGCGACGCCGCGCACGCCATGCTGCCGCATCTCGGCCAGGGCGCCAATCAATCCATCGAGGACGGCATTACGCTTGCGACCATATTGTCGCGCGCGGAGCGCGACGCCGCACCCGCGGCGTTGCTGGCCTATGAAGGGCTGCGGCGCGACCGCGTCGCCGAAGTGCAAACCGGCGCCCGCAAGAACGGGCTGCGCTACGATTCGCTGTCCGGCGATCTTGCCATCCGCGACCGCGAAATCGTGGCGCATGCCGAATTCCGCAAGCAGCTTTACGACTATGACGTTGTCAAGCTCGCCAGCTCGGCCGCGATTGCACCCGCGCACTGACCGGCAAGCCGATCGCTTCATCGCATATCTGCTGCAACGCAGCAGTGGGATACTGCCCCACCATACCGCTGGTTGGCGTATCCCTGCGGCCTTTGGCCTTAACAAAATTTCGCCGGCACCGTTCTCCTTGCCCGCGCTTGTGGCAGAATGGCCGCAAGTCAAGAACATGGCCTAAGCCAGAATCTGACTTCCAGGGAGGATGAAACCATGCGGACGATGCTGCTCCGCCTTTGCTGCCTTGTTGCTTTGCCGTTCATAGCCGCTGCGGTTCAGATACCTCCGGCGCAGGCCGAAGACACCGTCAAGATCGGCTTGATCATGACCTATACCGGCCAGTTCACCGACGCGGCCGCGCAGATGGACAACGGCATCAAGCTCTACATGAAGCAACACGGCGACACGGTCGCCGGCAAGAAGATCGAAATCATCCGCAAAGACGACGGCGGCGCGCCGGATGTCGCCAAGCGGCTGGCGCAAGACCTCATCGTCAATGACAATGTCGATATCCTCGCCGGCTTCGTCATCACGCCGGAAGCGATGACGGTCGCCGACCTGTCCGCGCAGGCGAAGAAGTTCATGGTGGTGATGAACGCGGCCACCTCGATCATCACGACGAAGTCGCCCTATTTGGTGCGCACATCCTTGACCATACCGCAGAACTGCGAGGCGCTCGGCACCTGGGCCTATAAGAACGGGGTCAAGAAAGTCTTCATTTTGGTTTCGGACTACGCGCCGGGTCACGACGCGGAAGCCGCATTCCAGAGAACCTTCACAGCCGGCGGGCGGCACCGTCGTCGAAGCCGCGCACGTGCCGATGGCGAATCCGGATTTCTCGGCTTTCGTTCAGCGCGCCAAGGATTCAGGAGCGGACGGCATCTTCGTCTTCATTCCCGGCGGCTCGCAGCCGGCGGCGTTGGCGAAAGCGCTGGTCGAACGCGGCATGGATCCGAGCAAAGTCAAGATCATGGGCCAAGGCGAGTTGACCGACGATAGCGCCCTCAACGCCATGGGCGACGCGGCGATCGGGATCGTCACGGCGTTTCATTACGACCATGCCCACGACTCGGCGCTCAACCGGAAGTTCGTCGCCGATTACAATGCGGAGTTCAAGCGCAACCCGGATTTGTTCTCGGTCGGCGGCTATGACGGCATGCATGTCATCTACGAAGCGCTGAAAGCGACCGGCGGCAAGACCGATGCCGATAGCCTGGTCGCCGCCGCCAAAGGCATGAAGTGGGAAAGCCCGCGCGGTCCGGCCGCGATCGACCCCGAGACCCGCGATATCATCAACACGGTCTATATTCGCCGCGTCGAAAAAGTGAACGGCAAAGTCCAGAACGTGGAAATCGCCAAATTCGAGAACGTCAAAGATCCGGTGAAGGAACGGATGAAATAGCGGGCTGGAATTTCTGGAGCATGATCTTTTCCGACCTTGTTTCGCCCTCCGGGCGGGCTTCGCGAGGGCGGGAAACCGGTTGTCACCCTCGGATCAAGTCCGAGAGCAGGCCTTTTCGGGATCATGCTCTAGAACCCCCCGGCGCTGAACTGGAAGCGCTGGGTGACGTCATAGGGCTGCTTGGTCAGTGGGTAGGCGTAGTCGACGCGGATCGGTCCGAACATCGAGTCCCAGATCAGGCCGGCGCCGACTGAAGAACGAATGGCGCGGGAATTGGCGATCTGCTGCGACGGCGACATCGCCGCGATCGTCGTTGCGCTCGAGGCGCTGGTGGCCCACAGGCTGCCGACATCGGTGAAGGCGGCAACTTTCAGCCCGGCATCCTGCGGGATGAACGGCACCGGCGCCTGCAGCTCCGCCGACGTCGTCCAATAGGCGTTGCCGCCGAGATTATCCATGGTCGTGCCCGGCGTGATGTCGCGCGGGCCAAAGCCGTTCGGCGCGAAACCGCGCACGAGCTGCGGGCCGCCGAAGAAGCCGTCGAGCAGCGGCAATTGCTGGCCGCCCCACGGCGCGACATAGCCGCCCTGCCCGCGCACCATGCCGACCACGTCGCCGCCGAGCTCGTGATAGTAGCGGACGTCCTGCGTGGTGCGGGCGAATTTCGCCGCGCCGCCAAGCCCGGCGAAGTCGTTATTGACGTTGGCCCATACGCCTTCGGTCGGATTCCTCCGATTGTCGAGCGTCGAATAGGTCACCCCATTGCCGATCGACGACACCCAGTAGGAGCCCATCTGCGCCGCCTGCTGAATCGGCAGCGAGGCGGAGCCGATCGACGGGTCGAGCGACAGACCCTGCTTATAGAGCGAGTAATTCGTGCTCACGGTCAGGTTTTCGGTGATCGGCGTGCCGAGCACGACCTTGCCGCCGTAGAGCTCGGTATTGAAGGCCTGGTTGGTATTGGCGAAGGTCTGCTTGCCGAACAGATCGATGCCGGCGGAAAGCCGCTGGTCGAGAAACCACGGATCGGTGAAGGAGACGTCGACGCCGCGGGCATATTGGCCGTAGATCGTCGAGATTTTGGCGATATTGCCGGTGCCGAGGAAATTGGTGTCGCTGACGGTGATCGAGCCGAGCCAGCCGTCCGAACCGGAATAGCCGCCGGAGACGAAGAAATTGCCGGTCTGCCGTTCTTCGACCGCGACATCGAGCACGACGCGGTCCGGCGCCGAGCCGGGCTTGGTGCTGATATTCACGGTCTTGAAATAGCCAAGCGCCTTGAGATGCCGCTCGCCGCGGTCGACCAGCGCGCGGTTATAGGCGTCGCCCTCGCCGAAATCGAATTCGCGGCGGATCACCTCGTCGTGGGTCTTGAGGTTGCCGTGAATATCGATGCGCTCGATATAGATTCGCTTGCCGCCTTGCACGGTATAGACGATGTCGACGACCTGGCGGCCGGGCTTGCGCTCGACATGCGGGACGACATTGGCGAAGGGCTCGCCATTCCTGGCCAGTTGGATCGCGAGATCCTCGACCGTCTTGTCGACCGCGTCGGCGTCGTAGGTGTCGCCCGTCTGCATGTGCAGAACCGGCGCCAGCGAAGCCGGATCGACGCTCTTCAAGCTTGAATCGAGACCGACCTTGCCCAAACGATATTGCGCACCCTCGTCGATCTTGAAGGTGACGCTGACGGATTTGGTCGCGGCGTCGTAGCTGCCGTCGGACGAAATCCGCGCATCGGCATAGCCGTGGTCGCGATAGAACTGACGCAGCAGATCGCGGTCGTTCTCGATCTTGTCGGCGTCGTAAGTGTCGTTGTTGAGGAGGAAGCTTACGACATTGGTGACGCCGGTCTTGATCACGCCGCGAAGCTTGGTCTCGGAAAACGCCTTGTTGCCGCTGAATATGACGCGCCGCACCGCGAGCTTGCCGCCTTCCTTGATCTCGAACACGAGATCGACCGCGGCGATATTGCTGCCGGGTTTGGGCTCGATGATTTTCGGTACGATCTGCGCGTCGAAATAGCCGTACCGCTTGTAGGCGTCGAGCAGGTGCACGACGTCGCTTTGGATATAGGCGCGCGACAGCGGGCCGCCGGCCTTCGACTGCAGATCCTTCTTGAGGTCTTCGTCTTTGATCTTGTGGTTGCCTTCGACGGCAAGCCGCCCGATCGTCGGATTCTCGACGACGATGACCAGAATGCGGTCGCCCGCGCGCGAAATCTTGACGTTGCTGAACAGGCCGGTGGCATAGAGCCGCTTGACCGCGTCGTCGGTCGCCTGCGCGTCAAGCTTGCCACCGGCGCCGGCATGAAAATACGAACGCACCATATCGGCGCCGGCATGCCGGTTGCCGATCACCGTGATCGAGGAATCGAGCGGGTCCGCCGCGGCGCCGCAGACGCCGAGCGCAATAAAACCTGCGAGGATGAAGGCAATCCCCCGGCAACGCATCAACAACGGCTCCCCACCGACAGCGGGGAACCTCAACAGACCGGCGGGGCGGGACCGTGACCGATTGTGTCGAAAACCGAGGTTTTGTTGGAAATAATTGCCACAAAGGTTTACGCGGCGTTAGCCCGTCGCGCCTTCGCTGTCATACCTGCAGCGCGCCCGTCGTGTCGTCGAACAATTCCTCGACCGAATAGCGGCGCGGAATGATCTTCATTTCCAGCGCATAGGCCGACATCAGATCAAGCGCGGGTTTCACCGCGTCGAAGCCGAACGGCAGCGTGTCGATGGCGCCGGGCTTGGGCAGGCCCGCGGCCATCTTACTGTCATGCAGCATGCGAAAAACTTCGCGCACCGCGCCAGGATCGGATTGCGACAGCGAATTCTTGACCACGACCATGTGATTGAGCGGCACGGTGCCGTATGTCTTGTACCAATCCTGCGCCGCTGCGTCGGGATCGGGAATGACGCTTTTCAAGCGCGGATCGGCGGGAATGACGGTGCCGAAGATCGCCGCATCGAGCTCGCCGTCGAGCACCATCTTGGTCATGTCCTTGCCGTCGGCGGCGCGCTCGACGCCCGGCGGATCGCGGAACTCGGCGATATGGGCGTCCTCGAACGTCACCCATTTCACTTTGGCGAGCTCGACGCCGTAATCCTTCCATAGGATGCCGCGGATCCAGCAGCCGGTGGTCTGGGCGAAGGAGCGCACGCCGACGCGGCGGCCGGCGAGATTGTCCGGCGTCACGACGCCGCGTTCGGAATTGTACAGCAGCGTGCCGTGCTGGAAGCGACCCATCATCGTCGCCGGCATCAAAGTGAGAGGCTTGCCGAAAGCCTTGGCCTGCAGATAGGTGACGAGCGCGATCTCGCAGACGTCGAATTTCAGCTCGCGCACCATCATGAAGAACGATTTGTAGATCGGATTGACTTCGGTGAGACGGAGCGCCACGCGGTCGGAAGTGATGGCGCCGCTTTTCAGCGCCTGGGTCTGCGGATAATTACCGAAACAACCGTCGATAGTTTTGAGTTTTTCCGCCGTCGCCGTGCCCATCTGGACTTACCTCCGAAGTGCAATTGATCTTATGATCCGCCCGCACTTTTAGCCAGCCTCGCCCTGACCGCGGAACATGACACCCATGCCGCAGGGAAACGTCCAGGGAAACATCCAAGGAAGCGCCCACGAGAGTATCCATGTCGCACGAGATGAGTGACCGCATTCCGGCCGAGCGGATCGAGCGCTTTATCGCCGGCGCCTTCGTTGCCGCGGGCCTGCCGGCGGAGGACGCGCAGACGCTTGCGCGCCTGATGGTGGAGGCCGATCTGCGCGGCAGCGACACCCATGGCGTGATCCGCCTGCCGCTTTATGTGCGCCGCATCCGTGCCGGCGGCATCAGCCCGAAACCGGATATCCGCGTGGTGAGCGACCGGCCGTCGGCGGCTTTGATCGACGGCGGCAACGGCATGGGGCATCTGGTGATGAAGCGCGCCGCCGAGCTCGCGATCGAGAAGGCAACGGCCACCGGCGTCGGCTGGGTCGGCGCGCGCATGAGCAACCACGCCGGACCGGCCTCACTCTACGTCACCATGCCGCTCGCGCGCGACATGATCGGGCTCTACTTCGCCGTCGGCAGCAACAATCATCTGCCGCCATGGGGCGGCAGCGAGAGCCTCCTCGGCACCAATCCGGTGGCGGTCGCGGTGCCGGCGGGCGACGAGCCGCCGATCGTGCTCGATATGGCGCCGACGGTTGCGGCTTACGGCAAAGTGCGGCTCAAGGCGCAACGCGGCGAACAGATGCCGGTCGGCTGGATGATTGATCGCGAGGGCAAGCCGCTCACCGACCCTAAACGGGCCGACGAGGGACACCTCCTGCCGATCGGCGATTACAAGGGCTATGGCCTGAGCCTCGTCATCGGGCTCCTCGCCGGCGCGCTCAATCGCGCGGCGATCGGCCGCGACGTGGTCGACATGGTCAAGAATACCGGCCAGGCGACCAATACCGGACAAGCGATCGCGGCGCTGTCGGTCGAGACCTTCATGCCGATCGGCGACTTCAAGCGCGCGGTGGATCAGGTGATCCGCGATATCCGCAATTCGCAAAAGCTGCCCGGCGTCGCGCGCATCTGGCTGCCGGGCGAGCAGAGCCACACCAAGCTGCTCGACCGCCGCGCCCATGGCGTGCCGATGCCCAAAGCGCTGCGCGACAGCCTCGATGCGGTGGCGCGCGAGCTGAATATCGCGGTGCTGGAGTGAGGCCTCGTCATTCCGGGGCGCGCCGCAGGCGCGAACCCGGAATCCATAATCGCGAAAGGACGAAGACTGGCGCTGAATGGTAACCTCTCTCATAGAGGTTATGGATTCCGGCTCTCGCTCCGCTCGGCCGGAATGACTGGTAGGGAATTCGATGCCCCCTCACACTCCCGTCGGCCTCGTCGGCTTCGGCCTGATGGGCGAAGTCTATGCCGGCCGCCTCATCGCCGCGGGCTTTGCCGTGACGGCCTTCGACGTCGATGCGACGAAATCCGCGCGCATGGCGCAGATCGGCGTGCGCACGGCTTCACTTGCAGAGATCGCGCGCGACTGCGATCCGATCGTGCTTGCCGTGTTCTCGACCGATCAGGTCGAGGATGTTGTTGAGCGCACGCTGCTCCCCGCCGCCGCCGGCAAGATCGTGATCTGCACCTCGACCTGCGACCCCGATCGGATCGCGGCGCTTGGCGCGCGGATCGATGGCCGTTTGCGCTTTCTTGAAGCGCCGGTGTCGGGCACCAGCGAACAGGTGCGCCAAGGCGACGGCGTGGGTCTTATCGGCGGCGATGCGCATGCGGCGGAAGATGCAGCGGCCGTGCTCGATGCGCTGTTCCCGCGCCGCTTTCACATCGGCGGCTACGGCGACGGCGGCCGCGCCAAGCTTGCGATCAACCTCATTCTCGGTTTGCACCGGCTCGCGCTCGCCGAAGGCTTGGTGTTTGCAAGCCGCCTCGGCCTCGATCCGGCGGCGTTTCTGAAAGTCGCGCGATCATCGGCCGCGGAGTCGCAGGTGATGGGCACCAAAGGCCCGAAGATGGTCTCTGGTGATTTCAAGCCGGAAGGCCGCGTGCGGCAGACATTAAAAGACGTGCATCTGATGCTCGACCAGGCCAAGAAGCTCGGTCAGAAATTGCCGCTGCTCGAAATCAATGCAGGCGTGTTGCAGGCCTGCGTCGATCACGGCGAAGCCGACCTCGACAACAGCATCGTCATCGAGGAAATCCGCCGTCGCACTTTCGAGACTTAGCCGTCGCCACCCTACTGCACCTGAATGCCGGCTCGCTTGACCACATCGCCCCACTTGGCGATCTCGGTCTTTAGAAACGGCTTGATGTCGGCGAGCGGCATGTCCAGGATTTCACCGGCACCCTGCGTGATTTTTTGCTTCACCCCTGCATCGGCCTGCGCTTTTTGGATTTCGGCATGCAGCCTGTCGATGATCGGTTGCGGCGTGCCTTTCGGCGCCCACAGTCCGAACCAGACATAATTGGAGTAGCCCGGAACGCCGGCCTCGGCGACCGTCGGGACATCCGGCAGGAGCGGCGAGCGCTTGGTGCCGCTGACCGCGAGCGCGCGCACCGTGCCGCCTTTGATCTGGCCGATCGCGGCGGCGAGATTGTCGAAGAATACCGGTACCTGGCCCGACATGACATCGGCATAGGCCGGGGCCGCGCCGCGATAAGGTACGTGCGCGAGATTGATGCCGGCCATCACTTTGAACAGCTCCATCGACAGATGCTGCCCGGTGCCGTTGCCGGCCGAGGCATAGTTGATCTCGCCCGGTTTCGCCTTGGCGAGCGCGATGAGGTCCTTCACCGAATGCGCCGGGAAATTATTGCTGACCAGGAGAACGAACGGAAACTTCGCAAACATGCCGGCCGGCTCGAAATCGGTCACCGGATCGTAAGGCAGATTGGCAAACAGCGACGGGTTCACCGCCATACTTGCCGTGAGCCCGGTCTGCAGCGTGTAGCCGTCCGGCGCCGCGCGCGCGGCGGTGACGGTGCCGGTCAATGAGCCGGCGCCGGGAAGATTTTCGACGACAAAAGGCTGGCCGACTTGTTTGGACAATTGCTCGCCGAAAATCCGCGAGACGATGTCGGTGCCGCCGCCGGGCGTGGACGCGACAATGTCGGTGATCGGCCGCGACGGATAGTCATCGGCGAAAAGCGGCTGTGCAGCGAACCCAATACAGATCAGCGCGGCGGCGACCGCCGCCGCATGAAGCATCCTCATCACGGCGTTCCTATCCCTCATCCCAGTGCGTTCTTCCGGCGTGAACGGCCGGTTGCGGCTTTATTCTATCGGGCCATCCTATCGGGCTTCGTCGCAGAAAACACCGCTTCTCGACGGCGCTAAAGCGCCGCGGCCGGAAACCTGCGGCAATTCCGCCCATTTTAATCAAAAACCAACCATTTTTTTACACCTTTAGCGGGTGGGGCAACGGGCGCCTCAGGCCATCGGCGATCCGAACCGCACACCGCGGCTGGGGAAAAGGAACCTCTCAAGATGCGTTTTCTGGATAATCTGAAAATCTCGGTGAAAATCCTTTCCGTCATCGGCTTGCTCAGCGCGGTCACGGCACTCGTCGTCATCCTCGGCGCGCTCTCGCTGCACGGCGTCGACCAGACCTATACGCAATTGGCCGCCAAGGAAGAGCCCGCCGTTCTGGCGCTGGCCCGCGGCGCCCGCTCGATCAACATCATCGGCTATGCCGCCTATCGCGCCATCGCTTATCCAGGCAATTCGCCGGAGGCCACGACCGCCGCCAAGTCGGTGGAATCGAACGGGAACAATGCCATTAAGCTCCTCACCGAGGCCGAAGGGTTCGACCCAGGAAACAAGGGCTTCTTCGACGATCTGCTGGCCAAGGCGCAAGCCATCAACGCCTGCGTCGCTCCCGTTGTTGCGCTTTGGGCTTGAAGGACGACAACGACGGCGCGACCAAGGGCATGGTCAAATGCGATGCGCTGATCGGCGCGTTCACATCGACCGCGAGCAATTTCGCCAACGGCCAGATCGAGAAGGCCAAGACCGCGACGGCGGCAGCCTCGGCGAGCGTCACGACCACCATCATCACGACGTCGCTGATCGGCGTCATCGGGCTCGCGCTTTGCGGCGTGCTCGGCCTGTGGATCGCGATGGCCAAGATCACCAAGCCTCTCGTTCGCCTTGGCGACAATATGAAGCTTTTGGCCGAGGGCGATCTGACGACGGAAATCGCCGGCCAGGACCGCGGCGACGAAGTCGGCACCATGGCGAAGGCGGTTCAGGTCTTCAAAGACAACGCGCTGGCGCTGAAGGACGCCGAGGCGAAATCCGCCGAGCAGCAGCGCGCCGCCGACGAACAGCGGCGCACCGCCGACGAGGAGCGCCGCCGCAACGAGGAAGCGCGCGCGGAAGCCGCCGCCCAGGTCGCTCGCGTCGTGCAGTCGCTCGGCGCCGGCCTCGAGCGCATGGCGCGAGGCGATCTCAGCTACCGGCTGAGCGATCAATTCGCCGCCGAATACATCAAGATCCGCGACGACTTCAACGGCGCCATCGGCCAGCTGCAGCAGACTATCAGCGCCATCGTGTCGTCGACGCGCGAAGTGACCAATGCGTCGGCGGAAATTTCGACCAGCACCACCGACCTGTCGCAGCGCACCGAGGAACAGGCCGCGAGCCTCGAACAGACCTCCGCGTCGATGGAACAGATCGCAGCCGACGGTGAAGCTGAACGCCGACAACGCTCAGCAAGCCAGCCAGTCGGCCACCGCAACTCGCGAAGTCGCCGATCGCGGCGGCGAGGTGGTGGCGCAGGCGGTCCAGGCCATGGCGCGGATCGAGGAATCCTCGCGCAAGATTGCCGACATTATCGGCGTCATCGACGAGATCGCGCGGCAGACCAATCTGCTCGCGCTCAATGCCGCGGTCGAGGCGGCGCGCGCCGGCGAAGCCGGCCGCGGCTTCGCCGTGGTGGCTTCCGAAGTGCGCAGCCTTGCGCAGCGCTCGTCGCAGGCCGCCAAGGATATCAAGGACCTCATCACCAACAGCAACAGCCAGGTGAAGGGCGGCGTCGACCTCGTCAACAAAGCGGGCGCGGCGCTGACCGAGATCGTTACCTCCATCAAGAGCGTGGCGGAAACCGTGGCCGAGATCGCCGCCGCCAGCGCCGAACAGGCGACCGGCCTCGAACAGGTCAACCGCGCGCTGACGCAGATGGACGAGGTGACGCAGCAGAATTCGGCGCTGGTGGAAGAGAACGCCGCGACCGCCAAGACGCTCGAGACCCAGGCCGTCGCCATGACCGAACAGGTCGCGGTGTTCCGCCTCGACGACGGCGCGCAGCATAACGTCATGTCCGCGGGCAACAAACGGATGGCCGCAGCGCCCGCAGCGAAAGTTTCTCCGCGCGTGGCGACACCCGCCCCCAAGGCGCCAGCCAAACCCACTGCCAAGCCGGCGGCGGTGACCGCCAAGTCCAAAGCGGCGGCGGGCATGAACGGCGGCGGACCGGTCGGGCGGATGCAGACGGCACTTGCCGCTGCGGTCAAAGACGGCCCCGAGTGGGAAGAGTTCTAAACGCACATACGCAGGCGACCGGCCGCCGAATTCGGGCGCGACCGGTCACGGTGGCGGCGGCGCCGATCACAGGCTGGCTTTAAAGCGAGATCGTTGCGGCGAGCATGGACTGCGCCGAGCGGATCACCGCCGGCACCGGCTCTGCGGCGGCTTCAGCGCGCTCCGCATCGCGAATCGTGTCGACCTTGGCGCTGACCTGCTGGTGGCTTTTGCGAAGCCGGTTCACTTCGTTGCGCAGCCGCACTGCCTCGGTCTCCACTTTGCTGAGAGCGACCTCAGCGATGGCGCGACGCGCCTGCTCGTGCTGCAATTCCGCACTCAGGTTTAGCATGGCGCTCTGCGCCGCGCGCGAATTGGTCTCGGCGTTGCAGGCCTGGTCGGCGAGCGATTGGATCGCGCCGGCGGCCTCGGCGAGAGCGGCCTGCTGGCTTTGCAGCTTCGAATTCAGGCTTTCGATCTGGCTCTGGGCCAAGGCCGATTTGGCTTCGGCATCCTCGACCCGGCGCACCAAAGCTATCGCAATGTGCTCGGCTTCGGCGTTTGCCGTCTGCGTGGATTGCTGGTTTTGCAGCTGGAAACTCAGACTGTCGATCTTGCCCAGCACTGCGGCGAGCCGCGCCTCAGCTTTGGCGCCGGCATTGGCATGAAAATCGGCCTTGGCCTCGGTTTCCGTAACGCGGAGCTCAAGAGACTTGGCTTTGTCTTCGGCCGCGGCGAGCGCAGTGGCGCGCGCCTCGAAGGCTTCGAGCAAGGCGCCGACCTCACCCATCAGCGCCGTGCGCGACTTTTCAAGCTCGCGGATCGCATGTTCCCTCGCTTGCAGTGAAGCCTGGACCTCGCCCAGCGCCTGGTCGGCGGCATTGCGCAACAGCCCCACTTCCATCGCCTTGCGTAATGCCTCTTTGCTCTCTTCGGTGCGCGCGACCAGGCTTCGCCGGGCCTCCGCCAGCATGTCCTCCGCCGTGGCGGCACGCGACGCCATGGCCTCGATCTGACTGTTGAGAAAGTCGGCTTCGACCCGGCTTAGCTCTTTGGTCTGCTGCACCGCCATGGTCAGGCGGTCGCGCTCGGCTTCCACTGCGCGCAGGGCCGACTTGGCGCTTTCGACCTGCGCCTTAAGCGCATCAGCCTCGACGCCGGTGTCCCAGACCCGCCCGGACAGGCGTGCGCTCTCGCCCAGCGTCAGATCGAGCGATGCCTGCAGCGAATGGTTCTCATTGTCGCTATGGGCGAGATCTTCGCGCGCCGAAAGCAGCTGAGCTTCGAGTTCGGCAATCCGCTTGTCCTTTGCCGTTCCCTCGGCCGAGAGCTTGCGGATGCGCTCATTGAGCATCTTCGCCGCGGTGGTCTTCACCGCGATCAATTGCCTGAGCGCGACAAGATCGGATGCGTCAAGACCGGCTTCGCGCTGCTCCGATCCGGAGCGCTCTGATTTGGGACGTTCCGAATTGGGCGGCTGTCGGGCTTCGACATCGGGAGGCGAGGCCTGCGGCGGCGCCGGAGAATCGGCGGTCCACTGAATTGGCGGCGGGCTTTGCGGCAGCGGATCGGCGAGCGCGAATTCCGTGGCCGCTGCCATCGGGACAAGGGCAAGGCGCCGCGCCTGATTGCGCCAGCCGCCCCGCTCCATTCCGGTTGCGGTGAATGCCATGATTGCAAGTCGCCTTGGACTGCGAGTCGCCTCGTTATCGGCGCTAACGTGGCGGTGTTATGGTTAACGGCCGGTTAAGACCGGCATCGGCGCGATAAAACTAGCGCGCCGCTTAGACGCCGAAGCCCAAAGCTTGACGATGCCGCCTCGAACGTTAGGAAGAGCCCTGCTGTTCCGGACGGCGGTGCTCCGACCGGGACGTGTGGGCGGCCCGCGGCGGCGCGCCCTTTATTTTTGATCAGGATTTGCTTGGCTCAGCCCCTGCGATACCATTGTGAAAGCGGGGGAATTTCCTTCGGAGTAGGTAGCGATGCATCTTGAGAACCGGGTCCTGGTGACCGGCGGCGCGGGCTTTCTCGGCTCGCATCTGTGCGAGCGGCTGTTGGCGCAGGGCGCAAGCGTGATCTGCGCCGACAATTATTTCACCGGCACACGGCGCAATATCGACGCCATCATCGACCATCACCGCTTCGAGCTGATGCGGCACGACGTGACCTTTCCGCTCTATGTCGAAGTCGATCAGATCTACAATCTCGCCTGCCCCGCCTCACCCGTTCACTATCAGCACGATCCGGTGCAGACGACCAAGACCAGCGTGCATGGCGCCATCAATATGCTGGGCCTTGCCAAGCGTCTGCGCGCGAAAATCCTCCAGGCCTCGACCTCGGAAGTCTATGGCGATCCCCATGTCCATCCGCAGACCGAGGAGTACTGGGGCCATGTCAATCCGATCGGCCCGCGCTCCTGCTACGACGAAGGCAAGCGCTGCGCCGAGACCTTGTTCTTCGACTATTGGCGGCAGCACAAGCTGCGCATCAAAGTTGCGCGCATCTTCAACACCTATGGCCCGCGCATGCATCCGAACGACGGCCGCGTGGTGTCGAACTTCATCGTGCAGGCGCTGCTTGGCCGCGACATCACCGTGTTCGGCGACGGCATGCAGACGCGCTCGTTCTGCTATGTCGACGACCTGATCGACGGGCTCATCGGGCTGATGAGCTCGGCGGACGGCGTGACCGGGCCGATCAATATCGGCAACCCGAAGGAATTCACCATGCTCGAGCTCGCCTCGCTGGTGATCGAACTCACCGGCACCAAGTCGCGCGTCGTGCATCGGCCGCTGCCGCAGGACGATCCGCGCCAGCGCCGCCCGGACATTTCGAAAGCCGGCGAAGCGCTCGGCTGGGCGCCGCAAACCCCGCTGCGCGAAGGGCTGACGCGAACCATCGATTATTTCGAAAAGATACTGAAGGACGAGACCATCCGGCCCTTCGTCGCTCAGGAACAGGGCTGAGAAACCCGATAAGAGCGAGGTGCAAAATGGCGTCAAGCCTCATAAAAAACGAGGCGCCGTAAAACGGCGCCTCGTCGAAAACCGTGCCAGTCTGGCAAATCAGGAATGAAATTTCGCGACCGAAACTGCTCTAGAGAACCAGCCTCGGCAGACCGAAATTAAATCCGATTACGCCGGGCAGGTGTCGAGACCGGAGCAGAAGGCGAGCGTGAAAGCGCCCGCATTTTCCTTCACCGAACCCGCCGCGGCTTCCAGCGCCTCGTCGGAAACTTGGAAGGAGAGGATTTCTTCTTCGGTCTGCTCGATGGTGTGAGTCATAGCGATGTTCCCTTTGGTTCGCCAGCCGCGCCGGCAATAGTCATCAGGCAGGACGAGAAATTGCGTGAAAACCCCCCCGCCAGATGCCCATTAAATCATCGGCGGCGGATAGTGTAAAGTCTATCGCGTGTGGGACATATGGCTGATTTATGAAGATAAAACGCTCGATTTTCGCGACTGTTTCGGGCGACAAAAACACCTCCGGTAAAGCTCGAGCGGAAGGTGCGCTCGCCCACACTACTGCGCCTGCGCAAGGCGAAAATGATTCGCCCGGTCATGCCGCGATTACGTCCGCTGGCGCGAACATTTCAGCATTTTGCGAGCGCCTGATTCTGCGTGCAGCCACCATCGACGACCTTCTGTCGGATGCCTTCGGGCCGTCGGAGGAGCCGTACGGCGATACCAATCAGGCCGCGCGCCGGCTGGCGGCCTGGTGCCGATCGAGCACCGGCGGCGATCAGGCATTGTTCGAACGCCGCTTGGCGCGTGACGGCCTTTCGCTCGCAGCCGTCAGGGCGCGCCTCGGAACTACACGCCATGCGCGCCAGGCTCCAGCTTGGCTTGCCGACGCCGCGTGGATCGTCGCCACCTTGCAGGACTGTGCGCAAGACTGTGCCCAAGGGCCGCGGCCCACAGGTGCGACGGAGGGCGGCGAGGCTTGTGCCTTCGAACAGCTTCTGGCGCCCGTCGTTGCGCAAGCGCAAACACAACTGCGTGCCGGCATCGGTCAACGCGCCTTCGATCACTTTAGTGCGCCGGCCTGGACCGGCTTGGGCCGCACGCTGCTGCGGGAGCTCTCCGGCCTCTGCGCGCCGGCGCTCTACGAGCGCTTCAGCAAAGCGCGAAGCGCTGCCGGCGAGCCGCGGCAAGGCGCGACCGCGCTCTACCAGCGCTTCGTCGTCGACATGCGAGCCGGCGGCTTCACTGGCCTGTTCGAAGACAAGCCGGTGCTGCTGCGCCTGATTGCAACGGTCACGCGGCAATGGATCGATACGTCGCGCGAATTCATGCTGCGGCTTGACGCCGACCTGCCGACGCTCCGCCGCGATCTCCTCGATACTGCCGCACCAAGCCAGAGTGCCGCACCAAGCCAGATTGCTGCACCAAGCCAGATTGCTGCGCCAAGCCAAGTCGCGCAGATCGACGGCGACTTGTCCGATCCGCACAATTTCGGCCGCTCGGTTCAGATCGTAACTTTCGCCGATGATACGCGCGTCGTCTATAAGCCCAAGGATCTGCGGCTCGACACCGTATGGCACGGCCTCATCGAGCGGCTCAACCGCGCCGATCCACCGCTCGCGCTGAAAGCCGTCCGCAGCATCGCCCGCGACGGCTACGGCTGGACCGAATTCATCGCTCATACCGATTGCGCGGACGAGCGCGGCTTTGCCGCATTTTTCCGCCGCGCCGGCGCGCTGCTCGCGCTGTTCCACGTCTTCGCCGCGACCGACATGCATCAGGAGAACATGATCGCTTCCGGCGATCATCCGGTGCCGATCGATCTTGAAACAATTCTGCAGCCGAGCGCCGAGGAGCACAAAGTCCGCGAGCCGGAGAGCGCGGCTTTCGATGCGGCGCTCGACATCGTCGCCAACTCGGTCATGACCGTCGGCCTGCTGCCAGCCTATGGACGCTCCGTCGACAATAGTGTTTTCGCCATGGGCGGCATGACCGCGGACTGGGGCGCGCGAACCGTCATCGCCTGGAACGACGTCAATTCGGACGCCATGCGGCCGGCCAAGACGGTCGAAGCCGGCACCAGCAACACCAATCTGCCGCATAGCGGCGGACGTCGCGCGAAGTTCGCCGATCATATCGACGATTTCGTCGCGGGCTTTGCCGCTTACGCCGATTTTCTGCGCCGCCAGTATGGCGCGGCGCCGGCGGCCTTGTTCGAGGGCTTCGAAGGCCTGCCAGTGCGCAAAGTCGTGCGGCCGACGCGGTTCTATTACATGCTGCTGCAGCGCCTGCGTAACCACCAGCCGATGGACGACGGCGCCATCTGGTCGGCACAAGCCGACTTCATCGCCCGGCTGTCGGAGTGGGACAAGGAGGGCGATCCGCTATGGCCGCTGCTGCGCGCCGAGCGCGCGGCTCTGGTCGCGTTGAACGTGCCGCATTTCGTGACGCCGACTGACGGCCATGAGATTTGCGACATCACGGGTGTGTCAGCACGGACCGTGGCAGTGCCGGGCCTCAGCCGTGCCATCGATCGCATGAAGCATTTCGACGCGCGGGAGATCGCCTGGCAAATCGACGTCATCCGCGAGAATACCAATTCGGTTCTGCAACCGGCGGCGCGACCGACAGCGCCTGAAGTCAAAGATGCGGCCCCCGATGCGGCGATCGCGCCGGGACTGTTCGCCGCCGAAGCCGACAAGATCGCCGCCGAAATTTCCGCACGCGCCATCCGCCGCGGGCCGGGCGCGGCCTGGATCGGGCTTGATTGGCTTGGCGATTCGGAAGTCTTCCAGCTCGTCTGCCTCGGGCCCGATTTCTATAACGGCACGTGCGGCATTGCCGTTTTTCTCGCCGCCCACGCCGCAGTGACCGGCCACGCGCCATCCTCCGAGCTAGCACGCGCAGCGCTCACGCATCTGCGCAAGAATTTGAAAAGCCGCAACGCCGCACGCTTTGCGCGCGCGCTCGGCCTTGGCGGCGCGACCGGCCTCGGCTCCATTGTCTATGCTTTTGCCGTGATCGCGAAATGCCTGGGCGATGACGGTTTGCTCGCCGATGCCGGCGGTGCCGCGCGGCTGTTCACCGACGACCTGATCGCGGCCGACAGACAGCTCGACGTGATGAGCGGCAGCGCCGGCGGCATTCTCGGGCTGCTTCGGCTTTATCGCGATACCGGATCGGACGACGTGCTCGGCCGCGCCGCCAGATGCGGCGAGCATCTCTTGGCGCAGCGCCGGCTGGGGCCGGAGGGACGCCGGAGCTGGGCCATCCAGGGCAAGGACGGCAAGGCGCTCAACGGCATGTCGCACGGCGCCGCGGGCTTTGCCCATGCGTTGTCCTCGCTTGCCGCGGCCACCGGCCGCGAGGAGTTTGCGGCGGCGGCGGCAGAATGCATCGCTTTCGAAGATTCGAGCTACGACGCGGCGCGGTACAACTGGCCGGATCTGCGCAGCGGCGAGGCGCATTGGCCATGCCAATGGTGTCACGGTGCGACCGGCATAGGCCTGGCGCGGCTTGGCATGAGCAAGCGGACCGGTCTTGAGCGGGTATTCTCCGACATCGAGCACGCCGTCACAGGCGTTACGCAAAATAGGCCGACGCCGGTCGACACGCTGTGCTGCGGCACGCTCGGCGGCATCGAGTTTCTGTGCGAGGCCGCGAGCACGCTAAAGCGCGACGATCTGCGCAAGGCCGCGGCGCAACGGCTGAAGACGGTTCTCGAGCGCGCCGCAGTGGCCGGCGACTTCCGCTGGAACAACGGCAAGCGGCAATTCAATCTCGGCCTGTTTCGTGGTCTTTCCGGCGTCGGTTACACGCTGTTGCGGCAGGCAATCGCGCAGCGCGCTGACGCTGCGCTGCCCAACATTCTGATTTGGGAATAGCCGAAGCCTTTACACGCAGACGCATTGCACCGTCGCGCTCACCCACCTTGTTCGCGCCCGGCGAAGTGGCTAGCCTGATCGCCTAGCGCTGAGGATCGTCGGAGCCAACGCGCATCCGCTCACATCACGCCCGCGGCGTTGCTTGCGCCGTTCATGAGAGACGTGAGGAGCAAACAGGGAGGTAGGCATCATGACAAAACATGATGAAGGCCGCCGTGCGTTCCTTGTCGGGAGCGCAGCCGGAGCCGCTGCCAGCGTGACGCTGGTTCCGCATGCATTCGCTGAGGACCAAGCACGCGACGCGACCAAGATTGCCGCGACCGATACCGCCGCAAGCGACGTGACGACCGCGGCCTATCGGCACGGCGCGTTCTTCAACAACGACGATGCCAAGACCATCGCGGCTTTTACCGAACGGCTGATGCCTGGTGCGCCGGACAAGCCGGGCGCGACCGACGCCGGCGTGCTCAACTATATCGATCTCGCGTTGTCCGGCGCCTATAGCGACCAGCAGGATTTTTACCGGCGTGGCGTCGCGCAATTGGACGCGCATTGCGCCGCCGCCTACGGCAAGCCGTTCCGCCAACTCACCGCGCAACAGCAGGACGAGTGCATCGGCGCGCTGGCGCAAGACAAGGCGCCCGAATTCGTCTGGCCGCCGGCGCGTGCTTTCTTCGCGACGCTGCGCACCCATACCATGGAGGGCATGTTTGCCGATCCGGTCTATGGCGGCAACAAGAACTTCGCCGGCTGGCGGCTCGTCGGATTCCCCGGCGCGCAGCCGATCTACACACCGGCGGATCTGGGCAGCAAGGAGGCCTTCTCGCGCGAGCCCACCACCGGCCTGCAAACGCAACTCAAGAACAAGCGGGGCTGAGCCATGACTGTCGAGAAAACAGACGTTGTGATCGTCGGCGTCGGCGCCGTGGGCGGCATTCTCGCCGCCGAGCTTGGCAAGGCGGGTCTGAAAGTGGTGGGCCTCGAACGCGGGCCGCGCCTGCAGACCAAGGATTTCGAAGGGCTCGATGAGCTGCGCTATTTTCAGCGTCAGGATCTGCGCCCGAATATGAAGCGCGACCCCGTCACATGGCGCCCGAACACCAATGCGCGCGCCACGACGATGCCGTCGCTCAACAATGGTAACCAGGCCGGCGGCGGCACCGTGCACTATGGCTCGCTGTCATGGCGCATGCACGAAGACGATTTCCGGGTTCGTACCAAGTCCATCGAGCGCTACGGCAAGGACGCCATCCCCGCCGACTCATCGCTTACGGATTGGCCGGTAAGCTATGCCGAGCTCGAACCGTTCTACGATCAGGCCGAATATGAGCTCGGCGTGTCCGGCAAAGCCGGCAATCTCAAAGGCGCCAAGATCGACGGCGGCAACGTTTTCGAGGGGCCGCGGAGCCGTGAATATCCGCTGCCGGCGCTGCAGATGGATCAATCGGCGGTATTGTACGAGGCCGGCGCCAAAAAGCTCGGGCTACACCCGTTCTCCTCGCCGCGCGCGATCCTGTCGCAGCCTTATCAGAATCGGCCGGGCTGTTCCTATTGCGGCTTCTGCCAGGCTTTCGGCTGCTTCCTCGGCGCCAAGTCCTCGATCCTCGTCACCAAGCTGCCCGAAGCGGACGCCACCGGCAATTTCAAGCTTGTCACCAATGCGATGGCCTATCGCGTCAACAGCGATAACAGCGGCAAGGTGACGGGCGTGTCCTATTACGGTCCGGACCGCTCCGACAATACGATCGAGGCCGATATCGTCATCGTCGCGCCCTTCATCTACGACAATACGCGGCTGATGCTGCTGTCGAAGACGGAGAAATTCCCGAACGGGCTTGCCAATTCGAGCGGCCACCTCGGCAAGCATGTCATGGCCCATATCATGGCACCGGTCTTCGCCAAGTTCGACGACCGTCACGTCAACAACTACATGGGCCCGAGCGCGCAGAAGCACACCGTCGACGATTATAACGCCGACAATTTCGACCACAGCGGCCTCGGCTTCATCCGCGGCGCACAGCTCTCGGTCGGAACGCCCAATCTCGAAGGCGGTCCGATCGCGGCTTCGACGAGTCCAACGCCGCCCGGCATACCGATGTGGGGCGCCGCGTATCGCGACTTCATCGCCGATTCCTATACGCGGCACGCCGCCATGGTAGCGCAGACTGAAAACCTGCCCTATGCCGACCAGACGATCGATCTCGATCCCAATATCCGCGACGCTTGGGGGTTGCCGGCGCCTCGTGTGACATATGACTGGCGACGACCGGCCGAGCGCGCCCGCGTCGACTTCGTACAGAAGAAGCTCGCCGAGATCGGCCAAGCCATGGGCGCCAACCTGGTCTGGTCGCCACCTGCAAGTCCACAGGGAGCGCCGGGCGCGCATCATGAAGGCGGCACGCGCATGGGCAGCGACCCGAAGGACTCTGTCGTCAACAAGTACGGACAGACCTGGGATCACCCCAATCTGTTCCTGATCGGGAGTTCGACCTTCCCGACCATGGGAGCCGGATTCAATCCGACGCTGACTATCCAGGCGCTGACTTACATGACCGCCCAGGCGATCGTGACCCGTTACCGGAAGAATCCCGGGCCGCTGATCTAACGCGGCATCGCGAGCACCACTTTAGGGGCAAAACCGGCGCGCTTCATTGCGCCGGCTCGTCAAAGCAGGTTCTCGATCTTCAGCGGCAATGCGCGCACTCGCACCCCGGTGGCGTGATGGATCGCATTGGTCAGCGCCGCGGCGATGCCGGCGAGACCGATCTCGCCGACGCCGCGGGCGCCGAGCGCATTGAGATTGTAGTCCGGATATTCGATGAAGTGCACGTCGAGCGCGGGCACGTCGGCATTGGTGGCGACAATGTAGTCGGCCAAATTCGCGTTTATCGGCGCGCCGTTGCGCGCGTCATATTCGGTGCCTTCGAACAGCGCCATGCCGATGCCCATGACCACGGCCCCTTCGATCTGATTGCGCGCGGCCAGAGGATTGACGATGCGGCCGGCATCGATGACCGAGACGATGCGCGAGACGCGCAGCCGCGCAATGTCCGCCTGCCAGGTCACTTCGACGAAATGGGCGCCGAACGAATGGCTGGAGAATTTCGGCTTGCCCTCGACGCCGAACGTGCCCTCGCCCGTACCCTGCCCCGACACTGATTTGACTTTGAGTGTGCGCAAAGCTTCGTCAAAGGCCATAGCCGCATTGCCGTCGGTGATGCGGCCGCGATCGAACCGAATTTTCTTTGCGTCCAAGCCGCTGAACGGCGCGCCGCCATTCGATCGCGCCTGCGCGATCAGTGCTTTGCCCGCCGCCGCAATCGCGTCCTCGATCGGCCCGATCAATGACGCCGTGAGCATCGAGCCGCCGGACAGCGCGCCCGACGGCAGGCTGCTGTCGCCGATATCCACCGCGACGCGCTCGATCGGTATGCCGAGCGTCTCGGCCACCACCTGCGCCATCACCGTGTAAGTGCCGGTGCCGATATCCTGCGACGCCGAGGCGACACGCACCGTGCCGTCGTCGCGCAACTCGACCGCGGCCGAACAATCGAAGCGCGCGGCAATCCACGAGCACCCCGCCATGCCCCAGCCGAGCGTCTTGCCGTCGCGCTGCATCGATCCGACTTTCGGATCGCGCTTCCTCCAGCCGAATTTCTCGGCGCCGAGCGTCAAGCATTCCTTGAGATGCCGCGAGGAGAACGGTACGCCCAGGCCTTCGTCGATCTCCGGCTCGTTGATCAGATGCAGTTCGACCGGATCGATGCCGAGCTTGACGGCCAATTCGTCCATGGCGGACTCGGTGGCGAACAGGCCCGGCACCGCGCCGGGCCCGCGCATCGCCGTCGGCGTGCCGATATTGCGCTTGGCCAGGCCCGAAGTGATGCGCAGATTCGGCACGCTATACATATGCGGCGTCGCCTCGCCGCAATTCTCCTCGTAATCGTCGAGAATCGAGGTCGAGTTGACGTAATCCTGCTGCAGCGCGACGAGCTTGCCGTCGCGGCCGGCGCCGAGGCGGACGCGCTGTTCGATGCGTGGCCGGTGGCCGGCGGCGTGGAACATCATCGGCCGGCTCAGCACGAGCTTGATCGGCTTGCCGAGCGTCATCGCCGCCGCCGCCGCGAGCGGCGATTGCGACCATGGCCAGAGTTTCGAGCCGAAGCCCGAACCGATGAATTTCGCGATCACCCGCACCTTGTTGCGCGGCAGGCCGAGCATATCGGCGAGCACGTTGCGGTGATTGACCACGCCTTGCGAGGTTTCATAGAGCGTGAGCTCATTGCCGTCCCAGGCCGCGACCGTCGCATGGGTCTCGATCGGATTATGGGTCTCCGGCGCGATCGCATATTGCGCGTCGATGGTGACCGGAGCCGAAGCGAGGCTCTTTTCGGCATCGCCGCGCTCGCTGACCACCTTCATGTCGGTGGCGATCAGATGCGGATCGACATTGGGCGTTTCCGCTGCATAAGTCACCGCGACCGCGTCGGCGGCCGCCTTAGCCTGTTCGAACGTATCGGCGACCGCGAGCGCGACATATTGCCCGTAATAACGCACCACATCGTCGTCGAACGGCGGGCGCGTCTCGTCGAGCATCAGCGCCGCGCCGAAATTCGCCGTGAGCTTTTTCAGCGGCGGCAGATCGCCGCGCTTGAGTACGGCGCGCACGCCCGGCATCTGCCGCGCCCGCGACGTGTCGATCGCTTTGATCGCGCCCTTGGCGATGGTGGCGCCGACCGGGACGGCATAGAGCATGCCGGGGAGATTGTGATCGGACGTGTAGCGGGCGGTGCCGGTGACCTTGAGCGGTCCATCGATGCGGGCGCGCGCCTGGCCGATGAACGTAACCGAAGCTGCTTGTGTTCATTGTAACGGTCCCGGACGGTTCAATTCGTGACGTGTTTGAAAGCGTGGACGACGCAGCGCTTGGCCAGTTCGATCTTGAAACCGTTCTGGCTCTGCGGCCGCGCGCCGCGCAGACAGATCTCCGCAGCGCCGCGGAAGGCCGCCTCGCTCGGCGCCTGCCCGACCAAGACCTGTTCGGCTTCGGGCACGCGCCACGGCCGCGTGCCGACGCCGCCGAGCGCAAGACGCGCGCTAGCGATCTTGCCCTGAGCCAGCGTGACGGCGACAGCGGCCGAGACCAGAGCGAATTCGTATGAGGCGCGGTCGCGGAGCTTCAGATAGAACGCGCGCTCGCCGGCCGGCCGCGGCGGCAAAGTGACATGCGTCACCAGATCGCCGGGCTTGAGCACGGTCTCGATATCCGGCCGGTCCTGCGGCAGCACGTAGAAATCCTTCAGCGGGATCTGCCGCGCGCCCGACGTCCCCTGCACATGAACGACAGCATCGTAAGCCATCATGGCGACCGCCATGTCCGACGGATGGGTAGCGATGCAGGATTCACTGCCGCCGAGGATGGCGAGCGTGCGGTTGGTGCCGCCGAGCGCCGCGCAGCCCGTGCCGGGTTTGCGCTTGTTGCAGGGGCTCGCGAGATCGCGGAAATACATGCAGCGGGTCCGCTGCAGCAGATTGCCCGCGGTGGTCGCGGCGTTGCGCAACTGCGCCGATGCGCCGGCGAGCAGCGCCTGCGACAGCGCCGCATAGCCACCGGCGACCAGCGGATGGTGCGCAACATCATTGTTGCGTGCGGTGGCGCCGACGAAGAGCTCGCCGTTGGCTTCCTTGCGGATGTCGGCCAACGGCAAGCGCGTGATGTCGACGACGCGGTCGGGATGTTCGACACCGAGTTTCATCAGGTCGACCAGCGTCGTGCCGCCGGCGAGAAAGCGCACCCGCGCGCCTTGTTGCGCGGTATCGGATTGCGCGCCGGCCGAAACGGCCGACACGCTGTCATTGGCACGAACGAGATTGAAGGACTGCATGATCAGGCCGCTCCCGCTTTGCCGTGGCGCACCTGCTGGATCGCCTTGACGATGTTCGGATAGGCGCCGCAACGGCAGATATTGCCGCTCATGAATTCGCGCACATCGTCATCGCTCGGACCGACCGGCTCGCTTAACAGCGCCACCGCCGACATGATCTGGCCCGACGTGCAGTAGCCGCATTGATAGGCGTCGTGTTCGAGAAAAGCCGCCTGCATCGGATGCAGATGGCCCGGCGCGCCGAGACCTTCGATGGTGACGATGTCGTCGCCGTCATGCGCGGCGGCAAGCGCCAGGCAGGAATTCATGCGCCGGCCGCCGATATGTACCGTGCAGGCGCCACATTGGCCGTGGTCGCAGCCCTTCTTGGTGCCGGTGAGATGCAGCACTTCGCGCAGGCAATCAAGCAAAGTGGTGCGCGGAT
Source organism: uncultured Alphaproteobacteria bacterium (assembly GCA_963742975.1). Lineage (GTDB taxonomy): Bacteria > Pseudomonadota > Alphaproteobacteria > Rhizobiales > Xanthobacteraceae > BOG-931. The sequence goes on along the minus strand of CAVUNZ010000012.1, from coordinate 34,495 downwards.
CGATGGCAAGCTTATGCTCCGTGCCGTTGATGCGGAGCGTAACGTTCAGGCGGCTGTCATCGGAATCGGCGGCCGGGGCAACAGTGTCGAGGCTCGTCATGAACGAGGGCCCTCCATGTGAGGAATTCATCGGCCGCGAACACGCCTGCTCACGGCACACCCGTTTCAGCCCACATCGCCAAGGTGACAAAGCCGCGATGCACAACCGAAACGGTACGGCAACATCGCCCGGGCGCGCGGCCGGGCAGCAAAGGGAACAAATCCATTGCGAATTGGATCAATCCGACAATTTAGCTAGGTCGCAGTCCGACGGGCAACAAGGTTGCGGCGGCATAAAAATTTTGCGCCGGCCGCAATTCGCCGCAAAATCTATGGTCGCAGGCTCGGTAGCCGCTTGCGAAAATTGAACAAAATACGACTGGAACAAGATACGATTGAATGTGCAAAATACGACCGCAAATGCAACCGAATGTGATTGTCGTCACCTAAGTACGGATTTTGACAGGAATGCCGCGGGAAGTCCCATGAATGCTGCAGGAAGTCCTATGACCGACACGCAAATCCGCTTCGACGATGGCGCCGCCTATGAGCGGATGATGGGAATTTGGAGCGCGCTGGTCGCCTCGGTTTTCATCGATTGGCTCAAGCCCGACAAAGGTCTGCGCTGGATCGATGTCGGCTGCGGCAACGGCGCCTTCAGCGAGCAATTGGTCGAACGCTGCGCGCCGGCCGAGGTCCAAGGCATCGATCCCTCGCAGGGCCAGATCGATTTCGCGCGCAAACGTCCGGCCGCGCGGCTTGCCAAATTCGGCATCGGCAATGCCATGGCGCTGCCTTTTGCCGACAACAGCTTCGACGCGGCGACCATGGCTCTGGTGATCTTCTTCCTGCCCGAGCCCAAGAAGGGCGTCGCCGAAATGGCGCGTGTGGTGCGTCCCGGCGGCACGGTGGCGGCTTATGCGTGGGACATATTGGGCGGCGGTTTTCCGCAGGAGCCGCTGCGCGCCGAATTGCGCGCAATGGGTATAGATCCAATGACTCCGCCGAGCGCCGAAGCCGCACGGATCGATGCGATGCGCGAGCTTTGGCGCGGCGCGGGTCTCGAAGCCGTCGAGACCCGTGAGATCACGGTGCAACGGACCTTTGCCGATTTCGATGACTATTGGGACGTTATCTTGCTGAGCGCGAGCGTCGCACCGACAATTGCCGCGATGTCGCCTGCTGATCGCGATCGCTTGAAAGAGAAGTTGCGCGCGCGTGTGCCGGCGGAAGCCTCAGGACGCATCACCTGCAGCGGCCGCGCCAATGCGGCGAAGGGCCGCGTGCCGGGATAATTTAAGCCCGGCGTTCGGTGGAATCGGTCGCATCTGCTTGCGGCCATGAGGAATAAGGGTGCTGCGACAAAGTGCCGTTGTAATACTGCGACTGTCCGGTCACTTCGGCGCCGATCCAAGGCGGCAATTCGACTTGGTGATGTTCGTCAGGCAGTTCGATTTCGGCAACGACCAGCCCCGCGTTCTCACCGAAAAACGTGTCGATCTCCCAGCACAAATTGCTGGATCCGTCGCCGTAGGGCACGATGTGACGCACCTTTTCGACAACGGCGCCACGGCGAAGCTGCATCAGCGCCTCGGCCTCGAGCGTTGGAATCGGATATTCGAGCTCAAGCCGGCGCAGCGAGGACGGCCGGGACTTCAGCGTCAACGTGGCGCTGGCATTGTCCTTGATGCGAACGCGGATCGAAACTTTGGGAGCTGAATCCAGATAGGCTTGCCGGATTATCGAACGACTTCTGACATGCTGTTCCCACTCACGACTGCGAATAAGAAACTTACGCTCGATTTCGAAATTCATGAGGAACCCGACATTCCCTTGTACGACAGAATTGTGACATCCGATGACCTTCGAATACCAAGAGGAACGATCGGACGCAAGCCGGCGGACGTTGCGGACGCAACCAACGCTGTGCATCACTAATGACATTGAGGATCAATAAAGAAATGAGCCCCGACAGGGGCCTGCCGGGGCTCGTCGTCTGGGACCGCGCAACGAATTGCGCGCGCCGTAGTTTGGCATAGCCACTGTTACGATGATGCGACACTCGCTCCGGAGTGTTCGGACACTTACTGCCGCTTTGTGCCTGCGCAGGTCACGGTCAGCACGGCTCTGAACATGTCGAAGGACTGCACCGCCACCTGACAATTGGCCGAAGGATCCGAGCCTGCAGCAAAGACTTGCCCCGCCGCCGCGGCCTGCTGCTTGCCATTGACGTTGAGCAGGATGCTCTCGTTGCCGGGCGAGCCGATCAGGCCGACGGTCACGCGGCCATCGGCGACGATCAAGCTCTGGTTCGGAATGATGTTGTAGGTGTCTTTGGTGGGCATGATCGCTTCAAGCTGCGCTTTGGTTTTGTCCAGCTGACCCTGCATTTGGCTCAGCTGTGCGCTTTTCTGATCGATATTGCGCTTCTGCTGCTGGCTTTCCGCCTGCAACTGCTCGATGGCGGCATCGCGGCCGCCCAAGTCCTTATTGGCCAAATACCGGCCGTAGAGATGACCGCCGATCAAAATGACCACGACCGCGACAATGCAGGCGACCACTGAGACGAAGCGGCCGTCGTCAAAGAGGCTGTCCCGTGGACTTTCCATTCTGCCGGCCACCGTCACCTCCGCCTATTTTCCGTGTTTCGCCGCGGGTGGCGCGGGCGCCGTTGCTGCCGCGCCGGCCTGCAGGACACCCGAAATCCGCGACAGAACGGAGCGAACGCCAGGTATATCGAGCGGTCCCGCCGCGGGCGCCGAGTTAGGCTCTTCCGCCGCAACGTTCGATGTGCGTGCATCCGCCGATTGATCGGCGTCCTTCGGTGTCGCGCCGCTCGACGAACGGCCCGGCGGCTTGGTTCCGGTCGCACCAGGTGGCGCACTTGGCGGCGCACTCGATGGCGCATTCGGCGTCAAAGCGGCCGGGGGTGTCGATGAAGCACCGGGCACACCCGGCTGCCCTTGCGAACCGGCGGGGGCTTCCTGCGTTTCAGGGGTCTTGCTTTCGTCGCCGCCGTTCGCCCCCGATTGCGGCTGCGAAGCCGCCGCCGGATTGTCGGCGCTGTTGAGAATGATCGGCAGGCCGTCTTTGCCGCTGCCGATGACCACGATCTTGGAGTTCGGCGATTTGGCCAATTCCAGCGTCGCCTCGATGCCACGCCAGCGCAAATAGGATGGCGAAATTCCTTGGCTCACGGTTTTCTGGAAGGCGGCAATGCCGTCGGCCTCGATCTGCTTGCGCTTGGACTCCTCGGCCTCGCGCTGCACGCGGAATTTGTATTCCTGGATCATGTAATACTGCTCGGTCTGCCGATTGATCGCTGCGACGATGTCGGGCGGCAATTCGATCGACAGAACGAGGGTGTCGAGGATCTGAATGGCGTCCTGCAAAAAGCTGTTGTAGTGCTTCGGATCCGGCTGCTCCATCGCTTCCGGCTGCACGAGTTTGTTGAGATTGGCGGAGAGCGATTTCTGCGCGCCGTCGCGGATTTGCTTCTGGATCGTCTCGCGCGAGGTGTAGACCTCTTCCGCGGTATATTGCGAGATGATTTCGCGCGCCTCGCTGCCGATTTCCGGATTGACGACCGAATTCAGATAATCCGGGCCGATGAATTTATGCAGCACCGCGACTGAATTATGCAGCAACTGATAGCGCGTGCTGATCTGCGCACGCACGCTGACGCCATCCTTGGAAATGGCGTTGTAGGTCTGCGTCGAAGACTGCAGGCGCAGATCGTAGAGGAACAATTTATCCCACGGCCAGACAAGGTGCAGGCCTTCTTCGCGGAGCTCGCGGGGATCGAGCACCGTGCCGCGGCCGACCCAGCACCAGCAATAGATGTCGATGCCGTTGAAGCGCTTCCACAGCACGCCGACGCGGCCGGACGGAACGGTGATCACGACATAGGGCCACAGCACCACGGTGACCAGGAGCGCCGACATGACCAGGACGGAAATGCCCGGCAGATGGCGCCACATCCGGTGCATGAAGCCGCGCCGCGGCGGCACCGGCGGCAAATCGTCAATGGATTGCGGGTATTTCGCCATCAACCGTTCTCCAGGCCCCCATCATCCGCCTATTGTACGCTGTTCGACAATACGGCCCTCATCCATGCGGATTTTGCGGGCCGGCAGGCGCAATTCGTCGAGCAGGCGGTCATCATGGGTAATGACGATGATGGTCGCGCCGGCCTGCAGCATTTCCGGCAATAGTTCGTCGTAGAATTTGCGGCGATATTCGGGATCCTGCTCGGCGGTCCATTCATCGAGCAGCATGATCGGCCGTTTTTCCAGCATGCTGACGATGAGCGCCAGGCGGCGGCGCTGGCCGCCGGACAGATCGAGCGTGCGGAATGCGCCGTTGACGAGCCCGGTCTTGTCCTCGAGCCGGAATTTCCGCAACAGGCGGTCGAGTTCGGCTGGGTCCGGCTCGTCGATGCCGTAGAGCCGCTGAAACAGGTGATAGTCGAAAAAGATCGCCGACATCAGCGCGCGATAGTCGTCGCGGGTATTGTCGTTGATGCGGGTGCCGTCGACATAGATTTCGCCGGAATCCGGCGGATAAAGCCCGGCGAGCACGCGCAGGAAGGTCGATTTGCCTGAGCCGTTGCCGCCGGTGATGAAGACGAGTTCCCCAGAATTTAAGGTGAAGTCGATCGGCCCGATCTTGAACACGGTGTCGGAGAAGCGGTCGGTATAGCGGAACACGATGTTCTGCATCTCGATCTTGTCGAAATGCTTGCGCGCGGTGATGTCGTGCGGATCGACCGCCGACAGCGCGGTTTCGAGCGCGCCCTCGAGGCGGGCAATGCGGTCGGCCGCGGCGTTGGCGTTGAGCAGGATCGGGATCGATTGCACGAGCCCGAAACAGGCGCCGACGATGAACAGCAGCGCCGTCGTCGCCTTGGCGATCGAGGTACCGCCGAGCGAGTCGCTCAAATTCGGCGCCACGAAGACCACCGCGCCGAGCAGGACGTACATCGACATCTGCGAGGTCACGATCATCTTGAAGGTTTCGGCCTGGGTGCGGATCTTGATGTTGGCCGCCGTCATCGACACTTCGGCGGCGTCGGCATAAAGATCGTCGCTGCGCGGCCTGTTCAGCCGCACCTCCTTGAAGCCGTTGAGAAAGTCGGTGAGCCGTTCGTACAGCCGGCGCTCCCAGGCCGCCGACTCGCCTTTCTGCGCGGCGAGCCGCTTGTTCTTGTAGTGAAAGATCGTGCCGGCGCCGACGACGATGACGAAGGTCAGAAGAAACGCCGCGAGCGACAGATAGGCGACATAGAGCCCGACAAAGAAGATCAGCACCGCGCCCTGGATGGTGAAGCAGAGCATGTTGCTCGCCTGCGTCAGCACCGCGGCATCGCTGGTGACGCCGGCGACGATGCGCGAGCGGCCGATCTTCTCGACTTCGAGAAGCTCGGAGCGGCGGATCATGTCCATGATCCGCACCCGTAGCTTGTGAATAATGGCTTCGATCTCGGCGGTCGCCGTGATGGTCACGAATTCCTGCGACTTCATGAACAGGAATAGCGCAACCAGGAACAGGGTGGCGGCCCACAGGCCGGGCTTTTGCCCATTGCCGGCGTCCTGCACTCCGGCATTGATCGCAGCGAGGATCGACGCGTTGCTGACGCCGCCCAAGCCCGACATGAACAGGAGCTTCGGCATCGAGCCGTGCATTTCGCGGCGGATGAGATCAATGAAGGACATTTGACGCCACTGGCCTACAATTCAACACGCAGGGTCAACATCTGCATCGCAGCACGCCAGCCGGGAGCGAACAACGCGCTTGCCGGGCCCGAGACGCAGAACCGCTTCACTCTCGGGGGCGCCATTCGACGTGCCGCGACGGGCCGGTGAGAAACAACACCGGCAACGTCACCAGCGGGGTAGTCAAGAGTGCGAAGAAAAAAGTCCCCCAATAACCCATGCGGCGATGGGTGCCACAAAATGCCGTGAGCAGACACACGGTGATGTAGGCAAGAATGGCTATAGCCATTGGAGCTCGAACGGGTCTTGGTCGCGTTGATCGATTTTGCGTCGGTCGATAGCGCGTCGGTTAATGTCGTGTCGGTTGCGTAGGCTGATGTTTGTCACGCTTTCCCAAGTCGCGCTATGCCAAATGACGCTATGCCAAGTCGTGCCTGCCAAGTCGCGCCTGCCAAGTCGCGCTCTGCGGCGCGTCACGACGGACGCGCCCGCGCTCGACCGGCCCGCGGACGGTGTTCAAGATGCCGGCGTCGACTTGGTCGACCGCGATTCCCACATCTCTTTCTGGGCCTTGACGAAATCGCGATAGTCCGGCGGATTGAAATCGAGCAGCGTACCGCCCGTTTCAAAGTGCTGGATGAACGCCTTGCCGATGGCGAAAGTGGCGCCGGCGGAGAGCGCCGGCATCACGAAGCCGGAGGCGAGCATGCCGAGGATCGGCACGGCTTTTAGCGCGCTCGCGGCGCCCATGCCGCTGGTCGCCGGGATCATGGTACCAGCCAGCGCCGCAATGATCGCCTTGCCGCGGTTCTCGGAGAATTCGATGTCGTAAATCTGCGACAGCCGCCGCAGCATCTGGACCTGAAGACCGCCGACCGCGAGCAGGTCGACGACAGGGATCGGCACCAGGCCGGCGACGCCGGACCAGATCGCAAAACGGTCGACCAGTTTCGTCGCCAGTTCGACGCGGCTTTCGGTCTCGGGAGCCGCCGCGGTGGCGTCGTCTTTTTCTGAGTTTGCGGACGCAGTCGATTTCGGTGCCATAACGCTTCCTCTCTCCCCGGGGCGGCCTCCGAACGCGGCAAGGCGCGAACGGCTAAAATGGCGCGATCTGGATGAACAAGAAAAGGCTATCATGGCGGTTTGCCGGTGCCAAGCGTTTGGGTTCCCGGCTGAATCAGTCGCCCAATTGTCAATCAGGCGTCATGATTTTGATCGCGCCGCTGGCGGCAAAATGCGGCGCAGGTAGCGGCGGCGCGGCGCGGAAAATCAGGCCGGCGGCGGAGTGCCTTACCACCAGTCGATCTTGCCAACCGAGACGGTCGCGGTACGCCCCGCGACCAGAGCAAGATTTGCCGGCACATTATCGAGCTTGATGCGAACCGGGATGCGCTGCGCCAATCTGACCCAGCTGAAGGTCGGATTCACCGACGCCAAAAGATCGCCGCTGGTGCTGCGGTTCTGATCCTCGATGCCCGAGGCCACGCTTTCGACGTGTCCCGACAAAACTTGCCGATCGCCGATCAATTTCACCGTCGCGCTGTCGCCGATATGGATGCGGCGCAGTTTGGTCTCCTCGAAATAGCCTTCGACCCGAAACGAGTCGGAATCGATCAGCGCAAAGACCGGCGCGCCAGCATTGACGTAGCGTCCGGGCAACAGATCGAAATTGGTGACGATGCCGTTGACCGGCGCAAGAATTGTCGAGCGTTCGAGATTGAGCTTGGCGACATCGAGCGACGCTTTGGCATCGTCGAGCTGCGCCTGCGCGACGTCGGCTGCCTGCTGGCTCTGCTCGACCTGTTGCACGGTGATGGCGACGCTGGTCAGGCTCTTGCTGCGCGTCAAATCGCGCTTGGCCTGATCGAGATTGACCTGGCGGCTGTCGACGCTGGCCTTGGCCTGTTCGAGCGCATATTGGAAGCGCCGCTGATCGATACGAAACAGCGGCTGTCCCTTAGCGACCTTCTCGTTGTCGTGAACGAAAACGTCGCTGACCAGCCCGGACACGTCCGCCGCCACCGTGACCACGTCGGCGCGCACGCGGCCATCGCGCGTCCACGGCTCGAGCATGTAGTAGCTCCAGAGCTGCCAGCCGACGGCGATCGCCGCCGCCACCACGATCAGAGTAACCAGCACGCGCACGAATGAGGCAGCATTATTCATCGATCCACCATCGACGGTTTCACACCAAAGGCAACAGGCTCACGCCGGCCGCCGTCACGACCCCGAGCAGGATGACGTAGATCGCCAGATCGAATAGCGGCCGGTGCCAGACGAAGCGATAGACGTCGAAGGCATCGAACAGCCGCCTGGCGGCGATCTGCAGCAGGAAAGCCAGCCCGGCACAGACGATGAAAACCGGGACATAGACGCCGTAGATGTCGAACTCGCCAATCACGGAACTGTCCTCATTGCGCCGGCGCCGGAGACTTAGCGGCTTCATAAGGCTGCGCGTCAGGGTAAAGCGTCCGGCGCAGGCCGACAATCGCGGCGACGCAGGCATGGGTGGCGGAGCCGCAATCGAGCACCTCGCCGATCGACGCGTCGATTTCCGCGAGCAGATCGCTGCCCAGCGGCCGCACCCGGCCATGCGCCAGCGCGCGGAAATGCGCGGCGATCCCTGCGAACATGATCGCCATGCGTTGCCGGCGCTCGTCATTGACCTGCGCCGCCATGGCTCGCGTCTCGATGAGATTGACGCCGATCCGCAGATCGCCGAGTGCGTCGGCGAATTCGTCGTGCGGACGCGCTTCAAAACGCGGCCGGCGGAACAACAGCAGGCCGACGCGGTCGAGCTGGCGGCTCCCCCATTCGTCGCGCGTCATCGGCGCGCTGCCATCGGCAATGCCGGCGAGATCGCGATAGCTCGCCCGCATCAGCCGGCGCGCTGCGGTTTGCACGCCAATGACGCGCATCAGGCCAGTTACGATGAGAGCGGCCATCGCGCCGACGACAAAGGCGCTGCTGGCATTGACGATCTGCGCGAAGTCCGCCGTGTAGTTCGTCTGCAGGCTCATTTCGACGCAGAAGCCCAAGGCCAGCGCCAAACCGATGACGGCATAGGCCGGGATTGCCATCATGATGCCGGCCGGGATCAGCACAAAGGCCAGCGATAGGCTCAAAAGCTCAAATCCGCTGACCGCCGGCAATATAAAGAATTGATAGATGATGACGACAGGAATGCACAAAGCGATCACGATCGTGAACGGCCGTTGCGTCTGCGTCGGATCGTCCAGCGCCGCGAACAATGTGCTGGCGACAGCGGCGATAGCGATGGCATTGGCACCTTCAGGCCACGCCGTGACGATCCAGATAAAGGCGCAGATCCCCATCGCCACCGCCGCCGCAAGCGCCGAGAGCAGCGCAATCCCCCAATCGGTATGCAGCGGCTTTTCGCCGACCTGCGCCGCCAGCGCCTGGATCTCGGCGCTCGGCTTGCGCGCCGGATCGGCCAGATAGGCGGCAAGGTCGACCTTCGCCTGCCATGAGCCGATCAGTTCGGCCAAGCGCTCGGTGACATTGATGGTCAGAAGATCGGCCCAGGTCACGTGCTCACCGACCGATCGCTCGCCGACGCCAGGCGCCGCGGCAAGACAGGCCTCCCGCAATTCCTCGACGCGCGCGGGATCGCTCGGTGCGGTCGATTGAACCCAGTCGTGGACGTCGGCGACGACACCGCCAAGCTTGTCCGGCAACGGGCCCGTGCGTCGCAATACAGTGAGCCGATCCTCGATCGAGGTCAGCAGCGGCAACAGCGTGACGATTTTCCGGTCGAAGGCGCGGATGATCCCAATGTCGGGATGCTGCGGCGAGGTGTCGAAGCGCAAGCTCGTTCCGAGCAGATAAATGTCGGTAATGTCGCCGGCGATGCGGCGGCGCCTCATTTCGACCTCCGGCGTCGGCTCCTTGGTCAGGCCGTCGGCGATCCAGCCGCGGGCGTCGGCCAGTGCGGATTTCACTTTTTCTTCGAATGCCGACAATGCGCTCTTGGGCAAGATCAGACTATGCACGAGCGCGGCGCAGATCACACCGATGGTGATCTCTTCGACGCGCGACACGGCGGTGTCGAACACCGTGCCGGGCGCCAGCACGCTTGGAAATCCGATCAAGGCCGCGGTATAGCCGGACAGCACGAACATGTAGGAGCGCGGCGTGCGGTCATGCAGCGCGACGAAAAGACAAAACGTCACCCACAGAATGATCGCTGCCGTCGTCAATTCCGGCGCGTCGACCAGATTGGGCACGATCGCGATCATGACGGCGGCGCCGACGAACGTACCGATGGCGCGATAGAAAGCTTTCGCCCGCATCACCCCGGAGATCGGCTGGCTGGTGAGATAGACCGTCGTCATCGCCCAGCCCGGACTTTTCAGGTCCAGGCTGAAAGCGATGAACATGGTCAGAATGGTCGCGATGTAGCAATTGACGGAAAAGATGACCGGACGAACCCAGGCCGACTTGATCATCTACAGCTCGCACCAATCTGACACGCGCGCGAAATCTGCCCGACACTCCGCGCAGCGTCAAACCGAGTGCATTTCCGGAACGATCGGAGCCTTCTCGCCGTGCTGCTTGATCGGCTTCATGCCGCTCAAGGCCCGCAGCAGAAGATAGAACACCGGCGTCAGGAACAGGCCGAAGAAGGTGACGCCGAGCATGCCGAAGAACACGGCGACGCCCATGGCGTGACGCATCTCCGCGCCGGCGCCCGAGGACAGCACCAGCGGCACCACGCCCATGATGAAGGCAAAGCTCGTCATCAGGATCGGCCGCAGCCGCAGCCGCGCCGCCTCGATCGCGGCTTCCAGCGGCCGGCGGCCCTGCATTTCCAGTTCTCGCGCGAATTCGACGATCAGAATGGCGTTCTTGCACGCCAAGCCGACCAGCACGAAAAGACCGATCTGCGTGAAGACATTATTGTCGCCGCCGGTGAGCCAGACGCCGGTGATCGCCGAGAACAGGCACATCGGCACGATGAGAATGATGGCGAGCGGCAGGAACAGGCTCTCGTATTGCGCGGCGAGCACCAGGAAGACGAGCAGCACGCAGATCGGAAACACCAGGATCGCGGTATTGCCGGCGAGAATCTCCTGATAGGTCAGATCGGTCCATTCGTACTGCATGCCCTTGGGCAGCGTCTCATCGAGAATTTGGGTGATCGCGGCCTGCGCTTGGCCGGACGAATAGCCGGGCGCCGGGGCGCCGTTGAGATCGGCGCTGCGGAAGCCGTTGTAGCGTACCGAACTGTCCGGCCCGGTGGTTTGCTCGATATTCACGACGGCGCCGAGCGGCACCATCTGCCCCGACGAATTACGAACCTGCAGCCGCAGAATATCGTCGACCTTGGTGCGAAACGGCGTGTCGGCTTGCGCGATCACCTCGTAAGTGCGGCCGAAGCGGTTGAAGTCGTTGACATAGATCGAGCCGAGATAGGTCTGCATGGTGTCGAAAATGTCCTGCACTTCGACACCCAATTGCATGGCCTTGGTGCGATCGACATGGGCATAGAGCTGCGGCACACCGATATTGAAATTGGAGAAGACCGCAAAGAGGCCGGGCGTTTTCGCGGCCTTGCCCTGGATCTCTCCCATGACCCGGGCAAGCACCGCATTGCCCTGATCGGTGCGATCCTCGACCTGCAGCTTGAAGCCGGCGATTTGACCCAGCCCATTGACCGGCGGCGGCGGGAAGATGGCGATCGTCGCATCGCGAATGCCGGCATATTTCGCCTGCAATTTCTGCGAAATGGCAAAGCCGGACAGGTCGGGCGTGGTGCGCTCTTCGAACGGCTTTAAGGTCACAAAAACGATGCCGGCCGAAGGACTGTTGATGAAGCCGTTGATCGACAGCCCCGGAAAGGCCACGGCGCTCTGCACGCCCGGCTCGCGCATCGCGATATCGGACATGTCGCGGATCACCTTCTCGGTGCGCTCCAGCGTTGCGCCCTGCGGCAATTGCGCGAAGCTCACCAGATATTGCTTGTCCTGCAGCGGCACGAAGCCCGGCGGCACGGCGCGGAAGACAAAGACCGTCATCGCCAGCAGCACCACATAGATGCCGACGGCAATGGCCTTGTGCGACAGAATATTGCGGACGCCGCGGCTATAGCCGCTGGAGCCGGCCAGGAACACACGATTGAAGCCGCGGAAGAACGGGCCCAGCACTTTGTCCATGCCGCGCGCCAAGGCGTCCTTTGGCGCATCGTGGCCCTTGAGCAGCAGCGCCGACAAAGCCGGCGACAATGTGAGCGAATTGAACGCCGAGATGATGGTCGAGAACGCGATGGTCAGCGCGAACTGGCGATAGAACTCGCCGGTGAGGCCGGAGATGAAGGCGATCGGCACGAACACCGCGCACAGAACAAGCGCGATGGCGATGATCGGACCTGTGACCTCGCTCATCGCCTGCATGGTGGCTTCGCGCGGATGCAGGCCCGCCTCGATATTGCGCTCGACATTTTCGACGACGACGATGGCGTCGTCGACCACGATGCCGATGGCGAGCACCAGGCCGAACAGCGACAGCGCGTTGATCGAGAAGCCGAACAGATACATGGCCGCAAAGGTGCCGATGATCGAGGTCGGCACCGCGAGCAGCGGAATGATCGACGCCCGCCAGGTCTGCAGGAACAGAATGACAACAAGGACGACCAGCGCCACCGCCTCGAGGAGCGTGTGCACCACGGCCTTGATGGAGTCGCGCACGAATACGGTCGGGTCGTAGACGATGCTGTAATCGAGCCCGACCGGGAAATTCTTCTTCAGGTCCTCCATGGTCGCGCGCACGCGATTGGAGATTTCGATCGCGTTCGAGCCCGGCGCCTGAAAGATCGGGATCGCAACCGCCTGCTTGTTGTCGAGCAGCGAGCGCAGGCTGTATTGCGAGGCGTCGATTTCGACACGCGCCACGTCGCTGAGCCGCGTCACCACGCCGTTCTGGTTCTTGATGACGATCCGGCCGAATTCTTCCGGATCGGACAGCCTGCCCTCGACATTGATCGGCAGCTGCAACTGGCCTTTGTCGCTATACGGCGGGCCGTTGACGACGCCGGCGGCGACCTGCACGTTCTGCCGCCGCACTGCATTGACGACATCGTCGGCGCTCAGGCCGAGCTCGGCGATCTTCTGCGGATTGAGCCAGATCCGCATCGCGTAATCGCCCGAACCGAACAGCTGCACGCTGCCGATGCCCTCGATCTTGGCGAGCTGATCCTTGACGTTGAGGGTGGCGTAATTGCGCAGATAGAGCATGTCGTAGCGGTCGTCGGGCGAAAGAAGATGCACGACCATGGTGAGGTCGGGCGAGCTCTTCACCGTGGTGACGCCGAGATTGCGCGTGACTTCCGGCAGCCGCGGCAGCGCCTGGTTGACGCGGTTCTGCACCAGTTGCGTCGCCAGATTGGGATCGGTGCCGAGCTTGAAGGTGACGGTGAGCGTCAAGGTGCCGTCGCTTGCCGCCTGCGACTGCATATAGAGCATGTTCTCGACGCCGTTGATCTGCTCTTCGAGCGGCGTCGCCACCGTGTCGGCGACGGTTTCCGGATTGGCGCCGGGGAACTGCGCCGTCACCTGCACCGAGGGCGGCACGACTTCGGGATATTCCGAAATCGGCAGCCGCGTCATCGCGATCAGGCCGGCCAAAAAGATGGCGACCGATATAACCCCGGCGAAGATCGGCCGGTCGATGAAGAATCTCGACAACATGATTCGATGTCTTCGTTAGCCGCCGCTGCGGCGGCGTTCGGATTAATTGCTTTAATTGCTTGCGCTGCGGTTATCCGCCTGCGGCACGACGACCGCGCCCGGCGCGAGCCGCTGCAGGTGATCGAGGATGACGCGATCGCCCGGTTTCAGGCCGGTCAGGATGACGCGATTGCCGTCGACCTGCGGGCCAAGCTGCACGGCGCGGTATTCAGCCTTTTGCCCCTCGCCGACGACGAAGACGAAACGCTTGCTCTGGTCGTTGCCGATGGCGCTTTCCGGCACCAAAAGCGCGTCGTCGAGCATACCGGCGCCCATGCGCACTGAGACATACATGCCCGGAATCAGGCGGCCATCGGCATTATCGAAGCGGGCGCGGGCGCGGATCGTGCCCGAGCCGGTATTGATGCGATTGTCGAAGCTGAGAATATGGCCGTGCGTGATATGCGCCTCGGCGTCGCGCGCCACGACGTCGACCGGAATCTTCTGCTCCTGTTCCTGAGTCTGGCCGTAATTATGAACTGCATTGAGATAGGTCTGCTCGTCGACTTCGAAATCGGCATAGACGCCGTTGTCGGACACGATCGAAGCCAGAAGCTGCGGCGCCGTGGTCGTCGAGCCGACCAGATTGCCGAGCGTGATTTCGGCGCGGCTGATGCGGCCGGAGATCGGCGCTTTGACATAGGCGTAGTCGAGATTGATCTGCGCGGTTTCGAGCAGCGCCTTCGCCGAGGAGATCGCAGCCTGCGCGACTTCGTCGGCATTGGTCCGCTGGTCAAAGGTCTCCATCGATAGCGTGTTGTTCTTGATCAGCTGGCTGCCGCGATCGCGCTCGGCCTTGGCGAATTTGGCGTTGTTGATCGCGGTTTGCAGATCGGCTTGCGCCTTATCGACCGCAGCCTGATAGGGGCGCGGATCGATCACGAACAACACATCGCCGGCATTGACGTGCTGGCCGTCCTTGAAACGGATTTCGGTGATGCGGCCGGTGACCTGCGGCTTGATCTCGGCATAGTCGACCGCGTCGATGCGGCCGGAAAATTCCGCGAAGGGATGGACGGATTGCGGCTTGACGAGACCGACCGACACCGGAACGCCGGTGTTCGTCGGCGGCAGGCTCGCGCGTGCATCGCGGGTATAGCGGGTGGTGATGAGGGCCACGAACGCAGTGACCACCACCGCCGCGACAACGAGGGTGGCGATCAAGCGTGGCCGGGTTAACACGGATGAAACCGATCCTTGACCCACGGGGGCACTCCACTTATGTAGCGTGTGCTACAGATGTAGGGAGCGACCGGAGCCCGTCAAGGACTTCTGTAATAGACGCTAAGAAAATAGATACCAAGGGGAGCCGGAGGAGCGCAAATGACCAGGCGGCTTGGCCACATGCAGCATAACCCTATGCAAAATAAGAATATTCAGCATGAGCCTATGCGCGGCTCGCAGCCCAGCCCCCATTCTGGCTCGCATCTTGGCGCGCCGATGGCGATGGGCCGGCCGCGCGAATTCGATCTCGAAAATGCCTTGGACGAGGCGATGGAGATATTTTGGCGCCGCGGCTATGAGGGCGCCACCATTGCCGAACTGACCGGCGCCATGGGCATCAACCCGCCAAGCCTTTATGCCGCCTTCGGCAGCAAAGAAGGCCTGCTCAAGGCCGCGCTCGACCGCTATTCGCAGAAACGCGACGAGTGCATGGCCGAGATTCTTGAAGCGCCGACGGCACGCGACGTGGTCGAGCACGGTCTGCTCAAGCTCGCCGATTTGCAGACCGATCCCGCCAATCCGCCCGGCTGCCTCTTGGTCGCCGGCGGGCTCGCTTGCGGTCCCGGATCCGAAAACGTGCCGTTCGAGCTCGCCGCGCATCGCGCGCAAACCGAGGAGCAGCTGCGCCAGCGCTTTATCCGCGCCCGTGAAGAGGGCGACCTCGCTGAAGATTCAGATCCCGCGGCGCTCGCACGTTATATGTCTGCCGTCATCGCCGGCATCGGCGTGCTCGCCTCCGCCGGCGCCACCCGCGAGCAATTGCGCGAGGTGGCCATGGTTGCGGTGAAAGCGTTCGACGACTGATAAAGTTTCGGCGCCGGCAATTCGTCTAAGCCGCCGCTGACAGCGCGGACAAAGCCTGCCCGGCGTCCCAGGGCTTCCACCATAGTTTCAAGCCGAGATCGCGCGCGATGATGCCGGCACTGATATAGCCGGCGCCGCCCGAGATCGCGCCGCCGGGATGGCCCGACGAGCCGGTAAGATAAAGATTTTCGATCGGCGTGCGGTAGCCGAAGTGATTGTACATCACCTGCTCGGCATTGAACGCGCCCATGAAAATGTCGCCGTTGCGCATGTTCGGAAATTCGACGGCATATTCGTCGGCCGTATAGACATATTTGCCGATGACATTCTTCTTCGTCACGTTCGGGCAATAGCGCGCCCAGGTTTCCAGAATCGCTTCGGCGAACTCCTCCTTGAACGTCTCCGTCGTGCGTCCGCCAAGATCGGGATGCCGCGGCATCACGTGCCACGCATAGGTCGTGTGCTTACCGGGCGGCGCCTGCGTCGGGTCGAGCGCGCTCAAGGGGCCGGAGCCGAACTGGACGATGCGCGGCACCCGCCCGGCTTTGACGTCCTCGAAAGCCGTGAATAGATCCTGCATCGTCTCGGCGCCGATGCTCCATTTCAGCGCGCGATTGATGTTGGGATCGAATTTTTCCGCGGCGAAACGCGGGCTTTCATGCAGCGCCAGATGCAGCCCGAACAGCGTCCAGCCGGTATATTGGAATTTGTCGAGCCGATCGAGCAATGCGTTCGGCATTTGCGCGCGGCCGATCAAATTCTCGAAGGTCTGGTGCAGGTCGATGGCGCTGGCGACGAATTGCTTGGCGCGCACCGTGCGGCCGTCGCGCAACGCAATGCCTGACGCACGGCCTCCTTCAACGACGATGCGCTCGATATCGACCTGCGGCCGGAACGTGCCGCCGCTGGCGATAAAAGTTTCCATCAGCCCGCGCGCCAGATTGAACGAGCCGCCCTGGCAGAGCTGGTAGCCGCTGTCGAGATCGAAGGCGCGGATGACCGAGCCCATCGGGCTCGTTTTCGACATCGTGTCGGTGAGCCAGGTGCCGAACAGCGACACTTTGAACAGGAACAGCAGTTTGACGTGCTCGTTCTCGAACAACTCGTCGACCACGTCGAGCGGCTGGCGCCGCGTCACGTCGATAAAGTCGCGGCCGACGCCGGTGCGCGCCAACAACCGTTCACGCTCTTCCTGCGGCAACGGTTCGGCATAGCGTTCCGGCAGCAGCACGCGCCGGGTGATTTCCTCGGCTTTGCGGTTCCACTCGCGGAACGTCGCGGCGTCCTTCTGCGAAAAGCGCGCAACATTGGCAACCGTCTCCTCAAGATCGCGGCCGAAGACGAGCGCGCTGCCGTCGCGATGCGCCTGCCCGAACTCGTAGCGCGGGGTGATGTAGGTGACTTTATCGCCCAGCCCGAGATCGGCGAACCACGGCGTATGACTGATATGGAAATGATTGATCGAATGCAGGTTGTGATAGAAGCCCGGCTTGGTGACTTCCTTGGTGCTCAGGCCGCCGCCGTATTCCAGTCGCCGGTCGACGAGCAATATGTCGAGGCCGCACTTTGCCAGATACGATCCCAAGATCATGCCGTGGTGGCCGGCGCCGATGATGATGCCGTCGTAACTGCGATCGAGATTGTTTGTCATTGCCAGACGCCCCCGACACTTTGCGCGCGCCGACATTATTCCACGCCGAATGCGTCTCGACCAAGTGCCAGTGCCTAGGGTCTGGTGCGCTGCACACGCGCGGCTAAGTCGTCGACGCGCGCCAGAAACCGCTTCAGCAGCGCCGAGGTATTGGCCTTATGATAGGCGACGACAACGTCGATCGTCGGTGCCTCGCCGGCAATCTGTCGCGTGACCACCGACCACGGCACGAAATTTTCCGCGGACGCCGGCAGCAGCGCGAAACCACGCGTCGAAGCGACCAACGAAATGGCCATGGCGTAATTGTCGATTTCGAAGGCCGGCACGATATCGATGCCGATGCGCTTGAAGTAGTCGCGAATGACAGAACGCAGAACGCGCGGCACTCCGGATATGCCGATGAAAGTCTCACCGGCTAGATCGCGCGGATCGATCATTTTGCGGGCCGCGAGCCGATGATCGCTCGGCAGCACGACGACCAGCGGCTCCTTGGCCACCACCTTGAATTCCAGATCCGGCGTCGGTTCGGCGCGCAGGAACGCAACGTCGAGCTTGCCGTGCTGTAGATCGTCGGCGAGCGTCGCCGAGTGATCGCTCGAAACCCGGATCTCGATGTTAGACAGTTCGTCGCGCAGAAGACCCGTCGCCCGCGGCAACCAATCGGCTTCCTGCCCGGTGAGAAAGCCCATGGCGAAGATTTGCTTGGCCGGCTGCGCGGCGCGCCGCGCCGCCTCCGCGGCGGCTTCGGCCTGGGTGAGCGCGAGGCGGGCGTGATCGAGGAAGGCGCGGCCCGCAGGTGTCAATTCCACGCCATGCACGCTGCGGCTTAGGAGCGGCACGCCGACTTCGTATTCGAGGTCGCGGATCTGCCGGCTCAGCGACGGCTGCGCCGTATGCAGCCGTTTTTCGGCAGCGACGGTGAGGCTGCCCTCCTCGGCGACGGCGACGAAGTAGCGAAGATGGCGTAGCTCCATTGGCCCATTCCATATCTTTTAGGCATGGAGCGCATCTTACAAAGTCTTTTTCAAACCTGCCAGGGCGACGCAAATAAGCACAACGACAGTACGCCGGCTTTGCCAATCATGCTCAGCCGGTAGGAAGTGGAAAGGCAACGAAAATGGGCACCCCCGTTATCCTGATCACCGGCGCGCTGACCGGCATCGGCCGCGCCACCGCGCTGGCCTTCGCCAAGGACGGCGCAACCGTCGTCGCCGCCGGCCGCCGCGACGCCGAAGGCCAGGCGCTCGAAGCCGAGCTCCGCGCACTTGGCGCGCAAGCCGCCTTCATCAAGGCCGACGTGCGCCACGAAGAAGATGTGCGCCGCCTCGTCGATGAAACCGTCGCCCGCTTCGGCCGGCTCGACATCGCCGTCAACAATGCCGGCACCGAGGGTAAGCCCGGCCCGGTCACCGAGCAAACACCGGACAGCTACGCAGCGATGTTCGACACCAACGTGCTCGGCACGCTGTTGAGCCTCAAGCACGAGCTGCGGGTCATGCAGCCGCAAGGCTCCGGCAGCATCGTCAATGTCTCCTCGACCATGGGCGAGCGCGGCGCGGCGAACCTGTCGCTCTACACCGCGAGCAAGCACGCCGTCGAAGGCCTCACCAAATCCGCGGCGCTTGAAGCCGCCGCGTCGGGTGTGCGCGTCAATGCGGTCGCGCCCGGCCCGACCGACACCGGAATGCTCGACCGCCTCACCGGCACGCCGGAAAAGAAAGCGGCCTTCTATGCCGCCGTTCCGCTCAAGCGCGGCGCCAAGCCGCAAGAGATCGCTGACGCCATCGTGTTCCTCGCCTCGGACAAGGCGTCATTCATCACCGGACAGATCGTGCGCATCAACGGCGGCAAAACCGCGAGCTGAAAGATCGCGCCGGGAAAATGTTGGTCCGTCACGTCGCGATGTTCGCATCAGGCCGCGTAGGAGAAGCATCATGCCTCATCTCAGCGGGAAAACCGCACTGGTCACCGGCGCCTCGCGCGGCATCGGCCGCGCCACGGCTCTCACGCTTGCCAAAGCCGGCGCCTGCGTCCTCGCCCATTACGGCCGCGGCGCCAAGGAAGCCGACGGTGTCGTCGCCGAAATCCGCAAAGCCGGCGGCCGCGCCGAGGCGGTCGCCGCCGATCTTGCGACTCCGGACGGTGCGCAAAAGCTCGCCGAACAGACGCGCCGCATTGTCGGCGAGCGGCTTGACGTGCTGGTCGCCAATGCCGGGGTCTCCAAGGCCGCGACCATCGAAGATACGACGGTCGCCGATTTCGACAACCTGTTTGCCGTCAATGTGCGCGCGCCGTTCTTTCTGGTGCAGCAACTCCTGCCGATCATGTCGGATGGCTCGAGCATCATCCTCACCTCGTCGCTCGCCGCGCGTGCCGTCGTCGGCACGATCCCGGCCTACGCCGCGACCAAGGGCGCAGTCGACACATTGGTAAAACATCTTGCCGCAGCACTCGGCCCGCGCGGCATTCGCGTCAATGCTATCGCGCCTGGCGTCGTCGCCACTGAGATGTCGAGCTTCGCCAAAACGGATTCCGGACGCGACTACGTACTCGGCCTGCAGGCGTTTAAGCGCCTCGCCGAGCCGGAGGACATCGCCGATGTCGTCAGGTTTCTCGCGTCGCGCGACGCGCGCTGGATCAACGGCGAGACGGTTCACGTCGACGGCGGCTCGAAGCTCTGAGCTCGGCTTGGGGTTACTCTTCCTTATAACCGAACGCCTGGGCGTTGCCGGTGGCGCCGTAATATTTGTACGGCAGGAATTTGCCGGACATCGCGAGCCGCACCCGATCGCCCTTCGGGTCGGGCTGGCGCTCCATGCTCATGTCGAAGTCGATCGCCGACATGATGCCGTCGCCGAATTCTTCTTCGATCAGCACTTTCAAGGCCGGACCGTTGACCATGATCAACTCGTAGAACCGGTAGATCAAGGGATCGGTCGGCGGCATCGGCGAGCCGCGCATCGGCACCTCGTTGAGCAGCGCCTCCTCGCTCTTGCTCAAGCCGAACATTTCGGCGGCCTTCGCTGCCTGCGGCTTGGTCATCTTCATCTGGCCGAGCACGGCGCCGGTGATCAGCACCGGCGACATGCCGCCGATCTCTTCGCAGATATGTTTCCAGGTCCAGCCCTTGGCCCGCTTGATGTCGAGCAGTTTCTCGGTGAGGTCGGAACGTTTCATGTTTGGTCTCCCTCTGTAAGTCGCCGAAAATTGAAAGTCATTCCTCGCGGATCCAGCTTGCGCGGCGGATCGCCCACTCGCACAAGTAATCGAGCGTGAAGCCGATGAAGCCGATGATCACGACCGTAGCCGCCAGCCGATCGTATTCGAGCGCGTCACGCGCGTCGTTGATGGCGTAGCCGAGGCCGGACGTCACGCCGAGATATTCGGCGGGCACGAGGACCACCCAGGCGACGCCGACGGCGAGACGAATGCCGGTCAGCGTATCCTGCGCGATCGCCGGCAGAATGATCGTGAGCAGCATGTGCCAGGGACGCGCGCCGAGATTGCGCGCCACCTTGAACCAAGCCGGATCGATGCGGCGGAAGCCGTGCGAGGTCGAAAACAGAATGGGCCATACTGCGGCAACGCCGATCAGAAAGATGATAGCGCGGTCCCAGGTCGCGAACGCCATCACGGCAATGGGCATCCAGGCCAGCGGCGAAATCATCCGTAGAAACTGAAACGGCACCCAGCTCGCATCGCGCGCCGCGCGGAATCGGCCGATGACGATACCGAGCGGCACGCCGAAGGCAATGGCCCAGAACAGGCCGCCACCGATGCGGACGAGGCTCGGTCCCGTCATTCTGACCGCCTCGCCGTCGAGCAGCATTTGCCACAACCTTTTCAGCGTCGGCGCCGGAGCGAAGCCTGCGAAATTCACGGTTGCCGGATCCGACGCCACGATCCAGCCGCCGATCCACCACATGGCAAGAAGAATGCCGACGCCGAGACACACCGATCCGGCGCGGCGGGCATAGCCGCCGAAACGGCCGCCCGCCGCGCCGTCGGGGCGCCACACCGGGGCACTGTCGTGGGGGGCCGGTGCCGGCGGCGGCGTATCGTCAATTGCGGCTTCGAGACTCACAGCGCCAGCACCTCGGTGCGGCTGAACGGATCGTTCGGATTGACGCTCGGATCTTTCTTCCAATCCGGATATTTGTTCATGGCGTTGCGCACGAAGTCGTAATTGACGAGATCCTTGACGACGAAATCCGCATCGAGATTCTTCAGGAACGTGGCGTCGCCGCCCACGATCGTCTCGTTCATCGATTTGACGATGAGCTGGGTCGCCGACGGATAAGGCCACGGCTGAAAATCAATGCGACCGTTCTTCCACTCCGGATGGACGATGGCCTTGGTCGGGCCGTAGGTCGCCAAATCGTAAAAAGTCATGGCGCGGTCGATGACAGGATTGGGCAGCGGCAGATAGGACTTGCCGTCGGTCGACAGAAACTTCGCGACCTCCTCCTTGTGTCCCGACGCATAGATTTCGGCGCGCACCAGCGCATTCATGACTTTCTGCGTCCATTCCGGCTTCTTGGTCACCACGTCCTCGTGCATGCACAGCACGCAGCACGGATGATTTTTCCAGATGTCGCCGGTGAAGCGCAGCATACGGCCGCCGGCCTTGATCTCGCCAAGCGCATTGAACGGCTCGGCCACGGTGTAGCCGTGAATTTTCTTGGCGGCCAAAGCCGCCGGCATGTCCGGCGGGCCCATGACCTGCAGGTTGCACTCGTTCGCCGCAAGCTGATCCTCCTGCGACTTGATGACCGGCTTGATGCCGGATTGGCGCAACGCATATTGCAGCACGATATTGTGCATCGAATACCAGAACGGCACCGCAATCTGCTTGCCGCCGAGGTCGGCGAAGCTTGCGATCCCGGAATCGCCGCCGACGACGACGCCGGAACCGTTGGTATGCGCCCAGGCCATGATCTTGACCGGGAAGTGATTGTTGTAACGCATCCAGATCGGAATCGGCTTGAGCAGATGCACCAAATTGAACTTGCCGGCGGCAAAGGCCTCGACCAGTGGCGGCCAGCCGCGCAGCAGTGTCGGCGGCTCGGCGGTGAGGCCCTCGTCCTGAAAGAAGCCCATGCCATGCGCGACCAGGAGCGCCGTGGCGTCGGTGATCGGCAGATAGCCGATGCGTACGACGTCGTCGTCCGCAGCGTGGGCTGCTGCGCCGAAGCCCGCGGCGCCGAACAAGCTCGCGAGCCCGCCGGCGGCCAGCATGTCGAGGGTCTGCCGCCGGCTCACCGGCCGCGCTAATGGATCGTCGGCACGGAAGCCTTGCTCATGTTGACAGTCGTCGGCGCTGCACATCTCGATCTCCTTTACTTGCTGTTCATCGCTGCGCAATCGCCACGATTTTGAGATTTTCCGCGCGCGCCCGCTCGGCCGGCTCGCTGCCGCGGCCGGAGGCGCGCTCGAAGGCGGCCTGCAGTTTCGCCTGTACGGCCTGCCCGCCCGCGCCGCGCCGTTCGCGATCTTGCGGATCGATATCGATCGGCACGACCTCGGCGATGCGTCCGGGATCTGGCTTCATCACGATGGCGCGGTCGGCGATCGCCACCGCCTCCGAAATGTCGTGCGTGACAATGACGAGCGTGATGCCGATTTCATTGGCGATGCGGCGCACATCGCGCTGCAGCGCGCGCCGCGTCACCGTGTCGAGCGCCGAAAACGGCTCGTCGAGCAGCAGCACTTCAGGCTGCATCGCCAGCGAGCGCGCCAGCGCCACGCGCTGCTGCTCGCCGCCCGACAATTCCTGCGCGTTGCGCGCGCCATATCCGGACAGCTCGACGAGATCCAGGAGCTCATGCACCCGGGTCGTGATTTCCTTGCGCGGCCGGCCGGCGAATTTCATGGCGAGCCCGGCATTCTGCTCGACCGTCATCCAGGGATAGAGATGCGGCTGCTGGAACATCAAGGTCCAGAGCGGCGACGGGCCTTGGACCAGGGCGCCGTCGACACGAACTTCGCCCGCGCTCGGCGCGATCAGCCCCGAAATGATGTGCAACAAAGTCGACTTGCCGCAACCGGAACGGCCGACCAGAGCCAATGCCTCGCACGGCTGCACCTCGAAACTCACGTCGCGCAGCGTCTCCTGCGCCGCGCGGCGATAGTGATGATGCACGGAGGTGATGGCGATATGCGCCCCGGGTCGCCGCCGGCGAGACTGCACTGCTTGCATCAGGTGACCGCCTTTTCCAAGGCAAGCCTGCCGCCGGTTTCCTCGGCGATGCGCCGCCGCGCCAGCATGTGGGTGCGCGCATCGTTGACGGAGTTGGCTGCGATCAGCGCCCCGCCGCGCCGATATTCGACGGAGAAGCGCCCGGCCGCGGCGTCGCCGATTTCGGCGGTGTCGTCGTAACCGTCGAACAGGCCCGCGATCTGCAGCTTGAATTCATATTGGTCCGACCAGAACCACGGCACCGGATCGTAACTCGCCGCTCCGCCGAGGATCGCCGCGGCCGCCGCCTTGGCCTGATCGATGGCGTTCTGCACGCATTCAAGCCGCAACAATCGGCCGTAACGCGCGCTCGGAAATCGCGCGCAATCGCCGATGGCGTAAACATTCTCGACTTCGGTCCGCCCGACCGCGTCGACCAGGATACCCTCACGGCAGGCGAGGCCCGCCGCTTCGGCCAGTTCGTCATTCGCCTTGGCGCCGGCGGCAAGGAGGACCGCATCGGCTTTCACCTCCGCACCGTCAACGAGATGCAACACAAGCGCACTCCCTTCGCCGCCGATGCCGGCGACGCGCGCCTGGGTGCGGATATCGACGCCGCGCTCGCGATGAATGCGGTCAAAGAAGGCGGCGATTGATGGCGCGGTGACGCGTTTGAGCACGCGATCCTCGGCTTCGAGCACGATGACATCGCGCTGCTCGCTTCGCATCACGGCTGCAGTCTCCAGTCCGATATAGCCGCCGCCGAGAATGGCGATGCGCTTGGCTTGGTCGAAAGCTGGGCGCAGGCGCTGCACATCGCCGATCGCGCGCAGGGAGAATATGCCGTTGCGATCGATGCCGGGCAGCGGCAGGCGCCGGGCGCAAGTGCCGGTGGCAAAGACCAAAGTGCGAAACGGCACGTCATGTCCGTCGGCGAGCGTGACGAAGCGGCCGCGCAGATCGACTTTCGCCGCGGCCGTGCCGAGCAGAAAATCGACGCCGCGTTCGGCCCAGAATGGCGCCGGCCGCAAATAAAGCGAATCCGGCGGCGGCCGGTCGGCGAGAAATTTCTTCGACAGCGGCGGGCGCTGATAGGGCAGAAACGGCTCGTCGCCGATGACGGTGAGCGGTCCGGCAAAGCCGCCGGAGCGGAGACTGGTCGCAAGCTGTGCGGCCGCCTGCCCGGCGCCGATGACGACCACCGACTCGTTCGCCATGCTTTTTGCATTCGCCGCATTGTTTGTACCCGCCGCACTATCCGCCATTCGAGGTCTCCTGATACGCGCTGCCGGCCCGGCGCCGGCAGCGCGGATGTTATCAGGGAGATCACGCCGCCTCGACCGCGGGCTTTCCCGGCGGATAGGGCAAGCCGGTCTCGATCGGCAGCGCGGGGTCGCGCGACCACTCGTTCCACGAGCCGAAATAGAGCGTCACGTCTTTGATGCCGGCTTCCTTGAGCGCCACGAGCGTGTTCGACGCCCGCGCGCCTTTGAAGCAGTACAGCACCACCGGCGTATCGGCGGTGATGCCGACGGTGGCGCATTCGGCGAGGATTTCCTCGCTCGACTTGAACATCGGACCGGCCGGGGTCGGCTTCATCATGCGGTACCATTCGATCCAGACCGCGCCCGGGATACGGCCCTTGCGCGGGCAGTAATCCTTGCCGTAGGGCGAGGAACTGTCGGCGATCCATTCGTCGACGTCGCGGGTATCGAGCTTGACGACGTTGGTGTCGGCGACCTTGCCCTTCATTGATTGCAGGTCGACCAGGATTCCCATCTCGGACGAGCTCAATGGGAATGTCGCCGCGATCGGCGCCGGGACTTCGGTCGTCGCCGGCAGACCGGCCGCGGCCCAGGCGACGTAACCGCCGTGCATGATCTTGACCTTCGGATAGCCGAGATAGCGCAGCAGGACGTAGCCGCGGCACGATTGGCCGAAACCGGTCGTCATCGATTGCTCGTAGACGACCGCGGTTTCCTTGCCCGACAATCCGGCGGCGCCGAAAATCGCGGCGAATTTGTCGCGCATGGCGGCGACTCCGTCCGGCGTCGACGTCGCGAGGTAAGTAAAGATGTCATGGATATTGACGGCACCGGGCACATGTCCGGCGGCATAAGTCGCGGGATCGCGGGTGTCGATAACGACGACCGGCTCGCTCTGCATCATGCCAGACAGCTCGGCCGGGGTAACGAGGACCTTCTCACTCATCTTCGGCTCCTGTGTTGCAGTAGTGACGTAACGGTCCCGGCAATGGTCTCAACAAGTGGCGCGGGGCTCTGTGGCCCGTCGCCGTCAGTTCGCCATATCGGCGAGCATTTTCTTGAGTTGCTTGGTGGCAGGCGTGACGATGGCGACGAAATAGGCTTCGCGTAGCCGGCGTTGCGCGGTGGCCGTCGCCACGTAGCCGCGCGCGCCGCAGTGAAGCATGGCGGCGTGCGCCGCCATGACCGAAAGATCGCTGGCGGCGATCCGCGCCTCGATGACCGCGCGCCAGTAAGCGGGATCGGTCTCGAACGGCGTCGGTGCGAGCTCCGCCACAGTCTTTTCCAGCGCGTCGAGATCTTCGGCGAGATGTTCGGGCTGGACGTCGAGATATTTGTTGACGTGGCCGAGCGAGCCCTTGGTTTGTTCGGCGAGTGCGATGCAATCGCGGACGAGGCCGATCGCCATGCCGGCCTGCAACAGCACAAAGCCGGCGCGGATTTTCCTGATGTAGTCGTCGACCGGATCGGCGATCAGACAAGCATCCGGCACGAACACGTCGCGCATCTGCACCGCAAAGGTGCGCGTGCCGTCGAGCGCGACGAATTTGGTATTGTCGGCGAGCGTCAGGCCCGCCGACGCGCACGGCACGATCGCCATAACAAAACGCTCAGGCTCCAGGCGCTCCGGCTCGCCGACTTCGAAGATCGCACCGAAATAATGGTCGTCGCCGAGATTCGACACGAACGGCAGCAGGCCCTTCACCACATAACCGCCGTCGACCCGCTTGCCTTTCAAGCGGATCGTTTCGATGCCAAAGAAAGTCTTCATCGGATTGGACAGCGCGGTGCCGCCGAGCGCTTCGCCGGAGGCAATACGCGGACCGAGGCTCGTTTTGAGCGCACCGTTCTCGGAGGCGTAGATGTACCAGCCGAGCGCGTCCTGGCACCACATGCAGAACGAGGTGGACAGGCAATGCTCGCCCGCCGCCGCCATGGCTTCGATCGCCTTGCCGAGATCGGGATTTTTGTTGGCGCCGCCCGGCAGATGCTGCGCATAAGCGCCGGCGCGGCCGAGCGCCCGCATCACACTTTCAGGATAAAAGCCTTCGGCATCGATCTTATGCACGAGCGGCGGCAGTTCGCGTGTGGCAACAGCACGAACGGCACTGATGACGTCAGTCGCAGTGACAGCGGCCGGCGCGGCTTCGGCGAAAGATCGAGCATTAAGCATGACAAACCCCAAATGGCAGAGCGGCAAAGAGCGGGCGGGCGGTTTCCCGCCCGCCGACATCGGTCAGGCCAAGCTGACGTCCAGCTTCACCGGACGGCTGAATGTGTTGGCGACCGGCGACCAGAGGCGCGCATGCGCCACCAGCGCGTCGAGTTCTTCGCGTGGACGGTCGGCCTCGAATTTCACTTTGGCGCGCACGTCGGTGAAACCGACCGGCTTGTCCGAGAGATCGCCGGTGCCCCAGACCGCGGTGATGTTGAGGTCGCCCTCGAGCTCGATTTCGAGCTGGTAAACAGTGATGCCGCGGGCAACCGCATTGGCGTGAATGCCGACGGCGAGGCACGAGCCGAGCGCAGCGAGCGAAGCTTCCGACGGATTGGGCGCGGTGTCGTCGCCAAGCAGGCCGGGCGGCTCGTCGACAATGTAAGGCGGCAGACTGCGAATGAAATTGAGGTGGCGGAAGCGGCCCTCGGCGACGGTCTTACACTTTAAAGTCTTGATGACGGTCGGATCGGCTTTGCCCTTGGCGATCAGATCGGCGAGGCCATTGCTGTCGATGGGGGCAAGGCACCCGGTCATCGCCGTCGCAGGCGCGCTGCCGTTCACCGCAGCTTTGGCGAGGGGTTGGTTCATGGACGTCTCCTTTTCCGGCGTTGAGAAAACAGAACGGTCTGTTTTATGCAGGAGGCGTGCCAAGAAGGACCAGCGCGGAAAACGTCAGAGAATCAATGTAGGCTGTGGTCTCTAAGGGTGAGGTCCGGCTGATTTCCGCTTAATCTTTCGTCAACTGGCGCGACTTTGGACGGCAGAACAGACCGTTCGGTATTTTCCGTTGCCAGTTCGGCCTCGCCAAGCTAAGGAGCGAATATGGACGCCGCTCAATCGCTGCCGGAGCCGCAAACCGAGGCAAGTGCCGTCGTGGTGCCGTCGCCGCGCGAGCGGCTGATCGAGGCGGCGACGCGACTGTTCTGCCGTTACGGCGTGAACTCGGTCGGCGTCGACGCCATTATTGAAGCCGCCGGCACCGCCAAGACGACGCTCTATAAGCTATTCGGCTCGAAGGACGGCCTGGTCGAGGCCGTGCTCCAGCGCGAGGGCGAAGGCTGGCGCAGCTGGTTTCTCGCCGAGATCGATGGACCCGGCGGCAATGCACGGGAGCGGCTCGGCCGCATCGGGCCGGCATTGAAAACCTGGTTCGCCCGCGAGGATTATTTCGGCTGCCCGTTCATCAATGCAGTCGCTGAAAGCGACAAGGCCGATGACCGCATGCGCACGCTCGCGCTCGCGCATAAGCGTGTCGTGTTGAAAAGACTTTCTGAATTGTGCGCGGAAGCCGGCCTGCGCGACCCCGATGAGACCGCGCATACGATCGGTCTCGTCATCGACGGCGCCATCGTCGCCGCTTTGGTCACGCGCGACCCAAAAGTCGCCGACACTGCAAGCCGCGGCTGCATCGCGATCTTGTCGCTGGGTTACGCCGGCGCAGCCTGAGCGTTGCCGAGCCGGCACCAGCGATCAGGCGTTTGTAACTCCCCGACCTTGTTGTATGTCTGAAACGTATGGGCAGGGCAAAGAGGGGGCGCCGGCATGTCAATCCACGACGCCGAGACGGGACAGGAAACCTGGCAACAAGCCTGGCAAAAGACGCTCGCCGCGCTTCCGCTTGCGCGCTTTGGCGCCGGTGAAACCGTGTTCGCCGAGGGCTCGCGAACCGGGAAACTCTTTGTTCTCGATAGCGGTGCGGTGAGCGTCGTCAAAGGCGGTACCGAGATCGCCAGGGTGGCGGATCGCGGCGCGATTTTCGGTGAGCTCTCGGCCCTCCTCGATCACCCGCACACCGCGGACGTCCGTACGCTTGAACCCTCGCAGTTTCACGTTGCCGATGCCGCAGCTTTGCTGACGCGCGACGCGGCCGCGCTGCTCTATGTCGCAACAATCTTGGCGCAGCGCGTCGATGCCGCCAATCGCGCCCTCCTTGAACTGAAGGGCGAAATTCATGCCGGCGAGCCGGTGAGCGCGATCGACGGCGCCATCGGCCGCATCCAGGGGCTGCTGAGCGCGATCGGCGACGGCTACATGCGTGCCGGCGTCGGCCTTTCGATGTTTCCGCCCGGCTAGAGCGAAGTTGTTTCAGATTGAATAAGTTGTCGCTCTGGCATTTTGATGGAGCATGATCTTTTCGGAAAAACCGGTTTCCACTTTTCCGGATCATGCTCTAGAAAACGATCCGGAAAAATCCGCCCGCCGCCGATCCGGGCAAGCGCGAGAGGCCGTTCGCGAATGTTTCGTATGCTGGTTGCCGATCTGGATTCGCCTTCGTATTTCGTCGCCACGGCAGCCGTCGAGCTTGGCTGTTTCAAGGAAGAAGGAATCGACGTCGAACTGGCGCGCGATTACGGCGCAGAGAAGGGGCCTGCCCTGCTGCGCGCGGGCGAGGTGCATTTCCTGGGCGGTCCGGCCTATATCGCGGGCCATGAGTTTCCGGACTGGAACGGCGCAAAACTGCTCTGCGCGCTCTCACATTATTCCTATTGGTTCCTCGCCGTGCGCGCCGATCTTGATGTCCGACGCGGCGATATCGCGGCGCTGAGAGGGTTGCGGATATCGGCGTCGCAGCCCTGGCCCGAAATGGGTCTTCGATATCTGTTGGCGGAGACCGGCTTTGATTTCGTGCGGGACAATATCCGGATCATTCCACCGCCCGCGAATATCGACCCGAAATGGAAGGGACATGCCGGCATTGAAGCGATCAAGCAGGGCCTTGCCGACGCTTATTGGGGCAACGGCATGCGGGTCGCTCTCGGCGAAAGCCTGGGGGTCGCGAAACTTCATCTCGATCTGCGGCGCGACAGCGGTCTGTCGCGAACGCGCTGGTCCAATTTCGCCGCGCTGACGGTGACCGACGCTTTCATTGCACAGCAGCCGCAAGCCGCCGCTGGCGCGGTTCGTGCCGTCGTCAAAGCGCAGAAAGCCCTGAAGGCCGATCCATCGCTCGCGACGGCAATCGCGCAACGTCTGTTTCCGGCGGATGAAGTGCCGCACATTGCCGGCCTGATCGCGCGCGACACCCCGTTCTACGACGCCGGCATCCCGCACGAAGCGGTTAAAGGCTTCAACACATTCGCCGAGACCTTTGGCCTCATTTCCGCGCCCATCGCTTACGATCGTCTCGTCGCCTCGCAATTCAGCGGACTTTGCAATACATAGCCGCGACTGCGACCATGGCTCACGGCATGACTTGGTATTGAGAATGACAGATCAAGGCGGCACTTTACTGACCGGCGCACGGGTTTATCGGCACGACGGCGACACCGACCTTCCTCCCATACAAGATGTTCTGATTTCCGAAGGGCGCATCAAAGCCATCGGCCCGGATGCGGCACGCGGCGCGACATCCGCGAGAATGGATCTGTCAGGACACGTCCTGATTCCCGGCTTCGTCAATTCGCATTACCACTCGCACGACGTGCTGGCGAAAGGCTCGTTCGACTCTCTGCCGCTGGAGCAATGGGGTCTGGTCGCCGGACCGATCGCCAACAATCGCAGCCTCGAGGAAATCCGGATCCGAACGCTTGTCGGCGCGGTCGAGGCGCTGCGCAACGGCATAACGACAGTGCAGGATTTCAGCGCCTTCGCGCCGTTTCACGACGACATCGTCGACACCATTTTGAACGCCTATGACGAGGCCGGCATCCGCGTCGCCTATTCGATCACGGTCCGCGATGGATCGCAGCTGGATACGATCCTCGACGCGCGCGACGTGGTGCCGAAGGACTTGTGGCCGGTCGTCGGCGACACCGCGGGCGATGCGCGTTCGCAGATCGACTTCATCGCGCGTCAACTCGATCGGGTCGGCGACCGCGGCGGCCGGATCATCTGGTGCCTGAGCCCGTCAGCGCCGCAGCGCTGCTCGGCCCCACTCCTCAAAGGCGTCGTCGACCTGGCCGCTCGGTGCAAATTGCCGATCTACACCCATGTCTACGAGTTCCGCTCGCAACGCATCTTCGCGCGCGAGCACTACGCCGAATTCGGCGGCTCCATGTTCAAATATATGGAGGCCTGCGGTCTCGTCGGCCCGCATGTGAGCATCGCGCACGGCGTCTGGCCGGACCCCGACGAAATCGAATTCCTGGCCGGCACTGGCACCGGAATCGTCCTCAACATGCTGAGCAATCTGCGGCTGCGCAACGGCGTCGCGCCGATCTCGGCCTACCGCAGGCTCGGCGTGCCCTTGGCGCTCGGCAGCGACAATTGCAGTTGCTCCGATATCCATAGTCTGTTTCCGGTGATGAAGACCTATTGCCTGCTGGGCGGCATCATGGAGCCGCAAGCGCCGCCGCCGACTGCCGTCGAGGCCATTCGGATCGCGACGCTCGGCGGCGCGGCGCGCGCCGGTGTCAGCGACAAGATCGGCGCTCTCGAGCCCGGCATGCGCGCCGATATCGTCGCGCTCGACTTGAATGATCCGGCTTTCAGGCCGCTCAACAGCGTCGCAAAGCAGATCGTCTATAGCGAAACCGGCCGCTCGGTCCGCCACGTCTGGGTCGACGGCCGTCATGTCGTCGCCGACGGCGCCACAACTCTGGTCGACGAAAACAAGCTTCTGGCCGAAATGGCCGAACTGATGCCGGCGGTGCGGCAGCAGCTTGAAAAATTGCGCGGCGATGCATTCAAGCTTGCCGGCGCCTTCGCCGAATTACAGAAGCGAGCCTGGTCGCGGCCGCTGACCTATAACCGTTACCTGGAGAAATCGTAGACGCTGCGACGCTCGCTCAGCCGCCGATGCCGAATTCGACGGTGCGGGTCGCCCAATGCGTCATCCGCTTTTCCAGATAAGCGAAAATCGCATACATGACGATGCCGAGCGTCGCGACGACGACCAGGCCGGCAAAGACCAGCGGGATCTTGAAGTTGGCCGAGGCCTGTTCGACCAGCGTGCCGATGCCCCGATCGGATGCGAGCGTTTCGGAAATCACCGAGCCCACGAAGGCCAGCGTGATCGCGATTTTCAGCGACGCGAAGAAATAAGGCATCGAGCGCGGCAGGCCGACCCGGTAAATGATGTCGAGCCGCGACGCGCCGAGCGAGCGCAGCACATCCTGTAATTCGGGCTCAACGGTCGCGATGCCGGTCGCGATGTTGACGGCAATGGGGAAGAAACTGAGCATGAATGCCGTCAGGACCGCGGGAATGGATCCGATTCCGAACCAGACCACCATCAGCGGCACCAGCGCGACCTTCGGCACGGAATTAAAGCCGATAAGAACCGGATAAAGCCCCTGATAGACGAGCTGCGACGAGCCAACCGCGACCCCCAGCACGACGCCGACGATCACCGCGAGGCCGAAGCCGAGCAATGTGGTGAGAAGCGTGCGCTCGGCGTGAAACCAGATGGTATCAAAATTCTGATAGAGACTGACCGCAACGACGCTCGGCCGCGGCAGCACGAACGACGGAATCGCAAAAACAATGCAGGTCAGCTCCCACACCAGCAGCATCGCCAGCACCGCCAGATAGGGCATCGCGCGCCCGAGCTGTTTGTTTTGGTTCATTGCGGCACCGCAGGGCGTTCTTTGCGGATTTGCTCCCGCAATGTGTGCACCAACTCCGTGAATTCCGGCAAGAACGGCGTTTCGGCGTTTCTCGGCCGCGGTAAATCGACTCGATAAGAGTCCACGATATGGCCTGGCCGGTTCGACATCACATGCACCGTGTCGGCCAGATAAACGGCTTCGCGCAGATCGTGCGTCACCAATATGGTGGTGAACTTCTCCGCCATCCACATTGTTTGCAGCACGTCCCACAGGTCCTCGCGGGTAAATGCATCGAGCGCTCCGAACGGCTCGTCGAGCATCAGCAGGGAAGGTTTGTGGATGAGCGCCCGGCACAACGAAGCACGCTGTTGCATGCCGCCCGAGAGCTGCCACGGGAACTGGTTCTCAAAGCCGTGCAGGCCGACCATGTTCAACAATTGCCGGGCATTGGCCTCATGCTTCGACCGCTCGGCCTTGAACCGCGAACGGTAGGGGCGAACGATCTGCAGCGGCAGCATCAGGTTTTGCAGCGTCGTCCGCCACGGCAGCAGTGACGGATTCTGAAAGGCCATGCCGACGACCTTGAGCGGTCCCTTTACGGGCGTGCTGCCCACCCGTATGGAGCCGCGCGTCGGCGGCATCAGTCCCGCGACGAGCTTCATCAACGATGACTTGCCGCAGCCCGAAGGACCGACCACCGCCGCCAGTTCGCCAGCGGCCACCGTCATGTTCAAGTTATCGACCGCAAGCGTCCCCTGCCCGCCGCCGAAATGGAGGCGCACATCGGCGAGCTCGACGAATTTTTCTGCCGCCATTTTCTCCGTCGTCCTGCGCTGCTCAGGCCGGAGGCATGCGCTCCGCCTGAGGCGGCAGGAAGCTCGTCGTATAGAGTTGATCGGGTGTGAGATCGACGTTCAAACCGTTGGCCTCCAGGTTGGATTTGATCGTGAGATCCATGCGCGCGGACACGACAGAGCCGAACCCGTTCTTCTTCACGTCCGGCGTGAGAATCGATTCATCGAGTACGAGCTTCAAACGGTCGGCCTCGAGCGCGACATCGAACATGGGATCGCGCGCATGCATGGCTGCAAGTCCGGCTTGCGGGTCTTTGATGAGGGCCTTCGTCCCCTCGATCGTTGCCTTGACGAAGCCGCGCACCATGTCGGGTTTCGATTTTATAGTGTCTTCGCGGACGATGACGGCATTGCCGTAGAGATCGAGGCCGAATTTCGCAAATGGCATCAGCACGACATCGTCGCGCGGCACGCCGGCGCTGATCAGATTGAACAGCGATGACGACGTGAAGCCGGTGATGGCGTCGACCTGCCCCTGAATCAGGATCGTTTCCCGCAAGTTCGGCGCAATCGATTTCCAGGTGATGGTCGAGGGATCGATGCCGTTCTTCTTGGCGAAGGCCGGAAACAACAGACGGCTCGCATCCGCCGCGGGCGCGCCGACCGTGTGCCCGGGCAATTGCTTGGGATCCGTGATTCCGGATTTCTTCAAGGTAATGATCGCGGACAGCGTGCGGTCGAAGACCTGAAGAACAGCGATCACCCGCTTGTCGGGATTCTGCGCGTTGAATTTGACCGCGGCATTCACGTCGGCAAAGCCGACATCGTAGGCGCCGGAGGCCACTTTCACGATGGTGTCGCCCGAACCGTAACCGCGGTCCATCGTGACATTGAGGCCCTCCTTGGCGAACAAGCCTTGCGCGAGCGCCAGACCCCAGATCGCGTGATTGCCCTGATAGGTGAAATCCACAACGAACTTCACATTCGTCGCCGACTGCGCGCGAGCGGCCCGCCATGGCGCGAGCGACGGCATTGCCAGCGCAAGCCCGGCCTGGAGGCCCCCCAAAAGTACTGTTCTGCGTTTCATGAAATTTGACTCCTCTGCGGCGACGGAAGAAAGGCCGAGTCTTTGCATAAAATATGCCACCGCCCCGCCCGCGGCGAAGCCAAGCGCGCGGCAAATGAGCATACAGCAATAGACGAGATGACACTCGATTTTGCCTGGAAGAAAGCCTCGCGTCTTCAGCTTGTTTTGCCAGGCCTGTTTTGCGCATAGCGCTGGAGGCGAGCGCTTGGCGCGCCGGCAGCCCGGATGATTTAAAGACCTTAAAAAGGAAATGGCGCGCCCGAAGAGATTCGAACTCCTGACCCCCA
>CAVUNZ010000011.1:0-115835 GCA_963742975.1 uncultured Alphaproteobacteria bacterium | reverse complement strand
ATTCGTAGTCTGGTGCTCTATCCAGCTGAGCTACGGGCGCGGGTTGCACCGCGAAAATGCCGCCAACGCGGCTTCCGGCGCGGCGCCATAGCTATAGGCTCCGGCGCGTATTGGCAAGACGGGCGCAGCCTCATTAACTGTGGCCGAATCCGCCACCGTCCGAGTGGTGATATCCATCGTCGCTGCCGATGTTGACGGCTGATTGATTGTCCTCGCGACGGTCGCGTTTGACGCTCTGCCCTTGGCGAAATGCAAATACGACGAACCCGGCGACGCCGATCAGGATCAATAATCCGATAGCCGCATGCATGTTCGTTCCCGTTGCCTATGAGCCGATTACCCGTGAGCTCTTGCGCCGCGATGCGCGGCAAGCTCGACGGCGCGATCGGGAATGGTGAGCCGCAGCGTCGCGCCGATGGTGCCCTCGACGAGGCGGATATCGCCGCCATGCGCGCGCACCAGTTCGGCGGCGATGGCGAGGCCCAAGCCGGTGCCGCCGGTGCGGGTCGAGCCCTGGAACGCTTCGAACAAATGCGCGCTGGCTTTTTCGGAAAAGCCCGGCCCGGTATCGGACACTTCGATCACCACCACCGCGCCTTCGCGGCGGCCGGTGATGCGAATCTGATCGCGGCCGGGATCGCGCGTCGCCCGGCTTTCCATCGCCTGCAGCGCATTGCGCGACAGATTGAGGAGAACACGAAACAGTTGATCGTAATCGGCGTCCACCGTCAGCCCGCGCTCCACCGCGCTGATCCAGCGCACCGGCCCGTCGGGGCTCAAGCCCAGCGTCTCGTGCACTTCCTCGACCAAGGGCTCGAGCAAAACCTCTTTGCGATCCGGCGGCGGTTCCTGCAGGCGGCCGTAGGACAAAGTCGATTGGCAGAACGCGATGGCGCGCTCGAGCGCATGCATCAGTTTCGGCGCAAAGCGCTGCACGCCGGGATCGGGAATTTTCGCCAGCCGATCGGAGAACAGCTGCGCCGAGGCGAGCAGATTGCGCAGATCGTGATTGATCTTCGACACCGCGAGCCCGAGCGCGGCAAGCCTGCTCTTCTGATGCAGCATCGAGGCGAGATCGCTCTGCATCGCCGAGAGCTCACGCTCCGCGGTGCCGATCTCATCAGCCCGGTCCGACGGCACCATGATGCGGTCCGGATCTTCCGGCCCGGCGCGGAACGCCATCATGTTGGCGGTGATGCGGCGCATCGGGCGCACGAATAGGTAATGCAGCGCCAGATAAACCAGGGTCGCGGAAATGCCGGAGATCAACAGCGAGATCAGGAGAATGTCGCCCGAATAGCGCAGCATGGCGCGGCGCAGCGGCGGCTCGTCCATGATCAGTTCGATATAATCGCCGCCCATCGGCGCCGGCCCGACAACGCGCATCACCTTGCCGCGGGTGTGGCCATCGGCGAGCATCTTGAACGCGTCCATGATCGAATCGAAGGTCATGACGTCGCGCATGTCGAAATCGTCGCTGATCGGCGGCGGCATGTCGTCGACGGCAAGGAGCTGGCGCTGCGTGCCCATCTTCATGGCGACGGCGCGCGCGCCGATCGAATTGAGAATTTGCTTGGTGAGCGCGTCGGAAACGACGCCGTTGGGCGCCGCATCGAGCACGAGCGCGGCGGTATAGCCGGACGCCAGCCGGTCCTTGAGCCACATCACGCGGTAATTGGCGACCGACGGCACATAGATCAGCACTTCCGCGATCATCACGAACAGGATCGTGAGGACGAGGAGCTTGACCGAAAGCCCGAAGCGTGGCGGCCGGACCGGATCCGGCCGCGCCGCGGTCTCTTCACTCATTCACCGAGCCTCGCTGCCAGCCCGCTCGAGCCCGATTGGGGCCCTTTTGCGACAGGACGTTGGGACAAACTGTCAACCAAATCGACGCAGCCAACCTATGATGCGCCGCACCAAAGGCGACGTCAAACCTCGGTTGAAATAGGTCATCGCCGCCCGTTTGCCCACCTCCGAATAGGTCGGATACGGCACGATAACACCGGCCAGGGCCTCAATATTCAGCCTTTGGTTGATGGCGAGCGTCCAGACCGCGATGTTTTCTGCCGCCTGCGGGCCGACCAGCGTGACGCCCAGAATGCCGCCGTCGCGGTCGGCGACGACTTTAATATGGCCCTGAGTTTGGCCGGTGGCCTGGGCGCGCTCGTTTTCGCTATAGGGCCAGCGCACGATACGAAAGGCATGACGCTTGGCGCGCGCCGCATCCTCGGTCATGCCGACCTGCGCCATTTGCGGATCGGTGAACGTCATCCACGGCACGGCATAACTGTCGGCCTTGACCTGGATGCGGAACAACGCGTGGCGGATCACGAGGCCCGCATGATGTTGCGCCACATGGGTCCATTTCGGCGCATCGATGACATCGCCGATGGCGTAGACGCGCTTGTTGCTGGTGAGGAGGCGCTTGTCGACGACAATGCCATTAGCCTCATGGCGGATACCGGCACGATCGAGATCGAGATCGGCCACGTTCGGCTGCCGTCCGCTCGCGACGAGAATATGCGAGCCTTCGATCGTCTCCGGTCCGCTGTCGCCGGCGACGTCGACCTGCACACGCGCCAGCGCGCGGCGCACCTGGCTGATCGTCACGCCGGTGTGCAGCGCCACGCCGTCGCGCACCAGCCCGTCGATCACCAGCGCCGCGCATTCGTCATCGAAGCCCGCGAGCGGCGGAGATTTGCTGAGCACAGTCACCTCGGCGCCGAGCCGGCGAAACGCCTGTGCCATTTCGATGGCGGCAGGCCCCGCGCCGATAACAATGAGATGGCGGGGACATTCGTCGAGATCGAACACATTCGCGCTGGTCAGAAGCGGCCCGTCGGCAAGGCCGGGGATCGGCGGCAGTTCCGGCGACGAGCCGGTGGCGATGATGAAGCGCTGCGCTTTCACGGCAACGCCGTTGACCGTAACGGTGTCGCGGTCGGTGAAACGTCCGACGCCGTCGATGACGCGCACGCCCATGCCGGTGAAGCGTTCGCGCGAATTGAGCGGCGCGATCGCGGCGATCACCTCCTGCACCCGCGCGCGCACGCTCGGAAAGTCGACGCCGAAGCGCACGGTCTTGACGCCGAAGCGCGGCGCGGTGCGCACCGCCTGCGCCCGTTCGGCAGCCGCAATCAGGGCCTGCGCCGGCAGCGAACCGCCGTAAAGGCTCTCGCCGCCCAGGCGGCCCTTTTCGACGAGGACGACATGGCTGCCGAAGGCGGCAGCGGCGGCCGCGGCCGTGAGACCGCCCGCCCCCGCCCCGATCACGCAGATATCCGGCCTGATCTCCTGCGGGGCTTCTGGTCCTGTTTCAGTTTTTTGCGGGGCATTTGGTGCGGGGTCTTGAGCCATCGGCCTGCCGGAAGTCGCGGAGGGGACACACCTATTCTATAGGTCCCGCATGATGGCAATGCGGCCCCCGATACCGCCTCGTAACCCTGGCGAGATTTGGCGAAAATCACCGGAAAATGCCCAACAAAGCCAACACCGCCGCGACGAACTTGCGTTGACGAGCCGGGGGCGCTCCCGTATAAGCCGCGCCAATCGCGCCGCCTGGCCGGTGGGCCGGAGCGCCTGCGGCTGTTAACCTCTCAAAATTTGCGTGCGCAGCGGAGATCACCCCCGTGAAACGGACCTATCAGCCGAGCAAATTGGTGCGCAAGCGCCGCCACGGCTTTCGCACCCGGATGGCAACCAAAGGCGGCCGCAAGGTTTTGTCGGCGCGCCGCACCCGCGGCCGCAAGCGGCTGAGCGCCTAGAGCATGATCCCGAAAAGTGGAAACCGGTTTTCGGAAATGATCATGCTCAAACAAAGCTATCTAGACCTTGATCCGATTCAATCGGATTGGATCAAGGTCTAGGTGGCGTGCGCGGGCCTTCGTCGCCGAACCGGCCCAACTCGAATCCAAAGCCTTTTCACATGGAGCGCTTGAAACGCCGAACGGACTTTCGGGCCATCGCCCAAGCTGGCGCACGCGCGCCGGCGCAGCCGTTCGTGCTGCAAGCGCTGCGCCGTGAAGAAGCCGGACCAGCTGCGGGATCGGTCCGCATCGGTTTCACGGTGTCCAAGCAAGTCGGCAATGCGGTCGAGCGCAACCGCGTCCGCCGCCGCTTGCGTGAAATGGTGCGGCGGAAGCCCGAGACGGCCTTCGCCGCCGGCCATGATTATGTGCTGATCGGCCGGCGCAATGCGCTGACATGTCCGTTCGGCGACATGGCGCGGGAACTCGACAGCGCGCTGCGGCGCGTCGCAACTGGTGCCGGGATTAAGCGCCCCCCACATAGAACGGGTTCGCGATCAGAGCCGCGGCGCGGCCACAGCACGGCCAAAACTCCGAAAGAGCACTAAATGGGTGAGCACAAGAACACTATTATCGCCATCGTGCTGTCGCTCGTCGTGATGGTCGGCTGGCAGATTTTCGTCGCCTATCCGCAGATGGAAAAGCAGCGCCAGCAAGACGCGCTCAAGCAGCAAGAGCAGTCGCAAAGCCAACCGGGTCAAGCGCAGCCGGGTCAATCGACGCAGCCGGGTCGGCCGGGCGCCAACCCTGCGGCGACGCCGCAAGTTCCGGGCGCGCCGAGTGCGGCAGCGCCGTCGCAAGCAGCCTCGCGTGAAACCGTCATCGCCGCAACGCCGCGGATCGCCATTTCGACGCCGCGGCTCGGCGGCTCGATCGATCTCAAGGGCGGCCGCATCGACGATCTGACGCTCACGCAATACCGCGAAACCATCGATGCGGATTCGCCGCCGATCGTGCTGTTCTCGCCGTCGGGAGCGCCTGACGCCTATTACGCCGAATTCGGCTGGGTAGCCGCCGCCGGCACCAATACCGCGATGCCCGGCCCCGACACGACGTGGAAGCAGCAAGGCTCGGGCACGCTCGACATTGATCACCCGGTGACGCTGACCTACGACAACGGCCAGGGCCTTACCTTCACCCGCACCATCGCGATCGACGACCGTTATCTCTTCACCATCAGGGACAGCGTCGCCAATACCGGCGGCAGCCCGGTGACGCTGTTTCCCTATGCGCTGATCTCGCGCCACGGCACGCCGCCAGTGCTCGGCTATTACATTCTTCATGAAGGCCTGATCGGCGTGATGGGCGAGCACGGCGAGCAGACCGTGACCTATAAGAAGATGGAGGAGAACAAGTCCGAGACCTGGGAGGCGACCAATGCCTGGCTCGGCTTCACCGACAAATATTTCGCCTCAGCGCTGCTGCCCAATACCGACGCCAAAGTGCATGCGCGCTTTTCCTCGGGCGACGCCAACGGGCTCAAGACCTATCAGACCGATTATCTGCTCGATCCGGTGACGGTGGCGCCCGGCGCATCGGGTGCGGCCGACGCGCGGCTGTTCGCCGGCGCCAAGGAAGTCTCCGTCGTCGGCATCGACTTCCCGCTCGGGCCCGGCGGCTATAACGCCTCGCTCAAGCTCAACCATTTCGATCTCTTGATCGACTGGGGCTGGTTCTACTTCCTCACCAAGCCGATGTTCCTGGCGCTCGACTACTTCTTCCATGTGGTCGGCAATTTCGGCATCGCCATCCTGATCGTCACCGTCATCGTCAAGCTCTTGTTCTTCCCGCTCGCCAACAAGTCTTACGCCTCGATGGCGAAGATGAAGGCGGTGCAGCCGCAAATGGCGATGATCAAGGAACGCTATGCCGACGACAAGACGAAGCAGCAGCAGGCGATGATGGAGCTCTACAAGAAAGAGCAGATCAATCCGATCGCCGGCTGCCTGCCGATCGCCATCCAGATCCCGGTGTTCTTCTCGCTCTATAAGGTGCTGTTCATCACCATCGAGATGCGGCACGCGCCGTTCTACGGCTGGATTCACGACCTGTCGGCGCAGGACCCGACCAATATTTTCACGCTCGGCGGCTTGCTCCCGTTCGATCCGACGATCCTTCCGATGGTCGGCTCGTTCCTGCACTTGGGCTTCTGGCCGGCGATCATGGGCGTGACCATGTGGGTGCAGATGAAGCTCAACCCGGCGCCGCCCGATCCGACGCAGCAGATGATCTTCAACTGGATGCCGCTGATCTTCACCTTCATGCTGGCGAAATTCCCGGCCGGCCTCGTGATCTACTGGGCGTGGAACAACTCGCTCTCGGTGGCGCAGCAGAGCGTGATCATGCACCGCAACGGCGCCAAGATTTAGCTCTGGGATAACTTGAAGGGCACATTCGTGAAGACGAAGCCCAAAGCGCCGCCGGCGGAGTAGGCTTTCCGCGCAGCGGCCGCCTGTTGTGCCGAAGGCGGCCGCCATAGAAGCCTGTTGTACCTAAGGCGACCGCCATAGAAGAAAGTGTATGCCGGCGCATAGACGAGCGAAGCGGCCTCGTTAGCGCCTGGCCCGGATCAAGAAGAACGTCGGGATCAATCCGAGCCCGGTGATCGCGGTCATGATCCACCACGCCTGTTGGAAAGCTTGAAGCCGCGCCGCCGCCGAGACCGGCGAGCCGAGCAGCGCCACGAACAGCGCGACGCCGATCGCCAGCGCCGCCTGCCGGATCATGTTGATGACGCCCGATCCGGTCGCGAACGACGACGGCGGCAGTGATGATGTGCTCACCCCCATCAGCGTCGGGAAGGTCAAGCCGACGCCGATACCGGCCGGCACCATGCCGATCACGGCGAGCGCGAAATTCGGCTCAAGTCCGAGAGCGGTAGCCCACCAGACGAAGCTCGACATGAACACGATGATGCCGGCCGTGATGACCGCGCCGGCGCCGAACCGCGCAATAAGACGCCCGGCAAAGAACAGCGAGGTGACCGGAACCAGGAGCGGTCCGGGCGCGATGGCGAGGCCGGTCTTCAGTGCCGACCAATCCCAGCCGTTTTGTTCCCACAGCGCGACCGACAGCAGCATCGCGCCGAAGGCGATCGAGTACGGCGCCATCACCAGCGCAGCGCCGCTGAACGGCCGAATGCGAAACAGCGACGGATCGATGAACGGATTGCTGCCGCGAACGCAGTCGAGCACGAACAAGGCCAGGAACAAGACGGCGGCGGCGGCACTCACAACAATGCCGGTCGAATGCCAGCCCCAATCGTTGACCTTGACGATGGTGAAGGTCAGCGCGCCGATGCCGGCGGTGGCGTACAAAGCCGCCCACGGATCGGGGCGCGGCGCGTCATGGCCCGGAACGTGCGGCAGCTTCCACCAGCCGATCAGCAAAGCGGCCGCGCCGATCGGCACATTGACCAGAAAGATCCAGCGCCAGCTTGCGGTGATCAACAGACCGCCGATGAGCGGGCCGAGCGCGGCGGACAGCCCGCCGATGGCAGTCCAGGTCCGCACCGCGCTGCCGCGCTTCTCTTGCGGAAACGACGCCAGCAACAGGCCGAGCGAGGTCGGCGTCATCAGCGCCGCGCCGACGGCTTGCGCCACGCGAAACGCCACCAGCACCGGAACGTTTCCGGCTGCCGCGCAAGCCGCCGAAGACAATGTGAAGATCGCCACGCCAGCAAGGAAGCTCTGATCGCGGCGATGCCGCTCGGCGAAGCGGCCGAAGAACACCAGCAACGCGGCATAGACGATGGTGTAGCCGTTCAGGATCCAGGACAGATCCTCGAGATTGCTGTCGTTGAGGTCGCGCGCGACGCTCGGCAAGCCGACATTGACGATGAACAAATCGAGATTGGCGAGCACCATGCCGACGCAGACGATGGCAAGCACTTGCCCGGGCGAGGTGGCGCGCGAACTCAGCCTCGCGCGGAGCGGTATTTGATTGCGCACGCTCGGCGCTGCGCGCTTCCGACACATCCGGCAAATCGAGATCGGTGGCGTCGACCGGCGCCGCCGCCGCGTAATTATGCTGAAGTTGGGACACAGTGCATCTCCATACTATACGTAACACGTTACGTATAGTTTTGTGTGACAGTTTCAGATTTTTTCGACCAGGTGCTCGAGCGTCGTGTGTTTGAGCGTTTTCTCCACGGCTTCGCTCGTGGCGGCGAAGACCGGTGTCAGCAGGCTTTTCATCGAACTGCTCACCGCACAGCGCGGATTGCCGTTGCGACGGAGCGCGAACAGTCCGTCGGCCCCTTCGACGGCCTTATAGATATCCTGGAGCGTAATGTCGGCGGCCTTCCGCTTGAGACCGACGCCGCCATATCGTCCCTGGCGAACCTCGACCAGGCCTTCGTTTTCCAGCGACTTCAAGATGCGCCGCACCACGACAGGATTGGTCTTGAGGCTGCGCGCGATCAGTTCGGCATTCGTCCCCTCGCCCTTATAGGCGATGACACAAAGGATCTGCACTGCGCCGGCGAAGAGACTGTTGGCTGCCATAAACATAACAATACATGTTATGTTTAGTGGCGTCAAGCCCGCCGATCTTCACCTTCATGCCGGCAGATTCTCCCGCCGCTTGCGCTGTTTTTACCTCTCGTTACGTTGTCACCGGGCCGGCACGCGCGCGGCTTAGCCGGCCGAACAGGCGACGTACGACGATTTTTTGGAACGAGCTTCATTGCTGGCACGTTACGGTAGGTTCATACAGCCTCTGCGGGGGTGTCTAAAAACGTCAGAGGCAGGAATGGTCCCGGGGAGCGGCGCGAAAGCGCCAAGCGTTCTCATCGTCGAAGATGAAGCTTTGGTTCGGCTCTGCGCGGTGCAAGCCGTCGAGGACGCCGGTTATGAAGTCATCGAGGCCGCCAACGCCGACGAGGCCATTGCAATATTGGAGAGCCGCAGGGACATCCGCGTGATCTTTACCGACATTCACATGCCGGGCTCGATGGATGGCCTCAAACTCGCGCATGCGGTGCGCTATCGCTGGCCCCCGATCAAGATCATCGTGACCTCCGGGCGCGAACACATCGGGCCGCAAGATCTGCCGGACGGCGGGCGATTCTTTGCCAAACCTTACAATCCGG
Source organism: uncultured Alphaproteobacteria bacterium (assembly GCA_963742975.1). Taxonomy (GTDB): domain Bacteria; phylum Pseudomonadota; class Alphaproteobacteria; order Rhizobiales; family Xanthobacteraceae; genus BOG-931. The sequence continues at coordinate 106,934 of CAVUNZ010000011.1, read as the reverse complement.
CCGAGATCAGAGACACGCTGCGGGCGTGGGCGCTCTAAATCCGGCTATCCGCCGCGCTGTCGCGCCGCTATCAGCGCCGTGTTTTGCCCTTAATTTCTCCGCTATGGTGGGTAGCCCGTTCTGCCATCGGTGGCACTGAGGCCTCGGTCGCCCCAAGTGGTTTGGTCGTCCCAGGTGCTATTGGCCCGGAAAGCGGAGTTAGAAAGCGACATCATGTCCGGCGTTGTAACCTTTCACTCGCAAACCTCGGAATTCGTCGCCGAGCCGCCGGAGCATCGCAAGCCTGACCAAGACCTGACTGCGGAAGCGCTACGGCTGCGAGTTCGGCAGCAGGAGATCCTGGCGGAACTTGGCGTTCTGGCGCTCCAAGGCACGCATTTTACCGAGTTGCTCGATCTCACCGCCCGTCTGACCGCCGAGGGGCTGAACGCGGAATTCTCCAAGGTTTTGGAATACATGCCGTCCGAGGGCCGGTTCCTGGTGCGCGCCGGCATAGGCTGGGAGCCGAGCGTCATCGGATCGGCAACCGTCGGCGCCGACGTGGCGTCGCCTGCCGGTTATGCTTTACGAACCGGCAAGGCGGTCATTTCAAATCATCTCGAAAACGAGGAGCGATTCCGGACTCCGGACCTGCTCCTGGAATACGGCATTCGCCGCGCCATGAACGTGATCCTCGAGGGCGAAGGCGCGCCGTTCGGCGTCCTTGAAGTCGACAGCCGCTCCGAGGGCGAGTTTTCCACAAACGACATCACCTTTCTGCAGGGCGCCGCCAACATTCTGGGCATGGCCATCTACCGGCAGCGCGCCGAGCGGAAGCTGACCGACGCGCTTGAACGTCATCAGCTGATGGCCAAAGAGGTCAATCATCGCATCAACAACAGCCTGCAGATTGTCGCCAGCATGCTGCATCTGCAGACGACGACCACCCAAAGCGAGGAAGTGCGTCACGCGCTACGCGATGCGTCGAGCCGCATCGCCGCGATCGCGCGCGCGCATCAGCGGCTCTACGGCGGCGATCAGATCGGCAAGGTCGATCTCGGCGCCTATCTGAGCGACATCTGCAACGATCTCGGCAAGGCCTTGCCGGACTGCAAGATCCACGTCTCGGCCGCTCCCGACATTCATTGCGCCACCGATACGGCCATTCCGGTCGCGCTTTTGGTCAATGAGCTGATCACCAACAGCGCCAAATATGCTTATCCCGACGGCGGCTGCGAAGTGTGGCTCAATGTCTCGCGCGCCGGCGACAGAATCTCGGTTTCGGTGCGCGATCGCGGAATAGGATTGCCGCCGGAGTTCGATCCCAATTCCGGCAAGCGGCTGGGCATGCGCCTCGTCAATGCACTGTCGTCTCAGGTGCATGCGAATTTGCAGGTTCGCCGCCACACGCCAGGCACTGAGTTTTTGCTGACTATTCCGGCACCGCCCGCGAAGTGACGGGCGCTCCCGCGCTTTATCCAATTGCACACTTACGCAATAATCAAGCGAGATGCATGACTTTGCCCAAGCGCTCGGTACAGCGGCGAGCCTGATCGTTCACGTTGACGCCGAGTTACGCGAAATCGTTTCGCTGTCGCTCGGCGTAAGTCTCACCGCAAGCATGTGCGCCTTTGTAATTGGAGCGCCGCTTGGCACGGCATTGGCCGTATATCGTTTCCGGGGCAAAGGCGCGCTCATCGTCATCGCCAACGCACTGCTCGGCCTGCCGCCGGTCGTCGTCGGTCTTGTCGTTTATCTTCTCCTATCGCGATCCGGGCCGCTTGGATCGTTCGGTATCCTGTTCACACCCACAGCGATGGTGATCGCGCAGGCCATTCTCGCCACTCCAATCGTCGTCGCGCTCGTGCATCGGATGACGGTGGATGTTTGGGCTGCCTATGGCGATGCCCTGTTGGTCGATGGCGCTTCGCGTTTACGAGCCATCGGCACGATCATGCTCATTGGCCGGGAGGGATTGCTGACGGCCTTCCTTGCGGCCTTCGGCCGAGCCATTGCCGAAGTCGGCGCCATCATCATCGTTGGCGGCAATATTCGGAGCTATACCCGCACGATGACAACGGCCATCGCCTTGGAAACAAGCAAAGGCGAATTGAGCTTCGCCCTTGCATTGGGGATCATTCTCATCATTCTTTCGATGACCGTAAGCGCATTGAGCCTCTTCTTCGGACGTGCCTTGACGGGCCGCTGAACGGACGCAGGCGCTTTCAATCTCGCCGGGGAGAAGTCCGCATGCACCGATGGCCGCACGTCTTGAGAGCTTCTGTAATCGCAATTTTCATGACAGCAACCGCGTTGCTGTGTGGCTCGGCTTCCGCTCAGGAGAAATCGATCGTCGTCGCCTCGACGACATCGACGCAAGATTCAGGCTTGTTCGGGTACTTGCTGCCGATCGTGAAACAGAAGACCGGCATCGATGTTAAAGTGCTGGCTCAAGGCACCGGCCAGGCCCTCGACACGGCACGGCGCGGTGACGCTGACGTGGTGTTTGTGCACGCCAAATCCGCTGAGGAGAAATTCTTGGCTGAAGGCTTCGGCGTGAAGCGTTACCCCGTGATGTATAATGACTTCATCCTGATCGGCCCGAAAGACGATCCGGCAGGGATTAAGGGCAAAGACATTTTGACCGCCCTGCAAGCAATCAAGGCCAAAGCTGCGCCGTTCATCTCGCGCGGCGACCGTTCCGGCACCAACATCGCCGAACTCGCTCTGTGGAAAGCGGCAGGTGTCGACATCGCGAACGATAAAGGCCCTTGGTACAAGGAAATCGGTCAAGGCATGGGCGCCGCATTGAACATGGCGTCGGCATCCAATGCCTATGTGCTGTCCGATCGCGGGACTTGGCTTGCGTTTCAAAATCGCGGCGATCTGGCCATCGTTGTCGAAGGCGACAAGCGTCTTTTTAACCAGTACGGCGTCATGCTGGTGAACCCGGCGAAATATCCGAGCGTGAAGAAAGACCTAGGCCAGCAATTCATCGATTGGCTGATCTCGCCCGAAGGGCAGAAGGTGATCGCCGGTTACAAGATTAACGGCCAGCAGCTTTTCTATCCGAATGCGAACGACCCGAATGCTTGAGGCCGTTCGCGGGTCGCCGTGAGCTTGACGCTGCACCACGTCCTCTTCCCGATTGTGCTGGCCGTTATCGCCGCGGCTTATGCTGCCGTCGGTCAAGCCGGAGCGACCGGTTACATCGCGGCGATGGGTCTGGTCGGATTCACGCCGGACGTCATCAGGCCGGCAGCGCTCGCCCTCAATACATTGGTTGCCGCCATCGGCACCGCCCGTTTCGCGAAAGCCGGCCATGTGACGTGGAGGGGGACCTATCCGTTTATCATTCTCGGATTGCCATGTTCTGTCTTGGGCGGAGCAACCCACCTTCCGTCTTCGATTTACAATCCGGTCGTCGGGATACTGTTGATCGTGGCCGCTTGGCGGATGGTGAAATCGGCCCGTTCGGCGGACGCTTTCGATGCGCTCGCGGCCACGCATCCACCGCTGCTTCTTTCAATCCTTGCGGGCGCCTTCATCGGTTTCGTCGCGGGCGTGACCGGCATCGGCGGCGGTATTTTCATCGCGCCGCTGGTCCTCACCCTTCACTGGCTGAACACACGGCACGCGGCCGGGCTGTCGGCGCTGTTCAACCTCCTCAATTCTGCCGCTGCACTCGCCGGCCTGTGGAGCACGTCGCTGATCTTGCCGAACGAATTACCGTCTTGGCTCGCCGCGGTCGCCATCGGCGCGATACTCGGCTCATGGTTCGGTGTGAAGCATCTGCCACCCGCGGCGCTGCGCACCATTCTAGCCGCGCTTTTGTTGGTAGGCGGCGCCTGGATGCTTCTGAGCTGACTTCCCTGCTGTCACTTTTACATTGACTTTAGTCACTATTTCAGTTACATTCTCCTCCGAATCTCGCTCTGTAAGGGACGCCAGTCGCGAGGGTGCTCTCGATTGTGCGGAGCGAGTGCGGTGCCCGCGGGCGGAACGACACACGCCGCTCCCGGGCGGCTTCGGGCATCATCTGGCCGGCACTACGACCGGTCCGTGGGGTGCGCCGCCGCAAAGTTCCTTCTCCGCTTCGAAAAGATTATTCATCGCGGCCAACACGCTGTACTCGGTTTCAATGTCGATAGATCTCGCTGTTGACGGCGTGAACGGCCACGTCGGCCTCGGCGAAGCGGCGGCGTCCCTGGATCCGGTCATCGCCATCGATCCGCAATACGCCTCCGGCTTTCGGCTATTGCTCAGCCGAAACGTAGGCAACGTGCTTGATGGTCCCGACAAGCCGGTGTTTTAGATCGGACGTTTCAGATCGGACGTCTTAGCTCAGACTTGCCGCCGGGAGTGACGGCTTAATCGTTGCCGCAGCAGACGACCAGGATGCTCACGGTCGGCGCGTTCGGCATCGACATGGCGGCGCCAGGCAGCGTGCTGGCGGCGGCTTCGAGCGCCGTGTCGGAAATCTCGTAAGTGAGAATTTGTTCGTCACCCGCATCGCAATCGATCTCGTTCATGACGCTCCCTCAAGCCGCGTGAGGCAAAGATAATGGTGCACAAGATAGCAGCGCGGGCGACGCGTGGCGCATAAAAAAACGGGAGGCCGAAGCCTCCCGTCTTATTCACGCGAAGATCGCGTTGGCGGATGCCCTAGCTCCGCCCGACCACGTCGAGCGTCACGTCGGCCAGGCCGGAAAAGCCGAGCGCATGCGCACCCGCCGGCGTCAGATCGATGACGCGGCCGCGGACGAAGGGCCCGCGATCGTTGATGCGCACCACGACCGAGCGGCCGGTGTGGTTATTGGTGACCCGCACCATGGTGCCGAACGGCAAGGTGCGATGTGCGGCCGTGAGTGCCCCCGGCGAAAGCCGTTCGCCGCTCGCGGTCCGTGACCCCTCAGAATAGACCGAAGCAATACCAGATTGCGCCGAGGCGCTCAGAGTAAAGCCGATGGTAGAAGCGAGAAGAGTACAAGCAAAGACAAGTTTTGCTGGGCTGTGCCAAGCCATTACGTACCTATTACGTTGTTGATAGGAAGGGTGATTAGGCTCGGTCCCGCGAGCCAGGGCGCGTATGACCAGCCGAATGTGGTCACAATGCGTCGATTTATCGCTGGAAAGACTTAGGGCGAGACGATGAATTCTATGCGGCCCGCAGCGGATTGCGGAACAATTGCCTTAAATGCTTGGTATCAGGGTATTTTTTGGACACCATGTCGCCGAAGGGCCGCCGAATTCGGCAACAGCTCTGCGTGTTGTGCATCGCAACACACCGACCTATGCAGCAGGGGGACGAACTTTTTTCCGCGCTAGCCGTTTGGGCGGCCGCGATCGAGCGCACGATTCGGGAAAAGCCTGCGCTCAGACTTGATCCGGGGTTGGCAGCCGCTTTTCCGAAAAGATCACGCGCCAGGCGATATCTACGCCGCCGCGCTCGGCAGCACGTAATTCTTGAACTGCTCGCGCAGCACAGTCTTTTGGATTTTGCCGGTCGCAGTGTGCGGGATTTCGGCGACAAAGACGACGTCGTCGGGCATCCACCACTTGGCGACCTTGCCGTCGAGATAAGCCAGCAATTCGTCCCGGCTCACCTCCTGCCCGGTCTTGCGGACGATGACGAGGAGCGGCCGCTCGTCCCATTTCGGATGGCGCACCCCGATCACCGCAGCTTCGGCGACCTTGGGATGGCCGACCGCGATGTTCTCCAACTCGATCGAGGAGATCCATTCGCCGCCCGACTTGATGACGTCCTTGGAGCGGTCGGTGATGGCGAGATAGCCATGGCGGTCGATGGTGCCGACATCGCCGGTGTCGAAAAAGCCTTCGTCATCGAGCGCGGCGCCGGTCTCCTTGAAATAGGCGCGCGAGATCGAGGGCCCGCGCACCTTGAGGCGGCCGAACGTCGTCCCGTCGCGCGGCAATTCCCGGTCGCTGTCGTCGGTGATCTTCATCTCGACGCCGAACGGCGGGTGGCCTTGCTTCATCTGGACGTCGAGCCGCGCGTCGCCTTCAAGCTCGGCATATTCCGGCTTCAAGGTGCCGAGCGTGCCGAGCGGCGACAATTCGGTCATGCCCCAAGCGTGGCAGACCTGGACGCCGTAATTGTCCTGGAATTTTTGCGTCATGGCGCGCGGACAGGCCGAACCGCCGATCACGACTTTCTTCAGATAAGGCAGTTTGAGATCGTTGGCCTCGAGATGCTGCAGCAGCATCAGCCAGACCGTCGGCACCGCGGCCGTGAAGGTGATGCGATAAGTATCGAGCAATTCGTAGATCGAGGCGCCGTCAAGCTTGGCCCCCGGCAACACCAGGGTGGCGCCGACCATCGGCGTCGTCAGCGCGAGCCCCCAGCAATTGGCATGGAACATCGGCACCACCGGCAGCACCGCGTCGCACGAGGCGACGCCCATGGCGTCCGGCTGCGCCGCCATCATCGAATGCAGCACGTTGGAACGATGCGAATAGAGCACGCCTTTGGGATGGCCGGTGGTGCCCGACGTGTAACACATGCCGGCGGCGGTGTTCTCGTCGAAGATTTTCCAGGCGTAGTCGCCGTCAACCTCGGCGATCCATTCTTCGTAAGGCACCGCGTTTTTCAGCGTGGTCGCCGGCATATGCGCGGCGTCGGTGAGCACGATATATTTCTCGATCGGCTTGAGCTTGTCGGCGAGCTTTTCCACGAGCGGCACGAAAGTGAGATCGACCATCATCATGCGGTCTTCGGCGTGATTGACGATCCAGATGATCTGTTCGGCGAACAGGCGCGGATTGATGGTGTGATAGACCGCGCCCATGCCCATGATGCCGTACCAGGCTTCGAGGTGCCGCCAGGAGTTCCAGGCCAGCGTCGCGATACGGTCGCCCTGTTGGATGCCGTCGCGTTCGAGCCGCTGCGCCACGCGCAGCGCCCGCGCCCGGATCTCGATGTAGTTGGTGGTGTGGATCGGCCCTTCGACCGAGCGCGAGATCACCTGACGGCCGCCATGATTGAGCGCCGCGTGATCGATGATGCGATGGCACAACAGCGGCCAATCCTGCATCAGGCCAAGCATGGCGTTTCTCCCCTTCGGCTTTTGTCGGCATGGTTTTTGTCGGTCTGGCCTTGTTTCGGCCAGCCTTTGATTTTGATTATTTGGAAGGTTACCCGTCTGGCGCGGCGAGGCAAACATTTCTTCGCGGGTTCGCCACAGCTTGAAGTCGGGCAGGTTTACAGCCTAAACAGGGGCCGCAATTGCGCCGGGGATGCCGCGTGAGATGTGCCGTCGTTGTCGCCGTGCTGGTGAGCACAGCCGTGCTGTTGAGCACAGCGGGAATTGCGGCAGCGCAGAATCCGGCTTTGAAGGGCATACCCAAGGGCGTGCCGACCATTGCCGCGCCCGAGCCGGGTGACACCTCCGCCGCGCCCGCCCTCCCGCCGCAACAGGTCAAGCACAGCAAATCGGCAAAAGCCGCGGCGCGGCCGTTGCCCGTCGTCATTCCGCAACAATTCGCACCGCCGCAGGAAGAATATGCCTCGTTTCCGGATACGGCAGCAGATGCGACCGCGGCAGCGGCGCCGTCGGCCTGCCAGATCGGGCTCGCCAAGGTCGCCGAATTCAAGCCGCTGCCGGTTCTGATCGGCGCCGGCGAATGCGGCGCCACCGACGCGGTGCTGATGGCCTCTATTATCCTGCCCGACCAGAGCCGGGTCGCGGTGCAACCGCCGGCAACGCTGCGCTGCCCGATGGCGCAGACGCTGGCCGACTGGGTGCGCGAGGATGTCGCGCCGTCGATGAAGAAATTCGGCCCGCCGCTGCGGGCACTCGACAATCTCGCTTCCTATTCCTGCCGCGGCCGCGACAATATTCGCGCCGCGCAATTGAGCGAGCACGGCAAAGCCAACGCGCTCGACGTGCACGATTTCGCGCTCGCCGACGGCCGCGAATTCGCCCTGACCGACGTCCATGCCGACAAGGATTGGCGCGATGCCATCCGTGCCAGCGCCTGCGCGCGGTTCTCGACCGTGCTCGGTCCCGGTTCCGACGGCTATCACGAGGAACATATCCATCTCGATCTCGCCGAGCGCCGCAATAATTACAAAGTGTGCCAGTGGGATGTGCGCGTGCCGCCGCCGGTCGAGGCCAAAGCTCAACAAGGCACGGCTCAACAGGACAAGTCGGCGGCTGCGGACACCGCCGCGCCGCAGGGCGAGGATGAAGCGGCCATTCCGATCGACGAAGTGCCGCTGCCACGGCCGCGGCCGAAATTCGCGCTACGATAAGGTCGACAGAACGCCAAGGACGAACAACGCCGAGGACGAACGATGCCGCCGCTGAGCAATCTCGCGACCCGCGATGTCGAAACGCTGGTGCATCCTTACGTCAATCTCGCGAGCTTCCGCGACACTGGCCCGCTGATCATCGAGCGCGGCCAAGGTGTCTATGTCTATGACACCGACGGCAAGGGCTATATCGAAGGCATGGCCGGGCTGTGGTGCACGGCGCTCGGCTACGGCAATGAGGAATTGGTCGAAGCCGCCGCCGCGCAGATGCGCAAGCTTTCGTTCGCGCATTTATTCAGCGGGCGCAGCCACGATCCGGCAATCGAGCTTGCCGAAAAGCTCAAAGAGATCGCGCCGGTGCCGATCTCAAAGACGTTCTTCTGCAATTCAGGTTCCGAGGCCAACGACACCCAGGTCAAGCTGGTCTGGTATCTCAACAATGCGCTCGGCCGGCCGAGCAAAAAGAAGATCATCAGCCGCATCAAGGGCTATCACGGCGTCACCATTGTCGCGGCCTCGCTGACTGGATTGCCGGCCAACCATCGCGACTTCGACCTGCCGCTGCCGGGCTTCCTGCATACGAGTTGCCCGCATCATTATCGCTTCGCCCAAGACGGCGAGAGCGAGGAGGACTTTGCGACGCGGCTGGCCGCCGAGCTTGACGCGCTGATCGTCAAGGAAGGCCCCGACACCGTCGCCGCTTTCATCGCCGAGCCGGTGATGGGCGCCGGTGGCGTGATCGTGCCGCCGAAGACCTATTTCGAAAAGATCATGAAGGTCTGCGCCGAACACGACGTGTTCATGATCTCGGACGAGGTGATCTGCGGCTTCGGCCGGCTCGGCTCGACCTTCGGCTGCGCCAAGCTCGGCTTTCGTCCGCACTCAATCTCGATCGCCAAAATGCTGTCGTCGGCTTATCTGCCGATCGCCGGCGTTATGATTCCGGAAGACATGTATCAGGCGCTGCTCACCGAGAGCAAAAAGATCGGCGTGTTCGGCCACGGCTTCACCTATGGCGGCCATCCTGTCTCCGCGGCTGTAGCGCTCAAGGCGCTCGAGATTTACGCGCGCGACCGCATCGTCGAGAGAGCCGCCGAGCGCGGCACGCAGTTTCAGGCGCGGCTCGAGAAAATCGGCGACCACCCGCTGGTCGGCGAAGCGCGCGGGCTCGGCCTGATCGGCGGCGTCGAATTGGTCGCCGACAAGAAGACCAAGCGCGCGTTCTCGCCGCAGCACGGTGTCGCCGCGCGCGCGGTGCAATTCGCCGAAGCCGAGGGCCTGATCGTGCGCGCGGTGATGGGCGATGTATTAACGTTATCGCCGCCGCTTATCATTAATGCGCAGGAGGTAGATGAATTGTTCGACCGGCTCACCCGCGCGCTGGATAAGACGCTCGATTGGGTGACGCGCGAGAAGCTCGCGGCTTCGTGATGCCAAAGCGCCGCAGCGCTTTTGCCGCGCGGCGAGTCCGTCCTGAAACCGTCGCAATTTGCCGCGAAAGCTGCGATACTTTGCCAGACAAAGTAAGAGATTAGCGAGCCGCGGCAACGGCCCGTTCACGAGTCGGCGGTTAAGAGAGATTTATGGAAGACGAGGCTCCGCCAGTTTCAGCGGCGCCGGCGCAAACGCGGCCGGCGCTGAATTCTTTGCCCCTCCGTAAAGCCGGCAACGGCTTGAGCCGGCGGCGGTTGCTTATCGGCAGCGTCGGGCTGGTCGGCCTGTCGGCCAGCGCGACCGGCGCTTATGCCGGCGCGATCGAGCCGTCCGATCTTCTGGTCACGCGCTACGCGCTGACGCCGCCGAATTGGCCCGCGGGACAAAAGCTCACCATCGCGGTGATCGCCGATTTGCATGCCGGCGGCCCGCACATGACGCTGCCGCACATCGCGCACATTGTCGACACCACGAACGCGCTGCATTGCGACGTCGTCGTGCTGCTCGGCGATTTCAAGGCGTTTTACAAGTTCAACTTCATGCCGGTCGACGATCCGCTGTGGGCGGCCGAGCTCGGCAGGCTTCGCGCACCGCTCGGCGTCTGGGCGATCCTCGGCAATCACGACTGGTGGCACGACTTGCATGGCGTGCGCGGCGCGCTCGCCGACGCGCGTATCCCCGTTCTTGAAAACGATGCGGTGCTGCTCGGCCCGCCGGGGCAGAAATTCTGGCTGGCGGGCATTGGCGATCAGCTCGCGCATTGGATCGGCCGGGGACGGTTCCGCGGCGTCGACGATTTGCCGGGCACACTCGCGCGCGTGCATACCGACGACCCGGTTGTGCTGCTGGTCCACGAGCCCGACATTTTCACGCAAGTACCCGGGCGCGTCGCGCTCACACTCGCCGGCCACACTCACGGCGGGCAGATCCGCGTGCCGTTCATCTGGCCGCAATTCGTGCCGTCGCGCTACGGCGCACGCTTCGCTTACGGTCACGTCGTCGAAGACAACCGCCACCTGATCGTGTCGGGCGGCCTCGGCACCAGCATCATTCCGGCACGGCTCGGCGTGCCGCCGGAAATTCTGCACGTGACGCTCGGCGCCTAGAGCGTAATTGTTTCAGATGGAAGCGTTTGTCGCTCTGGGATTTTGATTGCGCATGATCGTTTCGGAAAACCGGCTTCCGCTTTCCCGGATCACGCTCTCATTCGCAAAACGCCGGTTGCGCGTCATCCAAAAGCAAACGGCGCCGGCCAAGAAGGGCCAGCGCCGGGATAACTGTGCAGTTCGCGAAACTCAGTAAGGCTTGGACGCCGCCGGATCGCGCGCCGCTGCGGCAGCGGCAACTTGCCCGCTGAACGGCGCGTCGCCTGATTTCGGCGCCAGCACCACGACGACGGTGCCGACCTTGACGCGATTGTAGAGGTCGATGGCGTCCTCATTGGTCATGCGGATGCAGCCCGAGGAGATCGCTTGGCCGATATATTCAGGCTGATTGGTGCCGTGAATGCGATACAGCGTGTCCTTGTTGCCGGAATAGAGGTACATGCCGCGCGCGCCCAGCGGATTGTGCGGGCCGCCGGTCACGAAAGCCGGCAACGGTCCAAGGCGCTGTTGCTCGCCGGGGGTCGGAACCCAAGCCGGCCACTCTTCCATGCGGCCGATCTTGGCGATGCCGCTCCAGGCCTGGGCTTCTTCGCCGACGGCGATGCCGTAACGGATCGCTTGGCCTTTCGGCAGCACGTAATAGAGGAACTTGTTGTCGCTATCGACGACAACGGAGCCCGGCGCTTCCTTGCGCGAATATTCGACGATGTGGCGCTTGAATTGCTCGGGGATCGCAGCCTGCTGATACGGCAGGTTCGACATCAGCTGCTTGTCGCGCGAGTTCCAGCCCGCCTGGCTCGACGGCTCAATCGTCTCTTGCATGCAGCCGCCGAGCGCGACACAGGCCAGCCCGATGATCACGAATGCAAACGAACGCATTGCCATCACTCACCCAATCCGCCTGCCAAAGCCGCCCAGCCGAAATTCCAGAATCCAAATACTAAAACCGGCGCGCGCATGCCAGACGTTACATCGCCTCGACCGTCACGTACCCAGGAACTGTTGCAGGAATGCCGCAGTTTTCGTGGGTGGAGACGGAAAAATCGCCCAAACGCCAATCGAGGCGGCCGGGCTTTTCACCAAGCCTCAGCAGTTGGCCCAAACTTAGTCCGAGCTTGGCCTAAGGCTGGCTCGAGGGCTGCCTGGCCCAAGCCGGCATCGGCCGATGTCCGTGAGCATCAGTATCAGTCCAAGACATTAAGCGAGGGTTTACCACGAACTGTGCTGATGGCCGCCGCGGCAGGGTTGAGTCGGGAATATCACGGCACGGCAAGAATTGTCGCCCATTTCCGCCGCACTCCTCGCTCAAAAACTGACCATCGCTTCACGGCGACGGGCAAACACAATGGGAATGGGGTTTCGCATGACAAGTATCGCTGCCGAATTGGCCAAAAAGACCGGTCAAAAGGCCAACGCTCGCAAAATGCCGGACGAATTGCTTGATCAGCGCTATCAGCAGATTGGGATACCGGCGGTCGCCGCGGCCGCACGCTACCATGGTGCGGCAAAGAATCCGGCTTATGCGCCGGCAGCGGCCAACTGGTACGAAAGTGCGGGCGGCGACGCCTGATTGCTTTCGCGTCGATCTTTCGACCGGCAAAAAGGGGATCACGTGTCCCCTTTTTTGTTGCGCGCTTTTATTGCTTATCTTGCAACCCGCTGTGTTGCCTCATCCCGCGCTTTGAGCAGCAGGGCACCAATTTGGACTTCTGCCCGATGGACGACTTCTCCAAAGCCGAGATCGACGCCGGACGCCGGCTGTTTGCCGGCGATTGGACTTTCCTGTCGGCGGCCTCGTCGCTTGATTCGCTGCCGCCGATGGCCGGGCCGGAAATCGCCTTTGCCGGCCGCTCCAATGTCGGCAAATCCTCGCTGATCAATGCGCTGACCGGACGCAAGGCACTGGCGCGCACCTCCAACACGCCCGGACGGACCCAGGAATTGATCTTCTTTCGCGGCGCGGACCCGCTTATCGTCGTCGACATGCCGGGCTACGGCTATGCCGCCGCTACCAAAAGCAAGGTCGCGGCTTGGACCATGCTGATCCATGACTATCTGCGCGGCCGCGCCACGCTCGCCCGGGTTTATGTCCTGATCGACGCTCGGCATGGGCTCAAGGACACCGACGACAGCATTCTCGACACGCTCGGCAGGGCCGCGGTCAGCCACGAGATCGTGCTGACGAAATGCGACCAGATCGACGAAGCCGAACTGGCCGAACGGATCGAGGCGGTCAAAGCAGCCCTCCGCAAGCGGCCGGCGGCGTTTCCCGATGTGATCGCGACCGCCTCGCACACCGGCGCCGGAATCGACCAGCTGCGCGCGGCGATCGTGCGGCTGTTGGCCGAACGGGTCCGCTAGATCAGACCGTCATCCGCACGTTATTGTCGTAAGCCTGACGGGCTACAGCGCCGTTTCGATGGAGCATAATTCCTTTCGGAAAACCGGTTTCCACTTTGCCGGATCATGCTCTAGATACACTGCGCGGATTGCCGGGAAAGATGAGTGTGATGAGCACAGACCAGCCGACCAGCCCAGAAGTGCAGGCCCAGATTCTCTCCGAAGCGCTGCCTTACATGCAGCGCTACGACGACGAGATCGTCGTGGTGAAATACGGCGGCCATGCCATGGGCGAGGAAAACCTCGCGCGCCTGTTCGCCCGCGACATCGTGCTGCTCGAGCAGACCGCGATCAATCCGGTAGTCGTGCATGGCGGCGGCCCGCAGATCGAGGCCATGCTCAAGCGCGTCGGCGTGCAGTCGCAATTCACCGCGGGGCTGCGCATCACCGACGCCGCGACGCTCGAAATCGTCGAAATGGTGCTGGCCGGCTCGATCAACAAACAAATGGTCGGCTACATCAACGAGGCCGGCGGCAAGGCCGTGGGCTTGAGCGGCAAGGACGGCAACATGGTGATCGCGCGCAAGCTGACGCGCACCGTGGTCGATCCCGGCTCGGAAATCGAGCGCGTGGTCGATCTCGGCTTCGTCGGCGAGCCGGAGAAAGTGAACACCATGGTGCTCGACCAGATCCTCGGCCGCGAGCTCATTCCGGTGCTGGCGCCGGTAGCCGCAGCCGCCAACGGCGGCACGTTCAACGTCAATGCCGACACCTTTGCCGGCGCCATCGCCGGCGCACTGAAGGCCAAGCGCTTCCTGCTCCTGACCGACGTGCCGGGCGTCCTCGACAAGTCAAAGACGCTGATCAAAGAACTGTCAGTCGACGATGCGCGGCGGCTTATTGCCGACGGCACCATTTCCGGCGGCATGATCCCCAAAGTCGAGACCTGCATCGATGCGCTCGAACGCGGCGTCGAAGGCGTGGTGATCCTCGACGGCAAGGTACCGCACGCCGTCCTGCTCGAACTATTCACCGAGCTCGGCTCCGGCACGCTCATCCATAACTGATCCGCGGTTTCTGATTTTTGCGCATGTCCTTACCGGAAAACCGGGTCCCACTCTTCCGGGACATGCGCTAGAACAGATCGCCAACCATAAAAACACGATCAGAAAAACATATGGGCGGAAACGACTCGAGCGCACGACCGGACTCCGCCGAGACCGCGGCGTCGTCGGAACATTTTCTACTGCCACTCGCGCCCGGAATTGCCGCGGGGCTGGCGCTTGGCGTTTCCGACGTGCTCTCAAAGATCGTGCTGCGGGATGGCGGCGACGTTCTTTCCATGCTGTCGTTTCGCAGCGTGGTCGGCCTCATCTTCGTCGCCACATGGCTGCGCTTCGGTAAGAGACCCACAGCTACTCCCCGCGTGCGCTGGATCTCGATGGGCATCGGCATCATGTTCGCCGGCCTCATCTACTGCTTGTTCAAGGCGATCGAGGCGGTCGATGTCTCGACCGCTATTCTGTCCTACTTCACCTATCCGATCCTGACCGGGATTACGGCTTCATTGCTCCGTATCGAGCCGTTGCGCTGGAAGGGCGCGCTCTGCGCCATCGCCGCATTTCTTGGCCTTGCGATCATGATTGGCGCGCATCCGGCCGGCTTGGCGCTCGCCGGCGTCGCCTATGGCATCGGCGCCGGTTGCTGGCGCGTCGGCGTGCTGCTGACCACCCGCGCCTATCTGGTCGGCGCCGATGCGCGGCTGACAACCTGGTATTCGATGCTGTCGTCGACGGTGCTGTTCGTCGCGGCGTCGCTGATCGTGCGCGACTGGCACATGCCGCAGACCAATTTCGGCATGGCGGCCTTGATCGTCATGAGTCTCGCGACCACGTCGGGCATTCTCCTGATCTTCTTATCGACGATGCGCATCGGGCCATTCCGCACCGCGCTCATTCTCAATCTCGAGCCGCTGACGGCGACGATCTTAAGCGCGCTCGTGCTCGGCGACGTCATGACGCCGCTGCAGGGGCTCGGCAGCATGCTCATGCTCGGCGCGCTGGTCGCCTTCCAATTGCTGCGCTGACTTAGAGCATGATCCCGAACAGTGGAAACCGGTTTTCGGAAAAGATCATGCTCAAACAAAAATCTATCTCTCCGCGAAAAGCCGCTTTACAGCGGCGCCGCGACGTTCTGTAATCGCAAAAAATGGAACGTCGGAGGAAACGTATGAGCGAGCAAGCCCGCGGGGCCGCGCCCAAAAATCGTGGGCCGGCAAGCAATCCACACAACAAGCCCGGCAAATGGTCTTTTGCCTGTAGCTGTCATCAGTCCGGCCACACCTCGCGCCGGCAGTTTCTGGCCAGCGCGGCAGCGCTCGGCGCGGCGACGGTGCTGCCAGGAGCAAAGACGCCGGCGCAAGCCGCGCCGGACAAGCTCATCGATACCCATCACCACTTTTACCCGCCGGCCTACCAGAAAGCCTGGTCCGACTGGGAGGACCAGCACAAGGTTCCGCATTTCGGCGTGCAGCTCGCCTGGACACGCGACAAAGACATCGAGGAGATGGACAAGAACGGCGTGACAACGAGCATCCTGTCGCTCGCCTCGACGCCGGGCGTCTGGTTCGACACCGACGCCAAAGCGGCGCACGACATGGCGCGGCAGTGTTGCGACTTCGCCGCCGAGATGGTGCAGAGCAAGCCGGACCGTTACGGACTGTTCGCGCCGCTGTCGATGCTCGATGTCGACCTGACGCTGAAAGAGATCGAATATGCCTTCGATACGCTCAAAGCCGACGGCGTCAACCTGCAGACCAACTACGGCGACAAATGGCTCGGCGACGCCGCCTATAAGCCGATCCTGCAAGAGCTCAACCGCCGCAAGGCCGTGGTCTATGTGCATCCCCTGGTCGCGAGCTGCTGCGGTCGCCTCAGCGTCGGCACCTTCCCTGCCGTGATCGAAGTGCCGCATGACACCACGCGCACCATCGTCAGCCTGTTGCTGAGCGGCACGTTTGCGCAATTGCGCGACATCAAATGGCTGTTCTCGCATGCCGGCGGCACCGTGCCGTTTCTCGCCGGCCGCATCGAAGCCTTCTACGATCAGAAGGCACGCGGCCCTTCCGGTTTCGCGCCGGACGGGATCGAAGCCGAATTGCGCCGGCTCTATTATGACACGGCCAATGCCACTCATCCCGCCGCGATCGCGGCACTGACGAGCCTCGTGCCGTTTTCGCAGATCACCTATGGGACGGATTATCCGTATTTCCCGCTCAATCAGATCGAAAGTCTCAAGCGGCTCAATCTCGGGGCCGACAATCTGGCGGCGATCGCCTCGGGCAACGCATCCAAGCTGCTACCGCGGCTAAGTGCCTAAACCAACAGGCGCTTAGCGGTGCTCAAGTCAGCGCTTAAGACTTGAGCAACGTCAAAATATGACACTTTTATCGTCATTTGGCGTATCGCCGTTTGTGCGGCCGGGGAACGACGACATCATACCAACATCAAATGCTGTTGATCTCGATTGCACCGCCGTGTCACAAACTGGGCCAGTTTCGCGCCCACGATTCGGCGGGTATTCGCTCAATATGCCTGTTTGTAAGCGGTGAGGTTGGAACCGTATGCGCGGGTTCCACAACAGCTCATTCGACCCCCAGACGCTGATCGTGCTCGAAGCCGCGTTCGATGAGGCGTGGCTGACCTTGAAGTCGATCGGCAATACGACGGTGAAGCCGGACGAGCTGGCGCGCAGCGTGCTGCGGCTGGCCATGGAAGGCGAACGGGATCCCGTGGCTTTGCACGACGGCGCCCTGCAGCAGCTGGTCCCCGCGACCGCGTGGCGCGAGGCGGGCTAGCGTATGATCCGGAAAAGCATGCCTTTGGACTTGATCCGAAGGTGGAAACCGGTTTTCCGAAAGACCAGCGCAGATAAAAAGCTAGAGCGACAATTATGATTCAATCAAAATTTTTCTCGCTTTAGCGCCGGCTTGCAGCAGATGACGGAACAATCCACCCGCGGTTTTGTAAAACCCGGCTCCAAAGACATTGAAGCTTTCAGGCGTGTCGCGACCTGGGTGTTCGATCTCGACAACACGCTCTATCCGCATCATCTGAATCTGTGGCAACAGGTCGATGTGCGCATCCGCGACTATATCGTCGGCCTGCTCAAAGTGACGCATGACGAAGCGTTCCGGATGCAGAAGGATTACTACAAGCGCTATGGCACGACGCTGCGCGGCTTGATGAAGGAGCACGGCTTAGAGCCCGACGAGTTCCTCGACATCGTACATCAGATCGACTACTCGCCGCTGACGCCCAATCCGGCGCTGGGCGCGGCGATTGAGGAATTGCCGGGCCGTAAACTCATTCTCACCAACGGCACGCGCAATCACGCCGACGAGGTGCTGCGCCGGCTCGGCATCGACAAGCACTTCGAAGATATATTCGACATCAAGTCGGCCGAACTCGAGCCGAAGCCAAACGCCGCGGTCTATGAGCGCTTCCTCGTCCGCCACCGGGTCGATCCGCGAACAGCCGTGCTGTTTGAGGATCTCGCGCGCAATCTCGAAGTGCCGCATGCGCTCGGCATGACGACCGTGCTGGTCGTGCCGCAAGGCGCGCGCGTCGTGCTGCGCGAAGACTGGGAACTGACCGGCCGCGACGCACCGCATGTCGACCACGTGACCGACGATCTCGCCGGATTCTTGCGCGAGATCGCAGCAGTTTTGACGCCAACTTGACATCGCCGCCCCCTGCCCCGACAAACCGCGTCAGAGCATGATCCCGAAAGCATGTCCTTGGACTTGATCCGAGGATGGAAGCCGGTTTTCGGAATAGATCATGCTCAAACGAAGAATCTAGGGGCAACTTTCCGGGCTATTCCATGTCGTCTGCCATGTCGTCTGCCACGCCGTCTGCCGGGACCACGGACAAACTCGCCGAAACCATCGACGCCGCCTTCGAGCGGCGCGATCAGATCAATCCGACCACCAAAGGCGAAATCCGCGACGCGGTAGAACAGGCGCTCGATCTGCTCGACCGCGGCACAGCCCGCGTGGCGGAAAAAGCGGCCGACCGCACGTGGAAAGTGAACCAATGGCTGAAGAAGGCCGTGCTGCTGTCGTTTCGCTTGAACGACATGACCGTGATCGGCGGTGGCCCCGGCCACGCGGTGTGGTGGGACAAGGTGCCGTCGAAATTCGACGGCTGGGGCGACAACAGTTTCCGCAGCGCGGGCTTTCGCGCGGTGCCCGGCTGCGTCGTGCGCCGCTCCGCCTATATCGCGCCCGGCGTGGTGCTGATGCCGTCGTTCGTCAATCTCGGCGCTTATGTCGATTCCGGCACGATGGTGGACACCTGGGCGACCGTCGGTTCCTGCGCGCAGATCGGCAAGAATTGTCATATTTCCGGCGGCGCCGGCATCGGCGGCGTACTTGAGCCGCTGCAAGCGGGACCCGTGATCATCGAGGACAATTGCTTTGTCGGCGCGCGCTCGGAAGTCGCCGAGGGCGTCGTGGTGCGCGAAGGCGCGGTGTTGTCGATGGGCGTGTTTCTCGGCGCGTCGACCAAGATCGTCGATCGCGACTCCGGCGAAGTGCTGCAAGGCGAAGTGCCGCCCTATTCCGTCGTCGTGCCGGGCACGATTCCGGGTAAGGCGAATAAGAACGGCGCGGCCGCGCCGGGGCTTTACTGCGCCGTCATCGTCAAACGTGTAGATGAGAAGACCCGCGCCAAGACCAGCATCAACGAATTGCTGCGTGACTAGAGCATGATCTCGAAAAGTGGGAACCGGTTTTCGGAATAGATCATGCTCCAGCAAAAGAATCTGAAGTCGTGATGCGCGCTGGACCAAGGATCGCCCCATGAAGCAGGCTTTGGATTAGGCATTCATGGACTGGAATTTCCTCTACAACAGTTTTGAAGGCCGTATCGGCCGCAAGACATTCTGGATCGCGGTCGCGGTGCTCAGCGTCGCTGAGATTGCCGCCCACTTTGTCGCCGAACAGATCCAGGGCGACCGGCTCAGCGCCATCATCGACGTCGCCTTCGTCTACCCGGAATTCGCGCTCGCGGTGAAACGCGCGCATGACCGCAATATGCCGCTCGTTTTTCTGATCGCATTTTTCGCCGCCAGCGCCTTTCTCGATCTGCTCACAGTGCTGGAAATGACCGGCACCGACGATGAGCCGAGCTCCGTCTCGGTGCTGGTTGCCGTACCGTTTACGATCCTGGCGCTGTTTCTCTTGGTCGAGCTCGGCTTCCGCAGGGGCATACCGGGCCCGAACCAATATGGGCCGGATCCGCTCGGCACGGTTTGAGGATAACGTCGAGATTTGCGATGACCGCCGACCCCGTTGCCATTGCCCGCGATCTGATCCGCTGCCGGTCCGTCACGCCGGAGGATGGCGGCGCGCTCGGCTTTCTGCAAGGGCTGCTGGAGCAGGCCGGCTTCACCGTGCATCGGGCGACATTCACCGAGCCCGGCACCGCGCCGATCGAAAACCTCTATGCGCGCTTTGGGCTCGCCAAACCGAACCTGTTGTTCGCCGGGCATACCGATGTGGTGCCGCCGGGCAATGAGACGTCATGGTCGCATCCGCCGTTTGCCGGCGAAGTGGCCGATGACATGCTTTACGGCCGCGGCGCGGTCGACATGAAAGGCGGCATCGCCTGTTTTGTCGCCGCGGCGCTCGATTATCTCGCCGCGCATGACGGCAAGATCAAAGGCTCGATCTCGCTCCTGATCACCGGCGATGAGGAGAGCGCCGCCGTCAACGGCACCATCAAGCTGCTCAAATGGGCGGCGGCGCGCGGCGAGACATTCGACCACTGCGTTCTCGGCGAGCCGAGCAATGTCGAGACGCTCGGCGACACCATCAAGGCCGGACGGCGCGGCTCGCTCAACGGCACGCTCGTCGTCACCGGCCGCCAGGGCCATGTCGCTTATCCAGAGCGCGCAGATAATCCCGTCCGCGGACTGGTCGCGCTGATCGCTGCTTTGCAAGCGCCGCTCGACGACGGCAGCGCGCAGTTCTCGCCATCCAATCTTGAATTCACCTCGGTCGATGTCGGCAATCCGACGGTGAACCTGATTCCGGGTGAAGCGCGCGCGCGTTTCAACATCCGCTACAATGATTGCCATAGCCTCAGCTCCCTGAAAGCGCTGGTCGAGCAACGCGCCAAGGCGGCGGCCGGCGGTCGCATTCAACACGCGTTCGAATGGCAGCCGTCGAATGCCGACGTGTTCGTCACCAAGCCCGGCGCCTTCACCGATCTTGCCGTCGCCGCCATCGCCGAGGTCACCGGACACACGCCAAAACTCTCGACCAGCGGCGGCACGTCCGATGCGCGCTTCATCAAGGATTATTGCCCGGTGCTCGAATTCGGCCTGGTCGGGCAGACCATGCATGCCGTCGACGAGCGCACGCCGGTCGCCGATCTTACCAAGCTGACGGCGGTCTATCGGCGCATCATTGACAAGTACTTCGCTTAAACCTTCCGGCGCAGAGCAATGACCTGTTCCGCCGCGGCGACGCCGGTGAGATAGCCGCCATGTGCGGTCGAGAAATCGTGGGCCGAGCAGGCCTCGCCGGCAAAGAACAGCCGGTTGTCGACCGGCGCGGCCAAAATCTGGCGGCTATCAGCGTAGCCCGGCAGCGCGAAGGAGTAAGAGCCGAGCGCATAGGGATCGTGTGCCCAGCGGTGCACCTTGATGGGCTTTAGACGTTGCGCGAAATCGCTGCCAAACAAGCCGACAAGTTCTGACACGGCGAAATCGAAAAAGGCGCCGTCGCCGCCGGCCTCGAGATCGGCGGCCAAGCCGCCGGCGAAATAGCCCTCGATCAGCGGCCGCCCGAACGGCCGCAAATGATAGCCGCCGGTACCGTTGCGATCGGTGCGCCCGAACAGCCGCGTTTCCGGCTCGAACTCTTCCGCGCCGTCGAGCGACATGAAGAGCTTGTCGGCCAAGCCGAGCGGCAGACCGCGTGCCGCCGCGATTTTGTCCGGCAACGCCGGCGCAAATGCGATCTGCTCGGCGGCGAGCACCGCGCTTGGTACCGTCACGATCGCCCGATCCGCGACGATCACGCCTTGGCTGGTGTCGATGCGCAAACGCTTTCCGCTGCGGTCGATCGCCGTGACCGGACAATCGAGCCGTTGCGGCACGTCGGCGCCGTAATCGCCGATCAGCGCGCCATAGCCCTTGAACACCCGGTAATTGACGCCGGAATCCTCGTAACGCTCGAAGTCCTTCACCGAGAGCCGGTCGAGATCGCCGCCGCTGATATAGGTGCCGACGGAATTGATCAGGCCGTTCCAGCGGCCGCCGGGCTCCAGTAGGCTCGCAGCGGCGACATCTTTATCGCCCTGTGCCGCGTGTTCGAGTCGCGCGAAGAATTCACCCATGGCGTTTTCAAAATCGTTCTGCTCCGCGCGCGGAAAGCCGATTTCGAGCGTGCCGCGCTGCCAGGGCGGCAATGTCTTGTCGACGGCTGCCTCCTCTTCCTCGGCGACGCGCACCCACGGATTGCGATCGGCGGAATGCAGCCAGCCGCAGCCGAGGTCGAGCGTGTAGCCGGATGAATTGATGACGGTATAAGCGCGGCCGCCAAGCCGCGAGCGCGCCTCGATAAGCAGGCAGCGGACCGACGCCCGGTGCAGGCGCTTGGCCGCCGCGACACCGGCCGCTCCACCGCCGATGACGACGACTTCGACATCACTCTCCGCCATCACACGTCCATCCGCGCTGCGCTGTCCAAGACGAAGAAACTCAAGGCTGGGAACTAGTAATCCACCCGCACGAGGTAAAGCCCGTGCGGCGGCGCGACTTGGCCGCAGCGGGCGCGATCGCGCGCGGCGAGCGCATCGGCCAGATCGGCCATGCTCCACTTGCCTTCGCCGACATGGACAAGCGAGCCCACCATCGAACGCACCTGGTGCTGCAGGAACGAGCGTGCCGACGCTTCGACGCGCACCTCATCGCCATCGCGCGTGACATCGAGGCGGTCGAGCGTTTTCTCCGGCGACTTTGCCTGGCATTCGGTGGAGCGAAACGTGGTGAAATCGTGCTTGCCAGTGAGCCGTTGCGCTGCTGCATGCATCGCCGCGCCATCGAGCGGGCGTGGCACCCGCCAGGCGCGGTTCTGATCGAGCGTCAGATCGGCGCGGCGATTGACGATGCGATAAAGATAGTGGCGCTTGATCGCCGAGAACCGCGCGTCGAAATCCGGCGCAACAAGTTCTGCCTTCAGCACGGCGACCGGCTGCGGCCGCAAGTGGAAATTGAACGCGTCGCGGATCCGATCGACCTCCCATTCCTTGCCGAGATCGATATGGGCGGCCTGGCCGAGCGCATGTACGCCGGTATCGGTGCGCCCGGCGCCCGCCACCACGACTCGTTCTCCGGCGAAGGCCGCGACGGCTTCGGTGAGCACGCCCTGCACCGAGACGCCATTGTCCTGCGCCTGCCAGCCGACAAAACTCGTGCCATCATATTCGATGGTGAGCTTGTAGCGGGGCATGGGCTCAGCTCAGCACGGTGCCGCGGACAATCTGCGTGCCGCGCAAAAATTCGTCCGCCTGCATCGGCTGCTTGCCGGCGCGCTGCAATTCGACCAGCCGCACCGCGCCCTCCCCGCAGGCAATCGTGAGATTGTCGTCAAGCACCGTGCCGGGCGCGTGTTGGCCAAGACCTTGGCCTTCGCCCTTGGTTGAGCGCAAAACCTTGACGCGGGTGCCCGCCAGCTCGAACCACGCGCCGGGAAACGGCGACAGTCCGCGGCAATGATCGTGAACGACATTCCAGGGCTTGCTCCAATCGATGCGCGTTTCGTTCTTGTCGATCTTGGCGGCGTAAGTGGCGCCGTCGGCCGGCTGCGGCGTCAGTTGCAAGGAACCACGCTCAAGCGCGCCGAGGGCGACCAGCATCAGCCTGGCGCCGCGCGGCGCCAGCGTGTCGTGCAATTCGCCGGTCGTCATGTCTGCCGTAATTATCACACGCTCGGCCATGGCGATCGGCCCGGTATCGAGGCCTTCCTCCATCTTCATCGCCATTACGCCGGTCGCTTTGTCGCCAGCCATGATGGCGCGATGGATCGGGGCTGCGCCGCGCCAGCGCGGCAACAGCGAGGCATGCAGGTTGAAACAGCCAAGCGGAAAAACGTCGAGGATCGCTTTCGGCAGGATCGAGCCGTAAGCAACGACGACAGCGGCATCGGCGCCGTGCGCGCGCATGGCATCCGCAGCGTCAGCGCCCTTCAGCGACTTCGGCGTGAAAATCGGCAGCTTGAATCGCTCGGCCTCGCGCGCGACCGGGCTCGGCCGCTCCGCCATGCCGCGTCCGGCCGGCTGCGGCGCCCGCGTATAGACGGCGGCGACATCATGACCGGAGCCGACAATTTCCAGAAGCGTGGGCACCGCGAAATCCGGCGTGCCCATGAACACGAGGCGCAAGGCCAATCACGCCTCCGCCTTCTTGGTGGCTTCGTTCTTGGTGGGTTCGTTTTTGGCGGCCTTGGTAAACTTCTTGATGACGCGGTCGCGCTTGAGCTTCGACAGATGATCGATGAAGAGCACGCCGTTGGTGTGATCGATCTCGTGCTGCAGGCAGGTCGCGAACAGGCCCTTCGCCGTGATCTCGTGGCTCTTGCCGTCGAGATCCATGTATTTGACCTTCACCTCGGCCGGCCGCTCCACCTCCTCGTAGTATTCCGGGATCGACAGGCAGCCTTCCTCGTAGGTGTTCTTTTCTTCCGACGCCCAGGTGATCTCCGGGTTGATGAACACCAGAGGCTTATGCTCGTCCTCTTTCTTCGACAGATCCATGGTGACGACGCGCTTGGCGGTGCCAAGCTGGATCGCCGCGAGCCCGATGCCGGGCGCGTCGTACATGGTTTCGAACATGTCATCGACCAGCTTCTTGATGCCGGCGTCGATCTTTTGGATCGGCTCCGACTTCAGCCGCAGCCTCTTGTCGGGAATCTTGATGATGTCGCGGATTGCCATATTCGGCGATGTAAGCGGTGAACAAAGCGGGGTCAATGTAGCGCTTTAAAGGGCTTTATTGCGCCCTTTCCATTGCGCCTTTCGCGGCAAGCGGGTATGACCGTTCGCTCTTCGTTCTAGGCTCGATTCGCGAAAGGGACCCTCGATGATCGAGCGCTTGCCGGCAATTTTAGCCCTGGAAACGAGCCCGGAGGCCATCACGGTTGCCCTGATCGCGGGCGGCGTCCTGGGCGGCATGGCGCTGATCGCGCTCGCAGTTCTATTGTGGCGGACGCGCAAGCGCCCGGACCCGCAGGCGGCGCTGATGGCCGAATTGACACGCGCCCAGGCCGATGCCGCGGCGCGGCTCGAAACCATGATCCGCATGGTCGGCGACCGGCAATCGCAGCTGCAGCACGCGGTCAACGACCGGCTGGATTCGGTCTCGCACCGGCTCGGCGATTCCATGGAAAAAACCAAGCTTAACACCGCCGAGAATCTGCAGAAGCTCGCCGAGCGGCTCGCGGTGATCGACAATGCGCAGAAGAACATCACCGCGCTCGCCACCCAGGTGACGTCGCTGCAAAGCGTGCTCGCCAACAAGCAATCGCGCGGCGCCTTCGGCCAGGCGCGGATGGAAGCGATCGTGCAGGACGGCCTGCCCAAGGGCACTTATGCCTTCCAGCACACGCTGTCGAACCGCACCCGTCCCGATTGCTGCGTGTTCCTGCCCGATAACAGGCTTCTGGTCATCGACGCCAAATTCCCGCTCGAAGGCGTCACTGCGTATCGCGACGCCAAGAGCGACGACGAGCGTAAATTCGCCGCGCAACGGCTGCGCGGCGATGTCAGCAAGCACATTGTCGACATCGCCGAAAAATATTCCATCCCCGGCGAGACCCAGGAACTGGCGCTGATGTTCGTGCCATCGGAATCGGTCTATGCAGAAATCTACGATGGCTTTGACGATCTGGTGCAGAAGGCGTTTCGCGCTCGCGTTGTCCTGGTGTCGCCGTCGCTCCTGATGCTGGCGATCGCGCTGGTGCAGCAGAGCCAGCGCGACGTGCGCATGCGCGAAGCCGCCGATCTGATCCGCGACGAAGTCGGCCGGCTGATGAAAGACGTCAGCCTGCTCGGCGAGCGGGTGCGCAAGCTGCAGACCCACTTCAATCAGGCCAATGAAGACATCCGGCAGTCGATTATCTCCGTCGAAAAGATCGAGGGCCGCGGCGAGCGCATTCAGCAGGTCGAATTCAGCGGCGTCGAAGCGCTTGGCTCATCAGGGCTCGGCGCGAATGTCATCCCGGTTCCAATACCGCGCAAGCTTGAAGCAGGCGAGTAATGGCGAATGGCGGTAACGCCCCAAAGCCCCGACCAAGGCTCCGACCAAGCCTCAGATTCAGATAGTGCCGCAGCTCCGCGTCCGTCGCTGGCCGACACACTCGCCGTCTATCTGAAGCGGCGCGTGCTGATCGTGATGTTCCTCGGCTTCTCCTCCGGCCTGCCGCTGGCGCTGTCCGGTTCGACGCTCGCGGTCTGGATGACGGAAGTCGGCGTCAATCTCAAGACGATCGGCTTGTTCGCGCTGGTCGGCACGCCCTACACGATCAAGTTTCTATGGGCGCCGCTGATCGACGCGCTCAACGTGCCGCTATTGTCGCGGCGTTTCGGCCGGCGGCGGGGCTGGCTGTTGCTGTTGCAGATCTTGCTGATCGCGGTGATCGTCTTTGTCGGCGTCTCCGATCCGGCGGTTTCGCCCTTCACTGTCGCGTTCGGCGTGCTGCTGGTCGCCACCGTTTCGGCGACGCAGGATATCATTGTCGATGCGTTTCGCGTCGAAAGCCTCGACGAAAGCGAACAGGCCGCGGGCATGGCGTCCTATGTCGCCGGCTATCGCGTCGGCACGCTGGCCTCGACCGCCGGCGCGCTGTTTCTTGTCAGCGGCTTCCAGACTCTCGGCCTCGATCATCACGCCGCCTGGCGCGCCGGCTATTTCGCCATCGCGGCCCTGGTGCTTGTCGGCATCGTAACTACGTTTGCGGCGACCGAGCCGGCGCAATCCGCCAAGGCCGAAGCGGCGCTGGTGCGCGAGAACGCGCTGCACCGCCTCTATAGTGCCGCCGTGGGTGCGTTCACGGAATTCCTGTCCCGCGACTTGGCCGTTGTTGCGCTCGTCTTTGTCGTTCTCTTCAAGCTGACCGACGCGCTGTCCGGAGTGATGACGGCGCCGTTCGTGATCGATCTCGGTTTTTCGCGCAACGAATATGCCGCCATCATCAAGGGTGTCGGTTTCGCGGCGACATTGCTCGGCGGCTTCGCCGGTGGCTTTCTGGCGCGCGCGCTGACGCTTCCCGTAAGCTTGCTGATCGGCGCCATCGTGCAGGGGCTCGCCAATTTGGGTTTCTCTTGGCAGGCCGTCCTCGGCCACAATATCGAATGGCTGACCTTCGCCATCGTGCTCGAAAACTTCACCAGCGCCGTCGCCACCGTTGTCTTTGTCGCCTACCTCTCGGCGCTGTGCCGCAATCCGCTGCACACCGCGACGCAGTATGCGCTGCTGACGGCGCTGGCCGCCGTCGGCCGCACATACCTGTCCGCCGGAGCGGGATATATCGTCACCGGCTTTGGCGGATTTCCCGGCGTGGGCTGGGCGTGGTTTTTCGCGATCTGCGCGGTGGCCGGCATACCGGCGCTCATTCTGCTCGCCTTCCTGCAACACCGCGGTCACTTTGCCGCGCTATTACCGGCCGAGAAATGACCGCGGCATTGTTGCCACACCGCTGCGAAATCGTGGCGTAAACACGCGGTAATGCGTTCCCAGGCTCGTCGGCAGGCCTTTTCGCACCCGCAAAAAAGTCTTTTTGTAAGGATCAGATCGCTATAATCCCTGTTGTCCTGACGCTTGTCCTCGAACCCGGCTGCCGGCATAGCAGTCCCCACCGCAGCCTCGATCGACGCCCCACATGGACACAATCCTCGTCAAGATTTTTGCCACCGCGCTGGCCTTGAGCGAGGTGACGACGCAGCCGCAAGCGGTAAAGACGCATTTCGATCCGGCGCAGGATCAAGCGGCGGTGGTGCAGCTTCTTCGCGACGGCTGCGCGCACATGAAACAGGCGTTCGATATCGAATCCATCAATCTCGACGATCTGATCTCGACCGCGATGGACGATCCCAAGGCGGCCGGCGCCGATATCCAGGCGTTCCACGGCGTCAATTTCGCCGACCTCAACACCGCCTATCATCAGTTCTGCAAGAACGAAGCGATCGTCGATCCGGTGGTCGATATCGGCCAGGTCATCGACTTCTTTAACACCGCGGCGGCCGATCTGCCGGATCCCAATGTGCTCAAGGGCAAGAAGCTGCCGAGCCTCTCCGCGGTGCTCGATGGCTCCGGGCGGAATTTCGCCGACGTGTTTCAGCCCGGCAACCGCCGCATCTGGGTGACGCTCAGCGACGTGCCCGATTATGTGCAGAAGGCGTTCATCGCGGCGGAGGACCGGCGCTTCTACGAACATCACGGCGTCGACGAGCGCGGCATCATCCGCGCTTTCATCGGCGACATGGGCGCGAAGGGCCGGCCGCAAGGCGGTTCTACGATCACGCAACAGGTGGTGAAGAATCTTCTGGTCGGCGAGGACGTGACCTACGAGCGCAAGATCCGCGAGATGATCGTGGCATCGCGGCTCGAAACGACGCTGACCAAGAACCAGATCCTCGAACTCTATATGAATTCCGCCTATCTCGGCCGCGGCTCCTGGGGCGTCGAAATGGCGGCGCACAGCTATTTCGGTAAATCGGCGAAGGATCTCACGCCGGCTGAAGGCGCGATGCTCGCGGGCATGCTGAAGGGACCGAACTTCTACAATCCCGACCGCCATCCCGATCGCGCCAAGGATCGCCTCGGCTATGTGCTCGGCCGCATGCAGGAAGACGGCGTGATCACCGCTACGCAGAAGGATGCGGCGCTCGCCACGCCGCCGAAACTCGTCGCCTACACGTTCCCGCACCGTGATTCCGGCTTCAACTTCGTCGACTTCATCGGCCGCGAAGCCAAGAACGACGGCGTCGAGAACCTCACCGCCAATTCCTACACTGTGCACACGACGATCAATGCGCAATTGCAGCGCGACACCGAATCCGCGCTGCAAGAGGGCCTCGCGCATTACGAGATGTCGCAGGGCCGCGTGCAGTATCGCGGCCCCGAAGCCAATCTCGCCGACGCGGTGCAGAAAAAGACCAGCAGCGGCGACAGCAGCACGCCGGCATGGCAGCAGGCGCTGCAATCGGCGCAAATGCCACTTTATGACGTGCATTGGACGCCGGTCGTGGTGCTGCAGAAAGGCAACGGCCAGCAGACCGGCGGCGACGCCATTCGCGTCGGCCTGCCCGACGGCCGCATCGTGTCGCTCACCGGCGTAAACTCGCAGATCCGGCGCAGCCTCAATATGTACGACGTGGTCTATGCCAATGTCGTCGAGAGCAAAGGCGGCGAAGCCAGACGCAGCGACACCAAGACCAGCAAGAACAACACAAAAAATCCCGCGCCGCCCAAACCTGCGACCGGCGGCGCCGTGGCCCAGTTACGCGTGCGGCCGACAGTCGAAGGCGCGGCGCTGGTGCTCGAGAACAAGACCGGCCGGATTCTCGCGATGGCGGGAAGCTTCTCCTACCCGATGAGCCAGCTTAACCGCGCCGCACAGACCGCGCGCCAGCCGGGCTCGGCGATGAAGCCGCTCACTTATCTCACGGCGCTGGCGCACGGCCTGCAGCCGAACACGCTCGTGCCCAACGAACCTATCACTTACCCGCCGATCGGCAGCGGCAGCAACGGCCGTGACGTGATTGCCCGCGAATACGGCGGTACCGCGCGCCCGGAAGATTTCTGGTCGCCACGCAACTACGGACATGAAGAGGGCGGCGTATTCACGCTGCGCCGCGGACTTGAGAATTCGGTCAATATCGTCACCGCGCATCTGTTGGACGGCGGCATCGACGCCGATCCGGCGCACAGCCTCGACGAGGTCTGCGCCACCGCGATGGCCGCGAAAATCTATACCCAATGCGTGCGCTATTATCCCTTCGTGCTCGGCGCGCAGCCGGTACGCATGATCGACATTTCCGCTTTCTATGCCGCGGTCGCCAATGAAGGCCTGCTGCCGACGCCGCATGGCATCGACGCTATCGAGCAGCACGGCAAGACCATCTATCAATATCCGACAGCGCCTCTGCCGCGGATCGGCGCCGCCGACCCGGCCTCCTTCTATCAGCTCAAGACCATGCTGCAGGGCGTGGTGGCGCGCGGCACCGCGCGCGCGATCGGCGGGCTGTCGCCTTATGTCGCCGGCAAGACCGGGACGACCGAGGACGCCGTCGACGGCTGGTTCATTGGCTTCACCAACGACGTCACCGTCGCGGTCTGGGTCGGCTACGACAACGGCGATGGCAAGCGGCGTTCGCTCGGCTCCAACGAAACCGGCGCGCGCGTGGCGCTGCCGATCTTCCAGCCGATCATCGAAGCCATATGGGCCGAGCACATCGCGCCCAAGGCGCCGCTCGCCGGTCCGTCGCCCGAAGCCAAGCACGACCTCGTCGACATTCCGATCGACTATATGAGCGGCAACCGTATCGGCGGCAGCGCCCGCAACGACAACGGCGGCAACGGATTTTGGGGCAATTTCGGCAATGCCGCCGCCAATAATCCCCCGAGCGGCGGCGCTTTCATCGAGCATTTCAAGCGCGGCGCCGACGGCCAGGTTGCCGATACCCAAAATATGCTGGTCTCGCGCGAGGACGCTTATGCGACGACGAGCCAGGGCCAATATGGCGACGACGATCAGAACAACTCGTTCTTCGGCAATCTTTTCGGCGGCAACCGAAGCAACGGCCAGTGGATCGGGCGTTCCTATTATCCGAACCAAGGCTGGGGCTCGCAGGCGCCGCAAGCCCAAGCCCCGCAGCAGCAGCAGCCGGCGCGTGGCTTTTTTCAGCCGTGGAATTGGAGCGACAACCCGCAGCCGGCGCAGCGCAGCCAAAATTACTATCGCGGCCGCAGCAACTATTGATCTATTTATCTAAAGACCCTCCATGAGAGATTTTAGAATGTGGACGCGGCACGCCATCGTGCTTCTCGCTGTGCTGGGCTCCGCCTCGGCCGCTTGCGCGCAGGACTTCACCATCCAAGACGTCGCCGATGCGCGCCGCACCGATGTCGCGCAGATCAAGCCCGGCACCATCGTCGTGACCGATCACACCGGCACGGCCGCGGCCGACAGCGAGACGGCGCTGTTCCATTTCGACGAATGGGCCGACAAGCATCCGACCGAGAAGAAGTTTTTGGCGCTGTTTCCGGGCTACGCCGAACCGACCGTGCCCAAGCTGGTGAACGGCACCACCTCGCAGGTCTTCGAAAAACTCTACATGTATGTCGCCGACGCGCGCTTTGTTCTCGACAAGCCGCCCGGTGCGATCGATCTGTCGCGCTATGTGACGCTTGCCTTCCTGCAAAAGGTCGACCCGGCGATCACGCACCAGGCGCTGGCGCCGTCCGATATCGGGCCGTTCAACGACGAAGCGGGCACCGGCAACGACAATCCCGACCGCAAATGGTGTAGCGGCCGCGCCACATCGATCTGCATCCAGTCGAGCTATAAGTTCGAAGGCAAGATTCCGATGGGCGTTCTGCTCGTCAACAAATTGCGCGAAGGCTCCAAGAAAGTCGCCGACCATATCGACTTCCAGAGCGAATTATCGGCGCTCGGGCCGTCCGACGTCGATCAGGCGGCGTTGCAGGAGTTGACGACGCTGAACACGCCGGTCTCCGGCGTGCTCGAACAGGATCTGTTCTACGTCAACCAGATCATGAAATTCGGCAAATTCTTCGGCGTCTTTCAGGCCGATCCGAACGACGCCAACAAGACCGTCGTCACCGCGTTCATGTCGCTTGCGATCAAGGCGAGCGTGCTCGACGAAAAGCGCGGCTACGAGAACATGCCGGTGCTGCGCAATCTGGTGCCGGCGCAGGTTCTGATGGGGCAATCGTCGTTCAATTCCGGCAGTTCGATCAGCGCCGGCCTGCCCGTCTATGCCCGCAACGAGATCAAGACCATTGCCGGCATATTGCAGCGCAGTTCGAAATAATCAGTGGTCCTTCCGCAGTGCGCGTTCGACGGTTGCCGCGAGCAACTGGACGATGCCCATGTGAACCTCGACCGGCATGCCATCGACCGTGGCTTCGCCTTTTCCGGTATTGCCGTCGACGAGGCCTGCGGCCGCGGCGGCTTCGATCAGGTGCTTTTCCAGCGCGGCGGTATGCGCCAGCTCAGCGTTGCCGGTCAAAATAGCCAACGCCGCCTGGATCGCATAGCAACCCCAGTTCGATACACCGGCCGGCAGCAGCACATCGGTCGCAGTTCGGGCGCATAGGATCTCGCCGTGCGGCACATGCTTGTGCACGGCTTCGGCGATCGCTCCCATGCCGATTTCGTTGCCGCCATCGCCGATACCGATCGTCGGAATG
The DNA here is from genome assembly GCA_963742975.1 of uncultured Alphaproteobacteria bacterium. Lineage (GTDB taxonomy): Bacteria > Pseudomonadota > Alphaproteobacteria > Rhizobiales > Xanthobacteraceae > BOG-931. The sequence continues at coordinate 75,296 of CAVUNZ010000011.1, read as the reverse complement.
TGCCTCTCGCCGGCCTCCTCGACGAGATAGTCGATGCGCGCCCGCCCCTCGCTGTAATCCTGGCCGAGCATGTTGTGATAAGTGCCGCGAACCGTCATGCCGGCGCGCTCGATCGCGACCACGGCTTTGGGGCCGAGTTCTTCGAGCAACCGCTTCGCTTCGGCTCGCGCCTCATCGTCCGGCAGCGGGTAGCCCAGCGCGACGGCGACACCGCAGAAGCGGCGGTTCGACGTGGCGCGCTTTGCTTCATCAAGCGTGACAACGGCAAGACCTGCGGCGCGAAGCGTGGCGCCGACCGGTTCGAGAAGCGAGGTGTCGGTCACCACGACCGGAATAGCGTTGAATCCGTAACTCAATGTGCGCGCCAACGCAGCGGCGCCGACCGGACCGTCGGTCTCGCCGATCTTCATCGACACCCAGGGCCGCGTCAGGGAGCCCGTGACCAGCACGACGCGATCACCCGCCGCAAGCTTTGCCAGGCTGCGGGCAGCAGCGGCGCTCAAGGGCTCATGGCATCGCGCCCGTGCGGGCGCGTACAGCTTGTCGACGCCGCGCTTGCCGATATCGAGGTTCACAATGCGGTCCACCGTGTCGAACATCGCCCGGCCTTCCTGGTGTTTGACGCTGAATTGAATGGCGCCCCGCCGGCACGATCACGGCGCCTGAAGATGCGCAGCCGTTATGACCCTTGCCCACTTGTCCGATTCGGCTTGGAGATAGCGCACGAAATCTTCCTGCGTGCCGCCGATGGACTGCATGCCAAGCTCGGTAAAACGCAGCTTGGTCTCAGGAGTCGCGAGGACCTGCGATATCTGCGAGTTGAGCTTGGCGAGGATCGGCGCAGGCGTGCCGGCCGGAGCGACGACGCCATTCCAAGCGCTGCCGACAACATCGCCATAGCCTTCTTCCGCGGTGGTCGGCACGTCGGGAATAAGCGAACTGCGCTCTTTGCTGGCAATGACCAGCGCCCGTAATTCTCCGGCCTGAATGTTGGGCAGGACGAGAGGAAGCACGCTGAACAGCATGTCGACTTGACCGTTGATGACATCGAGCATCGCTGGCGCACCGCCCTTGTAGGGCACATCGAGGATATCGACGCCTGCAGATAGCTTCAGCATCTCGGTCACGAGGTGCGGGACCGAGCCGGTGGACACCAGCGCCGCGGAAAGCTTGCCCGATCCGGCTTTTGCCGAAGCCACCAATTGCTTGAGCGACTTGATCGGACTTTTGCCATTAACGACGAGAACAATCGGGCTCTCGTTCGCAAGAATGATGGGAGCGAGATCCTTCTTCGGATCGTAAGGCAGATCGGCGTAGAGGCTGCGCCCCACCGTTACCGGCCCCGGCGTCGCCATTCCGATGACATAGCCATCGGGCGCCGATTTTGCGATAAAATCGGTGCCGAGATTGCCATTGGCACCAGCGCGGTTGTCGACAAAAACCGTTTCGTTGAACTGAGCATTGAGCCTGTCGGCGATCCATCGCGCAGCAATATCCGTACCGCCGCCCGCCGGATAGGGCACGATGAGCCGGATCGGACGGCTTGGATAGTCTTGCGCGAGAGCAGCGACAGCTATACCGAAACCCAAGCTGAGGCTTGCGAGAAAAATGGTTGCAAAGACCCGCTTTGACAAAGCCGATACGGCTCTTGCGGCATGAAACTTTTGCGCGATACGAGGCGGCATGTGTTGTTAATTCCATTTGCAGCAAAAGCCGGCTTGCCAGTTAACATCTTTGCGTGAATTTGGGGAAGCCGCCAAATGGCGTTCAACCCCTTAAAGCACGTGTCACTGTTGCAACCAAAAAGAGCAAACAGCATGGTCGATATAAGCGATGGCGTTCCGGCCGATGTCCTGATCAGCAGAGTCCAATCGCTTCAGGACTGGGGCCGGCAGAACGGCTTCGACGCGCTGGTGGTTTTCGGCCAAGGCAGCGTGCTCGGCACGGCAACGCGCAGTCACGGCAATCTTCGTTATCTCGTCGATTGGGACGGCGACGCAGCGGCGTCGGCTCTGGTCATACCGGCACAGGGCCAGCCTAGCCTGGTCGTTGCCAATATCTTTGCGCAGATGCGCGGGCGGGAACGAACGGCACTGGCCGACGTGCGGTTCGGCAGGGGTTCGTCCTTCGCCTCTGCAATCGCCGACCTGCTTCCCGCCGGTACGCGCCGCGTTGCGCTTGCAGGACGTGACGAAATACCGTTCGCCATATGGCAACCGCTTGCAGATGCGGGCGCTAATGCTTGGGCGAGTTGCGACGCCGAGTTGGCGCGGCGACGGGCGATCAAGGACAGCCTGCAGATCGCGTTTCACCGTCAGGCCGCGGCGATCTGTGACCGCATGTTCGAGGCGCTTGGCCCTGCTTTGCACACCGGATTGACCGTTGCCGACATTCAAGCCGAACTTGAAAAGCTCGGACGGCAACAGGGCTGCGAATATTGCGACACTTGGCTGACCGTGCTTCCGGCCGCCGACCGCTGCCGCTATCTCGCCGAAGAGAACACCAACGTGCCGTCGCCGGGCGATCAGGTTCTGCTCGGGATCATGTTGATCTTTCACGGGCACTGGGGACATGCGATCCGGACCGGCTCGCTTGGCGCGCCAAGCGCGGCGGCACAGGGAGTGTTCAGCATGGTCGAGGACATGCACACCGCCATGCTCGCGCATCTTCGTCCCGGCGCCGATCTACGCGTGGTGGGGGATGCCGGACTGACAAAAGACCCTGGTCTTGGTTCAAATCTCGGCGCACATTTCCAATTCAGGGGCGGCCACGCGCTCGGCTACAGCTACGAAGACCCGATCGGTTCGGCCGAATTTCCGCAGCCCTACGATCCGGCCGCAAAAATCCCGGCAGAACCGCGTATTGTCGAGCCCGGCATGCTATTCGAAGTCCACCCCAACCTTTTTGTCGACGGCATCGCCGGAGCGTCAATCGGCGATATGGTTCTGGTCACCGAGCACGGTCCGGAATTGTTGACAAAACATCCGCGAACATTGCTTTCACTATAGCGCGCCGGGATCTTTCGGCGCGTTCTCGAGAGACAACCGCGATCATTTGCGTTGCATAAGACAAGATTTGGATCGAGCGCATGTCCGTTAGCACTTCGGGAAGCTGGGAATTCTGGATCGATCGCGGCGGTACCTTTACCGACGTCATCGGCCGGCGGCCGGACGGCGCACTGGTCACGCACAAGCTGCTTTCGGAAAATCCCGAGGCCTATCGCGATGCCGCGGTGCACGGTATCCGGCATCTGCTCGGGCTCAAGCCGGGCGACACGATCTCGGGCGACCGCATCGCCGCGGTGAAGATGGGGACTACCGTCGCCACCAATGCGCTGTTGGAGCGCAAGGGCGACCGCACGCTCCTTCTGATCACCAAAGGCTTTCGCGATGCGCTGCGCATCGGCTATCAGGCACGGCCAAAAATCTTCGCCAAGCGCATCATCAAGCCGGACATGCTCTACGAGCGTGTCGCCGAAGTCGACGAGCGCGTGCGCGCCGACGGCACGGTGGAGCGCGAGCTCGATCTTGAGGCCGTGCGCGCCGAACTCGAACGCGCCAAGGCGGACGGCATCAACGCCGTCGCCGTCGTCTTGATGCATGCCTATCGCTACAGCGACCACGAACAGCGCGTCGCTCGGCTGGCGCGCGAGCTCGGCTTTCCGCAAGTCTCGGCGAGCCACGAAGTGTCGCCGCTGATCAAGCTGGTCGGCCGCGGCGACACCACCGTGGTCGACAGCTACCTCTCGCCGATCCTGCGCCGCTATGTGGCGCAAGTGGCGGGCGAGTTGAACGAGGAAGAAGGCGAACCGTCGCAACGCACACGCCTGATGTTCATGATGTCGTCCGGCGGCCTGACGGCGGCGGAATTGTTCCGCGGCAAGGACGCCATTCTCTCCGGGCCCGCCGCCGGCGTTGTCGGCATGGCAGAAACCGGCCGCTCGGCGGGCTTTACCCGGCTGATCGGCTTCGACATGGGCGGCACCTCGACCGACGTGTCGCATTATGCCGGCGAATACGAGCGCGCCTTCGAGACCGAAGTCGCCGGCGTGCGCATGCGCGCGCCGATGATGCTGATCCATACTGTCGCCGCCGGCGGTGGCTCGATCCTGCATTTCGACGGCGCGCGGTTTCGCGTCGGGCCGGATTCGGCGGGCGCCAATCCGGGGCCGAAATGCTATCGCCGCGGCGGCCCGCTCGCCGTGACCGACGCCAATGTCATGGCCGGCAAGCTCATTCCGGATTTCTTTCCAAAAATCTTCGGGCCGCAACAGAACCAGCCGCTGGATGCCGAGGCGGTGCGAGCGGCCTTCGCCACGATGGCAAAAGACATCGGCGACGGCCGCACGCCCGAGGAAGTGGCCGACGGCTTCATCAAGATCGCCGTCGAGAACATGGCGAATGCGATCAAGAAAATCTCGGTGCAGCGCGGCTATGACGTGACGCGCTATGCGCTCAATTGCTTCGGCGGCGCCGGCGGCCAGCATGCGTGCCTGGTCGCCGACGCGCTCGGCATGACCAGCGTGCTCATTCATCCGCTGTCGTCGCTGCTTTCGGCCTACGGCATGGGCCTGGCCGATATCCGCAGCGTCCGCCAGCAAGCCATCGAAGAACCGTTCGGTACCAAGGCGCGCAAGTCGCTCGACGGCGCGGCCCGGAAGCTTGCAGCCGATGCCATCGGCGAGGTCGCCGGCCAGGGCGTCGCCGCCGCCAAGATCAAGCTTCATGTCCGCGCCCATATCCGTTACGCCGGGACCGATACTGCGCTGATCGTCGATGCCGGGACTGCAGTTGGGCGCAGCGCGATGAAGCTTACCTCGCTGGAAAAAATGAAAGCGGCCTTTGAGCGCGCGCATAAAGCGCGTTTCGGCTTTATCGATCGCGGCAAGGATCTGGTGATCGAAGCGGTGTCGGTCGAAGCGGTGGGCGGCGGCGCGACCTTTGTGGAGAGGCCGCGCAAAACAACGCGGGTAAAATTGCCGGCGCCGGCGCGGCGCACGCGCTTCTTCTCCGGCGGCAAATGGCATCGCGCGCTGGTCTATATCCGCGACACGCTGTTGCCGGGCCACAAAGTGAAGGGCCCGGCGATCATCATCGAGCCGCACCAGACCGTCGTCGTCGAGCATGGCTGGCAGGCCGAATTGACGGCCAAGAACCATCTGGTGCTCAAGCGCGTGCAGAAGTTAGCCCGCACCCGCGCCATCGGCACCCATGCCGATCCGGTGATGCTCGAAGTGTTCAACAATCTTTTCATGTCGATTGCCGAGCAGATGGGCGTTGCACTGCAGAACACCGCCTATTCGGTGAACATCAAGGAGCGTCTCGACTTTTCCTGCGCGGTGTTCGACGGCAACGGCTCGCTGGTCGCCAATGCGCCGCATATGCCGGTGCATCTCGGTTCGATGGATCGCGCCGTCGAGACCATCATCCGCGAGAACAAAGGCAAGATCCGCCCGGGCGACGCCTACGCGATCAACGCGCCTTATAACGGCGGCACCCATCTGCCCGACATCACCATCTGCACGCCGGTCTTCGACGGCAAGAACATCCTGTTCTGGGTCGCCTCGCGCGGCCATCACGCCGATGTCGGCGGCATTTCGCCGGGCTCGATGTCGCCCAATGCCACCAATATCGAGCAGGAGGGCATCCTGTTCGATAATTTCAAAGTCGTCGATCGCGGCCGCTTCCGCGAGAAGGAACTCTACGCGGCGCTGACCGGAAACAAATATCCGGCGCGCAATCCGCTGCAGAACGTCAACGACACCAAGGCGCAAATCGCCGCCAATGAGATGGGCATCCACGAGTTGCGCAAGATGGTGCGCCATTTCACGCTGCCGGTGGTGCGCGCCTATATGCGGCACGTTCAGGACAACGCCGCCGAAAGCGTGCGCCGAGTCATCGATCGCCTGCACGACAGCGCCTTTGCCGTCGAGACCGATCTCGGCACCACCATCAAGGTGCGCATCGCGGTCGACAAGAAGAAGCGCGAGGCGACGGTGGATTTCACCGGCACGAGCCCGCAGCAGCCGACGAATTTCAACGCGCCGGAACCGGTGACGCGCGCCGCGGTGCTCTACGTGTTCCGCGTCATGGTCGACGACGACATCCCGATGAATGCCGGCTGCCTGCGGCCGATCAATATCATCATCCCGAAGCGCTCGATGCTGTCGCCGGAATATCCGGCCGCGGTGGTCGCCGGCAATGTCGAGACGTCGCAGGAAGTGACCAATTGTCTGTTCGGCGCGCTCGGCGCGATGGCGGCGGCGCAAGGCACCATGAACAATCTCAATTTCGGCAATGCGCGCTATCAGTATTACGAGACCATCTGCTCCGGCTCGCCGGCCGGCCCTGGTTTCCCGGGCACCGACGCCGTGCATACGCACATGACAAATACGCGACTGACCGATCCGGAAATTCTCGAATTCCGTTATCCGGTGCTGCTCGAAGACTTCCACATTCGCAAAGGCTCCGGCGGCCGCGGCAAATGGAACGCCGGCGACGGCATCCGCCGCACCATCCGCTTCCTGGAAAAGATGGAATGCACCGTGCTGTCCGGCCATCGCCGCGTGCCGCCGTTCGGGCTCGAAGGCGGCAGCGACGGCCAGGTCGGCGAGAACTGGGTGCGGCGCAAAGACGGCAAACTGGAAAAGCTCAAGGGCGCCGATGCCACCGTGATCGACGCCGAAGAGGCGATCATTATCCAGACACCGACCGCCGGCGGTTACGGCAACACCTAAAGCAAATTTCTTCGCATTGAATCAATTGTCGCTCTAGCATTTTGATTGAGCATGGTCGTTTCGGAAAACCGTTATCCGCTTTTCCGGATCACGCTCGAGAAATTTTCGCAGCCGGACAACGCCAAGCTGTGGCCTAGCTGCGACATATTGCCGTATATCACGCTGCCGGCACGATCGCGGCCGGCTGGTCACCTGAACGGGAGAAGCTGATGTTTCGTTTTGTTTCGCGGCAAAAATTGCTGGTGGGTGTAGCGATCATTTCGAGCCTGGGAATTGGCTACGCTCTGGGAGCGCAGCCACACATGGACGCTGCGCTGGCGCTACTGCAGAACGCGCGCGCCGAGTTGAACCAATCTGAGCCGAACAAGGGCGGTCATCGCGAGAAGGCGATCGCTTTAGTGGACCAGGCCATCGGCGAAGTCAGAGCCGGCATCGCCTTTGCGCACTAACATCCGAACTTGCCGCGTTGAGTTTCCTTCATCGTGTCAAAGCCGGGCCTTCGGGTCCGGCTTTTTTTAGCGTGTTGGTGCCGCCGGTGCTGCGGCGCGCGGCGTCACCGAATATTTCATCTGCGCCGTGCTGCCCTGCCAATAGAATTTGTAGTCCACGGCGACGCTGGCGCCGTCGGGCAGCGGCAGGACGGCCTTGCAGGCGACTTCGTCCTTGGTGCTCGACACCGTCGTGATCGGCTCGAAGCGCGTCGGCTCGAGCTTATACTGCTTGAGCACGTCGGCGAGCGTGTGCTTGGCGCTCTCGGAATCGCATTCCGGCAGGAAGAAATGCGAACGCAGGCCCTGATAGAGCAGCACGCCGGCAACCGCGGCGGCCGGAATACCGATCAGGCGCATGATGAAGCGATAGGGCCGCGGCCGCCGGACCGGATCCGACGGCGGTCGCTTCCATGGCCGCGCGCGGAGCGGAGCAGCCGGTTTTAAAGTCGGTTCGTCGGACATTTGCGGCGGCGTTCTACACCGCTTTGACGATCTCTTCCGTCATTTTCTTGGCGTCGCCAAGCAGCATCATGGTGTTGTCGCGGTAGAACAGCGGATTGTCGATACCGGCATAGCCTGAAGCGAGCGAGCGCTTGTTGAACATCACGGTGCCGGCCTTCCACACCTGCAGCACTGGCATGCCGTAGATCGGCGATTTCGGATCTTCCTCGGCGGCCGGATTGGTGACGTCGTTGGCGCCGATCACATAAGCGACGTCGGCCTGGGCGAATTCCGAATTGATGTTCTCGAGCTCGAACACTTCGTCATAGGGCACATTGGCTTCGGCCAAGAGCACGTTCATGTGGCCCGGCATGCGTCCGGCCACCGGGTGAATGGCGTATTTGACCTCGACGCCTTCGGCCTTGAGCTTGTCGCCCATTTCGCGGAGCGCATGCTGCGCCTGCGCCACCGCCATGCCGTAGCCCGGCACGATGATGACCTTGCCGGCATTCTTGAGAATGAAGGCGGCGTCTTCCGCCGAGCCGATCTTGACCGGCCGGTCGCCTGCCGCCGCGGCCGGTCCTGCCACTTCGCCGCCGAAGCCGCCGAGGATCACCGAAATGAACGAGCGGTTCATGCCCTTGCACATGATGTAGGACAGGATCGCGCCGGACGAACCGACCAGCGCGCCGGTGATGATCAGCGCGGTGTTCTCCAAGGTGAAGCCGATGCCGGCCGCGGCCCAGCCGGAATAGGAATTGAGCATCGAGATCACGACCGGCATGTCGGCGCCGCCGATCGGAACGATGATGAGCGCGCCGAGCAGGAACGAAACTGCCGCGATCAGCCAGAACGTCAGGTGCTGCTGCGCCTCGAAGAACCACACGATCAGCGCCACGAGGCCGATCGCCAGCGCGGTATTAATGACGTGGCGTGCCGGCAAGAGGATCGGCGCGCCGCTCATGCGGCCCGACAACTTCAGAAATGCGATCACCGAGCCGGTGAACGTAACGGCGCCGATGGCGACGCCGAGCGACATTTCGATCAGGCTCTGGCCGTGGATCGCGCCTTCAGTGCCTATACCGAAGGCCGCGGGTGCGTAGAGCGCACCGGCGGCGACCAAAACCGCGGCCATGCCGACCAGCGAGTGGAAGGCCGCAACCAGTTCCGGCATCGAGGTCATCGACACCCGCCGCGCGATCACCGCGCCGATGCCGCCGCCGAGCGCCATGCCGGCGACGACCAGGCCCCAAGCGATCGGACTTGCCGGCGGGTGCGACGCGAGCGTCGTCACGATCGCGATCGCCATGCCGGTCATGCCGAGCATATTGCCGCGCCGAGAGGTTTCCGGACTGGACAGGCCGCGCAGCGCCATGATGAACAAGGCGCCTGCGACCAGATAACAGAGTGCGGCGAGATCGGCGCTCATCAACTCGCTCCCAATAGCCCACCGTCATGCCCGCGCTTGTCGCGGGCATCCACGTCTTTGCGGAGATGCGGAAAATAAGGCGTGGATGGCCGGGTCGAGCCCGGCCATGACGACGACATCTTGCAAAGAAGCTTCATGGGCGTCGTCACTTCTGCTTGCGCTGGAACATAGCGAGCATGCGCTTGGTCACCAGGAACCCGCCGAAAATATTCACCGAGGCGAAAGTGAGCGCGACGAAGCCGAGCGCGCGCGCCCAGACCGGGCCGGCATCGTCGGCCGCGAGCGCGACGCCGACCGCGAGCAGCGCGCCGACCACGATCACCGAAGAGATCGCATTGGTCACCGACATCAGCGGCGTATGCAGCGCCGGCGTCACCGACCACACGACGTAGTAGCCGACAAAGACCGCAAGCACGAAAATCGACAGGCGGAACACGAAAGGGTTGACCGCGTCGTTCGCCGCCGGCGCGCCATTGGCCGCACCATGAGCCACCGCCGCGAGGTCCATCTGGCCGAGGATTGAAAGCATCACCATGGCTGCGGTCCCGTGTTGTTACGCCGCCATCTAGGCAGCGGCCATTTAAGCGGCAGTTTTGGGCTGGAAATTCGGATGCACCACGGCACCGTCGCGCGTGAGCGCGGTGCCCTTGACGAGTTCGTCGTCCCAATTGATCGCCAGTTTCTTTTCTTTCTTGTCGATCAGCGTTTCGAGAAACGTGATCAGGTTCCTGGCGTAAAGCGCGGACGCGGAGGCGGCCAAGCGGCCCGGCACGTTGAGATAACCGACAATCTTGACGTCGCCGGCGTGCACCACTTCGCCGGGCTTGGCGCCTTCGACATTGCCGCCGCGCTCGACCGCGAGATCGACGATCACCGAACCCGCCCGCATCGACGCCACCATGTCCTTTGACACCAGCTTGGGCGCCGGACGCCCGGGAATCAGCGCGGTGGTGATGACGATGTCCTGCTTCTTGATGTGCTCGGCGACCAAAGCCGCCTGCTTGGCCTGATATTCTTTCGACATTTCCTTGGCGTAGCCGCCGGCGGTCTGCGCGTTCTTGAATTCCTCATCCTCGACCGCGAGGAATTTCGCGCCGAGGCTTTCGACCTGCTCTTTGGTGGCCGGCCGCACGTCGGTCGCGGTGACAATGGCGCCAAGCCGGCGCGCCGTCGCGATCGCCTGCAGGCCGGCGACGCCGACGCCCATGATGAAAACTTTTGCCGCCGGCACGGTGCCGGCCGCCGTCATCATCATCGGAAAGGCGCGGCCATATTCCTCGGCGGCCTCGATCACCGCGCGATAGCCCGCAAGATTGGCCTGGCTCGACAGTACGTCCATTGACTGCGCGCGGGTAATGCGCGGCATCAGTTCCATGGCGAAAGCAACGAGCCCGGCATCGGCCATTTGCTTGAGCGCGGTCTCGTTGCCGTAGGGGTCCATGATCGCGATGACGAGCGCACCGCGCTTATATTTGGCGAGATCGCTCGATGCGGGCCGCTGCACCCGCAATACGATATCGGCCCCGCTCATGGCATCGGCCGCGACCGCGGCGCCTGCTGCGGTGAAATCCGCGTCCAGAATGCCGGATTTGACGCCGGCGCCCGGCTCGACGGCAACTTCGGCGCCGAGACCGATTATTTTCTTGACCGTCTCCGGCGTCGCGGCGACGCGCGGCTCACCCGGATCGGATTCGGCAGCAATTGCAACTTTCATAAAGCCTCCGACGGCGGCATGGCCGGCAATCAGGCCGATGTCGGTGAGAGAGAACTCGGATCAGACCAGAAAATACGCCATCAGAATGAGGATTACGGCGATGGTGATGACCGACACTTTTACCAGCGTGATGAAATTGCGGTAGGTCTGTTCGTGCGCGACGTAATCGTTGCCCGTGGCAGTTGCGTATTCAACCTCACCGTGATCGGCCATTTCACCCCTCCGCATTTCGTCCAGCGCACTGGATCTCGAACCCCGAGAACCCTAGCAGACAGGCGCGCGAAGTTCGAGACGCGCCGGACTTATGAACGATCGCCTGTCGCGTCCGCCCGGTTCCTCGCCCGCGCCAAAGCACATCGCACAAGCACATGGCAAAAGGCCCGTAGAATCGCGACATTGTTACCGGCGGACTTACCTTAAATGCGGGTCAGGAGCAACCACGGGCGCCAGCACTTTGCGCCCGCATGTCATGACGATTAGGCTCAAAGCTCCCCCGCCAGTGCATCGCTGGGGCACAGCCGCCACGGCCGCACCGCTTGCTCGAAACCAGCCGAATCCTTAGTGTCCGCAAAACACTGCTGACGGACCAAAATCATGCTGCGCAAAGAACAGAACGAGCTTCTCACCCAGACCGGCCCCGGCACCCCGATGGGCCAGATGTTTCGCTCCTACTGGATGCCGGCGCTGCTAGCCGAGGAACTGCCGGAGAACGATTGCCCGCCGGTCCGGGTGAAACTCCTGTCGGAGCGGCTGATCGCCTTCCGCGATTCGGAAGGGCGCTACGGGCTGATGGACGAGTTCTGCGCCCACCGCGGCGTGTCGCTGTGGTTCGGCCGCAACGAGCAGGGCGGGTTGCGCTGCCCTTATCACGGCTGGAAATACGACGTGAACGGCCAGTGCATCGAAGTGCCGTCGGAGCCTGTCGAAAGCGGCTTCTGCAACAAGATCAAGCTTGCCGCTTATCCGCTGGTCAAGGTCGGCGATATCCTGTGGACCTATATGGGTCCCGCCGACAAGAAGCCGCCACTGCCGGAATGGGAATTCGCGCTGGTGCCGTCCGAGCAGACCTTCACCTCGAAGCGGCTGCAGGAATCCAATTGGCTGCAGGCGATGGAAGGCGGCATCGATTCAAGCCACGTCTCCTTCCTGCATCGCGGCGACCTCGGCAACGATCCGCTGTTCAAGGGCGCCAAGGGCAACCAATACAATCTCAACGACATGCAGCCGCATTTCGAAGTCGTCGAGCAGCCCGGCGGCCTGTTCATCGGGGCGCGGCGCAATGCCGAGAACGGCAATTACTACTGGCGCGTCACGCCCTGGGTGATGCCGTGCTTCACCATGATCCCGCCGCGCGCCGACCATCCGATGCACGGCCATTTCTGGGTCCCGATCGACGACGAGAATTGCTGGGCGTGGTCCTACGATTTCCACCCCGTTCGCGCGCTGACCAAGACCGAGGTCGACGCCATGAAGGACGGCGCCGGCGTGCACTGCAAATACGTGCCCGGCAGCTACCGTCCGCTCGCCAACAAGGACAATGACTATCTGATCGACCGCGCGGCGCAGAAGGCCGGCCGCACCTTCAGCGGCGTCTCCGGCATCGCCATCCAGGATTCCTCATTGCAGGAAAGCATGGGGCCGGTCTGCGACCGCACCAAAGAGAACCTGGTTTCGACCGACAACGGCATCATCATGGCGCGCCACCGCCTCATGCGCGCGGTCAAGGCGCTGGTCGACAAAGGCATCACGCCGCCCGGCGTCGATCCGGCACACCATCATGTGCGCTCCTGCGCCTTGGTGCTGGCGCCCGACGTCGCGTTCAAGGACGGCGCCAAGGAAGCGCTCAACGCCAAGCGCGGCGTGGCGCAGACGACGGTGTAGCCCGGCCCGTCATTCCGGGGCGGCCCGAAGGGCCGAACCCGGAATCCATAATCACAGGATTTGCAGAACTATCGCCGAGATCGTTTTCGGTCGACCGGGATTATGGATTCCGGGTTCGCCGCTGCGCGGCGCCCCGGAATGACGAGAACAAAACTCACGCGTTCTCCGTCACCGCATTCTTACCGGCGATCAAGCCCTGGCAGATGGCGCGCGGCAGGCCGTGCATGGAAAAGCCGCCGGCCGATTCGCCGCCGCAATAAAGGCCGGGGATCACCTCGCCGTTCATATCGATCACCTGGCAGCGCGCATTGATGCGCAATCCGGCGCGCGTGTCGTGAATCACCGGCGTCGCCCAGGCGGCATAGAACGGCGGCTTTGCGATCTTGTAGAGCGGCTTCGGCTTGCCGAAGTCGGCATCCTTGCCGGCCTCGACGAATGAATTGTAGCGCGCGACGGTCGCCGCGAGAGTTTGCGGCGGCATCGGCACGCGCTGATATTTCATTTTGATTTTCGCAGCGAGCGCTTCGATGCTTTGCGCACTGAAGAAAAAGCCCGCGTCGATGTCGACATCCGGCGGATTCGGATTCCACGTCTCGCGCGCCACCGCATCCGAATCGAAAATCGCCCAGATCGGGCCGCCGCCGTTGTGGCCGTCGCCGATGCCGGCGAGCGCGGCATTGATGAAATTGCTCGGATCGTATTTGGCGTTCTTGGCGTTGAGGTAGCTGTAGGGCTCGTAAGGGTTGGTGCTCTGATAGGTGTTGTAATTAAAGTGGCCGCCGGTCTCGTCGTAAAAGCGATCGCCCAGCATGTTGACCAGGATGAGGTCCTGCCAGTCGGCGACCGGAAGGCCGGTGGCGCGCGCCTTGTCGAACACTTCGCTGCCCGGCCGCCAGCGCACATTGACATAACCGTACTGACAACCGATCGCGCCCGGCTTGGTGAGGCCGGAGCCGAATTCGCCGGTGTAGTTGGCTGTTCCCCATAGCGACGCGCCGACCGCCATGGCGGCAATCTCGCCGCTGGCATCCTGGTCGGACCACGGCATGCCGGCGAGGCCGCAATATTCTTCGGTCAGCCGCGGATCGAACATGCGGCGGAAATTGACGTTGCCGGTCGAGCCGCCGGTCGCGACGATGACGGCCTTGTTGGCGCGGATGTTGAGGCTTTCGCCCTTGTGATCGACGGCGATGCCCAACACGCGGCCAGTGCCGCGATTGTTTGCCTCGCGATGAACCGCGGTCATGCGATGTTCGAGCAAAATCTCGACGCCGGCTTTGAGCGCCGCGGCATGCAGCGGCCGCATCAGACCCGGCGCCGGCGCGCAATTCCGGATCGGCCGGATCGGCCGGCTTGCCGGTGTGAACCATCGGCCAGCCGGCGACATCGATCTGCATGGTGCGCAGCACCGAGACGCCGATCTCGTGGCCGATGCTGTTGGGCTTGCGGTCGATGACCTTGACGCCATGGGCGAGCAGGAATTCGAAGGCCGCCACGCTGTTGTCGGCAAAGGCGCGGATGATCTCGCGGTCGTTATAGCGATAAGGCGGAGCGCCATTGGTCTCGACCACAGACCAGTCGGTGAGGTCGCGGAAAAACAGATCGGGCGAATCCTCGATGCCGTATTTCTTCTGATAGCTGGTGCCGCCGCCGAGCGGCAGGTTGCCGCCCGAGGTGATGGCATGCCCGCCGATGCGGGGCTGCGCCTCGACCACGATCACCGAGGCGCCGGCCTCGCGCGCGACGATCGCGGCCGGCATTCCGGTGGCGCCCGAGCCGATGACAACAACATCGGCCTCGTGGTGCCACTCCGTTTCCCTGCTCGCCACGCTGACGCTCCCCCTTAGCCCGTTATCGCCACAGCTTGAAGCTAGACCGACATTGCTTCAAGTAGAGGCCAAGTTAAAGGCAATGTCGTTTTTGCTGCCCCGCGGCGGTTTGGAGTCTTTTCATGGCAGATGTCGTCCCCACCCACCGGCTTACCCACGAAGCGAGCATGAAAATGATGCTGGCCGGTGTGACCAAGGCCAATGAGCTCGGCTGCAAGGTGAGCCTCGCCGTGGTCGATCAAAGCTGCCGGCTGATCGGCTTCCTGATGATGGATGGCGCGCGGCATTTCTCCATCATCACCACGCAGAGGAAGGCGATCACAGCGGCCTCGCAGCGCCAGCCGACAGGTTACGCGCCGGAGGAGAACGCGCTCTCGATGTCGGTGCGCATGGTCGACTTCACCAATGTGCCGGGCGGCTTTCCGATCGAGATCGACGGCGAAGTGATCGGCGCTGTCGCCGCCGGCGGCGCCAAGATCGAGCAGGATGTCGAGGTGGCGAAAGCGGCGCTGGCGGTGCTGAGCTTGTAGCGAATTTGATTGAGCATGATCTTTTCAGAAAACCGGTTCCCACTTTTCCGGATCATGCACTACAAATCCAGCACCAGCCGCTCGCTTTTGCAGCCGCAGCAGCAGATCATGACCTTGTCGTTGGCCGCCTGCTCCTCCTCGCTGAGCACGGAATCGTGGTGCTCGGGAATGCCGGAAATGACCCGCGTCTCGCAGGCGCCGCAGATGCCGAGTTCGCAGGAATAATCGACGTCGACGCCGGCCTCGTACAGCACTTCGAGAACCTTCTTGCCCGCGGGGATGTAATATTCCTCGCCGGAGCGCGCGAGCTCGACCCAGAAGCCGCCGATCGTCGCCGCGTCCCCTGTCGACGCATCTTCCTTGGCGGTGAAATATTCGACATGAACGTGGCCCTTCGGCCGGCCGGCGGCAGCGGCCTCGAATGCGGCGAGCATCGGCTTCGGCCCGCAGCAATAAAGATGCGCGTTCTCCGGCGCCGCGGCGACGACCGCTTTCAGATCCAAAAACTTTCCGTCCGCCTCGTCATCGAGATGCAAATGCACCCGCGCCGGATCGAGCGTCTTCAGCGTTTCCAAGAACGCCATCTCCTCCCGTGCGCGGCAGGAATAGTAGAGCTGCCACGGCCGATCTTGTGCGATCAGGTCTTGTGCGGCCAGGTCTTGTGCGGCCAGTTCTTGTGCGATCAAGTCTTGCGTCATGCACCAGATCGGCGTGATGCCGATGCCGCCGGCGATGAGGACGACAGGCTCGCCGCTCTCGACCAGCGGGAAATGGTTGCGCGGCGCGCTGATCTTGATCTCCTGGCCGACGCGCATTTCGTCGACGATGTAGCGCGAGCCGCCGCGGCCCTCGGCGTCGCGCTTGACGCCGACGACGTAAATCTCGGGATCGGTATTCGGTACGACCAAAGAAAATTGCCGGACGAGCCCGTTCGGCAGATGCAGGTCGATATGGGCGCCGGGCTTGTAGGCCGGCAGCGCACCGCCCTCGACACGTTTGAATGTGTAAAGGTTCGTATCCTTGGCGACCGGCACGACAGCGTCCAGCCGCACGCTGATCAGGCCCGAGGTTTTTTCGGGCAACGCGGCCGACGTGGCGGACGATGTGGTCACGGTATTCATCTGCGCCATAAATAGGCGGCCAGAGCGGATGTCCGCAACCCGCCTGTGCAAGCTCAGTATTTTTGCTTAGTTCCGGCGCGCTTGCAGGGCTGCTTGGCCGGCCGGCTGCGCCTCACTCGAGGCGTCAGCAACGAATTGCGCGAAGACGCGGCCGATCATCACGACAACCGGCCCGGACGGCGGCTCGGCGGCGAGCTTTGCCGGGAGATCGCCAACGGTACCGGCGATGACGCGTTCGTCGGCGCGGGTCGCGCGTTCCACGGCGACCGCGGCTGTTGCCGGGTCGAGACCGGCCTTCACCGCAGTCGCGACCAGTTCGGGCAAGGTCTTGATCGGCATATAGACCACGGTGGTCACCGCCGGATCGGCAAGGCTCGACCAATCGATGTCGGCCGGCAGTTTGGCGTCGCGGCCGTCAATGGTGGCGTGGCCGGTGATGTATTGAACGCGGCGCGCCTCCCCGCGGCGCGTCAGCGACACCAGGAGCCGGCTTGCCGCGCCCTGCGCTGTGGTGATGCCGGGCACGACTTCGACGGCGATGCCCGCGGCGCGGCAGGCGGCGAGCTCTTCGTCGGCGCGGCCGAAGATCATCGGATCGCCGCCCTTGAGCCGCACCACGCGGCGGCCCGCTTTGGCGAGCGAGATCATCAGCGCATTGATGTCGTCCTGCCGGCACGAGACTTTGTGTCCGGTCTTGCCGACCAGCATTTTTCTGGCTTCGCGGCGGGCGAAGTCGAGAATGTCGGTGGCGACAAGATCGTCGAATAAAATCACGTCGGCCGACTGCAGGGCGCGCACCGCGCGCAACGTCAGCAATTCCGGATCGCCGGGGCCGGCGCCGACCAGCACCACGGAGCCTGTGTCGTGGCCGGATTGCTGCGCGCCGATCGGCGCCAGCAGCGCTTCGAGATCGGCATCGGTCGGTTCGCGCTCCGGCGCGGCAACTGCGCGCGCGGCAAATTTCTCCCAGAAGCCGCGGCGGCCGCGGAACGGCAGAGCCAGCGCCTGTACCCGCGGACGCCAAGCCCGCGCGGCATCGGCCCAGCGGCTGAAGCCGCTCGGGATCAGGGCTTCGATCTTGGCGCGGATGGCCTGGCCGAAAACCGGAGCGGCGCCATCGGTCGAAATGCCGATGACGAGCGGCGAACGATTGACGATGGCGCCGAAGGTAAAGTCGCTAAACGCCGGACGGTCGATGACATTGACCGGCACGCCGGCGGCACGCGCGGCGGCAGAGAATGCCGCGGCTGCTTCGTCGTCGGCGCAATCGGCAACCGCGATGGCGGCGCCGGAAATATCCGCTGCCGTCCAGCGGCGCTCGCGGATGACGATCTCGCCGCGCGGCGGCGTAGCGGCAAGCGACCGCAATTCCTCATCCGCCACCGGGGCAAAAACGTCGACCCGCGCGCCAGCGGCCGACAGCAATTCGGCCTTCCAGATCGCAGCCTGACTGCCGCCCGCCACCACAGCGAGCTTGTTCTCCAGCGCGAAAAACGCCGGCAGCCGCGCCAGCGGGCCCATGCGGGTAGCTTTGATTTCCGAAGGTGCGCGGCTCATGCAGTTCTACCAACCTCACTGGCAGATAGAATTTCCTACCATCGATGGCAATTAGCGGCGATGATTTTGGGATAAACCATCCCCCGTGGCCATCCTCGGAGGAAATTCACCTCCATCGCAGCTCAAAGGCCAGGCATTCCACCTCTGCCACCTCTGCGCCGCCCGTTCATTCTAGCATTCAAACGGCGTGCCAGCTGAAGGGCCTCAAAAACTTGCGGCGCTTAAAACTTGGCGGGCGCCCGACGGAGGTCCGCCGGGCGCCCTTAGTTTCACGTCAGCCGGCCTATAAGCCGGGTTCTGGATGGCATGCAGGCAACGCCCGCATACGTGACGGCCATTCCTCTGGGACGCCGGTTGCCCGGCGCCTCAAGCAACCTACCCGGACGGCCGGATCTGGACAGATCCTGAAGCTCTCTCGCTTGCGCGTGAAAACCTCGCGCCGCCCCTATTCGGTCTTGCTCCCGGTGGGGTTTGCCGTGCCGCCGGCGTTGCCGCCGGCGCGGTGCGCTCTTACCGCACCGTTTCACCCTTACCGTTTCCCCTCCCCTCCCTCCCCCGCAAGCGGGGGAGGGTCAGGGTGGGGGACGGCGGTCTGTTCTCTGTGGCACTATCCCTGGGCTCGCACCCGCCGGATGTTATCCGGCACCGTTTGTCCACGGAGCCCGGACTTTCCTCCCCGGCAACCTTTCGGTTTCGCCGGAGCGGCCGTCCGGCCGACTGACGCGCCAAGGCATGGGGTCGCCCGGCGTTCCCGTCAAGGGAGAACGCTCAATCAAGCTGAAATCAACGAACAAGACCGGAAGCGACCATCGTCATCGAGGTACGGGCGCGCGCCGCGATGGTCCGCGCCCGGCCGCGACTGGCCAGCAATTCCTGCAACGTGCTGCGCGTCGACGCGTCGAAGACGCCGTCGACACGCTCGGGGCGGAAGTGGCGCTGGAATGCCGCCACGACATCGCGCGTCGCCACGTCGTATTCGCTATTGACACCGATGCCATAGCCGTAATCGGCGAACAGTTTCTGCATGATGGCCACCGCATTGCTGCGATCGCCCGGCCGCAGCGTCTGGCCGAACTCCATGATCGGCGCCGGCTTGACCCAATGGCCGACGCCGGAATCGTAGAGCGTACGCCACGGGAATTTCTCGCCGGGGTCCTGTTTGCGCGCCGGCGCGACGTCGGAATGCGCCAAGACCCGCGTCGGCGGCATCGCGTGACGGGTCAGAATGCTGCGGCACAACGCGGTGACGGCTGCGATCTGCCGCTTGGGAAACGGCGGATAGCCGTGATCGTGGCCGGGATTGACGATCTCGATGCCGATCGAACACGAATTGATATCGGTCTCGCCGGCCCAGGATGATTTACCGGCGTGCCACGCGCGCTGGCTCTCCTGGACGAGCTGCACGATGCGGCCGTCTTCGTGCACAAAGTAGTGACACGAAACTTCGCTGCCGGGAGCCTTGAGCAGTTCAAGCGCGGCATCGGCGTGCCGCATGCCGGTGTAGTGCAGCACAATCGTATCCACACGCCGGCCGTCTTTTCGGTCGCCATGATTGGGCGACGGATCGACTTCAGCGACAACGCAGGAATCCGGTGCAAACAAACTACGCGACATGACTGCAGACTATGAGAACGAGTCTTGGCGACAACCTGCGTTTGCGAGTTCTGCACAGATAAGCTGCAACGCTTCGCAAAGCGCGTTGCATTGCCGCAACGGCAAAAGCGAGACGTTTGGCGCAGCCAAATCGCCGCCACAGGTATCGGCGTCGTGCAGATAATGAGCGCGGATCGTCAGGTCCAGCGGTCGCTTTCACACGCGCCGGCAAACCACGCAATCTCAACAATTCCTTAAGCTTACCCCGCACTAATCGAGACTGGACGAAACCGCGCAATCGGTGTGCGGTTTCGTTGACGCCCATATTGTCCCATGGTAACCCAATTGATCCCACAGATCATCCTAAGGCGGGCAACTCGTGACCGGATTGAGGGGCGAGATGGATCGGTTTGTGTCGCATTACCTCCTGCGGCTCGATGCCAAGGGACGGGTTTCGGTGCCGGCGCCGTTCCGCGCGATGCTCAAGCGCGACGGCTTCGACGGCCTTTATTGTTATCCAGCGCTGGACCGGCCGGCGCTGGATGCCGGCGGCCATGCGCTCTTGGCGGAGAACGAGGCTTTGCTGGCGGGCCTGTCGCCGGCTTCGGCGGAGCGCGACCGTTTCTCGCTGTCGCTCTACGGCACGAGCGAAACCTTGAAGATCGATCGCGAGGGCCGTGTGACGCTGACCGAAGCGCTGAAAGCGCATGCGGGCATAATCGATGCTGTAATATTCGTCGGCCTCGGCCACAAAATTCAGATCTGGGAGCCGAGCCGCTTTCGCGCCGAACTCGCCGTGGCGACGGCGCAAGTCCGTGCGGTGAAGCACGCCGACCCGTTGCGTGGAGCGCACGAATGAGCGCGGGCGGCGAAACCGTCGCCGGCGGAGCGGCGCGGCATATTCCGGTGCTTGGGCGGCAGGCGGTCGGCCGGCTCGCGGTGAAAAACGGTGGCCTCTATGTCGATGGCACGTTCGGCGCCGGCGGCTACACGCGCGCGATCCTGCAAACGCCCGGCGCCCGCGTGATCGGCATCGATCGCGACCAGAGCGCCGTCGCGCACGGTGCGGCCTTAGTTGCTGAGGCGCAGGGCCGGCTCGAACTGTTCCAGGATCGCTTTTCCAATCTGGCTTCGCTTGTCCGCGCACCGGTCGACGGCATCGTGCTCGATCTCGGCGTGTCGTCGATGCAGCTCGATGCGGCCGAGCGCGGCTTCTCGTTCCGTTTTGACGGCCCGCTCGACATGCGCATGGGAGGCGACGGGCCGAGCGCCGCCGACGTGGTCGCGCGCGGCAGCGAACGCGACCTGGCGTATATCATTGCCACGCTCGGCGAAGAGCATCGCGCCCGCGCCGTTGCCCGCGCCATCGTTAAGGCGCGCAGCGAGCGTGCCATCGACACAACCGGCGCGCTCGCGGAAATTGTCGCGCGCGTCGTGCATATGCGCGACAGCCAGATTCATCCGGCGACCCGCACGTTCCAGGCGCTGCGCATTTTCGTCAATGACGAGCTTGCCGAACTCGCCCACGGCCTCGCCGCCGCCGAGCGCGTGCTGAACCCGGCCGGGCGGCTCGTCGTCGTGTCGTTTCATTCGCTCGAAGATCGCATCGTCAAAACCTTCCTCACCGAGCGCAGCCGCGCGCCGGCGGCATCGCGGCATCAGCCGGAAATCGTTGCCGCGCCGCCGAGCTTTCGCGTGTTGACGCGCAAACCTGAAATCGCCGACGCGGCCGAGATCGCCGCCAATCCGCGCGCCAGGTCGGCCAAGCTGCGCGCCGCCGAGCGCACCGAAGCGCCGGCGCGTTCGGCTGCGATCGAAGATCTGCTGCCGCGGCTGCCCTCGCTCGACGACGTGATGCGGGGGCGCCCGTGATCGTACGGCTGTTGAATTTCCTCGTCATCGGCGTGCTGGTGTTCGCGGCGGCTTACGTTTACCGCATTAAATTCGACGCGACCGTGCAGGGGGAAAAGCTCGCCAAGCTGCGCAGCGAGGTGCGCCACGAGCGCGACGAGATCGCGGCATTGCGCGCGCAATGGGGCCAGCTCGACAATCCCGACCGCATCGAGACGCTGGCCAAGCGCTATCTGCAGCTCAAGGCGGTCGCGCCGACGCAATTCGACACGCTCGATCATCTGCCGGATCGTCCGCCGCCGCCGGACCAACACGTCGACGCGCGCGATCCCATCGGCGGCATCATCGAGAACTCGGAAGAACCGACGACGACCGGAAGCATCCCGGCCGCGCCGAAGCCCGCAAGCATTGCGCCGCAGCCGGTTGCAACGCCACGGCCGACCAGCGGAGCGCCCCGAGAATGAGCGTGACCGCCAATATTTTGCCGGTCAAACCGCCGGAGCCGTGGCGGCGGCGCTTCGTCCGCAAGATGCTCTATGGCAGCAATATCGACCGCGGCGCCAAGGCGCGGGCACGGATCGTGCTCGCGATCCTCGCCTTCGCTGCCGTCTATGCGATCATCGCGGTGCGGCTCATGATGTTCGCCATCGTCTCGAACAGCCATACCGCGCATCGCGTGGTGTCCGAAGACGCGATCGCGACCGCGCGCCCCGATATCCTCGATCGTAACGGCGAAGTTCTGGCGACCGACGTGCGGGTGCCCTCGCTCTATGCCGAGCCGCGCCGGCTCATTGACGTTGACGAAGCGACGGAACTGCTGACCGCCGACCTGCCCGATGTCAATGCCAAGGATCTGCGCGACCGGCTGGCGTCAAAGCGCGGCTTCGTCTGGCTCAAGCGCGACATCACGCCGGAGCAGCAGCGCGAGATTTACCGCCAGGGGTTGCCGGGCATCGGCTTCCTCAACGAGAACAAGCGCGACTATCCGAACGGCGACGAAGTCTCGCATCTGCTCGGCCGCGTCGATATCGACAACCAGGGCATCGCCGGCATCGAGAAATGGCTCGATGGCCAAGGCCTGATGGCGCTGCATATGGCGGGGCTTGCCTCGGACCGGCTGCAGACGCCGGTGCAGCTCGCGCTCGACCTGCGCGTCCAGCATGCGTTGCGCGACGAGCTCGTCGCCGCGCGCGCCAAATTCCACACCATCGCCGCCGCCGGCGTGGTGCTCAATGTCCGCACCGGCGAAATCGTCGCCATGGTGTCGGAGCCCGACTTCGACCCCAACGATCCGCAGGACCCGCACGACGAGACGCTGATCAACCGGCTGACCACCGGCGTCTATGAAATGGGCTCGACGTTCAAGGCCTTCACCGTGGCAATGGCGCTCGATTCCGGCAAGGCGACGCTGAAATCGACCTTCGACGCGCACAACCCGCTGCATTACGGCAAGTTCGAGATTCACGACTTCGAGCCGATGCAGCGCGCGCTCACGGTGCCGGAGATCTTTACTTACTCGTCGAATATCGGCGCCGCGCATATTGCGATGGCCATGGGCATCGACGCGCACAAAGCGTTTCTGAAAAAGATGGGCCAGCTCGATCGGCTGCGCACCGAACTGCCGGAAAGCGCCGAGCCGATCGTGCCCAAGCGCTGGAGCGAGCTCAACACCATGACGATCGCCTTCGGGCACGGCATGGCGGTCGCGCCGCTGCAGGCGGTGATGGGCGTCGCGGCGCTGATGAACGGCGGCATTCTGATCCCGCCGACCTTTCTCAAGCGCAGCGAAGCCGAGGCGCAGGCGCTCGGCACCCGCGTCATCAAGCCCGAGACCAGCCTGATGATGCGCTACCTGATGCGGCTCAATGTCGAGAAGGGCACCGCGTCGAAGGCCGACGTGCCGGGCTATTACATCGGCGGCAAGACCGGCACGGCCGACAAAGTGGTATTCGGCCGCTACTCCAAGACCAAAGTGCTGACCGACTTCATGGCGGTGATGCCGGCCGATCAGCCGCGCTATCTGGTCCTGATCATGCTGGACGAACCGCAGGCGCTGCCGGAAACGCACGGCTTCAAGACTTCGGGCTGGAACGCGGTTCCGACCGGCGGCGCGGTTGTGGCGCGCATCGCGCCGCTACTCGGCATTCAGCCGCGCATGGACCTGCCGCCGGCCGATCAGCTGATACTGGCCTCGCTGAAGGAAAACCGCTAAGCCACTGCCCTCTTTGTCGACGGTACGGATGTCGACCGGGCCCATGAAACTTCACGAGATTTTGCCGTCCGACGCGGAATTCGACGCGCACCACGCCGCTCTCGACATCGGCGGCGTGACGGCGGACAGCCGCGCCGTCAAACCCGGTAGTCTGTTCGTCGCCATTCCGGGCACCAAGGCCGACGGTCTTGGTTTTGTGCCGGCCGCAATCGCGGCGGGCGCAACGGCTATTGTCGCCGAGCAATCACCGCAAACGCCATTGCCGAAGAACGTCGCCTTTGTGCGCGTCGGCAATGCACGGCGCACGCTGGCGCTGATCGCGGCGAAATTTTATCCGCGCCAGCCCGGCATCATCGCTGCCATCACCGGCACCAGCGGCAAGACTTCCGTGGCCGCTTTCACGCGGCAGATCTGGACCGCGCTCGGCTGCAGCGCCGCCAGCATCGGCACTGTCGGCATCGTCTCGCCGCGCGGCGAGACCTATGGTTCGCTGACGACGCCAGATCCGGTCGCGCTGCATCGTTCGATCGACGGACTTGCCGGCGAAGGCGTGACGCATCTTGCCATCGAAGCGTCTTCGCATGGCCTCGATCAATCGCGACTCGACGGTTTGCGTATCGCGGCCGGCGGCTTCACCAATATCACCCGCGATCATCTCGATTACCATCCGAGCTTCGACGCCTATCTCGAGGCCAAGCTGCAGTTGTTCAAGGTTCTTCTCGAGCCGGGGGCGGCGGCCGTCATCTATGCCGATCACGATCATGCCGATGCCGTCGTGAACGCGGCCAAGGCGCGCGGCCTGTCGATCATGACTGTTGGACATAAAGGCACCGGCATCCGCCTTGCCGAAGCCAAGATCGATGGCTTCGCGCAGACCATGCGCGTCGACCACGACAAAAAGAGTTATCAGCTTCATCTGGCGCTGGTCGGCGAATTCCAGATCGAGAATGCGCTGGTGGCTGCCGGCCTTGCGATTGCGACCGGGAGCGACGCCGCCGCCGTGTTCGCCGCGCTTGAACATCTCACCGGCGCCAAAGGCCGCCTCGAACGGGTCGGCACCAATCGCGGCGCGCCGATCTTTGTCGACTACGCGCACAAGCCCGACGCGCTCGCCAAGGCGCTCGAAGCGTTGCGGCCCTACGTGACCGGCAAGCTCGTCGTGGTGTTCGGCGCCGGCGGCGACCGCGATCGCGGCAAGCGCCCATTGATGGGCGCCATCGCCGCGGAGAAAGCCGATCGCGTGATTGTCACCGACGACAATCCGCGCAGCGAAAATCCCGCGGCGATCCGCGCTGCGATCCTTGCCGCCGCGAACGGCGCCGTCGAGATCGGCGACCGGCGCGAGGCGATCCACCGCGCCATTGCCGATCTGCATCAAGGCGACGTGCTGTTGATCGCCGGCAAGGGCCATGAAACCGGCCAGATTATCGGTGACCGGGTGATCGAATTCAGCGATCATGAAGCAGTGGCCACTGCTCTTAAGGAACTTACTGCATGAATGCCGCGCCGCCGCTGTGGACCATTGACGCGATGGCGCAGGCGATGCGCGCCGAGCGGCAGGGCGCGTTGCCGGAAACTATTTCCGGGCTTTCGATCGACAGCCGCTCGCTGCAGCCGGGCGAGGCATTTTTCGCTATTACCGGCGACACTCGCGACGGCCACGACTTTGTCGCGCCGGCGCTCGCCGCCAAGGCCGGGTTAGCCGTGGTCGCGGCGGAGCGGCGCGGGCAATTTCCAGCCGACGCGCCGCTCCTGATTGTGCCAGACGTGCTCGCCGGCCTGCGCCAGCTTGCTGTCGCCGCCCGCGCGCGCTTCCAGGGCAAGGTGGTCGGCGTCACCGGCTCGGTCGGCAAGACCAGCACCAAGGAAGCGCTGCGGCTTGCGCTGGCGAAGGACGGCGAGACCCACGCTTCGATCGCCTCCTACAACAATCATTGGGGTGTGCCGCTGTCGCTCGCGCGCTGCCCGGCGAGCGCGCGCTATGCCGTGTTCGAGATGGGCATGAACCACGAGGGCGAGATCGAGCCGCTGACGCGGCTGGTGCGCCCGCATGTCGCGATCATCACCACCATCGCGCCGGTGCACCTCGAATTTCTCGGCACGCTCGCCAAGATCGCCGACGCCAAGGCCGAGATCTTTTACGGCATCGAACCGGGCGGCGCGGCGGTGCTCAATCATGACATCGCCCAGTTCAACCAGCTCAAACGCCGCGCCAAGGAAGCAAAGGTCGCCCGCATCGTCTCATTCGGCGAAAACAAGCGAGCCGACGCGCGGCTCGTCAAACACGTGCTGCAGGCGCGGTCCTCGACGGTCGAAGCCAATATTCTCGGCACCGAGATCACTTATAAGATCGGCGCGCCGGGCCGGCATCTGATCAGCAATTCGCTTGCGGTCCTGGCGGCGGTCGATCTGGTCGGCGCCGACCTGGCGCTTGCCGCGCTCGCGCTCGGCGAGCTCAATCCGGTCACCGGGCGCGGCGCGCCGATCGAGATCGAGACGCCCGGCGGTTCAGCTCTCGTCATCGACGACAGCTATAATGCCAATCCGGCGTCGGTCGCCGCGGCGCTTGCCGTGCTCGGCAAGGCTACCGTCGGCCCGCGCGGCCGCCGCATTGCCGTGCTCGGCGACATGCTGGAACTCGGCCCGAAAGGCCGCGCGCTGCATCGTGGCCTCGCCGACGCGGTCGTCACCAATGCGGTCGATCTGGTATTCTGTTGCGGTCCGCTGATGCACGCTTTGTGGCAGGCTCTTCCCGCGAGCCGCCGCGGCGGCTATGCAGAGGACTCCAGCCTGCTCGAGCCGCAGGTACTGCCCGCGATCCATGCCGGCGATGTCGTCATGGTCAAAGGCTCGCTCGGCTCGCGCATGGCGCCCATCGTCAAGGCGTTGCAACGAGCCTATCCACGGCACGACAATGACGAACACGCGCTGCAAAGCGCCGATGTGCAAAGTTGATACTGCAAGGTTGATGCAATGCTGTATTTGCTCGTCGAACTGTCAGACAAGCTCTCCGTCCTCAACGTCTTTCGTTACATCACCTTTCGCACCGGCGGCGCGATCATCACCGCCTTGCTGTTCGTGTTCCTGTTCGGGCAGATGATGATCGACCGCTTGCGGCTCCTTCAGGGCAAAGGTCAGCCGATCCGCACCGACGGTCCGAAGTCGCACATCATCGCCAAGGCCGGCACGCCGACCATGGGCGGCTTGCTGATTCTCTCCGGCATGCTGGTGTCGACCTTGCTCTGGGCCAATCCGTCCAACCCTTATGTCTGGGTGGTGCTCGGCGTCACGATCAGCTTCGGCATGATCGGCTTCTACGACGATTATCTGAAAGTCACCAAGCAGTCGCACGACGGTTTCGGCGGCCGCTCGCGGCTCGCGCTCGAATTCCTCGTCGCCGCTGTCGCCTGTTTCGTGCTGGTCAAGCTCGGCCAGGTGCAGATCTCGATGACGCTGGTGTTCCCGTTCTTCAAGGAATTCGTGCTCCATCTCGGCTGGTTCTTCGTCATCTTCGCGATGTTCATCATCGTCGGCGCCGGCAATGCGGTGAATCTCACCGACGGGCTCGACGGGCTTGCCATCGTGCCGGTGATGATCGCGGCCGCGAGCTTCGGCATGATCTCGTATCTGTCGGGCAATGCCGTGTTCGCCGATTATCTGCAGATCCATTACGTCGCCGGCACCGGCGAGCTTGCGGTGCTGTGCGGCGCCGTGGTCGGCGCCGGCCTTGGCTTTCTCTGGTTCAACGCGCCGCCGGCGACGATCTTCATGGGCGACACCGGCTCGCTCGCGCTCGGCGGCATGATCGGCGCCGTCGCGGTCGCGACCAAGCACGAGATCGTGCTGGCGGTGATCGGCGGGCTCTTTGTGCTGGAGGCTGTGTCAGTGATCGTGCAGGTGGTGTCGTTCAAGCTCACCGGCAAGCGCGTGTTCAAGATGGCGCCGATCCACCATCATTTCGAGCAGCTCGGCTGGACCGAGCCGCAGATCGTCATCCGGTTCTGGATCGTTTCGGTCGTGCTCGCGCTGATCGGGCTTTCGACCTTGAAATTGAGGTAGACGGCACATGCCGCGGCGATATCCCGGTGGCGTCGTTTTATCATCCGCTCATTCCCGCGAAAGCGGGAATCCAGAAACTCGGTCCCCGCTTTCGCGGGGACGAGCGGGTTTGGTAGCGGGCATTGGCTTATGATCCCGGTCACGACCTTTAAGGGGAAAAAGGTCGCCGTGTTCGGCCTGGGCGGCTCCGGCCTGGTCGGCGCCAGCGCGCTGCTCGCCGGCGGCGCCGATGTCGTCGGCTATGACGACACCGAAGCAAGCGTCGCCAAGGCCAATGCCGCCGGCATTCCGACCGCCGATCTGCGCAAGGCCGATTGGACGCGCATCGCGGCGCTGGTTCTCGCGCCCGGCGTGCCGCTGACACACCCCGAACCGCATTGGGTGGTCAAGCTCGCGCGCGACGCCAATGTGGAAATCATCGGCGACATCGAACTGTTCTGCCGCGAGCGCGCGCGCCACGCGCCGGGCTCGCCGTTCGTCGCCATCACCGGCACCAACGGCAAATCGACGACGACGGCGCTGATCGCGCATCTCGTCAAATCGGCCGGCATGGACGCGCAGCTCGGCGGCAATATCGGCACCGCGATCCTGTCGCTGCAGCCGGCGGCGCTTGCGGTAAAGCCGCTGCGCGTGCACGTCATCGAATGCTCGTCCTATCAGATCGATCTCGCGCCGTCGCTCGATCCCTCCGTCGGCATCCTGATCAATCTCAGCGAGGATCATCTCGACCGCCACGGCACCATGGAGCACTACGCCGCGGTGAAGGAGCGCCTCGTTGCCGGCGTGCCGAGCACCGGTACCGCGGTGGTCGGCGTCGACGACACTTGGTGCAGCGCCATCGCCGACCGGCTGGACCAAGCCGGCAAGCGCCTGGTGCGCGTCTCGGTCAAACGCAAACTGAGCGGCGGCATCTATGCCGAGGGACCGCGCATCATTCGCGCCGAGCCCGCGCTGTCCTCTCCCCCGCATGCGGGGGAGACAAGAGAGGCTGTCGTCGCCGACATTTCCGGCATCGGTTCGCTGCGCGGCGTGCACAATGCGCAGAATGCCGCTTGTGCCGCGGCCGCAATGCTGGCGCTCGGGCTCGATCCCGCGGCGATCCAGGCTGGGCTCAAATCCTTCCCGGGCCTCGCGCACCGCATGGAAGAGGTCGGCCGCCGCGGCTTTGTGCTGTTCGTCAACGACTCCAAGGCCACCAATGCGGATTCGGCGGCGCAGGCGCTGGCCTGTTTCACCGACATTTATTGGATCGCCGGCGGCAAGCCCAAGACCGGCGGCATCGAATCCTTGCGCGCGTTCTTTCCGCGCATCCGCAAGGCCTATCTGATCGGCGAAGCGGCGGAAGATTTCGCCAGGACGCTCGGCAACGACGTGCCGCACGAAATCGACGGCACACTCGACAAGGCGGTCGCGGCGGCAACGCGCGACGCCGAAGCCTCGCCGAGCCGCGAGCCGGTCGTGCTGCTGTCGCCGGCCTGCGCCTCGTTCGACCAGTATCGCAATTTCGAAGTGCGCGGCGACGCGTTCCGGGAGCTGGTGCGGGCGCTGCCGGGGGTGATTGCGAGGAATGCATAGTGACGTGGACCGATTTTCTTCACGCGCTTGGAGTTGTCGGTCTCGGCGCCATTGGTTGGTTTACGCTTGAATTCGTCGGTCGCCCGGTACGGGAATTCTTTAGTCTCCGTCGTGAAGTGACACCTCATGCTCTTGCATTGGGATGATGGCTCGGCGGACGACATCGACCCGATGGATGCGGACGCTCTTTCTAAGTGGCATCTACAGGTGGATCCGACCCGAACAGCTTTTATGGATTTAGGAGCGCGTCTAGGCTCTTTCGATCAAGGCGAGCCTTTTGCTTCTTGGTTTGTGCGACAACTCGGATTTAATTTACCTAAGGCGTCAGGTAACTTGAGGCAACTTGGCATTTGGTTTGGAGTTCGGGGTGAAGAGCGTGCGGATCGATTCCAGAAATTGGACGCCGGCTTAAAATTTCAAGCTAATCCAAATAAAAGCTTAGTCTATAATCCTCACAACATCGGTCGATGAACTGCTCGTTGTAGCGCGCTTTATGGCATGGCGGAAACGACGTGAGGCAAAATGAAATTCGGCATCCCCCTGATAGTCGAAATTGCTCAGGTTTATTCAATCGCGCAGCGCGTCCCAACAGAAGATCTGGTCCTACAACTTTCCCATGCCGCAAGTTTGAAGACTTCGCGCATCCTTGGAATTTTTGAGGATGAATGGAAGGGCAATCCGAGCAATGCCATCAACCCCTACAGGACAACGCTAAAATGCTAATTTTGTTTTGACTTCTTACTTGGTTTTTGTCGTTTCTTGTGCTCGGGCTTATTGAGTTTCATTTCCGAGTGCGGCTTCGGCGGCATTCGCGATAGCGCGCCCATCAATTTCTTGGTTTTGTCGAGCTGATCATTTATGCAGCCGCCCGGAATGCCTCGTCAGAAGCGTCGATAGGTATCCAATTCGCAGTGCGCGCGAGGACCAGAAGGTGAGGCGTAGAATCCTTATTCGTGAGAACAGCAATTCTTTTGGGAGCCTGTTTTCCGAGATCGCGAATATCCAAAAATTTTGTCACTGCACTATTCACCGCGTTGGCGTTAGGAACAACAATTTCAAATACAGAAATATGTTGGCCATGCTTTACAGCGGCGTCAAATTCCCAGCTATCCGATGACCCTCGAATACTAGGCTTGCGTTCCACCTTGGCCTTGCCGTGTATAACTTCGAGTTGATTCCAAAGAGAGGCGCGATAATCAGCATGTTGCACGACTGCAAGATGCATCGCCGTTTCTTCAACCGCAGTCTTAGCAGCGTTAGCAATGGCGGCCACTACGATGACTAAATCATCTTCAGAAACTTCAAATTCGAAAATCATATTTTGATCGAACTTAACGCCGAAGCGGTCAGCCACGTCTTTAGCAATGCGCAAAAACGTACGCTCGCCTCCTAAGAGACCAGCCTCACGGCGAGCGATACCGGCGTCAGTAACGAGGAACGAATCCCGCAATTTAGAAAGTTCAACGGCGACCATGGACCCGCCGGGATAAAGCAAGGGCAACGACAGTCGCGCAGTCCCGTCTCGCTCCGAAATTTTTATCAGAGCGGACGCAACATGATGGGCAATTTCTCCGATTGCCAGATTGGTGAGCGCGAACGTCATCAAATCAATTCCTGCCAGTTTGGCGGATCGATGTCGGGCAAACCATCTATACCAAACTCTATTCCTACCACTCTCAGAAAGTGCCGGAAACTGGTTAATTCTTCGACTGGTGCGGCAACCGGCAAGTTGCTGTAAGGCGCAAATGCGGAGATTCCGAGTCGCGCATTGTCATCAAACCTATGAACGTGGCTTGTGTCGATCACCGGCGGAAGATGGCGTAGCTCGGGATGCTGCCGCGTTCTCAAATTGAAATGTGGATCGACGGGCCAAGCGTCCACTCTCGCGATGTTCACGAAATTGCGATGCCCAGGTACTTCGAGAGTTGCAGTTACCTCATGCATTCTCCGATACGCCCATGCATTTAGCCTTAGTCGAACGCCCTCGAGTCCTACGCCGCTCGAATCGGCTAATGGGATTAGCGTCTCAGTAGTCTCGGCAGCACGCGAGTGCAATTCCGTTCGTCTGGTTGGAGCTCTGTTACTTTGCGGTAGCGGGTCTGGCTCCGACCACGCAGGCCATCCCATGATCGTTTTCGGCTGGCGCGCTATCTCACGCCACTCTTTCGGCACCCGCATGCCTACGGCCGGACGGCGAACCACACCCTACTCCGCATTACACCCCGAACGGGCATAATGCGGCTCTGCAATCGGCCTGTCACGTACCTATCTTGGGACTATAGTCCTTCTTTTATTAAGTACAGAACGCCGGTACACGATACTTCCCTATCGGCGATATTGGATTTGCCGTACCCGGCGTTACCCATAGAAACTCATGCGGGCGGAGGAGAATGTGAAAAGCGTCCCGAGAACGGTACTCGTAAAGCAAACCCATATCGTCGATTTGGAGTGCTGCGGCATGTTCGAACTGGAGGAAGGCAGAACCTATTACGACGACGGAACGACGGTATTTGACGTCTACATCTCAGGCGGTCTCGCAGACGGACGGCTTGAGGAAGCGAAGCGGAGTCGGGACACAATTATCGTAAGTGCCCACGACCTGTTGAGGTCGTAAAGCTCCTCGTTCAGCCAGCCCTTTTTTGCTGGCCTATCTGTTCGCCTTTCGGCGACCCATTTCGCCGTTGATGCCGTTGAGACTTTGGACGACTCATCCGCGCACACAGACCCGAAATCTTAATCCCCCATAAACCATCCCAATGTCACCACTATTCCGGGGACGTTTCCCGGGGACGTGATGGCTTCGCGCGCGCAACCGACGCCGTTTTCCGAATGGTGGTGGACAGTCGACCGGCCGACCTTGGCTGCCCTCGGCGCGCTGATGCTGGCCGGCATCGTGCTGTGCCTGGCCGCAAGCCCGCCGGTCGCGGCCCGCATCGGGCTCGACCCGTTCCACTTCGTCAACCGCCAGATCTTCTTCCTCATTCCCGCCGTCGCGGTGATGCTCGCGACCTCGTTCCTGTCGCCGCATGACATCCGCAAAGTGGCACTGGTGGTTTTCGTCGTCAGCGTCTGTCTGATGGCGGTGACGCCCTATTTCGGCGCCGAGATCAAAGGCGCCAAGCGCTGGCTGGTCATTCTCGGCGTCAACATCCAGCCGTCGGAATTCATGAAGCCGGCTTTCGTGGTGCTGATCGCCTGGCTGTTCGGCGAAACGGCGAAGCGGCCGGAAATGCCGGCCAATTCGCTGGCGCTCGTGCTCTTGATCGTCGTCGTCGCGCTGCTGGTCATGCAGCCGGACTTCGGCCAGACCATGCTGGTGTCGCTGGTCTGGGGCGCGCTGTTCTACATGGCGGGCATGCGCTTCATCTGGGTGATGGGGCTGGCCGGCGCCGCGGGGCTCGGCCTCACCGCGGCCTTCTTCACCGTCCCGCACGTGGCGCAACGCATCAACCGCTTCCTCGATCCGGCGTCCGGCGACACGTTCAATATCGATATCGCAACCGAATCCTTCATTCGCGGCGGCTGGTTCGGCCGCGGCCCGGGCGAAGGCACCATCAAGCGCATCCTGCCGGAAGGCCACACCGACTTTATTTTCGCCGTGGCGGCGGAAGAGTTCGGTGTGGTCTTGTGTCTCATTCTGGTGTCGTTATTCGCGTTCATAGTGATCCGCGCGCTGATGAAGGCGATGCGCACCGACGATCCGTTCATCCGTTTCGCCGCGGCAGGGCTCGCCATCCTGTTCGGCCTGCAATCCACCATAAACATGGCAGTCAATCTGCATCTGATGCCGGCCAAGGGAATGACATTGCCGTTCGTGTCCTATGGCGGCTCATCGCTGATCTCGCTCGCCTATGGCATGGGCATGCTGGTGGCGCTGACGCGCGAGCGGCCGCGCGCCAAGCTCGCCACCGGCAATCTGCTCGCCGCGGGTGCGGTGTGATGGACGCGGCGCGCTCCGCGCCGGTGCTGGTGGCCGCCGGCGGCACGGGCGGCCACTTGTTTCCCGCCGAGGCGCTTGCCGCTGCGCTCGATAAGCGCGGCATTCCGGTTCATCTGGTCACCGATCGCCGCGCCGCGCGTTTTGGCGGCGCTTTTGCCGACGACAGGGTCCATGTCGTCGCCAGCGCGACATTTCAGTCGCGCAATCCGATCGCGGTGGCAAAGACCCTGACGACGCTCGCCACCGGCTTTCATCACGCGCGGAAGCTGATCCGGCGGCTCAAGCCCTTAGCCGTCATCGGCTTCGGCGGCTATCCGACCCTTCCGCCGGTCATGGCCGCGGTCTGGTGCCGCGTGCCGAGCCTCGTTCACGATTCCAACGCCGTCATCGGCCGCGCCAACCGCCTGCTGGCGCCGCGCGTCACTGCGATCGCCACGACTTTTCCCGACGTGTTCGCCGATGCGCCGGCTCTGGCTGCCAAGGCGACGCTGACCGGCAATCCGCTGCGGCCGGCGGTGATCGCTGCGGCATCCGTGCCCTATCCCACGCCCGGCGAGCCGCTGCGGCTGCTCGTCACCGGCGGCAGCCAGGGCGCCCGCATCATGGCCGACATTGTGCCCGCGGCGATCACCCGCCTCGATCCGGCATTGCGGGCGCGGCTCGCCATCGTGCAGCAGGCACGCGAGGAAGATCTGAGCCGCGTCAGTGAGACCTATGCGAGCCTTTCGGTCGCCTGCGAGATCGCGCCGTTCTTTTCCGATCTGCCGGCGCGCATGGCGGCGAGCCATCTCGTGATCTCGCGCTCCGGCGCCTCGACCGTCGCCGAACTGGCCGCGATCGGCCGGCCCTCGATCCTCGTGCCGCTGCCGGGCGCGCTCGACCAGGACCAGTTCGCCAATGCCGGCGTGCTCGAAAGCGCCGGCGGCGCGCTGCGGCTGCGCCAGGACGATTTCACCCCGCAACGGCTCGCGGCAGAGATCGCGATGCTCGCCGGCAAGCCGCAGCGGCTCGTCGCCATGGCGGCGGCAGCCCGATCAGTGGGCCGGCTCGACGCCGCCGAACGGCTCGCCGACCTCGTCCTGAAGGTGGCGGGATTGCCCGCGGCACCTTAATCTCAGCATTATCCGTCACTTACGGCTGGGCTTGTCGCGGCCGTCGGTGTCTTTCATTGATAGGAATTGGGGACGTGCCGGGCATGGGGCCCAGATACCGCACCAAGTACCGCACTACCGGGGAGTCCATATGAAACTGCCGCGCGACATCGGCCCGGTGCATTTCATCGGCATCGGCGGCATCGGCATGAGCGGCATCGCCGAGGTGCTGGTCAATCTCGGCTATGTGGTGCAGGGCTCCGACCAGACCGACAGCGCCAATGTCAAACGCCTGCGCGACAAGGGCGTGGAGGTTTCGATCGGGCACGCCGCCGACAATCTCGACGGCGCCCGCGTCGTCGTCGTGTCGTCGGCGATCAAGTCCGATAATCCCGAACTGATGGCGGCGCGCGCGCAGCGCCTGCCGGTGGTGCGGCGCGCCGAAATGCTCGCCGAATTGATGCGGCTGAAAAGCTGCGTCGCCATTGCCGGCACCCACGGCAAGACCACGACGACCTCCATGGTGGCGGCGCTGCTCGACGCCGGCAATTTCGATCCGACCGTCATCAATGGCGGCATCATCAATGCCTATGGCACCAATGCGCGGCTCGGCGCCGGCGACTGGATGGTGGTCGAGGCCGACGAATCCGACGGCACCTTCCTGAAATTGCCGGCCGACATCGCCATCGTCACCAATGTCGATGCCGAGCACCTCGACCACTTCAAGACCTTCGAGGCGGTGCAGGATGCGTTCCGCGCCTTTGTCGAGAACGTGCCGTTCTACGGCTTCTCGGTGATGTGCACCGATCATCCGATCGTGCAGAAGCTCGTCGGCCATATTCAGGATCATCGCATCATCACTTACGGCGAAAATCCGCAGGCCGACGTGCGGCTGGTCGATGTCACGCATGCCGGCGGCAGTTCGCTGTTCACGATCATGTTCAACGAACGCGCCGGACAGCCGCCGCACGAGATCAAGAACATCGCGCTGCCGATGCCGGGACGGCACAATGCGCTCAACGCCACCGCCGCGGTCACCGTCGCACACGAACTCGGCGTCGCCGATGACGTGATCCGCACCGCGCTCGCCAAATTCGGCGGCGTGCGCCGGCGCTTCACCAAGACCGGGATGTGGAACGGCGTCACCATTATCGACGACTATGGCCATCATCCGGTTGAGATCGCGGCCGTCCTGAAAGCCGCGCGTGAATTGACCAAGGGCCAGGTCATCGCCGTGGTGCAGCCGCATCGCTATACGCGACTCGCGGCTTTGTTCGATCAGTTCTGTACCTGTTTCAACGACGCCGATGTCGTTGTCGTCGCTCATGTCTATGCGGCCGGCGAAGCTCCGATCAAAGGCGCCGACCGTGATGGATTGGTGCAGGGCTTGCGCACGCATGGCCATCGTCAGGTGGTCGCGCTCGACAGTCCCGAGCAATTGGCGTCGCTCATCGCCGGCATCGCCACACCGGGCGACTACGTCGTCTGCCTCGGCGCCGGCTCGATCACGCAATGGGCCTATGCGCTGCCGGGAGAATTGGCGGGCCCGCCCAAAAACGAGTGACGGGGCGGCAGATGGTGTTTCCAGATCTCGTTCCCGGGCTGAAGAAAACCATGCCGCAGCTGCGCGGCCGGCTCCTTGCCAATCAATCTTTGGCGGAGCTCACCTGGTTTCGCGTCGGCGGCCCGGCGCAGCTTTTGTTGCTGCCGGAGGACGAAGCCGATCTGGCTTATTTCCTGAAAAATCTCACCGCTGACATTCCGGTCACCGTCATCGGCCTTGGCTCCAATCTGATCGTGCGCGACGGCGGCATTGCCGGCGTCGTGATCCGGCTCGGCCGCGGTTTCAGCGAACTCAGTATCGAAGGCCTGCATGTCCGCACCGGCACGGCGGTGCCCGACGTGAAAGTCGCGCGCGCGGCGCAGGAGGCCGGCATTGCCGGGCTCGCCTTCCTGCGCGGCATTCCGGGCGGCATCGGCGGTGCGCTGCGCATGAATGGCGGCGCTTATGGCCGCGAGACCAAAGACACGCTGATCGAAGCGCGCGCGGTCGATCGCCAGGGCGGCATTCATGTGCTGAAGACCGGCGACATGCACTACACCTATCGCCATTGCAGCGCGCCGGACGATTACATCTTCACCCAGGCTTTGTTTGCCGGCGAGCGCGGCGATCCGGCGGCCATCGCCGCCGAGATGGACAAGATCACGGAATTGCGCGAGGCGACGCAGCCGATCAAAAGCCGCACCGGCGGTTCGACCTTCAAGAACCCGCCGGGCCACAAAGCCTGGCAATTGATCGATGCCGCCGGCTGCCGCGGCTTGCGCCAGGGCGACGCGCAGGTCTCGGAAATGCACTGCAACTTTTTGATCAATCTCGGCGGCGCCAGCGCGTCCGACATCGAGAGCCTCGGCGAGACCGTGCGGCAACGGGTCAAAGCCAATTCCGGTGTCGCGCTTGAATGGGAAATAAAGCGGATCGGCGTTGCCGCGGCCTGAACGGCGCGATTTCGTGACGCTTTCTTGTTGTCCCAGGCAAAAATGTGACCAACGCGCTTCGACTCTCGACGTTTCCATAATTGTCGATTCTATTGGTCTTTCCGCGAATCACCCGCGTTTCGGCTTGGCGCTCGGCTTTGGCGTCTAAGCATCGGGCAAGGCCGAGGTATCGGATCGGGGCCGAGACCAAACGGTCCGAACTGTGTGGCGTTAGATCAACTGCGTGGTTTTAGGACAATGGCCAAACATGTCGCCGTGCTGATGGGGGGCTGGTCGGCGGAGCGCGAAGTGTCGCTGCGCTCGGGCAACGCCTGTGCCGCTGCGCTCACGCGCAAGGGTTACCGGGTCACGCCGATCGATGTCGGCCGCGATATCGCCGCCGTCCTGACCGCAGCCAAGCCTGACGCCGCGCTCAATGTGCTGCACGGCCGCCCCGGCGAGGACGGCACGCTGCAAGGGCTCCTGGAAATCCTCGGCATCCCCTACTCGCATTCCGGCGTGATGGCCTCCGCGGTCGCCATGCAAAAGGACTACGCCAAGGCGATGTTTCGCGCCCACGCCGTTCCGGTCGCCGAGGACCGCGTGGTGTCGCGGTTCGAAGCCGCCAAGGCGCATCTGCTGCCGCCGCCTTACGTGATCAAGCCGGTCGCGGAAGGCTCGAGCGTCGGCGTCTTCATTGTCACCGAGAAGCATCCGCATCCGCCGCAGGAACTGTTCCGCGACGATTGGGCGTTCGGCGACAAGGTGATGGTCGAGCGCTATGTCGCCGGCAAGGAACTGACCTGCGCCGTGATGGGCGACCGCGCGCTCGATGTCATCGAGATCGTGCCGACGACCCGGTTCTACGATTACGAGGCCAAATACGCCGCCGGCGGCTCCAAACATCTGCTGCCGGCTCCGGTTTTACCGAATGTTTACCAGGAGGTCCGAAGACTGGCTCTGGCTGCCCATAACGCGCTTGGCTGCCGCGGCGTAAGCCGCGCGGACTTTCGCTACGACGATCGGGGAACTGGGGAGCTGATCTGTCTTGAGGTCAACACACAACCGGGGATGACCGAGACCTCGCTCGTGCCGGAGCTTGCCGCATACGCGGGCATCACCTTCGATGAGCTGGTGCAATGGATGGTGGAGGACGCCTCGACCAATCGCTGAGGCGGTCGGGGCCAGCAGATGGGGACCGGTTCGGCGCGCCGATTGACGAGCCGACGCTTTCGCACGCCTATAGCCATCCCCAGACCCATCCCCAGATCCATGCCCAAACCTCTCTGCCCAAACTCTTGCCGATGACGAGGCGGCGGCCCGCTTCACCTGGTTTTCCAGCTATAGCCGCAAGGCGGCGCGCTTTGCCGAACGCCTGCCGCGCGGCTTTGGCGTCGCCGCCACCGTCCTGATCATCGGCGGCGCGCTCACTTATGGCGCGGTCCGCGGCCAGCATGTTCCCACCGTCATCGACCGGTTCAAAGAGGCCCGCGACGCCGCCGCCAATTCGGCGGGCTTCCGCATCGCCGCCATTTCGCTGTCCGGCCAGAAAGAGGTCAGCCGCGAAGAGATTTTGACCACGGCCGGCGTCACCGGCGACGCTTCGCTCCTGTTCCTCGATGCCGACGCGGCGCGCACCCGGCTGATGGCCAATCCGTGGATCGCCGACGCCGCGGTTTTGAAGCTCTATCCCGACCGGCTGCAGATCTCGATCACCGAGCGTCAGGCCTTCGCGCTGTGGCAAAAGGACGGCCACGTCAACGTCATCGCCGCCGACGGCACCGTGCTCGAACCCTATGTCGAGGACCGTTATCTCGGCCTGCCGCTGGTCGTCGGTCACGGCGCCGAACGGCAGGCCAAGGATTTCCTCGCGTTCCTCGATCGTTACCCCGACATCCGCCCGGTGCTGCGCGCCTCGATCATGGTGGCGGAACGGCGCTGGAACCTGCGCCTGAACAACGGCATCGACGTCAAGCTGCCGGAATCCAATGTCGGCGGCGCGCTCGACCGGCTGATGGCGCTTGACCGCGACAAGAAGCTGTTGTCGCGCGACATAACAATGATCGATCTGCGCCTGCCCGATCGCGTCACGGTGCGGCTGTCGGATGCCGCAGCGGCCGCGCGCGACGAACTCAACAAGGCCAATACCACCAAAAAGAAAAAGGCGGGGGACGCATGAACGCCCTCGGCTACGGCCTGACCCCGAAAATGAAGCCGATCTCGCCGCGCCGGAGCGCGGTCGTTGCCGCGCTCGACGTCGGCTCGAGCAAGGTCGTCTGCATGATTGCGCGGCTGCGCCCGCGCGCGCCGCAGCAGGTCCTGACCCGCCGCAGCCACGGCATCGAGATCATCGGCTTCGGCCACACCGTCGCGCGCGGCATGAAGGCCGGCGCCGTCGTCAATCTCGGCCAAGCCGAGGAAGCCATCCGCCAGGCGGTCGATGCCGCCGAGCGCATGGCCGGCGTCGAAATCGAGTTGGTGGTGCTATCGCTTTCGGCCGGGCGGATGTCGAGCGAGCTGTTTGCCGCCGAGGTCGAAATCGTCGGTTCCACCATCTCAGACAGCGATATCGCCCGCGTTCTCGGCGCCGGCAGCCGGCATTCTTTGCGCGACGGCCGCGCCATTTTGCACTCGCTGCCCGTCGGCTATTCGATCGACGGCGTCGCAGGCGTCCGCGATCCGCGCGGCATGCTCGGCTCGCGCTTCGGCGTCGACATGCATATCGCCACCATCGATATCGCGGCGGCCCGGAACCTGATGCTCGCGGTCGAACGCTGCCATCTCGGCGTCGAGGCCATGGTCGCGAGCCCCTATGTGGCCGGGCTTTCGGTGCTGGCGGACGACGAGGCCGATCTCGGCTCGATCGTGGTCGATCTGGGCGCTGGCACCACCACAATGGCCGCTTTCCTCGGCGGCAGGCTGGTTTATGTCGACGGTTTCGCGCTCGGCGGACATCACGTGACCATGGATATCGCCCGCGGCCTCAACGCCCGCGTGTCCGACGCCGAGCGAATCAAAACACTTTATGGCAGTGTGATCAGCGGAGGGTCGGACGAGCGTGACATGATCACGGTGCCGCCGCTGAGCGACGACGAGCGCGAGCAGGCGCAGCTGATATCCCGCGCGACGCTGGTGAGCATCATCAAGCCGCGTGTCGAGGAAATACTGGAAATGGTCCGCGACCGGCTGGCCAATTCCCCCCTCAACGCCGATCGGCGCGGCCATGTCATCCTTACCGGCGGCGCGAGCCAGCTCACCGGATTGCCGGATCTGGCCGCGCGCATTCTCGGCCGCCAGGTGCGCATCGGGCGCCCGCTCGGCATTGCCGGCGCGCCGGATGCCGCCAAGGGCGCGGCGTTCGCCGTGGCGGCCGGTCTCCTCGTTTACCCGCAAGCGGCGCATCTCGAGCATTTCGAGTCGCGGCGCAAGCGGCAACTCATGACCGGCTCGGGCGGCTACCTCGCCCGGGTCGGACTATGGCTTCGCGAGAGCTTCTGATGGCCCACAGATGCGAAGTCTCACAATCGCGGCGGTCAGTGGCGGACCGCACCGGGCTTGGCGTGGATAACGCCCGCGCTACAAACAAGAGGCAATCATGACGATCAATCTGAATATCCCCGACATCCGTGAGCTGAGGCCGCGCATCACCGTATTCGGTGTCGGCGGCGCGGGCGGAAATGCAGTCAACAATATGATCACCGCCGGCTTGCAGGGCGTCGATTTCGTGGTCGCCAATACCGATGCCCAGGCGCTCACGATGTCGAAGGCCGAGCGGGTCATCCAGATGGGCGTGCAGGTGACCGAGGGACTCGGCGCCGGCTCGCAGCCCGATGTCGGTCGCGCTGCCGCCGAAGAGGTGATCGACGAAATTCGCGATCACCTCTCCGGCGCGCACATGGTCTTCGTCACCGCCGGCATGGGCGGCGGCACCGGAACCGGCGCCGCGCCGGTGATCGCCAAGACCGCGCGCGAGCTCGGCATTCTTACGGTCGGCGTCGTCACCAAGCCCTTCCACTTCGAGGGCCAGCGCCGCATGCGTCTTGCCGATGGCGGCATCACCGAACTGCAGAAATGCGTCGACACGCTCCTGATCATCCCGAACCAGAACCTGTTCCGGGTGGCGAATGAAAAGACCACCTTCGCCGACGCCTTCGCGCTGGCCGATCAGGTGCTCTATTCCGGCGTCGCCTGCATCACCGATCTGATGGTGAAGGAAGGCCTCATCAATCTCGACTTCGCCGATGTCCGCGCCGTCATGCGCGAAATGGGCAAGGCGATGATGGGCACCGGCGAGGCGCAAGGCGACAAGCGCGCCATGACTGCCGCGGAAGCCGCGATCTCCAATCCGCTGATCGACGACGCCTCGATGAAGGGCGCCAGGGGCCTGTTGATCTCGATCACCGGCGGCCGCGATCTCACGCTCTACGAGGTCGACGAGGCGGCGACGCGAATCCGCGAGGAAGTCGATCAGGACGCCAATATCATCGTCGGCGCTACCTTCGACGAGAGCCTCGACGGCATGATCCGCGTTTCGGTCGTGGCCACAGGCATCGACCAGGCATCGGCGCAGCAGCAGCGCCCGGCCGCGCCACACGCCCAGCACGCCACGCCTGCGGCGGCGCCGGCGACCCATGCGTCGCCTTCGGATTCGCGGCTGGCCGATCTGGCGCAGCGCATCCGTGCCGACAATCAGCGCATCGCCGAACGCATCGAGCGCACCGAAGCGGCGACCCGCACGGGGGCGGCTCCGGCTGCTCCCGGGACATCGGCTGCCGCGCCGATCGTGGCTCCGCCGGTCGCCCCCATGGCGTCGGCACCGATGCCGGTTGTCTCGGCGCCCCCAATGAGCCCGCCGGCGACGCTGAACGCCTCGATCGAATCGGCGGCCAAGGCGGCCATCGCCGCTGCGGTCGAGGACATCACGATCCGCCCGATCGCGCCGAAGCCCTCGCTGTTCATTGATCCGGCCGCGCGCGAGCCCGAGCCGCAAATGGCCGAGGAGCCGCGCACGTTCATTCCGCCGCAAGCCGAGCGCCTGCCGACGCGAGCGCCCCGGATGCCGCGGATCGACGAACTGCCGGTGCCGGCGCAGAACGAAATCCGCGCCCGCCGCGGCGAACTGCCGGAGGAGCATCATCCGGAAAAGCAGCGCATGTCGCTGTTGCAGCGGCTTGCCTCGGTCGGGCTGGGCCGCCGCGAGCCGGATGAGCCGCCTGCGGCGCCCGCCACCCGCGCGCCGGCGCCGACCGAACGGCCCGCCGGACGGCCGCCGCTGCCGCGCCCTGCCGAGCCGCGCCACGACCCCCGTCATGAGTTGCAGCCGCCGGTGTCGGAATACGCCAAGCAGCGTCCGGCCCCGTCGGGGCTCGACCACCATGGGCGTCAGGCCCCTGTGCATAACTCTGGTGAAGAGGACCAGCTCGACATTCCGGCCTTCCTGCGCCGGCAAGCGAACTAGGTTTGGGGGCCAGCGCGGCACGCAAATGTGTCCGTGCCGGCTGTTCCAGTGCCGACCGGCATCACTTTAAGCGACTGATAAATCTAGAATTATCGCGAAATTATAAAATCCGCTCCGTTGCCGCGACCGGCGCCGGGGCGGATTTTGTATTTGGCCCGGCGCTCAGGCGTTTTCGGCGGTACGGTTTTGCGGCCGCGAGCTGACCACAGTGCGGCCAGAAAAAGGTAACAGTCGGTAAGAAAGCGTGAATTGGCCTGATGCTGCAGCGCAAGTAGAGTTTACCACGTCGTAGGGGGAGTTTTGGGGGATTGAGGTTTTTGCGGGCCGCAACGTTGACGGGGTTGACGTTTGGCGACCGCACCGACCGACCTCCAATCTGCAATCAAGATTGCGTTCCCTCAAGGTGGGGTGGCCACAATTGTTCGGGCGATATCGCCTGCGTGGTTTGGCCGTAAGGTGTGGGACCGAAACATGACGCGGAGCGCGCAGGCCGGCAGGCAAACGACGCTTAAGGATCATGTGACCATTGCCGGTATCGGCGTTCATTCCGGCGCTCCCGCCAATCTCACTCTGCATCCCGCCGAAGCCAATACCGGCATCGTATTCCTGCGCAGCGGCGCCGAAGGCCGGCCGGACCGCGAGTTGCAAGCCAATTACCGCTCCGTCACCGCAACCGAATTCGCCACCGTTCTTGGCGACCATAACGGCCCCGCCGTATCGACCACCGAACATGTGCTTGCCGCGCTGCACGGCTGCGGCGTCGACAATGCGGTGGTCGAGGTCGACGGACCGGAAGTGCCGATCATGGATGGCAGCGCGGCGCCGTTCGTCGCCGCCATCGATCAGGCCGGCATTGTCGCACTTACCGAGCAGCGCCGTTACATCCAGGTGCTCAAGACGGTTCGGGTCAGCAAAGGCGAGAGCCACGGCGAGCTGCGGCCGCATTTGCGCGGCCTGCGCATCGAGACCGAGATCGAATTCAACCATCCCATGATCGGCCGCCAGACAGTGGCGATGGATGTCGAGCCGGATACCTTCCGCCGCGATCTGGCGCGGGCGCGCACCTTCGGCTTCATGCGCGACGTATCGAAACTGTGGAGCGCGGGCTATGCGCTCGGCGCGTCCTTGGACAACACGGTCGTGGTCGCGGAAGACCGCGTGCTCAATGCCGAAGGCATCCGCTTCCCCGACGAGTTCGTGCGGCACAAAGCGGTCGATGCCATCGGTGACCTCGCGCTCGCCGGCGCGCCGATGATCGGCGCCTATCGCTCGGTCCGCGGCGGTCACAAGCTCAATCATGCCGTGCTGAGCGCGCTGATGGCGGACCGTAGCGCCTGGGCCTATGTCGAAATGCCCGAGACCCGCCGTCCGCGCGGCCAT
This sequence comes from uncultured Alphaproteobacteria bacterium, assembly GCA_963742975.1. GTDB lineage: Bacteria > Pseudomonadota > Alphaproteobacteria > Rhizobiales > Xanthobacteraceae > BOG-931. Next base: position 31,933 of record CAVUNZ010000011.1, on the reverse strand, counting down.
GCCGATCTGACGGCCGGGTTCCCGGCGGCGGCCTTCGGACCGGACGTGTCGTAGGCCTTCTGGGCCTTTTGCCGCGCACAGTTCCGCGCCCGGCGCCTTAACTTCCCGAGCTTTTGCGCCTTAATCCGGGCCGATTGTCGGCCATAATCGCTGTATTCTCATAGGGCTACGGTTAGGGCTACGATGCGTTCGCGCGGACTGGCCTGGAGTAGTGTAAAGGGGCCGGGCCGGGGTTAGCGAGACCGGCCTGCCGAGGGGACGTAAATTACGCTCATGATGCTGCCGCGGGGATCTCAGCGACCCGGTTCAAGGCTGTGTGCGCTGGCTTCTTGCCTCGCGCTCGCGCTTTTTGCCGCGTCGCTCGCGGGCTGCAGCAAGTCGGAGGACTATGTCCCCGACCGGCCCGCCGACGCGCTCTATAACGAGGGCCTCTATCTCCTCAACAACAAGCAGGACTACAAGGAAGCGGCGAAGAAATTCGACGAGGTCGACCGCGAGAACCCGTATTCGGATTGGGCGCGCAAGGCGCTGCTGATGTCGTCCTATGCCTATTATCAGGCGGAAGACTACGACTCCTGCGTCAATTCGGCGAAGCGCTATATCGCGCTGCATCCCGGCAGCCCCGACGCCGCCTATGCGCAATATCTGATCGGCGCCTCCTATTACGACCAGATCGTCGACGTGTCGCGCGACCAGTCGCGCGCCGACAAGGCGATCGACGCGCTGCAAGAAGTGGTGCGCAAATATCCGAATAGCGAATATGCGATCCAGGCCAAGAAAAAGATCGACATGGCGCGCGACCAGCTCGCCGGCAAGGAAATGGATATCGGCCGCTACTACATGAAAATCCGCGACTTCATCGGCGCGATCAACCGGTTCAAGGTGGTGGTGACGCAATATCAGACCACCCGCCATGTCGAAGAGGCGCTGGAACGGCTCAGTGAGGCCTATGTCGCGCTCGGCATAACTGACGAGGCGCAGACCGCTGCCGCCGTGCTCGGGCATAATTTCCCGGAAAGCCCCTGGTACAAGGACGCCTATACACTCGTAAAGAATGGCGGCCAGGAGCCGACTGAGAACAAGCAATCCTGGATCAGTAAGGCCTTCTCGTCTCCGAGCGCGGCGCCGCGGCCCGCACCCGCGGCGCCTGTATCAGCAGGGCCCGTAGCACCTCCGCCAATAGCCCCCGCGCCGATGGCGCCGGCGCCGGTCGCTCCTGCGCCAAGTGCGCCCGTATCCGCGATACCGCCACCGGGTCAAAGGGTGTCTGACGCGACCACCGGGAATCGGTAATAATCGGCCCTGTTCCGAAGCCGTCCGTTCCGCAGCGATTGCGAAAATCCTGCGCAGCGCATAGGTCCCCTTCATTGCAACAGACTGGCCATGCTGGCGCGCCTCTCTATCCGCGACATCGTCCTGATCGAACGGCTGGACATCGATTTCGGGTCCGGTCTTGCCGCGCTCACCGGCGAGACCGGCGCCGGCAAGTCGATACTGCTCGATGCTTTTGCCTTGGCGCTCGGCGCGCGCGGCGATGTGGCGCTGGTGCGCGAGGGCGCCGAACAGGGCCAGGTGATCGCGGTATTCGACCTTGCCACGAAGCATCCGGCACGGCGCGTGCTCGCCGAGAACGATCTCGGCGGCGCGGATGACGAATTGATCGTGCGGCGGGTGCAGTTCGCCGATGGCCGCACCCGCGCCTTCATCAACGATCAGCCGGTGAGCGTGCAAGTGCTGCGCGCGCTCGGCACGGCTTTGGTCGAAATCCACGGCCAGCACGACGATCGCGCCTTTGTCGATGCCGCAACCCATCGCGCGCTGCTCGATGCCTATGGCGGACTTGAAGACGATGCCGCCGAGGTCGCGCAATTATGGATCGAACGCCGCGCGCGCGAGACGGCCGTCGCCGAACATCGCGCCGCGGTCGAGCGCGCGGCACGTGAAGCCGAATGGCTGCGCCATGCCGTCGACGAGCTCGGCAAACTCGCCGCGCAAACAGGCGAGGAAACGTCGCTCGCCGAGCGCCGCACCACCATGATGCAGGCGGAAAAAGTCGGCGAGGATTTGCGCGCCACTCATGACAGCGTCACCGGGCCGAATTCGCCGGTGCCACCGCTTGCCACCGCCGTGCGCCGCCTCGAGCGCCGCGCCACGCAAGTGCCGGCTTTGATCGAGCCGGTGGTGAAGGCGATCGATGCGGCGCTCAATGCACTCGAAGACGCCCGCCAGCATCTCGAACATGCCTTGCGGGTCGCCGATTACGATCCGCAGGAGCTCGAGCGCATCGAGGAGCGCCTGTTCGCGCTGCGCGCCGCCGGGCGCAAATACAATGTGCCGGTCGATAATCTCGCCGCGCTGGCGCAGCGTTACGATTCCGAACTCGCGCTGATCGATGCCGGCGCCGAGCAGCTGATAAAGCTCGAGCGCGAAGCGCAAGAAGCGTCTGCGCGCTATCGCGCCGCCGCCGAGGCCTTGTCGGCGGCGCGCCGTCGCGCCGCGCAGAAGCTCGACAAAGCGGTGAATGCCGAATTGAAGCCGCTCAAGCTCGAGCGCGCGCAATTCTCGACCGAAATATCGAGCGAGAACGAAGGCCCCGACGGCCTCGACCGCGTCGAATTCTGGGTGCGGACCAATCCCGGCACGCGGCCGGGACCGCTGATGAAGATCGCCTCCGGCGGCGAACTTGCGCGCTTTCTGCTCGCGCTCAAAGTGGTGCTGGCCGACCGCGGCTCGGCGCCGACATTGATCTTCGACGAGATCGATACCGGCGTCGGCGGCGCGGTCGCGGATTCGATCGGCGTGCGGCTGGCGCGGCTCGCCTCCGGCGTGCAAGTGCTTGCCGTGACGCACGCGCCGCAAGTCGCGGCGCGCGCCGACCGGCATTATCTGATCAGCAAGGATGCGCTCGCCAAAGGCAAGCGCGTCGCCACCCGCGTCGCCGAGCTCGCCGGCGAACATCGCCGCGAAGAGATCGCGCGCATGCTCGCCGGCGCCGAGATCACCGCCGAAGCCCGCGCCGCGGCCGAGCGATTGATCCGCGCCGCGAGCTAGTCGAGATCAGCAATGGCCCGCCGACAAAAACCCGAAATGCCGGTCGGAGACCTATCGGAGAAACAGGCCAAGGCCGAGCACGCCCGAACTCGAAGCCGAGATCGCCGGGCACGACCGGCGCTATTACCAGGACGATGCGCCGACCGTCAGCGACGCCGAATATGACGCGCTGCGCCGGCGCTATGGCACCATCGAAGCGCGCTTCCCGGATTTGCGTACGCTCGAGAGCCTGACGCAGCGTGTCGGCGTCGCGCCTTCGGCGCGCTTTGCCAAGGTGCGGCACGCAGTGCCGATGTTGTCGCTCGACAATGCCTTCACCGAAGAGGACGTCGCCGATTTTGTCGGCCGCATCCGCCGCTTTCTGCGCCTGCCGGACGACGAGGAGATCGCGTTCTCCGCTGAGCCAAAGATCGACGGCCTGTCGATGTCGCTGCGCTACGAGAATGGCGAGCTTGTCACCGGCGCGACCCGCGGCGACGGCGCCGAAGGCGAAGACGTCACCGCCAATGTCAAAACGATCGCAGATATTCCGCACAAGCTATCCGGCCGCAAGGTTCCCGCCGTGACCGAGGTGCGCGGCGAAGTCTACATGACCAAGGCGGCGTTCCTCGAACTGAACCGCAAACAGGCAGAAACCGGCAAGCAGCTTTACGTCAACCCGCGCAACACCGCCGCCGGCTCGTTGCGCCAGCTCGACGCGTCGATCACAGCGTCGCGGCCGCTTGGTTTCTTCGCTTATGCCTGGGGGGAAATGAGCGACATGCCGGAAGATACGCAATCCGGCATGATCAAATGGTTCGAGAAGTGCGGCTTCAAGACCAATCCGCTGACCAAAATGTGCCGCTCGCTCGAAGCGCTGCTGAAATTCCACAGCGAGATCGAAGCGCGGCGCGCCAGCCTCGATTACGATATCGATGGCGTCGTCTACAAAGTCGACCGTCTCGACTGGCAGGAACGGCTCGGCTTTGTCTCGCGTAATCCGCGCTGGGCGATCGCGCACAAATTCCCGGCGGAGAAGGCGACGACCGTCGTCAGGGATATCGAAATCCAGGTCGGCCGCACCGGCTTCCTCACTCCTGTCGCCAAGCTTGAGCCGGTGACGGTCGGCGGCGTCGTGGTGCAGAACGCCACATTGCACAATGCCGAGGAGATCGCGCGACTTGATGTGCGTATCGGCGACACGGTGACGATCCAGCGCGCCGGCGATGTCATTCCGCAAGTGCTCGGCGTCGTCGAAGGCAAGCCACGCGGCGCCAAGCCATACGAGTTTCCAAAAAAATGCCCGTGTCCGCTGCACACCGACGTGGTGCGCGAGATCATTGCCGGCGGTGCCGAGGGTGCGCGCTTGCATTGCACCGGCGAGTTCGCCTGCCCGTACCAGACCATCGAGCATCTCAAGCATTTCGTGTCGCGCCGCGCCTTCGACATCGACGGGCTCGGCGACAAGCAGATCGAGCTGTTCTACGAGCGCGAATGGGTCAAGGAACCGGCGGACATTTTCACGCTCGAAGCCCGCAACAAGAGGATCAAGCTCGAAGAGATCGAAGGCTTCGGCGAAACCTCGGTGCGCAATCTGTTCGCGGCGATTGCGGCGCGGCGCGAGATTTCGCTCGAACGTTTCATCTATTCGCTCGGTATCCGGCATGTCGGCGAAACCACGGCGGTGGCGCTGGCGCGCGGCTATGGCTCCTGGAGCGCTTTCCACGACGCTTGCCTCAAACTCGCCAAAGGCGATGAAGAAACCAAGGAAGAGATGGACGCGCTTGATCAGATCGGCGACACGGTGATCGAGAGCCTGCACGACTATTTCGGCGAGGCCCATAACCGCAGGCGCATCGAACGGCTCGCCGAGCAGGTCACAATCCTCGACGCCGAGAAGCCGCGCAGCGATTCGAAAATCGCCGGCAAGACCGTGGTCTTCACCGGCACGCTGGAGAAGATGACACGCGACGAAGCCAAAGCCTCTGCCGAACGACTCGGCGCCAAAGTCTCGGGCTCAGTGTCGAAGAAGACCGACTACGTGGTCGCCGGCCCAGGCGCCGGCTCAAAGCTCGCCGAGGCCAAGAAGCACGGCGTTGCCGTGCTCACCGAAGACGAATGGGCGAAGCTCATACGTTAAACTTACGCTGAGCCTCACCCAAAACGTTCTACGCAAACGCGCTTGCGGCTATAAAACGGTTCAAGCCGCAAGCGGTGCAGTCGCGGCGATCAGCCATTGCCGCGTCGGCGCGTCGAGAAGCGGCGCGATCTCGTCACGCACACGGGCGTGATAGGCATCGAGCCAGGATACTTCCTCAGGCGTCATCAGCGCGGTGTCGATCAAGCGCGCCTCGATCGGCGCCAGCGTCAGCGTCTCGAACGCGTTGAGCTCTTTCTCGGCGCCGGCGACCGGCTTTGCCGCGGTGACGAGAATGAGATTTTCGATGCGGATGCCGTAAGCGCCGGTGCGGTAATAGCCGGGCTCATTCGACAGGATCATGCCGCGCTTGAGCGCCGCGCTGCCGAGCTTGGAAATGCGCGCCGGCCCTTCATGCACCGACAGATAGCTGCCGACACCGTGGCCGGTGCCGTGATCGAAATCGAGCCCGTCACGCCAGAGAAATTGCCGCGCCAAAGTGTCGAGCTGCGCACCGGACGTGCCGTCGGGAAAAATCGCGCGCGCCAACGCAATATGACCCTTGAGCACGAGCGTGAAATTCTTGCGCATGTCGGCGCTCGGCCTCCCCACCGCGAGCGTGCGGGTGATGTCGGTCGTGCCGTCTTCGTATTGGCCGCCGGAATCGACCAGGAACAATTCGTCGGCGCCGATACGCCGGTTGCTGCGCTTGCTGACGCGATAATGCACGATGGCGCCGTCCGGCCCGGCGCCGGCAATAGTCGGAAACGACACGTCTTTCAGCACGCCGGTGTCGCGGCGAAAGCTCTCCAAGGCTTCGACCGCATCGATCTCGGTCAGCCGTCCGCGCGGCGCTTCGCCGTCGAACCAGGCGAGGAAGCGCGTCACGGCCGCGCCGTCGCGCAATTGCGCCGCCTTGGCGCCGGAGATCTCGGCGGCATTCTTGACCGCCTTCATCGGCATGATCGGATCGCCGCCGCGGACGATTTTGCCGCCATTGTCGGCAACAAGCTTGGCGATGGCTTCCGGGCAGATGCCGGGATCGAGCCGCACTGCGCGCTGCGCTTTGCCGAGCGCGGCAAGGTCGCCTTCGAAATCGCTATCGGCGCGGACATCGGCAAGCTCTTCGAGACGATGCCGCACGTCGTTGTTGAGCTTGCGCGGATCGACATAGAGCGCGGGCCGGCCGGCTTTGGGCACGATGGCGGAGGCGAGCACCACCGGCGTGTGCGGTACGTCGTGGCCGCGGATATTGAACAGCCACGACACCGATTGCGGGTCCGACACGATCAGCGCGTCGGCCGTGGTCTTCCCCAGATCGGCGCCCACGCGCTTGAGCTTCGACGACGCCTCTTCGCCGGCATAGCGCAGATCGTGCAGCACCACCGCGCCGTGCGGCGGCGCCGGCCGGTCGGCCCAGGCGCTGTCGATCAAATTGTCGGCGACGGCGACCAGGCTTGCCTTGGCCGCTTCGCAGGCTTTGGCGAGCCGCTCGGCGCCATCCACCGTATGCAGCCAGGGCGAATAACCGAGCTTGGTGCCCGCCGGCAAATTTTCCTCGATCCATTGCGCCGGCGGATGCTCGACGAGATGCTCCACCGTGAAAGCCGATGTATCGACTTCGTCGCGCACCTGCACCAGATAACGGCCGTCGACAAAAATCACGGCGCGGTCATTGAGCACGATGGCGAGCCCGGCCGAACCGTTGAAGCCGGTGAGCCAAGCAAGCCGTTCGGCGCAGGGCGGCACATATTCGTTCTGGTAACGGTCGGCGCGCGGCACGATGAAACCGTCGAAGCCGCGCTGCTTCAGCTCCGCCCGCAGCGCCGCGAGCCGCGGCGCGGTAGCGCCCTTGTCGCTGCGATCCTCGAACGATTGGAAATGGGCTTCGAACATCGGGGTAATTTATGGATGGTCGCGGCGGCGGGCAATGACCGAACGGCGAACCCCGCGCCGCAGCACCAGCGTCGTCCAACCGTCGAGCGCGAACCTGCGTTCAAGCCTCAAAGGGCGATAGGCGGCGAGCACTGCATTGGCCTGTGCGTGCAAAATGCCGGACAGCACGATGCGGCCGCCGGGCGCGAGCACGCTTCGGACCGGCACGGCGAGCCGCTTGAGCGGGTCGAGCAGAATATTGGCGAAGACCAGATCGAACGGCGCGCGCGCACGGATCGCCGGCGCGGTGATGCCGTCGGCATGAAGAAACGTGATGCGATCGCCGGCGCGATTGAGGCGGGCGTTTTCCCGCGCAACGCGCACCGAGCCGATATCGATATCGGTCGCGGTCACGCCTTGCCGCAAGGCGCGCGCGGCAGCGATCGAGAGAATGCCGGTGCCGGTGCCGACATCGAGAATGCGTCGCGGCGCTTGCGCGCCTTTGCCGATATGATCGAGCGCCAGCAGGCAGCCGCGGGTCGTACCGTGATGACCGGTGCCGAACGCCAGCGCCGCTTCGATCTCGATGCCGATGTGGTTAGGCGGCACGCTGCCGCGATCATGCGCGCCGTGAATGACGAAGCGGCCGGCGGTGACGGGCTTCAATCCGGCGAGACTTTCGCCGACCCAGTCCTTCGCGGCGATGCTCTCGAAGCGCAGCGCCTTGCCGGCATTGTCGCCGCCGGCAGCGGCGGCGAGTTCGCGCATCGCGGCCTCGTCGGGCGGCACGGCAAAATGAATGGTGACGCGCCATATTCGCTGACCCGTGTTTGGGCCGCGCTCTGTAGTCTGTCCGATATCCACAAGGCTCACAGCAACTTCATCGGCGGCAAAGCTCTCGGCAAACAGATCGGCAACGCGACGCGCCGCCAATTCACCGGTTTCGAGTATCGCCAACCGGGTTTCGGCCGCGGCAATCGAGGTGTCCGAACTCATTGCAATCCTTGTCTTTCGCAAAAAATTACCCGTAATTCACAAGCGGACATCGCAGCCACGCCGATTTTCTCAAGTGCAAATTTATTCACAGCATCATCACCATCTTGTTCATGGCTTTTCCACAAGGCTTTCGGCAAATATTTGCACCGCCTTCGTGCATTTCGGCACGCCGTACGGTGTTCATATAGGGCCGCGATTATCGGCCAAGCGGTAAGCCTTTCCCGGGAGAAAACGGAATGATCGCCACATTTGCCAAAGCTCAAATCGCCGCCGCGACTATCGCCGCGGGCCTCGCTGCTTTCACCGCCACTCACGCGCACGCACAAGCGGCGCCCGATTATGCCGCGCTGCTTGCCGCGTCCGATCGCAGCGATAACGACAAGCAGGCGGACCAGCGCCGCAATCCGCTGCCGTTCCTGCAATTCGCCGCACCGCGCCCGGGCATGAAGGTGCTCGATATGGGCGCCGGCGGCGGCTATTCGACCGAATTGATGGCGCGCGCGGTAGCGCCGAACGGCATGGTCTACGGACAGAACCCGGCCGATGCCAGCGACAAGATGAAGGCCTCGTTCGACGCGCGGCTGGCAACACCGGCAATGAAGGACGCCGCGGCCGATGTGCGGCCGTTCGACGATCCGGCGCCGCCCGGCGTGCCGCTCGACATGATCACGTTTCTGTTCTTCTACCACGACACCACCTACATGACTGTCGACCGCGTCGCGATGGACAAGGCCATGTTCGCCGCGCTCAAGCCCGGCGGCGTTCTCATCGTCGCCGATCACGCCGCACTGCCGGGCCAAGGCACGACGGTCGCCAAGACGCTGCACCGCATCGACGAGGACACGCTGAAGCAGGAAGTCGAGGCGGCTGGATTCAAGCTCGTCGACGAAGGCAATTTCTGGCGCAACAGTGCCGACACCAAGGACTATCCGAGCTACAAGAAGGATGTACCGATCGACAATTTCGTGCTGAAATTCCAGAAGCCGAACTGAAGCAGCGGTCCGGTGCGCATATAGAAGAACAAGTTTCGAAGCCCGCGCCGGCAAGAGCGCGGGCTTCGCCAATGGATGGAAATGACCAGCACATCTCATTTGCAGGACCGTGCGCAAGAAAGTGCGCAAGACAGCGCGCAAAGTCGCACCATCAAGGCTGCTGTCGTTCGCAAGAAAGGCGGACCGTTTACGATCGAAACGCTTGCCGTCGAAACGCCGCGCGCCGATGAGGTGCTGGTGCGCATTGTCGCGACCGGCATGTGCCACACCGATATCGTCATTCGCGACCAGGTCTATCCGGTACCGCTGCCGATCGTGCTCGGCCATGAAGGCGCGGGCGTGGTCGAAAGCGTCGGCGCGAGCGTGCGCAAGGTCGTGCCGGGCGACCATGTGGTGCTGAGCTTCATGTCGTGCGGCCATTGCGCGCGCTGCGCGGCGGGCCAGCCGGCTTATTGCGCCAAAGGCCATCCGCTGTGTTTCGGCGGCGCGCGCGAGGACGGCAGCACCGCGATGCGCGACGATCACGCGGCTGCCGTGCACGACCATTTCTTCGGCCAGTCCTCGTTCGGCACTCATGCGCTGGCCCATGAGCGCACGGTGGTCAAAGTGCCGAAGGACGTGCCGCTGGAGCGGCTCGGGCCGCTCGGCTGCGGCATTCAGACCGGCGCCGGAGCGGTGATGAACGCGCTGAAGGTCGGGCCCGGCCAAAGCTTCGTCGCTTTCGGCGCCGGCAGCGTCGGCTTGAGCGCGGTGATGGCGGCGCGCATCGTCGGCGCGACAACGATCATCGCGGTCGATGTCGTGCCGGCACGGCTTGCGCTCGCCAAAGAGCTCGGTGCCACGCATGGCGTGAACGCCAAGATCGAAGATGCCGGTCGCGGCGATCCAGAACATTACCAACGGCGGGGCCGATTTCGCGCTGGAATTGACCGGCCGGCCCGAAGTGGTGCGGCAGGCGGTCGATGCGCTCGGTACGCGCGGCGCCTGCGGCATTGTCGGCGCCGCGCCGATCGGCACGCAAGCAAGCTTCGACATGGGTGGGCTGATGTCGCCCGGCAAGAGCATCCGCGGCATCATCCAGGGCGACAGCGTGCCGGAATTGTTCATCCCGCAGCTTATCGAATTGCATCGCCAGGGCCGCTTTCCCTTCGATCGCCTGATCAAGTTCTACACGCTCGATGAGATCAATCAGGCCGCCGCGGACAGCGAAAGCGGCGCGACCATCAAGCCGATCTTGCGCATGGGTTGAAACTTCCTATTCAGCGCAGGCGAAAGCCCATTCCGCATGCGCCAGACGCAAAGCTCGGCTTGACGCATCGAGTTCGCTCCCTTCTCATGCCGCGCTGTTCAAAAGCAAAAAGCATAAGGGGAGGACTGCAATGACTGAACTGAGCCGGCGCGCGGCGCTGACACTGTTGCTTGCGGCGGGCACGTCGCCTGCATTCGCCGAAGATTATCCGTCGCGGCCGGTTACGATTATCACTCCGTTCGCCGCCGGCAGCGCCACCGACACCGCGGCGCGCCTGATCGGCAAATATCTGCAGGACGCGCTCGGCCAGCCTTTCGTCATCGAGAACCGCGACGGCGCCGGCGGCATGATCGCGGCCGAAGCGGTGGCACGCGCCACGCCCGACGGCTACACGATCCTCCTCACCTCGAACAGCACGCATTCGGCGGCGCCGGGACTGTTCAAGACGGTGCCTTACGATCCGATCAAGGACTTCACCCCGATCGCGCGCGTCGGCAGTTTCCCTTCCTTCATCGCGGTGACGCCGGATCTCCCGGTCAAGACGATCCAGGATCTCGTCGCCTATGCCAAGGCCAATCCCGGCAAGATCAATGCCGGCTACGGCAACTCGACCGGGCGCATCACCACCGAAATCTTCAAGCGGCGGCTCAATCTCGACATCACGCCGGTCGCCTATCGCAGCAATCCCACTGCAGTGACCGATCTGATGGCCGGCCATGTGCAGATGGGCGTGCCGGATTTCTCGACCGGCCTGCCGATGCTCAAGGCCGAAAAAATCCGGCCGCTCGCGGTGCTGACCAAAGAGCGCGACGCGACCTTGCCGGACGTACCGACCTTGAACGAAACCGTCCTGCCCGGCTACGACCTGCTCGCCTGGACCGGCATATTCGGCCCGGCGGGCATGCCGCAAAAAGCCGTCGATACGCTGGCCAAGCCGATCCAGGCGACGCTTGCCCAACCGGAAGTGCGCGACCGCTTCCGCGATGCCGGCGTCGAAATCACCTTTTTGGGGCCGGCCGGATTTTCCGACTACGTGAAGACCGAACTCGTCAAATGGACGACGCTGATCAAAGCGGCCGGCATCGAGCCGGAGTAATCGTGGCAAGCAATTACTGCAGCTGATCCTTCACCGCATCGAGGCCGGCGGCGACGCAATCGTCGTCGAAGCCCGGCGAGCCCGAGGCGCCGACGCCGCCGATGACGACATCGCCGGCCTTGATCGGCACACCGCCTGGAATTGCGATCACGCTGGGCAAGGTGACCTGCTGGCGTGTGACCGGATTGCCATCGTTGAACTTCTTCGCAAATTCTGTTGTTGTCTGTCTGAACATCGCTGCCGTGTAGGCCTTGCGCCGCGCATTCTCCACCGTCAACGGCGAGGCTTCGTCGCCGCGCATGACGATCATCATCTCGCCGTCGCGATCGACCACGACGACCGATTCCGCATAGCCCTTGGCGGAGCAGGCGGCGATGACGGCTTCGCCGATGGTTCTTGCGACGGTAAAGGACAGGTCCTTGTGCATGATCAGCGCCGCATCGACGGGCGAAGCGGCCGCGGCGAGCGCACAAGCAACAGCAGAGCAAGCGAGGAAGCGAACCACCGGCATCGTATAACCTCCCAAATGAAAACGCGTCACGTTGTCGGAGCATGATCCGAAAACCGGATCATGCTCCAGGCAAACAACGGGCGCGCCAAGCTATTCCATTTTTAACGGCGGGACTGCGCGACGGCGAAGGCACGCCCGCTCAACAGGGCGTGATTACCACTGCCGGTAATAACCCTGCTGGCCGTTATAGGGCTGCGGATATTGCCCGTAATAGCCCTGACCGTAATAGGCGGGCGGCGGCTGCGGCGGAAAACCCCGCTGCACATAGGCCGGGCGCGGCGGCGGCGGATAAACCTGCTGGCCGTACATCTGCTGCGGCTGCTGGCCATAACCTTGCTGCGCATAACCCTGCTGCTGGTCGTAACCTTGGCGGCTGTCGTCAGGCGCGATCTGCGTCGGCGCGCCGCCCTGCGCCGGCTGCGGCGAATAGGCCGTCTCGTTGACCGGCAGACGCGAGCGCGCCACCGGGCCGTTGTCGCCGTTCGGCGTGCGGCCGGTGATGACGACTTTGGTATTGGCCATGGTCTGCTGCTTCACCAGGTCGAACAAAGTCGCGGCATGATCCGGCGACAGGCGGATGCAGCCGTGCGACACCGGCAGGCCGAGATGCTTCACGTCGAAGAAGCCGTGGATGGCGTGCCCTTTGAGATCGATGAAGATCGCATGCGGCATGGGCGCATTATCCCATTCCTGCGAGAAGTGGTCGGCATCCATGCGGTTGGGTTTGAAATCGCCGTCCGGCGTGTCGTAGCCGGGCCGGCCGGTCGAGACCGGCCAGTCATAACGCTGCGCGCCGTCGACGGCGACGGTCATATGCTGGCTCGACTTGTCGATATTGATGAGGATGTCGGCGCGGGCTGCGGTCGCGAAGGAAATGGTCAACGCGGCGGCGAAGACGGCCGCGGAAAGATGCCAAAGGTAAGGGTGGGAAAAGGACGTGCGTGAAAAACAAACGGCTATGCCGGAACGCATATATTTACCCATCGGTCGGTCGCCCCATCACCTGGAATTCTGGCGCTTGCTTTTGGTTCAAATCAAGACCTGTCTCGTTCAAAACAAGATCCGCGGCAATCACGTTTCGGCGAAATAGTGAATGGATTGAGGCGGAAAACGAAATAAACACAGCGCTTTCTGTCATCCAATAGTCACCGCGCATAGCCCATCGCACCTGCTCATTGCACGCCGCGGGTCAAGGCGTTAGGCGGCGCATGATCTTGTCCGAAAACCGGCATCCACTTTTCGGGATCACGCGCTAATGCCGTTTGAAATATTGCACGGCGCGCTCGTGCTTCTCAGCTCCGGCACGTGAATTGAAAGTGCCGAGATTGCGGCGGCGGCCGGTCTTCGCATCCTTCTTGCGCGAATAGAGCCGGTATTTTCCGGACGGCAGTTTACGGATCATGGCGAGACTCCGGACGGACTTTTGTTCTGAAGGCAAAGCCTGCCGCAAACATTCGTTCCGACATTGATGCGGCACAAATCGCCTCGCGGCGCGAGCGAATCTTCCGACGGCTCCCCGTAGCCCGGATGGAGCGCAGCGCAATCCGGGGACGGTCGGCAAGCTCACACGCTGCTCCCGGATTACGCTCCGCTCCATCCGGGCTACGTCAGAAAGAAACGAAGGAAGCGGAACGCCGACAGACGCAGTGTTTCATGTCCGCACCAGCGGGTGCGGGGCGCGCCACGGAGCGATCGGCTTGCGCCGACCCTCCGCTGCGGGCGCGCTCGCCTGTCGGCGTTCCACTGACGGCTCTGACGCGCGGGCTTCCGCCGTTGCGCGCGGCTTCAGGCCAGGCTTCCTGGGACGTGGCCGGAGCGCCGGTCTGTGACATCCCCCTTCCGAGGGCAGAACCGAACGCAGTTTATGCGGGCGTTACCCGCCCCAACCTGTCCCAGTCCAGTGACGCACCTCACGGACCGGTCTTAGTGCCGGCCAGCTGATGCCCAAAGCCGCCCGGGTGCGGGTCGTAACGCCGCCCGCGGGCACCGCACTCGCCCCGGCCTTCAGGTCTACCTCCCGAAGGCGTCCTTCATGAGCGAGATTCGCGCCCATCAGTAACTGAAACGGTGACTGATGTCAATGTAACAGTGACATCACGTCCTCGTCATTTGCGAGGAGCGAAAGCGACGAAGCAATCCAGACTTAAGCAACTCAGGCCCAGCGAACGGCCTTGGATTGCTTCGCTTCGCTCGCCAATGACGAACACGTGCACGCGCGTTGCAGCAGGCCCCGCTTTGGACCGGGGTGGTTATCGGCCCGCCGGCAGCTCGCTTGCAGGCGCGCTATTTCAGTACCGGAAGCTCAATCCAAGACGGGCCACGTCAAAGGAGGTGCGGCTGTAATTCGCGTTGAACGCGGCGGGAGCGAAAGGTCCGCCGGCTGGCATCATTGACGGTCACCCCGGCCACGGGCCCGCTTGGAAGCATGCAGTTCGAACGAAACCGACGACATCGTGAATAGTCTAAGTCGGAGCGTGTCAGACATAATTTCACCGTGCCTACAGCAGCTCCGATAGTTCTGCCCCCTCAAGTTCAGACGTCAAGCGGAGAGTCCCATTGGGATGACAGAAGTCGGGCGCGTCCAGAATACGGATTTCGTGAATAGCTCCTACGCGGCCCAGGGCTATATAGTCGCGTGTCTCCCATGTTCGGGGATGCAAAACCCAGATGCCACCATGACTGAAGCTACGGTCTTCAGCAGGAGCACAATCGGAAGCGCCAACAAACAGAGCATCTTTCATGCATGCCATGCCTCTCACAAGGCAGTTGGCTTTGTTCGCCGACCAGAGAATCTCGCCGGATGTCAGTTCGATCAAAGAGCCTCGCATCGAATCGCATGACAAAATCCGGCCATCCTCACGGACCCACAAATTGTGAAGCTCGGTCGCTTCGAAGTTAATCGATCTAACGCGCTTCAATGTTGGCCAATCGATCTCCTCCATGAACGAGTTTTTTCCAAAATTGTGAGCAAGCACACAGAGCCGCCCATTTCTGTAATCCAGCGAATTGAAATGGCTGCCAACGGGCCGTTCACGATCCAATCGATCCCAAAGAATGTCATTGAACCTGACATTTCGAATAGACCAATTGCCACGATCAACAATTGTAACGCAATTTCGGCCCGTGTTGGTCACTGCAATGTGCCGATCTTCGATACAGAGCAGCTGATGTGGCTGAGATAAAAAAGGCCACGATGCATGGCGGCCATGCGAGAGCCAGCCGACTTCCGAGTGGGCATATGCTTGGAGGTCCACCAATGACGCATTGTCGACCCCGGAATGACTCAGGACAATATTTTTTCCGCCTTGGAACCAGGAGATGCCGTAATATTCCGGCCGCGAGTTCTCCACGACGAATGTTCGACCACTCTCCAGGTTGTGTCGCAGGAGAAATTTCGGCGTGCTTATCAGGAGGTTGGTCATAACTAACCCGTAGCCTCACCGATTTCGGTACGGCCCTGTGCAGGTCGTTTTGTTACGTCGTTTTTCGATTGCAGCTACCGCTGTCATAACCACAGTTGCGTCAGCCGACGCGTAGCCGCGCTTGGTTCAATAGAAAGGAGCTGGAAATCATGACAAATAAAAGACGAGGACTAATCACTGCCATTTGTCTGATGGAATAAAAGTTTTCGCTGCGCCTCGGCAGTTCTAATGACACCAGAGGACAGGCCGCCGAACACAAAGCGCTGTCACCAGGCCAAGTTTCCATTGATTGCATGCAACCAATAGAAAAATCTGCCTCACGGGCCGCGCTCATGCTTTGCAACACTCATGCTCGGCAACGGTCGCAGCTTGCAACAGCCGTGCTTTGCAGCAGTGGCGCTTTGTAACGGCCATGCTTTGCCTCATTCATGGTCCGCATGATAAGCTCCACGCACGCGGCCCCAGAGCCGCCGGTCAGAATGAATGCCGAAGCACGAGGAAGCCATGCAGCCCAATCAAGAACGGCCTGTCGTCAAAATCGCTCCGAACAATCCGGTCTTCGACCTGCCGGTGATCGTCGGCATCGAGGAAAAGCTCTTCGCCAAAGCCGGCCTCGATGTCAGCTTCTCGGCCACCTATGCCGACCGCGAGAAAGACAATGCGCTGACGCCTTTCATGTCGCGCCTCAAGGAGAACCTGTTCGATTGCGGCTCCGCCGACAGCTACAATGTTTGCGAATGGGCCAGCATCGATCGCCTCGAGCGCGGCAAGCGCGGCGGCAATATCGCCGCGCTGCGTGCGGCCGTAGCCGCACAGGCGATCCTGGCCTTCGACGATAAGCTCCAGGTGCCGCGCGATCTTGGCGGACGTTCCGGTCATGGTCCAGGAACTCACCGGCTCGCACTACACCGCGATCCAGATGCTGGAGAGTGCGGTCGGGCGAGAGCATGTCAGCATTCAGAACGGCGGGCTGCCGCAAGCACGCTACGCAGCGCTCAAAAACGGCACCGCCCGGGCCATTGCGGTGATGGAACCGTTTATCAGCCTCGGACTCAAGGAAGGCGCCCATATTATTGCGGCCTCCTTCTATCGTGGCGGCGAAGTCATCTCGCCGGATCTGACGCCCGAGCAGCGCAAGACCTACTACGAGGCCGAGAACCAGGCGGTCGATCTCATCAATGGCGACTTCTACAAATACGCCCACCACGTGACCGCACATGCCAAGGGCGCCTTGCAGCCCACCGAGCTGCTGCGGGCCTTCGTGCACTACAAGCATGTCGATTACTACGACGTGACGACCTTCGCCCGCGCCTATGACTGGATGAAGGAGCGCGGCATGAGCGAAGGCCAGAGCCAGCACGCTGCACTCGTCGTCGGCTGATTGCAAAGCACAGCGATGCGCCGGGCTTGGCGCAAGTCCGGCGCCCATTAGCGCACATCGGCCGGAAATGTGACGATCTTACGCGTCGGCCGATCGAACGTCTTTGAAGGTTCTCATGAGCCGCGCCAATGCGTCGTCGTCATCACAACGGACTTCGAAAAATGTGCTGTCGAAGGCAATAATGACGACCCATGGATTGGTCGAGGATGGATTGGTCGAGGATGGGTCGGTCGAGGATGCATCGTAGCCGACGAACCTGCCCCAAATGATTTGCCGCGTCTCCTTGGCGAGCTTGAGCAAATGCCTGCCGCTGACACGCGTTCCTGTCAGAGCCAGCTCATCGTACTCGTTTGACCTCGGGCTGGTCGCGTCGACGCCCTCTTCCACGTGGCCTTCAACGGCGCCAACGCTCCACGTCGAATTGATCGCCCGCCTGCCAAGCACCGCGAGGATATCTTTCAAATCGAAGGCTAGGAGCCCTCGTACTTCGTCGTGAATGCGAATGGCTTTCATGCGTCATCCCGGCTTTTGGCCAAACCCCTCGCGCGTCAGCCGCACGATGGCCTGATCGAGCGCGGAGAGAAACGCCGAGCGGTCGCGCGGCGCGAACGGCTTCGGCCCGCCGGTGATCTCGCCAGAACTGCGCAGCGAGTCCATCAGGTTGCGCGTCGCCAGTGCCGCGCCGATCATGTCTTCGGTGAACGGCTTGCCGTTCGGCGCGATCACCGCGGCGCCCGCCTTCACGCAGCGGCTCGCCAGCGGCACGTCGGCGGTGATGACGATATCGCCGCGCCGGGCGCGCTCGGCGATCCAATTGTCCGCCTCATCCATGCCGGCAGCGACGACGACGCGCTCGATCATCTCATCGCGCGGCACGGCGATCGGTGCGTTGCTGACGACGAAGACCTTTATGGCGACGCCTTTGAGCAGATGACGTTCGGCGACGCGATAGACTTCCTGCTTTACCGGACAGGCGTCGGCGTCGATGTAGAGGGTGATGAGGCTCACGCTGCGGACTTGCTCACTTTGTCCTCCGATCGTCATGGCCGGGCTTGTCCCGGCCATCCACGTCTTGCTTTACTCCGCTCATGGCTGGCGGGTGGCTTTATTTTATGACCAATCGGCGCAACGGCATTTTGTATGCCGGCGTAACCAGCAATTTGCCGCGGCGCGCCTTCGAGCATCGCAAAGGTCTGATTGACGGATTTACAAAACGCCATGGCCTCAAAAGATTGGTTTATTGCGAGCGCTTCGATGACATTCGGTCTGCAATTCAGCGCGAGACGACGATTAAACATTGGCCGCGCGCTTGGAAGGTGCGGCTTATCCACGCTGCGAATCCGAATTGGGATGATCTCTACGACACGCTTGATCTAAAGAGCGGAATCTGGCTACGATGCAGTTGAATAGCACGGACGTTGCTAGAATGCTTGAGCCCACGCTTATTGCGAACCGACGCAAATGACCGTGGAATGGCCGGAGAACAAGTCCGGCCATGAGCGGCATCAGGTCGATGAGCAGCCAGACATAGGCTTCCTCTAGATTGTATAAACAACGAGGACCTTGTCCTGATCTGCAATTTAGCTCTCTACACCCCTCCACAAAACTATCCACCACCCGCTTCTCTCCGGCCCGGTCGAACTGAATCGTCAGCTTGTTGCCGTCGACGGCGGAGACGTTGCCGTTGCCGAATTTCAGGTGGAAGACGCGGTCGCCGACGGCAAACGCCGAGACGGTGCCGGTGGATTTGGCGACCAGCTCGCCTTCGATGGTGAGCGGGATGCGGCGGGCGGGTGAGCCGGAGGCGCCCCCTCCCTGGCCCTCCCCCGCGAGGGGGGAGGGAAAGCAAAGTCGTCGCCATCGTAATCGGCTTCCGCTTCGGCGAAGCCGGCGTTGCGGTTGGCGGCTTGGCCTTGTTGGCCTGCGCGCGCTGCCAGCCGGGGGTGCTGTAGCTCGAGCCGAACGAGGTGGCGCTGTCGAAGCGCGAGGCGCCGTAGCCGCCATAACCGCCGAAGCCGCCACTTCCCCCTTGCGCCTCGGTGACCTCGACATTGGCTTCCGGCAATTCGTCGAGGAAGCGCGAGGGAATGTTGGTCTGCCACAGGCCGTGCATGCGGCGGTTGGTGGCGAAATAGATCCTGGCCCGCTTGCGCGCACGCGTCAGCCCGACATGGGCGAGGCGGCGCTCCTCTTCGAGGCCGGCGCGGCCCTGGTCGTCGAGCGCGCGCTGGTTCGGAAACACGCCCTCCTCCCAGCCGGGCAGGAACACGGTGTCGAATTCGAGCCCCTTGGCCGAATGCATGGTCATGATGCTGACGGCGTCGTCCGCGGCGCCGCGCTCGTTGTCCATCACCAGCGAGATGTGCTCGAGGAAGCCTTGCAGGTTCTCGAACTCCTCCATCGAGCGCACCAGCTCTTTGAGGTTTTCCAGGCGGCCGGCGGCGTCGGCGGAGCGGTCCTTCTGCCACATCTCGGTATAGCCGGATTCGTCGAGGACGATCTCGGCGAGCTCGTTGTGCGGCAGCGCATCGCGCTGCTTGCGCCAGCGGTCGAACGCGTCGAGCACCCCGCGCAGCGCGCCGCGCGGCTTGGGCTTGAGCTCGTCGGTCTCGATCACGGCGCGCGCGGCCTCGGTGAGCGGCACGCGGCGCTTCCGCGCATGATCGTGCAGGAGCTGCACGGTGGCGTCGCCGAGCCCGCGCTTGGGCACATTGACGATGCGCTCGAAGGCGAGATCGTCGGCCGGCGAATTGACCACGCGCAGATAGGCGAGCGCATCGCGGATTTCGGCGCGCTCGTAGAAGCGCGGGCCGCCGATGACGCGATACGGCAGCCCGAGCGTGACGAAGCGGTCTTCGAATTCGCGCATCTGGAACGAGGCGCGCACCAGAATGGCGATCTGGTTGAGCGCATGGGGGCTCGATTGACCACTGCCGCGCTGCAGCTGCTCGATCTCCTCGCCGACGGCGCGGGCTTCTTCCTCGGAATCCCAGGAGCCGGTGACGGCGACTTTCTCGCCGGGCACGTCGTCGGTGCGCAAGGTCTTGCCGAGCCGGCCTTCGTTATGCGCGATCAGATGCGAGGCGGCGGCGAGGATGTGGCCGGTCGAGCGGTAATTGCGCTCGAGCCGGATCACCTTGGCGCCGGGGAAGTCGTGCTCGAAGCGCAGGATGTTGTCGACCTCGGCGCCGCGCCAGCCATAGATCGACTGGTCGTCGTCGCCGACGCAGCAGATGTTTTTGGGTTGGGCCTCTACGCCGTCATTCCGGGGCGCGCCGTCAGGCGTGAACCCGGAATCCATAGTCCCGGTGTCCGTGGTTATGGATTCCGGGTTCGCCGCTTCGCGGCGCCCCGGAATGACGGCTGTGGAGGCCGAACTCCGCTGCGCCAGCAGCCGCAGCCAGAGATACTGCGCGACGTTCGTGTCCTGATACTCGTCGACCAGGACGAACTTGAAGCGGCCCTGATATTGGCGGAGCACGTCAGGGTGCTCGCGGAACAGCCGGATGTTTTCCAGGAGCAAGTCGCCGAAATCGGCGGCGTTGAGAATCTTCAGGCGCTCCTGAAACGCCTTGTAGAGTTTCAGCCCCTTGCCGTTGGCGAAGGCGGCCGCCTCGCCGGCCGGCACCTGCTCCGGCGTCAGCCCGCGGTTCTTCCAGCCGTCGATCATCATGGCCAGCACGCGCGCCGGCCAGCGCTTGTCGTCGATGCCTTCGGCGGCGAGCAATTGCTTCAACAGCCGGACCTGGTCGTCGACATCGAGAATGGTGAAGTCGGATTTGAGCCCGACCAGCTCGGCATGGCGGCGCAGGATTTTCACGCCGATCGAGTGGAAGGTGCCGAGCCAGGGCATGCCCTCGACCACGCCGCCGACGATCTCGCCGACGCGGTGCTTCATCTCGCGCGCCGCCTTGTTGGTGAAGGTGACGGCGAGGATCTCGCCGGGCCGGGCGCGGCCGGTGGCGAGAATGTGGGCGATGCGCACGGTGAGCACGCGGGTCTTGCCGGTGCCGGCGCCGGCCAGCACCAGAACCGGGCCGTCGAGCGTCTCGACGGCTTCGCGCTGCTCGGGGTTCAGCCCGGCGAGATAAGGCGCGCCGGCAGCGGCATTCAGGCCTGCGGCGGCTTGCGCGCGCGCGGCAATGCCGCCGCGCGCGGGTTGCGGCGCGGGTTCCACTGATTCGACGTTGCGCTTTAATGGGTCAGCCAAAGCTCTTCAGCGCCCGAAATCACTGATTCTCACAGGCGTAAGATGGCATTTGGAAGACGGCTTTTACGAGGCTTGTGCATATCGTCATTCCCGCGAAGGCGGGAATCCATATCCCCAGCGCAGGGAGTTATGGATTCCGGGTTCGCCGGCTATCGCCGGCGACCCGGAATGACGGAATGCGCTCACTTCTCCGGCATGGCAATGCGCCGCCCGGCGGCTTCCGGGATCGGCAGCGCGGCGTGCGCGGCCCGCATGCGGGCAAGCCGCGCGGCGACCGTCGATGGGAACGGCGCGGTCTTCTGCTGCGTCATGTCGACATGCAGCGCCATGTTCTCCGAGGTCGCCGACAGCCAGCCCTCCTCGGCGTGAAACAGCTGCTCGAAATAATGCAGGCGCTTGCTGTCGTAACCGAGCAACTGGAACGTCACCCGCACCCGGTCGCCGGCATGCAGCTCGCGCAGATAGCGCACATGGACTTCGGCGGTGTAGCAGGAGTGCTTGGTGCGCTCGACATAATCGAGGCCGCAGCCGATGAGCTCATAGGCCTCGTCCACGGCGCGGTCGAACAGTACATTGTAATAGGCCATGTTGAGATGGCCGTTGTAATCGATCCAGCCGGCCTCGACCCGCATCGGCGAGGAGACGAAGGGCGCGAAGAACGCGGGTTCCAGATCGAGACGATCGAGCATTTTCAGACTGTGGCGGATTCAACGCGCTCCGCGCAAGCAAAAGCCGGGACCGCGCGGTTTAAATTTTGGCAATCTGGATAGTTAATGCCGCCCTGATTTCTCTGTCTTGATTTCTCTGTCCGTGGCCGCCAGTTTGGGGCGCGACAACCCGCTCGAGAGAGGCGGCGCAGAACAGGAAACGCTCCAAAAATGGCAGTCCTCGAGACGGCACAGCGCAGCAAACAAGACCGCAAGGCGGCCGACGGCGTGATCGCGGCGCTGGCGACGCGCTACGGCAACCGGCTGACGACCTCGCCGTCGGTGCGCGAGCAGCACGGCCACACCACGACCTGGATCGAGAACCAGCCGCCGGACGCGGTGTTCTTTCCGCACACCACCGAAGAAGTGCAGGAGGTGATGCGGCTTTGCGCGGCCGAGCGCGTGCCGGTGGTGGCGTTCGGCACCGGCACCTCGCTCGAAGGCCAGGTCAATGCGCCGCGCGGCGGCCTTTGCCTCGATTTCCGCGAGATGAACCGCGTGCTCGCCGTGCATGCCGAGGACCTGGACTGCGTCATCGAGCCCGGCATCACGCGCAAACAGCTCAACGAATATCTGCGCGACAAGGGCGTGTTCTTCCCGATCGATCCCGGCGCCGACGCCTCGCTCGGCGGCATGGCGGCGACGCGCGCCTCCGGCACCAACGCGGTGCGCTACGGCACCATGAAAGACAATGTGCTGGCGCTCAAAGTCGTGCTCGCCAATGGCGAGGTGATGTCGACGGCGCGCCGGGCCAAGAAGTCATCGGCGGGCTACGACCTGACGCGGCTGATGATCGGCTCGGAAGGCACGCTCGGCATCATCACCGAATTGACGCTGCGCCTGTCCGGCATTCCCGAGGCGATCGCGTCCGGCATCTGCCCGTTTCCGTCGGTGGAGGCGGCGTGCAATGCCACGATCCTCACCATCCAATCCGGCATTCCGGTGGCGCGCATCGAACTGCTCGATGCGATGCAGGTGAAGGCGTGCAACGCCTATTCCAAGCTCAATCTGCCGGAAACGCCGATGCTGTTCGTGGAGTTTCACGGCAGCGACGCCAGCGTCGCCGAACAGTCCGGGCGCTTCGGCGAGATCGCCGGCGAGCTCGGCGGCGGCCCGTTCGATTGGGCGACCAAAGCCGAGGACCGCACCCGGCTGTGGCAGGCGCGGCACGATGCCTACTGGGCGGTGAAGGCGCTGCGTCCGAACTCGACGGCGCTGGCGACCGACGTCTGCGTGCCGATTTCGCGGCTTGCCGAATGTGTCACTGCATCGCAGCGCGACCTTCAGGACAGCCGCCTGTTGGCGCCGATCGTCGGCCATGTCGGCGACGGCAATTTTCACCTGTCGCTGGTGATCGATCTGGCCGACACCGGCGAAGTGAGCCGCGCCGAGGCGTTCCTGGAACGGCTGGTCGACCGCGCGCTGGCCATGGACGGCACCTGCACCGGCGAGCACGGCATCGGCCAGGGCAAGATGAAATATCTCAAAGCCGAGCACGGCGAAGAGGCGCTGGTCACGATGCGCGCGATCAAGCGCGCGCTCGATCCGCTCGACATCTTGAATCCCGGAAAGATCTTTCAGCTCTAAAAAGATCGCCCCCGGATTGCTCCGGGGGCGATTCGCAAATTCGGTCAGTCTCGACCGCTTATTCCGGCCGCAGCACCGGCGAGGGCCCCGGCGGCACCAGCATCATTTCCCGCGGCGTCGGATTGGCGCCGCCGACCGTCGGGTTCGCGGCGACGGCGCTGACATGACCCAGCGACTTCGATTGATAGTGATCGAGAACAAACAGACGTATCGCTGAGGACAGATTGCCATGCTGGCGTTCGGTATCGATCGACGCCACCAAGTCCGACAATGTCGCATGCCGGGCAATCGCAATGTCCTTGAGCGCCTTCCAGAATGCATCCTCAAGACTGATACTGGTCTTGTGACCCGCGATGACGATCGAGCGCTTTACGACAGGCGATTTCATTCCAGGTCTCCCGTTTCGATCCGGTGTTGGTCGAGGCTTATCTGGGCTTTGTCGCTTCGAGCCCGCTCAAGGTTCGCTGCCGCTTTGGAACGGCCGAAACTGGCCCGGCGCGCAGCGGCTTCCTGCTCGGCCGCGCGCCGTTTGGCCCGCTTCCGCTCGGTTCGAAGGTTGACGACAAGCCCCGTTTGACGCGCCATAGCCAAAACTCAGGTGGGGAACTCAAGTAATTCCGCCTTGATGGTAACCAGGTAGGATAATAGGCCGGCCCTGACCGGCCCCCGTTCGTTTCAAAAAGGACTACGTCGGACTCGCATTACTGGATCACCGCGAGAATGGCGTTAGCCAAAGACATACAATTCGAGATATCGGAATCTGCAACTTACGATGGAATGCGCGGCATTCGCCTGGCTGCGCCGATCGCGGCGGCCGGCCCGAAACGATCTCTCGGCGATCTATTTCTTGCGAAAGCGATCGAGCCGCACGACTTCCGCGCCGGCCCCGCCGTCGGGGCGATCCGGCGGCGGATCGGCCGCCTTTAAGCTCGCCGGCGCCGGCAGCGGCTCGGCTTTGTTCGCCTCGGCAGGCGAGACGGCAGCCGCAGGCTTGTCGATGACCGGCGCGGCCTGGCTGCCGGTCGCGGTCGCATCGAGCGTCTCGAATTGAAATCCGAATTGCACGGCCGGGTCGTAGAACGCGGTCACCGCGTCGAACGGCACCGCCAGGCGCTCCGGCACGCCGCCGAACGACAGGCCGACCTCGAAAGCGGTGTCATCGACCTGCAGATCCCAGAACTGGTGCTGCAGAATGATGGTCATGGCCTCCGGATATTGCGCGCGCATGCGCTCGGACAGCCGCACGCCGGGAGCTAGGGTGCTGAAGGTGATCTTGAAATGATGCTCGCCCGGCAGGCCTTTTTTGCCGACATCGGCCAGCACCGTCCGCACCACGCCGCGTAGCGCCGCCTGGGCAAGAACGTCGTAACGGATGTGATCGGTAGCCATGCCGGAAGCCAGAAGTCAGCGGTTATCAACGAATAGATAAGCCCAGAATCGTGGCCATTCAAACGCGTTCTGCCGGCTGCCGACAGATAAGTGCAAATGTAAGTGCGACTGCACGCGGGCGTGGAGGTAGGCCTGGAAGCAGGCTTGGCTCCCGGCCGCTAAGTGAAAACACCGATACCGGCGAAGGCGCTGCCGGCGAAGATTGGGAAAGTGGAGGCTTCTGTTGCCAGGTGCCTCCGAACCCCGCCTAACGGAGCTTAACCCGTTAGGACTTTAAGTCGGTATTTCAAACCGCGTTACGCGGCCTGAGCAACCGGAGCATAGTTGTCATTGGCAACTATGAGATAGGCCCGATAACGGTGGAACCATGCCGAGCAAAAGCGCGCCTTTTACGCCCTCGTCGATCCTATTTCGACCCCGTAATGGTGGAGTCGCCGGGTACCGCCCCCGGGTCCGAAAGGTTTATTACGACGGCCATTTATCACCATAGCCGGCATGCGCCGGCAGCAAAGAATATAAGCGCAAAAAGTTGCCGAAAAAAGAGCAACTTGCGCCCGCTCCACGGTCTTGGCCCGGCTGCGCAAAAGCGGCTGGCTGGAATGGGCAACGGGCGTTAAACGAACGCCATGAACTCCGCCTCGATGAACTCCGCCCCGGTTTCGCCCTCGAACGAGCCTCCAGCCGACAATCCTGTCCAAGCGCGCGATCCCGCCGCCGCCCCCACCGCACCGGCGCCGACCATCGCCGAGCTCTTTGTCGCCTTCGCCAAGATCTCGCTGTCCGGCTTCGGCGGCGTGCTGGCCTGGGCGCGGCGCATGATGGTCGAAGAGCGCAGGTGGATGACGCCCGAGCAGTTCAACGAGGTCTACGCGCTGTGCTCGTTTCTGCCCGGCGGCAATATCATCAATTTCTCGATCATTATCGGCGGCCGCTTCCGCGGCCCGCTGGGCAGCGCGGTGGCGCTCGCCGGATTGCTCGGCCCGCCGATGATCCTGATCCTCATCATCGGCGCCATCTACGCCCATTACGGCGACCTGCCGGTGCTGCGCCGGGCGCTGATCGGCGTCGCCGCAGCGGCGGCCGGCTTGATGCTGGCGACCGTCGCCAAAATGCTGCAGCCGCTGTTTCGCAACCGTGCGGTGGTCGGCCTTGCCATTGCGCTTGCGACATTCCTCGCCATCGCCGTCATGCGCTGGCCGCTGCCGCTGGTGCTGCTCGCGATCGTGCCGGTCAGCATCGCTTATGCCTGGAGCCGGTTATGAAAAATGACGGCGGCGTGCTGCTGACCTTGGCGGCGTTCTTTGCCGCGACATCGCTGTTCACGATCGGCGGCGCCAATTCCGCGGTGCCGGAAATGCACCGCTATGCCGTCGACGTGCAGCATTGGCTGACCGACCAGCAGTTCAGCACGACCTTCGCGCTGGCGCAGCTGACACCGGGGCCCAACATCATCATCGTGACCTTGATCGGATATCATGTCGCCGGCGTGATCGGCGGGCTGGTCACGACGCTGGCGATGTGCGGCCCGACCTGCGTGTTCGCTTATTTTGTCGGCCGCGCCTCCGATCGCTTCAAGGGCGCGACCTGGCACGGCGCGCTGAGCCGCGGCCTGGTTCCGGTGACGCTCGGCCTCCTGGCATCGAGCGCCACGGTGATCGCGACCACGAGCGGCTACGGCTGGCTCGCCGTGGTGATCACCCTAGGCACCGCCATCACCGCGTTTTTCGTGCGCGTGCATCCGTTATGGGCTTTTGCCGTCGCTGCGGCGCTCGGCGCCGCCGGGCTGGTGTGACGGTCCACAGAAGTCGGATTTCCGGGCTTGTGCGATCTTCGGCCGCCGCTCATTTAACGCTAAGGTAAAGCTCAGCGACTCAGCCGACTCCGAAAGACCGATGCGCCAATATCTCGATTTGATGGAACGCGTGCTCGCCGAAGGGGTGGAAAAGCGCGACCGCACCGGCGTCGGCACCAAGTCGATTTTCGGCCATCAGATGCGTTTCGACCTTGGGCGCGGCTTCCCGCTGGTCACCACCAAGAAGCTGCATGTCAAATCGATCATCTACGAATTACTCTGGTTCCTGCGCGGCGACACCAATGTCAAATATCTCAACGACCACGGCGTCACCATCTGGAACGAATGGGCCGACGAGAACGGCGATCTCGGCCCGGTCTATGGCAAGCAATGGCGCTCCTGGCCGACGCCTGACGGCGGCTCGATCGACCAGATCGCGAACGTGGTCAAGGAAATCCGCCGCAATCCGGATTCGCGGCGGCTGATCGTGACGGCATGGAATCCCGCGGAGATCGAAGGCATGGCACTGCCACCGTGCCATTGCCTGTTTCAGTTCAATGTCGCCGACGGCGCGCTGTCGTGCCAGCTCTATCAGCGCTCGGCCGATGTCTTTCTCGGCGTGCCGTTCAACATCGCCTCTTACGCGCTATTGACCGTTGCGGTCGCGCAAGCGGCCGGACTGAAGCCCGGCACCTTCATCCACAGTTTCGGCGACGCCCATCTTTATCTCAATCATCTTGAGCAGGCGCGCCTGCAGCTCACGCGCCAGCCGCGGCCGCTGCCGCAACTGACCATGAATCCCGACGCCAAAGATCTGTTCGCGCTGCGCTATGAAGATTTTTCGCTCGACGGCTACGATCCGCATCCGCATATCAAAGCCGCGGTCGCGGTTTAAGCTCCATCATGCCGGACGCCTACGATAAGATAACATTGGAGCAACTGGCACAACTTCGCCTCTCAGAAGCAAAGCTATTGGCCCAACAAGGTCATTCGTCGGGGGCCTATTATCTAGCCGGATACGCAATTGAATGCGCGCTGAAAGCCCTCATCGCCGCGCAGTTTAAAGACAATCAAATACCGAACAAAGCATTCGTTAATGACATCTATACCCACGACCTCAAAAAACTGATTCGGCTTGCTGGTTTGGAATTGGCGCTAAACAGTGCAAGGCAAGCTGACGCGACTTTCAGCCAGAGGCTTGCGGTCGTGGAGAATTGGACGGAACAGTCGCGCTATGTGATTTGCACTGAGCAAGCCGCATCAGATATGATCGACGCACTTGATGGAGACCAGGGCAAACAAGGTATATTTCAGTGGTTGACCAGTCGCTGGTAGATCGAAAACTCAAGGCGTCATTCGATTTAGCTGCTCGGCTCACCGAAGCGCAGGCACCATTGCTCGCGGCCTACTGGGAGTGGCGGAGTGAAAACGGACGTTGGCAGTTTTTTCTGGTGCCAAGGGCGGCGTCAGAGGAACGCGACCTTATCAAGTCAGCCACTGAAGTTTTGATCGAGCCGCCCTATCGCTCCGTGTTTTCGCTTTCGGATGTCTTTATAGACGCCCATCAAATCGATCGCGCACGCGCGATTGGCGCTTACATTCGTGGTTCAGAGGATTTGGGGCGACAATTTGATACCACATTCACAGGCGGTCATTATTTCGAGAGTATTATAGTCGTATATGTTTTGCCCGAATTATACAAAGCTCATTACGCAGCATAGTGATCACTCCGCGGCCAGATTACTTGATTAACATCGTCCTTCTCGCCGCCGTCGCCGAGAACGGCGTCATCGGCCGCGACAATGCTTTGCCGTGGCGGCTCAAGTCCGACATGCAGCATTTCCGCGCCGCGACCATGGGCAAGCCGGTGGTGATGGGCAGGAAGACCTTCCAGTCGATCGGCAAGCCGCTCAGCGGCCGCACCACGATCGTGGTCAGCCGCGATCCGCTTTTCGTCGCGCCGGGAATTCTGGTGGCGCCGAATTTGGCGGCAGCCCTTGAGACGGCGCGCGGTGATGCGTTGCGACGCAATTGCGGCGCCATCGTCATTGCCGGCGGCGGCGACATTTATATGCAAGCCATGCCGCTCGCGACCGCGCTTTCGATCACCGAGGTTCACAAGCGCGTGGACGGCGACGCGCGATTTCCGGCCATCGACCCGCAATTGTGGCGCGAAACGGCGCGCAGCGCACACCTTGCCGCAGCGAATGACGAGGTAGCGTTCGATCTTGTCACGTATAGGCGCATTAACGCCGCCGCAGCGAAGCCAGCCGACGCGTCATAACTGCGCGTTGTAAGGGGCTTTGCGCTACCCTATAACCCCCGCAAACCAGCGGCCGGCCGGGAGTCGGCGTTCAGGAGAGAAATCTATGCCGTGGAGCAACCAATCCGGCGGCGGCGGTCCGTGGGGTACCGGATCGCGAGGCCCCTGGGGCTCGGGCCCGCAGCAGCCGGGCGGAGGGCCGAAACCGCCCGATCTCGAAGAATTCCTGCGCCGCGGCCAGGACCGGCTGCGCGACTGGATGCCGGGCAATCTCGGCGGCCGCGGCATTGCGGTGATCGCGCTGTTGGCGGTGGCGCTGTGGGGCATGTCCGGCTTTTTCCGCGTCGCGCTCGACGAAGTCGGCGTGGTGCTGCGTTTCGGCAAATTCATCCGCGAGGTGCAGCCCGGCCTGAACTATCACCTGCCCTATCCGATCGAGACCGCACTCACCCCGCCGGCTTTGCGCGTCAACAAGATCGATGTCGGCTTCGACACCCGCCGCAGCGGCTCGCTGCGCGACGTCGAGGAAGAAAGCCTGATGATTACCGGCGACCAAAACATCGTCGATGTCGAATTCTCGGTGTTCTGGCGGGTGAAACCGAATTCGGTCGGCGACTTTCTGTTCAACGTCGCCGGTCCGGCATCGACGGTGAAGGCGGTCGCCGAAAGCGCCATGCGCCAGATCGTCGGGCACTCCGACGCGCAGCCGCTGCTCGCCGGGTTTCAACAAACCGGCGCCGCCGCGACACCAGGCGGCCAAGCCGCGGCGCCGATCATTGACACTGCGACGCAAGTGCAGGATCTGATGCAGAAGATTCTCGATTCCTACAAAGCCGGCATTCTTGTTCAGAGCGTCCAGATTCAAACGATCCAGGTCCCGGCGAAAGTCATCAACTCCTTCCGCGACGTTCAGGCGGCAAACTCGGACCTCGTGCGCGCGCAAAACGAAGCGCAGACCTACGCCAACCGCGTCGTACCCGAAGCCCGCGGCCGTGCCTCCAAGATCCTTCAGGACGCCGAAGCCTATCGCGAGCAGACCGTCGCCGACGCCAAAGGCCAGACCTCGCGTTTCCTGCAGATCTACCAGCAATACAAGAACGCGCCCGACGTGACCCGTCAGCGCATCTATCTTGAAACCATGGAGCGCGTACTCGGCGCGGCCGAAAAGACCATCGTCGATCTCGGACCGTCGAGCAGCGGCGTCCTGCCCTTCCTGCCGCTCAGCAGTCCGCCGCCGGAGCGGCCTGCGCCGCAGCAACAAACGGGAGGCAATCAATGAGGCCGGGTATCGTCGGCATCGCCGTTGCCATCCTGCTGCTGATTGCCGTCATCGTCGGCTACAGCACTTTCTTCACGGTCTATCAGACGCGACAGGCTCTGGTGGTACGCCTGGGCGAGCCGGTGCGCGTCATCACCGAGCCGGGTCTCAACGTCAAGATCCCGTTCATCGACAGCGTCATCTACATCGACAAACGCGTTCTCGCGGTCGAGTCGCAGGCGCATGATCTGAACCTGCAGAGCCAGGACAATTCGAACGCGCCTCAGGTGGTCGGCCAGCAGATCGATGTCGACGCCTTTGCGCGTTATCGCATCACCGACCCGCTCAAATTTTATCAGACTGTCGGTGCGGAAGGCGCCGATTCGCAGCTTGCGATTTTTCTCACCTCGGCGGCGCGGCGCGTGCTCGGCCGGGCGACGCTGGCCGATGTCGTGCGCAACAAGCGCGAGGAACTCATGGGACAGATGCGCGACCTGATCGAGCAGGACGCGCGACCGTTCGGCATTCAGATCGTCGACGTGCGCATCCGCCGCGCCGACCTGCCGGAACAGAACAGGGATGCGGTCTACGCGCGCATGCAGACCGAGCGCCAGCGCGAGGCCGCCGAGTTCCGCGCGCTGGGCTCGCAAAAGAGCCAGGAGATCCGCGCCAAGGCCGATCGCGACGTCACGGTGCTGACAGCGGAAGCGAATTCCCAATCCGAGCAGATTCGCGGCCAAGGCGACGCCGAGCGCAACCGCATCTTTGCCGACGCCTATAATCAGGATCCGGGCTTCTTCGTCTTCTATCGCTCCATGCAGGCTTATGACAGGAGCCTGGCGCGCAGCGACACCCGCCTGGTGCTGCGGCCGGATTCGAATTTCTTCCGCTATTTCGGCGATCCGTCGGGCAAGTCGGCGGCGGACGGCGCGGCAGTGCTGCCGGCGCCGGCGCGATCGAGCGGCGCGGCTGCCGCGCCCAACGCGAACAAATAGAAACGCAACTCGAACTGCAAGAAATAAGCTTGGGAGCGACGGGCAGGGTTGATGACGGACTTCCTTGCCGCGCTCGGCCTGGTCTTTGTGATCGAAGGCATTCTTCTCGCGGCGTTCCCGGGCGGCGCCAAGCGCACGATGGCGAGCGTCATGGAACTGCCTGACGGCTCGTTGCGCATCGCCGGAGTCATTGCCGCCGCCGCCGGCATCATCATCGTTTGGTTGATCCGCGGCTGAGGCGCGAACGAATTTCGGAGCCGCTTTTCCGCCCCAATCCGGCCGCTAATTAGAGGCTGACCGGTTATGGCCTTGCGTCCGGGGCGGGACGAGGGCACCTTTCCGGCACGCCTTTCCCAACGAGTTCGAACGCCAGGAGCGCCGACGTCCATGACGTCTCTCGACAAATCTCGCGACAAGTTTCGCATGCAGTGCGCCGTTGCAATGGCCGCGATCGCCGCGGCGCTCGTTTTGCTGCCGGCACGGTCCGCCTCCGCCGCCTCGCGCGGCCCCGACAACATCGCCGACGTCGCCGAGCAAGTCATCGACGCGGTGGTCAATGTCTCGACCTCGCAGAAAGTCGATCCGCATGTCGAAAACCTTCCCGACGTGCCGCCCGGCTCGCCGATGGAGGAATTCTTCGATCAATTCTTCAAGAACCATCGCGGCGGCCCCGGCGACCAGGATCAGATGCCGCACCGCGTGACCTCGCTCGGCTCCGGCTTCATCATCGATCCGTCGGGCGTTGTGGTGACCAACAATCACGTCATCGCCGACGCCGACGAGATCAATGTCATCCTCAACGATGGCACCAAGCTCACGGCGAAACTGATCGGCAAGGATTCCAAGGCCGATCTCGCTTTGCTGCGGGTCAAGACCGACCATCCGCTCAAGGCGGTGAAGTTCGGCGATTCCGACAAGCTGCGGCTCGGCGAATGGGTGATCGCCATCGGCAATCCGTTCAGCCTCGGCGGCACGGTGACCGCGGGCATCGTCTCGGCGCGCAACCGCGACATCAATTCCGGCCCCTACGACAATTACATTCA
>CAVUNZ010000010.1:0-71981 GCA_963742975.1 uncultured Alphaproteobacteria bacterium | reverse complement strand
TCCGCTACCAGTCATAATCTTTCGACTTTATCTTCAATATGTTGTGCATCCCTTGGTAGCGGCTCGCCGGCACGATGATGGAGCCGGCTCCGGAATGCGAAATCACGCCACATAGAGCGCCGGCAGGAATAGTAGCGTCAGCACGGTACCCCACGATGATGCCGCTCATCATCGCATAGGCCAGTCCGAGAACCCGCGTTCCTAGCCCTGCCGCCGACGTCCATAGACACGGAGCCGCATCATTCGGCTGCTTTCAGGTTGGTCGCAGGCGCAGCCTGCGGCTTCCTCCAGGCCCGCTCTCGCAAACTCTGAAAGACCACGTACAGCATCGGGATCAGGAAGATTCCAACGGTGCTCGCCGCCAGCATCCCGAAAAACACCGGTGTGCTGACGCTGCGGCGGGCAATCTCCGAAGCGCCCTCTGCCCAGACCAGGGGCGCAAGGCCGACGATGAACGCGATCGAGGTCATCATCACGGCGCGGAACCGCAGCTTTGCGCCGAGCTCCGCCGCTTCGCGGATATCCATGCCGCGCTCACGCTGGTCCTTGGCAAACTCCACGATCAGGATCGCGTTCTTGGCCGCCATCGCGATCAGCACGACGAGGCCGATCTGGCCGTAGAGATTGAGCGGCAATTTGGCTACCACGATGCCCGCGAAAGCCCCGAGCACGCCGGTCATCACCGACAACAGAACGGGGACCGGAATCATCCAGCTCTCGTACAGGCCGACGAGAAACAGGAAGGCGAACAGCAGGGCCATTCCGAGAACGACGCCGGTCTGCCCGCCCGCCCTGTTTTCCTGAAACGCCGTGCCGGTCCATTCAAAGCCGAAACCGGGCGGCAGGGTTTTGGCCGAGATGTCAGCCATAGCGGCGAGCGCCGTGCCGGAGGCGACGCCCGGCGCGGGAATGCCGTTGACGGTCACCGAGCGATAGTTGTTGTAGCGCGTGATGACCTGAGGACCGGTCACATTGCGCAGGGACGCGATCGCTTGGAGCGGAACCATGGTGCCCTTGCTGTTGCGGATGTAGATCTGCCACAAATCCGGTATATCGCGCCGGTTCGCCGCCTCGCCCTCCAGATTGACCTGCCAGGTTCGGCCGAACAAATTAAAATTGTTCACGTAGTAGCTGCCGAGCGTCGCCTGCAAGGTGGTGAATACGTCATTGATGGTGAGACCCAGTGACTGGGCCTTGGCGCGGTCGAGATCGAGATAAAGCGAGGGCGCGGATGCACCATAGGTCGTGAACACCTGGGCGAAACGGCGATCTTGCTTTGTGGCGTCGATGAGTCCCTGGACCACGCTTCCGAGCGTGGCCGGATCTGTGCCCTCGAAACTCTCGAGCTGGTATTCGAACCCGCCGGTGGTGCCGAGGCCGATGACCGGCGGCAGATTGAACGGAAGGACGATCGCGGTGCGGACCTGCATCCCGGCGCCGAATGTCTTGGCGATCAGCGCCTGAACCGAATCCGTGACCTGCTTGCGGTCTTCAAACGGCTGCAACACGGCGACCATGAACGCGGTGTTGCTGGCCGAGAAGGAGTTGAGGAACGAGTAGCCGATAATGGAGACGGTGTCCCGGACCTGCGGCATGGATTTCAAGATAGCTTCGACCTGCCCGACGACCTCGCTGGTGCGGGCAACCGAGGCACTGTCCGGCAGCTGAACCTGAATGAAAAAGGCGCCCTGGTCCTCCTCGGGCAGGAAGCTCGTGGGCGTCACGCGCGTGATGCCGCCGACGCCGACCCCGAACGCAACGATGAGCACGACCGCGAGCACCGAGAACCGCAAAAGCTTGCCGACGAAAAGAGCATATCCATCGCGCATCCCGTCGATTCCACGACCGATCACACCCATGAGGCCGCGGCGGGGGCCGGAATGACGCAGGAAGAGCGCGCACAAGGCGGGCGACAGCGTGAGCGCGTTGAATGCCGAGATCAGCATAGCGGCAATGATCGTCACCGCGAATTGCCGGAACAGCGTGCCGGAAATCCCGGCAATGAAGGCGACCGGAACGAACACCGAGAGCAGCACCAGCGTGATTCCGAGGATCGGCGCCGTGACTTGCGTCATCGCCTTCTTGGCGGCGGCCGCCGGAGAGAGAGTCGGCTCTTCCTCCATCACGCGCTCGACGTTCTCGACCACGACGATCGCGTCGTCGACCACGATGCCGATCGCGAGCACCATCGCCAGCAGCGAGACCGTATTGGCCGAATAGCCGAGCGCCACCAGCACCATGAAAGCGCCGATCAGACTCACCGGAACCGCAATGACCGGAATGAGGGTGGCGCGCATCTGTCCGAGAAACACGAAAACCACAAGCGCGACGAGGACGAACGCCTCGAATAGTGTTTTGACCACCTCATGCATGGTGTCCTTGACGAACACGGTCGTGTCGTAGGTCGCTCGCGCCTTCAGTCCCTCCGGAAAGCGAGCGCGCACCTTGTCAAGCGTTGCTTCCACGGCCGTTGCGGTCGCAAGGGCGTTGGCACCGGGCGACAGGAAGATTCCGATCGTCACGGCCGGCCGGCTGTTGAGCCGGCTGAAGTTATCGTCGTTCATGGCGCCCAGTTCCACGCGCGCCACGTCCTTGATACGCAACGTCGACCCATCGGCGTTGGCGCGCAGCACGATATCGCCGAACTGTTCGGGACTGACCAACCGTCCTTGTGTCTGCACATTTACCTGGAACTGCTGAGTGTCGGGGACCGGACGGGCTCCGACGCGGCCGACCGAGGCCTGGACATTTTGGCTTTGGATGGCCTTGATGACGTCGGATGGCGCAAGATTGAGGTTTGTCAACCGCGCCATGTCGAACCAGATCCGCATCGAGTAATTGAGCCCGCCGAACAGCTTGGCCTCGCCGACGCCGGCCGTGCGCGACAACTCGTCAAGGACGTTGATGATCGCGAAGTTGGTGATGAAAAGCGGATCGTATTTCCCGCTTTCGTCATAGAGATTAATGAACTGCAATATCGATGACGATTTCTTCTGGACCGTAATTCCTTGGAGTTGGACCTCCTGCGGCAGCTGCGCGATCGCTGTCTGGACGCGATTGTTGACATTTACCGTATCGATGTCGGGATCGGTGCCGAGCTCGAAGCTCACCTCGAGAGTGTACGTGCCGTCATTTCCGCTCGTGCTCTTCATGTAGATCATCTTGTCGACGCCGATGATCTTCGACTCCAGTGGCTGGGCCACGGTCGCCTCGAGCACCTCGGCGGACGCACCCGGGTACATCGCCGTGACCTCGACCTGGGGGGGCACGATATCGGGGAGCTGCGCGACCGGAATCCGCGTAAGCGCCAGAAGCCCTCCTAGCGTGACGACGATCGCGATAACGATCGCAAGTCGCGGCCGGTCGATGAAAACTGCGGAAATCATCGGTGTCAGCTCCGGGTGGAGATGGACGTTACGGGCGCAGGTGTCACCGGGGCGTTCGGTCGCGCGCGCTGGACTCCCTCGACGATGACTCGCTCTCCCTCCTTGAGGCCGTCCGCAATGCCGGCGGTCTCCGGCGTCAACTCGCCGAGTGTGACCCGGCGCTGCCGGGCGATATTCTGATCATCGACCACGTACAAGTAGCTGCCCTGCTGATCGGCGAGGATCGCGGCGCGCGGCACGGCGATGACCAGCCTCGGCTTGACGGATTCAAGGAGGACGGTGACGAACTGGTCGGCCACGAGCTCGCGAAGGTTGACGCCTCCCGCTGTCTGGGACGCGAGGACGGGATTCGGAATCACTCCGCGGACGAGGAGCGTGTCGGTGTCCTGGGCGATCGTGTTGTTGATGAAATCGACCTTCCCGGTTTCGCCATAGATCCGCCCGTCCGGCAGGCGAATTCGGATCTCCACCGCATCGAATCCGCCCTTCTCGGCATACTCCTCGCGCAACTCGATGGCGCGGCGCGTCGGTATCGGAAAGACCACATACATCGGATCCTGGCTGACCACCGTCGTCAGGGTACCGGAGTTCGGATTGACCACGTTGCCGATGGTGACCGAGGTGCGGCCGACCCGGCCGTCGATGGGAGAGTGAATCTCCGTATAGCCGAGATTGATCTGCACCGTCTCGAGCTGGGCTTGCGCCGCTTGCAACTGGGCCGCCGCACTGCGCTGCGTTGCTTCCGCGGAGTCCAGCGCCTGCTGGGTCCCGGCATTTGTCTTCACGAGCTGCTGGGCGCGCCAGAGCGAGATGTTGTCGTTATCGAGCTGCGCCTGAGCCTGCGCGACCGCTGCCTTTTGGACATCGACCGTCGCCTGATAGGGCGGCTGTTCGAGGACGTAGAGCAGGTCGCCCTTTTTGACGTCCGTACCTTCCGTGAAAAGCCGCTTCTCCAGGAAAGCGCTGACGCGGGCGACGATGTTGACACTGTTGATTGCTTGAATTCGGCCGTTGAATTCGTAGCTCTCGGTCATCGGCTGGCGCTTAACAGTGATCACTCCGACGGCAGGTGGAGCAGGGGGCGCCTGCTGTGCTAGGGCGCACGGCGTTACCATAATAGCTGCCGCAAGGACGGATTTTCCAAGAAGCAAAGAGACACGCATCTCGTCTACCCCTTTGCGAGAACGGCTGGTCAGACTTAGTGGGTGGATCGTGCGGGACCGTTACAGTTGCCGCCGTCCGTTTGAGGCAATAGTTGGGGCCGGGACCCGTGTCTTTGATTTAGGTCAATACTCTTCCGTCGGGACCTTGGCCAAATCGGGCAGGGACACTCCAATGAGGGTGATGCTTGAATTCCTACCCTGCGTAGCAATCTGAACGCGGTCGGGCATGTGGCGCTTAGGACCGAACTCGCAGGCTATATGTGATTGACTGTGGGGATTGACGGTAACGGGCCTCCGCTACCAGCCTTTCAAGTATCTGCCACCCGCCTTTGACGCACCCGGTTCGCCGGCGTTGCTGCTACGCTGCGCACAGGCCAAGCGGGGAGGATGCATGCGAGATCATATAGTAACGCGCCGCGTGGCGTTGGGCGCGGGAGCCGCCGGGGTTGCGATGCTGGGTGGGACGCAAGCGAGGGCGCAAGCCGCTACGCGCAAGACATTCGTACTTATCCACGGCGCCTATCATGGCGGCTGGTGCTGGCGGCACACCGCCGACATTCTCGAGAGCCACGGCCACAAGGTCTATGCGCCGTCGCTCACCGGCAATGGCGACCGCTCGCATCTTCTCAGCAAGGACATCAATCTCGACACCCAGATCACCGACATCGTCAATCTGGCGAATTGGGAGGATCTCAAGGACATCTGCCTCGTGCCGCATTCCTATGGCGGCTGGCCGTGCTCCGGTGCGCTCGAACAGATTCACGATCGTGTCGCCTCCATCGTCTGGCTCGATGCGTTCAAGCCGCACGACGGCGAGAAAGGCACCGACTACATTTCCGAGTTCAGCCGCAAGGCCATGGAAGAAGCGGTGGCGCGCGGCGAGCCCGGCCGCAAGCCGCCGCCGGCCAAGACGTTCTCAAAGAGCGAGAAGGATTACGCCTGGATCGACTCGAAACTGACGGAGCAGCCGAACGGTCCGGCATTGCAGACGATCAGGCTCACCGGCAAGCGCGATGCGATTGCAAAGAAGACCTATATCCGCGCGCCGCAATATCCGCAGGCCGCTTTCGACAGAGCGCTTGCCGAATGCAAGGCGGATCCGTCGTGGCAGACATTCATCAACGACACCAGCGGCCACGACGTGATGATCGATCAGCCGGAATGGCTGGCGGATGTGTTGCTGAAAGTATCTTAACGGCCGACCGTCTGATCGTCGGGGGCGCCGTGGGCAGTTATTCACCCGGCGTCCTTGCTCAGCCGTCACGTAACAGTCATGGTTCCCATGTCGATGGGACGTTTTACGGGGTGAGCGTCCGGTTCGCGGCCGTTCAGTTTGCGTTTTGTGAATTCGCGAATACATTTGCTTTCGTTCTAAGCGGGGTAAAGAACCCTCTATCCGCAAATAATTCCGCCGGGCTGTGATGGCGATCATCGCGAGTTTCCTGAAACTTCGATGATCGTTGACGTCGTGCGATTGCTCCGAGGTGCTCCAGAGGTGCCAAATGGATGAGCAGTTACGGCAATTCGAGAGTGTTGGCGCAATCGATATCGACTCCGCCGCCGCGATCGTCAAACGCCGCAAACAGGCGCTGGCGGTCGGGCGCAATGTGCTCCATGACACGGTCGCCGGCTTGGTATCGTCAGTCGTGTTGATCGCCAACATCGTGTCATTCGGTGCACTGATGTTCCAAGGCGATTTGAGCGCGGGCGTCCCGGTCGCGATCTGGTCGATGCTGATCGGGGCCTGCTTGTGCGGCGCCTGGATCGCGTTCACGACCTCACTGCCGCCGCTGACGACAGGCATCGACTCGCCGACAGGCGCCGTTCTCGTGCTGTTGAGCGCTGCGACCGGAGCCAGCATCATCGACGCCGGCGGCAGCCAGGACGACGCCATTCAGACGGTGATGCTTGTGTTCACCGCGGCGACTTTTCTGACCGGCGCGATGCTTTACCTTTTTGGCGCGCGCGGCTGGGGATCCTATTTTCGCTTCGTGCCCTATTTCGTCGTTGGCGGATTTCTCATCGCGACGGGAGGATTCCTGGCCACCGGCGCAGTGCGAATGATCGCTGGGAAAGCAGCGCTTTCGCCGCTTGCGCTGGCGACAGGCTGGACCGTCGCAGACAGCATCAAGCTTGCCTGTGCAGTGCTCGCCGTTGCCGTCTTGTTGCTGGTCCGACGGCTAGTCAGGTCACCTTTGGCGATGCCGGGCGCCTTGGTCGCGATGTGGATTATCGGAATGGCGGCGCTGCGTGTGCTGGACCTGTCTGACCCCGTGCACGGCTGGTATTTCCACTCGCTCGGCACGTTGAGCAAATGGCTGCCGTTCGAGGCGATCCGCGGCTCGCATCTGACATGGCCAATGCTACCGCGACTTATTCCTGAAATTGCGGCGGTCACCATTGTGGCGCTGATTTCGCTCGTCACCAAGGTTTCGAGCATAGAAGTCACGCGTCAGGCTGCCGGCGACCTCAATTGCGAATTCCGTTCGCACGGCATCGGCAGCTTGATTGCCGCTGTGTTCGGCGGCACCACCAGCAGCCTTCAGGTCGCAACCAGCCACCTTTGCGCGCAGATCGGATCGACCTGGATGAGCGGGCTCATATGCGCGCTCGTTATCGGCCTCGTCGGCATCGCCAACGTGAACATGCTCGGGCTGATACCGGTTCCGATCATCGCCGGCCTGGTCTTTTATTTAGCCTATAGTTTTGTCGTGGATGCGCTGCGACGGCCTTACGCGCAGCGGGCGTGGTTCGATCTTTTTCTGGCGCTTGCCATCGCTGCCGTCTGCTTGATCTACGGTTATCTCACCGGCGTGCTGGCTGGGCTGATTTGCGCCTGCTTTTTATTTGTTATCAGCTATGCACGCCGTGGCGTGGTGCGCCGCCATCGCACGCGCGCGGACTTCGCAAGTTATGTCGACAGGTCGCTTGAAGCGTCCGCGTTCCTGCGCGAAACCGGCGACGCCATCCATTTGTATTGGCTGACGGGATACATTTTTTTTGGCTCCTCGGAGGGCGTTTTTGAGCGCATCAAATATGACATCCGCGCTCTGCTGCCGTGCCAGGTCGCTTATGTGATCTTGGACTTTGCCATGGTGTCCGGCGCCGATTCCTCGGCCTTCGTCAGTTTCGCCAAGCTGCGCTCGTTTTGTGATCAGCACGGGATCGTCCTCGTGTTTTGTTCGCTTTCGCCGGCCACTCATGCGGCGATGGAACGCGGCGGATTTTTCGGCGGCAAGAGCCGGCACAAGGCGTTGGACGATCTCAATGTGGCCCTGGCCTGGTGCGAAGATCAGCTTCTCGCCAAATCCGGTTTGAATGAAGACAGAAATGTCGGTGGTTTCGAATGCTGGCTGCAGCATCAAATCGGCGATGCCGCCAAGGCGAGCGAGTTCATTGCTTATTTCGAGCGAAAGGATGCCGACGCCTCGCAAGTCATCTATCGCCAGGGTGATCCTGCCGATACGCTCGATCTCGTTGCTGCCGGCAATCTTGTTGTTGAGATCGCGGGATTCGCCAAGGAGCCTCTGCGCGTCCGCCGGATTGCGACGCATTCGGTCGTTGGCGAGATGGGCTTCTTTAGGCGCACGCGGCGATCCGCGACAGTATCTTCGGAAGGCCCGACCATCCTCTTCACACTCACGCGCGGCAACCTCGAGCGTATGCGCTCCGAGCGTCCCGATCTTGCAAGCACGCTCGACGATTTCATCATGCGGGTCCTTGCTGACCGGATCGATGCCCTCAATCAGCAGAGTGTGTTTTGAGCGAAGCGCGGCAGCTACGCTGCTGCTGTGGCCAGAGATGCTCCTAAGACACCGCGCTCTCCTTGCGCAGCGCGATGTCGGCCAATTGCCGGAGCCGGTGCACGGCTTCGGTGGCTTCTTCGGTATTGAGGCTGGCATAGCCGAGGCGAAGCCCGCGCTCATCGAACGGTGCAATGGCGAATGAGCGCGAGGGCAGGAACCGCACTGTGCCGCGCGGCACGCCGACTTCGACGGCGTCGAGCACCGCGGCGTCGCGAAATGTGATCCAGAATGCAAGGCCGCCGTCCGGCACTTTGAAATCGATCAGGCCGTTGAAATTTTTCCGTAACAGCTCGGCGAACGCATTGCGTCGCTTGAGATAGACCTGCAGCGCCTTGCGTGAATGGCGATGCAACTCGCCGGATTCGATCAGTTCGGCGACTGCCAGTTCCGTCGGCGCATTGCCCTGACGATCGACGATCACAGTCTCGTTCGCCATCATGCGGATGACGTCGGGGGCTGCGGCGACGTAGCCAATGCGCAGGCCTGGCAACAACAGCTTCGACATCGAGCCGATATAGACCGTGCGACGCGGCGCGTAACTTGCCATCGGCAATAGCGGCTGCTGCTCGAAATGAAATTCGTGGTCGTAATCGTCCTCGATGATGGCGAAGCCGAACTGGCTTGCGAGATCGAGAAGCCGTAAGCGCCGTTGCGGCGTCAGCGACACCGTGGTCGGGAACTGATGATGCGGCGTCAGATAGAGCGCGCGCACTTTGTGCTTGCGGCACAGCCGCTCGACGTCTGTGACATCCAAGCCGTTGTCGTCGAGCTTGGCGCCGACAACGGTGGCGCCGGCGGCGCGGAACGCCTGCCAGGCCGGCGCATAGCTCAGCGACTCGACCAGAACAGTCTCGCCGGGCCGCACCAGAATGCGCGCGGCGAGAAAGATCGCCATCTGGCTGCCACGCGTAATACAAATATTGTCGGCATTGGCGACCAGGCCGCGATGCGTCATCAGCATATTGGCGATGGTGGCGCGCAGGATCGGTGAGCCGCGCGGATCGCCATAGCCGAGCAGATTGCCGCGCACCGCCTGTCGCAATGCCGTGCGGTAGGCGCGCGACAGCACATCCGGCGAGAATAGCCGCGCATCCGGCGCGCCGTCATCGAACGTCAGCTGCGTGCTCTCGACAAAAGCGGGGAGGGGATCCGCCGCGGGACGGATCTTGAATTCGGGCGCCGAGGCCTCGGGCCCGATGTCGGGCTGCAGGATCGGCGCCGGGCGCGGCGCCAGTTCCGGCAGCGAGCTTGAGACGATGGTACCGCGCGTGCCGTCGGGCGCGAGCCAGCCCTGCGCGATCAGGTCGTCATAGGCGATGACGATGGTCTTGCGATTGACCCCGAGCGTGGTGGCAAGCTCACGGCTACTCGGCAGAAACGTGCCGGGCAACAGGCGTCCGCGCTGGATGTCGTGGATCAGCGCCTGAACGATCTGCTGATAGACCGGAATGCTGCGCCGCCGGTCGACCCGTTCGGCGAGGCTGATTTTCCAAGGCCGCAGCACTGGACCCCTCCGTCAGTCATTCTTGGACCTTTTCCCTGGTCCATGGGGACCATACGCTCACAGGACTTGGCAAGGAGTTTTGGCAAGCAGTGTGACTAGGAAACGTGCAGCGACCATGACTTCGGCAGCCGTGTCTTTGGCAAGATTGCCTTTCGTGACTCTCAGCCGCACCGGCAAGAGCTTTCCGGTCAATCAGGGCGAGGCGATCCTCGACGCGGCGCTGCGCCAGGAAATCTGGCTGCCGCATGCTTGTCGCGGCGGCACTTGCGGCAGCTGCAAGGCCGTCATCGTCGCCGGCGACGTTACTTATGATGAGAACTCGCCGCTGCGAACGCGGCAAGCCGCGGCGTGCGGCGAAGCGTATTTGTGCTGCGCCAGGCCCCTCGGCGACGTCACGCT
Source organism: uncultured Alphaproteobacteria bacterium (assembly GCA_963742975.1). Taxonomy (GTDB): domain Bacteria; phylum Pseudomonadota; class Alphaproteobacteria; order Rhizobiales; family Xanthobacteraceae; genus BOG-931. Next base: position 61,723 of record CAVUNZ010000010.1, on the reverse strand, counting down.
CGATGTCGCGGAACTGCCGGCGCGACCGATCGGCGCCATGTATCGGCGCCCAGCCCGCGTCGCGTCAATCACGAAGCCTTTGCGCGACGTGGCGATCGTGACGCTGAAGCCGCCACCGAATGCGGCGATCCAGTTTCGGCCCGGCCAATATATTTCGCTGATCGGCGACGACGGCCGCTCGCATGCCTTCTCGATCGCCAATGCGCCGCGCCCGGACGGCACGCTCGAGCTTCACATCGGCCGCATCGCCCAGGGCCGTTTCACCACGCATGTGCATGAGCGCATGCAGGCGCGCGACATCCTTCGCTTCGAAGGGCCGTTCGGCGAATTCGGATTTTGCGACGACGCGACAGCGGCGCAGCGTCCGGCGATTCTGCTCGCCGGTGGCACCGGCATCGCCCCGATCAAGGCCATGCTCGAAGCGTTCGAGCAGGGCGGCATGCAGCGCGAGCTACATCTTTACTGGGGCAGCCGGCGCAAAGAAGGACTTTACGCGCTCGACCAGCTCGCGATGAAAGCTTGTGTCCACGTGACGCCGGTTCTGTCCGAGCCGTCAGCGGAAGACGCCTGGACCGGACGCACCGGCTTGGTGCATTGCGCTGTGCTGCAGGACTTTCCGGATCTGTCGCGCTTCGACGTCTATGCCTGCGGTGGTCCCGGTCTCATCGATGCCGCGTTTCTCGATTTCACGCGGCGCGCCGGGCTGCCTGCGGATCGTTTTTTTGCCGACGCTTTCCACAATGCGGGGACGGTCCCGCTTGTGGTCAGCGCCGCGGGCTAATGCCGGGCCACCAGGAGGAGGCGTGTCATGCCGACCATTTCCGATCTCTTCGTTTACCCCGTCAAATCCTGCGCCGGGGTGCGCATGAAAGAAGTTTCCGTCGTGCCGACCGGATTCGCATTCGATCGCAATTGGATGGTGGTGGATGCCGAAGGCAATTTCGTCACCCAGCGCGAGCATTCGACGCTGGCGCTGGTGAAGCCGCAGCTCAATGGCGGCATGACGCTGACGGCGCCGGACATGGAGCCTTTGCATGTAGCGGCCGACGAGGGCGGTCAGCCGGTCGCGATTTCGCTGTTCGGCGAAAAGCACGGCGCCATGTCGACCACACCCGAGGCCGATGCCTGGTTCAGCAAATATCTCGGCGGAACATTTCGGCTCGTGAAGTGCGATCCGGCGACGCTGCGCAAGGGCGGTGTGCAATATCCGGAGCGCGACGCGGCGCCGACGAGCTTTGTCGACAATTACGGCGTTCTCGTCATTTCACAGGCCTCGCATGCCTCGCTCAATCAAAAGCTGCCGCAAGCGGTGCCGATGAATCGCTTCCGGCCCAACATCGTGGTCGTCGGCATCGACGAGCATGAAGAGGATTATTTCACCAATGCCCGCTGCGGCGATGTCGCGCTGCGCTTCGTCAATCCATGCTATCGCTGCAGCCTGACTTCGATCGATCAGCAAAGCGCGATGCCCGGCCTCGACGTATTGCCCACGCTGTCGACTTATCGCTACGACGAGGCGGTCAAGGGCGTGAAATTCGGCGCCTACGCGGCGATCAGCGGGGGCGTTGGTTCTCAACTCCGTGTCGATTCGGATCTCGATGTGGACTGGAGCTTCTGACGCGGCCTTTTGATTGAGCTTGGTCCTTCGAGGATCAGGCTCTAGGCCCGCCACGAGGATGGGTGCGCTGTCTTGATACCGCGTGAGCGGTGGTTGGACGGCGACATGGTATTTTTCACTTTTGTGTTCGGGTTTTCATTTTTTGTTCGCTGTGCACACGCTGTGGAGCGCATGCGCTTCTTCAATTGCGCGGCCGTGTGCGGTTGCACGCAATGTAAGCGTGGACATCTTCCGCTGGACCCCCTGTCATTTGGAAACTGGATGTGTTGACGGGTCCATCCGCGCAATAGCCTTCAATCTAGGCCTGCCGCATCGTGGTCTTGAGACCGGGCTCGGACGTCGAAGGGGCGCAGGACGTGTCGTCCAATGCAACGGAGCCTATGGTCATGCCTAACATCGCGCTGAAACCGAACTGTCTGAACTTCTCTGAAGTGCTGGCGCAAGCTGTGGCACTGATTTCTCCCACCATGACGGCAGCTCTGATCATCCCGGTGATGTATTCGAACACCGGCGATTGGAGCTGGATGTCCTATGCCTTGGGCACCGTCATGCTGTTGTTCGTCGCCTACAATCTCAACCAATTCGCCAGCCGCTCCACCGGGGCGGGCTCGATGTACGCTTACATCTGCCGCGGCCTCGGCGTCACCGCCGGCGCGGTCGGCGGCTGGTCGCTGATCTGGGCCTATCTCGGCATCTCAATCGCCGGCGCCACCGGCTTCTCGATCTTCGCCGATACGCTTCTGAAAATGGTCGGACTGAATGTGCCGCCGGTCGCGCTGTTTGCGATTTGCGTGGCCACGTCCTGGTATTGCGCCTGGAAGAACGTGACGCTCTCGGCCTTGCTGATGCTGTTCTTCGAGGGCATTTCGGTGGCCTTGATTCTCGCTCTGTGCTTCATCGTTCTGTCGCAACACCACTTCGCGGTCGACACGGCGCAATTCGACGTCAGCCAGTTGCCGTGGTCGAGCGTCGGTCTCGGCGTCGTGGTCGCGATCTTCAGTCTGGTCGGCTTCGAGTGCGCCACCGCTTTCGGCGATGAAGCCAAGGATCCGCTGAAGACCATCCCGCGCGCGGTAATGGTGAGCCTCATCATCTCCGGCGCCTTCTTCGTCTTCGTCACCTATGTGATGGTACTCGGCGTCCGCGGCTATTCGACGCCGCTCGACAAATTGGACACGCCGCTGAACACTTTGGCGGAGCTTGCCCATGTCGGGGTGCTGTCGATCCCGCTGTCGCTCGGCGCCATGGTCAGCTTCTTCGCCCTCAATTGTTCCTGCGTCAATGCCGGCTCGCGCGTCATCTATGCGATGGGCCGTCACGGCATCTTCCATGAGGCGACGGCGGAAGCTCACGCGACCAACGAGACGCCGCACATCGCGGTGACGATTTTTGCGATCATCTCGTTCTTGCTGCCGACCATCGCTGCGCTCCGCGGTCTCGCGCCGCTCGATATCTTCAACTATGCCGGCACGCTCGCGGCCTTCGGTTTCATCACGCCGTATTGCCTAATCACCGTGGCGGCGCCGGTCTATCTCAAGCGGCTCGGCGAGCAGCGCCCCATCGATCTTGTGATGTGCGCTGCCTCGCTTGTCCTCTTGATGATCCCGACCGTGGGCAGCGTCATCCCGATCCCGGACCCGCCGGTCAATTACTTCCCCTACGCCTATCTCGTCTATCTCGCCGCCGGGATCGCATGGATCTTCGCCTTCCACGCCCGCAAACCTATGGCGGTCGGCGAGATCAAGCAGGATCTCGAAGCGAACCACGCCCGGTTCCAGCAAGACGTCGCGCCGGTGCCGGCGATCGGAAGCCCGAAAGCGGCGTAGCGACTTTATCCGAACGGCGCGAGCAACCTTCCCCTCTCGCGCGGCACGGACATTGACCGTCATGACCGGGATCGCCTAATCCCGCTCATGGCGGTCGGTGTATTTCAACGATTGTTTGAGACTGGCATGAACGGCAAGGTCGTCTCCTTGAATGTCGGCGAGCCACGGCTTGTCACCTACCGCGGCACGTCGTTTCGTACCGGAATCCTCAAAACGCCGGTCGACGCGCCGCTGACCTTGAAGCGGCTCAATTTCATCGGCGACGGCCAGGCCGACCTCTCGGCGCATGGTGGTATCGACAAGGCGGTCTATTGCTATCCGCTCGAACATTACGAGTTCTGGCGCCGCGAGATCGGCCGCGCGGCGCTGCCGATGGGCCAGTTCGGCGAGAATGTCACCACGCAGGGCCTGCTCGAAAGCGAGCTTCGCATCGGCGACGTTCTGCGCATGGGGACGGCGCTGCTGCAGGTCTCCGAGCCGCGCATCCCCTGCTACAAGCTTGTGATGCATATGAATGCCGGGAGCGACTTCTCGGTGCGCTTTCTCGCCGCCAACCGCACCGGCTTTTATTGCCGGGTCCTCGAAGAGGGGACCGTCGCGCCGTCGGATGCGATCACGCTCATCTCACGCGAGACCGCGTCGCCGGCGGTGAGCGAAGTCATCGCCGCTACTCAGTTTACCGATCGCGATCCGGCGCGGTTGCGGCGAGTGGTGCGGGCGCGCGACATTTCCACAAAGTGGCGCACGCGGGTGCGGCGAATGATCGATGCCGAGCTGCGCCGGCTCATGGAGCACGCCGTACCGCAGTCGCGGCTGATGGTGGTGGATGAGGTCGTGCCCGAGGCGCGCGACGTCTATTCGATTTGGTTGCGGCCGCATGATGGCGCGGCATTGCCGGCGGCGCTGCCTGGTCAATATCTCACGCTGACCTGGCCGGACGGTCTCAAGCGCATTTACAGCCTCTCCGCGATCGAAGAGGACAGGCGCTATCGCGTCACCGTGAAGCTTGAGCGCGACGCGCAAGGCCGGCTTGGCCCAGGCTCGGCGCGGGTCGCGGTCCTCAAAGCCGGCGACGCGCTCGATGTCGAGCGGCCGCGCGGCAATTTCCATCCCGATGTGGAGGCTGATACGCCGCTCGTTCTGGCCGCCGCCGGCATCGGGGTGACGCCGATCATGAACATGATCGAGCGAGTCACGCGCGACGGCGCACGCAAGGTGTTTGCCGCCTTCGGCATGCGCGAGCCGGAGCAGCATGCGCTCGTCAACGAACTCAAGGCGCTTACGGCAGAGCGGCCAAATCTCGAAGTGAAGCTCGCTTATTCGCAATATGACGGCGCGCCTGTTGCCGGACTGCCCGCGCCCAAGCGCGGACGGCTTGTGCCGGCCGATCTCCTACCGCACGCCGTGGCGCCCTTGGCCGAAATTTTCCTTTGCGGTCCGGGCGGCTTCATCCGCCAGATGCACGGCGGCTTGGCCGCGGCCGGCGTCAACCCGCTGTGCATCCGCTACGAGGCGTTCGGCCCGTCGACACTATTGCCGGCGCGCGGCGATGTCGCCGCCGATCCGGCGGCGGCATTCAACGTCACATTCGCGCGCAGCAATACAGAAGCGGTGTGGACGCCGGCTTCGGGAACGCTGCTCAACCTTGCCGAAGCCGCAGGCGTTTCGCCGACCTTCGGCTGCCGCGCCGGCAGTTGCGGCCTGTGCCGCACCGCGGTCAGCGAAGGCCGCGTCAGCTATGTCGAACCTATCGACGAGCCCGAAGCGGGCTACGTCTATCCCTGCTGCGCCATTCCGGAGACGAATTGCCGTCTGGATATGTAGGCGTGGTGCGCTGCCGAGTCGGCCAAGCTCAGCGCTGAACTTTCAGATTTTCCGCCGACATCTTGCCGCGATTCGCGACCTCTTCGTATTCGACGACCTGACCTTCGTTGAGACCGTTCAGCCCGGCGCGTTGCACCGCGGAGACGTGAACGAAGATATCCTTGCCGCCGGCTTGCGGTTGAATGAACCCATAGCCTTTTTGGCTGTTGAACCACTTGACGGTACCCTGAGGCATTATCTGCTCCACTCGAATTGACGACCGCTGCCGCGCATCGCCGTTCCTTCATCAAGAAGATCGCGCGGTCGTACGCAGACTGCCGAAACTTTCGCCGCGTGCTTCTAAATGTAATCTTATAGGTAGGGCGATGTTATGTCCTGCCTGATTTGGCGCCGACCCGGTATCCGGACGGCAAGCCTTGGTGACGTCGTGAACGGTTTCTTGCCAGGCATGCGCAAAGCGACGCTAACAACCCGCGGAAATGACGAATATTTTTCGATATTTTTTGCTTGCCGATTAGCGTGGCAGCAAAGATCAATCAAAATGTCACAAAATCCAGCACATGGCCGCTGAAATCATAAACAATCCAAGCGTATTCGGCTTTGACCGAATCCTCCGGCACGTCCCGCAGGCGCACTTCGATGGCATGGGCGCCGGCCTGGCGGACAAAGGGATGCGCGCCGATGGTGACGCTCTCCAGATAGGCCTGCTTCGCTCCGCTCAATCGTTTGAAGGCGTCGGCCTGTAGGGCCGCGAGTTTTTGCGCGTTCAGCGCCGCAAGGTCGGCGACGGAGAAACGCGGCCCCATCGAGTCCAGTGAAAAGCTGATGCCGGCGCGCGAGACGCCGTCGCCGGTGAAATCGAAGGTCGCCGCCTGGCCGCCATGCGCGGGATCGTCCACAGTGATGCGTCCGCGCCGGTCATCGGCGACGATAGAAGCAATCCTTGCGTTCTGGCCGAAGATCGTGCCGACGCGGGCGATGGCACCGGCGAGCGCCGCCGGCTGGCGCCAGTCGATTTTAGGCCGGCGCGATTCCGGCAGCTCGACACGGACAATGGCGCCGGTTTTGTCGGCGACCACCTTGGTCACTTCGCCGCTCGGCTCGACGATTTCGACCGTCCAGTTGAGAACCGGCTGGCCCGGCTGATCGGTCGATACCGCAAGGACGATATCTTTGATGCTCGATTGCGGCATGGCGGCTTTGGCCATCGCGTCGCTCTCGAGCTTATCGACGATGGTCCAGTCGACGTCGTTGACGCTGAACGAGGCCGGCGCCGGCGTGCCCATCTGCGCGCTGACATCGATGGTGCCAAGCTGCTGTTGCAGCCCGTTCAAGTCCCAGGTGAAGGCCGCGGTCGACGGCAGGTCGCCGCCCAATCGGGCGAGCGACTGGTCGCGGATATTGGTGCCGAACGCCACGGTCTTCGGCGCGATGCCGACTCTCGTCAGAACCGATTGCGTGCCGATACGGTCGCGAAACGCCGTGGCGGCATCGGCCGCAAGTTCGGGCTCCTTGAGGATATTGAGCATTCTCGCACGCTGGGTGCCGCTGAGATCGGCTCCGATGATGATGCCGTCGGCATTGGCGATGACGTCGGCGCGCTCGCGGCCGCTATCGATATGCAAGGTCCAGCGCACGTCTCCGCTCGACGGTTCCGGCAGGATGTAGGTCTGCCGTTCGATTTCCATATGCGTGACCTTGGCCTCGTCCCGCAGGCGCGCACGCGCGATGGCGGCGTCGATGAGCTTTGGCACGGCGGAGAATTGGATGGCGTCGAGATCGAACAAATTTGCTTCGAGGTCCGGGTTGATCAGCGTCGGATCGACCGGCTCCGGACCGGTCAGATGCCGCAGCGGAATCATACCGAGATAGTTGACGATGCCGTAGCGCCAGCGATCGATGTGATTGGGATTTTTCGGATTCTGCGCTTCGATTTCGATGCCGTTGGCGTCGCCTTCGATCTTGAGCACACGCCCATGCGCGCCGACCGCCCCGCGCAGCACCGAGATCGCCAGGCTGAAATTCGAACTATCGTCGATGAAGCCTGCTTCCGCGCTGCCGCCCGAGGCCAGCAGGACGGCGCTGATCAGCGCGCAAAGAGCCCTCATCCGGGACCTCGCTGGTTGGCTTAACGCATGTCCCGCGAAAAGTCGGCACCGGTTTTCCGACAAGGACATGCGCAAAATCGAAATCTAATCCGCCGCGATGGTTGGTCGCCATAGCACAGCGTGCGGTTCAGACAATCAATTTTTAACGGCAAAATCGCGCAGTACTTCCGGCCTGAAGGCAAGCCCGTGTCCAGGGCGTTCCGGCGCGGTGATCATGCCGTTTTTGACGGGCACCGGCTCGATCCACAGATCGTCGGACAGGCCCATGTCCTCGATCCAGAGCCCGTTCGGAATCGCGGCCAGAAGCTGCACGTTCAGCTCCGGAAACAGATGTGGCGCGATCGTCATGCCCCAGGTGTCGGCGACGGTTGCGATCTTGCGCAATTCGGTCAGGCCGCCGCGCATCGGATCGGGCTGCAAGATCGGCAGTTGCGGATTCTCAAAGAACGGCTTCAAATCGAAGCGGGTGAAATGCGTTTCGCCGCCAACGATACGCAGATCGAGCGCATGCGCGATGCGCAGATAGCCGGCGAAGTCGTCCGGCACCACCGGCTCTTCCAGCCAATACACATCGTAGTCCTGAAATTTGCGGCCCATCAGGATCGCGACATCGGCGGTCCAGCCCATATTGACGTCGATCATGATGTCGATGCCGGGCCCGACCGCCTCGCGCATGCGTTTGACATTGTCGAGGTCGGCGGCGAGGTCCGCGGTGTGGGCGACCTGCATCTTGATCGCCTTGTAGCCGCGCTCCTTATAGTGCAGCGCTTTGGCGATCATGCCGTCGCCGCCCGCGCCGCGGAAACAGCCGGACCCGTAAACAGGCAATTGCGCGCGGTAATGCCCCCACAACCGATGCAGCGGTAGCTTCGCCGCTTTGCCGAGCGCGTCCCACAGCGCGATGTCGAGCGCCGACATCGCCATGCAGGCGATGCCGCCGCGGCCATAGGTGACAGTCGCACGCCACAGATCCTGCCAGATCGCCTCCACCGCGCTGACGTCCTTGCCGATGACGCGCGGAATGATCGCTTCGTCGAGGCACGCCATGATCGATTTGATGCCCGGCCGGAACAGCAGCAGATAGCCCATGCCGGTGATGCCGCCTTTGGTCTCGACATCGAGCACCAGGATATTGCGGCTGTCGCCGAAAGCATGGCCCTTGAGCCACGGCGTGTCCGGCCAGGGCATGCGCAGAATGGTGGCGCGGATCGATGTGATCGTGAGATCGGTCATGGAAATTTTCGCCCGGACTTGGGCCGCTCCCGCACTTGGGGCGCTAAAGGCGGCCAAAGGCGGATGCTGCGAAAAGCGGCGCGTGACGTCAACAAGGCTTGGCGCGGCGCAGCGAATAAGGCACGCGGTGGCCCGTGCTTCCGACTCGGCCTAATCTGCGGCGGCGGAAGGTGCCGTGGAGCTTTCTTTTGACCGATGTGTCAGCCTATAGCGATGCGCTCGTCGTGCTCGGCACGGCGGGTATTGTGGTGCCGATCGTCAGCCGGCTCGGCTTCTCGCCGGTGCTCGGCTATCTCGGCGCCGGCGCGCTGCTCGGGCCGTTCGGCCTTGGCTCGCTGACCCACCTGTTCCCGCCGCTCTCTTGGATCACGATCGGCGACGCCAAGGATGTTGCCGGCATCGCTGAACTCGGCATCGTCTTTCTCTTGTTCCTGATCGGTCTCGAGTTGTCGTTCTCCCGCCTCCTGACCATGCGCCGCCTGGTCTTCGGGCTGGGTGGTCTGCAGGTGATCGCCACCACGGCGCTGCTTGCCGCCGCCGCGGACCATGCCGGCCTCGACCATTCCGCGGCCCTCATCATTGGTGCCTGTCTGTCGCTGTCGTCAACGGCGATCGTGCTCGAATTGCTATCGCGCCAGGAGCGCCTCAACACCAATGTCGGGCGCGCCTCGTTCTCCGTGCTGCTGGCGCAGGACCTTGCCGTTATTCCGATCCTGATTTTCATCACGCTCCTGGCGGCGGTACCGGGCGGCTCGGTCCTGCAAAGCCTGGTTCGGGCCTTTCTGCAAGCGCTTGTCGCGCTCACCGCCATCGTGCTGTTCGGCCGCCTGTTGATGCGGCCGCTGTTTCGGCTGGTGGCGTCGACCCGCTCGCGCGAGCTTTTCATCGCCGCCGTCCTGTTCGTAGTGTTGGCGGCCGGCGTCGTCGCCAATCAGGCAGGCCTTTCCATGGCCTTGGGCGCCTTCGTTGCCGGGCTCTTGCTTGCCGAGACCGAATACCGCAAGGCGATCGAAGCGGCGGTCGAGCCGTTCAAGGGTCTGTTGCTCGGCATTTTCTTTTTCACCGTCGGCATGGACATCGACGTGCGCGAATTGTTCTATGCACCGGTGCCGTTGCTTGCTGCTGTTGTCGGGCTGATCACGGTCAAGGCGCTGCTGGTGATCGGGCTCGCCAAGATGTTCCGGCTGTCCTGGGCGACTTCGGTAGAGACGGGATTGCTGCTCGGGCCCGGCGGCGAATTCGCTTTCGTCGGCGTCGGCATGGCCTCGGCGCTCGGACTGATCGAAACCCGTCTCGCCAGCGCCGCGCTTGCGGTGACTGCGATCACCATGGCGCTGACGCCGGGCCTCTCGTTTGCCGCGCGGCGTATCGGTGCGCGGCTGCGCGTGAGCACGGCAGTGGCTGCGGAGCTGACAGCCCGGCCAATCGCCGAGCAGAAACACGCTATCGTGGTCGGCTATGGCCGCGTCGGAAAAGTCGTCTGCGCGCTGCTCAAGGACCACGGCATTCCGTTCGTCGCTGCAGATTCCGATTCGTCGACGGTGACGCGCGACCGCCGCGACGGGCATGAGGTCTATTACGGCGACGCCAGCGACGACAAATTCCTCGAAATCTGCGGGCTTGCCCAGGCGGCCGGCGTCATCATCACCATCCACAATCACGATCTGATCGACGATGTCGTCGAGCATGTGCGCGCCATGCGTCCGGACATTCTCATCGTCTCGCGCGCCCGCGACGCCGATCATGCGCGCCATCTGTATCGGCTCGGCGCCACCGACGCGGTGCCGGAAACCGTCGAGGCGAGCCTGCAACTTTCCGAAGCGGCGCTGGTCGGCCTCGGCATTCCGATGGGTCCGGTGATCGCCTCGATCCACGAGAAGCGCGACGAGATCCGTCACGACCTGCAGCGCGCCGCGCGCGAAGCGGGGCTCGAGCAAAGTCATGCCGTCAAGCCGAAGCGCAAGCTCCTGCGCCGCGGCGCCTCCTCAGCGCGTGAGATTAACCCGCGCTAGGTCGATCAGCTCGCCGGCGCGGCCGTCGAGCACGGCTTTCATCATGAATATGCCGAAGTTGCGCGCTTCCCCGAATGTCGTGGCCGGCGGCATGACCAGTTCCTGCCGGGCGCTGACGACGTCGACCAAAGCGGGCCCATTGTGGCTCAGCGCGGCGCTGACCGCGGCTTTGAGATCCTGCGGCTTCTCGACGCGAAGGCCTTTTATACCCATTGCCTCGGCCATGGCGGCAAAATTCGGATTTTTCAGATCGCAGCCGACATCGAGGAAGCCGCCGACTTTCATCTCCATTTCGACAAAGCCGAGCGTGCCGTTGTTGAGGACAAAGATCTTGACCGGAAGCCCAAGCTGCGACAGCGAGATGAAATCTCCCATCATCATGCTGAAGCCGCCGTCGCCGGAGAACGAGATCACCTGGCGTTTGGGAAACGCGGCCTGCGCGCCGATGGCGTGCAGCATCGCATTCGCCATCGAACCGTGATTGAACGACCCGACGATACGCCGCTTGCCGTTGACCTTGAGATAGCGCGCGGTCCAGGCGATCGGGGTGCCGACGTCGCAGGTGAAGATCGCATCATCCGCCGCGAGTTCGCTCACCAGCCGGGTGACATATTGCGGATGGATCGTGGTGCTGCTCGGCTTGCTTTCCGCGAGCGCGTCAAGATCGGCGCGCGCCGACTTGTAGTCGGCCAGCGCCAGATCGAGGAATTGCCGGTCCGACTTTTCGCTGAGCTGCGGCGTCAGAGCCTTGAGCGTTTCCTTGACCGAGCCCAGCACGCCGACTTCGAGCGGACAGCGGTTGCCGAGCGCTTCGGGGCGGACGTCGATTTGGGCGATCTTGGCGTCTTCGGGGAAGAATTGCCGGTACGGAAAATCCGCTCCGAGAACGAGGAGGACATCGCAACTCTTCATCGCCTTGTAGCCCGAGGCGAAGCCGATCAGGCCGGTCATGCCGACATCGAACGGGTTGTCATATTCCAAGTGTTCTTTGCCGCGCAGCGTATGCACGATAGGCGCTTTGAGACGTTCAGCAAGCGCCACGACGTCGGCATGCGCTCCGGCACAGCCGGCGCCGCAGAACAAAGTGACCCGCGTTGAATAGTTGAGCAGCGCTGCGAGGCGCGCGACGGCGTCCTTGTCCGGCGAGATCGCGGGCTGCGTCGGGACGATAAATTTAGGCACGAACGCATTTGTCGATCTCAGCGCGACATCGCCCGGGATGACGACGACGGCGACGCCACGTTTGCCGACGGCTGCACGCATCGCCCGCAACAGGATTTGCGGCAATTGCGCCGGATTGGAAACCAGCTCGACATAATGGCTGCAATCCTTGAACAGGATTTCGGGGTGGGTGGCTTGGAAATAATCAATGCCGATTTCGGTACTCGGAATATGCGCGGCGATCGCCAGCACCGGCACGCGGCTGCGGTGGCAGTCGTAAAGGCCGTTGATCAGATGAAGATTGCCCGGGCCGCAACTCCCGGCGCAGACCGCTAGCTCTCCGGTAAGATGCGCCTCGGCGCCGGCGGCGAAGGCCGCGCCCTCTTCGTGGCGCATATGCATCCATTCAATAGTCTTGGCGCGCTGCAACGCGTCGGTGAAGCCGTTGAGCGAGTCGCCGACAACGCCGTAGATTCGCTTGACGCCCGCACTTGCCAAAGTCTCAGCCATGAAATCTGCGGCAGTCGTGCTCATGGGCAGCGCTCCATCTTTGTCGGAGATCGAGCCGACCGGCGCGGCAGGCCGGTCAGCCGTGTTTCGGCTTAAGTTTCAGCCGAGGTGAGTTTAGCAGACGGCGGCCAAAAGAAATCGGGCGCGCGCTGGCGGCCGGTCAGTCTTGGCGCGTTGCGGAGAGGAGGCGGTCTAGCCCTCGATACCGTGCGCCGGGGGCAGAGTGCTTGCCGGGGTCTCGACCGATTGTTTGGAGGTTTCGCTCGGCTTAGCCTCGCCCGGAGCCGCCACCTTGGGCGCCGGCGCGCCTTTCGGGCTCGCCACGGTGGGGTTCGCGGCGGCCGGCCGGCAGGCTTGCCCGTGCACCGTCTGCAGGATCGAATTCAGCGCCATGCCTTGCAGCCGCGGCGACTTGTCGATGGTGAAATGATCGATCCCAGGATCGCCCGAGACGTCGACATTCTGCAGCTTGCCGCGGAAGCCCGCGCCCGGCCGCATATAGGCATATTCGCGCTGCGTCATATTGAGCACGCAGGCGACGTTCTTCGACGCTGCATAGGAGCCGGTGCCGTCGAACGGAATCACCAGCGCCACCGGCACGCCTTGGGCATTGAGGCTCTGCGCCATCATCATCACCGCATCGGCGCCGAGCGAATGGCCGACGAGAATGTAAGGTCCGTGATCGCCGGCGTGATATTTCGCTGCGATCTGCGCGATGACGGAATCGGCAACCGTGTGGTTATAGACGTTGGCGTCGATGCCGTGGCTCTCAATCTCGGTCGCCAGCTGATCCATGCCGAGCGAGAAGATGTTGAGAAGGCCGCGCATCAGATAGACATGCGGACGCGACGTTGCGCCGGTGCCCGGCGCGGGGGCATGCTGGATCGCTGCGTGCTGGAGCGGGGCGTGCGGTGCGATCTTGGTCTCGCTCAGAAGCGACTGCGCGGAGGCGGCTTGAGCATTGGCGGCTTGAACTGCGGCGGTCAGCGTGAGGGTCGCGATCGCAAGCCCTAACGCCGCGCGCCGCAGACTTGCCGCTGTCGTAAAGCCTCTACCAGCGCCAGACATGGCACTACTCCACGCTACGCCATAAACCCGAGAACACGCCGATAACGCCGACGACTATGAAGCAAACAAGGTAAAAATTTCCTTGTCACCGGGTCGGGCTGCGGCATTTTTAGCGATTATTGGCCGCGCGGCGGCTGGCGAGTTCGAGAACGATCGGCCGCGTGGCTGCCTGGAGCGGCGTGCGCACGTCCGAGAGCACGTGCAGGAAATGCGCGAACCAGGCCTGCACTGATGCGACTTTCAGCTTGCGCACCATCGCATGCCAGCGCTCGCGGCGTTCTTCGATGCTCATCTTCAGCGCGACCGCGATCTGGCGCGCCATGCCGTCAATGTCGTGCGGATTGATCAGGAGCGCGGCATCGAGCTCCTTGGCCGCGCCGGCAAACGACGACAACACCAGCACGCCCGGATCGAGCGGGTTCTGCGCGGCGACATATTCCTTGGCGACCAGGTTCATGCCGTCATGCAGCGGCGTCACCAGACCGACGCTGGCGACGCGATAAAAGCCGGCCAGCGTGAGCTGGGAGAAGCCCTTGTTGAGATAGCGGATCGGCGACCAGTCGACTTCGCCGTGACGGCCGTTGACCTCGCCGACGAGACCGGCGAGCTCCGATTTCAGCTCGCGATAGGCTTTGATATTACCGCGCGACGGCACCGCGACCTGCAGCAGCGAGACCTGGCGCTTGAGACCGGGCTCGATTTCGAGCATGCGGTCGAAGGCGCGCACCCGATTGGCGAGCCCCTTCGAGTAATCGAGACGGTCGACGCCGAGCACGAGCTTGGCGCCATGCAAGCTCTCGCGCAGCCGTGTCACCTCCGGACGGGTGACCGACTTGGTCGCACGTGCGGCAAAATCCTCGACATCGATGCCGATTGGAAACGTCGCCAGCTGGGTCAGTCCCCAATGCGATGCCACCGTCCCGTCGACGATGTTCATGCTGAGCTCGGTGCGCAGAAAGTCCTCGAAATTCTGCCGGTCCTCGACAGTCTGGAAACCGATCAGATCGTAAGCCAACATGGCCTCCGCGAGTTCCTCGCAATGCGGCACCGCCGACATGGTGCGGCGATCGGCCCAGGGCGTGTGCAGGAAAAAGCCGAGCGGGCGCTCGATGCCGAGCTGGCGCAGCTCCGCACCCAGCGTCAGGAAGTGATAGTCCTGAACCCAGAACACGGCTTCAGGCGAATTGAAGCGCTGCAGCGCGCGCGCCATGAATGCGTTGATCTCGCGATACAATTCGTAATCGTCGGCAGTGACGTGGATGAGATCCGGGCGCGAATGCAGCGCCGGCCACAAAGCCGAATTGGCGAAGCCTTCATAGTAGCCGCGATAATGCTGCGCCGGCATGTCGACGGTCGCGAGCGCGCCGCTGCCGAGCGCTTCGATCTTGGCGAATGAATCATGCGACTGCGTCGCATCGCTTTCCTGGCCGCTGGAGCCGACCCAGATGGCGCCGGAATCGCGCACCATCGGCAACAACGCCGCCGCGAGACCGCCGGCAAGCGGCTCGTCGGGCTTGGCGCGTGCGACACGGTTGGACACAACCACCACATTCATGGAACTCGTCCTCCACTCCCCGTCCCGCCATCAACGATTTTGGCCGCGGTTTGTTCCGATATGTGATGCACCGCAGCGTGCCCACGCTAAAGCGATGCGTTTTCAACGCTCAATTGTGGCGGCTTCCGCGTAATCGATGTTTTACCCATCGCAATTGCGGATTTCGCTCACGCCTCCGCATAGGCAGTGGTGGAAAGAAAACTCACTTCGGCGCGGCGCGAGTCCAATCTTGTGTGCTGCACAACGATCGGCACGTCGGATTCGAACACCGACGAATAGGCGGTATCGCGCGGCACCGGTTGCGGATCGTTGAGGTCGTTGAACTTCAGATGCAGCGTGCGCCGCGCGCCGACGGTGACGAGATAAGGACCGGCCGGTTCGCGATCGGAAAAGAAGATGGTTATGCGCACATGCGCCGTCCGATTGCCGACGTTGAGAATGCAGGCTGTCTCATGCGAGGCGAGCGCCGGATCGGTGAATGAGCTCTCCGAAGGAATATAGCCTTCGGCAATAGCCCAGCGATTGCGGCCGAGAGAGTCCATGGCAAGCTCCGGGGAATTTGGCGAGTTCCAAGAGAAAGTTCCAAGAGAATTTGCGTCAAAGAAAATTTTTCGTGCGTCAGGCTTATCAACCGCGCCAATGCGCCGCGGGTTCCGCAGCCGGAACTCTTTCGGCCGCCTGACGTTCCTCTGCGGGGCGCACGATTGCGCAAAATGCATTGCGGGAATTTGTCATGCGCGCGCTGACCGTTGCACCGGGCATTGCCAATTCGGCGCGGCTCGACGATGTGCCCGAGCCGCCGGCGTCCGATGGGGCCGTGCTGGTGCGCACGCTGGCGCTCGGCGTTTGCGGCACCGACCGCGACATTGTCGCCGGAGAATACGGCTGGGCGCCGCCAGGGCAGAAACGCCTCGTGATCGGTCACGAATCGCTCGGCGAGGTGAAAGAAGCGCCGGCGGGTTGCGGCTTCAAGCCCGGCGATCTCGTCGTCGGCATCGTGCGCCGACCCGATCCGGTGCCGTGCCCGGCCTGCGCCGTCGGCGAATGGGATATGTGCCGCAACGGCCGTTATACCGAACGCGGCATCAAGGACCGCAACGGCTATGGCTCCGATTTCTTCCGCATCGAGCCGGAATTTCTGATCAAGCTCGATCCCTCGCTCGGCATGAACGGCGTCCTGGTCGAGCCGACCAGCGTCGTCGCCAAGGCGTGGGATCATACCGCGCGCATCGGCCAGCGTTCGCGCGGCTGGCAGCCGAAAACGCTTCTGGTCACCGGTGGCGGCCCGATCGGGCTTCTCGCCGCGATGATCGGCGCGCAGCGCGGGCTCGAAGTGCATGTGCTCGATCACCACGAGAGCCTGGCGAAGCAAGTCATCGTGCGCGAGCTCGGCGGCACGCTGCATCTCGGCCGTGTTGGCGATCTCGACGGATTGAAGCCCGACATATTGATGGAATGCACCGGCGTGCCGGGCGTCGTGCGCGACGCGCTCGGCAGTACGGCCGCAAGCGGCATTGTCTGTCTGGTCGGAGTGTCTGCGCCGGGACACGATCTCGATGTCGATATCGGCGAGGTTAACCGCACCATGGTGCTCGACAACGACACGGTGTTCGGCAGCGTCAATGCCAACCGGCAGCACTATGAGGACGCCGTCGCTGCTTTGCAGCGCGCCGACGAGCAGTGGCTCGCGCGCCTGATTACCCGGCGCGTCCCGGTCGAGCAATGGACGCAATCGCTGGTGCGGCAGCCCGGCGACATCAAAGTCGTCGTCGACTTCACCTGACGGCGCGCTCAGATGGCTTCACCGATCGAAGATTACGCCATGATCGGCGATTGCCGGAGCGCCGCACTGGTGTCGCGCGACGGCTCGATCGATTGGCTGTGCTGGCCGCGCTTCGATTCGGAGGCATGTTTCGCTGCGCTCCTTGGCACACCCGACAACGGCCGCTGGCTGGTGGCACCGCGGGAACCGGCACGCATTACGCGCCGCTACCGTCCCGATACGCTCATTCTCGAAACTCATTTTGAAACGCCCGACGGCGACGCCACTCTTGTCGATTTCATGCCGTTCCGCAGCGAACAGTCCGAGATTGTGCGCATTGTCCATGGCACCCGCGGCAAGCTTGCGATGTGTACCGAGCTGATTTTGCGTTTTGGCTACGGCGCCGTCGTGCCGTGGGTGACGAAGCTCGAAAGCGGCGTGCTGCGCGCCATTGCCGGGCCGGACATGGTCGTGTTGCGCACGCCGGTCCACGTCAAAGGCAAGGACATGACCACAATCGGCCATTTCACCGTCAGCCGCGGCGAGACTATTCCGCTGGTTTTGACCTATGCGCGCTCGCACGAACCGTTACCGTCGACGAATGATCCGACGGCGTCGCTGGAGGCCACCGAGAAATTCTGGAAAGGGTGGTCGTCGAAGTGCCGGCCGGCCGGCGAGTGGTCCGATGTGGTGCGCCGCTCGATAATCACGCTCAAGGCGCTGACTTACGGGCCGACCGGCGGGATTGTCGCGGCGCCGACGACGTCGCTGCCGGAGCGGATCGGCGGCGAGCGCAATTGGGATTACCGGTTCTGCTGGCTCCGTGACGCGACGCTGACGCTGCTCGGCGCCATGAATGCCGGCTATTACGAGGAAGCCGAAGCCTGGCGCGAATGGCTGTTGCGCGCCGTCGCCGGCAGCCCGGATCAGCTGCAGATCATGTATGGCATCCGCGGCGAGCGGCGGCTGACCGAGTGGGTCGCAGATTGGCTGCCGGGCTACGAGAAATCCGCGCCGGTGCGCGTCGGCAATGCAGCGCATCTCCAGCTCCAGCTCGACGTCTTCGGCGAGATCATGGACACCTATCATCAGGCGCGGCGCGGCGGCTTGACCACCGACCAATCCGGATGGGACGTGCAGCTCAAATTTCTTGAGCGTCTGGCGAAAATCTGGCGCCAGCCGGATCACGGCATCTGGGAAATGCGCGGGCCGCCGCAGCATTTCACCTATTCCAAGGTCATGGCCTGGGTTGCGTTCGACCGCGCGATCAAGAGCGCGGAAACTTTCGGACTTGAAGGACCGGTCGACGCCTGGTGCAAGCTGCGCGACGAGATTTGCGACGACGTATGCGAGCGCGGTTTCAACAAAGAGCTCGGAACCTTCGTGCAGGCCTACGGATCTGTTCAGCTTGACGCCAACCTTCTGCTATTGCCCTGCGTCGGCTTCCTGTCGGTGTCTGATCCGCGCATCGCAAGGACGGTCGCCGCGATCGAGCGGCGTCTGCTGCGCGACGGTTTTGTCATGCGCTACAGCACCGAGGAGGTCGAGGACGCGCTGCCACCGGGCGAAGGCGTGTTCCTGGCGTGCAGCTTCTGGCTAGTCGACGTCTACATTTTGCAAGAGCGCCTCGACGAAGCCGAGCAATTGTTTCGGCGGCTGGTCGGCCTGGCCAACGACGTCGGCCTTTTGAGCGAGGAATACGATCCGCGCGCCAAGCGGCTGGTCGGCAATTTTCCGCAAGCCTTCTCGCATCTGGCCTTGATCAACAGCGCCTATAATTTGACGCGCGTGAGAAAACCGGTGCACCAGCGTGCGCATGACGAGCATGCCCCGCCGCAGGCGGTGAGGACGCAAGAACGTGAAAAAGCGCAAGAAGAGGCGCAAGAACAAGCGCGCGACGAAACCCCGGCGGAGTAACGCCAAGCTTTGTCAGGCGACGAGCGCCACTTTGCCCGTTTTGAGTTCATAGATGCCGCCAACGACGCGGATTTTCTTGTCGTCGGCGAAGGATTTCAGGATCGGCGCGGCATTCTTCAGCTTGTCGACGGCGAGCGAGACGTTATGCCGGATAGCGTTGGCCAGCATGTCGCCGCTGTCGTTCTTCGCCGCCTCGACTGCGGGTCTGATGGCGTCGACCAGCGAGGGCAGGTGCCCGGGCAGCGTCGTGCCGTCCTTGATCGATTTGATCGCAGCGTCGACGGCGCCGCAGGCGTCGTGGCCGAGCACCATGATGAGCGGCGTGTTCAAGACCTGCGCGGCATATTCGAGGCTCGCGACAATCTCGTCGGTCGCGAGATTGCCGGCAACGCGGCAGACAAAGACATCGCCGCGTGCGGTGTCGAAGCAGAATTCCGGCGCAACGCGCGAATCGGCGCAGCTCAAGATCGCCGCGAACGGATTCTGTCCGCGGCTCAAGGCCTCGCGCTCGGATTGGAAATCGTAACGCCGGCCGACGCCCGTAATATAACGATGATTGCCATTCATCAGCCGGGCCAGCGCGCCGTCGGGCGAAATGGCGTTTTCCGGCTTCGGCACTGGCTTGGCGTTAGCGGAGCGTGCCTGCGGCAGCAGCGCGAGACTTGCGGCAGCGCCGGCAAGCTGCAAAAAACCCCGCCGACCGAGAACCTTGCGCGCGCCGGCGGCGTCCAAGCAATATTGGCACATGAGCCCTCTCTCTCATTTTGTGGCATGGCCGTCGCGATCGGGCCATGCGCAAAGTCTGGCGTTACAATTTCCAGCGTTACATTGATTTGGCCTAACGCGAAAAGGTAAAAACGATGCGGCGAAGTTTTTTGTTGGTAATGGCCGCCCTTTGCGCCTTCGCTCCGGCAATGTTACTCGCGAACTCCGCGCATGCCGACAATTGGCTGACTTATCACAACGACAGATACGGCACCACGATCGACTATCCGAATCAGTTCAAGGCCGAGCCGCCACCCGGCAGCGATGACGGCCGGACATTCAAAAGCGCCGACGGCGCCAGATTTTCTGTCTATGCCTCTTACAACGCGCTCGATTTCGATGTCGCCAAATTTCAGGATTCCACCCTAAAGAATCTCGATCCCAGCGAGGCCGTCACCTACAAGGCGCATGGCGACAATTGGTTCGTCATTTCCGGCACCAAAGGCAGCGACATTTTTTACGAGCGGCACTTGCTGTCGCATGGCGGCCAGATGACCGAGGGTTTTTCCATCTCGTATCCGGCCGCCGCCAAGCAAAGCTACGACCCCATCGTGGCGCGGATGGCGAAGTCATTCCGCGCCGGCAGGGGCTATCAGTCGCCGTAGCGCGCCAAATTCTCCGCTTGCCGGATCGGTGCCGCGCCGGATGCGGTCCGCCGCGCCGCGCCCTGTGGCATCGCGCGGTTTCCGCTTTAAGGAACCTTCAACCATGTTTCTTTACCAATCGAGCCAGGCTCGCCCCTTGGACTCGCCATGCCGGTGTACAGGTTCGTTAGGACTTTGGTTACCGCTTCCGCAGCCAGCGGATGCCAAACCCGTCATGCGTCGGCCGTCATCAATCGCTTCCCCGGTCTTGGGCTTTGTGTTGGGCTGGCCGCTTTGGCAATTGCTGGCGCCGCGCGCGCAGCCGATATGCCCGCACCGCCGCCGCCTGTCTTGCCGTTGTGGACGTGGACTGGCGGCTATGTCGGCACCCATGTCGGAGCGGCGTGGGGCAACGCAAAATTTTCCGATCCCGCCGGCACGTCACTGTTCGGCGACAATGTCTCAACGCCCGGATTTATCGGCGGCTTCCAGGCCGGCTACAATTGGCAGGTGCCGCAAACACGATTCGTGCTCGGCGTTGAAGGCGACCTGAGCGGGTTGGCGTCGAAGGGCTCCAATACGTGTCTGGCGTCTTCGAGATTGTTCGTCTCGGCGGACTGCCGCGTCGAACCCGATGCAAGTACGACTCTCACGACGCGCATCGGTTACGCGATCGATCCGCAAGGACATACGCTCGCTTATATCAAGGGCGGCTTCGCCGCCATTCGCGATCGTATCGAGATTTCGACCAACGGGACGAGTCCAAAAACCGAAACCACGGACAGCCTCTGGGCTACCGGCTGGACGGCAGGTGCGGGCGTCGAGCGTGCTTTGACGCCAGCCTGGTCGCTCCGGCTCGAATACGATTATCTCGGTCTCGGGCGCGTCAATGTCACGACGCCGCCGGGCCAAGTCCAAGCGATCCCCGGTGATTTCACCAGCTATGAGACCACTCCTGGCGGCACGGCGAGCTTTTCGCAGAACGTCCAGGAAGTGAAATTCGCGCTAAACTATCGCTTCGGCGTCGATCCCTTTGCGCATTGGGACTTGCCGCTTTGGGCGGCAACTCCCCCGCCGGCAAACCCGGCCTGGGCCCCCGCGCCACAGGGATTTGCCGCATGGTTTGCCGGCTGGCAATTCGAGGCCGGCACGCGCTATTGGCTAAGCTTTGGCAAGTTCCAGAAAGATCTCGGCGGCAGCAGTTCGGGCGCCGACGCCAATGTGCTGGTGTCGCGGCTTTCTTATCACTCGCAGGCCAATTCGGGCGAGTTCTTCACCCGCGTCGACACCCCGCAGCGGCTGTTCATCAAAGGCCTGGTCGGCACCGGCGCTGTTTCTTCCGGTTATATGAACGACGAAGACTGGGCGCAGACTGAAATCCTTGGCGTGACCCCGGGCTGGCCGACTTCTTCCTCTTCCACCGTGGCCTATTCCAACACTCGCTCCAATGCGGTGCAGGGCACCATCGCCTATGCGACCGGCGATATCGGCTACAATCTGCTGCAAGCGCCCGATTACAAATTCGGCGCGTTCATCGGCTACAATTACTATCGCGAAAACAAAGATGCCTATGGCTGCGTGCAGATCTCCAATGAGTTCTCCGATTGCATCACGCCGATTCCCAATAGCGTGCTCGCCATTACCGAAAACGACACCTGGAATTCGTTGCGCATCGGCGTCAATGGCGACGTGACGCTGCTGCCCGGCCTGCGTTTGAACACCGACGCGGCCTTCATTCCTTACACGCAGTTCAGCGGTGTCGACATCCACTGGCAGCGCACCGACGTCGCCAACCAGACCTCGACGGAAACCGGCCGCGGCATTGGCGTACAGCTCGACGCAATTCTGTCTTACGACATTACGCCCGCTTTCAACGTCGGCGCCGGCGGCCGCTACTGGGCCATGTGGACGAACGACAACGCTTATACCAATATTTTCGGC
Organism: uncultured Alphaproteobacteria bacterium; assembly: GCA_963742975.1. Lineage (GTDB taxonomy): Bacteria > Pseudomonadota > Alphaproteobacteria > Rhizobiales > Xanthobacteraceae > BOG-931. Next base: position 39,839 of record CAVUNZ010000010.1, on the reverse strand, counting down.
ACGCCGTGTCCGTGCCAGACCCTGCCGGTGAAGACCGATCGCTACGGCCTGCTGTTGCAGGCGAGCTATAAATTCGGCGTGCCGGACGTCGTCGCGGCGCGGTAGAACATCACCCGCGCCAGTAGCGGTCTTCCCAGCTGCGCGACAGCCGCATTGCCGAGAGAATCAGCCCGGCCATGGAATAGGTCTGCGGAAAATTGCCCCACAGTGCGCCGGTCTGCGGATCGACGTCCTCGGACAAAAGTCCATAACGATTGCGATGCTGCATGGCGTCGGCAAACAGGTCCTGCGCCGCCTCGCGCCGGCCGAGCGACCACAGCGCGTCGATGAGCCAGAATCGGCAGATCAGGAACGCCGTCACCGGCATGCCGAAATCGTCCTCGGCGGCATAGCGCATGACGTGCTTCTCGCGCACCAGTTCGCGCTCCATGGCGGCGACGGTCGAGACGAAACGCGGATCGTCGACTTCGACGACACCGAGATCGGCAAGCAAAAGCACGCTGGCGTCGAGATCGTCGGAGCCGAAGGCCGCGGTGAAGGCGCCGCGTTTCGGATTCCAGGCCTGATCGAGCAATTCGGCATGCATCGGTTCAGCGATGGCGTTCCAGTATTTGGCGCGCGGCTCGAGCCCGAGCCGCAGCGCGATCGCCGCGAGGCGCTGGCAGCCGGCCCAGCACATCGCCGCCGAATGAGTATGGACGCGCTGACGCCCGCGATATTCCCAGATGCCGGCATCAGGAACGAAAGCCTTGGCCGCGGCCTGTTCACCGAGCGGTTCGAGCAGCCGGAATAGTCCTTCGTCGCCTGGGCGCGGCAGGCGGCGGTCGAAGAACATCGGCATCGCGGCGAGAATGACGCTGCCATAGGCGTCGTGCTGCACCTGGTCGACCGCGGCATTGCCGATCCGCACCGGGCCGTCACCGCGATAGCCTTGCAGAAGCGGTGCGGTGCGTTCTTCGAGCGGCAAATTCGGCACCACGCTGTATAAGGGCTTGAGCTCCTCGTCCGGCTTCGACGCGATCGAAAGCGTGAACGAAATGAATTCTTCCATGGTGCGCGTCGCGCCGATGCGGTTGAGCGCCTGCACCACGAAATAAGCGTCGCGCAGCCAGCAATAGCGATAGTCCCAAGTACGGCCGGTCGAGGGTGCTTCGGGGATCGAGGTGGTATGCGCGGCGATCACCGCGCCGGTCTCGTCGAAATTGGACAGTTTGAGCGTGATCGCGGCGCGGATAATGGCTTCCTGCCAATCATAAGAAATCGACAGCCGGCGTACCCATTCCGACCAGTAATCCTGGGTGCGTTCGAGGAAATCGCGGCAGGTCTTTTCCAGATCGCCGGTGAATGGCTCGTCGGGGCCGAAGACGAGATGCAGCGGCCGCGTCAGCACGAACGGCGCTTCGCTGTCGATCAGCGACAGCGGCGCGTCGGTGGTCAGGCGGATCACGGTGTTGTCGTCGGAATAGCGGATGTGATTGCTGCCAAGCGAACGCCGCGGCAATGGCTTGCCGTAATCGCAGGTCGGGCGCATGCGGATGGTGATGCGCGGCATGCCGGCAATGGGCTCGATGATGCGATAGAGCTGCGGCGGCCGGAATACGCGGCCGAATTGACGAAAGCGCGGCGCGAAGTCGGTGATCCTGACTTTGCTGCCGCGGCTATCGGTCATTTCATGGCTGACCAGCGCGGTGTTGCGGACATAGGCCGACTGATAATCCGCCATGTCTTCAAGCACCACGTCGGAAAATCCCTTTTCCTCGCGGCCGGCCACCAGCCGACAGAAGATCGGGTCGCCGTCGAAGCGCGGATAGCACCACCACACGATCCGCGAGCACGGATCGACCAAAGCGGCGGTGCGGCCATTGCCGATGACCGCGAGATCGAGCCCGTGATCTTTGGTGCGATCATTCGCGCCGTCTTTCGTGCGGCCTTCCGCGGGGATTTTCATGCGTTTGTTCATGCCGATCTTATCCAGGCGTGCCTTCGCCGTCGGCCGCGATACGTGCGAGCCAGGCGCGCACCGATTGCGGTTTGGCGAAATGTCCGTTGACGGCAGGGGCGATGCGGCCGACCGAGAAACCCAGGCCGCCGAATTGCGGCATGACGCCGAACACCGGCTCGTCGGTCACGTCGTCGCCGATGAAGATCGGGCTGCGCTTGGCGAACGGCGCCATTCCCATCAATTCGCGCACCGCTTCGGCCTTGTTGATGCCGGCCGGCTTGATTTCGACGACAAGCTTGCCGGGCAGAATTTCGATATGGCCAGGCGGAACCTCGGCGCAGATTGTCTCAACGGCCGCGCGCACCGCGTCGCCCCGGTCGGGCGCCAGCCGGAAGTGCAGCGCGAGCGAGTAGCCCTTGTCCTCGGCGAGAATGCCAGGGCCGATGTCGCTCACGCGCGCGAGCCTGTTTTTGAGGGCGGCATCGAGCGGCTTGGCGCGCATGACGATCTTGCCGCCGGGTGTTGCGCGCAATTCGGCGCCGTGCCCGCCAATCGCAGCGAGCTTGAGCGGGGAGAAAATCAAATCGATATCTGCAAGCGAACGGCCGCTGACCAGCGCCAGCGCGCCGCCGGTCAATCGGTCGAGCCGTGTCAGTGTCTGCTGCAATTCGACCGGCACCGCGACCTGCTGCGGCGACGGCGCGAAATCAAGGATGGTGCCGTCGATATCGAGCAGGATCGCGCATTTGCGCAAATCCGGAACAAGCGACGACGTGGCCGACACCTCCATGTCGGGTTTTGCAGCGGCCAATGTGCGAATGTCGGAAATGTCCAAGCTCATCTGCAAAGCCTATCAGCGGCATGTCTTTGGTTCATTGCACGAGCGCCAGCGGCCGCGCCACTGACTCAAGCGGCTTGCGTTCAGCGGCGACGCCCCAGAGTGCCTGGACCACGGCAGCCGCGATCATCAGTACAGCGCCAATGACGTAACCGCCAGCGACGCTGCCGCGCGATCCGGTATTGATCAGCATGCCGAACAACAGCGGACCGGTGATGCCGCCGATACCAGTGCCTATCGCATAGAAGAACGCAATTGCAAGGGCGCGGATTTCGAGCGGAAAGATCTCGCTGACGGTGAGATAGGCCGAACTCGCCGCCGCGGACGCGAAGAAGAACACGATCATCCACGCGACCGTCAGTCCTTGCGCGCTGAGCAGATTATGGCTGAACAAGCTCGCGGTCACGGCGAGCAGCATTCCCGACAGCGCATAAGTCGAGGCAATCATGATCTTGCGGCCGATCGTGTCGAACAACCGGCCGAGCAGGATCGGGCCGAGCACATTGCCTGCGGCAAACGGCAGAATGTACCAGCCGACTTGATCCGCCGGCGTGCCGTAGAAATCGGTGAGCACCAGCGCATAAGTGAAGAAGATCGCATTGTAGAAGAACGCTTGCGCCGACATCAGGCTCAATCCCACCAGCGTGCGCCGGCGATAGGTGACGAATAAAGTGTGGGCGACTTCGGCGAGCGGCGTATGGCTGCGCATACGCAGCCGGGTCTTGTCGCTGACCTGCGTGTGCGTGCCGCCCAATTGCGTTTCGATGCCGCGCACGATCGTGTCGGCGGCTTGGGGGAAGCCATGGGTGACCAGCCAGCGCGGACTTTCCGGAATCCAAAATCTCATCAGCAGAATCACAAGTCCGATAGTCGCCCCGATCAGAAAAGCAAGCCGCCAGCCGACTGCTGGATCGATGACGGCGGGATCGAGAAGCACGAGAGAACCGCCCGCGCCGAGTGCTGCTCCGACCCAAAAGCTGCCGTTGATCAGGAGGTCGGTCCAGCCGCGGAACCGCGCAGGGATAAGCTCCTGGATTGTCGAATTGATGGCGGTGTATTCGCCGCCGATCCCGGCGCCGGTGAGAAAGCGAAACAGACAAAAGCTAAACGCATTCCACGACAGGCCGGTGGCTGCCGTCGCGACAAGGTAAACCGTGAGCGTGACGGTGAACAGCTTTTTGCGGCCCAGCCGATCGGTGAGCCAGCCGAAGAGAAATGCGCCGAGCACGGCGCCCAACAGGTAACAACTCCCGGCAAGGCCGACCTGCGCATTGCTCAAGCCCAGGGCGGAACTGTTCTTGAGTTCGCCGGACAGCGCGCCGGCAAGCGTGACTTCAAGGCCGTCGAGAATCCAGGTGATGCCGAGCGCAACGATCACGAGGAGGTGAAAGCGGCCGAACGGCAGCCTGTCGAGGCGTGCCGGGATATCGGTCTCGGCGATTGTCCCTGCGACAGGTTCGCCTGCGACAGGTTCGACGAACTCGGCCTTTGACCGAGCCAAAGCGGTGCGATCCGTGGCCCGTTTCCGGGGCGGCGGAGGCGGGTCAAGATGAAAATTGGAAACAAGACGCGAAAATACGTCGGCTGCGTATGAAACCATCTCGGAATGCCACCCGGCTGCGGTTACTAACGCCTTGTGCGAGCGGGTGTTCCGGTCTTGGCCCTTGCTCGAAAGTCGAAGGCGGTAACCGCGCTTTCGGGCCGTGAACGCTTCCTTTGCCAGTTCAGAAATGAGGCCGAGCGGCCGGACGAAAGTTCACTGTGCCTGCACGGCTTTACCTGTATAGGAGACGCGTCACACGGCCCCTTGCGCCGCAGCGCGTCCGCTGGCAATGCCCGGTGACAGAGCCCGCGGGCCGCGGGTTTGCATCTACACATTATATTGTGCGCCTCGCGGTGATCCGTTGACAGCCAAAGCCGCAACCAGATTCGAAATCCCCCGGCGCCTGCGCGCGCTGGTGCGCGCGCGGGAATCGAGCCTGATCGGGCTTGCGGCGCTGGTTGGCGTCGTTGGCGGTCTGGTCGTCGCCGCAATGGGCACGGCGGTCGATCTCATGCATGAGATCCTTTTCAATCTGCAACATGGCGAGCGGCTGTCGGCGCGGCTGACGCTCGATCCGGTTCTGGCGCTTTCAGTGCCGATCCTGGGCGGCGTCATTTTCGGTGCGGTCAGCGAATTGTTGCACCGCTTTCGCCCGGAGCGCGAAATCGACCCGATCGAAGCCAATGCGCTGCACGGCGGCCGCATGTCGCTTGTCGGCAGCATCGTCGTCGGATTGCAGACGGTCTGGTCGAGCGGCGTCGGCGCGTCGGTTGGGCTCGAGGCCGGTTACACCCAGCTTGCCAGCGGCATTGCCTCGCGCATCGGCAATTCATTCCGCTTGCGCCGCGGCGATCTGCGCATTCTCGTCGGCTGCGGCGCCGCCGCCGGCATTGCCGGTGCTTTCGGCGCGCCGCTGGCCGGCGCGTTCTACGGCTTTGAATTGATCATCGGCAGCTATTCGCCGAGCGGGCTGGCGCCGGTCGGCATTGCTGCCTTGGTCGGATTTCTGGTGGCGCGCTCGCTGTCGCCGGCCGAACTCGGCGTGGTGCCCCCCGAGCCGACTACCATGACCGGGCACGATCTCGTGCTTGCCGCCGTGCTCGGCTTGCTCGCGGCGGCGCTCGGCATCGTTCTGATGCGCGGCGTCGCCATCAGCGAAACGATGTTCGCGCGACTGAAATTGCGGCCGTCACTGCGCACCATGCTGGGCGGTGTCGTGGTCGGGCTATTGGCGATCGTTTCGCCGCAAGTGATGTCGTCCGGGCACGGCGCTTTGCGCGTCGCCGGCATGCTCGATCTGTCGTTCCGCGCCGTCGCGCTGCTGTTCCTCCTCAAGATCATCGCCTCGATCGCTTCGCTCGGCTCCGGCTTTCGCGGCGGCATGTTCTTCTCTTCACTTTTGATCGGCGCGCTCGGCGGGCATCTGCTCGCGACCGCGCTGACGATCTTCTGGCCGACCGTGTACTTCGATCCGAACGCTTATGCGGTGATCGGCATGAGTGCGCTTGCGGCATCGGTGATCGGTGGCCCACTGACCATGATCTTCATCGCGCTGGAAACCACCGATGATCTGTGGCTGACCGCCGCGGTGCTGATCGCGGTGATCATTGCCGCGCAGGTCACCCGCGAAGTGTTCGGCTATTCGTTCGCCACCTGGCGCTTCCATCTGCGCGGCGAGACGATCCGTAGCGCTGCCGATATCGGCTGGATGCGCGACCTGACCGTCGAGAAAATGATGCGGCAGGACGTGCAGTCGGTGAACGCGTTCTCGACCATCGCCGCGTTCCGCGAGGCATTCCCGCTCGGCTCCGCGGCATCGGTGATCGCGGTCGACGAGGAAGATCGCTATGTCGGGCTGATGCTGGTCGCGGACGCGCATGGCGCCGAACTCGATCCGAACCAGCCGCTCAAGTCGCTGCTGCATCATAGCGAGGATATGCTGCTGCCGGGCATGGCGGTGAAGGAGGCGGTGCTTGCCTTCGATCGCGCCGAAACCGAAACGCTTGCGGTGGTCAATTCCTTCACCGATCGCCATGTCATAGGCCTGCTCACCGAAGCCTATGTGCTGCGCCGCTATTCGGCGGCGCTCGAAGGCCGGCGGCGCGATCTCACCGGCGAAGAATAAGTATCGTTGGCGCGGGGCGGGTTATTTCGACCCGAGATATCGAAAGGTGGTCTGCTCCCACCAGTCGCTCTGCCGTGCATCAAGCACGGCGACATTGACGGCTTTTCTGAGCGGGCTGTCGCCTGGCAGCGCAAACGCATAGTCTTGGACGTCAAAGGTTTTGTCGATCAGCTCGACTGATGACGAAAAGCTTTGCCGGATAAGCCATGCCAAGAGCGGCTTGTCGTAGACGAATGCGTCGATCGAACGCGACCGCAGCGCCTTGAGGCCATCCTGCGGCGTAGGAAAAGTCCGGTAGGCTATTCGCAAGTGTGAAAGCGTGTCCTCGGTGGAAGTGCCGGCAACCGCGCCGACGCGCACCGACGACAGATCGCTCACGTCATGCACATCTCCCTGGAGATGCCTTATGGTGAGTACGGACGTGATACTCGCGGTAAAAACCGCGATCGTGATGATCGAAGCGATCATCCACACGATGGCCACCACGCGGCCCGGTAATGTTTGCGGTCCCAAATCCCCGGTGTGACGCTGTGTCATTGCCACGGTTGACCACCAGACACCCGCGCTGACGCCCTTGGCTATGCCGCCGCCGAAATGTTCGTTGTGGCGCCGCTCGATGAGCCAGACCACAAGACCGGTGACTAAGGCCAGTCCGACCAAAGCCAGCACCGCCTGGACGAAGCCGAAAGATGTCATGGTGCGGATCACCGGCAGCCAGCTGGCCTCGCCGCCCGCGCGCACCGCGATGCCGAGACCGGTGGCGTAGAACGGCTCGGTAAAATCGACGATGCGCTCCCGTGCGGCGGTCACGGTCAGAGCGGCAACCGCAACATCGAATTTTCCGCCGGCGACTCCGTCGATCAAACCCTGGACTTGAGTTTCTTCCGAGAATTTGTAGCGCAGGTGCAATTCGTCGGCGATCCGCCGCCACAGGTCGATACTGATGCCGCTCCAGTTGCCGTCGGCGCCCTTCATCGCAAACGGCGGCGCTTCCTTGGTGCCGACCACCAATTCTCGCTGCGAAGAATCTGTATTGTCCGCGGGACCGGCGGTCTGCGCTTCGCAGCGGTCGGCAAAGGTCAGGGCCGCACAGACAACGGCGGAAACAACGAGCGACCTAGCCGCGGCCGCGATCACGTCTAGCTCTTGATCTTGGACATTGCGTCCACGGCCTTGACGCTTGGATTATCCAGACAATATTCGATGAAGTCGCTGGTCTGCTTGTGCAGGGCATCGATATCGAAAGCCGAGCTTCCCGATTTGCCCAACAGGAAGCCGTGCAGGAAGGCGATGGTCACATCGCGGTTGTCGCCGTGCTCGCGCATCACGTCCTTGCAAGTATATTGCTCGATCGTACGGGTATTGGCCGCCTGCACTCCCGTCCAGCCGCAAGCGAGAACGGCGAAAGCAATAAAGGCGGCGACTGCAATCCTGGGACTCGCTCTCATACCTCATCCTCCGCAAGAGACTCGGCGAAACAGACCGATACATGTCGAGCTGCCGCTGAAAGTGATGGCGCCCAAAGTCGCCGGTGGATCGCCGCCGCCGATGCCGAGATCGCTCGCCATGCTCTGAATGCGCGGCATCGGCGGCGGGTTGATCGGCCCGCCCTGCGACGCGCAATAGGTGCCGTCGATCAACGGATTGCAGGTCTGGTGTTGCGGCTGCTGTGCCGCGTCGGGTAATTGCAACGGGGCTGATGCGAGCTGCGGCGGCGGGGGAAGGCCCGCCGGGTTGTTGATGCACAGGCCGCCGACGCCGGTCACGGATTGCTCGCACATCTGCAAGGTCGAAAAACCGCAATCGCGCGAGCTGCCGTCCTCGAATTGCGCGCAATAGGGATAATATTGTGCCGCCGGCGTCCGCGGATAGAGCTGCACGGCGAGCAACAAGCAGCCGAGAAAAATGAGCAGACGCGCCGTCATCCTTCGCCCCGTCTCTGGCTCGCCGAGCCAAATCCGGCAAGCATTATAGGCCAGGGATTTCATAAGGTCTTGTGCGTCAGCTCCGCGGCGGCGCCTTGGTCAGCATCGGTGGCGGCGAAGCCTGCGCCGACGGCGGCGGAGGCGATAGTACCAAGGTCACCCACGCATTCCAGCCGCTCGGCCGGTCGTGGCCGTCGAACTCGCCATAGGCCTTCACGTTGAAATAGCCCTGCATGCCGGCGACCGGAAAGATGTAGCCGAGTTGCGGACCGACGCCCATGACTTGCGACTCGAACGGACACAATGCCGGCAGGCAGCCGTGATCGGCGGTAATCTGTTTGTAAAAGTAGCCGACCAGGCCAGCCTGCAATTGCTTGGTCAAAAATTGCGACGCGCCCCAGTCGAGATGCCAGTCGATGCCGTTCTGATAATCCGTCGCGGTATTGGTGAGGTTATAGGTGACGCCCGTGACGAAGGAGAATTCATGTCCGGTCCTGGGATCGAAATAGGTATAACCGGCACCGGCATCGATCGCACCGTGGCCGATGCCGATGTTGGACAGCCGCGCCGAATTGTAAGCACCAACAGGAATGTCGCCGGTGATGTAGGTCATGTAATTGTTGACGCCCGCATTCCAGCGCAGAAAAAACTGCGGATATAGATCGCCGAAGCCGGTCACCGCGTCGCTCAGGCTGTCGGTGCGCGTGAACAGCGCGGGAGCAAATCCCGGTACGGTCACTGTACCGGCCAATGCGCCGTTCACGTTGGTGCTGACGTTGCCGTAAATTCCCATCAGGCCAAGAGTGGCCTGCGCACCGAACAATGGCGTTGCAAAAGTATAAGTCGGATCGAGCAGCCCGAGGTCGCCGCTCGAATGAACATTGCCGCCCACCGTTGCCGATACTCCGGCGGGGATATTGCGAATTTCGAATTCGCGCGCGAGACCAACGTCGCCACCGCCGGATACCGACGTATGATAATAGGTCGTCATCACCGACCATCCGGGTTGTTGTGGTGCAGCGGCGAGGCTGCCGAATAAACCCGGGAGCCAAAAACTGACGCCGCCTTCGTCGGCACGGCTGGTATTTGCGTAGAGCGCTGCGAGAAGGCCCAGCAGCGCCGCGCCCAGCCGCCGGCGCGAAGCGCCGGCAAAATGCGCCGGGCAAAATCTTGATCGGAGCCTTGATCGCATGAGCGCCCCCCGGACCTGCGCGGTCCCTTCTGCTCAACGCCGTCGCAACCCAACGTAGCTTACGCCGGGGCTAGTCGCATCGCGCGACCTCCGCTTTATGACGTTTCTGTCAACGATTTGGGACGAGCGTTGCGCGGCGGGCACAGCCGCGGGCCGACGCACCGCTTTCGACTTAAATTTCACCGCGAGAATCGTCTCTCTCATTTACGGTGAATTTTTCAAACGCTGCGCTGCACAAATTGTCATACGCTTTTGCGGAGTTCCTCCGGCAAAACCGCGGATGGTGTTTTGGCGGCGGCTCGGCTAGTCTCTCCGCAACAAGAAGGCGTTTGTTTCGGAAGACCAATCGATTTTGCCGCGCGCCGGTGCAAAAAGACCGGCGCAGAGTTGTGAGGCTGAACGCGTTCAACGCGAGGAGCCCGTGAGCGATAGTGCTGTTGCGTCTTTAGAGCGGCGTGAGCCATCCGCGCCGCCGAACATGATCTGGATTCCTGGCGGCACATTCCGCATGGGATCGGACAAACATTATCCGGAAGAGGCGCCGGCTCACCGCATCAGCGTCGATGGTTTCTGGATCGATCGCGCGCCGGTGACAAACCGTCAATTCAAGGACTTCGTCCGCGCCACCGGTCACGTGACCTTCGCCGAAACCGTGCCCGATCCGAAAAATTATCCGGGCGCCTTGCCGCATATGATCTTTGCCGGCTCGCTCGTGTTTGCGCCGCCGCAGCATCCGGTCGATCTGCGCGACTGGAGTCAATGGTGGACCCTGCTGCAAGGCGCGAACTGGCGCCATCCTTACGGGCCGAAGAGCAATATCAATTCGCTCGACAATCATCCGGTCGTGCATGTCACCCATGGCGACGCGCTCGCTTACGCCAAATGGGCCGGCAAGGATCTGCCGACCGAAGCCGAGTGGGAATATGCCGCCCGCGGCGGGCTCGACGGCGCCGAATTCGCCTGGGGCGAAGAGTTCACGCCGGGCGGCAAGCACATGGCCAATACCTGGCAGGGCAATTTCCCGCATGAGAACCGTTGCGATGATGGGTTCGAGCGCACCTCGCCGGTGTTGTCGTTTCCGCCCAACGGCTACGGCGTCCACGACATGATCGGCAATGTCTGGGAATGGACGACGGATTGGTGGTCTGCAAAGCACCACGCCGACGCGGCGAAGGCGTGCTGCATTCCGCAAAATCCGCGCGGCGGGTGCGAGGAGGACAGCTACGATCGGTGCCAGCCGGACATCAAAATTCCCCGCAAGGTCATCAAAGGCGGCTCGCATCTGTGCGCGCCGAATTACTGCCGCCGGTATCGGCCGGCCGCGCGTCATGCGGAGCCCGTCGATACCTCGACGAGCCATCTCGGATTTCGCTGTGTGATGAGAAAGGCAAAGTGACTAAGCTTCATCGGTTCAAGACGAGCAACAAAACATCGGGGAGGATGATCATGTTGAATTTACGCGGAGCAATCAAATACGTTGCGGCGATGGCCGCGGCGCTTTGCATTCTGGTCGCCGCATCCGCGCCGTCGCAGGCGCAGTCCGGCACGGTGCGGCTGCACATCGTCAGGGCGGGCTTCATAGTCGGCGTCGGCGGCGGCAGCGGCACGCTGCACTTCCACGGTCGGACCTATCGGTTGAGCATCGGTGGCATCGGCATCGGCAGCCTCGGCGTTTCGGCCGTCGATCTCACTGGCACGGCCACCAATTTGCACCGTGCTTCGGACATCGCCGGCACTTATGGCGCGGCCGGCGCCGGCGCCACTTTTGTCGGCGGCGGACAAGTTGCCTCGCTGCAGAACGGACGAGGCGTAGTGCTGACACTGAGCGGCCCGCAGGTCGGCTTTCAGGTCTCGCTGGGTCTCGGCGGAATGACCATCGCCTTGCGATGAGGTGACGAAAATTTTGCGACGCTTGCGGTGTGCTGCAGGCATCATCTGCTGTCGCGCAAGCGGGCACGCCTTTCGGCGTGCCTAACGCTGGCAAAGGGAGGCATTACTATCCCGCTGCTGAAGCGGAGAACTGCATAACGTTCACTTGAGACGGCGTCGCTCTATGACGCCGGGTAACTGCCGCCACCGCCGCCCGGCTGTACGCCGCGCGGACATGTTGAACGGATCAACAGAGGCCACGGCGAACTCCATCGTGGCAGAGCAGGGAGCGAAGAATGTCCGATCAAGACAACGTAAAGCAGTCGAATCCGAATAAGAGTGCCGTCAATCGCCGTAACGTCCTACTCGCCAGCACCGCCGCCGCCGCAGCATCGGCTCTGGGCGGCGCAGCCGCCGTGCAGACGGCACAGGCGCAGCAACAACAATCGGCACCAGCGGGAGCAAAGCCGAACATTCTCGTCATCATGGGCGATGACGTCGGCTGGTTCAATATCGGCGCCTATCACCAGGGCATCATGTCCGGCAAGACGCCGAATCTCGACAAGCTCGCCGCCGATGGCATGCGCTTCACCGACTATTACGCCGAAGCGAGTTGCACCGCCGGCCGCGCGAATTTCATTACCGGGCAAATTCCGCTGCGCACCGGCCTCACAACCGTGGGCCAGGCCGGCGCGGATGTCGGCATGCCCGAGCAGTCCGTGACGACGGCCCTTGTCCTCAAATCGATGGGCTACGCCACGGGACAGTTCGGCAAGAACCACCTCGGCGATTTGAACAAATATCTGCCGACGCTGCACGGCTTCGACGAATTCTTCGGATACTTATACCATCTCGACGCGATGTCGGATCCGTATTGGTTCGATTATCCGCAGGATTGGATCGACAAATACGGCCCGCGCAATCTGGTCCATTCCTACGCGACCGACACCGACGATCAGACCGTGATGCCGCGCTGGGGCAAGGTCGGCAAGCAGCGCATCGTCGATGAAGGGCCGTTGAAGCCGTTCAAGGACATGAGCGCGGACCATCAGATGTGGCAGAAGGGCCGCGATGCCAAATACGACATGGAGACCTTCGACGAAGTTCTCGTCGAACAGAGCAAGGGCTTCATGGACCGGGCCAAGGCGGCCAACAAGCCGTTCTTCATCTGGCACAATACCACGCGCATGCACGTCTTCACCTATCTGCAGCAGAAGTACCAGGCCAAGATGAACTATGAGAGCAATTTCGGCCTGGAGGAAGCCGGCATGGCGCAGATGGACGACGACATCGGCGATCTGCTCAAGCATCTCGACGATATCGGTGTCGCCAATAACACTATCGTCATCTTCACCACCGACAACGGCGCCGAGGTCTTCACCTGGCCGGACGGCGGCATGACGCCGTTCCGCGCCACCAAGGGCACGGTCTATGAAGGCGGCTTCCGCGTGCCGTGCATCGCCCGCTGGCCGGGCAAGATCAAGCCGGGCTCGGTCGAGAATGGCATCTTCTCCGGGCTGGACTGGTTGCCGACGCTGGTTGCGGCGGCGGGCAATCCGAACATCGTCCAGCAGTTGCTACCGGGGCTGCAGATCGGCGGTCAGACCTACAAGAACCATCTCGACGGCTACAACCAGATGGATCTTCTGACCGGCAAAGGGCCGTCGGCGCGGCACGAGCTGTTTTACTTCGGCGAGTCCCAGCTTGGCGCCATCCGCATCGACGATTTCAAATACCAGTTCTACCAGCAGCCGTTCGGCTGGCCGGGAGAAAAGACGACGACCGACATGCCGACGATCGTCAATCTCCGCCAGGACCCGTTCGAGCGCACGCCGTCGATCCGTGGCCAGACACTCAACGACCTCGGCGGCGGCTATATGAACGACTTTATGGCGCGGGAATTCTGGCGCTTCGTTCAGGTCCAGCAGACGGTGGGGGCGGCGGCGCAAACCTTTATTGACTATCCGCCGATGCAGCAAGCGGCCTCCTTCAACCTCGAGGATGTGAAGAAGAAGGTCGAGGAAATGATGAAGGCGCACGAAGGCCAATAACCGTATGAAAATCCGGCGGGCGCGTTATAAGATGCGCCCGCCGAGTACTGCAAAGGGGGTTCAGGTGCACATTCGTCTCACATTATCGGCTGCGGCCTTCGCTGCCGTTTTTTCCATCCTTCCGGCATGGGCCGACGACATTCCCACGCTTCACGTCGAGCAGGTCTGTCACGGAATCGTCAATCAATCCGGCGACTCGCTGACCGCCGGCGATCCGAAGGTGGCGTTCAATCAGTGCATGGACGCGGAACAGGCCGACCGTGACGCGCTGAGCAAGGAGTGGTCGACATTCAACTCCGACGACAAAAGGCATTGCACCGATGAATTGCGGATGGGCGGCGATTCGAGCTACACCGAACTGATCACCTGCCTCGAAATGGCGCGAGATGTGCGGAGCCTGCGTTCCGGCAACGGCCTGACCAAGATACCGGCACCGACCACGACGGGACAGCCGAAATGAGTCCTCGAAATTTGTCGCGACTGTTGATCGCAGGCGCGGTGGCATTGGCTGGGTCTTACTCGATCGCCCACGCCGGTCCGTGCGCAGCCGACATCGATGCGGCGCAGGCGCGCTTTGACGCCAAGCTCGGCGCGATTGCGGCCGCCGGGCGAACGGCGCCGCAAAGCCTGAGCGCCGACCGGAGCGCGCAGCCGACGCCGCACTCGATTGCGGCCGCGGAGGAGAGGCTCGGCGAGCTCAACCAGCACCTCGTCCGCAATATCAGGCGGGCGCTGACACGGGCGCGTGCCGCAGATGCCAAAGGCAACGAGAGGCGCTGTGAAAAGGAACTGGCGAGAGTGCGGCGCGCGCTCGGGCCGTAATCTCGGATTGATGAAATTTTTCCGGCTTACCGAAGGGAATGAATGACTATGCATCTGTATCGTTTACTGGCCGCGGCACTTGTTGCTTTGGCGACGTTCTCGCTTCCCGCTATCGCGCAGGCGCCGCAGCCGTGGACGCAAGTCGGCGCGCTGATGTGCAAAGTCAATGCGAATATCGGCTTTATCATCGTCGGCCATCAGCCGATGGAATGCACGTTCACGCCTAACGGAAGCAATCCGCCGCAATCTTACGATGGCGCCATCAACACGGTCGGTCTCGATATCGGCGTCACCGAGGGCAGCGTTCTCGGCTGGGGCGTATTCGCTCCGACCGCCGGCGTGGCGCCGGGAGCGCTCGCCGGAGAATATGTCGGCGCCTCCGGCGATATCGGCGTCGGTATCGGCGGCGGTGCCAATGTGCTGATCGGCGGTTCGGCGCGTACCTTCGCCCTGCAGCCCTTGTCGCTGCAGGGCTCGATCGCGCTGAATGTCGTGCTCGGCCTGTCGGCACTGAAACTGCGTGTGCATCAATAAGAGATCACTTGCCCGAGGAGACTTTCGCCATGCGTGTGTTGCTGATGAGAAGCGTTCCCGTGGCGATCCTGCTCGTCGCCGCAAGTTGGCCGGCCTATGCCGATGATGTGCCGCAATTGAATGTCGATCCGGTGTGCCACGGCATCGCGAAACAGGCTGCGGGGCCCGGCGAAAAGGGCGGCCCGGACCTCGCTTTCTCGCAATGCGTCAAGAACGAGCAGACCATGCGGCAAAAGCTGACCGGCGAATGGTCGACATTCATTCCGTCCGAGAAGACCAATTGCGTCGGCGAGGCAAGCTCGGCCTCGCTGCCGAGCTATACCGATCTCGTCACCTGTCTCGAAATGGCAAGAGACGCGCGGCAGCTGAACAAGCCCGCTTCGGCGGAGAGCAAATAAGAACTGCATCGAACGCGCCGTGTCACGGCACGCTCGCAACAAGAAGAAACCAAACTGAGAACGAAAATAGAACCGGGGAGAAGACCATGTCAGCGACTATGATCAATCTGATCATCCAGCTCATCGCCGGCGCCATCGGCGGCAATGCCGTAGGCGCCGGGATGAAGAATGTCGACCTCGGCACGCTCGGCAATACCATCGCCGGCGCCGTGGGCGGCGCGGGCGGCGGCACGCTGCTCACCGCGCTGCTGCCGATGCTGCAAAGCGCGGCCGCCAATGTCGATATCGGCACGGTGGTCGGCCAAGCAGTCGGCGGCGGCGTGACCGGCGCGATCCTGACTGCCATTGTCGGCATCATCAAGAACGCGATGGCCGGCCAGACGGCGAAATAGGCCGAAAGATACGCAGCTTCGAAACGGCGGCGGTCGGTCGCTGCCGAACCGTGAAAGAGTGCCGATGCGAGTGGATCGCCGCCGGCTTTTATTGCTTGCCGCGGCGCCGGTTGTGGGTCTCGGCCACCGCGTATTGGCGCAATCCATTGCGCCCGCTGCGCCGTCGCCCGATCCGCTGCCGTCGTGGAACGACGGCGCGGTCAAGAAATCGATTGCCGACTTTGTCGCGCGCGTGACCATGCACGACTCGCCCGACTTCGTTCCCATCGATCAGCGCATCGCGACCTTCGACAATGACGGCACGCTGTGGTGCGAGCAGCCGATCTATATCCAGGTCGCCTTTGCGTTCGACGAGGTCAAGCGGCTTGCGCCGCAGCATCCGGAATGGAAGAAGCAGCAGCCGTTCAAGGATCTGCTCGAAGGCAAAATGCAACTGGTCGCCGATGCCGGCGAAAAGAGCCTGCTCGAAATCATCATGGCGACGCATAGCGGCATGAGCGTCGATGATTTTTCCAAGATCGTGCTCGACTGGATCACCACGGCGCAGCATCCGCGCTTCAAGCGGCCTTATATCGAGCTGGTCTATCAGCCGATGCAGGAATTGATGCGCTACCTGCGCGGTAACGACTTCAAGACCTTCATCGTCTCCGGCGGCGGCATCGAATTCATGCGGCCGTGGACCGAAAAGGTCTACGGCATTCCGCCGGAGCAAGTCGTCGGCTCGTCCGGCGCCACCAAGTGGCAGATGAACCCCGGCGGCAAGCCGGTGCTGATGAAGCTTCCCAAGGTCGAGTTCGTCGACGATGGGCCGGCAAGCCGGTCGGCATCAACTGGTTCATCGGCCGCCGTCCGATCTTCGCCTTCGGCAATTCCGACGGCGATCAGCAGATGCTGGAATGGACGGCGGCGGGCTCCGGCGCGCGCTTCATGGGGCTTGTGCATCACACCGATGCCGAGCGCGAATATGCCTATGACCGCCAATCGAAAGTGGGCCGGCTCGACAAGGCGCTCGATGAAGCCAATGCCAAGGGCTGGACGGTGGCCGACATGAAGCGCGACTGGAACAAGGTTTTTTCATTTCAACAATGAGCGCAGCAGAAAAAACCGTGCAGGAGAACAAGATGACGGCCATCGTGAAAAAGGTGCTGGCGATAACGGTGTTACTGTGCTTGCCCCATGCGGCGCTGGCGCAGACGCCATCGGATCAGCAAGGCGGGGCGCCGCAAGCCACTGCGCCCGCCGCGGCGCCGGCGCAGCAATTGCTGAGCGCGGGCCAGCTCGATGCGCTGGTCGCGCCGATCGCGCTTTATCCCGACGCGCTGCTCTCGGAAATCCTGATGGCCTCAACCTATCCGCTTGAAGTCATCGAGGCCGATCGCTGGGCGCAGGCCAACAAGACTCTCAAAGGCGATGCGCTCAAAGCCGCGGTCGGTCAGCAGAGCTGGGACGACAGCGTCAAATCGCTGGTGGCGACGCCGTCGGTGCTCGACATGATGAGCGACAAGCTGTCCTGGACGCAGCAGCTCGGCGATGCGGTGCTGGCGCAGCAGCCGGACGTGATGGATGCGATCCAGCGGCTGCGCACCAAGGCGCAGGCCAACAACAAACTCGTCTCCAACAGCCAGCAGACCGTGTCGACGCAGAGCCAGAGCGGCCGCCAGGTCATCGTCATCGCGCCGACGCAGCCCGATACGCTCTATGTGCCCTATTACGATCCGTCGGTCGTCTATGGCCCGTGGCCCTATCCGTCCTATCCGCCTTATTACTGGCCGGCGCCGGGCTATATCGCCGCCGGCGTGATCGCGACCGGGCTCGCGTTCGGCGCCGGTTATGCGCTCGGGCGCTGGGCCTCTGGCGGCTATTGGGGCGGCGGCTTCAATTGGGGCGGCAACAACATCAACGTCAATCGCAACGTCAACATCAACAATATCAATCGCGGCGGCGGCAATAACTGGGTGCACAATCCGGCGCATCGCCAGGGCGTGCGTTATTCCAATGCCAATGTCGCCAACCGGTTCGGCGGCAATACCGCAGGCGGCGCGGCGAACCGCATGGATTTCCGCGGCCGCGGCGGCAATCAGGTGCTCAATCCCGGCGCCGGCAATCGCCCGAATATCGGTGGCGGCAATATCGGCGGCGGTAACCGTCCGAACGTTGGCGGCGGTAATCGTCCCAATGCCGGAGGCGGCGGCAACCGGCCGAATATCGGCGGTGGCAATCGTCCGGGTGGTGGCGGCGCGGCGGCGGCGCGGCCCGCGGTCAATCGTCCGGCCGGCGGCGGCCGCGGTCCCGGCAACGCGCTCGGCAATATCAGTTCCGGACGCGCCGCCAATCTTGATGCCGCGCGCGGCCGCGCCAGTCTCGGCGGTGGTGGTGGAGGTGGCCCGCGTGGCGGCGGAGGCGGTGGCTTCCGTGGCGGCGGGGGCGGTGGCGCGGTCGCGCGCGGCGGTGGAGGCGGTGGCGGTCCGCGTGGCGGCGGAGGTGGCGGTGCTCGCGGTGGCGGCGGCGGCGGACGCCGCTCTGATCTGCGGCTCAAGCACGACGTCACGCTGCTTGGTCACCTCGACGATGGCATCGGTTTCTACCGCTTCGTCTATAATGGAGGCCGCACCGCCTATGTCGGCGTGCTGGCGCAGGACGTGCAGACGGTCGCGCCCGCCGCCGTCACCCACGGCGCTGACGGTTATCTGCGGGTTTATTACGACAAACTCGGCGTGAAATTCGAAACCTACGACGCATGGGTCGCATCAGGTGCGCATGTACCGGCAGGCCTGCCGATATCGCACTGAGCGCAAACAACGCAACAGCCGAGGTTGTCATGAACAAGATCTACGTAACGCTCACCGCGCTGATCGCGGCTCTCCTTGTCGCCGCATCGGCCTCCGCTGCCTTCGCGCAGCAGGACTATAAGTCACCGCAGGACGCCGTCGATGCTTTGGTCGCCACGGCGCGCAGTGGCGACATGAAGGCGGCGCTGGAGGTGCTCGGCAAGGACGGCGAAGACATCATCTCCTCCGGCGACAAAGTGTCGGATGATGCGGTGCGGGCGCGCTTCGTCGCCTCCTACGACAAGAAGCACCAGATCACCATGTCGGGCGACACCAAGGCGGTGCTGGTGATCGGCGACAACGATTATCCGTTCCCGATCCCGCTCGAGCGCAACAAGAACGGCACCTGGTCGTTCGACACCGACGAAGGCCGCAACGAAATCCTATATCGCCGCATCGGCCACAACGAGCTCGACACCATCCAGACCGCGCTCGCTTATGTCGATGCGCAGAGGGATTATGCCGACAAGGACCGCACCGGCGCCGGCCCTGGCGTCTATGCGCAGCGCTTCATTAGTAGCGAGGGCAAAAAGGACGGGCTCTATTGGCCGACCGCGCAGGGCGAAGAGCAAAGCCCGCTCGGCGAACTCCTTGCCGCGGCGACACGTCAAGGCTATCACGCCGGCGAAGGCCGTTCGCCCTATCACGGCTATTACTACAAGATCCTGACCAAGCAGGGCCCAGCGGCCGGCGGCGGCGCCGCCGACTATATCGTCAACGGCAAGATGATCGGCGGCTTTGCGCTCGTCGCCTATCCGGCCGAGTACCGCAATTCCGGCGTGATGACCTTCATCGTCAATCACGCCGGGCAGGTCTACCAAAAAGACCTCGGGACCAACACCGCCGACATCGCCGAGAAAATGATATCGTTCAATCCGGATCCGACTTGGAAGAAGGTAGACGCCACGGTATCGGCGAAGTGACACGCGGTGTTTCGTGAGCGCCGCCGTGTTGCATTCGAGCGCCGATGGAGACCATCCAGTTCGGCGGCTGCGACGGCAAAATTCCCAATTGCCTGCCGATCATGAAGGGCTGGAATTACACGGTGCGGCTCTACCGCCCGCGCGCTGAGATTCTGAACGGGACCTGGAAGTTCCCGGAAGCCAAGCCCGTAAGCTAAGCGAAGTAGGCGCGGTTTTAAGAGATATTAGCGGATCCACGGGGGAGTCCCGGGCGCCGTAAGCCCCCATGACAGCGGCGGACCGGAAGACCTAAAAATGGAGTGGGTTGGGGTGGCAACGGGGAGCAAGTCCCGGGAGCATGACCCATGTCGATACCTATGCCGACACCCATACCGATCCAAAACGAAGGCCAAGTATCGCGGCCGCAGCGCGAGGAATATGGCGACGCGCTTTCTTTCGTCGACCACGGCGCGGATTTTATCCTGATCGCCGAAGGCGGCCCGCCGTCGCGCCGCCGCGGCGTCTTACTCACACCGCCTCGGTATGCGACACGCCGCAGGCGCGGCATTCGAATGTTGCGAGGTCGGGCAAGCCGTCGAACCGTGGCGTGCGTCTGGCAAGCCGCATCGGCTGCGCGCAACTCGGGCAGCGCGGCGGCGAAACTGTAGAATTCGGTGTTTTGGTTTCACACATGGTTGTCGCTCCCGGGCGAAATCCGCAGCGCTCTCTGCGCGCGGAACTTGAGACCGGTGCTGCGCTCCTTGGAGCGGCGAGGGCGGTCTCGTCTTTGGCTGACATACGTGGGAGGGGCGGATTAACGGCGCGTGGCTGCGCCATTAAGCTTTGGCAATCTCACGGCGAAACCGTCCGAACGTGCCGGACCAAGCTGCGCTTTCGATGTTGCGAGCGCCGCCCCACGCCGCGTTCGCGTCAATTGTCATCGGCTAGGTGGAACTTTCGGGGTGCGGGCGCGCGAGAGCGAACGTCTCACGTGTTTGTCATCTTCCAGCCGCCGAAATTGCCAGTATTCTCAAGCTGACACAGTCTGGTTTAATTCCATGCCGTGTCATGCCGTTAAAATTTATGAGCCACGCGACCACCTGCCACACGACGATGGAGTGAAGAGCAAAGACCAAGAACAATGGCGGCCGGCCGGTCGCCGGCACCGTCAGTTCGCGCGGCATAGCATTGACATGCCAACGAAGGTCCATCCGGGAGGACACGATGAGCGAACGTGGAACCACCAAATCTTATGCCTCGTTTATTGACCCGTCTCTTGAGCCGTTTTCTGGACACAACGCCGAGATCGAGCGTCGGACAGTTCTGAAGGGCGGCTTTGCCGCGGCCGGCATTTTGGGCAGCGGCGCGTCCGCCGCAATGCTCGCCGATGTCGAAGAGGCCGCGGCCGACACCGCGCCATCGCAGCTTCCCGACCAGATACAAAACGCAATCGAGCGCTTTCGCGCGAGCATTCCAGCCAATTTCGATCACGACTATGTCGAGAAGGCCGTCATCCCGTTTTTCCTGACGAGCTTTTACGAGGGCGAGCGCCCGATGTTGCCGATGATCGGCGTCAATTTCAGCAAGGAAAACGCGCTGCCCTACGATCTTTGGGGGCTGATCACGCGCGACTGGCGGCCCACGCCTGAGGCCGGCGTCACGGTGTTTCTGCAGGGCCTCGAGAAGCGCGGCGACAACAATCTGCGCAAGCGGATCTATTTCTCGGCGGTGACGCCGGACCTCTATAAGCCGATGTACGGCAGCAAAGTCGTCGCCTTCTTCGACAAGCTCCTGGACCGGAAATTCGCCGATAAGCCATTCATGCGGCATTACCTCGACTATTACTTCGATCTCTATTGGGACCTGCATCTCGGCGTCACCGGCGATGCTATCCCGGCGCAGGTGCGTGAGATCGGCGAGGCGTTCAACACCGTGCTGGCCTATAGAAACCCGCTGCTGCCGGTCACCTACGACAACTACATGAAAGTCCGCGAGCGTCTCGACTTTCTCAAATCATGGATTGACGACCGGCTCGCCGATATCGAGAGCGGCAAAACCAAAAACCCGGAAAAGACCATCGCCTGGTATTGGCTGAAGAATGCCGGCGACGGCGCGCACTTCGCCAAAAAAGACGTGGTGTTCGAGTGTTTCCACAATTTCGTCGCGCTCAGCCAATGGGGCAACTCGATCTTCGGCATCATGTCGCGGCTGTCCGAGGACGGTGGCGATCCCGCAGTGAAGGCGGCGTTTCAAAAGACCATGAGCGGCAAATTCGACGATGCCGGTGCCGCGCCCTATTCGCCGCTGGAATTGTTCGTCATGGAATTGTTCCGTGTTATTTCGCCGAACGGCGGCAGCATCTCGGCGATCGAAGACGCGAGAACCAGCGCCTATGGCGCTTCCCCGCAGGAAAGGTTCGGCGTACCGCTGGAGCGCCACAGCTATATCAGCACGCCGCATACGAGCACGAGCTTCGATCCGGCGCATTGGAAGGACCCGAACGTGTTCGATCCGGGAAGATATCTCGGCGTTCCGACCAGCGCCCAGATCACCGAAGACAAATGCCGGCAGACCGGGCTTGCCCGCTGTCCGTTCGACATCACGGGTTTCGCGGTGAAGGATGGACGCAAAGCGAACATTACCAACAGCGGCTTCGGCACAGTCTTCGGCGTTGTCGACGGCAAAAACCTTCCGGTTTGCGACTACGCCGGCTTCGCGCCGTTCGGCTTCGGCTACCGGCGCTGTCCAGGCGAGCAGCTCACCATCGACGTCTTCGAAGACTTCCTGCGCAAGGTCTGGCGCGACAAGATCGTATTTCGCAAGCTCAATCTGCCGAGCCCCGGCGAGGTGCCGATCGGGCCGAACGCCGTGATCCAAGACGATATCGGCTTCGGCAGAACGGCTTAGCGTCATGAACTTTGCCGAGCGGCATCGGCCTTACTCATAGCCCCGCTTACCTTCGACGGCCGCCACATAACGTGCGACCGAGGCCTCCAATACGGCCTTGGCGTCCTTGGCGATGACGCGATCGAAATAGTGGCCGTAGACCGCCTCGAAAGCGAACGGCCGCAAGGCCGCGCCGATGTGCTCGACCGTGCGCGCCGACAGCGGAATGAAGTTCGGATAGCTGCGCATGAATGTCAGCCATTTGCGGTCGGTGGTCACGGTCAGGATATCGCCCGCGCACACCACGCCGTGTCCGCCGGCGCCGTCCCGCCAATGCAAAACGGTGCCGCCTTCGAAATGGCCGCCGCAGCGCAGTAGCGTGACGCCGTCCCATAATGCTTTAGTCTCGCCATCCCAGAGTTCGATCGCGGGATCGCCGCGCATGATCCATTGCTTGTCGGCGGCGTGCAGGTGGATCGGCGCCTTGAACGCATGCGCCCATTCCACCATGGTCGTATAGAAATGCGGGTGCGAGATCGCGATGGCGTCGATGCCGCCCAGACCTTCGATCAAGGTCACGGTTGCGTCGTCGAGCGCGGCGATGCAGTCCCACAAGATGTTGCCTTTGCCCGTGCGCACCAGTAGTGCACGCTGGCCGATGGCGAAGGCCGGCATTGCGCCAATGCCGATGATGCCTGGCTCGTATTCGTGCAACGTGTTGGTATGGCTCTGCCGCAAGGCTTGCAGCGTTGTCCAGGTCTGTCCGCGCGGCGGCACATATTGCCGCTCTTCCTCGCAAATGATGCACTGCGCGGGCGGCTTGTCGCTCTGCGCATATTGCATGCCGCAGGCGGTGCAGATGAAGAAGGGCATGGTTGAAATCCCCGGGAAGCACGCGAGCCGTTCACACAGGCGGGATGATACAATTATTGAGCGGGCGAAGAACCGGTCGCGGTGGCGAGCACGATGACCTTGGTGCCGAGAGCGATGCGGCCGTAAAGGTCGGTCACGTCATCGTTGGTCATGCGGATGCAGCCCGACGACACATTATGGCCGATAGTCCACGGCTCATTGGTGCCGTGGATTCGATACAGCGTGTCTTTGTTGCCTTGCCACAGATAAAGCGCGCGGGCGCCGATCGGGTTATCCGGGCCGCCATGCATGCCGAGCCCGCTTTGCAATTGCGTCATGTGTTCTTTCAGTTCCGGCTTCCGCTGCAGCATTTCGGCCGGCGGATACCAATCCGGCCATTCCTGTTTGCTGTGAACCATCGCCAGGCCCGACCAGCCGAAGCCCTCGCTGCCGACCCCGACCCCGTAGCGGATCGCCTGCCCGCCGCCCTGCACCAGATAAAGGAAATGGCTGCCCGGATCGACCACGATCGTGCCTGGCGGCGCGGGCGAGGGATAGGCGACCACGCGTCGCGCAAAAGCCGGGTCGGCCTCGCGTGAGACCGGCGTTGTCGTGGCGCATGCGGCCAGTCCGAACAGCACAAGTCCACACACGCCGCCCACGACGGCAGCGCTGCGGATCGGAACTTTTGCGTTCCTCGGCCTCATGCGCAGGCCAGCCTTAGATATCTTATTGTAGCGCAAAATTGCGAGAAGCGCAGCCGCGATGTGCCACATAGCTGCCGCGTGAGGATCGTATTACCTTTTGCAAAGGGCAGTCCCCGGCGAGGGGGCGAGGGGATGCAGTTCTATGCGGCGACGGGACTTCATCGGGCTGTGCGGCGGCACCGCGGTCGCATGGCCGTTCGCGACACTGCCGCTCGCGATGTGGCCGCACAATGCATCGGCACAGCAGGCGGCAAACGACCTCGATCCCCTCTTGCAACAGGCGCAGACTCTCGGCGCTCCGATGGCCGCGCTTGCGCGCGCCATTCAAATCTCGCACCAGCCGATTTTTCCCAAAAAAGACGCGCTTGCGGTCTTCGACATTTCGCAGCCGTCAGCGAAGAAAAAATTCTTCGTTTTGGATTTCAAGTCGGCCCAAGCCACCGCGCACTACGCGGCCCACGGCAGAACCAATGGACCCAACGCCAAAGCCGTCAAATTCAAAGGTTTCCAGAAAGACCTCGACATGGTGCCGTTGGGCCCGCTGAAGACCGCGCATTCCGAAGTGATGGATCACTACAAGACGATCGTCGACCGCTACGACGGCACGGTCTATCGCAACATGATCGTTGCCGTGCTCGAGGGTGTTACGCCCTACAACAGCTACATCAATCACACGCCGCCGTTCAAATGGATAATTCACCCCAACTGGTACACGACCGCCGGCTATCGCGCCAAGAATGGCGGCGTGCTGGGCAGGAGCAACGGCTGCATCACGGTCGATCCGGTCGAAAACAACGAGATCATCACGCGGCTTCAGGATGGCGCTCTGATTTACGTGACGGTCGGCGATGATCCGATCGAACAATATTTGTAGCTCGAGCCTTTGGGCTCCGGCGGAAAGGACAAAAATGGGCGCAGATCCAGTTGCCGAACTGCTCAGCGACCCGCGCTTTCACGGCAAGCCGATCACGTGGGGAATAACGTCAGAAGGCTACGACGACATCCGCCGCGCTTGGCTGACCCATGTCCATGCCGAAGAGGTGTTGTTCAAGCCGTTCACCGAGGATGAATTCAAGACGCAGATGCAGGTCATGCTCAGCGTCTTCACCGACGATTGCGTGATGGAACTGATATCCGCGGGACAGCGCTGGGAGGGTCGTCAGCAGGCCGTCGAGTTTTATCGCGTTTTCTTGAGCTCTTTGCAGGGAATGCAGTGGATTCCGCAGGCGCTGGTCATCGGTCCCCAGGGTGTCCTCGACGTGGTGAATATGACCGGAACGCTCGTCAAAGCGTTCGCCGGTCTGAAAGACGTCGGCGCACAAGTGCACCTGCAATGGGTCATCTACTTCCCGTGGGTGCCGGAGGCGGGGAAGTTCAGGGGCGAAGTGATCTATTCGATCCGCCCGCTGTAGAACAGACGCACTGGCCGGAGCCCAGATCAACGACGCTGGCTGAAACGATTTCGGCAATCGGCGCAATGTTAAATTCGATTTTTGTGGCCGGCGGGAACCGCGATGCGCTCCAAGCATTGGCGGAAGGGTCGCTTTGCGAAAACGGCGCTCGGTGCCGCGCAAACAAACCTTCGATTCTGGAGCAAACAATGGAACTTATCCTACTGATTGTCGTTCTCGTGCTCTTGTTCGGCGGCGGAGGCGGCTACTGGGGTTACCGACGCGGCTATTATGGCGGAGGTGGTCACGGACTTATTTGGCTGCTCGTCGTAGTCGTCGTGCTGGTGGCGTTGTTTGGACATCACGGCTTGCAGATTTAGGGCCGCATTTCACTTGCAGGGAGATTGATGTGCCGATCCTTCTTGGCTTTATCCTCGGCGTGGCGGTGACGATCACGGGCGCCTACGCGTTCGATTCTTCGACCGGTCGCGCGATCAACGGACTGACGGCCGCAAGCCAAGCGCCGATGGTGAATTGGGCGGTGGTCGACAGCGAATGGCAGAGCTTTCGCGACAACGTTCGCATAACCGCCGATAACCTCGAACGCAGCTTGAAACAGCACGCTGGCTGAAAGCTGACGAAATCCGGATGCCGCCCGTCGCGGGTGTCTCAACCGATCGCGATCCAAAAACTCGGAGCGCCGCTATATCTGAATCCGCCCGGCTCGATCGCTGACGGCAGCTCGACGAGATTGCCCGCTGCGTCATGGCCGAGGACGACCACTTTGGACGGCGTCCAGCCCGTGTGCGGGGGCTCGCCGAACGAGAATTTGATTTTTGGCGGCCGGCTTTCGAGTGCTGCCTGTTGATCCGCGAGCGCGGCGAGCTTCGATTTCAGCGCTTCAATATCATCTTCAAGCTCCGAGATGCGCGCAGCGTTGTCCTGCTCCTTGCCCGTACCTAAGACACGCGCCGGTAAAGCTGCGGGTGCGGGGTATTGCGCGATTGCCAGCATGGCCGCAGTCGGCAGCGTCTGCGCCGCGAGCTGGTGGGTGTATTTTTGCGTGGCGACGAATTGCTCCTCGGCAAATCTCGTCCAAATACCGAAGAATTCGGTGGCCGACTGCGCCGATGTCAGATTTTTGGAGAGGTCGAGAGCGGCCTCCGTGCTCTCGCGCAGAAAATCGATCAGACTGGAAGTCGTAAAACTCCTGACTTGGTGCATGGTACTTCTGCAACGCCTCTTGGCTGTGTCCCGGCCCCGGCTCCGCGGCTCTCACTTCTGTGCGGCATAGATTGCTAATAAACGCATGCAAAATCCATCACGTTTCGTCCTCTTTCCGTTGACCCGTGTCACTGTTTCGGTCCCTTCCGCCGAAAAGGCGTTCTCTTCTCGCAAGGCGGTAGGCCGCAAAAAGTGCGCGAGGCGGTAACTTCATGACCCATCTGGGCAATCCGGTGCAGGATGGATAGGATGATGGTCTTAGAGGGTGGTCACCGGTACGATTCATACGGGCGGTGAGGGAGGCGTTCATGCGTGTTCTCGCGCTAAGGCAAGCCGCGCTTTTCTGCGTTTTGTCATTCTTGATCGGCGGCATCGGCACGGCATCAGCTCAGACCATGAGCTATGCGGATGCGATCTCGCAGCTCGCTGCGGCCTGCGGTCGCGACGTCGCCAGATATTGCAAAGGCGTTCCGCTCAGCGGCGCTCTCAAGAATTGCCTGGACGGTCATGCCAGCGTCTTGTCGCCGGGCTGCGCGCAGACCCGCGCCGCGGTTTATTCGTCGATCGGCCGGCGTGCCGCAGCGCAAAGCCATATCGGCGATATTTGCGGTGCCGATATCGAGCGGCTGTGCGGCACCTCCCATGCCGATGCCCATCTCGTCGAATGCCTGCAGATGACGTCGCCGGTCGCGATCAGTCCGGCCTGCAACCAGGCCTTCACCGATACCGGCTGGCGCACGGAGAGGGCACAGCAATGAAACCGCATTATATTTCCGCCGTCGGGGCCTTCGCCTTCGCGCTCGCTGTGACGGCTGCCTTTGCGCAAAACCGGTTAGGCTCGGGCCAGATCACCAACAGCCTTGCCGCTGTCAGCGGCGACGTGCGGCTCGACCTCACGGCGTCGCAGATGCGGCAGGCGGCCTTGGATAATATCCATAATTATCCGGGGGCGATTCCGCCCCGCCCGCTGTCCTTTCCGCAGCTACAAAACCTGGCGCAGTTCACCGTCGAAGTGGAATTCGATTTCAACTCGGCGGTGATCAAGCCGTCGTCCTACCGCACCGTCGGCGCCATCGCTGACGCGCTGCACAACCCGATCCTGCTCGGCTACGGCTTCCTGGTCATCGGCCACACCGATTCGGTCGGTGGCCGCGAATACAATATCGGGCTGAGCCAGCGGCGCGCGGAAGCGATCGTCGCCGCTTTGGTCGATCCGTTCGGCGTCAATCCGGGCGTCTTGCAGCCGGTCGGTCTCGGCGAAGAGCAATTGCGCGACCCGGCGCATCCGACGTCGGGCGTCAATCGCCGCGTACAGCTGATCAATGTCGGCAAGAAATTCTGCTTCGGCCGCGCCGGCGAGCAGTTTCAGTGCCAGTGAGCATAGCGGCGTTCTGAACCGTTCATCCCCGCGAAAGCGGGGACCCAGCGCGAGATTACCGCAGGCGGCCCTGGATGCCCGCTTGCGGGCATGAGCGGAGTGAGTTCACGGCCGCAGATAGGCGTAGCCTTGCGTCTGCAATTGCGCGAGCCGCACCACGCCGCCTTTGTTGGCGACGGCGAAGCCAGGCAGCAGATCCGCCAGCGTGACGTTTTGCGCCTGCATGGCGAAAATGCAGGCGTTGGGAGCAAGCCCGGACTTCACCAACTCCGCGATGTGCTTTGCCACGTCGGGTGAAGCGCCGGCCGCACGAAATGCTTTCAGGGCGGGGCCGTGCACCACGAGCGCGATGGTGACGTTCTCCGGGCCGCCCATGCCTTTATAGTGATTGGCGATATTGCCGAGAACGAATTCGACTTTGTCGAGGTCGGCGAGATGATAGACGACCTTCGAGGCTTGCGACGTGTCCGTTCCAGTCTCGGCATTGGCGCGGGCCGCGAGCAGCGACGCCGGCGTCATGGCGAGAGCAAGTTTCAAGAGGTTGCGGCGGCGCATGAGGACTCCTGTTCACTTGTGCCGCATCGCGGCGAGTTCCTTGCGGTCGGTGACGAGCGATTTGCATTCGTCGAGGCTTGTGCGGTCGAGCCTGAATATCTTGTCGTCGGCACCGCCTTGCAAGGCCCGCGGCGCGGCGCCGTCCGGATCGGTGCTCTTCCAGATGCGAACACGATCGAGCTTGACGATGACCGAATTGTCGCTGTTGGCGAGATTGACGGCAATGCCGCCGCCGTCGCAATCGACGTCGCATTGAAAGTCGATGCCGGCGGCCGGCATCGGATCGGTGTCCGGATTGCGCACCGTCGGCGCATGGCCGCATTCGCCGCTGGAATCGAAATCGCCGGGCAGGTCGCGGAAATTGACGCCGAGCCGGAATGAATAGTCGAGATATTGGTCGTCGGGTATTTTCTCCGACGTGATGAGAAGTCTCATGACGGTGACCTTCTGCTGCGGATGCTCCGCCATATGCGGGGCGTCATAGCGCCGCGCGAAACAGGCATAGGCTTTCGGCTGGCCGACATTGCCGGCGAAAAAACGCTTGGCGAAGGCAGTATCGGCCGGCTCGGCGGCGCGCAGCGGCGCCGCGGCAAGCACGGCCGCTGTGGCGAAGAGACCCAGCGAAATTGCCCGCAAAGACTGCATTTCATTCCTCATGCCAGCTATACAGTATACCCAGTTGTACTTAGTCGCCGGCAATTTGCGGGTCGTTCAAGCCGGTGCGCGGAGCGCTATACTCGGCACAAAATAGAAATCTGCAAAATAAGCTGGGGCGATTATAGTTGGCACAAGACAGCAAGCGCCGAATGACAGGCGCGCAATGACAAGCGTTTAATGGGAGGAATGAAATGAAGTCCTGGGTTAGCCGCGCAGCAGCGATGGCGTGTTTTGTGGCGGCCGCTGTCGCCATTACGGGTGTCACGGTCACCGCGGCGCTTGCCGACAATTATCCGTCGAAACCCATCACCATCATCGTGCCAGCGTCACCGGGCGGCGTCACCGATATGCTCGGGCGGCTCTTGGCGCAGCATTTCATCGCCGATTTCGGCGCGCAGGTGGTGGTCGAGAACAAGCCCGGCGCCAATAATCAGGTCGCGGCGGAATATGTCACGCACCAGCCGGGCGACGGCTACACGCTGCTCATCGGCCCGGAGACCACATTCATCGTCAATCCGACGCTCTATGATCATCTGCCCTATGACCCCGTGAAGGGGTTCACGCCAATCTCGGGCCTGGTGCAGATCGACCACGCGCTCATTCTCAATCCGGCGGTGCCGGCCAACAATGTCAAAGAGCTGATCGCGCTCGACAAGCAAAAGCCCGGCCAGCTCAATTACGGCACCTATGGCGTCGGCTCGAGCGGACATCTAAACATGGAAATGTTCAAGGCGATGACCGGTACGAGTTTGG
Source organism: uncultured Alphaproteobacteria bacterium (assembly GCA_963742975.1). Lineage (GTDB taxonomy): Bacteria > Pseudomonadota > Alphaproteobacteria > Rhizobiales > Xanthobacteraceae > BOG-931. The sequence goes on along the minus strand of CAVUNZ010000010.1, from coordinate 10,075 downwards.
TCGCCGTGCACTACAAGGGCGCTACGCCGGCGATGCAGGACGTCATGGGCGGGCAGATCCAGCTGATGTTCGTCTCGGCGGGAAGCGCCATGCCGCAGGTCAAGTCCGGCACGGTGAAGATGATTGCGGTCGGCGCGCCCAAACGCATGGCGCTATTGCCGGACATGCCGGCGATTTCCGAAACCGTGCCCGGTTTTGTCGCGGTGTCGTGGTTCGCTTTGTTCGGTCCGGCCGGCATGCCGGCCGACGTGACCGGTAAGCTCAACGCCGAAGTGCGCAAGATTTTCGCCGATCCCAATGTGCAGAAGACATTCCTCGATGCGCAATATTTCGAGTCCATTGCCGGTTCGCCCGAGGATTTGACCAAGCGCATCGCCACCGAAGAGCCGCGCTGGCGCAAACTCATCGCGGACGCCCACATCAAGCTCGAATGAGCAGTGCGCGCGGCCGTTATCCCTTGCCGGAAAATTCGCTCGCAATCTCCAGATAGAATGCGAGGCTGACCAGCGCGCCGGCGATCGACAACAGCGCGCCGACAATGAGCAGCCGGTTGATCGAGCTGAGAATGAGGCCGGGCGCGGCAAAAAAGCCGGCGATGAACTGTGCCGGCACCACGGCCACCCACTCCATGCCGTCGCCCATCGGATTGGCGTTGCGCGCGATATAGACGATGAGGCCGACCGGCAGCAGAGCCTGGACCGCGGCGACAACGAACACACCGGCGCGCAGCCCCGGAATATTTTGGCCGTTGAGACCCTCGAATAGCTTTTCCAGAGTGAGTGCCATGATGTTCGCCGGAGGCTGATCGAACACTCTTGAGTTGGGTCGAGGCTGGAAACCGTTATGAACGAAGCTTGCGAACATAGCTTGCGCACATAGCCCGCGAACACGGCCTAGCGCTTCCTGGCGCCGCGGCGCGGCGTCTTGCCGTAAATCTTGGCCGCGCGCTTGGCGCAGGACGCGCAGCGGCATCCGAGCGGCGCGATGAAAAGATCGAAATATTCCTTGCCGTAATCGAGCGTGATCTCTTCGCCGGGCGCGATATCGCGCGTCGCCACGAACACCATCCGGCCCTTGCGCAACACGGCTTCGCAATTCGGCCGGCAGGCGTGATTGATGTAGCGCCCGAGATTGCGCCGCGACGAGCCGTCTATCGTCCAGTGCCGGTTGATCTCGAACATGTATTTCGCCTTGCCGTCGCGCTCGCGGCGATGCGCCTCGGCGGTCGGGATCCGCTTGCCCAGGTAGGTGACGATATAGGCCTTGGCGGCGATCGGCCTTGCGGCGAAGAGGCCGAGCCCGGTTGCGGCGCGGCCAATGCGGACGGTGACTGACGGCATGCGCAGCTATTAGCAGATTCGGCGCGGCCAAGCGCCCGGAGAGCTATTTGAGCCGGTCGCTGATCTTATCGAGCCCGGCCTTGGCGCAGGCTTCGTCGAGATCGCCGCCCGGCGCGCCGCCGACGCCGATCGCCGCAATCGCCTCGCCGCCGGCTTTGATCACGACCGCGCCGGGCGTCAGCAAAATGTGCGGCAGCTTGGCGAGCCCGCCGGCTGAAGGCGTGGCGCCGAGGCGCTGGGTGACGGCGCTGTTGGCTTCTTCGCCGCGCGGCGCGCCGAGCATCAGCACCGTAAAGGCCTTGTCGTGGGAGGCGTCGAGCGCGGTCATGGTCGCGCCGTCGCCGCGTAACATGGCCTGCGTCACGCCGTCGGTATCGACCACCGTCGCGGTGACCTTGTAGCCCTGCTTGGCACAGGCCGCGACCGCCTCGCTGACGGCTTCGGCGGCGAGGCCGGCGCTGAGCCGATGCGTGGTCAATACATTGTCGGCGTGCGCCGGCGCGGCAAAGGCAGCCGCGATGGCGAAAGCGCAAAACGGCACATGAAACAGCGATACGGGCTTCATCATCACTCTGCCTCCCTATTGGCCGCGCCGCGGCCTGCAGCAGTGAACACCGCCGCCTTGGGGCGAATTCCCATGCGTCGGGAGCTTTGGCGAACGCGAACCCATTCCGGAATTGCAACGGCTGCCGCGTTGCTCAATCCGTCCGCCGGGCTATAAAGCTGCTCCCGCCGCCTGTCTCGCCGACGACATCCAAGAACGCCCAAGCGAACGCCCAAGGGAACGGCCAAGCAAAAGACCAGGGAAACGCCGAAAGGAATTGATATGCGCACCATCACGCTCGAAGAGCATTTCACGACGCCCGCCTTTCGCGCCGGTGCCGGGCGCCATCGCGAAGAGCACGCCAAAAAAGTCGGCGGCCGCCTTGCCAGGGTCTTCGAGCAGTTGGCCGATGTCGGCGACAAGCGGATTGCGGAAATGGACGCGGCGGGCATCGACATGCAGGTGCTGTCGCTCACTTCGCCGGGTTGCGAGCAGTTGGACGCCGCGGATGCCGTCCCGCTGGCGCGGGAAGCCAACGACTTCCTCGCCGCGGCGGTGAAGCAACATCCCAAGCGTTTTGCCGGGCTTGCCGTGATGCCGACCGCTGCGCCGGACAAGGCCGCGGCCGAGCTCGAGCACATGGTGCGCGACCACGGCTTCGTCGGCGCTGTCATCCACGGCCACAATCGCGGCCGCTATTTCGACGACAAATTCTTCTGGCCGATTTTCGAGCGGGCGCAGGCGCTCAATGTGCCGATCTATCTGCATCCGACGGTGCCGCCGCAGGCGGTGATCGACGCGTCTTTTGCAGGCTTCGCGCCGCCAGTATCCGACGCTTTGGCAGGATCGGGCTGGGGCTGGCATATCGAGACCGCGGTGCACATTCTGCGCCTGATCCTCGGCGGCGTGTTCGATGCGCATCCGAAGCTGCAATATGTCATTGGCCATCTCGGCGAGGGGTTGCCGTTCATGATGCAGCGCTTCGACGAGAGGTTTCCGCAATCGCTGACCAAGCTGCAGCGTCCGGTCAGCGCCTATCTGCGCGAGAACGTCAACTACACCATTGCCGGCTTCAATTTTCCGGCGACCTTCCTCGGTCTGCTTCTGGAAGTCGGCGTCGACCGCATCATGTTCTCGGCCGACTATCCCTACAACACGATGGAGGCGGCGCGCGCCTTCCTCGATCAGATCCCGGTCAGCGCCGGCGACCGCGAACGCGTCGCGCACGGCAACGCGGAAAAGCTGTTCAAACTTTAGTGAAGCCGTAGCGGTGAAATTGATACGTATCGGGCTCTTTTCTGCGCTGCAGCACAGTTCCCTAAAATTGTAGCGGCTTTTACAACGCGCGTTTAGGACGCGTGGCGCTATCGACGCGTCATGAGCTCGATCCTCTCGATCGCGGTATCGGGAATAACGGCAGCGTCCGAACGCCTGCAGGATTCGGCGAGCAATGTCGCCAACGCCGAATCCGACGGTCCGACGCCGTCGGCGAGCGCTGCGGCGCAGGCGCAATATCCGCCGGCCTATACGCCCAAAGAGCTGCATCAGGTCGCGACGGCGGGCGGCGGCACCAAAGCCGTCACCACCAACATGCAGCCGGCGACCGTCCTCGCCTACGACCCGACCGCCCCCTATGCCGACCAGAACGGCGACGTGGCGCAGCCGAATGTCAGCCTCACCGGCGAAGCCTACCAGCAGCTCACCGCGCGCTACGATTTCGTCATGAACGCTTATGTGATGCGCATCTATTCGCGGATGATGAAGTCGCTGCTGGATATTCAAACGTAGCGACGGCGCACGCCGATGCTTCCGTCGAAGTAGCTCCTGTCACTGCCGGACTTGATCCGGCAATCCATACAGACTTCCAATACAATCAGACCTGTAACGAGGCCGAGCCATGCCGGAATTCGGCATGGCTACGCGGGTTAACCGCGCGTATGACGAGCGGGATAACGCGTATGACGAGCGGGATAAAGTGTATAGAGTTCCGCCCGAACGTCACGAACCCAGCCAGGCACACCTCCATGAACGCCCCCCTCACGTCGCACCCGCTCCCGCCCTATAAGCACACGCCGCTGTTCCCGCTGGGCAAGGACAAGACCACGTACCGGAAAATCGCCGACGGCGTGAAGGTCGAGCGTGTCATGGGCGAGGACGTCTTGGTGGTGCCGCGCGAGGCGATCCGCGCACTCGCCGAAGCCGCCTTCACCGACATCAATCATCTGCTGCGGCCGGCGCATCTGGCTTCGCTCAAGGCCATTGTCGAGGACCCGGAAGCGTCCTCGAACGACAAATTCGTCGCCTACGATTTCCTCAAGAACGCCAATATCGCCGCCGGCGGCGTGCTGCCGATGTGCCAGGACACCGGCACCGCATTGATCATGGGCAAGAAGGGCCGGCTGGTCTGGAGCGCGGGCGACGACGAGGCGGCGCTGGCCGAGGGTGCGCGCGACGCGTATCTCAAGCGCAATCTGCGCTATTCGCAGCTCGCGCCGCTGTCGATGTTCGAAGAGAAGAACACCCGCAACAATATGCCGGCGCAGGTCGAGATCTTTGCCGAGCCCAAAGGCGAAGCGGATTCGGCCTACAAGTTCCTGTTCATCGCCAAGGGCGGCGGCTCCGCCAACAAGGCGTTTCTGTTCCAGGCGACGCCGTCGATCCTCACCCGCGAGCGTATGCTCGCCTTCCTGAAAGAGAAAGTGCTGACGCTCGGCACCGCGGCGTGTCCTCCCTACCATCTCGCCATCGTCATCGGCGGCACCTCGGCCGAATTGACGATGAAGACGGTGAAGCTTGCCTCCTGCAAATATTACGACGAATTGCCGGATCACGGCTCCGAGGACGGGCATGCGTTCCGCGACAAGGAGATGGAGCAGGAAATCCAGAAGATGACGCAATCGCTCGGCGTCGGCGCGCAATTCGGCGGCAAATATTTCTGCCACGACGTGCGCGTGATCCGCCTGCCGCGCCACGGCGCGTCGCTGCCGATCGGGCTCGGCGTATCGTGCTCGGCCGACCGCCAGGCGCTCGGCAAGATCACCAAGGACGGCGTGTTCCTCGAAGAGCTCGAGCACAATCCGGCGAAATATCTGCCGGATGTCGACACCGCAAAGCTCGGCGGCGATGTGGTCAAGATCGATCTCACCAAACCGATGAAGGAAATTCTGGCGCAGCTTGCCAAATATCCGATCAAGACGCGGCTGTCGCTCAACGGCCCGATGATCGTGGCCCGCGATCTCGCTCATGCCAAATTGCGCGAGCGCCTGGAGAAGGGCGAAGGCCTGCCGGATTATTTCAAAAGCCATCCGGTCTATTACGCCGGTCCCGCCAAGACGCCGGAAGGCTATGCCTCAGGCGCCTTCGGCCCGACCACGGCCGGGCGCATGGATTCCTTCGTCGCCGATTTCCAGGCCGCCGGCGGCTCGATGGTGATGCTCGCCAAGGGCAACCGCGCGCCGGTGGTGCGCGACGCGTGCCAGAAATACGGCGGCTTCTATCTCGCCTCGATCGGCGGCGCCGCGGCCAACCTTGCCGAGCACTGCATCAAGAAGGTCGAATGCATCGAATATGCCGAACTCGGGATGGAAGCGATCTGGCGCATCGAGGTGGTCGATTTCCCCGCCTTCATCGTCATCGACGACAAGGGCAACGACTTCTTCAAGGCCTTGAATCTGGGCTAGTCTGTTGAAGTTGGGCACGACAACGTCCAGGGACGCGCCATTGCCGGAGCACAACCGCACCCGCCATGCGCTGGCTTTGCTTGCGCTTTTCGCATTGCTCGGCGTGCCGTCGATTGCGGCTGCGCAATCGGCGCGACCGTCAGCAGCGACCTCGGTTCCGGTCGAATTCAAGGCCGGCATTGCCGATCCGTCGAGCGCCGTGCTTGCCCTCTACATGGCGCGCTCGGCCGGCCTCGATATCGCGCAAGGTCTCAACGTCGATATCCTCGACATGAACGGCGGCAGCCGTGGCGCCGAGGAATTGCAGGCCGGGCGCATCGACGTCATGCAGGTCGGCCTGTCGTCGGTGCTCAAGGTCAATCAATCCGGCGGCAATCTGCGGCTGATCGCGGCTCTATCCAACGCCATGCGCTTCACGTTTTTTGTGGCGCGCGGCGTTGCCGGCGCCGCCGATCTCAAGGGTGCCACGATCGGGATCAGCACCGCGGGTTCCGAGAGCGATTCCGCACTCACGCTCGCTTTGCAAAAGCTCGGCCTTAATCGCACCGACGTCGTGGTCAAGGAATATGGTTCGAGCGCGCACCGGCTCGCCGCCCTGAAATCGGGCGAGATCAAAGCCGCGCCGCTCGACGAGCCGGCAGCATCGGCCGCGCGTCAGGCCGGTCTCAATGCGCTGGTCGACCTCGTGCCGATGCAGATCCCGTGGCTGTTCGCCGGCATCGCCGTGCGCCACGACGATATCGCGGCGCGGCGCGATCTGCTCACGCGCTTTCTCAAAGCCTGCATCGAGGGCAATTACATCGCGCTCAACGACGAGAAGCGCGCCAAACAGGTGCTGGCGAAAGACCTGAAAATCACGAACGCCAAGGCTCTCGACACCGCCTATCGCGATTTCGTCGCGCAATCGCCGCCCAATCTGGAGCCGTCGCTTCCCGGCATGCAGAACGTCTTGAAAGTGTTTCCCAATGCCAGCCAGAATGTCGGCGATTTTGTCGATCTGAGCCTGCTCGATACGCTCAAGAGCCAGGGCTTTTTCGCTGCCATGGAAACGAAATATAAGAGATGAACGCTCCGCGGTGGGAGCATGACAATGTTGAAGGAATGACAATGCAATCGGTGACTGCCACAGCGCCTGCACGAGTCAAAGGTCCGATCGTCTGGCTCGACATGGATCAGCAGGAACTCGACGACGCCTATGATCAGATCGTCTATGCGCCCAATCGCGACCAGGTTGCCAAGCGCCGTCACGCCAACAGCGCCGCAGCGCGCACGCGGATCGGCGAGCCGCTGCGGCTCGTTTACGGCCCGACGCCGATCGAAGGGCTCGATGTTTATCGCACCCCCTCCTCATCCTCCCCCGCGAGCGGGGGAGGGAATGGAGGGGGCGCGCCCGTTGCGATCTTCGTCCATGGCGGCGCCTGGCTGAACGGCGCCGCGTCCGAATTCACTTGTCTCGCCGAACCGTTCGTTCGTGCCGGCACGCATTTTGTCGTGCTCGACTTCACCAATGTGAGGGATGCCGGCGGCAGCCTGTTTCCGATGGTCGAGCAGGTGCGCCGCGCCGTGGGCTTTCTTTATCGGGAGGCCAAGACATTCGGCGGCGATCCCAACCGGCTTTATCTGATCTCGCACTCGTCAGGCTCGCATCTCGCCGGCTGCGTGGTGACGAGCGACTGGGACAAGGACGGCTTGCCGCGCGACATTCTCAAAGGCGCCACGCTGTCGAGCGGCATGTACGATCTCAAGCCGGTGCGGCTGTCGAAGCGCTCCAAATATGTAAAGTTCACCGACGCGATGGAGGATGAGCTTTCAGCCATCCGCCATATCGACCGGCTCAATACCCCGCTCGTTCTCACTTACGGCACTTACGAGACGCCGGAGTTCCAGCGCCAGAGCCGCGACTTTGCCGCCGCGGTGAAGACCGCCGGCAAGCCGGTCGAGCTTCTTGTCGGCGACGGCTACAATCATTTTGAAATGCTGGAAACACTGAACAATCCCTATGGATTGCTCGGCCGCGCGGTGTTCAAACAAATGGGATTGAGCTAGCCGTCATTCTGACGGGGCCGGGATAGTGTGGAACCTGATTATTCGGAACTTACGCCGCCGCCGGCTTTTGCGCGGATGATTGATGCACCGAGGTGCGGATCAGTTCCGCACCGCAGCGTCGGCAGCCGTAAATCGTATCTTCGACATCGATGGCGATCAGGCGGCGGCCGGTATAAGCCATGCGGCCTGCGCAAACCGGGCAGGGCATCATCAGAGACGGCAGACTTGACGTGGGTGCAGCCGCAGGATGGCGCATAAAGCAAACCCTCGACCGGCCGGAACTAAAATGACCGATTTATGAATTACCTACCTGTTTCAGCAGTGAGTTAAGAAAAATTTGTGCGTTGCACACTTTTCGCTTGCGCTGCGGCAAGCCGCGGCGCCAACGAGGCATTCTGGAACCGCACGATTTGTAACAAATGACGGCGCCGGATTGTTCCGGCGAGCGCTCCTGAGCCCGTTTACCAAGGCGTCAGATGGTCAATGCAGCGGCGGTGATGCAGGGGGTGCCGCAGGCGGCAAGGGAGGCCCGCGTCGCCGCGACCGAGCCGTCGATATCGATGCCGCGGCAGGCATCTTCAACAACAAAGGCCGCAAAATCTTCGCGGCGGGCGTCCTCGGCCGAGTAGCGGACACAAAAATCGAGGGCGAGGCCGGCCAAGAAAATGCGCTTAGTGCCGCGCTCGCGCAGATAGCCGGCGAGCCCGGTCGGCGTCGCGCGATCGTTCTCATAAAATGCCGAATAGGAATTGATTTTGCGATCGAGACCTTTGCGCACCACCAAACAGGCGTGCCGGACTTGCAGCGCGCCGTGAAATTCGGCGCCTGCGGTGCCCTGCACGCAGTGGTCGGGCCACAACACTTGCGGGCCATAGGATGCAGCCACGGTGTCGAAGGCATTGCTGCCCGGATGGCTCGAGGCAAAGGAAAAATGTCCAGGCGGGTGCCAATCCTGCGTCAGCACCACGTGACGAAATGCAAAGGCGAGCTTGTTGATGGTCGCGATGACCTCGTCGCCACGCGGCACTGCGAGCGCCCCGCCCGGACAAAAATCGTTCTGCACGTCGACAACGATGAGTGCGTCCTGATCGCCGGGTCTGATGACGTCCGTCATGATCCTGTCGCCGCCGCAGCGTGAGTTTGCAAGCGCCGGTCGACCTCGGCTGCGAGCTTGACCAGATCGTCGGCGACTTCGACCGGATAGGCGGCGCCCGGCGTCAATTGCCGCAACGCTTGCGGCAGGGATTCCAGCTCATGCTTGGCCAGCTTGCGAATGTCGTCGAGCGAAGGGTTGGGCTGCAAGCGCCGGCCGCCGCGCATCACCGGATGAAGGAGCGGCTCGCCGGCTCTGTCGTGGTCCGCGAGCGTCAGCATGTCGCCGGACATTCGGCCGTCGGCGCCATAGCGCCGCCATGCCTGCTTGCGGCCGGGCCAAGTGGATTTGTTCTCCGAGCGCTTGCGCCGCGGCAGGCCGGCATAGTCCTGTAATTTGTAAACGCAATCTATCGACGGCACGTCGGCGGATGTCGTCAGGCTCGTGCCGATGCCGATGCCGTCGATCGGCGCTTTGGCTTTGGCGAAGGCAACCAGCGAATCCTCATCGAGGCCGCCGCTGACAAAGATCGTCGTCTCTTTCAGCCCGCCGGCATCGAGAATGCCGCGCACCGTCTTGGACAGTCCGATCAGATCGCCGCTGTCGAGACGGACACCGCGGATGGCGATGCCGGCCTGCTTCAACCGCGAGGCGAGCTTGACGACTTTGTGTGCCGCGGCCTCGGTGTCGTAAGTGTCGAGCAGCAGCACGACATTGTCGGGCCTGGTGCGCGCGAAGGTTTCGAAGGCTTCGGTTTCGTCGGCAAAAGCCTCGATGAAGGAATGCGCCATGGTGCCGAACAGCGGAATGCCGAATTGCTCTCCGGCCTCCACGGTGGCGGTTCCGGCAAAGCCGGCGATATAGCTTGCGCGCGCCGCCATAAGCGCGGCCTCGGCGCCGTGCGCACGCCGCATGCCGAAATCGACCAGCAATTTGTTCGGTGCCGCGAGCACGCAGCGCGCCGCTTTGGCGGCGACCAGAACCTGATAGTGCACAATATTGATGAGGCGCGATTCGACGAATTGCGCCTGCGGCAGCGGCGCGGTCAGCCGGAGGATCGGCTCGTTGGCGAAGAACACCGTGCCCTCGGGCATGGCGTGGACGTCGCCGGTGAAGCGGAAGTCACGGAAATAATCGAGGAGGTTCTGGCCGAAGCGACCGGTGCTTTTGAGCCAGGCGATGTCGGCGTCGGAAAAGCGCAGATTTTCCAGGAAGTCGAGCGCCTGTTCGAGGCCGGCGGCCATCAGGAATCCGCGCCGCGGCGGTAACGTACGGACGAACAGTTCGAAAACGGCCGTCTCGGTATCGTCATGGTCCAGATAAGCCTGGATCATGTTGATCTGGTAGAGATCCGTCAGCAGCGGACTAACGT
>CAVUNZ010000009.1:0-37757 GCA_963742975.1 uncultured Alphaproteobacteria bacterium | reverse complement strand
CGAATGCGGTCGCCATAGACTTCGAAGCCGGCCGGCGTGACCACGACGGTGTCCTCAAGCTTGATGAAGCCGCGGCGCGGATGCTTCAGCGTGGTTTCGACCGAGATCACCATGCCGGCTTCGAGCGGCAGCTCCGCATCATAGGCGTCGTAAGGCACCGGACCGGAATTGGTCAGCCGCGGCGCTTCGTGGCTGACGAGCCCCATGCCGTGGGCGAGAAACTCGATGTGGTTATGCAGTTTCGACTTCTGCAACGGCACGTTCGCCGCCGCATAAATGTCTTTGCCAAGTATGCCCGGCTTGATCGGCTGCATCGAAGCCTGCTCGATGGTTTCGATTTCGGCGAGAAGATCGACCAGCTCGGAATCGGGTTCGCCGGCAACGCCCATGCGGCAGACGTCGCCGATATAGCCGTGATAATTGCCGCCGGAATCAAGCGACAGCACGCCGCCCTTTTCCCAGCGCTCGTCCGATGGCGCACGATTGAGACTCGCGTTCACCGTGATTAGGCAATAATCGAAGGTGAGCCCGCGCGACGTCTCTTCGCGGCGCAGCGCTTCGGTCATTTCCGCCTTGCTGGCGCCAGGCCCGTGGTTGGCGAACACCGCCTGCATGGAATTGATCACGGCGTCCGAGGCGACTTTCAGCATTTCAAGTTCGCGCGGCGTCTTGATGGCGCGCAGACGCTCCAGCACGAATAGTGCGTCCTTGATTTCGGCGTGCGGGAACGCCTGGCGCAGCACCTCGTAGGAATCGACCGGGATAAAGGCAAGCTCGACGCCGATGCGCTTGGCATTCGGCGCAAGCTTCTTGGCATAGGCAACGGCCTTTTCCATCACGTCGACGGAGCCCGAACTCTTGGTGTCGAGTTCGGATACCCAGAATGGCGTGTTCTGGTGCTGAAAGCCCTCCATGCGGTGACCGAAGAAGGCCGCCTTCTGCGGCTCGCCCTTGGCATAGACGAAGACCGGCAGATAGCGGCTCAGCCCCATCGCATCCATGGATTCGAAGAAGAACGCGCGATGGCCGCCGAGCAGATACTGCACATTATGTTTGGAGGTGACGAGCAGGACATCGAAGCCCAATTCGTCCATCAGCCGGTCAAGCCGCGCGGTGTCGAAAGGCGCCGTACCTGCCTTTTTGGTGATGTCGAGCATGGTCTCCTCCGAGGGGTATTTTGCTGGAGCTGCTTCGGCGGGCGTCTGCGGGCCGATCTTTGCGCTCAATCTAGCAAATCTCGCAGCCGCGATGTAGCGGCCGGATTCCGCCCTGCCCGGCCGCAGGTTGAGAGCCTGCTACCACCCGTTACAGAAGGCGCTTCTTCTGCACGCAGCCGCTTCATCCCGCCTTCTGTTTACGCAAAGTTTATGCGCAGGCCACGCCAAGAAATCGCTGCTGCACTGCGAGAAGATAAGCTTTCACACTGTCATAAAGCTGGTCGCCTTGGTAACTATTCCGCAGTATAAAGAACAGCGCGCTTAACGCGCTCGCAGAGGGAAGAAACTCGTGGAGTCGAGGCCTAGCGGCACGGCGCGGAGTAACCACGGTGTCGTCGTCACCGCAGGTTGCATTGCGGTCCTGGCAATTGCCGGAACAGTCTATTGGTATCTGTCGCAGGGACCCGACCCGGCGCATGCGTCGCGTTCGGCGCGCAATGCCGTTCCGGTGACGGTGGCGACTGCCGCGCGGCAGGACGTGCCGATTTACCTGGTCGGGCTCGGCACCGTGCAGGCGCTGTTCACCGTCGGCATCCATGCGCAGGTCGACGGCAAGCTGCAGGACGTCTTCTTCAAGGAAGGTCAGCGCGTCAAGAAAGGCGACATCCTGGCCAAGATCGATCCCCGCCTCTACCAGGCCGCACTCGATCAGGCCAAGGCGCGCAAGGCGCAAGACGACGCGCAGCTCATCGCCGCCGTAAAGGATCTCGCCCGCTTCCAGACACTGGTCAGCCGTAACGCCGAGACCCAGCAGAACGTCGATCTGCAACAGGCCAAGGTCGATCAGACCAAGGCGGCGATCGATGCCGACGTCGCCGCGATCGAAACCGCGCAGACCAATCTCGACTACACCAATATTACCGCGACCACGGACGGCCGCATGGGCATGCGCATGGTCGATCCCGGCAATATCGTGCATGCCAGCGACCAGGGCGCCATCGCCATCCTCACGCAGACCGAGCCAGCGGTGGTGCTGTTCACGCTGCCGGAACAAACGCTCGACGACGTGCGCGAGGCCATGAAGCGCGGCGACGTCCAGGTCGCGGCCTATGACCGCGACAATGTCCATCTCTTGAGCACGGGCAAGCTCACGACCGTCGACAATCAGATCGATCAGACGACCGCCACGTACCGGCTCAAAGCTATGTTCGCCAACGACGACGAGAAATTGTGGCCGGGTGAATTCGTCAACGCGCAGCTCTTATTGGAGACGCGCAAGAATGCCGTCGTCATTCCTCCGACCGCCGTGCAACGCGGCCCGCACGGCTTGTTCACTTGGGTGGTGAAAACGGACAACACCGTCGAGCCGCGGCCGATCCAGACCGGCGCGACCACCGGCAATGTCACCATCGTGCTATCCGGTGTCGAAGACGGCGAGCGAGTGGTCACCGACGGACAATATAAGCTCGACACCAACGCGCCGGTCACCATCGCTCCGGCCCGCACCGCGACCAGCGGGGACGCGACGTGAGCATTTCCGAACCGTTCATCCGGCGGCCGGTTGCGACCACGCTGCTGATGGCGGCGCTTGCCTTTGTCGGCATCGTCTCGTTTCCGTTCCTGCCGGTGGCGCCGCTGCCGCAGGTCGATTTCCCGACCATCCAGATCACGACGACTTGGGCCGGCGCCAGCGCGGAGACCATGGCGACTTCGGTTGCCGCCCCGCTCGAGCAGCAATTCGGCCAGATCGCCGGCATCACGCAGATGACCTCGACGAGTTCGCTCGGCGCCACAACCATCGTCATCCAATTCGACCTCACCCGGAACATCGATTCCGCCGCCCAGGATGTGCAGGCAGCCATTACGGTCGCCAGCAAGACCTTGCCGCAGGCGCTGACGACGCCGCCCGCCTATAAGAAGGTCAATCCGGCGGACACACCCGTCCTGCTGCTGTCGGTGCATTCCGATACCGTGCCGCTGATCAAGGTCGACGATTACGCCAATCTGTTTTTGGCGCAGCAATTGTCGCAGGTGAACGGCGTGGCGCAGGTCTCGGTTTTCGGCGACGTCGTACCCTCGATCCGGGTCCAGGTCGATCCGGCCAAGCTCGCCGCCAGCGGGCTTACACTCGAAGAAATCCGCGGCCAGCTCGCCACCTCGACCACCAATGCCGCCAAGGGCGTGATCAACGGCGACAAGATCACCTTCACCATCGCCGCCAACGACCAGATCACCGATGCCGACAAGTTCAACGATGTCGTCATCGCCTATAAGAACGGCGCACCGATCCGGGTGCGCGACGTCGGCCAGGCGGTGGCCGAGCCGGTCGACCGCACCGTCGCCGCCTACCAGAACAACAGAGCGGGCGTGATCCTCGCGATCTTCAAGCAACCCGGCGCCAATGTCATCGACATCGTCGACTCGATCAAAGCCGAGCTGCCGCAGCTCACCGCGCGCATTCCCCCATCGGTGAAGGTCGAAACCATTCTCGACCGCACCGTGACTATCCGCGCCTCGGTGGACGATGTCGAGTTCACGCTGGCGCTCACCATCTGCCTCGTGGTGATGGTGATCCTTCTGTTCCTGCGCAATTTCTGGGCGACGCTCATTCCGAGCGTCACCGTGCCGCTGGCGCTCGCCGGCTCGTTCGCGGCGATGTATCTGATGAATTTCAGCCTCGACAATCTGTCGCTGATGGCGCTGACCATCGCCGTCGGTTTCGTGGTCGACGACGCCATCGTCGTGGTCGAGAACATCTATCGCCATGTCGAGCATGGCGAAGCGCCGTTTGCCGCGGCGCTGAAGGGCTCGCGCGAAATCGGCTTTACGGTGCTGTCGATTTCCTGCTCGCTGATCGCGGTCTTCATCCCGCTCCTCCTGATGAGCGGCATTATCGGCCGCCTGTTCCGCGAATTCGCGTTGACGGTGACGGCCTCGATCGTGGTTTCGGCGCTGGTGTCGCTGACGCTCGCGCCGATGATGTGCTCGCGCTTCATGCATCGCGAGTTGGGCAACCACGGCCGCGTCTACCGCTTCATCGAAAGCGGCTTCGACGCCATGACCTCGTTCTACCGGCGTACGCTCGACGTAGTGCTGCGCCATCAGCCGATCACGCTCGGCGTGTTCTTCGGCACCATGGCCCTGACGGTGGTGATGGCCTACTACATCCCCAAGGGCTTCTTCCCGATCCAGGATACCGGGATGCTGCAGGGCTTTGCCGAAGCCGCGCAGGAAACCTCGCCGAAAGAGATGATGCGGCTTCTGCACAATGTCGGCGAAGTGCTGCTGCGCGACCCCGACATCCAAGGCTTCGGCTCCTTCACCGGCTCGACCGGCGCGGCGAATTCGGCCAATACCGGCCGCTTCTTCATCGTGCTCAAGCCGCACGATCAGCGCAGCACCAGCGCATCGCGGATCATCGACCGGCTGCGGCCGCAGCTTGCCAAGCTTGAGGGCGTCAATCTGTTCCTGCAGCCGACGCAGGACATCAATGTCGGTGCCCGCATCGCCCGCGGCAGCTTTCAATATACGCTGCAAGACACCAATATCGACGAACTCAACGAGTGGTCGCAGAAGCTGCTCGACAAGCTGCGCACGCTGCCGCAGCTCGCCGACGTCACCTCCGACCTCGCGGCGAGCGCGCCGAAGCTGCAGATCGCCATCAATCGCGACCAGGCTTCGCGGTTCGGCATCTCGCCGCAGACCATCGACGATACGCTCAATGACGCGTTCGGCCAGCGCCAGATCACGCAATATTTCACCCAGCTGAAAACCTATTTCGTGGTCCTGGAAATCCTGCCGAACTTGCAAAAGGACCTGTCGACGCTCGACCGCCTCTATGTCAAATCGCCGCTGACCGGCGGCGCGGTGCCGCTGAGCTCGCTGGTGACCATCGAAAGCAACGGCGTCGGGCCGCTATTGGTGTCGCATCAAGGCCAGTTTCCCGCCGTCACTATCACCTTCAACCTGGTCCGCGGCGTGTCGCTCGGCCAGGCGGTCAATGCCGTCAACGATGCCTCGCGTGAGATCGGCATGCCATCCGCCATCATCCCGACTTTCCAGGGCAATGCGCAGGCCTTCCAGACCTCGTTGAGCAGCGAGCCGGCGCTGATCGGCGCGGCGCTGATCGTCGTCTATATTATTCTCGGCATCCTCTATGAAAGCTTCATCCATCCGCTGACGATCTTGTCGACATTGCCGTCGGCCGGAGTCGGCGCGCTGTTGGCGCTGAGCCTCGGCCGCATGGACCTCTCGGTGATCGGTATTATCGGCATCATTCTCCTGATCGGCATCGTCAAGAAGAACGGCATCATGCTGGTCGACTTTGCCATTGCCGCCGAGCGCGAACGCCATGCCAAGCCGCTCGACGCCATTCGTGAAGCCTGCCTGCTGCGCTTTCGCCCGATCCTGATGACCACGGCCGCGGCCATGCTCGCCGGCATTCCGCTCGCCATCGGCAACGGCGCGGGCTCCGAAATGCGCCAGCCGCTCGGTTATGCCATGGTCGGCGGGCTCGCAGTCAGCCAGGTGCTCACGCTCTACACCACGCCGGTCGTCTATCTTTATCTCGACCGGCTGCAGACCTGGCTGTTCGGGCCGCGCCGCGGTCCGATCGAAGACGCCGAAGCCGAGCCGGTGCACGCGGTCGCGGCGGAATAACGGCGCCAACCTTCGGCCATTCTGCGCTAAGCGCGCGCTTCAAAGATCATATTGAACGGCGTTTCGGTGGCGCGGCGGAAGCGCGTGAAGCCGGCCTCGGTCGCGACTTGGCGCAAGCGGCGTTCGCCCGCCTGCGCGCCGAGCCCAAGGGCAACTTCCTGTGACAGCGAAGCGGGCGTGCAGATGAAAGTCGATGCGCCGTAGAACACCCGTCCGACCGGATTGAGATTGTCCTTGAGATGGTCGTGCGCGAATGGCTCGACGATCATCCAGACGCCGTCCTTGGCGAGCGTTTCTTTCACATGCTTGCCGGCGCCGACCGGATCGCCCATGTCGTGCAGGCAATCGAAAAACGCGACGAGATCGTAGCCCTTCGCCGGGAAGTCCTTGGCGCTTGCCTGCGCGAAGCTGATACGGTCGCCGACGCCGGCCTCCTTGGCTAAGGTTTTGGCGCGATCGAGCGAAGGGGTATGATAGTCGAAGCCGAAGAACTCGGATTTCGGATAGGCCTGCGCCATCACGATCGTCGAAGCGCCGTGACCGCAGCCGACATCGGCGACCTTGGCGCCGGCTTTGAGCTTGGCCTCGACGCCGTCGAGCGCCGGAATCCAGCTCGACGTGAGATTGGCGTTATAACCCGGGCGGAAGAAACGCTCGGTGCCGGAGAACAGGCACTTTGAATGCTCGTGCCAGCCGACGCCCTTGCCGGTGCGAAACGCCTCGGCGACCTTGGGCTCGTCCAGATAAGTCGACTGCACGACATCGAAGGCGCCGGCGAAGAATGCGGGCGAGCCCTCTTCGGCAAAGGCCATCGCCTGTTCGGGCGACAGCGAGAACGTGTTCTTGTCGGCGTGATAGTCGATATAGCCTGAGGCTGCCTGGCCGGACAGCCATTCGCGGACATAGCGCTCGTGCAGGCCGGTTTTCTTGGCGAGCTCGGCGGAAGTGACCGGCGTGCCGTCGGCCATCGCCTTGTAAAGTCCAAGCCGGTCGCCGAGCAGAATACTCGCGCCGGCGAGCGAAGCACCGAGGTCGCCGACGAGCTTGCCGACGAGTTCGTTCAACTTGTCATGATTTGGCTCACGCATGGCTATTTCCTCCAGGGACTGAACAGTCGACGGAAATGCACGCTGAGAGATGTTCGGTTACGATGACGCTTTAATGGCGAGCACGTCCGCTGCAGCAGAACGTGCTCTTTTGCCTCAAGTTCTTCGCGAGCTTTTCCTACGAACTTAAGCCCACAAGGCGTTGCTGGCGAGCTTGGCGCCTTGCGCCAGCGCATCAAGCTTGGCCCACATTATACTCGGATGGACGCGGCGATAGAACGGGCCCTGGGCGAAGCCGCAATCGGTGCCGGCCAACAGGTTCTCGCGGCCGATAAGTCTGGCAATCCGCACGATACGCTCGGCGACCAGTTCCGGATGCTCGACCACATTGGTGGCATGGCTGATGACGCCGGGAATGAGGACTTGGTCCTGACGCAGCTTCGCGGTTTCCCACACCCGCCATTCATGCTCATGCCGCGGATTGGCGTTCTCGATGACCAAAGCGCCTACCTTCATGCCGAGGATCAGATCGACGACATCTTTCAAAGGTACGTCAGAAGTATGCGGGCCAGGCCAGCTGCCCCAGCAGACATGGTACCGGATACGGTCAGCCGGCAGGCCGGCGACGGCTTCATTGAGCACATCGACCTGAAGCTGCAGCCATTTGCGGTAATCGGCAAAGCTTCCCGGCGGCACCATGCGGTCGTAGGTGACGGCGGCGCGGGCATCGTCGAGCTGCAGCACGAAGCCTGCATCGATGATCATCTTGTATTCGGTGCGCATCGCCGCCCCGATGGCGCGGATCAGCTCTTCGTCGCTCTTGTAATACTCGTTCCTGCGGTCAGGAATGACGCTGGCCGGCGCGGCAACCGGTAAGAACGCCTCCTCGACTTTGACGTCTTTGAGCGCGGCTTTGAAATTGTCGATGTCGCGCTGCAACTCGGCCTGGCCGGTATAGGCGATCGGCCCGACGCAAACCGCTTCCGTCGTCGTCGCCACGTGTTCGCGCGCATCAAGCTCGGCATAAAATTCAGCGAACTTTTCGCGATCGACGCCGCGCATGAACGGATTGGCACCCGTCTTGATCGGGCGTCGCTCGAAGCCGCTCAGACGCTCCAGCACATATTGCGACCAGCTGATCGACTTGCCGAACTCACCGTCGGAAACAACGTCGATACCGACCTCGGCTTGCTCGCGCACCACCTCGGCAACGGTCTCTTTCAGGCACGCCTGATAGGCGGCTTCGTCATATGGCTTGCCGCTCTGCTTGGCGCGCAGGAAGTCCTGCAGCTCCGGCGGCCGGATCAGGCTGCCGACATGGGTGGTGAGGATGCGATCGGTGCTGCGCTTCATTCCGCTCTCCGTAAATGAGGCATGATCCCGAAAAGCATGCCCTTGGATTTTGATCCGAGGTGGTCGCCGGTTTTCGGAAAAGGTCATGCCTCAGAAAATGCTCGAGCCCGATCATCGGGCGCCAGCGAGAGGGTTTGACCATCATTCGGTAGTTCTAGGCAAGCTGCTGATCGCCCACGGCAAACCGCCGCATAATGGGCGATAGCCCAATCGATGGAGAAATGCCGTGGGGCGCGGACTGCGCCTTACGCCGCGGAGCGGGCGCTCCGCCGGATGCCGGCCGCGGCATCGGCGGCGCGTTTGGCGCGGTCGAGAATGAGCTCGATCGAGGCGAGCTCAACGCGGTTGCGGCCGTTGTCCTTGGCGCGGTAGAGCGCATGGTCGGCTTGCGCCAACAGCGCCGACACATCGAGAACGGCGTCATAGGTGATGACGACGCCGATGCTCACAGTGCCGGTCACCGGGCGGCCGTCGAGCTCGTGCGTGGCTTCGGCGAAGCTGCGGCGGATCTCGTTGGCAACCGTGAGCGCGTGATCGCGCGTCGCGTTCACCAGCAACGCCGCGAATTCCTCGCCGCCGAGCCGGCCGAACAGATCGGTGCGGCGCATGCAATTGCCCGCCACTTCGGCGAATACTTGCAACACCCGATCGCCGACGGCGTGGCCGAAGCGGTCGTTGATCGATTTGAAATTGTCGAGGTCGAGCAGCATCACCGCGATCGGCCGCGGATCGGACGCCTGGCGCTTGAGCTGCAATTCGGAGTCCTGCAGGAAGGCGCGGCGATTGGAAATGCCGGTGAGCGGATCGACCAAAGCCGCGGTCTTATGGCGATACTCGGTGCGCTCTTTCGCCATCGCCAGCAAAATGAAGGCGATCGAGATCGTGAACAAAAGCGCCTCGAAGCTCAGCACCGTGAGCCACACGCTCTCATAGGCGCTATTGCCCACCGGCGACGCCGTCAGCATGACACCGAATGGCGTGCGCAACAGATAGAGCGCGCCATGGGCGAACAGCATGAAGATCGCGGGCCAGCGCGACACCAAAGGCTCGCTGCGCCCGCGCCAGAATTCGTAAGCGGTGGCCCAGGTATAGGCCGTGACAATGCTGGAGCTCAGCAGCGCCCGCATTTCCCAGGATGACGCGACGCTCGGCAGGCGACCGAGCACGAGCCACAAAGCGGCACCGGCAAACATGAGGATCGGCAGCGGGCGGCGGTGATCGAACACCCGCGCGCCGCTCCAGGTCAGCGCAAACGCGGTGAACAACAGGACATTGGCGAGATCGATGGAGATCAGATCGGGCGCCGTGCCGTAGGTGCCGAACAGCGCGATCGAGCCGGCGCGCAGCAGATCGGCAAAACCCCACCATGCCACGGCATGGATCGAGGTGTTTTGCACCCAGGCAAACAGCAGCAGCAATCCAAGGATTGCTTCCACATAAATCGTGACAAGGAATAAAGTATTGACGTCGAGATTCATTGCGCGCAGCCAGAATGCCCCAAAGCGTGCAAGGATGGGGAGCAAGTGTGCGGAAGGCACCCTTCCCTGTCGGCTTTAGCGCCGGCGCCGGAAACAATCGGTGAATAGGTTGCCAAGTGGAACCGCTTTGCCGCTTTATGGTTTCGGCGGTGTTGCCTTTGATACAAGGATTTGACCCAGGCTTGTTTCCAAGCCGTTGATTATATAGGCTTCTTTCCGCTCGCCGCGCCGCCGGGACATCTTAAAAATGCAGGTACGCAACGGAATCATCGACGCCATCGGCAATACGCCCTTGCTGAAGCTCGAGCGTGTCTCGGCGCAGACCGGTTGCACGATCCTCGGCAAGGCCGAATTCATGAATCCGGGCCAATCGGTCAAGGACCGGGCGGCTTTGTTCATCATCGAAGACGCGGTGAAGCGTGGCGAGTTGCGCCCGGGCGGCGTTGTCGTCGAAGGCACCGCCGGCAATACCGGCATCGGGCTGGCGCTGGTCGGCAACGCGTTAGGCTACCGCTCGGTCATCGTGATCCCGCAAACGCAGAGCCAGGAAAAGAAAGACACGTTGCGGCTCTGCGGCGCCGAGCTGATCGAAGTGCCGGCCGTGCCCTATTCGAACCCAAACAATTACGTGAAACTGTCCGGCCGCCTCGCCACTCAACTCGCCAGGACCGAAAAGCACGGCGCGATCTGGGCCAACCAGTTCGACAATGTCGCCAATCGGCAAGCGCATATCGACGGCACGGGACCGGAAATCTGGGATCAGACCGGCGGCAAAGTCGACGGCTTTGTCAGCGCGGTCGGCTCCGGCGGCACGCTCGCCGGCGTCGCCATAGCGCTGAAAGAGCGCAACAAGAATATCCGCATCGGCCTTGCCGATCCGATGGGCGCGGCGCTCTACAGCTATTACACGACGGGTGTGCTGAAATCGGAAGGTTCGTCGATCACCGAGGGCATCGGCCAAGGCCGCATCACCAAGAATCTCGAAGGCGCGCCGATCGACGCCGCCTATCAGATCCCGGACGATGAAGCGGTGCCGATCATTTTCGATCTGCTCGAGCACGAAGGGCTGTGCCTCGGCGGCTCCTCGGGCATCAATATTGCCGGTGCGGTGCGGCTCGCGAAAGAGCTTGGGCCGGGCCACACCATCGTGACCGTGCTTGCCGATTATGGAACTCGTTACCAGTCGAAACTGTTTAATCCAGTGTTCCTGCGCGAGAAGAAACTGCCAGTGCCGGAATGGCTCGAACGCAAATCGAACATCCCGGTGCCTTATGAAGAGACACAGCCGGCGTGAATGCGAAAGCGTGAACGGGCGGGCAAGCGAGGTCAAAAATGTTGCGAGTTGATAACACTCCTCCTCCATCGCCGACGAGCCGCTGGCTGGTTACGACCGAATGGCTCGCCGAACGCTTGAACGACCCGAATCTCATCCCGGTCGACGGCTCTTATTACCTGCCGGTGCAGCAGCGCGACGCGCTCGCCGAATATCGCGCCGGACATATTCCGGGCGCGGTATTTTTCGACGTCGAAGCGGTCAGCGATCATTCGACCGAACTGCCGCATATGCTGCCTGGGCCGACGCAATTCGGCGAGGTCGTGGGCAAGCTTGGCATCGGCGATGGCGACACCGTCGTCGTCTATGACAATACCGGACCCGGCAGCCCCGGCGTATTCTCAGCGCCGCGGGTGTGGTGGACGTTTCGCATCTTCGGCGCCAAGTCGGTCTATATCCTCGATGGCGGACTGCCGAAATGGAAAGCCGAAGGCCGCCCGGTCGTCGACGCCGAGACCAGGCGGACGCCGAAGACATTCACTGCCGACATGAATGTCGGCGCCGTAGCACTGCTCGACGATGTGTGCATGGCGCTCGCCGACGGCAGCGTGCAAGTCGTCGACGCCCGTTCGGCGGCGCGCTTTGCCGGCAAAGCACCGGAGCCGCGGCCCGGCCTGCGGTCAGGCCATATGCCGCGTTCGTTCAACGTACCCTTTGACAAACTGCTGGAGAACGGCCGCCTGGTGTCGCGCGAGCGGGTCACTGAGATATTCACCGCGGCCGGCGTCGATCTCGACAAGCCGATTATCACCACCTGCGGCTCGGGCGTGACGGCTGCAGTCCTGACCTTCGCGCTTGAATCGCTCGGCAAGACGCCAAGGGGCCTTTACGACGGCTCCTGGGCGGAATGGGGCGCGCGGCCTGATCTGCCGATCGAACGCGATAAATAGATCTCGCCCCCAACGATGAGCGGAGCCGGCGCCTGAGCCACGCCGCGGCGGAGGTCTGAATTGCGCGTTTGAGAAAGATTTTCCCTGTGCTCAAGCCGAAGTGAAGAATAGTTTGGCCGCATTCTGGTGTAAGAAGAGCACATGATTTTCCGCCAGCTCTTCGACAGCACCTCCGGCACCTATACCTATCTCCTCGCCAGCCGGCACGGCGGCGAGGCGCTGATCATCGATCCGGTGTTGGAGAAGGTCGACCGTTACCTGCAGCTCGTGCGCGAGCTCGATCTTCAACTGGTCAAGGCGGTCGATACCCATTTGCATGCCGACCACATTACCGGGCTCGGCGCGCTGCGCGACCGTACCCATTGCGTCACGGTGATGGGCGAGCAGACCAAAGCCGATATCGTGTCGATGCGGGTTGCCGAAGGCGACCGCGTCGAGATCGAAGGTGTGCGGCTCGACGTGCTCTACACGCCCGGCCACACCGACGACAGCTATTCGTTTGTGCTGGACGATCGCGTTTTCACCGGCGACACGCTCCTGATCCGCGGCACCGGCCGCACCGACTTCCAGAACGGCGATCCCCGCGTGCAATATGATTCCATTTTCAACAAGCTATTGAAGCTGCCGGACGCCACACTGGTCTTTCCCGCCCACGACTATAAAGGCGAAACTGTTTCGACCATCGGCGAAGAGAAGCTGTTCAATCCGCGGCTCAAAGTGAAGTCGATGGACGAATATGCCGCGCTGATGAACAATCTCAATCTGCCGAACCCGAAAATGATGGATGTGGCGGTGCCGGCCAATATGCATGTCGGCCTGCACCAGGAGGACGTCGCGCGCAAAGGCTGGGCGCTGACGGCAACCGATGCCATCGCCGCGCAGGGACGCCCCGACGTCGCCATTGTCGATCTGCGCGAAAGAAGCGAGCGCGAGAAGCACGGCATCATTCCCGGCTCGCTGCACTCGCCCTATAAAAATCTGCAGGACGAGCTCGGCGCGGGCGGCATGCTCCATGAGCTCGCCACCACCTCCGGCAAACGCATCGTGTTCTTATGCGCTTTCGGCGAGCGCTCGGCGATGGCGGTACAGGCCGCGCAGGATGCCGGCCTCACCAGCGCGCGCCATATCGCCGGCGGCATCGACGCCTGGAAGAAGGCGGATGGGCCAGTGGTGCATAACTAGCGTTTATTCGACCTTGATGCCCGCGGCCTTCACCAGCGCAATGTTCTCGGCGACTTCTTTCTTGACCAGCGCGTCGAATTCCGCGGGCGACAGCGGCATCGGCTCCATGCCTTGCGGCTTGAGCTTCTCGACGGTGGCGGGATCGGCCATCGCCTTTTGCGTCTCCGCGCGCAGTTTCTCGAGAATGGCGCGATCGGCTTTCGCCGGCACGAACATTCCCATCCAGTAATTGTAATCGGAATCCGGATAGCCGAGCTCGATCGTGGTCGCCACATTGGGCAATGACGCCGTGCGCTTCTGGGTGCAGACGGCAAGCGCCAAAAGCTTGCTGTCGTTGATGAAGGGCAGCGCCGAAGGCACGCCCATGCAGGCGAAATCGACGCGGCCGGTCATCACTTCGGTGATCGCCTCGATGCCGCCCTTGAACGGCACATGCGTCGCATTGAAGCCGGCGCTGAGCCGAAGCCGTTCGGCGGCGAGATGTGTTGCGCTGCCGACACCCGCCGACGAGAAGGTCAGGTTTCCTGCTTTCGCGGCGGCGACCATGTCCTTGAGCGTGTTGATGCCTTTCGACGGTGCGATAATCACCACGTTCGGCACGCTGCCGAACGGAATGACGCCGGAGAAATCGCGCGTCACGTCATAAGACGCGCCCGGATAGATGGCCGGCGCCGACGTATGCGCCGAGGCATTGACCAGGATCGTATAGCCGTCCGCCGGCTGCTGCGCGACGAAGGCGCAGCCGATGGTGCCGCCGGCCCCGCCGCGATTCTCGACGAAGACCGGCTGGCCGAGCCGCTGCGACAGCGGCTCGAGCACGATGCGCCCGACGATGTCGACGCTCGAGCCCGCCGAGAACGGAATGATGGCGCGGATCGGCCGCGTCGGCCAGGCGTCGTCCGCGGCAGCGAATTTACTGAAAGCCGGTGTCGCAAGCCCGGCAATTGCAGCTTGCACAAATCCGCGGCGCGTCGTCATGGATGCTTCCTCTCCAGTTCATTGCAGTCTTTGATTTTTGGCGGCCGCAGCATCGGGGAAGCGCGGCGCGAAAGCAAGCGGGCGCACCGCCAAAAGAAAGCCGCGGGCGCAAGCCTTTCGGCTTGCAAGTCCCGCGGCTTCGCTGGGTGCGTCCGCTGCAGGGAGGGGCAGTTCAGCGGACGCCGGCAATGTCGTTTGATCGAGCGACTAGAGTTGCGATCCTTCGTCGCTGTCGTCACCGAGACTCTGCACATGGCCGCCGCGATCGACGTCCGGAGCATTGAAGCCAGGACCGAAGCCGGGACTATTGAACCCTTGGCGCTCGAAGCCGCGGCCATAGCCCTCGCCGAAACGGCGCCAGCGCTCAAAGCCCGGATGATGCGGCCGCAATATGCGCGCCAGCGTTACAAAGCGGCCCTTCTGCGCGTCGTCGAGGCTCTGATAAAGCGGCGCGCCGGCTTCCGCGACCTTCTTCAGCGCGGCGCTGGTCTTGGCCATATTGTCGGCGCGGCGCGACATCCGGTCGAACGGCGACAGCTGTTGTTGCGATTGCTGCTGCTGCGATTGCTGCTGATCTTGAGCCTCGCGCGCTTTGATGCGGTCGATACGCAGCTGCGCCATGTCACGCACAGCCTGTTCGAAAGCCGGCCAGTTTTTCGCCTGATCGGACGTGAGTTCGAGGCCGGCCTTCATCGCCGCAATGCGCGCATCGGTGAAAGCCGTCACGTCCGCGGCGCTGACGTGACGGCGAAATTCCGTGCGCTGACCGTCGGCGTAAAAACCACGGCCGTCGCGGTCGCCAAAGCCGCGATCGCCGAAACCCTGCTGTGCGTAGACCAAACCCGAACCCGCGACGGCGAGCAGCGCCGTCGCAGCGATGACCGGCTTTAACATTGTTATCCTCCAAGTTCCGAACACATTCGGACTTGCACGAACTAAAAGACGATCGCCGCAACAAGACAAGTTAAACATTCTTCAGGTGAAACATTGCCAAGATTACAACTTGGTAATCCGGGCGCGCGGAACAATGGCCGCAACGATTTTGCAATTGCATAGATGTATTCAGTTAAACTGAATCGTTATCGGCAATCCGATTGCATCGACGAACCGGCCACACGCATCAACGCAGCACTTGCTGCAGAAACAGCTTGGCACGGTCGTGCTGTGGATGCTCGAAGAAATTCTTCGGCTCGTCGATTTCGACGATCTGGCCGTCATCCATGAAGATGATGCGGTCGGCGACCTGCCGGGCAAAACCCATTTCGTGCGATACGACGAGCATGGTAATGCCGTCGCTGGCGAGCCCGACCATGGTGTCGAGCACTTCCTTGACCATTTCCGGATCGAGCGCCGAAGTCGGCTCGTCGAACAGCATGATTTTCGGGTTCATGCATAACGCGCGTGCGATGGCGACGCGCTGCTGCTGGCCGCCGGACAGCCGGCTTGGATATTTCTGCGCCTGTTCCGGGATTTTCACCCGCGTCAGGAAGCGCATCGCCAATTCCTCGGCGTCCTTTCTGGCCATGTGGCGCACCCGGATCGGCGCCAGGGTGCAGTTTTCGAGCACGGTGAGATGCGGGAACAGATTGAATTGCTGGAACACCATGCCGACATCGCGTCGTACCGCGGTGATTTGCTTCGGATCATCCGTGAGCTCGATACCGTCGACTATGATGCGGCCCTCCTGCCAGTCTTCCAGGCGGTTGATGCAGCGGAGCAAGGTCGACTTCCCTCCCCCCGACGGGCCGCAAATGACGATGCGCTCGCCACGCGTCACCGTTACATTGATATCGCGCAACGCATGAAATTCGCCGTACCACTTTTGCAGGCCGATGACCTGCACGGCGAGTTCAGGAGCGGCCTGGTCGGGGCGATTGTTCATCAAATAAATCTTCTCAGCGCAAACTTAACGTCTATGCGCGCGGGCGAGCCGCGCCTCGACATTGCGGGCGTAGCGCGACATGCCGTAGCAGCAAATGAAGTAAAATGCCGCAGCAAAGGCATAACCGGTGACGCTGGTATTGGGGGTCGCCCAATGCGGATCGACGCGGGCGGCTTCGATGGTACGCAGAAAATCGAAAATGCCGACGATGAAGACGAGCGACGTATCCTTGAACAGCGCGATGAACGTATTGACGATGTTGGGCAGCGTCACCCGCAGCGCCTGCGGCAGGATGACCAGCGCCATCATGCGCCAGAAGGGCAGCCCGAGGGCCTGTGCCGCTTCATATTGGCCGCGCGGCACCGAGGCAAGTCCGCCGCGGACGACTTCCGCCATATAGGCGGACGCGAACATCGCGACGCCGATCAATGCGCGCAGCAGCTTTTCCGGGGCAAATCGTTCCGGAACGAACAGCGGCAACATGACGCTCGCCATGAACAAGACCGTGATCAACGGCACGCCACGGACGAATTCGATGAAGGCAGTCGAGAAGAATTTCACCACCGGAACGTCTGAGCGCCGCCCCAGCGCCAGCAGGATGCCGAGCGGCAAGGACACCACGATCCCGACGGTGGCAACGACGATGGTGACGAGAATACCGCCCCACAGCGAAGACGGCACGCTCGCAAGCCCGATCATAGGCATGCCGCTCAGGAGCACATAGGACAGGATCGGCAGCACGATGAAGAAATAGACCGCACCGGTATCGCGGCGCGGCGCGTGCAACCAGGCGAGCCAGCCGATGCCGAAAGCGAGCGCGGCAAAGAAAATATCGACGCGCCAGCGTTGGCCCTGCGGGTAGAAGCCATAAACGAAATACGAGAACCAGACCCGGATATAGGCCCAACAGGCCCCGGGGTGTGGATTGCCCGGCGACGCCAAACATGCCTCGCGGCTGTCGGCCGACCAGATCGCGTCGAAAACAAAGAACCGCAGCAATGGCGGAACGATCCAGGCCAGGAACGCCGCGCAGATCAGGGTCAAAGCAATATTGAACGGCGAGGAGAACAGGTTTTCGCGCAGCCAGCCGATGATCCCGCTTCGCGTCACCGGCGGCGGCAGCCGCTCCGCAGGCGCTGCACGTAGAAACGATTTGCTATCGGCAGCCATCGCTCAGCGCTCCGCAATACGCATGGCGTGCCCGTACCAGTTCATGAGCAGCGAGGTGACGAGACTGATGACGAGATAAACCGCCATGGTGACGGCGACGATTTCGACCGCCTGGCCGGTGATGAACAGCACGCTGCCGGTAAAGACCTGAAACAGATCTGGGTAGCCGATGGCGACCGCGAGCGACGAATTCTTGATCAGGTTGAGATATTGGCTGGTCAGCGGCGGCACAATGACACGCATCGCCTGCGGGATGACGATGCGGCGGAGCGTCGTGCCGGGCAGCAGGCCCAAAGCCTGGGCGGCCTCGGTCTGGCCCTGCGGCACTGCAAGCAGCCCCGCGCGCACCACTTCGGCAATGAAAGCTGCCGTATAGAGCGACAGCGCCAGAAGGAGCGCGGCAAATTCCGGGAGGATTTCAATGCCGCCCTGGACATTGAAACGGCCCATCGCCGGGAAACTGAACGCCAACGGCGAACCGGCAGCGAGGAAGACGAGATACGGTAAAACGACGATCAGGCCAACGACAATCCAGCGGATCTGAAACCGCCGCCCGGTGCGGTCGAGGCGGCGGCGGGCCCAGATATCGAGAACGATCGAGACAATGATGCCGGCGGCGAGGGCAGCAAGGACGTAGCGAAAGTTCGCGCCGAATTGCGGCCGCGGCAGGAACAGGCCGCGATTGTTGAAAAAGCCGCCGCCGGGAAGCGTCATGCTGCCGTGCAGTTCCGGCAGCGCTTTCAGCACTGCGTTGTACCAGAACAAAAGCTGCAGCAGCAGCGGTACGTTGCGGATCAATTCGACATAGCCGCTGGCGAGATGCGAGACCAGCCAATTGCGCGACAGCCGCGCGATGCCGACGGTAAAGCCGAGTACGGTCGAGAGCACGATGGCAAGGCTCGCGACCAGAAGCGTGTTGAGAAGTCCGACCCAGAAAGCATCGCCGAAAGTCGAGGTGCTCGGCGAGTAAGGGATCAGCGTCTGGCTGATGTCAAAGCCGGCGACGTTATTCCAGAAGCCGAAGCCCGACGCGATATGCGCTGCGGCAAGGTTGCGCGCGGCATTGACGACGGCGACATAGAAAAGCGCGCCGACGGCAACGACCAGTGCGACTTGCAACGCAATACTGCCAAGCCGCCAAGCACGGCGCGATGTATGGCGCGGTACCGCTATGTCAGCCATGAACCCAACCACGGGCGCGACCATGGAAATCAACCATGGAAATCAACCATGGGCCGGCCTACCGATGGGCCCGCAAGCCGTCACGCGTGAGACCCGCAACCGCGGCGACGGCTCGCGAGCGCGACGCCTCAGCGGATCGGAATACCGTATTGCAAGCCGCCCTTGGTCCACAGCGCGTTCAGGCCGCGCGCGACCTTCAGCGGCGAGCCCTGGCCGACATTGCGCTCGAAGCTCTCGCCGTAATTTCCGACGGCCTTGATGATGCGCACAGCCCAGTCGTCGGTCAGCCCCATGCCGGAGCCGAACTTGCCTTCGACGCCGAGCAGCCGCCGGATATCGGGATTGTCCGACTTCATCATGTCGCTGAGGTTGTTCTGGTTCACGCCAAGCTCTTCGGCATTGACCATGGCGAAGTGCGTCCAGCGCACGATGTCTTCCCAGTTGTCGTCGCCTTGACGCACCGCGGGGCTCAGCGGCTCTTTGGAAATGATCTCCGGCAGGATGATATTATCGCTCGGATTGCTCAGTCGCAGCCGCTCGCCGTAGAGGCCGGAAGAATCCGTCGTATAGGAATCGCAGCGGCTGGTGTCATAGGCCTTCACCGCTTCGTCGGCGGTGGCGAAGGTCACCGTCTTCAGCGTCATATTGTTGGAGCGGAAATAGTCGGCAAGATTGAGCTCGGTGGTGGTGCCCTGCTGCACGCAGACCGACGCGTCGTTCAATTCCAGCGCCGAATTCACCTTCAGCGATTTACGCACCATGAAGCCCTGGCCGTCGTAGTAATTGACGTCGGCGAAATCGATGCCGAGCTGGGTATCGCGCGACATGGTCCAGGTGGTGTTGCGCGACAGCACGTCGATCTCGCCGGACTGCAGCGCGGTGATGCGGTCGGACGCGGTGAGCGGCACGAACTTGACCTTGGTCGGATCGTTGAAGATCGCCGCCGCAATGGCACGGCAGAAGTCGACGTCGAAGCCGGTCCAATTGCCTTGCGGATCGGGCAGACCAAAGCCGGCCAAGGTGCCGTTGGCGCCGCAAACCAGCTGGCCGCGATCGTGCACCGCCTTGAGCGTCGCCTGCGCAGAGGCCGCTTGCGTGCCGAAAATGAGAATCAGAGCGAAGGCGAGTGCCGTAGCACCACGTTTCATGACGACATGACTCATGACTTTGGCCTTTCTGCATGAGGCGCGCGCTAAAGCCCCGTCCAAAAGGGGCGCCCGACATGGCGCGCAAAAAGCGAGTGAACTGGCGAGCGATCCTGGCGAGTGATCCGTCCCGAACGATATAAAGTGCCGATGCACCGGTGAAATGACAGTGACGCGCGGCATCTGAGAACGATCGCGCTGTAAGGTCAAGGGGTTGACGAAAAGCCGCAGTTGCCGAAGGTAATGGCGCGAACGAAAGGCGCACATAACCCCCATAGATGACCCCCATACGCGACCCTCATGACCCCCATGCCCCGCAGGCGGCTGCGGGTCCCTCACCGAGACATCCCCCAAGATTTGCAAACCGAGATTTGCCGGCATGAAAAAGAAGAGCAACGGCCAGAATACCCATCGCGCGGCGACCAAAGTGGTGACCGCCGGGCGTGACCCCGCCTCCTATTACGGCTTCGTCAATCCGCCGGTCTATCACGCTTCCACCGTGCTCTATCCGAGCGCCGAGGATTTTGCCGCCCATCGCGCGCGCTACCAATATGGCCGGCGCGGCACGCCGACCACCGAAGCGCTGGAATTGGCCTTGCAGGAACTCGAAGGGCCGCAATGCGCCGGCGTGTCGCTTTTACCGTCGGGGCTTGCCGCAATCTCTGCGGCGCTGCTCGCGGTGGTGCATTCCGGCGACCATATCCTGGTCACCGACAGCGCCTATCAGCCGACGCGGAATTTCTGCGAGCAGGTGCTCAAGCGGCTCGGCGTCACCACGACCTATTTCGATCCGCTGATCGGTACCGGCATCGCGGACCTGTTCAAACCGAACACGCGGCTTGTCTATCTCGAATCGCCGGGCTCGCTGACCTTCGAGATGCAGGATACGTCCGCGATCGCCAAAGCCGCGCACGACAAAGGTGCGCACGAAAACGGTACAATCGTGCTGATGGACAATACCTGGGCGACGCCGCTCTATTTCCGCCCGCTCGACCATGGCGTCGATCTCGCCATCCAGGCCGGCACCAAATATATCGGCGGCCATTCCGACGTGATGCTCGGCACGGTGTCGGCCAATGCGGCGACCGTGACGGCGCTGAAGACCAGCGTGCGGCTCAACGGCCTGTGCGAAGGCCCGGACGACGTTTATCTCGGCTTGCGCGGGTTGCGCACGCTTTCGGTGCGGCTCGACCGGCATTTCGAGAGCGGCGTTGCCGTCGGCGAAATGGCTCGAAGCGCGGCCGGAAGTGTTGCGCCTGCTGCACCCTGCGCTGCCGAGCCATCCGCAGCACGCGCTGTGGAAGCGCGATTTCACCGGCGCCTGCGGGCTGTTCAGCATGGTGCTCAAGCCCGTGCCGCAGAAAGCGGTCTATGCCTTTCTCGACGAGCTCGAACTGTTCGGCATCGGCGCCTCCTGGGGCGGCTACGAAAGCCTCGCCATTCCGTTCGACTGCAGCCCGATCCGCACCGCGACCAAATGGGCGCCGGGCGGACCGACGGTGCGGTTTCATATCGGGCTTGAGGATGTGGAAGATCTCTGCGCCGATCTCGAGCGCGGCTTTGCGGCGATGGCCGCGGCGGCGAAGGGATGACCGTACTCGGATCGCTTGAGGAACATCCCGAGAAAGCCGAACGGCTTCAACGATCGATTTTAGCCTCGGCCGCGGGCTGGGCTTGTTTTGCCGCTCGGATTTGCGTTGCTCAAGCAGCGTCAGCCATATTAAGAACCCGATGCTTTTGACAGGACGTATCTGCAGTCTCAATCCGCCAAATTCCAGAGTTACCGCTGCTTCAAGAAGTAGAGAGCGAACATTTGCCAATTCGTAACAATCTGGATCAGCGCCGACCGTAATCGACTGTCATCATCGAGACCTTTCATAAACCGGAAACTGGGTGCGCGCCAAAGCCCGATCGAGCCATCAGGACAAATACGAGCAACACGATGCAAGCCACCACTAGAGGGCGTAATAATGGCTTGCATCTATGACCGGATTTTTTCCTGGCGGAAATTGAACATCTCTCGACACAGCTCAGAAACAAGTTCTTCGCTGCATAGTCGAAGATTAGCCAGATGACATTCGGCGCGATGAGACGACGGTGAAAAACCATTTGATCTCGTGAGCTATGATTAGGTGAGCTTGTAAATTGCTGAAGATAGATTTTGCTGAAAGGCCTCAGGCAAAAGAGACGTGTAATTCTGATCTGACATTGATCAGTCTTTGACAGGTGATTGCCATCTGGCTAGAATGACACAACGTCAAAGCGTACGCGACGCATTGAGCACCTGCGAAACCGATCTTGAAATGGCGCCGCATTCGAAGACTTGATGCCAACTCGCGCATCTGAGAGCTTCCATTGCGTCATATTCCACCCTGCATCCCCCGATTTTGTCCCACCTCATTCATATCTGCATCCATCGATTGCAATGGGATTTCGGCTTCGTCTCAACCCATCCTACAAAGCTATGCCGCCGATGCCGCCGTCTTCCGATCGCGCATCACGAAATACAAGATTGCGCGCATAGACGAAGAACGAGAACGCCTGCCCGGCGATGAACACCGCGTCCTTGCGGTAGAGCGCATAGATCAGAAGCAGCGCGCCGCCGAAGATCGAGAAGATCCAGAACGCCGTCGGGATGACGCTGTGGCCGGCACGTTCGCTCGCGATCCATTGCACGACAAAGCGCATGGTGAACATCAGCTGCGCGATGAAGCCGAGCAGCACCCACCAGTCGAGCCGGGTCACAAAGACGTCCGACAAATAGGCGCCGACCGCGTTCGAGATATCAACGAGCAAGGGTGATCTCCTTGGATTGTGGAACGCGCTTCTTGCGCCGGATCAGCCACCAGACACCGGCAAGATCGAGAATGCCGACCCAGAGCCGGTCAAAGAAGCCGTAGTTGGACACGCCGGAATGGCGCGGGCGGTCGACGACATCGACATAGCCGATCTCAAAGCCTTCGCGGCGCACCAGCGCCGGGAGAAACCGATGCAGCGCGTCGAAATACGGCAGCGACAGGAACAGGTCGCGCCGGAACGCCTTCAAGCCGCAGCCGGTATCGCGGGTGCCGTCCTTGAGCACGGCGCCGCGCACGGCATTGGCGACGCGCGATTGCAGTCGCTTGAAGTTCGAGGCCTTGCGGCCGACGCGCTGGCCGGCGACGAGACCGATGCGAGGCGCGCCCTCTTCGAGCACGGCAATCATCTTTGGAATGAAAGCCGGATCGTTCTGGCCGTCGCCGTCGATGGTCGCGATCACCGGCGCATGCGCGCTCATGACGCCGGTACGGATCGCCGCCGACTGGCCGCAGGATTGCGCGTGCTTGATCTGGCGCAGCCACGAGCGGTCTCTCATCAAACCGAGCAATTCCTGCTCGGTGCCGTCGGTCGAGCCGTCATTGACATAGACGATCTCGAACGCGCGCTCCGGCAAGGCACTTTGGAGCGCAGCGGCAATCTCGCCGATCAGCGGCGCGACATTGCCGGCTTCGTTGCGCACCGGCACGACGACCGATATGGCGGGACCGACCCTCATTTGGCCCGCGGTTTTGGGTATCATTTCCAGGCATGCGCTAGCTTCTAAAGGGCATTGCGCGCCGGTTCAATCCGCCGGAAGCTTTAGCGAATTCATATAGTTAGGATGCCGGCCCGAAAACGCCTCGTGCAAAGCCGCCTTGATCCGGCGCAATGACGGACCGGGATAGGCGGACAAGTCACGGACGCAGAACACCAGGCGATGCGCGGCGAACCAGCGCCGCAGCAGGAAAGCGCCGACCGCGCCGGTCAGCGCGCCGGCGATGACGTCGCTTGGATGATGCGCCAGCACGAAGACGCGACTCGCGATGATGGCGATGGCATAGACCCACATCACCGGGCGCATGCGCGGCCAGACCGCGCCGATAGCAATGGCGGCGGCGACGGCTGTCGTCGAATGGCCGGACGGCATGCTGGCGTATTCGGAACGCCAGATGAACGGTCTGTAGTCGAACGGATGGTCGAACACGCCGATATAGGGGCGCGCGCGGCCGATCAGGCGCTTGACGATAGTGACAAAGAGCCCCGGCACACCGATCGCCAGAAACAGAAAGCCGAAGCGGGCGGCGAGCGCGGTGAGCACGCCGCGCGACATCGGCGACAGCACCGGCGAGATCACGGCGGCAAGACACAGCACGAAAAATCCGAATGGAAACAGAAACCAGCCGGAAAGGCCGAAATCGGTGATCTTCTCAAAAAAATCCCTGAGCCATTGCGGCTCCTGGATCAGCGCCCAGGCGCTTGCCGCGGTGTCGAAGGCGAACATCGAAATCACCACGACGACCAGCGTCGCGACCGACGCGGCAATCGCCGGCGTGTGCGGCCGCAACAACGCGGCCGGCGGCGGCGTGGCGATGGCGCGCGTCCAGCGTTCGAGATTCTCCCCGATGTTGCGGAGAAGCGCCGGTCCAAACTTGTGCGTGACAAAATCCGGATCGCCGGCACTCACGGCTTACTCACCGATTGGAAAACCGCGATGGTGAGCGGCTTGCCGACACTGATATTGTAGCCGTCGATACGCGGCCCGCGGTCGTAGCGCAGACCGATTGCATCAGCGCGCAGCGCGAAGGCGCGTTCTTGCTTGGCGTCGACAAAGGCGAAACGGCAGTTGCCCTGGCGCAGGAAATCGGCGGCGCCCGCGGCGTCGGTGAAGCGCGTCGCAGTACCGGCGAGAAACACCAGGCTCGGCTCCTCGTAGCCGGCACTGGCGGCGATCGGATGCTGGCAGCCGGAATCCTTCAACACTTGCGCCAGCGCCACGCTCGGAAATCCCGGCTCGAGCGATGGCACGACCACGCCGTAAACGCCGAACGCCATCAGCACCGCTGCCGCCGCGGCGCGCATGAAGGCGCGTTCGGCGCCGTCGTCGTCGTACAATTGCCAGGCGAACAACCCGCATACGACCGCACCGGCGAAGAACGGCCACGCCAGCAGCGCGAGATCGCGAGCGATGATGACCGCGCCGACGACCGCCAGCACGCTGACGATCCCGGGCACCAGGAACCACCAGATGATGCCGCGCGTGAGCCACAGCCGCCGCGACAGCACCTTGGTTTCCACCGCACCGGCAATGAGAATGGCGATCGCCGGGTAGAGCGGCAGCACGTAATGCGGCAGCTTGGTCACGACCAATTCGAACACGATCCAGGAGGGCACCAGCCAGGCTAAGAGAAATTTGGCCGCCGGCTCCTTGCGCACCGCCCAGACCGCGGGCGCCGCCAACCCCGCCAGCATCGAAGCAGGGAAGAAGGTGACGAAGAACAAAATCACGTAGAGTCCCGGTGGCGCGCCGTGAGCCTCTTTCGCATTGGCGACCTTGGCGAGCATGTCCTCGCCGACCGAAGCAACCAGAAACTCGCTGCCGACGCGGGCATAGATCGCGATGAACCACGGCAAGACGATAAGAAGAAGCCACAAGAGGCCGGGAAGCGGGCGCAGCGCCAACAGCCAGCGCGCCGAGCGATCGAGGATCGACAGTGTCGCCGCGGCGAGGCCGACGACCATCAGAATGAGCGGTCCTTTGATCAGGATACTGACCGCGACGGCGGTCCAAAATATCGCGAGCAGTCCCCATCCCGGCCGCGTGGCGTCGCCGCGGCGCGACGCGAGATAAACGCGCGCCAACACGCTCATGGCAAGGACGACCGTCAGGAGCAGTACGGCGTCGGTTTTGGCAAGACGGGCCTCGCCGCCGAGAATGGCCGAGACGGCCATCATCAGGCCGGCGAGGAACGCGCCGCGCCGGCTGACAAAGGCGAGCCCGCACCAAAAAGTCGCAAGGACCGCGCCGACGGCGCCGATCAGCGACGGCACCCGATAGAGCCAGATTTTGTCCCGCGCATTGGGCACGCCGAGCGCACTTGCCGTGTTGACCACGGCGGCCTGCAGCCAATAAATGCCGACCGGTTTGCGGTAGCGCACATCATCCTGGTAGCGGATGTCGACATAATCGCCGGTCTCGATCATCTGCTTGGTGGCCTGCGCGAAATAGGCCTCATCGCGATCGACCGGAGGGATCTGAAAAAATCCGGGAAGAAAAGCCAGCAGCGAGACCAGAACCAGCGCAGCCGCAGCGCGCCGATTCGAAGCCGCGGCGTAATCAATGAGCGCCGCAAAGCCCTTTGCCGGCCATGAAGACCGCGACGCCGCGCTGCTCGTCGTACTCATGCCGTCCCGCTGCAAATTCGCCTTGCTCATCCGGCGCTTAATGGACAAGCCGTCTTGTACCACTACCGCTCGATGAGCTTCCAGTTCTGGTAATAGACGAATTTGAAGCTTTGCGTGAGCAGACGGACGCCGGAGATAACTGCGCGCATGACGCTCGGGAACGGTGTCGGGCGGACCATGTCCACGAACAGGCAATAGCGTGCCTGGTCGGTTTCGTTGACCGATTGATGCAGGAGCGTGTCGTCGAATATGAAAAGCTTGTTGTCGCGCCAATAGCTGGTTTTGTCACCTACGACGATATAGGCGGAGTCATCGTTCATGTCGTTGAGATTATACAAAATCCGCAGCGACGCCCGCAGGAAGCCGAAATGCTTCGAGGTCAAAACCTTCTTATTGAAAACCGAAACGCCGATCGTCTGGATATATTTCCACGGCTGATGAAACGCCGGAACATTCAAGAACGTTTCCTTGTCGACGCCGTACCATCGGAAGAAAATCATCGTCCGCGGATACTTCTTCGCCGCCTCTTCCAGCTGCTCGACGAGATTGGCGGCCTTCGCTGCTTCGATCAGGCGGGTCACCTCGTCCTGATAGGCCGGCGGCAGATCTTCCAGGCGGTAAACGCCCTTGTTGACGTAGGGCAGCGACAGAAGGTCCAACAGCGTGTTGAACGGCGAGAGGACCCAGGTCGGGAAGCCATTGCCGATGAAATACCGCCGCAGCGTCGACAACTCCAGTCCCGAGTTCCGGGTGACGTCGTAGGCGCCGCAAAGAACGTACAAGATCGCGATTTTGGGAAAGAAATAGGCGAACGGCGCAAGCACGCAAAGCGGAAACAGGATCCGCCGCAGCGTGTATTTCCATATTCGGGTTACGAGCGCTTTTCCCGTTAGAGGCTCGACGAGCGTCGTACTCACAATATAACTCCCCAGCAGCGCGTGGCCACGTCCGGCGCGATCCTAGCAGGGATCGTGCCGTGTCCGAAAGCCGCATCGTTCTCACGGCGTGGAACCCAAGCCCCTCGTGGCGCAGCAGATTTCGATAACCCCTTTGAAAATCATTGGGAAGTCTCGACGAACAGCGGCTTTTCGACCCTTCACTGCGCCGTTATGTTCGCGGCGGAAATAGCGTCGCCGACACGAACGACGACGCTGGCGGTCGCGCCTGAGGCGTCCATCACGGTGACCCGCGAAAAGCCCGGGCCTGCGGGGCTGAAGAACAGTGCGCTTGAGCCCGAGGCTTTGCCCCCGCCCGCCGCCGGCACGCCGTTGACGAGCACCATCAGCGGCGCAACTGCACCGGTAACTTTCAGCACGACCGGATCGGGCTTGCCGTCAGTCTCGGTCAGATCGAGGCGCGCGCCGTCCGGCGGAAACATGATGCGGAGCGGCGGCTGCGCCGTGGCACCGGCCAAACGTCCAGGCTGAAAGTGCCGCAGCGGCGGCGGCAGCTTGGCATTGGACGCGAACACCACACCGGCCGGCGCGCGCGGCAAGGCGGTGGTGGATCCGCCGATACGTGCGAAAGCATCAAACAGGATCGGGGCCGCAGCCTCGCGGCCGATCAGGCCTGGCACCGGCGCGCCGTCGGGCCGCCCGACCCAGACACCGATCGTGTGCTTGCCGTCGAAGCCGACCGACCAGGCATCGCGATAGCCGTAGCTGGTGCCGGTCTTGAACGCGATGCGGCCGGCAACGCCGTTTTCCGGCGGCGGCGAGCCGAGCAAGACATTGCTCACATACCAAGCCGCGGCCGGCTCCATCAGGCGGCGCGCTTCCGGCGTGCCCGTGCCGATGCGCTCGCTCAGCGGCACGGCCAGCCCGAGACGCGCAATGCCGGCATAGAGCTTCACCAGATCGGCGAGCTTGATACCGACGCCGCCGAGCCCCAGCGCAAGACCGGGCGCCTGCCCGTCCGGCAAAGTCAGCGCGGCGCCGGCCTGCGTCAGCCGCGCCGCGAGCCGCGCCGGGCCGACGCGATCAAGCACGGCGACGGCCGGCACATTGAGCGAGAATTGCAAAGCCTCGCGCACGCTCACCGTGCCCTTGAAGCCGTAATCGAAATCCTTCGGCGCATAAGCGCCGTAGCTGACCGGCCGGTCCTCGATCAGCGTCTCGGGATGGACGAAGCCGTCTTCGAAGCCGAGCCCATAGATGAAAGGTTTCAGCGTCGAGCCCGGCGAGCGCACCGCCTGCGTCATATCCACCTGACCGGCGCGGCGGGCGTCGAAATAGGCCGGCGAGCCGACATGGGCGAGCACCTGCCCGGTCGCATTGTCGACGGCAAGAATGGCGAGCGAGACATGGGGGCCCAGCATCGCTGTCAGCGTGCGCGCGCGCTCCCGCGCCAGCTGTTCGAGACTGTTCTGCATCCCGGCATCGATGGTGAGATGAAGCACAGGCGCCGCCGGGTCCTGCATCATGGCCTGGTCGGCCGCATGCGGCGCCAGCATCGGCATTGGATGGCGCGCGGTCGGCACCGGTTCGGATTTGGCGAGCGCGATCTCGTCGGCCGGCACTTTGCCGGTCGCGGCAAAACGGTCGAGCACGCGGTCCCGCGCTGCGCGCGCCACGGCCGGCGCGCGATCCGGACGGCGCGGCTCCGGCGATTGCGGCAGCGCTACCAGCAGCGCCGCTTCGCCGAGCGTCAGGCGTTTCGGCTCCTTGCCCAGATAAACCAGCGAGGCCGCGCGGATGCCTTCGATATTGCCGCCATAGGGCGCGAGGTCGAGATAGAGCGCAAGGATCTGATCCTTGGTCAGAACGCGCTCCATCTCGACGGCGCGCACCATCTGCTCGAGCTTACCCGGCAGATCGCGCGGATGCCGGCCTTCGACGAGTTGCGCCACCTGCATGGTCAAGGTCGAGGCGCCGGAACGCAGGCGGCCGCTGGTCACGAATTGCATCGTGGCGCGCATCACCGCGAGCGGATCGACGCCGTGATGCGAGCGGAAGCGCTTGTCCTCATAGGCAAACAGCACGTCGAAGAAACGCGGATCGACGTCGGATACTTTGGCCGGCAAGCGCCAGCGGCCTTCGGTGGTCGCATAGGCCCGCAGCAGCTTGCCGTTGCGATCGAGCACTTGTTTGGAGAATTCGAGATTTTGGCCAAGCGGCGCCGGTCCGAGCGACCGGATCCCCCACGCCGCGCCAGCCAGCGCGACAACACCAACGAGCGCAATCGCGATGAGACTTTTGCGCACCGCTCGTCGCCGCGAAAGCGGGGACCCAGTTTGAGTCCCGACGGGAGGAGCTCCGTCTGGATTCCCGCTTTCGCGGGAATGAGCGGCGGTGGTTTTGGCCTCGTTCATTTGCCCGTTGTCACTTCGACATTCTCGCTATTGGTCCGCCCGAAGCGGTCGGGGCGATACATGTCTTCGACGCTCGCCTGCGGCCGCACATATTTTCCCGGTGCGACGGCGCGGACAATATAGGCGACGCTGAACACCGCCGGATCGCCCTTCTTGCGCTCGAAGGCTGCCGTGAAACGGTCATCGCGGAATTCGGTCGCGACCGGTTCGGCGGCATCGGTGAACCACGGCAGCGTGCCGGTGTCGCCCGACGACACCAGATGCGGATTGTCGATCTCGAATCCAGCCGGCAGATAATCGGCGAGAATGACCCGGCCGAATTGCGGCTGGTCTTCGGTGATTTTCAGCACCACGACAACGCGCGTGTTCTGTTTCACCGCCGACACGTCGAGCGGATCGCCGTCGATCGTGTAGTTGAGCCGTTCGACCTTGAAGCCGTTCTGGGCGGCCGCCTCCGGCGTCACCGGCGCGCCGCTCACCGTCACCACCGCCTTCACCGGATCGTCGCCGCTGTTGGTGACGCGCAGCGGATCTTTCAGGTCGGCGGCATTGATGGTGCGGTAAAGCGGCTGCGTCTGGGCCGCACCATTGACGTCGAGCGCGACTTTGCCGGCGTTCTTGGTCATGGCGCTCGCCGCCAGCAGAAGCCAGGCGTTCTCCTGTGTCGAGGTCGGCTGCAGATAGGCCCGCGCCGCCTCGACCCGCTGCACCGCGCCCTGCACCACGGCGCCCGAGGCGCCGCCTTCGGAGGCAAGCGTCACCAGCGCGGCGGCATCGCGCAAGGTCGAGCCGTAATCCTCACGGCTCGCCACATCCGGCTGCGGCTTGGGTGAAATATCGGCAAGCGCCGCTGCATAGACGCGCTCGGCACGGACGTGATCGCCGACCATGGCCAAGGCGGCCGCAATCTGCGCTTTGGCAATCGGCGTCTTGAGCGTGTCGAGCTTGGCGTCGGCGAGATAACGCAGATCGCCGATCGGAGCCGCGCCGTTGCGCGCCAGCACATAGAGCGCATAAGCGAGGTCGTTGCCGTCGTTCTTGTCGGCGTCGGTGAGATCGGCCGCGGCGTTGCGCAAGCGGTCGAGCGCGAGTTTGAAGGCGTCGTCGGGCACGGCGAATTTGCGCTCGCGCGCCCGCGTCAGAAAGTCAGTGACGTAGGAATCGAGCCAGACGTCCTCACCGCCCGGACTCCACAGGCCGAATGAGCCATTGCTGCCCTGACGCGCCAACAGGCCGTCGACAGTATCGCGAATGCGCTGATCGGTGTTTGGCTCGAGCGCGACATGCGCCTCGCTCGCGAGGTCGCTCATATAAAGGAGCGGCAGCGCGCGGCTCGTGATCTGCTCCGAGCAACGATACGGATAGCGGTCGAGCGCCGCCAAAAGCCCGGCAGCGTCGAGCGCGGTCGATGAGCCGACCGAAACTGAAACGCTGCCGGTGCCGGGCACGAGATCGGCAAACATATCGTTTGAGAGCGTGACGCTTTCGCCCTTGGCGAGCTGCTTCACCGTGCGCCGCGCCAGGATTTGCGCAGGCGGCCGCACCTGCAATGTGTAGCTGCGCTCGAGCGCATAGCCGCCCGGACCGCTGACGGCGACCTTCACTACGCCGCTGCCGGCCCTGTCCGCCGTGATCGGCACGTTGGTTGCGCCGCGCTCCTTGGCACGCAATGTCAGCTTCTGCGTCGCACCGGCGCCGGCAATAACGGCGTCAGCCGAGGTCACCGTGATCGCGTAATCGCCGGGCTGGCCTTCGACATTGTCGAGATCGAGATGCACGTTGGAGCGGTCGCCCGGCAGCAGGAACCGCGGCAAGGTCGCCGACAGCACGACGGGATCGCGGACCGTCACGTCTGCCGTGCCCTGTCCAACTTTGTCCTTGCTCCACGCCACCGCCATGACGCGCACGGTGCCGGCGAAATCGGGAATATCGAACGCCACGTCTGCCGTACCGTCCTTGCCGACAGTGACGATGCCGGAATAGAGCGCGACCGGCGGCCCGGTCGGCGGACTGCCATGCAGTTGCGCGCCTTCGTCGCCGCCCGAACGGATTTCGCCGCGCGTGCCCTGCATGCCGTCGATCAGCTGGCCGTAAAGATCGCGGATGTCGGCGGACAGCGCGCGTTGGCCAAGGTAATAGTTGCTCGCCGACGGCGGCTTGTAATTGGTCAGATTGAGGATGCCGACATCGACGGCCGCCACCGCAATCCGCGCTTCTTCACCGGCGGCAAGCCCCGAGACCTTCAACGGCACATGCAGCACCGTGTTCGGCCGCAACAGACCGGGCGCGCTCAAATCGACCGTGAGGGTTTTCGCCGCCTTGTCGATGCTGAACCATTGCAGGCCAATGGCGCGGCCCGGCATGCGCTGCGCCGGCGCATCGAGCGGCCGGCGCAAAGTGGCGACGATATAGGCGCCGGTGCCCCAGTCGCGGCCGACCGGGACTTTCAACTCGGTCGTGCCTTCCTTGACCGCGGCCGTTTGCGTCGCGAGCAGATGATCACCGACGACATTGAGCGTGACCTGGCCGGCATTACGCGCGGTGACGGCGACCGTCATGGTGTCGCCGGCATGATATTCCGGCTTGTCGAGCGCCACCTGCAGCATGTCCGGCGTATCGGCATTGGCGTCGACATACCAGCCGGCGTCGAAATTCACCGACGTATCCAGACCGTTCGGATCGGCCGAGGCGACATCGAGCCGATAACGTCCGAAGTTCACCGGTAGTGAAATGCGGCCCGGTTTGTCGGGCGCGACGTCGATCTTGCCGTCGGCGACACGCGTCGTGGTCTTGACCGGCTCGAAATTCCACACGCCGTCGCGCTTATAGAACTGATAGTGGGTCTGGATGCGCAGCAGCTGATAATGCAGCCCCGATTGCGCCAGCGGCTTGCCGTCCGGCGCGGCGACGACGACGTCGAAATTGGCGCTGGCGCCGTCGGCGAGCGAAGTGCCTTGGAACAGCGGCTTGACGCCGATCATATTGCCCGCGGGCGTGATCGGCAGCGTGAGCTTGTGCTCGACGGCGCGGCCGCCCGGCTCGTTCATCCGCACCGTGACATCGGCCTGCAGCGGATGCGTGGTCGAGGGCAGCTTGTCGAGATTGACTTTGAATGTCGCGTTGCCGGAATCATCAGTTGACGGCAGGTCATCCAGCGTTTGCTTGGTCGGATCGAGCTCGTCGTCGGCCAGGCCGAACTGATAGCCGGCGAATCCCTTGCGCTCATCCGCCGCCGCGATCGTCACGTCACCGTCGAGATCGAGGTTCGACGCCGGCGCGCCGTAAAGAAAGCGGCCCGCGACATTCATGTCGGCGGCCGTGCCTTGTGAAAGACGCTCGGCCTTCGACGTCAGATCGAACTCGATGCGGTCGGGTACGTAATCCTCGACCAGGAACGTCGTTTCGCCGATCGCCGGAAGTTTTGGATCGGTATAGGCGCGAACATGCCAGGTGCCGGTCGGCGCGCTGGCATTGATCGGCAGCGCCAGCATGTGCCCGCCGAGCCCCTGGTCGGCAATTTGCGCGCGCTTGAATTCGACGCCGTCCGGCCGTTCGACGACCAGCGTCAGCGGCGTGTTCAACGCAGCCGTGCCCTGCGGGTCGCGCAGCAGTGCGGTGAGATAGACGGTCTCGCCGGAGCGATAGACGCCGCGCTCGGCATAGACGAAAGCGTCGAGCCCGGTCGGTGCCGGCCGGCCCGAGACGCCGCGATCGGTCAGATCGAAGGCGGAAGCTTGCAAGTTGAGAAAGGCGTAATCGCCTTTCGGATCGGCAGCGGCAAGCAGCGCGGGCGCGGTGCCGCCCGCCCCGTTGGCAAGGCCCTGTTCGAACAGCGCATGACCCGCGGCATCGGTCTGCCGCGTCGCCAGCACTTCGTTGCCGCGCGAAATCAGCCGCAGCTCGATGCCGCTTTTAGCGTCCGTCGTCGCCAGCGAATTGACGAAGACGTGGATGCCATCCTTGCCGGAGAACGCCGTGAGGCCGAGATCGGACACGATGAACCACTGCGTCGCCAGCGCCTCGTAATTGTTATCGAGATCCTTGAGCTCCTTGGCCTGCGCCACCATCACATAGACGCCGGGCTTGAGATCGGCGACGGCCTGATCGACCGGAAATGCGGTGGTGACTTCGGCGTTGAGCGCCGCCTTGGCGTCGATCGCGAGCGCGCCCTTCCAGACCTGGACGCCGCGCGAATTCTGCAATTGATTGACATCGGAACGGCTCAGGCTGGTCTGGAAATCGCCGGCGCCGAAGCCCGAGGTCGAGATGGTGTCGATCAGATTGCGGTCGCTGATGCGATAAATCTCGACAGCAACGGATTTGGTATTGACGCTGATGACCGGAATGCCCTGCTGGCCGGTGCGCGGCAGCACATAGGCCGAGGTCGAGAAGCGGACTGACGGCTTGCGGTCGCGCACATAAATGGCGAAGTCCGAGGATTTCGACAGCGTCTCGTGCACCACCGACGGCAGGCCGGCGCGCAGCGTCACGGTATAGGTCTGGCCGTGGTCGAGGCCCTCGACGCAGAGCTGCTTCTCGGTGACCGAAAGCGCCGGCTTGTCGGTGCCGGCGACGGCGACGAAGGGCGAGAAATCGGTGCGCTGCGGAACATCTTCGGAGAATTGGAAACAGGCGCGCGGCGACGCCGTATCGGCATCGACGCTGTAGTCGAGCACGCGGAAACCATATTGGTCGCGCAGCCTTTCATATTGGCCGCGCACATCGGCGACTTCGCGCTGCTCGAGCGACAGCCGCAGCGCATCCAGCGCCGGACGCCAGTTCTGACGCTGGCTCAGCAGCGTGCCGAGAAAGGCAAGACTGTCGGCTTCCTGATTGCGGTCGGTCGAACGCAGATAGGCGATGTAGGCCGCACTCGACGCGCGTTCGAGCAGCATCGAGCGCTCATTATCATTACCCGGGCGGATCTGTTGGATGGTATGAGCGAGACGAAGCCAGGTTGCGGCGTCGTTCGGAGCCGCGGCAACGATCTGGTCCAGCACCTGCATGCCGGTGCGGAAATCGTTCTTGGCGAAGGCAGCATCGGCGTCGTGCTTGAGTTGGTCGACGGTTTTGGCCGGCGTCCCGGCGTCGGACTTGATCTGGGCTTCGAGCTCGACCGCGCTGGTGGCGAGATCGTCGTTGGTGAAGGGCTTGTTCGCGGCAGTCGCAGACATAGCGGCAACGGCCAAGCAGACTGCGGCAACCGCAGCCATGAGGCCGGCGCGAGACAGCGAGAACATCGGAAATCCTCCCAGAGGCGGGCCAAGGGATGAGCCAAGAGATTGAGCCAAGAGATTAAGCCAAGAGATTAAGCCAACGATCGAGGCGGAATCCGGCCCGCCTCGAAATTTGAAGCAAAGATCGTGTCGAGGTCGTGGCCGAGCCGGCATCACCAAACTTAACATTTTGCCATGCTTTGAAGACAAGTTTGAACGCAAGTCGCGGTTTGAACGCACGTGCCGGATCGAAGCAAGATCGAAGCCAAGATCGAAGCCAAGACCGAAGCTTAGTCGCGCGTCTTTGGTCGGTCGGTTCACCGCCGCACGACAAAATC
Source organism: uncultured Alphaproteobacteria bacterium (assembly GCA_963742975.1). Lineage (GTDB taxonomy): Bacteria > Pseudomonadota > Alphaproteobacteria > Rhizobiales > Xanthobacteraceae > BOG-931. Next base: position 3,237 of record CAVUNZ010000009.1, on the reverse strand, counting down.
CCTGCGCGCGGCGGTATCCTTGTATCGGCCATCGGCGTCACTTAAACAACAATCCAAATTGGCAAATAGCCGGAACGCCCCGCACAACTTTGCACAACGCCTCACGACATCTGGCAAGGAAAAGGGGAAACGATGCGCACAGCGAAGACGAAAGCCGCCTTGGTCACCGGAGCCGCACGCGGTATTGGGCTCGCGACCGCCAAGCGGTTTCTTGCCGACGGCTGGCGCGTGGCGCTGCTCGATATCGATGAGGACACGCTCGATCGCACGCATGCGGCGCTTTCCGGCTCCGGCACTTTCATCGCCATTTGCTGCGATGTCGCCGACCGCGCCAAAGTCGCCGAGGCCTTCGCCACGATCGCACAGCAATTCGGCCGCCTCGATGCGCTGGTCAACAATGCCGGCATCGCGATCTTCAAACCGATCCTCGACGTGACTTATGAGGATTGGTCGCGCGTGCTCGCGGTCAATCTCACCGGACCGTTCCTGTGCACGCAAGCCGCAGCGCCACTGATGCGCGATTCCGGCGGCGGCGCCGTCGTCAATATCACCTCCATATCGGGCCTGCGCGCTTCAACCCTGCGCGCCGCTTATGGCACCAGCAAAGCCGGGCTCGCCCACCTCACCCAGCAACAAGCCATCGAGCTCGCCGCGCTCGGCATCCGCGTCAATGCCGTTGCCCCGGGCCCGGTCGATACCGCCATGGCCAAGGCGGTTCACACGCCCGACATCCGTGCCGCTTACCACGACGCCATCCCGCTCAATCGTTACGGCCTGGAAGAAGAGCTTGCCGAGGCGATCTTCTTTTTGTGCAGCGATCGGGCGAGCTACATTACCGGGCAGACGATCGCGGTCGATGGCGGCTTCGAAGCGACCGGCATCGGTCTGCCGTCGCTCCGCCAAAGCGGCCGCAACACCTGACGCGGCGCAAAACCGTCGAACTGAAATAGCTAAACGTGCGGCCAGTGGCGGTCGCGGAACCAGTTGCGGTAATCCGCCATTTTCGCGCGTTGCGCGGACGGCGCATGCCGTTTGCAGGTCGACGCTTCGTCGCTGCCGTCCGGTGCGCCCCAGCGCAGCTCGACGCAGTCGTTGGGGTTATAGGCCATTTCGAGATTGCCGGCGCGGTCGATCACGTCTTTAAGCGTGAGCGTCCATTGCGAGCCGTCGCTGCGCGTATAGGTGACTTTGCGCGCGGCCAGTTCCGAGGCCAGCGCGCCCTGCAATTGCGCCTTCACGTCGGCGGGACTTCTGCCGCCGAGCGCATAGCGATCGGCCCGCCGCGCGACGTGATCGGGAAATCCGTGCACCACGTCGATCGCGATCAGCAAGCGAAGATCGCGCGCCGGCGTGGAGAAATCCTCCCAGGCGCCGTTGGTCTCGAAGATCGACGGACCGTTCGGCATGTCGGCATCGCCGCGCCCGCTGCTCTGGAATTTGCGGCCGTTCTCCACAGCAGTCACGCGCGTGTTCACCTGCTCTTCGAGCGAGGTGATGGCATCCTGCATTGCTTTCGCCGGATCGAGCGGCTCGGGCGACATCACGTCGTCCATGCGGTCGTAGAAATCCTCCATCGAGAGCTGCGGCTGCTCCAGAGAGAAATCGCCGTAATTCGGATTCCTGGCGATCTCGTTGTTGGTCAAACGCCGCAACGCGCCGTTATTCTCGCGCACGATCGGCCGGAAGCGCTTGAAGCCCGGGCTGCCCAGCGAAGGTTCATGGACAAACAAGAAATTGCCGCGCCAGAAGCGCTTGCGTGTCACCGTGCCGTCGGGCTCGGCGTCGACGGCAAGGAACACCCCGGGCGCGCCGTTTGCTTCCGGTACACGATGCACCAGCATCAGGACGTGGCCGTAGGGATCGGCATAAACGGTCCCCGGGCGCAGCGTGTCTTGCGTCAGCGGCACCATATAGAAATCGGTGTTGTCATCGCTGGCTGCGACGCGCACCGAGCCGGTATGCACGACATCGCCGACGGCACGCAGATATTGGCCGAACGACGGGGCGAGCCCGAGCCGCTTTGGCGCCGGTGCCGGCGCAGGAATAGGCGCCGGCGGCGGCGCGCCCCGCTGCGCGAACATCTTCTGCAACAGGTTGGGCTTGGACGAATCCCCCGGCGGCGCCAGCGCAACAGATGCTGTCTGTTCGGGCGGCGGCGCCGGACGCGTCACTTCGGGATGCTGAATGTCGAACCACTGATAGCATTTCGGCGGCGAGCCGCCGGCGCCGCGCGAGCAATTCGAATAGCCGAACGGCAGTCCCATCTTGAAGGCGAAATAGGCGCGCAGGAAATAGACGAAGTCGGCGCAGTCCGGGCGCAGGCTCAGCGCCACATTGTCCTCGCCCATGCCGAGATGATTGAACAGCATGTTGCGCGACTGATCGCGCAACACTTCGTGCCAAGCCTTCCAGGACAGGTCGACATTAGGAGGTGCGTCGAACAGCTTTTCGATCCAGGCCGAATAGAGATCTTCCGTCATCCGATTCCAGGAATTGCGCACCTGCCACACGCTGCCTTCCGGCGTTGCCGGGCCCGGCGGCTTTTGCGCGCTTACGGCGATGTCGCGCGTGATCCTGCTGCACGCGCCTGAGGCTTGGTCGCGGGCGAGCAAGGCGTGCCACGTCCCGGCGGAAGGCGTCGCGATCTCGGCGTACCAGAAATACGGCGGGCCGCCGTGCCGTTCGGCCGATGTCACTGCGACGCTGCCGTCGGGCGCGATCAGCGAAAGCTCGCCGGCAACGGGCTTCTCGGCCACGACAAGGACGCGCAACGGCGCGCCCTTCCACGGCGCAAGCGGCGACGGCAGGACGGCAAAATCGGCGGCGTCTTCGCAGTTGCTTGCAGCGCTTTGCGCCCGCGCCTCACCTGTCGGGAAAAGCAAGCACAGGGCGCCGAGCGGCAACAATGCCGCCGCAGCGGCGGTGAACCGGCGTGCAAAAGCCAATCGAGCCTCCCGGAGCGCGCTTAAAATCGGTATTTCCGTCCACACCCGCCGTTATGCCGGCGGGTTGCAGAATACCCCAATCGGTGGCGATCAGTAGCGAATATGAAGGCGATTTTGCGTCCCGCGGGCGGCCGTAAAGACGCAGCAGGCCTAGGATCGACGGCGTGAATCCGCTATCCACTCCCTGGCCGGGCCTCGGAACGGACCCTTCTTAAGTTTTGCAGCCTATCTGGAAGCGTAATCCGCCCGAAACGGCCCAACGGCCCCGTAGCTCAGGGGATAGAGCAACAGC
>CAVUNZ010000008.1:0-161112 GCA_963742975.1 uncultured Alphaproteobacteria bacterium | reverse complement strand
ATCTGACGATGTCCGCTTGGCTGCACTTCGCCAACATCACGAATGGCGTCCGCGCCGGCGCAATGGTCCGCAGTACATGCCACGCCCTAATTCAAAATCGGCCGCTCCTTTATCGGCGCCGGTTGCCCGAAGTTCTGGCCGCCGAACATAGAAACGCATTAGCGGCCACGGCTAAGTCATTGCGAGGCATTCGGTTGGCGGGGGCTTTACACGCCTGGAAGAGGCTAGGCTCTCAGTCAGAACGTAAAGATAAGTCGCGCGAGGCAATTGGCCCTCCGCTATGGCCGGCTCGATCAGCGCTACAATTCCTGCTGGCTGCTTCACATCAGGCATGGGGCCCCCTTCTGGATTCATAAGGGGGCGGGGGAAAACCAGCGGCCGGAAATATCTTCGACCTGTCCAATCCCTACCGAGAGCGGCGCCGCAGAGCGCCTTCGGCGAGTGCGTTGCGGCGCTGTACATCGCAAAGCGAATTGCATGTCGAGTTGAGAGAAGGACTCGACCACGCGCGCAAAGACCCCCCTGAGCGACCAGTTGTGGTCCGGCTGCCGCCTGAGATGCGGGCGGCGATTGAGGGCGGCGGACCGGGACCGGCGCAGGCCGAGTTCTCTTATTCGCAACGTCCTCGAGGATTGGCTCAAGAGCAGACCGGCGGAGGCGGCTTAGATGATGGAGACTTGTATGAGCGGCACGGGCGCGAAGCTCGAGAGTATGCGGGCGTCCTTCGCGCCGTGCCGAGGGCACGCCTTGTGCCAGCTGGCTGCCGACCGTGCTGCGGCGGTTGCCGACAACGAGGATGTTAAGTCCATTCGCGACCAGTCGACGCGGCGATCGAGGAAAGCCGTCGAGACCGGTTGCCGCATACGCCGAGCAAGGATCGTTGTCCCTGGAAGCGCGCCTTGCCGCCGAGGAGCAGACCCGGCGCGCCGCGGAGCATTGCGGCAGGAAATTCAGCGGTTCGGCAAGACGCTGGCGCCGATCGGGCGACGCGGCCGCGGCGATCGAGGAGGCGGTGCGGGCGCTAGCAGGCCGCGTCAACACGTTATGAGCGCGCTGCCGCCACAGCCGCCGCCGCATGGCCGGCCGGCGTGAAGTCGCATGGAACGCACACCACCTGTCCGGCGGACGAACTTGGCGAGCTTCTTGCAGGAGTTGTCTTGCGCCCGGTGGCTTATGCCGTCGCCGCGGCAGCGACATTCTGCGGGGCCGGGCGCGCGCAGAGTTCACGAGACAAGGCACGCGACGGCCGATCAGCGCTGCGCCGGCTTCGGGAATGGTGAGAGGGCAATCATCACGCCGCACTGATGGAAGATCTGAGAGCGCAGCCCGTCCCCGAGCCCTGCGCTTGTCAACGACGAACAGGCCGCCGCTTAACCTCAAAGGAGTGAAACCAAATGCCTATCAACACGACCCGCGCTGCCGAGATCATGAACAGTCCAGTGCACCTGACAGAAGACGAACGCGCGGAAGCGCAAGAGATGATCCGCAAAGGCGAGCTGCCGCCCGACGCACTGGAGCGTCAGGCCGAGAGCGAGGCAAAGAACGTTTTTGGTGCAGATGCTCGCAAGGACAGGAACGGCAAATTCGTCGAGCAGGGTATCGGCTCGAAGGGCCATCAGTTCCTTAAATCATTTTACCGCGCTGCTCCGGGCCGAACAGCAAGGCTTCGAGCCAGCGGGCACCTATAAAAAAGCCGTCGCGGAAATTTTCAGGCGCGATCCGGACCGCGCGAAGGCGATCGGTCTGCCGGCGCCGCCGACGGAGTTGCAGCGTGAGCGACACCGCGACCAGCGCGATCGTCAGCCCGGCAGCCAGTCCCGGTACGGCCGCCGCAGAGCCGTTCATCATGTGGCAAGGCCAGCCGTTCTCGCGCAAGTCCGCCGCCACCAAGCGCAGCCGAGCTCATGGCGGATCCCCAAATTTGTGGCCGCCGCCACCAATGGGGATGTGGAAAAGCAGGCTCAGCTTTCCGCGCTCTGGCAAATCCAACATTACGGCAGCGCGCCCAATGCGCCGCCGGCGAACGTGGCCGACATCTTTGCCGGCATGGCCAAGGCGGACCAAGAGCGGGCCGCACAGATGCACGAGTGGCAGCGCGCCAGGATCGCGCCGCAGGACGACGTTCAAGCGTTGGAGTTTGAGCGGGGCGAAGCCACGGCTATCCAAAAGGAAGCCGCTCGCCGCAACATCGAACGCGCCAAGCGTGATCCCGATCTGGCTCGAAAGATTATTGCCGGCGATAGCGTGGCGCGTCTCGCGTGGGACCGCTGGCATTGGATCGCCCACGCCGCGCGCGAGATTCCAGGATGACCGACAAGCCTAATCCGACAACGCCGGGAATGCACAATCATCTCGGTCCAAAAACTGCGCCCAACCCGTTCATTGAGGGGTGCCTGATCGAGGACGGTCATGGCGCAGAGCCCGTTCCGGTCCAGCTTGCCGAGCATGTGCGCCGCGTCTTTGTGAGCGAAGGCCGCGACGCGGCAGCCGCGCTGGTCAAGCGGCTCTTGGTCGCTCAAGGCTTCGACATGCGCCAATTCCGCGCCGAACTTATCGCGCGCAACTTGATGGCGCCGGACACGGCCGCGAAAGTGCGAGCGCTTGATGAATTTGTGCCGAGCGGGCGGACAAACTGAATGAAGCGGATCATCACCGCTGCCATCATCTGGCTTGCCGCGATCGGCGCCGCACTGGCGCAGCAACCGTTTGCGCTCAACTATCAGAATATCACGCTTGCCGCGCCGACTACGACGACGCTCAAGCCAACCCCCGGATATCTGCACACTGTTTGCGTGAACACGCCGGCCGCAACCGGGACGATTACGATGTACGACAACACCGCAGCGAGCGGCACCAAGATCGGCACGATCACGTCATACGCCAGCACTCCAAGGTGCTTCACCTACGATGTAGCGTTCTGGATTGGATTGACGATCGTTACCGCGACGGCAGCGCAAGACATAACGGTGAGTTTCCCGATGATCGGAGCGCACTGACATGGCGAACCCATTTTTCAGTCCGTTCGGTAGGTCGCAGAATCCAAGTTCATCCGGTTCATCCGGTTGGGGGCGATTTCCTGCGCCGAGATTTTGCGCGAGGCCGGTGTTGTTGAGAGCAAGCTTTTTTGCTTACTTATGATTGTGCTATAATCGAAGATTACAAAGACGATCAGCAAGGGAAATTTGTATGAATAACGGGCATGTCCCTCCATTGGGCCAGCTGACCGATGCTGACCTTCACAATGGAGTAGAGGCGAACAATTCGGCCATAGAAAAGCTCACAGCTGACAACGCTGAATTGGATATCGCAGCCGATCTAAAAGAAGCGAACTACCGAAGAATACGAGAGCTGGAGGAGGAAAACGAGAGGTTCGAAAGAGAACTCGAAGAGAGACACGTCAACGCCCCTAGCGCGCCTCTCCATGGCAAAACTGCGAAGACCAGAATCATTTAAGGACCGGCTGGGCTTGCCGTCGGCGGCGATGTTGGCCGCAATCGGTCGGACAGTGGTCGTCTCCGCGAGCATTGAGGATTTTCTTCATAGTTTGCATTGGAAATTTGCCGGATTGAATGACGTGGTTGGACAGGTGATTACAGGGGACGCGCGCCCGACGCGGCTAGCGGACGACATCATACGAGTGGCGCGGGCTGCCAATGTCGATGAAAAGATACTTGAGGACCTTTCAGATATTTTCGCGGAATACAAATCACTCGCAGCTATTCGAAATCAATGCATTCATTGGATTTGGGAGGATCTTGGCGGCGCTAATCATAAAATATCTCCGCCCGTCTACAAAGCCGGTCACAAGCCGCGCACTTTTTCTGTTCAGGAGATTCAGTCCCTGGCCGACGACTTGATATGGATCGAGACGCGGCTATCGGTTCACGAAATGAATGAGGCGGACATCCGCAAAGAGCGAGAAAAATACCCGGCCGCTTTGGCCGATGTTTTCGTGCCGGCACCATGGCTGAGGTGACGAGCGGCAAGACCCAGCCGCCGGGCATCTATAGCGCGGCGTTGCGCTTTTGCGAACGGGCGGCGGATATACAGCGAACGCAACGAGAATACAGCGGTAGGCGGGTACGTCCGCGCGCAATTACAGAAGGCGCGTTACAGAATAAAGCCCGAGTACATGACAAGGAGAGCAACACCGCCCACCACGCTGCAGATCAAAAGCATTCCGATTACTTCTTCGAAATCCATGGCCGCCTTTGGGCTGAGCTCTGTTGCAGGGGTAGCTCTGTTGCAGGGGTAGCTCTGTTGCAGGGGTAAAGTGATTCTGTCCAGAATGGTGAGCGCATTGTCCGCGATGCACGCAATTCATACTCGACGCCTTCCAACATCAGCACCATCTCTGATGGCAATCCGCCAAGAGTTCCACTAAACTTCGGGAGAATGGGCTCAGAAAAGGGAGGGTCAAATGACGCGAGTATTAGTGACCTTGGCGGTCTCGCTTTGTGTCGTCTCGGCAAGCGCGGCGGCCGTATCCGCCCAAACGATTTATCAGGGGCAAGGAACCTACTCCACCTACGGCAACCAAACATTCGGGCCGGGCGGCACACAATCTCAGTACGGTAATCAGCTGTATACGCCGCAGGGAAACTACTCGACCTATGGAAATCAGACTTATGGGCCCGGTGGCAGCACTTACTCGACCTATGGCAATACAACCTATGGGCCAGGCGGTTCGACGACGACCAATTACGGAAATCAGACTTACATAAATACACCGGGCGCGCCCCCCGTAGTCTGCTCTCACTACGGCAATCAGACGTATTGCAATTAGGCTGCCTTCGCTAAGCCGATGCTATTCGGTGGCAAAGGCGCGACCAGTTTGGACGGGAAGGCATCCGCTTGCCCCGTGTCTCACAATTTTGTCTTAGCAAATACGCTTCGAACAGTTGCGGTTACGGCTTGCTGGCAATTTTCGAGAAATTGGCGAGCTCGATCGGATTGAAAGTGTCAAATTGCCATCTCGGCGTTTGCCTTTTGCCCTCGGCAAACTCAGTCATAACTGCATCAAAGGCGGCTTTGGATTCAGCACCAAGAAGCAACATCACGATGTTGAAATACTTAGCAAACTCAGCCCTGGCGAAAATCTCGAATGGTCGATTATAAAATCTTCCGGCGTATAAGAGGCTAAACGGCCACCAGCCGCGCCATCTTTGCTCCTTTCCGTGAGAAAAGACGTCGCGTAGGTACAAGACAAAATCTGCCTGCATCAGATCCGCAAAAGCTATACTCGAATTGTGCGAGCGCTTTTCCAAAAAATCGGCCTGAAGCGATAATCGATTTAGTTTGAGGCGCTTGCTTCGATGATCGAGAGAAGAAGCATGGTGATTGAATATTGTGAAATTCCACATCGGCCCGGCGCGATTGTCGTGGTCGATTACATAATATTGTTGAGCCAGCAGTTCGCCGGCCTCTCGCAGGCGCCCAGCACGCAGCAAAATTGAAATCGTGTACAAAAAAAGTTCGTTGATGATAAAGTAGAAGTTATCGAAGCTCCAGTTGTTATAGCTAGTCATATTAGCCGGCCGAAATAAATAGAGCGCGACCATCTCAAAGAATTTGTGAAGTTTTTGTACGTAGTCTGCGTTCCAGTAGCGTGCCGCGAGCGTGATTACCTCGACGTACTCGTTCCTGTACGGTAATTCCTGTTCAATGCTTTCGACTATTTCGTCATCAAACGCCTCATGCGGCTCTGACGTAACGCGAAGTTTCGCAAATTCGGCGGATAACGTTATAAGATAATCTTCCAGAGCGGCGGGAGCGCTCGGACTTCCAGCCTGAATTTGATCTTTAGCTCGCCTCGCTCGCGACCCAGTGCTTAACTTAATTGCCTTATCGTCCAGAAAGTCTGGGGTTTGCCCTAGCGTCGGCTTTACATAAAGCGGCTTATCGAAAATCCAGCGTAAGAGCTGTTCGAAGTTCGATGCATATATCTCGTCGGAGCTCAAATCGATGTGTATTCTCGATTTGTAGTACGTCGGAGTGAAAGGCTTGCCGTCAGCATTTAACTCAGACGCCACGCCTACGAACTTTGTTTGGTCTACCTTGCTGAAAACTTCGGAAGATATGATTTGAGTTCTCAGTGCCGACGCCGCCAGATCGCTTATCCGCTCTTTCTGAATATGCACGATCAAAGATCATCACTACTTTTCGAACGTGTTCGTCGGTTACCATTCTCTCCATGAAGGCAATGGCGTCTTGGCCTTCTCGTAAGTCCCATTTGTCTAATATTGCATCCACGCCGTTTTCGCGAAGAGCCGTCGCGAGATTTATGACCCATTGCTGGTGGGCCGGACTTGTCCAGCAATAAGAAATGAAGGCCTTCGGGGCGAGTGGAAGTGCCGGTCCTGGCTGAGGGGTGGACGACTTAGCCATGAGATGCCTTCAGTTAGCGCCCTGGGGCAGTGGGCGCGACCAGACTGGGGCGGAGCAAGGATACCTGGTACGTTGATGCGAAAGGCGAGATATGCACTATATAAGTTGCGTCACACGTAACAGTGTGAAACACGTCGTGATAGCTGAATTCGCCAATTCGACGTTGTCTTTCCAGGAGCGCTCGTTGCTCCATTCCACGGTTGAGACACCGATGCGCAAGATGAAGTCGCGCAAGCATTTATCAAGTTCTTCAGCGCAAGCTGGAGGGAGGTGGAGAGGGACGGCGGCCACCGTCCCCCTCCGTTGCATCGTCACACTGACGAGGGGGGTTGCTCTATCGCCTTAGCGATTGGGCAATCCCCGGCAGTGGGCTCGGACGCACTCCCATTTTCCGAAGCGAAACCGTTCATAAGAACGGACGCGCACCGGCATGTGAAGCGGACAAAATAATTCTAACTGCATCATCATCACCTCCTTTCCCGGGGCCGCTGCCCCGCCGTCATCAGGGCGGCTTGGCTTTGGGAAGAAGGTCGAATCAGCAGTTGAATCTTTGCCAGGCGGGAATTTACACGTGAGTCGGCATCCCTCCTAGGGCGCGTTCCACAGCTTTCCCAGCTTTCCCCCAGGGCCGGCGGTGCGTTGCGGCGCGGCTGCCAATGTTGCCACGTTGGGCACATGGCAAAGCCCGCACTCAAGAAACGGTTGGCGGTCCGCATTGCGCCGGCCCTGGTCAATAAGCTCAAGACCTGCGCCGCCCGCGATGGCCGGCCGCTATCGAGCTATGTCCGCAAGGTTCTTTCCGATGCCGCCAAGCGGGCCAGCGCATGAAGCCCGTAGCGCCGCCGGCATTGCCGCAAGAGAATTGGGGCGAGCTCGGGCCCGCGATGCGTGATCTCTCCGAGATACAGCGCCTCTTCGTCCGCTATTACCTTGTGGAAGTCACGAGGAAGCCCTACGGCGCGCAGACGCGCGCAGCCCGCCGGGCCGGCTACAAAATGACTGGTGCGACGCTATCGAAGCACGCCCACGAGCTGCTGAAAGATCCGACGCGGAACGAAAAGATAATCGCGGCCCTCAATGAGGAGGCTAGGAAAATCACCCGCGGCGCCGGTTATGCGGAGGCCGTCGTGGCGGCCCTCAATGGGGTCCGTGATCCGACAAGCCGCGACCACGCGAAATTCGTTGACATGTTTATGGCACGCGGCGACCCGGTCATTAGCAAACATTTGGTCGACGTGACGCACCGGACGATTGATCCCGATCGTGAGGCGCTCGAAGAACTGCGCGCGCTGCGCGAGCTCGGCACCCCACGCGAAAAGCTCGTCGAGCTTTACGGTCCGAACGGACTTGACCGCATCGAGGCATTGGAGGCGGTCGAAAACGCTCAACGCGCCGCCGCCGCGAAGGTAATAAATCACGAGGCTAGCAATGGCTGACGACGACGCGCCGGACCCGGTGAAGCTGATGAAGCTTGCGCGGCAAGCGCACACATCGGGAGAGTATCGGCGCAAATTCCACATGGCGGACTATTGGGGGTTGTCCGAATGGTACGAACCGCAACTTCGGTTCTTCGCCGCCGGCACCAAGCATCACCAGCGACTGCTCCGCGGCGGCAACCAGGTCGGCAAGTCGTTTCCGTGCGCCTATGAGGCTGGCCTGCATATGACCGGCCAGTATCCAAAGTGGTGGACCGGCAAACGCTTCAACAAGCCGACGCGCGGCTGGATCATCGGCCCCGAGCGCAGCCTCGTCCGCGACGGACCGCAGCGCAAGCTGACCGCGATGCAGGGGGAGTTCGGCACCGGCACGATTCCGCTCGCAGCTTTTGCCGGCAAACCTGTGATGGTGCCGGGGGGCACCGGCTCGATCGATACCATGAGCGTGGTGCATGAGACGGACGGCGCCAAGGATGGTGTGTCGACCGCGACGTTTAAATCATTCGAGCAGGGCAGCGAAAAGATGCAATCCGAATCCGTCGATTGGATTTGGATCGATGAGCGCTGCAGCGAGGAAATCTACAGCGAGTTGATGGCCCGCACGACGGCGACGGACGGCATCGCGTTTCTCAGTTATACGCCGCTAAAGGGCGGTGGAGAATTAACTTACCGATTCCTGAACGAGTATTCGCCCGATCGCATCGACATTCGCATCGATGCCAATGACGCTAAGCACATTAGCGCAGAGCGACGGGCCCAGCTTGAGGAAAGCTATCTACCCCATGAGCGCGAAGCCCGCATTCACGGCATCCCGCAACTTGGCATCGCCCGCGTGTTCCCGTTCCCGATCGAAAGCCTCATGCGGCCGATCAATGCTGACACGGATGTCCAGGGCTGGGCGAAGTGGCTCGTTGGCATCGATTTCGGCTACGGCCACCCGTTCGCAGCGGCGCTTTGCGCTTGGGTGCCTGAGATCGATCTGTTTTTCGTGGTCGACGGCTTCAAAATGGAGCGCAGTGAGGCGTTCTATCACGTCAAGCGCATCGCGGGCATGTGCCGCGGCCTACGCATCCCGATCGCATGGCCGCACGATGGTCTGACGCACGAGAAGGGCAGCGGCATTGCGCTCGCCGATGTCTATCGCCGCGTCGGTGCGCCGATGTTTGCCACCCACGCCGAGAACAAGGGCGGCGGCTATCATACCGAGCCGGCCGTCGAAGAAATGATCGGCTTTATGAAGCGTGGTGCGTTCTACATTCAGAGCCACATGAGCGAATTGGCTGAGGAAATTCTCAGCTATCATCGCGACCAGGATTACAAGATTGTCCGGCTGCGCGACGACCTGATCTCAGCGGTGCGCTACGCCTTCATGATGCGCCACCAGGGCCGGCTGCTTGATGCCTGCGAGACCTACGGCCGCGCGCCCGGAGTTGACGGCGCTCAATACGATCCGCGGCCGGTACGGTCGGTGAGCGGGCCCCGGCCGCAGTTTGCAAAGGGCAGCGCAAATCATCCGGACGGATCGTTCGACATTTTCTCCGGGCGCTAGGCCGTCGTAAGCTATGGTTGCAGTGGAGGAGCAACTAGCGGACCCAAGTCGGACCGAAACGAACAGCCCCGCAACTATTCTTCCGGCGGCGCTCTGCGCTTCTCGCGTCTCTCACTGGCGAGTCGGAGGCGTTCCGGCTCAGTGTAAATCCTCTCTAGCAACGCTTCGGTGAAGTCTTGCAGGTCCAACGCGTCGGCTCTTTCAAGGGTGCCGGCGTGCACACCGTCATTACCATCCTCTCGGATGCACTGAGACAAATCTTCCAGGTCGCGTGGAAGACGCCCATTTGCGAAAAGCCAAGGCAGTCGTAGTCCCAGATCCCGCCGCACCTTACGATTTGGTTCGGCTTCGTTCGACGGTGGCAAGAGCGGGCGGGTCGTAAGGTCAATTGCTAATCGGAACATCGCGGCTGCGGCATTCGGGCAGTTTGTTACGACGGACGTGGCGCCCTCGCGGAAGGCATTTGCAATGGCGTCTGGAACAAACTCCGGCGCTGCCGTCGCTCCCATATCCTTTAAGCAGATGAAGCCGTCGTTCTCAAAATACTCGTTGAGGGAACCGGCAATCTCCGTCGGCTCGTGGCGCGCCAGATATTCCTTATCGGCAGATGATTTTTGTCTAATGAAAAAAGTTGTCGAGGTGTGGCAGTTCCGGCACGCGCAAAAGACCTCGTACCGATGTTGCCATTCGTACGGGCTTCTCGCCCGTACGCTTCGAAGCACGTCGAAGGTCATTTTCCTGGCGCGGCACCGAGGGCAGTCCGCTACGAAAACGCTCCCGGCCATTTTGCTGACGTTTCGCTGACGTGAATTTGGGTGACTTTGCGTTGTACAGCTAAGTCATTGATTTTACTGGAGGCCACGCCCGGAATTGAACCGGGGTACACGGTTTTGCAGACCGTTGCGTAACCACTCCGCCACGTGGCCATCCTGGGCAGTAACTTACGCATTTGAGAGCGGCATGGGTATCTGCACCAAATCCATTAAGCAATGCCTATGCGCAAGCGATGCCTGTGACCCGTGCCGTGGCCCGCGCCCGTAACCCATGGGCCTTCAAGGCCGTGCAAATGACCGCGAGGATTGGTTATTTGCCGCGCTGCCGGCGCCGCCACAGTCAGGCGAAAACGGGGCGGGCTTACGGCGGCCGGCGATGGGTAGTCTCGACGCTTGCGTTTTCACCACTGCTATCGCAAAAACCGGGAAGCCGGATTTTCGCGCAGATCGGGGACACTTCACAGATGTTCGACACCGCCGCGGCACGCCGAATGATGGTGGACTGCCAGGTTCGCACCGCCGACGTCACCAATCCCGACCTGATCGAGGCCATGCTGGCGGTGCCGCGCGAATTGTTCGTGCCTTCGGCGCTCGCCGGACGGGCCTATCTCGACGCCGATATCCCGATCGGAGACGGCCGCGCGCTGCTTAAGCCGATGGTGCTCGCCAAGCTCATTCAGGCGGCGCAACTCAGCCCCGGCGATCGCGTGCTCGATGTCGGCTGCGGCACCGGTTATTCGTCGGCGATCCTGTCGCGGCTCGCCGGCACGGTGGTCGCGCTCGAGCAGGATGCGTCGCTCGCCGCGCTGGCCAAGCAGGCCTTGGCGGCCACAGACGGCAATACCGGCGCCAACAACGTCTCCGTCGTCACCGGCCCATTGACCGCGGGTTGGCCGGCGTCGGGACCCTACGACTTCGTTCTGCTCAATGGCGCAAGCCAGATCATCCCGGAATCCTATGCCGGACAGCTGAAACCGGAGGGACGTCTAGCCTGTATTTTCAGGTCCGGTCCTGCCGGCAAGGCGATGCTGTATCGCCTGGCTGAGGGCCGGCTCGTCGGTCGCCCGATCTTCGATGCCACCGCGCCGATTCTGCCGGGATTCGTCGCGCCGCCGGCTTTCGTTTTCTGACTTTTCCGTTAAGCCCGGCGCCGGTCCGGCAACTCCGGGTAGATGGTCTGTGACGGCCATGTTAAAGCGGCTCGTCCGCGCGCGATTTAGCCCGGCAAATCAACCACTTTTCGTACCTGTGGCCCTTTTGTGCCATCGCCGGAATTTCTGCATTCGACCCCCGTTGCCAGGGTTACGCCCGCGCCGCAGGCAGCATAAGTTGTTGTCTAGAGTTCCCTGGCTGAGCGCTGAGCCGGGGCGGTCGATTTGTGCGAGTGCGTGCTGAGTGAATTTCCACTGGGGGCTGGTGGAGCAGGGGTGGGGAGCTGTCTGCGTCATGAGTAGACGAAGACTGCCGGCGTGCATTGCAAGTGCGGCTGGCCTCGCTGTGGTCAGCGCTATACTTTTCGGCGAATGCAGCTTTGCTTTCGCCGACACCATCGAATGGGCATTGGTCCAGGCCTACCAGAACAATCCGTCGCTCAACGCGCAGCGCGCCACGTTGCGCGCGACCGACGAGAACGTGCCGCAGGCACTGTCCGGTTATCGGCCGAAGATCAGCGCCACGGCGAGCGGCGGCTATAACTACTCGAGCACGCTGTCGCACACGATCAATCAGACGGTGTTTCCCAACAGCACCACGTACTCGAACATCTCCGACGATTTCGGGTCGCGCGCCATCGGTGTCACCGCCACGCAGACGCTCTACAACGGCAATCAGACCGCCAACAAAACCCGCCAGGCGGAAAGCCAGGTGATGGGCGCGCGCGAGACGTTGCGCGTTACCGAGCAGCAGGTGCTGCTCGACGCCGCGACCGCTTATATGGATTTGTTGCGCGATGGCGCGACCCTCGATCTGCAGCGCAGCAACGTCGAGGTCTTGACCGAACAGCTCAAACAGACCCGCGATCGCTTCAATGTCGGCGAAGTGACACGCACCGACGTCGCCCAAGCCGAATTGCGGCTCGCTGCCGGCCGCTCGCAATTGCTCGCCGCCCAATCGCAATACGTGACATCGCAAGCGCAGTACCGCCGCATTATCGGCGTCGATCCCGGGCATCTCGCGCCCGGTACCCCGGTCGATCGGCTGTCGCCGCCGACGCTCCCCGGCGCGATCTCCCAGGGCCAGGCGCAAAACCCCGCGGTGCTGGCTGCGATGTACGGCGTCGACATCGCCGAACTGCAGGTGAAGGTCAACGAGGGCAATCTCTATCCCAATCTCGGCGTCCAGGCCTCGGTGCAGAAGGCCTGGGACCCTCTCGCCTCGGTCAATAAGCAAACAACCGCTTCGGTTGTCGGAACCCTGACCATTCCGCTGTACCAGGGCGGCGCCGAATATTCGGCGATCCGCCAAGCCAAGGAGACGCTTGGCTCGCAACGCTTATCGCTCGACGTCAATCGCGATCAGGCGCGCGAAACGGTGGTGCAGAGCTGGGGTCAGCTCGATGCGGCCAAGGCCCAGATCGAAGCGACCACCGCGCAAGTCAACGCCGCCGAGATCGCGCTCAATGGCGTGCGCGAAGAAGCGCGCGTCGGCCAGCGCACCACGCTCGACGTGTTGAACGCGCAGCAGGAATTGGTCAATGCGCGCGTGGCGTTGGTGCAGGCGCAGCACGATCGCGTGGTGGCGTCGTACACGCTGCTGGCCGCTGTCGGCGCATTGTCCATGCAGCGGCTCGGGCTCGACGTCACCATCTACGATCCGCAAATCCACTATCAGCAGATCCGCGACGCCTGGGTCGGCGTGCGCACGCCCGACGGCCGATAAGCCGCCCTCTCGCCTTGTTTGTTCCATCTTGAGACAGCGCCGGCATGGTTCGGTTCATGGTCCGGTTCTGTGTCCACAGGACCGCGCTTTGCCGCGCCTTGCGTTCGACTTTCGCCATGACATACTCGCCGCCAACATTGCATAGTTGTCCTCGCGTGATTCGCCGGAATCGGGCGTCTGAGGCAAAGCCTGGGGCGGTCGCGCGTATGGGCAATAGCGCGTAGGGAATCCTGGCGAGGACGTGCATGAATCAGCCGGCGAGGTCGCAGGAACCGTCGATGGAGGAGATTCTCGCCTCCATTCGGCGCATTATCGCCGACGACGATGCGAGCAAAACGGCGCAGCGTCCGCCGGACGCGCCGCGCGCCGAAGCGCCGCCGCTACCGCCTCTGCCGCCGCTGCCGGAGATTCCGGAAGTCTTCGCTGCGCCGCCGCCATCACCGCCCGCGCCGCCACCTCCGGCGCCATCGCCGCGCATCGAATTTGAACCGCCACCGCCGCCTCCGGCACCGATCGTCGAGGAGCCGGTTGAGTTTCATCAGGACACGGTGGCGGACCAGTCTGCCGATATTCTCGACCTCACCGAATTCGATGGCGACTGAGTCGTCGCCGGTGGTGCCGCAATTCCGGACCATCGACGGCAGTTCCGATGTCGGTTTCGACGAGGCGCAAGAGGCGGCCGAGCTGCCGCCGTCAGCGCCGCCCGATTTCCCGTCTCATGCACCGTTCCCGTCGGCGCCGCCGCGCGGCCTCGACGATCAGGGCCGGCTTATTTCCGGCGCGACCAGCGCTGCCGTCGACTCGGCCTTCAACGCGCTGGCGCAGACCGTGCTGTCGCAAAACGCCCGCACGCTCGAAGACCTGGTGCGGGAAATGCTCCGCCCGATGTTGAAGTCGTGGCTCGACGACAACCTGCCCGGCATGGTCGAGCGCATGGTCCGCGCCGAGATCGAGCGCGTGTCGCGGGGACGGCCGAGTTAACGACGGCAGCTCCATCCCCGCCAAAGCGGGGACCTAGTCCGTTCGCTCAGACGCCGGTTTTGGATTCCCGCTTCCGCGGGAATGAGCGGACAAAAACTGAGTGCTAGCTCTTCAGCGCCGCCGCGAGCCGCGCCGCCTGGTCGGCCAAGATTGCCGGATCCTCCTTCACGCTCGCCGGCGGCTTCAGGGCCACGCCGTGCTTGCGCGGAATGACGTGAAAATGCAGATGGAACACCGTCTGTCCTGCGGCGGGCTCGTTGAATTGAAAAATGTTGATGCCGTCAGCGGCAAAAACCGAATTTGCGGTCCTCGCGATCTTCTGCGTGACCTTGATCAGATAAGCGAGATCGTCCGGCTCGACATCGAGGAAATTTCGCACTGGCGCTTTCGGCACCACCAAAGTGTGCCCCGGCGCCTGTGGCATGATGTCGAGAAAGGCGAGGACTCTGTCGTCCTCGTAGACTTTGTAAGCCGGAAATTCACCGCGCAAAATCTTGGCAAAGACATTGTTGGGGTCGTAGCTCGGCATCGCACCCTCCGCGGCTGTTAAATCGACGTCAGGAAGCGATTTTAGAGCATGATCCGGAAAAGCATGCCCTTGGGCTTGACCCGAGGGTGGGCACCGGTTTTCCGAAAAGATCATGCTCAATCAAACATCCCTCCGTCTCGCAAACATCACTCGGGCTCGGCGGCCAAATCCTTGCGGAATGGCGCCAGCTCCGAAAGCTCGCGCCCGGCGGCCGCGACATAGGCGCGTTCGCGCACCAGATAGTCGGCGATGGCGCGGCGCAGCCCGGGATCGGCGATGTAATGCGCCGAGAACGTCGTCGTCGGCATATAGCCGCGCGAAATCTTGTGCTCGCCTTGGGCGCCGGCCTCGACGCGCGGCATCTTGTGCGCGATCGCATAATCGATAGCCTGGTAATAGCACAGTTCGAAATGCAGGAACGGATGGTGTTCGAGGGCGCCCCAATGGCGGCCGAACAACGTGTGCGAGCCGATGAAATTGATCGCGCCCGCGATCCAGCGTCCGGCGCGTTTCGCCATCACCAGCAAGATACGGTCCCGCATCCTCTCGCCGACCAGCGAATAGAATTCGCGCGTCAAATAGGGCCGGCCCCATTTGCGCGAGCCGGTCTCCGTGTAGAACTCAAAAAATGCATCCCAGATGTCTTCGGTGAGATCGCTGCCGGTCAGCCAATGCACGGTGACGCCGTTCGACAGTGCATCCTGCCGTTCGCGACGCAGCGTCTTGCGCTTGCGCGAGGCCAGCGCCGACAGGAAATCGTCGAAGCTTGCGAAATTCTGGTTCTCCCAGTGAAACTGCTGATCGGTGCGCTGCAGATAACCAAGCTCGCCGAGGAGCCGATATTCGGCCTCGGTGGCGAAAGTGACATGCACGCCGGAGGCCCCGGCGACGCCGCAGAATTGCGTGAGCCCCTGGGCGAGCGCGCGCCGCACCGCCGGTGCCGGCAGGCCATTGCGCACCAGAAGGCGCGGGCCGGTGGCCGGCGTGAACGGCACGGAGATCTGCAGCTTCGGGTAATAGCTGCCGCCGGCGCGGTCATAGGCCTCGGCCCAGCCGGCATCGAAGACATACTCGCCGCGGGAATGGCTTTTGAGATAGGCCGGCGCGGCGGCAACTAAAGTGCCGTCGGAAGTTTTGGCCAGAACATGTTGAACGTGCCAGCCGGTCCGGCCGCCGACTGATCTGGACTCCTCGAGCGCCGATAGAAAATCGTGCGAAACAAACGGGTTGTAGGCAGCCTCAAGACTCAAAGCTTGGTCAGGGGGGCAGGGCGCGGCAAGTGTCTGAGACTCCGCTTCAACCGAACGATTCGGATTGCGGTTCGGATTGGCGCAGGCGTCCCATTCAGTCTTGCCGACCTCCGCGATGCTGTCGATCACGTGCAGGCGCAGCTCGACCGCGCGATCCGGCTGATCCGCCTTGTCTTTGGCCTCCTTCTTCGCCGGGCTCATGTCGAAACTCTCACGGCCTAAAACCCTCAAAAATCATCTGGTCGGCGTAGCGCGCGGCGGTTTGCCGCTCGGCTTCCGTCCGGACCGTCCATGTCAGGACCGGCATGCACATAATGCGCCGCATGAAAGTCGGCAGCAGCCCCGGCAGGCCGCCGACCGCATAAGCAAGGAATTGCGGCTTGGCTTTGAGGCCCGCCCGGACATAGCCCAATCCGCGTTGCGCGCCGCCCGGCAGCAAGTCTCGATAGGAATTCGGGCGGTATTCGGCCGCCGTCATGCCGCGCACGAGGCCGGGAGCTTTTTGCCGCAGCTGCATGACCTGGCGCAGGTCGAAGGACATGCCCGCGACCGGGCCGCCATAGCGTGACAGCACGTCGGCGACGCGGGCGGCAAGCCGCTCGTCGCCGTCGAAGCGGCCCTTGAGCTCGACCACCAGCGTCACCCGTCCGGCAACCAGATCGCATAATTCGCCGAGCGTCATCATGTGCTCGGCACTGCCGCGGAACGGCACGCGCTTGAGCGCTGAGGCGCTCAGGCTGTCGAGTCGGCCTTCGCCTTCGGCGAGGCGGCCGAGCGCGTCGTCGTGATGCACCATGGCCTCGCCATCGGCGCTGACCTGCACGTCGGTCTCGATGGCATAGCCGGCATCGACCGCGGCCCGAAACGCGCCGGCCGTGTTCTCGATCACGCCGTTCGCGGCATCATGCAGGCCGCGATGGGCGACGGGGCGGGCGGTGAGCCAATCGAGCGGAGCGCCCATTTATGAGAAGTCCCTACCATATGGGCGCTCCGCTCGTCCCCGCGGAAGCGGGGACCCAGTTTCTGGATTCCCGCTTTCGCGGGAATGAGCGGATGATGCAACACGCAATCGGGAAATGCCCTACGACACTTCGAACAGGCCCTCGACCTCGATGGCGGCATCGGACGGCAGCGCGGCGACGCCGACCGTCGAGCGCGCATGCCGGCCCTTGTCGCCGAACACCGCAACCATGAGATCGGAGGCGCCGTTCATCACTTTGGGTCCGTCGGGAAAATGCGGCGCCGAATTGACAAAGCCGCCGAGCCGCACGACGCGCACGACTTTGTCGAGATCGCCGATCGCGGCTTTCACCTGAGCGAGAAGATTGATGGCGCAGACGCGCGCCGCCTTCTGGCCGTCCTCGATGGAGACCTCGGCGCCGAGCTGGCCTTTGGCGACGATAGTACCGGTGCCGTCGATGCAAACCTGGCCGGAAACTGTCAGCATATTGCCACTACGCACGAACGGCACGTAATTGGCCATCGGCGCTCGCGGCTCCTGCAGCACAATGCCGAGCTCCTGCAGCTTCTTGTCCACGATCCCGGCCATGGGGGCGCCTCCAAAATCCACTGTTTGGCAAATTGCTCTGTCGTCAGGGCCTTCTTCGCCGATCGGCAGGGGCTGCGCAAGCAGGTCCGGAACGGCGGTTGCTCGAACCGGCCAAGCTGCCTATCTTCGCCGCAATTCCTGCATCATAGAACATACATAAAAAGTGGGAGGGGGCAGCCGGGCGGGCCATCTCCAGAGCGCATGGATGAGATCGGTTCATGGTTGTTGACCACAGGTTCGCTGCACGCGTTATCGCCCTCGGTTGCTTTCTTGTTCCCGCGCCGGCAGCTTGGTCGCAAGACGCGCCGATCGCGCCGATCACCCAGGTGCCGCTGACGGCGCATCGCGCGATCTACGATCTGTCGCTCGGCAATGTGCGCGGCAATACGCAGATCGCAGGCGTCAGCGGCCGCATCCTTTACGATTTCGACGGCAATGCCTGCGACGGTTATTCGCTCGAATTCCGTCAGGTGTCCGTGCTCGACACCGGCGAGGGCAAGACCTCGACCAGCGACCTGCGCTCGACCACCTGGGAAGGCGCAGACGCCAAGAAGTTCAAATTCAGCTCGGAGAACTATGTCGAGGACAGCCTCGCCGGCGCTGTCGACGGTCATGCCGAGCACGACCCGGACAAGACCGTCGTGACGCTGGAAAAGCCCGAGCCGAAAAAGCTCGACCTCGCCGCCGGCGTCGTGTTTCCGACCGAGCACATGGTGCGCGTCATCAACGCCGCGCACGACGGCAAGAACATTCTCAATTTCCCGGTCTATGACGGCTCGGAGACCGGCGCAAAGGTGTTCGATACGCTGACCGTGATCGGCCAGAAGCTTGCGCCCGATCAGCGCAAGCACGACGATGCCGCGGCCGGCGAGGCCAAGCTCGCAACAGTGCCGCGCTGGCCGGTGACCATCAGCTATTTCGAGCGGAAAAAGGCCGACAATGCCAGTGAGAAGACGCCGGCTTATTCGCTCGGCTTCGAGCTTTACGAGAACGGAATTTCGCGCGCGCTCACGCTCGACTACAACGACTTCATCGTCACCGGTAAGCTGACTTCGCTCGAGATCAGGGACGCCAAGCCCTGTCCCTGAGCCGCCCGAATCTTCCATAGACCTAGCGGCCTTGACGATCATGCAATCTTCGACGGCTCGCGCCTTTCGCGCCAATGCCACCAGAATACCCCGACAATTCCAAGCACGCCCGCCGCGACGAGAACGAAAATCAGAGCCGAATTTTCGATCCATGCGATCGCCGGGATGCCGAGCGCCATGATCAGGCCGAGAAGGCAGATTTGCCAGGAGAGGGCATGCACGCCGGCGGTAAAGGTGCCAAGCGTCAGCAGGGTGAAAATCGCGAGCCCCGTAGCGCTGGCGCTGAAAACTCTCTGCACACTCGGCAACAACATCACACTCATTACGATCAAAAACGCGAGCCAGTGCAGCGCCTGCGTTCCTATCAGCCGCAATCGTGCAGCTTTGTCGTTTGCGCCCTGCCATCCGGTCGTGACGCACACCAGCCCGATGATCGGCGCGAGTATTTCCCAATAGCCGATAATCGGCTGCTTGGAGAAACTTGTATAGGCGACCCCGATTATCGTGAGGATCAGGACCAAACTGAAGGGCAATTCCCTCAGCCAGAGACTCGTGCGTGGTGGGTTGCTTGATTGCGCTGGTGAAACCGAGGCGCTCATTGTGATCGCTCGCTGCTGGAAGTGTGGTTTTACGTCATGCGCAAGCTAAGCGCGAGTGCGATCCAGGCGCATAATGCCGTCCCGCAGCCGCTGGCCTCGCCAATGCGACTGCGGGAGCGGGCAATGCAAGTTTGGGGGCTCAAGCGGCTTTCGCGGCTTTCGCACCGTCGGCGTCCTTGCGCGCCAACCAGGCTTCAAGCGATGCCTGCTCAACCTCGTCCACGGCGGCCGATGCCACGACCGCAGCGGCGGCGGCATAGCGCTCGGCAACGTCGGCGCGGCCTTGCAATTTTGCGACCTCCAGCTTGGCCTTCCAGTCGGCGATCTTCTCGCCGGCAGTCGCCTTGCGCTCGTCGGCCCACTTCTTAATGTCGGCTTGCGCGGCCGTCACCTTCGTGCCCTCTTGTTCGACGCGCTTCTTGACGCTGTCCAAGTGACTTTGGACGTCCTGTTCGGCGGTTCGTGCCTTGCTGTCGATCTTTGCCTTCAGCGACCGCATGTTATTGTCGATGCTTGTAAGCTTGATGCGAAGATTTTCGCAAAACTGATCGATGCGTTCACTCATGACGGTTCTCCCGGGGTAAGAGTGGTCTCTAGCAATCTTTCATCAAACGAAAAAAGTGCGTGCGTATTGATCAAGATCAAATGTTTCGGTGTGGCTCGATACGATCAATGGAACTCATGAGCGACTCGAATTACGACCGCTGCCGCTTTGTACGGACGCGAAAAACGATGCTGGCAGTCGTTGCGGCTGTCGCATTCGCTCTCATTGTCGGCATTCTGACTTATGCCCGCGATTACTCCGGCAATGACACAAGTCCTGCCGTCACCAATACCCCTCCTGCTCGGCCTTAAAGCGCCGGCGTCAATTCCGCGGTTGTTCGAAGACCCGTCCCCGCCGTTTGTGATCTCTGCTATCATTGCAAAAGCGGACATCGATCAGATGAGAACGTTCCGATGGACGGCGCGCGTGTAGAGGGCTCAGTCGACGCCACCGACAACGCCATGATGGGCCGCTGCCTTGAACTCGCAATGCACGCGGTGGACATCGGCGAATATCCTTACGCGGCGGTGATTTGCCGCAACGGCGCTTTGGTTTGCGAAGCCATCAATGCGGCGAAGCATGATCACGACGTGTCGCATCACGCGGAAGTGGTTGCCATGTCGGAGGCGCTGCGCCGCCTCGATCGGGTGAGTCTTGAAGACTGCACGATCTATGCGAATGCGGAACCTTGCGCGCTGTGCTGCTATGCCATGCGCGAGACACGCATCGGCCGAGTCGTGTTTGGGTTGCCTGCGCCACTCACCGGCGGGGTCACGCGCTGGAATATTCTCGGCGACACCTTGCTTTCGAATACGCTGCCCGAAGTATTCGCGCCCCCG
Source organism: uncultured Alphaproteobacteria bacterium (assembly GCA_963742975.1). GTDB lineage: Bacteria > Pseudomonadota > Alphaproteobacteria > Rhizobiales > Xanthobacteraceae > BOG-931. The sequence continues at coordinate 140,711 of CAVUNZ010000008.1, read as the reverse complement.
CCGGAGATCGTGCCGGGCTTCATGCGCGAGCAAATCGAGTCAGCGATCGCACACCGCGCTCCGCTGGCGTGGGAGGTCATTCGCGCTCGCAACATTTTTGGCGGGCCCCTGCCGGAGCAGACCCTGGTGCGTACCGCAGCCCAACACGATCGCGGCATCGGGCAAAGATTGATGACGTTCTGCCGCCGCCGGCTATTTGATTACTTCGGCCGCAGGTGAACACTGCTGACGCCAAACTGCCGCGATCGGGCGTTATTGCGGCGGGCGGCTTTGCGGATGAGGGGTCGCAGCGGGCGGCGCGTTCGGAGCTTGCGGCCGGATCTGCGGCGCATTGTTCTGCGGGATATTGGTCTGCGTCTTATTCTGCGGCACGGTCGTGCCGGACTGCGCTTCAGTCGCAGGTGGCGGGCTCGCCGAGGACTGCGGTTGCGGTCCGCCGATGTCGACGGGAAGAGTCGCTGGATTGATCGGCGCAAAGGCCCCAGCCTGACCGGATTTCCCGGTATAGGACAACAGGCCGTCCCCCGTCGAAACGATGTCGCCCGGCCGCAAGGTGGGATCGGTTTTCACATCGAACGAAGCGAGCCCGAGCGCATCCGTGCCATTACAGGTGCAATTGGCGACCAGTTGCTTGCGATAAACGAATGCCGTCGGCAGCGCCGTATAGGGCTGGCCGTCTTGGGCCACGGCACCGGCAATTTCGCTGCCGAAAAACACCTTGGTGCCGGCATGCGGACAGATCGCCCGGCAGGTATCCGCAGGCGTCGCGTTGGCCATTTTCTCCATCGGAAAATGCTGGCCGTCGCACAGCCGCACGCAAAACGCGACGCCGTGACCGGTGCTTTCCCCGCCGCCGGTGACCCGCTCTTGGCTGAGCGGAACGGGCGCTATCCGCCCGACGCCGGACGGCGGCGGCGGCGGATAATTGGTTCCCGGCGGCTGCGGCGCCGGTTGCTGCGGCCCGCCGAAGAGAAAATCAAAAAAGCCCTGGGCGTGTGCCGATTCAGACGCCGTCACGCTCGCCGCAGTGGAGAGCACACCGATGAGGAGGGCTACTTTTAGAGGCTCGCGGAGACGCATCAACGCCACACCTTCCGGGGCGGGGTATCAATTTACTTCCCGCCTGTGGAAGGAAGACTAGCACATTTGTCGGATCAAGGCTGCCGCTCGGGTGGTCTTTTCCGGCCATGCGCAGGTTCCTGCGTCCTGACGGTCTCCTCGCGCTATCTAAAAGCCGGCCTTTGCCACGAGCGGAAGCGGTAACGAGTGTGCGCACCCGTTACCGCGCGCAATGCCCCCGCTAGAATGCCCAGCTTCCCGTCAAATACGGACCCTGGGTCGTGAAGTTGCTTTGAGAATGTTGCTCCGTGGCCAGGAACACTCCCGTGACCGGAATCGTCGTCGATATCTGGGTCAGCGAATACTCGTTGATAACATTGAAGTAGATGGCCGCTTGATATCCTAGCTCAAGCTTGAACTGCCCGTAGCTGGTGGACGGGAAGGTATAAGCGGTGGCCAACCTGGCATCGATGCCGGGGACCACCTGCGTTGAATTGGGCGAAAACAAAGCTTGAGCGTTGGGTCCGACCGCCGGAGTATTCGTTGTGAAATCGAGGTGGCTTTTTGACGTGCCGATCAGGCCCGACGCCGCAGCCTCTCCGATGAGCTGAAAGTCGCCGAATGCATACTGGCCTTTCACCCCCAAACGCGGACCGACGCCGGTAAACAAGGAGTGGTTGGTGTAGCCGCTGGAATCCGTACCGTCGGTGCTCTGGAACAACCCGTTGAGGTCCTGACCGATGCGCGCGAATTGCAAGCCGCCGAAGACGCGCAACTGGAAGGGACATTCGGTGCAGAACGTATGCCCCCCATCCACATTGACGGCATCGTAGTCGAATTTCACCCCGCCGCTTCCGAGCGAATAAGGGCTCGAGTTCGGACCAATCAAATAGGGCGGTCCCACCATCTGCGTGGGCGAGGCGGCAAAAGAGTCATTCGTGCTGGTATTGAGATGCGTCCAATTCAACTCGATATCGTTAGACGCGTTGGCGATATAGCGCAGCCCGACGTTGAAGGTGGGACTGAAGCCCGGCTTGAGCGACTGGTTGCTCCAATTGGGCGATGTAATGGGGAGCGGGCTGATCAGCGTCCCATATTCGAGATTGCCGGCGCCCGGCTGCAAGAACAACAGCGATCCGCTGACTTCGAAGCGATGCTGCGGGCTTGCAGTTGCGATGTCGACAGCTGGGCCGGTAGTTGTCGGGAGCGTCGTATTGGGGGCGGCGGACAAGGCCTCGGCATTCTGTAGCGGCTGCGGCGATACAGGTGACGCCGGATGGCGTCCCGTGGCCGCTGCCTTGGATGTTTCGAGGTGGTTGACGCGTGCGCGCAACGCGGCGTTTTCCTTTTCCAGCATATCGAGCCGCTGCAGGATCTGTTCTTCCGGCGAGGTCGCGGAAGCGGCGCGCGTGAGCGCACTGCTGATCGATACGAGGCAGAACAGGAATACAAATCTGATGAGTGTCTTCATTGCACGCTCCTGCGCACGGTCAAGCTGGCGCGCGAAACACTTCGGGCGCTTCAATCCGGGTTTTGGGAAGATCGTTTCGGCGCGCGATCCCGTTGTTGGGACGGGCACGGTTGGGACGAGCACGCCAAGGTGTGCAGCAGGCCGTTCCCTCGGCCGCCTTCGGGACGCGTGAGAATTCGTCGGTTACAACGAAATCAGAATCGAGATCGGGAGCACGCGCTACAACAAAGGTGACGCACGAATCATCTGTACCTTGAAAAACTATTGCAGCCCCAAACTCGCCGCAATGCGCGGCGTCCGCTTTCAAGTGGATATCGTTAGCCGCGCTCGCAATATCCGTGAAAAATAGCCGGAGCGGATATTGCGGTATGTCAGCGCAAAGTCCGCTTACCCTGCATTGGGTCTGAGGCGCGGCGCGTTAAGTCTTTTCGCGCCGCTCAAATGCCAGGCCTCGCACCACCGCATCGTCGCCGAAGCGTGCGCGTACATTGTCGACAGCGTGTTCGGCGAGCGCCGCGCGGCCATCGATGAGATCGCCGGGGTCGGCCCGATCGGCGGTGTCGATGGCGCTCACGCCGACGCCGAGCAGGCGGAATTTGGTGCCGTCGCATTCGGGTTCGAGCAGGCTGCGGGCCGCGGCAAAAATGCGCTGGGCCAACTGGGTCGGCGCGTCGAGCGAGCGGGCGCGGGTGCGGATCCTAAAGTCGGCGGTTTTCAGTTTCAGCGTTACTGTAGCCCCGGAGAGTTCCTTGGCCTTGAGCCGCGTGGAGACCTCTTCCGTGAGACTCCACAGAATGAGCTCCAAGGCGCGAAAATCGAAAATATCGGTCTCGAACGTCGTCTCCGACGACACGCTCTTGGTCTCGCGGTCGGCGGAGACTTCGCGCGCGTCCTCGCCGAGGGCAAGGCGATAGAGGCGGCGGCCTTCTTCGCCGTAGCGGCGCATCAGATCGATCTCGTCGGCACGCTGCAGATCGGCGATGCGATGAAAACCGTCACGCGCATAGCGTGCCGCGCCGACTTTGCCGACGCCGAAAATGAAGCTCACCGGCTTATCGGCAAGGAAGGCCTTGGCTTCGTTTTGCCCGAGCACGGCAAAGCCGCGCGGCTTGTCGAGATCGGAGGCGACCTTGGCAAGGAATTTGTTGCAGGAGAGCCCGATCGACACGGTGATGCGAAGTTTCTTTTCCACCTCGCCGGCAAAGCGCGCCAGCGCCTTGGCCGGCGGCATATTGTGCAGCCGTGCCGTGCCTGAGAGATCGAGGAAGGCTTCGTCGATCGACAGCGGCTCGACCAGCGGGGTGAGCGCCTGCATCAGCTGCCGCACTTCGCGCCCGGTCTTGGCATATTTTTCCATATTGGGCCGCACCACTTTGGCCTGCGGGCATAGCCGCAGCGCCTCGAACATCGGCATCGCCGATTTCACGCCATAGGTGCGGGCGATGTAGCAGGCGGTGGCGACGACGCCGCGCTTGCCGCCACCGATAATCAGCGGCTCGGCGGCCAAGGACGGGTCGTCGCGTTTTTCGATCGTGGCATAGAAGGCGTCGCAATCGACATGGGCGATCGAAAGCGTTTCGAGCTCGGCATGACGCAACAGCCGTGGCGAGCCGCAGGCCGAGCAGCGTGTCGTCTGCGGCGGAGCGTCATTGAGGCAGTCGCGGCAGAAGCTCAGCACGGCGGACACCCCACCAGAGGTCTAGTGAGTTAGCGGACGAAAGAACGCATACTCGAAATCTCAAATCGCGATCCGCCTCCGATCACATCTACGGCGCATCACGCTCCCACGACTTGCCGCCGAGCTCCCGGCGCGCCCGCGCAATGCTCGCGGGATCAAGCCCGGCGCTGTCGGCGAAAGCGACCAAGAGACTCTCGTTGCCAAGCATATGGTCGAGGACGCCGCCAAGAAAGCCCGGCTCGCGCGCGGCCTTGCGGATCGCGTCCGGGCCGATGCCGGAGGCGGCGAGGAAGGCGCCGAGCCGCTCCGGGTCCTCGGCGATGAAGGCAAGCGCCTGAATCGCCAGCGTTTCTGCCGCCTCCCGGGGTTGTGCCGCACCCGCTCTTCATGGGGTTCCATTTGCCTTTCCGTAATATATCGACACTAGCTTGCGGGGCGCTGCCCGCGGGCGGCGTGAAGCGATTCTGTCGCTTGGCAACCGCTGCTGGCTTGAGGCTCATATCCCAGTTTTGGGGAAGGAAGATGGGGGATGGCTAAGACCGTCCTGATCGTGGAAGACAACGAGCTCAATATGAAGCTCTTCCACGACCTGTTGGAAGCCCACGGCTATAACACGGTCGGCACGCGCAACGGCATCGAGGCGCTCGATCTGGCGCGCAAGCACCGCCCCGATCTGATTCTGATGGACATCCAGCTCCCGGAAGTCTCGGGCCTCGAAGTGACCAAGTGGCTCAAGGATGATCAGGAGCTGAAAAAGATTCCGGTCGTCGCCGTCACCGCCTTCGCCATGAAGGGCGACGAAGAGCGCATCCGGGAGGGCGGCTGCGAGGCCTATCTCTCCAAGCCGATCTCGGTGGCGAAATTCATCGAGACCATCCGTCACTTCCTCGGCACGCCATCAGCATGATCCGGAAAAGTGGAACCCGGTTTTCCGAAATGATCATGCTCGAATGAAAGCATAGGAAGCGTACATGACCGCCCGCGTCCTTGTCGTCGACGATGTGCCAGCGAATGTGAGGCTGCTCGAAGCGCGGCTGACGGCGGAATATTTCGACGTCGTCACGGCGAGCTGCGGAAAGGATGCGCTGGCGATCTGCGAGCGCGCCGAATGCGATCTGGTCCTGCTCGACGTCATGATGCCGGACCTGGACGGCTTTGAAGTTTGCCGCCGGCTCAAAAGCAATCCTGCGACCCAGCACATTCCGGTGGTGATGGTGACCGCACTCGATCAGCTCTCTGACCGCGTGCGCGGACTTGAAGCCGGCGCCGACGATTTTCTGACCAAGCCGATACCGGAAATGGCGCTGATCCCGCGCGTGCGCTCGCTGGCGCGCCTCAAAGTGGTAACGGACGAATTGCGCATGCGGGCTTTGACCTCGCGCGAGATCGGTATCCAGTCGCCGGAGCGCGACGCGGTGTCCGATACCGGACGCAACGGTTCCGTTCTCATTGTCGACGACCGGCCGGCCTCTTATGAGCGCATCGCCGCGACGCTGAAGACCGAGCACGAAGTCGACGTCGAGCCGGATCCGAACCAGGCGCTGTTTCATGCCGCCGACCGCAATTACGATCTGGTCATCGTCTCGCTCGGGCTCGAGAACTTCGATGCGCTGCGGCTCGCTAGCCAATTGCGCTCGCTCGACCGCACGCGCAACCTGCCTATTCTCGCCGTCACCGAGCCCGACAACACCGTGCGCATGGCGCGCGGGCTCGAGATCGGCGTCAATGATTATCTGCTGCGCCCGGTCGACAAGAACGAGCTGCTGGCGCGGGTGCGCACCCAGGTGCGCAAGCGCCGCTATACCGAGCGGCTGCGCGACAGTTTCCAGATGTCGATCGAGATGGCGATCACCGACGCGCTCACCGGCCTGTCCAACCGCCGCTACATGGAAAGCCATCTCGCGACCTTGATCGAGCAGGCGGCGGCGCGCGGCAAGTCGCTCGCGGCGCTGGTGCTCGACATCGACTACTTCAAGGCGATCAACGACACCCATGGCCACGATGCCGGCGACGATGTGCTGCGCGACTTTGCGCTGCGCATCAAGCGCTCGATCCGCGGCATCGATCTCGCCTGCCGCTACGGCGGCGAGGAATTCGTCATCGTCATGCCGGAAACCGACATGGCGGTGGCGGCCATGGTCGCCGAGCGGCTGCGCCGGCGCATCGCCGCCGATCCTTTCGCCATCGCGCAGGGTACCCGCCACATCCCGGTGACGATCTCGATCGGCATCGCGGGACTGCGCGGTAAGGAAGACAGTGCCGCGAACCTGCTCAAGCGCGCCGACGAGGCGCTCTATCGCGCCAAGCGCGACGGCCGCAACCGGGTCGTGCCCGAAGCCGCTTAGAAGCCAGTTTCCCGAATTGAGGTCCTCGTCATGGCCGGACTTGTTCCGGCCATCCACGTCTTTACCTCGGCGAGGTCCCATAGACGTGAATGCCCGCGACAAGCGCGGGCATGACGGCTACAAGCGCTGGAAATCCAGTGCTTTATCTCATTCACTTGATCTTGGATTCGCGGAACTCGACGTGCTTCTTGGCGACGGGGTCGTATTTCTTCTTCACGAGCTTGTCCGTCATGGTGCGCGAGTTCTTGCGCGTCACGTAATAGAAGCCGGTGTCGGCAGCAGGAAACCAGCTTGACCTTGATGGTCACGTTCTTGGCCATTTGGGGAAACCTTTCGCTATTGGGGCGCAACCTAGTCAGGCAGGCCCAAAAGTCAAGAAACCCTTCTTTTACGGCGCAAAATAGCTTGGATGGTCGATATCGGCGAGGAGGCTTGGCTGTTTCGGCTCCCAGCCCAAGGGCGCCCGGATTCGCGCCCGGATTCGCGCCCTCGATGCCGGGAGGTCCATGCCGGCGAACATCGCGAACCGGCAGTGATGGGCCGCCGCGCGGCATTCGAGGCCGTGTTTGACAACCTCTCGGGCTGGGGCTCAAACCTTGAAGTAACCCGGCTGGCCGATGTCGGCGATCAAGTTGATTTCAGTGGGCGTCCAGCCCAACCGCTGCTGCGTCAAGGCGCTGGAGGCCGGCATGTCCAAACCGGCGAACATCGCCAGCGGCCCGTAATAATCGCCGGCCTCTTCTTTCTTGATCGAAACGACCGGTACATTGAGCGCGCGGCCGATCACTTCGATGACCTGGCGCATGGCTACGCCTTCCTCACCGACGGCGTGGTAGATCCCGTCCACTGCGCCCTTCTCCAACGCCAGCCGGTAGAGGCGGGCGACATCCAGCCGGTGCGCCGCTGCCCAGCGTTCGGCGCCTTCGCCGACATAGGCGGCGGCGCCTTTTTGACGCGCGAGCTCGAGCAGATAAGTGATCAACCCAGCCTTTCCGTCGGCGCCATGCACTTGCGGCAGCCGTATCGCCATCGCGCGCACGCCACGCGACGCATAGGCCAAACCGGCCTGCTCGGACACGCGCGGAACATGCGGGCTGGAATCGCGCCGCATCTCTTCAGTGATCACCACACCCGGCGCGATGAGGCCGGTTCCCGAGGTGACGATGAAAGGCCTGTTGGTGCCTGCCAGCACATCGCCCATGGCTTCGATGGCGGACTTGTCGATCGCGCCATTCTCCGCGAATTTCGAGAAATCATGGATGAAGGCCAGATGGATCACCCCGTCTGCAGCCCTTGCGCCGCTCTTCAGGCTTTCGAGGTCCTGCAGCGAGCCGCGATGAACTTCGGCGCCTAGTTTTTCGAGCGCCGCGACGTTCTCTTCAGAGCGCGCGAGGCCGACGACCTGGTGCCCGTTTGCGATCAGTTCTTTTGTGGTTGCGGTGCCGATAAATCCGGCGGCGCCGGTGACGAATACGCGCATGAGAAACGCTCCCTGTTCAGAACGCCGGGATATTGTTACGTTGCTCATTCGGGTAAAGTAGTGAGATCATACCGGTATAATCGCTAACAGGATGACGGACGCGAACTCGCTTGGGACTTATCTCAAGGATCGCCGCGCCAAGCTCGATCCTACGGCATTCGGCTTTCCGCTGAAGCGGCGGCGAACGCCGGGACTTCGGCGCGAAGAGGTGGCGCAGCGCGCGAATGTGAGCGCCACCTGGTACACTTGGCTGGAGCAGGGGCGCGGCGGTGCGCCCTCCGCCGATGTGCTGGATCGCATCGCCCGCGCCATGATGCTGACCGACGTGGAGCGCGAACATCTGTTTCTGCTCGGTCTGGGCCGGCCACCCGAAGTCCGCTATCACGCGCCCGAAGGCATCACACCCCGGTTGCAACGCGTGCTCGACACGCTGGAATACAGCCCCGCTTTTATTCGCACGGCGACATGGGATGTGATCGCCTGGAACCGGGCCGCCGCGGCGGTCCTCACCGACTACAGCACACTGCCGGATGGGCAACGCAATGTTCTGCGCATGATGTTCCGCGACAGCCGCGTCCGCGCAGCGCAGCCCAACTGGCAAAGTGTTGCGCGCTACGTGGTGGCGTCCTTCCGCGCGGATGTGGCGCGCGCCGGTGCGGCGCGCAATGTGCAATCGCTGGTCGATGAGCTCTGCGCGACAAGCCCCGAATTCGCGGCGATGTGGCGTGACAACGATGTGCAAGGGCATGGCGATGGCGTGAAAGTCCTGCATCATCCCATCGCCGGACCGCTCTCGCTGGAATTTTCGGGTTTCGCCGTCGATGGCCGCCCCGACCTCAACATGGTGATCTACAATCCGGCAACGCCGGAGGATGCGCAGCGGATCAGAAGGCTGGTGAAAGCCAAGCCGAGGGCCAAGGAAAGAACGAAGTGACTTATTATAGGATTATCGGGCGAGCTAATCTGAGCACGAAGCGCTGTCGATAATTTTCTGGGTCAGCTCATCAGGTTTCGTCGCTGGCATCGCGGCGGCTCGCCACGCGATGGAGCCGTAGTGACGAGGCTCGACCTGCTGGGTGTCGATAATCTTCTGAGTCAGTTCGTCAGGTTTCTTCGCTTGCGCAATTTGTCCGCTCGCAGCGATGTCGCACTGCGGCTGATTTTTTGGATCCGGCTCCGGAATCTGGCTTGATGGGGCCGGCTGCTGCGGCGGGGCAGCTTGTGCTGTGCCGCCGCCATCGTCTTGAGCGGAAAGCCTGGCGATTTCGCTTTTGACCAATTTGCGGAAGTCCGAGCTGAATTGCGTTCCCATATGGGAATCGTCGTTGGCGATATATTCGATATTATCGCCGGCGAGTTTCTTTGATCCCATTCCGCCGAGAGTCTCCTCCGGCTTCGGGTTATAGATTTCAACGATCCGTCCCACTTTTCCGGTCAGATCCGGATTCCAGCTCAGCATGGACGGCTGCAGGGCGATGATGGAATCGATGTGATCGACCTTGTTGGCCACAAAGACCGTGGCGTTCGCGCCGAGGCTATAGCCGACAACGAGCGTGGGCATTCCGTTCGGCAGACGATTGAGATCGTCGACCAGGACCGGCCAATTCTGGTGCAGATAAGTCCTGACTTCGACGTCCGGCATCAATTTGAGCTCGGCGACCAGTTCGACGAGACCGACGGCGAGAAAAGGCCCGAACATCGGCCATATTACGCCGACGAAGGTTTTGGTCTTGGCGGATGCCGGCGAGCAGACGAGCAGGCCGCACAAGGCAAGCGCGATGGATCGTTTCTTCACGTGCCGATGCCCTGTCCGCGCGGAATCACGCCGCAATCGCGATATGCAGATAGACGGAGCGTCGATGTGAATGGTTAATAATTCTTTATTTCTGCGTCATTTGTCACGCCAGAGCAGGCGGACAATGAGATTGCGAATGACGGCAATGAGCGAAAAAGTGAACGCAGCGATCATTGCCGAAGCGGTCCATTCGCCGGTGACATAAGCCCAATGGACGACGATACCCGGTGGCTCCGGGTTCGGGGGAATCAGGCCCGCAGCTTTAAACAGCAGGCCGGCCGCGAAGCCGTATATTAGGGCCCGCGAAATTCGCCATCTGGACGCAGCCATTCATTCCCCGGTTTGTTGCCGTCGCTGCGTCACAAAATCTCCCGCACGAATTTCTTGTGCAGCATGCGGTAGAGCGGGGCGGGGTGGTCGAAGCTCATGCCCGAGGCGATGCGGTCCTGCAGCTCTTCGAGCGCGACCGCGGTGATACCCGGCATATCCAGCCGCGAGGCTTCGGTGATCGGCATCCAGACCAGCTCCACCAGCTCCTTGTCGGGGCCGACAAAGCCGTCCTCGCGCTTGGCGATGGCGGTGACGTCGGCGGCGAAGAAGCGGCTGTCGAAACGCAGTGGCCGCTTCGGCGGCGTGATGGCGCGGGCGATGAAATGAATCTTGCTCAAGTCGGGAGCGATCCCGGCTTTGGCAAACGGCTCCCAGGTCTCGGACGGCGCGGCGATCGCCTTGTCGGTTGGCACGCCGAGCATGATGCCGGTCTCTTCGTGGGTCTCACGCACGGCGGCAAGCGCATAGGCGGCGGCCTTGGTAAGGCTCGGCCGTTTGACCTGCCGCATCAGCCGCGCGACGTGGCTTGTGTTGAGCGGCGCGGCGAAAGCCATCTTGCCGTCCGTGGGCTCGATGCGGCCGCCGGGGAAGACGAATTTGCCGGGCATGAAGCGATGCCGTTCGTGGCGGCGGCCGAGCAGCACTTTCGGCACGCTCTGCCGAACGATCGATCAGAATGAGCGTCGCGGAATCGCGCGGCTTGACGTTGGGATAGTTCAGGTCGCGGATGACTTTGCTCAACCGCTCGGCGCGATCCGCCGCCGTGCCGCCCTCGCGCACGCTTGAAATATCGTCTTCTTCCAAAGCCGGTCTCTTTTGCTTAGCTCACGCGTTGCTGGTCGTGCGCTTGTCGCTGGTCGCTTATTCGGATTTCGTGCAAAGCCAAGGCGTCATTTGGATGAGATCGCTTTCGGCGGCCTCGAAGCTCTTGTAGGTGCCGGATCGCAGGCCGGGCGTTGTATTCATTGCAGGTCCATATTCCGGGTCGTCGGGGGCGGCATCGGAAAATTCCTGAAAATAGAACAGGCCGTCGGCGCGCTGGCGCAATTCGATCCATCGTTTGCCGTCCGGGCTCGGATAAGTTTGCAGGGTCTTGTCGTCTGCCGTCTTGTTGTTCGCCATGGTGCTGCCGCCTCTTGGAATTGAAGCCGCCGTTTCTTCACTTGTCGTCACTTGCACTTCATTTGCGCCGGTCCCGGCGCGATTTCGCTTTGAATTTCGGCCGGTGCCGCGCCGGATGCAAACCCTTTTGCGCCGAAGCGCCGGCAGATTTTCCGGCATGGCCCACAAGCGCGAAACGCAAGGCGCCGGCGACCGGTGCAGCCTCGACCAGTTCCACCGTCACCGGATCGCCGAGGCGGTGTGTCACGGCAGAGCCGACAAAAGCGCGGCCGGGCTCGTCGAAGCGGAAATATTCGTCGCCGATGAAGCGCGCCGGGATGAAGCCGTCGGCGCCGGTCTCGTCGAGCTCGACGAACAGGCCGGCGCGGGTGACGCCGGAAATATGGCCGTCGAAGGTCGCGCCGACGCGGTCGGCCAGATGATGCGCGATCAGGCGATCGGCGGTCTCGCGCTCGGCCTTCATGGCGCGGCGCTCGGTTGCCGAAATGTTGGCGGAGATCTCGGCGAGCGCCCGCAAATCGGTGTCTTCGGGCAAGCCGTCGGGGCCGAGCCCGCCGGCGCGGATCAGCGCGCGATGCACGACGAGATCGGCATAACGGCGGATCGGTGAGGTGAAATGCGCGTAGCGGCGCAGATTGAGGCCGAAATGGCCAAAGTTCTCCGGCGAATATTCGGCCTGCGCCTGACTCCGCAGCACCACTTCGTTGACCAGCCGCTCGACGGTGAGGCCTTTGACGCGATTGAGGATCGTGTTGAAATTTTCCGGCTTGAGCGCGCCGGCCTTGGGCAGGTTGATGTCGATGGTGGCGAGAAATTCGCGCAGCGCATTGAGCTTTTCCGGCGACGGTTCGTCGTGCACGCGATAGATCAGCGGCACGCGCGCCTTCTCGCAAGTCTCGGCGGCAGCGACATTGGCGAGGATCATGAATTCTTCGATCAAGCGATGCGACTCGAGCCGCTGCGGCATGATCACGCGATCGACGGTGCCGTCGGATTTGAGCACGATCTTGCGCTCGGGAAGATCGAGGTCCAGCGGGCTGCGCTCGGCGCGCGCATGCAGCACGGCGCGATACGCGGCATAGAGCGGCTGCAGGATCTTATCCGCAATGGCTTCGGTGTCTTCGTCGGGACGGCCGGAGACCGCAAGCTGCGCCTGCTCGTAATGCAGTTTCGCGATGGAGCGGATCATCACCCGATGAAAGGTGTGCGAGCGCTTTCGCCCGTCGCGCCCGATCACCATGCGCACGGCGAGCGCCGGGCGGTCCTCTTTGGGCCGCAGCGAGCACAGATCGTTGGAAATGCGCTCCGGCAGCATCGGCACGACGCGGTCGGGGAAATAGACCGAATTGCCGCGCTTGACCGCCTCGCGGTCGAGCGGCGTGCCGGGCCGCACATAACAAGCGACGTCGGCGATGGCGACGGTGACGATATGGCCGCCGGCATTTTTCGGATCGGGATCGGGAATGCCGTGCACCGCATCGTCGTGATCCTTGGCGTCGGGCGGATCGATGGTGACGAGCGGCAAATCTCTCCAATCTTGGCGCCAATCCTCGCGGCCCGCCATGGTCGCGCCGCGCGCTGAGGCGGCTTCGTCGAGCACCGCGGGCGAAAACACATGCGGAATGTCGTGGGCGTGGATGGCGATGAGGCTGACGGCGCGTTCGCTCTTGATCGAGCCAAGCCGCTCCACGACGGTGCCGGCAGGCAGGCCGAACTTGCCCTGGCGCGCGACGTCGACCGCAACGAGGTCGCCGTCGGCCGCACCGGCCGTCGCACCCGGCGCAATGCCGAGCTCGCGGCCGAGCTGCTTCTTGTCGACCGGCACCAGCCGCCCGCCGCCGGACGGCAGCGCGCGGAAGACGCCGAGCGTGCGATGCTTGGCGCGGTCGATCAGCTTGATGACGCGGCCGGTGAATTCGTTGTCGCCGGAGCGCTCGACGCGGATCAGCGCACGGTCACCGACGCCGCCGGCTTCACCCGGCTTCGCCCGGCGCGGCGTGACGATGTGGATGACGGGCGGCGCGCCGTGCGCCTGCTCGTCCCATTCGGTCGGCCGCGCCAGAAATTCACCGTCGTTGTCGCGGCCGGTAATGTCGGCGAGGACGACCGGAGGGAGCGTGCCGGCGTGATGCAGCCGTTTGCGGCGGCGGTCGATGCTGCCTTCATCGGCCAACTCGCGCAGCATGCGGTTGAGCGCGGCGCGGTCGGCATTCTTGGCGCCGAACGCCTTGGCGATCTCGCGCGGCGACACCTGACCGCTGCGCTCGCGGATGAAGGCGACAAGCTCGTCGCGGGACGGAAGGCCTTTGGGGCGGTGTTGCGGTGGGCGATTCGGTTGGCGATTCATGGGGCACATATAGGCATGGTGCGGCCATATCTGGCCCGACCATGCTTGGCCCCACTATGCACGGTCGCAGCGACGGGGTCACGGCAGGACCCCATCGGCAATGCAAATGCCGTCGCGCGATAGTTATTCGGCAGCTTGTTGCGTCTTCTTGCGGGTCTTGGCCGTAGATGCCGCGGCTTTTTTCGGCGCTGCCGTCTTGGGCGTCCCTTTGGCCGTCACTTTACTCGCGGCGCGCTTGCCGGTGCTGCGGCTGCCGCCTGCGGCCTTGCGCGGGCGGGCAGGTGCGGGACCGCGATCGGCGCGGGCGTCGATCAGAGCGACGGCTTCCTCAAGCGTGATCGTTTCCGGCGTCTTGTCGGACGGCAGCGTCGCATTGACGCCGTCATGGCTGACATAGGGTCCATAGCGGCCCTTCTTGGCCGTGATCGGACCGCCGCGGCTCGGATGGTCGCCGAGCGCCCGGCCCGGATCGGCGCCAAAGCGCTTGCGCGGACCCTTGGCCTTCTTCTCGGCGATCAGCGTGACCGCGTGATTGAGGCCGATGGTGAAAACGTCCTCGGGCGATTCCAGGTTCGCATAGATCTTGCCGTGCTGCACGTAGGGCCCGTAGCGGCCGATGCCGGCCTTGATGATCTCGCCGTCTTCGGGATGCGCGCCGACGTCGCGCGGCAGCGACAGAAGTTTCAAAGCCTGCTCGAACGTGACTTCGTCGGGCACCACGCCTTTGGGCAGGCCGGCGCGCTTGGGCTTCTCGCCGTCTTTGACGGTTTCGCCGAGTTGCAGATAGGGGCCGAAACGGCCGGAGCGCACCGTCACGTCGAGCCCGGTCTCGGGGTCCTCGCCGAGCTTCTTGGTGCCGATATCGCCGCCTTCGCCCGATTGCGACAGCGAGCGGACATAGCGGCATTCCGGATAATTCGAGCAGCCGATGAAGGCGCCGAATTTGGACAGCTTCAACGATAGTTGGCCGTTGCCGCAGGTCGGGCAGACGCGCGGATCGGGTCCGCCGGCTTGCGCCGGGAACAGGTGCGGCGACAACAGGTCATTGAGGGTATCGATGACCTGCGAGATTTTCAGGTCCTTGGTGCCGTCGATGGCGCCGATGAAGTCGCGCCAGAAATCGCGTAGCACGTCGCGCCAGGCGATCTCGCTGTTGGAGATCAGATCGAGCTTGTCCTCGAGCCCCGCGGTGAAATCGTATTCGACATAGCGGGAAAAGAAGCTTTCCAGGAACGCGACGACGATGCGGCCGCGATCCTCCGGAACGAGCCGGCGCTTATCGAGCCGCACATATTTGCGGTCCTTGAGCACCTGCAGGATCGAGGCATAGGTCGAGGGCCGGCCGATGCCGAGCTCTTCCAGGCGCTTCACCAGCGACGCTTCCGAATAGCGCGGCGGCGGCTCGGTGAAATGCTGGTTGGCGGCGATCGAACGCTTGGCCAGCCGCTCGCTTTGGCTCATCTGCGGCAGGCGGCGTGACTCCTCGTCATCGGCGTCTTCGTCGCGGCTCTCATTATAAAGCGTGAGGAAGCCGTCGAACTTCACCACCGTGCCGGTGGCGCGCAGGTCGAGAACGCGGCTGCCGACCTTGGCTTCGATATCGGCCGTGGTGCGCTCGAGTTCGGCGGATTCCATCTGGCTCGCCACCGTGCGCAGCCAAATGAGCTCGTAGAGCTTGGCCTGATCGGCATCGAGATGGGATTTGACGTCGCGCGGCCGGCGCGTGAGTTCGGTCGGGCGGATGGCTTCGTGGGCTTCCTGCGCGTTCTTGGCCTTGGTCTCGTAGCGCCGCGGGGCGCCCGGCACGTATTCGCGGCCGTAATCGCTGGCGATGAGATCGCGCACCGCGGTGATGGCCTCGTTGGCGATCTGCACGCCGTCGGTACGCATATAAGTAATGAGGCCGATGGTCTCGCCGCCGATATCGATGCCTTCATAGAGCCGCTGCGCCACCCGCATCGTATGCGCCGGGGCAAAGCCGAGCTTGCGGCTGGCGTCCTGCTGCAGGGTCGAGGTGGTGAAGGGCGGGTAGGGGTGCCGCTTGACCGGCTTGGCTTCGACCGAAGCGACGGTGAAGACCGCAGTTTCGAGATCCTGCTTGAACCGCTCGGCCTCGGCGCCGGCGCCGATATCGAGGCGCTGCAGCTTCTTGCCGTCGGCGCCGACCAGGCGCGCCTCGAAAGTTTCGTTGCGCGGCGTCGCCAGGGTCGCGATTAGCGACCAATATTCCTGGCTGACAAAGCGTTCGATCTCGAGCTCGCGATCGGCGACCAGCCGCAGCGCCACCGACTGCACGCGCCCCGCCGAACGGGCGCCCGGCAGTTTGCGCCACAGCACCGGCGACAGCGTGAAGCCGACCAGGTAATCGAGCGCGCGGCGGGCGAGATAGGCATCGACCAGCGCCTGATCGATGGCGCGCGGATGCAGCATCGCCTCCGTCACCGCCTGCTTGGTGATGGCGTTGAACACCACGCGCTCGACCGGTTGCGACGTCAGCGCCTTCTTTTCCTTGAGCACCTGAAGAACGTGCCAGGAGATCGCTTCGCCTTCGCGGTCGGGGTCGGTGGCGAGAATGAGCTTGTCGGCATCTTTGACGGCGCGGGCGATATCGTTCAGCCGCTTCGCCGCCTTGGGATCGATCTCCCAAAGCATGCGAAAATCCTGGTCGGGATCGACGGAACCGCTCTTGGGCGGCAGATCGCGGACATGGCCGAACGAGGCCATGACTTCGTAGTCCTTGCCCAGATATTTATTGATTGTCTTCGCCTTGGCAGGCGATTCCACCAGAACAAGATTCATGTATAACCCGATGATTCTAGGGCATTTTTGCCCATTCGCGGCTTAGGGAAGGGCTGCCCGGCCGCCGGGAACATGGGTAATGACAGCCCGCCTGTCAAATCGCGCCCGATAAAAACTGCCGTAGAGCTAACGCCAAAAGATGAAATAAACGCCCACCATTTGCACTACACCGCGATGCATCTAAGGGTTGTTTATTTGCCAAGCTCAACGTGCGCGTATATGAAGGCTGAATCCGGGACGCTGGGAAGAAAAACCGCGACTTCGCCGTCAACATCGATATGGCCGGCGGGCTTCGTCAATAAGACAAGCCGCAGGGCCAATTTGCGCCGCGACCAAAAAAATGCCGAACAAGGACGACAGCAACGGTCCGGCGGATGGCGAAACTCCCGAATCCGCGGCGCATTATATTGCCGCGGTCACCGGAGAGCTTGCCGTGATCGCCCGGCGCAACGGCCTCGACACGCTGAGCCAGCTCCTGGAAATGGCGCGGCTCGAAGCCGACCAGTCGTCAAAGCAATAAAACGCGCGCGCTGCCCAAAAATTTGCAGGCGGCCGTGAGCCTTCATTTTGCGCACTACAATTTCGTGCGCCTTCACAAGACCACGCGTGTCACGCCAGCTATGGCGGCGAACGTGACTGATCGGGTATGGTCGCTAGAGCAATTGGCGGAGCGAACGAGTAATTAGGATGCCAGCCCCGATGAAAATAAAGGTCTTCATGGACGAGAAGGCCAGCGACATCGAAAAGCAGGTCAATGCGTGGCTGGACAATATCGGCTCAGCAACGATCATAAAGAGTGAAACTGTCGTTACGGCCGTAGCGGAAAAGCCCAACGATGGAACCCACCCGTGTATCGTTGTGACAGTGTGGTACGAACCGCCAGAGTCAAATTAGGCCAGCCCGGCTTGCTGCCGGCGCGGCGCTGGCGCATCATGGACGGAGTATCCACCCCGGAGCATTTGGCTATGCGCATGCCGATCGCTATAGCCGCCCTCGCGTCGTTCGCGCTTTGCGTGTCCGTCCTCGGCGCACAGGCGCAGGGCGCGGCAACCGCACGGGCGCAGCAGGCGGCGCGGGACGCGAAAGACAAGCCACCGAAGGCGGACGAGGACGCCTACAAGAATGCGCTCAAGAGCGTTCCCACGCCGCAGAATACCGATCCGTGGGGCAACATGCGCGGCGGTTCCAGCAGCGGCCGCTAGAGCAGCGACACCAAGCCGCCGCCGTGGCGCTCCAGGCGTCCGGCGATTTCGAGCTCGAGCAGAACCATCCGCACCGCGCGCGGCGATGATTGCGACAGCCGGATCAGATCGTCGATCGAGACCGGGGTGGGGCTCAACAATCCGACAATGCGCGCGCGTTCGTCGGCTTCCGGGTCCGCGCCGGGTTCGGGCTCGCGCAATTCGCCGTCGGGCGACGATGACGGCAGCGGCTGCCCCAATATTGGTTGCCCCATGATCGGCAGCAGCACCGCAATAATGTCGGCGGCTTCGGTGACCGGCGTGGCGCCTTGCTTGATCAGCCCGTTGGTGCCTTCGGCGCGCGGATCGAGCGGCGAGCCCGGCACGGCAAAGACTTCGCGGCCTTGCTCGGCCGCCAGACGCGCCGTGATCAGGGAGCCCGAGCGCTTTGCCGCCTCGACAATGACCACGCCGAGCGCGAGCCCGGAGATCAGCCGGTTGCGGCGGGGAAAATCATGCGCGCGGGGCTCCCAGCCGAGCGGCATTTCGGACAGCGCCGCGCCGGCCGGCAAAATGTCCTTGAGCAGGCTGTCGTGCTGCGGCGGATAGATCTTGTCCTGGCCCCCGGCGAGCACCGCGATGGTACCGCTGGCGAGGCTTGCGCGATGCGCCGCCGCGTCGATCCCGCGCGCCAGTCCCGAGACGATGGCAAAGCCGGCGTCGCGCAAGCCCTGCACCAGCATCTGCGTGATCTTGATCCCGGCCGCGGACGCATTGCGCGAGCCAACAATGGCGACCTGCGGCGTGGTCAGCGCGGCGGCATGGCCGCGGATCGACAGCAAAGGCGGCGCATCGTCAATCATCGCCAGCCGTTGCGGATAATCCGGCTCGCCCATGGCAACGATCGCGACGCCGAGTTTTTTCGCCGCCGCGATCTCGCGCTCGGCCTCGGCGCGCGAACAGATTTTCGGCGCGAGATTGCTTGGTGTATTTGCGCCACCGCGGCGGGCGAGCGAAGGCAGCGCTTCCAGCGCCGCGCGCGCCCCGCCGAAATGATTGACCAGCGCCCGGAACGTGCGCGGCCCCGGTATTAGAGGTTACTTCGCACTCTTGCAGCTTGTGCTTTAGGAAAGCGGCCGCGCGCTCGGCCCATTCCTCCTCAGAGGATATGCCCATTCTAGCTTCTCCCTATCGAATACGGTGGCTATCATATCCGATAGATTGCTGCTTGACAAGCCCATACCTCTCAAATATGATAGCTTTCATAGACGATAGGTAAGCAAATGGCCCAACATTTTCTCCTTTCCAAAGCCGCCAAGACCCTTTCCCTGGGTTCCATTTTCACGATGAAAGACGCGGACACCGAAATGGCGTTCCGTCGCATCCGCTGGCCGGAAACGGCTGGCGAGCCGGTTTGCAGCCATTGCGGCGGCGTTGACGCCTACGACTGCCGCCGCTTGAAGGGCGCGCCCCGGTTCCGCTGCCGGGCCTGCAAAAAGGATTTCACGTTGACCAGCGGCACGCTGTTCGCTTCCCACAAGTTGCCGCTGCGCTGCTATCTCGCCGCCATCGCGATCTTCTGCAACGAGGTCAAAGGCAAGTCGGCGCTGGCGCTCTCGCGTGACCTGAACGTGTCCTACAAGTGCGCATTCGTTCTGCTGCACAAGTTGCGCGAAGCGATGGCGGCCGAATTGAAGGGCCGCGTGATCGGCGGCGAGGGAAAGGTGGCTGAGGTCGATAGCGGATATTTTGGCGGATACGTTCGGCCGGCCAACATTCGCGAGCATCGCGTTGACCGTCGCATGTACGAAAATCAAGTCCGGCAAACGCAAGGCCGTCATTATCATTCGCGAGCGGGACGGTAGCTCACTCCCGGCGGTTTTCAGATCTGAAAAGCAGGCGTTGAATTTCATCAAGTCCCGCATCGCCAAGGGCACCGTGGTCAACGCGGACGAAAGCGGCAATTGGAACGAACTGCACAGCCGCTTTGAAATGAAGCGCATCAACCACGAAGAAGCCTACAGCCTCGACGGTGCTTGCACGAATTGGGCAGAGGAATTTTTCAGCCGTATGCGCCGCGCCGAGATCGGTCACCACCACCATATCGCGGGCGACATTTTGGCTGCGGATCAGCCGCAGCCAATCGATCCGCTGCTCGTCGGTCAGCCGGAAGGTTTTTGCTGTGGTGTCGTGCACGCCCCGAACTCGCTTCCAGGCGAACGATAGCACGGCGGGGAAAGCGGGGCACGCAGGGCCGCCGCTCTCGCGCGGGGGGCTTTTTTCCGGCTACTTGGTTTTTGGCAGTCCTGGCGGCCTTAGATTTGGACGGTGTGGCAGAAGAAATCTAGTCGTCACTTAGTTGGCGATGGCGATACTTTGCCTGATATTGCAGTAACGTCCTCAAATTCATTGTTGTTTGATTCGTTCATGTCAAAAGCATGCTTTCCGCCGATAACCACCATGTTCTTAAAGCTATTGTTGCCGCTCTTGTTCATTCTGATGGCGTCACCACTACCAATGACTGTGAACCCTTGAATATTCCAATGCGCGCCGGGTGCAAATTCTATCACCGGCTTTGGCTCGGGCCACGGCGCCAATGCATATGTCTTGTGTAGCCAAGACTGAAGCCCAGGATCGGCCTCTATGTCTCCGCGGCTTAGCAATCTTAAGTGCGGTTCGTTATATTCAGCAACGATCGGCGCTCCCATAGTCTTGGTCAGAAGCAAATACCCCGGTACTAAAATTTCGATGAGTATAACTATTATGCCAAGCCATGGCCAAGCCTTGAACTTTCGAGAAGGGATGGCGGCTAGATCGGACCAATAGAGCCAAACAGTCCAGACAATGGAAACGACGCACAGAAATGCGCCGACGCCAAATCGGGGGTCCATCAGGCTGACCCCCACAGCCCAGAATACCATTGATGCAAGAGCAGCGAGAACCCGAGTAGCCTCGCCCGGATGCTGGCGCTCTGTTTGCTGAGTTGATGACATCCCGCAGCTTCCCTATAGGGCGCAGCGTAGATAAGCAGTCTGTGGCGTTTGCGCCATAATACTGCGCGGAGGCTGCGGAGGAGCGGCAGCCAGTCGATCCGCTGATCTCGGTCAGCCGGAAGGAATCTGATGTCGTGTTGTCCAAGCCGCTTGCTTGCGGCACCATGAAACAAAGCCGCGATACGAATCGATCCGCGCGTGCCTCATGGGAAGAGGATGCGTAGGGGCGCGGACTGAGGCCAAGAAAGGGAAAGAAAAATGAACGGCAAATGCCCGAGCTGCGGACTTGCGATCAAGCCCGTCTTGGAACGCGGGCCGATCGGAAACCTGGCATCGGGCGTATTGATTCCCGGCTATATGGCGATATGTCCGACCGCAGGATGCAATATCATTCTCGGCGTGCTTCCTGATCCTGACGCGATCATTGAAGCCGTCTTGGACAAAATGTCCGACAAAAAGTGAATTGTCGGCGTAAGGCCGGCCTCTCGATATCGTTCGTCGCACTGCACTCGACACCTTCTTTCGTCATGGCCGGGCTTGTCCCGGCCATCCACGTCTTTGGCTTCGGCAGCTCCTAAGACGTGGATGCCCGCGACGAGCGCGGGCAATGGCGGCTGTGGGTTTGTCACGTTTCCATTGACATTTGTCACTTTTTCAGTTATACTTATCCTTCGAATCTCGCTCACGTGAAAGGACCTGCCGCGAAGGCATAGCGCGGCACGGGGGCGAGGGCGGTGCCCGCGGGCGGCATTGCAAACCGCTCCCGGGCGGCTTCGGGCATCATCTGGCCGGCACTACGACCGGTCCGTGGGGTGCGCCACTGGACTGGGACAGGCAAGGGCGGGTAACGCCCGCACCAACTGCGTCGATGCTGCCTCCGGAAGGGGGACCGTTACAGATCGGCGTTCTCGCCACGTCCCAGGAAACCTGGCCTGAAGTCGCGCGCAGCGGGCGAAAGCCCGCAAGTCAGAGCCGCGGTGGAACGCCGATAGGCGTGCGCCTCCTGCTGGAGGCGCGGCCGTGCCAGCAGCACGGCAGGTTGGATAGAGCGTCTGTCGGCGTTCCATATCCTTTCTTGTCCGTTCTTCCGTTCGTCATTGCCGGGCTTGACCCGGCAATCCATAGAGGTCCACCGCTCAGCATGGACCACCGGATCAAGTCCGGCGGTGACGAGGAAAAAGCGGATGGCGAAGCAACCGAAGCGCACGGGTAAAAGCAGGCACCACCCCTTCCTTTTCCCCAAGCGCGCCAGTTTTTCGCCTCTCAACGTGGCGGTCATCGCAAGCTCGAGCGCTGCTGCGCGCCGGGAACGGCGGCGCTTATCCGTCCACATGTTGGTGCGGCAGGGTGAGTTCCGGCCAAAAACCGTTGCAAACCTGCCGCCAAAAACGCAAAGTGCCCCCACTTGCGCCGCGACTGTGTCGTGACTTGGCCTTTGGTCCGCCGCAAGGCCGCCGGGGCGCGTGGGGTTCCGGTGGGTGTTCCGGCGTGTGTTCCCCTTGGGGGAGGGATTTAATGGACGCAAGCCCGGCCAAGCGCTTTCGCGTCGTTCTGATCAAGCCGTCGCATTACGACCCGGATGGCTATGTCATCCAGTGGCTGCGCTCGACATTACCGTCCAATAGCCTCGCCAGCGTTCATGGCCTGATCGAGCAATGCGCGCGCGAGCACGCGCTCGGCCCCGATGTCGCGATCGAGGTCGAGGCCTGCGACGAGTGCAATACCGTCGTCGATGTCGAGGCGGTGGCGAAGCGCATCAACGCCGCCGGTGGCGGCATGGTCGGGCTTGTCGGCGTGCAGTCGAACCAGTTTCCGCGCGCGCTCGATCTCGCCCGCCGGTTCCGCGCCAAAGGCCTCACCGTGATGGTGGGCGGCTTCCACGTGTCCGGCTGCATCGCCATGCTGCCGGTGCTGCCGGACGATTTGCAGGAAGCGCTCGATCTCGGCATCCTGCTTTACGCCGGCGAAGCCGAAGGCCGCATGGAAGAGGTGCTGCGCGACATTTATTCAGGCGCCGCCAAGCCGATCTACAAATACCTCAATGACCTGCCGGAAATGGCGGCGGCGGTTTTTCCGATCCTGCCGCGTTCGGTGGTCACCCGCGTCGCCGGGCATTATTCGAGCTTCGATGCCGGCCGCGGCTGCCCGTTCCAATGCTCGTTCTGCACCATCATCAATGTGCAGGGCCGCAAATCGCGCTACCGCACGCCGGACGATGTCGAAGCCATCGTGCGCGCAAATGCGGAACAGGGCATTACGCGCTTCTTCATCACCGACGATAATTTCGCGCGCAACCGCAATTGGGAGCCGATCCTCGACCGGCTGATCGAATTGCGCGAGCGCGACAAGTTCAACATCAAGCTCTTGCTGCAAGTCGACACGCTGTGCCATCGCATTCCGAATTTCATCGAGAAATCGGCGCGCGCCGGCTGCACCGCGATCTTCCTCGGCCTCGAGAACATCAATCCGGAATCCCTGATGGGCGCCAAGAAGCGCCAGAACAAGATCTGGGAATACCGCGACATGCTGCTCGCCTGGCGCAAGCAGCATGTAATGACCTATGCGGGTTATATTCTCGGCTTCCCGACCGACACGCCGGAATCGATCGCCCGCGACATCGAGATCATCAAGAAAGAGCTGCCGGTCGACATTCTCGAATTCTTCTATCTGACGCCGCTGCCGGGCTCCGAGGATCACAAGAACCTGTACATGAAAGGGGTGCCGATGGACCCCGACATGAACAAATACGATCTCGAACATGCCTGCACCGCGCATCCGATCATGTCCAAAGAGGCCTGGACGCAGGTCTATGCCGACGCCTGGAAGCGCTATTACACCGACGCGCATGTCGAGACGATCATGCGGCGCGCCATCGCGTCCGGCATCAACCGCACCAAGGTTCTCGACTCCCTGACCATCTTCTCGGGCGCGGCGCGGATCGAGGGCGTGCATCCGCTGCAGTTCGGATTTTTCCGCAGGAAGTTGCGCAAGCAGCGCCGCTCCGGCATGACGGTGCTCAACCCCCTGATCTTCTATCCGTGGCGGGCGTTCGATTTCCTCAAAGTCTGCACGCAATGGGGCCGCCTGATCTGGCGCTATCGCCGCATCATGGCCAAGGTGGCGAAAGACCCGGCGGCGAAGACCCATTTCGACGAGGCCTTGCGGCCGCATACCGGCGCCGGCGAGACCGATCATTTCGTCGAAGTCTTTGCCGACAAGATTCCACATACGCATGGCGCGCCGGTTGTCGGTGCGCATGCCGCGCCGGTGACAGAGGCGGCGGAGTGATTCTTCCTCCCCCGCGAAAGCGGGGGAGGATTAAGCGGCCGTCTCCGCCTTCCGTCCGATCTTGCTTTCCGTGCCGTTGAGAAGCCGCGCGATATTGGCGCGGTGCATGAACCAGAGCAGCGCGGCGAGCAGCAAGAACAGGCCCGCCAATCGCGTGTCGCCGTGCGCCCAGAGAATTTCGGGCGTTGCCGCACTCGCGACCAGCGCGGCAAGCGACGAATAGCGTGTCGCCAAAGCCACCAGGAGCCAGATGACGCAGAACGCCACCAGCGCAATCCAGACGCCGAAGCCGAACAGGAGCCCGATGAAGGTCGCAACCCCTTTGCCGCCTTTGAATCCGAGCCAGACCGGAAACAAGTGGCCGAGGAAGGCGCCAAGCGCTGCGGCGATCGCCGCATCAAGGCCGAAGACCCAGTTGGTCAGCGCCACCGCCGCCGTGCCCTTGAGCATGTCGCCCAGAAGCGTCGCCGCGGCGAGTTTCTTGTTGCCGGTGCGCAGCACATTGGTGGCGCCGATATTGCCCGATCCGACGCTGCGCAGGTCCTGCGTGCCGGCGAGCCGCGTCAGGATGATGCCGAACGGAATGGAGCCGCACAGATAGCCGAAAACGAGCGCTGCGAGATAAGCGGGAAGCGACGACCAATCGATGGCTGACGGCATGGCGCTCGACCGTTTTCCGTCTCAGGGTGACGGTATCACGAAATTATCCCGCGCGGGCCTTGCCGGGATTGGTTTCGCGCGGCGCAAAGCCGGCGGCAACGGCGTCGGCCTCGCTCGGATAAATGACAAGGTGCCTGAGCTTTTCGGCGGCCGCGCGCATCAGCGCCGAAAGCCCTGGCGAAAATGTCTTGCGCACCGCATCGCCGGTGACGAAATGCGCCGTGACGTCCTCGTCGATATCGGCCTCGCAATAGACGCAGCGCAGCCGATGTCCGGCTTCATGTCCGTCGATGACGTAGAACTTGTTGGCGGCGTATTGGCTCTCGGCGGGATCGCAGGTGATGCAATTCTTGTTGTGGCAATGCACGCCGGTGCCGATCGGCTGCACATAGACCGGATGGTCGGGCGTGGCGAAGCCGCCGGAGAATTTGTGCAGCGATTTGTTCTTGTGCAGGTGCAGCATCAGCGAGATCAGCGCCATCCGCACCGGCACGCCGTAGGCGGCTTGCTGGAAATAGACCGCGCGGCGGTCAGTGTCGAAGCTCGCGTCGAGCTCGTTGACGCGCGGCAGGGGATGCATGACGCTGGCGTCGGAATATTTGGCCTCGCCCAGGAATTTGGCGTCGATCTTCGGATAGGGCAGTTCCTTGCCGGTTGCCTTGTCGGTCCAGCGCTCCTTCTGGAAGCGCGTGACATAGACGGCGTCGGTCTTCTTTGCGAGCAGTGCCGCGTAATCGATGTCGGGCTCGGCGTAGAGCGAGAGCTGATGCGGCTGGTTCGCGGTGACATAAAGCGCATCGATCCGCCCGTCCGCGGATGGACCGGACGTGTCCTTCGACACCATGCGGGTGTGAAACTCTTCGCGCAGCCGCCGGTCGACATGCGCCGGCAATTCCATGCCGGGCGCGGCCAGCGGATCGATGGTGGCGCCGAAGCGCGCCAGCGCATAGACGAAGGAATGGATGGTGCGGCTGCCTTTGAGATCGCCGGATATGGCGACTTTCATACTACCGAGATTCTTGTTCTTGGCGCGCAGCGTGAACAGATCGCACAGCGTCTGCGTCGGATGTTCATGCGCGCCGTCGCCGCCGTTGATGACCGGCACTTGCGAATATTCGGCGGCGAGCCGCGCCGCGCCGTCGCGCGGATGGCGGATGACGAGGATGTCGGCGTAATTGGAAATGACGCGGATGGTGTCGGCGAGGCTTTCGCCCTTGGCGGCGGAGCTCACCGCCGGATCGGCGCTGGTAATATTGGCGCCGCCGAGCCGCAACATCGCGCTTTCGAACGACAGCCGCGTGCGGGTCGAAGGCTCGTAGAACAGGCTAGCGAGAATGAATTTGGCAGCCAGATCGGTCGAGCGCGCGACGCGGTAGGGCAGGTTGTCGTCGGCAAGTTCCTTCAAAAACCCCTGTGCGACCTCGAAGATCGTCTCGATCTCCTTATTGGTGAGATCGTTGATCGAGACGATGTGGCGCGTCTGCGGCTGGGTTTTGCTCATTAAAGCGCTGCTATAGGCCCAATGGGCGCACTCGGGCAAGCCCGCTTTGGCGGTGGATGGAAGTGATGCACCGGAATCGCCGGCTTTTCGTTCGTGCTAGGATTGTGACACCCGCAACAAAGGCTCTCGACTATGGCCATCCGTTCGCGTTTCGACACGCACGAGGTGCTCAACCAGTCGCCGCCTTACGAGAACGTCGATCTGTTCTCGAGCGACACGCCGCTGGTCGAGGCCGTCAACGGCGGCGCGGCCGATATCGCTGCCTTGTCGGCTTTCGGCAAAGCCTGGGGCACCGCGGAGCGCTTTGCGCTGGCGCGGCAGGCCAACGAGAATCCGCCGAAGCTGAAGACCTTCGATCCGAAGGGTTTTCGCTCCGACACCGTCGAGTTTCATCCGGCCTATCACGGCTTCATGCAGGACAGCGTCGCCGCAGGCCTGCACACCTCGACCTGGACCGCGAGCGGCCAGCGCGCAGCGCCTCCCGCCGAAGTCCTGCGCAGCGCGCGCTTCTACATGGCGGCGCAAGTCGAGACCGGACATCTGTGTCCGATCACCATGACGCGTGCGGCACTGGCGCCGCTCGCCGCCGCGCCCGCGCTGCTCGCGAAGGTCGCGCCGAAAGTCGCGTCGCGCCGTTACGATCCGGCGTTCCGGCCGTGGCCGGAAAAATCCGGCATGACGCTCGGCATGGGCATGACCGAGAAACAGGGCGGCACCGACGTGCGCGCCAATACCACGACGGCGACACCGCAAAGTGATGGTGCCGACGGCTACGCCCTGGTCGGCCACAAATGGTTCATGTCGGCGCCGATGAGCGACGCGTTTCTGGTGCTGGCGCAGGCGCCGGGCGGGCTGACCTGCTTTCTGATGCCGCGCTTTCGGCCGGACGGCTCGGTCAATGCGCTGCGGTTTCAACGGCTCAAGGACAAGCTCGGCAACCGCTCCAACGCGTCGAGCGAAGTGGAATTCATGGACGCCTTCGCCTGGCGCGTCGGCGACGAAGGCGCCGGCATTCGCACTATCCTGCAGATGGTGCAATTGACGCGGCTCGATTGCGCGGTGGCGTCCGCCGGTCTGATGCGCATGGCGCTGGTGCAGGCCGTTCACCATTGCCGGCATCGCAACGTTTTCGGCAAGCGGCTCGCCGATCAGCCGATGATGCGCGCGGTGCTGGCCGACATGGCGCTCGATGTCGAAGCCGCGGTCGCGCTCGTCTTTCGTCTGTCGCGCGCGCTCGATCGCGCCGATAGCGATCCGCGCGAGGCCGCTTACGCGCGGCTGATGACGCCCGCGGCAAAATTCTGGATCTGCAAGCTTGCGCCGGGATTCATTTTCGAAGCGATGGAGTCGCTTGGCGGCAACGGCTATGTCGAGGACAGCATATTGCCACGGCTTTATCGCGAAGGGCCGGTCAATGCGATCTGGGAAGGCTCCGGCAATGTCATGTGCCTTGATGTCTTGCGCGCGCTGAAAGGCAAGGACGAAGCCGATGTGTTTGCCGGCTTGATGCGTGATGCCGGTCTCGATGCCGGCGCGGAAAATCCACAATCGGGCAGCGAAGCCGGCGCGCGCCGTTTGGTGCAATTGCTCGCGCTCACCGCCGCAAGCGCGGCGCTCAAGCAAAGTGTGCCGTCTGTGATCGCCAACACATTTCTGAAAACACGCGTTGAAAAGACGCACAGCGCGTTCTACGGCACGGCGGAGTTTGATTCACAAACAGTTGATTATTTGCTCCAGCGCGTCTTGCCTGAAGCTTAAGCATTGCGCATTTACGCAGGCTTTCTGCGGACAGCCGCGATCGGGCGACCCGGGAATAAATTTCCCGGACGTCGGATCAGCCGCATGCAGACGTGCCATGCGTGGCTCGTCACTCGCCGTGCGTGATTTCAAAACTATCTGACGTCTGCAGCAATGACTGCGCTTCGTTGTCGTCGAAGAAGGAAATAACAAATGCCGAAGACTCACTCAGGCCGAATTTTCCGGGGCGTCGCTGCGGCGGCTCTTGCCGTTACGGTTTCGCTCGCGGGTGCAGTGCCGAGCTTTGCCGCCGCCCATCACACGGCACGCGCGGTGCCGGCACGGACCTATTACAATTACGCCCCGGGTCAGATCGATGCTCCCGGGCTTACGGCCGGCCAGGTTGGGCGGCGCACCGATCCGGTGCTTGTTGCGCCGGGCGGCTATGGTCCGCCGGACCCGGCAAGCTGCGGCGGCTTCCACTGCTGATGCGTTCGCCGCTGACGCCGGTTGAATTGTTCTGAAAACTCCGGGGCGCCGGAGCGCTGAAGCTCGCACGGCGCCTCGATCTGTCCACGCGCGAGGCGGTCGAGCGCGCCTTGCAGAATGAAGGTCGCGGCATGCTGGTCGATCACCGCCTTGCGCTTGGCGCGGCTCGCGTCGGCGTCGATCAGCGCACGCTCGACGGCGGCCGTCGACAGCCGCTCGTCCCACAGCGCGATCGGCAGTTCGGTGAGTTGCGCCAGATTGCGGGCAAAGGCGCGCGTCGACTGCGCACGCGGCCCCTCGCTGCCATCCATATTGATCGGCAGACCGAGCACCAACGCTACGGCTTTGCGCTCGGCGGCAAGCTCGAGAATGCGCTTGGCGTCGAGTTGAAAGCGCGCGCGGGCGATGGTTTCGACAGGCGCGGCGATCCGCCGATCCGGATCGCTCGCCGCGACGCCGATGGTCTTGGTGCCGAGATCGAGACCGACGAGCGCGCCGCGCTGCGGCAAGAGTGCAGCGGCCTCAGTGAGCGGAAGAACCGGCATTCGCGACCTTTCCTGGAGCGGCCTTTTCGACGAGCGCGGCCGCGCGTATCTTGTGTCCGCAATGCGCATTGCCGTCGCGCAAATTTCCGTCACGCACAAGGTTCGTCATGCAGATCACCTGGTATGGCCACTCCGCTTTTCGTCTCGATTTCGCTGGCCTTGCGGTTCTGATCGATCCCTTTTTCACCGGCAACCCCGCCTTCGTCTCCGACAAGGCTGCGGCCATTAAAGACGTTGCGAATGTCGTGCTAACGCATGGGCATTTCGACCACGTTGGCGATGCGCTCGACATCGCCAAGACGAATGGTGCAACGGTCACCGCAAATTTCGACCTCGGCATGTGGCTTGTTTCAAAAGGTTTGGAAAAGCTCAACCCGATGAACACTGGCGGCACGGTGGATATGGGCGGCTTCACCGTGTCCATGGTGCGTGCGGAGCATGCGTCGGGGCACATGGACAATGGCGTTTCAGTTTATCTCGGTACGGCGGCGGGCGTGATCATCAAAGCCCCAGGGGAGCCGACGGTCTATCATCTCGGCGACACCGACATCTTCGCCGACATGGCGCTAATTGCCGAAATCCATGGGCCGAAAATCGCGTTCGTGCCGATCGGCGATCGTTTCACTATGAGTCCCGTGACGGCAGCGCTCGCCGTGAAGCGCTTCCTCAAGGTCGAGACCGTCGTGCCATGCCATTACGGCTCGTTTCCGATCATCGAGCCAAATGCCGATAAATTTCTCGCCGAAATGAAGGGGCACGCCACCAAAGTCGTCGTGCCGGAAAAGGGCAAGGCATTTGCAGTATAATTCTGTCCGGGAGTTCGCATGCGGTTCATCTCATCCGTTCTCGCAACAACGCTGACGCTGATCATGGCTCATCTGGCCACTTCGCAGGCGGCAATCGCCGCCGACATCAATGTCGTCAGCGGCGGCGCCTTCAAACAGGTGCTGTCCGCGCTTATCGCGCAATACGAGAAAGAGACCGGCAACAAGGTCGCCGCGACCTATCAGACGGTCGGGCAGCACTTGGCGCTGATCAAGGACGGCAAGGAGGGGTTCGACGTTGCCGTGCTGACGCCGGAGGCGATCGACGGGCTCGCCAAGGACGGCAAAATCGTGCCGGGCACGCGCGCCGATCTCGCCAAAGTCGGCATCGGCGTCGTGGTTAAATCGGGCGCGCCGCTGCCGGATATCTCGACCGACGAGGCGTTCAAGCACGCGCTATTGTCGGCCAAGTCGGTCGCCTATATCGATCCCAGGGCCGGCGGCTCGAGCGGCATCTATGTCGACGGCCTGCTCAAGCGCCTGGGCATTGCCGACGCGATCCATGCCAAAGCGGTCCTGGTGCACGGTGGGGCGGTCGCCGATCACGTCGCCGATGGCGAAGCCGAAATCGGCGTGCACCAGATCAGCGAGATATTGCCGGTCGCCGGCGTGACTTTGGTGGGTCCGCTGCCGGCCGATATCCAGAATTACACGACCTATGCCGCCGGCATCGGCGCGGCGGCTAAAGACGCAGCGACGGCCAAGGACTTCGTCCGCTTCCTGGCCGGCTCACACGCCTTACCGATCATCAAAGCCAAAGGCATGGAGCCGCCGGCGTCCTAGGCCACAAGAAAACAGCGCCCGGCTGAGCCGGGCGCTGATTAGCCGACCGCAGATTGCGGCCGGATGGACTTTAGCGGCTTTAGTGCTTCGCCTGTTCCCAAGCGATCCGCGGGATGTCGCCGCGGGTGATGCCGATATCGGCGAGTTCACGGTCGCTGAGATGGGACAGCTCGTCCACGGCAACGCCATAGCGCTTCCAGGACTTGAAGAAGTCGATGATGGACAACAACATGTTCTTGTTCCTTCCTTTTTCCAGCGCCGCCCGAGGGCCGACGCCAGAATCGGAACTGAATATAGACATCGATGGTGCGTTGCAAAATAATCCTGCTGCAGTGCAGCTACGCGAATATCGCATACAGACTGCAACGATCTCTAAAGACCTGTGGTAAATTTGTGGGGCAGGGCGAGAAAAAGCTCAATAAAGCCAGCAATTGTCATGTGGCTGACGCATTACTTGAGCCGAAACGGCCCGCTTGATGGTCGCCCGCCGGTCCAAACGCTCAAATCACGGTAAAAATTGTTCCAATTGCCGTCTTTGATGCGCTGTTTGCCCGAGTTCCGCCCGCCAATGATCCTTTATGCGCCGTTTTTGCAGGCTGCAATCCGCCCCGGTGTCAAAGTTCGCGTCGGGGGAGATTCCCATGGGGACCGCTTTTGATCACCGCAGAAGTGCGGAAGAGTGCGTTGCAATGGCGCGGCTGTCTGACGACAACGGCGACAAGGCTCTATGGCTTGCCTTGGCGCAGTCGTGGGTCAAGTTAGCCGAGCACGTCTCACGTATTGAGACGGATGCCGCGCTTCAAGACGAGCCGCTCGGAGAGGAAGAAGTCTGCCCTTCCTAGCGGCGCGATTGCTTATGTCTTTCGTCGCTGGCTCAGGCCGGCCGGCATAGCCGGCCTGAGTTCGCCCTCTCAGCAATAGATTGAAGCTTTATCGGCTGCGGCTGTTATTCTCGCCGCCGCTATTGGCCGTGGCTTGCGAGCACGGTCTGGCAGGTCTTGCTGATCTTAGCGCGATTGGCCTGCAAGCAGCCGAGAATGCCGAGCACGTCGTTCGGGTTCACCTGCAATTGCACCTGGCAAAACTTGATCACATCCGGATGGCAGGCTGCGCGTTCCTGGTCGTTGCCTTGCCCCCCCATGCCGGACACCGGCGGTGGCTGCGGCGGCAGGTTCTGAGCGGAAGCGGCCGCACCGGCGGCAAGTGAAGCGGCAAAGATCAAGCAGGATATGCGCAACATGGTCCCCCTTCCGGGCCCTAAGCCCGTGCCGTGACGCCGTTTTATCCCATACTTTATCGGCACTGTCGCGGCTGCAAACCGGGCAAAGTGGTTTCAGAATAAGGTTGTGCAGACTTTTTTGCCGGCAAAAATGCGGTGCAGCAAATCGTGGGCAACCACGGCCTGTGCCGACGTTTTAAAGCTTTGCTGAGCTATTGGCGGCCACACTTGCAACTGGCCTTCTCGCGCACGCGCGCACTCTTGCTTGTGGGTAGGCCCTGGCGATACATCTCGCCGCAAGACTGGCGTTACAAGACTGGCCTTAAAGGGCGATTAGCTCAGTTGGTAGAGCGTCTGCTTTACACGCAGAATGTCGGCGGTTCGAGTCCGTCATCGCCCACCAGCCTCTGCAAGCGAAGCGCCGCGTAGGTTGCCGCGCCGTAGCCTGTCGTCAGGCGAAACGGGCTCTCACGCTCGCTTCGGCTCGGCGAGTCAGCTTCCCAAGCCGGGTTCGCTTGGCTCCGGCGGAAACATCATCGCAGCGTCATGGTGGTGACTTCGCGCCGTGCGATTTTTGTCGCACCGACCGATTAGAGACGCCAAAAAATCTCGCCCGCGGCCTCGCAGTTCTGCGACTGCAATGGCGCGCGGGCGGTGAGTGGCGCACGGAGGATCCGCCTGGCGAATCCGCCGACTGCGGGAAATCAGATGGCTTCTTTGAGTTCCTTGGAGGCGCGGAAGGCCACTTTTTTGCTGGCCTTGATTTGAATCGGTTGGCCGGTCGCGGGATTGCGTCCCATGCGCGCGGCGCGCTTGCGCACTTGAAGGATGCCGAGGCCGCCGATGCGGATGCGCTCGCCCTTCTTCAGATGCTTGACGATGTTGCCGACCAATCCACCGAGGATCGCTTCAGCTTGTTTCTTCGAGAGTTCGTTGTCCTCCGCCAGACTTGCGGCGAGGTGCTTCAACGTAACCGTAGTCGCGGTTGTCTTACTTGCTGCCATTAGACCCTCCTCAATAAAGCGGTTTGCGTGAAAAAGCGCCGCTCAGTGCGAAGCAGTTAAACGATTCGGCTGCGGCTGACCACGCTTGTTTTGCCGATTCCACCGATGTTTTCTGCATCATGAGGGTGTCTGCGGGCGCTTCATGGCAAGGATATGACGCCTGTGAAAGCACCATGAAAGCCCGATGAATGGCCCAAATTCCTTGACTTGCGGCCGTGCCGGCCTTAATTCCACGCCTCGCCCGCGGGGGCGTAGCTCAGTTGGTTAGAGCGTCGGCCTGTCACGCCGAAGGTCGCGGGTTCGAGTCCCGTCGCTCCCGCCATTTCAAAGACTTATGACGATTTCCGTACAAACTAGATTGCCCCGCGGCGACCTGTTTGGGCCGCCGCGCGAGTTGGATTTCCGTGCACGAATCCGGCGCTATTTACCCCCGGTAGATCGGTTCCGGCTGGGCGAAGAAGCTCCACAGGATGTGGTAAACCAGCGCATAATTCTTCTGTTGGAAACTGGCATGCGAGATGCCCGGCATCACGGCGAAGTGCTTGTCGGGGTTGGGCAGCTTGGCAAAGAACGCCACCAGGTCCTCGAAACTGGCGATGCCGTCCCACTGGCCGCGCATGATCAGGGTCGGGACTGTGATCTTTTCCGGGTCGACCACCGGCAGGTTTGAGCACATATCGACATAGGTTCCGGTCGGCACCGAGTCATCGAGCGCGGTGACGGCGTCGGCGAAAGCGTCGATGACCTTGTCCTCGGCGGTGCCGGGATGGTCGCGGTCGAAGATCGAATGAATGAATGCCTTGTCGATCGGCCGGCGGTTCTTGGTGCGGAATTCCGGCAGCTTCTTCTTGCGCTCGGCAAGGGTCGGCGAGCCTTCGCCGGTCCAGACCATGGCGTCGAGCGCGAGCCGGCTGACCAGGTCCGGGTGACGCTGCGCGAACATCGCCGCGCGCAATGCGCCGGACGAGATGCCGTAGACCAGAAGCGGCCGCTTGCCGCGTAGCTTCTCGATATAGGTTGCTGCGGCAAAGCAGTCGTCGGCGCCTTGCGCGATCGGCGCGTTATTGTCGCGGCCCTTTTCCGAGCGGCCATAGCCTTCCATGTCGACGCACCAGCAATCGAAGCCGCGGCGCGCGAACCAATCCATGACCGACGAATCCGGCCGGCCGTCGACCTGAAGGTCGAAGGTCGGCTGCGATGCCATCGACGAGCCGTGCACGAAGAGGATCGTGCCCGTGGTCTTTTTCGGATCGCCGGCGCATTTCTCGAACATGAACAGCTTCACGCCGCCGTCTTTGGTCGTCCAATGCTCGTCGCCATTGATCGCGGCGGCGGAAATCGTGGTCATCTCGTTCATGGTTCACCTGAGGTCTGTGCGTTTACGGAAATCCGGCTTGGCCTGTGCGCTAATCGATCAGCGTAATATGATTGTCCTTGATCACCTTAGCCCATTTGACGATTTCGGCCTGCATGAAGGCCGCGAACTGCGGTTGCGTCATGACCAGCGGCGTTGCGCCCTGGTCTTCCCATAGTTTCTTGATGTCGGGCCGTAGCAGGATCGAGGTGATGGTCCGGCTGAGCCGATCAACGATCGGCTGTGGCGTATTCTTGGGCGCCATGAAGCCGACCCAGAGCGTGGCTTGAAAGCCGGGCGCGCCCGCTTCGTCAAGCGTCGGTACGTCGGGCAGGATGGGGGAGCGCGTTTTGCCGCTGGTAGCGATGGGGCGCACCATGCCGGATTTGATCAGCGGCGCCATGGTCGGCACGGAATCGAACAGGAGCTGGATCTGGCCGCTGAGAATATCGGTGCGCATGCCGCTCGAGCCCTTGTAGGGCACGTGCACGATGTCGATGCCGGTGATGTTCTTCAGAAGCTCGGCCGCCATGTGGTAGTTCGAGCCGGGGCCCGACGAGCCGTAGTTCAGCGTTCCGGGCTTGGCCTTGGCGAGTGCGATCAATTCGGCCAGGTTCTTGGCCGGCACCGACGGGTGGACGACCAGCACCAGGTCGCTTTCCATCAGCGGAGAAATCGGCACCAGGTCGCGCATCAGCGAATAGGATTTCTTCTGATAGAGCGTCTCGTTGACGGTCTGGGTGCCGGAAACCATCAGCAGCGTGTAGCCATCCGGCGTGGCATTGGCGACGAATTCGGTGCCGATCGTGGTTCCGGCGCCGGGCCGGTTCTCCATGACGAAGGCCTGGTGCAGCAGTTGCTGCAGTTCGGCGGCGATGTCGCGGGTATAGACATCGGTCGGTCCGCCGGCGCCGAACGGCACGATGATTTTGACCGGCCGCGACGGATAATCGTCGGCCCGGGCGACGGTCACGGCGCCGGGCAAGAGGCTGGGCAGGGTGCCAAGCGGGGCCGCGGCAAGCGTCAGCAGCGCGGAGCGGCGCGAAATTCCAGACATGTCGATTTCACTCCCAAGTCTTGTTCGCTTCCAAGTCTTT
Organism: uncultured Alphaproteobacteria bacterium; assembly: GCA_963742975.1. Lineage (GTDB taxonomy): Bacteria > Pseudomonadota > Alphaproteobacteria > Rhizobiales > Xanthobacteraceae > BOG-931. The sequence continues at coordinate 105,610 of CAVUNZ010000008.1, read as the reverse complement.
TCCAGATCTTTTCTAAGTCTTTTCTTCAAAGCCGTGCCTGCGGATTTTGGGGCGTTCCAGCGGCCCGACGATGCCCTGCCAGGAATCCGGCGGCGCGCCAAGCGGCAGATACACCATGCAGATGCACAATATTGAACGCGTCCGGCGGTCGCGGGCAGCCGGTGTCGGCGGATCTCGGCAAAATTGTCACGGCGACGTAACATCGGCGCGACCCACTGCACCCACGCGCCGGGCACACACAGGCTTGTCTTGCACCTTTTTGTGCACTGCGCTAAGGGTCGCAAAGTTCCTGTCGTGACGCGAATCTGCTTGATTTTGGGGCAAATCGGCGCGCTCGCTTCGCTGTCGGAACCGAGCCGCCAAGGGCATGTTCCCGACCCACCAATTTGGGGCTGCGGAATGTGGTCTTTGCCGCCGCTCAGAAGGATTTCTGATGAGCCAATCTCTCGCTCAATTGCTCTATGCCTATTTGCCGCTCATCGTCTTTATCGGCGTCGCAGCTCTGATCGGCCTTGTCCTTCTGGCGGTCGCTTTCGTTGTCGCCTACCAGCAGCCGGATCCGGAAAAGCTCTCGGCCTATGAGTGCGGCTTCAACGCCTTCGACGATGCGCGGATGAAGTTCGATATCCGGTTCTACCTCGTCGCGATCCTGTTCATCATTTTCGATCTCGAAGTGAGCTTCCTGTTTCCATGGGCGACCGCGTTCGGCCATCTCGGCGTGTTCGGCTTCTGGTCGATGATGCTGTTCCTCGGCGTGCTCACGATCGGTTTCATCTATGAATGGAAGAAGGGAGCGCTTGAATGGGATTGAGCGAACCCGTTTTGGCAACGGCAAGGCCGCGGATCATCGATCCGAATACTGGCAGGCCTTTTGCTAGCGTGCCCGCCGGCAGCAATGACGCGTTTTTCGCCGATGTGAACAGCGAGCTCGCCGACAAGGGCTTCCTGGTCACCGCCGCCGAAGATCTCATCGCCTGGGCGCGCACCGGCTCGCTGATGTGGATGACCTTCGGGCTTGCCTGCTGCGCGGTTGAAATGATGCAGGTGTCGATGCCGCGCTATGACGTCGAACGGTTCGGCTTCGCGCCGCGCGCCTCGCCGCGGCAGTCCGACGTGATGATCGTCGCCGGCACCCTGACCAACAAGATGGCGCCGGCGCTGCGCAAGGTCTACGACCAGATGCCCGAGCCGCGTTACGTGATCTCGATGGGCTCCTGCGCCAATGGCGGCGGCTACTATCACTATTCCTATTCGGTGGTGCGCGGCTGTGACCGCATCGTGCCGGTCGACATCTACGTGCCCGGCTGCCCGCCGACCGCGGAGGCTCTGCTCTACGGCGTGCTGCTGTTGCAGAAGAAGATCCGCCGCACTGCCACGATCGAGCGCTAACCATGGAGGCGCCGATCTTGGATGAGACGCTTGATGTGCTCGGCAAAACCATCGCCGCCGCGCTGCCGGCGTCGGTGACCGGCTATACTGTCGCCTATCACGAACTCAACGTGACGGCGCGGGCGAGCGATATCGTCGCGGTAATGCGTTTCCTGCGTGACGACGTGCGCTGCCAGTTCGTCAATTTCATCGACGTCACCGCGGTGGACTGGCCAAGCCGCGAGCAGCGCTTCGACGTCGTCTACCATCTATTGTCGCCGAAGCTTAATCTGCGCGTTCGAGTCAAGGCGCCCACCGACGAAGACACTGCGGTGCCGTCGATCATCGATGTTTTTCCGGGCGTCGAGTGGTTCGAGCGCGAGACTTACGATCTCTACGGCATCGTCTTCACCGGCCATCCCGATATGCGGCGCATCCTCACCGATTACGGTTTCGAGGGTCATCCGCTGCGCAAGGATTTCCCGCTCACGGGCTTTGTCGAAGTGCGTTACGACGACGAGCTTAAGCGCGTCGTCTATGAGCCGGTACGGCTGGTGCAGGAATTCCGCAATTTCGATTTTCTCTCGCCCTGGGAAGGCACCGATTACGTGCTGCCGGGCGACGAGAAGGCCGGCGGCAAAGGGTCGTAACGTGAAACAGACCCTCAAACCCGGCATGACGCACCGCTTCACTTACACGGTGCCGGAAAACAAGACGGTGCCTTACACCTATCCGGAGGCGCCGGAAATCGCGGTCATGCCGAAAGTGTTCGCCACCGGCAATATGATCGTGCTGATGGAATGGGTATGCACGCAGCTTCTGGCGCCGCATCTCGATCCCGGCGAGGGCAGCCTTGGCGTGCATGTCGATGTCAGTCACCTCGCGGCGACTTTGCCGGGCATGGCGGTGACGGTCGATGTCGAATGTCTCGCCGTCACCGGCCAGCGCGTGACCTTTGCGGTCACGGCGCATGACGGCATCGATCTGATCGGCGAGGGCCGCCACGAACGCTTCGTTGTGGCGTGGGACAAGTTCAATGCGCGTCTGGCGGCGAAGGCCGCCAAATTCCGTGCAATGTCGGCCGCCGACGCGGCGGAGGTGGCGTGATGGCTGATACTGCTGCAGCCACAAAGAACGAAACCGCAGCGACGCGGAACTTCACCATCAATTTCGGGCCGCAGCATCCGGCGGCGCATGGCGTGCTGCGCCTTGTGCTCGAGCTCGACGGCGAAGTCGTCGAACGCGTTGACCCGCATATTGGGCTATTGCATCGCGGCACCGAAAAGCTGATCGAGCAGAAGACCTATCTGCAGGCGATCCCGTATTTCGACCGGCTCGATTACGTCGCGCCGATCAATCAGGAGCACGCGTTCTGCCTGGCCGCGGAGAAACTGCTCGGCATTCAAGTGCCGCGGCGCGGGCAATTAATCCGCGTGCTCTATTGCGAGATCGGCCGCATCCTGTCGCACATGCTCAATGTCACGACGCAGGCGATGGATGTCGGCGCGCTGACGCCGCCGCTCTGGGGCTTCGAAGAGCGCGAGAAGCTGATGGGCTTCTACGAGCGCGCTTCAGGCTCGCGTATGCATGCGGCTTACTTCCGCGTCGGCGGCGTGCATCAGGATCTGCCGCAGCAACTGATCGACGATATCGAAGCGTTCTGCGATCCGTTCCTCAAAGTCTGCGACGACCTTGAAGGCTTGCTCACCGACAACCGCATTTTCAAGCAGCGCAATGTCGATATCGGCATCGTCTCTTTGGAAGACGCCTGGGCGCGCGGCTTCTCCGGCGTCATGGTGCGCGGCTCGGGCGCGGCCTGGGATTTGCGCAAGGCGCAGCCTTACGAGTGCTATTCGGAAATGGAATTCGACATTCCGATCGGCAAGAACTGCGACAATTACGATCGCTACTGCATCCGCATGGAAGAGATGCGGCAGTCGATTCGCATCATGAGGCAATGTATCGCGAGGCTCCGTGCGCCGGACGGGCAGGGCCGGGTCACCGTCGACGACCACAAGATCGTGCCGCCCAAGCGCGAAGAGATGAAGCGCTCGATGGAGTCGCTCATCCATCACTTCAAGCTTTATACCGAAGGCTTCAAAGTGCCGGCTGGCGAAGTCTATGCCGCGGTCGAGGCCCCTAAGGGCGAGTTCGGCGTCTATCTGATCGCCGACGGCAGCAACAAGCCCTACAAGTGCAAGATCCGCGCGCCGGGCTTTGCCCATTTGCAGGCGATGGATTTCCTCTGCCGCGGCTACATGCTCGCCGACATTTCGGCGATCCTGGGTTCGATCGACATCGTGTTCGGTGAGGTAGACCGATGAGCGTGCGCCGTCTCGCCGAAAAGCAGCCGCCGAGCTTCGCCTTCACGGCGGAAAATCTCGAATGGGCGAAGGCCAAGATCGCGCAATATCCGGAAGGCCGGCAGCAATCCGCCGTGATCCCGATCCTGTGGAAGGCGCAAGAGCAATGCGGCTGGCTGCCGCAAAAGGCGATCGAGGCTACCGCCGAACTGCTCGGCATGGCGAAAATCCGCGTGCTCGAAGTCGCGACCTTCTACACCATGTTCAATCTGTCGCCGGTCGGTCGTTTCCACGTGCAGCTCTGCGGCACGACGCCGTGCATGTTGCGCGGCGCCGAAGACCTGAAAAAAGTCTGCCATCACATGATCGGCCCTGAAGGCGAGGTGACCTCGGACGGCGCCTTCTCCTGGATCGAGGTCGAGTGCCTCGGCGCTTGCGTCAACGCGCCGATGGTGCAGATCAACGCCGATTTCTACGAAGACCTCACGCCGGATACGCTCACGCGGATCATCAATGATTTCTCCGCCGGCCGTGCACCCAAGCCCGGTCCGCAGGTCGATCGCATCAATTCGGCGCCGATCGGTGGCGCGAATACGCTGACCGATCCCTCGATCTACGAGCCGAAGAAGCAGCCAGCTCCGGCGCAGTCGTCCACCGATTCATCCGAGCAAGGACGCGCCTGATGCTCGCCGACAAGGACCGCATTTTCAAAAATCTCTACGGCCATCACGGCTTCGGCCTTGAGGCCGCTCGCGCCCGCGGCGCCTGGGACGGCACCAAAGAGATTCTCGCCAAAGGCCGCGACGGCATCATCAACGAGGTCAAAGCCTCTGGCCAGCGCGGCCGCGGCGGCGCCGGCTTTGCCACCGGCTTGAAGTGGTCGTTCATGCCCAAGCAGTCCGACGGCCGGCCGCATTATCTCGTCATCAATGCCGACGAATCCGAGCCCGGCACCTGCAAGGACCGCGAGGTGATGCGGCACGATCCGCACCTTCTCATCGAGGGCTGTCTGATCGCCGGCTGCGCCATGGCGGCGAACCATTGCTTCATCTATATCCGCGGCGAGTTCATCCGCGAGCGCGAGCGTGTCGAAGCGGCGGTGCAGCAGGCCTATGACGCCAAGCTGATCGGCAAGAACAATATCAATGGCTGGGATTTCGATATCGTCGTGCATCACGGCGCCGGCGCCTATATCTGCGGCGAAGAGACGGCGCTGCTTGAAAGCCTCGAAGGCAAGAAGGGGCAGCCGCGGTTGAAGCCGCCGTTCCCGGCCAATATGGGCCTCTATGGCTGCCCGACCACCGTCAACAATGTCGAGACCATTGCACAGGTGCCCGACATTATGCGGCGCGGCGCGGCATGGTTCTCGAGCATCGGCCGCGCCAACAATACCGGCACCAAGCTCTATTGCATTTCCGGCCATGTCGAGCGGCCGTGCAATGTCGAAGAGAATATGGGCATTCCGCTGCGCGAACTGATCGATCGGCATGCCGGCGGCGTGCGCGGCGGCTGGGACAATCTCATGGCCGTCATTCCCGGCGGCTCTTCGATGCCGCTGGTTCCCGCCGGTCCCGACCAGGCCGACACGCTGCTGATGGATTTCGACGGCTGCCGCGACAAGAAATCGGCGCTCGGCACCGCCGCCGTGATCGTCATGGACAAGAGCGACGACATCGTCAAAGCCATGGCGCGCATTTCCTATTTCTACCGGCATGAAAGCTGCGGCCAGTGCACGCCGTGCCGCGAAGGCATGGGCTGGATGTGGCGCGTGCTCAACCGCATGGCGGACGGCCGCGCGCAGAAGCGTGAGATCGACATGCTGTGGGAAGTCACCACCCAGATCGAAGGCCACACCATCTGCGCCTTCGGCGACGGCGCCGCCTGGCCGGTGCAGGGTCTGTTGCGGCATTTCCGTCCGGAGATCGAGCGGCGGATCGACCAATACACCGCGAACCCGCATTCTGAACCGGTCACGATGGCGGCGGAGTGAGGCGCATATGACCAAGCTCATCGTCGACGGCCATGAGGTCGATGTTCCGCCGGAATATACCCTGTTGCAGGCCTGCGAGACCGCGGGCGCGGAAATTCCGCGCTTCTGCTATCATGATCGGCTGTCGATCGCGGGCAATTGCCGCATGTGCCTGATCGAAGTCGTCGGCGTGCCGAAGCCGCAGGCGTCGTGCGCCATGGCGGTGCGCGATCTGATGCCGAACAAGGACGGCTCGCCCAAAGTGCTGTCGACGCGCTCGCCGATGGTGCGCAAGGCACGCGAAGGCGTCATGGAATTTTTGCTGATCAATCATCCGCTCGATTGTCCGATCTGCGACCAGGGCGGTGAATGCGATCTGCAGGATCAGTCGATGGCCTATGGCGTCGACGCCAGCCGCTTCGCCGAGAATAAGCGCGCGGTCGAGGACAAATATCTCGGCGCGCTGGTCAAGACGTCGATGAACCGCTGCATCCAGTGCACCCGCTGCGTGCGCTTCATCACCGAAGTGGCGGGCGTGCCCGAGCTCGGCGCCATCGGCCGCGGCGAGGATATGGAGATCACGAGCTATCTCGAGAGTGCGCTGCATTCCGAGCTGCAGGCCAATATCGTCGACATTTGTCCGGTCGGCGCGCTCACCTCGAAGCCTTACGCGTTCGCGGCGCGGCCATGGGAGCTCACCAAGACCGAGTTGATCGACGTGATGGACGCCGTCGGTTCGGCGATCCGCATCGACACCCGCGGCAGCGAAGTCATGCGCATCCTGCCGCGCATCAACGATGACATCAACGAAGAGTGGATTTCCGACAAGACCCGCCACGTCGTCGACGGCTTGCGCACGCAGCGCCTCGATCAGCCTTATGTACGCCAGAACGGACAGTTGCGCCCGGCGACGTGGCCGCAAGCTTTCCAGGCCATCGCCGCCAAGGCGGCGCAGACCAATCCTAAGCGTATCGGCGCCATCGTCGGGGATCTCGCCGGCGTCGAAGAGGCGTTCGCGCTCAAGGAGCTGATGATACGGCTTGGCGTCGCCAATCTCGATTGCCGACAAGATGGTTCGGCGCTCGATCCGGCCTGGGGCCGCGCGACCTATCTGTTCAATGCAGGTATTGCCGGCATCGACGCCGCCGATGCACTGCTGATTGTCGGCTCGAACCCGCGCAAGGAAGCCACCGTGCTCAATGCGCGCATCCGCAAGCGCTGGCGCAGCGGCAAATTCCCGATCGGCGTTATCGGGCCGAAGGCGGATTTGTCCTATACCTACGATTATCTTGGCGCCGGCCCTGAGACGCTCGCCGACATCGCGCGGCATTCTTTCGCCGAAAATCTGAAAAAGGCCGAACGGCCGATGGTGATTGTCGGCGCTGGCGCCTTCACGCGCGGCGACGGTGCGGCGCTCGGCGCGCTCGCCACCAAGGCCGCAATCGAACTCGGCGCGGTCAAGGACGGCTGGAACGGTTACTGCGTGCTGCATAGCGCGGCGTCGCGCGTCGGCGCGCTCGATCTCGGTTTCGTGCCGGGGCAGGGCGGGTTGAGCGCCCGGCAAATGGCGGCGTTCGGCACGCTCGATCTGCTGTTTCTGCTTGGCGCCGACGAGATCGACATCCCGCAGGGCGCCTTCGTCGTTTACATCGGCACCCAGGGCGACCGTGGCGCCTCGCGCGCCGACGTGGTGCTGCCGGGCGCGGCCTATCCGGAAAAGTCGTCGATCTATGTCAACACCGAGGGCCGCGTGCAGATGGCGGCGCGTGCTTCTTTCCCGCCGGGCGACGCCAAGGAAGATTGGGCGATTCTGCGCGCGCTGTCTGACGTGCTGAAACACAAGCTGCCCTATGACTCGCTGCAGGCTTTGCGGCAGGCGCTCTACAAAGCCTATCCGCACATGATGCGCATCGGGCAGATCGCGACGGGGAACGCGGCCGATATCCAAAAGCTCGCGGCGCTCGGCGGTACGGCCGACAAAGCGCCGTTCGGCCCGGGCATCGAGGACTACTACTTCACCAATGCCATCGCGCGCAGTTCGGCGGTGATGGCGGAATGTTCTGCGATCGCGCACGGGCGCTCGACGATGACGGCGGCGGAATAGAGGGTCGCATGACGCTGACCGACTTCTGGTGGACCTATCTGTGGCCTCTGGTGATCATGATCGCCGAGAGCCTGCTGCTCCTCGTTGTGCTGCTATTGTCCGTCGCCTACATTCTCCTGGCCGACCGTAAGATCTGGGCCGCAGTGCAGATCCGGCGCGGCCCCAATGTGGTGGGGCCCTGGGGGCTGTTTCAGTCTTTCGCCGACCTTCTCAAATTCGTGCTCAAGGAGCCGGTCATTCCGGCCGGCGCCAATAAGGGCGTGTTCCTGCTGGCGCCGCTCGTCACCTGCGTTCTGGCGCTCGCCGGCTGGGCGGTGATCCCGGTCAATGCCGGCTGGGTGATCTCAAATATCAATGTCGGCATTCTCTATATCTTCGCCATCTCCTCGCTCGGCGTGTACGGCGTGATCATGGCGGGCTGGGCGTCGAATTCGAAATATCCGTTCCTCGCGGCGCTGCGTTCGGCGGCGCAGATGGTGTCCTATGAAGTCTCGATCGGCTTTGTGATCATCACCGTGCTGCTCTGCGTCGGCTCGCTCAATCTCACCGCCATTGTCATGGCGCAGCGCGACCACGGCCTTGCCAGCATGCTCGGCGTGCCTTGGCTGTCGATCCTGAACTGGTATTGGCTGCCGCTGTTGCCGATGCTGGTGATCTTTTTCGTTTCGTCGCTCGCCGAGACCAACCGGCCGCCGTTCGATCTGATCGAAGCGGAATCCGAGCTCGTCGCCGGCTTCATGGTCGAATACGGTTCGACGCCCTACATGATGTTCATGCTCGGCGAATATGTCGCCGTCTGCACCATGTGCGCACTGGCGGCGATCCTGTTCATGGGCGGCTGGCTGCCGCCGATCGCGCTGCCGCCGTTCACTTGGATACCAGGCATCATCTGGTTCGTGCTCAAGGCGTTCTTCGTCTTCTTCATGTTCGCCATGGTGAAGGCCTTCGTGCCGCGCTATCGCTACGACCAGTTGATGCGGCTCGGCTGGAAAGTGTTCCTGCCGATTTCGCTCGCCATGGTCGCGATCGTGGCTGCGGTGCTGCAAGTCACCGGTTGGGCGCCGCAATGACGGGAGGACGGCAAGGAACTCGCAATGGAGCACGGGATGGATTTCTCGTTGCCGGCCTGGATCGGCGGGCTGATTGGGACCATTATCGCGGTCGCCATCTATGTGCCGGGCATCCGGATTTTCGAGCAGCAGCAGCGCGCGCAAAGCGGCCCGATGACGCTCGAACAGCGCAAGGCCTTCGAGGACAAGCTCTCGGTCATGCGCCGGCTCATTCTCGGCGCCGATATCGTAATCTTGGCCGCCGCGGGCTATTGGCTCGGCACCACGTTCAGCGGGAGAGGTTGATATGAGCTTGGATGCGGCTGCCCGTTCGCTGTTCCTGAAGGAATTCGTTCAGGCCTTCTTCCTGTCAATGCGGTATTTCTTCAAGCCGAAGGCGACGCTGAACTATCCGTTCGAGAAGGGCAGGCTATCGCCGCGGTTCCGCGGCGAGCACGCGCTGCGCCGTTACCCCAACGGCGAAGAACGCTGCATCGCCTGCAAGCTCTGCGAGGCGATCTGCCCGGCGCAGGCCATCACCATCGAAGCCGGCCCGCGCCGCAACGACGGCACGCGCCGCACCACCCGTTACGACATTGACATGGTGAAGTGCATTTATTGCGGGCTGTGCCAGGAGGCCTGCCCGGTCGACGCCATCGTCGAAGGGCCGAATTTCGAATTCGCCACCGAAACCCGCGAGGAACTGTACTACGACAAGGACCGCCTCCTGGCGAACGGCGACCGCTGGGAGCGCGAGATCGCAAGAAGCATCGCGCTCGACGCGCCTTATCGGTGAGATCGGTTCTTCGATGATTATCCACGCGTTGTTCTTTTATCTGTTCGCAGCCGTGACCGTGGCTTCGGCCGCCATGGTGATTTTCTCGCGCAACCCGGTTCATTCGGTGCTGTTTCTCATTCTCGCTTTCGTCAACGCGGCGGGATTGTTCGTTCTGATCGGCGCCGAGTTCCTGGCGTGGATCCTGATCATCGTCTATGTCGGCGCGGTCGCGGTGCTGTTCCTGTTCGTCGTCATGATGCTCGACGTCGACTTTGCCGAGCTGCGCCAGGGCTTCATCAACTATCTGCCGATCGGCGGTGTCATCGGCATTGTTCTGTGCGTCGAATTGCTCTCCGTCGTGCTGGCTTATGTAATCGGGCCGGATGCGGGCAAGGCGATCACGGCGCCGATCCCGGCAGCCGACCAGATCAGCAATACGCAGGCGCTCGGGCTCGTGCTCTATACCCGCTACGTTTATTTCTTCCAGGCCGCCGGCGTCATTCTTCTCGTGGCGATGATCGGCGCCATCGTTCTGACCTTGCAGCACAAGACCAATGTGAAACGGCAGAGCATCGCCGCGCAGAACGCCCGGACTAAAGCGGCGGCAATTGAAATCGTTCAGGTCAAGTCGGGGCAGGGGCTGTCATGACCCTGGGGCGGCAATGATAATCGGGCTCGGGCACTATCTCGCGGTCGGCGCGATCCTGTTCACGCTTGGCGTGATGGGGATTTTCCTCAATCGCAAGAACGTCATCGTCATCCTGATGTCGATCGAGCTCATCCTGCTCGCCGTCAACACCAACCTGGTGGCGTTCTCGAGCTTCCTCGGCGACATCGTCGGTCAGGTCTACGCGCTGATCGTGCTCACGGTCGCCGCCGCCGAGGCGGCGATCGGGCTTGCCATTCTCGTCGCCTATTACCGCAACCGCGGTTCTATCGCGGTTGAGGACATCAATCTCATGAAGGGTTAGTCGCATGATCCCGAAAAGTGGATACCGGTTTTCGGACAAGATCATGCGTCAAGCTAAAATGTTGGCTGCGTGCATTGAGCAATCGGGGCGGGATAAGAGCTAATGTACGAAGCCATCGTTCTCTTGCCGCTTCTCGGCGCCATTATCGCTGGCGCGGTATCGCTGGTGGGCGCACGCAACCGCTTTCCGGGCGAAGATCCACCGCCGCCGCACGACAATCATGCCGCATCGCTCGTGCCCGACGATCATACGCATGGCGCGCCGTCCCCGGACGCTGCGCATGCTGTCGCGCACGAGACGCACAGTGAGGATGGCCACGGCGCGCAGGAGCCGTCGGCTGCGGGCTCGCTCGGCGCCGAGCTCATCACTTCGACGTTTCTCGTAATCTCCTGCGTGCTGTCCTGGTATGCCTTCTACGACGTCGGCTTCGAGCATCACGATGCGCGCGTCACCTTATTCTCCTTCATCAGCTTCGCCGACCTGCATTCGAACTGGGCGCTGCGTATCGATCCGCTGACGGTCGTGATGCTCGTCGTGGTGACGACAGTGTCGTCGCTCGTCCACATCTATTCGATCGGCTATATGGAAGAGGATCCGTACAAGCCGCGGTTCTTCTCTTATTTGTCGTTCTTCACCTTCGCCATGCTGATGCTGGTGACGGCCGATAATCTCCTGCAGCTGTTCTTCGGCTGGGAAGGCGTGGGGCTCGCGAGCTATCTGCTGATCGGCTTCTGGTACTACAAACCTGAAGCGAATGCCGCCGCGATCAAGGCCTTCATCGTCAATCGCGTCGGCGATTTCGGCTTCTCGCTCGGCATTTTCACGGCCTTTCTGCTCACCGGCGCCATCGATTTCGACACCGTGTTCGCCCAGGCGCCGGGCCTCGTTGGCAAGAGCTTCCATTTCCTGAGCTGGGACGTCGATGCGCTGACCACGATGTGCCTTCTGCTCTTCATGGGCGCGATGGGCAAATCGGCGCAATTCCTGCTGCACACCTGGCTGCCGGACGCCATGGAAGGCCCGACGCCGGTCTCCGCCTTGATCCACGCCGCGACCATGGTGACCGCTGGCGTGTTCATGGTGGCGCGGCTGTCGCCTTTGTTCGAACTCGCGCCCTATGCCAAGAGCTTCGTCGTCTTCATCGGCGCGACCACGGCGATGTTCGCCGCCACCATCGGCCTCGTGCAGAACGACATCAAGCGCGTGGTCGCCTACTCGACCTGCTCACAGCTCGGCTACATGTTCGTCGCCATGGGCTCTGGCGCCTATTCGATCGGCATGTTCCACCTGTTCACGCATGCCTTCTTCAAGGCGCTGCTGTTCCTCGGCTCCGGCTCCGTCATCCTCGCGATGCATCACGAGCAGGACATGCGCAATATGGGTGGCTTGTGGCGCAAGATCCCGTTCACCTATGCCATGATGATCATCGGCACCTTGGCGCTGACCGGATTTCCCTTCACCGCGGGATATTTCTCGAAGGACGCGATCATCGAGGCCGACGACACCGTGCAAGGCTTTGCCGCGAGCTACGGCTTCATCATGACGGTGCTCGCCGCAGGGCTGACCTCGTTCTATTCGTGGCGGCTGATCTTTAAGACCTTCCACGGAACGCCGCACGACCAGCATCATTACGAGACGGCGCACGAGAGTCCGAAAGTGATGCTTATTCCGCTTGCGATACTCGCTTTCGGCGCGCTCTTCGCCGGCTATCCGTTCCTGCATATCTTCACCGGAGAAGGCGCCGACGGCTTCTTCCGTGAGTCGCTCGCGCTGAAATCGGCCGACACGATTTTCTCGCGGATGGAAACTTTGCCGCTTGCGATCGATCTGGCGCCGACGCTCATGATGATCGTCGGCCTCGCGGTCGCCTATCTGTTCTATATCCGGCGTCCGGATCTGCCGGTGGCCTTGGCACGCGATCAGAAGCCGCTCTACGAGTTCTTGCTCAACAAGTGGTATTTCGACGAACTCTACGACTTCCTTTTTGTGCGTCCGGCGATGCGTCTTGGACGGCTGCTGTGGAAGGGCGGGGATGGCTTCATCATCGACGGCTTTGGTCCTGACGGCGTCTCGGCGCGTGTGCTCGACGTCACCAGGAATGTGGTCCGGCTGCAGACCGGTTATCTCTATCACTATGCCTTCGCGATGATGATCGGCGTTGCCGCCTTCATCACCTGGTTCATGTTCGCGGGGGTCCACTGATGACCAGCTGGCCGATCCTGTCCGTCGTCACCTTCCTGCCGATCGTCGGCGCGCTGTTCATCGCGCTATGCCTCAATGAGGATGAGTTTGGCGTGCGCAATGCGCGCTGGGCGGCGCTGTGGACGACCATTATCACCTTTGCGATTTCGCTGATCCTGGTCTGGCGCTTCGATCCGTCGTCGGCCGATTTCCAGTTCGTGGAAAAGCGGCCGTGGCTCGGCGGCGCCATCAATTATGCGATGGGCATCGACGGCATTTCGCTGCCGCTGATCATTCTGACCACCGCGATCATGCCGATCGCGATCCTGGCGAGCTGGACGTCGGTTCAGTACCGGGTGCGCGAATATATGATCGCCTTCCTGGTCCTCGAGACGCTGATGGTCGGCTCGTTCTGCGCGCTCGATCTGGTGCTGTTCTATCTGTTCTTCGAGGGCGGCCTCATTCCGATGTTCCTCATCATCGGCGTCTGGGGCGGGCCGCGCCGGGTCTATGCGAGCTTCAAGTTCTTCCTCTATACGTTGCTCGGCTCGGTGCTGATGCTGCTCGCCATCATGGCGATGTATTGGGACGCCGGCACCACCGACATCCCGACGCTGCTGCATCACGCATTCCCGCGCAATCTGCAGACCTGGGCGTGGTTCGCCTTCCTCGCGTCCTTCGCGGTCAAGATGCCGATGTGGCCGGTGCATACCTGGCTACCTGACGCTCACGTCGAGGCGCCGACCGCAGGCTCGGTGATCCTTGCCGCGATCCTGTTGAAGCTCGGCGGCTATGGCTTCCTTCGCTTTTCGCTGCCGATGTTCCCCGAAGCCTCGCAGCATCTCGCGCCGCTGATCTACGCGCTCTCCGTGATCGCGATCATCTACACCTCGCTGGTCGCGCTGATGCAGGAGGACATCAAAAAGCTCATCGCCTATTCCTCGGTGGCGCATATGGGCTTTGTCACCATGGGCATTTTCGCGGTGACGGCGCAGGGCATCGCCGGCGGCATTTTCCAGATGGTGTCGCACGGCATCGTTTCCGCCGCGCTGTTCCTTTGCGTCGGCGTCGTCTACGACCGCATGCATACCCGCGAGATCGCGGCCTATGGCGGGCTGGTCAACCGCATGCCGGTCTATGCCTTCGTCTTCATGGTGTTCACGCTGGCCAATGTCGGCCTGCCGGGCACGTCGGGCTTTGTCGGCGAATTCCTCACGCTGATCGGCACGTTCCGCATCAATACCTGGGTCGCGACCTTGGCGACCATCGGCACCATCCTGTCGGCAGCTTACGCGCTGTGGCTTTATCGCAAGGTTATTCTCGGCAAGCTCGAAAAGCCGAGCCTGTTCAACATCAAGGATCTCGGCTGGCGTGAAATCACCATTTTCGTGCCGCTGATTGTCCTCACCATCGTCATCGGTATCTATCCGAAACCGATCCTCGATTTCTCTTCGGCTTCGGTGACGCAATTGATCGACAATTATCAGCACGCGCTCGCTGCCGCCCAGACCGCGGGCCAGACCGCGTTGCTCGGACGATGAGGTGCAAGGTGGGTTACAAGGTAAGCGAATGAACGCCGCGCAGCTTCCGACCCTCATTCCGCTCCTTCCCGAGTTCGTGCTCGGCATTGGCGCCATGGCGCTGTTGATGCTCGGCGTGTTTCGCGGCGAGCCCGGCGGGCGCATCGTCGATATCATCGCCATCGTGCTTCTCGCCGTGGCAGGCATCACGCTGGTCACGCTGCCGTCCGGCAAGCTTACGACCTTCGGCGGCAGTTTCGTCGTCGACGATTTCGCGCGCTTCCTGAAAATGCTGGCGCTGCTCGGCTCGGCGGCGGCGATCGCGATGTCGCTCGATTATGCCGAGAAAGAGCGTCAGCAACGCTTCGAATATTCGGTGCTGATCCTGCTGTCGACGCTCGGCATGCTGATGCTGATCTCGGCATCCGACCTGATCGCGCTCTATCTCGGGCTCGAATTGATGAGCCTGCCGCTTTATGTCGTCGCCGCGAGCTATCGTGACTCGCTGCGCGCGACCGAAGCCGGCCTCAAATATTTCGTCCTCGGCGCGCTGTCCTCGGGCATGCTGCTCTATGGCGCATCGCTGGTCTACGGCTTCACCGGGACCGTAAGCTTCGCCGGCATCGCGCAGGCTGCGGCGCAAGGCGGCACTGGATTGATCTTCGGCATCGTCTTTCTGTTCGCCGGCTTCTGCTTCAAGGTTTCCGCCGTGCCGTTCCACATGTGGACGCCGGACGTCTATGAGGGCGCGCCGACGCCGGTGACGGCATTCTTTGCCGCGGCGCCCAAGGTCGCCGGCATTGCCATGTTCGTCCGCGTCGCCGTCGTCGCGTTTCCGAGCGTCGCTACGCAATGGCAGCAGATCGTGGTCTTCGTCTCCATCGCCTCGATGGCGCTCGGCTCGTTCGCCGCGATCGGCCAGCGCAATATCAAACGCCTGATGGCCTATTCGTCGATCGGCCATATGGGGTTCGCGCTGATCGGGCTCGCCGCCGGCACGGCCGAGGGCGTGCAGGGCGTGCTGGTCTATATCGCGATCTATGTCACCATGACGCTCGGCGTGTTCGCCGTGATCCTGTCGATGCGGCGTTCGACCGGCATGGTGGAAACCACCGATCAGCTCGCCGGCCTCGCCCGCACCCATCCGACCACCGCCTTCTTCATGGCGATGCTGCTGTTCTCGATGGCCGGCATTCCGCCGCTCGCGGGCTTCTTCGCCAAATTCTATGTGTTCCTTGCCGCCATCAAAGCCGGCCTCTACATCCTGTCGGTGATCGGTGTGGTCGTGAGCGTGGTCGGCGCCTACTATTACCTCGCCATCATCAAGGCGATGTATTTCGACGAGCCGGCCGAGTCCTTTGTCGAAATGCCTTATGAGCTGCGCGTCGTGCTGCTGCTGTGCGGCCTGTTCAATATCCTGTTCTTCGTCTATCCGGGCCCGCTGGTCGGCGTGGCGAGTGCGGCCGCGCAATCCTTGTTCTGATGCGGCTTGATCCCAGCGCCGCTGCGGCCGGCTTTCGTCTCGCCGTGCACGACGTTCTAGGATCGACCAATTCCGAGGCGCTGGCGCAATCGCGCGAGGGCGACGAAGGTTCGCTCTGGATAGTCGCGCGCGAGCAGCGCGCGGGCCGCGGCCGGCGCGGTCGCGAATGGGTGTCGGCGCCGGGAAATCTTTACGCCACGCTGCTTCTGTTCGATCCGGCGTCCGCTGAAGCCGCACCGCAACTGGCCTTTGTTGCCGGCCTCGCTGTTCACGACGCGATCGTCGCTTGTGCGGGCAGGCTTGCCGAAAGGCTGGCGCTGAAATGGCCCAACGATGTGCTCTACGCCGACAAAAAGCTCGCCGGCATTCTGATCGAGAGCGAAATGGCGGCGGGAAAACTCGCCGTTGCCGTCGGCATCGGGATCAATTGTCTGCATCATCCGGCGGAAGCATTGTTTCCGGCAACCGATCTCGCCCAGGCCGGCAGCAAGGTCGCCCCCGAGAGTTTGCTCGGTGCTTTGTCGCAGACCATGATGGGCCGGCTCGGGCAATGGAAGCGCGGCACTGGCTTTGCCGCGATCCGCGCCGATTGGCTTGCACGCGCGACCGGGCTTGGCCGCGAAATCACTGTGCGGCTTCCCGGCCATGACCTCAACGGTCATTTCGAGGGTCTCGATGAGGCCGGCCAGTTGCTGCTGCGCCTTGCCGACGGCAAGCTGCAAATCATCACTGCCGGCGATATTTTTCCACTTGTACAGACAGGCGCGCCATGAGTTTTTTGCACAACGGCGGGCAAGACATGTCCCGGCCAGAAGGGCAAATTGAGTAATGCCCGGCGACTTGGTCTTTGCGCCGCTCGGCGGCTTCGGCGAGATCGGGATGAATCTCTCGATCTATGGCTTCGGCGACCACCGCCGACGCCAATGGATCATCGTCGACTGCGGCGTGTCCTTTGCCTCCGAGGAGCATTTGCCCGGCGTCGATCTCATCCTGCCGGATATTTCCTATCTCATCGAAGAGCGCAAAAACATTCTGGGGCTCGTGCTCACCCACGCCCATGAAGACCATATGGGCGCGATCATGGATCTGTGGCCGCGGCTGAAAGTGCCGTTCTATGCCACGCCGTTTTCGGCCGCTTTGTTCGAGGCGCGGCGCGCCTCCGAGCCCGGCGCACCGGAAATCCCGGTCAATGTCGTGCCGGCTGGCGGTCACCTCTCGCTCGGGCCATTTGAAATCGACTTCATCAATGTCGCGCATTCGATCCCGGAATCGAATGCACTGGCAATCCGCACGCCGGTCGGCACCGTCGTCCATACCGGCGATTGGAAGATCGATCCGACGCCGACCGTCGGCGGCCCGACCGATGCGGCAAAGCTCACGGCGCTTGGCGATGCCGGTGTGCTGGCCCTGATCGGCGATTCAACCAATGCGGTGCGTGAGGGCAGGTCACCCTCCGAGTCCGACGTCGCCAAAACCCTGGCCGAGCTGATCCGCACCGCGCCGCGCCGGGTCGCGGTGACGACCTTCGCCTCCCATGTCGGCCGTCTGCGCGCGGTCGCGAATGCCGCCCGCGCCGCTGAGCGCGAGGTCGTCGTTGTCGGCCGCGCCATGGAGCGCGTGGTGCAGGTGGCGCGCGAAACAGGCTACCTCGACGGCGTGCAGGACTTCCGCGGCGTCGAAAGCTACGGCTATCTGCCACCGGACAAAGTGCTGGCGCTTTGTACCGGCAGCCAGGGCGAGCCGCGCGCCGCGCTCGCCCGCATCGCGCAGGACGAGCATCCCGACGTCACGCTGTCGCGCGGCGACCGGGTGATTTTCTCGGCGCGGCCGATCCCGGGCAACGAGAAGGCGATCTCGCGGGTCATCAACGGCCTGGTGGAGCAGGGCGTCGAGGTCATCACCGACCGCACCCATCTCGTCCATGTCTCCGGTCATCCGCGGCGCGACGAGCTGCGCGACATGATCGGCTGGGTCAGGCCGAAAATTCTTATCCCGGCGCATGGCGAGGCGCTGCATCTCGCCGAACATGCCGACCTCGCCCGCAAAGCCGGCGTGCCGCATGTGCTGGTCTGCCGCAACGGCGACTTAGTGCGTTTGGCCGCCGACGGCCCCGAAATCATCGACGAGGTGCCATCGGGCCGTCTCTACAAAGACGGCGCACTTCTGGTGAACGCGGACTCCAAGACAGTTGCGGCCCGCCGGCGCTTGAGCTTTGCCGGAGTGGTGACGGTGGCGCTGGCGCTGAACGATAAAGGCGTGCTCGCTGCCGATCCGGACATCGAGCTGATCGGTCTTCCCGAGACCGACGCCGGCGGCGCCTCGATGACCGAGATCGCGCGCGATGCCGCGGAGTTGGCTTTCGACGCGCTGCCGAAGCCGCGCCGCCGCGACCCGGATGTGGTCGCCGACGCGGTGCGCCGCGGCGTGCGTTCGGCGATCGCCGAACGCTGGAAGAAAAAGCCGATCTGCTACGTGCATGTTCTGACGGTTTAGCGCCCGCGCGCTATAATGGGCCTGCCGGGTCAGGGCAGGAGAGCGAAATATGATCGGCAGGCTCAATCACGTCGCCATTGCGGTGCGCGACATCGGCAAGGCTACGGCGGTCTATCGCGATACGCTCGGCGCTGAGGTTTCGCCGGCCGTGCCACAGCCCGACCATGGCGTCACCACCGTCTTCATCACGCTGCCCAATACCAAGATCGAGCTTTTGGAGCCGCTCGGGGACGGCTCGCCGATCGCCAAATTCCTCGAGCGCAACCCCGACGGCGGCATGCACCACATTTGCTATGAAGTTGACGATATCCGCGCCACGCGCGACGCACTCAAAGCCGCCGGCGCCCGCGTGCTCGGTGACGGCGAGCCGAAGATCGGAGCGCATGGCAAGCCGGTGCTGTTCCTGCACCCCAAGGATTTCTCCGGCACTTTGGTCGAACTCGAGCAGGCATGAGCGTCATCACCGCGATCGCGATCTTCTTTCTGATCTGGTTGGTGGCGCTGTTTGCCGTGCTGCCCTGGGGCGTGCGCAGCCAGCACGAAGCGGGAGCCGATGTGGAACCGATGCCGCCTGGGACCGATCCGGGCGCGCCCGCCCATTTCAGTCTCGGCCGTAAGCTGCTGTGGACCACGCTGGTCTCATGCGTGATCTATGCCGTCTGCTACGTCGTCTATGTCGAACATCTGGTGACGATCGACGGCCTGATGGCGCCGTTCGTCAGCACGAAAAACCAATAGAATTCATTAAGTTAAATGAGCTTCCTAGGCTTTTTGATGCGCTATCAAGCGCAACCTCAACAGGCAGGAAGTTGGGCAGGCCCAAAAGAAAAGCAGGGCCAAAGCCCTGCCGTAGAATCCTCATCTGACCCAAAACCCACGCTTATTTCATTAAGATGCGGCTGGCACGTGGCTGGCGATGCTTTCCGCTCGCGGGTCATCCTCCCGAGACTTGGACCGCTGCCCTGAATTATCCGCCGTTTTATGCGGCTCCAGGGTTCACAAATTATTCCTAATCTAAATTCAATAGCTTGTCATCCTGTTACCGCCCGCCGATGCAAAAAAATCTGATGGTTTTCAGGTCCGGGGAACTGATCTCGCCCCGGCCTCGGCGCCCGGGTTACGCCCCCGATTACCGCTCTTGTAATTCGGCCGCCGTTGCGGCCTGTTGTGCACCCGATCCTTCCTGACTCGCCCAAAGATTTCATGCGCCTTTCCCGCTATTTCCTGCCCATTCTGCGCGAGACGCCCAAAGAGGCCGAGATCGCGTCCCACCGGCTCATGCTGCGGGCCGGCATGATCCGCCAGGAGGCCGCCGGCATCTATGCCTTCCTGCCGCTCGGACTGCGCGTCCTCGACAAGGTCTGCCGCATCGTCCGCGAGGAGCAGGACCGGTCCGGCGCCATCGAGCTTTTGATGCCGACCATCCAGTCCGCCGACCTCTGGCGCGAAAGCGGCCGCTACGAGGCCTATGGCAAGGAGATGTTGCGGATCAAGGACCGGCACGAGCGCGACATGCTCTACGGGCCGACCAACGAGGAAATGATCACCGAGATCTTCCGCAGCTATGTGCGGTCCTACAAGGACCTGCCGCTCAACCTCTATCACATCCAGTGGAAGTTCCGTGACGAGGTGCGGCCGCGCTTCGGCGTGATGCGCGGGCGCGAATTCCTGATGAAGGACGCCTATTCCTTTGACCTCGATTTCGAGGGCGCCAAGCATTCCTACAACCGGATGTTCGTCGCCTATCTGCGCACCTTTGCGCGGATGGGCCTGCGCTCGATTCCGATGGTCGCCGAGAGCGGGCCGATCGGGGGCAACCTATCCCACGAATTCATCATTCTCGCCGACACCGGCGAGAGCGAGGTGTTCTGCGACAGCGAATATCTCAACTTCGAGGTCCCGGGGCCGGATGTGGATTTCGAGCATGTCGGCCGGCTGCAGGCCGTTGTGGATAAGTGGACCTCGCTCTACGCCGCCACGTCCGAAAAGCACGACCCGGCGGCCTTCGCCAAGCTCGGCGCCGGCAAGGGGCTGTCGGCGCGCGGCATCGAGGTCGGCCACATTTTCTATTTCGGCACCAAATATTCCGAGCCGATGAAGGCCTTCGTCACCGGACCGGACGGCACCGACCGGCCGATCCACGGCGGGTCCTACGGCATCGGCCCAAGCCGCCTCGTGGCCGCCATCATCGAGGCCTCCCACGATGAGGCCGGCATCATATGGCCGGATAGCGTCGCGCCGTTCAATGCCATGATCCTCAATCTCAAGCAGGGCGGCGCCGAGACCGATCCGGCCTGCGAGCAGCTTTATGCGCAACTGCGCGGCAAGGGCATCGACACGCTTTATCACGACCTCGATGAGCGGCCGGGCCCGAAATTCGCCACCGCCGATCTCATCGGGGTTCCCTGGCAGATTCTGGTCGGGCCGCGCAGCCTTGCCGAGGGCAAGGTCGAGGTTAAGCGCCGCGCCGATGGGGAGCGCGAGCTTATGTCGCCTGCCGATGCGGTCGCCAAAATCGCCCAGTGACCGTCCAGTAGTTGCGTTGTGAAACCACCGTGTGAACAAGCGCTTCTCGGCATGTTTCGCGACGATTTCGCAAATGATCCTGTGTGTGGCGGCGGTTTGCCGCGATGAGCGAGGCTTGAAACTGCCAGAATCGTGTGAAACTCGGGGTAATCGCGGGGACCAGACATAATGGCCGAGTTGACCGGCACCCACCCTTTCTCGGCATTCGAATGGATGTTGTCGCTGCGCTATCTGCGGGCGCGGCGAAAAGAGGGCTTCATTTCCGTCATCGCCGGCTTCTCCTTCCTCGGCATCATGCTCGGCGTCGCAACCTTGATCATCGTCATGGCGGTGATGAACGGTTTTCGTCAGGAACTGCTGTCGAAGATTCTCGGCCTCAACGGCCATCTCCTGATCCAGCCGCTGGAGCAGCCGCTCACCGACTATGCCGATGTCGCGGCGCGCGTCTCAAAAGTGAACGGCGTTTATCTGGCGGCCCCGCTGGTCGAAGGCCAGGCGCTGGCGTCGTCGCCGTTCAATGCGTCCGGCGTCGTGGTCCGCGGCATGCGCGGGGCCGATCTCGCCAAGCTCACGCAGATTTCTACGCACATCAAACAGGGCACGCTTGACGGTTTCGACGACAATCAGGCCATCGCCATCGGCTCGCGACTGGCCGAGCAGCTTTCAGTGCGTGCCGGCGATAATTTGACGCTGGTGGCGCCGCGCGGCGCGGTGACGCCGATGGGGACCACGCCGCGGATCAAAGCTTATAAGATCGCGGCCGTGTTCGAAATCGGCATGTCCGAATACGATTCCGCTTTCGTGTTCATGCCGCTGACCGAGGCGCAGGCCTATTTCAACCGCAATGGCGACGTCACCGCGATCGAGGTCTATACCGACAATCCCGATCGTATCGACGACTTCCGCAGGGCCGTCACCGAGGCCGCGGCGCGGCCGATCTACATGGTCGATTGGCGCCAGCGCAACGCCACGTTCTTCAATGCGCTCCAGGTCGAGCGCAATGTGATGTTCCTGATCCTGACCATGATCGTGCTCGTGGCCGCGCTCAACATCGTCTCCGGCCTGATCATGCTGGTCAAAGACAAATCGAGCGACATCGCGATCCTGCGCACCATGGGGGCGACGCAGGGCGCGATCATGCGCGTGTTCCTGATTACCGGCGCCGCGATCGGCGTCGTCGGCACGCTGGTCGGTTTTCTCCTCGGCACCGTGATCTGCCTCAATATCGAGGAGATCCGGCGCTTCCTGTCGTGGCTCACCAATACCGAGCTGTTTTCGCCGGAGCTTTATTTCCTCTCGCAGCTCCCCGCCGACATGAACGTCAAGGAGACCACGGCCGTCCTGATCATGGCGCTCGGGCTGTCGCTCCTCGCCACGCTTTATCCGTCCTGGCGCGCGGCGCGGCTCGATCCCGTCGAAGCGTTGCGCTACGAGTGACCCGGCCCGCGATGGACGACACCACCACGATAGGCGAGGCCGCAACGTCGCTCCGGGACAAAGAGGAACAGCCGATACTCTTCCTGCACGGCGTCTGCCGTCATTTCAGCCAGGGAGAGGCGCGGCTTGATATTTTGAAGGACGCCGAGCTCGCGGTCTGGCCAGGGCAGTCGGTAGCGCTGGTGGCGCCGTCCGGCACCGGCAAGTCGACGCTGCTGCACATCGCGGGCCTTCTTGAACATCCGAATTCCGGCGAAGTCTATATCGACGCGGTGGCGACCACGCAGCTCAACGATATGCAGCGCACCCGGATCCGGCGCACTGAAATCGGCTTCGTCTATCAGTTCCATCATCTGCTGCCGGAATTCTCGGCGCTGGAAAACGTCATCCTGCCGCAGATGATCCGCGGCCTGTCACAGCGCGAGGCGGCTGCGCGCAGCGCCGAACTCCTGACCTATCTCGGGCTCAAGGATCGCCTCCTGCACCGGCCCGCGGAACTCTCCGGCGGCGAGCAGCAGCGCGTCGCCATCGCGCGCGCGGTCGCCAATGCTCCGCGCATCCTTCTTGCCGACGAGCCGACCGGCAATCTCGATGTCCATACTGCCGCGCGCGTCTTTGCGACGTTCAGCCAATTGGTGCGCGCCTCCGGCCTCGCCGCCATTATCGCGACCCATAACATGGACATCGCGGCGCAAATGGATCGCCGCGTGACCTTGCGCGAGGGCGCCGTCGTCGAGCTAGATTAGCAATTCTAAGACTGCGGGTGCCGGCGCTTGCGCGCGCCGGATGGCTGAGCCGCGGCCGACGGCCGATACCAATCGTTCTTCTGACAGAAGCCGCCGATGCCGCGGACGTTCTCCAGGCATTGTTCGAAGCTGGTGAAGCCGCAATTGGTGCCGCTGAAGCCCGAGCCGTAATAGGCGCACCACGGATAATTGCTCTGCGCTTGCGCGCGCGGAGCCAGTGCGACGGCCGTGAACAATAGCGCAAGGACGAAAAGCGGGACGAAAAGCGCAGCTTTCATGATGACCTCCATTCGTGCCGTTATTCGCGGCGCAACAGGCCGTCGTTTCACGAATTGCTGGCGTGCTGCTTGCGCACCTGATGCCGCTGCGGTGTGGCGGCAAGGGGTGGTTTGTATGTGTCGTTTCGTTCGCAGAAGCCGCCAATGCCGCTTACGCTCGCCATGCATTGATCATAGCTCGTGAAGCCGCAGCTGGTGTCGTCATAGGGCGTGCCGTAATGGGCGCACCAAGGATAGTTTTGCGCATGTGCGGTTGGCGCCAGCGCGATCGTTGCGAGAAGGAGGCTGAGCACGGCAAGCGAGATCTTCATGGCTTTCTCCTGCGTTTGACGTCTTCGCACGGCAACTCCGCAATTACGAATTCTTGCCGTGATGCTTGCGGGCCTGGCGCTGCGCCGGCGCCGCGGTATTCGATCCTGCGGCTTTCGGGCCCGTATACATGTCGTTCTCGTTGCACGAACCGCCCGAGCCGCGCGCTGTCGCCATGCACTGTTCGTAACTGGAAAAGCCGCAATTGACGCCGGCGCCGTCAGCGAAATTCGCACACCATGGATAATTGTTTTGTGCGGCGGCAGGCGCGGCGAGCGCAGCAAAGGCGACGGCCAGGGCGCAGCATCCGATCGGCGCCGGCAGAAGTCGCTTTTCAATCTTCCGATCTGGGCGATTGCCGGCGTTCACGACGGTTTACCGGAATGGGCTTTGAACGCGCGGTGCGAAGCCGCAGCGCCGGTCGCCTGGTATTGGTTATTGACCTGGCAGAAGCCGCCGATGCCGAGCCGCGTCGCCATGCATTGGTCGTAGGTCGTAAAGCTGCAATTCTCGCCGCCTTCATAACCCGACGAAAGCAGGCACCACGGATAGTTCTGCGCTTGCGCGGGCGCGGCGAAACTGGAGGCTGCGGCCGCAAGAAGGATGGCGGCCGCGCGGTGGCCCGGGCGGGCGTTCGGCGATGGTGTCACGTCCATCTCCAAGGTCATACGAGGTTCCTGTCCAAATCCACGGCCGCAGGCATCCGGGGTCACAAGCATCCGGGGCCACAGGCATCCACGGCCGCAAGCTGCACTACTATGAACGCCGCGGCGGCCGGTTTATTCATCGGTGCCTATGCGGCAGAGGGGCAGGGCGCGCTTCCCGCCGGCCGGCAAAAAAGAGGCCGCCGGAAACGGCGGCCCCTTCGCCTCGATATTCACCGTGAATTGCTTATCAGCAGGGGCGGCACCAGCAGCGATACGGGCCGCAGACCCGGGTGAAGCCCGGCCCGCAATAGGGACCGAAGCCGCGGCAGGCCGCCTGGTGGATCGGCGTCGCGTTCTTGATCTGCGCGTGGAGGCTCGCCGCGCCCTGGCTTTGCGCGTTGGCCGCAATCGCCATCGTGCCCAGCATCAGCATCGCAGCGGTGAAAGTCATAGTGAGCTTTCGCATAGGATCACCTTTTGATTTTGTCGAAAATCCGAACGGAAGAAGAGTGCCACGGTGCGGCGACAACGCGGGGGCGATGCCACACTCCGTGGCGCCGATCTGGGAATCAGCCCGGCGGCTCAAGTGTATATGCGATCCGGCGCAAACTGGACCGGTGTCCCGGTAGGCAAATCGGCTGCCGTGAATTCGGCCGCCGCAAACCCCGGTATTCCGGTAGCGCAAAATCGCACCGCGCACATAAAAGCGGTGGCGCATTAAAAAAATTCCGATGCCCGTGGTGCAATTGTATATACTGCGCGCGTTTTCTCGGCTTCGGCTGTCCCGCGTCGCAAGTCTCTCACGTCGCAAGCTTCCCACGTCACATGTCTCCCAACATGGAGGAAGGTCTGATGAGAAAGCTCACGCTCACATTAGCGGCAACGGCGCTCATGCTCGCCGGCACGATGCTCTCGGCCAGCGCGCAGAACCAGAACGCCGGCGCGGCCCGCCTGCACGCGCAACTGCAAAATGCAACGCCGATCCACGAAGCCGCTTGTAACGGCTTTACCGGCGGCTGCGGCTGCGCGCCGGGCTGGATCAGCGCCTGCCCCAATCGTTGCTGCCGCTGCGTGCGCTGCTGGTAAGCGATATTTCTTCCAAGTGAACGCGATTTGCTTCGAGGCCGTCCAATAAGAGCGGCAAATGCTTCACGCCGAAGCGTTTGCCGTTCTGTCATTTCAATCGAGCATGATCTTTTCGGAAAACCGGGTTCCACCCCGGATCGAGTCCAAGGGCATGCTTTTCCGGAACATGCTCAAGACGCCCTCTTTGTTTTGAGCGCTCTGCGATGAACATTTCCATCCCGCATCCGGTCCCCTGGATATTTCTGCTCGCGCTTGTGGCGGTGGGAAAGTTGACCGTGCTCGTTTTGCTAACTCGCCGTCTGCAGCAGGCCTTTCCGAGCGTGTGGAATGATTTGGGCCGCCCGTTCTCTTTCCAACGCTATTTGCCGTCGACTTCGATGAGCCAGGGACTGTCCGAACAGAATGCGCAATGGAGTCTGCTGTTCTATATTTTCTCCGGCCGATATCGCGATTTGCACGATCGCACGGTCGCGCTGCTTGTGTGGTGCGCGAGGCTCGCCTGCGTGCTGATCGCCATTCTGTTGGTGCTGACACTGAGCGAAGGATGGCCGCAGCCGTTGCGGTACAAGTGGGCGTCAGTTTGAGTGAGGCAGACCAGAATAGGGCTTGCGGGCGAGGCTAGACGCGTCATATTCCGCCGCATGGGAAAATCTCCGAAAGTCAAAGTCATTTTCAAGCCGAAGCGCATCGACGAGGGCGATTGGCAAATCGAGGCCCACTGTCCGGGTGAGGAAATTCGCTACATCAAGGGCCTGGTCAGCAAAGCCGACTTTGACGATTGGATGCAGGGCCCCCGGCGCATAGATTGGCTTCGGTCGCAGGGCTACGCGAAATAACCCGGCCCCAAACACAGACCACCACCCGCGCTTGGATAGTGGGGTCAGTTTGAATAAGGCAGCCCGAAATGGGCCTTGCGGCCGAGGCGGAAGGGCGCATATTTGGCCGCATGGGCGGATTCTTTGAGTGGCTTACCGGCAAGCACAAGTGCGACTGCGGCGCGGTATATCGGGTGGCGACGACTAAAACGCCGTTCCCCGATACGAATACCGCCGTTTGCGAGCACTGCGGCAAGGTCATGGATAGCTGGCGGCAATCGACCAGCTTTCGCTCTTATGACCTCATAAGCCGCCCGGGGGTAATCGACGAATAAGCAACGCCCCGGATTTGACGGGATTCTGAGCGCATATTCCGGCGAATGATCTTGCATATCGCTAACTATGAGATTGCGATGGCGCCTGCCGGGCTGGTTGTTCTGGCGGCGTGCGTCGCGATACTCATTTTCAGCGTCGCCGCCATCGTTCGGATTGCACGACGGAGTGGCCAGCAATGACCCCCGAACGCCCTGGGGACTTCAGCCAAGCGGCTCATGCCAAAAGTCTGCGCTCGGCTTAAGCATCCCATAGCGACGAAGCCGTGCGCGTCATGACTGTGCGGCCGTATCCTTTCGTCGCGCTGGGCGTGCCGCTTGTCTTGCTTCTCCTGTTTGCCTTCGGCCCGACCGTTATTCTGCAGACCGGCGGCATGGTGGCCGATGCGCTCGGCTGCGCCATGCCGATCGATGCCGCCGCGGGGCCGTGTCCGTTTATGGGCGTCGATCTCGCGACATTCTTGGCGGTCGCGGTGGCTTTCGGCTACCTCGCCTTTTTTACCTTTCCGACGGGGACCACTTTGCTCGGCGTCTGGCTTCTAGCCGCGCGGCGTCATTATCCGGGCGGAGGTCATGATCGACCCCCTTCAACCGGAAGTGTACCCCACTGGGTTTGTGAAGTACAATAATCCCCGCTTGGCGACGTTACACTTGGCGGCCCCACCCACTAGGGGTATACTCTAGTGAGCGCCCGCAATCCCGGTCCGACCGAAACTCTAGCTTTGGCGCTTTTTCATCGCCGGGAGCTTGAGAGGCTATTTGTGATCGTCACCGTCTATATCGACGAAAGCGGCACCCATGAGTTCGGAGTGACGATCCTAGGGGGATGGGTTGGCCGCCTTGGTCAATGGGCCACGTTCGATCCGAAGTGGTCCAAACTCCTAAAGAGGAACGGCCTTACCTATTTCCACTCCAAGGAAATGCGGGGCACTAAGGGCGAGTTTAAAAACTGGAAACGCGAGAGAAAGTTTGAATTCACTCAATCGGCGGCCAATCTGGCACTGAAAAATCTGGAATTTGGTTTCACGATATCCGTGGCCGATGACGCCTATCGGGATCACTACATTGCAGACTTTAGACCGCGCGAAATCCCCCTTGATAGCCGTTACGGAATTTGTTTTCGCCACTGCCTTTCCCTGATTCCGGGATTTGCCAAAGACGCCTTTGGGGACCGCGAACTAAATATAAATTTTGTTCTGGAATCGGGTGCCAAAGGTTCCAGGGATTCCTTGCGGATTTTCGACAAGGTCAAACGCCAGCAACTCCCTAATGCCGAGGAGCAAGAAATAGTAAAAATGCTCGGCACCATTGCTTTTGACGACAAGAAAAAATGGCCCGGCCTTCAAGTGGCAGACGTGAACGCCTACAGCGCATACCAACATCACACTAGAGAGCCACTTGAGCTTGTTACCTTAGACCCGGCAACGTGCATGAAGGATGCTAAACGCATCCAAAAAGTTCCCGTCTTCAATCTCGAATTGGGAGAGACGGAGCTAAAAATGTTCAAGAATTTCATCTTAGAGGAAATTGCTGAAAAGAAAGCGCGAAGCAAGAAGGCTAATCCCGCTTCTTCTCCCGCTTCTTCAACGGAGCAATCTTCTTGAACGCGCGCTCTAAAGCAGCATCGTCCGCGTCGGCACCGACTTCTTCGGCGGTTTCGAGAAACCGTTTCGATTGCTCTGGATCGTCAGGCTTGGGTTCAGCTTTTTTGCTCATTTGTGGGCGCTCCAATAGGGCATCCAAATGCCAATAGCACTCACTGTTATAGATATGATCGCGATTATCAGCGCAATAGTGGCTCTTGTGTTCGCCCGTTCAGCGGCAGTTGCTTGTCGCTCAGTCGCGGTTGCGGCGCGATCAGCTGCGTCTGAAGCCAGCACTGCCGCGTCGGAAGCCCGGCGCGCTATTTCTATTTGCTCCGAAGTAGAAGCCTCTTTCCGGCACTCTGATTCACGTTCCTTTTCGGAAAGCCAAGTGGACGCGAGATGTACGAAGCCGGCAGATATCTTATCATGATTTAAATTGTCCCTTACCCGTGTTTCCCCCAATTTTTCCAATTCCGCAATAAACAGGCGTTCCTGTTCCGGAGTCATTGGCTATCCCCAAATGGCAACCAGAGTTGGCGACGATCATGCCAGTGCCAATGGCGCTTGCGATGGCGGATATATCGTTCCGCCTTAGCGCCCATCGAACAGAGTTGTTTCATAGGTCAGCCGCCGACCTGCCGCACCCTTCAACGCAATCGACGCGCGGTCAGTGTCGTTGATGCCAAGCTTCTCGCGATTGCTGTACCGGAAATCAAATTCGGTCAGGTAGCGTTGCAGATGCGCTTCGCTCACATGCTGATACACGCCGTAGATGCCGCGCTTAAGGATCGAGAAGAAGCCTTCAACGCCGTTGGTGGTGATGACGCGGGTTCCTTCGCGGCGCGCATATTCGTCTTTGCTGTGGTTGACCGATTGGTGCGATTTGAAATTCCAGCCGAGTTGCGCGAACGCGGCGGCTTCATCGGTCATCAATTCGCTTTTGCCAGATGCAAGGTTTTCCAGCGCCGCGCCAAGGTTCTGCACGCGCACGTCCGGTATGTGAACCGAGCGCGCGCCGCCGTCGCGCTCGATCAGCGAGAAAACGGGGTTCATGTTGCTGCCGCCGCCCCTGTGAGCCTTCTTCATGGGCTTGCGGCCCACGTAGGTCACGTCCGCCTCAATGGTGCGGCCCTCGCCGCCAAGCGGGCCAGCGCTATCAGCGGGCTTCATAATCTCGCGGATGCGATGAGTGAGGAACCAAGCGGTCTTCATGCTGCAATTGAAGGTCCGTTGGATTTGGCGGGTACTGATGCCCTTCTTGCTGCCGCAGATCAGTTGGATGGCCTGAAGCCACAGGTGCAGCGGGAAATGGCTATCCTCGAAGATGCTGCCGATCCGCACGGTGAAGGTCTTGCGGCAGGCGTAGCACTTCCGCAGGCCGGGACGGCTGGTCTTGCCGCTCAGGCGGCCGATGCGCTTGCCATCGACGTTGCCGCAATGGGGGCAAACCGGGCCTTCCGGCCACAGATGAGCCTCGACATAGGCAAAAGCCGCTTCTTCGTTGTGAAAATGGGCCTTGGTGAGAACGGGCTTAGCCATCGGAAATCTCCTATGGACTCAAGCCTATCCCTAGTGCCTGGGGTTGTCAAGTGTAACGTCGCCCCCCGCTTGACTCTAGAACATAAAGCGAACTATGTTCTCTATACGTTCTTGAGAACCAGGAGCGGAGGCGTCAGGATAAGGGGACAAATCATGGTTCGCTCGGTTGTCGAAGAGGCTTTGGCTTTAGCAGCAATTACGCTGTTTCTGGCGACGGTTGCGGTCTGGGCGCAGGTGCTTGGCGTCGTCTAGGCTCGTCATGTGGGCGTCTCTCGTAGCGCCGTCATGGCCGGACTTGTTCCGGCCATCCACGCCTTTGCGTTGCCGCGGCCTTTAAAATGCGGATGCCCGCAACAAGTGCGGGCATGACGGTTCAAGCATGTCCCCCAGGCAGAGCATATCGGGGAAAACTGGTTGGCGCGCCCGTCAGAATCGCGATTTGACTATATGCAGATCGCTCCCGCGCGTTGCGCCCGACCAAGGTCGTTAGAACTATGGCCGCGAAATCCGGCTCTGTACCCGGCTTTGTGCATCTGCATGTGCACTCGTCCTATTCGCTCCTTGAAGGGGCGATGACGATTGCGCGCTTGGCGGAGCTTGCGAAGAAGGACCGCCAGCCGGCTTTGGCGCTGACCGACACCGACAACATGTTCGGCGCGCTGGAATTCTCCGAAAAGCTTGCCGGCTACGGCATTCAGCCGATCGTCGGCTGCTCGCTCGGTATCGATTTCGCCGATCAGGAAAATCGCAATCCGGCGCTGGAACAGGCTTGGCCGCGCATCGTGCTGCTGGCCGCGGCGGAGGAGGGCTATCGCAGCCTGATGCGGCTCGTCTCGCAAGCCTATCTCGGCACCTCGGTGCAGGAGCGGCCGCACCTCAAGCTTGCGGCGTTTGCCGGCGAGACCAGAGGGCTGATCGCGTTGACCGGCGGGCCCAAAGGCCCGCTCGATATCGCCGTTGCCGGCGGCCAGATCCCGCTGGCGCAATCGCGTTGCGAGGCGCTGCAAACTCTTTTCGGCGACCGGCTCTATGTCGAATTGCAGCGCCATGGTTCGCAGCGCAATGGTTCGCAGGGCAGTGGCATGCCGGCGGAACGCGCCGCCGAAGCCGCCCTGATCGATCTCGCTTATGCGCGCGGCCTTCCGCTTGTTGCCACCAACGAACCTTTCTTTGCGACGCGCGAGGACTACGAGGCGCATGACGCGCTATTGTGCATCGCCGAAGGCAAGCTGATCGCCGACAGCGACCGTCAGCAGCTCACGCCCGAGCACCGCTTCAAAAGCCGCGCCGAGATGGCGGCTTTGTTCGCCGATCTGCCCGAAGCGATCGCCTCGACGGTCGAGATTGCCGAGCGCTGCAGCTACCGGCCGCGCAGCACCAAGGCGCCGATCCTGCCGCGCTTCACCTCAACGGCAACAGACGCGCCGCAGGCCGACGAGACGCAGATGCTGCGCGAAGCGGCGCAGGCCGGGCTCAAGGCGCGGCTGAAGCGCTACGGCATCGCCCACGGCCATACCGAAGAGGAATATCACGAGCGGCTCGATTTCGAGCTCGGCGTCATCGCCGGCATGAAATATGCCGGCTACTTTTTGATCGTCGCCGATTTCATCCAGTGGGCGAAGTCGCAGGGCATTCCGGTTGGGCCGGGTCGCGGCTCTGGCGCCGGCTCGCTGGTGGCTTATGCGCTCACCATCACCGATCTCGATCCGATCCGCTTCGGGCTTCTGTTCGAGCGCTTCCTCAATCCCGAACGCGTGTCGATGCCGGACTTCGACGTCGATTTCTGCCAGGACCGCCGCGACGAAGTGATCCAATACGTTCAAAACAAGTACGGCCGCGACCAGGTCGCCCAGATCATCACTTTCGGCACCTTGCAGGCGCGCGGCGTGCTGCGCGACGTCGGCCGTGTGCTGCAGATGCCCTATGGGCAGGTCGACAAGCTGTGCAAGCTCGTGCCGCAGAATCCGACCGCGCCGATCTCACTCAAAAGCGCCATCGACGGCGAGCCGCGGCTGCAGGCGGCGCGCGACGCCGAGCCTGTGGTGGCGCGCGCCTTCGACATCGCCCAGAAGCTCGAGGGCCTGCACCGCCACGCCTCGACGCATGCCGCCGGTATCGTCATCGGCGAGCGCTCGCTATCGGAACTCGTGCCACTCTATCGCGATCCGAAATCGCTGATGCCGGTGACCCAATTCAACATGAAATGGGTCGAGCCGGCGGGGCTGGTGAAGTTCGATTTCCTCGGCCTGAAAACGCTCACCGTGCTCGATACCGCGGTCAAGCTCGTCAAGCGCCGCGGCATCGACATCGACCTCTCGAACCTGCCGCTCGACGACAAGAAATCCTACGAGATGATGGCCCGCGGCGAGACCGTCGGCGTGTTCCAGGTGGAAAGTGCCGGCATGCGCCGCGCGCTGATCGACATGCGGCCCGACCGTTTCGAGGACATCATCGCGCTGGTCGCGCTCTATCGCCCTGGCCCGATGGCCAATATCCCGACCTATTGCGTGCGCAAGCACGGGCTCGAACAGCCCGATTATATCCACCCCAGGCTCGAACCGATCCTGCGCGAGACCTATGGCGTCATCGTTTATCAGGAACAGGTGATGCAAGCGGCGCAGATGCTGTCGGGCTATACGCTCGGCGAGGCCGACCTGCTGCGCCGCGCCATGGGCAAGAAGATCCGCAGCGAAATGAAGGCGCAGCGTGATCGCTTCGTGTCGGGTGCGATGAAGCAAGGCCTTGATGAAAGCCATGCCGACGCGATCTTCGAACTGCTCGAGCGCTTCGCCGATTACGGCTTCAACAAGAGCCACGCCGCGGCCTATGCGCTCGTCGCCTATCAGACCGCCTATATGAAGGCGAATTATCCGGTCGAGTTCCTGGCGGCGTCGATGACGCTCGACATGGGCAATACCGACAAGCTCGCCGAATTCCGCGCCGAGGCCGAGCGGCTCGGCATCAAGGTCGAGCCGCCCTCGATCAACCGCTCGGCGGTGGAATTCGAGGTCGCCGACAATACGATCTTCTATGCGCTCGCGGCGTTGCGCGGCGTCGGCCGCCAGGCGGTCGAGAGCGTTATTGCGGCGCGCGGCGACACCCCGTTCAAGGACCTCGCTGATTTCGGCCACCGCATGAATCCGCGCGCCGTCAACAAACGCGTTTTGGAAAGCCTCGCGGCTGCCGGCGCTTTCGACACGATCGAGCCCAATCGCGCCCGCGCCTTTGCCGCCGTCGACACGCTGCTGGCGACCGCCCAGCGCACGCATGAGGATGCTGCGCGCGGCCAATCCGAATTGTTCGGCGGCAGTGCCGCGGTGGCGCCGATCGTCGTGCCGGCGCTCGAACCGTGGCTGCCGGCGGATCGTCTGCAGCGCGAATACGAAGCCGTCGGCTTCTTTCTGACCGGCCATCCGCTCGACGACTACGGCGCCGCCCTTAAGCGGCTTCGCGTGCAGTCATGGTCGGAGTTTTCGCGCGCGGTGAAAGGCGGGGCAGGGGCGGGACGCGTCGCCGGCACCGTGGTGGCGCGCACCGAGCGGCGCACCAAGACCGGCAGCAAGATGGGCATTATCGGGCTCTCAGACCCGACCGGCCATTACGAGGCGGTGCTGTTCGCCGAAGGGCTCGCGCAATATCGCGACCTGTTGGAGCCGGGCAAAGCCGTGCTGCTGTTTCTGACCGCCGAGGTGCAGGGCGACGAAGTGCGTGCGCGCATTCAGTCGGTCGAGCCGCTCGACGAGGCTGCAGCCCGTATGCACCGGGGCTTGCGCGTCTTCCTGCGCGACGAGGAACCGCTTTCCGGCGTGGCCAAGCGGCTCGAGCCGACGCGCAATGGCCGCAACGCCGCCGAACAGAACGGCGACGGCGAAGTTTCGGTGGTGCTGCTCTTGCAAAACGGCAGCGAGGTCGAAGTGAAGCTCCCCGGCCGCTTCAAAGTCTCGCCGCAGATCGCCGGCGCCATCAAAGCCGTGACCGGCGTGGTGACCGTCGAGGCGTTGTAGTGCCCGCCATCCAGGATTCTTGAGACAATAAAACGACCTAGCCGGCGCAGTTCGTGTTCCGGCGCAACCGCGCATCGAAATTAAGCGCCGATCTTGCACTGACATCTTTGCTCGCTATCTCAGCGTTGCCGCGCTAAAGAACGGCGCGTTTTCTCCCTCATTTCATCGGCGTTCGGACCCCGAAACATGCTTCGGATCGAGAATCTCGTTTTCAATGCCTGGGGCCGAAAGTTCTTCGATGGCGCGAGCGTCGCCATCCCGGCGAGCACCAAGGTTGGCCTGATCGGGCGTAACGGCGTCGGCAAGTCGACTTTGTTCAAGCTCATTATCGGCGAGCTTGCGGCGCAAGGCGGCGAGATCCTGCTGCCCAAGACGGCGCGGATCGGCTCGGTCGATCAGGAGCATCCGGCGACGCCGGTCACACTGATCGACACCGTGCTCGCCGCCGACACCCAGCGCGAAACGCTCAATGCGCAACTCGAAACGGCGGAACCCGAAGAGCTCGCCGAAATCTATCAGCGCTTGAACGCCATCGATGCCGACCGCGCGCCGGCGCGCGCCGCGGAAATCCTGAGCGGGCTTGGATTCTCCAACGACGATCTGGCCCGGCCGATGGCGGAATTTTCCGGCGGCTGGCGCATGCGGGTCGCGCTTGCCGCCGCGCTGTTCGCCGAGCCCGAGCTTCTCCTGCTCGACGAGCCGACCAACTATCTCGATCTCGAAGGCGCATTGTGGCTCGAAGCGCGGTTGAAGAAATACCCCAACACCGCGCTGATCATCAGCCACGACCGCGAGCTGCTCAACAATTCGGTCGATGCCATTTTGCACTTAAGCCAAGGCAAGCTCGACCTTTATACCGGCGGTTATAACGACTTCGAAACGCGCCGGGCGGAAAAGAACCGGCTGCAAGCGGCCACCAAAACCAAGCAGGACGCCGAGCGCGCGCATCTGCAGAAATTCATTGACCGTTTCCGCGCCAAGGCGAGCAAGGCCACACAGGCGCAGTCGCGCATCAAGCGGCTCGCCAAGCTCGAGCCGATCGCCGAGGTCGTCGAGGAACGCGTGACGCCGTTCACGCTGCCGTCGCCGGCGCGGCCGCTCGCGCCGCCGCTGCTGCAGCTTGAAGGCGCTTCCGTCGGCTATGACGATAAGCCGGTCTTGCGCAAACTCAACCTGCGGCTCGATGTCGATGACCGTATCGGTCTTCTCGGCGTCAATGGCGCCGGCAAATCGACCTTCGCCAAGATGGTGGCCGGCGCGTTGCCGCTGCAAGCGGGCGAAATGAAGCGTGAAAGCCGCATCAAGGTCGGCTGGTTTCACCAACACCAGATCGAAGCGCTCGACCCCGAAGATACGCCGCTCGATATCATGCGGCGCGAACGGCCGGACGACAGCGAATTGTCGCGGCGCTCGCGGTTGGCGCAATTCGGCCTGTCCTTCGACAAGCAGGACACCACGGTCGCCAATCTCTCCGGCGGCGAGCGGGCGCGGCTCTTGCTCAATCTGGTCGCCATGAGCGCACCGCATCTGCTCATCCTCGACGAGCCGACCAACCACCTGGATATCGACAGCCGCCGCGCGCTTCTCGATGCGCTCAACGACTACGAAGGCGCGGTGATCCTGATCACCCACGATAGGTCGCTTATTGAACTGGTCGCCGACCGGCTCTGGCTCACCGCCGACGGCAGCATCAAGCCGTTCCAGGGCGACATGGATGATTATGCCCGTTTCGTCCTGGAGCGGGCCAAGGCAGGCGGCCGGGCACCGTCGCAAGGCGCCGACCATCGGGCGGCTGCGGACGAGGTCGGCGATGCCGAGGCCGTCCTGTCCGCCGAGCAAGAGGCCGCCCAGGAGGCCCGATTTGCCGCCAAAAAGGCCGCCAAGAAGCGGCGCCGGCGCGGCTATTAAGGGCCGCGCAGGGTCCGGCAAGGTTTCGACCGGCAGTGCTACAGGTTGTTGCTTCCGGCCCACCGTCCCTATATAAGCCCGGCAATCTCACACGCGGACCTTGGCTTAATGCCGTCCGGTGTCCGGCCATACCGGCCGGACTCACGGTCCGCGGCGGATCAACCGGAGAACGATCTATGTCGCTGCCAGACTTCAGCATGCGCCAGCTTTTGGAAGCAGGCGTGCATTTCGGCCATCAGGCCCATCGTTGGAATCCGAAGATGGCTGAGTACATCTTCGGCACGCGCAACAACATCCACATCGTCGACCTGACGCAGTCGGTGCCGATGCTGCACCGCGCCTTGCAGGCGGTCAGCGACACCGTGGCGCAAGGCGGACGCATCCTGTTCGTCGGCACCAAGCGGCAGGCGCAGGACGCCATCGCCGAAGCCGCCAAGCGCTCGGCGCAATATTACGTCAATTCGCGCTGGCTCGGCGGCACGTTGACCAATTGGAAGACGGTGTCGAATTCGATCAAGCGGCTGCGCACGCTCGACGAGATGCTCTCGTCGAACGAGGCGCAGGGCTACACCAAGAAGGAGCGCCTGACCTTGCAGCGCGAGCGCGACAAGCTCGACCGCGCGCTTGGCGGCATCAAGGACATGGGCGGATTGCCCGACCTGGTCTTCGTCATCGACACCAACAAGGAAGACATCGCGATCAAAGAGGCGCGACGCCTCAACGTGCCGGTCGCGGCCGTCGTCGATACCAATTGCGACCCGGATGGCATTACCTTTGTCGTGCCGGGCAA
Source organism: uncultured Alphaproteobacteria bacterium (assembly GCA_963742975.1). Classification (GTDB taxonomy): domain Bacteria; phylum Pseudomonadota; class Alphaproteobacteria; order Rhizobiales; family Xanthobacteraceae; genus BOG-931. The sequence goes on along the minus strand of CAVUNZ010000008.1, from coordinate 69,388 downwards.
TGATGACGCCAGCCGCGCCATCACGCTTTATTGCGATCTCATCGCGCGTGCAGCGCTCGATGGTATTTCGCGCGCCCAGGGCTCGCACGGCATCGATGCCGGTGCTCAGGCCGAGCCGATCGTGGAAGACTTGCCGGCCGAAACCAGCACGCTCGGCTTCGAGCCGCTGTCGGGCCCGCGCGGCGTCGCCGACGATCTCAAGAAGCTGACGGGCGTGTCGCCGACCATCGAGAAGAAACTCAACGACCTTGGCATTTTCCACTACCAGCAGATCGCCGGACTGTCCGCCACGGCGGCGCATAATGTCGGTGAAGAGGTCGGACTGCCCGGCCGCGTCGAAGGCTGGATCGCCAAGGCCAAGGAACTGACGGCCGAGGAAGTGTAGGACTGCCGCAAGCGTTCTTCCGCGGCAGCTGTCTCGCGTACCGATGGCGCTACTTGACGCCGCGCCGGTCCATTCGGGTCATGGCGCGGCGATGACGACCAGCTTGGTTATAAGGTTTGGGCGAATACTGGACCGATATCAGGGACCAACTTCAGGGACCAACTTCAGGGACCAACTTCAATGGCAGAGAATATCAGCGCTTCGATGGTCAAGGAGCTCCGTGACCAGACCGGCGCCGGCATGATGGATTGCAAGGCAGCGCTTAACGAGAGCGGTGGCGATATCGATGCCGCCGTCGACTGGCTGCGCAAGAAGGGACTGTCCAAGGCCGCCAAGAAGGCCGGCCGCGTCGCCGCCGAGGGCCTGATCGGTGTTGCGACGTCGGGCACCAAAGGCGTCGTTGTCGAGGTGAATTCCGAGACCGATTTCGTCGCCCGTAACGAATTGTTCCAGGGCCTGGTGAAGCTGATCGCCGATGTGGCACTCGGCACCGGCCCTGACGTCAACAAGATCCTCGCCGCCAAGGCGGGCAGCATCAGCGTGGCTGAGGCGATCTCCGACAATGTCGCCAAGATCGGCGAGAACATGACCTTGCGCCGCGCCGCCGAGCTTTCGGTCGGCAAAGGCGTGGTCGGCACTTACGTGCACAGTTCGGTCACCGACGGGCTCGGCCGCATGGGTGTCATCGTTGGACTGGAATCCACAGGAAAAGCCGACGAGCTCAAAGCGTTCGGCCGGCTTTTGGCGATGCATGTCGCTTCGGCCAATCCGCAAGCCGTCGATCCGTCGGGCCTCGACCCCGCTGTGGTCGAGCGCGAAAAAAACGTGCTCGCCGACAAGTTCAAGGCGCAGGGCAAGCCCGCGGCCATGATTGAAAAGATCGTCGAATCCGGGCTCAAGACTTTCTACAAGGAAGTCTGCTTGCTCGAGCAGCCCTTCATCTTCGATGAGAAGGGCAAGCAGAGCGTGGCGCAAGCCGTCAAAGAGGCCGAGGGCAAAGTGGGCGGCCCGATCGAGGTGACGGGTTTTGTGCGCTTTGCGCTCGGTGAAGGTATCGACAAGCCGGCCGACGATTTCGGCGGCGAAGTCGCCGCCCTTGCCGGCACGCATTAGAGCCGCCCCAAGAGAGACGCCAGAGAGCCCTCCATGGACAAACCGAACTACCGGCGGGTGATCGTCAAGCTGTCCGGCGAGGCGCTCAGCGGCCCGGAGAAGTTCGGGATTCATCAGCCGACCATCGACCGTTTTGCGGCCGATCTGGTATCCGCTCACAAGCTCGGCATCGCGCTCGGGGTCGTGGTCGGTGGCGGCAATGTGTTGCGCGGCGCGCAGATTTCCGAAGACGGCCTGTCGCGGCCCACCGCCGACGCCATGGGCATGCTGGCGACGGTGATGAATGCGCTGGTTCTGGTCGCCGCGATCGAGCGCGCCGGCGTCGAGGCGCGCGCCATGTCGGCTTTGATCATGCCGCAGGTCTGCGAAACTTACGAACGGCAAAGCGCGCTGCGGCATCTCGAGAACGAGCGCATCATTGTCTTCGCCGGCGGCACCGGCAATCCGTTCTTTACCACCGACACGACGGCGGTCCTGCGCGCCGCCGAGATGGAGTGCAACGCCGTCCTCAAGGCAACCGATGTCGATGGGGTCTATACGGCCGATCCCAAGAAGGATCCGGCGGCCACCCGCTACGAGCGTCTCGGCCACCAGGAAGCGCTCGACCGGCGGCTTAAGATCATGGACGCCACGGCTTTCGCGCTTGCCCAGGAAAACCGGATGCCTATCATCGTGTTTTCGATCCGGGAGCCGCGTGCAATCGAGAACGTCTTGTGCGGAAAAGGGCATTTCACCACGGTCGGTTAGGCTCCGCGCAACCGGCTACGCGATTGGGCCGTTTTCCAAGTTAAAGTCGCGTTGGATTTTACGGCTTGGTTGAGCGCCTTGGAGAGGTGCCAGAAGACTGCCAAGAGCCTGTCAGGAGAGCGCAACATGGCAAGTGCCACATTCGACATGAACGATCTTAAGCGCCGCATGCAGGGTGCGCTTGGCTCGCTCAAGCACGAGCTTTCGGGCCTGCGCACCGGGCGGGCTTCGACCGCTTTGCTCGACAGCATTCAGGTCGATGCTTACGGCAACCACATGCCGCTCAATCAGCTCGCCACGATCAGCGTGCCGGAGCCGCGTCTGCTCAACGTCCAGGTTTGGGACCATTCGATGGTGCATGCGGTCGAGAAGGCAATCTCGGCCGCCAATTTGGGATTAAGCCCGTCGACCGAAGGACAAAACGTGCGCTTGCGCATTCCTGAGCTGAACGAAGAGCGTCGGCGCGAACTCGCCAAAGTCGCGCACAAATATGCCGAAGGCGCGCGTGTCGCGGTGCGCCATGTCCGTCGCGACGGTCTCGACCTGCTCAAGAAGATGGAGAAAGACCATCAGATGAGCGAGGACGAGCACAAACACCAAGCCGGCGAAGTGCAGAAAGTGACCGACTCGACCATCGCCGAAGTCGAGAAAATGCTGGCCGGCAAGGAAAAGGAGATCATGACGGTTTGAGTGACGCAGTCTCGATAACCGAGGCGACGCAGCCGCGCACCGCGACAGACAGCGGTTTCGACGTGCCGCGGCACATCGCCATCATCATGGACGGTAACGGACGCTGGGCCGCGGCGCGCGGCCTGCCGCGGGTGGAGGGCCACCGGCGTGGCGTCGAAGCATTGCGCAAGACCGTGCGCGCGGCCGGTGAGCTTGGCGTTGCCGTACTCACGATTTTCGCCTTCAGTTCGGAGAACTGGTCGCGGCCCCAATCGGAGATCGGCGACCTGTTGTCGCTGCTGCGCCGTTTCATCCGCAACGATCTCGCCGAACTGCACAAGAGCAACGTACGCATACGCGTCATCGGCGAGCGCGAGGATCTGGCCAAAGACATCCGCGGCCTGCTCGAAGAAGCCGAAGGTCTGACGCGGCGCAATGACGGGCTTCTTCTCGTCGTCGCCTTCAATTACGGCGCGCGGCAGGAGATCGCGCGCGCGGCGCGCCGCCTCGCGGTGGAAGTGGCGCAGGGGCGGCTCGCGGCCAGCGACATCACGCCCGAGCTTTTGACCCGCCATCTCGATGCACCCGACGTACCAGATCCCGACGTCATCATCCGCACCAGCGGCGAGCAGCGGCTGTCGAACTTTTTGCTTTGGCAATCGGCCTACAGCGAGCTTGTTTTCGTGCCGGTCAATTGGCCCGACTTCGACCGCGGGGTGCTCGAGACCGCAATCGCGGAATACCGCCGGCGTGAGCGTCGTTTCGGCGGATTGATTGCTCAGACCGCCTCGTGACCGCAACCAACAATCAGGATCGCGGCGCCGGCGGGTCTGTCGCGCCGGAAGGCGCTGCACGAAATTTCCAGCGCCGCGTCGTCTCGGCGCTGGTGCTGGCGCCGATGGCGCTCGTGGCGGCCTATCTGGGCGGTTGGGTGTTCGTCGTCATCTGCGCGCTCGCCGCCGGCGCGGTACTCTGGGAATGGACCACGCTTGTGGCACGCGAGGCCGAGCCGCGCATCCTCGCGCCCGGACTGGCGGCGCTCGCCGCCGCGGCCATGTTCGCTGGCTTGAGCGCGGCCGATGCGGCGATCGCGACGATTGCGGCCGGCGCTGTTCTCGCTGGCGTTATGGTCGCGGTCTGGCCCCGTCGCGAAGAGCCGCAAGTTGCGCCGGCCTGGGGCGCGGGCGGGGTGATCTATGCCGGTATTGTCTTGCTCTGCCCCGTGCTGTTGCGGGGCGATCCGGAATACGGCCTGCGAGCGCTGTTTTTCCTTTTCGCCGTCGTCTGGGCCACTGACATTTTTGCCTACTTGGTCGGCCGCTCGATCGGTGGTCCGTTACTCTGGCCGCATCTGAGCCCGAATAAGACTTGGTCCGGAGCGTTCGGCGGTTTCCTCGGGGGGGTTGCCGCAGGGATTGCGGTCGCTTATGCGAGCGGGGGCACCCGGGGCGCGATCGCAGGAGTTCTGGCATTGGTGCTTTCGCTCGTCGCGCAAGGCGGCGACCTCTTCGAGTCGGCCATCAAGCGGCGATTTGGCGTCAAAGACGCCGGTCACCTCATTCCGGGGCACGGCGGCGTCATGGATCGGCTCGACGGGTTTCTGGTCGCGGCACTTGCGGCTGTCTTGATCGGCATTTTGCGCCAAGGTGTGGCCGCTCCAGCGCGCGGCCTGTTGGCGTGGTAGGATTTGATCGATGACTTCGATGAAGCAGAAACGTCCCTTGGCGAAAGTTGCGCGCGTGCCGCAGGCGGCCGTGGCGCCGAAAACGATAACGATCCTTGGCGCCACAGGCTCAATCGGCTCGAGCACAGCCGATCTGTTGCGTCGCGATCCGCAGAGCTATGCCGTCGAAGCTGTGACCGCCAATCGCGATGCGGCCGCTTTGGCGCGATTGGCGCGCGAACTCGGCGCACGCTTTGCCGCAGTCGCCGACAAGGACGCCTATGCCGAGCTCAAATCCGAACTGTCCGGCTCAGGCATTGAAGCCGCAGCCGGTGCGGAAGCCTTGGTCGAGGCGGCGCAACGGCCAGCCGAATGGGTCATGGCGGCGATCACCGGCGCGGCAAGCCTTGCGCCTACGCTTGCGGCAGCCGAGCGTGGTGCCGCCGTCGCTCTTGCCAACAAGGAATGCCTGGTCTGCGCCGGCGCGCTGTTCATGCGCCGCGCGGCAGCGGCCGGCGCCAATGTGCTGCCGGTCGATTCCGAGCACAACGCGATCTTCCAGGCGCTCGGCTCCGGCCGGCGCGAGGACGTCCGCCGCATCATCCTCACCGCCTCCGGCGGGCCGTTCCGCACATATACAGCGGAGCAGATCCGCAGTGTCACCTTGGAGCAGGCGCTCAAGCACCCGACCTGGTCGATGGGTCCGAAGGTCACCATCGATTCCGCGACCCTGATGAACAAGGGCCTGGAACTCATCGAAGCGCACCACCTGTTCGCGCTGGCGCCCGAAGAGCTCGATGTCGTGGTCCATCCGCAGTCGATCATCCACGGCCTGGTCGAATTCCGCGATGGCTCGGTGATCGCGCAGCTTGGCTCGCCGGATATGCGAATCCCGATCTCGCATTGTCTGGCCTGGCCGGTGCGCATGGGAACCCCCGCAGCGCGGCTTAATCTGGCCCAGGTTTCGACACTGTCATTCGAGGAGCCGGACATGGTGCGATTCCCGGCGCTTGCGCTGGCGCGCCGAGCGCTTGCAACCGGCGGCGCGGCGCCGACCGTTCTCAACGCCGCAAATGAGGTCGCTGTGCACGAATTTGTCGAGAAGCATCTGGGGTTTAGCGGCATTCCCGCCCTGGTCGAAAGAACCCTCGAGACCATGGAACGCCGCGGCGAAACCAAGGAGCCGCAAACGGTGGAAGAAGCGCTCGCCGTTGACCATAATGCCAGAAGGGTAGCGGCTGACCTCTTGCCCGAAATTGCCGCAATGGCATCCTAGCCTTTCGGATCGGGGAACGCGGCAAACGGGGGCGTAGAAACATCGTATGGGGTCGTATTTGCTGTCGCATTTGCATGCGCTCGGGGGCGGCGTGGTCGGCTACCTCATTCCGTTCATCTTCGTGCTCAGCATCGTGGTGTTCTTTCACGAGTTCGGGCACTTCATCGTTGCACGGCTGTGTGGCGTGCGGGTTCTGGTGTTTTCCATCGGGTTCGGCCCCGAACTCGCCGGCTTCAACGACCGGCATGGCACGCGCTGGAAGATTTCCGCCATCCCGCTCGGCGGCTATGTGAAATTCTTCGGCGACGAGAATGCCGCGAGCGTTCCCGAGACGCAGCGGCTTGAGTCGATGAACGAAGGCGAGCGCGCCGAGAGCTTCTTCTTCCAGGCTGTGCGCAAGCGCGCGGCCATCGTGGTCGCCGGTCCGGTGGCGAATTTCATCCTCGCCATCGTCATTTTCGCCGCGATCTTCATGATTTACGGCAAGCAGTCGATGAGCGCGCGCGTCGACTCAGTGCAGTCCGACAGTGCCGCCGCTGCTGCCGGATTCCAAGCCGGCGACGTGGTCTTGGCGATCAACGGCAAGCCGGTCGAGGACTTCGCCGATATGCAGCGCGTCGTGAGCGAGAGCGCCGGCGACAAGCTCGACATCAAGGTTGATCGCAAGGGCACGCAGCTTACGCTCAGCGCAACACCGGTCCTGAAAGAGGTCAAAGACAATTTCGGCAATGTCCATCGCATCGGCATTCTCGGCATCAGTCGCGCGATGGATGCAGGCGACATGAAGTTCCAGCCGGTGTCGCCGCCGCAGGCCGTCGTGATGGGCGTGCAGGAGACTTGGTTCATCGTCGATCGTACGATGAGCTATATCGGCGGCGTCATTGTCGGCCGGGAATTGGCCGACCAACTCGGCGGCCCGGCCCGGATCGCGCAGATTTCCGGTCAGGTGGCGAAGATCGGCTTTGTCGCCTTGATCCATCTCGTCGGCGTGCTGTCGGTATCGATCGGGCTGCTCAACCTGTTCCCGATCCCGCTGCTCGACGGCGGCCACCTTCTGTTCTATGCGATCGAAGCCATGCGAGGCCGTCCGCTCTCGGAACGGGCGCAGGAAGTCGGGTTTCGCATCGGTCTCGCGATCGTCGTCATGTTGATGATATTTGCAACTTTCAATGACATCGTTCATCTGACGACGTCCTGAGGAGTGGCGCACGGGGTGTGCGGCGATCCAAGTGGCGCGGCTATCGAACTATGTCGGGTTGGGCTGCCAGCGGGGTGGCGGTAACGTTACGGGGATGGTAGAAGTGGAAGAAATATCAAGAGAAATCGGAAACTGAGCAAGGCGCACTGAGGGAGATTTTGCGGTAGCCCGCCATTGGGGGCGGCCACGAGGGTAATAAGGGCGCGTTGCGCATGGGGATTAGTGTGCGGGTAAAACGAGGGCTTGTCGTGGCCGGCTTGCTCCTCGGGATGGGGCTTGTTGGCCTGTTGCCAATTGCCGCATTTTCAGGTGCCGCCTTGGCGGCCCCCGCAGGCGTGGGCATTTCTCCGAGCGCTATTGTCGTCGAAGGCAACCGCCGCGTCGAAGCCGATACCGTCCGCTCGTATTTCAAGCCGGGTCCCAACGGCACGCTTGATGCCAACAGCATCGATGCCGCCTTGAAGGCGCTTTATGCCACGGGCCTGTTTCAGGATGTCCACATCTCTCAGCAGGGCGGCAAGCTCATCGTCACTGTCGTCGAAGGCCAGATCATCAATCGCGTTGCCTACGAAGGCAATCACCGGATGAAGGACGAGCAGCTCACCGAAGAAATCCAATCCAAAGAGCGCAGCACGCTGTCCAAGCCGACGGTGCAGGCGGACGTGCAGCGCATCCTCGAAATTTATCAGCGCAATGGCCGCTTCGACGTGTCGGTGACGCCCAAGATCATCGAGCGGCCCAACAATCGCGTCGATCTGATTTTCGAGATCAATGAAGGCGAGAAAACCGGCATCAAGCACCTCGTCTTTGTCGGCAACAAAGCCTATTCGGACTGGCGCCTCAAAGAGGTGATCAAGACTGCGGAATCCAATTTCCTGAGCTTCCTGCAGACGACGGACGTCTACGATCCCGACCGCATCGAGGCCGATCGCGATCTGATCCGGCGCTTCTATCTTAAGCACGGCTATGCCGACGTTCAGGTCGTATCGGCGACCGGCGTCTACGATCCGGGCCAAAAAGGCTTCATCGTCACGTTCACGATCGAAGAGGGGCCGCTCTATCATTTCGGCAGCGTGGACATTCAGTCGAATGTGCGCGCCGTCGATGCCGCGTCGTTGCGAGCCTATCTGCTGATGGGGAGCGGACAGATCTATAACGGCGAGGCGATCGAGAAGACGGTCGAAGCGATTACCATCGAACTGGCGCGGCGCGGCTACCCGTTCGGCACCGTGCGCCCGCGCGGCGACCGCAATCCGCAAGCTCGGACCATCGGCGTCGTTTTTGTCGTCGACGAGGGCCAGCGCGCTTATATTGAACGCATCAATATCCGCGGCAATTATCGCACCCGCGACTACGTGATCCGGCGCGAATTCGATATCGGCGAGGGCGACCCCTATAACCGCGCGCTGGTCGACCGCGCCGAGCGGCGCATCAAGAATTTGAACTTCTTCAAGTCGGTGAAGATCACCAATGAACCGGGCTCGGCGCCCGATCGCGTGGTGATCAATGTCGATGTCGAGGAGAACTCGACCGGCGATTTCTCCGTCATGGGCGGCTATTCGACGTCGGACGGCTGGCTCGGCGAGGTCTCGGTCCAGGAACGCAACTTGCTCGGCACCGGCCGGTTTGCGCGGGCCGCAGTGACCTACGGCCAATATACCAAAGGCATCGAACTCGACTACGCCGAGCCCTATTTCCTCGATACTCGCTCAAGTCTCGGTGTCGACTTGTTCGCCAAGCAGACACTGTCGAACACCTACATATCGTACGGCACGGAATCCTACGGCGGCGTCCTCAAATGGGGCCTGCCGCTGCGCGAGGATCTCGCCATTCAGCTGCGCTATTCGGCCTATGTGCAGAATATTCAGCTGCCCACCCAGTTCGACAACTGTAACAACCTCAATCCGGACTTCGTGAATACATTCCCGTCGCTTACCGCGATCGGGCAAGCGCCTAATCCAAATACGGCCTATCCGGGCGTCAACGGACGACTGAGCACAGTTATGCAACTCAACACGGCCAATAACCTCAGACGAACTGCCTTGCGGACGGCGAAGCCTCACTGCCGGTGCGCGCCGAGCTTGCCAGCGGCGCGACTTTCACGTCGGCGCCCGGCTATGGCATCGTTTACAATTCGCTCGACAACAACAAGAACCCGACCAACGGCATCTATTTCAATTTCGGGCAGGACTTTGCCGGCGCCGGCGGCGATACCGCCTACATAAAGTCCGTCGTCGACTTCCGCAGTTATTACGAGGTCGTGTCCGATCTCGTCGCCATCGTGCATTTGCAAGGCGGCAATATGCACGGCTTCAACGATTGTCCGTCGAATGCCGTTTGCGCCGGCGGCAACAGCGGCTATGTGCGCATGCTGGATGACTTCAAGATGGGGCCGAATCTCGTGCGCGGCTTCGAACCGGCGGGCCTTGGTCCGCGCGATATCACTTTCGACACGACAAACGACAATATCGGCGGCACAAATTACTGGGGCGCCAGCCTCGAATTCCAATATCCGTTCTACTTCCTGCCGAAGGATTCAGGCTTCCGCGGCGCCGTTTTCGCCGACGCCGGATCGGTCTGGGGCTACCGTGGCGAGACGCAATATGCTCCGACCGGAGAGGTCAACGGATCGATTACGACCAATGGCGGTAGCACCTTCGTCTGCGGCTGCGGCATGGTCTATAATGACAGCGCGCTTGTTCGCTCCTCGGTGGGCGCCAGTTTGATCTGGGATTCGCCGTTCGGCCCGCTGCGCTTCGATTTCGCCTATCCGATCACCAAAGGGCCGTATGACCGCACGCAGTGGTTCGCCTTCGGCGGCGGCGCTAAATTCTGACGGCTTATTGCGCATGATTTTGACAGCAGACCGGGACCCGCCTTTCCGGATCGCGCTCTGAGCTTTGCTACGGACGGCTGGATGCCTGATTTTGCCAGACCTGATTGCGAGTTGACCACCGGCGAAATCGCCGCGTTGACACGCGCCAAATTGCGCGAAGGCGACCCCGTCGATCGCCACATCAGGAACATCGCGCCGCTCGACACCGCCGGACCTTTCGACTTAAGCTTCCTCGACAATTCCAAATATCTCGGCGATGCCGCGGCAACGCGCGCCGGCGCCTGTTTGGTCGGGCCGCGTTTTGCCGCCGCGCTGCCGCCGGGCATCGCCGTTCTCGAGAGCACGCATCCTTATCCGGCCTTCGTTGCCGTGACGCGCAAGCTGTTTCCCGACATGCTGCGCCCGTCATCGCTGTTCGGCACCGAAGGCCGCGCGGCGGGCGCGCAGGTGCATCCGACGGCACGGCTCGAATCCGGCGTGACCGTCGATCCGTTGGCCGTGATCGGGCCGCGCGCCGAAATCGGGGCCGGGACGCTGATCGGGCCGGGCGCCGTCGTCGGTCCTGACGTGCGCATCGGGCGCGATTGCGCGGTCGGCGCCAATGCGTCTGTCTTGTGTGCGCTGATCGGCGACCGGGTGATCATCCACCCCGGCGCCCGTATCGGCCAAGACGGTTTCGGCTATTTGCCGAGCGCCAAGGGCTATCAGAAAATTCCGCAGACCCGCCGCGTCATCGTCCAGGACGATGTCGAGATCGGCGCCAATTCCACGATCGACCGCGGCGCCTCGCGCGACACCGTCATCGGCGAAGGCACCAAAATCGACAATCTCGTGCAAATCGGACACAACACCCGGATCGGCCGACACTGCGTGATCGTCTCGCAAACCGGCATTTCCGGCAGCGTGACAGTGGAAGATTTCGTCACCATGGCCGGGCAGGTGGGCGTTGCCGATCATCTGAAGATCGGCGCCTTTGCGGTGCTCGGCGCCAAGAGCGGCGTGATGTCCAACGTGCCGGCCAAAGCGCGTTGGGGTGGGTTCCCAGCGCGGCCGGCGCGCGAATGGCTGAAGGGTGTTGCGATCGTGCGCAAGATGGTTCTGGGCGGCGACGCAGGCGACGGGGGTGAGGCATGAGTGATGGAACCATCGAAGCCGCTGACATCCGCGAGATATTAAAACTTCTGCCGCACCGCTATCCGTTCGTGATGATCGACCGCATCGTCGACATCAAAGGTGAGGACCACGGCATCGGTATCAAGAACATCACGTTCAACGAGCCGCAATTCCTCGGCCATTTTCCCGACAATCCGGTGATGCCGGGCGTGCTGTTGATCGAAGGCATGGCGCAGACCGCCGGCGTCTTGTGCCTGCGCCAGATGGACGAGGCGACGCGCAAAAACGCAATCTTTTATTTTCTCACCATCGACAAGGCCAAATTCCGCAAACCCGCCGTGCCGGGCGACATCGTCGAATATCACGTCAACAAGACCGCGCATCGCCGCAATATGTGGTGGTATCGCGCAGAGGCCAAAGTCGGCGGTACGCTCATCGCCGAGGCCGAAGTTGGCGCCGTCATTACCGAGGCATAAATTGGCGGGCATGAATGGCAATTGATCCGACCGCGCGCGTCGCCGATGGCGCGCGCATTGACGCCAGTGTTGAGATCGGGCCGTATTGCATCGTCGGACCGCAGGTTGAGCTGCAACGCGGCGTGCGTCTGCTCAGTCACGTCAACATCACCGGCGTGACGACGATCGGCGAGGAGACGGTGGTCTATCCGTTCTCCTCGCTTGGCACGCCGCCGCAATCGGTGCGCTATCGCGGCGGGGCGACCAAGCTCGTCATCGGTGCGCGCTGCGAGCTGCGCGAAGGCGTGACCATGAACACCGGGACCGAAGACGGCGGCGGCATGACCCGCATTGGCGAGCGCTGCTCGTTCATGGTCGGCAGTCATGTCGGGCACGATTGCCAAGTCGGCAATGATGTGACGCTCGCCAACAATACCGTGCTTGGCGGCCACGTCGAGGTCGGCGATTTCACTTTCCTCGGCGGCCATGTCGCTATTCATCAATTCGTCCGCATCGGCGAGGGCGTGATGATGGCGGGCATGTCGGCGGCGCGCGACGACATCATTCCGTTCGGCTTCGCGCTCGGTCAGACCGGTGCGCTGGTCGGCTTGAACATTGTCGGGTTGCGCCGGCGCGGCGTCACTAAGGCGGAAATGCATCGCATCCGCCGCGCCTATCGGTCACTGTTCTTCGTCGATGGCCGTATCGCCGATCGGATCGAGGCAGTGGCGCGAGAATTCGCCGACGACCCTGTCGTCGGCAAGATGATCGCGTTTATTCGTGCGGGCGGCAAGCGGCCGCTGATGCGGCCGCGCGCAAAGCGCGGAGCCGACGTGTCGTCCGATGACGCCGATGCGGGGTAGATTGAAGTGAACTTCGAGTGAGCTTCGCTATGGCCGATGTGCAGCCCCAGCATAGCCTGCAGGACGACCCGCTGGCGATCATCTGCGGTGGCGGCAGTTTTCCGGCCGCGGTCGCCGACGCTGTGGCGCGGCGCGGCCGCAAGCCGGTGATGTTCGGCATCAGGGGCTGGGCCGATGCCGCGATGATCGAGCGTTATGCCCATCACTGGATCGCGATCGGTCAGGCTGGACGCTTTTTTCGGCTGGCGCGCGCCGAGCATTGCCGCGACGTGCTGTTCATCGGCACGGTGTTGCGGCCGCCGCTCTCGGCGCTGCGGCTTGACTGGCAGACGATCAAACTGATGCCGCGCGTCATACGCTTCTTCCGCGGCGGCGACGACAAGCTGTTGTCGGGCGTGGCGGGCGTCGCCGAGAGCGGCGGATTGCGCGTTGTCGGCGTCAAAGATGTGGCGCCGGAAATATTTGTCGCGGAAGGCGTGCTTGGCCGCGCCGCGCCGACCGCGCGCGACAGAGCCGATATTGCGCGCGCCTTGACGGTGATCAGCGCGCTCGGCCCGTTCGACGTCGGGCAGGCGGCCGTCGTCGCCAATAATAACGTGCTCGCGGTCGAAGCTGCCGAGGGCACCGACAATATGCTCACGCGCATTGCCGAACTGCGCAAGCTCGGACGCGTAACCTCGCCGCGCGGGGTTGGCGTTCTGGTCAAGGCGCCTAAGCCCGGCCAGGACCGGCGCTTCGATCTGCCCTCGATCGGTCCGCGTACGATCGAGAATATCGCGCGTGCCGGGCTCGCCGGTCTGGCTGTGACTGCGGGTTCGACGATGATTGCGGAAGCCGATCAAGCCATCGCCGCAGCCGACCGCGCCGGGATTTTTCTCGTCGGCGTATCCGAGGATGCGCGTGAGGAAGCGGGCCGATGATGCAAGCGCCGCGGCCGCTGTCCATCCACATCATCGCCGGAGAGGAGTCAGGGGACGCGCTCGGTGCGGCGTTAGCGCGGGCGCTACGAGAGCAAACCGCAGGCGCCATCGAGCTGGCGGGCGTCGGTGGCCGCGCCATGGCGGCGCAAGGCATTGTCAGTCCGTTTCCGATCGACGACCTCGCCATTGTCGGCCTGACCGCCATTCCGCAAAAACTGCCGACGATCTTCCGGCACATCCGCGAAGCCACGGCGCAAGTGGTCGCGGCGCGCCCCGACGCGTTGGTCATTGTCGACAGCCCTGATTTCACGCACCGCGTGGCGCGGCGGGTGCGCCAGACCCTCCCGTCGATCCCGATCCTCGACTATGTTTCGCCGTCGGTTTGGGCCTGGCGGCCCGGCCGCGCCCGCGCCATGCGCGCCTATGTCGATCGCGTGCTGGCGATCCTGCCGTTCGAACCGGCCGCCTATGTGCGGCTCAAAGGCCCGCCCTGCACCTATGTCGGCCATCCGCTGATCGAGCGGCTGGCCGAATTGCAGCCGAATGCGCAGGAGGCGGCGCGCCGGGAGAGCGGCCCGCCGATTGTGCTGGCCTTGCCCGGCAGCCGTGCGACCGAGATCAGGCGCCATATCGACATTTTCGGCGCGGCGCTCGACGCCGTGGCCGCGCGCACGGGCGCCATCGAGGTCGTGCTGCCGACCGTGCCGCATCTCGTTTCGCGGGTCCGCGAGGCTGTGGCGAGCTGGGCGGTCGCACCGCGCATCGTGGTCGAGCCGGCGGAGAAATGGGCCGCCTTCCGTTCGGCGCGTGCGGCGCTCGCCGCCTCCGGAACGGTCACGCTTGAACTGGCGCTGTCCGGCGTGCCGACGGTCGCCGCCTATCGCCTGCACCCCCTTGAAGCGATCATTGCCCGGATGATCCGCATCCAGTCGCGCCTGCCGAGCGTGATCCTCGCCAATCTTGTGCTCGGCGAAAATGCGGTTCCGGAACTCATTCAGGAGGAGTGCACGCCGGAGCGCCTGACCCGAGCGCTCCTTCCGCTTCTGTCCGATACGCCGGAGCGGACGCGGCAAGTCGAGGCCTTCGCCCGGCTCGATCGGATCATGGACATTGGCAGCGCAGCGCCGAGCGCCAAGGCTGCCGCCATCGTCCTCGAAGTCGCTCGTGCGGCGGCTTCGGATTTGCCGCAGGGCGGGCCTCGGCGAGGCCGCCAGGGCGCAATGGCCGGCTCGGATGGACGAAGCGACATGGCGCGTCAGTGTTAACGAAGCAGCCGGCCCGGCTCTACCCATGGGGCGACCATCCTGCTAAGCCGCACCCTCCCACACAGTCCAAACCGTAACCCCGAAGCTTTCCGCGTGAGCAAAACAAAAAGAACGGCCCGCAAGGCCCCGATCCGTGCCGCCATTACCGGGGTGTTCGGTTATGTGCCGCCCGACGTGCTGACCAATGCCGAGCTGGCGCAGATGGTCGAGACCAGCGACGAGTGGATCACCGAGCGCACCGGCATCAAGGAACGCCACATCCTCAAGGGCAAGGGGCTTGGCACCTCGCATATGGGCGCGGAAGCGGTCAAAGGCCTGCTGGCCAAGACCGGAACCGCGGCCAAGGACGTGGAGCTTCTGATCTGCGCCACCACGACGCCGGATTTCGTGTTCCCCTCGAGCGCCAACCTGATCTGCGACATGTGCGGCATCCGCTCGATCGGCAGCTTTGACGTTCAGGCGGCTTGCTCCGGTTTCCTCTATGCGCTCACCGTCGCTTCCCAGTTCATCGAGACCGGCAAATACAAGAAAATCATAGTGGTCGGCGCCGATAAGATGTCGGCCATCATCGACTATACCGATCGCGCGACGTGCGTTCTGTTCGGCGACGCCGCGGGCGCGGTCCTGGTCGAGCCGAGCCGGAAATTCGGCATCATCGACACGCTGATTTGCTCCGACGGCGCCGGCATGCCGCATCTGCATCAAAAGGCTGGCGGCAGCCGCATGCCGCCGACGGCAGAAACCATTGCCAAGCGATTGCACTACGTCCATCAAGAAGGCGGCGCGGTCTATAAATTCGCTGTCGCCCGTATGGCCGAAGTCGCGACCAATCTGATGAAGCGCAACCGGCTCACCAGCGACAAGGTCGATTGGCTTGTGCCGCATCAAGCCAATCTACGCATCATCGAGGCGACGGCAGAACGCATGAAGCTGCCGGCATCGCGGGTGATGATCACGATCCACAAATACGGCAACACCACCGCGGCGACGATCCCGCTGTGCCTGTGGGACTACGAAGACAAGCTCAAGGCCGGCGACCGGTTGATCCTCGCCGCGTTCGGCGGCGGCTTTACCTGGGCAGGGGCCTATTTGACCTGGGCTTACAACGCGCCCTAAGCGCTCTATTGCCGCTGTGCTTGGCAGGGACGAAATAAAAACGGGCGGCGATTGCGACGCCGCCCGTTGTCGTCACTTGATTACGACAAATTACTTCCGCTTCGACATCGGCATGTATTCGCGTTGCGGCGAGCCGGTATAGAGCTGCCGCGGACGGCCGAGCTTCTGGTGCGGATCTTCGATCATTTCCTTCCACTGCGCGATCCAGCCGACGGTGCGCGCCAGCGCGAACAGCACGGTGAACATGGTGGTCGGGAAACCCATCGCCCGCAGCGTGATGCCGGAATAGAAGTCCACATTGGGATAGAGCTTCTTGGCGATGAAATAATCGTCGTGCAGCGCGATCTTCTCGAGCTCCATGGCGACATCGAGCAACGGATCCTTGATGCCGAGCTCGTTGAGGACCTCATAGCAGGTCTTCTGCATGATCTTGGCGCGCGGGTCGTAGTTCTTATAGACCCGGTGGCCGAAGCCCATCAGGCGGAAGGAATCCTTGGGGTCCTTCGAGCGCTTGATGAATTCGGGAATGCGGTCGACGGAGCCGATTTCAGCCAGCATTTTCAGCGCCGCTTCATTGGCGCCGCCATGCGCGGGACCCCACAGGCAGGCGACGCCGGCGGCGATGCAGGCGAACGGATTGGCACCCGTCGATCCGGCCAGACGCACGGTCGAGGTCGAGGCATTCTGCTCGTGGTCGGCGTGCAGGGTGAAGATGCGATCCATGGCGCGGGCCAGCACCGGATTGGCCTTGTATTCCTCGCACGGCACCGCAAAGCACATGCGCAGGAAGTTCGACGCGTAGTCGAGCTTGTTGTCCGGATACATGAACGGCTGGCCGATCGAATATTTGTAGGCCATCGCCGCCAGTGTCGGCATTTTGGCGATCATGCGGATCGACGCGACCATCCGCTGCGTCGGATCGGTGATATCGGTTGAGTCGTGATAGAACGCCGAGAGGGCGCCGACCGAGCCGACCATCACCGCCATCGGATGCGCGTCGCGGCGGAAGCCCTGGAAAAAGCGGCTCATCTGCTCGTGCACCATGGTGTGATGCACCACGCGATCGACGAAATCGGCCTTTTGCGATGCGGTCGGCAGTTCGCCGTAGAGCAGAAGGTAACAAGTTTCCAAAAAATCGCCGTGCTCGGCGAGATCGGCAATCGGATAGCCGCGATAGAGCAGAATGCCCTCGTCGCCGTCGATATAGGTGATCTTGGATTCACAGCTCCCGGTCGACGTGAAACCTGGGTCGTAGGTGAAGATGCCGGCCTCAGCATAAAGCTTGCTGACGTCGAGAACCTCGGGACCGATCGTTCCCTCGTAAATCGGGAACGAATAATCTTTGTCGCCGAGTTTCAGCGTGCCGGTTTTGATGTTGGCGCCGGTCTTCGCGTCCATGATCGTACCTCGATGTTAGGCAACGGGATCGACACGCCGCATGTGGCCGGGATGGCCAATCTGGTGGGGCGGCAAGCCTGACCCGCCACGATTTGCGTAGCGCAACCCCGTTTGCACTGCAAGATAATAGCCGGTGAATGGGCCTGCCATGGTTTGCAACACGGCAATGATTTTCAGCCGTAGCAGGGGCTAGCCGGCGCTTTGTTGCGCCGCGTTCGTTTGGTTCGCCTGGTCGGCAAGACGCGCCAGGCTTTCCTCCTTGCCGAGCACGGCAAGCACTTCGAAAATGCCGGGCGAGGTGGTGCGCCCGGTGAGCGCCGCGCGCAGCGGCTGGGCGACCGCGCCGAGCTTGGCGCCGCGCTGTTCGGCAAAAGTCCGGACAGCTTGTTCGGTTCCCTCCGCAGTCCAGGGCTCGACCCGCGCCAAATCGGCCGCCGCCCCGCACAGCAGGTCGCGGGCTTCCGGCGTCAGCAGAGCCTTGGCTTTGTCGTCCAATACGAGCGGCCGGTCAGACAGAAGAAAGCTAGCTCCATCAATGAGATCGAGGAGCGTCTTCGCGCGCTCTTTAAGGCTCCCCATGGCCGCCAGCAACTGTTCGCGCATTGTCGACGTCAGCTTTGCAGCGAGTTCGGCGCCGCCCGCCACGTGCGGCAACAAGTTCGCGATGGCGGCGAGAAGGTCGGCATCGGTGCTTTGCCGGATGTAATGGCCGTTGAGGCTTTCGAGCTTGGCAAAGTCGAAGCGGGCCGGCGAGCGCCCGATCTGCGGCAGATCAAACGCTGCGATCATTTCTTCGGTCGAGAAGATTTCCTGATCGCCATGGCTCCAGCCGAGCCGGACAAGATAGTTGCGCAGCGCCACCGGCAAGTAGCCCATGGCGCGATAAGCATCGACGCCGAGCGCACCGTGGCGCTTGGAGAGCTTCGATCCGTCCGGACCGTGAATCAGCGGAATGTGCGCCATCACCGGCACCGCCCAGCCGAGCGCATCGTAGATCTGCTTCTGCCGCGCCGCATTGGTCAGATGATCGTCGCCGCGGATGACGTGCGTCACGCCCATATCGTGATCGTCGACGACCACGGCGAGCATATAGGTTGGCGTGCCGTCGGAGCGGAGCAGGACCAGGTCGTCGAGATTTTCGTTCTGCCAGACGACGCGGCCCTGCACCTGGTCTTCGATCACGGTTTCGCCGGTGAGCGGCGCCTTGAGCCGGATCGTCGGTTTGAGGTCAGGCGGCGCCTCGCTGCGATCGCGGTTGCGCCAGCGCCCGTCATAGAGCTTGGCCCGGCCTTCGCGTCGAGCCGCTTCCCGCATCTGGGCCAGCTCGTCCGGGGTCGCGTAGCAATAATAGGCGTGTCCGGCGGCGAGCAGACCCTCGGCGACTTCGCGGTGCCGTGCGGCGCGCGAGAATTGGTAGATCACCTCGTCATCCCAATCGATGCCGAGCCATTTGAGCCCGTCGAGAATCGCGTCGATGGCGCCTTGGGTCGACCGTTCGCGGTCAGTGTCTTCGATCCGCAGCAACATTTTGCCGCCGCGGCCGCGCGCGTAAAGCCAATTGAACAGCGCAGTGCGGGCGCCGCCGATATGCAGAAAGCCCGTGGGCGAGGGGGCAAAGCGGGTAACCACGCTCATGTCAGGCCGTAGATCCCGTCATTGATGTCAAACCTGTCGTTGCAACACGTCATCGGGAGCACTTTGGCAGCTTTGCGGCCGCAACCGACAGAGTCTCTTGTGGATGCCTCGTGGCCTCATGGATGCCTCTTCGACGCCCCTTGGATTTGCGCTCGTTTAGCACAAATAACTACCAAAGGATCAAAACTGCCGCGAAAATTCAGCCTTTCGCAGCCGCTGGACTTGACCCGGCTTCCTAAACTGTTCAATCCGTGGCCGCCTTGCGCTGCCTTGGAATTGGTGGCGCGCAACGCTTAGTCGGCCGGATCGCCGATCGGATCAACTGTTGGCTCGGATCAATTTTGGGATTGATGAAAACTATGTCGGTTGCAGAAGCGGAAGTACGGGAGGCGGGGCAGGATTTCATCCGCGATATCGTGCGTGCCGATCTGCAATCGGGCAAATACAAGACTGTCGTCACCCGCTTTCCGCCGGAGCCGAATGGCTATCTGCATATCGGCCACGCCAAGTCGATCTGCCTGAATTTCGGCATTGCCGAGGATTTTCCGGGCCACTGCAATCTGCGCTTCGACGACACCAATCCGGCTAAGGAAGAACAGGAATATATCGACGCCATCCAGCGCGACGTGCGCTGGCTCGGCTTCGATTGGGGCAAGAATCTTTTCTACGCGTCGGATTATTTCGAGAAGCTCTACGCCTGGGCCGAGGACCTGATCCGCGCCGGCAAGGCCTATGTCGACGATCAGACGCAAGAGCAGATGCGGACCAACCGTGGCACCCTGACGGAGCCGGGCAAGAACAGCCCATTCCGGGATCGCAGCGTCGAGGAAAACCTCGATCTGTTCCGCCGCATGCGCGCCGGCGAGTTCCCCAACCATGCGCGCGTGCTCCGCGCCAAGATCGATATGGCTTCAGGCAATATCAATCTGCGCGATCCGGTGCTCTACCGCATCCTGCATGCCGCGCATCCACGCACCGGCACGACCTGGAGCATCTATCCAAGCTACGACTTTGCCCACGGCCAATCCGATTCGATCGAGGGCGTCACGCATTCGATCTGCACGCTGGAATTCGAGGACCATCGGCCGCTTTATGACTGGTTCCTGGCGAACCTGCCGGTGCCGTCGCACCCGCATCAATACGAGTTCGCACGCCTCAATCTGACTTACACCGTTCTGTCGAAGCGAGTGCTCACCGAGCTCGTGCGCGGCGGCTATGTCTCGGGCTGGGACGATCCGCGCATGCCGACGCTTGCCGGACTGCGCCGCCGCGGCGTGCCGCCGGCGGCGCTGCGCGATTTCGTCAAGCGGATCGGCGTCGCCAAGGCCAACAGCACTGTCGATGTCGGCATGTTCGAATTCTCGATCCGCGAGCATCTCAACAAGACCGCGCAGCGGCGCATGGCGGTCTTGAGGCCGCTCAAAGTCACGATCGAGAATTATCCCGAAGGCCAGAGCGAGGACGTCGAGGCGGTCAACCACCCCGAGGATCCGGCGGCCGGCACCCGGCGCATCCGCTTCGGCCGCGAACTCTTCATCGAGCGCGACGATTTCATGGAGAACCCGCCGAAGAAATTCTTCCGCCTGTCGCCCGGCGTCGAAGTTCGCCTGCGCTACGCCTATTTCATCACCTGTCGCGAGGTCGTGAAGAATGCCGCCGGCGAGGTGGTCGAACTGCGCTGCACCTACGATCCGGCGACCAAGGGCGGCAATGCGCCCGACGGCCGCAAGGTGAAAGCGACCATGCACTGGGTTTCAGCGAAAGATTCCGTTGCCGCCGAAGTGCGTCTCTACAACCAGCTCTTCACCAAGCCCGATCCAAACCCGGCCGATTTCGCCAACGAGATCAATCCCAACTCGCTGGAAGTGATCACGGGCGCGCGCGTCGAGCCGGCTTTGGCGACGAGCAATGCGAGCGATCCGGTCCAGTTCGAACGCCAGGGCTATTTCTGCCCGGACAAGGACTCAACGCCGCAGCGGCTGGTGTTCAACCGTACCGTCGGCCTGCGCGACACCTGGGCGAAGGTTTCCGGTGGCTAGGGGTCGATTGCCGAGCGAGGGACTTATGCGAGTAGAGGTCAGGGTTTTGAGGCGCGTTTTGATCCGCGTTTAATAAAATCAAATAGTTAGCTCGTATGATTTGCCCTGGCACCCCCTCAGAGGTGGCAGGTGCAACTTGGGGCCATTTGAGTAGCAATGACGTAGTCATTGAGTAGCTGTGCCAGTAGCAAAATATTAGCGATCGCTCGGCAAGGTGGTTTTCGCGGGCCCGGCACCAGCGCTCAGGTTTTTGGAAATCCAAACGGCTGACGGAGGGTGACCCGGTGCAGGGCCGGCCGTGTCAGGCCCACGCAAAACGCGCGCGTCACAGCGGATGGATGACGCGTCACATGGCGGACGGGGGGGTGAGTTGTGCTGAGGGGCTCTGCGCCAGGTGAGCGTCGTGGCGGGCGGGAGCGGGGTACGCCAAATAGGCGGACCGTTCTGGCGGAGCGGATTTTGGCGATCGGGGCGGAGAACCCAGCCGATACGCTGCCTTCGTTTATTCTCAAACTCGTTAAAGACCAAAAGCTGCCCGCCGATATACGGATGGCCACGGCGTCGAAATGCTTCCCGGCGAATGGAGTGCATGTAAGCAGGGCAAAAGCGACGCGCGTTTTGGACGGTGCCGAGGTTATGACCGTCGATCCGTCGACCGATCAATCAAATTCGGCATCGGTTCAAACAAAGCAAAACTGGGACCTGATGATCGACGCTTTCTTTGGCATCGTGCAGGATTCGAGTGCCGAACCCTCAACACAGAGAAAAGCGGCATTGAAGATTGCCGAGTTTTTTCTGCCCAAAACGTCCAAAACCCACAAGAAAGCAAAGCTGCCTTTGGATGAATATGGGTTTGCGGTTGATCCGAAGGTTGCGAAAAAATACCGCCGTTTGCGGCATCAACTTGTCCTGCTCAAGAACGGGCGAAACCGCGATATCCCCGCAGTTGCGCAGAAGATCGGAGAGTTGGCCACGAAGCTGGATAAGATTCGACGACGGTTTCCGGTACCATGTCCAAGCAAATATGGCGCCGCGGAGAGCGCAAGAGACTTAAACAGATTGTCGGACCTAGCCGACCTGAACCGAGACAATGGCGGTCTTTCGGAGGTGGAGGCCGCCGAGGAAGCGTACTTGTGGGCGCGCCGTGATGCGTTTGATCACAGTCCAGAACAATTGGCGCGTCAACGCCTCAAGGAGCTTCACAACGCGGAACGCCGGTCCGAGTGCGGAGAAAGCACGGGAGCTTCGAGGACACCAATTACGGACAAAGAACGAGACGAGCTTCGGGATTTGCGAAAGCGTTTTCCGGCGTTGGTATTGGAACTCTCCCGTTTTGATGCTGAAAAAGCCTCGTTGTTGAACGCTTAAAGATCTCCGATGCAGCCCTGTTAGTGGCCTATGTGGCCTCTGTCCCAGGCGCTTTGGGTGCCTACGACAGGGGGTTTGACTTTTTTAGCAGCACTCCCGCTCCGCCGTTTTCACTTTCATCGATGAACACGATACCGGCCGCTTCGAGGGCGTGGCGGACGGCACGGTCGTTTGCGGCCGTGAGCTTGGTTGCGCTGTCACGCAATTCCGCACGGCGGATGGTGGCGACACCGAGCGTGCTTTCACGCGCCAAGTCTTCGGCGCTCCAGCGGATCAGCGCCCGGGCGGCACGGATCTGGGCGCTGGTGAGCGGCGGCGGCGATCCACGATTTTTTTGATGGCGAGGGGTTGCAGACATGCTCGTCACTACCTATTTTATATCATGTGATAGTAATAGTATCGTATTGCGCGGACGTGGGGAAGGGCCCCGTGGGAGGGAAGTCAAATGGCAAAAAACGACGGCAGGAGAATGTGTTCGGCGGGACGACGGCATTTTATCGGCGGCTCGGATGCCCGGATCATCATGGGCACGGACCAGGAGGCGCTGGTCCGGCTGTGGCGGGAAAAGCGCGGCGAGGTCCAGCCGGAGGATTTGTCCGGCAATCTCGTCGTGCAGTTGGGAGTGGTGACCGAGGACCTCAATCGACGCTGGTACGAGGCCAACACCGGCGAGGTCGTGGTCGATCTGCAGCGGCGGGTGTTTCACCCGGCATTGAGGTGGATGGCGGCCACTTTGGACGGCCGCATCGAGGGTTCGGACGCGGTGTTCGAATCCAAGTTCATGCTGCCGTGGTCGTTCTCGGAGGAGGCGGCAGCCGCCAAATACATGCCGCAGCTTCAACATAATATGTGGGTGGTGGCGGCACGCACCGCGGTGCTGTCGATCATCACCGGGGGCGGCAAGTGGGTCGAGATCTTGGCCCATGCCGATCCCCTCTATCAGCATCTGATCGTGACGGCGGAGCGGAAGTTCTGGCGCTGCGTTGAGAATGGCGAGACACCACAGCTGTTTGGGGTCGATCCACCAAGGCCCAAGATGGACGCCATTCGCATTGTCGACATGAGCACGTCCAATGCATGGGCGGAGTTCGCAGCTGTTTTTGCCGAGACCCGATCGGCCTATCTCGAGCATGAGCGGTCCAAGGCTGAACTCAAGCGGCTCATGCCGGAGGACGCCAAGGAAGCGATCGGACATGGCATTCGGGCGAAGCGATCAAAATCGGGAGCCGTGAGTTTTGACCTGCTTAAGGGCGAGGAGGGCTCAAATCATGCAACGGTCTAGTCAATCGATCGCCTCGTTGGCTGCGGCCTTGGCCAAGGCGCAGATTGAACTCTCCAACCCTGAGAAATCCCTGATCGGGTCGATCGAAGGCAAAGCGCCAAATGCGCCGGAGCGATTGTTCCGCTACGCCTCGCTGGCAAGCGGGCTTGAGATCGTGCGCAAGACGCTGGGACAGCATGAGATCGCCACCGTCCAGACCACGGCGATCGATCAGTCGGCCGGTATCGTCAATCTGACGACGGTGCTAGCTCATGCCTCGGGTGAATGGATCTCGTCTGACTGGCCGGTCTGCCCGATCAGCGAGACCGCGGCCCCGCATCGGATGGGCGCGGCGCTCACCTATGCCAGGCGCTATGCCTTGTTCACGCTTGTCGGCATTGCCGGGGAAGACGATCTCGATGCGCCGGATCTCCTCGCACCAACGCCGCAGACGACGTTATCGGGCGGCGAACGCGCGCGTCGATCCGTGGCGCCGCGATCCATGGCGCCTGATGGCCGGCTCAATGCCGATCAACGGCGGGTTGATCCTCGCACGCCCGTCGAGCGGCCGCAGAAGAGATCGCCGGTTCACGTTGCCGTCGTGCTCGATACTCAGCTTTCAGCACGGCTACGGGATCAGATGATTGCTGAACTCAACGAGCTTGGCAGCAGTGACGAGGCGGCACGATGGGCGAAACGGCGATACCCCGACAAGACGACGCGGCTCAACGAAACTGATGCCGAACACATCGACCAATGCTTCCGCACCAAGCTTTTGAGCTTCGCCGCGCATGACGCGGAGGGAACGGGCGTCAAAATGAGGGAAGCCACGGTCGAGGCATTGGTCCAACCCGATGGACGGGGCGCCAAGAAGGCAAAACGGGCGAAATCGATCGACAAGAGCGCCTTGTCGTTCCCGGAGCCACGCCGGGTGCGGGATCGCGAGCATGTCAGGCATGTTGCTCAGCAATCCTGCCTGGTCTGCGGGCGAAAGCCCTGCGATGCGCACCACCTTCGCTTTGCGCAAAGCCGTGCACTCGGCCGCAAGGTCAGCGATGAGTTCACCGTCCCGTTGTGCCGCGGGCATCATCACGAGCTCCATCGCTACGGCGATGAAGCCGCGTGGTGGAGCAATGCAGCTATCGATCCGCTAGCCGCTGCTCGGACGCTGTGGCTTGAGACGCATCCCGGTCTCGCCGCCAAAACAGAAAACGTGGCTGGTGAAGCCAAGCTCGCGTCATACCTGCCGGAGCAGCCCCAACCCTCCTAACAAACAGGTCAGATAAGGCCGCAGCTCCACCACATCGCAAGCCAATAGCGAAAGAGCGGACGAGCTGTTTCAAATGCTACTATGTACGATACCGCACATTTAACTCGACAGGTTGCCGAGATCGGCAGCATTTGTTGCTCGTAACGACGGCACGTGATGCGTTACTTGCGAGGGGGATGGCGCGGTTACCACGGGGGTATCGCGCCGTCTCAATCGCGCGGATGATCCCACAGCTGCCAATGGGTGGGTTCGGCTCAGCCTCGAAATCGTCACATCATGGGTGTGAAGTTTATCGGAGGTTTGTTAGTTGCGTACAGGGAGATCACAAAATGTCCGACACGGTAACGCCTGACACGATACGTGCACTAAAGGACGAAGGTACCCTGGACGAACTTTCTAAACGGATCGAGTTCACGACGGACCGGGTCGCTGTAGAGCGAAACCAGCAACTCGTCGATAGTTTCATTCAGGGGAAGTGGCGGGAAACAGCGTTGTCGGACTGAGGCTCGATCGGCCGGTCATTTCTAGTTTGTTTCGACAGATGCCCGAGCGGCGTCCGCACGTCGTAGAGCGTGACCAGATCCATGACGTCAGGGATTGTCAGCGCTCGGGGCAGGGGCGCGACCAATCGCGCATTCCGGCACTACAACGCAGGCCCGGATTGATTGACGAAACGACACGGGCCGATACTGGACATCACCATATTCGTCGATGGGCATTCTCGGCGTCATCGCCATGCCGTTCGGCTTCGACGCCGAGTGCTGTGGGTTACGGCATCGAATGGATGGACAAGGTCGCGCTCTCTGGGTGGCGAGCCTGCCCGGCGCTTTCGGCCGCGTCACGTCGTTCGGCACCGGACCGCTGCTGCTCTCGACTGCGGCGCTCCTGGTCATTGGCCTTCTGAAGACGCCGTTGCGTTGGAGCGGTCTCGGTCTCGCCGCCGTTGCCATCGCCTGGGCGATGAATGTTCCGGTGCCGGACGTGCTGGTCGCCAATGATGGGCGCACTTTTGCGGTGCGCGGCGCGGACGGCCGGCTCGCTTTTCACCATATCGGCGGCGATACGTTTGCCATGCGCGAATGGCTCGCCGCGGATGCGGACGGCCGCGACGTGAAGGATCACGCCTTGGGGCAAGGGATCGTCTGCGACGCGTCAGGCTGCGTCGGCCGGCTTGCCGACGGTGCACGCGTCGCCTATGCGCTCTCGGCCGACGCCTTCGAGGACGATTGCCGGGAGGCGGTCTTGGTCGTGGCTGCGCGCGCGCCGCCGCCGCCGGGTTGCACAGCAATGGTGATTAGCCGCGACACTTGGCGCGCCCGAGGCGCGTTGGCGCTCCGCCGCACGCCCGCGGGCCTCGCGATTGAGTCCGTACGCGCTGCCAATTTCGACCGGCCGTGGTCGCCGGCCTCACCGCTTCGGCGCGCGACCACGGCCGACGAACCGTCCGCCGCGGGTGCAGTGCGAATGCCGCCGCGGGACGCCACGCCGCAGCCCGACGATATCGAGGCAGACCGGTGATTCCCCGGGAATTCAGCGAGAAAGCACCATGGCGTCATCCGCCGTGGAATTAGGCAGCCGCTGGCCGTGACAACGAAAGTTTAACTCAAATAGCGCACAACTTGTGTATCGGAATGCTCGCAATACCCAGTTGATCGCCAGCCGTCGAGGCTGTCGTCGCGGTCCTGGATGAACTTCGCAATCGCAGAAGTACCCGGAATGCCGAAATTCACCGTGCCATCAGGCTGGCCGATCGGACGATCGCATGCGATTCTCGCTCAAAACTAAACTGCTCATTGTCATCGGGTTGCTGGGGCTGGTTCCGATTATCGGCGTTGCACTCAATTGCTATAATTTGTCGGCAAGCAAAGCGGTCGGCGCCAAGCGCGATCTCGCCTGGCACGGCGTACAATTCCTGGAACAGATCAACGGCCTCGTTTATGCTGCGGTCATGGAATCGCGCGGCATCTACATGTCGCCCGATTGGAAGACCGCCGAGCCATTCGCCAAGAAATTGTTGCAAGACCTCGACGGCATCGATGCGGTAGCGAAATCGTGGAAAGAGGACGTTATCGAGTCGGAGCGCGACAAGATCGTTCATTTGCAGCAGAGCATCGCGCAGTTCATTGCTTTCCGCAAAGAATTGGTGCGCAAGGCGCAATACGAAGACACCACCAGCGCGCGCGCCTTCGGCGACAATGATGCCAACCGCAAGGTCCGTTCGGCGCTCAATGACGAGCTCGTCAATCTGGGCAAGGACTACGCCGCTCACACCGCCAGCACGGGACTTGAAGTCAAGCGCATCAATGCGCTGAACGCAACGATCCTGTTCGGCCTTGCCGGCGTCGCCGCGATCGCACTGGCGGCCGGCTTCTTTTTCGTGACGCGCGGCTTGATCCGCCCGCTCTATGGGTTGCGCGACTGCCTCTTGCAGATTGCGAGCGGCAGTCTCGATCTCGACGTGCCAAGCGCCGACCGGCGCGACGAGATCGGTGAAATCGGCCAGGCCGTGGTCTCGCTCCGCAACGCGGCGTTGGAAAAAGGACGCATCGAGCAGCGTCATCATGCCGAGTTGCAGCGCCAGCAGGTCGACGAACAGCGGCGTATCGAGAGCGAACTACAGGCGAAGTCGGAAGCGGAGCGCGCCAAAATCGGCGATGAGCAGGCGCACGTCGTCGGATCGATTGCCAAGGGCCTCGAGTCGCTGGCCGAAGGCAATCTGACGTGGCGTATCGACGATGTCTTTTCTGGCGCCTACGAGCAGATCCGCAACGATTTCAATCTCGCCGCCGAACGGCTGCAGGGCACCATTCAGGCGATCGTCGAAGCGGCGCGCCAGGTCGCCGGCGCTTCGACGGAGATCTCGAGCGGTACGACAGACCTGTCGCGGCGCACGGAGTCGCAGTCGGCCGTTCTGGAAAAGACGTCGTCGTCGATGGAGGAGATTTCCTCGACGGTGCGGCAGAATGCCGAGAACGCCCAGCACGCCAACACGATCACCGCACAGACGCGCGACATCGCCAATCGCGGCAGCGAAGTGGTCGGCAAGACGATCAAATCAATGGCGCATATCGAAGAATCTTCGCACAAGATCGCCGACATTATCGGCGTGATCGACGAGATCGCGCGCCAGACCAATCTGCTTGCGCTCAATGCCGCGGTCGAAGCGGCGCGTGCCGGCGAGGCTGGCCGCGGCTTTGCGGTCGTCGCCTCCGAGGTGCGCAGTCTCGCCCAGCGCTCGGCCCAAGCCGCCAAGGACATCAAGACGCTGATCACCAACAGTTTCGGCGAAGTGCAGGAGGGCGTCTCGCTCGCCGGCGAAGCCGGTACAGCGCTCAACGAAGTGGTGGGCTCGATCACCAAAGCCGCCGAAGTCGTCGCGGAAATCGCGAAGGCGAGCCGCGAGCAGGCCGGCGGCCTGGCTCAGATCACGAGCGCCTTGTCGCAGATCGACGAAGCCAATCAGCAGAATTCAGCTTTGGTCGAGGAAAGTGCCGCCTCCGCCAAAACGCTCGAGATCCAGGCGGCGGCCATGGCCAATCAGGTCGGTTTCTTCCGCATCGATGGCCGCAAGGCCCGAGCCGGCGACGCCGAGCAATTGGTGGCCTAGAGCGTAATCGTTTCAGATTGAATCGTTTGTCGCACCAGGATTTTGATTGAGCATGATCTTTTCGGAAAACCGGATTCTACTTTTCCGGATCATGCTCTAAGGCTCAGTAGCGGCGGAACAGCCCGACCAGCTTGCCCTGAATGCGCACCCGGTTGGGCGGCAGGATCCGGACTTCATAGGCGGTATTGGCCGGCTCGAGCGCGATCGAGGCGCCGCGGCGGCGGAAGCGCTTGAGGGTCGCTTCCTCATCGTCGATGAGCGCGACGACGATATCGCCGGTATCGGCGGCATCGGTGCGCTTCAACAACACCATGTCGCCGTCGAGGATGCCGGCTTCGATCATCGAATCGCCGCGCACCTCCAAGGCAAAATGTTCGCCCGAGGTGAGAAGGTCGGGCGGCATGCTGATGGTGTGGCTGCGGGTCTGGATCGCCTCGATCGGCGTTCCGGCAGCGATGCGCCCCATCACCGGCACGGCGACCGGGCGGCCGCCTTCGTCTTCCGAGACGGTCCGCACCCGGCCGAGATTGCCTTCGATGACGCTTGGCGTGAAACCGCGGCTTCTCCCGCCCGCGACGCCATGCGAAACCGATTCCGGCAGCTTGATCACTTCGATGGCGCGCGCGCGGTTAGGCAGGCGGCGGATGAAGCCGCGCTCCTCGAGCGCGGTAATGAGGCGATGAATACCCGATTTGGAGCGCAGATCGAGCGCATCCTTCATTTCGTCGAAGGAAGGAGGCACGCCGGCCTCCTTGAGGCGCTCGTGGATAAAACGCAAGAGTTCGGCCTGCTTGCGAGTCAACATCGGCGCTCTCTCCCCAATAACGCTAAATCAGCTGCAGGCTGGCGGTAGCTCGGCCAGCAGGTTCTGGATATGGCTCACTTACTGCCGAAACAAATCATGAACGGACACTATCCGTTCCATATGTGTTCCGCAACCATTTAATTTGAGGTGAAGAAAGCAGCGGCTTTCACGAACCGCCGCTTAACGCTCGAATTTAACGATGCGGCAGCGGCTGCCGGCCTTGGCTGCGGGCTCGTAAGGTTCTCGGATCACGAGACAATCGGCCTGCGACAGCGGCACCATCATGGAACTGTCCTGGATCGGGAAGGGCGTCGCAATCAGTCCGTCATCACCCGTCTTCAACCTGGCGCGCAGGTAATCGGCGCGTTCGTCATTGGTCGGAAGGTCGCAGCCGAGCTCGGCCGATTCGATGTGCGCGGTCAGATCGCTGCGTCCGCTCATGCGGCGGATCAGCGGGACGAGAAACAGGAAGGCGCAGACATAGGACGATACCGGATTGCCGGGCAGGCCAAGCACATGCGTCGCGCCGAGTCTGCCATGCATCAATGGCCGGCCCGGCCGCATGGCGATCTTCCAGAACGACAGCTCCATGCCTTCGGCGGTGAACGCCTTCTGTACCAGGTCGTATTCGCCGACCGACGCGCCGCCTGTGGTCACCAGAATGTCGGCACCGAGCTCCCGGGCCTTGCGCACCGCGGCAATGGTCTCGTCGAGCCTGTCGCTGACTACACCAAGCTCGATCACTTCAGCGCCTTCCTCGCGCGCCAGCGCGGCAAGCGCGAAGCCGTTGGAATAGACGATCTGTCCCGGGCCTGGCTCGGTGCCGGGCGGCACGAGCTCGTCGCCGGTCGCAAACAGCACGATCTTTGGTTTGCGATGGACCGGCAGCAGCGGATGGTTCATGCCGGCCGCGAGCTGCAGGTCGCGCGCCCGCAAGTGATGTCCCCGCGCGAAGGCTGCCTCGCCGGCACGGAAATCGAGCCCGCGCACACGCACATTGCGGCCCTTGGCCGACGGCTTTTGAATTTCGACTGTGTCGCCGTCGCGGCTCGCCTGTTCCTGGACCACGACCGTGTCCGCGCCGTCAGGTACGACGCCGCCGGTGAAAATGCGCGCGGCCTCGCGAGGACCGACGCTTTTGTCGAACGGCCGGCCGGCCGCAACCTCGCCGATAACTTTCAAGCACACCGGCGCCGCAGTCACGTCGCTCGACCGCACCGCGTAGCCGTCCATGGCCGAAAGGTCCGCCGGCGGCTGAGTGCGCAGCGCTTTGAGATCGGCCGCGAGCACGCGGCCGTCCGCTTGCGCAAGCGGCACCTGTTCGGCGGGGAGCGCCACCGCGTGCGCCAGCACCTGTTGCAGCGCTTGTTCGACCGAGATCAAGCCTGTGACTCCCGTACTACCTTTCGGCGCGATAGTGTCCGGCGCGGCCGCCACGTTTCTCGATCAGCCTGATGCCCTCGATACGCATGCCGCGATCGACCGCTTTCACCATGTCATAGATGGTGAGGCAGGCAACCGATACAGCGGTCAGCGCTTCCATTTCAACGCCAGTCTGGCCTGAGACCTTCACCCGCGCGGTGATTTTTATGCCTGGCAATTTGGCATCGGGCTCCGCGTCAACCTCGATCTGGGAAATGGCGAGCGGATGGCACAGCGGGATCAAGTCGTGCGTGCGTTTGGCCGCCATGATGCCGGCGATACGGGCCACGCCGAGCACGTCGCCCTTTTTCGCGTCGCCTTTGCGGACGATGTCGAGCGTCTTCCGCTGCATGATCACTTTGCCTTCGGCGACCGCGACCCTCTCGGTCGCAGGTTTCGCCGACACATCGACCATGCGGGCTTCGCCGCTGCCGCTGAGATGGCTGAGCTTCTTTGCGCGCCCGGCCACGTCGTTACCGGATGGATGCAAGCGCGGGCTTGCGCGCGAGGAGGGCCCGTGTGGCGCCGGCAACATCGTCCTGGCGCATCAAGCTTTCGCCGACGAGGAATGTCGAAATACCACTGTTCGACAGCCGCGCCAGATCGTCCGGCGTGAATATGCCGCTCTCGCCGACGACGATGCGGCCCGCAGGAACAAGTCGCGCCAGACGTTCGCAGGTCGCGAGCGTGGTTTGGAAGGTTTTCAGGTTGCGATTGTTGATGCCGATCAGCTTCGATTTCAGGCGCAGCGCGCGCTGCAATTCCTCCTCGTCGTGCACTTCGACAAGCGCATCCATGCCGAGCGCCATCGCAGCCGCTTCAAGCCCCGCAGCGCAGGCGTCGTCCACCGCGGCCATGATGATCAGGATGCAATCGGCGCCGTAAGCGCGCGCTTCCGTCACCTGGTAGGTGTCGTACATGAAATCCTTGCGCAAGGCCGGCAGCGTCGCTGCCGCGCGCGCTTGGCGCAGGTACTCGAGGCTGCCTTGAAACGAGGGCGCATCTGTCAACACTGAAAGACAGGCCGCGCCGCCGGCTTGATAAGCCAAAGCGAGCGAAGCAGGATCGAAATCGGCGCGAATGAGGCCCTTCGACGGACTTGCCTTCTTGACCTCGGCGATCAGCGCGTAGTCGCCGGCGGCGAGCCGCCGTTCGATCGCCTTGGCGAAGCCGCGAGGCGCGCCTTGCGCCTTCGCCTCCCGCTCGATCACGGCAAGCGGACGGGCGCGTTTGGCCGCGGCGATTTCCTCACGCTTATAGGCGGCGATTTTTTCCAGAATATCAGCCATCGTTCGAGACCACGATCAGGCGGTCGAGCCGGCCTTCGGCTTCGCCAGAATCCACCGATTGTGCGGCGAGGTCGAGGCCAGCGGCGAGGTCTTTGGCGTTGCCCGCGACGACGAGCGCGGCAGCCGCATTGAACAGGGCGACGTCGCGATAGGGTGTCGGCTTGCCCTCCAGCACGTCCTGCAAGGCCTTGGCGTTGGCGGTGGCGTCACCACCGCGCAGCGCCTCCGGCTTGACCTTGGGCAGGCCGACATCTTGCGGCGAAATCTCAAAGCTCTTGACCACGCCGCCCTCGAGCGAGGTTACGCTGGTCGGGCCGGAGGTGGTGACCTCGTCGAGTCCGTCCGAGCCGTGCACCACCCACACGCTTTCGGAGCCGAGGATCTTGAGAACTTGCGCCAATGGCTCGGTCCAATGCTTTGAAAACACGCCGACCATTTGCCGTTTGACGCCGGCCGGATTGGACAGCGGGCCGAGCAGATTGAAGATCGTGCGGGTGCCGAGCTCGGCGCGGGTCGCGCCGACATTCTTCATCGCCGGATGATGCGCCGGCGCGAACATGAAGCCGATGCCGGCCTCGCGGATGCAATTGCCGATCTGCTCGGGATTGAGATCGATATTGACGCCGAGCGCAGCCAGCACATCGGCCGCTCCCGAACGCGATGACAACGCGCGGTTGCCGTGCTTGGCGACGGGGACGCCGGCGCCCGCGACGATCAGCGCGGCGCAGGTCGAGATATTGTACGACCCCGAGGCGTCGCCGCCGGTGCCGACCACATCGATTGCTTGCGGCGGTGCGGTGACGCGCAGCATCTTGTTGCGCATTGTCGTCACGGCGCCGGTAATCTCGTCGACGGTCTCGCCACGCACGCGCAAAGCCATGAGCAGCGCGCCCATTTGCGAGGGGGTCGCTTCCCCCGCCATCATCTGTTCGAAGGCATTCGCCGCCTCGTCGCGCGTCAGCGCGGTGCCGGTCGCGACTTTGCCGATGAGAGCTTTGAAATCCACTGGCGTCGCTCTCAATCCACCAGCGCACTGGCGCGATGCGGCGTCCGCAGGGCTGCGCCGCTGCGGCCGGTCGCAGCGTTCCAGGCGGCCGCGATATCGAGGAAGTTTTTCAGCATCAGATGGCCGTGATCGGAAGCAATGCTTTCAGGATGGAATTGCACGCCGTGCACCGGCAGCCGGGTATGCGCAAGCCCCATGACGAGGCCGTCATCGGTCTCAGCCGTGACGCTCAAGTCGCGCGGCAGGCTTGCGCGTTCGACGATCAGCGAGTGATAGCGCGTCGCCATGAACGGGCCGTTGATGCCGCGAAAAACGCTTTGGCCCTGGTGGCGGATCTCCGACAATTTGCCGTGCACCTGGATCGGCGCGCGGATCACTTTGCCGCCGAACGCGTCGCCGATGGCCTGATGGCCGAGACAGACGCCGAGGATCGGAATCTTCGGCGCCGCCTCCTTGATCAGATCGAGGCAGATGCCGGCTTCCTTGGGCGTGCACGGCCCGGGCGACAGCACGATGGCGTCAGGCTCCGCCGCCACGACGGCGCGGCTCGTCACTTTGTCGTTGCGGTGTACGACAACATCCGCGCCCAGTTCACCGAGATAGTGGACGAGGTTGAACGTGAAGCTGTCGTAATTGTCGATGAGAACGATCATCCCAAACCGCTGCTTTTATGCCTTGGCAACGCCGCGCCGACCCCCCGCTATTTCGGACAGGAATAGCATATCCGCGCGCTAGAGGCCCAACGGCCAGACTATGCGGCGGACCTATATACGAACGAGCTGAGCAAGTCTTCGCCGCATTTAGACGCCGGACAGTGGCCAAAAATTCAATTGTCCTGCTAGATTAGGGCAGGTTGCTTAGAAGAATTATCGAGAGGGAACGTCATGTTTGGGATGGTGGGATTGCGGCCCGCGGCAAGAATTCTGGCCGCCGGCTGGGCTTTCGGTTTGGCGTTCGGCTTGATTTCGAGCCCTTTGGGCTCCGCGCGATCCAAAGCCCATGCCGAGGATTATCCGAACAGGCCGGTCAAAATCATCGTACCGACGCCGCCGGGAGGTCCGGTCGATGTGGTTGGGCGGCTCACCGCGAACTACCTGCAAACTTCACTTGGCCAAGCCTTTGTCGTCGAAAACCGCTCCGGCGCCGGCAACACGATCGGCTCCAAGGACGCTGCCGCGGCAACGCCGGACGGCTATACGCTGCTTTATTCGGCAGCCAGCGGCCTGATCATCGCGCCATTGCTGCATCGTGACGCCGGCTACGATCCGCTGACGAGCTTCGACCCGATCGCCCTTGTTGGCGAAAGCCCGAGCATTCTGGTGGTCAATCCGGCCGTCCCGGCGAAGACCGTCCAGGAGCTGGTCGCGTACGCAAAGGCCAATCCGGGCAAGGTCAATTTCTCGTCCGGCGGGATCGGCGTGTTGCCGCACCTGATCGGCGAATTGTTCAAGGCCCGCGCCGGCATCGACATCGTGCACGTGCCTTATAAAGGCGGCGCGCCGTCGATCACCGATCTCCTGGCCGGCAACGTGCAGATGACCTTCGAGAATTCCAGCGTGCTGTTGCCGCTGATTCAGTCAGGCGCGCTCCGCGCACTTGCGGTCACGACGCAGAAACGCATCCCGCAATTGCCCGATGTACCGACCATGATCGAAAGCGGCTTCCCGAACTTTGTCACCGTCGCCTGGACCGGTCTGTTGGCGCCGGCGCATACGCCGGAGCCGATCCTCAAGAAGCTCAACACGACGATCAATCGAGGGCTCAAGACGCCAGAATTCTCAGGCGCGCTGGCAAAAGTCAGTGTCGATCCACTTGGCGGCACGCCTGAAGATTTTACGCAGACAATGAAGGCCGAGCTGGCGCGCTGGACCCCGCTCGTGAAATCGCTCGCGCTTGGCGATGGTCACTAACCGCGTTGCGAAAGCGGGCGCGCTATTTGCCTTGCGCGCCCGGGAGCTTCGCCATCGCGGTCCATTTCGGCACTTCGCTGGCCATGAAATTGGTGAAGTCGGCAACCGTGCCAGGGTTGCCCTTGGCTCCGAGCGTTTTCAGCTTGGCCTGGATGTCGGGAGAGCGCAGTCCGGCATTGATTGCAGCATTGAGCTTGTCGACGACGGCTTGCGGCGTGCCCGGCGGCGCGGCAAGGCCGGTCCAGGAACTCGCGACGAAACCCGGCACGCCGCTTTCGATCATGGTCGGGACGTTCGGCGTTTCAGGAAGCCGCGCCGCCGAGGCGGTTGCAAGTGCGCGCAGCGAACCGTCAGCCAGGTGCTGCAGGACAATCGAGCTTGTTTCGATCGCAAGGTCGATCTGGCCACCCATCAGGTCGGTCATGTCGCCCGAAGCGCCGTTATAGGTCACGATCAGGATGTCGGCGCCGGTCAGGTCTTTGAACCAGGCCGCCAACATATGCGGCGGGGCGCCGTTGGGCACGCCGATCGCAAGCCGGCCGGGATGTGCTTTGGCGTAAGCGATCATATCGGACATCGAGCCGGGCGGCGCCTTTGGCCCGGCGATCATCAGAAACGGCACGGTGGCGAAGGCCGCCACCGGTACAAAAACTTTTGGATCTAATCCGGCGTCCGGGTAAAGCGTCGGACCGATAGCGAAAGTCGCGGCGGTGGCGACGATCAAGGTGTAGCCGTCGGGATCGGCCGACGCGGCGATCTTGCCGCCGAGCGTCGAACCGGCGCCGGGGCGGTTGTCGACATAGACCTGCTGGCCGAAGGCCTGCGACAGAATCTGGCTCATCAGCCGACCCATGACGTCGGTTGGTCCGCCGGGCGTGTAAGGCACGATGATCCGGATCGAATGATTGGGATAAGTCGCCTCCGGGCTGTTTTGCGCAAGCGCCGGGGAAAAGCAGAGGGCGGTGAACAACAAAGCCAAGCCGTAGCGGCGGATAACCGATCCGTTCGTCACGTTCTCCTCCCGATGCAGCCTCTTTGGCCGGCTCAGTCGGTGCCGAGCAGGTCCTTGGAGCAGATCATGCCTGAGATAAAACGAAGGCGGAAGGTGTGGACAGCACCTTCCGCCTGAACCGGCACGGCAAACTCCGGTAAAACTCTTGCGGGCCTAACGGCCCGTCGAAGTCACAACGCGATCCGCGGACACAAGCCGCACATCATGCGGCTGCACAAGCATGCCGCCGGCATTACGCAGACAGCCGGCATCGAGATAGGGCCAAGCCTTTTGCCCACAGGTAACGGCAGGAGGTGCGGCGACAGACGCGGTCGGCACCGCCTGCGCCGGCGGATTGGCACGCACTTGCTGCGACAAAGTCGGCAAAGCAACAAAGCACGCGGCCGCAATCGCGGATGCAGCTACGGCGTATAAGATCTTGATCATTGCACCGTCCCCGTTCGCAACCTTCGACGTCAGTAAACCGCAACGCGTTCACGACGTTTCCGGTTCCTTGTTTGTCTGGTGTTGTTTGACATCCGCGCCGCAACCGGGCGGTGATCCCCATCACAATTCCGGCGGTTGTGGGTAAGAGATTGAATATACGCAATAATCCGGCCATGGCGAGGCAAACGGCGCGTTCGGTATGGCGATGCGGCGCGCTCACGATCGATCGAATCGCGCAGACCGCCTAGCAACAAGCTTGTCGCTGCCAGCTTGCGGCCGAACGGGGCGCGGGCTAGACCGCCACTGCCAACATCAAGATCGACCTCATGCCCGCTCCCACGCCGCGCATCGCTTTGTTCGCCGGATCGTTCGATCCCATCACCAACGGCCATCTCGACGTGGTCGCAAGCGCGGTTCGGCTCGCCGACCGGCTGGTGCTGGCGATCGGGGTGCATCCGGGCAAGACGCCGCTGTTTCCGGTCGAAGAGCGGCTGGAAATGCTGCAGGACATTTGCGCGCCGCTGGCCGAGAAAGCCAGCTGCGAGATCACCTGCGTCACCTTCAGCGATCTCGTGGTCTCGGTGGCGCAGCGTGAGAAGGCGACCATGCTCATTCGCGGCTTACGTGATTCCGCCGACTTCGATTACGAAATGCAGATGGCCGGCATGAACGGCACCATGGCACCGGGCGTGCAGACCGTGTTCCTGCCGGCGTCGCCGGCGGTCCGCCCGATCACCGCCACTTTGGTTCGCCAGATTGCCAGTATGGGAGGCGACGTTTCCGCCTTCGTGCCTGCGGTGGTCGCGGCGCATCTGAAGAAGAGATTCGTCAAAAAGTAACAAGACCCCCAAGCCGTTACCGAAACCGCATTACCGAAACTGCCGGAGACACCATGATCCGTTTCGCCGCGTTGTTGCTTGCACTGACGATTGCCGTCCCCGCTTTTGCCCAGCCTGCCGGACCGAGCCTCGCCAATCCGGCGACGCTGCGCGAACAAGCGCCAGCGACTTACAAGGTCAAATTCGACACCAGCAAGGGGCCTTTCATCGTCGAAGTCCATCGCGATTGGGCGCCGCTCGGCGCCGACCGCTTCTACAATCTGGTGAAGAACGGGTTTTTCAACAATGCGCGCTTCTTCCGCGTGATCTCCGGCTTCATGGTGCAGTTCGGCATCAACGGCGATCCGGCGATTTCCTCGCAATGGCGCAGCGCGCGCATCAATGACAACTCGGTCAAGAAGAGCAATGGACGCGGCCTGATCACTTTCGCGACG
The DNA here is from genome assembly GCA_963742975.1 of uncultured Alphaproteobacteria bacterium. Classification (GTDB taxonomy): domain Bacteria; phylum Pseudomonadota; class Alphaproteobacteria; order Rhizobiales; family Xanthobacteraceae; genus BOG-931. Next base: position 32,048 of record CAVUNZ010000008.1, on the reverse strand, counting down.
GCCGGGCCGAATACGCGCACCACGCAGGTTTTCATCAATTACGCCGACAATGCCGCGCTCGACGGTCAGGGGTTTGCCCCGTTCGGCCAAGTCACATCCGGCATGAATGTGGTCGATGCGCTCTATAGCGGCTATGGCGAAGGGGCCCCCTCGGGCAGCGGGCCCGAGCAAGGCCGCGTTCAAAGCGAAGGCAATGCCTATCTGACGTCATCATTCCCGAAACTCGATTACATCAAGTCTGCGACCGTCGTGCCGTAGTCTTCGCGCGATACGACCTGGAGGAAATATACAATGGCTGAGCAAGTAGAACTGCCGTCGGGGACCGACCCCGAGAACACGCTGATCCTCGATGCCACGCCGGGCCGGATCATCATCAAATTGCGCAGCGACGTCGCGCCCGGACATGCCGAGCGCCTGAAGCTCCTGGCGCGCGAGCAATTTTACGATGACGTGCCGTTTCACCGCGTCATCGATGGCTTCATGGCGCAGACCGGCGATGGCGAGCATGGCAACGGCACCGGCGGTTCGGAACATCCCGATTTGAAGGCTGAGTTTTCCGACGTGCCGTACGTGCGCGGCATAGTCGGCATGGCACGGACCAGCAATCCGCATTCCGCCAATAGCCAGTTCTTCATCATGTTCGACGAAGGCTCGTTCCTCAACGGCCAATACACCGTGGTCGGCGAAGTGGTGAGCGGGATGGACGTGGTCGATAAGCTCAAGCGCGGCGAGCCGCCGCGCGATCCCGACAAGATCGTCAAAATGCAGGTCGCCGCCGACGTCAAGTAATGCGCGTCTCACGCGCGAGCTTTCTCGCGCGTGAGATAAGGCGCGATCTGCTCGAGCGCCTGCGGCGGTAAAATCCGTATCATACCGTCCGGCGCCACGCCGCCGGGCGGGACGATAGCGTGAATGCGTTTTGAATATTCCAGCACCGGCGTCGAACCGAACAGGCCGAAGGCGTCGGTGCCGCCGGCGACCGCAAGATTCATCGGCGCCGAACTCGGGCCGACGAAAAGATCGGCGAGTTGCAACAACGCGGCTGCTTCCGTCAGGCGAAGATCGCAGGCGTTGACGGCGGGCGCGCCGGCGCTTTGCGCGATGAAATTCTCACCACGAACGCTGTTCATGCTGCCGCCGACAAGGAATACAGTGCCTTGAACACGCTGGCGCAGGCCGGCGAGGAATTCCGCCCAATGGGTGTCGGGCCAATCCTTATCGGGATGCGATGCGCCAAGCCCCAGTGCGATCCAAGGCCGCGGCGCGGCGGCAAATTTTTCGCCGATCGCGGTCAGCGTTGCGTTGGGCAGGCGCAGATCCGGCTCGGTCGAGGCGAGCGGTACTTTCATCGCCGCCATCAGCGCCTTGAGCCAATCCACCGGCTGATCGTGGAAGTGGCGCTGATCGATGCCGGCATTGGTGATGAAATGGCGTTGTGCGCCGAGCCCGAGGCCGATGCGCTCGCGGACGCCGGCAAGCCGCGCCGCCAGGGCCGGGCGCAGCGTGCGGTCGAGGATGAAGACTTTGCCGAAGTGCTGCCAGCGCAGAAGCGCGGCGAGCTTGAGCAGATTGACCGCGCGCGTGAGCTCGGACCCGCCGTGCTCGAAATAGATCGTCTCGGCGACGCTTGGATCGGCCGCGAGCAATTCCTCGGCGCAGCTCGACGGCGGCGCGAGAAAGGTGACCTGGCCCCCCGGCGTTGCGGCGGCAATGGCCTGGATGAACGGCAGATGCCAGATCACGTCGCCGATGCCGCGCTTCACCTGGATGACGGCAACCTTGTCGCTCGTGCTCGAGGGCACGTTATCGCTTGCGCTTGAAGACACGTTGCTGGCCGCGCCGAGGTTACGATAAGCGCGTTCTAGAGCATGATCCGGAAAAGTGGAAACCGCTTTCCGAATGGATCATGCTACCGCGCAGATCTTGTAAGGGAATTGCCGGGTTGCGTCAGTTCAGGCTGGTCTGTTGCAAAAGCGGCTTCCAGCGCCGGATCTCGGCGTCGAGATAGCTCGCCGCGGCGGCCGGGCTCGAATTCGTCACCGACACGAAGCCGGCGTCGGCGAAGCTGCTCTGGAGTTGCTTATCCTGCATCGCCTGCCGGGTGACCGCTTCGACCTTGGCTTGGATCGGCTGCGGGGTGCCTGCCGGCGCAAACAGGCCGACAAAGAGCCGTGCGACGAGATCGGGATAGCCTTGCTCGGCGGCTGTAGCGATCTCCGGGATCGCGGCGAGGCGTTGCTCCGAGGCGACGGCGAGGATCCGGACCTGACCTTGCCGATGCAGCGCGATCACCGCCTGATCCATCATCGGGGTCATGATCGGAATATTGCCGGCGATCAGATCTGTCATGGCCGGATTGCCGCCGCGATAAGGCACATGCGTGACATCCGGCAAGCCGCTCAGGCGTTTGAACAGTTCACCCGCCAGGTTCGAGACCGTGCCGGCGCCCGCGGAGCCGTAGGAGAGATGGCCCGGGTTCTTTTTGGCATAGGCGACAAGCTCGCCGAGATTGGCGGCCGGAACGCTTGGATTGACGACGATGGCGGCGACGGATTCACAGATGATTGCGATCGGGGCGAAGCTCGTCACCGGATCGTAGGACTGGTGACCCAGGAGCGGGCGGAGCACCAGTTCGCTCGTGGTGCCGAACAGAAGCGTATAGCCGTCGGCCGAGGCGCGCGCCACAGCGGCGGCGCCAATGATGCCGCCGCCACCGCCCATATTCTCGATATAGGTAGCGCCGAAGCTCGCGCCGACCTCGTTGCTCCATTCCCGCGCGATGATATCCACGACGCCGCCCGCTGGACGCGGCACGATGAGTTTCACCACGTGATCGGGATAGCCATCAGCCTGTGCGATCCGCGCCGACATCACCGCAGGTGCCGCGATTGCGCTCAAGCGCAAGAATTCACGCCGCTTCAACGATATACCCTCTTGCATGGCCGCTGCATCGGCTAGGTCTCCTCGCCGAACGGCATTTCGGTTCCGAGACCGCGGCTGCGCGCGCGCTGATAGATCCATTGGCCGATGCCGACATCGAGCAGGCCCAATCCGGCGCATTCGTAGAAGATGATCTCGTCTTTGCCGGTACGTCCGGGCGTCTTGCCGGCCACGACGTCGCAGAGATCGGCGACGACGTCGTCCGGACCAAAGCGGCCGTTGGCGACCAATGCCGCGAATGGCTTTCGCGGGGGACTATCGCCCAGCACTTGCTCGATCGCGGACAGGAACACGCGCGAGCGCAACACGGTCGCTTCGTCGAACTCGCCGGGCGCAAGCGACATCATCAGCATGCCGGGGTCGAGCCAGTCCGCTTCGAACACGATCGTATTTCCGGACGTGGCGGTGATCACGATGTCAGTATTGCGGACGGCGTCGCGGCCGGATGCGCAACCCACGACTTCAATGCCGAGCTTGGCGCTCATGGCGTCGCAGAAATTCCGCACATTCTCCGGGTTGCGGCTGAAGACCTGGATGCGCTTGATCGGCCGCACGGCGCAGACGGCCTGCACCATGCCGCGCGCATACCGGCCGGTGCCGATGATGCCGATAATCGAAGCATCGGCACGCGCGAGATATTTCGCCGCCACCCCATAGGGCGCGCTGGTCCGCACCGCATGGAGATGGAAATCGGAAATGATGGCTGACATCCGCATATCGGCCCAATCGAAGAGGCAAATGACCTCCGACCGGTTGGTGCCGCGATAACCGGAATAGACACGCACCGCCGCGGCGCCGAGGTCGGGGACCATGCCGGGCAGAATGCGAATATTGTGCCACAGATGACCCGGATGAGCCGGATGCGTCATCGTATAGCGCTTGAGATGGTAGGTGCTTCCGGCGGATTGCTGCTCAAAGACCTGGGCGATGACGTCGACAGCTTCTTTGTAGGCGTCGTCTCCGGCGAGCGCGGCCAGCACGTCGTGTTCCGTCAAAAACAACATTGCGGCAATCCCATTTCAGTCTGTGGCTGGCTGTGGCACAGGTTCTGGCGCGGTCTGGCTTTTCACAGAAGCCCGAGCGCTGCAAGCGGCGCGCACGTTGCACGCGGTGGGTGAAAGCCAGGCCGTGGATCACGCGGTGCAAATTTTGAGCTTCTATGGTTGTTTCGGATGCGGACAGATCTGTTCGACTTCAATTTGCCGGAAGACCGCATTGCGCTGCGGCCGGTCTCGCCGCGCGATGCCGCAAAGCTTCTGATGGTGCGTCCCGGCGCCGCCTTCGAGGACCGCACGGTGCGCGAATTGCCGCGCCTGTTGCGGCGCGGCGATGCCATCGTGGTCAATGACACCAAGGTGTTTCCCGCAAGCCTCCATGGCCGCCGGATCGGGCGCGGCGAGCATGAGCCCGCGATCTCCGCGACGCTGATCAAACGGCTCGACGGGGCGAGCTGGCGCGCTTTGGTCAAACCGGCGAAACGTCTTGCCGTGGGCGACATCGTGCGGTTCGGTGACGAAGGTCGCGTCTGCTTCCTCGGCCAGCTCGATGCCACGATCGAGGCGAAAGGCGAGGGCGATGAGGGTGGCGAGGTGACGCTCGCCTTCTCGTTTCATGGCGCGGTGCTTGACCAGGCACTCGCCGAGCGCGGTGACATGCCGTTGCCGCCTTACATCGCGGGCCGGCGCGCCGTCGACGAGCGCGACCGCAACGACTACCAGACAATGTTCGCACACGAAGAGGGGTCCGTCGCCGCGCCGACAGCGGGACTGCATTTCACGCCGGCGATGATCGACGCCTTGCGCGAACACGGCATCAGCCTGCATCGCGTGACGCTGCATGTCGGGCCCGGCACGTTCCTTCCGGTCAAAGCCGACGACACGTCCGGACATAAAATGCACGCCGAGTGGGGGAGCGTCAGCGCCGAGACCGCGGCGGCGCTCAATACGGCGCACCGTGCGGGCGGGCGCGTCGTCGCCGTCGGCTCGACGTCGCTGCGGCTGATCGAGACCGCGGCGGCGGACGACGGCACGCTCTCGGCTTTTTCCGGCGACACCGCTTTGTTCATCACGCCCGGCTATCGCTTCCGCGCCGCCGACGCGATGCTGACAAATTTCCACTTGCCGCGCTCGACGCTGTTCATGCTCGTCTCGGCCTTTTGCGGGCTTGATGTCGTGCAACGCGCCTATGCACATGCGATCGAAACCGGCTATCGCTTCTATTCCTACGGCGATGCCTGCCTGCTGTTTCGCTGATCGAAGAGCTCATGCAACCTTTCTCCTTTCGCCTCATCGCCACTGACGGCGCCGCTCGCACCGGCGAAATCGCGACCGCCCATGGCCCGGTGCGGACGCCCGCCTTCATGCCGGTCGGGACACAAGCGGCGATCAAGGGCGTGCATCACGACGATGTCCGCGCCTCCGGCGCCGATATCATGCTGGGCAATACCTATCATCTGATGCTGCGGCCCTCAGCCGAGCGGGTCGCAACGCTCGGCGGGTTGCACGCCTTCATGCACTGGCCGCTGCCGATCCTGACCGATTCCGGTGGCTATCAGGTGATGTCGCTCTCGGCTTTGCGCAAAGTGGCGGAAGAGGGCGTCACCTTCCGCTCGCATATCGACGGCGCCATGGTCGAGCTGACACCGGAACGCGCCGTCGAAGTGCAGATCCTGCTCGGCTCGGACATTGCCATGCAGCTCGACGAGCTCGTCGGTCTGCCGGCTGAACGCGCCGAGATCGAACGGGCGATGCAGCTCTCGCTACGCTGGGCCGAGCGCTGCAAGCGTGCTTTTGAACACGCGCTGCCGGGCCGCGCGTTGTTCGGCATTGTCCAGGGCGGCGACGATCAAAATCTGCGCGAGCACAGCGCTCGGGCGCTTACCGATATCGGCTTTGACGGCTATGCCGTCGGCGGGCTCGCTGTGGGCGAACCCCAGGAGGTCATGCTCAAGATCGTCGGTGACACCGCGCCCGTGCTGCCGGTTGACCACCCGCGCTACCTCATGGGCGTCGGAACGCCGTCGGATATTCTCGGCGCCGTCGCTCGCGGCATCGATATGTTCGATTGCGTTTTGCCGACCCGCAATGGCCGCCACGGTCTGGCGTTCACGCGCTTTGGACCGATCAATATCAAGAACGCGCAACACGCCGCGGATCCGCGCCCGCTCGATCCGGAAAGCCGCTGCCCGGCGGCGCGGGATTTCTCGCGCGCTTATCTGCATCACCTGTTCAAGGCCGGTGAGGCGCTCGGCGGCACGCTGTTGTCGATCGTGAATCTCTACTACTACCAGGACCTCATGGCCGGCGCGCGCGAGGCGATCGCGGCGGGCCGCCTCGCTGACTACGCCGCGCGAACCCAAGCGCAGTGGGCGACAAAAATAGATAAACCCGCCGGGTCCTGAAATAGCGGACCGGCGGGCTATCCATGTGCTCGTCAACGGAGGCTGCTCGTCGCAGTCTTGGCTACGTCGGCTTGCCTGCCTCAGCTAAAAATCCCGCAGCTGGTAATGACGCAACAAACCAGTGCGCTTTACGCTTTCACGAGTTGGCCGCGTAACTCGCCACCAGGATTCGCGGCGGTGTGAACGTTGGCGTACATCAGCCCGGCCTGCAGGTCGGAGGCTTGCGCATCCGTGAGCGTGGCCGAACCCTTGAACGGGCTCTCGAGCGTCTTGCCCTTTTCTGAAATCCAGATCGCGACGCCGGCATTCTTGCCCGGTTCCGCCGGACCGTGGAAATGGGCGGCTGTTGCCGGGCCAGTGAGGCCGGAGAAGCTGCCCGACCAGGTCAATTCCTTGGTCCCAGGATCGAAGCTCGCGGTGACCGTGCCGGTACCGGTGGTCTGGTTCGGCGGGACTTCGGTCGCCCCGTTCATCGTGGCCTTGAAATTGACAGGCGCCGCGCGCGAAGGCGTCGCCGAACCAAATAACACCGCACCAGCCGCCCCACCCACACAATAGCCCAATACTGAACGACGATCGACGGCCTTATCCAATGCTTGATCCAAAGATTTAGTCATGTGCTCCTCCTTCTGAACGGTTCCGAGCCTGCAACGATATCAACCCCGCAACACCACGATTATTGCGCGCCGTTGCAGCCGCGCCTAGGGCTCACCACCCTGCCAGCACACTCAGAACACAGATACCGGGAACGCACGCGAAAATGTTTACGCAGAATATTCGAGAACGCCCACCCGGTTGCTCCAGTGCTGCGCGGCGCCGACAAACCTCTAACGTGACAACAGCCGGATGGAGGTGACGAATTCGTTGCCGCATTCGTCGCACGACCAGGCGTGATCGATGCGGCCCCGAATGTTGAACCGGGATTCCTCGGCCATCAGCAGGATACTGCCGCACCGCGGACAGTTCGGGCGGCCGAGGCTTTTGGTCACTCGGTCTCGTGTCGCAAACGCGAGACAGGCGGATTGGACAGTCATCGTCGATCCTCCTCGACGCCCTCACCGCACCCTTGAATATCCTGCATAGGGTCTGTGGCGCCACAGCGACGAGGGCGTGAAACTCTCGTGGCGGAATCCACAGTTTGCACAGCCCGCAACGCGGACCCGGACCGCCGCGATGCGCGTCACATCGACGCTAGCGCGTGCTGATGGGGGCGCAATTGGTGCGGCCCGACATCAGACAATCCTCGAGTTTACCGCTGGCGTAGAGTTCGCGCGCCAGAAACCACCCGACGGCAAACAATACCGCCACAACGCCAAGAGCAACGAGAGGCCCGCGCCGATTACCGTTTTCTTCGTTGTCTGCGGCCATTATTACGCCAGAGATTGTACTAGCCGCATTGCGGTATGGAATATTTTCGGTGTGATGGAACAGGCCGAATTTATTTGTATTTAGCGCGAGCTGTGGCGATCTGAAGCGGAACGATCTGAAACCAAAAGATCTGAAGCAAAGATACGCCAAACTTCCGCCGTTGAAGCACGAGGCCGGTGGAGCGTCGAGTGAATTCGTGGTCATGTTCAGGCCGCGACGCGATGCATGCCGGTGCCGTCACGGGCGCTGCGGATCGCCCTGACCGATTTTTCGATGGCGATCCAGAGACGGGAAATTTCGGTCGCCGAACTGTCGTCGGCATCATATTCTTTGGCACCTTCACCTGCGGCAAGCGCCAGCGAATAGTTCGCCCGTTGCGTGATCTGGCCGCCCCACACCGGAATTTCCAGCTTGTTGAGACAGTCGCGCGCCGAGGTGACCGCCGAGGATTTGCTGTTGCCGCGCTTCGGCGGTGCACCGTTGATGACGACGGCATAGGGTGTGCGCGCCTCGCGCGCGATGGTAATCGTCTCCTGGACGGCGTCGAGATCGAAAATGCTCGGCCGGCATGGAATGACGAGCAAGGTCGCGGATTCGATGGCTTCGGCGACACTGAACGAGGCATTCGGCGGCGTGTCGACAAAGACCCATTCGACCTTGTCGCGTTTTGCCGCCTTGAGAACATCCGAAATGCTGCGCTCAACCGTTTTCAGCGGCAGCGCATCGTAATTGCGCAGCGTGTTCCATAGCCGCAGCGAGCCTTGCGGATCGTCATCAACAAGCAGGCATGGCCGCGACGGCTTATAAACATGCGCGGCCAAGTGCGCGGCGAGCGTACTCTTGCCCGATCCACCTTTGCGCGACGCAAAGACAAGCACATTCATGACCGCGCCCCAAAGCAGTTTGAGGGCACGCTAACTGAGCGATGGCCGATTCGCATCAAACACGACCGCGCGCGGCGGACCAATCCACCGTCATAAAAGCGACCGTGTTGTTTGTGACAGTTATTTGTCGCGAACCGCTATTTGGCGGCAGCGGATCGCCGCTCGCTATTTATCGTCCGTGGAGAACAACTTGTCGGCGGCCGTGATCAACCCAATATCGGGATGCGCCGCGCAATACACACCGAGCTTCTTGGCGTTGTCGACAAAGGCATCGGTTTCAATGACCGGGGGATCGTCCTGGTCTTTGTAGTAGCCGTCGAGCCAAGTCAGGATGATTTCGATGGTTTCCTTGTCGGCGGTCTGGAATTTTTTGCAGGTCCAAGTCGACAGATCGATGTCCTCAGCGAAAGCAGGCGAGCCGCAGGCGAGGATTGCGGCCGCAAGAAAACCAGCGACGTACTTCATGACAGTCTCCCATTCAGAAATGGAGTGAATATCTTGGCGATGTCGCTACGGCAATCTGCGCGCGGACCGCCGTGCGCTCCATTAACAGCTAATTTAGCGGACGAAGGTGCTCGGTGCCGACACCGTCGTGGCCGCGGACCGCCCAGGCGCCGATCAGGCCGTCGCCGTCGAGCTTGTAGATGATCAGGCCGGGCTCGCCGTTAATCATATAGGTCGCAGCAAGCGAGTCATTGAGCCGCATGCCGAACCCCTGATAGGTCTCGTTGCCGATTTTCCATACGATCGTGTAGGTCGTGTCGGAAATGACTTTGACGTCGACGGTATATTTGGATCCATCTGGATTGCTGCCGCTCGCCGCGTAGTGCGAGGCAAGGCTCAGCGGCTCGGCCCGAGCCGCCGCGACAACGGGAAGAAAAGCAAGAGCGCAGATAAAGCTGCAGAATGCGCGGATCACGGTAGCCCCTTGTCAATCGACCACTGAACGGCATTACGTTTTCAGACAAATTGGCTTCAGACAACATGTCGCCGGACAACAAAACGCCATCCAGCGCTCATCATAGACGAGATTCGATGACGGCGGCGCGAAAACGCGATGGAGCGCGGCCTAAATCGCATCTAATCCGGCAAAGCCGCCGTCGGGTAACGGTCCAGACCAGGATACCCAGCGATAACATTCTGATAGGCGGCCAGCGGGAAAACTCCGGCGGCGGCTTATTGCTCAAAGCGCATGCCGACCTCGCGGATGATCGCCTCGTAGCGAGCCGCGTCGCTGCGCATCCGTCCGGCGAATGCAGCCGGACCGAGGTGCTGGGGATTGATCCCGGTCTCGTTCATCCGCTTGCGAATGTCGCTGTCTTGCACGATCTCGGCGACAGCTTTGTCGAGTTTTGCGACAATCGCGTCCGGTGTGCCCAAAGGCGCAAACATGCCGAGCCACAGCGTCGCGTCGACCGGCAGGCCGCCGTCGGCCAAGGTCTGCCAGGCGGACGGCGCGAAATCCGGCCGCCGCGCGCCGGTCAGAGCGATGACCTTGATCTTGCCCGCCTCGACAAACCCGGGATAAACGGCGGACGGCTGCACAATGCCGAGCGGCACCTCGCCCGCGGCAATGCCCACCGCCGCGTCCGGGCCGCTGCGATAAGATATCTGCAGCATCTTGATATGGGCGGATACGGCGATCCATTGCCCAACGACATTGTTGACGCTGCCCAGGCCGGGGGTTGCATAAGCGAGCCCGTTTGGATTTGCTTTGGCGGCATCCACAACGCCGCCGACGTCGCTAAAGGGCGCATTGGCGCCCGCCACCAGGACCATCGGACTATCGGTGACCATCGCGACTGGCAGCAGCTCCTTCATCGGGCTGAACGTCCGCTGCGGCATCAGCTGCGGGATCGTGATGAAATCGCCGGCGCAAAACAACAGCGTGTAGCCGTCGGGATCTGACTTCGACACCACTTCCGCGCCGATTGCCCCGCTTGCGCCAGGCCGGTTCTCGATGACGATCTGCTGTCCCAAGCGATCGCCCAATTTCTGCTGGAAGATACGCGCGACCACATCGATCCCCCCGCCGGCCGGATAAGGGATGATCAAGCGGATCGGCTTGCTCGGGTAGTCGTCGGCGCGCGCGGCATTGAGCCCGGCGGCGGAGATCAAAATCGCTGCGATCATAAAGACCATTCCGCCCGCAGCAAAAGCTGCGCGCAACCGATGTACCAGTCCCGCTCTACGTGTGGTTCGGTCGTCGATCATTGAGGGCATCGGGCCTTCTCGAGGATCAGCACCTTGGCGCCGGCATCATGCGCCGCGATCGCCGCTATGGCCCCTGCCAGGCCGAATCCGGCCACCACAACGTCGTAACTTTCCCGCATCACGTCTTCGCTTTTTCACAACAATGGATCGTGTTTTCCGCCCCATGGCGGGACCAAAGGGCGATATTGCCGGTCACAATTCTGCAATTTCAGCCGGATTTTGGTGTTACACTAAAAACGATGCGACTCTAAGTCGCCGGTGGGAGGTCGGACAATGGCTCGGTGGCTCCGACAAATTTTATAATGCAACTTCGCCGCGGACATAATATTCCCGTCGTTCTGCTGCGCTCTTTTATTGCGATCAGCGGACACGGCAGTTTCACCAAAGCTGCCGAAGAGCTCAATCTCACTCAGCCGGCGATCAGCGCGCAGATCAAACGGCTGCAGCGCCTCGTTGGCGGCGATCTTTTTTTCAAAAAGACGCAAGGCGTGGGCCTGACGCAGCTCGGCTCCGTCGTCGAGAACTATGCGCGTCGCATCCTGGCTCTCAACGATCAGATCATCGCCATTGCCGGCCAAGCTCCTAAACACGAAACGATTCATCTCGGCATTCAAAATATGTTCGCGCGCACCGTGCTGGCCGACGTTGTCAGCAAGGTGCCGGAGGCCGGGCACTACCGGTTTATCTGCGGCAGCGCGCCAGTGCTCGCGGAGAAACTGAAAGCTGGCTATGTCGATTTGGTCTTCATGCTGGCGCACACGGAATCGCGGCGGAATGTTTTGGCGGAATGGGGTGAGCAGATCGTCTGGTGCCGCGCAGCCGAGCAATTTCCGGTTGCAGACGATGAGCCGATCCCGTTCGTCGGCCGCGAGGAGGGTTTCATCGACCGCAAGGTCATGGACGTCCTCGAAGAGCGCGAAGTGCCTTACACGATTGTCTTCAATGCCGGCGATTTGACCGCGCTAACCGCCGCCGTTGAAGCCGGAATCGGCGTGATGGTTGCGCCTTTGCGCGCCGTTCCGGACGCGCTCATTGTCGCCAAGGACCAACTCTTGCCGAAGCTGCCGCAACTGACCTCGGCGGTTTTCTACAAAGAGGGATTCGACGTCAAACGCCACCGGGCACTCGTTGAGGCTTTCGTTTCGGCCGTCGCTCCGCCGAGCGCGGCGGTCAAAAGGCTGGCGCGGCCCTCCGAAAAAACGAACGGAGATGTCAGCGCCTCCGCACCGAATGAAATTTGATGGACCATGAATTTCTATTTTCTTCCCAACTCATGGAGCCTGCGCCATGCTGATTACTCCAGGGCTTGGGGGACGATATCATGGACTGCGAATTGCCGGACGACCGCACGGCGGTTGCCGATTATATCGCCGACTTGACGGCGGAATTGGCGCTGCTGGCGGCTTGGGCGGATCACACGGATCTGGCGCGAATATTGGAAGTGGCGCGTCTCGAATCCGAGCAGCTCTGCGGACGGGCGCAGAATGTTGCGGAGGAGTCCGCAGCGAGTGACGCTACGAGTGTGGGCGATATCGACGCCGGCTCGTTCGAATCCACAAACATCATACGGCTGTCCACGCTGCGCGCCGCGCAAAGGTAGGTTTGGCCGATTTGCGGAGGCTTAAGGGGATTCGGCAGGCCGCTCACTCGTTCTCCCCGGTAATGGCCTGCACCATGCGAACTATGGAGCGGCGCAGACTGGCGTCCTTGATGCGCACGAAGGCTTTCACCAAAGCGAGCCCGTCGGTCGTCGTTAGAAAATCGGTGACATAGGCGGACGACGGAGCATCGCCGAGCGGTTGTCCGCCCTTCGCCAATTGCGGCCCGCCTTCGAAGAAGAAATGCACTGGCGTCTCGAGGATCTGGGATATCGCCTGCAGCCGGCTGGCGCTGATGCGATTGGTGCCCTTCTCGTATTTCTGAATCTGCTGGAAGGTCAGCCCGAGCGCGCCGGCGAGCTTTTCCTGGCTCATGCCGAGCATCATCCGGCGCATGCGCACGCGGCTGCCGACATACTTATCGGTTGGGTTCGGAATCTTCGTCATTCAAATAGTCGCGCCGTCGGTTGGGTCAAAATGAGGGTCGTCCGTCCCGTGCCGGACGGGCAGGTCTTCGATCAAATATCCGGGTCTGTACCGTTTGCATGTTCGGCGCGGATGGGCGCCGCTGCGGGGTTTGTCCCGTCGACCGCGGCTCCGCGGTTCGGCGGGCGCCGTCGGCCATCGCCGCCGCGCAGGCGAAAACACACATAAAGGCACCCCAACCCAGCCCTAACAAGCATGACTCAAGCCTAGCGCATATCGCGCTTGCATGTCAGCCACCTTCGGGAAGGCCGCCCGGACGGCCTCCTTAAAGAAGAGGCCCCGCTCATCCTCGGCCAAGAATTGCGGAAACCGTGAGCGCTGATGCCCCAATTGTTCCCTTGCCGAGCGTCATCAAACCCCAATTCTGCCTTTAGCCCGACTCAAACGAGCGTTTGAATTTCATCCGACCGTTTGATACGCAACATCATAGGTAATTGACTATGGCTATGGCATCCGAGACGCTTCAGAACCTCTGGCAAAAGCCGCGTTATCAGCCCTGGGAGCACGCGCATCCGTGCCCGAACTGCGGGCGCACGATGCAACTCACCCGCAGTGTTGCCACCTCCGGCGGCATCTCGGGTTTCCACGCCCACGGCTGCGGCGAATGCGGAATTTGGGCGATGGAAGCGGACGAGGCACGAGATCGCCACTGAAATAAACCTAGGATCGCCGGCCTAGGACAAAAACCCTCAACGGATTTTTAGCTGCTGCGGTCCATACATACGAATGGCGAGGTGACGCGGCGCTTCGCAGACGCCGCGTCGGCAACAGGCTTAGGTCGTACCCGAAGTCGGCCTTCGCTCGCTGTGTTTGGATCGCCTCCCAGCGGTTCAACCCTCGCCGCTGCTTGGCGCAGTACGTGCGGGGCCACGAGGTGCTATCACGCGCTTGGCTAGACACAAAATGACGGTTGCGTACGCGGACGCTGGCGATCTGAGTCACACCAGCGGCTGGCGCCGCCGTTTACCGGCACCTGGCTTCGTGATAGCGGCTTGTTGATGATCGGCGTCAGAAAAGTTCGAATGAAAGCATTGGTCGCGTCGCTCGCGCTACTCGCCTTTCCCGACGTAGTCCTTGCACAGTACTACCTAGAGCCGTCAGACGTCGCCCGCGCGACCATTTACCCGCACAGCTTCAAATCGAAACACCACGCCAAACACTCCCGTGAAAAACAGCACGCGCTAGACGCCGCGCATAAGGCTGCGCTGAACAAAATCCCCAACCAACCTCAACCTACTGATCCCTGGGCAAAGGTGCGGCCATAACGCGCGGCGAAGGCTATGGCCCGGCCGCGCAGCCGGTCGCGCCCGAGGAATTACGCGCGCTCTACGACCGTCTATCGCCGCAACAACAGGTCACCTTGGACGAGCTGATAAAGGCGCTTGCCGATCGCAGGGAGACGCGACCTTGAAATCAGCGCAACAACAAGAACGCTTGGCGCCGGGCGGCCTCCGCTTGCCCCGCGCCGTACTCATTCAACGCAAGATCGCGTGTCCTAGCGCTGCCGCGAGGCTGTTGGCGGCTTGTACCAATTGTTTCTCACGCAGAAGTCGCTGCCGCCAGCGGCAGTCGCCATGCATTGCTCATAGGTTGTAAACCCGCAGTTCGTGGCGCCACCCCCGTCGCCGCCATATATCACGCACCACGGGTAGTTTTGGGCACGGACAGGCGTGGTCATCCCGACAACAACGCCAACACATCCCAGCACGAACGACAAATACTTCATCGCCGCCTCCTCGGATCGTAGTGCACTCTACGACTAACGCCGCGCGGCCTGCTTTATTCACGGACACTTCGGCTGGCACGCGACGTTTTCCAACATCAGCACCATGCGCAGCGCGATCGACAACTCGTCGACGCCGCCGCCGGCCGCAGCGGCATCTAATCGACGCTGCACGACCTGCCATGTGTGAAGCTGACGGGAAAGCGCTTGCCCCGCGGACGTCTGCTTTGCCCGCGTGAATTTGGTCGGCCGCTCAAACGGGATGATTATCACCTGTCTGAATAATCAAAACAGGTTCAGTTGCTAGGGGCGGGAACGAGGGTCGGGGGGCGTAGTAAGGCTGTCGAAGTGAAAGTTCTTGTATGGATTTGACTTGCCTGACCGCGGACCAAACTGCGCCGGACTGCCTAACTTGGATCGTTCCCCATCCCCGTCGAGGCCAAACATTTTGCTGACCTGTTCGTCCGGATCGCCAAACGCGGCGGCATTGCCACCCCCGGTAGTTCCACCATTTCCCAGACTGAATGCTCGCGCGGAAACACCGGTCAGTAAGGCCGCGGCCACCGCAAACAATACAATCGCCACGAACCGAAGCTGCATCGATCGCAACATGGGTCTCCCCCCCTTGGCGGTGTGCGCCCCATCAAGCAGTATGCGCGTGTTCGCCTTTGACGGCAACGTTTTTTACCGTTGTCGAGAATGACGATCGGCCGGGGCAGGGTGCCTGTCCGCTGTTGGAGGGATACTGTTGCAAAAGTCGAATGTTGCAAGGCCGAGAATTTTTGCGAAAAATCCGAAGCGAGAAGCAATCGCCGATTCGTATAACCTCAACCGCGTTAGCGGAGTCGCCTATGAGTTTTCCGTGGGGCGATGAGGCCCCTCACATCTCTACACGAAAATCGCGTCAGCAGCCCTTGGAATGTCAGTTCGTCCGGCGCCGAAGCCGATATTTCGGCACAGCCCTGCAGGACGGACTTGGCTTCTGAGAACGGATAAAAGAGCAACCCCGAATGCACGCTCGGAACATGATGTAGGCGGTGGTTCATGCTTGTGACGACGCCGAAGTTGCCGCCGCCGCCGCGACGATGCCTATCGCGGTACTAAACGGCGCCCAGGACCCATTCATCAATCTCGATTATCTCGGCGCGACTTCATAGCTCTGTTCGGTTGCGTTACCACCATCGCATGGACCAAAAGCGCGAGGACGCAACCCGGCATCCCTCTGATCGGCTTCCTGAGCAGCGGGACGGAGGAGGCGTTCGCACCGAATGTGGCCGGGTTTATCACCGGGCTGAAGGAAACTGACTACATCGTTGGACAGAACGTTGCGGTCGAATACCGATGGGCTGAAAGCCAATATGAGCGGCTTTCAACAATGGCAAACGAGCTGGCTCGCCAGCCAATAGCAGTACTGGTGGCCTCTGGGGGCACCGCCGTTGTGCGCGCCGCCCAGGGCGCAACGCGCAAAATCCCGATTGTTTTCGCGTCCGCGGATGATCCAGTCGCTAATGGGCTCGTTTCTAGCCTCAATCACCCGGGCGAAAACATCACGGGCGTTGCACTGTTGAGCACGGAGCTTTCTGCAAAGCGAATCGGGCTCGTGCGCGAACTGGTCCCGCAAGCAAAAACGATCGCTCTTCTTGCCAATCGCGACAATCCAGAAAATGTACACGACATTAAAGACGCTCAGGATGCTGCGAACTCGGTCGGCGTGAAACTTCTAGTCTTAAATGCCGCCACCGAGCAGGACATCGACTCAGCCTTTGGGACGATCGTACAAGAGCGCGCGGGCGCACTCATCGTGGGCACCGATCCGTTTTACTACATCCGCAAAAATCAAATCATCTCGCTGGCGACACGCAACGCGGTTCCGACCATTTACTTCCTTCGAGACTTCGTAGTCGCTGGCGGGCTCATGAGCTACGGGACCGACTTTCCGAATGCTTATCGACAGCTCGGAACTTACGTAGGACGGATTCTCAAAGGTGAAAAGCCGGGCGATCTGCCGGTCGTGCAATCGACCAAGTTCAATGTTCTTAACCTGAAGATCGCGAAGGCGCTCGGGCTGACCATCCCGCCCGGCCTGCTGGCGATCGCCGACGAGATGATCGAATAGCGGGCTATTTTGCTGCGATTGCTCACGTCAGCAAGTGGCCCGTAGCGTCACTTGGTGCGACGTGGTGGTTTGGTTGCTATCGGAGGAGAAGCGGACACTGCGCGACCATCACAATTTGGTCGCTTGTGACTCAAGGCAGGCATTGTGACCTCACGGACCTAGTCACTTGGCAGGATGGTCAAGGAATCTAATTGCGGAATTTGAGATTCGACCGCGACAGCTGCTGGATCGATGTGCAGCCCATCAGCTTCATGTCGCGCTCGATCTCCGCGCGTATCAGCCCGAGCGCGCGCTCGACGCCGGGCTGGCCGGCGGCGGCAAGCGGGAAAAGATAGAGCCGACCGACGCCCACCGCCTTGGCGCCCAACGAGAGCGCCTTGAGCACATGAGTGCCGCGTTGCACGCCGCCATCGAATAAAACGTCGATCTTGTCGCCGACGGCATCGACGATTTCGGCGAGCTGATCGAAGGAGCTGCGCGAGCCGTCGAGCTGTCGCCCGCCATGATTGGAAACGACGATACCCGCACAGCCGATATCGACGGCCTTGCGGGCATCGTCAGCGCTCATCACGCCTTTGAGGCAGAATTTGTCGCCCCAAAGCTTCACCATGTCGGCGACGTCGCGCCAGTTCATCGACTGGTCGAGCATATTGGTGAAGTAATCGCCGATGGAGGTCGTGCCGGCCTTCATATCGACATGAGTATCCAATTGCGGCAGGCTGAATTTTTCATGGGTCAGGTAGTCGATCGCCCATTTCGGCTTGGTGGCGAATTGATACATGCCCCGCAAGTTCAGCCGCAACGGAATGGTGAATCCGGTGCGCAAATCGCGCTCGCGATTGCCGCCGGTGATCGAGTCCACGGTCAGCATCATGATGCGGACGCCGGCGTCCTTGGCCCGCTCGATCATGGCTTTGTTCAGGCCGCGATCCTTGTGGAAATAGAATTGATAGACTTGTGGAAACGAAAAATTCGCGGCGATGTCTTCAAGGCTCACCGTGCCCAGCGAGGAAACGCCGAACATCGTGCCGAATTTTTCCACGGCGCGCGCCACGGCGAGCTCGCCCTGATAATGAAACAGCCGGTGCAAAGCGGTGGGCGAGCAATAAAATGGCATTTTCAATTGTTGACCCAGCACGGTCACCGATAGGTCGACTTGCTCGACGCCGGCGAGAACGCTCGGCACCAGGTCGCAGTCCTCGAAGGCGCGGGTGTTTCTCCGATACGTCGCTTCGTCGTCGGCTGCGCCGTCGATATAGTTGAAGATCGGCCCCGGCACGCGCCGCCGCGCCAATTCGCGAAAATCATGGAAATTATGACAATGCTTCAGGCGCATGATTTCCCCCCGATCAGTCGCTTATGTCTATCGTAATGTGACTTTTACCGTATCACGTCCGACCATTATCCGAAGGTACCATCGCCCTCCATGTCGGGCTTGTAGGCACCTCGAATTCCCCCGGCTTCGATGGTAACGTTCGCCATGTCAGTCCGGCGGGGGCCGTTTGTCATCTAACACCACGATAGGCCGATCGGCGTCGGCCGGTGGCGGCGCGGCTTTAGGAGCTGAGGCGGTCGAGCATGAGCGCCAATTCCTCGAGCTACTAGAGTTTTGCCCCGCGGCGCTGTTGGTCGTCGACGAGGATGGGCGGCTCTTGTTCCACAACGCGCGGCTGCGCGAAATTCTCGGCTACAGCAAAGCAGAGCTCGATCTTTGCGATACCCGCATGCATTGGCATGACCTCGATCAGCGCACACGGATCATCAACCAGTTGCGCAAGCAGGGCGGCCAGCTTCTCAATGAAAAGGCGATTTGGCGTACCAAGAAAGGCACGCTGGTTCATCTGCTTCTATCCTATGTGCAGGTCGGTTATCACGGCGGCCATATCAGTTTTGTCGGCGGCAAGCGCGTACTGTGGGTTTACGACATTACCGCGTTGACCCAGCAGGAGGCGCAAGTCGCCGAGCAAGAGCGCCAGCTTCGCGAAATCCTCGACTTCAGCCCCGCCGCAGTGAATGTCGTCGACGAGGATGGGCGGCTCCTGTTCCACAATCGGCGCCTGCGAGAATTGACCGGCTATGAGAAAGAGGAGCTGGAATTGTTCGACACCAGGCGTTTCTGGCACGACCTCGATCATCGCGCACGCGTGGTCGAGCTCCTGCGGACGCGCGGCGGACAGTTGCTGAACGAGGAGGTAGTCTGGAAGACCAAGCAAGGCGAACTGCTTAATCTCTTGATCTCTTACGTCCAGGTCGCTTACCACGGCGGCCACGTCGCCATCGGCGGCGGCAAGCGACTTTATTGGCTTTACGACATCACACCGCTGCGCCGCGCCGAGCAGGCCAGACAACGCAGCGAGCGGCGGCTCGCCGAGGCAATCGAAAGCATTTCCGAAGGCTTTGTCTGTTACGACGGCGAGGACCGGCTGGTCATCTGCAATTCGTG
Organism: uncultured Alphaproteobacteria bacterium; assembly: GCA_963742975.1. Classification (GTDB taxonomy): domain Bacteria; phylum Pseudomonadota; class Alphaproteobacteria; order Rhizobiales; family Xanthobacteraceae; genus BOG-931. Next base: position 12,876 of record CAVUNZ010000008.1, on the reverse strand, counting down.
CTATCGCAACCTGCTCTACCCAGGTCTCGACATCGATCTGAGCCCCGGCACGACATTCGAGAGCATCATCCGCCGCGCTACCGAGCGCGGTTATGTCAAGGACGCGGAAGGCCGCGTCGAGGAATGGATCGCGGAGCGGCTGGCGCAGCATCACAATCCCGGCGAGCCGCAAGTGCAGCGCCGCGACAACGGCCGCTGGGTGATGGTCAGCGAGCGCCGCACCGAGGATGGCGGCACCGTTGCGGTCTATTCCGATATCACCGAGCTCAAGCAGCGCGAGCAGGATCTCACCGAAAAATCCAGCGCACTGGCCGCGCTGTCATCCAAGCTCGCCAAATACTTAGCGCCGCAAGTCTACGATTCGATCTTCACCGGCCAGCAGGACGTCAAGATCGTCAGCAAGCGCAAGAAGCTCACGGTCTGCTTTTCCGACCTCGTCGGTTTTACCGAGATCACCGACAAGATGGAATTGGAAGACCTCACGCAACTGCTCAACCACTACCTGACCGAAATGTCGAAGATCGCCCTGCAATACGGCGCGACCATCGACAAATATGTCGGCGACGCGATCGTCATGTTCTTCGGTGATCCGGCGACGCTGGGCGTAAAGGAGGATGCGCTGGCCTGCGTGCAAATGGCGATTGCCATGCAAAAGCGCGTCAAGGAACTGGCGCATGAATGGCGCGACAGCGGCATCCAGACGCCGCTGCGCTGCCGGATCGGCATTCACACCGGCTATTGCACGGTCGGCAATTTCGGCAGCGAAGACCGCATGGACTACACGATGGTCGGCGGCACCGTGAACCTCGCGGCGCGGCTGGAGCATGAGGCGCCGCCCGGCGGAGTGCTGATCTCCTTCGAGACCTATGCGCTCGTGAAGGACGAGATGCGTTGCGAAGAGCGCGGCGACGTGCAGGTCAAAGGCATCGCGCAGCCGGTCGCGACCTACGCGGTGCTCGGGTTGAAGCAAGACGAGGAACAGGCCGCGACAGCCCATCTGCGGCTCGAGGTCGACGCCGAGCGCATGTCCGAGACCGAGCGCAAAGCGGCGGCGGATGTGCTGCGGCGCGCGCTCGGCTTGCTCGAAAAAGGCGGTGGCCCATAGCGTCACTTTGTGCGGCGCGGTGAGCCGGTCGCTAACGGGGGTAAAGCGGAAGTTCAATCCCGCGCATGACCCGGAGCGGACTCTGGTCCCCGCGATCACTCACCGCAGAGCCTCTCAGTTCACTGGAAAGTTTGGTTCGCCTTCGCGCGGCGACCGCCCGGCTGTTGCGGGCCCAGCGTCGCGCCGGCGAGCAGCTCGCCGGCAGTGCGGGTCATGGCCCCGGAAGGCGACAGAACAAGCGCTGGAGAGCATTGGCGGGCATGACCGACGCCGAGTTCGAGCTCGCGGTGAAGACCGCGCAGAGCCGCGTCAAGCTTGTCGGCGTCGCCTGCTGCGCGGGCACCAAGATGAACCTCTCCGACTGGTTCCTCGACGAGGCGGGCTGTCCGACGCGGCTCTTGCGCGCCGTCGATTCGAGCGCCGACCCGGAGCCTCAGAGTCCAAGTTCAACTTGAAAAGAACGCCGAAAAATCACGGTGAATGCGAGACGACTTGAACTCGCAAGAAAGTTCAAAATGAAATTCAAGATCGCCATCCTGCGGTGCGCAGCTCGACCTTGCTTGCAGACCGCTTTATGCCCACATTTTTGGGCGATGAGCGATCCGAGACGGCATCACTTCAACCCCGAGTTTCACCTCCGCCAATGGGCTGGGGCGGACAGCCTGCTTTGCGAGATCAAGAAAGCTCACGGAAAAGTCGGGGCGCAGCGCAAATCACCCAAGGCGACAGGCTTCCAGCGTGATCTCTACCGGACCGATGGCGTCCCCGACGAGTTTGCCCAGCACGTCGAGAGAAACTTCATGTCGGAGATCGACAACGACGCTGCGCGCGCTCTTCAGAAAATCTTATCGGGTGATGCCACGGCCTGGACAGGTGACGAGCGGAACGCGTGGACGACATTCGTCCTCTCGCTTTTATTCCGCAATCCGGAAAGTGTGGCCGCCATCAAGAATCACATTCGTGCCGCTTGGGATGAGGGGCTGAGAGCGCTGCAGGCTGACTACGCCGCCCGTCGGCGGCCCACCGATCCAGAGACATTTGAGGGCTATGTGGCACTCGTCAATCCGGCTGCGGCAGAGATCGGAGCATCAAACTTCTTAATGGAAACCATCAGCAACGAGCGTGTGGGTCCTACGATCTTCAACATGCACTGGACGCGCCACAATCTCAGGCATTCCAAGTTCCCTTTACTGACTTCGGACAGGCCACTGGTCATGCCTCTCGGTCTTGGAGATCCGCGGGCCTATATCGCGCTCGCGGTGTCTCCGAGCGTGCTGTTCGTGGCGGCCCGCGACCAAGGTCTTGCTAGATCTGTCGGCCAGTGGAAGCACACCGATCTCGTCAAGGTGTTGAACAAGGCTGTCGTGAGCCAAGCCCGTCAATTTGTGTGGGCCACCGACGACTCACAGCTGGAGTTCGTTCGCCGCTACATCCACACGGCGCCGGACCGGGCCATCATTACCGAGAAACAGAAAGCACAGGCGCTAGCGGCGGCTCGTGGAGAGGCCGTCTAGAACGGCGCGCGCGAGCCGCCAGGTCACCGACGCCTTAGCCGTGCCTACGCCGCTTAGCATTGGCTGCATGCGGATCACGCACCGGTCGAGCTGCCACACCTCGAGGATGCGGTGGTCGAGCCGCTGTCTTGCTGTCTGGATTGCCGCAGCATCATCGTGGCAATCCACAGTCGATGCCGGAGCGGCTACGTGATTATCTGCAGTCAGCTCGTAAATCCTGTACGCAGACATCGGCAATGCCCTTGATCTCAAGCGAATATTCTTGCGGTGATCAAAAAAGAATCAAGCACACTTTTTGAGCAGTGGAGGAACTGCGTTGAAGAACCGCGTATCGCCGGTGGTCTCTCCGAATAGGTTAGCCACAGATTTCAAACTCGAAGTCCACAGAGAATTCACAAAAGCTTCAGACCCTAAGCCCCTATTACTTGCGGTCTTTATCTGTTATGGCGACGACGCGCCGGCAAACGTTCCGCAAATCTTGTCCTGGGATGGCATCTCGCAAACGTCGACATGGACGCTATCGACCTTTGCAGAAACCATTCAAGCCAATGGTCAGAAGCGCACGCCGTTCTATCGCATCTCGCCGCAGAATATCACGATGCTGCCAAGTGCAACGAGCGGCAGCATCGATCTGACTTTTTCATCGCCGGTTCTTTATTCCGGCATGGTCGGAACGCGGATGCGGTTTTGCGACAAGCAACTCCTGATCACTGCCGTCACGCTCTCAGATTTCACCACACCGACAGCCGGACCATCGGAATACGGAACAGCTACGGTTGAGGAGGTCCTGCCGCCGGGTCAGACACTTGGCATGGCTGCCAGCATAAGCCCCGTTGGCATTTTCTTTGTTGGTGACGTGGTCACCGGCGCGACAACGGGCGCCCAGGGAATCGTAACGGCAATCGGACCCGGCGCTTTTATCAATGTGCAGGTTCTCACCAACGCGGCTGGTGAAATCGTCATTTTTACAAACGAGGTCTTGATCGGGCCGGGCGGCAGCCTGATCGGCGGCTCTAATTCTGCCATTGCTCCCCAAGCCGTGACGGTCTGGGACGACGAGGTCATGAACCTCTACCGCGGCTATCCGACGTCGACGTTCTACGATCAAAACCGTCTCGGCCTCTGCAATTTTTCATCATTGCCGTCCGGCATTGGCTGGTCCGCAATCGGATTGCCGATGGATTTCTACGTCGCGCTCTTGGCGACAATGCAATCTTCGAGCTCGCGCCGGACAAGGTGCAGGTGTTCTTTGTCGTTCCCGGCGCGGAATCTTCGGAGTTTGTCTTCTGCGATCTCGGCGTTTATTACATCCCGATCAATGTCGCTAATCCGCTTGTGCCGGGATCGGTATCGTTCAACATCTTGAGCCGGCAAGGGTGCTATCCGAACGTCAAGCCGCAAGCGGCAGAGCAATCGATCCTGTTCGTGAAAGCCGGCGGCGTGATGATCTCGGCCGTGCAGACGCCGGGGGCTTATTACCGGCCTAACATCGTCGACAATGTTTCCGAATTTCACGGCCATCTGTTCACGGTATCACCGCCGATCGCGATTGCCGTGCCGACCGCCGCGACGCAGTTCGAGGAAACCTATGCCTATATCTTGCTGGCCGATGGCAGCCTGGTCATGGGCAAGTTCGGCGTGCGGCAAGGGCTCTTGGAAACCGGCCAGGATGGCAGGCCGAAGATCGGCTGGCTGCCGTGGAATGGCGCCGGGACTTCGACTTGGATTTCGGCGCAGGGCAACGATCTAGTCCTGACGACCGCTTATGCACCGAACGGCATCAGTCCTGTGAGCGTGGTCGAAAAACTCGATAGCGCGCAATATCTTGACGCCGCGATCTCCGTCAACAATCCGCCGGCCGCGCTGACGCCAAGCGGGCCCCAGGGCAAGCTTTATTGGCTGGCGAACGGCACGGTCTTCCTGATCGATCTCGGCACGCGCTTCATGGGCGTCTATACGCTCGACAGCAGCGGCAACATCATTCCGCAAAACATCGACGGCGAGAACCTGTCGTCGTCGCAGCTTGTGGCCGGGCAGCCGTGGACGGCGACGCTTGAGCCGTTTGCACCGGACGCACCACCGGGCCAAAGCTATCAGCAGCGCATGCGCAAGCGCCGGACTTCGCGCATCATCGCCTATGTCTCAAACTCGACCGGCTTTCTTTTCGCGCGGCTGTTCTCGGGCCCGATCACGCCGACATCGCCGGCACTCGGCACCGTCATGAACACGCGGCGCATCGATGCATGGAGCCAGGGCGAAGACCCCGCATCTGCCGCACCGTTGCGTGAGCAGGCGTATTTCTGGCGCCCGCTCGGCCGCGATTACGATCCGCGCCGTGCCATCATCAAGGACACGCCGGGGCCGCTTTTGATCCACGAGTTCGATATGGAGATATCCGTATGAGCGAAGATAATGCCTTCCGGTTACCGCTCTGCACCCACGCCAAGCTCTTAGTCCTCGACGACGAGCGCAACGAGCTGTTGCTTGATACCGCGGCCAACCATCACATCGCGGTCCCGGTCACAAACGATTTGCTCAAGACGCTGCACACGATCTTGAAAATGAACTTTGAGGAACTCGGAGAGGCCCGCGATGTCGGTGGCTGATGCAACAATGAACCTGACTTGCCTGTGCAAGCCGGAACATGCCAGCGTAGAGCATGGACGAATTGGATCGGCAATAACGTCGAAAAATTAAAAACGCGCGTCACACAATTCCGCCGAACAAGAAAACATCTATAAATGAAACAAAGCCGACCGACATCATGGTCAGAAAAATCGTAAGAGCCTCTATTGCTGATTCCATGCCGCGTCCCGGCCCGAAAGCCGCCCCGACGCGCCGGTGAAACGCGCCGGGGCTTCCCAAACCGATGCCGGGGGGCATCGGAATGAGCGTTCCACATATAGCAGCTACGGCGAGCGCGTTACAGGATGCCCGTGTACATGATCAGGAGAGCAGCGCCACCTATCACGGTGCCGATCAGAAGCATTCCGATGACTTCTTCGAAATCCATCGTTCGCCTGCTTTGCGCTGTGTAGCAGGCATAGGGTGATTCCATCGAAAATAGCGAGGACGTTGTTGCGTCGTGCACGCAATCCACACGGCCACGCAGGTAAGCGCCCCGGCCGACAAGGTTCGCACACCCGACGGCCGGGACTTCCCAAAGCCGCTGCCTGGGGGCAATCGGAATGAGCGTCCTAGTTTATCGTGATTCTCAGTGCCGGGTGCATGTGGTGCACAATTTTACTCAGGGGCTTAGTCAATTGCGCTGACATTTCAAAGTCCACGCGCGCTCACATGGGACAATCTGGGTACAGCATTATTCAAATTCGGGTGCGATATCACCTAAATCTGGGTAGAGCGTCACCCAAATTTGGGTAACCTATTTACTCAGCGGTTAGTCAATTCATTTGGTCTTTCAAACGTCGGGCGCGCATGAACTTTGCAAAATGTAAAGTGCTGCTTGACTTTCATTTCCAGCAGAAATGCCCGGTAGACTTACCGAAGAATTAGTCAGCGAATTAGTCGATTGTGCTGATCGTTCAAAGGTCAACGCGCCAAAAAGTTCGCGCTTTGCGAACTAGACAAATTGTCTTAAAGGGCGACCCGCCGCGCGCAAGCCGGTTTGCAATCTGCAAATCGCTTTTAGTCAGATTAGATGCCGTCGGAATTTTCCGACTCGTGACTAATCCACAAAATGGGAATGGACACGCGCTCATAAATCGGCAAGTCTTGAAGGCGCAGCGGCCGAGTGCGCAAACACCCGGCCGCCACTTGAAGTCAGCGCCGACGGAGGCACCGACTCCCATGATCCATATAGCAAATCAAGCTCGGATTCCGAGTCCGCCTCCGTGGGCATCCACAAACCTATGGAGGACGTCTTGACAGCGGAGATCATTCCGTTTCGACGGCAAGAACTAGAGCGCGAGCGCTACGGCCGGCGTCATCTCACCCCCGAGCAGCGCGCGCATCGTAGCGCAATGAGCAAGCGCCCGCGGCGATCCAAGAACGGCACACCCGAGGAACGACTGCTGGCGGCCGGAAAAGCAGCAGGCGCCACCATCGGGGCGGCGGCGGCCGGGACGCTTGCCCCGGCACCGTCGCAAGAAGAATTGCGCGCGCTGTACGATCAACTGTCGCCAGAGCATCAGGTCATAGCGGCTGGCCTGATTAGGAAATTGAACGAATTTGTAAATTGATGCTGACACTCAGAGCGCGGGGCGGCATCCGCTTGCCCCGCGTGGTGCCGCTAGGTGACGTGGGCTCGCTCCGGGCCGCAGCACCTCAATCTATTCGCAAACCCGAACTCTCGGGTACACCCACGCCCCTTGGTAGCCATCCCATGCAGGCTCGCCGCGCGTCCAATAACAATTGGCAGGCTCGACATAGACCGGCGGAGGTGGCGGAGGATAGTAATAACGAGGGCCTCCTACTGCGGCTCCAACGATCGCTCCCGCGGCAAGGCCCCCCAAAAGGCCCGCTGCGACACCAGAACCATCACCAGCGCGAACCGGAGTCATTGTGACAACGGTTAGCGAAAGCGCCGCTACAAGCGTTACGCATTGCTTTTTCATTATGATCCCCAAACCGGCCCGTATCAGGCTCAATCTCGGCACCAGGAAGGGTAAGCGTTATTAGTTACCGAGAGCTTACCAAGCGGCCATCGTCGCGGAGCGTTGTGCGATGAGGGCGAGTACCGCCCGGTACTCGGCGCCTTCCAACATCAGCACCATCTGGCGCTCAATGTAGCGACGCTAGGGGCATGATGAGTTTGCACGCGATGCCTTGATGATCATATTGGATCTGGAAATTGCCGTGCAGTTGCTCGGCCAGTCGATTAACAAGACGAGTGCCAAATCCGTGGCTGGCGGGTTCCTGCACTGCAGGACCATTTGATTCTGTCCAAGTGAGATTGAGGCTTTTCGACTGTTCCTCTGTCATCCACGTCACCATGACTTGCCCGCTCTTATCGGATAGCGCGCCATATTTGACTGCGTTTGTGCAGAGTTCGTTGAAGAACATTGCAAGGGGTAGGACTGCCGTGGCGCCGATATTCAAAGGCGCGCCGCGAACGGCAATTCTCTTTTGATCGTCGAATGGCCTGATCGCCGCGAGAACTATGCTGCGCAGTTCCGCGCTGGCCAAGTTCGCTTCCAAGAGCATGTCGTGAGCACGGCCAATTGCCATCAAGCGGTTTTCGACGGCTAAGCGGCCTTCCTCAAGATTCTTTGCGTTGCGCAAACTTTGAGAAGTAATTGCAACCACAGTGGCCAATGTGTTTTTGATCCTGTGATGCATCTCCTCTAACAGCAAGCGCTGCAATCTCTTGGCCGCTTCGTTGTCCGTCGCGTCGATTCCCGCCTGCGCCAACAGGCGCGCCGCATCGAGGCCTGCTCGTGCCAGCAATTCGCGCAAGGCGGCAATTTCGACCTGAAGTGCATCATTCTCGTCGTCGGTCGTCACAGTGCTCTTTCGCTAGAGCCCGGCTCGGGCATTCTATCCTTGTTTTCTCCCTCAGTCCTGCAACGCTACCTCAGCCGGTAGCCCAGGGGCAGGGGGCGCGACCAGTTCGGGCGAGGCATGACTTCTCCGCAAAAGAACAGCCCGCGCGGGGCCGACCGCACGGGCTGCTATTTCGTTCCCCGGGAAGATGCTTATGCTACCTTCTTCGCTACCTTCTTTGTCGCGGCCGCCGCTCGCAGTATTTCGAGCACGCGCTTCGGGTCGCGGTTGATGATCATCAGGTATGCGCGCACTGCTCCCAGCGGGCGCGAACGTCCTTGCTCCCATTGCCTGATCTGATGCACCGTGAATCCGAATTGCGACGCGAAGTCGTCCTGCGAAAGATCAAGCTTCGAACGGATAGCCCGAACGTCGATCTCTGGCGGGACATAGAGCTTCGCGGGCTTAGCCTCGCCGCGCGAGATCGCAATGGCCTCTTTGAGACCTGCCGCGATCTTATCGTATGCTCTTTTGCTCATCGCCGCTCTCCTACCTTGACCACTCGCCCCCTGTATGATGCGACAAGCTGCTTGGTCAGCTCAGCCAACGCACCCCTCTCACGCTTAGACAAGTTTGCCTTTTCTCCTTTCGAAAACGCTGTAATCAGGATCACCGGTATGTTGGCTCCTGAATAAAACGTCACCACTCTATATCCGCCGCTTTTACCTTTGCTGCGCCCAGCGACACGGATTTTGCGGCAGCCGCCTGTCCCAGCCAATTCCTCGCCGGCCGTCGGATTGGCGGCAAGGTAGCTGATCAAATCGTCGATCTCGGCTTCGGACATGCCGGCCGCCGCCGCGTCGCGGGCGAAGGCGTGGGTTTCTACGACGGAATGCATTAACAACAAGTATGTAACTTACGCAGTCCCGTCAAGTTCCAATTTTTCGTAATTCCCGGCACGGCTCGTCAGAAGTGCCCGGAAAGTGCGGCTTTTTGACCCTGCGCACCGGCACGCTGGTATTAAAATCCCGTCCGTGAGGCAGTCTGTTGACCGCCGCTATAGCGATTTTGCGGAACGAACCGCCCAACCCGTAGTGACTGGATTCTCTCTCCGGGGCGCCTATCTGACTTGCGTCATGAGCGGTATGTTGGGGGGCCGGCGTGGGGTACAACAAACGCAGGCTCGAGGATGAGCGCCGCCGCGAGGCCGAGAAGCAGGCCGGCCGGGTTTGAAAATCACAGTGGCCGGTTTTGATTTTAGGAACAGATTCGGCGTATGTCCGTTTCGTATTTTTGGGGTTGGTCGCGTGCCAGGTCCGACAGATACCTATCTCATGTACGCGCAAATAGCGGTGGACATGGCGGCCCACGAATCTGATCCGGGCCGTCGCGCGTCGCTTCTTCAGATTGCCCAGGAGTGGCGCGATCTCGCCAACGAAGACCCGCCGCGCGTAGCCCAACAACAGCAGCAACCGCAGCCAGACAACGAGAAGAAGGAATAGGCCGCCTCAGTTGGCGGCCTCTTGATTCGGTGGCTCATAATCATCAGGGGCGTTAAGTGGCCGCTACACAAGGTCCGGCGGCTCTTTATTCTTGAGGGCCGCTTCGCGTGCATTGGCGACTTTTTCCCACGCGCTCGCCTGTAGCTCCAGCGCGTGGCGGTCCTGCGGATCGTTCGTGCGCGCCGCCAATTCACGACACATAGCTGCAAATTCTCGGTACTCGGCAACGGTCTTCATCAAATCCCTCAAATGAATGGGGGTATCGTTATACGGATATGGAACCTGGACCTACGTCATTCGACACAGTGGCCGGTTTTAGTTTCGCGAGTGGCCGGAACCGGCCAGTACCCGATTTTGCGGGACGAAGCCCCAACCCGTAGCGACTGGATTCCTCTATCTGAGCCGCCTATCTGACTCGCCCATGAGCGGCGAACGACGCACACCGCAAAACTACGCCTACTGGTCGTCCCGAAAGACTCACAAGTCGCCGCCGGGCCCGCGGCCGACGCTGGGCGAGCATATCATAGCAGCGCCCAAACCCACTTGCCGACCTGCCACAAGCCGGCCAGCCAGACCGCGCCGCTGAACAGCACGGCGACGAAAAACAAGATGCCGCGGAGCGCGCCGAACTCAATGAGCCTGATCGGCTCGCCGCGATCGTCGTCGTCATCGCAGCCGACCTCGATAAGCTTTTGCATAACCTTTCCCCCCTGAAACGGTTTCGAGCTCGATCGGCGAGAACCGGCGAGGGGGAGCGCGGACAGGGAGATTAGGACGGGGCTGCTTCCCATGCGCTTCCACGGCGCATTTTCTGGGAAGCAGGCCGTCAGAATTTGAGTGGTAAGTCTTTGATTTAGTTGGTGAGCCCGGCGGGATTCGAACCCACGACCCCATGATTAAAAGTCACGTGCTCTACCGACTGAGCTACGGGCTCGCCACAACAGCGGTCATCTGGTGACTGCTGTCCCGGCATTCTGTCTCGGCATGCCTAGCCCAGCGCGGATGGCTTCCGCACCTGCGCTGTATGCTGGAAGGGCAGCGTATATAGGAGCCGAGCGCTTACGGGAAGAGCGGAACCCGGGGTGGCTGTGGGCGCCGCGACCCCTAATCGGCGGCCTGTAAGACGTCTCGGCAAGTAGGCCGATCATTTGCTAGATTGGCCGCATCTTCCTCTGCGAGATCGAGGACGCCGCCCCATGCCGATCGTTAATCGTATCGCCGACCTCCAGCAGGACATCATCGGCTGGCGCCGGGATTTCCACGCCCATCCGGAGCTGCAATTCGATGTGCATCGCACGGCGGGCGCGGTGGCTGAACTGTTAAAGAGCTTCGGCTGCGACGAGGTCGTGCCGGGCATCGGCCGCACCGGCGTGGTCGGCGTCATCCGCGGCCGCAAGCCAGGCACGAAGGTGGTCGGGCTCCGGGCCGATATGGACGCGCTGCCGCTCGAGGAGGAAACCGGCCTGCCATATGCGTCGACCGTGCGGGGAAAGATGCACGCCTGCGGCCATGACGGTCACACCGCGATGCTGCTTGGCGCCGCCAAATATCTCGCCGAGACGCGCAATTTCGCCGGCACCGCCGTCGTCATTTTCCAGCCCGCGGAAGAGGGCGGCGGCGGCGGGCTTGCCATGGTCAAGGATGGCCTGATGACCCGCTTCGGCATTGCCGAAGTTTACGGCATGCACAATTATCCCGGCATTCCGCTCGGCGAATTCGCTATCCGGCCTGGCTCGATGATGGCGGCAGCAGACCACGTCGAGATCGCTATTGAGGGCAAAGGCGGCCATGCGGCACGGCCGCATCTCACCATCGACACGGTGCTGGTCGGCGCTCAGATCATCAACCAGCTGCAATCGATCGTGTCCCGCAATGTCGATCCCTTGGAGTCAGGCGTGGTGTCGATCTGCACGTTCCAGGCCGGCCATACCGACAACGTCATCCCCCAGCATGCGCGGCTGCGCGGCACGGCCCGCAGCCTGACGCCGAAGGTGCGAGACCTGTTGCAGCAGCGGATCGGCGAAGTAGCGGAAGGAACAGCCCGCCTTTACGGCGCGAGCGCCAAGGTGACCTATCATCGCGGCTATCCGGTGCTGAACAACCACGAACGCGAAACCTCGTTCGCCGCCGATGTGGCGCGCGAGATCGTCGGTGACACCAAAGTGGACACCGACGTCGCGCCGGTGATGGGGGCGGAGGACTTCGCTTACATGCTGGAAGAACGGCCCGGCGCTTTCATCTTTGTCGGCAACGGCGACAGCGCGGGCCTGCATCACCCGGCCTACGACTTCAATGACAACGTGATCCCGCTCGGCACGTCCTATTGGGTGCGGCTCACCGAGACGGCGCTGGCGGGCTAGGTCCTGTGGACTCTTCGGGATTCCCTTGAGGCGGCAAATCAGATTCAAGACTGCTTTTGCGGAGGCAGTCATGGGGGTTCTGGATCGTTTGGTTTTGAACGATGCCGCATGGGAGCGGATATCGCCTTTGATCATTGGGCGGCCGGACCAGAGGGGATCGACGGGTCGCGACAACCGGATGTTCGTCGAGGGCGTGCTGTGGATTGTGCGCACGGGATCGCCGTGGCGTGATCTGCCCGAGGTGTTCGGTGAGTGGAACAGCGTCTTCCGCCGCTTCAGCCGGTGGAGCCGCAAAGGTGTTTGGTGGCGCATCTTCGCGGCGATGTCGGATGATCCGGACTTCGAGTACTTGATCGTCGACTCCACCATCGTTCGCGTCCACCAGCATGCGGCAGGCGCTCAAAAAGGGGGTCTGAAGATCAGGCCATCGGCCGTTCGCGCGGCGGCCTGAGTACCAAGATCCACATGGCCGTGCGCGGCCTCGGATGCCCGGTACGCTTTGCTCTCACGGCCGGGCACAAGGGCGACGCCCCGCAGGCCGACGCACTGATCGAGGACCTACCTGCCCAGGTCGTCATGGCTGATGCAGCTTACGACAGCGACCGCCTCCGCAAGGCGATTGCCGACAAGGGCGCTGTGGCGGTCATTCCCAACAACCCATCCCGCGCTCGCAAATACCCCCTCGACAAACACCTCTACGCCCAGCGCCACCTCGTTGAATGCTGCTTTTCAAAGCTTAAGCATTTTCGCCGTGTCGCAACGCGCTTCGAGAAAACTGCGCGTAACTATCGCGCTGTCGTCACTCTCGCCGCTATTGTCCTATGGCTTCGATAAATGTCCACACGACCTAGAGCGAAGTTGTTTTAGATTGAATCAGTTGTCGCTCTGGGATTTTGATGGAGCATGATCTTTTCGGAAAATTGGAGTCAACTTTTCCGAATCATGCTTTAGGC
>CAVUNZ010000007.1:0-43005 GCA_963742975.1 uncultured Alphaproteobacteria bacterium | reverse complement strand
CAGCCACCCAGTGCCGTCTCTGTAGGCTTTTTCCGATTTGCGGAAAACTGCACGACACTTCCGCGGGTTAGACGGCCGATCAAGGGTCTCTGTGGCCAAAGAGAAGAGCGAGTACGGCGCGCACGGGCCGGTTTGGGCCGTCAGTCTCAGGTCGTGATTTTTCAATATCCAAATTTTTTTGTTGGAGATTTGGTTCGAAAGCGCGGAGACCGGTTCGATATTACGAATTCTTCCCAAGGCAAGCTTATCAGCCCGACGCTTTTACTTGCCCTCGTTCTGCGCGGCGACCTTCTGTACAATCGGCATCCAGGTTTCCTGCTGCTGATTGACGAAGGCGAGCGTCTGATCCGGCGTCATCGGGCGCGGGTAATTGCCGAACGACGCGAGTTTCTGTTTGAGCTCCGGATCGTTGAGGACTTTGGTGAGATCGGCGCTGACCTTGGCGACGATCGACGACGGCGTGCCGACCGGTGCGACCAGAACCTGCCAACCCAAGCCGAGAAATCCGGGCAGCGTCTCGGCGACGGTCGGCAGATCGGGAAATTCCGGCAGCCGCTGCGCCGCGCCGGTGGCGATCAATTTCACCTGTCCGGCCTTCACCGCGCCCGCGATTCCGGAATAGCCCTCGATGATCATCGACACGCGGCCGTCGGCGACATCGCCGATGGCGGATGCCGGTCCGCGTGTATAAGGCACCGTCTCCAGCCTGATGCCGGCGCGCGCCTGCAAAAGTTCGCCGGTCAGATGTGTGAGCCTGCCGATACCCGTGGCGGCGATGGTGATCTTGCCCGGCTCTTTTTTGGCGCGCTCGATCAGTTGTGGCAGCGTCGAGATGCCGAGTGTCGGTGAGACGGCGACGAACATCGGCTGATCGCAAGCGTAACCCACCGGCACGAAGTCGTGCGGCAGTTTGACCGGGAGATTCGGCGCGATCGTCGGCAGTGCCACAAAGGTCGACAGCGTCGCATTATACAAGGTGTAGCCATCGGCTGGGGCCTCGGATGCGGCATGCGCGGCAAGGCTGCCATTGGCGCCCGGCCTGTTGAGAACGAGGACCTGTTGCCCCCAGAGCTTTCCAAGCCCTTCTGCGACAAAACGCGCAACCACGTCCGGCGACGAACCGGCCGCCGAGTTGGAAATGATCGTGACCGGTTTGTCGGGGTAATTGGCGCTCTGCGAAAAAGCGGCCGAGGCCGATAGGATCAGCAAACAGAAAATGCCGAATGCATACCGCAAGCAATACATTTCATTCTCCCAGCGTCTTATCGCGGCTTCTGTCGTCCGCTCGTCGAGCTAGCGGCAATTTCAGTTCGGCGTCAATCGCGAAGCAATACGCCCTGCCACCCGCTCGAAACGTTAATGCCGTGGCTGCGGGCAACGGCGCCGCAAGACACGCAATAGTACCAAAAACCCTCCGGAAAACGCAGACGAGCCCTGCTCTTTAAACCCGGGTGTGAACTTGCTCACCATTCGAAAAGCTTGCAAAATCAAGTTTCGGCTCAAACAACAACGGTCGCAAGGGAGGTCGCTGCCCATGTCCACGTCAGCAGTCAGGCTGATTTCGGAATCCGCAATGCCGGCGGGCGTGCGGATCACGCAGATCCAACCCGCGCTCGGCGCGATCATCTCGGGATTAAAATTCGACGGCAAACCGCTGACCGATGAATTCCGTTCGGCGCTGCGCGATGTTCTACACAATCGCGGCTTGGCCGTCTTCGAGCCCGGTACGGTGACGGCGGAAAACTTCACCGCTTTTGCCGGCTTCCTCGGGGAGTTCTTCCATTATGCGGGGCCGCATACGCCGCGGGCTCCGGAAAATCCCGACGCGACCATGATCGATTCGATGAAGGACAAGAATCTGCGCAATCATATCTGGCATGCCGATGGCGGTTTTCGCCCCGACGCACCAGCCTTCACTGCGCTGTTTGCTCATCAATTGCCCGACAGCGGCGGCGACACGATCTTTGCCAACGCGGCCTGGGTGTACGAACACCTCGACCCGCTGTTCGCGACCTATCTTGAATCGCTCACCGTAATTCAGTCGGCCGACGCGACCGGCCATATCACCGGCCGCTATCTCGATCCGCAGGAAGCGGCCGATGCACGTATGCGCATGCCGCCCTTCGAAATGCCGCTCGTTCGCGTGCATCCGGCGACCGGCCGCAAATGGATCGCTGTCAACGAGTCCTACACAAACTACATCAAAGGGGTCAGCCGGATAATGAGTTAGAACATTCTCGGCATCCTGTTTGACATGATCAAATCGCCGGAGGCAACCGCCCGCTACACCTGGACGCGCGGCGCTCTGGCGATCTGGGACAACCGCGTCGTCCAACACAAAGGCATCAAGGATTACGGCAGCGGCCGCCGCGTCCTCTATCGCGCGACCATGACGGCGTAAGGCCGTTCCTGTGGACGACGCTCGTGCCAAAACACTGATCACCGTCGAGGAGCTGACACGGCTCCTCGACGCGAAAATGCCTGTCGTCCTGCTGGATGTTTTAGATGAAGCGGGTGCGGCGCCGGACGATCGGCCGAAAATCCCCGGGGCCTTGTCGGTCAATCTGGCGACGGATTTTTCCGGCAAGCCGGCGGCCCTTTCCGGCCGGCGACCGCTGCCGGACATCAACGAACTGCAAACCAAAGCACGCGCTTGGGGCATCCGCGGCGACAGCGTCATCGTGGTCTACGACAACGCCGGCGGCGCGCAAGCGTCCCGCGCATGGTGGACGCTGCGCTGGGGCGGCTTGAACAATGTCCGCATTCTCGACGGCGGTCATGGCGCCTGGGTCGCGGCGCATCGGCCCTCATCTCATTACGTCGCCACTCAGGCTGCGCAAGCCGGCGATGTGGTGCTGACACCCGGCCATATGCCGACCATCGAGGCTGACGAAGCGACAACTCTCGCCAAGCAGGGGAAGCTTTTCGATGCCCGGCCGCGCTCCTCTTACATCGGCGACCCAGCGAAAGCCGGCACCGGACATATTCCCGGCGCCATCCACGCGGCTGCGGGCGATAGCATCGCCGACAGCAAATTCAAATCGACCGACGATCTACGCGCGCGTTTTGCTTCGCTCGGCGCGGATGCCTCGGGCAAGATCGGCGTCTATTGCGGCAGCGGCAATTCCGCCGCGCATGCAGTTGCCGCGATGACAGTGGCCGGTCTCAAGCCAGCACTTTATATCGGTTCCTGGTCAGCATGGAGCGCGGATTTATCGCGACCCGTGGCGACGGGACCTCAGCGCGGATAATCTCGCCCGCGCCGTTGGCGCGCAGAACGAACGATCACGCCTGATCTGCGCGCCGCATCGAGTCGCGCGGAATATCCTGTAGCGCAAAATCGATCGCGCTTTGTAGGCCTTCGGCCTGATCGCGCGACAACGTGGTTACGATCCAACCCAAACCCGGATGCTGCATCGCGATTTGAATTGCCGGCGGCGTCTCGCAGGCGCTCACGTTCAGCAGCAAATTGTCGGTGGGATAAAGCCGGTCCGGGGCGGCCGGCGGTTCGGCGGGGTGCACCGGAAGCATTCTGGAGCGGCATTCGGTCAGCCTGCGGATGAAGGCGTCGAGATCGATAGCCTCTAATTCTAGGCGCCCGATCTGGCGGTCGGCCGGCGAAATCGTCAGGCGTAGGTGATCGTCCGAGATTTCCAGCGCAAGAGATTGCATGAGCGGCTCCATTCGGCCTGATGCGCCGAGCGCATTCTACCGGTCGAGGGTCAGTTCGTCGGTCTTGGCGCGCGACAGCGCAGGAACCGGCACCTGATAGATCAGTTCGACATCGCGGGCGCTTTGCGAGGATGCAATCGCGGCGGCGCATACTTCGAGATTGGCGAGGCCCCATCGCCCATCATGAATGGGCGGGACGTCGTGGAGGAGCGCATCCGCCAGTTCATCGAGCACGAGCGACCGCGGACTGCGATCGGTCGGTAGGACGATCTCTTCACGCCCGTTCGCGGAATACAAATAGATGCCTTGAGGCGATTGGCGTAGATCGCCCCGCTCGCAATTCACGACCGTCAGTCCGAAAAACGGCTGAAAAGGTGCCGCGGCCGGGATAGCGGTCTTTGCTCGTTTGCGTTTGGCCGCCAGTTCATCAGCTGCACTGACCTGCGTGCCGGTGCGAAGGCGGGGAGCGCGATCTTCCGGTTTCTGCGGCAGTCCCCATTCGCCTATGTCGAAACAAAGCTCGGCGCTCGGTAGGTATCCGTAGCCGTTATAGACGGCGGTCGCCGCAGCGCCGTCGCTAAACTGCAGATAGGCAACGTGCGCTCCTATGGATTTTCTCGCCGGATCCCAATCGAAAGTAGTGGCGCGCACGCTCTTTAGCATTCCGCCGCCGAGTAGGCGGATGACGTCGAATTGATGCGCGCCTTGCCGGTAGGTCACCCCGCCACCGAGGTCGGGGTTCAATTCATCGGGCCGGCGCGGCCGATAGATCCAATCCGTAAAACACCAAGTCTGGATCATCCGGACCCGTCCGAGCGTGCCGGCGGCGATGATCTCGCGCATGCTGCGGATGGGCAGATCGAAGCTGTGGGAATGCCCGACCATGAGCAGAACGCCCGCGGCTTGTGCGGCCTCAACCATGGCCTTTGCGCCGTCGAGCGAAGTCGACATGGGCTTTTCGGTCAGGACGTGCTTGCGCGCCGCGCAGGCGAGCATCACATGGTCGCGGTGAAGTTCGGTGGGGGTGCCGATGTAGATGATATCGAGATCGCTCCCTGCAAGCATCGACGGCAAGCTATCGAAGCCGGGTGCGCCGGTTTGCTGTTCGATTTCGGCGCGCGTCTGGTGGTCGGGATCGGCTACGGCGCCCAAGGTGAAGCTATTGTGAGCAAGGACAGCAGGCAAGAAGGCTCTACCGGCTGCGCCCAAGCCGACCAATCCCAGGCGAAGCCGATCCGATCTCGTGTGTCCTGTCATACCTGTCCGTCATCGCGCTGCACTTTGTGCATCTGTTATAATGGCCGACAGCCCGAGAGCTTCACAATACAATCTGGTGATGGCTGCAATAGTCAAAACACATGCCGACGTTTCTCGACGTCATGAAAGAGCATCGGAATAGCGAACCTCACGTGCTTCCGGCGGGAGTTGCTGCAAAAGCTCCATCAGCAGATTGCGAATGAGGAGCTGCGCGCGCGTCGGCGTGCTTTGCGCCGGCCGTACCAGATGAAGTTTGCGGGTCACCTCGGGACTGACGATTGTCCGGACTTCGACTAGGCCTTCTTGGGCGGCCTTCGCAGCGAGCGTTGCCGGAAGGACGGTGTGTCCGAGGCCTCCTTCCACCATGCTCAACGTCGTCTGCAAGGAATCCATCTCATGCACGACGTTGGGCAGCGTGCCGTTTTCCATAGCGGCCGCGGTGAGCAATTTGCGCACGACATGAGGCGGCGACCCGAGAATCAGCGGCAGTTCCATGGCGCTTGAAAGCGCGATCTGATCCACTGACGGAAGGTCTGAATTGACCGGCGAAATGAGGCTGAGGCGCTGAAGCGAAATGAGTTCGGCAACAACCCGGACGGAGTTCTCGGTGCTGTAGGTGAGGGCGATATCCAGTTCCCGCTCAAGGAGCAAAGCGTAGAGACTTTCGCTGAAATGCTCGACAATGCGGACCGACATCGCGGGTGCCCGGCGCCGCGCTTCCTGAAGTAATTTCACGGCAAGGATCTCGCCCATGCTGCGGGGCATCCCGACGCGCACTAGGCCTTCGGGTTCGTCGCGGGCCCCTCGCACGTCCTCCACGGCCACATCCACCTGATGGAGAATAGCTCGCGCATGGCTCAACAACCGCCGTCCGGGGTCGGTGAGCTCGATGCCGCGCGAATGCCGGATGAACAGCTGCTCCTGCAACTCTTCCTCAAGCTTTAGCATCTGATTGCTGAGCGCGGGCTGCGCTAGTCCGAGTAGTTCCGCCGCCCGCGTGAAGCTCTTCGCTTCGGCGACCATCGTAAAATATTTCAACTGGCGGAAGTCCATGGACGCGGTGCACCCATCGCGGCCTCCCCGAGCCCGGGGCAGGCCAATTTTTCTTGTCGCTGCATTATCTTAGCGCGCACGCTATGGACTCGGCTAGGACGACTTTCGCGCTTCTCGGCCCCACTTCGGGGCACCTATCACTTTTGATGATGGCAGCCAGCCATTCAATGTCTTGGACTACCAGATGTAATTTCGTCAAATTCGAATTTCGAAGGATTTCAGATGCTCGATTTGCACCGGATGCAGACTTGATTCTGTTGATGGTCGCAAAGCGATGCCGCGTCGCGATCCCGCAAGACAAACGGCGAAAGTGAAACGATCCATGCTGACTGCCGAGCAGAACGACATGTTGACACGCGTCGGACCGGGAACGCCGGCCGGTAATCTGCTGCGGCGTTATTGGCAGCCGATCGCCGCTGCAGTGGAAATGACTGACAAATGGACAAAGCGCGTGCGGCTGCTCGGCGAAGATCTGGTTCTCTTCAAGGATCGGCAAGGCCGGTTTGGTTTGATCGCCGAGTTTTGTCCGCACCGTCGCGCCTCGCTGGCATACGGCATCCCGACCAAAGACGGCATCCGCTGCCCTTACCACGGCTGGGAGTTTGGCCGGAATGGGCAATGCTTGAACCAGCCGAACGAATCCGACAAAACGGCATTCCGCGACAAAGTCGGGACCGAGGGCTACCCGGTCGAAGAACTCGGCGGTCTTCTCTTCGCCTATCTCGGTCCTGAACCGCGCCCGCTGCTTCCGCATTATGACGGCTTCGTCGCGGACGGAACCATCAAGATGCTCGGCAGGACGGTGGTTCCGGTGAATTGGCTGCAGATCATGGAAAATTCGCTCGATCCGATTCACACCGAATGGCTGCACGGTCACCATTATGAGTTCATCAAGGAGAATGAAGGCGTCAAGGTTGCGATCAGCGCCAAGCACGAGAAGATCGCGTTCCGCGAATTCGAATACGGCATAACCAAGCATCGATTGCTGGCGGGTCATTCCGAGGATTCCGACGATTGGCGCGTCGGCCATCCGGTGGTTTTCCCGAACATGCTCTCGGTCGGAAACGGCGACGAGAACTCGCGCTATTACGCATTCCAGATTCGCGTGCCTATCGACGACACCAACACCATGCACTTCTGGTACTCAGCTTACATGCCGCCGAAGGACACCGAGGTTGATCCAAAGCTGACCGAAAAAGTACACCTCTATGAGGTTCCATTCAAAAACAAGGACGGCGAGTTCATCCTCGACAACGTCGAAAGCCAGGACATTATGGCATGGGTCACCCAAGGACCTATCGCTGATCGCACGCGTGAAAATCTGGGGGCGTCCGATCAAGGCATCGCCATGTATCGGCGCGTTCTTCGTCGCGAGATCAAGAAAGTCGAGGAGGGGCTCGACCCGATGGCGACAATTCGCGACGAGACCAAGAACCAGTGGATTGATCTGCCCAACGAGCGGAAGAAGCATCACAACAGCGAGGGCCTGCGGAGCTGGATGATGCGCACCCACGCGGCATATTCGCCGATTCTTGATGATCTGGTTGCTCTCTTTGAGCCGAAGAAGCCCGGGCCGATACGTCTCGCCGGTTAGAGCGTGATTGTCGTCTGGCGGAGCGGAGCGTTGTCCGCGTTTGGCGTTAGGGCGAATGTGGTTTCGCCGCAAAAAACGGGGACCGGTTCGAATTCTGGCGTCCGGGCAGCCAGTTCAGCCGCGAGGTGCATGTGACGTTTCGGTCAGCTGAGGCGCGAATAGTCTCTGGTCACGGTTCGTTCGAAAATCACGCGAAATTCTGGCGACATTTCAAATACCGAATTCAAATTCGACATTTGGCAGTTCGAATCCTGCCAGGGCAGCCAACCAGTGCGGTCTCTCCGGACAGTTTCCGTTCCTAGAAAAACTCTCGACACTTCCGGGCTTTACCGACCTGCTAACACGTCTCCAGGCGAGCTCCTCGAGCCCTTTCGCGTCCTCACTCGCGGATTTTATCCCTAAGTCTCCGGCGGCGAATTTTCGATATCCAGGTTTGTCTGGGCGAGATCATCACAAAAGCCGGAAGCGATCGTTTGTTTTCGCGGAACTGACTAAGAAATACTGATTTCCTAGCGAGTTGCGAGTCCGAGGGCGCGTCTCGGTTACGCTATCCCAGGGTGCTCGCCGAAATTTGCCAATTCCTGCCCAGTGAGTGTGTAAAATCGCGAAGGCTCGCAACGACTATGGTCGCCTCTTGCCCTCATCTTGCTCCTTGCCATGCCTTGTAACTAGATAGTTACATTGCTAAGAATTCGAGCATCAAAAAGCAAAAGCAGAGGGAACGCCGATGAGAACCAGTGGGGATCACATTCTCACTACCCATGTCGGCAGCTTGCCGCGACCGGCGGATCTTCATGCGATGAGCGTGTCACGGCGCAACGGCGAAAGCATCGACGAAGCGGATTACGAGGTTCGAGTCCGCAAGGCTGTCACTGATATTGTCCGCAAGCAGGCCGACATTGGCATCGATATCGTCGATGACGGCGAGATGAGTAAGCCAAGTTTCATCACTTATATTAACGAACGTCTGGGTGGCTTCGAAGTCGATAACACCCATCGGAATCAAAGCCCCTGGGTCGGCTCCCGCGAAGTTCGCGCTTTCCCCGATTACTACAAGCCGCAGCTTGCCAATGTGCATACCAGACATACGCACTACGTTTGCACCGCCCCAATTAAGTATCGCGGCGCGCAGCGTCTCAAGACGGATCTCGATAATCTCAAAACGGCGCTCTCACCCGTCAAAGTTGCCGAGGCTTTTGTACCTGCGACGTCGGTTTCCAGTATCGAGGACTGGAACCGCAATGCCTATTACAAATCCGACGAGGAATATCTGTTCGCGCTTGCCGAGGCGATGGGCGAGGAATATCGCGCGATCGTCGATGCCGGTTTTCTGCTGCAGGTCGATGAGCCGCGTCTGGTGACCTATTACGTGACGCATCCCGATCTCAGCCTCGAACAATGCCGGACATGGATCGCCAAACGTGTTGAAGCGATCAATCATGCGTTGCGCGGTATTCCCAAAGATCGTGTGCGCTTTCACACCTGTTATGGCATCAATTTTGGTCCGCGCCTGCACGATATGGAAGTCAAACATGTCGTCGATATTCTCGGTCGCCTGAATGCTGGCGCGTTCTCCTTCGAGGCAGCCAATCCGCGGCATGAGCACGAATGGACGTCGTGGCGGGACGCGAAGCTTCCCGACGATGCAATCATGATTCCCGGCATGATCACGCAATCCAATGTGATGGTCGAACATCCTGAGTCGATCGCGCAACGGCTGACCCGCTGGATCGATGCGTTCGGCCGCGAACGGGTAATCGCAGGCACTGATTGCGGCTTCGCTAGCTTTGCTGGCAATGATGAGATCCACGAAAGCATCGTATGGGCGAAATTCGCGGCGCTGGTCGAGGGAGCGCGGATCGCATCTGCGCAAATGCGTGTGCCCGTTTGACACTCGAAAACATGTAACTATACAGTTACATAGCGCAAAAGCACGCCGGCGATGAAGACCGGCGGCGGACATAGGACGTTGCGGAGGCCCCAATGAACGCCAAGCCACGTATTCTCACCACCACCGTCGGTTCTTATCCTGTGCCGGACTGGCTGGTTGCGTTGCCGTCCGACCAAGCGCTCCTCGATGCCATGCGTGTCGTCCTTGCAACGCAGGAGCAGGCTGGCATCGATCTGGTCTGCGATGGCGAGTTGTATCGCTTCGACGTCAATCATCCCGAGACCAACGGCATGATCGAATATTTCGTGCGGCCGATGGCGGGCGTGCGGCGGGACATCGGGCTTGCCGAATGGCTGCAGTTCAAGTCATCGCCGGATCTGAAATTCCGCACCCGGCCGCCGGGCGTGGTCGAAGGCCCGATCGGTCCAGGGACGCTTGATTTGCCGGCAGCCTGCGCACGGGCCAAGGTACTGGCGTCGCGGCCGCTGAAATTCACACTGACCGGGCCGCACATGCTCGCCAAGATGCTGCTCGACAGGCATTACGGAAATAAGGCGGATCTGGCGCTCGCTATCGCTGACGTACTCGCCGAACAGGTCAAACATATCGACGCCGATGTCATCCAGGTCGACGAGGCGAACCTACCGGGACAGCCGGACGAATGGCGATGGGCTGCCGAAGCGATGAACCGTGTGCTTGATGCCGTCCGCGCCACGCCCGCTGTGCATTTGTGTTTCGGCAACTACGGCGGACAGACCATCCAGAAAGGCGGCTGGGACGCGCTCATCGACTATCTCAACGCGCTTCATGTCGATCATATCGTTATGGAGAATGCGCATCGTCCGCCACAAGAGCTCGAGGTGTTCAAGAGCTTGCGGCCCGAGATCGGCTTCGGGCTTGGCGTCATCGATATCAAGCAGACCGTGATCGAGAGCGCTGATGCTATTGCCCGCGCAATCGAGCAGGCCGACAAAGTGCTCGGCGCCGGCCGGGTGAAATACGTTCACCCCGATTGCGGCTTCTGGATGCTCAAGCGCGGCATCGCCGACGGTAAGATCAGGGCGCTGGTGCTTGGGCGCGATCTTTACGAAGGCCGGCACCGGGTCGCGGGGACGCCGGCGGCGGCATAGGCGTCAACGTCTCCCAGACGGGGTAGGCGCTTGCCGCAAAGCCTGTCGCGGCGAGCGAGCCGATAGCGAGTTGGCCCTTGCGGATTTTCAGCCGCACGGCGCCGTGGCTGCGTTCATAGAGATCGGGATGGGCGGCGTGGAAGGCGGCCTGCTCGCTCTCCGGCAGATCGCTCATGCCGTTGACGTAATGATGGCCGTTGCGTTCGACATGGGTGAGACCGAGCAAATTCACCAGCGCCAGGTCCTGCTGCACGGCGAGTCCGGCCTGTGTCGTGAGATCTTCGCCGGTCATGAAATAGTGCGATGCCCCTGGCGCGGCGTTCCAATGGGCGCAGCGGGCGGCGTTGAGAATAGATTTGTGGAGACCCTTGCAGCATTTGCTCGATACGCCAGCATAATTCAGCGCTCGTGCTCGCGCAAAAGCGCCAAAACCGTCATCCGATTCATCGATGATGACCGGCTTCACCTCCGAAAGGCGCCCAACGTCCGTTTCGAGTGCATGAGCACGGGTCACCGGCTGCTCGATGAACAAAATGCTGGCGACGAGCCGCTTGAGCGCCGGTGTGGCCTGCACTTGCCGCCAAAGATCGAGAAGCGCGCCGATGTCGTTATATTGCTCGTTGCCATCGAGAGTGACGTGATAGGGCGTCGGAAGGCGATCGAGCACGGCGGCAATTTCAATCAGGCGCTCGAGATCAGCCTTGGCATTGCCGCCGATCTTGAGCTTGAAATAAGTGTGTCCGTATGCGGCAACGACTTGTTCCAGCAATTCCGGCAAACCGTCGCAGACTTGCGTCGGACGGCCGCCGATGACATCAAGCAAGCCCACAGTGTGACGCGCTGCGATATGTGTTAACGGCGCAAGTTGTGCCAAAAAGTGAGGTAGGTCGAAGCTCGAGAGATCGCCGAGATGTTGCGGCAGCAGGCCGGCATCGATGCCGACGAGGTTCGTTTTTACTGCGTCGTAGAACGACCGGTCTTTGCTGCGGCATAAGGCGTCGAGAATGGCGCGGTCGATTTGCGCGGGGCCGAAATTGGCGACGAGTGCGTTGAGCCCGCGTGCCGCGCTGGCCGCAATCTGTTCGTCATAATGGGCCGCGAAATGGCCGAAGGCGGTGCGGGGTTTGCCGGGTTGAAGATAGGCATCCGCGGCAAGCTGCAGCGAAAGCCGGAGCTGATCAAAGTTCTCCTCGTTCGATAGCGTCTGGTTCTTGTCGAACCACTTTGGCACCAGCATCTCGGCAGATGCACCCCAACAGGATTTTCCATCCCTGCCTTCGATACGCGCGCGCACGAAGCATTGCGGCGCTTGGGTGAGCGTCACCACGCCGAAACGGAATGGCATGCGCAGCCGCACCGGCCGTTCGAAGACCCGAATCTCGCGGACTATGAATGTCGGTGCGGTCATTTTGTCTCGCTGCAGGCTTAACGCCGTGGTCTCGCACAGGGGAATGGGCAGGTCGCGCTTCGCCGCAAGTCACTGAATTTCGCCGATATTTCGAATTGCATCAGGGTGGCAGGGGGCCATGGGATGGATTCCCCATATTCACGCTCCCGCGCAGGGGGACGGGCCCTCCATAAATTTTTCGCTGTACCGATCTAACCAGATAGTTAAACTACCTGACAACCTCCCGAGCGGCATAAAATCAATAATGGGGGGTAGGGAACATCCAAGCTCAAGGGCTCCGATGCCTCGGATTGTCCGTGTCGAGATAGGGCGCTTCGACTACCGGTTGGTCGGCGAATTCAAGTTCTTCAAGACGCCCGCGCGACCTACGGTTCTTGTCCGCCTCACCGATGAGAACGGTGTTACGGGCCTTGGACAGTCCGTGCCGATCGAGACGTGGACCTATGAGACGGTCGAATCCGTCGAGACCACGCTCAAGCATTATCTCGCCCCGGCTATTCTCGGCGCCGATCCCTCAGACATCGCGGATATCCACGCGCGGATGGAGCGGGTCATCCGGCCTTCATTTTCGATGGGTCAGCCGCTCTGCAAGGCTAGCGTCGATCTCGCCTGTTACGATCTCTGGGGCAAGCAGACACGCCGCGCGGTGAGCGAACTCCTAGGCGGCGCGAAAGCATCGCAAATCAAGTTGAGTTGGACAGTGCAATCGCCGACAATCGCTGGCGCCGAGCTTCTTCTGGAAGAAGGTAAGGCGCAAGGCTACGACAACTTCAACATCAAAGTTGGTCCGCCGCAGACGCCCGCTTACGATCTCGAACTCGTGCGCGCCGTGATGAAATTCGCGCCGGAAGGCTTTCACTGGGCCGACGCCAATACGAATTACGATCTCGACACGGCGGTCAATATTACGCCGAAACTCAGCGACCTCGGCCTGAAAGCGCTTGAATCACCGTTACCGCCGAACCGGCTGCGCGATTACGAGACTTTGACACGGCGCGGCGCGCTGCCGATCCTGATGGATGAAGGCATCGTGTCGCCGGTCGAGACGGCTGAATTTATTGCGCTCGGCATGTTCGACGGCATCGCCATGAAGATCGCGCGCTGCGGCGGCCTATGGAATGCCTCGCAGATCGCGCGTCTCCTATGGGACAACGATCTTCTGTTGTTTGCCTCGGGTCTCACAGATCCCGATCTCTCGATGGCGGCGACTGCCCACTTCTTCGCCTGGAGCGGTCTGAAATTGCCAGCCGCCGTGAACGGCCCGCAATATCTGATCGGCCGCGGTACGACGGATCCGCGATTTCGCCCGCAGCACGACATCATGCACGTGCCCTCCGGACCTGGTTTGGGTATTGAATTGTCGCAGGAGGCGCAGAGCACCTTCGCGACCGTGGCAGAGGCCAAAAATGCCAGGAGTATGAGCTGCAATTAGCGCGACGTACCATTGACGTAATCGCTGTGACATACTGAGCGTCGACCGCACGACGAACAATGCGGAGCCTATAGGGAAGAAATGATGAGTTCGGCGAGCGAGCCGGCGAGATTCGATTCGAGCACAGCGGCAAATTATGCCCTGATCGCGATGAGGAGGCTATTGCCGCTGGTCGGCATTGTCGGCTTCCTGCTGGCCTGGCAGATCTTCGTCCTGGTCTACAACGTGCCGCCGTATCTTCTGCCGTCGCCGACGGCAATCGGTTCGGCCTTCTACAATCAGCTTCCCACATTGCTCAAGAACGGGTGGGTCACGGTCTATGAAATGATCGCCGGCTATGCGCTGGCGGTCGGCATTGCTGTGCCGCTTGCCATCGCCATTACCTCGTCGAAGAAATTCAACGAACTGGTGATGCCGACGATGCTGTTCTTCCAGATCGTACCGAAAGTCGCGATCGCGCCGTTATTCCTGGTCTGGTTCGGCGTCGGCACCACGCCGAAAGTGCTGGTGGCCTTCCTCATCTCGTTCTTTCCGATCGTGATCGATGCTGCGGTCGGTCTGCGCTCGATGCCGCAGGAAATGGGCGATCTAGCGCGCTCGATGGGTGCATCACGTTGGCAGGTTTTTGCCCAGTTCCGGTTGCCGACGAGCCTGCCCTATCTGTTCAGCGGCCTGAAGGTGGCTGCCACGCTCGCCATCGCCGGCACTGTGGTGGGCGAATTCGTCGGCGCCGACCGCGGGCTGGGTTATCTGCTGCTGGTGACCAATTCCAACATGGAAACGTCGCTGATGTTCGCGACAATTCTCGCGCTCACGATTATAGGCCTCGTTTTCTATTACGCCGTGGAGCTTGTCGAAGCGCTCTTGATCCCGTGGCACGTAACTCACCGGGTCCGTGAAGAGGCCGGCACCATGTAGGCCCATCTGACAACACGATATGCCGTGACAATATAAAACGCGGCACATACAGGGAGGAATAAAATGAAGCACCAAAGGCTCGTAACGCTGTTGTTGGCCGCGCTCGCGGTCACACTGACGCTATCGACGGCGGCCAGCGCTCAGGAACTCGACAAGTTTCCGTTTCGGCTGAATTGGACGCTTTACGGCGAACACGCCCCATTCTTTGTCGCTCTGGATAAGGGCTTCTACAAAGATGAGGGCCTCGACGTCGAAATCCTCGAGGGCAGCGGCTCGACGACGGTGGCGCAACTCGTCGCCAATCAAACCAATCCGGTCGCTTATGTGGATGCTGCGACGATGATGCGTGGTGTCTCGGTTGGCATGCCGATCAAGTCGGTCGGCGTCACGCTGCAGCAGAGCCCGATGTCGTTCATCTATCGGGCCGACAATCCTCGGCCCAACAAAATCTCCGAGATCAAAGGTAGCAAGATCGCCATCACTGCCGGCGACGCGAGCCTGGCGATTTTCACTGCTTTTATGGGCAAACTCAACATGCAGGTCAGCGACGTGAACCTGATTACCGTCGCCAACCCGCAAGCGAAAGAGCAGGCCGTTCTAAGCGGACAAGCCGACTCGCTGCTCGGCTATTTCATGGATCAGGGGCCGCGCATGCAGCTTAAGAGCGGCGTGAAGATGGGATGGACGCGGCTCTATGACATGGCCGGTGTGTCGACGCTGAGTAGCGCCATTATCGTCAACAACGAATGGCTGAAGGACGCAAAGCATCAGGATCAGCTCCGGCGCTTCCTGCGCGCCTCGCAACGCGGCTGGGCCTACACGCAAAAGAATCCCGACGAGGCCGCCGATATTTTCGTAAAGCGTGCGCCCGCCTTCAACAAGGAGATCGCACTTCTCGAGATTAACGGCACCATGACCATCATCCACAGCAAGCGCACCGAGGATAAGCCGTTGATGTGGTCGGCCAAGGAGGACTGGCAGGACAGTCAGGATCTACTGCAAAAATACGCCAACATGCCGGAGCAGCCCGACATGAACAAATATTACACCAATGAATATCTGTCGGATTCGCCCTATGTGGCGAAGCAGTGAGAAGAGTGAGCAATTCCCCGCGGCAACGCCGCGGGGAGAGCTCAATTTGGAAATGGCAGCGCCAATGAGCGAACCGTATATACGCCTGCACAATGTCGGTAAGCGCTATCAGACGAGAAATGGCGCCATCGACGCATGTGCCGAAATCAATCTGGACATCAGGGAATCCGAGTTCGTCGCCATTGTTGGCCCGAGCGGTTGCGGTAAGACGACGATTCTGAAAATGGTGGCAGGACTGTCGCCCTATACGTCGGGCACCATCACCATCGGCGGCAGAAAGGTCGACAGCCCGCAGACCGATGTCGGTATCGTGTTCCAGGAAGCCATCATGCTCGATTGGCGCGACGTGCTCGCGAATGTGATGCTGCAGATCGACATCCGCAAAATGGATCGCGCTAAATATGAACCGGTAGCGCGCAATCTCTTGAAGGCGACGGGGCTCGAGGGGTTCGAGAAGAAGCGGCCTTATGAATTGTCCGGCGGTATGCGCCAGCGCGTTTCGATCTGCCGCGCCCTAGTGCACGGCCCGACCATGCTGATGATGGACGAACCGTTCGGCGCGCTCGACGCGCTCACGCGTGAGCAGATATCCATGGACATTCAGCGGCTCTGGATGGAGACCCGAAAGACCGCGCTCCACATCACCCACAGCATCCCCGAAGCCGTGCTGCTCGCCGACCGTGTGGTGGTGATGGGTCCGCGGCCCGGCCGCATTGTCGATATTCTCGACATCGATCTACCTCGTCCGCGGCGTCTTGATCGTCTGCCGGAGCGTTTCCACGAATACTCAGCGCATATCCGCGATATTTTCAAATCCAAAGGCGTGTTGGCGATGGATTGAGCCGGATCGTTCCGGCGCGACAAAATATGAACCCGAAAGAAAATGGCAGCCAAACGGCCCGCCTTTCATCACGCGGTATTCTGCGGCGGGCAGCGAGGGCAAGCCGATTTCCTCGAGGTGACGGCTTCACTGCGGATAATGCTCATTTTGCTGGGTTATTCCGAATAGCTACGTTGACAGGCCAAGCGTCACGGCAATATAACTAACTAGATAATTAGCTAATCCAAGAACTAATGTCGAAGAGCCTATTGATCGAGAGCCGATCATATGATGCCGCTCATAGAATTGCCCACCGCAGACGGCAGGCTCGAGCACTATCGCATGCAAGGGCCGCGTGCTTGGAACGGCAACGGCGATCAACGCTTTGATCGCATTGTGCTCGCGGCCGCGCATGTTGTGGCCGATCCGCTGGCCGACGTCGACCCCTGGATGACGCCGGCCATCGACTGGGACGCAACGATCGAATTTCGCCGCTATTTGTGGTCGCTCGGGCTCGGCGTCGCCGAAGCCATGGATACCGCGCAGCGCGGCATGGGCCTCGACTGGACCAACGCGCTTGAACTGATCCGTCGTTCGGTTGAGGCAGCGCGCGACGTGCCGGGTGCCGTTGTGTTCTCCGGTGTCGGTACGGATCAGCTTCTCCCGTCGCCCGCGGTGACGCTCGATGATGTGATCGGCGCCTATGAGGAACAGATCGAAGCGGTCGAAGCCTGCGGCGGCCGCATTGTCTTGATGGCGAGCCGCGCGCTTGCCGCCGCGGCGAAATCTCCGGACGATTACGCCGAGGTCTATGGCCGCATTCTCGAACAGGTGCGCGAGCCCGTGATCATTCATTGGCTCGGCGAAATGTTCGATCCGGCGCTGGCAGGCTATTGGGGGAGCGCCGATCACCTAGTGGCGATGGATGTGTGCATCGACATCATCGGCGATCATGCCGATAAAGTCGACGGCATCAAACTGTCCTTGCTCGAAAAGGACAAGGAAATCCGGTTGCGGCGGCGCATGCCACAAGGCGTGCTCACTTATACCGGCGATGATTTCAATTTTCCTGAGCTGATCGCGGGCGATGCGCAGGGCTTCTCGCACGCGCTTCTAGGTATCTTCGATGCCATTGCACCGGCCGCGTCTGCAGCGCTGAGTGCACATAGCCGCGGTGACAAGAACCAATATTGGAAGATTCTCGAGCCAACAGTGCCGTTGTCGCGCCATCTCTTCAAGGCGCCGACGCGCTTCTACAAGACCGGAATCGTTTTCTTGGCTTATCTCAACGGCCATCAATCGCATTTCGTCATGGTCGGCGGCCAGCAAAGCGCGCGCTCACTGCTGCATCTCGTCGAAGCGTTCAGGCTCGCCGACGGCGCGGGCCTCATCCGCGATCCGGATATGGCCGCAGCCCGGCTGAAAGACGTTCTGCGCGTTCACGGCACGGCGTGAGGAGCGAGTATGGCGCCCCGAGTTGTCACAGCGAAGGAGGCCGCTAGAGTCGTCGACAACGGTAATACGCTTCTGATCGGCGGCTCCGGCGCGGGGCATTCAGTGCCCGACGCGCTGATTGCCGCGGTCGCACAGCGTTTTTTGGCTGAAGGCGAGCCGCGCGATCTGACGACGGTACATCCGGTTGGCCTCGGCGACCGCGCCAAGCGCGGTATCGGCCACCTCGCGCATCAGGGGCTGCTCAAGCGCGTCGTCTGCGGCACGCTCGTCGACTCGCCGCCGGTCGAGCGCATGGCTGCCGCCAATCAGATCGAGGCTTATACGCTGCCGCAGGGCTGCCTGTCGCAACTCACCCGTGAAATGGCGGCCGGCCGCCCGGGTCTCATTACCCATGTCGGCCTGCACACGTTTATCGATCCTCGCCACGGCGGCGGCAAGCAGTCTGCGCTCGCCAAGGAAGATCTGGTCGACCTCATCCAGATCGGCAATAAGGATTATCTGTTCTTTAAGCCGTTCCACGTCGATGTTGCGCTCATTCGCGGCACCACGGCCGATGAAGACGGCAATATCACTATGGAACATGAGGCTGTGTTCGGCGAGATGCTGTCGATGGCTCAGGCGGCGCGTCGCGCCGGCGGCATCGTCATCGCGCAGGTCAAGCGCATGGCGCTGCGCGGGACACTGCCGGCCAAACAGGTAAAAATCCCAGGCATGCTGGTCGATCTGATTGTGGTCGTGCCGGATCAGACTCAGACGTTTTTCACCGTGCATGACTCGGCCTATGCCGGCGAAATGAAAGTGCCGCTCCTGAATATTGAGACGCTACCGTTCTCGCCACGTAAGG
This sequence comes from uncultured Alphaproteobacteria bacterium, assembly GCA_963742975.1. GTDB lineage: Bacteria > Pseudomonadota > Alphaproteobacteria > Rhizobiales > Xanthobacteraceae > BOG-931. The sequence continues at coordinate 24,439 of CAVUNZ010000007.1, read as the reverse complement.
TCATCGCGAGGCGCGCGAGCCTTGAGCTTTACAGCGGCGCGATCTGCAACCTTGGCTCGGGTGTCTCGACCGGCATCGCCTCGCTGGCAGCCGAAGAGAATGCCGTCCACGAAGTGGTGCTCACCAACGAGCAGGGACTCATCGGCGGCGTGCCTGCGACCGGCAACGAGCCGGGCGCCGGGCGCAACTATCACGCCATGGTCGACCAGCCCTATCAGTTCGATTTCTACGATGGCGGAGGTCTCGATCTCGCTTTTCTGTCTTTCGCCGAGGTGGACGCGGCGTGCAACGTCAATGTAAGCCGCTTCGGCGACCGTATCATCGGGCCGGGCGGTTTCATCAATATCAGCCAGAACGCCAAGACCATTGTTTTCAGCGGCACCTTCACCGCCGGCGGCCTTGCTATCGATTGGCCTGACGGCCGTACACGAATCGCCAGAGAAGGCGTGGAGAAGAAATTCGTGCTCGACTTGCAGCAGGTGACCTATTCGGGCCCGCTCGCTGCGCAGAATGGTCAGCGCGCCCTCTATGTGACTGAACGCGCTGTGTTCCACCGTAATGAGCGCAGCCGCCTCGAACTCATCGAGGTCGCACCGGGCATCGATCCAGAACGCGATATTTTCGCGCAGATGGAATTCCGGCCGGACGTCGCGGCGGATCTGAAGGAGATGGATCCACGCATTTTCAGACCCGAACCGATGGGGCTTGCGGCTACAATTGCTCGGAACCCGCGTCCGATTCGATCGGCACGGCTTGAACAGTTCCTAAAGGGGGGGCTCCACTGATGCCGGTCGGAGCCACGCCGAAGACGAAACGACCGGCGGCCTCGGCGAAAGCCAAGGCCAAACTCGAACCGGTCCGTGATTCCGAACGCACGCGCCGCGCCTTGCTCGATGCCGCCGAGGTCGAATTCGCGGCCAAAGGGCTTGCCGGCGCGCGCGTCGATGTCATCGCCGAGGAATCGGCGGCCAATAAGCGCATGCTCTACTATTATTTCCGCTCGAAGGACGATCTCTATGTTGCCGTCCTTGAGCGCGCCTATGGCGCAATGCGAGAGCGCGAGAGGGAGCTCAATCTCACGCATCTAGATCCGCTTGAGGCAATCCGGAAACTCGTTGAGTTCAAGTTTGACTATTACGTCGAGAATCCGCGCATCATTCCGCTCCTCGCCGCGGAAAACCTGCAAGGCGGTAAATATCTCAAGCGCTCACGCCGGCTGCGCGATATGCACATGTCGCTCGTCGACATGCTCTGCAAGGTTCTGGAAGCAGGCGAGCATAAGGGCGTTATCAGGTCCGGTATCGATCCATTTCAGCTCTACGTGTCGATGTCAGCGCTGAGTTACTTCTACTTTTCCAATTCGGCAACGCTGTCGACTGCGTTCGGGCGTCAGCTTGCGGGCGCGTCCGAGCACAAAGCGCGGCGCGCACACGCGGTCGACGTCATCATTGCTTATGTAAAAGCGCAGTGAGCGCGCCGGACAAAAACGCCCGGCAGAATGGCACGGAGGACACATGAAGTTCGGCGATTATCCGAAAGCTGGCTCGTTCGACGGCGTATCTGGCTTCCGCAGCTACGTGCAGTCGCTGGGCCTCGACATGCCCTGCGACGATATCGTCTCCGGCGGACCGAATTCGCCGCTCGGTGCGCCATTTGAATTCGACGGCATGACCATCGACCATCGGCTCGCGGTGCAGCCGATGGAAGGCTGGGACTGCCAGACTGACGGGCGGCCGTCGGAGAACACCAAGCGGCGCTGGAAGCGCTTCGGTCACAGCGGCGCCAAGCTGATCTGGGGCGGCGAGGCCTGCGCGGTGCGGCCGGACGGCCGCGCCAATCCGAAGCAGCTCTACATGGCTGAACATAGCCAGAAGGATATCGCCGAACTCCGCCAGATCCTCATTGACGCCCATAAGGAAGCGACCAGCGGCGAGGACAATATCATCATTGGTTTGCAGCTCACCCATTCCGGGCGCTTCTGCAAGCCGAACGACAATACCAAATTCGAATCGATCATTGCCTATAACCATCCGCTGCTCGACAAGAAGTTCGGCTATCCAGCCGGGCGGCCGGTGATCAGCGACGACGAGATCAAGCGCCTAATTGACGACTATGTGATCGCGGCGAAGCGGGCCGAGCGGTGCGGCTACGATTTCGTCGACATCAAACATTGCCACGGCTATCTCGGCCACGAATTCCTCAGCGCCGTCGACCGACCCGGTCCTTATGGCGGCAACCTCGAAAATCGTACGCGTTTCCTGCGCGAGATCGTCGCTGGCATCCGCGCCGAAGCGCCGCGGCTGCGCATCGGTGTGCGCCTCAGTGCAATCGATTCCGTGCCCTTCAAGCCGGACCCGGCGCGTTCAGTGCCGGGCGCGCTCGGCCCTGGCGTACCGGATGATTTCAAGCGGCCATATCGTTATGCGTTCGGCGCCAATGCCGACGATCCGCTGCAATATGATTTGACGGAGACCAAGGCGTTTCTTGAAATCCTGCGCAGTCTTGATATCCGTTTCGTCAACATCACGGCGGGAAGCCCGTATTACAATCCGCACATCATCCGTCCGGCGCTTTATCCACCGTCCGACGGGTATCATCCGCCGGAAGATCCGTTTGTCGGCGTCATGCGCCAGCTTGAGGTCGTGCGCGACCTGAAAGCCGCGTTCCCCGATTTCTGCTTCATGGGCAGCGGCTATACTTATCTGCAGGAATACTTCCCGAATGTCGCGCAAGCCGTCGTGCGCCAGGGCTGGGTTGACCTGGTTGGGCTCGGGCGCATGGTCCTCGCCTATCCCGAATTGCCGCTCGACATTCTGCGGAACAAGCCGCTGCAAAAGAAGCGCTGCTGCCGTACCTTTAGCGACTGCACCACCGCGCCCCGCAACAGCATTGTCTCCGGCTGCTATCCGCTCGATGCATTCTACAAAAAGTCGGCCGAATTCAAGCAACTGGCGGCGGTTAAAAAACACGCGCAGACGGCGTGAGCCATGCCGCGGCGCGTTGCCTTTCTCGGCACCGGCATTATGGGCGGGCACATGGCGCGCCGGCTGGCGCAGGCCGGGCTTTCCGTAACCGCCTGGAATCGCAGCCGCGACAAAGCCGGCAAGCTTGCGCAATTCGGCGTGCGCGTGGTGGATACGCCATCGGCAGCTTGTGCCGAGGCGGACGTCGTGGTCGTCATGCTCAGCAATGGCCCTGTTGTCGAAGAGGTTCTGTTCTCCGCCGATAGCGCCGGGCGGAGGCCAGTCGGGGTGTTGGCGCAGGGGTCGGTTCTGGTCGTGATGAGCTCGATTCCGGTCGAGACCTGCCGTGATCAGGCCCAACGACTCGGCGAGCGCATCCACTACATTGACGCGCCGGTATCGGGCGGCGAGCCCGGTGCGCGTGACGGCACGCTTGCAATCATGGCCGGTGGAGACGGCAAGACGATCGAGGCGCTGGCCGATGTGTTTGCGCCCTTGGGCCGCGTCACCCATGTAGGCCCTGTCGGTTCGGGCCAGCTCTCGAAACTCGCCAATCAGATCATCGTCGGCGCGACCATGGCGGCGGTTGCCGAAGCCCTGCATTTCGTCGCCTGTGGCGGTGCCGATCCGGCCGCGGTGCGCCAGGCGCTAATGGGCGGGTTTGCCGATTTAAAAATTCTCAATATCCACGGCGAGCGGATGGTCGCGCGCAATTTCGTTCCAGGCGGCCCGGCCGAATATGAGCTGAAGGATCTGCGCACCGCGCAGGCGCTCGCTGCCGCATCGGGCTTGAATTTTACCTTGCTCGATTGTCTGGTCGGCATGTTCGGAGATATGATCGGCCATTTCGGCAGTGGTCTCGATGTCGCTGGAATCTTGCAAGAGGTAGAGCGGCGGTCCCATCATGCACTTCCGGAGAAGTTAGCATGAGCGGACGGGTCGTGCTTACCGTACAGGATCAAATCGGCCAGATCCTTCTTGACCGGCCCGACAAGATGAATGCGATCACGCCGGACATGACACGCGAATTGCAGCGTGTTTGCCGCGAGATCGATGAAAATAAAGCCATCCGTGTTGCGACTATTGCCGGAGCCGGCGACCGCGCCTTCTCGGCTGGAAGCGATCTCAATACACTTGCCGATCTTTCCGACATTATGGCATTTCGCGACCGCATCGAATACGCAGCATTGGTACGCGATATCAAAAAGCCAGTGATTGCGGCGCTGAAAGGCTGGGTGCTCGGAGGCGGCATGGAGATCGCGATTTCCGCGGATATCCGTGTCGCCGGCCGGAGCGCCAAGATCGGCGGACCGGAGATCACACGAGGTTGGCTCGGTGGGGGAGGCGCATCGCAAATGCTGCCACGGCTTGTCGGTGCCGGGCACGCGATGTGGATGCTGCTCACCGGCGATCCGGTCGCTGCGGAGACGGCGCTGCGCATTGGGCTTGTCGAGGAAGTGGTTGACGATGACGCCGTCGCTTCGCGCGTCGCGGAGATCGCACAGAAGATCGCGTCGTTCAGCCCGACGGCGACGCTCGCGGTCAAGGCCGCGGTACGCGCGGCTCTGTCTATGCCCCTTGAAATCGGCTTGCGCTACGAGAACGAGCTTCACGTCCTCTGCATGTCGGACAAAGACCGCATCGAAGGCATCAAAGCGTTTCAGGAAAAGCGTGACGCCCGTTTTTAGCCTGGCCCCGGCTCCGAGCTGAAATATTTCTCGAACTTGCCTCCTATGCCGTCAAAGCTCTTGGCGTCCGCCGGCGGCTCCTTGCGCTTGGTGATGTTCGGCCACTGCGGCGCATATTCGGCATTGAGCTTGAGCCACGTTTCCGTATTCGTCTCATTGTCGGCCTTGATAGCCTCGGCCGGACATTCCGGTACGCAAACGCCGCAATCGATGCATTCGTCGGGATGGATGATGAGCATGTTCTCGCCCTCGTAAAAGCAATCGACCGGACAGACTTCGACGCAATCCATGTATTTGCACTTGATGCAATTCTCAGTAACGACATAGGTCATGTCTTCGAGTCCGTGCTGACGCCGAGAAACTTCATCATTTGCTCAAGCTGGCCGTTGAGCATATGCGTGCCGAAGTGAATGGCATGGCCGCGCTTCTGTGCAGCGATTAGAAGCGGTGTCATTTCCGGCTTCATGATCACTTCGGCAACGAGCGCCGAGGCATCGGCGGTCTGGAGATTGAAGGAATGCGGATCGTCGGGCTCGAGCCCGAGCGATGTGGCATTGACGACAATATCATGGCCAGACCCATCAGCTGTGCCGACGCGCACATCGCAATCGGGATAAGTTTTGCCGACATCAGCCGCAAGGTTCACCGCTTTGGATTTGGTGCGGTTGTGAATAGTGATGGCGCGGGCGCCGCTATGTGCGAGCGCGAAGGCTAGAGCGGTGCCAGCGCCGCCGGCGCCTGCGATGTAGAAGCGACGACCTTCCACCTCATGCCCGTGCGATGTCAGCCCGCTGACGAAGCCACGGCCATCGAGAAGAGTGCCGACAAAACGGCCGTCGGCCTCGCGCCGCACGGTGTTAACCACCTTGGTGTGAATGCCGTCACCTTCGAGCATGTCGCACAGGCTCGCGGCCTCTCCCTTATGCGGCGCGGTGACGATAAAGCCGTCCAGATTAAGGATCGATTTAAGTCCAGCCCAACCACGCCGTAGGTCGTCGCGGCCGATGTGGATGGGCAAACAGACCGCATCGATGTCGCGCGCGCGAAAATAATCGTTGAACGCCATAGGCGTGCGCACGTGCCCGATAGGATCGCCGATAATGGCGTAGAGACGTGTTGTCCCAGTGATCACGATCTGTAACTATCTATCTAGTTACATCCAGAATTCACTGACTATCCTTTAATGTCAAGTCAATCCAGCAACCGAGAGGTTTGAGAGCTTTGAGTAGACGAAGGGTGGAAGAGTTCGCTAATTCCTGGAAAATCTAATTCGCATACTGACAGATTATGGAACGACAACGCCGACCGCAGCAAAGCGGCGGATTGCTCAGAAGGCCAAAGCGAACCTCGCGCCAAACGGCTCGCACGGAGCGATGGCTGTGGGCCGGCTGCGTGATCCTGATCAAACTAGCCCATGCGAAAGGTCGATTTGTGCTTTCAATGCACCATGTGAGATCCAAGCGGGAATTGAAGTCGACACAGCGCAGCTAGACGCCGAGATGGCGATGCAGTAATTCCGGCTGTCCTCGCACTTTTTGCGCTGACAATGAATTGACGATATGGCCGTTGTGCATCACGTAGATGCGGTCGGCCAGCGTCATGGTGGCGGAAATATTCTGCTCCACGATCATAATGGTCTGTCCCGCTTCGGCGAGCGTCCTGCACGTTGCCAGCAGATCGTGCACGATGATCGGCGCCAAGCCTTCGAACGGCTCGTCAAGCAGCAGGATTTTCGGCTCGCGGATGAGCGCGCGGGCGATCGCGAGCATCTGCTGCTCGCCGCCGGACAGATCGGTGCCGCGGCTCAAACGCCGCTCCTTGAGCCGCGGAAACATGGCGTAGATGCGATCGAGCGGCCATCGGCTCACCGCCGTCAGGCCTGCCAGAATGAGGTTATCCTCGACATTGAGGCTGCCGAAAATGCGTCGATCTTCATGAACGAGCTGCATGCCGGCTTGGGCGATGGCATGGCTTTTCTTCCCGGCGATCTCGACGCCGTCGAAGACGATCGAACCGGTACTCGGCGTGACCACGCCCATCAGGCTCTTCAATGTCGTGGTTTTGCCGGCGCCGTTGCGGCCGAGCAGCGCCACCACCTCGTTGCGATCAACGGTCAGCGACACATCGAACAGGATGTGGGAGTCACCGTAATAGGTGTTGAGCTTGTTGACCTCGAGCAGGCTCATGCGTCGTGCACTCCCCCGAGATAGGCCTCCTGCACGGCCGCGTCGTTTTTGATCTCGGCCGGCGTGCCCTCGACCAGCACGCGGCCCTCCTGCAGCACCGTGACGCGTTCGACCAGCTCGAACAGCGAATCCATGTCGTGGTCGACGATGATCATGGTGCGGTCTTGGCTGATGGATTTGAGAAGCTTCACCATCTCGACACGTTCCAGCGGACTCATGCCGGCAAGGGGCTCGTCGAGCAGCAGCAGGCTCGGCGTGGTAGCGAGCGCAAGCCCGATCTCGAGCCTGCGCTTCTCGCCGTAGGCGAGTTCGGATACCGGCAGGTCGGCGCGTTCGCTCAGATGCACGACCTTGAGCGTATCCTCGACGCGCTGGGTTAGGCCTTTGACGCTCCCGATATGGCGCAACAGGTCGAGCCGGAACGGTCCGCGCTTTTCGGCGAGCGCCGCGATCGTAGCGTTCTCGCGCACGGTCAGCCGGGTGAACAGCTGGTTGACCTGATAGCTCTTCGTCAGACCAAGCTGGCACACGCGGGTGACGCCGAAGCCGGTAATGTCACGGCCTTCGAACACGATGCGTCCTTCGGTCGGCGCCATCTCGCAGGTCAGCATCTTGAAGAAGGTGGATTTGCCCGCGCCATTGGGGCCGATAATGCCGCGCAGTTCGCCGCGCCGTACGGAGAAATTGATACCGTTATTGGCGATCAGGCCGCCGAAACGCTTGGTCAATCCTTCCGCCCGCAGGATGGTGTCGCCGTCGCCGACGGGCTTCGGCCGCCTCGGCGAAGGCGTCAAATGGGCGATTGGCGCGCCGTTCTCTGCTGCGCTCACGGCCGATGGCGACGCCGCGTGCGGGTCGGATTCGGCCGCCGTGCCGTGCTCGGCTTTTCCGGTGGCGAGCCGGGCCAGATCCATCACCCCGCCGACGATGCCGCGGCGCAAGAAGCACACGAGCAGCACGAAAACGATCCCAAGCACCAGTTTCCAGGTCGCGCCCAGATGCAGCGTCGTTTGGAAAAAGTCGCTCAGGTAAAGCCAAACCGTGGCGCCGACCAACGGACCAAACAGCGTGCCGGCGCCGCCGATCGCGGTCTGCATCACCAACTGCCCCGACGTATCGAACATGAAGGCGTCCGGCGGCATGAAGCCTTGCATGATGCCGAGAAGGCCGCCGGCGAAGCCGGCGTAGGCGGCGGCGATGACGAAAGCAGTGAGCTTATAGCTGTGGATGTTATGGCCAACCGCGGCCGCGCGTAGCGGGTTGTCGCGAATAGCGCTCAAGATGGCGCCGACCGGCGAACGCACGATACGCAAGCCGATAACCATGCCGATGAAAAACCAGAAGGCGAGGAAGGCGTAAAGCCGCCGATCGCTATCGAAATGAATGGTGGTGAAGCCGAGATAGAGGCTCGGCGTCGGCACGCCGGGCAAGCCGTTCTCGCCGCCGGTATAGGCCGACAGCGGATTGAATTCGACGAAGAAGAAGACTTCCGCGATCGCGACCGTGATCATGGCGAAGTAAATGCCGGTGCGACGCAGCGCGATGAGCCCGACCAAATAGCCGATAGCGGCTGCGGCGATCATGCCGATGAACAGCGCCACGATGACGTTCTGAAAATTCGAGTACGGTGAGCAGATAGGCGGCGACCATGCCTCCGGTCCCGTAGAACGCCGACTGGCCGAATGACAACAGGCCGGTAAAGCCGAACAGGATATCGAAGCCGATGCCGAACAGGCCCCAAACCAGAATGCGGTTCACGGTCGTGGGCGCGAAGCCGAGATAGGGCAACACAAACGGCGCCGCGATCAGCCCGACCGCGGTCAGTACTTCGATCAGGAAGGGATGTCGCTTGAGCATGCGATGACTGCGTTCACTCGCGGCCGGCTGTGCCGAGCAGACCGTAGGGGCGAAGCACGAGCACCAGCGTCATCGCTACGAACAGCATGACGTAGGCATAGCCCGGGTTGAACATCGAGGTGATGCTGATGATCTCGCCGGCGATCAGGCCGCCGAGCACCGCGCCAGGAAACGAGCCGACGCCGCCGATGACAACGACGACGAAAGTCTGCACCAGGATCGACTCGCCCATATCGGGCGCGATCGAGACGACCGGCGCGTTGACGATGCCGGCAAAACCCGCCGCCATGGCGCCGATGCCGAACACCAGCATGAACACTTTGTCGACGTCGATGCCGAGGGAATCGACCATCACCGAATCCTCGATGCCGGCGCGGACGATCATGCCAATGCGCGTGCGATAGAGCACGATATAAAGCACGACCAGCGCCACCGCGACGATGCCGAGCAATGCGAGGCGATAGGTCGGATAGAACATGAAGCCAATCGGCGTGATCCCCACCAGCAGGGGCGGAGGCGGCACTGCCTTTGAAAGACTGCCGAAGAAAAAGCGCACGGCCTCGACGAAGACGATGCCGAGACCGAAGGTAACGAGCAGCTGATCCTCATGCGGCCTCCTGTAAAAGTGACGGATGACCACACGCTCCATCGCCACGCCGACCAGCATGACGAAGAGAGCGCCGGCAATGACGGCGACGACAAAGGAGCCCGTATAGGTGAAGGCGACCCAGCCGGCGTAACCGCCGAGCATGAACATAGCGCCGTGCGCGAGGTTGAGCACACCGAGCGTGCCGTAGATGATCGTCAAACCAGATGAGATCAGCGCCAAAAGCGCGCCCAGCACGACCCCGTTGAAACATTGCGAGACAAAATTGGGCCAGTTGACCACGCCGTCATCCCCAAGTCCGGACTTATCCCCGGCATATGCGTTTTGTTGTAACCGGCAAAACGGCCGTGCTCAAAGGGCGGAGAGCGCGCCTCGCCCTTTGGCCCGGCCATGACGGGAACGAAGCCTCCTCTGCAACGCAATACGGAGAAAAGCCTCCTCGGACCGTCAGGTGTAATCACCGAGGTTGCAGCCGAACGCGTCTGGCTTCTGCATAAGCGGTCCGCCGGGCACGACATCGACGATGTCCCAGTAGTCCTCACTATTCTTCATGTCCTTCGGCGCTTTGCCGCGAACGATGACGACCGGACGGATCAGCTGATGATCCTCGGGACGGAAATGCACCTCACCGACGGTGGAGTCGAAGGTCTCGCCCTTCTCATAGGCTCTGATGACATCCGGCGGATAGAAGTTGCCAGCCTCCGAGACCATGCGCGCCCAGATGGCGAACTGCATGTAGGCGTTGTTGGCACCCCATTCGGGCTTGTAGCCATACTTCTTGTCGAAGGCCTCAACAAACATCTTGGCCAGCGGATACTTGTCTTCCAGCGTCCACCAGAAATCGGTGGCGGCAAAGACGCCTTCCGTGAGCTCCGGCCCCACTTCCTTGGCGAGGAAGGGGATCTGGTAGGGAACCACCATCTTCATCTTCGGGGTGAGGCCGAACTGCTTGGCCTGCTGGATCGACAGCACCGCGTCGCGGCCCCAATTGACGTTGATAATGAACTCGGCGCCGGAATTGGCGATGTTGGTCAGGTACTGGCTGAAGTCCTGCGTGCCGAGCGGCGAGATCTGGTTCGTCACCATGGTCCAGCCGGCATTCTGGCTCAGATAGTCGTTCACCGATTTGGTCACAGTGTGGCCGTAAGTGTAATCCGGCGTCATGAAGGCGGCCTTACGGTTCTTGCCGAAGTTCTTCACCAGCACCGGGCCAATCGCATTGGCTGCGGTCTCGCCGTAGAAGCACTGGCGAAACGAGTAGCGCGAACAGTCCTTGCCGGTGGTGTCGTTGGAACCGGAGATCGCGACCAGATAGAGAATCTTCTCCCGCTCGGCGAACTTGTTGAGCGCCACCGCCACGGCCGACGAAGTAGCCCCGGTCATCGCGACAATCTTGTTGTCGTTGATGAAGGTCTGCTGCTCCTGGACAGCGTCATTCGGCTTGGCGCCGCTGTCGGCAACGACGAGGTTCACCTGCTTGCCGAGCAAGCCCTTGGTTACTTTGGGCGCGATCTTCTGGATCAACGGGTGGCCCCCGTTGATGTGCTCGACGGCAAGCTGCATGCCCTTGAGCTCATCTTCGCCCTGCACGGCATAAGCGCCGGTCCGCGGCACCGTGGCGCCGATGGTCACCGTTGGGCCCTGCGAGCCGGCTGGCCAGGTGCCGATCGGCGGCTGATCTGCCGCGTATGCCGGCACGAAGCCGAAGCGGCGCGTGCCGCCAACGGAAAGGGCGCCGAGCCCGGCACCGGTCGCGGCAGCCGTGCGCAACAGATAGCGCCGCGATAGGGGCGCAGAAAATGCTAGGGTATCCTTGGTCATGTATTCCTCCCAATCTCTTTTGTTGTTGCAGAACTTATGGTCACTCGTCGCGACCGCCGTTCAACTCGCCCCGGCCGTATGCGGCAATGGGCTGCGAGTTTCATTAATTCTCGCACTTCTCATGGTAGCAATATCACGACATTCCTGCGAGATTTTGCCGCAATAATACGAAAGACGTAGAAGAGGAGATACGAATGGGGATTTCATCATCGAGGAGGGCACATTATTGAACTTGCTCAACGCTACCGGCCGAAACCTTGAACCAAGCCGGGAAAGAAATCAGAACTGGGTACCGAGAGTAGCCAAGGCCGTCTTTCGGTATTTGTCGCAATACAACTCTACTCAAACTGCAAGACGCAATGTTTCACATCACTATGACTTTTCCGATCGTCTATACCGAGCCTTTCTTGATCCGGGCCTTCAGTACTCTTGTGCCTACTTCCTGGCCCGGGGGCGTCGCTCGTAGAGGCGCGGGCTGCAAAGAAGAGGCATATAGCCGCTAAGCTTTTGAAGACGGCGGCGAGGCCTTTTAAGTCGCGGACTTATTACCTGCGATAATATTCCATTATCAAAGCCTATACATCACGAGCGATCCATTTGTGGGTCAGAGCGTGGATACGCTAGGTCTGCCTAAGAAGGCTGCTTCCCAAGCTCGGCAGCGACCGTCAGTGCAATTTGAGAGCGCTGATGAGTGCCATGAAAAGTATTCCAGTGACAACGTCGTACTGCGCTCCCGTGGTCTCATGGAAAGTGGGGATTATGCTCGTCGCATGCTTGATCGGGCCTTCGCGGAAGTGACTAAGAAATACGCATTTTGGAGTCACTTGGCCAACTCGATGAGAAAACATCATTTCATAACACGTTGTGGGACCGCTTGAAACGCTGCCGCAGCCCTGCAAACTACGGATCTTGGGTCAGAAGTTCGAATCTTTTCGGACGCGCCGTGTTTTCAATTATTTACGCCTTTAGCGAGCCCTAGTTAAGATGCAGATCGAATTCGTCGACCAGCGGGGCGGCTTGTTTTACCGTGTCGTCGATAACGTCCTGCATCTCTTGCGGAGTGGATGACATCGGAACGGAACCGGACGTTGCAAGGAGCGCCCGATAGTCGTCCGATTTGAGAATCGGCGTAATTTTACTGTTGAGTAGATTGATCAGCGGCTGTGGCGTGCCGGCGCCCGCGCAGATGCCGAGCCAGGCAAAGGTCACGATCGGGATGCCGCTTTCGGTCAAAGTTGGCACGTCGGGCGCTGAGGCGAGGCGCTCCTTGCCTGTCACCGCCAGCACCTTGACCTGCTTGCCCTCATAAAGCGGCATCACGGCGAACGGTGGTCCGACAAACAGATCGAGCCGGCCCGACGCGACTTCGTGCAGCGCGTCCGCCGCGCCTTTGTAGGGGATGCCCGTCATGCTTATGCCGGTGACTTTTTCCAGGCGCTTCGCCACCAGGTTCTGGCTGGAGCCAATTCCGAGGTGACCGTAATTCAGCTTGCCGGGGTTGGCCTTGCCGTATTGCACGAGTTCGGCGAATGTCTTCGCCGGATTATTGTTCGAGACTGCAATGGCGTAGTCGTAACGCGCGATGAGCGACACCGGCGCGATATCCGAAACTTTGTAGTGCGCATCTTTGTACAGGAGCGTGTTGACCGGGTCGAAATAAGTGCAGGCCAAGAGCGTGTAACCGTCACGCGGCTGGTTCAGCATGTCATAGGTCGCGAGCATCGATCCGGCGCCGGGCTTGTTCTCGACGACCACCGGCTTGCCAAGTTCGCTGCCGAGTTTGTCGGCGAGGAAACGGATAGGAATGTCGGTCGGGCCGCCCGCGGTGAAGCCCACGACAATGCGGATCGGTCGCGCCGGGTAATCGCTCGCCGTGGCGTCTGGCACGGCAAAAGGCGATAAGGCCGCCGTGATGATGACGAGTATTGAGGCCTTGAGCGCGCGCGTTCCCGGTACAATGTGAAACATTTTTATCTTGTCCTGATATTAGCTTATTTATTGCGCGCTCATGGCGTGCGGCGGGTTCGTCATGGCAGAAAGTCTTTGATGTCGACGGCGTCGAAATTCGGCGGCAGCGCCATATCGAAGCGGGCGCGCTCCTTGGGCAGCGTTACGGCCGGCTTGGTCGCATCGATCATCCATTTTGTTCCGACGCGCTGGAACGCCTCGACGCCGGGAATGACCGGCGACGCATTATCGAGACCCCACACTTTGACGTTCGGGATGAGGATGACGTCACGGTCAGCGCGTACGCGAGTTGCGAGCGACCACATGATTTGGCGCAGATCCGAGGCTTCGATGTCGTCATCGACGGCAATCGCCATTTTCGGCTGCTGATAAGGCCCGGCGAGCGCCGCCATCAGGGCGGTCTTGGCCTGACCTTCCACTTTCGGCCGTAGCTTGATGACGAGCGTCATCAGTCCCGACACCGTCAACAGGCGAACGTCGAGGAGATCGAGGCCACCGTCGACGACGCGCAGATGTTCCATCGTCGCAAGCTCTATCCCGAGCCCGGTGGTCGATTGCGTGTCGGTCGGCGGAAAGCCGCAATGCAGCGCGTAATAAATCGCGTCGCGCCGCCGCGTGATCGCCTTGAGGCGAAATACGTGGGCTTGGCCGGGATCGGGATAGGTACCGGTGACTTCGCCGAACGGCCCCTCGGGCTCGAGATGATTGCCCGGCAGCAATTCGCCCTCGAGGACGATCTCGGCTTCGGCCGGCACATCGATATCCACCGTTTCGCATTTGACGGTGCGAATGCTCTGGCCGAGGAGGCCGCCGGCGAGTCCTAGTTCGTCGATGCCGGGACTGGTCGTATAGCCCGCCGACAGCCAGATTGCCGGATGGACGCCAATGACGATCGCCACCGGCGTCGGCAAGCCGCGCGCGGAATATTTGTCATAGACGGCGCGGGCGTGACGCGGGAGCATCACAAAGCCGGTTTTGTCGCGGCCGTTGATCTGCTGCCGGTGCAGCGAGAGATTGCCGATGCCGGTGTCGGGATCTTTGACAAAGGTGATGCCGGAAGGGATGTAACGCGCGCTGTCACGCGCCGAGACTTGCATCGCCGGCAGATCGAGCAAACTCGCTTGATCGCCGAGCAGTTTCACGTCCTTGACCGGAGCCTTGCCCGCATATGGCGTCGCTGGTATCGGCTTGTGCAACCGCTGCCCGATGTCCTGCAGAAAGGTCGCTTCGTCGAGCCCTAGCCCGATGGCCCATTTACGGCGGTCCGCAAGGATTTGGCTACACGCCGTCCAGCCCGGATGGCCCTCGATATTGGTGAACAGACTCGCTTTGCCGAGCTCCGCATAGGTTTTCCATTCGACGGCCGACATGTTTTGCGTCGGATGCACCGGCTTTTGAAAGCGAATGAGTTCACCGCGGGCTTCGAGCTCGGCAAGGAAGGTGCGGTAGGATTGGTCAAGGTTGTCCCCCTGCCTCGGCGCGCGGTGGGTGCTGGCTTGGCTCATGTTACATCACTCATGTCATGCATCTTTGGTGTGAAGCAGGGCTTTCACGACTTCCTCTGGTCTCGCCGCCGCCGGAATTTAAGGAGCGTATTCAGGCCGCTTCGGCGTAAACACATCGAGGTTGATCACCGGCTCGTCGCCGATGACTTCACCCCAATGCGTGACATTCGACGGGATGACGACCAGCCCGCCTGGGCCGATATCGTGGACCTGGTCGCCGATGTGAAAGCGCAGTGTACCGGAGACGATATAGGCGATCTGTTCGTGCGGATGGCTGTGCGGCCGCGGCTCATGCCCCGGCATCAGGCGGTGCAGGGCGACGGTAGCGGCGCTTCCGGAGAACGCCTTTTGCTCGACGCCCTTGCGGATCTCCTTCCATTCCATCGCGCTCCAGTCGATTTTGTGGATGTCCATGTAGGTCTTCTCCATTGCTATTTTGCAGAGCCAGGTTATTTCGCGGAGCCAAGCAGGCCGGTCGGTCGGAAGAACAGGAACAAGAGAAGGATAGACAGCGCGGCGATATTCTTGAATGCCGAGCCGAGATAGACGATGGCCAGCGCCTGGATGACGCCGAGAAAGATGCCGCCAGCGAGCGCGCCGAGCGGCCGGCCGAAGCCGCCGACGATTGCCGCGATGAAGCCGCTGATGGCGAAGGGCACGCCGAGATTGAAGGCGGTATATTGCGTCGGCGTGATCAGCACGCCGGCGAAGGCGCCAAGCGCGGCGCTGAGCCCGAAGGCCAGCGCCAGCATGCGCGACACGGGAATTCCTTGCAGCGCCGCGGCGTCGCGATCGATCGCGCAGGCCCGCATCGCCTTGCCGGTCTTGGTCGAAGAGAAAAACAGCGCCAAGAGTGCGATGACCAGTGCCGAGCCGCCGACAATCCAGAGGAACTGATAGCTGATGGCGAGAGCGCCGACGTGCAATGGCGGCCGGTCGGTGAACATCGGCAGGCTTTCGGGCTGATCGCCGGCGACGATCAAGGTCAGGCGCTCGATAACGATTTGCGCCGCGAGCGTGGCGAGGATCATGACGAAGGTCGCCGATTGGCGGTCCCATAAGGGGCGAACGACAATGCGTTCGAGGACAACGCCGAGCCCGGCGCAAATGACAATGGCGAGAATCCCGGCAAGCGGCAGGGGAATGCCGTAGCTCTTCAGCGCCGCGCTCGCCACCATTCCACCGAGCATCACGAAGGCGCCTTGTGCGAAATTCACGATGCCGCTGGCGTTGTAGATGACGCAGAAGCCGATGCCGATCAGGCCGTAAACGCAGCCTATCGCGACGCCGCTGGCGATCGCTTGCATGACGAGGTCAAGCACGGGCCGCCTCCACTTGTCCGAGATAGGCGGCGATGACGTCAGGGTTCTGGCGCACCTCGGCCGGCGTTCCGCTGGCGATGACCCGGCCGAAATCCAGCACCGCGATCCGCTCGGCCACATTCATGACCAGACTCATGTCGTGCTCGATGAGGAGAACCGCGGTCCCGGAGGCGGCGATCTGCCGGAGCAGATTGGCGAGGCGCTGCGTCTCCTCGCGATTGAGGCCGGCGGCCGGCTCGTCGAGCAACAGCAATTTGGGCTCAGCTGCGAGCGCACGCGCGATTTCGAGGAGGCGCTTTTGTCCATAGGGTAGGGCGGAGGCGAGGATGTCGGCGCCGTCGGCTAGTCCCGTCTGTTGTAGCAGGGCGCGTGCGGCCGATTCCACTGCCGCTTCCTGCCGTACCGCGAGGTTCGGTATCAGTGCGGTGAGAAGGCCGCCGCGGGTGTGAAGATGACGTCCGACCTTGACGTTCTCCAGCACCGTCAGGTCATCGAACAATTGGACGAGCTGAAATGTCCGAACCAGCCCGCGTTCGGCGATGCGCTCCGGCGCGATGCCCGTAATGTTCTCGTCCGCGAAAAAGACGTTGCCGGCGGTCGGCGTATTGAAGCCCGAGATGATATTGAACAGGGTGGTCTTGCCGGCGCCATTCGGGCCGATGATCGCGGTGATGCCGCGCCGCGAAACCTCGAGCGAAACGTTTTCGAGGGCGACGAGGCCGCCGAACCGGCGCATGACATTGTCGAGCCGCAGGATGCTCATAGAGGCTTCCTGCGCGGAAGCGACGACAGGAGTTTCGGCAGCGACGCGATGCCGCCGGGCGCATAGATCAGGATCAGGATCAGAACCGCGCCATAGGCGAGGTCCTGATATTCGTTGAATGTGCGAAAAGTCTCCGGCAGCAGCGTCACGATCAGCGCGCCGAGCGCTGGGCCGGCAAAGGTGCCGATGCCGCCGATATAAAGCATGGTGAAGGCGAGCACGACCATGTGCAGCCCGAACACTTCCGGACTGACGAAGCCGACGGCATGTACGAACAAGGACCCGGCAAGCCCCGCGTAAAACGCCGAGATCATGAACGCCGAGAGCTTGTAATGCGCGACGTCGATGCCGAGCGCACGCGCGGCGTTCTCGCTGCCGGCGATGGCGACGAAGGCGCGCCCGAGCCGGGAGCGGCGAATGCCGGCCGCGGCAAGTACGCCAAGCGCGGCGATGACTATGAGCAGAACCAGAACGCCGCGATCGGACGTCACGGTGAAGCGTCCAATGCCAAGCGGCGGAATGCCGGAAATGCCCATATAGCCCTGCGTCACCGATCCCCATTCGACCGCGACGTCGTAGGCGATCAGGCCGATGGCGAGCGTCGCCATGGCAAGATAGTGGCCGCGCAGGCGCAAGGTCGGGTAGCCGATGATCAAGGCGCAGGCGAGGACGCCGGCGAGGCCGAGCGCGGCCGCGGGAAGCGGCTCCCAGCCATAGGTCGCCGTTAATACCGCCGACGCGTAGCCGCTCACCGCGGCGAAAGCACTGTGACCGAAGGAGACCTGGCCGGCGTAACCCATGAAGATGTTCAAGCCGGTGACGAAGATCGTGTAGATCGCCGCGATCTGCATCACTGTCATCAGATAGCCGCCGCGGATCAGCACGTAAATAGCGAGCGCTGCGGCGAGGCTCCACACCGCGAGCAGCGTGGGATTGCCTCCGCACCGGGCCCAGATCGAGCCGCGCTTAGCCCAGATAGAAATGAACGAGTTCATCGTGCGACTTGACGGTGCGAGGATCGATTTCGGCGGCAATGCTGCCGACGGACATGAGGTAAGCGCGGCGCGCGAGCCTGAGCGCCAGCGGCGCCTTTTGCTCGACGAGCACGATCGGAAGGCCGTTGCGGTTCAGCTCGCCGAGCTTTTCCAAAATTTCCTCGATGACCCGGGGCGCGAGCCCGAGCGACGGCTCGTCGAGCAAGAGGATCTTCGGCTCCGCCATCAAGGCCCGGCCGATCGCTAGCATCTGCTGCTCGCCGCCGGACAATGAGCCGGAAGCTTGCGACAAACGTTCTTTCAGGCGCGGAAACAGCGCCAGCACGCGATCATGCCGCCGCGCGAATTCCGCGCGATTGCCCTTCAAGAGATAGGCGCCGAGTTCGAGGTTTTCCGCAACCGTCATCGGCCCGAAAATGCCGCGCCCCTCGGGCACCAGGACGAGCCCGCAGGCCGCAGCCGCCGCCGGGCTGCGCCGCGGCACGTCGGCGCCGCGAAAGCGAACGCGCCCTTGGGTCGGAACAAGGCCCAACAGCGCGCGCATCAATGTCGACTTGCCGGCGCCGTTCGGGCCGAGCACGGCGACGAGCTCGCCGTCATCGACATGCATGTCGACGAGTCGCAGGGCTTCGACGTGGCCATACCACGCCGAAAGCCCTTCGACTTCGAGCATAGGCGCCATCGTCGACCGTCACTTCACCACTTTGACTTGGCCGTCGATGATCGTCGCCAGCAGCAGCGGATTTTCCGTGATGCCCTGATGATTGGCGGCGGAGAAGTGATAGATCCCCGTCGTGCCTTGGAATCCGTCGATGCTTTCCAGTGCATCGCGCACTTTCGGACCATCGGCCGATTTCGCCTTCGCGGTCGCAGCTGAAATCAACGTCACGGCATCCCAGCCGCGGCCGGCCCAGTTCGGATCGCGATCGCCGTATTTCGCGCGCCACGGTTCGAGGAATTTTGCAATTTCTGTCTTCAGCGCACCGGCGGGAAGCACGTCATAGACCTGTGCCGGCGAGGCCACGAAGAAGAACTTGTCGCCAAGCACCTCTGCCACCGGCCGGAACACGGCGATGTCCTCGAGGCTCGTCAACATGATCATGTCGAGGCCGAGCTGCTTGATATTCTTCGCCGCGGTCAGCGTCGTGCCGCCCAGCCCGATCTTGATGATCGCGCGAGCGCCGGCGGCATACATTTTCTGAATCTGCACGCTCAGATCGGCGTCGTCGGTCTTGTATTGCTCGTTACCGACGATTTCGAGGCCGTAGTCGGCCGCTTCCTTCTCTGCCGCCGCGCTTTGCGCATTGGCGTAAGGCGAGGGGTCGTGCAGGACGCCGATCTTCTTGATCGTGGTCTTGTTCTTGAGATAATCGAGCCGCGTCTCGACTTCGAAACGGGGCGGCGGAATGGTGGTGAACGCCCAAGCCACTTGGTCCGGCTGCTGCGGCAGGATGGAGCACAGCACCATGGGCGTTTCGGCCTTCATCACCAGCGGCGCCGCGGCAAAATTGCCCGCCGACACGCAGCCGCTCGCGAACACGTTGACATTGTCGGAGCTGATCATCTTGCGATAGGCGGTCACCGCTTCCTGCGGTTCGGACCGATTGTCCTCGACGATGACCTGAACCTTGCGGCCCAAAATGCCGCCTTTGGCATTGAGTGCATCGACTGCGACCTCGACGCCGTCGCGCCAGGCGCGATCGACGGTCGCCGCGTAGCCGGTGAGGCCGGCGGACATGCCGATCTTATAGACGTCCTCGGCCTGCGCCGTACCGGCGGCGAGCAGAGAAAGTCCGAGCGCTGCGATGGAGCGATTGGCGATGGCGCGAAAAGCGTTGTGAGACGGTTGAGACTTGAACATTACCCCTCCCTCTACTCTTGGTGTTTCGACCGCGTTTAAACGCAGTCTGCGTGCTGGTTCGTCGGCTAGTCGAAGATGAATTCCCGCATATTGGGGATCTTCAGCCCCTCATAGGCGGTCGAGTTCAATTTCAGCGAGATGGCCTTGGTGCAGGCGCGCAGCAGCTGAAGCTGTTCCGGGTCCACCGGATCGTGGACATGCTGCGTCGTGCCGACGACGGCAATGGCGCCGACCAGCTTGTTGCCGAAGTCGAGGATCGGAGCCGCGACGGCGGAAATGCCGAGCACGGTTTCATCCATGGCGACGTCGTAGAGTTGCTCGCGGATGCGCGTCAGTCTTTGCCGCAATTGCGCCGGATCAACGATGGTGCGCGGGGTGAGCGGTTGCAGCTTGCGGGCGAGAATGCGCTGCTGCAGTTCGGGCGGCGAGAAAGCAAGCGTGACCCGGCCTTGCGCCGACGAATAGGATGGTAGCCGGTAGCCGAGCCGCACCGAGATGGTCACCAGATTGGGGCTGTCGAATACGGCATTGGCGATGGCGTCGCCACTCGCCGGCAGGCTCAAGACCACGGTTTGGCGGGTGAGATCGCGCAGCCGCATCATATAGGGCTCCGCCAGCCGCCGCAGATCGAGCTGATCGGCCGCGGCCTGGCCGATATGCGCAAGCTTCGGCGCCAGCCGATAGCATTCGGTCTGCGCGTCCTGATCGACAAAGCCGAGAAATTTCAGCGTCGACAGATGCCGGTGGATTTTCGCTTTTGGCTCGCCGAGCGAGTGGGCGAGCGCGGTCAGCCGCACCGGCTGGGCGGCAGCGGCCAAAGCCTCGATGACCTGTGCGGCGGTGACTACGGATTGAATGACGCCCGAGCTTTGGGCTCGTTCGTCGTCATCCGTCGCTTCAAGCACATCCGACATCTTACAAGCGTTTCCAGCGGCCTCAGGAGGTTGTCTCGCTGTGAGAGACATATTTCTTATTTACGAAACACCTATCTATAAATACGTCCCGCGTCAATGCACGCTTGTATTTGATCAAGGGCGACATCTCGTGTAGAAGAGATAGTCAGTATCGTAATAAAATACGCGGTATCGCAAAAAGGAAGCCTACCGAATGTCGCGTTACGCGCTCGCCGTCGATATTGGCGGTACCTTCACCGACGTCGTTTTGCGCAGCGCGTCGGGCCAAACCGCCGTCGACAAGACCCTCACCACGCCGGAATGCCTCGACATCGGCTTTTTTCGCGCTGTTGACGCGGTTCTGAAGAAGGCGGGAGTGGCGTCCACTGCAGTGACCGATGTCATCGTCCACGCCACCACCGTCGTGACGAATGCGGTCATCGAACGCAAAGGGCCGAAAACGGCGCTCCTAGTCACCGAAGGCTTCCGCGACATTTTGACCATCCGCGACGAGCATCGGTACGAGATGTTCGATCCGCAGATCGAATTTCCCGAGCCGCTGATTCCGCGCGAACTGACATTCGGCGTCGTCGAGCGTGTCCTGGCGACGGGCGAGGTGCTCACGCCGCTCGATGAGCGGAACGCCGTCACCGCCATCGGCGAACTCAAGCGCCAAGGCGTGGTCTCGGTCGCCGTCTCCTTCCTCAACGCCTATATCAATCCCGCGAACGAGCGGGCGATGCGCGACCTCATCGTCAAACATGCGCCTGGCATGTTTGTGTCGATCTCGTCCGACGTCGCCCCGCAAATCCGCGAATATCCGCGCACGTCTACGGTGGCAATGAATGCTTATACGGCGCCGATCACCGAGCCTTATCTCGAAGCCCTGCGCGCCGGATTAAGAGAGCGCGGCTTCGCCAATGATCCGCTCATCATGCTGAGCAATGGCGGTGTCATCGGCATCGACATTGCGAGCCGGTTTCCGGTGCGCATGGTCGAATCCGGTCCGGCGGCAGGCGCGCTTGCTGCGGCTTATTTCGCCGACGTACTCGGGCTCGACCGGCTGTTGTCCTTCGATATGGGCGGCACGACCGCCAAAGCCTGCATCATCGAGGATCGCCAGCCGCTCGTGGTCGGCGATTTCGAGGTCGACCGCATCTACCGTTTCAAATCCGGCAGCGGCCTACCGATCCTGATCCCCTCTGTCGACATGATCGAAATCGGTGCCGGCGGCGGCAGCATCGCCTCGGTCAGCGATCTTGGGCTTTTGAAAGTCGGTCCGCAAAGCGCGGGCTCGACGCCTGGGCCCGTCGCATACGGGCGCGGCGGCGAGAAGCCGACCGTGACCGACGCCGACCTCGTCCTTGGCTATCTCAGCGCTGATAACTTTCTCGGCGGCGATATGAAACTCGACCGCGCCGGTGCCGAAAAGCAGCTCGGCAAGCTCGCAGAATCTCTCGGCGCAACCACGCTCGAAGCTGCGGCCGGAATTTACCGCGTCGTCGGTGAATTGATGACAGCTGCAGCGCGCGCCCATGCCGTCGATCGCGGCATCGATTATCGCGGCCTGCCGCTATTCGCCTTCGGCGGCGCCGGCCCCGTTCACGCTTGCTACGTGGCCGATTTGCTGGACAGTCCGGTCGTTATTTACCCGCCGCTGGCGAGCGTGCTCTCCGCCTTCGGCACGCTGGTCACGCCGCCGCGGCTCGACCTCTCGCGCGGCGCGCTGGCGCGGCTGTCCGCGCTCCATTGGCAGCGCGCCGACGACATTCTCACCCAGCTTGTGGACGATGCGCGCAAGGGGCTCGCCAGCGCCGGCTGCGCGCCAAGCGACATCACCTACCGCTTCGGCGCCGATATGCGTTATTTCGGCCAGCAGAACGAAGTGACAGCATGGTTCGAAAGCGATCCGCGGCGCAAGCACGACCCGGCTTGGCTGCGCGAAGTCTTCGAGCAGGGCTATGAACGACTCTATAGCCTGCGCCTGCCGGAGGTCGACATCGAAATCGTCAGCTGGCGCATCGTCGCGACTGGCCCCGCTGCGTCGCGCGACAGCGTGCCGGCGATTGCCGCCATACCGGGAAAGCCGCGCAACAAGCGCAAGGCGCGCTTCGGCGGCAAGGACGTCGATGCGCCGGTCTATGCGCGCGCCGATCTTGCCTGCGAGCAAATCGTGCCAGGTCCTGCGATCATCGAAGAGCGCGAGA
Organism: uncultured Alphaproteobacteria bacterium; assembly: GCA_963742975.1. GTDB lineage: Bacteria > Pseudomonadota > Alphaproteobacteria > Rhizobiales > Xanthobacteraceae > BOG-931. Next base: position 1,803 of record CAVUNZ010000007.1, on the reverse strand, counting down.
CCACCATCATCATTCTTCCCGGCTGGCAGGCCAAAGTCGATCGCACCGGATGCATCATGGCGTCCAAGGAGCAATGAACATGGACGGTATCGAACTCGAAATCGTCTGGAGCAATCTGATCAGCATCGTCAGCGAGCAGGCCAAGGCGCTGCGACGCATCGCGTTCAGCCCGATCGTCCGTGAAGCTGGCGATCTCGCCAACGCGCTCTTCGACCGGCGCGGCCGCATGGTGGCGCAGGCGGTGACCGGCACGCCCGGCCACATCAATTCGCTGGCGGCGGCGGGCAAACACTTTGTCGAAGCCTTTCCGACGCAGACGCTTAATCCCGGCGATGTCCTGATTACGAACGATCCATGGCTTTCGGCCGGGCATTTCTTCGACATCACCGTGATGTTGCCGGCGTTTCACAAGAACCGGCTCATCGGCTTCTTCGGCTCGACCATCCATCACACCGATATCGGCGGCTACGGCGTCGGCGCTGGTGCGCGCGATGTGCATGAAGAAGGTCTGTGGATCCCGATGCTCAAGCTTTACGAGGCCGGCGAACCGAGCAAAGTCTTGCACGAAATGATCCGGCGTAATGTCCGTACGCCCGATCACGTCTTCGGCGATCTCGCGGCTCAAGTGTCGAGTGGCCGGCTGGCCTGCAAACGGCTATCAGCCTTGCTCGACCGGCAAGGTTACGATGACATTGACGAAATCTCGGAAGAGGTGATCTCGCGCTCCGAACAATCGACCCGGCAGTCGATCCGCAAACTCAAGCCCGGCATTTTTCACGGCGAAAGCCAATTCGATGTGCCGGGCGGTGACGTTATTACGCTAAAGACCGCGGTGACGATCGACGCCAAGGAAGGAGAGATCCACATCGATTTTGCCGGGAGTTCAGAGCAAGGCCCCTATGGCATCAACGTAGTCATGAACTACACCCATGCCTACAGCACCTTTGCCATTCGCTCCTGCCTTGATCCCGAACTGCCGAATAATTTCGGCAGTCTCGCTCCGATCAAAGTGACCGCGCCGGAAGGCTGTATCGTCAATTGCAAATATCCCGCGCCCGTCAACGCGCGCCAGTCGTCGGCATGTATGTGCCGATGCCGATTCTCAAAGCGCTTTATCACGTCATCCGGACCGCGTGCTGGCCGAAGGATCGGGCGCAGTCTGGACGATCCAAATTCAGGGCAAGAACGCCGACGACTTGCCGTTCACGAGTTCGATGTTCAATTACTCGGCGGCATGGGCGCGCGGCGGACTAAGGACGGACCTTCGGCGACCTGCTATCCGACCGGCGTCGCGGCCGTGCCGGTCGAAGTACTGGAGGCGTCCATGCCGATCGTGTTCAACAAAAAGGAACTTCGCATCGGTTCTGGCGGTGCCGGCGCATCCCGCGGCGGCGACGGGAAACCATCGGCTGGCGCATGCGCACCACTAGCACATGGCTTCCAACGCGGTCGCGAGCCGCACTACCCTTGCACCAGAAGGTCTCGGCGGCGGCGCGCCAGGCGCGGCTGGCCGATTCCGGTGAACGGCAAAGCCGTCACCGAAGCGCGCAAGATGGTCATGCAGCCCAATGACGAAGTGACGCTCGAAACGCCGGGAGGCGGGCGGCTATGGCCGGCCGGGTAACCCGATCCGATCGAGCGCTACGAATCCCTCATGACGATCGGGGCGGGCGCTTTCACCTCATTACCAATCACCTCATTACCAATACCGCAGCGGGCAATGCGATCAACTGACTAACAAAGTAGAATTTCCTTCCAAGTCGCTTGCTCGGTTGGGCTTTCACGGAACTGGCTAAGAAATAC
>CAVUNZ010000006.1:0-321135 GCA_963742975.1 uncultured Alphaproteobacteria bacterium | reverse complement strand
CAAAACGCCGTCTCCTCGCTGACAAGCTCGCATCTATTCGATTTCACTCATGGGTGGCTCTACGTGTTCGGCGTAGGGGTAGCCGGGGGGATGATGCGCCGTGTCGCTACCGGCCCGGCAGCTTCTGAACTCGATTCCAGCGAAACGCTCGGTAGAGCTAGCGACGTTCAATGTCGCACCGGCCTGGACAACCCACTGTGGAGCGAGCGCCACTAACAGCGCCGCTCGAAACTTTCACACTGCGCCGCCCGCGCCGTGACCAAGCGTGATATCGATCACTGTTTTGCATATTCAATTACCTTGGCGCCTAATATTCATTGAACGATTTTAGTGTGCGTCGCGCTCGTCGGCGTACCAAGACGGCTTTTCCGGATAGTGCGGGCCGTCATACATCTCCATCACGATCGTGTCTTCGTGCGCGACGGCCGGACCGTGCACATTGCCTTTCGGATTGCAGTAGAAGCAGCCGGCGGTCAGCACCACGCCCGTTGCGGTGTATTCGTATTTGCCCTTCAGGCAGAACATAAACTGGTTGGCGGCATGAAAATGCGGCTGTGGGATTCCGGCACCCTTGTCGAACTTGATGAGGGCGATCGACGCGCCGGTCTCTTCGTTCCGCCACAGCATCTTTTCATGGATGCCTTTGAGCGATTTTTCGCGCCACGGCACATTTTCCGATTGAATCAGGATCTCATCGAGGCTCGGGGCGCCTTCGGGAAGCTTGACCATTTTGGGACCTCGTATCGCTGTGGGCTCTGGGTTTGAAGTGCTGCGCGCCTGCGGCCTAGCTCTCGGCGGTCCACGTGACCGATTTGAGCTCGATCAGGCGTGAGAAATAGGGGATATCGGCCTTATTGGTCAGCCGATGCACCTCGCGCATTTCATTGATGAAGACGAACGAGCCGATCGGTTCCTGGGTCGAAATCTTCCGGCCGAAGATCGTCTCGATTTCGTTCTCGCCGCCGCCCAGCGAGACGACGAGATAGGGATGGTAATGGATGTGGAAGTCGATCGTCTCGCCCGGCTCGAGACGAATCTCCCAGACCCGTACCTGATCGTTCTCGAGTAGAATCTTCTGTCCGATCTCGCCGAGTTTGACGCCGCGATCGGCGGCGGCTTTCAGTCCCAATTTGTCGTCCATAACGTGTCCTATTTTGCCGGCAGAACCGCGATAGCGCTGATCTCGATCAAATAATCCGGCGAGGTCATCTTGGTCACTTCCACCATGGTCGAGGCCGGCAAAGGCGGCTTGAAATATTGCGCACGTACTTTATGGATCGCCTCGAAGTGCTCCATGTTGCGGACATAGACGTCGACGCGGCAGACATCGTCGAGCGTGCCGCCGGCGGCCTCGACCGCCGCTTTCACGTTTTCGCAAACCTGACGAGTCTGTTCGGTGATGTCGCCGATGCCGGCGATGGTGCCGTCGGGCCGGCGCGCCGTCATTCCGGAAATGAACACGAAGCGGCCGGTCGCCTCGATAGCGGTGGCGTGAGAGAAGACGCCGTTCGGCTGCCGGAGCTTCGGACTGGAAATCTGAACCTTAGGCATGGTGTTTTTCCTACACGGTGGAGTCAAAGGGCGTCGCCGTGACGCCAAGCTGATCGGCATAGCGCCGCAACATTGCGACGACCGAGGGTTCGATCTGCACGCGGCCGCGCGCACGGGCGCGGTGCCGCCATTCCGGCTCGCCCGGCGTGAAGAGTTCGATCACGCCCGGCGCGCGCGCACCGCCGCGAATGCGTTCGGCGGCGGCGGCAGCTTGCCGACGAAACCAGTCGGGATCGCAGAAATGCGCCACGTCGATCGCGATAAAGAGATGCGAGCAGTCATAGGGCACGCTGAAATCGCCGTAGAGCGGGCGGACCTGTCCGCCGGTCGCGCCTTGCGACAGCAGCCCACACAACAGATCGATGAGAAACGAAAGCCCAAAACCCTTGGCACCGCCCGACGGTAGCAACATGCCAGCGATCGCTTCGGCTGGATTCGTCGTCGGCAGCCCCTCCCCGGTCACGGCCCAGGTCGGCGGAATGGACTCCTTGGCTTTCTCGGCCATGCGGATCTTGCCCATCGCGGCCTCGCTCGTCGCCATGTCGAGCACGATGGGAATGTCGCCGTCGGTCGGTACCGCGATGGCGATCGGATTGTTGCCGACGACGCGCTCGGCGCCGCCGGGCGCCGGCATCAAGGGGCGGGTATTGCACATGGCGATGCCGACGCAACCGGCCTCGGCCGCCTGTCGCGCATAGCGCCCCGCCGAACCGAAATGAAAGCCGTGGCGCACCGGCACGATTCCTGCCGCAAACTGCCGCGCCTTGCCGATGGCAATATCCATCGCCTGCGCGCCGGTGATCTGGCCGAGCGCATGGCCGGCATCGAGCACGACCGCGCCCTGCCGCTCGGAGACGATCGCGGCCTGCATGGCCTTCGACACCGATCCCTTTTGCAGACGCTCGATATACATGTCGGCGAGCATCACGCCGTGCGAAGACAGTCCTTCGAGATCGGCTTCGACGAGACCGCCAGCGACCGCAGCCGCGGCTTCCGCCGGAAGGCCCGTTGCGGCAAACAACCGCGCGACGAATTCCGCGAGATCGGCAGCGGCAACCGACACAGATGCGGCCTGCACCTGCACGTTCATTTGAACGACTTTCTCCGTAGCGCCGCCGCGATATTGGCCGCGCTCTTGCCGGCGGCCAGCGACGCGGCCACCTTGTCCGAGGTCCGGCTGATATGCAGGCGATTGAGCTCAATCGTGCGGTCGATCTCGCGATTAAGTGCCGCGCGCATCAACTGCTTGTGCTCGCCGACATCGTCACGCAACGGCGCATTGGCCATGATCGAGAGCGAAACATAGCGCTCGGCCTGTTCGAACAGCCGCGCCCGGATCGCCATCATGGTCTGCGATCCGCAGGCCGCGACCAGCGCGGCGTGGAAATCCGCGTGCTCGCGGCTCCAAGCTTCGTTGATGGCGTCGGGATTGTCCGGATCGATCTTGGTCTGGCGCGACAGGCGGTGAAAGACGCCCAGAAGATCGGCTTCCCATTCAACGCCGCCTTTTTCCAGCGACCAGCGCAACGCGATGGATTCGATCTCGATCCGGGTCTGCATCAGGTCGGACAAATTCTCCGGCGACACTTCCGAGACGCGAAATCCCTTGTTCTGCTCGAGTTCGACCAAGCCCTCCGCTTCGAGCCGCATCAAGGCTTCGCGCAGCGGGCTCACCCCCATGCCGTAACGTTCGCGCAGCGCCTCGAAGCGCAGCCGCTCATTGGGCATGAGGCGGCAGGCAATGATGTCGGACCGGATACGGCTCAGCGCCGACGCATTCAGGGTTTGAGTGGAGACGGATTTGGCGTTCGTCGTCGGCATTGCCTCTCCCGGTTCGGTCATTCGCATCGCCAGCAATCGAATATATGAGCATTCTTCCATAATCAATGGATTTTCGAAAATCTATTGACTGCCCGAAACTATCAATGGCAGCATGATGCCGCCGGCCGGACGCTGACCTCACCGCCAGGGAGATTTTCACAATGCGTTTCGTTCGATTGATCGCGGCCGGTCTCGGCGCCGTTGCGCTGGCCGCCGCACATCCCGGTGTAGCTTCGGCGCAGAATGCCCCTGCGGCGCCGACCAAAGTGGTCTTCTCGCTCGATTTCATCCCGCTCGGCCGGCATGCGCCCTGGTATGCGGCGCTGGCCGAAGGCTATTACAAAGATGAAGGGCTCGACGTCAGCATCATCCCGTCACAAGGCGGCGCGCAGGTGATCCAGAACGTCGTCTCCGGCACCGCCGATATGGGCTTCATGGGCGTGCCCGAGGTTGCGCTCGCACGCTCGGCCGGCGCGTCGATCAAAATGGTCGCGGTCAATTATCAAAAGATCCCCATCGCCGTATTCAGTCTTCAAAGCGGCGCCAATGTTCACACCGTCAAACAGCTGCAGGGGCTGACGCTCGGCAGCGGCTCCGGTAGTTTCACCCCGAAGATCCTGCAAGGCTTCATGGCGGGGCACGGGCTCGATCCGAGCACGCTCGCCGTCGTGGATATTGCACCGGCGGCGCGCGCCAGCTCACTCTTGACCAAGCAAGTCCCATCCATCGAGTTCTTCGCCATGGCGAAGCCCGGCCTCGAACAGGCCGCCGACGGCGTGCACGAAAAGCTTCAGACTTATCTTCCTGCCGACGACGGGCTCGAGCTTTATTCGAACGGCATCGGCGTCACCGAGCAGTATCTCGCCAAGAATCCCGACGTGGTGCGTAAGTTCGTGCGCGCGAGCCTGAAGGGATGGAAATTCGCCCTCGACAATCCCGCCAAGGCGGCCCAGGACGAGATCAAATCCATTCCAAGCCTCAAGCCAGAGGTGATCGAAGCTGAAATCGCCGTTGTCCGCGACCTCTCGGTAACGCCGGACGTCGAGCAGCATGGCCTTGGCTGGTTCGATCCGGCGAAGATCAAGGAAAATGTCGATTTCGTCGTGAAATATATCGGCGTCAAAGGCACCCCGCCGGCGCCGGCCGATCTCTATGCGACAGGATTCTTGCCGACGCCACCGATCAAGCCGTGATCAAGTCAGCAGTCAGTCGCAGCGGGACGCCGCCGGCGCTGACCGGCATCGAGAAGGCAGCGAGCCAGCAGCCGGCTCAACCGCCGTTCGGCCATTTCAAGGATGTCCGCAAGACATTCACGCGAGCGGGCCAGGCGCCGCTTGCTGCGATCGACACGGTGTCTTTCGATCTGCATATCGGCAAGTTCATCAGCCTGTTGGGTCCAAGCGGCTGCGGCAAGACGACTTTTCTGCGCATCGCAGCCGGCCTGATCCCGAAGACCGGCGGCATCGTCCAGATCAACGGCATAGATGTCGATGCGCCGCAGCCGGATTTCGGCATCGCCTTTCAGCAGCCCAATCTGATGCCGTGGCGAACCGTCCTGAAGAACGTCCTCTTTCCGCTGGAAATCTCCGGCGGCGCGCGAGGCGAAGCCGCCGCCGAACGCGCCACCGACCTGCTCGCGCTGGTCGGCCTGTCCGGATTCGAGAACTCTTATCCGGCTCAGCTCTCCGGGGGCATGCAGCAGCGCGTTGCCTTGTGCCGGGCGCTCGTGCACCGGCCGAAACTGCTTTTGATGGACGAACCGTTCGGCGCGCTCGATGAGCTCACGCGCATGGAAATGCAGGATCTCCTGCTCGACATTCGTGCCAAGACCAACGCCACGGTCATGCTCGTCACGCACAGCATCAGCGAGGCGGTTTATCTTTCGGACGCAGTCGCCGTCTTCAGCAACCGCCCCGCGACCGTCGCCGATTTCATCGCCGTCGACCTGCCCTATCCGCGGCTTCCCGAGATGCGCTACCGGCCGGAATTCACAGAGCTCGAACATCGCGCGGGACGCGCGCTTGGAATTACCAAATGAGCGCGCTGCACTTCCGACGTTCAGTTTATCCGCTGATCGGTATCTTGCTGATTTTGGGCATTTGGCAAGGATACACAACCTTGTCCGGCATCAGCCCCCTGGTGCTGCCGAGCCCGCTCGAAATCGCTTCGGTTTCGGTCACGCGTTATGACCTCTTGCTGCACGAGACCTGGCCGACGCTCGTCGAGACACTTTTGGGATTCTGTCTCGCGCTGGCGATCGGCATTCCGCTTGCCGTCTGCGTCGCCAATTCGCGTCTGCTCAATCTCATCCTCTATCCGATATTGGTCGCCACCCAATCGGTCCCCAAAGTCGCCATCGCGCCGATCATCTTGGTGTGGTTCGGGCTCGGCATGAGTTCGAAATTGGCCTTGGCCTTTCTCGTCGCGTTCTTTCCGGTCGTCGTCGACACCGCGACGGGACTGCAGGCGACGCCTTCGGGATTGCTGGAGCTCGCCCGCGCGTTGCGGGCCTCGCCGCGCCAAGTCTTCTTCAAGGTGCAGATGCCGGCGGCGCTCCCCTTCATATTCGCCGGCGCCAAGGTCGCCATTACATTGGCCGTGATCGGAGCCGTCATCGGCGAATTCGTCGGCTCGGTGGCCGGCCTCGGCAATCTCGTCTTGACCGCAAATTCGCAGCTCGACGGGCCGCTGGCTTGGGCTGCGCTGATCTGGCTGAGCGGACTTGGGATCGTGTTGTTCTCGGTCGTGGCGCTCGCTGAGCGGCTGATGATGCCGTGGGAGGGCGCCGGGCAGCACTGAGCGACGAACCCGCAATCGATAGCTTTCTCACAAAAAGAGTACGACGCAGCAATGTCTCATGGCCCCCTGATCGATACCCATCAACATCCGATCCCAGATCACTACAAGCAGGCGCTGGCGAGCGTCGGCATCAACGGCAGCGGCGAAAATCCCTGGGCCGATTGGAGTGTCGGGGCCCAGCTCGAATTGATGGACCAGACCGGGATCGCAGCCGCCGTCAATTCGATCGCGTCTCCGGGCGTTTATTTCGGCGATATCGATTTCGCGGTGCGGCTGGCGCGCGCATGCAACGAGGACTCCGCGCGGATGGTTGCGGATCATCCGCGCCGCTTCGGCGCCTTCGCGATCCTGCCCCTGCCCGATGTCGGCGCCGCGATCCGCGAGACCGAATACGCGCTCGATGTGCTCAAGCTCGAAGGGGTCTGTCTGCTGACCCATGTCGACGGACGGCATCTGGGGCAACCGGAGGAAGATGAGCTTTATGCCGAGCTCGACCGCCGCAAAGCGGTGGTGTTCGTTCATCCGCTGCGCAATCAAGCCCAGAACATGCCGGCCTATAGCTATCCATCCGGAATGACCGAGCTCGTGCTCGACACTACGCGCGCGATCCATAACCTTTTGTGGAACGGCACTTTCGGCAAATACCCCAATATCCGCTGGATCATGCCGCACGGCGGCGGCACCGTGCCGTTCCTGGTCTATCGCATGAGCGCGATGAACAATAATCCCCGCAAGGCGGAGCACCTGCCGGGCGGCACCGTCGCGAGCGCGTTGCGCGGACTCTATTATGACGTCGCGGAAGTCTGCGCACCGGCGCCGCTGAAATGCCTCATGGAGATCGCCGAACCGACACGTGTCGTGTTCGGCAGCGACTTTCCCTTTTCGCGCCACCGCAATCCCGTGGAGGACGTGAAGTGGGTCATCGCGGCCTTTGAGGGCTTCGATGGCTGGGACGCACCGACCCGGCGGGCGATCGAGCGCGAGAATGCGTTGAAGCTGTTCCCGCAACTCGCGGAGCAACTCGGAGCGGCGTCCTAGCGCCCGATCTGTTCCGCGGCGAATGTTTCGATGGCGACAATCTCGGCCACTGGAGAGTGAGGTATTGCGCGAATGACGTCCCTAACATTTCAGAAAAACTTCGCACCTCTCGCGCTGCGCCGCCTCATAGGTTCCCTCGTATTAATCACGTCGGTCATCTCCCTGGCCCGGGCAGAGGACTTTCCCTCCCATGTGGTCACCATCGTGTCGCCCTATCAGGCTGGCGGCACGAGCGACATCATCGCTCGGCTCGTCGCTCAGAAGCTTTCGGAACGCTGGGGGCAAAGCGTCATCGTCGAGAACAAGCCCGGAGCGAACGGCGGCATCGGCGTCAGCGACGTGGCCAGGGCCGAGCCTGACGGACATACGCTGCTTGCCGTCGCCTCCAGCGCGCTGACGATCAATCCGCTATTCTATAGCGACCTTCCCTATGACGTGAGCCGCGACCTTGCGCCGATCACGGTCACCGGAAGGGTTGCCAATGTTCTCGTCGTGAGCCCGTCGGTGCCGGCAACCAGCGTGCAGCAATTGATCGATCTGGCGCGCGCCAAGCCCGGCCAGCTCAGCTACGCGTCGCAGGGCGTCGGATCGAACGGCCATGTCACCGGCGAATTGTTCAAGCAACGCGCCGGTGTCGATATCCTGCACGTGCCTTACAAAGGCAGCACGCCCGCCGTGCAGGACCTGCTCGGCGGCCAAGTGCAATTGATGTTCGACAATATGCCGACGGTGCTGCCGATGATCCGCGCCGGCAAGCTTCGCGCGCTTGCCGTCACGACGATTGAACGCAGCCCGCAATTGCCTGACACGCCGACGCTCGCCGAATCCGGCCTGACCGGCTTCGACACCAGCGCCTGGTTTGCTCTGCTCACCGCCAAGGCGGTTCCGGCGCCGGTTCTGTCAAAGATCGAGCATGACACTGTCGCGGCCTTGCACGATCCCGACGCGCGCGACCGGCTCAACAATGCCGGGATCGACGTGACGGCGGACGGCTCGGCCGCGCTCGGCCGACGCATCACCGATGAAACCAAGATGTGGCGCGACGTCGTCAGCAAGGCGGGCATTAAGCTGCAGTGACCGCGGGCTCTGAGCGACGTCCGCATTGAACAGCGTATGAAAGCCGAATGATATTGGAGCGCCGAAGGACGGGACCAAAGTTCCTTTCCTTGCGCGCCCTTAGCACGTACCGCGTAGGCGATAATCAACCGAACGATATGAGAAGCGAGTTTCGCCGTGCCCGGCATCCGTTCGGACTTTGCTCAGGCCTTTTGCTCAGGCCTAATGTCTGCTTGAGGAAGCCAGCCAATTGACCGTGCGTGAAAAAAAGGTCTGACCGCTATCAGCACCTTCTGCGGGCAGAAATGGATCCGCAAAACATGTTGCGCCGTTCACCTTCGCTGCGTGGGTTACGGTTTGAACAAGCCGAGGTGCGCCAGCCGTATAGACGATGTCATTAGGCGACAGCGGAGGGATGAAGTCGGTTGGTTCGCCAAACCTGACTGCTGCCGTGATGTCCTGGTGCTCTTGCACGGTCGGCACGATCGTGACCTGCGGAAACTGAGCCAGCCGGCACAACGCCGGGATCATATAGAGCGAGTCCATATCGCGCGCTCCTGTTACGGCAATGAGTTCGCGTTTCGGTTTCTCCATGATTGCAGCTTGGGCGATGGCCCAGATCGGTGCAAATCCAGTACCGCTGGAAATCAGCACGAGTCGTCCCGCCTGGCTCGGTCGAAAATATGCGGCTCCGAATGGCCCTGTTAGCTTGACCTGATGGCCGACCTTGATCTTTCGGCCAAGTGCGGCGGAAACGCGGGCCCGGCGAAGTTGTCGGACGTGGAAGCGAATAAAGTCCGGGTTGGCGGGCCACGCCAGCGGCGGCGTTGGGCTATAGTGGCGCGCGGGGTAACCGCGAAATTGCACCGACAGATATTGGCCGGGCAGATATTCAAGCGACGTCGCGCTTTGGATGCAAACCTCAACAACGTCGCGGGCAATGTCAACGAGCTCAACAATGCGCCCGGAAACCTCCATCACTTCGGGGACCCTCTCAACGACGACGGTGAGGTCGGAGATCACCCTGGTTTGGCAGGCGTGGACGATATCCGGGTCCTCTGTGGCATCTCCCAGGCAGCGCCCCGCCACAACACGCACCCGACATGTGTCGCAATAGCCTGACCGGCAGTCGTGCGGTAGATCGATGCCATTCATCAGGGCTGCGTCGAGTAACAAATCTCCCGGATTCGCAGAAATAACCTCGCCATTGATGGTCACTTTGCAGATTTTCGACATCATTCCACCTCTAGCCGTATGGGACGAACGTGTCTCGTGTGCCGAATCTGAGCATGATCGAACGCCGCGACGCGCATGAAAGTCCCGGTTTTGATCGGCAGATCGTAAGGACTTCCTGTGTCAAGCCGGCGCGTCACTTCAAGCGCCCATCGACCGGCGGCCCAACGTGCGGCGCACCTCACATCAGCACGATCACCCGAATATTCACCGGATATGATGACCCCTGGCACCACCGTGCCGTCAGGAATCAATCGATCGCGCTCAGGAGAATAGGGAACCGAATCTTCCTCGGTCATGAACCATCGCGCGGTTTCGCTCTCGCCGTGGTCAGGATCAAGGTCCAGGCGACCCAGCGCCGCGTTCATGGCATCGACGGAGGCAGGCAGTCGCCGCGGCACCACGCCTTCGGCATAATTACCGGCTTGGGTCAGTGCAAAGTTGCTCTCATAATTGGCACGACCGGGATCGGCGGCGAAACCGCCGCGATATGGCGCCAGACCAGCCATCTGTGCCGCCGTGGCCTGGGCGGGCGGGCCGAAATGATCATCGTCGCAATATCCCGAGGCGTTAGTAGTGACCGCCTTCCATTCCCAAACATCTGCAATGAGCCCCTGCCCCATAGTGTAATGCAAGCCGCGTCCCGACAGCGTGGGCGGCGCATCTGGCAGCGGCTGAACTCCGGCGTGAAATGTCGTGTCGCCGGCGAGAACCGTATCGAGCGTGGTCAACAGGACCGAGAACTTGTCCTCGTTATAGGCATGCTCATCGCCGTTTTCGAAACCGTCGTGGAGCAGCTGCCAGGCACCCGCGATTTTGCGCAGCGGCAATTCCTTCAGTGAACGGGTGGGATCGTTCCAGACGAACAAAAAATAGACCCGCACCCCATCATGGGCCGCCCGGATCGAGATCGTGGTCTCACCGCTGCCTTGGAAGTTGTCGCCATTCTCGGTCAGGAGCGACAGCGGCTGAATTGTTTGCCAAATCGGGTCGGACGTCTCCCCGTCGATGACGGGCATGTCGGCGGCATTGATGTGCCGGATGAAGAGCGTAAAAACGAATTGTCGATGCACCGTCAGAATGCCGCCGACAACCAGACCCGCTGTGACGCAAGCCACGACAAAAGCGTTCAAATGGACCGTCGGGGTCTTCAGTGGCGAACGCGGCGTGACGTTACTTTGGGCTGAACTGCGCCGCTGTCTTGCCGCAATCTTGTCAGTTCGAAGCCGCGTGGGCTCGAGAGCGTGCAACTCTCCCTGCGTGGCAAATTGACGAGAAAAAACAGGACTTCGCTCTGCCGGCAATGCTGCGAAGGCAGAATGGCGCGGTGCCAATGACGGACTGGGCTGCCGGTCGAGCAATGCGAGCACGTCCGCCAGTTCGAATTGGCGCGATGCCGGAATGCGTCGCGTGGGCCGGAAAATGCGCAGCAATTGTGCTGCTCCACCGAGCAGCCACTGCGACACCAGATGCAGGCCGACATAGCCGAGAATGAGCCACAGCCCCAGCCAATGCATCTGCACCATGAGGCTGTCGGCGTAGCCAAGATAGAGCAGCGTTCCGGTCAGAAGCTGCGAGAGCATCACCAGAAAGAACAGCCAGTAGAGACATATATTGATAGTTCCCCATCTCGCGGAAGGACGCCCGAGCAGTCCTCTCAATCGCACCCTGTCGAGGAGAATGCGCTGCCGAAGGTGAAGCCACCTCACGTAAAGGATATAAGCCAAGCTGACGGCGACAAGAACGGCCGCGGACTGCAGATGCTCGGTCCACACGGCGGCCTTGGGAAGAATGGGATCGAGAACATTGATCCAGACGCGATCCGGACCTTCGGTCGCGATCCTCAAACCGGTCGCCATCGCAATCGCGAGCGCCCCGACCAACAGCCAGTGAAAAACGACCGTACCGTAGTCGGTCTTCTTCGTACCCCTGCGCCCCACTCTAACCCCCAAAAAAGATAATTGTCGCTGTATCGCTTCCTTCCCGGCTCCCGGCCGCGTTCATTCGGTTTCGGATGACGTAGTCACGACGCGTGTGACATCCGCGATTCAAGCAAATCGCGTCAATCGCGCGCCATCTGAATGTTCCGCAAAGGCGCCGCGCCGGTCGATTACGTTTTTGCTATCGGCAACTGACTTAGAAGTGCGTCGACACAATCGTTCAGGTCATCGGTCCCATCGTCCCCTCCTGTGGCCGGACGTTCAAGCGCACAGTTAGGACAGCGTCGCGCGGCTTTTTGGCCAGTCCCTGACTGAATTGGGAGATTAGCGGGCCAAAACTGTGATCATTCGCGGGTGGATCCGTGACGCGCCTGCTTTGTAAGCAAAGTCGGCAGCCGGCTGCGACGAGCAAGCTGTTCCGTTGCGTGCTTTGACACATAACCGTTGCGTCCGCGACCTTTGCCGAACAGAACGAAAGTTTATCGCATCGCCTCGCCGTCGAGACCGGAACACACATCGGACGATGTCGACGTTACGAAGTGCCACCGAGGTTTCGTCGAAATTCCGTCGTGTTTCGGATGAAGTCTTACGATTGATTGATCCCACAAGCTTAGAACCGCGCGACGCAATAAGGGGCTGCAAACTTTTCCAATCCATCGGTTAGACAAGCATGCCGAGTTCTCCGCCGGACAATTTTGTCACACAGCAATTGCGTGCCAGTGGGCGTCGGCTGGGCGCCGTGGCAATTTTCAGCGGCGTGATCAATCTTTTGACGCTGTCGGGCTCGCTCTACATGCTGCAGGTGTACGATCGTGTCCTGCCGAGCCGCAACGCGGCAACGCTTTTAGGACTCTCGGCGATGGTGCTCATCGCCTACATCTTTCAAGGTTATTTCGAAGCGGTGCGCTCGCGGATGATGTCGCGGATAGCGACGCTTTTTGACATTGGCTTGCAGAAGCAAATTTATATGGCGATCGCGACACTACCGCTGCGCGGCGCCAAAGCGATCATCGCGCAGCAGCCGTTGCGGGATCTCGATCAGATACGCATGTTCTTATCCGGCGCGGGACCCACGGCTTTTCTCGACATGCCATGGATACCGATCTTCCTGACCGGGCTTTTCGTTTTCCATCCGATCATCGGCGTGGTGGCGATGCTCGGCGCCGCAGCGATCGTGGGCCTCACCGTGACGACTGAACGTCTATCGCGTACGGCCGCAAAATCAGCGATGGACAGCAGCGCACAGCGGCAGGTGCTCGCCGATTCGACGCATCAAAACGCCGAGGTCATTCGGGCGCTCGGAATGACGGCTCGGCTCGTCGCCCGCTGGACGGAAGCAAACGAGCGATATCTGCGGCAAAATATCGAGATTGCCAAAGTCTACGCCCATACCGGCGCCATTGCGAAGGTTGTTCGCTATGGGTTGCAATCGGCGATCCTCGGCATCGGAGCCTATCTCGTCATCAACGAAAAGGCGTCCGGCGGTATCATGATTGCGTCGTCGATCATGATGGGCCGTGCGCTCGCGCCGATCGAGATAGCTCTCGCCAACTGGAAACAACTGGTCGCCGCTCGCCAAGGCATCGAGAGGCTTCGTACCATTCTGACCGCGGTAGCGCCGCCACCACCGGCCGCGGTCGAATTACCTCGCCCAAAATTGAGTCTCTCAGTCGAAGATATCGCCGTGGAGGTGCCTGGCAGCGACCGTGTCGTGCTTTCCGGTATTTCGTTCACGTTAACGGCCGGCATGGGCCTTGCGTTGCTTGGAGCCAGCGCCGCCGGCAAGTCCTCGCTCGCGAGGGCGCTTGTCGGGGTATGGCCGGTGACAAAGGGCGTCGTCCGCCTCGATGGCGCAGCCTTGGACAACTGGCATCCAGACGAACTTGGACGCCACATCGGCTATTTGCCTCAGGACGCCGCGCTTTTTGACGGCACCGTGGCGGAAAATATCGCTCGGTTTGATGCGGCGGCAACCTCGGACGCCGTCCTTGCCGCGGCGCGTCTCGCCGGCGCGCACGAGATGATCTTGTCGCTGCCTGATGGTTACGCAACGCGGCTCGGCGAACGAGGTTCAGCTTTATCGGCCGGACAGCGCCAACGCGTCGGGCTGGCTCGCGCGGTTTTCGGCAATCCTTTTTTGGTTGTTCTGGATGAACCAAACGCCAATCTCGACCATGACGGCGAGGTGGCATTGATCAAGGCAATCCATGCGCTCCGGCAGAACCAGAGCATTGTCATCTTAGTGTCGCACCGTCCCGAGGCGCTGGCTGCTCTTAATTTCGCGATGGTGCTGCGCGCGGGTCAAATGATTAGCTTTGGGCTCCGTGATGAGCTGTTCGCCCGGGTCGCCCGATCCGTCAACATCAGCACGTCCAGCAAGTTCTCGCCTGATAACACACAAACGCAGGCGACCCAGGCCGTGGGCAACGCTCCGTCATGAATACGATTGAATTCACCCGTGCGGCGTCAGGTCGTCCTTCAGCGCCACGCAATGTGACGGCGGGACTGCAGGGCGAGGCACTCATCCTCGAACTGCGAACAGCACAAACAACCCTTGATCGGCGCCGCCGCGAGCGCCTGCGCGAAGAGACTCCGCCACTGCGTGCTCCAAGCGCAAGCCCGGAACGGATGCTGCATCAATTCCCAAGCCTAGGCGAACGGCTTGATCGGTTAGATCGAAGCTTGCCGCAAGAACAACTGCCTCCCGAACATCTAGAGCAAATCTCTCCCAAACAAAATGAGGGAGGATTGCAGGCCGACCATAGCGCCGCCGAAAAGACGGTAATCACGCCAATTCTGCGAGCCAGCCTGCAAGCTTTTCGAGCCCGTCTTGAATGGCTCGTGAGTGGCGGCCGTGAGAACGTCGCGTCAGGCGAAAGTTTCACCGAGCAGATCATACGGACGCATGATCAGCAGCTGAAAGCCGCATCGCGCGTGCTCGCCATCAGTGCCGCCGTCGCAGGAAGCTGGCTGACGCTGGTTCCGCTTTCGGGTGCGGTTGTGCTACCGGGCAAACTTGTCGTCGAATTGAGCGTAAAGAAGATTCAGCATCCGAGCGGAGGCGTGGTGGCGGCGATTCCGGTTCAGGACGGAATGCATGTCAACGCCGGTACAGTCCTCGTTCGACTTGATGAAACCCAGGTCCGGGCCAATGAGCAATTGGTGGCGAATCAGCTTGATCAAGTTCGCGCCCGCATCGCAAAACTCATTGGTGAACGCGAAGGATCAAACGGACTCCAGCTTCCAAAAGCGCTGGCGGATCGGATCGGCGATCCCAACTTGGCCCAGCTCGTGGCCGCGGAAACGGCATTGTTCAATGCCCGCGCAGCTGCGCGTAACGGTCAAAAGCAACTGTATCAAAGCAATATTCGTCAGTTTGAGGAGCAGATCGACGGCCTGAACGCTGAGATCCAATCCAAGACATCTCAGATTGGTCTTATCGCGTCCGAGTTGACCGGCATCCAGGAACTCTACGCCAAAGGGCTCGTACCTTTGACGCGCATGACGACGTTGCAGCGCGATTCCGCCCGCCTCGAAGGCGAGCGAGCAGAACTAACGGCCACAATTGCTGCGACGAAAGCAAAGATCGGCCAGGCCCAGCTGCAAATTGTGCAAATCGATCAAGATTTTCGGTCCGAGGTTATGAAGGATCTTCGCGAAGCCCAAGATAAGGAAGCGGAACTCACGGAACGCAATGTGGCGGCCAAGGACCAGCTCGACCGCATCGAAATTCGGGCCCCCACGTCCGGCATTGTCCACGAGCTGGCGGTCCACACGGTCGGAGGCGTCATTCGTCCGGGCGACGTCATCATGGAAATCGTTCCCGACGCCGATGCCCTCGAAATTGAGGGGCACTTGCCGCCGAACGAGATCGATCAGGTTGGGGTCAATCAGCACGCTTACTTAAGATTCTCCACCCTGGATCGGCCGACCATGGCCCAGGTGGCGGGCACCGTCACATATGTCTCGGCCGACCTCAGTCACGACGAGCAAAGCAACGCCAATTTTTACACCGTGAAGATCGACCTGCCGAGCGGGGAACGTCATCGCCTGGACGGCATGACCTTGGTTTCCGGTATGCCGGTTGAGATCTTCCTGCAAACTGGAAGCCGCACGATGTTGCGCTACTTGCTCAAGCCGATCACCGATCAATTTCACCGCATGTTCAATGAGCCCTGAATGTTCAATGAGCCCTGAATGGTCAATGAGCCCTGACGACAGCGACCGATACCGCGTGCACGCATAAACGGTCTCGACAATGTAACACGCCGGCGCGAATTTTATCGCTGCGTAGCGCCGTGGCTGCTTGCCAATTTTTGCAGACCATGTTGCAGACTTTGCCTTTCAGATTTCGCTTGCAGTTAAAGCTGCGCCGCCGCGAATACTCCTTGCTGCGGCCACGTTTGTCGCTTCTCATCGACGAGCGCAATCATTGAGCGCAATCAGGGATCAAGGAGGGTCAAATGAGTACCTTGCCTACCACCGTTAGAGATGATGCTCTCAATCTTTCGACTGATCTTGCCCAGGCTGGGACGGTGTTCAATGATTCCACACGATTGCTCGATGGCGGGCTGTGGAGCACTCCGGCCGACAGCAACAATCAAGCGGCCTATCTCGGTATGTATACGACCGACATCAATGCGGTGTTGGATGACGTCAATGCAGCTCTCGCCGATCCAAATGCGGTTACGATCAGCGGCAATGCATACACGCTTTCGAGCGCAGATACCGGCGTGCTCTCCGAAGTGCAGGGACAGCTACAGACGCTGTTGAACGAAGCGACGCATTCGGTCGGCAACAGCCAGAGCGCCATCACCGCTCAGGAACTGGTCCACACCACTCAGACCAGCATTCTCAACGAGATCAACGGCGATCCGACCTTGGCCACTGCGCTCGGTGCCAATCCTTATCCGAGCAGCACCGGAGCGACAAATGTTGGCTTCCAGAGTCTTCCCACGGGATCGGACAGCCCGGATGCGCTTGCAGCTGCGACTGCGCCTGGCGCCACTCTGGCCCAGATTGGCAGCGTCTTTAATGCTGCCGTCGATCTAGCTGTTGGCGGCCTTAACCATTCAAACCTGTCCGAATTTAACGCGGACATGAAAGCGATCTCGACGGGCTTGACCAATTTGGTCAACGACCCGACTGCCCTTGCGGCAATTGAATCCGCTGCCGGCGAGACCGGTAGCGCCGCCCCGCTTACAACAATTCATCTTGAGACCGTCTTGAATCAAATCAACCTGCAGATCAGCGATTTCGATGCGAAATACGCCAGCGATCCTAATACCGCCGCGCGTGCAACCAATGACAATCTGCTCGATATCATCGATATCGTTCAGGGTGATCCAGCCTTGAATACGGCCGCGGGCGGCAACGGCGATCCCGCTTCTGTGGGCGGCTTCGCCGAGTTGCCTGGGTATTTGAGCGGAACTATCCTCCATTATCAGGACAATCAAGCGCAGACGAATTTCTGGGCGCAGTTCTTGGCCGAAGCGAACACCATCAATAATCAGCTTGTTAACGTGGCCGCGGGTAACAATACGACGCCCGGGGAACTCCAAGCATTGGTTACCGAGATCCAGAACTATCAGAAATTCGGTGCATCCTTCGATGCAAGCCAAGGCGGCGTCTTCGGTGCCAGATTCGACAACGAGCTTCTTGGGGGGACGCTTCTTGCCGACACTAATAACGCCGTCAAAGGTCTACAGGGCATATTGAACGGCGACACCGGCGCAGCTTTGGCTGCGGATCAAGCTCAAATCGAAGCCGCCGGACAGGGCTTCGCCGCCGACGCCGGTGACGTCTCCGGCAACAACGTACCAATCGGTGGCGGATCTTTCGTCGGCACTGCGACCACTGTCGCGGGCGCCACATCGGTGGCAGGAGTTGCGCAGGGGACCATTCCTGTCTCCGGCGTCGCATCGGGGTCGACCGGGCTTGCCGTCGCCCAAAACGGTGGTGGCGCTGGCCATGGAAATACTGGCCATGGAAATGGCGGCGGCAACAGCAATGGCGGCGGCAATAGCGCCTGCGGCGCCTGCGTTTCTTCTGGCAATAATAACCCCGGATCCGGCAGCCACAGCAATGGTAACAACCCCGGGCTCGATAGCCACGGCAATGGCGGCGGCAACGCCGATCATCTTGCCCAGCTCAGCCAGATACAGTCGGAATCGCATAGTCACTTCGAACTCATGTGGCACCACGCCTAATGCCGGAATCTCTGGCCCTGGTGGCCGCCTAGACTGTTGGTCCAACAAGCCCCGGGAATTGTCCCGGGGCTTACGCAACCAAAATGCTGATGCAATTCTCCTCGTCCACCGCGATTTGCGGTTATCCGGGCGCGATAATCAATTCGTCGCCGCTTCCTCGGAGTAGCGGGTATAGAAATGATCGACCTGATCGTGCCACATCTTCACAAAGGCACTGGACGTTAAATTATCGACGGTTTTCCAAACACGCTTGATCTCGGGAAGTGTATTTCCCCAGATTGCTCGCTTGCACCATTCTTCACCCTTCTCCTTACCCTCGTCGGTAGCGCACATGGATTTCCAAGCAATCCAGTCCGGGTGGTTTACGTGTTCTTCCGCGCCCTGTGTTCCTTGTTGATGGATTAGGTAGAGGTCGCCGATGGTCGCTTTTTTATGGGTGTTCAGTTCAAACAATATGGCCGAAGTAGCGAACTTATTGGCGGCGGCAATAGCATTGTCCCGAGCATTAAGAATGTTGCCTGATCCGTACTTCGCAAACTCAAAATTGCTGAGTTGGAAAAGACCAAAATACGATCCGGTGCGTTGCTTGGGGTCAAAATCGGATTCGATCTTGGCGACGGCCTTCATGAAATTGACATCTAATCCGAACGCGTTTGATGCTCGCTTGATCTCCTCGACCGGTGTCCCGATTGGAATGTCCTTTAGCGACTCCAGAGCAATATCCGCTGGCTTCTTATCGAGGGGAACTTCGGAATAGGCGTAATCGGCGAGATATAATGGGCGGCCCGAAGAATGATCGTCAGCCGGTCGTTCGAACCTCACCAGCCGAACTACTCTTTGGATAAAGCTCTCTTCGATGGCTTCAAGTCGGTCGGATTTGTCGGCGCGCACTGCTTCTTGTGTGTATCCGGGCGGGCTTGCAGCCAAGCTTGGAGCTTGCTGTTCACCCTCGAAAAAATAATAGGTTGCCAGAAATGCCGTGACGGCAACAACAACGTCGGCAAACGCAACTCGCATTCCCCCAATGTCCCCCAATGTCTCGCATGTCCCCCGACACGTTGTTTGACTAACCTAGGCGTCAAACGCGAGTATTTCTCTTCCATCATTCGATCAGGGAAGCCAACATTTCCGAGTGGCGAAATTAAGAAAATGACGCCACAAGAATGGCTAAAAGTAGCGTATTAAGATTACTCTCATCCCACGTCAGCGCGGTGCTTTTGGAAATGCGACTGTAGCGACGAACGCCCTCCGTCGCCGCGATTCTCACCTAATTCCGCCATGCCCGCTGTTTCTAATAGTCTCCGCGTCGTGAGGGGCGACGCCCGCAAAAACTTCACCTCTGCTGCAACGTCGCGCTCGTCCCGGTGAGCGACAGCTCAAAACATGACCGATATCGAGGCGATGTTCGAGCGCACGTTTGAAGAGTGTGTGGCGCGAGACATGAAATTTCCACTGATCGTGTGCGCAGTCGCTTCAAATGGCGCGATGCAGGCGTACAAGGTCCATGCTCCTGGCAGAGCTCTTTGGGAGCTGGCCGGGCATTCCGAACCGGATGCTTTCATGCGGTTCCCAATCAATCTCATGATCGTCGATCTGACTGGCAAAGCCATGCTGGTGCGATTTGAGGTGGAAGGCGCCGCGTTTCTTTGACGGCGTGCGCGCCAGATTTTTTCGGCAACGGCCAAAATCCCCCATCAGCCGGGAGCGCGCACAACTCTACCCGCCTTATTTTTGCGCACTGCTCAGGAAGGCATCCGACAAACGCGGTTTACCGAGCTCGCGGAGAGGTCTTTTGATTCGAATAGTCAACCTTCGCTCTCGCGCCGAGGCTCACGGCTGAGGTGGCACGATGAAAATGACGTAGTGCTGCTGCGAGCCGGCAATACCGAGAAAGCTGTCGAGAATATCTATATCAAATCGCCGGCTCTTCGGCCGGCCTGCGGCATATCCCTGGGCGGCATAAATCCAGTCACCTGTCGTGCCCTGGCAGGCCAGCGCCACACCGTCCCGCAAAGCCTGCGCCTCGGCGCGCGCAGTGTCATCGGCCGGTCCAGGCCAACCATGAGCCTGCGCGTAAATGGTATCGCCGATATCGCCATGGAACGCGCGCACTGGCATTGCGCGCGGCTTCTCGTGCGCGTAGGCGATCACCGCATCGGACACATCGCAGCCGACGAAACGCAAAGGCTCGGGCGTCACCTCATGCCAGGCCCGCTCGACCTCGGCCGCCAATACCGGGCCTTGAGCCGCTGCAATCGGCTTTCCACCGGCAAGATGAACCGCGAGCGCGACGGCAGGCGCGGCGATGAGCATTGCCGGCGGCAAGACCAGCGCCGCGTATAGGATGTGGGAAATTTGCACTGGCCGGAATTGAATTGCCTGCGGGGACAGCAGCACGATGGGCAACAGCGTGAAAGCCGGCATTGACCAGAGTGGTGTGAGGCTCACGCCGTCAGCCAAGATAGTGCCAAGCGGCAAAACCAAGGGCGCATAGAAGGTCACAACAACCAGCCTGCGCTCCCTGTCCGCAGGCCATAGCATGTCGCCGAGCGTTGCCCATCTTACCCGCCCGATGAACAAGATCAGAACGATCGGTATGGTCGCGTAAGCCAATGATCCGGCCAAATAGGCGACTGCACGGATCGTCACCCCGAGTAGCGAATTCGCGGTGTGTTTCGCCACGGCGTATTCGAACGGCGCAAAGCCGTGCTGATAGAGCCAGACCAAATGCGGGCTCAATGCCGCGACGGCCACGGCAGCCGCAGCCCAGGGCGCCGGTGAGCGGAAATAGGCCAGACGGCGCGCATCGATCAGCGCCGCGACGAGGAACCCGGCGAGCAAGAACACCGACCAGTATTTGGCCAACATGCAGGCCGCGGCGCTGAGCCCTGTTGCCGCGCCATAGGCCACGCTGCCGGTTCGATACGAACGAAGAAAGCAGAACGTCGCAACCGCCCAGGTCGGCAGCAGCACCGTATTCGCATTGAGCTTCAGCGCGAGAAAATTATAGAACGGTATGAACATCAGCAGCACGAGGCCGATAACGCGCTTTTTGACATCCAAATAATCGGCCGATAGACGCCAAAAAAACCACAGAGCCGTCGTCGACATCAAAGCCGCCAACAGATAGTAGAACCCGTCCGTCTGCGGAAAAACGCTGAACCATAACCGCACGAGCCAGGCGGCAAGAGGCGGATGCTTGAGATAGCCGAAACTCAGATCGCGCGACCACGCGATCAGTTCGGTCATGTCCGGGTGCAAGCCTTGGCTGCTGCGCGATAGGGTCGCGTAAAGCGTCCAGACCACCGTATAGCCGACGAGCAACGCGAAGACAGCCCGGTCACAACTTGCGTCGTCGAGGAGCGCGCGGAACAGCCGATCGAAGGGGCCGACAGGAACCTGGGACGAATCGGCTGCCGTCATTGTACGGATACACCACCGTATGGCTCAAAAGCCGTCGGGAACTCGCCGGGTTGAAGGGGTTCGGCGTCCGCCCCCTCCCTGAAATTCAGGCTATCAGACGACCGGTTGTGTCACCACCGCCGCGACGCGCGCCCGCGCCATCCCGTCGTCCGGAATCCATGCCCTTCCCGCCCGAATCTGAGCAGCATCCGGCGCAAACCAAGATGTTTCCCACCCGGACGCATAGTCTGGCCATTATCTCAGTCTCAAATCTGTTGAACAGATTGATTTTCGTCGCCCCTGAGGCGGCAAGCATTTGCCGCAGCGCCATTTGACGGCATACAATTACCGGTCGTATCCCCCTTGCCGAGGCCCTGCATGTCTTGGGGGGGCCGATGCCCTGAACTTCACTCGCTCGACCGAACCGCCAATGACGACGCGCTCGCCAAATATGCAGCCTCAAGTGAGCGTCGTTATCCCAACATATAACAGCGAGCGGACCATCGCGCGCGCGATCGACAGCGTCCTTCTGCAGACGTTTGAGTCCCTCGAGTTGATCATTGTCGATGATGGCAGCGCCGACGGAACCATCCGACGGGTCCAACAATTCCAAGACGGCCGAATAAGACTTGAGAGTCAGCCGCACAATCGTGGGGCTGCAGCGGCGAGAAATGCCGGCATTGCGCTTGCGCGCGGCCAATGGATTGCGTTTCTTGATTCCGATGACACTTGGCGGCCCGAGAAGCTTGCGCACCAAATGGCCGCACTCGAGCAGCGGACCGGGAATGTCGAGGCCTCCGCTACCGGCTATTATTTGCATAAAGAGAGCCGCACGCTGCCGATCACGCTGGCTCTCACCTCAGAGAAATTCCGCACCGATATCGTGTTTGGCTGCACCATCTCGCCGGGCAGCACGCTCGTCGTGTCCGCGAAGGTCTTCGAGCGTGTCGGCCTGTTTGACGAACAACTAAGGCGCCTGGAAGATTGGGATTGGCTGATGCGTTTTTCGGAACACCTTGACATGTCCTTCGTCTCAGAGCCCCTCGCCGACATCTACATCAGGCAAATTTACGGACACGCCGCCGAAGTCAGATATGCAGCGATAGACGCAGCCATTGCTCGCATCAAGATCAAACACCGCTCGCGATTCGGATCAAAGGCGCAACGCAGACAATTTTTGAGCTCTCTTTATGTCGAGCGGGCTGCCGCACTGCATCGCGTTGGAAAAAACTGGTCGGCTGTACGCACGGTGTTTGTAGCTCTGGCTATCTATCCCACGCGTAATTTTGCATTTTTCCGCACGTTGTGGCGCTCGGTGATTGCGCCGGCCCGATCACGCAGGCCGTCTCCTTTATCGATGATCAATCGCGATCGAGCGCCCTTACGCGTGACCGCAGAGCGAAGGCGCGACGGAGATGAAACAGCCAAAATGGGTTGTGCCGGAACAGATTTGCGGTGACGCTCAGGCTAGAAACAAGCTTGCCGCACTTTAGCAGCCTGAATCCAAGCTTCGCGCTTTCAAAAGCGTGCCAAGCTAAAAACACGTTTTGATCAGCCTTGACGATATCGTCGGCTCTGACCAATTCAAAACTCATTCGCACATATTCGGCAGAGATCTCCAGAAGATTTCGCATCTCCGGATTTATCGTTCGGGAACCTGCATGCATACGGTAGTAGATTGTCGGGGCGTCGAGCCGGGCCGCACGCAAGCCATGCAAAGCCGCACGAATGAGAAAATGGCGATCCGCGGCAAAGTCGTAGGAAACCTCCAACGCGCCAAGGCGCTCAAAAACTCGCCGTCGAAAGAAGCAACCGAAAAATCCGGGGACGCCGAATGTGAGCTCAGGGAGCCAAAGTCCGCCGTTCATCTGGTGTTTGCGGTTGAACAAAAACGAGCGCACGCCACGATCATTTTCGCAAAACACAAGCGAGTGACCGACCACGACGTCAATGTCAGGCCGCGCCGCAAACAGTTGCCCGACCTGAAGCAGCGAATCTTCCGGATAGAGATCGTCGACGGCGAGGAAGCCGATGATCTCGCCGCCAGCGCGCGCGACACCTTTGTTCAACGCCTCATGCGCGCTATTGTCGGGCTCGCTGATCACCTCAATTGTCGGATGATGAGAAAGAATCTCAAGTGTTCCGTCCGTTGAGCACGCATCGAATACGAGGCACTCCAGGTTTGGATAGGCTTGGTGCTCGATGCTCGCGACAGCGGTGGCGATATATTTTGCTCCGTTTCGGCACGGCATAACGATCGATATCCGAGGTAACATCCACCTTCCCTCTGTGCGATCATCCGGCGTTCTTGGGCGCATTCGCCACTGAATGCGCCGAACCGAGCCGCCGGCAAAACCCCGGCTAAATGACGATCCGCCGCTGCGCGGCAGCGGCTGGCCCAATCACGGAATGAAACCGGCTGAACAATTCAGACGGCATCACCAGCAGCCCGGACCACCCACTAGCCTCAAATTTTTCCAAAATAGCCTGCGCCTCGGCCAGATCGCCCACCCGCTCAATTCTCATGGGAGGAGTTAGCCGCACCCATCGAAGGAGATGCATAAAAATACTCACATGCCGATAGGTGACGAAAAATACCGGCAATTCCACTTCACCTTTGAACAGGCCTGCCCCGGACAGATTGTCGAAGGTCGCCGCCATATCAGATAGTGCGGTCGCAGCTGGCTTGCTGTTGCCTAGCAGTAGACGCATTTTGCCGATCAAGGGCGCAGGAAGGAACAGCAGCGCCACGATCAACAGACACGGAGCCGCCAATACGGCAAGCAGCATTTTCCAACCGCGGGATATCGAAAACGGAAGGCGCTGCGATTGCCGGCTCACGAAATCATAAGCTATGAACGGCAACACATAAAGTCCCGCCAATTTTTTCAGCAGCGACAGTCTTCGCGGCGCCGCAGCCGAAATTAGATTTTTGACTTCCTGCTCCGTGTCGCCTTCGAAGCGCGGTGTCTCCAAACCTAATTCGATCTCCCCTCGCCGATCCGTCAACGGATAAGCACAAACCCTTCCGAAATTCGAGACCATGCGATATCCTCGGAACGTCCCGAGCGGCACGCGATAGTTCGCCAAGCGCAAATACGAAGCGTTCTGCTCGACGAATTTCTGATCCCAGTTTTGTCCGATGTTTTCGGGAACAAGTTTCTTGAGGACCTCTTCGGTGTTTCGCGCCGCCCCGCTACGGAGCAGACGAATTGCCTCGTTCTCGTCGAGAGGCCAAATTCGCCCAGAGGTAATCGCCTCGAGCGAGGTCGTCGACATATGTCGTCCATCGTGCGGGCCCAGATAATTGTCGGCGCCCGCCTGACCGGGATGCCAGGTGTGATAGCTGAACTCGTTCTGATCCCAGCATTCCCGAAGCCCGTAGTTGGTCAGACGAAACGTCATGTCGTACGGGCCGCAAATATGTCCGAGGTAGTCGATGTGCATGTCGGCGCCACCGATGGCGATCATATCTTCGCGTTTGGCGCACATGCAGGCGCCGTAATTGCGTGAATGTATCGGATCTTCGATATTGAGCACGCCCGCGGTTTTGCCGCCGACATTATTGACACAGCCCGCATCCAGCACCTCTTCAAAGCTCGGGTAGTTGAACGGATAAAAAAAGCGACGAAGATTGCGAAATTGATCGATGTGATAGATGATCTTTCGATCGTGATCGAATGCCTCGACGATTGATTTGATAAAGGTCGGCTTCACCATGGCGTCGCTATCGCCGATCATGACGATGTCGCCGTTTGCGACGACGATGCCCGCATTGTACATGAGGTGCTTGTGGTAGCAGCAGTTCTCGGGAACTTCGAGAATGACCCAGGTATCGACTTGATCGGCAAATTGCTGCAACGCTTCCGAGACCCGCGAATAATATTCGATGATGATGACTTCGAAATCGTCGCGGCGCGCGGTTTGTTTACCGAGATAGTGGAGAAGGTGAAAGCTTTCGCGTACGCTCCAATCGAGCAGCACGAGGCTAACCCGAGGCGCCTTTCTTGTACTTCGTTTAATGAAGCGCACGTTTAGATTTTAGCTCCGTCCCAATAGGCCCATCTTATCCAGGCCCATACCACGCGAGCCCGCGCCCGAAACGGGCTTGTCGTGGCGATAATCCCTGGTTTGAAGCGCAAATCATAGTCACGCGGGTCAACCGCACCGCACCGCAACGGGACGGCCAATATGGCGTCGCGCCTTTCGAACAAATCGTAGCGGAGAAAGCGGCCCATTGGACGAACGGCTATCACGTTTTTATCCCCGATCGGCGATTCCGCCGATGACCGCATCCGCTCCGGATCCCCTTCATGTGCCTCCCGTCAATTCGAAGGGGCACCATGGAGGCAAATCCGGCGCGCCGTAGCCAATACGCAATAATGCATCGATTTTTGCGCCAAGCGACGGTCGGTTAATTTACCCCCCGGCCAGAGGAGGGTAAAGATAGATGCAAAGTCGCCTCGCGCCTGAGCGATCCGTTGCCGCGGAACTTGGGACGGCCACGGAGCATGAACCCTTATGATCGCCCTCCGGCTTCTTCGTTCGGTTGTTGGCCACGGCCGCCTGGTCTTCGGCATGGCGCTGCAACAGGTGCGCCGTCGCTATGTCGGCACCGTAGGAGGCGTCGGATGGGCTCTCCTGCAACCGCTTCTCCTCATCGCGACCTACTGGTTCGTGTTCTCCGTCGGCTTGCGGGTCAAGGTCGGTGACGGCGCAGTGAGCTATACCGCCTATTTCGTCACCGGCATGGCGGCGTGGTTCCTAATTTCGGAAGCCATCAGTGCCAGCGTCATCTCGGTCAGCGGCAATTCCTATCTGATCAAAAAAATGGTGTTTCCGATCGAGGCGCTGCCTGTCAGTTCCACCATCACCTCGACCATCGTTCACTGTGGCCTCTTGATCATCGTGCTGATGGTGGTTCTCTTCGAACAACACCGCATATCCTGGGCGGTGCTGCAATTGCCTTATTACACCGCTTGCGCTGTGACCCTCTCCCTCGGACTAGGCTGGCTCACCTCGGCGCTTCAGGTGTTCTTCCGCGACATTCAGAAGCTGGTCGAAGTCATCGTTGGCATCTGGTTCTGGCTTACGCCGATCGTGTGGCCGCGCGATATGCTTCACCGGTGGCATTGGGTGCTCGACCTGAACCCGGCCTACTATATCGTTCAAGGCTATCGCGACAGCCTGATCTATGGCGTGCCGTTCTGGTCGCACCCGCTGCTGACATTGGCGTTCTGGAGCATTTGCATTCTCATTCTTGTGTTCGGCGCCTGGGTCTTCGAGCGCCTGAAACCTGACTTTGCCGAAGTTCTTTGACACAATGCTTCCCGCTGACGTTTCGATCCGAATAAAGGACATGTCAAAGAAGTATCGCCTCTTTGACAATCCCCGCGCGCGCATCAAGGAAGCACTGGATCCCTTCCACCGCAAATTCCACGAGGATTTTTGGGCGCTCCGTGACGTCAATTTCGAGGTCCACAAAGGTCAGACGCTCGGCGTGATCGGCCGCAATGGCTCTGGAAAATCCACCCTGCTCCAGCTTATCACCTCGATCCTGCAGCCCACTTCCGGAACAATCGAGACTTCGGGGCGCATTGCCGCGCTCCTCGAACTTGGTGCCGGGTTCGATCCCGATTTCACCGGCCGTCAGAACGTCCGGCAATATGCAACATTGCTCGGCGTGTCGGCCGCAGAAATAGAGCACCGGCTGCCGAGAGTCGCCGCGTTCGCCGATATTGGCGAGTTCTTTGATCGGGAGGTCAAAACCTACTCATCTGGCATGTTCGCCCGTCTCGCCTTCGCCGCAGCGATGAACGTCGATGCCGAAATCCTGATCCTCGACGAGATCCTTGCCGTCGGCGACGCGCCCTTTCAACGGCGATGTTTCGAACATATTAGAAACTTCCAAAACTCAGGCAAAACTGTGTTGATGGTGTCCCACAGTCTCGAAGCCATCGTCGACAATTGCGATGCGGCGATTTTGTTGGAGAAAGGCCGTCTCGTCAAAAGCGGCGATCCGCGAGACGTTATCAATTATTATCAGGATTTGCTGTTTCGTGAAAATACAAAAGCAATTTCATGGAGCACCGGCATCGAGCCGGCCTACACGTTGGCTCCTCCGATCGGGAGCGGCAGCACCGCCATTGGCACCGACGCACAGGAGATCGCCCGAACTATCTTGTCAGAATGTGCGCGCGATTCTTATTTTGCGATGCGCCCTGGCTACAATAAGGATGAAACGGTGTCCGGCGAGGGCGGCGCCGAGATCGTCGACTATCGCTTCTGTATAGCCGGCAACGCGCATTTATCGCCGCATTTTCCGCCGGACGAAACCGTCAGAATATTCGTCGCCGCACGGATCGCGGACACATACCCTGACCCCCAATTTGGCTTCGCGCTGCGCAGGGTGGATGGCCTCTATGTGTGCGGCACCAATTCAACCATGCGGCCGGCCGCCTTTGCCCATTGGACGCGCAATGATCTCGTCGTATTTTCATTTTGCCTCAAGCTGGCCCTGCAAGGCGGCGATTATTTTTTTGATATAGGCATCCATCACGACATTGCAGGAACTCCCGTAATGCTCAGCATCCGCCGTCACGCAATACAGATTACAGTCACATCCACTCCACATTTTGACGGCGTCGCCAACCTCATTGCGATAGATGAGTAACGGTGACCGTCGCGTCGGTTTCAGCCATCGCAACAACGATGACGGTCACCGCACACCCAACAAAGCCAAGTGATCTCTCCGCCAGAGTTCCGACATGGGCTCGGTTGATACTTCGAAAACTTTTGAAAATCCCATACTTTCGAAAGCCAAGCGCAAGAGTTTGCGCGACACGGTCGTGACATCGAAACAGTTAGGAAACCGATTTGAATAATATCGATTCACGGCGTGGTATCGAACGGAGAGATCGTCATCGCTGTGACAGGGTGTAAGGACAAACAGCGCCCTCTTCGCGGCCGACCCGAGCCAAGCGAGGTGACGTAACGGATCCGAAAGGTGGACGAGTACGGCGATGGACAAAACGAGGTCAAACCTCTCTGGCGCAACCAAGCCGCCGGCATAGTCCCACAGCTTAAATCGTGCGTTGGTGCCGCAAATCTCATTAAGCAGCGCCATTGTCTTTTTGTAGTCCACGCGATCGTAGCCGATGGCGCGCCCGGCACCGGCGCGCGCAAGCGTGATCGGAAAATATCCGGCATTGCAGCCCACATCGAGAACCGAGAGGCCGGTAACGCTGCCGAGATGATCGATGATTTGCCGCACCATATTGTCGTAAAATGCCGCCAGCCGTTCATTAGCTGCCAGAAATTCATCCTTATCGGCCGGCGAAGCCAGGGCCGATGCGGCATAATCGGACATGCAAGGATCGAGCGCCGGGCAATAGACCGTCGGCGGGTCGGCCCGAAAGCCCTGTACGACACTCATTCCGGCACCACAGCAAAAATCATCAGCAAGGCGAAACGGCTGATAGTTGAAGAGGCCGTGCATTGCCAAATGCTTGGCCCGTTCGAGCTGTTTCGTCGATGTCCGTGACCTCAGATCCAAGATGTCGTCCTCGTGTGCTTTTCTCTTCCGCGACAATAGCGAAACAGCCGTGGAAATAAAATTCTTACAAGTAGACCGATACGACCTTCACAACACCAGTCTCGTCGAACGCCATCAGCACAAAGATCTTGGCCACGGCTTTGCATATGCGAATTCGAGGTGACGGCCGTCGCGCGCGAAGAAGCAACCATTGGGGCCGCCGGGTGGATGCGACAAGAGCGCCAGCGTCATTGCCACGACAGCATAGGGGCTGACAGTCGAGCCCTGGTTCATCTCGCTGCGCGCCTCACCGGGATTGAGCACGTTGATCTGAAGGTCGGCCGCGGGATGCCGCGCCGCCGCCTCTGCGGCCAGCGACGTGCCCAGCGTATTGAGCGCGGCTTTAGTGATGTTGTACGGCCCGAAGCCTGACGTCGATGCCCAGCCGGCTTCCGACGTCAGCAGCACGACGCGTCCGCCCCCGGCATGCAGCATCAGGGGTAAGGCCGTCCGGACAGTTAGCCACGGCGCGGTGACGTTGGTGTCGAACATCGCCTGCCAACTCTCGCGCGGCAGATCGGCAAGGGGCCAAGGGCTGGTCCGCAACTGCGGCAACGCCGCGCAGGCCACAAGACCGTGGAGGGTGCCGGCCTCATCTTCGATGCGCTGCACGGCAGCGTGCAATTGCGCTTCATCCCGCAGATCGCAAGGCAGCACGATGGCGTATGAGGGGTCGATGCCGAAGGCGCGCATGCCGTCGCGTGTCTCCTCGAGCTTGCCGGCTCGCCGCCCCGAGAGGATGGGACGCGCGGACGCTGCGGCCAATATGGTGGCGATCGCCGCGCCGAACCCCGTCGCCGCGCCGGCCACCCATACGGTCTTCCCGGAGAGCGCCTTCCACCGGGCGGCCGGCAGGCCAAAGCGATGCTTCGGCCAGTCGCGAGGATCGCAATATTCGAGCAAGCCGCGCGTCGCCGCCATGGTGTCCTTGCGAGGTCAGCGGCGTGTTGTGGCGCCCGGATTGTGCTGCGGCTGCGACGGCGCCAATTCGGCGTTGCGCCGCTCGGCCTCGCGCAGGCAATAGGACGGCGTGCCGTAGGCTACTGCGTCGCTCGTGCCGTCCGTGAAATGCGCAGTGACGCTATAGCTGCCGAACATGCGCGTTGGCTGCGCTTCGTAGCGCAGGACGCGCCTGTCGGAGCTGCTATTCGGCGGCCATTGCACTGCGTTGTTCGATGAGCGAGTTGATTTCGTTGACCACCACGTCGCGTGCGACATCCTTGATCACCCCCGGCAGCTCGGTGACGTCGGTTTCGGTCAGGTCGAGCGCGCCCAGCGCGATCGGGATCCCATAGATCCAGCCTTCGTAGCCGACGATATTATAATCGCCGATCAACTCCAAAAGCCGCGGTTCGGGAAAGAACTCGCCCGCCGGGCCCGTGCCGGATTTCGGCACCGCGCCACGGGCGCCACTGGGCACATAGCCGATGCGCTTTTCGATAAGCGCCGTCGCCTGCTTTGCCGTCCGAGCGACGACCATTCCGGGCGTGCTCTTGGGATCGAAATCGCTCCAGTCGAGATAAGTACCTTGTGGAATCCCGTAGAAACGGCCATCGAATTGAACGAGATTGTAGTTGCCGATGCTGCGCTGCAGATCCGGAGTGGCGTCCTTACTCACGGCGCTGAAGATCACAACGCCGGTTCCGGGGATGGGCTCACCGGCCATCGCTCCAGTTCCGGAACGGAACATGGAGCCCAGACCTTGGCTGCGCACGCGCCTGAACAGACCGCGCAGCGCCACACCGGCGAGATCGCTGCCGCTCGAAGCCGTGGCGCCGGACGACGGCGCCTGCGACAGCCGTTCGATCGTGATCGC
Source organism: uncultured Alphaproteobacteria bacterium (assembly GCA_963742975.1). Taxonomy (GTDB): domain Bacteria; phylum Pseudomonadota; class Alphaproteobacteria; order Rhizobiales; family Xanthobacteraceae; genus BOG-931. The sequence continues at coordinate 290,676 of CAVUNZ010000006.1, read as the reverse complement.
CTTGCGAACGGCATGGCGCACCGGAGCAGGCAAAACATTGAACATCCGGTGCCATGGCGTGCGCGGCAGCGTCCGGCCGGAAAGTTTGTCCTCTTCGCTCTCCACGCTGTCGAGCGCCGAAGCCGCGGAAAAAGCGCGGTCGAGCTGCTCTTGCGCAACGGCATAGTCGCTGCCGTCGAAACGGGCGATCACCGGGCGCGACACGATAGCCGCCACCGCCGTCTCACCAAGCGCGCTGCCGGCCTTGAAATAGCTGCCCTCGGCTTTTTGCTTCTCTTGTGCATCGAAATGTCCGCGGGAATCCGCCCATTTCGCAACCAGTTCAAGCTCAGCCAAGACGGCTTGCTCGTCGGAGTCAATGACGACTCCGGGCTGTCCGGCGACATCCTCGGTCGCTAAATCGATTTCGCCGAGGCCGAGCGGCAAAGCGTAATACAGGCCCTTGTAGAAGACGACATTGTGGCTATCGAGCTTGCGGACCAGGCGCGGCACTTCACCGCCGACCACCATCAACTCATTCTTGCGCGCCGCCGGCTTGGAGACATTAACGGACTGGCCTGAATCCTGTGGGGACGCATCGCTTACCGGCCGCGCGGCGCTCGACTTGGCGTCGCCGGCGCGATTGCGATCGCGGGCATATTTAACGTCTTCGATGACGCGTGCAGCCCACTCCCCGACCGGAAAGCCCGCATCATTGAGCGCCAGAACGATCTTTTCGAATCTCTCCTTACGCACCTGGGCGTCGATATAGGGCGATGTCGAATGCCAGAGATCGGCCGGAATTACGCGTGGAAATTTGGCATACAGAATGTCCTTCGGCTCATGGAAAACGATGTTGTGGTTTTCCGGGTCGAGCCAATAGACGCCGCCGTTGACGAGAATGAGCGGGTTAATGTTGGCAAGACGGCCGATATAGTCGCGGTTCGCCAGGATGAGCTGTATGCCTTCGTCGACATCCTCGTCGGTCTCGCCGGGCACGCCGATGACCCAGTTCACCTCGGTGAAAATACCAGCTTCCCAGCAGTCCCTGAGATTTTGCGAGACCATTTCGGGCGTATAGCCCTTCTTCTGCAGCCGCAGGGTATTGGCAGAAAAGGCATCGACGCCGAAGCGCAGGGCGACAAATCCGGCCTGGCGAAGCTTCTGGAAATAGGCGCGGTCGCTCCGCTTGTGTATGCGCAACTGCCCGGTCAGCTTGACGTTGATATTGCGGCGAATGATCTCGTCGCATATTTCCAGCACCTTCTCCGGCATGCCATTGAGATCGCTTTCATTGAACATGAAAAGCGTGCAGCCTTGGCTCGCCAGCCATTCCAACTCGTCGACAAATTCCTTGGTGTCGCGGATGCGCCAGTAAAAGCGCTCGGCGCAGAAGGTGCAGCGCGACCAGCGGCAGCCGCGGCTGGCGATCACCGGTGTGAGCTGATAGCCGTTGAAGTTGCGGTAAACATTGATGTCGAACCATTCGTATTTCGGCGCTTCGATCGCCGAAAGATTGTGCGGCATCGGCGCCGGAATGAACGGAATTTTGGGATCGTCGAAGCGTGACACCACGCCTGCGATATTGGCCGGCCGCTCGCCTCGCGCCAGCGCTTCGGCGAGTGGTCCGACCGTCAGGTCGGCCTCGCCGATGCACATATAGTCGGCCTCGGGAAACGACTTGAGCCCAATGTCGGCATTGTAGCAGCTAAAGCCGCCGACCAGCACGACAATGTCCGGCAGCCGTTCGCGCACCAGATTTACCAGGCGCCGCGAAAACGCCTCGCTACATTGCTGCACTGAAAGCGCGAGAATCTTCGGCCGAGCGCGCACGACTTCGTCGGCCGCTTCACTGATGACCGGCATGAAATAATCGATGACCTCGGGCAAATTCCAGAGATCATAGTGTTCGGCCTGCCAGGGATCGATCGGCAGGACCCGCCCCGACGGCAGCACGACACGGCCGCCGTCGTCGAACAATCGACGGACGTGGTAGCGGTGATAGGTGACGATATCCAGATCGAAGACCGCGAAAGAAACGTCGGATTTTTTCAGCGCATTATTCACATAGGCCAAGCCGTTCGGCATCAGCGCCAAATTGCGCGCCGGGCAATCCAGCAACAGCATGTCCCGTCCGGCCGGCAGCACGATCGCGGGAATGTCGATCGGATAGATGTTGCGTTCGATCGGTGTCCAGGCTCGCGAAGGCGCTATGTCGCGCGCGATATCGGCAAGGACGCCGACGTCGACGATCTCGACGTCTTTGGGCAGTTGCCTGCGCATCTGCATTCGCGGCAGCGTGAGCGTGTCACACAGGAACACGCAACGAATGCGGCCCGCCAGCGCATCGAGCGGCAATTGCGCGAAGCCGGAAGCAATTTCCGGAACATGACCGTTGAAAGGGATGACACCCTTGATCTGCGCGGCCAGGCCCGGCTGATGCTTGAGCATGTAAGCAAGCAGGGGACCGCTCGCCATGACGGCCAAGTCGCCCTTGGTGGCCAGGAACCCGGCCAAACGGTCGATGCATGCCCGTTCCTCGGGGCCATCATCGAACTTGAAGGCCTGGTGCGCGCTGAAGTGGACCCGCGTTCCCTCAATTTTGCCGACGCGGTCCTCGCTTCGAGCCTTTAAGACGACCGATGCAGTCATGAGTTCCACTCGCCCGCGTCGCAGCCACTAAGGCAGATCCCAAAGTAACGCCGAACTCCTGACGACGCCAAGTTTCGCTGTGGTGACAGCACAGCAACTATCGCAGAAGTTGCCCCCACCATGCAATCATAACCGTTCACGACATTGTCCGGACGGCACTTTCAATTGCCCCGATGATGTCGCGGGCATTCCAGCCGGCCGTGCCGTCGGCAAGCGATTCCGCCTGGTCGGAGATCAAATCGCTGCCGCGCGCCGGAATGGCGATAACCGGCTTGGCATGCGCTCGCGAAATCTCAACCTCGAGATCAATCCACTTCCGTGCGCTCTTCACCGCATAGACGCTGTCCAGCAAGACTGTCGCCATGACCGGACGGATTTGTCCCTCCAGCCAGTTGCGCACGGCGCGCGCGCCAAGCTCCGTATTGGGGTCGAGGGCGGGATCATACCAAGGCACGCTGAAATTCCGCCATTTGATCGACTTCTCGGCATCGAGCAGGCTCGCAAGGCGGACCCAATCATCGTGGTAGCGCCAAGCATGGGTGATGAAAATGTCGTACATTTGCTTGTTTTTCAAAGGACAGCGCTATCAATGGTAGCGCTTCCCTTCGTCAAAGTCCTCAGGATGCGCGCTGCCGAGCCGAATCCCTTCGAGTGCCGACGGGAGATTCGGACGCGTGCAGCGTTCTTAATCCGTTCGACAACGTCAAGACCGATGCGCCAACACAGATATCCGCGCCTGATCGGGGGCCCAGCTGCTCCAATTCGGCGCGAGTGTTAAAACCGCACGACAAAGATTCCCGCTGATGGCTTCCTGCACCCCCGAACAACTCGACGACTTGCGGCGCGCGATCGTCCGAACGGTCGAAGATCGTGAAGATTACGTTGCGCGCTGGCGGCTCGATCCGGCCTTTTGTTTCGCTGACGCCAACTGGCGGCCGCAAGCAAACGACTACACAGCGCTCTATCAGCAAATCCGCGATTGCCCGGCCAGCGAAATCGCGCAGCGGCTGCGGCCGCTCACGCGCAATTTCACCGGATATATCTTGCCTGAAAATATCGGTCGCAATGATCCCTGGGTCACGCGCTGGCGCCGCTGGATCCGTGGCGTGCCGCGCCGTTATTGGTTCGAGCCACTCCCGCTCCCGGGCGAACGCGGGCCTGTAATCGACGGCGTTGTCGTCAATCACGACACCTGCGTTTACCAGGAACGCGTGAACTTGCTGCTGCCTGAGCTGCAGCGCCTGAACGAGATGCGCGAGCCGGTCGTTTTTGAAATCGGCGGCGGCTATGGCGCGCTCGCCCTCGCCATTACCCGCGCTCTACCGTCGGTTCGCTACGTGATCTGCGATCTTCCGGAGTTGCTTTTGTTCTCCGGTCTCTACCTTTTGCTCGCCGGCTTCGCACCGCAACTATTCGCGCCTGACAAGCCGATTCAAAGCCTCAAGAGTTCCGGATTTGCATTAATGCCCAATTACCTTTTCCCCGGACTGGTTGCCGACACGTGCCGGATCGACCTTGCCATAAACACGCTGTCGATGTCGGAAATGTCAGAACACCAAGTGCGTTGTTATGCGCGGAAGTTATCGCGCATGCTTGGAGAGCGCGGCGTTTTCTTTGAGCAGAACCAAGACAACCGCCACCTCGGGATGATTAATGCGCCCGACGTCATCGCGCCCCACTTCCGGCGCGCAAGAAAAGCGCGTTGGCGCCGATGGTGGGGACCGAGCAGACGCCCAAGTCAAGGCACGCCGCATTTGTGGTCAAATAGCTAGCGCGACGGCGCGTTCGATTGGCCGCTGATTGCCAACTTGGTAGCTCGCTTTCACGGGTTGGCTGCGGTGTAAATTGCAATATATTATAGCAACTAGTCTTTCAGCCTCTTTAGATGGATACCCTTCCGCCAAATCCGACTTTCATCGCCGTTCGCCGCTATCGTCCCTTTTCGATAAGTTGTTTGCGCAACTTGCCCTTCAGCGTGAAGTGAAAAGTGAGATAATCAATCATGGCGAACAGCGCAGCTCATGATCGCGGCCAAAAGGTCTTGGAAAAGAGCACGCTGTTTGGCTCGCTCGACGAGAAAGTGCGTCGCGGAATCATGGCGCACGCGATTACGCGCAGTTTTAATGCTGGCGAATCGATATTCCGGCTCGGCGATCACGGCGACAGCATGATGGCCGTTGTCGTTGGAACGGTACGCATATCGCGCCCCACGGTCAGAGGCAGGGAGATCATTCTCGCCGATCTTCGACCAGGCGAGTTGTTTGGCGAGATAGCCGTCCTTGACGGCATGCAGCGTTCGGCCGACGCCAGGGCGCTCACAAATTGCGAGCTCCTGGTCCTGACACGCCGAGACGTCCTGGAGTTTCTTAAAAACAATCCCGCGGCCAGCATGAAACTCATGGAAATCCTGTGTGCGCGGATCCGCCGTTCCGACGAGCGGATGGCCGATATTGCGTTTTTCAATTTGCCGGTGCGGCTCGCCAAGATCCTGCTCTCCTATCAGCCCGCAAGCCACGGCGCGATGAAGCTTTCGCTTTCGCAAAGTGAACTGGCGGAGATGGCCGGCGGAACACGCGAGAAGGTCAATCGCTGCCTGCGTGAATGGCAGCGTGAAGGCATTTTGGAACTGAAGAATCGCTGGACAATCGTTCTCAAGCCGCAAGCGCTTCGCGAACTTCTGGATTGAGCGTCGGCGATTGATCCCGCCGCGCATGAAGATGCCTTTAATTTAAAAAGCCGGGGCGGACCCGGCGGGTCCATTCTGCCGGCAAAACGCCGCAGCTGCGCTGGTTTTTGCTGTGACCCGAGACACAGATAGCCAACGGCATGCTCCTCACATTGGCCGGCATGGAACGTCCCCACCGCCGGATGACCGCCGTCCTTCAAACAGACGAGCGGCAGAGATCGGAGGCTCCGATGAGTTATTTATCTCCTGAAGGTGAACGCCTGTTTTTTGCCGATCCCACGGACCCGAGGATTCGTCGCGACGCGACCGAGTTGGAGCGCGTTATCGCCGAGCTTACCGGGCCCGAGCTGCTCGCACTTATTATGTTCTGCGCTCTCGGGCTGGCGGCAACACTTGCGCTTTGTTCCTTTGCGCCGAGCTTCGCCGATGGCGTCGCATCGTTTCAAAACTATCCCTAGCAGGGCCGACGCTGTCGGCAGGTCTGCATTGGAGTGGTTGGGTCATGAGTAGCCGTTCAGCCCGGTCCAAGACTACGGCAGTTGGCGTTAACCGGCGCGAAGTTCCGTTCGTTGTTCAAGTTGTCGTACCCGACGGCGGCTTCGGCTGCACTTTGGATGCCATCAATGCGTGGCATCGCTACAGCAAAAACACCCAACACCGAGGCCCGCCGCAACGGCTGGGTGATCGCGAGTTCTGGACCTGGTGCTTTGAAGGCTTGGAAATTGCCAAGTCGTTCAGACACCGCTTCGGCGGCGAAATAGTGCCGGTAACGATACGAGGCTGCGCCGAGCGATCTGGCGATCTCGCCTGCCAAATTCCGACCGCCCCAAAATCCGAATGCGAAGTGCTGAACGATGCCGCCGAAACAAGCGGACCATGGTCAAATCAGGTGTAGCGCTTTGCATTTCAACTCAAACTTTAACCGTCGACACCGGGACTCGTCGTTCGAACAATGCTAGGCTTCATGCAAGGCGGAGACGATTTGAACCAAATTGCCCTCAGGCGTCCTCAAGCCGACACCGCGGATAACGATACTCGCTGTGGCGAGCTCAGAGATTTTCCGGGGCCGCTGATGAAATGCCCGAAGTGCGAGCATGAAAATGCGGCTGACGCAAAGTTCTGCGAGGCATGCGCCGCACCGCTAGCGCGACTATGCCCCAATTGCGCCAGCCCGGTTTCGGCCACCGCCAAATACTGCTCCCAATGCGGCCATGCACTCAATCGGGTACCCGAGAGCGTCCGCTATTCCTCGCCGCGAAATTACACGCCTCAGCATCTCGTCGATAAAATCCTTCTCACCAGAGCGGCGCTCGAGGGCGAGCGAAAACAGGTCACTGTGCTGTTCGCCGACATCAAGGGTTCGATGGAGACGATCGCGGATCGCGACCTGGAAGATGCTCAAAAACTCCTCCATTCAGTGGTCGAACGCATGATCGAAGCCGTCTCCCGTTACGAGGGAACGGTCAGCAGCGTCATGGGCGACGGAATCATGGCGTTGTTCGGCGCGCCGCTCGCCCATGAGGACCACGCCGTACGCGCCTGTTATGCAGCCCTTCGCATGCAAGAGAGCATTGCGCGGTACTCTGAAGACGCGCAGCGCACTCATGGCGTGCCGATCATGGTCCGCATCGGCATCAATTCCGGCGAAATCGTTATTTCAGCGATCGGAAACGATCTGCACATGGAATACACCGTCGTCGGTCAGACCATACATCTGGCCTCCCGCATGGAGCAGATGGCGAAGCCCGGCAGCGTGATCACGACGGCCGACACCCACCGGTTGGCCGAAGGCTACATTGCCATGAAGCCGCTGGGACCCGTGCCGGTAAAGGGCATTGTCGAGCCGGTCGAAATCTATGAGGTCACCGGCGGAGGTTCCGCGCGCACACGCCTTCAGGCCGCCGCCGGGCGTGGTTTGACGCGTTTTGTCGGGCGCGATGTCGAACTGGAACAATTGCGGCGGGCGGAGCACCTCGCAAGCCAAGGGAGTGGTCAGATCGTTGCACTCGTCGGCCAGGCCGGCGTCGGCAAATCGCGACTGATGCACGAGTTTCTGCATTCCGACCACGCCCGCGGTGCGCTCGTACTGGAATCCAATTCAACGTCATACGGCCATGCGACGCCTTATCTGCCGATTGTGGAATTGCTGAGGGATTATTTCAAAGTCGAAGCGCACGAGGAAAAGCAGGCGATCCGCGAGAAAGTACCGGGCAAGATTCTAACTCTTAATCCCTCATTGCAGGACGCGATCTTGCCGGTGTTGGATCTGCTTGACGCGCTGGAAGACAACCATCCATTCCGTTCGATCGACCCCCAGCAGCATCGGCAAAGCACCTATCAGGCGATCACGCGCCTATTGTTGAGCGAGAGCCGTGTGCAGCCGGTGGTCGCGGTGTTCGAGGATTTGCACTGGTATGACTGTCTCACGCTGGGCTTGTTGAACGAATTGGTCGTGCGCGCGCAAAACTCCCGCCTGCTGCTCGTGGTCACTTACCGTCCGGAATACCGCGACGAGTGGCGGAACCGGCCGAATCACCGCCAGCTTCATCTTGACCCGCTTGCCAGTGAAAACCTTGCGGCGCTGCTTCAGGCGCTTCTTGGTTCCAACCCCAATCTGCAGGTCCTCAAAAACTTTCTCATGCAGCGGGCGAGCGGCAATCCGTTCTTTGTCGAGGAAATCGTGCGCGCGCTGGTCGATACCGGGGTCATCGCCGGCGCGCGGAGCAATTATCACCTGGCCAAGCCATTCGTAAGCCACGAAATTCCGCCCACGGTTCAGGCCGTTCTTGCCGCGCGCATCGACGCCCTGCCCGCGGCGGAAAAGCGCCTGCTCCAGAATGCCTCGGTCATCGGCCAGGACGTTCTGTTTGCGCTTCTCCACGCCATCAGCGGACTACCGGAGGACGAGCTTCGTAAGCTTCTCGACGATGTCCAATCGTCCGAATTCCTATACGCCACGCAACTGTTCCCCGACCTGCAATACACCTTCACCCACTCGCTCACGCATGACGTGACTTACAATGGCGTGCTTGTCGAACGCCGGCGCGAGATCCATGCGCGAATTGTCGAGGCTATAGAAAAGCTCTATGCCGGCCGGCTCGGCGAACAGATTGAACGGCTCGCGCATCATGCGGTGCGCGGCGACCTCAAAGACAAGGCGGTGCTCTATCTGCGCCAATGCGGCGCGAAAGCCGCCGCACGTTCCGCGCTCTCTGATGCCAAGGCGTGCTTTGAGCAGGCGCTGGACATCCTCAAAACGCTGCCGGAAACGCGGCTCAACCTGGAGCACGGATTTGAGATTAGGCTCGAACTGCGGCCGGTGCTGCGTCAGCTTGGTGAAGGCCGTCAGATGCTCGAGCATCTCCGTGAGGCCGAGGCCATCGCGGTGCGCCTGGAAGACGATCGGCGGCGTGGTCAGGTCTGCGCCACAATGACGACCGCTTACGCAAGCGTCGACGAACTGGATGAGGCGTTCGCCACCGGCTCGCGCGCGCTTGAGATCGCCAAGAAGCTCAACGATCCGAAAATCCGCTTGGTCGCCAATAGCTATCTCGCGCAGGTCTCCTGCTACCGAGCCGAATATGAACGTGTGATCGAGCTGACCACCAGCAATCTTGCCGCACTGCCTGCCGAATGGACCAACGAGCATTTCGGCATGGCTGTTCCGGTATCGATGTTCGACCGCGCCTGGCTGATCATGAGCCTTGCCGAACTCGGACGGTTTGACGAGGCCGCCAAATACGAAGCGGAAGCAATCAAAATCGCCGACATGACGGAGCATGCATACACCATCGGGTGGGCGCATTTTGCCGCAAGCGTCCCGCATTTGCTCAAGGGCAATTGGGCAAAGGCGCGTGAACTGGTTGAGCATTGGATCGTGACCGTTCGCGCCGGAAATGTCGCTCTTCATCTTCCTTGGGCGGTCGCCGCTTCTGCATTGGCATTAGCGCAGATGGGAGATGCCGATCAGGCGATCGAGCGGGTTCAAGAAGCCGAAGAACTCCTTGAGCGTCAGGCGGCACACGGCATCGTCAGCCATCGCGGCTGGGCCTATCATGCGGCCGGCCGCGCCTGTTCGGTGCTGGGACGATTCGACAAGGCGCGCGAGCTTGCCGAACGCGCGGTCGGTACTTCGCAGAACCAGCCGGGATTCGCGGCCTATGCGCTGCATTTGCTCGGCGATCTGGCTTGCCAATCCAACCGGTTCGACCCAGAAATCAGCACGGCGCATTATCGGCAAGCGCTCGCGCTTGCTGAGAAGCATGGCATGCGTCCGCTTTTGGCCCACTGCCACCACGGTCTCAGTAAAGTCCATGGTCGTGTCGGCAAACCGGACGCCCATAAGCATCTCGCCACCGCAGCGGAGATGTACCGCGAAATGGATATGGCGTTCTGGCACCAACAAGCGGAAAATTCATAAATCAAATCTTGGCTGTGGCAGTTCGGGGTACAGGCCGTGCTGGACGACACTCGCGCAAAGTCAAAAGTCCCCATACCTTTTCTGTGCCTCAACGATCTATTTGAATACCAAGCGCGGATTCGTCCCGACGCTGCAGCGCTCCTTGCCCCCGGCCGCGAACCGCTGAGCTATCGCGATCTGCATCGACATATCGGCGAAATCGGACGCGCGCTGCGGATCATGGGCATAGGCCGCGAGGATCGGGTCGCGATCATGCTGCCGAACGGCCCGGAACTGGCGCTCGCAATTTTCTCCGTCGCGTCGAACGCAGCTTGCGCCGTGGTCAATCCGGCCTACGCGGCCGACGAGCTCGAACGTTATTTCGATGTGCTGCATTTGAAAGCCCTGATCATTCCTGCCGGCGCTGATTCACCGGCACACCAAGCGGCCAGGGCAAGAGGAATAGGCATCATCGAATTGTCGGTCGCACCCGACGCGAAGGCCGGTTTATTCGCGCTTCACAGGGGCTATTCCGGCGGTGCATCGCTCGACCCAGTCGGGCCGGGAAGCATTGCGCTGTTTATCCTGACCTCCGGCACGACCGCGCGCCCAAAGATCGTAGCCCTGACGCATGTCAACATTTGCTCATCCGCCTACAGCTCGGTCGCATGTTGCGCGCTGACCGACAGCGATCGATGCTTGAATGTATTGCCGCTGTTTCATTGTCACGGACTTGTCGACACCGTATTGGCTCCGCTGGCGGCCGGCGCCGGCGTCGTTTGCGCACCAGGCTGTGACGTCAACAGCTTCTTCGGCTGGCTGCGCGGCCTTCGCGTGAAGTGGTACTCCGCGGTCCCGACCATGCATCAGGCGATCCTCGGACAGGCCAGGCTGCATCCCGAGCAAGTTGAAAATCTCCAGCTGCGCTTCGTTCGCTCCGCATCCGGCCCGTTGCCGCCGAGAGTATTTGTCGAGCTGGAGCAAGCCTTGGCAACGACCGTCGTGGAATTTTACGGCATGACGGAAACCGCCGGCGCGCCGATCGCGAGCAATCCGCTGCCGCCGGCTCGGCGCAAAGCCGGCTCGACCGGCAAGCCGGTCGCCCTTGACGTTGCAATCATGGGCGACGGCGGCGACTTCCTGCCGGACGGCAAGACCGGCCAAGTGGTTATTCGAGGGCCATGCGTTACGCTCGGTTACGACGGCGATCCCGAGGCGACCGCGGCGGCGTTTGACGGCGACTGGCTCAAGACCGGCGACATTGGCTTCTTCGACGACGAAGGTTATCTGTTTTTGGTCGGCCGCAGCCGCGAGATGATCAATCGTGGCGGCGAGAAACTCACCCCCCGCGAAATCGACGAAGTCCTGCTCGAACACCCCGCGGTCGCTGAAGCCATCACTTTCGCCGTGCCGCACCCCAGTCTGGGTGAAGACGTGGCCGCAGCCATTGTGTTGCGGCCGGGCGCCAAAACCACCACGAACAAAATTCGGCAGTTCGCAATGAGCCGGCTCGCTGAATTTAAAGTCCCGCGCCAAGTGCTGTTCCTGAAGGAACTGCCAAAAAGCGCCACGGGAAAAGTGAGACGCGTCGGGCTCGCGGCGAAATTGGGCCTCGCGAGTGGCACCGTCACGGCGTTTGTCGCGCCACGCACGCCGCTCGAGAACGTACTTTCCGGAATCTGGGCCGACGTTCTTCGGCGCGAGAAGATCGGCATCCACGACGATTTTTTCGCGCTCGGCGGAGACTCGCTGCTTGCTGCCCAGGCGATGACCTGTATTTACGAAACCATGCAGTTGAAGGTCGAGGTGGCCGGGCTGTTCGACGCGCCGACCGTCGCCGAAATGGCCGAGCATCTCGAGAAACTGATTCAAGCGGGGAACGCAAAGCAGCCGGCTCTGAGCATCCCGCGGGCATCGCAACAAGGCTCGCCGCCCGCGTCGCCGGCCCAGGAGCGGCTATGGAATCTGCATCGGGCTTTACCCGACCTGCCCTTCTTCAACATTCTTTACGTGCTGCGGGTAACATCCCCCGTCGATAGCGTCATTCTTGAGCGTGCGCTCAACGAAATCGTGCAGCGGCACGAGATTCTCCGTACCACCTTCGCCGTCGCCGGAACGCGTCTTGTGCAGATCATAGCGCAGCGCCTGGCTATTCCGTTGAATGTCGCCGATTTTCGCAAGCATTCGAAAACCCGCAAGGAACAGGCCAGCTCTCACGCCATAAAGCGGGAACTTCTTCATTGTTTCGATCTCGAGCGCGGACCGCTTATTCGGGTGCACCTGCTGCAACTAAACGCGGAAGAATCCCTTCTGCTGCTCTGCGTGCATCAGAGCCTTGTCGACGGCCGCTCGGTCGGATTGCTGGCGGAAGAGCTCGCCGCCGTCTATGGAGCCTTTGCTGCGGCGAGGCCGTCGCCATTGTCACCGCTGCCACTTCAATTTACCGATTTTTCGACTTGGCAACGGCAGTGGCATGCTGATCCGGATATGGTCAGGCAACTCGGCTATTGGCGCGAGCAGCTCGCCGGCCCACTCCCCGTCTCGACACTCGCGAAGGACCGGCGCGCGCGCGCGACCGACGATCTCCGCACGGCAGAACGGGATTTGGCGCTCCCCGCGCGCCTGACGAATGCAGTCAAGGCGTTCAGCCATCGCGAAGGTGGGACTTTGTTTATGGCGCTCGTGGCCGGCTTGATGACGGTCATGCGCCGCAATTCGGCGACCGATGATTTGCGGGTCGCCACCAATGTCGCCAATCGCAACCGTCCGGGATCTGAAGGGCTGATCGGACCACTGGTCAACACCGTCATTCTCCGCACGCGCCTAGACGGCAGTGAAACACCGCGCGAGGTTCTGCACCGGGTGCGCGCCACGACGCTCGCCGCCTATGCCCATCAGGATCTGCCATTCGAGGACCTCGCCGAGACGCTGGCACGCGAGCAGCGCATTGATGCGGCTGGCCTCGCGCAAGTGATGATCCTGCTGCACAATGCGACATTGCGCCCGGAGGCGAGCTCCGGGGATTGTCTGGTCTATGAGGAAGCTGACCCCGACATCCACATGCCCCTAGTGACGACTACAACTTATGATGTTATTTTGACATTGCGTGAAAGTGCCCGGGGCTTGGTTGGGTCGTGCATCTACAGACCTCAACTTTTCACCGCCAAGTCAATAGATCGCCTGCTGGGCGATTTTCGGCAGGCACTGGAGAACATGGTCGTACGGCCGGAGCGATCGATTTCGGCCATTTAGAGAGTGTAACAACGCGGCTTTATCAACTAAGGAGACAGACCCATGGGAGTAGTACGCCCCGTTAATTTTAGTAAGAAGGAACTTGCAGGATTGAGTGCTGCAAAGAAAAAAACATTGAGAAAGGAGATCGTGCGCCACCTCGACTCGCACAAGGGCATCCGCAAGATCGTCCGGCAAAAAACGAAAGGCATGCTCGCCAAATTGAAAGAAGATTGAAGCGCTCCCTCGACGGAATCGCTCCGCGACGATTTGGCACAAGACCTTGTTTTGATTAAACAGGGTCTTGTCTCCACGCAACAAGCCGCCGCGATTAAAGCGGCCCGAAGCATCAGCGGAGAGTACGCCGGTCAAGTGTTTTTTTGGCTACCGCAACATCACGCTGGCCGATATTATTATCGTGCGGCACGAGCCGAGAGTTCGGCATCTGAATTCTGCTACGCAAATTATCGATATTGCTCGCATCGCCCAGCGCCGAAGCGACCATGAGCATACGGTTGCTCGCCGCTTGCGCGGGAACCCACGCGAATGGGCCAACGACAATTTCGGCGGATGAATTGGCTGGTACGTTCGGAGCTGTAAGCTTCGCCGTTTTCATCGGTTGCCAGTCGCGCGGGTAGACAAGCTTGCCCGAACTTCCGCTTGAAAAGGCTCGCACCGTCACTTTGGTCGCGGTTTGATAGCCGCGATTCTTGATTTTCACGTAGGCGTAGTTGACGGCCCCCGGCAGGGGCACCTCGTGATCGGTGCCGCGATCCTTGCGGCGCCGATTCCAGATCGCGTGACAATTCCAATATTCGGGCTGATATTGATACTCGCCGCCGCGGCCATCTTCGATATAGACGTCGACCGGAGGCGGCACGCCATCGTTATTGTTCGGCCGTTTCGCGGCGCCATGCTGATAGAGTCCTTGTTTCTCGAAGGCCCAACGGATGACCTTATGATAGGCGCCGCCGGCAATGCGCGCTGACGGCCAATCCGCAGTCTCCGCCTTCATGAGCGCGCTCGCGAAATGCGCCGCATTCAAGGGGCTCGTCGCCGCGGTCATGCTCTGAATCGCGGCAAGCATAATGTGACAAGTCATGTCGGCCGCGAAGTGCCTGTCGGCGATCTTATGAGAGTCCCCTCCGATCGCACGATAAAAACGGAACATCGTCGACGACAGAATCTGTTCGTTGTTGTAGCCGCCCCAATCCTTGTCCGGATCGAGCGGATGCATTGCGATGTCGCCGCCCCAGCCCCAACCGTCTGCCGCGGTCCGGTCGTGCCGCCGTTGCTGATCTTTGGGAAGGCCGGAAAGCCAAGGAAGGGTGGCGTAGCGATCACATGCCTTGCTGTCCGGATCGTTAACGATCGCGGCAAAACTGTCACCGGCGCTGTGAGAAAATTTGAAACGCGGGCTGCCGATATGATTGTATAACACACCGTGACCCAACAATTCATGCAGCACGACGCGCCAGTCGCAGGCGATGCCAATCGGCCGTTTCGGGTTTCTCGTGTCGGCGAGCGAAAATGTCGTGTAAGCGATCCCGGTCCCGCTTTCGTCAGCGGCGCAATGTGCGTTGATTTCGATGCCGAGCGGCTTGGTCTTGCCGTAGTGGCCGCGATGATCGACCCGCGTCGGAAATTTGGTATTGGGGAAATAATCGGCAACCGAAAAGCCAAGTCTCTCGACAAGCTGAAAAACCCGCTCACAATTATAGTAGGCGTTCACCGCGGCAAAATGGTTGGAACGTGCCTCGAACGCAAAGCTCTTTCCCGCCCGCACGGTCGGTGGCGCAACGGATGGCGCAATGACGTCGGCAATCCTCACGCGCTTGCCTCGTAACTCCTGAATACCTTTCGCCGGCGCCGCGAGATTGGGAAGCGTGACTTCGCTGCGCAGCCGGTTGAGTGCCGCGTTCCCGGCGTCCGCCGCTGGGCCGCCGAGCGTGGCCGGGTCAGCCGGAAACACGAGGCCGGCGACATTGTCGATAAATGGCCGCAGGAGCAGAACCGATCCCGTCTGTGTCTCAATCAGCGCAACCCAATGCAGTGGCCGGATCGGGGGAAAATCGAAACTGAAATTCACGACGCGGACGACATAGTGCTCGCCGTCCCGGATCGAAGCATGAGGCGGCGGCAACGGCAGGCTGGGCGCTCCAGAGTGGAACGCAGAACCGCCGCTGCGCGGTCGCGCAGTCGCGTGCTTGAGCCTGGCCTCATCGTGCTTATGGACCATGAGCCGTTCATTGTTGATCCGCAGCGGCGTCGCGTCGCTGACATGGCGAGCGAGACCGAGGTGCCTGGCCAATGTTGCGACATCGAGCTTTGGTAATTTCTCCAAATGCATCGCCGAAACGCGGACGATATTGAGTTTTTCGTGCAGTGTTGACCGCGCGCCGATCACATCCAGCGCCTTGTGCTTCATTGTGACTGATAGTCCCGCTTCCCAGACCGGCAAGCCGAGGTAGGTCTGATGGAATACGACGGTAGCAAGGTCGCAGTGATGCTTTTCCGCCTCGAAGCGGTATTCGACCTTGGCATCCGTCGGCCGGTGCGCGACCGGCCGCAGAATATCCTTCAGGTGCGGCCGCCGTATGCCGAAAAGCTCGCCGTAACGGCCGAGATATTCTCGTGCGGCAAGACGCGGCGTCGATGCCTTAGTGGCAACGTAACGATCTTGATGAGAGACCAACCGCGCAAATCTGCCTGAACCGCGTGTGACCCGGAATTCTCTGCGCGCGTCGAACTTCTCGAACATATAGCCTCGCCGCCGTACTGTTCCCGCAAACTGTATGGCGCTTGCCCTGCATGCGGCAAGTGGGTTGGATTTTAGCTCCGTCTCTCGCGCGTCCTTAGCCCCGGCGGAATCCGAAGCCGCTTGCCGCTTCGACGAGGTCGAGCACATGCGCGATCCGCGCCGGATCTCGCCGGCTCGCCCAGAACAAAGGGCCGCCGCGATAGTCAGGAAAACCGTAGCCGTTTACGAACACGAGATCGATGTCTGATTCGCGTTGCGCAATGCCTTCGGCGAGCACGAGGCGCGCTTCATTGATCATCGCACCCAATGCGCGGTCGACGATCTCCGCCGCCGCGATCCTGCGCCGACTGAAGCCATTGGCCGCGGAGTCCTCGACGATGGCGGTTTCGACAAAGGGATCAGGCAGGCCGCGGCGCGCGCCCTCGGGATAGCGATACCACCCTGCTCCGGTCTTTTGCCCGAACCGCCCGGCCGCGCAGAGCTTGTCCAAGATCGCGACATAGCGGATCCGCGGATCGCGGGTGGCGGCCTGCCGCTTGCGATTGGCCCATGCAATGTCGAGACCGGACAGGTCGCCGACGCGGAACGGGCCCATGGCGAAGCCAAAATCCTCGATGGCGTCATCGACGTCCTGCGGTAGTGCGCCTTCCTGCAGCATGAACTCGCACTGGGTGCGATAGGCATTGTAGATGCGGTTGCCGATAAAGCCGTCGCAGACGCCGGAGAGAACGCTGACCTTTCCCACGCGGCGGCCCAGCGCGAAGCCCGTTGCCAGCGTCTGCGGCGCGGTCTTGGCGCCGCGCACGATCTCAAGAAGCCGCATGACGTTCGCCGGGCTGAAGAAATGCAGGCCCAACACAAGGGCCGACCGGCCGGTTGCGGCGGCAAGCATATCGACATTAAGATAAGACGTGTTGGTCGCCAAGATCGCGTCCGGCTTCATCACACCATCGAGCTCCGTCATGACCGCTGTCTTGACGCTCATGTCCTCAAAGACCGCTTCGATCACAAGATCGGCGTCGCGCACATCAACAAGCGCGTTGCCAAGCATCAGCCGCTCGAGCCGGCTTTGCGCCGTCGCCTGATCGGTCCGCCCCTGGGTAACGGCGCGGGCTTGCGCGTCCGCGATCCTTGATCGTGCTCGCTGCAATGCGTCCGCGCTGCTGTCGACCAACGACGTGTGAAATCCGGCATCGATCAACGCCGCCGCGATGCCGGCGCCCATCGTGCCCGCGCCGACGACCGCGACCCGCTCGAGCGGGCGCGCAACCACGCCATTGAGGGCCGGAACCCGCGACGCCTCGCGCTCGGCGAAAAACAAATGTCTCAGAGCGAAAGCCTCTTCCGCGACACGCAGCTCTTGAAATGTCGCGCGCTCGCGCGCCACACCCTCATCGAGCGACGTCGTGGCCGCCCAGCGCACTGCATCCACAGCGTGCGCGATATAGGGACGGCCCTTGGCTTTCTTCAGCGCGCCGGCTGCCGCCGCGGCGACGGCGTCCTCGCTCTCGGCGGGCACCGCCTTATTCGCCAAATCGCGTTTGCCCGACAGCGAAAGAGCAAGCGCCACTGCCTCCGACCGCAGGTCGGCGCGAGCGATGGCGTCGAGCAGGCCGAGCGTGAGCGCTTCTTGCGCCGGCATGCGGCGTCCCGACGTAATGAATTCGATGGCCTTCGACACGCCCATCAGGCGTGGCGCCCGCTGCGTTCCACCCGCTCCCGGAATGATGCCGAGCTTCACCTCGGGCAGCGCGACAACCAGATCCGGCGCCCCGATACGCGCATCGCAGGCCAGCGCGAGCTCGAAACCGCCGCCCATCGCCGTTCCGTGCAAGGCCGCAACGATTGGCTTTGGGCAGTCGGTGAGCGCGGCCAGAACCTCCGGCATTTCCGGCGGCAGAAGCGGTCCGCTGAATTCTTTCAGATCCGCGCCGGATACAAAGGTCTTCCCGGCGCCAATCACAACCGCCGCTTTGAATTCATCGCTTGCTGCCAGTTCCCGCATCGCCGCGAGGAGCTGTGCACGGAGCGCCGTGGATGCGACATTGACCGGCGGGTTGTCGATGACGATCACGGCGCAGTCGCGCTCGCGCTCGAGCCGAACGACAGGCGCTTGGCGCTCTGTTGCCGAGTTCTTTGGCTCTGTCGTCGCGGTCTGATCAATCATGCACAGCTGGTCCGGCGCGGAGGATTCACGCGGACAAAATCATGCTATTCATTGCTGCCATAAGCAACACGGCCGACGTTGACCACCCACTGCTCTGTGTGGCCGAATCCCGCTGAGCCGCGCGGCGGCCCCGGTGCTCTAACCGTCGAACAGAATCGCAAGCGACTCTTCGCGCTTAGGGAGCCGCCTAGCTCGCGCCGAGCGCTCGGGTCGTATCGTCGAACAAATCATCGACCGACATCGGCCCCGAAATCAGCCGTTGCTGGCGGCAGAAATCGACGATGACCTGCAAAATCGGCCGGCAGGCTTCGACCCCGAAACGGTAAGGATCGAGTGCCCCGCCCTCCGGCAGGCCGGCGGCGCGTTTGCTGTCCATGAATTGTCGAAAGACATCGCGCACCACGTCCGGCCGTGACCGCGACAGTTCGGTTCGTACCACCAGCATGTGATTGATCGGAATGCCGCCGTGACGCTCGGCCCATTTTTGTGCCGCGACCTCGGGATCGGGAATGAGATGCTTGAGCCGCGGGTCGGGGAGCTTGTCGCCCACGATCGCTGCGTCGATCTCGCCATCAAGAAGCATCTGCACAAGTTCCTTGCCGGGCGGCGCCCGCTTGACGCTATCGGGATCATGGTATTCCGCCAGATGCGGGTCCTCGAACGTGATCCATTCCACTTTGTCGAGATCGACGCCGTAGTCGCTTGCGAGAATCCCGCGCACCCATGTGCCGGTGGTGACTGTGAAGGCCCGCACACCGACACGTTTTCCCGCCAGATCGGACGGCTCTAGAACGCCCCGCTCGGCATTATAGGCGATGGTATGATGCTGGCCTCGGCTCACCACCACGGCCGGCAGCAAGACATACGGCTTGGCATACGCCTTCGCCTGCAGATAGGTCACGATGGCAAGCTCGGCGAGATCGTATTTCGCCTCGCGCACCACCTGCTTGAACAGGTTGTTTGCGACCTTGACCTCGGCAAAGTCGAAATTGACCAGATCGGAATGGATCGCGCCGCTTTTGAGCGCCGCGACGTTCTTGTAGTTGCCCAGCATCGTGTGGAGGGTGAGCTTTGACGCAGCCGTCATGATCCGCTCCTATCGCGCCGCAAGCGCCGGATAGAGGGATTTTGCGGTGTCGCCGAAAATCCATTCTTGATCCGAATCCTTGGCAAAGGCGAACGCCTTCTTCGCGGCCCCAAGAATCTCCGACAGCGTTCCGACCGAATTCGGGAAATTCGAGCCCCAGGCGATCCGCGGCGCGCCGAAACTCTCGATCATCTTGCCGAAGAATGTTTCGGGCGTCCCTTCGCCCCAGGATTTCGGCGTCACATTGATCGGCGTGATCTTGAGATACACCTGCTTGTATTTGGCAAGCGCAAGGAACTCGGCGGCCTGACCGTAGGGCGGCCCGTCTTCAAACGGCGTGCGCGACAGGTGATCGAGGATCATGGTCACCTTCGGAAACTTGTCCATGATTTTCCGCAGCAGCGGAATGCCTTCTTGCTTCATCTGCACGCAGACCGGGATGTTCTTTGCTGCCGCGTGTTCCCAGAACGGATAAGTCTTCGGATCGGCGAACCATGTCGCCTGGTCCGGCAAGGTGCTGCCGGTCGTGAACAGCCGCATCCCGGCACAGCCGCGATCGAGCCAATAGTCGAACGTCTTCACCGCATCCGGTGCCATCACATCGATCGAATAGACGCCGGTGAAACGCGTCGGCACCGCGAGCACCGCATCAGCGACATAGCTGTTGTCGAAACCATAGGCGGTCGAGGAGTGCACGATCGCGGCCTTGGCGACGCCGGCCTCGTCCATGGCCGCAAGCAGCTGCTGATAGGTCGTCGGCCGTTCGCTCGACCAGGCCGACTGCGTGCCGCCAAGTGGCGCCAGCGGATAGCGCTGTGTATCGGGCGAGACGATATGGGGATGAATGTCGATAATTTCAGACATGCTGCTCCTCGGATTCGAACGACACTGTTTCAGGGATCGATTTGCACGAAGACGTCGTCAAGGCGCGGTCGCGACGGGATAAGCTCCTGTTGCAGCGCGTAGGTGACCAGCGCCTCGATGCTGGCCCGGTTTGCCGAAATCCCGTACGGCAACGGATCGCTCATCAGCGTCGAGAATTTGCGATAGCGCTTGTCCTCGGCACCGTCGTCTTTGCCGCGCTTGAGTTCGTCGAGATAAGGCTGTTTCGCCGCTACGAAAGCATCCATCAGCGCGCGCGGCAACCAGGGATGTTTCTCGATGAGTTCATCTTTGACCACGATCAGCCCATGAATCGGAAGAATGCCGGTGCGGCGAAACCAGTCCGACTCAACCTGCTCGACGTTGGCGATTAGCTCCGGATAGACGCCCGTATCGCCGCCGGTCGGCGCGTTCATGTCCCAGTTCGCGATCGGCGGCCCGGAGCGGCCGACGCCGGCCGGGCCGGTGAAGCCGGCCTGAATCTCGCCCGACGCCATCATGCTCTGCAATGATTGTCCCGGACCGGCATGGATCACATTCGGCGGCAGCTTCAGCGTCGTCACATGCTCCTCGTCGTCGACGACCCAGGTCACTTTGGCCGAGTCGAGGCCGTATTCATTGACGAAGATGCCGCGCGTCCAAACTCCGGTGGTCACCGAATAGGCGCGGACGCCGACCTTCTTGCCTTCGAGATCTTTCGGCGTCTTGATATCGGCATCGGGCCGGACGGCAAAGCCGCCGTGATGGAAACGGCGCATCAGAAAAATCGGCAGAGCGATATAGGGTGCGCCTCGTGCGCGTGCGATCATGTAGGTCGTCGGCGCCATCTCGCAAATGTCGAATTCAAGATCGCGAACCATGCGCCGGAACGCGGCGATGATCGGCTTGACCTCGACGAAATCGGCGTCGACGCCCTTGATGGGCACGCTTCCCGATTTTACAGCACGGATGTGCCCGTAGTCGCCAATCGCCATTTTCAACCGCGGCTGCTCGGTCATTTCCTGCTCCGACATTTCTGTAATTGCGTGTCAGCCGGCAACGCCGCGGCCGAGCGATCTACTGTTTGGGGATTGCCGCCTTGTCGATGACCTCGCGCCATTTCGCGACGTCTTTGGCCATCCGCTCATGCATCTCTTCCGGCGAGCTCGCGCGCGCTTCGAGCCCGAGCCGCTTCGATTGCTCCTGAAGATCCGGCGCCGCGACGGCGCGTCTGATCGCTGAATTGAGCGTGGCGACGACATCGGCCGGCACCCCCGCTCGCGTGCCTATGCCGTTCCAACTGGTCACGACGTAATCCGGCAGGCCGCTTTCTTTTGCGGTGGGCACATCCTTCAGCAGGGGATCACGCTCACGTCCCGACGTGGCGATGATGTGGAGCTTGTCGGGACCGATCGTCGACCCGAAGCCGGCAAAATAATCAAAGCCGAGATCGACATCACCGCGCAGAAGCGCAGTGACCAATTCCGGCGTGGTGCGATAGGTCACGATCGTGAACTGCGTGTCGCTGACTTGCTGGAACAGATGCGCCGAAAGATTCTGCGTGCTGCCGGGATTGATCGCGCCGAGATTAAGCTTGCCCGGCGCTTTGTGCGCCGCCGCAATCAGCTCCCGCACCGACTTGTAAGGCGAGGTCGGCGGAACCGCCAACAGCATCTCGAAATTCGCCGCGATAGAGATCGGCGCAAAATCCTTCAGCACGTCGTAAGGAATATTCTCGAACAAGGTCCTGCTGATCGCCTGTCCGTTGCCCATGACGCCAAGCGTGTAACCGTCGGCGGGAGCATCGAGCACCGCCCGCATGGCGGCGATGCCTCCGGCGCCCGGCCGATTTTCAACGACGAACGGCTGCTTCAGGCTTTGACTGAGCTTGTCGGCGAGCAGGCGGCTTGTCAGATCACCGGCACCGCCGGGCCCGTAAGGCACAAACATCCGGACCGCCTGCTGCGGATAAACGCCGGCCGCGTCGCCGTGACCGCCGGATAACGCGGCGCAGCCCAACGCGAGGCTGAGCGCGACACCGCAAAGCCAGCCGCCTTTATTCACCAGGGGTCGCCGATGAAAAATCCAGGCCTCCCTCGACGATTTATCGTTGAGCTGACCGTCCGGCCTTGGGCTGAGACATGCAGCGGCCGGACAGCCGCCTTATTGTCCCTGATTGTCGTCGGCCGGCGGCCGGACGGCCAATCAAAATCGCGCGCGAAGCCATAAGTTTTTGCTATAAATGATTGCGGCTTTTCGTCGCCGGAGTGCCGTCATCGATGACACCGCAGAACCTTCCGCCGATTCGCCAGCTCCGCGTCTTCGTGGCGGTTGCGCAAGCGCAAAGCATTAGCGGGGCCGCCAAGGCGATTAACCTGTCGCAGCCAGGCGTCACACAATCGGTCCGGGCTCTCGAACGCCGCATCGGCGACAGACTGTTCGAGCGTCGCGGCTCTGGCTGCTACCTCACCGCAAGTGGAGCGATCTTGCTGCCGCGCATTCATCGCTTCTTCGACCAGCTCCGCGCCGCGCTCAGCGAAGCCAGCGCGGCGGGACCCTCCGGCGCGCCCGTGTCGAATATCGCCGTGAACAGAATGACCGGACCGCAGATTCGGACATTGATCGCGGTTTCCGAAAGCAATTCGTTCGACGCCGCGGCGCGGCTCCTGAAAATCTCGGAACCTTCCCTCCATCGTGCTGCTAAAAGTCTTGAACGTGAGCTGCGCCGGCGGCTCTATCAGCGCACCAGCCGGGGTGTCACGACGAATGCGCAAGGCACCGAAATCGCCCGGCGCTTTCAGATCGCGCTTCGCGAACTCGCTTATGGCGTGGAAGAATTACAGGCGGCGCGGGGGAACGTGGTCTCGCGCGTCGTTATCGGCAATATTCCCCATTCTGGAAGCCAGGTCCTTTCGTCGGCAGTCAACGAATTCCTGGCCGAATACCCGACCGCCACCGTGCAGATCATCGACGGTCACTACGAGGCGCTGCTGGAAGATCTGCGCGCCGGCAAGATCGACCTGTTATTCGGCGTGCTTCGCCGTCCGGCCTGGGCGCAGGACGTGGCGGAAGAGGTACTGTTCAGCAATCCCTACGTGATTGTCGGCCGCGTCGGCCATCCGCTGAGCGGCATAAGAAAACTCAGCCTGCGGGAGCTTGCCCGCTATGATTGGATCATGCCGGGCCCCATGACGCCGCGGCAGCAGGCTTTTCAGCGCATATTCGCCCGCCTGCCTGCCCTGCCGAGGATCAGCGTCGAAACCACCTATTTGCAGATTTATCGCGACCTCCTCGCGACCACGGACCGGCTTACGCTGATGTCGACGCTCGAAGCGCAATTGAACGAACGGACAAAGCTCGCGGTATTGCCATTTCAATCGCCTGAGCAGCGCCGCTCCGACGGATTGGCCGTACGAGCCGATTGGCAGCCGACCCAGATCCACCGTCATTTCCTCAAAGTGCTGCGCCTGCACGCCCGCCGCTTGAGCACCAGTGGCCTACCGCAATTGCGGCTGGCCGGCACCGATGAGCAGCGGAGCGTCAACCGGCGCCGCGCACGCCGTTAGGCCATTGCAGCGTGCAGCGTTGCATCTGTTGGTTCAAATAACACCGCATCGCTTCAGAGCCGCGACGATCGGAGCGTCCTTCTTGTAAGACGACATACGGCTTGCTAGGTCCAGCAGTGTATCGATGCCCGGGAGGAATTCACATGGCCGTCATGCAGTCGAGCGAACCGAAACCGATTATTCCGGCGCTAGCGCCGCTTTATAAGATTTTGCCGGACCTGTCCTATTTGCTGATCCGCGTCAGCGCCGGCGGTCTTCTGCTTACACACGGCATCATCAAGTTGATGACGACGACAGTCGCCGCGCACGCCGCGGGGGCTCTTGCACGGCGCGGCATCGAACCGGCATTGCCGCTGGCCTATCTGGTCTGGACTATCGAAACCGTCGGGGCACTTTGCATCATCCTCGGATTGTTCACCCGGTTTTTCGCCGCGGCGGCCGCCATTGAGCTCGCCGTGATCGCATTCGCCGTGAGTTGGAACAACGGCTTCGCCTTCAGCAGCCCGGGCGGCGGCTGGGAGTTTCCTCTGCTTTGGGGACTCGTGATGTTCGCAATCGCCTTGCGCGGCGGTGGCCCCTATTCGCTCGATCGCAAGATCGGCAAAGAACTTTAGGCAAAAAGAATTGTGAGCGATGGTTCCAGTATCCGACACCGGAACCGTCGCTCATCCCGCACTGCATCATGACGGCTTGAGGCCGGCAAGCTTGGCGGCTTGACGCATCGCGTCGTAATCGGTCTGGATGAACTCGGCGAAGCCTTTTGGCGTCATCTGCGCCGGCGTTGCAACTTCTGACCCCAGGCCGACGAGCCGTTCGGTCGCCTCCGAGCCGGAAGCCAGGCCTTTCTCTATGGCGCCTTGCAGCTTGGCCATGACATCGGCGGGCGTCTTGGCCGGCGCCAGGATGCCGATATAGCTCTGGGCGATGAAGCCTTTGACGCCGCTCTCATCGAAGGTCGGAATGTCGCTTGCGAGCTTGGACCGATGCGCCGCGGCGATGGCAACGATATGCGCCTTGCCGTCTTTGTGCACCGGCAGCGCGGTGGAGAACTCGGTCATGGCGCCGTTGACGCTGCCGCTCATCAGGTCAGCCAATATCGCGCCGCCGCCGCGATAGGGCACATGCGTGAGATCGGCGCCGGTCGCCGCCTTGAGCCGCTCCAAGGTCATATGCGTGGCGCTGCCGACGCCGCTCGTCGCAATCGTCAGCGGCGTCTTCTTGCTGGCGGCGACGACATCCGCAACGGTCTTGGCCTCAACGCTGCTGCTGAGGATCAGCGCATGCGGAACGTAACTCGTGAGCGCAACGGGAGCGAAATCCTTCAAGGGATCGTAACCGAGCTGCGCCTGGACGAAGGGATTGACGGTCAGCGGTCCGTTCGAGCCGACCAAGAGCGTGTAGCCGTCAGGGTCCGCGTGGGTGACATATTCGGCGCCGATCCCGCCGCCGGCGCCGGCGCGATTTTCAACGACAACGGGCTGACCCAAGCCCTTGCTGATCTGGTCGCCCACGATGCGGCCGACGATGTCGGCATTGCCGCCTGCCGCAAAAGGTACGATCAGCCGGATGGGCCGGCTGGGATAATCTGCCGCGAACAGGTGCTCCGGCAAAATCGCGCTCGCCGGCACAGCGGCAAAGCTCGTGAGTAATAAGCGGCGTGAAATCACCATGTGCGTCCAGCCTCCCGATCTTCACTGTTATGCGTGAACTTCCATATATTAGGGCGCAGTTTTGTGCCAATAAGATGCCGGTTTCAATAAGGTGCCGATGCTAATCGGCCGCGACAAAATTGTAGGGGGAGATCGCCCGGCCGGCCGCTGAGCAGGTTTGCTCGGCCTCCCCCCGTGCCCAGCCTTTGTAAGGAGAATGCCATGAATACCGCCGTTGCCCCCAAGTCGCTGAAAGCACAACCGCTCGTCCTGCCCGAGCACCGCGACGCCTTTTACGGCGGCAAATGGCACAAGGCGAAATCCAATGCTTACCCGGAGACGATCAATCCCGGCACCGGCGAATCGCTCGGCCCCGTCGCCGATTGCGGTGCGGCCGATATCGATGCCGCGGTGGCCTCGGCCAAGGCTGCTTTCCCGGCCTGGCGCGATACGCCGCCGCTCGAACGGGCGCGGCTATTGAAGCGCATCGCGACGGTGCTGCGCGATCATGCCGAGGAACTGGCACTGATTGACGCCGCCGATTGCGGCAATCCGGTCGCCGAGATGGTCAAAGACGCGACCATCGCCGCGGCGCAGGTCGAATTCTATGCCGGGCTTGTGACCGAGATGAAGGGCGCCTCGATCCCGATGGGCCCGGGCGTGGTCAACTTCTCGGTCCGCGAGCCGCGCGGCGTGGTCGGCCGCATCATTCCGTTCAATCACCCCTTCATGTTCTGCGCCGGCAAAGCCGCCGCGCCGCTGGCCGCCGGCAATACCGTGGTGATGAAGCCGCCGGAACAGGCGCCGCTCTCCTCGCTCCGTCTCGCCGAACTGATCGGCGACATCCTGCCGCCCGGCGTTTTCAATCTCGTGCCCGGCGGCCGCGAAGCCGGCGCGGCGCTCGCCTCGCATCGCGACGTCGCGATGATTGCGCTGATCGGCTCGGTGCCGACCGGACGCGCGGTGATGAAGGCGGCCTCCGACACCCTGAAGGCCGTGATGCTCGAACTCGGCGGCAAGAACGCGCTGATCGCCTTCCCAGATGCCGATCCCGATGAGGTCGCCGACGGCGTCATCGGCGGCATGAATTTCACTTGGTGCGGGCAGTCCTGCGGCTCGACCAGCCGCGCCTTCATTCACGAGAAAATCTACGACGCCGTGCTGGCCAAAGTGAAAGCCAAGATCGGCCATTACAAGCCGGGCGTCGCCACCGACCCGAGCACGACCATGGGCTCGATCATTTCCAAGACCCAATACGAGCGCATTCTGGGCTTCATCGACAGCGCCAAACAGGAAGGCGCCCGCCTTCTCACCGGGGGCGGCCGGCCGGCCGACCCGGCGCTGGCCAAGGGCTTTTTCATCGAGCCGACGGTGTTTGCCGATGTGCAGCCGACGATGCGCATCGCGCGGGAGGAAATCTTCGGTCCGGTGCTCTCGGTGTTCAAATGGAGCGACGAGCAAAAAATGCTCGCCGAGGTCAATGCCGTCGAGTACGGCCTCACCGCCTCGATCTGGACCAACGATCTGTCGACCGCGCACCGCACCGCAGCCGCCGTGCAATCGGGCTTTGTCTGGATCAACGAGGTCTCGAAGCACTTCCTCGGCGCGCCGTTCGGCGGTTTCAAGCAATCCGGCATCGGCCGCGAGGAATGCTTTGAGGAACTGATCGCCTATACGCAGGAAAAGAACATTCACGTGCGGCTCAAGCCGGCCAAAGCGTAACGCGCTTCGCGATCTTGAGTATCGATTTATCGCGGCCGGGAGCTCACCGTTCCGGCCGCGATCTGCATTTCGGCAGCCTTCATCTTAATGGAAAGCTTCGCAATAGGATCTATGAGGCGCGCAGGCGGCGGCCGCCAGTCCCGCCGGCGTCGAGGCTGCGGATCAGATTTTCAGCAAATATCGCGGTCGCGACCGGCAGGTTGCGGTCGCGCAACCGGCCAATCACCAGATTCGCACGCGGCACGTCGCGGCCGTCGATTTCGCGCGAGACCACGCCGAGCTTGTTGGTTAGTGGAACCGCGCCGATCTGAATCTGGAACGACAACAGCCCGGCATGCGCGACGAGCCCGCGCAACAGCTCGAATGAATTGGATTCGGCGGCGACGTTGAAGCTCAACCGAGTCCGCGCCAAAACTTCTTCGAGCAATTGCCGCCCGCCGATCGAGCGCTCGGGCAGCGCCACCGGATAAGCCGCGCAGTCGCTCAGACGAAGCTGCTTGTGCGCTGCGAGCGGATGATCTTTGGCCATGATTGCCACCAGCTTCTGCTCGAGCGTCATCAGCGGCTGGAAATTGGGCATGAACGCTGGGCGGAAAATGACCACCAGATCCACCTCGTAGGCGGCGAGCTGCGCCATCGCCAATTCGTGATTGACGACCTTCACGTCGAACGACACCAGCGGATGCGAAGCGCGGAATTCTGCAATCCGCCGCGGCAGAAATTCAAGCGCGAGCGCCTGGCTGCAGGCGATCCGCACCGTGCCGCGCCGCAGACCTTTGAGATCCTCGATCTGCGATTTCATGCGCTCGACTTCGCCGCTTTGGCGGCGCAGATAGTGCACGAACACCTCGCCGGCCGCGGTCAGCCGCACACCGCGCGGCCGGCGCTCGAATAGTGGAGCGCCAAGCTCATCCTCGAGATCGGCGACGCGCCGATTGACCGCGGACGCCGTCACGTTGAGCCGTTCAGCCGCCTTTCTAATCGAGCCTGAGCGGGCAATCTCGTTGACGTAGTCCAATATTCGTAAATGTTTCATAGCGTTAGCGCCTAGTCCTCAGGCCCGGCCTCGGCCCGGCAAGCGATGCCTTTTCGGCACCACTCTAGCAACAAATCGGCGGTAGTTAGCAACGCTGATTGGCATTACCAATAACGCCTGACGGCTGCGCGCCACGTCCCCGATCTTTCTCAGGAACGTTCGCGGCAGGCAGAGGGGCGGAACGGAGGACCGGGACCGTAACGCCTCGTTGCAACAGGAAAACGCAACAGGAGCCAATCAGATGATCTCGACCCCGGGTCGACTTGTTCTTGCTTTCGCCGCCTTGCTCGGACTGATCATTCCGCTGACCGCGCGACCGGCGTCTGCCGAAACCAAGCTCAAAATGGTGTTGAATTGGAAGTATCAGGGCCCGCAAGGCTGGTTCTTCCTTGCCGACGACCGCGGCTATTTCAAAGCCGCCGGACTCGACGTGACCATGGACCAAGGCAACGGCTCCGGCGCGCCGATCCCGCTGGTCGCCAACGGTACCTATGATGTCGGCTTCGGCGATATCAACGCCCTGATCGAATTCGCCGCCAAGAAGCCCGACGAAGCACCGATCGCGATCTATGCGATGTACAACCAGCCGCCGTTTGCCATCGCGGTGCGCGCCGACAGCGGAATCAAGACGCCGAAGGATCTCGAAGGCAAGACGCTCGGCGGCGCTGCCGGCGACGGCGCGCTCAAGCTGTTTCCGGCCTTCTGCAAAATCACCAAGATCGACTGCAGCAAGATCAACATGACCAATATGCAGCCGAACCTGCGCGAGCAGATGCTGATGCAGAAACAGGTCGACGGTGTCTTTGGCTATGTCAATACGATCCGCTTTTCCGCCAAGCTGATCGGCGTCGATCCCGACAAGGACATCCGCTTTATCAAATACGGCGACTACGGCATGGATCTGTATTCAAACTCGATCATCGTGCCGAAGAAGCTGACCAAGGATAATCCGGCGGCGCTTCGCGGCCTGATCGCGGCCATCAACCACGGGCTCGAAGACACGCTGAAGGACCCGGATGCCGCGGTTGCGGCGGTCGCCAAGCGTGAGCCGCTGATCAAGATTCCGGTCGAGCGCGAGCGTCTCGACGCCACGCTGAAGGACGAGATGAACAGTCCCGAGATCGCACGGATCGGGCTGGGCAATGTCGATCCGGCGCGGTTGAAGCGGTCGATCGATATTCTGGTCGAAGCCGACGGCCTGCCGCGTACGCCCACCGTGTCGGAAATCTTCACGGCCGACTTCCTGCCGCCGACCAGCGATCTGCCGAAGAAGCTGTTCTGAAAAAGCACAAACGGCAGCCGCTCCGCCCATCGCGGAGAGGCTGCTGCAAGAAACGTCGCGATTGCGAGAGCGTGACAATGGATCTCAAGCTCAAGGGCCGGGTGGCGATGATCACCGGACCGGCCAAAGGGATGGGCGCGGCCATCACCGAGGCCTTTGCCGCCGAGGGCGCGCGGCTCGCGCTGGTCGGCCGCGACGGCGCGGCCATTGCACCGGTTGCGGAGACGGTCAAAGCGGGCGGCGGCGAGGCCATCATCGTGCCCTGCGATCTCACCGACCCGCGGCAATGCACCGATGCCGCGGCGAAGACCAAATCCGCCTATGACGGCCGCATCGATATCCTGGTCAATGTCGCCGGCGGCTCCGGCCCCATCGGCAAGACCGGCGTCGAGACCACGCCTGAGGAATTCGACGACATCGTCACCCTCAACATGAACGGCTCGTTTCACACCATGCGCAGCGTGCTGCCGACAATGATCGCACAGCGCTATGGCAAGATCGTCAATGTCGGCGGCACATTCGGCATGCGCGGCCGCGCCGGCCGCATGGCTTATTCGGCGTCGAAATGGGGACTGCGCGGCATCACCAAGAGCTTTGCGCTCGAAGTCGGGCAGTACAACATCAACGTCAATTGCGTGGCGCCGGGAATGGTCGATGGTCCGCGCTTTCGCGACAAGGTCTGCGCCGACATGGCCAAACGCCTCGGCATCACGGTCGAGGAAGCCGCAGAGCGGCACGCCTCCGAATATGCGCTGCGGCGCGTCACAGTGGATCGCGACGTGGCCAATGCCTGCCTGTTCTTTGCCAGCGATGCCGCGCGTCAGATCACCGGAGTAGATCTTCCGGTCGACGGCGGCTGGGCCATGCTATGAGCGACGTTATGAGCGATGTCATACCCGGCGTGACCGCCGATCTCATCATTCGCGACGGCGCGATCGTCGCGCACGACGCCGTGACCAAGGGCAGCATCGCCATCAAGGACGGCAAGGTCCTTGCCGTCGGCGCAACGGAGGCCATGCCGCCGGGGCGCGAAATCTTCGATGCCACGGACCTGCATGTATTGCCCGGCGCGATCGACGTCCATGTCCATTTTCGCGATCCGGGCTATCCAGACAAAGAGGATTGGGCGAGCGGCACCGCGGCCGCGGCCTTCGGCGGCGTGACCACCGTGTTCGACATGCCGAACACGATCCCACCGACCGGAACCGCCGAAATCCTCGCCGCCAAGCACCAGATCGCCGCCAGCAAAGCCTGCATCGACTTCGGCCTTTATGGCCTCCTTGGCGAAGACACCATCGCGCATGTGCCGGCTTTGGTCGAAGGCGGCGTGATCGGTTTCAAGCTCTATATGGGCAACACATTCGGCAAGATCCCCTCGCCCTCCACCGGCGTCATGCTCGAAGCCTGCGAAGTCGTGGCGCCGACCGGCAAACGCGTGTCGCTCCATGCCGAAACCAACTCGATCATGGAACGGCGTCAGGAACGTCTGGCCGCAGCCGGCCGCCGCGATCCGCTCGCCCACATTGCTTCGCGCCCCGCTGTCGTCGCGATCGAGGCAGTCAGCCGCGCCGCGATTCTTGCCGAATGGACCGGCGCGCGCATCCACATTCTGCACATTTCGTCAGCCGAGGAATTGCGGCCGCTGCGCGAAGCCAAAGCGCGCGGCGTCGATATCACCGGTGAGACTTGCCCGCATTATCTGCTGTTGTCGGATAGCGACTA
The DNA here is from genome assembly GCA_963742975.1 of uncultured Alphaproteobacteria bacterium. Lineage (GTDB taxonomy): Bacteria > Pseudomonadota > Alphaproteobacteria > Rhizobiales > Xanthobacteraceae > BOG-931. The sequence continues at coordinate 259,876 of CAVUNZ010000006.1, read as the reverse complement.
TCGCGATCTCGGCGGCATCATCCGCGTCAACCCGCCGGTGCGCGAGGCGCGCAATCGCGAACCGCTATGGTCGGCAGTCACCGACGGCACGATCGATCTGGTCGCGACCGATCACGCGCCGCATACGCCCGAAGAGAAGACGCGCAACGACATCTGGGCGGTGGATTGCGGCTTCCCCGGCGTCGAAACCCAGATGCCGTTGATGCTGACCGAGGTCAATAACGGGCGGCTATCGATCAGCGATTATGTGCGGCTGAGTTCCTACAATCCGGCGCGGATTTGGGGGCTCTATCCGCGCAAGGGCGCGATCACGGTCGGCGCCGATGCCGATCTGGCGCTTGTCGATCTGACCCGCGAACACACGCTCAATGACGCGGCGCTGCAATCGCGCTCCAAGATATCGCCGTGGAACGGCCGCAAGGTCAAAGGCCTGCCGCTGCACACTTTGGTCCGCGGCCGCTTCGTCATGAGGGACCGCAAACTCGCCGATAACGTGCGCGGTTGGGGCCGGTCGGTGCACCCGCTCCAGCAGATGGCGGCACCGAACTTGCATAATGTCGATCTCACGATGCAGGCCATCACTCGCAACGACGCCGCTCCCGGTCCCGAGCGGGCCGCATGACCGCCGCGGCAATCGCGACACCCGCGGCGCATTCCGAATATTTCGTGGAGCTCGAGGGCGTCACGCTGACCTATGGCCGCGGCGAGAAGCGCACGCCTGCGCTCGGCCTCACCAACCTGCGGCTCGTCCGCGGCGACTTCGTCGCTCTGGTGGGGCCATCCGGATGCGGCAAGTCGACTATCCTGAAACTGGTTTCGGGACTGCTCACGGCCACGACCGGCTACGTCTATGTCGCCGGCCGCGAGGTCGGCGCCGAACCTGTGCGCGTCGGCATGGCCTTTCAAAATCCGACCATGCTGCCGTGGCTCACGGTCCGCGACAATGTCATGCTGCCGCTGAAAATCGTGCCGCCGTTTCGCGAACAGTACCGCAGCAAACGCAAGAGCGAATTCCGCGATCGCGCCGACGCACTGTTGAAAGAGGTCGGACTTGAGCAGTTCGGCGACAAGCATCCCTGGCAATTGTCAGGCGGCATGCTGCAACGCGCTTCGCTATGCCGTGCCCTCGTCCACGACCCGCAACTTCTGATGCTCGATGAGCCGTTCGGCGCGCTCGACCAGTTCACTCGTGAAGAGCTGTGGTCGATTATGCAGGAACTGTGGCTGAAATTGCGGCCCACCGTCCTACTGGTCACCCACGATTTGAAAGAAGCGGGCTATCTCGCCAACCGGATCTGCGTGATGCGGTCGCGGCCGGGACAGATCATCGATGATGCCGAAGTCCCCTTTGCACGTCCGCGCACGATCGAAATGTCCTATGCCTCGAACTTCGTCGCGATGACCCAGCGCCTGCGCGAACTCATCGTCACCGCGCGGCCAGCGCAGGAGGTCGTGTAATGGACGCCAATCTGCGCCGCCGCCTCGCCTCGGTCGCTTTCATCATCGGCTTCTTTTTATTGTGGGAAGCCTTCTGCTGGATCTTCCATATCAGCGACATTGTCCTGCCGAAGCCGAGCCAGATCCTGGTCACGCTGTGGGAGCGCATGCCGGCGCTGTGGCCGCATGCGTTCCAGACGCTCTACACCACCTTGATCGGCTTCGGATTCGGCATCGTAATCGGCGTGCTGCTCGGCATGCTGGTCGGCTCGTCACGCATTGCCTATGATGTCGCCTATCCGCTGCTCATCGGCTTTGCCACCATACCGAAGGTCGCAGTGGTCCCGATCTTTGTCTTGTGGTTCGGCGCGGGCGCCGTACCGGCGGTCCTCACCGCAATGATCATGAGCATCTTCCCGATCGTCGTGAACGTCGCGACCGGGCTTGCCACCACCGAGCCTGAGCTTGAAGACGTGATGCGGGCACTGCGCGCCAGCAAACTCGACATTCTCTGGAATGTCGGCTTGCCCCGCACCATGCCGTATTTCTTTGCGTCCTTGAAGGTTGCGGTCACGCTCGCCTTCGTCGGCACGGTCATTTCCGAAACGGTCGCTTCGAACCGCGGCATCGGCAATGTCATGATGATCGCCAGCTCGAATTTCGACGTGCCGCTGGTCTTCGCCGGTTTGCTTATTCTCGCGTTAATGGGCGTGGCGCTCTACGCCGTATTTTCTTTTCTGGAATCCCACATTACCGGCTGGGCGCATCGCAAAGACGACATCGCTATGGGCTGAGCTCTCCGATCGATAAACTTTTAGCGAATTACGGAACCTCATTTTTGAAAATTTGAGCGATAGTCCGGCAGTCCGCGTTCCGACGAGATCCCGGTTGTGGGATGCCGCAATGCAGTGCTTCGGAAGCGACGCAATAGCAAGGCAATCGCGACACCATGCTGGCCTGTGCAATGGCCGAGCATTATTTCAGGAGAAGGAAATGCACGACCGTGGACTTCTCAGTGAAAATGACCTGGAAATTGCCGAGCTGAGCGGCCAAGCCGCGCCTGCGCTCCAAGCGAGCAAGCGCATAGCGCCGCGCGCGACCTTCTGGATCGTCATCGCCTTTTGCGTGACAGGGCTGATCTGCTCGCTCTACGTGCCGTCATCTTACCTTTATATCGAGCAGACCCCGGCCTTGCGGGCCGAACCTCCCTTGAGCTGAGGCGATTCGTTAACGGAACGCTAACAGCCGCCTCCCGTGCGGCTGCTGATCGACCGGTCGATTGGCATATGGATTGGCATGTAGACTGGCATGTCGATTGCATTGCACAAAATGATGACCGATGAACATTACACCGCACTGCTGCTCTGGACGATCTGCGTGCTGACCTTCGCCTGTGGTGTGGTCGCGTTGACGCAGCACCCGGAGTGGTTTGGGGCCTGACAGGCAGCACAATTGCTGCGCATACGCTGAGAGCACCCTAGGCAAAATCCGCCCAGGCCAAGATGCTGCGCTCCAATGGGCAAGATGAATGTTGTGCCCAGATGATCGGCCGCATCTCGCCTTTACACGATTCCGAGTCCGGGGATTCGCAGCATCAAATTCAACGTTGCGAGAAGCCCAATCGCGCTGAAAATAACAACCGCAACGAAATCCGGGTTTGACGCGACGGCGCCGAGACGAGACTGCAGAGTCACCTGCCGCTGAACACCGTGACGCGCCGGCATCGGCAACGGCTGCAGGTCGCGACGACCGTTCGCACCGTGATAGTTCGCACGCACTTTCTGCCAAACCGGAACCTGTGTGCCACCGATCACGTCCTTCATGTCGTCCTCCGTTAGTAGCCCGGCTAAGGTGACTGATGCGCCACATGAAGCTGTGACGGGCAACACGGATTATCATTTCGTGGGATGTCCCGCCGCAACTGGCCCTATCGTGGGCGACATCCCCGAGGGCCGCCGAAAATGGGCCCGGTTGCGCGCTCGCTCACCTGTCATGCATGGGCTTGAAAACACCGCAAATTTGTCTTGCCTTAGGGGCCTGTGCGCGCGAAGAGGTGCCATGAGCGCCAAGATCATTGATGGCACAGCGATTGCGCGCCTGGTCCGGACCGAGATTCGCAGTCGCGCCCAGGCGCTTGTCGCCACGCACGGCATTCGGCCGGGCCTTGCGGTCGTTATGATCGGCGAGAATCCGGCTTCTGCGGTCTATGTGCGCAACAAAGTCCGTGCCTGCGCCGATGTCGGCATTTCCTCCCAGGTCTTCGAATTTCCGGCCAGTGTTTCTGAGGCGGAAACGCTCGAGTGCATCCGGCGGCTGAACGAAGACGACGGCGTTCACGGCATCTTGGTGCAATTGCCGCTACCGCAGACCATTTCGGTGCAGCACGTCCTCGAGACGATTTCGATCGACAAGGATGTCGACGGCTTCCACCTGTATAATGTCGGCGGCCTGGTCGCGGGCGATGCGATCTTTCCGCCCTGCACCCCCTACGGCGTGCAGAAGCTGCTCGAATACGAAGGCATCGAACTCGAGGGCCGCAATGTCACCGTCGTCGGCGCCAGCAATATCGTCGGCAAGCCGATGGCGCTGATGCTGATGCGCAAAGAAGCAACCGTCGCGATTTGTCACGCCAAGACGCGCGATCTCGCGCAATACACGATCATCGCCGATATTCTGGTCGTCGCCGCCGGCAAACCCAATCTGATCCTGCCGCAGATGGTGAAGAGCGGCGCCGTGGTCATCGATGTCGGCATTAACCGGCTGCCCGACGGACGCTTGGTCGGCGATGTCGATTTCGAAGGCGTGCGCCAGAAGGCGGCCTATATCACCCCGGTGCCGGGCGGCGTAGGACCGATGACGGTGACCATGCTGTTAAACAATACCGTCGCGTCGGCCGAGCGTATTGCCAACCACAAGGGCCGCATCCGGGCCTTCGCCCCGGCGGCGTCAGGCTAGAGCAGCAACCGCTTCCATTCGACCCAGTTGCCTTCGCCGCGCGCGCATGCTCTTGCATACATATGCATCGGCGGTTCGCACACCTTTTTGCAGATGGATCCGGCGCTTAACATCGTCATCGTCGATGAAAATCCGGTTCGCGCAGCGATACTTGCCGACGGCTTGCGCGAAGCCGGCTATACCCGCGTCACCCGCATCGAAGAAACAACGAGTCTCCTGGCTCGCATCTATAGCCTCGATCCCGATGTCATCCTGATCGATCTGGAGAATCCGAGCCGCGACGTGCTGGCGCAAATGTTCCAAGTCAGCCGCGCCGTGAAGCGGCCGATCGCCATGTTCGTCGATCAGAGCGACGCTGCCGCAATCGAGGCCGCCGTCGATGCCGGCGTCTCCGCCTATATCGTCGACGGCCTCAAGAAGGAACGGATCAAGGGCATTCTCGATCTGTGCATTTCTCGCTTCAATGCTTTCGCGCGCCTGAGCAGCGAGCTCGAGCGCGCGCAGAATGCCTTGAGCGAGCGCAAGGTGATTGACCGCGCCAAGGGAATCTTGATGAAGGTCAGGAGTATCAGTGAGGCCGACGCTTATGCGATGTTGCGCAAGACCGCAATGAACGAAAACAAAAAGATTGCCGAAGTCGCGCAATCCGTGGTCACGGCGGCGGAGCTGTTGAAATGAGCAGCGATGTTCTTCGTATCGGCTTTATTCCGCTGGTTGACGCGGCGGCGCTGATCATCGCCGCCGACAAAGGATTTGCCGCGCAGGAAGGTTTGTCGCTCGACTTGGTGCGTGAAGTGTCATGGTCGAATGTCCGCGACAAGCTTAATATCGGCCTGTTTGACGCCGCGCATCTGCTGGCACCGGCCGCGATCTCTTCGAGTCTCGGCATCGGCCACATCAAAGTTCCGCTGATCGCACCCTTTGTGCTCGGGCTCAACGGCAATGCCATCACCGTATCGCCGGCGTTGCACAGCGCGCTGACATCGGCGGCGGAGGGCGACATCAGCGATCCGAAAGTCTCGGCGCAAGCCTTGGCTCGCGTCGTCGCCGAGCGACGCAAGATGGGCGCCGAGCCCCTCGCCTTCGGCATGACCTTTCCATTTTCCGGTCACAACTACCTGATCCGCTTCTGGATGGCGGCGGGCGGAGTAGATCTGGACGAGGACGTGCGGCTCGTGGTGCTGCCGCCGCCTTACATGGTGGACAGCCTTTCCAGCGGTCAGGTGGATGGCTTTTGCGTCGGCGCGCCGTGGAATTCGGTCGCCGTCGAATTGGGCGTCGGCCATATTCTGCATTTTGGCTGCGATATCGTCGCGCGTGCGCCGGAAAAGGTCCTCGGCGTGCGCACGGTGTGGTCGGCCAATCGCGACGAGGTGCTAACGCGGCTCATTCGCGCCCTCGCCCGCGCGGCAGACTTCATCAACGATGCAAATCATATTGAAGAAGTTGCCACGCTGCTTGCCGCGCCGCATAGGATCGGCAGCACTTCCGAAATCATGCAACGCACGCTCAAGGGCCAATTGCGGCCGGCGCCCGGCGGCGCCTTGCGCGCCAACGCCGACTACATCCTCATCGGCCGCGATGGAGCCGCTCGGCCGGAGCCGATTCATGCGGCATGGCTTTATGCGCAAATGGTGCGTTGGCATCAGGCCCCGTTTTCCACGGAATTTCTTGCCGTCGCCCAAGCCTGCTTCAGCCCAGCTCTTTACGATTTGGCACTGGGAGCAGTTGCGAAGCCGCCGACGCTGCCGCCTGACCGCATCGGCGCTTTCACCGGACCGCCATTCGACGCCGACGACATCGTCAATCATGTTGCCGCATTGAAAGTTTTCTTTCGCAATCGATAGGCCTTTGCTTTTTGCGTTGCACAAACTTTCCTCACGTTGCGGTATGGGTGGGCATAGGGTTTTTCCTGCCTCAGAATGTGGCATCGCCTAACCGTATGAATTGATTATAGTTCTTTAGATATCCCAGTTGGCACGAAGCTTGAATTAGAGCTATCGACGGCGTCGCCACTGGAGGCGCCGGAGGTCTGATGATGGGCCGACAGCAACGCCGCTGTCCCGGAGGAAGCGCAAGGGTCGCGTCCTTCAGGGCACGGCGTTTTTTGTTGGTGGGCAGAGCGCGGCGCCGGCGGACGAGCGTCTCCTTATCGAACGTTGAAAGGACAGATGGATGACCGTTGCCAATACGACCGGAAAGAAGGCCGCTAGCAAGCGCGGTTTACATCGCCGGAACTTCCTCAAGAGCAGCGCGAGCGCTGTACTTTTCGGCGGCGTGTCCGCTTCGGTGTTCGCGCCGCGTAGCGCGCGTGCCGCGCTCAAGCCGGAAAAGGAAGAGCTCAAGTTCGGCTTCATCAAGCTCACGGACATGGCGCCCATCGCGATCGCCAAGGAGCAGGGCTATTTCGAAGATGAAGGTCTTTATGTCTCGGTTGAGCCCCAGGCGAACTGGAAGGTGCTGTTGGATCGCGTCATCACCGGCGAACTCGACGGCGCGCATATGCTGGCGCCGCAGCCGCTTGGCGCCACGATCGGCATCGGCACCAAGGCGCATCTCATCACACCGTTTTCGATGGACCTGAACGGCAACGGCATCACCGTCGCCAAGTCGGTCTGGGACGAGATGAAGCCGCTGATCCCGCAAGGCGCCGATGGCAAGCCCGTGCATCCGATTCAAGCCACTGTACTGAAGAAGGTCGTCGACAAATACAAGGCGGACGGCAAGCCCTTCAATATGGGTATGGTGTTCCCGCTGTCGACGCACAATTTCGAACTCCGCTATTGGCTCGCTTCGGGCGGGCTCAATCCCGGCTACTACTCGCCGACCGATACGTCCGGCCAGATCGCGGCCGACGTGCTCTTGTCGGTAACGCCTCCGCCGCAAATGCCGGCGACGCTCGAGGCCGGTACCATCCTTGGTTATTGCGTCGGCGAGCCCTGGAATCAGCAAGCGGTGTTCAAGGATATCGGCGTCCCGGTCGTCGCCGATTACGAAATCTGGAAAAACAAGCCGGAAAAGGTCTTCGGCTTCACCGCAGATTTTCAGGCCAAGAATCCCAATACCGTGCTCGCCGCAACCAAAGCGCTCATTCGCGCCGGCATGTGGCTCGATGCCAATAACAACGCCAATCGCCCGCAGGCGGTGAAGATTCTGTCGCGGCCAGAATATGTCGGTGCCGACGCGAACGTCATCGCCAATTCGATGACCGGCACGTTCGAATACGAGAAAGGCGACAAACGCGCGGTTCCGGACTTCAACGTGTTCTTCCGCTACTTCGCGACCTATCCGTATTACTCGCACGCGATCTGGTATCTCACGCAGATGCGGCGCTGGGGACAGATCGCCGAGTCCAAACCCGACGATTGGTACGCGCAGACCGCGAAGGACGTCTACAAGCCCGACATCTACCTCGCGGCGGCAAAACTCCTCGTGGCTGAAGGTAAGGCCAAGAAGGAGGACTTCCCCTGGGACACCGACGGCTACCAGCCGCCCTCAGCCGACTTCATCGACCACGTCGAATACGACGGCCGCAAGCCGAATGAATATCTCGGCAAACTGCTGATCGGCCTGAAGGCCGATCAGCAGATCTCCGGTTCGAAAGTCGTCGCCAACTGAAGGCGCATCACGCGCTGGAACGAGGAAGGCAGAATGTCCACGGTGAGCGATATCTTGACGACAGCGTCCGGGCCCGTTGATTCCGCATCTGCCGCGCGGCGTGAACGCTGGCACGCGCGGATATCGCGCGCCGCCGGGTTTCTCGGAGTGGTCGGCTTCGGCTGGATCGTGCCGTTGCTGCGCATCGCAGCCGGAGAACCGATCAAGCCGCAGCTCGCCGAGCTGTGGCGCTCATTTGGCATTCCGGTCCTGGCAATTTTACTTTTCCTCGCTGCCTGGGGCTTTCTCGCGCCGAGGGTGAAGACCAGCCTTGGCGTGTTGCCCGGTCCGGTCCAGGTTTGGCAGCAGGCCGAGAATTTGTGGGCCGATCATCTTGCCGAACGCGCCAGGCAGCGCGCGTTCTATGAACGGCAGGAACAGCGCAATGCCGAACTGCTCGCGAGCGATCCCAAGGCCGAAGTGAAAATCCGGACCTATACGGGCGCCCCGACTTATCTCGACCAAATCATTACCAGCCTCGAAACGGTCTTTACCGGCTTTATCTTCGCGACGCTCGTCGCCGTCCCGCTTGGCGTGGCGTGCGGCCTCTCGCAAACGGTCAACACTGCGATCAATCCGCTGGTGCAGATATTCAAGCCGGTGTCGCCGCTCGCCTGGCTGCCGCTTGTGACCATGGTGGTGAGCGCCCTTTATGTCTCGAGCGATCCGCTGCTCCCGAAATCGTTTCTCATCTCGGCCATCACAGTGACGCTGTGCTCGCTATGGCCGACTCTGATCAATACCGCGCTCGGCGTCGCCTCGATCGACAAGGATTTGATCAATGTCGGGCGCGTGCTGCGGCTGCCTTGGCATACCAAGGTGGTGAAGATCGTGCTGCCGTCGTCGTTGCCCTTAATCTTTGCCGGTCTTCGGCTCTCACTGGGCGTCGGCTGGATGGTGCTGATCGCCGCGGAAATGCTGGCGCAGAATCCGGGCCTCGGAAAATTCGTCTGGGACGAATTTCAGAACGGCTCCTCGGAATCGCTGTCGAAGATCATGGTCGCGGTCTTCACCATCGGCATCATTGGGTTCGTGCTCGACCGTATCATGCTGGCCCTCCAATCGGCGTTCACTTACAGCGCGACACGCTGAGGCCTGGGCCATGGCAATCATCGAGCTCAAATCAGTCAGCAAATTCTACGGCGAGGATGCGTCGCGAACGCGCGTGCTCAAGAATGCCTCGCTGCGCGTCGAAGCGGGTGAATTCGTCGCCATCGTCGGCTTTTCCGGCTCCGGCAAGACGACGCTGATCAGCCTGATGGCGGGCCTCGCTGCGCCTGATTCTGGCGAGGTGCTTTTTAAGGGCGAGCGCGTCCGCGAACCCGGCCCTGAGCGCGGCGTGGTCTTTCAGAACTATTCGCTGATGCCGTGGCTGTCGGTGCGCGGCAATGTCGCGCTCGCGGTCGACTCGGTTTTCCCCAATCGGCCGCACAGCGAGCGGCAGGCGCGAATCGCGCGCTACACCGAAATGGTCGGGCTCTCGCATGCATCGGACCGCAAGCCGTCAGAGCTATCGGGAGGTATGCGCCAGCGCGTGGCTGTTGCCCGGGCGCTTGCGATGGACCCGGAGGTGCTGCTGCTCGATGAGCCATTGTCGGCGCTCGACGCGCTGACCCGCGCCAAGCTGCAGGACGAAATCGAAGAGATTTGGTCGCAGGAAAAGAAAACCGTGGTGCTGATCACCAATGATGTCGACGAAGCGCTGCTGCTTGCCGACCGCATCATACCGCTCACGCCCGGCCCCGACGCGACATTCGGCCCGGAGTTCCAGGTGCCGTTCGCGCGGCCGCGCGAGCGCTCGATGCTCAATACGAGCGCCGCGTACAAGACGCTGCGTGCGCGCATAACGCAATATCTGATGGATGCCGGGCTGCGCCGCGCTGTAGCCTCCGCCGAAGACCGGTGCGAATTGCCCAATGTCGTGCCGCTTCAACTTGATCACGGTCCGCCTCGCGCCTATCGGCAAGCCGCAGATACGCCGTTCGAGCAGCGCTATGTCGAGTTCTACGAAGTCCGCAAGACATATCCGACGCCAAACGGCCCGTTGACAGTGGTGGACGGTTTTGACCTGCTGATGCGCAAGGGCGAATTCGTCTCGCTGATCGGCCATTCCGGTTGCGGCAAGTCGACGGTCCTATCGATGGCGGCCGGGCTCAACGAGGTCACGAGCGGCGGCATCGTGCTCGACAACAAGGAAGTGTCCACGGCCGGGCCAGACCGCGCCGTCGTCTTTCAGAGCCCGTCTCTCTTGCCCTGGATGACCGCGCGGGAGAACGTCGCGCTCGGCGTCGACCGCGTCTATCCGCACGCCGCGCGCTCCGAACGCAACGACATCGTGAGCTATTACTTGTCCCGGGTCGGCCTCGGCGACGCCATGGACAAGACCGCCTCCGAGCTTTCGAATGGCATGAAACAACGCGTCGGCATTGCCCGCGCATTCGCGCTGTCGCCGAAGCTGCTGCTGCTCGACGAGCCGTTCGGAATGCTGGATTCGCTGACGCGTTGGGAATTGCAGGAAGTCCTGATGGAGGTGTGGTCGCGGACCCAGGTGACCGCGATCTGCGTCACCCACGACGTCGACGAAGCGATCCTGCTCGCCGATCGCGTGGTGATGATGACCAACGGGCCGAACGCGCGCATCGGCCGCGTCATGACCGTCGACATACCTCGGCCGCGCACCCGGCGCGCCCTGCTGGAGCATCCGCGTTACTACGAATACCGGCAACAATTGCTGAATTTCCTCGAAGAATTCGAGCACGGCGCCGGCGGCCGTCCGGCGATGCGTCCGGTTGCGGCCTGACGCAAGGACACACCCGCACGCAAGGATGCAAAAGCAAGGGAGAATGAAATGACCTCCGACCAAGTCAAAGCGATCCAAGAGAGCTTTGCCAAGGTCGTGCCGATCTCTGAACAGGCGGCTGCGCTATTTTACGGCCGCCTGTTCGAGATTGCGCCGGCGGTCAGGCCGCTGTTTCGCGGCGACATCGAAGAGCAAGGCCGCAAGCTCATGGGCATGCTCGGCGCGGTCGTGAACGGTCTCGGCAATATCGAAACCATCCTGCCCGCGGCGAGCGCGCTCGCCAAACGTCATGTCGATTATGACGTCAAGGCAGCCGACTACGAGCCGGTCGGGGCGGCTCTGTTGTGGACGCTGGAACAAGGCCTCGGCGCGCAATGGACGCCTGAAGTCAAAACGGCATGGACCGAAGCCTACACGGTCCTTGCCGACTTCATGATCGGAGAAGCCTACGGCCACAATGCCGCGGCCGAATAACACGGAACGAACGCTACACAATGAGCGCAGCACCATGAGCGAACCTCTCGTCATCATCGGCAACGGCATGGCCGCGGCGAAGCTGTGCGAAGAACTGTCGCAACGCGCGCTCGGCCGTTACGCCATCGCCGTCGTCGGCAAAGAGCCGCGGCTTGCTTACAACCGCGTGCTGCTCTCGTCGGTGCTCGCCGGCGAAGTCGCAGCCGGCGATCTCACCTTCAAGCCCGCGGAATGGTGGCGCAATCACGGCGTGACGCTCTGCTACGGCAGGGCGGCGACCACGGTCGACACCGACGCCCGCACCGTGACGCTCGAAGACGACACGACGCTGTCCTTCGGCAAGCTCGTCTTCGCCACCGGGTCGCGGGCGGTTCGTCTGCCGATTGCAGGCGCTGATCTGCCCGGCGTGCTGACATTCCGCGATCTTGCCGACACGGAATCTCTCGTAGCCGCCGCGCGCCGCGGCTCGCGCGCGGTCGTCATCGGCGGCGGACTATTGGGCATCGAAGCTGCTTATGGGCTCGGCAAAGCGGGCGTTGCCGTCACGCTTATCCATCTCATGGACCGGCTGATGGAACGGCAGCTCGATGCGCGCGCTGCCGCCATGCTCAAGCGCGCGGTGGAGGCCAAGGGCATCACGGTCGAACTTGAAGCAGCGACGGCGCGTCTGACTGGCCGTGATTGCGTCCAGGCCGTCGAGCTCACGGACGGCCGCGTCTTGCCGGCTGATACCGTGGTGATCGCCGTCGGCATCGCGCCCAATACCGAAATCGCCCGTTCGGCCAAGCTTGCTGTGAACCGCGGTATCGTCGTTGACGATCGGCTCTCGACCAGCGATCCCAACATCTTTGCCATCGGCGAATGCGCCGAACATCGTGGTGTCTGCTATGGACTCGTCGAGCCCGCCAACGATCAGGCCCGCGTGCTCGCGGAACGCTTCGCCGGCCGGGACTCCCATTACACCGGCAGCGTCAACGCCACTAATTTGAAAGTCTCAGGTGTCCATGTGTTTTCCGCGGGCGACTTTCTCGGCGCGCCCGGCACGGAATCGATCACGCTCGCAGATGCCGGTCTCGGCACCTATCGTAAATTGGTGATCGAAGGCGAACGCCTTGTCGGCGCGGTGCTTTACGGCGATACCGCGGAGGCGCGGTGGTATCTCGAACTTCTCCGCTCCGGCGGCTCGATCGAGTCCATTCGCCAGGACCTCGTCTTCGGCTGCGCTTTTTCCGAACGTAAGACTGATATCGAGACACCGACGGCCGTGAAAACCCATGCGAGCATCTCCTCCGTCGCGCCGCCGGATCGCGGCCCGGCGCTCGCGCCGGTCGCGGCAGCGGGATTCGTGCTGCCGCCCGCGCCGCGCAGCGCGCCGATAGGAGTGACCGCCGAATGAACGAGGCCGGTCTCAAACCCGCCGAAACGGTGCCGAACGGCGACTTCGAACCGGAGCAGAAGCGGTATCTCGAAGGATTCGTCGCCGGAGTCCAAATCGCCAAGGCGGCAAAGAGCGTCGCCGGCACTACCTCCGCAGGCAGTGCCACGGCCGAACCGATCGGGCCTGACGCCGCGGGGTTGAAGGCGCAGAACCGCGTGCTGGCTTCAGGCGGCAAACTCTCCGACCCGGAAAAATTCAAGCGCGAGCAGCATCCGTTCGACGCCTATGAACGGCTGAAGGCCGACGGCGTCCGCGGCGAATATCCAAAGCCGGCCGACAATTTTCGCTGGCGTTACTTCGGGCTGTTCTATGTCGCGCCCAATCAGAATTCCTATATGTGCCGGCTGCGCCTTCCCAATGGCATCCTCAAAGCTGCGCAGTTCGCCGGTCTTGCCGACCTCGCCGAAAAATACGGCGGCGGCTATTCGCATGTCACGACGCGCGCCAATATCCAGATCCGCGAGATCGAGGCGCACAACGCGGTCGTCATGATCGAAGCCGTTCAAGATCTTGGCCTATGCTCGCGCGGCTCCGGCGCCGACAATATCCGCAATGTCACCGGCACGCCGACCGCAGGCATCGATCCGCAAGAGCTGATCGACACGCGGCCATTCGCCCGCGAATGGCATTTTCACATCCTCAACGATCGTTCGCTCTACGGCCTGCCGCGCAAATTCAATGTCGCTTTCGACGGCGCCGGCACCGTCCCGGTCCTTGAGGACACCAACGATATCGGTTTCCAAGCAGTCACGGTGAACGACGGCTTCGGCCTTGAGCCGGGCATCTGGTTCAAGCTCTGCCTCGGCGGCATCACCGGCCACCGCGATTTCACGCGCGAGACCGGCGTCGTTGTACGTCCAGCCGACGCGTGCATGATCGCCGATGCCGTGGTGCGCGTCTTCATCGAACACGGCAACCGCACGGACCGCACCAAGGCGCGGCTGAAATATGTGCTCGACGCAATCGGCGTCGAGAAATTCCTCGGCCTCATGGAAGAGAAGCTCGGCCGCAGGCTCGATCGTGCCGTGCCGGGTGCCGTGGCGCCACGGCCTGACTTCAGCCGCACCGCGCATATCGGTATTCACGCGCAGAAACAGGACGGGCTGAACTGGATCGGCGTCGTGCTGCCGGTCGGTCGCTTGTCGGTCGCACAGATGCGCGGGCTTGCGGACATCGCACGCGACTGCGGCGATGGCGATATTCGCCTCACGGTCTGGCAAAACCTGTTGCTGTCAGGCGTGGCGACGGAAAAACTCGCGACCACGCAAGCGCGTATCGAAGCGCTCGGACTCGGTATCACGGCGAACGCGATACGCTCCGGCCTCGTCGCCTGCACCGGCAATGTCGGCTGCAAATTCGCCGCATCCGACACCAAGCGCCACGCCGAAGAAATCGCAAGCTGGTGTGAGACGCGCGTCGCGCTCGACACGCCCGTCAACATCCATCTCACCGGCTGCCATCATTCCTGCGCGCAGCACTTCATCTCCGAGATCGGTCTGCTGGCCTGCAAGGTCCAAGCCAACGAAGACGCCGATCCCGTCGAGGGCTATCACATCCTGGTTGGTGGCGGCTTCGGCCCCCACGCCGCGATCGGGCGTGAGCTCTATCGCGACGTGGTCGCGCAAGATGCGCCCCGTATCGTCGAGCGCATCTTGAAATCCTACATCGCGCGCCGCGCCTCGCCCGAGGAAAGTTTCCTCGCCTTCACTCATCGTCACGACACCGACGCTTTGAAGGCCATGGCTGAACAGGAGGCGGCAGAATGAGCGTCACGCCTCGCCCCCCGATCCCATCGTTCATTCCTGAATCGGCGCCGTTCTCGCCGGAGCAGCGGCTATGGCTGAACGGACTTTTTGCCGGACTGTTTGGCTTGGACGGCAGCGTGACGCCGCTGTCACCCACCGAACTCGGCGCAATTGCTGAGCGCACTGCTCGGCGGAAATGCCGCTCCGGCACCGGCCGAAACCGACGATGGCGCACCCTGGCACGATCCCGCCATGTTGATGCCGGACCGCATGAAGCTTGCCGACGGCAAGGCCTTGCCGCGCCGCTTCATGGCAGCGATGGCACAGCAGGATTGCGGCCAGTGCGGCTACAATTGCAAAGACTATGCCGATGCCTTGTTTGTGAAGTCTGAGAAGCGGCTAAATCTTTGCGTGCCGGGCGGCAAAGATACCTCCCGCATGCTCAAGCAGCTTTATCAGGAGCTTGAGGCCGCGCCGGCGCCACAAGCGGCAATCGCCGAAGCTGCTCCGGCAAAGTCCGGCGTCACCGCGCCGGTCGGCTATTCGCGCGACAATCCCACCTATGCAAGCTTCGTCTCACGCCGCCGCCTGAACAAAGAAGGCTCCGAGAAGGAAACCTGGCATATCGAGATCGATATCGGTGAGGCCGGTCTCGAATACGATGTTGGCGACTCGTTCGGGATATTTCCTGCCAACGACGTCGCTCTCGCCGACGCCATTGTCGCCGCGCTTCACGCGCCGCCAGACTTTCCCATTGGCGACCGCACGCTGCGCGATGAACTCATCGACGGCGTGTCGCTGTCGCCGGCGCCCGACATGCTGTTTCAGCTGTTTTCCTATCTCACCGGCGGCGAGCGCAAGCAAAAAGCCAAGCGTCTCGCTTCCGGCGAAGACCCGGACGGTGATGCCGCCACCATGGACGTGCTCGCCGCGTTGCACAAATTCCCGAACTTGCGGCCCGACCCGGAAGCCTTCATCGAAGCGCTCGATCCGCTGCAGCCGCGCGTCTATTCGATCTCGTCTTCGCTGAAATCCGATCCCGGCCGCGTCTCGCTGACGGTCGACGCGGTGCGCTACGAAATCGACAAGCGGACGCGGCTTGGCGTCTGTTCGACCTTCCTCGGCGGCCGCATCGCGCCCGGCGACAAGATCAAAGTCTATGTGCAGAAGGCGCAGCACTTTGCGCTGCCCGCGGATCCGGCAAAGCCGATCATCATGATCGGCCCAGGCACCGGCATCGCGCCGTTCCGCGCATTTCTACGCGACCGTATGGCGGCCAAAGCGGCCGGCCGCAATTGGCTGTTTTTCGGCCATCAGCGCAGCCGATGCGATTTCTTCTACGAAGATGAACTCGTGCCGATGCGCTCGGCCGGGTTGCTGACGCGGCTCACGCTCGCCTGGTCGCGCGATGGCAACGAGAAGATCTACGTCCAGCATCGCATGCGTGAGGTCGGCCGCGATCTGTGGTCATGGCTCAACGACGGCGCGCATATCTATGTCTGCGGCGATGCGCAGCGCATGGCCAAAGACGTCGAAGCCGCGCTCGTCGACGTTATCGCCGAGCACGGCGGCTGTAGTCCGCCGGATGCGGTGAAATTTCTTGCCGATCTCAAAGCCAAAGGCCGGTATCAAGCCGACGTCTATTGAGCGGGAAATCGCATGAATGCTCCGCTCCCCCATTCTCCCGCGGTGCGCACCACCTGCCCTTACTGCGGGGTCGGCTGTGGCGTGCTCGCAGCGCCGGACGGATTGGGCGGCGCCACGATTTCCGGCGATCCCGAGCATCCGGCAAATTTCGGCCGGCTGTGCTCGAAAGGTTCGGCGCTTGGCGAAACACTGAGCCTCGATCAGCGCCTGCTGCATCCGATGCTGCGCTGCGCGGACGGCGCGCTTGCCCGCGTGAGCTGGGACGATGCGCTCGACGGCGTCGCTAAGGGTTTCCGCGAGATCGGCGACCGCCACGGGCCGGGCGCTATCGCATTTTATCTCTCCGGCCAATTGCTCACCGAAGACTATTACGTCGCCAACAAGCTGATGAAAGGCTTCATCGGCTCGGCCAATGTCGACACCAATTCGCGCCTGTGCATGTCGTCATCGGTCGCCGGACACAAACGCGCCTTTGGCGCCGATATTGTGCCGGGGACTTATCGCGATCTCGACGACGCCGATCTCATCGTGCTGGTCGGCTCGAACACCGCCTGGTGCCATCCGGTCCTGTTTCAGCGTATGGTGGCGGCGCGGCGCGAACGCGGCACAAAACTCGTCGTCATCGATCCGCGGCGCACCGCGACAGCGGATGAAGCGGATTTGTTTCTGCCGATCGCGCCGGGCATGGACACCGCGTTATTTTGCGGCCTGCTGTCGCATCTCGCCGATACGCGGGCGCTCAACTACGCCTATATCGAGCGGCACACCAAAGGCTTTGTCGAAGCACTGGCGCGGGCGCGGGAGATTGCTGCGGACGCCGCCGCCACGGCGCGCGCCGCGGGGCTCAAAGAGTCCGACGTCACGCAGTTCTTCAAGCTGTTCGGCAAGACCGAGCGCGTCGTCACTTGCTATTCGCAGGGTGTCAACCAATCCGCCCAAGGCACCGACAAGGTCAACGCAATCATCAACGTGCACCTGGCCACCGGCCGCATCGGCCGCGCCGGCATGGGACCGTTCTCGCTCACAGGACAACCCAACGCGATGGGCGGACGCGAAGTCGGCGGCCTCGCCAATCAGCTCGCGGCCCATATGGGTTTTTCTCCCGCCGAGCGCGACCGTGTCGGCCGCTTTTGGAATGCGCCGCGCCTGGTGGAAGCCGAAGGCCTGAAAGCGATCGACATGTTCGACGCGATCGACCGCGGCACGATCAAGGCGCTGTGGGTGATGGGGACAAATCCGGCCGTATCGATGCCGCGCGCCGGCGCGGTGCGGGATGCGTTGCGCAAGCTCGAGCTCTTTGTCGTGTCCGATAACATGGTCAATACCGACACGATTGAAGCCGGCGCGCATGTTCTGTTTCCGGCCGCGGCCTGGGGCGAGAAAGACGGCACCGTCACCAATTCGGAACGCCGGATGTCGCGGCAGCGCGCTTTCCTGCCGCCTCCCGGTGAGGCGCGCCCCGACTGGTGGATCGTCAGCAAGATCGCGCACCGCCTCGGTTTCGGTGCTGCGTTCGCTTATAAGGGGCCGGCCGATATTTTTCGCGAACATGCCGCGCTCTCGGCATTCGAAAACGGCGGTTTGCGCGATTTCGATATCGGCGGCCTCGCCGCAATTTCAGACGACGCCTATCAGGCACTCGACTCGGTCATGTGGCCGGTGCAAGCCGGCAAGGCGCGCGGCGAAAAGCGCTTTTTCTCCGGTGGCGGCTTCTTTACCGAGGATCACCACGCGCGCTTCATCGCGCCGGAACCGCCCGCGCTGCGCGCAGCAACGAACGCGATCTATCCACTGCGCCTGAACACCGGCCGCGTGCGCGACCAGTGGCACACGATGACGCGCACCGGCAAAAGCCCGCGTCTGGCCGCCCATTCGTCGCAGCCTTTTGTCGAGATCAATCCGGCCGATGCCGGCGTTGTCGGCGTCGCCGATGGCGGCTTCGCCAAGGTCGCGACCCGGCACGGCCATACGATCCTCAAGGTCGTGGTAACGCAAGGCCAGCGGCGCGGCTCGCTGTTCGTGCCCATTCACTGGAGCGACGCTACGGCAGGTCATGCGCGCGTCGATGAAATGGCGACGTCGCAATACGATCCGCATTCCGGACAACCGGAACTGAAGGCGACGCCGGCGCGCATCGAACCGGTCGAATTCGCCTATCGCGGTTTTCTCCTGACCCGGCATCCGGTCAGTCTGCCTGCCGGCACCTGGTTCGTCCGCCAAGCCGTCGCTGGCGGCGCGGGCCTTCTTTTTGCGACCAATGAGCCGCCGGCGGTCTGGCGGGAAATCGCCCAGCGGCTGATGCCTGCGGATGCCGATATTGCCGAATATATCGACGAGCGGCGCGGACTCACGCGCATCGGCGCCTTTCGCGCCGGCCGCCTCGACGGCTGCATTTTCATCGGGCCGGCGCAGGCGCCGCCGCAATGGGACGCGGTGCGCGGTCTTTTCGAATCCGCCACGATCGAAGAACGCGATCGCCGCGTTCTCTTGTCCGGCACGAGAGGTGAAGGTGCAGTTGAAACCGGCCCGATCGTTTGTGCCTGCTTTGGCGTCGGTCTTCCGGCCGTCCGCGAAGCGATCGCCAAGGGCGTCGCGACGAGTGTTGCCGATATCGGCAAAAAGCTGCGCGCCGGCACCAATTGCGGCTCCTGCATTCCGGAGCTGCGCGCCATTCTCGAACGGATCACCGAACCTGCCTGAATGTTTCGGCACGGCCTCGCGAGTTTCATCGCGCGCGCTGCCGCCGCACAACTGAGAATTCGGCCGGTCCGCCCAAATTTTAGACGCGCTGCTCAGAACGCGTGCCGCTCCCCGGCCGATCAATCCCGCACAGCTCTGCTTTGTAAGGGTTTTCCCAAGCGGCATAGACCTTGCTTTGCTGGATACGACGCGTAAGAAACTTATTTGCGTGACAGGAAAAGGTACTCCGCCGACCCGCGGGGTGGGGGTGCCGGTGGTCACTACGGCAGGGCGGCCGCGGCCCTTTGAGAACGGGAGTTGGAAATTATGTCGGAGCTGCGAAAAGATAGTCTATCCTTCGTCGAGGCGCTTGGTCAGTCGGTCGCCAACGTTTCGCCGACCCTGACGCCGGCGCTGGCCGTCGCGGTCGTCGCCGGAATGGCCGGCAGCGCTTCTTGGCTGGTTTATGTGTTCGCCACGATCGCGCTCCTGATCGTCGGCATCAACATCGGCAAGCTCGCCGGCAAGATTCCGGCCGCCGGCTCGTTCTTCATTTATGTGTCGCGCTCGCTCGGGCCGTCCTACGGGATGCTGTCCGGCTGGTCAATGCTCGCCGCTTACATCTTCACCGCCATGGCGCTGACGGTTGCGACCTCGATCTTCATCAAGACCTTCTTCACTTCCCTCGGCTTCGGCGGCGCCATTCCCAACACGCTGCTCTATTTCCTGATTTCGGTCGGGATTTGGGCCTTCGCCTGCCGCGACATCAAGATCTCGGCGCGCATCGGATTGACGCTTGAAGTCGTGTCGGTCGCGATCATTCTCGTTGTCTGCGTCATCACTTTCGCGCATTTCGGTTTCAAGCTCGATCCGAAGCAGGTCACTCTCGAAGGCATCGATTATAAGAGCGCGGCGCAAGCGATCGTCTTCGCGATCTTCTCCTATGTCGGCTTCGAAAGCTCGGCCACGCTCGGCAAGGAGACCAAGAACGCTACAATCAGCATCCCCAAGGCGATCGTGGCGACGGCGCTCTCCGCCGGCGTGTTCTTCGTGCTGACGACCTATCTGATCGTGCAGGGCTTCGACGACGACGCCACCAAGCTTGGCGCCAGTTCCGCCCCGCTCGCCGACATCACGACCAATATCAGCGTCAGCTTGACGGCGCTGGTCTATTTCGGCGCTGCGATCTCGGGCTTCGCCTGCGCGCTCGCTTCGCTCAACGCCTATGGCCGGATGCTGTTCTCGCTGGGGCGCTATCAGTTCGTCCATCAGACCATGGGCCTGGTGCATAAGAACTTCAAAACGCCTTATGTCGCGCTCACCGTCGGCGCGATCATCAACTTTATCGTCTGCGCCGCGTTTGCCGGTCAGGCTGAGACCGACACGTTCGGCTGGTACGGCACGATCGCCTCGTTCGGCTTCATCGTGGTGTACTTCCTCTGCTCGGTCGCGGCTCCGGTGTTCCTGGCCAAGAACGGCGGCGCCACCGCAGGCGACAAAATCGTGGGCGGGCTTGGCGCCATTGCCATGATCCTGTCGCTGATCGGCAGCCTCTATCCGGTGCCGGCGTCGCCGTACAACTACTTCCCCTACTTCTTCGCGGTCTATCTGCTGCTCGGCGTCATGTGGTTCTTCATCTTGAAGGCGCGCGTGCCGCAGGCGCTGCTGGGCATCGAGCACGATCTCGAAGCCTCTACGTCGCCGGCGGAGTGAATGGGCCACCGCTAACCCCCAGGCGGGCGGCTTTCGGCACCCCTTCCCTGTCGTCGGGAAGGGGTGCTTATTTGTGCGCTTTGCCGCAGGAAGTTGCGTGGACTTTTCGGAGCCTCCCCGACTACGCTGGCTTTCTGATGAACGAGTCAGGCGACCGACTGACCGGGGACGCATCGACGCTCACGGCCTCCGGATGGGCGCTCCGGGTGGGCGCCTCTTCATCCTCGCCGCAATCGTCCAAACGCGCGGATATTTTTGCGGTCTATGGCGGGGAGAAGTTCGGTCGCCCTGCCCGCGGTATTCTTGCCGCCGTCGCCCGCGGCATCGGCATTGAGTCAGACGCCCCGCCGGCGGGCGATCGCGCGCCTAACGAGACAGCCCCTAACCAAGCAGCGCATGTGGCGATCCATCTGCTGGTCGAAGGCTATTTCGGCGCCGCCGCCACGCTGAGCGCCGGCCGCGCCGTGGCTCTGGCCCTGACCGGCGCCAATTCCTGGATGTTCAGCCAATCCCGCGTCGACGGGGCGCACGATATGCGGGCGGCGCTCGCGGCGCTGATTTTCGCCGGACGGCGCGTCGGCATCGTCAATGTCGGCGATTGCCGCGTCTATCGTGCCCGCGATGGCCAACTCACGCCTATGACCAGCGACCACACGCGGCCCCTGGCGGATGGAATAACAACTCTCACCCGTTCCCTTGGCGGCGATGCCGAATTGCATATCGACTACAGCGAAGATGAACCGCAGCGGTCGGATCGCTACATCATCCTAAGCAAAGGCGCCTATACCGGAGTCGGGCAATTTGCCAAAAAGCTTGTCGTATCCGCCTCACCTCAGGCGGTGGCCGAGAGTCTCGCCGCTGTCCAGAATGCAAACGACGGCGGCCGGGAGGCGACCTGCCTGGTGATCGAGATAGCTCAGATCCCGGAGGCGAATTTCGACGAATTGTCCGCGACTTTCGAGAAACTGCCGCTGCGCGGAGCGCCGCGCGACGGCGAGAACTGGGACGGCTTCATTCTCAAGCGCACGCTTTATCGCAGCCGCTACACGACGCTGAAGCTCGCCCATGACACGGTGAACGACCGCGATGTCGTTCTCAAGATCCCGTTGTCCGCGATGCTGCACGATCAGGTTTTTCGCTCCGGCTTCCTGCGCGAAGCCTGGGTCGGAGCCACGGTCCATAGTCCGCGGATCGCGACCTATATCGACGTCCCGGCCGAACGCCGCAGCAGCCTCTACCTGGTTCTGCCTTACTATCGCGGCGAGACGCTCGAGGCCCGGCTGACCCGGCCACCGCCGATTTCCTATCTCGACGGCATCGGGCTCGCGCTGCAGCTTTGTGCGGCGGTTGAGGATTTGGCGGCCTATCAGATCGTCCATCGCGATCTGAAGCCCGACAACGTACTCCTCTTGTCCGCCGGGGAGATCAAGCTCATCGATCTCGGCATGGCTTATCTTCCCGGCGTCGACGAGCCTGACGACGACCGGCTGGGCGGCACGACGCGGTACATGGCGCCGGAGCTGTTTCGCAAAGTACCGGCGGATCAATGCTCCGAGGTGTTTTCGCTCGGCGTGACGATCTATCGCCTGTTTTCCGGCGGCGCTTTCCCCTTCGGCCAGCGCGAAAGTGTCCCGCTGCAGAGGCTCCGGCCGGATCTACCGGCTTGGGTCGGCGAATGCCTGAAAAAGGCGATCGAGAACGATCGCAGCAAGCGCTTTCAAAATGCCGGCGAGTTCGCCAAAGCGCTCGAACAGGGGCTCAACAAGGCGAACTTGGAGATTGCCAAGGCGCCCGAAACCGCTGCGCTCTCGCATCCGCGGCGCATCACCGCGCTTCGGCTGTGGCAGAGCGCCGCGCTCCTGTTTGCGGCGGCTTTTTTGGTAACGCTGATCCTGCTGCTGCGGCGCTAGGATGGTTGTCGCCGGTGGTTTAGAGCACGATTCGTAAAAGTGGAAACCGGTTTTCCGAAAAGATCATGCTCAATCAAAATCCTAGAGCGACAAACAATTACGCTCTAGGTCCGCCGCGGATAGATGATGATCGAGAGATAGGTCATCGGCGCCTTGATCAGTTCTTCCGGCCCGTGCCGCGCGGCGGAATCGAAGAACAGCGCATCGCCCGGTTCGAGCAGATAGGTGCGGTCGGCGTGGCGATAACGCACTTTGCCGCTGAGCATATAGATGAACTCGACGCCAGCATGGCGGAAATTGGTATAGGGCTGTGCATCGGTCTTCAGCGTGATCAAGTAAGGCTCGACCCCGAGCTCCCCCGCCAGCGAGTGCCCGAGCAGGTCGTAAAGGTGGCCTGCTTTGGTGCCGCGCCGCTCGATGCGCACGCCGGAACCCGCTCGCACGAACGAACAATCACGCCGTTCGTCGGTTTCGGCAAATAGATCGCTGATCGAAACATTGAGCGCATGCGCCAGCGCCGAGAGGGTCGACAGCGACGGCGATATCGTGCCGTTCTCGATCTTCGACAGCATGCCGGCCGAGATGCCGGCCGCTGCGCCGAGTTCCGTGACGGTCAAGTCCAGCGACTTGCGCAGGCGGCGCACCTCGGTGCCGATTTCCTGCTCGATGCTGCGCGTTGGTGCGTGCGTCGGGGCCAGCGAACCGGTGCGCAATTCGCGCTCAGCCGTTTTCGTCACGCCGCCGGCCTTACGTTTTACGGTGTTAGGGCTGGGCGCAGTGGCGGTGCGGCTGGACATTTCCAATCCCTTTCCGAGTCGGCAGCGAGCCAAAGCTTATACTGGCAGGGTTTAGGCCGCCAAGGAACGAGAACAAATGGCCGTAAATGCCTCGTGGCGCGTGTGCCGGCCTCGCTATGAGTTTCCTATAGAGAAACATATGTGCTTACCAGTTGACATTACATTGTGCAGATGCGAAAAATTGAGCATAGCTTCTGCGACCGGCGGCTCGTGAGGACTCGATGGCATGTGCGGCATAGCCGGGCTGTTTCTGAAGGATCGTTCGCTCGAAAGCGACCTCGGCGCACTGCTGGCGGGGATGCTCTCTCCCCTGAGCGATCGCGGGCCGGATTCTGCCGGGTTCGCCGTCTACGGCGCCGAGACCGCGGGAGACCTCAAATTCACCCTGCGGGCGCCGGCGGAATTCGATTTCGACCCGGTGCTCAAAAGCCTGCGCGCGGCCGTCGGTGAAAAGATAGGTCACCGCGACTACGACACCCACATTGTCGTGTCGCTGCCGGCGGATCGCGAAGGACTGGCCCGGCACGCGCTTGCAAGCTTTCCGGATGTCGCCGTGGTCGGCACCGGCCGGCGCATGGAGATTTTCAAGGAGGTCGGGCTGCCCGACGATGTCGCGCGCCGCTTCGGCCTGCCCAGCATGTCCGGCACGCACGCCATCGGCCATACCCGCATGGCGACGGAATCCGAAGTGACGACGGAAGGCGCGCATCCTTTCACCACCGGCGCCGATCAGTGCCTGGTCCATAACGGCTCGCTGTCCAATCACAACGCGCTACGCCGCGAACTCATCAAACAGGGCCTGACGTTCCAGACCAAGAACGATTCCGAAGTGGCGGCGGGCTTCATCACCTCGAAATTGCGCGGCGGCTGTTCGCTCGAACAGGCGATGGAGTCCTCGCTCGGCGCACTCGACGGTTTCTATACGTTCGTTATCGGCACGAAATCCGGTTTTGGGGTATTGCGGGATCCGATCGCTTGCAAGCCGGCCGTCATGGCCGAGACCGAGCGCTGGGTCGCATTCGGTACGGAATATCGGGCACTGGTGGATCTGCCGGGCATCGCCGCCGCCAGGGTCTGGGAGCCGGAACCTGCGCGCGTCTATCGGTGGGAACTGCATTGATGCCAGATATCGACCTCGCCCGGAGCTCGGTGCGCGAGCTCAACGCGGCTTTGCACGGACTGCCGGCCGACACCAACGAGACGCATTGGCGGGTGTTCAATCCGCGCGGGCAGCATTCGATCGCGGCCGGCCTCGACCGCCCGCTCCTCGTCGAGATCGACGGTCACGTCGGCTATTACTGCGCCGGCATGAACAAACAGGCGACCGTCATCGTCAAAGGCAATGCCGGCCAGGGCGTCGCCGAAAATATGATGTCGGGAAAGGTCTGGGTGAAAGGCGACGCCTCGCAAGCGGCCGGCGCCACAGGATGCGGCGGCACACTGGTCATCGACGGCAATGCGTCGGCGCGCTGCGGCATTTCCATGAAAGGCATCGACATCGTCGTCAAAGGCTCGGTCGGCCATTTGTCGGCCTTCATGGCGCAAGCCGGCAATCTCGTCGTCCTCGGCGATTCCGGCGAAGCGCTCGGCGATTCCATTTACGAAGCGCGGCTCTATGTGCGCGGCAAGGTCCACAGCCTCGGCGCCGATTGCATCGAGAAGAAAATGGAAGACAATCATCGCGCCGATCTGCGGCGGCTCCTCGATGCCGCGGGCCTCAACGGTGAGGTCGATATCAACGAATTCCGCCGCTATGGCTCGGCGCGCAAGCTCTATCACTTTCACATCGACAATGTCGGGTCGTATTGATGACGACGCAGGACCGCTGGATTCACACCCCGCCGCGGAAATCCGCGACCTTCGACGACGTCTCGGTCGCCGAGATCAGGCGCGCCGCAACCGCCGGCATCTATGACATCCGCGGCGCCGGCGCCAAGCGCAAGCTGCCGCATTTCGACGATTTGCTGTTTCTCGGCGCCTCGATCAGCCGCTATCCGCTCGAAGGCTATCGCGAGAAATGCGCGACCGATGTCACCATCGGCGCACGTTACGCCAAGAAACCCATCACGCTGAAAATCCCGATCACCATCGCCGGCATGAGCTTCGGCTCCCTCTCCGCCCAAGCCAAAGAGGCGCTCGGCCGCGGCGCCTCCGCCGTCGGCACCTCAACGACGACTGGCGACGGTGGCATGACGCCTGAAGAGCGCGGACATTCGAGCATTCTGGTCTATCAAGTGCTGCCGTCGCGCTACGGCATGAATCCGGACGATCTGCGCAAGGCCGACGCCATCGAAGTCGTGGTCGGCCAAGGCGCCAAGCCCGGCGGTGGCGGCATGTTGCTCGGACAGAAGATTTCCAAGCGTGTCGCCGAGATGCGCGTATTGCCCGAAGGCATCGATCAGCGCTCGGCCTGCCGGCACCCCGATTGGACCGGGCCGGACGATCTCGAAATCAAGATTCAAGAGCTGCGCGAAATCACCGATTGGGAAAAACCGATCTATCTCAAAGTCGGCGCCTCCCGTCCCTACTACGACTGTGCGCTTGCGGTGAAGGCCGGCGCCGATTGCGTGGTGCTCGACGGCATGCAGGGCGGCACCGCGGCGACACAAGATGTCTTCATCGAGAACGTCGGCATTCCCACACTGGCCGCGATCCCGCCCGCCGTGCAGGCGCTGCAGGATCTCAATATGCACCGCAAGGTGCAGCTGATCGTGTCCGGCGGCATTCGCAACGGCGCCGATGTGGCCAAGGCCCTGGCGCTTGGCGCCGACGCGGTCTCGATCGGCACCGCGGCGCTGATCGCGCTTGGCGACAACGACCCGCATCTCGAACAGGAATATCAAGCGCTCGGCACGACCGCAGGCGCCTACGACGATTGGCACGAAGGCCGCGATCCAGCCGGCATCACCACGCAGGATCCCGCGCTCGCCGCGCGTCTCGATCCGATGATCGCCGGCCATAGGCTCGCAAATTATCTGTCTGTCTTGACGCTCGAAGCGCAGACCATCGCGCGCGCCTGCGGCAAGTCGCATGTCCACAATCTCGAACCCGAAGACCTGGTCGCGTTGACCGTCGAGGCTGCCGCCATGGCGCGCGTGCCCCTGGCGGGGACCGACTGGATTCCCGGGCGGGCTCGAGACTGACGAAATCCAACGACGAGGAAGAGCCATGCCATCCTGGGGCGAAGTCGCGAAGCAGAAGAACATCCGCTACTTCCTCATTTCATTTGTCGATCTGTTCGGCACAGTGCGGGCGAAGATCGTGCCGGCAAGCGCCATCGACGACATCGCCGAGGCCGGCGCAGGCTTTGCCGGTTTCGCCACCTGGTTCGACATGACGCCGGCCGATCCGGACGTCCTGGTGATTCCCGAGATCGACTCGCTGATCCAATTGCCGTGGAAGCCGGAAGTGGCCTGGGTCACCGGCGACCTGTTCATGGGCGGCGCGCCGGTCGAGCAGAACCCACGGCAGATTTTGAAGAAGCTCGTCAAATCCGCAGCTGAGAGCGGCTATGAGCTCAAGACCGGCGTCGAATGCGAGTATTTTCTGATCGCGCCCGACGGTAGCGCCATTTCCGATGGCGCCGACCGGCAGGCGAAGCCTTGCTACGACCAGCAGGCGCTGATGCGCCGCTACGATGTGATCGCCGAAATCTGCGACGCCATGGTGGCGCTCGGCTGGAAGCCGTACCAGAACGACCACGAGGACGCGAACGGCCAGTTCGAAATGAACTGGCAATATGACAGCGCGCTGCGCACCGCCGACAAGCACACCTTTTTCAAGTACATGGTGAAGTCGATCGCCGAGAAGCACGGCCTCCGCGCGACCTTCATGCCTAAGCCGTTCTCGAATCTCACCGGCAATGGCTGTCACGTTCACGCCTCGCTGTGGGACAAGGCCGGCAACAACGCCTTCGCCGACGCCAAGGGCGAGCTTGGGCTCTCGCGCGCAGCCTATGCATTCATCGGCGGCGTAATGCACTCGGCGCAGGCGATGTGCGCCATCACCAATCCGGTGGTGAACTCCTATAAGCGCATCAATGCGCCGGTGACGCTATCCGGCGCCACCTGGTCGCCCAATACAGTCACCTATACCGGCAATAACCGCACCCATATGATCCGCATTCCCGACGCCGGCCGTTTCGAGTTTCGTCTGGCCGACGGCGCAGCCAATCCTTATTTGCTCCAAGCCGCGATCTTGGCGGCGGGACTCGACGGCATCCGCTGCAATCGCGAACCCGGCGACCGGCTCGACATCAACATGTATACCGAGGGCCATAAGGCCAACGGCGCCAAAAAGCTGCCGCTCAATCTGCTCGATGCGCTCCGCGAGCTCGAAGAGTCCGCGGTGCTGCGAAACGCCTTTGGCGAGAAAACGCTCGCCGCCTATATCAAGCTCAAACACGACGACTGGAACGCTTATTCCCGCCACTTGACCGACTGGGAACGCCAGACGACGCTCGACTGCTGAGCGCGCGAGCCGGGATGCGATATTCTGCATGGGCGCTGGCCTGGAATGCCCTGACAGGCCAAAAACATTGGCAGCCGGTCTGGCGCGATGCCTCACCGAAGGCGGCCTATGATGTCGTGATTGTCGGCGGCGGCGGCCACGGCCTTGCCACCGCGCATTACCTCGCCAAGGAACACGGCATCACCAATGTGGCGGTGCTCGAAAAGAGCTGGATCGGCTCCGGCAATGCCGGGCGCAACACCACGATCATCCGCTCCAATTATCTCCTGCCCGGCAACGAGCGCTTCTACGAATGCGCGATGAAGCTCTGGGAAGGGCTTGAGCAGGATCTGAACTACAACGCCATGGTCAGCCAGCGCGGCGTGATCAATATCTATCACTCCGACACCCAGCGCGATGCCTTCGCCCGCCGCGGCAATTCCATGCGCCTGCACGGCGCCGGTGGCGAATTGCTGAACCGGACCGACCTGCAGGCGCTCCTGCCCTATCTCGATTACGAGAACGCGCGCTTTCCAATTCACGGCGCGCTGATCCAGCCGCGCGGCGGCACTGCACGCCATGATGCCGTGGTCTGGGGTTTCGCGCACGCCGCTTCCCAGCGCGGCGTCGATATCGTGCAGAACTGCGAGGTCACTGGTATCGCCATCGAAAACGGCCGCGTGACCGGCGTCGAGACATCGCGCGGCCGCATTCGCGCCGCCAAGGTCGCCATCGTCGTCGCCGGCAACAGCTCGCGGCTCGGCGACATGGCGGGTTTGCGGCTGCCGATCGAGAGCCACGCCTTGCAGGCCTTCGTGTCGGAAGGCGTGAAGCCCCTGATCGATCACGTCATCACTTTCGGCGCCGGGCATTTCTATATCAGCCAGAGCGACAAAGGCGGGCTCGTCTTCGGCGGCGACATCGAGGGCTATAACAGCTACGCGCAGCGCGGCAATCTGCCGACCGTCGAAGATGTCTGCGAAGGCGGCATGGCCTTGATGCCGATGATCGGCCGGCTGCGCATCCTGCGCTCTTGGGGCGGCGTCGTGGACATGTCGATGGACGGCTCGCCGATCATCGATCACACCCCGGTCGAAGGCCTCTATCTCAATGCCGGCTGGTGCTATGGCGGCTTCAAAGCCACGCCCGGTTCGGGCTTTTGTTTCGCCCATCTGATCGCCCGCGGCGCGCCGCATCCGGCCGCCGCCGAGCTGACGCTCGACCGCTTCGCCCGCGGCTATGTCATCGACGAGCGCGGCGCCGGTCCGCAGCCGAACCTGCACTGATCGTCCATGCGTATTCCCTGCCCCCATTGCGGCACACGCGACGTGCGCGAATTCAGTTATCTCGGCGACGCCAAGCCGGTGCGCCCCGATCCAAACAGCGCCGACGCGATCGATCGCTTCAACACTTACGTTTATGTTCGTGACAACCCGCTCGGTCGGCATTCCGAGCTTTGGTATCACGCCGCCGGATGCCAGACTTGGCTCGTCGTTGAGCGTGACACCCGCACGCATGCGATCACCGGCGCGCGCTCATGCAAGGCCGACGGATGAGCGCCGCCAAACACGTCACTGACAAAAGTCAGCCGTTTCGCCTGCCAGGCGGGCTGATCGATCGCGCGCAGCCGCTGCGTGCGCGTTTCGACGGCAGAGAGATCAGCGGCTTTGCCGGCGACACACTCGCGTCCGCGCTGCTGGCGAGCGGTATCCGCCTCGTCGGCAGGAGCTTCAAATATCACCGTCCGCGCGGGATCATGAGCGCGGGCCCCGAAGAGCCCAATGCGCTCGTCGAATTGCGCAGCGGCGCCCGCCGCGAGCCGAATACGCGCGCCACGACAACTGAGTTGTTCGAGGGACTTGAAGCCAACAGTCAGAATCGCTGGCCGTCGTTGCGTTACGACGTTCTTTCTTTGAATTCGCTGTTGGCGCCGCTGCTTCCGGCTGGTTTCTACTACAAGACTTTCATGTGGCCCGCGGCCTTCTGGGAGCGGGTCTATGAGCCGCTGATCCGCCGTGCGGCAGGGCTCGGCCGCGCCGCCGGCGAGAGCGACCCTGACTGCTACGAACAGGCCTTCGCGTTCTGCGATGTGTTGATCGTCGGCGCCGGGCCGGCCGGGCTCGCCGCAGCGTTGGCTGCCGCGCGATCGGGCGCGCGCGTCATCCTCTGCGAGCAGGACTTTATCTTCGGCGGCCGTCTGCTGGCGGATGACCGCGAGATCGGCGGCGTACCGGGGCACATCTGGGCACAGAAAGTTATCGACGAGCTGCGCGGCCTTTCTAACGTGCGCCTGATGCCCCGTACATGTGTCTTCGGGGTTTATGACACCGGCACTTACGGCGCCGTGGAGCACGTCAGCGATCACCTGCCCGAACCGCCCCCCTATCAGCCGCGGCAACGGCTATGGCGGATCGTCGCCAAACGCGCGGTGCTCGCCGGCGGCGCGATCGAGCGTCCGATTGTGTTTCCAGGCAACGACCGGCCGGGCGTGATGATGGCCTCCGCCGTGCGCAGCTATGTCAACCGCTTTGCCGTCATGCCCGGCCGGCGCGTTGCGCTCTTCACCAACAATGATGACGGCTGGCGCACGGCAAAGACGCTGACGGCATATGGTATCGAACTGGCAGCCGTAATCGATGCGCGGCCGGAATTGCCGCCGTATTTGCCGGCACTGTGCCCGGCGGCACGGATCATCACCGGCGCGCAAGTCACGGCGACCACGGGCTCACGCCAGTTGCGCGGAATTACGGTGACCACACGCGAAGGCGTGGAGACGATCGCCGCCGACACGCTCGCAATGTCCGGCGGCTGGAATCCCGACGTCAGTCTCACTTGCCATCACGGCGCGCGGCCGGTGTGGAACGAAGATATTGCGGCCTTTGTGCCAGAGAACGCGCCACCCAGCCTCACGGTCGCAGGCGCCGCTAATGGCACGATGGTACTCGGCGCCTGCCTTGCGGAGGGATCAGTGGCCGGCCGCGTCGGCGCGACCGACACCGGCTTCAATGCGGCCGCATCGCCGCCGCCGTCGGTGGACGACGAAAGCTGCGCCATCACGCCGATGTGGCACGTCAGCGGCTGGCATGTGAATGGCGGCAAAGCCTTCGTCGATTTTCAGAACGACGTAACGGCAGCCGATATCGGCCTCGCTGCCCGCGAGGGCTTTCGCTCGGTCGAGCATCTCAAGCGTTACACGACGCTCGGCATGGCCACCGACCAAGGCAAGATGTCCAATGTCAACGGACTTGCCATCATGGCGGTGCTGACCGGCGAAAGCATCCCGGCGACTGGTACGACGAGCTACCGTCCGCCGCATAGCCCGGTCGCCATCGGCGCTTTTGCCGGACACCATCGCGGCGCGGAATTTCGCCCGGTCCGGCTGACGCCGTCGCATCATTGGGCGCAGGAACGGAGCGCGGTTTTCGTCGAGACCGGCCCTTGGCTACGGGCGCAATATTTTCCGCGACCGGGCGAAGCGAGTTGGCTCGATACGGTGCGGCGCGAAGTGCAAACCGTCCGTTCTGCCGTCGGCTTCTGCGACGTGTCGACGCTCGGCAAAATCGACGTCCACGGTCCGGACGCCGGCGTCTTTCTCGATCGCCTCTACATCAATACGTTTTCGAATCTGCCGGTCGGCCGCGCCCGTTACGGCGTGATGTTGCGGGAAGACGGCATCGCCTTCGATGACGGCACGACGTCGCGGCTTGCCGACGACCGCTACTTCATGACGACGACCACCGCCAATGCCGGGCGCGTGTTCCAGCACATGCAGTTCTGCCACCAGGCGCTGTGGCCCGAGCTCGATGTGCAATTCGTCTCCGCCACCGACGAATGGGCGCAATATTCGGTGGCCGGCCCGCGGGTGCGCGAGGTGCTGCAACGGCTCATCGATCCGCCATTTAGCATCGCCAATGCCGCCTTCCCCTATATGGGCGTCGCCGAGTGCACGGTTTGCGGCGGCACGCCGGCGCGGCTTTACCGGTTGTCGTTTTCCGGCGAGCTTGCTTTCGAGATCGGCGTGCCGACGCGCTACGGCGAGACGCTGGCGCGCCTGCTGATGCAGGCTGGCGAGCCGTTCGGCATCGCGCCTTACGGCACCGAAGCGCTCGGCGTCATGCGCATCGAAAAAGGTCATGTCGCCGGCAACGAAATCGACGGCCGTACCACCGCCGACGATCTTGGGCTCAACCGCATGATGTCGACCAAGAAGGATTTCATCGGACGGGTGATGAGCAGCCGCCCCGGTCTGCGCGATGAAGCGCGGCGGAAACTCGTCGGCTTGCGCGCGCGCGATCCGTCGCAACGCCTTTTTGCCGGGGCGCATCTATTGCCGGTGGGGGCCGCGCATGTCGCGGAGAACGATCAGGGCGTCATCACCTCTGTCGCCTTTTCGCCGAGCCTCAATCACTGGATCGGGCTCGCGTTCCTCGTACATGGCCCGCAGCGTTTCGGCGAAACGGTGACGATGGTCGATTTCATGCGCAACGCCTGCCACGAAGTCGAGGTGTGTTCACCGGTCTTTGTCGATCCCAAAGGAGAACGGTTGCGTGTCTGACCTCGTGCTCACGCCGCGCTCAACGCTCGATCGCGTCCTGGTGCCCGGGCATTACGGCGCCGAAGGCGACGCCCGGGGTGTCACCATTACCGAGCGCACGGAGCTGGCACTGGCCAGCGTGATGGCGCGCAACGGCAAGACTCTGGAACTCGCCGCGCGTATCAAAGAGCGTTTCGCCGCCGACCTGCCGATGACGCCCCGGCGCGTCGCAGACGGCCAGATACATTTCATTTGGGCCGGGCCCGGCCGGTGGCTGGCCGCAGCGCCGAACCAGCCGCCAAGCACGTTCGAAAGCAATCTGCGCGAGGCTTTGTCCGGACTGGCCTCCGTCACCAGCCAGTCCGACGGACGCGCGATTATTCGCGTCAGCGGACCAAAAGCGCGCGAGGCGCTGGCCAAGGGCGTTCCGCTCGACCTCGATCCGCGCACGTTCGGGCCGGGCGACACCGCCATGACCGTGGTCGCCCATATAAATGTGCATTTATGGCAGAGCGACATCGCTCCGGCCTACGATTTCGCCGTATTCCGCAGCTTTGCCGGAAGTTTCTGCGAATGGCTCTTTGATGCGTCCGCCGAATTTGGCGTGCTGGTTCCGGACCCCCGCGTAACCAAATGACGCCACTGTGAAATGCACCGCCGTTCTTGCTAAGGTGACCTTCCGACAACGGAATTGCCTTAGAAACGGTGACGCATGGACCAGAAGACTTCGACCGCCGACGACCTGCTCTACGAACTCACGGACGGCATCGGCAAGGTCACTTTCAACCGGCCGCAAGCCCGCAACGCATTCACGTTCGAAATGTACGAGCGGCTCGGTCAGATCTGCGAAGAGGCGAACAAGGACCACGCGATCAAGGTGCTGGTGTTCCAGGGCGCCGGCGACAAGGCCTTCGCCTCGGGCACCGACATCAATCAGTTCCGCGCTTTCACCACGCCGCAACACGCGCTCGACTATGAGGAGCGCATCGATCGCGTTCTCACTCAGCTCGAAAAATGCCGCGTACCGACCATTGCCGCGATCAACGGCGCCTGCACCGGCGGCGGCGGCGGCATTGCGGCCTGCTGCGATCTGCGCATCGGCACTAAAATCACGCGCATGGGATTTCCCATCGCACGGACGCTTGGCAATTGCCTGTCGATGTCGAATATCAGCCGGCTCACCGCGCTGATCGGCCCGGCGCGCGTCAAGGACCTCATATTCACCGCGCGTCTCGTTGGCGCCGAGGAAGCCTTCAGCGTTGGTCTGCTCACCGAAGTCGTCGAAGATATTCCGGCGCTGCAGAAGCGCGCCGGTGAGCTTGCCACGTTGATCGCCGGCAACGCGCCGTTGACACTCAACGCCACCAAGCAAGCGCTGGCCCGCCTGCAACGCCGCCTCACCCGCGAAGAGGGTCAAGACTTGATCCTCATGTGCTACATGAGCAAGGATTTCCGCGAGGGGCTCGACGCGTTTCTGACCAAGCGCCCGCCGCAATGGAAGGGCGAATAGGGACGTAAAACGACTTAGGGCGCGCTCTGCTGGCTGTTCGCCTGCGGCCGGTTCTCCCCGACGATGACTTGATCGCCGGGATTGAGATCGCCCTGAGCGATCTCGGTGAAATTGCCGTCGTCGAGCCCGGTCACGACATTGACCGCAATCGGCACGCTGCCGCGGAGCACCCAGATTTCCGACTGAACCTTCAACGCGGATGCTGCCGACGACGGCGCAACTGGCGACTTGGCCGGCGACGGGCTGAACTGCAGCGCCTGATCGGGGACGCGCAGCACGTCACTCCTTTGTTCGACGACGATCCGCGCCGCGGCGGTCATGCCGGGCTTGAGCACCAGATCGGGATTGTCGACTGTGACCACGGCATCATAACTCGCCGCACTCTGTAGGCTCTGCGGCGAGCGGCGTACTTGGCTCACGGTACCGCTGAAAACGCGCTCGGGAAGGCTCTCGATCGTCATCGTCGCCTTGTCGCCCTGCCGGATCGCGCCGATATCGCTTTGGCTCGGGCTGGTGTCGACTTCCATATGTTTGGGGTCGGGCTCAATCAAAAACAACGCCGACGAATTCGCCGCCACGGGCTGGCCTTGGCTGACATTGCGCGACAACACGGTACCGTCGGCCGGCGCAACAATGTCAGTGTAACCGAGATTGAGTTTGGCGCTGTCGACCAGGGCATGATCGAGCTTGACCGTGCCTTCATCGCGGCTAACGACCAGAGCTTGGTCTGCAACCTGCTGACGCATGAACGGATTGCCGACCGCGCGGCGGCGCAGGCGGGCGAGGTCGGCGCGGTCCTTATCCAGGATCGCCTGATCGCGCAGAAGCTGACCGCTGTATTGGTCCAGCGCCGCTTGATACGGCCGCGGGTCGATCTTGGCGCAGACCTGTCCCGCCTTGACGTCGCTGTCGTAGTCGCAGCCGAGCGCTTGCACGGTGCCGGGAATGTTGGCGCCAAGAACGATGGTCCGCGCCGGATTGATCGTTCCGGTCGCCGTCACGGCGCGTGCAATCGTGCCGCGTGCCGCAGGCACCGTCGCATAGCGAGCGACGACGCTTGCCATGCTGAAACCCCATAATCCGGCGCCGACGCCGCCCGCAGTAAGCACGATGACGGTCACGGTGAAGCCGTGTTTGGTCAGGCCGGACTTGACGTTGCGCCAAGCTTGTTGCGGGATGTTGCGCCAGCCCGGCCGCGCAGCACTCGCCGGCCCCGGAAACCGCACAACATTGCCACCGGTCTCGCCGGGCGACACATCCGAACTGAAGCTCATTCCCGTGTCTCGCCCGTCGCCGTGCAACAACCAAGCCAGCTCGCCGGGAGGCAGCCGGCGGAACCTAAAATCTAGTCTCTGACGGTTTCCTTGCCGTAAACGAAACAGCCAAGGCCTTGATTTGAATCAAGAACGCGGCGCGTTTGCTCTGCAAAATGCGGCGAATATGCGCAAAGCGCTCGCCGGCGGAGCGCCCGCAGCGGCGGGATTGGCATCGGTCATTGGATGATGATCTAGGCCAATGAACCAACACCGTGCGACGGGCCTACTAACGCGACCGACAGCCGGGGAAGACGGCTTGGAAACCGCAAAGAGCGCCGGGCGTCGAATCAAGAATCGGTTGACGCGGGTGCAATGCAATCGCGCTCCGGCACGAATGATACAGTTACGCGAACCGCGTTGCGAATTAAGCGTGTGTACTTTGCGCTTTCGTGTGAGCGTTGCGCTTTAGTGTTCGACAATGTTGCGGTTAAATGAATAGAATATTCTGGCAATAACAAGCGAATCGGGTAAATCAGTCGGGCATCTTTTTGGCCTGTAATGCGGCAGACGCCCGACAAACCCTGACGACACGATCCGAGGGCGACCCGAACGGGGCAGCGTGACAGCAACACCTCCCAATATGAATCTTCGGGACTTGGTGATTCTCGTCGCCGATCCGAGTTCATATATCTCGATGCTCATCCACGGCATGTTGCGTGGTTTCGGCTCGAATAAGATTCTTGAAGTGCGCAATTCAAACGGCGTGCTGCAGACGCTGATGGGTCAGAAGATCGACATCATGATCTGCGACATGCATCTGCCGCCGCACGGCGGCCTGTCGCTGACGCGGGCCATTCGCGGCAAGACCGACAACGAACACCGCACCATGCCGATCCTGATCATGTCGAGCGATTCCCGCGAGGCGACCATCAAGCGTGCGCGCGATGCCGGCGCCAATATGGTCATCGCCAAGCCGATATCGCCGTCGAGCCTGTATGATCGCTTGAGCTGGATCGCCTTCAATCCGCGGAAATTTGTCGACACGGAAACCTATTTCGGGCCGGACCGGCGCTTCAAGATCGAAGGTTATCCCGGCGGTGTCGGCCGGCGGGCGGGCGACAAGGAGGTCGAAATCGGCGCCGAAAGCGGTCCCGCCCTCGCCCAGGACGACATCGACAATTTGTTCAGCTCCGTGCAAACCGGACAAGACTGATGGCAAAAGGCAAGCATCCGAAATCCGGGACGCGAAAGCCTGGGCCGTCGACCAATGCGGCCGCGAAAGTAAATGCCGCAAAATCCGGCGGCGCAAAGTCCAGCAATCAAAAAACCGGCAATGCAAAATCCGGCAATGGACGATCCGGCAGGACGCGGCCGCCGGGCCCGCCGGCCCGTATCTTTCCGGTCGACACGCGCTTTCAGCAACTGGCGCGCCGCTCAGGCGGGTTGCCGCGAGAGCAAGCGATTGAGCGCGCACTATCGGCGCTGGAAAAAGCCAAACCCGCCTATGAAGACTTCCTCGAGCGCGAGGTCGCGGGCGTGGCCGACTTGGTGCGGACCGTCGAAGCCGGCAACGACGAACCCGGCTGGATCGAGACCGTGATGTTCCGCAGCCGTCAATTGCGCGACAGCGCAGGTTCGCTCGGCTACGAGCTTGTTGCCTTCATTTCCGGCTCGCTCTGCGAATTGCTGGATTCAATCGAAGCCGGCAGCGACTGCAATATGGAATTGATCATCTGCCATATCGATGCGCTGATGCTGGCGCGGCAGAAATCGTACCGGCGCATGAGGCCCGAACAGGTACCGGAATTGACCAAGGGCCTGCAGCGCGTCGTCAAGCACGTGACGATCTAGGCCGCGGCGTCCAAAGCTGAGTGTTGATCGGGGGAATGAAGACCGGTTGTCCGAAAGGGTCCGGTGCCGCGCGCCGCTTCAAGCCAAACGATTGCGCCTTAGAAAACAACCTCATCGCCGGTCGGCACGAGCATCGTCAAGTCGATCGCCGTAATGCCGAGATGGCGCATCAGGCGCTCCTTGAGCTCACTGATGGTAATGCTCGAAATCGCATCCTCGGCCGGATGGACACTGGCTTCGGTGCGCATCCAGGATTCGCTGGACTTACTGGCCGCCAGCGTCAGAATCTCGGCAAGCGCAACAAATTCCTGATTGAGCCGGTCGAAGGCCTGCAGCGTCACGATAAGATCGCGATTGGCATCATTCGGCCGGTTCGCCACATGCTGGCTGATGCCGGCCGACGTCTGCTCAAAGCGCGTAACCGCATCGCGCAACGCTGAAGCGGTCGCGATCAAAAACGTCGAAACTTCACCAATGACCTTCCCAGCTGGTATGTCGGTTTTCGCAACAACCGTCACGATAGTTTCCCCATCACCTGCTCGATCTTTTGCCGCAGAATGTCGGCCGTGAACGGCTTGATCAGGTAATTATTGGCGCCGGCCTGGGCGGCTTGTGTGACAAGCTCGCGGTCGCCACGGCCGGTCAAGAGGATGAACGGCACCTTGCGTGCCGCCGGATGCCCGCGCACCGCGCGCAGCAGCGCCAGCCCATCCATTTCCGGCATATTGTAGTCGGAGATGATGAGGTCGAGCGGCTGCAACGAGGCCGTATTCATCGCCTCCTTGCCGTTCTCGGCTTCATGAATGTGGCGGATGCCGATCTGCTCGAGCGTGATGCGGGTCATTTGGCGCACGCTGTTTTGATCGTCGACAACGAGGACTTTGAGAACTGCTGCGACTGGCATTGTCTTCGCTCCTGAAACTGCCCCGTGTAACCGTGTGAGGCGGTAAGCCTGTGTCTAGTTCAGCCGACGGCGACAGCCGCCTTCGATTCACTATTGACGAAACGGGCGACCCCCGTTTGGACGTTTTGATTACTGCTGGCGATGTCGGAAAGTTTCTCGACATCGAGAATGAATGCGACCCGCCCGTTGCCGAGGATCGTGGCGCCGGCGATGCCGGGGACCGAGCCGTAGCTTTCCTCGATGCTCTTGACGACCACTTGCTGGTGGCCGCACAGCTCGTCGACGACGATGCCGAAGCGAGCGCCCTCGCCGGCATCGGTAATGATAATGACGCGTTCGTCGGTGCCCGAAGCCGTCGATCCGATATCCAACAGATCGCAGAGCTGCACGAGCGGCACGAGATTACCGCGCAAGCGCAGCATGCCGGGCGTGCCGATCAGCGCGTGGATGTCGGAGGCCGGCGGCCGCAGGCATTCCACGATCGCGGACATCGGCATGACATAGGTCTCGGAGCCGACCCGGATGACCATTCCATCCATCACCGCCAGCGTCAGCGGCAGTGCCAGCTGGATGGTCATGCCCTTGCCGCGATCGGACTTGAGGGAAATACGCCCGCCGACGTCTTGAATGTTGCGGCGGACGACGTCCATGCCGACGCCGCGGCCGGATATATCGGAGATCTTTTCGGCGGTCGAGAAGCCAGGCAGGAAGATCAGATTGTTGATCTCTTCGTCGCTCAGCGTGGCTTCCGGGCTCACCAGTCCGCGGTCGCGCGCTTTTTGCAGAACGCGTTCGGAATTGATTCCGGCGCCGTCGTCCCTGATCTCGATGACGATACGGCCGCCGCGGTGCTCAGCCGAGAGCCTGATGGTGCCCTCTTCCGCTTTACCCATGGCCGCGCGATCCGACGGCGCCTCGATGCCGTGATCGATCGAATTGCGGATGATATGCGTCAGCGGATCGCCGAGGCGCTCAATGATCGAACGATCCACCTCGGTGTTTTCGCCCGCCATTTCGAGCTTCACCTTCTTGGCGGTTTTTACAGCGAGTTCGCGGACCAGGCGCGGCATGCGCTGGAACACGGCATTGACCTGCTGCGCGCGCATCGACATCACGCTGTCTTTGAGCTCGCGGGTGTGATGGGTGACTTCTTCAAGCACCTGCACTAGCCGGCCGCTGACATCTTCCGGCAGGCCGTGCACCACCTGTCCCAGCATGGCTTGGGCAATGACGAGCTCGCCGACCATGTTGACGACACGGTCGATCTTTTCGAGCTCGACGCGGGTCGTCGTTGCGCCGGCAGCCGCGGGTTTGGCGGCCTGCGGCTTTGCGGCCGGCGGCGCCGCTTCCGCATGATCGAGTGTCGGAGCGAGCGGCGGTGCGGCGCTCGCCGGTATTGCTGCAAGCACTGGTGCCGCCGGTGCAGCAGGCGCGGCTTGAAAGCTTGGCGCAGCCTCGACGACAGGCGTGGGGATAACGCTTGGTGCAACATTCGCAGCCGGCACGGCGGCGGCGTCCGGTGGGACCACCGAGCCCACCATGCCCTCCCAAGCCGGCGATGCAGTGACCGGCGCCGCTTCCACCGGGCCTTCGAACCCTGCAGCCGGCGCCGCATCCATCTGCGTCACCTCAAGTTCGCAATCGCCGACGACGAATTCGAACACGCCGTCGACTTCTTCGCGGCTGGCGGCCGTCCGCAACGTGCCGGTCCAGCCGAGATACGGCCGGTCGGCTTCGAGCTCGGCGAGCGGCGGCAGACGGTCGGTCTCGGCAACGAGGTCGAGCGTGCCGAGCTTCTTCAGTTCGCGGATGATGTAGAGCGGTTCGTTGGCCTTTTTCAGCAATTCCGGCTTCGGCCGGAACACGATCTTATATTCGTGCTCCCCGCCGACTGCAGCGCCTTCCTCGGCGCCACCCTCGGCATGTACCTCGTCGAAATCGATCTGAACCGGAGTAAAATCGATCCCTTCAAAATCGGCAGGCGCCGCCGAGTTGTCGCCGATCTCCTCGCCGCCGGAATTGGCCTGCAAAATCTGTTGCAGCGCGGCGCGGCATTCGGAGCCGAAGTCCGGCGGAATGCTTTCGCCCGACCGCGACATCGAAATCAGGTCGGTGAGCACGTCGTTGGCTTGCAGGAGCGTGTCGACGATTTCCTGCGTCGCGGCGAGCTTGCCGCTGCGCATCTCGTCGAGCACGGTCTCGAAGACATGGGCGAACCTGACCAGATCTTCGAAACCGAAGATGCCGGCGCCGCCCTTCACCGAATGAACGCCGCGGAAAACGGCGTTGATGGTGTCTTCGGAGCCCGAGCCGTCGCGGATATCGGGCAGGCCGAGTTCGATCTGCTGAAGCGCTTCGCTGCACTCGTCGAAGAAGGTCTGCTTCAACTGGTCAAGGCTAGACATAATCAATGCTCCTCAATCATCGCTTCCGCTCAGGGAGCAACCTTGTTGATTGTTGCGATCAACCGGTCCGGATCGAACGGTTTGACCATCCAGCCGGTGGCGCCGGCAGCGCGCGCGAGGTTTTTCTTGTCTGCCTCGCTTTCGGTCGTCAGCACCAGGATCGGCGTCGTCTTGTGCGCGGAATTGCTGCGCATGTGACGGATCACTTCGTAACCGTCCATGATGGGCATGTTGATGTCGGTTATGACGACGTCGACCTGCTCACGGTCGAGCACATTGAGACCGTCTTTGCCGTCGACGGCCTGAAGAACGTCGAAGCCGGCATCCGCGAGCGTCAGCATCAGCATGTCGCGGATCGTCTTGGAGTTGTCGATCGTCAGAATGCGCTTAGCCATGTCATGCTGTTCCGCTTGCTCAGGAGCCTGTCCGAAATCGTCATCGAGCGGTTGTGGGTCGGCAGGGAGTTGTTCCAGCACAGACGCATCTTGGCTCTGCGCCGAACAATCGAAAATCGAGCAATCCAAGCCCAAATCCGCGAAGGCGCTGAGGACAGCCGGGGACGGATTCTGGATCGAGACCTGGCCGCCTTGCATCGCGGCGAGAAGAATTTGGATGCACGGCAGCGTCAGCGTATCGACTGCCGAGGCGTCGATGTGCATCTGACCTTCTGCCGGCATCTGCCGACACAGGGTGTCGAGGAAACGCTCGGCAGCAGCGAGATCGAGCAGCGGCGGCAGTTTCAACCGCACTATGTCCGCTTGGTTTTGCATATCCGTGCTCTGCTCTGTTCGATCCAAGATCGGTCCTTCACGCCGCGTGGGCGCCATGACTATGGTGAGGACCCGTACCGTGCGATCCCTCGCCCTCGCAGGCATCGAGGATCGCGTCGGCCATGTGTTCAAGCGAATGCTGATGCATGACAGCGCCGCGTTCGAAGGCTGCGCGCGGCATGCCGTAGATCAGCGACGATTCTTCGTCCTGGCCAAGCGTGACGGCGCCGGATCGGCGAAGCTCCAACATGCCCTCGGCGCCGTCCTTGCCCATTCCCGTCAAGATCGCCGCGACCGCGGTCTTGCCGCAGACGCAGGCGGCGGAGCGGAACAACATGTCGACCGAGGGCCGATGCCCGCTGACCACGGGGCCGTCCGACAAACGGCAAACATGCTGCGTGCCGACCCGTGCGATTTCGAGATGGTGCGAGCCGGGCGCGATGTAGACGTGACCGTGCCGGATCGGCTCGTCGTGGATGGCTTCGGAAACAGCCATCGGACATTGGCGATTGAGCCGCTCGGCAAAGCCGGTGGTGAACCGGGGCGGCATGTGCTGGGTGACCAGGATCGGCGGGCAATCGGCCGGCATGCCGACCAGGAGCGTCTTGAGCGCTTCGACGCCGCCGGTCGAGGCGCCGACGAACACAATCCTGCCGGTGGCGCGGCGGACGCGCGGCTCGCGGCGCACGGGCGCTACGGCCGCACGGCGCGCACCGACGCGAACGCTCGCGGCGGCCTTGATCTTTCTTTGCAAATCCGCCGCCATGTCATCGAGTTCCGAGGCCAGTCCGCCGCTGGTCGGCTTGGCGACGAAATCAACGGCGCCGATTTCGAGCGCTTCGAGCGTCGTCTCGGCGCCGCTCTGTGTCAGCGCCGAGACCATGACGACCGGCATTGGGCGCAGCGTCATGATCTTTTTCAGGAAAGTCAGCCCGTCCATATGCGGCATCTCGACGTCAAGCGTGACGACGTCGGGATTGAGCGCCTTGATCTGTTCGCGCGCGACACGCGGGTCTTCGGCGGTGCCGCAGACATCGATTTCGGGATCCGCCGACAACAGCGTCGCCAGCAATTGCCGCATAACGGCTGAATTGTCGACGACCAAAACGCGAACTGGCTTGTGATGCGCCATTAGTTGTCCCCGAATAGTTCGATTTCGCCGGCCGGCTGCTGAACCTGCAGCCGCCTGCTGTAATCGTGCTCTTCACGATGCACCATGCCGCGCTCATTCATGCCGAGCAGGCGGCGAACGACACGCCCCGTGGCCGGGTAATAGTTGATACGCCGCGGCAGCGTGCCGCCGAGATCCTGGGCGGTGCAGCGCAAGCCTTCGGCTTCCAGATAGCGCAAGACAAAAGCCGAGTTGTCGCTGCCGACCGCATTGCTGGATTCGGTCACATTGGCGCCGCCGAAGACCTTGATCTCCATGCGCTCGCGCGTGCATCCCGCCTTGATCAGCTCGTTGATGAGCTTCTCCATGGCGAAATTGCCGAAGCGCGTCGATTTCAGGTCGCCGCCCCAGTCGCCCGAATTATGCGACGGCAGCATGAAGTGATTCATGCCGCCGACGCCGAGCACGGGATCGCGAATGCAGGCCGCAACGCACGAACCGAGCACCGTCAGCACCACTTCGTCGGGCTTCCGGGTCACGTAGAATTCGCCGGGAAACACTTTCACCATCCAGGCCGACGCCGCATTGTCGAAAAACCGGCGGCCGGTATTGGCGTCGGCTTTGTGCTGCGAAACGTCGGGGGAATGCTGCAGGGCAGCGGCGCCGGTCATGCGGGTCTCCGGCGCGGCGCACGACCGATGGCATAGACACCCGGACGGACAACCGCGACCGCATCACTCGGTCGAGTGATGCGAACCGTAACCGTTGCGCTGTTGCCGAGAGCCGCCATCCTAGAATTCTTTCCACTCAGGATCGGTCATCGCCTCGGCAATAGCCGCTTGCATACGGGCAACCGGCCCGCGGCTGACCATGGCGGCGGCCGCGCCATTGGCGCGCCCAGCGGCAGAATTGCGCGCGGCAGCGGCCGCGACGGGCTTCGGCGCTGAAGGTGGCGTCGCTATCGACTTGGGCTCGACGAGACCAGACGCAGCGGGCCGCGATGCCGCAGGCCTCGGGGCACTGACTTTGGGCGCACCGGCTTTCGGCGCGGCAGGCTTCGGAACCGCCGCCGCTTCGCGCCGCTGCACGGCCGGCCGAGCACCTTCTGCACCTGCGGCAATCCGGAAAAAGGCGACGCGCTCGTCCATGGCCTTGGCCTGGTATTCGAGTGTCTTTGCCGTCGCCGCGTTCTGCTCCACCAGCGCCGAGTTCTGCTGCGTGACCTCGTCCATCTGGTTGAGTGCGCGATTGACCTGCTCGATGCCGGTCGCCTGTTCGACGCTCGCCGTGGCAATGCCGGAAACGATGTCGGCGACCTTCTTGATCGAGTCCACGATCTCGGTGAGGGCGGCGCCCGCTTTGTTGACCAGGTTGACGCCGTCCTTCACTTGACCGTTGCTGCTGGTGATCAGATCCTTGATGTCTTTGGCGGCTTGCGACGAGCGTTGCGCGAGGCTGCGCACCTCCGAAGCCACCACCGCGAAGCCGCGCCCGGCCTCGCCCGCACGCGCCGCCTCGACGGCCGCGTTCAAGGCCAGGAGATTTGTCTGCCGCGCAATCTCGTCGATCACCGTGATGATGTCGGAAATCTTGCGCGAAGACTCCTCGATCTTCGCCATGGCGTCGACTGCCTGGGCCACGACCTGACCGCCGCGACCGGCGACGTCGCGCGTGCCGCCTGCCGATTGACTGGCCTGTTGCGCTTGCTCGGCATTCTTCTTCACCGTGGTCGCAATCTCTTCCATCGAGGCCGACGTCTGTTCGAGGCTTGCGGCCTGCTCCTCAGTGCGCTGCGACAGATCGCTAGTGCTGGTCGAGATTTCCGCCGACGCACTGGTGACTTCACGGGCCGAGGCTTTGATTTCGCCAATGGTCGAACCGATCCGCTCCGCCATCGTATTGGCGTCGTTCTTCAGCCTGCCGAAAGCACCTTGATAATCGGCTGCGATACGCGCGGTCAGATCACCTTCGGCAAGCGAACTCAGCATGCCGATCAGGTCTTCCAGCGCGTTGGCAGTGTTCTCGCCCAGCGAATTCATCGCGGTGGCAAGATTGAGCATGAACTCCTTCTTGCCCTCGAGTGGCAAGCGCTGCGAGAAATCCCCAGCGACCGCAGCCTTGACCACCTGGTCGATCTCGGCCTCGATCGCCTTTTCCATCGTGACATTGCGCCATTCGACGACCGTCCCGCTGCGGCGGCCGTGCTGATCGATGACCGGCGTCACCACCAGGTTGAGCTTGGCGTCGCCGGCCGAGATTTGGGTCTGGTGCGGGGCGGTCAGGCTATCCATGACCTTGCGCTGGTGTGCCGGATTTTTGTGGAACAGATCCATCGCGCTGCCGATGATTTTATCGGGATCGAAGTCCGGCACGACCTTGCGCAATTCCGGCGCGCACTCGTTCATGATGTCCTTGAGCGCACTGTTCATGTAGAGAATCTTGTAATCGTCGTCGGCTAGCATGACGCCGGAACGCACTACATCGAGCGCGCAGCGGACGCGGAAATTGACCACCTTCTGCGCGATCGACTGCTTGAAGACTTCGGTCGCCTTGGCGATCGCGCCAACCTCGTCGCCGCGCTCGGTATAGGGCACGTCGACAATGCGATCATTGGTCAGATCGCTTAAGACTTCCGCGGTCTTGCGCAACGGGCGGGAAATTCCGCGGCCGATGAACCAGGCGAGCGCGATGCCGAGCACGATCGTGCCGCCGGCCATGATCGCGGTCAGCGTCATGCCGGTCGACACCGAATCATCGGCCGCCTTTTTCGACAGCTGCTGATTCTCGACGATCGAGCCCTTGGCGCCGCTCATCGTTTTATAGACGTCGGCGAGAAGCGGGCGGATCTGGTTCGAATACAAATCCTCGTTGGCCAGCATCGCCTTGGCGACGGCGCTGAACGCTTCGTCATAGGATTTGAC
The DNA here is from genome assembly GCA_963742975.1 of uncultured Alphaproteobacteria bacterium. GTDB lineage: Bacteria > Pseudomonadota > Alphaproteobacteria > Rhizobiales > Xanthobacteraceae > BOG-931. The sequence continues at coordinate 214,913 of CAVUNZ010000006.1, read as the reverse complement.
CGCGGCGGTCAGTTCGCCGAGCGGCGCCTTGGCCTGCGCATTGGCGACCTGCCCGAAGGTCTCGACTGTCGCATTGAGGTTCTGCACATTGGCTTTGAACGACGACATGTCCTTGGGGTCGAGCGTGACCTGGAAGCGCCACACCGTCGCCCGCATGATATCGAGCGCAACCTCGATGTCGCGCACCGCCAGCATCGTGTCGGCATTGTTGCCGATTTCGGCAAGCGCAAAGACCCGATGCGCCGAACTGTTGAGCTTGTTGCCGGCAAGCCCGAACTGATCTTGCGCCTGGATCAGCGTGTTGACGCTCGTCACCAGCTCGTCGAATTTCCGCTTCACCAACTCGACCTGCTGCGCGGCGCCTTCGTAGAGCCGCAGCCGGTCTTCGCTCGGCGCAAACTTCTTGGCCTCCGTCAAAAGCCCGACCGACTCTTTGTAGGAGTCATTAAACTCGTCAACCGACGCCTTGTCGTGCAGTTGCTTGAAGCGCAGCGCCCGCTGGCGCATCACCTCGGTGTTGCGGTCGAGTTCGAGAATGCGCCGCGCCGCCTCCGATGCCGTGTTCAGACGCGCCACGCTGGCCCCGGTCGAAGACAGCTCGTAAACGCCGAACCCCGACAGCAGCACCAAGAGAATGATGACCGAACCGAAGCCGGCGAAAATCTTCGTGCCGATGCGCCAGTTCTTGGCGTCGATCAGTGACTTTAGCATCGGAGTGAACTCCTCATTCCAATTCCAGGCAACGAAGGGCGCGCGCCTGGCCTCAATGGCTCGCGCGGGCACCATCGAGACTATTCGCGGGCGTCGACAACAGATGGGGCAGATCGATCAGCGCAATCATGGCGCCCTCGATCGTCACCAAGCCGGCCAGAAACTCGACGCGCGACGATTGCACGACGCGCGGCACCGGCTGGATCTGCAACCCGTCGAGCGACACGATATCGAGCACGCGATCGGCCAGGAGACCGATCAGCTTGGAGGCAACCTGAACGATGATGACGATATGCAGCGGCGTCGCCTCGGTCATGCCTTGACCGAAACGGCAGCGCAAATCGATGATCGGCACGATCACGCCGCGCAAGTTGAGCACGCCGCGGACATAATCGGGCTGCCGCGGCAGATGCGTGATGGCGGTCCAGCCTTTGATCTCGCGCACCGCCATGATGTCGACGCCGTATTGGTCGTCGCCGATGGCAAAGCTGATGAGTTGGGTCGGCGCCGTGGCCGCGCCGGACGAAGCAATTATGCCGGGATCGACAACGCCACGCTGCGGGGAACCGGCGGCGGAAGAAACAGCTACATCACTCATGAGATCCTCAGTGCCTCGCTCTGTCCCCGCAGGGCATCGGTTTCCCGGCGCCGCGGCACGGCGTCAGATCTCGCCCACAGAGTCCCGGCGACGCGCTGCGGAAACTTCAAATTTTCGCGTGTAAAGTAATAAGGCAGATACAATTGCGGATTGGTTAACCGCCCGGCCTATGGCCGATCTGCGAGCAGCAGATTTTATCTTATTTTCCAGTCACGTAGCGTGAATTAACGCCGGCGCGGGCAATTGCGCCGGCGTTTATGGCTGCCGTATCAAAATACCGGCTTCGGCGGCGAGAGAATCGCTCGCCGAGCGCCAGACCTTGTGCACCGCCAAACCGCCCGCCTCAGAGTGCGCGCCCGAGCCGCCGAGCGCGATTTGCCGCCGCGGTTTAAGCGGCCATTTTACCCGCAAGTGGGGATGAACGTTCTTGCGCCGCACTCCGGCCGCCGCTCGTTTCGGCTAGACGGAACAAGCCAACCTCGTCGTCCATGGCCTTGGCTTGCTGTTCAAGCGTCTTTGCGGTTGCGGCATTTTCCTCGACCAGCGCCGAATTCTGCTGCGTGACTTCGTCCATCTGGCCAAGCGCCTTGTTGACCTGCTCGATGCCGGCCGCCTGCTCGGCGCTGGCGGCGGCGATGTCGGAAACGATCGTCGCCACTTTTTTGATCGATTCGACGATCTCGGTCAGCGCCGCACCGGCTTTGTTGACGAGATCAACGCCGTCCTTCACCTCGGTGTTGCTGCTGGTGATGAGGTCTTTGATGTCTTTTGCGGCCTGCGACGATCGCTGCGCCAGGTTGCGCACCTCCGAGGCGACGACGGCAAACCCCCTGCCCGCCTCGCCGGCACGCGCCGCTTCCACTGCCGCATTGAGCGCCAACAGATTGGTCTGCCGCGCAATCTCGTCGATCACGCCGATAATGTCGGAAATCTTGCGCGAGGATTCCTCGATCCGCGCCATGGCATCGACCGCCTTGGCAACGACCTGGCCGCCGCGATCGGCGACGTCGCGCGTGGTGCCGGCCGACTGATTGGCCTGTTGCGCATTTTCGGCGTTTTTCTTGACGGTTACCGCCATCTGTTCCATCGAGGCGGAGGTCTGTTCAAGCGTTGCCGCCTGCTCTTCCGTCCGCTGCGACAGATCGGTAGTGCTCATGGAGATTTCGGCGGCGGCGCTGGAGACCTCGCGCACCGAGGTTTTGATATTGGCGATGACCTCCGACAGCGTGTCGATGAGGCCGTTGACACCGTTGCACAGCGTTGCGATCTCGCCTTTCTTGCCGTCGAGCGGGACGCGGTCCGACAGATCGTTGTCCTTGGCCGCCTCGACGACCCGCTGCACTTGCGTCACCGCCTGCTGCAGGGCCTGGCTGGCTTTCACACTGGCGGTGATGTCGGTGGCGTATTTGACGACTTTGCAAGGATGGCCGTTGAGGTCGAGGATCGGGTTGTAGCTCGCCTGAATCCAGATTTCCGCTCCGTCCTTGGCGACGCGCTTGTATTGACCGGCATCGAATTCGCCGCGGCCGAGCTTCTCCCAGAACATCTTGTATTCCGAGCTCTGCCGATAGGCCGGATCGACAAAGATGGCGTGGTGTCGGCCTTTGACCTCGTCGAGCGAATAGCCGAGCGCTTTAAGAAAGTTCTCGTTCGCGGCCAAAATCTTGCCATCGAGCCCGAACTCGATCACGGCCTGCGATTTGCTGATCGCGGCGATCTGTCCTTCGTAATCGGAGTTTTGCAGCTTCTGCCGGGTAACGTCGGTCGCGAACTTCACGACCTTGAACGGTTTGCCGCTCCCGTCGAAGATCGGATTGTAGCTCGCCTGAATCCAGACCTCGCGGCCGCCTTTGGCGATGCGCTTGTACTGGCCGGCGTCGAATTCGCCGCGGCCAAGCTTTTCCCAGAACCTCTTGTACTCCGGGCTTTCCCGATAGGCCGGATCAACGAACAGGGCATGATGCTGCCCGCGTATTTCATTGAGCGTGTAGCCCATCGCATCGAGAAAATTCTTGTTGGCGTCTTGAATGGTGCCGTCCAAAGAGAATTCGATGACAGCCTGCACCTTGTTGATCGCGTCGAGCATGCCGGCATTCACGCGGCCGTTCGCACCTTCCGTCAATTTGCCGATCCGAAACATACCGACCCCCAATGTCCCTGCAATTTACAATTTCAACAACCTGCGCATCCCCTGCGCGACAGCACGAGAGGCCAGCACGCAGTGAATCGCTTGGCTGGATAAGTATATTTACAGATAGAGAATGCAGATTGGTTAATTAATTTAACTATTACTTGTGATAATAAAATATGCAACCGAGAGCGACAGTATATTTCTGATTTCAGAAGTATTATGTTGCCATTCTACTGTATTATTATTGCATACTATGCTTGCATAGAACGCGGGGCTCAGGACTCGCGGAAAAAATAAGCGCACTCCCGATTGTTTGGATCGGGAATGCGCCAGCACCTGTGCGGTATCCGAAAGCTTGCTTAGAATTCCTGCCAGTCGGCACCCAGCTCGCTGACCTTAGCGACTGCGGCGCCGCGGCCCGCGCCGCCGACAACTTTGCGCTGTATGACAGGCTTTGCGGCGGCGACGGGCTTTGCCGCGGCGGCCGGTTTCGGCTTCGCCTTCTCGACCTGGGCAACGGTGCGTGCCGGCATTGCGGCGGCCGGAGCGCTCTTGGGAGCGGTCTGGGGAACGTTCTTGGCGGCAGGCGAACTCTCGTTGAGCCGGAACGCGCGCATGCGCTCGTTCATGGTCGCGGCCTGATCTTCAAGCGCCTTCGCGGTCGCGGCGTTCTCTTCCACCAGCGCGGAGTTCTGCTGCGTGACTTCGTCGACCGCGGTCAGGGCCTTGTTGACCTGATCGATACCGGTCGACTGTTCGACGCTTGCCGTCGCGATATCGGAAATGATCGCCGCGACTTTCTTGATCGATTCCACAATTCCCGACAGCGACGCACCGGCTTTATTGACGAGATCCACGCCTTCCTGGACCTGGGTCGAGGAGCTCGTGATCAGGTCCTTGATGTCCTTGGCGGCCTGCGACGAGCGCTGCGCCAGGCTGCGCACTTCGGAGGCGACGACCGCGAAGCCGCGGCCGGCTTCACCGGCGCGCGCGGCTTCTACCGCCGCATTCAACGCGAGCAGATTGGTCTGCCGCGCAATCTCGTCGATCACCGTAATAATGTCGGCGATCTTCTTCGAGGAATTGTCGATGCGCGACATGGCGTGAACCGCTTCGGCGACAACCTGGCCGCTACGATCGGCCGTCTCGCGGGTTTCGCCGGCGAACTGGCTCGCCAATTTGGCCTGTTCCGCGTTCTTCTTCACGGTGACGGACATTTCCTCCATCGAAGCAGAGGTCTGTTCGAGGCTTGCGGCTTGCTCTTCGGTCCGTTGCGAAAGGTCCGTCGTGCTCGCGGATATTTCGCCGGCGGCGCTGGCGACTTCTTGCCCGGCCCGTTTGATTTCCGCGATCGTCGCCCCGACCCGTTCGGCCGTCGTATTGGCGCTGTCCTTGATCATCGCGAAGGTGCCCTGATATTGGCCGGCGATGCGCCGCGTCAGGTCGCCGTCGGCAAGCCCGCCGAGCATGCCGGCGAGATCGTCCAGAGCGCCGGAGACATTCTCGCACAGCGTATTGATCGCCGTGCCGACATTGAGGACGAGCCCGGATTTGCCCTCGAGCGCAACGCGCTGCGAGAAATCACCCCTGGACGCCGCCTGAACGATGCCGCCGACCGCGGTCTCGAACTCGCCGCTCAGGCGCGTCATCGCGGCATCCCGCTCCGTCGCCATGTGGCGTTCCTGCTCGGCCTGTGCGGCGGCTTCGCGCTGCGCTTTTTCGGCGGCTTTGATCTTGAAACCTTCGGTCGCGGCGGCGATGGCGCCGATCTCGTCCTTGCGTCCGAGCCCCGGCAGCACGACGCTGAAATCGCCGTCGCCCAATTTCCGCATCGCCGCGCTCAATTTGTGCAGCGGGCTGATGACACGCAGCGAGACCACGAGCAGCATGCCAACGACGAAGACCACAGCGCCGATCATCAAGCCAAGCTGAACGACGAGATCGCGCCGGGCGCTCGCATATTGGCCGGCGGCGTGATCCTTTGCCGCGTCGAGAGCCGCGTCGGCGATACCCTCGAACGTTGACATTCTCGCCACCGTCAGCGGCGTCCACTGCTCGACTGTTATTGCCGGAGTCTGGCCCGCGACAAGCGCCTTGAGGGCGCTGGTGCGCTTGTTGATGTAGTCGGGATCGAAAAAATCATGCTCGACCTTTTGCACAGCCTCGTCATAGCGGTGCGGCAGCGGCAGACCCTTAGCTACGTCTTTAATCTGAGCCCATGTCGTAGCGACCTTGCTGACATTGGCGACGTAATCGTCCCATGCCGTTGCCGACAGTGGGCGGCCCGACAGCGTGTTGGAGATAACGACCGAAGATTTGCCGGCCGCATTACGCGCAGTCCAACCGAGTTCCTTCAGCTCCATGAGCTGGTCGATATAGGAATCCTGCAGCTTGACCGACACCGTCAGATCCTTCGACAATTTGTCGATCAGATCCAACAGATCATTAGTCTGCTTCATCCATTGATCCGCTATACCCGCCGGGCGAGAGGCTTTCGGCTGCGCGACCGCGGCGTCGCTCGCTTTGTGAGTTGCATCGAGTTTGGCAACGCTGTCGGAAAGCTGAGCCACCAACTCGCGTTGACCAGGCACATCGAGCACTTGCAGGGTTTCGACGGCCGAGTGCAGTGCCGGCATTTCGCCTGCGCGGGCGTCACGCAGCATTGGCATGAGCTGGGTGTTCGGGTTGGCGCCCAGCAGGTCGCGATAGGTATTGGCGCGATCGACCCGAAGGTTATGCAACGCCGTGAATAGATCCGCGGACGCCTGCATCGCCGACGCAATCCGGCTCGCCGCGCTCATCCGGCTCCATGAATCCGACACGCTGAACGACAGCAGCGCGATGACCGCAACGCCGCAGAGCGTAATGGCCACTTTCAGAATCGTGCTGATTGTCAGGCGGTTAAGCATGGCTCGTCCTTTGGTCGGCGAAGTGTTGAATTCGTGTCGACGGCGGCGGAAATCCGGATGAGAGCGGCACTGAGCGGCGTTCGCAGTTACGCCGCCTCGCTGGCGTTGTTGACGGAAAGAAGATTCGACAGATCGATGAGCGCGATCATGGCGTCATCGACGGTGACGATACCGGAGAGGAAATCGAGCCGCGCTGCCTGGACGACCCGCGGCACCGGCTGGATTTGCGTTCCATCGAGCGAGACGATGTCGAGCACGCGATCGGCCAATAGGCCGACGAGCTTGGAGCCGATCTGCACGATGATCGCGATGTGAAGCGGCGTCGCCTCGGTCGTTCCCTGCCCGAAGCGGCAGCGCAGATCGATGATCGGCACGATGACGCCACGCAGATTGAGGACACCGCGCACATAATCCGGCTGACGCGGCAAATGCGTGATCGCCGTCCAGCCTTTGATCTCGCGGACCGCCATGATGTCGACGCCATATTGATCGTCGCCGATCGCGAAACTGATGAACTGCGACGATGACGCGTTGGCGTTCGCACTGTTGGCAATGCCGAACTCGGCAGGCGCGGTTTGAGCGGGAATTTGCGACCCGCCTTGGCGGGTGTCGACGGCAGGCGAAGCGGATTAACTCATGGCACTCGGCGTTTTTCCCGGCACAACGCCGGTATTTTCATCTGCGCCACACTCAGCCGGCCGACTGCACGGGCCGAGCGATGCGCAGGTACTGCAAATTGATGCGGTATAATAAATAGCTCATATACGATTTCCGATCCGTTAAGATCGGAACCGGCGCGGTGTTGACGTAGGCGTGCGAGGCAGGGCCGTAACCGCAGGTTTTGTTATTTGCCGGAAATATCGGCCTGCGTGTGCGCTCGCCTGCGCACCGCGAAAACGCCCGCCTTCATTCCCTCTTCTCTCCGCTGTCACCGACTACAATCCGCGCGGCTTTACGGCGGCGCACCGGACGCTGCCCTTCAACGATCGCGGGGCCTTCAGCCGCAGCCGCGTCATCGACGTATCGCTGAGCGCGGCGCGGGCGCTGGGAATGTTCAACCGCTGCGTCATCTATGTCCGGGCCGAAGTCCTGTAAGGCGGCGGACCGCGGAGATGGAACTCGGTGGCTTGTCCCCAGCACGCCGAACCATCGCTGCCGCGGTTCATCCCACTGTCATGTGCGGGCAATAGCCTAACGAAGCTTTTTCTCTTTGCGTAACGTGCGGAACAGCCAGTTGGCGCGCGGGAATTTGCTTTGGCTGATGGCAAAACGCGCGGATCCAGGTTTGCGTCCGACGGAAGCGTATTCGCCGTTAAGCGTCTGCAGATCAAAACGTTCACGCCCGACCATCGGGCGGCGCGCTTGACTCACGGTTTCGATCAACAGAGCGCGTGCAACGACAGCAATCAACGAAATGCAAATGACGGGAGCTCGATCATGAACGCACATATTCGTTGGACAAGTGGAACGGCGGCACTGGCCGCGGTCGCCTTGGCGGCCATTACGATGCTTGCGATCCCCGCCCGTTCGGCGCTCGCCGCGGACTGCCCGGGGGACGACGGCACGGTGCGCATCGGCGTCGAGCCGTTCGACACCGCGCCGCGTCTGACGCCGATCTACGAGAAAATCGGCGCGATGATCAGCGAGAAGCTTGGCTGCCCGGTCAGGGTCTTTGTCGCGACGAATTACAATGCCGAGATCGAGGCCATGCGCAACGGCAAGCTCGAAATCGGCGAGTTCGGTCCGCTCGGCTATGTGCTGGCGCATCAGGTCGCCAAGGCGGAAGCGGTCGCGGCGTTCAGCAACAAAGAGGGCAAGCCCGACACCTATTGGGCCAGCCTCGTGACCTATCCGACGACGGGCATCAAGACAGTGGCGGATATTCGCGGCCACTCCTTCGCATTTTCCGACCCCGCTTCGACGTCAGGCCACCTGTTCCCGGCCTACGGGTTGCGCAAAGGTGGCATCGATCCCGACAAGGACATCAAGGCGATCTACGCCGGCAGCCACACCGCCTCGTTCGAAGCGCTCTACAATCACAAAGTCGATGCCGGCGAGCTCAACAGCGAGCAGCTTGAATTGGCGACCCAGCGCGGCCACTACAAAGACGGCGACTTGGTATTCCTGTGGAAGTCCGATCCGATCCCGACCGATCCGATCTCGATTCGCGGCGACCTGCCCGACGCCTTCAAGAAGAAGCTGACCGACATTCTGCAAAACCTCGACCTATCGTCGATCGACGAAGCGGATCGCAAGGTCATGGGCATGCACGGCACCCGCTTCGTGCCGCAGACCGATTCCGCTTATGACGGCATTCGCGATCTGGTGAAGACGCTCAATATCGATCTCAGCAAGCTGAGCTGAGGCTCACCAGGACCCAGGATGTTACGCGTTCGCTCGCTTTCGGTGCGCTACCCCAACGGCCGGCTCGTGCTGGACGGCTTCGATTTGAATGTCGAGCCAGGCGAGCTGGTCGTGGTTCTTGGCGGCAATGGCAGCGGCAAGACGACGCTGCTGCATTCGGTCGCCCGGATCCTGCGGCCGAGCGCGGGCGAAATCTGGCTTGGCGACACCGATCTGTGCGGGCTCGAAGGCGAGCAATTGCGGCGCGCCCGCCTTGAGCTCGCGATGATCTCGCAGCATCCAAGCCTCATCCGCCGCAGCAGCGTACTCACCAATGTGGCGACCGGTACGCTCGGCCGCCACTACACGTTTCAGACCGCCTTCGGCGGCCTGCCCCGCGCCGAGCTCGAGGCGGCGCGCGATCATCTCGCGCAGGTGGGACTCGAACATCTTGCCGAGCAGCGCGCCGGCACGCTGTCCGGCGGCCAGAAGCAGCGTGTCTCGATCGCACGTGCATTGGCGCAGCGCCCGCGCGTCCTGCTGGCCGACGAGCCGATTGCGAGCCTGGATCCTGAAGCGTCCGAAGAGATCATGCGGCTGCTGCAGCGGCTGGCGCGTTCGGCGAAGCTCGCCGTGCTCTGCGTGCTGCACCAGGTCGAGCTTGCCTATGGCTATGCCGACCGCGTCGTCGGCATGCGCGACGGATGCGTCATGTTCGATCTGCCGCGCGAGCAGGTATCTCGTGACAGCGTGCAGCGTCTCTATATGAGAGAGGCCGCATGAGCGTCGACGCCGCGCGCGCCGAACTGCGCGTGTCCCCCGGTGCGCGCGCCTGGGGTGGCGCATTCGTCACTGCTACTCGCTGCGTGCTGACTTTGCTCGGCATTGCCATTGTCGTGCAGACCTTCATCGTGGTCGAAGCACGGCCGAGCGACTTGATCACCGGCATCCACGGCATGGCCGATCTGATCCGGCGCGCCGTGCCGCCGGATTTCTCCAAATTGCCGTCCGCGGTGTGGCCGACCATTCAAACCGTCGATATCGCCCTGTTCGGCACCATGGTCGGCGTCGTCCTCGCTTTGCCGCTGGCCATTCTCGCCGCCTCGAACATCACACCCTCGCGCATTGCCTATTACGGCGCACGCGGCGTCATCGGCTTTACCCGCGCGGTGCCGGACCTGGTCTGGGCGCTGCTATTCGTGACCGCCGTCGGCCTTGGCCCGTTCCCCGGCGGTCTCGCGCTCGGCGTTCATTCTGTCGGAATGCTCGGCCGGCTGTTCGCCGAAACCATCGAACAGATGGACATGGCGCCAATCCACGCGCTGGAACTGACCGGCGCGCGACGCATTCAGGTTTTCACCCATGGCATCGTCCCGACCATCCTGCCGACGCTGTTGGGCATCAGCCTTTATCGTCTGGACGAAAATATCCGCTCGTCGCTGGTGTTGGGCTTTGTCGGCGCCGGCGGCATCGGCTTTGAATTGCTGACGGCGATGAACCTGTTCCAATACCAGGAAGTCTCGCTGCTCCTGATCATCATCTTCGTCATTGTGCTCGGCGCCGAAAGACTGTCGGCGGCGCTGCGTGAACGCCTCGCCTAGAGCGAACGCAAAAGCAGAAGCGCGAGATTGCTGCGACGCGTTCAATACTTCGCGAACGCGCGACGAACGCTTCGCGCCCTGGTGCGGATCGCGCGAATGAGCCGGCGAATTCCGCCGTCAGGCCGGCCGATATTTCTGATGACAATATCGGCGGCATAGAGCCGTTCGACCTCGGCGGAACGATCGATGCGCTCGGCAATATTGCCGTCGCTCACGCGCTGCCGCGACGCCAGGCGTGATTGCAGCACCTGTTCCGGCGCCGTGATTTCGACCACGGTGACAAAGCCGTAGCGCTCGCGTGCGGTATCGACGATGGTGCGCGACGCATTGCAGACCACCGTGCGGCCGGCGCGAATGTCGCGGTCGATCGAAGACGGAATGCCGTAGCCGTTGCCATGGGCGTGCCACCATAGTGCAAAGGCGCCCTCGGCAGCGGCCCGCTCGAAACCGGCGGCGTCGATCGTGTCGTGATCCTCGGCATCCGACTTCGGCCGCGTCACCACGCGGCGCGGAAACACCACGGCGGGATCGTAGGCGCAAGCGGCGCGGGCGCCTTTGAGCAAAGTATCCTTGCCGGCGCCGCTTGGCCCGACCACGAGAACGAGGCGACCGGGACCGATCGCGCCGGGATTCGACGCAACGAGCGTCTGCGGTTTGCTGAACCGATTCACGCCACCCGCCTCCCGCTCTGCCACACCGTACGTACCATCGGCACGTCATGAGCGACGCGCACATGGATGAGATCGGCGCGCTTGCCGATGGCGATTTCGCCGCGGTCGTCGAGCCCGACCGCCGCTGCGGGCGTTTTTGAAACCGTTCGCACCGCCGCAGCAAGATCGATTGCCGGGACCCGTTGCGGCAGCATCAGCGCTGCCATCAAGAGGCTCGCCGGGACGTAATCCGACGACAGCACGTCGAGCACGCCGCGCTCGGCCAGGTCCGCCGTCGCGACATTGCCGGCATGCGAGCCGCCGCGCACCAGATTGGGCGCGCCCATCAGCACGCGAACGCCCGCGGCATGCAGCTGCTGCGCCGCTTCGATCGTGGTCGGAAATTCGGCGATAGCGACGCCGTCACGGACGGCCTGCTCGACATGTTCGAGCGTAGTGTCGTCGTGGCTGGCGAGCGGCGTATTATGCTCGCGCGCGAGCGCGACGATCTTCTCATAGTTGCCGGCGGCGTAAGCGGCTTGATATTCGAAGCGCTTGGCAAACAGAGCATCGAGCTCTGCATCGGTGAGATTGCCTTTGCCGCGGTAATAGTCGCGCAGCTTGCTCTCGTCGCGAAACTGGCGCTGGCCCGGCGTGTGGTCCATCAAAGAGGCGAGCTTGACGTCGGGGCGGCCGATCAGCGCCGCCGCTTCGTCGACCACGCTCGGCATCGGCACTTCGCAACGCAGATGCAGAAAATGATCGACGCGCAGCAGCTCGGCATCACGCGCCTCGCCGATCGCCTGCGCCAATATCTCGGCCTGGCCGTCGACGTCTTCCGCACCTTCTTCGCGCCAGACTCGCAGCGAGTTCGAGCACCGTGGTAATGCCGCTTGTAGCAAGCTGACCGTCAAACGAGACGACGGCCGCCACCGGATCCCAATAGACTTTGGGCCGCGGCGAATAATGCGCTTCGAGATGATCGGTGTGCAGTTCGACCAAGCCCGGCAGCAGCAAGTCGCCACTCAGATCGTCGCCACGTTCCGGCGCGTCGCCTTCGCCGAATTCGGCAATCGTGCCGCCGGAGACGGCGAGCCAACCACGCCCAATCACCCGATCGGCGAGCACAATCCTGGCGTTGGTTAGGACAAAGTCGCGTTGTTCCGGCATTTCAAGCTCTGTCGTTCCTGACCTGCACCCCTCACGCCGCGGCGGCGAATTGCGTGACCTCGACAATGCGGTCGGCAATGGCGTCGCGCACGTTCTCATCATGAACCACCGCGACGATGGCCGCGCCGTGCCGCTTCTTATCGGCGATCAATTTCTGCACGACCGCGCGATTAGCGGCATCGAGCGACGCCGTCGGCTCGTCGAGCAGCAGGATCGGCAGATCCGGCAGAAAACCGCGGGCGATATTGACACGCTGCTGCTCGCCGCCGGAAAAGGTCGCCGGCGGCAGGTTCAGCAGCGCATCGCGGATATTGAGTTCGTGCAGGAGTTCCGCCGCCTTGGCCCGCGCGGCCTCGCGCGGCACGCCGCCGACAATCAACGGCTCGGCGACGACATCGACGGTCGGCACGCGCGGCACGGCGCGCAAAAATTGGCTGACATAACCGACCGTGGTGTTGCGCAGCTCAAGCATCTGGCGCGGCGTCGCAGTTGCGACGTCGAAACTCCGAGCGCCGTCGTGAAGCAAAATCTGTCCCTGGTCGCAGCGATAATTGCCGAAGACCATTTTCAGGATCGACGACTTGCCGGCTCCCGAGGGGCCCGCCAGCACGACGCATTCGCCGGCGCGAACCAAGAAAGTTACGCCGGCGACCACCGACAGCCGCACCCCGCCTTGCAGATGCATGGTGAAGCTCTTGGCCACGTCGCGCAATTCTAGGGCGGGCGTCATGTCTGTCTCGGGGCTACCAATTCAGCACTACTCATCTGTCTCAAGGCTGCAAGATCGAAGCGACCAACAATTGGGTATAGGGTTCGCGCGGATCGTCGAGGACCTGATCGGTCAACCCTGATTCGATCACCTCCCCGCCCTTCATCACCATGATGCGATGAGATAACAAACGTGCGACGGCGAGATCGTGGGTCACGATCACCGCCGAAAGCCTCAGGGTCGCAACCAGATTGCGCAACAGATCGAGCAGCCGGGCCTGGACCGACACATCGAGCCCGCCGGTCGGCTCATCCATCAGGATCAGCCGGGGCTGCGTCACCAGGTTCCGCGCGATCTGCAGCCGCTGGCGCATGCCGCCGGAATAGGTCGTGGGCCGGTCGTCGATCCGGGTGGTGTCGATCTCGACACGCGCCAGCCAGTCGGTTGCGGCCTGACGGATGCCGCCGTAATGCCGCCAGCCGACCGCCATCAAACGTTCGCCGACATTGGCACCACCGGACACCGCCATGCGCAAGCCGAGCGCCGGATCTTGATGGACAAAGCCCCAGTCGGTCCGCGCCAAAAAACGCAGTTCCGCCTCGCCCAGCGCAGCTAAATCGCGCGTGACGCCGTCGCGCATGCGATAAAGCACGCGGCCTGCATCCGCCTCGGTCTGCATCGACAACAACCGCAGCAGCGTCGACTTGCCGGAGCCGGACTCGCCGACCACCGCCATCACCTCGCCTTCATGCAGATCGAACGACACGTCGCGGCAGCCGACCTGGCGGCCGAACGACTTTGTCAGGCCCTCGGCAATAAGAAGCGGCGCAGATTCGTTTGCGGCGGAACTCATCGCACTGATGCTTCCTTGTCTGCCTTCGCCCGGTGTGCGCCGACCTCTTCCGTAGTACCGCGGCGGCCCTCGCAATAATCGGTGTCCGAACAGACAAACATCCGGCTGCCGCGGTCATCCGTGATGATCTCGTCGAGATAGGAATCTTTCGCCCCACACAGCGCGCAGGTGCCGTCGTGCCGATAGCGCTCGAACGGATGGTCGTCGAAGTCGAGCGAGACCACCTGGGTATATGGTGGGATCGCGTAGATGCGTTTCTCGCGGCCGGCGCCGAACAATTGCAGCGCGGCGCAATCGTCCATTTTCGGATTGTCGAACTTCGGTGTCGGCGATGGGTCCATCACATAACGGCCGTCGACCTTCACCGGATAAGCATAGGTCGTGGCGATATGGCCGTGATGCGCGATATCCTCGTAAAGCTTCACATGCATCAGCCCATATTCCGCGAGCGCGTGCATGCGGCGAGTTTCGGTTTCGCGCGGTTCGAGGTAACGCAACGGATCGGGGATCGGCACCTGAAACACCAGGATCTGGTTCTCGGTGAGCGCCGTCTCCGGAATACGGTGGCGCGTCTGGATGACGGTCGCCTCGTGTGTACTGGTCGTCGTCTTTACGCCCGCGGTCTTCTGGAAGAATTTGCGGATCGACACGGCGTTCGTGGTGTCATCGGCGCCCTGGTCGATGACTTTGAGCACGTCGTCTGGTCCAAGGATCGCGGCCGTCACCTGCACGCCGCCGGTGCCCCAGCCATACGGCATCGGCATTTCGCGGCTGGCAAACGGCACCTGATAGCCGGGGATCGCGACCGCCTTGAGGATCGCGCGCCGGATCATGCGCTTGGTCTGCTCGTCGAGATAAGCGAAATTATAGGTCGGCGCGTTCACTCGGCCGCCTCCCTCATCTCATCGGTGGTTTTCGCTTGCGCGAACTCCGCGCGCAGCCGGCGTATGAGGCCGAGTTCGGCCTGGAAATCGACATGGTGCGGCAGCTTCAAATGTTCGACAAAACCGGTCGCCTGCACATTGTCGGAATGCGACAGCATGAATTCTTCATCCTGCGCCGGCCCTTTGATCTCCTCACCGAGTTCGCGCGCCCGCAACGCGCGGTCGACCAGCGCCATGGCCATGACCTTGCGCTCACAATGGCCGAAGCCGAGCCCGTAGCCCCGCGTGAAGCGCGGCGGCTCGGTCGCGGTGCCGCGGAACTGATTGACCATCTGGCATTCGGTCACCGTGATACGGCCGAGCGGCACGGCAAAGCCGATCTCCTCCGGCGCAAACTCCACTTCGACCTCGCCGAGCCTGATCTCGCCGGCGAATGGATGGTTGCGGCCGTAGCCGCGCTGCGTCGAATAGCCGAGCGCGAGCAAGAAGCCTTCGTCGCCGCGAGCGAGATTTTGCAGGCGCAGATCGCGGTCTGCCGGAAAGCGCATCGGATCTTGCGTGAGATCGCCGACGCGCGTGTCGTCGCAGCCTTGCGGCGAACGCTCGATCAGATCGTCGGCGGCAAGCAAATCCGTCGCTCGCGGCATTTTCGGCAAGCTTGCGCCGGCAGGGGCCGGCGCGGCATCCGGTGCCGAGTTAGACTGCGTTTCGAGGAGGCGGTGGGTGTAATCGAAAGTCGGGCCCAACACCTGACCGCCCGGAATATCCTTGAAGGTGGAGGAAATCCGCCGGCTCACCGCCATCGCATCGGTATCGATCGGTTCGCTCATGCCGAACCGCGGCAAGGTCGCGCGAAACGCGCGGAGCAGGAAAATGGCTTCGATCAAATCGCCTCGCGCCTGTTTGATGGCGAGCGCGGCAAGCTCGCGATCATAGAGCGAGCCTTCGTTCATGACACGGTCGACGCCGAGCGTGAGCTGCTCCCCGATCTGCTCGAGCGACAATTCCGGCACGGCAGGATCGCCGCGCCGTTCTTGCGCCAGAAGCCGGTGCGCGTTCTCGATGGCACGTTCGCCGCCTTTGACTGCTACGTACATGATGCCCCCTCACCCGAGGCTCCAACACTTGCCAGCCGGACCGAGCGCGGCAATGCAGCGATTTCGTTCGCCGAGGCGAGAAGGAGATCGATGCCACGCGGAAACAGATCGCGATTTGCAGTGAGCCGCGGCGCAAAGTCGTCCGGCAACGGCGCGGCGCGGAAAGACTGACGCGTCTTGATCCCCGGCCCTTCCAGCATCAGTTCAGGCCCGGCGCCAAAGGACTCAACGCTCAGCACGATCGTGGTCGAACGGTCGGGATAGTCGGCACTGCCGAGGTTGAAATTGTCGAACGGCGGCAGCGCTGTCGCGGCGGCTGCGAAAGCAAAGCTTGCCGCCGCTGGATCGTTCACGATCTTTGCCCCGCAATGGAAGCAAAGCCACGTCGCGACATCTGGCGAAGCCCGCAGCGGCGCGTCGAGCCAGACCGGCGTGTCTTGGTCGCACAGCGTCAAGGCAATAGCAGCGGCTGCCGGCGATAAGGGTTGCGGCGACGCAACTTCAGCGCCGATCCGACAAACCGTTCCAGGCCGCGACGTCGCCTGCAGGATGGCGCGAAACGCCGCCTGCCCCGACATCACTGGGTCGGCAAAGCCTGAGCCAATCATGCGCTGTCCTCCCCGCGCACCATGGTAAAGAAATCGACCTTTGTTGCCGCGACCTGACGCGCGCGCGCATCGCGCTGCGCCTCGAGGTCGGCGCGAAGCGGCGCGATAACTTTGCTTTCAAGCGCCGCGGCATAGGCCGCTGTTTGCACGAGCGCATCGCAGAGCGCGATCAGCCGCGCCTTGGCGCGGTCGCGGCCCAGGACATAGCCAAAACCCATTTCGCTGTCGGCAAGCCGCACCACGGCGCGCGACACCGTCGCTTCGCCGAGATTGAACCGCGCGCCATCGCCGCCGATGCGGCCCCGAATCATGACAAGGCCGTTTACCGGCGCGCGTAAGTCCTCATGGGCCGGGAGCGGCGCGAGCGCCTCGAGCAGATGCGCGATTTCGGCCGCATCGCTCTCGGCCAGCACCGCCATCACTGCGCGGCGTTTTTGGCGCATCTCGTCCAAGACTGAGACCTCATCCGCTTGCGCTAAACCGGCGAAAAATCTTGCCGAACATAGTTGTCTATGTTACTAGACAACTATGGAGTTGTCTAGCGCGCAACAATGAAGTTTTGCTGACGCTGCCGTGACAGACCGTAAAATGACAGGCTACAAAACCGCACGACGAATCCGGAAACTAGCCCGATGACACGCCGCACTGCCATTGCAAAACGCACCGAGACGAAAGCCGCCGCCGGCGTGGCGCTATGGCGGCGTATCGCCGACGAACTGGAACAATCGATCGCGCAGGGAACTTTCAAAGCGGGAACCAAGCTGCCGGCGGAAACCGAAATCGCCGAACGGTTCGGCGTCAACCGTCACACCGTGCGCCGCGCCATCGCCGCGCTTGCGGAACGCGGCCTCGTCCGCGCCGAGCGCGGCAGCGGAACTTATGTGGAAGCCGACCGCATCGCCTATCCGATCCGCCGCCGCACGCGGTTTTCCGAAATCGTCGGTGGCGCCGGCCATGCCGTCGGCGGCCGCCTCGTGGCGAACAGCATCGAAAACGCCCATGCTGACATTGCCAAGCGGCTGAAGCTCAAACCGGGCGCGTGTGTGATCAGGATGGAACGTGTCCGGCAGGCCGACGGCATCCCGATCGTCGCCTCGACGACGTGGCTGCCGGCAGACCGCTTCCCCAACGCCGCGCGCGTCTATGCGATGTCGTCGAATTCGATGACGCGCATGCTAGCGAATTTCGGCGTGCGCGATTTTACCCGTGAAAGCACGCGCGTCACAGCGGCTGTCGCCGAAGCTGCCGACGCCGAGAGTCTGAAACTCGCGCTCGGTCGGCCCCTGCTGGTCGTCGACAGCGTCGACGCCGACACCGACGGCGTGCCCATTCTCACGACACGGTCGCGCTTTGCCTCGGATCGCATCGCCCTGGTGCTGGAAACATGACGAAGATGTTGTCTGCGGAGCCACTGATCCATCCGACCGCGGAAGTGCGCGATTGCACGCTTGGGCGCTATACGGATATCGGCGCACGCACGGTTTTGCTCGAAACCGAGGTCGGGGACTATTCCTATATCGTCAACGACAGCAACGTCGCCTACACCAAATTCGGCAAGTTCTGCTCGATCGCGGCAATGACCCGGATCAATCCCGGCAATCATCCGATGCATCGCGCCAGCCAGGCACATTTCACTTATCGGGCCAGTAGCTATTTCCCCGGCGAAAGCGACGACGCCGAGTTCTTTGAATGGCGGCGCTCGCATCGCGTCGTCATCGGCCACGATGTCTGGATCGGCCATGGCGCCATTGTGCTGCCGGGGAGAAAGATCGGCGACGGCGCCGTCATTGCCGCCGGCGCGATCGTAACCAGAGATGTCGCGCCCTACACTATTGTAGCCGGGAACCCGGCGCGGCCCATCCGTCCGCGCTTTCCGAGCCATATCGCGGTGCGCATGGAACGGCTCGCCTGGTGGCACTGGTCACATGAACGTCTTCGGCTGGCGCTACCCGACTTCAGGCGCTTGAGCGCGGAGGAGTTTCTCGAGCGCCACGAGACCGAAGCGAGCCCCGCCAAAACGGAAACAGTGAGTCCCTGAGCAAGAAAATGGACATTGGAATTACCGGCGCGAAGGTTCTCACCGGCGGCGAGCTTGTGGAGACAAGCATTCACGCCGCCGACGGCGTCATCGGCGAGATCGGTTCGGATCGCGGGGCGTCACGCACCATCGATGCCGCTGAACTGATCGTGCTTCCCGGCATTGTCGATATTCATGGCGACGGCTTCGAGCGGCAGATGATGCCGCGCCCGGGCGTGGATTTTGCGCTCGATCTGGCGCTGATCGACACCGACCGCCAGGTCATCGCCAACGGCATCACGACGGTATTCCACAGCGTCACGTGGTCATGGGAGCCGGGCCTGCGCGGACCGGAGAACGCGCGCAACCTGCTCGCCGCGATCGAAGCGCTCAAGCCGCAGCTCGCCGCCGACACGCGCTATCATCTGCGCTTCGAGACGTTCAATTTCGATGCCGAGCCGGAAGCGCGCAGCTGGCTTGACGAGGGCAAGATCGACGCGCTCGCCTTCAACGATCACATGCTGGCGCCCGACTATGCGAAAAGGCCGCCGTCCAAGATCGGCACGATGATCGACCGCACCGGTTTGAGCCGCGAGGACTTTTTCAAGCTCATCGACTCGCTGCAGGGCCGCGCCGGCGAAGTGCCGGACTTGATCGTGCGCATGGCCAAAAGCGCCAACGCCACCGGCATTCCTTTGCTTTCGCACGACGATTCCTCGCCGGAGCAACGGCAATGGTTCCGCGCGCTCGGCTGCCGGGTCTGCGAATTCCCCATGAATGTCGAGACGGCGGAGGATGCCGTCGCCGGCGGCGATCAGATCGTTTTCGGCGCGCCCAACATCGTGCGCGGCAGAAGCCATATCGGCTGGGTCAACGCGCGCGACATGGTCGCGCGCGGCCTGTGCTCGATCCTGGCGTCGGATTATTTTTACCCGGCGCCTTTGGTCGCCGCCTTCCGCCTCGCCGAAATCGGCACGTTGCCGCTCGACAAAGCCTGGGAACTTGTCAGCGGCACACCGGCCCGGGCGATGAATCTCCCCGACCGCGGCAGCATCGCGCCCGGCAAACGCGCCGATCTTATTCTGGTCGACGCGGCGGTGCCGGGACGACCGCGGGTCGTCGCTGTGCTCGTTGCCGGCCACATCATCTATCTCACCGAGCCGCAGCGACTTCAAACACCCAAATAACGGTGCTGGATATCCGGCGCGCCAGCCAATTGCTGCGATGAGCCGGTCCACACCACGCGGCCGCGCTCGATGATGTAATGGCGGTCGGCGATGCGCATCAGCGCGTCGACATTCTTGTCGATCACCAGGATCGATTGGCCTGCGGCGCGCAAGCTTTGCAGGCAGCGCCAGATTTCGTCACGAATGGCCGGCGCCAAGCCTTCCGTCGCCTCGTCGAGG
This sequence comes from uncultured Alphaproteobacteria bacterium, assembly GCA_963742975.1. Classification (GTDB taxonomy): domain Bacteria; phylum Pseudomonadota; class Alphaproteobacteria; order Rhizobiales; family Xanthobacteraceae; genus BOG-931. Next base: position 195,226 of record CAVUNZ010000006.1, on the reverse strand, counting down.
ATCAAGAGGCGCGGATTGGTCATCAAGGCGCGGCCGATGGCGAGCATCTGCTGCTCGCCGCCGGACAAGAGATTGGCCATGCTGCGGGCGCGTTCGGCGAGCCGCGGAAACAGCCCACAGACTTTGTCGAGCGTCCACGGATCGCGGGAGCCACAGCGGTTGGCAGCGGTTGCAATCAGATTTTCGCGCGTCGTCAGATTGGGAAACACCTGGCGTCCTTCGGGAACAAGCCCGATGCCAAGCTTGGCAACCCGATAGGCCGCCAGCGTGCGAATTTCGTCGCCGCCAAATCGGATCGAGCCTGCACATGCCGGCGTGAGCCCCATGATCGAGCGCACGGTCGTGGTCTTGCCCATGCCGTTGCGGCCCATCAGCGACACCATTTCGCCGTTGCCGAGCGTGAGCGAAATGCCGAACAGCACGCGGCTCAACCCGTAGCTGGTCTCGATGCCGGACAGTTCGAGCAACGAAGGATTGGCAGCGCTAGCCATGCGTGGCGCCTCCCCCGCTCTCGCCGAGATAAGCCTGACGGACGACCGGATCGGCCCGGATCGCTGCCGGTTCGCCGGAGGCGATGATGCGGCCATAGACCAGAACGCTGATGCGGTCGGCGAGCGCAAAGACGGCATCCATGTCGTGCTCGATCAGAAGGATCGTCACACCGCCTTTGAGCTTGCGCAGAATTTCAATGAGGCGCGCGGATTCTTCCGGCCCCATGCCGGCCATCGGCTCGTCGAGCAGGAGCATGCGCGGCCCGGTCGCGAGCGCCATGGCGATCTCGAGCTGGCGGCGCTCGCCATGGCTCAGATCGGCGGCGAGCACGTCAGCACGCGTGCCGAGGCCGGCATCCGTCAGCGCCGCGCGCGCCGGCTCGCGCAATTCGGTATCGCCACGGGCGTTGCGCCAAAAGCGGAACGAGTGCCCGGCATGGGCCTGGACGGCGAGCGCGACATTGTCGAGAGCGGTGAAATCGGGAAACAGCGAGGTGATCTGGAACGAGCGTGCGAGGCCAATGGCGCTGCGCCGATAGACCGGAAGCACCGTGATGTCATGACCGTCGAAGCGCACGCTTCCGGCGTCGGGAACAATCTCGCCGGTCAATTGCCCGATCAAAGTGGTCTTGCCGGCGCCGTTCGGTCCGATAATGGCGTGCAGCTCGCCGCGGTCGAGCGTGAGCGCGATCCGGTCGGATGCGACCACGCCGCCGAAGCGTTTGGTCAGATCTTCGACCTGAAGCAGGGCATCAGCCACGGCGCGCCCTCCCCAGCAATCCATCGATGCCACCGTTGACATAAATGGCAACGATCAGAAGCATCGGCCCTATGATCAGGTTCGGATAATCCGTGGCGCGCGACAGCACGTCCTCAAGCAGCAGGAACGTCATGGCGCCGATCAACGGCCCGAAGGCCGCGCGCATGCCGCCGAGCACGGCCATGACGATGAGATCGCCCGAGCGCGTCCATTCCATCATCGCCGGGCTGATGTAACTCGTGTGATTGGCGAGAAGCGCGCCGGCAAGCCCGCACATCGCGCCGGCGATGACGAAGCACGCGAGCTTATAGCGAAAGGTCGGAAAACCGATGGCGCGCATGCGCCGCTCGTTCGACCGCGCGCCTTGAATGACGAGACCGAAGCGCGAATTGACAATGCGCCAGACCGCATAAATCCCCGCCAGCAGCAGCGTGAAACAGACATAATAGAAGACTGTCTCGTTGCCGATATCGATCAGGCCGCCGAATTGGCTGTTGTGATAGATGGTCAGCCCATCGTCGCCGCCATAACGGTCAAGCCCGATCGCGACGTAATAGACCATCTGCGCGAAGGCGAGCGTAATCATGATGAAGTAGACGCCGCGCGTGCGCAGGCTGAGCGCGCCGACGACAAGCGCATAGAGCGCCGAAGCGCCGATCGCCACCGGCCACTGGATGAAGCCGGAATTGATGCCCTCCTTCGACAGAATGCCGACGGCATAGCCGCCGATGCCGAGATAGGCGGCGTGGCCGAAACTGACCATGCCGCCATAGCCCATGATCAGGTTGAGGCTCAGCGCCGCCAGCGCGAGAATCATCACCCGCGCGAACAGCGTCATGGCGAAGGTATTGCCGGTCAGCATCGCATAGACCGGCACCAGACCGAGAAACAACACCAAAAAAACGTTCACCGCGATGCGCGGCGTGAGCGACAGCTTCATCGCGTCGCCGCGGGGAACAAGCCGGCCGGACGCACGACCAGGACCAGCGCCATCACCAGATAGATCAGCATCGACGACAGCGCCCGGCCGAGGCTCGAGGCGGCGGCGTCGTTCAAATAAGCGTGCAATAAATCAGGGACGAAGGCGCGGCCGATCGTGTCGACGATGCCGACAAGCATCGCCGCAATAAAAGCGCCGCGGATCGAACCGATGCCGCCGATGGTGACGACGACAAAGGCGGCGATCAGGATGTTCTCGCCCATGCCGATCTGCACCGTCAGGATCGGCGCCTGCATCAAGCCGGCGAAGCCCGCGAGTGCCGCGCCAAGGCCGAAGACCAGGGTATAAAGCAGCTTGATATTGATGCCGAGCGCACCGACCATTTCGCGGTTGGACGCGCCGGCGCGGATCAGCATGCCGAGCCGGCTTCGCATCACCAGCACATAAAGCAGCGCGCCGACGGTGAGCGTCACGCCGATAATGACCAGCCGATAGATCGGATAATACAGACCCGGCAGCACCTGGACGGCATTGAGCATTTCGTTCGGCAGCGGCAGCGTGAGACCGGCCGGGCCCCAGATCAGCCGGACGAGTTCATTGAAAAACAGCAGCAAACCGAAGGTCGCGAGCACGTGATCGAGATGATCGCGGCCGTATAGTCTGCGGATAGCAACCACTTCGAGCACCATGCCAACGACGAGCGTCGCCAAAAGTGCAAGGATCGCGCCAAGCACAAAGCTGTCGGTCCAGTCGGCAAACGTCGCGGCGAAATAAGCGCCGAGCATATAAAGCGAACCGTGCGCCAGATTGACGAGATCCATAATGCCGAAAATCAGCGTCAGGCCCGCAGCCAATAGAAACAGCAGCATTCCGAGCTGAATGCCGTTGAGGAGTTGTTCGATGAAATAGAGCATGGGCCTATCGAGCGTTAATTACCTTCGCTGTCATGCCCGCACTTGGTGCGGCCATCCACGTCTTCCTTTGCGGCCCGACAAAAGATGTGGATGGCCGGGCATCGGCGAACAGCTCTGCCCGGCCATGACAATCGTGCGTAATTGTTCCGCGAAGCAAAGCGCTCCTTACTTCATCGGACACTTGTCGTGGAAACTGTCTTGATTGTCTTTGACGATGGTCGCCACCGTGTGCAGCGAATAGCTGCCGTCGGCATTCTTCACCGCGTCCTGCAAGTAGAAGTTCTGGATCGGGATGTGGTTGTTGCCGAACTTGAACGGGCCGCGCACCGACTTGAAGTCGGCCTTTTCCATTTCCTTGCGCATGCCCTCTTTGTTGGTGAGGTCGCCCTTCACTGCGGTGATGGCGCTGTCGATCAATCCCGCCGCGTCATAGGTCTGCGCGCCGTAGAACGACGGCGTGGCCTTGTACTTCGCCTTGTAGTCGGCGACGAATTTCTTGTTGGCGTCATTGGGCAGATCGGCGACCCATTCCTGGGCGCCCGGAATGCCGATGGCGAGATCCTTCAGCCGCGGCAGCGATAGATCGTCCACCGTGAATGCGGTGTAGAGCGGGATCTGGCCCTTGAGCCCCGACTGCGCATATTGGGTGATAAATTGCACGCCGGCGCCGCCCGGATAGAAAGCGAAGATCGCATCAGGCTTTGCCTCGCGCGCCTTCGACAATTCGGCGGAGAAGTCGAGCTGGTCCGGCCAGCGCGTCAATTCCTGGCCGACGATCTTGCCCTTGAAGGTCGATTGCACACCGGCGAGCATGTCCTTGCCGGCGGCATAATTCGGCCCGATCAGGAAGGCGCTCTTGACGCCCTTCTGATTCATGTAAAGCCCGAGCGAGGCCGGCGTCTGGTCATTGTTCCACGACGTCGAGAACACGTAAGGCGAGCATAATTCGCCGGCGAGCTGCGAAGCGCCGGCATTGGTGACCACTGTCATGGTCTTGGAGTCGACGACCGGCTTGAGCGACGCCAGGAGCACGTTCGACCAGATATAGCCGACCAGAAAATCGACCTTGTCGGACTCGATCAGCTTTTGCGTCTTCTGCACGCCGACTTCAGGCTTGGTCTGGTCGTCCTCGTAGATGACCTCGACCGGCAGCCCGCCGAGCTTACGGCCATGATGATCGAGCGCCAGCTCGAATGAATTCTTCATGTCGTTGCCGATGGCGGCAGGCGGCCCGCTGAAGGTCGAGATGAAGCCGATCTTCACCGTCTTGTCCTGTGCCGGCGCCGGCCCAATAGCGAGCGCAAGTCCCGCACCCACGGTTATCAGCGCGGTCCCTGCCGCAATCCATGTTTTCGTCATCTCACCCCTCCTGTCTTGGCCAGTACTTGGCGTCCAGTTCTTCGCGTAGTGTCTTCGCATAGTGTCTTGGCGCAGTGTCTTGGCGCAGTGCCCAAGCGATCCGCCGGTTAAGTCATAGACTGTCAAAATACTCCCGGTGCTCCCATTCACTGACGTCTGGCCCATCCGGCTGGCCCTCCTTGCGGCACCGCGCGATCTCAGCTTCCTTGATCCTGGCGTAATAGTCCACAAAGCCGTCGCCAAATCCGGCCCGGAAACAGGCATTGGTGCGCAGTGCGGCAAGCGCCTCTTCGAGCGACGCGGGCAGAGCCTCGGCCGAGCTTTTGTAGGGGGCGTCGGCGGATGGCCCGGGATCGAGCCCGCGGGCCATGCCGTCCAGGCCCGCATAGATCTGCGACGCCATGTAGAGATAGGGGTTGGCGAGCGGCTCGCCGCAGCGGTTCTCGAAATGGGTCGCCGGATCGCCGGCCTCCCCCATCACGCGGATCATGGCGCCGCGATTGTCGTGCGCCCAAACCGCCTGGACCGGCGCCATCGTGTTGACGCCGCGATAGCGCTTGTAGCCGTTGAGCGTGGGTGCCGAGAAAACGCTGGCTGCGCGGGCATTCGCGAGCAGCCCGCCGAGAAAATTACGGCCGAGCGGCGACAGCGTCTCCTTGTCATCGTGGGAGACGAAGGCATTGGCCTTGGATTTGCTGTCGAGCAGCGACTGGTGCAGATGCCAGCCGCTGGCGAGCGTGTTCGGCAGCCGCGGCCGGCACATGAAGCTCACCAGATAGCCATGCCGGCGCGCTACCTGTTTCAGCGCGCTGCGGAACAGCACCATGGCGTCGGCGGGCGCCAACCCCGCCTCCGGCGCGAAGGTGAATTCGTATTGGCTCGGCCCGAATTCGACCTCGAGTGATTGCAGCGGCAGGCCGAGCGCCGCGACACTTTTTCGCAATACGTCGAGGATGGGCGCGACCTGATCGTAGCGGCCTTCGGTGAGGTATTGATAGCCGTGCGTGGTGTGACTGACCTGCGGCGGTTCGGCAGGCCAGGTGAGCGTTTCGGGCGCAAGCCGCAAATCTTCGATCTTGAAGAGGTGAAATTCGACTTCGAGCCCGGCCAGATAGTCGAAGCCGGCTTTGGCGAGTTTCGCAAGCGCCTCGCGATAAAGCCCGCGCGTCGCGATTGGCACCTTCTTGCCGTTGGGGAAATAGCAATCGCACAATAGCCAGCCGGTATGCTCAGCCCAGGGCAGCACCCGGAACGTTTCTGGGTCGGCCACCATGACGAAATTTCCGGCGCCGCCCATTTCCGGCAAGTCCATGCCGGCGCCGGCTTCGAACACCGGAAACACTGTGCGATGCGATGTGTCCTTGGCAAAGAGCGTGCTGGTCATGGTCACGCCGGAACGCAACGCGCGCACCGCCTCCGCCGCCACCAGTGTCTTGCCGCGCAGGACGCCGTGCTGATCCGGGAAGGAGAAACGCACCAGTTCGAGATTCTTCTGGCTGATGGCCTTCTCGACTGTGGCGGCGGCACGGACCTGAACCTCGCTCCATAGCCCGTGACGATCGACAAAGTTCAGGGCCAGTGAGCGGCGCTTGTGAGAAGACATTTTAGCTCAACGCCCCTACTCGCCCTTGCTCGCCATTTGTCGCCCAACTCAGCTGATATTCGCCCAACTGGCGGCGCTGCGCTTACTGGCATCGGTGCGCCGCCAGTAGCCCTGCCAATCGTCGGTCGGGCCGATACCGTCGATGGCCGCCGGGCCGGTCACTGTTTTAGCTGACGCGACGTCGAAGATCATCGGCGGCGTATCGCCCTTGTCGACCGCGTCGATTGCCGTCCGCAGCAGCCGCCGATAGGCGGTGATCGCCTTGTCGGATTGGCCGAGATGCTCATGGGTGCGATCGGCAATCTCGCCCATGGATTCGCAAGCCCATTGATCGTGGACATTAATATCGGCGCCCATGCCGGTATAGGTGTCGTGATCCTGCTCGTGCGGATCGTAGCCGTAATTGTTGGTCTTGTTCTTGCGCGGCACGTAATCCGGCAATTCGTAGAGCTGCAGCCGCTGGCGGCGCATCTCGTCCTTGTCGACCGGCGCGCCGAAACTGGTGAAGATCGCGTACCAATAATGTTTGGTGTCGTCGATCGGCACGTGCCATTGCGTGATCGTCATTTCCCGGCTCATCGGAATGACGAAGGCGTTGGGGAACATCAGATTGGTCACGCGCACGTGCATGTTCCTGGCGCTGATCTCACGCAATGTGAGAATGCGCAAACCGAAATCGGTCGGCTCGACTTCGATCCGCGGCCGCGGAAATTCACGCATGATCCTGGTCATCGGCATTTCCGAGTCGATCGAAGTGTCGCGGAACAGCTTGCCGTAGCCTTCCTTCGGATCCTCATCGTGGAAAAAGCGGTGCAGGAACGAGGTGTGCGCCGGGTCGATGCCGACTTCCAAGGATTGCAGCCAATTGCAGTCGATCCGGCCCTTGAACGCAAAAGTGTGCGAGCCCGGCGCCACGAAGCAATCGAAATGCGGAAATTCCGGCAGCGTGCCGGTCCCCATATAGGCAAACAAGATGCCGTTGCGTTCGACCACCGGATAAGCCTTCTGCCGGATGTTGCGACACATCGTGCTGCCTTCGGGCTCCGCCGGCGTTTCCAGACACTTGCCTTCGACATCGAACAGCCAACCGTGAAAGGCGCAGCGCAACCCGCCATCCTCAAGACGTCCATAGGCAAGATCGGTGCCGCGATGCGGACAACTGCGGCCGAGGAGGCCATAGCGTCCCTTGTCGTCGCGGTAGATCACGAGGTCCTCGCCCATGAGCCTGATCGGCTTGATCGGCCGCTCGCCGCTAAGCTCGTCGGCCAAAGCCGCCGGCTGCCAATAGCGGCGCAATAATGTGCCGGCGGGTTTGCCGGGTCCCACCCGGGTGATGCGATCGTTCTGTTCTGCGCTGAGCATCGCCGATCCCCAAAAGCTTCGCGTTGCCGATTTCGCTTTACGCCTCAGATCAAGGCCGCTAGTTATGTTCGCTGACCGAACATATGTTCGGAATTAGAACAGATAACAAAAAGCCTGGCAAGCGCGGGAGCTTTGCATATGCCGGCCATCACCAGGTCCGCGTCCGAACAGACGCTGGTCGATGCCTCGGGGCCAGAATTCCTTGAAGCCCTGGCGCGCGGATTGCGCGTCATCGAGGCGTTCAATCAGGATCGCAAGCAGCTCACCTTGAGCGACATCGCCAAGCTCGTCGATCTGCCGCGCGCCTCGGTGCGCCGTACCCTGCACACCCTGGTGCAGCTCGGTTATGCCGAGATGGATGACCGCATGTTCCGGCTCAAGCCGCGCGTCCTCAATCTCGCCCGGGCCTATCTGCAATCGAATGCGGTCACTGACATTGTGCAGCCCGCGCTTGAACGCTTGAGCGAACAGACCGGCGAGTCGTGTTCGGCCGCGGTCCTCGACGGCGAAGACGTCACCATGATCGCCCACGCCTCGCCCCAGCGGGTACTGCCGGTGAGCGCCCAGATCGGCTTCCGGCTGCCGGCAAGCGCAACCGCGCTCGGCCGCGTGCTGCTTGCAGCGCTTGACGACCGCGCGCTGCAAACGTTTCTTGCCCGGCTGCGGCCGGAGCAAATCACCAAATTCACCGTCACCGACAAGGCGCAATTGCGCAAAGCCATCCTCGACGTCCGCAAATCGGGCTTCGCGCTGGCCGATCAGGAAGTCGAGATCGGCTTTCGCTCGATCGCGATCCCGCTCAAGAAACGCGATGGCAGGATCATTGCCGCGCTGAATATCGGCGTGCACAGCGAGCGCACACCGCTGAAGGCAATGCACGGCCATTACTTTCAAAGCCTGAAAACCGTGGCCGACGAATTGCACCAGCAGTTGATCTGACGGCCTGAAGGCCCCACATAGGCTGCGAACCGCAAGCTTCAACGTTCCCCAAAACCGCCTGTCGCCTCAAGGCGCAAATCGAGATTTGTGAGACTTAAAGCTTTATGGTCCAGCAACTCGAACTCGGCGTCGATACGTTTGGCGACATCACTGCCGGCGCCGACGACAAGCTTCTTCCCGCCGCGCAGGTCATCCGCAATCTGGTCGATGAGGCGATCTTTGCCGATGAGGTCGGCATCGATTTCATCGGCGTCGGCGAGCATCACCGTCCCGACTTCGCGGTGTCCGCGCCGGAAGTCGTCCTTGCCGGCATCGCAACACGCACCAAGCGCATTCATCTCGGCTCCGCGGTGACGGTATTGTCGTCGGACGATCCCATTCGGGTGTTCCAGCGGTTTTCGACGGTAGACGCGCTCTCGAACGGCCGCGCCGAAGTCATTCTCGGCCGCGGCTCGTTCACCGAGTTCTTTCCGCTGTTCGGCTATGAGCTGTCGCAATACGAAGAGCTGTTCGAGGACAAGCTCGATCTGTTCGCGGCGATCCTCAAGAACGAGCCGGTGACCTGGCAGGGCAAGACCCGCCCGCCGCTGACCAATCAGCGCGTCTTTCCGCCGATCGAGACCGGAACACTTAAGACTGGAACACTTAAGGCTTGGATCGGCGTCGGCGGCAGCCCGCAATCCGTGGTCCGCGCCGCGCATTACGATCTGCCGCTGATGCTCGCGATTATCGGCGGCGACCCGCGGCGCTTTCAGCCCTATGTCGATCTCTATCATCGTGCCTTCACGCAATACGGCCGTCCGGCCCGCGAGATCGGCGTGCATTCACCCGGCTTTGTCTGCGATACCGACGAGATGGCGCGCGAGCAGCTTTTTCCGGTCTACAAGATCTTCCGCGACCGCATCGGCGCCGAGCGCGGCTGGCCGCCGATGGGCCGCAACGAGTTCGACCAGGAGATCGAGCACGGCTCGCTCTATGTCGGCTCGCCGGAAACAGTGGCGCGCAAGATCGTCGCCACCGCGAAGGCGCTTGGTATCTCGCGCTTCGATCTGAAATATTCCGCGGGCGCCCTGTCGCACGAGAAGATCATGCATTGCATCGAGCTTTACGGGCGCAAGGTGATCCCGATGGTGCGGGAGATGTTGAGCAAGTCGGCGGCTTAAGCCGTCACGTTCCCACCAGCCCGAATTGCGGGCTCGAAGCCTCCGCATGCATGCGCTTGGCGATGCGTCCGGCGAGCCGCGATAGCCTTCCGGCTTCGACCGCAGCGCGCATGCTCTTTGCCATCAGCACCGGGTTTTGCGCCTTCGACACCGCGGTATTGACCAGCACCGCGGCGCAGCCGAGCTCCAGCGCAAGCGTCGCGTCTGACGCCGTGCCAATACCGGCGTCGAGCACCACCGGCACCGGTGAGCGCGCGCAGACAAGCTCGATCAGATGCGGATTGCAAATGCCGAGGCCGGAGCCGATCGGCGAGCCGAGCGGCATCACGGCGGCGGCGCCGGCATCAGCGAGCTTGCGGCAAGTCACCGGATCCTCGGTGCAATAAGGCAGAACGACGAAGCCTTTGGCGACCAATTCCGTTGTGGCGCGGATCAGCTCCTCGACATCGGGATAAAGCAATTCGCGGTCGCCGATCACTTCGAGCTTGATCCAATTGGTGTCGAGCGCCTCGCGTGCGAGCTCCGCGGTGAGGACGGCATCCTTGGCCGTCTGGCATCCTGCGGTGTTGGGCAGGAATTTCACCTTGCCGCCGAGGAGATCGATGAGGCTTTCGTCGTCGCCGGCCAAGCTGATACGGCGGATCGAAGCGGTGACCATGGCGGTGCCGCTCGCGGCGACCGCGTCGAGCATCATCTTGCGGTTGGGATAGCCGGCGGTGCCGAGAAACAGCCGTGAGCTAAATTCGTGCCCGGCAATGATCAGAGGGTCGGACATTCTTGTTTTCTCCTTCAGCCGCCTTGTTCAGCTGCCTTGTTCAACCACCTTGCCGCGCACGCACGATTTCGACACTGTCGCCTGCGCGCAACTGCGTCTCGCGCCACGCCGCGCGCGGCACCACCGCACCGTTGAGCGCGACCGCAATGCCGCGCTGTGAGGTGTCGGCAGTCTTCTCGGCCAACAGAGCATCGAGCGTTCGTTGCACGCCGAGCTGCACGCTTTCGCCGTTCACTCGGATAGTGTCATCAGCCATTCCACTACTCCGCAGCCCGCGCCGGCAGAAAGCGCTCGAGCCCGAACGGCCGGATCGCGGGCTCGACGACATCGTCGAGAATGAGCTTGGCCATCGCGTCTGACGTCACCGGTGCGAGTAGGATACCGTTGCGATGATGACCGGTGGCGTAGAACAAACTCTCAAGCGGCGCACGGCCGAGGATCGGCGCGTCGTCGCGGCTGCCGGGCCGGTGGCCGGTCCAGATCTCGTCGACCGGCAATTCCTCGACAGCGGGAATGGCGCGCCACGCGGCTTCGAGCAGCGTCAATAAACCGCCCGCGGTGATGGTGTCGTCAAAACCTTTTTCCTCGACAGTGGCGCCGACAATCAGGCGGCCGTCGCGCCGCGGCACGAGATAAGCGCCGGGCGCCCACACCACGCGATTGAGTAGCGGCGCGGTTTGATCCATGCGCAGCGCCAGCATCTGTCCTTTGACAGGCCGCACCGGTGGCCGACGGTCGGGCGGCAAACCGGCAATGCCGCGCGACCAGGCGCCGGCGGCGAGCACGACGATGTCTGCTGTGACATGCGTTCCGTCTTCAAGAATGACGCCATTGGCACGGCCGCCACGAATTGAAATCTCTTTGATGGGCGTGTGCTCATGAATAGCGACGCCCGCCGTTTCAGCGGCGATGCGCAGCGCCGCGACGACTTTGCGATTGTCGACTTGATGATCCTGCGGGCTGAATACGGCACCGGCGATCTTTCCGGCGAGATGCGGCTCGCGCATCCGCGTTTGCGCGGCCGACAACCATTCCAGCGGCAGACCAAGTTTCTTCTGAAAATCCAGGCGGCGCGCAGCTTCGGCCTGATCGTCGGCAGTCAGCGCCAGAACCAGCGTGCCCTCTTGTCGCAATTCGACATCAACACCGCTCGCCTGCAGAAGCTCGTCGGCAAAACCCGGCCAGCGCGCCTGGCTGTCGCGGCCGAGCGCGAGCAGCGCCTCTTCGCCAGGCTCGGCCTCGCAGCAAGCTGCCAGCATGCCGGCCGCAGCATGGCTTGAGCCCATGCCGGCCTTGCCGCGATCGAACAGCAGGACTTCGGCACGGCCGGCAAGCCGCCAGGCGATGCCGAGCCCGACAATGCCAGCACCGATGATCGCGACCCGCTGCCGCTTGGCGGTCGAGGGCCTAGCGATAACAGAAAAAGACGAAACACTTGCGCTCAACGCGGCTCCCTTCGCTGGAATGACCCAGACAGGTTCGACGGGTGTGATCTCAGCCGCGTCGCCGCGGCACCCCTGGCCTATGTAGTAATATTGGGCTTTCTACGGTTCTTCCGCAAGGCGCAGTCTCAAACCGATGAGCGGCCGTATCCAGTCATCGCTAAAGATGCACGTGCAAGAATTGCCGTTCAATGTCTGTTGTCGGGGTCAAAGCCGACGTGACGCTGACATGCCTGCATGTCGCCTTTTGACCCATTCCCGACATCATCTAACAGGAGTATATTTCCTTAAGGGCATTTTTTCGCTTGGCCCATTTGCGAGAGGTGGTCCCGATGTTTGAGGCAGAGCAATTCGTCGCCGACTGCCGTACGGCGTTCGCCGAGGATGCAACCCACAAGGCGGTTCGTGAGGTGTTGGCGCGCGCGGTGTCCGATCCAGCGGCCGTCCTAAAGGGATTGGGCGAGCCAAAACGCGCCGAAATCCGAAAGCTTTTCCATTCGGACAGTCTCACCATCCTCAACGTAGTGTGGGCGCCGATGATGACAGTAATGCCTCATAATCATCGAATGTGGGCCGTGATTGGCATTTACTCGGGTCGGGAGGACAACATTTTTTGGCGCCGTGTGCGGGGTACGCCGAATAAAATCGAGGCAGCGGGTGCCAAAGCACTTTGCGAAACGGAAGCCGAGCCGTTGGGTTCCGACATCATTCACTCTGTTCTGAACCCAATCGATCGGCTGACCGGCGCCATCCACATCTACGGCGGCGATTTCTTCGCCGCTGAGCGCAGCGAATGGGACTCGTTGACGCTTCAGGAGCATCGCTCCGACGGTGAGCAGACCCGCCACATGTTCGAAGAAGCCAACGCTCGTTACGAAGCAAGCAAACGGTTCCCAGCAAGCTGATATTCCCTCCTCTGGGAGTCACTTGAGTGGCACCAGTGCGTCGTCGGCTCTCCTGGCCCATAGCGGACACCGCAATAGCGATCGATCGTGTCCGCTATTGAGTGCGAAGCGGACACGGCTACCGTCAGATGGCGCGGCAGTTAATGACCCACGGCGGACATCAGTGCCGCGACAAAAGTGACGCCGAGCTGTTTGCACGCCTTATGTCACACACAAGGGCCGCTCGGACGTGCTAGCCTTTGGCTTGATCTAGTCCGGAGGGCAGATGCGGCGGCGCGATTTCATTTCGCTGTCAGCGGGAGCGGCTGTTAGTTGGCCGCTCGCCGCACGCGCGCAGCAGCCCGCCATGCCAACTCACCGGATTGGCGTACTTGCCCAGGACCTACAACCAGGGCTGCTAGAGACGTTTGGCGATGAGCTACACAAGCTTGGCTATGTTGAAGGCGTTGGCATCAGCATAGAGCTGCGGAATGCAGCAGGATGGAATGACCGGCTTCCGGCGCTTGCGGAAGAGCTATTGCGGCTACGGGTGGAGGTGATCGTCGCCGTTAACACGCCCGCTGCACAGGCAGCTAAGAAAGCCACCCAAACTGTCCCCATCGTTATCATGCGTGTAGCTGACCCTGTAAAATCAGGACTTGTCGCCAGTCTCTCTCGCCCGGGCGGAAACATCACGGGTTTAAGCTTCATGCCGGACGCACTCGGGCCTAAGGGGATCGAACTCCTCCATGAGATATTTCCCAACATTACGCGCATCGCTGCGCTCTATCAGGGGGATAATGTTGGAGCCGTCGTGATTGTGGATGAGGTCGTGCGCAAAGGAGAGCAACTTGGGTTGAATTTTACGCGGACTCCAGTGCACGATCCGAAGGATTATCCGGATGCGTTCGCGGCCGTTTATCAAGGGTGAGCGGGCAAGCGATCTTCCGGTCGAACAGCCGGTGATCTTTGATCTTGTCATCAATCAGCGGACCGCCAAGGCGCTTGGCATCACTATTCCCCAACAGGTGATGATCCGCGCCGACGAGGTCATCGAATAGGATGCGCTTTCGTCGCAGTGCATGAGTCCGCTTATGGCCCATAGCGGACACCGCAATAGCGATCGATCGTGTCCGCTATTGGTGCGAAGCGGACACGGCTACCGTCAGATGGCGCGGCAGTTAATGACCCAACTCGGACCTGCGCAACTGATACCATGCTTCGCGCCACACCGAAGTTCGATGTGGGTGATATGGATCCATCTGGTGTCAACTTCGATGAGGTGGTCGGTGAGGCGCCGTACGCTCATAGCCGTTCTCTTGGGAACAGCGGTAGTTGGCCGGCTCGACGCGTGGGCCCAGCAATCGCAGCCCCCACTGATCGGCGTGCTTGAAGGTGCGTCTGCTGCCACCATGGCGGATAGGTACGACGCGTTTCGCGACGGCCTGCGTGACCTCGGCTACGTCGGGGGAGTCAACATTCGCCTTGAGTATCGTTACGCCGACGGCTTCCTCGACCGCCTTCCGGTGTTGGCGGCGGAGCTGGTCCGTCTCCAGCCCAGGGTGATCGTCTCGGCGCCTTTGCCCGCCAATCTCGCCGCGAGCCAGGCCACCAGTACGATCCCGATTGTCATGGCGAACGGTGCGGACCCGGTCAGCTTCGGTCTTGTGCAAAGCCTGTCTCATCCGGGCGGGAACGTCACTGGGCTCACGAACTTCGCCGAGGACCTAGCGTCCAAGCAGATCGATATTATCCGGGAATTGCTTCCTCATCTTGCACGCGTTGGTGCAATCATCAATGTCGAGAACCCGCTGCACGTGCCGCAATGGCGCGAGACCCAAGATGCGGCGGCCAAGGCGTCGCTCGCCCTCGTGCATTTCGATTACCGCATTCCCGACGATCTTGATCGTGCCTTTGCGCACTTTGCAAATGAGAAGGTTGGGGCAGTTCTGGTTCCTCCCGACGTTGCGTTCGCGGCCTATCGGGTGCGTATTGCAGAACTGGCGGCGAACGCGCGGCTGCCAACGATATATTTCAACCGTGAATTGGTCGTGGCCGGCGGGCTGGTGAGCTACGGTCCTAATCTCGTGGAGAATTATCGCCGCGCGGCGGTTTTCGTCGACAAGATTCTGAAAGGCGCCAAGCCCGGAGAGCTGCCGGTTGAGCGCCCGAATAAAATCGAACTGGTCATTAACCTCGTTACCGCCAAGGCGCTCGGCCTGACCGTGCCATCGTCGCTGATCGCCCGCGCCGACAAGGTGATTGAGTGAATTGACGCAATGTCCGCTCATGGCACATAGCGGACATTTGTCAGTGACGGCTTCAACGTCTGGTTTTGACCCAACGCGGACATTGCGTCGCGTACGGCGGCTACAGTGTCTTTGTCGGACTTCGGTAGGCTCCCGATCCGCACTCCCCGTGAGACCCCGTTTCGGCGCGCATCGACATTTATACACTGAGATAACCGATATTGAACTATTAGCAGTCCTCGATAGGACCGCTCTCACTTTATCCGTCCAAACTTCTGAAATTATTCATTTAGCTAACGTTGTTAGAATCGGCCACGCGGCGCGCAAGTTATCGCGTCGGATTGGAGGCTGTGGTGCAAACGGATACTGCTTCGGGGGATGCACCAGACGCCGCTCATCAAGATGGCATATTAGAAGCGCCGGCCGAAAAGTCATTTGATCGTATGCTCCGTCTGGCTGAGACGGCGTTGTGCATACCCATCGTTTTAATGTTCTTCGGTGGCCGTCATCATCAATGGCTCCGATCAAGCAAGCGGCTCGATCCCGTGACCGATCCAAGATTGACGTTGCTTTGTGACTACGCGTTCGAGGAAAATGATTTTTGCGTCGTATCAAACACACTCGAACATCCGGCCTTTCACAACAATCCCCTTGTTATCGGTGAGCCAAAAATTCGTTCGTATGCCGGTGTCCCGTTGCGGAGGCAGAACGGCCTTAAGGTCGGCGCCATTTGTGCTGTTGATCATAAAGAACGCGACTTTACACAAGATCAGCTCGACCTGCTTGGCGATCTTGCGCAGCTTATGGCTGAACAGATTGAGCTTCGTCAAATCGCGACGACCGATAGTCTTACAGGCGCTCTTACACGACGCGCATTCGAAGTCGAGATTACCCGAGAGTATCGAAGAAATAGGCGCTATCGGCGTGATCTAAGCGTGATTGTGGTGGACGTAGATCACTTTAAAAAAATCAACGACAATTATGGCCACGCAGCGGGCGATCTGGTGCTCAAGAACGTCGTCTTACAAATCAAGCAGAGCTTGAGGGAGGTGGATTTCCTCAGTCGCTTGGGCGGAGAAGAGTTTGTCGTCGGCCTGCCAGAAACCGACGTTGAGGGCGCGACAATAGTGGCTGAGCGGTTGCGTGAAACGATTGCCAGCATGGCGATTGTCTCGGATGGCGACAGAATTAGTGTGACTGCGAGTTTTGGTATTGCCGGTCTAAATCGAACGGATCGCGACTGGAAGCAGATGCTGGGGCGGGCCGACGTGGCGCTGTATCGAGCAAAGCAAGAGGGTCGGAATCGATGCGTTTGCCATCAGGCCGAGTTGGAGCTTTTCTAAATCAACTAATGACAATAGACACGGGTGTGATCTCAGCCGCGGACTCCTGGCCGATCAGAAAGTATTGGGCTTCTACGGCCCTTTCGCAAGGCGCAGGTCCCGCCGATGCCGCAGGTAGCGGGCGCAGACCAGCCCGATCACGATGATCACGGCGGCGCCGAGCAGCGGCGGGGCGCTGTTGCCGAAATGGCGGAAGGCATAGCCGTAATAGATCGGGCCGATCGCCTGGCCGAAAAAGAACGAGCAGGAATGCATCGACATCGCAGTGGCGCGCGCCGTCTGGCTCAGGTCGGTGACGTGAACCTGAATGCAATTGTGCAGCATGTAGAAGCCGACGCCGAACAGAAAGAACACCGCCGCCAGCGTGTACCAGGGAAAGCCGATCGAGATCAGGATGAATGCGATGCTGGCGCAGGTGGCGCCGATCAGCATCATGTGCCGCTCGGTGATGTGGGCGACGAGGAACGGCAGCGACAGCGAAAACAAAATGCCGCCGAGGCCAAACGCCGCGATCACCATGCCGGCATAGGACGAGCGCGTCACGCCGCTCGCCAATAACAGTAGCGCGACGAAGGGAAACATGCCGTGGATGGTGATGCCTTCGAAAAACACCGAGCCGAAACAGACCTTGGCGCGGGGGTCGGCGAAAATGCCGCGATAGCCGGCGCCGACCGCGGCGAGATTGAACGGCCGCGGCTTGCCGAGCGACAGCCCGCGAAAGGCGAAGAAGGCGGCAATGACGACGACAAGACCGAAGCCGCCGATGGTGAGAAACACGCCGCGCCAGCCGAGGAGATCGCCGACAAAGCCGGAAATCGTGGCGCCGATGAGATTGCCGGTGAGACCGACGGCGAGGAGACGGCCGATCGCCACCTGGCGCTGCTCGACCGGGACGAGATCGGCAACGATGGCGATGCCGACCGGAAAGATGCCACCCGCCAGCATGCCGGCGAGGATCCGCATCGCAACCAGCACCGAGAAATTGCTGGCGAAGGCGCAGACCAAAGTCGTCACGACGACAATGGCGAGACTGATATTCATCAGCCGGGTTTTGCCGAAGAAATCGCCGACCACGCCGAGCACCGGCTGCATGATGGCATAGGGAAACGTAAACGCGCTCGAGAGCAGCGCCGCCGTGGTCACGGCGATGCCGAGATCATTGGCGATTTTCGGCACGACCGGGTCGACCGCGCGCGTGAACAGCGTCGAGGCAAAGACGACCAGGCCGACGATTCTCAGAACGGGTGGAATAACACAAACCTTGATGTTACGAGGCAATGCCGGCGGCGGTTTAGGAATCAATTGAGCCGCTCAAGCGAACGCGGCGGCCTCAGCTACTCATGTTGAGCGTATTTCTTGGCGAGCGTATCGAACTGCATCAGGCGCTCAAGAAGCGACGGCAAGTCATTGAGCGGGATCATATTCGGACCGTCGGACGGCGCCTTGTCGGGATCCTGATGGGTCTCGATGAACACCCCGGCAATGCCGACCGCAACCGCCGCCCGCGCCAGCACAGAGACGTATTGCCGTTCGCCGCCGGAAGAGGTGCCCTGCCCGCCGGGCTGCTGCACCGAATGGGTGGCGTCAAAAATCACCGGCGCGCCGATCTTTTCCAGTACCGGCAGTGCCCGCATGTCGGAGACCAGCGTGTTGTAGCCGAACGAGACACCGCGCTCGGTGACGAGCACATTCGCATTGCCGGCGCTGGTGACCTTGGCGACGACATTTTTCATGTCCCATGGCGCCAGGAATTGGCCCTTCTTCACATTGACAACGCGGCCGGTTTTCGCCGCCGCGATCAACAGATCAGTCTGGCGGCAAAGGAATGCCGGAATCTGCAACACATCGGTCACTTCGGCGACCGGCCCGCATTGATCGGGCTCATGCACGTCGGTGAGCAGCGGCACGCCAAGTTTCTCGCGCAGATCGGCAAAGATCGACAGCGCCTTGTCGAGCCCCATGCCGCGCGCGCTTGCGGCGCTGGTGCGGTTCGCCTTGTCGAACGAGGTTTTGTAGACAAAGCCAAGCCCAAGCTTTGCAGTGAGTTCTTTCAGCGCGGTCGCCATCTCGAAAGCGTGCGCGCGGCTTTCGAGCGCGCACGGACCGGCGATCAAGGCCAGCGGCAATTTATTGCCGAACTTGGCCGCGCCGACGGTGACAATAGAATTCGGCCTTTGGGGATTAGGCTTTTCGGTCATAGTCTTCCTCGGCCGCGACCATGAGCGCGGGGCCGGATCGGGTCAACCCGCGCCTTCGAACACGAGCGTTGCGCCTAAGGCAAGCTCGCAAGGCCGCGCGTCATCGGGTTAACTTGGCCGGCTAACTTGGCCGGCTAACTTGGCCGGCTAACTTGGCTGGCTAACTTGGCTGGTTAACTTAGCCGCGTCACTTCACTGAGGAAAATGCCGTCGGCTTGAGAAACGAGCTTTTGATATTGGCAATGATGGGGCCGGCCTTCTCGCTATCGTCGCGCGCCTGATGCCAAGCGGGGTCGGCTTGAAAGGCATTCCACCTGGTTTCGCGATCGGCAAGCGAATCCCAAGCCAGCATGTAGTGCAGATCGTGATTGCCGTCGCCGACCAGCACCGTCCAGAAGCCGGCCTGCTTGATGCCGTGCTTTTCCCAGATTTTGAAGGTGTGGTTTTCGAAACGGCTGAGCAGTGCCGGCAGTTTGCCGGGAATGCAGGTATAGATGCGCTGTTCATAGATCATTGGCGTCCTCCCGTTTTGCCGCGTGATTTAGCGTCGCAAAGAAGGCGCAGACAAGCACCCTGCTTGCGCCACCAGGGCCGCGCGCATCGCATGGTCGGGCAGAAAAGAATTAGACGAGCCGACTCTGCTCCACCGCCGCCCCGATGAAGGACGAGAACAGCGGATGCGGCGCGAACGGCCGCGATTTGAGCTCGGGATGGAATTGCACGCCGACGAACCATGGGTGATCGGCATATTCGATGATTTCCGGCAACAGCCCGTCCGGCGACATGCCGGAGAAGCGCATGCCGTGCTGGGCAAGACGGTCTTTATACGCGGTATTGACTTCGTAGCGGTGACGGTGGCGCTCGGAAATCTCGGTCGCGTTGTAGATTTCGGCGACGCGCGAGCCGCGCTGCAGCACCGCCGGATAAGCGCCGAGCCGCATCGTGCCGCCGAGATCGGCGCCCATGCCGCGCTTTTGCAATTCGTTGCCCTTCATCCATTCCGTCATCAGGCCGACGACAGGCTCGGGCGTCGCGACGAATTCGGTCGAATTGGCCTGCTCGATGCCGCACAGATTGCGCGCCGCCTCGATCACCGCCATCTGCATGCCGAAGCAGATGCCGAAATACGGCACGTCGTGCTCGCGGGCGAAACGCGCCGCGCGGATCTTGCCCTCGGCGCCGCGCTGGCCGAAGCCGCCCGGCACCAGAATGCCGTCGACATGTTCGAGGAACGGCGTCGGGTCTTCGTTCTCGAACACTTCGCTTTCGATCCAGTCGAGCTTGACCTTCACCTTGTTGGCGACGCCGCCATGCGACAGCGCCTCGATCAGCGACTTATAGGCGTCTTTCATGCCGGTATATTTGCCGACAATGGCTATGGTGACGTCGCCTTCCGGACTGTGGATGCGCTCGTTGATCAGGCGCCAGGTCGCCAGATCCGGCTCCGGCGGATTCTCGATGCCGAAAGCCGCGAGCACTTCATTGTCGAGTCCACCGGCATGATAGGCCTCCGGCACCGCGTAGATGTTGTCGACGTCGCGGGCTTCGATCACCGCGCTTTCGCGCACATTGCAGAACAGCGCGAGCTTGCGCCGCTCGCTCTCGGGGATCGGGCGATCGGTGCGGCACAAAAGAATATCGGGCTGGATGCCGATGGCACGCAACTCGCGCACCGAGTGCTGGGTCGGCTTGGTCTTGAGCTCGCCCGCGCTCGGGATATACGGCATCAGGGTGAGGTGGATGTAGATCGCGTGCCCGCGCGGCACGTCATTGCCGAATTGGCGGATGGCCTCGAAATACGGCAGGCCCTCGATGTCGCCGACCGTGCCGCCGATCTCGCACAGCACGAAATCGAAATCCTCGCTGCCGTCGCGGATGAAATCCTTGATCGCGTTAGTGACGTGGGGAATAACCTGGATGGTGGCGCCGAGATAGTCGCCGCGCCGCTCTTTGGCGAGGATTTCCTGATAGATACGCCCGGTTGTTATATTGTCTTGTCGGGTTGCCGGCCGGCCGGTGAAGCGCTCGTAATGACCGAGATCGAGGTCGGTCTCGGCGCCGTCATCGGTGACGAAGACCTCGCCGTGCTGGTACGGCGACATCGTGCCGGGATCGACATTGAGATAGGGGTCGAGCTTGCGCAGGCGGACCTTGTAGCCGCGCGCCTGCAGCAACGCGCCGAGCGCCGCCGAAGCGAGACCCTTGCCAAGGGAGGAGACCACGCCGCCGGTGATGAAAATGTACCGCGCCATGGGACCTAACGCTTAGCGTTCCTTCTCCGATTCGACGAGAGATTTTCCGGAATAGCAGCCACGCCTTGAATGGAGACGTCAGCGGCTGTGGAAAAGCGGCTCGCTGTCAGCGCGTTACACGTCCACGCCGATATATGGACGCTTTCGCCAAGCGCCGAAACCCCGGCGCCGGCAATTATCTGGGGATTGCGGCCGTGCGCTGCGGCCGCGGACCGCACGCTAGTGCGACTGCGGGACTTGCGGCCCGCTCGGTTCAGCCGGCGCGCTCGGCGCGGCGGGCGCACCGCCGCCCAGCTTGCCGAGAAGACCGCCGCTACCCTGATTGAGCGGCGCAGTTGGCGGGGCGCCGGCGGGCGCCTCTTGGCCGGCCGGCGTGATGATCGAAGTCGGCTTGCGCTCAAGGCC
The DNA here is from genome assembly GCA_963742975.1 of uncultured Alphaproteobacteria bacterium. Taxonomy (GTDB): domain Bacteria; phylum Pseudomonadota; class Alphaproteobacteria; order Rhizobiales; family Xanthobacteraceae; genus BOG-931. The sequence continues at coordinate 174,147 of CAVUNZ010000006.1, read as the reverse complement.
CGCAATATATGACAGCGCCAGGCTGGTGAGAAAAAAGCCCGCTGCCAACAGCGCCGTGGTGCGCGTCAGCACATTGGCGGTGCCGCGGCCGGTCAAAAAGCCGCTCGAGGAACTGACGAGGCCGCCGCCCTCGGACTTCTGCAGCAGCACCACGCCGATCAAGGCGAGCACCAGCATGAGGTGAATGACGATAAGGACGTACATTGGTAACCCGGACCGATCTCAAGCTTCTGGGCGAAAAACCAAGAAAATCAGGGAAATCCCCCTGCTAGTCGCCCTTCTATATGGGAAGTTGCGCGCGTCTCTACACGATCTGTGGCGGCATTTCTATGGCCGCGAAAGGCTGACCCCGGGATGAGGCCGGCCCAAACCCGGCCGGCCGGGCGACGAGCCAAGATGGGGATACCGATCCTCCCCCCGGCGGCCGTTGCCGCGAACCGACCATCCGCGGGACCGTGCGGCGCCATGACACGTCCTGTGGGCCAAGGCTGCCGAATAATCTGGCAGTTATTCAACCGCGATTCCGGCCGGGGGAAATCATCGTGGGGGTTCTACGCGCGTGTGGCGTAAAACGCCGCGCATTGCTGTTCTCTTGGTTTCGTGAAGCGGCCACGAATCTGTGGCGTCGGTCGATGAGCCGATTGGCGCGCACCGATCGCAGTGACTTGGCTTATGACCTGGCTGCTGCAGGGCTGCTCGCCGCGCTGATCGTCCTCGTGGTCACGACCTTCCGCGATTACGCGATCTCCAACGATGAAGAGGTGCAGCAGCACTATGGCGCTCTGATCGTCGCCTATTATGCGAGCGGCTTTGCCGATCAGACGCTGTTCCATTTCAGGGATCTCTATCTCTATGGCGGCCTATTCGATGTGATCGCCGTCGGGCTGCAAAACATCCTCCCGCTCGATCCTTACGACGTGCGCCATTTGCTGTGCGCGTTCATCGGGCTGGGCGGCATCGGTTCCGTCTGGGCGACCGCGCGCATGATCGGCGGGCCCCGCGCCGGACTCCTGGCTGCGGCGGCGCTTGCGGTGTGCGGAATCTGGTACGGCACCATGTTCGCCCATACGAAGGACATTCCCTTCGCTGCGGCGATGATGGGAGCGCTCTATGTCCTCCTGCGGCTTGCGCGAGAACTGCCGAAGCCACGCTGGCATTTGGTCTTATTGTTCGGGGTGCTCGCCGGCTGCGCGCTCGGAATAAGGGTACTTGGAGTCTTCGCGCTCAGTTACGCGGCTTTTGCCGTTGCGGCTTACGCGCCGTACGGCCGCATCGGCTCCTGGCGCAGCACTTTGGCCTTCACGATCCGCGCCGCGGTCATCCTGCTGCCTGCATTTGCCATCGCTTACGTCATCATGATTGCTGCATGGCCTTGGGCGAGCTTGGCTCCGCTCAACCCGCTGCGCGCGATCGGCACGTTCGACAACTTTCACTATCCGATCAGCACGATCTTGGATGGCCATGTCTACAAGATGGCCGACGTTCCACGCTGGTATGTGCCAGTCTATGTCGGCATCAAGCTCACGCTTTTGCTGCTGATCGGCGCGGGACTGAGTCTGGTCCACACGATGCTTCCCGGTGCTGGACAAGCAGCGCACAACTCCTGGCGAAAAGAGACCGCGCTGGTCGCCCTTGCCGTGCTGTTTCCACTGATCTGCGACGTCGTCGCACACGTGCCGGGCGATACCGGGATGCGGCATTTCCTGTTCATCGCGCCGCCGATCGCGGTTCTGGCGGGTGTGGGACTCGACGGGATGCTGTGCCGGCTTCGTGCATTCAGTCCGCTCGCCGCGGCGGCCGGACTCGCGATCGTCATTCTTTGTTTAGGCATCGACGCTACGATGCTCTATCGCCTGCATCCGGACGAATATCTGTCCTACAATTCGCTGGTCGGCGGTCTCGAAGGCGCTTCCCGCCGCTATGCCACAGATTACTGGGTCAATATCATGCCCGAGGCCGTCGGCGACCTCGAGCAATATCTCAATCAAAACGATCGCGCCGATCGCGGCAACGCCAGGCGGCTTTCGCGGCCCTATTTGGTCGCCGTCTGCGGCGAACGGCTACCGTTCGAGAAAAGAGCAGATGCGCGCCTGCAATGGACTCCCGATTGGCGCCATGCCGACTTTTTCATCGCGCCGACGCATATGAATTGCGATCGCGCTCTCGACGGCAAAGTTGTCGCGACCGTCGAGCGACTCGGCGTGCTGATCGGCGTGGTGAAGGACCGCCGCGCTTTGATCGGCCCGAAAGTCGCGCATAACGGTGGAAATCAGATCCAGTGACGCACGCTGCCCGCGCACACTATTTATAATCCTTCAGATAAGCGATCAGATCATCGAGGTCGCTGGGATTGGCGAGGCCGGCATAGGGCATGCGGTTGCCCTTCACCTTGGCCTGCGGACTGGCGATGTAGTCACGCAGATTGGCCTCGTCCCAGGTCAAATTGGCGTGCGCCATCGCATTGGAATAGTGAAAGTCGTCGACCGAGCCTGACTTGCGGCCGACGACACCGCGCAGCGACGGGCCGATCGCGCCAGGCTTGTCGGAATGACACGCGGCGCAGTTCTGGAATACGACTTTGCCGCGATCGGCGTTCGCCGCCACGGCCGCATTCGAGTTCGCCATCAGCCCCAACGCGGCGGCAAATAGCATCCCGGGCGCGAGCCCGTTTTTCTTGTTCGGCATTTTTCCTTCCCCTTGCCGCGCGGCTTGGATTTCCGCGCGCCCCTTACGCCTGGACGAGCGGTCCCGGATTTTTGAGATATTTGGTGGTGATGGCCTGCGCCGACCAATAAGCGAGCGCGGCAAGCGTGCCGGTCGGGTTGTAGCCGTGCTGTTGCGGAAACACCGAAGCGCCCTGGATGAACAGATTATGCGCGTCCCAGGCTTGCAGATAGCGGTTGACCACGCTCGACTTTGAATCCGCCCCCATCATCGTGCCGCCGGTATTATGGGTCGATTGATAGGGCACGATCGTAAAAGTCTTCGGCCGCGGATGCATGCCGTAGCTCGTCGGGTTCATCGCCTTGATGACCCCTTCAAGCTTGCTCAAGAGGAACGCCGACATCTTATGTTCGTTGTCGGGCGGATTGTAGGACAGCCTGACCAGCGGCCGCCCGAACACATCTTTATACGTCGGATCGAGATCCATGTAGTTGTTGCGGTTGGCATAGACCGAGCCTTGCGTATTGAACCGCGCGGCGTGGTGATACCACTTCACGGTCGCGCGCTTCCATTCCGAGCCCCATTCCGGTGTGCCATGCGGCACGGTGCGGCCGGCGATCGGCGGCGCGCTGGCGGTGTTGCAGGCGATGTAGCCGCCGCCGAAGAAGCCAAGCCCGCCGTGATCGAAACTCTCGCCGTTGAAATCGTCGATGACGACGCCCATGCCGGCCGAACCCCAATAGGGATTGAGTTCCTTGTCCTCGAAGAAGGCGCTGGCTCCCGCTTCAAATTGATAGGCGTAATTCTTGCCGACCACGCCTTTGCCGCTGTCGTGGTCGTAAGGCTCGCCGATGCCGGCGAGGAGGAGGTGTTGGACATTGCTGAACACGAAGGACGATAGAATCACGATGCCCGCGGGCTGCTCGTATTCTTCGCCGTTGCGCATGTCGGTATAGGTGACGCTGACCACGCGCTTGGCCGCCCTGTCGTAGTTCAGCTTGGTGACGAAGCAGCGCGAACGTAGTTCGAATTTTCGATCGAGCCGCAGCACCGGCAAGATCGTGGAATTGGCCGACGCTTTCGAGTTGGTCTCGCAGGCGATGCGATTGCAATAGCCGCAATATTCGCAGGCGCCGAGCGTCACGCCTTCCGGATTGGTGAAGGCCTCGCTTGCAATCGCCACCGGCGCCGGGAATGGATGATAGCCGAGGCTTTTGGCGGCCGCGGCATACATTAGGCCGGCATTGCTCGATTTGATCGGCGCGTTCGGATAGTGCTCGCTGCGCGCGCCTTCGAAGACATTGCCGCCGTCGATCTTCTTGCCGCGCAGATTGCCGGCCTGCCCCGACGCGCCGCATATCTTGTCGAACCGATCGTAGAATGGCTCGAGCTCATCATAGCTGACCGGCCAGTCCGCGATCGTCATGTCGTCGGGAATGGCCTTGGCGCCGTAGCGCTCGGCGATGGCGCTGCGGATGCGGAAATCGCTCGGCAAATTACGCCACAGCAGCGCGCCCCAGTGAATGCCGGAGCCACCGGTGCCCTCGCCCGGCAGGAACGCGCCGATACGCCGGATCGGCAGCGCCTGTTCGTTGGGGAAATTCCGGAACGTGATGGTGTCGATGGAATTATCCGTCATCAATTCGAGACGCTGGGCGTATTTCACCTCGTCGCGCACTGACGGCAGGATGAAATCCTCGCCGGGTACGCGGTCGGGGCCGCGCTCGAGACCAACCACATTCAATCCGGCCTTGGTCAGTTCGCGCGCCAGGATGGCGCCGGTCCAGCCGAAGCCCACCGTGACGGCATCGACGTCTTTTAATCGCGTCACCATGTCGGCCTCCCCTTACGAGAAATCTGCAATGGACTGCGGTTCGGCGGCATAGCGCTTGTCACGATATTCATCGATGACATTGGCATAGGTCGCCGGCAGGCCGGGGAAGCCGAGCATTTTCCACGACACTTTATCGCGGTTGCCGCCATAGATCGGATCGCCGAAGAAACCCTCCATGGTGAGCGTGAGGAGGCGGGCGAAGAACGCCCTCGAGCTGAAATTTACGAATTCGGCCTTGCCCGCTTGCATCTGCTTGAGCGCCTCGGCGCGCTTGTCGGGCGCAACTCCATCGAAGTCGTGGCCGTAGGTTTTGCGCGACCATTCGTTGGCGGCGGCAATGCCGGCGGAAAAGAATTCGGCCGGGGTCAGCGCCAGTTGGTAGCCCTGTTCGGGCTTGCCCTTGACGAACGGCCCCGCGCGATAAGATTTGGCGCCGCCGCCCCAGGCGCTGGCCAATTGCCGGTCGATATAAACGGCACAGCCACAATCGCTCCCGGACGGCGACAACTCGTCGGCCGGAATAAGCGTATCGACCGCGGCAACGACAAATGCGTGCTCGGTCTCGTTGAGGATAAGAAGCGGCTCGGGCTGTTGCGGCGCGGGAGCCGCGGCATTCGCCGCCGCAGCCGGAGTTTGCGGCGCGGCAGCGGCCGGTTGCGTCAGGCCGGTCGCAACCGCCGTTCCGGCAAGGCTTGCGCCGGCCAAACCCGCGCCCACAAGAAATTTGCGGCGCGGAAGCGCTTCATCGCTCATGACGTCCCTCCCCATTGACGCAACCGCTCAAGCGTCAAGCGCACGGCGGTTTTTGCGCATTGCAAGGACAATACCCCTAACCGGCGATGTCGGAAATGGGTCGGGCCCGCTCGGACGCATTAACTCCGTGCTGAACTTTGCATATCTATCCTGTCGCCATGGCAGAGCTTCGGCGCGCTTCCTATATTTCTCTTGCTCTGCTCTCTCGCGATGGAGGGTTCGGTGAACAGCGAGATGTATAAGAAAAGCGATAAATCGGAGCGGCCAAGGAAAGTCGAATTCAGCAACAGCGCCGACGCGATGGGCCTGTGGTTCGCAGCCGCCATCCTGTGCGCGGTGCTGACCGCTGGCGTCATTATTTATCGGGCCGGCGATTCCGATATCATGACCGCTTCGAACGAAGTGACTGTGGCCGGCGCGCACGGCAACGCGCGCTAACGATAGACCTCAGCGATGGCGAGAAACTCTTCGGGATCGAGGCTCGCGCCGCCGATGAGCGCGCCGTTGACATTCGCGACCGTCAACAGTTCCTTGGCATTGGTGGGCTTCACCGAGCCGCCGTAAAGAATGTGAATGCTGTTTCCCGCCTCGCCATAGCGCGACACCAACCTGTCGCGGATCAGGCCGTGCATGTCGCGTACGTCGGCCGCGGTCGGCGTCAGTCCGGTGCCGATCGCCCAGACCGGCTCATAGGCAATGACGATATTTTTGGGATCGTCGGGCAGCGAGCCGGCCAATTGCGCAGCGACAACCTCCTTCGCCTTTCCCGCATCGCGATCGGCGCTCGTCTCGCCAACACAGACGATGGCGGCAAGACCGGCACGCTGCGCCGCTGCAGCTTTGGCGCGGACCTGCAGATCGGTTTCGTGATGATCGTGCCGGCGCTCGGAATGACCGACAATGACGGCTTTGGCCTTGGCGTCCGCAAGCATTTCAGCGGCTACGTCGCCGGTATGCGCCCCGGACGGTTCGGCGTGGCAGTCCTGTCCCCCGATGGCGACCCGGCTGCCGCGCGCGCGCGCGGCAAAGTCGGCAATAAGCAGAAACGGCGGGCAGACCAGGATGTCGACAAGGGCCGGCAGTTTGGCAGCGCCGGCAACAATCTTGTCGAGCTTTGACGCCGAGGCGGCGAGCCCGTTCATCTTCCAATTGCCGGCGATCAGCGGACGACGCGCCATGTTCTATCCAAATGCTCTAGCCAAAGACCGTAAGCCAGAATCCGTATGGTTATGACGCGTTAGCAGAGCGCCTGCGGCCGGAAAAGGCCGTTTTTGCCGCAAATCCGGTCGGTTGCGGCGCACCGTGGTGCTCCTTATAGTGCGCCGCCTTCGCCCCGGCCCTATGGACGCCCGATTTGGACGCCCCATCGACGCCCCAATGGTCCGCCATGGCCGGCGCCGTCTAGGTCCGCAACATTTCAGCGTAGGACACATGCTTCGAGGAATCCGCAAAGCCTCCGAAAATTGGCTCGGCCGCATCGTGATGGCCGCCGTCATGTTTTTGCTGGCGGGCGTGTTCGGCCTTTGGGGCATCAACGACATTTTCACGGGCTTCGGCCGCTCCACCCTTGCCAAGATCGGCGATACCGAGATCGGCATCCCCGAATTCCAGCAGGTCTATCGCGACCGCCTCAATCAGATGAGCCGCGATTTCGGCAAGCCGATTTCGCCGCGAGAAGCGACGGCGCTCGGTCTCGACCGGCAGGTTCTCGGCGAAATGATTGCGCAGTCGGCGATGGATCAGCGGGCGCGTCAGATCGGGCTCGGCATCCCCGATTCCGAGATCGCGCGCCACATCACCACCGACGCCAATCTGCAAACGATCAACGGTCAATTCGACCGCAACAAGTTCCAGCAGATCCTGCGCAATATGGGGATGACCGAGCAGCGCTTTGTCACCGAGCAGCGGCAGACTGCACTGCGCCGGCAGATCATCGACAGCATGACCGGCGACCTTACGCCGCCCAAAGCTTGGCTCGACGCCATCAACCAGTTCCAGAACGAGTTGCGCAGCGTCAATTATGTCGTGCTCGGTCCCGAACAGGCCGGCGACATCCCGCAGCCGACCGACGAAGAGCTCAGCAAATATTTCGACGAGCGCAAAATCATGTTCCGCGCCCCGGAATATCGCAAGATCGACGTAGTCGCGGTCACGCCGGCGGAGCTGGCAAAGTGGATGGAAATCTCCGACGACGACATCAAGAGCACTTACCAGAAAGAGATTTCGCGTTTCACCACGCCCGAGCGGCGCCATATCCAGCAGATCATTTTCCCCACCATGGCCGACGCGCAGACCGCCGCCGACCGCATCAAGAGCGGCACGAGCTTCGCGGCCATTGCCGCCGAGCGCGGGCTTAAAGAGCAAGACACCGATCTCGGCACCGTGGCGAAATCGACGATCGTCGATCCGGCCGAGGCCGATGCGGCGTTCGCGCTCAAGGAAGGCGAAGTCTCGGCGCCGGTGCAGGGCCGGTTTGGCGCGATCCTCGTCAACGTTCTCAAGATCGAGCCGCAAGTAACCAAGTCGCTTGCGGACGTCTCGACCCAGATCCGCGGCGACATCGCGCTCGAACGCGCCAAGGCGCAGGTGCAAGACCTGCACGACAAGATCGAGGACGACCGCGCCGGCGGCGCCACGCTCGAACAGGCGGCAGAGAAGCTGAAACTGCCGATCGTTGCGGTGAATGTCGACCGTTCGGGCCACGATCCCGACGGCAAGCCGATCGCCAATATTCCGCATGCCGCCGATATCGTGAATGCCGGCTACGCGTCCGATGTCGGGGTGGACAACGATCCAATCGACGCCGACGGCGGTTATATCTGGTATGCCGTCACCGACATCGCCAAGGCGCATGATCGCAGTCTCGATGAGGTCAAGGCCCAGGTCACGCAGCGCTGGCGCGACGATGAAATCGCCGCGCGGCTCAAGGCCAAAGCGGAAGAAATTCTCGGCAAGCTCAAAGGCGGTGAAGCTTTCGATGCCGTGGCGGCGGCCAACAAGCTCAAGATCGAAACCGCGACCGACCTCAAGCGCGGCGGGTCGAGCGGCGCCATCACGCCGCGGATGACCGAGGCCATTTTCAGCACCGCGAAAGACGCCTATGGCAACAGCGTCGGCGACGTGCCGACGCAATGGGTCGTGTTCCGTGTCACCGACATCAAGACGCCGAAGCTTGACCCCAATTCGGCCGACGCTAAATCCGTCGCGCAAACAGTGCAGCGGCAGATGGCCGACGACGTGATCGGCCAATATATGGCCTGGCTCGAACCCTATCTCGGCGTGAACATCAACGCTGCGGCGCTGGCGCAAGCCATGGGGAATTCGGGCAGTGGCCCGCTGGACTCCAACTAGACCTTGATCCAATTCGATTGAATCGGATCAAGCTCTGGATTTCTTTGTTTGAGCATGATCTTTTCCGAAAACCGGTTTCCACTTTTCGGGATCATGCTCTAAATGCAAATCGAGCCTTCGGCCGAGACTTTCGCGGCACGCTACGCGGCCGGCGAGCCGCAATTCGTCTGGACCACCTTGGTCGCCGATCTGGAAACGCCGGTCTCAGCCTTTCTCAAGATCGCCGGCAGACGGCCGATGAGTTTTCTTCTGGAGTCGGTCGAGGGCGGCGCGGTGCGCGGCCGCTATTCGATCATCGGGCTCGAGCCGGACCTTATCTTCCGCGTCGACGGCAAGCGCGCCGAGATCAACCGCGCGCCGTCCACCGATCCCGCCGCTTTCGTACCGGCCGGTGATCCGCCGCTCACGGCGCTCCGCAACATCATTGCCGAGAGCCGCATTGCGTTGCCCCCTGCTCTGCCGCCGATGGCCGCCGGCGTATTCGGCTATCTCGGCTACGACATGGTGCGGCTGATGGAGGACTTGCCGCAGCCCGGTCCCGACCCGATCGGCATTCCCGACGCGATCCTTGTCCGCCCGACGCTCGTCATCGCCTTCGATGCAGTTGAGGACACGGTCACCGTCGTCACGCCGGTGCGGGCACATTCCGGGACCACCGCCAAAGTCGCGCTGACGCGGGCCATCGAACGGCTGTCCGCCGTGGTCGATGCGCTCGACAAGCCGCTCGACAAGTCGACCAGCGAATTCCACAAGGCCGACCAGTCGGGCCCGTTGCATGTCGAGCCGCACTCGAATACCTCGCCCGCCGAATTCAAAGCGATGGTGCTGCGTGCCAAGGACTACATCGCCGCCGGCGACATTTTTCAGGTCGTGCTGTCGCAGCGCTTCGAGGCGCCGTTCGTGCTGCCTCCGTTTGCGCTCTACCGCGCGCTGCGGCGGGTCAATCCGTCGCCCTATCTCTACTTTCTCGACTTCGGCAGCTTCGCCGTCGCCGGATCAAGTCCCGAGATTCTGGTCAAATCGAGCGGCGGCAAGGTGACCATCCGCCCGATCGCCGGCACGCGGCGGCGCGGCGCGACCCCGCATGAAGATCAGGCGCTCGAAGCCGAGCTTCTCGCCGATCCCAAGGAGCGCGCCGAACATCTGATGCTGCTTGATCTCGGCCGCAATGATGTCGGCCGCGTCGCCGAGATCGGCACGGTGAAAGTGACCGACCAGTTTTTCATCGAGCGCTACAGCCAAGTGATGCATATCGTCTCTAACGTCGAAGGCAAATTGCGCAAGGATCGCGATGCCATCGACGCGCTCGCGGCCGGATTTCCCGCCGGCACCGTGTCCGGCGCGCCGAAAGTGCGCGCCATGCAGATCATCGACGAATTGGAGAAGGAAAAGCGCTCGCTCTATGCCGGCTGCGTCGGTTATTTCTCCGCCGGCGAAGAGATGGATTCCTGCATCGTGCTGCGCACCGCCCTGATCAAGGACGGCACCATGTATGTGCAGGCGGGTGCCGGCGTGGTTGCCGATTCCGATCCGGAATTCGAGCAACAGGAATGCATCAACAAGGCAAAGGCCTTGTTTCGCGCCGCCGAAGAAGCGCGCCGTTTCGCCAGTGCCGCCCGCCGCGGCCAATAGCGCGCCCGGTTCCAAGGCGGAAAAGAGCACGGCCGGCGGGCGGAAAACCCAGGCCGGCAAATAGTTTCGTCATCGTTAAGCTTGGCACAACCAATCCGGAGTAGCTTGCCCAAAACTCGCGCCTTCCGACCGCGCCCGAGGATTCGCCGTGACGACGCAAGACCCCGCAAGCGCTGCCGCGCCGATCCAGGGCGTCGAGTACCGCTACCGGCTCTACGAGCTCGATGCGCAATCGCGCAGCTCGGTCAAATATATATGGCCGATCATCGCGCCGGACCTCGACAAGGCGGTCGACGCCATTCTTGCGGTAGCGAGCCAATTGCCGCATCTACGCGAGACCATCGGCAAGAACGGCGCCGTCATCAAAAAACTTGAAATGGCGCATCTCGAAGCGCTGCTCAACGGCGACGTCGATGACCGCTATTTCGAATCCTGCCGCAGCACCGTCGAACAAGAAGCGACCTTCGGCATCGACGCCCGCTTTCGCAGCACCGCGGGAAACTATCTGCTGCGCGGCGCCATGGACGCCCTGGCCCGGAAATATTGGTACTCGCGCGGCAAGCTGATCGCCAGCACCAAGCTGGTGTCGAAGGTCATCGCCTTCGATGTCGCCAATGCGATAACGCTGCATCGCGAAGCCGCCGAGATCAAAAGGCAGACGCGGCGCCAGGTCATCGATGCCGCCATCGCGGACTTCGCCGGCACCGTCGGCGAAGTGCTGGAAGCCATCAAGGAGGCTTCCGCCTCGCTGACGGCGACTTGCACCACGATGCGGCGCATGGCCGACGACGCCGTCGGCCGTATCGCGGTGGCCTCGACCGCGGCATCTGAAACGACACAGCGGGTGAAGATCACGAGCGAAGCGACCGACGAGCTTTATGGCTCGATCAATCATATCGGCCAGGAAACGGCTCGCGCCCTGCAAATGGCCAAGGCCGCCGTCGGCGACACGCAGCGCACCCAGCACGCCGTCTTTTCGCTCAAGGACAGCGCCGAGCGGATCGGCACGATCGTCAATATCATCTCCACGATCGCCTCGCAGACCAACTTGCTGGCCCTTAATGCCACGATCGAGGCAGCGCGAGCGGGCAGCGCCGGCAAGGGATTTGCCGTCGTCGCCTCAGAGGTGAAGGCGCTGGCCAATCAGACTTCGCGCGCTACTGAAGAAATCTCGCAGCAGGTCAACGGCATTCAGGACGCGACCCGCAAATCGGTCGACGAAATATCCTCCATCGCGCGCGCCATCGAGCAATTGACCAGCGCCGCGACCAGCATCGCCTCCGCGGTCGAGCAGCAAAGCAATACCACCCGTGACATCGCCGGCAGCATTCAAACCGCGGCGAGCTATACGGCCAGCGCCTCGACAGAGATCACCTCGGTCGAGCAAGCCGCGCGGCAAAGCGCCACGGCGTTCAGCGAGATTGCCGATTTGACCGCGCGCGTGGCGTCCCGCGCCCGGGATCTCGAGTCCAAAGTGACGGAATTTTTCAATCGCGTGCGCGCGGCGTGATTTTTTTGTTTGCAGCGCGCGATCCGCGCTGAACAAAAATCATCATTGCAAACAACGAGAACCTGAAAAATAGCAACTCAAACGCGCGCAAACGCATCGCGCACGTCATTGCTATTCTTAACGTTTCAGAAATTGGATCGGCATTATTACGGATTGCAGAAGTAGATTTAGCTTCGCGGTTTTATGTGAACCGCGCACCGTCGCCGCGCCGCGCAAATGCGCCCGGCCCCATGACGCACCGAAAAGCCGGGGATTTTGTAGCATGAGTGAAGTCGCTCTTGCGGCGTCCGTTGACGCGCGCGTGCCCACACCTGCTCAGGCGGCAACGGATGTTCCGGGGCCCCCGAACCAACTCATCAGTTTCGCCATCGGCGACGACCAGTATGGCGTCGATATCATCGCGGTGCGCGAGATTAAAGGCTGGAGCGCCATCACGCCGCTGCCGGGCCAGCCGGAATATGTGCGCGGCGTGCTCAATCTGCGCGGCGTGATCGTACCGATTATCGACTTGCGCTGCCGCTTCGGCCAGGGCCTGACCTCGGCCACGCCGCTCAATATCGTCATCGTCGTGCAAATCGCCGGCAAGGTCGTCGGCCTTCTGGCCGACCGCGTGCTCGACATCGTCTCGCTCGACGCGGTCGAGATCAAACCGGTGCCGAAAGTGGCGCAGTCGCAGCGCCTCAGCTTCCTTTGCGGACTGGTGACCAGCGACGACGCGATGATCGCGCTTATCGACCTGCCCAGTCTGCTTTCATCAGCTTTGGAATAGAGGACGACATTTCCAAGCGACCCTTGGGATTGAGAGATGGAGAATTGCCATGTTGGGATTTAAGACGTCCGCAGGTGCTTCCTCTGCGCGCACCGGGGCCGGCATGTTCGATGCCATCAATCGGGTGCAGGCGGTGATCGAGTTTGGGCTCGACGGCACCATCCAGCACGCCAACGAGAATTTCCTCAACGCCATGGGCTATTCGCTCGACGAGGTCCGCGGCAAGCATCATTCGATGTTCGTCGAGCCCGCCTATCGCGATAGCGCCGAATACAAGCTGTTCTGGGAAAAGCTCGGCCGCGGCGATTTCGATGCCGGACAATATAAGCGCCTCGGCAAAGGCGGCCGTGAAGTTTGGATTCAGGCAAGCTACAACCCGGTCTTCGACACCGGAGGCAAGCCGGTCAAAGTCGTGAAATTTGCGACCGATATCACCGAGCAGAAGCTGAAAAACACCGATTATGAAGGCCAGATCGCCGCAATCAGCAAGGCGCAGGCCGTGATCGCATTTTCGCTCGACGGCAAAATCCTCGATGCCAACGAGAATTTCCTGAAAACGCTCGGCTATACGCTCGACGAAGTCAAAGGGCAGCACCACGCAATGTTTGTCGAACCGGCCTATCGGCAGTCCGCCGAATATAAGGCGTTCTGGGAGAAGCTCGGCCGCGGCGAATACGATGCCGCGCAATATAAGCGCATCGGCAAAGGCGGCCGCGAAGTCTGGATTCAAGCAAGTTACAATCCGATCATGGACTTGAATGGCAAGCCGTTCAAAGTCGTGAAATATGCAACCGACATTACCGCGAGCATGATGAAGAGCCACGCGCTACAGCAAGCCGTGAAGGAGCTGCAGCATGTTATCGAGTTGGCGCAGAACAAAGACCTCACCGAGCTCATTCCGCTCGACGGCAAGAGCGACGAAGTCGAAACCCTGTGTCGCGGCGTCAACGGTTTGATCGGCACCATGGCGGCCGTGATTTCCAACATCAAAAAATCGGTGCGCGAAGTCTCCAATGCCTCGGCCGAGATTTCCACCAGCACCACCGACCTGTCGCAGCGTACCGAAGAACAGGCGGCGAGCCTCGAACAGACATCGGCCTCGATGGAGGAGATGGCGGCGACCGTCAAAAAGAACGCCGAGAACGCCCAGCAGGCCAATCAATCGGCGTCCGGCACCCAGGTGGTCGCCGACCGCGGCGGCGAGGTCGTTGCCAAGGCGGTCGACGCCATGGCGCGAATTGAAGAATCCTCGCGCAAGATTTCCGACATTATCGGGGTGATCGACGAGATCGCCCGGCAGACCAACCTGCTCGCGCTCAATGCGGCCGTCGAGGCGGCGCGCGCCGGCGAAGCCGGCCGCGGCTTCGCCGTGGTGGCGTCGGAGGTGCGGAGCCTCGCGCAGCGCTCCTCACAGGCCGCTAAAGACATCAAGGACCTCATCACCAACAGCAACAGTCAGGTGAAGGACGGCGTCGAACTCGTCAATAAGGCCGGCGCCGCGCTGACGGAGATTGTCGAGTTGATCAAGAAGGTGGCCCAAGTCGTCTCCGAGATCGCCGCCGCAAGCGCCGAACAGGCCACGGGCATCGAGCAGGTGAACAAGGCGCTGACCCAGATGGACGAGGTGACCCAGCAAAACTCGGCGCTAGTCGAAGAGAACGCGGCAACCGCAAAAACGCTCGAGCAACAGGCCAAGGCCATGGACGACGAGGTCAGTTTGTTCCATGTCGAGCAGGACGAGGCTGGTGAAGCATCGGCCCAGGCCAAGCATTCGCCGGCCAGGCCGGAAACACCGGCGCCCAGATCCGCCAACACCAGGGCCGTCGCACCTAAAGCGGCCGAACCCAAAGTAACTGCGCCCAAGACGACACCGGCCAAGACCGCAACGGTCAAAGCGCCAGCCGCCGCACATCGCAGCAATCCGGTAGGCCGTATGCAGGCCGCCGTCGCCGCAGCCGTCGGCGATCCGCAATGGCAGGAATTCTAGACGCGCCCCAATTTTCAAGAGCGTCCGCGCGCCGCCTAATACGGCGAAAGCTTAATTCTACGCGGCGCGGTCGAGTTCAAAGTGAGTTGCGGTTTCGGGCACACTCGGCGTCTTCTTTTTCGCCGTCATGATGCAACCGCCGTAGATCAGCAAAGGAACGCTGATGCCAATGACGGCCATCGCGACGTTGAGTGCCATCGGACTGAGTCCCATGTGTTCCTCCTGGTGTCGCCGTTGATCGGCGTCGGTGTTTTTGATTCGGCATTTCCCCGCGTTGATAATGACAGGACGGGTGGAAAGCTCCACATGTGAATTGTCGCAGCGCTGGATTGCACCCGGCAAAAATCGACTTCGAGCAGCCAAGCCGTTGAACCGTCGAAACATTGCGTGCGAATTTTTCGACGCGGGCGATCTGCGTGCGGATCAGTGCAAGCGCACCGGTGACATATTTGTTCGATTTGCTCGAAAATTAGGCAGCCAAAACAAAGGGCAGTCAATACTTTAATAAGATGCCACGATTAAATTTGCAGACAGAATTAACCTAGTATTTGCCTTCAGTGCCCAGCGGTCCATGGCCATCAAATTCAAAGGCGTCGATCTTGATGGCGATCTGGAGCGCGTGATCCCGCACGTCGCCGCGGCGGAAGAATACGGCGGTGCACTGCAGCATTTGCAATCGGTCTGGGATAATCTGACGCTGCTCGGCGAACTGTCGGGCAACAATACCGATATGAGCGGAACGCGTGTCGCGTTCCGCGAACTGGCCGAAACGCTGCTCAATCAGCTTGGCCGGGAGGCGCTCAAGAAGTGCCTACAGGACTTGAGCGCCAAAGCCCAGGTCACCATCAACATCCTGGTCCGAAACCTTTTCGAGCGCACCGCCGATATCGGCTTTCTGTCCTGTGACGACGACGTCCGCGCCTTCCTGCGCGACCCTGCAGGTCAGACTGAAAGACTTCCGGCGCTGCGCAAGCGCTTTGGCGAATATGTCCGCAAATACTCGGTCTATTCCAACATCATCGTCCTGGATCCGGCAGGGAATGTCTTGGTGCGCCTGGACGAGACCGTCGATGTTGCCGCCAGCGCCGATCCGGCCGTCCGCGCCGCCGTCGACACCAAGGCCGCCTATGTGGAAAGTTTCGGGGTCAGCGATCTCGTTGCCGGACAAAAACGGTCGCTGATCTATTCCTACCGCGTGGCGGATCATAATGGCGCCGTGCTCGGCGTGCTCTGCCTTTGCTTCCGCCTGGAAAACGAAGCCGATCTGATCTTCTCCAATCTGGTGGAGGAAGAAGACTGGTCGATCGTCACCATCCTCGACGAAACCGGCGCGGTCCTCGCCTCGTCGGATCCGTTTCATATTCCGATCGGCGCCAAGCTCAAACCGGTCCGCGATGCCGACTATCGGATCGTCCGCTTCGGCCCGATGGAATATCTCGCTGTCACCCGCGCGGCACAACCCTATCAAGGTTATGCCGGGCCAGGCTGGTACGGCCATGTCATGGTGCCGCTGCCTCACGCCTTCGCCGCGAGCTCTGGGGAAATGCTGGCCGGCGTCGAACCCGCGATGATCGAGCGCATCATCCGCTCATCGGAACTGTTCAACGACGACATGCGAGCGATTCCGGCCAAAGCCGGGCATATTCAGCGCGAATTGAACCGCTCGGTATGGAACGGCAATCTCAGGCAGAAGGAATCGGCGCAAGACGGCGCGCCGACCGGCGCCGCTGCGTTTTCGAAAACGCTGCTCAATGAAATCAGCAATACCGGCGCCAAGACCAAGGACGTCTTCCAAGGCTCGATCGCCGACCTCAACAAGACGGTGGTAACTTCGCTGCTGCATGACAATCAGTTTCATGCGGCGCTCGCCATCGACATTATGGATCGCAATCTCTACGAGCGCGCCAATGATTGCCGTTGGTGGGCTTTGACGGCGACATTCGCCGAACTGTTGTCGCAGCCGTCGCCGTCCGACGCGGACCGGCAGACCATCCGTGCGATTCTGCAGACGATAAACGGGCTCTATACAGTCTATTCGAACCTGATCGTGTTCGACCGTTCACGCCGCATCGTCGCGGTATCGGCCGAAGGCAGCCGCGACATCGAAGGCGCTATGCTCGATGAAGAATGGGCCTCCCGCATGCTCACGCTGCGCGGCGATCAGGCCTATGCGGTGTCGTCGTTTGCGCCGACCCATCTCTATGGGAGCCGGCCCACCTATATCTATGGTGCCGTCATCGCGGATCCCAAACGCCACGCCGTTGTCGGCGGCGTCGCCATTGTGTTCGATTCAGAACCGCAATTTTCCGCCATGCTCACCGATGCGCTGCCGCGTGACGGTGCGGGCGCGGTCAAAAGCGGCGCATTCGGATTGTTCGTCGAGCCGGAAGGCAAGATCATTTCCTGTTCGGACGATCACCTGCGCCCAGGTGACACCATCGCCATCGACCCCGCATTCCTGCAACTCGCTCCGGGCAGCAGCCATTATGGCTTCACCGCCGTCGGCGAAAACTATTACGCCGTTGGCGCGCGGGCTTCGTCGGGTTACCGCGAATACAAGGGCGCGGACGACGCCTATCGCAGCAATATCGTCGCGCTGATCTTCACCCCCCTCTGCGACGTCAGCGCGCAGGCTTCCGAAACACAATCCAACGCCATCACAATCCGCTCGGACCGGATGCAAGCGGGAATCAAGGAAGAGATCGCGACGTTCTTTCTCGGCAAGCGCCTGTTTGCGGCGCGGGCCGCCGAGATCATCGAGGCGATCGATGCGTCCGGGATCGTTCCCTTGCCGCTCATGCCCTTGGGCATGACGGGGTGTCTGATGTATCGCGGCGCGCCGTTGCCGGTCTTTGATCTGACACGAGTTCTACAGGAGGCCAGCGCCGCGGATCGCCGCGAGGCCGCGCAAGTCGTCGTCATGGAATCGTCAAGCGGCGGCCGCTTCGGGCTTATAGCCGACGGTCTCGGCGAAATCGTCGAGGTCGCCGAGGATCGGGTGCGATTCTTGCCCAGTATGGTCGCGGCGGAAGACACATTTGCTGATGCCGCGCTGACGTCGGACGGGGTCGGCGATGGCGAACTCGTCGTCGTGCTGCGCGCCGACCAGCTCTACGCGAATCTTGCCGGCACTGCCCCGGCCATGGCGGCGGCAAAGATGGCGGCAGCTTAGACGTTTGGACAAACCGTAAGCCGCACACGGCCGCCTATTATCGGTCGCTCTAGGCTCTCGATTCGAGCCCCGCTCGCTCATCCAGCTAGAGACAGCGCGCAACACAGAGCGCCGGCCGGCGATGCGTTTCGCTCGAGCCGCCAAAGCCGACGCGGTGCGAAATTGAAAACGATAGCAGTCTGGCGCCCCAGCGAAGCTGGCGCGCCAAACTGGCCATACGGAACATCAAACGCCGTGAAAGAGCGCGATCGCGCCCGGCGTTATTTCGGACCCGGCGCTACCAGCGGATAGCAAGCCGAATAGACGGAGCCGTTCCAGTCGTAGCACGACACGCACTTGCAACCATACGCGCCCGAGCACGACGCGATCTTGTGATGGTGCAGCCAGATCGAAGCCTTGTTGTTCACGGTGATACCAACCGCGCAGTTCAGACCGGCAGCCTGAGCTCCGGAATAAGCGAGAGCCGACAACGCGACGGCCACGCACAGCGAAAGACGAATACGGCGCATGAGTTCCTCCTCAACCTGAGACGCCCCTCGGAAATTAGCCCCTGGGGGAACGATTCACTGTCACACACAAGAAATCGCTGCGCAAGCGAGTATAGGCCCCAAACACGTGTAAAAGCGGGCCTTTGTCGCAACTTAGCAACACTCGGCGCCGGACGTGCAGCATCGTGTGCTGACTGTAGGCAGGGTGTTAGCTCTTACTCGCCTCCGCGCCGATGATGTCTGTCAGATTGTTCATCTCGCGCGCAAAATAGGTATCGAATTACGGTATTCGCCGCCGAACAGAAACCGCCCGGTCAGCGATTCTTTTAAAGAATTCCGCTTAGCAATATCATCGGCCCTGCCCGCGCTGCGCCGCAGCAGCGGAACCGTTACGGGACGACAAGACCAAGCGACTTGAGATAGCCGCCGTTGACCCGGCCGTTCTTCAATTTGGCAGCTTCGAGGTAGGCGTCGAGAATCGTCTGCGCCTGTTCGCGCGACGGCATGGCGGCCGGTTCGGCGCTGCCGACCTCGGCAACCCTGTCCCACCCTTGCGGTTTTTCAATCGAGACCACCGACGTGTTGGTGTCGAGATTCTTGTAGGTCCAGAAGCACCAGCCGATATTGAACCGCTCGTGCAATCTGCGGAATTTCTCGTTCCAGACGTTGGTATATTCCCCGGTCTCCCCGATCATGACCGGCACGTTCCAGCGATTGCTGAAATCGAGATAATCCTGCAGGGCGTCGCGGGTCGGATTGGCCCAGAATTTGTGGTACTCGTAGACGGCATTGCCGTCGAAGGGCCGCCCGAATACCGAAAAATTAGTGCTCCATTGCGCGCCGGCGAGCAGCACGACGTGGTTATTGTCGACGCTGCGGATCGCCGCCACGATGTCGTGGTAAAGCGGCTCCAATTGCGGATCGAGATAATTCACGTCGTTATAGGGCGAGATCGGCTCGTTGAGCAGATCGTAGCCGAGCACGGCGGTCTCGTCGTGATAATGCGCGGCGAGCTCGCGCCACAAGGCGATGGTGAGGTCGCGGTAGCGCGGCACATAGAAGGTCAGCGGAAAACCGGTGCCATCGTCGTGATTGACGCCGGTCTGGCCGCCGGGGGCGGCATGCAGGTCGACGATGACATGCAAGCCGTCTTCGTGACACCACTGCACCAGACGATCGAGCAGCGCCCAGCCCGGCCCTTCGAACTTGTCGTCATTTGCCGTGGCGCCGGGCTCGACAAAAAGCCGCCAATTCAGCGGCACACGCACGGTATTGAAGCCGGCCGCTTTGATGAAATCGATATCGTCCTTGGCGACGTAGACATCCCGGAATTCGGTCCAGAAACGCGTCGCCTGTTCCGGCCCGACCAAGGTCTCGACGACACCCGCAATTTCGGTCGGGCTTAGCGCGTGCTTGAATTTGAACATGTAGCCCTCGGGGACCAACCAATTGCCGAGGTTGATCCCTTTGATGGCAAAAGTGCCGCTGCCGTCCACCAGCCGCGTGCCGTCGGCGTGAATGAAATCGGCGGTCGCAGCCGACACCAAGCCGCTGCCGAGCGACAGGGTCACAGCTGAGACAATGACCGAGATGAAAACCGAGACGAGCGCGCGGTGCTGGACGCGGAATTGGCGACAGAACGGCAGGCTGCGAACGCACATTAACAATGCCCCTCTCAGGCGCCTTGTGCAGACCAATTCAAAGCCAAAACCGTGCCAGAAGCGAAAAGTCAATTCTGCATGATGGTTGCCGAAAACCAGTGACCGGTTTTCCGGATCGTGCTTTAAAATCAATGCATAACGCCCGTCGCGCAGCGGCGACAGTCGCCTGTCTGTCACTTTAATGAGGTTACATTTTCGATGTACGGCATGCCTATTGCCCAAGCGCTGGTCTTTCTTGCTGCCGTCATCGTCCTCGTCACCGCCGTCCAGTGGCGGCACTTTCATCCGTTTGTTGCGATCGTGGTTGTTGCCGCGGTCTTTAGCTTTATCGCCGGATTTCCCACCTCGATCCTCGGCAGGGTTTTCGGCACCGGCTTTTCCGACAAGATCTACTCGCCGGGTCTGGTGATCGTCGCGGCGGCGCTGATTTCCGGCATCGCCGAAACCACGTCCGCCTCCGACCGGCTGTTGGCCTCGATCGAGCGATTGCGTAGCCGGGCGCAGTGGTTAAGCGCTCATGCCGTCGCCGCGGCATTGGGACTTGTTGCCGGCGGCGGCGCTTCACACACAACCGCCTTTGCCCTCCTCACACCGCTGCTGCGCCCGCTCGGTGGCAAGACCGCGCGGCAACGCGAAGGCGCAACCGTCTCGCTCGCGCTCGGTATTTCCGCGAGCCACGGCCTCATGATTCTTTCGCCGGTCCCGATCGCAGCAGCAGCTATTCTTGATGCCGATTGGGTCCGCGTTGCGCTGTTCGGAATGCCGCTTGCGATTTTGGCGGTCACACTCGGCGCCACATTCGCCCGCTGGTCGGCGAATGGCGAAGCGGCCGCCGATAGCTCGGCCCAGCTCTATCCGCCACCGCTGCCGGAGCGGCGCGGCGGCGGTTCGGCCTTCGTGCTCTGCCTTGCGGCCGTAGTGCCGCTCGGGATGCTGATGTTTCAATCCCTCGGCAGTATTCCAACCGAGCCGCTCGGCGGCGGACCGACCCGCGAATTGATCCTCGGTATCGGCCGCCCGCTTATTCTTTTCCTCGCTGGCGTTGCCATTATGATTTTAGGCCAGCCACGGCAGGGGTTTGGTCTCGTCACCGATCCGGCCTGGACGGCGCGGGTGTTCGGCAATATCGCGGGCCTCCTCCTTGTCGTCTGCGCGGCCGGCGGCCTGCAGCGGCTTTGCCAGGAAACCGGTATGGCGACATTGCTGGCGGAGCATGTGCTCGCCTGGCATGTCGGGCCGTTCGCTATCCTCGTGCCGTTTTTCGCCGCTGCCGTGATGAAGACGCTTCAAGGCTCCTCGCTCGTCGCCGCCATCACCGCCGCCGGCATGATGCAGCCGCTGACGACCGCGCTTGGATTTGACGGCACCAACGCGAAGGCACTCGCCGCGCTTGCCATCGGCGCCGGCGCAATGACCTTATCCCACGTCAACGACGATTATTTCTGGCTGGTCGCCGCCCGTGCTGGGTTTGCGCCGCTACGCGGGCTCACTGCGTTCAGCATCGGAACGCTGCTACAAGGTCTTCTCACCGTGACTGTGCTGTTGCTTTTATCCTTGCTCACCGGATTGTTCTGAAACGACGAGTCCTGAAAGTGACAATGTCAGAAAAACCTACTGCGCCGGCGGCCGGGGAAACCTCGCGCCGCGATCTTATGAAGCTCGTGGGCGCAAGCGCGCTCGCGGCGAACGCATCGACGCCGGCCGATGCCGAAGCCGGCTTGGACCGGTCGCAGGATTTTCCGCAAGATTTTCACTGGGGCGTGGCGACCTCGGCCTATCAGATCGAAGGCGCGTGGAACGAAGACGGCAAAGGCGAATCGATCTGGGACCGCTTCACCCACACATCCGGCAAGATCCAAGGCGGCGATACCGGCGACGTCGCCCTCGATCACTATCATCGTTACAAGGACGATGTGCAGTCGATCAAAACGCTCGGGGCGCAGACCTATCGTTTCTCGATCTCCTGGCCGCGCATCTTCCCGCAAGGCACGGGCGAGCCCAATGCCAAGGGCCTCGATTTCTATGACCGGCTGACGGATGAGCTGCTTGTGAACGGCATTGTGCCGTTTGCAACGCTTTATCACTGGGATCTGCCGCAGGCGCTTCAAGATAACGGCGGCTGGGAGTCCCGCGACACCGCCAAAGCCTTCGCCGATTACGCGGGCTTTGTCAGCGAAAAGCTGAGCGATCGCATCGGGCATTTTTTCACGATCAACGAATTCACCACATTCGTTGAGCTCGGCTATGGCAGCGGTCAGTTTGCGCCCGGCCTGAAACTGCCGCCGGCGCGGCTCAACCAGGTGCGCCACCATGCCGTACTCGGCCACGGCCTTGCGGTCGAAGCGATCCGCGCGCAGGGCAAACCGGGCACCAAAATCGGACTGGCCGAGAATATCGCGGCCTGCGTTCCCGTAGTCGCGACGCCCGAACATATTGCGGCCGCGGAACACGCTACCCGCCAGCTGAATGCGGGAACGCTCACAGTGATCCTCGAGGGGCGTTACACCAACGCCTTCCTCGCCGCGGCCGGCGCCGCGGCGCCGAAATTCACCGCCGAAGACTTGAAGACGATCTCGAGCCGGCTGGATTTCGTCGGTATCAATGTTTATTCGCCGCAATATGTCCGGGCGATTTCCGCGAGCCCCGGCTATGAGATCGTTCCCTTCGCCAGATCGCATCCGCGCATGGCGTCGTCTTGGCAATATGTCGGCCCGGAAGCGCTCTATTGGGCGCCGCGGCACCTTCACAAAGTCTGGAACGTACCGGACATTTTCATCAGCGAAAACGGTTGCGGCACACTCGATGTCCTGGCCGCGGACGGCATCGTCTATGACAGCGACCGGGTCATGTTCCTGCGCAACTATCTGGCCATGCTCCAGCGCGCCACCGCCGAAGGCGCGCCGGTGCGCGGCTATTTCGTCTGGAGTCTGGCCGACAATTTCGAATGGGCCGACGGCTATGCTACGCGCTTCGGCGTGATCCATGTGGACTATGCCACGCAAAAGCGGAGGCCTAAGCTCAGCGCATCATATTATGCCGAGGTCATAAGGCGTAATGCCATCGTCTAAGTGTCAAAGTGTGTAACGGCCAAAGAGCACGAGAGCCCAAGCGATGATGGCTGCGGTTTTTGCAAGCTTGTTGCTTGCTTTCGTCCTCGACTTCGCCGGATTGCGGCGGCTGGCGATGTCGTGCCTCTTCGTCAGCTTGGTCTTGGGACTCGGTCTTTTCCTTTGGGAGGTGTATAGCCCCGACTACGGCTTTCGCATGCCGTGGCTGCAGCTGTGAGACCTGAGATGCGCGCGACCGGAGCATCGTCGATGGTCGAGGCCCTGGACCGCCTGATCCTCGTGCTCATGCTCGCCGTTCTCGCCGCCATCCTGACCGCGGCCATGGTCATGCAATATGCGTTCGGCGAAATCCCCTGCCCGCTCTGTCTCCTGCAACGGGTCGCCATGTTCGGCTGCTGCTTCGGGCTGATCGTGCAGTTGCGGTCCGACAATTCCGAACGCGGCACCGGCATTGCACTGATTTTCGCCGTGCTATTGCTGGTGATCTCGGTGCGGCAGACGCTGCTCGATCTGTTTCCCCGTCCCGGCCACGAATATATCGGCAGCGCCGTCTTCGGCATTCACCTGCCGGTGTGGTCCGTCATTATCGCGGTGGCATTATTGCTCGGCTTTGCGATCCGGCTCGCGCTGTTCGGCGGGGCGCACGCCGCAGCGGCCGCCGAGCGCACTCCGCTCCGCACCGCGGTTCAACTGCTCGGGGCCTATGTGATTGCGATCTGCGCGATCAATTTCCTGTCCGTCGTCGCGCAATGCGGATTGGACCAATGCCACACCTTCGGCTATCGGCTGTTCCAATAATCGATCGTCGAGCGCCGCCGAAGCAGATAATCGCCGGGGGCGACCAAGATGGGGTCATGCCTCACTGATGCGACCCGCTGAATGTCGCGCCCGGCGAGCCATTCGCGTGCGTGCCGCTATGTTGCGGTCCGAATAAATCCCGCAACAATCATCGCGGCCCTTTGACCCGGCGGAACCATTCAAACCTCCGTGTCCAGAAGGGTACCGCAAAATTGTGATCCAAAGCCCGCCATTGTCAAGAAATCTATCGCCCGCAAATTTGGCCAATCATCGCGGGAATTACCGCGCCATAGTTGCAAAACTCCGCGGCAGTTGCGGAGCTTGATGGCCGCCGAAACTTAAGTCTTTGCCGGCGCGCGATGGATCGGATCAATCCATAACACCGTCTCCGGCTTTTCTACCGGTTCGATATCCAGATTGATCGCGATCGCCTCACCATCGCTGCGCACCAAGACGCATTCCAGCACTTCGTCGGTCGAGGCATTGATTTCCTGATGCGGCACATAAGGCGGAATGAAAATGAAATCGCCCGGATTGGCTTCCGCGGTGAATTGCAAATGCTCGCCCCAGCGCATGCGCGCCTTGCCGCGCACGACATAGATGATGCTTTCGAGATGGCCGTGATGATGCGCGCCGGTCTTGGCATTCGGCTTGATCGTCACCGTGCCGGCCCAGAGTTTCTGCGCGCCGGCGCGGGCGAAATTGATCGCGGCCTTGCGGTCCATGCCCGGCGTCGACGGCACATTGGGATCGAGCTGATTGCCCGGAATGACGCGGACGCCATCGTGTTTCCAGCGCTCGGCCTCGTCGCGCGCCGAACCGTGACTATCATCGTGATGTTGGGTCATGGCGCCTGATATCACAGCGGCCGATGCTTTGCATCACGCCTCGAGTGCCACGAATTTGTAGCCGTCGCCCCAGCGCCGCACCCGGCCGGTCGACGGCGCCGGAAAGTGCGTGGCGCACATGATCGTCGAGGTCTCACAGAAGCGATCGAACACCCGATGCCGCGTCTGCCCGGCCTGGCGGGAATCATAATCCGACATCATGCCGTATTGCGGATACTTGCCCTGCAGCGGCGAGTGGATCATGTCGCCGGTGATCAGGCAGTCGTCGCCGGCTCCGCCGACCAGAACCGAGAAATGATCGATGGTGTGACCGGGCGTCGGGATGAATTGGATCCGTTCGTTGAAAGCAAAATCGCTTTTCACGATCTGGGCGCGTTTGGCTTCGACGATCGGCAGCACCGAGTCGGTGATCCATGGCACGCTCGACGGATTGTCCTTCTCGCGCTGCGTCCAGTGGGCAAGCTCGCGGTCGGACATGATGTATCGCGCCTTGGGAAAGGTCGGCACCCAGCGGCCGTTTTCGAGCCGCGTGTTCCAGCCGACATGATCGGTGTGCAGATGCGTGCACATCACATAGTCGATATCGTCGACCGTAAGGCCGACGGCCGCCAGTTCCTTCTCGAAGCGGTCGCTGTTGAGCATGTTCCAAAACGGCCGGGTCGGGCGCGGCTTGTGATTGCCGACGCAGGCATCGACCAGAATGTTGTGGTGCGGCGTCTTGATCACGAAGCTCTGGATGCAGAGCAGCAATCCGCCCGCGGCATCGACAAATTCCGGCTGCAGCCAGGGCCGGTTCTCGTCGAGGACATCTTTCGTCAAATCCGGAAAAAATCCCATCGTATCGAAGAAAGCGCCCTGCTGCTCGATGATGGGATGAATCGTGATGTCGTTGAGCGCAATCGGCATGGTCATCGCGGCGCTTCCCCTCGGCTTGATTGTTCTGAGCGAATGTTAGCGACGCGAATGTTAGCGACGTGGTCGGCGCGCGCAAGCATACAGCGCAAATACGCTGGCGAGGCTGGCGTCTCGATCGAAATGATTTGATCTGAAAATCGGTTTCCGTAAAAGATCATGCTCAAACAACGAAATCCAGGCTCACTCGCGTTTTGCCGGTGGCGTGACTTCGGTGCCGCGTAACCCTTCGCGCGCGATGAATTGCGCCACCGTGCCGTCCGCCTTGGCCTCTTCGACAAAGGCGGTGACATAGGCCAGGCGCTCGCCGTGGCCTTTGGGCACGAAGGCGGCCCAGGATACGGTGGCAAAGGCGCCGGCCAGGACATGCGAGCCCGGCACTTGCGCCGACAGCGCGAGCAGCGCCGGCCGCGGCGCGGCATAGGCATTGACTTGGCCGGTGCGCAACAGATCGATACCGGCCGTCTGGTTCTCGGCGCGCATCAAGGTCGCCTGCTTCAAGATCCGGCTCAAGCTCAAATCAACCGCGTCGCCGCGCGGCACGCCGATACGAATGCCGGGCCGGTCAGCGTCCGAGATATCGCTAATCGTCGAGCCCCCCGGCACCAGATACGTGAATTCACTCTGCATATAAGCGGGCGAAACATCGGCGGCGGCGGCCCGCTCCGGATCCATCACCAGGAAGGTCACGTCCCAGGCGTCGGTTTGCGCACCGTCGAACACCGCACCAGGCCTCGGATATTCCACGACATCCAAAGCGACACCGATGCGCGCGGCCAGCGCGCGGGCGAGGTCCGCGGCCATGCCGCGCATCTCACCGGTCACCGGGTCCCGCATCGCCGAGGCACGATTGCCGAGCCCGAGCCCGACACGGACTTTTCCGGCCTGCACCAGATCGGCAACCCGCGGATCGAGACTGTGCTGGATTTGGGTTTGCCGCGCCCGCACGGCGGTGTTGACCGACGGATAAAATGCCAGCCGCGCAGCTAAAATCACGGCCGCCAGCGCAGCCGCCAGCAAAAACGCCACACCGAAGCGTCGCCCACTCATCCCGCCCACCATAAAGGCAAACTAAAATCCAAAGACGCGTCCCGAAAAGCTCAGTCCGGTATGTCTATCGGTTTGACCGGAACTGGGCGCGGTGGCGGCGGCTGTGGCGGAAAGACCGGGCTCACGGGCGCCACTGGCGCCTGAAGCGGCATATTGGCAGGCGGGGACGCACTTGTCTCGGGCTTTGTCGGCACCGTCGCCTCCTCCGCCTTGGGCGGCCGGGCTGTCGGCACGGCTGGCGCGGGCGGCACGAATGGAGCCGATGGCACCTCGCGCTCGAAACTGCGCTCACCGCTGCCGGGCTCCTCGTGGCGCACATTCTCCTCGTGGCGATCATCGCGATGCACATTGCCGATGGTGACGCTCGGCATCGGCGGCGCGCCTCCCGGTTTGTCCGCGACCGGCAGGCCCATGTGACCGGCGGCGACCGCCAAGATTTCCGTGATCGCGCGCGCATGCAGCCGCGCCGACTTGTCGATATTGAGATGGCCGATATTGGGATCCGAGCTTAGATCGACATTGACCAGCGTGCCGCGAAAACCCGGCCCTTTGCGCATATAAGCGTAATCGCGCTGGGTGAAATTGACGACGCGGCTGATATTCGCCGATGCCGGGAAGGATTGCGTGCCGTCGAACGGCATCACCAGCGCCACCGGCACGCTTTTGTCGCCGAGATAGTCGGCCATCTCCATGACGGCATCGGCGCCGAGCGAATGGCCGACGAGAATGATCGGCCCTTCCTTGCCGGCCTTGTACTCCGCCGCGGCTTGATCGGCGAGCGCTTTCCATTCGGTATGGCTGTGCGACGTCGCATAAACGCCGCGCTTGTTGATCTCGTCGGCAAGCGTGTCCATGCCGGTGGAGAATATATCGGCAAGACCGCGGAACAGATAAACATGCGCGCGCGAGGCCGCCAGTGCCGCGCTCGGTCCCAAAGCGGCGAATATCGCCGCTGCGAGAAGCGAGATTGCGGCAAGCCGTCGCGTCATCGGCGTCAGCCGGCGCGGCGGGCAAGCGACAGCCACACGCCGCCGCCAATTAAAACGGAGCCGGACACCCGCCCGAGCAGCTTGGCGCGTGCCGGCCGCATGAACCAGGCGCGGCCGAGGTGGGAAGCAACGATGCCGGCCGCGATCGCCCAAGCTGTGTCCGATAAGGCGGCAAGCAGCGTCGTGACCGCGCACATCACCGCAAGCTGCAGCGCGACCGGCAAGGCCGGGTCGATGAATTGCGGCAGGAAAGCCGTGAAAAACGCGATGGTTTTCGGGTTTGACAGCGCCACGAGAAGCCCGCGGGTGAAATTCACGCGGCCGCTAGTCTCTACCGGCTTCAATTCACCCGCATGACGCCAGGCGAGGATGCCGAGCCAGATCAAGTAAGCGGCGCCGATCCAGCGCAGGATGACAAAGAGCGTTTCCGCGTTTTGCAGAACCCAGCCCAGTCCAAACGCAATCGCCGCGAGCAGAATGGTGTTACCAATCGAAGTTCCAGCCACCGTCACCAGAGCCGCGCGAACGCCCTGCCGCGCACCGGTGGCGATGATCAAAGTCACGATCGGGCCCGGCACAACGATCAAGACCGCGGTTATAACGAGGAAAGCGGCGAACAGGTCCCAATTCATCGATCAGCCTCCAGGGCGAAGTCACGATACGCGACCCCGCCAAGGCTCGCTATCGCAAAGACGCTCGCTATCGCAAAGACGGCGGCAGCATCACCCGCTATAGGCTCTTGTTCATCGCCCGCAGCCGCCGCGCCATGATCCGCATCACGTTGAGCGCGAAATGCGGCGTGTTGCTGATCAGGAACAGGAACTGCTTTTCGGTGACAGGAACGAGCTTGAGGTCCGATGCGGCCACCGCGGTCGCACTGCGCGGGCTCGCGTCTATCAGCGCCATCTCGCCGAAAATGCTGAACTGCGGCAGCTTTTCAAGGAGGCGATTGCCGAAGCGAATCTCGACGTCGCCGCTCTGAACGATGAAAAGCTCCTGCGCGGCATCGCCTTCCTTGAAAATGACGTCGCCGGCCTTGTAATCGCGCGCCGGCGCGCCGGCGCCGGCCAGGAGTTTAAAATCTATAGGAGCTTCCACCACTTCGATGATCCAAGCTGCAAGTTACGAGGCGCATCATACAATTTTCGTGTAATGATGTGTTCGAAGCCGTGAACAAATTCCTGCTCCCAGGAACACACATGAGACGGCGTATCGTAAAAGTAATCAATAACGGCGACGGCACTCGAAGGGTCGAGATTTACGAATCCAGCAGTGGAATGTTTGGATTCCAAGAATTAAAACGTTACTCCTGTCCAGACGGCAGTCCAGCCTGGATACCGCTGATACCATTCAAATCCATCTGCGATTCTGCTGACACGGCAGAGCAAGAAGCACGAGCGCGTGTAGACTGGCTTATTGCTGCCAGCTCGAATTGAGCCATTTCGTAAGATTATCCCTCGCCGTTGCCGTTCTCCTCGCCCTGCTCGCTCTCCTCGGAGAGCCGCTCCACCGAAGCGACCTTCTCGCCCTCGCCGGTCGAGAACACGATGACGCCCTGCGTCGAGCGGCCGGCGATGCGGATGCCGTCGACCGGGCAGCGGATCAATTGGCCGCCGTCGGTGACCAGCATGATCTGATCAGGTTCTTCGATCGGGAACGAGGCGACGAGCTTGCCGTTCTTCTCGGTGATCGCCATCGCGACGATGCCTTTGCCGCCGCGGCCGGTGGTGCGGTATTCGAACGACGACGTGCGCTTGCCGAAACCTTTTTCGGAAACGGTGAGCACGAACTGCTCGGCGGCGGACAAAGCCGCGTAGCGGTCCTGGCCGAGTTCAATCGCGCCCTCAGCCTCCTCGGCATCGGTCGCGCCATTGTCCTCGGCGTCGCCGTTGCCGCCACGCCGCACCGCGTTGGCGCGCTTAAGATAAGCAACGCGCTCGTCGGCGCTGGCCTCGACATGGCGCAGGATCGACAGCGAGATCAGCTTGTCGCCGTCGGTCAGATTGATGCCGCGCACGCCCATCGAGGTGCGGCCGGTAAACACGCGCACGTCGTTGACGGCAAAGCGGATGCACTGGCCGCCGGCCGAGGTGAGGAGAACGTCGTCGTCCTCCTTGCAGATCTGCACGTCGACGATGGCATCGCCCTCATCGAGTTTCATAGCGATGATGCCGGAGCGGCGCACATCGGCAAAATCGGACAGCTTGTTCCGGCGCACCGTGCCGCGCGTCGTGGCGAACATCACGTCGAGCTTGTCCCAGGTCTTCTCGTCCTCGGGCAGCGGCATGATCGTGGTGATATTCTCGCCCTGCTCGAGCGGCAGAATATTGATCATCGCCTTGCCGCGCGCCTGCGGCGCGGCTTGCGGCAGCCGCCACACTTTCTCTTTGTAGACCTGGCCGCGCGAGGAGAAGAACAGCACCGGCGTATGCGTTGAAGCGACGAACAGGCGGGTGACGAAATCCTCGTCGCGGGTCTGCATCCCGGCGCGGCCTTTGCCGCCGCGCTTCTGCGCGCGATAGGTCGAGAGCGGCACGCGCTTGACGTAACCGGCGTGCGAGACGGTGACGACCATCTCCTCGCGCTGGATCAGATCCTCGTCCTCCATCTCGCCTTCCTGATCGATGATCACGGTGCGGCGAGGTGTGGCGAATTCATTCTTGATGGCGATGAGCTCGTCCTTGAGGATCGTTTGGATTCGCGCACGCGAGCGCAAAATATCGAGATAATCGGCGATCTCTTTGGCAAGCTTGTCGAGCTCGGCCTTGATCTCGTCGCGCCCCAATGCCGTCAGCCGCTGCAGCCGCAGGTCGAGAATGGCCTTGGCCTGCTCCGCCGACAGCCGCGTGGTGCCCGCGGGCGACATGGCGTGGCGCGGATCGTCGATCAGCGTCACCATGGTTTCGACGTCGCGTGCCGGCCAGTCGCGATTCATCAATTGTTCGCGC
Organism: uncultured Alphaproteobacteria bacterium; assembly: GCA_963742975.1. Classification (GTDB taxonomy): domain Bacteria; phylum Pseudomonadota; class Alphaproteobacteria; order Rhizobiales; family Xanthobacteraceae; genus BOG-931. The sequence goes on along the minus strand of CAVUNZ010000006.1, from coordinate 143,713 downwards.
GCCTCGTTGGCGTCCTTGGAAGCGCGGATCAATCTGATCACTTCGTCAATATTGGCGACAGTGATCGCGAGCCCAACCAGGATGTGGGCGCGATCGCGTGCCTTGCCGAGCAAGTGCTTGATGCGCCGATAGATCACTTCTTCGCGGAACGCGATGAAGGACCGCAGCAGATCCTTCAAGTTCATCACCAGCGGCCGACCGCCCTCGAGCGCCACCATGTTGGCGCCGAACGAGGATTGCAGCGACGTGAAACGGTAAAGCTGGTTGAGCACCACGTCCGGCACCGCATCGCGCCGCAATTCGATCACCACGCGGAAACCGTCGCGGTCGGATTCGTCGCGCAACGCGCCAATTCCCTCGAGCTTCTTCTCGCGCACCAGTTCGCCGATGCGTTCCACCATGTGCGCTTTGTTCACCTGGTAGGGAATTTCGGAAATGACAATGGCCTCGCGCTCGCCGCGCAAGGTCTCGAACTCCACCTTGCCGCGCATCGTGATGGAGCCACGGCCGAGGTGATAAGCGGAACGTATGCCCTGGCGGCCGAGAATAATGCCGCCGGTCGGGAAATCCGGGCCCGGCACGATGGCGATCAGATCCTCGATCGACAGACCCGGGTCGTCGGCCAGCGCGATGCAAGCGTCGATCACCTCGCCGAGATTGTGCGGCGGAATATTGGTCGCCATGCCGACCGCGATGCCGCCGGCGCCGTTGACCAAGAGATTGGGAAAGCGCGCCGGCAATACCGCGGGTTCGCGCTCGGTATTGTCATAGTTGGGCTGGAAATCGACGGTCTCATTGTCGAGATCGTCCAGCAGCGCCATCGAAACTTTGGTGAGGCGGGCCTCGGTGTAACGATAGGCGGCCGGCGGATCGCCGTCGACCGAGCCGAAATTGCCCTGCCCATCGATCAGCGGCAGGCGCATGGAAAAATCCTGCGCCATGCGCACCAGCGCGTCGTAGATCGACTGGTCGCCGTGCGGATGATATTTGCCGATCACGTCGCCGACGACACGCGCCGACTTCACGTATTTCTTGTCGGGCGTGTAGCCGTTCTCGTGCATCGAATAGAGGATGCGCCGATGCACCGGCTTGAGACCATCGCGCGCATCCGGCAGCGCACGCGCCACGATCACGCTCATGGCGTAATCGAGATACGACCGCTTCATTTCCTCGGTAATCGACACCGGGCGAATATCGGACGGCCCCTCGCTGCCGTCATCGCCACCTGCCGGCGGAGCGTTATCCTGATCTGACAAAGTCTAAGAATCCCAGCTGTGAAAAAGCGCGTGAATCCGCGCGAATCGGATTCAATTTTTGTACCCGATCAGGCCGGCCAATGCCACCTTTATCGGCCGCTTTTACGTATGATTTTCCTTCGCGATTTCAAGGTCTTATTGGGACAATTTGGCGCCGCGAAAAAGTGCTTTGGGAACTAGGGCAAGACCGTGACACAAGAGGATGTCAGACTGCGCAAAACGCGATAGCTGGACGCCTGTCATGTTGCTCGATTTCGCCATCTCGGCATTCGTCACCGTGTTTGTCGTGGTCGATCCGATCGCGATGGCGCCGACCTTTCTCGCGGTTACCGACGGCATGCCGAAGGAGGCGCGCAAGAGCGTGGCGCTGCGCGCGAGCGTCATTGCCGGCATCATCCTGATCGGCACCGCACTGGTGGGCGATCGGCTGCTTGTGCTGTTCGGCATTTCGCTGCCGGCGTTCCGGATTGCCGGCGGGCTGCTGCTGTTCTGGATCGCTGCCGAAATGGTGTTCGGGGTGCGCAGCCGTCACGAAGGCGAGGCCGCCGAACAGGCGATGGAGGAGCGCGTGCGCAATGTCGCCGCCTTCCCGCTCGCGATCCCGCTGCTGGCCGGCCCCGGCGCCATCGCCGCGACCGTGCTGCTCGCCGGACGCGCCGACGGCGATTGGCGGCTGCTCGGCGTGCTTGTTGCCGTGGAAGTCGCAGTCGCCGCGTCGTGCCTTTTGACCTTCCGGCTGGCCGAACGCATTTCCGGCTTTCTCGGCGTGACCGGCAATATCGTGCTGTCGCGGCTCCTCGGCGTGCTGTTGGCGGCGCTTGCCGTGCAATATGTCGTCGACGGCATTCGCGCCGTTATCGGCGGCTAGAGCATGATCCGGAAAAGTGGAAGCCGGTTTTCCGAAAAGATCATGCTCCCTCAAAATTCTCGCCGTCCGTTATCTGATGCCGAGCAAAGCGAGCGTATCCGGGTACGCGACCAAGCTGAACGCCGCATCGTGTCCGATGGCGCGCCAAGTATAGACATAAAAAGCCGTCTGTGGGTTTTCACGGATCAGCCGCAATAGATCTTCTTTCATTTCCGCGGCGAGCCCCGCGTCGGTCGCGCAGAGCGGCCGCTCCGACAGGTTACAATTTATCTCGGATATGTAGACGCGGCTCGCACCATGAGCCTCCACGTTTTCGGCAAGCGCGGCCGCGTTGCGCTCGTAGCCGTAGTAGGCATTGAGCCCCAGCAGATCGAGGCTGCCGATATTGGCCTTTGCCCATTCATCCGCATAGGTGGCGGGAGCTTCGTAGGACACCGTGCCGAAGAAGGCGCCACGCACGTCGGCGGCCAGCGCGACCACCTCGTTGGCCCAGCGCGTAAGGGAAATGCCGGAAAGCCGATCCTCCTGCTCGTTGCCGACGCTGAGCTGATCGATGCCGTTGGCTTGCGCCCACTTGGCTTGCTGGATCACCTGCGCGCGATATTGCGGCAGCTGCGCGACGTCGAGCTGGCCCCATTCGCCGCCGCTGATCACGTAGAAACCGCGTGTCTTGGCGAAGCGCGCCAGCGCTTCCGCCTGCGCGTCGTTGAAGCCGTTATAGGCGATGCGCAGGCAACGGACGCCGCCGCCTAACAGCCTTTGGAAATCGCGATCGACCTGCCCGCCGGGCGACAGGTCGTGCACGTAACCGTCATGGCCGTAATTGAAGCACAGTCCGTGCGGCGGCGCCGCCATCGCATCGCCGGCGGCGAACAGCAGAGCCAACACGAAAATTATCGAAACGAGCCGCGAAGCGATTTTCATAACGCGACAGCCTCTTTGCTGCGCCTCCAATACCGCATTCGGATCGACCCTGTCGCGCCTGCGCGGCGATAGAGGCGTAAGCCTTCATTAACCATACCGGTCCACTCTCGGCTGGAAATACTCGCCACTGGAATCGCGTACTGGAATCCGCGCTATGGCCATTTCCGGAATTTCGGCAAGCCCGCAGCCTCAGCAAGCGTCATCGTCATCGGCGCTTCACCGGACCAACCGCAGCCCGGCGCCGTCGATCAGCGATGTCGATGGGCAAAGCTCGAGCGCGGCTGCACCGCCGACCGGCCGGGCCGGCAAGGCCGTCGACATCACCGTGTAGTGGTTGGCGCTCGGCGATGCTGGCAGGCATGGAGAAAAAAGCCGCCGTTCCGGTCGAGATACGCAACGCGCAGCCGCGCGACGTGCCGGCGCTGATGCGGCTCAAGCGCCTGTTGGCCGCCGGCGAAGATGCGCTGCACGCGCTCACCGCCACTGAAGCCGATTGGCTGCGCGACGGTTTCGGACCCAAACCCGGCTTCATGGCTTTCGTCGCCGAACGCACCGACATCACGGCCGGCGCGGAGAGCGCCATCATCGGTATGGCGACCTGCAGTCAGCGCGTCGTCACCGGATGGAATGGGCCGGTGGTGTTCCTGCAGGATCTTGTTGTCGAACCCCAATACCGCGCGCAGGGGATTGCGCGTGCGCTCGTGGCGCGCGTCGCGGCGCTGGCGCGCGAGCTCGGCAGCCCGATCATCGAGCTCACGGTCCATGCCGACAATCCGGCGCAACAGTTTTACGTGAGCACCGGCTTTCAGCCGCTGCCGCAATGTCTCACTTTTGTGATTTCAGGCCCGGCACTGGAAAAACTCGCCGCCGGCGACGATGAGGATCTCGCGCTCACCGCCTAGAGCGAACTAATCCAGGCGCGGCTGCCAGATCATCAAGGCGAAGACACAGGCCACGCCGATGAGAAGCGGGCCGGCCAGCATGCACCAGGTGCGGAACTGCCGGCGATAGGCTTTCGGCAATGGCCGTGATTCAAGGGCGGCCTCGCGCGCCAGGCCGCGGATGCGGATCTCGATGCGCATCGCCAGAATCCAGCACACGACGATTACGGCGTAGAAGGCGATCGAAATAACAATCCACAATTCGCCGAACGGCTGAAACCCGATTGCGCTGGCGAGCGGAAATCCGCTGAGCGGCTGCAGCACGATGGCCGGGATCATCACGATCTTCTCGACGCTGACGACGAATTGCGCGGTCAAGGCCACGACCGAAGTGTTGCCGGACCGGTGCGCCAGCAGCATGAACGCCGCCAAGCAAAGCCACGTGCCGAACATCACGGCCGCGGCCAGCACATGAACGAATTTGATGGCGAAGATGACGTCGATCATCGCTTTGCAGGCAACGGCCGCTCGTCCCCGCGAAGGCGGGGACCCGGTTCATTAACTCCGAGCAACCTAACCGGATTCCCGCTGGCGCGGGAATGAGCGGATGAACGCACCCGCCCCTCACAGCAGCCGCGAAACAAGCTTCTGGCCGTCAGAACGGAATCTCGTCGTCCATGTCGCCGCCGCGCATCGATCCGGCGCCCGCGGCGGCCGCCACCTTGCGGGTCGGGCCCGGCGAGCCGAAATCGCCGCCGGCATCGTCCATATCGCCGCCGCCGCTCGCGCCCGGTCCGCCGGCGCGGTCGAGCAGCGTCAGCTCGCCGCGAAAGCCCTGCAGCACGACCTCGGTGGAATAGCGGTCCTGTCCAGCCTGGTCCTGCCATTTGCGCGTCTGCAGCGCGCCTTCGATATAAACCTTCGAGCCTTTCTTGAGGTATTGCTCGGCGATCCGGCACAGGTTTTCATTGAAGATGACGACGCGGTGCCACTCGGTTTTTTCTTTCCGTTCGCCGCTCGCCTTGTCGCGCCAGGATTCCGACGTCGCCAGCCGCAAATTCGCGATCGGCCGCCCATCCTGGGTGCGACGGATTTCCGGATCGGCGCCCAGATTGCCGATCAGGATCACTTTGTTGACGCTTCCCGCCATGACTTACTCCGTTTCATCGCGTCCACTTTCATGACGCTCATATTTCATGACACTCATGATTCGTTGCGCGCCACGTTTCGCCGCGCGCTACGTTTCATCGCACGTCATGGCTCGGCGCGCCCCAACCCTTGCCGCGCACCATGTTTCGCCGCGCGGGCATTTTGTCGCGCGCTACGCTGTTTCGGTCGCGACCCTAGTGCCGGAACATTGCTCGACACCAGAGCGCGGCCCTGCCGGTTGCCGCTATCCACATGACTATTGGCAACTCTTCTGCGGTTCTATTCGGCCGCCGAAAGTCTGTTCATATTTTGTTCTTGACCTCAACGCAAGCGCCTGCCGAGAATGGGGCAATTTAGGGGCATGTTTTTACACAGGTTTTCGGCCGATGTGACCTTCAGGTCACATCATTTTGGCGCGTCATCCGTTAGTTACGCCGGGAGGCTGGGGCGTCCACAAAAGCGGGTGTCAGTCCCCATGGCGAAAGCGCTGCCGCTGGGCGAAGCAGCGCGAACGTCAAAAGCCTCGATAATGACAGGAGACCAAATATGAGGCGGATTCTTTTTGCGGGCGCCTTGTCGCTCGCCATTGCCACCATTGCGGCCAGCGCGCCGGTCGTCGCAGCCGATCTTCCGCAGGCGCCGCCCCCGGCGCCCCGCGCGCCGGCTTTCGTGCCCGTGCCGGTCTACAACTGGACCGGTTTCTATATCGGCATCAATGGCGGCTATGGCTTCGGCTCGTCTAATTGGACCAATTCCATCGCCGGCAATTCGGGCAATTTCGACCTGAGCGGCGGCGTGGTCGGCGGCACCGTCGGCGCCAACTACCAGATCAATCAGTTTGTCGTCGGCGTTGAAGGCGATATCGACTGGTCCGGTATCAAGGGCTCCACCAGCAACGGTCTCTGCGCCGGCACCAGCTGCACGACCAAGAACACTTGGCTCAGCACTATTCGCGGCCGTGCCGGCTTCGCGGCCGACCGCGTCCTGTTCTACGGCACGGCAGGCGGCGCATTCGGCAGCATCCAGGCCACCGGCGCTGCCTTTACCAACTCCACCTCCACCCAATTCGGCTGGACGGCCGGCGCTGGCATCGAAGGCGCCCTGACCGAAAACCTCACCGCCCGGATCGAATATCTCTATGTCGATCTCGGCAACGACACCTGCTCAGTGGTCTGCTTCCCCGGGAGCACCAACGTCTCGTTCAAGACCAGCCTGGTACGCGCTGGCCTGGATTGGAAATTCGGCGGTTTCTGAGCCTAGATCAGACACCTATCGACGCTTCTTCAGCAGCCCGCCGGCGAATTCGGCGGGCTGTTGTTTTTTTGCACTATCCATCGGCCTTCGGAAGCATTGTATTAGCGCCAAAGCGGCCAGCGGCAGGGTCTTCGTATGAGACGTGTTGGTATTGGTTTGCTGACGTCGGCAGTGGCGGCAGCGGCGTTCGTGTCGCTCGCCCCTGTGTCGCTCGCCCCTGTGTCGCTCGCTTATGCGGCCGATTTGCCGGTGGCTCCCGCCCCGGCTCCTCCGGTGGTTTATCGCCCCGCGCTTTACGATTGGACCGGAATTTATTTCGGCGGCCATGTCGGCGGCGGCATTCTGAACGATACTTTCAGCCAGGCGACAGCGGCACCCGCGACGGCTCTGGCGGGCACCATCACCAACAGTCCGTCAGGCGTGATCGGCGGCGGTCAGGTCGGCGCCAATTATGAATTCGCGCCCTGGGTGATCGGCGTCGAAGGCTCCTGGACCTCGACCAATATCGGCGCCACCGGCACTGTCGCCACGGTCACACCAGGCGGCGGTGTATTGGAAAACGGCACGTCCAGTGTGCAGTGGATTGCGGCCGCGACCGGACGCGCCGGCTATGCCTCCGATGCTTGGCTGTTCTACGTTAAGGGCGGCGGCGCCTGGATGAACGTCCAGTACAGCCAAGCCTTGATAGGCGGCGGCGCTGTCGCCGGCACGCAGAACGTGACCGATACCCGCAGCGGCTTCACCGCCGGCGCCGGCATCGAATATGGGCTGACCGAGAATTTCTCCGCCAAGGTCGAATACGATTTCTACGACTTCGGCACCCAGACCTATAACCAGTTCTTGCAGACGCCGGTTTCGATCAAATCCAACTTACATGCCGTGACGTTTGGCCTGAATTACCGCTTCAATTGGGCTGGAGGCAGACCCTACTAGAGCATGATCCCGAAAGGTGGGTACCGGTTTTCGGGAAAGATCATGCTCAACTGAAATAGTCTGCCGGTGTTGCGTAGTGTTCCGCGTAACCGATTGAAGCGCACTCCAAGGGCCGGCAGGATGCCGGCCCTTGTCGTTTCAGGCCCCGCTCCACGAAATCTGGCAGTTGCCTGTCATCTGAACGCGCCCGGACCGGCGAAGAGACGGGGATTACGCCCGCCGCGCCCTGGCAAACACTGCCTGTTCTTACTATGTTCGGAACACGTCGCAAGAGCTAAAGCGAGCCAAAGGATGTCCCGGCGCTGCCATGACAAGCGGCGAAACGGGACCTTTTTCGTATGAATAACAGCGAGAAAACCGCCAAAGGTTCCAGTGCTGGAAGCCGTCACGTGATCTCGATCCGCGGCGCGCGCGAGCACAACCTCAAAGATGTCGATCTCGATATTCCGCGCGACCAGCTCGTGGTGTTCACCGGGCTGTCGGGTTCGGGCAAAAGCTCGCTCGCCTTCGACACCATCTATGCCGAGGGCCAGCGCCGCTATGTCGAAAGCCTCTCGGCCTATGCGCGGCAATTCCTGGAAATGATGCAGAAGCCGGACGTCGACCAGATCGACGGCCTGTCGCCGGCCATTTCCATCGAACAGAAGACCACCTCGCGCAATCCGCGCTCGACGGTCGGCACCGTCACCGAGATCTACGACTATATGCGGCTCTTGTGGGCCCGCGTCGGCGTGCCCTATTCGCCGGCCACCGGACTGCCGATCGAAAGCCAGACCATATCGCAGATGGTCGACCGGATTCTGGCGTTGCCCGAAGGCACGCGAATTTATCTGTTGGCGCCGGTGGTGCGCGGCCGCAAAGGCGAGTACCGCAAGGAGCTCGCCGAATTCATGAAGCGCGGCTATCAGCGCGTGAAGATCGACGGCGCGTTCTATGAGATCACGGAAGCCCCCGCGCTCGACAAGAAATTCACCCACGACATCGATGTCGTGGTCGACCGGCTCGTGGTGCGGCCCGACATCGCGACGCGCCTTGCCGATTCGCTCGAACAGGCGCTGAAGCTCGCCGAGGGCATGGCCGTCGCCGAACTCGCCGACCCCCTCCCCAACCCTCCCCCAAGCGGGGGAGGGAGTCGCGCGCAGCGCGCCGGCAGGGGGAAAGTCTTCCAACAAGAAGGTCGCCAGATTCACGACAAAAGCGGACCTGAACGCCTCATCTTCTCCGAGAAATTCGCCTGTCCGGTCTCCGGCTTCACCATTGCGGAAATCGAGCCGCGGCTGTTCTCGTTCAACAATCCGTTCGGCGCCTGCCCGAAATGCGGCGGGCTCGGCGTCGAGCAGCATATCGATGCCGAGCTCGTCATCCCCGACAAGGAGCGCACGCTGCGCAAAGGCGCCATCGCGCCCTGGGCGAAATCGTCGTCGCCCTATTACGTGCAGACGCTGCAGGCGCTCGGCAAGCACTACAAGTTCACGCTCGACACCAAGTGGAAGGACCTGCCGAAAAAGACGCAGGACGCCATCCTCTATGGCTCGGGCGACACCGAGATCCGCTTCTCTTATGACGACGGCACCCGCGCTTACGACACCAAGCGCGCCTTCGAAGGCATCATCACCAATCTCGAGCGCCGCTACAAAGAAACCGACAGCGATTGGGCGCGCGAGGAGATCGCCCGCTATTTCACCGACGTGCCCTGCGAAGCCTGCAATGGCTATCGGCTCAAGCCGGAAGCCCTCTGCGTGAAGATTGCCGGCCTGCACATCGGCGAAGTCTCCGACATGTCGGTGAAGAACGCGGCGGCCTGGTTCACCGACCTGCCGGGCAAGCTCAACAGCAAGCAGAACGAAATCGCCGTGCGCGTGCTCAAGGAAATCCGCGAGCGGCTGCGCTTCCTGGTCGATGTCGGGCTGGAATATCTCACATTGGCCAGGGCGAGCGGCACCTTGTCCGGCGGCGAGAGCCAGCGCATCCGGCTGGCCTCGCAGATCGGCTCGGGCCTGACCGGCGTGCTCTATGTGCTCGACGAGCCGTCCATCGGGCTGCATCAGCGCGACAACGCCCGGCTTCTCGAAACGCTGCGCCGGCTGCGCGATCTCGGCAACAGCGTCATCGTCGTCGAGCACGACGAGGACGCCATCCGCACCGCCGACTACGTGCTCGACATCGGCCCCGGCGCCGGCATTCACGGCGGCAATCTGATCGCGCAAGGCAGCGTCGACGATCTGATCGCCGCACCGGACTCGTGGACCGGCAAATATCTGTCCGGCGAATTGATGGTGCCGATCCCCGAGCGCCGGCCGCCGAACCGCACCCGCTTGCTCAAAGTCATCGGCGCGCGCGGCAACAATCTGAAGAACGTCTCCGCCGAAATTCCGCTCGGTCTGTTCACCTGCGTCACCGGCGTGTCCGGCGGCGGCAAGTCGACGCTGCTGATCGATACGCTGTACAAGGCCGTGGCGCGGCGGCTCAACGGCGCCAACGAGGCCCCTGCCCCGTACGACCGCATCGAAGGGCTCGAACATCTGGATAAAGTGATCGACATCGATCAGTCGCCGATCGGCCGCACGCCGCGCTCCAACCCCGCGACCTATACCGGCGCCTTCACGCCGATCCGCGAGTGGTTTGCCGGCTTGCCGGAGTCGAAGGCGCGCGGCTACGAGCCCGGCCGCTTCTCGTTCAACGTCAAGGGCGGCCGCTGCGAGGCCTGCCAGGGCGACGGCGTCATCAAGATCGAGATGCACTTTTTGCCCGACGTCTATGTCACCTGCGATGTTTGCAAAGGAAAACGCTACAACCGCGAAACGCTGGAAGTGCTGTTCAAGAACAAGTCCATCGCCGACGTGCTCGACATGACGGTCGAGGAGGCGCTCGACTTCTTCAAGGCGGTGCCGCGGGTGCGCGAGCCGCTGGCGCTGCTGCACCGCGTCGGCCTCGACTACATCCATGTCGGCCAGCAGGCGACCACGTTGTCCGGCGGCGAAGCGCAGCGCGTCAAGCTCGCCAAGGAGCTGAGCAAAGCGCGCCACCGGCCGCACGCTCTACATTTTGGATGAACCGACCACCGGGCTACATTTCCACGACGTGGCAAAACTCCTCGAAGTGCTGCACGAACTGGTCGAGAGCGGCAACACCGTCGTCGTCATCGAGCACAATCTCGAAGTGATCAAGACGGCCGACTGGGTCATCGACCTCGGCCCCGAAGGCGGCGACGGCGGCGGCGAAATCGTCGCCGCAGGCACGCCGGAGGATATCGTGCGCGAGAAGCGCAGTTATACCGGGCAGTTTCTGAAGCCGGTTCTGGCGCGCGGCGGGGTGGCGAGGAAGAAGAAGCGGGTTGAGGCGGCGGAGTGAGGGCGGAGCACACAAACTAGAGCGTCTGCGCAATGGCCGGGACTGGAGCCCCGCTTTCCTCCAAATCCTTTTTCATCTTTTCCAGCGCGCCTTCCTTGAAGAGATTCTTTCCAAGAATCATTGTGGAAGCGGCAAGGCCCGCCAATTGCATTGCTTTCAGACCGGGTTGGAACATCATCAAAAAATTTGCAAGCATGTATGCGCTTGCGCTGTGCTCTGCCAGATAGGGTACCTTGCTCATCCAGGTCTGATAAATATAAACAAAGTCCTCATCGCTTTGCGAGCGATCGAAATCCACTTGAACGAAATATTCCAAATATATTTTCAATGCCATCGCGATTGAAGCGATGTAGCTTCGGACCAAACCTTCGATCTTTAACCACTCTTGGTATTGATCTTGTACTAGTTGCGGATTTTTCGATTCCAAGATGACACGCCAGGTTGGTAGTCCTCGGTTGAATGCCGCCAAAAGATCATTTTCGCTTTTGACTACGCTGCTGTTTGCGATCTTTTCTCTTGCCTTCTCCATGATATCTGCAATCTGAGAAAGCGCCGAAAACTTGGATGCATTCCTCAGTTCACTTGCTTGCCCTTCAAGGGCGGTCCGCTGCAGTTTCAACTCCTCTCGTTGTGACGCAATTTCTTTGGCCTGAAGCTGAAAACTTGCAATAAGCCACAGAAACGCGAGTGTTGCGGCAAATCCGGAAATAAACTCGCCGATTTGTGATGCCTGCTCTAGAGACTTACTTAGCTCAAGAACAGACCCGGCAGCCAGTAACACAACGATCGTGATAAGGACGAACCAATGATTGCGAATGAAAAAAATCGCGTATCGCATATTTCCTGCGATGACGCCATGAACAGATCGAGTTTTGTTCGGCAAGGGTGGCCCGAATGAGCGAAACGAATCCGGGATTTGACTGTGGGCTACCTGATAATTTCATATTTGAAATACAGAGGACAAGAGACGTCTGCTACTAGCCCGATATCACGTCTCATGCGACAGAAGCCGGGTCGTCCTAGTGCCTGCGAGACGAGATGATACCCCATCGCGGACGCATAGCCCTTCCAGTCGTCGAACCCCCGAAACTCAACGAAGGTACCAATGGGCAATTGATCCAAAGCAGTCATTGCTCCGTACCCCCTATTCTAATTCGCGCGATGTGACTGTTGCTAACGCTTCAAAAGATCAGACAGTGTCGCTGCATCCTCGCGATCAAGAACTGTGCCGAGCTTTGCATCACTTCGATAGCCTTTGGCGAAATCCGGCCCATACGTGTTGCGCAAAGTGCCAACCAGGGTGTCACTTCGCTTGTGGCGGATTTCCCCGTCATTGTCCCGGCATCGATTGTCGAGACCCGTATCGCAATTTCGTCTGGCCATGACAGCCCTCCAGATTTAGTCGTGCGTCCTCAACTGCATGACCAAATCTAGTAGAACAAAATGGCAACATTAAGGTGGCGTCACCGGTCTCCTGTCCTCGCACGCTTAATCAGACTTGATAAATTAGGGGCGTTTTCCTTTTTCAAAAGAGTGCCGAGAGTTACGTCGCTCCGATAACCCTTTGCGAAATTCGCCCCGTATGTTTCGCGAAGCGTACCCACCAGCGTATCGCTACGCCTGTGGCGAATTTCGCCGACGCTATCGCGGTGCCGGTTGTCTAATCCGACACCGTAATTTCGTTCCCCTGCCACATGAACGCGTCGAACAATTTCTTCGCCGTTCTCACGCTCCACCACGGCGATATCGTATTGGCCTTGCAGGTCGAGCCAGAACTGCGCGCTGTTACCGAAATAGCGGCCGAGACGCACGGCAGTATCGGCGGTGATCGAGCGCCGGGCATTCAAGATGTCGGTGATGCGGCCGGACGGCACACCGATGTCGAGCGCGAGCCGATTGGCGCTCAATGCGCGCGCATTCAACTCGCGTTTCAACAGACGGCCTGGATGGACGACTGGAGGCATTGTTCTCATCCCTTATGATAGTCGACGATCTCGACCTCGTGGGCGTCGCCGCGACGAAACTCGAAGCAGATGCGCCAGCGTGCATTTACCGTCATGGCCCACTGATTTTTCCGCTCGCCCTTGAGCTTGTGCAGGCCAACGCTTTTGAGCGGACTAAGGTCGCTCAATGCCTTGGCTACGTTGAGCGCCAGCAGCAGATCGATCGCCGCATCGAAATCCAAGCCACGGAACTGGTTCGGCCTTTCGCCTTCCCAGACCTTGCGGGTCACGGAATTGCGCCACGACCGGATCATGGCAATAATATACTACGTCAAACGGTGAATCGCAATCACGGAGCCCCTCATGCCCCCAATCCACGGCAGCTGCCTGTGCGGCGGCATCGCATTCGAGATCACCGGGCCGCTGCTCAATCCGCTGAACTGCCATTGCTCGCAGTGCCGCAAGCAGCACGGCGCGGCATTTCGCAGCCGCGTGCGGATCGCGGCCAAGGATTTCCGCTGGCTCAAGGGCGAGCACCTGATCAAATATTACGAAAGCCCGCGCGGCTATCAGCGCGGCTTCTGCAGCGCTTGCGGCTCGCCGATCCTCAATCGCGCCGGGCCGAACTGGCAAGCACCCGCCGCGTTTCCCGATACCACCCCGCAATACGGCATCGCCTTGGCGCTGCTCGACGACCCACAGGTCGCGCCGGAATGTCATGTCTTCGTCGGCAGCAAGGCGCCGTGGTTCGAGATCACCGACGATCTGCCGTGTCATGCGGAATATCCGCCAATGAGTTGAGGCGATGAATTTGACCGAGTTGTCATGCCCGCGCTTGTCGCGGGTATCCACGTCTTTGGGCTACGAAAAAGGCGTGGATGGCCGGATCAAGTCCGGCCATGACGAATGAAAAGTCCGTGCTGCCGCGGGCCGGATCGGCGAAGCAATGCGCAGGGTGCGGGTAAGACTATCCTCCCCGACATTGCCTCCCTGGAACGGATCGGTACAAATGGCCGGATGACAACAAGAAAACCCGTCGTCGGCGTGATCGGCAGCGCGCATCTGGTTGACGGCAAATTCCGGGCGCAGCGGGTCGGCGAGCGCAATCTGCGGGCGGTGGCCGAGACCGCGGGCGCGCTGCCTTTGATCTTTGCCGGCTCGCCGGAGATCACCGATATCGGCGCGCTGTTCGACACCGTCGACGGCATCCTGCTCACCGGCGCGCGGGCCAATGTGCATCCGCGCCATTTCGGCGAGGACGAAGATCCGCGCTACGAGCCTTATGATCCCGAGCGCGATACGCTCGCGCTTGAACTGATCGAGGCTTCCGTCGCGCGCGGCGTGCCGCTGTTCGGCATCTGCCGCGGCTTGCAGGAGATGAACGTCGCCTATGGCGGCTCGCTGCATCCGGAAATCCGCGACCTGCCCGGCCGCATGAACCATCGCGCGCCGCGGCTGCCGAACGGCGAATTCCACCCCGATGCCGCCGTGGTGTTCGCCGACCGCCACGAGGTGCGGCTCACCCCGGGCGGCGTGTTTGCGAAGCTCCTCGGCGCCAAGACCATCAAGGTCAATTCGCTGCACGGCCAGGGCATCCTCAAGCCCGGCGCGCGCATCGTCGTCGAAGGCGTGGCGGAAGACGAGACCATCGAGGCGATCCGCGTGGACGAAGCGCCGGGCTTTGCGCTCGGCGTGCAGTGGCATGCCGAGCACGATGCCGGCACGAACCCGATCAATCGCACCTTGTTCGAGGCCTTCGGCGCGGCGCTGGTGAAATATCAGCAGACGCGGTGAGCGCTGGCCGACGTCCGGCCGATCAGCGCCCTCGCCTTGAACCTATTTCACGCCGGGCTGACACACGGAAGCAAACCCGGTGCGAAGCGCGGGAGATCGCCATGACCCTTGAGGACATGCAAACCGAGATCGAAAATCTGCGGCGCGAGCAAGAGCTGCAGCGGAAACACTGGCGGCGATGGGGGCTTGCCGCCAACATTGCGGGCCTTGTTCTGGCCCTGGCTGTTCTCCTCAGAGCAGCGCTGACAGCGTCCGAACTCCCGTCATCCATGCTTTTCATCGTGCTCACGCTCCTCTTTGTCGGGCTGGCTTTCACCTCCGCCGGACGCGGCTACAGATTCTCCTGACCGCTCGCCGCCGGCCGCGATCCGCCGCACAGGCTTGCCGGTGCCGAATTTTGTGCGCCGTCCCCCCAATTCCGGTTGGCTCGAACCATTGACCCATGCATCAGCGCAGGCATCTCCGGCATTGATCGCCTGAGCGCCACTTGAGCCCTTGCGCAACGCCCGCAGCCTTGGCAGCTTTGCGGTTGCAAGAGCGCGTCAAACGCGCCGCGCAGTTTCCCCGCGGAACTGCGAACATGCATAGGGAGCTGGGACGATGTTCAATCGCCAATTCGCGATCGCTTGCGTTGTTGCATCTGCCGTCATAGCCGTTTCCGTCATGGCCGTTTCCTTCACAGCCGTTTCCATCGCAGCCCTCGCCTCCATTGCCGTGCCGGCGCGCGCCGATGACGATGCCGTTGCGGCGAAAGCGCTGGCATGCGCGATCTGCCACGGCCAGAACGGCACGCCGATTTCGGCGAACTTTCCGATCATCTGGGGCCAGCAGGGAAATTATCTCTACAAGGAGCTGCACGACTTCCACAGCGGCGACCGCAAGAACCCGGTCATGGCGCCGCTCGTGCAAGGCATTTCGCTCGACGATCTGCGCGCGCTCGCCAATTATTTCGCGGCAAAGCCCTGGCCGGGCAAGCAGACGGCGAGCACAACCGCCAGCCCTTCGCCGGCGCCGCCGCCTGAAGCGATCGCGGCAAAAATCCAGATGTGCAAAGCCTGCCATCAGGCCAATTTCGAAGGCGGCGCACCGGCGCCGCGGCTTGCCGGCCTGAGCTACGAATATCTGCGCGGCGCCATGAACGCCTTCGCCGACGGCGCGCGCACCAACAATCTCGACATGCCGGGCTTCATGAAAGCGCTGTCGCCGGGCGACCGCGACGCCATGGCGAAATATCTGGCGGGGCTCTAGCGTTTCCGGCTTATCGCGGTTCAACGCTCGGTCAGCTTGAACTCGATGCGCCGGTTGCGCCGATAGGCGTCTTCGGTATTCCCCGGATCGATCGGCTGGAATTCGCCGAATCCGGCGGCAACCAGCCGCTGCGGCGGCACGCCTTTGCTGACGAGATATTGCACGACCGCGATCGCGCGTGCCGCCGAGAGATCCCAGTTCGATTTGAAGACGCCGGCGACCGGCCGGATATCGGTATGGCCGTCGACACGCATGACCCAGCCAAGATCGGCCGGAATGGTCTTTTGCAGGTCGAGCAGCACGCCGGCGAGCTTGTCGAGCTCGACGCGGCCTTCCGGCTTCAAGTCGGAGCGGCCGCTGTCGAAGAACACTTCGGACTGAAAGACGAACCGGTCGCCCACCACGCGGATATCCGGGCGGTCGCCGAGGATCTCGCGAAGCTTGCCGAAGAAGTTCGAGCGGTAGCGGTTGAGCTCGTTGACCTTCTCGGCCAGCGCCAGATTAAGCTGCTGGCCGAGATCGGTGATGCGAGCCTCGGACTCGTCGTTCTTCTTCTTCGCCAAGTCGAGCGCCTGCGCCACCGCGGTGAGTTGATTGCGCAGCGCCACGATCTGCTGGTCCAGCGCATTGACCTGCGCCAGCGCATCGGCCGATATCTTCTTCTCGTCGTCGATCTGGCCGCCGAGCGCGGCGACTTTACCCTGCGCATCGGCCGAGGTTTTTCTCTCGCCCGCGAGTTGCCCCGTAATGTCGGTGAGCTGGTCCTGGGCCGCCTTCGCGGCGGCTTGGGCGGTGTCGGCGGCGGATTGCGCGCGGTCGCGCTCGCTCTGCGCCGCCGTCAGGTTGGTAGTTAACTGAGCGAGCTGGTCCTTGAGCGTGGAATTGTCGGTCTTCTCCATCGACAACAGCTTGCCGAGATAGGCAATCTGCGCGCTGAGATGCGACAGCGCGCTGTTCTTACTGGCGACGTCGCGCTGCAGATAAAACTGCATCACGACGAACACCGTCAGCAGAAAGATGATGCTCAGGATCAGCGTCGACAGCGCGTCGACGAAGCCCGGCCAATAGTTCAGGCCGCCGTTGCGGCGCTGTATGCGGGCGAGAGCCATCACGCCCCCTCTTGTTTGGCTTTGTCGTCCAGCATGGTTTGCAGGAGCTTCTTGACCTCGCTCTGCTGCTGGGCCTGGCCGTCGACCCATTGCCGGATCGTCTGCTGCTCCTCGCGCATGTGATGCACCAGCTGCTGTATCGATTCCGCGAGATCGGCCATCGCGCCGGCGGCTGCTCTGCCGGAGCCAACCTGATCGACGGTGCGGCGCAGGCGATCGAGCGCCGTATTGACTTCGCCGGCGAGGCTGCCGTTGACCGAGGATTCGGCACTGTCGTCATTGACGGTGGTCGAGAGCCAGTCCTCGAGCTCGGTATAAAACCTGTTCTGCGCCTGGCTCGATTGCAAATCGAGGAAGCCCAGCACCAATGAACCGGCAAGGCCGAACAGCGACGACGAGAACGAGATGCCCATGCCGGACAGCGGCGCGGCAAGACCGGAGCGCAGCGAGTTCGAACATGTGGCTGGCATCCTCGGTCGGCTTAAGGTCCTGGATAACGGCGCCGACCGCGCTCACCGTCGCGATCAGTCCCCAAAACGTGCCGAGCAGGCCAAGAAACACAAGCAGGCCGGTGATGTAACGCGAAATGTCGCGGGCTTCGTCCAGGCGCGTGGCGATCGAGTTGAGAATTCCGCGCATCAATTGCGCCGACAGCGTCATCGGGCCTGAGCGCGCGCGCAGGATCGCGGCCATCGGCGCGAGCAGGACCGGCGCGCCATCATCGGCGGCACCAGGCGGGCGGAGCCGGAAATTGTTGACCCACTTTATTTCCGGGTAAAGTCGCAACACCTGGCGCAGCGACAGCGCGATGCCAATGACTTCGACCAGGACGATCAGCCCGTTCAAGCCGGGATTGGCCATGAAGGCCATGACGATCTGTTGACGCAGAAAGCCGGCGACTATTCCGACCAGGATGATGAAAATGAGCATCCGGATCAGGAAAATGTGCGGTGACGATAGCTTCAGCGGATCGATTTTCTTAGCCATGACTGTCGCTTCGTGAATTCCGCTTTATTTGCCGCTGACCGAGATCACCGCGGGAACATAGTAACCGGACGGCCCCCCGCGCTGGAAGGCCAACACAGTCGCAGGCAAATTCGGCTTGGAATAAGGCGGGCGCGCCCGGCAATGCCACGGCAGCTCCAGCGCCGACCTAATCCCGCCCCGCTTTCCCGACGAAACGCGGCGTTACTGCAGGCGTTACTGCGGCCGTTTACTGTACTTGGATCCCCGCCTTTTTGATGACGTCGGTCCAGCGTGCGAGATCGGCTGACAGCACGCCGCCGAATTGCGCAGGCTCATCGGCGACAGGCTTCATGCCTTGCTTGCCGAATAATTCGGCGATGTCCTGCGCCGCAACGATCTTGGCGACTTCGTCGCGCAGCTTTTTTGCCACGGCGGGCGGCGTATCGGGCGGCGCCAGCAGGCCGAAATAGTTCGAGACGACGTAGTCCTTAAAGCCGGATTCGACCATGGTCGGCACGTCGGGCAATGCCGACGCGCGCTGAGCGCTCGTTACCGCGAGCCCCGAAACATTGCCGGCCTTGACCTGGCCGACCTGCACCGGCATGGCGTCGAACATGGCATCGACCCGGCCGCCGAGAAGATCGTTGAGCGCCTCGGCCGCGCCTTTATAGGGCACGTTGACGATGCTGATGCCCGCGGAAAGACGAAGCAGCTCGGCTGCAAGCGACAGCGAGGAGCCAGTGCCGCCGCCCGAGCCGAATGTGAGCTTGCCGGGATTCTTTTTGCCGTAATCGACCAGGTCAGTCACGTTGCGGAAATTCAGCGCCTTGCGGCCGACCACAATGAAGGGGCCCTCCGACACTTCGGTCACCGGCGTCATTTTGCGGATGTCGTAGGGGTAATCCTTTTGCGCCGGCTGCGTCACGGTGACCGCGGCCGATATCATGAACAGCGTGTGGCCGTCCGGCGCCGCAGCGGTGAGTTCGTGATAGGCCGGCTCGAACGCCCCGCCCGGCTTGTTCTCGACATAGACATTGGTGTTGAGGCTTTGCGTCAGCCGCTGCGCGATCAGCCGCGCGGTCACGTCGGTCGCTCCGCCCGGCGCTAGACCGACGATGATCCGGATCGGCTTGTCGGAAAAATAAGCCTCGGGAAGATTTTGCGCGGCGGCGGGCGATAGTGCCGCAATCACCGCGCCGGCCAGCGCGAGCACGGGCACAAGCGCCCGCGGCAGGTATTTCATCGTGTCCTCCCCAATCCGATGCGCTATGTTTCTTGAGCGCTGTTCTATAAATCGCGCACTAAGACGCACGCAAAAATACCGGGAAGTCAATCGGCATGAACCTCCTGATCCTCGAAGGCGACGGCATCGGTCCGGAAATTTCAGCGGCGACGTTGCGCGTTTTGACGCAGGCCGACCAGGCCTTCGGCCTCGGGCTTGAATTCAGCGACATGCCGATCGGCTTTGCCGCGATGCAAAAGTTCAACACCACTTTTCCGCAAGCGACGCTCGACGCCGCCAAAAAGGCTGACGGCACGGTGCTCGGCCCGGTCTCGCATAACGACTATCCGCCGGTGGCGCAGGGCGGCATCAATCCGTCGGGGGCATTGCGCATCGGGCTCGACCTCTACGCCAATATCCGCCCAGCCCGCACCCGCAACGGCTTCGCGCCGCCCTGCGGCAAGCCGCTCGATCTCGTCATCGTGCGCGAGAACACCGAAGGATTTTACGCGGACCGCTCGATGTTCCTCGGACCGGGCGAGATGATGCCGACGCCGGATCTCGCGCTATCGTTCCGCAAGATCACGCGGCTCGGTTCGACACGCATTGTCGAATCAGCTTTTGCGCTCGCCCGCCGCGAGGGCCGCAACAAAGTCACCGCCGTGCACAAGGCCAATGTGCTGCGCGTGTCCGATGGGTTGTTTCTCGAATGTGCGCGGCAGGTCGCGGCCAAGCATCCCGGCATCGCCTATGAGGAGAAGATCGTCGACGCCATGGCGGCGCTCTTGGTGCGCGACGCCACCCAATTCGACGTCATCGTCACCACCAATATGTTCGGCGATATTCTTTCCGATCAGGCCTCGGAATTGTCCGGCAGCCTCGGGCTTGCCGCCTCGCTGAATGCCGGCGACCAATATGGCGTGGCGCAGGCCCAGCATGGCTCGGCGCCCGATATCGCCGGCAAGGATCTGGCCAATCCGTCCTCGCTGATCGGCTCGGCCGCGATGCTGCTCGGCTGGCTCGGCCAAAAGCACGGCCGCGACAATTACGGGCGCGCCGCCGCCGCGATCGAAACAGCGCTCGACGACACCATCGCCTCGCCCGCCGAACGTACCCGCGATCTCGGCGGAACGCTCGGCACCGCGGCGTTTACCGATGCCGTGATCGGGCGGCTGCCCAAGCGCTAGCCCGGAGACCGACGGCCTCGCCATGGCACGCCTCGACATCATCGATGCCCATCATCATATCTGGCGGAAAGCCGACCAGCCCTGGCTGAACGGCCCCATGGTGCCGCGCATTTTCGGGCCCTATGACGCGATCCGGCGCGACTATCCGGTCGCCGAATATCTCGCCGACATCAAAGACAATGGCGTCATCGCCTCGGTCTATGTGCAGACCAACTGGGAGCCCTCGCGCTGCGTCGAGGAAGTCGCCTGGCTGCAGGAGATTGCCGATACCCATAGTTTCCCGCATGCCATCACCGGCTTTGCCGATCTCGCCAAGTCCGACGTTGCGGCGGTGCTCGATGCCATGCAGCCTTATGCGCGGCTGAAAGGCATCCGACAGCAGGTGCATTGGCACGACAATCCGAGCTACAGTTTCGCGCCGCGGCCCGACGTCATCGCCGGCGAACAATGGCGGCGCGGGCTGGCGCAGCTTGCGCCGCGAAATCTCTTATTCGAGCTTCAGGTCTTCACGTCGCAAATGGCCGCAGGCGCAGACCTTGCCCGCGCTTTCCCGCAGACGACGTTCGTGCTGCAACATGCCGGCATGCTGCAAGATACCAGCGACGCCGGACGCGCGGCCTGGCGAACAGGCATGCGGCAGCTCGCCGATTGTCCGAATATGTTCGTCAAGCTTTCGGCGCTTGGCACTTTCGTGCATCGCGCGACGCTCGCCGACATCCAGCCCATCGTCAGCGACACCGTCACGCTGTTCGGCGCCGAGCGCTGCCTGTGGGGCTCGAACTTCCCGATCGAGAAGATATGGACCGATTATGCCACCGTCGCTGGTAATATCCGCCAGGCGGTGGCGCATTTGCCGGTCGGCGAGCAGCGGCAGATTTTGTCGGAGACAGCGGCGCGGCTATATCGTCTGTAGTCAAGCGACGGGCGTAGATGCTGCAATCCGCTTCGGAGGGCGCTATAGTTCAACATGGCTTCCGCGGTCCGCGATAATAAGGAACTCTCCCGCTTCGAAATCGACGTCAACGGTGTCACGGCCTTCGCCAACTATCAGCTCGGCAACGGCGTGATCACGATCTCGCACACCGAGACGCCGATCGCCGCGCGTGGCCAGGGCATTGCCTCCAAGCTTGTCGCCGGCGCGCTCGACATCGCCCGCGCCCGCGGGCTCAAAGTCATCCCGCGCTGCCCCTTCGTGCGCACCTATATGCAGAAGCATTCGGAAGTCAGCGATCTTCTGGCTTAGTTCACGCCGCGCCGCCCGGCTCACAGCTTCATCATCGGCCGCCGGCCTTTGGCCGCTTTCTCGCTCGGCACTTTGACCAGCGCTTCGCCGTCGAGCACCACTTCGCCGCCGACGGCGCAGACGCATGACAACCGCGCCCGCGATTTTTCCGGGATGAGCTCCCGCACCGTGACCGTCACCACGACGGTATCGCCGATCTTCACTGGCGCGCGGAAATTCAGCGTCTGCGAAATGTAGATCGCGCCCGGGCCCGGCAGGCGGGTGCCGAGCACGGCCGAGATCAGGCTCGCGGTATAGAGGCCGTGCGCGATGCGCTTGCCGAACGACGTGCGCGCGGCGAAGTGCTCGGAGAGATGGATCGGATTGCGATCGCCGGTGAGCTGGGCAAAACCGACGACGTCGGACGACGACACGGTCTTCTCCAAGGTCTCGGCCATGCCGACCGAAAGATCCTCGAAGAACAGTGTGCGCAGCGGCGGCAGATTCATGCCGCCAGCTCTCCCGGGAGCGGGCCAAGACGCGGAAGCCGGTCTTTGGAAAAGATCATGCTCCCTTGGAATGCTGTCTTACTGCTTCGGTGGCGGCGCCGCGGCCGCCGCCGGCGCGCCGGCGCCGGGTCCGCGCGGATCGTTGTGATTGGACATGCACTTCTTCAAGAACGTACCGCGTGCGGCGCCCTGGAGCTTTTGGTCATCGGCCCCGAAGGTGCATGTTGCCAGCTTGTCCTTGGCGCTCACCGCGAAGGACGGCTTACTCGGCAACATCGCAACCGGCATTGCGATCAGCATCGCGGAAATGAAGGCGTATCGACGCATCATTCGGTCCCCTGACTGGCCCCGGCCGCAGTCTAGCATCTAACCCCGCCGGCGAGAAAAGTCCCGACGTCACAGGTCCGTTGAGCTCCGCGAAACATGCGAAATGTCGTCGCGAAATCGCGCAAAACGGCGCTATAAGGCGGCATGACAAATCCTCCTGCGGTGGGGGCGCCCGCGAAAATCAGCCCCATTCTCGCCAAGATCGAACCGGGCCTCGCCGGCACGACTGAAATCGTGGTCGCGCATGAGCACACCGCGCCCTTTGTCGGCTCGGGGCGCATCGAGGTCCTGGCAACGCCGGTGATGATCAATCTGTTCGAGGCTGCAGCGCTGGCGGCGATCGAACACCTGCTGCCGCCGGGCCATCAAAGCCTGGGCATCCATCTCGACGTCAGCCACACCGCAGCAACGCCGATCGGCTTGCGCGTGACCGCCAGTGCCGAAGTCGTTCACGTCGAGGGCCGCACCGTGACATTCAAGGTCGCGGCCCGCGACGAGTTCGAGGAGATCGGCGGCGGCACGCATCAGCGCGTCGTGGTCAGTGTCGAACGCTTCGATGAGCGCGTGCAGCGCAAGGTGCGCGACGCAAAATAAGCGGCGACGCCGTATTTTCTCAAGCGCGGCCAGCGAATTTCCCGATGCCGAGCAACACGACGGCTGCGACGGCCGCGGCAATGCCGTGGGTGGTATGAACGTGCGTCGAGCCTTCGAGATAGCCGGGCATGAAGGTCGGCAATTGACCGGCCGGCATGACGAAATACATCACCGCGACAACGGCGCAAATAATGGCCAGAAGGTAAGCGATCATTTTCATTGTAGTTTCCCTGCCCCTAGATCGTGATCTCGGCGGTGACTAGCATGATCGCCTGAGCTTTGGCGAGGCGCTTGTTTTTACCATCGCGGCCAGCAATCATCCTGCCCAAAATATAAAGGGGAGGAAGACCATGCTGGCCGGTAGAGCCAAATCCGTCTGCCTGTTGCTGATTGCGGCGGCGCTTGGCACCGTCACGGGCGGGCGTCCTGCGGGCGCCGAAACTTCGGGCCCACCGTCGCTCGATGAGCTTTACGCCAAGGCCAAGAGCGAAGGCGCCTTCGTACTCTATGTCGGCGGCCCGACCGCGCCGTGGGAAGCCATGGCGAAGGTGTTCAACGACCGCTATCCCGGCATCAATGTCGCGATCTCCGGCGGTTTCTCCAATGTGCTCGATAAGAAGATCGATGCGCAGATCGCGGCCGGCAAGCTCGAAGTGGACGCCGCCATCCTGCAGACCATCGCCGACTATGTGCGCTGGAAGGCGAGCAGCCGGCTCCTCGATTTCAAGCCTGCCGGCTTCGACAAGATCGACCCGAGCTTCAAGGATCCCGACGGCGCGTTCTGGGCAACCATGGTGAACGCGGTGCCCTACATGTACAACACCGAAAAAGTCGCCGAAGCCGACGTGCCGAATTCGGCGCTCGATTTTCTTAAAGCCCAATTCGCCGGGAAGATGGTGACGCCCTATCCGGCGGACGACGACGTCACACTGTGGGTGTTTCACCACATCGTCGACACATACGGCTGGAGCTACATGGACAAATACATGGCGGCCAAGCCGAACTTCATCCAGGGCCATCTCGGCCAGCAGCGCAGCATCGGGACCGGCCAGAATCTGGTGACCTTCGATTCGATCTACAACATCACGACGGTGCTGAAGAAGCAGGGCATGCCGGTGAATTCGCATTTTCCACTCGTCGATGCGACGCCGATCTGGCCGCTGTCGGGAGCGATCTTCAAGGACTGCCCGCATCCGAACGCGGCGAAACTGTTCCTCACCTGGCTGCTCGAGCCCGCGCAGCAGGTCGCGACCGAGACCTGGTCGGGGCGTAGCGACGTCCCGCCGCCGGCCGGGTACAAGCCGATCTTCTCCTACAAGGTTGCCAACGACTATCGCGCCTTCCTCACCGACCAGCCGCAAATCGAGGCGCTGCGCAAACGCTTCGAGGGCTATACCGGACCGGTCGTGAACGCGGGCGGCGTGCGGTAAGCAACAACCTGCGGCGTCAGGTTACGCCGATTTTACGCGGCCCCGCGGTACGCCTGCGCGCCCGATTGCCTTCCTCTCGTCGAAATCCGAGGTGCAACTTCGCGCCGCTATTCACTATGCGTTTACCAATTCAGCCAATCTTGCGCTTATGCAATTTGGGCTGATGCGATCCGGGATCGTCGGCATGACCCATTGGCGGCGGCGGGGCGCGATCCTAGCCGTGGCAGTTGCAATCGTCGTCACGATCCTGGCGATTGTGGCGCCGGACACTTTTGCGCGGCCGAGCATGAGCACGGAAGTCCGTAGCGTTATCGCTCGTGACATCGATCCGATGGCGGCGGCGAATGGCGCCGGCGGTGTCGCGGTTGCGGTGCGCATGAACGGCCGCACGCTGTTCTTCAATTATGGATATGCCGATCAGGTCGAGAAACGGCCGATCACGTCGGACGTGCTGTTCAATGTCGGCTCGGTGCGCAAGGTCTTCGAAGCGACGCTGGTCGCCGAAGACGTGCAGCGCGGCGAGCTCAGTCTCGACGATCCGGTCAATAAATACGTCACCGAATTGCACGGCGATTACATCAGCCGCGTCACCATCGGTCAGCTCGCGACCCACACGTCGGGACTATCGCTGCCGACCGATCATCCACCGTGGCCGACGCAGCATTATTCGCTTGCCGGCTTCTACGACGCGCTCAATGCTTTTACGCCCGACAATGGCGAGGAACCCGGCAAGCAGCAGATCTACAGCCATGCCGGCTACATCCTGCTGCAGCTCGCGCTCGAACGCCGCTACGGCAAGCCGATCAGCGCGTTGATCGAAAGCGGCGTCACCAGGCCGCTCGGCATGAAATCGACCATCGTGCCCGAGCGCGGCGCCGACGGCCGCGCCATGATGAGCCCGGAATTGCTGGCGCGCACGGTGCAAGGCTATTCGTTCGCCGGTGCACCGATCGGGCTCCCTGGCGATCAGCAGGGCTATTTCGATTTTTCCGGCACCGGCCAGATGTTCGCGTCCGCGCGCGATCTGTCGATCCTGCTCGCGGCCTGTCTCGACGACGGCGCGGTCGATCCGAAAGTGTGGGATGCGCTGCAAATGACGCAGCGCGAGGCGTTTCGCATCGGCCCGCAAGCCGGACAGGCCATGGCTTGGGAAACCATCACCCCGGAGACGATGGGCACCGACGGCCCGACCATCGTCGACAAGCCGGGCGGCTTGAACAACGCCTCGGCCTATATCGGCCTCGTTCCGGAGCGCAAGATCGGCATCGTCATTCTTGCCAACCGCGGCGACCTGCACCCGTTCGAAGCGGCCCGCAGCACCATCCTGCCGGCGCTGTCGCGGATGTGGGTCAGCGGGCTCTAGTCAATTTTACTCCGCCGCGATCACAGTCTCCGCCGCAAGCGACGGATGCGCTGCTTCGCCGCTCGTGAGCGCCGCCTCAATCCGCGCGATCAGCGCACGCGCGGATTCGGCCGAAAGCTCGATGGCGACCCGATCGCGGCCGCCCTCGCCTTCATTGGTGAAATCGATGGCGAGCACATGATCGAGCGTCGAATAATACGGATGATCGAAATAGACATTCGCGGTGTCGATCCGCATCCAGCCTTTGCGGCCCTTGGCGCTGCCGACCAGCGCGGCCTTTTCGACGATATAGGAGCACATAACGATCTCCTTTATTCGGCGGCGACGCTCGCGGCCCCGGCCGCGAGATGAACGGCGGTAGAAATCGAACACTTTGCGCCAGCCGTCGGCGGCCTGTTCGGGGCGATAGGCGTCGCGCGCCCAGTTGAAAAAAGCATGCCCGGCGCCGTCATAGCGGTGGAATTCGTAATTCTTGCCGAGCTTCTTGAGCACTGCTTCGGTGCGGTTGACCTGATCGGCGGTCGGATTGGCGTCGTCATTGCCGAAAATGCCGAGGAGCGGACAGTTCAGCTTGTCCGTCAGGTCGATCGGCGCGACCGGGCGCTTGTCGTTGAGGTCCTTCGGATTGTCGACGATCACATTGCCGCCCCAGCAATCGACCGCGGCATCGATCCCCGGCAGCGTGCAGGCGGCAAGATAGGTGTGACGGCCGCCGGAGCAGAAGCCGATGACGCCGATCTTGCCGGTGGCATTGGGCTGCGCCCGCAGCCAGGCCATGGCGCCCGCGGTATCGCCCACGACCTGCGCGTCGGCAACGCCGCCGGCCGCACGCACGCGAGCGCCAATGTCGTCGGGACTGCCGCTGCCTTCGCGGAAATAAAGGTGATGCGAAATCGCGGCGTAGCCGTGATGAGCGAATTTGCGCACCACTTCCATGATCCATTCATCCCAGCCCGGCAGGTGATGGATGATGACCACCCCTGGAAATTTACCGGCCCGCGTCGGGCGCGCGTAATAGGCCTCGCCTTCATCGCCGTTATGGCCACGGAATTTCACCGTCTCCGCCTGCAAGCCTTGATAATAGCTCATGGTTCAACTCCCTGTGGACCCGGGGATGCCCGCGAAAGTCATTTTGGATTGTCGTAAAGGCCGCCCGTTGCGAGCGAAAACGCTCATTTTGGGCAGCGGTAGAGCACGGCTTTGTAAGTCGAATCCCGATCGACGAATTCGATCGTGTTGTCGGGACGCGGCGTGAAGGTGATATCGCCCATCAGCGGCCCGCTGGGAAACTTGCATTCGACATGGGCAAAGATGCTGTTGGCGTTATGCTTGGTATCGAGAATGGTGCAGACGCCGATATTCGAGACGATCTCTTGCGGCGATATCTTGACCTTCGCCGTCTCGGCATCGGTACCGTCACCCTTGCAGGCGACATTCTGCGTATAACTTCCGGTCAGCGGAAAATCGTCGTCGGCAATAGCGGCAGTGGCAAAGCTGAACGCCGCAAGCACAAGGATTCCGCATCCGGCGGCCGGACATGTGATCTTGGACACGCGCACTCTCAGAGTTTTGCCCCGGCGCCACGCGAGCGGCACCGGAGCCGATGGCCCGTCAACGCAAATGTAGCGAATGTCGCGGCGGCGGCCAATATGGTTGCTGCGCAATATGGCGAACCGAACGGAACCGGCCGCAAAGGATTTAGCGAAAGCCCTTGCTGATGACTTCCGTGCGGGCGGCGGACAAGTTCTTGGGCTTGTTTTTCGACAAATCGGCAGCCGCGTGGGTGCAATCGACGTGGCCGTTGTCGGAGAACTGGCCGTCCTGGTTATTGAAGTACAATTGATGACAGGTGTTTCCGGTGTCCGGGTAAAACAGGATGGACCCGAGATAGATTTGGCCCTTGCTGTCCACCTCGTCGGCCAGCGCCACGTCGTGGTGCGTCAGGAACGCATCGGTCCCAAGCACGCCAAGTGTCACGCACGCGACCAGCGCCAGCACGGCAATGAAGCCTTGGCGGAACGTGCTGGGCGAACGGCGGCGACGGCGGGGAGGACGCGGAAACTTGGGTGCGAAATTCGGCGTGCCCGGCGCCACACGGGTCACAAAGCCGGTGGCACGGCCGGGATAGAGGTGGGCAATCGCTGGATTGGAAGGAGCAGGCATCGCGCGAATATACACGGCGATGACGCGAGGAACTCAGCCGCGGGCGGCATAGCTAAGGGACTGATAATGCTATGTAACCTCGCAAAACCCAATAAAAAGGCGGCGCCCAATGGGCGCCGCCTGCAATTGTAACGATCGTATTTAGTGGGCGGTAAGCCCAGAGGAATCTTCCTCCACCGCAGCGTCGGGAACATCGACAGGCTTCGCGGTCGCCTCCTCCCACACGATCGGTTCGGGCTTGCGCACCAGCGCCCTGGCCAGCACCTCGTCCATGCGCGACACCGGGATGATATCGAGCCCGCTCTTGATGCTGTCGTTGATCTCGACAAGATCCTTGGCGTTCTCTTCCGGAATGAGCACGGTCTTGATGCCGCCGCGGTGAGCCGCGAGCAGCTTCTCCTTCAAGCCGCCGATCGGCAACACGCGGCCGCGCAGCGTGATCTCGCCGGTCATCGCCACGTCGCGGTGCACCGCAATTCCGGTCATCACCGAGACGATGGCCGTGACCATGGCGACGCCTGCCGACGGACCGTCCTTCGGCGTCGCGCCTTCCGGCACGTGCACGTGGATATCACGCTTGTCGAAGGCCGGCGGCTCGATGCCGAAGGCCGCCGACCGCATGCGGACATAGGACGCCGCCGCCGAGATCGATTCCTTCATGACGTCGCGCAGATTGCCGGTCACCGTCATCTTGCCCTTGCCCGGCATCATGGCGGCCTCGATGGTGAGCAGTTCGCCGCCGACATCGGTCCAGGCCAAGCCGGTGACGACACCAACCTGATCCTCGTCCTCGACCTCGCCGAAGCGGAACTTCGGCACGCCGAGGAAATCCGGCAGCGTCTTGTCGGTGACTTCGACCGACGTCTTCTTCGAGATCGTGAGCTCCTTCACCGCCTTGCGGATCAGGGTCGAGAGCTCGCGCTCGAGGTTGCGCACGCCCGCCTCGCGGGTATAGCGGCGAATGAGCGTCAGCAAGGCGTCGTCGTCGATCGACCATTCCTTAGGCTCGAGACCGTGCTTGACGACCGCGTGCGGGATGAGGTGCTTGCGCGCGATCTCAACCTTCTCGTCCTCGGTATAGCCGGCGATCCGGATGATCTCCATGCGGTCCATCAGGGGCGGCGGAATATTCAGCGTATTCGCCGTGGTGATGAACATCACGTTGGAGAGATCGTAGTCGACTTCGAGATAGTGGTCGTTGAACGTGTGGTTCTGCTCCGGATCGAGCACTTCGAGCAGAGCCGACGACGGATCGCCGCGGAAATCGGCGCCCATCTTGTCGATCTCGTCGAGCAGGAACAGCGGGTTCGACGACTTCGCCTTGCGCATCGACTGGATGATCTTGCCGGGCATCGAGCCGATATAGGTCCGGCGATGGCCGCGGATTTCGGCTTCGTCACGCACGCCGCCGAGCGACACGCGCACGAATTCGCGGCCGGTCGCCTTCGCAATCGACTTGCCGAGCGAGGTTTTGCCGACGCCGGGCGGACCGACCAGACACAGGATCGGGCCGGTCAGCTTATTGGCGCGCTGCTGCACGGCGAGGTATTCGACGATGCGCTCCTTGACCTTTTCCAGGCCATAGTGATCGGCATCGAGGATCTGCTGCGCCAGCGGCAGGTCCTTCTTGATCTTGGACTTCTTGCCCCACGGGATCGACAACAGCCAGTCGAGATAGTTGCGCACGACGGTGGCTTCGGCCGACATCGGCGACATCTGCCGCAGCTTCTTGAGCTCGTGCTGCGCCTTCTCGCGCGCTTCCTTGGAGAGCTTGGTGCGCTTGATCTTCTCTTCGAGTTCGGCCAGTTCGTCCTTGCCGTCCTCGTCGCCCAGCTCCTTCTGGATCGCCTTCATCTGCTCGTTGAGATAGTACTCGCGCTGCGTCTTCTCCATCTGACGCTTGACGCGGGTGCGGATGCGCTTCTCGACCTGCAGCACCGAGATCTCGCTCTCCATCAGGCCCAGCACTTTTTCCAAGCGCTCGGTGACGGTCGGTATCTCCAGAATCGTCTGCTTGTCGGGAATCTTCACGGCGAGATGCGAAGCCACCGTGTCGGCGAGCTTGGCATAGTCCTCGATCTGCTGCACTACGCCGACGACTTCCGGCGACACTTTCTTGTTGAGCTTCACATAGCCTTCGAACTCGTTGACGACCGAGCGCGCCAGCGCTTCGGCCTCGACCTGATCGCCCGGAGTATCGGCGATCACCGCGGCTTCGGCTTCGAAGTAGTCTTCGCGATCGGTATATTTCTTGACCTCGGCGCGCGCGGCGCCTTCGACCAGCACCTTCACGGTGCCGTCGGGCAGCTTGAGGAGTTGCAGCACGCTCGCCAGCGTGCCGATCGAGAAAATGGCGTCGGTCGCCGGCTCATCGTCGGACGCATTCTTCTGCGTCGCGAGCAGGATGAACGTGTCCGAGCGCATCACTTCTTCGAGCGCCTTGATGGACTTCTCGCGGCCGACGAACAGCGGAACGATCATGTGCGGGAAGACAACGATGTCCCGCAGCGGAAGCACGGGATAGGCCCGGCTTTCACCTGCTGTCAGAACCGGCTTGGCTTTGGCGGCGCTTGTCATGGCCCCATTTCCTTATTGTTATGCACCTCTCTCATGACCCGCAGAATGCGCTGTCACGAAAGACTGCGTTGGCCGGGAGGGGAGTCACGGATAACCACCTATCCGCGCCCATTTGGCGGTACCGCTGGGGCGGGTACGAGACCCTGACCGGTTTAGTTATTCGATTCCTCGTACGCTTTTCTCGTTCCAACACTATAGGTGGCGTTCGACCGCCACCCTGTCAAGAAAGCTAGATTATTCGCGCAAAACAGCGCGCTGCGAAGGCGGAAAATTGGGCCGCGCACCGAATCGAGGGTGCAGGATTCCGGCACCCGTCAGGCGCTCGCTCCGCCGGCATCGCCGGCGCGATCGGACCGATCGGCGTAGATGTAAAGCGGCCTAGCGCTGCCTTCGACCACTTCACGCGAGATCACCACTTCTTCGACACCTTCGAGCGACGGCAGGTCGAACATGGTGTCGAGCAGGATGCTCTCCATGATCGAGCGCAGGCCGCGCGCGCCGGTCTTGCGGTCGATCGCCTTGCGGGCGATCGCCGAGAGAGCCTCGTCGGCGAGCGTGAGGTCCACCGTCTCCATCTCGAACATGCGCTGGTATTGTTTCACCAGCGCATTCTTCGGTTCCATCAGGATGCGCTTGAGCGACGGCTCGTCGAGGTCTTCCAGCGTCGCAACGACGGGCAGACGGCCGACGAATTCCGGAATGAGACCGTATTTGAGCAAGTCCTCAGGCTCGACCTCGCGGAAGATCTCGCCCTGCTTGCGGTCTTCCGGCGCCGCGACGCGGGCGCCGAAGCCGATCGAGGTGGACCGGCCGCGCGCCGAAATGATCTTTTCGAGGCCGGCGAATGCACCGCCGCACACGAACAGAATGTTCGTGGTGTCGACCTGCAGGAATTCCTGCTGCGGATGCTTGCGGCCGCCCTGCGGCGGAACGCTCGCGACCGTGCCTTCCATGATCTTGAGCAGCGCCTGCTGGACGCCCTCGCCCGACACGTCGCGGGTGATCGAGGGATTGTCCGACTTGCGCGAGATCTTGTCGATTTCGTCGATATAGACGATGCCGCGCTGCGCCCGCTCGACATTGTAGTCGGCCGATTGCAGCAGCTTGAGGATGATGTTCTCGACGTCCTCGCCGACATAGCCGGCTTCGGTGAGCGTCGTCGCGTCGGCCATCGTGAACGGCACGTCGAGGATGCGCGCCAGCGTCTGGGCCAGCAGCGTCTTGCCCGAGCCGGTTGGACCGATCAGCAGGATGTTCGACTTCGCGAGTTCGACGTCGTTGTGCTTACTCTGATGGTTGAGCCGCTTATAGTGATTGTGCACCGCGACCGAGAGCACCTTCTTGGCGTGATCCTGGCCGATGACATAGTCATCGAGCACCTTGCGGATTTCCCGCGGGGTCGGAATGCCGTCGCGCGACTTCACCAGCGAGGACTTGTTCTCCTCGCGAATGATGTCCATGCACAGTTCGACGCATTCGTCACAAATGAAGACGGTCGGCCCGGCGATGAGCTTGCGCACCTCGTGCTGGCTCTTGCCGCAGAACGAGCAATAAAGCGTGTTCTTGGAGTCGCCGCCGCCAACTTTGCTCATTCCATTCTCCGTCTTCACCAGCGCAACACTTCACCGCAACTGTCCAGTCTAGGATCCAGTGCGCTAAGATTTCGTAGCCGTAACCGCGTTCTGCCCTCTAGCCTGCCACTACCCTAAAGCCCTGCCCCCGGTCCTGTCACTGAGGTGACACTACGAAGCACTCCGGCACAAGCTGACATGCTAAGGGCGTGCCAATCAATAATCCATTAACGATACCGCGACATCGAACCACAAGGTATTTCCGCATCTCGTGTTTTCCGGATCACACGCCCGAGGAGATATCGACTTGAGGACTTGCCGCGATCGGGCGCCCAAAACCGGCTCCGAACCGTCCTGAACACCGCTTTGGACCGAGGAATCGGCCCATTTCATGGCAACAGCCCGCCGACGCAAACGCTGCCCAACTCACCTCGCCGTGTCGCCTGGTCCTGACGGGAACTGTGTCGCGGCCGCCGCCAACTAGGTTACCCCCTTGAGCACCGGTTCCGACTTCAGGCCCGGCTCCTCCGGCCGCTTCTCGATGACCTTATCGATCAGGCCGAAATCCTTGGCCATTTCGGAGGTCAGGAATGTGTCGCGCTCCAGCGCCTCCTCGATCTTCTTCAGCGGCTGGCCGGTATGCTTGACGTAGATCTCGTTCAATCGACGCTTCAGGTTCAGGATTTCTTGGGCATGCAGCATGATATCGGTGACCTGCCCCTGAAATCCGCCGGACGGCTGGTGCACCATGATGCGCGCGTTCGGCAGAGCAAAGCGCAGATCCTTGGCGCCGGCGGTGAGGAGCAGCGAGCCCATCGATGCCGCCTGGCCGGTGCACAGCGTCGACACCGCGGGCCGGATGAATTGCATCGTGTCATAAATCGCCAGACCGGAGGTCACGACCCCGCCCGGCGAATTGATGTACATCGAAATCTCTTTTTTAGGATTGTCCGCCTCAAGAAACAGCAACTGCGCCACGACGAGCGACGCCATGCCGTCTTCCACCGGACCGGTGATGAAGATGATCCGCTCCTTCAACAGGCGCGAATAGATGTCGTAAGCCCGCTCCCCGCGGTTAGTCTGTTCGACCACCATCGGGACGAGGTAATTCATATAAGTCTGGTTCGGGTCGCGCATCGCTCACCTGCTCCGGCTCAATTCGCGTTGGTATCCCACATGGGCGCCAAATCTAGGCAACTCGCACCACGGCAACATTCCACCACATAGTCACTCGATATAGTCACTCGGACGCGACTTACCCAGATCGGCTGTGCCGCTCTGATTTGGCTCTCGTGCCGTCCCCTGCAACCTCGACCTACCGGCGCAATGTGGCTTGAGTCGGTCGCCTTGTCGAAGACGGTCATCGATTGCCGGGGGGCCGTCAACAGGCGCCGCCACGGTCTTGCTTCGACAGCCCGGAAGATCGACGGGGGAATCGTGCGGCGATAAGTAGGGTGCGCGAGCGGCTATCGCAAGCGCTCCAGTCGAAGGCGCCGCCTATTCCTCGTCTTCCTTAAAGAGTTCCTCGCGCGACACCTGCTTGTCGGTGACATCCACAAGCTCGAGCAGGAAGTCGATCACCTTGTCCTCGAAAATCGGGGCGCGCAACGCCGCGAGGGCTCCAGGATTGTTGCGATAATAATCCCAAATCTTCTGTTCCTGGCCCGGCATCATCCGCGCCTGCGCGACGACGGCTTGGGTCAGCTGGTCTTCGCTCACCTTGATGCCGTTCTTTTCGCCAATTTCCGCGATCACCAGCCCGAGCCGCACCCGGCGCTCGGCAATGCTGCGGTACTCCTCGCGCGCCTTCTCTTCGGTCGTGCCCTCGTCGGCGAAGGTGCGGCCCTGCTGCTTGAGGTCGTTTTCGACCGTCGCCCAGACATTGTTGAACTCTTCCTCGACGAGCGTCGGCGGCGGATCGAATTTGTGCTTGGCATCGAGCTGGTCGAGCAGCGCGCGCTTGAGCTTTTGCCGCGAGGCACCGGCGTGCTCGCGCTCGACCCGCTCGCGCACCACGTCACGCAGCTTGGCGAGCGATTCCAGCCCGAGCGTTTTGGCGAAATCGTCGTCGAGCGTGACCGGGCCGGGCGCGTCGACGGTTTTGACGGTGACGTCAAAGCTTGCGTCTTTGCCGGCGACCGCAGGCGCCTGGTAATTTTCGGGGAATTTCACATTCACCGTCCGGCTCTCGCCGGCTTTCACGCCGACAAGTTGTTCTTCGAAGCCCGGAATGAACTGGCCGGCGCCAAGCACGACCGGCACATCGTCGCCGGAGCCGCCTTCGAAAGGCTGACCGTCGAGCGTGCCGACAAACGACACCGTGACGCGATCGCCGTTCTCGGCGCCGCCATCCTTCGCGGCAAACGGCTTGTTCTGATCGGCGATGGTCTGCACCGCCTGATCGACTTCGGCGTCGTCCACCGGGGCGGCCAGCCGATCGACCTTGATGGTCTTGAAATCGATGAGCGTGATCGCCGGCACGATCTCCATTTCGACGGTGTAGGAAAGGTCAGCCTTGCCTTCGATGACGCCCTCGATGGCGCCCTCTTCGGTGGGCAGCACGACCTTGGGCTCGGTCGCGAGCTTGAGCCCATTATCGGTGACGATCTTGGTGTTGGCCTCGCGTACCGCGGCTTCGACCACTTCGGCCATAGCCGACTTGCCATAGAGGCGCTTGAGATGAGCCGTCGGCACCTTGCCGGGCCGGAAGCCGCGCAGTTGCACGCGGCCCTTGAGTTCATCGAGCCGCTCGCTGACCTTTTCGGCGAGTTCGGTCAGAGGAACGACGACGCGATATTCACGCTTCAATCCGGCGGCGGCGGTTTCAGTCACTTGCATCGGCACTACTCTATCCAGGCTCGATAACGAGCCGTTCCGGCCGCGACCCGCTGGCCAATGTTCGGAAAAACCGCCCCGCTGGTGCGGGCGGAGGGGCTCGAACCCCCACGTCTTGCGACACGGGAACCTAAATCCCGCGCGTCTACCAATTCCGCCACGCCCGCGACACGCAGGGCGGTCCGGTCGCGCGGCTTATATCATGCGCCACGCGAGCGCCACTATAAAAATAGCCCCTTTTCCAAGGCCCGGTAAAAGCCCGGTTTCAGTGGGCTGTTGAATCAGCTAGCTCCCCGTCATCAGCTCTCTCAACGCCTTGAGGCAACCCGCTGCAAGCGCCCTCGCCTGTTACGCGCCGTCGCCTGGTGACCGGCACGCTGGCAAGCTGCCTTGAGCTTGGCTTCGGCTGGCACAGCCGCACCGCTTCGCCGGCCGCCGACCCACGCATCCTGCGGATCACGGACTCCGGCTATGACGGCAAAGTGCCGGGACCGGAATTGCGCGTTCGGCGCGGTGAGGAATTTTCAGTCCGCGTTGTCAACGCGCTGGCGGAGCCGACGGCCGTGCACTGGCACGGCGTTCGCCTCGCCAACGCCATGGACGGAACGCCGCCGCTGACGCAGCCGGCGATCGCGCCGGGCGCAAGCTTCGACTATCGCTTCGTCGCCCCCGATGCGGGCACCTTTTGGTATCACCCGCCGGCTCCAAATTTCGGCGGCCTCTACGGCGCACTCATTGTTGGTGAAGCAGCGCCGGTCGATGTCGACCACGACGTCACGCTGATTTATGCGGGACCGGGCGACGATGCGCGGCTCAAGGTGAACGGCCTCGACACGTACGCCATTCTCGCCTCAGCCAATCAGCGTTTGCGGCTCCGCCTCATCAATGCGAGTGCTGCACAAATTCTCAAGCCGCGTCTGGCGCAGCTGCGCACCTTCATCATCGCGATCGACGGACAACCCGCGCAGCCCTTCGTGGCGCGCGAAGGAGAGTTGACGCTCGGTCCGGGCAATCGGATCGATGTCGTCGTCGACTGCACGCTAGGTCCGGGCGATGCCGCCTCGCTGACGATTGAAGGCGCCGACCTCGAGCACACACCCGTTGTGCAAATTCGATGCGACTCGAACGCACCAGGCCGCACCTCTCGCCGCGATGACCCGAAACCCCTGCCGCCCAATCCGCTTCCTGAGCGCATCGATTTTCACAACGCCTTCCGGCTCGAAGTGGCAGTCGGACACGCGAAAAGCGATGCGCCATTATTTGCCGTAAAGCGCGGGCGCGTC
Organism: uncultured Alphaproteobacteria bacterium; assembly: GCA_963742975.1. Classification (GTDB taxonomy): domain Bacteria; phylum Pseudomonadota; class Alphaproteobacteria; order Rhizobiales; family Xanthobacteraceae; genus BOG-931. The sequence goes on along the minus strand of CAVUNZ010000006.1, from coordinate 107,754 downwards.
GTCATGCTTGGTCTTTCGAACCCAAGGTCAGAAAACGGCTTCATTCACCTGCACGGGCACAGCTTTCGCCTGCTCGACGCACTCGACGACGGCTGGAAGCCGTTCTGGCTCGACACCATGCCGATCGCGCCCGGCGGCAAGGCACGGATTGCCTTTATCGCCGACAATCCCGGCAAATGGCTGATCGAGGGGCTGGACGGCACCAATGCCTGGTTCGAAGTGACCTAAGTCTCGCCCAGCAACGCCCTGTAAACACGGGGCAAAGTCTCCGGTAGATCTTCGGCGATCAGTCCCGGACCGAACACAGCCGCAGCCTCGCCATGCAGCCAGACCGCGGCGGACGCCGCTTCGAAAGCCGGCATGCCTTGCGCCAACAGGCCGGCCGTGATCCCCGTCAGCACATCGCCCGCTCCGGCTGTCGCGAGGAAAGCCGGTGCGTTGCCGGCGATGGAAGCACGGCCGTCGGGCGCAGCAACCACCGTGTCGGCGCCTTTGATCAGCACGACCGCGCCGGTGATCGCGGCCGCGAGCCTCGCCCGTTCAAGTTTTGAACCGGCTTTAGTCTTGCTGTCCAATGCACCGAAATAGCGGGCGAACTCGCCCTCATGCGGCGTCAGTACGCTTGCCTGTTGCGGCCGGTTCTTCAGCGCCTGGGCGAGCCGCCGCGGCTCGGCGGCGAAACTTGTGATCGCGTCGGCGTCGAGCACGACCGCGCGGTCACCATCGAGCGCGGCGAGCACGCGTTCGCAGGTCGCTTCGTTGACGCCTAGTCCGGGGCCGAGGGCGACTGCGTTGAACCGGCTATCTGAAAGGAACGTCGTGAGTTCGCCGGCGCCATCGACCGGCCGCACCATGATCGCAAGGTTCGTTGCGGCATTCACCATCAGCGCTTCCTGCGGCGACGCGATGGTCACGAGGCCTGCGCCCGCGCGCAGCGCGCCGCGTGCCGCAAGCCGCGCCGCGCCCGTCGACCATGACGGACCCGAGACGACGACCGCGTGCCCGCGATCGTATTTGTGCCCGTCGTGGCGCGGCGCCGGAAAATGCCCGCGCCAGAGCTTCGGCACGTTCTCGAACGTGCGCGGCGCGATGTGCGCAAGTACATTTTCCGGAATGCCGATATCGGCGACGGAAATCTCGCCGCAATGCAGCCGTCCGGGGATCAGAAGATGCGCGGGCTTTTTGCGAAAGAATGTGACCGTCGCTGTCGCCTTCACCGCGGCTCCCATGACCGCGCCTGATGTGCCGTTGATGCCGCTCGGCAGATCGACCGCGACGACCGGCGCCGGTTGCGCATTCATTGCTTCGATCATCGCACGCGCCAGTCCGTCCACCGGCCGGTCGAGGCCGGCGCCAAACAATGCATCGAGCACGATGTCGGCGCCGTTCAGGCCATGCGGCTGTGCGGACGAAACCCGCCCGGACCATTTCCTCGCCGCGAGCGCCGCGTCGCCCTTGAGCCGCGCCATCTCGCCAACGAGCAGAACTTCGACCTGGTAGCCGCGTTCGGCCAGAAGCCGCGCCGCGACAAAGCCGTCGCCGCCATTGTTGCCCGGCCCGGCGACGACGGCGACCCGGCGACCCGGCGCTTTTTGGCAGGCCACAACCTCGGTTACGGCGCGACCGGCATTTTCCATGAGCGCAATGCCGGGGACGCCGCCGGCTATCGTCAGCCGGTCGGCCTCCGCCATTTCGGCAGTGCTGAGAATTTCGGTCATGCCGCGCCGAGAATAGCCAAAGCGCGAAGCATGATCCCAAAAAGTGCAGGCCGGCTTTCGGACAAGATCACGCTTCCTCGAAGACCCGGCTCTGCCCAGATACCGCGCTATCTTCGGCGATTGCTTTCATGCCATTGTCCATATAATAGGCATTGTGCCTAATTGAGCAGCGAAGCTTTGCCGCGAGCCTCCGCATCAGCCGCGAAGTTTCGTCAGAACCCCTTGAAGTCAGGTCCCTTTTCGAGTGCGCACGGCCTTGGCACGGGACCTGCTAACCAACGCTCGGTTCTTGGGATGACTCTGTGCATCTTGGAGCCGGGAGATGAGACGCGATGAAAAAAATTGAGGCAGTCATCAAGCCATTCAAACTTGATGAGGTGAAGGAGGCACTCCAGGAAGTCGGTCTGCAAGGCATAACGGTCACCGAGGCGAAGGGATTCGGACGCCAGAAAGGGCATACCGAACTTTACCGCGGTGCCGAGTATGTGGTCGATTTTCTCCCGAAGGTGAAGATCGAGATTGTGCTTGGCGATGACATGGTCGAAAAGGCCATCGAGGCGATCCGTCGCGCCGCCCAAACCGGGCGGATCGGTGACGGCAAAATCTTCGTCTCGAACATCGAAGAAGCCATCCGGATCAGGACTGGGGAATCCGGCATCGACGCCATCTGAACAGCCGGCCCGATGCTTACGCCCGCCAGCCGTAAGCACGATTGGGCCGGCGCGAGGCATTAAACAGCACCACGAAAGGTACGCATTCCATGACGACGCCAAAGAATGTCATGAAGACGATCAAGGATAGCGACGTGAAATACGTCGATTTCCGATTCACCGATCCCCGGGGCAAATGGCAACACGTCACCTTCGATGTCACCATGATCGAAGAAGAGACCTTTGCCGAAGGCATGATGTTCGACGGCTCGTCGATCGCCGGCTGGAAAGCGATCAACGAATCCGACATGTGCCTGATGCCCGATCCGGCCACCGCGACGATCGATCCGTTCTTTGCCGAGACGACCATGTCGCTGATCTGCGACGTGCTCGAGCCGACCACCGGCGAGCCCTATAACCGCGACCCGCGCGGCATCGCCAAGAAGGCCGAGGGCATGGTCAAGTCGTCCGGTATCGGCGACACCGTGTTCTTCGGCCCGGAAGCAGAATTCTTCGTGTTCGACGACGTGAAGTACAAGGTCGATCCCTACAATACCGGCTTCAAGCTCGACTCCGTCGAATTGCCGTCGAACTCGGACATGGATTACGAAGGCGGCAATCTCGGCCACCGCGTCGGCACCAAGAAAGGCTACTTCCCGGTCCCGCCGCAGGATTCCGCGCAGGACATGCGCTCGGAAATGCTCGCGGCGATGGCCAAGATGGGCTGCGTGGTCGAGAAGCATCACCACGAAGTGGCGTCGGCGCAGCACGAGCTCGGCCTGAAATTCTCGCCGCTCGTCATCATGGCCGACCGGCTGATCATCTATAAGTACTGCATCCAGCAGGTCGCGCAGGTCTACGGCAAGACCGCGACCTTCATGCCCAAGCCGGTCTATGGCGACAACGGTTCCGGCATGCACTGCCACCAGTCGATCTGGAAGGACGGCAAGCCGGTTTTCGCCGGCAACAAATATGCCGACCTGTCGGAGACCTGCCTGTCTTACATCGCCGGCATCATCAAGCACGCCAAGGCGATCAACGCCTTCACCAACCCGACGACAAACTCCTACAAGCGTCTGGTCCCGGGCTTCGAGGCGCCGGTGCTGCTCGCCTATTCGGCGCGCAACCGCTCGGCCTCCTGCCGCATCCCCTACACCACCAACCCGAAGGCCAAGCGCGTCGAGGTTCGCTTCCCCGACCCGCTCGCCAATCCGTATCTCGCATTCTCGGCGATGCTGATGGCCGGCCTCGACGGCGTGAAGAACAAGCTCGATCCGGGCGAAGCCATCGACAAGGATCTCTACGATCTGCCGCCGGCGGAGCTGAAAAAGATCCCGACGGTGTGCGGCTCGCTGCGCCAGGCTCTGGAAGAGCTCGACAAGGACCGCGGCTTCCTCAAAGCCGGCGGCGTGTTCGACGACGATTTCATCGACAGCTATATCGACCTGAAGATGAGCGAAGTGATCCGCTTCGAACACACTCCGCATCCGGTCGAATTCGACATGTATTACTCCTCGTAGAGCATGATCCGGAAAAGTGGATCCCGGTTTTTGGATAAGACCATGCTCCATTGAAGTACCGCGTAGCATCCTCCCAACATTGAACTTCAAGGGCGCCCACTCGGCGCCCTTTCTTTTTGCCCGCGACACTCGAAATCTGGAGGATCACCGCACCATGATCGGAACGGTCGCTGCGGAGACCCGACCGGCCATTGCCGGCGCCGGGGCATGTTGCGCCGGCTTGCGGGCACCGTCCGCACGGGCTTCGGGGAGGATCAACTCTTCATCCGCTTCGACGCGGTTGCGGCCGTTTTCCTTGGCCTTGTAGAGCACGGCGTCGGCGCGTTCGATGATCTTGTCGATGTTCGCGGTCGGCAGACCGCAGGCGACGCCGATGCTGACGGTGACCGGAATCTGCGGACTGTCGGGCGCGAGCGCGGCCGCTTCGAAGGCGACGCGCACGCGCTCGGCGGCGATACAGGCGTCGGCGAGCTTGCCGGAAATGATGGCGACGAATTCCTCGCCGCCGAGCCGGCCGATAATGTCGTCGGCGCGCATCGTCTTCTGCACCGCCTTCGAGAACATTTCCAGGACGACGTCCCCCATTTTGTGGCCGAAGCGATCGTTGATGGACTTGAACTTGTCGAGATCGAAGGCGAGCACGCTCACCGGCGCGAGCTTCTTGCGCTGATTGGCGGTCATCAGCGCGGACGCGGCAGCGAAGAAGCCGCGGCGATTGAACAGGCCGGTCAGCGGATCGGTCTCCGCCGCCCGCTTGTAGCGGCTGACAGTGCGATCCTTGGCCAGGACCAGCACGATGAAGGCCGCGCCGACCACGTAAAGCGTGACCTCGATGACGAAAACGGCGATCCAGCCGGTAGCGAGGCTGCGCACGCCGAGGCTCGCCAGCGCCACCGGAAAAAGAAAGATCGCGCCGTGCAGCGCCGGTACGAAAAGCGTCGGCCAGCGGCGGATCAAAGATTTGCGCCGCTCGCGCCACAGCTCGGCGGCGATCATGAAGGTATAGACGGCAACAATGACCGAGCCCAGCATGATGCGGATGGCGGGCGTATGCGGCATCGCATGCGAAACATCGGCGGCGGTCCAAGCCACCGCACCGAAGCACATTGCACCCCAGCGGACATCGCGGCCGTGAAAGGCGCGCGCCGCCGTCCAGATCATGCCGAGCGCGATGAACAACAAGACGTCGGCAACGCCCGAAGGCACCGCCAGGACATCTTCCAGGCGCCAGAGCGCCGCCGCGAATCCGCCGATGAGATAGGCGCTGCCCCACCAGGCAAGCGCCGCCATGCGCTCCTGCACCCAGGCGAACAGCAGGAACAGCCCGAGCAGCGCGGTCACGCAGCCCGCGGCGACGAACAACGTACCGATATCGAGTGACGTCGACGCTTCCGCGAGACGCGCGAACATTCTTGCTCCTCACCACTGGGTACGGAGCCTATCATGTTCAGCAGCGCCGCGCTGAACGTTTACCTCTGAAGATTTGCCGAGTGTGTCTTAGACAAGGAAGGTTTTCACGAAAAGACGGGTAAAATTGCATTTAAGAAAATTGTCTTCAGATTTGCCGGATCGTAAATCACAATGCCGCGCGCCAGCGCCGGCCGCTCGAATGTGCGCCGGACACCGCGCGTTCGCCGCCGATGATGGGAACGATCGACGGCACGGCCGCCGCCTCGCCATCCTGCATTTCCATTTCGACGCGGTTGCGCCCAAGCTCTTTGGCCCGGTACAGCGCCCGGTCGGCCACCGACAGCAAGGTGCCGACATTGAGGCCGGTTTCACGGCCAAGCGTGATGCCGATGCTGACGCTCGGCAAGAATTGTTCGCGGCCGAAACGCGCGGCGGCCGCGACAAAATTGCGCCGCACCCGCTCGGCAATGGCATAGGCCTCGTCGAGGTCGCCGACCGGCAGACATGATGCGAATTCCTCGCCGCCGATGCGCGCGAACAACACATCCGCGCCCAAGGTCGCCGTCGCCGTGTCGGCGAACACCTGCAACACGGCGTCGCCCGTCGCATGGCCGAAACGATCGTTGATTTGCTTAAAATGATCGAGATCGAACAGCAGCACCGCAAGCGGCTCATGCTCCGCCTCGTGGCGTCGCAGGAGGCTCGACGCCTGATCGAGAAAGGCCCGGCGATTGGCGACGCCGCTCAGCGGATCGACCAGCGAATTGATCTTGTGCCGAAGCTCGCTGCGTTCCTTGGTCAGGTTGAGCTGCAGGAAGGCGATGATGACGGTGAACAGCAGCGTGGCGAAAGCCAGCAGGGTGAATGACAGGTTGCTCAGCGCGAATTGGTCGCGGAAGCTCGGACTGAACAGCACGGCGGGCACGCGCAGCAGCAGCATGACGCCATGAATGAGGAAAACGACGACCAAAGGCCAGCGCGACATCAAAGGCTCGTCGCGGCCCTGCCAAAATTCCCACGACGCAAGTAAGGCAAGCACGGCCAGCATGCTCGACGCGACGATGATTCTGGCGCCCGGATCGTCGGCGAAGGCCGGGATGCGGCACAACGCGATCCAGATCAGCGGCGCCAGCAGCACAACGGAAGGACGGGTCGGCCGGCCGTCGAAAATACGCGCCCCGGTCCAGGTCAATCCATAGCCGAACAAGACCAAGGCATTGGCGATACAAATCGTGATGAAGTCGGGCGCTGAACCGCGCGCCGTGAGCAGGGCGACGCCGCAGGCATTGACGATATGCGCCGCGCCCCACCAGATCGGCGCGCGGACGTTGCGGCTCTGCAGCCCGGCAAAGACCAGGAAGGCGCCGAGCAGCGCCGCGATGAAGACCGTCACCACCGAGATGGTTTGCAGATCGAGATGCATGTGGCGCTAACCGAGGGCTGGCGAGATCGACACTAGGACGCCAGTCGTTCCATACGCGTTACTACTGAGGGCTAAAGGCACGAATAAAATTGCGGAAGGGTAAATCGATAGAACCTAATTTTACCCGCGGACTGCGGCAAAGCATGGAGTTGCCAAAAGCGTCTGGCATCTTCCTCTCGGAACTCTCCGCACATAGATCATGGCAAAAGGACAGGAGGATCCGATGGCGCAGCTTGCAGAACTCGACACTGCTTCCGGTTTGGCTTCCGGTTTGGCTCCCGGTAAGGCTCCCGATACGATCGAGGCGACGCTCAACTACATCGTCGATGATGGCACGAAGGTGTTCACCATCGTTGCCGCTCCCGGCGGCAGCGACGCGCGTGCCGGCGGCACGCCCGATCCCCGCCACGTGCTCATCCACAACGGCCGCCCGCATGCGAGCGAGTTTACCTTGGATAAGAACGGCTTCCGCTTCGTGCGGCACGACACCAAAATGGCGGATTTCTTCGACGAGGACGAGATCAAGCGCGTCTACTATCCGGAGATGGAAGCGCTGATCAAGGCGGAAAGCGGCGCCAAGCGCGTCATCGTGTTCGACCACACGCTGCGTACCGCCGACAAAGACATGCGCGAGGCCAAGAAGATCCGCGAAGTCGTCAGCCGCGTGCACAACGACTACACCGAATGGTCGGCGCCGCAGCGTGTGCGCGATATTCTTCCGGATGAGGCTGAGGAACTGTTAAAGCGGCGCTTCGCCATCATCCAGGTGTGGCGGCCGATCCGGCTTCCGGTCGAGACCAATCCGCTGGCCATGGCCGACGCGCAAACGCTGTCACCGAGCGACATGATCGTCTCGGAGCGGCGCGCCCCCGGCCGTATCGGCCAGACCTACGCCATCAAGTACAATCCAAAGCACAAATGGTATTGGTTCCCGCGCATGCGGCGCGAAGAGGCCTATGTGTTCAAGGTGTTCGACTCGGAAAAAGACGGCCGCGCCCGCTGGACCGCGCATACCGCGTTCGAGGACCCGACCACGCCGCCGAACGCCCGGCCGCGTGAGAGCATCGAGATCCGCACGCTGGCGTTTTTTTGATCCCGTCATTCCGGGGCTCGCGAAGCGAGAACCCGGAATCCATAATCCCTGCGGGGCGCATATTGGCACCGCAGTTCGAGAACCTGACCGATTGTGGATATGGTTTCCGGGTCCGCGGGCTTTGCCCGCGGCCCGGAATGACAACCGTTACCGCTTCGAGAACTGGAAGCTGCGACGCGCCTTGGCGCGGCCGTATTTCTTGCGCTCGACCACGCGGCTGTCGCGGGTGAGGAAGCCGCCGCGCTTGAGCGCGCCGCGCAGTTCCGGCTCATAGCGCATCAGCGCCTTCGACAGGCCGTGACGGACCGCACCGGCCTGGCCCGAAAGCCCGCCGCCGGACACCGTGCACACCACGTCGAACTGGCCCTGACGATTCGATATCGTCAGCGGCTGCTGAATCATCATCCGCAGCACCGGGCGGGCGAAATAGACTTCGACCGTGCGATCGTTGACTGTGATCTTGCCGGCGCCGGGCTTGACCCACACGCGGGCGACCGCGTCCTTGCGCTTGCCGGTGGCATAGGAGCGGCCCTGCTTGTCGAGCTTCTGCACGTATTTGGGCGCCTCGGCTGGCGCCGCGGTCTTCAGCGAGGACAGGTCCTCGAGCGTCTGCATGGTCTCGGCCATTAGGCGACCCTCTTATTCTTGCGGTTCATGGCGCCGATATCGATCTTCTCGGGCTGCTGCGCCTCGTGCGGATGGTCGGCGCGCGGATAAACCCGCAGGTTGGAAAGTTGCTGGCGGCCGAGCGGGCCGCGCGGCAGCATGCGCTCGATGGCCTTCTCGACGATCCGTTCCGGGAAGCGGCCGGCGAGGATTGCCTTGGCACTGCGTTCCTTGATGCCGCCGATATAGCCGGTGTGCTTGTAATAGATTTTCTGTTGGACCTTGCGTCCGGTCAGCACCACTTTGGCAGCGTTGATGACGATGACATTGTCGCCGCAATCGACATGGGGCGTGAATGTCGGCTTGTGTTTGCCGCGCAGCCGCAAGGCGACGAGCGAAGCGAGGCGGCCGACGACGAGACCCTCGGCGTCGATCATCACCCATTTCTTCTCGACCTCAGCGGGCTTGGCTGAAAAGGTTTTCATATCCGCATCCGTTGGAGATTCTGCGTTGGAGATTGTGCGCCAGGTCGGGCGCCTAATGCGCTAAAGCCCGGCACCGTGGCGCAGGCTTGTAGCGGGCGATCGTTCGCCGGTCAATCGTTTCGATGCTTATTTCAGATATTTCTCAATCGGTTGGCATGAAGGTATATAATTACCTCTAATCTCAGCCGGCCGGAATTGAATAGGTCGAGGTGACATGGGCGACCAGATCGTCATCGCCGTCGGAGCGCAGAGCCACCTCGCCGACTGCAAGCCGTTTGCCGAGCTTGAATAATTGCGCTTCGGCCAGAAGATCGCGCGCCCCGGCTCTCTTGAGAAAGTTGATGCTGAGATTGGTGGTGACGGCGAGCGGAACCCAACCGATCGCCGAGAGCACGGCCAAATACATGGTGAAATCGGCAAGCGCCATCATCACCGGCCCGGAGACGGTTCCCCCCGGCCGCAGCGAGCGCTCGTGATGGCGGCGGCGCACCCGGCAGCCGCCGTACCATATCTCTTCGATTTCGTAGTCGCCGACCGCGTGGGTCGCTTCCGGGAATTCGGTCTCCAGAAGCTGCAACAGCCGCTCACGCGTCAGCTTCGGTGCGGCGGTCCTATCGGCCATCACCATCGCGCCCCTCCCCAAGTCTTGTTTGACAGGTCTTGTTTGACAAGTCTTGTTTGATAGGTCTCGTTTGAATGTCGCCTTTTCGAATTTACCCAGCGGCCGGATAGTCGGATAGAATGAGGACGTTGCAAAGTCAGCGCGATCTGCAGAACGACCCAAGAAGCCGGATATGCCGCGATGAACGCTCAAGCCGCCGCCGCCAAGCCAGCCGCCGATGCCGCGATGCTGCTGCGCGAGGACAAAGGCGGCATCGCGATCCTGACCCTGAACCGGCCGCAGGCCCGCAACAGCCTGTCGGAGGCGATGCTGGAGGTGCTCAGCGAGGCACTCACCGCGATCGCAGGTGAGCGTTCGGTGCGCGTCGTCATTCTGGCGGCGAACGGTCCGGCCTTCTGCGCCGGTCATGATCTCAAGGAGATCACCGCGCGCCGCGCCGATCCGGACCGCGGCCGCGCTTATTTCCACCGCATCATGACGCTGTGCAGCACGGCGATGCAGCAGATCGTGACTTTGCCGCAGCCCGTGATCGCCGCCGTGCATGCGACCGCGACCGCGGCCGGCTGTCAGCTCGTGGCGAGCTGTGATTTGGCCGTTGCGTCGCAGGCCGCGAAATTCGCGACGCCTGGAGTCAATATCGGCCTGTTCTGCTCGACGCCGATGGTGGCGCTATCGCGCAACGTGTCGCGCAAGCATGCGATGGAAATGCTGCTGACGGGCGACCTGATCGCCGCCGAAGATGCATTGCGCATCGGTCTCGTCAATCATGTCGTCGCACCGGGCCGCGCGCATGATGAGGCGCTGGTGCTGGCGCAAAAGATCGCCGCGAAATCGGCATTGACCGTGAAGATCGGCAAGGAGGCGTTTTATCGCCAGGCCGAGATGCCGCTCGCCGAGGCCTACAAATACACGTCCGAAGTCATGGTCGAGAACATGCTGGCGCGCGACGCCGAGGAAGGCATCCGCGCCTTTGTCGAAAAGCGCGAGCCGAAATGGCAGGATCGGTAGCTAGAGCATGATCCCGAAAAGTGGCAACCGGTTTTCGGAAAAGATCATGCTCAAACGAAGATCTCCAAGATCCAACCGTGAGCGAAATCAGACCGTAAGGTAATGTCCCGGCGCAGACGCGTGGCCGGACTTCATCATCGCGAAATAGTAGCGCGGCGGCTCGTAGAGCTCCTCCGCCGTCGCCGGGTCGAAGAAACGATCACCTGCAATATCGTCGCGAACAAAAAACGCGTTGACGCCCGAAATCGTGCAGCCGACCAGGCGATAGCCTTTGCTGCGCCCAAGCCGGACAAAGGCTTCGAGACTGGCGCCGAAGTAGTTCGTCGCGCCGTCCCAGGTGCGTTCGGGCCCGTACGGCACCACGAGCGACATCGGCGGCCGCAGCGTCGCGTTGTATTCGATCACCACCACCCGCGGATTGATTTTGGTGATCGCCTTCCAAATCCAATAGTCGTTGTTGTCGATATCGATGCTGAGCAGATCGATCTCGCCCGAGGCGCCGCCTTTCTCGAGCAAGCTGTCGATATTTTCGGCGACGACAAAAGCCTCGACCAGGTTCAGTCTGCCTTCCGCCAACAGCGGACCAAAACTCGTGCGGATGCGCGCGGCGTGTTGCGGATCGCCTTCGATCCAAAGTCCGCGCCAGTCCTCGACGAGGAGCTTCACGGTATTGCACTCAATGCCGGCCTCGACGCCGAATTCGACGAAGCAGCGATTGGTCACCCCGACGCGCCGGAATATTTCCTGGATGATGCCGTCTTCGTCGCATTGCGAATAGACCTTGAAGCCATGGCGCAAAAGCCGCTTCGGATCGGCGTTGCGCGGCTTGGCGAGCTCATGATCCCAATACCGCTGCAGTTCGAACTGCCGAAAGTGGTCCCACCGCGTCGTGTTGAATTTGGCGTGTTCGAGCAGATGTTTGAATATCTCGGAATCGGACATGTGCTATCGGCCGTGGCTATCGGAAATGGCCTGTCTAACTTGGCTTGGCGGAAATGGCCGTATGTCAGCCCGATGCTGGTCTGTGCCAGACGCCGGCTCAGACGCTGCTAAGGTACACAGCGAGGCTAGGTCATCACCCTGAGTCGGGCAACCGGAGCGCTCTTTCGCTGCCGAGCTGGCTTTGCCGCCGCGCCAAACAGTCCCCTTGTGCGATCAACCGGCCCGAGCGGCCTGCCTTATTTGTCCTGCGGGATCGGGGCGATTATGCTGCTTGGAGGGGGCACCGAAGCTAGCGATGAGTCACGATTCCTACCCGGACAGCTATATCCGCGGCATCCTCAATACCGTGAAGACCATCGCCATGGTCGGCGCCTCCGAGAAGGAGAACCGGCCGAGCTACTTCGCCTTCAAGTATCTCCTTGAGCGCGGCTACAGCATGATCCCGGTCAATCCCGGGCACGACGGCCACACCATGCTCGGCCAGCGCATTTACGCGCGGCTCGCCGACATTCCCGCCCCGGTGGATATGGTCGATATCTTCCGCGCCTCGCAATATGCGCTTGGCATCGTCCAGGAAGTGCTTACGCTGAAGCCGCGGCCGCAGGTGATTTGGATGCAGCTGTCCGTGCGCAACGACGAGGCCGCAGCGCTCGCCGAGGCCAATGGTGTGAAGGTCGTGATGAACCGTTGCCCCAAGATCGAATATGGCCGGCTGTCCTCGGAGATCGCCTGGCTCGGAGTGAATACCCGCACGCTGAGCTCGAAGCGCGCCCCGCTCGGCGGCATCCAGCGCATGTCGCTGAACCGGACCAGCGCGCCGGGCGGCGCGACCGGAGCCGCCGATCGCGTCCAGCGCGAGGAAGGCGGCCGCTGACGTGATGCGCAATCCGAATTCTCTCCTCCGCTCCCTTCGCCCGCCGCTCATCCCTGTGTCACTTGCCGGAGATTGGAAAAGGTCCATGAACTTTCGCAGCATCGCAGTTCTCGCCTTCCTCTGCCTTGTGCCTCAGTTCGCGAGCGGCCCCGTGCGCGCCCAGGACGACGACCACTATGCGTGCATGAACGACGCCATGACGGTCTGCGGCCGGTACATTCCCGATCGTGAACAGGTCGCGCGTTGTCTGATGGCCAATCGCAATCGCGTCTCTCCGGCCTGCCGCGTGGCGCTGAAACGATTCAGGTAAGGCTGCCGCGTCCAGCCGGGCACTCGCCAGGAATATTTGCGCCAGGAATATTTGCACCAGAAATATTTGCACCAGGAATATTTGCACCAGGAATGTTCGAGCGTTCCGGTGCCGGCGAAGCAATCGCTCTCAGGCGATCGCTCTAAAACGGATTGAGCGGCAGCGGCTGTCGGTCGCGTTCGCGGGCTGCTACCCCGTAACGGGGCCGATATGCGACGAAAGAAAGACAAAAAAGACGGTTACGACAAAACCAGCCACACAGAACGCAATAAACACCCACTCGTCGGTATCCGATTCATTGTCACGATGTCCGCGTGCTGAAGGGAAGCGAAGGCGCTCTCGGTTCGGCATGGCGCTGTCCTGGTACGATCCGCATTTTTGTCTGTGCCGAGACCATGCGGATCTTCGCTCCGCTTCGATGTGACCCACGCCACAGTCGCGCGAGGCGTTAAGCGGCCTTAAAGGGCGGCGACGGAACATTTGCCAGCCGCAGCGCCCCCGAGGAGAAGGGTATTGCAAGAACGCGCCAGGGTCCGAGCGATCCGGCCACCCGGCACCGGCCGCGCAGGTGAAAATTTCCGCACGGCCGTGCCTAAAGAGCGCCGCCAGCCGCCCTTAGCCTACCGGCCTGCGCGCCTTGACGGCTTTGCCCGGAACCCGGCATGGTCGGCTTTTCTCAATAACCGTCGGCAAAGGCCGATCTGACGGGCAGGACCCGAGACGACAGGCGCATGAGGAAATATCTATGACCGAACGCATTCCGGGATTTTCCACGCTTGCCATCCACGCCGGCGCGCAGCCCGATCCGGCGACCGGCGCGCGCGCGACGCCGATCTATCAGACGACGTCCTACGTCTTTGAAAGCGTCGATCACGCGGCGTCGCTGTTCGGCCTGCAAACCTTCGGCAACATCTATACGCGCATCGGCAATCCGACGACCGCCGTGCTCGAGGAACGCGTCGCGGCGCTCGAAGGCGGCACCGCCGGGCTTGCGGTTGCCTCAGGCCACGCGGCGCAGGTTTTGACTTTTCACTGCCTGATGCAGCCGGGCGACGAATTCGTCGCATCGAAAAAGCTCTATGGCGGCTCGATCAACCAGTTCAATCATGCGTTCAAGAATTTCGGCTGGAACGTGGTGTGGGCCGATCCCGACGATCTGTCCTCGTTCGAGCGCGCCATCAGCCCGAAGACCAAGGCGATCTTCACCGAGTCGATCGCCAATCCGGGCGGCGTCATCACCGACATGGAGGCGGTCGCGCAAATCGCCAAGCGCGCGGGCGTGCCGTATATCGTCGACAACACGCTCGCCACGCCCTACCTGTGCAAGCCGATCGATTACGGCGCCGACATCATCGTGCATTCGCTGACCAAATTTCTCGGCGGCCACGGCAATTCGATCGGCGGCTTGATCGTCGACGGGGGCACCTTCAACTGGTCGCGCGAGCGGCGCTATCCGATGCTGTGCGAGCCGCGCCCGGAATATCACGGCATCGTGCTGCACGAGACGTTCGGCAACTTTGCCTTCGCCATCGCCTGCCGCGTGCTCGGGCTGCGCGACATCGGAGCGGCGCTGTCGCCGTTCAACTCGTTCCTGTTTCTCAACGGCATCGAGACGCTGCCGCTGCGCATGCAGCGGCATTGCGACAATGCGCTTGCGGTCGCGGAATGGATCGCGGCGCATCCGAGCGTGGCCTGGGTCAGCTATCCGGGGCTCGCCGGCGACCGCTATCACAACCTCGCCAAGAAATATTGCCCGAACGGCGCCGGCGCCGTCTTCACCTTCGGGCTGAAGGGCGGCTACGACGCCGGCGTCAAGCTCGTCTCCAACGTGAAACTGTTCTCGCATCTCGCCAATATCGGCGATACCCGCTCGCTGATCATCCACCCGGCATCGACGACGCACCGCCAACTCAGCGATGCGCAGAAGGTCCAAGCCGGCGCCGGACCAGATGTGGTGCGGCTCTCGATCGGCATCGAGGACAAGGACGACATCATCGCCGATCTCGAGCAGGCGCTGGCGCAATAGACACAACGCTCCGCGCTAGCTTGCGGCACCCGTTGCATCGCCGACAACGGGATCGCCGGTCCGCGTTGAAGACAAAAAGGTGCCCGGCACCCGTTCGGCAACGGACGCCGCGTGCACCGTCGCAACGGTCAGGACGATCATCGCCATCGCCTGGTGCAGCAGCGCCAGCGGCAGCGGCGCGACCATCAACAGCGTCCAGATACCGAGCGCCGCTTGCAGCGTCACCGCGACCGCGAGCAGCACCGCGCCGGCGACCACCGGTCCTTTTTTCATCGCGCGCGCCACTGCGAAGGCGTGCAGCAGCGCGACGATCCAGATCATATAAGCCAGCATGCGGTGATCGAACTGCGCGGTAAGCGTGTTCTCGAAGAAATTCCGCCACAGCGGCGTAGTGAAGAACAAACGTGCCGGGTCCGGCACCAAAGCGCCGTCGATCAGCGGCCAGGTATTGAAGATGCGCCCGGCGCGCAGTCCGGCAACGATGGCGCCAAGATAGATTTGCACGAGCACCAGAATGAGCAGCGCAACGGCGCCGAAGCGAATGCACGCAGGCACGGCAGTCGTCGGCGGCTTATCCCAGCGCTGCGCCGTCCATAGCAGTGCGACATAGATCAGGCAGGCCAGGACAAGATGCGTCGCCAGGCGATATTGCGAGACTTCGATGCGATCGGCCAAACCCGACGCGACCATCCACCAGCCGACAGCGCCTTGCAGCGCGCCGAGTCCGAAGATCAGCCATAACCGGTTGCGCAATCCGGGACTGATCCGGCCGCGCGCCCAGAACCACAGGAACGGCAGCAGGAACACCAGGCCGATGGTGCGCGCGATCAAGCGATGCGTCCATTCCCACCAATAGATGGTCTTGAACGCATCGAGGCTCATGCCGTTATTGAGCTCGCGATATTGCGGAATGGCCTGGTATTTTTCGAACTCGCTCTGCCATTGCGCACCGCTTAAGGGCGGCACCACGCCCATGACGGGCTTCCATTCCGTGATCGACAGGCCGGATTCGGTGAGCCGCGTCGCGCCGCCGACCAGCACGATGGCAAGCACCATCGCGGCGACGGCATAAAGCCACAGCCGGATCGCGCGCGCTTGCCGGCCGGAAATTGCCGGATTGGTCGTCGTAATGCTCATGCTCGTGATGCTCACGGCCGGTCGCTTGTCGAAGTGGCGCGGACCATATAGTGCTGCCCCCTGCCCTCGCAACCGATCCCGGAGCATGATCCGAAAAGCGGAAACCGGTTTTCGGAAAAGATCATGCGCCAACGAATATCTCGCCTCGGAGACTCCGCTTGCCGATCCGCCTGCGCAAACTTCTCGGGACCTTCGCACTACTGGTCCTGGTGATCGTATGGGCGCTGGTGGCCATGGCGCTCGCGCAGTCGCCCGCGATCCACGACAATTCCGTCCTCTCGGTCGCCTATTACGTGATCGTTGGGATCGGTTGGGTATTGCCGGCGATGCCGATCGTGTCGTGGATGGGACGGCCGCGGCCGGAAGATCGTCACCGATGATCGGCGCAATTTCGCAAATGCGCTTCTGATTGCGGTTGGCGCCAAAATACAGACCAGAAACTATTCCGGCATCCCGGCTTTTCGCAATCCATCCTTGAGGCGTTCGCGTTGTCGGCGGTAGCTTGGATCCGTCAGCCGCAGCGGCACCGGCGAGACACTTCGGAAGCTTGCGACGGTCGTCTCGGGATGCGAACGGCTATATTCGGCAAGCGCAAGCCGCGCCTCGTCGTTACGACCGGATAGCGCGTAGGCGGCAGCGAGGACGGCATAATCGCCGACGTCTGCAGGATTCGACTCGACTGCGGCACGCAAGGATGCAGTTGCCTCGACATCCCGACCGAGCAGGATCAGCGCTTGGCCCTTGCCTCCGAGCCAAGTCCAGCGCCCCGGGTCGCGCGGTCCAATCAACTCGGCCTTTTCGAACCAACCCAGCGAGTTAGCCGTTCGACCAAGATACATCGTCGAAAGCGCAACTTCTTTGTAGGCCCACGGTTCGGCCGGGTTTTGATCGATTATGAGTTGAGCGGCAGCGATTGCGTGTTCAAATCTGCCTCGGGCACGCAGCAGAGCTGCGTTAGCCTTCAAGGCAATGACGTTGTGGTCGTCGAGTTCCAGAGCGCGCTTAACAAGCGGCGCTGCGCGCTCCAGCCGTGAGTCATTGTCGCTCGGATAATAACCGTTGAGCACCTCGAAGACATAGGTTGCTGCGACGCCTGCCAGCGCGTCGACATTGTCGGACTGCAAATTCAGCGCCTGCTCAAACAAGTTGCGCGCTTCGATCATCGTGGTCATCGACGAAGGTCGATTAAGCGCCGCCTCGCCGCGCAGCACCAAGTCGATTGCGTCGGCTGTGCTGGTCTTGTCGCGCTCGCTGCGCTGTGCGGCAAAACTGACGACCTCCAGCCCGATCGCGCGCGATAAACGGTCGACGATTTCGTCCTGTATGTTAAGCAGATTGCCGCGCGACGTGTCGAAGCGCTCGCCCCAAATCTCATTGCCCGCCTGCGCGTCCACGAGACGCGCATTGATGCGAATTTGATCACCATCGAAAAATACGCTGCCCTCGAGTACATAACGCACATCAAGGTCGCGTCCGATCTGGCGTGCGTCTATAGCTTTGCCTTTGTAGGCGAAGGCCGTTCCGCGCGCCACAACGAAGCTTCCCGGAAGCGATCGAGAGAGGTCCGTGGTCAGGCTGTCCGTTATTCCATCAGCAAAATACTCCCGCTCGGCGTCGCCGCCGAGGTTGGCAAACGGTAGGACAACAATTGAAAGCGTTGGTGCGGGCTTGAATTTGCCGAAGATTATTGTTTCAGCCGTCGCGATTTTTTGCGGCCAAAAATACCAGCTCGTCGCCCATGACGCGACCATGAGCGACCCGATCACAGCCAGGGTCGCGACGATTGGGCGAGACGGCAAAGGCGCGGCGGACGACCTTGGGAACGCCAATGTTTCGCCTGGTACAGGAGTTGAAACCAGTTCGGACTCGGCAGCGTTTCCATCCAAAATTACGCGATAGGTCCGCACCGGATATTCAAGGTTTTTGAGTTGCTGATCCCCCAGGTCGCGAAACGTCTCGGGAATCTTGCCACGGACCTGCCGGTAGGCGTCTTCTGAAAGACAAATCCCGCCGGGTTCTGCGACGCTCTCGAGCCGCGCAGCTATGTTGACCCCGTCACCCATAAGATCGTTGTCCTTTTCCTGGACAACATCGCCCAAATGAATTCCGATCCTGAAATCTATGCGTTGTTCCGCCGGCAGCCGGACATTGCGTTCGACCATCCCATACTGCATCTCGATGGCGCAGCGCACAGCATCGACCACGCTGCGAAATTCCACCAGGACACCATCGCCTGTGCGCTTCACGGTGCGCCCATGGTGTCCTGAAATAGTTGGATCGATCAGGTCGCTCTGAAGCACCCGAAGTCGTGCCAGCGTGCCTTCCTCATCCGCGCTCGCGAGACGCGAATAGGCCACGACATCCGCAACCAGGATTGCCGCGAGCTTGCGCGCGACCTGCTCCACTGGCATGGGCGTCCGCCTAGATGGTAGACGGCGAATTTTGTCACTGTACTTCTGCAGGCGGAACACCGTGCTGGCGGTCAAATCTCGACCCTTATTATGTTATTGGAGGTTGAGCGCCCGCGCGCACTGTTCTGTCATTCGCGAGACCGGCCTTGCGGAACGGCCGTTCGGTGCGCAACCGAACTGAGCTCACGTTGGCTCCGAAAGAATTGTTAGAATTTGCTTCGACGTTGCTGTGATCAGACTCTGGTAGCTAGTCTGCCCATCCGCGGCAGCTCTCAAAATGACCTCGGCGACCCGCGCCTTGACCGCCGGTGTCGCCTGCTCCACTGGAACCTTTGTCATTGCCTCATCGAGGGCCTGCCGCATCGTTTGAACGAACTCTGGATCGTAGCTCGGCATGAAGGGTCTCCACTCGTGCTAGGGCCATGAATCGCGAGGCTGGCAGCGAGAGCGTCGCCAACCCTGCGGGAGCTTAAATCTCAGGAGGCCAGGGAGTGATGAGCCTTCGACGCACTTTGATCAGGACCATCGCGCACTATTCCACTGCCCGCGCCTGCGTCTTCCGTAAAGTGCGCGCCCGGTGCGTGGCCGAACCGCAGACGAAATTTTCTGGCGAAATAAGTATAGTCGTTAAAGCCGCAAGCGTAGGCGATTTCGCTGAGCGGCTGGCTTGTGCCGAGCAACGCCCTCCGATGCAGAAGATCTGCGGCATGATCCAACCGAAGCGAGCCGATGAATTCGCCACAGGTCGAGCCGCGTTGAGTAAACAGCTTCTGGAGATAGCGCAACGAGATCCCGGCTTCGGCCGCCGCTTCGCCCGGACCAAAATCCGGATCGGCAAAGCCGTCTTTAATGACGTCGCGGATGCGGGCGAACAGTTTGTCCGCATGGCTTGAAACCGGCCATGGCTCGGACGGGGCAAACAGCGCACCGACGAGGTCATAGATTGCCAACTGCATATAGGAATTGGCGGGCGAGAGCGCCGATTCCTCACCGGTGTCGGCATTCCGAACGAGGTCGAACAGCAGACGCGCGGCAGGCGTTCCGCCAGGCTTGTAAAGACCGCCTTGCGGTTCGAATCCAAGGTGAGAAACCAGAGCCTGACGCGGCAAGCTCACAGAAAAGGTGTTCCATGGCGCGGCGTTATTTTCCGCGATGTAGGTCACGGGCCGGGCCGCATCAACCAACGCCACATCGCCCGCGGTGAACCGCACGGCTTGATCATTGTGGGTCATCGCCAACCGGCCGCTAACTTGAAAAACCGCAAAGTAATGGTCCGCGCCGTCGAGGCGAACATCGCGATAGGTCCGCTCGACCCGGGGAGCGTTGCAACCGATATCCAATGCCGTGAACCCACGAACGCTCACAGGGCGCACCCACCCAGTGAAGGCATCAGGCTCGATGGCTTCCGAATAGTACCTTCCGCACTTCGAACGGAGTAAGTCTCTCCACGCTTCGTAATCCAATTGAGGTGAGCCGAGAATACCGTCGGGATGACGCATCATCATCTCCAGTCTTGGGGCACCAGTTCACAGCTACTTGCGAAGTCGTCACGCGGAGCTTGGGTGCGGTTATCTGCGTTCGCGACAAGCTCTACCTCGGCCGCGGCATCAGTCGGTCGACCTGTGACACGCAGATCTGTGCGATGACATGGAACCCTCATTTAAAAACCGGCGGCACGCAAATAGGACTGGCTGCTGCCTCGCGCAAGCATGCGCCGCCCGTCGCTCAGCGGTGACCAGTAACAACATACCTTGCGCGGCAACTTTCACGCGGTTGACTCGCACCTATCTTATTTTCGCCTTCCTCGGAGTCGCACGATGATCAGACGCCGCAGACTCGGCGGGCGCCGAGGTTTTTAGGAAAATGCCTATGAACTTGGCGCATCACTTCCGGTTGCCCTGATTGTGGGTCGCGCCGTTGGAGAGGCCGATATGGTCATCAAGCGGAAACAAAAAATTGATCACGGCAAAAGTGGTCGCGACAAGCAGACACGCCAGGACAAGGCGCTCGATGAAGCCCTTAAAAATACCTTTCCGGCGTCTGATCCGGTGGCCGTCGAACAGCCGACAACTGTCGGGCACGTGGAGCCAAACCCGTGAGATGCGCTTTCTCGCGGCCTTTGCGCCAGCGGTCGTTCCGAAGCCGAGCTCGGCGGCATGCCAAGGAAGCCGCGATACCTAGCCGCTTGCACCAAGCATGACGACCGCATGACGATGCGGTGCTGACGCTTGGACTTGAATTGTTTTTGACACAACGTCGCAGCCGCTATCGCGCATCTTTGTGATACTTTATCAGCGGCGCAGCGGATATCCTGCGCCGTCTCATTGGGCGGCGCGCAGGTAGTGATCGACCTCGCCAATTCGCCTTCATTTGAGGACAGAGCGGTGCTGGAATTCTTCGAGACCTCCGAGCGCAACCTTCTCCCCGCAGAGGCGGCAGCGGGCGTCCGGCACCATGTCGCGCTATCAATTGTCGGAATCGACCGCAGCGACAACGGCTATTTCCGCGCCAAGGTCGCCCAGGAAAAACTGATCGAGGCCTCCGGCAGCCCCTACACCATCATCCGCTCGACCCAGTTCCTGGAATTCCTCGGCGCCATCGCCAATTTAAGTGCGGATGGAAACACGGTCAGGATTGCGCCCGGCCTGTTCCAGCCGATCGCGGCGGACGACGTTGCAGCCATTGTTGCCGATGTGGCGCTCGCCGCGCCGCGAAACGGTATCGTCGAGATCGCCGGCCCCGAACGAGCACCGTTCAACGAAATCGTCGCCCGCTATCTGAAGGCGGTCGGCGACCCGCGTGTGGTCGTGCGCGACCCTGAGGCGCCATATTTCGGCGGCCGGGTGGAGGAGCGCTCGCTGGTGCCGTTGGGCGAAGCGCGCCTCGGCCGCATCGGTTTCGACGAATGGCTCCGCCGCTCGCGGCCAGCAGCCTGATCCCGCATCTGCCAACCGGGATATTGCTCCACGAGAAAAAGCCGGGTGGAATATCGAAATTGAAGCGGCGCTGAAAATCCGGTTTGGTCGATAGCCATGGTCGAGAAGCCAAACGCGAGTAACGACGAGTCAATTCGGAACGATGCCTCCCCTCGAGCGGAGGGGGACATCTCGGTCGGGCGCGCAAGCAAGTCCGAGCAAGCAGATCCTCCTTCTAAACCAGCCGCGCCAGCGAGTTATCGGAAACGCAAGTTGGCGATGGCAGTGCTGGGAGCCTTGGTGCTGGCGGCCGCCTTGATATTCGGCATTCCTTGGATCCGATTGACGCTCAACACCGTCTCGACCGATGACGCTTACGTGAGCGGTCACGTGACGTTCGTCGCCGCCCGCGTGCAGGGGCAGGCGTCCCGGGTCTTGGTCGATGACAACAACCGTGTTCATAAGGGAGATCTTCTCGTCCAGTTGGACAAGGAGCCCTTTGAGGACGCAGTCGCCGTGAAGAAAGCGGCTGTCGACACCGCGGAGGCGGACCTTCAAGCGGCCAAAGCCACGGTGCGCGGTGTTGAAGCGCAGGCCAGGAGCCTGAGCTGGCAATTACGAAACGCCATTGAGGACGTCGATAACCGGGTGGCCTCGTTGCACGCCCGCGTTGCCGCTCTCGATAAAAGCAAGGCCACACTCAAACTGGCCCAGGTCGAATTTGCTCGCGCTGAGCAATTGCTGCCGCAGGCGACGGTAAGCCGGGAGCAGTACGATCAACGGCAAGCCGCACTTTCGGTCGCGCAGGCAGACGTTATCCAAGCAGAGGCGGATGTCCATCAAATCCGTGTTTCTTTGGGGTTGCCGGCGCAGCCTGAAAGCGGAGATTTCAGTGAGGTGCCACCCGATCTCGATCAGACTTTCTCTTCCGTTCGACAGGCGCAGGCTGCTCTCATCCAGGCGGCGGCGCAGCTTGGCGTTACTCATTCCTATGAGCAGCTACCAAAGGAGATGATCAAACAGTTCGAAAGCCTGGATCAAGGTGATGTCGACCGTACGCTGGCCGGACTTACGGACGATGCGCCGGCCGTT
The DNA here is from genome assembly GCA_963742975.1 of uncultured Alphaproteobacteria bacterium. Lineage (GTDB taxonomy): Bacteria > Pseudomonadota > Alphaproteobacteria > Rhizobiales > Xanthobacteraceae > BOG-931. The sequence continues at coordinate 85,512 of CAVUNZ010000006.1, read as the reverse complement.
AAGCAGGCGAAAGCCAAGCTCGAATCCGCCAAGCGCGATCTCGTTCAGGCCGAGCTCAACCTTCGTTACTGCGACGTCGTTGCGGAGATTGATGGGGTTGTAACGCGACGAAATATCAATCCTGGCAATAACGTGCAGGCCGGGCAGAGCCTGATGGCAATCCGATCGCTCAACGAGATCTGGGTCGATGCCAATTTCAAGGAGACGCAGCTGCGTGATTTGCGCATCGGCCAGCCAGTCGATCTGTATGTCGATATGTACGGAGGTCGACACGTGTTCAAAGGCCGGGTCTCCGGATTTACGATGGGCACCGGATCGACGCTAGCGTTGCTGCCGCCCGAGAACGCCACCGGCAACTTCATCAAAGTGGTGCAGCGGCTGCCGGTTCGAATCGAGCTCGAAGGCTACGACCCAAACGAAAATACCCTGTTCGTCGGCACATCCGTTGTTCCCTACGTTTATGTGAACAAGCCTCCGACCGGGCCCGATGCCGGGAAATACCTGCAAGGCTACGAGCCTCAACCGCAGAATGCTGATTCATCACACCAGAGCGCCCTCGGGGCGGACAAATGACGGATGCGGCTCTTTCGCCCTCACGATCTGCGCTGGTGGGGAATCCATGGTTGTTGGCCGCCGTCGTGGTGCTGCCCACTTTCATGGAGGTGCTCGATACGACGATCGCGGTGGTGGCGCTGCGTTACATCGCCGGTGGCCTGTCGGCCACGGTGGATGACGGTGAATGGGTTCTCACCAGCTACCTTGCTGCCAATGCCATCATCCTGCCGATCACCGGGTGGTTGAGCGCGCATCTGGGGCGCCGCAACTACTTCTTGATATCGATTGCCATTTTCACGGTCAGCTCGGCGCTGTGTGGAACAGCCACCAGTCTTGGCCAACTCATCGCGTTCCGCGTCATCCAGGGCCTCGCCGGCGGCGGCCTGCAGCCCTCCAGCCAAGCCGTGCTGCTCGACGCCTTCCCGCGCGAAAAGCAAGGCACAGCGATGACACTGTTCGGCTTGGCGGCCCTGCTCGCGCCGGTCGTCGGTCCGACGCTCGGTGGCTGGTTGACGGACGAGTACCAGTGGCGGTGGGTCTTTCTGATCAATGTGCCGATCGGTCTCATAGCGTTTGCGGGGTGCTACGCCCTCCTCCGCGACCCGGATTATCTCATCAAAGAACGCACGGAATTGCGGAGCCGGCCGTTTCATTTCGACTCGATCGGTTTGTTGCTGCTGGTTGTGGTCATGGTCTCCTGGGAGGTGATGCTCAGCAAGGGCCAGGAGTGGGACTGGCTGAGCGATCCAGTCTGGCGTGTGCAGACATTGGCCATTCTCTTTGTCGCCGGTCTGGTCGGGTTGATCGTTTGGGAGTTGCGCAGCCCTAACCCCGTGGTCAATTTCCGGGCGATGGGCGAACGTAATTTCGGCGCGTGCTGTATCATTATCTTTGGCGCCTATGCCGTGCTGTTCGGGGCCAGCACGTCGTTGCCCGGCCTGCTTCAGTCGTTATTTGGTTACAATGCCTTGGACGCGGGGCTGGTCATGTCTCCGGCCGGTTTCGTCGCACTTCTCGCCATGCCGGTCGTCGGCTTCGCGCTCGGCCGAAAGACGGATGCCCGGTGGTTGATCGGTGCGGGATTGCTGCTGATGGCCGTCAGCACCTATTGGATGTCGCAGATGAACCTCTTCATCAGTCCGAGCCAAGTTGTTTGGCCGCGCGTCGTTTTGGTCTTGGGACTGTCGATATGTTTCGCGCCCGCGAATGTGGCCGCCTATCTCTATACGCCGATGGCGTTGCGGGGGGCGGCCGTGGGTCTGTTGAGCCTTCTGCGCAACGAAGGAGGCAGCGTCGGAACGTCATTGGCTCAGACCGTCCAGGAACGGCGGGATCAATTCCATACGCTGCGGCTCGGTGAGAGCCTCGATCCCTTTAATCCAGCCGTACAATCCTTTCTCGAGCAGGCGCAAGCGCGCTTTCTCCAGCAGACCGGCGATCCGGCAGCGGCACAGCAGCTCGCCTGGCAGGCGCTGGAGACTCTGCGCCAGCAGCAGGCATCGGCGCTGGCCTATTTCGACTGTTTCTGGCTGTTCGCCGTCGCGATGCTTGCGGTGACGCTCGTGGTTTTGTTGATGAAACGTTCAGTGGCCGAGAAAGGCGCGCATATCGGGGGCGAATAAGCGCTTTTCTCCGCGCTTCTTCCCATCCGCCGGAACTCAAAGCATCACGCCGCCTCGACGCGGCGGAAGCCGTTCCACATTGCGGTGGCGCTGCCGGACAGCAGCACGCGCACATAGCGCATGCGCTGATAGTCGCCGTTGAGCGAAATGCGCGGCAGCGCCAGCAGGCGCCCGCCGTGCTCGGGAAACAGCACGCCCGGCCGCGTCGTCACGGCGGTCTTGAAGCCGAGCTCGGCTGCGACCTCGAATTCACGCAAGCCCGCCGAGCCGCGATCGCCGTAAGGATACGACAGGTGCTCGGGCCGCACCGACAGCGCGGCCTCGATCACCGAACGGCTCAGATCCATTTCCGAGCGGACCGCGTCCTTGGTGAGCTTGGCGAGCATCGGGTGATTGACGGTATGCGCGCCGATGGTCACCAGCGGGTCGGCCGCAAGCTGCGCGAGCTCGGGCCAGGTCATGCACAATTCGTTGCAGATCGCCGCGGTATCGACGTGATAGAACGCCGCCAGGTGGCGGACGGTGCTGCGCATCTCCGCTTCGGTCGGCCGCGACCGCAGCCACCAATAAAGTTCGTCGTAGAGCGCACGCTTTTCCGCAACGCTGCGGCAATCGAACTTACGGTCGCGGCCGTCGATGGCCACGCCGATGCGGTCGTTGCGCTGGATGACGGCCTCGAGCACCAGCCACCACAATTCGCCGAGCCGGTCGGGAAAGCTCGTCGGCACGTAGACCGCGAACGGCACCTGGGCTTCCTTCAAGATCGGATAGGCCCATTGCAGCGTGTCGCGATAGCCGTCGTCGAAGGTGAAACAGACAAAGCGGCGCGAGAAATCGCCGCCGCTCATGCGGCGGTATAATTCGTCAAGGCTGATCAGGTCGACGCCCGAACGCCGCAGATCCCGCACCACCCGCGTCAGAAAACCCGGCGTCACTTCGAGAAGATGGTTCGGCTGAAACCGGCCAGGACGGCGCGGACGGACATGATGCAAAGTCAGGATCGCGCCGACACCGCCGACGAAGCGCTGCAGCGCCAGATGCGCGCCGCTGAAATACAGCGACTCCAAACCGCCGCGGATGATTGTCTGTTTCAGGCCAGCCACGGAACCCGCCTATCGCAAAACTAAATTGATGATCTTTTGCCAGCCCAAGAACGTCAACAAGAATGCCGTCAACCGGCGCGGCCGAAACGCCCCCGCCTTACGAACACAGGCGTAGCACGGCGCGCGTGACGCGGCGGTTACGCCGCGGCCGCGGTCTCCGTCATGCCCGCTGATGCCACGACGAGCGTCGTCGCGTCGACAATACCGGAGGCCATAAGTTCCTCGCGCGCGGCGGACGCGGCCGCCGCGGTCTCGGCCACCAGCACCGCATGCGGCGCGACCTCGGCGATGCGATCGATGCCGGGGCCAGAAACCGGCCCGGCGTCGATCACGACGTGGTCGTAGCTGTGCGCCAAGGCATCGAAGGCGGTGGCGATGCCGCGCGCTGCGAGAATTTGCAGCCGGTCGGTCGAAGCGTGTCCCGGCGCGATCAGGTGCAGCGGCGACAGCCGATCCTTGGTGATGATGTCACGGAACGACGCCATGCCGTGCGCCAGTTCGGCGAGACCATCGGCCGAAGGCTCATTGGACACAGCGCGGATCGCGCTCTCGCCGGACGCCAGCCCGACCAGGATGACGCGCGACTCTTCCGCCAGCGCCCGCGCCAGCCGGATTGCGGTCTGGCTGACATTAATTCCCGGCACCGCGCCGAACACGGCGATGCGGCGCACGCCGAGCCGATTCAAGTCATAGGCGGCATCGGCAACGGCGCTGATCGGGATTTCGGCGCCCCGGCGCGGCGGCTCGGAATGGCGCGCACCGATAACCGCGTTGAGCCGCGCCGCGGGCACCGGCTCGTCGTCCGCGAGTGCCAGCGCCGGTTCGCGCCGCAGCGGTACGAAGCCGCCGGGCGCCGCGAGGATTTCCCTGGTGATGACGAGGCCGGAACTCATCGTCAGCATGGCGATGGTCGCGATCAGAATGGTCGGCAGCTTCTTCGGATAGGCCGGAACGTTCGACACCGTGGCGCGCGAAACGATGCGGGCATCGGCCGGCGCCGAGTTGATCGTGTCGTGCGAGGTCGCCTCGCGATATTTGCCGAGATAGGACTCCAGCAGATCGCGCTGCGATTTGGCGTCGCGTTCGAGGCCGCGCAATTGCACGTCCTGCTCGTTGGTGGACGCCGCCTGGTTCTTCAGCTGGTCGAGTGTCGCGATCTGCTGCGTCATGCGCGCGCCGGCGAGCTTGGCATCGTTCTCGAACGACCGCGCCACCGTCTCCGCCTCGTTCCGGATCTGGCTGTCGAGATCGGCGATCTGGGCGCGCAGTTCCTTGATCCGCGGATGATTGTCGAGCAGCGTCGAGGACTGCTCGGCAAGCTGCGCCCGCAACGTGACACGCTGCTCGTTGAGGCGGCGGATCAGTTCCGAATTGAGCACGTCGGAGGACTCGATCGGCTTGCCGGATTTGATCATTTCGCGGATCAGTCTCGCCTTGGCCTCGGCGTCGGCCTGCACCGCGCGCGCGGCCGCGACCTGCGCGTTGACGTCGCCGAGCTGCTGCTGCGACAGCGTCGTATTGTTGATGCCGACCAGGAGATTGGACTTGGCGCGGAAGTCCTCGACCTTGGCTTCGGCGGCCTCGACCTTTTGCCGCATGGTCTCGATCTGGCCGGCAAGCCAATCGCCGGCGCTCTTGGCCTGATCCTGGCTGGCCTGGCGCTGCCGCTCCAGATAGGCCTCGGCAATGGCATTGGCGACACGCGCCGCAAGCTCGGGGTCGGCGGACAGGAAATCGATGTTGATGATGCGTGACTTCTCGAGCGGCGACACCGTCAGCCGATCGTAATAGGCGTTCAGCACCCGCTCCTCATGCGTCAAGCTCAGCGGGTCTTTGACAAGTCCGAGCATGCCGAGAATCGATTGGATCGGCGATACGCCGTTGAGCGTCGAATTGAACTCCGGCAAATCGCCAAGCTTGAGTTTCTTGATGACCTCGAGCGCGAGGTCGCGCGACAGGATGATCTGCGCCTGGCTCGCCACCGCCTCGGCGTCGATCGTCGGGTCGGTCGTGATCTTGTCGGCGTCGGGGCGCAAATAGACGTTGCTGCGGCCCTCGATGAAAATGCGCGCTTCGGAGAAATATTTCGGCGTGATGAGCTGAACGACGATGAAGGCGGCGAGCGCTGTGAGCAGCGTCGGAACGATGATCTGCCAGCGCTTGCGCCACAACGCCGCGCCCAGCGCCGGCAGATCGATGTCACGATCCGACGTGTTGTTGCCTGACCAATTGCCGTCAGACGAAATCATCGCCGAAGACGATGCAACGCTCATCGACGCACTCCTACCCACTGATAATCTACCAAAGAACGGCATCCGCATGCCTTCATCACACTCTATTAAGGTTGCTATCCGGTTAAGTTCGCCGGGCGCCGCTCACTGTGAGACTTTGTTAACCTCTGATCCTCCTACATCCGCTTACGGTTTTGCTGCCAAATTTACGGAACTTGCGGTTCCGGCAAAGGCGGAGCTTATGGGCGACCTTCGTCCTTTCAATTCGCAACTCGGTCTCGACAGGTTCGCGCCGGTCGCCGTGACGCCGGCTCACAGTTCGGGCAAAGACGCTGCGGCGTCGCCGCAGCGCGCGGCCTATGCGCCGACCAGCTTGAAGATCATGCACATATTGCGGGCGCCGCTCGGCGGCCTGTTCCGCCATGTCGTCGATGTCGCGCGCGGTCAGGTCGAGCGCGGCCATCGCGTCGGGCTCGTAGTCGAACTCGACCACCGGCGGCGCCCATGCCGAAACGGCGCTCGCGGAACTCGCGCCGCGGCTTGCGCTCGGCATCCTGCGCTTGCCGATCACGCGCCAGCTCAGTCCGCGCGATGTCGTGGCGTTGCGGACCATATCGAAGCGGATCAAGCCGCTGGCGCCGGACGTTCTGCACGGACACGGCGCCAAGGGCGCCGCGCTTGCACGCCTGACGCCGAGCGCGCCCAACGCGATCCGCGCCTATACGCCGCACGGCGGCTCGCTGGTTTACTCGCCGGGCACGCTCCAGGGCGGCTTCTATCGCACGCTGGAACGAATTCTCAATGGCCGCACCGATCTGTTTCTGTTTGAAAGCACCTATATCGCCGATCTGTTCCGCACCGTGATCGGCAAGCCGCACGCGCTGGTGCGGGTGGTGCGCAACGGCATCTCCGAGGCCGAGTTCGAAACCATCACGCCGCGCCCCGACGCCACCGATATCGTCTGCGTCGGCGAGTTGCGGCCGGTCAAGGCGATGGACGTGCTGATCGAAGCGATCGCGATCATGGCGCGGTCGGGACGCAAGGTCACTGCCACGATCGCCGGCGAAGGCCCGGACTTCGCAGAAGCTTCGCGATCAAGCCAAGCAACTCGGGGTCGATGGGCAACTGCGTTTCATCGGCCATTGCCCGGCGCGAAAAGCCTTCGCCATGGGCCGCATGCTGGTGATGCCGTCGCGCGCGGAATTGCTGCCTTATGTCGCGCTCGAAGCGGTAGCGGCGGGCCTGCCGATCATCGCCACCGATGTCGGCGGCGTGCACGAAATATTCGGGCCGCACTCGGCGCAGCTCATTCCCCCGGACGATGTCGGCGCCCTGATCGGCGCGATCGTGCCGGCGATCAGTGCGCCGAAGGACATTCGCCGGCTCGCGGAAAGTCTGCGCATCCGGGTACGCAGCGAATTTTCGCTGAGCACGATGGTCGAGTGCAATCTCGCCGCCTATCGCGACGCGATTGCCGCGCGCAACGCGGCGCAGTTCGCATAACTAAATTTTGAAGAACGTTCACTATGTTTGCGCCGCTTGTCGGCGCAGGATGCGCGCGCCGCCTTCCGTGAAACGAAAGCGTTTTGTTAACCATGTCGAGTCCCGAGACGACCACGCTGTTCGACACCGCCGCGGTTTCGTCGGCGATCAAGGCCATGCCTGGCACGAAGTCGCAAGCGCCGCGGCCGCTGTCGCCCGCCGCGCAGGACGTCGTCGCTGAGAATTTCAAGCAAGCCTATTCGCCGATCGTGCTCGCCGGCGCCGTGCGCGCCATCGAAGTCGTTCTGGTCGCCACCGTCGGCTTTGTTTTGTACCTCTGTTACGTCGTGCCGGATAACGGCTTCGCGCCATCTTATTTCGGCGCCATCGCCGGCATCTCGCTGACCGCGCTGCTGGCGTTTCAAGCCGCCGACATTTACCAGGTTCAGGCGTTTCGCGGCCACGAAAAGCAATATATGCGGCTCGCCTCGGCGTGGTCCGTGGTGTTCCTGCTCGCGATTGCGGTGTCGTTCTTTGCCAAAGCCGGCGATCAGTTCTCCCGCGTCTGGCTCGGCAGCTATTACGTGGTCGGGCTGATCGTTCTGCTGGTATTTCGCCGCGCGCTGTTTCTTCTGGTGCGGCACTGGACTCGCGAAGGCCGTCTCGACCGCCGCACCGTCGTTGTCGGCGCCGGCGCGAGCGGCGAAGCGCTGATCGCGGCAATGTCCGGACAGCGCGATTCCGACGTGCACATTGTCGGCGCGTTCGACGATCGCGGCGACGAGCGGTCGTCGCCGATGTGCGAAGGTGTGCCCAAGCTCGGCACCGTCGAAGATCTGGTCGAATTCGCCCGCCAGACCCGCGTCGATCTCGTGATCTTTTCGCTGCCGATCGCGGCCGAGGGCCGCATCCTGCAGATGCTGAAAAAGCTCTGGGTGCTGCCGGTCGACATCCGGCTGTCCGCGCACACCAACAAGCTGCGTTTCCGTCCCCGCTCCTACTCCTATATCGGCAACGTTCCGGTGCTCGATATTTTCGACCGCCCGATCGCCGATTGGGACGTCGTGATGAAATGGCTGTTCGACAAGGTGGTCGGCACGCTGGCGCTGATCGTGCTGTCGCCGGTCATGCTTGCGGTGGCGATCGCCATCAAGCTCGACAGCCGCGGGCCGGTGCTGTTCAAGCAGCGCCGCTACGGCTTCAACAACGAGCTTGTCGAAATCTACAAATTCCGTTCGATGTATGTCGACCAGGCCGATCAGACGGCGAGCAGGCTCGTGACCCGGGACGACCCGCGCGTCACCCGCGTCGGCCGTTTCATCCGCAGGACAAGCCTCGACGAATTGCCGCAATTGTTGAACGTGGTCTTCACCGGCAATCTGTCGCTGGTCGGCCCGCGCCCGCACGCCGTCCACGCCAAGGCCGAGAATCATCTCTATGACGAGGCGGTCGACGGTTATTTCGCGCGCCACCGCGTCAAGCCCGGCATCACCGGCTGGGCGCAGATCAACGGCTGGCGCGGCGAGACCGACAGCAAGGAAAAGATCCAGCGCCGCGTCGAGCACGACCTTTTCTACATCGAGAACTGGTCGATCCTGTTCGACATCTACATCTTGGCGCGCACGCCGTTCGCGCTGCTCAAGGGCGAGGGTGCCTATTGACCAGTTTTGAGACTGCGGCACCGCGGGTCGGCGTACCGGCGCAGCGTCTCGCCGACAATTTCCTGCATGTCGTTCTCTATCTCTGCATCCTGTCGAGCTTCTTCGTCTTCGTGCAGCCGGCGCCCTACGAATATATCGCCGTGGTGCTCGGCGGCGCCGCCATCGTGGCGCGGGTGCGATTCCACCGGGTCGTCATCGTGCTCCTTGCCTTGCTGGTGATCCGCGATGCCTGCGGCGCGCTCGGCCTTCTGGGCATCATCGATTTCGGCTGGCTGCGCACGGAAGGTAGCCCGGAAGTGCTGCTGGAGGATTACCAGTGGAACGACGCGACGCGCATGCTCGCCACCTCCTGGTATCTCGGCCTGACCGCCGTCTTGTTCGCTTGCATTTTTTCGGACGACATTATGCGCCGCCTCGCCACCTTGCGCGCCTCTTACGTGATGGCTGGCGTGATCGCGTCGCTGCTCGGCGCGGCGGGCTATTTCACCGTTTTCTTCAGCTTGATTCCGGGCCTCGATATTTTCTCGCTGGAAAACCGCGCGGTCGCCGGCTTCAAGGATCCCAACGTGCTCGGCTGCTTCTTGATTCCGCCGCTGACCTGGGTGATCGAAGGTTTCATCACCGATCGCATCCGGCTGCTCAACCTCCTCGCCAGCATCATCATGTTCGTCGGCTTGGTGCTGGCCTTCTCGCGTGCCGCATGGCTCAGCTTTGTCTTCAGCACGGCCCTATTGATGTTCTTGCTCTTTCTGACCCAGAACGACCGCCGCACGCGCTTTCGGCTGTTTTTTCTGGTCGTGATCGGCGCCGTCGTCGCCGTCGCGGTGCTCATGGCGGTCAGCTCGATCGATGTCGTCGGCCAGATGCTCGCGGATCGCACGCGTTTACAGACCTACGATCTCGGCTCCGACAACAGGGCCCGCATCTTTCTCTGGCAGGACAGCCTGCGCGAGATATTCAATCATCCGTTGGGAATGGGGCCGTGGGGCTTCGCCCATTATACCGGGTGGGACTCGCACAACAGCTATCTCGGCACATTTTTGAATAACGGCTGGATCGGCGGTTCGGCTTATCTTTTGCTGGTCGCGCTGACGCTTTATCTCGGCTTCAAGACTCTTTTTGTGCGCACGCCCTGGCAAACTTTTCTCATTGCCACCTACACACCGTTTGTCGGCCTGGTGCTGGAAGCTTTCGTGATCGACACCGATCACTGGCGACACTTTTATCTGCTCGTTGGCGTTATCTGGGGCCTGACGGCTGCGACGGTCGATTACACGGCGCGGCGGCGCGGGCAATTGTACGCTGATGATCCTCGAACGGCGCGGGCCGCAACGGCGGGCTAGTGTCCCAATTTGAATTGTGTGGAATGTGATGTCCGCTGGCCTCCTGCCCTGATCAGGCCGGGGCATACGTCAGTCTAATCGCGTCCTCGCCAACGGGATCGGCGGAAACAAGGCGGAGCGGCGGCCGTGGGCCGGCAAAGAATGGCTTGCCGCGACCAAGCACGACGGGGTGGAAGTAGAGTCGATACTCATCAATAAGACCAAGGTCGGTTAAGCTTCGTGCCAGGTCTGGTCCGCCAACTTCAATCTCCCCTACGAGCTGGGCCTTCAGCCCGCGTACCACCGACTCGACGTCATCCGCGACAAGTGTGGCGTTGGGGCCGACCGACTTCAACGAGCGCGACACGACCCACTTCGGTTGGCTCTGCCACGCCGCCGCGAAGTCGCGTTCCTGCGTGTCCCACTCAGGACGGTCCTCGTCCCAATAACGCATCACCTCGTACATGCGGCGACCGTACACGCTGCCGGCTAGGTCGCGCACTTGCTCGGTGAAGTGACGAAAGAGCGAGGGACCAGGCGCAAATTCCTGGTGGTCGACATAGCCATCCAGCGACTGGTTCAATCCGAATACGAGCTTCGCCATGCTCTCACCCTCGACGACCCAAGCCGGCCGGCAGTTTTACTCGGCGCCGCTTCGGGACTCCAATACAGCGGGCGTAGTCGCCGCTCATGCAGATCATCGCGAAGTCCTCTCCACCAATTCCTCTAGCGACCATACCCGATCAGTCACGTTCGCCGCCATTGCCGGCGTAACGCTGGTGGTCTTGTGAAGGCGCACGAAATTGTAGTGCGCGACATGAAGGCCCACAGCCGCCTGCAAGTTTTCGAGCTTCTTACTGAAGGCGTTGGTCAGGCTGCGTAAAGCGGCCGCATACTTATGCGCATGGTCAAGTTCTGCCGCTCAACCATAGTAGGACACTACCAACGGCGGCTATCATGAGGTGAACGCCCGCTCGGGCGATCTCGCCGGCTTTACCACAGGGTGTTGGTCGGCATTGAGCCGGTGCACGTGGTTCGTTTCTTGCGGAAATTGCGCGAGGCAGAGATCGAGCAGAACGCGTGCGGTCGATTCCCACGTATAGCGCGCGGCGCGAGCACGACCGGCCGCGATCAGTTCAGCCCGCCGCGCCGGGTCGTCGTGAACCAAGCGCAGTAACCGCGCCAAGCCGTCGACATCATCGGCATCGCAATGTAGCGCCGCATCGCCGCAAATCTCGACCATCGCCGGCGTATTGCTGACAATCGCCGGACAGCCGACGACCATGCCTTCGACCGGCGGCAACCCGAACCCCTCATAGCGTGACGGCGACACCAGCGCCAAAGCGTGTTCCATGAGCGACCGCAATTGCTCATCGCTGACATAACCGGTCGGGCGCAGATTGTCGGAGGTGATCTTGATTTCCTGGCCGTTGACCTTGGCGTTGCGATAGCCGGTGACCATAAGCAAAGTGTCGTCGAGATCGGCCTTTTGCATCGCGGCGATGACCGTCTCGGCATTCTTGTTGTTGCCGGCGCCGACGCCGAGGAAGAACTTCTTGCCCTTGAGCCCGAGCCGTTCGATGATCGAGTGATCCGGCACGATCCGCGAAATATGATCGGCGCCGACATAACAAACCGTGATCTTGCTGGTATCGGCGCCATACCATTTGCCGAGTTCACTGCGCGAGAATTCGGAGACGGTGCCGATGGCGCGCGCGCGCTTGCACAAGCGCGGGATCAGGAAATTGTAGAGGAAACAAAACAGCGGCGTGAAATTCTGCGGCCGCGCCTTCGGCGTGGCGTCATGAATGACGACGATCTGATCGCGCGTCACGACCGGACCGAGGCTGCAGAAATTCAACAGCAGACTGCCGCTGGCATAAAACGGCAGCATGAGCTGTTCCCAAAAATAGCTGCCGCCGATGCCGCAACGGCGGAGCGGAATGTGCCGCAGAGGAAAGTCGCGCGCGGCGGGCGGCGCCAGAATCTCGACGCGCCCTTTCAGCGCCGCATACTCGCCGCTCTCGATCAGCCCATCGATGACCTTGATCACCTCGATGGCAAAGCGCTGCACGCCTACCATGCGCTGCGTGAGGAACCTGCCATTGATGACGATTTTCTGCTGCACGAGTGCGGTTCCCGTGTTCGGAGCATCACGCGTAAAATCGCGGCTCCGGCTCACAATCGGGTTAGCTCCGCGCCATTAAGATCGCGTTACCCCGATGCCCTACGTATAGGACCGCCGTCAAGGCCGGACTTGTTCCGGCCATCCGCGTCTTTGGCATCCGCGAGCACGCAAGACGTAGATGCCCGGGACAGGCCGGGCATGACGGTCAAATAAAGTCACCCTTCCATTGACATTGGTCACCGTTTCGGTTACATTATGTCCATTGAATCTCGCTCATGAGGACGCCTTCGGGAGGTAGACCTGAAGGCCGGAGCGAGTGCGGTGCCCGCGGGCGGCGTTACGACCCGCTCCCGGGCGGCTTTGGGCATCAGCCGACCGGCACTAAGACCGGTCCGTGAGGTGCATCACTGGACTGGGACAGGCAGGGGTGGGTAACGCCCACTTAGCAGAGCCGGACTTTAGTGGCGCATGATCTGATCGGAAAACCGGCCTCCACTTTTCCGGATCATGCGCAAGCGGCCGCGTCCCAGGAAGCATGGCCTGGAGCTGGACAGGGGCGTTTCGACGCCCGCAGGAAGAGCCGCAGTGGAACGCCGACAGGCGAGCGCGCCCGCAGCGGAGGGGCGGCGCGAGCCGAGCTCTCCGTGGCGCGCCCCGCACCCGCTGGTGCGGACATGAAACACTGCGTCTGTCGGCGTTCCGCTTCCTTCTTTTCTTTCTCACCTCTCCCGCCGCGGGAAGCATGGTGGAAGGGGCGTTTGACTCGCCGCTCCGCTGTCGTCGAAAGAGTTGCGTTGAGTCCGATGCCCGTTCCACCGCGCTACGCGCGGTCCCCCTTCCTCGCTATCGCCGGGCAGGAAGCGCGGCCCATTAACACCGCGTTACCCACTCGCCTGCCATTGTCAGGGCCGCCACGGCAAGAAAACGAACGGCCTGGAACCGGACTGATGCACGCCCCCGTCGAGCCGCTTGCGGAAGACGCAGCGCCACAAGAGGCGCGAAAAGAACGGCTGATCTCGATCCCCTATCTGCTGCTGCGCGGCTCGACCGCCGCCGGCGCTTTCGCCATGGGCTTCGTGCAGACTTTCGTGTTCGCGCGCATCCTCGATCCGGAACGATTTTCGATCTTCATCGTCACCGCGGCGGTCGGCTACTCGCTGTGGATCACCGATCTCGGCCTCGCCAAGATCGCCTTCGTCAATCTGCGCACGCCGCATCTGTCCGGCACCAAGGACGACCGCGCGGCGCGCGAGGCCGGCGCCGTCATTCAGTTCTACATCCTGCTGAGCGTCGTTGCGTCGCTTGTCTGTTTCGGCTTCGAGGCGTTGCGGCACCGGCCGTCCGTGCCCGAGGCTTTCGATCTCGCGCTGTTTCTGCTTTTCATTGTGCTCAATCTGGCCTGGTTCTCGCTGCGCACGGTCAGCATCGCCGTCGATCTGTTCGTCTATTTCGAGCGACTCGAATTCGTCCGCCGCGCCGTGAATATCGCGACGCTGCTCGCCATGCTGGTCGGCCTGCCGCTGACTGCCTTTCTCGTCGGCTCGAACCTGCTATGGGCGGCTCTGTTCACCGTTGCCATAAGCAAGCTCGTGCGCCGCGGCGTACTGGTGCTGCATCTGCACGGCTTTGCCCGCGAATTGATCGCTTTCTTCCGCACCAACTGGCACTCGGTGTCGCGCAGCGCGACCGGCGCGCTGAGCGGCCTGTTCGTCGCGACCTTTCCTTATTATGTCGTGCCGATCGCGTTCGGGCTCGGCCCCGCCCCGATCATTCTTGACACCGTGTTCAAGATCTTTCGCGGCGCCTGCGTGATCTTCGCCGCGGTGTGCGATCTCGCCACTCCAGGCCAGACTCGCGCCTATAACGCGCTCGATGCCAAGCGCCTGGTGCTGACGACTTTGATCGCCGTCGGCCTGTGCGCCATCCCTGCTTTGTGCGCCAGCGGCCTGCTGATCTTCGGCGGCAAGGAACTCTATCGCTTCCTGCTGCATACCGCCGCGACCGTGCCGCCGCAGGTGACGCCGATTGTCGTCGTCCTGCTGCTCGCCAGCATTTTCCAGATCGTGTCGGAAGCGCTGCTGCAATATACCGGCTATTTCAGAAGCCTCGCCATCAACGGCGTGATCCTGGTGGCGATGATGATCGTCGCGACCATCGCGGCCTTCGCGGCGAAGCTCGGGCTTGTCGGATTTCTTGCGGCTTATGCGGTCGCCTATACGCTCGGCGCGGCGTTTTTGACCGCGGCCGCGATCCTTGGCCCGATCCGCGCCGCGGCCACCCCGCTCGGCGAGAAGCCTTCCTTGAGCGGCTTGGTCAAAGCGCTTCGCCCCGCGCGGCAACTGGCGTGATTTTTCACAGCAGGCCGAAGCGCAGCGCGATCGCGACAATCCAGACCAGGCCGGTGAAGCTCAGGCCGCAGAACACCGCAGCCGAGCCGAAATCCTTGATGCGGCCGATCGCGTAATGATGCTCGGGCGTGACGTGATCGGAGAGTTTCTCGACCGCGGTATTGAGAAATTCGATCGCCATGACAAGAAGAATGGCGCCGATCATCGCGACATACCAGGCGGCGCTCGGCGCCAAAGCCATGCCCACCGGCACGGCCACGGCAAGCGCCAGCGCTTCCTCGCGTATGGCGGCTTCGGTGCGAACGCCGTCGATGAGCCCCCGGATCGAATTGAAGGTTGCGTTATAGAGCCGCTTCAAAAGGGGTCCGCCGCAAAAGGGCAAGAGGAATTTGTCAGGTTCGCCGCAACAGGATAGCCACGGGAACGCCACGCATTGGAACGCCACTCTACGTCGCCGACCCGCGGCGTCGCAAATCCGATGATGTGGCGCCGTGTCACAGAGCAGGCAAAGACAGCGTCGCGTTACCCCGCCACGGTGACGGAACTATTACACAAAACGGCGGCGCAAAACGACAATGGCGGAAGGCGGAGCCGCGGCCCCTGTCCTTCCGCCAATGGTTCGCAGATCGCGGCGCGAGCGCGCCGACTCAGGCGTTAGTTGATCGAGCCGCCATCATTGACCGAGCGGCCGAGCTGCACCGGAGCGGGCGCGGCCGCAGCCTTGCTCGACGCCTTGCTGGGCTTGGCCGTGGCGGCGCTGGTCTGCACGACTGTCGGCTGCGGGCCGGTGCCGCCGTCATCGGCGTTGCGGCCGTAATAGGCCGAGGTCGCGGCGGACTTGCTGCCGCCGTCGAGCTTGGCGCCGGCGGGCACGTTCACTTGGCCGCCGTCATTGACATTGCGCGTTTGCGCGAATGCAGACGCCGGCGCGAGAGCGACAGCGCCGAGAACGATCGTGGCGGCGGCGAGAGCGAATGTCTGCTTGATCATGTTGGCTTCCTCCAATCGCGGCCAAAACTTCCCCGTCCCGGCGCTTCGCTTTTGGAGGCGCCGCGGGCCATGCCGCTGAGTTTCGGTGCTGGAAGTTAGTTTCGCTTGGCGCGGAGAATATAGATTGCGCAGCGTAAATAGCGGTTCCGGCGATATAAAAGTGAGACAAACTCTACGGTGAATATATGGGAAGTGCTGTGCGATATAGATCGAGGATAGGTATATGACCGATTTATACTTGTAACTATTGTATCAACACCACGATCGCCTGCGCGCGAGCACCCGAACAGGTCTTCAATTGCCACACCGCGGGAAAATCAGTAGAGACAGCGCAATCAAGTTTTCCCCTGAGCTCGATGCAGGAGGCTCGCGCCGCAACGCGCGGTTTTCGCAAAAGACATCGTGCTCAATGCATCTCTCGGGATCCGATTCGCTCGGATTTCTGAGATCGGAGCGTAGCGCAGCCCGGTTAGCGCACCAGTCTGGGGGACTGGGGGTCGCGGGTTCGAATCCCGCCGCTCCGACCATTTTCCTCGAACCGCACTATACCTCGCCTGGCGATGTTAGCGTCGGACGAGCCGCTTCAGCGACGTGCGACGCCGAGGACGGTTCGCGGAGCGGCCAGACGATTTTGCGAGGTAACACCGCTGGCCAGCGGCATGCCGGATCGCAGCGGCCAAGCTTAAAGGTCTATTCGTCAGTTCCGCCGTATAGGTTCCGCGATCGCAGGAGCCACGCGTGCACATCCTCATCAACGATTTCATCGGCGGCGTGCTCGATCGCGGCATTCCGCATTATGTGCGCAACATCACCTTCGGGCTCGAGGAAGAAGGCTTTCGCGTCAGCGTGGTGCGCGCGCCGCCGATTTGCCGCAAGCTGCCGCGCGGCGTGTTCTATCTGATCGCCGTTTTATTTGAGCAAACTGTCATGCCGGTGCTCGGCCTGTTCAAGCGTGCCGACATCACACTTTACCCTTACAATTCCGTGGCCGTGATCGATCTGCTGACGCGGCGCGGCAAGATCGTCATTCATGACCTCGAGCAGCTCAACCGCGGCCTGTCGCCGTCGAAGCTCTATTACCTCGCCTGCTACCGCGCGCTGAAGTGGCTCAAGAGCCCGGTTTTCACGATCATGGAATTGACACGCCAGCGCTTGATCGAGAGCGGCCTGTTCGGCGAATGCCCGATCACCGTCCTGCCGGTGACGTTCTATGCATTCGAGCGGCTGCTGGCGGCGGCGCCGCACCCGGCCAAAACCAAGAACTCGCTGCTGCTTTGCACCGGCTCCAATCCGAACAAGGATTTCGACACCTTAGTTTCGGGCTATTTGTCCAAAGCGCTGGCCAAGGGTTTCAGCGTCGCCATCGTCGGGCTGCACAAGGCGACCGACGCGGCGCGGCTTGAATTGCTCGACAACTATCTGCAGAGCGGCCTGCTCAAACTCTGCGGACAGCTTTCGGACGCCCAAGTCGCCGCCGAATATCAGGAGCATGAGATCACCTGGGTGCATTCGCTGCGCGAAGGCTTCGGCCGCTGCCTGATCGAAGGCCGCCTCGCCGGCAGCCGCGTCATCTGCTCGAACATTCCCGAATTCTCGACGCAACGCGACGAGATGCATGATCCGGAAATCTATCTGTACAACGACCCGGCGGAATTCATGGCGACGCTCGAACGTCTCACCCACACGGCGACGCCACCGGCTCCGTTCAACGGCTATCCGTATCGGGCGATGCTGCGCAACGCGATCGAAAGCGCGTTCTGAATTTCAGTTTTGCGCCAAAGCCGTCTCGATGATCTGCCGGCAGGCGACGAGCTCGTCCAGCGCCGCCTTGAGTTCTTTGCCGATCCTCGGCGCTATGGACCGCAGGCGCGCGTTCTTCAGCGGCAGGCGGTTCGGATTGCAGGGGTGCGGACGGCGGCGCGGCCGTCAGCTGCACCGGAAGTGACGGCGCATCCAGCGATATCGGCGGTATGATCGTCGGCTCGCGCCGGATATCGGCCTGCGTCATGATGCGAGGTTCCGCGCGGGGCTCAACACGCGGCGCGGCATGAGCCTCATGCGCGCGTGGTGCCGCTACGGCGAACAGCTTGGGCTCGGACCGGGTGACAGGCGCCTCCCCGGTCTCTTCCTCGTCGGCGATCCCCTCATCCACCTCTTCATCATCATCGACATCCGGCGGCAGATCGGTGCTGACGCTCCAGACGGTCTGCACGAAGGTCACGCCGTGCTCACGCAGGATCCGCTGCACCCCGCGAATTGTATAGCCCTCGCCGTAGAGCAAATGGCGCACGCCGCGCAGCAGGTCGACATCGTCCGGCCGGTAATAGCGGCGGCCGCCGCCGCGCTTCATCGGCCGGATTTGCGGAAAGCGGCTCTCCCAGAACCGCAGCACGTGCTGCGGCACGTCGATCTCGTCAGCGACCTCGCTGATGGTGCGGAATGCGTCGGGCGCTTTTTCCAACGGCCTGCTCCAGAAGACGCGGCATCGAAGCGCTGTGTCTTAGAGATCGATTTCGACGAAATGCAGACGAAACCAGACTAACCTGGCTCCACCGACGCAAACGCTGACATACGCTGGAAACCCTACTCGGCTTCGGCCTCGGCCTCGTCGCCGACCTCGATACCGTTGATCCGCTGCTTGAGAATGGCGGACGGCTTGAACACCATGACCCGGCGCGGCGAAATAGGGACTTCTTTGCCCGTTTTCGGATTGCGCCCGATGCGCTGGCCTTTCTTGCGCACCACGAACGACCCGAACGAAGACAATTTCACCGTCTCACCGCGCTCGAGGCAGTCGGTGATTTCCTTGAGCACGAGCTCAACGAGAGTAGCGGATTCGGTGCGCGACAGTCCGACCTTCTGATAGACCGCCTCACACAAGTCCGCACGTGTGACCGTCTTTCCCGACATCGCCAGCCCCATGCACGGCGCTCGATTGAGCCTCATCATATCGTGCTGAATTATCAACGATATTAGCTTGTCGGCAGACGGTCAACGGGACTTTAACACGAACTCACAAAGTGTTCGGAGCGTCCAACCGGCCGACTCAAGCTAAACCTGAGCCACGCCCGGTCACCAGCGCGCCAGGACCGCGCCCCAGGTGAAGCCGCCGCCCATGGCCTCGAACAACAACAGGTCGCCGCGCTTGATGCGCCGGTCGGCAACCGCGTCGGCAAGCGCGAGGGGGATGGACGCGGCCGATGTGTTGCCATGGCGGTCCACCGTGGTGACGATCTTCTCTGGCGCGATGCCGAGCTTGTGCGCAGAACCGTCGATGATTCTCTTGTTTGCCTGATGCGGAATGAACCAGTCGACGTCGGCGGCCGTGTAGCCGGTCGCCTTGAAGGCGTCCTCGACCACGTCGGTGATCATGGCCACGGCGTGCCGGAATACCTCCCGGCCCTCCATGCGCAAATGACCGACGGTCCCGGTCGACGACGGCCCGCCGTCGACATAGAGCTTCGACTTGTGCCGGCCATCGGAGCGCAGATGCACGGTCAGGATGCCGCGATCATCGCGTGTGCCGGGTTGTGTCTGCGCTTCGAGGACGACCGCGCCGGCGCCGTCGCCGAACAGCACGCAGGTGGTGCGGTCGGTCCAGTCGAGGATCCGCGAGAACGTCTCCGACCCGATCACCAGCGCCCGCTTGAACGCGCCCGATTTGAGCAGCCCGTCGGCGGTGGCCAAGCCATAGACGAAGCCCGAGCACACCGCCTGAAGATCGAAGGCCGCGCCGTGGGTAATGCCGAGGTCGGCCTGCACGGCAACGGCACTGGCCGGAAACGTGTTGTCCGGCGTCGACGTCGCGAGAACGATGAGATCGATCGACTGGGCATCGACATGCGCATGGGCCAGCGCCTGGCGCGCGGCATGGACTGCCATATGCGACGTCAGTTCGCCCTCGGCCGCGATGCGGCGCTCGTGAATGCCGGTGCGCTGAACGATCCACTCGTCCGAAGTGTCGACCTTGCGCGCCAGCTCTTCGTTGGTGAGAACTTGGCTCGGCAGATAACTGCCGCAACCGAGAATGACCGACCGCGTGACCGTCACGAGGCGGCTCCACCGACAGCCTTATTTTCCAGAATCTTGCTTTCCAAAACTTGACTGCTTCCGATTTGCGACTTGTCGGGTTGAGATTTGCCAGCCTCAGATTTGCCAGCCTCAGATTTGCCATGCCGCGCGAGAGCAGCGCTGATTTTGGCCAACAGCTCGTCGCGCACCACACCGTGGCCGACCTCGATCGCCGCGGCGTAGCCCTCGGCATCCGATCCGCCGTGGCTTTTGATTACGATGCCGTTGAGGCCGAGAAACACGCCGCCATTGGCGCGGCGCGGATCAACGCGTTCGCGCAATCGCGCGAATGCTCCGCGCGCGAATAAATAGCCGATCTTGGCGCTCAAAGAAGAAGTCATCGCCGCTCTGAGATATTGGCCGATCTGGCGGGCGGTGCCTTCGGCGGCTTTGAGCGCGATATTGCCAGCAAAGCCCTCGGTGACGACGACGTCGACTTTACCCTGGCCGATATCGTCGCCCTCGACAAAGCCTCGATAGTCGAATTCCGGAAAACTCTCTTCGCGCAGGATGCGGCCGGCCTCGCGCACTTCTTCGAGACCCTTGACCTCCTCGACGCCGATATTGAGGAGGCCGACGGTCGGACGATCGATGCCGAACAGAATGCGCGCGGTCGCCGAGCCCATGACTGCGAGATCGACCAAATGTCCGGCATCGGCGCCGATCGAGGCGCCGACATCGAGCACGATCGACTCGCCGCGCACGGTCGGCCACAGCGCGGCGATTGCCGGCCGGTCGATGCCCGGCAGCATTTTGAGATGGAATTTCGACATCGCCATCAGCGCGCCGGTATTGCCGCCCGACACCACCATGTCGGCGTCGCCCTTCTTCACCGCGTCGATGGCAAGCCACATCGACGATTTCCAGCGGCCGGACCGCAAAGCCTGGCTGGGCTTGTCCTCCATGCGCACGGCGACATCGGTGTGGACGAGCCGCGACACCGCTTTGAGCTGCGGCCGGGCGTCAAGCAGGGGCGCAATCAGCGCGGAATTGCCGAACAGAACAAATTCGCTGCCGGGATGGCGGATCAGCGCCAGTTCGGCCCCCGCAATAGTGACCGCGGGGCCGTGGTCGCCCCCCATCGCATCGAGCGCAATGCGGACCTTGTCTGACATGCGACGACCTAGGCCCGCGAGCGGATGGGACATCGGCAACCGCTGTGAGAATAACGGTTCGACGCTCGGACACAAATTTGCTCAGTGACCACTTTCGTCCCCGACTTCCGATCTCGACGGCTTTTGGCCTACTCATTCGCATCAGCCCGAGGTCAAAGATGCGCAGTAAGCCAATGATTTTACTATTGTTTATTCTATTTGCCTCGGCAACATGGATGCGCGGGCGAGTTATAGGGATTTCGTCCCGCTCGTACTAGCCCTTGGTCAGCTTGGCGAGCGCCGCAAACGGGCCGGGATCGGGCTTGTCGTCGTCCAGAGATTCGAACACCGCGCCGGGCTTACGGGGATAGGGATCGAGTCCAAGGATCAGGAATTCGGCCGCGAGCGCTCCGAGATCGACCGTGCCATCGATCAACGGCTCCGGATCATCCCATTTCACATCGCGTGGTACCGCCTTTTCGTCCTCATCGCCGGACGGTTCGGGAGCGCGCCGTGGGATAAAGACGAGATCGATGGTCTCCGCGATCTCGCTGGCGAGCGGCTCGAGCGTCACGACGCAAGTCTGCCCGACGGTGGCGGAGATCGCGCCCAGGACATGCAGACCGTCGGCGCCGCGACGCATGACGTCGAAGCTCGCGTGCAGGCGCGACAGATCGCGCAAGCCGGCGACCTTGGCGACAGCCGCCCGCACACCGGCGTCGGCATCGAGCTCGAAGTGCTGACCGGTTTCGGGAATATTCTCAAACGTCACCGGAATATGCCACGGCGACGGATATTGCGGAGCGTTTACGTTTCGCCGCTTTTGCTCACCCATTTTGGGCCTCTGCAACCTGCATAGTCTCCGGCTTCGGAAAGTCGACGTGTCCGCGCAATAGCGCGGCTTCGAAGGCGCTTTGACCTTGTTGCCCGAACTGCGCCAACGCCGCGCGGACATAAGCGGCGAGCCGCGCCGCGCCCTCGCCTGCTTTTGCCTCGTCAAAGATATTGCGCGCGAGCGCGTTCTCAAGCTCCCGGCGATCCGTTGCCGCCAAGGCCGCGACATAGGCCACCTGACGGCCGTAAAACGCTTCGGCGAAGCTGCGCATTTTTTTCGGCACCGCGAGGTCGCCGACCCCCATTTCGCGAAGATTGTCGTCGAGGTCGCGGCAGAACGCGTCGAACAGCTGTTGCCCGATACCGCGCGCGGCGTTCTCTTCCGGCACGGTCTGCGCGCCGGCCCAGTTGCCCGATCTGGGCAAGGACCAGCACGAGATGCAGCACAATGAGGTCGAAACGGCCCTGGACCGTGTCCGGCACCCCGTAGCCGCTGTAGAAAGCCGGCGCGCGGGCCTGCGCCACGATCGCGCCATAGAGGTCGCCGATGCTTCGCGCGGGGGGACTTGGCCGAAATAGCTTCAAGATCATCAACTTGACCCAGGTAGCTGACGACGTGGCTCAAATGCCGCGGAAACGTCGCCCAAAACGCTTCGGAAGCGGCTCATTTGCCAATTCCGGGCTTTGGGGGTACGGCACACGGCGGCCGGGTGCAAGTTGGGCCGGACTGAAGTCGATCGGGGACAAATCAGGGACCCAGGATGCGGGGGAGTTTTTCGCGGAGTGGAGGCCGGCCGAGAATGGCGGCACGTGCGGCCACGTTGGCGCTGCTATCCGCGCTCGCGCTTGCCGGCTGCACCCGCGAGACCTTTCAGCGCGGCTACGTGCTGCCCGAAGGCGCGCTCGAACAAATTCCGCTCGGCGCTTCGCAGGAGCAGGTGCTGCTGGTTCTCGGCACGCCGTCGACGGTCGCGACCGTCAGCGGCGAGGCGTTCTATTACATCTCGCAACGCGCCGACCGCCCGATCATGTTCATGCAGACCCAAGTGACGGATCAACGCGTCATCGCCGTCTATTTCGACCGCACCCGCAAGGTCCAGCGTCTCGCCGAATACGGCATGAAGGACGGGCACATTTTCGATTTCGTCAGCCGCACCACGCCGACCAGCGGCAACGATCTCAGCGTGATCACCACCATGATCCACAACTTCGAGGGCAAGGGCTCTTAGAGCCCTGCCCTCGAATTGCGATTGGCCTTTGCCGCCGTGACGGCGTCCTCGCGTCAGTGTGCAAGCACCGCCAGCAGCAGAAGCGCGACGATATTGGTGATCTTGATCATCGGATTGACCGCCGGACCCGCCGTATCCTTGTAGGGATCGCCGACAGTATCGCCGGTCACCGCGGCCTTGTGGGCATCGGAGCCCTTGCCGCCGTAATGGCCGTCTTCGATGTACTTCTTCGCGTTATCCCAGGCACCGCCGCCTGAGGTCATCGAGATGGCGACGAACAGGCCGGTCACGATGACGCCGAGCAGCATGCCGCCGAGGGCCGAGAACGCGGCCGACTTGCCGGCCGCGCCGCCGCCGGCGACGAAGTAGATGAGGAAATAGACCACGATCGGCGACAGCACCGGCAACAGCGACGGTATGATCATTTCCTTGATCGCGGCGCGCGTCAGCATGTCGACGGCGCGGCCGTAATCCGGCTTGTCGCGGCCCTGCATGATGCCCGGCCGCTCGCGGAACTGGCGCCGCACTTCTTCGACGATCGAAGACGCCGCACGACCCACCGCCGTCATGCCCATCGCGCCGAACAGATAAGGCAACAGGCCGCCGAACAAGAGGCCGCAAACGACGTAGGGATTGGTCAGCGAGAAGTCCGGCGCCACGCCCAGGAAATACGGGTGCTCCTTCCCCCCCGCGATGAAGAATTTCAGGTCTTCGTTATAGGCGGCGAACAGCACCAAGGCGCCCAACCCGGCCGAGCCGATCGCGTAACCCTTGGTCACCGCCTTGGTGGTGTTGCCGACGGCGTCGAGCGCGTCGGTCGACTTGCGTACTTCCTTCGGCAGACCGGCCATTTCGGCGATGCCGCCGGCATTGTCGGTCACCGGGCCGAAGGCGTCGAGCGCAACCACGATGCCGGCCAGCGCCAGCATGGTCGTGACCGCAATCGCGATGCCGAACAGGCCGGCGAGATTGTAGGCGATGAGAATGCCGGCAATGATGACGAGCGCCGGGAGCGCGGTGGATTCGAGCGACACCGCGAGACCTTGAATGACGTTCGTGCCGTGTCCGGTCACCGAGGCGAGCGCGATGGAGCGCACCGGACGATAGTCGGTGCCGGTATAGTATTCGGTGATCCAGATGATCAGGCCGGTCACCGCAAGGCCGACGATGCCGCAGATGAACAGCGTCTGGCCCGAATAGCTGACGCCTGCGAGCGGGCCGAAACCGATGAGTTCGTAGATCACCCCGGCAATGCCGATGAGGGCAAGGACCGCGGTTGCGAGCATGCCCTTGTAGAGCGCGCCCATGATCGATTGGCTGGCGCCGAGCTTGACGAAGAACGTGCCGACGATCGAGGCAATGATGCAGATGCCGCCGATGGCCAACGGCAGCGTCATCATCTTCAACAGCATGTCGCTGCCGGCATTGCCGAAGAAGATCGCAGCGAGAACCATGGTCGCGACCGTGGTCACGGCATAGGTCTCGAACAGGTCGGCGGCCATGCCGGCGCAGTCGCCGACATTATCGCCCACATTGTCGGCAATGGTCGCCGGATTGCGCGGATCGTCTTCCGGAATTCCGGCCTCGACCTTGCCGACGAGATCGCCGCCGACATCGGCGCCCTTGGTGAAAATGCCGCCGCCGAGACGGGCGAAGATCGAGATCAGCGAGGCGCCGAAGCCGAGCGCCACCAGCGAGTCGATGACTTCACGATTGTTCGGCGCGAGATGCAGTGTGCCGATCAGGAAGGCGAAATAGAGCGTGACGCCGAGAAGCGCGAGACCGGCGACCAGCATGCCGGTGATGGCGCCGGCGCGAAAAGCAAGTTCGAGGCCGCCGGCAAGCGAACTGATCGCCGCCTGCGCCGTGCGCACATTGGCGCGCACCGAGACGTTCATGCCGATAAAGCCGGCAGCGCCGGAGAGGATCGCACCGACGGCGAAGCCAATGGCGACATACCAGCCGAGGAAATAGCCGACGATCAGGAAGATGACGATGCCGACAACGGCGATGGTGCTGTATTGGCGCTTGAGATAAGCCTGCGCGCCCTCGCGCACGGCGGCTGCGATCTCCTGCATGCGCTCGCTGCCGGCATCCTGCGCGATCACCCAGCGGGTGGCCCAGATGGCATAGGCGATGGCCAATGCGCCGCAAAGAACGATGAGCCACAAAGTTTGCATAAAAAGTCCCCGGTCTAGTGGAGGGCCAGGCAGCGAAGGCCGGCCCGGAAGGAAAAACGTGCCCCGCGCACAACTTGTGCACACATTATGCGCAATGCGGGCGCGGACACTGCCATAATGCGCTGGCCGGGCAAGGTCAACGGATGGGCGGAAACGGGGTGCAATGGTGTGGAGAGGGCGCAATCGCAAACGCTCCCGGTTCTCGCAAGCGCATATGCCCCCGCGTTTTGCAAATACCGCCACGTTGGAAGTGCGAAGCAGAGGTGCAGGATGCGAAAAGAAGGGGTGGTGCCTGTTTTTTGCCCTCCGCTACGCTCGCTTCGCCAATCCGCTCTCTCCTCGTCACCACCGGACTTGATCCGGCGGTCCATGCTGAGCGGTGGGGTCCTATGGATTGCCGGGTCAAGCCCGGCAATGACGAACGGAAGAACGGACGAAAAAGAAAGGATGCGGAACGCCGACAGACGCTTGATCCAACCTGCCGTGCTGCTGGCACGGCCGCGCCTTCAGCAGAAGGCGCACGCCTATCGGCGTTCCACCACGGCTCCGACCCAGGGGAGATCTCCTCCCAAGGGCCCAGCTCCAGGCCATGTTTCCTGGGACTTGGATCTAGCGCCGATCCTGTAACGATCCCCATTCCTGGGGCAGAAGCGACACAGTTTTTGCGGGCGTTACCCGCCTTCACCTGTCCCAGTCCAGCGAGCACCTCGCGCCCCAGTCGTTAGTGCTGGGAGGTTGATGCCCGGAGCTGCCCGGGAGCGGGTCGTAAGCCCGCCCGCAGGCACCGCACTCGCCCCGGCCTCCAGGTCTACCTCCCGAAGGCGTCCTTCTGAGCGAGATTCGATTCGCAGTGGCGAATGTAACCGAAATAGTGACAAATGTCAATAGAAGAGTGACACGCTCTTTCGAGTTATTCCGGGGCCGAGCGCGGCGAGGAACCCGGAATCCATAATCCAGGCGCAGGGGCTATGGATTCCGGACTTGCCGCGACGCGGCAATCCGGAATGACGTCAGCCGCGTAACGTGGGCGCCGTAATTCCTGCCCGGGCAAGGGAGGCTATTAAGTGCACTGTCACCGTAGTTTTAATTGCAATGCTTGATGCTAGACCGAGGGGATAGCGACTGTAGCTACGCGTGGAATTGAGAGAAGCCGATCTTCGATCTCGGCCCAGGGGCGCGCAAGATCAACGGTCTCAATGCGGACCGAATGTCCCTGCAATCCGATTTCTTCAGATAGGTGACGCCCGGCGCTAGGATAAAGCAGTATGCTTCGCGCGATAGTTCCGGGAATGACCCTCGGTTAGCGATCTCACGGACAGTCTTGGTGTAAAATTCGGCAGAGAGTCCGCCAGTCGGAAGACTGATGCTAAGGAATTGGCGGTTTGTATGGTCGAGGTTGAGAAAAACGTCCGGACGAATCCAAAATAGTCCAATTGTCAAATTTAGATTGGTGCCCTTCACCTCAAGTGCCTCATTAAAGGCTTTCCAAAACGTTGGATCGTCGAGCGGATTATCGGCGAGCGCCGCCTTGAAGATTTCCCATAGCCGCTTCACATCACCCGACTTACGTTCACTGGCGTAGGCGACAAACCATGAGCGCTGATTGTTGAGAATTGGAACGCCGTCAAAATCGGATGGAAGCGGGGCGCTTATGCCGAACAATGATTTTATTTCAGTGAGAATTGCAACGCGTTGCTCCGTTCGGATGCCTCGGTTGAACACGCCGAAGAATGTGAAGGGGTCGATCTCCGACATGAGAAGTCGCCCGCCCTCGCTGTCTTGATCGGTGAAGGGAGTAATCTTCAAGCCTTTACCGCGAAGGCGTTCTAGGAAGGCAATAAGCTCCCCCTGCCGCTCCTGCCATTCGAGCAAGGATCGCGCGACTTCCTTATAGATCGGTACCCATGTGAAGCGTTCAGCCATCCTCTCGTCCCTCGAAAAGTTTTTGTGAAATTATTTCATCAATGAAATCGCGAGCCCGGAGCAGGTTCCCGAGGATATATCGGTTTTTGAAAGTGCACTAATCGCGCGCTTGTGAGTCCACGCCCTCATGCAGAATGGTCCGCGCGCTCACGCCGCCCCGAGATAGCGGATCGGCCGGCCCGGGGCGATGGCCTGGGCGGCGGCAATAATGGCGTTGGCGTCGATGCCGTAATGCCGGTAGAGGTCGGCAATGGTGCCGGTCTGGCCGAAATGTTCGACGCCGAGCGGCCGGACGCGATGGCCGTGCACGGCGCCCAGCCAGCCAAGCGTCGCCGGATGGCCGTCGAGCACGCTGACCATGCCGCAATCGCGCGGTACTTTCGCCAATAGCCGCTCGATATGGGACCGGGCGTGCAGCAGGCCGCGCTCGCGCGCCCGCCACGCCGCGGTCCAGCCGGCATTGAGCCGGTCGGCCGAGGTCACGGCGAGAAGCCCGACATCGCGGCGGTCTTCCGCCATCAAGCCGACGGCCTGGATGGCCTCCGGCGCGACCGCGCCGGTATAGGCGACGACGACCTGACAATTCGGCCCGGGTTCGCGCAGCCAGTAAGCGCCATCGACGATGGCTTGGCGCAAGTCGGCAGTCATCTCGCGCTGAATCTGCTCGATCGGCCGCGTCGACAAACGCAAATAGATCGAGCCGCCGGTTTCGTCGCGCAGCCAATTGCGTTCGGAAAGCTCGCCATCTTTGTCCTTTTGCCCATCACGCTGAATGTAATCGAGCGCAAAGCGCAGAATGACGG
The DNA here is from genome assembly GCA_963742975.1 of uncultured Alphaproteobacteria bacterium. Lineage (GTDB taxonomy): Bacteria > Pseudomonadota > Alphaproteobacteria > Rhizobiales > Xanthobacteraceae > BOG-931. Next base: position 57,936 of record CAVUNZ010000006.1, on the reverse strand, counting down.
CAAGCTCGTCGACGAAAGCCGGCTCGAAGGCGGCGAGGCCATCCTGCGCCAGCCCGATCAAAGGCTCGGCGATCGATTGATGCGCGCCGCCTTCCGGCGCCAGAGTCAGCCCCGACGGCGTCGCCACCAGGATGAAGCGGGCGTCCTGATAACAGGCATAGTTCAAGCCATCGAGACCGCGGGCGATGAACGGATCGTAGAGCGTGCCGATCGGCAACAGCCGCTCGCCGTTGATGGCATGCGAAAGCCCGAGCGCCGAGAGCGTGCCGAACAGATTCATCTCGGCGATGCCGAGCTCGATATGCTGGCCCTTGGGCGAGAATTCCCAATTGAATGTCGAGGGGATGCGCTCGCTCTTGAACGTATCGGCCAGAGCTTCGCGGGCGAACAGGCCACGGCGGTTGACCCACGGCCCGAGATTGGTCGAGACCGTCACGTCGGGCGACGTCGTGACGATGCGCGAAGCAAGCGGCGTCGAACCGCGTGCGATCTCATTGAGCAAGGCGCCGAAGCCGGTTTGGGTCGCCATTTCCGACTGGATCGTCACCTGCAGCTCATCCGGCACTGTCAATCGGCGGCGCTTTCAGATTGCGCTCGCCAGCGGCAGCGAACGGCACGGCGTCGAGAAACGCTCTGCAGCGCGGGTCCGGCGTTCTCCAGGCCTTCGAAGCGATCCCATTCATGGCCCGGCCGGATCTTCATTGCGGCGCGGAACGTCTCCATCTGCGCCGGCGTCATCAGGCCGGCGTGATTGTCCTTGTGGCCGGCGAAGGGCAGTCCCATGCCCTTGATCGTATAGGCGATGAAACAAACCGGCCGGTCGTGGTCGATGCCGTCGAACGCTTCGATGATGGCGCGCAGGTCGTGGCCGCCGAGATTGTTCATCAGCCGCGCCAGTTCCTCGTCGCTGCGCTGCTCGATGAGCCGCGTCACCGCGCCCTGATCGCCGATCTCGTCGAGCAGGCGCTTGCGCCACGCGGCGCCGCCCTGAAACACCAGCGCCGAATAGAGCTGGTTCGGACAATTATCGATCCACTGCCGCAACCGCTCGCCGCCCGGCTCGCGGAACGCCGCCTGCTGCAAAGCGCCGTATTTGAGAACGACGACATCCCAGCCGAAATTGCGGAACAGGTTCTGATAGCGCTCCCACAGCCCTTCGCGCACCACTGCGTCGAGGCTTTGCCGGTTGTAATCGACGATCCACCAGCAATTGCGCAGGCCGTGCTTCCAGCCTTCGAGGATCGCTTCGAAGATATTGCCTTCGTCGAGCTCGGCATCGCCGAGCAGCGCGATCATGCGGCCTTCCGGCCGCGGCTCTCCGTTAATTTCTTGCCCCCAGCCGTGCGCGCGCACGTAATCCTGCACGAGCGAGGAGAACAGCGTCTGCGACACGCCTAGCCCGACCGAGCCGGTCGAGAAATCGACGCCGTCGGTGTCTTTGGTGCGCGACGGATAGGATTGCGCGCCTTTATAGCCGCGGAAGTTCTCGAGCTTGTCCCGCGTCTGGCGGCCGAGCAGATATTGAATGGCGTGGAAATTCGGCCCGGCATGCGGCTTCACCGCGACGCGGTCCTGCGGCCGCAGCGTGTGGAAATACAGCGCCGTCATGATGGTGGCGAGCGAGGCCGATGACGCCTGATGCCCGCCGACCTTCAGGCCATCGCCGCTTTCACGCAAATGATTGGCGTGATGAATGGTCCAGGTCGCAAGCCACAGCACCTTGCGTTCGAGTTCGCTGAGAATCTGCAGGTCTCGGAGCATTGTCGTCATTCGCGCCCCCTAAACTATCCGCTTGGATCATGGCGGCGCCCCGTCACAACAACTTTTGGCGCCTCAGAAGCGCTCGTCGTAATTTCAGCCACTGCTGGCAGGCCGAACCTCGTGACAATCATGAAAACGAAGAAAATGTTTGCAGCTGGTGCGATAAAGCAATAACGAAAATAAACCGCGAGCGGCGACAGCGGCCCATGATCACCGGACGCAGCTCCGATAGAATTCAAATCGACTGGTCCTGCAATCAGCTCTATTGGGACTACAAATGTCAAAGCCAATAATGCTACGAAGAGCAAATTTCTCTTCACGGACACGGTTCCGGCCGCGCTAAAATCTATTCTCGTGAGGAGGAGACGGCATATCAACGTGAAAAATATCGCCTGAACAATGATGTTCATCATAGAAATCGAAAATAGAATTGGAAAATCACTTGTGGCACCAACAAGGTCAAAAAACTGCCGATACCGCCACAGTATCGGCAGGTAATCCACCAAAACCGTCAGTTTTTCATATATCGCCTCCGCGATCGACGTCACTGTATAAAATAAGACGTCGACAGCGCCGTCATAATCGCGAACTGAAGGATCGACATGCGAGCGACACTAATCAGCAGCGAAACTGAGTTAGTGATATCCATCCGCGTGTGCCCTGTTTCCTCTCCAACGGGAGACGCCATGGCTTTCATTCCAACTCCACCGTCTCGAAATCCGCCGGCAGGATGATTTCGAGAAGCTCGCAATCGTCGGAATAATCGAGCACGGCGTGCTTGATCTTGGGCGGCTGCAGCCAGCACGAGCCCTGGCGCATGGTGACGATGCCGGCGCCATCATATTCGCTCTTGATCCAGCCCTTGAGCACATAGACCATCTGAAATTCGACGTCGTGATAGTGCCGCTTTGACACTTCGGCCGGATCGCAGGGCGGAACCATCTTGATGACATGCGCCCGTGCCAAGCCGTTGGTCGCCGCGGCGATGCCAAGATCGCGATAATGCGCGTAGCGGCGTAATCCAGTCTCGAATGCATCGGGCGAATAGTGACTGGCGACGAAGGTCTGCTGGCGCGGCGGCGCCTTCGGCTTATGCAAACGCTTGCTTCCCGCTCTCGCGCTGCGACGCGCCGAGGGCTTGGCGCGCGAGCGCGGAACTGCCGTCCTGTCCTTCTTGCTCACGATCGGCTTTCGCTTGGCTTTTGCCATGTGTCTTGCCAAGTGTCTTGCCATGTGTTGCCTCCCTAGAATTGCAGCGCGCCGTTGTGGCGGATGACGACCGAACGCGCGTCATCGGGCTTGCACGCGCCCAATTGCCCAAGCGCGGCCTGGGTCTCTTCGATGAGAAGATCGATGACGTGGCCGGGCCCGTCCTCGCCGAGCGCGCCGAGGCCCCACAAGAACGCTTTGCCGGCGAAGGCGGCCGCAGCGCCGAGCGCATAGGCGCGGACAACGTCGGTACCGCTGCGGATACCGGAATCCATCATCACGGTGGCGCGGTTGCCGACCTGCTTGACGATCGCCGGCAGCGCGTCGATCGCAGCCGGCAAAGCCTCGATCTGACGGCCGCCGTGATTTGAAACAAACAAGCCGTCGACGCCGAGCGAGACGGCTTTCTCGGCGTCTTGCGGATGTAGAATGCCTTTGACGATGAGCGTCTTGTTCCAGCGGTCGCGATATTTCGCGACCTCTTCCCAGGTAAAAGCGCCGCCCATTTCCCGCTTGGCGAAGGCGATGACCTCGTTGATCGAGGGATTGGCGCCGGCATAGCTGCGGAGACTGGCAAAGCGCGGGATGCCGTGCCGCCACAGCGCCATGCTCCAGCCGGGTGACATCGCCATCTGCGTGAGCATCTTCAGGTCGGGCTGGAACGCGCCGCCGAGGCCGACCACCACTTCACGCGCCCGCGTCGTGCGCACCGGCACGTCGAGCGTCAGGATCAGGGCATTGCAGGCGGTCGCTGCCGCGCGCTGCAGGAGATCGAATCCGATGGCGTGATCGTTATTGGCGGCGCGATAAAGCTGAAACCAGCAGACATCCGGCGCGATCTCGGCAATTTCTTCGATGGTCGCGCCGCCCGCCATGCCGAGCACATAAGGCACGCGCGCGCGCTGCGCGGCACGCGCCAGGAGCTTATCGGCGCCCGGCCAGACGATCGCCGGACCGCCCATCGGCGCGATGCCGATCGGCGCCGCGTAACGGCGGCCGAACAGTTCCACGTCGCAGGGCGGCAGCGACGGCACGATGCCGTAGCGCGGCACCAATTCGACCGCGTCCAGCGCCGTCCAATTGCGCCTGATGCCGGCGTCGTCCTTGCCCGAGCCGCCGTCGCCATATTCGAAGGCAAAATGCGGCAGGCGGCGGCGCGCGCCGCGGCGCAGATAATCGATGGTCGGATAGTGCCGATAGAGTTCGCTGTAACGCGGATTGGAATTCTTCCCGACCGCCGGCGGGGTCGAGATTTGCGGCGCTTTGATCGCCGTCGTGTCATGCATGTGCGCTTCTCCCGTGGCGCATTATAGGCACGGGAGCGCCGCACTAGAAATGGCTGTAAGACGATCGCGCGAACGCGAGAGGCTTGCCGTCGCGGATAAAACGGGCACCCTGCCCCGCCATGATGCGGCCGATCTCGGTCACGGCGACGCCAGCTCTGTCCGCCGCGGCGCAAAACGCCGGGAGTTTCTCAGGCGTCAGCGTCAGCGCGATTTCGTAATCGTCACCGCCGGTGAGTGCGGTTTCGAGCAGCGCCGGATCGGCCGCGATGGCGGTTCGCGCGGCTTCCGACAGCGGCACACGCGCCACGTCGATCTCTGCCGCCACGCCCGAGGCACGGCACAGTTTGGCGAGATCGCCCGCCAAGCCGTCGGACACGTCCATGGCGGAGCCGGCATGATGCAAGACCGCCTCGGCAAGCGCGTTGCGCGGCTCCGGCAGCAAATAGCGCTGTTGCAGATGCGCTCGCATGGCGTCGGTCAGCCGCCAGCTTTGCGCCAGCTTTGCGTCGCGGCGCAGCCGCACGCCGAGCGCGGAATCACCGATCGTGCCGGTGACGACAACGCTGTCGCCGGCTTTGGCGGTCGAGCGCCGCACCATGGCGCCCTTCGGCACCTCGCCAAATGCCGTGATCGATGCCGCAATCGGCCCGGGCGTGCGGTCGGTGTCGCCGCCGAGGAGCGGACAGGCGTAGTGCTTGGCGTCCTCGCCGAGACCCGCGGCAAAGCTCGCGATCCAGGGATCATCGATCGTGCGCGGCAGCGAGACTGAAATCAAAAAACCGATTGGCTTTGCGCCCTTCCCCGCCAGATCTGACAGGTTCATCCGCAAAACCTTGCGGGCGATCTTGTCCGGAGGGTCATCGGCGAAGAAATGCACGCCGGCAATGACGCCGTCGGTGGTCACGACGAGATCGGAGCCCGGCGGCGGGGTGATGACGGCCGCATCGTCGGTCAAGCCGAACGCGCCGGGCTCGACCGCAAGCGGAGCGAAATGGCGCGCGATCAAACGGTCTTCGGCTGACGGTCCGTCGGACATGATTGAGCCCATGGCGGCTAAGCCGGACCGCCGGCAATTTCAGCGGCGCGGAATTGGCGCGCCAATTGATCGAGGACGGCATTGACCATGCCGGTCTCCTCCTTGTCGACAAAAGCGCCGGCGACATCGACATATTCCGACATCACCACGCGGGCGGGCACATCGCTGCGGCAGGCCAGCTCATAGGCGCCGGCGCGCAACACCGCGCGCAGCACCGCCTCGATCCGCTTCAGCGGCCAGCCGCGCGTGAGCACGGCATCGATTTTCGGATCAAGGCTCGTTTGCTCGCGCACGACGCCGGCGACGATATCGCGGAAATAAGCCGCCTCGGCCGGCAGATATTTCGCGCCTTCGACTTCGCCGCCGAGCCAATGGTTTTCGAACTCGGCCATGATCTCGTTCACGCCGGTGCCGGCAAGGTCCATCTGATACAGCGCCTGGACGGCCGCGAGCCGTGCCGCGCCGCGCTTATTGGCCTTGCGCGCGTCTTGGCGCGCATGCTGGGCATTTCGCTCGGCATCGGCGTCGGACATCAGCGTTTCCCGAGGCGCTTCTTGAGGCCGACCAGCGTCAGCGCGGCGCGCACCGCGCCGCCGCCTTTGTCCTGATCGTCGATGCTGGCGCGTGCCTTGGCCTGAGCCTCGTTCTCGACAGTGATGATGCCGTTGCCGATCGGAACCCCTCGCGCGACGGAGAGATCCAAAAGCCCGCGCGCGGATTCATGCGAGACGATTTCAAAATGAATCGTCTCGCCGCGAATGACGCAGCCGAGCGCCACCGCGCCGTCATAAGGCCGGCGCTTCTTCTGCGCGGCATCGAGCGCGATCGCAATCGCGGCAGGGATTTCGAGCGAGCCCGGCACGCTGATGCAGTCGAATTGCGCGCCGGCGTCTTGCAAGGCCTTCTTCGCGCCGGCGAGCAGCGCGTCGGCAATGTCGTCGTAATAGCGCGCCTCGACGACGAGAATGCGCGCGCCTTTCACGCTTGTGCTGTCGCGCCTGTTGTCGCGCTTGACTTGCCGCGGCCCGGCCATCACTAAAACCCTTTGAACTTGTGTGCGGTCCTAGCAAGCGCGGCGTAGCCGAACAAGCAGGATCATAATTTTGATTTGCGCAAGTCCTTGTCGGAAAACCGGTAACCACTTTTCCGGGACATGCGCCTGTCAATGCTGTTTTGCGGTGTCGAGAAGCCGCGCGGCATAGCGCGCCATCTGATCGACTTCGAGATTGACGCGCGCGCCGACCTGCAGCGCACCGAAAGTCGTGACTTTCAGGGTATGCGGGATCAGGAGCACCGAGAACGTGTCGTTTTTGACTTCGTTAACTGTGAGCGAAATGCCGTCGAGCGCGACCGAGCCTTTCGGCGCGATGAAGCGCGCCAGTTCCGCCGGCACGCGAAATGTCAGACCCGAACTGTCGAGGAAGTCGTCGCGCGCGATCAGTTCGGCGATGCCGTCGATATGGCCCGAGACCATATGGCCGCCGAGCTCTTCGCCGAGCCGCAGCGCCCGTTCGAGATTGAGCTTGGTGCCGTGTCGCCAGGCCCCGGCCGTGGTCAACCGCAAGGTCTCGGCGGCGGCATCGACGGCAAAGAAGGCGCGATTGCCCTTGAGCCCGCGCTCGACGACGGTAAGGCAGGTTCCGGCACAGGCAATGGACGCTCCGATGTCGATAGAGTCCGGATTGTAGGAGCAGCCAATGGTGATCCGGCGCAGGTTTTCAGCCTTTTCCTGAACTTCAATGATCTCGCCTAAGTCGCTGACAATACCTGTGAACATCTAAGATCACCCGCGCTCATAAGTCTCTTGCCGATCCGGGCCAACGGTCTCGGTTGCGATCAACTTCAAGCGCCGTTTGAGCATCGCTGAAGCGTCGGCATCAAGCGCCGCGATGCCGCCGGAGCCAACGATCTTGTCGGAATGAAACAACACGGCCTCGTCGATCAGATCGGCCCTCACCAAAGCCGAGGCCAGTGTCGGGCCGCCTTCGACCATCAGCCGCGTGATGCCCTTGGCCGACAGAAAGGCTCAAGGCATCTTTGAGGTCGAGCGGATCGGTGCTGCCGGGCGAGCGTAGCACTTCGACGCCGAGCGGCAGCAATCGGAATTCGGCCTCTTGCGGCGCGGACATGCCGCCGACCACCCAAACCGGCGTCTCGTAGGCGCTCTTCACCAGGCGCGAACTTAACGGCAATCGCAACATGCTGTCGGCAACGACCCGCACCGGCGAGTTTTTCGCCATGCCCGGCAGACGGCAGGTCAGCATCGGATCGTCGGCAAGCACGGTGCCGATGCCGATCATGATCGCGTCGTTCTGCGCGCGCAGCAGATGAACGCGGTCGCGCACCGCTTCGCCGGTGATCGCGACCGGCCGCCGTCCGGCGGCGCCGGCTTTGCCGTCGGCGGAGATCGCGAGCTTGAGCATCACGCGCGGGCGGCCGCGGGTCATGCGGCAGATGTGCCCGGCATGATCGTGACGGGCCTCCTCGGCGCCAATGCCGATGTCGACGGTGATACCCGCTGCGCGCAGCCGCGCATGGCCTTGGCCGGCCACTTCGGGATTGGGATCCTCGATTGCAGAGACGACGCGCGAAATGCCGGCCGCGATCACCGCGTCGGCGCAAGGCGGCGACTTGCCGAAATGCGAGCACGGCTCGAGCGTGACATAGAGCGTCGCGCCGCGCGCCGCCGGCCCGGCCCTGCGCAACGCCTCGACTTCGGCATGCGGCCGTCCGCCGGGCTGGGTCCAGCCGCGGCCGACAATCACACCGTCTTTGACGATGACGGCGCCGACGGCCGGATTGGGCCAAGTGCGGCCCAAGCCACGACGGCCGAGGCTCAGCGCCAACTCCATGAAGCGGAGATCGTCGGCCGCAATCGCGCCACCTTGCGCACTCACTCCGCCGCCTCGTCCCCCGACAATTCGGCAAGCGCGGCCTCAAAATCCTTGGCTTCGCGGAAATTGCGATAGACCGAGGCGAAGCGCACATAGGCGATGTCGTCGAGGTCGCGCAGATGCGCCATCACCGTTTCGCCGATGGTCTCCGACGACACTTCGCTTTCGCCGAGGCTTTCCAATTCGCGGACGATCTTCGACACCATGTGATCGATGCGCTCGGGCTCGACCGGCCGCTTGCGGCAGGCGATCTGCACCGAGCGCAACAGCTTGTCGCGGTCGAACGGCACGCGCCGGCCGTTGCGCTTGATCACCACGAGCTCGCGCAGCTGCACCCGCTCGAAGGTGGTGAAGCGGAAATTGCAGGCGAGACAGACCCGGCGGCGGCGGATGACGGAGGAATCTTCTGTCGGCCGCGAATCCTTCACCTGGGTGTCGAGGCTCGAACAGCTTGGACAACGCATGGCCTTACCCCCTCGGCGCTACCCTAGCCCTCGTAAATCGGAAACCGGCTCACCAGGCGCTTGACCTTTTCGCGCACGCTCGCCTCGGCCTGCGCGTCTTCCTCGGCGCCGTTTTGCGAGAGCGCATCAAGCACTTCGGCGATCATGTCGCCGATCTGCCTGAATTCGGCGATGCCGAAGCCGCGCGTGGTGCCGGCCGGCGTGCCGAGCCGCACGCCCGACGTGACCATGGGCTTCTGCGGATCGAACGGAATGCCGTTCTTGTTGCAGGTGATGTGGGCGCGGCCGAGCGCGATTTCCGCGACCTTGCCGGTCAGATTCTTGCGCCGCAGATCGACCAGCATCAGATGCGTGTCGGTGCCGCCGGAGACGATATCGAGACCGCGGTTCTTCAAGGTTTCGGCCAGCGCCTTGGCGTTCTCGACCACGCTCTTGGCGTAGAGCTTGAACGACGGCCGCAGCGCCTCGCCGAAGGCCACCGCCTTCGCGGCGATCACATGCATCAGCGGCCCGCCCTGCATGCCGGGGAACACCGCCGAATTGAGCTTCTTCGCCAGTTCCTCGTCATTGGTCAGGATCGTGCCGCCGCGCGGGCCGCGCAGCGTCTTGTGCGTCGTCGTGGTCACGACATGCGCATGCGGAAACGGGCTCGGATGCGCGCCGCCAGCGACGAGGCCGGCGAAATGCGCCATGTCGACCATCAGATAGGCGCCGACTTCGTCGGCAATCTCGCGGAAGCGGCGGAAGTCGATGATCCGCGGATAGGCCGAGCCGCCGGCGACGATCACTTTCGGCTTATGCTCTTTGGCGAGCCGCTCCACTTCCTCCATGTCGATGAGGTTGGTGTCGCGGGTGACGCCGTAAGGCACCACCTTGAACCACTTGCCGGACAGATTGACCGGCGAGCCATGGGTCAGATGCCCGCCGGCGGCGAGATTGAGCCCCATGAAGGTGTCGCCCGGCTGCATCAGCGCCATGAACACTTCGGCATTGGCCGAGGCGCCGGAATGCGGCTGCACATTGGCGAAGGCGCAGCCGAACAATTTGGTCACACGATCGATCGCAAGCCGTTCAGCGACATCGACATATTGGCAGCCGCCGTAATAGCGCTTGCCGGGCAGGCCTTCGGCATATTTGTTGGTCAGAACCGAGCCTTGCGCCTCGAGCACGGCGCGGCTGACGATGTTCTCAGACGCGATCAGCTCGATTTCGTCGCGCTGGCGGCCGAGCTCGAGCTTGATCGCTTCGGCGATTTCCGGATCGCTCTGCGCGACGCTGGCGGAGAAGAAATCCTCTTCCGTAACATTGGCTTGGTGGGTGACCGACATAACGTTCGCTGCCTCGATTCTCGCCCTGTTGCGCGGGAAGACGCTCTGACGCGGGTGATACACCGCCGGGCCGGCGCACGCCAGCGCCGAGCCTCAAGTGGTGGATATTTCGGCGTATATCGCCGCTATATTTAGGGATTTTGCCGCCGCGTCCGCAAGCGGGCCCAGCCGTTAAAGTTCAGTCGCCTAAAGTTTTGTCGTCGCCGGGATCGCCGGGGCGCCGAGGCCGTCACGGCCGTAGATATCCTCGCGGAACTGCACGACGCCGTCCGACGCCGACCAGGCGGTGACATAGACCCAGTGCAGCGGCACCGGCTTTAACAGCTGCGCGTCCTTGCGCTCGCCGGATTTGATGACCCGGTCGATCTCTTCCGGCGTCCAGCCCTTGGTCTCGTCGAGCAGCCAATTGACCAATTCGCGCACATTCTGCACCCGCATGCAGCCCGAGGAATGAAAGCGGAAATCGTCGCCGAACAAATTCTTCAGCGGCGTGTCGTGCATATAGACGCCATAGGCGCTGGGGAAATTGATGCGGATCGTGCCGAGCGAATTCTTGGCGCCGGGATCCTGCTTGAACGTGTAATTGGTCGCGTCCTCCGAGTACCAATTGATGTCGGAGGGCTGCAGCTCCCTTTGCTTGCCATCCAGAATGCGAATGTGATTGTCGGTCAGGTAGTCCGGCTGATCCTGCATTTTCGGGATCAGGTCCTTGCGCACGATCGAGGCCGGCACCGTCCAATACGGATTGAAGTTGATCTGGATGATCTTGCTGTTGATGTCGGGCGACGGCCGGTCGGGCTTGCCGGCGACCGCGGCGTGCCGCGACACCACCACATCGTTCTGGATCGCCTCGACGCGGGCGGCGGGAATATTGGCGACCACGTAACGCGGCCCGAGATTGGTCGAAAGCGTCTTGAGCCGCTCGATATTGATCTTGAGCTGATCGCGCCGCGTCGTCGCCGGCACGTTGAGCGCGGCGAGCGTCGCCGCGCGCACGATGCCGTCAATGTTGAGGCCGTGACGCGCCTGAAACCGCCGCACCGCCTCCTCGACATAGGAATCGTAAATGTCGTTGCCGACCGCGCTCGAATCGAGATCGCCGGACGCCGAAAGCCGCGCGCGCAGATCGGCCACGCTCGGATGCCGATTGCCCAGCCGCAATTCGTCGACCTTCGGCACGATCGGCCAGCCGCCGCGCGTGACGATCCCGTCATAGGTCTCCATGGCATGGGCGGTGGTTTCCACAGTCGCTGCCGAAAGCGTCGGCGCGGAAGCACGCGGCATGTGAATGGTCCGCGAGGCCTGATCGAAGCTCTGGCCGAACTCGCCATGATCGGTCTCGCCGATCAGCGCATTGAGCGGCTGGTCTTCGGCTAACGCCCTGCCGACAGCCGCGCCTGCCGCCGCCGCGCCGGCAAGCCCGCCCAGAAATATGCGACGGGAAAGGTTGCGCCGCGAAAAATTACGTTGCGATCCGCTCATCGAGCTTTTCCTGGAGCGCTGTGTCCGCCAAAGCGTGCCGGCTGCCTGCGCACCCGGTCCACGACGCCGCCCCCGAAGCCGCCCCAATGGCCGAAGTAGCATGGCGGCGGCCCGAACCAAAAGCCCTCAGGGCGCCGCAGCACATTCGTTTTCTGCATAGCCGGCTGGGCGGTTTTGTGACGGCGTCGCGCCCCGGCGCGCTCAACGAGCGAAAATCGCACTGTCGCAAACCGCACTGCCGATACTTTGGTCACAACGGACAGCATGCCGGCGCGTAGAACCATGATCGCTGGGTGTTTGAACGAGACGGCTTGGCCTAACACCGGCCTCACACTGGCCTCACGCGCCGAGGTAGCGACCATGGGCATGATCAGACTGATCGCGGCTCCGATCCGGAGCATTTTGCGATTCCCGCTGTTTCAGCTGGCGGCCGTCTTTGTCATCATTCTGGTGCTGCAAGCCGCCGACGACAATTCCGCTTTCGGCAAAATATACAATGGTTTGGACCGGCTGGTTGATCTCAGCATCCAGGTCTGCGCGCAGCTGTTCGAGATAAAATCCTTCACCCGATCGGGGCTCACCGTGAGCCTGATGATCGGATACGTCTACCTCGTCGGTCTCGTTCTCCTGTTCCTGCTGCGCGTCCTGATCGGATTCATCATCGACGTCCTCGGATGGAGCAATGCGTTCGGGCTTCGGCATGCCATTGCCCGCGAGCGCGGCATCGCGGCTTACCGGGCCTGGGCGCCGCTCGAACGCATCCGGCCGGCCGCCATCCCGCAGGATCAATGGGAAGAGACCTATGCCTGGCCGGCCGGCAACAAGCCGCCCTACGCGCCGTTATGGCAGCGGGCGTTGCGAGGACTGCTCAGCTATGTGCTCGTCCTTCTTGCCGCGGCGATCGCAGTCCAATTGTTTACGCCGTTTCCGGTTCTCACCTGGATCGGCAAGCTCTGGCACATGCTGCTGATTGGCGGAACCGCGTGAGTGAATGCAAAAGACAGCGAACGCAAAAAACAGTGAACGCAAAAAGGCCCCGGCATCGATGCCGGGGCTAGGTACGCCAGTACATGGGAAACGAGTTGTTGGGAAATGAGTTTGACTCTGGGCGAATGAAGTCGCCGCGCGGGTCCCGAAGGCGCCCCCCGAGTTTTGTCTCGGGGAGCTTGAACTTGGGATCGCGCCTCGCCTCGATCTTAGAGGCGATAGAGGATCTGATCGGTCCAGAACCGCTCGAGCCGGTGCAGCGCCTTGTTGAGGACGCTGAACTCGTCGGCATTGATGCCGCCGACCTGCTCCACCGTGCGCACGTGCTTCTGATAGAGCGCGTCCACGGCGTCACGGACCTCGATGCCCTTCTGGGTGAGCTTGATGCGCACCGAACGGCGATCGACCCGCGAGCGCTGGTGATCGAGGAAGCCCATTTCGACGAGCTTCTTGAGGTTGTAGGAGACGTTGGAGCCGAGATAGTAACCGCGCGTGCGCAGTTCGCCGGCGGTGAGCTCCTTGTCGCCGATATTGTACAACAGCAGCGCCTGCACCGAATTGATATCGGCGCGGCCGCGGCGGTCGAATTCGTCTTTGATGACGTCGAGCAAGCGCCGATGCAGACGCTCGACAAGAGTCAGAGCCTCGAGATAGTGCGGGCGGATATGGTCGAAACGCGCCTCACGATCGGCGGTGTCGACCGTCTTTGCGACGGCTTTCATGTTGACGCCTTTCCCAAGCTTATTTGTATCAAGTCTTATGTTTATCGACGGACCCTGCTTCCCGCCGTATCGCCAACATACCGGTGAGGGTCTAAGATCAGTTTAAATAACACGCTAAAAATAGCGTTTATTCATGCGGATGCCGGTGATTTATTGCCGCTAAAATTGTGGCAAACAGCGATACGTTTTGTTCACCCAACAAGAGCGGCGGGTCCACAATAATCAACCAAGAATAATGGAGTGCATCGACATCGCAGGAATAGCGCCGGCCGAAAAAATATCAATCTGTGACGTTTCAATGTTACCGACCAGCAAGACGCAAACGAAGGTCTAAAAACGTATACGCTAAGGCGAGCAGTCTCTAACAAGGAAAATTGCTACACAACGGCCTCATGTTTTGCTCGATTTCCAGAAATGGCGTGTATCGCAGTGTGTTGTTTTGCAGAACGACTCCACAAAAATGTCATCGCGAGAATTCGCCGACGAATGCTTCGTCAGAGTCGCTTTTTGGCGAAGGCCCTACCCGAAGGCGACTTGAGATATTTCTCGAACGCAAATGCTTGCTTCTCGTCTGCGAACGCAATGTAAGTCTTGATTGCCCAGGGCGCATATTTGGAAGTGTGTGAGACTTCGCCCGCGTTATGCTTCTTGAGCCGAGCGCGTAGGTCGGTCGTAACGCCGACGTAGTAGCGTTCGCCGTGTTCGAGACTGCGGAGAATATACACGTAGGTCACGCCGTCGATCTCCACGAATCCCCGCGAAGCCCGCCTTCGCCCTTTGGGCTTCGGCGCGGCAGCCTTCGCTCGCTTCGCGGTAGGTTGTCGCTCGGCCTGCCGAGCCGTAGCTCGCGAAGCGAGCGAAGGCTGGTGGGAGAGGTAGGACTCGAACCTACGAAGGCGTAAGCCAGCGGATTTACAGTCCGCCCCCTTTGCCACTCGGGACACTCTCCCGGAACCACTGGCCGTGAGCCAGTCAAATGGCCACAGACCGGCCGCCCGGCCGAGGGCGCTATATGGTTGGCGCGCCAAAACTAGTCAATCGAAAAGGGACGAATTGCCATCGGTTGAGCCGCATGACAGAAGCGGCCCATAAGCGAGCGGACATGCCCAAAGACACGCGCGAACGGAAATGGCAGGGCAAACGGCCGGCAAAGCCCGGGGACAAGCCCTACGGCAAAACGGGCGGATTCCGCCAAGGCAGCGGAGGCGGCAGCGGCGGCCGGCGCGGAGCCGCGCGAGAGAAATGGCGGGGCGAACCGCCGACCGACGTCATCCTCTATGGCTGGCACACGGTGACGGCGGCGCTCGCCAATCCCGCTCGTCATATCCGCCGGCTCCTGGTGACCGAGAACGCGCTGCGGCGTCTCACCGAAGAAGGCGTCACGCTGCCGCTGGCTCCGGACGTGGTGCGGCCGGACGCGATTGCAGCATTGCTGACGCCGGACGCGGTTCACCAGGGGCTTCTTGCCGAGGCCGATCCGCTCCCCTCGCCCAGCATCGAGACCCTGGACCCTTCCGGCATCGTGCTTGTGCTCGATCAGATCACCGATCCGCACAATGTCGGCGCGATCCTGCGCACGGCGGCAGCTTTCGCCATCGCCGCTATCGTCACCACCGCGCGGCACAGTCCGGATGCGACCGGCGTTCTTGCCAAGTCCGCCTCCGGCGCGCTTGAACTGGTGCCGATCGTCATCGTGCAAAATCTCGCGCGCGCGCTGACCGGCCTGAAGGAGCGCGGCTTCCTCACCGTCGGTCTCGATTCAAGCGCGCCGGATGATCTCGCCGCGCATTCCGCTGCGCGCGCCGCTGGCGCTGGTGCTCGGCGCCGAAGGCAAAGGACTTCGCCAATTGACCGGCGAAACCTGCGATCGCCTGGCGCGGCTCGATCTGCCGGGCGAGATCAAGAGCCTCAACGTGTCGAATGCCGCGGCGCTTGCGCTCTACATCGCTTCGCGCGCCACGGCTTGATTGAAAGCGATCTTGTTTTTCATTGCGCGTGATCTCATCGGAAAACCGGGATCCACTTTTCCGGATCACGCGCTGAAAAAACAAAGGCCCGCAACGCGCGGGCCTTCGCAGATCTTTGATCGATCGCTTGCGCGCAATCAGCCGTGCCAACCGACCGGGCGATGCCAGTAACCGCGATTGGGGCCGCCGTAATAGCGCGGGCGCGCATACATCGGCGCACGATACGCATAGTGCGGACGATAGTAGAGATGCGAGTAATACGGCGGCGGAACCGGCGCCGGGCCGTAGCCATATCCTCCCGGAACGTAGGGATAATTGGCAGCAGGCGCATAGGCCGTGTCCGGTGAATAAGTCGCGTAAGGCCGCATCAGGCCGGGGCCGGAATAGTCCGGACCCTGATTGACCACATAAAGCGGCGAGACACCGCAAGTGTTGCAGCGGCCAGGCGTCCAGCCACTGCCCCAACCGCCGCCCCAACCGACAGCGCCGCAATTGCCGCAACCGGCGCTCCAGGAGACGGCGCCGCAGCACGTGCTCCAGTTCGACGACCAGCCGCCGCAGCAACCGCCGCCATTGCCCCAATACGAGCTGCCGCCCCAGGCGGAGCCGCAGCAGGTGTTGACGGCGATCGGCGCCGGTGCAACCGGCACGGAATAGACCGCAGCCGCTGTCGGCGCGCCGCAGCCGCCGCAGCCGCCATACCCGCCGCCGTACCCGCCATAGCCGACGGGCGCGACTTCGGCGTAGGCGACCGGGGCGGCATAGCCCCAACCGCCGCAGCAGGCTGACGCCATCGACGTCATGCCGACTGTGAATAATGTGGCGAGAGCCACAAAGACAACGCGGTGAAACGACATGTTACTCCCCTACTGGCTTGCCCCCGCAAGGGAGGCTGATGGGGCAAGCCGGTCTGCGGCCTGCCGAAAAAACTACCGGCCATGCCCTCCGTGGCCGTGGCGGCGCCTGCCGGGCCCCCAGCCGGTGAAAACGTCGACATTCGGCGTGGGGTAGTTGGGCGGCATGATCGTCACCGGCGCGGTGTTGCCCGAGCTGGACGACCAGCTCCGGTAATAGGTCGGCGCCGGCGGCGGTAGCGGCCGGTCCGGCGGCGGAATGATTTCGAGGCGGCCATAGCCCGGACGCCGGTTGTTCTTGGGGTAGTAGCCGGGCACGGCCGCGTTCGGATAGGAGACGACCAGCGGCCGATAGACCACGGTCGGCGCCACCAGTCCCGGCCGATCAAGGCCGAATTCGCCTTCGACGATGCCGTAGGACGCGTCGATACCGTTGATGATGACCGGGACGCCTGGCTTGCCGGGAATGACGATTTCCGGCTCGCGCTGCGCCAGCGCGGGCGACGAGGTCACCGCCAATAGCAAAATCACACCGACAAGACGCATGAGCAATCCGCAGACGCACAAATCTGTCGGCACAGTACGGAAGCGGCGGCGGCAATTGGTTTATAAGCGGCAACGAGAGATACTGAATTATTTAGTAAGATTAATCGCTTACTAAGGGCGCCGCGGCGCCGCTCAAACGCCTCCGCTGCCCTGCAGCAAAAACGCGGCGCGGTTTGCCGGCGCCCTGCCCGCTCTCAACACACGACTTTTGACGTACGACCTCTGGCGGACAGACAGCATCATGACGCGCGTCTAACGTGCGCAATGGGTTGCCGCGCGTGAGACGACGTCACGCAAAACCGCAGCCCGGCGACAACAAAACTTGGGGGAGGTCACCCATGACCACGATGGCAGTCAATGCGCCGCGCACTGGCGGCATGACAAGCCAAGAGCGACTCGTTATTTTCGCTTCTTCGCTTGGCACCGTTTTCGAGTGGTACGACTTTTACATCTACGGAACACTCGGCGTGTTCCTTGCGAAATATTTCTTCTCCAACGTGCCGGCCAATGTCGGCTTCATCTTCGCACTGTTGGCTTTTGCCGCGGGCTTTGCGGTCCGCCCGTTCGGCGCGCTGATCTTCGGCCGTTTCGGCGACTTGATCGGCCGCAAATACACCTTCCTCGTCACCATGAGCTTGATGGGCATCGGCACGTTCTTCATCGGCGTGCTGCCGGGCTATGCCTCGTGGGGAATTCTGGCGCCGATCGTGCTGATTGCGCTGCGCCTGGTGCAAGGTCTCGCGCTTGGCGGCGAATATGGCGGAGCGGCAATCTACGTCGCCGAGCACGCGCCGTCCAACAAGCGCGGCTATTACACGTCGTGGATTCAGACCACGGCAACGCTTGGCCTGTTCTTGGCGCTGCTGTTGATCCTCGGCATCCGCACCGCGATGGGCGAAGCCGCGTTCGCCGACTGGGGCTGGCGCATCCCGTTCCTGCTCTCCGCGATCCTTCTTGCTGTCTCGCTTTGGATCCGGCTGAAGCTCAATGAATCGCCGCTGTTCGCGAAGATGGTCGAAGAGGGCAAACAGTCCAAGCGGCCGCTGACCGAAGCCTTCGGCGAATGGTCGAACCTGAAGATCGCGATCCTGGCGTTGTTCGGCGCCACCGCCGGCGAAGCCGTGGTCTGGTATGGCGGACAGTTCTACGCCCTGTTCTTCCTGACCCAGACGCTGAAAGTGCCCGGGGTCACGGCGCAGATCATGCTCGCCGTCGCGCTTTTGATCGGCACGCCCTGCTTCATCCTGTTCGGCGCCTTGTCGGACCGGATCGGGCGCAAGCCGATCATGCTGGCGGGCTTTGCTCTGGCGGCGGTGACCTATTTCTACATCTTCCAGGGCATCACCCACTTCGCCAATCCGAAGCTCGAATCGGCACTTGCCAATGCGCCGGTGACGGTCACCTCGGATCCAGCGGAATGCTCGTTCCAGTTCAAGGCGACGGGCACCGAGAAGTTCACCACCGGATGCGACAACATCAAAGCCGCGCTGGTGAACCTGTCGGTGAATTATAACAACGTCACCGCGCCGGCCGGCACCAAAGCGACCGTGCAGATCGGCGATCAGACGATCGCTGCCGACGCGCCCAATCTCGCCGCCACGATCGCTGCGGCAGTGAAGGCGCACGGCTATCCGGCGAGCGCCGACCCGGCCGGCATCAACTATCCGATGACGGTCCTCTTGCTCGTGATCCTGGTCGTCTATGTGACCATGGTTTACGGGCCGATCGCGGCATGGCTGGTGGAGATGTTCCCGACCCGCATCCGCTATAGCGGTGTGTCGCTGCCGTATCACATCGGCAATGGCTGGTTCGGCGGCTTCCTGCCGGCCACCGTGTTCGCCATCGTGGCTGCCACCGGCAACATCTATTCGGGTCTTTGGTACCCGATCGCGGTTGCGGCAATGAGCTTCGTCGTGGCGCTGATCTTCCTGCCCGAGACCAAGGACCGCAACATCGCGACGATGCAATAGACCCTGAGCGGCAAACTAAACGACAGCGGGGCGGCGATGAGCCGCCCCGTTCTATTTCATGGCGTTTCACGCGCGCCGGATCAGCCTGCGCACGATGAAATTCCGCAGCGCCGCCGACAAGCCGCAGAGCAGCGCAAAGGCGAGCGACGCGCCGGTCAGTTCTTCGACAACGATAATGAGCGAATGCGGCCCGCCCCACGGCGCCAATAATTTGAACGCCGCCGCAACAAACCCGATTGCGGCGCCGTAAAGCAGCGCGCGCGTCGTATTCCACGGGGCGGTATCGGCTTCTCTGCGCATATTGCCGGAGGCTAGCGCGTTTTCGAGATCGCGCTCTAGTGCCCTGCTCCGGCGGCGGCTTGCGGCTGCGGCTTCTTCATCAGCAGAGCGAACGCCGCCAGCGCCAGGAACAGCACCGTCAGCATCAGGAACACGTCGGCATAGCTCAACACCGCCGCCTGCAGGCGCACCATGGCCATCATCTTGGCGAGAGCCTGCCGCTGCGCGTCCGAGCCTTGGAAGCGCGCCGCGAGATGGGCCAGCGTCTCGTTGGCCATGACACGCGTCGGGTTCACCGCTTCGTGCAGCCGCGTGAGATGCAGATCCATGCGGTCGTTGAACCAGGTATTGATGGCGGCAAGCCCGATGGCGCCGCCGAGATTGCGCATCAGGTTGAACAGGCCGGAGGCATTCTTGACGCGTTCGGGCGGCAGGGTGCCGAGCGCGGTGTTGGTCACCGGAATGATGGCGAACATCAAGCCGACGCCGCGAAATATTTGCGGCCACAGCAATTCCCAGAAATCCCAATCCGAAGTGAGGTAAGTCATCTGCCAAGTGCCGACAGCGAAGAAAACGAAACCCGCCACCAGGATGAAGCGCGGATCGAGCCTTTCGTTGAGCTGGCCGGCGATCGGCGCGGTGATGAACATCACCAGGCCGGAGACGAACATGGTCTCGCCGATCATCAAGGAGTTGTAGCCGCGCACCTGGGCCAGATACACCGGGTACAAATAGGTCAAGCCGTAAAGCCCGACACCGAGCACAAAGGAAAACACGCTGCCGACGGCAAAATTACGATTGGCGAAAGCGCGCAGGTCGACAATCGGCACGCGGGCCGTCAGGACACGGGCGAAGAAGGCGATTGCCGAGAGCCCCGAAACCACGGCCACGGTGAAAATCGTGCTGTCGTCGAACCATTCGTAACGCGGACCCTCCTCGAGCACATATTCGAGCGCGCCGAGAAAACCGGCCATGCTGAGCAGACCATACCAGTCGAAATTCTTCAGCAGCGCGAAATCCGGCTTGTCGAAATCGACCAGCAGATAGGTCGCGATGGTGACGACGATGCCGGGCCCGACATTGATGAAGAACAGCCAGTGCCACGAATAAGCATCGGTCAGATAGCCGCCGACCGTCGGCCCGATGGTCGGCGCCAATGTCGCGATCAGCCCGACCACGGGGGCGACGAACTTCTGCCGCGGGCCTTGGAAGATCAAATAGGCGGTGGCGAACACCGTCGGCACCATGCCGCCGCCGATGAAGCCTTGCAGCGCACGCCACACGATCATGCTGTCGATCGAGGAGCTCGTGCCGCACATGATGCTGGCAAGCGTGAAACCGCCCGCCGATATCGTGAACAGGATGCGCGTACCGATGGCGCGCGACAAAAATCCCGACAGCGGGATGGCGACGACTTCGGCGATCAGATAGGCCGTCTGCACCCAGGGAATTTCATCGGCCGACGCCGACAGGCCGGCTTGAATCTCGGACAGCGACGCCGACACGATCTGGATGTCGAGGAATGCCATGAACATGCCGAAGCACATGGCGAGAAAGGCCAACAGCCGGCGCGGCGGGATCGGCTCGAGCGCCGCGCCGGGCTGTTGCTCGGCCTGGGACCTCGGCCGGGGCACCTCGTGAGACGGAAGGGTCGCGGAAGCGGCGGTCACGGCACCTGCTCCACCGTCTATTCTGCGTCGGCTTGCAGATTAGGAACGGCCTCGGCGGCATTGGCCGCAGAGGTCACGCCGACGTCGCGCGCTGCACCGGGCTTGGTGTTGACGCTGACCACGACCGACATTCCGGGCCGTAACACGCGCTGCGCCGCGACGCCCGCGGGCACTTCGATCCGCACCGGCAGCCGTTGCACGATCTTGGTGAAATTGCCGGTGGCATTGTCCGGCGGCAGCAGCGAAAACACCGAGCCGGACGCCGGCGACAGCGATGCCACGCGCCCGATAATGTCGTGATCCGGCAGCGCATCGATGCTGATCGAAACCGGCTGGCCGGGACGGATGCGGGCGAGCTGGGTCTCCTTGAAATTGGCGTCGACATAAACATCGTTCAGCGGCACAAGGCTCGCGACACGTTGTCCGGTCTGCACATAGTCGCCGGTCTGCACCGCGCGATTGCTGAACACGCCGTCGACCGGAGCGCGGATGATGGTGAACGACAGATCGCGCTCGGCTTTCGCCAGCGCGGTTTGCAATTCATCGAACGTGCGCGAGGCTTCTTGTTGCTGCGCCTTCAGCACGTCGAGATTGGCCTCGGCCGCCTCGATCATCGCCTGCGCGCTCTGGATCGCGGCAACGGCCTGATCGCGGCGCGCAATCGCCTGTTCGAGCGTCTGCTGGCTGGCGAATTTCTGCACCGCCAGCGCTTGCTGACGGTCGAATTCGAGTTGCGCCCGCTTGCCCTCGGCCTCCGCCGAAGCCATTTGCGCCTTGGTCTGCTCGACATTGGCCTGCTGCGCCACGACCTGACGACCAATGCGATCGACGGTGGCCTGTTGGGTCGCTGCCTTCTCCCGCGCCGCATCGACGGCAAGCTGGTAATCGCCGTTGTCGATGGTGGCGATCACGTCGCCCGCATGGACCGTCGCGTTGTCATTGACCGGAATGGTCGCGACATAGCCGGAGATTTTCGAGGCAAGCGTCGTGGTGTGAGCGCCGACATAGGCGTCATCGGTCGAAATCATGTAGCGGCCGGCAATCCACCAATGTGCGCCCACCCCGCCGGCGATCATGATGGCAATGGCCGCAGCCGTTGCGATCAGCGTCCGGCGATCGAACGCCGGCCACAGCGACACCCGGCGCGGTGCCGGCTCGACATCGTCGTCGCCTTCAGTGCTCAATGGCTGAACGTCGATGATCTGACTTTGGCCCTCCAGGACCGCCGGGAGATGCGTCTCGGCCTCCGCGTCCTCGCCGTGATATGACTTCTGGCTGCGATACGAATCTCGGTCCCGAAACATGGCGCGCTCCGCATTCAGCTTGCTCAGACCCGTCTTTGACCAAGCGGTCATTGACCGAACCGTTCGGTCATTTTATATAAGGCGCGGTTCGGCAAGTCAATATGACCGAACCGTTCGGTCAATAATAATTAAGGAACATCTGATAAAGCATTGGTGAGGCTAAATAATCTGCCTCACGGTGCAAGGGAGACGACGACAATGAACGCGCAGGCCCAACTTAAGGCGGCCGCCAATACAGCGGATGACAGCGCCAAACGCCGTCAGATCGTTCAAGGTGCGCGGGAAATCTTCCTCACCAGGGGCTTTGACGCCGCCAGTATGAGCGACATTGCCCGCGCCGCCGGGGTCTCCAAGGGCACGCTCTACGTCTATTTCGAGAACAAAGAGCAGTTGTTCGAAGCCATTGTTCACGAAGAGTGCCTGGTTCACGCCGAAGGCGCCTTCGATTTCGATCACGGCAATCACGACGTCGAGGCGGTACTGACCCGGCTCGGCAGCGCTTATCTCGGTTTCCTCTGTACCGCCGAAAAGGCCTCCGCGCTCCGCACCGTCGCCGCCATCGCCGACCGCATGCCCGAGATCGGGCGGGTGTTTTACGAGACCGGTCCGGCGGTCGGTATTGCCAAACTGGCCGCCTATCTCAAGGCGCAGAACGAGGCGGGCGTGCTGGCGGTCGACGATTGTACGGTTGCCGCGGCGCAGTTCCTGGATTCGTCCAAGTCGACACTATTCATGCCGGTGCTGTTCAACTTCGGCGGCGCGCCGCAGGCAGAGGCAATCAGCCATGTCGTCGGCATAGCCGTGCGCACATTCATGCGCGCCTATCGCATAAACGCCTAGTTTGCGCCGCGGCGCCGCGCCCCTCGCGGCTATTTCTCTCACGTCTTGCCTGGAACCGGCGCCGCGCCGTATCGTTTTCCTTTACGGAAGGTATTTGCATCCGCGCCGGCCGCGCACGCGATGTTGTTCAGTTTAACGAAAAGATTCGCTTTCTTTCCCGATAGGGTATTGCAGACCCGCCAAAGCCCGGATGCCAAACGCCGGATAGTGAGCCTGATTGCGAGGACGAACGGACGATGACCAGTCTGAAATCGCTGCCTGGGCTTGGCCAAGCCGTATGGCTTGATTTTCTGTCGCGCGGCTTCATCGCCAAGGGCGGCCTGAAGAAACTCGTCGACGAGGATGGCCTGCGCGGCGTGACCTCGAACCCTTCGATCTTCGAGCACGCCATCGGTCACGGCGACGAATACGACGACGCCGTCGCGCAAATCCTGAAGACGCATGACCGGCCGGCCGGCGAGATTTTCGAACAACTCGCGGTCGAGGACATCCAGCGCGCCACCGACGTGCTGCGCCCGGTCTTCGATGCAACCAAAGGCGCCGACGGCTTTGTCAGCATCGAAGTCTCGCCCTATCTCGCCAAGGACACCGCAGGCACGATCGCAGAGGCAAAGCGGCTGTGGCAGGCGATCAACCGCAACAACCTGATGATCAAAGTGCCGGCGACGCCCGAAGGCTTGCCTGCGATCCACGATCTGATTGCCGGCGGCATCAACGTCAACATCACTTTGCTGTTCGCGCAACAGGCCTATGAGCAGGTCGTCGAGGCGTATTTGTCCGGGCTCGAGGCGCTCGCGGTCAAGGGCGGCGACGTCTCGCGCATCGCCAGCGTCGCAAGCTTCTTCGTCAGCCGCATCGATACCGCGGTCGACACCTTGCTCGACGCCAAGATCGCTGCGGCCAATGACCCAGACGAAAAGAAACGCCTTGCGGCCCTCAAGGGCAAGATCGCCGTCGCCAATGCCAAGCTTGCTTATCAGCGCTATCTGCGGCTGTTCGCAGGCAGCCGCTGGGACGCGCTGAAAACGCACGGCGCCAAGCCGCAGCGTCTGCTCTGGGCTTCGACCGGCACCAAGAACAAAGCTTATAGCGATGTGCTCTATGTCGACGAGCTGATCGGGCCGGACACCGTCAATACCATGCCGCTCGCGACTATCGACGCCTTTCGCGATCACGGCACGTTGCGCGACAGCCTGGCGCAGGATCCGGCGGAGGCGCAACACGCGTTGAGCGAACTTGAGCGCGCCGGCATTTCGCTGACGAGCGTGACTGACAAGCTTCTCGACGACGGCGTGAGGCTTTTTGCCGATGCGGCCGACAAGCTCCTTGCCGCGGTTGCCAAAAAACGCATCGATGTCCTCGACAAGACGATCGACAAGCAGGACTTGGCGCTGGGCGACGCGCTCAAGAAAAACGCGGACGCCGTCGCCGAAGACTGGCGCGTCCACGGCAATATCCGCAAGCTCTGGCAGCGCGATAAGTCGCTGTGGACCGGCGCCGATGAAGATCGTTGGCTGGGCTGGCTCGACAGCGCCGATGACGCGCAGATCACGGGCTATACGGCATTCGCCGAGCAGATAAAGCGCGACGGCTTCGCCGACGCCGTTCTGCTCGGCATGGGCGGGTCAAGTCTTGGCCCCGAAGTTCTGGCAGCGACATTCGGCCATCGCAGCGGCTGGCCGCGCTTGCGCGTGCTCGACTCCACGGTGCCGGCGCAAATCGAATCGATCGAGAGCCAGATCGATCTCGGCAAGACGCTGTTCATCGTGTCGAGCAAATCCGGCAGCACCACCGAGCCGAATGTTCTCACCGATTATTTTTTCAAGTGCGTCAGCGACAAGGTCGGCGCGGCGACGGCGGGCCGGCATTTCATCGCCATTACCGATCCCGGATCGTCGCTCGAGAAACGGGCGAAAGAGGAAAGCTTCCAGCAGATATTCCACGGCGTGCCGAGTATCGGCGGCCGCTATTCCGTGCTGTCGCCGTTCGGCCTGGTGCCGGCGGCGATTGCCGGGATCGACATTGCCGAACTCATTGCGCGCGCGCGCATGATGATGCGCAGTTGCAGCGCCGACGTTCCTCCGGCGGAAAATCCCGGCATTGAGCTTGGCATCGCGCTCGGCACCGCGGCAGCGGCGGGCCGCGACAAAGTCACGATCACGGCATCGCCAAGCCTCGCAAGTTTCGGGATCTGGGCCGAGCAACTCATTGCGGAATCGACCGGCAAGAACGGCAAAGGTCTCATTCCGATCGATGGCGAGCCCCTCGGCGCGCCGGATGTCTATGGCAGCGACCGCGTTTTTATCGATCTGAAACTCGCCACCGATAGCGCCGATGCCGCGCACGAGAGCAAGCTCGCAGCTCTCGAGAAAGCCGGTCATCCCGTCATTCGCATCGTGCAAAAATCGGCGGAAAATATCGGCCAGGAATTCTTCCGCTTCGAGATCGCAACCGCGATCGCGGGCGCGGTGATCGGTATCAACCCGTTCGATCAGCCGGACGTCGAAGCGAGTAAAGTCAAAACACGCGAATTGACCTCGGCCTTCGAGAAGGCCGGCACCCTGCCCGCCGAGACGCCGGTCTGCACGGAAAAGTCGCTCAGGCTTTACACCGATGAGAGGAATGCGGCAGCCCTGCGCCAGGCCGGCGCCGACGGCAGCGTCGCGAGCTGGCTCAAGGCCCATTTCAGCCGGGTCGGTCGCGGCGATTATGTCGCCCTGCTGGCTTATCTCGCACAAGACCGGAGCGACACAGACGGCTTGCAGAAATTGCGCGTGGCCATGCGCGACCGCCGCCATGTCGCGACCTGTCTCGAATTCGGGCCGCGCTTTCTGCATTCAACCGGCCAGGCTTATAAAGGCGGTCCGGATAGCGGCGTGTTCCTGCAAATCACGTCCGATGACGCGCGGGATCTGCCGATTCCCGGCCTTCGCGCCAGTTTCGGCGTGATCAAGGCGGCGCAGGCCCGCGGCGATTTCGGCGTTCTGGTCGAACGCGGCCGGCGCGCTTTGCGCGTTCACCTCGGCGGCGACGTGAAGTCAGGCCTTTCCGAACTCGCCGCCGCATTCGCGCGCGCAGTATCCTGACGGAGTCCCTTGCTCCATGCAGATCGGCGTGATTGGTCTCGGGCGCATGGGCGGCAACATTTCGCGCCGCCTCATCCAGAACGGTCACGACGTCGTCGTTTACGATCACGACCCGAAGGCGATTGCCGCCGTGAGTCACGACGGCGCGAAGAGCGCCGAGAGTCTCGACAAGCTCATCGCGCGATTGCGGCCGCCGCGTCCGGTCTGGGTCATGCTGCCGGCGGGGCAGATCACCGAGGATACGATCGCGCAGCTCGGCAAGCTGCTCGATCCGGGCGATGTCGTGCTCGACGGCGGCAATACGTTCTGGAAGGACGACATCCGCCGCGCCAAAATGCTCAAGCAGCGCAACATCCACCACATCGACGTCGGCACGAGCGGCGGCGTCTGGGGGCTCGAGCGCGGCTATTGCCTGATGATCGGCGGCGACACAGTGGTCGTCGATCGCCTTGATCCGATCTTCAAGGCGCTGGCGCCGGGGCTCGGCAATGCGCCGCGCACGCCGGGCCGCGACGGCCGCGATCCGCGCGCCGAGCACGGCTATATCCACGCCGGGCCGAACGGCGCCGGGCATTTCGTCAAGATGATCCACAACGGCATCGAATACGGCCTGATGCAGGCTTTTGCCGAGGGTTTCGACATTTTGAAGAACGCCTCAAGCGGCGCGTTGCCCGAAGAGCATCGCTTCGATCTCAATCTCACCGACATCGCCGAGGTGTGGCGGCGCGGCAGTGTCATCAGTTCCTGGCTGCTCGATCTGACCGCAAGTGCGCTGACCAAGGACCCGAAACTCGACGCCTTCGAAGGCGTGGTCGAGGATTCCGGTGAAGGCCGCTGGACCGTGATGGCGGCGATTGAAGAAGCCGTGCCGGCCGACGTTCTGTCCGCCGCGCTCTACACCCGCTTTCGCTCGCGCCGCGATCACACCTTTGCCGAGAAGATCCTCTCGGCAATGCGCAGCGGCTTCGGCGCGCATGTCGAACCTAAACATGTCGGGCCTGGATCGGCGCATAAGGCCAAAGCACCATGACCGGCAAGACCGCGACCACCTCGGCGCGGCCAGCCGATCCGTGCACCCTTGTTATCTTCGGCGCATCGGGCGACCTCACTCACAGGCTCCTGTTGCCGGCGCTCTACAATCTCGCGGCGTCGGGATTGCTGCCTGAGGCCTTCGCTCTGATCGGCGTGGCGCGGAGCGAATCCGCCAGCGAAACGTTCCGCGACGATCTTGCCAAATCCCTGCCGAAATTCGCCACTCGCGACATCGATGAACGTGTCGTCAAAAAGCTGCTGGCCTGTGTCGCCTATGTGCAAGGCGAGCCGGACGATGCATCGACCTATAAGAAGCTCGGCAACGAACTTGCCCGCATTGAAAGCGAGCGCGCCACCGGGGGCAATCGGCTGTTCTATCTGGCGACGCCGCCGGCGGCCTTCACGCCGATCGGCTGCCATCTCGGGCAGTCCGGGCTTGCGCGCGAAGAGAACGGCGCATGGCGGCGGGTCGTCATCGAAAAGCCGTTCGGCACCGACCTCGCTTCGGCGCGCGACCTCAATCAGCGACTGCTCAGCGTCCTTAAAGAAGATCAGATTTTTCGTATCGATCATTATCTCGGCAAGGAGACCGTGCAGAACATCATGGTGCTGCGTTTCGCCAACGGCCTGTTCGAGCCGATCTGGAACCGCCACCATATCGAGCACGTGCAGATCACCGTCGCGGAATCGCTCACCGTCGGCCGGCGCGGCAATTATTACGACGCGACCGGCGCTTTGCGCGACATGGTGCCCAATCATCTGATCCAGCTGCTGTCGCTCATCGCCATGGAGCCGCCGTCGCGCTTTGCCGCCGACGCGGTGCGCGCCGAAAAGGCGCAGGTGCTCGATGCCGTGCAGTATCAGATGAACGGCGACGCGCTGCGCAATTCGGTGCGCGCGCAATACGGCGACGGCTATATCGACAACCGCGCCGTCGAGGCCTATCGCAAGACCAAAGATGTGAAGCCCGACAGCATTACGGAGACCTATGTTGCGCTCAAGCTCATGATCGATAATTGGCGCTGGGCCGGCGTGCCGTTCTATCTGCGCACCGGCAAGGCGCTGCGCGCCAAACAGACCGAAGTGGCGATCAAATTTCGTCAGGCGCCGGTGGCCATGTTTCGCGAAACGCCGGTCGACCGTTTGGCGGAGAATTTTCTGGTGATCCGTATCCAGCCGGACGAATGCATCGGTCTTGAGTTCAACGCCAAGATCCCCGGCCCCTCGATCGCGATCGGCGGCGTCGGCATGACTTTCAAATACGGCGACTATTTCGAGGCTTCGCCCTCCACCGGCTACGAAACGCTGATCTACGATTGCATGATCGGCGATGCCATCCTTTATCCGCGGGCCGACGGCATCGAGGCGGGATGGCGCATCGTGCAACCGTTCCTCGACGCCTGGCGCGATGCGGGAGCGGATGGGCTTGCGACTTACCGCGCCGGCAGCGAAGGCCCGCCCGAGGCCGATCAACTTCTCGCCCGAGACGGCCGGCGCTGGCGTCCGGTTGCGTGAGTCCAACATGGCGCTCAAAACGCATGCCAGCATACCTGCCAACGTGATCGCAGTTGCGGATGCCGCGGCTTTGGCGACGACAGCGGCACGACGGCTGATCGCGCGTGTCGCTACCAACGGTCGGAGTGCCGTGTGCCTGACCGGCGGATCGAGCCCGCAGGGCCTTTATCGCCTGCTGACCGTCGAACCGTGGCGCAGCCAGGTCCCTTGGGACCGTGTGCATTGGTTCATGGGCGATGACCGCTTCGTGCCGGAGAGCGATCCGCTCAGCAATATGGGCGCGGCACGGGCTGCGTTTCTTGATGCTACAGCGCCGTCACAGAATATCCATGCCATCGCGACCAATGTCGCCGATCCCGAAACGGCGGCGCAACTCTACGAAGATGAGCTCAAGAGGTTCTACGGCGCCGACCGGTTCGATCCGGCGCGTCCGTTATTTGATCTCGTCCTGATGGGATTGGGCAGCGACGGCCACACAGCTTCGCTGTTCCCGCACGCCCCGGCTCTCGCCGAGACGACACGCTGGGTTGTCGGTGTCGCCAAAGCCGGCATGGCGCCCTATGTGCCTCGCGTCACTTTGACGTTCCCCGCGCTCGCCTCGACGCGGGAAATGCTGTTTCTTGTCGACGGCGCCGAC
Source organism: uncultured Alphaproteobacteria bacterium (assembly GCA_963742975.1). Taxonomy (GTDB): domain Bacteria; phylum Pseudomonadota; class Alphaproteobacteria; order Rhizobiales; family Xanthobacteraceae; genus BOG-931. Next base: position 29,067 of record CAVUNZ010000006.1, on the reverse strand, counting down.
AAGCGCACCGTGTTGGCCTGCGTCTTCGGCGGCGACGACCTGCCGGCGCACCGCGCCTATTCCGACGGCGAACTCGTGTGGCTGATCGACCGTGCCGCGGCGCCGGAGACGGCAGCATGAAAGCCGATCTACCGGCGCGCAACGCGTCAGTCCTCGTCGTGATGGGCGTTTCCGGCTCGGGCAAGAGCACGATCGGCGCCATGCTCGCGCACCGTCTGCACTGGCTTTATGAAGACGGCGACTGGTTTCATCCCAAAAGAAACGTCGAGAAGATGCACCATGGCGAGCCGCTCACCGACGAGGATCGCTGGCCCTGGCTGCATGCCATCGCCGATTGGATCGACACCACGCGGCGCTCCGGCAACCATGGCATCGTCGCCTGCTCGGCGCTCAAGCGGGCCTATCGCGACGTTCTCATCGGCAAGCGGCAAGACGTCCGGCTGATCTATCTCAAGGGCGATCAGGACCTCATCGCCCGCCGCGTCGCCGCGCGTGCCGATCATTTCATGCCGGCGCAACTGCTCGACAGCCAGTTCGCCGCGCTCGAGGAGCCGACCGCCGACGAACAGCCGATCACGGTCTCGGTCGCTCCGCATCCGCGCGAGATCGTTGAGACAATTGTCGCGGACCTGAATATCGGCGAAGCTCCGGGTGCGGCGGCGAGTCGCTTATAACGATCGCGGCGCCGGCAGGAGCAGCGATCGATCCGATGAACGAGCCTTCGCTTTCGTCGCCAGCGCCCGCGACACCGCACGACAAGCGAACCATCCATCGCCTCCTGATATTCTTTGCGCTGGTCTATGTCGTCGAAGGCGTAGGCCAGATTGTCGGCCTGATCTCGCAGCCGCTTAATTTTTATCTGAAACAGGCTCTCGGCTGGACGCCGCCCCAGGTCACCGCTTTCATCACCGTCTTCAATCTGCCGTGGATCATCAAGCCGCTCTATGGCTTGATCTCCGATTTCGTGCCGCTGTTCGGCTATCGGCGCAAAAGCTATCTGATCATCGCCAATGTACTGGCAATCGGCGGCTATCTGTGGATCACACAACTTACCGCGCCAGGCGATCTCCTCATCGCACTGTCGCTCACCGCCTATGCCATGGCGATATCGAGCACGCTGTGCGGCGCCGTTCTGGTGGAGAACGGTCAGCGACTGCATGAGAGCGGCGCCTTCGTCAATCAACAATGGCTTTGGTTCAACATCGCCGCCATGGCCGCGGCCGTTCTCGGCGGCGAACTGGTGCAGCACCTGGCGCCGGCGCAGGCCTTGCACACGGCGGCGCTCATCGTCGGCGTCGCGCCGTCCTTGGTCATTTTCGGCGCACTCTTTCTGATCGATGAGCAACGAATGCCGGTCAATGTCGACGGCATGAAAGCGACCTTGCATGGCCTGGTTGCGGCCTTCAGGCGGCGGGAGCTTCTCGTCGTCGCCGCTTTCATCTTTCTCTATTATTTCAGCCCGGGGCTCGCGACGCCGCTTTACTATCACATGACGGACGAGCTGAAATTCTCACAAGCCTATATCGGCATCCTGACATCGATCGCGGCCGGCGGCTGGGTGGTCGGCGCGCTGCTCTACCGGCGCTTTCTTGAAGATCTCAGCATGAAGAAACTGCTCTACCTGAGCATTGTCTGCGGCACGCTGACCACGCTCGCCTATTTGCTGCTTTACAGCGAAACGTCCGCAGCGATCATCAATTTCTGCGCCGGCTTCTCGGCCATGCTGGCGACGGTGGCGACCGTGACACTGGCCGCCGACTATTGTCCGCCGCGCGCCGAAGGATTTTCCTTCGCCGTGTTGATGTCGGTGATCAATCTGTCGAATACGGTCGGCGACAATGTCGGCTCGTATCTCTATGCCAACGTCTTTCAACGCACATTACCGGCGCTTATTGTAATCTCGGCGGCCTTTACCGCCTTCGCCTTCATTTTGGTGCCGCTGTTGCGGCTCGGCAACAGGCCGCAAGGCGAGCCTGCCGCTGCCAGAGAAGAGATGGAACCGACGGCCTCCTCTTTGCGTTGATGGATGACTGCGTTAAATTGTACGCTTGAGTGAACTGCTTCTTTCAAACCCGACGGTTCGTTCGGGACAACATATCGGTGCTCGATCATGCGAAAGGTCGGCGCGCTCGTTGCATTCGCCGGAATAGCTGCAGTCATCGTCTCTGCATCGCCGGCCGCGGCCTTCGGTATCCGCATAGGGCCGTTCCATATCGGCTTACCGTTTGGCTGGCATCACCACCATCGTCCGCTTTATATGCGCGCCAGCCCGAACGAGGTCGCACGCTCCAGCGCGCCTGCCCGCGCCGAAACCTCTGAAACCGTGCCGCAAGGCGTAGTGTCGCCGGCGCTGGTCTATCCAGGCCTTGCGTTGCCGGCGATTTTCCAGAATGTGTTCTGGCCGAACGCGTCACAATGGCCGTTCGGCTATCAAAACATTTTCACCACCGCGTTTGCCAAGATCCCCACCGATCAGGACCAGCGCCTCTGCCAGCAGCCGCTCGACCCCAATGCCATGGTCGGACGCATTAGCGCCGCAGTGTCTCCGACCGCCGATCAGATGCCGCTGCTGCAGAAGCTCGGCGGCGCGCTCGGCATGGCGTCCGGCTATCTCGCCAGAGCTTGCCCAAAAGAAATTCCGGCGCAGCCGGTGGCGCGGCTGCAAATGATGCAATCGCAGATCCAGGCTTTGGCGATGGCGATCGACATCGTCCGCCAGCCGCTTGCGGACTTTTCGCAATCGCTGACCGCAGATCAGCGGTCGCGCTTTGACGGGACTCCGCCGCCCCCGGCGGCAAAAGATCAAGCCACGGTGAAAGAGCAAAATCAGGCAGGCAATCTGGTGCAGCCTTGCGGCGGCTCGTCGACAGCGATCGACTGGTCGATCGCCCAGATCAATCGTTCGGTGCAACCGACCGACGCGCAGCGTGACGACCTGGCTACCGTCAAGCAGTCCTTCAACGAAGCGGCGATCGATCTTGACGCCCACTGCCCGGCTTCGGCGCCAGCGACTGCGCTCCGACGTCTTGAAACCATCGAAGCGCGGCTCGATGCGGCGTGGCGTGCGGTCTTGGCGATGCAGGTCACGCTCGCCAATTTCGAGACCAAATTGAGTGACGAGCAAAAGAGCCGGTTCAACGCGATGAATTTCGCGTCGCGCTGACGCTTGAATTTTCATTCAAGCGTGATCTTTTCCGAAAACCGGTGCCCACTTTTCGGGATCACGCTCCCTGAATTTTTATTTGAGCGTGATCTTTTCCGAAAACCGGTGCCCACTTTTCGGGATCACGCTCTAAGGCGCGCGGTTCTGCGCGTTCCAATGGCGCTCGAGATTGGCGATCAGCGCCGGGCTGAAATGGCAATGAGCCTGCTCGCGCGCATAGACCGCCATGTAGCGGCGAAACATATCGAGCGGCTCTTCGCTGACCCGAAGTGCGCGGCGATTTCCGGCGGCGCTGACCACGCCGGAACTGGTGAAGCCCTCGATCACCGTTTCAAGCGCTGAATCGATCGCGGCCGGTTGAGCGATCTCATCGCAGATCAGCCGACCCTCCGGCGTGTCGCAATCCAGACGACGGCCATAGAGGATAGCCTGCCGGGCTATGCGATCGCCGGTAAATCGCCACAGCCGCAGATTGGCGGCGCCGGGAATTATGCCTTCCTTGCGCGCCGGCAGCGTCAGATAGGCGTCGCTCGCCGCCAGCACATAGTCGAGCACCAATAGAAGCTGACAACCGCCGCCGATGGCAAAGCCGTCGACCACGCCGACCCAGGGTTTTTCGATCGTGCCGCCGATAAGCTCGTCGGGACTTGAATCCGCGCGCGCCACGCCGCGGAACAGTTTGTTGACCAGCCCCATATCGCGCTTGATGTACCAGACGTAGGAAATCTTGCCGTGATAGAGATGCGTCAGGTTGATGCCGGCCGAGAACAGACGACGGCCGCGATACTTAGTGTGCTCGACCGTATCGCCGCGCAACACCGCAATGTCGGTTGCGGGATCGAGCGTCGCGACATCGATCGCGGTTTCAAGGCCGTCCACCGTGCTCTCGTCCTCGGAGTTGAGAAAGCGCGGATGGCGCATGGTGACGATCGCCGCCTTGCCGCGGCGTTCCAGCAGCGCGCCTTCGAATTCAAGCTTGCCGCACTCGGCGAAATGACGCGCCTGTTCGAATGCCTCCGGCCGCGGCAATAGCATGGCGTGGCACAGATGCATGCCGCAGGCCGCATGGCCAAGGACATACGACAGCAACAAGCCCTGGTCGATTTCAAAACCGTCTTTGTGCGCCTGTTGGAACGTGTTTTCGCGCGTCAAAGCCGCGTCGCTCGGCACCAGGCCGGGGACCGCCACCGCCGCATCGCGGACCAGATGCTCGACGCGGATGAATTTGGTGAAATTGTCGGTTAGGCGGCGGTAGATCGTTTCGGCATAGGCGCCGAGAAATTTCTCACGTGCCGCGCGATCACGGCGAGTAATTTCGGCAGCAGCAGCCGCTTGCGCTCCGGACCGCGCATTTTTCGGCGGCAGCTGCAACAGCATTTCCGTGCCGATGCGCCATTGCCGTGAAAAATCCTCGGCATCGCGGCGGTAGTCGCCGGTTACCGCGACGTCGCCGCCGCCCCAATCCGCGACCGCCGCGCGCGGCAAGCCGGCGCGTTCAAAGATGTCGGCGCACGAGATTTCTTCCACGACTGTCATCAGCTGTTCCTGGCGTTTCGATCGAGCGCGATCTTTTCGGAAGACCGGTTTCCACGTTGGCGGATCATGCTCTAATTGCGCGGCCTTTTGTCGATGACGCGCTTGGCTTTGCCCTGCGAACGTTCGATCACACCGGGCGCCACCGCGCGCACGGTCGCGGTAACGCCGATTTGGGCCTTGATCATATGCGCGCCGCGCTCGGCGAGCACCATGGTCGCGTCCGGCGGCAATGCCTCGCGCGTTTCGACGATGACTTCGAGCTCGTCGAGACGGCCGGGCCGCGTCACTTCGAGAATGTAATGCGGCGCGAACAGACGCTCGCCAGCGAGTGCCGCTTCGATCTGCGTCGGAAAGACATTGACGCCGCGGATGATCAGCATGTCGTCGCTGCGGCCCTTGATACGCTCGATGCGGCGCATGGCGCGGCCGTCGCCGGGCAACAGCCGCGTGAGGTCACGCGTGCGATAGCGGATCACCGGCATCGCTTCCTTGGTCAGCGAGGTGAAGACCAGTTCACCCTCCTCCCCATCCGGCAGCACCTTGCCGGTGTCCGGATCGATGATCTCGGGATAAAAATGGTCCTCCCAGATCGTCAGGCCGTCCTTGGCCGCAGCATATTCTTGCGCGACGCCGGGGCCGATCACCTCGGAAAGCCCATAGGAATTCACCGCATCGAGACCTAAGCGCTGCTCGATCTCCGCGCGCATCGTTTCGGTCCACGGCTCCGCGCCGAGCATGGCGATGCGCAGCGACGATTTGCGCGCATCGACGCCCTGCCGCTCGAACTCATCGGCGATAGCGAGCAGGTACGATGGGGTCACCGCGATGATGTCCGGCTCGAAATCGCAGATCAGCTGCACCTGGCGTTCGGTGAAGCCGCCGCTGACCGGGATGACTGCGCAGCCGAGATATTCGGCGCCGTAATGAAATCCAAGCCCGCCGGTGAACAGTCCGTAGCCATAGGCGATATGCATCTTGTCGCCGGCTCTGCCGCCGGCGGCGCGCATCGAGCGCGCCATCAGCTGCGCCCACATTTCGATGTCGCCGCGCGTATAGCCGACCACCGTCGGCTTGCCCGTGGTGCCGCTCGACGCATGCACCCGCACAATTTGATTCATCGGCACCGCGAACATGCCGAACGGATAATTCTGCCGCAGGTCGTCCTTGGTGGTGAAGGGAAATTGTGCGAGGTCGTCGAGGCTCCTGACGTCACCCGACTGAATGCCCGCTGCCGCGAATTTCTTCCGATAATGCGGCACCCGCGCGGCGCGTGACAATGCCTCCTTGAAGCGCGCAAGCTGCAGCGCATGCAATTCATCGCGGCTTGCGCTCTCGATCGGATCGCACGCGCCCGCCACCTGAACGCGCGGGTTCTGTTCGCCCATGTTCCGTTCGCCTTTGACGATTCCCCCCGGCTGCTCGACCAGCCGTTTGCCACAGTCTATGGCGTGTCGGAATCGCCCGCAATTCGCGTCGGATCAGGTCAATTCTCGAAGAACCGGTTCTTCGGCCGCGGCAGACCGAGATGGTCGCGCAACGTCGTGCCTTCGTAATCGCGGCGGAACAGGCCGCGCCCCTGCAATTCGGGAACGACGCGCGTGACGAAATCGTCGAGCCCGCCCGGCAGATAAGGGAACATGACGGTGAAACCGTCGCTGGCTTCGGTTTCGAGCCATTCCTGCATTTCGTCGGCAATGGTCTTCGGCGTGCCGATCATGGCGAGGCCGGAATAGCCGCCAAGCCGTTGCGCAAGCTGCCGCACGGTGAGGTTATCGCGCTTGGCGAGCGCGATGGCGCGCTCCCGGCCGCTTTTGGATGCATTGCTTTCGGGGATATCCGGCAGCGGACCGTCCGGATCGAATTTCGACGCATCATGCCCGAGCGCGATCGACAGCGAGGCGATGGCATTGGCATAATCGACGAGGCTGTCGAGCTTCGCCCGCTTTGCCTTCGCCTCTTCCACCGTGTCGCCGACAACGACAAAGCATGCCGGCAGGATTTTCATATGCTCGCGCGAGCGGCCGAGCGTTTCCATGCGGCCCTTGACGTCGGCGTAAAATTTCCGGCCGGCTTGAATATCGCTTTGCGCGGTGAACACCGCTTCGGCCGTTTCCGAGGCCAGCCTGCGGCCGGACTCCGACGCGCCTGCTTGCACGATCACCGGCCAGCCCTGGACCGGCCGCGCAATATTGAGCGGGCCGCGCACCGAGAGAAATTCGCCCTTGTGGCCGAGCACGTGCATCTTCGCCGGATCGAAGAAAACGCCGCTATCGACGTCACGGATGAAGGCATCGTCCGCCCAGCTGTCCCACAGCCCGGTCACGACATCATAGAACTCGCGCGCGCGCTCGTAGCGCTCGCCATGCTCCATGTGCTCGTCGAGGCCGAAATTAAGCGCGGCGTCGGGATTGGATGTGGTAACGATATTCCAGCCGGCGCGGCCTTCCGACAGGTGGTCGAGCGAGGCGAAGCGGCGAGCGATGTGATACGGCGCGTCGAACGTCGTCGAGCCGGTGGCGACCAAGCCGATGCGCTCGGTCACCTGCGATAGCGCCGACAACAACGTGAACGGCTCGAACGAGGTTGAGGTGTGGCTGCGCTTGAGCGCGTCCATCGGCATGTTCAGCACGGCCATATGGTCGGCCATGAAGAACGCATCGAACTTCGCCCGTTCCAGCGCCTGGATGGATTGCTTCAAATGCCCGTAGTTGAAATTCATGTCCGGCCAAGCGCCGGGATAGCGCCACGCGCCGGTATGGATGCTGGCCGGGCGCATGAAGGCGCCGAGATGAAGTTGGCGGGCGGAAGCCATGCTGGGATTCCCTGTGTCGACGGATTTGCAAGTCAGGAGCACTCAATCTAGGTATGACGCCGGCGAGGCGGAAGCTCCGCCGCCAAAATCAATGTGCTAAAGATTCATGCGGGAATAAGAAATTTTCTCCAGTGCCACCGCACAACCTGAGGAAAGCCCCATGCCGATCAGCAAGATTCGCGGCGTCAATATCAATTGGCAGGTCGTCGGCAATAGCGGCCCGAGCTCGCGACCTTGGGTGGTCATGACCAGCGGCGGGCGGCGCAGCTACGAAGAATTCATCCCGCTTGCCAACAAGATTGCCGCTTACGGCTATCAGGTGCTGTTGCACGACCGCCGCAATACCGGCGCTTCGGAGGTGCTGCTCGAGGGCGACGAGGGCGAGGAAATTCCCTGGACGCGCGACATGTTCGAACTGACGCAGCAGCAGAATATCCAGCCGGCTTTCTTCTGCGGCTCGTCGTCCGGCGCACGGACTTCGATTCTATTTTACCTGCGCTACCCGCAGGCGGTGCGCGGCCTGCTGTTGATGCGCGTCACCGGCGGCGCCTTTGCCGCGGGACGGCTCCCGGAAAACTACTACGGCCAGTTCATCCGCGCCGCGCAGCAAGGCGGCATGGCGGCGGTTTGCGCCACTGAGCAGTGGAAGGAGCGCATTGCGGCCAATCCAGCAACGCGCGACTATCTGTTGGCGATGCCGCCGGAGAAATTCATCGCCGTGATGACACGCTGGAACGAGTTATTCGCCGTCGGCGGAAGATACCCGGTCATGGGCGTCACCGAAGACGAGCTGAAATCGATCAACGTGCCGACCATCATCATTCCCGGCAACGACAAGACGCATTCGAGTGCCAGCGCGCTGTTTGCACACGAAGCGATACCGCGCAGCGCGTTGCATCGCCTGCCGATCGAGGATCAGGACGTGCCGCTCATTCCGTTTCCGGACTGGGCGCCCTATGAGGCCGAGATTGCCCGCAGCTTTGCTGACTTCATGGCGCGTACGATGGCCACGGAAGGCAGGCTCCAGGCCAGAGCATGATCCCAAAAAGTGGAAACCGGTTCTCTAGTTCTGCAGATTGATCATCACCCGCGCCAACAGCGTATGCAGGTGATGCACCTCGGCCGATGTCAGGTGCCGGGTGGCGCGCTTATTGATCTTGACGATGAGCGGCAGGATCTTGCTCTTCAGCCGCCGTCCCGCAGTCGTGAGGTAAATATTGACCTTGCGCCGGTCTTCCGCATTGCGCACGCGCGTGATCAGACCCTCTGATGCCATGGCCTTGAGCACCGCGGTCAGCGACGCCTTTTCCACCATCATGCGCTGCGCCAGTTCGACCTGGCTCAGCCCCTCCTGCTGCCAGAGCACGCGCAACGCCGACCACTGCCCGGTCGTTATCCGGTGCTGGCCGAGCTCGTCGGCGAGCGCCTTCACGAAGATACGATAGGCGTATCTGATCTGGTAGCCGAGGCTTTGTTCGGCGCTCATCGGCGGAAAATTCGCCAAAGTCCCGGCGCCTTCCCTCGCCGCGGCGGCGGAGCGAACTGAGGATCGTCGTGACGGCATCCGGAGAATCTCGCGCGAACGGTCAGCCGACTATGGCCGGAAGTTGCAGAGAACGTCAAAGGTTAAGGGGACGTTCGTGGAAATCAGGCTCCGCGGCCCAAATGCAGCGGTGCCGGCGCGACTAAAAGCAGAGATGCGTGAGAAGTTCGCCCTTCTTGGTCGTGAGTATCATGGGGCATTTCAGCCGCTCGAGCGCGGCCTTGGCGTCTTCGTTGCCCAGCGCCGCAGCCCTCTCATAATAGCCCTTGGCGGCGTCCTTATCCTTCGGGCCGCCGCGTCCGTTGGCCGCAAACGAGCCCATCCATTCGAGCGCGCCGGGATGGTTTTGCGCCGCGGCCTTTTCAAACATGGCACGCGCGCCGACGTCGTCCTGCGGGCCGCCGGTGCCCTGCGCCATCATCAGGCCGAGCTGAAATTGCGCTTCCGCCGAATTGGCGTCGGCCGCCTTGGCAAGCATCGCTCGCGCCTCGGCGGGATCGGACGCGTTGGCGGCGCTGCCTGAGAGCGTCATCAGATTGGTGGCGCCACGGGCATTGCCGGCAGCGGCGGCGCGCTCGAAATATTTGCGCGCCTGCGCATCGTCCTTGGGCACGCCGGATCCGGCCGCATACATCACGCCGAGCTGGACCATGGCCGACGTACTGCCTTTGTCGGCCGCCTTGCGAAACGCCGCGACGGCCGCGGCCGTTTGCTGGCCGGCAATATAGGCGCGACCGAGCTGATAGAGCGCGCGGCGCGATGCGCCCGACGCGCTGCGGCAGAATTTGATCGCGGTCGCGACATCCGCGGGCTCGACGTGATCGACGCCTTTGATGTCGGCCGGCTTGTCCGGATCGGAGGGATCGGCAGCCAGCCGGTCGCACAAGACGAGATCGGCCGACTGCGCGCGCGCCGGCGTCTGCGTCATGACCATGGCCAGCGCCGCAACGGCCAAGCATGACGCGATTGCGGCGGTTGAGGTTCTGATGATCATGGGCTCAACAATATCATGATCGCGGTGACATTGTGATCGAGGCTGTCGCGACCGCGCGGCGAAGTTAATAGGCTTCGGCCGCTCTCGACCGCTCAAAAACCGCACGCAGCAACCGATAGATCAGGAAAATGACCAGCGCTCGGATCGTCGCCCGTGCGAAAGCCTCGAGCGGCAGAGCGCCGGGCAACGCCGCATCGGCAAACCCGCCGGCCATATAGATGCGGCCGACAAGGACGAGCAGATTCATCAATATCACCGAACCCACGGCACTCAGCATGAACGAGCGCGGCGCCACCATGAAGAAAATGCCGAAGATCACGCCGGCGATGAGGCAGGCCTTCAGCATCAGCGGTGTGTCCTGTGACAACAGCTCCATCAGCGGACCAAAGCTCTTGCCGTGGAAGACCGGCCAGATTTCATCGATACGAACCAGAACACGCGTGATGTAAGTGCCGATCACTGCCGCGGCGAAGCCGGCAATGGCCCGCTTCGCCAATGTCTTTCCAGTTAGTCCCTTGCCAGTTAGTCCCTTGAACATTTGCCCCCACTTACGCTTTCGCCCGCGCGCAAGCCTCCTCGATCACGCGATGCGCCTCCTCGACCCCGCCCCAGCGGATCACCTTGACCCATTTGCCGTGCTCGAGATCCTTGTAGTGCTCGAAAAAATGTTGCACCTGCTCGATGGTGATCTCGGGAAGATCTGAATAGGACTTGATGGCGTCGTAGCGGCGCGTGAGCCGCGACGCCGGCACGGCGATGATCTTCTCGTCTTGCCCGGCCTCGTCCTCCATGAACAGGACGCCGACCGGCCGCACGCTCATCATCGCCCCCGGCGTAATCGCGCGCGTATTGACGACCAGCACGTCGCAAGGATCGCCGTCGTCCGACAGCGTGTGCGGGATGAAGCCGTAGTTTCCCGGATAGCGCATCGACGTGTAGAGGAAGCGGTCCACCTTGAGGATGCCGGACGCCTTGTCGAGCTCGTATTTGATCGGCTCGCCGCCGATCGGGACCTCGACGATGACATTGACCTCGTGGGGCGGATTGGCCCCGACCGGGATCGCGTCCATCTGCATACGCCGTCTCCTGAAAGCACCCGTTGAAAGCACCCCTGCCCGCGGCGTCTGTGTAGCCGGACATGACCGGGTACCGCAAACAGCTCCACTAATTACCGTCAACGTCTGTGCTGTCCTGTCCAATTTGTAATCGAAACTGATCGAACTTGTGCACCGCGGTTGCGCGTCCAACCGGTATGGGCGCGATGAGAATTGGAGGATGCACGATGAAGAACGTGGCCTTAGCCGTGATCTCAGGTCTGGCATTGCTGGCGAGCGGAACGGTCTCAGCCTCTGCCGACACCGATGTCTGGAGCGCAGGCCATCCGCGCAGCGACGGCGACTTGTATGCGGCGAACCAGGCCTGCAACGCGCAATTCGGCGCACCGCAAAACGGCGTCCCGACGAGCGCCGCCTACAAACGGTGCATGGCAGGCCAAGGCTGGAAGTTCGTGAAGAGCCAGCATGACGACACCTGGGTCAATCATCGCGGCATGACCTGCCAGCCGATCCTCGGCGGCTTCGGCAGCGAGTGCTCGAGCTTCTAAAAGGCGAGCCAAATCGGCGTCGGGATTGGCGGTATCAAATCCCGGCACCGCTTCACGCTCAGCTCTGTCCACGCTTCACTTACGTGGTCGGCCTCTGGCAATTCGGCCGCGATCTGTCGAGAATTTGCCGGTTATCCCAACGGGTAACCCGCATATGCTAATCTGCAGATGGGCCGGGTTAGCTCAGCGGTAGAGCAGCGGTTTTGTAATTCTCAATATCACCTTCCGCCCTGAAACCCACCGTCCCGACCTGTATGTTTTGATTTGTATTTTCAGGGCGATTGGCGATAACCCGTGCCGCCTAATTCCGTGCGGTGAATGACGATCCGGTGGCAATTTCGGTGGCAAGCCTGACGCAGTAAGCATATGGCCCCGAGCCTGCACGAATATTGTCAGTGGCAGGAGGACCAGAGCCGCAAGTACGTCAATTGAATTGCCGCTCGAATACCCTGGACACGGGCATTCGGCTTGACTCCAATACGTGTCCAGGAGGCCCGGGCGAGGTCCCCTGCGGCGAGGTCAACGCTTATCCCGGAAACACTCGTTTGGTCTCGGGGAATGGTTGGAACTCGGTCGGCTGAGTCGGGAGTAGCCGCGTACGATTCCGGGCGAATCTATTGGGAGGCGATGATGCGGGTTCATGAAGCCATTGTCGCGGTGCTCAGGGATGTCGGCGTCGATGTCATCTTCGGCGGCGCCGGCGAGGAGTCGATGGGCATGCAGATCGCAGTCGCCCGGGCCGAGGGGGTGCGGGGGATCATCCCCAAGCACGAGCAGAACGCCTCGTTCATGGCCTGCGGCTACGCCCTGTTCAGCGGCAAGCTCGGTGTCTGCTTCTCGACCGCCGGCCCTGGCGCGTTCAACCTGATGTCGGGCGTGTGCGTGGCGCTGAACGGTTCCCTTCCGCTGATCGCGATCACCGGCTATGCGACCATGGCTTATGACGGGCGCGGCCAGGCGAACGAGACATCGGGGCTCGTGCACACCCCCAATTCCAGAATGGTCTGGGATGCCGTCGTCAAGAAGGACGCGACGACCGGCGAGCCGGCCAATTATCTGATCACGAAGGTCGAGGACGTCGTCCCGATCATGCACAAGGCGGTCGAGGTCGCCCTGACCGGGCGGCCGGGTCCGGTCCAGGTCGCGGTCGCGTGGAACATCACCGCCCCTACTCTCCAGGTCACCAACTACAGCCCGCCCCAGATCGACAGGCGGCCGGTGGCGCCTAATCCGGCCGAGATCGAAAGCGCCGCCGCTTTCCTCGCCGAAGCCATCGGCGCCGGCAGGCAGACGGTGCTGTGGGCCGGCTATGGCGCGATCCGCGCCGGCGCTGGGCCCGAGGTTCGCACCTTCATGGAGCGCTACCAGGTGCCGCTGGTCACGACGATGGACGGCAAGGGAATTGTCGCCGAGGACCACCCGCTGGCGATGGGCCTGTTCTGCGACTCCGGCCACAAATCGGCATGGGAGGTGTTTCTCGATTCCGACGTGGTGGTCGCGCTCGGCAACTCCTTCTCTCAGCACGGCACGTTCGACTTCCGCCCGGAGCTGTTCGAGAACCGCAAGCTCGTCTGCATCAACGTCGACCCGGAGGAGCTCGACAAGTACTACAAGGCGAATTACGGCATCGTCGGCGACGCCAAGCTGGCCATGGCGGCGCTGCTCAAGGCGCTGGACGGCCGCGTCGGGCCGGTGACGCCCAAATCGTTCCGCGGGGCCGATTTCGATCTCCAGAGGGTGGTGGACCGGGTGGTGGACCTCACCCCCAAGATCCATCCCGGGCGGATGATCGAGGCAATCTCACGGATGCTGCCGGAACGCGGCGTCGTCATCGCCGATGTCGGCGTCCATATGGCCTGGGCCGCTTATTATCTCGCCCTCAGGGACGGCCAGAATTTCCGCAAGCCGCCCAGCTACGGGCCGATGGCGATGGGCACCAGTGGCGCGGTGGGGGTGAAATGTGCGGAGCCCGACCGGACCGTGATCGCGACCGTCGGCGACGGTTGCTATCTGATGTCGGGCTTCGAGCTGACCACTGCAGTCCAGCACAACATCGCGGTGATCTGGGTGATCTTCAACGACGGCGAGTACAAGCTGATCAAGCTCTCTCAGCTCTCCATCTACAAAGAGACTGCGCTGATCTCGTTCGACAATCCCGACTATGTCGCCTTTGCCCACGCCTGCGGCGCCGACGGTTATGCGGTCGACACTCAGCACGACTTCGAGACGGCGCTCGCCGCCGCCCTGGCGTCGGGGCGGCCGACCCTGATCGACGCCAAGATCAGCCGCGTCGACCTGCCGCATTTTAGCGGGAATCCCGAAGGCGTCCTCGCCGGCATCTGGGACCGGGTGACGAAACGGGATCCGTCGCGCCATGACATCGGGGAGTAGCGGACCGACACTTAAGGAGCTGACGCAAAATTAGTTGGTCGAATTTTGGGGCTCCAGGAACGCCTCGCCAACATCGGCGGTGGCAATTTAGGCAGCGACCCTCTAAAACGCCCCATAATGCCGGGTTAGCTCAGCGGTAGAGCAGCGGTTTTGTAAACCGTTGGTCGGGAGTTCAATCCTCTCACCCGGCACCACCTCCTAAGAACAGCACCGAAGCTTCCGCTCCACTGTGAATCGTGGTCGCAATAACCTAAGTGCTTTCATCGTCTTACCGAAGAAGAGTAAGCACCACGCAGCTTGGCGCGAAACTTTCAATTTGGCGGTCGACGGTAACTGACGGTACGTTTGACGGTAACAGATCGCAGACCCGCAAAAGAGTTACCGTCATGGCCCGCAACCTTTTGAACGATGCAGACGTGCGAGCAGCCACAGCTCCCGAGGGGAAGCGCGTGGCAAAGCTGTTCGATGGCGAAGGGCTGGAGCTGTGGGTGACGCCGGTAACGCCTAGGCGCGGTCGTCCCCGGAAAGACACCCCGAAGTTCATCCGGCGGTGGCGGTTCTCCTATCGGTTCGCCAGCAAACGAAACTCCATCTCGCTCGGCGCCTACCCGACCGTATCGCTCGCCGACGCGCGAAAGAGGGCTGAGGAGTTCCGCCGGCTGCTCACCATTGGCAAAGACCCGAGCGCGCACCGGAAGGCACAAAAGCAGGCGCAAGCGGTCGCCCATGCCACAACGTTCGCAGCGCTCACCGACGAGTGGTTGGAAAAGCAAAAGGCTCTCAGCGGTGGCGCCCAGCGGTCGGAAAGCACCCTCGGCAAACTTGCTTGGCTTTTGTCGCTTCTTCGGCCGCACCTTGGGCACTTGCAGGTTGGCGAAATCACACCAATGGAATGCCTAGCTGCGCTAAAGAAGATCGAGGCCCGCGGTCGGCATGGTCAGGCCCGTAACGAAACGGCACGCCGTTGCCGTGAGACCGCGAGCCGCGTGTTCCGCATGGCGGTGGCGACCGGCCGGGTACAATTCGACCCTACCGCCTCGCTCGTTGGCGACGATGTGCTAACGCCACCGGCTCGGAATAGCTACGCCGCGATCACCGAGCCGACCGCGTTCGGCCGGCTCCTCCGGGATATCGATACCTATCATGGCGCCCCGGAAACCCGCCTAGCGCTTCGCCTTATCACGTTAACCGCGCTGCGGCCGGGCGAACTTCGTCAACGACGTTGGTCGTGGATTGACCTATAGTACTGAGCCCGTCGTCATGCTTCCGGCCAAAATCATGAAGATGAGGCGGAACACCTTGTACCCCTATCTAGACAGGCGGTCGCCGTACTGATCGAGCTTCGCGAGCTGACTGGCTGGGGCGAATTTGTTTTTCCTTGTGCTCAGCCCCGCCGGACGGTCGGCAGAGACGGACAACCGTCTAAGCGGCCATCCCATCGGCCTATGTCGGAAGGTGCGCTGAATTGGCGCTGAAGCGGCTCGGATACCAGAGCGACATCCACGCGCCGCATGGCTTTCGCTCGTCCTTTTCGACAATGGCAAACGAGCCCGGCGATCCGGAATCCTGCTGCGATTGAAGGCGCACTCGCCCACCAGGACAAGAACCAAATCCGCGCTATCTACAATCGCGCGTCCTATCGGGACGCCGCTGTAGCTGGCTCAGCGGCGGGCCGACCGCTGCGACGAGATACTCGAAGCGCGGTTATTCGAAATCATAGCATTTCGGTCAATTACCTCGTGATTGTAGATAAGCATATCGCCAGCACATACGGCGTACCCGTTTTGCTCGTCCGTCGCCTTCGCATAGCCAGCAAGCGCGATAACCGAAGGCTCACCGATAGTGATTTCTTAGACGACTTGTCAGCGCCGTCGAAACCGCTTGGCGATGAAGCGCATGCGCAGATCGCTGAGTTGATTGTCGCACTTGAGTAATCTGCAAAGCTTGTTGACGCTATGGTCGTTCGGCGGTACCGCGAACGGCAAACGATGCTTTGCGGCATGGAAGAAAGGCCTGGGGGCTGAGACGCAAGCGGGAGAACGGCGGCAAAGGGAAGAACAGGCGTGGTAAGCTTCCGAAAATTCAGCTTGAAGTCGCGCCGATGGCTCCGATGCAGAATTGGTCCGCCTGCTTTTTTGGCTTGGGTTTGGGTCAAGCCAAAGAAATCGGGACCCAAGGGTGGCCGTCCACGTACAACCTTTGCAGACGTAGACAAAACTCTGCGAACTTAACGGCCAGACGTGTCAAACACAGCCCCGGACGCACAATGGCGGAGGGCCGCCGGCAAAGACACAGCGCGCGGGAACGTGCGCGGAAGGCGGTTCGCAAGCTCGCTCTAGGAGCCAAAGGCTTGCGCCTTTACTCCTCCTCGGCCCGCTTCTAGCGCCGAACGAGATGCAGCTCACGAATTCGGGGCACCTTTTGATGCACCGCCACGCGTCCCGCAAGCTTGCACAGCCTCCCCAAGGCCATCGAGCTACGCGTTTTTGGATGGCTTTTCGCTGCCGCACTCCCACGCGATGTCGCCGGGGCCATTGAAGACTTCAACGACCTCGCTACGGCCGCGCAGCTCAACGCAATCAGGTGCTGCGGTTTCGAGTAAATGCCGTACCCTGATTTCCCGGCAGCGAATTTGATCTGCACAAGGGTCTTGCCGCTTTGGTCGTGGCGGTTATGCGTTTTAAGCGACGGTTCGGCTAGCATCAGTCTTCATATAGACCGCTATGGCTTCACCGAGGCTACCCATGAGATGCCCGTCTGGCGAGAACTTCCGGCCGAACCGCTTTCCCAGTTCATCTGTCACTTCATAGAGCAGCGTGATTAAGCGCGGCACTTCCTGCCAATGCTCGCTCATGTAGAGAACCCTCGCCTAAGTCACGACCAGACTTTTCCGCCGGTCCTCGCTTCCTCTCTATAGTCATGGTCACAGATTTTTGCGATAGTGACCCTTACAGCAAGTGCCTCGTCCGCCTTTGTCTCCAGCTCGAGCTTCCGAAAAGCGATATCGAATTTGTATTCGAGCCTGGGAGAATTTGAGAAGAAACGGCCGATCGCTTTGTACGTCTTTTCGGACTGCCTGACTTGCGCAGGCTTTTGCTTCCCGGCGAGGCCATATCTACCCCGCCTCCACAGTCGCCTACGTGTCGAGCATGTCCCATTCGTCGCCGAAGATCCACCGCAGCGCAGAAAGCTTGCCGTTGATCATCCCCCAATCAAACTTCTAGTACGGCCCGAAGTTGCCTTTGCCGTACTTCTCCTCAACGCGGCGAGCCGCCTTGATGGCCCCAGCGAGGATATCGTCTACGATGCGCGCCCCATTCCGCTTGCGCGGTATTGCTTCGGCCCAAAGTCCTTCTTCTTGATGATCTTGCATTTACCGGTAGCAATCTTGTGCATCATGACCATGTGCCGGTCGTATCATACGCGGTCTATCAGCTCGTCGATGGCCGCTGATATTTCGCTTGCTTTCCGCGACTTCATCGAGAACTCGTGCTCAGACATCGCCTCCGCGAACTGGTGCGGCCGGAGGGCTCGCAGCGCATCAACCAGCTTGATGAAGTAGCGAGATTGATCTTCGAGAAATGGCCTGCGATATCAGGATGCGGCTTCCGCTGATCTCCGGTCGAGACGCTGAAGTCCTTCACGTTGTGCGTGACGAATACGCAGCGCCCCCTCGCCGCTGCCGCCAACTGACCAAAAAGCTCAACGATAACCGAGTCTGCGAAGCTGTTCTTGCCCGAGTGAAACGGAGCTTTCTTCTGGAGCGCCCGAACAGATGCGGCCCTGGTTGCTGCATCCACGTCACCCATCCAGTTCGTCTTCGCGAATAGCTTTTCGATCCGCGCGACTGTATCCGCGGTCACATCAATTGCGCCATCCAGCTTGTGATCTATGTCGGATAGAAGCTCGGCCGCCTTGGCCCCATGTTTGGGTGGACCGTACTTCCAGACAGCCGCCTTCGCCCTTTTGAGGACGCCGGACAGGCTGCGTCCGCTTTCCTTGATGATGCGGTCCTTGTTGCGCGCAAACTCGTCGCAGACGATCATGAGGCACCGCTAGTTCGATGTCTTTCTTTGAGGAATACTTTCCAAGGCGCCCAACAGCGGCCCATTGGCTCGTTCCCGGCTAGGTCGAGCCACACGCTCGTATCAAGAAACACCTGCGCTGGCGCCAACATGGTTCGCGCGGCCTTGCTCATTACGCTCTCCCGCTTCTACTCCAGCAGTTTGCCGAAGTACGAACTAGAAGGGAATGCGGAGCGATGGCGGCTCTTTATATCGTTCCATTCACAATACGGTACATGACGTACAGGAACGCCAATGCGCGAATGATCGAAGACAGCGCCTACAAATGCGCGTGCTGTTTTCGCCCCGAACGCGAACCATATGATGCCCGCGAGTATCGCTAGACCGACAAGGATTTCCATTTTTATGCCCCACGGACGGGGCACGTCACGCGCATGCCCCACCGAACTGGCGCTAAAAAAAACGCCCGTATGCACAATTTAGCGCATGGCATGCGCTTTGTTCAATATATCGAGGTGCACATTTTGAACGGATGGCTTCGCTTCGCACAGGGACTTGCGAGAAGTTTTTGCGACCAACCTGCGTCGACTGCGGCACGCCAAAAGGGCTGTCACAGGACGCTCTCGAGCACGAGGCCGACGTCAGCCGAAGCTACTCGAGCCAATGGAAAAGGCCGCGTCTCTACGCGCGCTTGAAGATTGTTGAGAAGCTGGCAAGAGTGCGCGACGTTGAGCCAGCCGAACTTCTAAAGTCACCCACAGGCGAAAGAAGTCAGATCGTTGAAGGCGCGAACGGTCGCCATGGTATCGCAACGTGTACGCGGGCGAGCAGTTTCTTGTCCCTGTGCAGGTGGGATAGCGGCTGCATCCCCAAAATCCGCTGCCGGCCGGCGCCCGCGCCGAGCGGTCCGGCCTATCATTGTCGAGCCGCAGCGCGCACAAGCGGGTATACCCTGTGACGGCGCGATGGCTGGCTGCGTCCAGGATCGAGCAGGAGCAGGCGTCTATGACTTCGGGACGATTCGAATAAGCGTGAAGAAGGAACTGGCAGGCCAAGAAGCTGAAGATTGTGAGCGGCTCGCGCACGCTCGCCGAGAGCCGCCATGATCGCTGATCCACGGTCTCAGCGCGCACTGCAACGCGCTGCGGGCCCCACCGCACCGCCGCAAGGCCCGAGGCTATCTTCGCTTGCAAATCAGACCGCCTGGCGGCCCAGGCTGCCCGAGCCGCGTTCTCAGCCTGCGCGTCGGCCGCACTTGGACCTGGATCGGGCCGCAACCTGTCTTCGTAGGTACGGCGCCAGCCACAAATCTAGCCTACATCGCTTCGCCGAAGCCGGGGCACAGCCCTTACCGCCGCGTCCTTCACATCCGCTGCGGTCTCGATGCCGAACGACCTGAGCGTCGCTGTCTTGGCCGGCCCAATGCCGGGTATCTAGCGTCCGGACGGGAAACGATCAAGAAAGGCATCCCGCTGCCGCGCTTCGCTGGTCGACTTCAGATTTTCTAGATCGCGATTGAGGTCAGCGTCGAAATGACGGTACGACGCGACCCATTTTTCCAGATCGTCCCGGACGCTGTACAGTTCGGTGAGTCCGATGTGCTGGAACAATGCAAGCTCCGCCGCGCGCGCCCGTTCGTCAGCGGCTGCGAAGTTGGCTCTGAAAAGAGAATGATCTACGGAACCGCCGAAGAGTTTGTACAGGCCGAACACGCCGAGGGCGATCCACGCGATCGCAAACGAGGGAATAGCGACAAACCCTGCAACGCCGCCGAGAAGCGATCCATCGGCCACCGCTCTATTGGTCATCAAGGCATTCTTGGCCTCGGCAACCGCGCTGTCGGCGCCGAGCGCGCCGGCTCATTTCGGAATGACACTGGCCGGCTGAGGCAGCGCTACCGCGTGACCTGCGTCCATATCCGTTCGATATCAAATGGTCCGGTTGGCGGCACTGGAATGTCGCCGCCCGAGGAAATCCGGAAACATGTCGACGCCGGACTGGATCGTCAGCCGACACCACACACTCCCCGCGCCGCAGACGGATAGTAGTGGGTCTTCACCTTAGTGCAGTGGCTGAGGCTGCCCTCAAGGTTCTTAAGCAGGCTTACCCACGCTGCGGCATCGGGCCGTGTTGCGGGTCCAGCCGAATGCAGCCTCAAACGTTTGCGCATCGGCGGCGGGAAGTCCGCGAGCAAATTTAATCCTGGAGGCGGGGGGGTTGTGCGAGTTTGCGCCCGTCGGCCGATCGAGAAGGCAAAACGGTTCTGCGCGATCGCCTCGCCCATCGATACATCGGTCCGGCGAAACGACCGCATAGGGATGTTTGCCCATCGCGAGCAACTGGAGCATTGCGACGGCAAGGCCGAAGTTAATCCTGGGCTTTCGTTCTCGTGATGGTTTTGAGATCGCGTCCCTGAAGCTCGGGCGGCGTACAATCTGGCACACCGACCACACAAGGATAGGACCGCCCATTGATGGTGGATCGGAAGCTGTCGGCGTCGATCAGCGCAACAACGGCGTCTTGCGAGATTATGACGCCGGAATGATTGAAGTCACCGATCACGCACCCTGTCTCGTACTTTTCCACTGCGCGCGCAAGGTTAAAGGCAACATGGACAAGATGACGGTAGTCCGCCTTCGGATACTGAAGCTTGCGTGATTTAGGGCGGTAGAACTCATGCATTGGCCAGAACGATTTGACCAGACGCATTGCAAAACCACCGAACCCTCCGGTTAGATCAGTAGTGATCTCGAATGGAAATGCCACAAGGTTGGTCGAAACCGCAAGCGAGCCGCCGATCATCGCGCGCACCTTGGGCTCACGACTGACGCGCAAGCGCTCCTTGGAACTCTTCACCGCCTGGTCAGGCAGGTTCTCGACCAGGAACACGTCGCCTTCCCCGCCACCGCCGATCCGCTTTCCAAGCCTGTAGGTTTTGCCTCCGATTTGACCGACTGCATGGTCACACACCCGAAAGCAGCACGAACGTCTGTCGTCATCGTCCGATCGCAGACTGTGGCGCTATCAAGGTATTGCCCCAGGCGAGCGACAACTGCTTGAGCTTGCCGGTTTCCGGTGAGCGGTCGATCGGCCGTATCATCGGATCAAAAAAGCGGGGGTGAGGGCTGAACGGTCGCACGTTCCAGGGCGACGGCTTCCGATGCCATCCGAGAACAGCGCAAAGGCATCATAATCCAGTGGCAGTCGCGCGGTCCTGAGCCGCACCGCAGGATCGTCAGTGACAAAGTAGGTCCATGACGCGATCTCGCTGTTTTCAGGCCAGCAGATTGCTTCCCAGATGCCGGCGCGCCTTGCGACGAGAGCGCTGTCGCCAATTTGTAGTGCCAGAAGCTGGTTATCTTTGATCGTGAGCATCACGACAGTTGCGGGAACTGCCGGCGGGCGACTCCCCGCGCGCTTGCAGCCTGGCAAGCAGGTCCCGCAGCTCATCGGCCACCCGATGACGTGCTCGTCGCCTGGCAGGCCTGACATGCGCCAGCCAGGCTCGCCTCTTGACGCGTGAGAAATTGGCAGACAAGGGAAGCGCCTTCTCCCCCATGGCTTGCGCTGCCCGCGCCGTCCGAAACCAGAGCGCAAACAGCGCCGGGCCCTGGACTGGAGGGGGAATAGGCGTCCTGCTTGCGAGTGCCGATTCGCAGATGAGACGTTCCGGTCTTGGAGGCGGCCTCCCACCGCCACCGAATCCCATTATCCGGCAACGGCCTAACCGCGCGGCGCAGCGGGATTGACGAGAGGCGGCGGTTCGCCGTCCGGCGACGATCTCAACACGGCGCTCAGAGAACCTGACAGCCACAGGAAGAGGTCGCGGAAACCCAGCCCTTTCAGTTTAAGCGGTTCCCGCGTGGCGATCTGCGCCAGCGTGGCCATGTCCGCGCCTTCGACGCCGACGGCATAGAACAAGACTTCCTTCTTCGCGTTGCTGTCGCTTTCGTGGACGCGGCGCTTGGCTTCCTGCCAGCTGTCGGTCGGCGCTCCATCCGTAATGAGGAAAACCCATGGCCGATTGTATTTGATCCCGTTCGCGCGATAGCGGTCTTTCCGCGCTCGCAGCATGTCAAGGGCGTGAACAATGGCTTCGCCCATCGGGGTCGCGCCACTGGCCTCCAGCGTCTCGGAAAAAAATTGTCGACCGTTTTAAAGTCGGCTCGGGTCTCAACGGGACCGAAGGTCACGATAGCAACTTCCACGCGCTTAGCGGCCATGGAGTTGCTGTGGAGCGCCTCCTTAAATGCCAAGACGCCTTCGTTCAGCTGCCGTATGGGCTCGCCGCGAATCGAAGTCGATGTATCGAGCAGCAGTATGCAAGGACACGCTGTCCGCATTTTCTGCAAATTCTGCATCGGCAAATGGTCGCTGATCAAAGTCGTTCACGGTGTCCTCCATAGTCCCCTGATAGCGCTCTGTTATTCGGCAAAAATTGATGTTGGCCTGCTTCCCGCGGACAGGACTTCGCCTTAATACTCTAAAGTTGTTGGAAATCGATCCGGTTGTGCGGTGGCAAACACGTGCGATCTGAATGCTGGCCCGGTACGTTGTCGCTGAGCGGTCATTGATGTCGAGAAAGCCGGTGGACAGGTAAGGCGCGACAAGGCGTTGTCGCAAGAGGAGCTGCGCACCGGGCAAACCTACACGAAACCTATCTGTCAGGCGTAGAGGTGGCAAGCGCAATCCATCGATTGACGTGTTGGCACAGAACGCGGCGGACAGGGCGGTGGTGGTCAGCAGAACCAAAACCGCAGAACCGCTAAGACTTTCGACCAACCTCAGCCCCGCTCAAACGCAGGGCCTTTCTTTTGCGCAAATGATCGTGCGCCGTCGCCCGATCATTAGCGTATTGTCGTCGTGCTATGGCGAAAGAACCAAAAGGACAGAAGCATCATTACATCCCCTGTTTCTATTTGAAGCAGTGGGTTGCGGGCAATGGATGCCTCTGCGAGTTTAGCAAACCGTACAAGACAGTTGTGCCCCGGCGCACCCGCCGGACGGCACCGGCCAGAGACGCGGACTGAACACCATTAAAGACCTTCCGCCCGAGGAGGCTTATTATCTAGAGAATGTATTCTTTAAGTTCGCAGACGACGCTGCCGCTCGCGCACTTCGTATCCTCTTAGCGCCGCCGCCTTGGAATATGACGGTCGATGAAAAAAGCGGTTGGTCTCGATCTATTATGTCGCTTGTTCATCGGCATCCTGAGTTGGTCTAAAAGCATCGCATCATTGCCGATACCATCTACGCGGAAAACCTGCCTGCAATAAAAGCGGATTATGCTGCGCGCAAAAAGCCAGACGATCCGCCGATTTACGAGGAATACACCGCCATCTATGCTCCGAACCCTGTCGGGAGGATTTTGGTTAAGCTTCTTCAA
The DNA here is from genome assembly GCA_963742975.1 of uncultured Alphaproteobacteria bacterium. Taxonomy (GTDB): domain Bacteria; phylum Pseudomonadota; class Alphaproteobacteria; order Rhizobiales; family Xanthobacteraceae; genus BOG-931. Next base: position 5,614 of record CAVUNZ010000006.1, on the reverse strand, counting down.
AGTCTCATCGACAGCGAAATAACAGGAGGCGGCGTTAATTCGTTGCGCTGGACAGTACTCCATGACCCCCAGCGAAAGCATTTGCTTCTGACTTCCGACCGCCCGGTCATCATGACGAACGGCTTGAACAAACCAGATGGCCACCTCGCTATACCAATCTCGCCGCGCCACCTTTTCGTCGCGACGAATACGAAAGAAACGCTTACCCAGATCAGCAATGACTGGAAAAGTCGGAAACTACTGCCGCGAGTAAATGAAAAGATCGCGCTGCAATCACGGAAATACGTCTCGGCTTATAGCGACGCCCAATTATCATTCGTCGCCCCAAAACTGGGCAAGGCGATCGTTGCGGACACCGTCGAGACTCTGCACCATCGAACACATGTTGCAATACGCGAGAGATTTTAAAGCGGAGCAAAATCACTAAGCGCTATCCACGCCTTGCAAGCATGCGCGTGCAATACTCGCTGCATGACGCTGACCATTACGATCCGCTGCGAGGACGCCATCTGACTTGCCGACATGAGCGGGACCCCCACCACCTCAGCCTTCGCGATCTGCCTAACGCCGCCAACTAAGGCTGCCTGCCGAAGATCGTTTGACGTTTCAGGCGGTGACTGCGGTCCTCAGCAAATCGCTCTTCCTGCTGTCGATCCTTGCGGTCTATGTCACACGAGGAGTGCCGGTGAGAACGTTAAAAGGCACAATTATTCTCATTGCGAACTGTTGCCACCGCCGTCATCGCTGTCGCTGGCTGCATCAGCAATACGGAGCGGTCAGTTGTTCTGGATCGCGCATTACGCGAAGAACACCGATGACTTCTGAGCGCCCACCCAAACCCAGTCAGTGGTGCCGAGAGCGAGCCATTTTGATTTTGGATTTTTCGAGATCTCGGGAGAACTAACCGGCTCGGTTGCTCTCACGATAGGCGCCGGCGCCGGAGGGCGACTCTAATCTGCGCGTTGGCTTGACTGACCGGGCCGTAGCTATCCGCTCTGATAGTTCCGACATCCATACCTAAAATCGGATCCTACTTTGAATTGCCCATTATCGATCTCCTCCCCTATTGGTGGGGGTATGGCTCGGCGGAGTCGGGCCGGACCAGTCGGCGCGGTAGGTATCGGCGCAGGCGGCGCTGGTCGGGTCTGCACTTGGGATGTCCCTGGGTCGGACCACCCTTGATCGACGAGCCCCTCAGTGAGAGGGCGCACAGGTGGCCGCGGTGGATTAGTCATTAGGCGTCTCCTCCGTTGCCGGTAACGGGAACTCTATACCGATATCGTCCAACTGACGTGCAAGATACACGCGAGGCGTCTCGAAAAGGATGTGACCCTCAAAATCATAAACAATGACGTCCCGTGAGCCGTAATTCCCTCTGTTTTTCAGTCTCAGATAACGCTTGACTCACCCCGCGTAAGTGATTTTCCTGTCGAAATCCCTGACGTGGACGAATCCCACCTCGGGGCGGCCGGAATTGAAGGTGAAATCCCAAACATCTTCGTCGCCGCAGCGCTTCGTAGCCTTGATGTGCCGCATAAGGCGTGTGAGCCACCTATACGTGCTCGCATAGAGCCAGATCACAGCGCAGAAGAGCGAGACCAGCGACGCGTAAAAAATCAATTTGATCGAGCCGGCGTCAAGAAATTCGACATCTTTCTTGAACTGGAAAACCTGAAAGTTGAATCCGGTAAAAAACAGGCCGCGAACCAATAAATGCAGAACGTAACGACGTACGCGGCGAGGCGAAACACGAATGTGCGCCGCAGGATATCCCATTGCTGCGCGGCCTTGTTTGACCCGTACTCAGCATCTAGCCGTTCCCAGATGATGCCCGGTATCGAAATGACGACGAGCTTTAAAAAAGAAAATATCCACGGACGAAGCTCATAACGGAATGCGGGGAGCAACCGAGTAGTTGCTTATATCGGAAGAGCGGCGCAAGTCTGGCGGTGGATTTGCGCGTCCGCGCGCTTAGGCGGGTCGCTTCGACTTCGGTGTTACCGCGTCGAATTGTCTGACGGACGGACGCCGCTTTGACTGATATGCTGAGTTGCGCTTCAGCAGTGGGGCGCATCAATGAAACATGAGGTCGCCAATGCCACAGGATATCACTACGACGAAAGGCATGTGGCCGGCCTTCTTCCTCGACCCGCGGGCCATTCGGTTGGCGAGGTGGTGGCGGTTGAACCCATCTTGCCTGCTCTTTTGCCAGCGCCGTCGATTATCGCTCCACCGGCATTTCCGGGATCGTCGCTGGCCATCCCGGCGGACGTCAGCGTGAGAATTGACGCCTTGACCAGAGGCGCACTCGATCGCGCCGGGATCGCCGACCGACTGCTCTTCGATGAGCTTTCCACTGAGACGACGTTCGACCTGATGCCGCACGTCTAGCTAAAGCCGGATTGCCAAGGCCGCTGGCGGCTTCCGTCGCATGCTGGGGTTCGGCTCGATACCACTTCGGCAGCCGCGTCGCCGATGTGACTATGGCCGCTCAATGGGCGTCCGATGCGACCGGCCGACTGATCGAGCGGCGGGAGGAAGTGGATGATGCGGAACTGATTTTCATTCCCAGACGCGCCGGCCAATGGGGCGGCGCCGGTTTGTGTGCGGGCTGGCGCGACCACTTAGCCAACCGCGCGGACATTGTCTCGCCAGAACGCGACGCCAAGGCCGCGCATTCGCGCTTGTTAGCTTATCAGGTCGATGGCCGCCTCCGGCACCTGCTCGCGACGGGCGGCATTCCCTGCCGCATGGCGGTTGCTCTGGCCGCGACCTTCGATGGGGCCGGCTGGTCGGAGACGGCGTGCATGCTCGCGAACGAGATGACCGGCGCCGCCATGACGGCAATCGCACCGGGGGCGTTCACACCCGGTCCCAAACTTCGGCGTGTTACACCCGGTTTGGCGAAACGCGAGGCGTCAGAGCGTGCCCGGCTCGAAAGCTGGATTGCTAGCTTGGCGCATGACGCTGTGCGGTGGGCTGAGCTGGCTTGGCGCACCACAGAGGGAACGCAGGCGGTGCTTCGCCTAGGCGCCACCATCATCCCAAAAGGTTGAGAGCCCTAAGGACGAGGTTCTGGGCTTTGGGAATTGGGAGAGACTGGCTATGACAAAGGCAAAAGGGCCTCCACCGCAGACCCCGAGCGAGTCAGGCCAAGCTCGACTATCATATCCGAGAGCTGCGCAAGTATTTTGCCCGCGTGGACGATCAAGCATACCTGCAAATGATATGGGCGACAGACGCTCTTCAGTCCGACCGAGAAGCGGTAGCCAAGAAGTTGATGCCGTCGTATCCGAAGGAGGCGGCGGTGAAGTCGTCGCTTCACCCCCCCTACGGGATTCACCCGATGGGGACTTCAGACGCTGCTGATCAGTCCCTGCTCACGCCGAAGGAAGAAAAGCGGGGCCGAGGGAAATTTGTTCTCGACTGTTCGAGTTCGACGCGATCCGTGACACGATCAACAGGCCGCGGGGCCTCGAAACTGTTGAGGCGGCGCGCTACCTGGCAACGGGCCGAACATCTTCGGCGAGATGCACCGGATCGCTCAGCGGCAGTTTTACTGGAAGCACGGCTATCGAACTTGCCGCACTCCTACCGCTACCTCTACATCTACGGACAGGGAAAGTGCGCCGAGCTCTTTCAAAGACACCTACGGCGTATCGATCAACGACTTCACCTACGTGGGCTTCGCCATGAACGTCGCTGCGGTGCGCACGCCGTGGCTTCGCCAGGACTCTGCATTAGCCGGCGCTCGGCATAACGCCGGAAATCGTGCAGAAGCTTCGGCGACTATGACGCTTTGGCTTAAACAGGCGCGAGCCGATGCGCTTGCTCACCGATGAGGTAAACCGGCTTCATGGGACGCCTATTCCGACGGCCTTCATGCCGACATCCTGCGGCGCGATCCGTTGATTTCCTGACCGCTGATAGAGCAATCTTCATGCGGCCGATCATGGAGCTCTTCCTCATGCGGATCATCTTCGGCCTCGACGACGACATCATCCGAGGGAAGCAGCCGCTGTTGAACGAGGCGAACGACCGCTCTGAGCAATACACTGACGACCTGATCGACAAACCGACGAACTTCATAACCAGCCGTAACGATTGCTACGGGCCGAAGGGCGCGCAGTTTGACAGCCCTGACGTGCTTGTGACTGAGGACGACAAAGTTGTGATCGCCGTCGAATGTAAAGCGACACGGTTAACCTACTTAGCACAATTCGCCGAAGATCCGTTCGAAGCCGAAAAGAAGCAGTACCTGCAACTCGCCCGCGGCGCATTTCAGTTATGGCGTTATTTCTCCCACATCCGGCGCGGAATAACCAAAGATGCGCTGGCCGACGACGCCTATCCGATGGTCGTTACGCTCAACTCGCTCTTCATGATGAGCCGACAGCTGAGCGTGAGCATTCTCGCCGAAGCAGTCCGCTGGGGGCGGACGAAGAAGATGTAGATAACGTTAAAGATTGTGTTACATCATTCATGCCTGATTCAGGCCCTCGAAGAGGTCTTGCAAAGTGTGCAAGAATACAGATGCTGCTGCGGCGAAACTTTTAAAGGCGGTCAACGAAGAGAAATACAATAGCTGCAACGTCGCGCGAGGCGTCCAGCTCGGTCAACTCAAAGGTATATGGAACTTGGAACTGTTGTAGAAATCTTCCGTCTCCATCCTTGATTCCGTCTTGCTTGTGGTGGGGAGACATTTAGCAAGCTTGAAGAGGAGGTCGAGCAGGCTGTGATTGTTTAGCAGAAACCTCGCATGCAGCGTTCCAACCGCTCCATTCAGCCCTCCGAGGATCAACTTGCGAAGCCCTCTACCGTCGCGAAGTCGGCGACCATCTGAACGTGAAGACGAAATCCCCGGTCGTTCTCGTTGTTTTTCACCACTTTCGACGTTCTCTCAAGCTTTATTGGACATATCATTGATGATATCGAACATCATCAGCTTTGGATCATCTGCTGTGTCCTTGAGTGTCAACATCTGGCATATTTCTTCGATAGTGACAATGAACGACGAGCTTTCTTGACTCGGCGTGCTGCGCCGCGTGTCGCGGCTCATTGAGGTTATTGTTGACTGTCTTCGAAGGAAAATCGAGCACGGCGACGGTCCTCGATTGCCCATGTGAAAGACATATTTCTGGTTGTATATATTTGTCTTGCGAATTGCTCTGATATCTGATGAATACGATGTACCATGTGTGGAACTGTGACGAAATATCGATCTTCATAGGTTAAATTACCGATCAAATCAGAGTGAATAAAACATCATAGCGTGATATAATCATCGTTCGGTTATTTTATGTTTTTTACAATTGAGAAATGATTGTCGAAGATGTATCGAACTGTGTCTTTACACTTTAAATCGGAATGCTGCGATCAAGGGTGGTAATGAACGCATAGTTTCACATAATAGATTTGGCTATTCAGAGGTAGTGGTTCGGTTTTTGATTCTGGCTTTTGTCTTTCAGGCTCGTGCGCTGGCGTGTAGCCATCACCAAATATTGTCCAGTTGATTTTATCTTCTGGCGTCCATGGCATCGGCGCCAATTTGTCAACCAGCGCCTCTAGTTCGCCGATCAAGGCAGGATGCCCCCGAAGGCTCTTGTACAGCTCT
>CAVUNZ010000005.1:0-17130 GCA_963742975.1 uncultured Alphaproteobacteria bacterium | reverse complement strand
GCGATCGCAGCCGCGATCATCGCCAAGAAGCCGGACGCGCTGTCGCATGTGAACGCAGCGGCCTTGGCGCTGACCGGCTTGACCGCGATAAATTCCGTCGACGGCACACTGAAGCTCAAGCGCGGCGAGACGATTTTGATTCAGGGCGGCGCCGGCGGCGTTGCCGGCTTTGCCATTCAGTTCGCCAAGCATATTGGCGCTCATGTGATCACGACGACGAGCGCGGCCAATCGCGATTATGTCAAAAGCCTCGGCGCCGACGAGGTCATCGATTACAACGCGCAGGATTTCACCAAAGTCGTGTCTGGCGTCGACGCGGTGTTCGATACGGTCGGCGGCGACGTGGCGCAGAAGAGCTTTGCGGTGCTCAAGCCGGGCGGCCGCGCCGCCTTCATCGCCTCCGGCATGGAGGCGCCGAAATCGCCCCGCAGCGACGTCACCTCGCTCCGGCCGCCGGTAGCACGCGCCCGCGCGCCGCTCGAGCGGATCGCCAAGCTGTTCCTCGACGGCGCGATCCGCCCGCCCGAGGTCAAGCTTTATCCGGTGGCGCAAGCCGCCGAAGCACAACGGCTGAGCCAGTCGCGGCATTTCCGCGGCAAGCTCATTCTCCAAATCGGCTAGTTCAAAGCCGGCTGGCGCAAAGTCCGTTAGCAATCGGCGCGTCGTCGGCTAAGCAGCGGACGCCGTCTCGAGCGGCTGCTCCTTTGTTTCCACCGTATAGCCCGCGGCGACGACTGCACCGACGACGGCGATGACGCCGAAATAGCTGAACACCGCGGTCAAGCCCGATCCGGTGAGCAGATAAGCGACGACATTCGGTCCGGTCGCCGCGGCGACGCGCTGCCAGGCCGTACCGACGGCGCTGGCAAAGGCGCGGATGCGGGTCGGGTAGATTTCGGCGGTGTAGAGATTAAGCCCGATCGCGACCGCCGACATGAAGAAGCTGCCGATCGAGACGAACACCAACAACATCGTCGCGCTGTCAGCTCCCAACGCCGCCAAGATCAGGAGCGTGACGCCGCCGCCAAATAAGGCGCCGGCGAAGCAGACGCGGCGCCCGATCTTGTCGATCGTGAAGGCACACAAGGCCGCGCCGACAATGCCGCAGAGCTGAACGATAAAGCCGTAATTGAGCGATTGCTGCAGCGAGAGATTGAAATTGGTGCGGTAGAGGGTCGGCACCCAGCTGTTGAGACCATAGATGGTCGAGAAGCAGCAGAACCACATGGCCCAGACGCCCAACGTCCGCCGGCGGTACGCGCTGTCGAGCATCTCGAACCAGCGGCGGCGCAGCGGAGCGGCTGGCAACGCACTGACGGCTGCTGTCGCTTGCACCCGCGGCGGCAGCGTCTTTCCCGACGCTTCGATCTCCCGTTCGATCCGGCTGACGATCTCATCAGCTTCGGCCACCCTGCCCTGGCTCGCGAGCCAGCGCGGCGATTCCGGCAGCAGCCACATCAGAACCGCGGCCAGCAGCGCCGGCACCGCGCCGAGATAAAACATGGATTGCCAGCCGAGCCGCGGCACCATGATCGAGCCGAGCAGGCCCGCAATCACCAGGCCGAACACAAAGACCAGCTCATAAAGGATGTAGAATCGCCCGCGGCCTTTCTCACGCGCGATCTCGATAATATAGGTCGTGGCGACCGGGACTTCGCCACCAAGCCCGATGCCCTGGATGAAGCGAAAGATGGCAAGCGATTGCGCATCCCAGGCAAAGGCGCAGGCAAGGCTCATCACACTGAAAAGCAGAGTCGCAATCACGACCGTGCGCAGCCGGCCGAACATCTCGGCCGCCCATCCCGCCACCAGCGCGCCGATCAACTGGCCCGCGAAAGCCGCCGAAATGATCATGCCGATTTGTTGCGGCGATAGATGCCAGGGCCCGGCGATTGCCGGCACCGCAAAACTAATCGCCAAAAGGTCCATGGCATCAAAGAAGGTGGCGATGCCGAGGATGAGGCGGACGCGAATATGCCAGGATGAGACCGGCAATCGGTCGAGCCGCGCCGCAATCGACTGTGCCGCGATCGTGGTTCCGTGGATCTGATCCATCGGCAATGCCCCCATTCATGTCCGGCTGTTTGCGCCGGTTCAGCCCGTGCCGGTTGCACAAACTCTGCGTTTCCTCGCCGCCATCATAAACATGGATGGGTGACGTGGCGCCAACATCCGCGCCGCGACACATGCGGCGCGGGAACAACTCCCGCGCAAAAAGAGATGGGAGGAATTGATGGATCGCCGTTCGGCCATTCGTGCCGGCGGAGTTGCGGCGCTGGCTGCGCTGTCCGGCAGGTTCAGTGAGACAACTGTCGTACAGCAGAAAGCCGTTCTGCCGTGATCTGATAAATTAATGAATCTCAACGGCTTACCGCCGCGGGCCGCGCTTTATCTGTTGCGCCGCAATGCAAAACGGACACCTCGCCGCAGATAAGCGTCGCGGATACCACCAAAGGCGCTCTAGCCGGCTACCCGTGATGAGAGTATGTTTTCTGCCACGCCGCCCAATTCAGAAAAAAATAGGCGTACACTGGAGGAAACGATGACAGAGTCACGTCTGCTCGACCACGCACGTCCAAATCGGCGCAGCCTCCTCAAGAGCGCAGCGCTCGGTTCCGTCGCCGCCCTTGCCGCTCCTTATGTCAAAGACAGTTTCGCCGCCGGCTCGTTGTCGCTCGGCGTGTGGGACCATTGGGTTCCCGGCGCCAACAATGCGCTCAACAAGCTCTGCAACGAGTGGAGCGCAAAGAACAATTGCGAAGTAAAGATCGACTATATCACCTCGCAAGGCGAAAAGGATAAATTGACCGCCGCCGCCGAAGCCCAAGCCGGCACCGGCCACGATATCATGTCGCATCGCGACTGGAACATCCGCATTCACCAGAACGTGCTCGAGCCGCTCGACGACGTCGTCGGCGGCCTGATCAAGCAATACGGTCCGATCAGCCCGGTCGCCGAATATCTCGCCAAGATTAAAGGCACCTGGCGCGGCGTACCGACCGCAATCGGCAGTCAGGTGAAGCCGTGCTGCTCGCGCTTCGATCTCTATCAACAGCACACCGGCATCGACCTTCGGGCCATGTTCCCTGCCGATGAGTCGAAATACGACGCGGCTAAGATCGATACGTGGACGTGGGATACCTATGTCGACGCGGCACAGAAGCTGCACAAGGCCGGCTTCCCGATCGGTCTGCCGATGGGCCAGACCTCCGATGCAGTGGATTGGGTCGGAGGGCTGTTCAATGCCTATGGCGTGGTGATGGTCGACGCCAAAGACAACATCAAGATCGACTCCGACGAGACGCGGCAGGCGATGGAAGTCGCCCGCAAGATTATGGCGGTCAGTCCGCCGGAGGTTTACGCCTGGGATGACGCCGGCAACAACCGGTGGCTCATTTCCGGCAAGGGCTCGGGCATCATGAATCCACCGAGCGCTTGGGCGGTCGCCAAGCGCGACAATCCGACGGTGGCGCAGAACTGCTGGACGCATCCGGTGCCGAAAGGCCCGAAAGGCCGCTTCGTCGGACAACTGCCGCAATTCTACGGGCTGTGGTCGTTCTCCAAGAACAAGCAGGCGGCCAAGGATCTTCTGACTTACATCTCGCAGAAGGAATCGATTGCGCAGCTCGTTCAGGCCTCATCCGGCTACGACCTGCCCTCGTTCAAGAGCATGTACGATCTCGATACCTGGAAGACGGTCGAGCCGCCGGTCGGCACCGTCTACAGCTATCCGCCGCGCGGCGACGAGCAGACCTCGATCGCCGGTGCGCCGGCGCGTTCGGAAGTCGGCGCGCAGATCTACAACCAGGCGATCAATACCGTGATGGTCGCCAAGTTCACGCAAGGCAACGAAAAGCTCGACGACGTCATCAAGTGGGCGTCGAACGAGCTCGAAGGAACCTTGCGCGTCTAGTGTTGTCATTCCGGGGCGACGCGCAGCGTCGAGCCCGGAATCCATAAACCCCAGCGCTGGGAATATGGATTCCGGGCTCCTCGCTCCGCTCGGCCCCGGAATGACCATGAAAGTCTAATCCGCAATTACTTACTGGGATTATGACATGGCAGATACCGTCCAGACATGGTCGCCGGCGACGCCCGGACTGCAAGTCGGCCTGCAATCGCCCGCTTTGCGCAATCTGAGAGTTTTTCTGCGCCGCCGGTCGGCCGTCGCCTTTTTCATGTGCCTGCCGTTGATCGTCATTATCGCGTGCCTGGTGATCTATCCGGCGCTCTATTCGATCTATCTGTCGATGCTGAACAAGGCGCAGACCCGCTTCATCGGGCTCGGCAATTTCAGTTTCCTGTTGTCGCGCGATGTGTTCTGGATGGTGGTGCGGCAGACCGCGATTTTCGCGCTGAGCGCGGTGTTCTTCAAAGCCCTGATCGGGCTCATCACCGCGCATCTCATCAACAATCTGCCGGCCAAGGGCCAGCGCAAATGGCGCGGCATGATGCTGGTGCCCTGGGTCATTCCGCTCGCGCTGTCGTCGCTCGGCTGGTGGTGGCTGTTCGATCCGACCCATTCCGCCTTCAATTACGCGCTCGCGAGCCTCGGCCTCGACGAAATCCCCTGGCTGAGCCAGCCCGTCTGGGCGCGGTTCTCTGTAATCCTGGTCAATGTCTGGTTCGGCGCGCCGTTTTTCTTGATCATGTATCTCGCCGCGCTGAAATCGGTGCCCGAGCAGCTCTATGAGGCCGCCTCGATCGACGGCGCCAATGCCTGGCAGAAATTCGTTCACATCACGCTGCCGATGATGCGCAACATCATCTCCATCACCGTGCTGTTCTCGCTGATCGTCACTTTCGCCAATTTCGACATCGTGCAGATCATGACCGGGGGCGGCCCGCGCAACACCACGCATGTATTCGCGACTTACGCCTTCATGCTCGGCATCCGCTCTGGCGACCTGCCGCTCGGCGCCGCAACCTCGCTGTTCATGTTCCCGATCCTCGGCATCGCCGCAATCTTCATCCTGCGTGGAGTCCGCAAGCGCGGCAGGGAGATCGGATGAGCACGGCAGCGCTCGCCCCGCGCGCGACTGGCGCCGGTCGAGGTTCCAGCATCCGGTCGAGCCTGAGCCGCAACCGGCGCTGGGCGCTGATCCTGTCCTATGTCTTTCTGATCTTGTTTGCGATCTTCTTTCTGATCCCGCCCTATTACATGATCGTCACCGCGCTCAAGAGCGACGCCGAAGTGGCGCGCATGGCGACCAATCCGTGGATCATCGCCGACGGCGTCACGCTCGATCAGTTCAAGATCCTGCTGACCCAGACCGATTTCTTGACCTTCTTCAAGAACACCGTGATCGTGACGGTCTGCGTCGTCTGCATCACCATGGTGGTCAGCGTGCTTGCCGCCTTCTCGCTCGGCCGCATGAAGTTCTGGGGCTCGGGAATTCTCGCGACCGGCATTTTTCTCACCTATCTGGTGCCGGATACCTTGCTGTTCATCCCGCTGTTTCAGATCGTCAAAGCGGTCGGCCTGCTCAATTCCTATTGGGGCATGGTGCTGGTCTATCCGACGCTGACGGTACCGTTCTGCACCTGGATCATGATCGGCTATTTCCAATCCATCCCGAAAGAGCTCGACGAGGCGGCGCTGATCGACGGCGCCGGCCATCTGCAGATGCTCACCAAGATCTTCATCCCGGTGGCGATGCCCGGCATCATCGCGGCGATGATCTTTGCCTTCACGGTGTCGTGGGCGGCCTTCGTCTATCCGATGGCGTTTCTGTACTCCGCCGATCAGCAGGTGCTCACCGTCGGCACGGTGACGAGCCTGATCCGCGGCGACGTCTATAAGTGGGGCATGCTGATGGCCGGCGCGCTGATCGCGGCCGCTCCTCCGCTCGTGATCTACGCGTTCCTAATGGATTATTACATCGCGGGCCTGACCGCAGGCGCCACCAAGGGCTGATCCCAGCCGACAAGAGGTTTGAGAAAATGGCCGAAGTCGCGTTGCGTAACGTGGTCAAGCGTTTCGACAATATCGAGGCGGTGCGCAGCATCAATCTCGACATTCCCGACAACGAATTCGTCGTGCTGGTCGGGCCGTCGGGCTGCGGCAAGTCGACGACGCTGCGCATGATCGCGGGCCTCGAAGAACTGACCTCCGGCGACATCTTTATCGGCGGCGAGGTCGTCAACGACCTGCCGCCCAAGGATCGCGACATCGCGATGGTGTTCCAGAACTACGCGCTCTATCCGCATATGAGCGTGTTCGAGAACATGTCGTTCGGGCTCAAACTGCGCAAGTTCCCCAAGATCGAGATCAAGAAACGCGTCGACAATGCCGCGCGTATTCTCGACATCACCGAACTTCTGGACCGCAAGCCGAAGGCTTTGTCTGGTGGCCAGCGCCAGCGCGTGGCGATGGGCCGCGCCATCGTGCGCAATCCAAAAGTCTTCTTGTTCGACGAGCCGCTGTCGAATCTCGACGCCAAGCTGCGCGTGCAGATGCGCACCGAGATCAAGCGCGTCCATCAGCTGGTCAAGACCACGACCGTCTATGTCACCCACGATCAGGTCGAGGCGATGACGCTCGCCGACCGGGTCGTGGTCATGAACGGCGGCCTGATCGAGCAGATCGCCAGCCCGCAGGATCTCTATCACCACCCCAAGACCCGCTTCGTTGCCGGCTTCATCGGCTCGCCGGCGATGAATTTCATCCGCTGCCATGTCGAGCAGAATGGCGTCGGCCTGCGCGCCCGGCTGTCCGACCGCATTTCGCTGCCGATCCCGCAGGCGCAAACCGCGCGCTTCCAGGGGTTGACCGGCAAGGAGCTGATCTTCGGGCTGCGGCCGGAGCACATCACCGAGCCGCGGCGCACCGATTGCGATCAGGACTGCCAGTTCGAGACCGCGCTCGACGTCGTCGAGCCGATGGGCATGGAAACCATGGTCTATTTCACCATCGACGGCCAGGAAATCTGCGGCCGCGTCGATCCCGGCAGCGCCAAGGGGCCCGGAGAATCCATGCGGCTTCACGCCGACATGAGCCACCTGCACTTGATCGACCCGCAGTCGGGCGCGGTGCTCTAGGTCTTCACGCTCCGCAAAAGAAAATCGCCGGGGCGTTGCCGGCCCCGGCGATGTCGTTTGATCAAGTGCCTCGCTTATTCGGCGGGCACTACCGTTGCATCGTATTCGGCGGAAATGTCCTGGCCGGTATAGTCCGGCATCAGCGCCGCCGAGATCAGGCTGATCAGCGCACAGGCCGCGATATAGATCGAGATCGCGTAGCCGGTCTGATAATACGCGAACAGCGCCGTGGCGATGATCGGCGCCGGCCCGCCGGCGATGATCGAGGCGAGCTGATAGCCGAGCGAGGCGCCGCTGTAACGCAGCCGCGGCGTGAAGGATTCCGCGATCAGCGCCGCCTGCGGCCCGTACTGGATGTCGTGCGGGATCAGCGACAGCACGATGGCGATGAACACGGCAGACGGGATCGCCGTATCGACCATGCCGAAAAACAGGAAGCCGAACAGACCCATCAGCACGACGCCGATGAGATACATGTTCCTGCGGCCGATCTTATCGGAGATGTGACCGGACAGCGGGATGGTGACGAAGGAGACGCAAGCCGCCGTCATCACCGCCCCAAGAATGAGGTTTCGCGGCAGGTGCAACACGGTGACGGCATAGTAGAAGATAAAGGCGGTAAAGACATAGAATGGCGCCTGTTCGGACATCCGCAGCAGAGCCGAAAGGATGATTTCCTTCGGCTGCCGCTTGATGACTTCGAGCACCGGAGCTTTTTCGGTCTTCTCCTTGTCGAGAATTTCCTGGAACACCGGCGTTTCCAAAATGCCGAGCCGGATCCACAGGCCGATGCCGACCAGCACGATCGAGAGCGCGAACGGAATGCGCCAGCCCCAGGCCAGGAAGTCATCGCCCGAGACCCAAGCGCTGAACGCCAGCACGGCGAGGTTGGACAGCAACAGCCCGCAGGGCACGCCGAATTGCGGCCAGGACGCGACCAGGCCGCGCTGGTTGTGGGTGCGCGACCATTCCATCGCCAAGAGCACCGAGCCGCCCCATTCGCCGCCGACGCCGATGCCCTGGATCATGCGCAGCACGGTGAGCAGTACGGCGCCCCAGATGCCGATCGACGCATAGGTCGGCACGAAGGCGATGGCGAAGGTCGCGAGCCCCATGCAGAGCAGCGTCGCGATCAGCGTCGCCTTGCGGCCGATGCGATCACCAAAATGGCCGAAAATCGCCGCCCCGATCGGGCGGCCGACGAAGCCAATGAAATAAGTCCCAAAGGCGGCAAGTGTCCCGGCAAGCGGCGCTTCATGAGGAAAATACAGTTTGCCGAAGACAAGCCCGGCCGCCGTACCGTACAGAAAGAAGTCGTACCATTCGATCGCAGTGCCGATCGTGGACGCGATCACGGCTTTGCGCAGTTGCGCACTATGTTCCGCCTCGGGCAGTGCCCCAAGGGTCGTCGCAGCCATTGCCATGGCGTTTTCTCCCCAATTGCTTTTTATCCAACGGGACGAGCTCTTTCGGCTCGCCTCCTGAGCGTCACAATATACGCACAGGCGGAGCGCTGGCTATAGGTCTATGGTCGCGCCGTTAATAACTGCATAGCGTTTTTTGGTGCAGTGCAACGCAAAACGGGCGCGTGGTCATGCGCCCGTTTGCAACAGATAAACCCGACGGAAATGCTAAGAAATAGTCGTCACTCGCTGGGCTTGTTCGAGGCCAATACGGTGACCGGCGACGCGCGATAAAGGTCAGGGAACAGCCGCTTGAGGTTGTCAACTTTCGGAGCATCGTTGAACACGATGTAGGGATAGTTCGGGTGGGTCACCGCGAAGTCCTGGTGATAGTCTTCCGCCGGATAGAATCCCGTCAGCGGCTCAAGCTTGGTCACGACCGGATCGCCGAACAATTTGGTCTTGTCGAGCTGGGCGATATAGGCGGCCGCAACCCGCTTCTGCTCATCGTTGGCGTAGAAGATCGCCGAGCGATATTGAGTGCCGGAATCCGGACCCTGATAGTTCAGCTCGGTCGGGTTATGGGCGACGGAGAAATAGATCTGCAGGATTTTGCCGAGCGAGATCTGCTGCGGGTCGAAAGTCACCTGCTCCGACTCGGCGTGTCCGGTACGGCCGGTGCCGACCTCTTCATAATGCGCCGTTTCTTTCTTGCCGCCGGCATAACCCGACACCGCCTGTGTCACGCCTTTGGTATGGGCGAACACCGCCTGCACGCCCCAGAAGCAGCCGCCGGCCAATACAACTGTCTGCAAGCCTGAACCGGCCGGCAAAGTCTGGTCGAGCGCCGGCGCCGGGATTTCAACGGCCGGCTCCGCAGCACTCACCCGGCTTGCAAAGAAGCCGAAGAACGGAATCAGCATCAGCGCACCAAGAAGCGGCGCGGCCAGCAAACCGAAGCGGCGACCGGTCTTCGCTTGGCTCTTGGCTCGACTCTCGGCTTGGATATTTTTCCACTTGATCATTATCGTCCCCTCTGAAATCCGGAACGCATGTCTCGCGCTTTTATCTAGGCACGCGAGGTGCGACGCGCCACGGTGACAAGATCACGGCACGCGGCCGTTTTACGGCAATCAGGCCACGCCGCGCCAATCACAATGACCGCCACGGCCGCGCACGCACTGGTCACGACATCGTGTAAGATATTGACGAAGCCTTACTGCGTGCGCGCGTTGTTGAGCAGCGGAATGTCGCTCACTGCTTTGGGCTGCGGCCGCGATTGCAGATAGGCGTAGATATCATCGAGTTCGTCGTCGCTCAGCACCGCGGGCCGGAACGGCGGCATGGCGCCGTTGGTGGTGCGCACGAAAGCCTTGAAGGCATCGAGCGGCAGTTGCGTCCGCGCGATCACCCGGCCGTTGCTGGTCGCGACCGAGCCCTGGCCTTCAAAGCCGTGACACTGCCAGCAGCCGTGTGTGGTGAAGGCGATCTTGCCTTTGTCGGCATCGGCGGCGGCGGCGATATTTGCTCCGGCAAAACTCGCGGCCGCTGCAAGCGCGAGGACCAAAAATTTCAGTTTCATCGAAGACACCAAACGCATCGTCATTCCCCTCACCCCACTCACCGCGGCTGCGTCACGACATTGACCAGCGCCGGCTGGCCGGTCTTGACCACGGCGACCGCTTCCTTGATCGCGGGTCCGAGGTCGGCCGGATCGGTGATCGGCCCCTTCGCCCACCAGCCCATGGATTTGGCAAGCTCGTGATACTGGATGTCGGGATTCATGATGCTGGTGCCGATCGGCGCCAGGTCATTGCCGATATTGGCGACGCGGTTGCGGAAGTTCGACATGCGCTGAATGTGCATGACCTCCTGGTGGTAGCCGCGATTGTTGTGCATCACTGCGAGCAGCGGGATCTTGTGGCGCGCCGCGGTCCACAGCACGCCGGGCGCGTACATCAGATCGCCATCGGACTGGATCGAGATCGAGAAACGGCCTTGATCGCGGTTGCCGAGAGCGGCGCCGACCGAAGCCGGCGCGCCATAGCCGACGCCATAGCCGCCCGACCAGCCGAGCCACCGATAGTGCTTCTCCATCGGCCACAGCCGGTTGGCCCAATTGCTGGTATTGCCGGAGGTCGAGACCAGTGACCAGTCTTCATCCTTGATCTGAGCATAGGTTTCCATCAACAGCCGCGCCGTCGAGATCGGCTGCGCGTCCCAGGCGATGGCGGCCGCCTCCTTGGTGGCTTGCAATCCTTTCAGGTGCGCTTGACGGATGCCGTCGCCGCGCTTGCTGATCCCGTCCTTGCGATCGTTGCCGATGGCGGATTTCACCGCCTCGATCAGCGACGGCAGGGTGGCTTCCGCGTCGCCGGGCATCGAAATGTCGATGCTCTGGAATTGCTGGAAGTCCTGATAGTTCGACTTGGTGAGCAGATCGACGCCGCTGATGCTGATCAGCTTGGTGCCCGGCTTGATCTTGCTGGCATAGTGGCCCCAGCCTTCATTGGCATTGTCGATGAAGCCGTTCACCGTGCCCCAATAGTCCGACAATTCCATACCGATGATGACGTCGGCCTGCGGGATCACATTCGCCGGCCGGTTCAGATAATGCGTGTTGGGGAAGTTCATGCGGTTGCCCTGATCGACGACCGGGGCCTGCAGCAGCTCGGCGAGCTCGATCAGAAGATCGACGCCGTTTTGCGTCCGCGCCGCGCGATCGACGACGATGACTGGCCGCTCCGCACTGGCGAGAAGCTTTGCCGCTTCCTTCACCGCGGCGAGATCGCCCTGCGGCGGCGCCGCGGCGAAGAATTTCGGAATATAGAGCGGCTGGCCGAAATCGCGGGCCGGATCGGTCTGCAGGCCGCCGTCGAGCGACATCATCACCGGGCCATAGGGCGGCGTGGTCGCGATCTTGTACATGCGGACAAAACTTTCCGCGAAATGCTGCGCCGACACCGGCGTGTCGTCCCATTTGGTGTAGTCGCGCACGATCGCATTGATGTCCTGCGCCGAATGGAAGGTCGGCACGCCCGGCGCGCGGTGCGCGGCATCCATATCGTTGCCGCCAAGGATGATGACGGGAACGCGGTCGCACCAGGCATTATAGACCGACATGGTGGCGTGCTGCAGGCCGACCACGCCGTGCACCAAAGTCATCAGCGGCTTGCCGGTCGCCTTGAAGTAGCCGTGGCACATGGCGACGCTCAATTCCTCATGCATACAGGTGAGGAATTCCGGCATCGTGTTCTTGCCGTAATTGATCAGCGATTCATGGATGCCGCGATAACTCGAGGCCGGATTGGCCGGCAGATATTTGATGTCGAGCGTCTTGATGACGTCGACCATGAAGTCCGAGCCGGGCGGGCCGTTCTCGGACGACGCAGCCGGCGGCTGCGGCGTGCCGCTCTCGGCCGCGGCGACATGGGCGTTCGGCGGCAGCGCCGACGGCACGCGCGCTTGCGGCGCGGTCGAAGTCTCGGCGAGCGCGGCGGTGGCCGGAGGGACGCTGCCGGCGGCGCCGGCGATCGCCGCGGTGGCGAGAAATTTGCGGCGATTGAGTTTTGTCGAAGTCTTTTCGGTCGGCATCATCGTTTCCCCATTTGCCCCACTGCCCGCAAAGTGTTTTTGCCCTGCGCCAGTCTTCTTGCCCTGGCCAGTGCAGCGTTGCTCTTTCGATACCATCGCTGTCGTCGCCCTCAAAGCCGGCTTTACCCATAAAATCATGGCTTACGCGCGAGACCTCAGGTCTGCGCATGGATGTAACGCCGGCATAAATCAGCCGACGCCGGAACCGCAACGGCGGATTAAACATTTTGGTCGATGTTGTGTGCGACGGCCGTCTGGTGGGGAACGTCCGGACGCATGACGGCGAATGCCAAACTCTCAGGCGCAATGCCTGCGGGCGCAAAGCCCGCCGCGCGTCCCCCGTGAGCCTGATTTCCCGGCAAACCGCACACCTTCGCGCAATCCGGCGCGCGGCCCGGCTATCGGCCCGGTCGTCAACGCCGTCACCGGGCAGGCCGGCGCGCGCCTCAGCTCTGCTTCATCATCGATGGCGAGGCCAGCATCCGTCAGTTCCTGTCCTTGGTCTTGCAAGGCAGCGGCATCGACACCGAGGAATTCGCCGACAGCAACGCCTTGCGCGGCGTACTCGCGCAGCGAATGCCGGATATCGTCTTTCTCGACGTCAGATCGGAAACTGGCGAAGCCGCCGAATACCTGATGGCGCTCGGCGCCGCGGGCTATCGCGGTCCCGTGCAGCTCACCTCAAGCCGCCGTGGCGCAAACCATCTTACCCAGATCCAAACCATCGGCCAACAACAACACCTGCACATGCTGCCGGTGTTGATGAAGCCGTTCGAGACGAGTGTCATCGTAAAAATGCTGCAGGACCAAAAACTCGGTCAGCGTCCCGCGCTCGCGGGCCGTGTCGACCTCGGCGAGGCTCTCGCCAAACACTGGATCGAATTCTGGTATCAGCCGAAAATCGATCTGCGCAAGAAACAGCTTGTCGGCGTCGAGGCCTTTGCGCGCGCGCGCCATCCCGAGCACGGCGTGCTGATGCCGGAAGCATTCATCCCGGCGGCGACCGAACAAAACTTGATCGCGCTGTCCGAGCTCGCGCTTGGCGAAGCGCTCAAGGCGAGCAACAACTTCGCCAAGCTCGGCGTCAGCCTGCGCATGGCGGTGAACATGCCGGTCAATGCGCTGCGGAAAATCCCGCTGGTCGACATCGTGCAGAGTTATCAGCCGCACTTCGAGCGCTGGCCGGGCCTGCTCATCGACGTCAGCGAAGAACAGGCCGTCAACGATTTCGAACTGGCGCGCGACATCGCCGAGCGGCTCGCGCCGCTCGATGTCAAGCTCGCCATCGACGATTTCGGCCGCGACTATTCCGCGGTGATGCGGCTCACCGAACTGCCCTTTGCCGAGCTCAAGCTCGACCGCAGCTTCGTCACCGGCTGCGGCACCGATAGCGCGAACGCACCGCTGTGCAAGGCCGCGATCGATCTCGCGCACAGTTTCGGCAGCGTCGCGGTCGGCGTCGGCATCGAGCGGGCCTCGGACGCGCTGGCGCTGGTCAGCATGGGCTGCGATTACGGCCAGGGCTTTCTGCTCGGACAGCCGATGCCGGAAGAGCGCTTCGTCGCGCTGTTGCGTCAGCGCGCCGAGAGCGCGCGAGCGCGGCGGCCGGCTTAGGCTGAAGCCTGCGCCGGTACGCCAGTGCTAGTGCGTCCAGGCGCCGCGCCGTGTGTAGGCGAAATTATCGGAATAGGACATGCGGGAAAACTTCTGCGGCGGGGTTTCGAACACCTCGTAGGCGATGCCGTTGCGCTCGCAATAAGCGACGGCTTCGTCCTTGGTGTCGAAGTGCAGGCGGATCTGCTGCTTCATGTCGCCGAACTGGTCCAGCCCATCAGCGGATCGATCACCGGGCGCTGTTCGGGCTCGTAATCGAGCACCCATTCCTTGGTCTTGGCGGTGCCGGATTGCATCGCGGTGCGGGCCGGCTTGTAGATGCGGGCGGTCATGAACGTCTGCGATCTCTGTTGCGATTAGCTCGGCACTATGCCGCAAGATGACGTCAAAATCATTGCCAATTTGTCGAATTGGCCGTCGTTGGATCTGAGAAGAATGGTCGGGGCAGCAGGATTCGAACCTGCGACCTGCTGTACCCAAAACAGCCGCGCTACCAGGCTGCGCCATACCCCGCCGGTCGCGGCTTGGGATACATCTTTCGTCCGCGCCCAGCAACCCGAGCCCCTGGGGCCGGAATCCCCCGATAAAATGGCGTTAAGTCCGGGCTCAGTCCCTTTGCCGAAGATCGAGCCGGTGACCTTGTCGCCCGCCTTGATGCCGAACTTGCGGGCGGTGCCGCCAATCACTTCAAGCACGCCGCGCACGAGGCCGCCGGAAGGGATCAGCGAGTCGTTCATCGGCTTGGCATTTTCGGCGATGCGGATGATGTGGCCGTCGGCGGCAATGAAGATGATGTCGAGCGGAATATAGGTGTTGTGCATCCAGAACGCCGTCGGCTGCGGATAGCCGAAATCGAACAGCATGCCGTGACCTTCCGGCAGCGACTTGCGGTACATCAGGCCGCGCTCGCGCTCGGCCTCGTTGGCCGCAAGCTCGACGGAAAACGGATGCACGCCGTTGCCGGAGACGATCTCGATCGTATCCGTTCCGGCCGCCCGCGCCGGTACAAAGGCGCCGGACCCGCAGCCGGCCAGCAACAAGACCGCGGCCAAGACCGCGACCATGCGTGCTGCAGGTGCGAACGCGCAGCCAGGGACGATTGGAAGAAGAACGATTGCGAGAAGAACGAAAACAGGCGCTCAGTGCGAAGCGGGTCCGAGCGATCCGCTTTCCGGATGCACCTCGGCTGCCATCATGCCCTTCGGTCCCGGCCCATAGCGCACCAGGACGAATTGTCCCGGACGCAATTCGGCCAGACCGAAGCGACGCAACGTTTCCATGTGAACGAATATATCCGGCGTCCCCTCCCCGCGCGTGAGGAAGCCGAAGCCGCGAAGCCTGTTGAACCATTTCACCTGTGCCCGTTCGAGACCACTCGTGGGCGCGACTGTAACATGGGTTCGCGGCGGCGGCATCTGCGCCGGATGGATCGCCGTCAATTCATCCATGGAGACGACACGGAAGGCCTGCAGGCCCTTCGGCCCGGCAGAACCTCGCAAACCACGCGAGCGCCTTCATAGGCGGTCTGATAGCCGTCGCGGCGCAGACAGGTCACATGCAACAGCACGTCGGACATGCCGTTGTCGGGAACGATGAAGCCATAGCCCTTGGCGACATCGAACCACTTGATGACGCCGGAGACCTCGATGACGCGCGAGGCCCCTTCGTCGCCGACATGTGCACCGCTGTGCATCAAGTGCAACGTCGGGACTCGATCCCGGTCTGTTGGATTTTGTTTCGATTCCGTCCGACGCCATGACGCCGCGGCCGCCGCTTGCTGGCACCCGTTCGGGCGCATCACGAATTACGAATCTCTGAATCGAAGATAACACCGGCCATCCGAGGGGAAAGGGCAAAAATGCAACAGTGCGATAAAAGCGTCATTGCCTGTGCACAAAGTCGACTCGCTGCGCACGCACGAATTCATTCAATGGACGATCAACGGTTCGAGCACTGTGCCGATGTCCTGACGCACAACAAGATCGGCGATGGCATCGAATTCCGTCGCTTCGCGATTGATGATGACAAGACGCGCGCCATTACGCTTTGCCATCAGAGGAAATCCGGCCGCCGGCCAGACAACAAGCGACGAGCCGATCGCCAGAAAAAGATCGCAGGACTGGGACAGATCCTGGGCGCGCTGCATTGCCGCATCGGGCATGGCCTGGCCGAACGAGACGGTCGCGGTCTTGATGAAGCCGCCGCAGTCCGGGCAATCGGGCGCGCAGCCATTGCCGGCCTCCATGCGCTGGCGCACCCAACCAAGCTCGTGCCGGCTGCCGCAATCGAGGCACTGCGCGAAGGTTGTATTGCCGTGCAGTTCGATGACGTCTTCGGGCGTGATCCCGGAGGCTTGTGCAGATTGTCGATGTTCTGCGTGACGACGCCGGGCACCTTGCCGGCGCGGTAGAGGCTTGCCAGCGCCAGATGGCCGCGGCCCGGCCGGGCGGCGGAAACTGTCCTCCATGGCAAAGCGCCGGCGCCAGGATTTGTTGCGCGCCTCCTGGCTGGCGAGGAATTCGTCGAACGGTATCGGTTTGTTCTTGGTCCACAGCCCGCCGGGCGAGCGGAAATCGGGGATGCCGCATTCGGTCGAGATGCCGGCGCCGGTAAAGGGTACGATGGTCTCGGCTTCGTGGACCAGTTCGGTCAGCCGCGCGATGGCGGTATCGAGATCGGGCGCGATGACTTGGTCGGTCATGCGTCACAGTCGGCTTCATACTTATCGGGGCATAATTATCGGCCTGTCATACATATTGCCGGTCGGCCCGCGGGGAAGACGGGCCGTTCGGCCAGCGGAGGTTTCCCCATGCGTTATCTGCACACAATGCTGCGCGTACGCGATCTCGATGCCGCGCTCGACTTCTATTGCAACAAGCTTGGGCTGAAGGAGGTCCGCCGCCGCGTCGACGACAAGAACAAATATACGCTGGTGTTCCTGGAAGCCCCGGCCGACGACGGCCTGGTCGCCAAGGGCCCGCCGGCCGGCAGGCGCCGCTGGTCGAGCTGACATATAATTGGGACACCGAGGACTATGGCGAGGCGCGCTATTTCGGCCACCTCGCCTATGAGGTCGACGACATCTATGCGCTTTGCGAGAAGCTGATGAAGGCGGGCGTCACCATCAACCGCCCGCCCCGCGACGGCATCATGGCCTTCGTCCGCTCGCCCGATAAACATTCGATCGAGCTCTTGCAGAAAGGTTCCCCGTTACCTCCGAAGGAACCCTGGATCTCGATGCCCAATACCGGAAAATGGTGAGCTTTCGGCCCTGCATTCCATTACCTAATTCCGGCTAGCCGCTGGCTTGCTTGCCGGTTCGGGGAAGCACCTTATATGTCCGGCGCCATTTTTTTTTTTGCTTCCTTTTCTGATTGCAAACGCGCTTCGCGCTTAATCCGCGCCCTTCGTCTAGCGGTCCAGGACATCGCCCTTTCACGGCGGTAACACGGGTTCGAGTCCGTAGGGCGCGCCAATG
>CAVUNZ010000004.1:0-496740 GCA_963742975.1 uncultured Alphaproteobacteria bacterium | reverse complement strand
TTATAAGCCCATATGGCTCGAGCCGGGCAACACGTGCTGCTGCGGCGGTTGGGAAAATCCCAACTAAGATGCGTCCGCCGTCGAGAGGTGGCACCGGAAATAAATTGAACACGGCCAGAACCACATTAAGAACCAGGGCGTTTTTTAAGTTATCGGCCAGCCAGGACGCACCAGTGGTGGGAAGATAGCCGACTATGTGGAATGCCAGACCTGCGACAACGGCAAGCATTATATTCATGGCTGGTCCGGCGGCAGCAACAAGCACCATGTCCCGTCGCGGCCGATGTAGTGCCCGAAAATTAACTGGCACTGGCTTCGCGTAGCCGAAGAGGAACGGCGCGTGCAGCAACAGCAACATCCCGGGCAGTAGGATCGTGCCGAAAGGATCAATGTGTTTAGCTGGATTGAAGCTAACGCGGCCAAGCTGCCATGCCGTGTCATCGCCAAGAAGGTGGGCGACGAAGCCATGCGCAGCCTCATGAAGGGTAATGGCGACAATCCACGCAAATGCCCGGCGCAGCAGTGCTTTGATCAAAGAGATTCGCATTTTCTAGAGCGAAAAATCTTCGGCTAATCTCGAAAAAGACGGAGCTGGCACGCATTAACAGCTCTTGGGCGAGGCCGAGGCGAGGCGTCGAGCGCATGGACAAATGCTGGCTGAGCATCCGCACTGCATCCACTGCGCTGGTGCTAACCCTGCCACGACCGTCGAACACATGCCACCGATCATCATGTTCGATAGGCGGCAGAGACCCAAGGGATTGGAGTTTCCGACATGCAGAGAGTGCAATAACGGAACGAGGCTTACCGACTTGGTTGCCTCTCTACTCGGCCGAATAAGTCTGATTTCGTAGAATTCTTGTCTAAGGGAGCGTCCGGGCGAGTCGGAAGCCGAGATCAGGATCCCGGGTCCCGGGGTCGTCCCCGCCGCGGTTGGCCGAGCGCAGGTCCAGGGGGCTGCTGTTCCAGGCGCCGCCGCGAACGCCGCGTTGGTCGCAGTGCTGAGACTGCCATGGTGAGCCGTCAGTGGGTGCTCCGGCATAGCTATCGCTGTTGCAATCCTCGACCCACTGCCAGAGGTTTCCTGCCATGTCGTACAAGCCAAAACGGTTGGCCGCAAACGACCCGACCAATGACGTGCCCTTACCGCCCCAGCGACTGCCGCAGTCGGCGCAGTTTGCATTATTTTTCCCGACCGTATCGCCCCAATAAAAGGGTGTCGTCGTTCCCGCCCGCGCCGCATACTCCCATTCCGCCTCTGGCGCGATTAGACGTCGCGCCTGCCGGCAATTACGGCAGCAGCTTTCGGGGGCGAAGCGGACATCCCAATTTGAACACGCCATGGCAGCTATTGACTCAGACGAGACCTCGCGTGACTGGTAATTAACCCGGTCAGGAAAACCGCTCTACCGTCGCTCTTTCAGCATCATGGCGAACGTCGTAAATTGCCCACTGTTGCCCGGTGCCGTGCGTCCATGATCGAGGAATTGCGATGCCCGCCTTTCCGGTTTCGTCCCTCGATCCTTTCGCCGACGATTTCCTCGCCGCGCCCTATCCGTTTTATGCGGAATTGCGCGAAGCCGGGCCGGTGGTGTGGCTCGAGCGTTATGGGCTGTGGGCGTGCGCGCGCCATGCCGAAGTGCAGGCGGCGCTGAGCGACTGGCAGACGTTCAGCTCCGCGGCCGGGGTCGGCATCGACGATTTCCGCCGCACCAAGCCATGGCGGCCGCCGAGCCTAATCCTTGAGGCCGATCCGCCACTGCATACGCGCAGCCGTACGGTGATGAACCGGGCGCTGTCGGCAAAGCCGATGGCGGGCCTGCGCGCAGACTTCGAGGAAGCGGCCGAGAAACTCGCGGATGAGCTTGTCGGTCGTCGGCGAGTCGACGCGATCACGGAGATCGCCGAGGCCTATCCGCTGAGTGTGTTTCCCAAGGCGGTCGGCCTCGGCCGAGAGGGTGTGGAAAATCTGCTGCCCTACGGTGCTATGGTGTTCAATGCCTTTGGCCCGCGCAACGCGCATTTCGAGGCGGTCATGGCCGAGGCGACAAAGGTGGTGCCCTGGATCAACGCCCAGTGCGCCCGCGAGGCACTGTCGACCGCCGGACTCGGCGCGATCATCTGGGCTGCGGTCGACACCGGCGAGATCACGGCGGAGCAGGCGCCGCTGTTGGTGCGCTCGTTGCTCTCGGCCGGACTGGACACCACCATTGTCGGCATCGGTAACGCGCTCTACGCTTTCGCCACCAACCCGGCGCAGTGGCAGGCGCTGCGCGAGAAACCGGCGCTGGCACGGCCAGCCTTCGACGAGGCGCTGCGCTGGGAGTCGCCGATCCAGACGTTCTTCCGCACGACGACCTGCACGGTCGACATCGGCGGGGTCGAAATCCCGGAGGACGCGAAGGTATTGCTGTTCCTAGGTTCCGCTAACCGCGATCCGCGCCGCTGGGACGAACCCGAGCGCTTCGACATCAACCGCCGGGCCGCCGGCCACGTTGCCTTCGGCGCCGGCATTCATTTGTGCGTCGGCCAGATGCTGGCGCGCCTTGAGGCAGAGATGGTCATGACGGCGCTCGCCGCGCGGGTTGAGCGTATCGACATTGTCGGCGAACCCCAGCGCAAGCTCAGCAACAGCCTGCGGCAGTTTGCCAGCCTGCCAGTGGAGTTGATTGCAGCTGTTGACCCGGTGATCTCGTGAATCTGGACTTGGCCTAAGCGGACACTGAGCCGCGCTGTCGTGTCCGTTATTGGAGTGTGCGTTCAACCGGTCAGTGCAACACCGCTTGTAGTCTATCGGCTGGCGTATCGAAGCCCAAGGTCTTTCGCGGACGTTGATTGAGCCGCAGAGCAAACAATCACGTTCAGATAACGCTGAGAGACGCGGCATTCCCTACCGACCTGACACAGACTTACGACAATTGCCCTTTAAGTGGGCGGAGGAGGATGTCCGCCTTCGGGTCGTTGATTGCCGCGACTTAGGTGATTTCTCGTTCGACGAAACTACGGGCAGCGCCCCCAAGTGGTTCGGCCGTCTGCTGCGATCGGTCGAGGATTTCGCGGGCCACGTCTTCGGTCACGTCGCGCGCCCAGCCTTCGGCGGTATTGAATGCAACGACGCGGGTTGGATTGTCGTACTGGCCTTCGATAATGTCCGTGACGACCGTGTGCAGGTCGGCCCTTGCTTCGTCTGTCTCTCGATAGACTTTGCCGTTTTTGCCGTAGTCATCGAGCACGATGAACACCGCGACATCGTATTCCGGCACAAGGGATGGGGGCGATTTCGACTGACGCATACTACGCACTTCCTCTTAGGACGCGACTCAACGAGCGGGCATTTTTTCAGTTCCGGCTGTGGCGAGGTGGGGGAGTGCGAAAAGCAGAAGCCCCGGCTTGCGACCGGGGCTTGGACGGTTGGCACCGTTGCTTGCTGGGGGGCGTGGGGGCTTGGGCGCCGACCCGTCCGAATCTTCAAATGCAATCGGTGGAGGATGGTTCCAGCCCAGCCGCACTCGCACACCTAGCGATCATTTGTTTCAGATCGCGGCCTTCAGCCGCGTCTAATTCAGATGACATAGCGGGCAATTTCCGCTTGGTCCAATTGCTGGCAATTCCCGGTGACTCTTGTAACGACTGGCCGCTATCGCTGATCAGTGTTGAACGTCTGAGCGCCGACCTATGCCAAAGAACGGCCCGGTCTTCAGCCCTCCGGGCCGCTCTCATAGGCCCGCCTCAGTTGGGCGGCCTCTTTCATTTCGGCCTGTAGGAACCTGTCACCGGCCATCGGGTTATGGATTCGGACGGACGGCGCCATGCCAGCCCCCAAGCCCCCATCGTCCGTTTGCGTGCCTGACCTCAGCTTCGGAATCTATCCGGGGCTAACGTGCGGTCATCCTCATGCGTAAAATTACAGAATACGAAGGACATGCTCGGGTCTGCCGACAAATGGCTGCCCGCGCGAGTAAGCGCGAATATAAGCAGCAACTCATCGAAATGGCCGAGGGTTGGGAAATACTCGCTCGAATGAGACTTAAGCAGCTCGAGAGGAAGTTGCGTCGAGCCCACCCGCTATCGCACCGCACTATGTAGAATGAAGTAGACGCCGGTGACGGTGAAACTCGTTGAAGAATACCGGCTGCTTGCCCAAGCCTGCCGCGAAATGCGGCTTCTATGAGCGATGCGCAGGATCGCCGGGCGTTGGAGCTACAGACTAGCGCGTGGGAAAAGGTCGCCAACGAGCGCGAGGCCAAGCTTAACGGCGATGAACCGCAGTTGCCCAAAACGACCTAGTTTATTTCAGCCGGTACTCGACGCCTTCCAACATCAGGATCATTTGCAGCGACGCCCACAGATCGGCGACGTCGCCGCCGGCCTGCATCGAAAATTATAGTTCAGGAATTTCGGTCCAATAAGCGGGACATATTTCAATTTCAACGCGGCCTGGCACGCCGGCGATCGGACAATCTCTCCATTTATTGTCGATCCAGTATCCGATAACAGGCGTGGGAGTTGCGAAACCACCTACCGCAGGTCGCGCGAGGAAAAGAACCTTCGTTCCATCCTTCGGTGCTCCGACGTCATTCGACTTCCACACGCTGTTCATGTGTGTGTCTCCTTTGGCCATCTGTTATACGCCGAACTGATGCGCACCAGATCCATGACGGTCGGGATTGTCAGTGGTCGGGACAGGGGGTGCGACCAGTTCGGGCGTCGGGGAAGCGTGTCTCCTTGCTGCGTTCTGTGGCGATAGTCGAATTAGCAATTTCAGGTTTTGTTCGGTACGATTCTGTACCATTGGCTCAAATAGCGACTCAAACAACAATTGAGTAAGCGGCGGATTGCGTGATCGTTCTTTCCGCCTAGGCTGACGCTATGTCATCGGCCAAAGAGTATCGCAAATACGCCGCCGAATGTGTTGCTTGGGCAAAGCAGGCAGCAACTGATTCCGAGCGCGAGACCTTCCTCACAATGGCGGAAGATTGGCTCCGTGCGGCCGCCCTTGCAGGCAAACCCGTTGAGCCGTCCACTCCTTTGGACGCAGCACTCCTAAAGACGGTCTTTCCTGACGCGCGTCATCATTGAGCTATCTGGGGCGCGCCTGGCGGCTTCTGCACGCCGCGATAGTGACACCGCCCGAACTACTTCAGCCGGTATTCGACGCCTTGCAACTGCAACACCCTTTGCAGCGCCGCCCACAGATCGGCGACATCGCCATCGACCGCGGCCTTTGTTGTGTTCGGCTGCGACGCGCTGCGAAATAATACTAGAACTCTTTGCCAAGCAATCGATCGACCGAATAACGGCCACCGCCGCGGAAGAAGATGGCGAGGTACAACAAGAACCATAGCAAGGCGTATTCGTAACCCTTGTTGGTCCAGAAATAGCCGAATTGCCATTGGAAGAAGATCACGATGACAGCCATGTAGACGCAGAGAATCAATGCCGCCGCGCGGGTAAAGAGTCCGATCGCGAGACAAGCAGCGACCACGGATTCGGCAAAGATTGCCAAGTATGACCACAACACCGGAGAGGGCAGGCCCATCTGCTTTTCGATGTAAGGAGCGAGATTGACGCCGAGCATGATCTTTTGAATGCCGTGAGGTACCAATACCGCGCCTGCTGCAAAGCGCATGAAGGAATAGCTTGCGGGTGAAAAGGTCTCGTACAGTCTGGCGAGACTAGGAAAGATCAGCCGCTTCTCGTCAACGTTGCCAGTGGTCATGTTGCCCCCCTTTTGAGTTTGTAGCTTTTGCGAGCAAGCTCTCTTTTTTGGGTTCTCGCGTCCCACAATACAGTAGCCGGCCAGCATGACCAGATCCAACTGTCCTCCAGCGTTATGACTGAGGCTTCAAACGCGGACCGATTGTGTTGACAAGATCTTGCGCCGGGAACGCGCCTTGGGGCGGCGGTTCTCCCGGCTTCAATCGTAACACCCGAATTAAGGTGGATTCGCCTGGCTTTACGACGTTGTAGGTGGCGCCAGGTGTGACCGTCGTGAATGCTGTGTGGCCGATGATATTTGTCTGCGCCGTAGACGGCGTTTGCCCTGACATGATTGCAGTTCGATCGGCTTCGCTCAGCACAATAAAATAATTGCCGCCTGCGGCGATCGTCGTCTCGGCTGCCTTCAAGAGGGTGAAGTCTTGGACCTTATCGGCCGACGTGTAGCCGTTGCCTCGGGCCACAATGCGATACACATCGGTCATGACCGGTTCGGCCGCAACCCCGCCTGTAAAACCCATATCCTGATATTTTGTCGCGCACCCGCTCAGCATGGCGGCCGCGACAAACACAACAAACAAACGCATCCTGTAACCCCATCCCCAACACGAAATTGTATTATAGCCTCCTTGAGTTGAATAGTGGAATTTTGGCAACTGATGCGGTTTGAAGATTAGACTCTAGCTCGTGTCAGAGGACGATCCGCTCATGGGCTTCAATCGCCGCAAAATGGATGACGAGCGCCGCCGTGAGGCCGAGAGGCAGGCCGCGGCCCCAGTCGAGTAATGCCAGATAGTATGATTCGATGCCCGGTTCTCGGAAAGCCTGTTTCCACAGGGTTGCGAAACCGAGGCGATCAGATTTTCATCCTTGCCAGACCACCCGTTTTCATTGCGCTGTCCGGCTTGCAGAAAAATGCGCGACTGGAAACCGAAAGACGCTTGGGTAGATAATGGGATAGAGACATCTAGCGTATAGGCCGCCTCAGTTGGCGGTCTCTTCACTTGGTTTCTCTGGCGACCAAATCGGCCAGTAAAGAATCGGAGACCGGTTTGCCGAAACGATCCTCAACGGATGCCTCGCCGCCTTCCTTCCGAATCTTCTGCACCATCTCCAATGCTTGGGTTGCTGTCTTCTGGGTCGTTATTGAAAAGCCGCTTTTCGGCAATTTCGCTTTGACGCGGTACATGACTTCACCTCATGTCGCTCGGTCGGTGCTCTCTCTCATTTAGGTACTAAATCTAGCGGCTGGCTTCCGCCTCGTCTGCCCCCATCTGACTCGCCGATGAGCGGCGAACGACGCACCCTGCAAAATTACGCCTACTGGTCTTCCCGAAAAACTCATAAGTCCCCGCCGGGACCACGGCCGACGCTGGGCGAGCTGCAACGCTCTAGTTCTTGGTGGTGGGTGTATTGCGAGCGCTGTCCGCATTACGCCCCGATGGCTTTTGCAGCGCCGGTCATTCTGTGGGGCGCCGGTGCGCCGAGCGACAAGCTACGTCAATGCGCGCGCTGCACGGAATGCGGTAACCAGGGCGCGACCCTCAAGCATCCGACGTGGGGCGGCAACAGCATCGGCTTCATGCCGTTTCCTACGGTCGGCTAAGCGGGCTGCGCGCGATCTTGGAACCAAAGTTAAGGGCCCCCCGTTTAAGAAGCAGGGCACATTGCCCCGACATCTTCGATCATGAAGCCCAGGTATGCGATTTTTTGGATAGCATCGGCCGTCGCGGCAGCGTTCGCGCTTTGGGTCGCATCGGATTTCATGTTCGGACTGGAAGCAAAATTCCCAATCATAAACCTGCCTGGGTTGATCTTGGCCGCTTTGATCTGGCTCGTTGGCTGGGTCGCGCTGTTCGCATTCTAACTGCCGCATCCAATCTGTATGAAGGTGAAGGCTGCGCAACAAGCATCGCAGGCGACCAGAGCGCAAGACCATCGACGCCGAAGGCCTCGCCGTTGCGCCGGGCTTCATCTCGGCCGAGCGATCCGCAGACCCGATCGATACGCTCTGCGACTTTCTTACCGAGGATCAGGGTTCAACCCGCGTACTCGTGACGTCGATCTCAGAGGATGACATCCGCGCGATCGTCGCTTCTCCGCTCGCGCTTGTCGGCTCCGACGGCAATTGTGTTGCGCCCTACGGGACAGTGGGCAAGGGCATGCCGCACAAAACCCGGCGAGACGACGGCGTCGTTCGGCCTGATCATCATCCGAGCCAAGGACGAGACGGACGCTCGCCGTATCGCCGATACTGACCCTATGCACGCCTCGGGCGTACGTAAGTACGATCTTTATGCGTGGTCACTCAACGAAGGGCGTATCGAGGTGACGCTGAATTTTTCCGATCAGACGTTCGGCTTTGCCTAGCGGGATGCAATCGCGACCGGGATGGATCAAAAGCGGCCGCGCGACAGAAGCTCTGGCGCGTCTGCTATTCCCCCGAAAGCTGCCGCGAAAGCCGACGCGCGCCGTGTCCGTTTTGGGCCATTTTGTTGAATAAGTCCGACGGCAATCGAGTTGGAGTAGCGAGGCAGGCTAGCTTCGCATGTTAGGCTGGCTGCGTGTTCGGCATTGGTATCAGTTTTGCCAGTTTCCGGAGGTTCTGGGCGGTTGCGGCGAGGAGGAGTTCGTCGCGGGCACCGTTTGGTCCTCTTTAGTCGCAGTCGATCGAGCTTGAGAATGCGTTTGAGGTGGGCAAACAGCATCTCGACCTTCTTGCGCAACCGGCGGGATGTCTGACCTTCCCAGGATTTAGCGATCCGTCGCGCTATCTCCCGTGCGCCCTCGTGGATGGAGCGCGGCACCTTCCGCGCCGGGGTATTCGGACAGCATCTGGCTTTGAGCGCACATCCTGTGCAGTCGTATTTGCTGGCGCGATAGAGCATGGTCGCATTGTCATTCACGAGAGTGCCCGTAGTGGTCAGCGTCTTGCCGTCAGGGCAGAAGTAGATGTCGCGCTCGTGGTCATAGGTGAAGTCGTCGCGTGCGAAGGTGCCGTCCTGCCGCGCCGACTTGTCGAACACGGTCACATGCGGCTCGATGCCGCGCTCATCGACAAGCCAACCGAGCATCTCGGCCGAGCCATAGGCGCTGTCGCCCATGAGCTTGGCGGGACACAGATCAAAGCGCACCATCGAGCGCTCGATCATGCGCTTGGCGGCCAGCACCTCAGCTTGGCGGATTGCGGTGGTTGCTTCGACATCGACAATGATCGCATTGTCGACATCGACCAGATAGTTGGTGGAGTAAGCGAAGAAGGCTTGCCCACCGTGGGCTCCCGTCCAGCGGGCCGCGGGATCGGCCGGCGAGATGAACTTGGGCGTGACTTCGGTTGCTGCTCCGAAGGCAGCGTCGTCGAGCACAGCCAGGTATTCCTTAACAGCTCGCCCTGTAGCTTCCGGCGAAAGTCCCTTCTCGCCCTCTATTCCCTTTTGCCGATTGGCGTCCGCCTTGATCAGGCTAGCATCGACCGCGAAGCCTTCGCCGCCGACCAAGCCCTCACGGATGCACCGTTGCAGGACCGTCTCAAAGACCCGCCGTAGAAGATCGCATTTGCGGAAACGGCCGTGCCGGTTCTTCGAGAACGTGGAATGATCGGGAACATCGCCGTCCAGACCCAGGCGGCAAAACCATCTATACGCGAGATTGAGGTGGACCTCCTCGCATAGCCGCCGCTCGGAGCGAATACCGAAGCAGTAGCCGATGATCAGCATGCGGATCATCAGTTCTGGATCAATCGATGGCCGCCCTAACGTGCTGTAAAAGCCGGCCAGCTCTCGCCTGACCTCGCCAAGTTCCACGAACCTGTCGATCGAGCGCAACAAGTGATCGGCCGGAACGTGTCTCTCTAGTGAGAACTCATAGAACAACGCAGCCTGCTCGACTTGCCGATGTCCCATCATGATCTTCAGTCCCGCCGTTTGCAGCGACTGAATCAGCGAATATCATCCCGCGCAACTGACGACTTTTTCAACACAATCGGCCATGAGCGGACGCAGCCAGATCCCTAGCGCTGGACATCAGAGGGTGCTCCGTCAAAGCGGACGCGCGCGGCATGGATATCGGAATAACGACGATCTGCCCAATCGATAAGGCTCGCCATCGGGTCCAGCAAGGATTGGCCTAGCGGGGAAAGGCGATATTCAACGCTCGGCGGCTTGGTCGGAAAGACATGGCGGGTGATAAGTCCGTCGCGCTCCAAGTCGCGCAGCGTCTGGGTGAGCATGCGCTTGGAGATGTCGCGGATGGCTCGGTGAAGTTCGCTGAAGCGCTGCGGTCGCATCGCGAGGGTCATGATCATGAGTATGCTCCATTTATCCCCGATGCGGTCGAGCACGTCGCGCACCGGGCAATGTACGGGTCCTACTGATTGGGCGTCGTCCGATTGATATCGGCTGAATCGCCCGATCGCGCTCACTGCGTCGCTCATACGGGTTCCCTTTTTCTCTCCTAGTTACAAAAAACTGCCTCCTTACGGTACAGGTCTAAGGTCTTTATATGAGACCTACCCTAAAATATAGACCCCGGGAGAATACGCATGTTTCTAGTTATGGGAGTTACAGGAAAAGTCGGCGGCGCAACGGCCAGGCATCTGTTGGCGCAAGGTAAGAAAGTACGCGCGCTGGTTCGCGACCGCGCGAAGGCGGCAAGTTGGCCGGACCAGGGCGTCGAACTCGTCGACGGCGACTGGAACAATGCGGCCGCCATCGAGCGGGCGCTCAAGGGCGTCGACGGCGCGTTTGTAATGTTGCCGGCCGTCTGGGCCCCGTCGCCGGACTTCAAGGAAGCCAAGGGCGTCATCGCGAACTATGTCGAGGCGCTGACCAAGGCCGCGCCGCCGCGGGTCGTCGCGCTCTCGTCGATG
Source organism: uncultured Alphaproteobacteria bacterium (assembly GCA_963742975.1). Taxonomy (GTDB): domain Bacteria; phylum Pseudomonadota; class Alphaproteobacteria; order Rhizobiales; family Xanthobacteraceae; genus BOG-931. The sequence goes on along the minus strand of CAVUNZ010000004.1, from coordinate 486,155 downwards.
GGGGCGAACAGAACCAGCGGGCTGGGGATGATCACCGCCCTGTCGCTGCTGGAGCAAGGCTTTCGCGACTTGGCGTCGCCGGTCGCTATCGTGCGCGCCGGCGGGTTCTTCGAGAACTTCCTTTACGGCCTGCACGTCGCCCAGGGCGGCACGCTCCCAGTTTACTACAATCCGACCAACCGGAAATCGACGATGGTCGCGACGAACGACATCGGTGCCGAGGTGGCGACGCTGCTGACTGGGCCGGCGTGGTCGGGGCATCGCGTCATCGAACTTGGTTCGATGGTCAGCGCGGATGAAGTCGCAGCGCAATTGGGCGATGTCATGCAGCGCGAAGTCAAGGCTTTCGCTGTCCCACGGGCCGAGTGGCCGGCAGCGTTCGAGCAGTTCGGCATCCCGAAAGGCCAAACCGGACCGGCTGAAGCGATGTTCGAGGCCGTCAACTCGGGCTGGATGGACCTCGGCGTCGCTGGCACGGAGCACGTCGCCGGCACAACGCTTCCCCGCGATGTCTTCGCGGCGGCCCAGAAGGCCGCCACGGCGTAGATCGATCCGCGGATCAGCAATGAGATGCGACTTTCGGACCTGCTCCGGAAATTCGCATCTCCTTCGGATGAATGCGTCGCGGCCGGCCAAAGCAGAGATTTCGAGGCGGAGACCGGTTCGACATGCACTCCCGGGCCCAGTTCGCAGGACTCGAACTCCCAACCAATAGATAACCAATAGAACGCCGCAACCAAACGCGAACGGATGTCACCTGACGTGCCTGAAAATGATGGCGTTTACTGAAATTTCCAGCCAACTCGGCGCGCTCATAACCGCTTGCTTGCAGATCCGCTGGCGCAGCCGGTTTGACTGGTTGTGAAAGTAGAATTTCTTAGGTCTAGGCAGTCAATTTCGATATTGAACCCGTGCTCGCATTTTGCATTGCGGCTGCAATCTTTTCGCCGACAGCGTCGTTGGCCGCGCGCAGGGGATCAGCCGCCAAGTGCGCGTATCGCGCTGTTGTCGCTGAGTGTTTATGGCCGAGCAGGGCCCCAATAACCGGCAAGCTCAAACCGCTGCCGGCGGCCATGGAAGCAAACGAATGTCTCAGGTCATGGAGCCTGACATCCCGCAGGCCAGCAGCCGTGCGAATGCGATCCCAGATCTTGTCAACGCCGATAAGGGGGGCTGTCCCGCTGGCTCCTGGTATAACGTGCAAATTGTTTGTGATCCGCGGTAGCGACCGCAAAACGTCCAACGCAGCGGCATTCAGAAAAATGACTTTCGCACCGGTCTTGCTATCCGGTAGTCGCAAGCACTTACGGCCGAGGTCCACGTTTTGCCACTGCAAGCCGGCGATTTCGCCACGACGCGCGCCTGTGAGCAGCAAAAGCTTGATCAGCGCCGCAGGGTATTGGTTTCCAGTTTTCCTCGTCTCGGCTTCCAGGGCATCGGCAAGGCGTGCGATTTCTTCGTCACAGAGAAATCGCTCCATTTTTCGAACGGGTGGCTTCTTTATGCCCTTGGCTGGGTTGTCAGACCGATATCCTCGAGCCACCGCAAAAGTCAGCAAGATAGATACGAGCGTTACGCACTGCGCAGCCACGCCGTCGCCGCCAGTGGGAACACTGCCAGGAGGTTTCTTTGAATTCTTCGGCAATGAAGCCGCGGTTGCACCCGACTTTACCGCCGCCATCATTCGCTCAATGTCGGCGCGACCAATTTTCGCGACGAGATGTTTGCCAAGGAAAGGCTTTATGTGGTGGGTAATGCGCCCACGATCCGCTTTCAACGTCGATGACTTCTTATGGGCGGTACCTTCGGCCAAGTACAAATCGCAGAGCTCAGCTATCGTCGTGGCTGTGCGCTCTGCCGACTTGCTCTCGGCCGGGTCTTCGCCGGCGGCAACGAGGCCCAACAGCCGTTTGGCTTCTTGACGCGCTTCGTGAGGCGTCCAGGGTGACCCATGCCTCCCGATAGTGAACTTGCGCAATGCGGCGCGCCGGCCTCCGCCCGCCCGATAATGCAAAATGTAGGTCTTGGCGCTGCCCTTGCGCACCCGGACGCCAAAGCCCCTAATTTCGCTGTCCCATAGAACGGTGTCGGCGTCGTTCGTCGGCGCCAAAGCGTCTACTGCCTGTTTGGTGATCTTGCCGCGCATCCGTGATCATCCGGTTGGCCGTCGCTCTGGGTATCACCGGGGTATCACCGGAGCGCGAAATAGTGACGATCAATGTCGGCACGTGGCGTGGCCAAGTCAAGGAAACCTCAATATTTTCGGGGACTTGTCGGTTTGTGGCGGTTCTTGTCGCGACGCCAACATGAATTTTGATTCCGCCATTCCCTGGTTCGAATCCAGGCGCCCCAGCCATCCGGTCTCGTCCAGCTACAAATAACCTAGCGCGATATCGGTTTAAGAAGCTGGGGCGGTTTTCTATCCAACCGCATTGGCGCGCCGATCGGCCCTTTGGGATATCCCAAAGTGCTGCCGTGCCATGCGGCAGGCGTCATCCCCAGGCAAACAGGCTTTGCAGACGTCCGGCCGCACATTGTAAATCGCGCAAGCCGTCGTGATGCCGATGGTGCCGACCAGGGCCACGCAGCGATTACCGCTGCACCGCATGCGTGCGCCCCCGTCGTCGACGAATGCACGAGGAATTCGTTCGATATCGGCTTCGCTTTCCAGCGAGAATCGCGGCCATTCCGCGGAAAAAGCGCAGCATGCGCCGCAGCTTTGGCAAGAGGCCAAGCTGAGCCCGGCCTCCTGCGCGTCAAGATCGTTCACTTGATCTTGAGCCTGACCGCGGACTCCTTGCCGCGACTGTTTTCGATTTCGTACTCAACGGCTTGTCCGTCATTGAGCGTGCTCAGTCCGGCCTGCTCGACGGCGGAGATGTGCACGAAGGTGTCCTTGCCGCCGCCCGAAGGCTGAATGAACCCATATCCTTTGGTTGGATTGAACCACTTCACGGTACCTGTGGCCATTTCAGTCTCCGTTGCTTGCCACCAAATTCGAAGATTAGCGTCGTTATGTGTCGCCAGAATAGTCCCGATCAGAAGCGCGGGCCCCGCGGCGGCCCGCCTCGGCCGGAAGCGTCCGGCGCCGTGCGGCGCTTCATCGGCAGCAATCCTTCGCGCTGCAGCTTTTTGCGCGCGAGCTTACGGGCGCGACGGATGGCTTCCGTCTTTTCCCTGACTCTTCGCTCGGAGGGCTTTTCGTAATGGCCGCGCAGCTTCATTTCGCGGAACATGCCCTCGCGCTGCATCTTCTTCTTCAGCACTTTGAGGGCTTGATCGACATTGTTGTCGCGGACGAGGACCTGCACGCAGCATTCCTTCTGGGTCGAGCGGTTGGGTGGACCGACCGTCAAGCCGCTCGGGCCAGTGACGCACGGCTGTAGCCGGATATCTTTCCGTCGGGACGCGGCGCGAACCGAGGTCGGTATCGCGCCTCGGACAGGCAATGTGCTGCCCATCAGAAACCACGGCGGTCTTTGCATCGCCGTTAGCGGGCCGCTTTCACAAACGACCCCGGCGTTGGCTTATAGAGACTGGCAGCTTTGTCAATGCCCGGCCAAACGCTCCGTTCAATCGGAATGCTCGCTCAGCAACACATTGAGCGCCGCCTTTCCCGCGCGGCTCGCCTCGGTCATGGTCTCGAAGAAAATCTCTGAGCATTCAATCGCGCTGTTTCTGCCGGCGCGGTAAATCTCCCAACGCCAGGGATTCGGCGGCGGCCCCCTGCGTTTTACGACGACAGAAAAATCGGGATGGGCGATCATTGATGGTTCAATTCGCAGATTGATCTCAATTTCGGGTTAAGAGGCGCCGGTTCGAAACGGTCATCTTTCCTGGGTGTCTCGCGACAGACGATCAAAGTCATCGAGAACGGCTTTGATCAGCGTTTTCCGGCGGGGGTCTTGCCCAGCGGGTGTGGCAGCGAACGCGGATAGCAGGTAACGCACCTTGTCTGCTGCGTCTTCCCAAGTCGACGCTTGAGCCGCTATCAATTGGTCTTCCAACTCGTCCTGCGTCCTGCGCAAAGCTTGTTCATTGGCGGCGACCTCGGCCAACAGCCGGCGGAGGTCGGTTGCCTTCTGCGCGGCCATTCCGCGATGGTGATCGAGATCGACGGCTTTGTCCGTCATGGACTGGCGTCTCCATCCAAAGCGCCGGGAAGATCGAGCGGATCGATCGCCTTTCGGGGAAGGGGGTATCGCGAGCTTGCGTACAAGCGACGGATCTCCGCGCTCTCGTACCTTGATCCATCTACTTCGAGATAGGTGCCGACAAGCGACTGCGGCGGAAGGTCCTCGATGGCAAAGCGGATCGCCTCCGCGGCCTGTGCAAAGCGCTTGTAACTGAGCGGCTGACGCCGGCCATTGCTGGCTTTGGACGAGAACAGCTCGGCGCTCGCACCGTAATCGAATGAGTCGTTGACGTCCGTAGAGCTCATTCTCTGCACGCCTCTGGGAATTCTCGCGGCAGGGCCGCGCGATCTGAAAAAGAGAACCCCGCCGAATGGCGGGGCTCTCTCGAATTCAGCTCTTGTTCGTGTCCTGGCCGGGCTTCTGAGCGGGCTGCTGCGTCTGTTGCTGCCCTGGCTTTTGGCCGGGCTGCTGACCCTGCTGCTGATCCGGCTTATTGGTTTGGCCGCCCTGCTGCGGCTGGCTTTTGTTTTCTTGTTCCATATTAAATCTCCAAAAATTGCTGAAACATGATCTGAATGTACATCATTCAAAGTACCACTAGTACCTATGTCCTGCGCAGACTAAAACTAGTGCTTGCGCGATATATATATAAAGACATGAATTGCGGTTCCGTTCAGTGAGTTAGGTGAGGGGGATCGATAATCGGTCACTAGCTTTAAAAGCGGTGTTTTTGCGATCGCCAACTCAGGTACGCACGACGATGCTCAGTTTCCCGAACCAAAGCCGAGTTTTCGACCCGACCCGATGTGCCATTCGATTCTGGGGACACGACAGTGCGATGGAATGGTCGTTCTTCGTCACCGTAGAAGCGCTCAAGCGGCTAGAACCGAAACTCGATAGCGACGAGGAAAGTTTGTTGCTTGCCTTCGATGCCCATCGACCGGCGATCTACGCCGCGGCAACCAAGATGTATAAACGCGAGAAGAAAGGGTCCTATGAACTCCTGGCAAAGGATTTTTGATGTCATGTCGAACATCTAGACTGTTGCGGCGGCTTTTGCCGCGAACTGCTCCGACGCTGTTAGTGCGGGCGAATAAATCCAGCGACAATCCAGCCGCTAATAAACAAAATCGCAAAGCCGCCGCAAACAGGCGCGAAGGCAAGAGTTGCGTAGCTGGTGGAGACTGAGATCGGGGCGCGCCGCAGATGGAAACGAATCAACGGACGGCGCTTTTGCGGCTTCCGCTGCGTTCCGGTGTTACGGTGACGTCAACGGTCATGCCTAGATAGCTGTCGGAAGTGCCGACAAAGTTGCCGGCGACCGGAATTGCCTGACTGATGTCGCGGGTGACCGCAACGCGAATCAAGTCGCTGCTGTCGATGGTGCCGTTGGTCGGGTCATACGCGACCCAACCGGAGCCTGGAACATAGATATCGGCCCACGCGTGGGTCGTTCCGGCACCGCTTGCCGTGCTCGAAGGATTATACAGATAGCCGGATACGACCCGGGCACCGAAGCCGAGACATCGAGCTGCTTCAATGAAGAGCACCGCGAAATCCCGACACGATCCCCAGCGACGGTTCAGGGTCTCTACCGGTGTCTGTGTCCCCTCGGTTTCGCGGCTCTGATAGGAGATCCATGCACCCACACCGCTGTTCAGGTCTGCGAGGAGTGCCAGGGTATCGGTCGGCTTGCTGCGCACGAAGCCGCGCGCCCATGATCCGACCCGGTCGGCGGGATCGGGATACTGGCGATCGAGCAGCCGTCCCAAGTCGATACGGTCGTCTGCGGAGTAGATGAAGGGATAAGTCTCGGCTTCCGCGGTGATCTGAAACGCCGGACGTTTTTGTGCAAACGTCTCCAGACGCAGATGACTTTCAATTCGCAGCTCGGTCGTTTGCTCTGTGAACGAGGCTACCGCTATGGAATTGCCGAATACGTCGTGGCTCCAGCGTATCGTTGCCGCCGGTGAAAGCTTCAGATCGGTTTCAATGATCCGAAGATCGTGACTGTCGCGCGGGCGCAGCATCAGCCGGTGCTCGCCGAGCCGAACCGGACGTCGATAACGGTACGTGGTCGTGTGCCACACATCGAGAATGGTCAATGAAGCGACCTCGCGTTGTCTTTTACGGTGCGGCGTCTCTATCCAGAGCGCCGCGAAGATCGAGCGGATCGATCGTGACCATCTCGATGGCTGACGCCCCCTGCGTCGCCGGCACGAAGATCATGGTCGAAACTCGCCGGTAGACCGGAAAAGAAAGTCCTTCGATCAGTTCTTCATCGGTTACGACCCGATAATCTCCGGCCGGCAGCGTGCGATCGACGCCCCTTAAAAGAAAGGGCTTGCTGAACACGACGGTTTTGCTGAGCGAGCGCGCGATCATGCGATTGGGTCCTCTACCCTTCGGGGCAGGGGATAGTGTGAGCTGGCGTACAAGCGACGGATTTCAGCGCCCTGGTATCTTGATTCCTCCACCTGGAGATAAGCGCCGACAAAGAACCGCGGCGCCAGGTCCTCGATGACGAAACGCAGCGCCTCCGCGGCCGACGCAAAACGGCGGTAGTCGAGCGGTTGCCGCCGGCCGTTACTGTATCTCGACGAGAACAGCTCGGCGCTGGCGCTATAATCGAACGTTTCAGAGCTTGTGGTGTCTGTGGAGCTCATTCTCCGCACGCCTCCGCGAATTCCCTGGAGAGACCCAGAATTTGATTCCTGGCAGCCTGTTCCCTATCGTAATCCGACCGCTTGTCCGGAGGGCCTTCGATACCCACTGTCACGCGACCGGAAAGCTCTCCGCGCCCGGAAGCGAACGTGAATCTGTACGAGCCGGGGCCATCCTCGACGAGCGCGATATGGGTAGGCATGCGGAAATACTTCCTGTCTTGCAGAGTTTCGCTTTAGCAAGCGAAAAAGAACCCGCCGAATGGCAAGGGTCTCTTCGAAATCAAATCTTATTTGCGTCCTGGCCAAGCTGCTGCGTCTGCTGCTGACCCGGCTTTTGACCGGGTTGCTGGCTCTGCTGTTGGCCCGGCTTGTTGGTTTGGCCGCCCTGCTGCGGCTGGCTCTTCTGCATCTGGCCCTTCTGCGGCTGGCTCTTGGGCGGCGCCGAGCCGTCGTCCTTGTGCTTATGCAAGAACCTGGCGATTTGTCCTCTCAGCTCTGCCGTCGCCAATAGTTCGCCCATCGATCCGGCAGTATCAAAGAGCTCGCGCTGGAGTTTGGCGGGAATCGTGTTCCACTGCATGAGCACCGAAGCGCCGAGGCATCGCAGAACATGCTCCTCTTCCGCGGCGAGAGCGCCGTGAATGGATCGCCCTTCGTCCAACGGTTGAAGGGTCTTGTTGAAGTTGTCAGCGAGCCATTCTTCATTTTCAGCAAGCGAGCCAAAGCTGTCACTGGACTCTTTGTATTCGCGAACTTGGCTCGGATCGGTGGCTTCCTTGCTGCGAGTTCCGTATTCCGCCGCCTTCGCGCGATATTGCTTTGTGTTGAACATGTGAAGCCTCTTTTTGCGATGACGCGTTGACCGATTGCCCGGAAAGGGCAACTTGCTCACGTGAAAACGTGAATTATAAAAATGAGTCCTAGGACCAGCGCCGCTTCCGCCATGTAAATCCACAACGCTCTCTGTACGAACCTGAACATACCGTTTGTCATTGTCATGTGGTCACTCGGCACACTTGTTTGATCATTCGAGATCGCTTTGGTGCAGCGGTTCTCACCTCAGATCTGCCCAAGCAGCACCAAAGCCACAACGATGATCAAGATGGTGCCGATGACACCGACACCGCCATGTCCGTAGCCGTAACCGTAGCCGCCAAAGCGGCCACTGAAACCGCCGAGCAAGAAAATAATGAGGACGATAACGAGGATGAGTCCTATCGGCATGGTCCGGTCTCCGGTTGCATGATGGTGCGTAGCCTCATGGCTGCTGCGCGACGTGGACGATCGATACGGCCATTCCCGGCGATAGACGGGTTATCTCGACGGAAGCCTTGAGCTGATGCGCGAGCGCTTGGACGATGGTGGTACCCAGACCGGTACGTCCGCGGGCACCTCCGTCCGTCTGCACGCCGATGCCATTGTCGGACACCGATAAACGCCAGTTACATTCATCGACATCGTATCTGACCAATATTTCACTGCCCTCGGCGCCAGTCGGAAATCCGTGCTTCAGCGCATTGATCACCAGTTCAGTCGTAATCAGCCCAATGCTGACCAACTCGTCGGATGCCGCCGTGCCGGGGCCGGCCTCCACTTTCAGAGAGATCGGCTGTCTGTCGCCAATCATGGAGGCCCCGAGCGTATCGCATAGCCTCGACAGATAAGGTCCAACCTCGATCGGTTCGCCGTGCCCCGAGGCTTGGAGCTGCTGCTGCACGGTCGCCACCGACATGACTCGCTGATGAGCGTCGCGAAGATGCAGCCGCGTCTCTTCCGAGTGGACCGACTGCATCTTGAGCAGAAGCACGCTCGCGATGATCTGCAGGCTGTTGGCGACGCGATGCTGCATCTCCTGCAACAGCGTCTCCTTCTGTCGCAGCAGTTGCGCCGTCAGCCGTTCGGCGTCGCATCGCTCGGTGATGTCTTCGATCGCCAGGAGAATTAGCTTTTCGGCATTCCTATGATTGAACACTTCGCGCGCATTCAACAGCATCGTGCGCCGGCCGATATTGGGAAAATCTCGCTCGACCTCGTAAGCCTGCATCACGGCGTGTTGCGGCGCGACGTCGACCAGCAACAATCGCAACTCGGGGATATCCCACTGGCCGTCGCCGAGTCCATAAAGCGGGTGACCGCGAACGTTCTGAGGAGCCATACCGAACGTCTGATAGAAAGAGCGGTTCGCAGTCACAACATGCAGATTTTGGTCGAGGACAAGCAGGGGATCGCGAATCGTGTCGACGATTGCTTGGGCGAGCGCGCTCGCTTCGTCGACGTTCTTGATAGGAAATCTGTCGATCCACCGCGGATCGTGCGAAGGTTGCGTATCTCGATCGACCACCAATTCCATGTTTGGCCCGATCCATGTCCGCCCGCGAAGCGGATGACGAAGGTTTTAGAGTACGGCCGCGAACGGAGGCGCGTGGCATGTCCGTGCGGATGCAAGCAGCATCCGCGGCGCGAGCCACGATCGACTTTGAGACTAGAAATTTGAAATTAAAACTGTGTCCGCCGATAACAGCAGCGCTGCCCGTAAGGGAACGGCGACTTCGGCATATCGCTGTTTTGTGGGCAACCGCCAGGCAAACCTTTGCTTGCCGCTGGTATGTATTTGTGGTGCCGCAGCCAAAACACAAGTCCGCGCCGGGACTTTATTTGTCGCTAAGACGATAGAGGTGAAGCTTTATCTATCGTAGATTTTTCGACGTGGTTCGATAATGAACAGGAAAACGATAACGCTGACGCCGACGATCACGCCGATCGCTATCAGAAATATATCCATGATCGATCCTCCCGGTTGGCCCAAGATCCCACCATCCCACGTCACCAAGGTCTAAAGCGACCACAATCGCAAAAGTAGATCGACCTGAAGGGGCAGCGGCTGATTTGTCGCAGCGGTTAGGCCGCCGCGCTCTGTTCGCTCGATTAAAGCACCAAAGGCTCTCTATTTGGCCACTATTGAGGCCGCTCTCTCAGGCTGCCGAAATTTCTCGGCCAATATGAGAAAATCAACATGAAAGACGCTCACAACCAAGCGGCGGAACATCACGAGTCCGCGGCAAAGTCTCATCGCGCCGCTGCCGAAGCTCACGGCAAGAACGATCATGCCAAGGGCAAAGAGCACGCGACCCAAGCCCAGCAGCACGCGCAAAACGCCGGCGAACATTCGAAGACGGCGAATACGAAAAGCGCCCAGCAGAAATAAAGACCTCCGGCGGGGAGCCGGCGATCACGTCGGCTTCCCAATGGGAAGGCCCAGGCAATTTCGCTAAATCCTGCCGGCGTCTTCACGAAGGCTGAACCAATTTGCTTTAGAAATCGAGATCATTTACTCCAGTACTCCAGGAGACGTCCATCGTCTCTCGTCGCCCACGAATTTACGCTGGGGACCGCGCCTTAGACGACGGGCGCACTACATAATGACAAAGGCATCATGACTGCACGACAAGCTTGGCCGAAAAGGCCGCCGACCGCACGCTCAAGGCGGTGGCCCCAAGCCGCCAACCGCTCCAACCCTAATAGCGCCAACGGCGCGCAAAGAAATTATGAGCGGTATATGGCGCTCGCTCGCGCGGAAGACCAAAACGGCAATACGGTCGGCGCCGAGAATTACTATCAATATGCCGAGCATTACTTCAGGTCTATGTCCTCCGATACGGAAGGGACTTAACCCGATGTCTTTCAAGTTTCTTGTCGGGCAAGCTGTCGAGTACACGCCTATCGGTGAGAAAAAACCCGGTCTCTTCAAGATTGTGCGTCAGATGCCGCAGGAGGACCAGGCCATCGACGTATATTACCGTATCAAGAGCGAGACCGAAAACCATGAGCGCAATGTGGCCGAATGCCATTTGAGTCCCGATGTAGGCTCGGACAGCTCATTTGCCTCCGTTGACCCCGGTCATAACGACAGTGACGAGAGAGATCGAAAAACTCCATCGTGATCCTATCATCTCGATCGCAATGTTCCGCGCGGCGCTAAGGCTAATTTGGAACTGATGCGGCTTGAAATATCCTCTTCACCGTTACAGCAATCGTGATTCGATTGGGCGCGTTCAATCGCCCGAACCGGGGTTCGGCGAGAAGTGCTGGAGCTTGTCCGGCTTACCCTCCCATTCTTTAGCGTCGGCCGGGGGCGTCTTCTTCTCGGTAATGTTGGGCCAGATCTTTGCATATTGGGCGTTGATCCCGATCCACTTTTCCATACCCGGTTCGGTGTCCGGCTTTATCGCGTCGACCGGACATTCGGGCTCGCACACACCGCAATCGATACATTCATCCGGATGGATGACGAGCATGTTCTCGCCCTCGTAAAAGCAATCCACGGGGCAGATCTCCACGCAATCCATCAGCTTACATTTGATGCAGCTCTCGTTGACGATATAGGTCAATTAAGTATCCTTTCGGCAGATCGCACCGGTTCGTTCGCGCAGTTCTTGCACGCGTCGCCCCTCTAAAAATTTGCTTGCGATGCCTAGAGGGCCGGAGAAACAAGGCGCCGCGCAACCGCTGAGGCTGCCGGTGGCGCGATAGCAGCGGCCGCGCCTAAACGTCGAGGGCGAACGCGAGGCGATCTTACGTTTGGCTTGATTCCCTGCGCGCTTGCTCCGCCAGTCGATCCGACCGTGCGGCAACGCTCAGTAACGCCTCACGAGCTAAGCGTCGCATATCCTCATCATGTGCACGAATAACCTTGTCCCAAGCATCGGCTATCGCAAGCAGCTGGCATGCAACATTTGGATCGGTTTCGGCTGCGGCAGTGCGCCGACACTCAGCAGCATCTCGTTTGGCGTCGTCCAAAATATTGGGCATTTTTTGACCCGCAGTCTTACGAGCTATTGCTCTGACCCTGCGCCTATTCCGGGCGAATAGCGAGTCCTTAGAATGGGACGATTGAAGGCCGCCTCAAAGGCTCGGCTGGCCGGACCGGGCGGCGTCTGGCATCGCCAGTTCGCGGGCATGTCGGCAAAGAAGGCCGATTTGTTGCTTGAAAAGCGAACACCCGCCGCAGCCGCCGACGGCGCTGATTGATCCACGGCAAACATCCGAGCCAGAGCTCATTGCTCGGGTTTCAATTCGAGCGCAATGTTCATTTTATGGAATACAAAGGCATAAGGTATACGATCGACGCCCGGATCGAACGCGATGAATGGCTCGTGGCCATTCATCCGAGCGACGCGGAAATGCCCGGAAAAATAGTGAGCGGCGACCGCGACCAGGCGGAGACGCTCGCACATTCCATGATCAACAAATGGCTCGACCGCCGTCAGTGGAGCTGACGCCAATCGCAGCCGAGGCCGCCGTGCCCAGCCAGGCGAGATGCGCCCGCAGTGCATGCGGGCAGGGCGCGAACACACCGCGCTGAAATAAAAATCCCAAATCCCAAATACAATGTCACGCCGCGTTGCTCGGTGGCGCTTAACGAGCGCGGCAAGTCTGTTCATCGCCGCCGTTCAGAATGGACGAGAGCGGCCTAATGCGGTACACTCCGCCCGCTCAAATACCGGACCGAGACCATCCCCGAGCGGCTCGGAGGCCCTCGATCTGCGCGTACGTTGTTCCGAGCGATATCGCCGCCGGCGTCCGCAAGTAACAGAGAGCGCTACGAACTCTTCGGGAAGGCGCTGGGCAAGTTAATGACGCACACTTTAGAATACAAAGGCTATCGCCTTGAGGTCGGCCCGGTCTGCAAAGGCTGGAGAGCGGCCATCTATTCACGGGGCTCTGCCTCTCCACTGCTCGACAGCCCGACTAATCTCGAGAAAAGCCGCGAAGAGGATATCATTGTGCGGGCCAAGCAGATCATCGACGCGCGGCTCGGGCCGCGACTGCTATAATTACAGCGCAAGCAAGCCCGCAAGCCGATCCGATTGGCGGCTGAATTTCAAAGTGTTCGACGGCGCAAGGGATAACCGCCGTTGTCGTAGAGACGCTGGATGTCCTTGCCGTCGAAGCGCGCCTTTCCGACCTGCATCCACGCCCCGAGCGTACGGACAGAAGGAAAATCTTCGACTGCGAAGCGAATGGCCTCGGCGGCCGTCGAAAAGCAACGATATTGAAGCCGCTTGCGTTGAGCGCCCCCGCGCTTCGCCAAGTACAATTCGGCTGGCAACGAATAGTCAAACGTCATGATTTGGCTTTCAGCGGCCGAGCCCGTTTCCTTGGGCAGTTCCTGCAATCGAGGACGATCTTGGAAACAATGTCCTAGCACAAACGCGAGAGTACGGTCGGAAATCGAGAAGAGACGATACTCAAACTCGTCGAAGCGCGAACCATGAACAGAAAAACCTTCACTGGTTCCACGAGGACGGAAGCCTTGGACGTGGCAACACGATGGTGGGCTTCGCAGGAGGGACTTCGGCAAGTTGGAAAATGGGAAATATCAGCGGGACACGACTCGGCGCCCCAACATGCGCAGCAATGGACGGTCGCCATAGTCTTTGAAACGATGGAAGAAAGTTGAAATTAGTATCAATTCCAGCCACTTCGCCGTCGGCCGATTGCTATCCGACCTTGAAACGAACACATCTTCGGCCCATATTAGCGCTCCCTATGAAAGGGCTTTGTGCGCGCCGCGCGTATAGACACCGTCTGACGGTTTTTGCCTAACGGTTTCTGGCTCGCTTTTTTTAATCCACTGACAGCCCAGATCGCGTGGGGTGTCCCGCTCACCCGCAATACCGGTTCTGCGCGTCATGTGCAGGCCGCTGTAGTGCGTGCGCCGTGTGCGAAAGGATCAGCACATGCCTAAAGAAGAACTTCTGCAATTCGAGGGTCTGGTGATCGAGATACTGCCCGACGCGCGGTATCGCGTTGAACTCGACAACGGCCACGCGCTTGTCGCCTACACCGCCGGCAGAATGAAGAAGAACCGGATCAAGACCCTTGCCGGCGATCGGGTAACTGTCGAAGTGTCGCCGTATGATCTGGAAAAAGGTCGTCTGATTTTTCGCCACAAGGACGAACGGGCCGGGCCGGCCAGTCGTCCGCCGCAGCGCAATCAATTTCGCCGGCGCTAGCCCGCGATTTATCGAGGATGACATGAGCAAAGAGGACGACGCGGCCGCCACCGGCACAATTCGGATATTTGTCTTCAAGTCCGAGACAAATAAGGAGCTGCACGCGTTCGCCGGCGATCTGACCGGATACAAGCTGCCAAGCCAGTTCAAGCCGTGGCGTGCCACCGGAGCCATCGCCCCAGACCGTGAATTTCCGTATAAACTATCCCGCGCCGCGATCGAGGCTGCGATCAGGGATCACGGCTATCAGTTGTGGCGCGTGAAAAAAACTGCAAGCGATGAGGGGACCGCCCAATGACAGATGGCGCTCATAAATTCAAAGTGGGTCAAACAGTCGACCTCATCCCTTCGACGTCGCGTTCCGCGGCTAAAGGCGCCTATCGGATCGTAAGCCTGCGGCTGACTGACGATGGAACGACGCAATATCGAATCAAGAGCAAGGACGAAGCTTACGAGCGGGCCGTCGCCGAAAGCGATCTTGTTATTGCGGCAAGCCCGAAATTCGACGCTAATTAAGCATGCTGCGCAAAGAAGCCGGCGGCCGTTAAGCTTTCTTGGTTGCAACACCGCAATTTCGGCGTTGCCTTGAAATAAACCCACTCGGCTGCTATATTAGGTTGCATCGATACTTGGCCAAAAGAACTGGGCCGCTTCGCGTCGCTACGGGCGCGCACGTTTCAGACATTTTTCCAAAATCGACAACCGGAATGTTGGCGGCGAGACCTCGTGCGCCAAATTCCACGTGCACACCCGCAGTGAAGGAATACTTTGATGAATACGGGTACCGTGAAGTGGTTTAACAGCCAGAAAGGCTTCGGCTTCATTCAGCCGGAGGATGGCGGCAAGGACGTCTTCGTTCATATCAGCGCGGTCGAACGCGCAGGATTGAGCACCCTCAACGAGGGACAGAAGGTTTCTTTCGATGTCGTTGACGACCGCCGCACCGGCAAGTCGTCGGCGGACAATCTGCGCGCCGCCTGATCGGTCGCGCAAAGGGCCATGTTTCTCTGACCACGGATGTACTGGCAGAGCTTTATGGTTCGAGAGCCCCGCGTTGACACGTGGGGCTCTTCATTGCTGCGCCTTTCGAAGGAGAAGCCGATGACGATTTTACAGGATGAGAAGCAATCGCTGGTCGCCGCCGCGAAAGCTGAACGTGAGCGCGACAAGACTGAGGCGATGCGCGAATACCAGACCGAGAGTCGCGCGTCTCTGGCCAACATGGCGCGGCTTCGCGCTTTGCGCCTCGCGAGGGAAAAAACCGATTCGCAGCCGCAAGCGGCACCGCGTCCGGCGAAGCGGAAAGCGGCAAGCAAGCGTCGCTGACGCGTGCTGCGGAAACCATCTTGAACATCGGACATAATTCAGGTGTTTCAGGGCCCGACGCGCGCCGATGGACACAGATTCTCGGCGGCTATCGCCAGCCGAATTACGTGCGCAGCATCGCCGAGCTTGTGATCACGGCCTTGCCGCTGGCGGCGCTATGGGCTGCCGCCTGGTTTGCCTTCACGCTGGGCCATGCGTGGATTTCGCTTCTCATCGCCATTCCGGCCGCCGGTTTTCTCGTGCGGCTATTCATGATCCAACACGATTGTGGTCATGGCGCTTTCTTTGCCCATCGCCATGCGAACGACTGGGTCGGCCGCGTCATCGGCGTGCTGACTCTGACGCCCTACGATTTCTGGCGCCGCAGCCATGCGGTTCACCATGCGACCGCCGGCAATCTCGACCACCGCGGCATCGGCGACGTGGATACGTTGACCGTGCGCGAATATCGCGCGCTGTCGTACTGGGGGCAGCTGAAATACCGGCTCTACCGCCATCCGCTGATTCTGTTCGGTCTGGGCCCCGCCTATCTGTTCCTGCTGCAGCAGCGTCTGCCGGTGGGGATGATGCGCAAGGGCTGGCAACCCTGGGCCAGTACCATGGCGACCAATCTCGCGATCGCGTTGGTCGTCGCCATTGTGGTCTGGTTCGTCGGCATCAACGCATTTCTTCTGGTGCATCTTCCAATCATGCTGCTGGCTGCCTCGGCCGGCGTGTGGCTGTTCTACGTGCAACACCAGTTCGAGCGCACGACATGGGCGCGAGACGGCGAATGGCGCCTGCATGATGCCGCTTTGTGGGGTAGTTCGTATTACGATCTGCCCATCTTCCTGTGCTGGTTCACGGCGAATATCGGCGTCCATCACGTGCATCACCTCTGCAGCCGCATTCCGTATTACCGATTGCCGGAGGTGCTACGCGATCATCCGGAGTTGCGCGCAATCGGCCGACTGACGCTCCTCGAAAGCCTTTACTGTGTGCGCCTCGCGCTGTGGGACGAAGAGCGGAACCGCTTGGTGTCATTTCGTGAACTTGCGGCGCTCCAGTGACGGCCTAGTCAGTCGCGCGGGGTCAAGATTGCGACTCTGAATACGACGGCGGCTTTGGTCATAGACGTCGGCCTCGACGATCCCAATCGACAACAGGAAGAGAAGAGTACGATGGCTGATCCGCGGTTTTTTCGGCGCTTCGGCCCATTTCGTCTTGAGGACATTGCCGGGGAGATCGATGCCGAGCTCCTGGATCCGGCAACCAAAGACGTGATGATCAGCGATATTGCATCGTTGGAGACGGCTGGTCCCGGCGAGCTCAGTTTCTTCAATCATTCGCAGTACCTGAATGCCTTTCACGCGACTCATGCGTCCGCTGTTGTCACGACCCGAGACTTTGCCCGGAACGGACCTCACGGGGTGAGCCTCATGAGCGTCGACCAACCGCAGCTCGCTTTTGCCCGGATCGGTCTTTTGTATTATCCGTCCAGTCGGCCGGAGCCGATGATATCCGCCGATGCGCGGATCGATCCGAGCGCCGTCATCGGCGCCGGAGCGCGAATTGACATCGGAGCCGTCGTCGGCGCCGGCGCAGAAGTCGGGCCTGGTTGCCACATCGCTTGTCACGCCGTCATTGGCAGCGGCGTCGTGCTTGGCAACGACAGCGCAGTCGGGGCAAACAGCTGCATAAGCTACGCCATCATAGGCGCTCGAGTCCGGATCGCGTCCGGTGTCAGCATCGGCGGGCAGGGTTTCGGCTTCGTGCCCACGGCGAACGGGCGATTGCGCATTCCGCAGCTTGGCCGCGTCATTATCGAAAACGATGTCGAGATCGGTGCGAATTGCGCGGTAGACCGCGGTTCGACCGGTGACACCGTCATCGGAGCGGGGACTGTTCTCGATAACCTCGTCCACATCGCGCACAATGTGCGACTTGGACGACATTGCGTCATTTGCGGCCAAGTCGGTATCGCAGGCAGTACTGTCGTCGGGGACGGCGTCATGATCGGGGGACAGGTCGGCATCAGCGACCATCTTCACGTCGGCTCAGGCGCACGTATCGCCAGTAAGAGCGGAGTGATCCGCGATGTTAAGGAAAGGGAAGCGGTCGGCGGTTATCCGGCCATGCCGATACGCGAGTGGCACAGGCAGACGGCATCCGGCATCCGGCTTTCCCAGCGAAGATCGAACAGCATTGTCTTTACCGGCAAATGAATAACGCGATGTGCGGAACCGACTAGGGAATTTTGCCTCAAACGCGAAACTCAACCCCGCGCTTGCGGCCTTGGAAGACGTTGAGGAACAGTTCATCGAGCGGAAGCTGGCGCTTGGTCAGGCCCTGCTCATGCGCGTATTCAACAAGAGTCGAAAGCGTATTTTCATTCTGCTTCGACAGGCCGTAGTCCCACGGATCGTCGCCGAAGATGCTGTCCTGCTCTTCCCAAGCCTCGCGATACCAGACCAGCGGCACGACGCGCGGGTTGGCCAGCCGTTTCATGGCGATCTTTCGTGACTCGTCGAAGGCATGAAATAGATTGATCGCTACCCAGGGATTCTTCTCGACGATCTCGCGCTTGATGCCGAGCACATGCATGATCGGGAAGATGCCGGTCTTCTGATAATAGGCGAGTTCCTCGCGCCGATAATCCGGAAACAGCCGCGCCACCCTCGGATCCTTTTCCAGAAGCGGCCGGATCAGATCGGGATGCAGCAGGGCATCGAGTTCGCCCTCGGCCAGCATCTGTTCGACCGAGCTGTCATGCGGCAGGCGCACGATGTTGAGGCGAGAGGCGCCGTCGAAATTGATGGTTTCGTCGAGCTCGCAGAACCATTCGATCGATTCAAGCGGCACGCCGTATTCGTGCTGGAGGATGCCGCGCAGCCACACCAGCGCGGTTGACTGAAACTGCTTGAGGCCGATTTTGCGGCCGGCGAGATCCGACGGCTTGCAAATGCCTTTCGTCGTGTTGATGAAAATGAAGCCGTGGCGGAACCGGCGGTGAAGGAAAACGGGAATAGCATCGACGGCGATGCCCTGATCGCGCGCGACGAGATAAGAAGACGCGGACACTTCCGCGACGTCGAAGTCGCCGTTGCGCAGGAAACGCCAATGGCGGGTCGTCGAATCCATGCCCGTCAGCACATTCAGGTCGATGCCTTCCGGCGTCACGGTTGCTTCTTTGAGCGCGCGAACAATCTCGTAGTCGCCGCAAGCCAGCGTCAACGGCAGTTTCGACACGTCAGTCTCCCCTTACAGCAATAGTCCGCTCATTCGGATATCGGCTGATGCGTGGCGCGCTCCTTGGCGTAACGGGTGAGCGCGAGGAACCGATAGATGCCGTGCATGAACTTGCTGTAAGGCAGGAGCAGAAACAGCGCGAAGACGACGCCCAGATGCAGCGCGAGCAGCGTGCCCATCAGCGGCGTCTCGCGGAGAAACAGCAAAGCGAGGCCGGTCAGCCCGGTCGCGAACAAGATAAAGATGAACGCGACATCCATGCCGGTGCTGCCGGGATCGAGCAGGACCGGGTCGCGCTCGCGCTTGGCAACGAACAGGCCGATGGGGCCGATCACCAGCCCGACACCGCCGAGCGTACCCAGGATCACCGGCAGGTCGTACCAGGCATAGGGTGCCTCGCGGCCGAGCAGGTAATGGTAGCCCGTCGCAACAATTGTCGCGGCAAAGCACAGCGCGAAGCCGTAGAAGGTGAGATGGTGGAAAATCTTGCGGCGATCCTTCGGCTGGTCCTCGGTGCTGGCGCAGCCGCCTTCGCCGCCGTCGAGATATCTCAGATGGGCGGCGTCCTTGGTGGCCTGCCACAGCGGCTGCGGCGTGAACGCGGCTACCGGCTCGCCGATATCGCGCCAAAACATCACGGCGCTGATGAGAATGGCGACGACAGCGTAGATAAACGCCACGCCGAAAATGAGCACCATGATGTTGTGCGGCATGAAGACATAGAACGCGCCGGGGTCGGCATAAATCTTCCGCAGCGTGCCGGGGTCGTTATAGGCGACAAATCCCGCGATAAAGACCAACCCGCTCAGGACGACGACCACTCCAACGGCAAAGCCGTTGCGCGCGAACAAGCCGGAGAACAGGCGCGGCCAGGCATAGCTGCGGTACAATTCGATCCGCGCTTTGGCGAGCGCGCGCGGCACATTGACCTCGAATTCATGCGGCGGCGAAAACTGGCAGTCGAAATAGCAGGCGCCGCAGCCGTGGCAGAGATTCGCCAGGTAGTTCAGGTCGCCGTCGGTGAAGACGCGGCGCATCTCCATCGCCGGGAACACCGCGCACAGACCTTCGCAATAGCGGCACGAATTGCACACGACCATGAGCCGGTCGGCTTCCGCCAGAACCGGCGAAGTGTGATGCGTTGTCGTGTGCATGTTAGTTGCGGGCATTTTTCGCGGCCTCCCGTCCGGCAATCCGTCCAAATACGCTGCCGATAGTCATGCCGATGCCGGCGGCATAGCCCTTGCCGAGCACGTTACCGGCCATGACCTCGCCGGCCGCGAACATGTTGGCGGAAGACGTGCCGTCCTTCATCACCATGCGCGCTTCCTTGTTCACGCGCGTTCCGAGATAGGTGAAGGTAATGCCAGGCCGCACCGGATAGCCGTAGAACGGCGGCTTCTCGATGCGCCGCGCCCAATGCGATTTCTGCGGCGTCAGCCCTTCGGTGCGGCAATCGTCGAGATCGGCGTGATTGAACGTGCCGGGCCGGACGGCGGCGTTGAAATCGGCAACGGTCTTCTCCAGCGCTGCCGGATCAAGCTCGAATTTTTTTGCCAGTTCGCCGATCGTGTCGGCCTGCAGCGGCGGGTAGAGCGACGGCATGAACAGCCGCAGCGACGAGGCGTCAAAGATAATGTAGCCGATCTGGTCGGGCTGCTGCGCGACCAGCCGCCCCCAGATCGCGTAGCGCTTCGGCCACACGTCTTCGCCTTCGTCGTAGAAGCGCTTGGCCTCTTTGTTGACGACGATGCCGAAGACGACGCAGTCGACGCTAAGACGATTGAGGTGAAGCTTTATCTATCGTAGATTTTTCGACGTGGTTCGATAATGAACAGGAAAACGATAACGCTGACGCCGACGATCACGCCGATCGCTATCAGAAATATATCCATGATCGATCCTCCCGGTTGGCTCAAAACCCCACCATCCCACGTCACCAAGGTCTAAAGCGACCACAATCGCAAAAGTAGATCGACCTGAAGGGGCAACGTCTCATTTGTCGCAGCGGTTAGGCCGCCGCGCTCTGTTCGCTTGATTAAAACAACAAAGGCTCTCTATTCGGCCACTATTGAGGCCGCTCTCTCAGGCTGCCGAAATTTCTCGGCCAATATGAGAAAATCAACATGAAAGACGCTCACAACCAAGCGGCGGAACATCACGAGTCCGCGGCAAAGTCTCATCGCGCCGCTGCCGAAGCTCACGGCAAGAACGATCATGCCAAGGGCAAAGAGCACGCGACCCAAGCCCAGCAGCACGCGCAAAACGCCGGCGAACATTCGAAGACGGCGAATACGAAAAGCGCCCAGCAGAAATAAAGACCTCCGGCGGGGAGCCGGCGATCACGTCGGCTTCCCAATGGGAAGGCCCAGGCAATTTCGCTAAATCCTGCCGGCGTCTTCACGAAGGCTGAACCAATTTGCTTTAGAAATCGAGATCATTTACTCCAGTACTCCAGGAGACGTCCATCGTCTCTCGTCGCCCACGAATTTACGCTGGGGACCGCGCCTTAGACGACGGGCGCACTACATAATGACAAAGGCATCATGACTGCACGACAAGCTTGGCCGAAAAGGCCGCCGACCGCACGCTCAAGGCGGTGGCCCCAAGCCGCCAACCGCTCCAACCCTAATAGCGCCAACGGCGCGCAAAGAAATTATGAGCGGTATATGGCGCTCGCCCGCGCGGAAGACCAAAACGGCAATACGGTCGGCGCCGAGAATTACTATCAATATGCCGAGCATTACTTCAGGTCTATGTCCTCCGATACGGAAGGGACTTAACCCGATGTCTTTCAAGTTTCTGGTCGGGCAAGCTGTCGAGTACACGCCTATCGGTGAGAAAAAACCCGGTCTCTTCAAGATTGTGCGTCAGATGCCGCAGGAGGACCAAGCCATCGACGTATATTACCGTATCAAGAGCGAGACCGAAAACCATGAGCGCAATGTGGCCGAATGCCATTTGAGTCCCGATGTAGGCTCGGACAGCTCATTTGCCTCCGTTGACCCCGGTCATAACGACAGTGACGAGAGAGATCGAAAAACTCCATCGTGATCCTGTCATCTCGATCGCAATGTTCCGCGCGGCGCTAAGGCTAATTTGGAACTGATGCGGCTTGAAATATCCTCTTCACCGTTACAGCAATCGTGATTCGATTGGGCGCGTTCAATCGCCCGAACCGGGGTTCGGCGAGAAGTGCTGGAGCTTGTCCGGCTTACCCTCCCATTCTTTAGCGTCGGCCGGGGGCGTCTTCTTCTCGGTAATGTTGGGCCAGATCTTTGCGTATTGGGCGTTGATCCCGATCCACTTTTCCATACCCGGTTCGGTGTCCGGCTTTATCGCATCGACCGGACATTCGGGCTCGCACACACCGCAATCGATACATTCATCCGGATGGATGACGAGCATGTTCTCGCCCTCGTAAAAGCAATCCACGGGGCAGATCTCCACGCAATCCATCAGCTTACATTTGATGCAGCTCTCGTTGACGATATAGGTCAATTAAGTATCCTTTCGGCAGATCGCACTGGTTCGTTCGCGCAGTTCTTGCACGCGTCGCCCCTCTAAAAATTTGCTTGCGATGCCTAGAGGGTCGGGAGAAACAAGCCGCCACGCGACCGCTGAGGCTGCGGGTGGCGCGATAGCGGCCGCGCCTAAACGTCGAGGGCGAACGCGAGGCGATCTTACGTTTGGCTTGATTCCCTGCGCGCTTGCTCCGCCAGTCGATCCGACCGTGCGGCAACGCTCAGTAACGCCTCACGAGCTAAGCGTCGCATATCCTCATCATGTGCACGAATAACCTTGTCCCAAGCATCGGCTATCGCAAGCAGCTGGCATGCAACATTTGGATCGGTTTCGGCTGCGGCAGTGCGCCGACACTCAGCAGCATCTCGTTTGGCGTCGTCCAAAATATTGGGCATTTTTTGACCCGCAGTCTTACGAGCTATTGCTCTGACCCTGCGCCTATTCCGGGCGAATAGCGAGTCCTTAGAATGGGACGATTGAAGGCCGCCTCAAAGGCTCAGCTGGCCGGACCGGGCGGCCTCTGGCATCGCCAGTTCGCAGGCATGTCGGCAAAGAAGGCCGATTCGTCGCTTGAAAAGCGAACACCCGCCGCAGCCGCCGACGGCGCTGATTGATCCACGGCAAACATCCGAGCCAGAGCTCATTGCTCGGGTTTCAATTCGAGCGCAATGTTCATTTTATGGAATACAAAGGCATAAGGTATACGATCGACGCCCGGATCGAACGCGATGAATGGCTCGTGGCCATTCATCCGAGCGACGCGGAAATGCCCGGAAAAATAGTGAGCGGCGACCGCGACCAGGCGGAGACGCTCGCACATTCCATGATCAACAAATGGCTCGACCGCCGTCAGTGGAGCTGACGCCAATCGCAGCCGAGGCCGCCGTGCCCAGCCAGGCGAGATGCGCCCGCAGTGCATGCGGGCAGGGCGCGAACACACCGCGCTGAAATAAAAATCCCAAATCCCAAATACAATGTCACGCCGCGTTGCTCGGTCGCGCTTAACGAGCGCGGCGAGTCGGTTCATCGCCGCCGTTCAGAATGGACGACAGCGGCCTAATGCGGTACACTCCGCCCGCTCAAATACCGGACCGAGACCATCCCCGAGCGGCTCGGAGGCCCTCGATCTGCGCGTACGTTGTTCCGAGCGATATCGCCGCCGGCGTCCGCAAGTAACAGAGAGCGCTACGAACTCTTCGGGAAGGCGCTGGGCAAGTTAATGACGCACACTTTAGAATACAAAGGCTATCGCCTTGAGGTCGGCCCGGTCTGCAAAGGCTGGAGAGCGGCCATCTATTCACGGGGCTCTGCCTCTCCACTGCTCGACAGCCCGACTAATCTCGAGAAAAGCCGCGAAGAGGATATCATTGTGCGGGCCAAGCAGATCATCGACGCGCGGCTCGGGCCGCGACTGCTATAATTACAGCGCAAGCAAGCCCGCAAGCCGATCCGATTGGCGGCTGAATTTCAAAGTGTTCGACGGCGCAAGGGATAACCGCCGTTGTCGTAGAGACGCTGGATGTCCTTGCCGTCGAAGCGCGCCTTTCCGACCTGCATCCACGCCCCGAGCGTACGGACAGAAGGAAAATCTTCGACTGCGAAGCGAATGGCCTCGGCGGCCGTCGAAAAGCAACGATATTGAAGCCGCTTGCGTTGAGCGCCCCCGCGCTTCGCCAAGTACAATTCGGCTGGCAACGAATAGTCAAACGTCATGATTTGGCTTTCAGCGGCCGAGCCCGTTTCCTTGGGCAGTTCCTGCAATCGAGGACGATCTTGGAAACAATGTCCTAGCACAAACGCGAGAGTACGGTCGGAAATCGAGAAGAGACGATACTCAAACTCGTCGAAGCGCGAACCATGAACAGAAAAACCTTCACTGGTTCCACGAGGACGGAAGCCTTGGACGTGGCAACACGATGGTGGGCTTCGCAGGAGGGACTTCGGCAAGTTGGAAAATGGGAAATATCAGCGGGACACGACTCGGCGCCCCAACATGCGCAGCAATGGACGGTCGCCATAGTCTTTGAAACGATGGAAGAAAGTTGAAATTAGTATCAATTCCAGCCACTTCGCCGTCGGCCGATTGCTATCCGACCTTGAAACGAACACATCTTCGGCCCATATTAGCGCTCCCTATGAAAGGGCTTTGTGCGCGCCGCGCGTATAGACACCGTCTGACGGTTTTTGCCTAACGGTTTCTGGCTCGCTTTTTTTAATCCACTGACAGCCCAGATCGCGTGGGGTGTCCCGCTCACCCGCAATACCGGTTCTGCGCGTCATGTGCAGGCCGCTGTAGTGCGTGCGCCGTGTGCGAAAGGATCAGCACATGCCTAAAGAAGAACTTCTGCAATTCGAGGGTCTGGTGATCGAGATACTGCCCGACGCGCGGTATCGCGTTGAACTCGACAACGGCCACGCGCTTGTCGCCTACACCGCCGGCAGAATGAAGAAGAACCGGATCAAGACCCTTGCCGGCGATCGGGTAACTGTCGAAGTGTCGCCGTATGATCTGGAAAAAGGTCGTCTGATTTTTCGCCACAAGGACGAACGGGCCGGGCCGGCCAGTCGTCCGCCGCAGCGCAATCAATTTCGCCGGCGCTAGCCCGCGATTTATCGAGGATGACATGAGCAAAGAGGACGACGCGGCCGCCACCGGCACAATTCGGATATTTGTCTTCAAGTCCGAGACAAATAAGGAGCTGCACGCGTTCGCCGGCGATCTGACCGGATACAAGCTGCCAAGCCAGTTCAAGCCGTGGCGTGCCACCGGAGCCATCGCCCCAGACCGTGAATTTCCGTATAAACTATCCCGCGCCGCGATCGAGGCTGCGATCAGGGATCACGGCTATCAGTTGTGGCGCGTGAAAAAAACTGCAAGCGATGAGGGGACCGCCTAATGACAGATGGCGCTCATAAATTCAAAGTGGGTCAAACAGTCGACCTCATCCCTTCGACGTCGCGTTCCGCGGCTAAAGGCGCCTATCGGATCGTAAGCCTGCGGCTGACTGACGATGGAACGACGCAATATCGAATCAAGAGCAAGGACGAAGCTTACGAGCGGGCCGTCGCCGAAAGCGATCTTGTTATTGCGGCAAGCCCGAAATTCGACGCTAATTAAGCATGCTGCGCAAAGAAGCCGGCGGCCGTTAAGCTTTCTTGGTTGCAACACCGCAATTTCGGCGTTGCCTTGAAATAAACCCACTCGGCTGCTATATTAGGTTGCATCGATACTTGGCCAAAAGAACTGGGCCGCTTCGCGTCGCTACGGGCGCGCACGTTTCAGACATTTTTCCAAAATCGACAACCGGAATGTTGGCGGCGAGACCTCGTGCGCCAAATTCCACGTGCACACCCGCAGTGAAGGAATACTTTGATGAATACGGGTACCGTGAAGTGGTTTAACAGCCAGAAAGGCTTCGGCTTCATTCAGCCGGAGGATGGCGGCAAGGACGTCTTCGTTCATATCAGCGCGGTCGAACGCGCAGGATTGAGCACCCTCAACGAGGGACAGAAGGTTTCTTTCGATGTCGTTGACGACCGCCGCACCGGCAAGTCGTCGGCGGACAATCTGCGCGCCGCCTGATCGGTCGCGCAAAGGGCCATGTTTCTCTGACCACGGATGTACTGGCAGAGCTTTATGGTTCGAGAGCCCCGCGTTGACACGTGGGGCTCTTCATTGCTGCGCCTTTCGAAGGAGGAGCCGATGACGATTTTACAGGATGAGAAGCAATCGCTGGTCGCCGCCGCGAAAGCTGAACGTGAGCGCGACAAGACTGAGGCGATGCGCGAATACCAGACCGAGAGTCGCGCGTCTCTGGCCAACATGGCGCGGCTTCGCGCTTTGCGCCTCGCGAGGGAAAAAACCGATTCGCAGCCGCAAGCGGCACCGCGTCCGGCGAAGCGGAAAGCGGCAAGCAAGCGTCGCTGACGCGTGCTGCGGAAACCATCTTGAACATCGGACATAATTCAGGTGTTTCAGGGCCCGACGCGCGCCGATGGACACAGATTCTCGGCGGCTATCGCCAGCCGAATTACGTGCGCAGCATCGCCGAGCTTGTGATCACGGCCTTGCCGCTGGCGGCGCTATGGGCCGCCGCCTGGTTTGCCTTCACGCTGGGCCATGCGTGGATTTCGCTTGCTCATCGCCATTCCGGCCGCCGGTTTTCTCGTGCGGCTATTCATGATCCAGCACGATTGTGGTCAT
This sequence comes from uncultured Alphaproteobacteria bacterium, assembly GCA_963742975.1. GTDB lineage: Bacteria > Pseudomonadota > Alphaproteobacteria > Rhizobiales > Xanthobacteraceae > BOG-931. The sequence continues at coordinate 460,054 of CAVUNZ010000004.1, read as the reverse complement.
GGCGCTTTCTTTGCCCATCGCCATGCGAACGACTGGGTCGGCCGCGTCATCGGCGTGCTGACTCTGACGCCCTACGATTTCTGGCGCCGCAGCCATGCGGTTCACCATGCGACCGCCGGCAATCTCGACCACCGCGGCATCGGCGACGTGGATACGTTGACGGTGCGCGAATATCGCGCGCTGTCGTACTGGGGCCGGCTGAAATACCGGCTCTACCGCCATCCGCTGATTCTGTTCGGTCTGGGCCCCGCCTATCTGTTCCTGCTGCAGCAGCGTCTGCCGGTGGGGATGATGCGCAAGGGCTGGCAACCCTGGGCCAGTACCATGGCGACCAATCTCGCGATCGCGTTGGTCGTCGCCATTGTGGTCTGGTTCGTCGGCATCAACGCATTTCTTCTGGTGCATCTTCCAATCATGCTGCTGGCTGCCTCGGCCGGCGTGTGGCTGTTCTACGTGCAACACCAGTTCGAGCGCACGACATGGGCGCGAGACGGCGAATGGCGCCTGCATGATGCCGCTTTGTGGGGTAGTTCGTATTACGATCTGCCCATCTTCCTGTGCTGGTTCACGGCGAATATCGGCGTCCATCACGTGCATCACCTCTGCAGCCGCATTCCGTATTACCGATTGCCGGAGGTGCTACGCGATCATCCGGAGTTGCGCGCAATCGGCCGACTGACGCTCCTCGAAAGCCTTTACTGTGTGCGCCTCGCGCTGTGGGACGAAGAGCGGAACCGCTTGGTGTCATTTCGTGAACTTGCGGCGCTCCAGTGACGGCCTAGTCAGTCGCGCGGGGTCAAGATTGCGACTCTGAATACGACGGCGGCTTTGGTCATAGACGTCGGCCTCGACGATCCCAATCGACAACAGGAAGAGAAGAGTACGATGGCTGATCCGCGGTTTTTTCGGCGCTTCGGCCCATTTCGTCTTGAGGACATTGCCGGGGAGATCGATGCCGAGCTCCTGGATCCGGCAACCAAAGACGTGATGATCAGCGATATTGCATCGTTGGAGACGGCTGGTCCCGGCGAGCTCAGTTTCTTCAATCATTCGCAGTACCTGAATGCCTTTCACGCGACTCATGCGTCCGCTGTTGTCACGACCCGAGACTTTGCCCGGAACGGACCTCACGGGGTGAGCCTCATGAGCGTCGACCAACCGCAGCTCGCTTTTGCCCGGATCGGTCTTTTGTATTATCCGTCCAGTCGGCCGGAGCCGATGATATCCGCCGATGCGCGGATCGATCCGAGCGCCGTCATCGGCGCCGGAGCGCGAATTGACATCGGAGCCGTCGTCGGCGCCGGCGCAGAAGTCGGGCCTGGTTGCCACATCGCTTGTCACGCCGTCATTGGCAGCGGCGTCGTGCTTGGCAACGACAGCGCAGTCGGGGCAAACAGCTGCATAAGCTACGCCATCATAGGCGCTCGAGTCCGGATCGCGTCCGGTGTCAGCATCGGCGGGCAGGGTTTCGGCTTCGTGCCCACGGCGAACGGGCGATTGCGCATTCCGCAGCTTGGCCGCGTCATTATCGAAAACGATGTCGAGATCGGTGCGAATTGCGCGGTAGACCGCGGTTCGACCGGTGACACCGTCATCGGAGCGGGGACTGTTCTCGATAACCTCGTCCACATCGCGCACAATGTGCGACTTGGACGACATTGCGTCATTTGCGGCCAAGTCGGTATCGCAGGCAGTACTGTCGTCGGGGACGGCGTCATGATCGGGGGACAGGTCGGCATCAGCGACCATCTTCACGTCGGCTCAGGCGCACGTATCGCCAGTAAGAGCGGAGTGATCCGCGATATTAAGGAAAGGGAAGCGGTCGGCGGTTATCCGGCCATGCCGATACGCGAGTGGCACAGGCAGACGGCATCCGGCATCCGGCTTTCCCAGCGAAGATCGAACAGCATTGTCTTTACCGGCAAATGAATAAAGCGATGTGCGGCGCCGACTGGGGAATTTTAGGCGGAGACTTGGTCCGACATGGACTGCCGCCCCGGCCAGTGCCGCGCATGCGGCGAAGCAGCCCGGACTCAAACGCGAAATTCGGCCCCGCGCTTGCGGCCTTGGAAGACGTTGAGGAACAGTTCATCGAGCGGAAGCTGGCGCTTGGTCAGGCCCTGCTCATGCGCATACTCAACAAGGGTCGAAAGCGTATTTTCATTCTGCTTCGACAGGCCGTAGTCCCACGGATCGTCGCCGAAGATGCTGTCCTGCTCTTCCCAAGCCTCGCGATACCAGACCAGCGGCACGACGCGCGGATTGGCCAGCCGTTTCATGGCGATCTTTCGTGACTCGTCGAAGGCATGAAATAGATTAATCGCTACCCAGGGATTCTTCTCGACGATCTCGCGCTTGATGCCGAGCACATGCATGATCGGGAAGATGCCGGTCTTCTGATAATAGGCGAGCTCCTCGCGCCGATAATCCGGAAACAGCCGCGCCACCCGCGGATCCTTTTCCAGGAGCGGCCGGATCAGATCGGGATGCAGCAGGGCATCGAGTTCGCCCTCGGCCAGCATCTGTTCGACCGAGCTGTCATGCGGCAGGCGCACGATGTTGAGGCGAGAGGCGCCGTCGAAATTGACGGTTTCGTCGAGCTCGCAGAACCATTCGATCGATTCAAGCGGCACGCCGTATTCGTGCTGGAGGATGCCGCGCAGCCACACCAGCGCGGTTGACTGAAACTGCTTGAGGCCGATTTTGCGGCCGGCGAGATCCGACGGCTTGCGAATGCCTTTCGTCGTGTTGATGAAAATGAAGCCGTGGCGGAACCGGCGGTGAAGGAAAACGGGAATAGCATCGACGGCGATGCCCTGATCGCGCGCGACGAGATAAGAAGACGCGGACACTTCCGCGACGTCGAAGTCGCCGTTGCGCAGGAAACGCCAATGGCGGGTCGTCGAATCCATGCCCGTCAGCACATTCAGGTCGATGCCTTCCGGCGTCACGGTTCCTTCTTTGAGCGCGCGAACAATCTCGTAGTCGCCGCAAGCCAGCGTCAACGGCAGTTTCGACACGTCGGTCTCCCCTTACAGCAATAGTCCGCTCATTCGGATATCGGCTGATGCGTGGCGCGCTCCTTGGCGTAACGGGTGAGCGCGAGGAACCGATAGATGCCGTGCATGAACTTGCTGTAAGGCAGGAGCAGAAACAGCGCGAAGACGACGCCCAGATGCAGCGCGAGCAGCGTGCCCATCAGCGGCGTCTCGCGGAGAAACAGCAAAGCGAGGCCGGTCAGCCCGGTCGCGAACAAGATAAAGATGAACGCGACATCCATGCCGGTGCTGCCGGGATCGAGCAGGACCGGGTCGCGCTCGCGCTTGGCAACGAACAGACCGATGGGGCCGATCACCAGCCCGACACCGCCGAGCGTACCCAGGATCACCGGCAGGTCGTACCAGGCATAGGGCGCCTCGCGGCCGAGCAGGTAATGGTAGCCCGTCGCAACAATTGTCGCGGCAAAGCACAGCGCGAAGCCGTAGAAGGTGAGATGATGGAAAATCTTGCGGCGATCCTTCGGCTGGTCCTCGGTGCTGGCGCAGCCGCCTTCGCCGCCGTCGAGATATCTCAGATGGGCGGCGTCCTTGGTGGCCTGCCACAGCGGCTGCGGCGTGAACGCGGCTACCGGCTCGCCGATATCGCGCCAAAACATCACGGCGCTGATGAGAATGGCGACGACAGCGTAGATAAACGCCACGCCGAAAATGAGCACCATGATGTTGTGCGGCATGAAGACATAGAACGCGCCGGGGTCGGCATAAATCTTCCGCAGCGTGCCGGGGTCGTTATAGGCGACAAATCCCGCGATAAAGACCAACCCGCTCAGGACGACGACCACTCCAACGGCAAAGCCGTTGCGCGCGAACAAGCCGGAGAACAGGCGCGGCCAGGCATAGCTGCGGTACGATTCGATCCGCGCTTTGGCGAGCGCGCGCGGCACATTGACCTCGAATTCATGCGGCGGCGAAAACTGGCAGTCGAAATAGCAGGCGCCGCAGCCGTGGCAGAGATTCGCCAGGTAGTTCAGGTCGCCGTCGGTGAAGACGCGGCGCATCTCCATCGCCGGGAACACCGCGCACAGACCTTCGCAATAGCGGCACGAATTGCACACGACCATGAGCCGGTCGGCTTCCGCCAGAACCGGCGAAGTGTGATGCGTTGTCGTGTGCATGTTAGTTGCGGGCATTTTTCGCGGCCTCCCGTCCGGCAATCCGTCCAAATACGCTGCCGATAGTCATGCCGATGCCGGCGGCATAGCCCTTGCCGAGCACGTTACCGGCCATGACCTCGCCGGCCGCGAACATGTTGGCGGAAGACGTGCCGTCCTTCATCACCATGCGCGCTTCCTTGTTCACGCGCGTTCCGAGATAGGTGAAGGTAATGCCAGGCCGCACCGGATAGCCGTAGAACGGCGGCTTCTCGATGCGCCGCGCCCAATGCGATTTCTGCGGCGTCAGCCCTTCGGTGCGGCAATCGTCGAGATCGGCGTGATTGAACGTGCCGGGCCGGACGGCGGCGTTGAAATCGGCAACGGTCTTCTCCAGCGCTGCCGGATCAAGCTCGAATTTTTTTGCCAGTTCGCCGATCGTGTCGGCCTGCAGCGGCGGGTAGAGCGACGGCATGAACAGCCGCAGCGACGAGGCGTCAAAGATAATGTAGCCGATCTGGTCGGGCTGCTGCGCGACCAGCCGTCCCCAGATCGCGTAGCGCTTCGGCCACACGTCTTCGCCTTCGTCGTAGAAGCGCTTGGCCTCTTTGTTGACGACGATGCCGAAGACGACGCAGTCGAGGCGGGTGATGATGCCGCCGTCATATTTCGGCGCGCGGGCGTCGATGGCGACGGCATGACATTGCGTCGGATCGCCGATGTCCTGGACGCCGTTCTCGAGCAGCATTTTGAGAACGGAGCCGCGATTGTAACGCGTGCCGCGAATAAGAAAGTTATCCGCAGCGTCGCCCCAATATTGCTTGAGCCATTCGATGTTGGATTCGAAACCGCCGCAGGCGGCGACCAGTGTCGAGGCACGTATGGTTCTGCTTTCACCGGCAAGATCGACGCGCGCCGACAGGAACATGCCGTTCTGGATATCGAGCCCGGTCACCGGCGCGTCGTAGTGGATATCGATGCCGAGGCTTTCCGCCGTTTGATAGAGCGCGTTGAGCATGGCGCGGCCGCCGCCCAGGAAGAACGAATTGGTGCGCCCGAGCGTCAGCGTGCCGCCAAGCGAAGGCTGGAAGCGGACGCCTTGCTCGGCAATCCAGGTCAGCATTTCCTTGGACTCGTGGATCATGTGCTTCGCCAGCACTTCGTCGGTATTGCCGCTGGTGATCCGCAACAGGTCGTCGAAAAATTCTTCTTCGTGATACGGCCCGGTCAGCGTCGCGGTGGCTGCATCATGTGCGCAGCGCATGTTGCGGGTGTGGCGGGTATTGCCGCCGCGATAGAATTTCGGCGCAGCTTCGAGCACGACGACGGAAGCTCCCGCGCGGCGCGCGCTGATGGCGGCGCATAACGCCGCATTGCCGCCACCGATCACAAGCGTGTCGTATTTCTTTTCACTATCCATTGTGGGGTGCTTTGTCCGCAGACGATAACAAAGAAGAACGATTGCATGCGTAGCATGATGGGCTAAAGTACCGCAAATGGGATTAGTACCAATTTTGATACAGGCTGCTTTTCAGGGAATAAAATCTTATCTGCCGACGCATTTTGCGCTGCGGCCGGCGGCGGAGTTTGGCGCGTGACGACGAAGACGATTGGCAGGCGCGTTCTGCGGATCGAGGATGCCGATCTGATCCGGGGCAAGGGCCGTTTCGTCGATGACATTCATATCGACGGCATGCTGCATGCGGTGTTCGTCCGGAGCCCGCATGCCCACGCCAAAATCCTCTCCATAGGCAAGGCGGCAGCGCTGGCGGCGCCCGGCGTCCGCGCCGTGCTGACCGCCGAGGACATTGCACGCCACGTGATCACCGATCTGCTGTCGGTCGCGCTGCCGGATCGCACCTACAAGCAACAGCGCGATCGGCCCATCCTGGCCAAGCACGAAACCGTCTATGCCGGCGAGGCCGTCGCCGTCGTCATCGCCGACGCGCCTTATCTCGCCGAGGACGCCGCGGCTTTGGTCGAAATCGATTATGAGCCGTTGCCCGCGGTCACCGACTGTCATGCTGCGCTTGAATCGAATGCGGCGCACGCGCATGCCGATGCCGGCAGCAATCTGCTTGCCGAGTTCGCCAGCTCTTATGGCGATGTCGATGCCGCCTTCGCCACGGCCGCGCATATCTTCAAGGCTTCGATCGAGCAGCACCGCGGCTGCGCGCATTCGATCGAGTGCCGCGGCGCGGTCGCCTATACCGACGTGGAAGGCCGCTTGACGCTATGGAGCTCAACGCAGACGCCGCTGGTCGGCGCCCGGTTGCTCGCGGACATTCTCGGACGCGATCAGGCATCGGTGCGCGTCGCGGCGCCGGATGTCGGCGGCGGCTTTGGCCCAAAGCTCGTGTTCTATCCCGAAGAAGCCGCCGTCGCGGTGGCGGCGATCGCGCTCAACAAGCCGGTGAAATGGATCGAGGATCGCCGGGAGCATTTCGTCGCCACCACGCAAGAGCGCGATCAGTACTGGAACGCCGAGATCGCGCTCGACGCCGACGGCAAGATTCTCGGTGTGCGGGGCGCGCTGCTGCACGATCACGGCGCCTATACCGCGCGCGGTCTGACGGTGCCGCAGGGATCCGCGGCGTCGCTGACGCTCGCTTATGTCGTGCCCACCTATCGGCTCGACATCAAAGTCGTGCTCACCAACAAAGTGCCGGTGACGCCGATCCGCGGCGCCGGCCAGCCGCAGGGTGTCTTCGTCATGGAACGCCTTCTCGACATCGCGGCCCGGGAAATGGGACTGGACCGTGCCGAAATCCGGCGGCGTAATCTCGTGCCCGCTTCCGCCATGCCGTTCAAAAAAGGCTTCGTCACCCGCGGCGGGATTCCGGTCGAGCTCGATTCCGGCGATTATCCGGCGTGCCAATCGGAAGCCTTGCAGCGCTCGGCATGGCAATCGTTTCCGGAACGTCAGAAGGCCGCACGCGCGGAGGGCCGCTATATCGGCATCGGCATTGCCAATTACGTCGAAGGCACCGGCCGCGGTCCGTTCGAGCAGGTCAATGTCCGTGTCGAGCCGTCGGGCATGATCCATGTCGCGACGGGCGCCTCGGCCATGGGGCAGGGGATCAAGACCATGCTGGCGCAAGTTGTCGCCGAACAGCTCGGCGGCACCGTGGAGCGCGTGATCGTCTCGACCGGCAACTCGGCGAAGGTCGCCATGGGCTTCGGCGGCTTCAACAGCCGGCAGACGGTCATGGCCGGCTCCTCGGCGCATGTCGCCGCCGTCAAAGTGCGCGAGAAGGTGCTCAAGATCGCGAGCCATCTTCTGGAGGCCAACGCGGCCGATCTCGACATCACCGGCGACCAGATCCATGTCAAAGGCGCCGACATCAAAGTGTCGATGGCGCGGATCGCCAAGGAAATGGTGGGCTCGCCCGGCTTCCTGTTGCCGGGAAACATGCAGCCCGGCGTCGAGGCGAGCGAGGCCGTGATCATCAATGCCATGACCTATGCCAACGGCTGCACCGTGGCCGAGGTCGAGGTCGATCTGGAAACCGCCGAGGTCAAAATCCTACGCATCGTCTTCGTCCACGACGCCGGCAAGATCATCAATCCGAACATGGTCGACGGCCAGTTGATGGGCGCTCTGGCGCACGGCGTCGGCAACGGGCTTTATGAATGGATGGGTTTCGGCACCGACGGCCAGCCGCTGACCACAAATCTCGCCGACTATCTCCTGGTGACAGCTACTGAAATGCCGCCGATGGAAATCGTGCATAAGGAATTGCCGACGCCGCTCAATCCGCTTGGCGTGAAGGGGGTTGGAGAGTCGGGGGTCATTCCGCTGCCGGCGGCGATCGCGTCGGCCGTCGAAGATGCACTGTCGCCGTTCAATGTCCGTATTGTGCAGATTCCGATCAAGCCTGGAGCGTTGTTCGCTGCACTCGACCGCGGCCGCGTTTGATGCGCGACAGGGCCGTCGGTGTTACTCATTATCTAAACTAAGCCGACGGCCATTGTTGGGGGAACAGCGGACATCGCGGGCATGCGCCTTAAGGTCGGCTTTTGACCCAAAGCGAACATTTTTGATTGGCACACTTTTGGTGGCGCGCTTTGCCGTGAGGGTAAGAGATGTCAGCCACAAAGCCTATTTCAACGCCCGGCTATCTGCTGGGCGTCCTTGCCGGCACAGTTGTGTGCGCTGCCTTCGTCGTAGTCGCCGCCTCCCACGACACGGCCGACCCCTTGTTCACTCCGCTAGGGATGCTCTTGTCCATGCAGCCAGCTATGTGGTTGGCCAGCGCTCTTGTCGGACTACCGATGTTCATTTTGCTGCGCAAGCAGCCGCCAGTGGGGAGTTTAGGTCGATTCGCGTTCGTCATGTTGGTTGTTGCGCCGATCGTGATTTTAGTGCCTTGCTTAGGCGGAGTAGTGCTGATCATGCATGCTTTTTTCTCGAAACTAGCAACCGCCGCAGCGATACCCCTCATCACCATTTTTGGCGGCATGGTGTGCTGGGGCGTCGATCGGGCATCGCTTTTTGCATGCGTTGACGGGCAATCACTGGCAGACGAAGGATCGCTCCAGCCAAACCGGCAGAAGCTCCGAAGCCTTGTCCGCGCCGCACTTCGAGCAGTCGAATGGGTTGTAGCTCTGTGCCTCTCGATAACACTTCTAGTGATGTACTCTAGCCTTTACTCGGCGCTTTCGGCGCCTCGAATCGTATTCGCACTTGCTTATTGTTGGCTTTATGGTTTGAGCTGCCCACCGCCCTAAAGACCGCTTCTGGCACTTAGCGGACGTCACAACCGAGCCAAGCCATGTCAGCTTCCGGAGCCAAGCAGACATTAGGCAAATCAACGCCGCTAGTTCTATACCTTTGTCGCAGCGCGCGATTTCTCGATCAATTCCCAGAGCCGCGGCGGCGTCAGCGGCAGTTCGGTCGGTTGGACATTCAGGCTGCTCAACGCCGACGCGATGGCGTTGGTGACGGCGCCGCCGACCGGAATGATGCCGCCTTCGCCGGCGCCCTTGGCGCCGAGCGGATTATGCGGCGCGGGAAACTGCTCGAGGGTGATCGCCCTGATGTGCGGATAGTCAGTCGCAAGAGGAATCTGATAATCGGCAAGCGAGCCGACGAGCAACTGGCCGTTAGCGTCATAGATCGAGATTCTCGCTGAACACGCTGCCGAAGCCTTGCACGGCCGCGCCGACGACCTGGCCGTGAAGCGTCAGCGGATTGATGGCGCGGCCGACATCGTCGACCACGACATAGTCGAGGACCTGCACTGCGCCAGTCTTTGGGTCGACCGCGACATGCGCTGCCGCGGTGCCGTAAGTGTAAGTCCGCTTGTCGCTGCTGAAACTGCCTTCGCCGGTCAGTTTTCCGGCTGTCGCGGCTTCCGCAAGCGTCAGCGAACGGCCATCGCGCGCGCGGGCGACGCCTTCTGACACGGACACATCTTCAAGAGGAACGGAGAAACGCGCCGCCGCGACGTTGCAGAACGCTTTGAGCATGTCCTCGACCGCCAGAATAATCGCGGACCCGCCCATCACGGTCGCACGCGAGCCGTAGGAACCGAAACCTTCTTTGAGATAGTTCGTCGAGCCGTGCAGGATGCGGACATCGTCCATCGGGATTTCCAGCGCGTCGGCCGCGATCTGCGCCATGATGGTCTCGATGCCTTGGCCGATCGCCGACGACCCGACATAGACGTCGACCCTGCCGTCCGGCAAAACCTCGAGGCGCGCGCCTTCGCGCGGACCGGACGCGCCGCCTTCGATGAAGCAGGCGATGCCGATGCCGTGATAGCGGCCGCCGTGCAAGGTGCCGGCGAGCGCCTTCTTGTCCTCCCAGCCGAATTCCTTCAGGCAATGATCGAGCGTGACGCGATAATCGCCGCTGTCGCATTCGCCGGCGCCGAAACCGTCATCCGGCGCGATGTCGACCAGGGCATAAGGCATGTCCTTGTCGGTGAGCAGATTGCGCCGCCGCATCTCCAGATGATCGATGTTGAGTTCGCGCGCCGCGATATCGATCATGCGCTCGCAGAAGAAGCACCCCTCGAAACGGCCGGGCCCGCGATAGGTGCCGGCCGGAGTCTTGTTGGTAACGACGCCGTGCGCGGTGAAGTCCAGATTCGGGATGCGATAAGCCGCGGCGGTGAATTGAATGGCATTGCGCACCGGCGTCATGCCGTTGGGACGGACATAGGCGCCGATATCGGCATACATGGTGCCGCGCATCGCCAGCACGGTGCCGTCTTTCAGTACACGCGATCTCGATCTCGGCGTCCATTTCACGGGCATGGCCGATCGCGGTGAAGTGCTCGCGCCGGTCCTCGATCCACTTGATCGGGTGTCCGTACTTACGCGCCGCGAAAGCGACGAGAAAATCCTCCGGATAGAATTCGCCGCGGGCGCCGAAACCGCCGCCGACATCGAGCTCGATATAGTCGACGGACGTCTCCGGCAGCCCCATCATGCCGGCCATGGCGCGGCGATTGAAAAACGGCAGTTTTGCCGCGCCGGAGACCGTGAGATGATTCTTCCTGGCGTGCCACTCCGCAAGCAAGCCTCGCGTTTCCATCGGCAGCGCGGTGTGCCGCTGCACGCGGAAGCGTTCGCGTCGGACATAAGGCGCCTCGGCGAAAGCCGCATTGGCATCGCCGCACTGCGCCGTGAAAGTCGAGGCGATATTGCCACTGGTCCCCGGGAACAACAGATGCGTGCCGGCTGCGGAGGCCTGCGCGTCAACGCAGGGTGCAAGCGCATCGACTTCGACGACGACTTCACCGGCGGCGTCTTCGGCAAGCTCGGCGCTGTCCGCCAGCACGACGGCAATAGGTTCACCAACATAGCGGACATATTCATTGGCGATCACCGGCTGGGCGTAAGGCGCGATGGTCGGGTTCTTGCGCCGAAACGGGATCGTCGGGATCGGCTTAGGGATGTCGAGCGCGATGATGACCGCGCGGACGCCGGGCATCGCCAGGGCCGCCGCCGTATCAATCTTGACGATACGGCCGAACGCCGTGGTGCTGCGCACGATCGCCGCGTGCCACTGTCCGTCGCGCTTGATGTCGTCGATATATTGGCCGCGCCCGCGCAGGAAGCGCCGGTCTTCGACCCGCTCGATCGGCCGTCCGATATAGGTGTTGACGGATCTCATCCGGCCTTCGGGCTCTGCTTTTTGGCATAGTGTTCGCGCGCTTCGAGCGCCGCCTCGACGATCGGAATGTATCCGGTGCAGCGGCACAGATTGCCCGAAAGCACGTCGCGGATGCGCTCTTCGTCGGCGTCCGGCTCGTCGCTCAACAGCGCATGCAGCGTGGTCAGCATTCCCGAGGTGCAGAATCCGCACTGCAGCGCGTGGTGCTTCTGGAAGGCCCGCTGCAGCGGCGACAATTCTATCGCCGTCCGCCAATCCCTCGACGGTGACGATGGCTGCGCCCGAAGCCTGCACGGCAAGCAGAAGGCAGGACCGCACCGCCTCGCCATTGACGATCACGGTGCAGGCGCCGCAAACGCCGTGCTCGCATCCGGCATGCGTGCCGGTGAGGCCGATGTGATGGCGCAGGCAATCGCACAGCGTCGTGCGCGGCGCGACATCGGCCTCTACGGAGCTGCCGTTCACTTCGAATCGGACTTTCACGATGCGCGCCCCCGGCTGGCGGCGGCCATGAGCGCGCGCTCGACCAATGTGCCGACAAGGGCGCGCCGATAGGCGGCGCTGGCATGGATATCGTCGTCTGGCTCGACCGACGACGAGGCGGTGTTCGCGGCGAGCGCAATGATGGTGTCGGCAAATTTCTTGCCGTTGAGCGCGTCCTCGACCGCAGACAGGCGGCGCGGGATGTGCGTCGCACCAATGACGCCGACATGAGCATTCTCGATGATGCGGTCAGGCCGCTCGTCATAGTAAAGCGCGATACCGGCGAAGGCGAAGTCACCGCGCCGCTGCGCGAATTCCTCGAAGGCCCAGCGCCGCGCCGACGGCCAAGGCGGAAAATGGATCGCCGTGATGAGCTCGTCGTGCGCCAAACAGGTGGTGAGCGGGCCCAAGAAGAAATCCTGCGCGTCAACCTTCCGTGTGCCTGTCTTGCCGGCGATCTCGATCTGCGCGTCGCAGGTAACTGCAATTCCCGGCAACTCGGCGGCCGGATCGGCATGCGCCAGGCTGCCGCCGATCGTACCGCGGTTGCGGATCTGATAGTGGGCGATGTGACCGACGGCGGCCGGGATCAGCGGGCAGGCGCTGCGTAGCCCGGCGTGCTCTTCAAGCTGGCGCCAGCGCACCATCGCGCCAATCGAGACGCCTGTTTCACCGATCATGATGTCGTTAAGGCCGGCAATTCCGCCCAGATCGACGAGCACGCTCGGACTGGCCAAGCGAAAGGCCAGGATCGGAATCAGGCTCTGGCCGCCGGCAATCGCTTTTGCCGCGCCGGCACCGTCCGCCAAAATCTGCACAGCCTCTCGAAGCGTCGCCGGAGCCTGGTAGTCGAACGGCGGCAGCTTCATGGGACGATTCCGGCGAAGCTCACTTGCACAGTAGCTTTTTGATGGAGCATGATCTTTTCGGAAAACCGGTTTCCACTTTTCCGGATCATGCTCTAGGGCAGCAGGTTTCCGAATTTAGCCCGCACGTCGCGTTCCAGTTCCTCGCTGGCGCGCACCACGATCGGGAAAGTCGCGCGGCGGCCGAACGGCTTGCAGGCGTCGATCACGACGCGCGCATTGCGCGGATCGGTTTCGGAATAGGCCATCGGATCGAGCGCCGAGCTCCAGCAGCCGCGCAGGATTTCCATGCCTTCGCGCGGATCGCAGCGCGTGCACATCGCCCAGATCACCTTGTCCATGTCGGCGGGATCGATGTCGTCGTCGACGACGACGACGAAGCGGTTGACGTAAGCACCGGCATGGCACTGCGACGCAATCAGCCCGGCCTGTTTGGCGTGACCGGCATATTGCTGCTTGATCGCGACCGTGAGCCAAAGACGGCTGCCGCCGGCGGCATGCGACCAGACGCCTTTTACTTCGGGGACGCCCGCAGCCTCGAGCTGATTCCATACCGCGCCCGAACGATACGAGCCGCGATAGAAGGAATCATCGTCGGGCGGAATGCCCGGGATTGCGCCAAGCAATATCGGATCGTTGCGCATCATCATGGTCTCGATGCGGATCGCGGGCTCCTTCTTCAGACCGCCGGCGTAATAGCCGGTCCACTCGCCGAGCGGGCCCTCGTCGATCTTGTCGTTGGGATGAATGAAGCCCTCGAATGCGATTTCGGCATGGGCCGGGATCGGCAGGCCGGTCTTGGGGCCGGCGATGACTTCGATCGGCTCGCCGATCAATCCGCCGGCGGCGTCATATTCGTTCTTGCCGTGCGGAATTTCGAGGCCCGCGATCATGAACAGCGCCGGATGCATGCCGCAGACGACGGCGACCGGGCAGGGCTGGCCGCGCTCGTGATATTTGCGCTGGATCATGTCGCCGTGCTTGCCCTTCGAGCACATCACGGTGGCAAGGTTCTTGTCATGCGCCTGCACGCGATAGGCGCCGTAATTGATCCAGCCGGTATCGGGATCGCGCATGATCACCATGTCGCCGGTGCCGATGTAAAAGCCGCCGTCGTGCTCATGCCATTTCGGCACCGGGACTTTGAACAGATCGATGTCGTCGCCGGTGAACACGTTCTCCAAGAGCGCGCCCGACTTCACTTCGACCGGCGGAACGGTCTTGGCCTCTTTCATATAACGGCGCCAGTGCTGGACGAGCTCGATCTCGCTGCCGGTGCCGGGATTTCCCAGGGTGAGATTGATGCGGCGGATCGAGGTGAGGAGATTGGCGAGAATGCGATAGCCTTTGGGATAGCCCGGGATATCGTCGAACAGGACCGCGGGATTGCCGATTTTGCGCTGGTAGATGTCGACGATGCCGCCGATCTCGCGCTCGCGATTGGCGCCTTTGATGTGCCGGATTTCGCCCGCCGCATCCATCTCGCTGAGCCAGGACCGCAGGTCCTGCTTGGAGATGTTGCGGGTCACGTGAGACGGCTTCACCATCGTATTCATGTCCTGCCCGGTCCTTTTGCCCGATTTTTTATCTCGGGCTTTTCGCCGCGCTCGCTTTGCCGCGGCCGTTTTCCATTATAGCTGGATCATCGCACCGGGTGCGTCCGTTGTCTGCTCAGTCTCCGGCTTGAATATTGGCGTCCTTGATCACCTTGGCCCATCGGGCCACCTCGTCCTTGATCCGTTGTTCGGAGTCTTCCGGTGTCGTCGCCAAGGCGCTGAAGCCGAGCGTGTCGAACTGGCTCCGGATCTCGGGCAAGGCGAGGAGCTTGCGAAACTCGGTGCTGAGCGCGTTGACGATGTCCGGCGGCGTACCGGCGGGGGCGAGCACGAACAACAGCGTTTCAGCTTCCTGTCCGGGAAAGCCCTGTTCGGTCATGGTCGGCACGTCTGGCAGCGCGTTGACGCGCTTGGCGCTGGTCACAGCGAGCGGACGCAACAGCCCGCTTTTGATCAAAGGGATCGCCGCCGGCAGGCTCGAAAACGTGATCGGCGTGTAACCGCCGACCGTCGATTGCAAAGCCGGGCCGGCGCCGGAAAACGGCACGTGAATGAGCTTCAGCCCGGCGGAGAGCCGAAACAATTCGCCGGAAAGGTGCGTCGTGGTGCCGATACCAGCCGAGCCAAAGCTGTATTTGTCCGGCTCGCGCCGAATGAGGCCGGCGAGGTCCTGCATACTCTTTGCAGGCACATTCGGGTTGACGACGACGACATTGGGCGAAGACGCCGCAATCGTTATCGGGCTGAAATCCTTGACCGGATCGTAAGGCACCTGCGCGTGCAGGCTCGGATTGACGACAAAGCTCGAACTCGTCATCACGATCGTATAGCCGTCGGCAATGGCGGTCGCGCCGTCATGGGTGCCGATGTCGCCGCCGGCGCCGCCCAGATTTTGCAGCAGAAAATTCTTGCCGAAATCCGCCGACAGTTTTTGCGACAGGAGCCGGGCCATCACATCGACCACGCCGCCGGGCGCAAAGGGCACGATCACGCGCACCGCGTGGTCGGGATAACCGCTTTCGCCGCGCGCCGGCGCGAATATCGAAGCCAACAGAGCCGCGGCGAGAGTGACGCTTGCGAATTTCATGGCGACGCAGCGACGTCCTTTAAGCTTCCGGCGCATATCGCCGAGGAATTTGCCGCCCGAAAATGTGCCTGTGGCGGAGCCACAGGCACAGTCTAGGGAGGACACACACCCGCGAGGGAGAGAGTCAGACCCCCGCTGGGGTGGGAAAATCATACCAATTTTGGGACATAGCGCAATATCGGTACAGTGCGCATAATTTAGCCGTCTGTACCAAAAATTAAGCGGGCTAGCAGGCGTTTTTGGCGATCGTTAGGGAGCCGGTTTTTGCGCTCTGAGCCGGGCTGCCGCATCGAGGGCGGCAATGACAATATTCTGGTAGCCGGTGCAGCGGCACAGATTGCCGGAAATCGCGATCCGCACCTCTTCCTCCGTCGGATTGGGATTGTCGCGCAACAGTTCGAGTAACGTGGTCAGAATCCCCGGAGTGCAGAAGCCGCATTGCAGGCCGTGATTGTCGCGGAACGCCTCCTGCAGCGGATGCAGCGTCTTGTCGTCCGGCGCGATGCCTTCGATCGTTACGATCTCATGGCCGTCGGTCTGGACCGCCAGCATCAGGCACGAGCGGGCGGAACGGCCGTCGAACAAGATCGTACAAGCGCCACACACGCCGTGCTCGCAGCCGAGATGGGTGCCGGTCAGGCCGAGCTGATGGCGCAGGAAGTCGGCAAGCGTCACGCGCACCGGAACGGTCTCGGTGTACTTTTTGTTGTTCACTGTGAGCGTGATTTGGCGCGTTTCGCTCATGCCGCCTCTCCGATCAAGCGCCGGTGCGCTTTGAGAAGCGCGCGGCGCGGCAGCACCGTCGCCAATTGCTGGCGATAGGAGGCAGGCGCGTGAATGTCGTCGACGGCATCAAGCGTGCGCAGCATCTCACAGATTTCGGCGAGCCGCTTTTCCTCGACCTTTTCACCGATCAGCGCGCGCTCGACATCGTGCGCCCGTACCGGCGCCGGGCCGATGCCGCCGAGCGTTACGGAGGCACGCGTGACCTTGCCGCTCGCGTCCTCCTCGATCAGCGCTGCCGCCGAGACAATGGCAAAGTCGCCGTGGCGCCTGGCGAACTCGACGAAGGCATAGCCATGGCGCGCCGGCCAGCACGGCAGCGATATCGCGGTGAGCATTTCGTCGAGCTCGATCGCCGGCGTCATATAGGCGACCGGAAAGTCCTTGAAGTCGATGCTGCGTGAGCCGTTCTTGCCCATGACGGAAATCTTGGCGTCGAGCGCCGCGGCGACCGACACAAGCTCAGCGGACGGATCGAGATGGCACAGCGAGCCGCCGATCGTGCCGCGATTGCGGGTCTGGCGGTGGCCGACTTGCGCGATCGCTTCATGCATCAGCGGGCACTTCGTCTTCACGATGTCCGAGAATTCGATATCGCGCTGACGCGTCATCGCTCCGATTTCGAGCGTATCGCCGCGCGCGTCGATATAGTTCAAGCCTTCGACGCGATTGAGGTCGATGACGTGGTCGGGCAGCACGAAGCGCATATTGAGCATCGGCATCAACGACTGGCCGCCGGCGAGGAGCTTTGCGTTCTCCAAGCTCGAAAGCAGGCCGATCGCGTCGGCCGTGGTGCGCGGGTCGTGATAAGAAAAATTAGGCGGCTTCATGCGGCAATTCGGTCATTAGGAACGGGGTGGTCATGATCGCATCTGTTCTTACACTTATCTTCCCGATGATGGCGGCGCCAGCGGCGATCCGCGGGCCCCGATCTTCGACCTTCAGTAGGTGTCGAACATTTTTTGGATGGCGTCGGCATCCGACGTCTTTGTCAGCGCGAGCGACAGCAGAATGCGCGCTTTCCACGGCTGCAGATTATCGGCGGCGACAAAGCCGCGCTTGGCGAGGCTCGGGCTTCGTACCACGCGGCCGGAGGCGACGCGGCTCGACAGGCACATGAGCAGGCCATGTTCGCGGTGCGCTTTGTCGAAGGCTATGTCCTCCGCCGGCGTCGGGCGGCCGCCGCCGGTCGCGGCGCTGACAATGCCTTTCGCGCCGGCCGCGGCCGCGGCCGCGATCATGGCGCCATCGGCATTGGCATAGGATAGCGTGATGTCGACGCGGGGCAGCGATTGCATGCCGCGGACGTCGAATTCGGTTGCCGCCGTGTGTTTGCGGAGCGGCGCGTGATAGTAGATCACTTTGCCGTCGGCATCGGCGAAGCCCAGTGGCCCGAGATCGCGGGACGTGAAGGCATCGACGCGAAACGTCGAATTCTTGGTGACGTCGCGCGCACCGTAGATCGCGTCATTCATTGCAACCAGACAGCCCAAGCCACATGAGCTCGGTTCTGCGGCAACTTTGACGGCGTTGAAAACATTGAGATAGCCGTCGGCGCTGAGCGCGGAGGAGGGGCGCATGGCGCCGACAATAACGACGGGCCGATCGGTCTTCAGCGCGAGATTGAGAAAATACGCGGTCTCTTCGAGCGTATTTGTGCCGTGGGTGATGACGATGCCGTCGGCGCGATCCTGATCGAAGATGTCATGGATTTTGCGGTTGAGATCGAGCCAGTCTTTGTCGACCAAAGCCTGGCTCGACACCGCACGAAACGGAATTTCTTCGACGGCGGCAATGGCCGCCAATTCGGGTAGCCGGTTGACCAGTTCGCCACGGCCGAGGCGCTGAGCAGTTTCGAAATACCAGGCCAGATCCAGCCGATCGGCGCCGACGGAATCGATGGTGCCGCCGGTCAGGATCAATCCAACGCGCGGTCGTTCTGCCATGCTTAGACCGTGCCCTGCTTGCCGGTCATTGCGGTTTGCCCGCCAATCCGGCTTTTTCGATCACGGTTTTCCACTTGGCGTTTTCGGCGGCGACGAAATTGGTAAATTCCTGCGCCGTCATCGGCTGCGCCAGGAATCCATCGCGGCGAAACCGCTCCTGTATATCGGGCAGTGCGACGGCGGCGACAGTGGCTTTGTTCAATTTGGTCACGATATCGTCCGGCAATTTCGCCGGTCCCGAAAATGCGAACCATGTATTGTCGAGCAGCTCGGGATGGCCGAGTTCCTTGAACGTCGGCAGATCGGGAAAATCCGGTACGCGTTCGGATGAAGTGACGGCGATGCCGATCAGCGTGTTGGCGTGCAGGAATCCCGACGTCGACGACAGGGTGGAAGTCGAGAATGGTACCGTGCCGGCGACAACGTCGGTCAGCGCCTCGGCGGTCGATTTGTAGGGCACATGCTCCGGCTTCACGTTCAGGGCTGTGGCGATCGCAACGCCCATCAAGTGCCCGTCCGAGCCTATGCCCGACGATGAGAATGTAAAGGCGTGGCCGGGCGCGTTGGCATAACTAATAAAGTCCGCGAGCGTCTTGGCGTGGGTCGACTGTGTCGCCGCGAGCACCACCGGCGAACCGCCGACATAAGCGATGTGCTTGAAGTCGCCGAGCGGATTATAGGTCGCCGCGGGATTGATGACTGGGATCAGCGACATTGTCGACAGATTGGTGATGCCGATCGTGTAGCCGTCGGGATCGGCAGTGACGATCTGCTGGGTGCCGACAATGCCGCCGGCGCCCGGGCGGTCTTCGACAATGAATGGCTGACCCAAGCTCTCCGACAAGTGCTGGGCGACGACGCGCGCCAGCGTGTCGCCGGCGCCGCCGGCGCCGAAGGGCACGATGATCCTGACCGGATGCGACGGCCACTCGTCCGCACGCGCCGGCGCCCATAACGAGGATGCCAGCGCCAGACCGGCAAACAGATAGGCCACGAACGGATATTGCGCAGAGCGCTTGAGCTGACTCATCCCTTCCTCATTTTCAGCCCGGCGCGCCATTCTGTACAGTAAGTGGCATAGCGTCAATAAATTGGCACAGGTACAAAAATTGGGATGCCCAGCGACGGCGCTCTGCCGCACATTATTCCAAAGGATCTACGTGGTTTGGGCGGTGCCGCCTGTGCGACGCCGTCGTTGGCGGGTCCCGGAGTGCTCCGGTGCCGCTTTGTTGAATCCGGCGGCCTCTTGCATCCCTGCCGTCAGGCCGGCGGGAAAATGTGCGGAAACTTGGCCCGCAACTTCGCGCGCAAATCGCTGCTGACATCGACGACGGTTGGGAACGTCTTCTTGAGCTTCATATCGTAGGGAATGCAGGCGTCGATCAGGATGCGGTTGTTGAAGTTGCCGGGCAGATAAAGCGGATCGCGTTTGGAGGCCCAGGCCTTCTGGATGAGATCGATGTCCACATTCGGATCGAAGCGCGTGCACATCGCCCATAGCACCTGATCGAGCTCGCCGGCATCGATGTCGTCGTCGACCACGACGTTCCACTTGCCGGCGTAAGCGCCGCCCTGGCAGGCCGCCGCGATGTGCAAGGCTTGGCGCGCATGGCCCGGATAGCGCTGGCGGATTTGCACGACCGTGAAGCGCGTCGCCGGTCCGGCCTCGTGATTCCACACGCCGAGCACGTCCGGCACGCCGGCCGCTTCGAGCGCGCGCCAGATTTGGGCGGCGCCGGCGATGCCTTTGAGCAAACCGGTCTCGTCGACCGGTTTATGCTGCGGTGCGCAGCAGATGATCGGATCGTTGCGGTAGAGGATCGTCTTGACGTTGACGTAAGGACGCGGCTGCGTGTCGTCGGAGTAGTAGCCCATCCATTCGCCGAACGGACCTTCCGGCATGGTCTGTCCGGGCATGGTTTCACCTTCGATCGCGATCTCGCAATCGGCCGGGATCGGAAATCCGGTATAGGGGCCGCGGATCACATCGATCGGTTCGCCGCGCAGGCCGCCGGCGAGATCGTATTCGCTGACATCGGGCATCGGCGCGCCGGACAATAAGAACAGCAGCGGATCCTGGCCGCACAGGATCACCACTTTCATCGGCTGTCCGCGCTCAAAGTAGATATCGCGATGGATGCGGCCGTGCTTGCCCTCGGTGATCTGACAGCCGACGGTCTTGCCGTCATAAACCTGCGAGCGATAGGCGCCGAGGTTGAACCAGCCCTTGTCGGGATCCTGGGTGATGACGCAGTCGGCGGTGCCGATGAAACGCGCCTTGTCCTGCTCGTGATGACGCGGCACCGGGAATTTGAGAACGTCGCAGGCGTCGCCTTCCATGACGTTCTGCAGAATGGGGCCGTCCTTCACGAAGCGCGGCGGGATCGACTTCATGTTCTGCATGCGGGCATGGAAGCGCTGGACGATGTCGACCTTGCGCTTCTGCTCCAGCGGCAGGCCGAGCGTCAGCGCCACGCGCTTTACCGTCGAGAAATGTCCGTAGAGGGTGCGGAAACCCTTCGGATAGCCGGGCACTTCGTCGAACAGGATCGCCGGCGCGGTGTTGTTGCTGCTCTCGGTCAGCATCTGGGTGATGCTGCCCATTTCCGTGTCCCAATGGGCGCCGTTGACGTGAAGCAATTCGCCGATGCGTTGCACCTGATCGATCCAGCCTCGCAAGCCGTCGCGATAGTGGATTTGCGGCTTGATCTCGGTATCGGTGAAAGCCATGAATGTCTCCTCGACGTTGCGGAAGCTATAAAGCGGCGGGCGCTCCATCCTCAAGCCAGCATAATGTGACAATTGTATTCAATTGTATACAATTGTAAAGCTGGTCCCGGCCGTGCCGATCAGGCCGTTCTTCTTGGCTTGTGCATGATCTTTTCCGAAAACCGGTTTCCACTTTTCGGGATCATGCTCTAGCGACGGCCTGCGCAATCCGGCCCCTGATATATTGCGGAGAAATCGGCACTTTGGAAATGCGTATCGCGAATTCGCTGAGCGCATCCTCGATCGCTGAAATGACCGCCGCCGCGGCCGGGACGGTGCCGACTTCGCCGACACCTTTGGCGCCCAGCGGATTCAAATGGGTCGGGCTCTCGGTGTAGATCGTCTTGATCGGAGGCAGTTCGGTCGCCGTCGGCAGCAGATAATCGGCAAAATTGGTCGCGAGCGGCTGACCGTCACTGTCGTGGACGATGTGCTCGAAGATGGCGTTGCCGATGCCGTGGACGATGCCGCCTTTGATCTGGCCGTCGACGATCATCGGATTGATCCGGCGGCCGGCGTCCTGCACGGCGATATAGCTTACGAGCGTGATGCCGCCGGTCTCAAAGTCGACTTCGACTTCGGCAATGTGACTCGTATTGGCATAAGCGAGCGCGTCGGTACGAAAGTTCGCGGTGGCATCCAGTCCGGGCTCCATGCCTTCCGGGAAACCATAGCCGGGGGCGCCTTGGAGAATGCGCGCCAGTTCGGCGAGGCTGACGCTCGCATCCTTGGCGCCGGCGACGTGGACATTGCCGTCGCTCAGCTCGAGATCGCTTTCGTCGGCTTCGATGATGCGCCCGGCGAGCGCCTTGGCTTTGGCGGCGACCGAACGCGACGCGAGCAGCACCGACGATCCGGCGGTGATGAGCTGCCGGCTGGCGAAACCGCCTTGTCCGAGCGGCACCGGGCCGGTGTCGCCCGCGACGACATTGATGTCGGAGGCTTTGAGGCCGAACTCGCCGGCGCAGATTTGCGCGAGCGCGGTTCTCAGGCCTTGTCCCATCGGCGCGGCGCCGGTGTAGACGGAGATTTGGCCCGTCAGATCGACGCGCACAATGCCGGTCTCGAACGGGCCGCGTCCCGTTCCCTTGACCGCATTGGCGATGCCAAGCCCGATATAGCGGCCGTCAGCGCGCGCCTGCGCCTTGCGTTGGGGAAAGTCCTGCCACTTGGCGATGCTCAGCGCGGTCGCTTGCGTCGCCGGGTAATCGCCGGTGTCGTAGACGATCGAGACGCCCGAGCGCGCCTTGATCGGCTTTTCATAGGGCATGTCTTCGGCAGCGATCAGATTGCGGCGGCGCAGTTCGGCGCGGTCGAGTTGGAGTTTCGCCGCGACCAGATCCATCAGCCGTTCCATCGCAAACGCCGACTGCGGATAGCCGGCGCCGCGCACCGAGGACACCGGAGTCTTGTTGGTCAGCACCACGCGCACATCCATGCCGAAGGCCGGCACGACGTAGGGACCGGTCAGCGCGGAGGCGGAATTGTAGGGCAGGTTGACGTCCTGCAGCGCATAGGCGCCCTGATCGTGAATGAGCGTGCCGCGGATGCCGGCAATGACGCCGTCGTTATCGGTCGCGATGGCGAGCTGCCAGATCTGATCGCGCTCCTGCACCGCATTGGTGAAGTGCTCGCGCCGGTCCTCGATCCATTTGATCGAGCGTTTGAGCAGCTTTGCAGCAGCGGCAACGGCAATATCCTCGGAATAGACGCAGAGCTTGGCGCCGAAACCGCCGCCGACCTCGGGCGTGACAACTCGGATTTTGGTATCGGGCAATCCCAGCAGGACGGCGATGGAATTCTTCAGGTCATGCGCCTTCTGCGTCGAGGCGGAGACGAACAGCGAGTTGTCCGTGCTTCTGTATTCGACGACAATTCCTCGCCCTTCGATCGAATGCGCGCCGCCGCGGCATTGGACGATCTCTTCCTCAAATACATGCGCAGCGTTCTTAAAAGCCTGATCGACCTCGCCATAGCCGACTTTGTAGCTCGCGACGACATTCGATTTGAGCTCGGAGCGCACGCGTGCGCTCGCCGCCTGTTCGCTCAGCCGGCAGTCGACCACCGGCTTCAGAACGTCGTAGGCGACGTCGACGAGTGCGGCGGCATCTTCGGCGACATAGCGGTTATCGCCAAGCACGATGGCGATCGCCTCGCCGACATAGGAGACTTCGGTGTCGGCGAGCGCAAAGGGCCAGACCAGATCGAGCTTGGTGCCGGAATTCGAATGGCGCTTCATGCGCCTCTGGCGCATGGCGGCGTTGATGTCGTTGAGCGTGAGGACCGCGTGAATGCCGGGCGCCGCCGCGGCGTGACTGGTACCGATGGCGCGGATGGCGGCATGGGCATGCGGGCTGCGCACGAAGCTCGCATGCAGCAGGCCGGGCAGCGCGATATCGTCGACAAAGCGCGCGCATCCCTTCAACAGGGGCTCGTCCTCGATGCGATGAACGCTCTGTCCGATCAAGCTCGCGCTTTCTTAAACCCGCCGCTTTCCTTTTCTGTATGCCATTGTATACAATGAAGCCGGCCTGACAAGCCGGCGCCCCGGGGCGGCGAAGTTTCGCCCGGCGAATGGCCGCGAGCTAAAGCTGCGTCTCATGCGCCGCGAAATATTCGAGCCGGCATTTGCGCGCTTGCTGAATATGATGGCGCGCCGCCTTCTCGGCGCCGTCCTGGTCGCCCTTCTCGATGGCGCGAACGATGCGCAGGTGCTCGATATCGGATTGGCCATGACGCGACGGCATCAGCACGGTGAGATTTTGCAACAGCGCCATCGAGTTGTTGAGGACCTCGAGCATTTCCAGCAAATATTGATTATGCGCGGCTTCGTAGATGTGCTGATGGAAACGGCGGTTAAGCGTCACCAGGGCCAAGAGGTCGTGCCCCTCGTTGCTCAGCTGCTTCTGCAATTTATAGAGGATCGCGATCTCGCTTTCGGTGGCGTGCTGCGCGGCAAACCGCGCCGCAGAGCCTTCGAGGATTTCGCGCATCGCATAGAGGTCGAAAATCTGCTTGTTCGACAATTGCGCGACGGCAAATCCACGCCCCGGCCGGACGACCAGCAGGCCGCGTTGTTGCAGCCGCTGCAAAGCCTCGCGCACCGGGGTCCGGCTGACGCCGAGGCTTTTGGCGATATCCTCCTCGCGAATGCGCTCGCCCCGCGCAAAACGCCCCTCCCAGATTGCGTTGCGCAAGCTTTCATAGACAAAGTCCGCTCGCGATCCGGTGTGGAGCGAGCGATCGAGCGTCGTCAAAAAGCTGGCGCCTGTCGTCGCCAAGCGCGCGGCCGCCCGCCGCTCCGGCGCGCGCTTCTTGGCGCGGAGTTGGCCCTGAGTTGATTTCAACGTTCTTTTCCTTGCGGCGTGGTGCAGACTCATCATGCTCAGTAATGGCCGCACCGCCGTCATAGATCAATGCTCTCGAGAGGGGACTGTGCACATGGGAAGCGGATGCTTTTCGCGGGTGATAGCGACGGCGCACAGACTTTTTTGGCGCTGTTCGCCCGTTTCCCAGCATACCGTTTTTATTACAGAGGTAGAGCTGTTTGATCTTTCGAGAAGTATCTGGAACGACGAAGAATTGCTCAATTCTTCGAAAGTGCAGCCAAGCCGAGACTAAAAAGGGAGTGTAACAATAAGTGTACAAGCCGGATGATCGCTGCTAGATCGGAACCATGAAGCCCGCGCCGTTTTCGTATCACGCGCCGACGGAATTGCAGGAAGCGCTGAAGCTCCTCGCCGCTCTGGCTCCGGAGGACGGGCGCATTCTGGCGGGCGGGCAGACGCTGGTTCCGACCATGGCGTTTCGCATGGCGCGGCCCGCGCATCTGATCGACATCAACGGTATTCGCGAGCTCGATGGCGTCGTGATCGACGGCGACCGCCTGCGGATCGGCGCGTGCACGCGTCACGCATATTTCGAGTCCGACAAAATCCCCGGCCGTCTCGGCGATCTCCTGCGCAAGGTCGTGCGGTTCATCGCGCATTATCCGATCCGGCAGCGCGGCACGTTTTGCGGCAGCGTTGCCAATGCCGACCCGGCGTCGGAATGGTGCTGTGTGACGGCGGCGCTCGACGGAACAGTCATTGCCGCAAGTGAAGGCGGGTCGCGCCGAATCGCCGCCAGGGATTTTTATAAAGCGGTGATGACGACTGATATCAGAGAAGACGAACTGATCACCGCGGTCGAATTGCCGCTGTTGCCGGACGACACGCGCACCGGCTTCGGCGAATTCAGCCGCCGTGCCGGCGATTTCGCCATCGCCATGGTGCTTGCGACTTATCGGCTGAAGGCTGGCCGCGTCGCCGAAGCCCGCATCGGGCTCGGCGGTGCCGAGGCGTTTCCGCGGCGCATCAAGGACGCCGAGGCGCTTTTGAACGGCCAAAAGCCGGAACCTGTGGTCTTCGCCGCAGCGGCGGACGCGGCAGTCGCCGCGATCGATCCAATCGAAGACAACAACAATCCGGCCGATTATCGTCGCGCCTTGGTACACACACTGGTGTGCCGGGCGCTTGCGAGCGCGTGCTGATGGACAAGACCGACATCGTTCTCGACATCAATGGCGCTGCCCATGAGGTGACCGTGGAGCCGCGGCGGATCTTGGCCGATGTCATCCGCGACGATTGCGGCCTGACCGGCACGCATATCGGCTGCGAGCACGGCGTCTGCGGCACCTGCACCGTGCTGGTCGACGGCGCACCAGTGCGCGCGTGCCTGATGTTCGCCGTGCAGGCCAACGGCAGGAAGATCAGAACGGTCGAGGGATTGCAGCGCGGCGCGGCGCTGCATCCGTTGCAAGAGGCCTTTATCGAACATCATGCACTGCAGTGCGGATTTTGTACCCCGGGTTTTTTGATGCTGGCATTGGGCGTGATCGAGCGAAAGCCGACGATCGGGGACGACGAACTGCTGGACATGTTATCGTCCAATCTGTGCCGCTGCACCGGATATGAGAATATCCTCAAAGCCGTCAAAGCCGCCGCAGCGCGGATGAACCGGCACACGTGAAACCGCGAGCCAACGATAGGAAGTCGACCGGCATCGGCGCTTCGGTGACGCGGCTTGAGGATCGGCCGCTGGTCACCGGCCGCGGTCAATTTGCCGGCGACATATCTTTTCAGCGTCAGCTCCACATGCGCATGGTGCGCTCGGCGAACGCCCACGGCGTTCTGAAGAACGTCGATGTGACGGAAGCTAAAGCGCTTCGCGGCGTCGTTGCGGTATGGACCGCGCACGATATCGCCGATCTGCCGCAAATCGATTTCCGCGAAGGACCAATCGAAAAGCTGGCGCCGTTCCGCCAGCCGGTTCTGGCGCGCGATTATGTGCGCTATGTCGGCGAACCGGTGGCCGCGGTCTTTGCAACCGATCCATATATTGCCGAGGATGCCGCCGATCTCGTCACCATCGAGGTCGACGAACTACCGGTGCTGATCGATGCCGCCGCGCCGGTGGCCGACTTTACCGACGGGCTCACGACCGAGCCGACGATTTGCCGCCAAGGCTATGGCGAGATCGACCCGGTTTTCCGCAACGCCGCCCACGTCGTCGAAATCGATGTCGCGATCGGCCGCCATTCCGGCGTGCCGCTGGAAACGCGCGGTGCCGTCGGCCGGTATGATGCGGCGCGCGATGTTCTCGAATTGCACGGCGCGGCAAAAGTGCCGCATCGGAATCGGGAATCGCTGGCGCGGATGCTCGGCCGCAGCACTGCTGCCGTTCATTGTTACGAAGGGCAGGTCGGCGGCGGCTTCGGCGTGCGCGGCGAAATTTATCCGGAAGACATTTTGGTGCTGGTCGCGGCCCTGCGATTGGGCCGGCCGGTGAAATGGCTGGAAGACCGCCGCGAACACATGATCGCCGCCAATCATTCGCGCCAGCAGCGTCATATCATTCGCGCCGCGGTGGATGCCGACGGGCATCTGCTCGGCATCGACGATCGCTTCTTCCACGACCAAGGCGCCTATATCCGCACCCACGGCACGCGTGTCGCTGAGACCGCGTGCGGCATCCTGCCGGGTCCCTATCGCCTGCCGAATTATCGCGTGAACTGCCATTTCCGGCTGACCAACAAGACGCCGGCCGCGACTTATCGCGCGCCCGGCCGCTATGAGACGAATTTCGTGCGCGAGCGGCTGATGGATGCGATCGCGAAGAAGCTCGGCCTGTCGCGGGTCGAGGTGCGCCGGCGCAATCTGCTGCAACCGGCGGACATGCCGCATGAGCGTCCGCTCATCGCGCTCGGCGATGAAGTGGTGCTGGATTCCGGCGATTATCCCGGATTGCTCGACAAGGCTTTGGCGCGCTGCGAATGGGAGAAGCTTGAGCACGAAGTGAAGGCGCGCCGCGCCAAGGGCGAACTGGTCGGTCTGGGTCTCGCGATGTATGTCGAAAAGAGCGGCCTCGGTCCGATCGACGGCGTGCGCATTCACGTTCACGACAGCGGCGACGTCGAAGTCATCACCGGCGGCGCCTCGGTCGGCCAGGGTTTTGAAACCGTCGTCGCGCAGATCTGCGCCGACAAGCTCGGTGTTGATTACCGCAAAGTGCGCGTGATCCATGGCCAAACCGATCGCATCGAATACGGCATCGGCGCCCATGCCACTCGCGCCACGGTCATGACCGGCAATGCCACTGCGATTGCCGCGGATAAGGTGCGCGCCAAGGCCTTGGACATGGCGTCGCAACTTCTTCAAACCGATCCGGCGCGTCTTGCCATTATCGACGGCAAGATCGTGCGGTCGGAAGCGCCGGGCGAATTGCTGATGACGCTCGGCGAAATCGCCAATCACCTGCGTCCGACATCCAAAACGCGCGGCGGGCGCGATCCCGGACTAAGTGCTGAAGGCTGGTTCAGCACCTCGCACATGACCTATCCCTACGGTGTGCAGATCGCCCTGGTTACGATCGATCGCGGCACCGGCGGTGTAAACATCGAGAAGATGCTGATTGCCTTCGACGTCGGGCGCGCCGTGAATCCCGTTCTGGTGCGCGGCCAGATCGTCGGCGGTTTCGCGCAAGGCCTCGGCGGCGCGATGTTCGAGGAGTTTCAATACGACGAGCGCGGGCAGCCGCTTTCCGTGACGTTCGCCGATTATCTGATGCCGACAGCGCATGAAATTCCGAAGGTCGACGTGCTGATCACCGAGGATGCGCCGAGCACCACCAATCCGCTCGGCATCAAGGGCGCGGGCGAGGGCGGCATCGCCGGTGTCGGCGCCGCCATCGCGTCCGCGGTCGACGACGCGCTCGGCGATATCGCGACCGTCACATCGCTGCCGATCAAGCCGCAATGGCTGAAAGCGGCAATTGACGCGTACAAGCTGGCGTAACGGTCCCGCGAAGGCTGCCGCTTAGCCGCCGCTCAGCTTATCCTTGATCTTCGCGTCGATGATGATGCTGCGCCATTTGTTATATTCGGCTTTGACGAATGTGGCGGCTTCCTGAGGACTGGTGCCGCGCGGCTCGACGCCGATCGTCGCCAGCGCCGCTTTCAGTTCGGGTTTGGCCAAAGCAGTCTTTACGGCGGCATTGAGCTTGCCGCGAATGTCGGGGTCCAGTCCCGCCGGAGCAAATAAAGTGAGCCAAGTGTCGACGGCAAAATTCGCAAAGCCCTGTTCTTCGAGCGTCGGCACGTTGGGATAAACCGGGCTGCGCACGTCACCGGCGACTGCGATAGGCACGACGCGGTTATCACTGGTGAAGGGGAGTGCGCTTGCGATGCTGGCGAAGGTGAATTGCACCTTATTGTCGATGATGTCCGGAAAAGCGCCGCCGGAGCCTTTATACGGGACATGCGTGGCGTCGATCCCGGCGCGCTGCTTGAACATTTCGGCGCCGAGGTGGCCGGTCGTCCCGACGCCGGGGGACGCGTAGTTGAGCTTTCCGGGATTGGCTTTTCCATAAGCGACCAGCTGCGGCAGTGTCGTTATGTTCAGGGCTTGCGAAACGATAACGACATTCGGCGCGGAACTGACGACGGAGATGGCTTCAAGATCCTTGAAAACGTCGTAAGGCTGCGGATCGAGCAGCGTTTGATTGATCACGAGGGCAGGATCCACAAGCAGCAAGGTGTAGCCGTCGGGGGCCGATCTGATCACGACATCGGTTCCGACGACCGCGCCAGCGCCGGGACGGTTCTCAGGCACGATTGTTTGGCCGATTTCGGCGCCGAGGTACTGCGCCAACTCCCGCCCGACGAAATCGACGATGCCGCCCGGATTGTACGGCAGGATCAACCTGATCGGTCGTGTCGGATAGGTCTCTGCTGAAGCCGAGTTAACGAGGATCACGGCGAACAGGGCGCCTAGGGTCGCCCGCAATATCACTCTCATACGATGACCTGTCGTCGCGTCAGTGCCGCAACCTTGGTACTCCACGGTGCGGCAGGGTTGGTCCCGGCGAGGGCTATTCGAACTTTATCTCCAATCTGAAATATTTGTATACAAAATTATACAAAGTGCGGTTTTTTTGACTGCGGCTTTTTTGACACTGATGCCGAACTTCGCGCGGCCGCAGCCGCGGAAAAGCTGCGGCGCTGGAAATGAAATGGGCTCACCTCGTGCCGACAATCACAGCTTGCCGGCGTCTGCGGATGCAAGTGATTCTTCCAATTGCGATTTCATCGGTGCCGCAACCGCTGCGATCAAACCCCTGAAGCGGCCGCGACCAGCGGATCCATCTCCATGTCCTGATCGCGCACCGCGCCGATCAGTTCGGACACTTTTTTGATGCCGCGTTCTTGGCACCAGGCTTCGAGGTCGTCGATGATCGTGATCAGCGCGGTCGGATTGCGAAAACCCGCATAGCCGATGCCGACCGCGGTGGCGCCCGCGAGCATATATTCGACGACGTCTTCGGCCTTGGTCACGCCGCCAATGCCGACAATCGGAATTTTGACGGCCTTGGCGACCTGATAGACCATACGCAGCACGATCGGCTTCAACGCCGGCGAAACCAGGCCGCCGAATTTGTTGCCGAGGGCCGGGCGGAAATTGTCAGTCCTGATCTTCAGCGACAGAAACGTATTGGCGATGGCGAGCGCATCGGCGCCGGCCGCCTCGGCGGCGAGCGCAATCGAGACGATGTCGCCGGCATTGGGTGACAATTTCACCCAGAGCGGCTTATCGGTCTTCGCCCGGATCGCCTTGATGCAGTCCCGCGTATAATCTTCGTGCATGGCGAAATTGCCGCCGCTCGCATTGCGCGTCGGGCAGGAAATATTGGCTTCGACCACGTCGACATCGGGCACGCTCAGTTCTTCCGCCAGTGCGGCGAAGTCCTCGATGCTTTCCGAGGACACGCTGACGATCAGCGGCGGTTCGAACCGCGCATATTCCGGAACGATATGCTCGATGAAATATTCGATGCCTTTGCCGGGTAGCCCGATCGATTGGATGATGCCGCCTTCGGTCTCCGCCATGCGCGGCGTCGGATTGCCCAGGCGCGGCTCGCGGCAGATGGTTTTTGCCACCAAGCCGCCGAGGCGGTTGAGATCGATGACGTCGTTATATTCCCATGAGAACGCGCCGGAGGCGGGCATCACCGGGTTTTGCAGCGTGATGTCGCCGATCTTTACCGAGAGATCTACCATCCCACGGCCTCCTGCATGTTGAATACCGGACCATCCCGGCAGACACGCCGCAATACGCGCACGCCGTCGACCTCGAAGGTGCGCATGCATACGTAGCAAGCGCCGAAACCGCACACCATGATCTGTTCCACGGCGACTTGGCCGGGAATGTTGTGCTTTTTGCCAAGCCGCTGCATCAGCTTCAACAGCCGGTTGGAGCCGCAGGTGAAGAAGGCATCAGCTGTGCCCGCGGCGACCAGTTCTTCGATGATCTTCTCGACGTTTTCGACCGCGCTCGAATTGTCGGTATCGACAATGCTGATTGTACGAGCACCGAGATTTTCGAACAGGTCTTTCGACATCACCACTTTGGAATTGCGCGCGCTCAGGATCGCGGTGACGCCGACACGGCGTTCGGCGGCGAGCTGCGACAGCGGCGCCAGCGTCGCCAGGCCGACGCCGCGGCCAAGCACGACGATATTTTTCCAGTCCGGCTGCAGCTTAAAGCCGTTGCCGAGCGGCCCCGCGATATTGAAATCGTCGCCGCTTCGCAGCGTACCCATGCCTTGCGTGCCGCGGCCTTCGATCTTGTAGAGAAACTCGATCTGGCGGGCAGGGTTGTTCACCCGGTACACGCTCATCGGGCGGCGCATCCACACTTCGGCACCGTCGGGAGAAGGGCAGAGCAGATGAAACATCTGTCCGGCATAGGCGTTGAGCGCATGCTCATGCACGCTCATAACGAGGTGCTTGTATTCCTCGTTGACGAAATCGTTGCTTACGATGGTGCCGATGAACTCGCCGACGACGCGCTGCGGATAGGAGTCCTTGTCGCCGACGCGAAGAGCCGAAGTTGTGTATTTGCCTTTCGGTTCGCTCGACATACTTCCTCGGTTCGTTTCCTGACGCGCGCTCGGCTGCACCGTTCGGATCCCTAAATAGAGTCATACACCAACTGTGTCAATTTTGGTATGCTGTGCTGTCCACCGGTCGGGATGGCCTCGGCTGTTGTCACGGACGGGCTGACGAGCGCTGGCGGCCGTATAAAAAAGTCAGATTTGTCCGGTGATTCTCATATCCTGGAGCGAATTCAGGTGCGTCGGACCAGTGAAAAAGCCGGGACTCGAAAAGCACGGCCCGGTTCTCCCGATAGGGCACCCGGAGGCCGTCATGGGGGCTGTGTGCCAAAAATGCGACAATGCCCTCACGGTCGGAATCATAGCCGCCCATCCGCCAGTCGTCGGGCGGCGGGATCAGGCTGACCACAAGGCCGCCCTGCTCGGGCTTGAGGTTGGCCGCGGTCGGCGTGACCCAGAAATTCACACTGATCGCGCCGTCATCGGCATGCGCATCGATCGCCGAAGCGGGCCTGAGCCCCTTGAACGCCCAGGCCTGCGACAAGGGCAGGTCGGCCAACACTTCGGCAAAAGTGCTGCGGATCTCGTCGGCGATCTGCAGGACCAGCGGGCAGGCGAGACCGTCCTCAAGATAGGAGGCGACGAAGCCGCCGATATGGCTGAAGTCATGCCAGATCGTGCTCTCGAGCAGAAAGGTCTTCAGCCGCTGCAGCGCCTCCGGCGTGAGCAGGTCGTCGAAATAGACTGCGCCGGTTTGGCTTGAATGAAAGCCGCGCATCAGCACGCCGAGATCGCAGCGTTCGCGCACCGCCCGTCCGCTCATCTCCGGCGCGGCGCGCAGATGGATCGGGCAGTTATAGTCCTCGCCGAGCCTCTCGATCTGCCGCTGCGACAGTCTCTCAAGCTCTTCGGTGACCTCGCGGGCGGCATCCTCGTAGGCGCGGGCGAGCGCGGTGAAGCGCTGCGCATCGCGGCCGCGCTTGGCGAGAAAGTGAAATTGCTCGGCATCGTGCAGAAGCTTGTCGCGCGTCGTATGTGTCAGCGACTTTGCCGCCAGATTAGAACGGTCCTCGCCGCGGCGGAGTTCGTGGGTGCGGGCGAAGTGATCGAGCGCCCGGCCCCGGTCGCCGGCCGCAAGCCACAGGAAGCCCAGGATACGATGCGCGTCGTAGTGCTCAGGCTCGAGCGCGCAGACGCGGCCCAGGGCTTCTATCGCGGCCTTGGTCTGTCCAAGCGCGAGCAGCGCCAGCGCGCGATTGTAATGCGCCGATGCGTAGCGCGGCCGGCGGCCGATGGCATCGTCGAACAATGCAATCGCATCTCGATGTTTGTCTTGCGCCGCGGCGATGGCGCCGAGATTGTGCAGGATCGCCGCGTCGCCCGGCGCGGCCGCCAAGGCAGCCTGATAGGCCGCCTCGGCGTCGCCAAGCTGGCCGGCCTGATAGTGGGCGGCTGCGGCGCTCAACAGTCTCGCCAAATCGGGTTTGTCGCGGTCGGCGCGTGATTTTTCGATGTTTCGGTCAGGCATTTGTTCGGCTGCGCTCTCCGCCGCGACACTTGGTTCGGGAGTTCATCTAGGTTCGTTCCCAATATTTGTACACGCCATGTCCATGGCGGTGTCTCAAGTAACATATTGTTATAAAACAAATTTTTTTTACGTCTCTGATCATCTGGCGCCCTCAATAACGCTATGTAATAAAAAAGGTCAGTTGGATTGATTTTTGTACGGGCGCTGGGTAGCGTCAAGGCCGACTGGGGATCCGATGCCGGGAAGCCGTTGCGGCGGCGTCATAAACTTCGACGTCATAAACCTCGGCGTCATTGGGCTGCGGCGTCATAAGGGCGTGCGTAAATGGAATTCGACAGTTCTTTCGAGATTCCGCTGGCTCCGGATCAGGCTTGGCCCGTTTTGATGGACGTCGCGCGCATCGCGCCCTGTATGCCCGGCGCCGAACTGACCGAAATTATCGACGCGCAGAACTACAAGGGAAAAATCTCGGTGCGGCTTGGTCCGGTGGCGTTGGCTTTCGCCGGCCGGATCCAGCTCGAAGATGTCGACAACATCAGGCACAGCGCGCGCGTGAAGGCGCAGGGCAGCGACGCCAAGGGCCGCGGCGCGGCCAATGCCGCGGCGACTTTCAGCGTAGAGCCGAAAAATGCCGGATCGATCGTGCTGATCCACACCGATCTCACGCTGTCAGGCGCAGTCGCGCAATATGGCCGTGGCGTCGGCATGATCCAAGCGACCGCGGCGCAAATCATCAAACAATTCGCCGACAATCTTTGCGCGCAGCTCGCGCAGCAATCCGCGACGCCCGCCGCGTCTGCCCAGACAAGCGCGGCCGCGGCCGGCGCGCCGCCGCAGCCCGCCATAACGACGCCCGCAGCCGTCAAGCCGATCTCCGGCTTCTCGCTGATGTTGCGCGTCATCCTGCAGCAGATCGCAGGCTTGTTCGGGCAGCGCTCGCGCTCTTGAACATGTTTGCGCCATCGGTTTTCCACCAAGCAAAACAACGGATTTCGCCAAATATTGCCGGGAAACAAGCGATCGCATTGCCGGGAAACCTGTGATTGGAGTTTAGCAATGAAGCGTCATACCTGCGTTCTCTTCGTCCTGTTCTCGGCGTTTGCCATGACTGTCATGGCGCCTCGCGTTCGCGCGCAAGGCTATCCGGATCGGCCGATTCATCTGATTATTCCCTATGGTCCGGGCGGCATCGTCGATTTCGCCGGCCGCGTCTTGGCGCAGAAGATCGGCGCCGCGCTCAACCAGACCGTCGTTCCCGATAATCATCCGGGCGCTGGCGGTATTGTCGGCGTCGATTATGTCGCGCACGCGCAGCCGGATGGCTACAACATCGTCATCATGGATCCGGCGATCGTCATCAATCCGACCTTGCAGAAATCGCTGCCCTTTGACGTGTTCAAGGATCTGACGACGATATCGATCGTGAGCTCGTCGCCGGAAGTCTTGGTCGTCGCGCCGCAGCTCGGCATCAAGACTTATGCCGAGCTTGTCGCTTACGGCAAAGCCAATCCCGGCAAGCTCAATTACGCCTCGGCCGGCGTCGGCACCACGCCGCATCTCGGCGCCGAAATGTGGAAGCTCGGCACCGGCATCGACGCCGTGCACGTGCCGTACAAAGGCATCGGCGCCTCGTTCACTGACATGATGGACAACAAGGTGCAGATGGCGTTTTCCAGCATCGCCGGCGCGCTGCCGTTCACCAGCGACGGGCGCGTTATTCCGCTGGCGACGACCGGCAAAGTCCGCTCCGCGGTCTATCCGAACCTGCCGACCGTGGCCGAGGCTGGCTTGCCGGGATACGAGGTCGATCTGTGGCTCGGTCTCTTTGCGGCCGCGGGCACGCCGCCCGAGGTGCTCGAAAAGCTGAACAAAGCTGTTGCCGTCGCCCTGCAGGACGACGAGTTGAAGCGATCGTTCGCGAAATTCGAACTCATGCCGCGCGGCACCAGCCTGCAGGACGGCGCCGCCTTCACCAAATCCGAATATGAAAAGTGGAAGAAGGTGATCGAGGACGGCCACATCGCGTCCGAATAACAAGGCGGCAGTTGCCGGGATGAGTGGTCAGGCTGCGGCGGTTCGCGCGTTAGTGCGAGGAGCCGCAGCCCGCGGGTGCCGGGCGCCAATGCTGAAACTGCGGCCATTATTCGGAAGCCATTGTCGGAAATTGTATTTTTTTTGACAATATGCGAGTGATTCGCAGCAGTTCTGAGCAATACCATTCGTGAAACACGTCTCTCGCGGCGGCTTCGCTTATTCCATGCAAGCGCCGCCGCGGAGCACCAAGAGCCCCGATGGCATCTGCGACACCTCCTTTCCGATACGATGAGATCGGCGATCGGCTTCGCGCGTTCCGTCTCGGCTCCGGATTGAGCGCGGACGAGATCGCGCGGCGGCTGGGCATTTCACGCACTGCTTTGTATCGCTTCGAAAAGGGCGAGCTTGCAAAGATCGAGACGCTCGAACGCCTCGCGGAAATGCTCAACGTGTCCATTCCGACGCTGCTTGGCGTGGGGATCGAATACGTTCCCTCGGCCGTCGTTTACTTCGAGCGCATGCGGCAGATCGAGGAAACCGCCGACCATATCTCGGTGCTGGCCGGCCCGATTTCGTCGCTGCTCGCCTCCGATAAATTCGAGGGAATCCTGGAACAGGTGCTCAAGGAGAGCCTTGCCGCCAGCGGTTCGAACAATGAGCGGGCGTTGTCGGATATCCCCAAAATCATCGCCATCCTGCATGAACGCAAAGAGGCGTTCCGGCGCCGGCGGCCCGGCATCGTCAATCTGATTTCGGCCAATGAGATCGGGCGCTTTCTGCGCGACGGCTTTGTCGGCACCACATCGCTCCCGGAAGCAGTGGCGCGCGAGCGGCGGCAATTGGCGCGCGCCGAGATCGAGCATTTCGCCAAAATCATCGAAGAACAGCCAATCGGCACGCAGATCGGCATCGTCACCGATACGCTGCCGCACTCGGGCTTCCACATCTATCGGCAGCCCGATCGTTCGGTCCTGGTTTTGAGTCCGTTCCGGCTCGGCGAGCAGCCGAATATTCACGTCGGCGTGGCGATGATCACCTCGGCGCCGGAAGCGCTATCGCTGCACCAAAATCTGGTGGAAGACGTCTGGCGCCGCGCCGTGAAGGGCAACGCCGCATCGGCCTATCTCGGCGCCTTGCTGAAGAATAACTGAGCTGCAGCTCCTGCGGACGCAGGCGATGCGCATGCGATTGCACGGAGCGCCGAGGCCCTTTAAGAGTTGCTCACTCGCGGTCGCCGGGCCCGTGGGTCACAGCTTAGCCTTGGAAGGCCTGACGTGACCGAGACCATTGGCGAAATTCTCGCCGCCTATCGCAGCGGTGCCGCGACGCCCGCCGCCATTATCGCGCGCAGCTACGCGCGGCTGCGCGCGCTCGACGATCCGGCGATCTTCATCACGTTGCGCGAAGAGCAGGACGTCGTCGCCGAGGCGCAAGCGCTGATGCGTAGCGGCGACACGTCGTTGCCGCTCTACGGCATCCCCGTCGCGATCAAGGACAATATCGATGTCGCCGATATGCCGACCACGGCGGCGTGTCCGGCCTATCTCTACCGGGCGGAGAAAGACGCAACCGCAGTGGCGCGGCTGCGCGCCGCCGGCGCGCTCATCCTTGGCAAGACCAATCTCGACCAGTTCGCCACCGGGCTCGTCGGCGTGCGCTCGCCTTACGGCGTGCCGCGCAATCTGTTCGACGCCAAACTCATTCCCGGCGGATCGAGCTCGGGCTCCGGCGTCGCTGTCGGGGCCGGGATCGTGCCGCTGGCGCTGGGCACCGATACAGCGGGTTCGGGGCGGGTGCCGGCAATGTTCAATAATATTGTCGGGCTGAAACCGAGCCTGGGCCTGGTTTCGACCGCGGGCGTCGTTCCCGCCTGCCGTTCGCTCGATTGCGTTTCGGTCTTCGCGCTCACCGTGGACGACGCGCTCGATGCGCTCGATGTCATCGCCGGCTTTGATGCTGCCGATCCGTTTTCGCGAACGCGTCCTTTAGGTGCGGTCGGGCCGATGCCGCAGGGACTAAAGCTCGGTGTGCCGCGTGCGGAGCAGCGGTTGTTCTTCGGGGACAAGATATCGGCGGCGGCTTACGAGGCGGCGCTGCGTCGTCTCGCCGATCTCGGCGCCAAAATTGTCGAGGTCGATCTCGAGCCGTTTTATGGCACGGCGCGGCTGCTCTACGAGGGGCCCTGGGTGGCGGAACGCTATCTCACCGCCAAGGATCTCCTTGCCAAATCGCCTGACGCCATTCTTCCGGTGACGCGGCAGATCATCGCCGCAGGCGAACAGGCGACCGCCGCCGATGCCTTTGCCGCCTTCTATAAGCTCGAAGCCTTCCGCCGTATCCGCGATCGGACATTTGCGACGGTCGAGGCGCTGGCACTGCCGACTGCGCCGACGATCTATGGTCTCGACGACGTCGCCGCCGATCCGGTCACGCTCAACAGCCGTCTCGGCACCTATACCAATTTCGTCAATCTGCTCGATCTGTGCGGGCTCGCTGTGCCGTCATCGATCGGAGCCAATGGCCGCCCCTTCGGCATCACGCTGCTCGCGCCCGGCGGTCAGGATGCGCTGCTCGCATCAATCGGTCGGCAATTTCATTGTGCGACGGGCCTGCCGCTCGGCGCGCTCAAAATTCCGCAGCCGCCGCTGACAAAAATCGCTTCCACTGCAGCGTCGGATGAAATCGCCATTGCCGTCGTCGGCGCGCATCTCTCCGGCATGCCGCTGAACGGTGAATTGCGGGCCGCCGGCGGCCGTCTGCTCGAAAGCAGCAACACCGCACCGCATTACCGGCTGTTTGCGCTGGCCGATACGAGCCCGCCGAAGCCCGGGCTTCTGCGGGTGAAGAACGGCGAGGGCGTTCCGATCGCGCTTGAAATCTGGGCGCTGCCGGATGCAGCGTTCGGCCGTTTCGTGGCAAAAATTCCGCCGCCGCTATCGATCGGCACGATCGAGCTCGGCGACGGCTGCGGCGTCAAAGGCTTTCTGGTCGAGGCCGAAGCTGTGAAAGGCGCGCGTGACATTTCAAGCTTCGGCGGCTGGCGCAAATTTATTGCGTCGCAGTCTGGTTAGGGCGTCACCGCCGCGTCGTCGACAAACATGACTCGGCAATTCGTGGCGTTCTGCTGGCAGTATTTGAGCGCATCGGCACGGGCCGCGTCGACGGTGCGCTTGCCGCTCTGCCAGCCGAACGAACCGTCAGGTGCTAGTGCAAAGGCCTTGTGCGGCGCATCGATGAGAAACGACGCGAACGCCTTCTGCCCATTGGCTCCGAGTGCTTTTGGCGCTGTGATCGCCGGCCCGGGCAACGGCAGCGGCGCCGTGCGCATTGTCAGATTTTCCTGCCGTAGAAATTTCTCGACATAAGGCGTCCAATCCGGAATGCCGGCGGGCGAAAACAAATTGCGGCCGTCGTCGCCGAAGGCCGGCGCATTGACGAAATCGACGCTGCCGCCGCCGTTTTCGAATGCGGCTTTGAACTGCTGCGCCAAAGCCGGTCCGAAGAAATGATCGTTGGCGGCATAGACCCAGAGCATGGGGATGCGCGAGCGCTGACCGAAAGCGCGAAATGCCGCGATCAGCCGGTCCGGGCGGCAGACCTTGTCGCTTTGCTGAGAGCTGCGGCCGCCGGCAAAGCTGATCGCGGCGATGAGGCCGGGCGGCGGATCGGCCGTGAGCGCGACGGTGGCAAAGCCGCCGTCGGATACGCCGACCGCAATCATATGCGCGGGATCGACATCTGGCCGGTGCGACACGAAATCGAGCGTCGTTCGCAGATCTGTGGCGCCGGCCGTTCCGGCCGTGACGTAATTCGGATTGTCGCACGGGCCGAAACCCTCGGCCCAGCCGCCGTCGGAGCCACCATAGCCGCGGCGCATCACGATCACCACCGCCCAGCCGCGGCGGGCAAATTCCAGCGCCTGGGGCAGCATTGCAAGCGGCGTCATGTTCGGCCGGCCGGTTGCATCCCGCGGCGAGCCGTGCGCGAGCAGCGCCAGCGGATAGCGGCCGGGCGCGCTCGGACGAACGAACAGCGCTTCGAGCACGCCGGAATCGCCGCCGAGCAGAACGCGTAGCGGTTGCAGAACGAAAGGACTGTCAGCGCGCGCGTTACTCACGCTAGCGAGCAGCAAGCCGATGAGCAGAAGAATGCACGGCATGCGGTCGTTCCCAGGGCATTTTTTGTCGGGGCTGTGCCGGCGGATTGCAACGGCGTGAGGCTATTCGTCGATCACACTGACATGAGCGGCGACGACGCGCCAGCCTTGTGGAAACCGCACCCAGGTCTGCATCTGGCGGCCGACTTTGGCGGGCGCGCTCGCGCGATGAAACAAGGTCGCGGCCACGGCGTAGTCGCGGCCATAGGTACTGATCACGGTCTTCGATAATGTGCGCGCCAGGCCCGCGGGCGAACGTGCGGCGCGGAACGATTTGATCGCGGAATAGCTGTAAAGATTCTCCCCGCCGCCGTAACGGATGGTGCGCGCGTCATCGTGGAACAGCGCGTCGAGTGTCGCGACATCGTTCGATACCAGCGCCTTTTCGTAGGCGTCGAACGCAGCTTTCACTTCGGCGACGACCTCCGGCAGGTCGATCTCCATAGCTTTCTCCCTGAGATGGCTTCCTGCCCGAATTTGTTGTCAGGCCGGTGGCGCCATTGCCGCGACGACACCCATGGTCTCGAGCGCATGCGCCAGCCGCAGCGCGACATCCTCGCGCCACGGTGCGGTGATGATCTGCACCGCGATCGGCAGCGGGTTGAGCACCACCGGCACGGCCACCACCGGCAGGCCGATGAAGGAAATCGGCTGCGTATAAAGGCCGAGATTGGCGCGGACCGGCAATTCGACATCGCCGAACATGAATGTCTTCTGGCCGATCAGTGGCGCGGTGATCGGGGTTGCCGGCGCGAGGATCGCGTCGACGTCCTTGAACAGCTTTAGAACCTCGTCGCGATACCAGCGGCGGAATTTCTGCGCCTTGTCGACCAGCGCGGCCGGTGCCATCGCGCCGGCGATGAGCCGGTCGCGCGTCGCCGGATCGAAATCCCCGGCGCGGCTGCGAAGCCGGTGCAGATGCAGGCTCGCGCCCTCGGTCGCGGTGATGATGAATGCCGCCGATCGCGCGCGCTCGGCTTGCGGAATCTCGACGTCGCGATTGGCGCCGAGCGCGGAGGCGATGCGATCGATGGCGTAACAAGCCTCCGCGCTCCGGCATTTGAAATAGCCGGTGGCGACGGCGATGCGCAACCCGTCGGCGCCGCGCTCCAGAAGCGGCGTCACGGCCTCGACCGGCCGATCCGCACAGCCGGCATCATCGGGATCGTAGCCCTGCATCGCGTCATAAGACACCGCGAGATCGCGCGCGGTGCGGGCGAACGGCCCGAGATGATCGAGGCTGGCGACAAAGGGAAATGTGCGCGCGCGGCTGAGGCGGCCGTAAGTCGGCTTCAGGCCGAAGGTGCCGCAGAGCGACGACGGCACGCGGATCGAGCCGTTGGTGTCGGAGCCGAGCGCGAGCGGCACCAGCGCGCTGCCGACCGCGGTCCCGGAGCCGCCGGACGAGCCGCCCGACATGCGCTCGATATCGTGCGGATTGCGCGAGGGGCCGTCATGGATGTTCTCGCCGGTGAAGTCGTAGGCGTATTCGCCCATGTTCAGCGCGCCGACCAGCACGGCGCCGGCGGTTTCAAGCCGCTCGATCAAAGCGGCGTCGCGCGTCTTCGGCGGATCGTCGCGGTTGATCTTGGAGCCGGCGAGCGTCGAGAGACCCGCGACATCGAACAGGTTCTTGACCGCAAACGGCACGCCGGCAAGCGGGCCGAGTGGCGCGCCGCGGGCGCGGGCGTCATCGATGGCCTGCGCTTTGCGCCGCGCGCGATCCTCAGTGACGGCGGTGAAGGAATTAAGGATCGGATCGCGCTCGCGGATGCGGGTCAGCGTTGCCTCGACCACCGCCTGCGCGCGGGCGCGGCCGGATGCGACGGCTGCGGTGATCTCCGCCGCCGTGCTGGGCGGCACGTTTGGCGTATCAAGCATGAAACACCGGAGCCGGCTCGGCGTCGTCGGGCAGCGCAAATTCATCGACCAGCGCGGCGTGGCGCAACACGAGCTGCAGATTGAACTTGATATTGTTCTGCCAGGACGGATCGAGCGTGAGTCCGAGTGCCTGCGCACCCGCGGCGATCATCGCGTCCATTATCCCGTCAATGGCATCGTGTTTCGGTTTCGCGCTGGGCTTTTTGGCTGCGGCTTTGGCGGGCGTCTTTGCCGCCGCGCGCTTGCCGCTTGCCTTGTTCGACTTTGCCGCAGACGCGGATTTTACCTTGCGGACGACTTTACGCTTCATGGCACGGCTTGCGGTTCCGACTTCGGCAAGAAGTCTTCGGCATAGTGGCAAGCGACTTGACGCACGCCGAAGCGGCGCAGTTCCGGCATCGTCGTCTTGCAGGCATTGGTGCCGCGCGGACAGCGGCCGTAGAAGCGGCACACATTCGGATCGGGATCGATCGGGCTCCTCGGCTCACCGGCGAGACGGAGCCGCTCGGGACCGTCTTCGCCGAAGCGCGGCACGGCGGCGACCAGCGCCTGCGTATAGGGATGCAGCGGATGTTCGAACACCTCCATCGCTGGGCCGCTTTCGATGATCTTGCCGAGATACATGACCAGCACACGGTCGCACAGCAGTTTGACGACGGACAGGTCATGCGACACGAACAGATAGCTCATGCCGAACTCCTTCTTCAGCCGCTGCAGCAGTTGAAGAATGAC
Source organism: uncultured Alphaproteobacteria bacterium (assembly GCA_963742975.1). Classification (GTDB taxonomy): domain Bacteria; phylum Pseudomonadota; class Alphaproteobacteria; order Rhizobiales; family Xanthobacteraceae; genus BOG-931. Next base: position 418,526 of record CAVUNZ010000004.1, on the reverse strand, counting down.
GACTTGAACCGAGACATCCAGCGCTGCGGTCGGCTCGTCGAGCACCAGAAGATCGGGTTCGACCGCGATGGCGCGCGCGATGCCGACGCGGGCGCGCTGGCCGCCGGAGAGCTGATGCGGAAAGCGTGTCAGCAATTGCAGCGGCAGGCCACACTGGCTGGCTACGGTCTCGACGCGGTTGCGCAGCGCCTTGCCGCGCAATTTGCGCAAGCGCCGCAACGGATCGGCGATGGCGTCAAAGGCGGTGAAGCGCGGATTGACGCTTTCGCCGGCGTCCTGGAACACCATTTGGATGCGGGCGCGGTCGGGGTCGCTGGCGAATTCGTGCGCCGGTGTGAGCGTCAATTCGCGGGTGCCGAGCTTGACGCTGCCGTCGCTGGCATCGATCAGGCGGGTCAGCGCGCGCACCAGGGTTGATTTGCCGCAACCGGATTCGCCGACCAGGCCGACAGTCTCGCCCTTTTCGATGACGAAGCTCACATTGTCGACCGCGTAAACTTTGGGAAGCTTTTCGGGGCCGCCCTGGAAGCGCCGTTTTAGCCGCGCCCAAGAACCCGTTCCGGGCGCGCCACTCACCGGAAACAGCTTTGAGAACTCGGCAACGTCGAGGAGTGCGGTCATGCGACATTCTCCGCCGTTGCGACCAGGATCGGTGCGCCGAGCGTCGGCGCGGGGAGGGGATTCCAGCAGGCGACAATGTGGGTGGCGCCGGGCGCGGCCTGCGGCAACGGTTGCGCGCAGGCGTCGGTCTTGCGCGGGCAGCGCTCCGAATAGCGGCACGGCGGCAGATCGGCGCGGCGCAGATCGGGAAGCGCGCCCGGAATCGACGCAAGCTCATCGAGGCTCGCCGCGGAATCCGGCGTCGCTGCGATCAATTCCGCCGTATAGGGGTGCCGGGGATAGGTGAACAGCTCTTTGGTCGGCGCATTCTCGACGATATGGCCGGCATGCATGACAACGATGCGCGCCGAACGCTGGCCGGCCAGCGCGAGATCGTGGGTGATGAAAATCGTCGCCATGCCCATCTTGCTGGCGAGATCGCCGATCAGATCCATGATCACCGCCTGCGTGGTCACGTCGAGCCCGGTGGTCGGTTCGTCGGCAATGAGCAGCGAAGGCTTCGCCGCCAGCGCGATCGCGATCATCACGCGCTGGCACATGCCGCCCGACATTTCGAACGGATAGACCTTGGCGCGCCGCGCCGGATCGGTGATGCCGACGGCACGCAGCATTTCGACCGCCTGCTCCGGCGCCTCACGCCGCGGCACATTGCCGTGGCGGATAAGCACGTCGGCGATCTGCTTGCCGACCGGGCGGATCGGGTTGAGCGCGGTGCGCGGGTTCTGAAAGATCATCGCAATGTCGCGACCGCGCACTTCGGCCAGCTGGCTCGGCTTGGCGTGCAGCAGATCGAGCCCGCCGAGCACGGCGCGGCCCGACGTGACGCGGCCGGCGGGATCGAGAATGCCCATGATGGCGTAAGCGGTGACGGATTTGCCGGAACCGGATTCGCCGACCAGCGCGAGGGTCTCGCCCTTGCCGACGCTGAAGCTCACATTATCCAGCGCACGCACGATGCCGCTGCGGGTGCGGAATTCGACGCAGAGCCCTTCGACGGATAGCGCCGGAGCGGTGTTCGTGTTTGCGGTGATCATGTGCGTCGCCTCGGATCGACCATGTCGCGCAAGCCGTCGCCGAGCAGATTGAAGCAGAACACCGCGACCATCAGCGCCGCGCCCGGGAAGGTCGCGTTCCACCACTCGCCCGAGACCATGAAGGCTGAGCCTTCGGCGACCATGATGCCCCATTCCGGCGTCGGCGGCCGCACGCCGAGCCCGATGAACGACAGGCCGGCGGCATTGAGAATGGCGTAGCCCATGGTCAGCGACATCTGCACGACCAGGATCGGAAATACGTTCGGCAGGATCTGAAAGCTCAAGATTCGCCAATCGGAGTTTCCGGACAGCCGCGCCGCTTCGACAAAGCCGGCGTCGCGGCGGATATTGGCTTCGGCGCGGGCGATGCGGGCGTAAAGCGGAAAGTTCACGATCGCGGTCGCCAGCACGATGTTCTGCACGGTATTGCCGAGTGCGGCGACAATTCCCATCGCCAGCACGAAGAGCGGAAACGCCATGATGGTGTCGGCGATGCGCCCGACGATGCGGTCGGTCCAGCCGCCGAAGAAGCCGGCGGCGACGCCGGCCAGGCCGCCCATCAGGAACACCAGCGCGACGGAGGCGACCGCGATGAAGAAATCGAGCCGGGTCGCCACCACGACGCGGCTGAACACGTCGCGGCCGAGCTGATCGGTGCCGAACCAGTGATGCGCGTTCGGCGGCTTGAGCGCCTGCGTGGTATCGCTCGCCAGCGGATCGTAAGGCACGATATGCGGGCCGAACACGGCTGCCAGCACGATCAGGACGAACAGCGCGAAGGCAAAGGCGGTTACGGGATTTTCGCCAAGCACGTAGCGCGAATGCTTGAACAGCGCAGTGAGACTGCTTTCGCGCGGCGGAGATGCTGTGACATCGGTCATGGCTGTCTCGTGCTCCCTTTACGCATCGAGCCTCACGCGCGGGTCAATGACGCCGTACAGCACGTCGATCATCAGATTGATGGCGACATACATTACCGCCATGGTCAGCACGAAGCCTTGCACCGGCGCGAAGTCGGAGGCGAGCAGCGCTTCGACGGCGTAGGAGCCGATGCCGGGCCACGCAAAAACTTTCTCGACCAGCACGTTGGCGCCGAGCAGGAACGAGAACACCATGCCGAGCGTGGTGATCACCGGCAGCATGGCGTTGCGGAACGCATAGGTGATGATCACGGTGTAGGCGGAGAGCCCGCTGGCGCGCGCGGTGCGCACGAAGTCCGAGGACAGCACAGCCAGCATCGAGGCGCGCGTCATGCGCGCGATCGGCGCCAGCGAGAAAATAGCGAGCGTCAGCGCCGGCAGGATGAGCTGCTTCAGCGCCGCCATGAAGGTTTCCGGATCGCGCGCGATCAAACTGTCGATCAGATAGAAGCCGGTCACGTGCGGCGGCTCGGTGAAGAACACGTCGAGCCGGCCGAGCGGCGCCGGCGCCCAACCGAGTTGATAGTAGAAGACGTAAACCAGGATCAGGCCGGTGAAGAACACCGGCAGCGAGACGCCGGCGGTCGAGACGATGCGGCAGGTGTGATCGAGCAGGGAGTTCGGCTTAGTCGCGGCCAGGATACCGAGCGGCACCGCGATGATGATAGAGACGATCAGCCCGAGCAGCGTCAGTTCGGCCGACGCCGGCAGCCGGTTGCGCAACTCGCTTGCGACCGGCTGGCCGGTGGTCAGCGAGGTGCCGAGATTGCCGTGGGCCAGATCGTCGACATAGCCGCCGAATTGCACGATCAGCGGTTTGTCGAGGCCGAGCTTGACGCGAATTTCCTGGATCGCCTGCGGCGTCGCCGCGGGACCCGCGAAATAGGCCGCCGGATCGCCCGGCAGCGCCCGCGTGAGCAGGAAGGTGACGATCACCACGCCGATCAGGCTCGGGATCGCCATCATCAGCCGTTTGAGGATCATCGTCAGCATTGAGCCACCCGTCCTCTATGTCTGGAAAACTCACCCCTTGGCGAAGCTGCGATAATCGAGCCGGCGGTGGAACCAATATTGATAGCCGGTGATGTTCTTCTGCATCGCGATATTGACGTAAGGCTGATAGAGCGGGATGCGCGGCATGTCGGTATAGGCGAGATCGACGAAGCCTTTCACGTCCTTGTTATAGCTGTCCATGTCGCCGGTCGCGGCGGCGGCGCGCGCACCGTCGATGAAAGTATCCATCTGCGGCGACTGATAATCCATGGTGTTGAAGATCGATTTGCCGGAATGGTAGCACCAGTAGAAGAAGTATTCCGGGTAATCGAGCCAGCCGGAGAACACATTGGTGAACAGCGGCATGGTCTTTTTGGTGAGCTCGGTGCGCCAATTGGCGCCCGGCACTTTGTTGATGGTGGTCTGAATGCCGATCTGCGCCAGGCTCTCCTGTGTCAGTACGCAGGTCGGCTCGTTGACGCCGGCAAAGCCGAGGTCGAACGACATCGGGATCGGTTCGGGCAGGCCGTTCGGATAGCCGGCTTCGGCGAGCAGCGCCTTCGCCTTGGCGAGATCGGTGTTGAACTTGTGCGGCTGCGGCCAGGCGACTTCGGTCGGCGCTTCGGCGGACGCGCCGAACATCGGCTTGGCGAGGTTGTACATCACCGCGTCCATGATTTTCTGATACGGGATGGCGCAAGCGATCGCATAGCGCACCTTCACATTGTCGAAGGGCGGGTGCGCGACGTTCATGCCGATATATTGGATGCCGTTGGAATAGGGCGTGGAAATGATGCTGAGCTTGCCGTCGGATTTCAGCTCGGAGAAATCCTTGTTGGGCAGATCGTAGGACACATCGGCATCGCCGCGTTCGAGCAGCGCGCGGCGGTTGCCGGCATCCGGCACCATGCGCCAGATGATGCGCTTTAGCTTCGGCAGCGGGCCGCCCTTCCAATTGTCGTTGCGCTCGAGCACGACCTGCGAGCCCGCCGTCCAATTGGTGACCTTATAGGCGCCGCTGCCGACAGTATTGAGCTTGGTGAATTCGAGGCCCCAAGGATCCTGGTCGGTCGCCTTCGATTTCACCAGTCCGGAATTGAGAATGCAGGGCACGATGACCGCAAGATCGGGGATGGTCAGCCGGTCCTTTTTCATAAAATCGACGCGGAAGGTATTGTCGTCGACAATGACGAACTGCTCCGGCTTGGTCAGCGAGCCCGCGCTCATCTGGAAGGTCGGAAAGCCGCCAACGGTGACGGCGCGGTCAAACGACCATTTGACGTCTTTGGCGGTGACCGGCGTGCCGTCCTGAAAGGTCGCGTCCTTGCGCAATTTGAAGGTCGCCGACATATCGCCGATATTCATGTCCTCGGCGAGTTCGGGCTTGAATTTGGTCTTGTCGTAATACGGCGTGCCCTGGTCGTTGGTCTTCATTTCGTGGCTGATCAGCCGGTCGTAGCAATTCCACGACACTTCATAGCCCGGCACGTTGGTGCCGACGCCGTGAATGTCGAGATTGTTCGGACCGCTTTCGGAGACGATCAGCAAAGTCTCTTGGCGCGATTGCGCCTTGGCCGGCGACCAGACCGCAGGCGCCGGCACGGCGGCGGCGGCAGTGAGCGCGGTTACGGATTTGAGAAAGTCGCGGCGCTTCATTGAGGCCTCCCAGGGGCTGGCGCTTGGCGGATGAAGAAATGGTCCGCTGAGAAACTCTTCCGCAAAGCGCGTGCCATCCGGCGCGCCGTCGTTGCCGCAGCCTAAGTCATTGAATTAATGGGATTGTTAGGAAGGTTGCCGCAGTGGCGGCGCAGTGTCGAACCGCGCAGAGCAGTCGCTGCATATTTTTTAGGCAATCATTTAGGTGGCTGCGGCCGCTCAGCTCTTGTCTGAAACCGGCAGTACCGCGGTGGCTTCGATTTCGACTTTGGCTTGGTCCTCGACCAAGGCCACGACCTGAACCAGCGTCATGGCCGGAAAGTTCTTGCCCATCACCGCACGATAAGCCTGCCCGAGCTCGCGCAGCCGCGACATATATTCTTTCTTGTCGGTGACGAACCAGGTGAGGCGGGCGATATGCGCCGGCGTGCCGCCGGCTTCCTCGACCAGCGTGACGATATTCATCAGCGCCTGGCGCGCCTGAGCTACAAAATCCGTGCTCTCGAAGTGCTGCTCGGCGTTCCAGCCGATCTGGCCGGCGAGAAACACCATGCGGCCTTCGGCGACGACGCCGTTGGCAAAGCCCTTGGCCGCTTTCCAGTTGCGTGGATGCAGTAGCCTGTGCGTCTCCGTCATGTCCGGCGTCCCGCTCATTGTGCTTTGGGCTTCAAGCGGAAGCGTTGAATCTTGCCGGTCTGCGTCTTCGGCAGCGCGTCGGTGAATTTGACCGAGCGCGGGTATTTGAACGGCGCGATCGTCGCCTTGACGTGATCTTGCAATTTCCTGGCGGTTTCCGGGTCGGGCAGCGTGCCGTCCTTGAGCACGACATGCGCCTGCACAATCTGGCCGCGCTCTTCGTCTGGTACGCCGATGACGGCGCATTCCTTGACGTCGGGATGCGACAGCAGCGCCGCCTCGACTTCGGGGCCGGCGATGTTGTAGCCGGACGAGATGATCATATCGTCGTTGCGCGCGGCGAAATGGAAATAGCCGTTCTCGTCTTGCGAGAAGGCATCGCCGGTCAGGTTCCAGCCGTCGCAGACATAGGCGGATTGGCGCTTGTCGGCGAGATAGCGGCAACCGGTCGGGCCGCGCACGGCGAGCTTGCCGACTTCGCCGCGCGGCTTCTCCTTCATGTCGTCGCCGACGATCTTGGCCTCATAGCCGGTGACAGGCTTGCCGGTCGAGGCGGGTGCGGCATCGCCGAAACGGTTGGAAATGAAAATGTGCAGCATCTCCGTCGAGCCGATGCCGTCGAGGATCGGCTTGCCGGTCTTTGCCGCCCAGTCCTTGAACACCGGCGCCGGCAATGTCTCGCCCGCCGACACCGCCGCGCGCAGCGAGGAGAGATTGGCGCCTTGATCCATCGCCGCAAGCATCGCGCGGTAAGCGGTCGGCGCCGTGAACGAGATCGTCGCCTTATAGGTCTGGATGATGTCGACCATGTTGGCAGGCGAGGCGTTCTCGAGCAGCGTTGCGGTGGCGCCAAAACGCAGTGGAAATATCGCAAGCCCGCCGAGGCCGAAGGTGAAGGCCAAAGGTGGCGAGCCGACGAAGATGTCGTCCGGCGTGACGCCGAGAACCTCCTTGGCATAGCCGTCGGCAATGATCAGGAGGTCGCGATGGAAATGCATCGTCGCCTTGGGCTCGCCGGTGGTGCCTGAGGTGAAACCCAACAGCGCGACGTCGTCGCGGCCGGTCTTCACCGCGTCGAAGGTCACGGCTTTGCTGAGCGCAATGCGGTCGAGCTCGGCGTCGTGATTGGCGGTGCCGTCAAAGCCGATCACCTGTTTGAGGAACTTGCTGTCCTTGGCGCAAGTGACGATCTCGTCCATCAGCCGCGTGTCGCAGAGCGCCAGCGACACTTCGGCTTTGTCGACGATCTGGCCGAGCTCGCCGGCGCGCAGCATCGGCATGGTATTGACGACGACAGCACCTGCTTTGGTCGCGGCGAGCCAGCAGGCAACCAAAGCCGGATTGTTGGCGGCGCGAATGAGAATGCGATTGCCGGGCTTGACGCCGAAGTCCTCGACCAGCGCACATGCGATGCGGTTGGTCCAGTCGGACAGTTCTTTGTAGGTGCGGCGGCGGCCATTGCCGATCAGCGCGACATGATCGCCGAAACCGCGCGCCACCATGCGGTCGGTCAGTTCGACCGCGGCATTGAGCTGTTCGGGGTAGTCGAAGCCGTTGAGCGCAATGTGTGGCCAAAGCTGGCCGGGCGGGAGGTTGTCGCGGGTGAATGTATCAGTATGTGCGGTGCGGCCGAGTGAATACGCAGCCATTGTCGTGCTCCTGGTCATGCTCCTGCAAGCGTCTGCCGTGCGATGACGGCCTTCTGCACGTCTGATGCGCCTTCATAGATGCGCAACGCCCGGATTTCGCGATAAAGCCGTTCGACGATATGGCCGTGGCGGACGCCGTCGCCGCCATGGATCTGCACCGCCTTGTCGATGACCTCCTGCGCGCGGTCGGTGGCGAACAGTTTCGCCATCGACGCTTCGCGCGTGACGCGTGGCGCGCCGGAATCCTTGGCCCATGCGGCGCGATAGACCAGGAGTGCCGCGGCATCGACATCGACCGCCATGTCGGCGATATGGCCTTGCACCATCTGCAAATCGGCAAGCGTTCCGCCGAACAGCTGGCGCGACTTCGCCCGCGCCACCGTCTCCTCCAGCGCGCGCCGCGCCAAGCCGAGCCCCGCGGCGCCGACGGTCGAGCGAAACACGTCGAGCGTCGCCATGGCGATCTTGAAACCCTCGCCCGGCCCGCCGATCATCGCGGTGGCGGGCACGCGCACGGAATCGAATTGCAGGCGCGCCAAAGGATGCGGCGCAATCACGTCGAGCCGCTCGGCGACGCTCAGTCCGACGCTGTCGCCGGGCACGATAAACGCCGAAAGGCCTTTGCCACCCGGTCCTTCGCCGGTGCGCGCGAAAACCACATAAAGATCGGCAATGCCGCCATTGGAAATCCAGGTCTTTTCCCCGACCAGCACATAATGATTGCCGTCGCGGCGCGCGGTCATTGCGATATTGGCAACGTCTGAGCCCGATTGCGGCTCGGTCAGCGCGAAGGCGGCGATGGCCTCGCCGGATCGCGTGCGCTTGAGCCAGGCGCGCTGCTCCATATTGCCGAACAGGCTGATCGGCCCGGCGCCCAGCCCCTGCATGGCGAAGGCGAAGTCGGCGAGCCCGTCGTGGCGCGCCAGCGTTTCACGCATCAGGCACAGTGTGCGCACATCGAGCGGCGAGGAAATCAGCGGATCGGGGGCGGTGTGCATGAGCCAGCCGTCGCGGCCAAGCTTGGCGACAAGCTTCCGGCACGCGGCATCGACGTCGTCATGGTCGACCGGCAGATTGGCCGCGCACCAACGCTCGATGGCATCGGCCAGCACGCGATGGCGATCAGTAAAAAACGGCCAAGTCAGGAACGTACGGTCAGCCACTAATCGCCCTCGAATACCGGTTTCTGCTTGGCGACGAACGCGCGATAGGCACGCTCGAAATCCTTGCCTTGCATGCAGATCGCCTGTGCTTGCGCTTCGGCCTCGATGGCCTGGTCGAGGCTCATCGACCATTCCTGATTGAGCTGCGTCTTGGTGATGCCGTTGGCGAAAGTCGGGCCGGCGGCGATCGCACGCGCCAGCGCCAAAGCTTCTTGCTCGAGCGCACCGACGGCGACGAGCCTGTTGAAGAAGCCCCAACGCTCGCCTTCCTCGGCCGTCATCGCGCGCCCGGTGTAAAGCAACTCGGCGGCGCGGCCCTGGCCGATGAGGCGCGGCAGGATCGCGCAAGCGCCCATGTCGCAGCCGGCGAGCCCGACGCGGTTGAACAGAAATGCGGTCTTGGTCTGCGGCGTCGCGAGCCGTAAATCCGACGCCATGGCGATGATGGCGCCGGCGCCGGCCGCGATGCCGTCGAGCGCGGCGACGATCGGCTTGCCGCAATGGAGCATGGCCTTGACCAGATCGCCGGTCATGCGCGTGAAGGCGAGAAGCTGCTTCACGTTCATGGCGACCAGCGGCCCGATAATGTCATGGACATCGCCGCCCGAGCAAAAATTGCCGCCGTTCGGCAGAAATACGACGGCATGAACGTCGTCGGCATAGGCAAGGTCGCGAAACGCGTCGCGCAACTCGGCGTAAGACTCGAAAGTCAGCGGATTCTTGCGCTCGGGCCGGTCGAGTTGGATCACGGCGACGGCGCCGTCCATGCGCCAAATGAAATGCTTGGGCTTATAGGCGGCCATCGCGGTCATGCGCCGCTCTCCCATTCGCTGCGGAACGATTTGAGCTTGGCGGATAATTGGTCGGCATCGCGCGCCGTTACGCTGCCGAGAAGCTCATCGACCCATTTCTCATGCGCTGCCGCCATCTCGGCAAAAACGGCGCGGCCCTTGCGGGTAAGGCTGATGAACGAAGTGCGGCGGTCGCCGTTGCGCTGCGAGCGCACGACAAAGCCGTCAGACACAAGCCGATCGACGATCCCGGTGACATTGCCGTTCGACACCATGAGGAAGCGTGAGATTTCGCTCATCAGCATGCCGTCCGGCTGCCGGTAAAGCGCTGCCATCACATCGAAGCGCGGCAGCGTCGCATTGAATTGCGATTTCAGGCGCTCGCGCGCCGCGCTTTCGATCAGCCGGCTCGCGCGCAACAGTCTGATCCATAGGCGCAGCCGCGCCTTGCTGTCGGCCTCAGGTTTTCGCACGCGGAGCGGCGCGCTCACCACGTTTCGCCTCCCGAGATCGAGATCGCCTGGCCGGTAATGCCGGCGCTGGCATCGTCGCAGAGCCACAGCACCGCGTCGGCGGTTTCCTGCGGCTGGAAGAAACGGCCCTGCGGGCTATTGGCTTCGAGCATTTTGCGCACTTCCGCTTCGCTGCGTTTTGTCGTCGAGGCGACGTGGCTTACGGCCTGATCGAGCAGCGAGGTTTCGCTGAATCCTGGACAGACCGCATTGACGGTGATGCCGGCCTTCGCCGTCTCGATCGCGAGTGCACGCGCCAGGCCGACGACGCCGTGTTTGGCGGCGACATAAGGCGCGACATACGGATAACCTTTCAGGCCAGCGGTCGAAGCGACAAAGATAATCCGTCCCCATTTGTGCTCGCGCATTGCGGCGAGCGCCGGCTTCACCGAGAAGAACGCGCCGGTGAGATTGACGGTGAGGATCTTCTCCCAGAGCTTATGCGAAATGTCCTCGGCGGGTGCGCTCTCCGCCATGCCGGCATTGGCGACGACGATGTTGAACTTGCCGTGGGCTTTTTGCGCATGCTGATAGAGCTTCTTGATCGAAGTCTCATCGGTCACGTCGGCGGTGTGCGGATGAATGTTGGCATGGCGCTCGGCGGTGAATTCGAGATCGGGCATGCGGCGTCCGCAAATCGTGACGTTTGCTCCCGCATTGGCCAGCGCAAAAGCGATCGCGGCGCCGATGCCGGAGCCGCCGCCGGTCACAAGCGCATGTTTTCCGGAAAGGTTGGTCATTGTCATACCCTGTTGGCGGCCGGCTCGCTGCTTTGGGAAAGCCGATAGAGCTGGTCGCGTCCGGGATGATAGGGCAGGGGCCATGATTCGCCACGGTCCCCGAATTTTGCCGCGGCATGCAGCGTCCAATACGGATCGGCGAGATGCGGCCGCGCCAGACAGACGAGATCGGCGCGGCCCGCCATCAGAATCGAGTTGACGTGATCCGGCTCGAAGATGTTGCCGACGGCCATGGTTGCCATGCCGGTCTCGTTGCGGATGCGGTCGGAGAACGGCGTCTGGAACATGCGGCCATAGACCGGCTTCGCCTGGACCGAAGTCTGGCCCGCCGACACGTCGCAAATATCGACGCCGGCCTCTTGCAGCATGCGGCCGATCTCGACCGCGTCCTGCGGCTCGATGCCGCCCGCACCGACCCAGTCATTGGCGGAAATGCGCACCGAGATCGGTTTCTCATCGGGCCATACCGCGCGGACGGCGTGAAAGATTTCAAGCGGATATCGCATGCGGTTTTGCAGCGAACCGCCATATTCGTCACTGCGCAGATTGGTCAGCGGCGTGATAAAGGAAGAGAGCAGGTAGCCGTGCGCGCAATGCAGTTCGAGCATGTCGAAGCCGGCGCGATCGGCCATCCTCGCTGACGCCACGAATTGATCGCGCACGCGGTCCATGTCGGCACGATCCATCGCGCGGGCGCGCTGATTGTGCTCCGACCATGCCGTTGCCGACGCCGACAGTAGCGGCCAGTTGCCGCTCTGGAGCGGCGCGTCCATTTCCTCCCAGCCGAGCTGGGTCGAGCCTTTGGCCCCGGAATGGCCGAGCTGGCAACAGATTTTGGCGTCGGTTTCGGTATGGACGAAATCGACAATGCGCTTCCACGCTGCTTCATGCGCCGGCGCATAAAGGCCGGTGCAGCCCGGCGTGATGCGGCCTTCCGGGCTGACGCAGGTCATTTCGATAAAGACCAGACCGGCGCCGCCCTTGGCGCGCTCGCCGTAATGGACGAGATGCCAATCGGTCGGGCAGCCGTCGACGGCCTTGTATTGCGCCATCGGCGAGACGACGACGCGGTTCTTCAGCGTCATGCCGCGCAGCTTGAACGGCGCAAACATCGGCCGCCGCACCGTATTGTCGGCCGCTCCCGCAAGCCGCTGGAACCAGGCTTCGGCGCCTTCGAGCCAGCTCTTGTCGCGCAGCCGCAAATTCTCGTGGCTGATGCGCTGCGATCGGGTGAGCAGCGAGTAATTGAACTGCACCGGATCGAGATGCAGATAGCGTTCGACGTCCTCGAACCATTCCAGCGAATTGCGCGCCGCTGATTGCAGTCTTAAGACTTCGGTGCGGCGCGCATCTTCGTATTTGGCAAACGCCGCTTCGAGGCTCGGCTCGCTGTGCAGATAATCCGCCATGGCGACCGCGCTCTCCATCGCGAGCTTGGTGCCTGAGCCGATGGAGAAATGCGCCGTGGCCGCGGCATCCCCCATCAGCACGATATTGCGGTGCGACCACTTCTCGCACAGCACGCGCGGGAAGCTCAGCCAGGCCGAGCCGCGGATATGCGCCGCATTCGACATCAGGCGATGGCCGCCGAGATATTTGGCGAAGATTTTTTCGCAGGCGCGGGAGTTCTCTTCCTGGCTCATTGCGCCGAAGCCGGCTTTCTCCCAGGTCGCTTCGGAACATTCGACGATGAAGGTCGCGGTGTCGGCATCGAACTGATAGGCATGCGCCCAGATCCAGCCGTGCTCGGTCTCTTCGAAAATAAAGGTGAAGGCGTCATCGAATTTCTGCTTCGTGCCGAGCCAGACGAATTTGTTCTTGCGGGTGTCGATGGCCGGCTTGAAATAGTCGGCGAATTGCACGCGGGTCCTGGAGTTCAAGCCGTCGGCGGCGATGACAACGTCGTAGTCTTTGGCAAGTTCGCCGACATCCGCGATCTCGGCCCGGAAACGCAGATCGACGCCGAGCTGCCGCGCCCGTTCTTGCAGCAGCATCAGGAGCTTCTTGCGGCCGATGCCGGAAAAGCCATGGCCGCTCGAGACGATGCGCTCGCCGCGATAATACACCGCGATATCGTCCCAATAGGCGAAGTGACCACGGATGGCCGCGGCGCTGACCGGGTCGTTGGCGGTGATGTTGTCGAAAGTCTCGTCGGAGAACACGACGCCCCAGCCGAACGTATCGTCCGGCCGGTTGCGCTCGAACACGGTAATGTCGTGGCCGGCGTCGCGCAGCTTCATGCTGATCGCGAAATAGAGGCCTGCGGGGCCGCCGCCGAGACAAGCAACTTTCATCTGAAGCCGCCGTAGAGAGCCAACAATCGCGTAAGCATTGCACCGTCGCAGAAGTATTTCAAGCTTAAACATTCAAGTATGAAGCTTCTCCACGGCAGCGCCGCCGTCTTCCGCGCGGCCCGGCGCTGTGTAATCATGGCGTTGTAATGTTTGGGGTTTTAGCGGCGGCGGACAGGGAAAGCAGGAACTGATGAGTGACAATTCAACGGTTGCGGCCGTCATCGGGCGCGATCTGGCCCGCTATGGCGCCAAGCGCTGCTTCGGTCTGCTCGGTACCGCCAATTTCAAGGTCTCGCACGCGCTTACGGAAAACGGCGTCGAGCTGATTTCCGCGCGCCACGAATGCAACGCCGCCAGCATGGCCGACGCCTATGCCAAGGCGACCGGTGAATTGACCCTGGTCAGCGTGCATTCCGGGCCGGGCCTGACCAATGCGCTCACCGGCATCGGCGAAGCAGCGAAAAGCCGAACGCCGCTTGTCGTTTTGGCCGGCGACGTGCCGACCGGACAGGTGAAAAACAATTTCTATATCGAGCAGGCCGACATGGTGCGTGCGGTCGGCGCGGTGTCGGAACGGCTGCATACGCCACATTCGGCGCGCGAGGATGCGCTGCGCGCGGTGACCCGCGCCTTGCGCGATCGCCAGACTGTCGTGCTCAGCATGCCGCTTGACGTGCAGAACGCGCCGCTTGCGACCAATCTGCCGCCGCTCGAATTGCCATCGGCGCCCGGCCGGCTGCATCCCGATCCCGGCATGATCACGTTGCTTGCCGAAGCGCTGCTGCAGGCGAAGCGTCCGCTTATTCTCGGCGGCCGCGGCGCCGTCATTGCCGACGCCGAGCCGGTGCTGCTCGCGCTTGCCGATCGCATCGGAGCGCTGCTTGCAACGTCGGTCTGCGGCCATGGTTTGTTTGCGCAAAGTCCCTGGTCGGTCGGCATCAGCGGCGGCTTTTCCTCGCCGGTCGCCGATGAGCTGATCCCGGAGAGCGATTTCATCTTGAGCTTCGGCGCAAGTCTCACGCAATGGACGACCAAGCGCGGCAAGCTGATCGCGCCCGGCGCCATCGTCGCCCAAGTTGATATCGAGGCGACCAAGCTTGGCTATCAGCAGGCGGTGAATTACGCGGTGCAGGGCGATGCGCGCGTGACGGCGGAAGTGTTGCTTGCCGAACTCGACCGCCAGGGCTTTGAGGCGTCGCGGCCCGGCCGCCGCAGCGACGCGATGCGTGCGCGCATCCGCTCAGGCGATAACCATCATTTTCCGCATCCTGACGAATCCAACGCGCAATTCATCGATCCGCGCACTTTGAGCAAAGCGGTCGATGCGCTGCTTCCTGTGGACCGCGTGGTGGCGTCCGATTCCGGCCACTTCTGCGGCTGGGTGCCGCGTTATCTGCGCGTGCCGAATGCGCGCGCTTCCTGCCTCAGCCATTCCTTTCAGTCGGTGGGCTTGGGGCTGCCGTCGGCGATCGGACTCGCGCTCGCCAATCCGGGCAAGCTCGCGGTGCTCGGCGCCGGCGATGGCGGCTTCATGATGTCGATGGCCGATTTCGAGACCGCGCTCCGGCTCAAGCTGCGCCTTTGCGTACTGGTCTATAACGACAGTTCATACGCCGCTGAAGTGCATTATTTCGGCCGGCAAGGCTTTTCGACCGACATCGTGCGTTTCCCGGACACCGACTTCGCCGCCATCGCCCGCGGCTATGGCGCGCGCGGCGTGACGGTGCGCACGCTTGCCGATCTCGATCCGGTCAAAGCCTGGGTCGCCGAAGGCGCACCGGGCGTGCTGGTCATCGACGGCAAGATCAATCCTGATCTGGAAGCGGACTGGCACGCCGAGCATTTTCCGAAGGATGTTCACTAGAGCATGATTGTTTCAGATTGAATTGTTTGTCGCTCCAGTATTTTGATTGAGCATGATCTTTTCGGAAAACCGGCTTCCACCCTCGGATCAAGTCCGAGGGCAGGCTTTTTCCGGGTCATGCTCTAGAGATTTTGTCCACTGGACCGTGTCGGCAGATAATGCAGCACGTGGCGCTCGGCGATGATCACGCCGAGATAAGCGATGCCGCCGACCAAGGTCAGCATCACGATCGAGACGAAGACCATCGGCGTGTCGGCCTGGCCTTCGCCGAACGACAGCAAATAGCCGAGTCCCTGATTGCCGCCGACCAGTTCACCGACGACGACGCCGACCACGGCGAGCGTCGAGCCGATGCGCAGCCCGGCGAACATCGGCGGCATCGATGTCGGAAACTCGACCTTCCAGAAAATCTGCGCCCGCGTTGCTTTGAACGAGCGCGCAAGATTAATGAGGTCCGGATCGACGCCGCGGACGGCGGTCAGCACGTTCACCATCACCGGGAAGAACACGATCAGGATCGCCACCAAGATTTTCGGATAGACCGTGAAACCCATCCAGAGAATGAATAGCGGCGCGAACGCCACCTTGGGCGCGATCTGCAAAGCGAGAATGTAGGGCGACAGCGCGAACTCCGCCGTCGGCGACATGCCGAGCAGATAACCGATGACGGCGCCAAGGAGGCTGCCGAGAATGAAGCCGGCCAGAACCTCGCCGACAGTCACAGCGGTATGAAACAGCAGATGATCGAATTGCCAGGCGTGGACGAATTCACGCGCGACCATCGACAGCGGCGGCACGATGAAGGTCGGAATGCCGAGTAGGTCCGGCCCCCATTGCCACGCGGCGAGAAAGACAATGAGCAACGTCACGCTGGCAAGCGTGCCTTTGCGCATGGCCGCGGAGCGCGCGTCACTGCTCATGGCGCGCCTCCCGCCGGCTGTTCCAGGCCGGCATGGCCGATATCGAGGCGGTCCATCAGCCGCTCGACATAGTCGTTCACTTTGGGCAGGTGGCGGCGCGCGATCGGGTCGTCGCGCTGCGGCAGGTCGATGACGATTTCTTCGATCACGGTGCCGGGACGGTGGCTCATCACCAGCACGCGATCGGACAGCGTTACGGCCTCCGACAAATCATGGGTAATGAGCAGTGCTGTCTTGCCGGACTCTTTGAGCGTGCGCGCCAAATCGCGCTGCAACACCATCCGGGTCTGCGCGTCTACCGCCGAGAACGGTTCGTCGAGCAACAAGACATGCGGATCGACCGCGAGCGTCCGCGCCAGAGCCACGCGCTGCCGCATGCCGCCCGACAGATGATGCGGGTAGTGGCCGGAAAACTCGGCAAGGTTGAAGCTTGAGAGCAGCCGTTCCGCGCGTTGCCGGCGTTCGGCGACCGGTACGCCCTGAATTTCCACCCCGAACATGACGTTCTCGAGGATGCTGCGCCATGGCAACAACAGATCCTTCTGCAGCATGAAGGCGACTTGGGCGTTGGGGCCGGCGACGCGCTCGCCGTCGACAAAGGCCGCGCCTTCGCTCGGCACAGTCAGGCCAGAGCCGATATTGAGGAGCGTGCTTTTGCCGCAACCGCTCGGCCCGATCAGCGAGACGACCTCGCCGTCGCAGATCGAAAAGCTGACATTACGGATGGCGGTGAGCGCACCGCGGCCGCTGCGGTCGGCAAAACGCATCGTCACATTGCGGTATTCGAGGCGGATGAGAGGGGGGCTAGCTGAAGCTGCGACAGAGACCATAAGCCAATCGACCGTTTTCGTGTGGGCCGATTGCACGCTTATCTCCGCCCAGATAAGTCAAG
Source organism: uncultured Alphaproteobacteria bacterium (assembly GCA_963742975.1). Classification (GTDB taxonomy): domain Bacteria; phylum Pseudomonadota; class Alphaproteobacteria; order Rhizobiales; family Xanthobacteraceae; genus BOG-931. The sequence goes on along the minus strand of CAVUNZ010000004.1, from coordinate 401,841 downwards.
TATAGTGGCATTTGCCGAGAACGCCGATAGTCTAGACGGGCCGCGGCAAACTTCTTGCTTGCCGTGGTTTTCCGATCAGGGGGCCAGATGATGCAATTCGTCCGCAGATTGTTTCCGAGCCGCGCGCAATTCGGCAAAGCCGGTGCGGCGCTATTTATTGGGCTGCTGTCTGCCGCAGCATTGAACAATGTGTCGCCGGCGCGGGCGGATGAAAAGATCACTTATCTCTTCCCGGCGCCGCCGCTGCTGCCGGCCTTCGGGCCGATCCAACTGGCCAAGGGCAAAGGCTATTTTTCGCAAGCGGGTCTCGACGTGAGCTTTGCGGTCGGCCGCGGCGGCGTCGATGTCGCCAAGGAGGTCGGCGCTGGCAATGTGCCGATCGGCGGCATTGTCGCCGATGCGCCGATCATCGTGCGGCAGAACGGCGTGCCGGTGAAAATGGTCGCGGTGTTCGGCGGCAAGGGCTTCATGCAGCTTGTGGTGCGCGCGGATTCCGGCATCACCAAACCGGCCGATCTCAAGGGCAAGACCATCACCGTGATGTCGTACCAGGACACAACCTTCTATGCGCTGCTTGGGCTATTGGCGAGCGCGGGCCTGACGAAGGACGACGTCGATATCCAGGCCGCTGGTCCGGTCGGCGTCTGGCAGATGGTCGCCACCGGCAAATCGGTCGGCATGGCCGGCGTGCCGGATTGGATTCCGCCGCTCGAGGCGGCGGGCGTGAAGGTCAACGTTCTGCCGACCGACGTGTTCTTCCCGCATATGGCGCAGGCGATCGCGGCGTCGGATCAGATCATCAAGGACAAGCCGGAAATGGTGCGCGCTTTCGTCAAGGCGGCATTGCACGGCATGAAGGACATCATGGACGATCCGGCCGCCGCGGCGACGGATTTCGTCAAATTCGTGCCGGAGTGGAACGGCAAGGAAGGCCAAGTCAAAGAGGCCTTCGAATATTACGACAAGCTCGTCTATCCGGGACAGAAGGTGCTTGGCGCCATCGATCCCGAGCGGCTGTCCAAGCTGCAGGATTTCTATCTGGAAAAGGGCATCATCCAGAAGAAGTCGCCGGTCGACGATCTCTATACCAACCAGTTCGTGCAGTAGGAGAGCGCGGCTCGCCGGCTTACTTCTTGTAGCTGTCCGTGCCTTGCCAGCCGCCCGCGGAAATATCGAAAATGACGCCGTCGGGATCTTTGAACTTGCGCTCGAAATTGCCGTGACGTTCGTCGCCGAGGTCGAAGAAGAATTTGCCGCCGTTCGCCTCGATGCGCTTTTGCGTCTCGGCAACGTCATCGACCTGAAAACCGAAATGATGGGCGCCGACATGGCCTTTCGGGTCCTTGAGGTCGGACGCTTTGCTGCCAGCGCTGCCGGTGAAGTTGAGCAAGGCCAGATTGATCACGCCGTCGCTCATATAGATCGCCGATCCGATCTCGAGATCCTCGCGGTCGATGCGCTTGAGGTCGAAAACGGTCTCGTAGAACTTCGCGGCCTTGTCGAGATCGTTGACGCAGACGGCGAAGTGGCGCAGGCGGGCCATGAAGAGCCTCCAATATTCGATGATCGTTCCGCTTGGCGATTATCATACGCACGCTCTTTGAAAGAGCTACCCCTTTCTACGATCGAAATGAGCCGGCTCGCCGGAATTGGTATGACTTGGTAGTGAGTAGACAATGAGCAAGCGTCACGCCGAAATCGTCGGCGCCGGGTTTGCCGGCCTCACCGCGGCCTGTGCGCTGGCGCAACGCAGCTGGAGCGTGCGGGTGCACGAGCGCGCCGACCGGCTGCGCACCACCGGCGCCGGCATCTATATCTACGAAAACGGCTTGCGCGTCCTGGAAGCCGTCGGTGCCTATGACGCCGCGATCAAAGGCGCGCCGTTTGCGCATACCCGCGAGGTCCGTGACGGCAGCGACCGGCTGATCTCGGTGCATCGCTGGGCCGGCAGCCGCGTCTTTAGCATCGTGCGGCAGAACGTCATCAATGCGCTCGCGGACTCCGCCAGGCGCTCCGGTGTGGAGATCGCGACGGATTCCACTGCCACGGGCGCGACGCCCAACGGTGAACTGATCATGGCGGACGGGCGGCGGCTGAAGGCGGACCTGATCGTCGGCGCCGACGGCAGCAATTCGCGCTTGCGCGATACGCTCGGCCTTTTGGCAAAGCGCAAATATCTGGTTGACGGCTGCACGCGTCTGCTGATGGACAAAACCGCGACGGAACGCGCCGTGACCGATGGCGCGAAAACCGTCGAATATTGGTCGGGCACACGGCGGCTGCTCTACACGCCGTGCAGCGAGACCGACATCTATATCGCGCTCACCATGCTCGACAGCGACGAGGTCGCCAAAGCGGTGCCGGTGCGCAAGGACGAATGGAAACGGGCCTTTCCGCACCTCGAAGTTCTGATCGACCGTATCGGTGAGCAGGGCCGGTATGATCGTTTCGATCTGATCAAGGTCAAAAGTTGGTCGGCCGGGCGGCTGGCGCTGATCGGCGATGCGGCGCATGCGCTGCCGCCGAATATCGGGCAGGGCGGCGGCTGCGCCATGATGAATGCGCTGTCGCTTGCGGTCTATCTCGATCGCGAGAAGGATGTTGGGTCAGCGCTTGGACAATGGGAGCGCAGCGAACGTCCGCTCACCGAGCACACGCAGCGCATCTCCTATTTTCTCGGCCTGCCGACGACTTGGCCGCCGGTCTTGCGCGCCGCTGCACTCGGTATTGCCGGCCGCTCCAAATGGCTGGTACGGCAGCGCACGCGCACCGCGCTACACCGGCCGACAGGAACTTAAAGCAGGGAAGTAAGATTCTCAAAACGGCATGGTGATGCCATCAAGCGGCGCGTCGCAATTGACCAGATCGACGCGTTTCCAGGCGATCATGATGCCGGAGCCCGCCCGTACCAGGCCGTGCAGCGCAGTGCCGCCGAAGATGCGCTGCTGTTCGCGCCGGTACTCGATCATCAGGAATTTCGAGCGCACGGTGCAGGAATTCGTCGCCGCCTCCTCGATGGTGACGTTCGCGACAATGCGGCTGGTGCGTGAGCGCGGCTCCTGCGAATACATGCGCGGGCTCGCAAGCCTTCGCACGCGGGTTTCGAGGAGACGCCGGTCGTCGTTGATCAGCGAGACGGTCTCGAAACGGTCGGTCTGATCGGGCTCGCTCGGCACCCAGTACCACGCCTCGGGCGTGAACAGTCCGAGCCATTCGTCGAAATTGCCGTCATCGAGCAGCCGCGCCTCGCGCAACAGAAATTGTTCGCAGCTCCGCAGGTCGAGCGCTTGGCGCGCCGGCAGCCGGGTCATGCGGCCCGAGCGGACGATTTGCCGCCGCGGCGCCGCTGTAGGTTTGCGCTTTCGTTTTCTCGCTTTCGCCATCGGGAAAATTACGACGCTGCACGCATTTCGCTGTGGCCATTGGTCATGTAACCGAGCCAGGCCTGCAGCATGTTGCGGATATAGACTTCGCTTGTTGAATTCTGCCCGCGCCGTCCGCCATGCGCATCCGGCACGTCACTTTGCAGGCCGCGGCCGATCTCGATCCATTCCGCGCCTTCGCTCGAAAGGCCGAGCCGGATGCGATTGTAGATTTCGAGATCGTCGGTGAGCACCAGCGAACCGGTGCCGTTGACGATATTGGCGAAGCTGATCGTGTTGCGGAACATCTGTTCCGGCGCGTCTTTGAGCCGGAAGTTGTAGGTGTGCACGACGGTGCGATTGACCGAGATCGGATGCACGATGCGCAGCTGCTGAAATTGGCTCATGAACGAGAGGTTCGGATAGACATTGCTGTTCCAGCGCCGCACTTCCAGAATGCGCCTGGTTTCGGCCTTGCCCTTGGCTTTTTCCATCGCCGCGATGTAGTCGCGGAATACCGGATCCTGCAGCGCCGCCACCAATTTGGCGTCGTCGTGATAGTCACCGAGATAAGAGTGACCGTTGGGATAGGTCCAGATGCCGACCTGGGTTTCCCAGAAACTATAGGGCGCGCCGTTCTGGCGCATTTGGCGGATGGCGATTTCGCCCGAGCCGTCGGAAAACACGTCGTCGGATTGCTGCTGCGCCGCGTCGATCGACGAGCGATGCGTGAAGATCGGATGGGCGGCGTCGCAGAGATTTTCCAGATAGATTTTCCAGTTGCCGTCATAGGCGTGCTTGAACACGCCGCCGGCCACCTCGATCTCGCCGCCCGGCGCGCGGTCGACCATGTCGTCGAATGACGTCGCCATATAGCCGAGGAAGTCCTCCAGGCTCGGGCCGTCCGCGGCCTGGCTGGCGAAGACGAAGCCGCGATAGCTTTTGACGCGCGGCACCTGCGTCATCGCGGTCTTCGGATTCTTGGGATCGAAGTCGCGCGGGTAGCCGTTCTGCAACGGCACAGCCTTGAGCCGGCCGTCGAGATGATAGGTCCAGCCGTGATAGCAGCATTGGAATTCGTCGGTATGGCCCTTGTCGTTGGCGACAACGAGCGAGCCGCGATGGGCGCATTGATTATGGATGACGCGGATTTCGCCGTCGGCGTCACGCACCAGGACCACCGGCTTCTTGCCGATGAAGGTGGAAAAATAATCGCCTGGATTTTTCACCTGGCTTTCATGGCCGACATAGATCCAGGCGGAGCCGAAGATGCGCTCGAGCTCGAGCTCGAAAATGGCGGGATCGCTATAGATGCGGCGATGAACGCGCGCCGGTTGCACGAACGAGGCGATGCTTTCGGTCGCGAGCGTTTCCGTGGACGGCATAGGCAACTCCTAACGCGCTTAGTGCTGCATATGCCATAAGATGCCGGAAATTCATACGCGGAATTCATATGCCTTGCTGCGATGCAAATCCGGCAACACCTCTTATTTCGTGCCGTAGGCGCGGTCGCCGGCATCGCCGAGGCCGGGAAGGATGAAGCCTTCGTCGTTGAGGCCTTCGTCGATCGCGGCCGTCCAGATCGACACGTCGGGATGCAGGCCGCGCAACCGCTCGACGCCCTCGGGCGAAGCGATCAGACAAACGAATCTGATGTCTTTGGCGCCGCGCTCCTTGAGCCGCAACACCGCGGCCGACGCGGTATTCGCCGTGGCAATGACCGGCGCCACCACGATGACGAGCCGCTCGGCAAGATCGGACGGCGCCTTGAAGTAATATTCCACGGCGACAAAGGATTCCGGCTCGCGGTAAAGCCCGATATGCGCCACGCGCGCGGCGGGCACCAGATCGAGCATGCCGTCGGCGAAAGTCACGCCGGCGCGCAGGATCGGCGCGAACACGAGCTTCTTGCCGGCGATCTTGGGCGACATCATCCGCGCCATCGGCGTCTCGATTTCGACATCCGTCAGCGGCAAGTCGCGCGTCACCTCGTAGCACAACAGCATCCCGATCTCCTTGAGGAGCTGGCGGAACGATTTGGTCGAGAGATCCTTGTCGCGGATCAGCGTGAGTTTGTGCTGAACCAACGGATGTTTGACCACGGTGACGCCGTCCATAACTCTCTCCCGGACTATCTTTCAGAACACAGTGCCGTCGCTGATGACTTTGAGCGGCGGAGAGCCATCGGCGCGCTTTTGCCGCGCGATGACACGACCGGCCGCCCAGGTGCCGCCTTCGAGTACCTTGGCGAGCGGCAGCGCTTTGGCATCCATGCCGAGACGGCGGCGCATCTCGGCGGCCAGCCTGTCGAGAAGCGCGACCGTCAGCGCCCGCCATTCGACCACGAGCGCGGAAGCGACATCGTGCCGGCGCTCGGCATCGGCCGGATCGCGAAGCTGCAGTACGCCGGTGTCGACGAACAGGCCGCCGTTACGATATTCCGACAAGCCGGTGAGACCGTCTATGTCGGACACCGTAAGTCCCGACCATTGCAGTGGCTCGATCAGCGAATAAGCCAGCCATTGCGAAAGTTTGTGCAGCGGCACGAGCCCGTTTGTTGCATCCGCCGTTGTCATGGACGGATGGCGCCAACAATCGCCGAGCGGCACGCCGCCGAGCGTCAATCGCGACGGCCAGATCGGCCCGAGATGGCGAAGCAGTTCCGACAAAATCGCCGGCGCGGCAATCTCGCCACCGACTGCCAGCGCCGCAAAAAGATCGAACAAGCCGCCCGGGCGCGGCGTGCCGTTGCGGCCAAATACGTCCGGCTTGGTTGCGATCAAAGTGCCGAGACGACGCAGCAAATCGCCGCGGCCTTCGACCCCGACCAGCGGATTGGACGCCCTGACCTGAAAGCCGCGCGCGAGCGTGGCGTCGGAAAGGTGCTCCAGCCCTTGGGCATCAGCCTGCAGCGGATTTTTGGGGTCCGACGAAAAGGCGCCTTCGGCAAACATCGCAAGGCTTGCCAGTGCCAAGCCCTCGGAGCGGCCGATATTCTCTCCGCTCACGGGATCGCGATACTGCCATTGCGGTCCGGCGCCGGCATCGAGCAACACACTGACAATGGCGAGATCGAACGCCGCGCGGCCGCGTGCCGCGATGTCGGGCCATTGGGTTTTTCGATCGATCGCCGCCCAGCGATCCTCACCGTTCCAGACAAAATGCCGCCAGCGCGAATGGAACGGCACATCGAGCGCGGGATAATTCTTCCGCGTGATCTCCAGCACCAGATCGACCGCGTTCGGCAGTTGCGCGAGGTCGACGCGGAAATGCGGCAGCTTGTCGTCGAGCCCGATGGCGAGCATGCGCTGCGCGCGCTCGCGAACCGCCGCCGCGCTCAACAGTGACAACGCAGCGGCAGTTTCGGAGCGCGCTGAAGAGTGCGAATGCAAGCTCAGTACTTGTCGAGAGAGCGGCCGATCGAGTTGGTCAGATCCTGCGGCTTCGGCGGCTCGGGCGTGTAATAGCCCGCGGCCTTCTTGGCGGCGAGTTCGACATGGGCATCGGCGGGTACCATGTCGTCGGGAATCGGAATGCGCTCGACGATGTCGACGCCTTGCGAGACCAGCGCGTCATGTTTCATGTCGCTCATCGACACGAAACGGTCGATGCGCTTCAAGCCGAGCCAATGCACCGAATCCGGCATGAGCTGTTGGAAGCGAGCATCCTGAACGCCGGCGACGCATTCGGTGCGCTCGAAATAGGCCGAGGCCGCGTCGCCGCCTTCCTGGCGCTTGCGCGCGTTGTAGACCAGGAACTTCGTCACCTCGCCGAGCGCGCGGCCTTCTTTGCGGTTATAGATGATGATGCCGAGGCCGCCCGCCTGCGCGCTCCGTGCGCATTCCTCGATGCCGTGGATCAGATAGGGCCGGCAGGTGCAGATGTCGGAGCCGAACACGTCGGAGCCGTTGCACTCGTCATGCACCCGGCAGGTGATCTGCGTGCGGGGATTGGTGAGCTTGTCGACATCGCCGAACAGATAAATTGTCGCGCCGCCGATCGGCGGCAGGAACACCTGCAGATCGGGCCGGGTCACCAGTTCCGGAAACATGCCGGCGGTCTGTTCGAACAGTACGCGGCGCAGCGAATTTTCCGTGGTGCCGAAGCGCTCGGCGATGCCGGGCAGATACCACACCGGATCGATGGCGATCTTCACCACTGAAATACTGCCGTTGTCGTGAACGACGTCGCCGTCGTTCTTCAGCCGCTTCGCCTTCAGCGCTGCCTGCATTTCCGGCAGATCGAGCCGGGCCCGCGTAATGGCGATGGTCGGCCGGATGTCGACGCCTTCGGCGATCTCCGCCTTGAAATTCTCCGCGACCAGATGGCCCCATGGATCGAGCGAAACGATGCGCTTGGGCTCGATCCATTGCGGGAAGGGGCCAATATTTGCCGCCGGATAAGTATTAGTGAGATCGGGGCGGCGGATCGGATCGAGCGCGCCGGATGAAACTGCCAGCGCGCGATACACTGAATAGGAACCGCCGTGGCTGCCGATGACATTGCGATCCTGCGGATTCGACACTGTGCCAATGATGGGCCCGCGCTCGCGCGCGGTGGCCGCACCCCAATTGATCGGGAAGCGCAGCTTGGCGCCCGGCTCCGGATGCGACGTGAGGCGGATATGTTCGGTCCGATTAGGAATAGTCATCAGCGCGAATCCAAAAGGTCAACGGCCCGTCACAAGGACGAGCCGCATCATCACCATCTCGATTAATTTGCGCGGCGCCTGACGCCCGCCACACGAACTATATCAGTTCCACGCGCACAGACAACAAGGCCGCGCCGCATAGCAACCCCCTAAAAATGGGGTTCATTCTTGATTATCCAAGGCCCTTATTATCCAAGGCCCGTGCAACGGCGGTGCAGGAGTTGCAGCCAGATTTGATGAACGACAAGTGCACTGCCGGGCGAGCGGCCTGTCGGCGTAAGCACAAATCACCGAGCGACGGCGCGACTGGCGCGAAGGGTGCCGTCCGCTGCGGCGGCCCCCATTTTCCGCCGCGGCTAAGGCGGCCCCTTATTCTTGCTGCTCATAAAGTGGGCACGCGGTCTGCCAAAAAATTAGCCCGGCGTTCGACCGGGTTCAGCTAGCACAGCAATATCAGAGCCTTAACGCGGCCGCCGGCTTGGCGGCACACTTGGCACGTGCTTTGCGAATTTGCCTCCACGGCGGCTATGCCCGCCGCGACAAAAACCGGGAGGCTCATCCCATGTTCAAGCTAGGGACACGCAGTTTTCGACGAAACATTTTCGGCCTGTTCGCCGCGCTCGCGGTGACCTTCGGCCTTGCGGCAACCGTGCCGGCGCGCGCCGACGACACGATCAAGGTCGGCATCCTGCATTCGTTGTCCGGCACCATGGCCATCAGCGAGACGACGCTGAAGGACGTGATGCTGATGCTGATCGACGAGCAGAACAAGAAGGGCGGCTTGCTCGGCAAGAAGCTGGAAGCCGTCGTCGTCGATCCCGCGTCGAACTGGCCGCTCTTTGCCGAAAAAGCCCGCGAACTGATCAGCAAGGACAAGGTCTCCGTGGTGTTCGGCTGCTGGACCTCGGTGTCGCGCAAGTCGGTGCTGCCGGTGTTCAAGGAGCTCAACAGCATTCTGTTCTATCCTGTGCAGTTCGAGGGCGAGGAGGGCGAGCGCAACGTGTTCTATACCGGCGCCGCGCCGAACCAGCAGGCGATCCCCGCGGTCGATTATCTGATGAGCGCGGACGGCGGCTCGGTGAAGCGCTGGGTGCTGGAAGGCACCGACTACGTCTATCCGCGCACCACCAACAAGATCCTCGAAGCCTACCTCAAGCAGAAGGGGGTGAAGGACGAGGATATTATGATCAATTACACGCCGTTCGGCTTCTCCGACTGGCAGACCGAGGTGTCGAAGATCAAAGCCTTCGGTTCGGCGGGCAAGAAGACAGCGGTGGTGTCCACGGTCAACGGCGATGCCAATGTGCCGTTCTACAAAGAACTCGGCAACCAGGGCATCAAGGCCACCGATATTCCGGTGGTGGCGTTCTCGGTCGGCGAGGAAGAACTTGCCGGTCTCGACACCAAGCCGCTACTCGGCCATCTCGCCGCGTGGAATTATTTCGAGTTGATCAAGACCCCGGCCAATGCCGCTTTCATCAAGGAGTGGCACGACTTCATCGGCAATCCCAAGCGCACTACAAACGATCCGATGGAAGCGCATTACATCGGCTTCAACATGTGGGTGAAGGCGGTGGAAAAGGCCGGCACCACCGATCCGGACAAGGTGATCGCGGCGCTGCCCGGGATCAAACAGGCGAATTTGACCGGCGGCGTCTCCGAAATGCTGCCCAATCACTACATCACCAAGCCGGTCTTCATCGGCGAGATCAAACCCGACGGCCAGTTCAACGTGGTGTGGAAGACCAAGGACCTGGTGCCCGGCGCCGCGTGGTCGCCGTATCTGCCGGGATCGAAGGACCTGGTGGCGGATTGGGTCAGCCTGAAATGCGGCAACTACAACACCGTCACCAAATCCTGCGGCGGCTCCTAGTCAGCGCCGCCGCGGCCGAACCAGTCCGACGATGACATAACGGGGAGGCGGCCAGGCCGTTTCGGCAGGCCGCCTTCCCGAAAAAGCGCCGGGGATATCGCGATGCGTTACGGCCGAGCCTGTCTCGTCATTTTGCTGTTGGCTTTCGGCTTGACGTTGGGCCACGGGCCGGCGCGCGCCGCGGCTCTCGACGACGCAATCGCTCATTTCACCGCCGGCGATTTCGATGAGACCGCAACCGGCATCAACGAAGTCGCGGCGAGCGGCAGCCCGCGCGCGCAGATCGTTCTGCAAGCTCTGCAGAACGGCCAACTGATGTTCAGCGCTGAAAAGAAGGCAGTCTACATCCAGGACGACGCCAGTAAGCTTTTTGATGCCGCGACCGGCCAGCCGGTGCCGGGCGATCCGCCTGCCGATCTCGACACCGTCAATATCAACAACCGGCTCCGCGGCGCGATCGACGCCGCGCTCGGTGGCCTGACGCTGCTTTCGGCCGACCCGGCCAAGCGGTTCGATGCGGCCGAAGCGGTCTTCAAGTCGAGGCAGGCGAGCGTGCTGCCGACGCTCGAAAGCGCGCTCGCCAAGGAGCAGGACAGCCGCGTCAAGCGTGCGCTGCTGCAGGCGCGCGCCGCGATCGTGCTTAATTCGGCGGAGGCGAGCGACGCCGACAAGCTTGCCGCCGTCGATGTCATTCGCGATCGGGCCGACCAGGATGCGCTGGCACTGCTGTCGAGCTTGCCGGTGGGAACCGCGGCGCCGGTGATGGCGGCGGCGAATGCCGGCGTCGCCGCGATCCAGAAACGTCTGCAGCTCTGGGACACGGTGCAGAACGCCTGGTACGGCCTCTCGCTCGGCTCCGTGCTGCTCCTCGCCGCGATCGGGCTTGCCATCACCTTCGGCGTCATGGGCGTGATCAATATGGCGCATGGCGAAATGGTGATGATCGGCGCCTATGTGACTTTCGTGGTGCAGGACACGATCCGCAGCCACGCGCCGGGCCTGTTCGACTATTCGCTGGCGATCGCCATTCCCCTTGCCTTCGTCGTCGCCGGCTCTATCGGCATCCTGATCGAGCGTTGCATCATTCGCTTCCTTTACGGGCGGCCGCTGGAAACGCTGCTTGCTACCTGGGGACTGTCGCTGATCCTGCAGCAGGCAGTGCGCACGATCTTCGGGCCGAACAATCGCGAGGTCGGCAACCCGTCTTTCATGAGCGGCGCCTTCGACCTCGGCGGCATCGCCATCACCTATAACCGGCTCTGGATCATCTGTTTTGCGCTCGCTGTGTTCGTGGCACTGCTCGGGTTGCTGCGCTTCACCCGCTTCGGGCTTGAAATGCGCGCGGTGACGCAGAACCGCACCATGGCCGCCTCGATGGGCATTCGCACCAGCCGCGTCGATGCGCTGACCTTCGGCCTCGGCTCTGGCATCGCCGGCATCGCCGGCGTGGCGCTGTCGCAGATCGACAATGTCAGCCCCAATCTCGGGCAGGGCTACATCATCGACAGTTTCATGGTCGTGGTGTTCGGCGGCGTCGGCAATCTGTGGGGCACTTTTGCCGGCGCCTTCATTCTCGGCATCGCCAACAAGTTCTTGGAGCCCTTTGCCGGCGCGGTGCTCGGCAAGATCGCGATCCTCGTCCTTATCATTCTGTTCATCCAGAAGCGCCCGCGCGGCATGTTCGCCCTCAAGGGCAGGGCGGTCGAGGCATGACCTTGAGCACGGGCAATCATTTCCTCATCCGCACCATCGACCGCTCCGCGATTATTTTTCTGATTGTGCTCGCGGCCATCACCGTCGCGGTGCCGGTGCTCAATCTCGCAGTGCCGGAATCCTCGCCGTTCCACGTGCCGACCTATCTGGTGGCGCTGTTCGGCAAATATCTCTGCTACGCGATCCTGGCGTTGTCGATCGATCTGATCTGGGGCTATGGCGGCATTCTTTCGCTCGGTCATGGCGCCTTCTTCGCGCTCGGGGGCTATGCCATGGGCATGTATCTGATGCGGCAGATCGGCACCCGCGGCGTCTATGCTGATCCGACCCTGCCGGACTTCATGGTGTTCTTGAATTGGAAGGAACTGCCGATCGCCTGGTACGGCTTCCAGCACTTCGCCTATGGGGCGCTGATGGTCGTTGTGGCGCCCGGTGTGCTCGCTTTTGTGTTCGGCTGGTTCGCGTTCCGCAGCCGGGTCACCGGCGTTTATCTGTCGATCATCACCCAGGCCATGACCTATGCCCTGATGCTCGGCTTCTTCCGCAACAATTTCGGCTTCGGCGGCAATAACGGCTTGACCGATTTCAAGGACATTCTCGGCTTCAACGTGCAGGCCGAGGCGACGCGCAACGTGATGTTCGCACTCTCGGGCATCGCCCTGATGCTGGGCTTCCTGGTCAGCCGCGCCATCGTCACGTCGAAATTCGGCAAGGTGCTGATTGCCATCCGCGACGCCGAATCGCGCACCCGGTTCCTCGGCTATCGCGTCGAATCCTACAAGCTTTTCGTTTTCACGCTGTCGGCCTGCATGGCCGGGATCGCCGGCGCGCTCTATGTGCCGCAGGTCGGCATCATCAATCCGAGCGAATTCGCGCCCGGCAACTCGATCGAGGCGGTGATCTGGGTCGCGGTCGGCGGGCGCGGCACCTTGACCGGCGCGGCGCTCGGCGCGGTGCTGGTCAATTACGCCAAGACCTTCTTCACCTCAGGCGTGCTGGCGCCGTATTGGCTGTTTATGCTCGGCTCGCTGTTCGTCGGCGTGACGCTGTTCCTGCCGCGCGGCATTGTCGGCAGCCTGCATCATTGGACGGCGCTACGGCGTGCCAAGCTCTCGGCGGCCGCCGAGGACGGCGTAACGCCGCCAGAGCCGCTTCCGGCGGAGTGAGACGATGGAAGCTTTGACCAGCGCGCTTCTTTATCTCGACGGCGTCACCGTGTCGTTCGACGGCTTTCGCGCGCTCAACAATCTCTCATTCATGATCGAGCCGGGCGAGATGCGCGCCATCATCGGCCCGAACGGCGCCGGCAAGACCACGATGATGGACGTTGTCACCGGCAAAACGCGGCCGGACGCCGGTGAAGTCGTATTCAACGGCACCTACAATCTCACTAAACTCGACGAGTTCGAGATTGCCGAACTCGGCATCGGCCGCAAATTCCAGAAGCCGACAGTTTTCGACAGCCACACCGTGTTCGACAATCTCGAACTTGCCCTCAAGGGTGACCGCCGCGTGCGTACGACGTTGTGGTGGCGCGAGACGCAGAGCGAGCACCACCGCATCGATGAAATCCTGGAAACGATACGTCTCACATCGGTGCAGAATTGTTTGGCCGGCAGCCTGTCGCATGGCCAGAAGCAGTGGCTCGAAATCGGCATGCTGCTGGCCCAGGACCCGAAGCTGCTTCTGGTCGACGAACCGGTCGCCGGCATGACGGATGTGGAGACACATCAGACCGCCGAGCTTTTGAAAGAGATCAATCGTGAACATACCATCGTGGTTGTCGAACACGACATGACTTTCGTGCGCGAACTCGGCGTGAAGGTCATTTGCCTGCACGAAGGTTCGGTGCTTGCCGAGGGCACGATCGATCAGGTGTCCGAAAACGAGCGGGTGGTGGAAGTGTATTTGGGGCGGTGAGCGATGCTCGATGCAAATGCCCTCGATCTTTACTACGGCGCGGCGCAGGCGCTGCGATCCGTCTCGCTGAAGGCCGAGCCCGGCAAGGTGACTTGCGTGCTAGGCCGCAACGGCGTCGGCAAGACGAGCCTCCTCGACGCGCTCGCCGGCCAGCATCCGGTGACGCGCGGCACCATCACCTGGGAAGGCAGCGACATCACCGCGCTGCGTCCCGCCGACCGCGCCCGGCGCGGCATCGCCTATGTGCCGCAGGGCCGCGAGATTTTCCCGCTGCTGACGGTCGAGGAGAATCTCAAGACCGGCTTCGCTCCGCTCAAACACGATGAATGCCGCATTCCCGACGACGTGTTCTCGCTGTTTCCGGTCTTGGAAAGCATGCTGCGCCGGCGCGGCGGCGACCTCTCCGGCGGCCAGCAGCAGCAGCTCGCCATCGGCCGGGCGCTGGTGATGCGGCCCAGGCTTCTTCTGCTCGACGAGCCGACCGAGGGCATCCAGCCGTCGATTATCAAGGACATCGGCCGCGCCATCACTTATTTGCGCTCGCTCGGCAAGATCGCCATCGTTCTGGTCGAACAATATCTCGACTTTGCCCGCGAACTCGGCGACCATTTCGCCGTCATGGACCGCGGCGCCGTCGTCTATTCCTGCAGCCGCGATGACATCGACGAAGGGGCGTTGAAGCGCGCCATGGCTATTTAATTGTCATGGCTATTTAAATGTAATGTCGAGCGTAACCGGGCGACAGCGATTCCAAGATCCAATGATGAGCGTGAACGCGCCATTGCGCAACGAAACCTTCGACGCCAATCGCGCGGTCGGGCGCATTGCACTTGCCGTCGATCAGGCGCTGGGTGTGACACGGCGGCGGCGTGTGCACGAAGCCGGCTCGCTGCGCGTGCGGTTTCCCAATCAAGACATGCTTAATCCAGACATGCCCGGCATGCTCGACGCCGTGATCGTCAACACCGCCGGCGGCTTGACCGGTGGCGACAGGTTCGACGTTGATATCGAAGTTGCAGCCGGCGCCGGCCTTACCGTGACCACTGCGGCGGCGGAGAAAATTTACCGCTCGCTGGCGCCGGATACCGAGATCGCCGTGCGGCTTGCAGTCGGCTCCGGCGGCACGCTGGCTTGGTTGCCGCAGGAAACGATCGTGTTCGATCAAGTTCGGTTGAAGCGCGCGATCGACGTCGATCTTGCGCCGGATGCGCATCTGCTGCTTGCCGAAGCCATTATTTTCGGCCGCTCCGCCATGGGCGAGGCCGTGACGTCCGGCAAGCTTTTGGATCGCTGGCGCGTGCGGTGCGGCGGTGCCCTGGTTTTTGCCGAGACCGTGCGCCTCGATGGCATGGTCGCTGAGACGCTCGCGCGGCGCGCCGTTGCCGCCGGCGGTGTCGCAGTGGCCAGTGTCCTGAAAATTCCGGGCGGCGATGACGACGTGACGGCGGTCCGGGCCGCGGCCGAAAATTTGCGCGGCGAAGTCGGCATCTCGGCATGGAACGGCCACGCCGTCGTGCGGCTGGTCGCGCCGAGTGGCGAGATTTTGCGGCACGATCTGATGGCGGTGCTGCGCACGCTCCATTCACGTCCGCTGCCCCGGCTCTGGTTGAATTGAGGTATCATGAATCTCACGCCGCGCGAGAAGGACAAATTGTTGATCGCCATGGCGGCGATGGTGGCGCGGCGGCGGCTCGAGCGCGGCGTCAGGCTCAATCATCCCGAAGCGGTGGCGCTGATTTCCGATTTCATCGTCGAAGGCGCGCGTGACGGCCGCTCGGTGGCGGAGTTGATGGAGAAGGGCGCGCATGTGATCACCCGCGCCCAGGTTATGGACGGCATCGCGGAAATGATTCCCGAGATCCAGGTCGAAGCGACGTTTCCCGACGGCACCAAGCTCGTCACCGTGCACGAGCCGATCAGATGAGGGCGCCATGATCCCCGGCGAAATGTTCATCCAAGCGGGCGAAATCGAGCTCAACAAAGGTCGTAAGACCGTCACGCTTTCGGTCGCTAATACCGGCGATCGGCCGATCCAGGTCGGCTCGCATTATCATTTTTTCGAGACCAATCCGGCGCTGCGATTCGACCGTAAGAAAGCGCGCGGCATGCGGCTCGATATCGCGGCCGGTACCGCGATCCGCTTCGAGCCGGGACAGACGCGCGAAGTTACTCTGGTCGCGCTCGCCGGCAAGCGTGTGATCTACGGGTTCAGACAGGGCGTGATGGGCAAGCTGTGAGGAGCACGGCACATGACCAAAGCGATGGAAGTCGGTCTCGTCCTCCAGGGCGGAGGAGCGCTCGGCGCCTATGAATATGGCGGCATTATCTGTTTGCTCGATCTCATCGATGACGCCGTGAAAAACGGCCGCAACGTCGTCCTCAAAGCGGTCACCGGCGTCTCGATCGGGGCGATCAATGCCGCCTGCCTGGTCGGCGCCGCGGACCGGGCGGACGCCCGCGCGCGGCTGTCCGCGGTGTGGAAGGAATTGAGTTCCGGCTTCGCATCGCACCTGCCGCCCGCGATCAGCAGCAGTTTTTCGCTTCTGGAAGTCCCGCATTTCTACCGGATGCGGATGGATCTGTTTGCGTGGCCGACATGGACCTATGTCTACGATACCGATGCGCTCGTCGGGACGCTCAAAAAACATGTCGACTTCAGCGCGTTGAATGCGAGCCAGACCGCTTTCGTGATCACCGCCGTGGACGTCGAAAGCGGCGAGTTGAAGCCCTTCGCCAATTGCGAGACCAACGGGGCCAGGCGCACGACGATCGAGCCGCATCACGTGCTGGCGAGCGGTAGTCTTGCGCCGCAATTCCCTTGGACTGATGTGCCGGACGGCGCCGAGGTCCACCGTTACTGGGATGGCGGTCTCGTCGATAACACACCGCTCGGCTATGCGATCGAGAAGTTCAGCCCGGCGCCCGACGTCGACCGCATTCTCGTGGTCATGAATCTCTTTCCGATAAAGGCCAAGCTACCGCGCTCACTGACCGAAGTGAACGAGCGCGTCGATCAACTGCGTTTTGGCAACCGTTTGCGGCAAGATACGGAGAACGCGGATATGATCACCGAACTGATCGCGACCATCGATGCGCTGTGCCAGCATGTGACCGGCGAATTGCCGCCTGATCTTGAGCAAAAAGTCGACACCGCGCGCGGCTACAAGCAGGTGAGGACATTCGAAATATCTCTCGAATCCGATGAGGTCGCCGATAAAGAATACGGCTTCCGCGATTTCTCGCGCGAAGGCATCGAGGCGCGCCGTAAAGCCGGTCATGCCTTGACGCTTGCGAAACTCGGTCACGTATTTCAATAGGCGCGGCGCTCTTTGCCGCCTGAAGGAGCCACTCGATGCCGGCCAGGATCAGCCGCAAAGTTTATGCCGACATGTTCGGGCCGACCGCCGGTGATCGCGTGCGGCTCGCCGACACCGATCT
Organism: uncultured Alphaproteobacteria bacterium; assembly: GCA_963742975.1. GTDB lineage: Bacteria > Pseudomonadota > Alphaproteobacteria > Rhizobiales > Xanthobacteraceae > BOG-931. The sequence continues at coordinate 384,884 of CAVUNZ010000004.1, read as the reverse complement.
CATCATCGAGGTGGAAAAGGATTTCACCGTCTATGGCGAAGAGGTGAAGTTCGGCGGCGGCAAAGTGATCCGCGACGGCATGGGGCAATCGCAGATCAGCAATCGGCAAGGCGCGGTCGATACCGTCATCACCAACGCGCTCATTCTCGATCATTGGGGCATTGTCAAAGCCGATATCGGCATCAAGGACGGCAACATCTTTGCCATTGGCAAGGCCGGCAATCCGGACATTCAGCCCGGCGTCAATATCGTGATCGGCCCGGGCACCGAAGTTATTGCCGGCGAAGGCAAGATCCTCACCGCCGGCGGCTTCGACACCCATATTCATTTCATCTGCCCGCAGCAGGTCGACGAAGCCCTGATGTCGGGCGTGACGTCGATGCTCGGCGGCGGCACCGGGCCGGCGCACGGCACGTTCGCGACGACATGCACGCCCGGGCCGTTTCACATCGCGCGCATGATCCAGGCGGCGGACGAATTTCCGGTCAATCTCGGCTTCGCCGGCAAAGGCAATGCTTCGCGGCCCGCGGCACTCGAGGAGATGATCAAGGCCGGCGCATGCGCGCTCAAATTGCACGAGGATTGGGGCACGACGCCGGCGGCGATCGATTGCTGTCTCTCGGTCGCCGACGATTACGACGTGCAGGTGATGATCCACACCGACACGCTCAACGAATCCGGCTTCGTCGAGGATACAATCAAAGCCTTCAAAGGCCGCACCATCCATGCCTTCCATACTGAAGGCGCCGGCGGCGGCCATGCGCCGGACATTATTAAAGTGGCGGGCCTGAAGAACGTGCTGCCGTCGTCGACCAATCCGACGCGGCCTTATACCAAGAACACCATCGACGAGCATCTCGACATGCTGATGGTGTGCCACCATCTCGATCCGTCGATCGCCGAGGATCTCGCCTTCGCCGAAAGCCGTATCCGCAAGGAGACGATCGCCGCGGAAGACATTCTGCACGACATCGGCGCGCTTTCGATGATGTCGTCGGACTCCCAAGCCATGGGCCGGCTCGGCGAAGTCATCATCCGCACCTGGCAGACCGCCGACAAGATGAAGAAGCAGCGCGGCCGCCTGCCGCAGGAAAAGGGCGACAATGATAATGCGCGGGTCAAGCGCTACGTCGCCAAATACACCATCAATCCCGCGATCGCGCATGGCGTGTCGAAGCTCATCGGCTCGGTGGAGAAGGGCAAGCTCGCCGATCTTGTGCTGTGGTCGCCGGCTTTTTTCGGCGTGAAGCCCGATTGCATCATCAAGGGCGGCTCGATCGTGGCGGCGCTGATGGGCGATCCCAATGCCTCGATTCCGACGCCGCAACCGGTGCACTACCGGCCGATGTTCGGCGCTTTCGGCCGCGCCCGCACCGCGTCTTCGGTGGTGTTCGCCTCGAAGGCCGCGGTGAAAGCGAGTCTCGGCAAGAAGCTTGGCATCCAGAAAGAACTCGTCGCCGTGCAGAACACGCGCGGCAAGATTTCGAAGAAGAGCATGATCCATAACGACGCCACGCCGCATATCGAAGTCGACCCGGAGACTTACGAAGTGCGCGCCGACGGCGAGCTGCTCACCTGCGCGCCGGCCGAGGTGCTGCCGATGGCGCAGCGCTATTTCTTGTTCTAGTGCATCATGCGCGCAATCTCGGTCAAATCGGCAGCAACGTGGTCCGGCGAGGCCGCCGACCGCGTCGTGCTCGATTATGACGACCGCCATCGCCGCCGCCTGGCAATGACCGGAGCCAAGGGGACGTCGTTCTTGCTCGATCTTCCGGCGGCAACGGAGTTGCGCGGCGGTGACGCGCTGGTGCTCGAAGACGGTTCGCTGATTGCGGTCATAGCCGCGCCCGAGCCGCTTCTGGAAATCCGTTGCGCCGATGCGCTGCATCTCGCGCGCGTCGCCTGGCATTTGGGCAACAGGCATCTGCCGACACAGCTTTTGCCAAAAGCGCTTCGCATCCGCCGCGATCACGTGATCGCAGACCTAGCGCGCCAGCTCGGCGCCGAGGTCATCGAAATTTCAGCGCCGTTCGACCCAGAGGGCGGCGCTTATGCCGGCGCGGCCGGCCATCACAATCATATGGAGCACAACAGCCACCACAGTCATGGTCACCATGGGCATGACCATGACCGGTGACGAGCGCATCTCGCGTAAGGGAAAGCGGCGGACACCGGTCACCGACGTGGAGCTAGTTTCGCGCGAGGCGCTCTACCGGCTGATGATCTGGCTGTCGCCGTCCTATCCAGTCGGGGCCTTCGCGTATTCGAGCGGGATCGAATGGGCGGTCGAGGCGGGCGATGTGACCGATAACGAGATGCTGCGGGCCTGGCTCGAAAGCATGTTGCGCCTGGGCACGGGATTCAACGACGGCATTTTATTCGCGCAGATGCATCGCGCCGTGAGCGCAGGCGATGAGGCCAAAGCCGTCGAAATCGCCGAACTCGCCGCGGCCTTCGTGCCGTCACGCGAGCGCTACGAAGAGACAACCAAGCTCGGCCGCGCTTTCGTCGATGTCACGCAAGCAGCGTGGCCGTGCGGCGCCCTGACGCGGTTGCAAGAAATTTGGCCAGGCGCAATTGCTTATCCGGTTGCCGTCGCCACTGCCTGCGCGGGACATGGTGTGCCGCTTGTGCCGGCGCTGCATGCCTTTCTTACCGCAGTCGTCGCCAATTGGATCTCTGCCGGTGTGCGTCTGATCCCGCTCGGCCATACCGACAGCCAGCGGCTGCTGCGGCTATTGGAGCCAGCCATCGCGGCAACGGCGCAGCGGGCTTTGGCGGCAAGTCTCGACGATCTCGGCAGTTCAACCTTCCGCGCCGATCTCGCCGGCATCCGCCACGAAACGCAATATACCCGCCTGTTCCGCAGCTGAGTGATCTTCGAGGATGAGATGACGCACAGTCCCAACGGCCCGCTTCGCGTCGGTATCGGCGGACCCGTTGGCTCCGGCAAGACCGCATTGATGGACGCGCTGTGCAAATCCATGCGCGATACCTACGATATCGCGGCAATCACCAACGACATTTACACCAAATGGGACGCCGAGTTTCTGGTCCGCTCCGGCTCGCTGGCGCCCGAGCGCATCGCCGGTGTCGAGACCGGCGGCTGTCCGCACACCGCGATCCGCGAAGACGCTTCGATGAATCTCGCCGCTGTCGCCGACATGCGGGCGAAATTTCCTCACCTCGATCTCGTGCTGATCGAATCAGGCGGCGATAATCTTGCCGCGACCTTCTCGCCGGAACTGGCCGATCTGACCATCTACGTCATCGATGTCGCGGCGGGCGACAAGATTCCCTCAAAAGGCGGGCCCGGCATTACCCGCTCCGACCTTCTGGTGATCAACAAGATCGATCTCGCGCCTCATGTCGGCGCGTCGCTGCAAAAGATGGAAATCGATGCCAAGCGCATGCGCGGCGAGCGGCCGTTCGTGATGACCAATCTTCGCCAGGGCGAGGGCCTGCCGACCATCGTACGCTTCATCGAGGCCTCCGGCGGCCTCGGACCTTAGGCAGGCATCTCGACGTGGCGATATCTTCCGAAAAATACGGCGCGCGCATTCTCGACATGGCGGATCGGCTGGCGCAATGGTCCGAGATGCAGGACGGACTGACTTGCACTTATTTCTCCACGGCACATCAGGCGGTGGCGCAAGAGCTGCGTGCATGGATGCGTTCGGCCGGCTTGCAGGCGGAGATCGATGCCGTCGGCAATGTGGTCGGCCGCTACGCGAGTGCCGTACCGGAAGCCCGTACGCTCATCGTTGGCTCGCATTACGATACCGTGGCCAATGCCGGACGTTATGATGGTCGGCTCGGCATATTGACGGCCCTTGTGGTCGCTGAAGATCTTGTGCGCGCGCGGTGGCAATTGCCGTTTCATCTCGAAGTGATCGGCTTCGCCGAGGAGGAGGGCGTGCGCTTCTCGGCACCCTATATCGGCTCGAGCGCCGTCGCCGGATGCTTCAATGCCGCGCTTTTGCAGCGCGGCGACAGCAATGGCGTGAGCCTGGGTACAGTGCTGCACGAGCGCGGCGTCGATCTCGCCGCAATCGAGCGGCTGGCGCGGGAGCCGCAATCGCTGCGCGGCTATCTCGAAGTCCATATCGAACAGGGGCCGCAGCTCCTCGAACGCGATCTTCCCCTCGGCATCGTCACCTCGATCGCCGGTGTGGCGCGGTGCCGGATCGCGGTTGCGGGCGTCGCCGGCCATGCCGGTACCGTGCCGATGGCGCTTCGCCACGACGCCGCCGCGGCCGCCGCCGAAATCGTGCTCGTCGTCGAGCGACGCTGCGCAGAGGTTACGGGCTTGGTCGGCACCGTCGGCCAGATCGAGGTTCCGCACGGGCTGATCAATGTCATTCCCGGACGCTGTGAGTTCTCGCTCGACGTGCGCGCGACGGACGACGCGACGCGCGACGCGGCGATCGCTGACATCCGCGCGGCAATCGAAGAGATCACCAAACGCCGCGGCGTCACTGCCGCGATCACCGAAATCGCGCGCCACCCCGCGGTGCCTTGCGCGCCGGCGATGCAGCAGGCCTTCGCAGATGCCGTGGCCCGCGCCGGCATCGCGCCGTTTCATCTCGCCAGCGGCGCCGGGCACGATGCCGAGCAATTTGCCGGCGTCTCTGATATCGGCATGCTGTTCGTGCGCTGCGGCAATGGCGGGATCAGTCACAACCCGCTCGAGACCATCACCGCCGACGATGCCGATACCGCGGCGCGCGTCCTGCGCGACGTCATCACCAATTTACATTAAGCGAAATTGCAGGAGCCGATCATGGGACGCATCCGCATCAAGGCCGCACAGTTCGAATTCATCGCGAAATTCGAAACCGAGCGCGCGCCAAAAACCTGCGCCAAGTTCGGCAGCATGCTGCCGTACAAGGAACGGATCATTCACGTGCGCTGGAGCGGCGAAGGCTGTTGGATCCCGCTCGGCGAGCTTGATCTTGGCCTCGCTTACGAAAATCACACCAGCTACCCGGCGCCGGGCGAGATCATTCTCTATCCTGGCGGCATCAGCGAAACTGAAATCCTGCTCGCCTATGGCAATGTCTGTTTCGCCAGCAAGGTCGGCCAGCTTGCAGGCAATCATTTTCTGACCATCGTCGAAGGTCTCGACAAGGTCCGTCCGCTCGGCGAGCTGGTGCTGTGGCACGGCGCCCAGGACATTTTGTTTCAGGCAATCTAGTCGGCGGCTCTGCAAGTCCGCCTCTGCTCCCTGAGAACCCGTATGGCACGGGTTTTGCTTATTCTTCAATAAAATTCGATGGCAGGGGGAGTGTGGAATGACCACAACGACGATTATCGCGCCGGCGGTCACCGCCCGCTCACCGATTTACGGCTCGCTGTTTTTTCAGGTCCTGGTCGCGCTCGTTCTCGGCATCATTCTCGGCATGGCGAGTCCGGATTTCGCCATTTCGCTGAAGATTTTGAGCGACGGGTTCCTCAAGCTCATTTCCATGATCGTTGCGCCCATCGTGTTCTGCGTCGTCGTGCACGGCATTGCCGGCGCCGGCGATCTGAAAAAGGTCGGCCGCGTCGGGCTCAAGGCGCTGATCTATTTCGAGGTGATGACCACCGTCGCGCTCACGCTCGGCCTCGTGCTCGCCTTTCTCTTTGCTCCGGGTCACGGCATGAATATCGACCCGACGACGCTCGACGCCAAGGCGCTGAGCAATTATGCCGACAATGCCCATAAGCTTCAGGGCGCGGGCGTCGGCAGCTTCATCCTCAATATCATTCCGACCACCTCGATCGACGCGTTGGCGCGCAACGACGTGTTGCAGGTCTTGTTCTTCGCCGTGCTGTTCGGGGTCGCGCTTGCGCTGGTCGGCGAACCGGCGGCGCAGGTCACGTCTTTTGTCGAAGCGGTCTCCAAAGTGCTGTTCAAGGTCATGGGGCTTCTGGTCCGCGTCGCGCCGCTCGGCGTGCTCGGTGCGGTCGCTTACACCGTCGGCAAATACGGCGTCGGATCGCTCAAGCAGCTATTGTCGCTGGTCCTGATCTTCTACGTCTCGGTTGCGATCTTCGTTGTCGTCGTGCTCGGCAGCATCTTGCGCATGCTCGGCATCAACATTTTCAAGTTCCTGGCTTATCTCCGCGAGGAACTGATGATCGTCTTGGCGACGGCGTCGTCGGATGCGGTGCTGCCGCAAATTATGCGCAAGCTCGAACGCATGGGGGTGAAGCAATCCGTAGTCGGCCTCGTCATTCCCACCGGCTATTCGTTCAACCTCGATGCGTTTTCGATCTACCTGACGCTGGCGGTTGTCTTTATCGCGCAGGCGACCAATACGCCGTTATCGCTCGGCGATCTGCTTCTGGTGCTGGCGGTGTCGCTGATCACGTCCAAGGGCGCGCATGGCGTGCCGGGTTCGGCGATCGTCATCCTGCTGGCGACGCTCAATGCGGTGCCGACGATTCCGGTGATCGGGCTCGTGCTCGTGCTTTCGGTCGATTGGTTCATCGGCATCGCGCGCGCCGTCGGTAACCTGATCGGCAATTGCGTCGCCACTGTCGTGATCGGCGCCTGGGAACACGAAGTCGACATGACGACGGCGAAACACGTGCTCGATGGAGAAACGACGGTCGACGTCACCGCCGGCTGAGAGCATGATCCCGAAAAGTGGCAACCGGTTTCCCGCCTTCGCGAAGCCCGCTTCGGCCGGCGAAGCAAGGTCGGATAAAGATCATGCTCCAGTAAATCACGCGGCGCGGTAGCGGCTTTGCGGCCGCTGCAGCCCGAGATTCTCGCGCAGCGTCGGGCCCGCGTATTCGGTGCGGAACAGGCCGCGGCGCTGCAATTCGGGCACGATGTGCTTGACGAAATCGTTGAGCCCGCCCGGCAGATAGGGTGGCATGATATTGAAACCGTCGGCGGCGCCGGCGCTGAACCATTCCTCCATGATGTCGACGATCTGCGCCGGTGTGCCCTTGACGACCGCCTTGCCGCGCGCGCCGGCCATGCGCATGGCGAGCTGGCGGATGCTGAGATTCTCGCGCTTGGCAAGATCGATCGCGGACTTCGCAGCGTATTGGCTGGTTGCGGTTGTGGCCAGATGTTCGGGGACCGGCCCGTCGAACGGATAGGGCGATAGATCGATGCCGCCGAGAATGGTGCCAAGAATTTCCCGCGCCACGATCGGGTGAATGAGCGACTGCAATTGCTCGTACTTTTCGATCGCCTCACTTTCACTTGCGCCGATGATCGTGCTCAGGCCCGGCATGATCTTCATCGCGTCGGGATCGCGGCCGTGTTTCGCCATCGCCCCTTTGAGATCGCCGTAAAGCGTCTTGCCGGCTTCCAGCGTGAGCGGCGCGCAGAAGATGACTTCGGCGAATTCGGCGGCGACATTGATCATGTCGTCGGAGCCTCCGGCCTGCACGATGACCGGCCGTCCCTGCGGCGATCGCGGCACGTTGAGCGGTCCGCGCACCGAGAAGAACTTGCCCTTGTGATCGAGCGTGTGCAGGCCTTGCGGATTGAAGAACTGCCCGCTGGCTTTGTCGCGGATGAAGGCGTCGTCGTCCCAGCTGTCCCACAGCGCGGTGACGATCTGGGCGAATTCGCGGGCGCGCTCGTAGCGCTCGCCGTGCTCGTAATGGGCGTCGCGGCCGAAATTCTGCGCTTCCTCCTGCTGGCCGGATGTCACCAGGTTCCAGCCGGCGCGGCCGCCGCTGATATGGTCGAGCGACGCAAATTTGCGCGCAACGTGATAGGGCTCGTTATAGCTCGTCGTGGCCGTGGCGACGAGGCCGATATGGCTCGTCGAACCGGACAGCGCCGAGAGCAAGGTGATCGGCTCGAAATTGGCGATGTATTGCGCCGAGCGGCTCAGCGCATCGATATGGGCCTTTCGCACGCAGACATTGTCGGCGAGAAAAATCATGTCGAACTTGGCGCGTTCGGCGGTCTGCGCCAGTTCGCGGTAATGGCCGATATTGATGCCGGCGTCGGCCTGCGATTCTTCGTGCCGCCATGATGCGACATGGTGGCCGGTCGGATTGAAAAACGCGCCGAGCCGCATCTTCTTTTTCGAGTTACTGGTCATGAGCGTCCTCCGGCGGACCAAAATAAATTATCATACGAAGCGAGTCACGACCGATGCCGTGCTTCCCACACGTGCCGCCATGCACTTTCGTCGGATCAGAGCGAAGACCACGCCCAAGGAATAGCTGGCCGCGGGCGTCCGATTACCGGAACGCTCAAGAGCCCCTTGGATCATGAGCCTCTTGGGTCATGCGCGGGAAGTCGGTAACATTCGCAAATGTAAGTGAGCGAACCTTCGTTAATGAGCACGATCCAATCGCGACTTTCAAAGGGGATTCATCGGGTGGTCCGGCAGCCGGCCGGCCGGCCACGCCCGGTCAAGCGCCGCGATGCGGCGGCGACGCGCGCGCGGATCCTGCAGGCGGCGATGCAGGAATTCGCCGCCAAGGGTCTCGACGCCACCCGCATCGAGGACATTGCCGATCTCGCCGGCGCCAACCGCCGCATGACCTATTACTACTTCGGCAGCAAGGAGGGGCTCTATCTTGCCGCGCTCGAGGCCGCCTATTTCGAACTGGTCGAGGTCGAGGAGCGCATCGATGTCGACGCGCTCGGCCCGATCGAAGCGATCGCGGCCATGGTTCACGCCAAGTTCGAGCACTATGTCAAATATCCGCATTACGTCGAATTCGTGAAGATGGAGAACCTCTACCGCGCGCGCCATCTGAAGACATCGCGGCGGATCTCGGAGATGCGCGCGCCGCTGATCTCCATCATCAAACGCGTGCTCGATCGCGGCGCGGCATCGGGCGTGCTGCGCAAAGGCGTCGACCCGCTCGACCTCTATCTCTCTATCTGCGCGCTTGGCTTTTTCGTGTTTTCCAATCGCCATACGCTTGGCGTGATCTTCAATACCGATGTCACCAGTCCCGCGGCCGTGCGCCGACGGAAGGCGCTCGTCGTCGATATGATCAAGGCTTATCTCAAGCCTTGAAACGGCAGGTGAAAGGAGAGGCCGCTTGACAGCCTTCCCGGCAAAATATTTAACTCACTCGCGAGTTAATTAAGAGCGAAAAGTGCCGGCAAACCGGGCCAAAAAACCGGATATTGGAAGGAAGCGCATGAAGGTCCTCATCACCGGGGGAATGGGCGTCATCGGGGCCGAGACCTGCCGGAAATTCGTGCGCGAAGGCCACCGGCCGGTGGTCTTTGCCCGCCATTACGACGGCCGGCTGGTCGGCGACATTGCCGACAAGATCGATTTCGAGGGTGGCGACATTCTCGACATGCCGCGGCTTCTCGACGTCATCAAGCGCTACAAGGTCACGCATATCGTTCATGCCGCGGCCTTTGTCGGTGCAGTGTCGGCGGCCAATCCGGCTTTGAGCATCCAGGTCAACGTCATGGGCACGGTGAACGTGCTCGAGGGCGCGCGTCTCTTCGATGTCAAACGCGTGGTCTATACCAGCGCCAAAGGCATTTACGGGCCGGTGCTCGGCGATTACGGCCCGCCGCATTATAAGCCGATGCCCGAGGACATGCCGAAGGACCCGCAGCGCATCTATGACAGCGCCAAGCAAATGGCCGAGCAGACCACGCTCTACTACGCCAATAATTTTGGCATCGATGCCGCGATCCTGCGTTTCGCCACGACCTATGGCCCGGGCAAGACCGCGCGCCACGGCAAGATGGGCGTCACCAGCCAGATCGTCGAAGCGCCGTTCAACGGCCAGCCGTTCCATCATCCTTACGGTGCCGAAGCCAAGGACGATTTCATTTACAATAAGGATTCCGCGCTGGGCATCTATCTCGCGACCGTCGCGGAGAAAGTGCCGAGCCGCGTCTATAATATCGGCAGCGGCGAGGGACTGACGCTCAACGACATGGCCGCCGCTGTCCGCAAACGCATTCCCAATGCCGATATCGAGATCGGCCCTGGCGACAATTTCCTCGGCATGCCTTATCCGCCGCATGGCGTCTATGACGTGAGCCGCGCCCGCAACGAACTCGGCTTCAAGCCGGAATATGATTTCGATGCGGCGATCGCCGATTATGTGAATAGCCTCGAGCGCATGCGCGCACAGGGTTACTGAAAGCCGCCACTTCGACCATCCGAAAGGCGCGGTTGCCGCGAGAACGGAGCTCACGATGCGCGAAAAACTTGAATTGCCCCGCCTGTCGCTTGCCGAGCGCGACCGCCGCTGGGCGCTGACGCGGCAGCAAATGGACGCGCGCGGGCTCGATTGTCTGGTGCTGTGGGGTTGGCCCGCGGTGTGGGATTTCTGCACTGCCAATGCGCGCTATCTGTCGCCGATCGGCGGCAATGCCGAATTCAATGTGCTGGTGTTTCCGCGTGTCGGCGAGCCGACGTCTTATGTGATGATGCCGACCTTCGTCGACGGCTGGCGCGCGGCGCAGGATTGGGTGTCCGATGTGCGGCCGCGGCGCAAGACCTGGGCGGACTCTGTCGTCGAGCGGCTTTCCGAACTCGGTTTCACCAAAGCCCGCATCGGCATGGACGGACTCGCCGGCCCGCTCGATCCGGACGGCTGGCTGCCGCACTCTGTCTTCACCCGGCTGCGGGAGCTTTTGCCGCAGGCTGAATTCATCAATCTCGACGATATGATGGAAATGCTGCGTACGGTGAAGAGCGAGGAGGAATTACAAATCCTCGCGCGTGCCGCGCAGCTCGGGGATCTCATGCTGTCGACCTGCCGCGATACGGCCAAGCCCGGCGTCAAGGAGTCGGCAGTCTATGGCGGCATGATGGAAGCGATGATCGCCAATGGCGGCGAGGAGCCGACGCTGTTTCTCTGGGCCTGCGACGCGCTGCCTTATCCGCATCCGTTTCGCCTGCCGACGACGCGGCCGATCGCGCGCGGCGATGTCATCATCTGCGAGATCCATCCGAAGATCGGCGGCTACTACACCCATGTCGAGCGCACGTTCTGCCTCGGCGAGCCGCAGCCCGAGCAGCGGCGCATCTATGACGGCTGCGTCGCGGCTTACGAAGAGGGCATGAAGCACTTTGGTCCAGGCCGGCCGATCTCGGTGGCGATGAACAAAGTGCGCGACACCATCCACGCGCAAGGTTTCGGCATGTGCGAGACCGGCATTCACGGCCATGGGCTCGCTTCGCTCGAATATCCGCGCTATCGCCATCACGCCATCGCCGCCGATCAGGCGGCGCTGAAAAAGCTCGGCGACGAATTTCGTCCCGGCATGGTGTTCGCGTTCAATATCGACCTGTTCGATCCGAAATTTCACGAGGGAAAGACCGGCTGCGTCTTCGCCGAGACGGTGGTGATCACCGAGACCGGGGCGAAGCGGCTGCATTCCTATCCGATGAATTTCCAGACCATTGCCGCCTAGAGCATGATCCGGAAAAGTGGAAACCGGTTTTCCGAAAAGATCATGCTCAATCGAAAATAACGCGGGAGCGCATGCGTGAGCGATACCAAGCCGAATTATCCGCCGATCCGCCGTGTCGTCACCGGACACGAAAGTGATGTCGCCAAGGTCATGATCGATGCGCCGGCGACCAATGCCAAATTTCCCGCCCCGGGCGCCGTATCGACAATGATCTGGTGCACCGACAAGGCGCCCGCGACGATGCCCGCCGGCAAGGACTTCGAGGATATGGGCGCGCGCATCCTCGGCACCGCGCCGCCGGCGAGCGGCACCCGCTTTGCGGTGATCGACTTCCCGCCCGACAATAAGCCGCATATGCATCGCACCGAAACCATCGATTATGTGCTGGTGCTCGAAGGCGAGATCGAGATGGATATGGACGATTCCACGGTGAAGCTGAAAGCCGGCGACGTCATGGTGCAGCGCGGCACCAATCACGCCTGGGCCAACCGCAGCAATGCGCGCGCCCGCGTCGCTTTCGTCCTGATCGACGCCGAGCCGCTCGGCATCGGCAGGCCTGTGGTCGGGACCGCCAACGCGCGCTAAAAGCTCAGAGCATGATGCCGAAAAGCGCAGACCGGTTTTCCGAAAAGATCACGCTCAAACGAAGATTCTGCGATGCTTGAATTCCGCAATATCAGCTTTTCGTTTCCGGGCCGCCGCGGCTCGATCGAGGTGCTGCGCGACGTGTCGTTCTCCTGCAAGGCGGACGAGATCGTCGCTGTGGTCGGGCCGAGCGGCTGCGGCAAATCGACTTTGCTCAGCCTCGCCATCGGCTTGCGCAAGCCGACGGCCGGAGAGGTGCTGGTCGATGGCCGGCCGGTGAAGGGCGCCGACCGGCGGCTCGGCATGCTGTTTCAGCAAACGACATTATTGCCCTGGCGCTCGGTGCTGGAAAACGTCGAGCTCGGTCTTGAACTCCGCGGCGAGCCAAAGGAGCCGCGCCGCAAGCGCGCACTTGCTTTGATGAACCAATACGGCCTCGGCGGTTTCGAGCGAAAATATCCGCATGCTTTGTCCGGCGGCATGCAGAAGCGCGCGGCGTTGGCGCAGACGCTCGCCGTCGAGCCCATCGTGCTCCTGCTCGACGAGCCGTTCGCCGCGCTTGACGCGCAGACGCGCGTCGTCATCGAGAACGATGTCGTGAAAATCTGCCACGCCGGCAAGCGCAGCATGATCCTGGTCACTCACGACATCGCTGAAGCGATTTCGATGGCGGATCGTGTCGTTGTCCTGAGCCGCCGGCCGGCGACGGTGAAGCAAGTTTTCGAAATCGGGCTGAGCCGCAAGGCGGCAAGCGTCGCCGACGTGCAGAGCATGCCGGAGTTCTCGCATTTCTTTAAGTTGATCTGGGATGCGCTCGATATCAGCGTCACCGGCATGAATTCAGGCACGAGTGCGAACATGAGCTCGGCCGCATGACGCTCACGCATCGCCTTCTCGTCATTCTCGGCCAGCTCGCGGTGCTGGCAGTGATTCTTGTCGGCGCCGAAATCGGCGTGCGCTCGGGCGTGCTCAGCGAGTTGTTCTTCTCGAGCCCGAGCCTGATCTTCAAGGCGCTGCTGACGCAATGGCAGAACGGCAGCTTTCTGCAGGATGCCGGCATCACCGTTCTTGAAACCTTGCTCGGTCTCGTCTCGGGCTCGCTGCTCGGCATGACCGTCGGCCTGCTGTTGCCGCAGCTGCGTCTTGTCTCGCATGTCTTTGAGCCGTTTCTGATGGTGCTCAATGGCATTCCGGTCATTGTGATCGCGCCGCTGTTCATCCTCTGGCTCGGGCTCGGCATCCTCTCCAAGATCGGCATCAGCGTCTACATCGTGTTCTTCGCGATGTTCATTCCGGTCTATACCGCTTCGCTCCGCCTCGACACCACCTTCGTCGATGCCTTGCAGGTCATGGGCGCAAGCCGCAGCCAGATTTTCTGGAAGGTGATCGTGCCGTCGTCGCTGCCGAGCGTTTATACCGGGCTCAAGATCGGATCGGGCCTGGCGCTGATCGGTGCCGTCATCGGCGAATTTGTCGCCTCGCGCTCCGGTCTCGGCCACATGATCCTCTATGCGTCGGGCACGCTCGATACGCCGACGCTTTATCTCGGCATCATCACGCTCGCGGTCTTCGCCGCGGCTTTGAGCTTCGCCATCGACGCGCTCGGCCCGGTGCTGGTGCACTACCGCTTCTCGGACGAAAAATGATCTGACGGCTTCGATCAAATCAAAATAGCCGAAATATAGGGAGAAACCTCAATGCGAAAACTGACGACGATCGCGGGCGCCGCATTCGCGGTGCTGCTGTGCCAGCCGGCTTTTGCCGACAGCGTGAAGATCGCGCTGCCGGTGGCGTCGCTGGAATCGATGCCGATCTATATCGCGCAGACGAACGGCATCTTCAAAAAGCACAATGTCGATGTCGATGTCATCACCAGCCGCGGCGGCGGCGAGGCGATGAAGGCCTATATTTCCGGCGACGTGCAGATCGTCGCTACCGGCTTCCCTGAAGTCGGCCTGATGCGCGCCCGCAATGTCGATGTCGAATTGTTTTTTGCGCAGACCTCGCGCGTGCCCTTCGCCATGATCGGGCGCAAGGACGAGAATCTGAAATCGGTCGCCGATCTCAAAGGCAAGACTATTGCGGTGACCTCGCCCGGCTCGTTAACGGCGAATATGGCGCGCTACTTCGTCAAACAGGCGGGCCTCGATCCGGATAAAGATGTGAGCCTGGTCTCGGTCGGCGGCGGCGGCGAAATTCTAGGTGCGCTGAAAAGCGGCAGGGCCGATGCGGCGATGCTGTTCGAGCCGTTCGTGACCATCGCCATCCAGCAGGGCTTTGCCACCATGCTGGTCGATGTGCCGCAAAAACTCGATGCGTTCTCGTCGTCACCGCTCTCGATCAGCAAGGCTTTCATCGAGAAATCCGGCAAGGATGCGCAGGGCGTGTTCGACGCGCTCGCCGAGGCGCTCGCCTATATCCATTCCAATCCGTCGGGCACGCTCGACATCGCCAAGAAGACCTTTGCCAATGCCGATCCGGCCGTGCTCGCGGCGGCCTATGATCGCCTGAGCAAATGGTATTCGCCCAACGGCAAATTCACCCGCGCCAATGTCGATCAGACGCAGAAAATTTCGGTCGACATGAAGATCATGCCGCAGGCCTATCCCTACGACGACGTCGTCGCGCCGATGGCGCGCGAATAAGACGCGAGAAATAGACATCTTTTGCCGCGCCGCCCGGCGGCGCGGACGCATGTCATCCTCGCTTCACCCGCGATGGCCTACTGTTTCTCCCAAGGATTCAGCGGATTCTTCGGGTAGAGCGACTAATGATACGACCGGCAGCGACACGCCGCGCGCGCTCAGTTCGAGGTTTTCGAGCAAGCCGTCGATTGATCGTCCATAGGACGTGAGTCGATATTCGACATGCGGCGGGCTCGTGCCTTTGTCGTCGCGTGTAATCATGTTGAGCGTTTCGAGCTGTTTGAGACGCGCGGACAGCACTTTGGCGGAGATGTCGCCCGGCAATTGCCGCTGCAACTCGGCAAAGCGCAGGCTTTCGTTATGGCCAAGGAGCCAGACGATGTGCACCAGCCACTTTTGCGCGAGCAAACTCAGCACCGGATCGAGCGGGCAGCCAGCCAGGCCCGCATGCGCGCCCGCGTTTCCATTATCGGCCATCGCACCGTTACTCCAAGGTAACTTCTGTTCAACCGGCGCCGCCTCGCCTAAGTAGCCGACAGCGACGTTGCCCACAGGGAGGATAGCCCAATGGCACAAGCAGTTGCAAAACCCGGCCGTACATTACTATCGCCGTCGGATCATACCCTGATCCTGATCGACTTTCAGTCACAAATGGCTTTCGCCACTAAGTCGATCGATCCCGTCATTCTGCGAAATAACGCGGCGTTGGTCGCCAACGCGGCCAAGATCTTCAACGTTACGACGATTCCGACCACGGTGGCCGAGAAGACCTTCTCGGGACCGATGTTCGACGAGATCAGATCGGCCTTCAAAGGCGCGAAATTCTTCGACCGCACCTCGATGAACACCTGGGAGGACGCAGCCGTCATCGGCGAGGTCAACCGGATCGGTAAGAACAGGATCGTGCTTGCGGGCTTGTGGACGTCCGTGTGCATCGTCGGCCCGGCTTTGTCGGCGATCGACCAGGGCTTCGAAGTCTATGTGATCGCCGACGCTTGTGGCGATGTATCAACCGAAGCCCACGAGCGCGCCATCGAGCGCGTGGTGCAGGCCGGTGCGCGGCCGATGACCGCGCTGCAATATCTGCTCGAACTGCAGCGCGACTGGGCACGCAGTGAAACCTATCAGGCGACGACAGGCGTGGCGCGGCTGTTCGGCGGCGCCTATGGCCTCGGCATCATCTATGCCGGAGCGATGCTCGGTCCGCATGGCGGCGAGGGCGGCTAAGGCCCGATTAAGTCGCGTTCCTTGTGAAGCTGAGCAAAAGGGTCATCGAACATGAGCGCTGATCTCATTCTCAAGAACGGCCTGTTCACGACGCTCGATCGTGGAAACCCCGCCGCCACGGCGGTCGCGATCGAAGGCGGTGTCTTCACCGCAGTCGGGCGCGACCACGATGTCATGCAGCACGTCGGACCCAATACGCAGATCATCGACATGAAGGGCCGGCGGGTATTGCCGGGGCTGATCGACAACCACCTGCATATCATCCGCGGCGGCTTGAACTACAACATGGAGCTACGCTGGGATGGTGTGACAAGCCTCGCCGACGCCATGGCGATGCTCAAGCGGCAAGTGGCGATCACGCCGCCGCCGCAATGGGTGCGCGTGGTCGGCGGCTTCACCGAGCATCAATTTTCCGAGAAGCGCCTGCCGACCATCGACGAGTTGAATATCGTCGCGCCCGACACGCCGGTTTTCATTCTGCATCTCTACGATCGCGCCATCCTCAACGGTGCGGCCTTGCGTGCCGTCGGCTACACCAAGGACACGCCGGAGCCGCCGGCTGGCGAGATCGTGCGCGATGCACACGGCAATCCGACGGGTCTGCTCCTGGCCAAGCCGAACGCCGCGATCCTCTATGCGACGCTCGCCAAAGGGCCGAAACTGCCATTCGATTATCAGGTCAATTCGACGCGCCATTTCATGCGCGAGCTCAACCGGCTCGGGCTCACCGGCGCCATCGATGCCGGCGGCGGCTTTCAGAATTACCCCGAGGACTACGCCGTCGTCGACAAGCTCGCCAAGGACAATCAGCTCACGGTGCGGCTCGCCTACAACCTGTTCACGCAGAAGCCGAAGGGCGAGAAGGCGGATTTCCTGAATTGGACCAAGACCTCGAAATACAAACAGGGCGACGATTATTTTCGTCACAACGGCGCCGGCGAGATGCTGGTGTTCTCCGCCGCCGACTTCGAGGATTTCCGCCAGCCGCGCCCGGATATGCCGGCGGAGATGGAAGGCGAACTCGACGAGGTGGTGCGCATCCTGGCGCAGAACCGCTGGCCGTGGCGGCTGCATGCGACTTACGATGAAACCATCTCGCGCGCGCTCGATGTATTCGAGCGGGTCGATCAGGACATTCCGCTCAAAGGGCTGAATTGGTTCTTCGATCATGCCGAGACGATCTCGGATCAGTCGATCGAGCGGATCGCCGCACTCGGCGGCGGCATCGCTGTGCAGCACCGCATGGCCTATCAAGGCGAATATTTCGTCGAGCGTTATGGCCATGGCGCCGCCGAGGAGACGCCGCCGATCGGCCGCATGATGCGGGCGGGTGTGAAAATCTCGGCCGGCACCGATGCGACGCGCGTCGCCTCGTATAATCCATGGGTCTCGCTCGCCTGGCTGGTGACGGGAAAGACGGTCGCCGGCCTGCAGATTTACCCGCAGCGCAATTGCCTTGATCGCGAGACGGCGCTCCGGATGTGGACCGAAAACGTCACCTGGTTCTCCAACGAAGAAGGCAAGAAGGGCCGAATTCAAGTGGGCCAATTCGCCGATCTGATGGTGCCGGACCGCGATTATTTTGCCTGTGCCGAGGATGAGATTTCTGGCATCACCGCGGACCTCACCATGGTCGGCGGCAAGATCGTATACGGCGCCGGCGATTTTGCCTCACTCGACAAGGCCGCACCGCCGCCGGCCATGCCGGATTGGTCGCCGGTGCGCACATTCGGCGGCTATGGCGCCTGGGGCGATGCGAAAGCCACTGGCAAATCCGAGCTCGGCCAAAAACTCGCGATGAGCTGCGGCTGCGCCAATGCCTGCAACGTCCACGGCCATAACCATGCCGCCGCATGGTCGAGCCGGTTGCCGATCGCCGACTTGAAATCGTTCTGGGGCGTGCTCGGCTGTGCCTGCTGGGCCGTGTGATGCTGGCCTGGCTCAAGCAGGATCCTGCCTGGGTGAGCGAAGTCCTGCATTGGCAGTGGGTTTTGTTTGCAGCTCGGTTGGCGCTGACAAGCGCTTATCTGCTGGGCGGCTTGACGAAGCTCTTTAATTTTTCGGCAGCAATTGCTGAACAGGAGCACTTCGGTTTCCGCCCGGGCTGGCTCGGCGCGGCCTTGACGATATTGATTGAGCTCGGCGGCTCTGGCACTCGTCTTATCCGGCTATGCGGTTTGGCTGGGCGCCGGCGCGTTGGGATGCCTGACAGCAGTCGCCATGTTCAAGGCCGACAATTTCTGGACGAAGTCCGGCCGGGAGCGTGTAACTCAGGCAAACACCTTCTTTGAGCATCTCGGCCTCATCGGAGGTTTCGTGCTCATTGCTTTCATTTATGCGCGCTGACAACGCGCCTCGCGTATGTGTCCTTTGCATCGACTGGAAGAAGGCGGATATCTGTGTTTGATAAATCGAAATTCGCCGCTATCGTTGCGATAGCGGTCGCGAGCGGCTCATCGCCGGCCTTCGCACAAACCCTGGAGTTTTTTGGACCCTCGTTGCCGATGCAATTCGACAGGTTCGGCGCTCGCCATTTCTACATGTACGGCTACTCTGGGCCCTTCGCACCAGCGATGCCTTCACAAGATGCAAAAGCAACGAGAGATAGACCGGAGCGGCGCTCGCATGCGTCAAGCATTGCGACAAAGCCGAAAGCGAGAATTGTTCGCCAATGAAAGCTATCAGTGTTCCCGCGCTCTTGAGCCTCAACGGCGGCTTCGTCGACACGGTCGGCTTTCTCGGCCTGCAGGGCCTGTTCACGGCGCATGTCACCGGCAATTTCGTTACGCTCGCCGCTACTTTGGTCTCCGGCACCCACGGCGTGATCGCCAAGCTTCTGGCGCTGCCGGAATTCATCGCGGTCGTTATCGTGGCGCGGATTCTCGATGCGGCGCTGCGGGCGCGCGGATTGCCGGCGCTGCGTCTCCTGCTCGTCGCCAAGGTGACGTTCCTGCTCGCGTTCTTCGTCCTTGCCGTTGCGCTCGGACCGTTCCCTGACAGCGATGCGCCCGCGGCGCTCCTCGCAGGCTTCGCCGGCATTGCCGGGATGGCAGTGCAGAATGCCGTGCAGCGCGTGCATTACAGCAGTCTGCCGCCGACCACCCTGATGACTGGCAATACCACACAGGCGGCGCTTGATGCCGTCGATCTGCTCCATGGCGGCAATGGTGATCTGACGACAACGCGCGCGCGTTTTGGCCGGACGGTCCAGAGCATCGCGTGGTTCGCCGGCGGCTGCGCGTTAGCGGCCGTGCTCTACTACTGGATCGGGTTCTGGAGTCTTGCGGTCCCGGTCGCCTTCGGCGCGACGACCGCCATCCTCGGCCAAGACTGATCTCTCCGGTCAGCGGAAGATGCCCGCTTGAGGCAGTTGACCACGGTATGGGCGAGGCCTATTTGTATTACATAATACACTTTATACTCTGCGGGCGACATGGGAGATGACGCTTTTATGCTGGCGAAACAAGCGTTTAAGGCCGTAGGCAAGCCGGTCCCGAGGAACGAGGACCAGCGGCTGATCACCGGCAAAGGCCGATTTTCCGACGATTTCAGTCTACCCGGCCAAATCTGGGCGGCGATGGTCCGCTCGCCGCATCCGCACGCGCGCATCGTCTCGATCGACAAAGCCGAAGCGCTGAAAATGCCGGGCGTGCTCGCGGTCTATACCGGCGAGGATTGCCGCAACGATGGACTGAAACCCATTCCGCACAGTCCGGTGCCTTCGACCAAATACGACATGAAGCTGCGCGGTCCGGGCGATACTGAAGTCTTTGCCGGCCCCAATGTGCTGCTGCCATATGACAAGGCGCGCCATGTCGGCGAAGCGGTCGCGATGGTCGTCGCCGAGACTTTGGAGCAGGCGCAAAGCGGCGCCGAGCAGGTCGCGATCGAGTATGAGATCCTGCCCTGGGTCGCGGACTCGCAAGAAGCGGCGGAGCCTGGCGCGCCGCGGCTCTGGGACGAATTGCCGAATAACGTTCTGGTCGACACGTTCTTCGGCGATGCTGCGGCGGCTGATAAAGCCTTCGCATCCGCGGCACATGTCGTGACGATGAAGACCCATATCGGCCGCGTCACCGGCGTACCGCTCGAGCCACGCGCTGCGCTTGGCCATTTCGATCCGGCGACGCAGCGCTACACGATCTATGCCGGCTCCGGCGGCGCGGTGCGGCAGAAGCAGGAACTCGCCACCACGCTTGGCGTCGATCCGCAAAGCATCCGCGTGCTGTCATTCGACGTCGGCGGCAATTTCGGCACCCGCAACCGCAGCTTTGTCGAGTTCGGCCTGGTGCTGTGGGCATCGCGCAAGCTCGGCCGTCCGGTGAAGTTTCGCGCCGAGCGCTCGGAGGCATTTCTCACCGATTATCAGGGCCGCGACCTCGTCACTGAAGTCTCGCTCGCCATCGACAAGGACGGTCGCTTCCTCGCCATGCGCGCCTCTAATCTCAGCAATGTCGGTGCGCGTTGCGTCTCGCTCTCGCCGCTGAGCAAAGGTTCGGGCCTGATCACCGGCTCCTACGATATTCCGGTCGCGACCTTGCACGCGCGCGCCGTGTTCTCCAACACCATGCCGACGCAAGCCTATCGCAGCTCCGGTCGCCCCGAAGTGACCTTTGCCATCGAACGTCTGATCGACAAGGCGGCGCGCGAACTCGGCTTCGATCGTCTCGAATTGCGCCGGCGCAATCTCGTGCACCCGGAGCAGATGCCCTACACCAACGCCGTCGGCTCGATCTATGACAGCGGCGAATATGAAAAGAACATGGACCGCGTGCTCAAGCTCGGCGACTTTGCCGGCTTTCCGGCGCGGCGCGCCGAAGCCAAATCGCGCGGCAAGCTCTTGGGCTTAGGCTTTGCCAATTACGTCGAGTCCTCGATCGGCTCGCCGAAGGAGCGCGCCGACCTGATCGTGCGCAAAAACATCATCGAGGTCGTGATCGGCACGCAGCCGGCCGGGCAGGGCCACGAGACCAGTTTCGCCCAGGTCACCGCCGATCTGCTCGGCGTGCCGTTCGAGCAGGTCAAGATCACGCTTGGCGATACCGACATTGTCAGCGCCGGCGGCGGCACTCATTCCGGCCGCTCCATGCGTCATGCCTCGACCGTGATTGCGCTGGCCTCGGTCGATCTCATCAACAAGGGCACCGCGCTGATGGCGCATCTTGAAGACGTGCCGCTTGACGCGGTGACGTTCGAGGACGGTTTCTTCCGTGTTGCCGCAAGCAATCGTGCGCTGAGCTGGTACGAGCTGGCGCTGCTTGCCGAGCAGGACGGCTTGCCGGTCGAACTACAGGGCGGCCTTCGCGTCCGCCGCGACAACGAAATGCACACGCCGGTGTTTCCGAACGGCGCCTGCATGGGCGAGATCGAGATCGATCCGGAGACAGGTTCGCTCGACATCAAGCGTTATGCGACCGTCGACGATGTCGGCCGCTGCATCAATCCCTTGATTGTGCACGGCCAGACCCATGGCGGCATCGCGCAGGGCGTCGGCCAGGCGCTGTGGGAGCAATGCGCCATCGACCCGGCCTCGGGCCAGCCCTTGATGGGCTCGTTCATGGATTACGGCATGCCGCGCTTCGACAATATGCCGTCGTTCAAGACCGAAATTGTCGAGGTGCTGTCGCCGACCAATCCGTTCGGGGTCAAGGCCGGCGGCGAGGGCGGCACTACGCCGGCGCCGGCCGTGATCATGAGCGCGATCGATGACGCGCTCGCCGAATACGGCAATCCGCAGATCGAAATGCCGGCGTCTCCGGTCAAGATCTGGAATGCCATTCAAGACTTCAAGAAAAGCCAGAAAGCGGCGTAGCGCAACGATGCAACACATTACGCTCACTGTGAATGGCACCAAGGTGTCGCGCGACGTCGAGGACGAGACGCTTCTCGTCACGTTCCTGCGCGAATATCTCAAACTCACCGGCACTCATGTCGGCTGCGACACCACGCAATGCGGCTGCTGCGTGGTTCATCTCAACGGCAAGTCGGTGAAATCCTGCACCGTGCTGGCGGCGCAGGCACAGGGCGGCGAAGTCACCACCATCGAAGGTCTTGCGCAAGAAGACGGTACGCTGCATCCGATGCAGGAGGCGTTTCATCGCCTGCATGCGTTGCAGTGCGGCTATTGCACGCCGGGCATGATCATGGCGGCGGTCAATCTGGTCGACACCTATCCCGAGCCGCTGACCGAAGACATCGTGCGCGAGCAGATGGAGGGCAATCTCTGCCGCTGCACCGGCTACCACAATATCGTCAAGGCGATCCTCGCCATCGCCGCGGCCAAGAATGCCGACAAGAAGCCTGTGCTGAGCGGCGTGGAGTAGCCGCCATGGTGATGTATCCGACGCGCTATCATCGGCCCAAAAGCCTTGAAGAGGCGCTCAAGCTTCATGCCGCGAATGAAGATGCCTCCTACCTGTCCGGCGGCCACACGCTGATCCCGGCGCTCAAGCAGCGGCTGGCAAAGCCGTCCGATCTGATCGATCTCGCCGTGCTGCCGGGCCTGAGCGGCATCAAGCTCGACAAGAATGTGCTGTCGATCGGCGCCACGACGACGCATGCCGAAGTCGCGGCTTCGCCCATCGTGCGCAAGGCCATCCCCGCGCTCGCCGGAATGGTCGGCACTATCGGCGACCGCCATGTGCGCAATCGCGGCACTATTGGCGGCTCGGTCGCCAACAACGACCCGGCCGCGGATTATCCTTCCGCCGTGCTCGGTCTCGGCGCGACTGTCGTCACCGACCGCCGCGGCATCGCCGCCGACGATTTCTTTGTCGCGCTCTATGAGACCGCGCTCGAACCGGGCGAGATCATCATCCGCATCGATTTTCCCATTCCCGAGCAGGCGGGCTACGCCAAGTTCCGCAGCGCCGCGTCACGCTACGCGGTTGCCGCCGTGTTCGTCGCGAAATTCGGTCCGGTCGTGCGCGCGGCGGTGACCGGCGCCGGATCCGGCGGCGTGTTCCGGCTGGGTGATCTTGAACAGGCGCTGGCGAAAGATTTCAGTCCGGCGGCGGTGGCGCATTGCAAAGTCGACCCGGGTGCGATGCTCGAAGATCTGGTCGGCACGAGCGAATATCGCGCCAATCTCGTCCTGGTCATGGCGCGCCGTGCGCTCGAACATCTCGGCGAGGCGGTTTCCTATAAATAGAGCATGATCCGGAAAAGTGGGAACCGGTTTTCCGAAAAGATCATGCGCAAGTAGATGATCACGCGGCGAGGCTTATTGGTGGATAAGGCAGTTCGCGAAAATAGAGCGGGAAACGGCAGAGCAGGACGCTTGACGGCGCTGCAGGAGCCGCAGGTTTCGCTGCGCAGCCGTATCATCGAGGCTTTGCGCCGCGCCATCGAGACCGGCGTGCTTGCGCCGGGCGCTCGCCTCGTCGAGCGCGAATTGTGCGAGCAACTAAAAGTCAGCCGCACCTCGCTGCGCGAGGCGCTCGGCGAATTGCAGGCCGAAGGTATTCTCTCTTATTCGCCGACCCGCCGTCTTTCGGTGAGCGTTATTTCGCCTGTGGACGCGGCCAACGCCTACCGCATCCGCGGGACGCTCGAATTGCTGGTCGTCGAGCAGTTCATTGAGAAGGCGAGCGAAGACGAACTCACCGCCTTGATCAAGGAAGGCGATCGCCTCAAGGCTGCCTATCGCTCCGGCGATGTCGACCGGATGCTGGTGGCCAAGCGCGCTTTCTACGACCGCATCTGCTCCGGCGCGCAGAACGCCATCGCCTTCGACATCATCAACCGACTAGTGCTGCGCACCTCCGGATTGCGGCGGCGCTCGCTGCTGCGGATCGAGCGTCAGCAGCAGAGCATCAAAGAGGTCGATATTCTTTTGAGCGCAGTCACATGCCGGGATGTCGCAGCCGCACGTCAAGCGGCGCTGCAAAATGTCGCCAATTCGGCGAGATCGGCGCTGATCGATTTCGTTGCTTGAGCATGATCTTTTCCGAAAACCGGTTTCCACCCTCGGATCAAGTCCGAGGGCAGGCTTTTTCGGGACCATGCTCTAGTCGATCAGCGACGTATCGCCGTCGAATTCCGTGGCGCAATAATGTGCGCCGTGGAACAAAGCCGCGATCTCATTCTCTTTCTTGCCTTCGGCAAAAATCTCCGCGGCGAATTGCTCGGAATCGTCCTGCGGCGCATAGCCGAGGAATTTCACGTTGGTATTGTCCCAGCGGCTGCGCAGATTATTCGACACGCCATAGGCAACGATAAAATGATAGTCGGAATAGTCGATGCAGCAGCGGACGAGCTGCACCATGTCGCGATGGCTGATCCAGGTGAGTAAACCGCGCGCGTCGATCGGCCGATCCGGCGTGCGGAACGTGCCGATGCGCAGGCACGCCACGCTCATACCGTGCTTGTCGGCGTAGAGCCGTCCCAACGCCTCGCCGAACACCTTGGAAACGCCGTAGCGCGAGTCGGGCCGCAGCTCGACTGCGTCGTCGAGAAAACGCTCACGGCGATGAAAGCCGATGGCGTGATTCGAGCTTGCGAAAATCACGCGTTTGACGCCGGCACGCCGCGCCGCCTCGAAGACGTTGAAACAGCCCTCGATATTGAGTGCCAGAACAGTATCCCAATCGCCTTCGGTGGAGCGGCCGGCGAGATGCACGACGCAATCGATGCCGGCCATGGCCTTTTCCACGGCGGCCATGTCGCGGATATCGGTCGGAGAAATTTCCTCTCCCACTTCGGCGGTGCCGAGCGGCACGATATCGGCAAGGCGAATCAACGGATAACTGCCGCGCAGCCCGCGGCGCAAAGCGACACCGATCTGTCCGGCCGCGCCGGTGATAAGAACACGCTTCATGCTTCACCTTTTGTCGTTTTGTTGCGAAACTGGCAAAGGCCGCGCGACGTCTCTATCTTACGTCAATCTCCGGCGCGTTATTCGTGAGCCGAAGGTGATGGATCACTAGAGCGACCACTATAACAATGGACGCATTGCTTAAAACCAGCCGGCGTCCGTATGCGGATAAGGGTAGTTCCAAGGCCGGCCCGCCGCAGCTGCGCGAGCGTAACTGTTCCGTCGCGCGCGTCGTCAGCATTCTCTCCGACGCCTGGACCTTTCTCATCATCCGTGAAGCCTTTTTCGGCGCCCGGCGTTTCGAGAGCTTTCGCTCAGCGCTCGGCTTGCCGCGCGCCACTTTGACCGAGCGGCTGAAGCGGCTGACCCAGCAGGGCATCTTTCGCCAGGTTCGCACCTCGCCGACCTCGAGCCGCCTCGAATACCGCCTGACCAAAGCCGGGCTCGAACTTTATCCGAGCTTCATGGCGATGATGCAGTTCGGCGACCGCTGGCTGTCCGGCGGTAAAGGCGCGCCGCTTCAGCTCATCCACGAGACTTGCGGCCACGACTGCCAACCGATCGTTGCCTGCTCGGCCTGCCTGCAAAAGGCCGACGCGGCGCGGGTGAATTATCGCAACGGGCCGGGCGCCGGATATCGCCTGGCGCAGCCGGTGCATCGGGCGCGGCGTTCGTCGGATGCCTCGCAATTCTCCCGCGGCCGGCCGAGCTCGGTGTCCCGCACTTTGGAAATCATCGGCGACCGCTGGAGCTTCCTGATTATTCGCGAGGCTTTCCTCGGCGCGCGCCGTTTCGACCGGCTGATGGCCGAGCTCAATATCGCCTCGAATATTTTGACTGACCGGCTGACCCGGCTGGTACGCACCGGAATATTCCACCGGTGCAAATATCAATCACAGCCCGACCGTTACGAATACCGGCTGACCGAAATGGGCGTGGATCTCTACGGCGCGCTGATCGTGATGCTGGCTTGGGGTGACCGCTGGCTGTCGCGCGGCGGCCCGCCGATCATTCTCACTCATCGCGATTGCGGCAGCGATTTCACTCCGACCGTGATCTGCAATCATTGCCGCAAGCCGATCGAGGCGCATGCAATGGGCTATCGCATGAATTACGACCCGCGCGCGTTCGGCGCGCCCGAAATCAGCGACCGCGCGGCGGCGATCGGCGGCAAGTCAAATTAGTCTATTTATACAAGTGACTGCTACGACATAGCTCGACATCACCAAGCCCAGACTTGTTTTAAGCCAACAGATATGTCTAGTTATGCAAGTTACAAAAGCGTGATGCTGGCGGCTTTTAGCCTGGCCCGCCAGCCGAAAGCGCCACGATATCAGCGGGAGGAAGGCGCGTGGCCGATGTGGAATTGACGCAGCAGGGCGCGACCGCCGTGGTCACGCTCAACCGGCCGGGGAAGCGCAACGCCATCACGCTGGCGATGTGGAAGGATATCGCGCGGCTATTCGGCGCGCTGTCCGGCGACGACGCCGTGCGCACCATCGTCTTGACCGGGGCCGGCGGCCATTTCAGCGTTGGCGCCGACATTTTCGAATTCGAGAGCGTCCGTGACGACATCGCCTTGAGCGCCGAATACGAGGTCGCGGTCGATGCGGCGACCGAAGCGATCGCCGGCATCGCCAAGCCGACGATCGCCGTGGTCTCCGGCTTCTGCCTCGGCGGCGGCTGCCATCTCGCCATGGCCTGCGATTTCCGTTTTGCTGGCGCCGATGCGTCGTTCGGTATTCCCGCCGCGCGGCTTTCGATCGTTTACGGCTTCCACAGCACGCAGCGGCTGTTGGCGCTGGTCGGCGTCAGCGAGGCCAAGCGCATCCTGTTTTTCGGCGAGCGTTTTGACGCTGCGCAAGCGCTTCGCGTCGGCATGGCCGACGGCTGCGCCGCCGATCCGATGGTGCTCGCGGAGCATATGGCGGCGACGCTTGCCGACAATGCGCCGCTGTCGATTGCGGGCGCGAAATTCATCCTCAACGGACTCGTGTCCGGCACCGCCGACGCGGCCGCCGTGCAGGCGATCGTCGATCGCGCGTCGGCGAGCGAAGATTACAAGGAAGGCCGGCTCGCCTTCGCCGAGAAGCGCCGGCCGGTCTTCAAGGGACGCTGAGCGATGAAGCCTGCCGTCTTCGACTATATCGCCGCGACCAGCATCGACATGGCGGTTGCGGCTTTGGCCGAGGCGGGCGGCGAAGCGAAAGTTCTTGCCGGCGGGCAGAGCCTGATGCCGATGCTGAATTTTCGTCTGCTGCGGCCGTCCATTCTCGTCGACATCAATCGCATTCCCGGCCTCGATTTCATCGAAGAAACGCCCGACAGCATCCGCATCGGCGCACTGACGCGGCACTTTCAGCTTGAGACCTCGCCGCTCGTCGCACGGCATTTTCCGGTCCTGTCTTGCGCCATGACGCATGTGGCGCATCTCGCCATCCGCAATCGCGGCACTATCGGCGGCAGCCTGTCGCATGCCGATCCGGCGGCCGAACTGCCGATGCTGGCGCTGTTGCTGAACGCCGAGCTTCGCATCGCCTCGGCGTCCGGTAGCCGCAGCGTCGCGGCGCGCGACTTTTTCCTCAACACCATGACGGTCGATCTCGACGGCGCCGAGGTTCTCACCGAAATCGTGCTGCCGAAACTGCCGCCGCACACCGGCTGGGGCTTTGAGGAAGTGGCGCGACGTCATGGCGATTTCGCGCTGGCGGCAGTGGCGACTACGCTGACGCTGTCCGGCGACAGGATCGCGGAGGCACGCATCGCTCTGACCGGCGTCGGTCCGACGGCCTTGCGCGCGGCGGAGGCTGAAACGCTCCTTGTCGGCCAAAGGCTCGACGACAAGTTGACGATGCGCGCGATCGCGGCGGTGCGCGAAGCGATCTCACCTGAAACCGACTTGCACGCCTCGTCGGATTATCGGCGGCATCTCGCCGGCGTGCTCGCCGGCCGTGCGCTTGCCGCGGCGTGGCGCCGCGCCAAAGAGAGCGCGGCATGAGCAAGACGCCCAACATCACCGTCACGGTGAACGGCACGGCCTACGAAGCCGCCGTCGAGCCGCGGCTGCTGCTCGCAGATTTCCTGCGCCATACTTTGGGTCTCACCGGCACGCATGTGGGCTGCGAGCACGGCGTCTGCGGCGCCTGCACGGTGCTGGTCGACGGCGACAGCGCGCGCTCCTGCCTGATGCTTGCGGTGCAGGCCGACGGCCGCAAGGTCGAGACGGTCGAAAGCCTCGGCCGCATCGGGCAGATGAACGCGCTGCAGGCTTCCTTTCACGAGCATCACGCCTTGCAGTGCGGCTTCTGCACGCCGGGCATGCTGATGACCGCAACCGATCTGCTGCGCAAATATCCGCTCGCCACCGACGAGGACATCCGCAAAGGCATTTCCGGCAATCTCTGCCGCTGCACCGGTTACGAGCACATCGTCAAGGCGATCCGCGCGGTGGTCGGCAAAACGGAGCCGGTGCGATGAAGATGCATCTGCTCTCCGGCGGCCGCTTGCGCATGCGCAAGAGCATATTTGTGGCGGACGCCGACAAGAGCGAAGCCGTCGACTTGTCGGTATGTTGCGCGCTGCTGCGTCATGCCCAGGGCAATGTGTTGTTCGATACCGGCTGCCATCCGAGCGTCGCCGAACAGGGCGAGGCGCGCTGGGGCGGGCTGGTGCGGCTGATGACGCCGACCATGCAGCCCGGCGACAATGTCGTGAATGCGCTGTCCGGCATCGGGCTCGGCTGTAACGATATCGATGTCGTCGTCTGCTCGCATCTGCATCCCGACCATTGCGGCTGCAATACGTTCTTCAAGCGCGCGACCTTCATTATTCATCGCAAGGAGCTCGAAGCGGCGCGCGCGCCAGGCGCGCAGGCGCAAGGCTATCTCGCGGCCGAATGGGAGCAGGACGCGCCGACCGACATCATCGACGGCGAGCGCGACGTATTCGGCGACGGACGCGTCGTGCTGGTGCCGCTGCCCGGCCACACGCCCGGCACGACCGGTGCGCTGGTTCGGCTCGACAAATCCGGCGAATTCTTTCTCGCCTCCGACACGGTCTCGTTTCGCTCGACGCTCGACACCGGCGTGGTGCCGAAAAATACCTGGAACGCAGAAGCCCTCGTGAAATCGCTTGCCGAGGTGAAACGCATCGAAGCGGGCGGGGCAAAAATCATCTGCGGCCACGATGCCGTGCAATGGGCGAGTTTGCGCACGGGGACGGACGCCTATGAGTGACGCGCAATGAATGACGCCCCCGAAATCCATGCCCGGCCGAAAATCATCGGCGCGCGCATCAAGCGCACCGAGGATCCGCGGCTGTTGACCGGGCTCGGCGCCTATACCGACGACCGGCAGGTGCCGCGCGTGCTGCATGCCGCGTTCCGGCGGAGCGACCAGTCGCATGCGCGTATTCGCGCGATCGATTGCACGGCCGCGCGCGCCGCGCCCGGCGTCGTTGCCGTGTTCACCGCGGAAGACCTGGCCGATCAGGTTAGGCCTTTGGTGGCGACGTCGCGGATGAAGAATTATGTCGCGACGCCGATCCTGCCGCTGGCGCGCGGCAAAGTGCGTTATGTCGGCGAGCCGGTCGTCGGCATCGTCGCGCAAAATCGCTATCAGGCCGAGGATGCGCTCGAGCTTGTCGCCATCGACTATGAGCCGCTGCCGGTCGTGGTCGACCCGGAACAGGCGGTCAAAGACGGTGCGCCGCTGTTGCACGAGGAGGCCGGCAGCAATGTGCTGGTGAGCCGCGAATTCAAGCGCGGCGATATCGAGGCCGCATTCGGTTCGGCAGCGGCGCGCGTCGGCGGCCGCTTTCGCATGCACAGGAAAACGCCGGTTGCGATCGAACCGCGCGCTTGCGTCGCCGAATATGACGCGGGGCGTCAGGCGCTGACGCTTTATTCGGCGACGCAGGTGCCCGGCATCGTGCGCGACGCACTCGCGCAGGCGCTGGACATTCCCGGCCATCAGGTGCGCGTCGTCGCGCAGGATGTCGGCGGCGGCTTTGGCGGCAAGGGCTCGCTTTACCCGGAGGAGATTTTTGTCTGCGCCGCAGCGCGGCGGCTGTCGCGCTCGATCAAATGGACCGCCGACCGCATGGAGGACCTGCTCGCCACCAGCCAAGGTTTCGATGAGATCGTCGATGCCGAGATCGCGCTCGACAAAGAAGGGCATATCACCGCGCTGCGCGCCGATGTGATCGGAGACATCGGCGCTTATTCGATTTATCCGTGGACCGCGGCGCTCGAACCGATCCAAGTCGTCAGCTTTCTGCCCGGGCCCTATCGCATCGCCAATTATCAGGGCCGGGTACGTGGCGCCGCCACCTCGAAAGCGCCGCTCGGTCCCTATCGCGGTGTCGGGCGGCCGATCTCGACCTTCGTCATGGAGCGGCTGATCGACATGGCCGCTGCCAAGCTCGGCCTCGATCCGCGCGAGATGAGACTGCGCAATCTCGTCAGCGACGACGAACTGCCCTACAAAGTCGCCTCCGGCATCGTCTGGGACAAATCCGGCTTCCAGGAATGTCTCAACGCTGCCTGCGAAGCGATCCGCTACGACGATCTGCGCGCGGCACAGAAAAAAGCCCGTGCCGCAGGCCGCTGGAGCGGCATCGGCATCGCGTCTTATGCCGAGCTCACCGGCATCGGTTCGCGCATTTCGGTCGCGCCGGGCATGCCGATCAATACCGGCACCGAGACGGCGATCGTGCGCATCGATGCGACCGGTGCGGTAACAGCCGCCTTCGGTATCGCCTCCCACGGCCAAGGTCTTGAGACGACATTGGCGCAGATCGTCGCCGAACATCTCGGCGTTCGCGTCGAGGACATCCGCATCGTGCATGGCGACAGCGCTGCGGTCGGTGGCGGCACCGGCACTTATGCGAGCCGCAGCCTGGTTCTGGCCGGAGGCGCGGCGACGCTCGCCGCGCAAGCGGTGCGCGAGAAAGTGCTCAATGCCGCCTCGCATCTTCTCGAAGCCGCGTCTGCCGATCTCGTCGCCGAAGACGGCAAGATCGCCGTCGCCGGCACCGACCGCGCCATCACGTTCCGCGAAGTGGCGCGCGCGGTCTATTCGGAGATCGGCCGTCTGCCGGCAGAGGCGCGGGACGAACTTGCCGCGACCAAGACCTATGATCCTGTGTTCGGCACCACGACCTCGGCGACGCATATCGCCGCGGTCGAGATCGATCCGGAAACTTACGAGATCCGCATCGAGCATTTCGCGGTGGCGGAAGATTGCGGCAAGATTGTCAACCCGCTGATCGTCGATGGCCAGGTGCAGGGCGGCGTCGCCCAAGGCATCGGCGCCGCGCTCTACGAAGAAGTCGTCTACGACGAGCAGGGCCAGATGCAGACCGCAAGCCTGGTCGATTATCTGGTGCCTTCGGCCTGCGAAATACCGCCGATGAAGCTCGTGCATCTGGAGACTGAATCTCCGACCACGCTCGGCGGTTTCCGCGGCATGGGCGAGGGCGGCACGATCGGCGCGCCGGCGGCGATCGCCAATGCCGTCGCCGATGCGCTCTCGCCGCTCGGTATCGAGATCAACGAACTGCCGGTGACGCCGGAGCGGCTGTTTCGCCTGATCGAAGCGGCACGGGCCAAAAGCAAAACGTGACTCAATAAGGGAAGAGCGACCATGGATTTAGGATTGAAAGGCAAGATCGCCTTGGTGACCGGCGCCGCGAGCGGCGTCGGCCGCGAAATCGCGCTGAGCCTCGCCGCGGAGGGTGCCGGCGTCGCCGTAAATTATCGCAGTTCCGGCGCCGAAGCCGAGGCCATTGTCGGCGAGATCAAAGCCAAAGGCGGCACGGCCAAAGCCTACCAGGCCGACGTCGCCGATTTTGCCGCGGTGAAGGCGATGACGGACGCCGTAGTCAAAGATTTCGGCAGTCTCAATATCCTCATCAACAATGCCGGCCTCGCCAAGCGCCAGCGTTTTGTCGAGACCACGCCGGAGGATTGGCATTCCCAGATCGACGCCTCGCTCTATGGCGCCATCCATTGCTGTCACGCCGCCGCGCCGCATCTCGAAGCCGCCAAGAACGGCCGCATCGTCAGCGTCATCGGCGATTCCTCGCGCGTCGGCGAATCTGGCCTCGCCATTGTCGCTGCCGCCCGCGCCGGCGTGATCGGCTTGATGAAATCCTTGGCGCGCGAGTTCGGCCGCTCCGGCACGACGGCGAACACCGTTTCGCTCGGCCTCGTTGAAACCGCGCATGACAAGGACTGGGTCGAGGCCAACCGCGAGAAGCTCATCAAGTTTTATCCGGTGCGACGCCTCGGCCTGCCGGATGACGTGGCGCCGATGGTGGCGATGCTGGCGTCGCCGCACGGCGGCTGGATCACCGGCCAGGTGCTCAGCATTTCCGGCGGCTACAGCATGGTGTGAGGAGAGACGGCCATGCTGCACACGGATTTGATCGCTCCCATTCCCGAATTGCTGCGCCGGCATGCGACGGCGCGCGGCGATAAATGCGCGTTTCGGGATGTCCAGTCGTCGGTGACTTACGCCGAACTCCATGCGCGCACCGGCAGCCTTGCCGGACACCTCGCCGATATCGGCATAGCGCCGAACGACACCGTCGCAATCATGTTGCCGAATTCGGTGGCCTGGGTCGAAAGCTCGTTTGCCATCACGCGCGCCGGCGCCATCGGCGTGCCGATCAGCTACGACGCGACCGAAGCCGAGATTTCCTATCGGCTAAACGATGCCGATTGCAAAGCGGTGATCACCACGGCCGAGCGCGGCGATTTATTCGCGCGGTTGCAAACTGCCGCGCCCAATCTGAAAACCCTGATTGTGACGGATCGCGGCGCCTGCAGCGCCGAGGCGCTATCTTACGCCAAGCTTATAAGCACGCCGCCGCAATCGCCGCCGCGCGATCCGGCGCTGCTGCACGAGACGGCGTACATTCTTTATACGTCGGGCACCACCGGCCGCGCCAAGGGCGTGCGGCTCACAGTTCACGGCATGTTGTGGGTGACAGCCGCCTGCTGGACGCCGATCACCGGGTTGAGCGAGCGCGACACCGTGCTGTCGCCACTGCCGCTGTTTCATTCTTACGCGCTCAATCTTTCGGTGATGAGCATTCTCGCCACCGGCGCGACCGAATACATCATGGAGAAATTCTCGACGAGCGAAGCAGTACGGCTGCTGAAATCCGGCGAGTTCACGTATTTTCCCGGCGTGCCGACCATGTTTCATTATCTGCTGCAGGCGACGCGCGGCGAGGCGAATATGCGTTTCCCCAATCTGCGGCTTTGTGTTTCCGCAGGCGCCATCATGCCGGCAACGCTCAATCGCGAATTCGAAAGCCACCTCGGCGTGCCGCTGCTCGACGGCTACGGCATCACCGAAACCTCGACCATGGTCACCATGAACTGGCCGACCGGCAGCCGCGTCATGGGTTCCTGCGGCATTCCGGTGCCGGGGCTCGCGGTGCGCATCGTCGACCTGAAAGGCGAAGATGTCGCGCCGGGACAGGAGGGCGAACTCATCGTCCATGGCCCCAATGTCATGCCCGGCTATCACAACAAGCCGGAAGAAACGCAGAAGGCGCTGCACAACGGCTGGTATCATACCGGCGATCTGGCGAAGTCCGACGACAACGGTTTTCTCACCATCACCGGCCGGCTCAAGGAACTGATCATCCGCGGCGGCCAGAACATCGCGCCGGCCGAGATCGAGGAAGTCGTGAATACGTTCGCCGCGGTGCTCGATTGCGCCGTGGTCGGTGTGCCGCATGAGCATCTCGG
This sequence comes from uncultured Alphaproteobacteria bacterium, assembly GCA_963742975.1. Taxonomy (GTDB): domain Bacteria; phylum Pseudomonadota; class Alphaproteobacteria; order Rhizobiales; family Xanthobacteraceae; genus BOG-931. The sequence continues at coordinate 351,477 of CAVUNZ010000004.1, read as the reverse complement.
CGAGGTTCCGGCGCTGTTCGTCGTGCCGCGCCCCGGTAAGGCGCTTGAGAACGAAGCGCTCTTGACCCATTGCCGCGCGCAGCTATCGGCGTACAAAGTGCCGCACAGCGTGCAGGTGATCGCCGAAATCCCTCGCACCGGATCGGGCAAGATCATACGTTATAAGTTGCGTGAATTGATCAACGCCTGAGAACTGCGGAGGCCGTGATGCAAAACGTCGAGACATTGTGGGCCGATTTCGCAACGCCGATCTGCACCGCGGAGGATTATTTCGCTTCGCTGCGCGGCCGAGCCATGAATGTCTATTTCATGGGCGAGCGCGTGCCTGAGCCGGTCGATCATCCGGTGATCCGGCCCTCGATCAACGCCATGGCCGAGACGTTCCGGCTAGCGAGCGAGCAGCCTGCTTTGGCCACGGCGCACTCCTCAATCAGCGATCGTCAGGTCAACCGCTTTCTTCACGTTCCTGTTGAACCTTCTGAACTCGTCGGCAAGCACGAGATGCAGCGCGAGCTCGGCCGCCGTACCGGCACCTGCTTTCAGCGCTGCGTCGGGCTCGATGCCATCAGTTCGTGCCATTCGGTGACGTTCGATATCGATGCCAAGAACGGCACCGACTATCACCGGCGCTTCCTCGTCTTCCTCAAGCGCGCGCAGGCGGCCAACATCGTTATCGGCGGCGCCATGACCGATCCCAAGGGCGACCGCTCCAAGCCGCCGCATCTGCAAAGCGACAAGGACCTGTTCCTGCGTGTGACGCGGCGCGACGACAACGGCATCTATGTGTCCGGCGCCAAGATGCACCAGACCGGCGCGATCAATTCGCATTGGCTGATCTTCATGCCGACCATGCGCATGACCGAGAACGACCGCGAATGGTCGGTGGTCGGCGCGGTGCGCGTCGATGCGCCGGGGCTGACTTATATCGTCGGCCGCCAGACCAACGACACCCGCATCGTGGACGGCGGCGCGCTGGATGCCGGCAATGCGCAATTCGCCGGCCAGGAATTGCTCATCGTCTTTGATAATGTGTTCGTGCCGCACGACCACGTCTTCATGGACGGCGAGTGGGCCTATGCCTCATCATTGGTCGAACGCTTCACCACCTATCATCGCAGTTCTTACGTCTGCAAAACCGGGCTCGGCGATGTGCTGATCGGGGCCGCGGCGACCGCGGCCGAGCACAACGGCGTCGAAGGCGTGTCCCACATCAAAGACAAACTCGTCGAGATGACCCATCTCAACGAGACGATCTATTCAAGCTGCATGGCGGCGGCGCATCAATCCAAGCCGGTGGCGTCGGGCGCCTATATCAATGACGAGATGCTGTCCAATGTCGCCAAGCATAATGTCACCCGCTTTCCCTACGAGATCGCGCGCCTCGCCCAGGACATCGCCGGCGGCCTGATCGTCACCATGCCGTCGGAGAAGGATCTGCAGAACAACGAAGTCGGCCCGCTCATTCGCAAATTCCTGCAAGGCCGCGACGGCGTCGAGGTGGTCGACCGCATGCGCATGCTGCGGCTGATCGAGAATATGACCATCGGGCGCAATGCCGTCGGTTATCTGACCGAGAGCCTGCACGGCGCCGGCTCGCCGCAGGCGCAGCGCATTCAGATCGCGCGCGGCATGAAGATCGAAGAGAAAAAAGCCCGCGCCCGGCACCTCGCCGGCATAGCCAAGCCCTAGAACGGAGACAGCCGATGAGCCGCCCGCCGCTTCCGCCATTCACGGCAGAGACCGCAGCCGTTAAGGCGCGCGCCGCCGAAGATGCCTGGAACGCGCGCGACCCGGCGCGTGTCGCGCTCGCCTATACCGCCGACAGCCAATGGCGCAACCGCGCAGAGTTCATTCAAGGCCGTCCGGCCATCGAGGCGTTCCTGACGCGCAAATGGCAAAAGGAGCTCGATTATCGGCTGATCAAGGAAGTCTGGGCCTTCCACGGCGACCGCATCGCGGTGCGTTTCGCCTATGAATGGCACGACGATTCCGGCAACTGGTTCCGCAGCTACGGCAACGAGAATTGGGAGTTCGCCGATGACGGCCTGATGCGGCGGCGGATCGCCAGCATCAACGATCTGCCGATCAAGGAGAGCGAGCGCAAATATCATTGGCCGCTCGGCCGCCGGCCGGACGATCATCCTTCACTGAGCGATCTCGCGCTGTAGCGTGGGACGGCGTTACTTCCGTCCCATCGATTATTCTGCCGCGACCTGCTTGCGATGCGGCAGTTTCCAATTCGGCCGCACGAAATGGCAGGTATAGCCGTTGGGATAGCGCTCGAGATAATCCTGGTGCTCGGGCTCGGCCTCCCAGAACGGGCCGACCGGCGCGACTTCCGTGACGACCTTGCCCGGCCACAGCTTTGACGCCTCGACATCGGCGATGGTGTCTTCGGCGATCCGCTTCTGTTCGGGGCTCGCATAGTAAATCCCCGAGCGATAGCTGGTGCCGATATCGTTGCCCTGCCGGTTGCGCGTCGTCGGGTCGTGGATCTGGAAGAAGAATTCGAGAATGGCCCGGTAGCTGGTCTTGGTCGGATCGAAAACGATCTCGATCGCCTCGGCATGGGAACCATGATTGCGGTAGGTCGCGTTGGGCACGTCGCCGCCGCTATAGCCGACGCGGGTCGAGATCACGCCGGGCTGGCGGCGGACCAGATCCTGCATGCCCCAGAAACAGCCGCCTGCGAGAACCGCGCGTTCCGTTGATGCTGCCATCTGCGTCACCTGTTCAAAACTGGGATTGACCGGAGGATACCAAATTCGCCGACGTTATATAGTCAGCCGCAGCCGGCTTTTGGACCCCGGCCGCCCGTCCGGTCTTCACGCTTTGGTGTGCGCACCCGGCAGGATTTCGAGCGCCGCATCCACCATGCCCTGATAGCCGGTGCAGCGGCACAGATTGCCCGACAGCGCGCGGCGGATTTCCTCTTCGGTGATGGGGTTGTCCGCGCATTCGCGCTGCAGCTCGATCAGCGTCATCACCACGCCGGGCGTGCAATAGCCGCATTGCAGCCCGTGATGGCGCGACATTGCCGCCTGGATCGGATGCAGCGTGCCGTCAGGCGCCGCCACGCTCTCGATGGTCTCGACCTGCCGGCCGTCGGCCTGTACCGCCAGCATGAGGCAGGAGCGGGCGGTGGCGCCATCGACCAGCACGGTACAGGCGCCGCAGACGCCGTGTTCGCAGCCGACATGTGTGCCGGTCAGGCCGAGCTCCTGGCGCAGAAAATCGGCAAGATGCAGCCGCGAATCCACCGTGCGCGCATAGGCCGTGCCGTTCACAGTGACGGAGATTTCGTGGGTCCTCATGTGCGTGCCCGCTGAACGGCTTTGGTCAGAGCGCGCTGCGTCAGATGGCCGGCAAGCTCCTGACGATATTCCGGCGGATTGGCGTCGTCGCCTTCCGCCGGCACGGCGGCCGCCGCAGCGGCGGCGCGCTCAACGAGCGCATCGCTCGGGCGCTGGTCTTTGAGGATCTCTTCCACGCTGGCCAGCCGTGTCGGAACAGGCGCGATGCCGCCCGCGGCGACGCGCGCCTCAGTAATAATGTCATCCCCGTCTATCGCGATCACCGCCGCGATCGCGACGATGGCGAAATCGGCGGGACGCACCGCGTATTCCTCGAATGCCGATCCGGCGTGTTGCGGCCATTGGCCGAAATCGATGGCGACAAGAATTTCGCCGGGCTCCAGGCTCGACGTCAGGTAGCCCGCCGGGAAATCCTCAAATGGAATTTCGCGCCGGCCGGACTTGCTCGCCGCAATCATCACCGCATCGAGCGCGCAGGCCGTGACCGGCAATTCCGCCGACGGATCGAGGTGACAGATGCTGCCGCCGACGGTGCCGCGGTTGCGCGTCTGCTGATGGCCGACGTGAAACAAGGCGTCGATCAGCAGCGGGCAGCGTTCATGCACCAGCGCGCTGCGCTCGATCGTGCGTTGCGTGGTCATGGCGCCGATCTTCAGTCCGCCGGACGTGTCGTCTATAAATGCGAGCTCCGCAATGCGGCCGAGGTCGATCAGATGCTCCGGCTGCACCACCCGGTAATTCATCATCGGCATCAGCGATTGGCCGCCGGCGATCACGCGCGCATTGTCGAGCGTCGCCAGGAGATCGAGCGCCTCGTCGAGCGTTCGCGGCGCGTGATAGGTGAAAGGCGACGGCTTCATACGCGTTGCGCCTTTTGTGCCTCACGGATCAGCGCGCGCAGCCGCGCCGGCAGGATCGGCAGTTCGGCGATGCGAAGATCGAGCGGCCGCAGCGCGTCCTCGATCGCCGAGACGATCACGCTCGGCGCGCCGATCGTGCCGCTTTCGGCCGCGCCCTTGACGCCGAGCGGATTGAGCGGCGAGGGCGATTCCATGTGATGGATACCGATGCGCGGCACGACGTCTGCCGTCGGCAGCAGATAATCGGCAAGCGTTCCGGTCAGCGGCTGGCCGGTCTCGTCGAATCGCATCAGCTCGAACAAAGTTGCGCCGATGCCGTGGACCACGCCGCCGCAGACCTGGCCCTCGACCATCATCGGATTGATCATGCGGCCGCAATCATGGACCACGGTGTAGCGGAGAATTTTTACCGCGCCCGAAATCGGATTCACTTCGGCTTCGGCGATATGGGTGCCGTTGGTATAGGTCATGCCCGCCGGCTGATAATCGACCGCGGCGGCGAGACCGGGATTCATATTGCCGGGGAGCGCGAAGCCGGGCAGGCCGCCGAGCGCGCGCGCGATCTCGGCGAGGCTTTTTTTCAGTTTCGGCACGCCGGCGACGCGCACTTCGCCGTCTTTCAGTTCGAGGTCTTCCGGCGCGGCTTCGAGCATCAAGGAGGCCGCGGCTTTGGCCTTGTCGGCGACGTTCTGCGCCGCGAGATAAACGGCATTGCCCGCGGTCACCGCCTGGCGGCTGGCGAAAGCGCCGAGGCCCAACGACGTCGCCGCGGTATCGCCGTCGACCACGTGAACGCGGTCGGCCGCGACGCCGAATACGCTGGCGGCGAGCTGCGCCAGCATGGTCTTGGTGCCTTGGCCTTGCGCCGTCGCGCCGGTCGAAATCACGATCTGCCCGGATGCGCCGATGCGGATAGCGCCGCTTTCGAACGGGCCGCGGCCGGTGCCTTCGACATAATTGGCAAGCCCGATGCCGAGCAGCCGTCCCTCGCGCGCCGCCGCGGCGCGGCGTGCTTCGAACGTGTCCCAGTCGGCGGCCTGCAGTGCGCGCCGCTGGCATTCGGGGTAGTCGCCGCTGTCGTAGGTCATGACGCTGCCGTCGCGCTGCTTGATCGGCGTCGCGTAAGGCATCTTCTCCGGCGGAATGAGATTGCGCCGCCGCACTTCGTCGCGCGTGAGATCTAAAGTCTTGGCGATGCGGTCGAGGATGCGCTCCATCACGAAGGTGCCTTGCGGCCGGCCGGCGCCGCGCGTCGGCGCCACCGGCACCATATTGGTCAGGCACAGCGAAGCGACGAGATGCAGCGCCGGCAGCACATAGGGCCCGATCATGTTGGTGATGCCGTTATAGGGCAGCGCCACGCCGTAAGGCACGTTGGCGCCGTGATCGTGATAGATGCGTCCGCGAATGCCGCCGAGCTTGCCCTCGGCGTCGAATGCAGCTTCAACGTCCCAGATCTGCCGCCGCTCTTGCACCGTCGCGGTAAAGCTTTCAAGCCGATCCTCGACCCATTTGATCGGGCGGCGCAGCAGCAATGCCGCCGCAGGGATCGCGATCTCTTCCGGATGAAACACGGCTTTGGGGCCGAAGCCGCCGCCGACATCGGGCGCCACCACACGCACCTGATGCTCCAGCAGCCCGAGCGTCTGCGCCATCACCGTCTTGGCGCGATGCGGCGTCTGCGTGCCATCCCACACCGTCAACAGGTCTTCATTGGCGTCGTAGCGCGCGATCACGCCGCGCGGCTCGATCGAGAAGCCGCCACCTTTGTCCATGCGGAACTGTTCGGAAAAGCGATGCGCTGCCGTGGCAAAGACGCGTTCGACATCGCCGTATTTGACGTTGTGCTCCGCCGTCAGATTGTTCGGGCAATCAAGCCGCGCCCGCGGCGCACCGTGTCTCAGTCCCTCATAAGGATCGGTGACGGCCGGCAATTCGTCGTAATCGATTTCGATCAAGGCCGCGGCATCTTCCGCGGTGCGGCGATTGTCGGCCACCACCAGCGCAATCGGCTCGCCGACATAGCAGGCTTCGTTGTCGACAAGACAACTCGGTTCGGCATCGAATTTCACCGCCGCAGCCGCAAGCGCCAGCGGAATGCGGTCGCAGGTCAGAAGCGGTCGCAGATCCGCATATAACAAGACGGCATGCACGCCGGGCAGCGCCTTGGCCGCGGCGGTATCGATGCCCGTAATGCGGGCATGCGCGGAGCGGCTGCGCGCAAACACCGCGTGCAACATGTCGGGCAGAACAATGTCGTCGATGTAGCGCGCCTGGCCGCGCAAGAGCCGCGCGTCTTCGACGCGGGGGACCGAACGCCCGATCAAGTCACCCAACAGCTCGCCCGACATATTGCCTTTCGCAGCCTTCGGCGTTTTCCGCGTCGCCTGCCATTAGCGCATGATCCGGAAAAGTGGAAACCGGCTTCTCGAAAAGATCATGCTCCGCCGCAATGCGGCGTCATTGCGCGCCAATTAAGTCGGGCTCGATCGGGCTGTCAATCGTATTGTCATACAATACGACAATCGGCTAGAACGGACCGCCGTCAGCGGGGGCGCGAGCGGGTCGCAGTGAGTACAGGAGGGCCAATGAACGCCGACGCAAAGATCAAGGACGCCAAGCAGGACATCAAGGTGGCGAATGCTGCGGCACATTGGGGTCCGCGCTTCACCGTCAACGGCGTCGATTTCAGCGACTTCAAGGATGTGACCTCGGCACTGCATAGCTGGGACGATTGGTGCCAAGCTTGGTCGGCGAGAGCCGGCGAGCACGAGGCACGCGGCCGCGCCGCGCTCACACAGAAGCGCTATGCCAGCGCGCGCGATCACCTGCTCCGCGCCTCGGTCACTTATCATTTCGCCAAATATCTGTTCGTGCAGGATATGGCGCAGATGAAGGCCGCGCATGGCAAGGCCGTCGAATGCCTGACCGCGGCGCTGCCTTATATGGAGCCGCCGGGCGAACGCGTGCTTATTCCTTACGAGGGCAAGGAGCTTGCCGGCGTGCTGCGCAAGCCGCGTGGCGTGCAGAAGCCACCGATCGTGCTGATGACCATGGGATTGGACTCGACCAAGGAAGAGCTCGTCACCTTCCAGCAGACGTTCCTCGACCGCGGCATGGCGATCCTCGCGTTCGACGGGCCGGGGCAGGGCGAGGCCGAGTATGACTTTCCGATCCGGCCGGATTACGAAAATGTCGTCGGCCCGGTGATCGATTGGCTCGAAGCCAAGCGGCCGGATGTCGACAGCAAACGGCTCGGCATCTGGGGCATCAGCCTCGGCGGCTATTATGCGCCGCGCGCCGCCGCTTTCGAGAAGCGCATCAAGGCGGCGATCGCCAATTGCGGGCCTTACAATTGGGGCGCGCTGTGGGAGAAGCTGCCGGAGCTGACGCGGGCGGCGTATATCGCGCGCAGCCACAGCAAGAATGACGCCGAAGCCCATAAGAAAGCGTTCGGGCTGTCGCTCGATGGCGTCGGCGCCAAGATCGAATGCCCAATCTTCATCATCGCTGCGGGTCTCGACCGCCTGTGTCCGCCCGAAGACGCACGGCGGCTCGCGGCGGAGGTCAAAGGCCCGGTCGAGCTTTTGGTGGTCGAAGACGGCAATCACGTCGCCCACAATCGGCCTTACAGCTATCGTCCGCAGTCGGCGGATTGGATGGCGCAGCAATTGGGCGCGGCGTCAGCGAGGTAATCATGAACGACAAAGTCGTCCCTATTGCCCCCGTTGCGCTGGTGCCGTTGAAGCTCGAAGCCGCGCCGCTTCGCCGCAAGATCAGCGCGGCGCTGCGTCGCGCTATCGAGACCGGCGAGCTCAAGCCTGGCGACCGACTCGTCGAAAAGGATCTGTGCCAGGAGCTCGGTGTCAGCCGCACCTCGCTGCGCGAGGCGCTGCGCGAGCTGCAGGCGGAAAAGCTCGTTGTCGCGGTGCCGCGCGGGCTGGTCGTCGCGGAAATCAGCGAAGAAGATGCCGGCAATATCTATCAGGTCCGCGCCGCCCTCGAAGGCCTGGTAGCCGCGCAATTCGCGCAAATAGCCAACGCGCTCGATGTCGAGAAACTCAAGACCGCGCTGCGCCGCCTGGAAGATGCCTATCGCGCCAAGGATTTTGAAAAAATCCTCGATGCCAAGAGGGGCTTTTATGACGCGATCTGCGTCGGCGCCAAGAACGCCGTCGTGCGCGATCTGCTCGATCATCTCGGCAATCGCATCAATCAGTTGCGCGCGACGTCACGCCGGGACGACAAGCGTTGGATCGCAAGCCTGACCGAGCTGAAGAAGCTTGCCGGTGCTCTATTCGCGCGCAACCCGAAAGCGGCGCGGGCAGCGGCCATCAAACATGTCGATGCCGCAGCGCGCACGGCTCTGCCCAAGCGCGGGCGCAAGGTGGGCACGGCACGAAAGACGAACGGCAAAGCGAAGCTTCGGATCGGCTAGATCGGCGAGGCCAAGCCGGCGCAGCCAGGACAAGTTGTGAATCAAAGACCGACCTGCTCAAAATGCCGGTCAGGCTGCCGTCACCGGCATCGCTGAATCGCGACGCCTTGCTTGCGGGCGCGGGCGAAACCGGGCTTTATTGGGTTCAATCGCACCGTCGAAATCCGCTTTCGATGCGACGCCGAAGAACACCAAGAACAAGCAAAGATTAAGGGAGTGCAGGGGTTGGACGCGCAAACCGATCGAATCCGTTTGTCGGCGGATGTAGGGGGCACCTTCACCGACATTGCCGCGTTCAACGAACGGACCGGCGAATTCAGCCTCGGCAAGACGCTCACGACGCCGGCACGCCTGGTCGACGGCATCCAGACCGGTGTGACCAAGGCGGGCACCACATTCGCCGACGCGCGCCTGTTCCTGCACGGCACCACCGTCGCCATCAATACGATCCTGGAGCGGACCGGCGCTAACTGCGCGTTGCTCACCACGCAGGGCTTTCGCGACATCTACGAGATCGGGCGCGTCAACCGCCCGGAATCCTATAACTTGTTCTTTCAGAAACATCAGCCGCTGATCGAACGGGCGCTGCGCTTCGAAATTCGCGAACGGGTCGACGCGCAGGGCAATGTGCTGATCAAGCTCGACGAGGACCAGGTCCGCCGCATCGTCGAGGATCTGGTCCGCGCCGGCATCGACGCCATTGCCATTCTGTTCCTGCACTCCTATCGCAATGCGGCACACGAGCGGCGGGCAAAGGCGATCGTGCAGGAGATGTGCCCCGGTCTGTTCGTCTCGGCGTCGCATGAATTGTCGCAGGAATATCGGGAATTCGAGCGCTCCTCGACCGTCGCCGCCAATGCCTATGTCGGCCCACGCGTGCGCAATTATCTGTCGGTGATGAATACCCATCTCGGCGAAGCCAATTTCGACGGCACGTTCCTGATCGTGCAGTCGACCGGCGGCTTGTTCGACGTCGACGAGGCGCGCAACTCCTGCATCCGCATGCTGGAATCGGGCCCGGCCGCCGGCGTGATCGGCACAAAAATTCTTTGTGACAGTATGGGCTTCGGCAATGCCATTGCTTTCGACATGGGCGGCACCACGGCGAAAGCCGGCGTCATTCATAACGGCCATGTCCTGATGACCGGCGGTGCGCTGGTCGGCGGCTATGCCACGGGGCTCCCCGTGCAGATGCCGATGATCGATATCCAGGAAGTCGGTACCGGCGGCGGCAGCATCGCGCGCGCGGGTCTTGCCGGCGCGTTGCGGGTGGGACCCGAAAGCGCGGGCGCGGTGCCCGGTCCGGTCTGCTACGGCCTCGGCGGTGAAGAGCCGACCATCACCGACGCCAATCTCGTGCTCGGCCGGCTTGCTGCGGATCGCTTTCTCGGCGGCGAGATGAGGCTCGATGTCGAAGGCGCGAAAAAAGCGCTCAACGACAAGATTGCCAGGCCCCTTGGGTTGACGCTGACCGAGGCCGCCGAAGGCATTCTGCGCATCGCCACCACCAAGATGTCGCATGTGGTGCGCTGGGTGACCACCGAACGCGGGCTCGATGCCGCCGACTTCGCGCTGTTCGCCTATGGCGGCGCCGGCCCGCTGCATGCCGCCATGGTGGCACGCGAATTGCGCATCGGCAAAGTCGTCATTCCACGCGCCCCCGGGCACTTCTCGGCCTACGGCATGCTGATGGCCGACCTGCGCCGCGACTTCGTGCACACCTGGTTCACGCCGCTCGCCAAGGCGTCATTCGCGGATATGGAAAACCTGTACCAGGACATGGAGCGGCGCGGCCGCGCCGGCATCAGCCATGCCCCCAACCGTGCCCATGTCGATCTGCAGGACATCGTCGTCTCGCGCGGCGCCGATATGCGCTACGTCGGCCAGGAGCACGCGGTCAGCGTCGAATTGCCGACCGAACTGTTTGCGGCGCAAGATCGCGACGGTATCAAAAGCTGCTTCGACGCCGTGCACGAGACGCGTTACGGCTATGCCTCGCCGGGCGAGCCGGCCGAGATCGTCAGCCTGCGCTGCGCCGTGGTTGGCCTCATGAAGAAGCCGCAGCAGCAGACCATGACGGCCGGCGCGGCCGAGCCGCCGGCCAAAGCTTCCCGCGGCAATCGTCTGGTCTATTTCGCCGATTCAGGCTTTGTCGAAACACCGACCTACGATCGCGCCGAACTGGTCGCGTCCAACAGGATCAACGGCCCGGCGCTGGTCGAGGAATATGCCTCGACCACGGTCGTGCATCCGGGCGACACGCTCGATGTCGACGGGCTCGGCAACCTGATCATCGCAACCGGGAGAAGCTGACGATGAATGTCGCTTTCGACAACAAGTCGGACGTCAAGACGCAAGGTGGGAGCGAAGGACGGCTCGACCCGGTGACTGTCGAAGTGGTGCGCAACGGTCTCATCGCCGCGACCGAGGAGATGAAGACCAATCTGATGCGCACCGCCTACAACATGATCATCTACGAGGCGCTGGACTTCACCGTGGGCCTGTTCAATGCGCGCGGCGAGACGGTGTCGATCGGGCTCGGCCTGCCGATGTTCATTCGCGGCATGAGCGACACGGTCAAGGCCAAGATCAAGCACTATGGCCTCGACAAGATGGATCCGGGCGACATTCTCCTCACCAATGATGCCTATACGACCGGCAGCCATCTCAACCACATGACCTTCTCGGTGCCGATCTTCCACGACGGCAAAGTCGTCGCCTTTTCGAGTTGCATGGCGCATTGGCCCGATGTCGGCGGCACGCTGTCGGGCGTGACCACCGACATCTATTCCGAAGGCCTGCAGATGCCGATCGTGAAGGCCTATCGCAAAGGCGAGCCGAACCGGGAAATCATCGACATCATCCGCATGAATGTGCGGGTGCCGGAAAACGCTATGGGCGATTTCCGCGCTCAGATCGCCGCGGTGAAGACCGGCGAGAAGCGCTTCCTCGAATTGATCCAGAAATACGGCATCGATGCCGTGCTCGGCTCCATCGACGCCATCATGAATCAGAGCGAGGCGCTGGCGCGCGAGCGGGTGCTGCAAATCCCCGACGGCGTCTATGAGGCGGAGTCCTACATGGACGACGACGGCGTTGCGCTCGGCAAGCGCATTCCGATCCGCGTCAAGGTCGAAGTCGCCGGCGACCGCATGAAAGTCGATTTGTCGGACGTGTCGAAGCAAGTCGCGGGCTTCTACAATTCCGGCGAAACCGCGGGCCGCGCCTGCTGCCAGGTGGCATTCAAATGTCTGACGTCGGCGCTCGATCTGCCGATCAATGACGGACAGTTCCGCGCGCTCGACATCGTGCTGCCGCCCGGCCGCGTGGTCAGCGCGCAAAAGCCCTCGGCGATGCGGATGTGGATGACGTTTCCGATGACGATCGTCGACACGATCTTCAAGGCGCTGGCGCCGGCGCTGCCCGACCGCGTCATCGCCGGACATCACGCCGATCTTTGCGTCGCCCGGGTCAACGGCCGGCGTCCGGCCGACGACCGCTTCTTTATTTATCTCGGCGGTCTCGTCGGCGGCGGCTGGGGCGCCAAGCACGACAGCGACGGCGTCAATGCCACCATCGCCATCAACGACGGTGACACTCATAACGGGCCGAGCGAACAGGTCGAGGCGAAATTTCCGCTTCTGGTCGAGCGCTATGCGCTGCGTCCGGATTCCGGCGGTGCCGGCAAATTCCGCGGCGGGCTCGGCACCGAGCAAATCGTGCAGATGCGCGGCAAGGTCAGCTTCAACGCGCAGATGGACCGCGTGCGCTGCCGGCCGTGGGGTCTCTATGGCGGCTTATCCGGTTTCGGCAATGCCGTCGCCGTGCATCGCTTCGGCGAAGACGAACAGGGGTTCCAGAACGGCAAGGCCTTCGATCAGGTGCTCGAGCCGGGCGACGCCTACATCATCCGCTCCGGCGGCGGCGGTGGTTACGGCTCGCCGCTCGAGCGCGAGCCGGAAAAGGTCGAGCGCGATGTGCGCCAGGGCTATGTCACCAAAGAATCCGCCGAGAAGCATTACGGCATCGTATTCCGCGACGGCACGCTCGACGTCGATCTCGTTCGCACGCAGGTGCGCCGCGAAGACATGCGCAAGCAAGGCTTGCCGGTTAACGATCCAGAAATCCCGGATGCGCCGGGCGAGGGCTGGTCGCTCAATCTCAATCGCCGCCGCCCGCAAGACAATCGTCAGCTCAGCGACGAGGAACGGCTGGTCATCGCCATGTCGGGTCGGTGTTGTTAGCGACCGGACGCTGGCTGGAAAAAACGGCGGCGCGACAATGACGATCGTGACAATGACAATAATGAAAAATGTCAGGGGAGCGTGCGCCGCCCCAGGACAAGCCGGATGTGCTGTTCAAAATGCCGGAAGTGGCAGAGAGCTTTCTCGGCATCTGAATAGGCACGCCGGTGCCGACCGGCGCGTCGCGATCAAAAACATAGCTGTCCCAGCGGCTTAGAGCAGAGCGAATAGCCTGAAAATCACACGCGACAAATCGGCATTTGCCGGTTGGGAATTTATGGATTATGTTGGATCCAATAATATCCATCGATTCCCAAGGAGATTGCGCGATGGCGCTTGAGCTGTTGGAACCCACTGTCGCTGACAGTCCGGCAACGTTCGTGGGCGCGCCGCGCTTGGCCGATGTTCGCGGCAAGCGCTTGGGCTTCGTCGACAACAGCAAATGCAACGCCGATCTCTTCATCAAGCGCTTGTGCCATCAGTTCGGCGATCGTTATGCCGTCGTGCCAGGCCCGATCGTGCGCAAGCTGGCGCCGAAGGATCGTCTGAGCGAGGCAGACCTGTCGCGGCTTGCCCAATGCGACGCCGTGGTTCTGTGCTTCGGTGATTGCGGCACCTCGACGTCGATCAATGTCGCCGACGCCGTCGAGATCGAGCGGCGTGGCATTCCGACCGCCGCTGTCTTCAGCACGGCTTTTGCCGATGCCGCACGCAAACAGGCCGCCGGCCGCGGCTTGGCGGAGCTGCCGCTGGTGAAAATCCCGCATCCCATGCACACCGCGCCGCAGAGCGCCGTGGCCGAGCGCGCCGATGCCGCGGTCGAAGCGCTGGTCGAGCGCCTGACCCGCCATGCGCAAAGCTCGGCCGCTTTGAAAGCGCCGGACGGATTCGACGGCGCGAACGACAATGACGATCAGGAAATGCTGTTCGCCCGCGGCTGGACCGACGGGCTTCCGGTCGTGTTCCCGACCGTCAACAAAGTCGCCGCCATGATCGAGGCCTCGGGCCGCAACGCCAAGGAAAAGATCGGACCGATTCCGCCGTGCTGGCGCGACGCCACCATCGAAAAGATCGCGATCAATGCGGTGATGGCCGGATGCAAGCCGGATTATTTCCCGGTGGTGCTCGCGGCGATCGATGCGTTGCTCGATACCGACTGCCAGCTTTACGGCATCCAGACCGCGACCAACACCACCGCGCCGCTTCTGATCGTCAACGGCCCGATCGTCGACGAGCTCGGCATCAATGCCCGCGGCAATATGTTCGGGCAGGGCGTGCGCGCCAATGCCACGATCGGCCGCGCGGTGCAGCTCGTCCTGCGCAATATCGGCGGCGACATTGCCGGCGAGACCGACATGGCGACCCACGGCCAGGCCGGCAAGTTCAGTTCCTGCATCGCCGAAGCCGAGGCCGACAGCCCCTGGTCGGCGCTGCATGTCGATGCCGGTTTCGCCGTGGACGACGACACTATCACCGTGATTGGCGCTTCGGCGCCGCACAACATTTTCACTTACGGCTGCAAGACCGGTCAGGACATTCTCGAACACTTCATCGGCGCGACCACCGCGCTCGGCCACAACAACATCATCTTTCCGACCGGGCCGCTGTTCGTCGTCAGCCCCGAACATGCCGGCACTCTGGCGCGCGACGGCTTCGGCAAGCAGGAGATTCGCAATGCCGTGTTCGAACGCGCCCGCATTCCTTTGTCGCGCTTCGCCAAGCGCAGCGTCGAAGGCTTGCGCCACCGCCGTTCGCGCTGGTTCGCCGAAGTCGGCGATTCCGATCATATCGGCGTTGCCGATCGGCCCGAGGACATCAACATCGTGGTCGCCGGCGGCGCCGGCATTCACTCGTTGTTCGTGCCGACGGCCTTCAGCTACCGGCCGGTGACGCGGCGCATCGCACGCACGAGCTGAATGCAAAAAAATTGAAAAAAGAGCCAGATCCAAACACACAACTGGGTGCGGCCGCGGCGGGAACCATCAATTGCGCCCGTCAGAAGGCGCGACAGATAGTGGTTTCAGAGGGCCAGTCGCGATAGGCTTTGGCCGATCGCGCCCGAAGCGCGAACACCGTCAAACGCAATTGTGCGAAGAAAGCGGGGCGCAAAGCGACGCAAGGAGAGAGGCAGGGGGAGAGAATGTCGGATACCCGGCAGGCCATTGCATCCGGCGTTGCACCGGTTGGTGCGGCCCCAGGCGCCGCATCGCCCGGCGCTAAATCGGCCGGAACACAGCAAGTGTCGATCAAATTCTGGGGCTTGCTGATCGGCGTCGCTGCGCTCGTCGCCATCGTCACCATGCCCCAGCCGGCCGGGCTTTCCGTCGCCGGTCAGTACATGCTCGGCATATTCGCCTTCGCGGTCATTATTTGGATGACCGAAGCCGTGGAATATGCCGCAAGCTCAATCATGCTGATGGCCTTGATGGCCTTTCTGCTCGGGCTCGCGCCCGATCCGGCGCATCCGGAACGGGCGCTTGGCACCGGCGCGGCGCTGTCGGTGACGCTCGACGGCTTCACCAATCCCGCCGTTGCGCTGATCGCGGCGTCGTTGGTGATTGCCGCGGCCATGGCGATCACCGGGCTCGACAAGCGCGTGGCCTTCAAGGTGATTTCGCTGCTCGGCACCAGCCGCAGCCGCCTGCTCATCGGCACCATCGTCGTCATGGCGCTGCTCGCCTTTTTCATTCCGACGGCGTCCGCGCGCGTCGCCTGCCTGACGCCGATCATTCTTGGACTGATCGCGGCTTTCGGCATCGACAAGAAAAGCCGCGCCGCCGGCATGCTGATGATGTCGATCTGCTATCTGTCGCTGATCTGGGCGATGGGGATTGCGACCGGCGCGGCGCAGAATGTCTATGTCAATGCGCTGATGGAGCGCACCATCCACACGCGGATTTCGTGGGTCGATTGGCTGATCGCCGGCGCGCCATTCTCGCTGGCGCTCAGTGTCGCGCTTTATTTTCTGCTCATGAAAATGATGGCGCCCAAGCCCGACGAAGTTTTAGCGGGCGAAATTTTGGCGAGTACCGCGGCGGGCAACGACAATATTCCATCCGCTCCGGAAAAGCTCGGGCCGATGACGCCGGACGAGATCAAGCTTCTAATCTTTTCGATTATTTTGCTCGGCTTTTGGGCGACGGAAAAGAAATTGCACAACTTTGATTCGTCGTCGGTCGCGGTCGCGGCCGTAGCGCTGATGTTCGTTCCGGGAATTGGTGTGTTGAAATGGGCGCAAGTGCAGGCGCGCGTGCCGTGGGGCATCCTCATCCAGCTCGGCGTCGGCGTCGGTCTCGGCACGGCGCTCCTGAAAACCGGCGCCGCGGCTTGGCTCGCCTCTTATGTCGTCACCGTTTTCGACGTGCAGCATTTGTCGGTATTCGCGATCCTCGCCGTGTTGTGGCTGTTCTTGATCGTGGTCCATCTGGGCTTCGCCAGCGGCGCGGCGATGGCGACCACCATGATCCCGGTGATGATCAGCATGCTGCAGCAGACGCAATTGCCGATCCAGAAGATCGCCGGCATCACCATGCTGCTGTCCTTCGTGACCAGTGTCGGCTGGATTCTTCCGATCAACGGCCCGCAAAACATGCTGGCCTACGGCACTGGAACGTTCGAGGCGCGCGACTTCATTCGCGTCGGCCTTGTGCTCACCGTGATCGCCTATGTGATGCTGCTTGCCTTCGCCGCCACTTATTGGCGCTGGCTCGGTTACACCTAACTAAAGGTCGAAAATGCCATTGCGTGCACTCTTGCAAGACTCCGGCGCGGTCACCACGGCCGATGCCGCCTATCAGGCGCTGCGGCAAGGTATCTTGCACGGCGATCTCGCGCCGGGTGAACGGCTGCGCAGCGATGCACTGGCGAACGATCTCCGTGTCAGCCGTACGCCGGTGCGCGAAGCTTTGCGCAAGCTCGAGGCCGAAGGCCTGGTCGAGCGCTCCGGCTCAGGCCTGATCGTACGCGAATTCAGCGAGAAGGACCTCACCGAGCTGTTCTATGTGCGCGAAGCGCTCGAGGGCATGGCCGCGCGCTTGGCGGCGGAGAACGCGACGCCAAGCGAGATCGCCGAAATCCGCGAATTGCTCGACGACATGGAGGCGGTGCGCCAGCGCGGCGATATTGCGGCGCTGCGGCCGCTTACCGCCGAATTTCTCCGGCTGATCGGCCGTGCCGCGCATAATGGCCGGCTCTCGCAATCGCTGGAAAGCCTGTTGGAGCATGTGCGGCAAATACAGACCTCGACGCTCCTTCATATCGAGGGGCGGCCGATTGAGGCGCTCAAGGAGTATCGCGATTTGCTGCAGGCGATCGAAACGCGCGACGCCGATCGCGCCGAAACGGTCGCGCGCGCGCATCGGCGCAAGACGCTCGGATTGCGCAAGGACATATTGCGCGCGCAGTTGCGCGAAAGCCGCGCCAATGGCAGCAATGCCCGCGACGGCGGGCAATAGGGCCGGGATCGCGAGAAATTTGCGAGAGATTGGCAAGAGACATAAATGGCCGGTGAAACAAAGAGGCTCGCGGAATTCGCGGCCGCATTGCGCTACGAAGACATTCCCGAACCGGTTATCGCCATCACCAAAGCGTGCCTGATCGACGCCGTCGCGGTGGCGCTGTTCGGCTCCGGCCTGCCGTGGGGCAAGAGCGTTGCGGATTTTGCCTTGCACGTCGGCGGAAATGCCGGCGGAGACGCGAGCGGCAAAGCCGCCAGCACGATGCTGAGCCCGGCGCTGCGCCGCGTCAGTGCGCCGGCTGCCGCTTTGGCCAACGGCACCTTCGCCCACTCGTTCGAATTCGACAATCTGCGGCAGCCGAGCGTCGGCGTGCATCCGGGCTCGACCGCCTCGCTGGCGGCGCTCGCCGTCGCCGAGGAGTTTGATGTGTCCGGGCGCGACCTGATCACCGCTCTGGTCGCCGGCAATGAATGCATGCTGCGCACCGGCCTTGCCGCCAAGAGCACCAGCGAGCATTTCGGCTTTCACGCCCCGGGCCTGACCGGCGTATTCGGCTCGGCGATCGCGGCGAGCCGCATCATGGGCAATGACGCACATAAGACCACGATGGCGATCGGCATCGGCGGCTCGTTCGGCTCCGGCTTGCTCGCGTTCGCCAAGGCCGGCAATGGCGGCATGGTGAAGCGGCTGCATATGGGGCGCGCGGCCGAAGGCGGCGTTACCGCGGCCTATCTCGCCGCGCGCGGCTTTGAGGGCCCGGACGTCGTGCTCGAAGGCAAATTTGGCTATCTCGACGTTTATGCCGAAGGCGGCGATCCGGCGCTTTTGGTCGAGGGGCTCGGCACACGCTGGGACAGCCTGAACATCTGGTTCAAGATGTTTCCCTGCCATGTTACGGCGCAGGCGCCGGTGCGCGCCGTTCAAGAGCTGCAGCGCCGCCATAAGTTCACGGCCGATGATGTTGTCCACATCGTGCTTGCGGCCTCCGACAAGGTGCTGTCGCACCATGCTGACCGCGCGCCAACCGATGTCGGCACGGCGCAATACAGCGTGCCGTTCAGCGTCGCGCTCGCGCTGTTTCGCGACCCCGCCGATCCGCAAGCCTTCCTGGACGGTCCGAACCAGAACCCGAAGATTCTCGAAATCTGCCGCGCCATCGAGCTGCGCCCCTATGGGACGGCGATCGCAGCCGGCCTCAATACCAACTGCCGGCTCGATGTGACGCTCAAGGACGGCCGCGTCTTATCCATCGACAAGACCGACGGCGACGAGCGTGACCCCTCGGCTGCGGTCGAGCCGCTGGTCGAAAAGAAGTTTTTCAATCTGACCGGCGCGCTGACCGGCGCGTTCCCTGGCGATCCTCCGGCCGAATTGCTGGCGCGGCTGAAGACCATTGAGGACCGCGCTATCGCGTCCCTGTTCCATTTCTAGGTCGCAATGGCGTTTCCGGCTTTAATTCCTGCAACCTTTGCGATAAGAAAAAAGTCAGTACTAATACCTAGGGTGGGGAAGGATCTGGAAGCGATTCGCTAGCGCCGACATCGACACAGGAGCTTTGACGCCGCCGAGCGTGGAAGCCGCAAAAGATGGCCGAAGAAACCGCATCCTTCGCGAACGCGCTGTCAGGCGAGATTTTTGTCGTCGATGACGACGCGGCCATCCGCGATCTCTTGGCGATGCTGTTGTCGCGGCGCGGGCACAAGGTCGAGGGCTTTGCCGACGGCGCAAGTCTGATCGCGGCGATGCGGACACAAAGCCCGGCCTGCATCCTGCTCGACGTGCACATCCCGGGCAAATCGGGGCTCGATATCCTCAAAGAACTCAACGCGCGCAATCATCCGGCGCCGGTCATCATCATCTCCGGCAAGGGTGACATCGCCATGGCGGTGGACGCCATCAAGAGCGGTGCGCTCGATTTCATTGAAAAGCCGTTCAGCGGCTCCGACGTCGTCGCCCGCGTCGAGCAGGTGATCGCCGCCGATCTCAAGCGCAAAGCCATGGGCCGCGTCGACGAGAAGCCGCAGTTCTATTTCCCCGGCCGCGAGCCGCTGACGGCGCGCGAGCAGGAAGTGCTCGGCCAGCTGGTCGAGGGCGCTACCAACAAGGAAGCCGGACAAACGCTCGGCATCAGCTACCGCACCGTCGAAATTCACCGCGCCCGGATCATGGAGAAGCTCGGCGCCAAGAACGCCGCCGATCTGATGCGCATCGTGCTCAGCGGGAATCGCTCCGACGGCGTCGCGCGGAAATAGTCCGCGTCATTGTTCAGACCGCTTGTTGCCTCGCCGTGTCGGCAACTGCGTCGCTATCGGCATCATCGGCGGCACTGAGCGCGGCGCGGATCATCTGCGCCAATTGCTGCTTGTGATAAGGTTTGGCCAGCAACAGCACGCCCGGATCGAGCCGGCCGTGATGCACGATCGCGTTTTCGGCATAGCCCGACGTGAACAGCACCTTGAGCCCGGGCCGGCGCCGGCGCGCCTCGTCGGCAAGCTGCCGACCGTTCATCGTGCCCGGCATGACGATGTCGGTGAAGAGGAGATCGATCGGCGTGTCGCCGTCGATCAGTGCCAGGGCTTCGGCGGCATTGGTCGCGGCGAGCGTCCGGTAGCCGAGCGCCCGCACTTGGGCGATGACATATGTGCGTACCAGCGCGTCGTCTTCGACGATGAGCACGGTCTCATAGCCGCCATGGGCCGGCTCGGCCGGCGCCATATCGGTGAATTGCTGCGCCGCCGCGGCGGCGCGCGGCAGATACATTTTGATCGTGGTGCCGTGACCGACTTCGCTGTAGATCTTGATGTGACCGCCGGACTGTTTGACGAAGCCATAGACCATGCTCAGGCCTAGGCCCGTGCCCTTGCCGAGCACCTTGGTGGTGAAAAACGGCTCGAATACCTTGTCGATGATCTCAGGCGCGATGCCCGGGCCGTTGTCGCTGACCGCAATCATCACATAGGGGCCGGGGCCTACTTCCTCGTTCATGCCGGCATAATTGTCATCGAGGACGGAGTTGGTGGTTTCGAAAGTGAGCTTGCCGCCGTCCGGCATGGCGTCGCGCGCATTCAACGCCAGATTAAGGAGCGACGTCGTCAATTGACTCGGATCGATCAAGGCCGAGGAGGCATTGTCGTCGAGCATGGATTCGATCTCGATATTGCCGCCGAGCGTCGGGCGCAGCAGCCGGCCCACTTCCATGATCAAGGCATTGACGTTGGTGTCGCGCGGCCGCAGCGGCTGCCGGCGCGAGAACGCGAGCAGGTGACTGGTCAATTCAGCGCCGCGCTCCGCGGCGTCATCGATCATCTTGGCAATCGCGGCGAGCTCCGGCCGATCGGCGACGCCTTCCTCGAGGATTTCGATGGTGCCGGTGATCACCGTGAGGATGTTGTTGAAGTCGTGGGCGACGCCGCCGGTCAATTGCCCGACGGCTTCCATCTTCTGCGCCTGGCGCAATTGCCGGTCGGTCTCGCGCGCTTCGGTGACGTCGTGATAGACCACGACGCCGCCCGCCGCATATTGCGAGCCGCCGCGAATGGGCCCGCCGGTGGTGACGAAAGTGATCGGCTTGCGGAGATGGGGATAGCGTACGGTGAGCTCATAATTCTCGAATGACTCCCCGCGCACCGCCCGTATCAGCGGCCGTTGCTCCAGGGGCATCGGCGTCACGCCGTCCGCCATGAAGATTTCCTGCGCGTAAGTCCATTGCGGCGGCGTCATGCCGACCCTGATATTCATCAGGCGCTGGGCCGCGGGATTGCAGAGCACGATATTGCCGTCCCGATCGCCGACCAGCAACGCATCCGCCATGCTGTTGATCGTATTGTCGAGGATCTCGGCGATGCGGCGCCGCTCGCGGATCTCCTGGTCGATCAGTTCCTTGGCCCTGATGCTCTCGGTGATGTCGCGGGCGAGCGAACAGGCGCCGATGACGCTGCCGGAAGCAAGCTTGATCGGCGCGACGCTGAGCGACACCGTGATATGCTGGCCGGCCTTGTTCAGCCTGACTGTTTCGAAATTGTCGATGATCCCGCCGCGGGCGATCGTATCGAAAATGTACCGCACTTCGTGGCCGCGATCGTCAGGCACGATCTGATCGATGCTGCGGCCGAACATTTCCTTGCTGGTCCAGCCGAACAGCCGCACCGCGGCCGGATTCCAGCTGGTGACGACACCGTCCGAAGTCAGGGTGATGATGGAATTGTTCGACGATTGCACCGCAGCGCTCAACAGCCGTTCGCGATCGGTGTGACGTTCGAGTTCGGCTTCGGTGCGGCGGTGCTCGGCGATTTCCTTTTCCAGCGACGCCGTCTTGTCCTTGACCTCCGCCATCATGCGCGCAAAGGCGCGCGCCAGCACGCCGATTTCGCCGGTCGCCGCGGACAGGGTAGTTGCCGGATCGTGCGGGAAGGCGGCTGCGGCCTTGGTCATCTGCACCAGCGGCCGCGTCAGTGAGCGCGCCAGCAGCACGGCGAGGCCCGCGGCGCACACGACCGCGATGAAGCCGGCGAGCAGCGTCGACTTGCCGACCGCCGTGATCGGCGCCATGACGGTGGACAACGGCGTCACTTCCAGGATGCCGACGCGCGGACCGCCGCCGAGCGCGACGGGTGCGAGTCCGGCGAGAGTCTTCTCGCCTTGCGCGTCGTCGATCAGTGCGCACTTCACGGCGTCGGATTGAAAAGCTTCGGCAAAAGTCGGGAAGTCGCTCTGCCAACGTTCCGGCTTGCCGAGATCGGCGGCAAATTCCCGGCCGGGGTCGGGATGCACGAGATAATTGCCGCGATCATCGACGACATAGATTTTGCCGCCGGGTTGCGGACGCGCCGCGATCTCATGTAACACCGGTTCCATGGCGAGTGTAATGACCAGCATGCCGAACGGCTGATGGTTCGGCGTCTCGATGATGGCGGCGACGCGCAGCACGGGGATGCGGACCGGGCGCCGCAGCCCGAGACTGAGCTGCACCGGCGAAACGTAGATTTGCTGGGGCGCCGTCTTGGCGGCTTCGAAAAATTCGCGTCCGCTCGTGTCCTGCAATTGGTCGTCGGGCGCGGTTCGGATCGCGCCGTTTTCGCCGAGACGGTCGACGCGGACCAATTCATGGCCATCGGAAGAATCGATGACGCGAAGGACGATATAGGACGGCTTTGCTGCAAGCTCGGCGGCGAAGCGCCGGGCGAGGCGCTGCCGCCACACCGCTTCGGTCGCGCCGTCCTCCGGATCGCTGCCGCCGGCCAGGTGGGCGCGCATGATGCCGGCGATCGCCGCGGCCGCGCGGAATCCGGCGGCATCTTCACGCGCGCTGCGCGCCACCGCGGCGAGCGTCGCTGCCAGCACCCGCACATGCACTTCGACGCGTTCGGCGGCCTGCGGCAACATCGCCGATCTGACATTTTGATAGGACAGCAAACCGACCGACAGCGCGGTCAGTACGACCAGCGCCACCATTGCCAGCGCCATGCGCGTGGAAAGTTTCATCGCTGCTCGATTGGCCGTTCAATTAGCCGTTCAACAGGAATGCCGAAGTCCAACACCAATTGTTCAGTTTAACCGCAAAACACGCAAATGCTGACTGATTCATCGCTTATTTGCCGACTAATTTGCCCACATGAATTGGCCCAGCCGGCGACGCCGGGCCCTGTGCTTCGATGGTCCCGCGCCGTTACTGTCGCCGCGCGATCTCCATCTGCGCCTGGGCTAGCGTCTCTTCCGGCGAGCCTGCGGCGTCGATGATTTCCCAGGTAACATCGCCGATGGCGAAGTCTTCCTGGCGTTGCGCCACGATGGCATCGGCATCGGATGCATCGGGGCCGCGCCCGCCGACGCGGGCGAGCCGGGTCGGCAGGTCGGCGACCAGGAACAGGCCGTGGAAATCGGCGCTCGCCGCGGCCGCCGTGGTTTCGAGCGCCGCCCGCTCTTGCGGCTTGGCAAACACCGCATCCACAATCGCACAATGGCCGGCGCGGGCGACGCGCCCGGCCTTTTCGTTCAAGATCGCATAGATCCTATCGGTCACCTCCGGCCGATAGGCCTCCGGCGGCAGGCGATCGGTCTCGGCGATGCCGTAGAGCGTCTTGCGCTCGACATCAGAGCGAAACACCAGCGCGCCGGGCGCCGGCGGCAAGAGCGGTGCGAGCGCGCGCGCCAGCACCGACTTTCCGGTGCCCGACAATCCGCCGGTGCCGACAATGGCCGGCTTGGCCGGCATCAGCAGATCGAGCGCAAGCTTGAAATAGCTCTTAGCCGCGCGCGCGATCTTGTCCGTGTCTTCGGTCTTGGCGAGCGCAAGCCGCGCCGCCGTCACTTTAGCGCGGATCGCCGCGCGCAGCGACATGAAGAACGGCAGTGCGGCGATGCCGTCGCAATCCTCGATCCGCCGTGCCGCGGCAAAATATCCGTTCAGCACCTCATTGGCCGCGCGCGGCAGATCGCGCTCGACCAGATCCATCAACAGGAACGCGAGATCGTAGAGCAGGTCGCCCGAGGCGAAGATCGGATCGAACTCCAGCGCATCGAAAGCGACCGGCTCGCCGCCGAGAATGGCGACATTGCCAAGATGAAGGTCGCCGTGGCCGCGGCGGATCAGGCCTTGCGCGCCGCGCGCGGCGAGGAGGGGATGCAGGCGGTGAAAGGCGGCGAGCGACTTTTGCTCGAGCAGATCGATGAGATGGTTTGGAAACAGCTCGTCATGGTCGCGATGACGGTGTCCTCGACCATCTTGTTCTCGATGACCATGTTCGTGATCACCATATTTTCGGAAGGCCGACGCATTCTCGGTGATGAATCCCGGAACGGCGTCGATCCAGGACTTCGGCTCGACCGGCTTGGCGCGCGCATGCATGGCGGCGACCGCGGCAGCGAGCTTGGGCGTAAGCGTATCCGAGAGCCGGCCGCGATCGGCAAGCCGATCGAGCGTCTTGTTCTCGTCGAAGCGCGCCATCTCGACCGCCCATTCCACGGGCTCGCCGGTGCCGTCCAAAGCGAGCGCGCCGGAAGTCTCGCGCGTGATCGGTACGACGCGGCGGTAGAGCTGCGGCGCAAAAGCGCGATTGATGTCGAGCTCGGCGAGGCAGGCCGCCTTGCGTTTGTCCAGGGTCGAATAATCGAGAAACGGATATTTAACCGCGCGCTTGACCTTGAAGACGAGATCACCGGCGAGGAAGACCACGGCGGCATGGGTGTCGATGCGGCGGACTTTGTCACCCTCGCTCTCGTCCATGCCGTGCGTCTCGGCATCGGCGAGCAGCCGAAAGACGTCCTCCTGCAGTGCGGATTGTGCGGCGTCCATAGACCAACGAATAGCTGGCGGCGCAGTGATGCGGAAGCCTTCCGCTCTCAGCCGCTATCCGCGCCGGCACCGCCGTCGGTTTGATTGCTCTGATTGCCGGGCCGGTGCGGAGAAGCCGCGTTGGAATTGGCCCTCTCGGCTTTTTCAACCTGGTCGGCGAGTCTCGCCCAGCGCTGACCCATCCGCAGCAGAAAAATCCTGCGGTCCGCGTCCGATATCCGTTCGGCCAGCTCCACGCAATTGGCGGCGTAGAGCCTGTAACAGGCGACGTCTTCCTTACCCACGAACCCGTCCCAGGCTTGCCCCGCTATGTCTTTTGACATCACACCAATTCCCAAGGTGCGGCATTGTTCCCCAACGCTTGAGCGGACTCAGATTTCTACAGAATGGCGGTGTCTAAATGGGGCCCGTGCAACACGCCGTAATAAAAACGCACAACGCGACTTCTTTGTCTGGAACCTTCCCCTATGGGCGGCGTTTGTGGTCGAGGCACAAAGCATCGAGGCCCGGTCGTGAGGGGGATTCCTCGTCATATTGGGACTTTTTCGCTGCGGGATTTGATCCCGTTCGGCGCGTTTGGTCGTGGCGGCCCCAAACGCCGGCCAACCAGGCGCCAGCCTTGGACTAGGTTACGGGGAGGGCGGCCCGGAAAAGCATCCCCCAACGATCCCGCGGCCGATCGCCACGTTCTTGACTACCGTATGCTCGACGGGCTGCGGCTGGTCTTCGGAGAGATTTATGCGGACCACTAAAGACCCCGCTGGCGCTCCCAGCGCCAACGGTACTGCCCCTGTGCCTCACGTTCCGGAAATCGCAAAGCTGAACGAAGAGCTGGCAGGGCATCTCAACGGCAATGCCGATGCTCGTTCCGCCGGCGCTGACGATTTGGCGGAGCTGCTTCACGCCCTGCAGGCGATGAAAGTCGGCGATTTCAGTGTCCGCATGGCCGGTGACCGCGTCGGCATCATCGGCAAGATCGCCGATACGTTCAATGAGATCGTCGCCACCAATCAGCGCATGGCGGGCCAGCTCGAGCGGGTCGGTCAGGTGGTCGGCCGCGACGGCCGCACTCGGCAACGCGTGCGCTTCGGCCTCGACGACGGCGCTTGGGGCGAAATGGAATCGAGCGTCAACTCGCTCATCGACGATCTGCTTTGGCCGACCACCGAAGTCACGCGCGCCATCGCCGCGGTGGCGCAGGGCGACCTGTTGCAGACCGTGCCGCTCGATGTCGACGGCCGTCCGTTGAAAGGCGAGTTCCTGCGCTCCGCCGAGATCGTCAACACGATGATCGAGCAGCTCAACGTGTTCACCTCCGAGGTGACGCGCGTGGCGCGCGAGGTCGGCACTGAGGGTAAGCTCGGCGGCCAGGCCCAGGTCGGCGGCGTGACCGGGGTGTGGAAGGATTTGACCGAAAGCGTCAACTCGATGGCGTCGAATCTGACCGCGCAGGTGCGCAACATCGCCGAAGTGACGATCGCGGTGGCCAACGGCGACTTGTCGAAGAAGATCACCGTCGACGTACGCGGTGAAATCCTGCAGCTCAAGGAAGCCATCAATACGATGGTCGATCAGCTGCGCTCCTTCGCCTCGGAAGTGACCCGCGTGGCGCGCGAAGTCGGCACCGACGGCAAGCTCGGCGGCCAGGCTATCGTGCCGGGCGTCGCCGGCACCTGGAAGGATCTGACCGACTCGGTCAACGCCATGTGCGGCAACTTGACCGACCAGGTCCGCAACATCGCGCACGTGACCACCGCGGTGGCACGCGGCGACTTGAGCCGCAAGATCACCGTCGATGTGCGCGGCGAGATTCTCGAACTGAAAGACACCATCAATACGATGGTGGACCAGCTCAACGGCTTTGCCTCGGAAGTGACCCGCGTCGCGCGCGAGGTCGGCACCGAGGGCAAGCTCGGCGGCCAGGCGCAGGTGCCGGGAGTCGCCGGCACCTGGAAGGATCTGACCGACAGCGTCAACTTCATGGCCGGCAATCTGACCGCACAGGTGCGCAACATCGCCGATGTCGCGACCGCGATCGCCGGCGGCGACCTGTCGAAGAAGATCACGGTCAATGTGTCGGGCGAAATCCTGCAGCTGAAAGAGACCATCAATACGATGGTCGATCAGCTCAATGCGTTCGCCGGCGAAGTCACGCGTGTGGCGCGTGAAGTCGGCACTGACGGGCGGCTCGGCGGCCAGGCCAATGTGCTCGGCGTTGCCGGCACCTGGAAGGATTTGACCGACTCGGTCAATTCCATGGCCTCCAACCTGACGGCGCAGGTGCGCAACATCGCCGAGGTATCGACGGCCATCGCCAGCGGCGACTTGTCGAAGAAGATCACCGTGGACGTGCGCGGCGAAATCGCCGAGCTCAAAGACACCATCAACACCATGGTCGATCAGCTCAATGCCTTCGCCGGCGAAGTCACGCGCGTCGCGCGCGAAGTCGGCACCGAAGGCAAGCTCGGTGGCCAGGCTACGGTGCGCGGCGTCGCCGGCACCTGGAAGGATTTGACCAACTCGGTGAATTCGATGGCGTCGAACCTCACCGGCCAGGTCCGCAACATCGCCGAGGTGGCGACCGCGGTGGCGCGCGGCGACTTGAGCCGCAAGATCACGGTCGACGTGCGCGGCGAAATCCTCGAGCTGAAAGACACGCTCAACACGATGGTCGATCAGCTCAACGCCTTCGCCGCCGAGGTGACGCGCGTCGCCCGTGAAGTCGGCACCGAAGGCAAGCTCGGCGGCCAGGCCAATGTGCCGGGCGTCGGCGGCACCTGGAAGGATTTGACCAATTCGGTGAATTCGATGGCGTCGAACCTCACCGGCCAGGTCCGCAACATCGCCGAGGTGGCGACCGCGATCGCCGGCGGCGACTTGAGCCGCAAGATCACCGTCGACGTGCGCGGCGAGATCCTGCAGCTCAAGGAAACGCTGAACACGATGGTGGATCAGCTCAACCGCTTTGCCGGCGAGGTGACGCGCGTGGCGCGCGAGGTCGGCACCGAAGGCCGGCTCGGCGGCCAAGCCAATGTGCCCGGCGTCGCCGGCACCTGGAAGGATTTGACCGACAGCGTCAACTCGATGGCCGGCAACTTGACGGCGCAGGTCCGCAATATCGCCGAAGTGACCACCGCGGTGGCGCGCGGCGATTTGAGCCGCAAGATCACGGTCGACGTGAAGGGCGAAATTCTCGAGCTGAAAAACACCATCAATACGATGGCCGACCAGCTCAATGCGTTTGCTTCCGAAGTGACGCGCGTGGCGCGCGAGGTCGGCACCGAAGGCAAGCTCGGCGGCCAGGCACAGGTGCCCGGCGTCGCCGGCACCTGGAAAGATCTCACCGACAACGTCAACTTCATGGCGTCGAACCTCACGGCGCAGGTGCGCAACATCGCCGAGGTCGCGACCGCCATCGCCGGCGGCGACCTGTCGAAGAAGATCACCGTCGACGTGCGCGGCGAGATGCTGCTGCTCAAAGACACGCTCAATACCATGGTCGAGCAATTGCGCTCGTTTGCCGCCGAAGTGACGCGCGTCGCCCGCGAAGTCGGCGCCGACGGCCGGCTCGGCGGCCAGGCCGTGGTGCCCGGCGTCGCCGGCACCTGGAAGGACCTCACCGACAACGTCAACCTGCTCGCGGCAAACCTCACCACGCAAGTGCGCAACATCGCCGAAGTGACCACGGCGGTGGCGCGCGGCGACTTGAGCCGCAAGATCACGGTCGACGTGAAGGGCGAAATCCTCGAACTGAAAAACACCATCAATACGATGGTGGATCAGCTCAACGGCTTCGCCTCGGAGGTCACGCGCGTGGCGCGCGAAGTCGGCACCGAAGGCCTGCTCGGCGGCCAGGCCCAGGTGCCGGGCGTCGCCGGCACCTGGAAGGACCTGACCGACACCGTCAACGTCATGGCCGCCAACCTGACCGAACAGGTGCGCGGCATCGTCAAAGTGGTGACCGCGGTCGCCAACGGCGATCTCAAGCAGAATCTGACGGTGAAATCGAAGGGCGAGGTCGCGGCGCTGGCCGAGACCATCAATAACATGACCGACACGCTCGCGACTTTCGCCGACCAGGTGACCACAGTGGCGCGCGAAGTCGGCGTCGAAGGCCGTCTCGGCGGTCAGGCCAACGTGCCCGGCGCCGCCGGCACCTGGAAGGACCTCACCGGCAACGTCAACCTTTTGGCCGCCAACCTCACCACGCAGGTGCGCGCCATCGCCGAGGTGGCGACGGCCGTGACCAAAGGCGACCTGACGCGGTCGATTCAGGTCGATGCGCGCGGCGAGGTCGCCGAGCTCAAAGACAACATCAATACCATGATCGACAATTTGCGGCTCACCACCGACCGCAATACCGAACAGGACTGGCTGAAGACCAACCTCGCCAAGTTCACCAACATGCTGCAAGGCCAGCGCGACCTGACCACCGTCGGCCGTCTGCTGCTGTCCGAACTGACGCCGCTGGTCAACGCGCATCAAGGCGTGATCTATCAGGTCAACGGCGAGGAGGAGGAGGGGCTCAATCTGCTTTCCGCCTATGCCGACGACGGCGCCAACGGCCATCGGCGAGCGCTGCGGCTCGGCGAGGGCCTGATCGGCCAATGCGCGGTCGACAAGCGGCGCATGCTGATCACCGAAATGCCGGAGAACGCGACGCCGATCTCGTCGGCGCTGTTCAGGATGACGCCGCGCAATAATATCGTGCTGCCGGTTCTGTTCGAAAACCAGGTGAAAGCCGTAATCGAGCTTGCTTCGATCCACGAATTCACCACCTTGCAGACGATGTTCCTTGAGCAACTGACCACCTCGATCGGCATCGTGCTCAACTCGATCGAGGCGACGATGCAGACCGAGGGTCTTCTCAAGCAGTCGCAGCAGCTGGCCGGTGAATTGCAGGCGCAGCAGCGCGAATTGCAACAGACCAACGAACAGCTCGAGCAGAAGGCGCAGCAGCTTGCCGAGCGCAACGTTGAAGTGGAGCGCAAGAACCAGGAAATCGAGCAGGCGCGCCGCGCACTGGAAGAAAAAGCGACCGAGCTTGCGCTGACCTCAAAGTACAAGTCGGAATTCCTCGCCAATATGTCGCACGAGCTGCGCACGCCGCTCAATTCGATCCTCATTCTCGGCCAGCAGCTCACCGACAATCCGGAAGGCAATCTCACCGGCAAGCAGGTCGAATTCGCCCGCACCATTCACGGCGCCGGCACTGATCTGCTCAATCTCATCAGCGACATTCTCGATCTCTCCAAGATCGAATCCGGCACAGTCACTGTGGATGCCGAGGATGTGTTCTTCGCCAATCTGCTCGACACGGTCGGGCGACCCTTCCGCCACGAGGCGGAAACGCGCCAGCTTTCATTTGAAGTCCATACCGATCCCAATCTCGGCCGTACCATCACCACCGACTCCAAGCGCCTGCAGCAGGTGCTCAAGAATCTGCTCTCCAACGCGTTCAAGTTTACGGCGCAGGGCGGTGTCCGCCTCACCGTATCGCAGGCCTCAGGTGGTTGGAGCGCCGACCATCCGGTGCTCAGCCAGGCCCCCGCGGTCGCTTCGTTCGAAGTCACCGATACCGGCATCGGCATTCCGCCGGAGAAGCAGAAGCTGATCTTCGAAGCCTTCCAGCAGGCCGACGCTTCCACCAGCCGCAAATATGGCGGCACCGGACTTGGTCTCGCCATCAGCCGCGAATTGGCAAGCCTTCTTGGCGGCGAAATCCATCTGCGCAGTGCGCCAAACGAGGGCTCGACTTTCACGCTTTACCTGCCCATCAAATATGTCGGCCCGAGCGTGCCGGCGCATGCCGCGCTTGCGGCGGCGACGACATCGGCGGCGTCGACCCAGTTGGCCGGATTGCACATCACGCCCGAGCGCACGGTCGAGCAGATCCCCGACGACCGGCTCGACATCCAGGCCGGCGACGCCATCCTGCTGATCGTCGAGGACGACCCGCACTACGCTCGTATCCTGGTCGATCTGGCCCGCGACAAGGGCTTCAAGGCGCTGCTGGCGATGCGCGGCGATGACGCGCTCAATCTCGCCAAGCAGTATCAGCCGACGGCGGTGTCGCTCGACGTGTTCCTGCCCGACATGCTGGGCTGGAACGTGCTGAGCCAGCTCAAGCAGAATCCGCTCACCCGCCATATCCCGGTCCAGATCGTCTCGCTCGACGAGGACCGCCAGCACGGGCTCGCCCGCGGCGCTTTCGCCTTCGTCAACAAGCCGACGACCCGCGAAGGCATCGATGAAGCGATGTCGCGGATCAAGCAATTCGCCGAACCGCGGCGCAAGCGCCTGTTGATCGTCGAGGACAACAAGGCCGAGCAGATGAGCATCCGCGAGTTGCTCGGCCATGACGACATCGAGATCGTCAATGCCGAAACCGGCAGCGAAGCCTTGAACACGCTGCAGACGGAACCGTGCGATTGCGTCGTGCTCGATCTGCGCTTGCCCGATATGTCCGGCTTCGAGGTGCTGGAGCAGATGCGCGCCGACCGCGACCTCGCCGATATTCCGGTGGTGGTCTTCACCGGCCGCGAATTGTCGGCCGAGGAGGACGCGCAGCTTCACACCATGGCGCGCAGCATCGTGGTCAAGGGCGTGGAATCGCCGGAGCGGCTCCTCAACGAGACGTCGCTGTTCCTGCACCGTGTCATCACCGATCTGCCCGCCGAAAAGCAGAATATGTTGCAGCGGCTGAATTCGTCGGACGACGATCTGGTCGGCCGCACCGTGCTGCTGGTCGACGACGATCCGCGCAACATTTTCGCGCTGTCGAGCGCGCTGGAGCGTCGCGGCATGAACGTGCTGACGGCGACCACCGGCGCGGAGGCGATTGCGCTCGTCGAAGAGACGCCGTCGCTGGCGATCGTCTTGATGGACATCATGATGCCGGAGATGGACGGCTATCAGACCATCGAGCAGATCCGCCAGAACAAGGCCTATCGCCGTTTGCCGATCATTGCATTGACCGCCAAGGCCATGATCGGCGACCGTGAAAAATGCCTGCTGGCCGGCGCCTCGGATTATCTCGCCAAGCCCGTCAATACCGAACAGCTTCTATCCGCGTTGCGGATGTGGCTGCACCGTTGAGGCGGTGGTCATGGTAGAACAAATAAAAGCGCAAGTTGCCGCCGAGGCGGGGGAAAAAGTCAACGTCCTGCTGGTGGACGATCAGCCGGACAAGCTTCTGTCCTATGAAGTCATTCTCGGCCAGCTCAACGAGAACCTGGTCAAGACGTCTTCGGCGCGCGAAGCCTTGCAGTTTCTCTTGAAGAACGACGTCGCCGTCGTGCTGATTGACGTTTGCATGCCGGATCTCGACGGCTTCCAGCTTGCCGCGATGATTCGCGACCATCCGCGCTTCGCCAAGACCGCGATCATCTTCATTTCGGCCATCCATCTCACCGAAATGGATCGGCTGCGCGGCTACGAAATGGGCGCGGTCGATTATGTGCCAGTGCCGGTCGTTCCGGAAGTGCTGCGTGCCAAGGTCAAGGTGTTTGTCGAGCTGTTCCGCAAGAAGCGCGAGCTTGAGAAGCTGAATTCGCAGCTCGAACGCCGCGTCGCCGAGCGTACGGCCGAGCTCGAAGCATCGAACGCGCGTCTGAAGCAGGCCGAGCAGGGCAGGAGCCTTGCGCTGGCCGCCGGCCAAATGGGCTCCTGGGACTGGGACCTCGCTACCGGCGAATGGAAATGGGACCAAGGCACCTACCGGATTTTCGGCGTCGATCCGAAAACCTTCAAGATCAACGTGGAGAGTATTCGTGCGCTCGTTCATCCCGACGACTGGCGGCCGCTGCAGGAGGTCAGTCGGGGCATGGCGGCGGGCGCGCGCACTCAGCAAACAGAGTTTCGCGTGGTGCGCCCGCACGGCGAAATCCGCTGGTGCATCGGCACGGCCGCGGCAAGCGTCGACGCGGCGGGCAATGTGGTCCGCGTCTCCGGCGTCACCGCCGACGTCACCGACCGCAAGGAAGCCGAAGAACGTCAGGTCCTGCTGGCGCGCGAGGTCGATCATCGCGCCCGCAATACGCTTGCGGTGATTCAATCCATCATCCGGCTCACCCGCGCCAAGAGCGTCAAGGATTATATCCAGGCGATCGAGGGCCGCATCAAGGCACTGGCGCGTGCGCATACATTGCTGTCGGACTCGCGCTGGAACGGTGCCGATCTCGCCACTCTTGTCGCAGACGAGCTGGCGCCGTATCGGGCCGGCGACAAGATACAATGCCGCGGGCCGGATATTTCGCTGCAGCCGGCGACCGCACAGGGCTTGGCGCTGGCGCTGCACGAGCTTGCCACCAATGCCGCCAAACACGGTGCGTTGTCGTCGCCCGGCGGCAGGATCGAGCTCGACTGGGCCCTGCAGCCCGACGCGCTCAAGTTGAATTGGGTCGAGAATGGCGGGCCCGTCACCTCGGCGCCATCGACGCGCAATTTCGGATTGAAGGTGATCGTGGCCAGCGTCGAGCAGCAGCTCAGCGGCAAGGCCGCCTTCGACTGGGATCCCAATGGCCTGCGCTGCCAGTTGTCGGTACCGCGCAGTGAATTGAACAAGTTGCGCGCCTTCCAAGCCGTACGCGACGGCGGCGACAAGAACGGCGCCGTGATCGGGCTGCTGCAGGAGAACCGGCCGCGCGTGCTGCTCGTGGAAGACGAGGCGCTGGTCGCGATGATGATCCAGGAAACGCTGATCGAGTTTGGCTTCCAGGTGCTTGGGCCGGTCAGCACGGCGTCGGAAGCCCTGGCGGCGGCGCGCGAAAGGTCGATCGACGCAGCAGTGCTCGACATCAATCTCGGCGACGGACTTGTCTATACGGTCGCCGAGATTTTGGCGGAACGCGGCGTGCCGTTCGTCTTCGTCACCGGCTATGATGCCGACAGCGTCGATGCCCGGTTCACCGGCATTCCGATTCTGCAGAAACCGATCGAGCGGGAATCGTTGCAACGGATCTTCGCCCAAGGCGGCGACGATCGCGCCGTCGCGGTCAATTGATTGTTGGCGCTAAAGTATGATCCGGAAAAGCGGGAACCGGTTTCATGCTTAGTCAAAATGCTAGAGCGACAATCGATTCAATCTAGACGCTCTCGCCGTCGAGCACGGCGCGCACCTTGGCTGCGATCTGGTCGAGGGTGAACGGCTTGACGATGAAGTTGACGCCCTGATCGAGCACGCCGCCATGCACCACGGCATTGGCGGTATAACCGGTGGTGAAGAGCACCTTCAGTCCCGGGCGCCGGCGCACCGCCTCGTCGGCAAGTCGTTTGCCGTTGATGTCCGGCATCACGACGTCGGTGAAGAGGAGCTTCACGTCGGCGACGCGATCGAGCGTCGCCAGCGCGTCGGCGGCGCTGTCGGCCTCGAACACCGTGTAGCCGAGCTCGTGCAGCGCGTCGGCGGCGAGCCGGCGCATCAGTGAATCGTCTTCGACCACCAGGATGATCTCGCTGCGCGCGCCGGTGCGCACCGGCTCGGCGAGCTGGCGCTTGAGCTCCTGCGCATCGCCCATGTGGCGCGGCAAATAGATCTTAACGCTCGTGCCGGCGCCCGGCTCGCTATAGACCTTGATGTGGCCCTGCGATTGCTTGACGAAACCATAGACCTGGCTCAACCCGAGGCCGGTGCCTTTGCCGACCGCCTTGGTGGTGAAGAACGGATCGAAGGCCCGCGCCGCCACATCCGGCGGCATGCCGACGCCGGTATCGGTGATCGCGATCATGGCGAATTGGCCGGGCTGGATTCCCGGATTCTGCCGGCAATAGACCTCGTCGAGATAGGCATTTGCCGTCTCGATCGTGAGCTTGCCGCCGCCAGGCATGGCGTCGCGGGCGTTGATGGCGATGTTGATGATGGCGTTTTCGAGCTGCTGGGAATCGGCATGGACCGTCCAGAGTCCGGCCGCCGCCACCGTCTCGATCTGGATTTGCTCGCCCAATGTCGAATGCAGCAGATCGGACATGTTGACAATCATCTTGTTGGCGTCGATCCGTTGCGGCGACAGCGGCTGCTGGCGCGCGAAGGCGAGAAGCCGCTGCGTCAGCGTCGCCGCGCGCTCGGCCGCCGCGATCGCCGCGTTCAAAAACCGCTGGATGTTGAAATCGCCTTTCTGAAGGCGGCGCGCCGCGAGATCATGCGCGCCCATGATCACGCCCAGCATGTTGTTGAAGTCGTGCGCGATGCCGCCGGTGAGCTGGCCGAGCGCTTCCGTCTTCTGTGCCTGCCGCAGCTGGCTCTCCGCGGCCTCGCGCCGGGTGACCTGCTCGACGAGCTCTTCGTTGGACGCGATCAGGCGGTCGCGGGCGGTGGTCAATGCGGCAAAGGATTCGCGGGTAAACCGCGCGATCAAAAAACCGACGGCGCATATGAGCAGAAACGCCAGGGCGACGCCGATCTGAAGCAGCATGGCGGATCGCTCTGCGGCCGCTTGGCGGCTGCCGAGCAACGTGTTTTCGGCGTTCTGCATCGTAGCGATCTGCTGGCGGATATGCTGCATCAAGCGAAAGCCGCTATCGCTGTCCACGATTGTCAGCGCCTCGTCCTGACGGCCGGCGTCGTGAGCCTCGATCGTGCTGCGCAACTCGTCGAGCTTGGTGGTGATCAAGCTGCGCAATTGCGCCAGCTGCCGCATTTGCTCGGGATTGCCGTTGAGCAGGTCGCGCGAGCGATCCAGCATTTTTGGCAGCTGCTCGACCGCGACCCGGTAGGGCCCGAGATAGATATCGCGGCCGGTGAGCAGATAGCCGCGCTGGCCGGTCTCGGCGCTCTGCACCAGGTTCAAGACGCGCGTCAGCTGTGCCTGGACTTCGAAGGAATGCTGCACCCAGGCATCGTCGTTGCTGTTGCGGGCGCCGAGCCAGAATGCCGCCACCATGATCATGGCGGCGAGCAAGGTCGTGGCGACGAGGCTCCGATTGAGGAGGGCAAGCGGTCTTGGTTCGGTCAATGTCGCGCCAGGTGGTTGACGGGGATTTTCATCCGCAACGGCATGAAACCCGAGATCAATCGAAGCCTTCAGCGGCCCCTCAACAGGCACCCTGGTGGCGATGCAATTCTCTATAACCACGTCTTGCGGAACTCGTTACGTCAAATCACACAATTTGCGATTTCAGCTTATGGAACCGCGAAGGGTGCTTCCGAGTTCCCTAAATAAGCGCAGGCCGGGCTGAGCCGTCCGCAGATTATCGGCTGCCGAAGAGCCTCGCGCCTTTTTCTCATTAAAATTCGAAGGGCTTTGGCCATGCAGGTTTCCTGCTATGATTGCAAATTGCGCGCTTATGGATTGTTCAAGCGCATCAGCGCTGAGGAACTCGAACTCGATCCGCGAGATCAAGCGTGAGCATCTTGCGGTGCCGGCCGGCGGTGAAATCATCCGCATCGGCGATGCGGCACCGGAAGTCTTTACGCTCTATGCCGGCTGGGCCTTTCGCTACAAGATGCTGGCCGACGGCCGCCGGCAGATTTTGAGTTTTTTGCTGCCCGGCGATCTGCTCGGCCTGCAGGCGGCCATGTTCGACGCCGCGCTGTTCGGCATCGAGGCGCTCACCAACGTCGAGCTTTGCGTGTTGCCGCGCAAGCGGCTGTGGACGTTGTTCGGCAACATGCAGGATCTCGCTTTCGACGTGGCCTGGCTCGGCGCGCGCTCGGAAAGTTTTGTCGACGAAAACCTCACGAGCGTCGGTCGCCGCACTGCCGCCGAGCGCGTCGCCGCGCTGATTGTGACGCTCTATAAGCGCGCCAAAGTTCTGGATATGGTGGAGAACGAGACGTTCGCCTTTCCGCTCACCCAGCAGCACATCGCCGACGCGCTTGGCCTGTCGCTTGTCCATACCAACAAGACCTTGGCGAGGCTCAAGCGCATGGGCATGTTCAAGCAGACTAACGGCACCATGACACTGCTCAATCCGCGTATACTGGAACGCGTGGCGCAGCATTTCGATGAGGAGGTGCCGGTGCGGCCGCTGATCTGATAGGCTTGACGATCGTTGTGGAACGAATCGTCCATCGCGATGTCATCTATTGCAGTGCGTCACAACGCGCGAGACCCGGGAAACTCACGCCATGAAACTCTTCAAATGCCAGCATTGCGGGCAATTGCTTTACTTCGAGAACGATCTTTGCGTGAAGTGTTCGCATCGTCTCGGCTTCATCCCCGAGATCATGAATCTCTCGGCGCTTGAGGTCGAGGGCGATGCGCAGCAGGGTATCTGGCGGGCGCTTGCCGTCGACAACAAGCTCTATCGCTTTTGCGCCAATGCCCCGTTCGGCGTTTGTAATTGGATGGTCGATGCCGGCTCCTCCGACATCTACTGTGCCGCCTGCCGGCATAATCGGACTGTTCCCGACACCACTGTTCCCGACAACGTCGTCACCTGGCGCAAGATCGAAGTCGCCAAGCACATGCTGTTCTACACTTTGATGAAGCTTAATCTGCCGCTCGAGGAGAAGGACGAGAGTGGCAATCTCCGCTTGCGTTTCGACTTTTTGGCGTCTCCGGAAAACCCTGAAGGGCTGCGCGTGATGACCGGCCATGACAACGGCTTGATCACGCTTGCGCTCGATGAGGCTGATGACGCCGAGCGCGAGAAGCGGCGCGCCGTGATGCACGAGCCCTACCGCACGCTGGTCGGGCACTTTCGCCACGAGGTCGGCCATTATTATTGGGACGTGCTGGTGCGCGACGGCGGTCTCACCGAAGCCTGCCGCGCGATATTCGGCGACGAAAGGGCGGATTACGGCGCGGCGCTCGAGGCTTATTATGCAAACGGCGCGCCGCCGAACTGGCAGGACAATTTCATCAGCGCCTATGCCACCTCGCACCCCTGGGAGGATTTCGCCGAGACCTGGGCGCATTACCTGCATATCGTCGATACGCTGGAAATGGCGCGCGCCTTCGGCCTGTATGTGCATCCGCGGCTCGCCGAACCGGGCGAACTTGACGCTCATGTCACTTTCGATCCGTATTTGGCGCGCGAGCCGTCGGCTCTGATCGAGACTTGGCTCCCGCTGAGCAATGCACTCAACAGCCTCAACCGCACGATGGGCCTGCAGGATATCTACCCGTTTATTCTGTCGCCGCCGGTGGTCGAAAAGCTGAGCGCGATGCACGACCTCATCCACGGCAACACGCTTCCGGAAAAACCGCGAGCCGCGCCTCTTGACCAAGCGCAATCGCAAAAGCAGGCGCAAAAGCAGGCGCCCGAGCCAATATCGGCGACTTGATGTATCGCGCAAAGCAGAACGGCCCGCGCCGATACCGGCGCGGGCCGCAACATGCCGTCGTATCGGCGGCTAGGTTTCGATGACGGCCACGATCTCCAGCGTGTTGGGGTCGACGATCAGAACTTGCTCGCCGACCACGACATAGTCGTAGCCTTCATATTGCGGAACGATCTCGACAACGTCCTCGGGCACCGCCACGACATGGACGCTTCGCGGCACCGTGGCGCCGATGGAGACGTTGAAGTTCACGTTCGTGGCCGCGCGCGCCGATGGATGCTTGCCGATCGTCGCGCCGATCTTCGATCGCTGATCCTGCGAGAGCTTTACAGACGCGCCGCCGCCCTTCGCGCCGGCCGAACCGCCTTGGCTCGCGGCGGTGTTCGCTCCGGCTTTGCCGTGCTCATCGGCTGCGCCGCGCTGCGGCGTAGCCCGGCCGCTCTCGTCAGCCGGCTTCTGCGACTGGCCCATTTTCTCATCGGGCTTGGTGGGCTGCGCCGCGTTAGGCGTACCTTGCGCAGTGTTGCCCGTCGGGGCTGCCTTGTCGGTCGATTGCGCCTTATTGGCGGGTTGCTCGCCCTGATATTTCAGTGCGCCGCCCGCACTGCCGTTCTGGTCGGGCTGGCTGCTTTCCGGCTTTGCTGCCGTACCGCCAGATGGCGCCTGCATTGTCTGCGCCGTTGCCATGGCCGTGAAGCCGGCGAAGGCCGCCACGGCAACTGTTGTCATCAATGTCTTTTTCATTTTCATTTTAGGTTTCTCCTGTCTCCCTCTCTCGCCCCGCTTGCTCGAACGCGAGCAAACGGCTCGGTGCGTACTCAGGCGACAACTCTGCTGCGGCATTCACGTTCCGGTTCCCCGCAAGTGATACTCGTGTTGGTTCCCGCACATGTCATTTGCTGCACGCCGCCGCCGAACTTCGCGGAACGTCGCTGCGCGACAGACGTTGTCAAACGGAACGAGCATTCGGAGGTTATGCAAATGGATTGGAATCGCATCGAAGGAAATTGGAAAGAGGCCAAGGGCAAGGTCAAACAAAAGTGGGGGCAGCTCACCGACGATGATCTCACCCAGGTCAACGGCCAGCGCGATCAGCTGGAAGGCAAGATCCAGCAGCGCTACGGCCTCGCCAAGGACATGGTGCGCAAGAACGTCGACGAGTGGTTGAAGTCGCAGCCATAGGGAGGTTGCGCCGAGCGGTGCGCGGGGTGAGTGAAGGCGCTCATTCCCCGCGTCGCTTTTTGCACCCGGCACGAAAGGAGTTGTCATGAGCCAGACAGACGGCGCACCATCCCACGAGCCGCGGGTGGTTCTTGCCAAGGACGAGGCTCGCGACGGCGTGACCGGACATAACGTGCGCTACGTGCTCGGCTTCAGCTTGGCCGGAGCGGTAGCGGTGCTTGTCCTGCTCTACGTCTTTTACTTTGCGGTCTAGTGCAGCTGACGCCGCGAGCAAAAAGCATTCCGTCGCGAAACCGACGCCGAACTGGCAAGTTGGCAATCGGGAAGCGCGGGAAAAGCCCGGCCGGTAAAGATCGGCCAGGCCGAAACTGAAACAGCCGAAAGAGAAAGGGTAGCCATGGGCCTGTTCACACGCGATATCAAGACAATGGAAGACCTGTTCACGCATCAGCTGCGTGACATCTACTACGCCGAGAAGCAGATCGTGAAGTCGCTTCCCGACATGATCGAAAAAGCCAGCGATCCGCAGCTTAAGCAGGGCTTTCAGACGCATCTGCACGAAACCGAGAACCATGTGAAGCGCCTGGATCAGGTGTTTCAATTGACCGGCCAAAAGGCGCAAGGTGTCGATTGCCCGGCGATCGATGGTATCCTCAAGGAAGCCAAGGAAGTCGCAGGCGAAGTCGACAAGAAGACGGTGCTCGACGCGGCGCTGATCGCCGCCGCCCAGGCCGTAGAGCATTACGAGATGACGCGCTATGGCACGCTGATCGCGTGGGCGAAGCAGCTCGGCCATAACGACGTGGTAACGCTCCTCAACCAGACGCTCGAGGAAGAAAAAGCTACCGACAAGAAACTGACCTCGGTGGCGGAATCGCAGGTGAATCGGAAGGCCGCCTGAGCCTCCACTCCCCAGGCGCTTTTCGAGAGGCGGCACCGCGCGCAGCACGCGGTGCCGCCTCACCCGTATAAATCCCTTGAGAATTCGGTCATTCCCTGTTTTGTTGCGCGCGGAATTTTCGTAAACGCGCACTCGAACAGGTGAGGAAAATGGCCAAGGCGAAACGCAAGAAGACTTCAACCAAAGGGGCGAGCAAGGCGTCGCACAACGAGATCAAGCAGAAACTGATCGTCGCCGGCAAAATCCTGGTGAACCAGGGCCAGGACGATTTCACCCGCGGTCATATCTCGTTCCGCCTGCCGGACGATCCGGACCTGTTTTTTATGAAGGCTCACAGCATCGGGCTCGACGAGATCACGATGCAGAACATTCTCACCATCGATCTCGAGGGCAACGTTGTGGCCGGTACCGCGCGGCGGCACAGCGAGGTCTATATCCATTCCGAGATTTTCAAGGTCCGCCCGGACGTCAATTGCGTCATCCACACCCATCCGACCTATGCCACGGCTTTGTCGGCGACCACGCGCACCTTGAAGACCTATTCGCAGCCCGGCGCACTGTTCTACGAGGCGCTCGGCAGCTATGCCGACACCATTAATCTCATCCGCAGCCACGCCATGGGCGCGGGTGTCGCGCAGGCGCTCGGCGAGGGCAGGGGCGTATTGCTCAAGAACCACGGCATCGTCGTCACCGGCGCCACCATTGAGGAAGCGGTGATCAGTACCGTCATGCTGGAGAACGGCGCCATGGTGCAATTGCTTGCCGAGGCCGCCGGCGATGTCGCGCCGGAATTCCCGCGTGAGGACATCGAGAAGCTTAAGCACGACATCAGCCGGCCCGAGCAATTCGTCGTCAATTTCGATTATCTGGTGCGCCGGGTGAAACGCGGCGGAAAATAGCGCATGATCCGGAAAAGCTTGCCCTCGGACTTGATCCGAGGGTGGGAACCGGCTTTCCGAAAAGATCATGCGCAATCAAACGCCGTCAGACCACCATGAAATCGTGGGCGACGATGATCTCGCCCGCGAAATTCTTCGCCGCTGCCGCGCGCCAAGTGTCGTCGCTGATGCTGTCGATCGCTGGCGTCAGGTGGGACAGGACGAGGGTCTTGACGCCTGCTTCCTGCGCGATGCGACCGACGTCTTCGACCGGCGAGTGGTCGGCATTCATATGCGCCATATAGGCGTCGAACTTGACCGGACGTCCCTTGGCGATCTGCGCGTGCAGGTAGTCGACGAGCGCCGGCAGGTACATCGCCTCGTGCACCAGCACATCGGCGCCTTTGGCCAATTGCGCCACCGCCTCGATCGGCGTGGTGTCGCCCGAAAACGCAATCGCGCGGTCGTGAAAATCGAAGCGGTAGCCGAGCGCGGGCTTCACCGGCGGATGCTGCACCACGGTGGCGGAGACTTTGACATTATCGTCCTGCATCACCGGCCCGGCTTGCGCGATTTCCGTCACGTCAATGGCCTGCATCGGGCTCATCTTCATATCCTCTGCCCAGAAATCGAACGTGGTGCGCATCGAGCGGATGTAATCTTCCGTCATCTGCTTAAGCGGCGGCGGGCCATAGCTGCGCACCGAGAGCGGCATGCCTTGCACCCAGCCGATGGCGAGGAACGGGCCATATTCGACATTGTGATCGAAATGGTGATGCGTGATGTAGATCGCGCGCACGGCATTGAACGACAGTCCCGCTTCGGCGAAACGATCAGTGAGTCCAAGTCCGCAATCGAGCACATAGACCGCGCCGTTACTCACCATCGCATGCGATGTCATGCGCCGTGTGCGGCCCGGCACAGGGCCGGCGCCGGTGCCAAGCAGAACGAGCTTGGTTCCTTTGGCATCTTTCAGCGCGGCTTGCGCCTGCGCCGCGGGGCTCGCGGTCGTTTGTTGAGCAAGCGTCGGCGCGGCTGTCGCACCAAGCGCCGGTGCCGCGGCAAGGCTTGCGATGAACCCACGGCGTGAAAATCTGGACAATGTGTCGGTCACTGAAATTCCCTCCCTTGCTTTCGGCGTTGCGCGTTCGCGCGCTTTGGCGCCGCATCGTGTTCGCGCATCATAGTGAATGCGGTTTCTTTCGGGAATTTAATGTTTAGGCGCCGTTTATGTCCGAGAATTAATCCGCTCTCCAGGTCATTGTAAGACGGCTTGCCCCATTTCTTCTTGCAGCGGCCGGGCGCTTCCCGGCCTTGAATCCCATTCGGACCCGGTGGGACCCCATTGATCGAGGAGATGGAAATGACTCAAGGCAATCTGCCTAAGAAGGGCTTCGAGCTGTCGGCGCGGCGCCTCGCACTGTTGGCCTCCGTGGCTGCCGTCGGCACGGCGCTCTTGCTTGCCGGACCAAACACCAACTGGTCGCAGGTTTTCAACACGTCGAGCGCGAGCGCGGCCGATTCCACCACGCAACATCCGGCCGGCTTCGCCGATCTTGTCGCCAAGGTTAAGCCCGCCGTGATTTCCGTGCGCGTCAAGATTCCGGCCTCTGCCGCTCCGGCGATGATGCAGGACGATGAGAACGACGGCGACAATCAGCAGGATATTCCGGCGCAGCCTGGCTCGCCGTTCGACAAGTTCTTCCAGCAGTTCGGTCAGGGTCAGGGTCCCCGTATGGGCCGCGGCATGCCGCAGCGCCACGAGACCATCACCGGCGAAGGCTCCGGCTTCTTCATCTCGGCTGACGGCTATGCGGTGACCAATAATCACGTCGTCGATCACGCCAAGTCGGTGCAAGTCACCACCGACGACGGCACGGTCTATACGGCGAAAGTCATCGGCACCGATGTGAAGACCGACCTCGCGTTGATCAAGGTCGACGGTAAGTCGGACTTCCCCTTCGTCACCTTCGCTTCGGCCCCGCCGAAAGTCGGCGACTGGGTGGTTGCTGTCGGCAATCCGTTCGGCCTCGGCGGCACGGTGACCGCGGGCATCGTCTCGGCGCGCGGCCGCGACATCGGCGCCGGTCCCTATGATGACTATGTCCAGATCGATGCGCCCATCAACAAGGGCAATTCGGGCGGACCGGCCTTCGACGTCGATGGCAATGTGATCGGCGTCAACACCGCGATCTATTCGCCGTCCGGCGGTTCGGTCGGCATCGGCTTCGATATTCCGGCCGATACCGCGAAGATGGTCGTGGCGCAGCTCAAGAAGGACGGTCGCGTCACGCGCGGTTGGATCGGCGTGCAGATCCAGCCGGTCACGGCCGGCATTGCCGACAGCCTTGGCTTGAAGAGCGCACAAGGTGCCATGGTCGACGAGCCGCAGAAGGACAGCCCCGCGGCGAAGGCCGGCGTTGAATCCGGCGATGTCATCACCGCGGTCAACGGCACTGCGGTGAAGGATGCCCGCGAGCTCGCCCGCACCATCGGCATGATGGCGCCGGATGCGACGGTGAAGCTCGACATCATCCGCGGCGGCCAGGCGAAGACCATCTCGCTGACCTTGGCGCGGATGCCGACCGATCAGCGTCAGGCCAATGCCGATGACGGCAGCGCCGGCCGGCCGAGCGGCGTGCCGCATCTCGGCCTGCAGGTCGCGCCGGCGAGTCAAGTCGCCGGTTCGGGCGACAAGGGCGTCGTGGTCACGGCGGTCGATCCGGACGGTCCTGCGGCAGAGCAGGGCTTCCAGACCGGCAACGTCATCCTCGATGTCGGCGGCAAGGCCGTCGCCAATGCCGGCGATATTCGCCAGGCACTGACCGACGCCAAGTCGCAGGGCAAGCATCAGGTGCTGATGCGCGTGAAAATGGGCGACGCCACCCGCTTCGTGGCGCTGCCGCTCGGCAACGCGTAACAGGTCGCGCGTAAGCGTTGCTGAACGTCGAGTAGTGTCCGCGCACTTGCGCTGCCGTTTGTCTCCGGGTTCAGCGCCGTGGTGCCGGTCGTGTGGGGATGGGTCGCATGACCCGTCCCCATTCGTTTGTTTGATGCCGCTCAAATCGGCACGTTCAAATTATTTGAACTGATATTTTACGCCGCGCTCGATCATATTGTTTTTTTTTTTTTTTTTTTTATTTTTTTTTTTTTTTTTTTTTTTTTTTTTTTTAATATTTTATTTTTTTTTGTTTATGTTGATGTATTCATATTCGTAGCTCATAGTCTAATAATAGGTGATAGTGTATTCGAGCTTTACATTGGTGGTTTAGTCGAACATATTTACCGTAGTAGTTTCTTAGCCGAGCAATAGAGAATTTTATTAGTATTGTAGTTGATGTTATAGTAGGTGTTGGTTAAGGTATAGTTTGTTTTTGAAGTAAAATAGAGATAAGTTTTAGGTAAAGTAGATATAGTAGGTTAGAAGTAATAATGAGAGTT
Source organism: uncultured Alphaproteobacteria bacterium (assembly GCA_963742975.1). Taxonomy (GTDB): domain Bacteria; phylum Pseudomonadota; class Alphaproteobacteria; order Rhizobiales; family Xanthobacteraceae; genus BOG-931. The sequence continues at coordinate 307,246 of CAVUNZ010000004.1, read as the reverse complement.
GATATGATGTTAGTAATTGAAGTAGTAGAGGTAGGAGAAGTAGGTGTAGTAGTAGAGGATAGTAGTATAAGTAGTAGTAGGATTGTAAGTATAGGAAATAAGAGATAGGTTTGTAAATACTTTCCCTATCTGACCTCCTCCTCGCGTTCCTTGCGCCTGTGTGCGATCGCCGTACCTTCTCGTTCTCCTCGCCGCCTTGCCTCGTGTCGTCGCCTCTTCCGTCCTTCTGCTCGTCTCTCCTTCGCCTCCTTTTTCCTCCTTTTTTCTCTGCCTGTTCTTCTTCCTCTTTTCTTCTTTTTGTATCTTCTCCATCTCCTTCCTTCCTCTTTGTGTCTCCCCTTTTTATCCTTCTTTCTTATTCTCCTTTCTTTATTTGTTATTTCATCTTTCTCATTCTCCTTCACTCCCTTCCTATCTTCTTTTTTTATTCTTCTTTCCCTTTCTCATTTCCATTCCCATTGTTCGCCGACTCCGTCATTCCTTGCGGCTTTCTTCATAGCTCAAATAAAGGCTCCTTCATAGTTCTTATTCTCCTTTCTCTTTTCTAATATCTCTTCTTCTCTTTTTATCTCTTCTTCTCATCTCTTCTACTCATTCTCTCTCTCTATTTCCTTCTTCATCATTATTATTTCGCGCAGCTTATATATCCTTAATTATTCTTTCTCTCCCAATATCTCCCCCACTTCTCCTCCCCACATCTCTCCTTTATACCCCCACTTCCCCCTTCTCATCCTCCCCTCCTCCCCCCACCCTCTTTATCCTCCTCTCCCTCCCCCCCCATCCTTCCCTCCTTCCCTTTTAAGTTCAGAGAACGCCGCGCGCGATCAATTGGCCGATCTCCGCCGCTCAATTCGCCTCGGCCATAGTCAAATAAAGCGCGGCCATAGTCAATTCGCATGGACGCGTTCCAGATCGACGATGCTTGCTCTGCGCTGTCGAAGCCGCGCACTCGCTCTCTCCCCCCCCGAAGCGTAATTCAGCCAGCCTCACCATGTCGCTTTAGCTCGCGCGCTTTGGTTATCATTTTTTATTTACAATTCGCGCCATGGGCCCGAACCAGTTGAACCGGTATGTTCACGCTCAAGCTGTGGCCTTTCTCGTGTTCGTCGCCGCCACCCCTCTAGCCTAGCCCCTCTCTCGATCCACTCTTCCAGATTTCCCACCTTCCCATATCACCCACTCGAAATCGTCGTCATATTTTCTTCACCTCTGCCCACCGTGATATAAAGCAGCCAATCTCCTCGCTCACGACCACGCCGTCTCCACCCAATTCGCGTGTCATAGTCAATCATCACTGCCTGTTGTTGTTGCCGTCAACAATAATGCGTCAAAATTCATGCAATATTCTATATCTCCCTCTATATCATCTACCAAGTCCTATAGTCAATTCTAGCAGCCATGCGCCCGCCGCGAACCGGTAGTTACGCAGCTGTGGCCTGCCGTTGAACAGCGGAGTCGTGCGGTCCGATCTGCCATCGGTGCGAAGCCGCGCTTGAAGCCCCCACCCATTCCAGCATTCACCCTATAACGCTCCATCTACCATATCCCTCCCACCACTCTCGCATTTCTTCTCCACCATCATCCTGCCCCGCACATCGACGACGCACATAACCAACGACGCACGTCCAATTCCGGCCAAGTCAATTTCAAACCTCGCAACGCAGCCATGCGGCTCAACCAGTTGACCTGTAGTTCACTGCCAAGCTGTGCCTGAAGCAGGCCGTTATTCGCCGGCGTGACATTTCGCGCCGCGCGTCCCGGCGAACCAATCTCGTCTTAAATCGTTGCTATTGGGTAGCGTGAATCGCGCTGTTGAAAGGCGTGCCTGACGCGCGTTTTCTGCGCGGAGGCACTTTGTTGTTCTCGGAAGGAGATAAGGATGCGTTGCTCACGCGCCATCTTGATGTCGCTCATCGCCGTCTCGCTCGCCGGCGGGATTGCGCAGGCGCAAACTCAGACGCCGTCAAGCGCCGCAGCCAATCAATCGCTTTCGGCACAGGCGTCGCAGACCGTTACCGATGTGTCGAAATGGACCCACAGGCAATGGAACGCCGCGAAGGCGAAATGGGTCGAGGAAAAAGACGCTTGGAACGGCTGCCAGACGCAGGCAAAGGCGCAAAACCTCTCGGGCCGCAAAAGCTGGCAGTTTCTCTACGATTGCATGACCAAGAGCTGAGGAAGAGCCAAGAGCTTTTGGCGTCTAGTGCAACCCGCCGATCAGCCGGTCGCTATTGGCGTGCACGCAATCGCGCAGCGGCGAATAGGCCCGCTCGGCGGCAACCATGAAGCCGAGCCCGTCCGACAAAGCGCGTTCGGCGGCGATGCCGGCGGTTGTGAAAGCCATGATCTTTTCCGTCACCATTTGCGCCGCTTCGTCGACGGCGTTCGGCGCGCCGGACGCAAACAGAAAAAGTCGCGCCGACATCACGCTTTGCGCCTCGCAGGTGAAGCGCATCGCCTCGATCATATTGTCCCAGAAATCGTCCATAGGAAGCCTCGAATCGGCACGGTGTGCGCGAGGAGAGGCGCCTTCGTCCGATCGGGTGAGAATCGCGCAACTTTTCTAAAATTGCCGCCGGAAAAGCCCTAAAATTGAATCGATCGAAGCTTCTTCGTTTGCCGCTGACGCAACGATGCTGCACCGCGACGCGCCTTAAGCTTTGATCTCGTGCCGCATCGTGCAGTGCTGCGCCGCACTTATATTGCGCTGCGCCCCAGAATTATTGCGCCGCACGGCTGCCGTCTTGCATCGGGCCGGTCGAGGGATCACAAGTGTGTATTGATCTAACGCAATGTGTCGCGTTGCGGACTGTGCGCGAGTTCGTCTCGGCGCAACAACAAGCCGCCGCTGCCGGGTTCCGGAAGATTGCGGCGCAGACAACAAAAACGAGGAGAAACGCTCATGGCCATGCCGCAACACACGCCGCTGCACCAGCAAACCTCGCCTGACACGACCGGTGCGTCGAACGAAATGGTGAAGCTCATTCGCAAGCTGCGCTGGATCGGCATGGACGAAGAGGCGCAGAAGCTGCAGCGGGAGCTCACGTTGCGCGAGGCGGCGCCTGCCGACAGCGTTGTGGCGACGCCGCACGAAACCGATTGATCGCGCGCCGGCTGCCATTGAGAAAAAAACGTCAAACAAAAAAGGTAGTTGGAGGACGTTCGTCGGCAAAGGAGAGATCGCCATGCAGGTGTTGATGGCCGTCGGGTTCCTCGCACTGGTCTGGGTGCTGGTGCTGTTGGGCTCGATCTATTTCAATAAGAACGTGGTGTAAGCCGCAACTTGTGGCCAGCGGCGACGTTATTTCAGCGCCGGCAGCGGCGCTGTGTCCGTTTCAGCCGACGGTCGCCGGCGTTTTCGCCAACGCCTGCATCAAATCCAGATAAAGCTCATCGACATCTTCGAGGCCTGCGGAAAAGCGCAGCAGGTCACCGGGGCAGGGTGAGCCGTCGCCCTCGATGGAGGCACGGTGCTCGATCAGGCTCTCGATGCCGCCGAAAGATGTCGCCCGCTTCCACAGGTTCACCGATGCGGCAACGGCGATGGCCGCGCGCTCTCCCCGTTTGATGCGGATCGAAAACACGCCGCCGAAACCGCCGCTCATCTGCCGCAGCGCCGTGTCATGCCCGGCGTGCTGGGCGAGGCCGGGATAAAGAACCTGCGCGATCGCTTCATGCCCGACCAAGCGTTCGGCGAGGGTGGCCGCGGTCTTGGCCTGGCTGCGCACCCGGATGTCGAGCGTGCGCATGCCGCGCATCAAAAGCCACGCATCGAACGCGCCGAGCGCATTGCCGAGTTGCCCGCGCAAGGCGCGAATGCGCGACCACAATTGCCCGTCGCGCGCCGTGGCGAGCGCGCCGGCCACGACATCGGAATGACCGTTGAGATACTTCGTCGCCGAATGCATCACGATGTCGGCGCCGAGCGCGAGCGGGCGGGTGAAGACCGGCGTCGCGACGGTGGAATCGACGCACAAAATCGCGCCGGCCGCATGCGCAATCTCCGAAATCGCGGCGATGTCGGTGATGGTCCATAGCGGATTGCTCGGCGTCTCGATCCAGAACAAGCCGGTCTCACCCGGTTGCACCGCAGCGCGTACCGCGTCGAGATCGGACGTCTCGATGAAGCTCACGCGGTGGCCGTAGCGGCCGATCTCGCGCAGCCAGGAGCGGAAGCCCCAATACATCACTTTCGAGGCGATGATATGCGTCGGCTTTTCGAGTGCGAGGAATACACTGCTCGCCGCCGCCATGCCGGAGCCGAACAGGAATGCCTCCTCGGCGCCCTCCAATTTGGCGATCAAATCCTCGGCCTGTTGCACGGACGCATTGTCGGTACGGCCATAGACGTAGCCCGCCGGATAGCGGTTGTCGGGATCGCGCAGGAACGTCGAAGACATGTGAATCGGCTGCGTGATCGCGCCGGTGATTCGCTCCCGTGCTCCGGGCGTCTGGGCCACCAGAGTTTTCGTCGTCAATGGCGCCTTTGTCTGATCGTCCATGCGCAACCCGTGTCCGGTGATTCCCGGTAAAATAAGCGCTCAAATCGACGGAAAAATGATCGAGCAATAAGGGCATCACACAAAGAATGAACCCGCCGCAGCATGGCAGGTTCCGGGAACCCTAGTACATGGATTGCAGCCCGAGACTGGATCACATTCGCTTGCGCAGCCTGTGAACGGCGGCGGCCAGTCTTGTCACCGCAGGATCACAAATGCGGTGTCCGCGGCCGGGGCAACTCGTCTCGGAGGACATCGTCAGGGCGCCCGAAACGGGTCGGTATGGTGGCCTGCCTTTTATCCGCCGGTTAACGTGTCAGCCGGCCAGCTTGAAAAAGCCGACGTCGATGGCGCCGGCTCGAAAGCCGGCTTCGCAATAGGCGAGATAGTAATCCCACATGCGCCGAAGCCGCTCATCGAAGCCCAGCGCTCGATCTCCGGCCACGCGGCGATGGAAGCGGTTGCGCCATTCGCGCAAGGGTCCGCGCATAGCTCGACGCCGAACGAATTCGTGTTGACCACTGCAGCCCGCGCGCCCGGCCTGCCGCTCGAATGATCGAATCGTCGGCAGCATGCCGCCGGGGAAAATGTGGCGCTGGATGAAATCGGTGCAGCGCGCGATAGCCCTCGAACGCGTCGTCGTCGATGGTGATGGCCTGGATTACCGCGACGCCGCCGGGCTCAGGCGTCGCGCAGCGTGTCGAAGTAGCTCGGCCAGTAGGCCTCGCCCACCGCTTCGAACATCTCGATCGAAACGATGCGGTCGAAGCTGCCGGTCGACGTCGCGATAGTCCTGCAGGCGGAGATCGGCGCGTGCCGCCAGTCTCGCCGCGCGAGCGCGCGCGGCGTAGTCGAGTTGTTCGGTCGACAGCGTCATGCCGGTACTGGCAGCCGGCTGCGGGCCAGCCGCTCCGCCAGGCGCCCCAGCCGCAGCCGATCTCCAGCACGCGCTCGCCGCCGGCAGTGTCGATCAGCGTCGACGATGCGCCGAGTTTGCGCTCTGCGCCGCTCCAGGGTCTGCGGTGCCGCGAAAAGCGCCGACGAATAATTCATGCCGGCATCGAGCCAGCAGCGCGTAGAAGCATTGCCGAGGTCGTAGTGGGCGGCGATGTTGCGCCGGCTGCCGCGCCGGGTATTGGCGCGCAGCCGGTGCCGGATGCGGTCCGTGCGCTTATCGCGTCGGCCAGTTGGACTGCGGCGCTGAGAGCCGGCTTGTTACGCATGGCGAGTTCGAGCAGTGCCGCGAGGTCGGGCGTGGCCCAATCGCCGTCGATGTAGGCCTCGCGCGAAGGCGTCTTCGCCGCCGAGCAGCAAGCCGCCGGATAGCGCCAGCGTCTTGATCGTAGCATCGCGCCAGGGCCGGGCTGCGTTGCCGCGACACCAGAATACCTCGCCGTTCGGAGCGTCGACCAGTGTCAAGTCGGCCGGCCTGGAGCCCCGGCAGCAGCCCTGCGACATGCGGCAGAGCAGGCGGTCGCGCGCCTTATCGGCGTCGACGTGCGAAGGGAAGATGAACTCGATCGATGCGTCTGGACCGGTTCTAGCTCTCCGCGGTTGCGACGATCGGACCGAGTGCCGCGGCGGCGGCGGCGGGCGCGGCCGCAGCCGCACGCCCTTGAGCCACAGCCGCAACGCTTCCCAGTGGATCGCGCCGATCACCTTGAGCGTCAGCAGCGGATGGCGCAAGAGCACGCGGAGCAGCGCGGCGTCGGTCAGGGTGCGGCGCTTGCCGGTGAAGCGGCGCGATCAGCATCGGCGCCGGCATCGTCCGCCGTGGTGATCGCGACCGCGACGTCATCCGGGCGGCGACGCGGAAGCGTAGGTCATCGCCATGTCCATGAACGGCGAGACGTAGAACGCTCTTGTCGCAGCTGCTGGCGGATCGCGCGCCGCGGGCGGGCCATCGACCGGTATCAGATAGGTGTGGCGCTGGCCGAATGTGTTGTTGACCTCATAGATATCGCCGCCAGGGCGCCGTCGTGCGCGGTGGCAGAAATAGACGCTGAGCGGATTGAAGGCGTAGCCGAAGATGCGGGGCATGCAGAGCAGCGCGGATCGGGCCGCCGTCGCAGTCGACGCCGGCGCGCGCAGCTGCCGTTCGACCTGGCGCGCAGGGCGTCGCCGCTGCCGTCGACATGATCGCGGTCGTGGAAGGCTGAACAGCGTTGAACCGGTTGTGCGAGAACAGCCGCAGGCCGAGCGGCAAGGCGTCGAGTTCGTCGAGATCGAGCAGCAGCCAGAACAGGCGGTAGCGCAGCCGTGCCGCCGCGGCCGCAGGCGCGCGATGCATCACCGTGCCGACATAGAGCGCCGAGCGGGCTCATGCCGCAGCTCCAGTTGCGCGGCCGGCGCGTGCGCGGGCGGGCCGAGCACGATGCGGCCGGATTCGTTCGGCGACCCGCCATGGCCGGCGCACGCCGCCGAGCGCTTCGGCGACGGCCAGGCCGGCCTGCAGGCCGTCCTCGTGAAAGCCGGCGCCGAAATAGGCGCCGCAGAACCAGGTGTTGCGCCGGCCCTGCAGCGACCACAGCTGCTCCTGCGCCGCATCGCCGCGCGCATCGAACAGTGGATGGTCGATAGATTTCGGTGCGATGAGTGCCGGCGCGGGCGGCGCGCGGCGGATTGAGGGTCACGAACAGCGGCGGGGCGCTCGGGATCCTGCAGCCGGTTCATCCAGTAGGTCACGCAGAGCGCGTCGCCCGCGCGCGCGCGACCGATATAGTTCCAGCTCGCCCAGACCGTGCGGCGCTCGGCATCAGGCTCGGATCGGTATGCAGCACCGCGTTGTCGCTGTAGCGGAAGGCGCCGAGCAGATTGGTTCCTCGGCGCTCGGATCGGCGAGCATCGCCAGGGCCTGGTCGGCGTGGGTCGGCGATGACGACGTGATCGAAGCGTTACGGCGCCGTCGCGGATCGCGGATCGCACGCCGCAGCCGTCGCGACGGACGGCGCGAACGCCGGCTCGAGCCGGATGCGGCTCGGCGAAGGCGCGCGTCAGATCGCTCGACATAGGCCTGGCTGCCGCCGATCACCGTGCGCCATTTCGGCCGGTTGCGCGAGCCTGCAGCAGGCCGTGATTGTCGTAGAAGCGGATGAAGGCCGCGGCCGGATAATCGCAGCGATCTCGCACGCGGCGCCGACCAGATCGCGGCCGCCATCGGCAGCAGATGATCCTCGCGGAACGCCGCGCCGTAGCCGTTGGCATCGAGATATTCGCCCAGCGTCGTGTGCAGATCGGTCAGAAGCGCGGTCGCGCGGCGCCTCGCGGTAGAAGCGGTGCAGGTCGCGCAGCATCGACCAGAAGCGCGGGCGAAACAGATTGCGCTTCTGGGCGAACAGGCCCGACATATTGCCGCCGGAATATTCCAGCGCGCCGCCGTCGAGCGAGACGGCGAAGGACATGTCGGAGGCTTGCGTCGGAACGTCGAGATGGTCGAACAAGGCGGTGAGATTGGGATAGGTCGCTTCGTTGTAGACGATGAAGCCGGTATCGACGGGGATCTCACGGCCTCGGCACTTAACTGTAACGGTATTAGTATGCCCGCCGGCGCGGCGCTCGCTTTCGTAGACCGTCACCCTGCCTCCGGCTGAGCAGCCAGGCCGCCGACAAGCCGGAAATGCCCGTGCCGACGACCGCGATTTTAAAGGTCGTTCTCTGCCGCACTTCGTGCATTGCCAGCGCTTGCTCGGTCGTCCTGGCATTCGCCGGCCCGAGGGCTGCGATTGTTTGGAACTTGTCGACGCCGGAATACGACCGGGCCGTTCCGTTAGATCACTTCGAATTGCCTCTGATCCAAAAGACCGTTGCCGGTCGTAACGGCGGACATGCTGATGCTGGACGAGGTTTCATGGCGGAATACGCCCCGTTGCGGCCCGATCGGGCCCGGCCGCCCGCGGCCGCGGCGCGCGGATCGGGCAGGGGACCGGCGGTCCCAACGGCGAATGTCACCGGCCAGCGGCCACGCCGGCCACGCCACCGGCCATGTTACCGGCCACGGAACACGAATGCGTGATCTCGACGACGCCGCTCCGGCGGGAAATCCGAAGGAAATCGCGCCGCAGCCTGCGCAATGGATCGGCGCGATTGCGGCGCACGGCGATCGGGCGGCCTTCGCTGCTTTGTTTGGGTTCTTTGCGCCGCGATCAAGGCCATGCTGCTGCGCATGGGCGCGGGCGCCGAGCCTGCGAGGATATCGCGCAGGACACGCTGCTGACAGTTTGGCGCAAGGCCGCGCAATTCGATCCGGCGCGGGCCAGCGCCTCGGCTTGGATCTATACGATCGCGCGCAATCTCCGGGTCGACCGGCTGCGCAGCAATCAGCGCGCCAAGGCCTTCGCACTTTACAGAGTCGGCGCAGACGATGACGGCCGAAAGCGGTCCGGACGGTTCTTTGGACATCGCCGAATGCGAGAAACGCGTGCGCGCGGCGATGCAGGAACTCCCAGCAGGAGCAATTGCAGTGGTGAAGCTTTCATTTTGACGGCGAAGCCCACGGCGAGCTCGCCAATGCCGTGAACTTCCGCTGGGTACCGTGAAATCGCGGCTGCGGCTCGCGATGGGGAGGCTTCGCAATCTTATTGGTGACGTCTGACGACGATAGCTCATCATCCGCGCGATGAGACACTTGCCGCCTTTGCCCCCGGGACGCTCGACGAGGGGCGCGCCCTCGTCGTCTCGACGCATCGCTGGCTCTCTGCTCGCTGCCGCAAGGCGGTTCAGTCCTTTGAATGCTTTCGGCGGCGCGCGCTCGAGGACGGCGAACCCGCGGGCGATGAGCGCGGGTGCGCTCGATCGCGCCATGGCGCTGCTCGTCAGGCGCCGCGGGAAGCAACGCCCGCGAAGACGGAAATGGTCCGAAAGACGTGGACGAGCTGCCGGCGCCGCTTTCGCCGCTATGCGATGGGGGAATGGCGGCGGATCGGCGGGGGTGTGGAGTGGCGGCCGATGGAGGTTCCTTCGAATGAGGGCGCGCGCGTCTTTATGCTCCGGGCCGCCCCCCGGCACGAGGTCCCCGCACGACATGTCGGCATGGAATGGACCTGCGTATTGCAGGGGGCGTTTCGCCACCCAGCTCGGCCGTTACAGCGTGGGCGATTTCGACGAGGCCGACGAGACGGTCGAACATCAGCCGGTAGTTGAGGATGGTACGTCCTGATTTGCGTCTCCTTGTCGGGCGGCATCAAGTGCAAATCCTGAAGGGCCGGCTGATGGAGCGGTTGATCCGCCTTTGACCGCGATTCGCCGCCCCTCAAAATCAAGAACCGGCGCCGACGCCGCAACGTCGCTCGGTTGTGGCGCTGCTCAACTGCTGTGCCACGGGACGGTGTCTGATATACGCGCTCGATCACTATGGCGAGGGCCCTCGCCACGTGCTCGATGTCTATCGTATGCCGCGCACCGTTGGGCCGGTTATTGTTTTTTTCTATGGCGGGATGCTGGCAGAGCAGGAAGGGGCGGTTTATGGCTTTCTCGGCAGCTCTGGCGGCGCGGCTATGTTGCGGTTATTGCAGACTATCGGCTTTATCCCGAAGTGATTTTTCCCGATTTCCTTGTGGATGGCGGCAGGCCGTTCGCTGGACGCAAGACAACATTGCCCGTTTGGCGGCGACCCCCGGCGCCTGTTCGTCATGGGGCACTCCGCGGGCGCCTATATTGCGGCGATGCTCGCCCTCGATGGCCGCTGGCTGGCGAAGGAGCGGCTCGCGCCAGGAGCCGATATCGCGGGTCTGATCGGCATCGCCGGGCCTTACGATTTCCTGCCGCTGCGCGGCGAAGCGCTCAAGACGATTTTAGGCGGCAAATCCGCAGACCCAGCCGATCACGCATTTGACGGCCCGGCGCACCGCCCGCGCTATTGATGACGGGAGGCGCCGACAGATTCTGGTAGAGCCCGGGAATTCGACGCGGCTCGGCGGCGCGGCTGCGCGAGCGGCAACGTTGCCGACGGTCATCAGCTTATCCGCGTTTCGGTCATATTCGCATCGTCGGCGCCTTTACGGCGCCCTTCTTTCCTCGCACCCATTGCGCGATGTGGACGAATTCATCGCGCGACCCCGCTAAGCCGCGGGTACCGTAGCGGCTTCATGACCGGCGCTAGATAATTTTGCGTCGGCCTCTGATCGCGATCGTCGCCGCGCTGTGCGTCGTGATGTCGGTCGCCTGGACGATCTGGCGCCGCACCGAGCAATTCCGGATGGATCGACACCTTCTGGACCTTCAGCCTCGGCGCCGTGGGCTGCCTGGCGCGCTGGCTTGCGCGTGAGCGGGGGCAAATCAGCGGCCGCGCGGCGTCGCCACGGTCGCTGATCGCGTTCTGGCGTTGCGGCTGGATTGCATATCGCCCAGCGAAAACTGCGGCATTATCGACGACCCGCGCTACGCCGAGATGAGCCGCGGCTGGGGCGAAGAGCGCCGCGGCAAATGTTTTTTCTGGTGCAGAAGCAGGCTCTGCGTCAGCGTTCCGCTGGCGCTGTCGGTGGTCCTCGCCGCCTGGAACCCCGCGCCCCGGTTTTCGCGCGCAGGATATTTCTAGGTTTGTTCGTTTTTGCCGCCGGGATCAGCGGCGAAGACATTGTCGGACCCGCAACTGAGACGGTTTCGCGCCGACCCGGCCCAATCGCGGCCGGCTCTGCAATGCTGGACTGTGGCGCTGGTCGCGGCATCCCGAACTATTTCTTCGAATGGCTCGGATGGTCGCCTATCGCTGTTGGCGATCGATTTTCGCGGCGCCTTATCTCGTGGGGTTGGCTCGCGCTGGTCGGGCCGGTCTGTATGTATTGGCTGCTGGTTTACGTCTCCGGCATTCCGCCGCTCGAGGCGCACATGCTGCGAGCGCCGCGGCGATGCATTCCGCGCCTATCAGGCGCGCACCGCGCCTTCTTCCCCTCGCCGCCGCGCAGCCTCTAGGCGAAGCTGGACAACCCTGCGAAACACCATGCATGAGCATGAGCCTCGTGCAAACCCTTTGACGGCTGGCGAAAGCGTGCCGCTGCCCGATGCGGTGACGCGGCGGCATCCGCTTCTGGTCGCGCGCACGCGCCGCAAGCTGCGCGTACGCCCCGCACGATGTCGACCGCAGTTCGCCGCCGACATGGCGCCGTCCGATCGCGATGAATATCGCGACGCTGCCAACCGCAGCATTACGAGCTGCCGGCCGATTTCTTCGCTCTGATCCTCGGCCCGCGCCGCAAATATTCCTCCTGCCTCTACGAAGGCGCTGCCAGCCTGGCCGACGCCGAAGAGCTTGCGCTGGCCGAGACGTGCGCGCACGCCAGCCTGGCGGACGGCCAGGAGATCCTTGAGCTCGGCTGCGGCTGGGGTTCGCTCAGCCTCTGGATAGCCGAGCAGTATCCGGCCAGCGCGGATCACAGCGGTGTCCAACTCCGCGTCGCAGCGCGCCTACATCGAGGCCGAGGCACAGCGCCGCGGGCCTCGGCCATCTGCGCGTGATCACCGCCGACATGAACGACTTCGCCGCCGCCGCCCGGTTCGACCGCATCGTCTCGGTGGAGATGTTCGAGCATATGTCTAACTGGCGCGCCCTGCTGACCCGGTCCCTCGACTGGCTGAAGCCGGACGGCCGGCTCTTCCTGCATGTCTTCACCACCGCAGCCGGCCCTATAGCTTCGAGGTCGCCGACGAGGCCGACTGGATCGCCCAGCACTTCTTCACCGGCGGCATCATGCCCAGCCACGGCCTGATCCGGCGGTTTCCCGACCTATTCGCGATCGAGGCCGAATGGCGCTGGAGCGGCGACCATTACCGTCGCACGGCGCTGCACTGGCTGGCCAACTACGACCCCAACGCGGCGACGATCGCCGAGTCCTGCGGGAGGTCTATGGCGCCGATGGCAGATTTGGCGCCGCCGCTGGCGACTATTCTTCCTCGCCACCGCGGGCCTGTTTGGCAACCAGCGGGCGAGGTATGGGGCGTGAGCCACTACCGGCTGACGCCGAAGCTCGACCATTAGAGTGTGACGGTTTCGGCGAATCGTTTGTTGCTCTGGGATTTTGATTGAGCATGATCTTTTCGAAAAATCAGTTTCCACTTTTCCGGATCATGCTTTAATTCGAGAAGGCCCGCGCCACCAGCGCCGCTACCGTGGCGGCGATCGCCGATGCCAGCGCGCCGTAGCAGATATCGATGATCGTGATCTGGAGCGTCCAATGGCGCAGTGTTGCGTAATTGGTCAGGTCGTAGGTGCCATAGGCCAGCGCGCCGAACAAAAGCGCATAACAGAAAGCGGTGACGAACGAGGATTTCCGCCCGTAGCCCCCGGCATGACGGCGAACACCAGGACGCCGATCGGGTAGGCGAAATAGAAAATCATCGCCGGGACGATCACGCAGATCTTCGATCAGGATGTCGGACAGCACCGGTCGATAGAGAATTTTGCCCATCGTAGTAGAGCCAAAGCGGCGTCGATGATGCCGAAGACGACGAGGGCCGCGACATAGGCCACGAGGTAGGTCGTAACAGAAAAGTATTCATCGCCGGAGAGGTTCATGGCCACGACAAGTCCTGGCAGGATCTTTCTGAGCTGACGCCGGTGCTGGCGGGGCTTTGCCCCCAGAAAGCAAAAACCCGGGATACGCTCAAGTGCGCAACGCTGGATCACCGGGAGCCGAAGGTATTTTAACCGTAAAACAGCAGTGTATCGTTGACAATTGTCACGGAAATAGTTACACTTCTCCACACTCGCTCACGTCGGGACGTATCCGGATGCGATCCGACATACGGAGCGAGGCGGTGCCCGCGGGCAGTCTCGCAAATTGCTCTCGGGCGGCTTTGGGTATCACGCCGCCGGCACTATGACCGGCCGTGGGTGCCACTGGACTGGGACAGGCAGGGGTGGGTAACGCCCATCTAGCGAACTAAACGTAGCGGCCGCGTCCCAGGAAGCATGGCCTGAAGCTGGACGGGGATGTTCCGACATCTCCAGGAAAACCCGCGGTGGAACGCCGACAGGCGTGCGTGCTCCGCTGAGCACGCTGCCGCATCCGTAAGATGCGGACGGTTGGATACGCGTCTGTCGGCGTTCCGACTTCCCTTTGTTCTTTCACTTCTTAGCCCGGGTCGAGCGGAGCAAAGCCCGGCAGCGATATAAAAACTTAGCCCGTCATCGGGGCTGCTTGCGGCCGGCCCGGTTGGTTCAATCCGGGCTATGGCATCCTAACTTCGCGCGCACTGGCGCCGCGCGAGAAGGTACGCACTCGCTGGCTCTCGGACCCGCAGTCATCTAACATCGCTTCCAGAGACAATACCAAAGTTGAAGCTCTGGCGACCGTGCTGTCGCGTAGAGGCGGGAGGAAAAGAAAAATGACGGTGCTCAGCCCCGAACAACGCAAAGAACAAATCTGGTCGGTGATCCGCGTTTCCAGCGGCAACTTCCTGGAGATGTACGACTTCATGGTCTTCGGCTATTACGCCTCCGGCGATCGCGCAGGCCTTCTTTCCCGAGCGGCAGCGAGTTCGCCTCGCTGATGCTGTCGCTTCGTGACCTTCGGCGCCGGCTTCCTGATGCGGCCGCTCGGCGCGCATCGTCCTCGGCGCGTACATCGACCAGCACGGCCGCCGCACGGGCCTGATCCTCACGCTCGGCGCTGATGGCGCTCGGCACGCTCTCGATCGCCTGCGTGCCGGGCTACGCGACGATCGGCGCTGCTCGCGCCGCTGCTGGTGCTGCTCGGCCGGCTGCTGCAGGGCTTCTCGGCCGGCGTCGAACTGGGCGGCGTGTCGGTCTATCTGTCGGAGATCGCCACGCCCGGCCACAAGGGCTTCTATGTCAGCTGGCAGTCGGCCAGCCAGCAGGTCGCCGTGATGTTCGCGGCGCTGCTCGGCGTGCTCGCTGAACGCAGTCGCTGCCGCCCGACGCAGATGAGCGACTGGGGCTGGCGCATTCCGTTCCTGGTCGGCTGCCTGATCGTGCCGTTCCTGTTCCTGCATCCGCCGCTCGCTGCAGGAGACCGAGGAATTCCTGCGCCGCGCAAGCATCGTCCGACGATCGCGCGAGATCCTGGCGCTCGCTCGGCGCAGAACTGGCGCGATCGTGCTGCTCGGCATGATGCTGGTCACGATGACCACGGTCTCGTTCTACATGATCACCGCCTACACGCCGACCTTCGGCAAGAGCGTGCTGCATCTCGGCGAGCATCGACAGCCTGGTCGTCACCGTTGTGCGTCGGCCTGTCGAACCTGTTCTGGCTGCCGGTGATGGGCGCGCTGTCCGATCGCATCGGCCGCCGGCCGCTGCTGCTCGTCTTCACCGTGCTGACGCTCGCTCACCGCCTATCCGGCGCTGTCCTGGCTGGTCGCCGCGCCGTCGTTCGCGCGCCTGCTGTCGGTCGAGCTGTGGCTGTCGTTCCTCTACGGCAGCTACAACGGCGCCATGGTGGTGTCCCTGACCGAGATCATGCCGGCGCAGGTGCGCACGGCCGGCTTCTCGCTGGCCTACAGCCTCGCCACGGCGATCTTCGGCGGCTTCACGCCGGCGTCGTCACGTCCTGATCCACGCGACCGGCAATCGGGCCGTCGCCCGGCCTGTGGCTGTCGTTCGCCGCCGCCTGCGGACTGATCGCCACGTGATTTGGCCTACCGGAAGTCGGCGCAAACCGAATTGGCCGAGGGTGTGTCGTCGGTGGCGGCTGAATAAAAGAAAAGCGTATGCTGGTCTGAAATTCTCTTCAGACCAGCGTGCGCACGATCATGATTCCGGCGAACAAAGCGGAGATCGCCAGCACCACTGAGGCGACGACATAGATCGCCGCGCCGAGTGTTGGCCGCGCTCATAGAGCAATGCCGCTTCGAGCGAGAAAGCCGAGAACGTCGTGAAGCCGCCGAGAATGCCGGTAGTGAGGAACAGCCGCATGCGCTGCGGCAATCCGGTCTTGAGCGCGAAATATTCGGCGATCAGCCCCATCGCCAGCGAGCCGAGCACATTGATGATCAGCGTGCCGTAGGGAAATCCGGTGCCGAGAGCGCGCGCCGCGACGATATTAATGCCGTGGCGCAGCGCGGCGCCAAATCCGCCGCCGAAAAACACGATCAGAAATCCCATTGGAGTCCTCCAAAACAGTCGCACAATTTCACAATCGCCCGGCCAGCGTCTTCCCCGCGGCGAGCAGCTTGCAGCAAATGGACTTTGGAGACGGCCGGAGCCAAGACAAACTCCTACCGACGCCAAGCGCCCGGTAGGAGTCATCAGCCTCATCGGCGGTTACGGGGGGACTCCATCCCGCGATCATCTTAACGGGCGCGGCGGAATGGCAAGGCGAGTCGCGCGCCGTGCGGCACCGCCTAGCCGTTCCGCTCAGCCTGCGCGCCGCGCGGGTTCCTGGTCAGACTGCCCTCTTCAGGCGCGCGCGCCAGTCCGGAAACAGCCGGTCGGAATCGCCGCCGCTATAGCGGAATTCGCTCTGCGCGATCTTGGCATTGTTGAGCTCGCGCAGCCGCGCATCGGCCTCGCCATAGAGGAAGGCGAGGAAGGCATAGCGCTTGCCGCGCGTCATCGGCGTCACCTGATGCAGCGCGCCGCAGGAAAAGACCACGGCGCCGCCATGCGGCGCGCGATAGCTGCGTGTGCCGAATTCCGGAAAGATGAGATCGCCGCCGTCGTAATCGCCGTTGAGATTGATGGTGACGGCAAAGCGGCGATGCTGCCCGCCGGCATTCACATTGTCGCGGTGCCGGTAAAAATGCCCGTCGGTGGCGCTGTCGTAGCAGGCGACGATATAGCGATCCATCCGCGTCGCCTGGAATTGGAAGAAGCGGTCGATCGCCGGAAGAAGCCGGCGCACGATCTGGCCGCGGATCACGTCGCGCACCTGCGGATTCAGAACGGAGAGATCGTTGCGGCGCTTGAGCCGGTAATCGACGACGGTCGAAGTCTGGCCGTCCTTGTCGAACAGAAAGCCGGAATCGTTGCCGCCGAGTTTCTCGTAGAATTGCACGAGGAAATCGCAGGTCGGGAAATCAAGCACGCGCGGCACGATCAGGACCGGCGCGGTGAGCGGCACGCCCGCGGAATCGTCGACCGAGGGCAGGCCGGCCAAGACAGTACGGATGGTCTTGGCGTGGCCTTCGGCAAGATCCCACGGCACGTCGGCGATGGCGCGCAGCATCGGATCGAGCACGATCGTGCGCGGCCTGTCGGCCGCGCCGAAGGCGCGGCTGATGGCGCCGTCATAGTCGGTGATGAAGGAGATCGCGAACGTATTGAGCGCGACATAATAGGATGGGTCGCTCGGCGGCGCGGTGAAGACGCCATAGAACACGATGCGGTCTTCATGAAACAGCCGCGCGTCGTGGATGAGCTTGGCGAGCTCTTCCTTAGCCCGCGGATCGTCCGGTGAGCCGAGAAAGCTCAGCACGACCCAGCGGCCGGCCGCGACCTGCAGGCTGAAAGCGCCGTCGCCGATGAGCGGTGCGCTGAACCATGGCACCGGATCGCCCAAGGTGATCGCGCTGTTGCCGGCGGTGTTTTGCGACATGACGGGGTCCTTGCGATTGAGCATGATCTTTTCGGAAAACCGGTTCCCACTCTTCCGGATCATGCGCAGGTGAAAGCGGTTTTGCCCGTCTTATCGTGCGTTTTTATGGTTAATAATGCTCTTAACAAGCGCCAAGGCGCTGCGCGGCAATGGTTTTAGGACGCGGCCCGCCGCGGGTTTTGCGCTGCCGCCGCGGCGAGCTCGGCGCCAATCGCTTCGACCGCCTCGACCAACAAGGTCAGGTCAGCGTCGCTGGTGCGATGGTTGGTGATGTTGACGCGGATGCAGAGCCGCTCATCGATCCGGCAGGTCGACGGCGCCGCAATGCCGCGCCGCTGCAAAGTGGCGACCAGTTCGCTGTTGAGCGCATCCGTCGCCGTCTCGTCCAGTCCTTGGGGTTCATAACGGCCGCAGACGATTTGCAGTGCCACCGGCGCCATGAGCCGTATCGCCGGCCGTTTCGACAGCTTCACCGCCAGTCTCTGCGCCTGCAGGCAATTGCGGGCGATGGCCTCGCCGAGTGCGCGGGTGCCGTGTTCCTGAAGCGTGAACCAGACTTTCAGCGCACGGAAGCCGCGCGACAGTTCGAGGCCGAGATCGCACGGCCAGATATCGCCGCCGGCAAGCGCCGCGTCGCTGGCGAGATAGGGCGCGCGATCGGCGAACGTGTCGAGCAGCGTTTGTTCGTCGCGGACCAACAAGCAACCGGCGTCATAGGGAACATGCAGCCATTTGTGAAAATCGAAAGCGAGCGAATCCGCCTGTTCGATGCCAGCAAGCCGCGGCGCGAGTTCCGGACAGAGAATGGTCAGCGCGCCGAAGGCGCCGTCGACATGAAGCCACAAATCCTCGGCGCGGCAGATTTCCGCCAGCGCTGCGATATCGTCGCTCGCTCCGGTATTGACCGTTCCCGCAGTCGCAATCACGCAAAACGGCGCAAAACCGTCGGCGCGGTCCTGTTTCACTTCGGCCCGCAGCCGGTCGAGATCGATGGCGAAGTTTCTGTCGATGCGGATATGGCGCAAGGCCTCGCGGCCGAGCCCGAGCAGTTCGAAGGCCTTCATGATGCAGGAATGCGCCTCGCGCGACACATAGCCGGTGAGCTGCGCGCCGCCGACGCCCGAGCGCCGTACATCTTTTATGGCGCGGTTGCGCGCCGCCGCGAGCCCGAGCAGGTTCGCCATCGAACTGCCGCTGACCAGCAATCCGCCGGCGGTCGCCTGCGGAAAGCCGAACCATTGCGCCATCCAATCGACGACACATCTTTCGACATGAATGGCGCCATGATCGCGCCCGCCGCAATTGGCGTTCATGGCGGCGGCGGCCATTTCGGCGAGCATGCCGCCCGCGGTGCCGGTGCCGTGAACCCAGCCCCAGAACCGCGGATGGGTATTGCCGGTGCCGTAAGGCAGAATCAATTTGGCGAGGTCGGTGCAGACATCGTGAACGCCGCGCGGTTCGTGCGGCGGCGCCTTCGCCAGTCGCCCTTTCACGCTGTCCGGCATCGGCGTCCAGACCGGCCCTTCTTTGGCGTGTTCGAGCCGCGAAATCAGCCGGTCGAGCAAGGCATGGGCTTCGGCGCGGAAAGCGTCCCAGTCCGCGGGATCGAGCAGCGAAGGCGCGGCTTTTTGCTCCGGTTCCGGCACGTCGTCTTTTGCTTTCGCTTCGGCCTATGATCCAGCGCGAGGGAACATTAATTCGCGATGCAGGAACAAGGGCGGTGATGAACGGAAGCGCGCCTGGCGCAGCCTCCGACCGCCTGCGCGAGCTTGACCGTGTGCTGGAGCACGATCGCGACGCTTTCGACGCGCGGGCCGAACGCGCCGGACTCTTGCGCGAGCAGGGCCGTTTCGAGGACGCCAAGCGCGATTATCTGGATCTGATCCGCCGCAAGCCGGATGACTTTGCGGCGCTGAACGATTTCGGCACGCTCGTGCTCAATGCCGGCTACCGCGAGGCCGCGCGCTCCCTGTTCGGCGAAGCGGTGCGGCAGCATCCGAACAATGCCAATGGCCGCGTCAACCTGGCGAACCTTTTGTTCTTGCTTGGCGAGCACGCGGCGGCGCGCGCGCATTTTGAAGCGGCGCTGAAGATCGATCCCGGCCATATCCATGCGCATCGCGGCATGGCCAACCTGCTCGCCGCGCTCGGTGATGCCGCGGGCGCCAAGGCGCATCGCGACCAAGGCTTTCGCAATCACGCTGTCACCACGCTGCCCTATCGTGGCGAAGGCGCACCGCTGTCGGTGCTGCTTCTGGTTTCGGCGGCCGGCGGCAATATTCCGATGAGCGCACTGCTCGACGATCGGAAGTTCCAAGCGACGGTCGTGGTGACGGAATATGCCGATCCGAGCGGCGCGCTGCCGCCGCACGATCTGGTGTTCAACAGCATCGGCGACGCCGATCTTTGCGGTGAAGCCCTGCAAGCGGCGCTATCGCTTGTGACGCGAACGGCGCGGCCCGTGATCAATCATCCGGCGCTGGTGCTCAAGACCGGCCGCGCCGCAAATGTCGAGCGTCTGCGTGGACTGCCGAATGTCGTGGTGCCGCGCATGGCGATGCTGTCGAAACGGCTTCTGATAGGCCCCGATGCGGCAGCAGCGATCGCCAGCCGTGGCTTTGCCTTTCCACTTCTCGTCCGCGCGCCGGGATTTCACACCGGCTATCATTTTGCCCAGATCGACGCGCTGCAACAGCTTGCCGCGGCGGTGAAAGATTTCCCGGGCGACGAGGTGTGGCTGATCGAGCGGCTTGATGCGCGCGATAGCGCGGGCACGTTCCGAAAATATCGCGCGATGTTCGTCGATGGCGCGCTCTATCCGCTGCATCTGGCGATCTCGCACGATTGGAAAGTTCACTATTTCACCGCCGACATGGCGGGTTCTCAGGAGAACCGCGCCAAGGACGATGAATTCTTGAACGATATGGCCGGCGCGATCGGACAAGGTGCCATCGCCGGGCTCGAGCGGATCCGCACGACGCTCAAGCTCGATTACGGCGGCATCGATTTCGCCGTGAATGCGCAAGGCGATGTGCTGTTCTTTGAAGCCAACGCGACCATGGTCGTCTATCCACCGCAGCTCGATCCGAAATGGGCCTAT
The DNA here is from genome assembly GCA_963742975.1 of uncultured Alphaproteobacteria bacterium. Taxonomy (GTDB): domain Bacteria; phylum Pseudomonadota; class Alphaproteobacteria; order Rhizobiales; family Xanthobacteraceae; genus BOG-931. Next base: position 287,159 of record CAVUNZ010000004.1, on the reverse strand, counting down.
CGCCGCAAGGCAGTCGAAGCCGTGCTGCAGGCAGTACGCACCATGCTTGTCGGCCGCGGTTCGGCCGATCGCACTGCGTAAAAACTGCAACGCGTGAGCAACGCCACCAAAATTTCCGGCAGCGCGTAATCTGGATGTGACGAGCGATTATTCGCGGCGGCGCCGCTGTCTGTCTATAAAGATTCTAATCAAGGCCGTGCGGCACGCTGACCCCTTTCAAAAGCCGCCGCGATGTTGAAGTGTCGACTCTGCTGCAATACCGTGCGCGGGCTCGCGCCGGCTGAGGTTATGAAAAATGGAAGAGCTGAACGGCCGCATGATCGCGTGTCAGATATTGGTGACAGGGCTGATTGCGCGAGTTGCGAACAATTCTAAAGACCCGCTCCGCTTTCTCAGCGACTTCAGGGACGAGATTCACGCTGTGGTGCAGCAGGTCAGGATTGCGGGCACGCTCGACAACGATCGCGTTCGGCAATTTGCCAGCGCCACCGTGGACGAGCTGTTCTCGCTGATGAAGCCGCCGAGTTCGGATTCGGGCGAGACCGCCTGAAGGTTTGACCCGCGCCGCCTGCCACCTCTGCATGAGCCTCTTCGCTGCGGTTAGCCGTATGGCTTCTTACGATTGTTCTGCGGCGTAGGGTTGCGTGTCGCGCGCCGTGAAGCTTGTGCGATATACTTTGATTTGAACTGCTCTAATTAAAATCAGCCTCTTTTACATTGGAAGCATGAAAATCTAGCAGCACGACGTCACGTATATTCGAACTATTCAAAGTATATAGTTGATTTGAATACTGTATTTTATTTGACGCGACTGGATCGTGGGGCATAAGAACACCGCAGGCAACAAGCTCATCCCGCGGGGGATCGCGGGACGAAATTTTTTCTGTCGGCGGGGGTGACTGTCATGGGTTGCGTGAAACTGCCGCGCACGTTGCGCACCATTAGCGTAGAATTCGCGAACGAGAACGGCGAAGGCAATTCAAAACGCAAGATTGCGGTCGGATGCTTGATCGCGGTGGCATCCGTCACGGGTGCCAAGGCGCAGGCGCCGCTGGCGCCGGTGACAGTTGACGCGCCGGTCGAACGCAAGAAGCCTGTCGTCAGCAAGCCGACCCCTGAGCAAATTCGCGCCCGCAACGCATTGCGCCGTGCTGCGCGCGAGAAACAGGCTCAGCAGGCGCAGGCTGCGGCCGCTGCCGCGAATACGGCGGCGCAAGAGCCCGACCACGATCCCTATGCCGATCCAAACGCACCCTATAAGGCCAACCGGCTGTCATCGTCGAAATTTCCCGAGCCGATCGTCAATACGCCGCGAAGCATCACCGTCCTCACCAAGGAGCTTCTGGAGGACAAAGATGCCACCAGTTTGAAGGAAGTGGCGCGCACGACTCCCGGCATCACGCTTGGCACCGGCGAGGGCGGCAACGCTTTCGGCGATCGCTTCTTCATCCGTGGGTTCGACGCCCGCAACGACGTCTTCGTCGACGGCATCCGCGATCCGGCGGTGAGCGTCCGCGAGAACTTCTTCACCGAGCAGATCGAGATTCTGAAAGGGCCGGCGGCGACCATCGACGGGCGTGGCACAACGGGCGGCGCGCTGAACATCGTCACCAAGCAGGCCGCGAACACCAATTTCTATAATACCGAGACCACGATCGCGGGCGACGGGACGCGGCGCGTCACCTTGGATGTGAACCAGGTCATCAATCCGACGCTTGCCGTCCGCATCGATGGCGTGTGGCAGAACGCCGGCGTGGCCGGCCGCAACTATACCACCGACAATCGGGACGGCGGCATGGCCGCCGTGAAATGGGCGCCGAACAACTCTTTCACGCTGACGGCGAATTACGTCCACACCAACTTGTGGTCGCTGCCGGACTTCGGCGTTCCCTACAACAATCTCCTGGGCGCTCCCGTCACCTCGCTGGGCGTGCCGCGTGACACCTGGTACGGGGTTGTCAATCGCGACTTCCAGAAGGTGCAGCAGGATTTCGGCACCGTCGACAGCAAATACATCGTCAATGATTTCATCACTCTGGAGAACAAGGTCCGGGATGAAAAATCCGTGCTGAATTACATCGGCACGATTCCCGAGCAGAGTACGAGTTGCGGCGGCGGCGGAACGGCAACGACTCTGGCCGGCTCAAATCCGGCGGGCTGGACTGCTTGCCTCAATGCCCAAACTCGTTACCAGGTCACGAATGTTGTCGCCGACCAACAATCCGCAACAATCAAGTTCGATACCGGGCCGGTTCGGAATACCATTATTACCGGTGCGGAAGTCTCGCGCGAGCAGGTGAGTATCGATACCTACAGTGGCCTTGGATCGGAAGCGATAGGCAACGTGTTCGCAAACGGTTCCATCGGGCCGGTTTCGGTACTTAATCCAACGCTGTACGAAAATTATTCCGGCACCCCGACGCCGACGGGAAACCCCGACGTCATCGGGGTCAATACCCAAAGTGCCTATTCGCTTTGGACTGCCAATTATCGTGACTACATCATCTTGAATGCCGGTGTTCGTTTCGACGAGACCGGTATCTCTGCCAAGAAAATGTACAACTCGTTTCCCAGCACCGCGGAGGTCTCTGGCGGTTCCGGAATGTGGAACTACAATCTTGGCGCGTTGTGGAAGCCGATCCCCATCACCAGCCTTTATTGGGCCTATGCAACGGCGTCTGACCCTCTTGGCGCCGAGCTTGACGGGACGTCCACCAATTACGGCGGTTTGAATCCGACCTTCCCCCGCTCGCAGGTCTTTTCTCCGATTGAGAGCAGGGCGCAGGAGGTCGGCAACAAATGGGAATTGTTTGACCGTCGCCTGCTCGCGACCATCGCGCTGTTCCGCACCGATGTCAGCAATGCGCGCGAGCTGATCGGCTCGTCGAGCACGGGCACGATCATCCAGGGCGCCGCCTATCACGTCCAGGGTATCGACGTGGGCGCTCAGGGCAACATCACCGACAAGTGGAGCGTCTATACCGGCCTTGTGTTGATGAAGACACGCGTGGATCATTCGGCCACGCCGAGCAATATCGGCCTGCCGCTCGCCTTCATTTCCCCTCAGTCGTTCAACGTCCTCACCAAATATAAGATCACCGACAATTTCGAGGTCGGCGGCCAGGCGACTTACCGGTCGGCGATGCAAGGAGGAACGCTCCTAGCCGCGAATGCAGGCACTACGCTGCCGAGCTATTGGCGCTTCGATACCTTCCTCGGCGGCAAAATCCATGAGAACTGGAGATGGAAACTGTTCGCCAACAACATCTTCAACAAGCTCTACTACGACGCGTTCTACCAGAGCGGCACGCCGTTCGTTCTCGTCGCGCCGGGGCGGGTGCTCGGCATGGAGCTCGCAGCTAAATTCTAATCATTCTAATTCCAAAGAAGTATCAGTGAATGCTGATCTGCATACCTGACGTGCTGAGCAAGGCTGACGTCGCGGAATTCCGCGCCGTCATGGATGCGGTCGAATGGGAGGACGGCCGCTCTACGGCGGGTGCGCAGTCAGCCGAGGTCAAAAAGAACGAGCAATTGCCGCCCAATGGCGAGGTTTCGCGCAAATTGGGCGAGCGGGTTATCAGGGCGCTGACGGCCAATCCTCTTTTCGTCTCCGCCGCGATCCCGCTGCACATTTTTCCGCCGCTGTTTAATCGTTATGGTGTCGGCCATCGTTTCGGCGTTCACGTTGACAACGCCGTGCGCGGCGATCATTTAACCGGAACGCGGATTCGCACCGATTTGTCGGTCACGCTGTTCCTGTCCGAGCCGGATGAATACGATGGTGGGGAGCTGGTCGTTGAGGACTATTACGGCTCGCATGAAGTCAAGTTGCCGGCCGGGCAGCTTGTTCTTTATCCCGCAACCAGCCTGCACACTGTCACGCCGATCACGCGCGGCGTTCGTGTGGCGTCGTTCTTTTGGCTGCAAAGCATGATCCGCGACGCCCATGCCCGCAGCATGATCTTCGATCTCGATACCGCAATTCAGGGCCTTGTCGAGCGGCTGGGACGGAACGATCCCGAAGTCGTCAAGCTCAGCGGGCTCTATCACAATCTCATTCGTTACTGGGCCGAAGTTTGATGACGTTCTCGCGCACGCTATGGGCAATTGCTGCGGCGCTTGTGCTGCAAGTTGTCGTCGCGGAAGCGCAACAGGTTCCCGGCAGCGGAGTCGCGCCGCCAACGCCTGCCGTTATGCAACCGGCGCAGCCGGCTGTGCCGCTCGTGCAATCGCCACCGCCGCTAACTGTGCCGGTGCAAGCGTCGCCCTCCGATATTGCGCAGGAGGCTGCGCGATCTCCCGGCGTCGGGCCGCTGCACGACCTGTCGCCCTGGTCCATGTTCATGTCGGCCGATTGGCTGGTCAAAGCGGTGATCGTTGGCCTGATCTTCGCGTCGCTCGCGACATGGACGATCCTGATCGCAAAGACCGCCCAGCTTTTTCGCGCCCGCCGCCAACTCGGCGACAATCTCAGCCGCATCGCCGACAGCCGCTCGCTGAGCGAAGCGCAAATAGCGTTTGGTTCAATGGACAGTGTTCTGGTCGCGCTCGTGTCGGCGGCGACGCAGGAAATCCGCATGTCCGCCGACGCCGGCAGCGAAAGTGGCATCAAGGAGCGCGCGGCGTCGCGCTTTTCCGAGATCGTCAAGCTCGAGGCGCGTGCGATCCGCTACGGCATGGGGCTCGTCGCCACCGTCGGCGCAACGGCGCCCTTCGTCGGGCTGTTCGGCACCGTGTGGGGAATCATGAACAGCTTCATCGGGATTTCGAAGGCGCAGACGACCAATCTTGCCGTCGTCGCGCCGGGCATTGCCGAGGCGTTGCTGGCGACCGCGGTCGGTCTCGCCGCCGCGATCCCGGCGGTCATCATCTACAATTATTTTTCTCGCGCGACGAAGGGCTATCTCGATCTTGTCGGGCGCGGTACCGGTGCGGTCGGCCGCTTGCTGTCGCGCGATCTCGATCGTTTTCAAACGCGAGCGATCTCGACGGCAGCGGAGTGACCCATGGTTGCCGTGCTCGGCGATATCGAAGATGACGATGACGACTTCGGCGAAGCGCACGACATCAACGTGACGCCGTTCATCGACGTGATGCTGGTGCTGCTGATCATCTTCATGGTCGCCGCGCCGTTGTCGACGGTGGATCTGCCGGTGGATTTGCCGTCATCGACAGCAGTGCCGCAACCGAAGCCCGAAAAACCGATTTATGTCACCATCAAGTCCGATCTCGCGGTTGCGATCGGCGAAACTCCGGTGAAGCGCGTCGATCTCGTCACTTCGCTCGATGCCATGTCGGGAACTATGTCGGGAACCTCGCCGGGCGAAGGCAAGGATCGCCGGATCTTCCTGCGCGCGGACCGGACGGTGCCCTACGGCGAATTGATGGATGTGCTGGAACGGCTGCGCGTCGGCGGCTTCAATAAGATCGCGCTGGTGGCGCAAGAAGGCGTTCCCGGCGATCCGGCGCAGCCGGGTGCGGCGGACGTGAAGCCATGAGACGGGCCGGCGCCGATCGTAAGGTCGCGATGAGGCCGGGCCGCGATCGGCCGCGGCATCTCTCGCAGGTCGTCTGGGTCTCGGCGGCGCTCGGGGCACTGGCGATCCATGCCGGCGGCGTGGCCATCGCGCTCGGCGCGATGCGGCCGAACGAGACCGACGACGATCTCGGCGCGCCGGCGATCGAGATCGGCGTCGAACTGATGTCGCCGCATCTCGATCCGTCCAACCTGCCGGTCGGGCCCGATACCGATGCGTCGGCGCCTGCGCCCGAGGTCGTCGAGCAGAAACAGGTCGAAAAGCAGACGGACCTGCCCAAGGCCGTGCCGACCGAGACCGACGATCCCGACCGCGTGGTGTCGCCGAACGCGACGCAAAAGCCCGTCAAGGACGATCCGACGCCGGCGACGGCGGCAGCCGATCCTTCGGAAGCGTCTCCAGCCGTCGAGCAAACCGCGGTGCCGTCGGTCGAGAACGCACAGCAATCGCCGCGTTCGGTCGCGCCGTCGCCGGGGATCGGCGCGAGCGCAGTGCGCCAGCGCGTCACCTGGGAGAAGGAACTCGCGGCGCATTTCAACAAGTTCAAGCGCTATCCGGCGGACCGGGCCATGCAAAGCGCCGAAGTGATCGTAGGCTTTGTCCTCGACCGCATTGGACATGTCGTATCGACGCGTATCGTCAAAGGCTCGGGCGATGCCTCTTTCGACGAGGCGGCACTGGCGATGCTGCAGCGCGCGGATCCGGTGCCCGCGCCGCCGCCTTTGGTCGCCGATGAGAACCTGACCTTCACCGTTCCGGTCGATTTTCGCGCCAAGCCGAAAAACTGATCAAACCAGTTTATTGCCGGCGATCGACCCGATCCTTACAGCTTCTGCGAGAGGCCGAAATAATAGCCGCGTCGCGCGCCGTATTGAGGAGCGAATTCGCCGATGCCGTCTCCGGTGCGGAGCTGATAGATCCTGTCGAACAGATTGACGACATCGAGCCGCACTGTGAGCGGCTTATAGTCGGTCGACCAGCGGATGTCGTGCGCTATGCCGGTATTGACGGAGACGTAAGGCGCCGCATGTGAATCGTTCGGGAACTTCAATGGAAATTCTCCGGAGCGAAGGCCGCTGCCGTAGATCAGGTTTGCAGAAACCGTGGTCGTATCCATGAAACGATATGACGTTCCGGCCGAACCGGTCATGCGCTGCATGTCGTCGGTATAGTGCCAATGCGTCTGCAGATAAGCGAATTCGTCGGCGTCAAACAGATACTCGTTCGACTCCGGGCCTGTCGCGCGCGAAATATTGTAGGCAAAATTGGCATAGGCGTTGAAATTGCCTTGCGTATAGTTGACCTTGAATTCGCCGCCCTCGCTGTAGCCGTCCGCCCAATTGAATTGGGTCAAGATCGGCACATTGCCGAATTGGCCGTCGTCGAGCATGTCTTTCGCGCGCTTGTAATAAAGGTCCACCCCCATCGAGAGACCGGGCGCGACGATCTGATCAACGCCGACATCGAAATAATTAGAGCGCTCCGGCTTGACCGGATCGGCCAGCGGAATTTCGGGCTGCACAGTCGTGTCGTTGAACAGCGCGAAATTTGCTTGTGTCGCCTGTGCCTGATACGGCGGAGTGAAATATCGCGAATAGCCGGCGTGTATGCTCGTGCCGTCGGAACGGCTTGTAAACCAGTGCGATACGCGGACTGAATTGGTTGGTGTCGACGAACTGATACAACTGATCGAAGCGCACGCCGGCGTTTAGGGTGAGCTGTTGGTGAGTTTCCATTCGTCCTGGACGTATGTGCCAAGATTCCAGCCGAGCAGCGAGGTCTTGATCGGTGACGTTTCACGGTATCGACGCGTCGTCGCATGTCATCGGCAGGACGGTCGCAGACATTGCTGACATTGGTTTGTTCGCCGCTGACGGCAAAGCCCGCCCGCAAGGTGTGTCGATCATTGACGATGTAAGATGTGTCGAACTGCGTGCCGGTCAGCAGTGCTTTGCCGGATGATGTTGGAGGCCTGATCGTTGAACGCGAGATCGTCGAAGACGTCGGGAAGAAAATGAACTTGGGCATAGCGCGAAAAGACCGCGAATTGCGCGTCGCCGTCGGTGCCGTGCTTCTGCAGTGTCGCCATGGTGAGATAGTATTGATCGATCTCGTTCTCGTTGATCTGCGATGAAATCGAGACTCGCCGGCCCGAAGTCGCCGATCGGCGGCTGACCCGGTTGTTCGGTATCTGGAACCGGCTGTAAGACGCCGCCGAGATCACGCTCAAGCGCGTCGAATTCATCGAGCATCGACGACGCATAGCCGAAGAATTTGCCCTGTTGGGTGAAGTCATGGATGGCGTTGGGGTCGGCGTTGCGCTTTCGAGTCCCAGACCGTTCCAATTGCCGCGCGCCGAGACGAAATATTCGGAGTTTCCGAAGCTGCCGCCGTAGTCGATGCTCGGCGTAAATGTCTGCCGGCTGCCGCCGTAGAAGACTGACTTCGCCGCCGGGAGTGGCGAAACTTCGGCTGGTGATATCGAGCACGCCGGCGGTGCGAAGGCCGTATTCGCGCGGGTAGCGCGCCGGTGAGGAGCGAGATTTTGCCGATGAAATTGGTGTCGAGGAACGGGCCGAGTGCGGACACGCCCTCGGGCACGACGATGCCGTTGATCCTGATTTGCACGTTGGCGTATTCGCCGCGGACGTGAAAGTTCGGATTGGATGCCGCGGAATCGTAGGATACGCCCGGGAATTGCAGGATGAGCTTGTCGAGCGGCTGGTTGTCGGCCTGCGGCATCCGCTCGATCGCGGCGCGGCTGATGCTCGTGGTCGAGGCGCCGAGCTTGGTGAGAAGGTTGTTGTCGCGCGCGTTGTTGAATTCCTGGGTCTTGGCATCGAGCGCGGTCTGCGCGGCGGTCGTTGCGTCGACCGGCGTCGCCTCGGGCGCGCGTTTGATCGCGGCCACCGGCTTTGGCTTCGGCTTCTTCTTCGTGCCATTGACCGTGATTTGCGGCAGATGCGCATCGGCCTCCTGCGCGCGGCGCAGGTACTAAGGTAGCTGGCTGAGATGGCGTCGGTGGCGTCGTCTGCAGTTCTTGTGGCGATACTTGGGGAGATACTTGCTCGTTCGCAGGAGATCCCTGTTGCGACTGCGCTTTGGCTTCAGGTGCACTCATCATCGCAGTGACGATCGCCAGCGTGGATGATAGCATGGTGGCGGAACGGACACAGTCGATACGATGTCATGCTGACCCAATGTAAAACAGCTACAACTTACTCGATGTTTATCGAGTACGCGATGTACAACCAAATAGCGCCGCGAAAAATTCCTTCTTAAAATGATTTAAAAGGGAATGCCGTTTGCGCCTTCGAATTATTCCAATCAAAAAGAAGGACTTGTGCTTTGCCGATGGCCGCCGGGTTGACTGGTGGAAAAAAATTGTGTGGCATGTTCGCCACCGATTTCGTGCTGATCGCCCGGTGGAATGAAGCCAAGTCCAGTCATCGGCCGCGCCGCCGGTGATACGTTGCGTAGACCGGCTCCCACATGATGCCTTTGATCGCAGCCGTCACTGCGTCGTCGGACATCGCATCGGCAAGGCCCTCGGCCAGCGCTTGCTGGGCGACCGCAAGCGCGACGCGGAAGGTGACGTCACGGATTTCGACCAGAGGCGGCAGCAGATTGGCCTGCGGATCGCGTTTGGCCGGCGACAATTCCGCAATAGTACGCGCCGCCGCAAGGAACATCGCGTCGGAAATGCGTTTCGCCTTAACCGCGATCGCGCCGAGCCCGATGCCCGGATAGACATAAGCATTGTTGGTCTGATCGACGCGGAACATTTTGCCGTTGCGCTCGATCGGCGGGAAGGGGCTCCCGGTGCCGATCACGGCGCGGCCTTCGGTCCAGGCGTCGATATCGGCAGGGGTCGCTTCGCTGCGTTCGGTCGGGTTCGACAGCGGAAAGATCACCGGCCGCTGCACATGCGCCGCCATTTCGCGCACGACGGCCTCGTGGAACGCGTGAGCCTGTCCCGACGTGCCGATCAGCACGGTCGGCTTGGCATTGCTGACGACTTCGGCGAGGCCGATATGGCCGTCGGCCATGCGCGCCCATGAGGCGATGCGGTCGCGGCTCTGCGCGAACGGCGCCTGAAACGATTGCAGCGCGTTCATGCCTTCGACCAGCAGGCCGTCGCGATCGACGAGGTAGAAGCGGCTGCGTGCTTCGCTTTCGCTCAAGCCGGCGCCGACCATGGCGCGAGCGATCAGCGCGCAAATGCCGGTGCCGGCCGAACCGGCGCCGAGGACGGCGATGCGCTGTTCGCGGAGCGGCGTGCCGGTGACATTGATGGCGCTCAACAGCGTGCCGACGGCAATCGCGGCGGTGCCCTGGATGTCGTCGTTGAACGTGCACAACTGATCGCGGTAGCGCGCCAACAGCCGGTTGGCGTTGCCGATAGCGAAATCCTCCCAGTGCAGCAGCACATGCGGCCAGCGCTCACGTACGGCGCTGACGAACATTTCGACAAGCTCGTCATATTCGGCGCCGCGCACGCGCTCGTGCTGCCAGCCGATATAAAGCGGATCGCTGAGATGCTCGGTATTGTCGGTGCCGACATCGAGAATGATCGGCAGCGTCGTCGCCGGGTGCAGCCCGGCGCAGGCGGTGTAGAGCGAGAGCTTGCCGATCGGAATGCCCATGCCGCCGGCGCCCTGATCGCCCAGGCCCAAGATACGCTCGCCGTCGCTGACGACGATGGCGCGCACGCCGTCATAGCGCGGATGGCTGAGAATGCGCCGGATGCAATCCTTGTGCGGGATGCTCAAGAACAGTCCGCGGGGCTTGCGGAAAATATGGCTGAACAATTGGCAGCCCAGGCCGACCGTCGGCGTATAGACGATCGGCATCATCTCTTCGATGTTACGGGTCAAAAGCGCGTAGAACAGCGTCTCGTTGGTATCCTGCAGGCCGCGCAGGAATACATATTTTTGGATGTCGCGGCCGAGCCCACGAAAGGCGTCGAGCCGCCGCATCACCTGGTAATCGAGCTCGGCGACATGCGGCGGCAACAGCCCGTGCAGGTCGAACTCCTCGCGCTCCTCGTCGGTGAAGGCGGTGCCTTTATTGAGAACGGGATTATTGAGCAGCTCGTAGCCGCTCAAAGCGGTTTCAACCACGGCGGCATTGCTGGTCATTGCAAATTTATTATTCATCGGGCCCGACTTCCCCAGGGGACCGGCAACATACCCGGCGACGGACCGATTCCATAATGCTATCGCTGCGCGCAGTCACCCGCCCGTCACGGCCAGCACTGCTTCCTTGATCTTGGCCTTGGCGAAATTGCCGATCTTCTCGAGGTCGAGATGCGGGACGTTGGGTAATTCATCGGCCGCAACCACGCAATCGATAATGGCCGGGCCGTCGGCCTTGAGCGCCTTGTCGATGGCCTCGCGCAACTCGCCGGGCTTTTCGGCTTTGAAGCCTACCCCGCCGCAGGCGCTTGCCAGTGCAATATAATCCGGATTGGGGAAGTCCATGGCTTTCCAGGCCGGCATCCCCATCGACTCGGCCTCCAGCCTGATCAGTCCGAGGGTCGAATTGTTATAGACCACGGCTTTCACCGGCAGCTTATGCTGCACGGAGGTGAGGAATTCGCACATCAGCATGTTGAAGCCACCGTCGCCGCAGAGTGCGATGACCTGTCGCGAACGGTCGAGCGCCTGGATGCCATTGGCCTGGCCAAGGGCGGTGCCGACGGCGCCATTGTTGAAGGAGCCGACAATCCGCTGCTCACCGCTCTGACGGATCCAGTTGGCCGACCAAAGTGTGTTGAGCCCGGTGTCGATAACGAACACGGCATCGCGGGCGGCAAGGTCGCTCACCGCACGCGCCACGGCCTGCGGGTGAATGCGATCCTTGCTGCGCGCGGGATCGGACTGTTTGTCCTGCATCTCGTTCCAACTCTTGCGCTGGGCCGTGACCGTTTCGAAGAATTTGCCATCGCTCTTCGGCTTCACCCGAGCGAGCAGCGATTTGACCGTCGGTCGCACCGAGCCGACAACGCCGAGCTCGGTCGGCGCGCGGCGGCCGATCACCCGCGCTCGCTCATCCACCTGGATGACGACGCATTTGCGGGGCAAGAATTCCGAATAGGGATAGTCGGTGCCGAGCATCAGAAACAGATCGCAGTGCATGACGGCGTGATAGTCGGCCTTCGTTCCGATCATGCCGATGCCGCCCATCCAGCGCGGGTCGTCGTAAGGCATGATGTCCTTGCCCTTGACGGAATGGATCAATGGCGCCTTGAGCCGATCGGATAGCGCACGCAATTCGTCGGCCGCGCCATGACATCCAGCACCGCACATGATCACGATGCGGCCGGCTTCGTCGATGCGGCGGGCCATCTCGGCAATATCCGCTTCGCCGGCGAAGATTTCTGGACGCGGCTTGAGCGTGGCCAGACTCGCAACGCTGCCGTCGGCTGTTGAGGTGAGGACGTCCACCGGCAACGTCAAATGCGCGACACCACGGCCGGCATAGGCGGCGGCGATGGCCTGATGGATGACGGCCGGCGCCTGCGCGGGCGAGGAAACGGTCTCGGTATAAAGCGAGACATCACGGAACAGCATGTTGGGATTTGTCGCTTGAAAATAGTCGATACCCGTCAGCTGGCGCGGCATGTCGCCGGAGAGCGCGAGAACGGGGGCGTGATCGTGGCTTGCTTCGTAAAGGCCGGCGACGAGATGCGTACTGCCCGGTCCGGTTGATCCGCAACAGACGCCGAGCCGACCGGTAAGCTTGGCCTGGCCCGCGGCCGCGAGCGCGGCCCCTTCCTCGTGGCGGACACCGATCCACTCAATTTTGCTGCGGCGGACAACGTCGCCGATCGGGTTAAGCGAGTCGCTAATGAGGCCGAATATGTGCTTAACGCCAATCTTTTCGAGCGTGTCGACCAAGATACTGGCTACAGTTTGTGACATATGCGCCTCCTGTTGCTGCAATAACCGCCGCTTAAAATCTCGTTCACAGATATCGCGGCGCAAGCACGCCGCGTTTCAAGAGTCCGCCCCAGAAAAACGCCGTCGCTAAATGGTGCGACTTGCCGCGCCGACACCATATTCGGCCGCATCGCCGGCATCACCGGTCCCGAACGCCACGCCTTTGGCTTCGGTTCCAAGCGCGGTCAGGATAGCGATCACGACGGCAACCGTGCCGGCGACCACTGCCAGTGCAAAGGCATAGTCGCCGCCGTAATGGCTGGCGATCGCGGCCTGCAGCGTTGCATTCATCGAAGCGATGAGATTGCCGAGCTGATAGACAAAGCCCGGAAACGTGCCGCGCGCCTCATCGGGCGACAATTCGTTCAAGTGCACCGGTATGACGCCCCAGGCGCCTTGCACCGTCACCTGCATCAGGAAAGCGCCGACGGCGAGCCACACCGCGCTGGTGGCAAACGCCCACAGCGGCAGAACCAGGAGCGATAGCAAGGCGGCGATGATGATCATGCGCCGCCGGCCGAAGCGTTCGGACAGCGCGCCGAACGACAAGCCGCCGACAATGGCGCCGATATTGTAAATCACGGCGATCAGGCCGACCTCATGCGGCGACATCTGGTGCTGCACCTGCAGGAAGGTCGGATAGAGATCTTGCGTGCCGTGGCTGAAGAAATTGAACGCCGTCATCAGCAGCACTGCATAGATGCCGAGTTGCCAATGCGATTTCACGATCGCAAGCGTACTGGCACTCGATGTCGCCGTCGCCGGCTTGAAGGTCGGCGATTCCGGAACCTTGCGGCGGATATAAAACACGAGCAGCGCCGGCAAGACGCCGATCATGAACATGCCGCGCCAACCGATATATTGATACAGCAAGCCATAGACGATCGAGGCGAGGAAATATCCGGCCGGATAGCCCGACTGCAGGAGGCCGGAGACAAAGCCGCGCGCATGCGGCGGGATGGATTCCATCGTCAGCGAGGCTCCGACGCCCCATTCGCCGCCCATTGCGACGCCAAACAGAGCGCGCAGCACCAAAAGCACGGTGAAACTCGGCGCAAAGCCCGACGCAAATTCGAGAAAGGCGTAGAGCAGCACGTTGGTCATCAGCGCCGGCCGGCGTCCGAAGCGGTCCGCGGCACGGCCGAAGATGTAAGCGCCGATCGGCCGCATCGCCAAAGTCAGCGTGATGGCGACGGTGACGTCCTCGATGTGGGTATCGAATTCGCGCGCAATATCTTTGAGCACAAAAACCAAGAGGAAGAAGTCGAAAGCATCGAGTGTCCAGCCAAGGAAAGTGGCCGCGACCACGTGCCGTTGCTCGCTGGTCCAGCCGGAAAGAGCCTCAATGCGCATTGCTGTGATCCGGCCCGTCAGCCCTCGACATCGGTCTCGGGCCGATCGTCGCCCCGCGCCAATTCCTCGTGCCACTTGCCGGCGCTGTCCTCCCAGGAGATCGCCCGCGTTTCGCCGGGCACGTGCTGCTCCTGCGCCGCGCGCTGCGCCGCCGCGCGCGCTTTGTCGTGGGTCGGGAAGGTTTCGGAGAAAACGCCGTTGACTTGATAAGCCCAGCCGCCGTCGTGCTCGACAATACGGTACGTGATCTTGGCCATAGACGTCTTCCTCGCAATGCCGTCCGTAGAATCCTGCTCGCCCACACTCGATAATAGGCGTCGGGTCGCCAAAATTCCACTAGGCGGCAGCCGCCGCCGGCTTTTCGCGATCACGCCGTGCTTCGTAAGCCTTCAAATGCGCATAGGCGATGCGCAGCAACGCCGGGTTGGTGTTCATGGCCCGGTTTAAGAGATCGCCGACGACATGATCGGCCTCGATCGGCGCGCCGCGCTCGATGTCGCGGAGCATCGAGGCAGAAATCGTCGAGCCCGGCGCAGTGAACATGGCAACGCTGCGTTCGATCGTGGCCTTTGATGGCGGAAATCCGTTCGCCGTGGCGATGGCGCAGCACTCGTCGTACATTCCCGTCGTCAGTTTGACCGCGCCGGCCGCAACGATATCGCCGAACGCTGCCCGCATCAGGCAAGTAATGCCGGCGCCGGTGGCGATGAAGGCCCACTTTTCCCACATCTCCTGCATGATCGCCGTGCTCAGATTGACGTCGAAGCCGGCGCCGGACAATGCCGCAAGGATCGCTTGGACGCGCGTGGACTTCGTACCGTCCTGCTCGCCGAAAGAGAGATACTGCATCGGGCTGAGATGAAGAATGCGGCCCTCGGGATCGAGCGTGCTCGAGATCAGGCATTGGCCGCCGAGCACGGCGCCGGCGCCGAAACGCGCGGTAAGCTTGTCGATGTGTGCCATGCCGTTGAGCAGCGGCAGGATCGCGGTATTCGGTCCGACAGCCGGTGCAAAGGAATCCATCGCTGAAGCAAGGTCATAGGCTTTGCTGCTGAGCAGGATCAGATCGAAGGGCGTATGCAGATTTTCCGCGGCGACAGTCGGCGGCGAGGGCAGTTCGACATTGCCAGCGGGGCTGCGGATCACCAGTCCGGTTTTCGCCAGCTGCGCGGCGCGCCGCGCGCGCACCAGAAAAGTCACGTCGCGACCCGCCGCTTCGAGCCTGCCGCCGAAATAGCCGCCGATCGCGCCGGCGCCGACTACCAGAATACGCATCGAGGTCTCCCGAGATCCGATCTTATGGGTTTGCCGAAGCCGCCGGACGGCGCGGCACCAAGAGATTTCCGGTGAAGACCATCACCGGCTCGTCCTTCTGATTGAACGTCGTCGTGCGCACTCTGAGCAAGCCGCGGTCGGGCCGCGACTTCGACGGCCGCACCTCTAGTATTTCGCTCTTGGCATGCAACTCGTCGCCTGGCCGCACCGCGCGCGGCCAGCTCAGGTCGTCGAAGCCGACACCGAGAATGCCGCCGGCCGGCTTGAATTCGCCTTCGACCATGAGCCGCATGGTCATGGCCGCGGTATGCCAGCCGCTCGCCGCCAGGCCCTGAAACGGCGAGTGACGCGCCGCCTCTGCATCGAGATGAAAAGGCTGCGGATCGAATTGCTTGGCAAAGGCGAAAATCTGTTCCTTGTCGAGGCGCACGCGGCCGGTATTGAAAACCTGACCGGCGACAAAGTCTTCCAGATAATGCGCGCTCATTTGGCGATGGCTCCTGACGCGGAAGGCTCTGCTGCGGACGCTGCGGCGAGCTTGCGGGGGCCATCAAACCACACGCCGGCGGCGACCGCAGCCGCATTAATGAGTCCGAAAGCCGAAAGCGCAACCGCCAAAGCAAGGAACACATTCGTCAGATTTCCGGTCAGCCGCAGGGCGATGTAGCCGCCGCCGGCCGCGATAAGAAGGCGCGCCAGATTGGCGAGGAACGGCCACAGCAGGCGGCCGGCGCCTTGTGAGGCGAAGTAGAGCGCCATGCCGAGACCGAACAGGCCATAGACCGGACCGACTGCTTGCAGATAGCGCGATCCGGCATCGATCATTTCAGGCTCGGTGCCGAACAGCGACAGCCAGGCGCGCGGCGCGATGGCCGCGCTGAAGCCGATGATCTCGCACATCGCCGCGGCAATTGCGGCACCGATCCAGGCGACGCGCAAGGCGCGTTCGGGACGATGCGCGCCGATATTGGTGCCGACCATGGCGACGAGCGGGCCGCCAAGCCCGAACACCAGAGGGATGAGCAGATATTCAAGACGCGACCCGGTGCCGTAGCCGGCAATGGCGGCCGGGCCGAATGAGCCGACAAGACCGGTCGCGATCGCGATGGTGAGATTGGTCTGCACCGTGATCAAAGCCGCGACCGCGCCGACGCGAAGAATGTCGGCGAACAGCGGCCAGCGCAGCCGCATGCCGAGCAACTGCAGGCGAATGACGCTGCGTCCCGAGCACAGGTAAGCGGCGAGTACGATGCTGCCCACCGCGTAATAGAGCAACACCGCGACCGCGCCGCCGGCGACGCCGAGCTTCGGCAACGGCCCGATGCCGAAGATCAGGCAAGGCGACAGCGGGATCAGCACGACGACGCCGGCGACGGTGACGAGCGCGGGAAACAGCATATTGCCGGTGCCGCGGATCACATTGGCGAGCGAATTGAACAGCCAGACCAGAATGGCGCCGGCGAAGATGACATTGGAATAAGTCACGGCCGCCGCGAGCGAGCCGCCGCTGCCACCCATCGTCGCGTAGAGCCACGGGCCGCCGAACAGAAGCGCAACCGTGAATGTCAGGCCGAAGATCAGCGCGATGACGAGAGCATGCAGTGCCAGAGCGTTGGCGTCGTCGCGGCGTCCGCCGCCGAGCGCGCGCGCGATCGCCGATGACATGCCGCCGCCCATGGCGCCGGCCGACATCATCTGCATCAGCATGACGACAGGAAAGGCAAGCGCCACCCCGGCGAGCGTATCGGTGCCGAGCTTGCCGACGAAATAAGTCTCGATCAGTCCGACCGAGGTCTGCGCCAGCATCACCGCGATATTCGGCGCCGAGAGGCGGATCAGCGTCGCCGCGATCGGACCCTCGATCAAAGCGCGGGTGCGTGGATCGAAGCGGGGCGCATCGGCCGTCTTGTCAGCCGTTGTGGCGGCCGCAGCGCCTGGGGGCGTCTCTGTTTGGGCAACGCTGGAAGCGGACATTCCGGCACTCCCTCAGCCACGCCGTCTCATTGAACGGCTGCACGATTAGGAGTATATACGCCTATATCGCTTGGCAAGGGCCGGCGAGGAATTGTAGGACCACAATGACGCCGGATTTGACCAATCCCGCCGGATGCAACTGCCTGGCGCTGCGCCAAGCCGCCCGCCATGTCTCGCAATTCTATGATCAATTCCTGGCTTCACGCGGGTTGCGGACGACCCAGTATTCGATTCTTGCAAGGCTGCAACGCCGGGGCGCGATGACCATCAATGCGCTCGCTACCGAGCTGGTCACCGACCGCACGACGCTCGGGCGCAACCTGTTACCCCTGCAGCGCGACGGGCTGATCGCGATCGGACCGGGTGAAGCCGACCGGCGCAGCAAGGAGATTCGCTTGACCGCTGCCGGTGCCGCCCGCTTTCGCGCGGCACGCAAGGCCTGGGAAGAGGCGCAGGCGCAATTCGAGACCGCCTTCGGTATCAAACGTGCGAAGGACCTGCGAACGTTGCTGCATGAGATTGCCACCGAGGAGAAGATCGCGACAGTCGACGCGTGACCGTTGTCGTGAGGGCTTTCCCTCAGCGGATGACTCTGGCTATCATCCGCGCTCGTTCCGGAGCCTGACAATGCGCCGAGTTGTTCTGCTGAGCTGCCTGGTGATGCTTTACGCCGCGGTGCCGGCGCGGGCCGGCGGGCTTTTCGGCTTCTTCAGCGACCCCGATCCGCAGTGCTATTGGTGCATTCGCGACGCCATCTATGCCGACGTCAAGCTGATCAGCCATCTTGAGGCCAATCCCGACGTCGACGACGCGGACAAAGGCCCGCAGATTGCGGCGGCGCGCGCCGACATCCATCGGCTCAGGCTCATGCTTGGGCCGTTGCTGCAAGTGGGTCCGGAGCCGTGCTGCTATTCGCGCCGGCCGCTTTATATCCGTTGAACCAATCGCGGCCTGCTCAACCCGCCGACGGCGCACCGAACAGCCGCGGCAGCAATCGTCCGCGCATGCGCAGCGACCATTGGCCGAGCCGGTCGAGATAAAGATAGAGCACCGGCGTCGTGTAGAGCGTGAGCAATTGGCTGATCAGAAGGCCGCCGACGATGGCGATGCCGAGCGGTCGGCGGATTTCGCTGCCATTGCCGAAACTCACCGCGAGCGGGACGGCGCCGAGGATCGCAGCCGAAGTCGTCATCATGATCGGGCGGAAGCGCAGGATGCAAGCCTGGTAGATGGCGTCGCGCGAATTCAGATGACCGGCGCGTTTCGCCTCGATGGCGAAGTCGATCATCATGATCGCGTTCTTCTTGACGATGCCGATCAGCAGAATAACGCCGATCAATCCGATGATATCGAATTCGGTATGGAACAGCATCAGGGCGAGAATCGCGCCGACGCCGGCCGACGGCAGTGTCGATAGGATGGTGATCGGATGAATGTAGCTTTCATAGAGCACGCCGAGCAGAATGTAGACCGCGGCGATCGCGGCCGCGATCAGGATCTTCTCGTTGTCGAGCGATTGCTGGAACACCTGCGCGGTGCCGGCGAAGGTGCCGTGGATGGTCACCGGCATGCGGATCCTCTTGGTCGCGGCCTCGATTTCGTTGGCGGCGTCTCCGAGCGCCGCGCCGGGGCGCAAATTGAATGAAATCGTCGCGGCGACGAACAGGCCCTGGTGACTGACCGACAGCGGCGCGTTGCCGGCGTTATAATGACTCATCGCAGCGAGCGGGATCATGGTCTCCTGCGCGGTCGATACCGCGGCGCCCGAGGAGGTGGCGCCTTTGCCGGTATTGGCGAGCGCATTGATGGAGGCGTTGCGCGCCGAGTTGTTGTTGGCTGCCGCCGCCGCTTCGCTCGTCGATGCCGTCGATCTTTCCGAGGTCTTGGCCGCCACGGTGCCGACCGGCGCGTTGGTCTGTGCCGTACCCGCCGCGCCGCCGCCAGACGTCGCCACGTAGATTTCGCCGAGCGACGCCGGATATTGCGTGTAGCGCGGGTCGATCTCCATGACGACGTGGTACTGGTTGATCGCGCTGTAGATCACGGACACTTGGCGCTGGCCGAAAGCATCGTACAGCGTATTGTCGATCTGTGCCGGCGTAATGCCGAGGCGGGACGCGGTATCGCGGTCGATGACGAGATCAGATTCAAGTCCGCGCTGCTGCTGATCCGAGCTGACGTCGGCCATGATCTGGCTATGCTCGATCTCGTTGACCAGGCGTTGCGTCCATTTGAACAGCTCGTCGGCATCGTCGGACTGCAGCGTGTATTGATATTCGGCATTGCTCTGCCGGCCGCCGGCGCGGACGTCCTGAACGCCGAACAAAAACAGCCGGCCGCCCGGCACCTTGGCGAGTTTCGGCCGCAGCCGCGCGAGGACCTGATCCATCGGCGGCCGCTCCCCGATCGGTTTCAGCGAGACGAAGACCGAGCCGGTATTGATCGAGCCGAAGCCGCCGCCGGAGCCGACGCCGGTATAGCCGACGACGTTCTCGACCGCGGGGTCGTCCTGCACGATCTCGGTCATCTGCCGCAACTTCTGCGTCATGAGCTGAAACGACACGCTCTGGTCGGCCTGCAGCGAGCCGATCAGCCGCCCGGTATCCTGCTCCGGGAAAAATCCCCTCGGCACGATCATGAACAGCACGATATTGAGAATGATCGCGCCGAAGAACACCGCAAGCACGATGCGGCTGTGCTGCAACGCCCACGACAGTGAGCGCTCGTAGCCCGCGAGCGCGCGGTCGAACAGGGGGCTGCGGCTTCGTCCGTCGCGCGTGGCCGAGCTCCGCAGGAACAGTGCGCACATCATCGGTGTGGTGGTGAGCGAAATGACGAGCGAAATCATGATCGCAAGCGACAGTGTCAGGGTGAATTCGCGGAACAGCCGCCCGACAATGCCGCCCATCAGCAAGATGGGAAGGAACACCGCGATCAAGGACAGGCTGATCGAGAGTACGGTGAAGCCGACCTCGCGCGCGCCCAACAGCGCGGCTTGCAGACGCGGCATGCCGGCCTCGAGATAGCGCGAAATGTTTTCCAGAACGACGATGGCGTCGTCGACGACGAATCCGGTGGCGATAGTCAGCGCCATCAGCGACAGAATGTCGAGACTATAGCCGAGCAGATACATCGCCCCGAACGTGCCGAGGATCGAAACCGGCACGGCGACCGAGGGAATGAGCGTGGCGCTGAAATTGCGCAGGAAGAAATAAACCACCACCGTCACCAGCGCGATGGCGATCACCAGCGTCACCTCGGTGTCGTGCAGCGACTGGCGGATCGTGGTGCTGCGGTCGATGGCGATGCTGACATTGACGTCCGCCGGCATGGCCGCTTCCAGCGCTGGCAGTTCGGCCTTCACGCTGTCGATCGTGCTGATGATATTGGCGCCGGGCTGGCGGAACAGAATGATGACCACCGACGGCTGGCCGTTGGACAGCCCGAGATTGCGCACGTCCTCGACGGAGTTGAGAACCTCGGCGACGTCGGAGAGCAGCACCGCCGCGCCGTTGCGATAGGCGATGACCAGCGGCGTATAGTCGGAGGCTTTGGTCGCCTGGTCGTTGGTATAGAGCTGATAGCGGCGGTCGCCGTCGTCGATGGTGCCTTTCGGGCTGTTGGCATTGGCCGAGGCGAGCGCCGCGCGCACGTCTTCGAGCCCGATGCCGTATTTGAACATTGCTTGCGGATTGAGCTCGACGCGCACCGCAGGCAGCGCCGAGCCGCCAATAATGACCTGGCCGATGCCGCCGATCTGCGACAACTGTTGCGCCAGCACGTTGCTCGCGGCGTCATACATCTGGCCCTGGGTCAGGGTCTTGGATGTCATCGCCAGAATGAGAATGGGCGCGTCGGCCGGATTGACCTTGCGATAGGTCGGATTGCTGCGCAGGCTCGCCGGCAGATCGGCGCGCGCGGCGACGATGGCGGCCTGCACGTCGCGCGCCGCGCCGTCGATGTCGCGGTTCAGTCCGAATTGCAGCGTGATACGGGTCTGGCCGATGCCGCTTTGCGAGGTCATCTCGGTGACGTCGGCGATCTGGCCGAGATGGCGCTCGAGCGGACTGGCGACGCTGGTGGCAACCGTCGTCGGGCTTGCGCCGGGAAGCTGAGCGTTGACTGAAATCGTCGGAAAATCGACCTGCGGCAGCGGCGCGACCGGCAGCTTCAAGAAAGCAAGAATGCCGGCAAGCGCAATACCGAGCGTGAGCAGCGTGGTCGCCACCGGCCGGTTGATGAAGGGCGAGGAGATATTCATTCGGCCGGCGCGGTCGGCGGAGCTTCGGGCGACGCTCGCGGTGCCAGCGGATTTGCCGGCCGGCTGCCGGTGAGCCGTACCGCCAGCCGGTCGAAATAGAGATAGATCACGGGCGTCGTGAACAGCGTCAGCATCTGGCTGACGATCAGGCCGCCGGTAATGGCGAGCCCAAGCGGCTGGCGCAGCTCGGAACCGGTGCCGGTGCCCATCAGCAAGGGTAGGGCGCCTAGGATCGCGGCCATGGTGGTCATCATAATGGGGCGGAAACGCAACAAGCAGGCCTGGTAGATGGCTTCGCGCGGCGGCAGGCCTTCGTTGCGCTCGGCATCGAGCGCGAAGTCGATCATCATGATTGCGTTCTTCTTGACGATACCGATCAGAAGAATGATGCCGATGATGGCGATGATATCGAGGTCGTAGCGGAACACCATCAGCGAGAGCAGCGCGCCGACGCCCGCCGACGGCAAAGTCGACAGGATCGTGATCGGATGGATGAAGCTCTCGTAGAGGACGCCGAGCACGATATACATCGCCACCACAGCGGCGATGATCAAAAATATTTCATTGGTCAGCGAGGATTGAAACGCCGCCGCCGTGCCCTGGAACGCGGTGATGAAGCTCGCCGGCATATTGAGCGAAGCCTCGGTTTGCTGGATCGCCGTGATCGCGGAGTTGAGCGAATAGCCGGGGGCGGTGTTGAACGAAATCGTCGTCGCCGGAAACTGACCGAAATGAGTGATAAGGAGCGGGCCCGCCTGCTGGTCGATATGAGCGATCGCGGTGAGCGGCACCTGTCCATTCGTCGTCGACGACGATGACGGCAAATAAAGCGAGGTCAGCCCGGTCAGCGATTTTTGCAGTTTCGGGTCGATCTCGAGAATGACGCGGCGCTGGTTCGACTGCGTATAGATCGTCGAGACGATGCGCTGGCCGAACGCGTCATAGAGCACATTGTCGACGGTGGCCGGCGTGATGCCGAAGCGGCTGGCGGTGGCGCGGTCGATGACGAGATTGGCGGCCAGTCCCTGTTGCTGCAGATCGCTTGCGACGTCGGTCAATTGCGGCAGCCGGCTCAATTGCTGCACCAGCCGCGGCACCCAGGTCGCGAATTCGGTGGCATTGGCGTCTTCGAGCACGAAATGATACGGCGCGCGGCTGATCGTGGAATTGATGGTCAGATCCTGCGCCGGCTGCATGTAGAGCGTGATGCCGACGACACCGGACACTTCGCCTTGCAGGCGGCGGATGATCTGCGTGGCATTCAGATTTCGTGAATCGTGCGGCTTCAGCGAAATCAGGAAGCGGCCGGTATTGAGCGTCTGATTGGTGCCGTCGACGCCGATGAAGGAGCTCAGATTCTCGACGTCCGGATCTTTCAGGATCGCTTCGGCGAGCTGGTCCTGCAGCGTCGCCATCGTGTCATAGGAGACGCTCTGCGAGGCTTCCGAGATCGCCTGGATCATGCCGGTGTCCTGCACCGGGAAGAAGCCTTTCGGGATCAGGATGTAGAGTACGATGGTGAGCGCGAGCGTGAGCACGGCGACCAGGAGCGTCGCCGGCTGGCGATCCAGGACCCAATTCAGCGCCTCGCCGTAGCGCTCGATCACGGCATTGAAGGCGCGCTCGGCGGTGAGATCGAAGCCGGTACGTTCGGCGTCGGGATGATGGCGAATGAGCTTGGCGCACATCATCGGCACCAGGGTAAGCGACACGATCGCCGAGATGACGATGGTGACGGCGAGCGTGATCGAGAATTCGTGAAACAGCCGGCCGACCACGTCGCCCATGAACAACAGCGGGATCAGAACTGCCAGCAGCGAAATGGTCAGCGATATGATGGTGAAGCCGATCTGCTCGGAGCCGCGCAGCGCGGCTTCGAGCGGATCCATGCCGTCTTCGACATAGCGCGCGATGTTCTCGATCATGACAATGGCGTCGTCGACGACGAAGCCGGTGGCGATGGTCAGCGCCATCAGCGACAGATTGTCCAGGCTGAAGCCAAGGAGATACATCGCCCCGAACGTGCCGACGATCGACAGCGGTACCGACAGACTCGGAATGACGGTGCCGGGCAATGTGCGCAGAAAGACGAAGATCACAAGCACCACCAGCACGACGGCGAGCGCCAGCTCGAATTCGACGTCCGACACCGAGGCGCGGATGGTCACCGTGCGGTCGCCGAGAATGGCGATGTCGAGCGCCTCGGGCATCGTTGCCCGCAGCTGCGGCAATAACGCGTTGATGCGGTCGACCACCTGGATGATGTTGGCGCCGGGCTGGCGCTGCACATTGACGATGATCGCCGGCGTCAAATTCGCCCAGGCAGCGAGCTTGCTATTTTCCGGGCCGCTGACAACGTTGGCGACATCCGAAAGCCGGACCGGCGAGCCGTTGCGATAGGCAACGATCAAGGGGCCATATTGATCGGCGCTGGTGACCTGATCGTTGGCATTGATGGTCAGCGCCTGTGTCGGGCCGTCGAAATTGCCCTTCGGCGTGTTGACATTGAGATTGCCGAGCGTGGTGCGGATGTCGTCGACGTTCAAGCCGTAGGCGGCAAGCGTCTGCGGATTGACCTGGATGCGCACGGCAGGCCGCTGTCCGCCGCTGACGCTGACCAGGCCTACGCCCGAGAGCTGCGACATTTTTTGCGCGAGCCGCGTTTCACTCAAATCCTCGATTTCGGTGAGCGGCAGCGTTTTCGAAGTGACGGCGAGGGTGAGGATCGGCGCGTCGGCCGGATTGACCTTGCTATAGATCGGCGGCGCCGGCAGATCGGACGGCAACAGATTGTTCGCCGCATTGATCGCGGCCTGCACCTGCTGTTCGGCGACATCGAGGCTGAGATCGAGATTGAATTGCAGCGTGATGACGGAAGCGCCGGCCGAGCTCGCCGAGGTCATCTGGTTCAGCCCCGGCATCTGGCCGAACTGCCGTTCGAGCGGCGCCGTCACCGATGACGTCATCACTTCCGGGCTGGCGCCGGGATAAAGCGTCTGCACCTGGATGGTCGGATAATCCACCTCGGGCAAAGTCGACAGCGGCAGGAAGGTGTAGGCGACGAGACCCGACAGCATGATCGCCGCCATCAGGAGCGTCGTGCCGACCGGCCGCAGAATGAAGGTTTCCGAGACGTTCATCGCACCGCTTCACCGCCGCGCCGATTCTTTTGTCTCACGGGCCGGCGCGTTACCGGCCGCCGCTTGGCGGCGGCGGAGACTGCGAACCATCTGAGTTTTGTCGCCGGGCAGCACCGGGCTCGCCGCTTCGGTCGCCGCCGCTACGCGCACCGCCATGTTGCCCGCCACCATGGGCGTCGCCGCCTGTAGCGGCCTGATCCGCAGCGACGACGATCTTCAAGCCGTCGCGCAGACGGTCGGTGCCGTCGATGACGACGCGCTCGCCGGCCGAGAGCCCCGAAGTGACGGCGGTGATATTGCCGTCGACCGCGCTCGTTGTGATCTTGCGCACCGATACGGTGCTGTCGGCATTGATGATATAGACATAAGCGCCCGGCGATCCGCGCAGGATCGCCGACGTCGGCACGGTGACGGCATTATCCAACGTCTTGACCAGAAGCCGCGCATTGACGAACTGGTTCGGGAATAGCGCATTGTCGGCGTTGTCGAACTGGGCGCGGATCTTCACCGTGCCGGTCGTGGTATCGACCTGATTGTCGATGGCCGAAACCTTGCCGACGGCGAGCTGGCGCAGATTGGCGCGGTCATAGGCGCTGACGGTCAGTTCGGTGCCGGCGTTGAATTGCGGCATGATCTCCGGCAGATCGTCTTCCGGCAGGGTGAAGATCACCGTGATCGGCTGCAGCTGCGTGACCACGGCGATGCCGGTGCTGCTTGTTGTTTGCACATAATTTCCCGGATCGACCAACCGCAGCCCGACGCGGCCGGTCACCGGCGAAATGATGTGGCAATAAGCGATGTTGAGCGCCTGCGCATCGACCAGGCCCTGGTCCTGTTTCACCGAGCCTTCGTATTGCTGCACGATGAAGACCTGATCCTCGGACTGCTGCCGCGCGATCGAGTTCTGCGCCGCGAGCGTCTGGTAGCGCTTGAGGTCGAGCTGCGCTTGCGCCAACAGGCCTTGGTCGTGCGCGAGCTGGCCCTCATATTGCTTTTTCAGAATCTCGTATGGCCGCTGATCGACTTGCGCCAGAAAGTCGCCCTTCTGCACCATCTGTCCTTCGGTGAAAGCGACCTCGGTGAGATAGCCGTTGATCTGCGATTGCACGGTGACCGTGGCGAGCGGCGTCACGGTGCCGAGCGCATTGACGATGACACGGATATTGCCGAGCGTGACAGTCGCGGCGCCGACCGTTTGCAGCCCGCTGGGCCCATTTCGTCCGCCGCGCGTCGCGGGCGCGCGTATCCAGTGCACGGTCTCATAGATGCCGACCGCGAGCAGGATCGTGATCAGGCCAAGACCGATGCGGAATTTCGAACCGGACGTCGTCTTCACGATCGGGTCTGGCGTGGTGCGGCGAAGTGCCGGCGCCAAATCGTCATCCGTTCTGCGCGTTCGCTCGTCCATGAGGGCGTTCGATGATCCCTGAATTCCTGGCGTTATTTCGCGTTTATAGAGGGCGCCGCCGCTGCCCGCC
Source organism: uncultured Alphaproteobacteria bacterium (assembly GCA_963742975.1). Classification (GTDB taxonomy): domain Bacteria; phylum Pseudomonadota; class Alphaproteobacteria; order Rhizobiales; family Xanthobacteraceae; genus BOG-931. The sequence goes on along the minus strand of CAVUNZ010000004.1, from coordinate 261,194 downwards.
TAATGAATATTCGCTAATGACGGCGGGGGCGCGGCTGTTGAGGACGGCTTCCGGCCGAGCCTCTTTCATCCTTTGGATTATCGCTCGAATCTAAAGCTTATTCAATGGCTTGTGGGCATGTAGATTTGACGATGCGGGGTGCGGCGTGCCGAATCTGGGCGCTATTGTGGTGCCGGCGCCCCGGCAGGCGGTGGACTGAGTGGCGGCGGCACCAGCACGTCGCTCGGGATCGGGCTAGCGGGTGACGGCTGCGATTCGAATTTCGGCAGGAACGAAAAGCCTTTCTGCAATTGCACCGGCGTCGGCAACAGCGCCGAATCCCAGCCGCCACCCAGCGCCTCGATCAGACTGACGCTGGCGAGAAACAGATCCTGCCGCACTGTGAGTTCGGCTTCCTCGTCGGCGAGCAATTGGATTTCAGCAACGACAACCGTGGTGAAGGCGACGGTGCCGGCCTGGAATTGGTTTAGGAATACGTCGACCGCCTTGCGCTGGTCGGCAACGGCGCGGCGCTCCTGTGCGAGCTGCAGCGAGAGATAATGGATCGCTGCGAGCTGGTCCTCAACTTGCTGAAACGCTGTCAGCACGGTTTGCCTATAACTGGCGACGCTCTGCCAATACGCCGCGCGTGCGGCATCGACTTGTGCCGACGTCAGCCCGCCGTTGAATACGGTTTGCGTCGCGGCCGCGCTGGCATTGGCGATCGAGCGCGCAAGGCTGAAAGGCAGCGGCACCGGGCCGATATATTCCAGCATGGCCGACACCGAAATGTCCGGAAACCAGGCCGCTTCGGCGGCGCCGATCAGCGCGTTCTGCTGCTGCATGGTCCGTTCGGCTCCGGCGATATCCGGCCGCCGTTCGAGCAGCGTTGAGGGAAGCGTCACCGGCGTTCTTGGAATGCCGCCGCCGAGAAGCCGCGGACCGATGCCGAGTTCTGCCGGCGGGCGGCCGATCAAGACGGCGACGGCGTGCTCGAATTGTGCGCGCTGGACATGGGCGTTGAGCAGCTGCGCCTGCGTTGTCGCGATCTGAGCGTCAGCCGTCGCGACGTCGCCCTCCGTCACGGCGTAGCCGGCTTTGAATTGATTGTTCACGATCGTGTAGTTCTTTTTGTATTCGCCGATCGTGCGACTCAAAAGATCAATCAGCGAATCCGCGGCGCGAAGATTGAAATAGGCGGTCGCCAGCGCCGCCTGCGCCGAAAGCTTGGCATTGTCGAGATCGGCCGCGCTCGCTTGCGCGGCCGCAGTGTTGCTTTCGATCTGCCGGCGGATTTTGCCCCAGACGTCGAGATCCCAGCTGCCGTTGATCGGCGCAGTATAGATCGTCGAATAGGTCGTGCCGCTCGGGCCGAAGCCGAAACCGCTGTTGCCACTGCTCGCGCTGCTATTGCCGCTGTTTGCCAGCGATCCGGTGCGCGTGCTTGTGGCGTTGTAGCCGGCGGTCGCCACCGGAAATAACGACGACTGCGCTTCTCTGATGATGGCGCGCGCCTGTTCGTAGGCGGCTGCCGCGGCGGCGACCGTTTGATTGGAAATCTCAACTTGCGGCAACAGCGTATCGAGGCCGTGGTCGCGATAAACTTTCCACCAGTCGCCACGCGCGATGTCGTCGCTCGGATTGGCGACCTTCCAGCCTTTGGTTTCTTTGTATTCGACCGGGACCGGCGCCGGTTCGCGCAAATATTCCGGCCCGATGGTGCAGGCCGCCAGCGCCAGCCCCAAGCTCAGACCAAGGATCCAGGCCGGTAAAGGCCCGCAAGCCCCGCGGACTGAACAAACGCTGCGTCGCACCCAACCACCCCGAAGCAAAACAGCATGGGCCAACGCACACACCGCGGCAAACTCGTCGCTGAAAGCCCCCGAAAATACCGACGCAAACCCGTGCGCGGAACGCGCGCGGCAACCATGCCCCACGCATGGCTCAAGATCAACTGCGGCCGGTGCGGAACGCCTGCCACATGAGGAGATTGTAATGTTCGCGAGGACGCCGAACACAACAAAGCTCAAGTTGAATGATCCAAATCAAGGCGCATTGCTGCTCTGCCGGACGGAGTGCGTCGCGGCATCACAGTTGCGGAGGCAGGGGAACACGCGGGGGCGATCTGGCGTTTGCTATGCGCGAACGAGGAAAGTCCGATGCGAGAGATTGTCGAGCGTAGTGAGACCGGTCGCAGGCCCGGGAAAATTTCCACAGCCTTGTGTTCCACAGCTCTGCGAATGACCGCGAGTGCCGCGGTGCTCGGCTTGTTGTTGTCAGCAACTGGCGTAGTGCCAGCGCTTGCTGCCGGGCCCGGCGGTGGCGGGGGACACCCAGGCGGTGGGGGAGGGCACCCTGGCGGCGGCGGAGGACATCCCGGCGGGGGCGGTGTTCCGCATTTTGGTGGCGGCGGTGGCGCGCCGCACTTTGGTGGTGGCGGTGGCGCACCGCACTTCAACGCGGCACCTCACTTTGCGGCACCCCACTTTGCGGCGCCGCATTTCAGCGCCGCGCATGCGCATTTCTCTGCGCCGCATGTGGCGCATTTTTCGCGGCCCTCGTTCCATGCGCATGCGACGGCAAGCCACTTCAACCGCGCCCACTTTGGTCACGCCAATATCGGCCGCGCTGATTTTAGCCACGGCCACGGCAATGTCAGCCACGGTAACGTGAGCAACGCACATCTCGCGCCGTCGAACGTGCATCCGCTTGCGACCAATGCGCGTCTGACGCCGGCTGCGCGTGCCGCCGCGTTCCACGCCGATCCGCATTCCTTTGCCGAGCACCGGCGTCTCGCCGGCGATCCGGCGTGGCGGCCGTTCTGGAATCACGGCTGGCACCCGCACCATCACCTCGGCTGGTTCGGGCCGCTGTTCTGGCCTTATGCCTACGGCGATTTTTTCTATTACGCGCTGTGGCCTGACGATTATTACGACGTCGATCCGTTCTGGGCCTATGGCTATGGCGACGTCTACTCGGCCATTTTCTCGCCGTACGATTATACCGACTACGTGCAAGGGCCGAGCGCTCCGGCACGCATGGCGGCGCTCACGCAAAGCATGGCGCAGAGCTGCAGCGACGAAGCCGCCGAAGTCACCGGCTGGCCGGTCGATCAGATCCAGGCCGCCGTGCAGCCGGATCAGCAGCAAGGCGCTTTGCTCGACGATCTCGGCAATGCGCTGGTGAAAGCTAGCGATGAAGTCAAGCTGCATTGCCCGACCAGCGTCGCGTTCACGCCGGCGGCGCGGCTCGGCGCCATGCAGCAGCGCCTGCAGACGCTGGTCGACGCGGTGAATGCCATCAGCCCGCCGCTCGACAAGTTCTACGACTCGCTTTCCGACGAGCAGAAGGCGCGGTTCAACAGCATCGCACCGCCGGCGCCGAAGCAGCAGAACCAGAAGAACGCGCAAAATCCGCAAACGGATTGCAATACAAGCGTCATGGCCTGGCCGGGCGACCAGATCGATCGCGTCGTCAGGCCGAGCGATGCCCAGCGCGGCAAACTCGAGGCGCTGCAGTCTGCGGCGGCACAGGCTTCCGATACGATCAAGGCGGCGTGCCCAAGCGAAGTTCCGGCGACGCCGCCGGCGCGGCTCGCCGCGGTCGGCCAGCACCTCAAGGCCATGCTGCAAGCCGTGCAAACCGTGCGGCCGGCGCTGTCGAATTTCTACGACTCGCTGTCCGACGATCAGAAAGCGCGCTTCAACGGCATGGGCAAACAGTTGTTCGCCGAAAACGCGGGCTGAATTCGCCGGACTGATACGAGAGCCGGATTGCGCAATGCGTAATCCGGCATTGCGGCTTTCGCTATCTGATCTCACCCCACATGTGCCGATTTTCTGCTGCGCTGCAGCAGCGGCTGACCTGACCGTCTCTCATCGCTGGGCGCGGTGCGAATAAAACTGTCCGACCGCCGATGGGAAATCACGAGCGCAAGAGCCGGGCCGGCATGCCTTTTATGCCCGGCTCCGTCTCGATGTTTGTTTAGGCTTCTGTTACGCCCTTGGTGTTCAATGTTAAATTTGGTGTCGAGGAACTGATCTTATGGCGTTCGTGACGCGGGTGGAACGGACCAGAGCCGGGGCGGCGGAGCCAAGCTGGTTTTCGTCTTATCCGCCAGGCGTGCCCAAAACGATTGATCCGGACATTTATCCGTCGCTGACGGCGATGTTGCTCGAAGCCTGCCGGAAAAATGCCGAGCAGCCTGCCTTCGAGTGTTTGGGCGCGCGGATGAGCTATGCCGAATGGGATCGCGACAGCCGGGATTTCGCGGCGTTTCTGATCGAGGCGGCGGGCTGCCGGCCGGGCGATCGCGTGGCGATCATGCTGCCGAATATGTTCGCCTATCCGGTGACATTTCTTGGCACGCTGCGCGCCGGCTTGACCGTCGTCAATGTCAATCCGCTCTATACGCCGCGCGAATTGCAACAGCAGCTCGCCGATTCCGGCGCGACCGTGATCGTGATCATGGAGAATTTCGCGCACAAGCTGCAGCAGATCATCGGCGCCACGAAGATTCGCCATGTCGTCGTGGCGCGGCTTGGCGATTTCGTTCCGGTACTCAAGCGCTGGGCGTTCAATTTCGCCAATTCATACATCAGGCATGCCGTGCCGGCGTGGGAGTTCGAAACCTACACGATGCTGCAGGAAGCGTGTGATCGCGCGCCAGGCGAGACCTATCGCGATGCGCTGACCCGCCCGGGCGACGTCGCTCTGCTGCAATATACCGGCGGCACTACCGGCGTACCCAAGGGCGCGATGCTGACCCATCGCAATCTGGTGGCCAATACGCTGCAGTGCCACGCCTGGATCGGCACCGGCGTCGATGTCGAGCACGAGCGCGTGCTGACGCCGCTGCCGCTCTATCACATCTTCTCGCTGACCGCGAACCTGTTGTCCTTCGCGGTTCTCGGCGGCTTGAACTATCTCATTCCCGATCCGCGCGATCTGCGCCGGCTCATCCGGATTATGGCCGAGGCCGAGATCACCTGGATGTCGGGCGTGAACACTTTGTTCAACGCGCTGACCAATGTGCCGGAATTCGCCGCGCTCGATTTCAGCGCGCTGCGCGTCGCGGTCGCCGGCGGCGCGGCGATCCAGAGCGAAGTGGCGCGGCGCTGGCGCGACATCACCGGCAGCGAAGTGGTGGAAGGCTACGGCCTCACCGAAGCGTCGCCGGTGGTCTGCATCAATCCGTTCCTCAAGCCGAAGCTTGGCACCGTCGGCTTGCCGCTCCCGTCGACCGAAGTGACCATCCGCGACGATGCCGGCAAGATGCTTGCCGTCGGCGAGGAGGGTGAAGTTTGGGTGCGCGGCCCGCAAGTGATGCTCGGCTATTGGCAGCAAACGGCCGAGACCGAACGCGTGCTGTCCGCTGACGGCTGGCTGCGCACCGGCGACCTCGGTGCCTTCGACGCGCAAGGCTTCCTCAAGCTCCTCGACCGCAAGAAGGATTTGGTCAATGTCTCCGGCTTCAAAGTCTTCCCCAACGAAGTCGAAGATGTCGCGGTCCAGCATCCCGGCGTGCTCGAAGCTGCGGTGATCGGCGTACCGGACGCCCGCACCGGGCAGGCAGTGAAGCTTTTCGTCGTCAAGCGCGATCCCGCGCTCGACAAGGACGAATTGAAGGCGTTCCTGCGCGAGCGGCTCGCCGCCTATAAGCGGCCGACCATAATCGAGTTTGAGGACTCCTTGCCCAAGAGCAATATCGGCAAGATCCTGCGCAAAGAATTGCATTGACCACATAGCGCCGTCGCCGCCGAGCCTTCCTGCCCCCCGACCAGCGTGCTAGCTGAGAGCCCGCGATGAACGGCGAGGCGGTGCGTTTATGCCAAAGTTACAGCGAGATCGACGATATCTGGGAGGTCTTCAACGGCGATCCGTGACCTTATAGCGTCGAGCCGAACCGGCGGACGCTGGAGACGCTGATCCAGTACCAGCAGGATTTATTCTTGATCGACAAACCGGTCAAAGTCGACGATCTGTTCGTACCGACTTACGCTGATCTTTTTGCCAGCCAACAAAACACCTTGAGGATGAATACGCCGCCATGAGCCAGCTTGACGATCTGCTCCGCGATCTTGTCGTCGCCAACCGCATTCTCTCCAATGAGGATGTCGTCGATGCTTACGGCCATATCAGCGTGCGGCATCCTGACAATCCGAAACGCTTCTTCATGTCGCGTTCGCTGGCGCCGGAACTGGTGCAGCGCCACGATCTGATCGAGTTCGATCAGGAAGGCGAGCCGATCAAGGATCAGCGCCAGCCGTATCTCGAGCGCTTTATCCATGCGGCGATTTTCGAGGCGCGCCCCGATGTGACGGCGGTCGTTCATGCCCACGCCGAGGACACTTTGCCGTTCGGCCTGATCAAGACGCCGCTGCAGCCGGTCATCCATTCCGGCAGCTTCATCGGCGGCAAAGTGCCGGTCTGGGACATCCGCAAGAAATTCGGCGACACCAATCTCCTCGTCACCAATATGGCGCAGGGCAGGGATCTGGCGAAAAGCCTCGGCAAAGGCAGTGTCGCGCTGATGCGCGGCCACGGCTTTGCATCCGCTTCGCGTTCGATCATCGAAGTGGTGCGGCTTTCGGTCTATTTGCCGCGCAATGCGCGGGTGCAGATGGCGGCCATGCAGACCGGCAAGCTCATTCCGTTGTCCAAAGGCGAGATCGCGGCGCGGGCTGCCGGCTACAAACCGCATGCGCCGGAGACTTGGCGCGCCTGGGAATATTGGGCGAACCGCGCCGGCTGCGGCGACATGATCGGCGAGCCGCACGCGCACGCGGCGCACCACGATCACAAGCGGTGAGTAATTACCTGCATTTGCCTTCTTGCGGCTCCTATTCCGTCATTCGCCTTTCGTCGAATTGTGCCGAAACTCGGGCGCGGGTGACCACGCAAGCAACGTGGCGGCGACTTGAAATAACTTGAAATGGCTCGGCAGTGACTTGGCACGAGCAAATTTAGCCATACTTCCCTGGGAGCCTTGGGCAGAAATCCTGAGAAGTCCCGGGCAAAAACCGGCGAAGCTGGGGCAGCAAGCCCCAATGGAGGCGAAAATGGGTTTGATGGATGTTCTCAATGGAATGCAGAACGGCCCGCGCGGACCGCGCGCTCCCTCGACCGCCAGCAGCGGCGGCGGCATGTCGCCGATGATGATGGCGATGCTCGGACTGCTTGCCTACAAAGCGCTGAAAAGTTTCACGAGTGGCTCAAGTGCATCGACGGCGCCGGCGGGATCGGCGCCGCAGCCGAACGCGGGCGGCAACATGGCTGGCCTTCCGGGGGGACTCGGTGGCCTCGCCGGCGGTCTTGGTGACGTGCTCAAAGGTCCCCTTGGCGGCCTCTTGGCAGGCGGCGCAGCCGGCGGCGTTTTGTCCGGCGGGCTCAACGATCTGCTCAAGCAATTGCAGCAGTCCGGGCAGGGCAACGCCGCCCAGTCGTGGGTCGGCAAAGGGGCGAACCAGCAGATCTCGTCCGACGATCTGGCCAAGGCGCTTGGTGCCGATCAAATCAACACCTTGATGTCGCACACTGGATTGTCGCGCGAGGATTTGCTAGCCGGGTTAAGTCAGAATTTGCCGGACGTCGTCGATCAGTTGACGCCGGACGGCCGGGTGCCGGCGGAGCACGAATTGTCGCTCTAGACGGCCGCCCGAAGTTTCAGTTTGTTTTCGAGTGTGAGGAAACACCTTAGGAGCTCATCATGACTATTCGCTATCTTACGCTTTTTGCCGGCGCGGTCGTTGCCGCCATCGCTTTGCAAGGCACCTCCGCGCAAGCGCTGACCATGACGGAATGCAGCGCCAAGTATAAAGCCGCCAAAACCGACGGCTCGCTCAACGGCATGAAGTGGAACGACTTCCGCAAGGCGCAGTGCGGCTCTGACACCAGCGCCGCTCCGGCTGCCGCGCCGGCGTCCTCCACCGCTTCGGCGCCGGCTGCGGCTCCCGCACCGGCACCGGTTTCTTCCGGCAATGCGGTGTTCCCGAGCACGGTCAGCTCCAAATATTCGAGCGATTCGGCCGGCAAGGCACGCATGCTGACCTGTCTCGACCAGTATCACGCCAACAAGGCCGGCAATGGCAATGGCGGATTGCGCTGGATCCAGAAGGGCGGCGGCTATTACAGCGAATGCAATAAGCGCCTAAAGGGTGCGTAAGCACTCAGACGCGTAAGCATTTTTCGGCTCATCGCTAAGTATCCCTGAGGACCGCAAAGAGGACCGCATAATGAAACTCGCCATCAGCGCTGCATTGTTGTCGCTCGTCATCGGTGCCGGCACGGCCTGGGCGCAGACTTCGACGCCAGCTCCGGCGCCGGCTGCTGCACCTGCGGCGGCCGCTCCAGCGGCGACCGACAAGAAGGCCGTTTCGAAGTCCTGCTCCGATCAGGCCAACGCCAAAGGCCTCCACGGCAAGGCGCGCAAGAAGTTCAGATCCGAATGCAAGCACAACGGCGGCAAAGCCTCCTGATCGCGCTGCTGCACATCTAACGCATGGAATGAAAAAGTCGGCCCATGCATGTGCCGGCTCTTTTGTTTGGCCGGCTCTTTTTATTTGGCGCTCAGCTCAAGAAATCGGCGATGGCGCGGGTGAATTCAGCCGGCCGGTCCATGTTGGAGATATGGCCGGCGCCCGGAAGCTCAACGAAATGCGAGCCCGGAAGCTTTTCGTTGAGTTTGCGCATGGCGGCAGGCGTCGCGCCGTCTTTCTCGCCGGCCATGAATAGAACCGGGCACTTCACTGTGGCGACAGCCGACGCATAATCGTGCGCGGCGAGCGCCGCGGCGCAGCCGATGAAGCCGTCGGCCGGCGTATTGCGGATCATGCCGCGCACCTTGTCGAGATAGGGCGGGTTCCGAGCGACCGTCTCGGCCGGAAACCAGCGTGCGATCGTCGGCTCGACCAAAGCTTCCATGCCGTTGTCCTTGGCGACCACGATGCGTTCTTCCCACTGCTGGCTGCTCTGCGGCGTCGATTGGCAGGGCGAGTCGCAAACAATGATGCGGTCGAAGCGGTCGGGATGTTTTTCGGCAAGGCCGAGCGCGGTCGCCCCGCCCATCGACAGGCCGGCGAAATGTGCTTTCTTGATCGAAAGCGCATCGAGGAGACCGAACGCGTCGGCGAGGAGCGTATCGAAGGCATAGCGGCCGGCCGGTGTCTCGGTTTCCCCGTGGCCGCGTTGGTCGTAGCGCAGCACCCGGAACTTGTTCTTGAGGGCTGACGCCTGCTCGTCCCACATCGCCATCGTGGTCGCGAGCGAATTCGAGAACACAAGACACGGCGCATTGTCCGGCCCGTCGATCTGATAATTGATGGTGATGCCGTTGGCTTTGATCTTCATGTCACGTCCCTAGAAGGTGATCGAGCGAATAATATCCGCCGCCGTGGACGAGCACGACGAAGGTCGCGATCGTCCACATCAGCGTATATTCAAGACCGAGCTGGTTCCAAAAATATTTGCCGACATGCCAGCGCTCGACGTTGGCGACGAGAAGAAAGACGAGAACTACAGCCGCGACCGGGCGGGTGAACAGCCCGAGCGCCAGCAGCGGCCCGCCGACAAGCTGGGTGACTGAAATGGCGGGCGCCCAGAATTTGCCCGGACGATAGCCGCTCTGGTCAAGCTGCCTGGCCAGTTCCGCAACGCTCAGCGCCCGCACGCCGGTATTGGGAAAGAAGCCGAATGTGTTGCGCAGCCCATGCGGCACCAGCGCAAGCCCGACCGCAACGCGCAACAGCGCGTCGGCAAAGGGCAAGACGGCTTGCAACTGGGATTGCAACAAAGTGGTCAATTGGCCCGCTCAATGCGCCATCAGCACCGGCAGCTTGGCATTGGCGAGAACATAGCGTGTGGTGCCGCCGAAGATCATCTGCCGCAAGCGGCTTTGCGTGTAGGCGCCCTTGATGATGAGGTCGCAGCCGAGCTCGTCGGCCTTGCCGAGCAGGACTTCGCCGGCGCTGCGCTTGCCCGGCTTGATTGTCAGGGTGTCGGTGGCGATACCGTTCATCTTCAGCGCCCGCGCCATCTGCTCGCCGCTCGGGCCGGCGACGGTCGCGCCCTCGACGGTGCAAATCGTGACGCGCCCGGCCTGACGAAGGAGCGGCATGGCGTCGGCCATGGTGCGTGCCTGTTCGGTGCTGCAATTCCAGGCCACCAGAATATTGGTGGCGAGCGATTTTGGCGAAGATGGCGGCGCAATCAGAACGGGGCGTCCGCTCTCGAACAAAGCGGATTCAAGCGTGATCATGGATGGGCTTTGCCATTCGTCGCCCGGCCGCGCCAGCACAATGGCGTCAAACACCCGGCCGTAACTGCCGACGAAGTCGTGTCCGCTCGGCGCGTCCTTGAGCCAGTGCCAGGACAAGGCCGCCGGTCCGTCGCCGCTCTGTTCGGAGATTTGATGGTTCTGCATGAACGAGCGGAACATGTCTTCCGCCTGCCGCACCATCTCGGCATCGTTCTCTTTCACCGCGACCATGGTCAGGCCGCTGTCGGGATCCATGGCAACAAGATCGGCAACCGCCGGCCGCAGTGAAAAACCCTCGATGAAACTGTCGAATTTGCGCGCCAGCAGCAGCGCCGTATCGAGCGCTGATACCATGGCCGCGCCGTGCTCAGTCGGAACAAGAATAGTCTTCATGCGCCTGCGCCCCACATGCGTTCGGCAGAACCGACGGACAGCTGTTCCCAACCCTCATACTGCCGTGCCGGCGGCGGCCGGACAAGCTCCCACTGGGTTGCAATTTTCTGTTCGGCATCGGGCCAACGCCGCAAGCTCAATGCGGTTGCGCCCCGGCTGGGGACGCCGCCTTTGTGCCGTTGGCACCGAAGTCCGCAAGCACGGACGTCAGCGCATCCGGCGACACGGCGATGCCGCCGGTGAAAGGCCGGTCGATGGCAACAACGGTCAAAAGCTCCGCAGTGATCAAGAGTGCGATGAGCCCGGTCATCAAGGTTTGCGCCCACAGATTTTTCGTGCCCAAGAAGAAGGTGAAGCCGATGGTCATGACGGCGCCGCCGGACAGAACGAACCATATGACGTTCGGAGCGGTGCTCTTGGCGGCGATCAGCCGCGCCCGGCGCGCCTGGGTCATCTCATCGAGCGGACGACACGCGGCCCGAACATCGATATTGCAGTGCCGAAACCGACGACGATGAGGGCGGCAAGCCATAGCGGCTGACCGGTCAGAAAATGATTCATATCGCTTCCAATATTCAAGTCGAGGCGGGCGCGGCCGCCGCAAGGTTCGTTTAACAGGTTCTGATAAAATACGGTGATTCGAAGCGCGGTATGACGCGCTGGCGACTGGCGGGCTAGGGAAACGCGATGGGAGATGGCGCCGATATCCGGCAGGTTCGGGCGGCCGCGCGCATTCTTCTGATCTGTCCCGATTGCGGACACGAGAATGCCGAATATGCCCAGGCGCTGCAGGGCAGGGGCATATTCTACTGCGTCGGCGAGGGCTGCGATTACATTTTCGACCTCGTCCCCGGCCGTCGGCACGATCTCGGCACGAGCTTTGCCGAATGGTGCAGGAGGTTCTACGCCGCGCTTTATTCGGCGCGGCGGCCGCTGAGTTAGAGTGAATCCGCATAGGCCATCGCCAGCATTCGTCGCGTTACTAGAGCATGATCCGGAAAAGTGGAAACCGGTTTTCCGAAAAGATCATGCTCCATCAAAATGCTAGAGCGACAACATTCAATCTGAAACAACTTCGCTCTAGGCGAGGATTTCGAGCGTCAGCGGCTTCAAGCGGAAATTATTGCAGGCGTTGAACAGAATGGGGCAGTTCGAAATGGCGACGATCTGCGGCATCAGCGCGCGCAGTGTCATGTAGTCGCCAGGCTTGCCCTTGGGCGGCCTGATCTCCCAGACGCCGTTCGCGTCATAGGCGACCGTCATGAACACGTTGAAACAGGCATCAATGTTGAAATTCCAGCGATCCATGCCGTAGCCGCGGATCGCTGTTTCGAGATTTGATTGGCAGTTCGGCGCGCCTGAGCCCTTGTCGCCGTAACGCGCGATATTGAGATGCTCGCTGCAATAGCCGCCGCCGCAATAGTTCTCACCAGTCAAATCATCCTCGATCTGCAGCATCGGGCGCGTGCGGTTGCTGTAGAGCGTATCCGGCGCCGTCAGTTTCCAATTGAGATTGACGGCGCGGCTTGAATGCATCGACAGCAATTCGCGCATGTCGTCGCGATTGAACGAGATCAGATCGGCGACCTGCTCACCCTCGGGCTGAGTGAGCCGCAGCCGCTGGCCGGTCTCGATTTCGAAGCTGATATTGCCGGCCGGCGCCAAGGTCACAGGAACGCCGGGCTTGAGGATCGCCGTTGCTTTACTCATGCCGGAAGCGGTTGTCCTTTGGTCTCCGGGAGGAACGGCAGAACGATTAGCCCGATCACGAAAATGCTCGCAAGGGTCGTCGCCGCCGGGCCGTAACCGCCGAAGAAGGCGATCAGGGTCGACGCCAGGATCGGCCCGAACATCGCCAGGAAGCGAGCGAAGTTGAAGATCAAGCTGATCGCGGTCGAACGAATGCTGGTCGGGAATAATTCCGGCGGATGCACGGCGAACCAGCCATAGAGCCCGCCGGTGAGAAAGCCATTGGCGATCTGCAGCATCACGACGGTGTCGGGGTCGCGGACCCAAAGGAAGACGATCGGCGTGATCGCGATCGAGCCGGCGAGATAGAAGGCGAGCGTCCAGCGGCGGCCCCAGCTATCGGCGAGGATGCCGAAGGCGATGCAGCCGAAAATTTCGCCGATGGCATAGAGCAATCCGGCCATGCCGGCGTAATAGACGGCGCTCTTGGGGTCGTGTGCCAGCGTCGCCGCATAGGTCGGCACCCAGGACGAGATGGCCCAGAAGCCGACCGTGATGGAGATCGAAACAATGATCGCCAGCACGAGATTGCGGGAATTGGCGCGCAGCGCTGCGCCGATCGCCTGCGCCGAATGACTGGCTTTGGTCCAGCGCTCGGATTCCGGGATGTCGCGGGCAAGCACTGCCACGAACAGCGCCGGCACGATGCCGGCAGCATACATCCAGCGCCAGGAGAGGCCGAACGAGCCGCCAATCACCAGCCAAAGAACCGAGGCGACCACGAAGCCGCCGGAAAAGGCCGCCTGCAGGACACCGGCGCCCTTGGTGCGCAGCCGTTCCGGCCAAGTCTCCTGCAGCAGCGAGGTGCCGACGCCCCATTCCGCGCCGATGCCGACGCCGGTGAGGAAGCGGGTCAGGGCGAGGATTTGCCAATTTGGCGCCAGCGCGCTTGTGCCGGTGAAGATGCTGTAAAGCACGACCGCGCCGATCATGGTCCAGCGCCGCCCCAGGCGATCGCCGACGATGCCGCCGATCACTCCGCCGACAGCCCAGCCGAACAGCGTGATCGAGATCAGGTAAGCGGCGACGGTCGGCAGCGTTTTCAGCTCGTCGGCGGGCAAAAGCTGATGCAGCGAAGGGCCGATGGTCAGCAGCAAAGCGAAGGTTTCGTAGCCATCGAACAACCAGAACAGCATGGTGACGCCGAGCACGCTCCACTGCCGGCGTGTCAGACCTTCGGTATAGGGAGCGACGATGTCGGTTGTGGCCACGGTTATGCACTCGCATGTTGAGAAATGCTGAACAAAGACTATTGCGGCCACTCCCGCAGCGTCAACGAAGGGTACGGAAATTCATTGTGCAACTCGGCTTTCGGACTGCTGTTTTATTTTGCCAAGTGCCTGCATTTTAAACTGAAAGTCTCTTGGCGCGTCGATAGTCAGAAAATCTTGCTAGGCCGCTGCATGGCCGGCTTGCTGATCATTTCGAATGTGACACCCGCGGCATCTCGAAAATGTTGTCGACGACGGTGTAGTCGCCGCGATAGCCGAGACGGCCGATGGCGCGGATGCGCGCCATATCGACCATGCCGTCAACAATCACGCCGTCGTCGACATGCACGTTGACGACTTCGCCGATCACCATCTCGTAATTGTGTTTCTTGCCGTTGCTGCTGACCAGTTTCACGGTCTGCGAATAGATGCATTCGAGCGCGATCGGCGAGCGCGCCACGCGCGGCGGCTTGACCTTGCGCGACGGCGCCATGGCGAGCTTGGCCAGTTCCGGCTCGCTGACACTTTCCGGATAATCGCCACCGCTGATGTTCATTTCGTTGCGCAAATCGTAAGTGGCGAGATTGAACACGAATTCGCTGCCGCTTTCGGCATGGCGCTGCGAATGCTTGCGGCTATTCGACGAGAACATCACGAAAGGCGGATGGCTCGCGATCATGTTGAAGAAACTGTAAGGCGCGAGATTGACCACACCCGCCGGGCTGATGGTCGTGATCCAGCCGATCGGTCGCGGCACGACGAGGCTCGTGGTCGGGTCATGCGCAAGATTATGCGGCTCGCTGCGCGGGTCGTAGTCCATGAGAAAATTTCCGATTGTCCGATAGGCAAGGGAGAAAGAAAGGCCGAGCAGATTGCTCGACCGCGAGGCCGTGGAATGCTAGCGTTTTGATCGGCAAAACGCCAATTGCCATTCGTCGAACCGTTACTCGCCCAAGTCGTTGCAAACCAAGTCGCTGCAAAAGCAAGTCGCTGCAAACCAAGTCGCTGCACACCAGGTCGTTGCAAATAAGTCGCCGGACCGCCCATGAAATTGCACTGGTCGCCGCGCTCACCCTTTGTGCGCAAGGTCATGATCGTCGCCCATGAGCGCGGTCTGGTCGATCGGATCAACTGCGTGCGCACCATCGCGGCGACAGCGAAGCCGCATGCCGAACTGATGGAGGATAATCCGCTGTCGAAAATTCCGACGCTGGTGCTCGACGATGGCACGGTGCTCTACGATTCCCGGGTCATCTGCGAGTATCTCGACGGTCTCGACGGCACGCCGAAATTGTTTCCGCGTTCGGGCAAGGCACGGATGACCGCACTGCGCCGTCAGGCCCTCGGCGACGGCTTTTTGGATATGATGGTTCTGCTGCGCGACGAGCGGATGCGTGAGGCGCCTTCCGACAGGCACATCGCGAGCACCGCCGTCAGGAAGGCGGCCATCTTGGATGATTTGGAGCGCGAGGCCGAGGCGCTGACCCGAACGCCGTTCGGCATCGGTCATATCGCGATTGGTTGCGCGCTATCTTATCTGGATTTCAGATTCGGCGACGAGGATTGGCGCAAGGGCCATTTGCACATCGCCAATTGGCACGCGGCATTTTCAGCGCGACCCTCGGTGCGGGCGACATTGCCGGTCGATGACTCGTGATGTGTGAAGCGCCCGATTTCTTCAGATTTTATTTGGTCGGGTTTCGCTCAAGCACGACGTTGGCGCCTTGCGGGTGCACAAGCCTTAACAAATTTTTGGATAACATCTCAGCCATGCATAATTGCACTTGAAACCGGCATTCGCGCTCATTATCTCGCGCGAACTATGCTGAACGCCGAATATTTCGTGGACAAAGCCGAACAATGTTTTCGTCTTGCCCGCCTCGCCGAATCGCCGAGTATTGCTCGCTCCGAGATCGTCACAAATCTCGAGGCGCTCGGCAATGAACTCATGGCGAAAGCAGTCGAAGTAGAGACCGTCCGGCAGCGCGCTTGCCGTAAAAGCTGACCGTCGCGCCGGACACATCCTCCTTCCCCAAATCCCGAAGCTCCTTCCCCAAATCCCGATCAAATAATCTTGCGCAAATAGCACGCGCCGGCGATCAGCCCATCGTCGGATCGAGCACGATTTTACCGTGGCTCTCGTGCTGCTCGATGAGGCGGTGCGCTTCGGCCGCCTGCGACAGCGGCATCACTCGCTCGATATGCGGATTGACCTTTCCTTGGGCCGCGGCTTCAAGGCAATGCGGCAGGTCGGACGGCGTGTAGCCGGGACGGCCCCGGATCGTGATCTGTTTGTGATAGAGGTGGGCGAAGTCGATCGTGACATTAGGCCCGGCATGCGCGCCCGCGGTCACGAGCCGCCCGTTCATGCCGATGGCGTGGAAGGCGACGGGCAGGACAACAGGATTGGCGATATTGTCGTAGAGCACGTCGACGCCCTTGCCATGGGTGATCTTCATCACCTCGTCGAGCAGATTATGGGTGCTGTAATTGATGCCGAAATCGGCGCCGAGCTTCATGCCGACGGCAATGCGGTCGTCGGAGCCGGCAACCGCAATGACGCGGGCGCCGATCACGTTCTTGGCGATCTGAATGCCGATGGTGCCGAGATTGCCGCCGGCGCCCATGATCAGCACGGTCTCGCCGAATTTCAGGTCGGCGACGTGGAAGAGCAGATTCCACGCCGTCGGCACATGCCGCATGACGACGGCGGCGCGATGAAAGTCGAGTCCTTCAGGTAGCGGGACCACGGCGCAGGCAGGCACCGCAACGCGCTCGGCGAAGCCGCCGGGCCGCTTGATGCCCATCATGCCCTTCGGCCCGCTATAGCCGTGGCCGTCTTCGGCGCAGATATCGAGCGGCATGATGCCGGCTGCGGCGACACGGTCGCCGACGTGCCAGTTGCTCACCTCCGGCCCGACTGCATCGACGACACCGGCGCTGTCGACGCCGGGAATGAGCGGCAGGACCGGATTGCGGAATGTCTCCTTGCCGGCCCGCAGGCTCACATCGAGCACGCGATTGACGGTCGCGGCATGCACCTGGATGCGGATTTCGCCGGCCCGCGGCAGGGGATCGGGAACGTCCTCGTAACGCAGAACGTCGGGCGGGCCGTATTCGTGAAGGACAATGGCTTTCATTCCGGGAGCTTCGTTTCATTGGCCGGCAGAGGCGCCGGATACGGGGGGCGGGGCAACTAATTGCACGGTTTAGCGCGCCTATCTAAGGTGCCGCGCATCCAAGGTCCAGGACCTCTAGAGAGCAACCATGGACGTCACCATGGACTATGCCGACAAATTCGCCATCGCCGAGTTGATCAATGCCTGGGGTCTCTATCGCGACCGGGGCAAATGGAAGGAACTGCGCTCGACCTTCACCGCCGACGGGCACATTTCGGTGTCCTGGTTTCGCGGACCGTTCGAGCAATTCGTCGAGCGCTGCCGGGCGGGCCATGCCGGCGGCCATACCTGGTCGCGGCATCATCTCTCGGCGCCGCTCATCAAGGTCGAGAAGGACCGCGCCACGGCCGAAACCAGTGTCGTCATCCGCGTCCGGCAGAAATTCCGCGGCGTCGATGTCGATCTCACCTCGTGCTCGCGCTTCCTCGACCGGGTCGAGCGCCACGGCAGTGCCTGGCAGATCGCCGAACGCGCCGCGATCTATGAGCGCGACCGGCTCGATCCAGTCGAGCCGTCGTCCGAATTCGACGCGCTGTTCAAGGAAGACACCTCGCATTATCCGGAGCAATACCGTTACATGGCGTTCCGGATCGCGCATGCCGAGGGCCGGGCGCTGGCGCCCGTGGTCTATCGCGACGGCGGACCGGAGACGGCCGATCTCTATGCACGGTTTTCCGCCTGGCTCGCGGGCGGTGCGGCTTGACGCGGACACATCTGCCGGGTTAGCCGCGACCATCGTTTGGAGCCCCGCATGGCGGTTTATACCGATGTCACGGCCGAGGATCTTGGCCGCTTTCTTGCCGCTTACGATGTTGGCGAGCTCTTGTCCTACAAGGGCATCGCCGAAGGCGTCGAAAACTCGAATTTTCTCGTCCATACCGCCCGCGGCAATTACATTCTCACGCTCTATGAGCGCCGCGTCGCCGAACGCGATCTGCCGTTCTTTCTCGGCCTGATGGAGCACCTGGCGGCGCGCGGCATCACTTGCCCGCAGCCGGTCAAGAACAGCGACGGCAAAGTTCTGGGTCGGCTCGCCGGCAAGCCGGCGGCGGTCGTCACCTTTCTCGACGGTCTGTGGATTCGCCGGCCGAGCGCGGCGCATTGCGCGGCGCTGGGCGAGGCGCTAGCGCACCTGCATCTTGCCGGCGCCGATTTTGCGATGCGCCGCGACAATGCGCTGTCGGTGTCGGGCTGGCGCCAGCTCTACGAGAACTGCCGTGAGCGCGCCCACAAAGTCGAGCGCAATCTCGAGACACTGGTCGCAGCCGAGCTCGAAATCCTGGAGCGCGACTGGCCGCGCGGTCTGCCGCAGGGCGTCATCCATGCCGATCTGTTTCCGGATAATGTTTTCTTTCTCGCCGACAAATTGTCGGGGCTGATCGACTTCTATTTTGCCTGCACCGACACGCTCGCCTATGACGTCGCGATCTGTTTGAACGCCTGGTGCTTCGAGCCGGATCATTCCTATAACGTCACCAAGGGGCAGGCGCTGCTATCGAGCTATGCCAAGACGCGTCCACTGTCGCATTCGGAGTGGGATAGGTTGCCGCTGCTCGCGCGCGGCGCCGCGGTGCGCTTTTTGCTGACGCGTCTGGTCGACTGGCTCGACGTGCCGGCCGGCGCCTTGGTGAAGCCGAAAGACCCGCGCGAATATGCGCGCAAGCTTCGCTTCCACCAGACCATAAAGAGTTTTCGCGATTACGGAGTGAGTGAGCCGTGAGTGACGCAACGTCGCTGCCGCATGTCGTCATTTACACGGACGGCGGTGCGTCGCCCAATCCGGGTCCCGGCGGCTGGGCCGCCATTCTCTCTTCCAAGGGGGTCAATAAGGAGCTCAAGGGCGGCGAGCGCGATACCACCAACAATCGGATGGAACTGATGGCCGCGATTTCGGCGCTGGAAGCACTCAAGAAACCGTGCCGCATCGATCTGCACACCGACAGCCAATATCTGCGCAACGGCATCATGTCGTGGATCGGCAAATGGAAGCGCAACGGCTGGAAAACCGCCGATAAAAGTCCAGTGAAGAATGTCGATCTGTGGGAGCGCCTCGACGGGGCGCTCGGCCAGCATCAAATCAGCTGGCATTGGGTAAAGGGCCACGCCGGTCACGACATGAATGAGCGCGCCGATGAACTGGTCGGCGAGGCGATCGCCGAAATCCGGGCCATAGGAAAAGTAAAACCCTCCCCCTGAAGGGGAGGGTTGGCTGTTCGTTGCGCAGCCCGTTAGAGACCTTTGATCAAATTGTCGGCGCCGGAAATGTCGGCCTTGCCGGGCGAGTCTTCGACGTTGAGGGTCTTCACCACGCCGTCTTCGACCACCATGGCATAGCGCTGCGAGCGCACGCCGAGCCCGCGTTCGGTCAAGTCGGCGGTGAGGCCGAGCGCCTTGGCCCAATTGCCGCTGCCGTCGGCGAGGAACTCGATGGCGTCGCCGCCGGTCGCCTTCTTCCAGGCGTCCATCACGAAGACATCGTTCACGCCGGTGACGGCGATCGTGTTGATGCCCTTCGCCTTGATCGAGGCCGCGTTTTTCACGAAGCCGGGCAGGTGGTTCTTGTGGCAGGTCGGCGTGAAGGCGCCCGGAACGGCGAACAACACCACTTTCTTGCCCTTGAACACTTCGTCCGTGGTCATCGGCTTCGGCCCATCGGCCGTCATCACCGTGAAGGAGCCGCTTGGGACGCGGTCGCCGACCTTGATAGTCATGATTTCGATCCTCTCGCGTTTCTCAGTATAGACATGATGCCACCCGCGCGGCGGCGCGCTAAACTAGAGCATCATCGCGCAAAGGGGAAACCGGTTTTCGGCACAGATCGCGCGCTGAAAAATCGAGGCAGACGCGCTTATAGGCGCGCGCTTAATCGAGCCGGGCCGGAACCTCGATGGCGTCGTCGTCGGAGACGGCGGTCAATGTCAGCATCGCACCTTTGGTCTGGGCATCGGCCGGCAGCCCATCGAGGTCGAAGGTGAATTGCCGCGTCGGTCCATTGCCGTCGCCTTTGAGTTTCGGCAGCGGCAATGACCAATCCGGGGTCGGCCCTTCGGCAAACAGATCGACCGGCGTACCGGCAGGAGCCGCGACTTCGACGACGACGCGGTCGTGGCCGTCGCCGGGCTCGCGATGCACCGAAAGAACGGCGAGGCCTTTGCCGTCGCTGCCCTTCGCGCCTTTGGTGTCGCTGCCTTCGCCGAGCGCGACGCGACGCGGCACGCGGATTTCCGCTTTCTCGATCGCCGTATCCTCGGCGCCGTCACCGTTGAGTCCAAGCTTGAGATCGGACTCGACCGGCACGCACATATTGCCGCAGATGTCGTAGCCGAGCTTGAGCGCGAGCGATGATTGCTTCTTGGCGTCTTGCGGCGTGATCCGCAGCGGCAGAATGACATGATCGAGATAACCGATCGAGTTGCCGCCGGCGCCGTCGGGGAACCGTTCCGGCGCCGGCCACAACACGATGACGGACTTGACGTTATCTGAACCGGCGAAATCCAGTTTCGGCGGCACACCGGAATCGCCGGGATCGCGCCAATAGGTCTTCCAGCCGGGATCGAGTTTGATCTCTACACCCGCGCGCACAATCTTGGTGTCGGAGCCGGCAACCTGCGAACCTGCAATCAGGCGCGCGGCGGTATGATTCTGCGCATCCCATTCGGAAGCATCCTGCGCCCAAACGGACGACACCAGTCCGCCAACGGGAATGCAGAACAGCGCGGCGACGATTGTTGATCGAAGACGCTCGCGCACGGGCTTTGTCACGAATGCTGTCATGAAGGCGATTGCGGCCAGTTTAGTTCATGGATGCGAATGAGTTATGGGCGCTGTTTAAGTCGATCCGCGGCCAAGCGCCACTGACATGATTGTGACTATAACTTAACTTGACACGCGAGCGCGGGCCTACAGCCGCCAAAATTTCGGCGCAGGCGTAAAGGCCATATTGTGAACTTTTCGGGCGCTCGTTCGTTTGCAATTGAACAGCGATCGGCTAACCTTTGCACCATGAAACTGCCGCGCGCCAAGTCGCAAACCAGCCGGCGCCGAGGTTTTCTCGACGGCCAGATGCTCATCGCCATGCCGGCGATGCTCGATGATCGCTTTGCGCGTTCGGTGATCTATGTCTGCGCGCATTCCTCCGAAGGGGCGATGGGCATCGTCGTCAATCATCCGGCGCCGAACATCAATTTCTCAGATCTTTTGGTGAAGTTGAATGTCATCCCGTCGGCCGACGCGATCCGGCTGCCGACGCGGACCGGTGTGGTCAAGGTGATGCGCGGCGGACCGGTCGAGACCGAGCGCGGCTTCGTGCTGCACAGTGCCGATTTTTTCATCGAGAACTCGACGCTGCCAATCGACGACGGCATCTGCCTCACCGCCACCATCGACATTCTCAAAGCCATTGCTCGTGGCGACGGGCCGGAAAGCGCCATTCTCGCGCTCGGCTATGCCGGCTGGGCGCCGGGCCAGCTGGAAAACGAGATTCAAGGCAATGGCTGGCTGCATTGCGCGGCGGACTCGGACCTTATTTTCGGCACCGATATCGGCGGCAAGTACGAGATGGCGCTGAAAAAGATCGGCATCGATCTGGGCATGCTGTCGAGCGAAGCCGGCCACGCCTGACGCCGGGCCCACTTGATCGCAACGCTTTTAGTTAGAACAGTTTTTAATCAGAACACTTTGGTCTTCACGCCGGATTCGGCCTGCCGGCTTGCTGCGGGCTCCGGCTCGAGCAGCATCCGCGCCCGCTCGGCGCTCATCGGCTCGCCGAAAACGAAGCCCTGCGCATATTCGCAGCCGAGCTGCGACAGTTCGACCGCATCGGAATCCAATTCCGCGCCCTCGGCGACGACATCCATGCCGAGATCGTGGGCAAGCGTGATGATGGAGCGCAGGATCACCGGCCGCGTGCCCTTCGCCGTGGTGCGCACGAACGATTGGTCGATCTTGATGGTGTCGAACGGAAAGCGCTGCAGATAAGACAGCGACGAATAGCCGGTGCCGAAATCGTCGAGCGCGAGGCCTGCACCCAATTCGCGGATGCGATGCAGCATCTGGGCGGCGTGTTCGGGATTCTCCATCACCACGGACTCGGTGATCTCGAGTTTGAGCGAGCCGCGGTTGAGCGGCGAGCGCGCCAGCACGGTGCGGATATCCTGGATCAGATCGTGGCGTAGCAATTGCCGCGACGACACGTTGACGCTGGCGAAGAGCGGCTCACGCTGGCGCAGCGTGCGCTGCCAGGTCGAGAGCTGGCGCGCGGTGCGATCGAGCACGAACAGGCCGAGCTCGACGATGAGGCCGGTCTCTTCGGCGATGTTGATGAACTCGATCGGCGACATGCGGCCGAGCTTCGGATGGTTCCAGCGCGCCAGCGCCTCGAAGCCGGCAACGGCGCGATCCTCGAGACGGATGATCGGCTGATACAGGATGCTGATCTCGTCGCGTTCCAGCGCGCGGCGCAGATCGGACTCGATCGACAGCCGATCGTTCTTGCGCGCGCGCATGGCGGGCTTGAAGACCTCGATGCGATCGCCGCCGCCGCGCTTGCCGTGATACATCGCAAGCTCGGCGTCTTTGAGCAGCTCTTCGGCGCGCTGCGGTTCGTTGGTTTCGCCGAGCACCAAACCGACCGAGCCGGTCAAGAAAATCTCGCGGTCGCGGAAGGTGATCGGCGCCCGTAAGGTGCGGCGGACGGTCTCGGAAAACGCGGTGATGCGTGCCAGATCCTTTTCCGACAGCAGGATCAGCCCGAACTGGTCGCCGGTCAGCCGCGCCAGCGTGTCTTGCGGCTTGATCAGCCGGCCGAGCCGGCGCGCCAGCGTCAGCAGAATGGAATCGCCGACCGCCATGCCGACGGAATCGTTGACCTGTTTGAAGCGGTCAAGATCGATGACCATGACCGTCGGACGGATGGCTGCATCGGTCTTGGCAAAGCTCAGCACCGCGTCGAGCCGGTCGAGGAACAATTCGCGATTGGGCAGGCCGGTGAGGTTGTCATGCACGGCGTCGTGCAACAGCCGCTCTTCCGCAGTCTTGATCTCGGTCACGTCGGTGAGCGTGCCGACGAGGCGGATCACCTCGCCGTCGGAGCCGACCACCGGCCGCGCTTTCATCGCAAACCACAGATAATGGCCGTCGGCGGTGCGCAGGCGGAAATCCTGTGCCACCCGGCCGCGCCGCTGCTCCAAGACGCTGTCGAGCGTGGCGCGGAACCGGTCGCGGTCGAGCTGATGCAGCACGTCGAGCCATTTGGCGGCCGGCCCGTCGAGCGAGCCGCGGCTCAGCCCGAGCGCCGCTTCGGTCTCGGGGCTGGTGAATACCTTGTCAGCGGCGACGTCCCAGTCCCAGATCATGTCGCCGGCGCCGGTCAGCGCCAGCGCGCGCCGCTCGACGTCGGACACGATGCCGCCGGTCGCGCCGCCGGCAAAGGCATGCTGCATCACCGTGAATCCGATCAGCATGACGATCAGAACCAGGCCGCCGAGCAGCGCCGGCCCGATAATGTCGTTGGTGACAAAACCGAGCACGGTCATCGCCGCCGCGATCACCCACACGACCAGGAGCAGCCAGGTCGGGATCAGCATCACCGCGCGGTCGTAATCGTGCGTCGCCAGATAAATCACGAGCGCAAAGCCGAAGATCGCGATCATGAACAGCGAGATGCGCGCGATGCCGGATGCGACCGCCGGCGAGAACAGCGCCACCGCGACCAGCGCGCCGAGGAAGGCCAACCAGCCCAGCGTGATGTGGATATAGCGCACGTGCCAGCGATTGAGATTGAGATAGGCGAACAGGAACACCAGCAGCGTTGCCGCAAGGATCGCCTCGCCGGAGGCGCGCCAGATGCGCTCGGAAGCCGACGACATGTCGAAGACTTTCGGCCAGAAGCCGAAATCGATGCCGATATAAACCAGCACCGCCCAGCCGAGCGCGGCGGCGGCCGGAAACATCACGCTGCCTTTGACCACGAAGAGGATGGTCAGGAACAAAGCCAGGAGACCGGCAATGCCGATGACGATGCCCTGATAGAGCGTCAGCGAATTGACTTTGTCCTTATAGGCGTCGGGTTCCCACAGATAGATCTGCGGCAGGTTGTCGGTGCGCAGCTCCGCGACAAAGGTGATCACGGTGCCCGGATCGAGTGTGATGCGGAAAATGTCGGCGCTGGGATTGTCTTGGCGGTCGGGTGGGTCGCCGGACGAAGGGGTGATGGAGACGATGCGCGAGAGGCCGAGATCGGGCCAGATCAGGCCGGAGCCCACCATGCGATAGTGCGGCACGACGATGAGGCGGTCGATCTGCTCCTCGCCGTTATTGGCGAGGGCGAACACCGCCCAGTTCTTGCCTGCCTCGCGGCCGCGCACTTCGATGCGGCGGATGATGCCGTCGGCGCCGGGTGCGGTCGAAACCTGGATGCGCCCGTTATCGGTCTGCTGGAACTCGACAGCATCGGTCAAATCGATGGCGGCGGCGTCGGTGCGCACGTTAACCGCATCGACCGCATGCGCCGGCGCAGCGCCAAAGAGCGCCGCAACGATCGCCAACATCGCGCAGAGAGACGCGGTGCTTGGACATGCGGCGCGCCAAAATGCCAAAGACAACCTCCGAGGCCGGCGACGGCGCAGAATGCGCCGCAATCGCGGAATCCGACCGACTTCCTAACGGGCTTTGCGCCGATTTCGCGACCGCCCGTCTGCCTGCGCGCGATCCGACGCGCTTCGGATCGGCCGCAAGCCGAAACTAGTAGCGGCTGCGGTCCCGCAGAGCAAGGATTTTCCCGTTTACTTTCAAAGGGTCAGACAGTTTCTTGCCGTCTTGGTTGCCGCCGTCGAGTGGCTCTCCGGAATTTACAGCGGCGTACACCATGGGCGACGCCGCGGCGTCGTGTGACAAGGTCCGGAGCGAGAGCTAAAATTCCCGCGCAGGGAGAGCAGATATGGCCGCTTTCGACGACGAAGACGCGCCGAAGAAGAAACTTACGCACGAGATCGGCCAGGATCTCACGCTGCTTTCAGCCGGCGAGCTTGCCG
Source organism: uncultured Alphaproteobacteria bacterium (assembly GCA_963742975.1). Lineage (GTDB taxonomy): Bacteria > Pseudomonadota > Alphaproteobacteria > Rhizobiales > Xanthobacteraceae > BOG-931. The sequence continues at coordinate 236,398 of CAVUNZ010000004.1, read as the reverse complement.
ACCGCATCGCGTTGTTGAAGGGCGAGATCGCGCGACTTGAGGCCGACATGGAAAAAAAGCGCGCGGTGAAATCAGCGGCCGATCTGTTCTTTAAGAAATAAACTTTTCAAGACTTTAGCTCTCGTGGTGGCAGGGCTCGTGCTATGCTTGAAAAAAATTCGCCAAGTTTTTGAGATTACTTAACCTTTCGTTAAGCTTTCTCGTTCATTACAAACAATGTCCATCTTCTGGACATTGAGTGGCTCCTGTCCACTCTGTTTGACGCCTCCCTGTTATCACCTTGAGCCGCCGGCAACGGCGGCTCTTTTTTATTTCTACACGCGATTTCAATCGTTGCGGCGAGAGCGTGGCAGCGATGGATGACGGCTGGCAACTATGTCGGCAGCTTCATTCCGCTTGGCGCTGGACAGTTCGCGCATCTCGCGCGATGCTGCCGCGAGTGCTCTGCTTGCGAGTTTCGTGAGACCGTTGCGGCAATCTCCGAGACGAAATTCGAAAGCTTGAGGCGCTAAAATGGGGTTCTAGGGCTGTTTCGATATGAAGTTCCCCCGGCGCGTGCCCGGCAAGAGGCGCCCGCACGGAAAGACGCGCAGGAGCTTTCAGTCGGCGGCACTAGTTGTGAGGCGTATATGTCAGACAAACGTGCGATGGAAGTTGGCGCGGTTTCTTTCAGCGAACGGCTGGCGAGTTCTCAGGTCTTCGCGACGCTTTTCCGCGACGGCATGGCGCTGGTGGAAGAAACCGCCAGCTATCTCGACGGTTCCGGCCGCACTGAATCCAAAAAGCTCGAGCGCAGCGCCAGCCTGGTTTATGCCACCGAAAGCATGCGGTTGACGACGCGGTTGATGCAGCTTGCCTCGTGGCTGCTCCTGCATCGTGCCGTGAAAGAGGGCGAGATGACGCTCGCCCAGGCCAATAAGGAAAAGAGCAAGGTGCGCCTTGCCGCGTGCGATCCAGGCGACGCCAAATCGCTGGCGCTGTTGCCGGATAGGCTGCAGGAACTGATCGCGCGCTCCACCAAGCTGCAGGGCGAAGTGCGGCGGCTCGACGCCACCATGCACGCGCCGCCGGACCTGAGCGTTCCGGTCGATAATCCGGTCGAACGGCAGATGGGACTGTTGAAGGCCGCCTTCGAATCCGAAGTCTAGAGCCGCCGCCTGAAGCTTTGGCTTGTTACTTCTTCAAGAAGCCTTCGAACTTCTTCTGGAATCGCGACAAACGGCCGCCGCGGTCCATCAGATGCTGCTGGCCGCCGGTCCAGGCCGGGTGCGACTTCGGGTCGATATCGAGGCGCAGCGTATCGCCCGGCTGACCCCAGGTCGTCCGGGTGGTGAATTCAGTACCGTCGGTCATGACCACTTTGACCGTGTGGTAATCGGGATGCGTATCGGGTTTCATGGCGTCGTTCCGGCGCTTTCTCGGACTTTAAGGATTTACGGAAATTGGGCGGCTGTATAACGCGGGAATGACGTCCCGACAAGCCGCAGCTGCGCCGATTTGCGCTGCTGCCCCCGCATTGCCAGGGCGCCGCCCAAGGGGCAAAGTCCAGTCCGCATAGCCGGGGGGCGCTGAATTACCGATGAATTTACGTGCCTGAATGAATTTGCGCGCCCAAAACGATACGGCAGGTGCCGCCGCGGTGGGGCCGGTCGAGGTCGCAACCGGCCGATCCGCGCCGGAAGGAACGGCTGAGCTGTTGAGTTCCGCGGCGACCGACGCACCAGCCAAGAGCCGGTCGGGTCTGCGGCCGCTCGCCTCGCTTCTGCCTTATATCGGACGTTACCGCGGCCGGGCGCTGGCCGCCTTCGGTGCGCTGGTGCTGGCGGCGGTCACGACCCTCGTTGTGCCGATCGCCGCGCGCCGCATGATTGATTTCGGCTTTACCGAACGCGGCCTGCACCTGATCAACAACTACTTCCTGGTCATGATCGGCATTGCCGCCGTGCTCGCCTTTGCCAGCGCCTCGCGCTACTACCTCGTCACCACGCTTGGCGAGCGCATCGTCGCCGATTTGCGCAGCGACGTATTCGCGCATCTGACCTCGCTGTCGGCTGTCTTCTTCGACGCGGCGCGAACCGGGGAGATGATCTCCCGGCTCACCGCCGACACCACCCAGATCAAAGCCAGCGTCGGCTCTTCGATTTCGGTCGCGCTGCGCAATTCCGTGCTGTTCGTCGGCGCCAGCGTCATGATGGTGGTGACGAGCCCGAAGCTTTCGTTCTACGTGCTGCTCGCGATTCCGATCATCGTGCTGCCGCTTTACGCTTTCGGCCGCGCGGTGCGCCGCCGTTCGCGTTTCGCTCAGGATACGCTTGCCGAAGCGTCGGCCTATGCTGCCGAACTGATCGGCGCGATCCGCGTGCTGCAGGCTTTCACCAATGAGCGGCTCGGCATCGCGCGCTTCCGCGGCGCAGTGGAACAGGCCTTCTTCGCCGCGCGCGAATCAATCCGCGCCCGCTCTCTGCTCACCGCGCTCGCGATCTTTATGGTCTCATCGAGCGTCGTTCTCGTGCTCTGGATCGGCGCGAAGGAGGTTTTGTCGTTGCAGATCACGCCCGGCCGGCTCGGGCAGTTCATCCTCTATGCGGTCTTGGCGTCGAGCGCCTTAGGCTCGCTGTCGGAAACCGGCGGCGAGGTGGCGGCGGCCTCGGGCGCCGCGGAGCGGCTTTTCGAGATTCTTTCCATAAAACCGGCGATCCTCGCTCCGGCGCAGCCGCTGGCTCTGCCCGTGCCGCCGCGCGGGGAGGCGGCTTTCGAGGACGTGCGCTTCAGCTATCCGACGCGGCAAAACGCGCCTGCGCTCAATGGCGTGTCGTTTCGGGTGCGGCAAGGCGAGAAGCTCGCGATCGTCGGGCCTTCCGGCGCCGGCAAGAGCACGATCTTTCATCTGTTGCTGCGCTTCTACGATCCAACCGCGGGCCGCATCACCTTCGACGGCCTGCGGCTCGCCGATCTTGATCCCGCGGCATTGCGCGCCCGCATTGCGCTTGTGCCGCAGGACAGCGTGATGTTTGCAAGTTCCGTGCGCGACAATATCCGCTTCGGCCGTCCCGACGCGTCGGATGCCGAAGTCGCGCGGGCCGCCGAACATGCCAATGCCGCGGGCTTCATCGCGGCGCTGCCGCAAGGCCTCGACACCCCGGTCGGCGAGCGCGGCATCACGCTCTCCGGCGGGCAGCGCCAGCGCATCGCCATTGCGCGGGCCATTCTGCGCAACGCGCCGCTGCTTTTGCTCGACGAAGCGACCTCGTCGCTTGATGCCGAAAGCGAGAAACAAGTCGCGGCCGCGCTGACCGACCTGATGCGCGAGCGCACTACGATCGTGATCGCGCATCGCCTGGCGACGGTGCAGTCCTGCGACCGGATTTTGGTGATGAGCGAAGGCCGCATTGTCGAGGAGGGTACGCACCAGACATTGGCCGGTGGCAACGGGCTCTATGCACGGCTCGCCAAATTGCAATTTCAGGACACGTGACAAGATGCACGCGATAAATCGCGCGGCGTTGTTTCTTTAAGGCCGCCAGCTCATGCGGTGGATCGGCCGGCCGGTGATCGGATTCTTGCCGTTGCCGGTGATGGCAAATCCGCACTTGCGATAGAACGCGAGTGCACGTGCATTGTCGACATTGACGTCAAGGTCGACGCCTGAGGGTGACAGGCGCTTGGCTGCGTTGATGAGATCGAGTCCCAGACCGGCGCCCCAATATTCCGGCGCAACGACGAGCTGATCGAGATAGCGGGTATCGGTGTCGATGGTGACGAAGCCAATCATGCCGTCTTCGGCTTCGGCGATGACCACTTCGGCGGCAGGCAGCAATTCCTTGCGCCAGCGTTCCCGCCACCAGTCGAGCCGCTCGGCAAAATCTAAAGCGGGATAAGCCGCCTGCCAGGTGCGCAGCCACAGCGCGACGGAGGCGTCTTCGTCATCCGCTTGATAAGCCCGCAGCGAAATGCCGGGCTCGCCGGTCACGGCGTAACAGCTTCTTTGCCGGCTTTCTTGCCGGCGTCTTTGAGAAGCTTCAGCAGTTCACGGTGCATCGTATCGTTGCCGGCGGCGACATGGCCTTTGGTGAAAATCGCATCGTCGCCGTCGAGATCGGTGACAAAGCCGCCGGCTTCGCGCACCAGGATAATGCCCGCGGCCATGTCCCACGGCGAGAGATCGCGCTCCCAATAGGCATCGAAGCGTCCGGCCGCGATCCAGGCGAGGTCGAGAGCTGCGGCACCGAAGCGGCGTAACCCCGCAAAGTGCTGTTGGGCGGCTTCGATTTCGTTCCGCCCAAGCTCGAGATCGCCGCGCCCGTAATGCGGCAACCCGCAGGCGACCACCGCTTCGGACAGCCGCTGCCGACCGGCGACGCGGATGCGCTGATCGTTGAGGAAGGCGCCCTTGCCGCGTTCGGCGACAAACAAATCGTCGTTGGCGGGATTATAGACCAGGCCGGCGACGATGGTGCCGCTACGCTCCAGCGCGATCGAGACCGCGAAGTGCGGAATGCCGTGCAGAAAATTGGTCGTGCCGTCGAGCGGGTCGACGATCCAGCGATGGGTCCTATCGCTGCCCTCATGGGTGCCGCTTTCCTCGCCGAGGAAGCCATAATCCGGCCGCGCCTTGGCGAGCTCTTCGCGCACGATCTCTTCGGCGCGCTTGTCGGCGGCGGTGACGAAATTGCGCGGCCCTTTCAGCGACACCTGCAATTGCTCGACCTCGCCGAGATCGCGCTTGAGGCTGCGGCCGGCGCGGTGCGCCGCTTTGATCATGACGTTAATGACGGCGGAGTGAAGCATCGGCGACCGGCGAATGTTCGAGGGGTCGCCTCGCGTAGCCTTGACGGCGCTTCAGCGCAAGAGGAAAGCGTCGTCGGAAAGCGTCTCGGCAAGCGCTGCGGGCCGCTCAGGGGTGCTGCGCCTGCGCCTCTTGTTTCTGCGCGTCGAGCCAGGTTTTTGCCGCTTTTTCGCCGGCGGCGCGTGTTTCCGGATCGAGCTTGTCGATGAAACCGTCAAGCTCGAGATCGGTCTCGCCGTTGGCGCGCGAAATCAGGTGCCATTTAGTGGCGTTGATCGGGCTCAGCGGAGCGCCTTGGCCCCGGGACAGAATAAGCGCCAGCCGATCCTGGGCGATCGCGCTGTTGTGGAGTGCGGCCTTGTGGAAGATCAGCGCCGCGGCGGCCTCGTTGCGTTCGACGCCGTCGCCGTTGAAAAGTGCGATACCATATTCGACTTGCGCGTCGGTATTGTCGGCGAGCGCGGCCAGACCCCAGAGCTTAACGGCTTCGTGCATGTCTTTGGGTACGCCGCGGCCTTCTTTGTAGAACGTGCCGAGCGCATATTGCGCATCCGGACTGCCGGCATCCGCCGCGGTGCGCAGCAATTCTGCCGCGCGCGCGAAATCCTGCGGAAACAACTGACCCTCGATATAGAGCAGCGCGAGGTCGTAGGCGGCTTGGGGATGGCCGAGCTTGGCTGCGGAAGCAAGCCATTTGGCGCTGGCCTGACGGTCGCGCGGCCCGGCGCGGCCGGCGAGCGCGAACATCGCCAGCGCAAACATGGCGTTGCTGTCGCCCCGCGCGGCGGCAAGCTTGTACCAGTCGGCAGCCTTGGCATCGTCGTTGGGCACGCCCAGTCCGTTGGCGTAAAGCTCGCCAAGAAGGGTCATCGACTTGGGGTCTTTGTCCTGCTCGACGCGCTGCTCGGCGAGCCTAAAAGCGGTGAGGAAATTGCCGCGCTGAAACGCGCCATAGGCCGGATCCAAAATCGCCTTGCCGAGAGGAGAGGTGGCCGGCGCGAACGCCGGAGCAGCCGCGCCTTTGCCAGTCGGTGTGCTGGGAGGTTTGACTGCGGGTTTTATCGCAGGTTTTGCAGCGGGTGCCGGCGCCGCGCCGGTCTGCGCCTGCGCAAAAGGCGGAGCCAGCACGAGAGCTGCAACAAGCGCGGCGGCGCAAGCCGTCGTTCGCACGCCGGCCGGCTTCATCGCGCCGCCGACGTTGTGAGATGTGCGGCCGCGGCCGCGATAGCCGCGGCGGCGCCTTGGGGTTCCGTCCATATCCATTCACCGAGGGCGATGAAATCGGCTCCCGTGCGCGCCAGCGCCGCGACTTCGTCGGGATGACCGGCATAACCGACACAGGGTATTTCCAGGAGATCCGCCCACCACTGCAAACGCTCTTCCAACTCATCGAACGACGAGCGGCGGCCGCGCCGGTCAGGCTCGCCGAACATGACATAGTCGGCTCCGGCTTCGCCCGCGAGCATGGCATCATGACGGCTGACCAAGCCACCGGCGCCGGCGATGCGGTCCGGCTTCAGCAGAGAAAGCGCTGCGACAAAAGCCTCTATTCCGTTGATATGGGCGCCGTCGGCCCCTGCGCGCGCGGCAATCTCGGCATGGCCCTCGATCAGCAGTGCGACATCACGACGCTGCACAATGGCGGCGATCGTCTTGGCATGTTCGACCTGCGTGCGCGCGTCGCCATCGGCGAGCCGCAGCAAAACGGCCGCGACATCACCCGCGGTCAAAGCTTGATCGACATGACGCGCAAACGTTGCCGGATCTTCGATGCGAGGCGTGACGAGATAAAGCCGTTGGCGCGGGCCTCCCTCTCGCGTCACGCCGCTTTCCGCTCGAGATCGGCCTTCCACTGTCCGAGCGTGGCGAGCCCGTTCATCATGGCGCGGTGGCCGAAGGCGCGCTGCGCGGCCGCGACATTTTCCGATTTGCCGGACCAGGTTTTCTGCGGTGCCGCCTGCAGTGCGCGGCCATAGGAGAACGACACGCGCCAGGGCAGGGGCCCCATTTTGTTCATGGCGTCGAGATGTGCGGTGGCGTCTTCGTCGGACTGGCCGCCGGACAGGAAGGCAATGCCGGGCACGGAAGCCGGCACGCAGGCCTTGAGAACCTTCAACGTCTTTTCGGCCACTTCCTCGACCGACGCCCGCTTCGCCGACTTCTTGCCGGGCACGATCATGTTCGGCTTAAGCACCATGCCTTCGAGCGCGACGCGCTGATAATAGAGCTGCTCGAACACCGTCTTGAGCACCCATTCGGTGATCATGGCGCAGCGGTCGGCGTCATGATCGCCGTCCATCAGCACTTCCGGCTCGACGATCGGCACGATGCCTTCCTGCTGGCATAGCGCGGCATAACGGCCGAGCGCATGCGCGTTGCTCATGATGCAGTCATAGCTCGGCATGTTCGCGCCGATGTCGATCACGGCGCGCCACTTGGCGAATTTGGCGCCGAGATTGCGATATTCGGCGAGCCGTTCGCCGAGTCCGTCGAGCCCTTCGGTGATCAGCTCGCCTTCGCAAAACGGCAGGGGTTTCGTGCCTTTGTCGACCTTGATGCCCGGCAGCGAGCCTGCTTTCTCGATGATCTTGACCAGCGGCGTGCCGTCTTTGGCGTTCTGCCGGATGGTCTCGTCGTAGAGGATGACGCCGGAAATGTATTTCGACATCGCCTCCGCGCTGCGGAACAGCATCTCGCGATAGTCGCGCCGATTGTCGACGGTTGATTCCACACCGAGGGAGTCGAAGCGCTTCTTGATCGTGCCGGTCGATTCGTCGGCTGCCAGAATGCCCCGTCCGGGCGCTACCATGGCCTCCGCGACTTTGTTCAATGCGCTGAGATTCATCGCGTCCTCCTTGACGTTCGATGCCGGCGGCAGCCCGGCGGATGTGAGCTAATGTGCGGTGTCTGTAACCTAATCAGATGACGACGGCGATACCATCAGCACCTTGACGCCCGGCAGCGTTTTTCCCTCCAGCGATTCCAGGAAGGCGCCGCCGGCGGTCGAAACATGCGTGAGCCGGTCGCGGACCGAAGCCGCGTTCAGCGCCGCCACCGTATCGCCGCCGCCGGCAAAGCTGACGAGCTTCTTGGCCTCGGTCAGTTCGGCAACCGCTTCGGCGACCGCGAGCGTGCCGTTATCGAAGGGCTCGAGCTCGAAGGCGCCGAACGGCCCATTCCACACCAGCGTCTTGGTGCGGCCCAGCACGGAGATAACGTGCTCGACGCTTCGCGGGCCGATGTCGAGGATCATGTCGCGAGCACCAACCGCGTCCGCCGCAACGACGCGCGACGGCGCATGCGCGGCGAACTTCTCTGCCACGACCACATCGACCGGCAACACGATCTCGCGGTTCATCGCCTTGGCCTTGGCCATGATCTCCTTGGCGTTGGGGATGAGATCGATCTCGCACAGCGACTTGCCGATGGCGTTGCCTTGCGCTGCAAGGAACGTGTTGGCCATGCCGCCGCCGATGATCAGGGTCTCGACCTTTTGCAGAAGGTGGCCCAACAGATCGAGCTTGGTGGATATCTTGGCGCCGCCGACAATCGCCGCCACCGGATGTTCCGGCGTCTCGAACGCCTTGTGCAGCGCTTCGAGCTCCGCCTGCATGGCGCGGCCGGGATAGGCGGGAAGATTGGACACCGTCACGATCGCGGCATTGGCCGCATGCTCGCGATGTGCGGCCGAGAACGCATCATCGACATAAACGTCGCCAAGCGCGGCAAGCTTCCTGGCGAAGTCCTTGTCGTTCTTTTCTTCGCCCGGATGAAAGCGGGTATTTTCCAGGCAAACAACGTCGCCGCTCTTCATCGCGGCGATGGCGGTCTCGGCTTTGGGGCCGACGCAATCCTCGGCGAAAGCGACCGGGCGCTTGACGATGCGCGCCACTTCGGCTGCGACCGGCCGCAGCGACTCTTTCGGGTTCGGCCCTTTCGGTCGTCCGAGATGCGACAGCAAAATCACCTTGCCGCCCTTGGCGGACAGCTCGATGATGGTCGGCGCAATCTCCTCGATGCGCGTCGAATTGGTGATCCTGCCGTCCTGCATCGGGACGTTGAGATCGACGCGGAGCAGCACGCGTTTGCCTTTAACGTCGGCGTTGTCGAGACTGCGAAAGGCGGGCTTCATCAATACGCCGGCACTGGAACTCATCGCGCTCACGGTCACCCCAGCTTGCCCATTGCCACCGCGGTGTCGATCATGCGGTTGGAAAAACCCCATTCATTATCGTACCAGGACATCACGCGGCACAATGTGCCGTCGATGACTTTGGTCTGATCCATGTGGAATATCGCGGAATGCGGGTCGTGGTTGAAGTCGCTCGAGACATTGGGCGCCTCGGTATAGCCAAGCACGCCCTTGAGCTGCTGTTCCGCGGCGCGCTTCACGGCGCCGTTGATCTCCTCGACGCTGGTCGGACGCTTGGCGACGAACTTGAAATCGATCACTGAGACGTTCGGCGTCGGTACGCGGATGGAGACGCCGTCGAGGCGGCCGGCGAGTTCCGGCAGAACCAAGCCGACGGCTTTGGCCGCGCCGGTCGAGGTCGGAATCATGTTCAGCGCCGCGGCGCGCGCGCGATAAAGATCCTTGTGCAGCTGATCGAGCGACGGCTGGTCGTTGGTATAGGAATGCACCGTCGTCATGAAGCCCTTGTCGATGCCGATCGCGTCGTGGAGCACCTTGACGACGGGCGCGAGGCAATTGGTGGTGCACGACGCATTGGATACGACGACATGCGATTTCGCGAGCTGGTCGTGATTGACCCCGTAAACGACAGTCAGGTCGGCGCCGTCGGCCGGCGCCGAAACCAGAACGCGCTTGGCGCCGGCGTCGAGATGGGCGGACGCCGCCTTCTTCGAGGTGAAGATGCCGGTGCATTCGAGCGCGATGTCGATGCCGAGTTCCTTCCACGGCAATTGCGTGGGGTCTTTGACCGCCGTCACTTTGATGGCGCCGTTGCCGACGCTGATCGTGTCGCCTTTGACCGTCACCTCGCCGGGAAAGCGGCCGTGCACGCTGTCGTAACGCAGAAGGTGCGCATTGCTCTCGACCGGGCCGAGATCGTTAATGGCGATGACTTCAATATCATCGCGCTCGGCTTCGACTGAAGCGCGCAGGATGTTTCGGCCGATCCGGCCAAAACCGTTAATGGCAACGCGTACCGACATTCCGGTCTCCCTGGCAACCTCTCCGCGCCCAAAAAATGACCGTTGGGCGGCAGACTTATTTAGTCACGCCTTCATAGTCGAGCCAGCGCCGCCTCGGCCACCTTTTCGGCCGTCAGCCCGAAATGTTGGTAAAGATCCTTGTAGGGCGCGCTGGCGCCAAATCCGGTCATGCCGATAAAAGCTCCGGCCGAGCCGATGATCGCGTCCCAGCCCTGACGGATGCCGGCTTCGACCGCGACATTGACTTTGGCGTTGCCGATAACGGCGGTGCGTTTGTTCTCCGGCATTGCCGCGAAAAGCTCGAAGCACGGCACCGAGACAATACGGGCGGAGACCTTACGGGCCGCCAGGAGTTTCTTTGCTTCGACGGCAAGCGCGACTTCCGATCCGGTCGCGAACAAAGAAACCGTTGCGGTGCCGTCATCGGCCGCGATCAGTTCATAGCCGCCCGCGGCGCAACGGTTGTCGGCGTCGAAGCCGAGCCGCAATTGCGGCAGGTTCTGCCGCGACAGCGCCAGTGCGCTCGGGCCGTCTTTCGATTGCAGCGCAAGCTGCCAGCACTCGATCGTCTCGACCGTATCGCAGGGACGGAACACTTTCAGGTTGGGAATGGCGCGCAGCGCCGCGAGATGCTCGACCGGCTGATGCGTCGGGCCGTCTTCGCCAAGCCCGATGGAGTCATGTGTGAACACCAGGATGACACGCTGTCCCATCAGCGCAGCAAGCCGAACAGCCGGGCGGCAATAATCCGAGAACACCAGGAACGTGCCGGAATAGGGCACGATGCCACCATGCAGCGCCATGCCGTTCATGGCGGCCACCATGCCGTGCTCGCGCACGCCGTAATGGATGTAACGGCCGGCATAGTCGGCGGCGCTCAAAGGCGGAGTGCTCTTGGTGCACGTATTGTTGGAAGGGGTGAGGTCGGCCGAGCCGCCGATCATTTCCGGCAGTTTGGCGGTGAGAGTGTCGAGCGCGAATTCGGACGCCGCGCGCGTGGCGATTTCCTTCGGCGCGTCGGCAAGCTTGTGCTTCACCTCGTTGACCGAAGCCGTGAGCTTATCCTGAAAGTCGCTGCGCAGGCGCCGCTCGAATTCGGCGCGCTTGCCGGGATCGAGCGCGGCGAGGCGCTGCTGCCAGGCAGCGCGGGCGGGTTTGCTGCGCGCGCCGGTCGCGCGCCACTGATCGAGAATGGCGGCGGGAATTTCGAATGGCGGCGAAGTCCAGCCGAGGTTCTTGCGCGTTGCCGCGATCTCCTCGGCGCCGAGCGCGGAGCCATGCGCCTTTGCAGTGCCGCCTTTGTGCGGCGCGCCGAAGCCGATCGTGGTGCGGCAGGCGATCATGGTCGGCTTGTCGTTGCGCTGTGCCGCTTCGATCGCGGCCGCGATCGCCGCGGGATCGTGGCCGTCGATCCGGCTTGCCGACCAGCCGGCAAATTCGAACCGCTTCACCTGATCGACGGAATCCGAAAGCGAGGTCGGCCCATCGATCGAGATGTGATTGTCGTCGTAGAACACGATCAGCTTGTTCAGTTTCAGATGGCCGGCGAGCGCAATCGCTTCCTGGCTGATGCCTTCCATCAGGTCGCCGTCGGAGCAAAGCACATAGGTCCTGTGATCGACGACGTCGCTGCCGAATAGTGCGGCGAGATGGCGCTCCGCGATCGCCATGCCGACCGAATTACCAAGCCCCTGGCCGAGCGGCCCGGTGGTGGTTTCGACACCCGGTGTGTGGCCGTGCTCGGGATGGCCAGGCGTCAGCGAGCTGAGCTGGCGGAAGCGCTTGATCTCGGCAATCGTCATTTTCTCGTAGCCGAGCAGATAGAACAGCGAATAGAGCAGCATCGAGCCGTGACCGGCTGAGAGTACGAAGCGGTCGCGGTCCGGCCAGTTCGGGTCAGCCGGGTCGAATTTCAGGAAGCGGGTGAATAGCACGGTCGCGACATCGGCCGCGCCCATCGGCAGGCCGGGATGGCCCGAATTGGCTTTCTCGACCGCGTCCATCGCGAGCGCCCGGATGGCATTGGCCATGCAGTCGTGGTCGGCTCGTGAGACGGGGGCCGCGACGGAGGCGGGAAAATTTTGAGCCTGCGCGGGACTTGCGCCCGCTGCGGCAACTCGATCCGGCATCGTCATCGTACAGGCCTAAGTGAGGGGGCCCAAAGTCGGCCAAGCCGACATTGGACAGGCCAAACGCGGCGCAAAGATCGGCTGCCGCGATCATGGAAAGTGGCGGGGACAGATAGCATGCGAGGCCCTTGAGTCAAATGTCACCATTCTGTGCGCGTAACCCGAGGCGAAGTCATGCACAGGCTTACTTGGGGAAAACGGTCTGATCGTTGACGCGTTCCCTCGATACGACGTAAAGTTCTCCGGGTAAACGATTGCCGTCGCACAATTTTTGCGCCCAATGTGACGGCGGGGATGGCCGCGGTGAATGGCCAGATGAGTGACGCCGATCTAATCGAGATTGCGACGCGGCGCTTGGCGTTGGCACTGGACGCTTTGGAGGCGGCGGCGGAGCGGCGGTCCGAGGCCGATCGCGGCGAGGAATTGCTCGCCGATCAGGTTCAGGCGCTGGGTAGCGACCGGGCGCGGCTTGCCAGCGAGCTTGACGAGGCGACCGCGCGGGCCAGGACGCTGGAGACCGCCAACCGCGAGGTCATGCAGCGCATAGAGCAGGCGATCGAAACAATTCGCGATATGCTGGCGGCGAATGAGCGATCTTAACAGTTAGCCCCAGCAGTTAGTCTTGGCAGTTAATTCTGGCAATTAATCCCGGCAGGGATGTTGCCGGCGATCTTCGAGTGATCTTTGAGGTGACCTTGCCACCGGCAAGTGAGATGAAGTTCGGACATGAAGTTCGCACGTAAAGTTCAGGCGTCAACTTGAGACGCCGGATTCAAGTGATGTAAGCGTTCGCGTAACGGAGCTTGGGGCTTTGGCGTAATGGCTCAGGTCAACGTCACGATCAACGGCCGGCAGTTCCGCATGGCTTGTGAAGACGGCCAGGAAGGCCATCTCATCGAGCTTGCCCGCGATCTCGACATGCGCATCGGCGGTCTGCGCGGCAAATTCGGCGAGATCGGCGACACGCGGCTGACCGTGATGGCGGCGCTCACTGTTGCCGATGAACTGGCCGAAGCGGGCCTTCGGCTCAAGCGCCTGGAAGAGGAGCTGGCCGCGCTGCAAGACGCCCGCGTGCTGACGTCAGATCGCAACAAGGCCGCCCAAGCCTCGATCGCTGCGGCGCTTGGCGCCGCCGCCGAGCGCATCGAAAGCATCACCAAGAAGCTCAATCAAACGATCGGTAATAGCGACGTGCCGCTCGGCTAGTTCACCGTGCTTGCCGTCGGGTGGGCGGGGTGATTGGCGTTCGCCCGCTTTGCGCACTACATTGCGCGAGCGGGGCTGCCTGGTGCGTAGGAGACAATTCTCCGGGGCCTTACGATCCTGACGGGAGCTGTCCCTGGCCGGGCCCCTGGGTTCGGTCACATGGCGCCCACCTACTTATGTAGGTTCCCGGGATCAGAGCTCTTACGGCCGGTGCGGCTCCGCACTCAATCTCGGTATGACCCCATCAGTGATTTCACCGACCAGTATTGAGGACGCAAAAACCGCTCTTCGCCGCGAGGCGACGGCGCGGCGCGATGCGCTGCCGGCGGATTCACGTCAGGCGGCGGTCGCGGCAATCGCGGCCCAGAAATTTCCGCTCCCGATTGCGTCCGGCACGATCGTCTCCGGCTTCATGCCGATGAAGACCGAAATCAATCCGCTGCCGCTGATGCGCAAGCTTGCGGAGGCCGGTGCGCAACTGGCGCTGCCGGTGGTCGAAGGCCGCGGCAAGCCGCTCACCATGCGGGCATGGCAATGGGGCGAAGAACTCGGCTCCGGGGTCTGGGGCATCCGCGAGCCGAAGCCGGATGCCGCGCTTGTCGACCCCGACATTCTTCTCGTGCCGCTTCTTGCCTTCGATCGTGCCGGTTATCGCCTGGGCTATGGCGGCGGTTATTACGATCTCACCATTGCAGGCTTGCGCGCGCGCAAGACGATCACCGCCGTCGGCATCGCCTTCGCGGCGCAGGAGGTTGCCCGCGTACCGACGACGCCCCACGACGCCCGCCTCGATCTCGTGCTAACCGAGCGCGAGGTGATTGATCTGCGAGGCCATTGACGATGCGAATTCTGTTCATCGGCGACGTTGTCGGCCGCAGCGGGCGCACCATTGTCTATGAGCGTTTGCCGAAGCTGGTGCGCGACTGGAAGCTCGATCTGGTCGTGGTCAATGGCGAAAATGCCGCCGGCGGCTTCGGCATCACCGAGGCGATCTACCGCGAATTGCTCGAAGCCGGCGCCGATGCCGTCACTCTCGGCAATCATGCCTGGGATCAGAAAGAAGCTCTGGTCTTCATCGAGCGCGCGCCGCGCTTGGTGCGTCCAATCAATTATCCGGCCGGCACGCCGGGCCGCGGCGCGGCCGTGGTCGAGGCCAAGAACGGCGCGCGCGTCCTCATCATCAATGCCATGGGGCGCGTCTTCATGGATCCGCTCGATGATCCGTTCTCCGCGGTCGAGCACGAATTGACGGCCTGTCCGCTGCAGCAAAGCGCCGACGCGATCATTGTCGACTTTCACGGTGAGGCGACCAGCGAGAAGCAGGCGATGGGGTTCTTTTGCGACGGGCGGGCGAGCCTCGTCGTCGGCACCCATACCCATGTTCCGACCGCGGACCTTCGCGTCTTGCCGGGCGGCACTGCCTATATGAGCGATGTCGGCATGACCGGCGACTTCGATTCCGTGATCGGCATGGCAAAGGACGAGCCGTTGCAGCGCTTCATCCGGCGGGTGTCGTCGGCGCGCTTCGAGCCGGCCACGGGTCCGGCGACCTTGTGCGGCGTTGCGGTCGAAACCGACCCCGCGACCGGGCTTGCCAGCCGCGTCGGCGCGGTGCGGCTCGGCGGCAGTCTGGAACAGGCGAAGCCGGAATTTTGGGGCTGACGCCGCATCGCCTTCGGCTTTATTTTCGCGAGCCTCCGTCTTATAAGGCGGGCCGCATCAAATCAGCCCCGTCTTGCCCGTGCGCGTGAGCGCCACGCGCCGTTTTACAGAGACCTGAAGAGCAGAGCATGGCCGGACATTCACAGTTCAAAAACATCATGCACCGCAAGGGGCGGCAGGATGCGGTGAAATCTAAACTGTTCGGCAAGCTCGCCCGCGAAATCACGGTGTCGGCCAAGCTCGGCACGCCGGATCCGGCGATGAATGCGCGGCTGCGCGCAGCAATCATCGCGGCGCGCGCCGAGAACATGCCGAAGGACAATATCGAACGCGCCATCAAGAAGGCCGCCGGCAATGACGGCGAGAATTACGAGCAGATCCGCTATGAGGGCTACGGGCCCGGCGGGGTTGCGGTGATCGTCGAAGTGCTGACCGACAACCGCAACCGCACCGCGGGCGAGGTGCGCGCCTCTTTCACCAAGAGCGGCGGCAATCTCGCCGAAACCGGCGCGGTCTCTTTCATGTTCGACCATGTCGGCGTCATCGAATACGACACCAAGGTCGCGGGCGCGGAAGCGATGTTCGAGGCGGCGCTCGAAGCCGGCGCCGACGACGTTGTTTCCAGTGACGGCACGCACGAGATTTACGCGGCATCGGACAATTTCGGTTCGGTCGCCAAAGCGATCGAGGCGAAATTCGGCGAGCCGAAGAAGGCGTCGCTGGTATGGCGGCCGCAGAACACTGTCGCCGTCGACGACGAACAGGGCGAGAAGCTGCTCAAGCTGATCGAGAACCTCAACGATCACGACGACGTGCAAAACGTCTATGCGAATTTCGAGATTTCCGACGCGCTCGTGCAAAAGATGAGCGCATGATCCCGCACTGTTGTGTCTGGTTCAACTGACCGCGAACAGAACAAGCGCTGCGACCGCGATCGCGAGGCCGGCATATTTCTTGGCGTCGAGCCGTTCGCGAAACGTGGCCGCGCCGAGTAGCGCTGTGAGCACGAAGCTCATCTGCGCCACCGGCACCAGCACGCTCGCCGGTCCGAGCGCGAGCCCATGCATCAACGCAACGAAAGCGCCGAACAGCGCCAAGTGCCGGCGCAAGTCTTTGTTGCGCCTCCTTATCAGCCGGTGCGCAACTGCGCGAGGCGGGCGCCGGCATTGCGGCCATTCCCCAGGCAAAATGCTATCACCACAATCATGGTCACCCGCCCGATTCGCATTCTCGGCATCGATCCCGGCCTCCGCCGCACCGGCTGGGGCATCGTCGAGATCATGGGCAATCGGCTGGCCTTTATCGGCTGCGGCTCGGTGCTGACCAATGAGCGCGAGGCGCTCGCCGTGCGGCTTCTCGCCATCCATGATGGGCTGATGCGCGTGCTTGACGAGTTTCGGCCGGACGAGGCCGCCGTCGAGACGACCTTCGTCAATAAAGACGCTACCGCTACCCTCAAGCTCGGCCAGGCGCGCGGCATCGCCATGGTGGTGCCGGCCAGAGCAGGCGTTCCGGTCGCAGAATATGCGCCGAACCTGGTGAAGAAAAGCATCGTCGGCGCCGGTCATGGCGACAAGACGCAGGTGCGGATGATGATCGGCGTGCTGTTGCCGAAAGCCGATCCGGCCTCGCATGACGCCGCCGACGCGCTTGCCATCGCCGTGACACATGCCCACCACAGAACAAGCGCGGCGCTTCATGCGGCTTTGAAGGTCGCGGCCTTGAAGATGGCGGCACGATGATCGGCAAACTCAGAGGCATCGTCGACAGCTATAGCGAGGATGCGATCATTCTCGACGTCAACGGCGTCGGCTATCTGGTGCATTGCTCGACGCGCACGCTGCAGGAATTGCCCCGCGCCGGCGAGCCTGCGATGCTGTCGATCGAAACCCATGTCCGCGAGGACCAGATCAGGCTGTTTGGTTTCACGAGCGACGTCGAGCGCGAGTGGTTCAAATTGCTGCAGACCGTGCAGGGCGTCGGCACCAAAGTCGCGCTCGCCGTGCTGAGTACGCTCAAGCCCGCCGATCTCGCCTCGGCCATCGCGATGCGCGACAAGGCGATGGTGGCGCGCACGCCGGGCGTCGGGCCGAAAGTCGCCGAGCGCATCGTCACCGAACTGAAAGACAAGGCGCCGGCCTTCACCGACGTCGACCCTGCGCTGGTGCGGCTCTCCGGCGCGCTCGACGAAAAGCGCGCGCCGCGGCCGGTCGCGGACGCGGTTTCAGCGCTGATCAATCTCGGCTATGCCCAGCCGCAGGCCACGGCCGCCATCGCGGCTGCCGCCCGCAGCGCCGGCGAGGATGCGGAGACGACGACGCTGATCCGGCTCGGCTTGAAGGAATTGGCGAAGTGAAGCGCAGCGAGAAGGCCGGCGGCAAGCTCGGCAAGGCGGACCAGGAACTGATCGCCGCCGCGGTCGCGGCGATCAAGGAGCGCTACCGCGACGACTGGCAGGAGGTCGGCGCGGCGCTACGCACGCGCTCCGGCACGATCTTCACCGGCGTCAATCTCGACGCCTATCTCGGACGCATGGCGGTCTGCGCCGAGGCGGTCGCGCTCGGCCGCGCCGTGGTCGATCTCGGCGATGCCGGGATTGAAACCATCGTCGCGGTGCGCCATCCGCCGCCCTATGAAAAGGACCAGACGATCAAGGTCGTCTCGCCGTGCGGCGCCTGCCGCGAGCTGATTTTCGACTATGACCGCAAAGCGCGGGTGATCGTGCCGAACGGCAACGGTTCCCTGGTGGTGCCGATCGCCGATCTTTTGCCCAACAAATATAGCCGGGGGTCGGAACGGTGAGCACGAGCCCGACCGGTCTCGACCGCAAGCTGGTGACGCCGGAGCGCCGCGAGGACGACGTGGCGGAAGCAAGCTTGCGCCCGCAGCGGCTCGCCGAATTCGTCGGCCAGGAGCAGGCGCGCAGGAATCTCAGCGTGTTCATCGAAGCGGCGCGGGCGCGGCATGAGGCGCTCGATCATGTCCTCTTTGTTGGTCCGCCGGGGCTCGGCAAGACGACACTGGCGCAGATCGTGGCGCGCGAGCTCGGCGTCAATTTCCGCGCCACCTCGGGGCCGGTGATTGCCAAGGCCGGCGATCTTGCCGCGCTCCTCACCAATCTCGAGGAGCGCGACGTGTTGTTCATCGACGAAATCCACCGCCTCAATCCCGCGGTCGAGGAAGTGCTCTATCCGGCGATGGAGGACTTTCAGCTCGATCTCATCATCGGCGAGGGGCCGGCGGCGCGCTCGGTCAAGCTCGATCTGCAGAAATTCACGCTGGTCGGGGCGACGACGCGGGCCGGGCTTCTCACCAATCCGCTGCGCGACCGGTTCGGCATTCCGGTGCGGCTCAACTTCTACACGGTCGCCGAGCTCGAACAGATCGTCAATCGCGGCGCGCGCGTGCTCGGCATGAAGATCACCGCGGATGGCTCAAACGAAATCGCCCGTCGCGCCCGCGGCACGCCGCGCATCGCCGGGCGATTGCTGCGCCGGGTGCGCGACTTCGCCGCCGTCGCCGGCGCGCCCGCTGTCGATCGCGCCGTCGCCGACAAGGCGCTCGCCGCGCTCGAGGTCGATGCCGCCGGCCTCGACGCCATGGATCGGCGTTATCTGAACACGATCGCCGTGAGCTACGGCGGCGGCCCGGTCGGCGTCGACACCCTCGCGGCCGCTTTGTCCGAGCCGCGCGACGCCATCGAGGACATCATCGAACCTTATCTGATCCAGTGCGGCTTCCTGCAGCGCACGCCGCGCGGCCGGCTGATCACCAGTCATGCGTTCCGGCATCTCGGCCTCGCCGAGCCAACACGCGATCCGGCGCAATTCGGATTGTTCAGTTCGGACGACGAGTAAGACCATGGCGCAAACTTACGACGGCGGCTGCCATTGCGGGCGGGTGCGGTTTCGTGTCACCGCCGATCTGTCGCGCGTCACCGAATGCAATTGCTCGGTCTGCTCCAGGAAAGGTTTTCTGCACCTCATAGTCCCGCCGGAGCAGTTCGAGCTGCTGCGCGGCAAGGAGGCGCTGACGACCTATCGTTTCAATACCGGCACGGCGCAGCACACGTTCTGCACCACCTGCGGCATTCATCCGTTCTATGTGCCGCGTTCGGATCCCGATAAGATCGACGTCAATGTCCGTTGTCTTGACGGAGTCGACATCGCGGCCCTCGACATTAAGCGTTTCGACGGCCAGAACTGGGAAGAGGCGATGACCGAACGGGTGCCGTGGCGGTAATTGGGTGGAGGTGGTTGAGTGACTGGCGTTTCTCTCGACGGTGAAATCCGCGACGGCCGGCACGTCCTCACCGTGCGGGTCTATTACGAAGACACCGATTTCACCGGCATCGTCTATCACGCCAACTATCTGCGTTACATGGAGCGCGGGCGGACCAATTATCTGCGGCTCATTGGCGCCGACCACCGTGCGCTGTTCGAGGAAACCGAGAAGGAAGCGCCGGGCTTCGCCTTCGTCGTGCGCTCGATGACCATCGATTTCCTCAAACCGGCGCGCATGGACGATGTGCTCGAAATCGTCACCGAGCCGGAAGAGGTGAAGGGCGCCTCGACCACCGTGCGCCAGCGGGTGATGCGCGGCGAGGAACTATTGGTCGAAGCTCACGTGCGGGTTGCCTTCATCTCCGGCGGCCGGGCGCGGCCGATCCCGAAGCCGCTGCGCATCGCCATGAGGGCCGACCAGGACGCCGTGCAGTCCTGACCGAAATCGGGTGGCGGACTTCCCTCAGGTCCTGCAATCAGAGGCGGCACGGCTTATATTGGTTCGCACCATGAGTGACACGGCTTTGGGCTTTGCTCTGTTTGATACGGCGATCGGTCCATGCAGCATTGTTTGGAACGCGCGCGGCGTCGTGCGCACGCGGCTTCCTGATGGCGGCGCGCGCGCGGCTAGAGATCGCATCGGCAAGCGCTATCCGGCGGCGCGCGAAACTTCGCCGTCGGCCGAAATAAAGCGCGCCATCGACGACATGGTCGCGCTGCTGAAGGGCGAGCCGAGAGATCTGCACCATGTGAAGCTCGACATCGCCGACGTGCCGGACTTCAACTGCAAAGTTTATGATATCGCGCGCACCATTCCGGCCGGCTCGACCCTGACCTATGGCGAGGTTGCCGAGCGGCTCGGCGACCGCAACCTGGCGCGTGATGTCGGACAGGCGCTCGGACAAAATCCATTTCCGATCATCGTGCCGTGTCACCGCGTGACGGCGGCCGGCGGCAAGACCGGCGGCTTCTCGGCGCCTGGAGGCGTCAGCACCAAAATGCGCATGCTCACCATCGAGCGGGCGCAACTGGGCGGCAATGCGCCAAGCGATCAATTGGCTCTGTTCGATCAATTGCCACTGACAGCCCAAGGTCGGCCCAAAGTCGAAAAGGCCGCTCGCAGGCTCGTTCACCACGCCATTCGCGAGCCTGATTAGCGCATCGACGCCGGCGGGCGCTTGATGTAAATGCCATTCACATGACCTGGTCCAAAGATGACGGCAAGGACGAGCGGGCCGAGCCGCGCGGCTATCACCACGGCAATCTGAAGGAAACGCTCATTCGCGCGGCGCTTGAGCTCATCGCGCAAAAGGGGCCGGCCGGATTCACTTTTGCGGAGGCGGCGCGCTGGGCCGGCGTCAGTCCTGCCGCGCCCTATCGGCACTTTCGCGACCGCGACGAACTTCTCGGCAATGTCGCGCTGCGCGGTTTCGAGAAATTCGAGCAGATATTGACCCGGGCCTGGGATGACGGCCGTCCGGACGTTTTTGCCGCGCTCGACCGGTTCGGCAAAGCCTATCTTGAATTCGCGCGCACCGAGCCGGCTTTTTATGCGGCGATGTTTGAAGCCGGCGTTCCACCGTCCACGAGCCCCGAATTACGTGAGGCCGGCGACCGCGCCTTCGCCGTGTTGCGGGTCGCGGCCGAAAAACTCTGTGCCCAATTGCCGGCGCCGGGGCGTCCGCCGGCGCTCATGGTCGCACTGCATATCTGGGCGATGTCGCATGGCATCGCGTCGCTGTTCGGGCGCGGCGATGCCGCGCGCCGGACGCTGCCGATGTCGGCCGACGAATTGTTGGAAGCCGAAGTGCTGGTCTATTTGCGCGGCCTCGGTCTGCCGGCTGGAAAAGCCAATCGGTCGGCCTAGATCTTTGTGCACACGGCCAAAACGCCGCACGCACGACGTCCGCCGGAAGCACTCTTGACTTCGGCAAAAGTGAATGTAAATGTTATTTACATTCACACGCAAGGTAGATCGCCATGCCCATCGCAGCACGACTTGATGAGTTCGGAAAACCGGCCTGGATCGTCCTGATGATCCTCAGCTTTATCTGGTGGTGGCCGCTTGGCCTGGCGGTCCTGGCTTTCTTGATTGGGAGTGGACGAATGGGATGCTGGAGTCACAACGGCATGAGCCGCTGGCAGAGCAAAATGGATCGCATGCACGCCAAGATGGACCGCATGCGGGGCTATTCGGGCTGCGGAGATTGGTGGGCGCCGTCGTCGAGCGGCAACCGCGCCTTCGACGACTATCGCAGTGAAACCCTGCAGCGGCTCGAAGAGGAGCAGCGCGAATTCAAGGACTTCCTGCAGCGGCTGCGCTTCGCCAAGGATCGCGAAGAGTTCGATCAGTTCATGGCCGAACGGCGTAACCGCCCGCCGCAAAGCCCGGAGGCCACGCCGCCGTCGCCGCCGCAGACTTAAGCTTTGCTGCCGGCTTGTCCGGTCACAGATCAAGCCGTCCATCTCATGCCGAGGTGGACGGCTTTTCCGCATCTGCCGAGAGGGAGCTGTCACGGACAGTGCCGCGGCGGAAGATTCGGTCCTCAGGTTGCGTGCGGCATTAACGTCCCGTTAAGCATAGTCAGGCTTCGTTAGGCGCGAACGACCGGTGTTGCGCCCTAGTTTGGTCAAGTTTCGCGAATGATTACGGGCCGCCGGTGACGGGCCGGCCCGGGTTCTCGCAAAATATGGGTTTTGGTCGGTTCGCGAAGCGGCGGCCTGTCACGACCCTATGGTAGCCGCAAGCTACCGCCAGCAGTGCGCGGCCCGGTCATGGTTTCGCTTGGCCTTGCTTTCGACCCTTCCGGTCGGATCGCCGAAAGGACGTTCCATGAACCCAGCCGACGTCGCCCAGGTCGCGCCTTTGACGTCGTCCAATCTCTCGCTGTTTCACCTGTTTCTGCACGCCCATTGGGTCGTCGAATTGGTGATGGCAGGGCTATTGCTATGCTCGGTCTGGGTCTGGGCGATCGCCATCGACAAGACGCTTCTTTTCGCCCGGCTGCGCCGTTCCGGCGACCATTTCGAAGAGGCGTTTTGGTCGGGCCAATCCCTTGAAGAGCTTTATAAATCGCTTGCCGCCGACCCCGGCCATTCGACCGGCGCTTTGTTTGTCGCCGCCATGCGCGAGTGGAAGCGGAGCCTCGAAGGCCATGCCCGGTCCTTCGCCGGCCTGCAGATGCGGATCGAGAAGGTGATGAATGTCGCCATCGCGCGCGAGGTCGAGAACATGGAGCGGCGGCTTCTGGTGCTGGCGACCGTGGGTTCGGCCGGTCCCTTTATCGGCCTGTTCGGCACCGTGGTCGGCATCATGACGAGCTTTCAGTCGATCGCGGCCTCGCAGAACACCTCGCTGGCCGTGGTGGCGCCCGGTATCGCCGAATCGCTGTTTGCGACCGCAATCGGCCTCGTTGCCGCCATCCCGGCGACGATTTTCTATAATAAGTTTACCAGCGAGGTGCACCGGGAAAGCCAGCGTCTGGAGGGCTTTGCCGACGAATTTACCGCGATCCTGTCGCGGCAGATCGATGAGCGCGGGTAGGGCCGTGCTAAAGCTTAAGGCCGGCAGGGCCTGGGGCGTAAAGGGCCTGGACGGGTGAGGACGGGGATATGGCGGCTAGCAACCTGAGCGTTGCCTCGGCCGGCGGTCGCGGCAGGCGCGGCCGGCGTCGCCCGGTCATGAGCGATATCAACGTGACGCCCTTCGTCGACGTCATGCTGGTGCTGTTGATCGTGTTCATGGTGTCGGCGCCGCTGCTGACGGTCGGCGTGCCGCTCGATCTGCCGCAGAGCCAGGCCAAGGCGCTGCAACAGAACAACGAGCCGCTGACCGTTTCGGTGACCAGCGACGGTCAGATCTTCCTGCAGAAGGACCAGATCCAGATCGACGATCTCGTCGCGAAACTGAAGGCGATCATCGATGCCCGTCACGGCAATCTTGACGAGCTCATTTATGTGCGGGGCGACAAGAAGGTTGACTACGGCACCATGATGCGTGTGATGGGCCGTATTTCCGGGGCCGGCTATCACAAAGTGGCGCTGATAACCGAGGTCGAGCAGAGCGGGCAATGAAGCCTGGCATGACCATATCGTGCGTCGCCCACGCCGTGGCGCTCGGCTTCGCGGTCGTGGCGATTTCGGCGCAGCCGATGAATGCGCCGCCGATGGAGACGATCACGACCCAGATCGTCTCTGAGAAGGACGTGTCGCAGATGACCAAGGGCGTCAAAAACGCCCCGCAGCTGAAAATCCCGGACCTGAAGCCGCTCGCCGACAAGGTGGATCAGGAAAAGTCGGTGGATCAGCTCGCGCCCAAAGCGGTCGACAAGCCCGCGGTCACGACCGATGCCGCGAAATCCAGCCCGATGCAGGATACGCCCAAGCCCGACGCCAAAACGGCGGCGAAGTCCGATCCCAAGCCGCCCGACCCGAAGCCCGATCCCAAGCCGGACGCCAAAGCCGATCCCAAACCCGACCCGAAGGCTGATCAGAAACAGGCCGACAAGCCGAAGACGCCGGATTACAAGCCCGACCAGATCGCCAATCTGCTGAAGAAGGACGCGGCCAAAGAAGCCAAAGCGACGAACGACAATTCGGCGCCGCAGAAGCCGAATTCGCCGAAATTCGACGCCAATCAGGTGGCGCAGCTCCTCGACCAGCGTACGCCGCAGCGCCAGCTTGCCGCAGCCTCGCAGATCAACGACGCCGCTACACTCGGCGCGGCGACAGGAGCGCAGTCGGCCCAGCTCAGCCAGAGCGAGATCGATGCGCTCAAAGCGCGTTTGTCCCAATGCTGGAATCCGCCGGCCGGTATCAACGCCAACAGCAATATCTATGTCTCGCTGCGGGTGCTGATGCGGCAGGACGGCTCCTTGGCGGCTCCCCCCGCCGTCGTCGAGGGCTCGCCGTCGGCGCTCGGTCCGGCGCTGGCCGAGAGCGCCAAGCGCGCGCTGATACAATGCCAGCCTTTCACCATGCTGAGGCCCGAGCATTACGATCAGTGGAAGGATCTGCAACTCGACTTCAATCCTCACGAACTCCTTGGCGGCTAACCGGACGATCCATTTAATGAAGTTTTTCAGACCTGAAATCGCTAAACCTGCCTTTTCGCTGACGCGCCGGCGTGCGCTCGCGCTCGGTGCCGCCGGTTTGATGCTGTCATCGCGTTATGCCGTTGCACAAACGCGACTTCAAATCACCGAAGGCAACTTTCAGCCGATCCCGATCGCGATCCCGAAATTTATCGCCGGCACGCCAGGCGATGGCGACACTGCAAACGGCGTCACGCAGATCGTCACCGCCAATTTGCAGCGCAGCGGTCTGTTCACGCCGATCGATCCGGCGGCCTATACCGAGACGCTTTCCAGCGTCGACAGCGTGCCGACATTTCAAAGCTGGCGCGTCGTCAATGCGCAGGCGCTCGTCAACGGCGCCATCACGCGGCAGAATGACGGGCGGCTCAAGGCGGAATTCCGGCTGTGGGACGTTTCCGCCGGTCAGCAATTGGACGGCAAGCAATATCTGACCACGCCGGACAATTGGCGCCGCATCGCGCATATCATTTCGGACGCGATCTATGAGCGGCTCACCGGGCTCGGCGGCTATTTCGACAGCCGCGTCGTCTTCATCGACGAAACTGGCCCGGGCGACCGCCGCATCAAGCGGCTCGCCATCATGGATCAGGACGGCGCCAATGTGCGCTATCTCACCCGCGGCGACGATCTCGTGCTGACGCCGCGTTTCTCGCCGTCGACCCAGGAGATCACCTACATGGCCTACGGCCAGGGCGACCCGAAGGTCTATCTCTACAATATCGAGACCGGCCAGCGCGAAGTGGTCGGCAATTTTCCCGGGCATGAGCTTCTCGCCGCGGTTCTCGCCGGATGGCCAGCGCGTCATCATGAGTCTGCAGCAGGGCAGCAATTCCAATATTTTCGTCATGGATCTGCGCTCGAAGGCGACAACGCGGTTGACCGATACGCAAGCGATCGACACGGCGCCGTCCTATTCACCCGACTCCAGCAAGATTTGCTTTGAATCCGATCGCGGCGGCCGCCAGCAGATCTATGTCATGCCGGCGACTGGCGGGCAGGCGCAGCGCATCAGCTTCGGCGACGGCAGTTATTCGACGCCGGTGTGGTCGCCGACCGGCGAGTGGATCGCCTTCACCAAGCAGACGCCGGACGCCTTCGCCATCGGCGTGATGAAGCCGGACGGTTCGGGCGAGCGCATCCTGACCTCTGGGTTCCACAATGAAGGACCGACATTCTCGCCGAACGGACGCGTCATCATGTTCTTCCGCGATCCGGGCGGGACGTCGGGACCGTCGCTCTTCTCGATCGACATTTCGGGACGCGTCGATCAGCGGGTTCCGACGCCAAATTATGGCTCGGATCCAGCCTGGTCGCCGCTCTTGTCATGATGCGGTCGCGGTTCCATACAGTCGCCGTATTGAGGCCGCATTAACCATTGCAAAAGCTTTGCGGGGAATCATCGGGGTTGACGCTTTTTTGCAAGGTCGCATCAAGGTTGACGGAACCTTCGCTTAACGAAGGCGCTGTTAGACCCGTTCAAAGACCAACCATGTCCGGCCACAACGCAAGTTCGGTAAGTATGGAGGCACCGGAATGAACATGGCGAGTATCTTCCGCGGCGCTAAATTCGCAGCAGTTATCGCTGCGGCGCTCGCAATGGCGGGCTGCGCCAAGAACAACGACCAGAATCTGGCGGGCGGGAATGCGGCTCCCGGCAGCCAGCAGGACTTCGTCGTCAATGTCGGCGACCGGGTGTTCTTCGAAACTGATTCCTCGGAGCTGACCGATCAGGCCCGCGCCACGCTCGACAAGCAGGCGCAGTGGCTCAACAACTACAACCGCTATTCGTTTACGGTCGAAGGCCATGCCGACGAGCGCGGCACGCGCGAATACAATATCGCGCTCGGCGCTCGCCGCGCCGAGACCGTGCGGCAATATCTGGTGTCGCGCGGCATCGGGGCGCAGCGCATGCGCACCATCTCCTACGGCAAGGAGCGGCCGGTAGCACTGTGTAACGACATCTCGTGCTGGTCGCAGAATCGCCGCGCAGTGACCGTGCTCGATCAAAGCTCGTAGCGCGCAGCCGCCCAGGCCGTGAAAGCGATGCAATCGGCGCCATGATGGCGCCGATTGCATTTTCATGCCATGGTTTTTGCAGATGTGCACTGTCCACTGATTCCCACGCCGCCAGAGCTGGAGCGAAGTCGGAGCGTCACGGGCCGTCGCGCATCCGCATTGCTTGTGTCACTATTCTTTCGTTCCATTTGCAGAGGGTGCCGGAATGACCTCCGCTCGTTTCGTCCGCGTCACGCTTTCGCTCGCGATTGCCGCGGGGCTTGGGGCCTGCGGCGAAAAAAATGAATATGCCGCGCCGCCGCCGCCCAAGGTCACAGTTGCCGTGCCGCTGCAACAAGACGTCGCGCCCTATTACGACGAGACCGGCAATGCTGCGGCTGTCAATTCCGTTGATCTCGTCGCTCGCGTGCAGGGCTTCGTGCAGGCGATCAGCTATACGGATGGTCAATTCGTCAAGAAAGGCACCTCGCTGTTCACCATCGAGCCGGAGCCGTACCGGCTGAAAGTGGAATCCGCCAAGGCCGCTGTCACCAGCGCCAAGGCCACTCTGGTGCTTAAGCAGCAGGATTTCGCGCGCCAAGCCGATCTCCTGCAGAGACAGGTCTCCGCCCAAGTGAGTTATGACACGGCGCTGGCGGCGCGCGATTCCGCCCAGGCCGACGTGCAATCGTCGCAGGCCAACGAGCAGCAGGCCGAAATCGATCTCGGCTATACCGACGTCACCGCGCCGTTCGATGGCGTCGTCACCGCGCGCCAAGTGTCGATCGGCCAGCTCGTCGGCGCCAACACGCCGACGACCTTATCCACGATCGTTCAGCTCGATCCGATCTGGGTGAACTTCAACGCCAGCGAACGCGACGTGATTGCGGTGCGCGAGGCCTTGGCCAAGCAGGGCCGCTCGACGGCAAGTCTGTTGGGAATGCCGGTCGAGGTCGGATTGCAAACGGAGCAGGGTTATCCGCACCAAGGCAAGCTCGACTACGTCGCGCCTGAGGTCGACCCTTCGACCGGGACGCTGGCCGCCCGCGTCGTTCTCGACAATGTCGATCGCACCTTGTTGCCGGGATTTTTCGTGCGCATCCGCATTCCCGGCAAGCCGCGTCCGGAGCTGCTTGTGCCGGACGTTGCGATCGGCAGCGATCAAGCCGGCCGTTACGTCCTCGTCGTCAACAAGGACAATATTGTCGAGCAGCATAAAGTCGAGCCGGGACAATCGGTCGGCGACCTGCGCGTAATCAATCAAGGTCTCGCCAAGGACGACCGCGTGGTCGTCGGCGGCATCATGCAGGCCATACCGGGCCAGAAGGTCGACGCCGTGCCGGGCACGGTGGCGGCCGCGAAATAGCGGGACCGAACCGCAATGATCTCGAAATTTTTCATTGAGCGCCCGGTCCTCGCCAATGTCCTCGCCATCCTGATGGTCCTGATCGGGGCGGTCGCGGTCTATGACCTGCCGATCGCACAATATCCCAACGTCGTGCCCCCGACCGTACAGGTGACGACGCGCTATCCCGGCGCCAGCGCCCGCACGCTGATGGATACCGTTGCACTGCCGATCGAGCAGCAGGTCAACGGCGTCGAGAACATGATCTATATGCAATCGACGAGCGCCAGCGACGGCAGCTACACGCTCACTGTGACCTTCAATATCGGCACCGATCTCGATGCCGCGCAAATCCTGGTGCAGAACCGGGTGTCGGCCGCACTCTCATCGCTACCGGCAGCGGTGCAGGCGCAGGGCGTTACGGTGCAGAAGCGCTCCACGGCGGTCTTGCTCTTCGTCACCTTGACCTCGCCCGACAATCGCTACGACAGCCTCTATCTCGCCAATTACGCCACCATCAATCTGCGCGACGAGCTGTCGCGTCTGCCCGGCGTCGGCAACGTCAACGTGTTCGGCGCCGGCCAATATTCGATGCGGATCTGGCTCGATCCGGAAAAGCTCAAAGCGCGCAGCCTCGACGCGAACGACGTCGTGACTGCTCTGCAGGATCAAAGTAAAGAGGTGACGGCGGGTCAGGTCGGCATGCCGCCGACGCCGCCCGGCGTCGATTTCCAATACACCATCGACGTGGAAGGCCGGCTGACCGACGTCGATCAATTCGCCAATGTCATCGTCAAGACCGGCGACAACGGCCAGATCACGCGGATCCGCGATGTCGGCCGCGTCGAACTCGGCGCGCAAACCTACAGCCAGACCTTCACGCTGAGCGGCAAGCAGTCCGCCGGCATCGGCATCTATCAATTGCCCGGCGCCAATGCGCTCAAAGTCGAGCAGGCGGTGAAGGCGAAAATGGCCGAACTTGCGCGCGCCTTCCCGCAGGGCCTCGACTACTCGATCCCGTTCGACACAACGGTCTTCGTCAATGCCTCGATCCACGAGGTTTATAAGACACTGATCGAGGCCGCCGTCCTGGTGTTGATCGTGATCCTGGTCTTCCTCCAGGATTGGCGCGCCATGCTGGTGCCAGCGACCACCGTACCGGTCACGATCATCGGCGCCTTCGCCATGATGTGGGCGCTCGGCTTCACCGTGAACTTCTCGACCTTGTTCGCGATCGTGCTGTCGATCGGCATCGTGGTCGACGACGCCATCGTCGTGGTCGAGGGCGCCGCGCACAATATCGAGAAAGGCATGAGCGGCCACGACGCGGCGATCCGCGCCATGAACGAGCTGCTCGGGCCGATCATCGGTATCACGCTGGTGCTGATGTCGGTATTTCTGCCGGCGGCGTTCCTGCCCGGCCTGACCGGGCGCATGTACGCCCAATTCGCCTTGGTCATCGCTGCGACCGCGCTGCTCTCCGCCATCAACGCCATCACGCTGAAGCCGACGCAGTCGGCGATGTGGCTGCGGCAGCCGGTGCCACCGGAGCAGCGCAATGCCTTCTACCGCGGCTTCAATGCGGTCTATGCGCGTATGGAAAATCGCTATGCCGGCCTGGTCGGCCACATGGCGGCGCATGCCGGCCTGATGGCGCTGATCGCCTTCGCGATCATGGCGGTTGCGTTCTACGGGTTGTCGCGGGTGCCGACCGGCTTTTTGCCGATCGAGGACCAGGGTTACCTGCTGGTCAGCGTCCAACTCCCGGATGGCGCATCGCTTGGGCGCACCAAGGGGGCGCTCGATCAGGTATCGACGATTGCCGGCAAGGACCCGAGCGTCGCCGACGTTATCGCGATCTCCGGAATTTCCGTTCTCGACAATAGCGCGACTTTGGCCAATGCCGGCGTTGCCTACGTCGTGCTCAAGGACTGGAGCAAGCGCGACGACTTGCGCACGATCGTCGCCCGCCTCACGCCGGCGCTTAAATCCATCGACGGCCTCGTCAACATTCTACCGCCGCCGCCGATCCAGGGCATCGGCAATGCCGGCGGCTTTTCGTTTCAGATCGAATTGCGTGACGGCAGCACAGATTTCGAGAAGCTGCAAAGCATGACCAATGCCGTGGTCGCCAATGCGCAGGCGCAGACGGCGTTGCAGCGCGTCTCCACATCGTTCCGCGCTACGGCGCCGCAACTGCTCATCGTGGTCGACCGCGTCAAGGCTGAGACCGTGCACGTGCCGGTCAATCAGGTTTTCTCGACGCTCGCGACCTATTTGGGTTCCGACTATGTCGGACAGTTCAATAAATTCGGCCGGGTGTTCCAGATTTATGCCCAGGCGGATGCGCAGTTCCGCTTGCGGCAGCGCGATATCGACAATCTTTCGGTGCGCAACCAGCAAGGCAACATGATCCCGCTCGGAACGCTGTTGAAAATCACGCCGGTCGTCGGCGCGCCGCTGATCAGCCTCTACAATCTCTATCCGTCATCGACCATCGTCGGCCTGCCGGCCGCTGGCTTCTCGTCGGGCCAGGCGATCCATCTGATGGAGGAGAATGCCGCCAAGACGCTGCCGCCGGGTTCGGGCAGCGAATGGACGGCGATGTCGTACCAGGAGAAGGTCGTCGGCAATCAGATGTATTTCGTATTCGCCATGGCGATGCTGCTGGTTTATCTGGTGCTCGCCGGGCAATACGAAAGCTGGTACGCGCCGCTCGCCGTGATCCTCTCGGTGCCGCTGGCGCTGACAGGGCCGGTTCTGGTGCTCGAAGGTCTGCGCATCGACAACAATCTCTACACCCAGATCGGCCTGATCCTGCTCATCGCGCTGTCGGCGAAGAACGCCATCCTCATCGTCGAAGTCGCGCGCGAGCACCGCATCCGCGACGGCAAACCCATTGTCGCGGCAGCGGTCGACGCCGCCCGCGCGCGCTTCCGGCCGATCCTGATGACGTCGTTCGCCTTCATCCTCGGCGTCGCGCCGCTGGTGGTCGCCAGCGGCGCCGGCGCCAGCGCGCGCAAATCGATCGGCATCACCGTGTTCTCAGGCATGATTGCCTCGACCTGTCTTGCCGTTCTATTCGTGCCATCGCTGTTCGTGGTCATTCAGCGCTTCGAGGAATGGCGGGCGTCCCGCAAGACCCCGCGCATTCAGCCCGCGGAGTGAGCGGGCAGGGCGGCAGGCGAACAGGTCATAATGCGGGCCGGAACGGGCCGTGTTCAGGCCACAGTCACAATTTGGACGCAGGGCGCAGTATGTTAGCGGCCGGGACCTAGCGAAAATGCCGAAAGCGATGATCCGCTCCGTTTCCTTGCTCGTGCTTGCGGGTATGCTGTGGGCCAGCGCAGCTCACGCGCAGGTGTCGGAATCCGACATGCTGATGCGCATCGACCAACTCCAGGCCCAGGTCCGCGATCTCACCGGCACCGTCGAAGAATTGCAGCACCGCAACCAGCAGCTCCAGCAGCAGTTGCAACAACTGCAGCAGGGGCAGGGGGGCGCACCGAATAGCGCGCAGGCGCGACCTAATCCGCAATATGCGCCGGCGCCACAGGCCCAGCAGCAATATGCGCCGCCGGCATATTCATCATCGCCAAATCAGCAATATTCAAATCCGCAATATTCGGCTCCTGCGGCGACGGCGCAGTATTCACCGCCGCCCTATACGCCCTCATCCGAGCCGCAATATTCGCCGCCGCCGCAATATCCGCCGCCAAATGCGCGACCGGGCGAGCCAATCGGTGCTCCGGGCACGATTGCGGCGGCTGAACCCGCCGGACCGCCGCCTGACCAGACGGCATCGCCCGGCCGTCACGGCGACGCCTTCGATCCCTCGCTCAATCCTAATGCGCCGGGCGTGCCGCATCGGCTCGGCGCGCCGGGCGTTGCCGCCGCGGAGCCTCCGCCCGCGGTTTACAATACGCCCGCCCCGCGTCAGCCCGGAGCGCCGCTCGATCTATCTTCGCCGTCAGATAGCGGGGCGAGCGGTCAGCAGGGCGGTCCGTTGCCGCCGCCGCCGCCGATCAGCCCGAATTCAACCGGCGCCATGCAGGCCTCGTTGCCGCCCGGCAACACGCCCAAAGACGAATTCGACCTCGGCTATGGCTACGTGCTGCACAAAGACTACGGCCTCGCCGAACAGACGATGCGCGATTTTCTGCAAAAATATCCGAGCGACCGCCTGACACCCGAGGCGCAATATTGGCTCGGCGAGGCGCTGTTCCAGGACAGGCATTATCGCGAGGCCGCGGAGTCTTTCCTTGCGGTTTCGACCAAATACGAAACCACCGCGCGCGCGCCGGAAGCGCTGATGCGGCTCGGGCAATCGCTCGCCGCGCTCAACGAGAAAGAAGCCGCCTGCGCGTCGCTCGGCGAAGTGTTGCGCAAATATCCGAAAGCTTCGCCGACGGTGAAGCAGAACGTGGACCGGGAACAGAAGCGTGTCCACTGCTGAACAAGCCGTTCGCGACGACGAAGCGAACGTTGTGTTCAGAGGTCTCGAAAATGCACGCGGATTGATCCTTGCCGTTTCCGGCGGTCCGGATTCGACGGCGCTGTTGGTTCTCGCCGCGCGCTGGGCGAAACGCCTCAAGCGAGCGCCGAAACTCGTCGCGGTCACCGTCGATCATGGCCTGCGCACTGAAGCGGCGCGCGAAGCGGCTGCCGTCAAACGGCTCGCGAAAAATCTAGGCGTCGCCCATCGCACTTTGCACTGGCGCGGCAAGAAGCCGACATCCGGCTTGCAGGAGGCGGCTCGCATTGCGCGTTACCGGCTCTTGGCGGAGACCGCGGCACGTGCCGGATATGCACATATCCTGACCGCGCATACGCTCGACGATCAAGCGGAGACGATTTTGTTCCGTCTTGCGCGCGGCAGCGGGCTCGTCGGGTTGGCCGGCATGGCGCATGCTTCGCCGCTGCCGATCGGCGGGCGGGCTTCGCTGTTTCTGGTACGCCCGCTGCTTCATCTGCCGAAGGCGCGACTGGTGGCGACGCTGAAGGCTGAGCGCATCGGCTTTACTGAAGACCCAAGCAACCGCGATCCGCGGTTCACGCGCGCGCGGTTGCGCGGCCTGATGCCGGGGCTCGCGCGCGAAGGACTCGATGCGCGCGGGCTCGCCCGGCTCGCGGCGCGGGTGCGGCGCGCCGAGGCCGCGATCGAATTTGCCGTCAGGGCGGCACGCGCGGCGCTGGCGCCGGGCTCTTGGCCGGAGCGTGGTCCGATCACATTTGCGACAGCGCGGTTCGCCGATCTGCCGGCCGAAGTGGCTTTGCGTCTGCTCGGCCGCGCGGTGGCCCATGCCGGCGACGAGGGGCCGGTCGAACTTGGTAAACTCGAAGCGCTCTACGATGCGCTCCGGTTGGCCCCTTCTCGGCTGCGGCGGACGCTCGCCGGGGCCCAGATCACGCTCGACAAAGACTGGCTCACCGTCGAGCGCGCTCCGGCCCGGCGGAGCCGCTCCCAGGGTGGCAAAGCGCACCGCAAAACCGGCCGCAAGGGGCGCTTTACGAATTAGCGATATATTGGTCCGATCGCGGCGAAGGTTCCCTTGGCAGGGGACGGTGTGACGCCTACATTCCATTGATCTGGGACGTGAAGCGGCCACGATTCGCAGGCACGCATTTGCCCCGCCGGATCTGCTCAGACGGGGGATCAAGGACACGAAATGAACGCCAATCTGCGCAATTTCGCTCTGTGGGTCATTATTGTCCTGTTGCTTCTGGCTTTATTCACCCTGTTCCAGAATCCGGGCCAGCACACCACATCGCAAGACATTTCGTTCTCGCAACTTCTGACCGAGGTCGACCAGGGCCGCGTGCGCGATGTGCTGATCCAGGGTCCCGACATTCACGGCACCTTCACCGACAACCGCACTTTCCAGACCTATGCGCCGAGCGATCCGTCGCTGGTGCAGCGTCTCTACAATAAGGGCGTGTCGATCACGGCGCGGCCGCAGACCGACAACGTGCCGTGGTTCGTATCGCTCTTGATTTCCTGGCTGCCTTTTGTCGCGCTGATCGGCGTGTGGATTTTCCTGTCGCGCCAGATGCAGGGCGCCGGCGGCAAGGCGCTCGGTTTCGGCAAATCTCGCGCCAAGCTTTTGACCGAGGCGCATGGCCGCGTCACCTTCGAGGACGTGGCCGGCGTCGATGAGGCGAAGCAAGACCTGCAAGAGATCGTTGAGTTCCTGCGCGATCCGGCAAAATTCCAGCGGCTCGGCGGACGCATTCCGCGCGGCGTGTTGCTCGTCGGCCCGCCCGGCACCGGCAAGACGCTAATCGCGCGCGCGGTCGCTGGCGAAGCCAACGTGCCGTTCTTCACCATTTCCGGTTCCGACTTCGTCGAAATGTTCGTCGGCGTCGGTGCGAGCCGTGTGCGCGACATGTTCGAGCAGGCGAAGAAGAACGCGCCCTGCATCATCTTCATCGATGAAATCGACGCCGTGGGCCGCCATCGCGGCGCCGGCCTCGGCGGCGGCAATGATGAGCGCGAGCAGACGCTCAATCAGTTGCTGGTCGAGATGGACGGCTTCGAGGCCAATGAAGGCATCATCCTGATTGCGGCCACCAACCGGCCAGACGTGCTCGATCCGGCGCTGCTGCGCCCCGGCCGTTTCGACCGCCAGGTCGTGGTGCCGAACCCCGATGTTGTCGGCCGCGAGCAGATCCTCAAAGTGCATGTGCGCAAAGTGCCGCTGGCGCCGGACGTCAATCTCAAGACCATCGCGCGCGGCACGCCGGGCTTCTCCGGCGCCGATCTGATGAATCTCGTCAACGAAGCAGCCTTGATGGCGGCCCGGCGCAACAAGCGCATGGTCACGCAGAGCGAATTCGAAGACGCCAAGGACAAAGTGATGATGGGCGCCGAGCGCAAGTCGCTGGTGATGACGGAAGAGGAGAAGCTTCTCACCGCCTATCACGAGGGCGGCCATGCCATCGTCGCGCTCAACGTCAAGGCGACCGATCCGGTGCATAAGGCCACGATCATTCCGCGCGGCCGCGCGCTCGGCATGGTCATGCAATTGCCGGAGCGCGACAAGCTGTCGATGTCGCTCGAGCAGATGACGTCGCGGCTCGCCATCATGATGGGCGGCCGGGTCGCCGAGGAATTGGTGTTCGGCCGCGAACGCGTCACGTCGGGTGCCGCGTCCGACATCGAGCAGGCGACCAAGCTGGCGCGCATGATGGTGACGCGCTGGGGCCTGTCCGAATCGCTCGGCACGGTTGCCTATGGCGAGAACCAGGAAGAGGTGTTCCTCGGTTACTCGGTGGCGCGCCAGCAGAACATTTCCGAGGAGACCGCGCGCAAGATCGACGCCGAGATCAGGCGGCTGGTCGAGGCCGGCTATAACGAGGCGCAGACGATCCTCACCGAGAAGCGCGGCGATCTCGAAACGCTGGCCAAGGGCTTGCTCGAATTCGAGACGCTCACCGGCGACGAGATCAAAGACCTGATCATGGGCAAGAAGCCGAACCGCGAGTCGGTGGTCGAGACGACACCGCGCGCCTCGACCGTGCCGACGGCTGGCGCCGGCCGCAATCGCCCGCCGCGCCCCGAAGGTCCGATGGAGCCGCAGCCGCAGGCGTAAGCCGAGCGCCACGGAGATTTTCTGTCACGGGAAGGTGCCGCGATACCGGCACGTTTTGTCGATCGACGATCAGAAGCACAGCCGCGTGGTAAAATTCTGCGCGCGTGACCTGAAGCGATATCTGTATCGATGCTCGAACCGATGCGGCCGTGACAGCGACAAAGAATTAAGCAGAATCAGGTGGGAAGCTGCTTCGGTACTTTCGTTCCAGCCGGGAGGGGGCGATCTGATGCGGACTATTTTTGTCGCGGGCGCCGTTTTCGCAATCACGGCAAGCCCGGCGTTGGCGCAGACCGCTACTCCGCCGCGGCCGCCGCAGGCTGTGGCGGGCAAGCCGCAACAACCCCTCTCCGCAAAACCCGGCGCGGCCGCAAAGCCGGCCAAGCCGGCGCCGGTCATGGCTTCGACGCCGGAATCGCGCACGGCCGCGGAGCTCGCTTTGGGCTCCGATCCGGTCTTCGACGATGGCACCTATCTGCGCATCAAGCAGATGCTGCTCAGCTATTCGGCGATCCAGGTGCGCGGCGGCTGGCCGACACTGCCGGCGGATGCGAAGCTTGCGCCGGGCGCCAGCGGACCCGATGTCGCGCTGTTGCGCAAGCGCCTAGTCATCACCGATGACATGCCGGCGAGTGCGGAGGCGGGCGACAGCTACGACGCTACCGTTGTCGCTGGCGTGAAGAAACTCCAGCTGCGCCATGGGCTCGATGCCACCGGCACCGTCGGCGCACAGACCTTGAAAGCGATGAATGTC
Source organism: uncultured Alphaproteobacteria bacterium (assembly GCA_963742975.1). Lineage (GTDB taxonomy): Bacteria > Pseudomonadota > Alphaproteobacteria > Rhizobiales > Xanthobacteraceae > BOG-931. The sequence goes on along the minus strand of CAVUNZ010000004.1, from coordinate 200,375 downwards.
CCGGTCGGCGATCGCATCAAGCAGCTCGAAGCCTCGCTCGAGCGGCTTCTCGGCATGGATTTCCTGTTCGGCGATCGCTACGTCGTCGTGAACATTCCCGCCGCCTTCGTCGAGGCGGTGGCCCACGGCAAGGTCGAGCGCCGCTACCGCGTCATCGTCGGCAAGATCGACAAGCCGTCGCCGACGCTCACCGCTTACGTCACCGCGGTCGACCTCAATCCGACCTGGACCGTGCCGCTCTCGATCACCAAGACCGAGATCGCGAGACACATGAGAACAGATCCGAGCTACCTCAGCCGCATGCATATGCGCCTCCTCGGCGCGCATGATGAGGAAATCAACCCGGGCGGTGTTGATTGGTCGATGAGCCGTTCGCCCAATTTCACGGTACGCCAGGATGCCGGCAATTGGAACGCGCTCGGCAATCTGAAAATCGATATGCCCAATCCATATTCGGTCTATATGCACGACACCGATACGCGAAAGCTGTTCACCGACGACTACCGTTTCGATTCACATGGCTGCACGCGTGTCGACAATGTGCGCGATCTTGCCGCCTGGGTTCTGCAGGATGGGCCGCCGGGCTGGGATCGCGCGTCGATCGACGCCGGCATTGCCGCCGGCCAGACCAAGATCGTCAACCTGCCGCACAAGATTCCGGTGGCTTGGGTCTATCTCACCGGCTGGGTGACGCGTGACGGCACCGTCGAGTTCCGCGATGACGTGTACAAGCACGACGAGGCGCTCGACCGCAACGCGCTGGCCGATGCCGCGGCCGGCGGTTTCGTCGCGCCGGTGCCGAAAACCGTCACGCAGGCTTCCAACCTCGACAGCCGCTAAAGCCCGCCGGCGCAGACGCCCCACGGGTTAAAACGCCAGCGGCGGCAAGTCATGGCCGGGGGCTATCCCCGGCCTATCGCATGAATGTCATGAATATCCGTGAGGTTAGGCGCCTCGCGCCGCATCCGCAGCGGTTCCATGCGTTTGCTGACCCTGGGGAAGAGCCATGAAGCAACTTGTGACGGTGGGGCTAGCTGTCCTTGCCGGTGCCGCCTTGGTCGAGGCGGCGCTGATCCCGGGCTTGGTGATCGGGGGCGCTGCGGTACTGGCGCCGAAAGTTCTGCCCAATTTGCGCCGGCGCATTGCGCCACTGAAGAATGGCGCCGCGCGTAACCCAATCAATGGCCGCAGCCGGGCCACGGCGAAGCGTCCGCTTCAGAGCGATGTCGCGGCGCCGGCCACGGCAGCTGCGATCTTGCCCGCTCTCGGCATCAAGCAGGCCATCGCCAAAACCGTTACCTTTCGCGTCATCGTCACGGCGCTCGACTTCACGTCGAACTATATTGTGCTCGGTGAATTCAATGTGGCAGCCGGGCTTTCGACCTTCGCGCTGGTCGTCGGCCCGTTGTTTTATCTTGTCCACGAAACCGCTTGGAATTATCTCAGCCCTGGCGATGGCGCGGTCGATGTCTCGTCACTGCTGCCGTGGCGACCCGATGCGGAAGGCGAGGGGACGGGCACGCGCGATATTACGATCAGCCGCGCGCTCGCCAAGACCGTCACCTTCCGTACCATCGCGACCGCGATGGATTTCACCACGCTCTATGTCGTGGTCGGCGATCCGCTGACGGCGGCAGGCTTGGCGGCTTGGGGCTTTGTCGTCGGTCCCTTCGTGTATTGGGGTCACGAGAAGGCGTGGGAGCATTTCGCCGCGCCGAAAGACGTTGGATCCGATGTGGAGGAGCCCGTGAAGCTCCTCCCGGCACCGGCCACTGCCTAGCGCTAGATCACACGTCTGTTCGGTTCGGTCCCGTGCCGGCCTGCATTCAATCCGATCGGGAATCGGGTGGATGGTCCGCACGCCCAGGCTTCATCTTTCAAAGTTGAAGTCGATCGCCGTGTTATCGGATTCGTGCGCCGGAATAAGTCATGCCGCTGCAAAATCGTGTGAGCCCCTTCGGCGAATTGTTCGCTTCACCGGCGCGCGGATTGCTGTTCGGCAATCGCGGCGGGCGCTTTCATACCGATGCACGAACACTGACGGCGCGGCGCTGGGCATCGCGGCAATGGATCTGCTGCGTGCTCGATTTCAAGAGTTGCCGCCGCGACGTCTGGGGGCGCTTCTACACCGAGCTGTTCTTTCTCGATGAGCCGACGGCGCTCGCTGCCGGTCACCGGCCGTGTTTCGAGTGCCGCCGCAAAGACGCTGAGGCCTTCGCCGAAGCTTGGCGCCAGGCAAAGCGGCTTCGCGCTCGGCCCTATGCCGACGCGATGGATGCGGTATTGCACGACGAGCGGCTCGACGGCCGCGTCAAACGGCTGCATCGGCGTGAGATCGACGCGTTGCCTGACGGCGCTTTCGTTACGCTGGACGGTGAAATTTTCGCGATCCGCGGCAAAGCGTTGCTGCGCTGGACGCCCGAAGGCTACGACGCTTGTCAACCGCGGCCGCGCGGCGGCGCGGTTGACGTGCTCACCCCGCCGGCGATCCTTGCGGTGCTCTCAGCAGGCTACGCGCCGCACTGGCATCCAAGTGCGGATACTAATTTTTGAATGCGGCCTTGATCGTTTCAGCCGTCGCGCCGGGCGCGCGCGCCGCCGAGATGATGCGCGCCTCTTGCTTCATCAGGCCTTCGAGTGCGCCTTTCATCGGATCGACTGTATTCAGCGGTACGATCACGGCGCCGTGGCGATCGGCATGGATAAGGTCGCCGCTCTTCACCGCCATGCCGTGAATGGTGACGGGGATGCCGAAATCCTCGACATGCACATAGGCATGCGAGGGGCCGATCGAGCCGGCGAGCATCTGAAAGCCTTCGGCGACCTGCGGAATGTCGCGCACCGAGCCGTTGGTGATAGTGCCGAGGCACCCCAATGCCTTGTGCACATTGGTCTGCACCTCGCCCCAGAACGCGCCATAGCCTGCGGGGTCGTCGAGATCCTCGATCACCGCGATGCCCGGCAGCGGCGCCGCCGCGATGTAATCGAGATAATCCATGCGCTTGGCCATGTAGCTCGGCCCGCTCACTTTATCGCGGGCGCGCATGGTGACGGTCTTGGCGAAGCCGACCATCGGCGGCAGGTCGGGATAGGGGCAGTGCAGATGCGACGTCGTATAGCCGGCGCCGCGGCGCTCCGGCGCCACGATTTCGAGCAGATTGCAGACGGTCGGCGTATCGATCGAACGCAGGAACGCGAACTGGCTTTCTGACAACAATGGCTTCCCCCTGTTTCCCCTTAGCCCCGGCCGGGGCCCGCGATTTCACTTAATCCCAAGCAGCCGCGACGATTGCGGCAATGACGATCTGCATTGTGACGATCAAAGCAACACAGCCATTCCATCCCGCGGCGTTCCAGGCAAGACCCGTCAAAAAGGCGCCGGCGCTGCCCCCGATATAAAAGATCGCCGCATAAAGGCCGACCGCCGACGAGCGGCCTTCCTTGGCGGTCATGGTGACATAGCCCGTGGAGATTGTCTGGCAGAACATGCCGCAAACGGCGCAGAGCGTCAGCCCGGTCAGAATGATTGCGACCGGCTCCGCCAACAACAACAAGGCGCCGGCGATCCATACTGCAATCGTGCCGAGCACGAAACGCCGCCGCCCGAATATGGCGATGGCGCGGCCGGTCCACGGCAAGAACGGACTGCTGACCAGATAGGTGAGGAACAGCATGCCGAGCAGCGCCGGCGAGAACAGGTAGGGCGGGGCGGCGAGGTGGAAGCTGATATAGGTGAAGGTCGCGATGAAATTGAACAGCACGCCGAAGCCGACGGCAAAGGTCGCAACCAATCGGCGGTCGCGGAAATGCCGCAGCATTTGCGCGAAGGATGACAACAAGCCGTCCGAGCGGACGAATTTCCGCTCCCGCGGCAAGGTCAGCGTCACGATGACGGCGGCGGCGAGCGTGATCAAGGCCACCACCTGGATCGCAGTGCGCCAGCCGATCAGATCAGCCAGGATTCCCGGAATGAAGCGGCCGGAAAAGCCGCCGACACTGGCGCCCGAAACATAAAGCCCTGCGGCGCGCGCCACCTCGTGCGGCGGCCACTCGTCGCCGATATAGGCGACGGTGACGGTGAAGATCGGCGGCAGCAATAGCCCCTGCACGAAGCGCCAAAATGCCATTTCCGGCACGCTGCTCATGAAAGTCATGATCAGCGTCGGCACCGCGACCGCGAACATCGCGGCGCAGATCAGGCGTTTTCTGCCGATGACGTCGGCCAGTGCGCCGGTGAACGGTGCCGAAATCGCAATAGCCGCCGTGCCGGCCGTCATCAGCGAGCTGATTTCACCCGCGCCGACATGAAATTCGCGCGCCAGTTCCGGCAGCAGCGCTTGCGGTGAATAGAGATTGACGAAGGCGGCAAAGCCCGCCGTGGCGACGGCGAGGCTGCGCAGGTCGAAAGCCGTTTTTCCTTGCGACATACGCCATTATGGGCGAGGCGCGCGGCGAAAGCACGCCGTCGCCGTGGTGGCGCTTCGCTGCGATGCCCGCTTAGAGCTGCTTGATGGCGCTGAAGTCCCAGGCCGTGGCGTCGGCTGGGTTCTCACCGATGCGGATCGTCGTGTCATTGATGAAACGATACGGCGGCACGGGCAGATTGTACGGCGCCGGCACTCCGGAAAAGACGCGGCCCGCAGGATCGTATTTGGAGCCGTGGCAAGGGCAGAAATAGCCACCCGGCCAATTGCTAACCGGCGCGGTCGCGCTGGGGTCGGGATAGAACAGCGGAATGCAGCCGAGATGGGTGCAGATGCCGACCAGCACGCTCAATTCCGGCTTGAGCGAGCGATGCCAATTGGTCGCGTAAGGCGGCTGCTGTACGACCTCTGAGTTCGGATCGGAGAGCAGCGAGATCATCTGGCTGCTCTGCATCGAATCGAGCGTCTTCTTGGAGCGGCGGAACAGGAAGATCGGGCGCTCGCGCCAGCGCACCAGGATCTGGGCGCCTTCCTGGATCTTGCTGACATCGACATCGACCGGCCCGCCGGCGGCGAGCGTCGAAGCGTCCGGATTCATCTGATCGATCAGCGGCACTAAGGCCGCCGCCGCGCCGACGGCGCCGACAGTGGCGGTGGCGATATAGAGAAAATCGCGGCGGGTGCCGTGGCCATTGATCGACGCGCCCGGCGATGTGGAAGCGGTATTGGCCATGATGGTGGAAATTCCTCGCTGACTGTATTCGGTCGCGCCTTGTGAGATCGACGCTTGGTCCCGGCGGCCCGCAATCTCGCCGCTGGAACGGGCTTCGTCAATCTTAACTTAACGGCAAGCTCGATGGCGAAGGCGGTGCCGGGGCTTCGAATCTTACGCTATTGAATTTTATCCGCTCAGGCCGGAAAAGGGCAGGGGCCAGCGCCAGGAACAATGCCTGGGATCGCCGCGAAAATCCAAGCCAGGAGAGACACATGCGCGCCAAGGACAATATGCGCACCGCCGCCGAGGTGCTGGTCGATCAATTGCGCATCCATGGCGTGCAGCACGTGTTCTGTGTGCCCGGCGAGAGCTATCTCGCGGTGCTCGATGCGTTCCATGACAGCGACCTCACTGTGACGGTTTGCCGACAGGAAGGCGGCGCCTGCATGATGGCGGAGGCCGTCGGCAAGGCGACCGGCCGGCCGGGCGTGGTCTTCGTCACCCGCGGGCCGGGCGCGACCAATGCCTCGCCGGGCATCCATATCGCCAAGCAGGATTCGACGCCCGTCGTCATGTTCGTCGGCCAGGTGGCGCGCGACATGAAGGAGCGCGAAGCGTTCCAGGAGCTCGATTACCGCGCAGTGTTCGGGTCGATGACCAAATGGGCGACCGAGATCGACGATCCGGCGCGCGTGCCGGAAATCGTGTCGCGCGCCTTCCATGTCGCCGCTAACGGCCGGCCGGGACCGGTCGTCGTCGCCATCCCCGAGGACATGCTGATCGAGCGCGTCGCGGTCGCCGATGCGCCGCCTTTTGCGCTGATCGAGACCTCGCCGGGTGCGGCGGAAATGGAAAAGGTCGCGCAGATGCTTTCTGCCGCGCGCGCGCCGATCGTCCTTCTTGGCGGCACCCGCTGGTCGCAGGAGGCCTGCGATCAAGTTGCCCGCTTCGCCGAGAAATTTTCACTGCCGGTGGCGACGACCTTCCGCCGCGGCCATTTATTCAACCAGACGCATCCCTGTTATGCCGGCGATCTCGGCATCGGGCCCAATCCGAAACTGCTCGAACGGATCAAGGCTGCGGACCTCGTGGTCCTGATCGGCGGCCGTATGGGCGAATTGCCGTCGCAGAGCTATACGCTGTTTGACATTCCGCGACCGCAGGTGCCGTTCATTCACGTGCATCCGGGTTCGGACGAACTCGGCCGCGTCTATAGCCCGGCGCTTGCCATCAATGCGACGCCGACGGCTTTTGTCGCCGCACTCGAGCATCTGAAATTCCCGAAAGCGCCGGCCGGCGACGCCAAAGGCGCCAATTCCGATTATCGCGCCTGGACCGAGACGCCGACCGAGCAGCCCGGCGGCGTCAATTTCGGCAAGGTCATCGTCTGGCTGCGCGACAACCTTCCGCCCGATGCCATCATCTGCAACGGCGCCGGCAATTTTCCGGCCTGGATTCATCGTTTTTTCCGCTTCCGCCGTTTCGCCCAGCATGTCGCGCCGGCCTCCGGCTCGATGGGCTATGGTGTGCCGGCGGCGGTGGCGATGAAGCGCCTTTATCCGCAGCGCACCGTCATCTGCGTCGCCGGCGACGGCGATTTTCTGATGAACGGCCAGGAATTCGCGACCGCCGTGCAATACAGTCTGCCGTTCATCACCATCATCGCCGACAACGGCATGTACGGCACCATCCGCATGCATCAGGAACGCGAATATCCCGGCCGGGTTTCGGCGACCGACTTGCGTAATCCGAATTTCGCCGATTACGCGCGGGCCTTCGGCGGCTTCGGGATCTCGGTCGAGCGTACGGAGGATTTCCCCGCCGCGTTCAAGGAGGCGGTGGCTTCCGGCAAGCCCGCCATCGTCCGTCTTGCCATCGATCCGGAAGCGCTGACACCGGGAATGACGCTGTCAAAGATCCGGGAAAAATCGCTGGCGGAGAAGGCGGGCTAAGCGCGCTATTTGAATGTCACCGAGGCATTCGCGGCCGGATACTCGTTCTTGAATGGATGCTCGGCGCCGATCGGACCGAGATGGATCACGCTCGGCGAACTGACGTCGGCTTGAACGGGCCCGCTCGCTTCTCCTTCGCTGAATTCGTAAGGCATGCCGTTGCCGGCGAGAAACGACGGCTGGTCGTCGATATGCATGTGCAGATGCGGCTCGGCCGAGCTGCCGGTATTGCCGACATGGCCGAGAATCTGGCCGACGCGCACATGGTCGCCGAGCTTCACCTGCACGGTGCCGGGCCGCATATGCGCATAGAGCACGTAGCGATGCGGCGCGATCTCGACCACGACATGGTTGCCGGCGGCATTGTTGAAATCGATAGGCACCGCATATTTGCCGGAATGCGGCACGTTCTCTTCCAAGCCATCCGACATGTCGACCACTTTGCCGGCGGCGACGCTATAGATCGGCTGGTCGTAGCAGAAATAGCTGTCGTTCTTGTCCTCGGGACCTTTGAAGGTCGTCGCCGTGCCATTGACCGTTTCGATCTGCACCCAATCGATGGCGAAGCGCTGCGCCAGCCAAGCGTGGCCGTTGTCGATCAGGACCGCACGGCGATGCGCGGCATCGGGCACGTTATTGACGGAATCGCCGGCGATCCATTGGCCGCGCAGCGGCGGCGCGACGACGATCGGAGTGTCATGCGCCACGGCCAAGGGTGCGAGCACGATGTCGTGCGGCTCGTCCTTGTTGGCGAGCACGTGCAATGTGTGCGCGATCGCGTCCGGTGCCGGCGATTTGCCGAAATCGAGCGTGAGGAAGACGATGACGCTGCGGCCGCCGTCGATGCTGCGCGCCGCGACATCGTCGCTCGGCGCCGCGACGCCCAAGTGAATGATCAGCGGCGTCAGCGCATTCCCTGAGATTTTGGACTGCGTGTCGCCGGCCTTGGCGTCGATGCCATCCAATACATATGCATTCCTGGAAAAATTCGTGATCAGCATCTCGTAGAACAGCCGCGTCGCACCGTTCTGCACGATGGGAGATGGCGGCGCGAGAAACGACACATTGAGCGGCGGCGGATGCGGATCGCCGGCGACGGCGGCGGTCGCGCTCAACAAAAGGCAGCAAGATACCAAAAGACGCGCAAGCGCCGTCATGCCTGTCCCTGATTGACTGGATGTCATCGCATGTGTCCGCGATCGGGAACCAAAATCGGAGTGGTCGGATTAAAGAGATGAGAAATGGAGTTCAAAGCAGAATGAAAAAGGTTCGTAGCCAAATTGCGACGATATCGGCATCGGCGTTCGCGGTTACGCTCGGCATTGCCGCAACGGCCGCGCCGGCTTCGGCGAAGGGTTGTATCAAAGGCGCCATCGTCGGTGGCGTCGCCGGCCATGTGGCTGGGCATCATGGGCTTCTCGGCGCCGCGGCGGGCTGTGCCATCGGCCATCACGAGGCGACGAAGAACGCCAAAGAAAATCAGAACCCGCCGCCGAATCCGCAGCAATAGCGTATGATCCGGAAAAAGCCTGCCCTCGGACCCGATGCGAGGGCGGGAACCGGTTTTCCGGCAAGATCATGCTCTAGCGAAAAGCTTATTCCGCCTTCACCCCGGCGGCCTTGATGATCGGCCACCATTTGGCGATCTCGGCCTGTTGAAACGCCAGCAGCGCCTCGGGCGTCTGTTGCTCGGGCGGATAGATGTCCTGCGCCAAGTCGATCATGCGCTTGTGGATCTCCGGATCGGCCAGACCGGCGACGACGGCCTTGTTGAGCTTGGCGATGATGTCCTTGGGCGTACCTTTGGGCGCCCAGATCGCATGCCAGAACGAGAAATAGAAACCCGGCAAGCCGGCTTCATCGGTGGTCGGAATATCGGGCATAACGCCGACGCGCTTGGGAGCTGCCGCGGCGAAGGTCTTCACCGTGCCGGCCTTGTACTGCGGCATCACAACGGCGGGCGCGTCGAGCGCGATATCGACATTGCCGGCGACCAAATCCTGCATCGACAGACCGGCGCTGCGATAGGGCACCATCTGCCATTTCACGCCGAGCGTCTGCTGCAGCAGGATGCCGGCGATATGGCTCGGCGAGCCGACGCCGGAATTGCCTTCGGTGGTCTTGTCGCCGTTCTGTTTCAGCCACGCGATCAATTCCTTCAGATTGTTCGGCGGCAAGGCTTTGCGCGCGTCGATCATGAAGGGCTGCGTGGCGACCAGCGCGATCGGCTCAAAGTCCTTCACCAGGTCGAAGTCGAGCGAATAGATCGCGCCGTTGGCCATGTTCGTCCCCCACTGGCCGAACAGGATCGTATAGCCGTCGGGTGCGGAGCGCTCCGCCTTGGTGACGCCGATCGTGCCGCCGGCGCCGCTTGTATTCTCGACCACGACCGGCTGGCCGAGTTGCTTGCTCATGCCTTGCGCGGTGATCCGCGCCAGCACGTCGGTCGATCCGCCCGGTGCCAGCGGCACGACCATGACGATTGGATGCGAAGGATAGTCGTCCGCATATGCTGTGGTCGTCGCGGCAATGGCTGCGATCAGGACGGTCGCGAGCGCAGCCGACGTCATGGCAAAAGATTTGCCGATCATTGGTTTTCCTCCCCCGGACGTGTTCCTTTCCCTATGCCAGAGCCGGGCCCGGTTCCAAAGCGCAAAGCTCCCGGGTGAGGCGGAATGTCCGAGGATCGTTTTGATTTAGCGCCACGCGTTGTCAGGCAGCATTGAATCATGGTTCACTTGTTTGGTTGCTCTGCGATTCTGCTTTGGATTCTCCCTGGGCCTGCATGCCTTATCGCCGCACCGAAAGCGTTACGCGCCGTCTCGCCGCTCGCCACGCCGCGATCGTGGCGGCGGCGGGGGACACGGCGCGGGAAGGCGGCATGGCGGCGGTGCAGATCGTGCCGGTCGCGACCCGCGCCGGGATCGCAGCGGGCACCGTCTATCGCTATTTCCCCGGTAAGATCGATCTGGTCGCTGCGCTGCTGGCGGAAGTCTCGGCACGCGAAGTTTCCGCGCTGCGCCGCGCCGCCGATGTCGCGCCCGGTCCGCTGTCGGCGCTGTCGGCCATGATCATGACCTTTGCGGTGCGTGCGTTGCGCGACCGCCGGCTGACCTTCGCCGCCATTGCCGAGCCTGTCGAAGCCGGGCTTGACGCCGAGCGGCACAAATTCCGCGAAGCGCTTGCCGGCGAATTTGCTTCGCGTATCGCAGCCGCGAGCGCGGGCGGCCATTTGCCGGATCAGGATGCGCCGCTTGCGGCGGCGGCCTTGCTCGGCCTTCTCATCGAGGGTTTGATCGGTCCGCTGGCGCCGGATGCCGCGAGCCGCGAACGGGAGATCGTGCAGTCGCTGACGCTGATGGCGTTGCGCGGGCTTGGCGTCGCCGACGCTCGCGCCCGCGGTCTCATCGTGCAGACGCCGTATAAAACTTAAGCCGCCGTCTTGCGCAGATGCGGGAAGCGCTCGGTGAGCAGCGACCCCGGATAATAGGTCGGCGCAAAAGCGGGATGAGCGCGAATGCTGTCGTACCAGCGCTGCACCCGCGGCAGATCCTGCCACGCGCCATCCTGACCGAGATCGGCCATGCGCACGATCGCCGGCATGACCATGACATCGGCCAGCGAAATATCCTTGCCGAACAGCCACGGTCCGCCGCTGTTGGCGATTTCGGCATCCATGCGTTCATAGGTGCGCCGCAGCCGCGCCAGGGCGTCATCCATGTCCTTCTGCGGAAAACCCTTGCGGCCCATCGCCAGCATGAATTCACGGCGCAGCGGTTTCGATTCCGCAAACGCGACAAACTCCTCCTCGCTCATCGCCGCAAAGCGCGGCAGGAAGGCGAGATTGAAGGTCGGCACCCGCACCGCGGGCGCCGGCATCTCGTCCATGAAATGCATCAGCGAGCGCATCTTGGCGCGTTGCACCGGATCGTGCGGCGTGAAATCGAGCGGCTCCGGCGCCACCTCGTCGAGGTATTCGATGATGACCGATGAATCGACGACGATTGCGCCGTCATGGTCGAGCGTCGGCACCACGCCGTTCGGATTGAGCGCGAGGTAATCCGGCTTGAGCTGATCGCCGGCAAGCAAATCGAGCTTCACCTCGGAGAACGGCAGCTTCTTGGCGTTGAGCACGAAGCGCACGCGCTGACTGCAGGTCGATTGCGGCGCATTGTAGAGCTTGAAGGGCATCGCTTTGGACGTCATGGCAGGCGTTTTCCGAATTCGATTTTGCTTAGGCGAACTGGCTTAGGCGATTGGGCGAAGCCTAACTGGACCCGGGACATTTTGCCAATGGCGCGGTTTAATGCGCCATCAGTGTCGGGATCGTCATCGAGCGGAAAATCGAGCGCGTCACGCCGCCGAGCACGAACTCGCGCAAACGTGAATGGCCGTAACCGCCCATGACCAGGAAATCAGCGCCGCTGTCGGCCGCGTGCGAGAGCAGTGCATCGGCGACGTCGACATCGCCGCGCGGGATGCGCTCGAGGTCGACCTTGAGGCCGTGACGGGCGAGATGCTGGCCCATATCGACACCTGCGATCTCGTCCTGCTTGCCCGGTTCGTCGGCGATGATGACGATCTCGACCTTTCCGGCTTTGGCCAGTAATGGCATCGCGTCGCCGATTGCGCGCGCCGCCTGGCGGCTGCCGTCCCAGCACACCATGACTTTGTCGAGTTTGAGCGGAGCCTTTTGAATATAGGGCACGACGATGAGCGCCCGTCCGGATTCAAACAGCGTGGTCTCAGCAATGATGTCGTCAATGCTTGAGGTTTCAGGCTCCGCCTGTCCAACGACTGCAAGGTCGAAGCGCCGGGCAATGCGGCCGAATTGCTCACCGGCGCCGGCGAGGCTTGCAGTAATGGTCAGTGGCTCGGCGGCGACGCCCGCGCGCTTGGTCGCCTGATTGAACCGGTCGATCGCGGCCTTGGCGTCGGCTTCGTTATCGGCCTGCTGGCGTTCGATCACTTCGGCCGGGATATAGCCGGTGGCGGAGACCGGTACGATCGGGTCGTAAACGAATGCGACGCCGGCCAAATGCGCGTTCATGGCACTGGCGACGGAGACCGCGTAATCGGCGGCGGGTCCGCCGCCCCTGGTCACACTCAAATTGACGACAATATCCTTGATCATGAAACGTCTCCCGGTGCGCAGTCTGCGGCGACGACTATCCTATACGCGATCGCAACGGCCGTTGAGGCAGATCAAAGCCGCTACTGCTTGATATTGCCGTCGGCGTCGAACTGCTTCACATAGGCCCAAAGATCGTTGACCTCCTGGTCGTTCTTGATGCCGAGGAAGGTCATCTTGGTGCCAGGTATCATGGCGGCCGGGTTCTTGATGTATTCCTTGAACGTCGCTTCGCCCCAGACGATCCCGGAATTCTTGTTGGCGTCGGAATAGCTGTAACTCGGCGCGGTGCCGGAATGGCGGCCGTCGAGCCCGTTCAATTCCGGACCGATCTTGTTCTCGGCGTCCGGGCCGATGGCGTGGCAGGGCAGGCACTTATTGAAGGAATGCTGGCCGGCGGCGACATCTTGCGCGGCAGCAATGTTTGTCGCTGCGGCGACCGACATCGCGGTGATCGCCGCCATCGTCATCAGTCTGTTGGTCATCGTTATTTCCCTGTACTCTCGGCGCGTTTCGGTCTCGCCCCGATCTCGCCCCCATCTCGCCCCCGTGCCGTTCAAGCGAGCCGCGCTCCGCCTGTCAACGGCCCCGCGCCGCAGCCATGCGACGCGGGAGGTGCGGACCGGCATTCATCCGGCCGGCTTTCGGCTATACTCGCCGCAAATGGCCAAGAGGCGCCAATGTCGATCGTGATGCCGCTGTTCGACGACGCGGTGCTCAAGCGCCGCGGCGACATCGTTGCGGCGCTCAAGCGCATCGTGCCGGGCGAAGGAGTTATCGCCTCGGAGGAGGCAATGCGGCCCTACGAGAGCGACGGCCTGACCGCCTATCGTCAGCTGCCGATGGTGGTGGTGCTGCCGGAAACAACGGCGCAGGTCGCCGCCGTGCTGGCCTATTGCCATGGCGAGGGCATCAAGGTCGTACCGCGCGGCGCCGGCACGTCGCTTTCGGGTGGCGCGCTCCCGCTCGGCGACGGCGTCCTGCTCGGGCTCGCCAAGTTCAACCATATCCGCGAGATCGACTATGACAACCGCGTCGCCGTGGTCGAGCCGGGCGTCACCAATCTCGCGGTGTCGAAGGCGGTCGAGGAGGCGGGCTTCTATTACGCGCCCGATCCGTCGTCGCAGATCGCCTGCACCATCGGCGGCAATGTCGCGGAAAATTCCGGCGGCGTGCATTGCCTCAAATACGGCATGACCACCAACAATGTGCTGGGCTGCGAATTGGTCCTGATAACGGGCGAGATCCTGCGGCTCGGCGGCAAGCATCTCGATTCCGGCGGCTACGATTTGCTCGGCATCGTCACCGGCTCCGAAGGTCTGCTCGGCGTCGTCACCGAAGTCACGGTCCGCATTCTGAAAAAGCCACAATGCGCGCGTGCGGCGCTGATCGGCTTTACCGCGTCGGAAGACGGCGGGGAGTGCGTCGCCAAGATCATCGGCGCCGGCATCATTCCAAGCGGCATGGAAATGATGGACCGGCCGGCGATCGCCGCCACCGAGGAGTTCGTCCACGCCGGCTATCCGCTCGACGTCGAGGCGCTCCTGATCGTCGAGCTCGATGGCGCGCGCGACGAAGTCGATCACCTGCTCGCGCGGGTCGAAGATATCGCGAAGCAATGCCGCGCCGTGACCTGTCGCCTGTCCAATTCCGAGGACGAGCGGCTGTTGTTCTGGGCCGGCCGCAAGGCCGCGTTCCCGGCGGTCGGGCGCATTTCGCCCGATTACTATTGCATGGACGGCACGATTCCCCGGGCCCAGCTGCCGCTGGTGCTGCGCCGCATGCAGGAATTTTCGGCGAAATACGGTCTGCGCGTCGCCAACGTGTTTCATGCCGGCGACGGCAACCTGCATCCCCTGATCCTTTACGACGCCAACAAACCCGGCGAGCTCGATCGCGCCGAGCAATTCGGCGCCGATATTTTGCGGCTCTGCGTCGAAGTCGGCGGCGTCCTGACCGGCGAGCACGGCGTCGGCGTCGAAAAGCGCGATCTGATGCCGGTGATGTTCACCGAAGAAGATCTCAATCAGCAGCAGCGCCTCAAATGCGCCTTCGACGACAAGAGCCTGCTCAATCCCGGAAAAGTTTTTCCGACGCTGCACCGCTGCGCCGAGCTCGGCCGCATCCACGTTCATGCCGGACGTGTCGCCCATCCCGACATTCCGCGGTTTTGAGCAGTCGATCGCGCACCAAATCCAACAAGACATCAAAAGATGATGCACCAAGGAAAGGCAACTTATGGAATTCGGTCTGTTTTGCTCCGCCCAAGCCAATAATGACGCATTCGGCCCGGAAACCGGGCAGGGCTTTGCTGGTCAAGGCTTTCGCGATTATCTCGACTTCAATGTCGAGGCCGAAGCGCTCGGCTTTCGCTCGAGCTTTCTGGTCGAGCATCATTTCACCGGCTGGAATCAAGTCTCCTCGACGCTGATGCTGCTCACGGCGCTTGCCATGCGCACGACCCGGCTGCGGCTCGGTTCGGCGGTCATGGTGCTGCCGTGGCACAATCCGGTGCTGCTCGCCGAACAGGCGGCGACCCTCGACCTGATTTCCGGCGGCCGTTTCGATTTCGGCATCGGCAAGGGCTATCGCCGCAGCGAGTTCAACGGCTTTCAGATCGCTCCGGACGAGGCGCAGGCGCGCTTCGACGAGGCGGTCGAGGTGATGACGCGGGCCTTCACCACACGGCAGCGCTTTTCGTTTCAGGGCCGGTTCTGGCATTTCGAGGACATCGTCGTCGAGCCGCCGCCGGCGCAACAGCCGCATCCGCCGTTCTGGGTCGCCGCCGGCAGCGAGCCGTCGATCCGCAGCGCCGCAGCCCGCGGTTTCAAGCTGATCCTCGATCAATATGCCAGCGCGCAAACCCTTGGTGAGCGGATCGGCATCTACAAGGCCGAGCGCCAACAGCGCGGTCTGCGCTTTGATCCGACGCAGGTCGCCGTGGCACGGCAGCTTTATGTCGCCCGTGACGAAACGGACAAACAAGCGGCGCTGGTGCGTCAGGCCGCCTATACCCAACGCACCGTCGACGTGTCGCGCAAGCCCGAGGGCAAAGGCGGGTCACATGTGCTTGCCTATGCCGACAAGGCCGGCGGCACCGAGGAGAATGCGCTTTACGGCACGCCGGACGAGATTGCCGCCATGCTCGAAGACCTGCAGCGGGCAGGGGTGCACTACGTTCTCATGGCCGTCTCAGGCGGCGTTGCGCAATTGCGCCGTTTCGCCCGCGATATCATGCCGGCCTTTGCAGGTTCGGCGCCGGCTGCGGACGCGGCGGAATAAGGGCGCCGCCCGATGGCCGACAGCCTCAAGCCGCGCGACGCCATCGAGGTCGAATTCATCATTCGCGCCGCGCTTGCCGAGGACAAGACGCTCGAAGTCGTCGGCTGCGGCACCAAGCGCGCCATTGGCCGCGCCGCGCAATGGGATGCGACGATCGACCTGTCGGGCCTGTCCGGCGTCACGCTCTACGAACCGCAGGAGCTTGTCCTGTCGGCCAAGGCCGGGACGCCGCTGGCCGAGATCGAAGCGCTGGTTTCGGAAAACAACCAGGAACTGGCCTTCGAGCCGATGGACTATGGCCCGCTGCTCGGCAGCCCGTCCGGCGCCGCAAGCATCGGCGGCGTGCTTGCGGCCAATCTGAGCGGGCCGCGGCGCATCAAGGCCGGCGCCGCGCGCGATCACTTTCTCGGACTGTCGGCGGTGTCGGGGCGCGGCGAAGTGTTCAAATCCGGCGGCCGGGTGGTCAAGAACGTGACCGGCTATGATCTTTGCAAGGTGATCGCCGGCTCCTGGGGCACGCTCGCGGTGATGACCGACGTGACGATCAAAACGCTGCCCAAGGCTGAGACCGAGGAGACTATTTTGGTCTTTGGCCTCGATGACGCCGCCGCAGGCAAGGCGATGGCGGCGGCGACGGGCTCCTATGGCGACGTGTCCGCCGCGGCGCATCTGCCGGCCGATGCCGCTGACCGGATCGCTGCGGCCGCCGCGGCGCATAAAGCCGTCACCGCCTTCCGCCTGGAAGGCGTTGCGCCTTCGGTGCGCGAGCGCAAGGCCGTGCTGGACAAGCTCTTGGTACCGCTCGGTTCGGTTGCTTCGCTCGATGAGGGGGCCTCACGCGCGTTCTGGCGCGCGGTGCGCGACGTCACGCCGTTTGCGGCGTCCGGTCCGGCCGGCACACGCGACCTTTGGCGCATCTCGACGGCGCCGAGCGAGGGCGCGACGCTCGGCCGTGCGCTTGTGAGCAAAGGCGGCGCGGAGGTCCTTTACGATTGGGCCGGCGGGCTCATCTGGGCGGCTTTACCCGCTGCGGACGATGCGCATGCGTCCTTGGTGTGTGCCACGGTCGCGGCGGCAGGCGGCCACGCGACACTTATCCGCGCACCCGCTGCCGTGCGGGCCGCGGTCGGAGTGTTCACACCGGAACCCGGTCCGCTCGCGGCATTGAGCAGCCGGATCCGCAAAAGCTTCGATCCGCACGGCGTGCTCAATCCCGGGCGTATGTGGGCGGGCGTTTAGCGATGCAAACCTCCTTCACCCTCGAACAGCTCGCCGACCCGGACATCGCGGAATCCGAAAAGATCCTGCGCGCCTGCGTGCATTGCGGCTTCTGTACCGCGACGTGTCCGACCTATGTGCTCGACGGCAACGAGCTCGATTCTCCGCGCGGGCGCATTTACCTCATCAAGGATATGCTGGAGCAGGACCGTCCGGCGACCGCCGAAGTCACCCGGCACATCGACCGCTGCCTGTCGTGCCTAGCCTGCATGACGACCTGTCCATCGGGCGTCCATTACATGCACTTGGTCGATCACGCCCGCGTCCATATCGAACAGACCTACCGCCGTCCGCTCGGCGACCGCATTCTGCGCGCGCTGCTGGCCAAATTGATGCCTTATCCGGAGCGCTTCCGGCCGGCGCTGATCGCGGCGCTTTTTGCCAAACCCTTCGCCGCTCTTGCCGCACCGCTCGGGTTGAAGCGGCTTGCGGCCATGCTGAACCTTTCGCCCTGGCGCTGGCCGCATCGGCCGCTTGCGCCGCAGACTTTCGCCGCGGCAGCGCCACGCCACGGCCGAGTTCACGGCCAAGCCCGGGTCGCGCTGCTTCCCGGCTGCGTCAACGACCTGCTGGCGCCGGACATCAACGCGGCGGCCGTCGATGTGCTGACCCGGCATGGCGTGGAGGTCGTGGTGCCGGCAGGCCTCGGCTGCTGCGGCTCGCTCGTCCACCATATGGGCCGCGAGGCCGAGGCGCTGGCGCAGGCGCGCGCCAATATCGACGCCTTTATGGCGATCGACGGCCTTGATGCCATCATCATCACGGCGTCCGGTTGCGGCACGACAGTCAAGGATTATGGCTTCATGCTGCGCAACGATCCGCTCTATGCCGAGCGGGCGGCGCGCGTCTCCGCGCTCACCAAAGACATCACCGAATATCTTTCCGGCATGCCGATCGAGCCTGCGAGCGCGCCGAATCAGGCGGCTGATGATGCGCGCGGCGCGCCAAACCCGCAGGGTCTCGTCGTTGCCTATCATTCAGCGTGCTCGTTGCAACACGGTCAGCGCGTGACGCGACAGCCGAAGGAGTTGCTCAGCAAGCTGGGCTTTGTTGTTCGCGATATTCCCGACGGTCATCTGTGCTGCGGTTCGGCCGGCACCTACAATATTTTGCAGTCTGACATCGCAAGAAGGTTGCGCGATCTTAAAGTCAGGACTATCGAGAGATTGCGACCTGATGTGATCGCAGCAGGCAATCTCGGTTGCATCACGCAGATCGCGACGGGCACTCCGGTTCCGGTCGTCCATACGATCGAACTGATCGATTGGGCGACAGGAGGCCAATGTCCGCGGAGGCTTCGGGCGCATTAGCCGTGCGGCGATGCGCCCGGCCACGGCAGCAGGCTGAGTGAGCTCTCGGTCAGCGTCGTGCCACACATACCGGTCTTCCTGTGGTCGCGCTGTGGGGGCGCACGGGTGTGAGATCGGTTGCAGCGATCGGGAGGTCGATCATGGCGAAGAAGTCCAAAGCGAAGAAGAAATCCGGCAAGAAAAAGAAGGCCGCTCCGGCCAAAAAGAAGAAGCTGCTGAAGGCGTCGAAGAAGAAAACGGCGAAGAAGGCGGCCAAGAACGTAGCTAAGAAGCCGGCGAAGAAGGTTGCGAAAAAGCCGGCGAAGAAGGCGGCTCCGAAGCCCGCGCCCGCTCCGATGCCTGAGCCCGCACCGGCGCCGGCATGGACTCCGCCGAGCTCGGATCCGGGAACTGTCGGTGGCGGCGGCTAGCCCACCGCTGAGGCGTGGCCGGCTAAAGGCGCAAGTTGTGGGGCGCCTTGAGCTGCCACGCCGCATTGCATCGGCTCAACGAGCCCAATAGCATCGGTTCAGTATCGGTTTGACGCGGTGATCGGTGACGACGGCGCCGCCGATCCGTAGCCGTTGGAGGTGCCCTTTTGCGCTTCCGTTTCGTTGTCGAGGAGGAGTGTTATGGCGAACTACAATATCCTGCTGATGGGCGCGTCCTATGGTTCGCTGCTCGCGTCGAAGCTCTTGTTCGGCGGCCACTCGATCCATCTGGTCTGCCTGCCCGCCGAGGCCGATCTGATCAATGCCGAAGGCTTCAAGGTCCGGCTGCCGATCCGCGGCCGCAAGGAGCCTGTCCTTCTCGAATCGCGAAAGCTCCCCGGCAAGGTTACGGCCGGTCCGGCGACCGGAGTCGATCCGAAGCAATACGATCTGGTCGGCCTGTGCATGCAGGAGCCGCAATACCGTTCGCCGGGCGTGCGCGAATTGCTCGATGCGGTGGCGAAATCGCGCGTGCCGTGCATGTCGATCATGAACATGCCGCCGCTGCCCTATATCAAGCGCATCCCGGGCCTCGACTACGAGGCGCTCAGGCCGGCTTATACCGACCCGACGGTGTGGGATAGTTTCGATCCCAAGACGATCACGCTCAACAGTCCGGACCCGCAGGCCATCCGCCCGCCGGATGAGAAGGCGAATTTCCTCCTGGTCACGCTGCCGACCAACTTCAAATGCGCCAGGTTCGATGACGACAAGAGCACGGCGATCCTGCGCCAGCTCGAAAAGGACGTCGACGCCGCGCGCTTCGACACGCCGGAAGGCAAGATCGAGCTGCCGGTGAAGCTCAGGATCTACGATTCGATCTTCGTGCCGCTCGCCAAATGGGCGATGCTGCTGGCCGGCAATTATCGCTGCGTGACCAAGGACGGCATGCGTACGGCCCAGGAAGCGGTGCACAGCGACCCCGAAACCTCGCGCTCGGTCTATAATTTCGTGTTCGACCTCTGCGTGAAGCTCGGGGCCGATCCGGCCGATCTGGTGCCGTTCGAGAAATATGCCGCCGCCGCTGAATCGCTGACGCGGCCGGCCTCGGCGGCGCGCGCGCTGCAAAACGGCGCCCCCAATATCGAGCGCGCCGATAAGCTCGTGCAGCTTATCGCCAGGCAGAAGGGGCTCAGCCACCCGGCGATCGACGCTCAGGTGGCGCTGGTCGATGCGCGGCTCGAAGCCAATCGCAAGAAAGCCGCGGCGGCTTAATCGCTAGGTTCGGAACGAAATCCGGCGGCAACGATTGCCGTTCCCGCCGTTTCGGACTTCGCGTTGCCTAGTCCGGGCTACGTCGCTTCAGCCGACTTCGACGCCCTGCCAGAAGCCGAACCGTCCGCCGACTTGGGCCATTTCCGGCCGCGGCGCCTCGTAGGACCAGGCAGCGCGCGCATGGCGCGTCCCGCCGACCACGACATCGTAGAACTGCACGCCGTGCGGACAGGCGAGGTCGCTCTCGGTCTTTGCGGTCTTTTCCAGCCAGTCCATGCGCACGGTGGCGCGCGGAAAGTATTGATAGCCCTTGCACTCAATGACCTCGTCGCTCTTGGCGACCACGCGGCCGTCGACTGTTGCCTGCATCGTCCGCTCCTGTGGATAACTGCGACTCACTTACAGCGATGTACGTAGGAACGGCGATCGATCACGGCAACAGCGCACGCATCGCCGATATCTTCAGCTTTCCGGACCGTCTTGCGCGTTGCGTGAAGCTGGAAAAATCAACAGCGGCAGGACTTTGATCGTCAAAAGTGTGACCTGCTCGCCACACCTGATAACAAACTCTGAACTTTTGCCGCAAAAGCATAAAAAGGCAGCACTTGCCACCGTTTTAAGCTTGGCTGTTTCATGGTTAAATTGAACTATTCGTGAAGTTACAAGCTGCGCAAGGGGCGCTGCGGGGAATTCGCTTCGTAATCGGTCGTTGAAGAAACAAGGCCCGAGTACAAGCTAGGGACAACAGAAGGGGCAAGTTATGAAGAGAGTCGCTTTATCGTTGGTTTTGGCGGCCGGGATGGCTACCTCAGCGATGGCCGCCGACATGGCAACGAAGGCCCCGCCGGCGGCGCCGGCGCCTGCGCCGGATCCTTGGGACGTTGCCATCACGGCAGCGCTGATGACGGATTACAATTTCCGCGGCATCACGCAGTCGAACCACAATCCTTCCACGCAGGCCGGTTTCGAGGCGCGCTACACGTACAGCCCGACGTGGCAGTACTATGCTGGCATTTCCGGCGAGAGCATTTCGTTCCCGAACCGCGCTGCGGCGGAAATCGACCTCTATGCCGGTGTGCGCCCGACCTTCGACAAGCTCGCCCTCGACTTCGGCTTCTGGGAATACTGGTATCCGGGAGGCAGCTGCTTTGACACCAACGTTCCCGGCTGTCAGGCCACGCTGATCAATGGCAATGTGGCGAAGAAGAACGCCAGCTTCTACGAAATCTACGGCAAGGCGACCTATACGTTTAGCGACCAATGGGCCGCCGGCATCCAGGAATGGTACTCGCCGTCTGTGGCCAGCACCGGTTCGGTCGGCTGGTACACCGTCGGCAACGTCACCTACACGGCTCCGAGCACCTGGTTCTCGGGCGGCTGGGGCGGCTATGTCTCCGGTGACCTCGGCTACTGGAGCCTCGGCAAGAGCGACGCCTTCTACGGCGAAGGTTCGCTTCTCGGCGCCCCGGGCATCTCGCAGGCGGTGGCTGACCTCGGCGATCCCTACAAGAGCTACTGGAACTGGGACGCGGGCTTCGGCATCACCTACAAGGCCTTTACGCTTGACCTGCGTTACTACGACACCAGCCTGAACAAGGGCGATTGCAATGCCTTTACCAGTGCGACAAGCGCTGGTGGCTCTAACAACATCACGACAGCCAATCCTGGCGGCGTCGGCACCAACTGGTGCAGCACGGCCTATATCGCCAAGCTCTCGTTCGCGACCAATCTCTCGAGCATCAAGTAGTCTCGGCTGAGATTGACCCAAGAGATCGGGCCGGTAGCGGAAACGCTACCGGCCTTTTCATTTGGCGGGACTTGTTTGTTTGGCCGCACCTTCCTTTGCGCTGCGCCGCCAGCGGTCGGTCGCGTCGCCTGCCTGGCACCAACCAAAACACCAAGATTTGTGCGCTGCGGCCTTTGTGCGCCGGCCGCTGCCTGCACGAGAAGCGCTTATGGTCCGCGTCGTGTGTCCGCCTAAGCTCATCTGCGCCGCGCGGGCGCGGACGGGCCGGAGTAGGAAACGCCGCCGAATCACTCCGCTGCCGAAGCCAGCGGCACGTCGCGGACCTGAGACGCCGCATCACCTGTAATGACCTCGACGTGGCGGCTGTGGAACGCGTTCAGCGTGGCGCGGTGGCCGATCGAGACAATGGTCGTGCCCTTGAGCCGGTCCTGCAGCAGCCGGTAGAGCTGCGCCTCCGCCGGCGCGTCGAGCGACGCCGTCGCCTCGTCGAGCAGGAGATAATCCGGCTCCTGAAGCAGCGCGCGTGCAATGGCGAGCCGCTGCTGCTCGCCAAGCGACAGCATACGGTTCCAGTGCACTTCTTCGTCGAGCCGGTTGCTCCATTCCGGCAGCCCGACGGCGGCGATGACTTCGGCGATTCGCGCCCTGTCGAAAGTGTCGGCCCTGGCCGGATAGCTGACAGCGGCAACGAGGCTCGCCACCGGGAAATAGGGCCGCTGCGGCAAAAGCAGGATCTTGGCGTCTTCCGGCACGCTGACGCGGCCAGATCCGAACGGCCAGATGCCGACCATGGCGCGAAACAGCGTCGATTTGCCCGCGCCTGACGGCCCCGTCATCAAGACCCGCTCGCCGGGCGACAGCGCAAGCCGCTCGGCGTCAACCAGTGGCTCGCTGTTGGGCAGCCGCACATGGAGGTCTTCGATTGCAATTCCGGTCGCATCGGCGCGCGGCAGCACCTCGACCGAAGGTTGCGCCAGCGCCACGTCACGGCCGGCAATGATCGCCTTTTCGAAGCCGGCCAAGCGCTGCACCACCGCCTGGAACTGCGCGATGTCCTGGTAGGCCTTCACGAAATACGACAGCGCGCCCTGGACTTTGTCGAACGTGTTCGCCGTCTGCATCAGGTCGCCGAGCTGGGTGATGCCGGCCAAATAGGCCGGCCCCGCCATCACATAAGGAAAGATCTGCGCCGCCTGGCTGTAACTCGCCGTGAAGAACGTCAGCTTCTTGGTGCGCCGCATGATGGCAAGCCAGTTGCCGACAACGAAGCCGAAGCGATCGCCGAGGCGCTCGCGCTCGGCGGCTTCGCCGTGGAGCGCCGCGATCTGCTCGGAATTCTCGCGGGTGCGCACCAGATTGAAGCGGAAATCCGCTTCATAGCGCTGCTGCTGAAAGTTGAGCGGAATGAGCCGCCGGCCGATCAGATGCGTCAGCGTGGTGCCAACGACCGCATAAAGGAGCGCCGCCCAGACCAGATAACCGGGAATGGCGACCTGCATGCCGAACAGATGCAGCGGAGCCGCCTCGGACAGGCCCCAGAGAATGACGACGAAGGAGATCAGCGTGACGATCGAGTTCAACAATCCGAGCCCGATCGACAGCGTGTTGGACACGAATTGCGCCAGGTCGTCGGCGATGCGCTGATCGGGGTTGTCGGCGGCATCGCCGAGAAGCTGCATGCGGTAATGGTTGGCGGTGTTCAGCCATTGCCGCAGATAGGTCTGCGTCATGAAGCGGCGCCACCGGATCTGCAGCCAAAGATTGAGGTAGTTTTGGTACACCGCGATCACGGTGTAGACGCTGGCCAGCGCGCAGAACACCAGGATGTTCAAAACGAAACCGTGCGCGTCGCGGTTCTGCAACGCGTTGTAGAAACTGTTGTACCAGTAGTTCAGCGCGACCGTGATCGCCACGACCGACAGTTCGAGGCTGATCACGGCGGCGAGAAGAATGCGCCCTGCCCAACGGTCCTCGGAGCGGAAGTAAGGAACGGACAACCGCCAAATCGTGGCGAGCGACGACAAAAGGCGTTGCAAAGGAAGACCTCCGAGGGGTTTGCCGGGCAACGCGGACAGGCCGGCGTTGCGCGAGAATCTTGGCGACCAAAACGTGATGGACCTGAGCTCGAGAAGAACCAGATCGGCCGCCGGCACGGCTTTGATGTCATTGGACTATCATGAGCTTGTCCGGGACGGCAGAGGCTTTGGGCCATGATGCCCAGTGACGCCAAAGCCGCTTTAAGCGCAATTAACGTGCAAATACGCCGGTTTAGGGCAGGGGTGGCGCGCAATCGCGGTTTCTTGATGTCCTGGTGACGCGTGCAAACCGGGCTTGTGACGTCTGCAAACCTGACTTGAAACCCGATCTGGCGCGCTGCGCGGGCGGTATTGCGGCGATGCCGCGGGGAGGGGCGACCCCGTTTCACTGCGTAGCCTCAATTCGGCCGCGCCCCGTTATCGCCGCATAAACGCCCGCCGACAGCAATCGAATAGACGCAAAAGCCGGCTGACTTTTTCTCGCCCATGCTTTAGATCGTTGCCGCTCGCGGCCGCCCGGCTGCGATCCTGTCGTCATCCTTTCGCCCGCAACTTTGTGAGTAGCAGATGCTTCGGTTCCGGCTTTGGCTGCACCGCCGTTTCGCTTTCCGTCTTGCCGCTTTCCGTCTTGCCGCTTCCCGTCTAGCCACTTTCCGTCTTGCCACCTCCGTTCTCGTTGTCGCTGCCACCGTGGCCGTCTCGATGGCCGATCGGCCGGTGCGCGCCAGCGAGCCTTTCCCGTTCGGCAGCGAACTCATGCTTGATGCGGCGCCGATGCACGGCTCGAGGCGCGTCCCGATGATCGAGATCGAGGACGATGGCACCGCCTCGATCGACCTGTGGTGCGCGAGCCTGAAAGCGCAGGCGACCGTCAACAATGGCGCCATCACCATCATCGCCGGCGACGCGCCGCCGGCGCAATGCGATCCGGATCGGCAAGCCCGCGACGCCGAGCTTCTGGCGACGCTCACGCAGGTGACCGGCTGGCGCAGGAGCGGCGAGCTCATCGAGCTGACCGGCGCGACGCCGTTGCGCTTTCACCTGATGACGAACTGACGCGCTTCTTCGCTTCGTTCGCAATGATGAATGGGAAGCGCAACGTGGCACGAGGGCCGCTTCGCCGCAAAAAATGCAAAGCCCCGCGCTTATTTTGGCGCGGGGCTGCAGGCGGCGGTCCCTTCCGCAATTAGCGCGGCAGGGTCCGAACGATAAAATTGGTCTGCGGATCGACCACCAAGATGCGATTCCACTGATAGACGTAACGATAGAACGGTGCCGAGCTGACCGGCGTCGCGACGACGGTCTGCGCGACGATCGGCGTCACGGTATCGTAGAGCGGGCGAGCGTAGCGCGCACCGTAATTGTAATAAGCCGCGGTATTGTAGGCCGGAGCGGCAATCGCCGTTGCCGGACCCGCGGTGTCGTAGAGCGGGCGAGCGTAGCCCGCACCATAATTGTAGTAGGCTGCGGTGTTGTAAGCCGGAGCGGCGATCGCCGTTGCCGGACCCGCGTAGTCGTAGAGCGGGCGAGTGGCGTTCGCATTGTAATAGGCCGTGGTATTGTAAGCCGGAGCGGCAATAGCCGTCGCCGGGCCCGCATAGTCGTAGAGGGTGCGTGGATAGGCGGCCTGGCTTATAATGGTCCGTCGCGTCACGATTTGACGGTGGGCAGCTCGTGCCGGCCGAATGGTCCGCACGGTCTCGATCGTCTCCACCGTCCGCATCGGCGCGACTGTTGCGATCGCGCTGTAGCCGCCAACGGGCGGTCCATAGTCAGACAGGTAGCCGTAACCGTAGTCCGTCGGCTGGTAATAGTCGCCACCGACATGCCAGCCGCCGTTCCAGTAATCCTGGGCGTTCGCTGTCGTCGTCATTGCAGCCAGGCCGACGGCAAGGCTTCCTGCCGCAGCTAGAACTGCCCAAACTTTGCTCATGACATCTCCTCGTCAGGACGTTTCACAAAACCAGATCCAAAAATCCGGATTCGAGTTTCTATCGATTCTACAAACCAAATACCGAATACAGATCAATTGCTTCCCCGGATTTAACGGGAATACTCAATATCACGCGTGCAAAATCAGCATGCGGTAAGCACGATCTTCTGCGTGGGCGATGACCCGACGTGATTTCGATATCCGCCAAGGGCCACGAGAAGCTGGATGCCGCCGGGGGGCGGAGCTAGCGCAGTAACCCCAATGTCTGCTTTGGGTCAGAAGCGGAAGTCCTGGCCGCAGCCGCGTCAAGCGGGGGAACCTTTTTGCGGATGGCGTTCTTGGTAAATGTCGGCTACGGCTCTGCTGACGCGAACTGAAGAGTTGTCCATTCGATGCACATTCGCGCCGGCTACGAAATCTCGTACGACTGCCCGCAGCCGACGCCGATGATCGCAATGCTGAGCGTACATCCGTCGCGGATCGCGGATCTTGTGACGCTTGATCGGATGCGGCTTGAACCGCCGATCGTTCCCAACACCTATCACGACAATTTCGGTAATTTCTGCCATGTGATCCGCGCGCCGGCCGGCCGGCTGACCATTGCGGCGGATTTTTTGATCAAGGATAGCGGCGCGCCGGACGCGATCGCGCCACAGGCCGAGCAGCATGCGCTCGAAAACTTGCCGGTCGATGTGCTGACCTATCTGCTTGGCAGCCGCTACTGCGAGACCGACCGCCTGTCGAACAACGCCTGGTCGCTGTTCGGTCGCGTTGCCAAAGGCTGGCCGCTGGTGCAGGCGATCTGCGATTACGTTCATGATCGCATCACATTCGGCTACGAGCACGCGAGCCCGACCAAAACCGCATGGAGCGTCCACCGCGAGCGGCGCGGCGTCTGCCGCGACTTCGCCCATCTCGCGATCGCGCTGTGCCGCTGCATGAACATACCGGCGCGCTATTGCACCGGCTATCTCGGCGACATCGGCGTGCCGCCCGACCCGGCGCCGATGGATTTTTCCGCCTGGTTCGAAGTCTATCTCGGCGACCGCTGGTACACATTTGACGCCCGCCACAACACGCCGCGCATCGGACGCATCCTGATGGGGCGCGGGCGCGACGCCACCGACGTCGCCATCGTCACCTCGTTCGGGCCGTGCACCATGGTGAGCTTCAAGGTCGTCACGATGGAAGCACCGGCGCTGGGGGCTGCGACGCGTTCTACCAATTAACGGCAATCTCGGTTGACGGTCTCATCGCACCTGTTGATACCGATCACCAAAGTGGCGGATGACCACCGGCTAAAGTTCGCTTTACTCCGAAAGCTGCCGCGCCGGTCATCAACGGGCGCGTCCGCGAAGGGCCATTAGCGCTCATGAATGCGACGGAGTGCGGCTTCCGATCCTATACTCCGGTCGCCTGATGGATTTTTGTATCGGCGGGACAGAATTTGCGCGACACCAAAAAAATGGATAGATAAATTCCTGTCGAAAAGGACCAGGATTGGCAGTCGGTAAGCCCGATCCCTTCCTCTCAGGAAGCTCCGTATCGCCATTTCGGCGAACCCACGGCAAGCAACCGGCGCGATTGCGTCGGCGGCTTGACGTGCTGTGGTTCAAACGACTGCTCATGTCAAACCGTCGCGCGATCACGCCTCCAAGCAGGAGAGAAATCGTGCCTTTGATCAAAGCAAACTCAGGTATCGTTACCCAAATCAACGTCTTCACTGTACCCCAGGGCGGCCAGCAGCCGCTGATTGATCTTCTTGTTGAATCCGCAAAGTTTGCCAGCAGCATTCCCGGATGGTTGTCGGCAAGCTTGCATCGTAGCCACGACGGAACGCGGGTCGTGAATTACGCACAGAGCGAAAGTCCCGAGAAAGCCGAGTTGATTATCGACCGGCTTCGCACCACCGGTTACTTGGACAGAAATAGAGTTCTGGGAAAGGCGGACCCCGGTCTCTACGATGTTGTCTTCACTCTCGAACGGTAATGTGGCGCTGAGCTAAGGCGTTGGGGCAGGTGCCATCCGAGCCCCAACGCCTGATTGTCTAACTTTGATTTTGAATTCGCTGCCGCGACTTCCTGCTATGTCCGATTATTAGCTGCCACACACCGCCACCAACGATCAGATCAATCCTCCGCATTTAAACATGCGCTCGGCTGCCGGCAGCGCCGCTGACGCGCGGTCCTGGCAGTCTAGGATATAACGCAGTCGGTCCGCATTGTCGGCTTAGGGTCACAAGCGGACACTTTGGGAGATTTTCGTGTCGTCCGCTATTCTCTCGAAAACTGACGTCCGCCTCGGGCGCTAATGAAGCGATGCGGTTTCGCCTAGTCGCGCGTAAGTCGCTTGGGCGCCAAGCGCGCCAGACCTAAGCGGGAACTTTCGCCCTTCGCCGAACGCTTTATTGGCCGCCGCGTGATAAGCTTGGGACCATCGGCGCCCCCTATGTGTGTACAGGGAGGTTGGTTCATATGTTCAACGCGACATCGATAGTTATAGAAGCCTTCATCCGTGAACTTCGGGCGATGTACGAACGGACATACGGAACTATGGAGCCCGGCTATCCGGGCGTGATCAGCTTTGTCGCCCAGCTTTCTCTTGAGAATATCGCGACCAGCGATGCCGCATACCACGATGTCAATCACACCATCATGGTCACGCTTGTCGGGCAGGAAATTCTGCGCGGCCGGCACATTAGCGTCGGCGGTGTAACTCCGCACGACTGGCTACATTTCATCGTCTCACTATTGTGTCATGACATCGGGTACGTGCGAGGAATTTGTCGAGGCGATGGCGACGGGTCCTATGTCACCAACCTGGCCGGCGATAGGGTGACCCTCCCGGAGGGCGCCACAGACGCATCGATGACACCGTATCATGTCGCTCGGTCCAAACTGTTTGTACGCGAACGTTCCGCGAAGGCCCTCGTCCATCTGGACACCGCAGCGATCGAGGCCAACATAGAACACACGCGCTTCCCGGTTCCCGAGGATGAGCAACACGAGTCCACCGACGATTTTCCGGGCCTTATGCGCGCAGCGGATCTGATCGGCCAACTCGCGGACATCAATTACCTGCGCAAGCAGGCTGCCCTATTTAACGAGTTTCGCGAGACCGGAATGAGCAATAAACTAAAATACAATAGCGTCGCAGATCTGCGAGCTAACTATCCGGATTTTTTCTGGAAAACAGTCCGACCTTATATCGGAGATGCTTTGCGCTACCTTCGAGTCACGCAAGAAGGCCAACAGTGGATTGCCAATCTCTATGCGAACGTATTCTCGATAGAGCATAGAGGCCAACTATTTTAGGTGAATCTCACCGATTATCGACGCGCGGATGTCCGCTTTGGGCCAGGAACGGCCGGAGAACTATGGCGTAATTGCCGTCTCGGCTTATTGCGGCCTGAGGGTTGTCTTACCCAAGCTGATTTCAGGCCTGCGGAACCCCATCGCAATCCAGGCGGTGATCAGTTTCAACATGAACTTGCCGGAGTGACCAGTATAATTCGGCGCGTCATCGGCAAGCTGAACACCGACGCGCCGCTCTTTTGTCATGACCCGCATTTCAAGTGGCGGCGCGCCCACCGGAAAACGGTTGCGGAACATCGACAGCCAGTGTCCTTTAGTGAAGTCGAGAAACATAGCCGAATTGCAGCAAGTGGCGATAACCCGTCGGGTGGGGGAATCAGGCTTGAGCCGACGCTCTTCAAGATACTCCTGCCCCATCACGCATTGTACTCGATCCTTTCGATATAGGACGACACTTGTTCCCCCGTCGGGATCCAGCACGGGCGGCGCGGAAGCCAGTTGCTCAAATTGACGTCCGGCTTCTTGGCAGCTCGTGCAATAGCAGCAGGCGGTCAGAATCGGCAGGCCAACTGCCTCGAATTTCACCTTGCCGCATTGGCACGTCGCGGAGAGATGTTTGTTCTGGTTCACTACGCGTTCCATTCTCGAGTTGCGTTTAGAAGACTATTGTGTCGGCAGTGCGAAATGTCCGTAACGGACGCGCACGGTCCGAACGTCAGGTCGCTTGGCTCCGTGTTATCTCCAGCGCCGCGCGCGTCATATCTTGCTTGAGCAGATAGAACGACGCGGCGAGGAACAGGACATCCTTGATTACGAAACCGAGTGGCAAGGTCATGATCGGAAATCCACCGGCTTCATGGGCCCAGCCATCGGGCAGGAAGGGAATAATGCTCGTGGTGCCGATGAAGGTAACGATCGCCCCAAGCGCGCCCAAGATGCCAAGCCTCGGGCTCCAATAGCCAAGGAAAATGAGAGAGCCGAAGATCGTTTCGGTCGTCCCGAGGAAGTAGCCTGCGCCCCGGACGCCGAAGGCTGGGAGCAACCAGAAGACGACGGGGCTATGGCTGATTAAGGGGACCAGCATCTCGACGGTGTACTGGTTCCACTTTTGGATGCTGAAGGCGAAGAACGTAAAAACCATCGCACCGCGAATCAAATAACCATCAAGACCGCTCCGGAACAGGACGGTCTTCGAGACATAAAGAATAAGCTGGTTTACTTGATTCATGATGTCGTTCCTCCTCATTCCTGTTTCCGCTACCGCGGCGCGCCTGGGCCGGAAGTCATTGAAAAACTGCGGGGGTCGCCCACCGCCGTGTCGACTAGAGGCCACCATGAGTTATCTCGGTATCCGCTTGGGCGGTTCACTGGTTTGATTTCATCGGCATGGGCGCGCCGTCGTAAAGCCACGACAGGCAATCAAACATATGCGCCTCGTCCCAATCGGCCACGGTTGCATTGCGTACGTCGCGGGCAATGCCCTCGGCGTGCAGCACCCGATCCCAGATGGTCCGGGATTCGAGTTGCACGCGCGCGGTTCGCGCCAGCCGAAGCGCTTCGAAGCGGTGGAACGCGGAGGCGAAATCGCCGTTCGCGGCATGTATCAGTTCGCCGACGCATAGCCCATCCTCGATCGCCATGCAGGCGCCCTGCGCCAGCGATTGCAGCGGGGCATGCGCCGCGTCGCCCATGAGCACGACGCGGCCTTTGGACCAGTGCCGCACCGGATTCCGATCCGCCACGGAACGGCGCCAGCGGAAGTCCATCATGGCGTTCAGGGCGCGCATCGACGGATGAGCGTCGCGATAAATCCATTCAAGTTCGGCGCGCGAGGTTGCGGCGTCGACCTTCTCGGCGTGGGTTGCCGTGCGGAACACCGCCACGATGTTGAACTCACTGCCGCCGCGCAGGGGATAATGAATGACGTGGCAGCCTGGTCCTGCCCACAACAAGACGCTGTCGCGCGGAACGTCGACTTTCAGCTCTGCAATCGGCACGATGGTTCTCATCGCCGCATAGCCGCTGGGTCGCGGTTCACCGTCGCCGATGAGTTGCTGCCGGAAAAACGAACGGACTCCGTCCGCAGCGACCAAGGCCGGCCCCGAAAACGCGCGTCCGTCCACGGTTGTCACCGTGACGCCGTCGCCTCGATCCTCAAACCCGGAGACCATGGCATCGGCGACAAGCTCGATCGCGTCACTGCGGCGGCAGGCATCGAGAAGGACGTTATGCAGATCAATCCGGTGAACGATGATGTACGGGTACTTAAATCGCGCCCGCAAAGATGCTCCGGTCGGCACACGGACCAATTCCTTGCCGTCCAGGGCATCCCACATCAATACCGCGGCCGGAAAATCCGCGACGGCAAGCACCGGCTCCATCAAACCCAGCCGGTCGAACACATGAAAGACGTTGGGGCCGAACTGGATGCCGTAACCAATGGCGCCAAATTCGGGCGCACCTTCGAGCACCCGGGCGGTGAACCCCCGGCGTGACAGCGCCAGCGCCGTCGTGAGCCCACCGAGTCCACCACCCACAATAAGGATGGGGTCCCTTGCCATGGCCAAAACTAACAGTCGTAATGACCACCGGCAACTGCTTGCGCGGTTGCGCCGGACGACCGATTTGGATCATGCAGCGAAGTCGCAGAATAAATATGCCAAATGAGCCTTGCCGATGTGATGGAGCTTCGCCTACAGCACTCAAATCGTTCGGAGTAGCCGATTACTCGGGCATGCGGGCAGGAGCAACGACATGAGCAAGCCTAGACCGATCGAATATGCCGATGGCTCGAGCGAGGTGAGGGCTGTCTATGACGACATCAAGACGGCGCGCAATGTGCCTGACGTCAACAATTTCTGGAAATATCTCGCCAACGACCCGACGACACTCAGGCGCACGTGGGAGAGCATCAAGCAGGTCATGGCGCCCGGAGCGCTCGACCCTGTCGTCAAGGAAATGATCTATCTCGCCGTCTCCGTCACCAATGGTTGCGGCTATTGCATTGCGAGCCACAGTGCGGCCGCGGCCAAAGCGGGCATGACGCCGCAGCAGTTCTCGGAACTGATGGCGGTGGTCGGCATGGCCAACGAGACCAACCGCCTCGCCAACGGCTATCGCGTCCCGATCGATCCAGCTTTCGAAAGCTGAGGCTTATAAACTCGCGAAGCCGCCCATTTTACCGCATACGGCGCGAATCTCCGGAGGGCCGTGCCTTCTTGACGTCCGGACGGCTCTTCACGTGGTCGATGAAGGCGCGCAGCTTCGGCATCATTTGGTGGCGGCTCGGATAATAGAGAAACACCCCCGGCGCCATCGACGCGAAGGGCTCGAGGACCTGCACGAGTTTTCCCGCGCGCAGCGGACCGGCAGCGATCGGCTCGGGCACTTGCGCAAGACCCAGACCTTCAACGGCGGCGCCGAGCATGCTGGGAAAGTCGTTGGCAATGAAAGGCCCTGAAACGATCGCCTCGATTGCCTTGTTGCCGTTGAGAAACGACCACGGCGCGATCGACCCGTTCGAGCGACGCATGCGCAGGCAGGCGTGCTGACGCAAATCGTCAATGCATTCCGGCCGCTTGCGCCGCCGCAAATAACCGGGGCTGCCGACGACGACGAACGGGAACGGCGGCGTCAGCCGCACCGCGACCATGTCGGCGGCGATGAACTGGCCGAGCCGGATGCCGGCGTCAAATCCTCCGGCCGCGATATCGACCAGATCCTTGCTCGCGGCGATTTCCACCTCGACTTCCGGATTGGCCTGACAGAACGAAGCGATCAGCGGCTCCAGCAGTATAGGCACCACCGCGTGGGGCACGGTGAGGCGCAACAATCCGGCCGGCCGCTGTCCGAGTTCGCGCGCGGCCTCGCTTGCCGCGACGAGTTCCGCGAAGGCGGGCTTGGCACGCGACAGGAAACGCTCGCCGGCTTCGGTCAGACCGACACTGCGCGTTGTGCGGATGAAGAGGGCGGCGCCCACGCGCGCCTCGAGTGCGCGCACAGCCTGGCTCATCGCCGATGGAGTCACCCCGAGTTCCGCAGCCGCCCGGCGAAAGCTGCGATGCTGGGCAACGCTCAGGAAGGCCTCTACGCCGTCGAGCGCGCCCTGCCTGACTGTGAAGTTCTGCTTCATAACCCGTCGACATTATCGCGGATAGTCGGCCGCCGAAAGCGGGCCTAGATCGGGGCGGCAAGTCGGCCGTCCCGGCAGCGTCGAGACGATCGCGACAACAGCCCGAAGCTCGGAGGAAGCTGACAATGACCGATGTCCTTGATGGCGTGCGCAGTCATTATCGCGCGATCGGCCTGACCGACCGCCTGAAGACCACGCTCACAGCTTTTGGGCCGGAGGATCAGCGGCTCACGCCCCAGCAACTGGGTGCTCTCGACCAGTTTCACACCCGCGGGCTTGCTGCGACCGCCGAGCTTGCCAAGTTGGCGCGGATCACCGCTGAGATGTCGGTTCTGGATGTCGGCGCGGGCGTCGGTGGGCCGGCGCGCTTTCTGGCTGCGACTTATGGCTGCCGGGTGACGGGCGTCGATCTCAGCGAGCCATTCGTCGATGCCGCGCGCTATTTGACCGAGCGCACGGGACAGAGCGCACAGGTGTCGTTCCAGACTGCTAGCGCCTCGGAGCTTCCATTTGAGGCTGGCCGTTTCGACGCGGTGTTGCTGCAGCACGTCGCCATGAACATTTCCGACCGGGCGCGGCTCTACCGCGAGATCCGGCGTGTGCTCAAATCGGGCGGCAGGTTTGCGACCTTCGATGTCGTGTTGCACGACGGCGAGCCGCACTATCCGTTGCCCTGGGCACGAATGCCGGCGACAAGCTTTCTCTTGACGGCCGCCGCGACGCGCGCGGCGATCGAGCCGGCCGGTTTCCGCACATTGGCATGGCAAGACGACACCGAGGCCGCCAAGGCCTGGTTCGCGGAGCTGCGCGCATCGGGGCCGCCGCCTTCGCCAAATCTCGGCGTGGTGATGGGGCCGGACTTCGCGCAGCTTGCCGCCAACCTGGGACGAAATCTCATGGAAGGCCGGCTCGGCATCCTGACCGCGGTGTTCGAGGCCGCGTCAACTAACACCTGATAGGAGCAAACATGTCCCCGGCGACCATCTTCCGGATCCATCTCGTTCTCGGTTACGTGCCGTGGCTGCTTTGCCTGGCTGCGTATATCTGGCCTTGGCTCAAGTCCATGGACCGCATCGAGGCGCAGCGCGCCATCGCTACGCTGCACAGCTTCCGCTTCTTCGGACTGGTCTTCATTCTCCCGGGCGTTGTCGGCGCAGATCTCCCCGCCGGCTTCGCCACGTTTGCCGCCTATGGCGACTTCGCCACTGGCGTGCTGGCCATGCTGGCGCTTCTGACAGTGCGACTGCGTCCGCTGTTCTGGCTCTTCGTTGTCGCCTTCAATCTCTTGGGGGCGGTCGACATCCTCGTCGACTATTACCACGGCAACGAACTTGGTCTTCCGGCGCTGGCGGGGGAACTGGGCGCCACATATGCGATCCCGATCATCTACGTGCCCCTGCTGATGATCACCCACGTCGCCGCTTTCTATTTGCTGGTGCGTCCTCAGCGCCAGGCCGCCCGGGTTCTCGCCGGCTGAGGTGCACTTCAATCGTCCGATTTTGCGCCGCGCGGCAGGTGGCCGACTACGTCCACCAGGCAGGCGACGTCGAGTTCGCTTTTGCCCTGCGCGAGCGCCGTCTCGTAAAGCGCGACGGCGCGATCGAGCATCGGGGTTGCGACGTCCAATTCTGCGGCCATCGCGCGGATCGGCTCGAAATAATGCGCAAGCGTCGTGACCGGACCTTGGGCCGGAGAGAATTTGCGCTCGGCCATCCACGGCGCGCGGATGACGAATTGGCGCGAACTGCCGGCGCCGCTGGCGACGGCGTCTATCACTTGGCCCAGATCCATCCCGGTCTTGCGCGCCAGCGCCATGGCTTCGGCGGCGGCGGCGACATGGAGCGTCACCAATAAATTGGCGATGAGCTTGACCTTGATGGACGATCCGAAAGCGCCGAAATAAGTACAGACATTGGTGAAGCCCTTCACCACATCGCCGGCGGTCTTGCAGGCTTCGGCATCGCCGGAAATGAACACGGAAGATTTCCGTTCCGCCACCATGCCGGGCGTGCCGGAGATTTCGCCGTCGATGAAAATCGCGCCCTTTTCGGCGAGCGCGACGCGCTGCCGCTCCTTGACCGCGAAGGCATAGGTGCCGAGCTCGAGCACGATCTGGCCCGCCTGCACGCCGTGGATGAGGCCGCGCGGGCCGGTCACGACATCGTCGAGCGCTTCCGGCGAGGGCAGGCAGGAAATGACGAAATCGCAGTCCGCGGCGACCTCGGCCGGCGACGCCTTGGCGATGCCGCCAAAGCTTGCGAAATCCGTCATTGCGCTGCGGCGGTAGCCGACGACTCGAGTGCCCCCGGCGAGCAACAGTTTCGCAATCGGCATCGCCATTCGGCCGAGCCCAATCACACCCACGCTCTTGATAGTCATGTCAGTCGACCCGGTAGGTGTTGTCGGAAAAATCGAGACTGATCCCGATGCGGCCTTCCATGAGAGTCCATTCGCGGATGTCGTAGGTGCGCGCGCCGGCGATGACGAAGGGATCGCTGTTGGCGAAGACTTTCGCCTCGTCGAGCGACACCGCGCGCAGGATGGTCATGCCGTCGCCGATCTGCGCGCCGCTGCCCGGTGCGAAGGGGCCCGAGGCAAACAGCGCGCCGCGCTTTTCCAGCCCGATCATGAATTGCAGATGCTTGGCGAGGGTTTGTTTGATCAAATCCGGCTTGCCGAAGCTTTTCCAGATGACGACATAAAGACGCTTCTTCAGCATCTTCGCCATCAGCTCTTCGGCTGTCGCCGGCAATTCAGTTTTTGCTTCGGACGCCATACGCGCCTCACTTTTTACTCAGCATGATCTTGTCCGAAAAACAGACTTTCGGGATCATGATCCAACAGGCATTCATATCAATCGAGGAAGCCGGGCGGCGGCGGCGCGCCCCAGTAATTCGCGGCGCTCGGCCCTGGGGCCCAGACTTTCGGCCGCTGCGGCTTGTCCCGGTGCCAGGGCCGCGGCTCGAAATAGCCGAGATCCTCATCGAGCATCATGTCGAGCTGAGTGAACAGTTCGGTGATCTGATTGTCGGGGTTGCGGTGATAGGTGAAAATGTTGTGGCCGATGCCATGACGGCCCGGGCCCCATTCCAGGCGAATGTCGTGGCGCGAGAGGAAATCGCAGGCCGCCTCCACATGCGCCCAGTCTTTCAGTTCGAAGGCGATGTGATGGAGCTTGTCGGATTTAGCCTGGACGAAATTTACGGTGTGATGGTCCGGCCCGCAGCGCATGAACACGAAAAAGTCGCCCATCCAGTCGGAAATGCGGAAGCCGAGCGCCTTGGTGTAGAACTCGACCATCTTTTTGATGTCGGTGACGGTGAAGGCGACGTGGCCGAGCTTGTTGGGCACGATGCCGGTATTCTTGAAATCCTGCCGCGCCGCTTCGTATTGCGTGAAGACGTCGATGCCAGTGCCCTTGGGATCGTTGAAGGACAGGCATTCGCGCACTGAAGGGAAGGGGCTGCTGCGCCGCTCCGACGCCACGCCGAGATCGGATAGCTGGCGCGCGAGTTCGCCGAGATCGTCATTCGGACCGATCTGAAACGACAGCCGACGGCAGGCCGGGGCGCTGCCGTGCTTTATCAGCACCGAATGGTGGTCGAGCGTCGACGCGAGATAAGCGGCCTCGCTGTCGCGTTCGACGAGGGTGAGCCCGAGAATGTCGGTGTGATAGGCGATCTGACGCTCGACATCCGGGGTCTCGAATGTCGCATGCGCAAGCCTGCGCGCATGAACCTTAGGCGCCTGTATCATGGCGGCCGTCCATCCTTGTTTTCAAACAATCTGCGTTTCCAACCAAAACATTCCGCACGCCAAAAATTGAGCATGCTTATTTTTGAGCACGTTATGATTTTATAGGATATGCTGTCAATCGGGCGTCTCCCGTGACACGAGCGCACGGCTAACGGATATGGCAAGCGAACCGTTACCCAGAACAGGCGTGCCGATATCTCGGCAGCCGGTCTCGGCTGCAGCGCCGTCCCGCGGGGCAGGTCTGCGCGAGCGCGGCAAGAGCGAGAAGGAGCGGCGCATCAAGGAAGCCGCCAAGGCGGTGTTCAGCGATGCCGGCTATGACGCGGCGA
Source organism: uncultured Alphaproteobacteria bacterium (assembly GCA_963742975.1). Lineage (GTDB taxonomy): Bacteria > Pseudomonadota > Alphaproteobacteria > Rhizobiales > Xanthobacteraceae > BOG-931. Next base: position 163,351 of record CAVUNZ010000004.1, on the reverse strand, counting down.
CGACGCGCGAGATCGCGCGCCGCGCCCATGTCTCGATCGGCACCATATTCGTCTACGCCGAAGACAAGCGGGACCTGTTGTTCCTGGTGCTCAACGACGAGCTCGATCCGGTCGCCGAGCGCGCGCATCGCGATTTGCCTGAGGCCAAGCCGGTGCTCGACCGGCTGTGCGCGCTGGCGCGGCCCTGGTACGTTTATTTCGCCGCCAATCTGACGCTCGGCCGCTATGCCTTCCGCGAAATGACATTCTACGAGCCGCATTCGATCGATTTCGGCGAGCAATGCGCACGCTACCGCGCCCGCATGCGCCGCATCGAAAGCTGGCATAGTGAAATCATCGCGCAGGGCAAAACGCGCGGTGAGCTCAAGTTCAAGGGCAACGCGGCCGTGGCCGGCAATCTGATCTACAAAATTTATCTCGGCGAAATCCGCAGCTGGATCCACGAAGCCAAGCCCGATGCCGGGCAGGGCGTCAAGAGCCTGCGGACAAAATTTGCCATCGTGCTGGATGGCTTGCGCGGGTAGTCGGGCTCGGCTCCTCACTCCGCTCGTCCCCGCGAAGGCGGGGACCCTGGTTGGATTCCCGCTTGCGCGGGAATGAGCGGAGATTGTTCGAAGTCCATTCGCTGCCGTTGGTCTTTCGGTCAGAAACAAAAAGGGCGCGGATTGCTCCGCGCCCTTTACTACCTACCGTGCGAAAACGTTAGTCGTTCATCAGGAACGACTTAGAAGCCACCCATGCCGCCCATGCCGCCGCCGCCCGGCATTGCCGGCATGGCCGGCTGCTCCTTCGGCAATTCGGCGACCATGGCTTCGGTCGTGACCAGAAGGCCGGCGACCGAGGCTGCGTCCTGCAGCGCCGCGCGCACGACCTTCGCCGGATCGACAATGCCCTTTTCGAGCATGTCGACGTAATCCTCGTTCTGGGCGTCGAAGCCGAACGTCTCCGACTTGTTCTCGAGGATCTTGTTGACGACGATCGAGCCCTCGACACCGGCGTTCTCGGCGATCTGGCGCACCGGCGCTTCGATGGCCTTGAGCACGATATTGATGCCGGTCTGGACGTCCGGATTGCTGTTGGACAGCTTGCCGACCGCCTTCTTGGCGCGCAGCAGCGCAACGCCGCCGCCCGGCACGATGCCTTCTTCGACCGCGGCGCGGGTGGCGTTGAGCGCGTCCTCGACGCGATCCTTCTTCTCTTTGACTTCGACTTCGGTCGCGCCGCCGACGCGGATCACGGCGACCCCGCCCGCGAGCTTGGCGAGACGCTCCTGGAGCTTCTCGCGGTCATAGTCGGAGGTGGTCTCTTCGATCTGCGCCTTGATCTGATTGACGCGGGCCTCGATGTCCTTCTTCTTGCCGGCGCCGTCGATGATCGTGGTCTTTTCCTTCTCGATCACGACCTTCTTGGCGCGGCCGAGCATCGCCGGCGTCACGGTTTCGAGCTTGATGCCGAGGTCTTCGGCAATGAGCTGGCCGCCGCTGAGGATGGCGATGTCTTCCAGCATCGCCTTGCGGCGATCGCCGAAGCCCGGCGCCTTCACGGCCGCGACCTTAAGGCCGCCGCGGAGCTTGTTGACGACGAGCGTGGCCAAGGCCTCGCCCTCGATGTCCTCGGCGATGATCAGAAGCGGCTTGCCCGACTGCACCACCGCCTCGAGCACCGGCAGCATGGCTTGCAGCTGCGACAGCTTCTTCTCGTGCAGGAGGATGTAAACATCCTCGAGCTCGGCGATCATCTTCTCGGCATTGGTGATGAAGTAGGGCGACAGATAGCCGCGATCGAATTGCATGCCCTCGACGATCTCGACCTCGGTGTCGAGCGCCTTGGCTTCCTCGACCGTGATGACGCCTTCGTTGCCGACCTTCTGCATCGCACTGGCAATCATCTTGCCGACCGCGGAGTTGCCGTTCGACGAAATGGTGCCGACCTGGGCGACTTCGGACGACGAGCCGACTTTCTTGGCGCGCTTCTTGATGTCTTCGATCACGGCGGCGACCGCGAGGTCGATGCCGCGCTTGAGATCCATCGGGTTCATGCCGGCGGCAACCGCCTTGGCGCCTTCCTTGACGATGGCGGCGGCGAGCACGGTCGCCGTCGTGGTGCCGTCACCGGCGACGTCATTGGTCTTCGAGGCGACCTCGCGGACCATCTGCGCGCCCATATTCTCGAACTTGTCTTCGAGCTCGATCTCCTTGGCGACGGTGACACCGTCCTTGGTGATGCGCGGAGCGCCGAAGCTCTTGTCGATGATGACGTTACGGCCCTTCGGACCGAGCGTGACCTTCACGGCATTGGCGAGCGTCTCGACACCGCGCAGCATGCGGTCGCGAGCGTCGGTGGAAAATTTGACGTCTTTCGCAGACATTTGAGTTCTCTCCTGGGTTGTTTCTTTGGACCGTCATCCTGAGGTGCGAGCGGAGCGATCCTCGAAGGATGGACGGCAACCGATCATTCAGTTGTCCAAGTCGGCCCGCCGACTTGGCTGCCGTCGCCCTTCGAGGGCCGCGCGTTGCGCGGCCACCTCAGGGTGACGGAACGAAGGTTCAGGCGATTACGCCCATGATGTCGGACTCCTTCATGATCAGGAGTTCGTCGCCGTCGAGTTTGACCTCGGTGCCCGACCACTTGCCGAACAGCACGCGGTCGCCGGCCTTGACGTCGATCGCGATCAGCTTGCCGCTCTCGTCGCGGCCGCCTGGGCCCACCGCGACGACTTCGCCTTCTTGCGGCTTCTCTTTAGCGGTATCGGGAATGATGATGCCGCCCTTGGACTTCTCCTCGGCGTCGATGCGCTTGACGACGACGCGGTCATGCAGCGGCCGGAACTTCAGTTTCGCCATGATTACCCTCTTTGCCGCTCCCGACGTTGCGTATGGCGGCTTTGACGTTGCAGAAAATCTATTGTTTTACCGTGACTTAGCACTCAATAAAGCGGAGTGCTAGTCAGGCGTTGCGGAAATAAGGTGTCAGCCAGGCGGAGTCAAGGCGGGTGCGGGCAGCGTGCTTCATTCGCTTCCGGCGCGAGGCAGCACACTTCTTCAGGATGACAGCGGATTGATGATAGTGGTTTGGCCGCTGCAAACGTCTATTCTAGGCGGGCGACGCCGATCGCCCGGCCGAAAGTTGAAATGGGGAAATACCGCGAATGCGTGCGCTCAGCCTCGACGAGGCCAATACGATTATCGCTGCGTGCTTTGCCGCAGCCAAGAAATACAAATGCCGGCCGATGACCGCGATCGTCCTCGATGGCGGCGGCCGGGTGAAGGCGTTTCAGAAACAGGACAATGCCTCGATGCTCCGCTTCGAAGTCTGCTACGGCAAGGCCTATGCCTCGCTGGCGCTCGGGCGGCCGTCAAAGCTCGTGCTGCAGAAGGCGAACGAAAAGCCGCTGTTCATGCAGGGAATCGAGAACCTCGCCGATTATCCGCTGTTTCTGGAAGGCGGCGGACAGTTGATCCGCGCCAAGGACGGCGAGGTGATCGCCGCGATCGGCGTCACCGGCGACGCCAATGAGATGGACGATATCTGCGCCATCGTCGGCATCCACGCCGCGGGGCTGCGCGCCGACAGCGATTTCTTTGATGATCCGGAAGCGATGCGGGTCTTGAGCATTCACAAGTCGGCGCCGCTGGTCGATCCGCGGCCTAAAGCCGGTGGCAAGCCGGCCGCCGCCAAGGCCCAATCTACGTCCCAATCTAAAGCCCAATCTCATGCGCGCCGGAACGGTTCCGGCCGCCGTAACGGCGGCATAACCGCCAAAAGCGAGCCGTAATCTTTGAGGACTAGTTGAGCCGGTGGTACGGTTTGAAACAAAGTCTAAAGACCGAACGGCTAGATTTTGCGCCGGATTGGATTCCGGCGCGGCCTCGCGCCAAGATGCCGGCAGGCTGCGTCTCGGTTTGCCCGGTCAAAGCAGGTTTTGGGGGAGACCCATTATGAGTGTGTTGTCCCTGCGTTTGGCGCTGAGTGTCGCGGCCGTGTCGGCGTTCGCGCTCTCGGCTTGCACCACCAATACGGCGCCGCCCCCGGACACTTCGGCGGCGCCGATGGGCCAGCCGGCGATCGCCTCACAATATCGGCCGGAAGAGGTCGTCGGCCGCTGGGGTTATGGCGCCTTCCACAAGGACGAAGATCTGGCGCGGACCGCGGCGGCGGCGCGCGGCCAATGCGGTCAGCCGGTCGAGATCACCCGCGGCCCCAATGGCGGCGTGATGATGTATCTCGCCGACAGCGCACAATTGCAGGAATTGCAGCTTAAAGGTTCGGCCAGCGGCAAAAATTATGTCGGCCCGCCCGGCGACGCCGGCGGCGCGCAGGACCGTGAGATCATGTCGTTCGACGGCCGCACCATGGTGCTGAAGTGGATGGACCCGGAAGTCGCCGGCCGCTACGGCACCGGCGTCTATGTGCGCTGCTCGCCCGAGGGCGTTGCCCGCGCTGCCGGCAAGCCGCGGGCGCCCGCCGCGCCGCCGCCGCGGCCGCAATGAGATTTTGATTTGCGCATGTCCTTGTCGGAAAACCGGTAGCCCCTTTTCCGGGACATGCGTCGAAGAGCTGCGCCAAAGAAAGAGGGAAGAGCTGCGCCAAAGAGCTGCGCCAAAGAGCTGCGCCAAAGAGCTGCACTACGTATCGAAAATCGCGTCGATATCGAGCTGCGAGACATGACCAGTGTCATGTTCGAGCCGCGGGCCATGCAGATATTGCGCGCCGTCGCCTGACGTCAGCGTCGACATGGTCTTGATCTCGTCGAGCACGCTGGTGATGTGATCCTCGATGAATTTCAGCGTCGTCATCACTTTGTCGACGCGCTGGCCGTTCAGATCCTGGAAATTGCAGGCTTCGAAAATGCGGACGACGAGATCCTGGATATCCTGCGCCAGCCCTTGTTCGATCTTGCCTTTCAGCGCGGCGGAAAGATTATTCGCGAGCTGATCGATCTCTTCGGCGGCGGCGAGGATCTTCTGCGTGGCCTGTTCGGTGCCGTCGGTGATGGCGAGAAGCTCGTTGGCGACGCGGGTCAGCGGCACCGTGCCGGCTTCAATGCTGTCGCCGGTGTCGCCGCCGGCAAGCCGATCGGCAATGAGATGAAGCCGATTGGTCAACCGCCCGGCGGCGGCGCCGGCGAGGTTAGGCATGATATCCGGCCGCGACGCTGCAAAAGTGGGCGCGGCAAAAGCCGAGCGCAGCGCGGCAAGTTCCTGTAAGACTTGCGCCTGCATCGCCTCGGCGTCGCGAAGCAAAGCTTCCTCGCCTTCATCGGCAAGCCGGGCGCCCGGCGTCTCTTCGATACGGAAGACCTTGCGCGGCGCGGCCATCGCTTCACCAACTACACGTCACAATCAGTTGCACGCCGCCTAAGCTTAGGATTTGCCGGCTTAATACCGCGTTCACGCGCCGTCACGGCGGGACAGGGGCGGCAACCGCCATCGCGCAACGCTTGATTAACCAAACAGCGGCCGCGTTCACCAAAAATCAACCGTAACTTGATGAACAATGTGCAAATAAATCGCCGCCGCAATTTATTAACCTAAAGGTCGAATTTTCAGCCTGTACTTGCCCCGTGAGCGCGCACGCTGCGTCGTGGAATTCGCCGCAAGCGCGCGATCCGCTCGATGTGTAACTGAGTAAACGGGTCAAGCAAATGCGGCGTATCTGCATGTCCGCGCTCGCGCTGAGCGCACTGTCCGGCTCGGCTTATGCCGATTCCATTCAGAATATTTTCTCGCCTTATGCGCAGAGCGCGCCGACTTACGGTGAGCAACAGGCGCCGCCGGCCGCCGCGCCGGCTCCCGGCCAGGCCATGAACGCCTATGTGCCGCAACGCGGCCTGTTCACCCCGGCACAGCCGGCGCAGACGGGTTATTACGCCCCTCCGCCGCAATCGAACGGCGGCGGTTTCTTTGCAGCGCTGTTCGGCCATCCGCAGAGCCAGCCGAGCAGCTATCAGCCGGCGACGCCGGACTATCAGACCGATCCGGCGGCCGGCGGCCAGCAGGGTTTCGCGCCGTCGGGCCAGGGCGACATGGCGAACTACCAGATCGATCCGAAATACGATCGCCAGACCGTCGATTATAGCGGTGACGAACAGCCGGGCACGATCGTCATCGATACGCCGAACAAATATCTTTATCTCGTTGAAGGCGGCGGCAAGGCGATGCGCTACGGCATCGGCGTCGGCCGGCCTGGCTTCACGTGGGCTGGCGTCAAGACCATCACCGCCAAGAAGGAATGGCCGGATTGGCGGCCGCCCGCCGACATGCTGCAGCGGCGGCCCGATCTGCCGCGCTACATGCCGGGCGGCGAGGACAATCCGCTCGGCGCGCGCGCGATGTATCTCGGCTCGACGCTCTATCGCATCCACGGCTCCAACGAGCCCTGGACGATCGGCACCAATGTGTCGTCGGGCTGCATCCGCATGCGCAATCAGGACGTCGAAGATCTCTACGATCGCGTGAAGGTCGGCACCAAAGTGGTGGTGATCTAGGACGTGTACTTATAAATTCAGGACGACGGATCACAGTTGGTCAATGTCCGATTTGCCCCCCGAATGCGGACCGGACCAAGCCAGCGGCGATGTCCGTTAGGGGCCCAATAGGTGACAATGTGCGGTGCAGCAAACGCACCGCTATTCGATCACCTCGTCCGCGCGCGCGAGACGGACGCGAACCAAAAATAAGACTTGGGCAAACTAAACCACATCCGCGAGATTTCAGTTCCGCAGTATTTCGAGCACGGGGCAGACGGGGGCAGGTGTAGCGCAACACTCAACGTCGCACTGGGCCACCGTGCCTGCCAGAATGCTTTCCAGTTTCGAAAGGTCTGCGAGCTTCGTGCGGACATCAGCGAGATGCAGCGCCGCTATATCCCGCACATCCTTACATGACGAATTGTTGCCTTCGGCAAGCGCCAACAAATTGCGAATAGCATCGATACCAAATCCCAACTCGCGGGCACGACGAACAAATTGTAGCCGCCTCACATGAGCGTCGTAATAATTGCGATGACCGCCGCCGGTACGCGGCGGCGCATGAAGCAACTTGATCCGCTCGTAATAGCGGATGGTCTCTATATTGACGCCGGTAGCATCGGATAATCGGCCAATCGTCAACGACGCCGCTCGCGCTTTCGTGATCGTTTCCATGGCTTTATGACTTGATCCTGTAGTAGCTACAGGATGCACGGTCGCCGGCATGATCGTCAAGTCGGAACCAGTAACAGAGCCAAATGGGCGCGGACCGCGCGTTCTGGCGATTGCCAGCTTACTCGCCGCACTAGCCGCATCGTCGTGCTGCATCCTGCCAGTGCTGCTGTTCAGCCTCGGCATCAGCGGCGCATGGATCAGCAACCTCACACAGCTTGCGCCATACAAGCCGATTTTTGTTGTGCTAACGCTCGCTTTCGTCGGGGGCGGCTATTGGCTGGTGTACCGCGCATCTAATCGCGCGTGCGCTGACGGTGAGGCCTGCGTAAGGCCGCTCCCGAACAAGATCGTGAAGCTCGTTCTCATCGTCGCGACAGTGATAGCCGTCGCCGCGTTCGGCTTCGACTACCTCGCCCCCTATTTGCTCTCGTAAAGCGGAGAAACACAGATGGCCAAGCTCGCCACATTTATTGTTGGCTTCAGTCTGTTCGCAGCGTCCACCGCCTTTGCCAACGAACAAACCGTTACCCTGGCGGTAAAGAACATGGACTGCGCAACTTGTCCCTACACCGTCAGGGCGAGCCTCCGCGCTGTTTCCGGCGTCAAGAATGTCGTCGTCTCTATGGAAAATAAGACCGCTGTGGTGACTTATGACGACAGCAAAACTGATCTAAGGGCGCTTACTACCGCGACAACCGGCGCGGGCTATCCTTCGGCTCCCAAGAACTAGAGCAATTATGATTGAACAATCCGTCATCACCTGTCCGAACTGCGGCACCGCAAAACGCGAACCAATGCCGACTGATGCCTGCCAATTCTTTTACTACTGCACCGGGTGCGGCTCGCGACTCAAGCCGAAGGCCGGCGACTGCTGTGTCTTTTGCTCATACGGCTCAGTGGTATGTCCGCCTGTGCAGACGAAATGCAGGGGCGACGTAGGCACTGCCGGGTGTTGCGGCTGAGCGAGAGTTACTTACGGGGGTGCTCCATGGATTGGCAAAACCTTGACGCACGAGATTGGGTGAAAAGCATCGGCGTCGGAATTGCCGTATCAATTATCACGGCGGCGTTCATGCTGGCCGCTGCGAAGCTGGGCGTTTCGCCGTTGCCGAAGCCTCTCGGGTTGGCCTTCGCGGAAGCCGTTTTGGTCCGGCCGCTTCCGCTCCCCATTGGTCTGTTGTTTCACACGGCTTGGACCACTGCGTTTTCCGTACTTTACGTGGTATTATTTCGTGATGCGCTCACCTTCATGCGCGCATTTTGGCTTGCATTCGCATTATGGCTTCTGGTCCTCGTTTTTTTCTTCCCGATCGCCGGTTGGGGCGTTTTCGGATTGGCGGTCAGCCCGAAACTGATAGTCGGAGCTGCAATCCCGCACCTCTTATTCGCAGTGTTTCTGTGGGGTTTATGTCGTTGGGCGTTTGCAGACGCGAACCCAGCGTTTTCGTAATCTTTTCCAATAATGTGAATGCCGCATGCTGTAGTCCGCTCTGGCGAACGGCATCTCCGAAAGCCGACGTAGTCGGCGCGTTTATGAGTACAAGCCGTAGGCTAGGCTAGGCGAGCGCGGCGAGGGCGTAGCCGCGCTCGGCGAGCAACTGCGGGAAGCTCTGGCTGAGCAGATAGGCGTATTCGCACTCGCGCAGCGTCGTCAGCGGATCGAGCCGGCGCAATTCGTCGTCGACCTTGCCGGGATGGCACATGACGAGGCCGCCGTCGGGGAGGCCGTCGAGGAAGCGCGGAAACAATTTGTCGAACTCGGAGCCCGGCTCGAACGAATAGGTGCCGGCGAAAGCCGGATTGGTGCGCACGCCTTGTGCTTGCGCGAGGCGGCGAAAACGCCGGCTCAAGGCGTCGAGAATATAGCCTTTAGGATCGGACAGGCTCTTGGGCGCCGCTTGCGCGCGGCCGCATTGGCGCAGCCACGCCTGCGGCGCTGCCGTCTTGACGGCGCGCAGCAGCGCTTCGCCGATTTGCGGAAACACATGAATGTGCTGATGGCCGTCGACGTAATCCGGCGCACGGCCGAAGGCGTCTTGGAACGCCGCGAACTGGCATAGAATCTCGGCCTCGAGCAAAGCGGGATCTTGCCAATGCGCGAGCGCGCGTCCCGCCATCTCCGCCAGCATCGGAAATGCGCCGTCGCGCAGCGGCGCAAAATTTGGCGTCAGCGGCTTGAACGGTCCCGTCAGCGTCACGTGCAAGCCGATCGCGGCGCGGGAGCCGGCAGCGTCGCGGAGTGCAGAGGCCTCGCTTCGCGAAAAGCTCGGCGTCAAGGTCATGACCGAGGTGGCGCTGAGACGATTGCGGACGATGAGATCGCGGATCGCCGCGCTGACCGCAGGCGAAATGCCGTAGTCGTCGGCAACCAGCCAGACGCGACGCGGTGCCTGTTCGCTCATTCGGCGGCGGCGCGGGCGCCGGTCGCCGCGGACTGCGCATCGGGTTGCGTATCCTGGGACTGCATATCTTGCGCCAGCTTCACGTCGTGCTCGGCGACGAAATAGACCGGCCGGCCTTTGATCTCTTCGAGAATCTTGCCGATATATTCGCCGACCACGCCGATCATGATGAGTTGCACGCCGCCGAGCACCATGACGCCGACGAACAGAGGACGGATAGCCGGGCACCTTGGTGCCATAGATCAGGGTCTCGTAGACGATCTGCAGGCCATACAAGAAGGCGATCGCCGCGAGCGCCATGCCGAGCACGGTGGCGAGCCGCAGCGGCGCCACCGAGAAGCCGGTCACGCCGTCGATCGACAGGCCGATCAGCCGGCGCAAATTCCATGTGCTCGCGCCGTCGGCGCGCGGCTCCGGCTCATAGTCGATGCGCATCTGGCGAAAGCCGATCCAGCTCGACAGGCCCTTGAAGAAACGGTTGCGCTCCGGCAATTGCCGCAGCGCACTTGCCGCCCGCGGCGACAGCAGACGGAAATCGCCGGCGTCTTCCGGGATTTTCGGCTTCGCGCCCCAATTGATCAGCGTGTAGAACGCTTTCACCGAGAGGCGGCGCAAGAAAGATTTGCCGGCGCGGTGCGCCTTCGCGGTATAGACGACGTCGCAATCCTCATCGAGCCAATGCCCGACCAGCGTTTCGATCATATCGGGCGGATGCTGACCGTCGCCGTCGATGAACAGAACCGCGCCGCGGCGGGCATGTTCGAGGCCGGCGAGGAGGGCCGCCTCCTTGCCGAAATTGCGCGACAGCGAGATCACCTGAACGTCGACGCCCGCGGCCGGCAGATTGCGGGCGATGGCGAGCGTGCCGTCGCGACTGCCGTCGTCGACATAAACCAGTTCGCAGGTGAGCGCACGCTTGGCCTTCAGCCGCTCCGCCACCTCGATCAGCCGCGCGTGCAGACGTTCGAGCGAGGCCGCTTCGTTATAGAGCGGCACCACGATCGAGAGGCCGGCGCCGGTCGGCGTTATCTTGGTATCGGCAGCACTCATAAATTCGTTCCGTCGCGGCATCTAATCACCGCGTCCAATCACCACGTGCCTGGGCCGCAATCTATAGCTTAGCCAACACCCGCTGTCGCGCGCAGGGCATTGCCGATATGGCCATTTCATCTCTATCCCCCATCTCAACTCATCCTTCTCCCCGGCCTTGCCCCCCCATCCCTACCACTACCAACCGAACGAAGTAAACCCCGATGGCAGTCGCCACAACCGGCCAATTGCGGCGCAAATCAGCTCACTTTCTCAACACACCCCCCGCCCCCTCATTTCGCACCCGCAACAGGCATTCCCGATATCCCCATTTAATACAGAGAACCGATGCCAGTCGCCATAGACCGCAATTACGGCGCAACCTTATGAACTCCCTCTCCCCCCCCGCCTATGCGTCGAGACGACTCAATTGAAGCCATATCGGAATGCCGTGAGCGCCGAATGTTGGTTTGGTCGGGCGCAATCGAAATGCTATGCGGACGACCGTGATGGCCCAGACCGCACCCCCCAATCCGGCCGGCGGAGCCGGTGCCCCGCGCAGCCGGGCGCTGTCGCAGAAGGCCGTCGTTTTCGCGATCATCGGCGTGCTCAACACCGCCGTCGATTACGCCGTCTTTCTCGCCGCGCGCGCGGCCTTCATGCATTCGCCGGAGGCCATCGCGGCGTTCGCCTGGCTTGCCGGCGCCTGCCGCTGCGGCGCGCCTGGAACCGTCTTGTTGATCGCCGCCAATGTGAGTTCCTGGATCGTCGCCGTCAGCGGCTCCTATGTGCTGAATTCCTCGATCACTTTTGCCGCCGAATCCGGACGTAAATTGCGCTGGCGCGATTATGCAGCCTTTGTCGTGTCCGGCATCGCCGGACTGATCGCCAATACCGCAACCTTGATCGTTGCCGCGCAGGTCCTGCTGCTGCCGGTGTGGTTGGCCAAGGCGCTCGCGGTGCTGGCGAGCTTCGTGGTCAATTTCACGCTGTCCCATTTCGTAGTCTTCCACCCGAGCAGGGCAAACGGCCCGGATAAAGGCGCCTGAAACCCAGGCGAGGGGGCTATCGATGACGGCGGCGCGGCGACGAGTGAACCTTTAATGACGTTGGCGCGTTATGGCTTCGACACTTAATCGCATCCGCCCCGAGGTCTCGCATGGCACAGTCCCGTACCACCAGCACCGATTTCACCAGAGCCTTCGGTGACGCCAAGAAACAAGTCAGTGGCGTCGCCGATGATGCCGCTGATGCGGCCTCCGATCTTTACGATCAGGCACGCGACAGCGCGTCCGATCTTGCGGACAGCGCGCAACGCGCGGCGCGGCAAACCGCCGGCTCTTTCGAGCGGGCGCTCCGCAGTACGGTCGAGAATCAGCCTTATACCGCGGTCGTCATCGCGCTCGGCCTTGGCTGGCTGTTCGGCAGGATGCACCGGCCGCTCTAGCGATCGAGACGTGCGGCTATAAGCAAACGAGCCGGTTGCGCATGATTGCTTCGCTCGATTGTTTCGTTCTTGCAATGAACGATTTATTTGATCGATAGTCCCAGGGCCTTGACCATGTCGCCCCATTTCTTCACTTCGGCGGCGAACATGGCGTCGGCCTGCGCCTGAGTGCCGGCGATCGGATCGAAGCCCATATCGGCGAGCTTCTTTGCCACGTTCGGCGTCTGGACGATATCGTTGATCGTCGCGTTGAATGTCGCGAGAATCTGCGGATCGGTCTTGGCCGGCGCGAAGAAGCCGACCCAGGACGCGGCGGTGAATCCGGGAAAGCCGAGCTCGGCATAGGTCGGCACGTTCGGCGCGACCGCAGCGCGCTTGTCGGCGGCGACGGCGAGACCTTTCAGCTTGCCGCCGGCGATCTGCGCCGCTGCGCCGCCGCCGAGCGTCGTTGCCATCAGATCGACCTGATTGCCGATCGTGGCGCTGATGGCCGGCGCGCCGCCCTGAAACGGGATTTGCTGCGCCGGTACTTTGGCGAGGAACTTGAAGAAATATTCCGCCTCGATATGCGAGCCGGTGCCGACGCCGGGCACGGCGAAATTGATGGTCTTGCCGTCGGCGGATTTCATCAATTCGGTGAGACTGCCGGCTGGATTGCCCGGGCCGGTCACCAGGGCCTCGGGGCTCGACGCAGCAATTGCGATGGTCTTGAAGTCGCTCGCCGAATAATCCTTGTTGGCGAATAGCGTTTCGTTGATGGCGATCGCGGTCGTCGTGGCGAGCAGCGTCGCGCCGTCCGGCGTCGAACGCGCCACAAAAGAGGCGGCGATATTGCCGCCGGCGCCGCCGCGATTTTCGACCACAACTGTCTGGTGCAGGCGCTCGCCGAGGCCCTGGCCGATCATGCGCGCCAGCGTGTCGGCGATGCCGCCGGGCGCGAAGGCCACGATCAGCGTGATCTTGCCCGGGAGGGCGGGTTGCGCCCGCGCCGGCCCCAAGGCGAGCACGAGGATCGCAACAACGATGGCGCGAAACGCGATCTTTGCCGCGCTCATTGCGGCCCTGCAGAAATACGATAGGGGGCGTGCGGCGCGCGGTATGCGAATTGCATGCAATTTCTCGCCCAAGACGTGACTGGTCAAAAAGTCGCAGAGCAGGATTGTTGCTGAAGGCGAATGTTGCTCAGGATGCGTGTCGCTCAAGATGCGGCACGCCAGTGTTATCAGGAGTGCACCACGATGTTGCTACGCCGTCAATTGCTGCAGCTGGCCGCTGGCGCTGCGGTTGCGCCCGCGCTGCCGAAGGTCGCAGCTGCAGGTAATGAAGACTATCCGAACCGGCCGGTGCGTCTTGTCGTCGGCTATGCGCCCGGCGGGGTGAGCGACATTCTGGGGCGGCTGATCGGACAAAAATTGTCGGAGCGATTGGGGCAGCCTTTTGTGGTCGAGAACCGCCCCGGCGCCGGTGGCAATGTGGGCGCCGACGAAGTGGTGCATTCGCCGCCCGACGGTTACACGCTGCTGCTCGCCGGCATGGCGAATGCAATCAATGTGTCGCTCTATCCCGAGCTCGATTTCAACTTCGCTCACGACATGGCGCCGGTCGCGATTTTCAGCAGGAGCCCGATGGTGATGGAAGTGAATCCGTCGTTTCCGGCGCAAACCGTTCCCGAATTCATCGCCTATGCCAAGGCCAATCCCGGCGCGATCAATATGGGAACCGCCGGCACCGGCGGCTCGACGCATGTCGCGGGCGAATTGTTTCAGATGCTGACGGGGACCAAATTCACCCACGTGCCTTATCGCGGCTCGCCGCCTTCGATCGCCGATCTGATCGGCGGACAGATTCAAGTCATGTTCGACAATCTGACGGCGTCGCTGCCGCTCATTCGCGCCGGCAAGCTGCACCCGCTCGCGGTGAGCACGCGCACCGCGGCGCTGCCCGACGTGCCGCTGATCAGCGAGTTCGTGCCGGGCTACGAGGCCTATTCCTGGAACGGCATCACCGCGCCGCGCGATTGTCCAGCGCCGATCATCGCCAAGCTCAATGCCGCAGTGAACGCCATCGTGGCCGATGCGGCCTTCAAGGCGCAGCTGGCAGATGTCGCCAACATCCCGATGTCGGACACGCCCGAGGGTTTCGGCAAGCTGATCGCACAGGACAGCGACAAGTGGTCGAAGGTGGTGCAGTTCGCGGCGATTGCGCCGTGATGAAATAAAATCTATTGGCGCGACTGCGAATCTCTTGCGCTCATTCCCGCGCAAGCGGGAATCCAGCTCCTTTGAAAACGAAGCGGGGTCCCCGCCTTCGCGGGGACGCGCGGTCGAACAAGCTTTAATGCCGCGCGCCGGATGCGGCGACTCCCAGCTGGTCTTGCTGGCGGAATTCCGCGTCGTAATCCATGATCTCGTGCATCAGCCGCTCGATCATCTGCTGGCGGCCGGTCTCTTCCATGCTGCAGGTCATCTCGGCCACGACTTTGGCAAGCGCGATGACAATCTCATCGCTGTCGATGGCGTGAGGCTCGTCCTCCGACACGGGATATTCCGCAAAGAAATTGTCGATCGTCTCGACAAGCAAACAATGCAGGCAGGGCCGTTCGTCGTCGTCTTTGAGGTCTTCGGAAATGGCAGTTCTCCGCGTCAGGAGGTAGGGTTCCACATCATATATAGGAATTCGGGCCGGCCAATGCAGGGCCTATTTCGGGCATGACCTTTTCCGAAAACCGGATGCCACTTTTCGGGGTCATGCCCTAGCCGCGTCAGTCCAGTTCCGCCGCGAGTTTCGCGTAGAGCGGATTTTCCCTGTCATAAACATAATCAAGCGCCACGACCGAGACCGCCTCGGCGCCGTGCTCGCGCAAAAACGTCGCAAGCGCATGCACTTTGGCGGGTGGGCAGTGCAGGGTGAGCATGCCGGAGGAGGTCGGGCCGCCGAATGGCGAGACCACGCCGAATTTCTCGCGGGCGGCGGTGAGCAGCGCGTCGTTCATGCCGGCAAAGCGGGTGCGCACTTCGCGGAACGCCTCGGCGCGCCGCTGCGCGGCGATGCGGTCGAATAGAAGCCGTGCGGTTGCACGCTTGGCCTCGTCCCACGCCGCGGCCCGCGCCGCAACGAGATTGGCCTGCGAGCGCAGGATGGTGCCGTCGTCGACCACTTTGAGGCCGTTAGCGGCGAGCGTCGCGCCGGTCGTCGTGATGTCGACGATCATTTCGGCGGTGCCGGCCGCGGGCGCGCCTTCGGTGGCGCCGGAACTCTCGACAATGCGGTAATCGACAATGCCATGCTCGGCGAAGAAGCCGCGCGTGAGATTGGCGTATTTGGTGGCGAGCCGCATCTTGCGATTGTTGCGGTGGCGGAACGCGGTCGCGACATCGTCGAGATCGGCCATGTTGCGCACATCGATCCAGGCCTGCGGCACTGCGACCACGACATTGGCATGGCCGAAGCCCATCGGTGTGACAAAGACGACGCGCTGATCCGATTGCGGGATCATTTCGCGGATGAGGTCTTCGCCGGTGATGCCGAGATGCACCGCGCCCTGCGCGAGCTGCGACGTGATCTCGGCGGCCGACAGATAGGCGATTTCGATACCGTCGAAATTCTTGATGGCGCCGCGATATTCGCGGGCGCCGCGCGGCTTGACCAGATCGAGGCCGGCGCGGGCGAAGAACGTCTCGGCATTTTCCTGCAGGCGGCCTTTCGACGGCACCGCCAGAATGAGCGGCGTGCTCATGGCCGGCTCCCGCAAGCGATCAGGTCCTCGATGGCGGCGGCGAAGCCGACGGCGGGGATTTGCGCGCGCGCGCCGAGCCGCGCGAGAAGGTCGTCATAGCGGCCGCCGGCGACCAGCGCGTTTTTCACGCGTGGATCGTGCAGCTCGAACACGAAGCCGGTGTAATAGTCGATATGGCGGCCGAAGCCGGTCGAGAATTTGATCGCGCGCACGTCGATGCCGCGGGTGACCAGAAATCCGGTCCGCGTCTCGAATAGATCGAGCGCCGATTGAAGTCCGCCGTCGAGCGAGACCTTGGCGTCGGCCGCCAGCTTACGCAGTGCGCCTGCCGCTTCGCCGGGATCGCCGTTGAGCGACAAGAAGCGCTCGATGAGCGCGCGGGTCTCGCGCGGCAGCCGCGTCGGCGCATTGATCGCCGATTGCTCGAGGAAGCGGTCGGCGATTTCGGCGACGGAGCGGCCGCCGACAGTGGCGATGCCGGCGATCGAAAGCAGGTCGGTGACCAGGTGATGCGCAGCTTTCGGATCGGAGCCGTTGAGCGCCGCGAGCACGCCCTGATATTCCTTGGAGCCGTTCGCTGGCGCGAGCGTCAGCTCATCGAGATCATGCGCCAGCGAGGCCTTGCGGTTGAAATCCTTCTTCAGCCGCCGCCGCCAGACCGGCGCGAGATCGAGCGCGTCGATGAAAGCGGCGAACAGCGCGAAGTCGCCCATGCGGATCTCGGGCGCTTGCACGCCATATTGTTTGGTCGCTTCGAGCCCGAGCGCCAGCATTTCGGCGTCGGCCGCCGCCTTGTCGTGGCGGCCGAAACTCTCGATGCCGACTTGCAGGAATTCGGCCGCGGCGCCATCGCGATGACGAAACACCGGGCCGAGATAACAGAAGCCGGCGGGCTTGCCGGCGTCCGGCGACGCCAGATAATCGCAAGATACCGGGATCGTCAGATCAGGCCGCAAGCACAATTCGCGGCCGTCGGGATCGGCGGTGAGAAACATGCGGCGGCGGATGTCCTCGCCGCCGAGATCGAGAAACGGTTCGGCCGGCTGCAGCACCGGCGGCGCAATCCGCACATACGGATTGTCGGCGCCGCGCGTATAGGACGCGACGAGCGCTTCCGCCCGCGGGTCGGGCTCGCTCCGAGACGAATAGGGTGGATTGCTCAACATCGTCATCACTCTTGCGGCGGCCCTTTAGCATGGCGAGCGTCGCTATTCGATGAAGATCGTCGCAGCCCGTTAACGCCTGCGGATTCAATGGTTTCCGATGCTTAACGGACGGTGCAGCAGGGCTGGCCCGGGTCGTCAGCGCGGCTTGTCGGCGCCGGGCGGCGTCGTCAGTTTCGCCGCGGCGGCGCGCAGACAGGCCGGGCAAAGGCAGTCGCCGGCGCTTGCTTGCGTGCCGGCGGCCGGCATCGGCAGGCGGTAGGGCTCGGCGTTGCACCAGCACTCGCCGATATTGTCGCGCCGGCAGCCGAATTCCCGGCCGCAGCTTTCGCAGATCAGACGTCGCTCGGCGTTTTCCAAATTTCGCTACTCACGCTGTCCCGGTCATCACGATCGCGAGGTTTTGGCTTTGCGCGCTCCGCTGCCGCGGCTGCCGCGGGCATGGCTCTGCGCGTGGCTCTGCGCATGACTATGCGTGTGGCCGTGAGCATGGCCGTGATCATGACTATGGCCGTGATCGTGGACGTTGTCGGCCGGCAAATAGACGACATGGCCGTGACGCACGCCGCGTTCGGCGATGATGCTGTTGGCGAAATCCTGCACGTCGGAGCCGCGGCCTTTGAGCACCGTGACCTCCATGCAGTTGTCGTGATCGAGATGCATGTGCAGCGTCGCCTGCGCGAGATCGTGGCGTTCGTGGAAATCGCGGGTGAGCCGCTTGGGCAGATCGCGCGCCTCGTGATCATAGACGTAGATCAGCGCGGCGACGCAAGGGCGCGCGCCGGCGACCTCAAGTGCGGCCTGCTGCAATCCGGCGCGGGCGAGATCGCGCAAGGCCTCAGAACGGTTGCCATAGCCGCGCGCACGCATATAGCGCTCAAGCTCCTCGTCGAGCTCGTCGTCGATGGTGATCGTCACGCGTTGCATCGCGGTCTCCATGGTGGCGGCGACATTGTAGCAGAACCGGCGGCGCCGTGGCCGTTTGACATCGAGTATGCAGTTTTATTGACTTCGTCATACTGACATTGCATTCTGCTTTCCGCCGCCGGTCACGGCGGGGTTTCCGGCGCGCTATGCCGCCGCTTCGAGTCGGGGGTCGGGGGAATTCATGACGTCGCGCGTATTAGCGGCGGCAGTGCTTCTGTTTGCATTTTGTCCAAGCATTTTCAGTTCGACGGCCCGGGCGCAGACGGCGCCGCAGCCCGCACCGCAGTCCGCGCCGGCAGCTCTGCCACCCGCTGCGGCTTCGTCATCGTCGCCGGCAACGCCAGCGCCGCCATCCTCGGCCACGGTCCTGCCGCCGATCCAAGTGTCCGCGGCCAAGCGCGCCAAGCCGCGCCCGACAAAGCAGAAGCCTGTGCCCGCTGCTGCGGCCAATGCGTCGCCGGTGGTCACGCCTGCCGCCGGCGCGCCCAATGCCGGCAGCGGCCCGTCGGCGCCGCCCACCATGGCGAGCCAGATGACGGTTTCCGGGCAGGACCTCAATCAGCGTGCGGTCACGCGCCCAGGTGAAATTCTCGAGGCGGCGCCGGGGCTCGCCGTCGTTTCACACGCCGACGGCGGCAAGGCCAATCAATATTATCTGCGCGGCTACAATCTCGATCATGGCACCGACTTGGCGATCTTCGTCGACGACATGCCGATCAATCTGCCGACCCATGCGCACGGGCAGGGCTATGCCGACATCAACTGGCTGATGCCGGAAACCGTCAACAGCCTCGATGTGCGCAAGGGGCCGTATTTCGCCGATGTCGGAGATTTCGCCACCGCGGGCTCGCTCTTCATCAATCTCAAGGACAGCGTCGAGAAGACGATCGCCGAGACGACGCTCGGCAGCTTCGGCTACCAAAGATATTTCACCATGGGCTCGACCAAGCTCGGCGGCGGCTCGCTGCTCTATGCCGGCGAAACGAATTTCTATAACGGCCCCTGGGACACGCCGGACCATATGAAGAAATTTTCCGGTCTGGCGCGCTACAGCCAAGGCACCGCGACCGACGGCTTTTCCGCCACCGCGATGGCTTATTCGAACACCTGGACCAC
This sequence comes from uncultured Alphaproteobacteria bacterium, assembly GCA_963742975.1. GTDB lineage: Bacteria > Pseudomonadota > Alphaproteobacteria > Rhizobiales > Xanthobacteraceae > BOG-931. The sequence goes on along the minus strand of CAVUNZ010000004.1, from coordinate 144,387 downwards.
GACCGAGCAGGTACCGGCGCGGGCGATCGAGTCCGGCATCATCAGCCGCTACGGCGAGATCGATCCGTCGGACGGCGGCGACACCAGCCGCTATTCACTGTCGGCGCGCATCGCGCAAACCACCGATGACGGATCGTGGAAGGCCAATGCCTATGCCGTGAAATACGAGCTCGATCTGTACAACAACTTCACCTGGTTTCTCACCAATCCGGTCAATGGCGATCAGTTTCAGCAGCACGACGATCGCGTTTATAGCGGCGCTGGGGCCTCGCGCACCATCGACGGTACTTTATTCGGCCGGCCGACGGAAACGGTGTTTGGTATCCAGTCGCGTTATGACGACATCAGTCTTGCGCTGAACAATACGGTACAGCGGCAGATCACCCAGTTCGTCCTCGCCGATCATGTCAATGAGGGCAATGCCGGCATCTATGCCGAGAATACCGTGCATTGGACCGATTGGCTGCGTACGACGCTCGGCTGGCGCGGCGACTATTTCGCGGCTTCCGTGAACTCGGTCCTGCAAACGGCGAATTCAGGAAGCACGTCGGCCGCCATCGGCAGCCCGAAATTCCGCATGGTCTTTGGACCTTTCGCCAAGACCGAATTCTTTGTCGGTGCCGGCATGGGCTATCACAGCAACGATGCGCGCGCGACCACCATCAGCGAAGTGCCGGGGGACCCGACCACGCCTGAAGCGCCGTCGCCTTTGTTGGTGCGCTCGCGCGGCGCCGAAGTCGGCGTCCGCACCAAGATCGTGCCGGGCCTCGACAGTTCGGTGAGCTTGTTCTACCTGCACCAGGACTCCGAATTATTCTTCGACGGCGATACCGGCGAAACGGTGCCGGGCCGGCCGAGCGTCCGTACCGGCGTCGAATTCACCAACGACTATCGTCCGGCATCCTGGATTCACATCGATGCCGATCTCGCGCTCACCCGCGCGCGGTTTCTCGGCTTCGACGAGGCGCAGGAAGAGACCTATCTGTCGCTCGCCGGCTTTCCGGAAGCGCAGATCGGCAACGCTCCGGGCAATTACGTTTTCAACGCGCCGTGGATGGTGGCGTCGGCTGGCGTCACGCTCGGCGAGGCCAAAGGCTGGTTCGGCGATCTGCGCTGGCGCTTCATCAGTTCACGTCCGCTCACCGAGGACGGCACGTTTCAATCGGCGCCGCTCAGCATCTTCAACGGCCAGATCGGCTACCGCTTCGACAATGGCTGGCGCATTCGGCTCGATGGTTTGAATTTGCTCAACTCGCACGCCGATCAGGCGACCTATGCCTACGGCTCGCTGCTGAAGACCGACAGCCTGTTCGCTATGTGCTTTCCCAAAGCCGGGCCGCCGACGGCGCCCGCGGCGGTCTGCCAGAACGGCGTGATGGACTATGCCTTGCATCCCATCGAGCCGCTGGCGGTGCGGCTCACGCTCGCCGCCACATTCTAGTAGCGTGCGAGAGATCGCTAGTTGCGTGCGAGAGATCGTCTTCGCGCCAAGTGTCACCTTAAAGTCGCTACGGCCGATAAAAGTCGGCGGGCATGCATTTGCGCCCAGCGGCCGCAGCATCAGCACTCTTGCCAAGTGTAACATTGTAACACTAGCATACCGTCCATGGGGTGGGTTCGGGGACATAAGCGATACGGTGCGTGGCCGGGGCTTGCGGCGTTGGCGCTGCAGCTTGTGTTGTCGTTCGGACACATTCACGTCGGCAATGTGCATATCGGCGGCGCCGTGGAGGCTTTAGGCATCGCTGCCGCCAAATCTCTTCACAATTCTCATCCTCAGTCTGCGGGCGTCACGCTCGCGCAAGCGCCGCAAAAGCCGCCGGCGCAGAATTCCCACCAGAAGTCCGGCGACGACGACGATTATTGCGCGATCTGCGCCTCGATCTTCCTCGCCTCGACTTCGCTTACGGCGCAGCCGCCGGAATTGCCGGTGCCGCTCGAATTCGCGCGCATCGCGCCGACATTCGCCGCCGAGCAGGGCGCGAGCCTATCGCGTCCGGTGTTTTTCCGATCCCGCGCTCCACCTGCTGCCTGACAGCGGTCGGTGCTGATCTTCGGCATCGCCGGGCATCGCAATGCACCGGTAATTTGCTGAAGATCCGAAACGGCATCTTTTTCGCATCTCACATCGCGTAAAGTGCCGTGACCACCGACTGCCGACGATCCGGCCGTTTCGCCAGTTCCTGCAGCAGTCACGAGTGGAGTGTCATGTCGGTTCAAATTTATCGGGCGCGTCGCGCGAGTGTTCTTGGCGGGGTCGCCGTTCTGGCGCTGCTCGGCGCCGGTTCGGCAGCGCGCGCGCAGGACCAGCCTGCGCAACAGCCATCGCAAAATCAGCCGGCGCAGACGCCCGTGCCGCAAGCGCCATCGGCTCCCGCAGCGCCCGCTCCGGCCGCAGCGCCGCAGGCGCAGCCATCTCCCGCACCATCAACTCAGGCCCAAACACCGTCGTCCGGCCAGAACAACAGCAATCTTCCGCAAATTAACGTGAAGGCGGCGAAAGAAAAGCCCGCGCCGCGCCAAGTCGTGCGCCGCACGCCGGTGCCCGCGACGCCTGCGCCGGCAGCATCGACGGCTCCCTCAAGTCTCGCCGACCGAGCAGCTCACGCAACAGAGCAACAGCTTCGATCAGGCGCGCAGCAATCTGTTCACGACGATCGGCACGACGTCGGCCACGATGAGCCACCAGAACATTCAAAATCTGCCGCAGGGCACCGATCAGTCGGTCGAAAAAGTGCTGCTGCAATTTCCCGGCGTGTCGCAGGATTCCGCCGCCGCCGGCGACATCCATATCCGCAACGATCACGCCAATGCGCAGATCCGCATCAATGGCATCATGCTGCCGGACGGTGTGACTGGCTTCTCGAGCGTGCTCGATCCGAGCTGGATCGGCACGATTTCGCTCGTCACCGGCGCGCTGCCGGCGGAATTCGGGATGCGCAATACCGGTCTGATCGACATCACGACCCGCGCCGACCTGTTCAACAATTCCGGCAGCGTCGGCGTCTATGGCGGCAGCCGCAGCACGATCACGCCGACATTCGAATATGGCGGCACCTTCGGCGCCAATTGTCCGTCGGGCGCGACACCGGGGACATATAAAGCGCCATCGTCAGCCAATTCCTGCTACGGCGGCGTGCAGTATTTCTTCTTCGGCCGCTATCTGCAGACCCAGGAGGGCATTGAAAACCCGCTGCCGACGCTCAACGCGATCCACGACTTCTCGCAGCAGAGCAAAGGCTTCGCCTATATGTCGACCTTCATCGATCCGTGGACGCGCCTGACCATGATGATGGGCACGTCGACCACGACCTATCAAATCCCGAACGTTCCCGGCGCGCCGCCGTCGCCGCTGATAACATCGGCTTTTGGCCAGACCAGCTTCAATTCAGCCAACCTCAACGAGCGGCAGGATGAGGACACGCAGTTCGGCGTTCTGGCCTTGCAGCGCTCGACGATGGGCTTCGACGGGCAGATTTCGTACTTCACCCGCTACGACAACCTGCACTTCATACCCGATCCGACCGGAGACCTGTTCCTCAACGGCATCGCGTCCGATATCAGCCGGCAGTCTTACACCAATGGCGTTCAGGGCGATGCGTCCTATGTGCTGAATGCGGCCCATACACTGCGGATGGGTTTCACAGCCAGCGCCGAAAAATCCTGGGTCGACAACACATCGTGGGTGGAGCCCTGCACGGCCTGTGACGGCAGCGACTCGGTCGATGCTCCATTCCCGGTCACCGACCAGAACGCCAAGGTCGGCTGGCTCGCCGGCGTCTATGCCCAGGACGAGTGGAAGATCACCGACAAGCTGACGATGAATTACGGCGCCCGCTTCGATCAGATGTGGCAATATACCAATGCCAATCAGCTCAGCCCGCGCGTCAGCTTCACCTACAAGCCGTTCGAAAACACCACCTTCCATGCCGGCTATGCGCGCTATTTCACCCCGCCGGTTCAAGTCGAGGCGGCACCGGCCAATATCGCGCTGTTCAACAACACGACCGGCGCGGTCAGCGGCCAGAACAGCCCGGTCTTGCCGGAGCGTTCGCATTATTTCGATGCCGGCGTCGATCAGATCATCCCGCTCGGCTGCTACTACGGCGCTCAAGCGCGACTGTGCCACGCTCGATATCGGCATCGACGGCTATTACAAGATGGCGACCGACCTGATCGACAACGGCAATTTCGGTCAGGCGCTGGTGCTCGACGGCTTCAATTATGAGCATGGGCTGAGCGAGGGCGTCGAGCTTAGTGCGAAATACCACAACGGCGGTTTCGACGGCTATCTCAATGTCGCAGTGAGTGAGGAGAAAGCCACGACGCCGGTGTCGAACCAATATCTGTTCGACAATACCACGCCGCTGCCAGATCTCGGCGGCCTCACCGAACTGCAATATGTCAACCAGCACTGGATCTTCACCGATCACAACCAGTTCGTCACCGGCTCGGCGGGCGCCTCCTATCAGTTCTGTGGGCGCACGCTCACGCCCGGCGAACTTTGGTGGAACAGCGTGTGCGGCACAAAGGTCTCGGCCGACATGATCTACGGCTCGGGACTGCGCAACGGCGACGCCAATATTTCGAGCGAGCGGCCCTATGAGCAAATCAACGTCGGCATCGCCCGCGACTTCTGGATGCCCGACAACAAGCCGGTGACCCTGCGCTTTGACGTGGTGAATCTGGCCGACGAGATCTATCAGATCCGCAACGGCAGCGGCATCGGCGTGTTCGCGTCGCAATTCGGCCCGCGCCGCGGTTATTTTTTCGGGATTTCGAAGAAGCTGTGAAAGGAAAATGCCCGCTAACGGGTGGAGGCTTTCATGCGGCGCTCCACTACCTGTGTCGTTGCAGCGCTATTGCTCGCGGTGCCCGCGCGAGCAATAGCCCGAGGCGGTTACGTCCGGGCTTGGCCAAAAATCATCAGGGCCGGCCCGCCGGTTAGATCTGACCTCGGATTGTCATCGAGCCAGGTCCTCGGCAGCTGCGGCCCGAAGCGCATCCGCGATCCCGTTACGCATAAATGCCGCGGCTCGGCGGATTTCGGCAATTAAAGCGCGACCCGGAAAAGCGCGAACCCGGTTTTGATCCAATCGAAAAGAGTCTCGCGCTAAGACGCTTCATCGCGGGCTCCACCGGCCACCTCATGACTGCTGGCGAGCGCCTTGACGATCCTGCATTCGGCGATCACGCCATGGCGACATTGCCGCAGCAGCGCGTCAAGCTCCCGGCGCAGGACCTTGAGATCGGCAACCTTGCCATCGATTTCGGCCAAGTGTTGACGCGCAATCTCGTCCACGGCCGCGCATGATCGGTTCCGGTCGTCGGCAAGACCCAAAAGCGCGCGGACTTGACCGAGGCTGAAGCCGAGCGCCCTGCTGCGCCGAATGAAGCTCAGGCGTTCAACCTGGCTTGGACCATAGCTGCGGTAATTGCTCGCCGACCGTTTCGGCGACGGCATCAAGCCGATCCGCTCGTAATAGCGAATGGTTTCGACTTTGGTGTTCGTCGCCTTGGCGAGACCGCCGATCGTCAATGCGTGTGCGGACATTGGTCTTGACCCTGTAGCGGCTACAGGGTGCAGCGTTGGCCCTAACCAGGCAAGAGCCTCCGTCCTAAAAGGAAAAAGCCGATGATAAATTGCTGCGATCACGGATGCTGTGCCCCAGCCGGACAGGCGCCCGACAGCCCGGCCTGGCGGCGCACGCTATGGATCGCGCTCGTTCTGAACGCCGCGATGTTTATGGCCGAGATCGGTGCCGGTCTTGCCGCCGGTTCCAGCGCGCTTCAGGCCGACTCGCTCGATTTTCTTGGCGATGCCGCGAATTTCGCCATCAGCCTCGGCGTCACCGGCATGGCGCTTACCTGGCGCGCCCGGGCCGCTTTCCTCAAAGGCGCGAGCCTGCTCGTGCTCGGACTGTGGGTCGCAGGAACCACGGCATGGCATGCCTATGCCGGCTCGCTGCCGAAAGCGGAGGTGATGGGCGTCGTCGGTTTTGCCGCGCTCGCTGCCAACGGCGCCGTTGCCATCATGCTCTATCGGTACAGCCGCGGCGACGCCAATATGCGCTCGGCGTGGATTTGCTCGCGCAACGACGCTATCGGCAACGTTGCCGTGCTGTTTGCTGCGGCGGGCGTCTTCGGCACCGGCCGGGGATGGCCGGACCTGATCGTCGCCGCCATCATGGCGGTTTTGGCGCTGTCGGGCGGTTGGCAAGTCATTCGCCAATCCGTCGCGGAGCTGCGCGGTAAGGCGGGCGCGGTTTTGCGACTTGCCGGCACGATCTCCAATCCGACTTAGTGATGCTTCGAAAGGCCGGCCGAGGCAGAGCGCGTCATTGCTGTTGCACTTGGATCGTGACGTGCGACAACGAGCGGAAACGCCGCAGCAGCGATTGATAATAGTCGACGCCGCGCTGGCGTTGCGTGGCGACTGACACGATCGCGCCGAGATGGCCGGGCCCGAGCCGCCACAGATGCAGGTCCGTCAGCCGATCGCCATCGGTCTCGATGATGGCCCGCATGCGCTCGGCCATGTTGCGGTCGGGATTCATATCGAGCAAAACGGCGCCGGTGTCGCGCACGAGACCATATGACCACGCCGCGATGACGACGGAACCGCACAGGCCCGCGACCGGATCCATCCATGTCCAGCCGAGAAAGCGGCCGAGCAACAGGCCGACAATAACCAGCACCGAAACTGCCGCATCCGCCAGGACGTGAACGATGGCGGCGCGCATATTATTGTCGCGATGCGCCGAACCGTGAGCGTGGTCATGCTCCTGGAACTCGACCGCATGGCGGTCGGCGCCGTGGCCGAGCGAGATGTTGACCGTGAACGCATGCGGCTCGGGAATTTCGTCGATAGATTCGAGATAGCCGCCGCGCGCCGCCAGCGCAAAGACTTGGCGGGCGCCTCCGGGGCGCACGGTCTCGACGGTGACGTCCGCGGCGGAGAGGTCTAGCCCCGCACCGGAGAGCCGAAAGCGCGGCGGCACGCCGTCCTCGAAGATTTCGAGCGTTACCGGACCGAGGGGCGTTTGCAGATAATGCGCCTCGTCGTGATCGTGCCCATGACCGGCATCGTCATGTGAATGATCATGGGAATGACCGTGATCGTGATGATGGCCACTGCCGCTGAGCAAAAGCACGCTCACGACATTGACGATCAGTCCGAGCACCGCGATCGGGATCGCCTCGTTGAAGTCGATCGCGACAGGCCAAATGAAGCGGGTCACGGCTTCGTAGCCGATGAGGAGCGCAATCATCGCGAGCACGATAGCGCTGGTAAATCCGGCTAGGTCTCCGAGCTTCCCGGTGCCGAAGCTGAAGCGGTCATCATCCGCGTGCCGGCGTGCGTAACTATAGGCAAGAGCGGCGAGCAATAGCGCGCTCGCATGCGTCGACATGTGCAGGCCATCGGCAATCAGCGCGATCGAGCCAAACAGCCGCCCGCCGACGATCTCAGCGACCATCATGAAGCTGCACAGCGCAATCACGAGCCAGGTGCGGCGTTCGTTCGTGTCGTGGCCGGCGCCGAGGAAAACGTGCGAGTGGCCCGACGAGTCGGTATCGGTTACGCTCATGCCGCTCATTTCAAGTAGGATTGCATCGCCTCAATCAACTCCTCGGCGCCACGCGAGCGCTCGGCGTCGTTCGCCGGATCGATGACATGGAGCCGGATGTGGTCTTCGATGACTTCGGTCATGAGGCTGTTCATGGCGCCACGCGCGGCGACGATGAGGTGCAGCACAGTGGCGCAGCCCTTCTCGTCTTCGAGCGCACGCTCCACCGCCTCGATCTGGCCGCGCACGCGGCGAACGCGGTTGAGCAGCTTGGTTTTCTCGGACTTCGTGTGCGACACGATTGACCGCCTCGATCCATATAGGGTAGGGGGTATGGTATTAGCGGACGATCCGGATGTCTAGTCCTGCCGCGAGCCGGCCGACAAGTCGGCAATGAATGACGGCAACTGAACAGCTTCAGATCGCTGCAGCTAAACCCGCGACGCCGGCTCCAGCATGCAAGGCGTGGCGTCGCCCATTTCGATCTGAACCGTCGGGTGATTTATCTTGAAGCGGAGGTCGAGGCGCTCGCAGATCTCCACCAGAAAGGCATCGCCGGGATGGCCGGCGGGCATGACCAGGTGCGCGGTCAGCGCGTTCTCCGTGGTGCTCATCGCCCAGATGTGAAGGTCGTGCACGCTGCTGACGCCGGGCAGCGTCTCGAGAAACTGGCGGACCTCGGCCGGCTTGATCTCGTCGGGCACCGCGTCCATTGCCAATCTCACGGATTCCGCGAGCAGGCTCCAGGTGCCCCACACGATCACTGCTGAAATGGCAAGGCTCACCACGGGGTCGACCCAGGTCCAGCCGGTGAAGAGGATCGCCGCGCCCGCGACCACGACCCCCGCCGACACGCTCGCATCGGCGACCAAATGCGCAAAAGCTGCCCTGACATTCAGATCGCTCTCGCGGCCGGGCATCAACAGCCAAGCCGCCAGCGCATTGGCGGCGATCGCCGCCGCGGCGACGATCATCACCGTCGCGCCGCCGACCGGATGCGGCTCGCCCAGCCGCCGCGCCGCCTCCAACGCAATGGCGCCGGTGGCCACCAGCAGCAGAACCGCATTGATCAGCGCGGCGTGGATGGATGCGGAACGGAAACCATAGGTGAAACGTTCGGTCGGCAGCGCGCGGCCGAGCACGGCGGCGCCCCAGGCCATCAACAGCCCGAGTCCATCGCCGAAATTATGTCCGGCATCGGCGAGCAGCGCGACGGAATGCGCCGAGAAGCCGTAGATCACTTCGGCGGCGACGAGCGCGAAGTTGATCAGCGTGGCCAAGCCGAAGGCGGTGCCGAAATTGCCGCTGACATGGGCGTGGCTGTGCGCGTGACCGCGATCATGGTTGCGATCATGCCCGTGCGCATGGCCCGCGGCATGCGCATGATCGTGGCCGGCGTGATTGTGCACCATCAGGCTTATATGGAACGGAAGGACGCTGTTATACAATTACAGCTTGCCCAGAATATTCGGGGCGCCCGATGACCTCTTCACAGTGATCGCTGCTCGCCTGCCACTGACAGGCCGCGCCGGCCGGCTCGCTACACGTCGCGCCGGTATGTCGCGCTCTCGGCGGATACCGCTGTTGTTACAATAGAACGTATTGTCAGATGTAGCCTAGAATGCAAAATGTAGCCATGGCTTCATTCGCCCCTCGGGGCGATTTTCGGGGGATGATCCGCGCGCTCGTGGGATCACCGCTTCGAGACCCGCGCGTGTCACGCTATTGTCACCGCGTGGGTGTGAGCAAAGCGCGTAGGGGTTTGGGGCAGGGATGCGGGGACTGTGCGGGGCGGGGATTGGGCTGATTTTGCTGGCGGGAGGCGCTCGCGCCGCCGACCTTTCCGTCGCTTTGCCGAGCAAGGCGCCGCCGTCTTCATCGCCGGCCTATGACTGGAGCGGATATTATATCGGCGGTCATTTCGGTTACGCTGCCGGCTCCTCGCAATGGACGAGTGCACCGGCTCCCGGCGTCGGGCTTGGCGGCTCGAGCGATCTCTTCAATTCGTTCAACGCCTTCAAAGGCACCGGCAGCTACTATCTCGGTCTCGAAGCGGGCTATGACCGCATGTTCGCCTCGCGCTGGCTGCTGGGCTGGCAAGCCGACATATCGTTCCCGAGCTTCGGGCGCACGATCGGCGGCTCGTCGACATTCGGCTCGGTGCCGACGGGCGTCGCGAGCTTTGCTGACCAGACGCAATTCTTCGGCACGATGCGCGGCCGCGTCGGCTATTCGCCGGATTTCGCCGGCGGCCATTGGCTGTTTTATGCAACCGGCGGCTTCGCCTGGAGCTTCGATCAATTCACCCGCACCCAGATTGCCGGCACGGCAGGTGCGGCGACGCCGGGAACGGTCGAGCATTTTGAGGGAGCGCGGGCCGGCGGCGTCGCCGGCGCCGGCGTCGAGCTTGCACTGACGCCGAGTTGGATGGCGCGGCTCGAATACTTGTTCACCGATTACGCCAGCCGCGGCGCCGCCTTTGCGCTGTCCGGGCAGCAGTTCAATTCCGATTTCGTCACGCACAGCCTGCGCATCGGCTTCGACTACAAGCTCGGCACCGACAGCGTCAGCCCGGACTTTTTCCTGAAAGGTCCACAAGCGCTCGAGCTCGACCGCTTTGCCCTGCACGGGCAGATGAATTTCGTCGAGCAATATGTCGCGCCGTTCCACGCGCCCTATCACGGCCAGAACAGCCTCGACGCCAATCAGGGCCGGGAGGCCTCGGGCACCATGTTCTTCGCCGGGGTTCGGCTCTGGGACGGTGCCGAGTTCTGGATCAATCCCGAAATCGATCAGGGTTTCGGTCCGAGCAATTCGGTCGGTGTCGCCGGCTATCCGGGCGGCGCCGCCTACAAGGTCGGCTCGGCCGTGCCCTATGCGCGCATCCAGCGCAGTTTCCTGCGGCAGACCATCGATCTCGGCGGCGACACCCAGAAGGTCGAGGGCGACCAAAACCAGTTCGCCGGCACCAACACCGCCAACAGGCTTGTCGTCACCGTCGGCAAATATGCGCCGACCGACATGTTCGATCAGAACAAATACGCTGAAAATCCCCGCAAGGACTTCATGAACTGGGCGCTGATCGATACCGGCACCTTCGACTATGCCGGCGATGCCTGGGGTTACACTTACGGCGCGACGGCAGAGTGGTATCAGGGCGACTGGACCGTGCGCGGCGGCGTGTTCGACCTGCCGCTCGTTCCCAACAGCACGGACCTTGATGCGAGCTTCGGCCAGTTCCAATGGATCGGCGAGATCGAGCGGCGCTGGGAGTTGTGGTCGCATCCGGGCAAAGTCGCCGTCACCGGGTTTTTGAGCCGCGCCCGGCTCGGCACTTTTCAGGACGCCGTCGCGCTTTCCCAATCGCTCGGCACGTTCGCCGATACGACGCCGGTGCGGCAGTTCCGCAGCCGCGGCGGCATCAGCATGAACGCCGAACAGGAGATCACGCAAGATCTGGGTGTATTCATGCGCGCCGGCGTCGCCAATGGCGACGTCGAGCCGGATGTTTATACCGATGTCGACCGCACGGTGGCGGCCGGATTGCAGCTCAAAGGTGCGCAATGGGGCCGCCCGGACGATACGTTTGGTCTGGCCGGCGTCGTCAACGGCATTTCTGCGGCGCACCAGGCCTTTCTTAATGCCGGCGGCATCGGCATCGAGGTCGGCGACGGCATGCTGCCGCATCCGGGCCTCGAGCAGATCATCGAGACCTATTACGCGTTCCCGATCTATCGCTGGCAAGCGACGCTCGATTATCAGTTCGTGGCCAACCCTTCCTATAATCGCGACCGCGGACCGGCCTCGCTGATCGCGTTCCGGCTCTATTCGCAATTTTAAGGCGCGGCCTCGATCACGATCGGTGCCGCCAGCACGACGCGGCTGCCGGCGCCAAGATCGGCGTCGACCGTGACCGTCCAGTTGCCCGGTTGCGTAAGCGCGATGCCGTCGACTTGCCATGCGCCGTCAGAATCTTGCACGGCGGTGCGCGTCGTCGGCGTGCCTCCCGCGACCGGCGGAGCGATCGAGACCTTCATGTCGCGCGCCACGAGCGGCGCGAAGTCACCGTCCCACAGATGAATCGTCGCATGCGCCGTCCCGACGCGGCCCGGCTCGATCATGACATCGGCCATGGCCTGTTCGGTATGGATATGCACAAAGGCGGAGTTGGCGGGCAGGGCGCCGTAGGCCGGGTGATGGTCGGCATGGCTCGCCGGCGCCTTGGTGCCGAGAACGGCGACAATGCAGATGATGGCAGCGCCGGCAAGCGCCTCGATGGTCGCGTTGCGGCGCAGCTGAGAAATCGCGCGCGTGCTCGTGCCTTGCATCAGACGCGGCGCGAGCCATTGCCGGTTGACGGCGGCAATCGCGACCATAACGAAGAACACCGCGATCTTGGCGAGCAGGAGCTGGCCGTAATAGGTGCCGGTCAGCGCTTCAATGCTGCCGGCGAGATACCAGGTATTGACGATCCCGGTCAGAAGCAGCGTGCCGACGGCCACAATGCCGAGCGTCGAGAAGCGCAAGGTTGCCGCGCGCGCAACGGCGAGCGCGGTTTGCTGGCCCGCGGTGCCGAGCAGAACAGCGAGCGGCACGAGCGCTCCGACCCATGCCGCCGCGGCGATGAGATGCAAAACGTCGGCGATCGGATGAACAATCCCTTCCGCGCCTTGGCCGCCGATCGCATGGCCGGTCCATGCCAAGCCGCCGGTGACGGCCGCCGCGGCCAGTACGGCCACGGTGCCGATCCACGGCCGATACGGCGCCGACAGCATCAGCGCGAAAGTCGCCGCGAGAATGCCCGCCGCGATGAGCCGCACGATCGCCGCCAGGCCAAAATGCGTTCGCACGAGCACCGTCTGCAATACGGCGGCAGACAATTCGCCCGGCGGCGTGCCGCTCATCGCGGACGCTGTCAGAATGAACCATGCCGCGCCCGAGCCCACCGCAAGCACGACGCTGAACCAGCCGATGAAAGCGAGCCGCGGCCAGAGCAGCGCGCGCACTGCCTTGTCGTCCGTCGCTGCGCGCAAGGCCGGCGCTGCGACAAAAGCCACGAAAAACACCGTGCCCGCCGCCATCAAGGTGGCGGCGAAATGGACAGCGCGGACGTAAATCATGCGCTCGGCCGGACCGCAGATGTCATTCCATCCCGCTCACTGGTCCGCTCACTTGCCGCCGACCTGAAAAGAAAAGGTTCCTTCGGTCGTGTGGGTGTCGACCGAGACCGCGTGCCAATGCACCGTGAAGCTTCCCGGATTGAGCGGCTTCAAGTCGACGCGCATGGTATTGCCGCTGATCTCAGCCTTGCCTTGACCGACATCGGCTCCGTTCGCGTCGGTGACGGTGACGGTGGAGAACGCCGGCTCGAGATTCTGGGTAAAGGTGAGCGAGACTTCATGCGGAACCGTGCTGACGGTCGAGCCGACCGCAGGCACTGCGTGATCGAGATGGGCGTGGGCGTTGGCGGTGTTTACGCCCAGCGCCATGACCAGTAGCGCCGCAACGATATAGATTCGCATCGCAAGTCTCCTTTCGCGAATGGGACTCTTAGAACTGATATTTCCCCGCCATGACATAGGTTCTGCCGGGAAACGGATGGAACAGGAAATATTGCTGATTGAAGATATTATCGATGCCGAAGTCGAACGAGAGGTTCTTGGTGGTCTCGTAGTGAATCTTGGTGTCGACCACGAGATATTTGTCGAAGGCGCCATAGACGTGGGGAACGATGTCGGTGTTGTCGAGCGTCGAATACATCTTGCCGCTGTAACGACCGGCGACCGTCCATGCCCAATTGTCATCGGGCTTGTAGGTGAAGCCAGCCGTCGCCCGCCAGTCCGGCACGTAAGGCACGCGCTGCCCGTCCGCTGCATCCGGAAGCTTTGTGAGCGGATTCGTACCGACCCATGTGGGGTCTTTCAGGATACGTGAATCGACATAAGTAACGCTGCCGAACAAGCGTAGGCCTTGAATCCAGACATTATCTTTATCGGCCGAGGCCTCGACACCTTGCATCCGGATCGCGGCGACGTTGCTGAACGTCGTCGCCGTGGTCTGGGCGCCGGTGGCCGCTGTGACCGTGTTGGTCTGTGAAATGATGGCGTTGTTGGTCCGCTCGTAAAATACGGTGAGCCGAACGCGTCCATCGATCCAGTGCCGCTCGATATTGATCTCGCTGTTGAGATCCTGCTCCGGCGTCAAGTTAGGGTTGGGCAGCACGAAGGTGGAGCCGCTCGTGACGTTTTGATAGAGCTCGGCCACGGTCGGATAGCGATAGGCCTCGCCGAAATTGGTGGTGATGTTCCAATCCTTGTTCAGATCGTAAGACAACGACGCTTTGGGCGAGAAATTCGTCGATCGTAGTTCGGGTTGGCTTGTCGCGACCGCCGATCCTAGGGTCACTCCCGTGAGCGAACTGTTCTCGGTTTGCGTCGAGTTGAAGTTGAAGCCGTCGAAGGCGCGCCAAGTCTCGAGCCGTCCGCCGAGCGTCAGTTTGACGTTCGAAACGATCTTCCAGGCGTCCTGAAACCACAGGGCTCCAGTGTTGGTCTCGCCGACGCCGTCGGAGAAAATCTGGTTGCCGCTCGATGGGTTGTTCCAGGTCGAGGAGCCGTAGGTCGGATTATTAAGATAATAGCGGTCGCCATGAATACCGAAGCTGATTTCCTGCGGTCCATCGAAGCCGTAAGGCCGCCAAATCCATTTGCCATCGGCGTTCTGCCAGTTCGTGCCGTCGTTGCGGGCGATCTTGCCGTTCTGCGAGAAGCCAGTGCCTGTTCCTGTGACGGTGAAAGGAGAAATTTGAGTGTCTTGCAGGTAATTGTAGCTCGACGCCGAAAGATCGAAGTCGTAGAGACCGCGGCTATCGCTCTTGAGAGAGACCGCATTGCTCATCTGGGTCTGATTCCAGGCGTAGCGGTTGCCGGCGAAGGATGAACCGGCCGAGCCGCCGAAAGTCGGCGTACCGCTGGCTGTCTTCAGATAAGACTCGGGACTGGAATCCTGCAGGTTGTTCCAGACGCCGAGCGAATAGGTGGCGCGGACCGTGGATGACAGATCGTAGGCAACTTTGAAATTGGCGGTCGCTTGCTGGGTGTGGGTGAGGGCTCCGGTTCCGATCACATTGGCGACCACGCCCTGCTTGTTCAGCGCGGGTATGAGTCCTGTCGTTCCTGCGGGTATCGCCGCGCCAAGCCCAACGGTCGTGTAAGTCAGCGGCTGCTCATAGGCGTCGAGATAATTGGCGCTGACAAACCAGGACCACGGCCCGGTGCGGTTGCCGGCTGTCGCGCTGGTCTCGCTGCTCGGATAGGTGCTTCTGGTGTCGTATTGATGCCAGGGCTGGATGGAGATGGTCTGCTTGGTCGTCACCTCGAATTTGTCCGGCATCTTGGTGGTGATGAGCAAAACACCGCCCATCGAGTTTCCCGGATAGGCCGCGGCATAGGGCCCGTTGAGAAAGTCGATACGCTCGATCGCTTCCGGCGTGATCAGGTTCCAATGCGGCGATGCGCCTGAATTGTTGTTGCCGATCAGCGCCGAGACCAAGAGATCGTCCATATAGATCAGGGTCCGGGCGCTGGAATTGAGCCCCCATGTCCGTGTCGCCAGCACCGCCTGATTGTCGCCGTCGTTGCGCTTGCGCACGAACAGGCTGGGAAAGTATTTGATGGCGTCTTCGGGGTCCTTGATATTGACGGTCTCCTCGATCTGCTTGGCGGTGGTGCTGAAGGATTCCGTCGGCAATTGAAATCGTTGCACGACGGGCGGCGTCGCGTAAGGATTCGACACAGCCGAGATTGCGGGCGTCGTCGGCGGTGCGGTCGGAGCGACAGGCGCCGGCACCGGAGTGGGCGCCGGACGCGCAACGCGGCTCGGCTTCTTCGCCGCCTCATGTTTCTTCGCCGTCACGCTTATCGGCGGAAGATTTTGAGGCTGCTGGCCCGCCGCCGGAGCGGCGGTTTGCGCATGAAGGGGCACGGTAAGACTGACGCCCGTCGCCACCGCGACGGCGCCCACCGATAATCGGCGAGGCATGGGACACTACTCCAAAACAGAATGGCGACGAAACGCGGCGGAGCCGCGCAATGGTCACGCGTTCTGCGGAGGTGCTCGCGAGCGATGGGACTTGGTGTGCCGACTTAGGACGACAAAAGTGGCGGGCGGTAGAGCGATGCGCTCGCCCGCCGATGGCGGCGGCGCGCTTGCCGCCTCGGGCGGTTCCGGCAGCGCCGCGCTCAGCATCAGGCAGCCAATGCAGCAATCGCCCAGGCAGGCCTTGCTGTCTGTTTTGCCGCTGTCGCTGCTTGGGGAGGGAGCCGGCTCGCCGGCGAAATTAGTATGGCAAATAATGCCGCCCGGCTGCGCCGCGGCGGCAATCGCCATTTGCGCGCCGGTGAAATTGGCGATCAGCCCGGAAAGCGCAATCGCATAAGCTGCCGCAAGCGCTACGAGACGCTTCTGCAACAACCGCTTGCGAAAAAACCGGTACACCGCCCCAACCCTAACTGCCGGTCTCCCCAGACCACGAATATCCTAGCGGCAAAAAAAATCCGTGGCTAGCCGGACATAGCCGTCCGAAGAACGAGGGCCCGGCATAAAGCCGGGCCTCGATGGCGCGTTCGGGCATCACGGTTGAGCGGCATGCCAAGCGCCGTTGAGGAAGCCATCGCCAGTAATGTCGCCGGCCTTCTTGTCATTCTTCCAGGCGTAGAGTGGCCGGCCTTTATAGGCCCACTGTTTGGTCCCATCGTCTCGGGTGATGATCGTATAGTCGCCCATCGGCATCGACGCAGCCGTTGCCATCAGCGGCGGCCAATTGCCGGTGCACGGGCCGTTGCACGCCGATTTGCCGACGGCGTCCTTGTCAAAGACATAGAGCGTCATCCCGCTCGCGTTGGTGAGCACTTTGCCTTTTGTGGAATCGCCGGTTTTTGTTGGAGCCATCTGGGCAAATGCCAATGTCGCCGCAAGGCTTGCTGTTGCCGCCGCGACGGCGACCGTAACGATGAATGATCTTTTCATGAGTGCACTCCTGTTGGAACCGAACCGCGGCTTCGATCGGGCTACGATCTACACAGCTAGAACCCCATAGGGCAGCGCAATATTCCTTGCGGCAATGCTGCAGCATCCCTTCGAACGTTTCGCTGCGATGCGAGTCGATATCCGGCCGCCACCGATTTTCGTTCTTGGCGCAGCCGTGCTATCCTTATGGCAATGCAAGGCATACGAAAACTGATCCGGGCACGGCGCGGCGGCTTGCTGGCCGTCACGCTCGCTTACGCGCTGGGCGTCCAAGCCCTGGTGGCGAGCGTCGGCCTGGGCATGTCGGCGTTTGCTGCGCCGGCTCCAGGCGGTCTTGTCATCTGTGGTCATATTTCGGCCGAGCCGCCGGCCCCCGGCAATGAAGGTCAAAAGCCCAGTCCGGCGCCGCAATGTCCGTTTTGCTTCGTCGCTGCCTTTAGCGCTGGAAATCTGGCGCTGACCGGTGAAGCGCCGGCTCTCCCGGCTTATTCCGCTCTGCCCTTGGAGTTTGTGGCCGGTCACTTCGGCAAACCGCCATTAATTTCCCAGCGTCGGCGCACCGTTGGCGCTCCGCGCGCTCCTCCCACTTTCTCCGTCTGACGCCAAAACCGGCTCCATCCTTGGAGCCGCCATTCGCGCGCTTACGGAGAACAACATGCGCTTTTTATCGAAGCTTGCTTTCGCGGCATTGCTGATCGCTGCCGCCTCGCCCGCTATTGCACCAGCAGCGGAACCTTCAATTTCAGTCGATCAGCCTTATGCGCGGGCGACACCGGCCGGCGCGGCCACAGGCGCCGTGTTCATGACGCTCACCAACAAAACTCAAGCGGCGGATCGCTTGACCGCCGCATCGTCGGACGTCGCCGACAAGCTGCAGATTCATGAAATGGCGGTCGTGAACGGCGTGATGCAGATGCGGCAGCTCGCGAATGGCCTGCCGGTTCCCGCCGGAGGGTCGGTTGTCCTCAAGCCGGGCGGTTATCACGTCATGCTGATCGGGCTGAAAAAGCCGCTCAAGGCGGGCGAAACATTTCCGCTGACCCTCACTTTCGAAAAGGCCGGGAATATTTCCGTCACCGTGCCGGTCCAGGCCATGGATGCTGCAAAGGACAACAAGGGCGGCGCCGGCATGGGCGCTGGCGGCGGCATGGGCAATATGGAGATGAAGTGATGGACAGGCGCCAGATCGTCGTCTCAGCGCTCGCGGCCTTTGCCGGATTTGCAGCCGTCGCGCTGGGTACCGCATACATCGTCTCGTCGCGCCAAGCCGGGTCGGGCATTGGTGTCGCCGCAATCGGCGGGCCGTTTACGCTTGTCGATGATACCGGCGCGCCCGTCACCGAGCGTTCGCTCGCAGGCAAGCCGTCGGCGATCTATTTCGGCTACAAATTCTGCCCCGACGTCTGTCCCACCACGTTGCTGGACATGTCGCACTGGATCAAACAACTCGGACCCGATGCCGACAAGCTCAACTACGTGTTCGTGACCATCGATCCGGAGCGAGATACGCCGAAGCTGATGCACGAATATCTGTCGTCGTTCGACAGGCATATTCGCGGCTTCACCGGAACGCCGGAGCAGGTCGCGAAGATCGCGCGCGAATATCGCGTCTACTACAAAAAGATACCGACCGATGACGGAGGTTACGTCATGGATCACTCCACCATCACCTATTTGATGGGGCCGGAAGGAAACCTGGTGACCGTCATCGCATATCAGGAAGACGATGCTTCGGCGCTTGCGAAGCTGAAAAATCTGCTCACGCTCACGCCGTCGTCCTGATTTCGAGAAACAAGGGCAGTGCGCGTCAATGTCGGGCGACAAAGGGCGGCCGACTAGCGATCTTTCAGCTCGTGGCGCGCCAGCACTTCGCGCACCGCAGCAACGAGATCGGCCTCCGGCACCGCGCGCTGCGCTTGCGCCTGTTTCTGCAAATGCTCGTCGCGGCCTTTTTCGAGCTTCGCCAGCTCCGCGCCGACGATCAGATCCTTGATCGTGACCTCGCCTTTGGCTTTCTCATCGGAGCCTTGGATGACGACGCAAGGCGAATTGCGGCGGTCGGCATATTTCATCTGCGGGGCGAATTTGCCGGCGCCGAGATAAAGCTCGGCGCGGATGCCGGCATTGCGCAGCGCCGCCACCATGCTCTGGTAGTCGGCGACACGGTCCTTGTCGAAGACAGTGACGACGACCGGGCCGCTTTCGGCCTTGGTCTCGATCTTGCCGAGATATTCCAGCGCTGCAAGGAGCCGCGATACGCCGACGGAAAATCCCGTCGCCGGCACCGGCTCGCCGCGAAAGCGCGAGACGAGGCCGTCGTAACGGCCGCCGCCGCCGACTGAGCCGAAGCGCGGTGAGCCATCCTTGCCGTCGGTCGGGAATGTCAGTTCAACTTCGAACACCGGGCCGGTGTAATATTCAAGGCCGCGCACCACACTGGAATCGAAACTGATGCGGTCGGCGCCGTAATTCGCCGCCCGCACCAGAGCGCCGATCTGTTTCAATTCAGCGATGCCGTCCTTGCCGGTCGAACTCAGTCCGATCACCTTGCCCCAATTGTCCAAGGCGCTTTCGACATCGCTGCCGCGATCGGACAACGGAGTTTCGATGTAGCTGAGAACGCCCTGACTCTGTTTGGCGTTGAGGCCCGCGCCGCGGGTGAAGTCGCCGCTGTCGTCTTTGCGGCCTTCGCCGAGCAAGGCGGCAACGCCTTCGCGGCCGAGCCGATCAAATTTGTCGATGGCGCGCAGCACGGTGAGGCGCTTGCTGGCGTTGGCCTCGCCGGACAGCCCGATGCAGTCGAGCACGCCGTCGAGCAGTTTGCGGTTGTTCACCTTTACGATGTAGCTGCCGCGCGGAATGCCAAGCGCCTCGATGGCGTCGGCCGCCATCATGCACATCTCAGCGTCAGCCGCCGGCGATTCTGAACCGACAGTGTCGGCATCAAACTGCATGAATTGGCGGAAGCGGCCGGGGCCGGGCTTTTCGTTGCGATAGACATAACCGACGCGGTAGCTGCGATAGGGTTTTGGCAGCGTGTCGAAATTCTCCGCGACATAGCGGGCGAGCGGCGCGGTGAGATCGTAGCGCAGCGACAGCCATTGCTCGTCGTCGTCGAGAAACGAGAACACGCCTTCGTTGGGGCGGTCCTGGTCTGGCAGGAATTTGCCGAGCGCGTCGGTATATTCAAAGGCCGGTGTCTCGACCGGCTCGAAACCGTAGAGCTCATAGACCGCGCGAATCTTCTCGATCATCGCGCGGGTCGCTGCGATCTCGCCGGGCGTGCGGTCTTCCAGGCCGCGGGGCAGCCGCGCCTTGAGCTTGTTGGACTTTTCGGATTTGTCGGCCATTTCTCGGTCAATGTCTCGATTTGCGCCGTGCGTTCACGACGGCGCGGTGGTAGCAGTCAGGCCCCATAGCGGCAAGCGACGCCCGGCTTAAAGCCGGGTCCGACGACAGAGGTTCCGATGCCGGCCACTGCCCCCATTCCCAACGATCTCGAATCCTATTGGATGCCGTTTACGCCGAACCGCGCCTTCAAGCGCCGGCCGCGGATGATCGCGCGCGCCAAGAACATGCATTATGTCACGCCCGAGGGCCGCAAGGTGCTCGACGGCACTGCGGGGCTGTGGTGCACCAATGCCGGGCACAATCGCGATCCCATTGTGGCGGCCATCAAGCAGCAGGCCGAAGAACTCGATTATTCTCCGGCCTTTCAATATGCGCATCCGAAATCGTTCGAGCTGGCGAACAAGGTTGCGGCTTTGGCGCCGGCCGATCTCAACCGCGTGTTCTTCTGTAATTCGGGCTCGGAAGCCGTCGATACCGCGCTCAAGATCGCGCTTGCTTATCATAATGTGCGCGGAGAAGCCGGCCGCACCCGGCTGATCGGTCGCGAGCGCGGCTATAACGGCGTTGGCTTCGGCGGCATTTCCGTCGGCGGCATTGTCAACAACCGCAAAATGTTCGGCTCGCTGTTGGCCGGCGTCGATCATTTGCCGGCGACCTATAATCGCGAGCAGCAGGCCTTCACCAAGGGCGAGCCGGCCTGGGGCGCGCATCTTGCCGATGAGCTCGAGCGTATTGTCGCGCTTCATGATGCTTCGACCATCGCCGCTGTCGTCGTCGAGCCGATGGCGGGCTCGACCGGCGTGCTGCCGCCGCCCAAGGGCTATCTCGAAAAGCTGCGCGCGATCTGCGACAAGCATGGCCTGTTGTTGATTTTCGACGAAGTGATCACCGGCTTCGGCCGGCTTGGTTTTCCGTTTGCCGCCGAACGCTACGGCGTGCTTCCCGACATGATCACGTTCGCGAAGGGCATCACCTCGGGCGCTGTGCCGATGGGCGGCGTGATCGCGCGCGACGGGATCTACGAAACCTTCATGCGCGGGCCGGAATACGTCATCGAATTGTTCCACGGTTACACTTACTCGGCGCATCCGCTCGCCTGCGCCGCGGGTGTCGCCACGCTCGATCTCTATCGCGACGAAGATCTGTTCGCGCGCGCCAAGGCGCTCGAGCCGGCCTTTGCCGATGCCGCTATGACCCTTAGGGGATTGCCGAACGTACTCGACATCCGCACCATCGGGCTGTGCGCCGGCATCGATCTCGCTTCGCGCGCGGGCAGCCCGGGCCTGCGCGCCTATGAGGCGATGGAGCGCGGCTTCCACGAGGCAGACGTGATGATCCGCGTCGCCGGCGAAACGCTCGCGCTATCGCCGCCCTTGATCGTGAGCGAAGCGCAGATCGGCGAGATTTTCGAGCGGGTCGGGAAGGCGATCAAGGCGGTGACGTAACCGCAGTGTGATTACTGCGGTTTCACAATGGCCCAGCCGACATGAACCGTGCCGTCGCCGCGCCGCATCGGCAGGTCGAAGGGCGCGCCGACCGTGGCGTCCGCGGCGACGCCCTTGAATTGCGCCGGCAGTTGCGCCGGATCGCCTTGGGTCCACACCACGACCGCTCCATTCTTGCGCAGATCGGCAAGATCAATCCACGGCGCGCGTGCCGGCGCTCCATCGATTAGCACCTGCGGTTGGTCCGGCGAATAATGCGCGAGATTACCGCCGTCCCACATCGTACCGATGACATAGCGCAGCGGCGCGCCGGTCGCCTCGCGAAAACGCTGTGTGAGATCGGCGCCGAGTGCGTCGCCCGGGAACAGCACGGCGCGATAACGGTGATCGATGAAGGGCAGGACCGCGTAATTGGCGACAAACACGACGACGAAGATCACGAACACCGTGGCCCAGGCGGCCGTGATCCGTGCAATCCGGTCCGTATCGAAGGTGACGCGGGCGATCATCACGATCCATAGCCCGATAAAGAGCCAGAGCGGATAGCCCCACATCGCCACCGCACCGCGCCCGCTGATGGCGGCGAGCAGGATCATCGCCACGCCCGGCCCAAAGGCAAGAAGCGTTACGATGCGGCGATCGAACGGGCCGGCGGCATCCGAAGCCAGGCCGGCGGGCAGCGGTCTCGGTTTCGGCCAGAACAACGCGGCCGCGATAAACAGCGACGGCAGCAGGAAGAAAATCTGGCTTATCGTGAACATCGCAGGATGCAGCAGATGGTCGAGCCAGCCGCGTGCTGCCGTCGCCCGATGGCTGGCATAGGCAAAGGGCAGAAAATCGGTCTGCAACAGCCAGAGCACATGCGGCGACGCGATAACAAGCGCGACGGCAAGCGCGAGCCACGGTCCCGGCGTTGCCAGAGCCGGTCGCGCCTGCCGGTCGAGCAGGACGAACAGCACATAGGGCGCGGCGAGGATGACGACGAAATATTTCGCCCACAGCGCGCCGCCGAACGCGACACCGAGCAGGGCCCAATGCCCAAGCCGCCCATGCCTGAGCGCAGCATGAAAGGCGTAGCCGGCCAGCGCCCAGAACGGCAGCTGGACGACGTCGTGGTTGAACTTGACCGCCGTGTATTGGAAGTAGTGCATGCCATCGATAATGAGGACCGCGACCAGCGCGCCGACGGCGCCGACCAGCGGCCGTGCTGTGGCAAAGACCAGGGCAAAGGCAATCACGACGCAGGCCTGCGCCAGCGCGTAATAGGCTGCATCGGTCCCGAACAGCCGGTGCGCGATCTCGACCAGCCACCACGGCAGCGGCGGCAGCTTGTCGTAGCCAAGCTGCCATTGCCGGCCATAGATCAGCGCCTCGATGAGATCGAGCGGCAGATTGGCGTAAAGCAGCGCCGGCAGCGCGGTCCAGACCGCGAAGTGCAGCGCCAGAAAGCCGGCAAAGGCGGCCCGCGGCCGGTGCTCGATGCCGTCCCAGAGGCGGGACAAAGGCGCCGGTTTCGCCGCCGCAGCGGGAACTTCCATAAGGTGCTCACCAGCGTGCATCGGATTGGGTTATAAAAGCACGGCAAAAGCTTAGCTATGCCCACTATGCCCAGGCTTGTCACAGCTTGAGCACGGCAAAAACTTGCGCAGTTGCTACGCTTGTGGACACTGCTAGTGCTAAGCCGCGAATCGAGGGCTTTCCGGCATGGTGCGCATCAGCGCCATTTTCATCTCGACCTGTATGGTGCTCATAGCCGGCTCGCTCGGCTTTGTGGTCTATCTGCGCTTTGGCTTCACCGGCGCCGAGTCGGCGCTGGTGGCGCTTGGAACGCTCACGGCGCTCGCGGTCTATAACGCCATCGCCGCGCGCAAGAACGATCGGCTCGAGGCCAGCAACCAGCTCGCCAATCTGGCGCGGGGCTCCGACGATCTCGCCCGCCAGCTTGCCGAATTCGGCCGTCGCCTCGGCACGGTCGAGGTCAAAGTCGACACCGTCGTCGACCGTGCTTTGGCGACGGCCCAGCCGCTCGCCGCCGAAATCGAGGAACTGTCGGCGCTGGTGAAACAGCTGGCCAACTCGGTCGCCCTGCACGAGACGGCGATCAGCAACACCGCGCTGGCGGTCGAGCGCCGCGTCTATCAGGCGCCGCCTGCTCAGCCGGCGCCCACACCTGCCGCTTCCGCCGTGGCGGCTGTCTCCCCTGCCGCATCCGCGCCGCCCGCTGCTGAGCCTGCGGCAGCGGTGGTGCAAGCCGCGCCGCCGGCTCCGGCGCCGATCGAACGGAAGATCCCGGCTTTCGTCGGCTTGGATCGCGACGGCATTATCGCGGCCATCCGCCGCGCCATCGACAGCGGCCGCATCGATCTCTTCCTGCAGCCGGTCGTGACGCTACCGCAGCGCAAGGTGCGCTATTACGAGGCGCTGTCGCGGCTGAGGGCCGATAACGGTGACCTCGTTCCGGCCGATGACTTTATCGATTATGCCGAAGCCGGCTTGCTGATGCCGGGCCTCGACAACCTCTCGGTCGTCCGCTGCGTGCAGGTGGTGCGCCGGCTTTTGCTCAAGAGCCGCGATGTCGGCCTGTTCTGCAATTTGTCGAGCGCAACGCTGACCGATTCCTCGTTTCCGAAATTTCTCGAATTCATGGAAGCCAACCGCGCCATCGCGCCGGCTTTGGTCTTTGAATTCACCCAGAGCGCGGTGCGCGCCATGGGGCCGATCGAGCACGAGAGCCTCGCGGCGCTTGCCGAGCGCGGCTACCGCTTCTCGATCGACAATCTCACCGACTTGAGGGTCGAGGCGCGTGAACTCAACGAGCGCGGCTTCCGTTTCGTCAAGGCGCCGGCGGCTTTGCTGTTCAATCGCGTCGGTCTGGTGTCGACCGACATTCACCCGGCCGATTTCTCCGACCTGCTCGGCCGCTTCGGGATCGATCTGATCGCCGACCATATCGAAAACGAAAGCACCGTTGTCGATCTGCTCGACTATGACGTCCGCTTCGGCCAGGGCATGTTGTTCTCGCCGCCGCGCCCGGTGCGCGCCGAGGCGCTGCAGGCGGTGAGCGAAACGCCGCGAGAAACGCCGTTCGCTCCGGCCGCGAACGATCAGCCGCCGCCCGCACCCGCCGCCGCGCCTGCCGGCAACCTCGCCCAACTTGCCCGCGCCTTCAGCCGGCGCGTCTGATACGCCCAATTCTGATACGCCCGTGACCGATTTCATCGAACGCATTGAGCCTCTGGCTCGCGGCTACGACGTTTTGCTCTGCGACATCTGGGGCGTGGTGCATAACGGCATCGCCGCCTTCCCGGAAGCCTGCGACGCGCTGGCCCGCTTTCGCGGCGGCGGCGGCACGGTGATCCTGGTCACCAATGCGCCGCGGGCGAGCGGAGCCGTCGTGCGCATTCTCGACCGGATGAATGTCTCGCACGATGTTTATGACGCGATTGTCAGTTCGGGCGACGTCACGCGCCGCATTGTCGCGCGGCGTGCGGGCCAGCGCCTGTTTCATCTCGGCCCGGAACGCGATCATTCGATCTTTACCGGCCTCGACGTGACGTTTGCACCGCTCGAAACCGCCGACTATGTGGTTTGCTCGGGCCTGTTCGACGACTCGGTTGAAACGCCGGACAGTTACCGCGACATGCTCGCCGCGATGCGGGGGCGCGCGCTGTTCATGGTCTGCGCCAATCCCGACGTGGTGGTCGAGCGCGGCGACGCGCTGGTCTATTGCGCTGGCGCGCTGGCCGACGCTTATGCCGCGCTCGGCGGCGAGGTGCTCTATTGCGGCAAGCCGCATGCGCCGATCTACGACATGGCGCTGGCGACAGCCGCGTCGCTGCGCGGCGGGCGCATCCCGTCGCGCGACCGTGTGCTCGCCATCGGCGATTCGGTCCGCACCGATCTGAAAGGCGCCGCGGCTTTCGGCCTGGATGTGATGTTCGTGACGTCGGGCCTGCACGCCGAGCATTACGGCTCGCGCGCCGCGCCGGATATGCAAGCGCTCAATAAGGTCTTCGCCGATGCCGGCGTGGCGCCAAAAGCGGTGATGAGCGGACTGAAATGGTAAAGTCGGCGCCCGACGCTCTTACGCCGACGTTTCTTTCTCGGCGAACACCGCCTCGATCTTCGCCTTCAGCGTCTGGGCGTTGAACGGCTTGACGATATAATTATCGACGCCGGCCTTCTTCGCCGCAATCACGTTCTCGGTCTTGGATTCCGCGGTGACCATGATGAACGGCGTCGTGCCGAGCTGCGGATTGGCGCGCACCTGGCACAACAGGTCGTAGCCGGTCATCGGCTCCATGTTCCAATCGGAGATGACAAGGCCATAGCGCTTGTCTTGCATTTTCGCGAGCGCCGACGCGCCGTCGCTGGCATCGTCGACATCGGCAAAGCCGAGCTGACGCAACAGATTGCGGATAATGCGGATCATGGTGCTGTAGTCGTCGACGATCAGCACCGGCATGTTCGGATCGAGCGCCATCGCCCTTCACCCCTCGCGTGCACGACTGGCCGTGTCTGGCCCTTGGTCTGGCCGTTTGCCAATCGTAATCGAGGCAGTTCCCGCGCCCCGTTTTAACCACGGGGGTGAAGCTACATGGTGTGGCTAAACGATGAGTTAAGCCTTGCAGCGGGCGATTTGGCTGCTCGGAGATGGACTTAGCGCAGTGCTTGACATTACAACTCGCGCCACGCACCTACCGTCGCAAAGAATGACAGCCACGATTTCTTAACCATCGAAGCACCGATGCTGCCTCAAAACTTTCGCGTCGTGCGTGACCGCGCGGGCGATGCCGCGCTGCATGGGGCGGTCGTCGCCATCGGCAATTTCGATGGCGTCCATCGCGGCCACAAGGCGGTGATCGCGACCGCGCAGAAGCGGGCGGGGGAGCTGCATCGGCCGGCCGCGGTGCTGACTTTCGAGCCGCATCCTCGGGTCTTTTTCAATCCGGGCGAAAAGCTGTTTCGGCTGACCGACGAAGCCGCCAAGTTGCGGCTGCTCGCCGCGACCGGGCTCGACGGCGCGATCGTGCTCACTTTCGATGCCGCGCTCGCCAAGCTCACCGCGGAAGAATTCGTCACCCGAATTCTGCTTGAGCGCTTCGCCATCGGCGGCGCGGTGATCGGATTTAATTTCCATTTCGGCGCCAAGCGCGGCGGCTCGCCGGACTTTCTGGTCGCGCAGGGCAAACAGCGCGGCTTCACCGTCGATATCGTGCCGCCGCTCACCGACGGCGGGCGGCCGGTATCGTCGGGCCCGATCCGCCAGGCGCTCGAAGCGGGCGATCTCGACGCTGCAGCGGAGCTGCTCGGCTTTCCCTGGTTCGTGTCAGGCGAAGTGATCCACGGCGACAAGCGCGGCCGCGAGCTCGGCTTTCCCACCGCGAATTTGGCGCTCGATCCGGCTTGCGGTCTGCGTCACGGCATCTATGCGGTGCGCGTCGCCGTCGATGGGCGGCGCTACGATGCCGTGGCCAGCTTCGGCCGGCGGCCGACGTTCGATAACGGGCCGGTGTTGCTGGAAGTCTTTCTGTTCGACTTCACCGGCGATCTCTACGGCAAGTCGATCGACGTCGCCTTCATCGCCTTCATCCGCGACGAGAAGACCTTCGCGTCGGCTTCCGATCTGGTGCGGCAGATGCACGACGACAGCCGACGCGCGCGCGAAGCGCTAGCGCGGGCCGGGGACGTGTTTCCGCCGATTTAAGGCTACTGTCGTGCTTGACCGTGTGAGTCGCCATCGTGCGCACGGGTCTCGCGCATCCATTGTGCCACCACGAAGCCGAAGAGGGCGACCGGCACGATCCGTTGCCAGCCGATGGTGCGGCCGGCTTCGACCGCGACACCAAGTATCCTCGGATCGAGCAGCCATGACGGCGATTGCGCTCTCGCGGCGCGGGCGAGAATGGCGCGCTCCCTGACCCGCCGTCGGATCAGAGCCGCGGTGAGCGCCGCGATCAAGGCCATGACAATGAAAATGCCGGCCATGATCAGGCCGGCCATGACATTGTCGAAGCGCATCGCCAGCCAGGCATAGCCGGCGACGCAAAGAAAAATGAAAGCGGCGAGCGACGCGAATGCGAGCACCGCCATCCAGGCCACAACGGCGGCGACTTACGCCGTTTCTGGACTGAAACGACAGCGCGATCTCACGCGTTATGCTTTTGAGCATGCGACGGCCTGCACGGCTATGCCGCTTTCCTCGACGGCGCGAAATCAGCGTCGCTAAATCAGCGTCGCCATGTGGCTCCGAACAGAAATCCGAGGCCGGCGACGATCGCGAGCGTCATGTAGGGCCGCGTTTTGATCGAGTTGTCGATGGCGTCGACGAAGTTATCTGAAATGTCGCGCACGGCGTCGGCGGCGTCGCGGCCGGTATCGCGCGCATCGGAGACCACGCCGTCGATGCCCGATTTGGCGTGCGATTTGGCGCGCTGCCACGCCGCACTGCCGCGTGTGGAGAGGATTTCGCGAAACTGGTCGGCAAGCCGGCTGAAGTCCTCGCGCAAGGCCTGCAATTCGTCTTGAATGTTGCCGGAGGCGTCAGACGCCGCTTTACCGAAATCCCGCACGCCTTCGCGGGCTTCTTTCGCCGTGTCATTGGCCGCGTCGCGCAGATTTTGGGTTGCCGTGGTGCTCATGACCTACTCCGTGATTGGGAGAACCTTTGCGCAGACAAGTGTCCGGCGCGGCGAAAGTTCCATCGATGGTAAAAGTCGTAACCCGATTGAATCGAATTGAATCACGGTCTAGTCGGGCAAGCGGACATCGTCGTCCGGGATCAGATGGTTGAAGATGACAAGCCCGATGATCGACAGCGGCACGGCAAGCAGAGCGCCGATTGGGCCCCACATCCAGGTCCAGAACGCCAGCGCCAGGAAGACAAGCAATGGATTAAGCGTGAGCCGGCGGCCGACGATGGTCGGCGTCACGAAATGTCCCTCGGTGGTGGTGAGCGCGATCAGCCCGAGAGGCGCGATGCAGGCCTGGCCAAGCGAAGGGAATGTCACGAGGCCGACGCTGAACAATACGATCACCATGATCGCCGGACCGACATAAGGCACGTAGTTCAACAGTCCCGCCAGGACGCCGAAGATGATGGGATTAGGCAGACCGATCAGCCACGCGCCGACCGCGACGATCGTGCCCAGCGCGGTGTTGACGATGGTCACCACCGTCAGGTAGCCGGCGAGATTGCGTTCGATATCGCGCATGATTTTCAGAAACCGCAGCTTGGCCTCGCGGCTGCCGAACATCGCCATCGCGTGATTGCGCAGCTCGCTCTGCCCGACGAGAAAGAACAGCGTCGTCGCAAAGAACAACAGCAGCTCGCCGGCGGCCGGTGTCACAAAAGCGACGACCGGGAAGACGACGTTGGATGCCGGCTCGCTGACGCGGAGCGTGCCGTTGTCGCCGAACAGCGAATTTTGCAATTCCTGGAACGAAGCGAGCGGCGCATCGAGCACGGCAAGCTTCTCCTTGATGCTGGCGCCGATTTCCGGCGCGCGGCCGATCCATTGGCTCACCGGTCCGGCGATTGCGGTTGCGAGCAGGCTGATGGCGCCGACCGCGATCAAGAGAACGAGCAGAGCCGTGATCCATGCCGGAACGCCGCGGCGCTTTGCGGCTTTGACGAGCGGCGCCAAGGTGAGCGCGACGACCCCTGCGGCCAGCACCGGCAGCACAAAGGCGCGGCCGAGATAGAGGAAGGCGCCGAGCAGCAGCAGGAATATGCCGATTGTTGCCGCTTGGCCGGCGCCCGCCCACATATTGTGGACGCTGTCCACCGGAGAGGGGTCGCTGATCACCAGCGCATGGCGGACTTCGCGCCTGGCCCGGATATATTCCACACAACCCTCCGTCGCCGCGCGATTGCGCCGATACAATATGTCCTTGAATTAACGCCGGTTCGGAGCGCCCGGTTCCCTGCAAGAAGCCTGCGGACTGGCCCGGCTAGACCCTTTCCGCACCGCAACCGGCTTGTTAGAAGGCCCGCATGACCGACACGCCCGCCAAAGCGCGCGACTATTCCGAGACGCTATTCCTGCCCAAGACCGACTTCCCGATGCGCGCCGGTTTGCCGCAGAAGGAGCCGGAGCTTTTGGCGCGGTGGCAGAAGCTCGGCCTTTACGAGGCACTGCGGACCGCGGGCAAGGGCCGGCCGCGCTTCGTGCTGCACGATGGGCCGCCTTACGCCAACGGCAACATCCATATCGGCCATGCGCTCAACAAGATCCTCAAGGACGTGGTGACCAAGAGCCAGCAGATGCTCGGCTTCGACTCGAACTACGTGCCGGGCTGGGACTGCCACGGCCTGCCGATCGAATGGAAGATCGAGGAAGAGAATTACCGGGCCAAGGGCAAGGCCAAGCCGGATTTCTCGAACCCGGCCGCTCTGGTCGAATTCCGCAAGGAGTGCCGGCATTTCGCCGAGCACTGGATCGATGTGCAGCGCGCGGAATTCATCCGGCTCGGCGTCATCGGCGACTGGGCGCATCCCTACACGACGATGAGCTTTGCCGCGGAAGCGCAGATCGCGCGCGAATTGATGAAGTTCGCGGCGAACGCGACGCTCTATCGCGGCAGTAAGCCCGTGATGTGGTCGGTAGTCGAGAAGACCGCGCTCGCCGAAGCCGAGGTTGAATACGAGGACTACACGTCTGACACCGTGTGGGTGAAGTTTCCGATTCTGTCGGCCGGCGGCAGCGCCGCCGAGACCCGTCAGCTGACCGAAGCCTTCGTCGTCATCTGGACGACCACGCCATGGACGATCCCCGGCAATCGCGCCATCAGCTATTCGCCGAAGATCGAATACGGTCTCTATCAAGTCACCGATGCGCCGTCCGACAATTGGGCGAAGAACGGCGACTTGTTTATCCTTGCCGACAAGCTGGCGCTCGACGTGCTGCGCCAGGCGCGCGTCACCGCCTACAAGCGGTTGCGCAAGATCGAGACCGGCGATCTGGCCAAAATTGTCTGCGCACATCCGCTGGCGAAATTCAATGCGGGCTACGGGTTCAAAGTGCCGCTGCTTGCCGGCGATCACGTCACCGACGATACCGGCACCGGCTTCGTCCATACCGCGCCGGGCCATGGCCGCGAGGACTTTGACGTCTGGATCGCGAACGCCGCGAAACTCGCGGCGCAGGGCATCAACACGCACATTCCTTACACCGTCGACGCCGACGGCCGCTTCACCGACCAGGCGCCCGGCTTCGCCGGCAAGCGCGTGCTCACCGACAAAGGCGAGAAGGGCGACGCCAACGAAGCGGTGATCAAGGCTTTGATCGACGCCGGCATGCTGCTCGCGCGCTCGCGCCTCAAGCATCAATATCCGCATTCCTGGCGGTCGAAGAAGCCGGTGATCTTTCGCAATACGCCGCAATGGTTCATTGCGATGGACAAGGATATCGACAAACACAATGACACGCTGCGCCATCGCGCGCTCGTGGCCATCAAGGCGACGCGCTGGGTGCCGGCGGCGGGCGAGAATCGCATCAACGGCATGATCGAGAGCCGGCCGGATTGGGTGATCTCGCGCCAGCGCGCCTGGGGCGTGCCGATCACGGTGTTCATCAAAGAAAAGCCGGATGGCTCCGTCGACATTCTCAATGATCCCGAGGTCAATCTGCGCATCGTCGAGGCCTTCGAGAACGAGGGCGCCGACGCCTGGTACGCGCCCGGCGCACGCGAGCGCTTTCTCGGCAAGCTCGGCAATGACGGCTGGCAGAAGGTCGACGACATTCTCGACGTCTGGTTCGATTCCGGCTCGACGCATGCTTTCGTGCTTGAAGACCCCAAGCACTTTCCGGGCCTCGCCGGCATCAAGCGCAAGGTGAACGGCGGCGACGACGAGGTCATGTATCTCGAAGGCTCCGACCAGCATCGCGGCTGGTTTCAATCCTCGCTGCTGGAGAGCTGCGGCACCCGCGGCCGCGCACCGTTCGACATCGTGCTGACCCACGGTTTCGTCCTCGACGAGGACGGACGCAAAATGTCGAAGTCGCTCGGCAATGTCACCGCGCCGCAGGACGTCATCAAGCAGTCCGGCGCCGATATCCTGCGCATGTGGGTCTGCGCTGCCGACTATGCCGACGATCTGCGCATCGGCCCGGAAATCCTGAAAACCACGGTCGATACCTATCGCAAGCTGCGCAACACCTTGCGCTGGATGCTCGGTAACCTGGCGCATTTCAGCGACAGCGAGCGCGTCAAGCCCGAGCGCATGCCGGAGCTCGAGCGGCTGATGCTGCATCGGCTGGCCGAGTTCGATCCGCTGATCCGCCAAGCCTATGCTGATTTCGACTATAAGCGCATCTTCGCGGCGCTGAACGCGTTCATGACGACCGACCTCTCGGCGTTCTATTTCGATGTCCGCAAAGACACGCTCTATTGCGATCCTTATTCCTCGACGACGCGCAAGGCCTGCCTCACGGTGCTCGATTATTTGTTCCGCTGCACCGTCACCTGGCTCGCGCCGCTGTTAAGCTTCACCGCCGAGGAAGCCTGGCTGGCGCGCTATCCCGACGCCACTTCGGTCCATCTCGAACCGTTTCCGAAAGTGCTTGAGGCATGGCGCGACGAAGCGCTCGCCGAGAAATGGCGCAAGGTGCGCAATGTGCGCCGCGTCGTCACCGGCGCGCTTGAGCTCGAACGCGCCGGCAAGCGCATCGGCTCTTCGCTCGAAGCGCATCCGCTCGTGTACATTTCCGATCCTGAATTGTTTGCTGCCGTCGTCGATGTCGATCTGGCTGAAGTCTGCATCACGTCGGGCGCGGCGCTTGTCGAAGGCGAGGGGCCAGCGGAGGCGTTCCGGCTTCCGGACGTTGCCGGTGTCGCCGTGGTTCCCGAATTGGCACAGGGCAAAAAGTGCGCGCGGTCCTGGAAAATCTCGCCGGCGGTCGGCGAGGATCCGCAATTTCCCGATGTGACACCGCGCGACGCGCAGGCTTTGCGCGAATGGGAAGCTATGCGCAAGGCTGCGGAATAGGGCAGCCGGAGGGGAGTATCCTTGTCAGAAGCGGCGCAAAGTGACGCGGGCGGTTCCTATCTATGGGGGCGCTTTAGCGCTTTTGCGCTTTTTGTCGCGGCGCTGACCTGCGCCGCCGACCAGGCGCTGAAATTCTGGCTGTTGCTTGAGGCGCATCTTGCCGACCGCGCCGCCATCGCGCTCGGGCCGTTCATCGACATCATCTTGGTCTGGAACACCGGCATCAGCTACGGCCTGTTCCCGCAGCAAAGCCCGGCCGGCGTCTGGGGCCTGCTGGCGTTCAAGGTGGCGGCGGTGGCCTTGTTGTGGGCTTGGCTGACGCGGGCGCAGACGCGGCTCACTGCCGCAGCCCTGGGCCTCATTATCGGCGGCGCCGCCGGTAATGCCATCGACCGGCTGCATTGGCCGGGTGTCATGGATTTCGCGCTGTTTCACATCGATACAGCGAGCTTTAGCTTCCGCTGGTATGTTTTCAACCTTGCCGATGTGGCGATTGTTGCGGGGGTCGTGGGACTTCTGTATGAATCGCTGCTCGGCCGGGGTGCCGTAAAAGCGCCCTGATCCAGTATATAAAACCCTGGACGGGGCTAGGTTTGAGGCGGGGACTTTCCGCAAAAAGTTAACGCCGCGAGGCTTGATTTGCCGGCCGGTTCTGCCGGCGGAGCGCATCGGGTAAAGCACGATGCAGGCATTTCGGGGTGAGACCATGCCGCAAGATCAAATAATGCGCCGGAAGACTTTTGCTTGGAGGACTTTCGCTCGCGTCGCGCTTGCTGCCGGTTTCGCGGCGTTGGTGGTCTGCGCTTGCGGCTCCACCGCCCGCGCCGGCGACGGTGACAGCGACGTTCAGGACCAGGAATCGTTCACCGACAAGTTCTTGCGCACGATCGGGGTGAAGAATCCCGGAACGACCGAATACGAGATCAATTACAGCGAGCGCTCGCCTCTGGTGGTGCCGCCGAACCGCAATCTGCCGCCGCCGCTCACCGTCACGACTCCGGCGCCGAATTGGCCCAAGGATCCCGACGTCGCCCGGCGCAAGTCCAAGAACAGCGACAAACCCGTCATCCAACAATACGATCGCGCCGCGGAAGCCGATCGGGCGTTGCGCCCTGACGAATTGAACCGCGTCAGCCAGGACCCGCGGACCATCGCCGCACCGGGCACGCCCGAGCAAAGCGAGCCGGTCAACAAGCCAGCGAAGAGCATTTTCAGCCTGGACTTCTTCAAGAAGGAACAATACGCGACATTTACCGGCGAGCCGCCGCGATCAAGCTTGACCGATCCGCCGCCTGGCTACCAGACGCCGTCGCCGGACCAGCCCTATGGCATCGCGCCCGAAAACAAGCCCTATGTACCGAAGAGCCTGGGCGAGCGCATGGAGCTGCAGCGGTAGCGCCTATCCCCGAAAAGCCGAACCGGCCTTCGGGGCAAGACCATACGCAAACAAGATCGTGCGCAAACAAGATCATGCGCAAATTTGAAGACCCGAGTGCGAAGCGATCTTCGGCTCGAAACAGCGACCCTGTCTGAGCGGTGAGGGGTCTTGATCTAAGCGTAACGTTGAAGATTCCGGCACGCGTCTTGCTCGCGTGAGGCCGGACCTGCGTTTTTGGGAGGAAAGCTTGCCGAAGATCCTGATGCTCATCGCCGCGTTGGCCGCGCTAAGCGGTGCAGCGAATGCCGCGACCGGCCCGGAAGTGACCGACTTCAAGCTGTCTAACGGTCTTGAAGTCGTCGTCGTGCCGGACCATCGCGCGCCGGTCGTCACACATATGATCTGGTACAAGGTCGGCGCCTCCGACGAGACGCCCGGAAAGTCCGGGCTCGCTCATTTCCTCGAACATCTGATGTTCAAAGGCACCGAGAAGCATCCCGGCGCCGCGTTCTCGCAGGACGTCGCCGCGATCGGCGGCCAGGAAAATGCCTTCACCACCAACGACTATACCGGCTTCTTCCAGCGCGTTCCCCGCGAGCATCTCAAAGAAATGATGGCGCTTGAGGCCGACCGCATCACCAATCTCGTGCTCACCGACGAGGTGGTGAAGCCCGAGCTTAATGTCGTGCTCGAAGAACAGAATATGCGCGTGGCCAATAATCCGAATGCGCGGCTGAGCCAGCAGGTCGATGCCGCGCTGTTTCTCAATCATCCTTACGGCCGGCCGACGATCGGCTGGCGGCACGAGATCGAAAAGCTCGGCCGCGACGACGCGCTCGCTTTCTACAAGCGCTTCTACACGCCCAACAATGCCATCGTTGTGGTGGCGGGCGATGTGACGCCGGACGAGGTCAAAGCCGATGCCGAGGACACTTACGGCAAGGTCGCCGTGCGCACCGAGATCGCGCCGCGGCGGCGGCCGACCGAACCGGTGCAGGAAGCGCCACGCACGGTGACGCTGGCCGATCCGCGCGTCGAGCAGCCGAGCGTCAGCCGCGAATATCTGGCGCCGTCCGAGACCACGGCGAAGCCCGGCGAGAGCGAGGCGCTCGATGTGCTCGCGCATGTGCTTGGCTCCGGCGCCAATAGCCGGCTTTATCGCACGCTCGTGGTCGACAAAGGCATTGCGCTCAGCGCCGGCGCATTCTATGCCGGCACCGCGCTCGACTACGCCAAGCTCGGCGTTTACGCCGCGCCAAAGCCCGGCGTGAGCCTGCACGACGCCGAACTGGGGATCGATGCCGTCATCAACGACATCGTCGCTCATGGCGTGACCGCCGACGAACTCGATCGCGCCAAAACCCGCCTGATCGCCGACGCGGTCTATGCACAAGACAATCAGGCGACCTTGGCACGCTGGTACGGTGCGGCGCTCGCCACCGGACAGACGGTGGACCAGGTGCGCACCTGGCCCGATCGCATCCGCGCCGTGACCGCCGACGCCGTTCAACAAGCCGCCCGCAACTGGCTCGACCGCCGCCAATCGGTGACGGGCTATCTGGTCAAAAGCCTGCAGCCCGAGGAGAGCCACTCGTGAATGTTCTTGTGAATATTTTTGCGCCCGTTTCGTCTTACTCCACGATTCGGCGCATCGTCACGGCTCTGATCGCGCCGCTGGCTTTGGCGGCCTTTGCCGCACCCGCCGGTGCCACCACGATCGAGCGTGTCGTGAGTCCGGGCGGCATCGTCGCCTGGCTGGTTCACGAGCCGGCCGTGCCGATGATCGCCGTCGACTTCGCATTCGCCGGCGGCGCCGCGCAGGATCCGCTCGGCAAGGGCGGCACCGCGAATTTTGTCGCCTCGCTGCTCGACGAAGGCGCCGGCGATCTCGACTCCAAGGCATTCTCCGATCGTCTCGAGCGCAAGGCCATCGAGATGAGCTTTTCCGCTGATCGCGACAGCGTCCGCGGCGGGCTGCGCACGCTGACGGAAAATCGCGACGAAGCTTTCGATCTGCTGCGCCTGGCGCTGACCGCGCCGCGCTTCGACACGTCCGATGTCGAGCTTAATCGCGCGCAGCTGCTGTCGATCATGCGGCGGCAGACGACGAGCCCGGGCGATATCGCAAGCCAGCGCTGGTGGCAGACGGCGTTCGAGGGCCACCCCTATGGCCGGCCGGTCAACGGCACGCAGGTATCGCTGCAGGGCATCACCGTCGACGATTTGAAGACCTATGCCCATAAAGTTCTGGCGCGGCAGAATCTGAAAGTCGCCGTCGTCGGCGATATCGACGCCGAAACCTTGAAGCCGATCCTCGACCGCGTGTTCGGCGCGCTGCCGGAGAAGCCCGATCTGGCACCGATCGAGAGCGCCACGCCGCAGGGGCTCGGCCGCCGCATCGATATCAATCTCGACGTGCCGCAGACGGTGGTCGATTTCGGCGGTCCGGGCATCGCCCGCAAGGATCCCGACTTCATGGCCGCCTATCTCATCAATCACGTTCTCGGCGGCGGCTCGTCGGATTCCCGGCTCTATCAGGAGGTGCGCGAGAAGCGCGGCCTGGTTTATTCGATCGCCGACAGCCTGATCTGGATGGAGCATTCCGCCGTTCTGATCGGCGGCACGGCGACGCGGGCCGACCGCGCCAACGAGACGGTCGATCTCGTGCAGAAGGAAATTCATCGCTTTGCCGAGGACGGCCCGACGGCCGCCGAGCTCACCGAGGCGAAGAACTATCTCAACAGTTCCTTTGCGCTCAATCTCGACACGTCGAGCAAGATCGCTGGGCTCCTGGTGCAGCTCCAGCTCGATGAACTCAACACCGACTATTTCACCAAGCGTCCGGATATGATCAACGCGGTGACGCTCGACGACGCCAAGCGTGTCGCCAAGCGGCTTCTCGATAACGGGCTCCTGGTCACCGTGGTCGGCAAGTCGCAGGCTGTCGCCTCGACCACGCCGACCGCGAACTGATGCTCGTTCTCCTCCCCCGCGACGGGGAGGGAATGCTACGCTGTGGCCATGATTCCGGTCACCGCCAAGATCGCCATCGATGAGCGCGAGATCGACGAGCAATTCGTGCGCGCGTCGGGACCGGGCGGACAGAACGTCAACAAGCTCTCGACTGCCGTTCAGTTGCGCTTCGACGTGCGGCATTCGCCGTCGCTGCCGCCCGACGTGCGGGCAAGGCTCGAACGGCTCGCCGGCGCGCGGCTGACGCGCGACGGCGTGCTGGTCATCATCGCGCAGCGCCACCGCACCCAGGCGCGCAACCGCGAGGATGCGCTGGAGCGGCTGCTCGAGCTGATCCGCCAGGCGGCAGTCGCGCCGATCAAGCGGCGGCCGACCAGGCCGACCAAGGCCTCGCGCGAGCGCCGCATCGAAGGCAAGAAACGCCGCTCCGGCATCAAGCGGCTGCGCGGAGGGAGGCCGTCGTTCGATTGAAGCCGTGGACCGATGCGGCCGGCCTCACTGGCCAACCGCGTGGATCTGCAGCATTTCCAGCGAATAGAGACCGCCACCCAACGCCGCGACGCCCAGCACCATCATGGCGATGCCATAGACCATCAGCGGCTTGCTCTTGCGCGCGGGGTCCTTCTCGCGGCGATAGGCGAGATACAACAGGCAGCCGATGGCATAGGCCACGACGCCGACAGCGGCGAGGATAACGCCGGGCAGGTAACGGGTCATTCCCGAACTCCTTGACGGGCGGACGCATCGGCAGATCTTGCGTCAGGTGCAGATCTTGCGTCAGGTCTTGCCACAGATCTTGCGACCGGGTTTTGCCGGATATCTGCCCCGGATTTCGCTCGCACTCAATCCCGGCTACTTTTCCGGTAGAATCACGGCTTACTCCGGTCACTATGCCGATCCGCCAGCTCCCTGAAATCAACGGTCAACCGCATCGCCGCGGGCGAAGTCGTCGAGCGCCCGGCGAGCGTGGTCAAGGAGCTCGTGGAAAACGCGCTCGATGCCGGGGCGCGGCGGATCGACGTGCTCACCGACGGCGGCGGACGCCGCCTGATCCGCATCGGCGACGACGGCTCCGGCATGACGCAGGCCGATCTCGCGCTCGCGGTCGAGCGCCATGCCACCTCGAAGCTCGCCGACGACGATCTGATCTCGATCCGCACGTTGGGCTTCCGCGGCGAGGCTCTGCCGTCCATCGGGGCGGTGGCGCGGCTCTCGATCGCCACGCGGCACGCCGCCGAGCCGCATGCCTGGGTGATCGAGCTCGATGCCGGGACAAAATCGGAGGTGAAGCCCGCGGCGCTCGGCGAGGGCACCCGCGTCGAGGTGCGCGACTTGTTTTATGCGACGCCGGCGCGGCTCAAATTCCTCAAGCTCGACCGCACCGAGGCCGAAGCCGTGCGCGAAGTGGTGCGCAGGCTGGCCATGAGCCGGCCGGATGTCGCCTTCACGCTCGCTGGCGAAGAGCGGGCACCTGTCACCTATGCCGCGGCGTTGCCCGGCGCCGCCGGACGGCTCGCCCGGCTCGGCGACGTGCTCGGCGGCGATTTCCGCGCGAACGCGGTCGAGATCTCAGCCGAGCGTGACGGCGTCGTCATCGAAGGCTTTGCCGCGCTGCCGACGCTGACCCGCGCCAATGCGCTCGGCCAATATCTCTTCGTCAACGGGCGGCCGGTGCGCGACAAGCTTCTGCTCGGTGCGGTGCGCGGCGCCTATGCCGATTATCTGCCGCGCGACCGGCACCCGCTGCTGGCGCTGTTCGTCACGCTGCCGGCGCCGGAGGTCGACGTGAACGTGCATCCGGCCAAGGCGGAAGTGCGCTTCCGCAATGCCGGTCTGGTCCGCGCGCTGATCGTGAGTTCGCTCAAAGCGGCGCTGGCCCGCGAAAGCTCGCGGGCGGCAACTACCGGCGGCGCGGCGACGATCGCAGCGTTCCGGCCGCCCCCTCCTTATTCCTCCCCCGCGCGCGGGGGAGGGTTGGGTGGGGGACGCGGCTGGGACTGGCGGCGTTCGCCGGCGCGGCCTACCGATACGCGCCGGCCCTTTGCGCCGTTGCGCGGCGGTGCCTTTGCCGAAGCGGCACAGGCCGCCTTCGATGTCGGCGGCCCGGCTGCCGATTTGCGTCCCGGCTTTGCCGAAGCCGCTGACAATTCGGCGCCCGCCGAATTGCTCGATCACCCGCTCGGCGCGGCGCGCGCGCAAGTGCACGAGACTTATATCGTGGCGCAGACGCGCGACGGCCTCGTCATCGTCGATCAGCACGCGGCGCACGAGCGCATCGTCTATGAGAGGCTCAAAGCTGCGCTCGACGCCAATGGCGTGCCGCGGCAGATCCTGCTCATTCCGGAAATCGTCGAGCTGGACGAGCCCGGTGTCGAACGGCTCACTGCGCGCGCCGATGAGCTCGCGCGCTTCGGTCTCGTGCTCGAAACCTTCGGCCCCGGCGCCGTGGCGCTGCGCGAAACGCCTTCGCTGCTGGGCGAGATCGACGGCTCAGGCCTGGTCCGCGATCTCGCCGAACATATCAGCGAATGGGACGAGACCCTGCCGCTCGAACGGCGGCTGATGCAGGTGGCGTCATCGATGGCCTGTCACGGCTCGGTGCGCGCCGGGCGGCGCTTGAAGCCGGAAGAGATGAATGCGCTGCTGCGCGAAATGGAAGCCACGCCCAATTCCGGCCAGTGCAATCACGGCCGTCCGACCTATGTGGAACTGAAGCTTACCGACATCGAGCGGCTGTTTGGGAGGCGTTGACCTATGAAAATGATGCGCGTGTTGTTCGTTGCGGTCGCAACGCTTATCGTCGGACCGGCGCTCGCCGATAATTGGCCGAGCCGGCCGATCACGATGATCGTGCCGTTTTCCGCCGGAGGCGGTGTCGATCTGTCGGCGCGCATCCAGGCGCAGCGCATGGGCGAACTCCTCGGCCAGCCGATCGTGGTCGAGAATGTGGGCGCTGCGGCCGGCATGGCCGGCAGCGCGCGCGTCGCCAAAGCCGATCCCGACGGTTACACCATGCTGATCGGCAATAGCGGCACGCACGCCTATAGCCAGTCGCTCTACAAGACGCCGCTCTATAATTCGCTGACCGATTTCACGCCGGTCGGGCTCGCATCGGAATCGCCGCGCATCCTCATTGCGCGCAAGGATTTGCCGGCGCAGAACCTGCAAGAGTTCATCGCCTACGTGAAAGCCAACCAGAGCAGGATGCAGTTCGGCTCGGCCGGCGTCGGCTCCGGTACGCATCTGCCGTGCGTGCTGCTCAACACGGCGATGGGCGTGAATGTCACCCACGTGCCCTATCGCGGCGAAGCCCCGGCGCAGCAGGACCTGATCGGCGGCCGTATCGACTACATGTGCTCGACCATCCAGACCGGCGCGGCGCTGGCGAAAGAGGGCACCGTCAAAGGCATCGCGGTGATGTCGGCGCACCGGGTCAAGATCATTCCCGATCTGCCGACCACCGGCGAGCAGGGCCTGCCGGGCGTCGAAGCGAGCGTGTGGAACGCCTTCTTCCTGCCGCCCGGCACGCCGCGGCCGATTGTCGACAAGCTCAACAAGGCGATGAGCGATACGCTGGACGATCCCGCCATTCGTGCACGGCTTGAGGGTCTGGGCCTTGAGATCGCCGTGCCGGAACGGCGCACGCCGGAATATCTGACGAAGTTCTTGGCCGATGAAGTCGTGCGCTGGGGCAAGGTAGTTCATGCCGCTGGGATCAGCGCAGATTAGGGTTTTGCCGCGCGCAAGATCACAAATTCCGTGTCGTCATAACGCCGGCGCTCCAGTTCGCAAAAGCCTTCCGGTGCGGCGAAGGCCGATTTGGTTGCTTCTTCGACCACGATCAGCGCTTCCGGCGCGAGCCAGCCGCCGGCGCGCGCTGAAGCCAGCGCGTTCTCGGCGAGGTTTTTCCCGTAAGGCGGATCGAGAAAGGCTAGGGTGAACGGCGCAAGCGCTTCGATTGGTCCAAGCTTGGTGGCGTCACGGCGGAAGATCTTGGACGTGCCGCCGAGCCCGAGCGCAGTGACGTTCTCGCGCAGCAGCGCGCGTGCCTCGGCGCCGTCGTCGACCAGGAGCGCAAAGGCCGCACCGTGCGACAGCGCCTCGATGCCGAGCGCGCCGGTGCCGGCAAAGAGATCGAGTACGCGCGCGCCGGTGATCGGATCGCCATAGGCGTGGTGGAGAATATTGAACAGCGACTCGCGCAGCCGGTCCGCGGTCGGCCTGATGGCTTGCGATTTTGGACCGGCGAGCGTTCGCCCGCGCAAGCGTCCGCCGACGATGCGCATCAGAGCATGATCCCGAAAAGTGGAAGCCGGTTTTCGGACAAGATCATGCTCCGCTTACATGTCGCATGATCCCGAAAAGTGGAAGCCGGTTTTCGGACAAGATCATGCTCCGCTTACATGTCGCATGATCCGGAAAAGTGGGCACCGGTTTTCGGACAAGATCATGCTCCGCTTACATGTCGCATGATCCGGAAAAGTGGGCACCGGTTTTCAGACAAGATCATGCTCCACTTAATCTTTGCGGCCCTTAGGAGCGCCCGGGCGTGCGCCGTGCGAGCGATCGGGCGCGCCCCGGCGGCCGAGAGGAGGTTTGTGCGGACGCTTGCTTGGACGCTGGCCTGGGCGCTCGCGTGCGCGTTCGGAACGGGCGCTTCTGCCGAATTGCTTTTTGGATTCATCGCGCGGCGTTTCCCGCACCGGCGGCTCACCATAGCGCTCGACCGCCACGTGTCGGCCTTTGCGATCGGTCAGCGCCTCCGCGCGCACCTTGCCGCCGGGATGCGGCCGCGCATCTTCGGCGCGCGCGCCGTGAAACTTGCGCCGCAGTTTCTTTGTCGGCCGCTCTTCGTCGTGCGCGCGCCAGGCATGCTCCGCACCCTTGCTTCTGCGCTTCTGTTTCGGTCGTTCGTTGCCGGAGGCCTCGCGCGGCTTCTTCGGCCACGCCGTGACGCGGAGATCGTCGCGTGGGCGCCGTTCCGGCCGCTGCCGGGCGTCCGGCTCCGCGCGCATCGTCGCCGGCCCGGAGAAATCAAGCTCCGCGAGCGCGATCAGCCGCTCGCCAAGCTGCTCGCGCAGCACGCGCGTGCGCACTTCCTCGACGGCGCTCTCGGCGAGCTCCGCAAGCTGAAACGGACCGAACGAGACGCGAATGAGCCGCGTCACTTCAAGGTCGAGATGCGACAGAATGGTGCGTACTTCGCGGTTCTTGCCCTCGCGAATGGCAAAGGTCAGCCAGAGGTTCGAGCCCTGCACGCGCTCGAGTGTGGCCTCGATCGCGCCGTAGTGAATGCCGCTGATGGTGATGCCTTGGCGCAGCGCATCGAGCTTGTCCTGGGTGATCGAGCCGTGCGCGCGCACGCGGTAGCGCCGCAGCCAGCCGGTCGCCGGCAATTCGAGCACGCGCGCGAGCTCGCCGTCATTGGTCAAAAGCAGCAGGCCCTCGGTATTGAAATCGAGCCGGCCGACGCTGATCAACCGCGGCAGGCCTTTCGACAGCTTCTGAAAAATGGTCGGCCGGCCCTGCGGGTCCGAATGTGTCGTGAGCAGCCCGCGCGGCTTGTGATAGAGGAACAGCCGCGTGCGCTCGCGCTCCGGCAACGGCTCGCCGTCGACGCTGATCTTGTCGCGCGCCGTCACATTCAGCGCTGCCGAACGGATCACTTCGCCGTTGACGGCGACCCGCCCGGCGGCGATCCAGTCTTCGGCCTCGCGGCGCGAGGCGAGCCCGGCGCGGGCGATGACCTTGGCGATGCGTTCGCCGGGTTTGTGCTGGTCGCTATTGCCGTCCATATTTGATCCTTCAGCGGCGGCTGATAGCAGAGTGGGCCCGAGAGAACCAACTAATTTGACCAAATTATCTTTCATGACATCTTTCATGGATTTGGCGCTCGCGGAAGCCCGCGCCGCCGCGTCGCGCGGCGAGGTGCCGGTCGGTTGCGTCATCGTGCGCGACGGCAGCGTCATTGCCCGGGCCGGCAACCGCACGCTCGCCGACCGCGATCCGACGGCGCATGCCGAACTCGTCGCCATTCGACAGGCCGCCGCCGTGCTCGGCTCGGAACGGCTCGATCATTGCGACCTCTATGTCACGCTCGAGCCTTGCGCGATGTGCGCCGGCGCAGTCTCCTTTGCCCGCATCCGCAGGCTCTATTACGGCGCCGCCGATCCCAAGGGCGGCGCGGTGGATAACGGCGTCCAGTTTTTTGCCTCGCCGACCTGTCATCACCGGCCGGACGTCTATGGCGGACTGAGCGAGGCGGAGGCTTCCGCGCTGCTCAAGGAGTTTTTTCGAGAGCGCCGCTGAAACGACATATTCCCGGACTTTGGAAGGGCGGAGCTTTTTCCCGCTTCTGTCTTCCGCCGCCGCGGCGACCCTTCCGCACGTCAACGCCATGGTCCAATGCCCAAAGCGCTCGGCCTCGATTTCGGCACGACGAATACCGTGCTGTCGCAAATTCAACCGGACGGCAAAGCGCGCCCGATCGCGTGCTCGATTGATGGGGCGCCGGTCGAGGCCCTGCGCTCGGCATTGTGTTTTTGGCAGACCTCGGCGCGCGACGGCCGGCAATTGCGGGTCGAGGCGGGGCCCTATGCCGTCCGCCAGTTCATCGACCATCCCGGCGAATGCCGCTTCATTCAATCGTTCAAGACGTTCGGCGCCAGCCCGCATTTCCAGGGCACCTATATCTACGGCAAGCGCTACAAATTCGAAGACTTGCTGGCAGCTCTCTTCGCGCGCATTCGCGACTACGAAAGCGCGCAGCTCAATGAACTGCCGCAGCGTCTGGTGGTCGGCCGCCCGGTGGCATTTGCCGGCGCGCAGCCGGACGCGGCGCTGGCGCAGAAACGCTATAGCGCGGCATTGCGCCGTTTCGGTTTTTCCGAAATCCTCTATGTCTACGAGCCGGTGGCCGCTGCCTTCTTCTTCGCCCGCAATCTCACGCAATCGGCAACCGTTTTGGTCGCCGATTTCGGTGGCGGCACGACGGACTATTCGATCATCCGCTTCGACGTTTCCGGCAATGCGCTGAGCGCGCAGCCGCTTGGTCATGGCGGGATCGGCGTCGCCGGCGACAATTTCGATTACCGCATCATCGACAATGTCGTCTTGCCAAAACTCGGCAAAGGCAGCCGGTACCGGCATATGGGCAAGACGCTTGATCTGCCTCAGAGTTTGTTCGCGAATTTTGCGCGCTGGAATCAGCTCTCGGTGCTCAAGACCATGGACGAGTTTCGCGATCTCAAAGGCCTCGTGCGCTGGTGCACCGAGCCCGCCAAGATCGAGCTTATGATTGACTTGATCGAAGAGGATCAGGGTTATCCGCTCTACAAGGCGATCTCCGAGGCCAAGGCACAGCTGTCGTCCGAGGAAGAAGTCGCGTTGCGCTTTTCGCCACTCGGCGATGATTTCCATGTCAGCATCAAGCGCGGCGATTTCGAAGAGTGGATCGCCGACGATCTGCGCCGCATGGAAAAGGCGCTCGACGAGGTGATGAGCGGCGCGAAACTGGAAACCAAGGCCATCGACAAGGTATTTCTCACCGGCGGCACGTCATTCGTGCCTGCAGTGCGCCGTCTGTTCGCACGCAGATTCGGCGCGGATAGGATCGAATCCGGCGACGAGCTTCTCTCCATTGCCAACGGCCTTGCCATGATCGGCGAGCGCGAAGATGCCGATCAGTGGGCGGTGAGCGAAGACGACGCCGAAGCGTTAGTCAGCTA
The DNA here is from genome assembly GCA_963742975.1 of uncultured Alphaproteobacteria bacterium. Lineage (GTDB taxonomy): Bacteria > Pseudomonadota > Alphaproteobacteria > Rhizobiales > Xanthobacteraceae > BOG-931. The sequence goes on along the minus strand of CAVUNZ010000004.1, from coordinate 99,928 downwards.
GCAGCGTCCCGAGTTTTTCCTTGATCTCGTCCTTCACCGCTTCGGCGGTGCGGATGATCGCGCTCGCCTGCAGGAAGCCGAGCGTGCGGAAAATGCTGACATTCGGCCGGATCACCAGATCGGGCGGCGCATGGTCGAGCTTGGCCGCGATAATGGCGCCGCCCATGACGAGCGCCGCGGCATAGACGGTGTCCCATGAATTCGGAATGTCGACGCGATCGGCTTCAGGAATGCCGTGCACGTCGACAGCCATGACGCGATCGGCGAGGCCGGTCAGTTTGTCGAACGGCATCGGATTGGTGGTGCCGCCGTCGATCATGACGCGGGCGTCGACGACCACCGGGCGAAACAGTCCGGGGATGGCGATCGAGGCCGCAAGTGCCGGCCGCAGCGGTCCGGCCGCGATCGGCATTTCGCTGCGGGAATGCAGGTCCGTCGCCATGGCGATCAGTGGAATTTGCAGCGCTGAAAAATCATCGGGCACGCGGCTCGGCAGGAATTGCTCACAGAACTTTTCGGCGTCCATCTGCGTCGCCTGGCTGAAGCGGCCGGACAACAGGTCGGCAATATTGCCGGCGCGGGTCGTCATCAGCCGGCGTCGCGTCTGGCTCCAGTCATGAGCAAAGGCAATGACGTGATGACGGATGTCCTTGCCGCTCATGCCGGCGGCATAGGACGCGCCGATCAGCGCGCCAATGGAGGTGCCGGCGATCGCGGTCGGCTTGACGCCCATCTCGTCGAGCGCCTCGATCACGGCGATATGGGCAAGGCCGCGCGCGCCGCCGCCGCCGAGCGCCAAAGCAAAAGTTTTCATGCCGGCTTGCTCACGCTCCTGCCTCGCGGGCGAATGCAAAACCTTTGGCCGCAAGCGGGCGCACCAGTTCGGCCTTGGCCGCAGCGAAGGCCGACGTCGCGGTGCCGTCACGCACGCGGCCGGCAATGCCCTGCATGATGGCGGCGAGGCGAAAGAAATTATAGGCGAAATAGACCGGCAGATGCGGTCGCGGATCGAGCCCGGTGCGCGCCACGTAGGCATCGACATAGGCCGGTAAGGCCGGAATACCGAGGCCGGCAAGGTCGAAGCCGACCAGCGAGCCGGTGCCGGCGTCCGCATGCGGCATATGCCATTGCATCAGATGATAGGAAAAATCCGCCAGCGGATCGCCGAGCGTCGACAATTCCCAATCCAGCACCGCGGCGATCTCCGGCGCGTTCGGCGCGAGGATCATATTGTCGAGCCGGTAGTCGCCGTGCACCAGGCGCGACGGCTGCGGCGGCGGCAGATGCCCGGGCAGCCAGGCGATGAGCTTTTCCATCTCATCGATATGCTGCGTTTCGGACGCCCGATACTGCTTCGACCAGCGTTCGACCTGCCGCGCCACGTAATTTTCGCCACGGCCGTAATCGGCGAGCCCGATCGCAGCCGGATCGAATGTATGCAGCCGCGCCAGGGTCGCGTTCATGGCGTCATAGACGCGGGTGCGCTCCACCGGGTCGGCGGCGGGCATCTGCGGCTCCCAGAACACGCGGCCGTCGACATGCGCCATGAGGAAGAAGGCCGTGCCGATGATGCTTTCGTCGGCGCAATACAGCACCGGCTCGGCGACCGGAAACGCTCGCGCGTGGAGCGCGCTGATGATGCGGAATTCGCGATCGACGGCATGTGCCGACGGCAGCAATTTGCCCGGCGGCTTGCGCCGCAACACGTAACGGCGCAGCGGCGTCTCGACGAGATAAGTGGGATTGGATTGGCCGCCCTTGAATTGGCCCACCACAACCGGCCCCGCGAATCCCGGCACCTTGTCGTGCAAAAAAGCTTCAAGCCGCGCGACATCGAAGCGCAGCCGCTCGGCGACCTCTTGCGTACCGGAAAAGGCGGACTGGCGATCATTCATCGCGCGGGAGTTTAGAGCATGATCCCGAAAAGTGGAGACTGGTTTCCCGCCTTCGCGAAGCGCGCCTCGGCGGACGAAGCAAGGTCGGCAAAGATCATGCTCCAATGATAGTGCAAGCACCGGCGAAATCCAGCCGCGAGATCGGGCCTCAATTTTTCTCCGGCTCTTTTTCCCGCGCCACCGCGCGCCAGCCGATATCGTGGCGGCAGAAGCCGTCGGGCCAGTGGATGCGCGATACGGCTTCGTAAGCACGCGCCTGCGCTTCGCGCACTGTCGCGCCGATGGCCGAGACATTGAGCACGCGTCCGCCATTGGCGAGGATTTTTCCGCCCTCCGCCTTGGTGCCGGCATGGAAGATCTCCACGCCTTCGACGTCGCGCGCCGCGTCGAGGCCTTCGATCACGCTGCCGCGCTGATAGACACCCGGATAGCCTTTGGCCGCCATCACCACAGTGAGCGCCGGCTCGCTGTACCAGCGCAGATCGAAGTTCTTGAGCATGCCGTCGCGCGATGCCAGCAGCGCCGGCATCAGATCCGATTTAAGGCGCAGCATCAGCACCTGCGTTTCCGGATCGCCGAAGCGCGCATTGTATTCGATGAGTTTTGGCCCTTCGGCCGTGATCATCAGCCCGGCATAGAGCACGCCTTTGTACGGGCAGCCCATCGCTTTCATCGCTTTGAGCGTCGGCGTGATGATCTCCGCCATGACGCGCGCGGCCATCGCCTCGTCGATATTCGGGGCCGGCGAATAGGCGCCCATGCCGCCGGTATTGGGTCCCTTGTCGCCGTCATAGGCGCGCTTGTGATCTTGCGCGGTGGTCAGCGCCATGGCCGTCTCGCCGTCGCACAGCGCGAAGAAAGAGGCTTCCTCACCGTCGAGAAAATCCTCGATGACGATTTCCCCGCCGGCATCTCCGAGCCCGCCGGCAAACATCATGTCGACGGCGTCGTCCGCTTCGGCGAGGCTTTGCGCCACGACCACGCCTTTGCCGGCAGCGAGTCCATCGGCCTTGATCACGATCGGCGCACCGCGTGCGCGCAGATAGGCCTTGGCCGGCGCGATCGCAGCGAAGCGTTCGTAGGCGGCGGTCGGGATGCCGTGGTTGCGGGACAGATCCTTGGTGAAGCCTTTGGAGCCTTCGAGCCGCGCCGCGGCCTTGCTCGGGCCGAACGCCTTGATGCCGGCCGCTTCAAGATCGTCGACGATGCCGGCGCAGAGCGGCGCTTCGGGTCCGACCACGACGAAATCGATGTGATTCATGCGGCAGAAGGCGATCACCGCCGCGTGGTCGGCAATGTCGAGCGCAACGCAGATGGCTTCGCGCGCGATGCCGGCATTGCCCGGCGCGCAATAAAGCTTGTCCGCCAGCGGGCTCGCCGCGATCTTCCAGGCCAGCGCATGTTCGCGGCCGCCAGAGCCAAGAATGAGGATATTCATTGGTTGCCCGTGTGCTGCCGCTGTGGGTTAGCGGGGAGGGCCATTTGGGACAAGGGGCGCGCCGGCCTATCGGGCTTGTGTTCCACGGGGATTACGCCCCGCCGTGCTGTTTTCCGCCTTAAGGCGGGGTCATATAGAATGGCGAGATGGCCCGAAGCAGAATCACCGCCGAAATCGACATCGAGGCAGGTCCCGTAACTGGCCTGGCTGGCCCAGTCGTTGGGACTTTGGCCGGGCCGCCGCTCGCCAATATTCCCGAATGGTCGGTCTCCGAACTGTCGGCGGCGCTGAAAAAGACCGTCGAGGACGCCTATGGCTATGTCCGGGTCCGCGGCGAGGTCTCGGGCTTCCGCGGCGCGTCGCCCTCCGGCCACGTCTATTTCCGCCTCAAGGATGACAAGGCCGTTCTGGAATCGGTGATCTGGAAGCCTACGTTCAACCGCATGCGGGTGAAGCCCGAGGAGGGTCTCGACGTCGTCGTCACCGGCCGGCTCACCACTTTCGCCGGCTCCTCGAAATACCAGATCGTCATCGACACGCTCGAGCCCGCCGGCATCGGCGCGTTGATGGCGCTTCTTGAAGAGCGCAAGAGGAAGCTTGCCGCCGAAGGCCTGTTCGAGGAGGCGCGCAAGCAGCTTCTGCCGTTCCTGCCCGAGGTCATCGGCGTCGTGACCTCGCCGACCGGCGCGGTCATCCGCGACATTCTGCATCGGCTCGCCGACCGCTTCCCGCGTCACGTCCTGGTCTGGCCGGTGAAAGTGCAGGGCGAAAGTTCGGCCGCCGAAGTCGCTGCCGCCATCGCAGGCTTCAATGCGCTGCCGGAACAGGCGGCGGGATTTTTGCCGCGGCGGCCCGATCTCATCATCGTCGCGCGCGGCGGCGGCTCGCTCGAAGATCTGTGGTCGTTCAACGAGGAAATCGTGGTGCGGGCAGCGGCCGCAAGCTTCATTCCGCTGATTTCCGCGGTCGGCCACGAAACCGACGTGACGCTGATCGATTTCGCCTCCGATCGCCGCGCGCCGACGCCGACGGCGGCCGCCGAAATGGCCGTGCCGGTGCGCGCCGATCTCCTGCTCAATGTGGATTCGTTTGCCCGGCGCGCGATCGGCTGCTGGCGGCGCTGTCAGGAGGCGCGGTGGAGCGAGTTGCGCTCGGCGGCCCGCGCGTTGCCGAGCGCCGATGAAGTGCTGGCGCAGCCGCGGCAGCGGCTCGACCACGCAGCGTCGCGGCTTGCGCGCGCGCTTCACGCCAATGCGCAAATCCATCGCGTCGACTTCTCGCGCATCAGCGGCAGGCTCAGCCCGCAATTGCTGCGCACCAATATCGAGCGCCGGCGCGAACGCTATGCCGGTCTGGCGTCGCGGCTGCACGCGGGCGTCGCGGCCAACATCCAGGTCCATCGCGCCCGCATCGCGCGCGAGGTCGAGCGGGTCCATGCTTTCGGCGAGCGCGCGGAGCGGGCGGTTCGCCAGGTCATCGCGGTGCGGCAGGCCCGTGCCGAGCGCGGCGCGCAATTGCTGGCGGCGTTTTCCTATCGCGGCGTTCTGGCGCGCGGCTTTGCGCTCGTCCGCGATGCCGCCGGCCGGCCGCTCCATACCGCGAGCGCCGTCACTGCCGGCATGGCGATCGAGGTGGAATTTTCCGACGGCCGTGTCGGCGCCCGCGCCGAAGGCGGCGCGGTGTCGCCCGGTAAGCCGGCAGACAAGTCATCTGATCAGTCGCTTGATAAATCGCTTGCCGAACCCGCCAAGCCGCGCACGCACCGCGGCGGTTCAGGCCAAGGCAGTCTGTTCTAAAGGCAGTTTGTTCTAGAGAACCCGCTCTAACGATTACGTTTCAGCGTTGCAGCCATTCCGGCACGCGCTTGAGCGCGTCGGCGCGGGCGGCAGGATTGGTGCCGCTATGGGCGCGGCCCGACGGGTCGACGGTGTTGACCAGGCCGGTCCGGAGCTTGATCGGCGAATTGGCCCGATCGAATCCGTGTTGCGCGCCCGGATAGACCACGATCTGGACGCGGGCGCTGCGGTCGCGCGCGCCGGCGACCATTTGCTGACATATCACAGCCGGCGTCCAATCGTCGGCGCTGCCGACCAGGATGAGCGTCGGCACGCGCGCGCTCCAGGCGGTGTCGTGCAGCCTGCGGCAGCTCGGATAGAAGGTCACGGCCGAGCGGAAATCTGTGCTGCCGTCGCGCGGCGCCGTCGTCGGCCGCACCGTCCACAGCGCGGCGGTGCCGCCGCTCGACCAGCCGAGCAGCGAGACGCGATCAGACTTCACATAGCTTTGCGCCTGCAGCCAGTGCCGCGCGGCATTGGCGTCGCCGAGGCGCTCGCGCGACGCCCGCACTTTGCGAACGCGCTCGCGGCACTGCGGTCCGATGCCGCGGGAGCCGAAAGAATCCGGAAACAGCACGACAAAGCCGTCGGCAACGAGGAGCCGCGCCCATTCGATGTAGTGCCGCGTCGCCGTGATGGGCCGGTAGTGGACGAGGCCGCCGCAGTCGTGCAGCGCCACCACCGCGGGAAACGGACCGGCACCGTCGGGCCGATACAGCGAGGCATGCAAGGTAAAATCGCCGTCCGGAATGTCGACATGTTCGGGTGCGGCGGCGACGGCCGGCGCGCAGGCGATCACGGCGGAAAAGATCATGCCGAGGACGAGAGGCCGTGCTTTGGAGGCGATCCGCAGTCGGAGGCGGCGCGTTCGGGTGTGAGCCAAGCTCGGTTCCAATCTCATCTTGCGTCCAACAAGCGCCCCGATCCTCCATATCATATCACTCCAGATATCTGCGGCTGAAGCTGCCGCTGGCAATGCGACTTGGCAAAGTGCCTTTCGTCTTGGTGACGGAATGACTATGTTGCCGTTTCGTGACTGGTCCGCCGGTCTGGGTCTTTAGTTTAGCCGCGTTGAAGAATAGCCGCGCCGCCAAGCCGTCCGCCGGAGGTATAATTGCTCAACCGCACCGATCGTCCGCAGCCGATGCCCGGGGAGGCCGAAATCAAATATCTCGACGGCGATTTCCGCATCGTCCGGCCGGGGGCCTTTGTGCGCTGTGCCGTGACCGGCGTGCCGATACCGCTCGAGGAGTTGCGCTATTGGAGCGTCGATCTGCAGGAAGCCTATGCGACGCCCGAGGCGGTGCTGCAGGGTCAGGGTTCTGCCTACAGAAAATAGCGTGGAGCATGATCCCGAAAAGTGGACACCGGTTTTCGGAAAAGATCATGCTCGAAAGGAAAATCTAACGCCGCTTCAGCGCGCCGAGCACCAGCTGCCGAAATTGATCCTGCTCCTGGATCACAAGCCGCACCGGCAGCGCGCTGGCGTGCTGGGCGAGGTCGGCAAGCTGCGGGTCGCCGGAAAGCCGCGCCAGATCTTTTTCGGTGGTCACGAGCAGCAGATTTGCGGCGTGCGCCCGCGTTAAAAGATCCTGCGCCTGCGCCGCCGTGAAGCGGTGATGATCGTCAAAGCCGACACGCTCGGCAATTGCGATGCCCGCTTCGGTCAATGTCGCGAAAAATTTATCCGGATTGCCGATGCCGGCGAAGGCCAGCACTTTGCGCCGGCCGATGGCGGCGATCATGCCGCGGTCGGGTTCGAGGCTGGCGTGAAAAACCGGCAGGCCGTTTTGGGCGGCGCGATTTTTGACATCGGCGGTGCGATCGGTCGCTCCGACCATGACCAGCGCCTGCGCGCGGTCGAGCTGCGTTTGCAGCGGCGCGCGCAGCGGGCCTGCCGGAATGACGCGGCCGTTGCCGATGCCGCGGCGGCCGTCGACCACGACAATCGCGAGATCTTTGACGAGCGCCGGATTTTGCAAGCCGTCGTCCATGACGATGACGCTCGCGCCGGCATATTGCGCGAATTGCGCGCCGGCCGCGCGATCGCGCGCCACGACCGTCGGCGCCAGTCGCGCCAGCAACAGCGGCTCGTCGCCGACGTCGGCCGAATGATGGACCTTGGGATTGACGCGCACCGGCCCGGCGAGCCGTCCGCCATAGCCGCGGCTGAGAAAAAACGGCCGTTCGTGGGCGGTATGAAGCAAATGCGCCAGTGTGAGCGCTGCCGGTGTCTTGCCGGCGCCGCCGACGGTGAGATTGCCGACGCAAATGACCGGCACGCCGGCGCGCTGCCCGCGCAGCCGCATACGTGCTGCGGCGACCGCGCCGTAGATCGCGCCCAGAGGCGCGAGCCAGCTGCCGGTGCCGGGCTGCCACCAGAACGCAGGCTCCCGCATCACATAGCCCCGCGATGAACTGATCGCAAAGAACCCGTCCCCAAAAAGCTCTGCCCCGAACATCCGGCGAATGTCGGCCAAGTCTCAAGTGTAGAGTTTAGGACGCCTGCTGCTCCAGGCGAAGCTGCATCAGATAGGGATCAAGCGCGGCCAAAGTACGTTGTAATCCGCCGCCGAGTTGCGCGACGGTCTTGGCGGCGGCCTCAGCGACCGTCTTGCGCGCCGCGGCGTCGGTGAGCCAGGCGCCGATCCGCTCGGTCAGCGCTTCCTCGTCGCCGACCAGATCGGCGCCGCGCGCCTTGTCGAGCGTGCCGTAGATCTCGGCGAAGTTCCAGACATGGGGGCCATGCAGCACCGCGGCGCCGAGCCTAATCGCTTCGATCGGATTCTGCCCGCCGTGCTCGGCGAGCGAACCGCCCATGAATACGATCGGCGCCAGGCGGTAGAACAGGCCGAGCTCGCCCAGTGTGTCGGCGACATAGACGCCGATATCCGGCATCGGCTGCTCGCGTTGCGAGCGCAGCGCGACGGTTTGTCCGGCCACATGCGCGATGTCGACGATGCTTTGGCCGCGCACCGGATGGCGCGGCACGATCACGGTCAGCAGCGTCGGGAACTTGGCACGCAGACGGCGATGCGCGGTGATAACGGCGGTCTCCTCGCCAGGATGGGTCGAGGCCGCGACAATGACCGGCCGGGTGCCGATGATCTCGCGCATGCGTTTAAGCACGGCGTCGTCGGCCGACGGCGGGGGTACGTCGAGCTTGAGATTGCCGGTCGAGGTCACGCGCGGCGCGCCGAGTTCGGCATAGCGCTCCGCATCGGCGGCGGATTGGGTGAGGCAGAGATCGAAGCGGCCGAGCAGCGCCGCAATGACACCGCGCAGGCGCTGCCAGCGGCTGAACGAGCGTTCCGACAGACGGCCGTTGATGACGATCATTGGGATTTTGCGCTCGGCGCACGCCAAGATCAGATTGGGCCACAGATCGGATTCGACAAAGAGCGCCAGCCCCGGCTTCCAATGCGCAAGGAAGCGCTCGACGAAACGCGGGGCATCGAGCGGAATGAACTGATGGATCGCGCCGTCGGGAAGGCGCTGCTCCGCGAGCGCCGCCGAAGTCACCGTGCCCGATGTGACGAGGACCGCGAAATCTCGCGCCCGCAAGCGCTCGATCAGCGGCACGGCCGCGAGCATTTCGCCGACGCTTGCGCCATGCACCCAGATCAGCGGGCCGGACGGCCGCTCAAGGCTCGGCTCGCCGCGTCTCTCTGCAAGACGTTCGGCGTGTTCTTTGCCGCGCTTGAGACGTCGCGCCAAAACTTGCGGCGCCACCGGCGATCCGGCGGCCGACGCGAGCTGATAAAGGCGCAGCGCAAGCGGCAAACGTTTGGGCAAACTCACCCCTCCCAACACTCTTCTTCGCCTCGCCGCACCCCGATACCGGCATTGTCGGCGAACGGTTCGCCGGACGCAACAAGCGGGCGGCCTTTTCGCAGGATGGAACGCGGCATGATCCTCAGCCTTTGCCGCCCGAGCCTTTGCCGCGCCTGCCTTTGTCACCCGGCGTGTCGACCATTTCATAGGCGCGCCGTGTTGCCGCGTTGAGCCGCTCTTCCAGCGATTGCCGCGCTGCTTCGAGCGCGGCGTCGTCAGCCTCACGCGGGACAATCAAGGGCTCAGCCGCGACGCCCGCGCCGCGGCCGAACGGCAGATTGATAGTGGTGCGATCCCAATTGTTCAGAATGTAGCGACGGCTGGTGGCGATGGCGCTCGGATAGATCGGCCGGCCGGAAGCCTGCGCCAGCTTGATGATGCCCATCCCCACGACACGCGCTACTTTCGGCACGTCCGCCGACAGCGCGATGGAGCTGCCTTCGGCCAGCGCGTCCAGCATGGCCTGAAAGGCGGCGACGCCGGCTTTATGGACGAAACCGCCGCCGTGATTGCCCGAGCCGCGGATGGTGCCGACGCCGAGCCGCTGCGCGGCAATGGCGTTGACCTCGCCGTCATGATGGCGCGACACCAGCATGGCGACGCGGTGATTGGATTGGCGCGCCATCGGCGCGATCAGATGCTGGCCGTGCCAGAAGGCGAGGATGATCGGCATGTCCGCTTCGCCGCGGGCATAGATGTCTTCCGGCTCAAGCGTGAAGCGGGTGGTCTTACCGACAAAGCGCAGATATTCGGCAGCGACCACTCCGATGGTCACCTTGGCCCAACGCTGCCGTCCGATCTGACGCCATACCCGCATCCCGCCGTCCCGCTAGAGCTTGATCCAACGCAAGTGAATCGGATCAAGCTCTGGCTCCTTTGGTTGGAGCATGATCTTTTCCGACCTTACTTCGCCCGCCGAAGCGGGCTTCGCGAAGGCGGGAAACCGGTTTTCACTTTTCGGGATCATGCTCTAAGCCTTCGGTGCCTCGGGCTCGTCGAGCAGGCGATGCATATGCACGATGAAATATCGCATCTGCGCATTATCGACTGTGCCCTGCGCCTTGGCCTTCCACGCAACGTAAGCGCTGGCGTAGTTCGGATAGACGCCGACGATGTCGAGTTTGTCGAGATCCTTGAATTCGGTTTTCGACACGCTGTCGAGCTCGCCGCCGAAGACGAGGTGAAGAAGCTGCTTTCCGGGTTGGGTGTCCGACATGATGTTTGATCCGCGCGCTCAATCCGCGATGCTACGATGACGCAAGGCGTTCATCCCCGAGGAGTTTCATGAGCGCCGCGTGCCTGTCCCGGCCGGCCGCGACGAGCGTCCCGTGCCGCGGCACCGGACGATTGTAGGTCACTGTCCCGCCCCCGACGGGTGTCAATGTACCGCCCGCTTCGTGCACCAAAAGATCGGCCGCTGCAAGGTCCCAATCATGGCTGTTGCCGCCGGCAATGGCGGCGTCAAAAACGCCTTGCGCAACGCGCGTCAGGCGGAGCGCCAGCGACCGCACCCGCGGCATGATGGCAAAAGGCGGCGCGAAAGTTTCGAGCCGCTCCATCAGCTTGCGCGGACCGGCGATTCGCGCATGCGCGATCTCGGTTCCGCCGCTGACCGAGATCGGCGCACCGTTGAGCGTGGCGCCGCTGCCCGTGCGCGCTTCGAAGAACTCGTCGAGCGCTGGCGCATAAAGACAGGCCGCAACCGGACGTCCGTCGGCGACAAGCGCCGCCGACACTGCCCAGTCCGTCAGACCGCCGATATAGGCGCGGGTGCCGTCGATCGGATCGACGATCCAGACTGCGCGCGCGTCAAGCCGCGCCGGATCGTCGACACTTTCCTCGGACAGCCAGGCGATGTTTGGATCTATCGCGCTCAGTCTTTGGCGCAGCAGATTGTCGGCGGCGATATCGGCTTCGCTGACCGGCGACAGCGTCGGGCCTTTGGTCCAGTTCCTGATCGGCTTGCCGAACATCGACAGCGCGAGCAGACCGGCTTCGCGGACGGCCGCGGCGAGTTGCCCGGCCTCGTGCGTCAAATCGTCGGGCAGTTCGACCTCAGAGCGAAATCGTTTCATGTTCGATCGTTGTCGCTCTGCCATTTTAGCGGAGCATGATCTTTTCGGAAAACCGGCGTTCCACCCTCGGATCAAGTCCAAGGGCATGCTTTTCCGGATCATGCTCAGTGGCCGGCGACAGTCAGGCCCTCCACGCGCAAGGTCGGTGCATTGGTGCCGTAGCGGAATACGAGGTCGTTGGCCGGCGTGAGGCCGGCAAATATTTCGCTCAGATGTCCGGCGATGGTGACTTCGCTCACCGCAAAAGTGCGCTCGCCGTTCTCGATCCAGAAACCGGACGCGCCGCGGCTGTAATCGCCGGTCACCAGATTGACGCCCTGGCCGATCAGGTCGGTAATGTAGAAGCCGTCCTTGATCTCGCCGATCAGTTCGTCAGGCGTTTTTGTTCCGGGCGCCAGATGCAGATTGCTCGGGCTCGGATAAGGTACCGACGACACGCCACGCTGGGCGTGGCCGGTGGTTTTCAGATCGAGCTCGCGCGCCGTGGCGCTATCGAGGATCCAGGTTTTCAACACGCCGCCGTCGACGATCTTGATCTTGCGCGTGGCGACGCCCTCGGCATCGAACACCCGCGAGCGCTGGCCGCGCCGGCGCAGCGGATCGTCGACGATGTCGATGCCCTTGGCGAAGATCTGTTCGCCGAGCTTCTCGCGCAGGAAGCTTGTCTTGCGCGCGATCGCGCCGCCACTGGCGGCACTGGCCAGATGGCCGATCAGCGTGCCGGAAATACGCGGATCAAAGATCACCGGCACTTTCCGCGTCGCAACCTTGCGCGGGTTCAAGCGCGCCACCGCGCGCTCGCCGGCATGGCGGCCGATGTCTTCGGCCTTGTCGAGATCCGAGGCATGCAGCGTCGAGGAATAATCGTAGTCCTGCTCCATGCCGATGCCGTCGCCGGCGATCGCCGCCATCGAGATCGAATGGCGCGAACCGATGCTGAGGCCGCGAAATCCAGTCGAGGTGACGAGCACCATGCCGCCGATGCCGGCCGAGGCCGACGCGCCGCCGGATTTCGATACGCCGGAAACCGCGAGGCCGGATTGTTCGGCGAGCTGTGCGCGTTTCTCCAGGACTTCGACCGTCGGCATGTCGGCATCGAGCAGATCGAGGTCGGGAAATTCGCGCGCCAGCAACGCCGGATCGGCGAGGCCGGCGAATTTGTCCTCCGGCGCCACGCGCGCCATGGCAACCGCGCGCGCGGCGAGTGCATCGAGGCCGTCAGCTTTGATGTCGTTGGTCGAGACCGCGGCCTGTTTGTGGCCGACCAGTACGCGCAAGCCAACGTCGTCGCCTTCGGCGCGCTGCGATTCCTCGACCGCGCCGTCGCGCACATCGACGGAGAGCGAGACCGAGCGCACGGCGACGGCATCGGCCTCTTCGGCACCGGCGCGGCGCGCGGCGGCAACGAGTTGTTCAGCAAGATCGGCGAGGGCAGTTTGATCGAGGAGCGAGGACATTTTCGGTTGGCAATTGGTTTATGAGGGACTGCAGGGACGCACAAGCTTGCGGCATTTGCGCAGGCCATGCCGACAAGTACCGGCAAGATGTGCGCTCGGGGGGCGCGATGCAACCCGCTTGCGGAAAAATGGCGGCATCGCGGCAACCAGTCGTCAATCATGCAACGTGTTCGAGGCCCCGCTACCCGCCCTTAACCAGGGATTTTAAGCTCATTGCGACCGCACTCTGGCATGGTCGCGGCAACCGGGCGGCACAGTCCGGGGGGAGTTGAGTTTCGAGGCGTCAAATGGAAGCCGGCAGGGCTACTGCCGGGTCGAGCCGTGTTGTGCGGCTCGACCCCTTCTCTTTGCCCGTGCGTTTCGAGGCTGCCGATGCGGCGGCCGACGAACAGCGGCGCATCGTCGAACTTCACCGCGAACGCGTGGTGTTGCGGCGCTCTGTCCGCGGCATGCGCATGGCGGTGAATATGCCGGTCACCGCGTTCCGCGGCGTCGCCATCCGCCTCACAGGCGAACCCAACGCATTGCCGAGCGAAATCGCCGTCGTGCTCGAACACGACGATCCGGCTCTGTCGCTGCCTTTGTTCGCGTCGGGCGAAAGCGACGACATCGTCGCCGAATGGCAGAGCTGGGGCCGCGTGCTCGGTCTGCCGCTGCTGGTCGCCGACAATGACGGCAGCCTGCGCGAGCCGTTCGCGCGGCTCGGCGCCGTGCGCGTCGAAGCGCCGACCTGGCGCCGCCGCCGCCGCACCACGATCGGCCGCCGCCGCTCGATCCGGATGCTACGCCGCCGTCCCGGCATCGCCACCGGGAAGCCCGCCGTACATGGCGGCGAGCGCGAGATCATCGCGCGGAACTGAATTCCGCATAGATTTCCGCTTCGAGCGTAATCGTTTCAGATTGAATCCTTTGTCGCTCTAGGATTTTGATTGAGCATGATCTTTCCCGAAAACCGGCCTCCGCTTTTCCGGATCATGCTCTAGAACATATCCCAGGTCACGACGCGCCAGGCGCTGTCATCGGCCTGATAGAAAACTACGCGCAAATTGTTCTTCGGCTTGCCGCCGCCAAAGATCCAGGTGCGGCACTGCCACTGTTTGCCTTCATGGTCGGTGCAGGTAGTCAAATCGGCCTTGTCCGGTGTGCCGCCGAGCGTGTTGGCGACATCGCGTTCCGACATGTCCTTCGCGAGCTTGGTGCTCAGCGACGTATAGTCCTTGCTCTGCGTGACATTGTTCAGCGGCGCGCAGGACATCAGAAAGGAGCACATCAGACCAACAACCGCCGCGGCCACAATCAGGCCCGGGCGCGACGACCGCCTGCTTGTATGGATCGCCGCCAAATTAATCGCCTCCGCGGAGAGAGCGGTCGCCCCGCAAGCATGCTTACACGATGCCGACTGATTCGCGGGGCGGGACCTTGGCAAAGACCGGCCGCTTTCATATTTGCGGTCTGCACACCGTATTGCGCGAGCGTCATGCGTATTTCACGGTTGGCATCCAGCAGCATCATCCGACAAGCATTCCACGGTAGGCCTCCCAGGACCCGACAATGGACGACGCGCAATTTGCCGAGCTTGCGGCCTGGATCAGCGACGCCGGGCTGCGCGGTCTCGACGAAACCACGCTGGTGACGGAATTCTGCACCCGCCTGGTCGCGCAGGGCCTGCCGCTCGCGCGGGCGCAGGTCTTCATCGACACGCTGCATCCGACTTACGGCGGCCGCGCTTACGCCTGGCACGCCGCTAAGGCGGAGACGATCGCCAGCGAATATGCCCAGCTCAGCGACACCGAGATGCTGGCGCGCTGGCAGAGAAGCCCGTTCTATCGCCTGATCGAGACCGGCGAGGCGGTGCTGCGGCGAAAGCTGAACGCGCAGACGATCGCCGAATTTCCAGTCTTCACCGATCTGTTCCAGGCCGGCATGACCGAATTCATCGCGGTCGTCGACCGTTTCGACGCTGACGCCATCATCGGCGAAATGGATTGCGTCTATTCGTCGTGGTCGACCGACGCGCCGGACGGATTCTCCGATTGGCAGGTCAAGGCGCTGCGCCGGCTGACGCCAGCGCTGGCGCTTGCGATCAAATCTGACACGCTCGGCCGCATCGCCAGGACGCTGGTCGAGACCTATCTGGGCCGCGATCCCGGCGCACGGGTGCTCAAAGGCAGCATCACGCGCGGCATCTCCGCCTCGATCGACGCTGTATTGTGGTTCAGCGATCTGCACGACTACACGCGCATCTGCGACAATGCGCAGACCGAAGAGATCATTCCCTTCCTCAACGACTATGCCGAGACGGTCATCTCCGCGATCCACGAAAAGGGTGGCGACGTTCTCAAGCTGATCGGCGACGGCACGCTGGCGATCTTCACCGGGGCAAACCGCGAAGCTGCGTGCCGCTCGGCGCTGGCCGCGGCGCAACGCGCGCTCGATCGCGTCGGCAAGCTCAAGGACCAGCGCCAGACCGCAGGTCTGCCGGCGACCGATCTCTATCTCGCGCTGCATTTCGGCCGCGTCGTCTACGGCAATTTCGGCAGCCGCGAACGGCTCGATTTCACCGTCATCGGACCCGCGGTGAACGAAGTGAGCCGGATCGCCGCGATGTGCCGGCTGATCGATCAGCCGATTTTGTTTTCATCGGCCTTCTTCGAATCGCTCGGAGCGGAGCAGAATCCGCTGGTCTCCGTCGGCCGCTATGCGCTGCGCGGTGTGCAGCAGCCGCAGGATCTGTTCACTTTGGATCGCGGGCTTTCTTGATCAGCCGCTTCGGCGTCGACGCCATGCTGCGCGACAAGGGTGAACGTCGCTCGACAAACGAAATGGCCGGCATAGGCGCGCCAAACGACGCCGTTCTTCGAACGGCTATGGCCCGGCCATGACGTAATGTCCGATGCGCGTGTCCGTGCTTAGTCGAGCGGCTCGACCTTGACCAGCGAATGATCGTGGTTGCTGCCGACCCAGAAGGTCACCGGACTGGTCGAATTGTCGAGCGCCACCGTGCGCATATTGGTATCGCTCGGCATCAAGTACTCGACGGTCTCGCCGGTCTTCGGATTGAGCCGCACCACGCGGTCGGTGCTCATGGTCGAGGCCCAGAGATCGCCGTTCTTGTCGAACTGCGCCCGGTAGGGGAACGTGTAGGCGGGCAGATTGTATTCGGTGAACTGCTCGGTCTTGGGGTCGAACACCGCGACCTTGTTGGCGCGGTACTCGGCGATGGTGAGGCGATCCTGATCGTCGATCTCGAGCCGCCGCATGCGCGAATGCAAGGTCGGCGGTGTGTACCAGGTCACCTGCAAGGTCTTGGCGTCGATCTTGCCGAGATGGCCGTCGTCGAATTCGGCCATCCACAGATTGTTGTGGGAGTCCGAAATCACTTGATAGATGCCGTAGCGTCGGCCAGGCGGCAACGCGTCGGTCGGATGGAGTTTCTCCCAATTGCCGCTCGCCAGATCGACCCGGAAGATGTCCTGGGTGCCGACGCTCTTGGTCCACACTTTGCCGTCGACATCATGGCGCAGCCCGGTGAAGTTGAGCTGCACGCGATTGTCGTTGTACTGCGCGGAGAGCGGATAATATTTGATCTCGCCGGTCTTCGGATCGAGATTGCCCAGCGAGCCTTGGTACATCGTGTCGAACCAGTACTTGCCGGCCTTATCAGGCTCGAGCGACAGCAGGCCGACCGGCGCGTCGGGCTTGAAGGTCTTGATCTGATATTCGGTGAGCTTGAGCGTCTTCGGATCGAATTTCGAGATGAACATCTCGCCGAAATCGGTGTACCAGACGTTGCCGGCCGCATCGACCTGGACATCATGCGGCTCGGTGGTCTGACGGCCCATGTCGTAGGTGGTCGTGACCACGCGCGTCGAGGCGCCGGTCGGGCGCGGCAGCGTCTTGAGCTCATAGGCCCACTTGTCGGTCGAGCTCAGATTGATGCTGGCCAGATATTCGGCGGCCTTGCGGTACTGCTCCGGATTGCCGGCGCGCGAGCGATCGAGCATCGGCTGCGGCTTGAGCGGCTGGCTGACGGCGCCGTAGCCCATCATGCGCGATACCACCTGCATCCATTCGCCGACATCGTGCGTCGAGCGCGCGACGCGTTCGAGCGTGTGGCAGCCGACGCAGTTGAGCAGGAAAGCCTTCTGCTCCTCGGTGCCGGGCATGCTCATCATCCATTCGGCATTGGTGAGCTGGCTAGCGAGATTCTTGGTCTTGTCGAGCTTGAGATCGACGTTGGCCGTCTTCTCGGCGACGACGTCGGTCGTTGCGGGCGCCGCGAGGTCATAGCCGACGGCGCGGATGGCGAGCGCGTAGTGGCCGGGTTCGAGCCGGTTCTCCGGGAAGGCGTAATGGCCTTTGGCATCGCTGGTCACGCTGACCGAAACGGTGGATCCGTCCTTGTGCGCAGTGACAACGACGCCTTCCATTGGCGTGTCTTTGGCGCCTTCGGCCTGCGATGTGACTTGTCCGGAAATTGCGGCCGACCCTGGCGCCGCCGGTGCTTGATCGCCTGCGCGCGCCGCAGAGGATGCGCCTTGAACAAGCACCACCGCCAGCGCGGTCATGCCCAGCATGACGACTGATTTCATTGCTCGCTCCCTACGTCATTCTCTCTGCGTTTTTCTTTGGTGTGCAGAGTTGTGGCATATTGCCCCTGCCACCCGCGCTTGCACAAGGCCCATTCGGGCGGGGCGGGGATGCGTCCGGTGCGGCCGGCCAGAACTTAGCGGAAACGGTCGGCCGGAATTCAGATCAGGTGATAAGCCCGCGCCGCAGCATCGAGCAGGAGGCCGGCGAACAGGATCAAGCCGGCGTCGCGGTCGGATTTGAACAACATCAGGCAATTATCGGGATCGGAAATATCGAGGCGGGCGATCTGCCAGCCGAGATGGGCGGCGAAGGCAGCAAGGCCGAACGTGAAGATGATGCCGGCGTGGGCGGTAAAGCCCGCGGCGCCGATCAGGATCACGGCGAGCCCGTAGAACAAAGCGAGCATCGGTTTGGTCCGCTCGCCAAACAGTAACGCGGTCGACTTAATGCCGATCAGCGCATCGTCGTCGCGATCCTGATGCGCATAGATCGTGTCGTAGCCGATCACCCATGAAATCGATCCCGCGTAGAGCAAAAGCGCCGGCCAATCGAGCCGTCCGAAGGTGGCCGCCCAGCCCATCAGAGCACCCCAGGAGAACGCGAGCCCCAGCACGATCTGCGGCCAATAAGTGATCCGCTTCATGAACGGATAGACCATGACGATTGCGAGCGAAGCGATGCCGAGCCCGACGGTGAAGCCGTTGAAGCTGATCAGCACGGCAAAGCCGACCAGCGCCTGCAGCATCAGAAACAGCGCCGCCTGGGCGACACTGACTTGGCCGGATGGAATAGGCCGCGAGCGGGTGCGTTCGACGCTGCCGTCGAGGTCGCGATCGACGATATCGTTCCAGGTGCAGCCGGCGCCGCGCATGGCGAAGGCGCCGATGAAGAACAGCGCGATGTGAGCGAGGCTCGGACCTTTGGCATGAGCCGCGACCGCGGCAAGCGCCGACGACCACCAGCACGGCAACAGCAGCAGCCAGGAGCCGATGGGGCGGTCGAGACGCGCCAGCCGCAAATAGGGGCGCAACCAGCCCGGCGCGAGCGTGTCGACCCAATTGCCGGTCGAGTCGGCGACGGTACCCTTCGCTGGCGTGTTGGTCGCTCGAGGCGCTGCCGCTGGATTCATCGGGCCAGCGGGTTGCCGGTCAAAGTATCGAACGTGCCGCGGCCGGTCTTGGTGTTAGTCGCCGAATTGACGCTCGGCGTCTTGATGGCGTCGCTCAATGTCGGCGGCTTCTGCGGCGGGGGGCCATCGGTGTTGCAGGCCATGGTTTTGAATTTGACCGATTTTTCGTGATTGGCCTTCGAGGCTGCGATGGCCTGGTCGGGCACGCCGCACCACGTTTTATTGTCTTCGAGGAATTTGAGCACGGTCCCTTCGCTGGCGACGAATGTCGTCATCAGGGCGCAGACCTGCTTGCGGTCGACCTTGGCATTGATGGCGGCCTGCACCGCATCGGCCCGTTTTTTGGCCTCCGCGCTTAGCCGCGGAAACTGCGCACACTGTGCTTGGGGACCGGCCGGCGGTGGCCCTGCCGGCGGACCACCGAACCCTCCCGACGCCCCTGGCGGCGGGCCCCCCGGCATCCCCGGCGGTGGCCCCCATTGCGCCGAGGCGCCGGTCAACGGCGCCATTGCTCCGGCCAGGGCAAACAGCGCCAGAGCGACGACGAGGCTGCGCTTCATGATAAGCCCTCTATCCAGTTTTTTCCCTGCCCCTGCCGCTTCGGAGCCCCGGGAGCCGATTCCAGGCTTTATGGAAACATTGCCCCATATTTGGGCGGCATTAAAGGCTCGCGGAATTCGGCGACATGGCGGCAATCCGGCGCGAAACCGCGGGGTGCGACGTTGACGCTCACCGGCCCGGCATTCACAAGAGCACAGTTTCACCCGGATTGGCGACGGCGGTGCCCGGTTACGATTTCAAAAGCCCGCGTCTTTACGTTGATGCGCCGCTCGCAGTCGGGGCGGATATCGCGCTCGAGCGGCCGCAGGCGCATTACCTGACCCACGTGTTGCGGCTCAAAGCCGGGGAGGCCGTACTGGTCTTCAACGGCCGCGACGGCGAATGGCAAGCTAATCTTGCCGAGAGCGGCAAGCGCACGGTGGCGCTGGTGATTGCTGCCCAGACCCGTCCGCAGACCAAGGCTGCGGACCTGCACTATCTGTTCGCTCCGCTCAAATCGGCGCGCCTTGACTACATGGTGCAGAAGGCGGTCGAGATGGGGGTGTGCCGGCTGCAACCGGTCTTCACCCGTCACGGCCAGGTGGCGCGCGTCAATCTCGAGCGCATGCGCGCCAATGCCGTCGAAGCGGCCGAGCAATGCGGGATCCTGTCGCTGCCCGAGATTGGCGAACCTCAAGCGCTCATAGACCTGATCGCGCAACACGAGCCGGGGCGGTGGCTGGTGTTTTGCGATGAAGATGCCGATGCCGCCAATCCGGTTGCGGCGCTGCAAACCGTGCCGCCGCAGTCGCCGCTTGCAGTCCTCATCGGCCCCGAAGGCGGCTTTGCCGCCGACGAGCGCGCGGCGTTGCTCAAGCTGCCAAACGTGACGCGGCTATCGCTTGGCCCGCGCATTCTGCGCGCCGACACGGCCGCCGTCGCGGCGCTGGCCGTGGTTCAGTCCGTACTTGGAGATTGGCGGTAGAGCGGGATCAGGCCGGACGTCAGTGGATCATCCACGGCTTGTCGATACAGACAAAGCTGACGTAATCGCCGTATTTGCGGTGCACGCTGGTGACGTGCGACAGGCGGCCCCAGCGGGCGCAATAGTCGGCCGCGATCTGTTCGTAACTGGCATCGACATCCGGCGAATAGGGAAAAATGCCGCCGGTGTCGTTGCCGGTGATGCCGATGCCAGGCCCGGCGAACCTGCCGCCATTGGAAAGAGCCACACCGCCGGTCGCCAGGCCGGTCGCCACGACGACACCGAGCGCGATCAAGACTTTCCGCAACATATGAGCCCGCCTCCGGTCACACAGGATGCGGCTAACTTAGAACATGCCCCGTGGCTGCGGAACCCGATCCGGAGCCGGATCGGCTCAAACCGCTCATTATTGGCTGCCGCGTAGCCAAAACATCACAGCATGGAATAGGCGCTGGCGACCATACCGACCGGCCTCTTGTCCGCGGCGTTGAGCAGCATGACGCGGCCGAAACTGGTATTGCGGCCGATGCGCACGACGCGGGCATCGGCAATGATGTCGAAATTCACCGGCCGCAGAAAATGCGTGGTCTGGTCGATCGTGCTCATCGGCCGATAGCCGTTCCAGGCCGCCGAACAGGCGATGACCATGGCCGTGTCGGCAAGCGCCATCAGCGCCTGACTGCAGACCACGGCGCCATCGCAACAGGCCTTTTTCGAAAACGGCAGCCGCACGGTGGCGCCGGGCTGCCAGTCGGCTTGGGCGCCGGACGGGCGCGAGGCCTCGACGCTTTCCACCAGTAGCGCCAAATCCTGCACCCAGGGCGCAAACACTTCCGTCATCAGACGCCCTGCGGCCTGAAGACCGAAGGCCGGCTGCGCTGCTTGCAGCTGGTGCACCTCACCCATCGCAAATCCCCCCTCGAGCGTCGCCGATGGCAGACACGCCTTGATGATCGACGTAACGCGTGCGCCGGATCCGGAAAGCATCTCTACGATGAACAGGATTAAAGGTCGCTGCGGCAGTGCCGCGCCATCCGGCGACACAAACGTGACACAACGAATCAGACGCAACAGACAAAGGAAGCGTATCACAACGCGAAAAACCCGCGGGCGCTTTGTGTGAAAGTGAGATGACGAGGCGATGATTTGGCGACTGGATTCTCGTGCGGCGGCCGGGCAAGCGGGACATCTAAGCCACACCTGAACGATATGGTTCCGCGACCCTTGACCGGGGCCTATAGGCGCGGCACGGTTCCCCGGGGTACGGTCGGAGAGGGGCCTGAAAGCCATGTCCGGAGCGTTGTCGGCGGCTGTTTGCGAAGCGTTTGTAAGATCGGCGTTCTTCAGATCAGCTTTGCTGCGTGTGATGTCGGGGCGAGGGGTCGTCGCGTTCGGTATCGTGCTCGGCATGGCGCTGAGCTTCGCCGCCATCTCGCAGGCGCGGGCGGCGGAATGGTGGGAAAAGACTTTCTGGATGTCTGGCCCGCGCTATGACCGGGTCATGCCGGCTTGCGATTATCCCCGCGCGCTCGACCGCATCATCTCCCAGTTCCATACCAAGGAATACGGCTTCTGGAATTCCGAGCTGCGCATCGTCGGCGTTGAAGACATCAAGGAAACCGCGGTCATGGCGTGGGCGGCGCAATCCATTCCGCGCCGCTTTTGCACCGGAACGGTGGTGATCAATGACGGCGCGCGCCACCCGATGTACTACTCGATCGCCGAAGATACCGGCATGATCGGCATGGACTGGGGTGTCAATTGGTGTGTGGTCGGGCTCGACCGCGACTGGGCGTATAACCCGCAATGCCGCGCTGCGCGGCCGTAATCTGCCGCAATTAGATTTATTCGCTTTTAGTGTTTGAGCGCTTCGAGCACGCAATCGCGCAGGCGGGTGTGATCGCGCGCGCCACGCTGGGCATATTCGATCACCGTCTTGGCGACCCGCGCGCGGTCGACCGCCTTGTCGACTGGCTTATCGACTGTCTTGGCGTCGCCGGCTTCGGCCGCGTCGCCGTCGTTCAAGCCGAGCGTGCGGCACACTTCCGCATAGGTGCGGGTCATGGCCGAGATCGCTTCCGGCTCGAAAGCCTCGTTCTTGAACAGGCGGTAGATCGGCATGCCATTTCCTTCTTTGAAGCTTGCCAATTGTTGAAGCTCGCTAATTAGCTCGCTTTGCCGCTGTTGCGACATCGGCCTGCGCGGCAGGCACGAGATCGCGTGAAACGCAAACGAAGGCCGCAAGTTTACGCCAGCCACAAAACTATACGCGACACCGCACGTCTTTTTAAGCCGCGTGCCGGTCAAATTCCGGCTATTCTTCGCGAAGACCCGATCTAGCTTTATATTCTCACGGTAGCTCAGTGTTGTGTTCTTTCTTTGTTCAAGCTGCGTTGTTCAAACAAGCCTTGCGCCGTTCAAATATGGCGAAATTTCACAAGCGGCATAGCGGGGGAAAATCCATGCCGATTCTGTTGCGGTCCGTTGTCTGCATCATCTGGCGTGCGGCTTTTGCCGTGTGCGTCGTTGCGTTCTCTGCCTTGCCGCTGCCGGCACGGGCGCAGAGTTCGGATCACAATGCGTCGGAGCAGAATCAGCCGGGCCAGTTCGACTTCTATGTGCTATCGCTGTCATGGTCGCCGTCGTTTTGCGCCGCCGCTGCCGACAGCAATCGCTACGGCGGGCAACAATGCGGCGCGCGGCCGTTCTCGTTTGTCGTGCACGGACTGTGGCCGCAATACGAGCGCGGCTTTCCCGAATATTGCCAGAACCCGTCGCCGCGACTTTACCACGGCATCGTCTCGTCGATGCTCGATCTGATGCCGGCGCCGCGGCTCATCTACAACGAATGGGACAAGCACGGCACCTGTTCGGGGCTTTCTGCGCAATCTTATTTCGACACCATTCGCAAAGCGCGCGCGGCGGTGAGTATTCCGCCGGAATACGGCGATCTGAAAGAACCGCTCACTGTGACGCCGGGCGCGGTCGAGGACGCCTTCATCAAAGCCAATCCCGGACTGACGACGAACGGCATCGCGGTTGAATGTTCGCGGAACCGGATGAGCGAAGTGCGGCTTTGTTTGTCGAAGGATCTGAAATTCCGCGACTGCCCGGAAGTCGCCAAGCGCAGTTGCCGTCGCGATCAACTCGTCATGCCGCCGGTGCGCGGCGGCTGAAGCTGGATTTTCGATTTTGCGCATGTCCTTACTGGAAAACATGCCTTTATCGGAAAACCGGCATCCACCCTCGGATCAAGTCCGAGGGCAGGCTTGCTCCGGGACATGCGCTGAATGAACTATCAGCACGCTTTCCATGCCGGCAATTTTGCCGACGTGCACAAGCACGTCGTGCTGACCCGTATCCTTCACCATTTGCGGCAGAAGGCTTCCGCCTTTCGCGTGATCGACACGCATGCCGGCGCCGGTCGCTATGATTTGTTCGGGCCGGAAGCTCTGCGCGCGCAAGAATGGCGGAGCGGCGTCGGCCGCATCTTCGCCGGCATACGTACAACTACTTATAAACAAAAAGTGGTGCGGGACGACGACGCGCAAATATTACTTGCGCCTTATCTCGACGCCGTTGCTGCGCTCAATGCCGGTGGCGAAGTTCGCAACTATCCCGGCTCGCCGCTGATCGCGCTGTCGCTGATGCGGCGGCAGGATCGTCTCATCGCCTGCGAGCGCGAGCCCCGCGCTGCAGCATTACTCAAGGCCGTGCTCAAGGGCGAGCCCCGCGCCAAGGTCCTGACCATCGACGGCTGGATGGCGCTCAACGCCAATGTGCCGCCGAAGGAGCGCCGCGGCGTCGTCGTCGTCGATCCGCCCTATGAAGAAAACGCCGATTTTGCTCGGCTTTCTACGGCTTTCGCCGCGGCGTATCGCAAATGGCCAGCGGGCATTTATCTGTTCTGGTATCCGATCAAGGAGCGCGCCGCGCCGGACGCGCTGGCGCGCCGGTTGCGCAAGCTCGATGTGCCGAAAATTTTGCGTTGCGAGATAATGCTCGGCGCGCCGCGACCGGATATCGGCCTGGTCGGTTCCGGGCTTATCGTGGTCAACCCGCCTTTTGTTTTAGAACGCGAGCTGCAAACGCTGCTTCCGGCGCTGCGGAGCTTGTTGGTGCCGGATACAACCTGGCATCTCGATTGGCTCGCGCGCGAACAGACAACGGATAGCCGGGGATAAATTTGGATCCGCTGAACTACGACTGAAGTTGCACATCCCACGTGCCGTTCCCTCTTTTTCGGCAGATCAAATTAGTCTAATTGTTACAACGCTGAGCCGACACGTTCCGCCTCCTGTGGGGGCCGGCGGAGTGACTGGGATTATCTGGGACCCAAAACTCTTCATCCGTGTGGAATGTTTGGCTGGCCGCCGCGCCGTGGGGGTGGCGGCGAAATGAACCACTGGGGAGTGAGTCAATGGCAATGACCGGTACGGTCAAATTCTTCAACGGGGAACGCGGTTACGGCTTCATCAAGCCAGACGACGGAGGCCGCGACGTGTTTGTTCACATCACCGCCGTTGAACGTGCAGGGCTGAAATCGCTTGTTGAGGGGCAGCGCATCAGCTTCGACGTGGAACCCGATAAGAAAGGCAAGGGTCCTAAGGCCGTAAATCTCGTCGTCACTGGCTGAGACGACGACAGCATAGACCGCGGCGTCCTCAACGACGCCGCAGCATGGAAGGAGCGGGCGGGGAAGCCGCGAGCCGCGGTGTTTTTGTTTTTTCCGACGCCGCTCTTGCGCTACTCTCTGACGCGATCCTGGTGTCATTCTGCGGCAAGCATTCTTCGCGAAAATCTGCCGGCTAAAAATCGCCGCCGCAAAATTCCTGAATCAGCAAAGCAAATGGTGTGGCAATGATGATCCTGCGCACGTCGCCGCCTTCGCCGTTCGGCCGCAAGGCCCGTATCGCGATTTCGTTGCTCGGTTTTGACAGCGACGTGAAAATCGAAGCAGCCGATCCGACCGACGTCAACGACAGCGTCCGCCAGCAAAATCCGCTCGGCAAGATTCCGGTGTTGATCGCCGACGACGGCGCAGCCTATTTCGATTCGCGCGTCATCCTCGATTATCTCGATGACCGCGCCGGCGGCGGCAAGATCATGCCGCGCGACGCCAAGGCGCGGCTCGCGGCGCTGCGGCTGCAGGCTTTGTGCGACGGCATTCTCGATGCTTCGATCCTCATCGTCTATGAGGCGCGCTGGCGGCCGGCCGAGCACCATGTCGCCAAATGGGTCGATCATCAGATCGGCAAGGTGTCGCGCGGGCTCGAGGCGCTCGAAGCCTCTCCACCCGAATTGGATGCCGACCCGAAGGCACTGCCGAATGTGGGACAAATTGCGCTTGCATGCATGCTCGGCTATCGCGATCTGCGCTTCGACGGCAAGTGGCGGACCGATCATCCGCGGCTCGTTGCCTGGCTCGATAAATTCGCCGCGCGCGTGCCGGCCTATGCCGCGACCAAAGTAACGGCGTAATATTCCCGATCTATAGATCTTCACGCGCGACGTCGGTCGGCGGGCCATCGCCGGCTGCTATTGCGTTGCTCGCTATCGGGTTGCCGCCATGTCGCTCTTTACGCTCGAAGAACTCGAGATCTCGCTCCAAACGGTGCGCACCTTCGTGCCGCCGACGCCGGCGCATGCCTGGCCGCTGCTTGCCAAAGCGACCGGCGCCACGGTGATCGTCAAGCACGAAAACCATACGCCGACCGGCTCGTTCAAGGCGCGCGGCGGGCTGGTCTATGTCGATGCGCTGGTGCGCAGCGGCGCGAAGCCCGCCGGCCTCGTCACCGCCACGCGCGGCAATCACGGCCAGTCGATCGCGGCAGCGGCGACCAAGAATGGCATTCCCGTCGTGATCGTGGTGCCGGAGGGCAATTCGCCCGAGAAGAACGCGGCGATGGCGGCCTTCGGCGGCGAGATCATGACCGGCGGCAAGGACTTCGATGAGAGCCGCGGGGTCGCCACCGCGATCCAGCGCGAACGCGGCTATCACTTCGTGCCGTCGTTTCACCGCGAGTTGGTGAAAGGCGTCGCGACTTATGCCTATGAGCTCTTTAGCGCTGATGCCGGCGCCGATGCCGCTCTCGACGCCGTCTATGTGCCGATCGGCATGGGGTCTGGCATCTGCGGCCTGATCACGGTGCGCGATCTCTTAGGCCTCAAGACCGAGATCATCGGCGTCGTCGCCGACAACGCGCCGGCTTTCGCCTTGTCCTTTGCCGCCGGACATCCGGTACAAACCAATTCGGCGGCGACATTTGCCGACGGCGTGGCGACACGCGACCCGCCGCCGCAAGCGCTCGAGATCATCAAGAAAGGCGCAAGCCGCGTCGTGCGCGTCAGCGAAGACGAGATCGCCGACGCGATCCGCCTCTATTATACGACGACGCACAATCTTGCCGAGGGCGCGGGCGCCGCTCCGCTCGCCGCACTGATAAAAGAAAAGAGCCGCTATGCGGGCAAACGTGTCGGTCTCATCCTCACCGGCGGCAATATCGACATGCCGATGATGGAGAAGGTTCTGCGCGGGCAAACGCCCAGCGTGTGAAAAAATGAAAAACCCGGGGCTTTTAGGCCCCGGGGCGTTTGACGCCGTAATCTCTGGAGTGGACCTTTTGCAGATCGTGCTCCCGAAGAAGCGAAGATCAGTAAAACTTGTAGTTCACACCGACGCGCAGGATGTTGGTGTGGAACGACACGTTGTCGTTCACAAGTCCGGCGCCGCAATTCAGGCCGCAATTGAACTTGCCGAGATCGACATAGAGATATTCGACCTTGGCGGTCCAATTCTGCGTGATGGCACCCTCAAGCCCGCCGCCGAGCGTCCAGCCGGCATTGGTGGAGCTTGCCGACGCAAAGCCCGGTGTCGAAGCGCGGATGTCACCGAATGCCGCACCGCCGGTGACGAAGGGCATGAAGCGATCGGCGGCATAGCCGATGCGGCCGCGAACCGTCGACAGCCAAGTGTCGCTTGTCTTACAGCCGAGCGGGCAACCGTTGTTGGTCGAACCGTTGATGTCGGCCCAATCGATGTCACCTTCGACGCCGAACACAGCCTGGCCCCATTGGTAATTGTAACCGACGGTGCCGCCGACCAAGCCGCCGGAAATGTTGCGGTTGCCGGTCGAGTCCCAGCTCGAATTGCCTAATGCGCCGCCGCCGTTGAGGCCGACATAGAAGCCGGTCCAACTGTAGGGAACGTAGACCGGAGCTTTCGGATAGTACGGTACCGGGCGCGGAAGGTCGGCCGCTGCGGCCGAACCTGCCAGCGCCACCAGGCCGATCAACGCAAGGCACAAACGCTTCATTTCAGTTCTCCAAAACGCAAAACGCCGAGTGAGCGCAAGGTGCCTGCATAGTATTCAGGAAGATTTTTTGCGCTAGTGTAGGAAAGACACAGCGCTATTCTTCAACGTGTCTGTATTATGGCGAAATTAC
The DNA here is from genome assembly GCA_963742975.1 of uncultured Alphaproteobacteria bacterium. GTDB lineage: Bacteria > Pseudomonadota > Alphaproteobacteria > Rhizobiales > Xanthobacteraceae > BOG-931. The sequence continues at coordinate 72,701 of CAVUNZ010000004.1, read as the reverse complement.
ACTTCGCCGCGCCATAGTTATTGCTAAGCATGTCTTAAGGTCTGCGGAAACATGATGAATGAACTCTGAAGATATATTTCTGTGGACGAAAAACTGTCTCACGAAGACGCTGCGCGGTGTGCATCCTCAGCTCAGCAGCGACTTATCCACGGAAATCCTGCTCAGAAATGATAGTTCACGCCGAGGCGGACGAGGTTCGCGGTGAGGCCGTTATTGGTGCCAGTGACCGAGAAATTCCGATCGGCGAAGTCGAGATAGAGCCACTCGGCTTTGGCCGACCAATGCGGCGTGAAACCGATCTCGGCGCCGCCGCCAGCGGTCCAGCCGAAGCTGGAATGGCTTTCCGAGAGGTTACCGGACGTGTCGGCGGTCAGGCCGCCATAGGCAAAACCGGCGGTGCCGTAGATGAGCACATTGCCGATGGCGACGCCGGCGCGGCCGCGCACGGTGCCGAACCAAGGGTTGGAAAACTGCCAGGGCGCGAAAGTGTCTTCGGCGCCGGACAGATTGATATCGCCCTCGAGGCCGTAGACGAAATTGCCGTGCTGCCAGTTGAAGCCGGCTTCGGCGCCGCCGGTGACGCCGGACGGGTGGGTCGAATTGTTATCCACCGAGCCCCATTCGTAACCGAGCGTGGCGCCGAGATAGGGACCCGCCCAGCTGAAGGCGAGCGGCGGCGGCGCGGTGTAATATTGATAGGCCGGAAGGTCGGCGGCGGCCGCCGTGCCCGCGGTCGCGAGTAAGAGTGCGGTGGCCAAAGCCACACCAGTCTTAGCCGCGCCAGTCTTGTTCATGATGGCCTCCCAAAATGAAATCGGGCAGAACGCTTGACGCGCGCAGACGCAAGAAACGCTTTGCGGCGTCAAAGAAAGCTCTGAAGGCCGTTTGCCCGATCTGAAGAATTTATCGCGATGTTTAAGTTAAACAGTGCTGAATCCTTAAGTAGTTCCAAGTTGATATCGTTAAGAAACTCTATATTTGACAGGCCGCAGCGGCTTGCGCGTCTTGGCAAGGCGCGGGCGCGGATTTCGAAGACATGAGCGGTCCAAAGTCAGACACTAGGCAAGACTCGGCCAAGCAAGACCCGGCCAAAGAAGACTCGGCCAAGCAAGACGCGGCGCCCGAGAGCGAGCCGATTGAGGACGACGACGAGCAGCCGTTGCCGCAGGCCGACGATAAATCGGCGAGGCTCGGCTTCGATGAGGCGCAAGGCTCGTCTGAAGGCTCGTCTGCAGGCCCGTCAGAAGGCTTGTCTGAAGGTTCGCTCGCCGCCGGTCGCGCCGCCATCGTCGCGCATCTGAAGCACGCTCCGTCGCGGCCGGGCGTCTATCGCATGATCGATGCGCGCGGCGACGTGCTCTATGTCGGCAAGGCCAAGAACATCAAGAAGCGCGTCGCCGCCTATGCGCGGCCGACCGGGCTCGACACCCGCATCGAGCGCATGATTGCTCAGACCCGCACGCTCGAATTCGTCGTCACCCGCACCGAGACCGAGGCGCTGCTGCTCGAAGCCAATCTGATCAAGCGGCTGCGGCCGCGTTTCAATGTCACGCTGCGCGACGACAAGTCCTTTCCCTATATCGTGATCTCGTCGGATCACTGGGCGCCGCAGATTCTCAAGCACCGCGGCGCACGGACGCGGCCTGGACACTATTACGGGCCGTTCGCATCGGTTTGGGCCGTCAACCGCACCGTCAATGCCTTGCAGCGCGCGTTCCTGTTACGCTCGTGCAGCGATCCGTTCTTTGAGAGCCGCACCCGGCCGTGCTTGCTCTATCAGATCAAGCGCTGCTCGGCGCCGTGCACTAAGGAGATCGACTTTCAGAATTATGCGGCCCTGGTGCGGGAGGCGAATGCGTTTCTTTCCGGCCGGAGCAAGGCGGTGAAAGACGAATTGGCGCAGGAGATGGAGAAGGCGTCAGGGGAGCTCGATTTCGAGCGCGCTGCGATTTATCGCGATCGCCTAGCGGCGCTATCGGCGATCCAATCGCATCAAGGCGTCAATCCGCGCGGCGTCGAGGAGGCCGACGTCTTTGCCGTGCATCAGCAAGGCGGATTTTCCTGCGTCGAAGTCTTCTTTTTCCGCACCGGACAGAACTGGGGCAACCGCGCATATTTCCCCAAAGCCGATCGCTCGCTCGGCCCGGAAGAAGTTCTCTCAGCCTTGCTCGGTCAATTCTATGACGACAGGCCGGCGCCGCGGCTGATCCTGATCTCACACGATATCGAGGATCGCGCGCTGCTCGCCGAAGCGCTCGGCACCAAATCCGGCCACAAGGTCGAAATCTCGCAGCCGCAGCGCGGTGAGAAGAAGGATCTGGTCGAGCATGCGCTCGCCAATGCGCGCGAGGCGCTTGGACGCAAGCTCGCCGAAACCAGCTCCCAGCAAAAGCTGCTCAATCAGCTCGCCGAAACTTTCCACCTACCGCGTCCGCCGCGCCGCATCGAGGTCTATGACAACAGCCATATTCAAGGCTCGAATGCGGTCGGCGCCATGATCGTCGCCGGCGTCGAAGGCTTCCAGAAGGGCCAATACCGGAAATTCAACATCCGCTCGTCGTCGCTGACCCCCGGCGACGATTTTGCCATGATGCGCGAAGTCTTGTCGCGGCGGTTCAAAAGGCTTCTTGCCGAGGCGCCGCGCGGGGAGGGGGCTGAGGCTGTGCCGGTGGGGCTGCCAGTGGGGCTGCAAGAGGACGGCACGGCTTTTGAGATGCCGGAGCCCGACGAGGACATTGCGTCGCCCTGGCCGGACCTCGTTCTGATCGACGGCGGGCAGGGCCAGCTCGGCGCGGCGCGCGAAGTTTTGGGCGAATTGGGCGTCGAGGTGCCGCTGGTTGCCATCGCCAAGGGGCCGGACCGCGATGCCGGGCGGGAGACCTTCTTTCTTCCGGGGCGCGATTCGTTCAAGCTGCCGCCGCGCGACCCGGCGCTCTATTTCGTCGAGCGGCTGCGCGATGAGGCGCATCGCTTCGCTATCGGCTCGCACCGGGCGCGGCGGACGCGGGACCTGCGCGAGGCCGGGCTGCAGGAAATCGCCGGCATCGGCCCGACGCGCAAGCGCGCACTTTTGCATCACTTCGGCACCCTCAAAGCCATCGAGCGCGCCTCGGTGACCGACCTGATGCAGGTCGACGGCATCAGCGCCGAAACGGCGCAGCGGATTTACGAGTTTTTTCACGAGGGTGCGGCGTAAGGACCTTTCCAGGGGGTTAAGGGCACGGCCGCGAAAAGCGGCAATCGCGCAGGCATTATGGGCATAACCGCGCTGTTAACATTGCCGTGCGTAACGCTGGCATGCGCGGCTTGGCTCTGTCGGTTCCGCTACAGCGGCGCTATGGTGGCTCCATGAATTTGGTGGCCAGATGAATTCGTCGACTGCGACAACAGGACCGGCAACGGAAGCGGCGGCGCCCGCGCGGCTGCGGGCCCGTCCGCTGACCCTGCCCAACATTCTCACCTATGGGCGTATTGTCGCGGTGCCGCTCGTGGTCGGTGCTATGTTCTGGCAGAACATATTGCACGGGCCGCTTTGGCTGCGCTGGGTCGCGCTCGGCATTTTCGTCGCCGCCGGCGTGTCCGACTTCCTCGACGGCTATTTCGCCCGCATCTGGGAACAGCAATCCTCGCTCGGCCGCATGCTCGATCCGATCGCCGACAAGCTTCTGGTCGCCTCCTGCCTGCTGATGCTCGGCGCCGAGAAGACGATTCACGGCTGGTCGCTGTGGGCCGCCGTGGTCATTCTCTGCCGCGAGATCCTGGTGTCGGGCCTGCGCGAATATCTCGCCGAATTGCGTGTCAGCGTGCCGGTGACGCGGCTTGCGAAGTGGAAGACCACGCTGCAGCTCATCGCCGTCGGCTTCCTGATCTGCGGCGAGGCCGGCGATGCCATCGTGCCGGTGGTGACGCAACTCGGCATCGTGCTGCTGTGGCTGTCGGCACTGCTGACGCTCTATACCGGCTGGGACTATCTCTACGCCGGGCTGCATCATCTCTATCAGGAGGATGCGTGAAGCTTCGTTACTTCGCCTGGGTGCGTGAACGCGTCGGTCTCGCGGAAGAAGATGTGGATCCACCCTCGGGCGTCGCGACCGTTGCCGATCTTGTGGCGTGGCTGACCAAACGCGGCGAGGGTTATGCCTACGCCTTCGAAAATCCCAAAGTCATCCGCGCTGCCATCGACAAGAGCCATGTCCGCGCCGATGCGCCGATCGGTGGAGCAAGCGAAGTCGCATTTTTCCCGCCGATGACCGGCGGCTGAAATCGTTACGACGATGACGACGACAATCCGCCTGCAGCATGAAGCCTTCGATGTCGCCGCCGAGGTGAAAAAGCTCACCCATGGGCGCAGCGATGTCGGCGCGGTGGTGACCTTCACCGGCATCTGCCGCGCCGACGAGAACGGTGAGCAGATCGCCGCGCTCACGCTCGAACATTATCCGGGCATGGCGGAAGCCGAGATCACCCGCCACATCGAAGAAGCGTCCGCGCGATGGCGGCTGCTCGGCGTCACGGTAATCCACCGTTTCGGGCGCATCGTGGCGGGCGAAGATATTGTGATGGTGGCGGCCGCGTCGAGCCATCGTCAGGCGGCCTTCGCCGCAGCCGAATTCCTGATGGATTATCTCAAGACGCGTGCGCCGTTCTGGAAACAGGTCGAGAAGCCGGGCGGCGCCACCTGGGTCGAGGCCAAGGCCACTGACGATTCCGCGGCGGAGCGCTGGACGGCGCCGCGGCACGAAGCGGCGAAATAGCAACGGTCAGCGCTTCGCCGTTTCGCCTGTCTTAAATTGGGCCACCATGAAATCGACAAAGGCGCGCACATTCGGCGTCAGATGGCGCATCTGCGGATAGACCAGTGAAATCGGAATGGGCCGCGGATTGAACTCGGCCAGTACCGACACGAGTTTCTTCTGCGCGATCGCGGCGTCGAGATAATAATTATGCAATTGCGCCAGGCCGTAGCCCGCGGCGGCGGCGTCGCACATCGAGGCGCCGTCGGTCAGTGTCATGGTGCCGCTCGGCGTCAGCGTCGTTTCGCCGTCGGCCGTGGCAAAACGCCAATCCCGGGTCTGGCGCGTGTCGCGCGAGGCGAAGGCGAGGCAATTATGCGCCTTGAGATCGTCGAGCGTCTTCGGCCGGCCGTGTTTGGCGAGATAGCGCGGCGAGCCCACCACATTGAATTGCGTTGTCGTCAGCCGGCGCGCGATCAGACTTGAATCCTGCAACGCGCCGAAGCGGACAGCGACGTCGACACCTTCCTCGATCAGATCAATATAGCGGTCGGTGAAGGTGATGCGCAGCCGCACGTCGGGATATTCGTCCTGAAGCGCGCCGAGCAACGGCACGAGCTTGAGCCGTCCGAACGCGATCGGAACGTCGATGCGCAGCGTGCCCGACGGCTTGATCTGGGCGCGCTTGAGCACCTGTTCGGCCTCGTCGATGGCGGCAAGCGCCTGCCGGCAGCGGTCGAAGAACGCCGCGCCATCTTCGGTCAGGCTGACGCGGCGGGTGGTGCGCAGGAGAAGCGGCGTGCCGATCTGATCCTCGAGCCGCTTGATCGCGTTGCTGACGCCCGACTGGGTGATGCCGAGATCGGTCGCGGCGCGCACAAAGCTCCGCCGTTCCGCGACTTTCACGAAGATCGCCAAGGTCCGCAGGTCGGGCATCGCTCCCTCATATATCACTCCTGATAATATATCAGATTACTACAAGGCTGATTATTCGGCCACGCCCGAAGCATAATTATTCGGCTAGGCGCCATGGTGGCGCACCCGAATAAAGGAGCAGGCCATGACCAATGCTGCACACACAATCGCTTCGGTCCCCGCCGTGCGCTATCGCGATTCCGGGCGCGGCGGTGCAGCGGTCGGCCACGAATTGCTGATCGCGGCCGCGCTGTTCGCGGCGCTGGTCATCGTCGGCACGGCATTCTTCTTCGCCGTGGCGCCGTCGATCGCCGATATCGCCACGCTTTACGTTCCAACCACGTGATCGGGAAACGGGTCGCTTGCGCTGTCGCCGCGCTCCTAGTTTGCGCAGGCATCGGCAAAGCGGCTTCGCTGTTCACAAAAGAAGCAAGGAGACAGACATGAGTGCGCTGCGTTGGACAGAATACGCCGTCGGCCCGCGGACGGCAGGTCATATTTCGGGCTTATGGTCCCTGATCGGCGAATGGCTCCGCCGTGTCGAAAGCCGCCACGAGCTTGCCGCTCTTTGCGACCGGGCTCTGCGCGACATCGGCGTCACGCGCGCTGATGCGATGCGGGAGGCAACCAAGCCGTTCTGGCGGGCCTGACCTAGAGCGTAATTGTTGCAGATTGAATCGTCAGTCGCTCCAGGATTTTGACTGAGCATGATCTTTTCGGAAAACCGGTTCCCACACTCCAATCAGGTCCGAGGGCAGGCTTTTTCCGGATCATGCTCTAAGAGGCGCGGCGCTGCGGTTCGGGCCGGCACAGAACGGACAGCCCGACGAGTACGGCTCCCGCAGCCGCCCAGCACACACTCGGCACCCAATGTAACAACGGCGTAAGCGTGGCATTATTCAACGCGCCTGACGCACTTGCACCCATGCGGGCGAAAGTGGCGAGCGCCATCGCGGAGAACAGCAGGCCCGTGGTTTTGCCCTCGGCGCCCGAGTAGCCGAGCGTGGTCGCGGCGGCAACAGCGCTCATGAGGATGCAGCCCCAAGCGGCGCCGGCAACGAGCTGCGCCGCCACAGCTAGGCCGAGCGGCGTCGCGCTTTCCATGACGACGATGGCAATAGCGCCAATCAGGCCGGCGATCCCCATCACCGTCAATCCGCCGTACCGCTTGGTGAAGCGGGTTGCGGGAAACATGCCGATGCTAAATCCAACCCAGAATACCGGCATGAGTTCGCTGACGTCACTGGTAAAGTGTTTGAAGATGGGTGCGCTGTTGAAGAAAAAGTGCACCTGGAAGCCGAACGCGAAGACGAGGCTTGCGAGCGCGAAGATCAGGATCGGCGCGGGCACTGTGAGGTCAGCCGTCTGGGGCGGCGGCTCGCTCGCGCCTTTGGCATCTTTCGCCAAACGACGTTCCACTTTGGCGAGTGCAAGACTTGTCAGAGCGAGAGCGATGCTCGCGATGACGAAGGGTAGGCGCGGGTCCTGCTTGGCCAGCGTCATGCCGAGATAGGGTGACGCGGCGCCGGCGACGCCGAGGCCGAGCATGACGAGACTGGCGAGAACGGGAATGGCGGGCCGCGCCGCGTATTTGCCGAGCAACATCAAAGGCGGGGCGCGCAGCGCCGACGAGGTCGCTGCCCATATGACGATGATGGCAAGAAAAGCCGTGGGGCCGACGCCGGTTTCGGCGACAAAGGGCAGGCCGGCGAATGCCGCGCAGCTCAGCATCGTGATGGCTGCGACCCAATGGCCGAGCCGGCCGACCAGCCGCGAGATCTTGTCGGCGGCAACCCCCATGACGAAGTCCGTAACGGTGAAGATCGCTTGATCGAGCATCAAGATGAAGACGACGGCGCCGCCGGAAATACCGACCGAAGCCGCAAGTCGCGGCAGATAGATGGCATAGACCGTCCAGCCTAGCGTGAACACGAGTTGAAGCAGGGCGAGATAGAGGCCGGCGGCATAGGGAATAGGACGCATTTGTCTATCTTGCCATTTCGTAGCCGCGCGGCAATCCATTGCGGGCCTGCCGTATGAAGACGGGCAACTCGGCCGCATATTCTCTCGGCTTTCTTTCAAGACTACGCGACAGTAGAGTGTATCGGCCTGTTGACGTGAAATCGGTGGAGCCTCGGTGCTGCGCTCCGCCCGCCTTGCCGGACAGGCGATTTTTGGGGAATCCGGCAACCGTTGATGCCGATTTAAATGTCGCGTTCACGAGCTGATTTCATTGCTCAACGCGATAATGCCAACAGTTGTTTGATAACGATGCGAGCAGACAGGGTAAGCCAAAAGGCGAAATCCCCATGCCGCGCAGCTACCTGCTAACCGTCCTTGCCGCCTTATATACAGTGTGCAAGGCCGAAGTGCCGCCAGGGAAAAAGTGTATCTGAACTTAAGCGGCGTGCCACTTGGCGGCCAGCGCATTCACCTTACGCCGCCGCGGCGTTGCCTTTCGGCTGCACTTCGGCAGTGTAATCCTCCATCAGCTGCTGGGTGATGCGGCTCGGCGTGAACTTCCAGTCGGCGATTTCGGCAACGGCGGTCACCTCGGCGGCAGAGCCGGTGATGAAGCATTCGGAGAAGCCCGACAGCTCTTCCGGCATGATGCGGTGTTCGATCACTTCGATATTGCGCCGGCGCGCCAGCTCCATCACCGTAGAACGCGTGAGGCCGGCCAGGAAACAATCGGCGATCGGGGTGTGGATCTTGCCGTCCTTGATGAAGAAAATATTGGCGCCGGTGCATTCGGCGACGCGGCCCTGCCAATCGAGCATCATGGCGTCGGCATAGCCGCGCTTCTCGGCGCGGTGCTTGGAGATGGTGCAGATCATGTAGAGGCCCGCCGCCTTGGCAAGGCAGGGCGCAGTCTTCGGATCGGGTCGGCGATATTCGGCGAGGTCGAGCTTGATGCCCTTCAAGCGCTGCGCCGGGTCGAAATAGCTCGGCCATTCCCACGTCGCGATCGCAAGATGAATCTTGTTGTTCTGCGCCGAGACGCCGAGCGCTTCGGAGCCGCGCCAGGCGATCGGGCGCACATAGGCGTCCTTCTGATTGTTCTTTTCCAGAACCAACCGCTTGGCGGCATCGATTTCGGCGACGCTATAAGGAATCTCGAAATCGAGGATATTGGCGGAATTCTTCAGCCGCTCCGAATGTCTGGTGCTGTGAAAGATCGCGCCGCCATAGGCGCGCTCGCCCTCGAACACGGCGCTCGCGTAATGCAGTGCGTGCGTGAGCAGGCTGACCTTGCAATCCACCGTCGGAATGAGTTTTCCGTCGAACCAGATCAAATCGGAGCGTTCGTCGAACGGCACAGCCGCAGGTGCTGAGGACATGGCGTAGCCCCTTGCGGGGTCTCCCTTTATGCCCAGTCCGCTTAAATTCTACCGGCGCTGTGAACCTTACCGGCAATAAGCAATGGGCCGATTTTGCGTCGGGAGCGGACTCCCGTTATGGTCTGGCCACTCCAAAAGACGGGTCATCAGAGTGCGCTATGGCGCCCTGCGCGACGTCCGGGGCGGCCCGGTCACGAAACGATATCGTGTTTTCGAGATTAACAATCCACTGGAAATATGTCAATATAGCTGACCTAAATGGCCGATATCACCGTCGTGAACACACCGCGTTCCGCAGCAACGGCAATCGATGCCGCGCAAGATACTGTGCAAGACGCTGCGCGAGCCACTGTGCAACAGCCTGCGCAGGCCGCGGCACAAGCTCCCGCGCAAAGCGCAGTGGAGCCCTATTTCGATCTCATCGAGCTGTTGTTCTTCGCTTATCGCGACTTCGTCGGCGACCCTGACGAGGTTCTCGAGAAGCTCGGCTTCGGGCGGGCGCACCACCGCGTGCTGCATTTCGTCAACCGCAATCCCGGCATGAAAGTCGCCGAGCTGCTCGATGTTTTGAAAATCACCAAGCAATCGCTCGGGCGCGTCCTCAAGCAACTGATCGACGAAGGCTATGTGGTGCAGAAGGCCGGCGCCAATGACCGCCGGCAGCGGCTCCTTTATGCCAGCGCCGCGGGCGAGGCGCTGGCGATGAAGCTTGCCGGGCTGCAGGCCGCGCGCATACAGCGCGTGCTGGCTGATCTCGGCCCGGATTCGCGCGAGGCGGCGCGGCGCTTTCTCGCCGGCATGATCGACGCCGGCGACCGCGAGCGCGTGCTGGGTCTGATCGCGCGCGCGGATTCTTTTGCCGACCGCGAGCGCGCCCGCGGCGAAGACAACGTGTCATGAGCAGCACGGATGTAAAACCGGAAGCGGTGCAGAATCCGGCTGACGACGCGCCGCATCTTCTTGTGGTGGACGACGACCGGCGCATCCGTGCGCTGTTGTCGCGCTTCCTGCTCGGGGAAGGCTACCGCGTCTCGACCGCGGAAACCGCGGCCGACGCGCGGGCCAAGCTCGCCGGCCTGAAATTCGATCTGCTCATTCTCGATGTCATGATGCCGGGCGAAAGCGGGTTCGATTTCGCGCGCACCATCCGCGCCACGTCGGCGGTGCCGATCCTGATGCTGACGGCGCGGGACGAAAAGGAAAACCGCATCAAGGGGCTCGAGATCGGCGCTGACGACTATCTGGCGAAGCCGTTCGAGCCGCGCGAGCTCGCACTGCGCGTCGCTAATATTCTCAAGCGGGCGCGGCCGCCGAGCGCAGCGCCGGTCGAATTGGTCCGCTTCGGGCCGTTCGTCTATCACCTCACACGTGGCGAATTGCGCAAGGGCGAGGAAGTGATCCGGCTCACCGACCGCGAACGCGACATGCTGCGCGTCTTGACCACGAGCGTCGGCGAGACGGTGCCGCGACAGGCGCTCGCCGGCTCGGGCGAAGCGGTGAGCGAACGCACCGTCGACGTGCAGGTTAACAGGCTGCGCCGCAAGATCGAGCGCGATCCGAGCAATCCCCTGATCGTGCAGACCGTGCGCGGGGTTGGCTACCGGCTGGTCGCGACGGCCTGAGCATCATGACGGGCTCCGCATGGCAAGCTTAGACGACGGCTTAGGACGCTTGCGCAATGCCGCCGGCCAATTGGCCGATGCGGTGAATGCCGTTGCCGGCGTCTTCGCCTCAGCACTGCGCCCGATCGTCGGACCAATTGCCGGTAATTGGGATCGTCTCGGACGCTTCCTCAAATCGGTCATGCCGAAGGGGCTGTATGCCCGTTCGCTTCTGATCATCATCGTTCCGATGGTGGTGCTGCAATCGGTGGTCGCTTTTCTGTTCATGGAACGGCACTGGAATCTGGTCACCACTTATCTGTCGTCGGCGGTGACACAGGAGATCGCGACCCTGATCGACGTCTATAAGACCTATCCGCAGGATCCCGATCACGCGCAGCTGCGCCGCATCGCCCAGGATCGTCTCGGCCTCGTCGTCGATTTTCTGCCCGGCGCACAATTGCCGCCGCCCGGTCCGAAGCCGTTCTTCTCCCAGCTCGACGAGGCGCTGTCGGAACAGATCAGCAAGCAGATCGGTCTGCCGTTCTGGATCGACACCGTCGGCCGCTCTTCGATCGTGGAAATCCGCATCAAGCTCGACGACACGATCATGCGCGTCTTCGCCAAGCGCGCCGACGTCTACGATCCCAATTCCTGGATCTTTCTGGTCTGGATGGTGGTGACCTCGCTCGTCGTGCTCGCCATCGCGATCGCCTTCTTGCGCAATCAGATCCGGCCGATCGTGCGGCTTGCCGACGCGGCGGAAGCCTTCGGCAAGGGACGTGAGGCGCAGAACTTCCGGCCGCGCGGCGCGCGTGAAGTCCGCCGGGCCGCCGCGGCGTTTCTGGAAATGAAAGGCCGCGTCGAGCGCGCCATCGAACAGCGCACCACGATGCTCGCCGGCGTCTCGCACGACCTGCGCACCATCCTGACGCGGTTCAAGCTTGAGCTCGCGCTTCTCGGCGATACGCCGGAAATCGACGCCATGAAGAAAGACGTCGACGAAATGGCGGCCATGCTCGAGGCCTATCTCGCCTTTGCCCGCGGCGACATGGGCGAGCAGTCGGCGCCGACCGATATCGCGGCGCTTCTCGAAGAGCTCAAGCTCGATGCCGAGCGCCACGGCCATCGGGCAAGCGTCAATTTCTACGGGCCGCCCGAAGTCACGGTGCGGCCGGCAGCGTTCAAGCGCTGTCTGGCTAATCTCGTCGCCAATGCCGGGCGTTTTGGCTCGACTGTCGGCATTACCGGCCATCGCGACCACCGCTGGCTCAACGTCACCGTCGACGACGACGGGCCCGGCATTCCCGTGCATCTGCGCGACGATGTGTTCAAGCCGTTCCTGCGTCTCGATGATGCGCGCAACCAAGATGAAGGCGGCACCGGGCTCGGGCTTGCGATCGCTCGTGACATCGCGCGCTCGCATGGCGGCGACATCACGCTCGGCGATTCGCCGCTCGGCGGTTTGCGGGCAAATGTCCGCGTGCCGGTCTAAAAGTTCCTCAGCCGCCGCTGATATCGTCGTCGAGTTCCAAACAATTCTGCATTGAGTTTCGCGCTCCCGCTGCTGATTTCGCACAGCGCGCGCACGATCTGTAAATAATCCAACTCTCGCCTTAATTGCACCACGCGACGCTTATTTATGCGCGCCCTTTGTTGGGGACTATCCGGGAGAATCTAAAAATGGTGGTGCGCTTGGGCGCCGCGCTTTGCGTCGTCGCAATCCTGTTCGCTTTTTCCACGTCGTCTTCGTCGGTGATCAAGTCGGCTAACGTCAAATCGGCCAGCGTTAAATCAGGTGGCGTCGTGCTCGGCGCCGCTGCCGAACAGCCGTTCGCTCAGTCATTCGCTCAGTCGTGGCCGGTCCATTCGGCGGTTATGGAGCACAAGCAAAACAAAGAGAACGCGGTGGTCAGCAGTGTGACCTTGCTGGGCACGGCGTCGACCTACAATCCCTATCGGCCGGGCTATCGTTCCGGCGGCGCGGAAACCGCATCTGGCGAGCAATACGATCCGGGCGCCTGGACCGCCGCGATCCAAATCGACTTGCGTGAGATGTTTGGCGGCGTTCGCTACGGCAAGGACTATCTGCCGAGCTATGCGCTGGTTGCGAAGAACGACAAGCAGGCGATCGTGAAGATCAACGACGTCGGGCCGCTCGAACCCGGCCGCGTCATCGACTTCAACGAGCAAACCATGCGCTATTTCGATCCGAGCCTCGAGCTCGGTCTCATCGCGCTCGTCGAAGTGACGCCGCTCCGTGGCATTGATTGGCTGCCGGGGCCGATCGCCGACAATTGATCGCGGCGGCCGGTGCTCTCACAACCCCCTTGAATTTGCAGCGATTTCTCGCCATTTCGGTGCTGAGGAATTGCTTCAAGGGACATTGCCATGACCGTCGCCGAAGAAACGAAACGGGATGCCGAGGACCGGCCGTTCGAGGCCCATCCTTTCCAGGCCGATGTCGCCAAGCTTTTGCATCTGATGGTGCACTCGGTCTATTCCGATAAATCGGTGTTTTTGCGCGAGCTGATCGCCAATGCCGCCGACGCTTGCGAGCGCCTGCGTTACGAAGCTGTGTCGGACCCGTCGCTACTGAGCGATGACGGCAAGCTCGGCATCACGGTCGGGCTCGACCCCGACGCCAGGCGGCTGTCGATCGAGGACAACGGCATCGGCATGAGCCGCGACGAGATGATCGAGGCGCTCGGCACCATCGCGCGGTCCGGCACCAAGGCGTTCCTGGAAAAAGTCGAAGCGGCGCAGGGCGACAACCCGGCCGGGGAGGCGAGCCCGCTGATCGGCCGGTTCGGCGTCGGCTTCTATTCGGCCTTCATGGTCGCGGCCCGGGTCGATGTGCTGTCCCGCCGTGCCGGCAGTGATGCGGCCTGGCAATGGAGCTCGGACGGCAAAGGCGAATATGCCGTGTCGCCGCTGCCGCTCGACGCCGCGCCGCGCCGCGGCACCCGCGTCGTGCTGCACCTGTTGGACGACGCCAAGACCTATGCCGAGCGCGCGACCATCGAACAGCTGGTCAAAGCGCAGTCCGGCCATGTGCCGGTGCCGATCGCCGTTATCGACAAGCCGGGCGCCGAGCCCAAGGAGATCACCGACGGTGCGGCACTCTGGGCCAAGCCGAAATCCGAGATCAAGCCGGCCGACTACACCGATTTCTACCGCAGCATTGCCGGCGCTTTCGACGAGCCGGCGCTCACCATTCATTATCGTGCGGAGGGACGGCAGGATTACACGACGCTGCTGTTCGTGCCGGGTGCGCGGCCGTTCGATCTGTTCGATCCGGATCGCAAGGGCCGCATCAAGCTCTACGTCAAGCGTGTCTTCATCACCGACGACGCCGATATCCTGCCGCGCTATCTGCGTTTCGTGCGCGGCCTCGTCGATTCCGCCGATCTGCCGCTGAACGTGTCGCGCGAGAAAATCCAGGAGAGCCCGCTTCTGGCCGCGATCCGCAAGGGCGTGACCGGCCGCGTCTTGTCCGAGCTCGAACGGCTCGCCGACAAGGAACCGGAGACCTACATCAAGATTTGGGACGTGTTCGGCGCGGTGCTCAAGGAGGGCATTTACGAGGATTTCGAACGCCGCGATGTGCTCCTCAAGCTGGCGCGGTTCAAGACCACGACGGGGGGCGACGATTGGCGGAGCCTCGGCGACTATGTTGCCGGGCTCAAGACCAACCAAACCGCCATCTATTATCTCGCCGGCGACGAGATCGGGCGGCTGAAATCCTCGCCGCATCTTGAAGGCTTTCGCGCCCGCGGCATCGAGGTGCTGCTGTTGCCGGATCCGGTCGATACGTTCTGGGTCATGCCGGGCGTCTCGTTCGACGGCAAGCCATTCAAATCGGTGACGCAAGGCGCCGCCGACCTCGCGCTCATTCCGCGGCTCGATGCCGCGGCGGCGGCGCCGCCGGACATCGCCGAAACGGTCAAACAGTTCCTGGCATTCCTGAAATCGGCGCTCGGCGACCAGGTCGCGGAGGTGAGGGCGTCGGAACGGCTCACCGACAGCGCGGTCTGCCTGGTCGCGGCCGAAGCCGGTCCCGACCGCGCGCTGGAAAAGCTACTGGCCAGCGCCGGGCGGCTGACCTCGGCATCGCAGCCGATCCTCGAGGTCAATCCGCACCACAAGCTCGTGGTCGCACTGGCGGCGCTCGGCGCAGGCGAGCAGGGCTTCAAGGAGGACGCCGCGCATCTGTTGTTCGACGAGGCGCGGCTCCTCGAAGGCGACCGGCCGGCCGATGCCAAGCTGTTCTCCGACCGGCTGGCGCGCGTGCTCGAGCGTGGCTTGCGCAATCCCTGAACAATTCAAGCCGGCAAGCGGCGCACAAGAATCAAAAAGGGCATGATCTCGAAAGAGGTCATGCCCTGATTGCGTTCTGCGCCCGGATTATTCGGCCGGCGTCCGCATCTCGGCGGTAACGGCCGGGCTGCCGTTGCCATGCGGCTGCAGCGACGGCTCGATCGGCGGCTTGGAGCCTTTGAGCCGGAGGTAGATCTGCGAGCCGATCAGGATCACGCACAGCGCAACGAAGACCGCGCTGATCGGGCGCTGGATGAAGACCGTCATATCGCCGCGCGAGATCAGCATGGCGCGGCGGAAGTTCTCCTCGAAACGCGGGCCGAGCACGAAGCCGAGCAGGATCGGCGCCGGATGGAAGCCAAGCCGCAGCAGCACGTAGCCAAACAGGCCGATGACCGCGACTTCGCCGACCTGGAAGAAGTCGTTATTGGCGGCATAGACGCCGATGCAGACGAAGAACATGGCGCTCGGGTACAGATACTTGTACGGGATCGCCAGCATCTTCACCCAGATGCCGATCAGCGGCACGTTGAGCAGGACCAGCATGATGTTGCCGATCCAGAAGCTCGCCACCAGGCCCCAGAAGATATCGGGATGCTGCGAGATGAGCTGCGGACCGGGCACGATGCCTTGAATCATCAAGGCGCCCAGTAGCAGCGCCATCACCGCGTCGCCGGGAATGCCGAGACTCATGGTCGGGATGAAGTCGCCCTGCACCGAGGAGTGCGTCGCCGCTTCGGGGCAGACCACGCCTTCGATCAGGCCGGTGCCGAATTTCTCCGGATGTTTGGAGATCTTCTTCTCGGTCGCATAAGCGACGAAGGAGGCGATGGTCGGCCCGGTACCGGGAATGAGCGAGCACAGGCTGCCGATGATGGTGCCGCGCCACATCGGGAAGAAGGCTTGTTTGAAGTCTTGTTTGGTCGGCCGCATGTCCTTGAGGCCGACCTTGGTATATTTGGTGTTGATCGGCGCGACCTGGTTGACGCTGTTCATGAACTCGGCGATGCCGAACAGACCGAGCGCGAGTGCGATCAGTTCGATACCGTCATCGAGTTCGGTCATGCCGAACGTGTAGCGTTCCGAACCGGTCTCGAGGTCGGTGCCGACCGAGCCGAGGAACAGCCCGAGCACCGTCATTGCCACGCCCTTGATCGGCGAGCCGCGCGCCAGCGTCGAGCCGGCGAGCAGGCCGAGCAGCATCAGCGTACAGACTTCGGCCGGGCCGAATTGCAACGCCGCCCTCACCAGGAGCGGCGACAGGAAGACCATTTCGGTGATGCCCCAGGAGGCGCCGACGAAGGAAGCGAACACAGTGAGGCCAAGCGCAACGCCGCCGCGGCCCTGCTTGGTCATCGGGAAGCCGTCGAGACAGGTCACCGCATGCGGTGGATGGCACGGCAAATTGAGCAGGATCGAGCAGATGGCGCCACCATACTGCGCGCCGTACATCACGCCGCCAAGCATTAGGATGGCGGCGACCGGCTTCATGCCGAACGTGAGCGGCAGAAGGATCGAGATGGTGGCGAGCGGGCCCATGCCCGGCAGCACGCCGACCATGTTGCCGACAAGCACGCCGATGAAACAGAAGATCAGATTGTGGAACTCGAAGGCGACGTGAAAGCCGCCCCAGAGATCCTGCAGTGCGGTTCCGATCACAGATCGCCCCTCCACGTGAGGATCGGCATCGGCACCTGGAGGAAATAGGAGAAGAGGGCGACGCCGAAAACGGTGACGACGGTGGCGAGCACGAAGGTGCCCAGCCACGTCGCTTTTTTATCGCCGAGCGCGGCGATGAAGACGCACGAGAATGTTGCGGGGATCATCCCGAAATAGCGCCCGAAGAAGATGAAGCAGATCGGGCTCATGATGATGCAGAACCAGGCCCACCATTGCGGGTTCTCCGGCAACAGGCTTTGGTCCTCTTCCTGGCCGTCCGTGGACGGCGCCAGTCCGGCAGCGGCAATGGAGATGCCGAGCAGAACCAGGAGAACGCCGAGCGCGGTCGGCAGAAATCCCGGTCCCATATGCATGAGTGTGCCGGCGCGGTAGCTCGTGCCCTTGAGCGCAATGCCAAGGCCAAGCAACACCATCAAGCCGCCAGCATAGAAATCCCGCTTGCCAATCAGCTCGCGGAGAGGGCTGGTGGAAGGCCGCAATTTTTCCTCCCGGCGCCGTCTTCGGGGCCTTTAATCGATCTCGCCCCGATATTGTTCGAAACGAGGAACTACAACAAGTAGCGAGATGTTCCGGAGCGACGAGGTGTCGCAACAGTCAGCTGTTATAAGGTCAGCTGTCGCGACAGTCTCGGTCGGGGTCTCCCGCCGTTTTCCCCCTGCCGTGGTTTTCGGCACGGTGGAGACCCTGCATTCGGCAGGTACCAAACGATATAGGTCACCGCGCAAGCGTGCAACTCCTATGTATGACGGCACGATGATGCCCGGCAGATAGGCTGCGACTATATTTAATGGCCGCCCGGTTTATTCCAACTGGCACGCTATCGGGAAGTAATAACCCCGGCGGGGCCCAATTTATCTGGGCCCAAGTCATTCTGGACCCAGGTCATTTCGGACCCAAGTCATTCTGGACCCAAGTCGTCTTGTCCGAGCTCAATCTTGCCCGAGCGGCGCGAACAGATCCGGGCTGTTGTTGCGTGCATTGCCGACGCGCCGATCCACCGGCCAAAAGGCCAAGCTGGGGTGGGATTTGCCGACGCTGGGGTAAGGCCTGAGCATGGCTTTGAGGTCGGCGTCTTCAACCGCGGTTTCGCCGAGCCAGCCGGCCCAGTTCTCTTGTGAGAGCAATACCGGCATGCGGGCATGCAAGGGTTGCAAAAGCGTATTGGCGGTCGTTGTGATGATGGTGAAGGATTTGACGATGTCGCCGCCCGGCGCGGTCCAGCTGTCCCACAAGCCGGCTAAAGTCATCGGACCGCGGTTACTTAAGGCCACAGCGAAAGGTTGCTTGTCGGCAGCGCGCCACTCGTAATAGGCGTCGGCGATGACGAGGCACCGGCGGCCGTTCGCCCAGGCGGTGCGGAAGGCCGGGCAGGTGTCGATCGCTTCGGCGCGGGCATTGAAGGTTTTGCGCCCGATCTTGCCGGCTTCCGCCCAGGAGCGGGTCGAACCCGACAGCAAACCCCAGCGCATCATGGTGAGAATGCGCTCGCCGGGACGCGAGACGACAACCGGAAGTTTGGCTGTCGGTGCCGCATTCCATTGCGGCTGGTAGGCGCCGATCTCCTCCCAGTCGATCTTCAAATCGAGTTTGATTTCGGAAATGTCCCCGGGAAGTTTGGCGCGGCCGCACATGACGAGGCTCCTTGATATGCTTCCTTCAGTGAAAGTCGCGGCTCTTGAGCATGCGTTGCGAGTCGTGCCGCCAGCTTTCCTGTTGCCATGAGCTTTCCTGTTGCCATGAGCCTTCCTGGTGGGACGGACACGCCACCGCGGGCAGTGACAGCGCGCCGTCGCGCAGCATGGGCAGTTCAGTGGAAAGATCGATAAAGCTCGCCGCGACCACATGGACGACAAGGCCGACGCGTTGCAGGCGTCCGCGCACGGCAAGAAAACGCGACGTCATTACTGTGCGGCGGTTGGCCTCGAAGACCTTCGGCCAGACGATAATGTTGGCGATATCGGTCTCGTCTTCGAGCGTCATGAACACGACGCCTTTCGACGTGCCGGGCCGTTGCCGCACCAGGACGAGACCTGCGGCGGTGACGACCGAATCCTGCGGCAATGCGTCGCTGCGCAATTGCATATTGTGGACGGCGCCAAGGGCCGTGAGGCGGTTGCGGAAAAACCGCACCGGATGCGCTTTCAGCGACAGGCCGGTCGCCACGTAATCCTCGACGACATGTTCGGAGAGCGGCATGGCGGGGAGCGCGACTTCCGGCTCGGGGAAAAGCTCGTCGCTCAGATGCGGCGTGAGCAGCGGCAGGGTGTCCTCCGCGCTGACGGCAATTTCATTGTTCGAAGCTTTCCGGCGCGGCCGGGCGCCGATCATGTCGAGCCGCCGCGCCGCCCATAAAGCGCGGCGGCGATCGAGATGCAGCGAAGCGAACGCATCGGCTTCCGCAAGCCGCTCGATGGTGAAGCGGGAAATGCCGGCGATGGCCGCGAGGCGTTCGATCGAGGCAAAGCCGTTGCCGCGCGCCGCGACGAGTTTTTCCAATTCGTCTTTGTTGAGACCGTGAACCTGGCGGAAGCCCAGGCGCACCGCGTAACCCCCACCCATCCCTTCCCCGCCGGCGGGGAAGGGTAGGGAGGGGGCGCTCGGCTCGAGCGCGCAATCCCAGGCGCTGTAATTAACATCGACAGGACGGATTTCGACGCCATGAGCGCGGGCGTCGCGTACGAGCTGCGCCGGCTGATAAAAACCCATCGGCTGGCTGTTGAGGATGGCGGCGCAGAACACATCGGGGTAATGGCACTTGATGAAGGCCGAGGCATAAACCAAAAGCGCAAAGCTCGCGGCGTGGCTTTCCGGAAAGCCGTATTCGCCAAAGCCTTCGATCTGGCCGAAGCAATGTTCGGCGAAGCTGCGGTCATAGCCGCGCACGGCCATGCCGTTGATGAATTTGTCGCGGAACAGATGGACCTTGCCGGTATGCCGGAACGTCGCCATGGCGCGGCGCAGCCCGTCGGCCTCGTCCGGCGTGAATTTCGCCGCCGTGATCGCGATCTGCATCGCCTGCTCCTGGAACAGCGGCACGCCGAGCGTGCGCTTGAGCACCTCCTCCAGTTCATTGGCCGGTCCATGTTGCGGATCCGGCGAAGGATAGTGTGGCTTCTCGATGCCGTCGCGGCGGCGCAGATAGGGATGGACCATGTCGCCCTGGATCGGTCCCGGACGAACGATCGCGACTTCGATGACGAGATCGTAGAAACTTTGCGGCTTGAGCCGCGGCAGCATCGACATCTGCGCGCGGCTTTCGACCTGGAACACGCCGATCGAGTTGGCGCGCGACAGCATGTCGTAGACGCCGCGATCGCCCTGCGGCAGCGTCGCCAGGGTGAAATCGGTGCCGTAGTGCTGCTGCATGAGATCGAGCCCGCGGCGCAGGCAACTCAACATGCCGAGCGCAAGCACGTCGACCTTCATCAGGCCGAGGGTGTCGATGTCGTCCTTGTCCCATTCGATGCAGGTGCGTTCCGCCATGGCGGCATTGCCGATGGGCACCAGTTCGTCGAGCGGCCCGCGCGTGAGCACGAAGCCGCCGACATGTTGCGAGAGGTGACGCGGGAAGCCGATCAGTTCGGTCGCGAGTTCGACCGCCTGCCGGATCGCGGGATTTTCCGGATCGAGACCGGCTTGGCGGATGTGGTCGTCGGGTAACTCGCCGTCGCCATAGCCCCACACTGTTTTCGCCAGCGCCGAGGTGACGTCTTCCGTCAAGCCTAAAACCTTGCCGACTTCGCGGATGGCGCGGCGCGAGCGATAGTGGATGACGGTGGCGCAGATCGCCGCGCGATGGCGGCCATAGCGCCGATAAATATATTGGATCACTTCCTCGCGCCGCTCGTGCTCGAAATCGACGTCGATATCGGGCGGCTCGCCGCGGTTCGCCGAGATGAAGCGGGCGAACAGCAGATCGCTTTCCGCCGGATTGACCTCGGTGATGCCGAGGCAAAAACACACCGCGCTGTTGGCGGCCGAGCCGCGGCCCTGACAGAGAATGTTTTTTTCGTTCCGTGCATAGGCAACCACGTCATGCACGGTGAGAAAATAATGCGCGTAATCGAGCTGTTCGATCAGCGCCAGTTCGTCGTTCAGCCGCTTGACGACGTCTTGCGGGATGCCACTGGGAAAACGCGTCTTGGGATAGCGTTTGGCGGCGCCCGCCCAGGTCAGGTCGGTCAGATGCTGTTGCGCGGTTTTGCCGGGCGGCACCGGCTCGTCGGGATATTCGTATTTGAGCTGATCAAGCGAGAAGCTGCAGGCTTTCGCGATCTCGGTGGTGCGGGCGACGGCATCGGGAAAATTTTTGAACAGCCGCGCCATTTCCTCCGGTGGTTTGATGTGGCGCTCGGCATTGATGGTGAGTCTCAAGCCGGCTGCGGCGAGTGTGCATTTTTCCCGCACGCAAGTGACGATATCGGCCAGCGGCCGGCGTTCCGGCGCGTGATAGGACACGTCGTTGACGGCAACGAGCGGCGCGCCGCTGCGCTCGCCAAGCTCCGCCAACAGGCCGAGCCGGCGCGGCTCATTGCCGCGATGATAGTGGATGCCGGCGAGGAAAGTGCGGTGCGGCGCGGCATGGGCCAATGTTGCGAGCCGTTCAGTGAACGCATTTGTTTGCTCGGAATTTACAAAGAGTGCCGCCGGTGGCAGCACGATGAAAATCTGTCCCGCGCTTGCCGCCAAAATGTCTTCAAAGGTGAGATGGCATTCGCCCTTATCGGCCTTGCGATTGCCCGTGGTCAGAAGCCGGCAGAGCCGCCCGTAAGCCTCGCGATCGGTCGGATAGGCAATCGCCTCGAAGGCGTCGATCGTCACCATGCGGGTGCCGACCAGAAGCTTTATTTTTCTTTTTCGCGCTTCGTCATAGGCGCGCACCACGCCGGCAAAGGAATTGCGATCGGCGATGCCGATGGCGGTGAGTCCGAGTTCATCGGCCGTCGCCACCATTTCCTGCGGATGCGACGCGCCGCGCAGGAAAGAAAAATTCGTCGTGACGGCGAGTTCGGCATAGGCACTCATCGTTCAACTCACGTTACAGCTCACGCAAACAGACCGTGGATGTACCACTGCGCCTGCATCGTCTCGCGCCCATAAAGACCTTCGCGGTAAAGCCAGAAACGATGACCGCCGAAATCCTCGACGAGGTAATAGTCGCGCGTCGGTCTGGTCTCGCCATGCGGCGTGCGCCACCATTGCGCGCCGATGCGTTCGGGGCCTTGAGAGCCGGCGATGTAATAAGTCACGCCGCGCCAGCAAAACCGCCGCGGCGGCCCGTCAGGCACGAGTGCGGTGACCTCCGTCGGCTCGGCCTGCGGCAACAGCAAAAGTGGGCGCGTTCTGTCCTCGGCCAGCGGCGGCCAAACGGGTTCTGTGGGTTCTGTCGATTCTGCTGCGCCGTCGACCGGCGCCAGGATTTCGGCGTGTTCGGGAATGTGGCTCGCCACGGGTTCGAACCGCCGCACGCGTTGCGGGCCGAGCCGCCCACGCAGCGTATCGATCAAGGCCGCGTAATCTTCCGCGGCGTTGCTTTCCCCCCACCCTGACCCTCCCCCGCAAGCGGGGGAGGGATGGGAGGGGGAGGCGGAACTGATCTCGATTTGCCGCGCCGGCATCGGCTCGGCGCGGGTGATGGCAAGGCCGATCGCCTCGTAGCCGAATTCCGCACCCAAGCCCGAGCTGAAATCCGCATCATGCGTGGCCGCAAGCGTCGCGAGTTTCAGGTCGAAAAGCCGCACCACATGCGACACGTTGCGTGTCGGCAAAGTGAGCCCGATATCGACGGTCTCGACCGCGCCGTCGACGCGGTAGAGCGACAGCCGCAACGCCCGTGCGCCGGCATCGTCGCGCGTCAGCACATTGGCCAACGTCTGCATCAGGCGGCTTGTCCGCGCGATCACGGCCTCCTGGGTGAAGATCGGCTCGGGCAGATAGTGCAGGCTGTGATAAACCGGCGGCGCGACAATCGGCGTGAGCGGCTCGTCGAGGAGGCCGCGTGCCTGGTCGAGCCGGCGCAAGAGTTGTTCGGTAAAGCGCGCGGCAAAGGGCGCTCGCGGCTGGTCGAGCAGGGCGCCGATGGTTTTGAAGCCGAGCCGGCGCAAGGTCGAACGTATTTCCGGCGTAAGCCGCAGCGCTTCGACCGGCATGTCGGCGAGCACCGAAGCTTCATCGCCTGTTGGCAAGACAAATAAAGGCGAGTTGTGAAAGTGCGACAGCGCCCAGGCCGCGCCGGGAGTTGCGGCAACCGCAAGCCGCGCCGGCAGGCCGAAATTTTCCAGCCGCGCGGCAAGATCGGCGATCAATTTGCCCTCGCCGCCAAACAGATGCGCCGCGCCTTCGATGTCGAGGAAGAAGCCGTCGGCGCCGTTTTCTTCGTTCCACGGCGAAGCGGTCGGCGTATAGCGCGTCGCCCATAAGGCGATGCGGCGCAGCGCGGCATCGTCGGCTGCGGCATCGACTTCGCGCACTTGCAGCCTGTCGGCTTTGGCGCGCGCATCGGCCAAGGATTCGCCGACCGCAAGGCCGGCGGCTTCCGCGGCCGCGTTCAAGGCCGCGATGTGCAGGCCGCCGCTCGCAGCAAGAGCGAGGACGAAGGGCCGGTCAGGATCGACCGGCTTGCTTGCAGGAGCGAGCGCCTGCGCCGCAAGAAAGCGCGTGATCGGCCAGCGCGGCAGCCAAACTGAAACGATGCGTGACATGGTCATACTCCACCTTCCATTCCCCAGGACGTCCGTTGCGGCAGCGTTCAAGCTGCAAATGCCAGCGCGGGCGCGCGATAAGCCCGAAACGGTCGCGCGCGGCTTCCGCCACACCGACACGCCAGCGCGTCGATGCGGCGCTGGCTTCGAGCGTCTGCGCCGGCCGGATCAGAAGCAGCGGCAGGCCGGTATCGCTCGCGGTGAGCTGCAGTTTTTGGCTGGTCTTCAGATCGAGCCGGTCGATCATGCCGACGACCGCTTGCGGCACACCCGAATGCAAAGTCTCCGCCACGGCCCAGAGGGTTTCTTTGCGGTGCGCCGTTTCGACCAGCGTGACGCGGACCGGATCGAGGCCGAGGCCGTTGAGACCATGTCCGCAAAGGCGGCCATGGTCGCGCTGCCCATAGGCCGGCATGACGAGAAAGAGGGGGCGGCCCGGCGGCAGGCGGCTCAACATCGCCACGGCGAAACCGAAGGCGGCCGAAAGCGTGCCTGCCGTTTCCGGCACGATCTCATGCAGGGCGCCGCAGGTGAGGCCGCCCTGCGGCAGATGGGAATCGATCGCGGGCAGGCCGAAGGGCAGGGTGCTGTGGATATCGCCCGCCCCCGGCAGGAGACGGCGCAATTCCTCAAGAACGGTGGTGCGCGCGGCCGAAGCCGTTTTGGCGCGGTTCTGCGCCATTGCGAGCTCAATCGGAGAGATAGCCGTGTCGGCCATTGAACGACCTATCGAGCGCGTCCGGCCGTGGATAAGGCCGTGCAAAAGCTTGGGTATTGGCCCGGGACACGCCTTGGATAAGACACGGACCTGGCTGTTGATGTTCACTGTACGTCCAAGATCGTTACCATAGAACAAATAGAGAACAATGCCAAGCGGCTGCAGGTTGCGGAGACCTCAGTGGGTTCCCCAAGCGCTTGTGCCGGCACGGCTCGGCGCAAATCTCAAAGCCCGATAGCGGACGGAGTTTTTTTCGATTTTCGGGCTTGGCGTTATCGGGCTTGGCGTTAGAAGCCCTGGCCGCTAGAGCGGTAATTCGGAAAACCGGTTGCAACCCTCGGATCAGTCCGAGGCCATGCTTTTTTCCGGGTCATGCTCTAGAGTACTGCCGTGAAAACCCGCATCAGACTGGCACTGGCAGCCGCGCTTTCTTCGGCAGCGGCAATCAGCTTCGGCGTCCCGGCAGGCCGGGCGTCGACCTATGGCAGCGCCCCGTGGTGCACGGTCGTCGATCAGGGCGCCGGCGACATCATATGGGAATGCGAATATCAATCGGCCGCCGAGTGCCAGCCCAGTGTGCTGGCCGGCAATCGCGGCTTCTGCCAGCACAATCCTTATTACCAGGCGGCCGCGCCGCGGAATTACCGGGGTTACCCTGGTGCGCCGCCGGCGGCCGACAGCCACTGGCGCTATATCGGCCAAGGAAATTATGTAGGGGACTGACCAACCATGCCGGAAGCCGACAAAGAGGGGGAACGCTATTCCCCGGATCAGCCGCAGCAGACGCCGGGCTTTTTTCTCAAAGGCACGCATCAGCTCGACTGGGGAATGAAGAACCGCATGGCGCGGGTATTCGATCCCAAGTCCGGCCGCACCGTGATGCTGGCGATCGACCATGGCTATTTCCAGGGCCCGACCACGGGCCTTGAGCGCATCGATCTCTCCATCGTGCCGCTGTTGCCGCAATGCGACGCGCTGTTCTGCACGCGCGGCATTTTGCGCACCGTCATTCCCGCCGAGTGTCAGAAGCCAATGGTGTTGCGCGCCTCCGGCGGCCCGAGCATTCTGCGCGAGGAATTGTCCGACGAGCAGATCGCCATGGACATGGACGACGCGGTGCGGCTCAACGCTGCCGGCGTCGGCATCCAGGTTTTTATCGGCGGCGAGCACGAGACGCGCTCGGTGCACAATATGACCAAGCTCGTCGATGCCGGCCTGTGCGCAGGCGTGCCGGTGATGGGCATCACCGCGGTCGGCAAGGCCATGGTGCGCGACGCCAAATATTTCCGGCTCGCCTGCCGCATCATCGCCGAGCTCGGTGCGCAATATGTGAAGACCTATTATGTCGACGAGGGTTTTGAGACCGTCACCGCCTCATGCCCGGTGCCGATCGTGATGGCCGGCGGCAAGAAACTGCCGGAGCTCGATGCGCTGACCATGGCCTATAACGCCGTGCAGCAGGGTGCGGCCGGTGTCGACATGGGGCGCAACATTTTCCAATCCGAAGCGCCGCAAGCCATGATCGCCGCAGTCGGCGCCGTCGTGCACAAGAACATGAAGCCGAAAGACGCCTTCGAGATGTTCAAGTCGCTGAAGGCGGATGCCAAGGCCGTTGCGCAGGCGGCCGAGTGACCGTCGTCGATCGTTTATGTGAGCGGCGCAAACGGCAGACAAAAAACGGCGGAGCCAAGCGCCGCCGCTATTTTGCCGTCCAGGCTTCTGAAAGCCGGCGCTATTCGACGGAGACGCCGCTCGCCTTGATCGGTACCGCCCATTTGGCGATCTCGCTTTTCACAAGCTCGCCAAGGTGTTGTGGGGTCGCGTCCTGATCGGAGACGATTTCGGCGCCGAGCGCGGTCAGCTTGTCATGCACCGCGGGCGTATGCATCGCCGCAAGCGCCGCGTCATGGATTTTCTTCACGATCGGCTCCGGCGTGCCTTTCGGCAGGAAGATCGCGTTCCAAGTATAGGCAACAAGGTTAGGTGTGCCTTGTTCAGCGGCGGTCGGAAGGTTCGGCAGCGCCGGCGAGCGCTTGGTGTCGAAGATCGCCAGTCCCTTGACCACGCCACTGTCGATCGGCGGCTTCGCCGTGGTGATGATGTCGCACATATAGTCGACGCGGCCGCCTTCGAGATCCTGCAGCGCCGGCCCGGTGCCGCGATACGGCACATGGGTGACGTTGATGCCGAGCACATAGTTCAACAGCACGCAGCCGAGATGCGTCGCCGAGCCGGCGCCGGCCGAGGCGAATTGCATCTTTGCCTGGTTCGCTTTGGCGTAGGCGACGAATTCCTTGAAATTGTTGACCGGCAGGTCCTTGCGCGTTTCGAGCACGATCGGAACGTTGGCGATCAGAATGACCGGCGTGAAATCGGTCACCGAATTGTAGAGCGGGCTCTTGTAGAGCGTCTGGCCTTGGGCGTGGGTGCCGACGGTGCCGAGCACGAACTGATAGCCGTCGGGTGTTGCATTGGCGACGCGCGCCGACCCGGTCATGCCGCCGGCGCCGCCGACATTCTCGACGACGACGGTCTGGCCCATGATCTCGCTCATGCGGCCGGCAATGACGCGGCCGAGAATGTCGGTCGGGCCGCCGGCGGCGAACGGGATGACCATGGTCATCGGGCGCGAGGGGAAATCGTCGGCCTGCGCGGGCAGCGCACAAGCAAAAGTCGCCGCGGCGAACGCGGCAATCACTCTGAACTTCATGGTCAAACGTCCTTGGGTCGTTGGCGTTTTTTGCCCAAACGGGCTTCCATGGACGTCACATTGACGTCACATGTGGCGTCAGTGCTGCATTTCTGGCGCGCAGTCAACTTGGCCGTTCGCCGCAATGCCGCGCCGTGGTTAAGGCGCGTCAGAGCTCGGTGATCTGCTCCGGGAAGCGGTGCAGCCGCTCACCGGGGCCGTTGGGGCCGATCAGATAATTATCGCAGACCCAGGACAGCACGTGGCCGCGGATATAGGTCGGATGACACACGATGTTCATGTCTTTTTGGATCGCCATCGGCTCGTCGCTGCGAATGAGCGGCCGCTCGACGAGGTCGTAGCCTTGGCCATGGCAATGCAGCCGTTTCTCTTCCGGCCGGCCGTTTTTGTGCATGAAATCGTTGTAGGCCGTGAAGATGTCCTTGCAGGCGGTGCCGGGCTTGAGCAGGCTTAAATTGAATTTGCGCGCCTCGAGCGCGAAGGCGAATTCCTCCTTGATCTCGTCCGACGCCTTGCCGACGGTGCAGGAACGGCCGAGCTCGGTATACATGCCGCCCGGTCCTGAATCCTCGACCAGCAATGCCAGCGTATCGCCCTTCTGAATGACGCGGTTCTGGTAGTGGCGTTGGCTGAACTGGACCGGCGTGTCCGCCGGCATCGAGGCGCAGAGATAGATGCCGTTCTCGCTGCCATGGCGTTGGCTATAGCATTGCGCGATCGCCGCAATATCGCGGTCGCGCATGCCGGGCTCGACCGCAGCGAAGGCCGCCCGCATCGCGCCGTCCTGCATCGCGGCACAGCGGCGGATCAATTCCTGTTCCTCCGCGCTCTTGATGACTTTGATGTTGTCGACGAGATCGGTGGCGTCGACAAAGCGCGTATTGGAGAAGCGGCCCTTTTGCAGGTGGTCGACCAGCGCGAACGACATGCCGGCGGTGCCGACCAAGCCGATCGTGCCGCCCGCATAAGGCTCGAGCCCTTTCGCTGCGAGTTCGGCGTCGTAAGCCGCGGTGTAATTGCACGACACGAAGCTCGGCGTGGTCAGCCATTGCTTGACGCCGCGGCGGGTGCCGTCGCCGCTCGCCGCCGGATTGCTGACGCCGCCGAACGGGCCTTGGCTCACCATGGTCATCAGGTCGTCGCGCGGAAACACCACAGTGAGCGGATAACCGTTGGTCGCCGGCAGATCGGTGAAATATTTGACGTAGCCGCCCATGTAATCGTTGTTGTTCTGCATCAAGAGCGCATCGATCTTGTCGCGCTCCATGGCGGCACGCACGGCGGCCCAGCGGCGATCGAGCTCGGCCGTCGAGATCGGCGTCTGCAGGCGTTCGGGAAGCTTTTCCATTTTTATCTCCTTCTAGTCATTCCGGGGCCGAGCGCAGCGAGGAACCCGAAATCCATATTCCCGGTTTGTGGTTATGGATTCCGGGTTCGCGGTCTGCGCCCGCGCCCCGGAATGACGAAATATTTAGTGCGCCACCACGTTGATCATGCCGCCGGTGTCGCCTTTGAGAAAGCGCTCCATGTTCTTTTCGATGACCGGCAGCGCGTAATCGACATAGACGTCGCAGAAGCCGCCCTGATGCGTGGTGATGATCACATTCTGCATCGACCAGAACGGATGATCGGCGGGCAGGGGCTCCTGCGAGAACACGTCGAGCGCGGCGCCGGCGATGCGCTTGTTCTTGAGCGCCTCGACCAATGCCGGCTCGTCGACGACGCCGCCGCGCGCGAGATTGACCAAAAAGCTCGACGGCTTCATCGCCGCGAACACTTCGGCATTGACGCTGTTGCGGGTCTTGTCGGTGAGCGGCGTGAGCAGCACGAAGAAGTCGAAATCGCCGACGACTTTGAGCATCTCGTCGCGGGAGCGCATGTCGTCGAAGCCCGGCGCCGGCCGCGGCGCTGAGCTCACGCCAATCACGCGCATGCCGAAGGCTTTGCATTTGGGGGCCAGCGCTTCGGCGATAACGCCGACGCCGAAAATGCCGACCGTCTTGTTGTGGAGAAGCTGCGCCGGGAAGCGGAACCATCTTTTCTCGTCCTGCAGGCGGACGGCGCGCGGCAGATCGCGGGCGAGCGCCAGCATCGCGCCGAGCGCCGCTTCCGAAACCGGCGGGCCGTGAATGCCATGGATATTGGTGACGATGACGTCCTTACGCAGCGCCTCCTGGTCGATGAGGTTGTCGACGCCGGTGCCCAAAGCCTGCACCCATTTCAGCCGTGCCGCATCCTGCAGCACTTTCGGCGAGAGCATGGGCGCGAAGGTCAAAAGCGCGTCGGCCGCGGCGATATGCGGCCCAACCTTGGAATGATGATCGGCAATGTCGATCGTGAGTTCCGGAAAGCGCGCTTTGAGCCGGTCGCGATATTGATTGCGGACGTTCTCCGGCAAGGTCAGGAGGATGAGCAGGTTGGTCATGAATTGCGCAAGTTCGTATGTGCGAATGAGGGGGCTGCGTGTCAGCCGGTTTAGGGAGGGCGCCAAAGCCGAGATGTCACCGGCAAGTTCGGGGATGTCACCGGCAGGTTGCGCGAGCCTTATATCGTTTCTGATGAAGCCTCGGCTAGTGTCCCCGCAGCAAGGTTCGGCGCTGGCCAAAATCTTAAGTCCGGGGTGCGCCAGGCGGCGTCCTCGGCTAAGCTGACACGTTATTGAACGGGTAAAGTCACTAAGCAAATCACTGCGCAGGTCATTGAACCGGATACTCGGTCATTCAGGAGCAAACGATGCCTATCGACTGGTCAGCCGTAAATTGGCTCTACGTCGCGATCATGGGAGCGTTCGTCTTCGTTGCCGCTTTGGTCGGCAACGTCATCTCATTGGGCAGCCGGATCGGTGGCGCGCTCCTGACGGCTATTCTGTTCGCCGGCATGTATGTGGCCTGGAATTACTATCCGCATCCGCAGATCCAGCTGCCGATCGTAACGACCTATTCCTATCCTTCGAACGGTTGACGTTTCCGCGCGCGCCGCTATGCGTAAGAGACTACTTAAGCGGTAGGCGATTGCCGGGCGAAATGGAGGGGGCATGAACAAGGTCTATGCCGACGCGCGTTCCGCGTTGGCCGGGGTGCTCAAGGACGGCATGATCATCATGGCCGGCGGGTTCGGCCTCTGCGGCATCCCGGAATCCTTGATTCTCGCGATCCGCGATTCCGGCGTGAAGAACCTGACCGTCGTTTCCAATAATGCCGGGATCGATGGCGCGGGACTGGGCGTGCTGCTCGAAACCCGCCAGATCAAGAAAATGATCTCCTCCTATGTCGGGGAGAACAAGACTTTCATGCAGCAATTTCTCGCCGGCGAGCTTGAGATCGAGTTTAACCCGCAAGGCACGCTTGCCGAGCGCATCCGCGCCGGTGGCGCCGGTATTCCCGCCTTCTTCACGAAGACCGGCGTCGGCACCCAGATCGCCGAAGGCAAGCCCGAACAGGTCTTCGACGGCGAGCGCTACATCATGGAGCGCGGTCTCGTCGCCGATCTGTCGATCGTGCATGCCTATCGCGGCGATACCGAGGGCAATCTGGCTTACCGCAAGACCGCGCGCAATTTTAATCCGCCAATGGCGACCGCCGGCAAGATTACCGTCGCCGAGGTCGAGCAACTGGTGCAGCCCGGGGATATCAATCCGGACCATATCGTCACGCCGGGAATCTTCGTCCAGCGTTTGATCCACGTTCCGAACGCGGCCAAGCGCATTGAACAACGTACGGTCCGCAAGCGCACCAAAGCCGATGCGCCGGCCGGAACAGGGGAGGAAGTCTGATGGGAGGCGAACACTAATGCCTTGGACCCGCGAGCAGATGGCGGAACGCGCCGCCAAAGAGTTGCAAGACGGTTTCTACGTCAATCTCGGCATCGGCATTCCGACGCTGGTGTCGAATTACATCCCGCCGGGCATCAGCGTGCAGCTGCAGTCCGAGAACGGCATGCTCGGCACCGGGCCGTTTCCGTTCGAGGGCGAGGAAGACGCCGATCTGATCAATGCCGGCAAGCAGACCGTCACCGAGCTGCCGACCACGAGTTATTTCAATTCGGCGGATTTGTTCGCCATGATCCGCGGCGGCCACATCAATATCGCCATTCTCGGCGCCATGCAGGTGGCGGAGAACGGCGACCTCGCCAATTGGATGATCCCCGGCAAGATGGTCAAAGGCATGGGCGGCGCCATGGATCTGGTCGGCGGCGTCAAGAAGGTCGTGGTGCTGATGGAGCATTCCGCCAAGGGCGAATCCAAGCTCCTGAAGCGCTGCAATCTGCCGCTCACCGGTGCCGCCGTCGTCGACATGGTGATCACCGATCTCGGCGTGTTCACGCTCGACCGCCATGGCGGCGGACTGACGCTGATCGAGCTTGCGCCCGACGTGACGCTCGAACACATCAAGTCGCAGACCGATGCGAGCTTCAAGGTCGCCAATACGCTGAAGCAATAAGTCTCGCCGCGCGGGACTTGTCAGCGACACGCGCAGATAGACAAGATCATGAGCTATTCGGGGCTTACCGCGATCCCGATCGAATTGGACGGCACGCCGCTCAGCTCGATCGTCAGCGGCTGCGCCGCTAGCTCGAACTTCACGCTCTTGCGAACGCCCTCGCAGCCGGTCGCGCCGCTGAACGCCACCGATTTCACGGCGTGGCTGTCCTGTACCACGTCGATCCAACCTTCGGATGACAGAGTGATCTTATAAGTGCCGGCCTTCGCCGGAGCATGAACTTGAATGAAGCCGGCGAAAGACGTTGGCGATTTCGGCGCGCGTTCCGGCGCCACGGGAAGCTTGGCGTCGGCGAACGGCGCGAGCGTTACGATCGTCGCCCACGGGATCGGCCACATGACGGAAGCGCTGGAGGCGACTTTTGGCAAATCCGTGCCGGTGAGCGTGGCGCGCTCTTTGTCGAGCGGCCATTTGAATTTGTCGCAGCCGACTGGCTCTTGTTTCGGCTCTTGCGCCAGGCAGGGGCCGACGATGGCGGCCGCCATCAAGGTTATGAGAATGGTTTTCACGAACTCGACCTTCTTGCTTCACGCGTGATCGCGCTTCAATCGACGGCGATCATCACGTCGGACGCTTTGATGACCGCGGTGGCTTTGGCGCCGCCCTTGAGCCCGAGCTCGTCAACGGCCTCGTTGGTGATCGAAGCCGTGATGATCCGGCCCAGAGCGATTTCGAGGCGGACATGGGCCGTGGTCGCGCCCTTCTTCACCTCGACGATTTGACCGGCAATCTGATTGCGTGCGCTGATTCTCATGATGTTCTCTTTCGGCGCGCTCGCGTGGCGTTCCTGCGCGAACGCGAATGGCGCGGTCATGCCGCGCGGGATGTCGATGTGGTGAAAATCCGGACGCGTCCAATCCGGGAGCCGGCGACGCGCTTACGGCGCGTCCGTGCCGAGCATTATAGCGAACCTGACCGGTTGCTCCAAGGTCTGCGCCTTACTCGGACTCGCGGGCGACTTTCTCGAGAATCGGCCGCCAGATTTTTTGCTGCGACTGAGTGAAGGCCACTGTCTCTTCGGGCGTCATGTAGCGGGTGTAAGCGCCGTTCGCCGCAAACTTCGCGGCAACCTGTTTGTCCTCGACGGCGGCGCGCAGATCAGCATTGACCTTGCGCACGATGGCGTCGGGCGCGCCGAGCGGCGCGACGATGACGTTCCAGGCGCCGACATAAAAGTCGGGCAGTGTTTCCGCGACAGTGGGCAGGTTTTCCATTCCCGGCAATCGCTGCGCCGATGTCGATGCCAGCATCTTCACCAGACCGCCCTGCGTGGCGCCGGCCAGGCCGGCATAGGCGTCGAGCACCAAGTCGACGCGGTCGGCGACAACGTCGCCCATCGCTTGCGCCGGTCCTCCGGCATAGGGAACGAGCCGCAGCTTGACGTCGGCACGCTGCTGCAACAGCTCCATGGTCAGATGCGTGAGCCGCCCGCGTCCGGTCGATGCGTAGGACAATTCGTTCGGCTTCTCCTTGGCGCGCGCAATGATGTCGGCGATCGAAGCGATGCCGGACTTCGGTGAAGCGGCGATGAAGATCGGCTGCTGCAGCACAAAGCCGATGGCGGTGAAATCGCGCGGCAGTTCGACCGGCAGGTTTGGCGCCACGCCCGGGCCGCCGGGCAGCGCCAGAAACACCGAAGTCGCCGGCATATACAACGTATAACCGTCGGGCGCGGATTGCGCCGCGACGCGGGCCGAGATCGCGCCGCCGGCGCCGGGCTGATTGAAGATCACAACCTGCCGGTTCCAGACTTCGCCGAGCCTGTCGGCGAGAATCCTGGCGGTGGCGTCGTTGGCGCTGCCGACCGCCGAGTTGACGACAATGCGCACCGGCTTATTCGGATAATCCGATTGCGCCAGCACCTGATGCGGCCGAGACATCGAAACCAGCGGCGCGAAAGCCGCCAGCGCGCCGAGCTTCAGTAATTCGCGTCGCTTCATCACGTTCTCTCCTCGGTAACACTCTCCCGGAAACACTCTTCTTAAGGTTGCCGCGGCATTTTATGCGCTGGCTGCAAGCTTTAGGAATGGCAGCGTCATCGTAACAGCAAATGACAGCGGCGGCATTTGCCGTTATGGCTAGGCGCGAAATTCAGCCGGGAGGACGCCGCGCCGAAAGAGCGCGACGGAAATCGTGCCGCATGAACGACGAGCGCAATGCAGGCGCCGTAAGCGACGAGGAAACGATCGGCGAATCCGCCTTGGCCATGGAGAGGCCGGGCGTCGAGGCGTCTTGCAGCCGATCCCCGGCGCCGCCGATGCGCCCCGCAGCGGAGACGCTGTCGCACCGGGAAAAGCGGCTGATCGTCGCCTGCATGATGCTTCCGGTCTTCCTCGGCTCCGTCGATCAATCGATCCTGGCAAGTGCACTGCCGACCATCGGCCGGAGCCTCGGCGAAGTGCATAATCTGCCGTGGCTGATCACGGCGTTTCTGATTTCGTCGACCGCGCTCACGCCGCTCTACGGCAAATTCGCCGACATTCACGGCCGCCGCGCCGCGATGCTGATCGGCATCACCGTCTACATGATCGGCTCGCTGATCGCCGCGGCTTCGCCCAATATGCTGATGCTGATCTGCGGCCGGGTCGTGCAAGGCTGCGGTGCGGGCGGACTCACCGTGACCGCGAATATGGTTCTGGGCGACATCGCGCCGCCAAAGGATCGCGGCAAGTATTACATGTATTTTTCCGTCGCCTTCACGACCGCGGGCGGCACCGGCCCCGCGCTTGGCGGATGGATTTCCGAACATCTGCATTGGCCGGTGATCTTTCTGTGGAACTTTCCGCTCTGCGTGCTCGCGCTTGTGATAGCACTCACCGTGCTCAAGCGATTGCCGCGGCGCGAGCGCCCGCATCGGCTCGATATCGCCGGTGCGGTTCTCGTGATGGCGGCGAGTTCGACATTCATGCTGGCGCTCAATATCGGCGGCGTGCGCTATCCGTGGCTGTCGACCGCGGTTCTGGCGCTGTTCGGCGGCGCATTGCTGCTGGGCGTGGCCTTGGTCGCGCGGCTTCTTACTGCGGCCGAGCCGCTCATCCCGATCGCGATCCTGTCCGATCGCGCGGCGCGACTCGCGATCGCCGCGCATTCGTTCGGCTGGGGCGCAATGATCAGTCTCAACGTCTTTCTGCCGATGTATCTACAAAGCGCGCTCGGCTGGTCGCCGACCTCGTCGGGCCTCAGCATGATCATCCTGATGGTCACGTTGAACGTGAGCGCCGGCCTTTCCGGCCAACTGCTCGGCCGTGTGCGGCGCTACAAGCTCTTGCCGCTGTGCTTTTTGGTTCTCTGCGTCGGCACGGTCATCACGCTCGCGCTGTCGGTCGGCAGCATGACGCCGCAAAAATTCGAGATCCTTTTGCTTTTGATCGGAATCGGCTGGGGGCCGACCGCGCCGCTGACACAAGTGGCGCTGCAGAACACGGTGCCGGCGCACGATCTCGGCGCAGGGCTCGGCACCATGAATTTCGCGCGCACGCTGATCGGCACGATCCTGGTGGCGATATTCGGCGCGATCATCCTGGCGCAGGCGCCGGTCGGAGCGGCCGGCGGCACGCTCGGCCATAATTTCCTGGGCGGTGCGTCGCTCGCCGCCTTCACCATCGTTTTTTTTGCGGTGGCCGCTTCGCTTGCCGTGGCGTTTCTGTCGGTGGTCCTGCTCGAGGAAAAGCCGCTCGGCGAACGGCAGTCGTAGTTTCCGGGCCGGCGCGCGGCGGTAGCCGATTATGGCTTGCGCAGGCGAAGGCCTGTGCCAAAAACGTGCGCCAAGATCACGCATCCAAGCCATGCGCCCAGTGCGTGGCCGAGCTTACCGGAACATTACGTGGAACTTGCATCATGGGCGAAAGCAGCACAATTTGGCGCGCGAGAGGCATGGTCATCATCTGATTTATGACCTAAGCTTATGAGTAATCTGCATAATTTCACGGTTTCCGGGCGCTATGCCGTGGCCTCATAATTCCTCACAGGCAGTTGAACCTCCGTGCCACAAACCGCGACCAAATCCATGAGCCGACCCTAAGGCGATGCAAGCACCGGCGGACGAAGCGCTGATCGGTCGGATCGCACGGGGCGACCGGCTTGCGATGCAGGTGCTGTTCGCGCGGCACCATGTGCGCATTTATCGCTTCGTGTTGCGTTTGTTGCGCGACGAGATGGCGGCGGAAGACGTCATCGGTGATGTGTTCCTGGACGTGTGGCGCCAGGCCAGCCGTTTCGAAGGCCGCAGCGC
Organism: uncultured Alphaproteobacteria bacterium; assembly: GCA_963742975.1. Classification (GTDB taxonomy): domain Bacteria; phylum Pseudomonadota; class Alphaproteobacteria; order Rhizobiales; family Xanthobacteraceae; genus BOG-931. The sequence goes on along the minus strand of CAVUNZ010000004.1, from coordinate 37,252 downwards.
CGTATCGACTTGGCTCATCGCCATCGCGCGGTTCAAGGCGTTGTCGTTATTGCGCAAGCGGCGCGATGACGGGCTCGACGCGGAGACGGCGGAATCGATCGAGGATGCTGCAGATGATCCTGAACGTGCCGCCACCAAACAGGATAAAGGCGAGAAATTGCGGAAGTGCCTCGAAGGCCTTTCGCCAGAACACCGGGAGATCATCGATCTCGTCTACTACCACGAGAAATCCGTGGAAGAGGTGGCGCGGATCGTCGGCATTCCGGAGAACACCGTGAAGACGCGCATGTTCTACGCGCGCAAGAAGCTCGGGGAGCTGTGCAGAATGGCAGGAATAGATCGAGGTTGGCCATGACGCCTAGCGAAATGACGCCCAGCGGAAACATGACGCCCAGCGAACAAGCGCGCAACCCGCGCCAGCAGCAAGAACAGCCGACGGATATCGAGGCTCTACTGCCGTGGTATGCGGCCGGCACCTTGCGTCGCCGCGATCGACAACGCGTTGAAGAGGCGCTGCGCAACGATCCCGATCTGATGCGGCACGTCGATCTCGTGCGCGAGGAGCTTGCCGAGACCATTCATCTCAACGAAACGCTCGGCGCGCCGCCGTCGCGGGTCGCCGACAAGCTGATGGCGGCGATCGATGCCGAGGCAACGGCCGCGCGCAAGCGGGCGGCGCCTGGCGCGGTCGCTGGCTGGCTGACTGGATTCTTCGCCAATCTGTCACCACGCACCATGGCGGTGGCGGCATCCTTCGCCACGCTCGCGATCGCTTTGCAGGCGGTGGCGATCGTCGACGTTTTCACCAGGCCGCAGGCCGCGGTGCCGGCCGAAGGGCAGGGCGCCGAGCACAAGAGCGGCACGTTTGCGATGGTGCGCTTCGCGCGCCAGGCCAGTGCCGCCGAAATCACCAATTTCCTGCAGAATAATCAGGCCGCGCTGGTCGATGGGCCGACACCGGGTGGGCTTTATCGTGTTCGCGTGGCGATGACGTCACTCGCCAAGGAAGAACTCGCCCGCATCGTTGCCCGCATGCGGCAGGATCGGGTCGTCGAGACCGCCGAGCCCGGCCCATAGGCCGCGCTCTGGATTCTAGTAATTAGTTACCGCAGTAAAGCATCCGCCGAAAATAGCGGTTTTCGCCTCGAACCTTTCTCCCTTTCGCGCCGACTAAGGTGTGGTGGCCATTTGAGCTGCCATCGGCGCGCATCTCCCCCGACGCCAGCGCCGATAATTCCCCGACCCGCCCGGTCTCGTCCCCACCGGGCGGGTCCCCCTTTTTTGGGGCCCGGTTCCGGCCGCAATTCCTCATCGATCACGCGCCTAAAGGCTAAGCTACGTCCCCTTTACGGCCGCGCGGAACACGCGGAGAATGCGCGCGTGGGGGAACGCTGTTGTGTCCGGTGAAACGGTCCTCGAAACCGAAGACCTGACCAAGGATTTTGCCGGCTTTGTCGCGGTGCGTGGGGTAAACCTGCGCGTCGCGCGCGGCTCCATCCACGCCATGATCGGTCCGAACGGCGCCGGCAAGACCACCTGCTTCAATCTTCTGACCAAATTCTTGCGCCCGACGCGCGGCCGTATCGTGTTCGACGGCCGCGATATCACGGCGCTTAAGCCTGCCGACGTGGCGCAGCTTGGGCTCGGGCGCTCGTTTCAAATCTCGGCGGTGTTTCCGCATCTGACCGTGCTCGAAAATGTTCGCATCGCGCTGCAGCGCAAGCGCGGCGGCTCGTTCGATTTCTGGCGCTCGAAGCGCGTGCTGCATGCGCTCGATGAACGCGCATTGTCGTTGATCGCCGATGTGGGGCTGGCGCCTCACGCCAATGCGCTCGCCGTCGAACTGCCCTATGGCCGCAAACGGGCGCTGGAAATCGCGACCACGCTCGCGCTCGATCCGGCGGTGCTGCTGCTCGACGAGCCGATGGCCGGCATGGGGCACGAGGACATCAAGCGTATCAGCGATCTCATCAAGTCGGTCGCCGCGACCCGCACGGTGCTGATGGTCGAGCACAATCTCAGCGTCGTCGCCAATCTCTGCGACCGCATCACCGTATTGACGCGCGGCCAGGTGCTGGCCGAAGGCGACTATCAGACAGTGTCGGAAAATCCGGCCGTGCGCGAAGCCTATCTCGGGACCGGACACTCTTAGGATCGATTGGAAAACAGCCATGCCCGATCCCATGCTCGCCGTGAAAGATCTCGAGAGCTGGTACGGTGAATCGCACATCCTGCACGGCGTGACCTTTCAGGTGCAGCCGGGCGAAGTGGTGACGCTGCTTGGGCGGAACGGGGTCGGCAAGACGACGACCCTGAAATCGATCATGGGCATCGTGCGCCAGCGCAAAGGCTCGGTGCGCTTCGAAGGCCGTGAAACCATCGGCCTGCAATCGGACGCCATCGCGCGCCGCGGCATGGCGTTCTGTCCGGAGGAGCGCGGAATTTTTTCCAGTCTCGATGTGCGCGAGAATCTCTTGTTGCCGCCGCAAGTGCGTCCGGGCGGGCTCGATCTCGAGCGTATCTTCACCCTGTTTCCCAACCTGCGCGAGCGGCTGAACAGTCAGGGCACCAAGCTCTCCGGCGGCGAGCAGCAGATGCTCGCGATCGGACGCATCTTGCGCACCGGCGCCCGCCTGCTGCTGCTCGATGAGCCGACCGAAGGTCTTGCGCCTGTCATTATTCAGCAGATCGGCCACACGATCGGGACGCTCAAGGCGCAGGGCTTCACCGTTCTTCTGGTCGAGCAGAATTTTCATTTCGCCGCCGCGGTCGCCGACCGCCATTACATCATGGAGCACGGCCGCATCGTCGACGAATTTTCGACTCCTGAACTAAAGGCCAATATGGATAAAGTGCACGATTATCTCGGAGTTTGATAAGGTAAGGGCAGACAGGGCGAAAAAGCCCGCGCCAAAAGGGAGGAGTGCAGTGAGGTTCGTAGCCTATGTCGCATGTGCGGCCGCCGCGCTGTTCACGGCGGCGGCGCAAGCCCAAACCGCCCAGGCCCAAACCACCCAGGCGCCAACCACCAACGTCAAGATTGGCGTGCTCACCGACATGTCGAGCCTGTACGCCGACGACAACGGCGCCGGCTCGGTCGCCGCTGTGAAAATGGCAGTCGAGGACTTCAATCCGGCGGCGCATAATATGAAGGTCGACATCGTCAGCGCCGACCATCAGAACAAGCCCGATATCGGTTCGAATATCGCGCGGCAATGGTTCGACGTTGATGGCGTCGACGCCATCGTCGATGTGCCGAATTCCGGCATCGCGCTCGCGGTCAGCGAAGTGGCGCGCGAGAAGAACAAGGTGCTTCTGGTTTCGGGCGCCGCGATCTCCGATCTCACTGGAACGAAATGCTCGCCCAATACCGTGCACTGGACCTACGACACCTGGATGCTCGCGCACTCTACCGCGGGCGCCTTGGTGAAATCGGGAGGCGACAGCTGGTACTTCCTTACGTCCGACTATGCGTTCGGCCATGCGCTTGAACGCGACGCGACCGCGGTCGTGCTGTCGAGCGGCGGCAAGGTGCTGGGCAGCGTGAGCCATCCGCTCAACAATCAGGACTTCTCTTCGTTCCTGCTGCAGGCGCAGGCTTCGAAGGCCAAGATCATCGGTCTTGCCAATGCCGGCGGCGACACCATCAACGCGATCAAGCAAGGTTCGGAGTTCGGCATCACGGCGGGCGGGCAGCACTTTGCTGCGCTGTTGTTTTATATCGGCGACGTCGAAGCGCTCGGGCTCAAGGTGGCGCAGGGTCTTGTGCTCACCGAGACGTTCTATTGGGACATGAATGATTCGACGCGGGCCTGGAGCAAACGCTGGCAGGCCGAGCGGCCGAACAAATTTCCCAATATGAACCAGGCCGGCGACTATGCGGCGGTGCTGCATTATCTTAAGGCGATCGCCGCGCTGAAAAGCACCGCCGACGGCAAGTCCGAAGTCGCCAAGATGAAAGAGATACCGACCGACGATCCGGTCTTCGGCAAGGGCCTCATCCGCGCCGACGGCCGCAAGATTTATCCGGCTTATTTGTTCGAAGTGAAATCGCCGTCTGAATTGAAATATCCCGGCGACGACTACAAGCTGCGGGCCACGATTCCGGCCGATGAGGCGTTCCGCCCGATGAAAGACGACAATTGTCCGTTGCTGACCAGCAACTGACGTACCCGACCGGATGATCACAAGGAGAGCTGAAAAATGAAAATCGCGAGCGTAGCGTTAGTCGCGGCCGCCGTATTTGTCGGTACGGCTGCGCAGGCCGAGGATCTCGCCGTCAAGATCGGCGTGATGAGCGACATGTCGGGCCTTTATGCCGACCTCGGCGGCCCCGGATCGGTCGCCGCCGCTAAATTGGCCATCGAGGATTTCAATCCCGCGGCTCACGGCATGAAAGTCGAGGTCGTGACGGGCGATATGCAAAATAAGCCCGACGTCGGCTCGAACCTGGCGCGGCAATGGTTCGACGTCGATCATGTCGACATGATCGTCGACGTGCCCAATTCCGGCGTCGCGCTCGCCCTCAACGAAGTGGCGCGCGAGAAGAACAAGGTCTTCATCGTGTCGGGCGCGGCAAGCTCCGATCTCACCGGGGCGAAATGCTCTCCGGACACGATCCACTGGACCTACGATACCTGGATGCTCGCCAACGGCACCGGCAAGGCGCTGGTCAAGACCGGCGGCGACACGTGGTTCTTCCTTACCGCCGACTATGCCTTCGGCCATGCGCTCGAACGCGATACGACTGCAGTCGTCGTTGCCAACGGCGGCAAGGTCCTGGGCAGCGTCAGCCATCCGCTGAACACGTCTGACTTCTCGTCGTTCCTGCTGCAGGCGCAGGCGTCAAAGGCGAAGATCATCGGCCTCGCCAATGCCGGCGGCGATACGATCAACTCGATCAAGCAGGGCGCCGAATTCGGCATCACCGCGGGCGGCCAGCAATTCGCCGGCCTCCTGGTATTCATCACCGACGTCAATTCGCTCGGCCTGAAGACGGCGCAAGGCCTGGTCCTGACCTCGACCTGGTACTGGGATATGACCGACGCCAACCGCGCCTGGACCAAGCGCTGGCAGGCACAGATGCCGGGCAAATTGCCGAGCATGGTGCATGCCGGCGTTTATTCCGGCGTGCTGCACTACCTGAAAGCCGTCGCGGCGCTGAAGAGCTCGGGTGACGGCAAAGCCGTGGTCGCCAAGATGAAGGCAATGCCGACCGACGACCCGCTGTTCGGCAAAGGCACGGTCCGCGCCGACGGCCGCAAGATTCATCCGGCTTATCTGTTCGAAGTGAAGAAGCCGGAAGAATCCAAATATGCCGGCGACTATTACAAGCTGCGGGCGACGATTCCCGCCGACGAAGCCTTCCGCCCGCTGAAGGACGGCAACTGCCCGCTGGTGACCAACTAGAGCAAATTCGCCTCTCCCCGCGCCGGGCGGGGAGAGGCGAACCGGGCGGGCTCCATGTTCGAGATTTTCGGTATTCCCTCGCAAGCTCTGTTTGGTCAGCTTCTGCTCGGGCTGATCAACGGCTCGTTCTACGCGTTGTTGAGCCTCGGGCTTGCCGTCATCTTCGGCATGCTCAACATCATCAATTTCACCCACGGCGCGCAGTACATGATGGGGGCCTTCGCCGCTTATATGCTGATGCAATATCTGGGGCTGAATTACTGGGTGGCGTTGATCGTGGTGCCGATCCTGGTCGGCTTCACCGGCATTTTGATCGAGCGGCTGTTCTTGAAGCGGCTGCAAAATCTCGATCACCTTTACGGGTTGATCCTCACCTTCGGCCTGGCGCTCATCATCGAGGGCGTGTTCCGCAATTATTACGGCTCCTCGGGCCAGCCCTATCAGATGCCGGACGAACTGCGCGGCGGCCGCAATCTCGGCTTCATGTTCCTGCCGAATTATCGCGCCTGGGTGATCGCGTTTTCGCTGGTGGTGTGTTTCGGCACCTGGTTTGCGATCGAGCGGACCCGGCTCGGCTCTTATCTGCGCGCCGCAACCGAGAACCCGACCCTGGTGCGGGCCTTCGGCATCAACGTGCCGCGGATGGTGACGCTCACTTACGGCTTCGGCGTCGGGCTTGCCGCCTTGGCCGGCGTCATGGCAGCGCCGATCTATAATGTCTCGCCGCAGATGGGCTCCGACATCATCATCGTCGTGTTCGCGGTCGTCGTGATCGGCGGCATGGGTTCGATCATGGGCGCGATCCTGACCGGCTTTGCGCTCGGCATTGTCGAGGGCCTGACCAAAGTGTTTTTCCCGGAAGCTTCCAACACCGTCATTTTCGCTATCATGATCATCGTGCTGCTGGTCAGGCCGGCCGGCCTGTTCGGACGGAGCGTCTGATGACGAGCGCAGCCGACGTTCCTGCGACGGCGGCGATCGGGCGCGACGCGCCGTGGAGTCTCGCCGTGGCCGCGGCGGTCCTAGTCATATTCCTCGCCGCCGCGCCTTTGGCGCTCTACCCGGTCTTTCTGATGAAGGCTTTGTGCTTTGCGCTGTTCGCTTGCGCCTTCAACCTGCTGATCGGTTATGTCGGGCTATTGTCATTCGGCCATGCGCTGTATTTCGGCTGGGCGAGTTACGTCGCTGCCTATGCGGCCAAGTCCTGGGGCTTGCAGCCTGAACTGGCCATCCTCGTCGGCACGGCGACCGCCGCGGTCCTCGGCATCGTCGCCGGCGTCATCGCGATCCGCCGCCAGGGCATCTATTTCGCCATGATCACGCTCGCGCTGGCGCAGATGATGTATCTCGTCGCCTTGCGGGTGAAATTTACCGGCGGCGAAGACGGTATCCAGGCGGTGCCGCGCGGGCGCCTGTTCGGCGTGTTCGATCTCGGCGTCGAAATGAACATGTATGTGTTCGTCCTCGTCGTCACGCTCGGCGCGATGTTCCTGATCTATCGCATCATCGATTCCCCGTTCGGCGAGGTGCTGCGCGCCATCCGTGAGAACGAGCAGCGCACCATCTCGCTCGGCTACAATACCGACCGCTATAAGCTCGTTGCCTTCGTGCTGTCGGCGACGCTGGCCGGGCTCGCCGGGGCGACCAAGGCCCTGGTATTTCAGCTCGCCTCGCTCACCGACGTGCATTGGACCATGTCGGGCGAAGTCGTGCTGATGACGCTGGTCGGCGGACTCGGCACCGTATTCGGCCCGATCGTCGGCGCTTTTCTGATCGTCGCCATGGAGAACTATTTGGCGCCGTTCGGCCAATGGGTATTGGTGATCCAGGGCGCGATCTTCGTCGTCTGCGTGCTGGTCTTTCGCCGCGGCATTGTCGGCGAGCTGGCGCACCGCCTGCGTGTACGCCTGTAATATCAACAAAAAACGCGGTTCTGATTTGTTTGGAATGTTAACGATCTCGAATCGATTTTCACGCTGTTATCCACAAACTAAAAGTCAATAACTTGCCCTTGTCAGAACGGCATTCATTTTGATTGCCGAATCACGACGGCATCGCGAATATGAAAAAGTGTCGATTCGACGGGCGCTTTTGGCTTCATCACCATGTCGGAGCAACAAAAGGGGCGGTACAGCAGCGTCGCGCGCAGATGGCTTGCGCTCGTGGAGCGTCGGCAGGAGCATTTGATCGAACTGTGCGACACCGGCCGCTGGCGGCACTACTACACCAAGGCCGAGTTTTTGGAAGAAATGCGCAAAGTCTTGCGCGTGCGCGATCAATGGGCCGGGATCGCCGGCCTGCCGCCGCATGACGAAGAACCCGAATTTCTCAGAAGGATGCAGACGCCGCATCGGCTGCTGCCGGACCGTCTGGTGCCGCTGAATGTCGCGGCCGGTGCCGTGCCGGGCGGCGAGGCCGATTTGCCACCGGTGGCAGCGCGGGCCAACGGGCTGCCGGTGATGGGCTGGCCGGATTAGGCCCTCGGCCCCGTTGCGCATTGGCGGTACTGGACTTTCGGCCTCCTGACGCGTTATCCAAAATCCGAACCGCAAAGGAGCGTGCAGGCGGTGCTTCCTTGGGCGCCGCGCGCTCCTGATTATTTTCCTCCCCAGCCGATATGAGACAACAATGCCGAGTGCTTTGTTCTCGCCGATCAAGCTTGCCGATCTCACATTGCCGAACCGCATCGTCGTCGCGCCGATGTGCCAATACTCGGCCGACGATGGAGTCGCCAATGAATGGCATATGACCCATCTCGGCATGCTGGCGAATTCCGGCGCCGGCCTGGTCGTCCTCGAAGCGACCCACGTCGAACGGCTCGGCCGCATCACCCATGGCTGTATGGGGATCTATTCCGACGCCTGCGAGGATGCGCTCAAGCGGGTGGTGCTGCATTGCAAGCGCATCGGCACGTCGAAGCTTGGCATCCAGCTGGCGCATGCCGGGCGGAAAGCTTCCTCGCAGCGCCCTTGGGAAGGCGCCAAGGCTTTGGGCCCGAACGAAGATCCGTGGCCGACCATTGCGCCTTCGGCGCTGCCGTTCGGCCCCGGCTGGCACACGCCGCGTGCCATGAACGAAGACGATATGGCGCGCGTGCGCAAAGCCTTCGTCGAAGGCGCCAAGCGGGCGTTGCGCGCCGGTTTCGACGCCATCGAGCTGCATTTGGCACACGGCTATCTGCTGCACAGCTTCGTGTCGCCATTATCCAACAAGCGCAATGACGAATTTGGCGGCTCGCTCGCCGGCCGGATGCGCTTTCCGCTCGAAGTCGCGCGCGAGACCCGCGCCGCGGTGCCGCGGAGCATTCCGCTCGGCGCCCGCATCACGGGCACCGACTGGCTCGAGGGCGGACTCACTGGTGACGACGCCGTCGCGCTGGCCAAGGCGCTCAAGGAATCCGGTCTCGACTATGTCGATATTTCTTCCGGCAATATCACCACCGAAAGCCGCTGGCCCAACGATCCGGGCTTCAACGTCCCGGTCGCCGAGCGCGTCCGCAAGGAGACCGGCATCGCCGTGCGCTCCGTCGGCATGATCGTGTCCGCCAAGCAGGCCGAAGCCATCATCGCCGAAGGCAAGGCCGATATGGTGGCGATGGCGCGCGCCTTCCTCGACGATCCGCATTGGGGCTGGCATGCCGCACAGACGCTCGGCGCCGACGTCGCCCGGCCGGTGCAATATGCGCGGTCGGCGCCGGCGCTATGGGCCGGAGCCGCTCTGCGCGGCTGATCACGCTGCGGCGGCCACGGCAAATCCGATGCGGCCGTAACCGGGAAGCTTGATCGCCGGGTGACGGAAGTCGAACCCGGCGACAAGCCCCAGCACATTGAGCTCGAAGCCTTCCACCCAGCCGAGCTTCACGCCCAAAACGCCCCAGAGGCTGATCTCGATGCCGGTACCGCTATCGGTGCGACCGGCATAGGGCAGGGACCGGTAATCGCGGCCAACGGCATTCGGCGGCAATTGCAGCTCTAGTTCCGGCACCGCGCGCAGAACGGCGGCGACGAAAGTATTGCTGTTGGGTCCCGGCCAGATCCGATAGTCGCCGGACTTGCCGTAGGGGTAGTGTTGCACCACCGTCTCGATCTTGGGGATCAGCGCCTGCGCTTCCGCGCCGCTGATATCGGCAACGATCGTCGGCACCGTGTCGAACCAGCGCGCGTCCGCCACCCAATAGTTTGTTTGCACCGGCACTGGCGTCCAGCCAACGACGTCATAGCGCGTCCAGTTCTCGGCGTTGATGCGCTTGACGACGATCCAGCTATGGATGGCAAGCACGCCTTTAAGGCCGCCGGCGCGGCCCGACATAACGAGGACGCGCGCCGGCGCATAGGTCTCTGCTTGCGGCAACAATCCACTGCTCGACCAATCGGCCTTACGCCAATTCGTCGTACCGCGATAGAACGCGTAAGCCGAGGCACGCACGACAACAGGAAGTAGAAAAGCGGCAAGGAGGATGAGCACGATGATCTTTCGCAACCGTCGGGATGTGGTCAAGGTGGGCGGCATAGGAGTTCGAGCAAGAGACAATGACAAGTGGTTATCCGAAGGCGATGCAGCAACTGGCACGTGCCTTCCTCGACGATCCGCATTGGGACTGGCACGCCGCGCGGACGCTCGGCGCCGAAGTCGCCCGGCCGGTGCAATATGCGCGCCGGCGCTATGGGCCGGGGGCGCTCTGCGCGGGTGACGTTCGCACAGCGGGGTAGCGCGCGGCGAGATAAGCCGGCGCGACGCCGAGATAATAAGCAAGCCGCAGCCGCCACATCAGAAAGATGGTGCGGAAGACGCCGTGATACTCCCAGCGGCGGCCCGAGGTGACGGCCGGCGTCGCGATGCCGAACGGCGGACCAAGCTGTTTGAGCTTCCGCGAGAGCGCGACATCCTCCATCAGCGGCAGATCGGGAAAGCCGCCGACCGTCTCGAACGCCGCGCGGGTCACGAACATGGCCTGATCGCCGGTGGCGATGCCGCTTAATCGCGAGCGCCAATTGATCATGCGCGCGACGACGGCGAGAAACGGATGCCGCCCGGCGATGCGCAGATCGAAACGGCCCCAGGCGTGCCGCTCGAGCGCCTGCGCGATCAGGCCGTCGGCCTCGTCCGGCAATATTGTGTCTGCATGCAGAAACAAAAGCACGTCGCCGGTGCCGAGCGCCGCGCCTAAATTCATCGGTGCGCCGCGGCCGGGCGGCGCGGCGACGACGCGATCGGCCAGAGGCGCGGCAAGATCCGGCGTGCCGTCGCTCGAGCCGCTGTCGACGACGATGATTTCAGTGCCGCGGGCATGCAGCGGCTCAAGCGCCTGGAGCGCGGGCATGATAATGGCCGCCTCGTTAAGAACCGGAACGACGATGGTGAGCCGGCGCATGATGAAGTCCTGAAAGTAGACTTGGCGTAAAAGAGACTTGGCGTAGGAGTTTGCTTACGTCCGTCCCAGCGAAGCCAAATTAAGCCGATCAATGCAATATGACCACGACGGAATGACAATGACCGATCCGATTCTTGTCGAAATTGCGCGTGGCGCGCTGATGGAGAGCCGCCATCGCGGCGCTGTCGCCGTCGCCGACGCGAACGGAAAGACGGTGCTTGCCATCGGCGATGTTGCCGTCCCGGTGTTTCCGCGTTCGGCCATCAAGGCCTTCCAAGCCCTGCCTGTGGTGGAGCAGGGCGCGGCGGAGCGTTACGGCTTTGGCGATGAGGAACTGGCGCTTGCTTGCGCGTCGCATAGCGGGGAGCCGGGGCATGTCGCAGTCGTTGAGCGCATGCTGGCAGCGACAGGGCTTGATGCATCCGCATTGTGCTGCGGCGCGCATTGGCCGATGTCGCAGACGGCAGCCTATGCGCTCGCAAAAACCGGCACGGCATCGGCGCTGCATAACAATTGCTCCGGCAAGCACGCGGGTTTTCTGTGCCTCGCTTGCACGCTCGGCGTCGATCACACCGGCTATTGGCAGCTGGAGCACCAAGTCCAGCGCGACGTGCGTGCGGTGATCGAGGATATGACGGGCGCCGTACTGTCGGACGATCGCCGCGCAATCGACGGCTGTTCGGTCCCGACCTGGGCGATCCCGCTGCTAAATCTGGCGCGCGGCTTTGCCAAATTTGCGACCGGAAAAGGCTTGTCGCCCGCGCGCGCCGCGGCCGCGCAGCGGCTCCTGCGCGCCTGCACGCAAAAGCCCTGGCACGTCGCCGGCACCGGCCGGTTCTGCACCGAGATCATGCAGATCTTTGGCGCGCGCGTCTTCGTCAAGACCGGCGCCGAAGGCGTCTATTGCGGCGCGCTGCCGGAGCAGGGGCTTGGCATCGCGCTCAAATGCGACGACGGCGCAGGGCGCGCCGCGCAGGCAATCATGGCGGCGATGATCGCGCGCTTTCTGCCGTTGAATGACGTCGAGCGCCGGGCGCTTGCACCGTTCGTCCGGCCGGTGTTGCGCAACTGGAACGGATTTGAAGTCGGTGCGGTCGAGGTCACGGAAGAGCTGACGCTATCCGGATGAATGACGCGATCCCCCCAGCGTCACACCGCGGCCTTCAGTGCGATCAGAATAGCTTCGGCGGCACGAACCAGTTCGGCGAACGACGGGTGGCGTCGCTTGCCGGGCCGCCGCGGGCCGATCCTGACCGGCGGAATGTGGACGAATTGCACGAGCGGGCGGCCGTCCTGCGCGCGTCGTAACGCCTGCCAATAGACGTAGTTGCAAAGATAACGTCCGGCATCGCGCGACAGGTGAGACGGAAAAATGCTGCGCGCAGCGCCGAGTAAGCGCATGAACGGCGTATTGCCTCTATACGATGACGGTGCGTCGGCCGCGATCACGGCGTGTTGCGGCTTGTACTGATCCGCGTCAGGAAACAGCAGCGTCACTGCGTTTCGTGCGCGCGTCTCGACGCAAAGGTGACGCCGCCGCCCGGCCAAGCCGAACAGCAACACCACGTCCGGCTGGCGCGCCAAAAGCTTCGGCAAATCGCGGTCGACCGCCGCATAGCTCGTGGCAAAGATATGCGTCATGAGCTCGATATCGGCCAGAGCCGGCCGGCGCCTCCTGGCGAGCGCCTTCACCAGCAGCGCGCTCGGATTGAACGGCGCGCCCGGGAACGGACCAAAGCCGGTAATCAGAACCCGCATCGTCAACCTGCGAGCATGGCCGCGATTTTCTCGACGGCGTTTGCCGGCGCGAGCCGTCCCGCGGCGACCTCGGCCTCGATGCGCGGCAAGGCTGCTTTCACCGCGCGGTCGGAGCGCAGCGGCTCGAACAGCCGCTCTTCGAGCATGGTCCACATCCATTTCACCTGCTGCTCGCCGCGGCGCGCCTCGAGCTCGCCCGAAGCGGTGAGCTTTTTCTGGTGGTCGAGAACATGCGCCCACAATTTTTCGACGCCGTCGCCTTTGAGCGCCGAAGAGGTCACGACCGGCGGTGACCAGTTCGGCGAGTGGGGGCTGAGAATGTGCAGCGCCGCGCTGTATTCGGCGGCGGCAAGCTTGGCGCGGGGAAGATTGTCGCCGTCGGCCTTGTTGACCACGATCATGTCGGCGAGCTCGACCACGCCCTTCTTGAGGGCCTGCAATTCGTCGCCGGCGCCCGGCAGCGCCAGGACAAGAAAGAAGTCGGTCATGTCGGCGACCGCGATTTCCGATTGGCCGACGCCGACGGTCTCGACAAGAATAACGTCATAGCCCGCGGCCTCGCAGAGCAGCATGGTCTCGCGCGTGCGCGCCGCAACGCCGCCGAGCGTGCCTGAAGACGGCGAGGGGCGAATGAACGCCCGCTCGTCATTGGCAAGCTTTGCCATGCGCGTCTTGTCGGCCAGGATCGAACCCCCGGTGCGGCGCGACGACGGGTCGACCGCGAGCACCGCGACTTTGCGGCCTTGAGCCGTCAGCATGCTGCCGAGCGCCTCGATCAGGGTCGATTTGCCGACGCCCGGCGCCCCGGTGATGCCGACGCGCACGGCCTTGCCGGTATGTTTCAGCAGTTCCTGGGTCAAAGCGGCCGCAGTGTGGCGGTGATCGGCGCGCTTGCTTTCGATCAGGGTGATCGCGCGCGACAGCACGACACGCTGGCCGGAGCGGATGTCGCGCGCCAGGCGTTCGATGTCAGGGTTTGGAGCGGGCGAGATCATGATGTTCTGCAAGCATGGCTCAGGCACATCTAACGGGTGAATTTGAAGTTCCTAGCACCGCACAGCAGGCAGCTCCAGCAACGTCAAATCCAAAAGCCACACTAGAATAATAAATTAGCTCGTGTCCCTGCGATTCCGAAACCCGCATCGAGCAATGCGGCCAGCACGTGCCACTTTGGAATCGAAACAAGAGAGTCATCTATTCCATTCGAAATTCTTTAACGCCGTGCGAGGAAAGCGCCGCGCGCGCCGCGCGATATGAGATAGAGAATTGACAAGGCGAAACCGCCAGATCGAGAACAAAATTCATCGCCGAATGACCCCGATATCGCCGAATTGAGGCCGCATCGCGCGGCTGTCATTGGGTGGCTGTCATTGGGTGGCTGTCATTGGCGAGTTCATGAACGGCGCAGCGCGAGGCGTCGTGCGTCCGCGAACAGGGAGACAATCGATGAACTGGGACCAGATCGAAGTCAATTGGACGCAATTCAAGGGGAAAGTCCGCAACAACTGGGTCAAGCTCACCGACGAAGACATCACCCGCATCGCCGGCCGACGCTCCGAGCTCGCCGGACGCCTGCGCGCCCGTTACGGCTTCGCCAAGGCCGAAGCCGACCGCGAGATCGAAGCTTGGATGAAGGCGCAGCGCCTCGCCGCGTAATCACCATTTGCGCAGTCACCACTTGTCACCGTCGCTTTTTGGCCGGGGCCCGCCGAACAGCGCTTGGCCTTCAGGCGTCAGATATTGCCGAAAGGCCGTCCATGGCACGAAGGCGGTATAGGAGCCTTCGGCATAGGGACCGACCGCATAAGGTCCGTAGTGAAACGTCAGGCCGGAGCTTCTGCCCGGTTCGGTCGACGGCGCGAGCGTGACCGGACCGAGCTTGAGGAGCGTGGGCTTGATGCCGTCGCTGATGAAAGTGTCCTTGCGCAGATACTGCACGGGCGTGATGTTGGCCGGCAGCTTGTCGTCGCTGCCGGCGGGAACGCCATTGGCGATCTTCAGGCTGGCGACCGAGAGCTTAGCTTCGGCGGCGAGCGCGTTCATTGTCGGGCCGTCGTCGGCGGTTTCGCTGAAGAACGGCCGGGTCGAGATGCGCTTCTGCGCCTGCGTGTCCCACAGGATGGTATCGACCATGTGGTTGGGATGCGCGCCGCCTTCGAACGTATCGTCGCTGCGCACGACGCTGATATAGCGGCCGATCGCCGAGCGTAGCGCATAGGCGCGGTCGTAGGTCCATGCCGTGCCGTCGCGGAACATGGCCGGATCGTCGTGATGCTCCTTGGCGGCTTGCGCCTGCATCTGTGCCGCATAGGTCTTGCCCTCGGCGATGCAATTGTCGAACAGGCCAGGATAGGATTTCAACGCATTGTCGACATCGACCCCGATCTCGACAATATGGGTCTTGATCGAGACCGCGGTCGCGGCGTGCGCGGGTATCGCGAAGCCTAGCCGGCCGAAAATCTGCAACGCCAAAACAGCTGCGGCCAAGACGGTACAGCCTTTACGATCCTTCACGTTGTTCATTTCCGATTTGGCCGGTGTTTTTGCCCGATGCATCAGTCGCGCGACGGCGGTATTTCGTTCACGGTAGAATCGCAAAGGCGCGCGCGGGAAAGCCTAGACCTTTTTCGACCTTCGGCCAGGTTACGACGATAAGTGCGCCGGTCGCGGGCACTTTGTCGAGATTGGCCATGACCTCGATCTGATAATGGCCGTGCTGCAGGATGTAGGTTTCTGATTCCATCTTGTCGGTTGTATCGGTATCCATCAACTCGTGGCCGGTCGCAGTCACGTCGCGTTGCTCGTAGAGATATTTGATGGTCCTGAACGACCAGGCCGGAAACGGCGCGCGTTTGAAGCGTTCGGGATCGGTGTCCCAGTCCTTGTACATGTCGGTGCGAAGTGCGGCGAAGGCGCCCTTGGGCACGCGGCCGTGCTCGCGCTCCCAGGCTTTGAGATCGACCACCGAGAAGGCATGATTCGGATCCTTGGCGAGATAGGGCGTGTCGTCGAGCACGACCAGCCGCAGGATCATCTGCTTCAGCGGGATCTGATCCATGGTGATGCCGTCTTGCGCAAAATGCGCGGGCGGATCGACATGCGTGCCGTATTGCCCGACCATCTGATAATAGGTGGCGCGGAATTCGTCCTTGGCGATGGTGTAGGGCTCGCCGGTTTTCGGATCGGCGGCCGGCGAGAATTTCGCTTGGCCGAAGCCGGCCCAGACCGGCGTCTGCGGTCCGAACGAATGGGTGAGATCGACGAATTGCTTGCCGGCCATGATGCGATAGGCGCGTTCGAGGTCGGATTCGGCGCGCGCCGGCGTCGGTCTCGCCGTGAGCAGTGCAAAAATCGCGCCGATCAACAGGAAATGAATACGATAATGGGCGGTCATCGAACTTTTCCCTCTTTGGGTCCTTCCCACGGCGGTTGCAGCCGCTGACTTACAGTGGCGCGCGGGCCGGCGGAACTTCACGGGGCCGCGGCCGTTGAAGCATTGTCGGCGCTGCGCGCGGGGCGCGACTAGCTTTCCGGCCGGTCCACAATATGCGCGGATTTGTCAGAACTTTTTTGTATCTTTGTGTCGTTCTGATTCTCGGATTCTCCGTCTACGCTATTTTTGCGTTTCAGCCGCCCTATGGTCCGATTCCGCCGCCGCAGGCGAATAGCTTCCTTCCGGGATCTGCCGACCACGGCCGAGCGCATCAAGGCGGCGATCGGGGTGTAAGCTGACGTGTAAGCCGAGCTGCGGTCACTTTTCCGGCAGCGGAATGAACTCCGTCGAGTCACCCGGCACGGTGTCGAAGCGTCCGGATTTCCAGTCGGCTTTGGCGGCTTCGATACGGTCTTTGCGCGAGGAGACAAAATTCCACCAGATATGGCGCGGGCCGTCCATCGGCGCGCCGCCGACGAGAATAACGTGTGCGTCGCTGATCGCCTGCACGTCGATACGGTCGCCGGGCTTGAGCAGCAACAGCCGTTCCGGCCCGTGACGGTCGCCGGCGATCTCGATTTCGCCGGCAACGACATAGAACGCGCGCTCTTCGTACTCGGCATCAATCGGCAGCGTCGTGCCGGCTTCGAGATGCGCCTCGGCGAAAATCGTTTCCCAGGTGGTGCCGACCGGCGAGGTCAGCCCCTGCATCTTTCCGGCGATGACGCGCAGCGTCAGGCCGTTGTCGCGCAGTTCGGGAATATCGGCCGCTGCGGTATGCGCGAAGGCTGGCGTCATTTCTTCGTCCTTGGCCGGGAGCGCCACCCACAATTGGAGCCCATGGAGCGGCTCGCCGCCGTCGCGATGATCGGCGGCGGTGCGTTCCGAATGGACGATGCCGCGGCCTGCGGTCATCAGATTGACCGCGCCCGGCCGGATCGGCAGCGCCGAACCGAGACTGTCGCGATGCACGATCTCGCCGTCGAACAAATAAGTAACGGTCGACAGTCCGATATGCGGATGCGGCCGCACGTCAACGCCGTCGCCGGCGCGGAACACCGCCGGCCCCATTTGGTCGAAGAAGATGAAGGGTCCGACCATGCGCTGGCGCGCCGAAGGCAGCACGCGATGCACCTGAAAGCCGCCGAGATCGACCGTGCGCGGGATGATCACTTGCGCAATGGCGTCGCACGACGGTGCATCGCCGAATGTCGGGTCTTTCGCCGGGAAAAAGCTCATGACGCAGCCTCACGCGCTGTTGCACGGCGCTATCCTAAAGGTCCGCAGTGCTGACGGCCACTCACGATTTTGCGCGCGCTTTTCCAGCATTCGCCACCGCTTCGGCGATGAAGCGCGGCTGCGCAAACGACGCGACATGGACTTCCGGCGTCCAATACATCGTCTTGAAGTTGCCGGCCCTGCGATAGCGCTGCGCGATCGTCGCCGCCGTGTGCCGGCGCAGCTTCTTATCGTCGCTGGCAAATCCCATCGCCATGTGGCCGCCGATATAGATCGGGATCGCAGCGACATAGCAGCTCGCGTCGGCGAACAGTTTTCGGAATTTGGCAATGGACGATGCGAGTTCGCGCTGCTGGAAAAATGGCACGCCGTTCTGCGTCACCAAGACGCCGCCTTTGGTGAGGCAGCGCCGGCAATTAGTATAGAATTTTTCGCTGAACAGGACCTTCCCCGGTCCCTGCGGGTCGGTCGAGTCGACAATGATGGCGTCGAAGCGGCGTTCAGCTTTCTTTGCGGTTTTGGCGACATATTTAGCGCCGTCATCGATGACGGATTCGAAACGCCTGTCGGCGAAAACCGGCCGGGTGAATTCCGGAAAATGCTCCCTGGCGAATTCGACAACCTTGGGATCGATCTCGACTTGGGTCAGGCTCTCGACGGATTTGTGCTTGAGCACTTCCTCGGCAATGCCGCAATCGCCGCCGCCGATAATAAGCACGTCGCGCGCCCGGCCGTGGGCGAATAGCGGCACATGCGCCATCATCTCCTGGTAGATGAACTCGTCTTTTTTCGAGATCTGGGTGGCGCCGTCGAGCATCAGCATCTTGCCGAAGAACGGCTGCTCGAACAGGACGAGATGCTGATACGCGGTCTGCAATTCGTAGAGCACCTTGTCGACCCGATAGGTCATGCGGAAGCCAAGCGCGTCGAACAGCGTTTCGGCGATCCAGCGTTGCTCCGGCAATGCTTTGGTCAAAACGGCCTCCGATAACAAAACGGCCGGGTCGTTGGCCCGGCCGCTCAATCGCGTCCCCGCTTGGTGGGCCGATTAAAGCATGATCCGGAAAAGTGGAAACGGGTTTTCGGAAAAGATCATGCTCAATCAAAATCCTAGAGCGACAAACGCTTCAATCTGAAACAATTGCGCGCTAGGCCCTCTGGCCGCGCAGCAATTCGTTGACGCCGACGCGCTTGGCCGAAAATGCCTCGCGCAGCACCGGGACGCACTTGTCCGGATCGGCCGAGCCGCACATGAAGACGTCGAGCGCGGCATAGCCAGCCTCGGGCCAAGTATGGATGGAGATATGGCTCTCCGCCAGCACCGCGACGCCGGAAACGCCGCTCGGCTGGAAGTGGTGCAAGTGAATATGCAGCAGCGTCGCGTTGGACGCTTCGACGCAGCGCCGCAACGTCGCCTCTATATGATCGATGTCGTTGAGCCTTTTGGCGCCGTGCAGATCGATGATCAAATGCACGCCGGCGCAGCGCACGCCCTTGCGGACGGCAAAGTGGTCTTTGGCCAACAAACTCCCGGCGAGACTTTCACTCTGAAAAGCGGAACTGCGGAAGCTCTCGCAGTCGCCCTCCGGCGCCGCAGACGCGACTTTCAATTTGCTTTTCTTATCTTCCTTTCGGGCGGTACCTGGGATCCCCAAGCCCTTCACCGATCGCAAGAGGGCGTTCTGGCTCATGCCGTCCTCCCCAACCAGATCACAGAACCCGAGATGCCGGTATTCCGGCGCCACGGAAAGCGAAATACAGAAAGCGAAAGCCGCCCGATCAGTCCCCGCGAACCGACCAATAGCGGCTAAATCCCCACATAAATACAACCGGTATATAGTCAAGTAGATTTTGCGAGAAAACCTTTAACGCTTTGTCACGAACTCGCGTTCTCGTGAAAAACGAAAAGCAAATTCTGCCAACGGCCAATATTGTCGGATTTGCGGCCCGTAAATCTCGTTCGTCCGGCGCGGCGGATCGTTTGATATCTTCACCACTGTTTGATCTAACATGCCGCCGGTGACAAAGCGGAAGGACGGCAGCGCCGACGGCCATCCGGCGCCTAACGCGAAGAGGGAGAGAACGAACATGAAGCGCATGTTGGGAGCCGGCGTGTTGTTGGCGCTGGCGACGGTGATGCCGGCGCAGCAGGCGGCGGCGCAAGATCCGATCGGCGGCGCGATCGTTGGCGGCGCGCTTGGCGGCATCATTGGCGGCGCCGTCGGCCACGGCCGCGGCGCGGTTGCCGGCGCCGTGATCGGCGCCACGACCGGCGCGGTGATCGCGTCCGAAGCGCAACGCCGCGCGGGCGGCTATTATTGGTGGCGCGGCAACTGCTACTACCGCTATCCGAACGGCTCGTGGCTGGGGGTCGCACCGGGCTATTGCGCCTATTGAGCCTGCGTCACGCGCGCAGCGATCTCAGTCGCTCAGCTCGACTTCAACCGTTTACGGCATCCGCCGCCGTGGACGGCATCGGCGTTTTGACTCGTGCGCGGAAGAAGCTGAGCACCCGCCGTGCGGTGTCGGTGTGCAGCTTGTTGAAGCTGGTCAGCGCGTGGTCGAGGTCCTTGGCCGACATGCCGCGGTCGGCGGCGCGCAGCAGCAAGATCGCCTTGGTCGTCGACACCGACAGGTCGGCGACCTTGGCGAGGATGAGGATGATCTCGGCCCCGGGGTCGAGCAGCGCACGCTCGACCACGTCGATCGGCGTATCGCACAAGATCGACAGCGCGATTGCGGTCTCCTCGAATTTGCGGTCGTGGGCATATTCGTAGACATCGGCTTCGGTGATACGGCGCAGCCGATTCTGCCGCTCGACCGCGTCCTGGGCCGCGGCGAAATCGGGCGAGGCATAGCGGGTCTCTTCGCGAATGCCGCTGACGACTTCGGCGACGACGCCTTCGATGGTTGTCTTGGCCTGCGGATTTTCCGCCGAAAGTCGCGCGCGCACCGTGACGGAGGCTTTCTCGAGCAAGAGCAGGAAATGCGCGCGGGGAATATCGGGACGCAGGCCGACGACGGTCGCGAGCCCGTCGTCGTCGGCGGAACGGTTCACCAGCATGCGGAAACCGGCGTCGGAAAAGCGCGCGCCGCTGTTTCTCACCACGGAGTGAATGACCTCGTCGTCGCCGCGTTCGACAAGAACATTGGTCACCGACTCGCTAAGCGTCCGGCGCCGCGAGATCGCCAAGAGGTGCTTCTGACCCTTGGTGCCGGCACTGATCAGGAGGTCGCGCTCATCGAGCCGGTTCGACAGCGTGAGCACCGAGCCCGCGACATCGATATCATCGTCGAACGCCAGCATATGGATGACGTTCGACGGCGCGTTGGCGATCGGCGCTAGGCGCTCGGCCAATTTGGCGCGGGCCTTGTTCTCGATGGTGTTGACCAGCCGCGCCATGACATCGTCGAAGACGCCGATCTGCTCTTCGGAATAGCTCTCGGAATTGTGGACGAAGAGATCGGTGACGCGGGAAAGGATATCGACCCGGCGGGGAATACTTCCCGAGGTCAGCGCGGCTTCAAGCTCGTCGAGGAGGGGGAGGCTACGCATCACAACTCCGGACGTCGCAACGCCGCTGATTTAATAGGAACAATGCATGAGGAACGGTGAATAAAGCCTTTCCTGGCGCACCCGCGGCGGGCGTGTCGGAGTGCGGCGGTCTGCCGCCGCAGGTTAACGCGCCGATAACATTCGCGGAAAACGGGTGCGAACCACCCCCCTGGTTAGGGCGCGGGGCGGCGCCGGATTTGGGGCGCGATGACGATGCCCATCCGATTTTGCACCTCGGCGGGGACGCGGTAGTCGCGGATGACCGGACGGGGGTCGCGCAGCCCGCAGGATTCGCGCTGAACCACGAAACACCACAGTGCGTGGCTTGCCTCCTGGACCAGGCGCGCCCGGGTCTTACGGCCTTCGGGGCCATCCGGGGCCGGGCAGGCGGCGCCTTGGTCGCCAGCTCTTTGGTCGTATGGGGCCACACTGTCGTAAGCGGCGAGCGCTGCCAGCGCCGCCTCGAGCGCGCGGCCGAG
The DNA here is from genome assembly GCA_963742975.1 of uncultured Alphaproteobacteria bacterium. Classification (GTDB taxonomy): domain Bacteria; phylum Pseudomonadota; class Alphaproteobacteria; order Rhizobiales; family Xanthobacteraceae; genus BOG-931. The sequence goes on along the minus strand of CAVUNZ010000004.1, from coordinate 16,007 downwards.
ACGGCCCAGCGCCGAGGCCTGTTCTTGCGCAATCTCGTAATCGAGCGCGACGCGTCTTGCGCCGCCGGGAGCCGAGCGTAAAGTCATGCCAACATCATAAGATGGTTCGGGGAAGCGTGGAGGGAAATATGCGTCGTCTTGTCATACTTGCTGTCGGTGTTTTGGCGCTCGCTGCGAGCGGCCGCGTGGCGTTCGCGGAAGACACCTTGAAGGTCGCCATTCCGCAAAAAGGCGCCTGGGACGCCGGCCTGGTCGAACTCGGCCAGCGCGGCGGCATTTTCAAAAAGCACGGACTGGTTCTCGATACGCTCTACACCGCGGCCGGACCGGAATCGATCCAGGCCCTGATCGGCGGCAGCATCGATGTTGCGACCGCGTCCGGCGTGTCGGCGGCCATCGGCACCTTCGCCAAGGGCGCGCCGATCCGCATTCTCTCAAGCGAGATGACCGGAGCGCCCGATCTTTACTGGTACGTGCCGGCGGATTCACCGATCAAGACGATCGCCGATTTCAACGGCAAATCGATCGCGTTTTCGGCGGTCGGATCGTCCAGCCATGCGTCGGTCCTGGCGCTGATCGCGCAATATCATCTCACCGCCAAGCCGCAGGCGACCGGCAATATCGCGGCGACCATCACGCAGACCATGACCGGGCAGGTGGATGTCGGCTTCGGCGCCGCGCCGTTTGGGCTCGATCTCGTCGAACAAGGCAAGACGCGGATCGTTGCAACCGGCGCCGATGTCGATGCGCTGCGCACGCGCGTCGTACGCGTCAATCTAGTCGGCGCGCAGACTTTGGCGAGCAAGCACGATGCGATCGTCCGCTTCATGCAGGCTTATCGCGAGACCGTCGATTGGATGTATTCGAGCCCCGACGCCTTGAAGGTCTACGGCGAATATTCCGGCCTGCCGGATTCGATCGTGCAGCGGGTGGTCAAGCTCATTCCGAAGGCAGCGCTGCAGACCGATGAGATCAAGGATCTCAACGGGGTGATGGCCGATGCGGTGGCGCAGAAATTCCTGTCGGCGCCGTTGACGCCGGACCAGGTCAAAGAGCTGGTGCAAACTCCGAAATGATTTTGGACGCCGGGTCGCGAACTCACCGCGCCCAGAAAGCTAGAGCATGATCCGGAAAAGTGGAAACCGGTTTTCCGAAAAGATCATGCTCCATCAAAATGCTAGAGCGACAACTGATTCAATCTGAAACAACTTCGCTTTAGCGAGTCCACTCAACCACCGAGACACCGGCCGCGGCGTCAAGATCGCGCCGCGGGCTGGGCTTGAGCCCATGCCGCGCCAACACGTCCTCGGGCGTCGCGCTCGGTCCGACTTCGGTAAACGGCGGCAGGCCGCCGGGAATCCGGGCCTGGGCGGCGCGCGAGAGATAAAAGGCGTCGTAGCGCGGCAGGAACATGCTGAACACTTCGGGTCCACCGATGATGGCGATGGTGCCGTCGGTGACGCCGAGTTCGCTCAACGCCTGATCGAATGACGCGCCCGTCGGATTCCAGCGCAGCGCGTTGGGAAATTCGGTATCGGGCGCAATCGCTGCGACCTGCCGCGTCAGCACCAGGCGCTTGCGCTTCCCGGCGCGCGGGCCGCCTTCATACGAATGGCGGCCGTGAACGATGGCGGCGGCATGGTCGAGGCTGGTCTGGAAAAAATGCTGATCGGCATCGTTGCGGATTGACGCCGGCATCTGGCCATTGCGGTCGGCCAGCATGCCGTCGGCCGAGACGATGACATAGCCTTCGATGCGGCGCACGGCAGCGAAGTTGCGCTCAGAAAACGGTCAGATATTTCAGCAGCGACAGCACGCCGATGATGATCACGATGACGCGCACGATCTGTTTGGCGCGGCCGTCGATCGGCAGCATGTTCACGAGATAGAGGACGAGAATTATGACAAGAAAGGTGATCAGGAGGCTGATGAGGATGGACATGAAAATCCCCGGTTTGAAGTCGCTGAATTGATCCCATCTTTCGCGAGATCGCACAATGTCTTTTCACGGGCGAGGCTGTATCGGAACCCGTTCGAGCCTATACTTGCCGAGTCTCGGGAGCTCGCGGATAACCGCTTGAGCCGCAATGGAGGCCGCGATGTCGGAAGAGCCGAGCCTGATCATGATTCAATTCCTGGCCTGGGTGGCGGACCGGCCGCGCAATTATGCGCAGACCATGGAGGCTTGGCGCAGCAGCTGTCCGCGGCTTTCGGTATGGGAGGATGCGATCATCGAGGGTCTCGTCCGCATCGAGAGCGATGCCAATCGCACGGTGCGCTTGACTAGGCGCGGCGCAGCGGTGCTCGAACAAACGCGGCCGCAAACGGCCGCCGATACCGGAAATAAAACCCCGCGCATCAAGGTCCGCCCCAAGGGGCCGGTCGTCGCTCACTGCGCCGTGTTTTAGGCGCAAGAGGCGCCAGCGTGTTGCGCCGCGCGTGCCGCGGCCGCTGCCTGAGAAATTCAAGGACATTGCCGCATGAATGGACTACCGCCGGATGTGCAGACCAAGGCGCTTGAATTCGTCTCGCAGGGCTGCATTTTCACGCTGATCGCGACCATCGCGCTTTTAGCCTGGGTGGCGTCAGGCGTGGATTTTTCCAACGAGATTCCCCGCGTCGGTGCGATGCTCAGTCTGGCATTGTCGGTGGTCTACGGCGTCGCTGCGCTCGCGGTTATTCCGCTGGTGCAGGAAGGACGGCGGCCGGGGCAGTCCAATTTCGAGGTCGACGCGCGCTATTCGCTGTTCGGCCGCCGCTCGCTGCGGCTGAAATCGGTTTTGATGCCGCAATATATGCTCTTGCTCTTGGGCATCGGCTTCTACATCGCCGGCATGATCGATTGATCAGAGCACGATCCCGAAAAAGCCTGCCCTCGGACTTTGATCCGAGGACGGAAGCCGGTTTTCGGAAAAGATCACACTCGAAAAAAATGTGTCTCAGCTTAACACCGGTCCGCCGGGCTGCGGCGCAATATCGAATGTGTTGAGCACCAGCCCAACCATACCGTAGAAGCCCGCACAGCTCACAGCCTCGATGAGCCCGTCGCGGCCGAGAGCAGATTGGGCGCGCTCGAATGTCGCCGCGCTCAGCGTTTTGGTCGCCTGCAATTCGCCGACGATGTCGTAGATCAGCGCTTCGTCGTCGTGCTTGAAATCCGGCCGCTTGCGGGCGCGGATGGCGTCGATCGTCTCGGGTGCCAGTCCCGCGGTGCGCGCCAGCGGCTCATGGACCGACCAGGCGTAATTGACGTTGCCGTCGCGGCACATCAGCAAGATGATCATTTCGATCAGCCGCTGACTGAGCTTGGCCGAGGAGCGCAGGTAATTGGTCAGGGCATTCATCGACTCGGCGATTTCCGGAATGTGCATCCAGATGGCGAAGGGGCCGCTGATGCTCGGGCGGGGCCGGCGGCGCGTAATATCGTCGTAAAGCGCTTGCTGACGCGGGTTGAGCGCTGCTCTTTGGATATCCTCGATACGAGCCATGATACGAGCCTTGTTTGGTTGCGAGCCTGCTTGTTCGCGAGCCTTTGCGGCTCCTCCGTTGGGGCGCGGCCTTTAGATAGCAAAAGCGCGGCTGGAATGCCGTCCAGCCGCGCTTGGTGCGAAATCGAGCTGTCGTCAGCTCAGCACGTTGTACTTCTTGAACCAGCCAATCATCCGGTTCCAGCCGTCTTCGGCCGCTTCCTTGCGGTAGCTCGGCCGGTAGTCGGCATGGAAGCCGTGCGGCGCGCCGGGATAGATGTGGAATTCGGCGGTCTTCCCGGCGGCCTTCAGTGCTGCTTCCATCGTCGCGACCTGATCGGCTTTGATGCCGGTGTCTTCGGCGCCGTAGAGCCCGAGCACCGGCTCTTTGACTTCCGGCGCGAGTTCGATCGAGCTTTTGGGCACGCCGTCGCTCTTGTCGACGAGCGTGCCATAGAACGCGACGCCGGCCTTCAGATCGGGATTATGCGTCGAGTAGTGCCACACATTACGGCCGCCGCGGCAGAAGCCCACAATGCCGAGCCGATTGCCGTCGCCGCCTTGCGACTTGGCCCAGGCCGCCGTGGCATCGAGATCGGCGAACAGCATGCTGTCGGCCTCGGCGTTCACGATCGGGAACAGCTTCGGCATGTCGTCGATCTTGGTGAGATCGACGCCGCTGCGGAAATAGTAATTGGGCGCGACCGCGAAAGCGCCGAGATGGCCGAGGCGGCGGACGACGTCCCTGATGTATTCGTGCAGGCCGAAAATCTCCATGCAGACAAGAACGATCGGCGGATGCTGCACGCCGGCAGGACGGGCGTAATAGACCGGCATGTCGCCGCCCGAGACTTTCACTGTGGCATCGCCGACATCGAGACCGGTCGCATCGGTCTGGATGGCGTCGGCGCGCACCGGACCAGCGGCGAGCGTGTAACCCGCGGCGGCGGCGGCTGAGCTGGTCATGAATCCGCGCCGCGACAACGGCGGCATGACTTTGGACAGTCCGACGATGTCGGACGGCAGGCTTTGCTTGTTCATGTGATATCCCCGGGGCGCGATGGTGCCGCTTGATGAAAGAAGAGCCTGTGCTGCGGCCGCACAGCGACAAATTTACACCGTCGCAAGGCCTCTTAAACCACTCCGGTTCCATCACATAAACGTGCGAGCCGGGTCACGGCGGGTTGCTTTGGCCGCCGTAACCGACTATTGGGAAATTCAAACCTGCGTTTGAAAAAGAACCGGCCGCCGCGGCGGATACTGGACAAGGCATGACGCGACCTTCCGAAGTCACCCGCGACCGCATCATGAAGGCCGCCGAACGCCTGTTCGCCGAGAAGGGCTATGATGCGACCAGCATCCGCGCCATCGTCGCCAAGGCGCGGGTCAATCAGGCCGCCATCAACTATCATTTTGACGGCAAAGACGGACTTTATCGCGAGGTGCTGCGCGCGGCGTTCCGCGGCATGACCGAGAATCAGCTCGCGCATGCGCAGGACGTGAAAACGCTCTCGCGGGAGGCGGCGCTCGACGAGTTCATCCGCCGGCAGCTGCGGCCGTTGTCGGCGCGCGATGAATTAAGCCGCCACATGCGCATTTTCAACTGGGAAACCGTGCGGCCGACGCCGGTGTTCCGCAGTCTGGTCGCCGAGGAAGCGTCTCCATTCCTCGGCATGGCGGCCGATCTGGTGCGCCGCTTCATGCCCGAGGCTGACCGCAAGACGCTGACAGTGGCGGCGATCTGGCTGATCGGCCAATGCAGCGTGTTTGTGCGCAACCGCGACCGTCTTGCCGAGCCCCCGATCGGGCTGGAACTGGACGACGCCATGGTCGAATGGCTTGCCCATTCGATCAGCCGGTGGGTGACGACAGGCCTGGCCGGCCCCAATCCTGGCCGGACGTGATATTTCGCTTGTCTCTGGACCTGTCGAAAACCGGGGAATGCCCCAAAAATTCCTTTTTCCCGGCCAGCCTGTGCCCAGAACGGGTGTTTGAAATTCAATCGCGCGTTTGAAAAAATGCGGCATGACGATGCGGCCGAATGGACGATCCAAGTGGGCGGGGTCAATGGAGCGCACAATCGTGGAGGGCAGGGCGATGCAGCAGGATCTGGTCAAAACGAATTCGGGCAAGCTGATTGCCGGAAAGCTGGTAACCGGCCACGGCGCGCCGTTCTTGGCGCGCTTTGTCGGTAAATTCATCCTCGATATCATGCCGGCGGCGCTGGCAAGCGTCATCGGCGGGTTCCTGTTCACCCAGTATCAGTTCGGGCATACGCCGGCGAAACCCGCGCTCGAGCAGGTGACGCCCGCTTCGGCCGAGATGATGGCGCTGGTCCGCGACGAGCACGCCATGATCATCAATTATCTCAAGACCCAGATGGCGGCGGAAAAGTCCCGTGTCGCTGTCGAGGACGCCGATCTGGCGCGCGCTCAGGAGGACTCCAAGGTCGCGGACACCAAAGCTGCCGCTGCAGCGCCGACCGTCGCGCTTTTGGATACCAAGACGTCCGTTCAGACCGCGGCCCAAACGCCGGCGCCGGCCCAACCTGACGCCAATGCCGCGCCGCGCCGCCCTGCGGTTGTCGCGGCGACCAAGCCGATTGTCTGGCAGCATGCGAAGCCGCAGATGGCGCAAGCTGCGCCCACCGTGCCGACGCCGATGCCGCGTCCGCCGATCGTGATCGCGCAGGCGGATCCTAACCAGGACGCGCCGCCGTCCGACCGGCTGGCCAGCGATCCCGATTCGCTGCTCGGCAAAGCACTCGATCTCAAGGACCATGTCGTTGCCGGCGCGCGCCATGCCGTCTCGGCGATTGGGGATATGTTCTCGACGCTTGGCGGTGCTTTGAACCCACAGGCCTCATTGCCGCGTCAATTCAGTCAGAACTAGTCGGCTTGAGTGAGCGTCGGGCTACGCTGTTACCGTTCTCGGCATCGATCTGATGCCGTTTGGCCACAGCGCCCGGTTTTCACATGTTCCGAGTCTTGCGGGCCAAAGTGACGGCCGGTAAGCCATATTCCAATGGAACTGGGAACCGGCTCTGGGGCGAGGGGTTCTGCAAGAATTCTACACGAGTTCGGCAGAGCGGGCCGCTCACCCTAACATCCGCAAGAACAGGTCCTATATCGCCGGTTCGCCTTTGGAATGGCGTTGGACATCGAGTGCAGGCCGAGACGTAACGCTGCCGGCCGCACTTCGCAGGAGAGTTCGTAGGAGAGGATGATGCGTTCCACCGGGAATTTCAGTCCGGAATGGGGCTATCTCGCTCCGGCGCCGAGCATCCTTCGCACGCTGCGGGTCGTGCTGGTCGCGACCGCGGTTGGCGCCACGGCCGGTGCCGGTGTGGTCCTGTCGCTGGTCGACCACGCCGCCGGCGAGGGCGACAAGGTCGCGACAGTGGCAGCGCATGCGATCGTCACCAGCGTGCAAGCCGCGCCGGTCCAGGCGCCTGTGATGTCTGAGACCAAGACCGCGCCCGCCATCGCGCCCGTCGCTGCGGTACCGGCCGCGCAGACGCCTGTGCAAAACTCTGTCCAGCATGGCGGGCAGAGCCAAACCGCGCCGCAAGCTCAAGCGGCACCGCAAATCCAAGCACCGCAAGTCCAGGCCGTCATTGCTGCGCCTGTCCAGGGTGCCGCCGCGTCCGCGACGCCGGCTTCGACTACGAATGATTCCAGCGCTGCGGCCACACCGCAGCAGCCAGCCGTTGCTGCTTTGTCGGATCCGAATGTGGCCACGCCGGCTGCGCCTCTTGCGAGCACGGATGCGGCCGGCGATCAAAGCGCCGTCGGGCCGCAGCAGACCGCGCAACAGAAGAAGACCAGGCATCACAATTCGAATTACGGCAGGGACTTTCCGCCGGTCATCGGTCCGGCGCTGCGGCATTTGTTCAGCGCGCGCGCCGGCACGTCGTATTATCCAAATCGCGCATATTGATAGCCGCATGATTGCGGGCACGGTGCGCTCGCAGTTGCTTGAACCCGCCGCTAACTTACCGCGCTTATTCGCAAGGTCCTATTTGCAGATGCCGTTCCTGACCAGCGCGTCTCGCGCAGCCCAGGCGGAGGAGAAGTCAGGGGTGGTCGCAACCTTGGCCCAGCCGGTGCCCCAGGGCGTGGCGCCCGAATCCCACCAGATCCGGCAATAGCCGGCCTCGAATCTGACAACAGAGAAATTCGCCCGCGCCGGTGTCGTTGCGGCAAGACCAAGCACCAATACGCCAATTGCAAAGGCCATATTTGCAAAGCTTCTGCGCTGCATTGTCTTAGCTCCCTGTAGTGCCTTCCCGGGAACTTTCGGATAGTACTTGCCCGATTGTCAGGCAAGCCTAGTCCAGGCAAGTCCATCGGGCCGCCGCGTAGTACAAATCCACGCGCGTGACGCGAGCTTGTAAGGTTGGGCGTAACATTGGAGGAAGTCATGCCGGAGGTCGTCGTTTATATCCTTGAAGGCCGCACGCTCGATCAGAAGCGCGGTCTCGTCAAAGACATCACCGACGCGGTGGTGAAGAATGCAGGCACGACTCCTGAGCAGGTGACGGTGTCGCTGGTCGAGACCGCCAAGACCTCGAAGGCCAAAGGCGGCGTGCTGTTCGCCGAAATGCCGGCGCGCAAATAGCGCGCTGGCAGGACGCGGCGCGGGCCACGCGGCCGCGCCGCGGAACGCTTCACCGATCTCAAAGATTGTTACGCGCGGCCGCGTTAACGCTGCCGCGACGGCGATCATGTTGCATTAAACTTGTCACGAGTGCGCCGCACAATTGGGCTTGCTGCACTGCGGTAAATAGCTGATAATACGAAATCAAAGCCAAAAATGCCGGATCAGCGGCAGCCAGATCAGGGGTACAGAAGAATGAGCCAAGAATGGGATACGAAGGACGGTCGCCGCCGGGTTAGGCGCGACCCCCCGACGCTTGATGACGCGGTTCTGGCCGCGCAAGGCATGGCTGAAGACGATATCGATGCCCAGGTCGAAATCGTGATGTCGCTGATGGCCGTTTCGCCGGAGGAGGCGCGCGGCGCCGTCCTGAAGAACAGCCAGCGCAAGGACAGAGAAGCTGCCCGTTTCACCATTGCCGGCCGGAGCGGCGCGCCACGCACCGTCGTAGTCGAACGCCGCACCACGCGCCGCCCGCTGGCGACGCGGCCGACGATCGCCAGCACGAGCCTGCGTAGCCGAATCTAACGCGCAGTCATTCGGCCACGAAAATGGGCCACGAAAATAGCAGCCGCCCGCGGATCGCATCCGCGGGCGCGCTGTTTTTTGCGGGTCGCTAGGGTGTGCGCGCCGCGGAGATACGGTGCCAGATAAACAGCACGATCACGGCGCCGATCGTCGCGGTGATCAAGCCCGCGCCCTGGTCCGGTCCGTAATGGCCGATCGCCTGGCCGATGAAGGTGGCGATGAACGCACCGACGATGCCGAGTACCGTGGTCATGATGAAGCCCGCCGGATTGTTCGGACCCGGCATTAAGAACTTCGCGATGATGCCGGCGATGAAGCCGATAATGATGACCCAGATTATGCCCATTATGCTCATGACAGCCTCGCAATGAATGACGTCGTGCGTTGGGAGTCTCGCACACGGCCGACCATAGGGCCAGCGATCCGCGATCGTCTGGTTCTGCGTAAGCGGATACCCCCTCGTCACTTGCGACAATGGGCGCAGCCGCCGGTTTCAATTATACTCGCTTTGACGACGGCTGGGAGACGGTTCTCGAGAACCTGACATCTCAAGATACGCTCGATTGCGAGCCAACATGTTCCGAGGCCGCGATGACCAAAACGATTGAAAAGCCGCGCACCAAGACAAAGACGCGCACCAAAATCCAGCGACCGCCGCTTTATAAGGTGATCCTGCTCAACGATGATTATACGCCGCGCGAATTCGTGGTGCAGGTGCTCAAGGCGGTGTTCCGCATGAACGAGAGCCAAGCCCATCGCGTGATGATGACGGCGCATCAGCGCGGCGCTTGCGTCATCGCGGTCTTCACCCGCGACGTCGCCGAGACCAAGGCCAAGGAAGCGACCGAGCTCGGCAAGATGAACGGCTATCCGCTGTTCTTTACAACCGAACCTGAGGAATGATCGGCCTGAGGAGTAGACCGACGCTGCAGCCACGCGCGCGTAACTACCGCATGGTCGCTTGCGGCACGAAAATCGGCACTTCGTTCGACGCCAGGCGCTGGTTCGGCACCGCTTGTTGCGCGGCGATTTGCACCGGCGCGCCGGTATAGGCGTAGACGAATCCGCCAAGCGCCATGCCGGTGAAAAACACCGCTAGGGCCAGCGCCATGACGCCGTCGTTGCGCGGGATGATTTGAACGTGACGCAATTGCTTATCCAAAAGCTCTCGGTCGCGGCGGTCCATTTTCGGATCTCCAGAACTGTCGGAAACCCAGCCTCGTTCGCCAGTACCAATTAATAAACTCGCAAGACCGATCTGCGTTCCTCGCATTTTCACTAACGTTTCGAAGCGGTTGAAATAACTGGAGAAGGGCGCGGCCGCCGCGGGTCACGCAGAAAGGAGTCGGGAGGCGAGGGAACGGCGCAGCAAATTCTTGCGTTGCCCTGCATCGCGGGGTGGCAAGCAAAGGAACGTTGCGTCATGCCCGCAGGCTATCCGGATTTCAGCTGGTCCGTTCGCGTCGCGCGCACGCTTATCGTCGTCGCGGTTGCGCTGTTATCCGGCGCCGTGATCGGCGGCGCGAGCGTCTATCTCATCAGCGACGCTTTGACTGCGCCGCCGCCTTCGGACCGCGCCGACGCGGGCGCGAGCAAGGCCGTAACCAGCCAGCCCACGAGCGAGTCCACGACGAGCGCTGACGGCAAACCGGTTAGAACTATCGATCCGGCCTTCCCGGCGCCAACTCCTTCACCGTCCGCGCCATTGGCAAATGCGCCAGGCGCCCAGCCGCCCGCCGACGTCGCGGCTTCGCCATCGCCGCCGCCGGCCGCTCTGCCATCATCTTCGCAGACAGCGGCCAGCGCGTTTCAGCCTGCGCCCCAGCCGCAACCGCGAAGTGAGAATCCGCAAATCGCAGCGCAGCCTGTCCCGCAAGGCGGCCCGGCACAGAAGTCGTGGCCGGACGCGCTGTCGCATTCGCATCCGTCGACCGCGGTTACTCCCAATTCCGCTCTCGACCAAGAAAAGCCACAGCAGGCGCCGGCAACGCGTGCGGAAAAGATCGGCGATGACGACGACAACCCGCCCGCTGCGCGCGCGACGACATCGAACGAGGCCGGACCGGCCGACAAATCGATGCCGGTGAAGAGGCTCGCTGCGGGCAAAGCGATAGTACGCCGGACCCAGGATGCAGCGCGGGATGTGAGGTCGGATACACGCCGGCCGATCTACGACTATTACGGCAAAGCCGGCGATGGCGATCGTCAGGATTCGACGCCGGCGCCGGAGCGAGTCGTGCCGGGGCGCACGTCGCGCGGTTCAAGTAAAACGAAGGCGCGGATCATCGTCCGGCAGCAGGATGATTCCGATCGGGGCGACGACCGCGGCGATCAGGCCGATCGCGCGCTGCCGCCGCAGCCGCTCCCGGCGCAATCGTTTCTGGGTGGCTTGTTTGGCGGCGATCGCAACGACAATTGGCAGTCGGACGATCGCGACAGGTGATTGCGGGAACGTAGCGGTGACGGCCGCTATTTGGCGCCGCCGTTATTTTCCGCCACCTTGGATCGACACGCCGTTCGGGCCGAAATTGATCGACATGCCCTGCGGCGGATGGCGGTCCTGATAGAGCTGGTAGCTCAAGACGGCGACCGCGACCACCAACGCGCCGAGGGCGAGATAGAGCATATTGTTGCGCGTCACCGCCGGCCGCTCCTGTTCACGAAATTACAAACGATGATAACCGGCCGATTGCGCGGGCTCTAGCCTTCGAGCGTCTGCACCAGCCAGGGCCGCAATTCGGGGGGCACGTCGGAGCGCGCGGAAATCGCGGCGGCAAGCTTCTTGTCGCCGTTCAGGCCGATGACCAGGCGGGCAAAGCCCGATTCCGAAAGCTTGGCTTTCGGATTGGTGATAACCCGCAGCTTGACCTCGTGGTTGCCGCGCTTGAGCAGCACATCGGTGACGGCTTCGCCGAGCTTCGGCCGCGCCGAGATCGCGATCAGCATGCGCAGCTCGGCCTTATCGGCGATGTCGGCGAGATCCTTGTCGCGCAAGGACGGCGACAGCGCGATCACCGGGCCGCTGATCGCGGAGTCGCTGTGGCGGGCGAGCGTGCCGAGAACCTTGGCCGGGCCCTTTTGCACCGGCGCCAAAGCCGTCGCCACTTCGGCGAGTGTCGCACGATCGCTCTTCTTGATGAGGCGGAACAGCACCTCGTCGAACACGTCGGTTTGCGCCGTGTCGCAGGCTTCGGCATTGCTGAGAAACAGGTCGATCATCTGACGCAAAGCGTCACGCCGCCAGGGATCGGATTGCCTGATCAGCGCCCTGTCGAGTTCCGTTATCAGCGAATGCGCGGCCGGCGTCATGGTATTGCGGCTTCGACCTTGGTCCGAGGCTATTCCAATTGCCGCCAACCGTAGCGGCTTCGCGGATTCGCCGGAAGCGGGTTGGTTAGCTTTTCCCAGTGTTCGGCGGCAAACTGCGCCTGCTGGTTGAAGCACTCCGCCGCGCGGTGAACTTCGCGAGACCGTAACCATCCTACGATGTCACTTAAGGCGGGATTAAGAACGATGGTTTTGGCGTAAACGGCTCGGTTCTGCGCGGCGGAAGCTGCACCGGCTGCGTGTGCCTAAGTTTTTCGCAGCGGCTGTGCCGTGTCTTTTCACGTATTGCGAGCGCAACCCCAAGGCGGCGACTTTGTTGTTCTAAATCACTACGCGCGCCGCCCCGGGATGCGATAGGCCATACGCGCGTGGCCGGCGCAGTAGGGAAGTCCGCCAACCGCGTCGTTCCCGCAAAAAGCAAAAGCGGTTGCGCTGCCGTTGCTTACCGGCCAGCGGCACTTGCATGCGGCAAGTTCGAGCAGCGAGCAGGGCTGGGTGCTTTCGACGGACGCGGCCGCGGCGACGTTGGTCAGGCCTGCATTGGTGGCGCCGTCAGGCGAAGCGCGGTCGGCGAAGATCAGCCGCAGGAGCTGACGTTGCGATGAGGGCGGCGAACGCCGCGCGCGCGGCGCGTGTTCGCATGCGGGCCCGGACATTGTCCCAGAAACCGACCCGGATATGGCCCGGCCGGGCGCCAGGCCGAGCCGGTGAATTTTGCCGATGACGGCGTTGCGGGTGACGCCGATTTCGGCGGCGATCTCGCTGCAGCTCAGACCTGTCGCGATGCAGGTTCGGAGCTGTTCGACCCGCTCCGGGGTCCAGGTTGCGGTGGTCATGAACGGCCTCATTGCGCCGCGGCCTGTTCTGGGCCGCCGGGGAGGCGAAGACCGCGCACAACGGCTGCGAGCGACGGGACTTATTGCCTAGGCGCATCGGTAGGCGACGGCGCATAGCACCGCGATCACCGAATCGCATCCGCGCGCTGCGGCAGCACGACCCGCTGCTTCATGGCCCGGAATTCGTTGGAGCCGGGACAGTTTAAGCTTGTTGAGCGAAAATCTTCGCCGAAACCGACCGTTCCATGATTTGACTCGCCTGCCAATAGTTAAAATGCCATTATAATCCAGTTTTAACTTATAGGTATGTGTTCCCATGGCGCGGCCCGAAAACCGCTCGGAAGCGCGAGCGCTCAGCCTCACGCTCCCGATCGAGACGTTCAACTACCTGGTGCTGTTGGCAACGCTCGGAAAGCTCGGGCGCACCGAGAATGAGGTCGCGACGCATATTCTGGTGCGTGAGGTTTACGCCATGCACGCGCGCGGCTTCCACGACATGCGCATCCCGCAGCCGACGGATGAGGGAGCGTGAGAGAACGCCGCGACGGGGTTACTTCACGCCGACGAGCTCGACGTCGAAGATCAGCGTTGCATTCGGTGGAATGACGCCGCCGGCGCCGCGCGAGCCGTAAGCGAGCTCGGGCGGAATGATCAGCGTGCGCTTGCCGCCGACCTTCATCGTCGACACGCCTTCGTCCCAGCCGGCAATGACGCGATGCTGGCCGATCGGAAATTCGAACGGCGTGCCGCCGTGATCGAGATTGCTGTCGAACTTGGCGCCCTTCTTGCCGTTCTCATAAAGCCAGCCGGTATAATTCATCGCGCAGGTCTGGCCGGTCTTGGGCGAGGGGCCGGTGCCGACCTTGGTGTCGATGATTTTCAGGCCCGACGGCGTGGTCGTCACCGGCTGAGCGAGGGCGGGCGCAAACGGGACGGCGAGCGCGGCGAGAGCGCCGGCATAAGTGAAGTCTCGGCGAGTGACAGCGCGCATCTCATAGTCTCCGGCAAAATCAGATTGGGAAAACGGGTTGGGAATGACCGGTCGCGAACGACGGGTTGCGACAGATTTGCGCTGTTAGGGCACGTCTCTGCGTGCGGCGCAAGACTGCAGGTTTGAAGCTGCGTCCAAGCCAACACGCGACATCCAGCTAGGCGGCGCTCGCCAATGCGAAGTCGTAGCGGTCGCGGATATAGGTGTTGAAGAACAGGCCCTTGGAGTCCGACTGCAGGAAGCTTTCGTAAACGCCGCGCGGCACGCGGAAATACCTGTAGGCGTTGCCGCCTGCGAAGGTGACCGAAAGCTCGCGCGCCGCAGCATCGTAATCGATGCGCTGGATGGCCGATGAATTGACAGCAGGCATTGGCGCCTCCCTCTGTCCGTTCTTTGTTGATGTTAACGCACGGCGGCCGAACGCGGCTTCGTTTTTTCGTCATGGCTGGGTTGACGCGTGTGGTGTACCGTCGCCGCGTCGGCGCGAGCGTGAGGCGGGACTTGAGTATCGGGCTTGAGCGATGAGCGGCGGACGCGAGGTCGATCTGTTGATCGCGGGCGCCGGTCCCGCCGGAATGACGGCGGCGCTGGTGGCTAGTCTGCAAGGACTTCAGGTGCTGCTCTGCGAAAAGTCGGGGCAGGTCGGCGGCACCGGCGCGACCTCGGCCGGCACGCTGTGGATTCCCGGCAATCATCAAAGCCGCAAGGCGGGCTTCGACGACAGCGCGGCGAAGGCGCAAGACTATCTCGATGCGCTCATCGGCAGCCCGGCGAACCGCGATTTGCGCACGGCTTTTCTGCAAACCGGGCCGGCCGCGATCGACTATCTGGAAGCCAACAGCGAGGTGAAATTCCTGCCGTGCGGCCGGCACCCCGATTATCGCAGCAACATGAAGGGCGCCGCGGTGGCGGGGCGGGCGATCGTGCCGCAGCCGTTTGACGGGCGGCTGCTCGGCAAAGATTTCGCGCGGCTGCGGCCGCCGATCCGCGAGTTCATGGTGTTCGGCGGCATGATGGTCGGCAAGGCCGACATCGCGCCGCTGGTCGGCCGCTTCAAATCGCTCGCCAATTTCGGCCACGCGGCAAAACTTTTGGCCCGTTATCTGCTCGACCGCACCCGCTATCCGCGCGGCACGCGGCTTGTCATGGGCAATGCGCTCGTCGGGCGGCTGTTTCTCAGTCTCAAGAAACGCGGCGTCGAGATCCTGTTCGACGCGCCGCTCGCCGATGTCGTTTACGAGAACGGCCGCGTCGTCGGCGCGAAGATCAAGATCGCGGGCCAAGGGGACGAAGCGACTTATGTGAAGACGCGCAAGGGCATTGTTTTCGCGATGGGCGGCTATGCGCACAACAAGCGCTTCCGCGACGCCTTTATGCCGCGTCCGGTGCCGGTGCACTCGCTCAGCAGCGAATTCAACGCCGGCGACGGGCTCACGATCGGCGAGCGGCTCGGCGCGCGCATCGCGCCGGAAGAGCACGGCAGCAGCGGGCTATGGACGCCGGTCTCCGTCACGCCGCACGCCGACGGCAGCAAGGGGCTTTATCCGCATCTGATGCTCGACCGCGCCAAGCCGGGTGTGATCGCGGTCGACAGAACCGGGCAGCGCTTCGTCAACGAGGCGGTGTCGTATCACGATTTCGTTTTGGCGATGTTTGAAGCGAACGCGCGCGCGCCGTGCATTCCCTGCACCCTAATCTGCGACGCCGCGTTCATCGACAAATACGGTCTCGGCATCGCCTATCCGGGCGGCGCCAATCTTTCGGCTTTGCTCAAATCCGGCTACCTCAAGCGCGGCGCAACGCTGGAAGAGCTCGCCACGCGGCTCGGTATCGATGCGCCGGCGCTGCGCGCCACGTTGACGCGCTACAACAGCTTTGCGCAGACCGGCGTCGATGTGGATTTCGGCAAAGGCGAGACCGAGCTCAACCGCTTCAACGGCGACGAGACCCATAAGCCCAATCCCTGCATCGGGCCGATCGCGCATGCGCCGTATTACGCGGTCGAGCTGTGGCCCGCCGAGATCGCGGTGAGTACCGGCCTCTCGACCGACGCCGACGCCCGCGTGCTGGACCAGGATCGCCGCGCCATTCCGGGCCTCTATGCCTGCGGCAACGACATGGCCTCGCCGATGTCGGGCTCGTACCCTGGGCCGGGCACCACGCTCGGCCCCGGAATGGTCTTTGCCTATCGCGCGGCGA
>CAVUNZ010000003.1:165000-503064 GCA_963742975.1 uncultured Alphaproteobacteria bacterium | reverse complement strand
GGGCCCTGACGAAAATCCCATCGTCGTCTCGATCGATCCCCAACCGCGCGAAATCGTGGCCCAAATCTTTTCGGCGCTAAACATGCGAACGCGCCCAACCACCCAAGCAAATATCCCTGGGGTCATCCGTCCGTAGCGCATGAACGAACCCGTAAGGAGCCGCCGATGCCTGCTACGCTGTTACCCGATCCGCTGAAGGAAATGCCCGCCACGCTGTCGCCCGATCCGCCGGAGGAGATGCCTGCCACGCTGTCGACCGATCTGCTGGACGAAAATGGACGCGTATTGGCGCGCGGCGAATTATCTTTCGGTCGGGCAGATCTATCTGCAGGACAATCCGCTGCTCGAATCCCCGCTCAAGCTCGAACATATCAAGCCTCGTCTGCTTGGCCATTGGGGCACGACACCGGGATTAACTTTCTCTATGTCCACCTCAACCGGCTGATCAAAGAGAACGATCTGAACATGATGTATGTCATCGGTCCGGGTCATGGTGGCCCGGGCATCGTGGCGCATGACCTATCTCGAAGGGTCGTACACCGAACGCTATCCGGCGATCGAGCGCGACCGGAATGGGCTGCAGCGGCTCTTTCGCCAGTTCTCCTGGCCTTATGGAGTTCCCAGTCACGTATCGCCGGAAACTCCCGGCTCAATTCACGAAGGCGGAGAACTGGGCTATTCGCTGGTCCACGCCTATGGCGCCGCTTTCGACAATCCGGATCTGATCGTCGCCTGCATCATCGGCGACGGCGAGGCGGAAACCGGCGCGCTGGCCACCAGTTGGCACTCCAACAAGTTTCTGAATCCCGCGCGTGACGGCGCGGTTCTTCCGATCCTTCATCTCAACGGGTTCAAGATCGCAAATCCGACGGTGCTCGCGCGCATCAGCCGCCAGGAATTGACCGACCTGATACGCGGTTACGGCTATGAGCCGCATTTTGTCGAAGGCGATGTTCCCGCGGTCATGCATCAAAGTCTGGCTGGCACGCTCGATACGATCCTGGCGGAGATTCACAAGATCCAGAACGCAGCGCGCTCCGCTCCGGACACGGTGGAGCGGCCGCGCTGGCCCATGATCGTGTTCCGCACGCCCAAAGGCTGGACCGGACCGAAATTCGTGGACGGCGAGCCGGTCGAGGGGACTTGGCGCGCGCATCAGGTCCCGATCGCCGATTTCAAGAACCCCGAACATCTCAAGCAGCTCGAAGACTGGATGAAAAGCTACCGGGCGCACGAATTGTTCGACGAAGGCGGCAAGTTCCGCGACGAGTTCGCGGCACTTGCCCCGACGGGCCATCGCCGCATGGGCTCCAATCCGCACGCCAATGGCGGCGAATTGCTGGTCCCGTTATCGATGCCCCACTTCCATGATTACGCCGTAACGGTCCCTAAGCCAGGCAGCGTCGAGGCAGAATCAACGCGGGTTCTCGGAAATTTCCTGCGCGACGTGATGAAGCTCAATCTCGACAAAAAGAATTTCCGGCTCTTTGGCCCTGACGAGACGGCGTCGAACAGGCTGGACGCCGTCTATGAAGTCTCCGGCAAGGAATGGATGGCTGAGGTCGAAGATGTCGACATCAATCTCAGCGTCAAGGGACGTGTCATGGAAGTGCTGAGCGAGCATCTGTGCGAAGGCTGGCTTGAGGGATACCTGCTCACCGGCCGTCATGGCTTTTTCTCGTGCTACGAAGCCTTCATCCACGTCATCGATTCGATGTTCAATCAGCATGCAAAGTGGCTCAAGGTCAGCAAGAATATCCCTTGGCGCAAGCCGATCGCATCGTTGAACTACCTGCTCACGTCACATGTCTGGCGGCAGGATCACAACGGCTTCTCCCACCAGGATCCGGGCTTCATCGATCATGTGGCAAACAAAAAATCCGATATCGTGCGCATCTATCTGCCGCCTGACGCAAACTGCCTGCTGTCGGTAGCGGATCACTGTTTACGCAGCCGCAACTACGTCAACTTGATCATCGCCGGCAAACAGCCGGAATGGCAGTGGCTCGACATTGATTTGGCCGTTCGCCACTGCACCGCCGGTGCGGGTATTTGGCGATGGGCCAGCAACGATGCCGGCGATCCCGACGTCGTCATGGCGTGTGCCGGTGATGTGCCGACCCTTGAGACGCTCGCCGCCGTGACCCTCCTGCGCGGGTATGTCCCTGATATCCGCATCCGCGTCGTCAACGTGGTGGATTTGATGGTATTGCAGCCTCAATCCGAGCATCCCCATGGTCTGGAGGATCAGGATTTCGATGAGTTGTTCACGACAGACAAGCCGGTGATCTTCGCCTTCCATGGCTATCCCGCGATGGTCCACAAGCTGACCTACCGGCGGCACAATCACGACAATATTCATGTGCGCGGCTACAAGGAGGAAGGCACCACCACGACGCCCTTCGATATGGTCGTGCTGAACAATCTCGACCGCTATCAACTCGCGCTGGACGCCATCCGGCGAATTCCACGTTTCAGCGATCAACTCGACAAGGCGACCGCGCGCTACTGGGCGGCCATGGAGCGCCACAAGCTCTATATCAGCGAGCACGGCGACGACATGCCTGAAGTCCGCGACTGGCGCTGGACGTTGTGAGCGCGATGTTTCCGCCCGACAGCGCATGACGGACGCCCAGCCCCAGTTAAACGTACTTGCCCTGAACAGCGGCTCTTCTTCGCTCAAATTCGGATTGTACCGCGCTGGGTCTTCACGGATCGAAATGCTGCTCTCTGGCGAGGCCGAATTGATCGGCGACAAAAGCGGCAAATGCCATGCCGAAGACTCGCACGGACACGTATTGCTCGCCGAGACGGGTCCCATTCCAAGCCAACGGGAAGCAATCATCCGCGTCGGAAAGCTTCTCATCGACGCCAAAATGCCGGTGCCGGACGCAATCGGGCATCGAATTGTCATGGCGGTCCGAAACTCCGGCAGCATTGCCTGATTGATGATTCGGTCCTAACGCAACTTGAAAGGGCCACCGCCTTCGCGCCGCTGCACATTCCATCGGCTCTGTCGGTCATCCGTTTCGCACAAGAGCATTTTCCGCAGCTTCCGCAGGTAGCGTGCTTCGACACGACATTTCACGCCGGATTGCCGGCGGTCGCGCGGGTACTTCCGATTGCCAGGGAATTGCAATCGGAAGGAATTCAACGGTACGGATTTCACGGCCTCTCGTGCGAATCGATTGTGCATCAACTTTCCAACGATCTACCGAGCCGCCTCGTGATTGCCCATCTCGGCAATGGCGCCAGCGTGACCGCGGTCATAGCCGGCAAATCGATCGACACCAGCATGGGATTGACCCCAACCGGCGGAGTGATCATGGGCACTCGGAGTGGCGATCTTGATCCTGGCGTTCTGGTCTATCTGATGCGCGAGAAGAAATTCGACGCCGCCATGATCGAAGAGTTGGTCGATCACCGTTCCGGCCTCCTGGGAATTTCCGGCATTGGAAGCGACATGCGGCGGCTGCATGAAGCCGCGTCGACAAACGCCGATGCACGACTTGCCATTGAGATGTTCTGCTATTCCGTGCGTAAGCAGGTGGCCGCAATGATCGCTGCGCTTGGTGGAATTGATCTGCTCGTGTTTACCGGTGGTATCGGAGAAAACGATGTCGAAGCGCGGGCGGCGATCTGTGGCGGCCTGTCCTGGCTCGGCCTGAGTCTCGACGAAGATCGAAACCGATCAGCAAACAATCCCATCAACGGTCCCGAGTCGCGTTGCGCGGTGCAGGTCCTCCCCTCGCAAGAAGACGAGCAGATCGCTCGCCATACTTGGGCATTGTTCCCATGGAGTGTTGTCGGATAGCCGCGGGAAAAGGCTGACGGGCTGGAATGCGATGGACGAGGCGCCGTCAAACATCGGTGCTGGTTGCCAAGTCATGCTCGAGGAAGCGCGAATTCGCCTTGCGATCAGCAGCGGGTGACGAGATCGACGGTTGACGGACCTTCGATCTGTCCGGCCTTACGGTGGAGACGTGGAGCACCTGGTTACGGCGGAGCTCATGCGACGTGCCGCTCACGACAAGCGTCATCGGCTCTCCTTTTTCCAGAGTTGCTTCGAGGCATTGCTTGGCCTGGTCAATCCTGATTGTGAGGCGTCGGCCGCGCCACTGAAAGCCGAAGCCAAGGCTGTTCCAATCCGCCGGCAGTTGCGGGTCGATGGCCACGCCTTCGTTCCGCAATGACAGCCCAGCGAAACCGAACACCGCCGTCAGCCAGACCCCACCGAGAGCCGCAATGTGGATACCACCGTCAATGGCCACATGAGTATCCGCGAGATCAATCGCCGCGGTCTGCCGAAAGTAGCGCAGTGCCATTTCGGAGTAGCCTAGTCGAGCAGCGACGAAACCGTGCATGGCGCGGCTCAGCGAACTGCCGTGGCTGCAGCGAGGTTCGTAGTATTGGAAGTTCGCTGTCCCCGTCTCACCAACAAACTCATCCGGCAATAGCCCGAGAAGCGCGACGACATCGGCCTGTTTTATCACCTGAGATCCTTGAGTCCGCTCCCGCCCAAGCACCACGTCCATTGGTACGGAGCGGCCCGCGTAGTCCGCCAGATCGATCTCTTCGAGTGCGAAATAGCCCGCAAACTGCTCGAACAAGCCCGTGTTGGGATCAAAGCCGGTCGCTATCATATCTGCGGCGCTCCGCCACTGGTTTAGTTCAGCGTCATCCAGGCCGAGGCGGCTTGAAAGGCCTTTCCAGCACTCGGGCCAGCGCTCGCGTAAGAGCGCCGCTACATCAATCGCGCGTCGGATGTTCCAGCGTGCCATGACGTTGGTGAATGCGTTGTCGTCGATATGTTCGTGATACTCGTCCGGCCCGATGACGTCGCGGATATGGCGGTAACCGTCCGCTTCCAGTAGAGCGCGGCTGGCCCAGAATCGACCAGTCTCAAGAAGTATCTCGGCACCGGCGTCGCGCAGAAACGTCTCATCTCTAGTCGCCTGCCAGTATTGCCAGACCGCATAGGCGACGTCCGCGCTAATGTGCTGCTCCTCCTTGCCGGAGAGGATATCGATGACCTGACGATCCGGACCGATAACCTGCTCCGGAGTGGTCTCAACACCGCTATCGGCGGACTCCCAAGCGTAGAGGGCACCGCGCCAACCCATCCTTGCCGATTTCGCCCGCGCAGCATCGAGGGTGCGGAAGCGATACATGAGCAGTGCGCGGGCGGCTTCCGGCCAGGTCAGGATATAAAAGGGCAGAAGGTATATCTCAGTGTCCCAGAACACGTGCCCGTGGTAATCGTCGCCGGTCAACGCGCGGGCACCGATCGAGACGCGCTCGTCTGCCGGATTGGCGGCGCTGTTCAGATGGTAGATAGCGAACCGCAATGCTTGCTGCGCGGCGTCGTCGCCGTCGACTTCGACGTCGCTGCACTGCCAGCGGCTTGCCCAGGCCGTCTCGTGTTCCGCCAACACGCCACGCCAGCCGAGGTGGCGCGCAACATCAAGCTTATCTCGTGCCCCTCTGCCTGGGTCAAAATCTTGGGTGTCGCTCCGCACCACGGCGACTGTGCGCTCGAAATACACAATCTGTCCGGCGCGCGATTTCCAGCTCCAGGACCATTTCAATTGGTCGACGGCGGTCGCCGGAAGATCGTGGCCGTCGACTTGCAGCGACGATGCGGTGGCCATAGCGACGCTCTTGCCGGAACGTTGGGTGCGCCACACGCCGAGATCCTGATCGAGCCGTTCTGAGACGAGCCCGAGATCGATACCCTCGAACGACGCTTCGAGTGTGACCTCGACCTCTCCTTCCTCGACCTCCAATTGGATCAGCTGCAGCCCCACCGCGCGTTCGCTTATGGACACGAGGCGTAACGTGCGCATGCGGATGCCCACGCCGGGAGCCTTCAAGAGGCCGGATTCGGCTAGCAATGCGCCTCGCCTCAAATCGAGCGTCATGCGATGTGACGATGCATCGCAAGGATGATGCACCAGAGGCCTGCCAGACAGTGATATACGGACTTTCAGCCAGTCGGCGGCTGGGACAAGCTCCGGAATGGCGGGTTTGGTGTCCGAGCGTGTCGAACAACCCGGCGACATAGGTGTGCGGCGGAACGACCCAACGCTCTCCACGCGTAATGGCCCGCGCGCCCCTTATCCCCAAGAAACCATTGCTGATCGCAAAGCGTAACTCAAGGCTGCCTTCGCGAAGCGGATCGTAACCCACCATTTCAAGAACCCAAGCCGCATCTGCGGTTGGCTTGAGGACGTCATCCATCGTTTCTGGCTTCCTCATGTCGGCCGGCGGCTGAGCCGCCCCTCGCCGAGTGCGTCGATGGCAACTTCGTCCAGACTCGTCACCACCAGATCCGCCCCTGCGGGCCGCAATTCGGAGGCGTCCTTAAGTCGGGCGACACCGAGCGCCACCATGCCGCCAGCGCGAGCCGCCTCGATGCCGGCGGGCGCGTCCTCGACCACGAAGCAGTGCGCGGCCGCAACGTGCAATTCCGCGGCCGCGAGCAGGAAAATTTCCGGGTTTGGCTTTCCCTGTCGCAAATCGCGACCGCAGACATTAACGCTGAAGACATCGAGCAAACTCCGGCCAAAGTCGAAATGGATCTGCCGCATCATTTGGTTGGCGTTTTTCGACGAAGATGCGACAGCCATAGGCCAACCCATCGCATCGACCGCCTGAACGAAACGGAGAGCATCAGGGAACGCAGCGACACTCCCGGCATGTATGAGTTCCATGAGCCGTTTCTGCTTGTGCTCGGCATAGACAACAGCTTGCCGTTCGGCGTCTGATACACCCAATGCCTCTAGTGCAGCACGTGCACCGCTGAGACGCGGTTTGCCAGCAACCTGGGCCTCATACATGGCGGTCGTGAAACGACCCGGGTCGGCAAAACCTTTGAGAGCTTCGCGCCAAGCTTGCTCATGGGGGGACGCGAGCAAGACGCCATCAACGTCGAAAATGCCCGCGGTAAGGGCCTCGGAAGGAACGGACCGGCGTCTCGCTAATTCGAGAATGGTCATATTTTGATGCACTCAGCGCATGAGAACAGGGAACGCTAGGTCCGACGGCCGAGTGGCGTCTGTATAAAATCGCTCACTGCAATTCTCTCGGATCTGCGCATTCTATCCGGTAGCGATCACGCCGCGGCCCGTCCGCGCAGCCGGCAACCATAAGCCTTTTGGGATGCGCCTCAGCGGCTATGAGTTTATTTTATTCCTTGCCACGCGGGTGAGCTGCTGGCGCAGCAAGCGTATCGGTCGAGAAACTCGTCGCAGCCAGCCAGGCATACCCAGATACTGAATGGCCTTAGCGAGGCCCTATGACTAGCCGCGATGGCGGCGTTGCGCTGCTTTGCCGAGCTGCGCAAGGCGCTGTTCCATAACCTGTCATTACGCGACGTTTCGGCTGGTCGGAGAGACTTCTCCTTTCGTAACAAAAGGGAGCTTTTTTCATCCGAGATGAAGGTCTCTTTGCCGCGTTTCATTGGCTCCATCATCGCTTTTCAATTTACTGAAGACGATCGTAGATAAAACGGTGAATCCGCCGAGAAAAAGAAAGGCCTCGTGCAAGCCGTGTATCATCCCACCAGTATCTGAACTGGAGCTAACGGGAATGAAAAATGCAGTAGTCAGTCCGGCCGCCGCCACACCGAAGCTGACCGACATCTGCTGCATTGTGCTAGCGATGGAGCTTGCGTTGCTCGCCCTATCGTCAGGTATATCGGCATAAACCAGGGTATTCATGCTGGTATACTGCAGAGACGTGAAGGCGCCATAGCAGAACGCCTGGAGCACGATAACCCATATCGGCGTATCGGTCCCCACGGTTGCGAAGAGCATAAGGAGGACGCCCAAGATAATCGTGTTCGAGATCAGCACGCTTCGGAAGCCGACACGTTCCAGGATTTTCGGCATGAGGAATTTCGTACTCATGGCAGCTAACGCTTGAGGCATGATGAGCAGCCCAGATTGAACGGGACTGAACCCTAGACCCACTTGGTAAAGTAGCGGCAAGAGAAATGGCACTCCACCAATACCAAGACGGGTGAAAAAGCTACCGCTGACCGCTGCGCTGAAAGTGCGAATGCGGAATAAACTCAGCTGCAACAAAGGAAACGCAATCTGCGCTGCGTGCACTCCGTAGCCGGCGATGAGCGCTAGCGAAATCGACAATAGCCCCAGAATCTCTCTCGGGCTCAGGGTGTGCTCGCCGAATATCTCCAGCACATAGGAAAGCAACGCTACGCCGGACCCGAACAGAGCGAGCCCGACAATGTCGAGTGGCTTTGTATTCTCTTCGCGATAGTCCGGCAGATGCAGATAAACGAGAATTAAGCCGGCAATGCCGACAGGAAGATTCACAAAGAATATGAATCTCCATTGTAAATATCCGACGATAAGACCGCCGACAATAGGCCCTAGCATTGGACCGATCAGCCCTGGAATGGCGACAAAGCTCATGGCACGGATAAGCTCAGACTTATCGAATGTTCGCACCAAGGTGAGCCGCCCCACCGGGACCATCATGGCTCCGCCGCAGCCCTGCAGGACACGACAGGCTACCAAGAGATGGATGTCGGTCGATAAACCGCAGAGGACGGAACCGAGGGTGAAAAGGCCGATCGCGGATGCAAAAACCCGATGTGTTCCGAAACGATCAGCCATCCAGCCGCTAATCGGAATGAAGACCGCTAGGCTCAATGTATAGCTGGCCAGTACCGACTTCATACTTAGCGGAGCAACATTAAGTGCCTCCGACACGACCGGCACGGCTGTGTTGAGAATGGTTGTGTCAAGCGACTCCATAAAAAACGCGACAGCGACTAGCCACGGTAAAAGCTGCTTGCTCGAGGCCGATGGTGAGCGCGAGGAAGTCGTTATGATATTTGTTCCGAAGCTGTTTGGCTGGTTATTCATATGACACTGTCGATATCTCTAGATGCGAAGTCCGTTCTTTGGCCAGCGCACCGTGCAGTCATCTGGGCGACAGTAGGTGTCGCACATCAGTTCATCCAGAGTCGCTATGACCTCCGAAACCTAACCGACCTTACGTTCCTCGCCGGATGGCGCGGCGCGGAGCGAGGTGAGACGCTGGCGCACGAGATCGATGTGGGTTTTGAGTTCGAAAAACAGGTCAGAGTGCCGTACCGGCACGCCCAAGTCGTTAGCTGACTGTTCAATACTCTCCAGGTCGGATTGAAGTGCGTCTTGCTGAGACGCGGTCAGGTCTGTCTGCATTTCAGCCTCGACAGCCCTGAGCCGACGATACAGATCGCGCATACGATCACGAACAACCCACGTGGAGAGATTGGGCACAATTCGTGAAAACGGCACAAGAATAACGGCGCAGGACAGTATCACTGCGATTATTTTCTTGATGAGGCTGACCGTCCAATAGGACAGATATTCGTTTAAATAGGATGGGCCATTTTTGTAGAACTCGCGCGCGCCATCGGCGAACGCAAATTCCGCATCGGTCTGTGTGGGAAATTCACCGGCTCGTTGAAAAACTCCCGCTCGCCCGTGCACCTCCACAAGTGTCTTCGCCAATAGATCTATTATCTCCGGGTGAAGATCTTCACGCACGACCACGGCATTGGTCGTCCCGATGAGATTTACGTCATTGGGAGGAATATTGTGCTCAAGATCAATCACGCCTTGTGGCAGGACCAACCGGACAAGATCTGGGAAAATCCGGGTGAGAGCGTCGGCCTGAGAAACGCTCATCAATCGAACATTGGGATCCCGAAGCAGTGGTTGGATAATTGAGGATTCCGGCGCCAGCGCCACAAAAATGGCATCGAGCCGACCGTCGAGGAGTGCCTCGACCGCGGCCGAGCCGGTGAACGGCAGCAACGTCGCACTCCGAGAATTGACGCCGGCAGCATCGAGGACGCGCGTGGTGACGACGCCTTCCGGTCCGACTCCAATACGTTTGCCCTTGAGTTGTGTCAGGTGATCCAACGTCTCCGTACCGCGATAAAATAGCCAAAAGACCTGGTAGTCGACGCGCCCCAGCGACAGCAAGCCGGGTGCCTTCTGGCTATTCGAAGCTCCTCCCACCACGAAGGCGACCTGAACGCCGGACGTGGGGTCCTCAAGAAGCCTTATGTTCTCCGATGTACCATCGGTTATGCGTATGTTGAGTTTGACGTGGGACTGGGCGAGTTTTTCCCGGTATTGCTGGGCAAAGAACTCGTAGGCTCCGCCTTTGGGCCCTGTTGCGATTGTGATTGTCGAGGGCGGCGCCGGATTGAAATGCTCCATGACGATCCATGCGCCACCTGCAAGACAAATTATCGCGACGAGGGCTCTGAGCAGGGTTGGATGCGAATAGAGACCTGAGAATATCCGTTGCATCTTTCGTCGATTCTAGGCGCCGAGGGTTTCTGGGATATTTTGTCTGTTGGAATGCAAGAGAAGATATCACGCATTGAAAGCGGGCGACTTGACGTGAATTACACGCTTCGGTGAGTTGGTAACGTAAAACACGCGACTGCTGTTGGCGTGCCAGTCTAAATGTACGGGCGGGACACCATCCCCTTTGCCCAGGTACTCGGTCCATGTTTATTTGAAAGCGGTAGGAACGGTGCGATTTCTCCGTTTGGCAACTCGGATGGACCGCGCCGGGGCCAATCCCTCGGATGGCAGGAGCGTTAAAGGCTCATACATCACGGTTTGACTGCGTGATGTCTGGATCTGAAAGGGAAGCTTGCGGGGAACGGGCGCTGGCGCCGGTTCAAGTAATAGCGCAGTACCTGGCCGGCAGCCGACACCGCAATCAGCCCGACGATTAGGAGGATAGTTAGCCGGCCTGGGCTGAGGCCAGCGACGCTAAGCGCCATGCCAAGCAACACTCCTGGAAAAACATGGACCGGTGCCCAGACAAATGCCGACATAATATTGGCGACATAAAACTGGCGCGATGACATTCCTAAGATTCCTGCGACTAACGGCACAAACGCGCGTACCACCGCTATGAAACGAGCTAGGAAGACGCTCGCGCCACCGTATGTCTCGATAAATGTTTCGCTGCGGTCAATGAACTGCGGATACCGATTAAGCGGCCAGCGCAGGAGAATCTCCCGATGGTAGCGGCGTCCTAACCAGAAGGACAAACTATCACCGAAAACGGCTCCCACGATCGCAGCACCAAGGAGAGGCCATGGATTTACTTGAGCACTTGTCGCGAGCGCACAGATCCCAATAATAAGCGTCGAGCCAGGAACTATCGTGCCTATCACAGGGATTGCTTCTGACAACGCCAACAAGAAAATCGCTGTAAGAGCGTAGTGCGGATGCGTGCCTATCAAATCGATAACACCGGCAAAATACGAAGTCATCGTCTTTGTCTTCATGGGTTGGGCGGATCTAGGCCAGATGACCAACCCGGAAAACGTCGTATAGTTGCGTGGCATGACATGCGAGGATATTTCGCATTGCGGAATTAAGTTGGCCGGAAAGGCTCTCCGCCGAGCTACACTGATCTATCGTGATTTTTCCCGGTTTCACTTCCCCTACCCCCAGCACTACCCATGACAAGTCTGCCTTCGTTGACGCAAGGCGACACTGCCGTCCCCGCCGGCACGCGAGGGCCATCGGCTGAAGTTTAGTGAGGCCGACAAACGTAGGATCGTTGCCTAAGCGATGCAGCCGGGCGCAAACCTTTCACAGGTGGCGCGTCGTTATAGGATGGCAGCGCGTGTTCTATTTCGCTGGAAGCAGGAGTTGACGTCGCTCGCCGCTGCGTCGGCCTTCGTCACGGTGCGGATCACCGCTCACATACTCGTCGCGGGCAGCTTCCATGATGCAAAGCCGGCGCCGACAAAGGTCGCTGGGCTCGGGAAGTAGTCGATGAGCTCAAATCCCGTGCTGCCGGCTGCGGCATGGGCGATGACCCAGTCGCGGATTTCGTGCGCGCCATTGCCAGTATGCGGCAACGCATCGGTAAGAAACGCGGCCAATTGTTCTTCGTCGCCATTCTCAAAATGCTTGATGCAAGCCCGGTCGAAATCCTCGTCGATCCAGCCCATAGTTGGCTCACCGATCGAGTGGCTCAAGCCTCCGGTCCCAAGCAATGCAACGCGTAACGGGTCCGGATAGCTCTCGATCGCCCGCCGCAGCAGCAACCTGCCCCAGGCGAGGCAGCGTTTAATATTGAGCATCGGTGCTTCGAGATCGTTGACGAGTAACGGCACGATTGGCAGCCCGGCATCGACCCCAATCCGCCATAGTGGAATGCAAGAGCCATGGTCGAGCCGTAACCGGTGCGACAAAGCAGGCTCGAAATCGTTGTCGAGCGCAGTCTGCAGCAAATGATGTCCGAAAGCCGCATGCCCTCTGAGGCGATCGCGCGGATAGAATTGCAGAGCTTGCCTGGGACAAATTAGCGCCCTGGCTTGGAATTACATAGACTATCGCTTTGGTCCGAGCAGGTGCCAAATCTGTACACGACACGACACTAAGCGCGCTGCTCCGAGGATGAAGGGGCCGAAGCCGATGGATCGGAACACATCCGGATTTTTCGTTCGATAAGCTGTCGTCCGAAAATCGGATTTCATCGACCGCACAATAGCTTCGCTATTTGCCGCGCAACTGTCTCAACAACTTCTCAAAGTTGCGCTAGTTTGCATCTGCCGTCTTCAAGACCAACTTCCTTCCGGGTTGAGGGCCACGATGGGTCAATTGCAGAACATCGATCACATTGTCGTACTAATGCTAGAGAATCGTTCGTTTGATTGCCTGTTGGGCAAACTCTATCCGAAGTCAGCCAACTTCGACGGTTTGAGCGGCGACGAACAGAATCTAGACGCCGAAGGCAAACCAGTGCCGGTCTGGAACGGACCGGGCACCGACGAAGCTAACATGACCATTCCCAATCCGGATCCGGGCGAACTCTGGACAGATATCAATATGCAGCTATTCGGTACCCCGGACGGACCTACACGGGACCAACTGGCGACAATGGCCGGTTTTGTTCGAAGCTATACCGAGCAAAAAACCAAAAACCCAAACGAAAATTATGACCCCAAAAGCGTGATGCATTATTTCACGCCAGACCAAGTGCCAGTACTTTCGCAGCCTCCAAAGCCAAAGGCATTTGGGTGGGCGGGTCTATTCCCCTCTGCTATGCCAGCGTCAACAAGAAGCTTGTGACCGTACCGGAGGAAGCCGAAACCGTACGGCTGATCTTCACGCGATACTTGGAGCTAGGCTCGATCAACGCTCTGATTGAAGATCTCGATCGCAAAGGTGTTCGCACGCGATCGTTAAAGCTCACCTCCGGACAGACGCGCGGCAACATCCGTTTTGGGACTGGTGCCCTTTCCTGGCTTCTCCGTAACCGTCTCTACCTGGGCGAGGTTGTTTTTAAGGGCAAGATTTACCCCGGTGAGCACCCTCCTATTTTGGATCGCGAGCTGTTCGATGCGGTTCACGCAAAGCTCGCCGACCAAGCCGCCGGGAGGCAATTGAAGATCAGGACCTCCGCCGCGATCCTGGCTGGTCGCATCTATGACGACCGTGGTAACCGCATGACCCCGACGCACACCAACAAGCGGGGCGCTCGGTATCGTTATTACGTCTCACATGCGCTCCTTCAGAAGCGCCACAAGGAAGCCGGCACTGCCGGGCGCGTCAGCGCGCCTGAGTTCGAAGCGATGGTCGTAAAAGTTGGGCGGAAGCATCTAAGTCCGCGCGATCGAGCCGCGGACGCCGATGACCAGGCCATTATTGAGCAGGTCATTCGGAAGGTCGTCGTCAAAGCAGGAGTAATCGACATTCACCTCAACGGCACACTTGACCATGACGTGGCTGACGAAAGGACAGTTGGAAATACGCAAATCATTTCGGTGCCGTGGAGTCCGACGACCAACGTGGCGGCGAAGGGAGTTGTGGACGCGCCTCCCTCCATCTCGCCTGCAAGCTCCATTGAACGAGATACTCTGTTAACGGCCATCGCCAAGGCACGTATGTGGATCGAAGATCTCTCCGAGGGTCGTGCGGTTTCATTCGCCGAGATCGCTAAATGCGAAGGCAAAGTCGAGCGTCACATAAGACTGTTAGCGCCGCTCGCTTTTGTTTCGCCACGCTTCATTTCGGACATTATCGATGGCTCAACCCCATCAATCGCTGTAACGGAACTTGCAAAGCGTGTGCCTTGTTTCTGGGATGTCAAAGGGCCTAGCAAGCTGGAGTGACTACCCCGCTGATGTCCACTGCGACCACCGATTAACAAATTCAAATTTTTCATCAGAAGGTTTGGCCGCAACTCCCGCCGGGCATTCGGCATGAGCTAATGTAGACGCAGTGACGCAATTAGCCGTGGCCCCCGAACCAACGACCGCAGCGGGTTTTGTTCGATGGGCGATCAGTGGGCGTTCGAAGAAGCAGTCCGCTAAGCAGCTACCTCGCGGGCGCGAAATAACGACCGGACGCTTGTATGCCAGTTACAGGAAATGAAGAAAGCCAAGGCTTAGCAAGACGCGAAATTTTAGGAGTAAACGCACACACTGGAGGCTTAGTGGTTAGCCTTTTCGTAGGCCCCTGTGGCTTCAGCGAACCGCTTTTCCCAGCCTTCTATATCGACCTTCTGGCACAACGTCGAAAAGTTGACCATCATCCGAATCGTCATCAGAATTAATGCCTGCACATCGAGCAAGACCCCGTAGGCGATCATCGGGATCATCATCGTCCCGCCTGTGCGGATGCCGCCTGGCTCCATGAGGGCGTGCCGCAATGCGTATCGGTCGGAAATGTACTTGAAGATAAATTCTTCACCGGGCGTGCCAGCGAAATAATTCGTCGGGTACCATGCTGCAAGGCCGATCCATAGTTTTTCGGCAACCCGTATCACTTGGTAGGTCGCTTGGGCTTTTGTCATATTGGCCTTCCCCCACTCCGGCATCGCGAGCTCGTATGCGCGCTGCATCGTATCTGGCACGCTTTCGATGTATGCCGCCATTTCGATGTCACCGGGCTGTTGCCAGTCTTTCGGAGGTTTGCCAGCGGCATCGATCACGCCTACCTGCTTTTGCAGCAAAATCTCGTCTGCTTTTTTCTTGAGTTCAGCAACGCGCGTAACCCATCCGTCCCGGTACTGCGTAATTTGCGCCGCGTCCAAGCTCCTGCCGAAGCCTCCCTTGATCTGTGTTAGATCGTGACAGTCGAAGCAAAGTACCGCGAGATTCGCTTCGTCGTTATTTGTGTTGTTTTCGTCGATATGGTGTATTTGCACGCGCTTGCCGCGCTCGTTGCATACGCAGCACGTGCGATCATGCGCGACTAGAACCTTAGCGGAAACATCTGTTGGGATCGGTACACGTACCATTTTCAGTTACGCCGCTTCGCAGTGATCACTTCGCACAATGTATATTAGGTGAAGAGGTCCCTCACCCGCGCGAATGCTTGGCCGGTTTCGGCGGCATGTCGCACCTTTCGCTCTATCACGGCATCCAGCGGCAGTTGTCGCCGTAGCGTTTCCGACAGGTCAAAGCCGTCCATGCAGATAATGTTTTTGGATCGACCAAACGACGACAGCCCGTCTTCAGAAAAACCGTTGTAGCTAATGAACAGCCCACGGGTCCAAGCGGCTTTCTCGCCGATCTTCCCATGGAAGCCGTGCAGGTCCTTAACGGCCGAGGGTTGGTTCTGCCACTTGGCTTCAACGAGATACGTCTGGCCGTTTAGCACGAAGCTTCCGTCTATTTGTTCGCCGACAAGACGGAACGAGCCGCGAGCGTTCAGACCAAAAGAGTTGAACAGGTTCGTTAGAAACTTTTCAAATTCGTACCCCCGAGGCTGTGGGTCAAGTGGCGATAGCGCAATGAGAGCGTCGTGCAACACTTGGTATTTTGCCGTGTCGAATGCCGGTTTCGGCTTCGCACCATCGTCCTCGCTAGTTTTGCCGCTGATGCGGCCTAGAAGCTGTAGAAATCGCCCGTGGGCATTTTGGGCACGATCCTCCGCGCCCTGCCGGCGCATTTCCCGATAATCCCACAGAACCTTAAGCGTTCGCGTGGCAGTATTGTTATCGACAGTGCGCAAATAACATTTTAGGCGCCGAAGCTTTGAGGTCCCGTCTGCCGCGTAGATCGGATCATCGATATCTACGTTCAGCTCTTGAGCGAAAAAGATTGTGAATGTTCTGTTGCTGAAATCCAGGACGTAGCCGGGATCGTTAGGTCGCTGGAAAAGGTCATCAATGACCTGCATATCGAGCATTCGGAGATTAGACATCGTGATCAATCCGCTATCGCCATAAGCCTACGAGTTCTTCGCCCTGAATCGCGTGCGCAACATCGCCGACATGCCGGTTTGTCGGATACGAACCGAGCTTATGAAGTCGCGTGAGCAGTTCCTCAAACTCCTGATAGGGGACGAACCGCTTCTCGCTTGCCGCCGCGAGCTGCAATAGCTCTTCGCCGACGGCGCGGATCGCCGCCTCCTGATCCTGTACTTTTTCCAGTGTCGGGTCTCCCCGCACATACGCCGAGCTGTTTTCGAGGACGTAGTTGGCGAGCCGAGTGATGGTGTTGCGAACGGTCGGAGCACCCTTGTCGTCGCCGTCAACGACCCGCGCTAGCTCGACTTGATTCCATACGAAGGCGCTTGCTCCTTCTGCGCGCACGGGCTGTTCCGTAATGAACGGCCCATGGAAATCATCCCTGCCCCACAGCATCCGCACGCGTGCGAGCGCTGCGGCATTCGTCGGATAGGGTTCAAGCTGCATAGAGGCGAGGCGCCGGTTAGAGCCGTAGGCACTCACCCACATTGGCCCGTCCGCGTAACAGAGCGTCACAGGCCCAAAGCCCGCCTGCTCTTTCTTCAACCTGTCGCTCCACAACACGCAGAGATCATCGATCATCTTCGGGAGCGCCGTCGTATCGCTCTCCCAGTTCTGAATAGTGCTTCGGCTCACACCCGTCCGCTTGGCAAGCTCGTGCTGAGTGAGCCCAAAACCTTCCCGCCATTTCCGAAACTCAAGCGCGTTCATTCGAACCTCAATATTCCAGGCGATCCATATGCCCGATTCTAAAGCTTAGCAAGCTCAGTTATTGTTATAGAACGATTAGATATTGTGCCTTAGCCACTCCTTAACTCGACGGAGCTAATGTTCACTTTTTGTTCCATTGGGCATTGAGACGCTTGGCGGGGGCTTGGAGTGCGAGCTGGCAGATCACCATTGCGGTGCCTCGACGATGGGCGACGCGGCCTCGAGCACAAGCGCGAATGCGGCTATCGCAACAAGAACAATGTTCTCGCCCTCTATGATCTGATGATCAACAGGAAGAGGTCGGAGGAGGCCACGGCCAAATTCTCAGCACAACCCACTGATTGCAGACGGTGCGGTCGCGCTAGGCAAGTTCTTTGGCCAGGTCACACGGGAACGTGCCCGAGCCCGCGTTGTCGTCCACCGCATTATCGCCGCCCGCGACTATGTATGGGCGCACGTGAACTTTCTAAATCTCTTCAACGATGACCCGGATGATACGGGAATCGCCGGCGTCGACATCTACAAGTTGGACGCCGACCGCAAGGCGATCGAACACTGGGACACGCTGCAGCTCGTTGGCGACCCGAAAAACTCGGCGCCGTTGATCGCGCCAAACATTCCGCGCGCCAACCCGAACGGAATGTTCTGAGCTGGGGGGTCTGCGATGAGCGATACACTTAGTCCTCGTCCGAGAGGTCATCGAATAAAACTGGTGCTGACGTCCGCTTTGGATCAAAAGGCGACATGGAGGCCCCGGCCGAACACGGCCGCTTTGCCATCAATAGCGGACATTCGGCAGCGCTGTCGCAACTTTCAAACCGAAATCAGAAAATCAGAAATGTCGAACTGGTCTCCGCGCTTTCGAACCAAATCTCCAACAAAAAAATTGGATATTGAAAATTCACGACCTGAGACTGACGGCCCAAACCGGCCCGTGCGCGCCGTACTCGCTCTTCTCTTTGGCCACAGAGACCTTTGATCGGCCGTCTAACCCGCGGAAGTGTCGTGCAGTTTTCCGCAAATCGGAAAAAGCTTACAGAGACGGCACTGGGTGGCTGGGGCGGCAGGATTCGAACCTGGGAATGGCGGAATCAAAATCCGCTATCTTTTGCATGAACAGTTGATTCCAGCTGAAAGATCAGATGCAGGGATCGGATTTGGCCTTTAGGGAATGGAAGTGTACGCCTTTGCGGCGAGATGCGTCGCACACTGTTATTGGAACGACCGGACTGTCGCTAATTACTATCGCTAATGTAGCTATAATACCATCTAAGTCTTTGATTTCATTCGATGGTGGGCCCGGGAGGACTCGAACCTCCAACCAAGCGGTTATGAGCCGCTAGCTCTGACCATTGAGCTACGGGCCCGCGCTGTCATGCCGCCAAGAAACCGCGAAGGAGCGGCGGCGCGATGCGGGGTGACATTATATAGCGGAAATTTGCCTAATCCGGGCGGCTTAGCAAGAACACCGCCTGTTCACCGAACAGATTCCAGAACCACCACGGCATTTTCAGCCGCATCCGGCTGCCCCAGGCGTTGAGCGAGACGGCCTGATCGATCTTGGCGCCGGTAGCTTGGCATAATTCGCGAAAATCCTTGATGCTGCAGAAATGAATGTTGGGCGTTTCCCACCACGCATAAGGCAGATTGTCGGTGTGTGGCATATGTCCGCCGAAGAATATCTGCAGCCGGATGCGCCAGTGGCCGAAATTGGGAAATGAAATGACGGCGTGCCGGCCGATGCGCAGCATATGTTCGAGCACTTCGCGCGGCTTGCGCGTGGCCTGCAAAGTCTGCGACAGGATGACGAAATCGAACGCGTCGTCGGGATAGTCTTCGAGATCGGTGTCGGCATCGCCTTGCACCACGGCGAGGCCCTTGGCGGCGCACTCATTCACGCCCTCGCGCGACAATTCGATGCCGCGGCCGTCGACGCCGCGGGTCTCAAGCAGCCGCAGCAATTCGCCATCGCCGCAACCGACGTCGAGCACGCGCGCGCCAGGCTCCACCATGTCGGCGACGACGAGCAAGTCAACGCGCGAGCCGCCCGGCGCTCGCGCCGCCCCCGCCATGGTGAGATCGTATTTGAGGCGGTTGAGCATCATCACCTCGCCGGCAGGCCGCGCGCTTTGGCGGCACCTTCGAGGAAGCCGCGCACGATGCCGAACAGTTCCGGCTCGTTGAGCAGGAACGCGTCGTGGCCCTTGTCGGTGATGATCTCGGCGAAAGAGACGCGGGCACCCGCGGCATTGAGCGCGTGCACGATGGCGCGCGATTCCGAAGTCGGGAACAGCCAATCGCTGGTGAACGAGATGACGCAGAACCGCGTCGGCGTGCCGCGAAACGCATTGGCCGCGACGCCGTCGCAGTCGGCGGCGAGATCGAAATAATCCATCGCGCGGGTCAGATAGAGATAGGAATTGGCGTCGAACCGCTCGACAAATGTAATGCCCTGGTGACGCAGATAGGATTCCACCTGAAAGTCGGCGTCGAAGGAAAACGTCGGATTGTCGCGGTCCTGAAACCTTCGGCCGAATTTGCGGTGCAGTGCCGCGTCGGACAGATAAGTAATGTGCGCGCCCATGCGCGCCACCGCGAGCCCGCGCCGCGGACTGGTGTTGTCGGCGAAATAACGTCCGCCGCGCCATTCCGGGTCGGCCATCACCGCCTGGCGGCCGACCTCGTGGAAAGCGATGTTCTGCGCCGAATGGCGCGTTGCCGCCGCGATCGGCACCGCCGCGAACACGCGTTGCGGATAACTCGCCGCCCATTGCAGCACCTGCATGCCGCCCATCGAGCCGCCCACCGCCGCGAACAATGAATCGATGCCGAGATGATCGAGCAGCATCGCCTGCGCGCGGATCATGTCGCGCACGGTAATCACCGGAAACTCCAGGCCCCAGGGCATGCCGGTCGCCGGATTGGTCGAGGCAGGACCTGATGAGCCCATGCAGCCGCCGACCACGTTCGGGCAGATCACGAAAAAACGTTCCGTATCGATCGGCAGGCCAGGGCCGACCATGGTCTCCCACCAGCCGGCCTTGCCGGTGATCGGATGCTCATTGATGACATGCTGATCGCCGGTCAGCGCATGGCAAACCAGAACCGCATTGCTGCGGTCGGCATTGAGCGCGCCATAGGTCTGATAAGCGATCTGCCACGGCGCGAAATCAAGGCCGGCGTCGAGCCGAAGCGGCTTGCTTGCGGAGAACCGCACCACCGGCGAATGCGGCATGTCCGCTTCGCGGCTGCGGTCGGCAAGATCGATCATGGCGCTGACGTCGGCCATTACCACATCCTTGGGCGTTGTCCTTAGAATGCCAACCTTAGCATGCCATTTGCGGCGGCGCGGTCCAGCCTCAGCCTAGATCTTTCTATTGAGCATGATCTTACCCGAAAACCGGTTGCCGCTTTTCGGGATCATGCTCTAAAGGCAAACCCGGCGAGCAGAGGGGCGTAAATAGGCCCGTTACCCCCTAAGTCAATGTTTTCTTTGCTTTCGGGCTTAACGACACCTATCAATCGGGCCGCTTGCCGGGACCTGCAAATGCCGAAACCGCCGTCAAAACCATCGCCTCAGAGCAACCCATCGCTCGCCGACCTGCGCATCAAGATCGACCGTATCGACGAGCAGATGCATGGCCTGCTGATCGAGCGCGGCGAGATCATCGACCGGCTGATCGCGGTGAAAAAGACCGAGGAGACCGGGTCGGCGTTCCGCCCGGCCCGCGAGGCCGACATGATGCGGCGGCTGGTCAAGCGGCATCACGGCAACCTGCCGTTCGACACGGTCGAGAGCATCTGGCGGGTCATCATCTCGACTTTCACTTATGTGCAGGCGCCGTTCGCGGTGCACGCGGATCTCTCCGCCGGCGACGCCTTGATGCGCGATTCAGCCCGGTTCCATTTCGGCTTCACGGTGCCTTTCGTGCCGCATATGGGAGCCTCCAGCGTAGTCGAAGCGGTCTCGGAATTGCGCGGCGATCTGGGCCTCATTCCGGCTTTTGCCACCGCGGGCGCAGGCCCCTGGTGGGCGGCGCTCGAATTCGACAGCGCGCCGAAAATCATCGCCCGGTTGCCGTTTGTCGAACGCGCCAATCACCCCGCCGCGATGCCGGTCTTTGCGATCTCGCGCGTCGCCGCCGACGCCATGGTGACCGAGACCGAAGTGTGGAGCCTGCGGGTCTCCGGCTGGAGTGCGGCCGGGGTCAACGCCGTTGCCGCCTTGGCCGACGTGATCGCCGTGCCGGACAGCGCCTTCGACGGCGCGGCACTGTTGGTGTCGATGGAAAAAGGCGGCATCGATCCGGTCGCAGCAGCCTTGGTTAAGACCGGCGCTTCGATCCGTTCCAAAGCCCTCGTCGGCAGTCACGCGACCCGCTATACCGTGGCCGACAAATAAGCATCTCCCCGACAAGCGGGCTTTTTTCAGAATACCGAGGGGTTTGGAGCGAGAAGATAATGTCTGCGATGCGTCCGCAACCACGGCCCGGCGTGCTCGACATCAAGGCCTATGTGCCCGGCAAGAGCTCGGCGCCGAACGTGGCCAAGGTTTACAAATTATCCTCGAACGAATCCCCGCTCGGGCCGAGCCCGCGCGCAGTCGCGGCCTATAAGGCCTGGGCCGATCGTCTCGAGGACTATCCAGACGGCGCGGCAAGCGATCTGCGCGAGGCCATCGGGCGCGCTTTCGGGCTCGATCCCGAGCGTATTGTTTGCGGCGCCGGCTCCGACGATTTGCTGCATCTTCTGGCCGCCGCCTATCTCAAGGACGGCGACGAGGCGATCTACACCACGCACGGCTTTCTGATCTATCCGATTGCCATCCTCGCCACCGGCGCGACGCCGGTCGTGGCGCCGGAGAACAATTACACCGCCGACGTGGACGCCATCCTCGCCGCGGTGACGGAGAAGACCAAAATGGTCTTCATCGCCAATCCGAACAATCCGACCGGCACGGCGCTGTCATTCGACGAGGTCAAGCGCCTGCACCGCGGTCTGCCCGGCGATGTGATGCTGGTGCTCGATGCCGCTTACGCCGAATATGTCACGCGCAACGATTACGAGGCCGGCATCGAACTGGTCGCGACATCGGAAAATGTCGTGATGTGCCGCACGTTTTCGAAGATCCACGGACTTGCGGCGCTGCGACTCGGCTGGATGTTCGCGCCGGCGCCGATTGTCGACGCCATCAATCGCATTCGCGGCCCGTTCAATTCCAGCGGCCCGGCGATTGCCGCCGGCATCGCCGCGATCGAAGACCTCGCGCACCAGGAACGCTCGCGCGAGCACAATACGCGCTGGCTCAATTGGCTCACTGCGGAGATCGGCAAGCTCGGCCTCACCGTGACGCCAAGCGTCGCCAATTTCGTGCTGATCCATTTTCCGGAGACCAAAGGCCGCACCGCCAAGGATGCCGACGCGTTCCTCACCGCGCGCGGGCTGATCCTGCGCCAGACCACCGCCTACAAATTGCCGAACGCGCTGCGCCTGAGCGTCGGCACCGAGGAGGCGAACCGTCTGGTCGTCGCCGCGCTCAAGGATTTCCTGGCGCAATCATAATGACCAAGCCTGCACCCAAACCCGCACCCAAGCCTGCACCTGTGTTCAACCGCCTGGCGCTGATCGGCGTTGGCCTGATCGGCTCCTCGATCGCACGCGCGGCGCGCGCCCAAGGCGCAGTGCGTGAGATCGTGGCGACGGCGCGCTCCGCCGCCACGCGCCGCCGCGTCGCCGAGCTCGGCATCGCCGACCAGGTCGTCGAAACCAATGCCGCGGCGGCGGAAGGCGCCGACCTCGTCATCGTCTGCGTTCCGGTCGGCGCCTGCGGCGACGTCGCCAAGGAAATCGGCCCGCATCTTAAACCTGGCGCCGTCGTTTCCGATGTCGGCTCGGTTAAAGGCGCCATCTTGCGCGACATGGGCCCGCACCTTCCCGACAACGTGCATTTTGTCCCCGCGCATCCCGTCGCCGGCACCGAACATTCCGGCCCCGATGCCGGCTTTGCCGAACTGTTCGTCGGACGCTGGTGCATTCTGACGCCGCCGGACGATGCCGATCCAACAGCCGTCGAGAAGCTTACCGCGTTCTGGCGCGCGCTCGGCGCCAATGTCGAAGCCATGCCGGCCGCGCATCATGATCTGGTGCTGGCGATCACCAGCCACCTGCCGCATCTCATCGCCTATACGATCGTCGGCACTGCCGACGAATTGGCCGAAGTGACACGCTCGGAAGTCCTGAAATTCTCCGCCGGCGGCTTTCGCGATTTCACCCGGATCGCGGCGTCGGATCCGACGATGTGGCGCGACGTCTTCCTCACCAACAAAGACGCTGTTCTGGAAATGCTCGGTACATTCAACGAGGATCTGGCGCAATTGACCCGCGCTATCCGCCGCGGCGACGGCCAAGCGCTGTTCGACCACTTCGCACGGACCCGCGCCATCCGCCGCGGCATCGTCGAAATCGGCCAGGATTCACCGGCGCCCGACTTCGGCCGCGCGCATCCCGATCTGCCGGCCGAACCGCTGCCGCGGCCCTACGCGGTCTCCGAAGATAATTAGATTTTTCGTTCGCGCTTGACAGTTTCCGAAAACCCGCCCGGGCTTTTCGGCATCATGTTCTGGCTCTGACCGTCAGTGCCTCGGCCACCGCCGTGCGCAACGCAGCAAGCGTGAAGGGCTTCGAGATCACGTCGTGAATGAGCGCATCGAGGCCGTGGGCGCGCTCACGCTGGTCGGCATAGCCGGTCATCAGGAGAATGACGAGGTCGGGATAGTCGCGCGCTGCTGCGAGGGCGAGCGCGATACCGTCCATGATCGGCATGCGGATGTCGGTGAGCACAAGGTCGAAGCCTCCGCCCTCGCGCTGCAACAGGTCGAGCGCCTCGCTGCCGTCGCAGGCAGTCTTGACGTCATGCCCCGCCATGGTCAGCCCGCGCGCGCACATCGCACGCAAGGACTCCTCGTCTTCGGCGATCAGAATTTTAGCCATCAGCGCGATCCGGCGTAAATGTCATTGCGGTTGAGGAAGCGCACCAGCACGTCATGGGCGTCCGGCGGCGGCGAAGCGAGCCGGGTGCGGAACGGTACCGCGTCGCCCGGTGACAACAAGGTGCGCGGCAGCACGGCAGTCCAGGAATAGATCTCCTGCCGCCCGGCATTGCGCACGGCAAAGCGCAGCCGCGGCACATCGACGATCTTGTGCGTCTCGTTGACGATGTCGCCCTCGACCACGAGGATCGGCACGCCTTCGTGCTGTTCGGTCGACGTGCTGAGATTATCGAAGCTGAGGCCGCGTAGGTTCACCGGCATGCCGAGCCGGGCATAGAACGATGCGGTCTGCGGCATCAGCCGGACAAAGTCGTTGCGCCAGCCGATGACGATGGCGTTAAGCAGGATCAGCGCGAGGATCACCGATTGCATCCCGGACAGCGGCCAGCGCAGCCAGGCAAACCTGCCGCCATCCGGATAACGCTGCGCCGCGAGCGTCTCGACGTCGTCGACCGGCCGTTCGGCGGCCCCGTCATCGTCCTCTGCGTCGGCTTCGGGATCGTCGTCGAGATCGGTCGGCGCGATGGAAGGGGACTCCATCGCAAGGGGATCGGTGCCGACGCTCGGATCCTCTTCCGGACCGTCGAACCAGGCGTCGGCCTGGGTCTGCAGGTGATCCGGAGCGGGCTCTCCAACCTCGTCCATTTCCTCGGCGTTGGCTTCGGCCATAGCCACATTGCGCCGCACCGGCGCCAGCGCCTCGGCCGCAGCCATTAGCCTGTCGGCTTGGGACAGTTCGGCCTGCCAGACCGTCTTGCAGCGCACGCAGCGCACTTTGCGGCCGTTCGGCCGCAGGGTCGCCACGTCCACATCGTAGGATGTCGCGCAGTTCGGGCAGACAATCAGCATGGGTGAATCAGGAGCCCACCACCTTTAGGGAAACCCTAACAGTCCAACCGTTAACGGATTGGAAACCAACCGACCCGGCCGGCGTCCGGCAGCCTGGTCCCGGCAGGCGCCGGCGGGCTGGACAGGGAGCCAGACTTGAGACCGGACTTGAGGCCAGACTTGAGGCCAGACTTGAGGCCAGACTTGGGACCGGATTGGGAGCCAGATTTGGTGCCAGAGTTGGGGCCGGATTTGCTGCCGGAGATGTTAAGTTGGCAGTTAGGACGAATTGCTTGGTCAGCATAGGCCAATGACGGGCAAGACCGGCAGCTGTTAAAAGCGCGTGCCACCCCGGAGAACAGCGTGATTCAATTCGAGAATGTCGGCCTGCGCTATGGGCTCGGCCCGGAGATTTTGCGCGACCTCACATTCCGCGTCGACAGTCACTCCTTCCAGTTTCTCACCGGCCCTTCGGGCGCCGGCAAGACCTCGCTGCTGCGCATGATGTTTCTTTTGCTCAAGCCGACCCGCGGCCTGATCACCATATTCGACCGCGACACGGCAACGTTGGCCAAGGACAGCTGCGCCGCCTTGCGGCGGCGGATCGGCATCGTGTTTCAGGACTTCCGCCTGCTCGACCATTTGACCACCTATGAGAACGTGTCTCTGCCGCTGCGCGTGCTCGGCAGGGAAGAGGTGACCTACCGCGCCGAGGTGGTCGAGCTCTTGCACTGGGTCGGTCTTGGCGAGCGCATGAATGCGCTGCCGCCGGTGCTGTCCGGCGGCGAAAAGCAGCGCGCCGCGATCGCGCGGGCGGTGATCGCGCGGCCACTGCTTCTGCTCGCCGACGAGCCCACGGGCAATGTCGATCCCAATCTCGGCCAGCGGCTGCTGCGCCTGTTCATCGAACTCAACAAATCCGGCACCGCGGTGGTGATCGCCACCCACGACATTGCGCTCATGGACGAATACGACGCGCGCCGGCTGGTGCTGCATGACGGACGGCTCCATGTCTACGAGTGAGCCCGTCGACGACACGATGACGGAGCCGTGGGACGACCTGGTCGCATCGGCTGCGCATGCGCTCGCGCCGCAGGCTCAGACGGCGATCGTACCCGCCGATTCGATTTCCGGCCGTTCGCTCACTGCCGTCATCGCCATCATGACGTTCCTTGCCGCGCTGACGGCGGGCGCCGTGACCATGATGGTCGGCACCGCCAGCGACTGGCAGTCCGAGGTCAGCCGCGAAGTCACCATCCAGGTGCGGCCGGCTTCAGGGCGTGACACCGAGGCCGACATACGCACCGCCGTCACCCTTGCACAATCCACCGCCGGGATCGGCGACGTGCGGGCTTATACCCGGGAGGAGTTGGCGAAACTTGTCGAGCCCTGGCTCGGCACCGGCCTTTCGCTCAACGACCTGCCGATTCCGCGCATGATCGTCGTTAAGCTCGTGTCCGGCGCAACACCGGATCTCGCCGCTTTGCGCAAGGTGCTCGCCGCGCAGGTGCCGACCGCGATCCTCGACGACCACCGCGGCTGGATCGACCGCATGCGCACTATGGCGAACACCGCGGTCGCGGTCGGCATCGCTATCCTGGGGCTGGTGATCGTGGTAACCGTGCTTTCGGTGACGTTCGCGACGCGCGGCGCCATGGCGACCAACCGCGCCATCGTCGAAGTGCTGCATTATGTCGGTGCTACCGATCGCTTTATCGCGCATCAATTCCAGCGCCGCTTCCTTCTCCTCGGCCTCAAAGGCGGCGCCATCGGCGGCGGCGCCGCGATCGGGCTGTTCGCCATCGTCGCCGCCACCAATGCATGGTTTTCCGGCACGCCGGGCGGTGACGAGACCGCGGCCCTGTTCGGCGCCTTTTCGGTCAGCCCTTTCGGTTACGTCGTCATTCTGGCTTTGATCGCGCTGATGGCGGTCGTTACCGCGCTGACCTCGCGCCGGACCGTCAATCAGACCCTGGACGGTATCGAATAGGCGCTTCGACTGGGCGGAAGTTTCAACTTGTCGCCGGAATCCCGGCTATAGTTTCGGTATTCTGGACGTATATTCTGATTTGAGATTTTTAGCGCGAGGGGGGACGCGCAGCGATGGACAGCCTCAGATCGGCGGTCAAAAGACGGCGCCTCAGAACGATCGGCCTGAGGCTCGCGGTCCTCTGCGCATTTCTGCTGGTGGCCGGCTTCGGTCTTTTCATCTGGCTGTTGCCGGAGCAAGAAGTCGCGCTCGACCGCAACGCCGACGGCATCGTGGTGCTGACCGGCGGCACCTCGCGCGTCAGCGACGCGCTCGAACTGCTCTCCTCGGGTCGCGGTAAGCGGCTCCTGATTACCGGCGTCAATCCCGGCACGACGACCAACGACATCGCCCATCAGACCGTCGACTATAACCGCTGGCTCGGCTGCTGCGTCGATCTCGACTATGCCGCGCTGAACACGCTAGGCAACGCGGTGCAGGCGCGGCGCTGGGCGCAGGCCCACGACTTCAATTCGCTGATCATCGTCACCTCGGCGTACCACATGCCGCGCGCACTGGCCGAGATCGCGCACCAGCTTCCCGACGTGGCGCTGATCCCCTACCCGGTCGTGTCCGACCGCCTGCGCATCGAGCCGTGGTGGTCGAATAGCGACACCACCAAACTGGTGCTGTCGGAATATCTGAAATACCTTGCGGCCAAGGTGCGGATGCGCTTTGACGCCTTCGTGGAGACGAGCGAACTTCCGGCGCCATCGGACAGGGCGGCAACTCCCGCATAGTCGCCGCTCGGCTTTGCACGCTTAAGCTTCCAACGAGTCACCTGTGTCGCGCTCTTCCGCCATTTACATTCGCTCACTCGCGTTCGCTGCGCTGTTCTATGCGAACCTGACCGCGCATATGATCGCGGCCCTGCCGACGCTGCTGTTGCCGCGGCGTATCCTGCATGTCTTCGTGCGCTCTTACGCTTTGACGAGCCTGTGGCTGCTGCGCGTCGTATGCGGCACCAAGGTCGAGTGGCGGGGCGTCGAGAAGATTCCCAAGACAGCCTGCATTATTGCCTGCAAGCACCAGTCGGCCTGGGAAACCTTCGCGCTTTACGCAGTGATCGACGACCCGACCTATATTCTCAAGCGCGAATTGATGTGGCTGCCGCTGTTCGGCTGGTACATGCGCAAGGAAGGTCTGATCCCGGTCGATCGCTCCGCCGGCATGGCAGCTTTGGCGCGCATGACGGCGCGCGCGCGCGCAGCGCTCGCCGCCGGTCGTCAGATCGTCATTTTCCCCGAAGGCACGCGGCGCTCGCCCGGCGCCGAACCGACTTACAAGCCGGGCATCCGCTATCTCTACGGCAAGACCGATGTGCCCTGCGTGCCGATGGCGCTGAATTCCGGACTTTACTGGCCGCGGCGCTCGCTGCGGCGGCTGCCGGGAACCATCGTCGTCGAAATCCTCGATCCGATCGCGCCGGGTCTCGATAAGATGACGTTTTCAAACCAGCTTGAAGACGCCATCGAAGGCGCGACTGACAGGCTCATCAAAGAGGCCGGCATGCGCGATCAGGCGTCCGGTGCGGCCTCTTGAGTCTTGCCCGCCGAAGGATGGCCGCCCAGACGCTCGGCGAGCAAATGCAACTCGCCTTCGCGATAGCCGAGCGCTTCCAGCGCGCGCACCGTCTCGATGACATAGTCACGATTGGGACCCGACTTGCCGTGGCCTTGCCGCACGTGATGCAGACTCTCGGCCAAGGTCAGCCGGCCGGCATATTGCACGTGGCTGCGGTCGACGATGTAGCAGACCGCCGGCACCCGCCGCCGGGCTTTGTCTTCGAGCTCGATCTGGCGCACGGTT
The DNA here is from genome assembly GCA_963742975.1 of uncultured Alphaproteobacteria bacterium. Taxonomy (GTDB): domain Bacteria; phylum Pseudomonadota; class Alphaproteobacteria; order Rhizobiales; family Xanthobacteraceae; genus BOG-931. The sequence goes on along the minus strand of CAVUNZ010000003.1, from coordinate 474,378 downwards.
TCGACATAGACACTCGTGACCTGCTCGCGCCCGCGCAGATAAGCGATGGTCTCATCGCGCGCCGCCGCCGCCACCCGATAGACGATGCCGCGGCACATGCCGCCGCGATCGAGCCCGAGCACCAGACCGGGCCGCTCCGGCGTGCCGCGATGCACGAAGGAAAAGACGCAGAGCGACCGGTGCAGGCCGATCAGGCGGGCGGGAACACGTTCAAGATAAGCAAAGCCCGGACGCCACATCAGCGAGCCGTAGCCGAAAACCCAAAGTTCCCCCTTTTCGCGCGCGGCGCCGCTCGTCATCGAACCTCGAAAGTGCTGCTACGTTTTGCGATATAGTCCGATGCGAAGTTGAGAATCAAACGGATGCGTGCCCGCGCTGTCGCGGCGCCGTTCCGGTCGAAAAAGGGGCGATCAAACCCATGCCCGGCCAATCGCCGATGAGCATGATGCGAACCGCGCCGCGGCCGCCGCGCAAGCGCACGGCGCCGCCGCGCCGTCGGTGGTTGTGGCTGATCATTGTGCCGGTGGCCCTCGTGGCCATTGGGCTCGGCTGGACCTGGTTGTGGTCCTACGCCGCCGACATTGCCGGCGAAGCCGAAGCCGGCTGGATCGCGCGCGAGGCGGCGCTTGGCCGCGTCTATGCCTGCGGCAGCCAGAGCATCGGCGGATTCCCGTTCAGCATAATCAGCCGCTGCGATCAGGCCGCCGCGCAATTCAAGAGCAATAACCCGCCGTTCGACGTGCGCGCGACCGGCGTCGCCTTCTCGGCACAGGTGTTTCGCCCGACGCTGCTGAACGGCGAAATCACCGGACCGGTCACGCTCGCCGATCCGGGCCAACAGCCGGTCTTCGTCGCCAACTTTTCCGATGCGCGGCTGAGCCTGCTCGGACTGCCGCCAGATCCCGAGGCGATCACAGTGACGCTGCGCCAGCCGCGGCTTGACCGCGTCGCGGGTCCCGGCAGCGGCATGATCTTTCAGGCCGATGCGGTCGACGTCGCCGGCCGCATCATTTCCGGCTCCGCGCGCTTAAATCCGGTGATCGAAGCGACCGGACATTTCGCCGGCGCCACCGCGCCGTCCTTCCACCCGCTGCTCGGCGAGCCGCTGCTGGGCGACGTCGATTTCGTCATGCGCGGCTTTGCCGATTTTTCACCCAAACCTTGGCCGGCATTGTTCCGGGAGATGGCGGCCTCCGGGGGCGGCATCGAGATCAAGTCGCTCCGCATCGAACGGCCCGATGCCATTATCGTCGGCAGCGGCACATTGACGGTGAACGCGCAAGGCAAGCTCAATGGGCTTGTCCAGGTGGCGGTCGTCGGCATCGACACCGTCATCCCCCTGCTCGGCATCGATCAATTGATCGGACAAGGCATCGACCGGCTCACCGGCGGCAGCGGCTCCGCCAATCAAGGGCTCAATGCGCTCGATCGCCTGGTGCCGGGATTGGGCGGCGTGGTGCGGCAGAACGCATCGGCAAGCGTCATCGAAAGCATCAAGAAAATGGGCCAGCCGACCGAGATCGATAAAAAGCCGGCGACTGCCCTGCCGGTGCGGGTCGAAGACAGCGTGATTTATCTCGGTGTCATCCCGCTCGGCGTCGTGCCGCCGTTGTTTTAGAGCATGATCCCGAAACAGTTTTCGGGAAACTTCATGCGCAAACGGAAAATCTAGCGCCGCTCGGCATGCCAGCCGACGACCGCCTCCGGCACGGAATCCGTCGAGGCGAAATAGGGCTTGATGTCGAGCAGCGGCGTGTCGTCGAGGCAGTCGATGCCGACGACCGTGAGCCGGTTGCCCTCGATGCGCACGAGCCGCGCCACCGAAAGCGCAATCGGGTTGGGCCGTGCCGGCGAACGCAAGGCAAAGGTGCCGCGATGCTCGGCATAATGCCGCGGCCATTGCAGGACGAGATCGCGCCGCGCCTGGTCCATCCAATAGAGCAAGATCACATGCGTCGCGGTCTCGAGGCCCTGAAGGCCCGCGGCCCAGCGCGGATCAAGCTCGACGGTGCAAATCTCAGCCGAGCCGCGCGCATTCTTCGGACAATCTTGGCGCCGCTTCCACGGCGTGCGGATGCGGCCGATATAATACAGCGAGGCGTCCGGCCGCGCCGGCAGTTCGGCGGCGACTTCGCCGGCGCGCAGCCCGTAGGGATCGGCGGTCTCGGAAGGTTTTGTCGTCTCGGACATGAACGGCAAGGTGGCACGCAGATTTTGCAGCCGCCAGTGCTGCTCGGGTAGCTGGCCGCACCCTTAGACATAGGTCCCATCCCGCCTGCCCATCGCCGTGGGAGATATCCCATTAAGCTTGCATCGATCCATTTAATGACATAAAGATATCTTTATATCGAAGACCGACTATGGATCGGCCATGCGGAAATGCCAATGGATGACGAACATCTGACCTTTTCCGGGCTGACGGCAACCCTCAAGGCGGCCGGGGAAGCCACGCGGTTACGTATCCTAGCGTTGCTCGCGGAGGCCGAACTGACCGTGTCCGACCTCACCGAAATCCTGCGCCAATCGCAGCCCCGGCTGTCGCGGCACCTGCGGCTCCTCGCCGAAGCGCGCCTGGTGGAACGTTTCCGGGAAGGCGCCTGGGCCTTCTTCCGGCTCGGCGAACAAGGTGGGATCGATATCGCCCGCACGCTGATCGCGCGGCTCGACCCGGAAGACCCGATCGTCGCCCGCGACCGCGAGCGGCTCGCCGCCGTGCGCACGGCCCGTGCTGCCGCCGCGCAAAGTTATTTCCGCAAGCACGCGGCAGAATGGGACCGCATCCGCAAGCTCCACGCCGCCGACGCCGCGGTCGAAGATGCCATCAAGAAGGCGCTTGCCGACAAGCCGATCCGCGCGCTGCTCGACCTCGGCACCGGCACCGGCCGCATGCTCGAATTATTTTCCGGCGATATCGAGCGCGGGCTCGGGCTTGACCTGTCGCTCGACATGCTGGCGCTGGCGCGAGAGCGGCTTGATCGCGCCGGCTTGAAGCATTGCAGCGTGCGCCACGGCGACATCTACGATCTCGCTTTGGCGCGCGACGCGTTCGACGTCGTCATCGTCCATCAGGTGCTGCACTTCCTCGACGATAGCGCGCGCGCCATCCGCGAGGCGGCGCGCGTGCTGCGGCCGGGCGGACGGCTCCTCGTCATCGACTTCGCGCCGCATGACCTCGAATTCCTGCGCGAGGAGCATGCCCATCTCCGCCTCGGCTTCGCGCCGGAGACAGTGGCGCAATGGCTCGAAGCCGCCGGTCTCGATGTGCTGCGGCAGGAGACCTTTGCGCCGGGACCGGAAGGCAAGATCGCAGTCTCGCTCTGGCTCGCACGCGACCCGCGCATCATGCTCGCCAAACCTTCAACGCAGGTGGCGTGATGAATACGCCTCGCCCCAGCCGTTTCGTCGAAGCAGGCGCCCGCCGCAATCTGCACGTCTCGTTCGAATTTTTTCCGCCCAAGAGCGCGGACATGGAGCAGTCGCTCTGGGAATCGATCCGCCGGCTCGCACCGCTCAAGCCGAATTTCGTGTCGGTGACCTACGGTGCCGGCGGCTCGACCCGCGAGCGCACCCACGCGACGGTCAAGCGCATCCTCGCCGAGACCATGCTGACGCCCGCCGCGCATCTTACCTGCGTCGCGGCGAGCCGTGATGACATCGATGCGGTGATCCACGCCTATACCGAGGCCGGCGTGCGCCACATCGTGGCGCTGCGCGGCGATCCGGTGAGCGGCGTCGGCGAGCGCTATACGCCGCATCCGGGCGGCTATCAGAACGCCGCCGATCTCGTCGCCGGCATCAAGCGCATCGCCGATATCGAAGTCTCGGTTTCGGCCTATCCGGAAAAGCATCCCGACAGTCCGACCGTGGCCGCCGATATCGACATGCTCAAGGCCAAGGTCGATGCCGGCGCGACGCGGGCAATGACGCAGTTCTTCTTCGAGAATTCGCTCTACTTCCGCTATCTCGACCGCGTGCGCTCAGCCGGCATCACGATCCCGATCGTGCCGGGCATCCTGCCGGTGCAGAATTTCAAGCAGACCAAGAATTTCGCCGAGCGCACCGGCGCCTCGGTTCCCGCCTGGCTTGCCGACCGCTTCGACGGGCTCGATGACGACCCGGCGACGCGGAAGCTGATCGCCGCGGCCGTCGCCGCTGAACAAGTGATCGATCTGGTCGATCACGGTGTCACCGATTTCCATTTTTACACCATGAACCGCGCCGACCTTGTCTACGCGATATGCCATCTGCTCGGCATGCGGCCGGACCATGGCGCAGCCGGCACGCCGGCCCCAGCGGCTGTGAAGGAGCGCGCCTAAGCCGATGAACAAGCTCGTGCCGACATCGCAAGCCGAATCCACGCTGCGCCGTCTCGCCGCCGAGCGCATTCTCGTCCTCGACGGCGCCATGGGCACGATGATTCAGGCGCTGCGGCTCGACGAGGAGGCGTTTCGCGGCGCGCGTTTCGACGCCTGGAACCGCGAGGTGCGCGGCAACAACGATCTGCTCAATCTGACGCAGCCGGACGCGATCCGCTCCATCCACCTCGCTTACTTCCGCGCCGGCGCTGACATCGTCTCGACCAATACATTCTCCTCGACGCGGATCGCGCAGGCCGATTACGGCATGGCCGACATCGCCTATGAGCTTAACCTGGAAGGCGCGCGGCTCGTGCGCGAGGCCGCCCGCGCCGCGCAAGAGGAAGACGGCCGCGACCGCATCGTCGCCGGGGCCATCGGCCCGACCAATCGCACCGCTTCGATCTCGCCGGATGTTTCCAATCCCGGCTTTCGCGCCATCACCTTCGATCAGTTGCGGACGGCCTACGGCGAGCAGGTGCGCGGGCTGATCGACGGCGGCGTCGACACGCTGCTGATCGAGACGATTTTCGACACGCTCAACGCCAAAGCGGCGATCTTTGCTATTGCCGACGAGCTTGCCGCGCGCGGCATCGATCTGCCGGTCATGATTTCCGGCACCATCACCGACCGCTCCGGACGCTTCCTCTCGGGGCAGACGCCGGAAGCGTTCTGGAATTCGATCGCGCATGCGTCGCCGATTTCGGTGGGGCTGAACTGCGCGCTCGGCGCCAAGGAGATGCGCGCCCATATCGCCGAGCTCGGCCGCGTCGCCGACACGCTGATCTGCGCCTATCCCAATGCCGGCTTGCCCAACGAATTCGGCCATTACGACGAAGGCCCCGACGCCATGGCGGCGCTGCTTGGCGAGTTCGCCGCCTCCGGCCTCGTCAATATTATCGGCGGCTGCTGCGGCACCACGCCCGACCATATCCGCGCCATCGCTCGCGCCGTTGCCGGCAAAGCGCCGCGAAAAATTCCCGAGATCGCGCCGCGGCTACGGCTCTCCGGCCTCGAGCCGTTCACGCTGACGCCGGAAATTCCTTTCGTGAATGTCGGCGAGCGCACCAATGTCACCGGCTCGGCCCGGTTTCGTAAGCTCGTCACCGCCGGTGACTATCCCGCCGCGCTCGCGGTGGCGCGCGATCAGGTCGAAAGCGGCGCGCAGATCATCGACGTCAACATGGACGAGGGGCTGCTCGATTCCGAGAATGCGATGACCACCTTCCTCAATCTGGTCGCCGCGGAGCCGGACATCGCGCGCGTGCCGGTGATGATCGATTCCTCGAAATTCTCGGTCATCGAAGCCGGGCTGAAATGCGTGCAAGGCAAGGCGGTAGTGAATTCGATCTCGCTCAAGGAAGGTGAGGAGGCTTTCGTCCGCCACGCCGAAACCGTGCGCCGCTATGGCGCCGCCGTCGTAGTGATGGCGTTTGACGAATCCGGCCAAGCCGACACGGTCGAAAAAAAGCAAAAGATCGCGGCGCGCGCCTACGACATCCTGGTCAACCGCGTCGGCTTCCCGCCGCAGGACATCATCTTCGATCCGAACATCTTCGCCGTCGCCACCGGCATGGAGGAGCACAACAATTACGGCGTCGACTTCATCGAAGGCACGCGCTGGATCAGGCAGAACCTGCCGCACGTGCATGTCTCCGGCGGCGTGTCCAATCTTTCGTTCTCGTTCCGCGGCAATGAAGCGGTCCGCGAGGCGATGCACGCGGTGTTCCTCTATCACGCCATCAAAGCCGGGATGGATATGGGCATCGTCAATGCCGGCCAGCTTGCCGTCTATGACGATCTCGATCCGGAACTGCGCGAGGCCTGCGAGGACGTCGTGCTCAACCTCCGCGCCGACGCGGCCGAGCGGCTGTTGGCGCTCGCCGAGCGGCATCGCGGCCACGGCAAGGAAAAGAAGGAAGCCGATCTCTCCTGGCGCGAAATGCCGGTCGAGAAGCGGCTGGCGCACGCGCTTGTTCACGGCATTACCGATTTCATCGCCGAGGACGTCGAGGAAGCGCGGCTGAAAGCCCCGCGCCCGCTCGCGGTGATCGAAGGACCGCTGATGGACGGCATGAATGTGGTCGGCGATCTGTTCGGCTCCGGCCGCATGTTTCTGCCGCAGGTCGTGAAGTCGGCGCGGGTGATGAAGCAGGCGGTGTCGTATCTGATGCCCTATATGGAGCAAGCGCGCGATGGCCGCGAACATTCCTCATCGAACGGTAAGATCGTGCTCGCCACCGTCAAAGGCGACGTCCACGACATCGGCAAGAACATTGTTGGCGTCGTGCTCCAATGCAACAATTACGATGTGATCGATCTCGGCGTCATGGTGCCGGCGGAAAAGATCATTCAGACGGCGCAGCAGGAGCGCGCCGATATTGTGGGGCTGTCGGGCCTGATCACGCCATCGCTCGACGAGATGTGCCATGTCGCCGCCGAATTCGAACGCCAGGGCTTTGACGTGCCGCTCCTGATCGGCGGCGCGACAACGAGCCGCGTGCACACCGCCGTCAAGATCCATCCCAATTACCGGCGCGGCCAGACCGTCTATGTCAACGATGCAAGCCGCGCCGTCGGCGTCGTCTCGCAGCTATTGTCGCGCGACGCGCGCGAGCGTTATGTCAGCGATGTGCGCGCCGAATATGCAAGGATCGCGGCCGCCCACGCGCGCGGCGAAGAGAACAAGCAGCGGCTGCCGCTTACCGCTGCGCGCGCCAATGCCCTGAAGCTGAACTGGTCCGGCAACTACGTGCCGCCGGTGCCGCGGCTGATCGGCTCGCAGACACTGAGCGAAATTCCGATCGCCGAACTGGTCGATTACATCGACTGGTCGCCGTTCTTTGCGACCTGGGAGCTTAACGGCAAATACCCGGCGATCCTGCAGGACGCGACCGTTGGCGAGGCGGCGCGAAGTCTCTTCGCCGATGCGCAGGCGATGCTGAAGAAGATGATCGCCGAGAACTGGTTTCGCGCCAGCGCCGTCATCGGCTTCTGGCCCGCGAACAGCGAAGGCGACGATATTCTGGTCTTCGCCGACGAGCAAAGGAATAAGCCGATCGCGACCTTGCATACGCTCCGCCAACAGCTTGCCCGCCGCGAGGGGCGCGCCAATGTCGCGCTCGCCGATTTCGTCGCGCCGCGCGCGAGCGGGCTGCGCGATTATATCGGCGCGTTCGCGGTGACCGCCGGGCTTGGCGAGGAAGCCGTGGTCGAGCGATTCAAATTCGCCAATGACGACTACTCGGCCATCATGGCCAAGGCTCTGGCGGATCGCTTCGCCGAAGCGCTCGCCGAACGCATGCACCAGCGGGCGCGGCGCGAATTCTGGGCCTATGCCACGGACGAGACGCTGCGCAGCGACGAATTGATCGCCGAGAAATATCGCGGCATCCGCCCCGCTCCCGGCTATCCGGCGCAGCCCGACCACACCGAAAAGGGAACCTTGTTCAATCTGCTCGACGGCGAACGCGCCATCGGCGTGAAGCTCACCGAAAGCTTTGCGATGTGGCCGGGCGCCTCGGTCTGCGGTCTCTATTTCAGCCATCCCGACAGCTATTATTTCGGCGTCGGCAAGATCGAGCGCGACCAGGTCGAGGATTACGCCAAGCGCAAGGGCGAGACCTTCGCCGCGATGGAAAAATGGCTGGCGCCGATCCTCAATTACGATCCGCTGGCGTCGGCGCGCACGGCGGCGGAGTAGTGACGCGCGACGTTGTGCCGTGCTATCGCTTCCCCGGTGACGATCCCGGGAGCAACATAATGGCCCGCCTTCTCGTGATGTATAAAGCGCCGCGCGACGCAGCAGCCTTCGACAAGCACTATGCTGAAAAGCATATTCCGCTCGCCAAAAAGATACCGGGCGTAAGAAAATATGAAATCAGCACCGGCGCGATTGCGACGCCGGCCGGACCGTCGGACTATCGCCTGATCGCCATGTTGCAATTTGATGATGTCGCGGCAATTCAAACCGCCTTCGCCAGTCCGGAAGGGCAAGCTGCAGTGGCCGATGTGCAAACCTTCGCCACCGGCGGCGTCGACATATTTTTCTTCGACAGCCGCGACGCTTGAGCTAGGCGCCACTCTTGCGCGCGATCGCCTGCTCGACGAACAGCGCCGCTTCGAGCGCGGCGCGATCGCGGCCGAAGCGCCCGACGATCTGAACGCCGAGCGGCAATCCGTTCTCGCTCAAGCCCGGCACGTTGACGCAGGGCGTGCCCATCAAGGTCCACAGCCGGTTGAACATCGCATTGCCGGTGGTGGCAAAGCCGTGCGGCGCGGCGCCGGGCGCCGACGGCGTCAAGATCACGTCGTAATCGGCCATGGTGTCGGCGAGCGCCTGCCGGGCGCGGCTCCCGGTACGGCGCGCCGCGTCATAGGCGGCCGCGGTGATCGAGGTCGCCGCATCGAGCGCTTCGCGCAGCCGGCGATCGATCTGGTCGCGATGATTTTCATATTCCCAGGCCACCGCGCAAAGATTCTCATAGTCCTGAATCGTATGCTGTGCCAGATAGGCATCCTCGAAGATCGGCGGCAGCGTGATCTCGGTGACCTTGGCGCCTGCGCCTTGCGCGATCTTCGCCGCGGTCTCGATCGCCTTGTGCATCGCCGCGCTGGCCTGCGGCCACAGATGGGTGCGCACGACGGCGATGCGCGGCGCTGCCGGCGCGGTGCGATCGACGCGCAGATCGCGCGCGAGAATAGCGCCGGCGACGAAAGCCACATCGGCGACGCCCGCGCCGAACAGGCCGCCGGTGTCGAGATGCCAGGCGACGTCTTTGGCGCCGACCATCGGGATCAAACGATAGGACGGCTTGAAGCCGGCAACGCCGCAGAACGCCGCAGGCCGGATCACCGAGCCCGCGGTCTGCGTGCCGAAAGCCATCGGCATCATGCCGGCGGCGACGCCCGCCGCGGAGCCCGCCGACGAACCACCCGGCGTGTGTTCGAGATTGTGCGGATTGCGCGTCACCGACGGCACCAGCGACGCCATTTCGGTGGTGACGGTCTTGCCGATGACGATGCCGCCGGCGCGGCGCGTCAGCGCGACGAGACTTGAATCGGCGCGCGGCCGATAGCCAGCATAGATCGGCGAGCCGTATTGCGTCGGAAGATCCGCGGTGTCGAAAATGTCCTTGAACCCGACCGGCAGGCCGCGCAGCGGCGTCGCGGCGAGCTGCGGATTGTCAGCGGCGCGCCGCGCCGCTTCGAGATCGAGCACGACAAAGGCGCCGACATCTTTTTCGCGCGCATCGATGGCCTGCGCGCATAAATCAATCGCGGCGCGCGGCTTCAATTCACCGGATTCAAGACGGCGGACCAGATCGAGCGCAGATAACATCGTTTCTCTCCTGCGTGCGATGTGGCCTGAAATAGAGTTCCGGATCAAGGGCCATGGTTAACGGCGGGTTCACACGCTATCGTTGAGCAGTCCTTAAGGGAATTGCTCGCATTGTCCGTGCATGACGCGCGGAGTTCGCTGGTACCTCGTCAGCTCCCTCGTCCTCGTCGCCCTGATCGCCGTCGCCGGCTGCAGTCATTACATGATGGCCGAGCGCGAGCCGTGGCGCGCTGAGGCCGAATTGTCATGCCTGAATTCCGGCGCCGTCAAAGAGTCCGCATCGCGCGTGCGCATCGCCGCGATCGACGGCCCGGGCGCCTGTGGCATCACCTATCCGCTGCGCGTCTCGGCGCTCGGCGCGAGTTCCGCGCTCGGCTATGACGACGAGTCGCTGCGGCCGCCGGGCTCCATTCCAAACGGCTCGAACGGCGCGATGCCGCAAAGCTGGCCCGGCCAAAATTCAAACCAGGGCTACGGACAGAGTTACGGTCAGCAAAACAGCGCGCCGTATACGCCGGCCAATCGTTCGAGCGCGATCCAGTCGAGCACGCTGCCGCCGCCACAACAAAATGGGCAGCAATATAATCCCTACCAACCACCGCCCTACCAACAATTGCCCCCATCCTATCCAGGGCAGTCTTATCCGGCGCGATCATATCCGGCGCAGCAACCCTATTCATCGCAGCCCAATCCGCAGAGCTATCGTCCGTCGCCGACGAGCGCACAAGCCGGCGCGCCGCTGTCGCTCAATCCGCCGGGACTGCCGGAGCCGGACGACGACGAAGACATCGGCATTCCGGGCGGCCCGCCGCATCCGTATTACGGCGGCTCGAATGCGGCACCCTATTCGCCGCGCCCAGCAGACTCGCGTCCGTTGCCGCCGCTCGGACCGCCCGATCGCTCGATGACCGCGTCGATCCAGCCGGTCGCCGTCGAGCCGGCGGCGACGCTCGCCTGCCCGATCGTGTCAGCACTCGATCAATGGATCGTCGGCGCGGTGCAGCCTGCCGCGCTACGCTGGTTCCGCCAGCCGGTGGTCGAGATCAAACAAATCTCGGCCTATTCCTGCCGCGGCATGAACGGCAATCCGAACGCGCATATTTCCGAACACGCTTTCGGCAATGCGCTCGACATCGCCGAATTCGACCTCGCCGACGGGCATAAGGTCAGCGTGCAATATGGCTGGCACGGCTCGCCCGAGGAGCAAGGCTTTCTGCATGACGTGCAGGCGGCGGCCTGCGATCAGTTCACCACGGTGCTGGCGCCGGGCGCCAATGTCTATCACTATAATCACATCCACGTCGATCTGATGCGCCACTATGGCGGCCGCCGCATCTGCGAGCCGGTTGCGGTGCCGGGCGAAGTCGCTGCCGCCCGCGTGCGCTCGCGTTATGCCGCGCAGCACTATGGTGATCCGGGTATCACCGGCTCGATCAAAGAGACCAAGCACAGCCGCCCGCTCGGCTATTCCGGCGAAGACGACGATAGTTTCCCGGAGGCCGTGCCGGGCGACGATTGAGTTTTTCTCCACGCGCGGGCGCAGGTAAATACGTTCTGGTTTGTTGGCACCGTCGCGCGGAATGCCCTTTCCACCAGTTCAGCTTTTAACGTCCGCCCGCCTGCATCTGCTGCAGCACCGCCGCCGTCGGCCAGCAATCGAGCTTGAGGCCGTTCTTCTTCTGATACGCGCCGAGCGCGGAGCGCGTCAGCATGCCGGCCTTGCCGTCGATCTTGTCGTTGTAATAGCCGCGCGCAGTCAAGATCTGCTGCATGCGGTCGAGATCGGCGGTCGGCAATTGCGCGACCTTGCCCCACGGCGTTTCGAACGCCGCATGCGGATCGGCGATCTTGTCGCTGAGATGACCGACGAACAGGACATAAAGGTCGGAGAAATTATATTCCTTGATGACGAAATAGTTCTTGGTGGCGAGGAACGACGGCCCGTAAAGCCCCGCCGGCTGCAGCAGTGACGCGGTCGCCGTGCGCTGGTCCGGCGACAGCACGCGGTTATAAGCCGGCACGAAACCCCGCTTGAGCCAGTCGCCGATCGGCAGCGTGTTGTCGGGCACCCCGATGGTGCAATCGACATCGGCCGGCGGGTGCACCTCGTAGGCCCAGGGCACGCTGCGCTGCCAGCCTTTGTCGAGGAGTTGCTTGGCGGCCGACGCGAGGGCATCGGGCACCGAATTCCAGATATCGGCCTTGCCGTCGCCGTCGAAATCGACGGCATATTTGAGATAATCCGACGGCAGGAATTGCGTGAGCCCCATCGCTCCCGCCCATGAGCTCTTCATGTCGGCGAGCTTGACCTGCCCCTGCTGCAGGATTTTCAGCGCCAGCAAAAACTCGTTGAGGAATTGCTCCTTGCGCTTGCCGGTATAGGCCTGCGTCGCCAGCACACGGATGGCATTGCGCTTGTCGGTCTGGCGGCCGTAATCGGTCTCGCGGCCGAAGATCGCGAGCAGGATCGTCGGCGGCGTGCCGAACTGGCGCTCGATGGCGGTGAGGGAGCGCGATATTGGTCGTAGACTTTACGGCCGTCAGCGGCGAGCCGGTCGATCGACGTTTCCTTGATATAGTCGGCCGGCGTCTGCACGAATTCAGGCTGGCCGGCGGCCGGCTTTTCCAGGCGACCGGGCAGAACGAGATCGGGCAGCGTGTAATCCGGCTCAAGCCCGCGCGTCGCGCTGTCGAAGGTCGCGCGCGAGACGCCAAGCGCCTGCGCTTGCGGCCACAGCGACTGCAGCCAGGTTTGAAATGCGTCATCGGCGAGTGCCACGTGACTGCACAGCATGCCGATCGCTACGAACACGCCCAACAGCGCGCGGAAGAATCTCATCGCACCGCCACGATGAACAGACGCGGAAAGCGCAGTAGCACCTTGCCGTCGTAGCGCGGCTTATAGGCCTCGACGATTTTCGCGGTGTAAGCAACGAGGAATTTCTCGCGGTCCTCGGCACTGAGCGGCGACAGAAACGGTTGCAGCGAAGAGCCCTTGAACCATTCGGTGATCGCCTGTGGCGACGCCATGACGTGATTGTAGACGATGTGCCAGATGTCCAAATGCGAACACGCCGGCTTGAGCAGATCGTAGTATTCCTCGACTGAAGGCAGGTCGTCGCGGGCGGCGGCTTTGATTTCCGGATGATCCTGCCACGGACCGCTCTCGCCCACTTCTTTCTGGAAGCGCAGCGCCGGCTCGCGCGTATTGTCCGGCATCTGGATCGCCAGCACGCCGCCTTGCGGCATCGCCTCGATCAGCCGGCGCATGATGGCAGGATGCTCGGGCAGCCATTGCATGACGGCATTGCCGAAGATCAGATCGGTGTGCGGATCGGGCTTCCAGTCGGCGATGTCGGCCTCGACGAACGTGCAATTCGGCAATCGTTCGCGCGCCTTGCGCAACATATCGGGCGAGGAATCGAGCCCCATTACTTGCGAATCCGGGTAGCGCTCGACCAGAAGCTCGGTCGAATTGCCCGGCCCGCAACCAAGATCGACCACCAGATTGGGCCGCTGCAACGGCACTTGCGCCAACAGATCGCGCGGTGGACGCGTGCGTTCGTCCTCGAATTTCAGATATTGCCGGGCGCTCCAGTCTTCCATGACCACGACCTCGTTAACGGACTTTCCCCCAAGATTCGGATATGGCTATTTCTCCTAGAGCATGATCCCGCAAAGGGAAACCCGGTTTTCGGACCGGATCATGACAAGCAAATGCCCGGAGTTTTCGTTCGTGTCTGTTCGAATTAGCGCCGTGGCGCTTGGTCCCGCTATCGGTCTTGCTATTGGTCTTGCCGCTGGCTTTGCGTTGCCAGCCGCCGCGCAATTCAAGAAAGATCTGCCGCCGGTGACCTGTGCGACTGTCGACAGCATCGGCATTGCCGAAATGACCGCGGACGGCACCATTACGCTGCATTTGAAATCGCTGTGGCCGGATCCACACGAGGACTCGGACCTGACCTATGCGCCGGACGATCCGCAATATGCCGAGATCAAAAAGCATCTCGGCGGGATCGAGCCGGGCCAGTCAAAACCAATCCCGCCGTTTTGCTAGAGCATGATCCCGAAAAAGATCGCCCTCGGATTTGATCCGAGGGCGGAAATTTCCGGAAAGGATTGGGCCGAACTCTAGCGCTCAGAGGGAGCGCCTGCGTTCAGAAAGGCGACCGACGCGATCTCTCTGGGCTGGCCATGGCTTGAATGGTCATTGGAATGACCGTGGCTTGCTTGACCGTGACGGGCTTGACCGTGACGCGGCTGCTTTCGCGCTTTGTCGCGGGATTGCCAGTGACGGTCCTTGTTTGCTCCATCCTTGCCGGGTCCCCGATTGCTCGACCCCCGATGGCTGGAGCCGCGGTTACCGGAACCATGATTGCCCGAGCCGCGATTGCCTGAAGCATGCGAGCGGCCGGAGCTGCTCTTACCGGCCGGCTTGCCATCTTTAGGCTCGTCGCGCCCCGGATGCGACCGCTTGTCGGTCATCGGGATCGAAATGCGGATCAGCTTCTCGATGTCGCGCAGGAACGCCGTCTCCTCGCCGTCGCACAGCGAGATCGCGATGCCTTCGGCGCCGGCGCGCGCGGTGCGGCCGATGCGGTGCACATAGGTCTCCGGCACGTTGGGCAGATCGAAATTCACCACGTGGCTGACGCCATCGACGTCGATGCCGCGCGCGGCAATGTCGGTCGCGACCAGGGTCTTGACCTTGCCGTCGCGGAACGCCGACAGCGCGCGCTCGCGCTGGCCTTGCGACTTGTTGCCGTGGATAGCCTCGGCCGCGATGCCGGACTGAACCAGCCGGCGCACGACCTTGTCGGCACCGTGCTTGGTGCGAGTAAAAACGAGGACGCGGTCGACCGGCTCGTTGCGGAGCACATCGATCAGGATCGCCGGCTTTGCCGCACGGTCGACGCGGATGACGCGCTGTTCGACACGGTCGGCCGTTGCAGCAACGGGCGTGACCGCGACCTTGGCCGGGTCACGCAGCATCTGCGCTGCGAGCTCGGAAATGGCGCGCGGCATGGTGGCGGAGAACATCAGCGTCTGCCGCTCTTTCGGCAGCTTCGCCACTATTTTGCGGATGTCGTTGATGAAGCCCATATCCAGCATGCGGTCGGCTTCGTCGAGTACAAAGCACTCGACGCTGTCGAGCCGCAGCGCATTGCCCTTGACGAGATCGAGCAGGCGGCCAGGCGTGGCGACCAGAACGTCGACGCCGTTGAGCAGCGAGCGGACTTGTCCGCCCATCGACACGCCGCCGATGGCGAGCGCGGTTCTCATGCGCAGATGGCGGCCATAGGTGCGGAAGCTGTCGAGGATCTGGCCGGACAGTTCGCGCGTCGGGCTTAAAACCAGCACGCGGCAGCTCTTGCGCTCGGACATACGCGGCTGCTGTGCGAGACGATCCAGGATCGGCAGCGCGAAGGCGGCGGTTTTGCCGGTTCCGGTCTGCGCAATTCCGATCACGTCGCGTCGCGACATGGCAATCGGAATAGTCTGTGCCTGAATCGGCGTCGGGGTTTCGTATTTCTCTTCGATAAGCGCTTTGACGATGGCGTCGTTGAGATTGAAGTCGCTAAAGTTGGTCAAAGAACAGTCTTTCTTTTTGCATGCGCCACCGGAGCCGTTGCGCGATGCGCCACGGCTGGCAGAGCGGAAACATATTAAAGACACCCCGCGCGCCCTGGGCTGTCGATGAAAAGGGATTATCGCGAGCTAGAAGCCATTTAACGGACTTATGCCTAAAGCACTTAGGCCGTTAGCAGGGCGGGACCATTTTCAGTAGTCAATTACGGTCCCGTACACGCGGCTCGCTTGCTGATCGAATCGATCGCGCGGCTTATATGCGCTAAGGATGTGTCCGTTTCAAGGCCAAAGACGAAGATCGTCATAAGCGTAGATCCTTACAATGCGTTTACCGCGATTAGCAGGCCTGAGCGCGGTGCTTCTCGCCGCAAATCTCACCGTGGCGGTCGCAGGCAGCAGCGATCCACCGATACCCTGTGAAGCCATCGACAGCGTCGGCACGGCGAAAATGTCGGCTGATGGCACCATCACGCTGCGCGTGCATTCGCTATGGCCGCAGCCTTTCGCCGAGAGTCAGCTGGTCTATGCACCGGGTGACGCCCTGTATGGCGAGATCAAACGTCATCTTGGCGGCATGACGCCGGGCGAAAGCAAGCCGGTGCCGCCGTGGTGTGGGACCAATTCCGAGCCTTGAGGAGATCGGCGCCGATCGAAGCCATATCCGGCATCAAACAAACATTGTCACCCAGCCTTCTTGTGCCGTTAAGCAGCATTGGGCGCGGGTTTCCTGCAATTCTTACATGCCGTTTCCGGCGTTGACATGGATCGGATCTCGGCGCGTACTATTCGGCGTTGGAAGGGCATTTGTCAGCGCCATTTTGTCAGTGTCATTTTGTCGATGTCATGGGGCTGGTCATGACAAGTAAAGCCACGGAGCTGCCGCCCGCAGTATTTGTGGTCGATGATGACGTCTCGGTCCGCGAGGCGCTCGATTCCTTATTCCGCTCGATCGGCTTGCATGCAAAGACCTTCGGCTCGGCCGCCGAGTTCCTGCAGAACAAGCTTCCCGATACGCCAAGCTGCCTGGTGCTCGACGTCAGGCTCCCCGGTCTCAGCGGCCTCGATTTTCAAACAGAGCTCGCCGCGGCGGGGCTCCACATTCCGATCATTTTCATGACAGGCCACGGCGATATTCCGATGACCGTGAAGGCCATGAAAGCGGGCGCCATCGAATTCCTGCCGAAGCCGTTTCGCGACCAGGACATGTTGGATGCCGTGCAACAGGCGCTGGAGCGCGATCGCGAACGTCGCGAACGCAACAGCGGGCTCGCCAAGCTGAAGTCGAACTTCGACACACTCACGCCGCGCGAGCAGGAAGTCATGGGCCTGGTGACGGCCGGCCTGATGAACAAACAAGTCGCGGGCGAGATCGGCGTCAGCGAGATCACCGCCAAGGTCCATCGCGGGAACATCATGCGCAAAATGGGCGCTAAATCGCTCGCCGAACTGGTCCGCATGGCGGACGCGTTGGGCGTTCGCCGGGCAAACTCTTGAACACCTATACATTGGTATAGTTTTATTCGCGTTATGCCGACTCAAATATGTCATGACATCGGCGCACCCACTACCACGCACATCAGACAAGGACTTCGACACGGTGAATTCGGCTTTGATCTCCATCATCGATGATGACCGCTCGGTTCGCGAAGCCATCCAGGGCTTGATTCATTCTCTTGGCTACGCGACTGCCGCCTTCGGTTCCGCGGAAGAGTATCTCGACTCCGACCGCCTTCACGATACCGCCTGCATCATCACCGACCTGCAAATGCCGGGCCTGAGCGGCATCGACCTGCAGCGCCGGCTCCTGGCCGACGGCCGCCGCACGCCCATCATTATCGTGACGGCGTTTCCGAGCGATCGGCTGCGCAAGCATGCGCTCGACGCCGGCGCGTTCGGTTTCCTGAGCAAGCCTTTCGATGAAACGAGCTTGATTGCTTGCATCGACAAGGCGCTGCAGAGCCCGATCCCGAACTAAAGCGATCACGCTTCGCAGAACGCGGTCCCTCGATGCACGGAGGCCGCGCGCCTTCTTTTGTTTCAGCCAAGCGAAGCTATACCAAGGTATAGGTCCGCCGACCGGGTTTGATACCGGTCGTTTACCAACGTTCAATGGGACTGCCCGGTCACGCTTTCTATTCTCCCGTCAAAGAAGTCGGGGAGAACAGAATGTCAAACATCGTTACGCATCGTGATTTGATTCACTGCACGGCAGCCGCGATCGCCCTTTCCACTGCATTTGTCGTCGTCACAATGCCGAAGCCCGATGCGGCTGCAGCCAGCACGGCCGATAACGACGCCAAAGCCGCCTGTATGCAGACGTGCTGTTTCCAGACGTGCTGTTTCCAGACTTGGCCGTATTACGAGCGCTCCTGCCTTCACGACGACCGCCAACGGGACGGCAATGGCCGCACCGTGCGCGTCATCGCGATCAACGGGCAGGCTTGGCATCAGCAGGCTCCGCATCACGTGTCACGTCAATAAGCGCCGGATCAGGAGACGCAAAATGCGTGCAACATTCGATCAAAAGCTCGTGGCGGCTTCAGGCTTTCTCATCTTTTGCTCTATCGCCGCCTGCATCGTCGGCGCGACGACCGCCCCGGGCGCGTCGGCGCGCAGCGCACAGACCGAAATCACAAACGTCAATCGCGTCAACAAAAGCGACCCGCTGACAGCGTCGCCGATGCAGCAAACGCAGCTGAAATCGTCGCCGCCGGATAGAGACATGAAGACGTCGCTGCAACGTCCGCCCTTGGGATGCGATCCGGCTTTCAGTCCGGTCGCCGACCCAATGCGAGCCGGCGTCTATAAGCGCTGCACCGTTTGAGCCGGCCGCGCGCCGCGCCGAGTTCTATACCAACGTATAGCCGAGCCTACCTGCGTACAATATCGAGAGGCTGCGGCGTTAACTATCGTCCTGAGCAACAACAATCCAAATAACAGAATGCACGCCGGATCAACTGGCGTCGGCGTCGACAGGGCTACGGGAGATTGCCATGAACCATTCCATGCATGGTGCCGATCGCGGCACCCATTTCAAGATTGTGGTGGTCGGCCTACTGTGCGCGGTTCTGTTCGCCGTCATTGGCAAATTCACGCTTGTCGACAGTGATCTGGATCTCGGCACGGCGCCTCTCGTCAAAGCCGGGCAGTCCGCCGTCGTCAGCGGCCAATTGCCGACGGTGCGCTAATGTATCCGCAGGCGAGCCAAGCTGGATTTTCCGCGAGCATCGCGCAGGGCCGGCGCTTCGACTTGGTCGAGATCGCGACGATTGCGGTCGGCATCGTGGTGATGACGGCGCTGATGATGATGTTCTGACACCCGATAAAGGAATTACGCTAACCACACCCCCGACACCCCATCCCCCTGGTTGGCGTATTCAGCGGCCGGTTCCGCCCCCCCGGAGCCGGCCGCAACCATTTCGCGATCGTGTTACGCGCCGAACTGAGACGCCTCTTCGGACGCGGGCCCGGATTCCTCGATCGCCTGGATCGGCAGAACAAACTGAAACAATGCTCCGGTTCTGCCATCGGAGGACGCCGTGAGCCGACCGCCATGGTGCTCGATGATCATGCGGCAGATCGCGAGCCCGAGCCCCATCCCTTGCGCCTTGGTCGTAAAGAACGCGCCGAAAATGCTGTCGAGTTGCTCCGGGTCGATCCCCGGACCGGAATCCTGCAGCTCGACGGCGATCGCACCGGGCTCGCGAAGCCGCGTTCTCACATGCAAGACGCGATCCCGCTTCGCCGTCGTGTTCATTGCTTCGATGGCGTTGTTCGCGAGGTTCGAGACAACCTGCTGCAATTGGCTGCGATGACCGTCGACAGGCGGCAATGCATCAGCCAGCTCGTGGCGGACCACGACGCCGTGACTCTTCAATTCTCCGTCCAGTGAATCCAGCACTTCAAGGATCGTCTCGTTCACATCGACGGGAAGACGCCCCTGATCGACTTCGCGGAACAGCGCGCGGATGCCGTCAAGCACTTCACCGGTACGGTGGCTGTCGCGGACAATCCTCTCGATTGCCGCCTGCACTTCGGCGCGATTGGGCGGCGACATGGCCAGAAACCGCAGCGCCGCGCCGCCGTTGGTCGCGATCGCCGCCAGAGGCTGTCTCACTTCATGGGCAATCGACGCCGTGATCGCCTGAGCATTCATCAGCTTGTTGTGCCGCTCGCGCTCCAGCATCACGTTCGAACGGCCCAGGCGCGCCTCGCTCTCCCGCCGCTCGGAGAACAGCGCCGCAAGAACGCAAGCGCCGAGCGTCACCACCAATATGACCGCCTGGGCCTGCAGAATACGGTCGCTGATAGGGAGCCTGGTGTCGCCGAAATGGCCGATGCCGACGATCGTCGTCCACACGATCGCAATCGAAACCATGAAGCCGCCGGCGGCCGCGAAGACCGGCCGGCAGCGCGCGGCAAGCCACAGCAACATCGGGAACAGCAATGCGCCGGGCACCACCGTTTCCCAGGGCTGCTCGGGAAGCGAGATGATGATTCCCGTCATCGCGCCGAGCAGCAGCAGCGCGGCGATCCCTTCGACGAACTGGCCACGCGGCGGCGGTTGCCGCGCCGCGGCGGCAAGTCCGATGACAAGCGGCGCGACGGCGATGATACCCACCGCATCCGACCCAAACCAATGCCACCATGTCGTGAACATCGACGCGTCCGGGCTGTGGAACAGCTTGTAGGCGACCGCGCCGCCGATGCCCGAGATAACGGTGCCGACAATGGCAGCGGCGAACAGCATGAGGACCTGACGTAAGCGGTCCAGGCTGAATGCTGCGCCGCCATAGTGCTGGATCAATCCGGCGGTGATCAAAGCTTCAGCGGCGTTGCATAGCGCGAAGGCCGAGGCGGCCCAGACCGTTCTGTCACCCATCAGATTGGCGACAAGCGTTGCGGCAATCGCCCCGAGCGCCACCGGCCATCGCGCCCTAGGGCCGAGAGCGATCAAAACTCCCGAAGAAATGCCGGCCGCCGGCCAGAACACCGCCACGCCATCGGGCTTTATGAGCAGCCCGAGGCTCATTTGTGCCGCGAGGAAGTAGGCCAAGCCGACAGCCGCCGCGAGCGCCAAGCCACGCAACAATGGCCCGCGCAACCATGGCCCGCGAAACAATGACCCGATCCAATGAACGGAGGCGATCCGCTGGTCCTGCAGCCTGTCTTGCACCAGTGCTGAGAGTCTCTCCGGCATTAGCGGCCCCCCGGTTCGACGTGCTCTTAGGATCTGTCAGTTCATGCTGGCGGCAGTCTGCGATCTTTACCTTTCAAGGGCATCCCGCCCCACCTAATGGACTTGGAAAGTGTGCCTTGCCGTTTGCCGCCCGGCAATAGAGCAAACAGCCGGCACAGCCGCGCAATTCGGCCTGAGACGGACAAATATCCTAGCGCCGAACCCGAAAAGCAGGCACCGACGTTGCGAAAAGGCGTCAGCGCGTGAACTTCTTGTATTTGATCTGCTCCAGCACGAAACACGTCTATTCGTCGGACGATCTGCCTTACTGCTCTATCAACCGCCATCTCGGCGACATCGCTGCCGGGCAAAGCAAACCGGCGCCGCCGATGGGGGGCGCAGCTCAGCTGGACGCAACGTGCGCGTTTCCCTGAATGCGGGCTTGAAACGGAGATCGCGGAATGTCCGAGAAGTGCCGCAAGCAGACATTCCGGTTCCCTTTATTCACTCGGGCAGGTGCGGAGCCACCTCACCCCCCGCATTGTGCGAAAGTTCTAGGCTGGTGAGGGATCGCAGCGCCTGTCAGAAGACTTGAAGTGGTCCAGAGCGGCCGGCTGACGTTCCGTACGCAAATAGTTTATCACGTACTGATGCCCATGGATGGTCTCAAGCGCAGACAGATAAAACAGCTTTGCTGAGCCTATGACAGAGCTTCCTATTTGACTGATGAAAAATTCTTGCCGCTGTTTGGCGTAGCATTGAAAAGTATTCGCCGTCGTGTTCAAGTCATCCAAGCTGTTATTTAATGCAGTTGTTGCGTTCCTATCGATCGTAAATGCAGTTCCGGATAACGCTTTGGCTTTTAGTTCTTCGACCGTGGTCGATATCGAATTGAAGCAATAGTTTATTATAGCAAACTGAGCCTTCAGGCTGTGCTGGTCGTAGCCAGCGTTTCGCATCTCTTCAGTTACGAATTTTGAGCAATCGACTTTTTTTGTTTTTGTGTACGTGACGGGGTTCCCGGGATTAGTTCCCGCCAGAAGATAAACTTGCCGATCAAGATCATAATCGATTCTTGCGAGCAATGCGTTGTATGCGATGTTCCATTGTCCGAGCGTGTCATAGTAATTCGTGACCTGCTTGCGATCGATGTCCAAATTCAATTTGGGCAGATTGTGGTCGGGAGTGGATTGGCTGTCGACAAGATTTTGAAGTGCTATAATAAAAGCACGCGTTGCTGTTTCACGTCCCCCAATCGCATTCATCGCTTCGTTAAAAGCCTCGCGTGCTTTGTCGCGGCGGTCTTTTGCGTTATCGACCGTGACGGTATTGGCCCAGCTTGAAAATTGAAATTGGGAGCCAATTAAACCCGAAAAGATGATCGTTGCTGCGCTTGCCCCAACAGAAATTGCGAGCGTACGAATGCCCCAGCCTTTGGACTGCCCACGCAGCAAATCGCCGATTTTTTGGATATCGGAGGCTTGGCCCGTTATCTTGAATTCTGCGCCGCCAGTTCCCTTGACGACAATCGTGACGTCACCAGGAAGCAAAGCATCGGAGTTTGGTTCGCCCGAAGACTTGTGGTCAACCACAGCCCTCGCTTGAGGGTAATTTTCAGCCACACCGGTGCCATATACGACAGGGGGCCGGCGCGTGATGGCGCGCAGGCGGCTAATGCCACGGCAGATCGCGGCGAATCCACGCGTCTTCATCGAAGAACATCTCTGCGAATACAGCGTCTCTAATGTTGACTTGAATCTGATTTAAATGCAAGCTTAAGTTGTGTCGCGATTATTGGAGGCAATCATTGGTCGCCGGCAATGACATCGGCGAAGCGGCGGTCAAATCTGGCGCCGGAGCAGCCCCTCTCGACTATGACAAGTGCGTCGAGCACTACGAGGTTATCGGGGGCGTTTGGGGTGATATGTCAAAATCGCGCGTTCGCGCCACCGGTCAAACAGCGACATTTCGCGGCGTTCGGACAATATCGGTTACCCGCGAAGGAGGCATCCGAATAGGGCCTGAATTCTGGCCCACGCAGGCTTCACGTCAGCGCGTGAACTTCTTGTATTTGATGCGCTCCGGCACGATGGAGTCGATGCCGAGCCGGCGCATCTTGTCCTGCTCGTAGTCCTGGAAGTTGCCCTCGAACCACTCGACATGGCTGTCGCCCTCGAAGGCGAGGATGTGGGTGGCGATGCGGTCGAGGAACCAGCGATCGTGGCTGATGATCACGGCGCAGCCGGCGAAATCCTCCAGCGCCTCTTCGAGCGCGCGCAACGTATCGACGTCGAGATCGTTGGTCGGCTCGTCGAGCAGCAAAACATTGGCGCCGGATTTGAGCATCTTGGCGAGATGCACGCGATTGCGCTCGCCGCCTGAAAGCTGGCCGACTTTTTTCTGCTGATCGGCGCCCTTGAAGTTGAAGGCCGAGCAATAACCGCGCGAATTAACCTCGCGCTTGCCGAGCATGATCTGATCGAGGCCGCCGGAAATCTCCTCCCACACCGACTTCTTGCCGTCGAGCGAGTCGCGCGACTGATCGACATAGCCGAGATGCACCAACTCGCCGACCTTGATATCGCCGGCGTCGGGCTTGTCCTGGCCGGTGATCATGCGGAACAACGTGGTTTTGCCGGCGCCGTTCGGGCCGATGACGCCGACGATGCCGCCCGGCGGCAATTTGAAGGTGAGATCGTCGATCAGGAGATTGTCGCCGAAGCCTTTCTTCAGTGAGGTGAAGTCGACGACGTTCTGGCCGAGCCGCTCGGCGACCGGAATGACGATCTGCGCAGTCTGCGTCTGCTTCTCGCCGGCCTTCTTGAGCAGATCCTCATAGCGCTCGTAGCGCGCCTTGGATTTGGCCTGCCGCGCGCGCGGCGAGGACGAGATCCATTCCTGCTCGCGGGCGAGCGTGCGCTGGCGCGCCTCTTCCTCGCGGCCTTCTTGCGCAAGCCGCTTCTGCTTCTGCACCAGCCAGGACGAATAGTTGCCCTCGTAAGGAATGCCGCGGCCGCGATCGAGCTCGAGGATCCAGCCGGTGACATTGTCGAGGAAGTAGCGGTCGTGGGTGACGATCAGGATCGCACCTGGATATTTGCGCAAATGGCCTTCGAGCCAGGACACCGACTCGGCGTCGAGATGGTTGGTCGGCTCGTCGAGCAGAAGAAGCTCGGGCTGCTCCAAAAGCAGCCGGCACAAAGCGATGCGGCGCCGCTCGCCGCCGGAGAGCTTTGACACATCGGCGCCGTCGGGCGGGCAGCGTAGCGCGTCCATCGCCTGATCGACCTTGGAATCGAGATCCCACAGGCCCTTGGCCTCGATCTCGTCCTGCAGCTTGGTCATCTCGTCGGCGGTCTCGTCGGAATAATTGGTGGCGAGTTCGTTGTAGCGTTCGAGGATCGCCTTCTGCGGCGCCACGCCCTCCATGACATTTTCGCGCACGGATTTATCGGCATCGAGCTGCGGCTCCTGCGGCAGGTAACCGACGCGGGCGCCCTCGGCGACCCAGCCTTCGCCGTTATATTCGGTATCGATGCCGGCCATGATGCGCAGCAGCGTCGACTTGCCGGAGCCGTTGACGCCGAGCACGCCGATCTTGGCGTCCGGATAAAACGACAGATTGATGTTCTCCAAGACCTTGCGGTTGCCCGGATAGGTCTTGGTCAAGCCTTCCATGTGATAGACAAATTGACGGGCCATGCTGCGCCTTCGATTGAATACTTGCCCTCGGCAAATCAGCGCCAAATATGTGCGGTGCGCGGAATAACGCTGCGCAGTGCGCAATTTTTGGGAAGTTGCCGCTGATGTAACGACTGACTAGCTAAAGGGCAAGTTCTAAAGGTCGAAAGGCCTTCGAAACTCCAGCCGCAGCAAGGGTAATCGCGTGTTCACCGACCCCGATCTCGTTCCCTTCGAGCCGCCGCCGCAGCCGCTTGGGCTGCGCGGGCTGCCGGTGATGTGGCGCAATTATATCGAGTCGGTGCCGCGCCAGGCGTACGAGGACGGCGTGGTGCGCATCCGCAGACGCGGCGCGGATACTCTCCTCGTTTGCGACCCGCAACTCATCGGCGAAATGCTGGTCGACAAGGCCGAGAATTTCGAGCGCGATAACGTGACCCGGCGCGCCTTTGCGCCGAGCATCGGCCGCAATTCGCTGTTCCTCGCCGAGGGCGCCGAATGGCGCTGGCAGCGCCGCGCCGTGGCGCCGATCTTCCGGCACGACGCGCTGACGTCCTTCGTTGCGGTCTTCACCGCGATGGCGAACCGCCAGACCGCGGAATGGCGCGCGGCGCCGCGCGGCGAGCCGGTCGATGCCGCGGCCGCGATGACACGGACCACGTTCGACATTATCGTCGAAACCATGCTCGGCGGCTCGGCAGACCTCGATGCCGATCGCTACAGCCGCGCCATCAAAGAGAGCTTCGAGACCATTCCCTGGCACATTATCTACGCGCAGTTTGGACTGCCGGAATGGATGCCCTTTCCGTACCGCCGCCGCGCCAAGCGGGCGCGTGATTTTCTGCACCAGAAAATTCACCGCACCGTCGCGGCGCGGCGCAGCGCCGACACGGCGGCGCCCGACCTGCTCACGCTCCTGCTCAAGGCCCGCGACCCGGAGGGCGGCCGCACCATGACCGACGACGAGGTGGTGAAAAATCTCATTACTTTCATCACCGCCGGCCATGAGACCACGTCGGTGGCGCTGACCTGGACGCTCTGGCTTCTGGCGAAAGACCAGGACACGCAGCAGCGCGTTGCCGGCGAAGTCGCGGCCGTTATCGGGACCGGCCCGATCGGGCCGCAGCAGGTCGATGACCTCTCCGTCTGCCGGCAGGTGATCCAGGAGGCGATGCGGCTATTCCCGCCGGCGCCGGCGCTGTCGCGCATTGCCAAAACTGCAGTGACGCTCGGCGACGTAGATATCCAAGCCGGCGCGCGCGTCCATATTCCGATCTATGCGCTGCACCGGAATACACGGCTCTGGGCGAATCCCAATGCCTTCGATCCCGACCGCTTCGCGCCCGAACTGGCCAAGACCTATTCGCGCTACGCCTTCCTGCCATTCGGCGGGGGCCTGCGGATCTGCATCGGGGCGAGCTTCGCCATGATCGAGGCCACCGCGATCTTGGCGACCCTGATCCGCGCTTTTCGCTTTCAGCCGGTTCCCGGCCACAAGCCCCAGCCCGTGGCACGGGTCACGCTGCGGCCGAAGGGCGGCATGCCGCTTCTGGTCACGCCGCGCTAACGCGAGTTCCCGGTAAAGCTTCATAAAGCTTGACCACAGTTCGGGCCAAGCCCCGCCGAAATCGCAACAAATTTTAATGTTCCCTGGCGCACAATAGATGTCAAACACGCGTTTGAAAAAATGAACCTTTCCCGTGGGTCGGCTGACCCATAAGGCGGAAGGCCAAAAGCGGAGGAACCGCCTCCCCGGGAGGGAGCGAAACCTCACAGGTAAAGAACACGGGAGCGTGTCATGTTGCGCCGATTTACGATGGTTCTTCGCGATATCTGGGTCGCCTCGGGCGAACCCGGCGGCGTTTATCGCCCCGACCTGCATTACATGCGCGGCCCCGGCCCGAAATGGCACGCCAAGTACGGGCACCTCTATCCGAAATCGCAGCCCGCACGCTCGCCGGCCAAGTCCACGCTCGGCGACATCGCAGAGCACCACGCGTGATCCCGCTCGCGTCATGCCGTATCGGCGCGTAACACGCTGCCGCTCGGCCGCGAAACAACACACCGCCCCACCCGCTTGTCTTCGGCGAGCCGTTATGAGACGGCTACGGCACAAAAGCCGCTGACATCGGGCTAGTATTGGGGTGGATCAATCATGGCGCACCGCTGCGCAATCCTCGACGACTATCAAAACATTGCCTTGAGCTCCGCCGATTGGTCTTCGATCAAAGGCGACGTCGAAATCAAGGCGTTCACCGAACATCTCGGCGGCCCCGACAAGGTGATCGCGGCGCTAAAGGATTTCGACATCGTCGTCGCCATGCGCGAGCGCACCGGCTTCCCGAAGCAAGTGATCGACGCGCTGCCCAATCTGAAGCTTCTGATCACCACCGGCATGCGCAACGCCTCGATCGATACCGAGGCGGCGAAGGCACGCGGCGTCACGGTCTGCGGCACCGGCGCTTTCGGCAGCCCGACCTCGGGCATCGCCATCGGGCTGATGCTCGAACTGACCCGGCATATCGGTTACGAAAACGCGCGGCTGCATGCCGGCGCGCCCTGGCAGACCACGATTGGCCCTGAGCTCGAAGGCCTTACGCTTGGCGTGCTCGGGCTCGGCAAGCTCGGCCAGCGTACCGCCGCCATCGCCAAGGCTTTCGGCATGAAAGTCATCGCCTGGAGTCAGAATCTGACGCCGGAGAAATGCGGCGAAGTCGGCGTCGGCTATGTCGTCAAGGACGACCTGTTCCGGCAGTCCGATTTCGTCTCGATCCACGTCGTGCTGTCGCAGCGCTCACGCGGTCTCGTCGGCGCAAAAGAGATCGGCCTGATGAAGCCGACCGCCTATCTCATCAACACCTCGCGCGGGCCGATCATCGACGAGGCCGCGATGCTCGCGGCATTGCGTGACAAGACGATCGCCGGCGCCGGCCTCGACGTGTTCGACGTCGAGCCGCTGCCGCTCGATCATCCGCTGCGCAGGATGGACAATGCCGTCATCACGCCGCATCTCGGTTATGTCTCGACGCAGAACTACAAACACTACTTCTCGGGCGTGGTCGAAGACATCCGCGGCTTTCTCGACGGCAAGCCGGTGCGGGTGATGACATGAGCGATACGCTTATCGACCTTTACTGTCACATCTCGCCGGGCCGTTACCTCGATGAGATGAACAAGAGGGCGCCGAAGCTCGGCAATATCGCAGCGCGGCTGCGCGGCGTCACTAAGATTCACGATCTCGATGCGCGCTTTCGCGAGATGGACGCGTTCGGCGACTATAAGCAAGTGATCTCGCTGCCCAATCCGCCGATCGAGGATTTTGCCAGTGGCGGCGTTGGGCTGGCGCTGGCGCGGATTGCCAATGACGCGATGGCCGAACTGTGCGTCAAACATCCGGACCGTTTCGCGGGCTTCGTCGCGGCGCTGTCGCTGACCGACGTCATGGGCTCGGTCGAGGAGGCTAAACGCGCCGTCAATCAGCTCGGCGCCGCCGGCGTGCAGATTTTCACCCCGCTCGCCGGCCGGCCGCTCGATGAGTCCGCCTTCGAACCGTTATTCGCCGCCATGGCCCAGATGGACCGGCCGATCTGGCTGCATCCGGCGCGCACCGCCGCGATGCCGGATTATCCGGCCGAGAGCAAATCGCGCTTCGAAACGTGGTGGTGCTTCGGCTGGCCCTATGACACGTCGGTCGCCATGGTGCGGCTGGTGTTTTCCGGCCTGTTCGACCGCTATCCCAATCTGAAAATCATCACCCACCATCTCGGCGGCATGATCCCGTTTTACGACGGCCGCGTCGGACCCGGGCTCGACGTGCTTGGCGCGCGCACCTCCGACGAGGACTATTCGAAAATCCTGCCGTCGTTGAAGCGGCCGCATCTCGATTACATGCGCGACTTTTATGCCGACACCGCCATGTTCGGCGGCGGCGTGCATGCGCTGCGCTGCGGCTACGAATTCTTCGGCGCCGACAAAGTGGTGTTCGCGACCGATACGCCGCTCGGGCCGATCAAGCCGGCGATCGAAGCCCTCAAGACGCTCGAAATGTCCGATGCCGACCGCCGCAAGATCTTTTCCGGCAATGCCGAGAAACTGTTGCGCAAAGCGGGCAAATAGCGGCGCTGGTATTGCTGCGACAAGGCCGTGTTAACCACTCATTAGGGTTAACAGACTATTGCTGACAGAGCCCCGCGCCACGCCGCACCTGCGGCGGATGCGGCGATCCGGCAGCGATCGAGATGATGCGTCCGAACCAGTCCCGCTCCGCCCGCTTTCTCGTCTCGGCCGCGATCGTCATCGCGATAGGCGCCGCGACCGCGGCCTGCCAGACCACACAGATCGCCGACAACACCAATTCGATTTCGATGGCGCCGGACCAGCGCCCGGAAGCCGATTTGCGCCGCGATGTCGATATCTATGCCGAGAAATATCACGCCAATCCGTCGGACGTGAACGTGGCGCTGCACTATGCCCAGGCGCTGCGTGGCACCGGCCAGCATGCGCAAGCCGCCGCCGTGCTCGAGCAGATTTCGATGCAGAACCCGCACAACAGAGCCGTGCTCGGCGAATATGGCCGCGCGCTGGCCGAAACCGGCGATTACCAGCAGGCGCTCGCGGTGCTCGATCGTGCCCATACGCCCGATCAGCCGGATTGGCACATCCTTTCCGCGCAAGGCGCGGTCCTTGACCAGATGGGCCGGCACGAAGAAGCGCAGCACTATTACCTGACCGCGCTCAAGATGGTGCCCGACGAACCGACCGTGCTTTCCAATCTCGGTCTGTCCTATGCCTTGTCGAAAGATCTGAAAAACGCCGAAGCCACGTTGCGCCGTGCCGCCGCCCATCAGCCGGTCGATCCGCGCGTGCGGCAAAATCTCGCGCTGGTGGTCGGCTTGCAGGGCCGCTTCGACGAAGCCGAGAGCATCGCGCAGGCCGACCTGCCGCCCGACGAAGCCGCGGCCAATGTCGCCTATCTGCGGCAGATGCTGGCGCGCAAAGGCGGCACGCCGCCTGACAAGCGCGCGGCGCGCTCCGACGCCGGATCGAGCTGATATTTTTCCGTCCTTGCAAGCGTACGCGAAAAGATCGGGCGCGCCGGTGCCGCGCCCAATTACCGTAGCGCCATCACTTTGATCGCCGCCGGACCGAGAATGACCACGAACAGCACCGGCAGAAAGAACACGATCATCGGAACGGTGAGCTTCGGCGGCAGGCCGGCGGCTTTCTTCTCGGCCTCGGACATGCGCATGTCGCGATTTTCCTGCGCCAGAACGCGCAGCGTTGTCGCCAAAGGCGTGCCGTAGCGCTCCGCTTGCTGCAAGGCGAGGCACACCGCCTTGACGCCTTCGAGGCCGGTGCGATAGGCGAGATTCTCGTAGGCTTGGCGGCGGTCCGGCAGATACGACAGTTCGGCGGTGGTCAGCGTGAATTCCTCGGCGAGCGCCACCGATTGCGTGCCGATCTCTTCGCTGACCTTGCGGAAGGCCGCCTCGATCGACATGCCGGATTCCACGCAGATCAGCAGCAGATCGAGCGCGTCCGGGAACGCGCGCTTGATCGAAAGCTGACGGCGCTGAATCTTGTTCCTGAGGAACAGATTGGGGATGTGCATGCCCAGATAAGCGCAGCCGATGCAGACCGCGAACTTCATCATCGGCGGGTAGTCGAGCTTGAGCACGAGGAAGATATAGAACAGCGAGCCGAACAGCATGACGATCGGCATCGCCATGCGGAAGAACAGATAAGTGACGTAGGGCGCGTGGCCCCGATAGCCGGCCTGAACCAGCTTGACGCGCGCCTCCTCCTGCCCGACCCATTTCGACAAGTTGAAATTGTCGACGGCACGTTTCATGTACACTTTCGGCGATTGGCGCAGCGACACTTTACTGCTCAGCGCCATGCGCTCGCGTTCGCGCTGCCGCATCTTCTCGCGCTCGAGCGCGACCGCCTTCATGCGCTTCTGCAGATCGTCGGTCACCAACAACGGCATGGCGAAGGTGAGCACCGTGGCGCCCGCCGCCACCGCGGCGAAGATCATTGTCAGCGTCTGCATGTCGAGGTAATGGCTGAGTAATGCGGTCATTGCTGCGTGCCGTTGCTGTTTTGCTTGCGCATGATCTTTTCGGAAAACCGGTTCCCACTTTTCCGGATCGTGCGCTAAAAATCGAAGTTGATCATTTTGCGCATCACCAAGACGCCCATCAGCATCCAGCCGGCGCAACACGCCAGCATCACGCGCCCGAGCGGCTCGGTGAAAAGCAACCCGATATAGTTCGGGCTGGTGAGCCAGACGAGAGTCATGACCGCGGGCGGCAGCGCGCCGATGATCGAGGCTGAGGCTTTGGCCTCCATCGACATGGCCTGGATCTTGGCCTTCATCTTCTTGCGGTCGCGCAGCACCCGCGACAGATTGCCGAGCGCTTCCGACAGATTGCCGCCGGCGCGCTGCTGGATCGAGACCACGATGCCGAAGAAGTTCGCCTCCGGCAGCGGAATGCTTTCGTAGAGTTTCAGGCAGGCCTCGCCGATCGGCATGCCGATGGTCTGGGTCTCGACGATGGCGCGGAACTCGCTGCGCACCGGCTCGGCCGCATCGCTGGAGATCAGCTTGAGGCTGTCGAGCAGCGGCAGACCGGCCTTGATGCCGCGGACGATGACGTCGACCGCATCCGGAAATTCGTTGAGGAATCTCGACTCGCGCCGCTTCTTGAGAAACGACAGCATCCAGAACGGCAGGCCGCAACCGGCCGCGAAGCCGAAGCCGAGCGCCGCGATCAGGCCGATCCCCATCAGCATCGTGACCAAGAAGACGCCGACGCCGGCGACCGCAAACGTCACCACGAAGCGGCGCTTGCTCCAACCGAGCCCGGCCTGTTTGAGCCGCACCGGAAGCGGCGGCCGCCTCGCCTTTCTTTGCCGGTCCTCGATTTGCTTCAGCGTGCCTTCGACCTGCTCGCGCCGGCTCTTGCCGCCGCCGGACGAGCGCTGCGACCGCGACGCCGGCTCCGCGCGGGCGACGCTGGCGACACGCCGCTCCGCCTGTTTCTCGCCGGACAGGAACGGATAGATGAAGACCCAGGCCACGCCGCCGACGGCGATCGTCACCAGCAGGATAAGGGCGTAGGTACTCATGACAAATCCCCGCGTCGTATCTAGGTGATGCCGTGTTCGAGTTCCGCCGCATCGAGAGCGGCGGCAAGGCGTTGCTCCTCGCCGTAATAGCGCGCCCGTTCCCAGAATTTCGGACGGCCGATGCCGGTCGAACGGTGCCGGCCGATCAGATTGCCGTTGGCGTCCTCGCCGATCAGGTCGTACAAAAAGATGTCTTGGGTAATGATGACGTCGCCTTCCAGCCCCATCACTTCGGTAATGTGGGTGATGCGGCGCGAACCGTCACGCAGGCGCGCCGCCTGCACGACGACATCGACGGAGGCGCAGATCATCTCGCGGATGGTGCGCGACGGCAGCGCATAACCGCCCATCGTGATCATCGATTCAAGGCGCGACAACGATTCGCGCGGCGAGTTGGCGTGCAGCGTGCCCATCGAGCCGTCGTGACCGGTATTCATGGCCTGCAGCAGGTCGAAGGCCTCAGGTCCGCGCACTTCGCCGACGATGATGCGTTCCGGCCGCATGCGCAGGCAGTTCTTGACCAGATCGCGCATGGTGATCTGGCCCTCGCCTTCCAGATTCGGCGGCCGCGTTTCCAGCCGCACCACATGCGGCTGCTGCAATTGCAGTTCGGCGGCGTCCTCGCAGGTGACGATGCGCTCGTCGTTGTCGATATAGCGCGTCAGGCAATTGAGCAGCGTGGTCTTGCCCGAGCCGGTACCGCCGGACACCAGGACATTGGCGCGGCAGCGGCCAATCACTTTGAGGATGTCGGCGCCTTCCGGCGAAATCGAGCCGTACCGGGTGAGCTGCTCCAGCGTCAGCTTGTCCTTCTTGAACTTGCGGATGGTGAGCGCAGGCCCGTCGATCGCCAGCGGCGGCACGATGGCGTTGACGCGCGAGCCGTCCGGCAAGCGCGCGTCGCAGATCGGCGAGGATTTGTCGACGCGGCGGCCGACCTGGCTGACGATGCGCTGGCAGATATTGAGGAGCTGCTGATTGTCGCGGAAGCGGATTCCGGTCTTCTGAATCTTGCCCGCGACTTCGATATAGACCGTGCCCGAACCGTTGACCATGATGTCGGCAATGTCGTCGCGGGCCAGCAGCGGCTCGAGCGGACCATAGCCGAGCACGTCGTTGCAGATGTCGTCGAGCAGATCCTCCTGCTCGGCGATCGACAGCACGATGTTCTTGATCGCGATAATTTCGTTGACGATGTCGCGGATTTCCTCGCGCGCGGAATCGGCGTCGAGCTTGGCGAGTTGCGCCAGATCGATCGCCTCGATCAAGGCGCCGAAGATCGTGCTTTTGGTTTCGTAATAAGTGTCGGAACGGCGCGAATCGACGGCGGTGGGAACCTGCTGCGCCGGTTGATTTGGCGGGCCGCCGACATTGGGCTTGCTGGTCGGCGCCGCGACGATCGGCGCGCCCAGTCCAGCCGACGGCATCGGCGCGCGGCCGCCCTCGGACGAGCCGCTTGCCGGCTGGGGCGGCGGCGGTGCGGCGGGCGCAGGCGTGTTCGGCCGCTGCTCGACGGCGACCGGAGAGGCACCAGTGGGACGCTTGCCAAACACGAACGCAACTCCAACGCTAAGACGCTAGACCTTGATCCAACTCAATTGAAACGGATCAAGGTCGAGCTTTATTTGTTTGAGCATGATCTTTGCCGAAAACCGGTTTCCGCTTTTCGGGATCATGCTCTAACCCAGAATCTTCTCGAGCAGCGGCGACAGGAAACCCGAGCGCTGCTTTGTAAGCTCCGCGCGGCCGGTCAGATTCCGCGCCAGCGCGCGGAACGTCTCGGCGGTCTTATGGTTTGCCGAAATCTCCGCGATCATCTGCCCGTTATTGGCGGCGGCGCCGAACAGCTGCGGCTCGAACGGGATGATCGCCATGGCTTCGGCCTCGAGCGCCTTGGCGAAATCGGCGGCCTTGATCTCGGGGCGCTTCGGCACGCCGACTTGATTGAGGCAATAGCGCGGAAGACGGTCGTTGGGCCGCGCCACTTTGAGGAAGTCATAGATATTCTTGGCGTTGCGCAGATTGGCGAGGTCCGGCGCGGCGACGATCAAAACGTCATCGGCGCCGACCAGCGTCTGCTTGGTCCAGCCGCTCCATTGATGCGGCACGTCGAGCACGACGCAGGGCACCGTGGCGCGCAGCGAATTGAAGATCGAGTCGAAGGCATCGGCGCCGAAATCGTAGACGCGGTCGAGCGTCGCCGGGGCCGCCAGTAGATTCAAATGATCCGTGCATTTCGCCAACAGGCGGTCGACGAGGGCGGTATCGATGCGGTCGGGCGAGAACACCGCTTCGGCGATGCCTTGCGGCGGGTCCTGATTGAAATCGAGGCCGGCGGTGCCGAAGGCAAGATCGAGATCGGTCACCACCGCATCGAGGCTCAAGTCGCGGGCGATCGAGAAGGCGATATTGTGCGCGACGGTCGAGGCGCCGACGCCGCCTTTGGCGCCGACCACAGCGATAATACGGCCCACCGGCTTGGCATCGGGCGCCGAATAAAGCCCGCTGATCGCGCGCACCACCTGCAAGACGCCGACCGGCGAAATCAGATAATCGCTGACGCCCCGCCGCACCAGATCGCGGTAGAGCGTCACATCGTTCATATTGCCGATGACGATGACGCGCGTGCCGGCATCGCAATAATTGGCGAGTTGATCGAGAGCGGCGAGGATCTCGCTGGTGCGGTGCTCGGCTTCCAGAATGATGACGTTTGGCGTCGGCGAGCTCTGATAAGCCTCGATGGCGGCTGCCATGCCGCCCATCTGGATGCGCAAATGGACTTTGGCCAAGCGCCGGTCCTCGCCGGCCGACTGGATGGCGGCCGCGGTATCGACGTTCTCGCAGAAGGCCTGCACCGAGACGCGCGGCGCCGGCGCAATGTGCTCGTCATGCGCGGCGGCTGCCGCGGGAGCAGCTTCGTGCTGAATCGCTTCGCTGGACTGTTTCATCGTGAACCGGTGTTACTCACATCGACGATCTGAATATTCAGCTAACCTTTATTTCCCGATATCGGTGATCTTGGCCGAGCTGGCCTGCGCTGACGGCGCCGTCGAAGGGTCGACACCCTGACGATATTTCTCCATCACCGTGGTGCGCCGCATCGTATCGGCCGCAGTCTCGGCGCGCGGCTGTACGAGGTCGGCCGGATCGTCGACCTCGGCGGCGAGATTGCGCTGGCTGGCGCAGCCGTAATTCCACGGCGGCTGATTTTCGAAATAATCGCGGGTGGCGCTCGGACCGATATCCTCGGGCCAAAGGCCGCACGGCCCCGCCTGCGCGGCGACCTTCGGATAGCTGATGCGCACCGTAGCCAGCGCCGGGCCGCCTGCCGCATAGGTCCGCACTGCAATGCTCCCCGGCGGCATGCCGCTGGAATTGAGGATCGATATCATCTCGCGCATGGAGTCGGCCGCCGCCCGCTCGTTGCTGCTGCCGACCGGACGATCAATGATGATGCCGCCCGTCGCTTCGTGCTTCCACCGCAGCCCGAAGGCGAGGATCTGCGCCCGCTGCGTCGGATTGAGCTCGCCGCGATTGGAGCCGATGAAGACTTCGAGCGTGTGATCGGATTCCTTGAGCGTGATCGGATGGCGCATGCGGTAGTCGGTCGGCACGTCGGGAACGCCCGCGACCCGCTGATCGGTGTTGCAGCCGCAGACGAACAGCAGAGATCCCAGAGCGAGCGCGGCGCGCACCGTCGTCCCCACGGCACCGCAGCGCCTGGCGATCTTTGTGCGATCAAGTTGCATCATCATCTCCCGCTGCATCTCGTGTTGCCGCCTCAATCCAGAATGAAGCCGTACCGGCCGCGGTAAGTGTCGGGCGGGTCGGGCATGCCGCCGACCCCATAGATGCGGTTGAAGCGGCCGAGCAGGACGGCGGCGGGATCGCTCGAGTCGGCGAAGCCGTCGTCGGGACGCGACAATTCCTTCTGCGCCACCGCGTGCACCACATACGGCGTCACGAACACCATCAACTCGGTCTGTTGGTTGATATAATCGCGGCTCTTGAACAACGGTCCGAGAATTGGCAGCTCCGCCAAGCCCGGCAAGCCGTTGATATTCTGTTTCGTCGAGTTCTGAATCATCCCGGCCATGGCCAGCGAGCCGCCGGACGGGATTTCCACCGTGGTCTCGGCGCGACGGGTGCGGATCGACGGCACCGTGACCGTCACCTGCGGCGAGGTTCCCGGTTCGACGATCTGAATAGAATTGTTGCTCGACAGATCCGATACTTCGGTCATCACTTTGAGGCTGATACGGCCGGCGCTCAGCACGACCGGCGTGAAGTTCAGGCTGACGCCGAATTTCTTGAAATCGATCGACGGCTGACAGGTCTGTGTCGTGCTGACGGTCGTCGCGGCGGAGCAGCTGAAGCCGTTGAGCACCGGGAATTCGCCGCCGGCCACGAAGGTCGCCGATTCACCGGAAATGGCCGTCAGGTTCGGCTCGGCCAGCGTATGAATAACTCCCGCCTGCTCCATGGCTTGCAAGGTCGCGGTGACCCCTTTGAAGGTCGGCGAAACGAAGGAGCCGCTCAGCGACTGCCCGAGCGCGGTGAACGGATTGCTGTTGTTGAAGTTGAGTACGGTGGTGCCGTAACCCACGCTGCCGGCCAGATTGATACCGAGCTGCTTGATGACGTCGCGCTCGACCTCGGCAACGACGACTTTGAGCATGATCTCGTCACCGCTGCGAACCACGATGGCATTGACGATCTTGCTGCCCTGACCGACGGTATCGGCAGTGGCGGTGTTCAGGAGCCGCGCCGCGATATCGTAGGCCTGCTGCGCCTCGGCTTGGCTCGATGCGGTTCCGGCGAGCACGACGCCGTCACCGATACCCTCGACGGTGATGTCGGAATCCGGCAGGACCTGGTGGATTGCTTCACGCATGCCGTTGAGATCGCGCGTCACCGCGATGTCGAAGCCCGCGATCTGCTGCCCCTGGGCATCGAAGAAATACACATTGGTCTGGCCGGCGGCACTGCCGATGATGTAGGCGCGGCGCGCCGAGCGCACCACGGCATTGGCGATCTTCGGGTCGGCGACCAGCACGTCCTTGATATCGCGCGGCAGATCGACGACGACCGACTTGCTGACGCCGAGCGTGAGCGGCTGCGAGGTGACGTCGCTTGCGCTGACATGAACCATCTGCGGCGGCGGCCCGTTATAGCCGATATTTCCCGCAAGCGCCCGCGGAGCGATGACGCCGACGGCGATTACCGCGGTAAAGGCAACGACGCGAAGGCCGAGCTTGCGCGGGCCTGTCGCGGCGGCCGTCATGCGTGCTGTCATCGTCAAATTCCTCCGCCGGCTCAACGGCCGGATCCAAGCGTGCTGACGCCGAAACGCACGGTACTGATGGCCCCATTTTCGTCGCGGCTGGTGTCGCCTACTCCGTCCGCCGAGGTTTTCGAGTCGCGAATGCTGCGCAGCGCCAGCGAAACCGTGCCGACCTGGCGCGACAGCGAGAGCATCTCGGCCTGCGGCTCGGTGAGTTCGAGTGTCGCGGTCTTGCCGAGCACGGTCTTGGCGCTGTTCTTGTCGTCGATGGTCTGATCGATCGCTAAGACCCGGATGTTGCGCAAAATGGTGTCGCTGACATACTTCTCAACGCCGGTCTGCCTCTCGGCATCTTTGTCGCGGCGCGTCAGCAGGACGTCGACGCGGTCATCCGGCAGGATGAAGCCGCCGGCGCTGGTATCGGGCGCGATGTCGACCGCGGCAGCGCGCATGCCTTCCGGCAGCACCGCGGCCATGAAGCCCGAGCCCTTGGCCATCACCACATAAGGTCCGCGGATCGGATCGCCGGCCACCATGCCGACGCGCACGATCGCGCCGACGAACTGATCGATCGCGTTCGGCTGCTCGGACTTTTTGATGAAGCTCGAATTGGCCGCGGCGGCAGGCCAGGCCTGCCAGCCGATGTCGCCGGCGTCGATCAGCTGTCCGCGCGAGAGATCGGACTTGGCAACGAGCACATCCACCGTTTCCAACGCCGCTTGCGGCGGTGGCGGTGGCGGTGCTGGTTCTTTGTTGCTCGCAGCCAAAAATGCCGCGATGCCGCCGGCGGCGACAGCGACACCGAGTACCACGAGACGCGCGGCTTTCATACGCTTCGCTTTCCACGTGACGCCACAGCCGGAAAACGGCCGATCTAGCTGGATTTCATCAGCTAAACGTCAAGGCATGGTTAATGAGGCGTATCTAAATCGCGTTAATCTTGCGTTGAGGAATGCGGCAAGGCGAAGAAAATCAACGCCGGTGCGCCTGAACGCTATATGCCGAGCGTCGGCATCCACTGGGTTTGCGGATAGACCAGGAGCGCGGCCACCGCGAGTGCGATGCCGTAAGGCACGCCGCCGCCTTCCTGATGCAGCCGCTCGGCCCAATCCTGACCGACGAGGAGCCGTGGCAGCGGTATGGAGCGGAACTGAACGATGAACAGTGTGAGCGCGCCTCCAAGCAGCGAGGCATAGACCAGATAATCGAACAAATGGCCGAGGCCGAGCCACAGCGCAGTTGCCGCCGCGAGTTTGGCGTCGCCGCCGCCGATCCAGCCGCAGGCGAAACAGAAGAACGCGACCGCAAGCACCACGGCGCCGGCGCCGAGATGCGACAACAGCTCCATCCCGGTCATGCCACTCAACACCGCCAGAACGGCAAACCCGGCAATGAGGATCAAAGACACCCGGTTGGCGATGGTCATCGTCAACAGATCGCTCGACGCGGCAAACGCCATCATGCCGGGAAACAGCGTCAATTCGATCGCCTCGGTCAGCATGGTTCTGTTGCTCTGCCTCTCGTGCAGCCGCACGTGCGCTTTGCCATCGGACTACGCCAAGCCGGTTGCGAGCGGGTTAGTGTCGGCGCCATAAAGCGCAAAAAACGAAAAGGCCCCGGTGGTCGACCGGAGCCCTCTCGTAATGGCGAAAAGAACGAAGCTTACTTGAGGGCCGTCGAGATGCTGCCGAACTTGGTGACCAAGTTGGTGCCGATGCCCTGCACGACCGCGATGATCGCGACCGAGATGCCGGCGGCGATCAGACCATATTCGATGGCCGTCGCG
Source organism: uncultured Alphaproteobacteria bacterium (assembly GCA_963742975.1). Taxonomy (GTDB): domain Bacteria; phylum Pseudomonadota; class Alphaproteobacteria; order Rhizobiales; family Xanthobacteraceae; genus BOG-931. The sequence continues at coordinate 436,032 of CAVUNZ010000003.1, read as the reverse complement.
CCCAACTCGTCCTTCACGAAACGTGACAAAATGCTCTTCATGACTAGGCTCCTTAAGGTCCACACGTGGCTGTCTGAGCTGATCCAACGGTTTATTTTCGCCGTTTGGATCGTGTCGCGAAACTATCGTCGATAAATTTCGACCGGGTTAAACCAATCGATGAAACACCCTATCAATCGCCCAATCCGCGATGTAGTTAACACCCAGTTGCATAGAATGATCAGCTTGGAATCTCGCAATGATGCGCAACTCCAATGTTCCCGATCTTTGTTACCCGACACAATGCAGCCGCTGTTTGTTTACGGTCGATATACCACGTAGTTTCCACAGCGAATGACGCGAAACGACTTGCCGCAAGCGCGCGAGCCACGACGCAGCGAGCAGATGTCTAACAGGAACTCGTTTCGTGCGCATGAGCGGGCGGCGCGCAACTTGCATCAAACAATCATCGGATCGTCGCCGCGGTTCCCCGCAGCATTGTTATTCACGGCGTTTTAATTGCACGGCGCTTTAATGACATCTCGCTATCAAATGCGAGCATTCCCATATGCGCGGCGCGCCGGCCGCAGCGGCCCGACGCCAAAACAGATATTAGGTCCGAGACATCATGTCTGATGAACTGCTCCCCGTTGTCGTCGATATCGGCCGAACGTTCGTGAAGACCCTGCCGATCTCGCTCGGGCTCGCCGTCGCTTTCACCGTGTTGACCTCGTTCTGGGCATGCAATCCCGGCAAGCCGTGGTGGCACAAGCGCGATATCGTCACCGATCTTTGCTACTGGTTCTTCATTCCGGTCATCGGGCGTTATCTGCGCATCGGACTCATGGTTGTCGGCGCTGCGATACTGTTCAACATCACCACTGCCGACGGATTGATCGCGTTCTACGACAACGGCCATGGGCCGCTGGCGGCGCTGCCGCTCGTTGTGCAGATGATCATCTTCCTCGTCGGCGAGGACATCATCTTGTACTGGGCCCATCGTTGGTTTCATGGCCGCAGGATGTGGAAGTACCACGCGGTGCATCACTCGTCCGAGGAATTGGAATGGATCTCGGCGGCGCGATTTCACCCGATGGAGCTGTTTCTGCGCAGCGTCGCCGCCGACGTGATCATGCTCTTGATCGGCATTTCGCCGAACGTGCTGGTCGTGCTCGGGCCGCTGACCGTCGCGCATTCGGCTTTCGTGCACGCCAATCTCGACTGGACGCTCGGCCCCTTCAGATACGTGATCGCGGGACCGGTATTCCACCGCTGGCATCACACCGCGGCCGATCGCGGCGGCGAGAAGAATTTCGCCTCGACGTTTCCGATCCTCGACATCATCTTCGGCACGTTCCACATGCCGGAGGGCGAGCTTCCCGATCACTACGGCGTCGGCGAGCGCGAATACCCGACGAGCTTTACGGCGCAGCTCGTGCACCCGTTCACGCAGTGACGGCAGTCCGGTCGCGCTCCGCGTTCGGCGATCATCGTTAAGTAAGCGTCACTAGCGCGATTTCGCTGCTTTATCCGCACCCCGCAGGGCGCGCGGATTTGCACTTCATTCACTAATTTGCAGTCAAGTGAAGCGGTGGTGTTAAGCCGGCCAGTTCGGCCGAGTTGTCGAATCCGCGTAGCGTTTCGGAGAGTATCGATGACGGCGTTGTGCGTGCCCGGCCGGTTGGCCCAAAGCGCGCGGCATTGGCTGGCTGCGGCCGGCCTGTTCGCCGTTATCGCCGTATCGCCCGCCGGCCCGACATTGGCCCAATCTCCTCAATCGATGGCCAATGCGCCGATCACGGTGCGGCTCGACCAGGCCGCCCTGTTCAAGCTTCCGGACCGCGCGGCCACGGTGGTGATCGGCAATCCGCTGATTGCCGACGTGACCATCCAGTCCGGCATCGCCGTCGTCACCGGCAAGGGCTATGGCGGGACCAATGTCATCGTGCTTGACCACGGCGGCGTCGTGCTGCTGGAGAAGCAGATCGTGGTGACGTCACCCTCCGATCACGTGGTCTACATCTATCGCGGCCCGTCCCGCACCACGTATAGCTGCAACCCCGACTGCTCGGCGCGCGTCAATCTCGGCGACGATCCGGATGTATTCGACAAGGTCCTCGGCGAAACCGTGAGCCGTACCACGCAGGCGATGACCGCGGGAGCGAACACGTCCTCTTCCGGCCATTAGCTTCTTTACGACAATGGAATCGGCAACGCCGTCGTCGATTTGATCTTTTCCATTGCGAAACGCGACGTCACGTTCTTCAGCGCCACCGTCGAGATCAGGCGTTTGTAGAAGCCGTCGTAGCCGGCAATGTCCGGCACCACGACGCGCAACATGTAATCGACGTCGCCCGCCATGCGGTAGAACTCCATCACTTCCGGCATGGCAGTCACGGTCTTGGCGAACTTGTCGAGCCAGTCCTGCGAGTGATCGCCGGTCTCGATCGACACGAAAACACTGATGCCAAGCCCGATACTGTCCTGATCGATAATCGCCACGCGCTTCTGGATGACGCCGTCCGCCTCGAGACGCTGGATGCGTTTCCAGCACGGTGTCGACGACAGGCCGACCCGGGAGCCGATTTCGGCGACGGACAGAGCGGCGTTATCCTGCAGAACTGCAAGGATTTTTCGGTCTATTGCGTCCATGGGAATATTCTTCCAACAGATTGGCTTAGTGGCTATCTATAGAGAAAAATATTCCAAATCAAGCGCCTCAAATGCCTGCTTTCCCGCCCCCGAGCGGTAAGGGCTATCGCGGCAAGGGCTGGTCCGTCAGCAATGCTTCAACCTCGGCCCGGGTAGGAGCGCCCGTCGACCCGCCGACCCGGCTGCATTTGATCCCGGCGACCGCCGCACCGAAGCGCATGGCCGCGGTCAAATCCTGCCCCTCCGTCAACGCCAACAGGAAGCCGCCGTGGAATGCGTCGCCGGCGCCAAGCGTGTCGACGGCGCTGATCTTGAACACCGGCACACCCCGCAGCACGCCGTCGTCGAGATAGATAATGTCGCCCGGCCCGTTGCTGACGGCGAGGAAGGCCTCGGTCCGCTTGGCGATGCGTTTGAGACCTTCGCCGAGATCGGTCAGGCCGGTCGTGGCGCGCAGGCATTCCGACGAAAAAATGACATGCGTCGCCAGCCGAAACAGCGGATCGTCCTCGACTGTCGGCCGGTCGCCGTCGAGCAAAACCGGAAGCTTGCGCCGCCGCGCCGCTTCGCAAATCGGCAGCACGAAATCGGGATAGCGATTGTCGGCCAGCACCGCATCGGCATCGGCAACGATGGCGTCGGGATCTTTCGGCTTGCTCGCGGCCACGCGCTCGTCGCGATAGGTCACGATGGTGCGGTCGCCGCGCGCATTCATGAAAATCGCCGACAGCGCCGTCGCCAGGCCGTCGATGCGCTGACAGAAGGTGCAATCGACGTTTTCGCGTTCGAGCGCCTTGAGCACGCGGTCGCCGTTGCCGTCTTCGCCTTCGGGGCCGCCGAGCGGTCCTGCAAGCGCGGCGCGGCCGCCGAGGCGGGCGACGGCGACAGCTGCGTTCGCCGCACAGCCGCCATTGACGACGAAAAATCCCTTGGCCTGCACTTTGCCGTCGGGGTGCGGAAACTCTTCGACGCGAAACACTTCGTCGAGCACGATGATGCCGGCGCACAAGATGCGCGGTGCCGCCTTAGCCAAGGACATTGCAGCCGTTCTCGACAAAATCACGAATGATGTGATGCGCAATGGCGACCGGCGGCGGCGTAGTCAAGCCATCCTTGTGCTGGCGCTTGAGCATCGTTGCCAATTCGGCGCGGTCGAACCAGCGCGCGTCTTCGAGTTCCTCGCGGTCGATCACGATCTCCTCCGACAGCGCGCGGGCGTGACAGCCGATCATCAACGACGAGGGGAACGGCCACGGCTGCGAGGCGAAATACCTGACCTCACCGCAGGTAATGCCGGCCTCCTCCAGCACTTCGCGCCGCACCGCCTCCTCGATGGTTTCGCCAGGCTCGATGAAGCCGGCGAGACACGACCACATGGTCGGCGCGAAGCGCTGCGAACGGCCGAGCACGCAGCGCTCGCCGGAAATAACCAGCATGATGACGACAGGGTCGGTGCGCGGAAAATGCTGCGCCTTGCACACCGGACAATCGCGCCGCCATCCTGCTTGCACGAGATGTGTCGGCGAGCCGCAATTGGGACAGAACCGATGGCGCGCATGCCAGCCGAGCAACGCCTTGGCTTCGGCGAGCGGCGGCAGGTCGTCGGCGCCGACCAGGCCCTGCACCGCAATGCTGCGCAGATCGGTGACTTTGAGATCGTTGCGCGTCTTCAAGGCTTCCGCTGCTTGCGGATCAAGGCCGAAGCCGAAACGCGGCGCTTCGTTCACCGCGCCGAGAAAGACGCTCTCGCGCACCGCGCCGAGCGCATTGGCCTCGGCGGGCGAAAACAGCGGATCGTACGTTTGACCGGCTTGGTCACCTACTTGAGCGCCGATGACTTTTGAGCACAATGAGCTCGCCGCCGGTCACGTAAACGCCGGCGCGGGCGTGCTCGAACAATTTCTTGATTGCAAGCTCGTCGTCGCGGCGCAGCGCCATGCGATCGAGCAGGCTCGCCGTATAGCCGAGCCGGGGTTTGGGACCGAGTTCGGGAGAATTTGCCACGACTTTCAAGCGCGGTCGGAATTGAGCCGGATCATTCGGCCGCTTCGCGCACGGCCGCCTGATGTAAAGGCTGCGGATAGAACGTGTCGTACAATTCCGGCCGCTGCCATTGCGGGCTGAGCACGCCCTGTTTGGCGCCGGCGGTCGCCGAAGACCCGACTTCGTCGCGCGAGGTGCGTAGCGCCCGCACGCGGTCGAGGCTGACATCGACCAGGCTCATGCCCGGCGCCGTGCTTTCGAACAATATCTCTTCCGGCGCCGCCACCATGGCCAAGCCGCGCTGCGTCGCATCGAACAGATTTTGCGTGCTCACGACGATGGCCAGATTTTCGATGGCGCGGGCGAAGATCAGCGTGCGCCACGTCATCCACAGCCGATTCTTGTCGACGCCCGCCGGCATGAAAATCAATTCGGCGCCGCGCAGCGCCAGAGCCCGGGTGACTTCCGGCATATAGACTTCGCTGCACATCGCGAGTCCGACTTTGCCGTGCGCGGTCTCGAAGACCGGATAGTCGCCGCCGGCGACATATTGGAATTCCCACGCCTTGCCGCCGGTATAGATCCACGGCCCGTTCGGATGGGTGCGCCGGTAAAGTGCCGGCGCCCGACCGTCGGGAAAGGCCATGACGACGAGATTGTAGGCGGTCGCAGCCTTGGCATCGATCGGCTCGATGGTGCCGAAAACGGCATGGATCCGATGCCTGGCCGCGGCTTCAGCCAGCGCCGGGATCGGATCGTAGGCCGCGGGCATCCGCCACGGGCCCGGATAATTCTCCGGAAAACAGACAAAGTCGGCGCCTTCACTCGCGGCGCGTTCGATCGCCTTGACGGCATCGGCGACGTTCTTCTCGTCGTCAGGAGGACGATGCGTGATCGGCTGGACGACGGCGATGCGGAAGGTCATCGTTTTCGCTCCTGGCGGCGCTTATCCCGCGCCTCTTCTGGCGTGGGATTCAAGCCGTGCCGGTGTGCAAGGTCAAGGCGCGCGGCCCGCCTGCCTGAGCGAAAAAGGAAAACGGGCCGCTCGGCGCGGCCCGTCTGTAACGCCCAAGCCGTAAAATTCAGTCGTAAAATACGTCGTAAGCGACGTCGGCGACCTGGCCGGTGATCACATTCACCAACAACAGGTCGGGCCCATAGCGCACCCATTGATAACCGGGTGGTGGCGGATCCATGCCGAGAGCGGCCCAGTCGGCGTACCAATAATCTCGCGCCAGGAAGATCGGAGGCAACGCGGCACCGACTCCCCAGCGGCGATAGGCAAATCCCGGCGGATAGAGAAATGGGTGAATGTGCACGCGTTCGAAATCGTGGCCGCGATAGCTGAATCGCGCGCCGCCGCCCGGCGGGCCCATCGGGTGGACCATCGCGGCCGGCGGGAGACCTGGCGGATGCGGACCGCCCATCGCGCCCGGCGGCGGACCATGCGGGACGGCGTGAGGAACCGGACCGCCTGGATGCGGCACCGGATGCGGCGGCGGGCCACCCGGGTGTGGCGGACCGCCTTCATGGTGTTCGTCATGGTGATCTTGGGCGACGGCTAGTCCCGGCGCCACCAACGCGATCGACGCGGCAATGATAAAAGCACGCAACATTTGCGTTCTCTCTCTCTTGTTTTGGTTGTGAACGTCTTACAGCCGTAAGGATTTTCCGGCGTGGAGGGAGCGAACCTAGGCACAGACAGATTGCCGTGGGCAGTACGGCAAAACTTTGGTGGCGACTTTCAGCTTCTGGTGATCACCGGCACAGCCGGGAGAGGCATGGGGAGATGGCATGGGGCCTGGCGGCAACCCGGCGTCCCGGACGTCCGCCCCTTCTTGCTTTCCAGGCCTGCGCGGTCGATATAAGCGCCGGGAGGTTGGCGGTGGACGAGCCACTCGCCAACCGGGTCAGGTCCGGAAGGAAGCAGCCCTAACGAGCTCCGGTTCGGGTCGCTCGTCAGCCTCCCACCCTTTTCGACGATTTATCGGGGATGCAGACCCGGATGCCGCTTCGCCCATCCGGCAGCGGCGTCGTATATTGAGATGTGACTTTAAGGTTCCGGTCCCGATCGCAGTGACAAACGACGCGCAGTCATGAGTGACGCCACCCCACAAGCCGCCTACCGCGTGCTGGCGCGCAAATACCGGCCCTCGACCTTCGACGACCTGATCGGCCAGGACGCCATGGTGCGCACGGTGTCGAACGGTTTTGAGACCGGCCGCATCCCGCAAGCCTGGATTCTCACCGGCGTGCGCGGCGTCGGCAAGACCACGACCGCGCGCATTCTGGCGCGCGCGCTGAATTACGAATTGCCGGACGGCTCGGTCACGACCCCGACCGTCAAGATGCCAGTGCTGGGCGTGCATTGCGAAGCCATCATGGAGAGCCGCCACCTCGACGTCATCGAGATGGATGCCGCCTCCCATAACGGCGTCGACGATGTGCGCCAGATCAACGATGCGGTGCGCTATGCGCCGGTGTCGGCGCGCTACAAGGTCTATATCCTCGACGAAGTGCACATGCTGACGCCGCAGGCGTTCAACGCGCTTCTAAAGACGCTGGAAGAGCCGCCGCCGCACGCCAAATTTATTTTCGCCACCACCGAAATCCGCCGCGTGCCGATCACGGTGCTGTCGCGCTGCCAGCGCTTCGATCTGCGCCGGGTCGATGCAGCGCTCTTGGTCAAGCACCTGCAGAATATCGCAGCTCAAGAGAAGCTCGACGCCGAGCCCGCGGCGCTCGGCCTGATCGCGCGCGCCGCCGAAGGCTCGGTGCGCGATTCACTATCGCTGTTCGATCAGGCGATCGCGCATGCCGGCGGAGCCGGCAACTCAACAATGACGGCAGGCACTGTTCGCGCCGAAGACGTGCGGCAGATGCTCGGGCTCGCGGATCGGACACGGGTCATCGACCTGTTCGAGGCCCTCATGCGCGCCGATATCGCGGGCGCGCTCAAGGAATTGCGCGACCAATACGATGCCGGCGCCGATCCGGCGATGGTGCTCGGCGACCTTGCCGAATTCACCCATTTCGTCACGCGGGTGAAAATCGTGCCGGCGATCGCCGATGACGTGTCGCTGACCGAAGCCGAGCGCACTCGCGGCCGCGCCTTTGCGACCAAACTCTCGATGCGCGTTCTGGCGCGGACCTGGCAGATGCTGCTCAAGGGCATCACCGAGGTCGAAGCCGCCGGCCGCCCGGTCGATGCCGCCGAAATGGTGCTGGTTCGCATCGCCTATGCCGCCGATCTGCCGACACCGGACGAGGCGATCCGCTCCCTCGGCGATGCCGCGCGCGGCAATAATGGCGCGGCGGCCAAAACGCCGATGGCTGCGCCTACTCCCTCGGCATCCGCGCCGTCGGCGCCGCGCGCCGGGCGCGGTCCGCTGGCTTCCGTCGCGCCAGCGGCACCGCCGCTTGAGGACGCGCTTCCCCGCAGCGATGAAACTCCGGCGCGTGCAGTGCTAAACTTCGAGGCGCTGATCGCGCTCGCCGGTGAAAAGCGCGATCTGGCGATGAAGAGCGCGCTCGAGCGCGATGTGCGGCTGGTTCGTTTCGAGGACGGCAAGCTCGAACTGGCGCTCGAGCCGAGCGCGCGCCACACGCTGATCGGCGAACTGTCCAAGAAGCTCGGCGACTGGACCGGCCGCCGCTGGATGGTCGCCGTCTCCAAAGAAACCGGCGCGCCCTCGGTCAAAGTGCAGGCCGAAATGCGCAACGCCGAGATGAAGGACAATGTGCGCAGCGACCCCCTGGTCCAGGCGGTGCTGACGCGCTTTCCCGGCGCGGAGATCGTGTCGGTGCGGCCGCCGGCCGGAAATGCCGAAGAGCCGCAAGCCTCGGAACAGATCGACATCGAGAACTCCCGACGAGGAGCCGTAGCTCCTAACCATACGGTCGCCGGGTGATGGAAGGAAACCGCAATGCCTGACTTTCTCGGTCTGATGAAACAGGCCACCGAACTCAAATCGAAAATGGAGGCGATGCAGGCCGAGCTCGACCGCATGGAGGTCGAGGGCACGGCCGGCGGCGGTCTTGTCACCTTGAAGATTTCCGGCAAGGGCGATCTGCGCGGCGCCCATGTCGATGACTCCCTGCTCAAGCCCGACCAGAAGGAAATCCTCGAAGATCTGATCGTCGCCGCCCATGCCGAAGCGCGGCGCAAGCTCGAGGCAATGCTTGCCGAAAAGATGCAGGCCATGACCGGCGGCCTGCCGCTGCCGCCGGGTCTAAAGCTGTTCTGAGCCTGAAGCTGCTTTGATGCCCGCAATCGCCGCCGGTCCTGAAATCGAACGCCTGATCCAACTGCTCGCCCGGTTGCCGGGGCTTGGGCCGCGTTCGGCGCGGCGCGCGGCTTTGTTCCTGATCAAGAAGCGTGAATTGCTGATGGCGCCGCTTGCCGCCGCCTTGCAGACCGCGATCGAGAAGATCGAAGTGTGCAAGATCTGCGGCAATATCGACACGCAAAATCCCTGCACCGTGTGTACCGACCCCAAGCGCGACAGCGCGGTCATCGTTGTGATCGCCGATGTCGCCGATCTCTGGGCACTGGAACGCGCGCATGCGATCAATGCGCGCTACCATGTGCTCGGCGGCACGCTGTCGCCGCTCGATGGCGTGGGGCCGGACGATCTCTCTATCGACGCCATGGTGAGGCGCGCAAGCGAACCCGAGGTGAAAGAAGTGGTGATCGCGCTGTCGGCCACGGTCGACGGTCAGAGCACGGCGCACTACATCACCGATCTCCTGCACGAGGCCAATGTGAAGGTGACGCGGCTTGCCCATGGCGTGCCGGTCGGCGGTGAGCTCGATTATCTCGATGAAGGCACACTGGCAGCCGCCATACGTAGCCGGACACCGTTTTGATGGCGCGTTTGACGGCGCGCCAGCGGCTGCCTGCAAAATAGCCAGCGGCAGCCTGCAATCCGATCAAGGAACCCGCACAGGCCGGAATGCTAAGGGAAACGCCGCAGAATCCGCGCGGAATCGCCGCTTCTTTTGCTGCAGCTCGCTCCGGCCGGACTTGGCACGCCACGTGCATAATAGGTGGTGCGGTCTCGGTCCTACTTACCGTGGCGAATTGAGATTGCTAGAGCCCCGGCATTCCCGGCACCGGGGCTCTATTTTTTTGTCCGCGCTCAGGCGCGTCGACACGGCCGCGCATCTTCCCAAATCTCCGAAAAGACATGCGCGGGCCACACAGCCTGCAACAAAGTCGTGCATGGTCGTCGGCTTGCGAAAGCGGCGGCGGGACACGGCGGAACAAGCCGCGCGGCAAAGAGGCATAGGGGGCGTAAAAATGCGGGATCACGATATGGCTGCGTCAACCAAGCCGCACAAAGGCGCGGGGATGGAAGGCTTCATCGCCTCCTGGTATGCGCGGCAGACGGCGCGCGACCTCGACGAGTTCCAGCGCATCGCGCGGCGGATCGCGGCGTATCTCAATCCCGGGGACCGCGTGCTCGAAATCGCCCCGGGCCCCGGCTATCTCGCCATCGAGCTCGCCAAACTGACCGACAGTCCGGTCACCGGCCTCGACATCAGCAAGAGTTTCGTGCGCATGGCGGCGGAAAACGCGCGTGAAGCCAATGTCCGCGTCGATTTCGAGCATGGCGATGCCGCCGATCTGCCGTTTCCCAATGCGCAGTTCGATTTCATCGTCTGCCGCGCGGCGTTCAAGAATTTCACCCGTCCCTTGGTTGCCATCAATGAGATGCACCGTGTGCTTAAACCCGGCGGAACGGCGCTGATCATCGACCTGCGCAAGGATTTTTCGCGCCGCGCGGTGAACGAATATGTCGCCGGCCGCAGCATGATTTCGGCTGCGATGATCAAGCTCACCTTCAACACCATGCTGAAGAAACGCGCCTATACCAAAGAGAGCATGTCCGGCCTGGTGCTGCAGTCGCAATTCGGCATCGGCGAGATCCGGCTCGACCCGCTGGGTTTCGAAGTCTGGCTGCGGAAGTAGCCGGCCGGCGGATTTGATTCTTAGCCCAATTCAGTGTCATCGTTCCCGCGCATGAGCGACGACATTCCGTTCGACAAGAGCTTCGATCTGACGCCGAACCAGGCGGTCGAAGTGGCGCCGCGCGTGCGCGCCATGGTTGCCGACAATCCGGGGCCTTTCACCTTCAAGGGCACGATGAGCTACATCGTCGGGCGCGGCAAGGTCGCGATCGTCGATCCGGGGCCGGATGACGATGGCCATATCGCCGCCCTTCTCGATGCCGTGCGCGGAGAAACCGTCACCCACATTTTCGTCACCCACACCCATCGCGATCATTCGCCGGGCGTTCCCAAGGTGAAGGCTGCCACTGGCGCCAAGGTTTATGCCGAGGGCCCGCACCGTCTGGCGCGGCCGCTTCATATCGGTGAGACGACGCGTCGGCTCGACGCTTCCGCCGACATGGATTTCCGTCCCGACGTCGTGCTCGCCGATGGCGATGTGGTTTCGGGCAACGGCTGGACCGTGGAAGCGATCACGACACCGGGCCACACCGCCAATCACATGTCGTTTGCGTTGAAAGAAGCCGACCTGATTTTCGCCGGCGATCATGTCATGGGCTGGTCGACTACGATCGTGGCGCCGCCCGACGGCGCGATGAGCGATTACATGGCCTCGCTGCACAAGCTCGCGCGCCGCAGCGAGCCGCTTTATCTGTCCGGCCACGGCATGCCGATCAAGGAGGCGCCGCGCTTCGTGCAGCATCTGATCCGGCACCGCCAGGCGCGTGAAGCTTCGATCCTCCATCGTCTGCGCAAAGGCGCCGCCGATATTCCGACCATCGTGCGCGCGGTCTATATCGGGCTCGACCCGCGCCTCACCGGCGCCGCCGCTTTGTCGGTGCTGGCGCATCTCGAGGACATGGTGGCGCGCGGCGAGGTCGCGACCGAAGGGCCGCCATCGATCACCGGCACTTATCGCTTGGCCGACGCGCCCTTGCCGGCCTGAGACGGCGGCGGCAGCGACGGCGCCTGCTTCTTCTGCGGTTGCGGCGTCGCCAGCACGGTATCGATGTCGTCGATCAGATTGCGCACCCGCGCCGCATTGGTGCCGAGATCGTTGCGGCCGTAGCGCGAGGCCGAGCGCACGTCGATGCGCGCGCCGTCGACGGTCGGACGGACGCGGACCACGACATCGTCGCGGAAGCCGAGGATCGGCGTGCGCGCCACGGCTTCGATTATGCCGTCACGCGCGGTCGGAGCCTGCGCCGCGATGTTACGCGGCGTCGGTCCAGCCGGCGGCGCCAGCGGCGGGCGCGCATCGACCACGCGCCATTTGCGTTTGGTGATGACTTTCATCGCAGCGTTGTAGGCTTCCTGCGGGCTCGAATTGGTGTCGTCGGGCTCGATATCGGAATAGGCGTTGTGCTGCTGCTCGGCGGCATAGAGACCGGCGTAAGTGACGGGATTGGCGTCGCGTGGCCGCAAGCGGGCGATGGCGTCGAATTGCGGCGGATCGATCGGGTCGGTGGTAATATCGTAAATCGCCGGGAGGTGGCGCGCGCTTGATGCCGAGATAGAGCGGATAGGCGATCAGCGCAAAGCCGATCAACAAGGCCGTCACCGCTTCGCGGCTGCCGGAAACCCCTTCACGCCAGATCGAAACGCCAGCGCCCAGCGCCAGCAGGATGGCGACGCAGGCCAGCACCAGCGCGCCCGCCAGCGTCGACAAAGCCGGTACAATGTCGAGCGCGCCCGAACGCACGATGATGATGGCGATGAAAGTCGCCGCCAGGGAGAACAGCGCGATGCGCCGCGCCCAAACCGCAAGTCGCGAGGTTTGTTCCTCGGTGAATGAACGTCGGCGCATTGTGCTGAAGGTCTCGAATCCGGCTGTTGGCTTTGTCTGGCTCTATCTGGCAGCCATTTTAGGCGCTATTTGGTTCTGCTGCCGGCCGCATCTTTCGGCGGCAGCGGCGCGCATATTTGCTTGAGCGCGCGCCATTCCGCAACGTCCAGGAACGGCGCTGTCGGGCCGGTGCCGGCGATCGCGTTGATGGCGGCAATGCGGTCCTTGGTCTCGGGATGGTCGCGCAGGATCGCCATGCCGTGGTCCTTCTCGAAGGTGCCGATACGCCCGAGAATAACGCCGAGCGCATGCGGATCGCCGCCGGCCTTCTGCGTCAAAGCCACGCTATAGCCGTCAGCCGCCGACTCGACGCGGCGCGAATAGGACGATTTCAGCACCGTCCGCGCGGCGATGACCACCGCGCCGCCGCCGACGAAGTCGCCGAGCATCGTGCCGAACAGAAACGACAGGCCGGCGCTCTGCAACACGACGCGGGTGCCGTCGCGGGCGGCGACGTGGCCCATTTCGTGAGCGAGCACGCCGGCCAGTTCGTCGGGCGTTTGCGCCTGATCGACGAGCCCCTGATTGACGTAGATGCGGCCGCCCGGCAGCGCCAGGGCATTGGGCTCGGGGCGGCGGACGACATCGAAGCGAAGCTGCAGCGGCAGCGCGGCGGCGGCTTCGAGCTTGCCGACCAGCCGGTCGAGCGCGGCGCGGCCCTCGAGCTCGCCGGCGCCATAGCCGCAGGTGAAGGCTGCGCCGAGATGCTGGGTATCGAGCGCCGAGTGCACGTTTTTGTCGACCGCCTCGCCGAGCTTGCGCTCGACCGAGACCGGCACGAAAGGCAGTAGCCGCGTGGCGAGTTCGGGCACGCCATAGATCGCCGTGATGAAGAGCGACACGCTCGCCGCAAAGCTCAAGGCTACGATCTTGCGGCGGAGCCGGCGTTCGCCCGTGCCGCCGCGATCGAGCGTGGCGGCACGATCCTCGACCGCGCAGATCAGATCGGGATCGCGGATTTCGAGCCGCGCCAAGAGCGTCTCGCCGCAGCGGCTCAGCCGCAGCACACCGTCCGGCGCCGACATCCGCCGCAGCTCGGCATAGCTCCATTCGTCGAGCAATTGTCCGGCGGGCCTTTTGGCGACGATGCGCAGGCTGGCGGCGACCGCTTCGACCTTTACGTCATGGCGGGCGCTGCAGGTGCCGTCGAAATAGATTGCCGGCCCGCAGGGCGTGACGGGCGGGCCGTCCGGCGTCAGCGGCGGCGACGTATCGAGCGTAATGGTCATGACGTCAGATTCCACATCAAATGCCGCCGACGCCGAGCGCATCGACGAGGCCCTCGCCGAGCGCCGAGCTCGGCAGGCCGGCCGCGCGCACCGAATTGAGCACATCGGCGCCGCTGAGCTCGGCGGTTTGCAGGCCGAGCCGCCACAGCGCGAATGTCACCGCGACCTGATGCACCGTCGACGCGCCGAGCGCAATCACGACGTAAAGCCCGACCGTGATGATCGTCGCCAGCAATTCGGCAAGCCTTGAATCGTGACGGGGGCCGACGAGTTCCGATACCGCGAACAGACAGATACCGCCCGCCACCGCCGTGAGCAGCATCAGCAGCAGGATATAAAGAACGAACCGCAGATAGACGCGATAGACTTGCCCGGTCTTGAGCCGCGACGTCACGGCGAGATCGCCGAAGCGCAAGCCGGAAATCCACCAGCGCAGGCTCACGGCCTGAAACAGCGGATAAAGCAGGACCGCGGCGAGCGCGGCGACGGCGACGCACAAAAATGCGACGCCGACAGCAGTGCGAAAGCTGGGGCTTGCTTCGATGAAAGCAAGCGTCGCCTGGTCGCCTTGCGCCACCGCGGCGTCGAGCGTGTTCCAATCGATCAACGTGCCGAGCAAAAAGAAGGAAAACAATATCGGCCCGACCACCGCGAGCCAGATCGGCAGGCCGTAGAGAAACAGCGTTCCACCTTTGCCCGCGAATGCGCCCTCGAGATCGCCATAGCAGGTATGGCCCATCTTGAAGCGCTGCAGGCTCGCTTGCGCCCAGGGATAAGCGAGCCCGAGCGTGACGATCGCGGCGCACCACCACAACACCGCATAGAGCGCGTAGCGCCACGCCGCGCCGTGCTGTTCGAACTGCACGCCGCGAAACACCGTGCGCGTGAGCCGGTAGCGCCGTGCGCGGTAAAGCGCGAATTCGCCCAACAGCGCAATCAAGGCGACGCCGGCCGCAGCCGATTCCACTGCGCGCGGGCTGAATTCCAGCGCCCCGATGGCGAAGGCGGTATAGAGCGGGACGAGGATGGCGACGGCGAACAGAAAGCCGACCAGAAGCTCGGTAGCCAAGCCGGTATATTCGAGCGTATCGCCGACGATCTCGGTATTCGACCACAAGAAGCGCCGCACGTCGGTGGCGAACCAGAAGCGATAGAGACCAAGCGTAAACATCAAGAGCGCCGCGCCCTTGATGCGCAGCCGCCAATAGGCCGTCTCCCTGCCCAGAAATTGCACAGTCCCCGCGGACGCGATCGGGGCATCAGCCGCCGTCATGACTCACCAGAAAATGACGCACCAGAAATGCCGTTCCCACCGGGCCCTTCACGGCCCATTGCGGCCATTCGCGGCCATTTTTGGCGGCTCTCCGCCGCCGCTTCTCTGCAGCCGTCCCCGGCCGTGTTCATGCCTCGCCAGTCACTCTGCCATAAAGCCAGATTGACGAAAGTCCCACCGGCAAGTGTCCAGTTTGCGACGGCGGAACTGCTGCGTCATCCCTCTATAATGACGCAGACCAACCATAATGTTCTCGCATGGCTTCGTCTTACCGCTTTTCCCGACGGTCACGAAGCTCTAGCGATCGGGCAAAAAATTACGCCGGCATGTCACGTCCGGCCCGTCCATCTCGTCTTGTCCATGCGAACAAGCCCTGACGAAGGAGATGACGATGGAACCGAGACTGAACCCTTTCGCCGCCGCGCCTACGGCCATGCAAGCCTGGCTCGAATACGGCAAAGGCGTCCTGCAATGCGGCCTGGAAGACAGCCTGATGGAGCTGGTGAAAATCCGCGCCTCGCAAATCAATGGCTGCGCGTCCTGCCTCTATATGCACACCGCAAGCGCTCGCGAACATGGCGAGACGGAAGAGCGCCTCTATTTACTCGATGCCTGGCGCGAATCACCGCTCTACAGCGTGCGCGAGCGCGCCGCGCTCGAATGGACCGAAGCCCTGACGCAGGTATCGGAGAGCCACGCGCCGGATCATGCTTACCGTGCGTTGCAGGCGGAATTCACCGCGGAGGAGCAGGTGAAACTCACCTTGGTGATCATCACGATCAACGGCTGGAACCGACTCCAGGTCGGCTTCCGCGGCGTCCATCCGGTCACTCGTCGGCAGGCCGCCTGATGACGGCAAACTCCAACCAGGACGCCGCCGCAACCTTCGATCCGCTGCGGCCGCGATTGATCCGCATCGCCTACCGGATGCTGGGATCGGTCGCGGACGCGGAGGACACGGTGCAGGAGGCGTTTCTGCGCTGGCTCGATGCCGATCGCGATGCGGTGCGCGAACCCGAAGCGTTTCTGCGCCGCATCGTGACCCGCCTCTGTCTCGATCACCTGAAATCCGCACGCCATCGGCGCGAGACCTATATCGGGCCGTGGCTGCCGGAGCCGGTCGTCGAGACCGCGGAAGACGAGATCGACGACGTCACCTTGCCGCTGATGCTGGCGCTCGAACGGCTGTCGCCGCTCGAGCGCGCCGCCTTTCTGCTTCACGACGTGTTCGGCGTCGGCTTCGAGGAGATCGCCGGCACGATCGGCCGGGAGCCTGCGGCGTGCCGCCAGCTTGCCAGCCGCGCGCGCGACCATGTCCGCGCCACGCGCACGCGCTTTCAATTGCCCAAAGAGCGCGGGCTGCAGATCGCCGCCGCGTTCTTCGCGGCGTCCCGCGGCGGCGACATGCAACAATTGCAATCGCTGCTCGCCGCCGACGTGACGGCCTATGCCGACGGCGGCGGCAAGGCGCGCGCGGCATTGCAACCGATCATCGGACGCGACAATGTCGTGCAGGTGCACGCTGCGCTGGCGCCGATCTTTGCGGAGAATATGTCGCGCATCGTACGTTATGGCTTCATCAACGGCCTGCCCGGCTTTGTCACGGTCGAGCAGGGCGGCATATTGCAGACCACGGCGCTGCAGATCGAAGACGGCAAGATCGCCGCGATTTATGTGATGCGCAATCCGGACAAGCTGCGGCACCTGGCGCCGAACCTAGCCAGTCATGCTGTACACTGATTCAGCTCCGACAGTTCAGGTGCGCAAAGGACAGAGCGCCGCGGCGCTACTCACGGTGTCGCCAAAGTCAAAAGCTCTGCGGCCCGCGGCGCACCATGTCACATCTCGCCCGTCCGTCTCGTCATGCCTGCAAGATCGCCGACGCCGCACGCGTCCGCGATCAACCAAGACAGGAGGCAGATCATGTCGAGTACACGCGTCGCCATCATCTATCATAGCGGCTACGGTCATACGCAACGGCAGGCGGAAGCCGTACGCGACGGCGTCGGACAGGTGGCGGGCGCAGAGGCCCTGCTGTTGACCGTCGAGGACGCCCAAAGTCGCTGGGAAGATCTCGCTGCTGCCGAAGCAATCATCTTCGGCGCGCCGACCTATGTCGGCAGCGTCTCGGCAGCTTTCAAAGCCTTTCAGGAAGCATCTTCACATTTGGTGATGACCAAGGGTTTCAAATGGAAAGACAAGATCGCCGCCGGATTTACCAATTCGGGCTCACGTTCCGGTGACAAGCTGGCGACCCTGATCCAGCTCGCACTGTTCGCTGCGCAACACGGCATGCACTGGGTCAATCTCGGATTGCCACCAGCGAACCACTCCTCGACAGGATCGGAACGGGAACTGAATCGCCACGGCTTTTGGCTTGGGGCGGGCGCGCAATCGAATGTTGACCAAGGCCCCGATCTTGCTCCCCCCGAGGCGGACCTCGCCACTGCGCGACACCTCGGCCGGCGCGTCGCCGAAGTGACGCTGCAATTCGTCCGCGGCCGGGATTACCTAGCCGTCGAGCAGGCTCTCAAGCTCGATATGGACGCTTTCGCCGGGCGTCGAGCGGTGTCCAGCCCCTGAGACGAGCAGCGCGCGTGCTTGCTCGGCCGTCTCCGCCTCGACACACCATTCCTCGACCCGGGTCACCAACATCCTGGCGTGAAACAGCCGCGCCGGCTGCGGCGCCGCTCTGAGCGCAGGCGCCTCTTTGGGCTGCGGTTCCGTCTCGAATTGCGGTGCTGCTTTGAGCGCTGCTGTTGCCGGCATGTTGTCCACTCGCCAATGAGTTCCGCGCGGTGAGTTCGCTCGAAATGAGTTCCAGGGCGCGAATCGCTTTAACCGTGAAAGTGTAAGCTCGGCCCGGGAAAGAACAAAGGAGAAACGGGACCGCTTGTGGAACACCGGGTCCCTGCTATCGTTGCCGGCTAAGACCCTCAAACAAGTTCCCCGGTATATGGAGTAGTTCCGTGGCCCCGCGTCCGTATTGGAAAGGCTATCTGAAACTCTCTTTGGTCTCGTGCCCGATCGCGCTCTTCCCGGCGACCTCCGAACGCGAAAAGATCAGCTTCCACCAGCTCAACCGGGAAACCGGCAACCGCATCCGCTACAAGAAAGTCGACGCCGAGACCGGCGACGAGGTCGGCAATAGCGACATCGTCAAAGGCTACGAGGTCGACAAGGGCGAATATATCGAGCTCGAGCCCGAGGAATTGGACGCGGTCGCCATCGAGAGCAAGCGCATCATCGACATCGATGAATTCGTGCCGAGGAGCGAGATCGACGAGCTCTATCTGCGCGATCCGTATTACATCGTGCCGGATGGCGATGTCGGCCAGCAGGCCTTCGCCGTGATCCGCGAGGCGATCCGCAAGGAAGGCATGGTAGCTCTGGCCAAGATCGTGTTCACCTCGCGCGAACACATCATCGCGCTCGAAGCGCGCGGCAAAGGCATGATCGGCATGACGCTGCGCTACCCTTACGAGGTGCGCGCCGAGGACGAATATTTCGACACCATCGAAGACGAGAAAATCCCGAAGGACATGCTCGATCTCGCCGTCCACATCGTCGGCACCAAAGCCGGCCATTTCAAACCGGACGCGTTCAAGGATCACTACGAGGACGCGCTGAAGGACCTTTTGCGCAAGAAGCAGAAGGGCGAAAAGATCGAGCGGGCGAAAGAGAGCGCGCCGTCGAATGTCATCAATCTCATGGATGCGCTGCGTCAGAGCGTGAAGGCTGACGGCGGCAAAAGCGCCGGCAAGAGCGGCGGCGGCACAAAAGGCAGCGGCCCGCGGCGCGCGGCCTCCAGCTCACGCGCGGCGAAAAAGGCGACGCGATCCAATGGCCGGCATAAACGGGCGAGTTGATGCCGGGCAAGCGCGTGCAATTTGACGACGAAACCTGGCAGCAACTCGACTTGCTCGCGCATGACCAGATGAAGGACTTCCAGGAGCTCGCCGATGAGGCGTTTCGCGATCTCCTCAAGAAGCATGGCCGGCCGGCGAGCCTGAAAGAGGCATTACGCCGCAGCGCCAACACGTCCGCGACCGTCCACCGGCTCGATCCGGAAAAAGGCAAGAAGCCGCGGCGGCGTTAAATTACCTCCGCTATCCCATTACCCCGCTTTGTCATTTTCCTGAGACCGGGGCGCGGCTATGGTCGCGCCGTGTGTCGACGATTCGGGATTGGGGGACTTATGACCCGTGCGGTATTGATGGCGCTGGCGCTCGGCGCGGCGCTGGTGGGCACTGCCAACGCGCAAACTGCCAACGCGCAATCAGATCTGGTGAAACGCGGGGATTATCTGGTCAACACCATCATGACCTGTGGCAATTGCCACTCGCCGAAGGGGCCGCCCAGCGCAGTCGCCGGCAAGGAGTTTACTGGCGGACCGCCGTTTGACCTGCCGCCCTTTACGGTAACGCCGGCGAACATCACGCAAGATAAAGAGACGGGCATCGGCGCGTGGAGCGATGCCGACATCAAAAAACTACTGCGTACCGGCGTGCGCCCAAACGGCGTTCCCATTGCCTCGATCATGCCGGTTGGTTTCTATGGCATCATCACCGACGCCGACATGGACGCGATCGTTGCCTATCTGCGAACGATCAAGCCGGTCAGCAATAAGGTCCCGGATCCGGTGTACCGCATGGCCGCGCCGGCGCAGATTTTCCCCGGCTCCGAGCAGCCCTATACCGAAGCGATGATGAAGGACCCGCTCAAAAAGGGCTTCTACCTCGCCACGATCGGTCACTGCATGGAGTGCCATACGCCGATGACCAAGGGGCATCATGATTTCGCGAATGACGCGGGCAAAGGCGGAATGGAATTCCCGGGTCCCTGGGGCGTGTCGGTTTCGCGCAACATCACATCGAGCAAGGCGAAAGGCATCGGCGATTGGAGCGATGCCGACATCAAGCGCGCCTTAACTCAGGGCATCGACAAGGACGGCAACCATCTCAAGCCGCCGATGGGATATGGCTATTACGCCCATATGACCGACGCCGACATCAACGATCTGATTGCGTGGCTCAGAACCGTTCCGGCGAAGGAATAACCCGCCTTAACCTGAACCGAACACGACTTCATACATGATGCGGCCGGGCCACAAGGTGAAAAGCCCGGCAATCACCAGCGCGCCGACGAACAGGCCGATCATGGCGCGGCGATGCCGCGCCACCTCGTGGCGGTGCGCGGCCAGAACCGCAACCGGCAGCATGATCAGCGTGTAGATCGCCAAAAGATGGATCGGCGACCACTCGCCCCACACCCGCAATTGGTGGATGAAGAATGCGCTGATGCTGACGACCAGCATCAGCGCGATCCAGATCCAGCCAAGCGTGCGATGCGGCAGCGTGCCCTTGGGCGCCGCAAGCTGCACGACGCCGAGCGCGAAGGCCGTCATGGCGGCGAACGCGTGAATCTGGATTGCCGGACTGGCCTGCAGCAGCGGTTCCAGGCTCATAAGCCACCCAGAGCGAAATTGTTTTGAATTGAATCAGTTGTCGCTCTAGCATCTTGATGGAGCATGATTTTTTTGGAAAACCCGTTTCCACTTTTCCGGATCATGCTCTAAATCACAGCCCTAACAGCTTCTTGGTATTGCCGCCGGCCAGCGCCGCGACCGTCGTTGCATCGAAGCCCTCGACCGCAGCGATATGGCCGAGCGGATCGTATTCGGCCATGTCGTAGGGATAGTCGGTACCGAGCATGACATGGTCGGCGCCGAACACCCGCACCAGTTCGGCGAGCTGGTTCGGCGTGAACACGACGGTGTCGACATAGATGCGCTTGAGATAGCTCGTCGGCGGGTTCGGCAGCGCGCCGTGGCTGTCCGAGCGCGCACCCCAGGCGTGATCGATGCGGCCGGAATAGGCGCTGACATAGCCGCCGCCATGCACAGCGAGGATTTTCAGCTTGGGATGGCGTTCCAGCACGCCGTCGAAGATCAGATAATTCAGTGCGATGGTGGTCTCGAGCGGATTGCCGATGACATTGTTGAAATAGAACCGCGACAGCCGCGACGCATCGGTGAAGCCGTTGGGATGCAGCATCACCAATACGCCGAGCCCTTCGGCTTTCTTCCAGAATGGCGCGAAGGCCGGGTCTGACAATTCCTTGCCGGCGATGGTGGTCAAGATTTCGACGCCGGTGAAGCCGAGCTGTTTGACGCAGCGCTCGAGTTCCTTCACCGCCTCGGCGCCGTCGGTCATCGGCACCGAGCCAAAGCCTTTGAAGCGGTCGGGTACCTTGGCGCAGAATTCGGCGATGCCGTCATTGACCATCTGTGTCGCCTTGACGGCGATGTCGAGCGGCACGGTGTAATAGCATTGCGGCGGCGGCGGCGCGATCATCTGCACATCGATGCCCATGGCATCGAGATCGGCAAGCCTGTGTTCGTGCCCGGCGCGCTCGCGGACATCGGCTTCCTGCTTCTGGCTCAGCGCTTTGGTCTCGGCATTGGCGAAATTGGAGAGCGGGATCGTGGCCCAATCGAGATACGGCTCGACGAATTTCGCCGCCGCCGGCACGCCGACATGGGAGTGGATGTCGATCGTGACACTCTTCGGCCGGATCTCGCGGCCGGGCCGGCCGTGGCTGCGGGCCGCCGTCGGGGCGTATTTATTCCACTGTTGGGCCATTTCTCGTTTCCTCAGGAGCCGCTTGAAACGGACAGTATAAGGCTGCCGCCGTTGCGGCGGCGGCACATTTAATCGGCCGGGTGAAGGAGTCCAGTGGGTGCGCGCTGTGGCCGGTGAGCTAACAGACGCTCAACGCTGCGGCCCGGACAGGCTCAGATCGCGCTCGGCGCGGAAGACATTGCTGTAAAGATTGGCGATCCATTGCCGTCCGCTCGACGTGACGTTGAGATAGCGAATGGCAGATTGAATATGCGACGAGACGCTATTCCAATAAAACTGCGGATAGAGGTCGGTCAGATCGGCCGGCGAGGTATAGCCGAGTTGTTTGTTCATGCCGACTTCTTCGAATTCATAATAAAGCGCATTGGCCTTGCGCAGATAATGCGGATCGCCGAGCTGGCCGATCAGGTCGGCGGCTCGCACCAGCATACCTTCTTCGTTGTCGCCGGCCCCGTCGCCGGGCGGTGAGGGAAAGCGGGTATATTCGATCGCAGAGGCGATACGCGCGGCGTCGAGCAATTCCATCTTCGACAGCCGGTCCATCACGAACATTTTCGAGCGGTCGACGTGATACGGTAATAAAGCGGCATCCGACGCTCCGCGCGGCAGCTTCG
Organism: uncultured Alphaproteobacteria bacterium; assembly: GCA_963742975.1. GTDB lineage: Bacteria > Pseudomonadota > Alphaproteobacteria > Rhizobiales > Xanthobacteraceae > BOG-931. Next base: position 413,800 of record CAVUNZ010000003.1, on the reverse strand, counting down.
CTTTTTTGCCTTTGCTATCTACGACATAACCGTCAACGCCGTCTTCCCTGAGAATGCCGCGCACATAGCCGATGTCGTGGAACAGACAGGCGACCAGCAGGTGGGCGAAGTCGCTTGGAAATGTCGCCTGCAGCAGCGCGCGCCCTTTCATGATGTCGTAGCCGACCTGCGTCACCAGCATCGTATGTTCGACATTGTGATAAAGCGCGTCGCTGTTGCCGATGCATTCGATGGCGAGACGTGCGACCGAGGTCACGAGTTCGGTCAGTTCGGCATGCGTCGTCGAGAATCTGCGGCTCATATGCTCGTGGAGGTACGAGCTGAGACCTTCAGCCGCCAGTTCTGGAACGGTAATCAAGTAGCGCCCCTTTTGGAAACCAGCCGCTATCGTGACCGCCGGTTCGCCAATTTGCAATAACGATGATACGCGCCCGATATTCCGCGCCAACAAAAAGAAACGTGGCGCTCGGACACGACAGTATCGTGACAGTGCCCTTAGCGCCGCCGCAGCGCGATCGATCAGAACACGCCGAGGTGCTGGCGCAGGTCGATGTCATCGGCTTTCAGCGCCGCCGCGGTCGATAGCACGGCGACGCGGCCGGAATTGAGGATGACGATGTCGTCGGCAATGTCGAAAACGAGTTTCGGGCTCTGCTCGACCAGCACGATGGAGAGGCCGCTCTCCTTGAGCTTGCGGATGGTCGCCATGACTTCGGCGACGATTTGTGGAGCAAGTCCTTCCGACGGCTCGTCCATCAACAGCACGCGCGGATTGGCCATCAAAGCGCGGCCGATAGCGAGCATCTGCTGCTCGCCGCCGGACAGATAACCGGCGAGTTGCGCGCGCCGCTCGGCAAGCCGCGGGAACATCGCGAAGACGGTGTTCATGGTCCAAGGTTCATGGCGCGCGGCATAGCCTTTCTGCGCGGCGACCATCAGGTTCTCGCGCACCGTGAGGCTCTTGAAGATGCGGCGGCCTTGCGGCACCAGCGCCACGCCTCGTGCGGAAATGTTCTCCGGTCCCTGCCGCGCCACCTGCATGCCGAAAACTTCGACACTGCCGCCGCGCGGCGGCAGCAGCCCGATGCTGACATTCATGCAGGTCGATTTGCCGGCACCGTTGCGGCCGAGGAGCCCGAGCAAACGCCCTTCGCCAAGCTCGAACGACACGCGCTGCAGCACATGGCTGTCGCCGTAGAAGGCGTCGATATTGGAGAGCCGAAGCGCGCTATTCGCCAAGATAGACCTCCCGCGTGCGCGGATTATTCACGACCTCGGCGCGGGTGCCTTCGACGATCACTTCGCCGAAATGCAGCAGCGTGATGCGGTCGGCAAAATCCAGCGCCACGTCCATGTCGTGCTCGATCATGACGATGGTGACGTCGCGCGGAATGGCATCGAGGAGCTTGCGCACTTCCTGGCGCTCGTCGATGGAGAGGCCGGCAAACGGCTCGTCGAGCAACAGCACTTTGGGATTCTGCGCGAGCGCCATCGCGATCTCGACCCGGCGCCGCTCGCCATAGGACGTATCGGACAGCGGCCGCTGCGCGATCTGGTCGAGCCCGACGCGGCCGAGCGCGTCGTAGCCAAGCTTGGCCAAGTGCTGCTGGCGCTCGAGCGGACGCAGCGGGTTCCAGCGCAACGGCGACAGCCCGAGCAAAGCCAGCGTGACATTGTGCTGGATGGTGTCGCGTGTGAACAGCGTAATGATCTGATAGGTGCGCGCCATGCCGAGATGGGCGCGCTTGCGCGTCGGCATTCGCGTGATATCGCGGCCGAGGAGCGATACGGTGCCGCTATCGGGAGCGAGCTCGCCGGTGATGAGATTGAACAAGGTGGTCTTGCCGGCGCCGTTCGGGCCAATGATCAGCCGCCGCTCGCCTAGCGCGACATCGAGACAGACATTGGTGGTCACGCGCAACCCGCCGAACGCCTTGCAGAGATTGTCGACGACGAGCGCGCTCATTGCTTGGTCACCGCGAGCGAAGCCGCCGTCTTCTGCCGCGCGCTCGACTTGAGCGCCGAGCGGGCAAGCCGCACCGCGCCCGGCACCAGCCCCTCCGGCATGAACACGACGATAGCGACGAAGATGGCGCCGAGCATGAAATTCCAGCGCGTGACATAGGCGCTGACCACGTTCTTGACGATCACGACCAAAGCCGCGCCGACGATCGGGCCGAGCAGCGTGCCGGCGCCGCCGGATATCACCATCAGCAGGCCCTCGGCAGAGGCGGTGAGCGCCAAGGCCTGCGGGCTGATGAACTGATTGTAGTAGACGAACAGAATACCGGCGGCGGATGTCAGCAGGCCCGAGAGCATGAAGGCCCAGAACCGGATCATCCAGACGTGGTAGCCGAGCGCGGTCATGCGGCGCGGCTGATCGCGGGTGCCGCACAGCGCGGCGCCAAGCGGCGAGCGCACGAAAATCGCGACGGCGAGAACCGCGAGCAGAAAGACGATCAGCGTCGCATCGTAAAAACCTTTCGCCGAGGACAGCGCCAAGCCGAACGGCGCCGGCCGCGAGGCGACGCTGATGCCGTTGTCGCCGTTGGTGAGGCTGATCCAGCGATAAGCGACGCCCCAGATGATCTCGCCGAGCGCGAGCGTGATCATGATGAAGCTGATGCCGGTGGCGCGCAGCGCCAGCGCCGCAAAGCCCGCGGTCGCGGCCAATCCGATCGCAAGCGCCGAAACAATCGCGAAAGCGTGGCTGTAACCGGCGGCAAGCAGATAGGCGACGATATAGGCGGCGATGCCGAACAGGCCGGCATGGCCGAGCGACACCAAGCCGGCATAGCCGACCAGCACATTGAGCCCCAGCGCGAAGACCGCATAGAGCAGGATCTGGCTTGCGATATTGACGTAATAGGTTTCGGTGATCGCATAGGGCACCGCGATCAGCGCCAGGATGGCGACGGCGATGGCGATACGCCGGCCGGTCAAAAGGCTTTCGACGGGACCGTTCATAGGACTTGTCCTCCGAACAGGCCCTGCGGGCGCAGCAGCAGCACCAGCACCATCGGCAGGAACAGAATGAAATAAGCAAGCTCCGGCAGCAGCGCCTGGCCGAAATTATAGATGAAGCCGATGATGATGCTGCCGACGAAAGAGCCGAGCAGGCTCCCGGTGCCGCCGAGAATGACGACGACAAGCGCAAGCGGCAGCATGTCCTGATCGAGTCCCGGATACACCGACAGGATCGGCCCGCCGATCATGCCGGCGAAACCGGCAAGCCCGGCGCCGAGCGCGAACACGACGGTGAAGAGCTGCGACACGCGGATGCCGACCACGCGCGCCATCTGCGGATCGTCGACGCCGGCGCGGATCATGGCGCCGAGCCTGGTGCGGTCGAGCATCACCCACAGCGCCGCCGCGACGATCACGGCAATGACGATCACCGCCATCCGGTACAGCGGAAACGCCGCCCCGCCCCAGCGCACGAAGCCCGCGAAGCCGTGCGGCGTCGTTACCGAGATCGGATCGCCGCCCCAGCCCATCAGGCAAAGGTCGGCGACCATGAAGGAGACGCCGAGCGTGACCAGCACCTGCGCCAAAGGCTGGCCGGCGAGCCGGCGCAGCAACAGTCGCTCCATCAGCCCGCCGAGGATCGCCACCCCGACCGCGGCGAGGATCGCCGCCACCCAGAAATTCAGCGTGAAGCCCAGCGCGCCGGACAGGAACGTGGTGCCGAGATAGGCGCCCACCATGAACATCGAGCCGTGCGTCAGATTGGGGATCCGCATCAGCCCGAAGATCAGGGAAAATCCCGCCGACAACAAAAACAACAGGCCGCCGAACGTCACGCTGTTGACGGTAAGCAGCAGCCAGAATGTCATGCGACCTGCCTTTCGCTGTCCCGGCTGCCAGCTGTGTTTGCTTTTGTTGCCTTCTCAACACTTGGTCAGCGGCGGATAGTCGCGCGAATAGACCGGATGCGCGAGGAATTCGGCTTCCGGCCAGGTCCAGAACTGGCTGACATTCTCGTAAGTCTTGATGGTCTTGTTCCAAACCTTCAGGCCGTATTTGGCGCCCTCCGTGCCGATGCGCCGGATGTAGAACGTGCCGATCACGTTGTTGAGGTGGTCGAACTTCAGCGGTCCGCGCGGCGTCTCGGTCAGGCTGACCGCCTTTAGCGCGGTCATGAACTTTTCTTTGTCGCTGGCGTCGCCTCCGGACGCTTTCAGCGCCGCGTCGACGACCTGGCAGTTGACATAGAGCAGAGCGGCGTATTGCCCCGGAATGGAGTCGTAGTTCTTGATCATGCCGTCGATAAAGCGGTGGTTGGCGTCGGTCTCAAGGTCGAGCGTGTAGGGGCAACAACCGACAAGGCCGATCGCCTCTTCGCCGTAGCTCTTGAGCAAGGCGTCGTCGCCGCCGGTCTCCCCCGTCACCACCGGATACTTCAAGCCGGCATTGGCATAGGCCTTCATGAAGCGCAGCGGATTCGAGCCGGCAAAGCCCTGACAGACGCCGTCGCAATCGCTGATCTGCGCGACATAGGGCGTGTAGTCGGGCGTCACCAGCGGCGGCCACAGCTTGTTGACGACGCAACCGCCGTCCTTCTGGAAGGCCGCCTGAAAGCCGCCCATCTGTTCGTAGCCGAATGCGAAGTCCTCAACGATGGTGACGACGCGCTTGAGCTTCAGTTCGGTCGCCGCGTAGTGCCCCATCGGCTGCATCGCCTGCGACGAGGTCGCCGACGCGCGCAAGAGATATGGATTGGGCAGACGCTGCGTGAGATTATCCGCCGCCGCGAGACTGAGCGTCGGCATTTTCTGTTCTTTGATGTAGTCGCTGATGGCGTACAGCTCGAAGGCGGCGAGCGGGCCGAGGATAACGTCAACCTTGTCGCGCTCGACCAGTTCCTGCGCCTTGGTCTTGGTGCCGGCGGGATTGCCGCCGGTATCGGCGGAGATGAAGTCGACCTTGCGGCCGCCCATCATGTAGTTCTTTTCTTTCAGATAGGTCAGGACGCCCTGCTCCATCTGGATGCCGCCCTGCGCCAGCGGCCCGGTTTTCACCGTGAGCAGGCCGAGCCTGAACGGCTCGGCATCGGCGATCGCGGGCGTCGGAAAGCGGGCAACGGCCGCTGCGGCACCCGCCGCGGTGCCGGCCAAAACGGCGCGCCGGCTGACGCTCCGAGACAAGAGCTTGCGAGACATTGCGTCCTCCCTGAGGCGCCCGTTTGCGGCGCCCCTTGTTGTTACGGCGCCACCTGGGCGCCGCCTTTGCCGCCGCGCCCCCAAGCGCGGCGGCTTATTGCACTATCATTGGCGAAGCACCCCCGGCCTGTAAAGGCCGGTAGTGTCGCGGCTTTTAGCACTTGGTTAGCGGCGGATAGTCGCGCGAATAAACCGGATGGGCGAGGAATTCCTGTTCCGGCCAGACCCAGAACTGGCTGACATTCTCGTAGGTCTTGATGATCTTGTTCCAAAGCTTGAGGCCGTATTTGGCACCCTCCGGACCGCAGCGGCGGATGTAGAAATTGCCGACCACATTGCCCAAATGATCGAATTTGAGGGGGCCGCGCGGCGTATCGGTCAAGTTGACGGCACGAAGCGTCGCGATCAGCTTTTCCTTGTCGGTCAGATCGCCGCCTAGCGTCTTCAGTGCCGCGTCGACGACCTGGCAATTGATGTAGAGGCCTGCGGCATAGAAGCCCGGAATGACCTCGAAATTCTTTTGCATGCCGTCGATAAAGCGACGATTGCTGTCGGTCTCGACTTCGAGCGAATAGGCCGAGCAGGAAACGAGTCCATTGGCCTCGTCGCCGAAGCTCTTCAACAATGCATCGTCGCCGCCCGTCCATCCTGTGACGACGGGATATTTCAGACCGGATTCGGCATAGGCTTTCATGAAGCGCAGCGGATTCGAGCCGGCAAAGCCTTGGCAGACCACGTCGCATTCGCCGATCTGCGCCAGATACGGCGTGTAATCGGGCGTGACCAAGGGCGGCCAGAGCTTGCTGATGACGCAGCCGCCGTCTTTCTCGAAGGCCGCCTGAAAGCCGCCGAGTTCCTCATAGTCGAAGGAGAGATCCTCGCCGATGGCCACAGCGCGCTTGAGCTTCAGCTCGGTCGCCGTGTAGTGGCCCAACGGATGCAGCGCCTGCGACGAGGTTGCCGAAGCACGCAATAAATACGGATTCGGCTGGCGCTGGGTCAGATTGTCAGCGGCCGCCAGACTCATTGTCGGCATCTTCTGCTGCTGAATGTAATCATTGATGGCGTAGAGCTCGAAAGTCGCGAGCGGTCCGAGCAGGACATCGATCTTATCGCGCTCGACTAGTTCCTGAACCTTGGTCTTGGCGCCGGCCGGCGCGCCGCCGGTATCGCCGACGGTCAGCTCGACCTTGCGCCCGCCGATCGTGTAATTGGTCTCCTTCAGATAGGTAAGGACGCCCTGCTCCATCTGATTGCCGCCCTGGGCGAGCGGCCCGGTCTTCACCGTCAGAAGGCCGAGCTTGACCGGTGCGGCTTGGGCGATGGCGGGTGATGGAAAGCAGCCCAACGCCGCGGCGGCACCAGCCGCCGTGCCCGCCAACAAGGCGCGGCGCGTGACCTTCCGCGATACCGATTTACGCGAGTCCTGACGCGACATACAATCCTCCCTGACCGGTGCGGAATTTCTGCCGTTTCCGCGTCCGCTGCCGGTGATGCTTATACGATGATTTTCTCAGTTTTTCATTTGCACGGCCTTATTTTTTTCGTGCTGGTTTCTTTGCCGGCTTTTTAACGGCTTTCTTTGCCGTTTTTTTCGGCGCTGCCCTCGCAGCTTTAGCTGCGTTCGGCTTTGCCGGAATTATGGGCAGCAACAGATAAGGCTGCATCCCGCCACCGAAATGCAGCCCGGTGACGCCTGAGAAAATCTCCGGCGGACGGTCGCGCACATCATCGTGCAGGAACGGGCCGCAGCCGGTCAGCTCATTCTTGAAATTCGACAGCCGCCCGCCGCTCGGCCCATGATAGACATAATCCTTGCCGCGCACGGTGAGCGCGATGCGGTGCCCCGCCGGCACCACGATCGACGTCGGCCAGATTTCAATGTCGAGCTCAAATATCTGGCCGGGCTTGAGCGTCTGCCTCTTGGTGTGGGTGTGATAGGGCCGGTAAGGCCTCGACAATTTCTTATCGAGCGCGCGGTGCGATGCCCGCAGCCAGCCCTGCCCGATCGGCGCATGCGGATCGATGGCGCCCTGGAACACCACTTCGTTCATGTCCGGAGTGAACACCCGCAGCACGGCGAAGATATCGGCATCCTTGGTCGACGATGACACGAACAGCTTGAGCGCCGACGGCCCGGTAATCTCGGTGTCGTGTTCGAGCGGCGGCGTCAGAAACGTGACACCGTCGCCCATCGCCTCGAATTTCAGCACCGACTTTTTCTTGCCCCCACCCATACCTCCCCCGCTTGCGGGGGAGGATCGGGAGGGGGTGAGCGAGCCGTCCGCCGGATCGAGATAGAACTTGGTCCATTTGGTGCCTTTGAGCGGCCATTCCTGCTCGTCGCGCTCGACAAAGCCATCGATATGACGGACCTGCAATTGCACCGGGGCCTGCTTGTCCCAGCCGTTGTTCTTGCCGTGCAGAAAATAATCGAAGAAGCGCAATTGCAACTCGCGACCGTAGTCGGTGTAGAAGTGCGTCCAGTGCTCGATGCCGTGCACTTCGAGCCACTTGTTCTTCGAGGCGGCGCGTACAAAGCCTTCGAAATTGCCACGCGGATGCAGCGGCTGGCCGCCCCAATTGGCCGCCGACAGAAACGGCACCTTCACTTTCGACCAGACCGGCGAGCGGGCGCGGTGATAATCGTCATCGAGCGGATGCGCCACGATATCGGCGCCGAAACTGCTGCGGTTCTTGGCGAGCTGTTCGTCCGAGAGAATGTCCGGACCGCAGACCAATTCGCCATGCACGCGGCTGCGTTTGCCGCGTTCGCCGGCGCCATATTGCACGGTCTTGACCTGCATATCGTACCAGTTGTCCCAGAACGTGCAGAGAATGCCGCCGTGATGCGTCATGTCGCGATACCAGTCGGCGGCGCCCTCCCAGATGCACATCGCGGCGAGATGCGGCGGCTCGAGCGAAGCGACGTGCCACTGATTGATGCCGTAATAGGAAATGCCATTGAGCCCAACCTTGCCGTTCGACCACGGCTGGGCGCCCGCCCATTCGATGCAGTCGTAGAAATCCTTGGTCTCGCGCGGCGAGAAATGATCGATGAAGCCCGGCGACACGCCGCAGCCGCGGGAATCCACCCGCACGCAGGCGTAATCGTGCGGCACCCATTTTTCCGGATCGACCACTTCCCAGCTTTGGTAGAGATTGCTTGAGCCCGCGGTCACATCGGGATGCTTGTCCGCCATGCGCTGCCAGGCGCTCGGATAGCCGTCCTGAAACGCCAGACCCTTGGCATAGGGCCCATAGCTGAGGATCACCGGGTATTGGCCGTCGGCGACCGGGCGGAACACATCGGCGCGCAGCACGAGACCATCGTCCATGGTGATCGGCACATCCCAATCGATACGCATGCCATCGCGCGTCTCGCTGCGATGCTGATGGGTCTTGTGATCGCCCGCCGTCGCTGCGATGCGGACTTGGCTTTCAAGCGATGACATCTGCTTTCCTCCGCCGATAATTCCGGGCCCTAGCTTATCGCAGGGACTTGGTCATGCTAGTGTCCTATCGGTCACGGCGAGCATGGCGAATTGGGACTCTGCCTGCAAGCGCCGTCACCGATCGCCGGAAAAGACTGCCATGCCCAAAATCGATATCGCCGCCGTATCGAAACGCAAAGGCTCGGGCTATCCGCAGCCGTTCGACGCGCCCTGTGCCGAGCGCGTGCGGCAGCGACTGGGCAACGCCGGCGGGCTTACGGATTTCGGGGTCAATCTCATGCGCCTGCCGCCGGGCAATTGGTCGAGCCAGCGCCATTGGCATTCGCATGAAGACGAATTCGTCTATGTGCTCGAAGGCGAAGTGACGCTGATCGAAGATGGCGGCGAGACGCTGTTGCGCGCCGGTGATTGCGCGGCCTTTGCAAAAAACTCCGGCAACGGCCATCACCTGATCAACAAATCGGGCGCGATGGCGGTTTATCTCGAAGTCGGTTCGCGCCAGCCCGCCGACATGACTACCTGCTCAGACATCGACATGATGAGCAGCAACGCCGACGGCCGGTTCGTGCATAAGAACGGCAGCCCCTATTCCGAGCCGTAAAGTCTACCCGAGCTTCATCGCATGCGAGAGCAGGCTCACGGGACTATTGCTAGCTCTTACGAGCGGTCTTCGCCCTGCCCCGTTTCACGCCTGCCATCTTTTCCAGCACGGCGCAAACCGCCGCAGTGTCTTCGGCGCCGCGGCCGGCCTTGAGCGCCTTGGCATAGATCGCGCTCGACGCATCGAACATCGGGGTCGGCGCGCGGATTTTTTTGGCGTAGCCGCCGATGACGTCCATGTCCTTCTGCCAGACCGAGATTTTCATGGTGACGTTCTTGTAATCGTCCTTCACCATCATCGGCGCGCGCAATTCGAAAATCCGCGAATTGCCGACGCCGGCGGTCACCAGATCGAAGATCAATTGCGGCGGCAGGCCCGCTTTCATGCCGAGCACCATGGCCTCGGCGCTCGCCACGTTATGGATCGCGACCAGAAGGTTGGCGACATATTTCATGCGGCTGCCATTGCCGAACTCGCCGACGCTATGCACCGCGCGGGTGAAGTCCGCAAACACGGGACGGAGCTTTTTGACCTCGGCCGCGTCGCCCGAGGCATAGACGACCAGATCCTTCACCTTGGCCTGCGCGCCGGTGCCGCTCACCGGGCAATCGAGCATAACGTGACCGGCCTTGCGCAGCACGGCCTCGGCGCGGCTCTTGTCCTCGAGCGTAAAGGTCGACATTTCGACGATGACCCGGCGCGGCAGCTTGGCCAAGTCGCGGGATTTGGCGATAGCGGCCGCGGTCTCGGCAAGCGCTTGCGGCTTCGGCAGGCTGGTCAGCACCACCTTCGCCTTGCGCGCCACATCGACAGCATCATCGGCGATCTCGACGCCAGCTTTAGCCAGTGCTCGCCGCCGCTCGGGAGCGAGATCATAGCCGATGACATGCCAGCCGGAGGCCATGAGGTTTTGCGCGAAGGCGCCGCCCATGATGCCGAGGCCGATAATGCCGACGGTGCCCTTCTTTGCCGAAGCCATGCTGGTTGTCCTTTTGAATCAGAACCGGTTGCGCAAGAACGCGTCGCCAAGAACGTTTGGCTATGACATTGCGCCGCCCACCGAGCAAGCGGCTTCCGTGCTCCCGTCATTCCGGGGCGCGCGCAAGCGCGAACCCGGAATCCATAACCACAGACCTTGCAGAACGATCTCCAGAATGCTGGAACTAATCTCAGGGACAGTGAATATGGATTCCGGGTTCGCGGGCTTACGCCCGCGCCCCGGAATGACGGGAAGAGAGCGCCGAATGCATGTCGGTGTCGCCGGTATCGGCAAAATGGGTGCGGCCATCGCCACCCGCCTGATGGAAGTCGGCCACGAGGTCGCGGTGTGGAATCGCACGCCGGACAAGGCCAAGGCGGTCTCGGGCGCCACCATTGCCGCGACACCCGCCGAACTGGCGCAGCAGTCCGAAGCGATCATCACCATCCTCACCGATGGGGCGGCGATCGAGGCGGTCTATAATGGAGCTTCGGGCCTGTTGTCCGCCGGCGTGAGCGGCAAGCTGTTCATCGAGATGAGCACCGTGCCGCCGAAGGTGGAAACTGCGCTGGCGCCGAAGGTCGAGGCCAAGGGCGCAATGTTTGTCGAATGTCCGGTCGGTGGCTCGACCACGCCGGCGCGGCAAGGCAAGCTGCTCGGCCTCCTCGGCGGCGATGCCGACGCCGCGGCGCGCGCGCTGCCGATCCTCAATCAGCTGTGCCGCAAGGTCGAGCATTGCGGCCCGGTCGGCGCCGGCTCCTCCATGAAGCTTGCGATCAATCTGCCGCTGATGGTCGCCTGGCAGGCTTATGGCGAGGCCTTCGCCATCGCGCGCGATGTCGGCTGGGACGCCAAGCGCCTTCTCGATCTCTTCGTCGAAAGCAACGGCGCCAATAACGGCCTGAAAATGCGCGCCGACATGATCGTCGCCATGATGGAAAACCGCGATCCCGGCCCGACCACGTTCAATATCGCCGACGCCGTGAAAGACCTGCGCACCATGGTCGATACCGGCGCCGCCAAGGGCGCCGACATGCCAGCGACGAAAGCGGCGCTCGCGGCCTTCGAGGAAGCCAACAAAAAAGGGCTGGGCGGCGGCGACGGCTCGCGGCAATCGGTCTATTGGGCGAGCCGCGGCAAAAAAATGTGACCGAGAAACCGTGACCAAGCCATCGTGAGAAAGATTTAGTTTCATCCCAAGCATCGGAGCCAACATGTCGGTCATTTCTCTCGCGCAAGCCTCCACCATTGTCGATGTCGCGCTGAAAAAGGCGCGCGAAACCAATCTCGCGCCGCTCACCGTCGCCGTGCTCGATGGCGGCGGTCATCTCGTCGCTTTCAAGCGCGAGGACAAGTCCGGCATCCTGCGCTACGACATTGCCGTCGGCAAAGCCTGGGGCGCGCTCGGCATGGGCTTCGGCTCGCGCACGCTGGCGGCACGCGCAGCCAAGACGCCGCAATTCTTCACCATGCTGGCGGCGGCGAGCGACGGACGCATGGTCACCAATCCGGGCGGCGTGCTGATCAGGGATGCCGGCGGCAATGTCATCGGTGCCTGCGGCATTTCCGGCGACACCTCCGACAAGGACGAAATGTGCGCCATCGCCGGCATCGAAGCGGCCGGGCTGAAGGCCGATCCCGGGCGCGGATTGCATGATCTTTTCCTCTCCCGCTCGCGGGGGAGGACGACGCGCGAAGCGCGTCAGGAGGGGGCAAGTCTTCAGCGCATGCGCAAGCCCATCGGCCGCAATCCCCCTCCCTACCCTCCCCCGCAAGCGGGGGAGGAAAACAAAGAGGAGAAATCTTCATGAAACTTTTTTCGTTCTGGCGCTCGCTCGCGACCTATCGTGTGCGCATCGCGCTTAACCTGAAAAACATCGTGCCCGACGAGATCATCGACGTGAACCTGATCCAGGGCAAGCAGCGCGACGCCGCCTATCGTGCGGTCAATCCGATGATGGCGCTGCCGGCTTTGATCGACGGCGACGGGCCGGTGCTGTTCGAGTCGCTTGCCATCATCGAATATATCGACGAGACGCATCCGAATCCGCCGCTGCTACCGCGCGATGCTCGCGGCCGCGCGCGCGTGCGCGGGCTGGCGCAGCTCGTCGCGGCGGATTCACATCCACTCATCGTGCCGCGGGTGCGCGAATATCTGGAACATGAATTCAAGCTCGACGAGGCCCAGCGCAACACCTGGTGCCGGCATTGGCACACCGCGGCGCTGACAGCGCTCGAGGCGCATCTGCAGAGCCCCGAGACCGGGCGTTACTGCCATGGCGATCAGATCACGCTTGCGGATATCTGCGTGGCGAGCCAGGCGGCAGGAGCAAAATTCTTCAATGTCGACACCGCGCCGTTTCCGGCCTTTGCGCGGATCACCGACGAACTGGCAAAGATTGACGCCTTTGCCCGCGCTCACCCGCTGAAACAGCCAGGCGCACCGGCGGCGGCTTAGGTTCTTGCGCTCATTCCCGCGAAAGCGGGAATCCAGTTTCTTGCAATCCAGTTTCTTGCGCTGGGTCCCTGCTTTCGCGAGGACGAGCGGGATATAGTTCCCTCACCACCACTTCGAGAAATGATGCACCGGCCCATTGCCGGTGCCGACGCCGAGCCGGTCGGCTGCGGCAATCGCCGCGCTGACATAGGCCTTGGCATTACTGACCGCGTCGGCAAGTTGAAGCTTCTTGGCGAGCCCCGCGGCAATAGCCGAGGACAACGTGCAGCCGGTGCCGTGAGTGTTGCGCGTGTCGATGCGTGGCGCGGCAAAGCGCGTCCAGGTCGCGCCTTCGAGCAGAAGATCGACGCTTTCCGGCCCGCTGCCGTGACCGCCCTTGATCAGCACGGCGCCGGCGCCGAGCGCGAGAAGCTTCTCCGCTTGCGCCCGCATCTCGTCTTCGTCGCGCGCAACCGGCGCATCGAGCAGCGCCGCCGCTTCAGGCAGATTGGGCGTCAACAGGCGCGCCTGGGCGGTCAGCTTGCGCAAGGCGTCGATGGCGTCATCGCGCAATAATTTGTCGCCGGAAGTCGCGATCATCACCGGATCGAGCACGACATCGTGCGCATGATGGCGCTCGAGGCCCTTGGCCACGGCGTCGATCGCTGTGGCATTGCCGAGCATGCCGAGCTTCACCGCGCCGGGATGCAGGTCCGAAAACACCGCATCGATCTGCGCGGCGATGAACTCCGCCGGCACGTCATGGATCGCGGTGACGCCTTTGGTGTTTTGCGCGGTCAGCGCCGTGATGATGGAAGCGCCATAGACACCCATAGCGGAAAACGTCTTCAGATCGGCCTGAATGCCGGCGCCGCCGCCCGAATCCGAGCCGGCGATGGTCACGGCAATCGCGGCGCTCATCACTCGCCTCGTTTCGCCAGGGTCGCGTCGACGATGCCACGCAAAGTGCGCGCGGCCGCGGCCGGGTCCGGCGCCAGCGACAGCGCCGATATGACGGCGACGCCGTCGGCACCGGCGGCGATGACTTCGGCGGCATTGCTCGCGTCAACGCCGGCGATGCCGCAAACCGGCATCTGTCGCTTGCGGCGCTTGAGCACGTCGATGATGCGCGCCAGGCCTTGCGGCCCGATCGGCGGCTTCTTTTGCTCTTTCGACAGCGTCGTATAGACGCCGCCCGAGCCGACATAGTCGATGAGCTCGATCGGCGCGGCCTCGGCTTCGGCCACCGATTTGATGGAGAGGCCAATGATCGCGTTGGGACCCAAAAGGTGCCGCGCGTCAATAACTGCCATATCTTCCGGTCCGATATGGACGCCGTCGGCGCCGGCAGCGAGCGCAACATCGACGCGGTCGTTGACCACAAAGGCCGTGCCGAACGGCGCGAGCGCCTGCTTGATCGCCCGCGCCTTTTCCACCATGGCGCCGGTGTCGCCATGCTTGTCGCGCAACTGAACGAGCGTCGCGCCGCCTTGCGCGCAGAGCCGCGCCAATTCGGCGAGATCGCGGCCATTGGCGCGCTCGGGATCGACAATCGCGTTTAGTCGCAGATCAACCGTCATTGTGGACCTTCACATGCGCGCGCAACGTCGTGGCGTCGAGATTATGCAGCGCGTCGATAATGCCGACGGCAAAGCTGCCGGGGCCATCGGCGTCGCGTGCCGCGACTTCGCCGGCGATACTGAACGCGGTGAGCGCGGCGATCGTCGCGAGCCACGGGTCGCGTTCGACCGCGAGCGCCGCGCAGACCAAAGCCGAGCCGGCGCAGCCCATGGCGGTGACCTGTCCCATCAGCAGATCGCCATTGGCGATCGTCACGCGCCGTGCGCCGTCGGCGACAATGTCGACATGCCCGGTGAGCGCGACGATGGCGCCGTGCGATTTTGCCAGCCGTGCCGGCGCGTCGCCCGCCGGATCGTCGTTGGAGAGCGCGGCGAACTCCGCCTGATTAAGCCGCACCACCGCAGGCCTGCGGCCGAGCAGTCCGCGGGCGAAGTCGGCGCGCGCCGGTGAGCGCTCGATGAAGACCGGGTCGAGCAGCCATGGCTTATCGTTCGCGGCGGCGACGCTGAGCGCCGCTTCCACCGCCGAACGGCGCTCGGCATCGAACGTGCCGAGATTGACCAGAAGCGCGTCGGCGCCGGCGACGAAGGCGCCGATCTCCTGCGGCGACAGTGTCATCGACGGCACCGCGCCGGCGGCGAGCAGCATGTTCGCGGTATATTGCTGGGCGACCGTATTGGTTATGCAATGTACGCGCGGCCCATGCTCGCGGATACGGGCGAGGACGGCGGTGGCGATATCGGCAAAGTCCACAGAGCCGTGCATTTCTTGGCCGTGCATTTTCTCAAGTCTTTCCAAAACGCCCCGATGATACTACGACCTCTCTCGTCCCGTCATTCCGGGGCGCCGCCTGCGGCGAACCCGGAATCCATACCCCCTGCGCCGGGATTATGGATTCCGGGTTCCTCGCTTCGCTCGGCCCCGGAATGACGCGTATGATATATAGGTCAATCGGCGGCTCGGAGGCGCGCATGGTCCCTTTTTTCGTGCAGATCAAATGTCAGCTCGGCAAGTCTTACGAGGTGGCCAATAAGCTTGCCGATGCCGAGATCGCCTCGGAGATCTATTCCACCGCGGGCGATTTCGATCTGTTGGTGAAATTCTACGTCGATCCCGGGACCGACATCGGCCATTTCATCGCCGAAAAAGTGCAGACCGTTCCCGGCATCGCCGATACGCGCACCATTCTGACGTTCAAAGCGTTCGGGCCGACGTAGCGCCTCCCGCTACCTGCGGCTCCGGCGCGCGCGGCCGGCGCGCCGCCGCCAATTGCCGCTCGCGCCAGATCACGAACAATCCGGCTGCGACGATGATCAGCGAGCCGGCAACGATCATGATCGTGGGCGTCTCGCCGAACAGCATGTAACCGAGGATCAGCGCCCATATCATGGCCGTGTAATCGAACGGCGCAACGACCGAGGCCGAGGCGTAGCGGTAGCTCTCGGTCAGAAAGATATGCCCGGTGCCGCCGAGCACGCCGATGCCGATCAGCGCCGCGAATTCGCCGCCGGTCGGGCTGACCCAGCCGAACGGCCAGGTAGCCAAGCCAGCAAGCGCGCAAAACAGCGAGAAATAAAATACGATCGATGAGGTGGTTTCGCTTTGCGCCAGGCGGCGGGTCTGAATGACCGTGCCGGCATTGGCGAGAGCGCCCGTCAGTGCGTAGGCGAGGCCGGCCGCGGTCGCCGCGCTCATGGCGGCAAAGGTCAGTTCATCGCCGGACAGATGCGGCGAGAGCACGACGAGCACGCCGATGAAGCCGACGATCACCGCCGACCAGCGATAGATGCGCACGCGCTCTTTCAACACGAAAGCGGCGAGCGCGACGGAGAACAGCGGCGTGGTGAACGAGATCGCATTGGCCTCGACCAGCGGCAGCCGCGCCAGCGCGCCGAAATTGCAGAACATGCCGACAATGCTGATCGCGCCGCGGCCGGCCTGGCCGAGCGGCCGCTCAGTGCGCACGACAGACGCCAGTTCGCCGCGCCAAGCGTAGACAGCCATGACCGGTACGATGGCGAAGGCCGAACGGTAGAATACGACCTCACCGATCGGATAGCGCGTGCCGAGAAAGCGCACCAAGGCCGACATCACGGCGAACAAAACCGCCGAGATCAGCTTGAGCACAATACCTTTGCCGGTATTCGCCACGTGTTCGTCGCCTCGGGCCCGCACGACTCGGCTGCGCGACCTGACTACGCACGAATCGGTGAAGCCATCCATCCCCTTAGAGCATGATCCGGAGAAGTGGAAACCGGTTTTCCGAAAAGATCATGCGCAATCCAAATGTCAGAGCGACAACTAATTCAATCTAAAGCAATTCCGCTCTGAAGCATGGATGCCGCCGGCGATTAGTCCTTCTTTGCCTTCTTGGGCGGCTTGGTTGGTCCGACCGTCGGCGGCAGCGAAGCGATGTAATCAGCCATCGCGGCGCGATCCTCGGCACTGAGCAGCGAGGTATTGGCAATCACGTCGGCCATCGGTCCGCCGGCATAATCGCCGTCCGGCATCATGCCGTCGCCGAGAAAGCTCGCGATGTCTTTCTCCGACCACGCCTTATCGCCCTCACGCAGCCCGAGCGGCGTGATGTTCGGCACCCAGCCTTTGCCGTCCGGCGCCGGGCCGCCCGCGAAGCGCTGACTCTCGATGATGCCGCCGAGAAAGTTGCGCGGCGAATGGCATTCGGCGCAGTGGCCGGGCCCATTCACCAGATAAGCGCCGCGGTTCCACTGCGCCGATTTGGCCGGATCCGGCGCGAACGGCCCGCCGTGGAAGAACAACAGTTTCCAACCGCCGAGGAGCGCACGCTGATTGAATGGAAATGCGAGATCATGCGGCGGCGATTTGCCCGGCACGGGCGGCAGCGTTTTCAGGTAAGCAAAGAGATCGCGAATGTCGTTGAGCGGCATGTGCTGATACGACGTGTAAGGAAACGCCGGAAACAGGTGGTCGCCCTGCGGCGAGGCGCCCTTCGACAGCGCCGAGACGAAATTCGCTTCGCTCCAGGCGCCGATGCCATCTTTGGGATCGGGCGAGATATTCGGCACGTGGAATGTGCCGAACGGCGACTTGAGCGCGAGCCCGCCGCCAAGTTTCAGGCGATCGACCTTGTCGGGATCGTCGTTGGGCACGGCATGACACGACGAGCAGCCGCCGATCGCGAACATGGTCTTGCCATTGTCGAGATTTGGCGTGTACAGCGGCAGTGCGGAATCCGGCACCACTTGCGGCAGCGCCATAAACCACAATACGGCCAAGCCCGCGATGACGCATGAGAGCGCCGTGAGAATAAAAGTCCGGAAATTCCGCCAGCGCCGTCCCGAAATCAGCATCGCAATCCGCCTCCGCCTCGTCCCGAGCTTCTGGCACGCGCCAAAACACCCGGAAGCAAAACACCGGAAAGCATGACTCGCGGCAACTGAAATTTATTCCAGCACGTGACGGGGCGTAGCGCTAAGTGGCCATAGCATATGAAGGCGGCCGCGCCCACGGCCGCCTGTCATTTCTGCGGCGATTGCTTTAGCCCTGTCTGACCCGGAACGCCTGGTGACAGGAGCCGCAGTTCTTACCGATGCTCTGAAAGCCGGCTTTCAAGCTGTCGAGGTCCTTGAGGCTATCCTGCGCCGCTTTCACGTCGGCAGAGAACTTATCCTGCGCGGCCTTGAAATCGGCGGGCTTGTCCCAGATCGCCGGTCCCGCGGTGGTGTGGTCGCCGGTCTTGGAGCAATCGGGGAACAGGTTCGGCATCGCCGCCGCATCTTCGGCGAAGACAGCAAGGATTTCCTTGGCCTTGGCGAGGTCGAACGGCGTGTCGCCCTTGATCATCGCCGAGCCGGCCTTCGCCATGTCGGCGCTGCGCTTCATGAAAGCCTGGCGCTTGTCGATGACATCCTGGCAGCTCTGTGCCGCAGCGGCGGTGACGCCGAACAGAAGAACGGCAAGCACGACAAGCATTGTACGAAACATGTGACGCTCCTGCGAAATGCAACGCCGCCCCCGACACAACTGCACGTATAGCGCACCGGGACAGCGACCCGTCACGACAAACACCGGGTACGCCGTCTTATTCCGGCACGACTTCGGCTAGCCTACGCTGCGATAGATGCGATGAAAATCCGCCGGGAAACTATTCCGCGGGCTGCGGCTTGGCGGCCTGCTTGTTGCGCCAGCGCGCCCCCAGATCGGCGATCCACCGCGCCACGACATAGAACACCGGCGTGAAAACGAGGCCGAACGCGGTCACCCCGATCATGCCGAAGAACACCGCGGTGCCGAGCGCCTGCCGCAATTCGGCACCGGCGCCGATCGCCCAGACCAGCGGCGTGACGCCGAGGATGAAGGCGAACGACGTCATCAGGATCGGGCGCAAGCGCAGCCGCGTCGCCTCGACGGCAGCATCCCAGCGGTTGCGCCCTTCGTCCTCGAGCTGACGGGCGAATTCCACGATCAGGATCGCGTTCTTCGCCGCTAGCCCGATCAGCACGACGAAGCCGACCTGGGTGAGGATGTTGTTGTCGAGACCGCGAATGAGGACGCCGGTGATGGCGGCGACGAGACACATCGGCACGATCATGATCACGGCAAGCGGCAGCGTCAGGCTCTCATATTGCGCGGCGAGCACCAGGAAGACGAAGACCACCGCCAGCAGGAAGGCAAACATGGCAGTCGAGCCGGCTCTGAGCTGCTGAAAGGCAAGCGTCGTCCACTCGGTGGCAAAGCCGTCCGGCAAGGTTTCCGCCGCGAGCTTGTCCATGATCGCGATGGCCTGGCCCTGCGAATAGCCCGGGGCCGCCGCGCCGTCGAGCTCGGCCGCCGGGTAGAGATTGTAGCGCGGCACGCGGTACGGGCCGGCGATATTGTCCACCGTGGTGAAAGAGCCGAGCGGCACCGTATCGCCGCTGGCATTGCGCACCCTGATCTTGAGCACGTCCTTGACGTTCTGCCGGTCTTCGTCGCGCGCCTGCGCAGTGACGCGAAATGTGCGGCCGAACAGATTGAAGTCGTTGACGTAGAGCGAGCCGATATAGATCTGCAGCGCGCTGAACACGTCGGTCACGTTGATGCCGAGGAGCTGCGCCTTGGTGCGGTCGATATTGAGATAGACCTGCGGGGTCGAGGTCTCGAACAGCGAGAACACGCCGGCGACGCCGGGCGTCTGGCTGGCGCGCGCCATCAAGCCCAAAGTCGCCTGTTTCAGCGCTTCCGAGCCGACGCCGGCGCGGTCCTCGACCATCATGCGGAAGCCGCCGGCATTGCCGATGCCGGCGACCGGCGGCGGCAGCACGGTGATAATGAACGCATCCTGGATCACGGAAAGCCGCTTGAACAGTTCGGCCTGAATGCCGGCGGCGGACTGGCGCGGATCCCCGGCGCGCTTCTGGAACGGATCCAGCACGAGAAACAGCGCGCCAGCATTGGGCGCATTGGTGAAGGTCGCGCCGGAGAAGCCGACGATGTTCACGGCATGCGCCACGCCCGGAACCGAGAGCGCGATATCGAGCGCACGCTGCTGCACCTGGTCGGTGCGCGACAGCGAGGCGCCCGGCGGCAATTGCACGACGGTGATGAGATAGCCGCGATCGACCTGCGGAATGAAGCCAGTCGGCGTGGTGCGGAACGTGTTCAGGCCGACGGCGAGCACGGCCAAATAGATCATGACCATGAGCACGACACGCCGCACCGTGCGCGAGGCAAGCCAGGATATGCCGAACGCGAGCTTGTCGAAATAAAGGTTGAAATAGCCGAAGAAGACGTGGACCGGCCGCTCCCACCAGGTGTCGCGATGATTGGCCTCGTGCGGCTTGAGCAGCAACGCGCACATTGCCGGCGACAAAGTCAGCGACACGATCAGCGAAATGACGGTAGCGCCGGCGATGGTCAGCGCGAATTGCCGGTAGAACTGCCCGGAAATGCCGGTGATGAACATCGACGGCACGAACACCGCGCAGAGCACGAGCGCGATGGCGACCAGCGCCGAACCGACCTCGTCCATGCTTTTGCGCGCGGCGTCGCGCGGCGAAAGCCCGGTGGCGATATTGCGCTCGACATTCTCGACGACGACGATGGCGTCGTCGACCACGATACCGATCGCCAGCACCAGGCCAAACAGCGACAGGTTGTTCAGCGAAAACCCGAATGTCGCCAGGAAGAAGAAGCTGCCGATCAGCGAAACCGGAATGGCGACCAAGGGAATGATCGCCGCGCGCCACGTCTGCAGGAACAGAATGACGACCAGGATGACGAGCACGATGGCTTCGCCGATGGTGTCAATGACGGCATCGACCGATTGCTGAATGAACTGCGTCGGATTGTAGACGATGTCGTATTTGACGCCAGACGGAAATCGCTTCGACAGCTCCGCCATGCGGTTGATGATGCCCTTGGCGGTGTCGAGCGCGTTGGAGCCCGGCCGCTGGAACACGGCCAGCGCCACCGCCGGGTCGTGATCGAGATAGGAATTCGACGAGTAGTCGAGCGCGGCGAGTTCGACCGTGGCGACGTCCTTGAGCCGCACCACGGCGCTCGGCGTTTGTTTGACGACGATCGAGCCGAACTCATCCGGATTATCGAGCCGGCCAAGCGTCTGCACCGCGATCTGAAACGCGCCGGGATGCGCCACGGGCGGCTGGTCGAGGACGCCGGAGGCGACCTGGATGTTTTGGTTCTGCAGCGCAGTGGTCACGTCGCCGGCGGTCAGGCCGAGCGACTGCAGGCGATCCGGATCGAGCCAGACACGCATCGAATAGTCACGGCTGCCGAACACCGTGATCGAGCCGACACCGTCGACGCGGGTGAGCGGATCGGTGACTTCGAGTGTCGCGTAATTGGAGATGAACAGCGCGCTGCGCGACTTGTCGGGCGAATACATGTGCACGACCATCATCAGGTCGGGCGACGACTTCGTCACCGTCACGCCGATATTGCGCACGTCGGCCGGCAGCCGCGGCTGCGCGATGGCGACGCGGTTCTGCACCTGCACCTGCGCGATATCGAGATTGGTGCCGAGATCGAAGCTGACTTGGATGGAGAACCGCCCGTCAGCCGTCGAATTCGACGACATATAGATCATGTTCTCGACGCCGTTGATCTGCTCCTCGATCGGCGTCACCACGGTGGAAGCGACGACCTCGGCGCTGGCGCCGGGATACTGACCCGACACATTGATGATCGGCGGCGCGATCTCGGGATATTGCGCGACCGGCAACCGCGCGAACGACACGCCGCCCAGGATCACGAAAACGATCGAGACCACGGCGGCAAAGATCGGCCGGTCGATGAAAAAATGCGAGATACGCATGATCGGGATCAGTCGGCTTTGACGCCGCCGCTCTTGCTGTCGGCGGAATCGCCGGTTTTCGCGGGCGCCGCGGCTGGTGCAGCGGGCGCGGCCTGCTCCTGCGCCGTCACTTTGATGCCGGGGCGGGCGCGCATCAGGCCGTTGACGATGACGCGGTCGTTGGCGTCCAGCCCGCCTTTGATGACGCGCAGGCCGCCGTCGAGCTGGCCCAGCGTCACGTATTTCTGATGCACCATGCCTGAATCGTCGACCGCCAGTACATATTTGCGCACCTGTTCGGAGCCGATCGCGGCATCGGGCACGAGCAGCGCCGTGTAGGGCGGCGAGCCCGGCACGCGAAGGCGGCCGAACATGCCCGGCGTGAAGATTCCGTCCGGATTGTCGAACACCGCGCGGCCGCGGATCGTGCCGGTCGACGTGTTGATGGCATTGTCGACGAAATCGATCTTGCCGGTATGCTTGAAGTCGTTCTCGTCGATCAGTTCGAGCGTGACCGGCACGTTGCCGTTGAGCGCGGCGACGTCTTTGCTCGCCGAGGCGTAGCGCACGTAGCGCAGATAAGACTGCTCGTCGAAGGTGAATTCGAACCGGATCGGATCGACCGACACCACGGTGGCGAGCAATGTGGTGTTGGCGCCGGCGCCGCCGGTGACCAGATTACCGACGGCGACGCGGCGGTCGCCGATGCGGCCGTCGATCGGCGAACGGAGCTGGCTATATTGATCGAGATCGAGTTCCGCCGAATGCACCATCGCTTCCTGTGCCGCGACGGAGGCCGTCGCCACCGCCTTTGCCTGCGTACGCTGATCATAGGCCTGTTCGGTGATGGTCTTGTTCGTAAGCAGGCTCTGCCCGCGCGTCAGATCGGCTTCGGTGAAGGCGAGATTGGCGCGCGCTTGCGCCAGATTGGCGCGCATCTGCTCAAGCACAATCTCGAACGGGCGGCGATCGATGGTGAAGAGCAGATCGCCCTGCTTCACCATCTGGCCATCCTTGAAATGAATCTCGGAAAGATAGCCCGACAGCCGCGAGCGGATCTCGACCGAATCCACCGCGGCGAAACGGCCGACATATTCGTCCTGATCGATCACGGTGCGCTGCACCGGCTTGGCAACAGTCACCGCCGGTGGCGGCGGCCCGCCGGCCTGCTGCTGGCTCTGACTGCAGCCGGCGAGAATGAGCAGCAGAATTGCTGCTGGAATTGCGCCGCCGCGCCGCGCCGTTTGGGCGAGTGTCATGATTCGGTCCTCAGGGCGTCTCGGCACCATAGGCCGCCGCCTCTGTCAATCGCACACATAGTCCACTCTGGGTCCGCTTGGGACTTGGGGTCCACTTAGGCTCCATTCGGCCCCCCTTGGAGCCGTGTCTTTGGGCCGCAAATGTGGCCAAGACAGCCCGCTGGCCGCTCGGCGGGCGTCCGCCCTTCCTTGCGGCCTGCCGCACCCCATATCCGCCGCCGATCCCGATTAACCAAACGCCGGTTTAATGCCGGTCTAAGGCGCTGAAAAAATGACAATAATGCCCCTCACCGATGCGTTCCGGGGCGCGCAAAGCGTGCCCGCTTCGGATATTCCGCCTGTTCCTCTCGACGACCAGGCGCTGCTCGACGCCTATTCACGGGCGGTCATCGACGTCGTCGACCGCGTCGGCCCGGCCGTGGTGCGGCTCGCCGTCCATGACGGCAATGCGGGGTCGGACCGCCAAAACGGCGGCGGCCAAAGCCGTGGGGGTACGGGCTCCGGCGTCATCTTGTCCCCGGACGGCCTGGTCCTCACCAACAGTCACGTCGCCGGCGCGCTCGGTCCCACGGCCCGCATCAACGTCACCACGGCCGACGGCCAGGAATTGCGGGCGCGGCTGGTCGGCGACGATCCCGATACCGATCTGGCGCTGCTGCGCGTCGATCAGGCGGTGACGCTGCCGGCGGCGCCGCTCGGCGATTCCAAAAAGCTCAAGCGCGGCCAGCTGGTGATCGCCATCGGCAATCCGCTCGGCTTCGAATCCACCGTGACCACCGGCGTCGTCTCGGCGCTCGGCCGCTCGCTGCGCTCGCGCAACGGCCGCCTGATCGACGACGTGATCCAGACCGATGCCGCGCTCAATCCCGGCAATTCCGGCGGGCCGCTGGTCTCCTCGCGCGGCGAAGTCGTCGGCATCAACACCGCCGTCATCATGGGCGCGCAAGGCATCTGCTTCGCGGTCGCCGCCAATACCGCAAGCTTCGTGCTCGGCGAACTGATCCGGCATGGCCGCGTGCGCCGCGCCTTCATCGGCGTCGCCGCGCAGCAGACCGCGATCCCGCAGCGCCGCCGCCGCGCCTTCGGGCTGACGCAAGAGAGCGCCGTGATCGTAAGCTCGGTCGAGGCTGACTCGGCGGCCGGACGCGCCGGACTCAAAGCCGACGACATTATCGTTGCGCTCGACAGCGAGCCCATCGCCGGCGCCGACGACCTGGTCCGCGCGCTCACCGGCGACAAGATCGGCCGCAACGTCACGCTCGATGTGCTGCGCGTCACCGAGCGGATTTCGATCAGCCTGGTGCCGCAAGAACGCAAGCAGGAGCGCAAGCGGGGTTAGGTCCTGGCCGCCGCATAAGCGTAGCCCCGGATGCCGCCTTGCTCATCCGGGGCGCTGCGCTGCGCAGAATTTCATCACCCGAAATGGTGACGGGCCGGCGGCGCGCGTGTTAGCTAGACGATCATGAAACGCCTCTCTTTCCTCTCCGGATTCATTCTCACAACTTCCCTTGCACTATCGGCAACCGTGCCGAGTATCGTGCGCGCCGACGAGTGGCCGACCCATCCGCTCAGCCTCATCGTCCCCTTCCCGGCCGGCGGCAGCGCCGATGTGCAATCGCGGGTGATTGCGCAGGGGCTGTCGGAAGCGCTCGGCCAGCCGGTCGTCGTCGAGAACAAGCCGGGCGCCGGCGGCAATATCGCCGCCACCGATGCGGCCCATGCGGCGCCCGACGGCACCACGCTGTTCATGGCGACGACCGGGACGCATGCCAGCAACATCAATCTCTATAAAAACATCGGCTTCGATCCGGCGAAGGATTTCGCGCCGCTGACTTTGGTCACGCTCAATCCGCAGGTCATCGTGCCGGCGCCGCAATATGGCGGCCTCGATCTGCCTGGGCTCGTGGCACGGCTGCAGAACAACGGCGGCGCAAGCTTCGGCTCCTCGGGCATCGGCTCGGCGACGCACATTGCCGGCGCGCTCTATAACAAGCTCACCGGCAGTGCGCTCGTGCACGTGCCCTATCGCGGCCAAGGCCCGGCGCTCAACGATCTGCTCGCCGGCCGGATCGATGTCATGTATCCGCTGATCGCGGATACGTTTTCGTTTCTGCAGGCCCGCCAGCTGAAAGCGGTGGCGGTGATGAGCGACACGCGCGCCAAATCGCTGCCGGACGTGCCGACCACAGCCGAGCTCGGTTATCCGAAACTCGTGCTGAGCCCGATCTGGACCGCGCTCTACACCAATGCCGGCACGCCGCAGCCGGTGCTCGACCGGCTCAACCGCGAGCTCGTCAAGATCATTGCGGCGCCGGCTTTCGTCAGCCGGTTCGAGGCTGCGGGCTATGAGATCAAGACCTCGACGCCGCAAGAACTCGGCAGTTTCGCCGCCGCCGAGATGGTGCGCTGGGGGAAGATCATCAAGGACCTGAATATTCAGGTCGAGTGATCAGAGCATGATCCGGAAAAGTGGAAGCCGGTTTTCCGAAAAGATCATGCTCAACGCAAAAACCTAGAGCGACAAACGATTCAATCTGAAGCAAGTGCGCTCTAGCTCCGCACCACGGCGGCGATCGCCGCGACGGTCAGCGCCAGCCACGCGCCGATCAGAATAAAGCCGCCCGACGGCGCGGCCATCGGAAACAGGCGATGTGCCGTAAACGCGCGCATCGCGATGTCGCCCGAGAACAGCATGGCGCCGAGCACCCAGGCGGCGAGCACGAGCAGCGCCAAAGGCCGCCACAGCAGACCTTGCTGCACGAGAGCAGCACCGCCGACCACAGCCACGGCATGAAACAGCAGCATATAGGCCGCGCTGTCGAGGCCTGCGCCCGGCGCCAGATGCGCGCCGGCCGCGGCGAGAACGACGCCGCCCGCGCCCATCAGGCCGGCGAGCACAATCAGGATCGTCACTGTCATTGCAGCCCCGTGTGGAAGTTCTACTTGTTGCGCCGCATGTCGCCCTTCTTCACCCCAGCCTCGGGAAACACCCACATCGCGGCGATCATGAACAATGCGGTGACGACGACGAAGGTCGAGAAATCGTGGCGGATCGGCGAGCCGCTCCAATAAGCGAGGATCAGCGCAACAACAAGCGTCATCGCTGAAACCGCGGCTTTGACATCGCTCGGCATAGTGGCCTCGCAGCTAGATTTTTCGTTTGAGCATGATCTTTTCCGAAAACCGGTTTCCGCTTTTCGGGATCATGCTCTAATTCGTGCCGACCGGCGCAGCCGCCGCCTCGTCCGGCCGCCGCGGCGCCCCACGCAGGTTCTTCTTCAGATAACGCGTCTCATAGCCGTTGAGCAGCGTACCGACCAGGCCGCGGTTGAGATCGGACGTGCCGAAGACCCAATCGGCAATCGGAAACGTGAGATTCATGTTCACCTCCATCATCAGCCGCGCATTGTGATGCGCGGTGTGATGGCGCCGCAGCGTGTTGACGAAGGGGCAATGCCGCACGAAGCCGTTCTCGTCGACATGGCAGCAGAAATGCATGAACTCGTAGATCAGATACATGCCGGTCGTCGTCGACATGAACAGCCAGCCGACATTGGCCGCGAACAGCCAGCCGAGAATGGCGGCGGGTGCGATCGACAGCAGGATGAACACGACCAGCGCATAAGGCGGAAACACCGTCACTCGCCAATCCTTGTTGTCGCGAAACCGCATCTCGTCGTCGGTGAAGAACTGGTGGTGATTGAGCGTGTGCCGCTCATAGATCGCGCGCAGGCCTTTGATGTTGATCGGCCGGTGCATGACGTATTTGTGGATCGCCCATTCGAACATATTGGTGAACAGAAACGTAAGCGGCACGGTGAGCCATTCGAGCGCGGTCACATTGTGGATGTGCTCGACATAAATATAGAAGGCGGCGGCGCCCATCGCGTAGATGATCGCGATGTGGAAATAGCCGTCATACCAGCCGAGAATGCGCGACCGGTACTCGTTGCGGAAATCGACCTGACGCTGACCGATCATGAGCGTTCTCCTTGGGCGTTCTCCTTGGGCTTCCCTAAGACACATTTTGTGCCGCGTTGTGCGCTTGCCTGTCGCTATGCCGGCCGACGAAAGCCGCGACCTCATCGCCTGTTAACCACCAATCGTTGTCGAGGTTGGCGATCACATCTTGCATATAGGGCTTGGACAGCACGGTGGCGCGGGCGCCATCGCCGAGATAGTCGAACAGGATCGCGAGCGCGAGCTGCTGCGGGCTGTCACCGTCGTAGGTCCACTCGAAGCCGTATTTGGTGAATCGCTTCACCTCGTAATGCTCGGGTAAAGGCTTGCCGTCGACGGTGACGACGAGGCCATCGATGGTGCGCCGGCCTTCGTAGATCTTCATGCGCCCGATCCCGCCGGCGCGATGACGAAGAACGTCATGATGCGTTCCTCCCCGCAATCTTGTTTTGCCTGAACGGTACAGCCGGCGGCGCTACCGATCAAGCATAGGTGCTGACGCGTACGCCGCCTGTCAGAAGTGCGCTGGAACGCTCCGGCCGGTCCGACGATCTCGTCGCGCCGGCCGCCAATTGAAACCGGCCTCAGCCACCTAGAATTTCAAATGCGTTCGCAGGCCCAGTACGAACGCATTCGGGATCGGCGTGACACCGCCCGGAATGTTCGGATCAACCACGTTGCCGCCGGGATGAATGATGTATTGCAGATTAGGCTGCATCGACCAGTTTTTCGCGAGCTGAATGAGATAAGTAAGCTCGATCGTGGCTTCATAGTCGCGGATCGGAATCGGCGTGCCGGCAATAGCCGCCATGTCGCGATCGGAGGCGGCCGCCTGCGGCGAGACGCGGGCATAGGCGACGCCAAGACCCAAAATGTCGTCCGGACGTGAATCGAACGTGCCTTGGAGTGCGAGACCGGCATCCAGATAAAGACTGATCTCATTGCGGTCGTCGGGAGAGGCCATGACACGCACGAAGCCATCGAATTCACGCACGCTGCTCCGCCACAGCATCTGATCGATGACGCCGTAGACCGAGAAATCGCCGGCATGCTGCAGTGGCGAGCCGCCGGTGGCAGCAATGAGCCCGCCCTGGTTGTCGAAGCGCGGATCGGCGAACTCGCCGGTATGGTACCAGCCGCCGATCTTGATCGTGCCAGGTAACCCGCCTGCCAAGCCGCCGGCGCTCTGCCCTTGGCCCGCCGCTTGCGGTGCCGGAACCGCGCGTCCTTCCTGGTTTGGATTGTTCTCCTCGAGCGTATGACCCCGATTGTAGTCATATTCGAGCTCGGCGATGACCAACGGCGGATCGTTGATGCGAAAGGCAAGACCGTCGGGATCGCGCAGCACCGGGTCGCCGGTGCCGGGACCGGCCGGGTCGCCATTGAACACCGCTGCGCGCAACGTCAGCGCTTTCGTCGGCGACCATTCCACGCGCGCGCCGAGCGCGCCTTCCGGCCAGTTAGGTCCGCCGCTCGGCAAATTCTGCGACGGCAGCACCGGCCAGCCGAAGGTCGCATTGACGAACAGGTTCGCGATGTCGCTGACCAGAAACTCCTGAGCCGCGGTGAACTGGCCGATACGGAGCGTTGTCTCGCTGCCGATCTTCTGCTCGATCCAAAGATTGAACAGGCGCGTCGACGGCGCCGCTTCGACGCCAGAGGTCTCGGCGAGACTTTGCAGGTCGGTGGCGCTGAATTGGGTTCCGTGAATCTGATGCACGCTGGCGTGAAACGTCGCGCCGGACCATCCGAGGAGCTTGCCGAGATCGGCATCCATGATCGCGGCGAAACGGCCGTCATATCCCTGCCCTTGCTTGACGCCGCCGATGGGATTCCAAAAAGCATCGCCAAAATAATTGAGATTGAATTGCACGCCGGCCTGTTCGAGCCGCGTGCGCAGGCCTCCCGGATCGGTCAATTGGCGCAGCGCCTCGTCCAGCGACAACCACGGCCAAAGCGGCGCCGCGTCGCCGGCCAGCGCCGCGCTCTGGAACACGGCTGCGGCCACCGCCGCAAGCACCGCACGCCGGACCACACGACAACAAAGCTTGAACACGCGCCGCCGCCCCCAAGCGTCCCGCCCCTCGGCTGTGGGCGGACGCATCGCGACATTTAACGCGGGCATTGCTGCAGTTCTGCGAAACGGTGAATCGGCCGCGCCGGGGCCGATTTTTCGCCATCGCGGGCGGAACGCGCGGCGAAGCCGGCGACACATTAAACTTAACGCGCGACGCGTTTAAGAGAATGGGCGACACCAAGGCAGCGCAAGGCCGGCATCATCGGCGAATCGCGCGCCGGAGCGCGGACGTATTGCGCGGTCTATTGCAGGGCTTTCGCCGAGCAAACAAACAGCAACCAACAAATCGCCAAATTTCGCCGCGGCGAAACCGGGCGAGAATGCGGCGCCTCGCGCCATCAAACAAATACATGCCATGCAAAAAAGGGCAGCGTAATCGCGCGCGATGATGCTATCAGCTCGCGCGTGCCTCGACTGTCAATGAGGCGCAGCCGTTTGTTCAGCCTCGTCAACCTCACGGTTGGCGGGGCTTTTGTTTGCAGACGGCACAACAACAAAAGTCGAGTCTAACTTAGGAGATCGGGACTAATGAAGTTGACGACAATCACTGTTGCGTTCGCCGCCGTCACTGTGTTCGCGCAATCGGCGCAGGCGCACGAACATCATCATGGCTATCACCATGTGGCACGCAGCCACCGTCATGGAGGTGACGCGTCCTACGCCGGTTACGGATTCTCCGGCCAGCAATACAACGCCGAGCCGCAGCGTACGGCTTCGTACGGTGTGGGCCCGCGTCCGTCCGCCTGGTGCGGCTGGGAAATGCGCCAGCTCGTCGGCGGCGATCCTGGCCCGTCGTACAACCTCGCGCGCAACTGGGCGCATTGGGGCCGTTCCGGCCCGGCCGGCGTCGGCGCGGTCGTGGTGTGGCCGCACCATGTCGGCAAGATCGTCGGCCAGGAGAACGGCCAGTGGGTCATCGAGTCCGGCAATGACGGCCACGCGCTGCGCAGCCGCACCCGCTCGATTGCCGGCGCTATCGCCGTCCGCTGGGGCTAAGCCGCTTCGCATTCCATCGGCAACGAAAAGGGCCGCCCGGTCGCCGGGCGGCCCGCTTTCATCAGGGGAACAGAGGGGAAAAAATTTCTACGTTCTAGCCTTCGTTCAATATTGCAAAGTACGATATTTCTTATTTTCTCTGAAATTAGTAATTTTATGTCGACAGGCCACCAATAACGGAACGACTTCGGCTTGGATCGTATCGGGTCGGAGCTTAAATTTTTTATCCGCGACGGGTCCGCGCTTGGATCGTTTCGGGATCCATCCGGCGGCGCTCCGCCGCCCGCCAACCGATGTTGGCGTTCCGGGACATTTGTTCGAGATTTCCAAAGAGACACGCATGACCGATCTTTCCGTTGATGCACGCCTGCTTGCAAACGAGCGCGGCGCGGCTCCTCCCACCAATACCTGGGTCATTATCCTTGCCACCGCCGTGCTCGGCGCCGGTGCGATCGCGCTAGGCGACGCCTATACGTGGCGGCAGGGCGCGCTGTTCCTGCTCGGCGGCGCGCTCGGGCTCGTGCTCTATCACGCGCTGTTCGGCTTCACCTCGGCGTGGCGCGTCTTCGTCGCCGACGGCCGCGGCGCCGGCTTGCGGGCGCAGATGCTGATGCTCGCAGTCGCGGTGGTGCTGTTCTTCCCGGCGCTGGCCAATGGCACGCTCTTCGGCCAGCCGGTACATGGCGAATATGGCGCGGTCGGCGTCTCCGTCCTGGTCGGCGCGTTCCTGTTCGGGCTCGGCATGCAACTCGGCGGCGGCTGCGCCTCCGGCACGCTCTATACCGCCGGCGGCGGCAATTCGCGCATGTTCGTCACGCTCGCTTTCTTCATCATCGGTTCGGCACTCGGCGCCTGGAATTTGCCGTGGTGGTCGGCGACGCCGAATTTCGGCTCGATCTCGCTGATCAAGGCGTGGGGTTGGGAGACCGCGCTCGCCGTGAGCCTCGTCGGCTTTGCCGCCATCACCGCGCTCACCGTCGTGATCGAGCGGCGCATCCACGGCAATCTGCGCTATGGCGTGCAGACCGACCGCCGCGGCTGGCGCCGTTTCCTGCACGGACCGTGGCCGCTGCTCGCAGGCGCAGTGGCGCTCGCCATCGCCAATTTCGCCACTCTCTATCTCGCCGGCCGGCCGTGGGGCATCACCTCTGCCTTTGCGCTATGGGGCTCGAAGATCTTCCAGGCCGCGGGCGTCGACGTCGCCTCCTGGGGCTATTGGCACTCGGCCGAGCGCGCCAAGGCACTGCAGGAAAGCGTGTTCGCCGATATCACCTCGGTGATGGATTTCGGCATCATCCTCGGCGCGCTGCTCGCCTCGGGCCTTGCCGGCAAGTTCAATCCGGGCTGGCGGCTGCCGTTGCGCTCGCTCGCCGCCGCGGTGATCGGCGGGCTCCTGCTCGGCTACGGCGCGCGGCTCGCTTATGGCTGCAATATCGGCGCCTATTTCAGCGGCATCGCTTCGGCGAGCGTGCACGGCTGGCTGTGGCTTGTTGCGGCTTTTGCCGGCAGCGCCTTCGGCACCTATCTGCGGCCCTGGTTCAGGCTCAGCGTCGAACGCAATCTCACGGCTGCTCAAAAAGGTCCGGTCGCGAACGCTTAAAAGCCGCTCAGCGATAAAAGAAAAGAGCGCCGGCCCGATAACCGGCGCTTTTTGTATGCGGCTCGCTCTTAAGCCTCGGCCGATTTCGCTTGATGCCCGCTGACTTCGGCCGCGGCGTCGTGGTGCAACGACAGGCCGAACGGCAAACAGAGCAGCGCCATGATCGCCGCGCCACTGAACGCGACCTTGAAATCGAATGTGCCGAGCGCACTCGCGCCGCGCCAGGCGACCGACAGATGCAACAACGTCGCCACCAGCGCAATGCCGAAGCCGCGGCTCAATTGCTGCGTCATGCTGGCGATGCTGGTGGCCGTGCTCATTTGCGGCTGCGCGATGTCGGCATAGCCCATCGCCTGCGTCGCGGTGAATTGCAGCGACTGAAAGAAGCCGGCGAACAACAACAACACGAATATCAACGCGACCGGCGTCGCACTGGTGAAGAAGGCGCACATGGCGATCGACGCCGCGCTGATCACGCTGTTGACGATGATGACGCGGCGGAAGCCGAAGAGTCTGAGGATCGGCCGCGCCGTCGCCTTCATCGTCATCGAGCCGACGGCGGTGGCAAAGGTGATACTGCCCGAGGCCACGGCCGACATGCCGAATACGACCTGAAGCAACAACGGCAGCAGAAACACCAAAGTGCCGGCGCCGGCGCGGAACAGCGAGCCGCCGGTGATGCTGGTGCGGAATGTCGGGATGCGAAACACCGATATGTCCAGCACCGGGTGCGGCGTACGCCGCAGATGCCGTATCGCCATCGCTCCCGTCGCGGCGCCGAACACGAACAGCCCGATGACTTCGAGAATGTCGCCGTGACCGCGGCCGATCGCTTCGATGCCGTTCATGATGCAGAACAAGGACGCGCCGGTGAGCACGAAGCCCAGCCAGTCGAGCGGCCGCGGCGGGCCGTCTTCCTTCGGGTTGTCGAAGAAGATCGTCACCAGCACGATGCCGAGAATGCCGAGCGGCACATTGACCAGGAAAATCCAGCGCCAGGAAAAATAGGTGGTGATGAAACCGCCGACCGGCGGCCCGAGCACCGGACCAAGCTGCGCCGGCACCTGCAGATAGGCCATCATCGCGATCAGCGCTGCCTTGTCGATGCTGCGGAACAGCACGAGCCGTCCGACCGGCACCATCATCGAGCCGCCCAGCCCCTGCAGCACCCGCGCCGCAGTGAGCTCGACGGTGTTGCCGGAGAGCCCGCACAAAATCGAGCCGAGCGTGAACAAGGCGATGGCAGCGCGAAACACGGTACGGCCGCCGAAGCGGTCGGCGGCCCAGCCGCTCACGGGAATGAATACCGCAAGACTCAAGATGTAAGCAGTGACGGCCACCGAGAGCCGCACCGGATCGGTATGCAGCGAGATCGCCATCTGCGGCAGCGCCGTGGTGATCACGGTGGAGTCGAGCTGCTGCATGATCACCGCCGAGCCGACGATCATGGCGACGATTTTTGTTCTGGTCTCAGGGGACATTGTTGATGAAAGAGGACTCGCTTTGCGCCGGACCATAGTCCCGCTGCCTTCGCAGGGCTAGGCGGGGAAGCCGCATAAACGCTGCATAAATAAAATGCCCGGCACGAGGCCGGGCACAAAGTACGTGGGTCCAGATTCTTGGGTTGAGCATGATCTTTTCCGAAAACCGGTTTCCACTTTTCGGGATCATGCTCCAAGCAGCTAGCTTACCCCGGGGCGGCCGATCGCAAGATAGCGGAAGTTGGCGCGCTTCATATCGTCGGGACGATAGATGTTGCGCAGATCGACAATCACCGGCTGCGTCATCACGCTTCGCAGCCGCTGCAGGTCGAGCGCACGGAACTGTTCCCATTCGGTGGCAATCACGACGGCGTCGGCGCCTTCGGCAGCGCTATAGGCGCTCTTGCAATAAGTCACCGCCGGAAGCAGCGGCTTGGCCTGCTCCATTCCGGCCGGATCGTAGCCGCGCACGGTGGCGCCCATATCCTGCAGCGCCGTGATCAGCGGGATCGCCGGCGAGTCGCGCGTGTCGTCGGTGTTCGGCTTGAAGGTCAGGCCGAGCACGGCGATGGTTTTGCCGCGCACCGAACCGTTGAGCGCCGCCACCACTTTGCGCGCCATGGCGCGCTTGCGCTGTTCGTTCACGGACGACACGGTTTCGACGATGCGCAGCGCCACGCCGTAATCCTGCGCGGTTTTCAAGAGCGCGCTGGTATCCTTGGGGAAGCACGAGCCGCCGAAGCCCGGGCCGGCATGCAGGAATTTCGCGCCGATGCGGTTATCGAGCCCGATGCCGCGCGACACTTCTTGCACATCGGCGCCAACCTGCTCGCACAGATCGGCGATCTCGTTGATGAAGGTGATCTTGGTGGCAAGGAACGCATTGGCTGCGTATTTGATCAGTTCGGCGGTGCGCCGGCTGACATAGATGAGCGGCGGCGTGTTCAGATAAAGCGGCCGGTAGATTTCGGCGAGCAAATCGCGCGCCGTCAGGTCGTCGGTGCCGACCACGATACGGTCGGGATGCTTGAAGTCCTGAATGGCCGCACCCTCGCGCAGGAATTCCGGATTGGAGACGACCTGGATCTCGGCATCCTTGCGCAGCTCGCGCAGAATGCGCTCGATCTCGTCGCCGGTGCCGACCGGTACGGTCGATTTGGTGACGACGACCGCCTTGGGGGACAGGAGCGGCGCGAACTCGCGCACCGCCTCGTAGACATAAGTCAGATCGGCATGGCCGTCGCCGCGGCGGGACGGCGTGCCGACCGCGATGAACACCGCCTCGGCATCCTTCACCCGTGCCGTGTCGGTCGAGAATTCAAGCCGGCCCTGCTGCATATTGGCCTCGACCAGCGCATCGAGACCGGGCTCGAAGATCGGGATCTCGCCGCGGTTGAGCGCCTCGACCTTCTTGGCATCCTTGTCGACGCAGACCACCTGATGACCGAAGTCGGCAAAGCAAGCCCCGGATACCAGTCCGACATATCCGGCGCCGATCATAGTCACGCGCATTCTGCTTCTCGCTCCAGCTTAAGATTCCGTTTGAGCATGATCCTTTTGGAGATCATGCGTTAGGTCCGATCCGGCTCGACCGCCGGAATGGCAGCGGTTTCGTCACGTCCCATCGGCGCTTCTTCGGTGCGCCGCATCAGCAATAGCCAGCGCCGGCCGAACAGCACGGCGACGAGCCCCCCGTAAACCACGGCGCCAATCAGCGCCAAGAGAATCAGCACGATTTCGTTGCGGAACCTGGGCAACGAGGATGACAGTCCGGTGACAATCGGGTCGGCGATCAACAAGACCACCGTCATCGCGGCTCCGGCCAGAGCGAGCCTGTACAACGACGATTTGAGCGCGGGATCGAGCACCAGCACATTGGCGCGGGCGGCAAAGACCAGCACCAGGATGAAGTTGATCCAGGCGCCGACTGAGGTCGCCAGGGCCAGGCCGACCTGCGCCAGTGGAAACATCAGCACGACCTTGAGCACGATATTGACGCCAGTGCCGATCAGTGCCGCCTTGACCGGAGTTGCCGTGTCGCCGCGCGCCAGGAACGGCGCCACCACGCTGCGGATCAGGACAAACGGGACGAGCCCGATCGTATAGGCCATCAAGGTCAGCGCCGAGGCGTGCGCGTCTTCCGCCGTGAAAGCGCCGCGCAGGAACAGGCCGCGCATGATCGGCTCCGGCACCGCGATAAAGGCGATGACGCAAGGCACCGCGAGCAGCAGAGCAAACTCGATGGCGCGGTTCTGCGCCGAGCGCGCGCCGGCCTCGTCGCCGGACGCCAGCCGGCGCGTCATTTCCGGCACCAGCACTGTGCCGATGGCGATGCCGATGACGCCGATCGGCAGTTGGTCGATACGGTCGGCGTAATAGAGCGCCGAGATGGCACCGGCGGAGAGGAAGCTAGCAATGATGGTGTCGGCGAACAGCGCAAGCTGGGTGCCGGCCGAGCCGACCGTTGCCGGCACCAGCGCCTTGAAGAAACGCTGCACGTCGTCGTCCCAGCGCAAGGAACGGAACGAGGTCATGACGCCGGCGTAGAATGTATCACCGCCGACGAGAATGGCCTGCAACACACCCGAGATCAGCACGCCCCAGGCCGCGGCATGGCCGGGGCTCGGAAACAGAAAGGCGGCCGCGAGTGTCGCCATCATCGTCACGTTGAGCAGGATCGGCGCCGCCGCTGCCGCAGCGAAGCGATGCAGCGCGTTGAGAATGCCGCTCCACAAGGTCACGAGCGTAATGAGCAGGAGATAAGGGAACGTGATCCGCGTCAGCGACACCGCCAGCGCGAATTGCTGCGGCTCGCGGGAAAAGCCCGGCGCCAGCACTTCGATTGCTTGCGGCGTGAAAATCAGCGCCAGCGCCAGGAGGACGATCTGCGACGCCAGGAGCAGCGTGAAGATTCGGTCGCCGAACAGGCTTGCAGCCTCGGGGCCGCCCTGGGTGCGCACCCGCGCATAGGCCGGAATGAAGGCGGCATTGAAGGCGCCCTCGGCGAAGATGGCACGGAAATGGTTCGGCAGGCGGAACGCGACAAAGAAGGCGTCGGCGACCGGCCCGGCGCCGATAATGGCGGCGAGCATGATGTCGCGCAGGAAGCCGGTCAGGCGCGAGAGCAGCGTATAGCCGCCGACGGTGAGGATCTTGCCGAGCATGGGGTGCTAGTTATCACGAAGCGCGCAATCCCGCGAAAGCGGGAGCAGCGCTGTTGGAGTCCTGTCGACGCGAATGGGCTTCAGAAGCCAGGTGCGTGAGACTAAGCGAGCGCTTTGCGGACCGCGCCGATGATGCGGTCCTGGTCCGGCTGTTCCAAATAGGCGTGCATCGGCAGGCTGATCACTTCGCCCGACAATTGCTCGCTCACCGGCACGCCGCCGTCGGCGACCGGGAAATCGCGATAGGCCGGCTGCTTGTGCAGCGGCTTGGTGTAATAGATCGCGGTCGGAATGCCTTGCGCCTTCAGATCGGCGGCAAGCTTGTCGCGCTGACCGGCCTTGAGCTTGATCGTGTATTGCGCCCAGACCGAAGTCGACTCGTTGCCGACGCGCGGCACGACGGCGACATCGGCGAGGGCTTGGGTATAGCATTCGGCGACGCGGTTGCGCGCTGCGATCTCGTCGGGGAAGATTTTCAGCTTCTCGATCAGGATCGCCGCCTGGATGGTGTCGAGCCGGCCGGTAATGCCGATCCGGGCGGCTTCCGAGCGGTCGACGCCTTCGCCGTGCAGGCGGATACTTTTCACCCGCGCCGCGAGCGCATCATCATCGGTGAAGACCGCGCCGCCGTCGCCGTAGCAGCCGAGCGGCTTGGCCGGAAAGAAGCTCGTCGCCGTCGCGGTGCCGAAGGTACCGAGCTTCTTGCCGCGATAGGTCGCGCCAAAGCCCTGCGCCGCATCGTCAAGGATTTTCAGATCGTGTTTCCTGGCAATCGCTGTGATCGCTTCATGATCGGCCGGCAGGCCGAACAGATCGACGGGAATGATCGCACGCGGCTTCAGGCCGAGGCGCTTGGCGGCCGCCACGCCGCGCTCGCAGCTTGCCGGGTCGAGGTTGAAGGTCTCCGGCGAGACGTCGGCGATGATCGGGGTGGCGCCGAGCAGCGCCACCATTTCCGCGGTGGCATGATAAGTGAAAGACGGGCAGATCACCGCTTCGCCCGGCTTGATCTCCCAGGCCATCAGAACGAGCAGCAGTGCGTCGGTACCGCTGGCGCAGCCGATGGCGTGGCGCGCGCCGCAGAACGCGGCGAGATCGCGTTCGAAGGCGTGCACTTCCGGGCCATTGACGAACTGGCAGTGCGCCAGAACGCGCGCCACGGCGTCGTCGACCGCGCGGCCGAGACGGCGTCGCTGCGCCGGAATGTCGATGAACGGAATCGGCCTTTGTTCCACGCGCGTATGTTGATTCATAATCTGACTTGCTTGCCTCTGCGATGCCGGCGGAAATGATTTACAAGATCAGCCGGCGACGCGGCGCGGACCCTTGCGCTGCGGCAATAAAGATTGCGTGCCGCGCGCGTCAAGGCAGCGGATCGCAACTTCAAGGCTGGCGACGGCCTCGTCGCCGGTCACCGCCGGCGACTCGCCGCTTTTTATGGCGGCGAGGAAAGCCTGCATCTCCGAACGCAGCGGCTCGGCATAGCCGACCGACAAATGCCGCATCGAATAGCTGCCGTCGGGCTGGAAGCCGAAGCACTCGGTGACCTGCAGCGTCAGCAGATCGCCGATCAGATATTTGTCGCGGGTGGCGACGTGGATGGTGCGCGCCTTGAACGGCGTCAGCCAGTTGGTGTTGATATGCGCAAGCACGCCCGACGCGGTGCGGAATTGCAAGAGCGCGATGTCCTCGCGCTCGGCAACCGCGCTCGACGTCTGCGGCTGGATTTCGACGATCTCGGATTCGGTGAACCAGCGGATCAGGTCGATGTCGTGCACGGCGAGGTCGATGACGACGCCGACATTCGACATTCGCGGCGGAAACGGTCCGACGCGGGTGATGGCGATGGAAAGAATGTCCTGATCCTTGATCGCGCGCTTGATCGACTGCACCGCCGGATTGAAGCGCTCGACATGGCCGACCATCAGCGTGACGCCGGCGCGGCGGGCCGCGGCGACAATGGCGCGGCTCTCCTCGACGGTCGGCGCAATCGGCTTTTCTACAAGGATATGAATGCCGCGGGCGGCACAGTCGACGGCGATATCGCGATGCAGGTGGGTCGGCGCGGCAATGGTGACGGCATCGACGCCCTGTTGCAGCAATTCTTCGGCGTCCTTGAAGGCGGCGCAGCCGAGCCGGCCGGCAACCTGATCGCAGCGCGCCCGATCCGGATCGGCAATGCCGACCAATTTGACCCCAGGCATTTCGGACAGAACGCGGGCATGATTGCTGCCCATGACGCCCACGCCCACAACGCCTACCCGCAACGTTCCGTCCGTACCCGCTTGCGTCCCACTCATGACGATAAAAGCCCCCTTCGCGCTACTCGGAGCCGACCCCAGGTCCCACAACCCGGTTTTTCACGTAGCACGCCCCATGCCAACTGGCGACCGGGCCTGTGCGAAATTCGGAACACGATTTGAATCAAAGGGTTACAGGACAAGCGCGGCAGCCGTCAGCACAGTTAATTTAAGCTATTGGAATTGCTGTATAAATTTACCACTGTCGCTTCCGACGTCACGATCGTCGGTAATCGTCCTCGATGCGGATGATGCCGTCTTCGCCGAGACAGAACAGTAAATGCCGGCAGCCGGTTGCCGGCCGTATTTTATTTCTTCGGCCGCAACACGCGTCCGGCAACCGCGTCGAGCTTCTTGAGCAGCTTCGGATCGCGCGCTTTCGGCGCGGTGATCAGCGCGTTGTCCAGCGCGCGGTCGGAGCCGATCGGACACGGCTCGTGCTCGCGCGGAAAGTCCTTGGCGAGCCGGCCGACGAGTTTCGCCGCCTTCGCGGCATTCGCGCTCAGGACCTTGATGATGTCCTGCACGGTGACGGCGTCGTGGTCGGGATGCCAGCAATCGAAATCCGTCACCATGGCGACCGTCGCGTAGCAAATCTCCGCCTCGCGCGCGAGCTTGGCCTCCGGCATGTTGGTCATGCCGATCACTGCATAGCCGAGATTCTTGTAAGTGAGGCTTTCGGCGAGCGTGGAGAATTGCGGGCCTTCCATGCAGACATAGGTGCCGTCACGCACGACCGTGATGCTTTCGGCCATCGCGGCTTCCGCGAGATGGATGCGCAAGCGCGGCGACACCGGATGCGCCATCGACACA
Organism: uncultured Alphaproteobacteria bacterium; assembly: GCA_963742975.1. Taxonomy (GTDB): domain Bacteria; phylum Pseudomonadota; class Alphaproteobacteria; order Rhizobiales; family Xanthobacteraceae; genus BOG-931. The sequence continues at coordinate 374,659 of CAVUNZ010000003.1, read as the reverse complement.
TGGGCCACGCAGCCTTTGCCGAAGAACGAGCTTTCCCGTTTATGGGTGCGGTCGACGAATTGATCGATCAGGACGAAGGTACCGGGCGGCAGCTCTTCCTTGAACGAGCCGCAGGCCGACAGCGAGACCAGATCGGTGACGCCGGCGCGTTTGAGCACGTCGATATTGGCGCGATAATTGATGTCGGAGGGCGAATTGCGGTGGCCCTGGCTGTGCCGCGACAGAAACACCACCGGCAGGCCTGCAATCTCGCCGACGCGGAGCGGCCCGGACGGCTCGCCCCACGGGCTTTTGACAGTCTTCGAACGGACCTTCTCCAGGCCCGGCAGATCGTAAATGCCCGAGCCGCCAATAACGCCAAGCACCGCTTTGGTCATGAGACAACGAACTCCGCGCGTTCAAGAAGAGAAATAAGAATTTACTGCCGGGCGTCGCCGGTGAAGTTCGGCACCGCCTGTTGCAGCACATCGTAAATCGCGGCGCGCTCGCCGCTGTCGAGATCGGCCTTGAGCTGTTCGAGCCAGCCGCGCACCACGTCGATCGAGGGGCAAACCGGCTTGGCCGCGACCACGCCGTCGATGCCGATATCCGAACTGCCTTCGTCGCGGGCGAACAGGATTTCGTTGAGCCGCTCGCCGGGCCGGATGCCCGTGAAGACAATATCGACGTCGCGCCCGGGCTCGAGCCCGCTCAGCCGGATCAGCCGCTCGGCAAGTTCGACGATCTTGATCGGCTGACCCATATTGAGAACGTAGACCGAGGTCTCGGAGCGTTTGGGGCCGAGCGCGTGGCTCGCCGCGGTGACGACGAGGTCGCAGGCTTCGCGGATCGTCATGAAGTAGCGCACCATGTTCGGATCGGTCACCGTGACCGGCCCGCCGGCCTCGATCTGCGCCTTGAATTTCGGCACCACCGAGCCGTTCGATGCCAGCACATTGCCGAAGCGCACCGCGATCAGCCGCATCGGCGGCTTGCCGCCATTGCTGTGACCCGAGCCGGCGTCCAGCGCCTGGCAATACATTTCGGCAAGCCGCTTGGTGGCGCCGAGCACCGATACCGGATCGATCGCCTTGTCTGTCGAGATCATCACCATGGCATCGGCGCCGGCATTGCGCGCCGCATCGGCAACATTCACCGAGCCGAACACGTTGGTCTTGATGCCCTCGTCCCAATCGCGCTCGAGGATCGGCACATGCTTGAGCGCCGCGGCGTGGAACACCAGGTTCGGCTTGAACTCGGCGATCAGGCTAAAGATGCGGTCGCGGTCGCGGATATCGGCGATGCGCCCTTCAACCACCGTGCCGCTCGACGCTGTTGTTGTCTTGGCGGCGAGCTTTTCCATGACGGCGTGCAGCGCCGGTTCCGAATTCTCGATCACCAGCAGGCGGCCGGCGCTGAAATTGACGACGCGGTCGCAAACTTCCGAGCCGATCGAGCCGCCGCCGCCGGTGACGACGACGGTCTTGCCGCGGATGAATTCCTCCAAGCGGCGGTAGTCGATCTTCACGCTCGGGCGCAGCAGCAAATCCTCGACCGCGACCGGTGCAAGTCGCAGCGCCTCTTCGCCGGCTTCGAGCGACGGCAGCCGGCTCGTGGTCAGGCCGAGCCGGCGCGCCTGCATCAGCATGGTTTCTGGATGCAGATCGGGCGACAACGCGCTCGGCGTCAGCACCAAGCGGCCGACGCGGATATCCTGTCCGGCGAGGGAGGCGACGACGTTTTCAAGGTTTTCCGGCCGGCCGCGGACGCGAACGCCGCGCAGCGACTGGCCCTGATCGTTTATTGAAGGCGACAGGATGCCGACCAGCCGCACTTTTTTGACGGCGCCGTTCTCGACCGCGCGAATCAAGACCTCCGCGTCAGCGGCCACGCCGACCACCAGCGTCGGCACCGCATCCGACCGCCGCGCATGTTGCTGCGTGCGCGAGTGCCGGAACAGGCGATAGGCGAGACGCGGACCACCAAGGAAAGATATCTGCAAGAACCAATAAAGCGCGATGGTGATCTTGCCGAAGAAATAAGTGCCATAAAGAGTTGGATAAAGAAGAATATAGTCGAGAACGAGGAGCGACACCGCTAAGACGGTGACGGCGCGGACGATATTCCACAAATCCGGCAGCGAGGCGAAACGCCACTTGCCGATATAAAGATTGAAGATCCAATAAACCGTGCCGGCATAGACCAGATAGACAGGCAGATAGACGAGTAGCCAATGCAGCCGCTCCTCAAAGCCGCCGTTCTCGAAGCGGACATAGAATGTCGCCACCAGCGCAAACGCCGTAAAAAAGAGATCAATCAAGACGATCCCGACACGGCGCGGGTTGCGCAAAAAATCCATCATGGCGTCATTATAGTCCAGGCTGCGCAGAAAGATGAAACATCGATCAGCATCGATGATAATCGCGATACCAGGCGGCGAAATTGCGCAACCCCTGCTCGATCGGGGTCGACGGCCGGAAGCCGACATCGCGCACGAGATCGTCGACATCAGCGCAGCTTTCCGGCACGTCGCCGGGCTGCATGGGCATGAGCTCGGTGATCGCCTTGCGGCCGAATTCCTGCTCCAGGAGTTCGACAACGCGGGAAATCTCGACGGTGCGATTGTTGCCGATATTATAGACGCGCCAGGGCGCGGTGCTGGTTCCCGGATCGAGATCGCCGCCAAATGACGTATCCGACTCGGGCGCGTCCGATTGCACCGGCATGGATTTTACGGGAACTCTGCCGATAATGCGCTCGACCGCCTCGGTCACGTCGTCGACATAAGTGAAGTCGCGCCGCATGCGCCCGTAATTGAACAGCCTGATCGGCTGGCCTTCGCTGATGGCCTTGGCGAAGATGAACATCGCCATGTCCGGCCGGCCCCATGGGCCATAAACCGTGAAGAAGCGCAGCCCCGTCGTCGGCAATCCGTAGAGGTGACTGTAGGAATGCGCCATCAGCTCGTTCGCCTTCTTGGTCGCGGCGTAGAGGCTGATCGGGTGGTCGACATTGTCGTGAATGGAAAACGGCATGCGCTTGTTGGAGCCGTAGACCGAACTCGACGAGGCAAAGACCAGATGTTCGGTATGGCGATGACGGCAGCCTTCGAGAACGTTGAGAAAGCCGGCCAGATTGGAATCGAGATAAGCGTGCGGATGCTGCAGCGAATAACGTACGCCGGCCTGGGCGGCGAGATGGACGACCGGACCGAAATCGCCGTCGCGAAACATCGCCTCGGTGGGCTTGCGCTCGGCAAGATCGATCTTGTGAAAGCTGAAATGCGGAAACTGCCGCAACACCGCCAGACGTGCTTCCTTCAGCGTCGGATCGTAGTAGTCGTTGACGCAATCGACGCCGACCACTGCGCGGCCGTTTTCCAAAAGCCGCCGCGCCAGCGCAAAGCCGATGAAACCCGCGGCGCCCGTCACCAGCACCGGCTTTTGCGATTTGGACACCGAAGCCATCACAGCCGCCACAGATCGATGTCGTCGGGCCGCGCGCCGCGATCGAGCTGCGATTTCACATCGAGCACGATGCCGGAACCGCCTTTGAGCAAATTGGTCAGGAGCGGCCAGCCGCCTTTGACAAAAGCAGTATGCGCAACGGCAAAGATCACAGCATCGGCCGGGCGCAGCGCCTCCATCGGCAAGAGCCCGATGCCGTATTCGTGCTTGACCTGCACCGGATCGGCCAAGGGATCGTGCACCTGCACGGCGAGGCCGAAGGATTGCAACTCGGACACGATGTCGGCGACTTTCGAATTGCGCGTGTCCGGCACGTTTTCCTTGAACGTCATGCCGAGCACCGTGACCAGCGACGTGCCGTTCTTTCGCAACAGCAGCCGCCGCACGCATTCGCGGGCGATGCGCTGGCCGACGCCGTCATTGATGCGGCGGCCGGCGAGGATGACCTGCGGATCGTAGCCCGCCTTCTCGGCGCGATAAGTCAGATAATAGGGATCGACGCCGATGCAGTGGCCGCCGACCAGGCCCGGATAGAATCGCTGAAAATTCCATTTGGTGCCGGCGGCGGCGAGCACGTCGCCGGTATCGATATTGAGGCGCTCGAACACCGCCGACAACTCGTTCATGAAAGCGATATTGAGATCGCGCTGCGTGTTCTCGATCACCTTGGCCGCCTCGGCGACCCTGATTGACGGCGCGCGATGAACGCCGGCGGTGACCACCGAGCCATAAACATCGGCAACGATCTGCAAGGTCTTGGCGTCCTGGCCCGACACGACTTTGGTGATGGTCTCGAAGCGATGGCTCTTGTCGCCGGGATTGATGCGCTCGGGCGAATAGCCGAGCGTGAAATCCCTGCCGCTTTGCAGGCCCGAGGCGCGTTCAAGCCGCGGCGCGCAATCTTCCTCGATGGCGCCGGGATAGACCGTGGATTCGTAGACCACGATATCGCCGCGCTTGAGGAAGCGGCCGACCGTGTCGGAAGCGCCGAACAAAGCGGTGAGATCGGGGCGATGCGCGTCGTCGATCGGCGTCGGCACGGTGACAATGTAGAAGTCGGAGGCCGCCAGCGCCTGCGGATCGCCGGCATATGTTAATGTCGGCTGCGCGAGATCGCTCTTCTCGACTTCGAGCGTGCGGTCGATGCCGGCGCGCAATTCCTCGACACGCCCGCCGTCGATGTCGAAACCGACCACCGCCGCACCGGACCGCGCGAAGGCGACCGCCACCGGCAGCCCGACATAGCCGAGCCCAATCACGGCAATCTTGCGTTGATGCGGCAAAACGAAATCCTTGGATACGCCCGACGCCAGCCCCACGACGTGGCGCTTTCTTAGCCGCCACGGCGTGGCCCGGCAACAGCGACAGCGACACCCGGCTCAGCCGATGCCATCATCGTTAAAGCTTGCGAGGCGCCGCTGCAAAATTCGTTGTTAGTTTGCGACCTAACCTATATTCAATGTGCTAGCTGTTTGGTCGGAGCATGATCTTTCCGGAAAACCGGTTCCACCCTCGGATCAAGTCCGAGGGCAAGCTTTTCCGGATCATGCGATTATTGACGCGGAACAAATTCGATGTGCGGCATTGCGGGCTTTATCGGCGCTGCATCCGGTAGCGATGCCGGCACGATCGCCGAGGCGATGGCCAAAAGCATTGCCTATCGCGGGCCCGACGACCAGGGCATCTGGATCGACGCTGAAAGCGAAACCGCGCTGGTGCATCGCCGGTTGTCGATCATCGACCTGTCGGCCGCGGGTCATCAGCCGATGCTGTCCGCCGACGAACGCTATGTGATCAGTTACAACGGCGAAGTCTACAGCTTCCAGCCGATCGCCGCCGAGCTCGCCGCGCGCGGCCATAAATTCCGCGGCCACTCCGACACCGAAGTGATTTTGGAGTTGTTTGCCGCCAACGGCATCGAGCCGACGCTCAAGCGCATGATCGGCATGTTCGCCATCGCGCTGTGGGACCGGCGTGATCGCACACTGACCTTGATGCGCGACCGTCTCGGCATTAAGCCGCTCTATTGGGCGAAGCTCGGCCACACGTTCCTGTTCGGCTCGGAGCTCAAAGCGCTGCGCGCGCATCCCGGCTGGACGCCGCGCATCGACCAGAGCGCCGTCGCCGCTTTCATGCGGCACAATTATATTCCCGCCCCGCGCACGATCTATGAAGGCGTTTACAAGCTCGAGCCCGGCACTGTTTTGACGCTGCCGTGGCGGGGCGAGCCGAAAATCTCGCGCTACTGGGACGCCCGCAGCATTGCGCGCGACGGCTCGCATAATCCGGTCGAAGGCAGCGATGTCGAACTCACCGAGCAACTGGAATCGCTTCTGAAAGACGCCGTCGGCCGCCGCATGATCGCCGACGTACCGCTCGGCGCCTTCCTGTCGGGCGGCGTCGATTCTTCGACCGTGGTCGCGCTGATGCAGGCGGCGAAGAGCGGCACGGTGAAAAGCTTTTCGATCGGCTTCGACATCGAAGGCTACAGCGAAGCGCACCACGCGGCCGCGGTGGCGAAGCATCTGCAAACCGATCATACCGAGCTGACGGTGACGTCGAAGGAAGCGCTCGATGTGATCCCCCGCCTCGCCGACTTCTACGACGAGCCGTTTGCCGATTCCTCGCAGATCCCGACCTATCTCGTCTCCGCGATGACGCGGAAACATGTTACCGTTGCTTTGTCCGGTGACGGCGGCGACGAATTGTTCGCCGGCTATAATCGTTATCAGCTCACGCAGCGGTTCTGGCGCTCGCTGTCGCTGATGCCGCGTGCGGTGCGCAAGGGCGCGGCCAGGGCGATCACCGCGGTACGGCCAGACCGCTGGACGCAGCTTCTCTCCGCGCTGCCGTCGCGGCTGCGCCCGCCGCAGGTTGGCGACAAGGTGCACAAAGCCGCCGCGGTGCTGCGGCTCGACAGCGCGGACGCAGTCTATCGCCGCCTCGTCAGTCATTGGGAGCCGTCCGAAATCATGCCGCAGGTCGCGGAGCCGCGGAGCATTCTCGATGACGCAACCGTGGCCAAGGACTTTCCCGATCTGCTCGACCGCATGCAGTTCCTTGATCTCGTCACCTATCTGCCCGACGACATTCTGACCAAAGTGGACCGCGCCAGCATGGCGGTGGCGCTCGAAGCGCGCGTGCCGCTGATCGATCATCGCGTCGTCGAGTTCGCCTGGCGGCTGCCGGAAAATGTCAAAGTGCGCAACGGCACCAGCAAATGGATCCTGCGGCAGGTGCTCTATCGCCATGTGCCGCCGGAATTGATCGAACGACCGAAGATGGGTTTCGGCATCCCGCTCGGCGAATGGCTGCGCGGGCCGTTGCGCGATTGGGCCGAAACGCTGCTGAACGAACAGCGGCTGCGCCAAGCCGGACTGCTCGACGCCGGCATGGTACGCCGTTACTGGGCCGACCATCTCGACGGCCGGCGCAACTGGCAATATCTGCTGTGGGACGTGCTGATGCTTGAAGCTTGGCGCGAACGCTGGGCGTAATCGCCGCTCCATCTCGCCGTCACTTTGCTGCCGGCTTGAGGCCTACGGCGCACCAGAACGGTTCGCTATCGGAAAACCGGATATCGACGAAACCGGCGCGCGTCAGCATTGCCTCGATTTCGGCGCGCGTGAAGCGCTTCTCGAGCCGCGTGCAGAACCGATCATAGGCATCGGTGCGCATCACATAGAACGATTTATCGGCATAGTAGGACAGCGGCAGCGCGCGCGGTGTGCGGCCAAGCCGTGACAACAGCGTCGCTATGCGCGCCAGCGGCCAATAGACTAGCGTCGCGATGGTCTGGCTGACGACAAAGCGCAGCGGATGCGGGAAGCGCGAGATGACAACGCGGCCCACATTGCTGATCCGCCACAGCGCGCGATACCAGGCCGGGCGGTTGTCGAGGGCATAATAGAGATAGACCAGAAACGGCGCGCCAGGCTTGAGCTTCCCGGCGATGGCGTCAATCGCGGCTTGCGTGTCCGGCACGTGATGCAACACGCCGAGCGAATAGGCGAAATCGAGCGACGCCGCCGGCAACGGCATGTCGGCAACGCTGGCGCAATGAAATGTCACATTAGTCGCCGCCTTCAGGTTCTGCCGCGCCACTGCGAGCGCGTCCGCACTGGCGTCGAGCAGATGCAGATGAGCGACGCGCGGCGCCACCAGCATCGACCAGCGCCCGGTGCCGCAGCCGACATCGATCCCGGCGCCGCCGCCGGGCGGCAGCATCGCCCACGGAAAAATGCGGAAATAATCGGCGAAGATATCGTGGCGCTGCTGATCAGGAAGATGATCTTGGTCCTGGCGGAAGGTCGACCATTCCTCGCCGAAGCCGCGGGCGACCTGCGGATCGACATTATTATCATAATCGACGCTGACCTGATTATCCGGGCTGACTTGCATCGTCAGATGACGCGCTCCCGCGCGACGGCAACCATGTCGCTACCAAGAGCGGCAGCGTTATCGGACAGGATCTCGCTGATCGGGGGCGGATCGGCTTCACCCAGCGCCCGGTAAAGTCGCTCATAGCGATCGACGCAAGCCTGCAATGAAAAGCGCTGCTCGACGCGGCGGCGGGCGGCGTCACCAAAGTTTCGGCGCAAATCGGGGTCTTGCGCCAACCGCAAGATCGCTGCCGCCAAACCGCGCGGATCGCGCACTGGCACCAGAAGCCCGGTTTCGTTATCGGCGACGGCGTCGATATTGCCGCCGATCGCTGTCGCCACGGCGGGAAGGCGCGCGGCCATCGCCTCCAGAAGCGCGTTGGAAAAGCCTTCCTGATGCGACGGCAGAACGAAAATGTCGCTGGCGGAGAGGAGTTCCTCAACGTCGGATCGCTCGCCGAGCCACATTATATTGTCGGCAATACCGAGGCTCTGCGCCAAAGCTTTAAGCTCGCCGCCGATGCCGTCATCGCGGCCGATGGCCAGAAGCCGCCATGGCTTGGGCATCAGCTCCTTCAGCAGCGCCAGCGCCTCGATCAGATCGCGATGGCCCTTGTAAGCGATCAGGTTGGCAATGACCGAAACGACGAGGGCGTCTCCTGGGATTTGCAAGAGGGCGCGCGTCTGCGCGCGGCTATTGGTAAAGACCGGCGACGGCATCTCGATGCCGTTATAGATGAGCGCAAGCTTGCGCCGGTCGTCGACCTCCGTTGCAAGCTGATCGATCACCGCTTGCGAATTGCCGAGAATGCCGAAAGTCCGCCCATGCAGGTAGCGCTCGACGGCGCCGAGCAGCGGATATTTGGCGCGGTAATCGGTCAGCGATCGGCGGCTCATCAGCCGGCGCCTATGACCGGCAAGCTCGGCGGCCACTGAGCCGAACAGATAAGGCCGCGGCAGAAAGAAATGCACGACCGCAGGGCGTTCGCGGCGCAGCCAGCGCGCGAGACTAAGCGCCGCCATAGACCAGCGCAGAATGGGCCAGTGCAGAGCGCCCCGGCGCAGCGGCCCGTCGATGCGGACGCCGAGAGCGGCGATCTCCGCTTCGAGCGGCCCGCCCCGCTCCATGAGATAGAGCGCGACATCAAGGCCGCGCCGTTGCAGCGCCGGCAGGATCCGCGCGATGTGGCGCTCGGTGCCACCGATATCGAGGCGCGAGGTCACAACCGCGACGCGCAACGATCCGCTGTTCAAATGGGCGATCCCGGCCTTGGCACGCGGTCATACCCGATTGGCGGCCGCAAGCAGCGATACTGTCTCGCCGATGCCGCGATGGATATCGCCGGCAAAAGCGAAGCCGCGGGTGCGGAAGCGGTCGCACGACACTTCGTAGGACAACTGGTTCATGATCGGGCTGTTCACGAACGACAATTGCAGATGCGGCACGAATTCGCGGATACATTCGACGATGTCGCGCACCGTGGCGTTGAGCGTCAGCACATTATAGACGCGGCCGTCGAACAGATCGTTCTTGATGACGAAGGCCACGGCGCGAACTGCGTCGAACAAATCGAGATAAGGCCGCTTCTGATCGTAGGCGCTCTGCCAGATCGAGAGCGGCTGCCGCATCACCGCCTGCCAGCAGAATTTGTTGACGGCGGTGTGGTAGCGCATGCCGGCCGAGGCGCCGAAAATGGTGCCGAAGCGGAACACGACGGCGCGCAGTCCGCCGTTCTTGGCGAGCCGCTGCACCAGTTCCTCCTCCTTGAGCTTGGTTGTGGCATAGGGACTCTGCGGCTTGAGTTCGTCCAGCGCGCAGTCCTCCGAGACCAGATCGTTCTGCGTGCCGTACACGCTGGTCGACGACGGATGAACGAGCCGGACGCCGGCCTCCTGGCAGGCGGAGGCGATCAGGGTCGTGGCTTCGAAATTATTAGCTTCGAGCTCCGCCGCCCGGTCGAAAGTGCCGGCGGCATCGGTGATGGCGGCAAGATGGACGACGGTATGCGCGCCTTCCACCACAGGCCGCAGATCGATGGTGCGGACGTCACCTTCGATGAAGCGATAGCGCCCGAGCGACGGCAGACCAAACAGCGAGGCGTAGCGCTGCGTCATCATGTTATCGACCATGACGATTTCCGCGTGCGGAAAATGTAGCGGCAACTGCCGCACAAGCGCCGAGCCGATATGCCCAAGCGCGCCGGTCACCACGATCTTCATGAATTTGCCTTTCGGAACGCCAGGAACTCGGAATAGTCGCGCAGATAGTCGTCTTCCTCGAACGGCCGGTCGCACAGCACCATCACCACCGCTCTGTCTTGCCGGAAGAAAATGTTGTTCCAGATGGTCGGCGGCACGCACAGCGCAAGATTGCTGCGGTCGAGATGAAATGTCCTCTTGTCGCGGCCGTCGTCGCAGACGATCTCGACCGCGCCGTGAACGCAGAGCATGAATTGCGCACAACGAATGTGCGCGTGCTCGCCCCGCAGCGCATCGAGCGGCGCCGTGACCGTGAACACCCGCGTGATCGGAAAGGCAACTTGTGCCGCAACCTGCGCCACCACGACCTCGCCATCATCGCGGCTGTAGCGCGGCAATTCAATCAGCCGAACGGCGCCGACATCGCGGAGCGGCAGCATCAAAGACCGGGCACTCTTAGATTGGTGCATGATTGCGCTGAGGCCGCCCTTCGAGCTTTTTCTCTGTCAGCGTCCGCTGAAAATAATCGGCAATCCCGGCCTTGAGATCAAAGCGCGGGTGCCATCCGGCACGCTGCCGAAACAGCCGCGAATCGCCGACGAAATTCCGCCTCTCGATCGGGTGCAGATCGGCCGGCTCGGCGATGCGCCGGATTTCGCCGCGGCGGCCGACATATTCCAGCGCCCCTTGCGCAACCAGATCGTAGGCTTGCGCCAAGGTCTTGCCCTCGCCCGAGGCGATGACGTAGGACGTGCCGTCGCACAGTCCGGGCTTGCCGATTGCGAGACGAAACGCCTCGACGACATCTTCGAGATGCGCGAAATCGCGGATATAGCCGCCGTCGCCATAGAGCGTCAGAGGCTCGCCGGCGATGGCGCGGTTGATCATGATATTGAGAATGCCGCGATTGGCATTGATCGACGCGCCGCCGTAACCGTAAATATTGCACAGCCGCAGCGTACAGGCGCTTAACACGCCGCGCTCGGTCGCCTCGCGCAGAATCGTTTCGCAGATTTCTTTGTGCCGATCATAGACCGAGCACAGCGCATCCGGCGTGGTTTCGTCGACCGGAAGCTTGGGGTGCATGCCGGCAATCGTCACTGTGCTGGCGAAGACTATCGCGGCAGCGGCGGCGCCTTTCGCCGCCGCTTCGGCAAGGGCACGGATCGGCGCGATATTGATGTCCTCATCGCCCTGCGGGTCTGCTTCCGCCGCGCGCAAATCGGTGCGCGACGACAGATGCGCGACGGCGTCCGCACCATCGAGCAATTGCGTCCAGGCGCGCGGGTCGCGCAGATCGGCCGCGATATAATCGATCCGCGCACCGGGCGACGCGTCAAGACGCGATGCGCGCGGCGCACGCGAGACGAGCCGCAGCGCATGGCCCTCTTGCGCGAGGCGCTTCGCCAGCGCCGTGCCGATATAACCCTGCGCGCCGGTAATGACGACGGTGCTCATGTGGCGCTCTGGGAAAGAGGAAATGGCGGGTGCGGCAACCGTTCCGGCCCAAGCTCGCGCAATGCCGGATAGGCGCCATCGCGCGGCGATACACTGGGCGCGTCGATGGGCCAGCGGATGCCAATATCGGGATCGTTCCACAACAGGCCGCCTTCGTCGCCATGATCGTAAAGGCGGCTCACCATATAGTGCAGGTCGGCAGTGTCGCTGAGCACGCAGAAGCCGTGAGCGAAGCCGGGCGCCATATATAACTGACAGGGCCCCTCGTCGCTCAGCTCGGCGCCGAACCAGCGGCCGAACGTGCTCGAGCCGCGCCGCAAATCGACGCCGACGTCGAAAATCCTGCCACGCATCACCGTGACTAGCTGCGCCTGCGGATAGCGGACCTGAAAATGCAGGCCGCGCAGAATGCCCTTGTTCGATCGCGAATGGTTTTCCTGGACAAAATCGTCGGCGATTCCGGCGTCGCGATAACGCGGCTTGGCGAAAGTCTCGAGAAAATAGCCGCGCTCGTCGCGAAAGTAGCGTGGCTCGATCACCAGCAGACCGGGCAGACCGGTTTCCTTGATCTTCATTACCGTACCGCGCTCAAGCCTTGTGGATACTGAAGACCGTGTTCATGCCGGCCGGCTCAAGATCGAGCTCGTCGACGAGCATGTTCTTGTCCAGGTCATAGCGCGCGATGCGAGTCGGCGCTGGCGGCAGGCGATCGATATTGCGGAAGCCGCGCCGCACCCAATCGATATTGTGGCGCAGCGTTGTATAGCGAATGCGCGAAAATCCGACCCAGACTTCATTGCCGAGTGGCAGGATACCGCGGCACCATCCTAGCGGACGATCCGCATAAGGTCCCTGAGCCCGATTGAGATCGAAGCCCTGCATTTTTCCGGACGCGAGATCGACGCAGAGAACAAGCCCATTCACCGCCGTGAAATAGATGCAGCATTCGGCGACGTGACCGTCATGGACGCCTTCGGCGCCCAAGGCGAACGGCGCGCGGGCGCCGGCCTCGCCATGAAGCGGCACGGCGTCGCGCTGCTGAAAGCGCGTCACCCAAGGCACGCCGTCGAGAAAGAACACAAAATTGGGATGCGCCTGGTGCGGCTTGGTGGTCGCAACTTTGCGATAATCGGTGGTTTTCGAGAAACGCTCCCAAACCGGTTTGCCGGTCACGCTCAGCAAATTCAACAGCACGCCGTCCGGGGTCATTTCCGCGACGGCATCGAGACCGGTGACGGCGACAAAGAGCCGGCCGTCCGGCGCCACCGCCACGTGATGCAGATCGTTGAAGCACGGCAGCGAAATCACCTGCCGGATCGAAAACGACGGGAAGTCGCAGATCAGTACTTCGGTCTGCGTGCAGAGATAAGCGCGGTCGCCATGGATCGAGGCGGCCTTGAAGACGATCGACGGCGCGTCGTCGGCGCAATGTTGCGGCGCGGTTTCGTATTCGAGCACCCGCTCGACCCGCCCGTCCGCAACTTTGGTGACCAGCGCCTTTTTGTAGAGCTTCCATTCCTGCGTCCAATGCGGAACGCCGCGCTGCTCGCCACCCACAACATAGATCGCGTCAGGCACTTTGGCCTCGGCCTAACGATCCAAGCTGAGCGGCGACGTCGCCTTTTGACTTGTAGGCGGTCTCGGGCGCGAAAAGCGGCACATAGGCGCGAATAAACTCCGCAAAGGCGGGGCCGCAGATGACGTCCTCGACCTGCGCCAGTTCCGCACTGAAAGCTCTGACATAATCCTCCGAGGCGCCACCCTCGCGCAGCCTCGCCAATACTTTGCGCCGGTCGAGCGGTACAGAGTGGCGCCGCCGCATTTTCACCCATTCGACCAGGCCCGGAGCCTTATTGCGCAGATAGGTACGCAAGGCCGCGTAGGGGCCGTAATTCCGGCGCAGAAAGTCGCCGAACCACCGGCTGAAATTGTCGCGCAGATTCTCAGCGACAACATCGCGATTCTCGCCATCGGCCGCGGCGGCCTGATCGGAAATGCGGCCGAGAACAGCGGTGAAGTCGGTATTGAAGCGGCTGCGCACCAGATGGTGGACCCAATCCTTGGAGAAGGCCGAGCGCAGCGTCGTCCAATATTGCCGCAAATAAGAGATCGTCGCCGGATCCGACCGCGCCTTGCCCAAAGTCAAAGTCCGCATCGCACAGTATTTCTCGTGGAGCTGAAGGTCGCTTAGATCGAGCTCGGCAACTTCGCGCCAGATCGTCTGCAGCGCGGATGATCTGAAAACCGCGTAATAGCTCCACGAATTGCGCAGGCCCTGCGATAGCCGCTCGGCCACCAAGGGCGAATCAAGGTCGAGCGAGCGGTCGTAAGGCATGTATCTATAAGCGAGCTTGTTCAGCGGGCCGCACAATCCGCGAAGCTGCGGCGCATTGCGCGAATAGACGGCGAAGCCACCAATGCCGCCGCCGCAGCATACGTAATCGGGGTTTGCGTCGAGAAAATCGAGGCTGCGTTCGAGCCCGGTAAGCGCGAGAAAATCGTCGTTGTCGGCAAGCATCGCATATGGAGTCTGCACCCGCTGCAGCGCGTCCGTCATCTTGGCGAAGTAGCGGCCGAAATCGGTGTCGTCGGGATAGCGAATGTATTCGACGTCGATATTGGGGAAGAGTTTGGCCGAATTCTCAAGAAGATGAGACAATTCCGAACGGACTTCGCCGTCGGCAATAATGAACCTGTAAGGCAAGCGCGCCGCATTAGCGTGCCACAGAAAGCGCAGCGTGAACAGCGGCCGGCCGCGCAACGGCAGAACGATGGTCAGACGCACATTCATCAAGCGGTCTTCCGCAGTCGATCCAGCACGAAGATCAGCGCCGACGCCGGCAGCGCTGCAACGACGAGCGCTTTAGCAGCCAGACTGTACAGCGCCTGAAGCGAGGCGCCGAGCCCATGTCCGGTGATCCAGGCAACGACCGGCAGCATCACCGCCGCCTTGAGGAACGGCAGCGGCGCGCGAAAGAAATATTCGAGATCGTTGTTGAGGAGCCAGACGTAATAATACCAATTGCCCTCGGCGTGGGCAGCAAGTCTGCGCTTGAGCGCGACCGTGACGCCGGGCTCGCTCTCGTCGATGTAGTACACCCTGACGATCTCATTGACCGCCCGGTTCTTGTAGATTTTGGCCATATCCAGCCAGACAATGCCTTCCGGCAGATATTGGCCGCGCGCAACGTTTGGAAACGGATAGCGCCGCGCGATCTCGGTCAGCACGACGCCCCACTTTTCGCCGCGTGGACCGTAGACGTATTTGCGCTCGCGCAGATCGGCGTCGAGCGGGTCGATCGGATATTTATCGCCAACGATATGACCGTGCTGATCGCAACACAGCGCGTCGACACCGCAAAAGCCCGGTCGCGCATCTTCCGGAATGGTATCCCAGGCGCGGGAGAGTTTTTCCAGCGCGTCCGGCACCACCGCGTCGTCGGAATCGAGGCAGGTGAAGAACTTGCCGCGTGCGGCGTCGAGTGCAAGGTTATGCGCGATGTGCTTGCCGCCGTGGTCTTGGCGCAAATAGCGCATGGGAAACTTCGCTGTTTTGATCCAGCCTTCGACCAGCCGCGCGGTGCCGTCGGTCGAGCCGTCGTCGACCACGATCCATTCGAAATCGCACAACGTCTGCGCCGATAGACTCTCGAAGCAGCGGTGCAGCGTATGGGCGCGGTTATAGGTCGGCGTGAAAATCGTAAACAGCGGCGAGCAATGGGTCGTATCATGCGCACCCGCGCAATCGATCGCGTCGGCCGGTTCAACGGCTGTCGGCATAACGGCGCAGCGAGGCAATGACCCGGTCGACTTCGGCGTCGGTCAGTTCGGGATAGATCGGCAGCGACAGAATCTTATCGACGATGGCGTTCGTGACCGACAGGCCACCTTTCGGCAGCAGGCATTTTTCCGCGTAGCCCTTCTGCACGTGCACTGGCTCGGCATAATGCACGGCGGAGCCGATCTGATCCGCGCGCAGATGCGCCATGAGACCTGTGCGATCATCGCAGCGCACAACATAGAGATGATAGACATGCGTGGCGTTGGCCCGCGCTGCCGGCACTATGAACGGCAGGCCAGCAAGGCCGCGGTCATAACGCGCGGCGATCGCGCCGCGCCGCGCATTGTCGGCGTCGAGATGCGGCAGCTTCGCGGCCAAGATCGCCGCCTGCATCGGATCGAGCCGGGAATTACGGCCGACTTCATGGGTCTTGCGAGACTCATCCCAGCCGTATTGACGCAGCCGCCGCACGCGCGCGGCAAGATCGGCGTCCGACGTGATCACCATGCCGCCGTCGCCGATGGCACCTAGATTTTTGGTTGGATAGAAGCTGAAACAAGCGATGTCACCGAGGCTGCCGAGACGGCGCGCGCCATAACGGCCGCCGGTGCATTGCGCGCAATCCTCGATCACCCGCAGCTTGTGCGCCTGCGCAATCGCAAGGACCGCGTCCATGTCGGCAGCCTGGCCGTAAAGGTGAACCGGCACGATCACCTTGGTGCGCGGTGTGATCGCAGCTTCGATCTTCGACGGGTCCATTGTGTAATGGGCCTGATCGATATCGACCAGAACGGGCGTGGCGCGGCAGGCGAGCACGGCTGCCGCCGTTGCGACCGCGGTATGCGAGACGGTGATGACCTCGTCGCCCGGCCCGATACCGAGCGCACGCATGGCAAGCTCCAGCGCATCGGTGCCGCTGGCGACGCCAACGCCGTGCGCCACGCCGCAATATTGCGCGAACGCGCGCTCGAACGCTTCGACTTCCTCGCCGAGCACGAAATGGCCGTTGTCGAGAACGCGCGCGATTGCAGCCTGGATCGCCTTCCGGTGCGTGCGGTATTGCGCGGCTGGCGAGGCCCAAGGAATAGGAGCGCCAATAGGCGTGGCGACGGAAGCGCCGACAGCAGCGGAGGCGGTCGAGGCGTTCATGATTCGATCTTCACTTCTGGAACGTAGACCAGCCACCGCCCGCCCGCGGCGATGAACGACTGCTCTTTCTCGCGAATCTCGGCGGCATGATTCCAGGCAAACAGCAGCGCGCAATCCGGATATTGCTTGGTGAATTCCCCATAAGGCTTGACCGGAATATGCGCGCCCGGCGACAGTTTGCCCTGCTTGATCGGCGTCGTGTCGGAAATGAATTCGACGTGGTCCGGCGTGATGCCGCAATAATTGGTCACGGTCGTGCTCTTCGAAGTCGCGCCGTAGCCGACGACACGCTTGCCTTCGCGGCGCAAGGTCTCGAGCGCCTGCATCAGCCCGGTGCGGGATTTCTCGCAATTCTCCTTGAAGCGCTTGTAGGTATCGGCGCGATCAAGGCCTTGCGCTCTTTCCTTGGCGAGCAGTTCTTCGACGCGCGGCGCGACCGGACGGCTGCCGTTGGGCGCGAACATGTAGCGCATCGAGCCGCCATGGGTGACCTGCGGCATGACATCGACCAGTTCGAGGCCATGTGGCGCGAAGGCGCGCTGCACCGACATCGCCGAGAAGATGAAGACGTGCTCGTCGTAGATTTGGTCGTATGAGGTCTTGGCAATCATGTCGCCAAGATAGGGGTCTTCGAAGATGAAGACGCCGCCGGGCTTGAGCAGGCGCTGCACGCCGGCGCCGACACCGTTGATATCGGGAATGTGGCACATCACATTCGCCGCAAGGATCGCATCGGCGCGGCCGTGCTCGGCCACGATCTCGTCGGCCAGCGCCGGATTGAAAAACTTGCTGATGGTCTGGACACCGCGCTCGCGCGCCACATCGGCGACATTCGACGACGGCTCGATGCCGAGATGCCGCATGCCGCGATCCTTGAAGTGGCGCAGCATGATGCCGTCGTTGCTGCCGAGCTCGACGACGAACGGATCGGGGCGGCCATCGAGCACCTCGCCGATGACGAAATTGGCGTAGCGCTCGAAATGCGACTGCATGTGGCGCGAGGTGCTCGAATAGAACGCATAATGCTCGTGGAACATCTTGTCCGGGTCCGGCTGTTCCACGATCTGAAACATCTTGCAGGTGTCGCAGAACGCCGGCGCCAATTCGAAGAAATATTCGCCGGCGACTTCGCTTTGCTTGAGGAAGCCGTTGGCGATCGGCATGCGGCCGAACGTCATGAAAGCTTGGATGGGCCCGCCGCAGACGCGGCATTGTGTTGTGAGTTTATGATCCGGCATGGTCATGTATCGCCTTACTAAATCGCTTTGAATGAGGTGATCAGGACGCCGCCAGCGCCGCGCTGTTCGCAGGCACTTGGACCAGCGATTGCGCCTCGGCCAGGGCATAAAGCCGGCCGCGCCGCGCCATCAGTTCGTTCCAGGTCCCGGCTTCGACCACGCGGCCGGCCTCCAAGACGCAAATGGCGTCGGCCGTGCGCACCGCAGCGAGCCGATGCGCGACGATCAGAATGCCCATCTCTTTGCGCAGCTCCTCGATGGTGCGCACCAGCTCGGCTTCGGATTCGGTATCGAGCGCACTCATCGCCTCGTCCATGAGCAGCAGGCTCGGATTGGTAAGCAGCGCGCGCGCAATGCCAAGCCGCTGGCGCTGACCGCCGGACAATTTGACGCCTTGGTCGCCGATGACCGTGTCGAAACCTTCCGGCCAGGCCTGAATGAATTCATAGGCGTGGGCGCGGCGCGTCGCGGTCTCGATTTCGGCCGGCGAGGCATTCGGCTTCACCAGCGTGAGGTTCTCGCGGATCGAGGTGTGAAACAGGATCGTCTCCTGCGGCACATAGCCGATGGCGCGGCGCCAGGCGCGGAGCGGCGCCGTGGCGAAATCGTATTCGCCGAGCCGGATCGAGCCTGCGCTCGCATCGACCAAGCCGAGCAAAGTGTGCACCAGCGTCGATTTCCCGGCGCCGGAACGGCCGACGACGGCAACCACGCCGGGGATCGGCAAGGTCAGATTGATCTGATCGAGCACCAGGCGCTCGCCGAGCCTGACTTGCAGATTGCGCACCGCCAGCGCCGACGGCCGCGCGATCTTGAGCGTTTCGCCGGAATGATCCTGCCGCTCCGCTTCGGCTTCGGCCGCCTTTTGCAACTGATCGATCACCTCGACGGCGTGCAGATTGCCGGTGAGATAATGCATCTGCGCCTGCACGGCGGTGAGGCGCGGAAACAGCCGCCCGAATAGCGCCAGCACGATGACGATATTGCCGGCCGCAACCCCCATGCCTTCGCCGGCGAGCACAAGAATAATGGCGAGCCCGACCAGTCCGGTGAATTCCAGCACGCCGCGGACGGTGCCCGGCGCAGCGCCGGCAAAGGTGTTGGCGTCCTCGAGCTGCCGCAGCAGCGGCTCGATCAGCATCGAAGCGCGATCGTCGATGCCGCTCGCCTTGATGAATTTGGCGCCGGCAAATTGCTCGTTCAGCGCCGACTGCAGTTCGGCATCGAGCGGCGCGATGCTTTTGCCGGCGGCATAGCCTTTGCGATAAAGCCGCACCATGCCGAGCGCCGCGACGCCGGCGCAGATGATGAGGCTCACCGTGACCTGCCACGCAATCAAGAGCGACAGGATCAGGTAAATGGCCGCGACGACGAGGCTGCCGACCAGCGACAAGGAGATGGTAAAGGCCCGGCCCAGCCGTTCGCTCTCGGTGACGATGGCGTTGGTCATCTCGCCGGCTTTGCGCGCGGCGATGAACCCCCACCGCGCGCGCATGAAGGCGCGGAACATTTCGAGCTGGCGGCGGCTCTGATAGTGCCGCGCCAGCTTCACGCTCCACCAGTTCAGCGCAATGGTGAGAATCGCCTGAACGCCGGCAACAACAATGATGACGGCAAGGATCGGCAGCGGCTCGGTGGCCCCGATAAAGGCGAGACTCTTGTTGACGAGCCCGGTCACCAGGCCTTGGCTCGATCCGGCCGCGATGCCGACGTGGTTCAATAGCGGCAGCAATAATATGACCGAGATGCCCTCGCTCAGGCCGACCAAAGCGGTCCAGGCCACCAGCGCCGGAAAGCGCCAGCCGAGCCGCGTCATTAGATCGTCGAGCAGTTTTAGATGCAGATTCATTCAGCGCGCGTAGAACAGGATCTGAGCCAGCCGCTTGCGCAGCGTCCATGGCAGGATTTCTCCCGCCTTCGTCAGACTGCGATTGACGATGCTGAAAACTTGCAGGTCCCGCGACAGTTCGGGCTCGTAGAGCTTTCTCTGCTCGGCGAAACGTTTACACGCCCACTCGTAGAGCGCGATATCGTGGGCATTGTTGTCTTCGATGATGCGCAGAAGGCGCGGCGCAATTTCCCGAGCGCGCGGCCGCTCTTTGGTGGGGTTCTTATATTCGGTCTGCAGCCGACGCATCGGCCAGCCATAAATCCGGCGTAGCAGCATTGCGAGTTCGGTCAGTTGCTCAAGCGGCGCGATCGCAAGAAAATTCTCCTCGACGTTGCGCTTCGCCATTTCAAGATGACGGCCCTCGACCGGCACGCCGGTCACCAAAGCGCCTCGCAGTCCGGCTGGGGCATCGAGATCGGGACTGCCGCTGACGACCCGCACTTGATAGTTATTGAAGATGATATCGCCGCCGCTTTCGACATAGGCCTCGAACGTCAGCGGCTTGCCGTCCTTCAGATAAGGATCGCCGCCTTGGATGCGGTAATAAAAATAAGACAACAGCCGTTCGACCGGGTGCCGCACGATGGCAATGTATTTCGCCCGCTGGGCGAACATGCGGTGCACACCCATTGGCACGTGGCCGGTGAAATAACGCAGCCGGCCGAGATCGTAGTCGTGCAGCAAATGCTGGCAGCTCTCATATGTCAAAAGATCCAAACCGCCATAGCTCTGGCCGTCCCGCGCTATGGTTTCGAACACTTCGTCGCCGCGGAAGGCATGCTTGACCATGCTGCTGAGCGTCGTGCCGCCGGTCTTGGCGATGTGCAGATGGATGAGCAGATCGGGCGCGGCTGGCCGGGCGCTGACGCTGCCGCGTCGCGTACCGGCCTCACCGTCTCGGTTGTCGCTTTGCAGCGTCATGATTTTTCTAAAAAACCCTAGAACCAGTCGCGACTGCCATCGGCGCGCGCGACCGACAGAAACGGCGCGGCGAATTGCAGGAACGATTGCCGCGACAATGCGTTCTCGACGGCCGCGAGATCGTCACGCGTGCGCCTGAGGTCTTCGGCCGACGCACCGGCGGCCGCGAGTTTCGCCAGCGCCGTATTGCGCTCCCGCCAGACAAGGAAGCGCGGGCGCGTTTGCACGAATTTAACCAGCGCCGGCCAATTGCGGCGGATGAAACGTTTGATCTGCATGAGGAGCCCGTAATTGCTCCAAAGGAAATCCCGGAACTGGCTTTCGATGAGGCCGCGGACCTCCTCGGCGGTCTTGATCTCGTCGGCGCCCGCAGCGGCGGCGGCGGCTGCAACGCGCTTGACGACGTCGTGAACATCCACGGTCAAATGGCTGCGCAACAGGTGGCTCGCCCAATCCCGCATAGGGTCCGACGAGGTCGAGGTGCCGATCTGCGAAAAGTAACTGATCGTCGGCATGGTCCGCACCTTGCCGAGCGTGAGCGTGCGCATGGCGTGATACTGTTCGTGCAGCATCAGATCGGAGAAATCGATCTCGCTGTCTTCCCGCCATAACGTGGCCAGCGCTTCGGTGCGATAAACCGAATAATAGATCAGGAGCGATTGCCCGCCGTGGCAGAGCCGCTCGAAAACAGTGGGCTGCGACACGTCTTCCGACCTGTAGGTCATGCGCAGGCGATTGATGCGCCCGTAGATGCCGCTACCCGGCGCTCCCAAACCGGAATAGGCCTGGAATGCGATCGGATGGCCCCGAGCGGCGACGTAATCCGGATTGGCTTCGAGGAAATCGAGCGCCTGTTCGATGCCGTTGATGCCGAGAAAGTCGTCATTATCGGCGAGCATCGCATAGGGCGTGCGCACGCGCTTCATCGCATCCGTCATTTTGGCGAAATACTGCCGGTAACCGGTGTCGTCCGGGTAACGCACATAATCAATATCGAGATGGGGAAAGAACGTCCGGCTATTCTCGATATGACGCGCCATCGTCTCGTTGACCTGGCCGTCTGCGATCAAGATACGATGCGGCAGCCGCAGCTTGTCGGCACACCAAAGAAACCGCAGCGTAAAGAGGTGCCGCCCGCGCAGCGGCAGCACGATGGTCAGGCGTGGCGCCGGTGCTGCGGCGTTCATAAGCTGGTATCCACGGATTCCGGCACATGGCGAGCGCCGCGCGCCAGCGCCGCCAGCCGGCGCAGGAATTTCAGCGCGACGCTGCTTTGCGCATGCGGCTGGCCAAGCACATAGAATGTCGGCATGCCGGAAATGCGCCGGGCCCAGGTCTTCAATCGTTGCGCATAGCTGACGCCGCGCAGCCGGCGCGCCATGGTCTCGTTGCTGAACACGAATTCGCCGGCATAATTGAGGAAGGCGTAGCACGCCGCCTGCGGGTCGAGCACGTCAGCAAGCGCCTGCGGCTCGGCCCCGAGCGCGGCAAAGCAATCGTCGCGCAGGAAGAACAGGTTCGTTGCGGTCGAGCCCAGCAGGCCATAGCCCTTGCGCGCCGCCAGCGCCGTAAACGCCGCAGCAGACGAGCCGATGAACCCGCGGCCGCCGCGGTCGACATAATTGAAGTCGGCCGGAAATGTCGGATTGAATTCGACGATCACCAGACGCGGGCGATATTTTACGCTTGCTTCCCAGACGTCGTAATCGTCGCCGTCGATGTCGATCGACAGGATGTCGAATTCCTCAGGCGCCGCGTGCCGTGCCAGAATATTGTCGAGCGCGGTCTCCCCCGCCGCGGTGACCAGGCTGCAGACCGGCGTGATCGCCGGATAGACGGCCGCGGTCTGCGTCAGCGCCGGAAATTTATTCGGGTCGGCTTCGATATAGATCGCCTTCCAGCCGTGATGCGCCACCAGATTGAACGTATTCGACAGATTGCGTCCATCCCAGGCGCCGAACTCGACGCAGGTCTTGTTGCCGGGCCCAACGCGGCTGAATATCCATTCGACGATACCGTCCTCGCCATATTGCGAATGGACATTGCGCGCGGACTTTTTCAGATCTTCGGCCAGCGTCATGTCGGATCAGGCGCGAAGCGCGTCCTCGTAAATGCGCTTGAGCTGCTCGCGCGAGCGCTTCGGGCTGAACTTGCCCTCGGTCGTCTCCAAAATCGCGTTCTTGGAGCATTCGTCCTTCAGGCGCCGGTCGTTGATGAAGCGCTCCATGGCGTCGGCGAGTAGCGTCACATACCAGTCGGGCGGATTGGCGCAGGCGGCATGGCGCTGTAGCGCGAGTTCCCGCTGCGTCGGCGCGGCATAGCCGTCGTCGTCGGCGAAAGAATTGAAATGCGTCTTGACCAGAAGCCCGGTCTTTTCGTGCTGCACGAGTTCAGGCATCGAAAAGCTGTCGACACCGATCACCGGCAGTCCGAACGACAGCGCCTCGGGAATGACGAAGCCGTAGGTGTCGTAATGCGACGGAAAGACAAATACGTCGCTGTTGGAATAGAACTCGACCACCTTGGCATAGGGCACGCGCTCGATCAGCGTGATCTTGTTGTTGCCGGCAAATCGCGCCTGGACTTCCGGCGGAATGTCACCGATCGCGGTGAAGCGCGCATCGTATCGGCCGGCGATGCGCTCGAAGGCGAGCAAGCTCTCGTAGCCGCCTTTGGCGTAGAAATTATTGCCAATGTAAAGGAAGTTGAACGACGTGCTGGTGCGCGGCACGCGCTTGGCCGGCGCCATGATCGGATAGAACGTCTCGAGCTTGCGCGCGATATCGTTGTTCCCGACGAAATTGGTCAGGCTGCGGCCCGCGGCATCGCTCCAGGCCAAAAGCTTTTTCAGTTTCGGATTGAGCAGAACGCGCTCCAGGGCTTCGACGAAACCGGAACGGCGCAGCGCATATTGGCTATAGCCGCAGAACGCCGTGGCATGTTCGAAGTCGACGACATAGGGCAGATTGGTATCGAGCAGGCTTTGGCCGCTATGGACGATGTCGAAATCGCGCGAATGGAATTGGCGCACCTTCGGCTTGTTCAGGAGGATATGCGCGTCGTTGTAATATGGCGAAATATGAGGCTGGATCTTGGTCACCAGCCGCCGCGCCTTGGCGCCAAGCGCCGCGCCGAATGCGGACGGCAGGCTGCGCGCCGCCTGGATCATGCCGTGCGCCATGAATTCGCTGTCGATAAATTCAAATCCATCCGGCGCATTCGCCACGATATTGCGATAGGCGTTATGCGAGACCGAAGACATATAAAGGAAGGCGTTTTTCGACACGTTCGCGCCTATGCCGCCGGCCAAATTTCCGATTTGAGCATGATCTGTTCCGAAAGCCGGTTTCCCCTTTTCGGGATCATGCTCTAGACCGCCTTGGAAAGCGCCTGGAAGATATCGGTGAACGCTTCTTCGAGGCCGATTCGGATATCCCAGGCCGGGTAGTGCAGCCGTGCTTTACTGATATCGGAAATGTACCAGATGTGATCGGCCTCGCGTTCTGGGCCGAGTTTGTAGTTCATCTTCTTGCCGGTCACCTTCTCGATCAGATCGAAGAACTCCAACAGCGAAATGGAATTCTTGCGTGCGCCGCCGATATTGTAAGCCTCGCCCGGCCGTGGCGCCTTGATGAATTCGAGAAACAGCTTGGCGAGATCGGCGGCATGGATCACGTCGCGCACCTGAAAGCCATCGTGGCCGTAAACGGTGAGCTGCTCGCCGGTCATGGCGCGTTTGACGAAGAACGGCTCCCAGTTGTGTAATTCGGTAGCCTTGGCGGCGCCGCCGGTAATGCAGCCCATGCGGAATATGCCGGTCTTTAAGCCATAGAGATACGCATATTCCTGGCAATAGAGATCGGCTGCGGTCTTGGAGACGCCGAACGGCGTGTGCATCAGGCGATCGATGCGCAGCGACTCGTCGAAGCCATCCCACAACGCGGGATCATGAGGCTCGAACCGCTTGCCGATCTTTCTGTAGGAGAAAAAATTCGGCGCCTCGCCATAGACCTTGTTGGTCGAGCAAAAAATGAACGGCGCATTCTTGTTGTGCTTCCGCGTCGCTTCGAGAAGATTGAGCGTGCCGAGCGCGTTGATCTCGAAATCCTCCATGGGAATCTCGATCGAGCGCGGATGCGACGGCTGCGCCGCGGTGTGTATGATGGCGTCGACGTTCTTGATCAATTCGCCGACTTTCTCATCGCGGATGTCGAACTCGTGATGCTCGATCCGATAATTTTTCCGCGTTTCTTGAATATTATCCTTGGTCTCGGCCTCGGCGCCGAAAATTCGCGCGCGCATGTAATTGTCGATGCTTACGACCTCCCAGCCTTCGCTGGCGAACAATTTGCAACACTCAGTTCCGACCAACCCGG
The DNA here is from genome assembly GCA_963742975.1 of uncultured Alphaproteobacteria bacterium. Taxonomy (GTDB): domain Bacteria; phylum Pseudomonadota; class Alphaproteobacteria; order Rhizobiales; family Xanthobacteraceae; genus BOG-931. The sequence continues at coordinate 349,818 of CAVUNZ010000003.1, read as the reverse complement.
CACCGCCGGTTACAAGTACTTTCATGATGTCCCCGATATTTGCCCAGCGCCGGAGGCCAGCGACCGTTGCAATTTCGCGCCGATTTTCCACGCTACCGCAGTCCGGGTGAAACGACGTCACCCGGACCACAAGACACGACACGCGCCGCAACATGCGGCTTTCGAGCACGACCCGGACCGGCGAAGAGCGGTTTCGGAAAGCGATCGTGCTCCAAAAAAATCTATGCGGCCGCCACCAGATCGGCGTCCAGCACCACACGAACTTTGCGGCCAAGCAGATCGAGCAGGATCGCGATGCGCTCGCGATCCGCCATGCCCTCGAACAGGCCAAGGCAGGATGAGAACGCGCCGTCGAGCACGCGCACCGGCTCGCCCGGACGGAAGTTCGGCCGAGAATCGAGCTTGATGAAGCCGCCGTCGCCTTCGCGCTCGCGAAGCGCGGCGACGATGGCGTCCGGAACGGCGGCCGGCTCGTCGCCGTTGCAAACCAGCCGGGCGACACCGACGGTCGAATAGATCGAACGCCAGCGCTGCGCGGAAATATCGACGGCGACGAACACATAGCGCGGGAACAGCGGCGCGGCGACGGTGTCGACCTTGCGCGCATGCCGGCGCCGCTTCAGATAACGCGGAAAATAGGCATCGAAACCCTGGCGGTTGAGATTGGCCACGGCCTTGGCTTCGGCATTCGGCTGCGTATGCGCGACGAACCAGCGCGGATTGAGATGAAGCGATCATGCCGCACTCTCCGTCCGGCGGGTCAGGCGAAGGCCGAGCAGCGCTGGAACCAGCACGCGTTCGGCGCCGAACTGATCCGCAAGCGCGGCGACGGATTCGCGGGTCGCCTGCAGATCGGTCACCATCAGCGCGTCGCAGCCCCCGGGGACCGCGGCGATGGTTTTCACCACCGGCATGCCGACGAACCTGTCGACCGCGGCCTTGCTATCCACCACTGCAACAATGGCGATGCCCTGTTCGAGCGCGCAGATCGTCGCGATCTCCGCCAGGTCCGAGACGCCGGCCAGGGCGACGCGATTCCAGCCGCGGGCATGCGCTGTTTTCAGCACGCTGGCGCAATCCTCCCGCGCATGGCGGAAGAACGAAAACGACGAGGACAGATATTCGACGGTGAGCCGGGATTTTTCGGCAAAACCATGCGGCGTGAGGTAATAAGCGTAACGCCGCGCCGGCGCCTGGCCGATTTTCAAGAGGCCCTTTTTCACGCAGCGCCTGAGATAGGCGTTGACCAGGCCGAGCGCGATGCCGAGATCGGAAGCGAGCTTGCGCTGCGACTGGGCGCCGTCGCGCTCGACGGACTCCAGAAGTCCGAGCACGATCCTGGCATTATCCGGTTCGTCGTCTCGCGCCGCTTGGGGCATCACCCTACCCTCCCCGTGCCGGCAACAAGTACATCGTTCACAACATGAACGTCAAGCTTAATGTTCAGCGCGTGAACGTACATAAGATATTGTATTATATAGATAAAATTGCTTAACCACGCCACATTTTAGAACCCTCGCGGGTCTGCCCCGCGCGGTCTATACGTTCAATGTCCGGAATAAGGGTCGAGGGATCGGGGACTTTGTTTGACTGATCTTCGCACACAATCACCACCGCCGGAGCGAAACCGGCCGCGGCTGCTTTACGTCACGGCGGAGGACTGGGCCTTCCTGTCGCATCGCCTGCCGATGGCGCGCGCGGCGCGCGACGCCGGCTTCGACGTGCATGTGGCAACGCGGGTGCAAAATGGCCGAGCGGCGATCGAAGCCGAAGGTTTTACGCTGCATGCGATCCCGTTCGCGCGCGGCAGTCTTTCACCATTTGCGACACTCAAGACGCTCGCGGCGCTGCGGCGCGCGAACCGCGACGTGGCGCCCGACGTAACGCATCACGTCGCGTTGCAATCGACCGTGCTGGGATTGGCTGCGACGCTCGGCCGCCGCATCGCCTGCGTCAACGCGTTCATCGGGCTCGGCTATGCATTCACCTCGGCAAGCCTCAAGGCGCGCGCCTTGCGGCTTGCGCTCGGCGCGGTGCTGCACCCGCTGGTCGATCGCGACGGCAGCATCGCGCTGGTGCAGAACGGCGACGACCTGGCGGCATTGATGTCGCTTGGCATTCCGAAGAGCCGTATCGCGCTGATCTCGGGATCCGGCGTCGACATCAATCGCTTCACGCCGCTGCCCGAGCCACCGCCGCCGCTGACTTTCGGCTTTGTCGGACGGCTCCTCGACGACAAGGGCGTGCGCACCCTGGTCGAAGCGTTTCGCTTGCTGCGCGGGCGCGGATCGGACGCACGGCTCTTGATTGCCGGCACGCCCGATCCGGCCAATCCGGCTTCGGTCACGGAGGCGGAGGCGCAATCCTGGAACAAAGAACCGGACATCACCTGGCTCGGCCATGTCAGCGACATCAAGGATCTCTGGGCGCGCGCGCATGTCGCGGTGCTGCCGTCGCGCCGCGAGGGCCTGCCGCTGTCGCTGATGGAAGCGGCCGCCTGCGGCCGCGCGATGATCGCAAGCGACGTGCCGGGCTGCCGGGAAGTCGTCATCCATGAGCAGACTGGGCTGCGCTTTCCCGTCGACGACGCACCGGCGCTTGCGGCGGCGATGGAGCGGCTTGCCGGCGCGCCCGACCTCCGCGCGCGCTACGGCGCGGCGGCAAGACAATTGGCGGAAGACAAATTCGCTTCCGACCTGATCGGCCGGCAAACCGTCGAGCTCTATCGGCGCGTGCTCAGCGCGCGATAAAGCGAGCGCTCAATTTTTTATGGGCTAGTCGCGCTCGCGCAAGGCCATGCCGCCGAGCACGCCGACGCCGAAGACATAAAGCCAGCCATTGGTGAAATCGAACAGATGCGAATGTGCGGTCGAGGAGACGATGTTCTCCACCACCACGACCGGGCCGATCCAGGCGGCAAGGCCGGAGTGGAGGCCTCGGCTGCGAAACAATAGAAAGTGGGCGATCCACATCGCCCAGAGCACGAGCGCGCCGACGGCGCCGATCTGTATGGCGACGGCAAAAGTCTGATTGTGCGGATTGTCGGCAACGACGGCGTCGGCGCCGCTGTTGCCCGCCGTCACCTTGCGAAATTGCGCGACAATGGTGCCGGTGCCGTGGCCGAAGATCGGCGCCGACGACATGATCTCGAGCGACGCTTTGAAGAACGCCGTATGCACGCCGATCGACGTTTCTTGGTTGCTGGTGCGGTATTGCGCAATCTCATCGAAGCTGCCGTGCACGCGCTCGCGCAGGCTGGGCGAGGCGGCCCACAGCACGCCGCCGAGCGCCACGGCCACCAGGCAGGCGGAAAGGATCCCCTTCCAGCGCCACAATCGCCAGCCCATGAACACAATGAGCACCGGCGCGGCGAAAAGCGCAATCCGGCTGACGACGGCAAAGGCGAAATTGGCGATGAACAAGGCCGCGAGCGCAACAAAGCCAAGCGCTGTGCCGCGATTCTTGCCGCCGCGATAGGCGGCATAGCCGAGAGCGCCGAAGGCGCAGACGAGAAAGGCCGAGCCCTGGTATACATCGTCATGCACCGGAACGCCGCTCGACATGGCCGCGCCACGTTAGTCCCGGTGTCAAAATCAAAATGTAAGACACGATCAGCACAGCCGTTTCGGAGACGAGAAAGCCGCAAATAACCCGGACGCCGTTGTCCGAGCGGCGGAATTGCGTCAGCAGCAGCGGGATGACCAGAAGCCGATTGAAACTGTCAAAGCCACGGTAACGCGCCACCCAATCGACATCCGCCCACATCATGCCGATCAGGCCGAGACCCCACAGCAGAACCGGGAGCCCGCCCGCCGGCGTCATAAGCTCGCGCTTGAGCGCCGCCATGTCCAAGGTCGGCAGCACGGCGAGCAGCCACGCGACGATGAGGATGCTGGCAAGCGACGTCGACCACGGCAGCGCCAGCGCGACGCCGACGGCGAGCCAGTCGGCAAGCCATTGCAACGACGCGCGGTCGAAGCGGAAGGTGGCAGGCATATCGGTGGGCTTGGCCGTCATCCGCCAAGGCTTACGCGGTTTTCGCGGCTTCGATCAACAGCAAAGGAAATCCGCCCGGCACTGGCCCCGCCGAATTTCTATGCTAGAGCGAAACACGGACCTGATGAAAGCGGCCCGGAATGCTGGATGACGCGATCACAATACCGGCGGCGATCGTCGTGAGCGCGATGCTCATGTGCGTAGCGCTGATTGTCTTCCTGCGTCCGCTGTTCAAGCGTTACGCGCTCGCCCGTCCCAATGCACGCTCTTCGCACACGGTCCCGACGCGGCAGGGCGGCGGCATTGCCGTGATCGGCGCGACGATCATCGTCTCCGTCGGCATCTTGTACTCGGCGTCGGACGAAGCCGGCACCATTCCGCTGACCATCCTGTTTTCCGCCGCCCTTCTCATCGCCATCGTCGGCATCGTCGCCGACATTCACCCCAACTATGTCATGATGCGATTCCTGCTGCAGGCGATCGCAGTTGCCGCGGTGATTTTCAGTTTGCCTCATGAGCTACGCGTCGCGCCGTTGCTGCCATGGTGGGTCGAGCGTGCGCTGCTCGTTGTCGGCGGGCTGTGGTTCGTCAATCTCGTGAACTTCATGGACGGGCTCGACTGGATGACGGTCGCGGAAGTCGTGCCGGTCAGCGCTGCGGTAGCGGCCATCGGGCTTCAGGACATGCTGCCGCCCTGGGCCATTGTCGTCAGTCTCGCGCTATGCGGCGCGACGATCGGCTTTGCATTTTTCAACCGCCCGATGGCGCGGCTGTTCCTCGGCGATGTCGGCAGCCTGCCGATCGGACTCTTGCTGGCCTGGCTGCTGGTTCTCGTCGCCGGCAACGGCGCGCCGGTGGCTGCGATCCTGTTGCCGCTCTATTACGTCGCCGACACCACCATCACGCTGTTGCGCCGCATCGTCAGAGGCGAGAAGATTTGGCAGGCGCATCGCTCGCATTTCTATCAGCGCGCGACGGATCGCGGTCTCACCGTCATTGCGATCGTACGCCGCGTCTTTATCGTCAATCTGCTGCTCGCGGCGCTGGCGCTCGCAACGGTGCTGGGGCCGAGCCATGAGCTCGATATCGGCGCGCTGCTTGCCGGCGCCGCTTTAGTCGCCTGGCTGTTGATGAGCTTTGTCCGCGGCCGCCGATCGTAGGTGCCGACGCCCTCTCCGGGCGCGCCCGGCTGCGTTACCACGGCCCGCCGCCCCTCGCGTTCCAGTCTATTGGCGGCTTCTGTTTAGAAGCCTAGTCTCACGCCGCATCTGTCATCGGGCTGCAATATTATCGTGCGCCTGCTTTTAACACATCATGTCACGTGTCATGGCGTTACTGATCATCGGCGTTACTGATCATCGGCGTTACTGATCATCGGCGTTTAAGCTGATCATCGGCATCACTGGCTTGCAGCACTGGATCTATGGGAGGCGGAGCAATGCGCAAACGGTTTCGGACATGGTTTCAAGCGTGGTTTCAGACTTGGATCGCGGGTATCTTTGTCGTTGCGCTGGCGGCGATCGTGCCGCACACGCCGGCAAAAGCCGCCGACGTCATTTGCTACAATTGCCCGCCGCAATGGGCCGACTTCGCCACCATGCTCAAGGAGATCAAGGCCGATCTCGGTTACGACATTCCGTTCGACAACAAGAATTCCGGCCAAGCGCTGTCGCAAATCATCGCCGAAAAGGCGAACCCGGTCGCCGACATCGTCTATTACGGCGTCAATTTCGGCATGAAGGCGAAAGCCGCGGGAGATCTGATCGAGGCCTATAAGCCGAAGCTCTCCGAACAGGTCCCCAACGGTCTGAAAGATCCCGACGGTTTTTGGACGGCCATTCATTCCGGCACGCTCGGCCTCTTCGTCAACAAGGACGCGCTCGGCGGCGCGCCGGTGCCGGCATGCTGGAAGGATCTGCTGAAGCCGCAATATAAAGGCATGGTCGGCTATCTCGATCCGTCCTCTGCAGCGGTCGGCTATGTCGGCGCGGTCGCGGTGAATACCGCGCTCGGCGGCAGCGACAGCGACATGACGCCCGCGGTCGATTTCTTCAAAGCGCTGCACCAGAACCAGCCGATTGTGCCGAAGCAGACGTCCTACGCGCGCGTCGTGTCCGGCGAAATCCCGATCCTGTTCGATTACGACTTCAATGCCTATCGCGCCAAATACAGCGAGAATGGCCACTTCGAATTCGTCATTCCCTGCGAAGGCACGGTCGTCTTCCCCTATGTGACGTCGCTGGTGAAAAACGCGCCGGACAAGGAGAAGGCGCAAAAAGTTCTGGACTATTTCCTGTCGGACAAGGGCCAGGCGTTATGGGCCAATGCCTATCTGCGCCCGTCGCGGCCGATCGAACTGCCGGCCGCCATCAAAGCCAAATTCCTGCCTGACAGCGAATATGCCCGCGCCAAGAGCGTGGACTGGGCCAAGATGGAATCGCTGCAGAGCGGCTTCACCGAGCGCTACCTCGCGCTCGCGCACTGATGCATCGCACGGGTAACCACAAAGCGAAGCAATCGCCCCCACCCTTCCCTCCCCCGCAAGCGGGGAGGGTTAGGGAGGCGGCCTCATGAGCAAGAAGACGTTCATCGTCCTTTGCTTCGTGCCGCTCGCCATTCTGGTCACGGCTTTTTTCGTGCTGCCGATGGCGCGGCTCGTCGTGGTCGGCGCGAGCGGCAGTAAGGGCTTGGCCGCCTATGCGGCCATTCTGCTCGATGCGCGTTACCGCTCGACCTTGATCAATACCGTGCTGCTGGCGGCGGCGACCACCGGCGCCACGCTCGTGATCGCAACCATCAGCGGCATCTTTCTGCAGCGCCATCGTTTCCCGGGACGCGCCTTTCTGATCGCAATGCTGACGTTCCCGCTGGCCTTTCCCGGCGTCGTTGTCGGCTTCATGATCATCCTGCTCGCCGGCCGTCAGGGCCTGATCGGCCAGATCGCGCTGACCCTGTTCAACGACAAGCAAGTCTTCGCTTATTCGCTGCAAGGCCTGTTTCTCGGCTATCTCTATTTCTCCATTCCGCGCGTCATCCTCACCATCATGGCGGCGGTGGAGAAGCTCGATCCGTCGCTCGAGGAAGCCGCCCGCGCGCTCGGCGCCGGACCTTGGCGCGTCATCCGCGATGTCGTGCTGCCGGCGCTGACGCCCGCCTTCATTGCCTCAGGCGCGATCGCGTTCGCCACCGCGATGGGCGCTTTCGGCACCGCTTTCACGCTTGCGACCGACATCGATGTGTTGCCGATGCTGATCTACACCGAGTTCACGCTGTCGGCGAATTTCGCCATGTCCGCGGCGCTGTCGGTGGGCTTAGGCCTCGTCACCTGGGCCATTCTGGCGCTCGCCCGCACTTTCGGCGGCAACACCGTGGCGGCCGCCGGATGAAAACGACGCGCGACCGACTGATCTTTACCGCGCAGCTTTTGTTCACGCTGCTGGTCGCGGCATTCCTGATCGTGCCCGCGGTGCTGTCGATGACAGCGGGCGTCACCGTCAATTATTTCCTCGGCATCAAATCCGGGCTCACCCTGCAATGGGTGGCTCAGGTCTGGGAACTCTATGACGACACGATCTTCCGCTCGTTTCTGATCGCGTTCTCTGCGCTCGCCGTCACCCTCGTGGTCGGCGTCCCCGCGGCCTATGCGCTGCATTTGCGCAATGACCGGCTGTCGCGCGCGATCGAAGAGATCATTACGCTCCCGCTCGCCATTCCGGGCCTTGCGATTGCGCTCGGGCTGCTCCTCACCTATCAGGGCTTCAGCGACTTCCGCCGCTCCTGGCTGTTCATTCTGGTCGGCCACGCCATCTTCACCTTGCCCTTCATGGTGCGTTCGGTGATGGCGGTGTTCGCCGCGATCGACGTGAAAACGCTCGACGAAGGCGCCTCCTCGCTCGGCGCCTCACCGTGGCGACGCTTCCGCGATGTCATCGTGCCCAATGCACGGCCCGGCATTCTCGCGGGCTCGCTGATGGTGGTGACGCTGTCGCTCGGCGAGTTCAATCTGACCTGGATGTTGCACACCCCGCTGACCAAAACACTGCCAGTCGGGCTTGCCGACAGTTATGCCTCGATGCGGCTTGAAGTGGCGTCGGCCTATACGCTGGTCTTTTTCGTTATGATCATTCCGCTGCTGACGGCAATGCAGATCTTTGCCGGCTACCGCAGCGGTCCGATAGGGATGCGGTGATGAGCGATCAGCAAACCGGGCAGAACGCCAGCCACGGCGTCGCGCTCAGCATCGAGAGCTGCGGCAAGACCTTTGCCGACGGCACGCGCGCGCTCGAACCGGTGACGCTTCACGTCGCGCGCGGCGAGACCTTGGTACTGCTCGGCCCGTCCGGCTGCGGCAAGACTACGCTGCTTCGCATTATCGCCGGGCTCGAGACACCGGACGCCGGCGGCCGACTTCTGTTCAACGACGCCGACGTGACGCGGGTACCGATCGAACGGCGCAATGTCGGCATGGTGTTTCAGTCCTATGCGCTGTTTCCCAATATGGATGTCAGCGGCAATATCGGCTACGCCCTGAAAATCCGTGGCATCCCTGACAGCGAGCGTAAAACGCGCATCGCCGAGCTGGTGAAGCTGACCGGTATCGAGGGGCTCGAACATCGCCGCATCGATCAGCTCTCCGGCGGCCAGCGCCAGCGCGTGGCGCTAGCGCGGGCGGTGGCGGCGCGGCCAAGCGTGCTGCTTCTCGACGAGCCGCTGACGGCGCTCGACGCGGCTTTGCGCGACCGGCTGCGCGGCGAGCTCAACCGGCTCCTGCGCATGCTCGGCATCACCGCGATCTATGTGACGCACGACCAGTCCGAAGCCATGGCGCTCGGCGACCGCATCGTCGTCATGCGCAAAGGCGCCATCGCCCAGATCGGCACACCGCGCGAGATTTATTTCGCACCGGCCAACCGCTTCGTCGCCGAATTCGTCGGCGCCGCCAATATCGTCGAGGCGCAATGCGACGCCGGTGCGCTGACACTGCCCGGCGGCAAGCTGCCGCTTACGTCGGGCGCCATCAACGGTCACGCCGGCACGGTCTTTGCGATGATCCGCCCGGAGTCGATCCGCATCGTCGCGCCCGACGGTGCCGCGCTTGCGGGCCAGGTGGACAGCGTCAGTTTTGTCGGCGACCGGCAGCGCGCCTGGATCGGCGGCGCCGCCGCCAAGGTGATCACCGTTGACGTGCCGAACTCGACGCCGATCAAGGCCGGCGACCGCGTCGGCCTCGCCGTCGATCCGGCTTCGATCCGCCTGCTCCCAGGAGACGCTCCGTGAGCGCGCGTCCGCTCCTGATCGCGCAAATTTCCGATCTGCACATCAAACAGCGGGGCGAGTTTGCCTATCGGCGCGTCGACACCGCAGCAGCACTGACCCGCGCCATCGCGACACTGAACCGTTTCACGCCGCGGCCGGATCTGGTTGTGATCTCCGGCGACCTCGTCGATACGCCGCTTGCTGCCGAATACGAGCACCTGAAGGAGCTCTTGGCGCCGCTCGAAATTCCCTTTGCCGCCATTCCCGGCAACCATGACAGCCGCGAGCTGATGCGCGCGGCGCTGCCCGGCCTCGGCTATGCACAGTCGAGCGGCGTGCTCCATTCCGTGCGCAAGATCGGCGAGGCCGATATCGTGCTCCTGGATTCGAGCGTGCCCGGCGCGGCGCATGGCGCGCTCGACAGCGTGAGCCTTGAATGGCTCGATACGGTTCTTGGCGCTTCAACTGCGCAGCCGGCGCTGCTGTTCCTGCATCATCCGCCGTTCATCACCGGCATCGCGCATATGGACGTGCAGAACCTGCGCAATGCCGACCCGCTTGCCGCGCTCATCCGCAAACACCCGCGCGCGCGGCTGATTGCCGCCGGCCATGTTCATCGCGCCACGCTGACGACTTTCGCCGGCATCACTGCCACGATCTGCCCAGCGCCCAATCATGCCGTGGCGCTCGACCTCGACGCGCATCTGCCGCCGTCGTTCAATATCGAGCCGCCGGCCTTTCATCTGCATGCCTGGTTTCCGGGCGAAGGTTTTGGCTCGGTCGTCACCCACAGCGTGCCGATCGGCGGCTTCGACGGCCCGTATCCGTTTCGCGGCCCGGACGGCAAACTTCTCTAAGCGACGAAATGACAGAATTTCATTCGAATGAAGAATTCTTGGCAGCACTTAATAGCTTGATCGAGCGTTGGTGCGACGAACGTCGGCTGGATGCTCTGGCGAAAATCCTTCCAAGTTTTTTGGCGTTTAACGGTCTGTCCGACGGCTGGTACGAGCTGTCCGAAGCGCTCAAAACGACACGCGGACTTGGCCACGGAGCATTTAGCCCTTCCGACTGGGAAGTCTTGAACGACCTGATTCACGCTGCGGATATCGCCATCAAACGTCGATAAATTCACTCCGGCTTGCCGCCGGACATTTTCACGATCTTGGAATATTTCGCTTGCTCGCTGGCGATATCGGCCGCGTAGGCTTCCGGCGTTGATGGCAGCGGCTCGCTGCCATCAACGCGCAGGCGGCTTTTGATATCGTCTTCGGCCAAGGCGGCATTGAGCGCCGCGTTGAGCTTGGCCACGATCGGCGCCGGCGTGCCGCCCGGCGCGAGCAGGCCGTAGTGCAGTTCCGCCACGTAATCCGGCAGTCCGGCTTCCGCAACCGTCGGCAGATCGGGAAATGAAGGCGAGCGCGTCGACCCCGTCACGGCAAGCGCACGCACACTCCCCGCTTTCACCAAGCCAACTGCGCTCGTGATCGGGCAGAACATCAACGGCACCTGACCGCCGATCAGATCGGTGAGCGCGGGCGCCACGCCCTTGTACGGCACCGGATTGATCTTGATGCCGGCCATGGCGGCAAACAGCACGGCGGAAAGATGCGTCGAAGTTCCGATCCCGGTCGAAGCGAAATCGAGCTTGCCCGGATCCTGCTTCGCCAGCGCGATCAACTCGGCAATGTTTTGCGCCGGCAGCGAGGCAGTCACCAGGACCAGATTGGGACTCTTGGCAATGAGCCCGATCGGCGCGAAATCCTTCACCGGATCGTAGGCGGTGTCCGGATAAAGCTGCGGATTGATGGCAAGCGAGCTCGTCGCGATCAGCAGCGTGTAGCCGTCCGGCGTGCTGCGCGCGACATCGCGGGTGCCGATCGTAGAGCCGGCGCCGCCGCGGTTCTCGATCACGATGGGCTGACCGAGCGTCGCGCTCATCTTGGCGGCGACCAAGCGCGCCAGCACGTCGTTGCCGCCGCCGGCCGGATAAGGCACGACGAGCGTGATCGGCCGCGCCGGATAGTCGTCCGCGGCGGCCTGGCTCGGTTCTCCGCCAATGCACGCCGCCAGGGCTGCGATGAAGACGATAAACGAAACTGGAAATTTGACCGCTCTCATAACTCTCCCACCCTGACCTTTATTTGCGGCAGCGAGCCACATTTTCGCTCGGTTCGCCCTGCAAACGGGCCGCGCTCGCGAGGTCATAGCGCAATTGGCGCCATTTGCCGAATGGTGAGGGCACCTGCTGGTGAGGGCACTTGTTGGTGAGGATACCTGGATGATCACTGCACTTTCGCTGCTCGGGCAGGTCGACCGGCTGTGCGGCGAGTTCGCGGCGGCGCTGCACAATTGCGAATTGCAGGTCTACGGGTCGCTCGGCGCGCTTCTGGTGCTCGGCGTTCTGCTGTTCCCGCCCAGAAACGATCCCGATCAGATCTGACTCGCCCGCACTGGATCGGGAACAACTCCCAGCGTCGCGCGTTTTTGCAACGACACTCGACAACTGGGAGTGCAGTTATGCTGAATCTTGTCGTTACGCTTCTGATTATTGCGTTGATCGCCGGCGTGCTTGGCTTCGGCGGTATTGCCGGCGCCGCGGTCGGCATTGCCAAGATCGTATTCTTCGTGGCGCTGGTGCTGTTTCTGATCTCGCTGGTCGCTGGCGGCATGCGCGGCGGTTTCCGCCGCGGATTGTAGGCGGCGCAGCGCGGATCGCGTTCTCTGACATGCAACGGCCGTGCGGAAGTCGCTTCCGCACGGCCGAATCATTTAAACGACGGAACCGCCCGGAAGCTCAGCCGCCTTACAGCTTCCGGTCCGCGAGCGGCGGCAGAAATTTTTCGGTATAGACCGACGACGGGTCGGGCTCGGCGGGAAGCTTATAGGCATCCGCAATCGAGTCGATGGTGAATTGCAGTTTCTTCGGATCGACCACGCTCAAGCCCTTGTCGACGACATGCTTGGTCTTGGTGAGATCGAGCGCAAGCCCGAGCCGCACCTTCTCGATGTCCATCTTCATCATCGGGTCGCGCGCCTGCATCAGCGCCAGCGCCGCGTCGGGATCGGCGATCGTATCCTTGGTGCCATGATTGAGCGCCGCGACCACACCCTTGACGGTTTCAGGATTGGCGTTGGCGAACTGCTTGGTGGTGACCAGAGCGAGCCCATACATGTCGGCGCCGAAGTCGGAATATTTCAGCACGAAGAGATCGCTCATCTTGAAGCCGACTTCCAGCGCGGCAGGAACATTGGAGTTGGTAAACCCTCCAGTGCCGTCGACATCGCCGCGCTTGAGCATCGGGCCGAACAGCTGCGGCTGTACATTGACCCAATCGACATTGACGTCGGGCGCGTGCGCGGCCTTGAGCAGAATTGAGATCGTGTCGTGAACGGCAGTACCCGGGCCGCCGGCGATCTTCTTGCCGTTGAGATCGGCGGGCTTGCGGATGCCGGCATCGGCGCGCGTGATCAGCGCCAACGGCGTGTCGTCGAAGCTGATATAGACGGCGAGCAGCGGCGACGACGGATTCATCGCATTGAAGCGGATCATCGACGGCAGATCGACCCAGCCGAATTGATAAGCGCCACTGGCGACGCTGACCGCGACATTGGTCGCGCCCTTGCCGGCGTCGATGGCGTCGACGGTCACGCCTTCTTTTGTGAAGTATCCGTTCTTCTGCGCGACGAAAAACGGCGCATGCGTGCCCTGGATGATCCAGTCCATCATCAGCTTGACGTCTTTGGTCTCGGCGCGCGCGCTATTCCAGGTGATCGCCGCCAATACTGAAAGGCAAATCCCGCTCAGGACCATGGCGTGCCGTCGCAACACATCCACAACCATTGCTTTTGCTCCTTGCAATTTTCAAATACGTGTCACCGCGACTTAGCAAGAAGCATGCCTTGCGGCGGAATTGCTCACCTGCGCTGGCATGATGGTTGCACTCATATTGGCGCTTCACGCGCGCTACGCCGCCATAGCAACAAAAGCGACCAATGATCTGCCTCTTCGGTGATCACACTGCATCTTCGTTAGCGCTCGCCACATAATATTCACAAACCTTTCCGGCCGCCTTTCTTTCCGGCCGCCTTGGAGTCAGGCCGTCTTGGAGTACGAGTGAATGCTGAAGCTTCCCAGCCACGGGCGTTACGATCATTCCAACATCACGGCGCGGCCGGATTATTCATGGCCGGACGGCAAGCGGCTCGCTTTCTACGTCGCGCTGAATATCGAACATTTCGCGTTCGGTGCGGGGCTCGGCATGGATCCGACCAATCGCGGCGGCCCGCAAACGACGCGAAACTGGGCGTGGCGCGACTACGGCAACCGCGTCGGCAATTGGCGGCTGTTCGAGATTCTTGACGAACTGAAACTGCCCGCGACGATTTTGCTGAACAGCTCCGTTTGTTACCACTATCCCGACATCGTCAATAAGATCCGGCAACGCGGCGACGACGTCTGCGGCCACGGCCGCACCAATGCCGAGCTTCTCAAGCCGTTCTGGGAGCATGACGAAGCGCGCGTCATCAAGGAAGTCACCGAAGTCATCGAAAAATATATCGGCGTAAAGCCGACTGGCTGGATGGGCCCCGGCGCGGTGGAGTCCAACGTCACGCCTGATCTCTTGAAGGAAGCCGGCTACACCTTTTTGCTCGATTGGCCGTTCGACGATCAGCCGATCTGGATGCGCACGCGTTCGGGACCGCTGCTCAGCGTGCCCTATCCGCTCGAGCTCAACGACGCCGGCACGCTGGTCGCGCGCGACCATTCCGGGCGCGAATTCGCCGACATGCTGGTCGATCAGTTCGAGGAAATGCTGGAGGCGAGCGAGAAGCAGCCGCTGGTCTTCGCGCTGTCGCTGCACGGCTTCGTCGTCGGCCAGCCGTTCCGGTTGCGACCGCTGCGCCAGGCGATCAAACATTGCGTCGAGCATAAACATGCCGACCGTGTCTGGTTCACCCGCGCCGTGGACATCGCCAATTACTGCTTCGGCTTGAAGCCCGGCCTCATCCCGGGAAGCTGACGACGATACACGGCAGCACGAGGATCACAGACAATGAACAAGCCCATCATCGCGACCATGACCGCGACCATGACCGCGAGCGAAACCCCGGCGCGCACGCATCTCCTGCAGTCGAAACCCGAGACGGTGCATTGGGGTTATTTCGACGGCGGCTTGCCGCCGGTGCTCTCTATAGAATCCGGCGACCGCGTCACCATCGAATGCGTCTCCGGCAATCCGGAATGGATGCCGCCGGCGGATTCGCCGTTCAAGCCGCTCGACGACATCAAGCTCATTCACGGGAAGGTCAAGCGCGGCAGTGGCAATCACATTCTGACCGGACCGATAGCCGTCAACGGCGCCAAAATCGGCGATGTGCTTGAAGTCAGAATACGCGACATCGCGATGCGCCAGGATTGGGGCTTCAACTTGTTCCGCTCCTACGGCGGCACGCTGCCGGAGGATTTCAACTACTATCGCATCATTCATGTCGGGCTCGATCGCACAGCCAATCTGGGGATCATGCCTTCGGGCCTGAAAGTGCCGCTGGCGCCGTTCTTCGGCCAGCTCGCGGTGGCGCCGCCGAAGGATTTCGGCAAGCAGAACAGCAAGGAGCCGCGCGAATTCGGCGGCAATATCGACTGCAAAGACCTGACCGCCGGCTCGACGATCTATCTGCCGGTATGGAACGACGGCGCGCTGTTCTCCACTGGCGACGGCCATGCGGCGCAAGGCCATGGCGAAGTCGACGGCACCGCCATCGAGACGTCGCTCACCGGCACGTTTGAGTTCCACGTGCGCAAGGACCTCGGCTGGAAATCACCGCGCGGCGAGACCCCGACGCATCTCATCGCGTTCGGGCTCGACTCCGATCTCGACGATGCTGCGAAACAGGCCCTGCGGCAGATGATCGACTGGGTGACTGCGCTGACCGGCATCGGCAAGGACGAGGCCTACGCCTTGTGCAGCATCGCCTGCGACCTCCACGTCACGCAGACCGTCAACAATGTCAAAGGCGTGCACGCCATGTTGGCGAAATCGATTTTGCGAAAGCCAGCATGAACGCGACAACACCGGAAACTGTAGTGAAGAACTTCGTCGAGCTGTTTCAAGTGTCGTTGCGTTACGGCGAGGACGGCGACGGCACGCTGGCCTTGCACGATGCGACGTTGCGCGTCGACGCCGGCGAATTCGTCGCGGTGGTCGGGCCGTCCGGCTGCGGCAAGTCGACCTTGATGAAAGTGGTGACGGGGCTATGGCCGCCGACCAAGGGCGGCGTCATCGTCGACAGCAAGGAAGTCGACGGACCGCTGTCCATTACCGGCATGGCGTTTCAGAACCCGACCTTGCTGCCGTGGCGCACCACGCTCGACAACGTCATGCTGCCCTTGGAGATCGCGCAGCCGCATGCGTCGCGGCTGCGCCGCGAGCGCGCAATGTATGAAGGCAAGGTGCGCGATCTTCTGGCGCTGGTCGGGCTGAAGGGTTTCGAGGACAAGTTTCCCTGGCAATTGTCCGGCGGAATGCAGCAGCGCGCCTCGATCTGCCGCGCGCTGATTCATGATCCAAAGCTCCTCATGCTCGATGAGCCGTTCGGCGCGCTCGATATGTTCACGCGCGAAGAGCTGTGGCTCGCCATGCAAGACCTGTGGCTGGCGCGCCGGCCGACCGTCATTCTCGTCACCCACGACTTGCGCGAAGCAGTTTTCCTCGCCGACCGCATCCTGGTCATGAGCGCCCGCCCCGGCCGCATTGTCGCCGAGCGCACCGTCGACTTGCCGCGGCCGCGGGCGCTGGCGATGACCTATGAGCCTTACGCCGTCGGCATGGTGCAGGAACTGCGCGACCATATCAGCGCCGCGCGGGTGGCTGCATGAGGGGCGCCGCAATGAGGGCGGCATGACCGAGGTCGCAATGCCCAGCGCGGCTTCGGGCCCGGCGCCCGCCCCGGCGCCGCGGCGGCGGCCGAAACTGTCGCGCAAAAAGATCTTCCGCCGCGTTCTGCCGTGGCTGGTCATCGCCGCGCTGTTTCTGCTCTGGCAAGCCTTTGTCGACGGCTTCCGCATCGAGTTGTTCGTGCTGCCCTCGCCGAGCGCGATTTTCTCAGCCGGCTGGCAATGGCGCGGCATCATTCTGCAGAACGCCTGGCTCACTTTTGTCGAGACCGCGATCGGCTTTTTCTTTGCCATCGTGTTCGGCCTGGTGGTCGGCGTCGCAGTCGGCTCGTCGTCGCTGATCTATGACGGCTTCTATCCAGCCCTGGTCGGCTTCAACACCATTCCGAAAGTCGCGGTGGTGCCGATCCTGATCATCTGGTTCGGCGTCGGCGCCATTCCGGCGGTCATCACCGCGTTCCTGCTGTCGTTCTTTCCCATCCTGGTCAATGTCGCGACCGGCATCGCCACCGTCGAGCCGGAACTGCAAGACGTGCTGCGCGCGCTCGGCGCCAGCAAATGGCAGATGATCCGCAAGGTCGGCCTGCCGCGCGCCATGCCTTACTTCTTTGCTTCGCTGAAAGTCGCCATCACCGTCGCCTTCGTCGGCTCGATCATCGCCGAGACGGTCGGCTCCAATGGCGGCATCGGCAATTTCATGCTGGTCGCCTCGTCGCGCTTCGAAGTGCCGCTCGCGTTCGCCGGCCTTCTCGTCACCGGCGCCATGGGCATCGGCATGTATGCGGTCGCGAGCGCCATCGAATGGCGCATGACCAAATGGGCCGTGCGCGGCGGCATGGATTTGCATAGCCGCGGCTAAAGCCAGATCGCCTAAATCGGATCGAACCCCGTCGTCATTGCGAGCGTAGCGAAGCCATCCGGCGCTGAGGTGCAGCCCTGCTGCTTCATCGCGCCCCGCTGGAAAAATGCCCCAGAGAGCGAGGCCTCGATTGTGGGCTCCGAGTGGTCTAAATTCCTCAGACTTCCGCCTCCGACTGCGACATCGCTGCGAGCGAGGGGCGTCATGAACTCAGGCCGGCACGGATCGGTTCATCCGGCGCTAAAGCGTTCTGCGCTGTCGTCGTCTTGTTGAGAACGTGAGCGAGGAGCTGGACCGCCAGAAATCCACGACCGCTTGCGAACAGCGACAACGACGCCGGCGATTCGCTCAGATGGACGTTTGAATTTGGCTGGCAATAACAATCAAAGGAAAAAACTATGTTAATTTTGATTCTTTCCGTTGCGGCCTTTCTATATCTCATCAGCGCGATCCGCGTGCTGAAACAGTACGAGCGCGGGGTCGTGTTTTTTCTCGGAAAATTCGAAAGCGTCCGCGGAGCGGGGATCACGCTCATCTTCTTTCCGTTACAGCGAATGGTGCGGGTCTCTTTACGCACCGTCACGATGCAGATTCCCTCGCAGAAAATCATCACCAAGGACAATGTCTCGATCGATATCGCGGCGGTTGCCTATTATCATATCTCCAAGCCCGCGAATGCGGTGATCGTGATCGAGAACGTCTACAATGCGATCAATCAGATCAGCCAGACCACCGTGCGCAATGTCGTCGGCCGCTTTAGCCTCGACCAACTGCTTTCCGACACGGCGGGGATCAACGAGCAGATCAAGAACGTCATCGACAAGCACACGGAGCCGTGGGGCACGCAGGTCACGGCTGTCGAGATCAAGGACATCGTCCTGCCGGAAAACATGCAACGCGCAATGGCGAAAGAAGCCGAGGCCGAGCGCGAGCGTCGCGCGAAGATCGTCGCGGCGGAAGGGGAATTCCAGGCCGCAGTGAAGCTGGGTGAAGCGGCCGACATCATCACGGCGCACCCGGTCGCACTTCAGCTTCGCACCCTCCAGACGATGGCGGAAATCTCAGTCGAAAAGAACTCAACCATCATCTTTCCCGCACAATTCATGACGACGGTACAGGACGCTATCGCGCTGATGTCAAAAGATTCAGCGTCAAAATAATGTCTATTGCGGCTCTATGCCGGCGTCGCGGATCACGGCCGCCCACTTCCTCTCCTCGCGATCGATCACCGCGGCATGTTCTGCAGGCGTCGTCGGCGCCGGCTCGCCGCCCTCGTTGATGATGCGCTTCTTCACATCAGGATCGGCGAGCGCCGCGCGCAATTCCTTGTTCAAGCGATCGACGATCGGCTTCGGGGTGCCGGCAGGCGCGAGAAGCCCGTAACTCAATGTAGCGTCGAAACCGGGCAAGCCCGACTCCGCCAAGGTCGGCAATTGCGGCATCAGGGTCGAATGCCTGGCCGAGGTCACCGCGAGCGCGCGGACATAACCGCCATCGAGCGCCGCGCGCGACACCGGGATCGGATTGAATCCAACTTTGACGAAACCACCCATCATGTCGGTGATCAGCGGGTTCGAGCCTTTTTCGACGATCTGCTGAACCGTGACTTTGGCCTGCTGCGCGAACAGGATCGAGGCAAGATAATTGACCGTGCCGGCGCCCGGCGTGGCGACTTGCACCGGGTCTTTGGCGCTTTTCATCATCGTGATGAGTTCGCCGACAGAATGCACCGGCAGGTCTTTGTAAACCAGCAGCAGCGCCGGCGCCGACGCGATCAGTCCGATCGGCGCGAAATCCTTGCGCGGATCGTAGCCGACATCTTTGTAAAGATGCGGGCCGGTGGCGAGCGTCGACGTATAGCCGAGGATGATCGTGTAGCCGTCAGGCGCGGCATGCGCGACTTCGCGGGTGCCGACCGTGCCGCTGCCGCCGGCATTGCGGCTCTCGACGACGACGCGCTGCCCGAGCGCCGCGCTCATCTTATCAGCGACCGCGCGCGCCATGATGTCGTTGGTGCCGCCCGGCGGCAATGGAATGACCAGCGTGATCGGCCGGTTCGGATAATCGTCAGCCGCCTTCGCCCCCGCGAACACGACAGCAGCGGCCGCAATCGCCGCAAACAGCGCCACAAATCTCGCCAAGCGCGCCTCCCATTTTGTTCTTGCAGTGCCGGCCGTCGAGGGCCAAATAGTCCCGAAGCCTAGCCGTTCACACGGCCGATTGTCACGCCGTGTGATCATCCGCCGCAGAACTCTCATCATGTGAAACGCCGGCACGAAAAATTCTTAAGAAACGCCTATAGGAAACGTTCATGACCTGGTCCGAGACATTCCTTGGCATTTTGAAGGACAACGATGTCCGGCTGATCAGCTATGTGCCGGACAACGTGCTCACACCGCTGCTGACAGGCGTCACCGCCGACAACTATTTCCTCGCCGCCGGCGCGACGCGCGAGGATGAAGCGATCGCCACCGTGGCCGGCGCCTATATGGCGGGCCTGCGCGGGGCGGTGATGATGCAGACTTCGGGCTTTGCGCTGATCGCCAATGCGCTCGCTTCCCTCACCGTGCCCTACCAGATCCCGACCGTCATGGTGATCTCGGAGCGCGGCACGCTCGGCGAATTCAATATCGGCCAGGCTCTGGTGGCGCGCACCATGCGGCCGACGCTCGAAGCGCTTGGCATCACCCATCACACGCTGAGCGATCAAGCGACGATGCCGTTTATCGTCGACAGTTCGATCAAGCAGGCCTTTGCGACGCAGGCGCCGGTCGCCTTCATCCTGTCGCCACTCCTCACCGGCGGCAACCCGGCGGCGCACGCCAAGCTGAAAGTCTGAAGAGGTTTCGACATGAGCAACGAACGCACCGGCCCCTTCAGTCAAGACGCTCAGCCGCGCCGCCCTCACCAAGCGCCTGGTGCAGAAGCTCAAAGCTGACGAAGCGGTCGTCGGCGGCATCGGCAACACCAATTTCGATCTGTTCGCCGCCGGCCACCGGCCGCAGAATTTCTACATGCTTGGCAGCATGGGGCTCGCCTGCCCGATCGCGCTCGGCGTCGCGCTGGCGCAGCCGGAGCGCGGCGTCGTTGCGCTCGAAGGCGACGGCTCAATTCTCATGGGGATGGGCTGCCTCGCCACCATCGCCAATATGAAGCCGCGCAATCTCACCATCATCATCTGGGACAACGGCATCTATCAGATCACCGGCAAGCAGCAGGCGGCGACCAGTGGCTTAACCGACATCGTCGCGGTCGCCCGCGGCGCCGGCATCGCGGCCAGCGAATGGGTGCGCGACGACGCGCATTTCGACACGCTGATCGATCGCCGTTTCGACGACGGCGGGCCATCTCTTCTGGCGGTGAAGATCGACGATGCGCCGGGCCGGGGGCAAACCCCGCGCGATCCCGCGCTGATCCGAAGCCGCTTCATGAAGGGGCTGGGCACCGGCCGCGGCGGCGGGCTAGACACATGATCGGTGGGTCCTTCGATCCTCATTTCACGTTTTGCTGCGGCGTCGTCGCATCGCGTCGCGAGTTCGTCCACGAAGCGACGTCGCCGGAGCTAATCGATCTGCGGAATGGCCGCCTTGGTGATGATGTCGCGATACTTGGCGATCTCGTCGGCGATGAACTTCTTCGATTGATCCGGCGGCAGATAATAGGTCTCGGCGCCTTGCTGCTGGAACCGCGCCCGCACGTCGGGATCGGCCAGGGCTTTCTTCATCTCGGCATTGAGCTTGCTGACGATCGCTTCGGGTGTGCCCTTGGGCGCCGACAGTGCAAACCAGCCCGACACCAGATAATCCGGCAGCCCGGCTTCCTTGACCGTCGGCGTGTCGGGGAGAATATCGAGCCGGTTGGTGCCGGCGACGGCAAGCGCCTTGGCGCCCTTGGCGTTCAGCGCCGCGGCAACATTCGGGTACCACTGAAAGCCGAGCGGCACATCGCCGGCGATCATGTCGGGCACGAATTGGCCGATATTCTTGTAAGGCACATGCGTCATCTGCACGCCGGTGAGCTGGCTGAAGAACTCGCCGGCAAGATGTTGCGAGCTGCCGATGCCGACCGATCCGTAATTCAAGCCGGGATTCTTTTTGCCGTAGGCAATCAGCTCCTGCAGCGTGTTGACCGGCAATTTGTTGCTGGCCGCAACCACGATGGTGAACTTGGCGAACGGCGAGACGACCTCGAAGTCTTTGAGCGGGTCATAGCCAAGCTGCTTGTACAGCGTCACATTGGCGGCCATCGGACCCGAGCCGCTGCCGACCAGCGTGTAGCCGTCGGGCGCGGCTTTGGCGACATCGGCGGTGCCGTTATTGCCGCCGGCGCCCGGCCGGTTTTCCACAACGATGGTCTGGCCCATCGATTTCGACATGACCGCGAACATGATTCGGCTGACGACGTCGCTGGCGCTGCCGGCGGCAAACGGCACGATCGCAGTGATCTGCCGATTTGGATAATCCGTTAAACTTTGTGACGCGCTTTGCGCCTGGGCAGCACCGCCGCCGATCGAACCCAAAGCCAGCGCCAAGACCGCGCCGGCCAAGCTTAAACCCCGTATTTTATGCATTGCTGGCGTCCTCCGCAGCGGAAGCAAAGCAAATTCCGCCCTGCCTTCCAAGCCGCAAACGTCGTTCCGGGGCGGTAATCGCTGCCACAATTTGCCACAAGTGACGCACAATCCGTCCAAAAAGCCGCCCCCTTCGGACGTCATGTCGGGACGGTCGAGGGATCTTAAGTGCCTATTAACCATGTGGACGGCACCTGTTCGGGCGCCGTCTCAGGCATGTGTTTTGGGCACGTGGGTGCGGAACGGGGGGCGCGATGCGGTCGATCATTGCGTGCGGGGTTATTCTGCTTGGCCTCAGCGGCACCGCGCACGAGCCGGAATACGGCGCGCTGTTTTCCGAACGCTTTGCTTCCGTCAGCAACACCTCGGCGTCCTCGCTCGTGGAAATCAATTCCTCGACCAGCCGATCCGACAAGCTCACCGTCGCCTCGTTGCAGCCGCGCGCTTTGGCGCTCGAGATTTTCCGGCCGTCCGCAGCCGACCTGCAATTGCGGCTCGCGTCGGCTGATCCCAATTTCAACACCAGCCTGTTGTCGACCGACAGCCGCGGTACTGAAGTTTCGCTCGACGACCTCTGCCAGGCCTTGTTCAACTCGGCGCAAGCCAACGACATTCCGGTGCAGTTCTTCGCCAATCTGATCTGGCAGGAGAGCCGGCTCAATCCCGTAGATGTCAGCAAGAAAGGCGCGATGGGGATCGCGCAATTCATGCCGCAGGTCGCCGCCGAAAAGGGCCTCGACGATCCGTTCGACCCGATGCAGGCGCTGCCGGCCTCGGCGCGCTTGCTGCGCGAACTGCGCGGAGAATTCGGCAATCTCGGCCTGGTCGCCGCCGCCTACAATGCCGGCCCCGGCCGTGTCACCCGATGGCTCGAGCGTCGCGTCAGCCTGCCGCGCGAGACCCGCAATTACGTCGTGCGCGTCACCGGCCTGTCGGTCGACGCCTGGCGGACCATGCGGGTGAGCAACGACGCGCTGACCTTCGTCCAGCATCTACCCTGTCGCAGCATGCCGGCTTTCGCCAATGTCGAGCAGCAGCAGCAGGCGCAGACGGCGGCCAAGGTCGAGCAGGTCAAGCTCGACGTCTCCGAAGGCAAGTCCGACGATCCCGACATCACCGGCTCGCTCGACGACATGTCGGAGCCGGTTGCCGACACCAAGAGCGCGCACAAGTCGGCGCGCGCGCGCGACAAGCACGAGGCGCATCGCGCCGACCGCAAGGCTGACCACCATGGCGCCAAGCGCGAAGTCGAGCGCACCCCGCATGCCGAAAAGCGCCGCGTTTAAAATCGCAATCGGATAAGGACCGCGCCGCCGCGTCAGGCGGCCGCCGCGCCGGCCACGCTGCGGCGCCTGGCAAGCGCCACGATGCGCTGCAGCAGTTCGGGATAGCTGACCCCGATATGTTTTGCCGCCGTGGCGAATTCCTCGCTTTCGGCGATTTCCGGATTGGGATTGGCCTCCAGGAAATACGGCGTGCCGTCGCCGGCGAGGCGGAAATCGATACGGGCATAGCCGTCGAGCTCGAGCGTGCGGTAGATCCGCTTCGCCATGTTCTGGATGCGGGCTACGAGTTCCGGCGGCAGATCCTTGGCTGGACCATGGCGGATGCCGCGGCGCTCCTGATAATCGGGATCGTGTTTGACCTTCTCGGTGGCGATGTGCCAGTCGCCATCCGCCATATTCTTGAATTGCAATTCCCATATCGGCAGCGTCAACAGCCGCTCATTGCCGACAATGCCGACATAGATTTCGCGGCCCTCGATATATTGCTCGGCGATGGCGGGCGTACCGATACGTTCGTGAATGAAAGTGACGCGCTCGGCCAATTTCTCGTCGCTGTCGACGACGGAGGCTTGCGAAATGCCGTAGGACGCATCCTCATTGACGCTCTTGACGATGAGCGGCAGCGCCAGACGCGACGGGCGCTTGACCTTGCGGTGCATCGGAAACACTGCGAAGTCCGGCACCGGAATACGGTGATAGTGCACCAGCGTCTTCGACAGATCCTTGCCGCGCGCCAGCATCAAGCCGCGCGGATTGCAGCCCGTATAAGGCATGTGCATCAGCTCGAGATAGCTGACGACATTCTGGTCGTAGATCGCCTCGCCGCGAAACTGCTCGAGCAACGTGAAGACGACGTCGGGCTTGAACGTGTCGATCTGTTCGCGGATCGGCTTGAGCTCGTCATGCACGCCGAGCGGACGCACCTCGTGGCCGGCGGCGCGCAACGTCGTGACGACGTCGTATTCCGTCTTCCAGACGTTGATCTCCGCCTCGGTGTAACCTTTGCTCGATTCCGGCGGGATCAAATCCGGATGCATGAGCACCAGGACGCGAAGCGGCTTCATAGCGCGATCCACCTTCGCCGTGACGGACCTAAAAGTGCATGCATGGTTTTTGCGGTCAACAAGACGGTGAATTCCATCAGCAGTTTTCGCTCGGGGCCGACGGCGCGCAAATTGAGCTCGCGGCACCTCTGGATCATGTCCTCAAGCACGACATCAAATGTGAGCTGATATTCGCCCGTCCACTTCGCCACCAATTCCCGCACTGTGGCCCGATTCCGCCTAATGAACGATGAAGCGGCCTCGGAATGCCGATGTTTTGTGTCTTCCGCGAACAGCCGGCGCAGGTCGCGGTCGTAAGTTTTCGGCGTATCGACAAGGTAAAGCGCGCGTTTCTTCTTATAATATTCACCAAGAGTCTGGGTGAGCCGAAAGGCCGGATCGACCTTCTCGCGGTGCGTCAGCATCGGCCGCTTGCCGGCGATGTCCTTCATCAGTTCGTCGACATATTCGAGCTTCTTGAGCGCCGGCCAGCCGGCGTAACGGCTGCGCCAATGCGAGCGCGGCCGCAACCACACCGCGAAGGTTTCGGCGAAATCTTCGTCCGGATGACTCTGCGCATACCACATCCGCAAATGCTGCACATGATGGCGGCTCGCCGGATTGGGCCGGTAGTAGCGCGGATAGCGCTTCGACGACGGACCAAATAATTGTTGCCAGCGCCGGCGGCGGTGCAGCTGATAAGCATGCGCCATGACATGGCCGGCTTCGTGCCGCATGATCCGCATGCATTCGGACCAGGTGCCGCCCTCGACGTCGAAGATCAGTTTTTTCTCGAGCCGCATCAGGCGCGGATGCGCGAGATAAAACGGAATGGCGATGCCGGGGGTGTTTTCCGGGCTGAACCATTCGCTCGAAATCCAGGCATGCGGCCGCACGCGGATGTCGTGCTCGTCGAGCTCGGCATAAAGCGTGTGCAGGCATCGCTCCAGCCACGTGCCCTCGACCGTCACCTTGAGGTCCTTGATGCGGACGTTCAGCAACTCGTCGTCGGACAGCGATGTCCAGAAATATTTCTTACGCGGCATGGTCGTCGAAACCGGAACAGATCACGGCGCCGATGGTGTCATGGGCCGCCCCTGGCGACAACCGTAAATGGCCTTGGTATCAAGGGTCCGGTAGCAAGACCGGCGTTCGAAAAACACGGCAGGCTGCGCCGCCCCAGGGCAGCCTGTATCTAGGGATTGGAAGTGACAGGAGAAATGGCGTGACAGCTGGCAAAAACGACGATCCGGCGTTTCTGTATTTTCCGACCAATTACCGCTGGTCGATGGGGCTTTTGATCTGCCTGTCCGCGGCGCCCTGGACCGGGGTCGAGATCGACGAGGTCAACCGGGTCGGCCGGGCGCTCGCCGACAAGGTCGGCGACGACGCCGCCTGGTTCGAAGAATGGACCCGCATGGGCGACAAGATCGAGGCGCGCGGCCGCGAGGCCTTGCGCTTGGGCCACAAGCTCACGGCGGCGTCGTGCTTCATGCGCGCCACCCGCTACTATCAGACCGGCGAGCGTTTCATTCAGCCGCGCTCGCAAGCCAGCATGGACGTCTATGCCAAGTCGGTGCGCATCTTTAAGGAAGCCGCCGCGCTGATGCATCGCCCGCGCATCGAGCCGCTCGAAATTCCCTATGAGAACACGACCCTGCCGGGCCTGCTGGTGCATCCCGATCCGGAAGTCGCCGGCAAAAACCCGGCGCCAGCGATGGTGTTTTTTGACGGCTTCGACGTCACCAAAGAACTGCAATACGGCTACGGCATTCCCGATCTCGCCGCGCGCGGCATCGGTTGTCTGATTGTCGACGGGCCGGGCAATGGCGAGAGCGTGCGCTTTCGCAATCTGCCGCTGATCGCGGAAACCGAGCGCTATGCGACGCCGGTCTATGACTATCTCGCGGCGCGCCCCGAATTCGACGCCAGGCGGATCGGCGTCATGGCGCTGTCGCTCGGCGGCTATTATGCGCCGCGCGCGGCGTCGCTCGAGCCGCGCTATGCCTGCTGCGTCGCCTGGGGCGCGCAGTGGGACTACCACGACATCTGGGCGCGGCGCCTTGAAGCGCTGGAGTCAGGAAAAGTGCTGTCGCTCTCGGTGCCGCCGGAACATCTGCAATGGGTGCTCGGCGTCGGCGATCGAGCTTCCGCATTGAAAAAGCTAGAAGGCTTCCGCCTCGACGGCATCGTGCAGGAAATGAAATGCCCGTTCCTGCTGCTGCACGGCGCGGGCGACGAACAGATTCCGCTGCCGCTCGCCGAGAAGCTCTACGCTGCCGTCGGCTCAAAACAAAAAGAGCTGAAAGTGTTCACCCGCGAGGAAGGCGGCTTCCACCATTGCCAGGTGGATAACGTGACCATCGGCGTCCACTACATGTGGGATTGGATCGCCGACGTGTTGAAGGCCTGAGAAATTCTCAGGCCAGTCACGCAAACGCTGGCGAAATTCCAAACGAAAACGACCAGCCTGTTAGGCCGCCAGCATCTTCTGCACTTCGCTGACCAGCTCGCGAAGATGGATCGGCTTGGACAGCACCTTGGCATGTTTCGGCGCGGTGGAGTCCGAATTGAGCGCGACCGCGGCAAAGCCGGTGATGAACATGATCTTGATGTCGGGATCGAGCTCGGCGGCGCGGCGGGCGAGCTCGATGCCGTCCATTTCCGGCATGACGATATCGGTCAGCAACAGCTCGAAGGGCTCCTCGCGCAGCCGCTGATAGGCCGACAGGCCGTTATCGTAGGAAATGACGTCGAAGCCGGCATTTTGCAGCGCCTTCACCAGGAAGCGGCGCATGTCGATGTCGTCTTCCGCGAGAAGGATCTTGGTCATCGGCGTGTTCATGGCAATCGTTTCCGGCTGACGCCGGCCCCCATACATTCCCATAAGCCGGATGTCCGGTAAACATGGAGTGAAAACGAGCCTCAATCCGGCTCCGGACTTAGCCGAAAGTCGCGGCCAGCTAGCGGGCAAGTAGCGGCCAGTCGCGGCCGTGTGCCTCGCCGAAGGGTATTGGCAAGCGGTTGCGGCTATGGACAATGAGGCGATCGGCGATGGACTATGGACAATGACCGGCCGTTAGGGGACGGTGGTGCTTGGATCGCGAGTCTCAAGGCTGGCCCCGTTTTAGCCGTCTTGGTTCTCGCCCGCTTGGCTTAACCCCCTTGGTTCACCTTCTTGGCGTCATGGACATCGAGGACGAATTCGATCCGCCCTTCGAAGCGCTCGAGCCCGCGGAAATCCGCGGGCCGCTCCTTTTCAATTCACCCCATAGCGGGCGGATCTATCCGCAGACCTTCCTTGAGGCCTCGCGGCTCGATCTGGTGACGCTGCGCCGTTCCGAGGATTCCTTTGTCGGCGAGTTGATCGAAGGCGTGGTCGGCCGCGGCCATCCGGTGATGCGGGCGCATTTCCCGCGCTGCTATGTCGACGTCAACCGCGAGCCCTACGAGCTCGACCCGCGCATGTTCGACGGCCGGCTGCCGTCCTTCGCCAATACCCGCTCGATGCGGGTCGCCGGCGGGCTCGGCACCGTGGCGCGCGTGGTCGGTGACGCCCAGGAAATCTACGATCAGCGGATTTCGGTGGCCGAGGCCATGCGCAGGATCGACGGGCTTTATAAGCCCTATCATCGCTCGCTGCGGCGCATGTTCATGCGGCTGCATCACGAATTCGGCGCCGCCATCCTGGTCGATTGCCACTCCATGCCGTCGAGCACCGGCAGCCGCGACGAGCGGCCGCGCGCCGACCTCGTGCTCGGCGACCGCTACGGCACGAGTTGCGTGCCGCTGGTCGCCGAGACCATCGAGCATTGCCTGCGTGAATTCGGCTACGTGGTCAGCCGCAACAAACCCTATGCCGGCGGTTTCATCACCGAGCATTACGGCAATCCGGCCACCGGGCTTCACGCCATCCAGCTCGAGATCAACCGCGCGCTCTATATGGACGAGCGGCGCTATGAGCGTTCGGCCTCGTTTGCGCGGCTCGCCGCCGAATTCGAGATTTTGGCCGATCGCCTTGCGGCCATCCCTGCCGAGGAGTTACGGCCTTACCGTGCGGCGGCGGAATAGCGGTTGAGGGTTTCCTAACCGGCCGCCGTTCAGGCTGCGGCGCAAGGACTAGGCGAAAGAATTAAGACTCGCCGGAAAAGTTAAGACCGGCCGAAAGAAAAAGGGCCGCTCACCTTGCGGGAGCGGCCCAAGTCTAGGGAGGAAACGCCCAAGGAGGGCGACGGTAACGGGAGAGAGCCTCTCGCTACCGCACTGCAGCAACATACACCGCGTCGCACAAAACGCAAGTGCTGTTGACCTATTTGCTCCAGGTTTTCCCGATGAAATTGCCGCATAACGGGCAAAAGCGGCGGGTCGGATTTTTTGTCGTTCCGGGATGCGAGAAATGTTATTTCGATTTCAATTACTTAGTCACGAGTTCCACGCTTGCTCAAAAATACGTCATAAGACGGTCACTCCACGCCGAAGGGTCATACCGATTTTGCATGGCCATTAACCATTTCGCGTGGCCGCCCGGCAACACAGCGATTTGCCGTTTCGAGCATGATCCCGAAAAAGTGGAACCGGTTTTCGGAAAAAGATCATGCTCAAGGGAAAAGTCCCGCCAATACGTGATCCGCAGAGAGCGCCTTCATGACGGCAATTGACTTTACCGCCTTCGTCGACGAACTGGCGATGATTTCGGGCGAAACCATCCGGCCGTTCTTCCGCAGTGCACTCGGTGTCGAGAACAAGAGCCGCTCCGGCGGCTTCGATCCGGTCACCGCCGCCGACCGCGCCGCCGAAGTGGCGATGCGCACGCTGATCAAGCGCACCTTTCCCGAGCACGGCGTGATCGGCGAGGAGTTCGAGGCCGACCGCCCCGACGCCGAATATGTCTGGGTGCTCGATCCGATCGACGGCACCAAGTCCTTCATCAGCGGCCTTCCGGTCTGGGGCACGCTGATCGCACTGACCCGCCGCGGCGAACCGATCTACGGCATGATGCACCAGCCGTTCACCCGCGAGCATTTTTCCGGGGACGGCCGCGGCGCGCGGTATCGCGGCCCGGCCGGCGATCGCGACCTGCGGGTGCGGCCCTGTCCGTCGCTGCAGGATGCCGTGCTGTCTACGACCTCGCCGCTGCTGATGAACGAGGCCGATCGCGCCTGCTTCACCCGCGTCGAGAAGGACGTGCGGCTGTCGCGCTATGGCGGCGACTGTTACGCCTATTGCGTGCTCGCCGCCGGCCATGTCGATCTCGTCATCGAGACCGAATTAAAGCCCTATGACGTTCTCGCCTTGATCCCGATCATCGAGGGCGCCGGCGGCGTCATCACCACCTGGGAGAACGGCCCGGCGCATAAAGGCGGGCGCATCGTCGCCGCCGGCGACAAGCGGGTGCATGCCCAGGCCCTGGCGCTGCTCAACGGCTGACGCTCCTTCCCCCCGCTCGTCCCCGCGAAAGCGGCGACCCAGTTCTTTCCTCATTGCTGGATTCCCGCCTTCGCGGGAATGAGCGGAGAAACACGCTCATGCGACGCTCCGATGTTTGGGCATCTGCACCCCGAGAACTCCGATAAGCAGCACATTGGCGAGGGCAAGCGCCGTCAATAGCGCGAGCGTCCAGAAAGCGCCGCCGCGCTCGAACGCGAGGCCTCCGAGAAAGGGCGATATCGCCATCGCGACCATGAGCGGAAACGCGAGGCGTCCCATTAAAACCGGATAACGCTCCGGCCCGAACAGAGCCATCGGGACGGTGCCACGCGCTACAGAGCTGAGACCGTTTCCGGCGCCATACAAGACAATCGCCACAATCACCAGCGGAAAGCCGAGCAGCAACATCACCGAGGCAACAGCAATGAGGATCACCGAGGCGACCATTGTCCAGAAAGGGTGATAGCGGCTGCCGGTAAACATTTCGACCAGCCGCGCTCCCACCTGAGAGGGGCCGACAATCATGCCGAGGCTGACAGCAAAGGAGAGGCCGAACCCGCGCGCCTGCAATAAGGGCAGCAGATGCGCGGCCATTAACGACAGGATTGCGGAGCTAATCGTGATTATCGCGGCAAGAATTAGAAAGACCCGAACCTCATGGGCTTCAAGCCGGACGGGACCGCCCCGCTTGTCCGCGATAGCGGCTGATGTGCGCGGCAGGAGAATAAGATGGATTGGCAACGCTATTGCTATTTGGATGGCCGCATAGGTGATGCACGCGCCGCGCCATCCCAGATGCTCCACGAGAAACGCGCTGAGTGGCCAGCACACCGTACTGGCAAAACCTCCGAACAGGGTGACACTCGTAATCGCTCCACGCGCCCGCGCTCCATAGACACCCCCTAACGTCGAGAAGGCAGCATCATAAAGGCTCGTTCCCATGCCCGCGCCGATGACACACCATGCGGCAAGATAGGCAACGAGGTTTTGCGCCATGCCGAGGCCCAAAAGGCCAACGGCAAGCAGGATCGCGCCGACGGCAAGCACCGGCCGCCCGCCACGTTGACCGATGAGGCGTCCCACATGCGGCGAAATAAGCGCCGCGATGAGTAGCCCCACCGATACGCCGCCAACGATGAGGTCATACGACCAGCCGGTATCGCGGGCGATGAACGGCCCGAGCACGGCCAGTAGATAGAAGGTCGAGCCCCAGGCGAGAATCTGTGTGACGCCGAGCGCCGATACGACCACAGCCTTTTTTGGCGGCGGTGCCGTTACGGCCTCCGGAACGGCCGTCATACGACACGCCGCCACGAGAGCAGCGCAGCCGACTGTTGAAACATGGAACGCCTTTTAATTGCAGCAGGGCTTTGCGCCAGCCGATGGAGTGCAGCATGATGATTGCTGCTGTTCGAGCCAGCGGTCGCGCGGTTTGCAGCTTGCCGGCCGCTGCGTCAGTTCCACGCGAACGATATCGCCGTCCACATCGATGCTGGAGGCCCGATAAAGCTGCATCGCGCGCTTGCCGTCGCTCACCTCGAAGGTCACTTTTGCCTTAGGATCGAAGGGGACAGCCGCCGCGACTTTACCAATGATGGCGAGGAATTTCGCGACCGGCATCAGGCCGCGATCGTCCTCGGGCGGCACGTCCCATAACTGAATGAAAGTCTCATGCCAGCTTTCAAAGTTGGCGCCGCAGTCGAGCGCCTGAAACGCGCCGCTCTTGACCTCGGTGACGTGATACCCAATCGAAACGTCCCGGCCCTCGTAGCGAAAGATCAGTCGCTTGCCGCGGTGCTGCGCGAGCTGGTCGAGCAAATTGGCGGCGGAGATTTCGCCCGCCGGAAGCGGGGCGGGATTACCAAGGGGCTGGCTTTGCGCGAGCATTGAAGCTATCCTCATTTCAATAATTCTATATTTCAAGGATGATTGAATTATGAACCAGAGTCAAGCCCTGTTGGGCTTCGGCGCCCTCTCCCAGCAGAACCGCCTGGAAGTCGTGCGGCTGCTTGTCCGCGCCGGTCTCGAAGGCCTTGCCGCTGGCGAGATTGCCGAGAGAGTCGGCACCTCGCCGTCCAACCTCACCTTCCATCTTAAAGAACTGGAACGCGCCAAATTGGTAGCGGCGCGGCGTGAGTCACGCTCAATGATTTATACCGCCAATTATGACGCGCTGCGCGGGCTCGTGGATTTCCTCATGAAAGATTGTTGCGCTGGAGATCCGAAAATCTGCAAACCCGTTTCAGGCAGCGCTAAAAGCAAAACGTCGCGAATTCGCCTAATTGGGTAGAAACGCGTCGCGTTTTCCGTCCCGCCAAACCGGCTTGATCAGCTTCGCCCGACGCAGTATATTCGATATGTCGAGACTTCTGGATATATTGAACATTAGAAACCGGCGAGGGCTTTATGGGCAAAAGCGCAAGTGCGCTGGCCGTGGTCGGCCATGTAGGCCGGGACTTCGACGGGGGGACAATGGAGGCTCCGCACGCGCTGGCGGCGCTCGCAGCGCTTGGCCAGCCGACCCGGTTGGCCATATTCAGGCTGCTTGTGCGCAAGGAGCCGACAGGACTTCCGGCTGGCGCTATCGCCGAGGCCGTTGGCTGCCCCCACAATACGTTGTCCAGCCACATCGCGATTTTGGCGCGCGCAGGCTTGGTGAACGGCACCCGTGAGAGCCGGACGATCACCTATCGCGCCGACGCGGCGGGAATGCGCGCCCTGCTCGCGTTTCTGGTCACCGATTGCTGCGATGGCCGCCCGGAATTGTGCGGCCTGACGGGACTCGCTGAAGAACCGGAGTGCGGCTGTCCGCCCGCTCCGGCGCGCAGAAAAAAAGCGAGGCGATGACGCCCACAGGATTACGCAAACAGGGAGGCTACATGACCTGGACGGTTACGAATCTTGTCATTCAAACCATCGCCGGCATGTTCGGCGGCAACGGCGCTGCGGCGGCGGCGCACGAACACAGTTTCGGAATTTACGGCCATACTTTTGTCGGCGCGCTGGGCGGGGTCATATCGGGCTACTGCCTGCAAACGATTATCGGCACGGTCGTCACCGGAACCGGCGATGTTCAAGACATCCCGCTTGTCACGCAGTGGATTTTGCAAGGACTGGGAGGGCTTGCGGCCGGCGCGATCTTAACTCTGGCCGTCGGCTTCCTTAAGCACAGCGTCGATCAGCACAAGACCGGGAAAGCGCGCGAGCAATGACCGACGTGATCATCTATCACAATCCCGAATGCGGCACCTCGCGCAACACGCTTGGGCTGATCCGAAACGCCGGCATCGAGCCGCATGTAATTGAATATCTGAAATGTCCGCCGACCCGCAGCATGTTGAAATCCTTAATCGAGCGTATGGGCATCCGCGTTCGCGACATTATCCGCGTCAAGGGTACGCCCTATTATGACCTCGGGCTCGATAATCCAGACCTTGCTGACGATGAGTTGCTCGATGCGATGCTCGCGCATCCGATCCTTATCAATCGCCCGATCGTGGTGACGCCGCTCGGCGTGAAGCTCTGTCGGCCCTCGGAGACGGTCCTGGATTTAATTTCTGAGCGTCAACTTGGCGAGTTTCGAAAAGAGGACGGCGAGCTGGTGGTTGATAGTGAGAGTCATCGTGCGCTGTGAGCGTTTGCTGGCCTCAAACAAGAAAATGCAAGTCGGGTCGCGGCCAAGAGCGGGAGGTCGTTATGATCGAAGTCGTCGAGAATAAAATATTCAACGTTCTGTTCATCTGCACCGGGAACTCGGCGCGATCGATCATGGCCGAAGCGATTCTCAATCGCGCCGGGACAGGCCACTTCCGGGCCTTCTCGGCAGGCAGCCAGCCCAAAGGGCAGATACACCCCTATGCCCTCGACTTACTGAAGCGAACGCATTTCGATGTCGGCAGCCTGCGGTCGAAAAGCTGGCAGGAGTTCGCCGGCCCGAATGCGCCGAAGCTCGATTTTGCCTTCACGCTTTGCGACACCGCCGCGGCCGAGACTTGCCCAGTATGGCCGGGGCAACCAATGACGGCCCATTGGGGGTTGCCGGATCCTGCCGCCGCGACGGGAACCGAAGCGGAAATTCGGTTTGCGTTCGCCGATGCGATGAGGATGCTCACCAATCGCATCAATATTTTCGTCAGTCTTCCGATCCGATCGCTCGACCACCTTTCGTTACAGAAACAATTGGACGCGATTGGCAGGGCGGCGACGGCTCCGATTCTTCAAAAGGTGCCGAAGTGAGCAAGACGCTTGCTTTGCTTGTGCCGCGTCTGATTTCGGAAGCACTCGGAACGGCCTTTCTTCTCGCCGCCGTGGTAGGCTCCGGGATCATGGCGCAAAGACTTTCGGGCGGCAACGAAGCGCTCGCCCTCCTGTGCAACACAATTCCAACCGGCGCGATCCTGACAGTTCTGATCCTGATCTTCGGGCCGCTCTCAGGAGCGCATTTCAATCCAGTCGTCAGCATTGCTCTTGCGTTACGTGGACAGCTGTCGTGGCCGGATGCTGCGGCTTACATCATGGCGCAGATCATTGGTGGTCTGATCGGTGTTTGGACAGCGCATCTCATGTTTGAGCTGCCGCTATGGGAGGTGTCCTCTCATGTGCGAGCCGGTAGCGGGCAATGGCTCGCCGAAGCGGTCGCAACATTCGGATTGCTGCTGACGATCTTTGGCTGCGTCGCGCACACGCCTTCGGCGGTACCCTATGCGGTGGGACTTTACATAACTTCGGCATATTGGTTCACGGCGTCGACATCCTTCGCCAATCCTGCCGTGACGATTGCGCGATCGATTTCAGACACCTTTGCCGGTATCGCTCCCGCAGGGGCACCCGCTTTTATCCTGGCGCAGCTTGTCGGAATGATCTTCGCAGTCGCACTTGGTCGGTTGCTTTGGCGAACGTCCTGAGGCTTCGCTCGGCCCCGGACTGACGGGAGTCGGTCCGTCAGTACAATGGCGTGCCCGGCACGAACGCGTCGAACGCTGCCCAGAACTGGGAGCGGAAGCGATCCTGCTCCATCAGAATCTCGTGCTGGGCGCCGACAATGACCAGATGCGAGCCGGCGCGCAGCATGGTGGCAAAATCCTCGATCGCCGATGTCGACACCACCTGGTCGCCGCCGCCGGCAACGATCAATATCGGCTGACGGATTTGCGCCGGGTAACTGCGCTGCTGCAATTCCGCCATGGCGCGGAAGGCGGAATCGAGCCAGGCCACGGTCGGCGCGCCAAGGGCCAAAGCCGGCTCGGCCTCGAGCACGGCCGCATTACGCGCGTAGCGCACCGGATCGGAGGTCAGGATATTGCCGAGAAACGGCCGCGACTCGACGACGCTGGTATCGGCCTTGGGCACATACATCGAGCCGAAACCGGCCCAGCGCATCGCCCGCACGATGACGGCGCCCGCCCCCATCGAGTAATCGACGCCGCCGAGCGAGATCAACGGCGAGGTCAGCACCATGCGGTCGAACCAGCGATGGCCCTTATGCGCGGCGCGGATCAGGATCGTGGCGCCGGTCGAATGGCCGAGCGCGAAAATCGGCGGCGGGCAATCCGGCAGCACGACTTCGCGCATGAAAGTGGCGAGATCGACGTCGTAATCGGAAAAGTCGCGCACATAACCCTTGCGGCGGTCGCTCAGCATGCGGTCGGACAGCCCCTGCCCGCGCCAATCGAGCGTCGCCACCGCAAAGCCGCGCGCCCGCAGGTCGCGCACCGTCTCGAAATATTTTTCGATCCATTCGCTGCGGCCCTGAAAGATGCACACCGTGCCCTTCCGTCCTGCCGGCGGCTGCCAGCGCGCATAGCGCAAGTTCACCCCATCCGGCGTCTTGATGGTGCCGACGACATGATTGTCCGGGGCCGGATTGGCGGGGATGGAGACGAGTTTCATGGAAGGCCGAGTTGGAAGAATCTTATCGTTTATAGCAGCATCCCGCGCAGGGTCACGGTATGTGCCAACTACAGAGCTTTCGCTACCCGGAAACCGATGAAGTTAGCAGGTCGGTCACCACTCCAGAAAGTTCGTTTGGCCGGGCGAAGAAGCCACGCGCGGCTGGCAAACGAGCCTCCGCGAATAGCGTGGTATTGGTCGCATAATTGCCCGACCATCCAGGGACTCCCATCCGTTGGCGCCCCTGCATATTCTTTGTTCCAGCAATCCTGCGTCCATTGCCACGCACTGCCTAGCATCTCGAATATCCCGAACGGGTTCGGGCGGAAGCTGCCGACGGGCGCCGGCTGTTGATCATCCCACCGGCTGCCGCAACCTTCGCAGTCGGCGTTGTTAGCGCCGATAGTGTCACCCCACCACCGGACGGTTTGTGTCCCCGCCCGCGCCGCGTATTCCCACTCAGCTTCACTCGGCAGGTGGTAGGCCCCCGCATCTGCGGCGCCTTTTGGTCCTTGAATTTTGCTGTTGAGCCAAGCGACGTAGGCTTGCGCGTCAGTCCAACTCACGCACACGACCGGATCGCGATCCGTTTGAGTAAATCCGGGACTCTCCCATCCCGCCTCAGGTCGCTCCGGATATCTGTGATTTGTGAAGACAACACAGCCTCCGCTCGCCGGCTTGTACGCCGTTTCCTCGACGAAGGCTGCAAACTCGCCTCGCGTCACAAAGTAGCGCCCAATTGCGAATGGTTGCGCGACAGTGACCTTGTGCTGCGGATGTTCACTAGCCAGTGACAATTTATCCGTGTCGTTTTCATCAAGCGGCATCGCCGCGATATCGCGCTCTGTCTCGGCCATCGACTCGCCCATGAGGAAACTACCTGCCGGGACGACGACCATTTCCGGACAATTGGAGCAGTCGCGAAAGACCCGTCCGGCTCCGGGGACTTGTGGTTCTGCTTCAGCGATAAGCGCCCCACTCAGTCCCAGCACAGCCATCGCTACTGCTATCAAGGTGTTCCGCAATTGCCCGACCCAGCCTTGAGGCTCTAAGCGCCCTGCCCGTGGCTTCTTATCACCCTCTTGCCGCGCCACAGCCCGCACCCCACATATAATTTGTGCAGGGCCAATAGGGCTGCACATTCATAGGCTTGGCCCATACGGGCAAGCCATCCGCATGTCGCTTCATAGGAGGATATGTGATGCGAACTTTCGATCTTGCTCCCCTTTATCGTTCCACCGTCGGCTTCGACCGGCTGTTTTCGCTGCTCGATCAGGGCAGCGACGGCGCCGCTCCCGGCTATCCGCCCTATAATATCGAGCGGACCGGCGACAGCGCTTATCGCGTGTCGGTAGCGGTTGCGGGCTTCAATGCGCCCGAACTTACGGTCGTCGCCAAAGAGAACACGCTGACCATCCGCGGCGAGAAAAACGCCAAGGATGAAGAGAAGCGCGGCGACGTGCTGTATCAGGGCATTGCCGCTCGGACCTTCGAGCGCGTGTTCCAGCTCGCCGACTTCGTCCTGGTCAAGGGCGCGAGCCTTGAGAACGGTCTCCTGCATGTCGACCTCGTGCGCGAGATCCCCGAGGCGAAAAAGCCGCGCTCCATCCCGATCAACGTGCAGGCCCAAGGACAGGACCAAGGCCCGACCGTGATCGCGGGCCAG
The DNA here is from genome assembly GCA_963742975.1 of uncultured Alphaproteobacteria bacterium. GTDB lineage: Bacteria > Pseudomonadota > Alphaproteobacteria > Rhizobiales > Xanthobacteraceae > BOG-931. The sequence continues at coordinate 312,928 of CAVUNZ010000003.1, read as the reverse complement.
AAAGCCGCCTAAGCGGTTCGACGGACGTGAAGGCATGATCCGGAAGGGATCATGCTCAAGCAAAGGGAGCGCCCCGGCTTGCCGGGGCGCTTTTCATTTCTGAGCTGATTCCGAAATTCAATCGTTGATCGGCGGCGGCGCCAGCGATTTGGCCGGCTTTGCCGCAACGGTCGCCGGCGGAGTTACCGGCTGAGCTACGGGGGCGGCAGCAGAAGCGGACGACCCCGTGACCTCGGGTTTCGCATCCGGCTTGTCGGGCGATTTCGCCGCGGCAGCCGCTGTGTCCGGCTTGCTTTCGGCAACCGGCTTCGCCGCAATTGCTTTGGCGTCATCGATCGGCTTGCGTGCGGCGAGTTCCGGCGGCCTTGGCCGCGGCAAGGGCGGCAGCACGATGACGCTGGCGCGCGTCAGCGGATGCGCGGCCGGTGGCCGGCCCGGCATATCGCCGTCGTCGAGCGGAACCGGCGGTGCATCGTAATCCGCCGGCTGGCCGTAAGGCGGCGGCATCTCCTCAGGCCCCATGCCGTAAGGCATCATCCCGACCTGCGGCCCGTAAGAGCCCGGACCCGGCACGATGCGATTGACGTCGCGGATGGCTCCGGAACGCGCGTCGACGACCACGCGCATCAGGATGCCGCGGAAATCGGTCGCTCGCACTACATAGGTCGAGCCTTCGCGCATCGGCGGCGCCAGCGGATCGAAGCCCGCCCGGCGCACATTCCGCGCGATTTCATAGGGCGGCACGAAGCCGACCGATGGCAAAGGCGCCAATTGCGAAGACGATGTTGCGGGAACCTGCGCATGACCGGAACCGGTCAAAAGCGCAGTGCACAGAGCGGACGCGGCCAATACGCTCACACGCACGTTTCAGGCCCCCCTGACATCCCCAAGGTTCAATGCTTCAAGGTTCGGCTCAACGCTTAACGTAAAGCTTAGCTCAAACGCCCGTATGAAGTTAACTGAAATTGGGGCGGCATTACGAGCGGCCCTTGGGCGTAATTCAGGACTCTTTGCATAACTCGACAAAACGCGCGACGTCCGCGTCCGTGGTGGCGAAGGACGTGACCAGCCGGACCAGAACATTGCCGGCGCCGATGTCGAGACTGTCGCTTGAACGCACATAATAGTAAGCGCCGGCGGCGCGGAGTTTAGCGTCGAGCGCGCGCGGCAACACGGCGAAGACCAGATTGGCCTCAACCGGCCAGACCGGCTTGAGGCCGGCTGCGGTCAATTGTTCCGCGAGCCGGTCGGCCTTGGCATTGGCGTGGCGCGCCAGCGTCAGCCAGTAATCCTCGGCGAGAAAGGCCAGCATTTGCGCGGCGATGAAGCGATGTTTCGACGCCAAATGCCCGGCGCGCTTGCGCCGCTCGCCGAGATAGGCGGCCCGCGCCCGATCGAACACGATGACGGCCTCAGCGGCCATGGCCCCGCCCTTGGTCGCCCCGAACGACAGGATGTCGACGCCGGATTGCCAGGTCATTTGCGCCGGGGTTGCGTTGAGCCGCACCAGGGCATTGGCGAAGCGCGCGCCGTCCATGTGCAGCGCCAATGCACGCTCATGGGCGATCTCCGCCAAGGCCGCGATTTCGCCGGTCCGGTAAATAGTCCCGGCTTCGCTCGCCTGCGTGATCGACAGGGCCGCGGGGATCATCTGGTGCGGGCTATGTCCGCCATAACCGGCCAGCGCCTTTTTCAGCGTCGCCGGCGCGATCTTACCGCCCTCGCCGGGAAGACCGACAAGTCGCACGCCGCCGCCGAAGAATTCGACGGCGCCGCATTCGTCGGTCGCGATGTGAGATTCAGCATGGCACAGCACGACGCCCCAGGGCGGCGACACATGCGCCAGCGCCAGCGCGTTCGCTGCCGTGCCGGTCGGCACCAGGAACACCGCAACCTCGCGCTCGAAAATCTCGGCAAATTTGCGCTCGGCCGCCGCGGTCCAATCGTCATTGCCGTAGCCCAGCGCATAGCCGGTATTTGCCGCGGTCAGCGCATCCAAAATTGCCGGCGCTACAGGTGCGGTATTGTCGCTGGCGAAATTCAAGCCGGCTTGTTCTCTTGGACCAATTCCGTTCAGCGAACGCTCACATTCACCAAGCGCTTAATGATATCCGATATCGCCCCGGACCTTGCCGCGGAATACCCAATATGACCAGGCCGTGTAGGTCAAAATGACCGGCAGCAGGAACAGCGTGCCGATCAACAGGAAGGCCTGCGTGCTCGGCGAGGCGGCCGCCTGGTCGAGGGTGAAATGCCCAGGCACGATCATCGGCCACAGGCTGATGGCGATGCCGATATAGGACATGACGAAAAGGCTGAGAGACGCGAAGAACGGCGCATATTCAGACCGGTCGTTGAGCGATCGCCACACGTACCAGATCAGGCCCGCGGTGATCAGCGGCACCGGCGCGAGATAGACGATATTGGGAAAGGTGAACCAGCGCGCGGCGATGCCCGCATTCGCATAGGGCGTCCATAGACTGACAATGCCGATGCCGAGCACGGTGCCGATCAGGCAGCGCCGGCCGAGCGAGCGCGCCCAATCCTGCAACGTGCCTTCGGTCTTGATAATCAGCCAGCCTGAGCCGAGCAGCGCATAGCCGAACACCAGCGCGACGCCGGCAAAAATCGAAAATGGCGTAAAACAGTCGAACGAACTGCCGACAAATTGCCGGCCCTGCACGTTGAACCCCTGGATGAACGCGCCCAGCACCACGCCCTGCGCGAACGCGGCCAGCGCCGAACCCGCGGCGAAACCGTGATCCCAGAAGGTGCGGTGTTCGGCGTCGCGATAGCGAAACTCGAAAGACAGCCCGCGAAAAATCAAGGCCAGCAGCATCAACAGGATCGGGAAATAGACCGCGGGGATGATGATGGCGAAGGCGACGGGAAACGCCGCCAGCAGGCCCATGCCGCCGAGAATGAGCCAGGTCTCATTGCCGTCCCAGATCGGCGCGATGGAGTTCATGACCAGATCGCGCGCGCCGCGGTCGGGCGCGAAATTGTAGAGCATGCCGACGCCGAGATCGAAGCCGTCGAGCGCGACATACAAGAAGACGCCGATCGCCAGGATCCCTGTCCAGATCGGCACAAGATCGAGCGCTTGCATCAGCGTGCTCCCCCCGGTGGTACCGTCGCCAGAGCCTCGATCGGCGATTTCGGATGACCGCTGGCAATGAGCGGCCCCTCATCCGAGGCGGCGGGTCCGCGACGGACGATCCCGAACATGACCGAGACGCCGACCGGATAAATCACCAGATAGACGGCGACGTATAACAAGAGCGACAGCAGCACATTGGCGCCGGTCAGCGACGGCGAGACGGAATTTGCCGTCCGCATCAGGCCGTAGATCGTCCAGGGCTGCCGCCCGACTTCGGTTGTGGTCCAGCCGGCAATGACGGCGAGGAAGCCGAGGCAGATCGTGAACTCGCACAGCCGCAGATACCATTGCGTCTGATCGAGCCGCTTGCGCGCCAGCAAGAACAGGCCGAGCGCAACCATGCCCAGCATGGCAAGGCCGATCCCGACCATGATGCGGAAGGCGAAATAGACGATGGCGACCGGCGGGCGCTGATCGGCCGGGAAATCCTTCAGGCCTTTGACCGCGCCGTTCCAGGAATGGGTGAGATAGAGGCTGCCGAGTTTGGGGATGGCGATCTCGTCGAGATTGCGCTCCGCGCTCTGATCGGGCCAGCCGATGATCGAGGCGGGAACGCCGCTGCCGCCATCCCAAAGCCCCTCGATCGCGGCAAGTTTCGCCGGCTGATATTCGAGCGTGTTGAGGCCATGCATATCGCCGAGGACGATCTGCAGCGGCACGAAGATCGTCAGGAACCCGAGCGCGAGCCGCAGCATCACGCGGCCTTCGGCGACCGATTGGCCGCGCCGCACCGTATAGGCGCCGACGCCGAGGACGACGAAGGCCGTGGTCACGTAGAAGGCGCTCACCGTATGCGCGAACCGGAATGGAAATGACGGACTAAAGACGATCTCGAACCAGTCCTTGGGGAAAAACCGGCCGTCGATCACCTCGTAACCGACCGGCGTCTGCATCCAGCTATTGGTGGCCAAAATCCAGAACGCCGAGAGCAGAGTGCCGCCCGCCACCATGACGGCGGCGAAGAAATGCAGGGACGGCGGCACCAGCTTTCGCCCGAACAAAAGCACGCCGAGAAATGACGCTTCGAGGAAGAACGCCATCAGGCCCTCATAGGCCAAGAGCGGCGAGATCACATTGCCGGCGGCGTCGGAGAAGCGGCTCCAATTGGTGCCGAACTGAAACGGCATGACGATGCCGGTGACGACGCCCATGCCGAAGGAGATGGCGAATATCCGCAGCCAGAACTGCGAGAGATTGAGGAAGACCGGGCGCTTGGTCAGCGCATAGACGCCTTCGAGAAAGGCGATGAAGGACGCAAGCCCCACGGTGAATGCCGGCAATAGAATGTGCCAGCCGACGACCCAGGCAAATTGCAGACGCGATAAAAGTTCCGGATCAAGTTGCATCGTCGGGATCCCCCCGGTGACAATGCGAATGAGGCAGGAACGTTAGCACCACTTCTTATCGACTGCGATAGCGCCGGTGAATGACACAGCCATGTCTTCAAGGCAGACGATCAACAAATCAGCCGATGTTTTGCGAGATTTCTCGGCAGATTTTTTGACAGATTTCTTGGCCGCAGCCTCGCAACCATTGCGCTTGCGCGTATCCCATGATCCACTTGGCGCGCTGGACATCGTAAATTCCGTGGCGGAGCGGCAGGAACGGGGAAAGCCTCGCCGGCGTTTTTTCCGTTACGCTTCGGGCTCGGGACAGGCGCTTCAGCGCTTGTACTTTGGCCTGGAACTTGCCATCTTCTGTTTAGGACAGTATCGCTGTCCCAATTGCTGACCGCAAAGCGCGAGCCTCCGATTTTGGGGGCAGCTGCGCGAAAGGTCTGCCGCCGGGACGAGGGCGCGTCGGACGGCGGCAAGAACAAGTAGCCTTGGCCGGCATGTGGCGGAAGACATGCGGCACAAAGGTTGCCTCCTAGATTGAAGGGCTCGCCCCGTGCCGCAGGAAGCCTTTGCGCAGGACGGCGCAATCCTGTGCAGGGCCGAGTTGCGACACAGCCCGAAAGACTGGGTGTCTTTCGAGCACGGGTGAGGAACGCGAGTGGGATGAAGGACGCGGTTGACATGGTGGACGCGTCGACAGCTTTCGGCCTGTTCGATCCGGCGCAGGAAAAAGATTCCTGCGGCGTCGGCTTCATTGCCGACATCAAGGGCCGCAAATCGCACAAGATCGTCGAAGACGCGCTGACCATCCTGCTCAATCTCGAGCATCGCGGCGCAGTGGGCGCCGACCCGCGCGCCGGCGATGGCGCCGGCATTCTGGTGCAGATGCCGCACAAGTTCCTGGCCAAGAAGGCGGCCGACCTCGGCTTCACGCTGCCGGAGCCCGGCCATTACGGCGTCGGCGCGCTGTTCATGCCGCACGACGAGGCTTGGCGCCGCGACGTGATGGAGGCTTATGCCACCATTGCCGAGAAAGAAGGCATGAAGCTGCTCGGCTGGCGCATGGTGCCGACCGACAATTCGACGCTCGGCGTCTCGGTGAAACCGACCGAGCCGGTGCACATGCAGGTCTTTCTCGGCCGCAATCCGAAGATGACGTCGGAGGACGAGTTCGAGCGCCGGCTCTATATCGTGCGCAAGACGATCTCCGGGGCGCTCTACGGCAAGCGCGAGCGCAGCGTCTCCCATTATTATCCGGTGTCGATCTCCTGCCGCACCCTGATCTACAAGGGCATGTTCCTCGCCGATCAGCTCGGCACCTATTATCCCGATCTGCACGACCCGGATTTCGCCAGCGCGCTCGCGCTGGTGCATCAGCGCTTCTCGACCAATACGTTCCCGGCCTGGTCGCTGGCGCATCCCTATCGCATGGTCGCCCATAACGGCGAAATCAATACGCTGCGCGGCAACAACAATTGGATGGCGGCGCGGCAGGCGTCGGTGGCGTCGCCGCTTTTCGGCGACGACATCAGGAAGCTGTGGCCGATCTCCTATGAAGGCCAGTCCGACACCGCCTGTTTCGACAACGCGCTCGAATTCCTGGTGATGGGCGGCTACTCGCTCGCGCACGCCATGATGATGCTCATTCCCGAAGCGTGGGCGGGCAATCAGCTCATGAGCGAGAGGCGGCGCAATTTCTACGAATACAACGCGGCGCTGATGGAGCCGTGGGACGGCCCGGCGGCAATCGCCTTCACCGACGGCCGCCAGATCGGCGCGACGCTCGACCGCAACGGGCTTCGCCCGGCGCGCTATCTCGTCACCAAGGACGACCGCATCATCATGGCGTCGGAGAACGGCGTATTGCCGGTGCCGGAAGACGAGATCGTCACCAAGTGGCGGCTGCAGCCCGGCAAGATGCTGTTGGTCGACCTGGAAAAGGGCCGGCTCATCCCCGACGAAGAGATCAAGTCGCAACTCGCCGACCTGCATCCCTACGGCGAATGGCTCAAGAACACGCAGCTCGTGCTCGAGGAGCTGCCGGTGACGCCGGAAGCGGCGCCGATCTCGAACCTCGCACTGCTCGATCGCCAGCAGATGTTCGGCTATACCCAGGAAGACCTGAGGCTCCTGATGGCGCCGATGGCCGCGACCGGCGAAGAGGCGGTCGGCTCCATGGGCAACGACACGCCGATCTCGGCTTTGTCCGAGAGGGCGAAGCCGCTGTTCACTTATTTCAAGCAGAACTTCGCGCAGGTCACCAACCCGCCGATCGATCCGATCCGTGAGGAACTGGTGATGAGCCTCGTCTCCATCATCGGTCCGCGCCCGAACCTGTTCGATCTCGAAGGCACGTCGAAGACCAAGCGTCTCGAAGTGCACCAGCCGATCCTGACCAACGCCAATCTCGAAAAGATCCGCGCCATCTCCGAGATCGGCGAGAGTCATTTCAAGTCGCGCACGCTCGACACGACCTGGCCGGCCGATACCGGCGCGGCCGGCATGGAAGCCGCCATCGCCGAGCTGTGCGCCAATGCCGACGCCGCGGTGCGCGACGGCATCAACATCATCATCCTCTCCGACCGCCGCGCCGGCGCCGACCGGATACCGATCCCGTCGCTGCTCGCCTGCGCCGCCGTGCATCATCATCTGATCCGCGAAGGCTTGCGCACTTCAGTCGGGATCGTCGTTGAATCCGGCGAGCCGCGCGAAGTGCATCACTTCGCCTGCCTCGCCGGCTATGGCGCCGAAGCGATCAATCCGTATCTCGCTTTCGAGACGCTCTCCGCCATCAAGAGCGAGCTGCCGCAGAAGCTCGACGACAAGGAACTGGTTAAACGCTACATCAAGTCCATCGACAAAGGCCTGCTCAAGGTGATGTCGAAGATGGGCATCTCGACCTATCAGTCTTATTGTGGCGCGCAGATTTTCGACGCCATCGGGCTGAAGTCGGAATTCGTCGCCCGCTATTTCACCGGCACCGCGACCCGCATCGAGGGCGTCGGCCTTGCCGAAATCGCCGAGGAAGCCGTGCAGCGGCATCGCGACGCTTTCGGCGACGCGCCGATCTATCGCAACATGCTCGACGTCGGCGGCGACTATGCCTTCCGTGTGCGCGGCGAAGACCACGTCTGGACCGCGGCGACGGTGTCGACCTTGCAGCACGCGGTGCGCGGCAACTCGCTGGAAAAATACCGCCAGTTCGCCAAGATCATCAACGATCAGACGTCGCGGCTCCTCACCATCCGCGGCTTGTTCCGCATCAAGTCGGCGGCGGAAGACGGCCGCAAGCCGGTGCCGCTCGACGAGGTCGAGCCGGCGAAGGACATCGTCAAGCGCTTCGCGACCGGCGCCATGTCCTACGGCTCCATTTCACGTGAGGCGCATACCACGCTCGCCATCGCCATGAACCGGATCGGCGGCAAGTCGAATACCGGCGAAGGCGGCGAGGAATCCGACCGCTTCAAGCCGCTGCCGAACGGCGATTCGATGCGCTCGGCGATCAAGCAGGTGGCGTCCGGCCGCTTCGGCGTTACGGCGGAATATCTCGTCAATTCCGACATGATGCAGATCAAGATCGCGCAAGGCGCCAAGCCCGGCGAAGGCGGTCAGCTGCCCGGCCACAAGGTCGACAAGACCATCGCCAAGGTGCGGCACTCGACGCCGGGCGTCGGCCTGATCTCGCCGCCGCCGCATCACGATATCTATTCGATCGAAGACCTGGCGCAGTTGATCTTCGATCTGAAGAACGTCAATCCGGACGGCGATGTCTCGGTGAAGCTCGTCTCCGAGGTCGGCGTCGGCACCGTTGCCGCCGGCGTATCGAAGGCGCGCTCCGACCATGTGACGATTGCCGGTTATGAAGGCGGCACCGGCGCCGCTCCCCTCACCTCGGTCAAGCATGCCGGCTCGCCCTGGGAAATCGGGCTCGCCGAAACGCATCAGACGCTGGTCGCCAACCGGCTGCGCGGCCGCATCTGCGTGCAGGTCGACGGCGGCATCCGCACCGGCCGCGACGTCGTGGTCGGCGCGCTGCTGGGCGCCGACGAATTCGGTTTCGCCACCGCGCCGCTGATCGCCGCCGGCTGCATCATGATGCGCAAGTGTCATCTCAACACCTGCCCGGTCGGGGTCGCGACGCAGGATCCGGTGCTGCGCAAGCGCTTCACCGGCCAGCCCGAGCACGTCATCAACTATTTCTTCTTCGTCGCCGAGGAGGTCCGCGAGCTGATGGCCGAGCTCGGCTATCGCAGCTTCAACGAGATGATCGGCCAGATGCAGATGTTCGACCGGCAAAAGCTGATCGCGCACGGCAAGGCCAACGGCCTCGACTTCTCAAAGCTGTTCACCAAGCCCGAAGTGCCGGCCGAGGTCGCGATCTTCAACAGCGAAGAGCAGGACCACAAGATCAGCAACATTCTCGATCGCAAGCTGATCGCGCAATCGCAAGCGGCGCTGAACAGCGGCACGCCGGCGCGCATGAGTTTCCCGATCAAGAATGTCGACCGCACCGTCGGCGCCATGCTGTCGGGCGAAATCGCCAAGCGCTACGGCCATGACGGCCTGCCGCACGACACCATCGTGGCGCAGTTCAAGGGCACTGCCGGGCAAAGCTTCGGCGCCTTCCTCGCCCGCGGCGTCACCTTCGAGCTTCACGGCGACGCCAACGACTATGTCGGCAAGGGCCTGTCCGGCGGCCGCCTCGTGGTGCGCCCGTCCGACGAATCCGGGATTATCCCTGAGGAATCGATCGTCGTCGGCAATACGGTGCTGTACGGCGCCATCGAGGGCGAATGTTATTTCCGCGGCGTCGCCGGCGAGCGTTTCGCCGTGCGCAATTCCGGCGCCATCGCCGTCATCGAAGGCGCCGGCGACCATTGCTGCGAATATATGACCGGCGGCATCGTGGTGGTGCTCGGCGCGACCGGCCGCAACTTCGCCGCCGGCATGTCGGGCGGCATCGCCTATGTGCTCGACGACGACGGCACCTTCGCCTCGCGGTGCAATCTCGCCATGGTCGAGCTCGAGCCGATGCCGGGCGAGGAAGACATCAATGCCAAGGTCTTCCACCAGACCCGCGACCTCGAAGCCCACGGTCTGGTCGACATCATGTCGGACATGAGCAGCTTCGACGGCCACCGGCTGCATCACCTGATCACACGGCACGAGCGCTTTACCGGCTCGACAGTTGCGGCCAAGATTTTGGCCGAATGGAAAACGTGGTATCCGAAATTCAAGAAGGTCATGCCGGTCGAGTACCGCCGCGCTCTCAACGAGATGAAAGCGGCGGCTATCGCGGCGGAATGATCCGTGCATGATCCCGAAAAGTGGAAACCGGTTTTCGGAAAAGATCATGCTCAAACGAAAGTAGTCTTAAGTTCGTCTCGAGAGAGTTTGCGCTTTGGGTAAGATCACCGGCTTCCTGGACTACGAACGCGAGGATCGCGACTACGAGCCGGTCGCCGAGCGGCTGCGCCATTGGCGCGAATTCGTGCTGCCGCTGCCGGAAACGGATTACGTCACCCAGGCCGCGCGCTGCATGAATTGCGGCGTGCCGTATTGCCAGGGCACCGGCTCGGTGATGCCGGGCACGCCGGGTTGCCCGGTCAACAACCAGATCCCGGACTGGAACGACCTCGTCTATCACAACGAATGGGACGAGGCGGCGCGCAACCTGCACTCCACCAATAATTTCCCGGAAGTCACCGGCCGCGTCTGCCCGGCGCCATGCGAAGCGTCCTGCACGCTCAATATCGACGAGAACCCGGTCACCATCAAATCGATCGAATGCGCCATCGCCGACCGCGCCATCGCCGCGGGGCTCAAGCCGGAAAAGCCGACAACAAAAACCGGCAAGAAAATCGCCGTTGTCGGCTCGGGACCGGCGGGGCTTGCCTGCGCGCAACAATTGGCGCGCGCCGGCCACGAGGTTCATGTCTACGAGCGCTGGGCCAAGGCCGGCGGCCTTTTGCGCTACGGCATCCCCGACTTCAAGATGGAAAAGATCCATATCGACCGCCGCGTCGTGCAGATGGAGGCGGAAGGCGTGGTGTTTCATTACGGCGCCGATATCGGCGTCAACCTGCCGGCCGACAAGCTGATCAAGGAGCATGACGCCGTCGTGCTCACCGGCGGCGCCGAAAAGGGCCGCGATCTGCCGGTGCCCGGCCGCGAGCTCAAGGGCATTCATTTCGCCATGGATTTCCTGCCGCAGCAGAACCGCCGCGTCTCCGGCGAGAAGGCGAACGGCGCCGAACCGAGTCCAGAGCCGATCTTGGCCAAGGGCAAGCATGTCGTCGTCATCGGCGGCGGCGACACCGGCTCCGATTGCATCGGCACTTCGTTCCGCCAGGGCGCGCTGTCGGTGACCAATTTCGAAATCATGCCGGAGCCGCCCGAGCACGAGAACAAGGCGCTGACCTGGCCGAACTGGCCGCTGAAGCTGCGCACATCGTCGAGCCACGAAGAAGGCGCCAAGCGCGACTTCGCGGTGGCGACGGCGAAATTCTCCGGCGAGAACGGCGAGGTGAAGAAGCTGCATTGCGTGCGGCTCGACGGCAAGCTGCAGCCGCTCCCCGGCACCGAGTTCGAGATCGACGCGGAGCTCGTGTTGCTAGCGATGGGCTTCGTGCATCCCTTGCACGATGGCATGATCAAGAGCCTCGACCTCAAGCTCGATCAGCGCGGCAATGTTGCCGCCTCGACCGACGACTACAAGACCTCGCGCGACAAGGTCTTTGCCGCCGGCGACATGCGGCGCGGGCAGTCCCTTGTCGTCTGGGCGATCCGCGAAGGCCGCCAAGCCGCGCATGCAGTCGACACGTTCCTGATGGGATCGAGCACCCTGCCGCGGTGATGGGGTAACGTGCCGCTGATTTCGGCTAACTCCGGCTCATGATCCATGGCGGACATCGATAGCGCCGTGAAGGCGTCGCATTCGTCCTATGTGGATGCGAGGCACGGTGGAGTCGCCTCTACCGGATAAGTTGACTATGATTGCAATGCGAGGCCCAATTTGACCCGGACCGGCAAGACTGGTCTGCGTAGTCCGAGCTTTTCGCCGCTAGGGGATTAAGCGGGTGAAGAAACGATCTGTCGCACGATCAATCGCACGATCAATCGCTCTTGCCTTGTGCTGTTCTTTGCTCTGCTCGCCGTGCCATGCCGCAACGTTTATCGGCATCCTTTGGCCATTGTTCGGACCGCTTGCGGCGCCCGGGCTGACCGAATTCGTGGCCGAGCTTCAATCCATGCCCGATGTTGAAGTGGAGACCTATTGGCATACGTCATGGCAGTCGCTCGTTGACGACATCAATCATCAACCCGAGGGAACGCACATACTTGTCATCGGCTACAGCCTGGGCGCGAATAATTCGGTGCTGGTGGCAAACAATACCAATTACATCGATTCGATCATCGCGCTGCAGCCCTCGATATTTACCCACAAAACGAGCCTGACCGGCAAAGTGGGAAGAATGGTCGAGATCTATGATCCAAATCCATTGATGACTTTTGGTGGAATGGGATCGCAGAAGATCGAGGGCCCGAATATCGAATACATCACCAATAACGACTCGCATATCGGAGCGCCTTACAATTCGCAATTCCGCGACCTGGTGAGAAGCGAGATCGCGAGACTTGCCGCGCTACCGGATCCAAACACAGCGCCGGCGCAACTGCCTCAAGCATCCCCTGCTGCCAGAAGCACCGACGCTCAGTCGCTGCATAAACGGTCGCCGGCGAACTAGGGCATGATCCGGAAAAGCATGCCCTTGGACTTGATCCGAGGGTGGAAAACGGTTTTCCGACATCGCCGCTTCGTATCCGATTGGCAGCTTTTGACTTGGAGGGTCATTTATTGCCTGTGAGTGTATTGCCAGTGAGGGCCGATCCTAAATTTCCGCGCCAATTCCTCAAATTCACAAACGCGAATCCGCCGACTTCAGCCGCCATTTCTAATGTCCGTTCAATTTATAGACTCTCTCCAGCAATGTCCTTACAGCCGCTTCCGTAGCGCGGGTCGCGTTTGCCGAATAGGCCACATGCGCACCCTTCCCCAGGCAATCGTCGGCAAATGTGAAAGGTTTATGTGTCGCCATGTTGATGATGGTCCCAACTGATTCTTCCTTCAGGACGCAATGCGTCGTCTGCGCGTACGGCACCACGGCGGGATGAGGCGGCAGCGACGGATAATCATAGGCGTGCCCCGCATTGGCGAATTCGGTCATTTGGACATCCTTGGCCGTCCGTTTGAGGCGCGCAAAATAGGCTCGGCAGGGAGTGATTTCGACCCAGTCATCGGACTTTCCGTGAAAGATACGGATTGGGTGGTCGGTCACCGCCGTATCGTCGATGTAGGTCGTGATGCAAGGCGCATAGAGCGCAATATAAGCCGCGGGATCGATCCCGCTTCGGTTCCACATTTTTTGGAATCGTTTGAGGGCCGCATAAAGCGTCGCTTGCCCCCCGCGCGAGAATCCCATGATGGCAATTCGTCCCGGATCTATCCGCGGATCCGCGGCCAGCACCGCAAGACTGCGATACACGTCGAGAATCATATTCAGTCGGCCGAGCTGGGACTGATCGGCAACCGTGCTGACGATCCCCCGCCCAGTAAATGAATCGATTGCAAAGGTAGATATGCCCATCGACGCAAATACTCTCTCCCATGCGGCGATGTTCTCCTCAATTCCGCCTGAGCCGTGGACGAGGATAACCAGCGGAAGCCGTCCAGAGCCTCGCGCGACCCGCAAGGTTCCGGAAATCGTCGTGAGCTTTCCGGAGGCATCGCCCCGCAGAAATTGTTCGTCCGATATAGTCAGGGTCTGAATCGGAATTGTTTCGATGCGCTCGCCAATATTATTGGAAAGAACGTTCGCCGCTAACGCCGATTGAGCGCCAGCGACCGCGAACGCCGCAAACACGCGGACGAAGAATGGCAGCATGCTGACCGTCCTAACCAACGAATTGCTCGATCAAACGGCACATTGGTGACGCGCAAGATGTTTCCATTGTCTCACCAAATTGCCGCACCGCATATGTCGAATACATCACCAATAACGACTCGCATATCGGAGCGCCCTACAATTCGCAATTCCGTGACCTAGTGAGAAGGGAGATCGCTAGGCTTGCCGCGCTACCGGATCCAAACACAGCGCCGGCACAAGTGCTTCAAGCATCACCTGCTGCCAAAAGCACTGATGCTCAGTCGCTGCATAAACGGTCGCCGGCGAACCGACGCCGTATGACCCCGCTTATGTCGTTTCTCGGACCTGAGGCGACACGAGAGAAGTGGCTAAACCATGCGGACTTCCCTGAACCGCCTTGTCGAATCCGACTAAGTACTGTGTGTGGCCAGTCCCTTATCGTCTGGGCGATCCACGACGGCCGCTAGGCCGCGCGTGCGGTCGACAAATTTTTGATGGGATCGAGCACCCTGCTGCGGTGAGCGCGATAGGTCCGTTTTTGAGGTCTTAGCAGATTTGCCGCTGACGGCTATTGGCGCCCAAAGCAGACATTGGGCGTGCCCAAGACCGCGTTTGACCGATATCCATAGTCCGGCCGTGCTTGGCGATATTCCTGCCGATTGATACCCTCGCCAAGAGCCGTCTATCGCTCGACGTTATCGAGAGACCCCAGCCGCGCCGAATGCAAATGAGTGGCAGCATTACGCATTCCAATCAGATTACGGCGCTAGCCGCCTCGCCTGAATTGCGCTTGATCTACGATACGGCGCCAATCGGTCTCGCTTTTCTCACGCCTGATTGCCGATACGCCCTAATCAACCAGCACCTGACCGAAATCTGCGGGATATCCGTCGCAGATCATATAGGCCGATCGGTAAGAGAGTGTGTTCCAAAGGTAGCCGACCAAGTCGAGCAGCTTGTGCGCGCGATCCTTCAATCGGGTGAACCGGTCACCGGTGTCGAGATCAACGGTCAACGGCCGGATGGATCGAACACGGATCGGGTTTGGATCACCTACTGGCATCCGCTGAAAACTCAGAGCGGCGATATTCTCGGAATCAATGTTGCTGCCGAGGAGATCACGGAACGCAAGCGTGCCGAACATGCGCTCGCCGCAAGTCAGGATAGGCTGCGCAAGCTGAATGATACGTTGGCCGGGCGCGTGGAGGCTCAGGCCAAAGAACGGGACCGCATTTGGAATGTATCGCAGGATTTGCTGACGGTAACGGATCTTGATGGAGTTATTCTGGATGTTAATCCCGCTTGGTTGTCGACGCTTGGATGGGCGGCTGACGACTTGGTTGGTAACAAGTTCGAGAAGTTTGTTTGCTCGGCCGATCGCGACCGTTCATATGAAGAATTCCATAGATTGCTGGCAGGCGGCAGGCCCCAACACTTTGAAAATCGAATATCCTGCAAGGATGGAAGTGTTCGTTGGCTGGCGTGGCGTGCGGTTTTGGACCGTGGACAGGTTTATGCCGTAGGGCGAGACGTCACAAATATCAGACAAACCCAGGAGGAACTTCATAGGCTTCAGCGGACGCTTGCGCACGTGTCACGCGACAGCACAATGGGTATCATGACCGCGTCACTTGCCCACGAAATCAAGCAGCCGCTCGCGGTAATCGCGGCCAGCGCGAGTGCCGGGTTGCGTTGGTTGAACCGGCCCGAGCCGAATCTGGCACAGGCGCAGCAAACCCTCGCGGCCATCGCGAAGGAGTCTCGGCGAATCGACGAGATCATTTCAAGCATCCGCGCGATGTTCAGCAAAGAGGAGCCTGATTCAGTTCCGCTGGACGTCGGCAGTCTCGTTGTTGATATTCTTGCCCTCGCGCAGGGGGAATTGCATTCAAAAGACATTACCCTTCGAAATAAACTGCCTGGCAAGCTTCCGTTGGTGATAGGCGAGCGCGTACAGCTTCAACAAGTTCTCTTGAATCTCATCATGAATGCAATTGAGGCAATGAGCTCCGTCAACGGACGAGAACGAGAATTGACGATCCTTGCCGGTCGGATAGATGACCAAAATTTGGAAGTCATTGTAGAGGATACGGGATGTGGAATTGATCCGGTCGACTACGAACGTATCTTCAATACGCTTTTCACGACCAAGCAGCACGGTATGGGAATGGGGCTTTTCATTTGCCGGTCAATCATCGAGGCGCACGGCGGTAGACTTTGGGCATTGCCGCGAAGCCCCTTCGGCACGGCTTTTCACTTGACACTTCCGCGGGACTTGAAGGGCATTGAGAAGTAGGCGCAATGGTGGACACGCCGCCGCCCCCGCGGCGTCAGAACCCGCCGCCGACATCTTTGGGCGGCCGCGGCGCGCCGTCGAGCGAAGCGCCCGACGAGCGGCGCTGTTTGGCGGCGCTTTGATCCGGCGCAGCCTTGCTCTTCGCGTCGGCAGCTTTGGTATCCGACTTCTTCGCGTCGGCGCCTTTTTTCGGCGCAGCCGCAGGCGCCGCCTGTTCCGGTCCCGGCAGCGGCCCGGTATCCGCGGTCGCATTGGCATCGGGACCGCGGCGCGGCCAGCTGAAATCGTCGGCGCGGCCGGCGGGCGCCGCGATCGCGTCGCCCCGCGTCAGCACCTTGGCCGCAACCGGATCGGTCGAGGTGATCTGCGCCGGACGGCCGTTGCCGAGAAGATCGCCGCCCTCGCCGCCGCCGCTGGCCGCAAGCGGCATCACCGGACCGACATCGGGATGCGTGCCGACCGCCACCGCGGGCTTCGGCGCCGCGGCATCCGGACCCGGCAGCGCCACCGGCGTGACGCCTTTGGACATGAGGCGGCGCAGTTCCTGATCGACATAGCTCGCAAGCTTCACCGCGCCGGCTTTGGTGAAATGCACGCCGTCCGGCGTGCGCAGCTTGCGGGTCTGGCCCTCGAAATCCGGCCCCTGCACCGTGTAGCGGCCCTGATCGTCGACGAAACCGTCCCAGATATCGACATAGGCGATGCCGGCCTTGTCGGCGCGCTCGCGATAGAGTTCGTCGAGATAAGCCATGTCGCTGGTCGACTTGGTGCCGCGCAGCGACGGCAGCCCGACCCAGAGGATCGGCACGCCGCGCGCTTTGAGCGCAGTGATCATCTCGTCGATGCGCTTGCCGTAGACCTCGGCCCATTTGTCGGTGTGAAAATCGAACGTGCCGCCCGTCGGCAGCGACGGTGCGCTCGGCGGCGGTGCGCCACCCTCGCTGTCCGCCGCGGCGGCAGCGACAGGCTGCGGCGCATTCGGCGCGGCCGGCGCGGTCGCGGATCCGGCCGCCGGCGCTTGTGCCGGAGACTTGGCCTCTGCTTTAGCCTCTGCTTTGGCCTCTGTTGCCTCTGCCGCCGACTTGGCCTGACCTTGCGCCTGGTTCGGTGGCGGGCTTTGCGCTTGCGGCTGATTTTGGGCCGGGGTCTGCGGTGCCGCGGCAGCTTGGCCGGGCGCTGGTGCTTCCGGCGGCTTAGGTGGCGGCACGGGTTTCGGCGGTATGCGATCCTTGAGTGAAATGCGATCGTTCAGACCGAGCATGACGACGATGGCATTCGGCTTGTCGCCGGCCAGCGTATCTTTCAGCGCCGACGGCCAGTCGAGCGCGTCGTTCTTGGCGTCATAGCGGATGAGGCCGGATGTCGGCCTGATCTTGCGCACCACGCCCATATCCGGCTGGTCGGAATAGGTCTCGTCGAGGCCATAGGCCAACCAATCGGCAAGCGAATCGCCGATCACCACGATGCTGGTCGAGGGCGGATTATCGAGTTTGCGCGGCGGCGGCGCCTTGGAATAGTCGGCGGGCGGCGGCGCCGGCCGGATGAAGCGGTCGCCAAAGAAAAAATCGTCTCGCTGCTGCGGTTGCTGATAGCGCTGCGAGCCGTAACCGCGGTCATAGCCGTTGTCATTGTAATAGCGGTCGCCGAAGAACTGCGCCTGCGCGGTTCCCGCTACTGCGCACAGCCCGGCAACCAGAAGCCCCGGAACAACGGCCGGTGCAAGCCGCCGCCATTTCAGCTTTTTGTTATCGCGCAATGCCACCGGTTTTTTCCAAACAGCTATCCGATCCGGAGACTCAATATACGACGGGAGCGCCCGATCCGGCGAGCCCAGTATCGCGGATATCTGGTCAAATTATCGCCGGCAAAAGTGTCGGTTTCGCGGTGAACCCGCCGTTATTGCTGGCGCAGCCGGTCGAGCACTTCGCTCGAGGCAAAACCGTCCGGAATCTGGCCGACCGAAGCCTGGAAGCTGCGGATGGCGATGCGGGTCTGTGGCCCCAACAGCCCGTCGGGTTGGCCGATATTAAAGCCGTGCCGCGCCAGGAGCTGCTGCAACTCGTAGCGCTCGTCGGTCGTCAGCACGCGCTCGTCGCGCGGCCAGGTCTGCACGAAAGGCGGCGCGCCGCGCATGCGGTCGGCGAGATACCCGATCGCCAGCGCATAAGCTTCGGCCGGATTGTATTTCATGATGACGCGGAAATTCTGCAGCATCAGAAAAGCCGGCCCGCGCGCTCCCGCCGGCACCAGCAGATAGGCTTTGTCCCCGGGATGCGGGAACGCGCCGTTATTGGCGCGGCGCACGCCGAGGCCTTCCCACTGGTGCAGCGTCATCTGCTTGGACCGGTCAGCCAGCATGAAATCGAAATTCTGCGGCAGCACGACTTCGTAGCCCCAGGTCTCGCCCGGCACCCAGCCATCGGTTTTCAGATTGTTGGCGGTCGAGGCGATGACGTCCGGCACCGAATCGACGACGTCGCGATGGCCGTCGCCGTCGAAATCCACCGCATAGCGCTTGAACGTCGTCGGCATGAATTGCGTCGGGCCGAACGCGCCCGCCCAGGAGCCGATCAGATGTTCGGGCGGCACGTCGCCGCGCTGCAGGATCTCGAGCGTGGACAGAAACTCTTCGCGGAAATAATCGCGGCGGCGGCCGACACAGGCAAGCGTCGCGGTCGAGCGGATCACCGGTCGGGTGCCGCCCAGCGTGCCGTAATCGGATTCGACGCCCCAGATCGCGGCGACGATGGCGGGATCGACGCCGTAACTGCGCTGCATGGCGGCAAAAACCGGCGCATATTGGGTGAGCAGCGCACGGCCGCGGGCGATGCGGTCATCGCTCACCAAAAGATCGAGATAGTCCCACGGCGCCTTGGTGAATTCCGGCTGCGCATCGAGCAAATCCATAATGTGCAAATCCGGCGTCAGGCCCGCGGTGAAGCGATCGTAATTCTCGCGCGTGATGCCGCGCTGCGCCGCAGCGGGCCACATATTGGCGATGCAAGTGTTGAAATCCGCCGCCGCCGCGCGGATCGCATCCGCCGTCATCTGCGGATTGCCGGACGCACCGGACTGGCCGCTCCAGGGCGTGTCCTCGGGGGAACCGGGAACCGGACTTGCCGCCGGGGGTTGAAACAGGTGGCTCAGCCAATTGTCAGGTTTGCCCTGCGCCTGAGCTGGCGCGGCAAGGCCCGTGGCGAGAAGCACCGCCATCGTAAGGCGCAGCAGGAAACGAGATTGAGGTGCCAAGGCGCTCATGAACCTCGACTTCCGGTGGCAACCGGTGCAGCGCATATGACCGCTTGTGGGCATCGAATTTTTCTAACAGCGGAGTGTTTATAGGGCGTTGTTACCACCGCGCGGCAACCTGTCCCGCCGCATTCACCCTAGAGCAACATGGCGCGGGACTCTGCCGGCCAATTTTGGCAATAATTCCAACATGACAACATGAATTCCAACATGAATTCCAACATGGATTAAGACTTGAGCCAAAGACTTACGCCTAAGACTTGGGCCAAAGACTGAGCCTTGATTAAGACTTTGCGCTTTGGCCCGATGTTACCGCCCTGCCCCGTTACACCCCACACTCTCAAATTATATCGGCGATCAATGAACCAAGTTTCTCATCACGTCCGTAAAGCCGTATTCCCCGTCGCCGGTCTCGGTACCCGGTTCTTGCCCGCCACCAAGGCGATGCCGAAGGAAATGCTGCCGGTGGTCGACCGGCCGCTGATCCAGCACGTCGTCGACGAGGCGCGCGAGGCCGGCATCGAGCATTTCATTTTCGTCACCGGGCGCAACAAGGGCGTTATCGAGGACCATTTCGACCGCCAGTTCGAACTGGAAATGACGCTGCTCGAACGGCAGAAACGCACCGCGCTCGACTTTCTGTCCCGCGACCTGCCGGCGCCCGGCACGACGAGCTTCACGCGCCAGCAGGAGCCGCTTGGGCTAGGCCACGCGGTGTGGTGCGCGCGCGAACTGATCGGCCACGAGCCCTTCGCGCTCCTTCTTCCCGACGTGCTGGTTCAGCATCAGCGCAGCTGCCTCGCGCAAATGATGGATGCGGCAAAGGGGCTCTCCGGCAAAGCCAATATCGTCGCCGTCGAGGAAGTGCCGCACGAACGCGTCGATCAATACGGTGTCGTCGGCGTCGGCGAGCGAAGCGGCAAGATGTTCGCGATCACCAGCATGGTGGAAAAGCCGGCAGTCGATCGCGCGCCGTCGAATCTCATCCTCACCGGCCGCTATATCCTGCAGCCGGAAATCCTCGACGTTCTCGCCAAGCAGGAGCGCGGCACCGGCGGCGAAATCCAATTGACCGACGCCATGATCCAATTGGCGAAGACGCAGCCGTTCTACGGCTTGCAATTCGATGGCCGCAGCTTCGACTGCGGCTCTAAGGTCGGCTTTCTCGCCGCCAACGTGTCCTATGCACTGGAGCGCGAGGACATTGCGCCGGCCTTCCGCGCCGAGATCAAGAAGATCCTTGGCAACTAACTTTTGTTCGTCAGGGCTTTCTCGCAGTCAGGCCGATCACGGCGGACATGCCCGAATGCGCTGCGCCTTCGTGCATCTCGCGTTCCTCTTCGGTGAATCTTAGGTCGTGAAAATCGCCAAAGGCTTCTGCGAGCATCGCACGTGTATAGAGGTTCTCGATCTGCTTCGGGCCGCCGGTGCCATAGTCGAGTTGCTTGGGCGTATAGCCCTGAACAATGAGAAGCCCGCCGGATTTCAGCGCGCGGCGCATCCCGGCCCATTTCAGCGCCCGTTCGGCCGGCGTCGAGAATTGCGTGAAAATCTCGACGACGACGTCGAAGGCCGATGGCGGATAGGCCCAAGCGTGGACGTCGGTCTGCACGAAAGCGACGCTGACCTTGCGCTCCGCCGCAAGCGCGCGCGCTTTGCTCTGCGCGGCAGGCGAAAAGTCGATCGACGTGACGTCAAGCCCCTGCTCGGCGAGCCAGACGCCGTTGCGGCCCTCGCCATCGGCAACAGCGAGCGCGCGGCCGGATTGCGGCAATAGCGGCTTGCAGGCGGCGAGAAAATAATTCGGCTCTTTGCCGAACGCATAACCCGGCGCGGCATAGCGCGTTTCCCAGCGCTCGTATTCGCTCACGATGATCTCCGCATCCGGCAAGAGCGCGCTGGATTTTGTTTGAGCATGATCTTTTCCGAAAACCGCTTCCCACTTTTCGGGATCATGCTCTATGCCAGGATCAGCGCTGCAAGCGCAAGGTCAGCAGCACCGAGGTCGATTGATAGGCATTGCCGCTCTGCGTCGAGGTCAGCCAATCGTGGCGCAACTGACCTTTGATCTGCACCAGCGGATTCAATTTATAGACCAGCCCGGCGATTCCGTAATAGCGGTCGTCCTGACGCTCCTCGCCGGCATAGTCGTCGTGCCCATAGCCGAACGTGCCGGTGGCGATCAGCCAGCGTCGTAGCGCATGGTCGACTTCGACGCTGACGTCGCGGCTGAACGAGCCGGAAACGCCTTGCAGGGTCAATTCATAGACTTGCGACACTGCCGTGAACTTCACCGAGGTCAGGCCGGTGGCGAGCCACAGCAGTGAGCCGTCGAGTGTCAGACCGGCGATATTCGGCAAGGTCGGATCGTGATAGTCGCGCTGCAAGTAGCCGACCGCCATCTCGCCCACCAGAGACGAATTGGCGAGCTTGAATTCGCCGCCGAATTTGGCGCTGGCGCCATTCGAGCTTCTATCCTCGCCGAAAAAATCGACCGGCGAGTCGTAGTTGCGCGTGTCTTCGCTGACTTCGACGAACGGCTTGAGGCCGGGATCGAGCTCGTAGGCCAGGCGAAAAATCCCGGCATATTGGTCATAAGCGCGATCGTCATTGGTCTCGCTCTCGCCGTCGACGAAATGCGAGGTTTGATAGGTGGTGCGGTCGACAGTGCCTTTGAGGGTGGCATCCCATCGGCTGAATTGCTGCTCGACGCCGACCGTGCCGCCCACTGTCGTATTGATCGGCAGCCACGCGAGGTTGGCCTGAATGTTCGGGCTGCCGGGGCTGTCGGTCGAAATGATGTAACGGTTTTCGAGCAGGATTTTCGTGTCGTTGGCGACGTCGATGCGGCCGTCGAATTTCGCGTTCAGATACGGCCGATTGAGCGACGGCTGGAAGCTGTCGTTGCCATACCAGTAGTAAGAGCCGGTGATATCGGCGGTGAACGAATGGCGCTCCCAGTCGGAGCGTACATGCACTTCCGGCGCGACCAGGTAAGTGGACGAACCTGGTCCGCCGGGAAAGTGCTGCGGATTGCTGTCATAGCCGGCCGACAGTTCGACCGCGGGCAGGATTATGAACGAACCCGCCCGCAGGCCGAGCGCCTCGTAAGGATCGCCGCCGATAAACGGCAAGGTCGGCCGCGGCACCGCGCCGAGCGGCAGCGTGCCGGGCACCGGCGTGCCGGGCGGCGGCGCGCTGGCGGGCGACGTGACATCGATCGCCGGCGGAATTGGCAGTATCGCGCCGGGGCGACTGGCCGCCGTCAGCGGATGCACTTCCGCCGGCGGATTGCTGAGCGGAAGCTCGTCCGGCGGCGGCGGCAAGATCGCGCCCGGCCGCGAGGCGGCTTTCGTCGGATAGACTTCGGGCGGCGGCGGCGGCCTTACAGCCGGCGGGCGCGACGGCAGTTCCGGTGGCGGGGTGGGGACCGGATCGAATGTCGTGGTCTCCTGCGGCGGCGCAATCGCGGTGCCGCCGTTCGGCACGCGCGCTCTTTGTTTGCGCCGCGCATTGGTGGAATCGAAGCCGGTATTGCCCGCGCCAAAGCCAGTCGGACTGCCATAAACCGGCGGCGCCGTGGGAATGGTCGTCGGCACCGCGGTGCCGGTGAACGCGCCGGTCGGCGGCGCCTGATCGGCCGTCACGGTATTGCGGCGCAGGACAAAGCGCGTCGGATTGTTGCGATAACCCTGCAGCGACGGCAGGAACAGGTCGGCGTCCGGATTAGTCGCGGCGGCGGTCTGCTGCGTATTGGGCTGAGGCGCGGCTGCCGTCTGTGCGCGACCTGGAGCCGGCCACAGCGCTGCGATCGCGGCGGCGAAAACCGCCAGACCGGCGACCAAGCCAGCGACACTGCGTGCACTGTGCGGTCGGCAACGGCGCGACACCTGCGACCTCCTCGCCCCGAAGCCGCACTCGCCTGTCCGCGTCACCTCGGAAGCTGCCAAACCGGACCACCGTCAAGGAACTGGACTCGTGCCTCGGAACCTCGCGCGGCCATGAATCACGGACCATGGCCACGCGATAGCCAGCACGGCCCGCCGGACGGCGCGCCGCTGGTTAACGGAGTTAAAACGGATATGGTTAATGAGAGGTTGATCGGAGGCTTTTCGGCCCCGTTTCCCGCACGCCGCGCTGGCTAAAGCGTTGCCAGGCCTCGCGCTCTAGGCCTTGCGCTCGTAACGCCGCCAGACCGGAATCATAAGGGCGGCGAACGCGACGAGCGCCGCCACTTGCGCCGGCCACGGCCAGTGCGCGACCGAGGCCACCATGCCGACCAGCACCGCGGCAAAGCCGAGCCAGAGCGCAAAACGGCCCGGCCGCAGCCATTCGATCACGAAGAGCGCGAGCGCGAGGTCGAACCAATCCCAAGAAACCAGCGATGTCATCAGCGATGCCGTCAGCGAAGCGTTCATTGTGGACCAAATTTTTCATCGAGCATGATCTTGTCCGAAAACCGGGATCCACTTTTCGGGATCATGCTCTACACCCAGCCTTTGAGTTCGCGCATGGCGAGCTGCCAGATCATCAGCATGCCGGCCTCGCTGTCGTTGAGGCACGGAATGGCGAAAAAATTCTCGCCGCCATAGCGCTTGAACACATGCGCGTTCTCAACCGCGATCTCCTCCAGCGTCTCCAGGCAATCGGCGGAAAATCCGGGCGTGATCACGACCAGATTCTTCACGCCCTTCTTGGCGAGCGCTTTCATCGTCTTGATCGTGTAAGGCTCGAGCCATTTGGCGCGGCCAAAGCGCGATTGATAGGTCAAGATCAGCTTCTTGTCGTCGAGCCCCATCTGCTCGCGCAAAAGCTCCGTCGTGCGCCTGCACTGGCTCTCATAGGGATCGCCCTGGTCCGAGCACGCCTTCGGCAGGCCGTGATAGGAGGCAACGATCGCGTCGGGGATGAACGGCAGCGCCTTGATCTGCGCCTTGAGCGACGATGCCAGCACCTCGATGTAATAGGGGTCGTCGTAATAAGCCGGCAGGATGCGGATCGCCGGCTGGCGGCGCTGCTGCATCAAAAAACGAAATACCTCGTCGGCGACCGTCGCTGTGGTCGCAGCCGCATATTGCGGATAGAGCGGCATGATCAGGATGCGTTCGCAGCCTTGTGCCGTGAGCGCCTGCAAGCGCGAGGCGATCGAGGGCTCGCCGTAACGCATCGCCCAGTTCACATGCACATGATCGCCGAGCGGCTCGAGAATCCGCGCGAGCTTTTCCGCCTGCGAGCGGGTGATGGTCTTGAGCGGCGACTCGTCTTTCTCGCGGTTCCAGATTTTCTCATAGTCGCGCGCCTTGCGCCGCGAGCGCAGCGGCAGGATGACGCCGTTGAGGATGAATTTCCACCACAGCGAATCTCGCTCGATGACGCGTTTGTCGCTCAGAAATTCTTTCAGATATGTCCGCACCGCGGCCGGCGTCGCTGCTTCCGGCGTGCCGAGATTGACCAGCAGCACGCCGATCGCCGATGGAGCGGTTGCCGTTGCAACCGTCGGCGCGGCGCCGGCCGCCGGCGTGACGTTGACAGGCTCGCTTGTGGGCGATGGCGCGATGGACGGCGCGGCTTCGGACACAGGTTCAGGTGCGATGACGGGTTCCGCCGCGGCAACCGGCTCCGGCGCAGCATGTTGCACCGGCGGCACAACAGCGGGATTTTCCGTCACCGGCGACTGTTCCGCCACGGCGCTGGTGCTGTCCGGAATGATCGGCCTATCATCCATCGTCTAACCTACCAATCGTCCGACCATATCCCGATCCTGCCCTGCCATATATCCCGACCATAACCTACGTGGGCACCGCTTGCATGCCTGCAATACCTCGGTTGTCGCCGTGCGAAATGCGAGTCTCAATTTGGCCCCAATGGGCTGACGGTAGATAGCGTCCCGCCTTTCGAAGTCTCTCCCATAGGAAACATCATGCTCCGCAGCGTCACTCTCGCCATCGCCCTAATTCTTTCGACGGCCGCAATGGCGCAGAACCAGACGGGTCCGCATTCCGAAAAGGACGATGACGCCTGCGATCGCGATGCGCACCGGTTTTGCAAGGACGCCATCCCGGATCAGATGCGCGTGCTCGCGTGCCTGCAGGTGAACCGGCCGAAGCTCAGCAAGGCCTGCCAGGTCGTGTTGCAAAGCCACGGCGTTTAATTTCTCGAGCCCGCGCGGCGCTATTCCGCCGCCTTGAGGAGGCCGGGCAGACCGGCGCGGAATTGCTCGAGCAGCGCGGCCTCGTCGGCCTTGGCGGCGGTAAGATGCCGCTGCTTGACGTGACCGAAGCCACGGATTTTTTCCGGAATGGCGGCAAGGGCCACCGCGAGGTGATGATTGTCCGGCGTCAGCCGCGCCAGCACCTCGTCGAGCATCGCTTCATAGTCGCCGATCAGCTTGCGCTCGGTCTGCCGCTCTTGGCTGCGGCCGAACGGATCGAGCGCGCTGCCGCGCAGGAATTTCAGCTTCGCCAATAGCCGAAACGCCGGCATCAGCCACGGACCAAAACTCATCTTGCGCGGCAGGCCGGTTGCCGGATCGTGGCGCGCGAGAATGGGTGGCGCCAGATGAAACTCGTAGCGCAGATTGTCGCCGCCGAACGTGTTCTGAATCTTCTTCACGAAGGCGCCATTGGTATAGAGCCGCGCCACTTCGTATTCGTCCTTATAGGCCATCAGCTTGAACAGATAGCGCGCCGCCGCGTCGGCGAGGCCTTTTTGTCCGGGAGCGCGCAACGCCTCCGCCCCCGTCACCTTGTCCACCCAGGTCCGATAGCGCCTGGCATAGGCCTTGCTCTGATAGGCGGTGAGATATTTTTCACGGCGCGCGACGACTTCGGCAAGGCTCTCCGACAAATGCTCGGCATCGCTGGCGCTCGACGGTGCCGGCTTGGCCAGCGTTTCGACAGCAGCGCGGTCGACCACGGCACGGCGGCCCCAATGGAATGCGGCCTTGTTCATCGCGACAGCTTCACCGTTCAGCTCGATGGCCTTCTCAATCGATTCAGCCGAGAGCGGAATGGCGCCGAGCTGATAAGCGAAGCCGACCAGAAACATATTGGCGCCGATCGATTGGCCGAACAGCGCATTGGCAATGCGGCTCGCATCGACGAAATGGGCTTTGTTCTCGCCGGCATCGGCGACGATGGTGCGCTTGAGCCGTTCGCTCGGCAGCGAGAAATCGGCGTCGCGGGTGAATTCGCCGGGCAAGAACTCGTCGGTATTGATCACCATCTGCGTCGCGCCGTGCTTCACCGCCGCGAGTACTTTCTTGGTGCCGGCAACGACGATATCGCCGCCGATGACGAGATCGGCGCGGCCTGCGGCGACACGGATGGCGTGAATGTCCTCGGGCTTTTCCGCAAAGCGGATGTAGCTGAACACCGCGCCGCCCTTTTGCGCGAGGCCCGCCATGTCGAGCACGCCGACGCCGCGGCCTTCGAGATGCGCCGCCATGCCGAGAATACCGCCGACGGTGACGATGCCGGTACCGCCGACGCCGGTGACGATGATGTTGTAGGTCTGATCGATCGCCGGCAGTTTCGGCTCCGGCAGCTGCGCCAATTCATGATCGGCGGCGACGCCCGTGCCCTTGCGGAGCTGGGCGCCATGCACGGTGACGAATGACGGGCAGAAGCCTTTGACGCAGGAGAAGTCCTTGTTGCAGCTCGACTGGTCGATGGTGCGTTTCCTGCCCCATTCGGTCTCAAGCGGCTGCACCGAGACGCAGTTCGATTTGACGCCGCAATCGCCGCAGCCCTCGCAGACGAGATCGTTGATGATGACGCGCTTGTCGGGATCCGGGAATGTGTGCCGCTTGCGGCGGCGGCGCTTCTCGGCGGCGCAGGTCTGATCGTAGATCAGGATAGTGACACCGGGCACTTCGGCCAGCGTCTTCTGCACCGTGATCAGATCGTCGCGGTGGTGAATGGTGACGCCCTTCGGCCAGGCCGTGTCCTGCGGGTACTTGTCCGGCTCGTCGGTGACGATGACGATGCGCTTGGCGCCTTCCGCCGCCACCTGGCGCGCGACCTGCGGCACGGTGAGGCCGCCGTCATTGGCCTGACCGCCGGTCATGGCGACCGCATCGTTGAACAGAATCTTATAAGTGATGTTGGTGTTCGACGCGATCGCGGCGCGGATCGCCATATAGCCGGAATGGTTATAGGTGCCGTCACCGAGATTCTGAAACACGTGATGGCGATTGGAGAACGGCGCCTCGCCGACCCAGTTGACGCCCTCACCGCCCATGTGGGTATAGCCGAGCGTCGAACGGTCCATCCATTGCACCATGTAATGGCAGCCAATGCCGGCATAGGCGCGCATGCCTTCCGGTACGACGGTCGAAGTGTTGTGCGGACAGCCGGAGCAGAAATAGGGAATGCGCTGGGCGACATCCTTGGTCTCGGCGGCGATGCGTTGCGCCTCCTTCAGCCGCCCGACGCGGCCGACCAGATCGTCGTTGCGGTAATATTTGAGAAGCCGGTCGCCGATGCAGATCGCCACATCGTTGGGATCGAGCGCGCCCTTGACCGGGAATAGCCATTCGCCCTGTTCGTCGCGCTTGCCGATGCAGATCGGCTGGTTGGCGGTACCGTAAAGCTCCTCGCGCACCTGCACTTCAAGGAGCGAGCGCTTTTCCTCGACGACGATGATGAGATCGAGGCCGCTCGAGAATTCCTTCAGCTCGCGCTGGCTCAACGGCCAGGAGCAGCCGACCTTGTAGAGCCGGATGCCGAGCTCGTTGCATCTGACTTCGTCGATGCCGAGCTCGTCGAAGGCCTGGCGTACGTCGAGATAGCTCTTTCCGGTGGTGATGATGCCGATCTTGGGCTCGCGGCCGCCGGAGGTGATGGTGCGGTTGAGCTTGTTGGCGCGCACGAAAGCGAGCATGGCGTCACGCTTGAAATCGTGCAGGCGGGCTTCTTGCGCCAGGATCGGATCGTTGAGGCGGATATTGAGTCCGCCGTCCGGCATGCGGAAATCATCCGGCGTGACGATATTGAAGCGGTCGAGGCTGCCGTCGATCGCCGCCGTCGACTCGATGGTCTCGTGCATGGTCTTCAGCGCGGTCCAGGCGCCGGTATAGCGCGACATCGCCCAGCCGTAGAGGCCGTAGTCGAGAACCTCCTGAATGCCGGCGGGGTTCAGGATCGGAATCATGACGTCGATGAAGTGATATTCCGACTGGTGCGCAGTGGTCGAGGATTCGGCGGTGTGGTCGTCGCCCATCAGCGCCAATACGCCGCCATACTTCGATGAGCCGGCGAAATTGGCATGGCGGAAGACGTCGCCGGTGCGGTCGACGCCGGGGCCTTTGCCGTACCACATGGCGAACACGCCATCGAACTTGCCTTCGCCGCGCAGCTCCGCCTGTTGCGTGCCCCAGACCGCGGTGGCGGCGAGGTCCTCGTTGATGCCGCCCTGAAAGCGGACGTCGCTCTTTTCAAGAAAACTCTTGGCGCGGATGAACTGGCTGTCGAGACCGCCGAGCGGCGAGCCGCGGTAACCGCTGACATAGCCCGCCGTATTGTGGCCGCTGCGGCGGTCGAGTTCCTTCTGCATCAGGCAGAGCCGGACCAGGGCTTGGTAGCCGGTCACGAAAACATGGCGCTGGCCGAGGTCGTATTTGTCGTCAAGCTTTACGTCGCGTAGCGCCATTACGCAGGCCTCATACCCACCGCTGAATCAGAACCCCACGTCAGTTTGCCCTTACCGACCCGATATTGCCAGAGGGCCGCCCGCCGCGGATCAGGGTCACACTGGATATAGGCGATGGCACAGCGCCGACAATGCTTTTGCCTTGACAGGAAATGTCATATAGCCGGCACCGAAAGCTGCTTTTGGTGGCAGCGGCCGAATAATCGCGACTTTATGGCATCCGAGAGCGGTGTCCGCGCGCCGCCGGATCCCGCGATACGATATGCCGCTGCAGATGACGGCGCCTAGGCCGCGCGGAAGCGCGGGCGAATTTGCTGCAGCATGGCCGGGACTTCGCTCGCCGGCTTGGGCCTGCTGAACAGATAGCCCTGCGCCTGCATGCAGCCTTCGGAACGCAGAATGTCGAGCTGCTGCTCGGTCTCGACGCCTTCGGCGGTGGTGATCATGCCGAGGCTCGACCCGAGCCGCATGACGGCGCGGATGATGACCACGCAGTCGCTCTCCTTGCCCAATTCGCTGATGAAGGAGCGGTCGATCTTGATCTTGTCGAACGGAAAGCTGCGCAGATAGCTGAGCGACGAATAGCCGGTGCCGAAATCGTCCATGCAGATGCGGACGCCGAGCTTGCGGAACTGATGCAAGGCATCGAGCACCGCGCGGTTTTCCTGCAGCAGCACGCTTTCGGTGATTTCGAGTTCGAGCCGCGAGGCCTTGAGCCCGGATTGGCCGAGCGCCGCCATCACCGACAGCGCCAGCGTCGGGCTGCGGAACTGCACCGCCGAGAGATTGACCGCGACCGTCAGCTTCTCCGGCCACTTCACCGCGTCGCGGCAGGCTTGCTTGAGCACCCAGTCGCCGAGCGGCACGATCAGGCCGATTTCCTCGGCGACGGGAATGAACGTGTCCGGTGGCACCATGCCGCGTTCCGGATGATTCCAGCGCAGCAGCGCCTCGAAGCCCGAGACCGCGCCGTGCGGGAGGTCGACCAGCGGCTGATAGTGCAATTCGAATTGGTCGGCGGCGAGCGCCTTGCGCAGATCGAGCTCGAGCCGGCGGCGCTCCTGCATCTGCGCGTCCATTTCCGGCTGGAAGAAGTGATAGGTACCGCGACCTTCGGCCTTGGCACGATAGAGCGCCATGTCGGCGTTGCGCAGCAATTGATCGGGCTCGGTGCCGTCATTGGGCGCAAGCGCAATGCCGATACTGGTGCCGATGACGACCTGATGGCCGCGCACGTCGAACGGCTCGACCAGCGCATCGATGATCTCCGCGGCGAGCTCGCTGGCCTGGGTCGGAGACGCTTTGCTCTGCACGATGGCGAATTCGTCGCCGCCGAGCCGCGCCACGGTGTCGCCGTCCGACACGACGCGTTGCAGCCGTTCGGTCACCGCGCACAACAGCGCGTCGCCGATCGAATGGCCGAGCGAGTCATTGACGCCCTTGAAGCGGTCGAGGTCGAGGAACATGACGCCAAGCGTGTCGCCGCGGGCCAGCGCCTGCTCCATCTTGTCCTTGAACAGGACCCGGTTGGGCAGATTGGTCAGCGCGTCATGCCGCGCCATATGCATGATCTTGGCTTCGGCCTGCCGGCGCTCGGTGACGTCTTCATAGGTGGCGACACAGCGGCCGTCGTCGGTCGGCGTATAGAGGCACGATATCACGCGACCGTCGGCGAATTCGTAGATATACGGCCGGCGCACGCTTTGACTGTGCCGTTCCATGCACGCCGCCACGGCCTGGTCGATCGTGTCGCTCGGGTGGTTGCCGACAGCGAAGCTGAGCCGGATGACCTCATCGAGAGCGATGCCGGGTTTGACCTGATCGGCCGGCAGCTTGAAGATTTCCAGATAGCGCCGGTTGAACACCTCGATCGTGTTGTCCTTGCTGAACAGGCAAAGACCCTGCGACATGTTTTCCAACGCCGCGTCGAGCAGCAGATTGGTTTCACGCAGCGAACGCTCCTGCGTCTTGAGCCGGCTGATATCGCTGCACAGAACGATGAAGCCGCCGTCATGGGTCGGGCTGCGGCTGATGCGCAGCCAGCGGCCGTCGGCCATCAGGATATCGCCGGTCGCCTGCACATCGTCGTCGTGGCGGATCAGCAAATCGGCGACGTCGGTGGCGCCTTGCAGCGCCGGCTCGATCTGCATGAGCGGCGTGCCGGGCCTGAGCAGTTCCGGCGCGACGCCGAGGAAATCCGCGGCCTGGGCATTGGCGAGCACGATGCAGTCCTTGACGTCGACCACGATGACGCCTTCCTGCGAGCATTGTACCGCGTCGGCGAGGCGCGCCTGCGCCGAGCGGCGCTGTTCGACCTCGCGGTCCATCATGGCTTTGATATTGTCGCGCATCGCGCCCATGGCGGTGAGCAGCGCGCCCAATTCGTCGGCGCCGCCGCGCGGCACGGCGACGTCGAGCTTGCCGGCGGCGATGCGGGTGGCGACGCCGGAGGCGACGGCAACCGGACCGACGATGCGCCGCGCCAAGCCCCAGGCCACCAGCGCCGAGAGCAGCAGCGCCAGCGCAATCGCGGCGATGTTCAGCTGGACGTCATGCGCGACCGTGGCGCGCGCGCTTTGCCGATAGAGAAACCCGTCGCCCGCGGTGTAATTGACCAGAAGATCGATCTGATCGTCGACCTTGCCGGCATAATGATCGAGCGTGCTCCAGTTCACATCCGACTTGCTGCCGTCGATGAGGCGCTGGCAGATCGCTTTCCAGGCATCGACGGCGCGCTGCACGTTCTCGGCGGCCCGGGCGGCGCGAACCGATTGCGAGCGCGCGGCGGAGATCTTGAGATCCTGCGACAGCGACACGCTGAGATTCTCGACTTCGCTGTCAAAGGCGGCGCGCTGCCGCGGATCGTCGGCGAGGAAGCGCCGCGCAAAGGAGGCGCGCATGGCGGCAAAATCGCTCGCGGCGGCGCGCGCGTAATTGATCGACATCAGAGATTTGTCGAACGTCTTGTCGACCAGCACGCCGGCATTCTTGATGCCCATGATGGCGTAACCGCCGACCGCGGCGGTAATCACGCTCATGATCAGGAAGGCGACCAGGATGCGGCCGCGGATCGTCATGCAATGCGCGGCCGTCCTCGCGAGGCGGCGGCGCCAGCGAGACACCATTCGCAATAGCAGGGAGGCAATGCGGCCGCGCGGCATCAAATGCTCGGTTACTCTAACTATGCCGTACTATTGGTATATTGGTGCCGGTTAAGGCCGTTCCATCGGCGGCGGCAATCTTATGGAGTTACTTAATAGCCGCTTATGCCGGGTGAATGTTGCGTGACGTAACAACGTCTTATGCGATCTTTAACGGCCTCTTAACCGTGGGCCGGCACGGTGAACGAGGCTCGGATCGGTCCGTTGGTTGATCTGTCGTTCGACCGCGCATCGGCGCGAACGGACATAGAGGAAGATGAAGAGGCGAAGATGAAAATTCCGCAGAAGCTGCCGCGCATGCGCCATCTGGCCGTGGTCTGCGCGGTCGCTGCAGCGATCTTCGGCCTCGGCACGCTGGTTGGGCTGGCGCTGCCGCAATATACCATTTCGCAGAAGGGCCGCGAGTTCAATCCCGGTCAGATCACGATCAAGCGCGGCGAGACGATCCAGATCGTCAACGACGACGGCGATCTGCTGCACCACGCCTATATCGATTCCAAGGAATTCTCATTCGATTCCGGCGACCAGCAGCCCGGCAGCAGAACCGACATTACGTTTCCGGTGGCGGGCAAGTTCGACGTGCTCTGCGCCATTCATCCGAAGATGAAGCTTGAAGTTCACGTTCACTAGCAACCGGCGATCATAAAATCTTGGTGCCGAACAGCGCGGCGTGGCCGGCGTAATAGGTTGCAAGAAATCCAGCGAGCGAAGCCGCGTAAGCAAACGGCAAGAGCCACGAGTCGCGCAAGCGGGCCGGCTTGCCGCCGTCATCGGCAACGATCGCGAGCAGCGAGACGATAATCAGCGAGTGGCCGATCAAATCGATCTTGCCGAACTGAAACACCGCGCCGACGAACATTGCCGCAAGCATCACGGCGCCGATGCGGCGCACCAGCGGCGTCCAAACCAGCGCGAAAGCCAGAGCGAACTCGACCGCGCCCGCCGCACGCATGAAGAAGTCCGGCGCAAAGCCGAGTGTCATGTTCGGATACTGGATGAACAGCGGATAGGACCATTCCGGATAGGCCCATTTTTCGATCGAAGCCCACATCAGCGTGATGCCGGCCGCCCAGCGCAGCACGTCGATCGGGCGCGCGCCGAAAAAATTCGTTTGCGCGCCGACCAAGGCCAGATAGACGGCAACGCCGAGGAAGATCGGATAGTCGGCAAGATGAAACACGCCGTATTGCCACACCCCGATGCCGAACAAGATGAAAATGCCCGCGGCCGACAACGGCATGGTGCGCCGCGTCAGCATTCCGGCGGCGATGCCGAGCTGGATGGCGCCGACCAGCGCCGAGCTGGTCTTGAGCTCCGGCGTCAACAGAATGCCGCCGGCACCCCAGATCGCGATGAAGAAGAAGGCGCAAGCGGCGCGGAAGACATATTCAATGTTGTCGCGAAGCAGTCCGGTTACCCGGTCGAGCGCGCGCAACATGACGGCGCCGACCGGCGTGCCCTCGAACACGGCGCCGGTCATCAAAGCGAGCAGCGAAAGTCCGATCAGGAACTCGAAATCCGGACAGAGCACGTTTTCCAGCCCTTCCGGCTGGCCGGCGATGTCGTAAGCGCAGAACCATTTGACGTGTGCGCTTGCGGTTCCAACGAATACGCCGTTGAACACACATGAAAGCGGTATTGCGGCTGCGAGTTGCAGCCGCCTGGTCTGCCGGCTCATGAGGAGGGGTTCCCGATACTCACAACTAATGCAACAGATACGCTCTGCCACGTAGTCCCTTGGTAAAATTAAGCTTTTCTTTACCATCGAGTTTAAGGATTCACTAATTCTTTTGGAACCCGCTTCAACCTTTGGTTAACCGCCGCCAAGCGGCTGCGGCAAATGCCGAAAATGCAATGTTTTAGCCTAGCCGCGCCGTAAGCATTGGCGGCTAGAACGGTTCCCGCTGGCGAAGACAGGCAAGAGAAACTGCCAAAAGAGCTTCGGGTGCGGGGATGCAATGATGGGTGTGGCAGGATTGCTCAGCGTTATGATCGGCGCGGTGGTCGCCTATGCGGCCGACCGCTTTCCGGCCATTACCGAAGCGCTGGAGACCGTCGCGGGGATCATGGTGCTTGGCGGCTTCGCGGTCGCGGGCTACGCCCTGTCGACGTTCATTATCGTCTGACTTGACCGCCTGACCGGTATTGTCAGATCGGCCCGTCCGATCAGCGCGGCAGAACGGGTACGGGATAAGGCTTGGGCGCGCCATTCAGCGTGTCAAGGAAGGCCACAAGGTCGGCCTTCTCGCCGCTCATCAAATTCAACGGATGAATTTCGCTGTCGCGGCTTGGCCGGTCGACGCCGCCGCGATCGTAAAGCGCGATCACCTCGTCGAGCGTTTCCACCGAGCCGTTATGCATATACGGGCCGCGCCGGGTCACGTCGCGCAAGGTCGGCGTCTTAAAGGCGTATTTCAGCTTCACCGAAGTCGGGAACAGCCGGCCGCGCCCGATATCGTCGCCTCTCGCCACGCCGACATCATGGAACGATGAATTGGTGAAGGCCCAGCCGCTGTGGCACGCCGCGCAATTGGCCTTGCCGTTGAACAGCACAAAGCCGCGCTTGGCGGATTTGTCGATCGCTTTCGGGTCGCCGTCGATCCAGCGATCGAACGGCGCCTCTCCCGACACGATGGAGCGCTCGAACGTGGCGAGCGCCCGTTCGATCTTCTCTTCCGTGATGTCGCCCTTGCCGTAGGTGGCATCGAAGTCGCGCATATAGCCGGGGATTGTTTTGAGCCGCGCGATCAGGTCCGAAATCGGCAGGTTCATATTATCGGGCGAACTCAGCGGCCCGATGGCGACGCTTTCGAGATCGCGAAAATGTCCGTCCCAGCCGAGCTTCGGCGTCCAGGCGACATTGAGCAATGTCGGCGCGCGCAGCGGCAGTTCCTTTTCACCGACAGCACGCGGCTCGCCGTCCGTCCATGACAGGCCAGGATTATGACATGTCGCGCAGGAGCGGACTTTGGATCCCGACAACAGCGGATCGAAAAACAAAACCCGCCCGAGCTTGAATTTCGCGTCGGAATAAGGGTCGTCTTGCGGATAGGGAATCTGCGCCGGCCGGTGATACTGCTTGCGCAACGCCTGTACGCTGATTTCGCCGGCGGCGAATATCGACCCTGCGGCGCCCACCAGCGCCGCCAGCATGATCGTCAATTCCGCGGCTTTCCTGATCAGGAAAGAAGTATGCGGCCACACCATGGGCGACAATTTATCGACGCTGGTTGACGGACAGTTAAGAATAATGCGGGCAGCCGATCTGCGCGCATATGGCGCGGGCGGCGCCGGGCGATGTTTGGCGCGGGAACCTCTTCCCAAATCTGTCGCGCGTACGCGCGCAGGTGGCCAGTTTTCGGGTGGGCAACCGCGTCCTGATTTGACAGCAAAGACTGAAGTGAATGCCCTGCCTCAATGGGAGAAGTCGCGATGGCGGTGATGCAAAAACAAAGGCCCAAGCAAATGTCGGTGGCCCAGCCGAAAGCACCGGACATTCAAGAGCGCGTCACGGCGCTCGACTGGACCGCGATCTTTTCCGATCTCGATTCTTGCGGTTGCGCCACGACCGGGCCGCTGCTGACGGAGGACGAATGCGCGGCGCTGGCGCAAAGCTATCCGCAGGACGAGCCGTTCCGCAGCCGCATCGTCATGGCGCGGCATGGTTTCGGCCGCGGCGAATACAAATATTTCGCCTATCCGCTGCCGGATATCGTTTGCGTCATTACGCACCGCGCTTTATCCGCCGCTGGCCGAAATCGCCAATCGCTGGAACACGACGATGGGCGTCGATGTCGCCTATCCCGCCGATCACGCCGCTTATCTGCAACGCTGCCACAAGACCGGCCAGAGCAAGCCGACGCCGCTTTTGCTGCAATATGGCGCCGGCGACTATAATTGCCTGCATCAGGACATTTACGGCGCCAATGTCTTCCCGCTTCAGGTCGCCTTCCTGTTGTCGCGGCCCGACGCGGATTTCACCGGCGGCGAATTCGTGCTCACCGAGCAGCGGCCGCGCATGCAGTCGCGGGCCGAAGTGGTGCCGCTACGCCAAGGCGAAGGCGTGATCTTTCCGGTGCATCATCGGCCGGTCCACGGCACGCGCGGCGTCTATCGGGTCAATATGCGGCACGGCGTCAGCCGTTTGCGTTCCGGCAATCGCACCACGCTCGGCGTCATTTTTCATGATGCGGCGTGACGCCCGCGCTTACTCCGCCTTGACGTTTGCCGCCTTGACCACCTTGCCCCACTTCTCGGTTTCGGCAGCGATGAATTTGCCGAAATCCGCCGGCGATCCGACAAAAAGCTGTCCGCCGAGATTGGCGAGGCGGGCCTTGAGCGCGGGATCGGCGAGCGACGCATTGACCGTCTGATTGAGCTTAGCGACGACATCGGCGGGCGTCGCCGCCGGGACACAGATGCCCTGCCAGCCGGCCGCTTCAAAGCCAGGTACGGTCTCCCCGACAGTCGGAACGCCGGGCAAAACATCCTGGGGCGTTGCGGTGGTGACCGCGATCGGCCGCACCTGACCGGAGCGGATATAGGAAATCGAGGACACGACGACATCGAACATCACCTGGACGCGGCCGGCGATCAGATCGGTGATCGCTGCCGCGGCGCCGCGATAATGCACCGGCTCCATGGCGATGCCGGTCAGCATCTTGAAATATTCGCCATAGAGATGCTGGGCGCTGCCGGGGCCGACCGTCGCCATATAGACCTTGCCGACATTGGCTTTGGCATAGGCGATGAACTCCGGCACGGTCTTGGCGGGAACGTCGAGATTCACCTCCATCACCACCGGCGTCTTGATGATGCTGGCCACCGGCGCCATGTCGCGCAGGAAGTTGTAGCTGAGATTATCGTAAAGCGTCGCATTGATGGCATTCGGCGGGCTCGCATAAAACAGCGTGTAGCCGTCCGGCGGCGAGTGGACGACGAATTCGGTCGCGATATTGCTGCCGGCGCCCGGCTTGTTGTCGACAACGAACGCCTGGCCCAGTCGCTCCGACAAGGATTGCGCGATCAGCCGCGCGGCGATGTCGGACGCCGAGCCCGGCGCAAAGCCGACCACGATATGAACCGGACGGGTGGGATAAGTGTCGGCAAAAGCGGCGCGCGCGAGCGGCGAGACCGCTGCCGTTCCCAATGCAAGACGCAGAAAACGACGGCGATGAAATGTCATGACGGCTCCAAACCCGCGGCTTTGATGATCGGCACAAGACGTTCGCGCTCGGCGGCGAGGTAATTCTGCGCGCCGGCTGCGCTCGCATCCGCGCGGGTATCGAGACCCGCGGCTTCCATCACGTGCTGGAAGTCGGGGCTTTGGATGACCTGCGCGGTCGCCTCGGATAGCTGCGAAACGACCGATTGCGGCGCGCCCGCCGGCGCCAGTACGCCGCAGGTCAGCTGCACGACGAGCCCAGGCAGCGTGTCGACCGCCGCCGGAATTTCCGGCGCGGCCTTCAGCGGCGCGGGGGCACAAACAGCGAGAATGCGGATCTTGCCGTCGCGGTGATAGCTCAGCACCTGGCTGGTCACATTCGGCGTCATCATCGGCACGGTGCCGGCGAGCAGGTCGATCAGGCCCGGTCCGGCACCGTGATACGGCACATGCAGAATGTCGGGCGTTTTGATGAGTTGCTTGAACAGTTCGCCGGCGAGATGCGTGACCGTGCCGGTGCCGGCCGATGCATAGGACAATTGTTTCTGATGGCTCTGCGCATAAGGGATGAACTCGCTCAGCGTTTTCGCTGGAATGCTCGGATGCACGACGATGGCCGTGGACGACGTTGCGATCATCGACACCGGCGCGAAGTCCTTCGCCGGATCGTAAGACGGATGCAGCATCAGATACGGCGCGATGATCTGCGAGCTGGTATCGCCGAACAGGAGCGTATAGCCGTCGGGCTTGGCATGAGCGACGGTGGCGGCGCCGATCGTGCCGCCGCCGCCGCCTTCGTTCTCGACAATGACGGTCCCGATCGGCCCGCGCATGCGCTCGGCCCAATTGCGCGCGACCGCATCGACCACGCCGCCGGGCGCGTATGGCACGATCAGGCGGATGGTTGCTTGCGGATATTTCGATTGTGCGAGAGCGGCAGTGCCGCGAAGATATCGGGCCGCAAGCGCTGCGGCTCCGAAGCGAATACAATCACGGCGATTCACTGCACTTTCCTCCCGGCACGTTTCTTGTCCGAGCCTCGACGATGTTTGCCGGATCGGGCTCTACGCCGACCTTCATACGACGCCGGATTTTGTTTGACAATTTCTGTCTGGCTCCCCGATATCGGCGGCCGATCGTCGCGCCTTCGCCATTCGCGCGAGAACACGATTTTACACAACGCGCCGGGATATGGTCTTGCGACCTCGCCCGGCACGCCAAGCAGGTGAAGAGGTAACGCCGTGACAGCAGCGAGCAAGACACCGCCGGGATTTGCCTGGCCGCATGGAGCGCGCATCGCCGTTGCCATGACGTGTCTGATGGAAAACTGGTCCGGCGACAAAGGCCCGCCGTTCTCGGTGCAGACGACGGGGCTCAAGCCGGACACCCACGACCGCGCGGCGATGACCTGGGGCACCTATGGCAGCCGCAACGGCGTGTGGCGGCTGCTCAAGATCCTCAATGAGCATCAGGTGCCGGCAACCTTCGTCGCCAATGCCCATTCCATGGAGATCGCACCGGACGCGGTGGCCTGCATGCTGAAATCGGGCCACGAGATCGCGGCGCATTCGTATACCCAAGATGCGCTGATGGCATACCTGTCCCCCGATGAAGAGCGCGCCATCATCGAAAAGTGTATCGGCGTGTTCAAGAGACTCACCGGCGCGCCGCCGAAGGGTTGGCTCAGTCCGGTGCTGGCACCGACGGCGCATACCGAGGAGCTGATCGCCGAAGCCGGCTTCCTCTGGTACGGCGACTACAACAATATCGATCTGCCGTTCTGCGTGAAGACGGCGAAGGGCACGATCGTGGCGCTGCCGCACACCGACTTTGCCGACCATCGCGTGCTGCGCGGCAATCCGCGCGACTGGTTCGACGTTTACAAGGACACTTTCGACTATCTCTATGCCAACGAGCCGATGGCGTTCCTCAATGTCACGGTGCATTGCCATTTCGGCGGACGGCCGCTGATGGCCGCGCAGATCGAGCGCATCCTCAAATATTTCCGCGGCTTTCCCGAGGTCTGGCTGGTGCGGCACGACGAACTGGCCGAATGGATCAAGGCCAACCAGATCGCGGAATGGACCAACCAGCAGCGCTTCTTCCCTGCTGCAAAATAGCGCGACAGGACTTCGTCAAATCTTATTGCCCGCGCTCCAGCTCCAGAAATCGCGGCCTTCTTCGCGCAGAAAGCGCGCCAGCACCATGTTGTGCACTTCGGAAGCGCCGTCGACCAGACGCGCGGCGCGGGCGGCGCGGTAGATCCATTCGAGGATCGTGTCCTTGGAATAGCCGCGGGCGCCGTTGAGCTGAATCGCGGTGTCGCAGGCATTATGCAGCGTATCGGCGACATGCACTTTCGCCATCGACACTTCCTTGCGGGCGCGGTCGCCGCGGTCGAGCTTCCAGGCGGCATGCATGGTGAGGAGGCGGCCGATCTGAATCTGCTGCGCCATCTGGCCGAGCTTGATCTGCACGCTTTCGCGGTCGGCAAGCCGGACGCCGAAACCTTCGCGG
The DNA here is from genome assembly GCA_963742975.1 of uncultured Alphaproteobacteria bacterium. GTDB lineage: Bacteria > Pseudomonadota > Alphaproteobacteria > Rhizobiales > Xanthobacteraceae > BOG-931. The sequence continues at coordinate 273,466 of CAVUNZ010000003.1, read as the reverse complement.
CGATTGACATAGTCTTGCGCGATTTCAAGGCAGCGCTTGGCTTGGCCGAGCCAGCGCATGCAATGCGTCAGCCGCGCCGGCCCGAGCCTGATCTGGGTGATCTTCAAGCCGTCGCCGACGCCAAGGAGCACATTCTCGTCTGCGACTTCGAGGCCGTCGAATTCAAGCTCGCAATGGCCGCCGTGTTCCTCCGGGCCCATGATGCCGATGCGGCGCACGATGCGCCAACCGGGCTGATCGCGGTGATAGAGGAACGCCGTCAGCCCGCGGCGCGGATCGTCGGACGTTCGCACCACGACGATAAAATGCGCCGCTGCGGCAGCGCCGGTGATGAACCATTTGCGGCCGTGGATCGCCCATTTGCCGTTCTTCTTTTCCGCATAAGCGCGGATCATGCCCGGATCGGAACCGCCGCCCGGCGCCGGCTCGGTCATGGCAAAGGAGGATTTCACTTTGCCTTCGACGATCGGGCGCAGCCACCATTCCTTCTGCGCCGGCGTGCCGATACGCGACAGAAGATTCATGTTGCCGTCATCGGGCGCCGCGCAATTGATCGCGAGCGGGCCGAACAGCGAGCGCGCCGCCTCCTCATAGATCGCCGCCCAGGCCACGATCGGCAGCGCCATGCCGCCGAACTCTTTGGGCGATTGCGGCGCCCAGAGCCCTGCTTTCTTCGCCTTGTCCTGAACTGGGGCGAGCCGATCGAGCGGAATATTCTCATGTTCGGAAAAATTCTGCGGATCGGCCTCGAGCGGCAGCACCTGCTCCTCGATGAAAGTACGGGTGCGCAGCCGCAGATCCTCGATTTCGGGCGAAAGGGTGAAATCCATGCCGGCGTCCCTCAAACGTGATTATTGGCGCGTGTAGATCTTGCCCAAAGCGGGAATACGTCCGTTAAAATGGGGTTATAGTGGAACGGTGAACGAGGTGGAAACGTATAAGGTGGAAGCCATGATGCGTATTGCTCTTTCGTTTGCCGCGGCTGTGGCGGTGTTGTGCATCTCTGCTTCGTCAAGCGAGGCTCAGTATTCCGGCGAGGCGCGCTGGTGCGCTGTGGTATCGATCGGCACCGGCGGTGTGCATTGGGATTGCTATTACAACACTGTCGAGGCCTGCGTGCCCAATGTGCTCGCCGGCAACCGCGGTTTCTGCGAGCTCAATCCGTATTACGGGCATCCATCGAATTATGGATCGGGCGCGTGGCAGGAACCATCGGCGACGTATTACAGCCATCATTCACGGCACCAGCCGCACAAGCATTCACATAAATACTGAGATAGCGGCCGCGGCGTCCGGACCGTTGATCCAATTCGATCGAATCGGATCGTAGGGGCATGATCTTTTTGGAAAGCCAGGTGCCCCTTTTTCGCATCATGCTCTAAGTCCCGGCCGGCCGCATCACCGGCGCAGGCGCCGCAGCCTCCGTGGCCGCGGCGATGCCGCCGCGCTCGGTGATCTGCTCCAGCACCCGGCCCTTGGTCTCGATGCCGACGAGCCACAGCGCAATCGCCGAGATCAGATAGGCCAAAGCGAACGTATGCAGCACATAGGCGCCGAAGCCATAGGCCAGCATGAAGCCGACCACGGTCGGCGCCAGGAACGAGCCGATGCGGCCGATGCCGAAGAACCAGCCGACAGCGGTGGCGCGCAGATGCGTCGGATGCAATTCGCTGACATAGATTCCGGTCGCGCCGTAGACGCCGGGATTGACCCAGCCCACGGCGGCGGCGGCCGCATAGAGCCACAGGCCGCTCGCCATCGCGAACCACAGATGGAAAAACGCGCCGACGAAATAATAAAGAAACAGCACCGGCCGCCGGCCATAACGATCGATGAGGAAGCCGCAGGCCGAATAGCCGACCACGGCGCTCAGGGCTTGCACCAATTGGAAGCTGATGGCTTGGGTGAGCGGAATGCCGCGTTGCGTCAGGATCGTCGGCAGCATGAACAAGATGCCGTTCGAGGCCCAGAGAAACCCGAACGAGACGATCCACAGCAACAGCGTGTTCTTGGCCCGCCCCGGCGCCAGCAGTTCGAACACCGTGACCTTGCTAGGCACCGCCACCTCAGGATGCAGATTGGTCAGCGACTTGATCTCATCCGCGGTGAGCGGCCGCCCGATCGCGTCCTTCTCGATGCCGGCAACGGTCGCTTCCGCCTCCGCAATCCTGCCTTTGCTGATGAGGAAGCGCGCGGATTCCGGCATGTAGCGGCGCACGAAGAACAACAGCAGTGCCGGCACCACGCCGACGACGAACAGCGCGCGCCAGCCCCAGCGCGGAATGATCAGCAAGCTCAATGACGCGGCGAGAACGAGACCGACCGGAAAAGCGGCCATGATATTGCCGGTCATGGCGCCGCGAATGCGGCCGGGGCTATATTCCGCGCTCAAGGTCAAGGTCACCGGCACTTCGCCGCCGAGACCGAAATTCGACAGAAAACGGAATACCGAGAGCGACAGCACGTTCCAGGACACGGCGACAAGCCCGGTGAACAGCGCGAATAGTCCAACCGTCGCCTGAAACGAGGTGCGGCGGCCGATATAATCGGAGATCGTGCCCCAGAACAGCGCGCCGAGAAACGCGCCGACCAATCCGACTGTCGCCAATAGCCCGGCTTGCGCCGGTCCCAATCCGAATTCGCGCGCCACCGGCGGTAGCGCCGCACCGAAGATCGCGAAATCCGCCGCATCGAGCGCGATGCCGCAAAACGCGAGGATAAAGAAATGGCGATGCCATTTGGAAAACGGCAAACGCTCAAGCCGAGCCACAAGCTCGGCGGAGGCAAGTTCAGCGGACGTCCTGCGCGCGTCGGACATGTGTCTCCCCCATCTGCAACCGCTGTTGTCGTCGCGGCTTGTTTTTATTGGGGCGCAACACTGCAATAGAAAATCAGATGTGACAAGGAGGCCGCCGGCAATGTAAATGTCGGCGCGCTTGCGCACTTTTCAGACGGCCAGCCATGATCATCGACATCTTCAATCACTTCATGCCGAAAGCCTATCTCGATCGGCTTGCAGCGCTCATTCCCGGCCATGTCGCGACCACGGCGTTTCCGCGGCTGAAGACTTTGGTAGACGTGGAAGCACGGCTGCGGCTGCTCGATGAGTTCGGCGATTTCGCCCAAGTGCTGTCACTGGCCAATCCGCCGCTCGAGCTTGTGGCCGGGCCCGACGTCACGCCCGATCTGGCGCGGCTCGCCAACGACGAGCTTGCGGAGATTTGCCGCAAGCATCCGCAGCGTTTTCCGGCCTTCGTCGCCGCGCTGCCGATGAACAATATCGAAGCGTCGCTGGCCGAGATCGATCGCGCGGTGACGCAGCTTGGCGCGCGCGGCATTCAGGTCTTCACCAATGTCGCGGGCGTGCCGCTCAGCGACGAGAAATTCCGCCCGCTGTTCCGCCGCATGGCCGAGCGCGATCTGCCGGTCTGGGTGCATCCGATGCGCGGCCCGGATTTTGCCGATTATGCCTCTGAGAAAATGTCGCAGGACGAAGTCTGGTTCTCGTTCGGCTGGCCCTATGAGACGACCGCCTGCATGACGCGGCTGATCTATTCCGGCCTGTTCGACGAATTGCCGCATATCAAGATCATCTCGCACCATATGGGCGGCATGATCCCTTATTTTCCAGGCAAGATTAATCTCGGCTTCCGGCAGATCTTCTTCGGCACGCGCGAGGAGAACCCGGTGGCGAAGGAGCGGGGCCTGAAAAAGCCGCCGCTGACATATTATAAGATGCTCTATGCCGACACCGCGCTTGGCGGCGAGGACGCGCCGACGCGCTGCGGCCACGCCTTTTTCGGCACGGCGAATTGCCTGTTTGCCACCGACGCGCCGTTTGATTCCGAACAGGGCCGCTGGCTGATCGGCGACACCATTCGCGCCGTCGAACGGCTCGACATTCCGCACCAGGACCGCGCGCGGATTTTTTCCGGCAACGCGCGGGCGCTACTGAAACTCTAGGACAATAAAATGCTCACCAAAAATATCAAAGTGCCGCTGCGCGACGGCGAGATGGGCGCCTATCTCGCGATCCCGGATCGCACGCCGGCGGGCGCCATTATTGCAATAATGGAAATCTGGGGCGTCAACGACACCATGCGCTACCACGCCCATGAATTCGCGCAGGCTGGCTTCATCTGTCTGGTGCCTGACCTGTTCTGGCGGCAAGAACCCGGCGTCGAACTGTCCGACGGCAATCCCGGCGACATCAAGAAGGCGTTCGATCTTTATTACGAGTTCGACTACGACCTCGGCGTCCGCGACATGGAAGACATCCGCCTCTATCTGAAGGATCAGCTGCCGGAATGTAACGGCAAGGTCGGCGCGGTCGGCTACTGCCTCGGCGGCAAGCTCTGCTATTTGATGTGCTGCCGCACCGATATCGACTGCGCCGTCGCCTATTACGGCACCTATATCGAGCATCGCATCAGGGAAGCCAAAAACCTGCATCGGCCGTTCATGCTGCATATGGCGATGAAGGACCGCTGGGTGCAGGCCGAGGTCAACGAGCTCATCGAGCGGCGGCTGTCGCCGAATCCGCTGGTGACCATTCACAAATATCCCGGCGCCGACCACGCCTTCGCCCGCCACGGCGGCAAGACCTATAGCAAGCCGGAGGCCGATCGCGCGTTGGCACTGAGCTTGGATTTCTTCAAAAAGTATCTGGGCTAGATATTTCGTTGCTTCGGCCGCTTCCCTTCGGCACGAAAAAGGACGATGCTGTTACCTCAAGCCATAAACGAGCCGACCGCAAAGCCGGACGCTGGATTTATGCTCGACCATTCACCAAGCACAGCGCAGGCTTTCGCGCTCGACGCCGATCAGATCGCCATGCGCGACATGGCAAAGAGCTTTGCCGACGAGAACTTTGCGCCGAACGCCATCGCCTGGGATGAGGCCAGGCATTTTCCGGTCGCGGAGATGCGCAAGGCGGCCGCGCTGGGCATGGGCGGCGTCTTCATCGCCGAGGAATTCGGCGGCTCCGACTTGTCGCGGCTCACCGGCACTTTGATCTTCGAGGCGCTGGCCACCGGCTGCCCGACGGTCGCCGCTTATATGTCGATCCACAATATGACGGCGTGGCTGATTGACGCGTTCGGCACGCCGGAACAGCGCAAGACATTCCTGCCGCAGCTCTGCACCATGGAAATGCTGGCGAGCTATTGCCTGACCGAACCGGGCGCCGGCTCCGACGCCGCGGCGCTCACGACGCGGGCGCTGCGCGACGGCGACGTTTATGTTCTCAATGGCCAGAAGCAGTTCATCTCCGGCGCCGGCGCGGGCGATGTCTATGTGGCGATGGCGCGCACCGGCGGTGACGGCGCGGCGGGGATTTCGGCGCTGATCGTGTCGGGCGACACGCCCGGCATTTCGTTCGGCGCCAACGAGCGCAAGATGGGCTGGAATGCACAGCCAACCCGCGCGGTGATCTTTGAAAATGTGCGGGTGCCGGTCGCCAACCGGCTCGGCGAGGAAGGCCAGGGCTTCAAGATCGCGATGTCCGGGCTCGACGCCGGCCGGCTCAATATCGCCGCCTGCTCGCTCGGCGGCGCGCAATGCGCGCTGGACAAGACGCTTGTCTATATGAAAGAGCGCAAGGCCTTCGGCAAACGGCTCGACGAATTCCAGGCCTTGCAATTCCGCCTCGCCGACATGGCGACCGAGCTCGAAGCCTCGCGCGCCTTGCTGTGGCACGCCGCGGCGGCGTTCGACCGCAAGGACGCGAATTTCACGCAAGCTTCGGCCATGGCCAAGCGCTTTGTCACCGACACCTGCTTCAACGTCGCCAACCAGGCGCTGCAGCTGCATGGCGGTTACGGCTATCTCGCTGAATACGGCATCGAGAAAATCGTGCGCGATCTGCGCGTGCACCAGATCCTCGAAGGCTCGAACGAAATCATGCGCCTGATCGTGGCAAGGCACCTCGTCGGCCGATGAACGAACAGGTGCTGCAAGGGGACCAGGGGGGCGACGTCGTCGTTCGCGCGCAAGGCGCATTGCGCCGGCTGACGCTGAACCGCCCCAAAGCGCTCAATGCCATCACGCTCGGCATGACCGTCACGATGACGGAGATGATGCGCGCTTGGGCGTCGGATCCTGCCGTCGGCGTCGTGATGTTCGACGGCGCCGGCGAGCGCGGCTTCTGCGCCGGCGGCGACATTCGTGCGCTCTATGATGCGGCGAAATCCGGCGATCCGCTGCCGCAGAAATTCTGGGCCCTCGAATATCATCTCAACGTGATGATCGCGCGCTACCCCAAGCCGGTGGTCGCGATCATGGACGGCGTTGTCATGGGCGGCGGCATCGGGCTTGCGGGCCACGCGGCGCATCGCGTCGTCACCGAGCGCTCGGCGGTCGCCATGCCGGAAGTCGGCATCGGCTTTTTTCCTGATATCGGCGCCTCGTTTCCATTGGCGCGCGCGCCGGGCTTCAGCGGAGCTTATCTGGCGCTGACCGGTGATCGGATGAATGCGGCGGATACCATTCATGCCGGGCTCGCCGACATCCACGTTCCGGCGGCAAAGCTCGCCGCAATCCCGGACGCGCTTGCCGAATGCCGCAGCGCCGACGCCGTGCGCCAACAACTTGCTGCCTTGTCCACCCCGCCCGCTCCGGGAAAGCTCGAAACGGCGCGGCCCTGGATCGACGCCTGCTACAGCGCGAACACCGCCGAAGAAATTTTTGCCCGGCTGGCCGCGAGCGATGCCGAAGCCGCGCAAACGGCGCTCGCCGCCATGAAGAAAGCCTCGCCGACTTCGCTCAAGATCACGCTGCGCAACATGCGGAACGCGGCGAAGTTCAGCCGCGTTGAGGAATGCTTCGTCCAGGATTACCGTATCGCGCTGGCCTGCGTCGCCGGGCACGACATGATCGAAGGCATCCGCGCCGCGATCGTGGACAAGGACCGTAACCCGGCGTGGCGGCCCGACACGCTGGAACAGGTCACGCCGGACATCGTCGACCGGCACTTTGCATCCGTCGGCGCCCTGGAATTGAAGTTCAACGACTGAAACCTAGGAAACGCACATGCCGAATATCGGATTCATCGGTCTTGGCAATATGGGCGGGCCGATGGCCGCCAATCTTGTCAAAGCGGGCGAACGCGTTTTGGGCTTCGATGTGGTCGCGGCGTCGCGCGAGACATCGGCTAGCAACGGCGTCGAGATCGTCGCCAATGCGCGCTCCTGCGTCGAGAACGCGGATGTGGTGATTACCATGCTGCCGGCCGGCCACCACGTGCTCTCGGTGTGGAAAGACATTCTGCCCGAGGCGAACCAGGGCGCGCTGTTCATCGATTGCTCGACCATCGATGTCGCCAGCGCTCGCGAAGCGCACAAGTTTGCCGCCCAGCAAGGCGTCGCCACGCTCGACGCGCCGGTTTCGGGCGGCGTCGGCGGCGCCACGGCCGCGACCCTGACCTTCATGGTCGGCGGCACCCATCACGCCTTCGAGCGCGGCAAGCCGGTGCTCGAACGCATGGGCAAGCGCGTCGTGCATTGCGGCGAGGCTGGCAACGGCCAAGTGGCGAAAATCTGCAACAACATGATCCTCGGCGCCTCGATGATCGCGGTCAGCGAGGCTTTCGTGCTCGGCGAAAAGCTCGGCCTGTCGCATCAGGCGATGTTCGACGTCGTGTCGTCGTCGTCGGGCCAATGCTGGTCGCTGACCAGCTATTGCCCGGTGCCCGGGCCGGTGCCGACAAGCCCCGCCAATAATGGCTACAGAGCGGGCTTTGCCGCAGCTTTGATGCTGAAAGATCTGATCCTCGCCCGCGAAGCCGCGGCCTCGGTTCATGCCGAGACCGCGATCGGTATCCATGCCGCCGAAATTTATCAGGAGTTCGCCGAGACCGGTTCCGGCGGCGCCGATTTCTCCGGCATCATCAATTTCGTGCGGGCGCAGTCGAAAGGCTGACGCGCAGAGGGCAGGCTATTTTGCCGCCTTTTCGGCTTCCTTGACCGGATCCTTCACCGCCGGAAAAGTCGCGAATTCGATATTGTAGAGCTCGCCGTCTTTGCGCTCGACACGGCGGATATAGATGTTCTGGATGATGTCGCGCGTATCCGGGTCGATGGTGATCGGCCCGCGCGGGCTTTCGAAGCTCATGCCCTTCATCGCCGCGATCAGCTTGTCGCCGTCGGCATCGCCGCCGGTCTTTTTGATTGCGTTGTAGATCAGGGTCATTCCGTCATAAACCGATTCCGCCATCAGGTTCGGGCGCTTGCCGGCGAATTTGGTGAAACCTGCGACGAAGGCTTTGTTCTCCGGCGAGGGATGCGCGGCGGAATATTGCCCCGCAGTAATGATGCCGAGCGCCGGATCGCCCATCGGATTGAGCAGATCGTCGTCGGTCATGTCGCCGTTGCCCATCAGCTTGATGCCGGATTTGTCGAGACCGCGCTCGACATATTGCCGGGCGAAAGTGCCGGCGAAATTGCCCGGGATGAACACATAAATGCCGTCCGGATTGGCGTCACGGGCGCGCTGCAGATAAGGCGCGAAATCCGGGCTCTGCACCGGCGCCCGGATATTGGCGACGATCTCGCCGCCGTTTTTCTTATATTCATCGCCGAAGACCCTTTCGGCGTCGTAGCCCGGCGCATAGTCGGAAACGAGCGTCACGACCTTTTTCACGCCGTTGCGGGCCGCCCACTGCGCCATCGGCACCGCCGCCTGCGCCGTCGTATAGAAGGTGCGCACAATATAGGGCGACTTTTCGGTGATGATCGAAGTGCCCGCCGCCATCACCACTTGCGGCACTTTCGCCTCGGTCGCGATCGGCGCCACTGCGAGCGCCACCGGCGTGAAGGTGAAGCCGGCCAGCACGGCCACCTTGTCATTGACGACGAATTCCTGAGCGATGCGCTTGGCGTTGTCGGGCTGGCCGCCATCGTCCCTGATGATGAGATCGATCGTCTTGCCGGCGACTTTGGTGCCGTTCTCCTGCACGAAATATTTGGCGCCGGCGATCATCATATTGCCGATCTGGGCGAACTGGCCGGTCGAGGGTGCGATGAACCCGATCTTGATCGTGTCGTCGGCATGCGCGATCTGAACCGGCGCAATGCCGGCCGCCCCGAGTGCCGCCGCCGCAAGCGCGACGCAAATCCGCTTCGCCATATCGTCCTCCCGCATGATTTTATGGTTCGGTGCCGTTTCAGTTCTTCCACAGTTTCTTGCTGGCGAGGTCGGCGCCCTCGCGCATCGCCTTGAACTTCTCCCACACCACGGTGTGGTGCACTTCGGTCCGGTACAGCGCCTGCGATGAGAAGCCGCAATCGGCTGCCGCGATCACGTTGTCGCGGCCGACCAGATTGGCGAAGCGCAGAATGCGTTCGCAGATCAGTTCGGGATGTTCGACGATATTGCTGGCATGCGTGATCACGCCGGGGCAAAGCACTTTGCCGTCCGGAATCCTCACCGTCTCGAACAGATGGTATTCATGCTCATGCCGCGGATTGGCGGCTTCGAAACTGTAAGAGCCCGCATCGATCTTCAATACATAGCTGATGATCTCGGCGAGGCTGGCTTCGTGAAGTCGCGGGCCTTCATTGATGCCGTAGCAGGTGTGGAAGCGCACGCGCTCCGGCGGAATGCCCTTTAGCGCATTATTGATCGCCTCGACGTAAATCTCGGCGCGCCGCGCCATGGCTTTGGCGTCGAGACCCGGCTCGACAAAGATGTCGGCGAGGAACGGATCGTCGATCTGCACCAGGATGCCGGCATCGACGATCGCCTTGTATTCCTTGCTCATCTCGGCGGCGAGCGTGTGGAAATACTCCTCTTCGCTCTTGTAATATTCGTTGATGCCGACGCCGGACGGTGCGGTTGCCGGCAGGAAGACGTGCTCGAACGGGATGCCGGCCGCGCTCGCTGCCGCCTTTACATTGTCGATGTCGCGCTTCAGCGGCGCCTCGCCGCGATATTTCACCGCGCCGGTGCAGACCACCGGAGTGATTGCGACGATCGCGCCGCCCATCATCGCCTGTTTGAAATATTCGGCGTAATAATCCGGGAACGCCGCGACCTCCTTCTGGAAGATCACCATCTTCTGGTTCGGCCGCGCCTCGAAGCCGGACAATCGTTCCTGAATGTAAGTGAAGAAACCGGGCTTGGAGAATTCGCCGTCGGTGACGATGTCGATGCCGCAATCCTTCTGCTTCTTCACGACATCGACGACAGCCTGGCGCAGCTCGGTCTCGAAGGCCTTCTGATCGAAGGCCTGACCGGCAAATTTCGCCTTGAGCCGGTCCAGCAGGTGATGTGGCCGCGGCAGGCTGCCGATATGCGTGGTTTGAATGCGGCCGCTGTTTTGCTGCAGCGTCATGCGCCCTCCTCCCGCCGGACCGGCGACATGAAACCGTCGCCGCGGCTATGTTTCCTCCACACCCGCTGATTTTTCACGCGGGCTTTGCGTGGAGGCTAGCCGAAGCGCCGGCGGCGTTCAAACAAAAAAGTAATGACGCTTTTTACTTGAGCTCCCTATTTGCGCGCCCGCACGGGAGCCTTGCTGGAGGCGCGCTTGCGCTTTGGGCCACCGCCCGCTCGCGCACGGCGCGGCGATGTGGGCGGCGCGTGCACCGGCCCGAGTACCGCCGGCACCAGCTCCAACCACGCCTTGATCACCGCGCGCCGGTTGGTTTCATACGGTAGCCACGTCTCGACGACGAACAGCCCACGTAACAGATAATGCGTGAGCAGGATGAAACGTTCGGCGCCGCGGCGGGGAAATCCCGCCGCAATCAGCGTCTCCAGCCAGATCCGGTTGAGACTTTTGCGGGCGCGGGCGACGATCGGCCGATGCGGCTTGGCCAGAGCCCTATCGCTCGCCGCCGCGATCGCGAGTTCGAGCATGGCGCGATAGAGCGGACCAAAGAAAAAATGCTGCGAATTGAGCAGGAAGCGCTCGACCGTCGGCTTGCCGTTCCGCGCCGCCAGCCGCTGCGCGTGGGCGACGGCTGCATCCATCGCGTGCTGCGTCGCTGCGACCAAAAGATCGTTCTTGGTCGGGAAATAACGTTCCAAGGCCCCGCGCGAGACACCGGCATGGGCGGCGACCCGGCTGGCGCTGAAATTGGCGTAACCGTCCGCGATCAGGACATCGAGCGCGGCAGCGAGAACCGCGGCCTGCGTCGCCTGCCGGCGCTGTGCCTGCGTGCGCCTCATGATCCCCTTCACCTGCCTTGGCACTGATGCCGAACCGTGACTCGTCACGATAACCTGCACGCGGCGCCGCTGAAAGTTCCACAAATTGGTAATTTCGTAGTGTTCAGAGGGGCTTCGCGTGCGTCTCGCGCGATCTCGCGTCTCGACTCGGTGATATGCGCATATTAAGTTGCGCGGCGCTCAGGCCAATGAGCGGAAAATAATACCATCAATTGAATTCGCCGTTTGAACGCAAACGGCGGCACCGAGCGACAACATCGAGCGGCGAACAAGCGATGGGGTGGTTTTGACGTTTCGTGTGGCGCGGGCATTGCATTGGGTTCGCTTCGCGGCAGTATTCGCGCCGAGGGCAATATATGTGCTGGCCGCGCGTGCGTCGGCGGCATTGCTCGGCCCGGCGTTACTCCTCGGCCTGTGCGCGACGGCTTTCGCGCAATCGCCGCCTGACTTCGCCGGCACGCTGAATCCGCTGTTCCTCAACAATCTGATGCGGCCGTCGGACGTCACCAATACACTGCAATACGCCGCCTACGCATCCGCCAACGATATCGAATCCGCGATCGGCACTTACGAGCAGTTGCTGTTCTACAATCCGGCTTTGTCGAAGATCCGCTTCGAGCTCGGCGTGCTCTATTACCGGCTCGGCTCCTACGAAATGGCGCGCGGCTATTTCAAATCGGCGCTGGAGCAGCAGGACATGACGCCCGATCTGCGCCAGCGCACCGAGGATCTGCTCGCCGATGTCGACAAGCAGCTGCAGGTCGATCGCTTCTCGGGCTTCGTGCAGACCGGATTAGGTTACCAGAGCAATCCCGGCGGCGGCCCCGGACCGCAAACCGTATTGGCCTCCGGACAAAGCTTCAACAATCGCTTCTTCGCCAAGAGCGACGGCAACTGGTTCGGCGCCTTCGCGCTGAACTATGTCCACGATTTTGAAAATCAGCGCGGCGATACGTTCGAAGCCTCGCTGACCGGTTATGACGCCCAGCAATTCAGCCTGCACCAATTCGACATCGGCACGCTCGAATTGCGTGCCGGCCCGCGTTTCGTGCTGACCCCCGGCAGCCCGTATGCAGTTTCCATCAAGCCCTATCTGATCGCGACCGGCTCGCTGCTCGCCGACACGATCTATTCCGGCAGCGCCGGCGGCGGCCTGACGCTGCATGCCAATGTCGGCAATGTCGCGCTCGATCCCTTTGCCGAAGTCGTGCAGCAGAGCTTTCACAATTCAACGTTCTATCCGCTCGCCAGCAATCTGAGCGGCACCTTGTCGACCATCGGCCTGCAGGCGTCGGGGCCGATCGTCTCCGGGCTCGGCTGGCAGACCCGCGGCGTATTCGGGCATTCGAACGCCGCCTTCAGTCCGGACAGCTACGATGTCTATGTCGCCGATATCTGGCTGCCATGGAATTTCTCGCTCCTCGGCGACGGCCGCATCTGGACGCTGACGCCAATCGCGGGCTTCAGCCACTGGCAATACAACGCGCCCGATCCGGCGATCGACCCGAACACCACGCCACGCACCAACGAATGGCGCGCCGGTTTGGGCCTCGACGTGCCGATCTGGAGCAAGATCTATATGAGCATGCTCGCGCAGTACCGTTCCGACAATTCCAATGTCGCGGCATTCACGATGCACGATTTTTCGATCTCGGGCGGGCCGACATTCAAATTCTAGAAGGCACCTGGAAATTCTGGAAAGCACCTGCAAATTCTAGAAAGCACCTGCAAATTCTAGAAGGCACATGATGACACTGAGCCGAAGCCTTGCCGTTGTACTGATACTTGCCGTTATGGCGGCCGTCACGCGTCCTGCATCGGCCCAGCAGGTCGGCACCGCAACCGCCGTCAATCCGATGACGGAAAGCACGCCGCCCGGCGCCGGCACGGTCAATCTCACCGTCGGCGCCAATATCGTGCATAAGGAGCGCATCCGCACCACGCCGACGGGCTCGGTGCAGCTTCTGTTCGTCGACAAGAGCACGCTCAGCATCGCGCCGAACACCAATCTGCTGATCGACGAATATGTCTACGACCCGAAATCCAATTCCGGGCATATGCTGACGAATCTCGCCGAAGGCGCGCTGCGCTTCGTCGGCGGCGCGCTGAGCCATCAGGGCGAGGCCTCGGTCACGACGCAGGATGCCGCGATCGGCATTCGCGGCGGCACGGTCACGGTCGAGCACGGCCCCAACGGCACCAAGGTCATCGACCATTTCGGCGTGATGACGATCAGCAACGGCGCCGGCACGGTGACCATCAGCCGGCCCGATTTTTTCGTGACCGTCGTGAACTGGAACACGCCGCCAAGCGAGCCGCAGCGCGTCACCGAAGCCGAGATCGCCTATTATCTGAGATTGTTGACCAGCAAGCACGGCGAGGATGGCGGCGTACCCGGCCTCACCAATGTCACCATCGGCGAATGCGGTCTCAGTACGCGGCCAAGTTCCAATTGCCCGACCACGCCGTGGAATTCGACCGGCACCGCCGAATCGAACGCATTCCAAACCGTCATCCAGGGAACGCAGCGCGCGTCCGGAACGACGGCCACGCAGAGTAGCGGCGGCGGTGGCTACCGCATTCGTTGAGCCGCCAGCGGCGGAACGGCGGAGGCGATCGTCACATAATTGTTCCAAACGCCTGCCACAGAATTCAGGTGCCTGAGCTATGATGCTTGCCGATTGCGCGGGCATGGCCGGCGCTGAAGGACATTGCCGTGATCGCCATGATCGTCGACGGGTTTGGCGTGCGCGCGACGGCGAGCGACGCCGATCTGCGCCAGCAAATGTCCGCCGGCAAGTTCTTCTGGCTTGATATTTACGGCGGCGACGATCCGGCGCGCATCGCCCTTCTCGGCGCGCTCGGGCTCGAAGCTTCCGATCTGAACTGGGCGATGCGGTTCGGCCAGGCCGGCCGCATGTATGTCGGACGCGGCAAGCTGCGCGCGGTGACGTGGCTGGCGGATGCCGCGGGCGACCTCAGCGAAATCCACGTCTTGTGCTGGCAGCGCTGTATCGTCACGGTCTGGCACGGCGCGACCGCGGCGCTCGACGAAATCCGCCTGCAGTTCAGCGAGCGCACCGGCGGCTTCGAGAACAATCACTTCGTGGCGGCGGGAATTCTGCTGCAGCTTCTGATCGGCACGCTCGATCACGCCATTCGCAGCCTCGATATCTCGCTCGACGAATTGCGGGCGCTGCTCGACAAGGATCCCAGCACCGACGTGGCGTTGTTGGGCAACCAAGTACAAAAGCTGCAATCCTTGACGACGAGCTTCAACCGCTACGGCAATGCAGTCCGCTCCGCGATCGTCGGCATCGAGGCGGTGGGCGGCATGGACGAGCGCGGCGCCGAGGAACTCAACGAATATGCCGAACAGGTGGAAGACGTCGAACATCAGGTCTACGAGCGGCGGCGCTGGATGTCCGACATCATGCACGACAATGCGATGGCGATCGCGCAGCGCCAGGCCGAGCAGATCGGCCGGCTGACGCTGGTGTCGCTGATCTTCCTGCCGGTGACGGCGCTGAGCGGCTTCTTCGGCATGAACTTCAACTGGATGATCGATCACATCGGCAGCCGCGACGCGTTTTTGCTCTGCGGCGTCCTGTTGCCGGCGTTTGAGCGTCATCATATCAGTCGGCTGGTTCAGGCATCGTGGCCTCATTCACTTCAAGCCAAATTCGCGGCCCAAGGCCGGCCTCAACTCCGGCCTCAACTCCGGAACTGGCGCGGCGCAAGCTCACGAAGATCGGGCATGGCCGCCGCACCTGCATGGCGGTGCGCCGGCCGACCCGATCGCTTCCGAGCACCATAGCACAACCCCATTCGCAAAATCCGGATTCGAAAAAGGTGTCGACATGAAATTTCCAGCGCGTCTGGTCGATGGCTATCGCAGCTTTATCGATACGCGGCTGCCGCTCGAACGCAGCCGCTTTGAGAAACTCGCGGCCTCCGGGCAGCGGCCGGAAGTCATGGTGATCTGCTGTTGCGATTCGCGCGTCTCGCCGGAGGTCATTTTCGATGCGCATCCCGGTGAATTATTCGTCGTGCGCAACGTGGCAAATCTGGTGCCGCCCTATTCGCCGAGCGGCTTCACGCATGGCGTCTCGGCGGCGCTCGAATTCGCCGTGCAGGGACTTAAGGTCAAATATATCGTGGTGATGGGACACACTCATTGCGGCGGTATCCGCGCTTATTCCGAGCACCGCAACCGGCTCGATCCGGGCGACTTCATCGACAATTGGATGTCGCTGATCGCGCCGGCGGCGGAAGCTTTGGGCGAGCCCCGCGATGAGCACGAATATCTGAGCCGGCTCGAGCAGGCCTCCATCGTCGCGACGATGAGCAATCTTTTGACCTTTCCCTGGATCAAAAGCCGCATCGAGCAGCACGGGCTCGAATTGATCGGCGCCTATTTCGACGTCGGCACCGGCGAGCTTACCGTCTACGACCCGGCGACGCGCGCTTTTGCGCCGGTCGATGGCGAGATTACGCGGCGCGTCACCGCTGCAGAATAGCGAATTTCAGATGAACATGATCATTTCGAAAAACCGGGGCCCACCCTCGGATCAAGTCCAAGGGCGTGCTTTTCCGGATCATGCTCTATGCCCCGAGCGGCTCGTCGCCGATATCGCGCCGCAGCGGCGGAGCGTTCAGGATCGACCCGCAATGCGGACAGATGCCGGCCATTGCCGGCAGCGCCTGGCTTCGTTCGGATGCTGATATGGACGCCGCCGCCGGACGGGCGATCGGCAAATCGGCCAAATCTCTCACGTCGTCCACCCGCTCGCGATAGCTCTGGGTGATGGAGATCGTCTTTTCCGACACCGCGACGCTCACTTTGGCGTGGCGTTCGCGGTGCATTTTGAGCTGGTCGAGAAAGCCGACCGTGATCAGGCCGGAGAACAAAGCGAGCGTGCCGATGCCGATGATCGAGACACTGCCGCCGAGGATGCGGCCCGCCACCGTGACCGGTACGATGTCGCCATAGCCGACGGTCGTCAGCGTTTCGATCGCCCACCACATCGCGACCGGAATCGAGGTGAACACTTCAGGCTGATCGGCGCTTTCGATCATGAACATCAGCGAGCCGGAAATAGTCACGGTCAGCAACAGAACAAACAGCAGCGCCGAAATCGATTGCGCCTCCTCGCGCAGCACCGCGAACAGCAGGCCGAAGGTCGTCGAATGGCGGATGAGCTTGAGCATGCGCAAGAGGCGCAGCAACCGCAACACGCGAAGATCGCCCGCGCCGAGAAAGCTCAGAATGGCCGGCAGCACCGAGAACAAATCGACCAGCGCGAAGAAGCTGTGCATATAGCGCAGCCTGCCCCACAGCGGATCGCGATAGCGCACGTCGTGAAAATCGACGCAGGCCCAGACCCGCAGCACATATTCGGCGGCGAAGATCGCGGTCGCCGTGTGCTCGAAGAGATCAAATGCAGTCGAAAAATGCCGCCGGATCGGCTCGACCGATTCAAGAATGACACAGGAGACATTGACGACGATCAGGAGCGCCAGACCCAGGTTGAACAGGCGCGTGACGGCGCTGCGCGGCTCTTCGTCCTCGAAGATGATCGCTAGCTGCCCGCGCAAATTGCCGCTGGTTCCGGCCACGGCTGTCCCTCGGTGTAAAGGGAAATGTTAGTGCCGCCGTGTGAACGATTTTTGATGGGCCCCGGCATCCAGCGACCCAACCGGAGCATGATCCCGAAAAGCGGAACCGGCCTTCGGAAAAGATCATGCTCCGACGAAAAATCTAATCCGAAAGCCCGCCCAAAGTATAAGCCGCTCCGAGCAGGATACCGGGCCGCAGGTCGATCTGGGAGAACCACTTCTTGAATACGCCCACGACCTGGCCGCTGCGGAAGATCTGGGCGAGGCCGGTATTGACCGCGAGCCGCAGCGCCCAGTCGCCGCGCGGCATAACGATGGCATAGGGCTCGATTGAAAGGTCGTCCGGCAGCATGACGAAGGTATCGGCATTCTTGATCTGGGAGCCCACCAGAAGGAGCTTGTCGCTGGCATACCCGTCGACTTTGCCGGCCAGCAGCGCCGAGACGCCTTCATCGCGGTCTTTCACCGGAACGACCGTCAGATTGAGGCTGTGCGCGCTGTTCTGATCCTTGACCGCACGCTCGTTGGTGGTGCCGGCAATGACGGCGATTTTCCTTCCGACCATGTCGGCAAAGACATGGATATTCGAGGCGCGCGCGACGACCACGCCGGTGGACTCGACGAATATGTAGTTCGAGAAATCCACCTGCTTCATGCGGCCGAGCGTGACGGTGCTTGAGCCGCATTCGATATCGGCTTTGCCGTCGGCAATCGCAGCAAAGCGCGTCTGCACCGTGACCGGAACCCATTCGATCTTGAGATCCTGCAGCCCGAACTGCTGCGCAATGGATTTCGCCACCATTTGGCAAAGATCGAGCGAGAAGCCGCTCGGCTCGCCGTGATCGTTGTTAAAGGCAAACGGCGCAGCATCGGTGCGGTAGGCAATCCGGAGCGTCTTTTTGTCAAGGATCGATTTCAGCCGGCTGTCGGAGGGAATCTGCGCCGAAGAGCTTTGCGCAGGCGGATTTTGCGCGGACGGTGTCTGAGCCGACACAGCGACCAATGAAACAAAGAGAGCAAAGAACGCAGTGATGACGCGGTACATCTCTACCCTCCGATCAAAACACCTCACTGTCTTTGTATCCCAACCTGCTCCATCAAATCAACTTTACGATCAATCGCTTCGCGAAGGTTCCGTGACAGCGGGCGGTCCGCGAGGGCGCCATCGAGGTCGTCTGCCCGCGAGGTGACTGGCCGCTCTCCGGTCGGGACGCTGTCGCGCTAAAATGCCGCGAGCCATTTCGAGGCGATGAAGATCAAGAGGCCGACGAGCCCGCCGACCAGCGTGCCGTTGATGCGGATGAATTGCAGGTCCTTGCCGACCTGCAGCTCGAGCCGCTCGACAAGCGTCGAGGAATCCCAATTGCGCACCACGCGCTCGATATAGCCGCCGATCTCGACGCGATAGGCGAGCAGCATGTGGAGTGCGACCGCCCTGATGCGGCGGTTGATCTCCTCCTGGCGCGCCGGGTCCTCCTGCAGCCAGCGGCCGACGCCGTGCAGCGATTGCTCGACGGCGTGTGCGATGGCCGCGGCGTGCGCGGGAATGCCCCATTGCAGCCCGTTCTCGAGCTCGGTCCACAGCACCTTGGCCTGCTCGATGAACAGCGGATTGGCCAGCAGCTCGGCCTTGAAGGCCTCGCCGCGCGCATACATTTGCGGATCGGAGGCAAGCTTCACGATCAGCCGCTGGATGGTCTTGTGCAGCTCGACGCGCCAGGGATGCTTGGTGTCGCGCATCTCGGTCAGCGTCGACAGCACGCCGTTCATCACCTTGTCGGCGATGATCTTGTCGACCCATTTCGGAATCCAGCTGGTCGATTGCTGCGCGATCTTGTCGCTGAAATAATCCTTGTTGTTCGCCAGATAACCCTGCGCCGTGGCGATCGCTTGCGCGATCAGCGCCTGGGCCTCGCCTTGCGCCCAGACGATGGCGAGAAGTTTCGACGCCGCCGGCGCCGCCGGAACATTGGCGAGCGCTTGTTGCGCGAGCTTGCCGACGGTTTCGCCGATGCGCGGACCGGGCAGCGCCTCAACGATCCGCGGCAACTGGTCGGCGAGATAATTGCCGAGCAGCGCCGAGTTGCGCGGATTTTCCAGCCAGCGCGCGACCGAGCCGACAATGTCGACGCGGCCAAGCCTTTCGTTGAGGACCGGCGCGGTGAGAAAGTTATTGGTCATGAAGCGGCCAAGCGCGCCGCCGATCCGCTCCTTGTTGTTGGGAATGATCCCGGTATGCGGGATTGGCAGACCGAGCGGCCGGCGGAACAGCGCGACCACCGCGAACCAGTCGGCACAGGCGCCGACCATGCCGGCCTCGGCGAAGGCGCGCAGATAGGGGATCCACGCCCAATCGAGCCTGGTCATGGTGGTGGCGACGAAGATCGCGGTCATCAGGAGCAGAAGCAGCGTCGCGACGGTGCGCATGCGGCGCAGCCCGCGGCGCAACATCGCCCGGCGTTCTTCCATCGGATCCGGATCGGCCGGCTCCGCAGCGACGATGCGAAGCTCGCGCCCGTCCGCTTCGCCGCCTCGCGGCGCCGGCGGCGCTGTTACCTCTGGTACCGGGTCAGGACTTCCGTCCATCGGCAATTCTGCGCCGGGTCAAGCTCGCCGCCGCGCGCTGCGGCACATGCGCGGCATAGAGCCTGCGCACGACGGCCGGGCCGTATTGCCGCTCGAGCTTTCTGATGACGAAATGGCCTTGGGCGACGCGCTGAAAGTGATTCATGAACAGCATGTTCACGGTCGCGCCGCCGACGGCGCCCAAGACCGGAAGCGCGCTCGCGGCCGACCGTTCCGAGACGACGACGCCAAAGCGCGTCGCGACCTCCGTCACCAGGCTGCCGACGACCGGCGCCGACAGGTTCGCCGCGCTGCGCTCAAGCAGAACCGCGCTGGCGTCGGCAGCCAGCCGGCTCAACAGCGCGCGCGAGGCGTAATAGCCGAAATCGGAACGGCGCCCGGTCTTCGGCGCGCCAAGCGCGAAAACCTCGACGCAAGCAAGCCGCGCCTCGAGCGTCGACAGATCCTCGCCGTGGTGGCGCGCGATGTCGGCGATGGCGCGCAACATCAGCGTCGTCGTCACCGGCAGTTCGATCGGCAGCGCCGCGAACCCGAAGAAACCCGAGACGCCGCCGCTGAGGCCGGCGAGCAGCGAATTGGCGTGCCGCGACGGCGGCGTTTTCGATTTCGGTTCGATCGAGGTGATGGCGACGTTGAGACAATTGAGGATCGCCGACTCGACGGCCTTGTTGATGCGGCTCGATGCGGCTTTCGGCATCAGCCGCATCACGCGGTCGATCGGCCGGCCGGCATAATCGGCCAGCTGGGAAGCGAAATTCTGATCTTCGAGATTGAGAACAGCGCGGCGCAGCGCCTGTTGCTCGGTTGGCTGAAGCGTCGGCAGAAGCTCGGTGCTGGGCTCGGCCGCTGTCATTGATCAAGCGTCATCGATGAAAGGTCATTGATATCGCAATATCGGTCGTATCCCGTTCAAGCTTGCCAGAATCGCCGAACCGTTGCTGATCAAAGCGGTGACTTCCGGAATGATCAAGCCTCCAGGCAGCGCCAAGCCGAACGCCAGAGTATTGAGGCCCGCAACAATGGCATAATTCTGATGGATCAGGCGCACCGCGCCACGCGAAATCTCGACCGCTTTGACGAGTTTCCACAGCGAATCTTCCATCAGCACGACGTCGGCCGATTCGCGCGCCACTTCGGCGCCGTGCTTCATGGCGATGCCGACATCGGCGAAACTCAAAGCCGGCGAATTGTTGATGCCGTCGCCGACCATGGCGACGATATTGCCTTCGCGCTGGAACTGCTGAATCACCTCGGCCTTGTCTGCCGGCAGCATGTCGGCAAACTGCCGCGACAGGCCGAGCCTGCGCCCGACGGCTCTCGCCACGACGGAATTGTCGCCCGTCAACATCACGGTATTGCGGATGCCGGCTTCATGCAGGCGCCTGATCACGTCGCGGCTTTCCGGCCGGATCCTGTCGGTATAGGGCACCAGACCCGCGAGCACGCCGTCAACGGCGACGTAGATGCAGGAATAACCCTGTTCGTCGAGCGCGGCACGGTCGCTTTGCGCACAGTCGACTTTGATATTGGCCTGGCGCAGGAAGCGCTCGTTGCCGACATGCATGTAGTAGCCGTTGACCTGGCCCTCGACGCCGAGGCCGATGCGGTATTTTGTTTCGTCACAGTGAGGAATATTGGCGCCGATCTCCTGTGCCTTGACGCGCAGCGCGTTGGCGACCGGATGCACGAGCTTGGTCTCGGCCGCGGCCGCAAGGCCGAGGAGATGCCGGTCGGTGATGGTCTTTTCGTAGCTGATGATGTCGACCACTTCCGGCGAGCCGTGGGTCAGCGTGCCGGTCTTGTCGAAGATCACGGTGTCGACTTGCGAGAGGCGCTCCATATGCGCGCCGCTCTTGATGATGATGCCGGCGCGGGCCGCATGCGTCATCGAGGCCAGCACCGCGGTCGGCGCGGCAACGCGGATGCCGGTGCCGTAATCGACGATCACCAGCGACAGGAAACGGTTGAAGTCGGCCGTCACGGCGGCCGTGCCGACCGCGAGCCCCAGCGTCGGCAGCACGAGGCGGTCGGCGAGCTTCTCGGCGTGGTTCTGCATCCGCGTATCGCCGATCGGCGCGGATTCAACGAGCGCCGCGATCTGCCCCGCGGTGGTGGCGGTGCCGACGCGGATGGCGCGGACAGTGAGCTGGCCGTCGCGGATCACGGTCGCGGCAAAGACGGCGGCGCCCTTGTCGCGCATCACCGGCAGTCCCTCGCCGGTAATGGTCTTCTGGTCGATCATGGCGTGACCGTCGATGATCTCGCCGTCGACCGGGATCATATCGCCGGGATAGACCACGACTTGATCGCCGATCGCGAGCTCCGCCGCGGCAACCGAGGTGACGACGCCGTCGCGGATGACCCAGGCGTTCTTGGTCTGGAATTCCAGGAGTTCGCTCATCGCCTTGCGCTGGCCCGCCGCGGTGAGGTCGCGAATCCAGTCGCCAAGCTTGATCAGCCAGGTGACGATGGCGCCGGCCATCGGATTGCCATGCATCAGCGACGCCGCGATCGCCAGCGTATCGAGGAAATCGACATTGAGGCGGCTCTCGCGCCGCCACACGCCCCAGGCGCGCAGGGCGATCGGATAGGCGTTCCACAGCATCAGCGGAAAATTGATCGCCGTGACGATGGGATTCGCGGAAAACGCCATCAATAACGACACCGTCGGCAGCGTCAGCGGCGTATCACTCCAGATCGAGCGCGGCTTCGCCGGCGTGAGCGGCACCGGCGGGCGCGCCTGGACGGCCGATTTGTCCACGGTGCCGACAAGCCGCTGCAGGTCGGCGATGCTCATCACCGAAAGCTGGCCGAGCGTCGCCCGCAGCACGCCCTCGAAACTGACGTCGTATTCGATGACCAGGCAGGCGCAGGCGTAGTTCAGGCGGGCGTGTTTGACGCCGCTTTGCGCCTGCAGCCAGACCAAAGCCGCCTCGGCCACGAGTTTCTTGCGACACAGCGAGGGGAGATGCAGCCGGATGCGGCCCGAAATGAAGTGACGAACCGAAAATTCCATTGCCTGGAAACCTGTTGTTTTTTTGGTGTGCCGGCCTCAGCCCGCCGCCGGCACCGGTGCGATCGCCTTGAAGTTGATCGGCGCCCTCCGCGGACCGGCTTCGGCCGCGGCTTTCAGATTTTGCTGCTCGTGCATCTGGATGAAGTGATTGACCGTGAAGATCGCGAGCGTCACCCAGACCGGGGTTGCCGCGGTCGCGCCGACCTCGAACACCGTCAGGCAGATGATGCCGACGGCAAAGACGATCTTGAGATCGAGATTGTTGTTGGTCGCAAGCTTGATCTCGTGATCGATCTTCTTGACGAAATCGACGACGGCACGCGCCGTGTGCGAATGACTGGCGAGGAATTCCGCCTCGGCTTCGATGCTGCTGGTCAATTTGTCCAGTTCGGTGTCGGCGCCGTGCATGGCAGGAATGCCGCTGCCGCCGCCATGCTCCTGGTAATGCCCACGGAACGTGCCGTGGAATTCGTCGTGACGATCGACGTCGTAAAACAGCACGACGGAGCCGGTCGTCGGATTGACCGTCACGTGCTCGATTCCGGGAATGACGGCAAAGGTCTCGCTGACCTGCTTCAGCAAATCAGGATTGCCCTTGCCGGCCGGAATCTTCATCCGCACGCGTCCCGGCACCTGATGCTCGATTTTCAGATTCATTTTCGTCTTGGTCTTGGTCATGGAAAGCGCTCGGATAAGGAGATTGTGGTTTCTGCCATTGATCTCGCCGCGCCGACGCGCCCGGCGGGGCTCCGCGCAGCTTCAAAGCACAAAGCAATAAAGCCCGCGCGGGCGTCGTTGCGGTTCGCTCGACGCATATTGCGCAGTGGCAAGGAACGGTTACGCCAAGCCTGCAATTTGCCAGAGCTCAATTCGCTAGCCTTCGGTTCCCGAAACGGGCTCCCGGACTTCGGTTCGCCGACTAAGCCGCGGCAGCTTTGGTCTCTTGGATGCTGTCTTCGGCATGCACTTCGGCGACGATGTCGTGGACCTGCTCCTGAGCCTCGGCCACGAATTCGCGCGTCTTGTTGCCGAGCTTGTAGGCGCCGCGAACCGTCGACCGGAACAGCGGATTGAGCGCTTCACCCATCTTGGGGAAATATTGCGGGGCCCACATCGCGGCGACACCGAGCACCAGGCCCGGCAGCAGCGCGGCCTCGAAAATCGCTGCACCGACGCCGACCACGGCAACCGTCGTCACCGTCGCAACGAGTTCGCTGCGATCGCCAGTCTCCGGCTCCGACATTGCAGCCTCGGTGCCCTCGACGTCCGCCGTCGACTCTTCCAAGCTGCCGTTTCCTTCGAGCTTTGCCTTCTTCATCAAACTCTCCCACTCTGGCCGGTCACAAACCGCCCAATGATTTGATCGCGAATGAGAATCCGCGACCGTGGCGGCCGCAAACCATCTGCCGGCCGCCAGACCACCTCACCCCGTCACAGCGCACAGAATTGCCAAATTTGATGACAACCAGAACACAGCATGAGCGGCCGGGGATACCGCCGCTTAACTCACTGGCGCACCTTACAATTTATATGACTCTGCCGATGTCGTACGCTCGTCACGTCGGCACAGGAACATTGCTTTAAATTTCCCGCCCAAATCCGAACCCCAAATCCGAACCCCAAGTCCGAACCCCAAGTCCGAACCCCAAGTCCGACCAAGTCCGACGATTTCCAGGAGCGCAGCCAGATGGACGCCAAGCAGCCGCAAAATCTCCCGTCCCAGGAAAAACTCCACGCGGAAATGGCGGATGTGCTCGACGAAGAGCTGGAATTGGAGATCGACGACAGGCGGCTGGCGGAACTGCTCAAGGACGTCGCCAATATCGAAATCGAGGAGACGCTCGACCGCCACATGTATTTCAAGGAGCTTTTGCGCCTGCAGAAGGAATTGGTGAAGCTGCAGGACTGGGTGGCGCATCAAAAGCTCAAAGTCGTCGTGCTGTTCGAGGGCCGCGACGCCGCCGGCAAAGGCGGCGTGATCAAGCGGGTGACGCAGCGGCTCAATCCGCGCATCTGCAAAGTGGTGGCGCTCACCGCGCCGACCGAGCGCGAACGCACGCAGTGGTACTTCCAGCGCTACGTGTCGCACCTGCCGGGCGCCGGTGAAATGGTGTTGTTCGACCGCAGCTGGTACAACCGCGCCGGCGTCGAGCGCGTGATGGGTTTCTGCAGCGACGAACAGAGCGAAGAGTTTTTCCGCACCGTGCCGGAATTCGAGCGCATGCTGGTGCGCTCCGGCATCATCCTGGTCAAGTACTGGTTCTCGATCACTGACGAAGAGCAAAATCTCCGCTTCCTGATGCGCATCCACGATCCGCTCAAACAGTGGAAGCTGAGCCCCATGGATCTAGAATTGCGCCGGCGCTGGGAGGCCTACACCAAGGCCAAGGAAGAGATGCTCGAGCGCACCCATATTCCGGAAGCGCCCTGGTGGGTCGTCGAAGCCGTCGACAAGAAGCGGGCGCGGCTCAATTGCATTCATCACCTGCTGCAGCAGGTGCCGTACCAGGATATCCATCACGATCCGATCGCGCTGCCGGAGCGCCAGCACCAGCCGGATTACACGCGCCATCCGGTGCCCAAAGACATGTACGTGCCGGCTATTTATTGATACGACGCGGCCCTCGGGCCTGTCGTCAAATCTGAACGGCGCTCTCGCGCTCAGCGGCCCGACCAGATCAGCGCGACGCCTGAGATCATCAGCAGCACCATGATCACACGCTGATAGCTGTGATCGGCGAGGCGGCGATAAACGAAGGCGCCGAAATGCGCGCCGGCAATCGTCGCCGGCAGCGCAATAAGCGCGGCCACGGCGACTTCCCGCGTCAGCAGTCCCGATACCGCATGCAAGACCAAAGCGAGCGACAGGATCGCGGTGTTGAACATCTGCATCACGCCGCGCCGCTGATCCTTGGCCCAGCCGCGAATATCGGTCCATACCACCGGCAGCGCGCCCGATACGCCGGCAAGCCCGCCGCAAATGCCGCCGAAGAAACCGATCACGCCATCGGCGATAGTGCCGCCCCAGGCAGTCTTGACCTCGAAGCGTCGCGCCAGCACGTGGCCGGAATAAAGAACCAGAAAAATACCGACGCCGATCTTGAACAGCCGCGGGTCGATATGCGGCAGAAGCAGCGTGCCGATCGGCACGCCAAGCACGCCCGGCGCCACGAAAGCCACAACGCGCTTCCACAGGATGGTGCGCCAGATCATTGGCAGCGTTTGCAATTGCGACACGACTGAAGAGAGGATCACCAGCGTCGACGCCACCGCCGGCGGCAGCGCAAAGAGCCAGATGCCGAGCGCGGTCAGCGCCGTGCCGAAGCCGGTCAGACCATTGACGATGCCGCCGGCCAAAGCGCCGATGACAATAAGAACGATCTGACCGGACCCGAGCCCCACAGCGTCGCCGTCCCCCATTCCTTCTCAAGCACCGCGCAGCGCCACCGTCTGCCCGCCATCGGCGACAATGGTCGCGCCGGTGACGAAACGCCCCGCGTCGGACGCGAGCAACAAAAGCGGGCCGTCGAGATCGCCCTCCTCGCCGAAGCGCCCGACCGGGATTTCGCGCTTGAGCTTCGCGCCGGCTTCGCCCGCCAGATATTCGCGATTGAGATCGGTCATGAACCAGCCTGGGGCGATGGCATTGACGCGGATGCCCTTGAAGGCAAGTTCGAGCGCCATCGCCTTGGTGAGCTGGATCACGCCGGCTTTGGCCGTGGCATAGGCGACGGCACCCTTGCTGACGCCAAGCCCGAGCACCGAGGCGATGTTGACGATCGCGCCGGTCTTGCCGGCGGCAAGCATGCGGCGCGCTGCCTCCTGTGCGCAAAAGAACACGGCGTCGAGATTGGTGGAGAGGACCCGCCGCCACTCCTCTTCGGGCATTTCGACGGCGCGGCCGGAATGCGCCACGCCGGCATTGTTGACCAAGATCGTCACCGGGCCGAGCAACGCCTCGGCCGCATCGAAGGCCTGCGCCATTGCCGCGCGATCGCGCACATCGGCCTCGATCGGAACGGCCTTGCCGCCGGCTTTTTCGATCTGCGCTGCAAGCGTCGTGAGACGGTCGGCGCGCCGCGCTACGAGCGCCACCGCGGCGCCGTTCTCGGCCAGGCACTGGGCAAAACGCAGGCCAAGCCCGCTCGATGCCCCCGTCACCATGGCGACTTTGCCGTGAAGATCGAAGATGCTTGTCCCAGCCATCAGCGTTGTCTTTCCCTGCTTCCCCGCACCTAGTCCCTGATCCGATTCGGTTCAATCGGATCAGGGTCTAGAGTTCTTTGTTTGAGCATGATCTTTTCCGACCTTGCCTCGCCCGCCGGAGCGGCTTCGCGAAGGCGAGAACCGGTTCCCACCCTCGGATCAAGTCCGAGGGCAGGCTTTTTCGGGATCATGCTCTAATAAAGCCGATGCAGAAGCCGGATCGCAAGTGAAGCCGAACGGAGGAAGAAAGCGCCCTGTGCGGCGCCGTTACGAAGGGCGGGAGCCTATCCGGTGCGGCCACGGTTCGATGTCGTGTTCCGCGGCCAAATTGACCGGCCTGTAATCGGGGACCAGGCGTATGCGATCGACAACGGATTGATGAATGCGCGGCGTTGCTTTCTCGATTTCGTCTTTCAGGAACGGGTCCACAAGCTTGAACGGCCGCGGCTCCGAGTCCGGGATATAAAGGCCATCGAATTTCAGACGCCACTTCCATTCTTCGTATTTGGTTTGCTTTGGCAGCCACTCCAGGGGTT
The DNA here is from genome assembly GCA_963742975.1 of uncultured Alphaproteobacteria bacterium. GTDB lineage: Bacteria > Pseudomonadota > Alphaproteobacteria > Rhizobiales > Xanthobacteraceae > BOG-931. The sequence goes on along the minus strand of CAVUNZ010000003.1, from coordinate 246,334 downwards.
TCCACGCCGCCGTCATCGATACGTGCAAAATCGCGGCCGGATCGGGCTCAACAAACGTTTCGCGGGCGCCGGGCGCATTCTGCCCGAGCGCCATGTGATCCCTCGTCGCTGCAACAATGTTCAGGCCGTATTTGACCGCCTCATCAATCATCCAGTTGAGCGGATATTTCGATAGTCCACTACATGTCTCGGGATAGCCGCCGCCGATATCGGCGTGCACCCCGGCAAACCAGACCTGTTTGATATCCTGCGGCGTCTTGTTCTGCGGGGCGAACGGATTGGCGATGAAATCCTGCGGGTCCTGCCAACGGTTGAGCCGGAACAACCGCCGCCGCTCGTCGATGGCCTTGGCATGACGGAGCACTTTGACGCTGGAATTTCTGCGCGTGTACGGCAACGTCCGCAGAGTGGGGATGGGAATGCCGCGGTCCCAGCGCGGCACGATCATCGAGGCGACGGTATCCCACACGCCGAGGAAGTCGATGGTGACCGGCCGGGCGCCGGTCACGTTGCCGAAGTGCCAAGCCAGCTGAAAGTCGCGGTTTTCGCTCGCCTTCTTGTATGCACTAAGCGCGTAGTTGGCGATATTGAGCTGATCCGGCGGCAGGAGGCCGACCATGTGAATGAAGCCCGCCAGCGCGCGCACCGTATAGGCGCCGCGGCTGAAGCCGAAAAGAAAAAGGCTGTCATCCCGCTCATAGTTTTCGGCGACAAACCTGTAGGCGCCGAGAATTTCGTCGTCGAGACCGTACCCAGTGGCCAGTTCGAAAACGCTCTTGGTATTTTGCGTGAGTCTCGTCCACTCGTCGTTGGTGCCGATGGTGCCGATGCCTGGATTGTAATAAACGCGCTGGTCTGCGTTCCTTCGCAAAATGCGAAACAGCTTCAGGACGTTCGAGAGATTTCCCTCGACCTGGTTCCCCGTTCCATCGCAGCAGACAACGATATTTTTGCCCATGTCGGTCCCCGATGAACGGCACGCCAACGGCAAAATGTCGCTGCGATGAGCTTACAACGGCATCGCAATCCCTGGAAGGAGGTTTATGACCCATACAACCGGTGTGGCAGGGCCGTCGCAAGCCACGGCAGGAACCACAGCGCCACGAGCATTACGAGCTGGATCAGCACAAAGGGAATGATGCCGAGATAGATATGCCGGGTCGTCACTTCCGGCGGCGCGACGCCGCGCAGATAAAACAAGGTCGCGCCGAGCGGCGGGTGCATGTAGGAGGTCTGCAAATTCACCGCCAGCATGACGCCGAGCCAAACCGGATCGACGCCCGGCATCTGCAGCAGCACCGGCGCCACGATCGGCACCACGACAAAAATGATCTCGAAGGCGTCCATCACGAAGCCGAGCACAAACACGGCCAGCATCACGGCAAGCACCGCGCCGCCGCTGCCGCCGGGCAAATGCGTGAGCAGGCGCTCGATCAGGCGGTCGCCGCCGAGCCCGCGGAACACCAGGCTGAAGATCGTCGCCCCGATCAGGATCAGAAAGATCATGCTGGTGATTTGCGCGGTGCGCTGCACCACCGGCACCAGCAGTCCGCCCCGGCCGGAACGGAAAGCCGCGAGCACGATCGCACCGACCGCGCCGACGGAGGCGGCTTCCGTCGGCGTCGCGATGCCGCCGAGGATCGAGCCGAGCACCGCGACAATGAGCCCGATCGGCGCGACCAGCGCCGCGAACAATTCCCCCAGCAACGCTGTGCCGTGCGGCGCTTTGGGATCGGCAGCGATGGCCGGAGATTTTTCCGGAAACAAGACCGCGACTGCGATCAGATAAAGCACATAGAGAAAAACCAGAACGAAGCCGGGAACGATCGCGCCGGCGAACAGATCGGCGACCGACACCGTTTGCGGCGCGAAATTGCCCTGCGCCAATTGCGCCGCCTGATAGGAGTTGCTGAGCTGATCGCCGAGCAGAACCAGGACGGTCGCCGGCGGGAAAATCTGCGCCAAGGTCGCGGTCGCCGCGACCGTGCCGGCTGCCAGCGCCTTGTCGTAGCCGTGGCGCAGCATGGTCGGCAGCACGATCAGGCCCATGGTGACGGTCGTCGCCCCGACCACGCCCTTGGCCGCCGCCAGCAGCATGCCGACAAAGACCACGGAAAGCCCGAGCCCGCCCGGCAGCGTACCGAACAAGCGCGCCATGGTTTCGAGCAATTGTTCGGCAATGCGCGAGCGCTCGAGCATCACGCCCATGAAGATGAACAGCGGGATGGCGAGCAGGACTTCGTTGGTCATCACGCCATAGATGCGCTCGGGCAGCGCACCGAGGAGCGCGAGATTCATCACTCCGGATGCCGCGCCGAGAGCGGCGAAGCCGAGCGATACGCCGCCAAGCGTCAACGCCACGGGATAGCCGATCAACAGCAGCACGCAGACAGCGGCCACCATGACGACGGCCAGCGTGTCGCCCAAAGCCGTCATGATTCAGCGCTGGCCGCGCAGCGTCAGCGCCGCGCGGATCGCTTGCGCGATGCCTTGCAGGCCGATGAGGAGCGCAAACAGCGGAATAAGCGTCTTGAGCAGAAAGACGAACGGCAGGCCGCTCGCCTCGGGCGAGCGCTCGAAGAACGGCCCAGGAGCGCGCCGCGTAGGGCAGCGACAGCAGCACCAGCGCCGCGGCAAACGGCGCGAGGAAAATGACGGTGCCAAGAAGATCGATGGCTGCCTTCGTTCGCGGCTTGGCATCGGCATAGAAGATGTCGACGCGGACATGGCCGTCAGTCTTCAGCACCCAGGCGGCCGCCAGCATGAACAAAGCCGCATGTGCATAGATGACCAATTCCTGGACCCGGATCGAGCCGATGCCGAGCGCATAGCGCATCACCACCAGCGCGAATTCAACCACGACGACATAGAGGCAGCACCAGGCCGCGGCGCGGCCGATCGCCGTGTTGAAACAGTCAATGGTTGCGGCGGTCCTTTGGGCGAATTGCGCAGCGGGGCTTGTCATGGCTAAAATCACCATAGCATAACGCGCGGCCTGATCCGCTGCGAACCGACGCGGCCAAACAAGGGCCTTGGGAAAACGCCATGGCACACGATCACGACCAAGACCACCATAACGACAATCACGACCAAGGCTCGCACGACCAAGGCTCGCACGACCACGGCTCCGAACTGTCCGAGATGCAATTGCGCGTCCGCGCGCTCGAAACCGTGCTGGCCGAGAAGGGCTATTTCGATCCCGCCGCCATCGATGCGCTGGTCCAAGCCTACGAGACCAAAGTCGGCCCGCATGTCGGCGCCCGCGTCGTCGCCAAGGCCTGGAGCGATCCGGCGTTCAAAAAAGCGCTGCTCGAAGACGCCAGCAAAGCGGTGGCCGCGCTCGGCGTGCTCAACCGGGTCGGCGACCACCTGATCGCGGTCGAGAACACCCAGCACCTGCACAACATGATCGTTTGCACGTTGTGTTCCTGCTATCCGTGGGAAGTGCTCGGCCTGCCGCCGGTCTGGTACAAATCCGCGCCCTATCGCTCGCGCGCGGTGAAGGACCCTCGCGGCGTGCTGGCCGATTTCGGCGTGGCGCTGCCCGCCGGCACCGATATCCGTGTCTGGGACTCCACCGCCGAAACCCGTTTCATCGTGCTGCCGATGCGGCCCGCCGGCACCGAAGGCTGGAGCGAAGAAAAGCTTGCGACGCTGGTCACCCGCGACAGCATGATCGGCACCGGCTTGCCAAAGCAAACCAACGAGGCCGCGTGATGCAAGGTACTTTCCGATGAATGGCATTCACGACATGGGCGGCATGGATGGCTTCGGCAAAGTCGAGCCGGAGCCGAACGAGCCGGTGTTTCACGCCGCATGGGAGGGCCGCTGCCTCGCGCTCAACCGCGCCATGGGCTACAGCGGCACCTGGACCATCGATGAGACGCGCGCCGGCATCGAGGAATTGCCGCCGGACATTTATCTGACCAGTTCCTATTACAAGAAATGGGCGCTGCGGCTGGAAAACCTGGTGGTCGAACGCGGGCTCGCCGATGCCGACGAAGTGAAAGCCGGCCACGCGCTGCGGCCCGGCAAGACACTTAAGCGAAAACTCAATGCGGCGGACGTTCCCAATACGCTGTCGCGCGGCTCCTACACCCGGCCGTCGCAGGCGCCGGCGCGCTTCAAGCCCGGCGACCGGGTGCGCACCAGGAATATCCATCCGCCGACGCATACCCGGCTGCCGCGCTATGCGCGCGATCGCGTCGGCGTGGTCGAGGCGCTGCGCGGTTGCCATGTCTTTCCCGACACGGTCGCCATCGGCCACGGCGAGAATCCGCAATGGCTCTATACGGTGTTGTTCGAGGGCCGCGAATTGTGGGGCGACGACGCCGATCCGACGCTGAAGATTTCGATCGAAGCTTTCGAGCCTTATCTGGAACCGGCCGTCATTCCGGCCGAGCAGAGCGAGAGCCGGAATCCATAACCCCTGCACTCGCGGATGAGTGACCAGTTCTTTGTATACATCATGGCCAATCGCAAACACGGGACGCTGTATGTGGGTGTAACAAGCGACCTCATTAAACGCGATTATCAACACAAATCGAACGCCGTCCGAGGCTTCACGAAACGATATAATATCCATATGCTCGTCTACTTCGAGATCTTTCATGATCCTACGTCGGCGATTGCCCGCGAAAAGCAACTGAAGAAATGGAACCGCGAGTGGAAGATCCAGCTGATCGAGAACAAGAATCCCGAGTGGATCGATCTGTCGAACACCCTTATTTAAGGGACCTGTGATTATGGATTCCGGCTCTCACTCGCTTCGCTCGTTCGGCCGGAATGACGAGCTAAACAGCGACGGCCCGGTGTTCAATGCGCCATGGGAAGCGGAAGCCTTTGCACTGGCGGTGTCGCTCAACGAGCGCGGCGTGTTCACCTGGGCGGAATGGGCGCAGGTGCTCGGCGACGAGATCAAGAAAGCGCAAGCGGCCGGCGACCCCGATACCGGCGAGACCTATTATCATCACTGGCTCGCGACGCTCGAGCGCATTCTTGCCGAGAAAGGCGTCACCGACCGCGCACAACTGACGCGGACCCGCAACGCCTGGGAACGCGCCTGCGCGCGCACACGGCACGGCGCGCCGATCGAATTACGCCCGGACGACTTCCGCGGCTGACATTTCCGCAAGCATCATCTTGACCAAAGCGGCGGTGGGCATTTGTCTCAGGCAGGCTGCTCTGTGGCGATCACAGCATTCCCAGCATATGCGGCAACCACAGCGAGATCGCCGGGATATAGGTCACCATCGCCAGGAACACGAGCATGGTGAGGAGCCAGGGCAAGACCGCGATGGTCAGTTCGGTAATGCCCATTTTGGTGATGCCGGATGCCACATAGAGATTGAGCCCAACCGGCGGGTGGCACAGGCCGACTTCCATATTCACCGCCATCAGGATGCCGAGATGCACCGGATGCACGCCGAGCGCGGCGGCCATGGGGAACAGGATCGGCGCCATGATCAAGGTGATCGCCGCGGGATCCATGAAATTGCCGGCGGCGAGCAGCACGATATTGGTGACCAGGAGGAAGGCAACCATGCCGAAGCCCTGCGCCGTCATCCAGCCAGCCATGGATTGCGGAATCTGTTCTGACGTGAGCAGCCAGGAGAATACCGCCGCGTTGGTGATGATGTAGAGGATCATCGCGCTCATCGACGCCGCCTTAAGCAGCACCGCCGGCACTTCGGAGAATTTCAGGCCCTTGTAGACGAATACCGCGATGAAGAAGGCATAGACCGCCGCGACCGCGGCGGCTTCGGTCGGCGTGAACAAGCCGGAATAGATACCGCCGAGCACGAGCAGGATCAGCAACAGGCCCCAGACGCTTTCGCGGAAAGCGTGCCAGCACTCGCCCCAGCTCGCACGCTCGCCGCGCGGATAATCGTAGCGCCAGGCGCGGTACCAGGTGGTGGCGCCGAGCATCACGGCAAGCATGATGCCGGGCACCAGCGCGGCGATGAACAATTGCCCGACGGAGGCGGAATCGACCACCGCGCCGGTCGGCCCGCGCGGCTGCATGCCGCTCGTTGCCACCGCGAAAATGACGAGATTGATCGACGGCGGAAACAAGATGCCGAGCGCGCCGGAGGTCGCGATCACGCCCGCGGAGAAGCGCGGCGGATAGCCCTGCTGCGCCAGGGCCGGCAGGATGATCGAACCGATGCCGACGACGGTCGCGACCGAGGAGCCGGAAATCGCCGCAAACAGCGCGCACGCGACGACGCCGGCCAGGCCCAATCCGCCGTACCAATGCCCGATCAGCGATGCGGCGAAATTGATCATGCGTTTGGCCACCCCGCCGGCGGTGAGAAAATTGCCGGCCAGGATGAAGAACGGGATCGCCATGATCTCGAAGCGATCGATGCTGGTGAACAGTTTGAGGCCCACCATCTTCGGATCGACATCCGACAGAATGAACAGATAAGTCAGCACCGACAGGCCGAGCGCGATCGAGATCGGCATCCCGGTCGCCATCAGCGCGAGCAGCAGCGCGAACAGCAATTCGGCGCGCGTAGTGTGCGACAGTTCGATAACGTGCAAGCGCGCGGCGATGCAGATCAGCGCCAGCACGATCGGCGTGATCACGATCACCGCCGAAAGCACCGCGGCGCCGAGCGGCCGCGGCGGAGCTGCGGTCTGCGAGCCGTGCAGGATGGCCGTCATCGCGCCGCCTCGCCCGCCGGCAGCGCCGCCGGTTCTTCATCCTGCGGCGCTTCGTAGTCGATGCCGTGGCCCTGATGCGGCACCCGCCCCGTGCGCAGATAGCGCCACATCACCTGCAGGAAGCGGAAGCACATCAGGTAGGAGCCGAGCGGGATGCAGAGATAAATCATCCAGCTCGGCCATTCGAGCTCCGGCGACACCTGGTCCGGATCGAGCTCATAGACATAGAGCGCCCCGAGCGTGCCGATAATGCCGGTGAACAGCGCCCCGCACAGCAGCGCGAACACGATCACCGGCTTGCGCGTTGCCGGCGTGAGCTTCTTTACAAAGACGTCGACGCCGACATGAATGCCGGTGCGCACGCCGAGCGCGGCGCCGAATTTCGCCATCCACACGAACATGTAGGTGGCAAGCTCCTGCGCCCAGGACAGATTGATCGCGGCAAGCTTGAGATAGACAAAGCTCGCCGCCACCTTGAGCAGGAGAAGATTATGCGCGCCGGCCCAGCGGGCGAGGTTCGCCGAATTGCTGGCGCCATAACGGTGGACCACAGCGACGAATGTCAGCGCCGTCGCTGCAGCGATCAGTACGACGATGATCCACTCTTCGAGCCGATTGAGGATACGGTCGAGCACCAGCGTCCCCGCGCGTTAGACCCGTCCCGTCCCCAGGAACGGATCAGCCGTCAGCGATTGAGCATGATCTTTTTCAGAAAACCGGATTCCACTTTTCCGGATCATGCTCAGGCCTGCGGCGGCGTGAAGCCCGACGCCTTGTAGATGCGCTCGATGAAATCCTTGCCGAAGCGGCTCTGCATCTCCTGATGCACCGGCATCAGCTTGGCGATCCAGGCCTTCTTCTCGCTGTCGGTGAGGACATGGAATTCCATCTTGCCGGTCGCCTTGATCTGGTCGAGCGCCGCAACGTTGTCATGCGCCGCCGTTTCGTCGAAGAACTTGGTGGATTCGGCAACGGCACGGTCGAGGCCAGGGCGCACATCCGCCGGCAGCGAGTTCCAGAACTTGGTATTGGTGATCAGCGCATAAGTGAGCCGGCCGTGATGCGACACGGTGAGATATTTCTGCACGTCGTAGAATTTCTGCGTGTAGACGTTGGACGGCACATTGTCCTCGCCGTCGACCACGCCGGTCTGCAGCGCCTGATAGAGCTCGCCGAAGGCGATGATCTGCGGAATGGCGCCGAGCTGCCGCGCCACCGCATCGAGCACTTTCGAGCCCTGGATGCGCATTTTCATACCCTGGAAATCGTCGGGCATGATCAGCGGCTTGTTGGCGGTATAGACGTGAGCGCCATTGTCCCAATAGGCGAGCGGCTTCACGCTCTTGTCCTCGAGCTTCTTATTGAGCTCGGCCATCATCGGGCTCGCCATCATCTGGCGGGCATGCTCGTCATCGGTCATCAGGAACGGCAGATCGAACACGTCGAACTCCTTGACGCCGAGCGGGCCGAATTTGGAGATCGACGGCGCCAGGATCTGGACCGAGCCGAGTTGCAGCGCTTCGAGCTCTTCCTTGTCCTTGTAAAGCGAGGAGTTCGGATAGACCTCAACGGTGACTTTGCCGTCGGTGTATTTTTCCGCCAGCTGCTTGAACAGCAGCGCGGCCTTGCCCTTGGGCGCGTCGGGCGACACGACATGGCTGAATTTGATGGTGAGCGGATCGGCGAAAGCCGATTTGCTGAAACCGAGAACCGGCAAGGTGCCTGCAAGCCCGGCTGCCGTGCCAAGGGCCGCATGCTTAAGTGCTGCGCGCCTGGTGACTTGAAACTTCATGACTTTCCTCCCTTGGCGCGGCTTGAGCCGCTCCTAACCATTACTGATCAGATTGTTGTTTTTGGTCTTTTTGGTCTTTTTGGTCGTTTTTTGAACAGTCTTCTTCTCAGTCTCAATTCTTCTTAGCGCGAAAGTAGCCCCTGGCCAATGCCACCTTTTGTCCAAGGCCGGCGGTCAAATTCGTTAACGACCTAATGCATGCCGGCCGGGCTTCGCGGCAACAGCGCGCCGGGATGGCGGATGACATGGCCGGCAAGCCGATGCGCGGCGCCTGCCGCTTGCACCGGAACCGTCCCCGACAGCCGTGCCGCGAGATAGCCGGCATTGAACGCATCGCCCGCGGCGGTGATGTCGACCGGAACCAGCACTTCCGGCACCGGCACGAATTCTTGACCGCCGGCGGCGGCGACCAGGGCGGAGTTCGGTCCGTTCTTGACCACGATTTCGCCGATGCCGAAGGCTTGCAGCCGCTCCACCGTGCTTTCGGGGCTCGGGTCGCCCCACAGCACCGCCTCGTCGTCGAATGCCGGTAGCGCGATGTCGACGCGCTTGAGCGTCTCGATGAAAACGGTGCGCGTGCGTTGCAAGTCGCCCTTCCAGGCGCGCGGCCGGAAATTGCCGTCGAAGGCGACCTTGGCGCCTTGCTGGCGCGCCACTTCAAGCACCGCGAGGAAACGGCCGAGCCCCAAAGCCGAGTAAAGCGACAGCGTGATGCCGGAAAAATAAATCAGCCGCGCCGCCGTCAGTCGTTCGGCAATGCGAGCCCAGTCGGAAAGCTCGAACAGTTCCGCGGCCGGCGCGCCGTCGCGCCAATAGCGGGTGACGCGCTCGCCGGCGGCGCCGCTTTCGATCAGGCTCAGCCCCGGCTGCCGGCCGGCAACGCGCAAGATCAGCTCCGGCGACACGCCTTCGGCGGCGGCCAGCGCGAGCACGCTGTCGGAATAGGGATCGTCGCCGACGGCAGTGGCGAAAGCGACATTGAGGCCGGCGCGGGCGAGATAGATCGCCGCATTAAATGTGTCGCCGCCGCAGGACGGCGAAAACCGGCCATCGGCGACGCGCGCCAATTCGATCAAGACCTCGCCGACACAGACGATGCTGGCCTTTTGGCCGGCCTCTTGTTCCTCAGTCATATTTCGCTCGCTGGCCGGCGGCCGTATCGCTTTTTCACCATAGGCCTTGTTACCAAAAGCCCTGTTAACCAAAAGGACCCAATTACCAAAGGCCCTGGTAATGCGGCGCCATTGCGAAGACCAAAAAGCCCTAACTCTATCCACCGTCAGCCGGTTTCTCCGGGCGGGACAGGGTGGCGCGCCGGTAAATGTTATATTATAACATTACCGCAATGGCCCTTTTTGGCGGATTCTCATGACCCATCACCACCATGGCGGCGCGCCGCATCCGTCGCCTGCTATCTCGCCGTCACTTCTTCGGCTCTCGGCGCCGCAGCGGCTCGTGATCGCCGGCGCGCTGGTCGCCCTGATCTGGGCAGCGTTTTTCTGGGCGACACGCTGATGGCGGAGTTGCGATTCCATAATCTGACGCTCGGCTACGAGCGGCACCCTGCCGTGCATCATCTCAACGGCACTATTCCGAGCGGCGCGCTGCTCGCGGTCATCGGACCGAACGGCGCCGGCAAGTCGACCTTGTTCAAGGGCGTGGCCGGCGTCATCAAACCGCTCGCCGGCACGATCGAGCGCACCGGGATCAATGCCCACGAGATCGCTTATCTGCCGCAGGTTGCCGACATCGACCGCACCTTCCCGATCAATGTCTACGACATGGTGGCGATGGGGCTATGGCGGACCAAAGGCGTATTCGGCGGCGTCACCGGCAAGGATCGTCATGTCATCGAAGACGCCATCGCCGCAGTCGGCCTGACCGGATTCGAGCAGCGCACCATCGGCACGCTGTCGGGCGGCCAGATGCAGCGCATGCTGTTCGCCCGTCTCCTCCTCCAGGATGCGCGCGTCATCGTGCTCGACGAGCCGTTCACGGCCATCGACGAGCAGACAGCGACCGATCTTTTGAACTTGGTGCAGCGCTGGCACAGCGAGCGGCGCACCGTGCTCGCCGCGCTGCACGACATCGGCCTCGTCAAGGCGAACTTCCCCGACACGTTATTGCTCGCGCGCGAACCGGTGGCCTGGGGCGCGACACCGAGCGTGCTGACACCCGAAAACCTCAGCAAAGCACGCCGCATGTGCGAGGCCTTCGACGACAGCGCGGAAGCCTGCGCGGTCGCAGCGGAATAAGTCATGCTTTATAACGTCCTGATCGCGCCGTTTGTCGATTTCGAATTCATGCGCCGCGCGCTGGTCGCCGTGTTTGCGCTCTCCTTTGGCGCACCGCCGATCGGCGTGTTTCTGATGCTGCGGCGCATGAGCCTGATCGGCGACGCCATGGCGCACGCCATTCTGCCCGGCGCCGCGATCGGATTCCTGATTGCGGGCTTAAGCCTTTTCGCCATGGCCGCCGGCGGCTTGATCGCCGGATTTCTCATCGCCATCGGCGCCGGTTTGATCGCGCGCGCCACGCCGTTGAAGGAGGATGCCTCGCTCGCCGCCGTTTTTCTGGTGGCGCTCGCGCTCGGCGTCACCATCGTGTCGGTCAAGGGCAGCAATGTCGACTTGATGAATTTTTTGTTCGGCTCGGTGCTCGCCGTCGACAATGCGGCGTTATTGCTCGTTCTCGGCCTGACCTCGATATCCCTCATCATGCTCGCTTTGATCTGGCGGCCGCTGGTGCTTGAATGCGTCGACCCCGGATTTTTGCGCTCGGTGAGCCGTGCCGGCGGTCCCGTCCATCTCGCCTTCCTTGCGTTGATGGTGATGAACCTGGTCGGCGGGTTCCAAGCGCTCGGTACGCTGCTTGCGGTTGGCATCATGATGCTGCCGGCGGTGACCTCACGCTTCTGGGCGCGCGACATTACCGGCATGATGGCCGTTGCGGTCGTAGCCGCTGCGCTCTCCGGTTATGTCGGCTTGCTCGTCTCCTATCACGCCGATCTGCCGTCCGGTCCCGCCATTATTCTCGTGGCGGGCGTGTTTTATGCACTCTCGGTCGCGGCCGGCCCGCGCGGCGGATTGATCTGGCTCGCGCTGCCGCGGCATCACCTCGAAGCCTGAACGATGAGAGGAGAAGCAAGGATGACAACGAAACGAAGTCTCGTTCCATTAGCCGGGCTCGCGGCAGCGCTGGTCGCCGCACAGTTGGCCGCACCCGCGGCCGCGCAACAACAGGCGCAACACAAGATCGAAGCGGTCGCCACCATCTCGATCCTTGGCGATCTGGTGCGCAATGTCGGCGGCGACCGCGTCGACGTCACTACGCTGGTCGGGCCGAACGGCGACGCCCATGTCTACGCGCCGACCCCGGGCGATGCGCGCAAGCTCGCTCAAGCCGACGTGATTTTCGTCAATGGACTGGGCCTCGAAGGCTGGATGGCGCGGCTCTCCGAGGCGTCGGGCACCAAGGCGCCGACAATCGTTGTCAGCAACGGCGTCGCGCCGCGCAAGATGGCGGAGATGCGCGATCCGGCGCATATGGAGATCGATCCGCATGCTTGGCAGGCGGTCGGCAATGCCGAAATCTACGTCAAAAATATCCGCGACGGATTGAGCCAAGCCGATCCGGCACACAAAGAAGTCTACGACGCGAATGCCGCAACCTATCTCGGCAAGCTCGATGCGCTCGACAAAGAGGTCAAGGCAGCAATTGCCAAAATTCCCGCCGACCGCCGCAAGATCATCACCACGCACGATGCCTTCGGCTATTTCAGCGACGCCTATGGCATGACCTTCATCGCGCCGGAGGGCGTCTCGACCGATGCCGAGCCGTCGGCCAAGGGGGTGGCCAGGATCATTACGCAGATCAAAGAGCAGAAAATTCCGGCAGTCTTCCTCGAGAACATCACCGACCCGCGACTGATGCAGCAGATCGCGCGCGAGACCGGCGCCACAATCGGCGGCACGCTCTATTCCGATGCGCTGTCCGGACCGAGCGGGCCAGCCAGCACCTATATCGATATGATGCGCAACAATGTCGGCGAATTCAGCAAAGCGCTAACCGACTGACGATCAACCGATCAGCTCCGGTATTTTGCCGCGGTAAGGCGTCGCGGCCGACCGCTCGGCGTCTCAGTTGTTGTTGCCGTTGCCCAGGGGCCGCGGGCCCGACGGCGCCAGGAGGCCGCCCTGCGCCGGGTTGTTGGAGCGCTGCCCGCCGAACTGCATCGAGGATCCGCTCTGGCCGGACTGCGATCCGCCGCCACCGAACAGGTTTTGGATCTGGTCATCGGGATCGGCAAATCTCGCACCGCCGCCCGAATTGCTCGAGCCTTGACTATCGGTCGAGAAAGCCCAGGCCGCAGAACCGGCCAGCGCAACCGTCGCAAAGGCCACTGTCGCCGCGGCAAAACGAAGATGCGTCAAGCGAAGCTTCATGATCCCCTCCAATGCATAGGCACTAGCGAGCGCTCCCCAGCACCGATGTAATAGCGATAAACGAGAATATGCAATCTAAAAAGCGACGCAATTTGAGCCGAATGTTACATTGGGGACTTAGTAGGGTGAAACGCGTCCGGCGGCGCGCGGGGTTCGTCAACTGATGAATTGGTTTCGCTCGAAAATCCGATCATGTGCGCAGCTGGCGCTGTTCGCGCTGGCATTTCAGATCGCCGTTTCCTTCGGCCACATGCATCGCGACGATCTTGGCCTGCCGCCGCTGCCGAACTCCGGTGGCGTCCAGACCGCATCGATCACGACGCCTGCGCCTGTTGCCAATTCCGACCATCATCCGGCATCGAGCGACGACTATTGCCCGATCTGCGCCAGCATGCAGCTCATCGCGACGGCGCTGCCGTCGCTGCCGCCGGTGCTGTGGGTGCCGGAACCGATCCGCCGCGTTTGGCTGACGGAAATGCCGGCGCAAGTGTTTTCGCTACAGATCGCGCTCTCATTTCAAGCACGCGCTCCCCCGACTGCTTAGCAATTAAAATTTTTAGAACCGGCCGCCGCATCCATTGTGGATGGCGGCCGCAATTGCCGCCGCCTCTCGCAATGGGACGGCACCTCACCTGATGTGAAATCGGGGATCATCCATGCTTCATACGCGCCCCTGCCTTATGGCGCCGGCCGTGTTGATGCGCTTCACGCTCCTAATCGCCGTTGCCACCTGGCTGACGGCGACCGGAGCACAGGCGCATCCGCATGTCTGGGCAACGATCAGAACCGAATTGCTTTATGCCCCGGACGGCGCGGTGACTGGCGTTCGCAACATCTGGACCTTCGACGACATGTATTCGGCCTATGCGACGACGGGCATCAAAGCGGCGACCAAGGGCCAGTTTACGCGCCAGGAGTTGCAGCCGCTCGCCCAGGTCAATGTCGAGTCGCTCAAGGAGTTCGACTACTTCACCTTCGCGCATATCAACGGCAAACGGCAGAGGAACGTGTTCAACGAGCCGATCGACTATTGGCTCGACTATGATCCGAAAGCGACCGTGCTCACGCTGCACTTTACGCTGCCGTTCAAGCAACCGGTGAAGGCCAAAGAGCTGACCATCGAAATATACGATCCCGAATTTTTCGTCGACTTCGGCTTTGCTGATACCGATCCGGTTGCGCTCGTCGATGCGCCGCCGCAATGCACGGCGACATATGCAAAACCTCACGACGACAATTTTATGACCTCGCAAAATCTCAATCAATTGGTCATCCCGTCCGAAGCCAATATCGGTTTGGGCATGGACTTCGCCAACAAGATTTTGGTGAAGTGCCCATGAAGAAGTTCGAGAAGAGATTCGAGCGAATTGCGCTGGCCATTGCTGTGGTGACGATCGTCGCTGCAACCCTGGCCGCCGGAGCCCATCCCGCCTGGGCGCAATTCGGTCCGTTCGGCGGCGCGCAAGCTGCTCCGCCCGGCGGCATTGCCGGCTGGGTGCTGGCACGGCAGGCCGTTTTTTATCGCGAGCTCGCCGGCATGATCCGGGCCGCCAAGAGCGACGGTTCCGCGCTGTGGAGCTTGATGGCAATCTCCTTCATCTACGGCATCTTCCACGCCGCCGGACCCGGCCATGGCAAGGCGGTGATTTCCTCCTATCTGCTCGCCAACGAGGAAACCTGGCGCCGCGGCATCACGCTGTCGTTTGCCTCCGCCGTGATGCAATCGCTCACGGCAATCGCCATCGTCGGCGTCGCCGCGGTCGTGCTCGGCGCGACCGCAAAGCTGATGAGCGATACCGTGCGCCTCATCGAGATCGTCAGCTATGGCCTGATCGTGCTCGTCGGCGCGCGGCTGTTGTGGGTCAAGGGTCATGGCTTTCTTGCCGCGGTCCGCGACCTGAAGATGGAGCGCGCGGCCGAGGCTTACGGTCACGCGAACTGCAACCACGCCCTCAACGCGGCTTGCACGCCCTCTCCACGCCCCGCGGCCGAACCCGGTCAATTTCTTTGTCAGGGCGACCACGGTCACGACGAGGAACTGGACGTGCTGCCCTGGGGTCACGCGCACGGGCCGGAGCCGGCGGATTTGGCCGGACCCGGCGGCTGGCGGCGCGGCCTGTCGGCCATCGTCGCGGTCGGACTGCGTCCGTGCTCGGGCGCCATCATCGTACTCGTCTTCGCGCTGGCGCAGGGCTTGTTCTGGGCCGGGATCGCTTCGACCTTCGTGATGGGGCTCGGCACCGCCATCACCGTCGCGAGTATCGCGACGCTCGCGGTCGGCGCGCGCGCCATGGCCAAGCGCCTTTCGCGCGCGCATATCGGCTATGGGACCCTGGCGATGCGGGGCATCGAGGTCGGTGCGGCAGGCTTGGTCCTCACCTTCGGCGTTCTGCTCCTGACCGGCTACATGGCGAGCGAGCGCATGGGACTGTTCTAAATCGACATCTTCCAAACGGGCCTTTCGCGGAGGGCCTATTCCCCAAATCCCGCCTGCCCGGCCCAAGCCGAGGTTTCGCGCCGAGGTTTCGAGCCGAGGTTTCAAGCCGAGGGTTTTGAGCCGGCGACATATTGCTTATATAGCCGCCCAGGAGGGCCCCATGTCCGAACCCGTTTCCGAAAAAATCCCCGTCACCGTGCTGACCGGCTATCTCGGCGCCGGTAAGACCACGCTGCTCAACCGCATCCTGTCCGAGCCGCACGGCAAGAAATACGCCGTGATCGTCAATGAATTCGGCGAGATCGGCATCGACAACGACCTGGTCGTGGGCGCCGACGAAGAAGTGTTCGAGATGAACAACGGCTGCATCTGCTGCACCGTGCGCGGCGACCTGGTGCGCATTCTCGACGGGCTGATGCGCCGCAAGGGCAAATTCGACGCCATCATTGTCGAGACCACGGGGCTCGCCGATCCGGCGCCAGTGGCGCAGACATTCTTTGTCGACGAGAATGTCGGCAAGAAGACCAGGCTCGACGCCGTGGTGACTGTTGCCGACGCCAAGTGGCTCAAGGACCGGCTCAAGGACGCGCCGGAAGCCAAGAACCAGATCGCTTTCGCGGACGTGATCCTGCTCAACAAGACCGACTTGGTCTCGCGCGACGAATTGGCGGACGTCGAAGCCCGCATCCGCGGCATCAATCCTTATGCGCGGGTGCACAAGACGCAGCGCGCGCAGATCCCGCTGAACGAAGTGCTCGACCGCAACGCCTTCGACCTTGACCGCATCCTCGATATCGAACCGGAATTCTTGGAACGCGACGACCATGATCATGATCATGAACACGGGCATCATCATCACGATCACGACCATCATCATGACCATGACCACAAGCATAAGCACGGCGGGCTGAAGCACTATCACGACGAGGACATGCAATCGATCTCGCTCAACACCGACAAGCCGCTGAACCCGGACAAGTTCTTTCCCTGGGTGCAGGAACTGGTGCAGACCGAAGGTCCGAACATTTTGCGCTGCAAGGGTATCCTGTCGTTCAAGGACGACGACCGGCGTTTCGTGTTTCAGGGCGTGCATATGATCCTTGACGGCGATCACCAGCGGCCGTGGCAGGACGGTGAAAAGCGGCAAAGCCGCGCCGTCTTCATCGGCCGCAATCTGCCCGGCAAGAAGATCACCGAAGGTTTCGAGAGCTGCGTGGCATAGCCTCTTCCCCGACGCGCCAGAACCGAACGCGCCATGACTGACACCCGCAGCGACGACAGCCCCTCCGTCATCGACCGCACCCATGAGGTTGCGGCGGAGGGATCGATCATCGCCGCGTATTTTCTCGGCCGCACCGCGGCTTTCGTTCTCTCCGAGGAGGCGATCGTGCTGGCGGCGCCGGATGGCGAGCCACAGCGGCTCGGCGCGCATGGCGGCGCGATCCTCGCGACCGCGGCCGACGGCAAGCGCGTGGTCTCAGGCGGCGACGACGGCAAGATCGTCGTCACCGACGCCAAGGGCGAAAGCCAAACGCTGGCGACGGATGCCAAGCGCCGCTGGATCGATCAGATCGCGCTCGGGCCCGACGGCGCCGTCGCCTGGTCCGCCGGCAAGACAGCTTTCGTGCAGGCGAAAGAGAAGGAACCGCGGCAGTTCGAGGCGCCGTCGACCGTCGGCGGGCTTGCCTTCCTGCCCAAAGGCTTTCGCCTGGCGATCGCGCATTACAACGGCGCCACATTGTGGTTCCCCAATGCGGCGCAGGCCACGCCGGAAAAGCTCGAATGGAAAGGCTCGCATCTCGGCGCCACCGTGAGCCCGGACGGCCGCTTCCTGGTCACCTCGATGCAGGAACCGATGCTGCACGGCTGGCGGCTCGCCGACGGCCAGCACATGCGCATGTCGGGCTATTCGTCGCGCGTGACCTCGCTCGGCTGGACCGTCGGCGGGCGGTTCCTCGCCACCTCGGGCTCGACACAAGTGATCCTGTGGCCGTTCCACACCAAAGAGGGCCCGATGGGCAAGCAGCCGCAGCTGTTGGCGCCGTCCGAGCAGCGCGTCGGCGTGGTCGCCTGCCATCCCAAGCAGGACATCGTCGCCGCCGGCTATGACGACGGCATGGTGCTGTTGGTGCGGATGGAGGACGGCGCCGAGATTCTGGCCAAACGGCCGGGCGACGCGCCGGTTACCGCGCTCGCCTGGAGCGCCGACGGCATCTTCCTCGCCTTCGGCACCGAAAGCGGCGAAGCCGGCATCCTCGATCTGACCTGATCCACTCGGAACTGCGCCTTTCGTCAGCCGTTGTTGTGCATGACGCGAGTTATGCGACACGCCTGCATCACGGTTTTGCTCAGCTTGAGCTTGGCCGGGACCGCTGTGGCGCAAGTGCCGCCGAACGAGGCGCCAAAGCCCAACGCCAAACCCTGCGCCAGCAGCAGCGCCAGTTCCGGCGACCTCAGCAACAAGCTCAGCCAGTCGAACGGCGTGATCTGTCCGCCCGATGTCGATCAGGGCATGAAAGCGCCGACGCCGAATACCGGGAAGATGCCGGTGATCCCGCCGCCGGGAAGCCCCGGCGGCGATCAAAGCGTTCAGCCGAAATAGCGGCCGGCTTCCCGCGGGAAGCTCAGATCACATATTGCCGCAGCGGCGGAAAGCCGTTGAAGCCGACCGAGGAGTACGTCGCGGTATAAGCCCCCGCCGCCTCGATCAGCACCTTGTCACCGATGGCGAGCGAGACAGGCAAGGGATAAGGCGTCTTCTCGTAGAGCACATCCACCGAGTCACAGGTCGGGCCGGCGATGATGCAGGGCGCCGTCTCGTCGCGATCATGCGTGGTGCGGATCGGATAACGGATCGACTCGCCGATGGTTTCGGCAAGGCCGTGGAACTTGCCGATGTCGAGATAGACCCAGCGCACCTCGTCCTCGGGGCTGCGCTTGGCGATCAGCACCACTTCCGCCTCGATCACGCCGGCATTGCCGACCAGGCCACGGCCCGGCTCGACGATCGTATTGGGCAGATTGTTGCCGAAATGCTTGCGTAGCGCCTTGAAGATCGCCTTGCCGTAGGATTCGAGCTTGGGCGTCTTGCGCATGTATTTGGCCGGGAAGCCGCCGCCGAGATTGACGATCGACAGCCCGATGCCGCGCTCGGCGCAGCCCTTGAATATGGCCGCGGCCGACGCGAGCGCCCGGTCCCAGGCCTCGACATTGTGCTGCTGCGAACCGACGTGGAAGGAAATGCCGTAAGGCACCAGCCCGCTCTTATGGGCGAACTCGAGAATATCCGCCGCATAGGTCGGCTCGCAGCCGAACTTGCGCGACAGCGGCCATTCGGCGCCGGAACCGTCGCAATGGATGCGGCAGATCACGCGGCTGCCGGGCGCGGCGCGGGCCACCTTCTCCACCTCGGCCTCGCAATCCACGGCGAACAGCGTCACGCCGAGCGCGAAGGCGGTGGCGATCTCGCGCTCTTTCTTGATGGTGTTGCCGTAGGAGATGCGGTCGGGCGTGGCGCCGGCGGCGAGCGCGTCATGCGTCTCGGCGAGCGAGGCCACGTCGAAGCAGCAGCCCAAGCCGGCAAGCAGCTTGAGGATTTCCGGCGCCGGATTGGCCTTCACGGCGTAGAACACCTTGGTGTCCGGCAGCGCCTTGGCGAAGTTCAGATAGTTCTCACGGACGATGTCGAGATCGACGACGAGGCATGGTCCGTTATCGGTACGAGATTTAAGAAATTCGCGGATGCGTGTGGTCATCTCCACAAAAGCTCCCTATCCGGCCGGTAGCGTAGCCACCGAGGTGAACCTCCTGCGACGCGCGCCGTTCCGCACCATTGCGGATGCGCAGACGTCACTGCGATTGCTGCCTTGGTCCGGATGAGGGAGATCCCGTTCCGCACTGCTGGCAAAGATGGACAAGCCCTTTCGGTGTCCCCGGCATTGGCGCCGGTAGCAAACCAAAAAAGCCCTTCCGTCGTTGCTTTAAGCCGCGTCGCCCGTGGAGAGCGGGCATTGCCGGTTCGCCTCCGGCTGCCGGTCGCTGGTTGCAAGAAAGCGCGCAAGAGTGGAGCGCTCTTCCTTAGGCGGCTGTCCGGCCTCTTGTCCGGATGCCCACCGACCGACACACGGCCACAGGCACGTGCGAAATTGGGCACAATCGCCATAAGCGATTTAGCTCACGCGCGCAAGAATTTTAGTTTTAACGAAACGTAAAAACGCGCGGCGACGACGCCGTCGCGTCGTCTCACTCAGCGGTGAATGGCTCAACGTGGTGCGCGGCGCGCACGAACTGCACCATCACCACGACGCCGAGGAGCATGAACAAGCCATCGAGCACGCGGGCGCCGAGCGTGCCGAGCGCGAACAGGTTGGCGATCGCCCAGCTGCCGGCGAAAGCCGCGCCGAACACCTCGGCGCTGATCAGAATGGCCGCGCTGATCACCGTCACGACATTGAGCCAGACGATGCGCTTGCTGCGCTGGATGGGGCTTTGGTTGCTGCCGGTATTGCTCATGGTGCCGCTCGTTTCGAACCGCGACTTACTGCAAAAGTGATGGCGAGATCAAGGCAGCGCTCAGGCCGCATCGCGGGCGGCTTTGGCGTCAAGGAGCCCGGCCTCGATGAGCGCCGCGCGGATGCGGTCGATCTCGGTGCGGCTGATCTTGACCAAAGGCGGCCGCACCACGGCGCGCGGCAGCTTACCGAGAAGCACCAGCGCCTCCTTCATGCGGTTGTGCATGTCGGCCCAGGGCTCGGCATAAAACACCGTGGCCAGCGGGTAGATGCGGTCGTTGAGCTTCTTCGCCGCGGCAAGATCATTTCCCTTCACCGCCTGGAACAGAGCCGACTGCAGGTCGGCGATGACGCTGCCGGAGCCGGAGAGCAGCCCGTTGCAGCCGAGCACCAGCGACGAGAACAGCCAGGCGCTGTGCGTGGTCAGCACATTGACCGGCCGCTTGAGGCTCTGCAACTCGCGGATATGCATCTCGTGCTGCGGCACATTGCCGGCCCAATCCTTGATGGCGCGGATCGCCGGCACCTCCTCGACCATCTTCAGCAGCGTGTCGCGCGGATAGCCCTGGCCGGTCGCCAGCGGGTACTGAAAGACAATGATTGGCAGGCTCGACGCCTCGGCGATGCGCTTGAAATGCTCGATCGCCATGGCCGGCGACTGGCCAAGCGTGAACGGCGCCGGCGGGAACACGAGCAGCGCCGAGGCGCCGCCGGCTTCGGCCATCTTGGCGATGCGCGCGGCTTCGAGGCTGCCATCGGCCCAGACGCCGTTGACGATGGGCAGCCGGCCGCCGATCTCGTCCTGGGCGATATCGAGGACGCGGCGCTGCTCGTCGAAGCTGCAGGAAGCGACCTCGGTCGAATGCGCGTTAATAGTTATGGCGGACAGCCCGTCGACCGCGGCGACATCGCGCAAATGCGCGCGGAAGCTCTTCTCGTCGATCGAAAGATCGTCGAAGAACGGCAGCAATACGGCCGGAATAACACCGTGCGGTAAATAATGGGGGTGACGGGGCATTTACGGCTCTCCTTCCGGCAGCGTTGTCCACACCACATATATCACGGCGGCACCGGCATTTGGTATGACCCCCTGATGAACAAGATTGAGACCGTGAAGACCCCCGCTCCTGCCGATAGTAGTGTGTCCTCCGAGAGTAATGCGTTCCTCAAGGAGTGGACGACACCGGACGGCGTCCCGCCGTTCGACACGATCGGCCCCGAACAGTTCCGCCCGGCCTATGCCCGGGCGCTGGCCGAACATGCAGCCGAAATCGCCGCCATTGCCGGCATTCCAGAGCCGGCAACCTTCGACAACACCATTGCGGCGATCGAACGCAGCGGCCGCGCGCTCGAGCGGGTCGGCAATGTGTTTCACCTTCTGGCCGGCGCCCATACCAATGACGCCTTGCTCGAGATCGAGCGCGAGATCGCGCCGCAGCTCGCCCGGCACTGGAACGCCATCAATACCAATCCGGACCTGTTCAAGCGCATCGACACGCTGATGCAACAGGCCGACAAGCTCGATCTGACGAGCGAGCAGAAGCGCGTCATCGAGCGCTATCACACCGGCTTCCGCCGCGCCGGCGCCGCCCTCGACGCGCCGTCCAAGAAGCGGCTCGCCGAAATCATCGAGCGCCTCGCCACGCTCGGCACGTCGTTCAGCCAGAACGTGCTCGCCGACGAACAATCGTTCACGCTCCGCCTCACCGAGTCCGAGCTCACCGGCCTGCCCGACTCCATGCGCGAGGCGATGAAAGCGGAGGCACAGGAGCGCGGGCTCGACGGTTATGTGGTGACCTTGTCGCGGTCGAACGTCGAGCCGTTTTTGCAGTTCTCGACCCGCCGCGACCTGCGCGAGAAGATATTCCGCGGCTTCGTCATGCGCGGCGACAATGGCGGCGCAACCGACAACAAGGCCAATATCGCCGAAATGGTGCGGCTGCGCGCCGAACGGGCGAAGCTTCTCGGCTATGAGGATTTTGCCCATTACCGGCTCGACGACGCCATGGCGAAAACGCCGGCCGCGGCGCGCAATCTTCTGGAAACCGTGTGGGCGCCGGCGCGCGCCCGCGCGCTCGCCGATCGCGACGCCATGCAGCAGCTGATCGCGCAAGACGGCGGCAATTTCAGGCTCGAGGCCTGGGACTGGCGCTATTACGCCGAAAAGCTCCGCCACGAGCTGTGCGACTTCGACGAAGCGGCAATCAAGCCCTATCTCAATCTCGACAGCCTGATCGAGGCGTCCTTCTACACGGCGCAGCGCCTGTTCGGCCTGAGCTTCGCGCTGCGGCCGGATGTGCCGGCCTGGCATCCCGATGTGCGGGTCTGGGACGTCAAAGACAGCGACGGCAAACAGGTCGGGCTGTTCTTCGGCGATTATTTCGCCCGCGCCTCAAAGCGCAGCGGCGCCTGGATGACCTCGATCCGCGATCAGGAAAAGCTCTCCGGCGATATCCGGCCGCTGATCGTCAATGTCTGCAATTTCACCAAGGCGCCGGGCGGCGAGCCGACCTTGCTCAGCTTCGAGGATGCCCGCACGCTGTTCCACGAATTCGGCCATGCGCTGCACGGACTGCTTTCGTCGGTGACCTATCCGAGCATTTCCGGCACCAGCGTCGCCACCGATTTCGTCGAACTGCCGTCGCAGCTTTACGAGCATTGGCTGGAACAGCCGGACGTGCTGCGCCGCTTCGCCCGCCATTATCAGACCGGCGAGGCGATGCCCGAGGAATTGCTGCAGCGGCTCATCGCCGCGCGCAATTTCAACAAGGGCTTCGGCACGGTCGAATATATCGCCTCGGCCATGGTCGATCTCGATTTCCATTCGCTGGTTTCGGACGGTGACATCAAAGCCGCGGCTGAGGTCGATACTTTCGAAGCGGACGCACTCGAGCGCATCGCCATGCCGCGGGAAATCGTCATGCGCCACCGCTCGCCGCATTTCGCGCATATCTTCGCCGGCGGCGGCTATGCCTCGGCCTATTACAGCTATATGTGGTCGGAAGTGCTCGACGCCGATGCTTTCGCCGCGTTCGAGGAGACCGGCGACATATTCGATGCCGCGACGGCGAAGCGGCTGCACGACACGATCTACGCGGCCGGCGGCTCGCAGGATCCGGCCGATGCCTACAAGGCGTTTCGCGGCCGGCTGCCGAGCGCGGACGCTCTGCTGCGCAAGCGCGGTTTTGCCGAACCCGTCGCGTCACATTGAGCGATACGATGGATTTGCATACAGCCGGCCACCGCCGGGGCGCGGTCTGCGCGCCCCATGCCCTTGCCGTCGAGGCCGGCCGGCAGATGCTGGCCGAAGGCGGCAATGCGCTCGAAGCCATGGTGGCCATGGCCGCGAGCATCGCCGCGGTCTATCCGCACATGAACCATATCGGCGGCGACGGCTTTTGGCTGATCCGCGAACGCTCCGGCCGGGTGCACGCCATCATGGCAGCCGGACCATCCGGCGCGTTGGCACGGCCCGAGCTTTATCGCGACTACGAGGCCATTCCGCCGCGCGGACCGCTCGCGGCGCTCACGGTGCCGGGTGCGATCGGCGGCTGGGCTTTGGCGCTCGAGGCCGCGAAAGCCTTCGGCGGAAAATTACCGCTCGGCACGCTGTTCGCGCCCGCGATCACGCAGGCGCTTGACGGTTACACCGTCACAAGAAGCCAGACACGGCTGACGCAGGAGAACTTTGACGGACTGAAGGACGTGCCGGGCTTTGCCGGGACGTTTCTGGCCGACGGCGAGATTCCCGAGGTCGGCGCCACCCTCAAGCAGGAGGCCCTGGCCGCGACGCTCGAACAGCTCTCGCATGCCGGGCTCGACGATTTCTATCGTGGCGATGTCGCGCGCGAGATCGCCGCCGATCTCGAAAGCATCGGCAGCCCGGTCACCCGCCAAGACCTCGAGCGCTACCGCGCCGCGCTCGCCGAGCCGCTGCGCATCGATTTGCCGTCGGGCACCGTCTACAACACCGACGCGCCGACGCAGGGCGTCGTGTCGCTGATGATCCTTGCTTTGTTCGAGCGGCTTGGCGTCACCGAAGCCGAGGGCTTCGATCATGTCCACGGCCTCGTCGAGGCAACCAAGCGCGGCATGAGACTGCGCGACCGCGTCGTCACCGATCCGCGCTACCTGCCCTACGCGCTCACGCGCGCGGTCGACGACCGCTTCATTGCCGGCGAAGCGATGAAGATCGACCGCCACAAGGCCTCGCCCTGGCCGGTGAGCGCGGGCGGCGGCGACACGATCTGGATGGGCGCCGCCGATACGTCGGGCCTCGTCGTCTCCTATATCCAATCGCTCTATTGGGAATTCGGCTCCGGCTGCGTGCTGCCGGCGACCGGCGTGCTGATGCAGAACCGCGGCGCGAGCTTTTCGCTCGGAGCCGGCGCGCTCAACGCGCTCGCGCCCGGACGGCTGCCGTTCCACACGCTCAATCCGGCGCTTGCGGTGCTCAAGGACGGCCGCATCATGGCCTATGGCACGATGGGCGGCGACGGCCAGCCGCAGACCCAAGGCGCGGTATTCACGCGTCATGTGCAATTCCGCGAGCCGCTGTCGGAGGCCATCGACCGGCCGCGCTGGGTGCTGGGCCGCACCTGGGGCGCGCCGAAAACGGCGCTGCGGCTGGAGTCCCGCTTCGACGGCAATCTGATCGATCAGCTTCTTTCTGCCGGTCACGATGTCGAAGTGTTACCCGACGCCTATTCCGACGTCATGGGCCATGCCGGCGCGGCGCTGCTGCACAAAGACGGCACTTGCGAAGCCGCGCACGATCCGCGCGCCGACGGCGGGGCTGCGGGAATTTAAATCCGCCATCGCGATCTCTCTTCTCTAAACGTCACCGCAGGCCTGCAACGGGGGGAACTCGCATGCAGTTTGCGCAAGGCAGCGATACGTCGAGGCGTGCAAGCTACGTCGATTTTACCCGCGACGGACGCGCAGGAGCGATGCGCGCCGAGCGGAGCAAATAAACATTCGCTTCGCGGCACGAGCCGCGCGATTTGCGGCGCAAACGCATCGCGTGCGTCCGCTTATTCTTGGCTCCATTGCGACGCAATATCTTGCGTCGAAAAGCCGCCCATATAATCCGCGTCAACGCTTTGATAATACGATGATTAAACGTCTGTAACGTTCATGCCACGGTCACTGTGCGACGCGGCAACTCTTGTATGCAGACGCCCGAGGGGCGACCCCTAACAAGAGAATGGAAATGACTTCGCACAACACGCTGTTGACGCCGCGCCGGGACGGAGCTGCGGTCAAATACCTTCCCACTGTGCTTGCTTTCGCGACGCTGACGCTTGCCGGCACCGTACCTGCCGCCGCCGCCACGCATCATCACCATTATCATCGTGCGGCACAGTCTCATCGTGCCGGACAGTCGTTCGCGGGCCTGCATATGTATGCCGGCGAATCGCTCGACGGGCATGACCCGGTGTTGGGCGCCATGCCCATGAATGAAAGCCGCGCGCAGGCGATGCACGACTGCAATATGAAGGCCCAGCCGTACAACTTCAGCACCTGGCAAACCATGCAGTTCTCGATCTACGGCACCTGCATGACCGAACACGGCCAGACGCCGTAAGCTTCGGCAAATCCACACATCGTGACGTGAGACGGCGGCCGCGCGGGTTTCTCCGCCCGGCCGCCGCGTTTCGCAAATGCGATTAGCTCTTGTTCAGCTCTTGTTCAGCTCTTGTTCAGCTCTTGTCGCTTCTTCGCCGCCGCGCGGGCGTCGGCGACGATCTGCTTGAACACTTTCATCTCGACGACGCCCGGCACGCGGAAGGTGCCGACAATGAAGCCGGGTGTGCCTTGGAAGCCGAACGCTTCGGCCTGGTCGTTGTTGCGGGTCAACAGATCGTCGATGGTCTGCTGATGCGCCTGCAGATCCTGCTTGGCCTTGGCGACATCGACGCCGGCCTTGGTCAAGATGTCGGTAATATTCGCGTCGGTCAGCTTTTCCGTCGCGCCGATCAGCGCGTCGTGGGCCTGCACATATTTGTCCTGATATTTCGTCGCCAGCGCCAATTGCGCGGCGGAGGTCGAGACCGCGCCGAAGATCGGCCAGTCTTTCAGCACTAGCCGGATATTGCCGTCTTCCTTGAGGAGTTGCGCGATGTCCGGCGCGAGCTTTTTGCAATAGGGGCATTGATAGTCGAAGAATTCGACCACGGTGAGATCGCCGTTCGGATTGCCGAGCGGCGGGATTTCCGGATCGCGCAGCACGGCGTCGCGGCTGAGGATGTCGTTTGGACCTGCTGCGAAAGCCGCTGCCGACAGCATACCGGCCACGACGGCGATGGCGCAGAGACCAGCGAGCAACACGCGCCGTTTCGGATTTTCCAGAAGCCGTTGCGTTTTCATAAATCGCCTTGGGTGTGTGAGTGAGATCGGAGCGAAGCGATAGGCAGTGTCGTCGCTCATCGGCATATCGATCCGCGGGCTATTATTGGATTCAAGATTCCATGGGGCTCAAGCCCAGCCGCTCCATCAGTTCACGATCGCGGTCGCGGCCCGGATTCGGCGTGGTCAGAAGCTTCGGGCCGTAGAAAATCGAATTGGCGCCGGCGAGAAAGCACAAAGCCTGCGTCTCCTCGCTCATGTCCTCGCGACCCGCCGAGAGCCGCACCACCGAGCCCGGCATGGCGATGCGCGCCACCGCAATGGTGCGCACGAACTCAATCGGATCGAGCGCGGCCTCGCCGGACAACGGCGTGCCCGCGACCTTGACCAGCATGTTGATCGGCACCGATTCCGGATGCACCGGCAGCCTCGCCAAAGTCACGATCATGCCGACGCGGTCCTCGCGCGTCTCGCCCATGCCGACGATGCCGCCGCAACAGACATGGATGCCGGCATCGCGCACATGATCGAGCGTCTCGAGCCGATCCTGATAGGTCCGCGTGGTAATAATGTGGTCGTAGAATTCCGGCGAAGTATCGAGATTGTGATTGTAATAGTCGAGGCCGGCCGCCTTGAGCCGCTGCGCCTGCGCGCCGGTGAGCATGCCGAGCGTGGCGCAGGTCTCGAGCCCGAGCGCCTTGACGCCCTCGACCATGGCGCAGACAGAGTCGAGATCGCGGTCCTTGGGTGAGCGCCAGGCCGCGCCCATGCAGAAACGGCTCGCGCCGCCGTTCTTCGCCGCCCGCGCTTCGGCCAGCACGGCGTCGAGCGCCATCAGCTTGTCGGCGGCGACGCCGGTGTCATAGCGCGCGCTTTGCGGGCAATAGGCGCAATCCTCCGGGCAGCCGCCGGTCTTGATCGACAGCAGCGTCGAAATCTGCACTTCGGTCGGATCGAAATGCTGCCGGTGCACGCTTTGCGCGCGGAACATCAGATCGGGAAACGGCAGATCGAACAGCGCCCGCACCTCTTCGCGCGTCCAATCATGGCGTGGCGCGGCGGCGGCGGGAAAATGCGGCAGGGCGGCGGCGGCAAGTGGTGCAGAACTCGTCATGGAATTAAGTCTTAGCCGCCGCCGAGGCCGGCGAAAAGCCCTCCCCTTCGGTGAACGAAAAGGCCCTGTTTTAGATGAGCGCGGGACGCTCGGGGGCCGGCCAACCGATAAAAGCGCCTAAGCCGCGCTGCTTTCGACAAGCCGCAAGGATTTCCGCTTCGGCTTGATCGTCCCAAGCCGCAGCAGCGCGGTCGCCTGTATTGCGCTGACCGGACGGCTGAAGCGATAGCCCTGGCCGTAAGCGCAGCCCGAGGACAACAGGAACTTCTCCTGGCCTTCGGTTTCCACGCCTTCGGCGACGATCTCGATATTGAGCTCATGGGCGAGCCCGATCGCGGCGCGCACCACCGCGGCGCTGCGAGAATTGATGTCGACGCCCGCCACCAGTTCCTGGGCGATCTTGACCCGGTTGATCGGATAATTGGCGAGATAGCTGAGCGACGAATAGCCGGTGCCGAAATCGTCGATGGCGATGCGGACGCCGAGCTGCCGCAGCCGCTCGAAGCGCGCATTGTGCTGCTGGGTAATATCCATCAGCACGGTTTCGGTGAGCTCAAGCTCGATCAGATGCGGCGCGATGCCCCATTTGTCGAGGCAAGCGGCAACCTCGCCGTCGAGATCGGTCGAGGCCTTGAAGTGGATCGCCGAGAAATTCACGCCGAGAAGCTCCGGCGCAACACCGTCATCGAGCCAGGCGCGCAATTGTGCGCAAGCCGCATCGAGGACCCATTGCCCGAGAAACTGAATCTGTCCGGTCCGTTCGGCGATCGGGATGAAAACCAAAGGCGGGATCTGGCCGCGTTTGGGATGGTTCCAGCGCAACAGCGCTTCGAGCCCGATGATCCGGCCGGTGCGCATTTCGATCTGCGGCTGGTAGTGCAGTTCGAGCTCATTGCGGATATGGGCGCCGCGCAATTCGTCGGCGATCAGCACGCGCTCCTGCACCTGCGAATCGAGACAGGCATTATGGAAGCGGTAGCAGTTACGGCCGTCTTCCTTGGCGCGATAGAGCGCGAGATCGGCCTGGATCATCATGGCGTCGGGGCCGGCGGCCTCGGGCGCATAACGGGCAATGCCGATGCTCGCCGAGATATGCACGATGTTGCCGTCGATATCATAGGGCTCGGCGACGACGCGTCCGATCTTGCCGGCAAGCGTGCCGGCGGCGTCAACCTCCTCGACATCGCTTTGCAGGATGGCGAATTCATCGCCGCCGAAGCGGGCGACGACGTCGTTCTCGCGGATCGCGCTGCGCACGCGTCCCGCCACTTGCCGCAACAATGTGTCGCCGACGGCGTGGCCGAGCGTGTCGTTGACGTCCTTGAAATGATCGAGGTCGAAATAGAGCACGGCAAACGGCTTGCCGCTGCGATTGGCGGCGGCGAAGGCCTCGTGTATGCGCTTCATGAAGGCGCGGCGGTTGGGCAGCGAGGTGAGCGTATCGGTCTGTGCCAGATCGGAGAATCTTTGGTTGACGCGCGTCATGCGCAGCGCGTGCCGCCGCGCCGACTGGATATAGGCGATCACCGCGCCGGTAAGGATCAGTCCGGCGATGAGAACGAGCCAGGCGCGGTCGTGCGCCGCCAAGAGCGGTCCGTCCGGCATCGGCGCCATGGTCATCGTCAGCCAGCGCTGCCCATCGGCGGTGAGGTCGCGCGACAGGTGCTGGTCCTTGGCGAGTTCAGCCTGGTTCGCCGGCGACGCCGGTTCGCTGCGCAGCCGCGAGCTGTGGATATAGACCGGCGGCGCATCGGCGGGTGCACCCGGCGCGAAGAAGAACATGTCGAGGCCTTCCGGCGCACTGGCATTGACGATCGTATCGATCATCTTGCTCGTCAGCAGCGAGCCGTGGACGAAGCCGATGATGTTGCGCCGCCGATCCTCGATGGTGTCGTCCGGCGCGTCGTGCCGGTAGATCGGCAACGAGAACAGAAATCCGGATTTGGTGCCGCCGCTCGAGACCAGCGTGCGGACCGCCGAAAAGCCGAGGCGGTCGTGATCGCGGGCCTGTTCGAGCTCGACGAGCGTCTCGGGTTCCGAGCGCAGATCGAGACCGTAGAGCGGCGAGGTTTTCGGCAGCGTCACGTAGAAGATCGGGTAATATTCCTCGCGCTCGGGCGACACCGACATCTTGCCGCCCTCGCCCATCGCCTTGATGTGATAATCGGGAATCCCTTGTTGCGCCGCTTCGCGCTCATGCGCGGCGCGGTCGGGCCCGCGCACGCGCGGCACCCAGGACAGGGTCGCGAGCGCGCCGTTCTCGCGCAACAACGGCCGCGTGAAGGCCTCGAAGGCGTTGCGCGAGACCTGCCCTTCGGAACTGTCGAACAGCGCGCGCACCGCGCGCAGCCGATTCACATATTCGGTGAGGCCGTTCTGCACGATCGTGAAGTGATTTTCGGCGACGACATGAAATTGCGCGTCGGCATGCCGGTTCTCCCAGCTCGCGGTCAGGCCCGCGGCAGTCAGTGAGACGGCGATGCCGGCCAGGGCCGCAAAGAGGGACGGCAGGGAAGGACGAAATTTGCCGACAATTCGCGATAGGATCGTCATCAGGATCGCGCTTTAAAAACAACGCGCGGTTAGGCCGCGGCAGCTCCAACACAATATTCAACGTCGAAGGATTAAACGCCCAAGCGGGTAATACGGATGTTACGGTGCACCGGAATGGATGCCCTTTGCTGCATAAACTCGCCGCAATGCTTAAGGTCGTGTTACGAATGAAATAAAGGTTTCATGCGTATTGGAACCACGCCGCCCAGATCGCTAAAGCAGATGGAAAAGATGACGGAACCGAAGGGAACTTCCGCGCTGCCTGACCGGCTCTCCAACGATCCGAAGAGCCCCTATTACAACGCCGACCTGTTGGAGCGCGATGTCGGCGTGCGCTTCAAGGGCGTCGAAAAGACCAATGTCGCCGAATATTGCATCAGCGAAGGCTGGATCAAGGTCGAAGCCGGCAAGACCAAGGATCGTTACGGCAATCCGCTGACGATCAAATTGAGCGGCGCGGTCGAAGTGTATTTCAAGGACGAGAAATAAAACCGCCGTACGACGCCGGATATGATCGCGCGATCGGCGCTCCGGGAGACTCACATGTCCAGAATTACGGTACTGGTTTTTCTCGCCATCGGCCTTACCGGCTGCGACATCGTCAGTACGCTGACCGACGGCTTCAAGTACAAGGCGGCGGTCGAGGACGATCTGCAGAAGGCGACCGGCATCAAGCCGCAGGTCGGATTCAATTGGAGCAACGGACGGCTGGTGCTGGTGACTGTGTTGTTTCCCAAAGTGATCGACGGGAAGCCGCTCGGCGAATTGGCCGAGACCGTTCGCCACGCGGTCACCACCGAATTCAAGCAGAAGCCCGACAATATCGAGCTGGTTTTCGCAATCGGGAATGAATCTGGAGCCTGATCCCGTCGCCGCGCTCTGATTATTCCGCCGCTTCCAGCCGCGGCTCGGCCTTCGCCACCTTGGCTGCGCAGAACTTGAATTCCGGAATCTTGCCGAACGGATCGAGCTTCGGATTGGTCAAGAGGTTCGCCGCCGCTTCGACGAAGGCGAACGGAATGAATACAACGCCATCCGGGATCGCGTCGTCCTGCCGCGAATGCAGCTCGACCGCGCCGCGCCGCGTCTCGACGCGGATCATGTCGCCGGGCGCAATGCCGAGCTTGGCGATGGTGCCGCGCGACACCGACGCGACCGCGCTCGGCTCGAGTGCATCGAGCACCGTGGCGCGGCGGGTCATGGCGCCGGTATGCCAATGTTCGAGCTCGCGCCCGGTGGTGAGGATGAACGGATAATCCTCATCCGGCACCTCGTCCGGCGGCTGCAGCTTGGTGGCCACCAGCTTGGCGAAGCCGCCGGGACGGGGAAAGCCCTTGTCGAACACGACATCGCGGCCCGGCACATCGGGCGCATCGACCGGATAGGTGACTGAATTTTCCCGCTCGACGCGCTCCCAGGAAATGTTGGCGAGCGCCGGCATCATCGACGCCATTTCGGTGAACACTTCGCCGACATTCTTATAGTCCCAGCCGCAGCCCATGCGGTTGGCGATCTCCTGGATGATCCAGATGTCGTGCCGGGTGTCGCCCGGCAGCGGCAGCGCCTGCCGCCCCATCTGCACCTGGCGATTGGTGTTGGTGACGGTGCCGTCCTTCTCCGGCCAGCCTGAGGCCGGCAGCACCACGTCGGCATAGACCGCGGTCTCGGTCAGGAACAGATCCTGCACCACGAGATGTTCGAGATGCGCGAGCGCCTGCCGCGCGTGATTGAGATCGGGATCGGACATCGCGGGATTTTCACCCTCGATATACATGCCCTTGATCTCGTCGTGGTGGACGGCATCCATGATCTCGACCACCGTCTTGCCCTTCTTCGGGTCGAGCTTGACGCCCCAGGCCTTCTCGTACTGGCCGCGGATCGCCGGGTCCTCCACCGACTTGTAATCGGGGAAGAACATCGGGATCAGGCCGGCGTCGGACGCGCCTTGGACGTTATTCTGGCCGCGCAACGGATGCAGCCCGGTGCCGGGCCGGCCGATCTGGCCGGTGATCAGCGCCAGCGCAATCAAACACCGCGCATTGTCGGTGCCGTGCGTGTGCTGCGACACACCCATGCCCCAGAAGATGATGGCGCTTTGCGCGCGCGCATAAGTGCGCGCGACTTCACGCAACGTATCAGGGGGGATGCCGCAGATCGGCGACATTTCTTCGGGCGTGAAATCCTTGATGCCTTCCTTCCAGGCGTCGAAACCTTCAACATAGGTCTGGATATATTGCTGGTCGTAAAGCTTCTCGCTGACGATGACATTGAGCATCGCGTTGAGCATCGCGACGTCGGCGCCGTTCTTGAACTGCATCATGCGCCAGGCGTGGCGCTTGAGCGCCTGCCCGCGCGGATCCATCACCACGAGCTTGGCGCCATTTTTGGCCGCCTGTTTGAAGAAGGTGGCCGCAACCGGATGATTTTCGGTCGGGTTGGCGCCGATGACGATGATGAGGTCGGAATTCTTGCACTCGTTGAAGGTTGCGGTCACCGCGGCCGAGCCGACGCCTTCAAGCAGCGCCGCAACCGACGAGGCATGACACAGCCGCGTGCAGTGATCGACATTGTTGGTGCCGAAGCCGGTGCGCACGAGCTTTTGGAACAGATAGGCTTCCTCGTTCGAGCCCTTGGCCGAGCCGAACCCGGCGAGCGCCTTCGGCCCGTCACGGTCGCGGATCTTCTTTAACCCTGCGGCAGCGCGATCGAGCGCTTCTTCCCAGGTCGCTTCGCGGAAATGCGTCCACGGATTGGACGGGTCGATATGTTCGTGAGCCACTTTCGGCACGCCGTCCTTGCGGATCATCGGCTTCAGCAGGCGCTCCGGATTGTGCACGTAATCGAAGCCGAAACGGCCCTTGACGCAGAGCCGGTTCTGATTGGCCGGGCCGTTCTTGCCGGTCACCGCAACGATGGTGTCGTCCTTGATCTCGTAGGTGAGCTGGCAGCCGACGCCGCAATAGGGACAGACGCTGTCGACGGTGCGGTCGGGCTTGCCTCTATAGACGTTGTTCTCGTCCACCATGGTCGCCGGCATCAGCGCGCCGGTCGGGCAGGCCTGCACGCATTCGCCGCAGGCGACGCAGGTCGAAGCGCCCATCGGGTCGTCGAAGTCGAACACGATCTTTTCGAGATGGCCGCGGCCGGCCATGCCGATCACGTCGTTGACCTGCACTTCGCGGCAGGCGCGGACGCAGAGATTGCACTGGATGCAGGCGTCGAGATTGACCGCCATGGCGATATGGCTGCGGTCGGGCTTCGGCACTTCGGCCGCCTTGCGCCTGGGGAAACGGCCCGGCTCGGCCTTGAGCCGCCGTACCGTATTCCACAGCTCGGAATCCGGATCGTGCGCGACTTCGACGGCCGGCTGGTCGGTGAGCAGAAGCTCGGCGACCATTTTGCGCGCAGTCTTGGCGCGGTCGGTCTGGGTCTTGACCTTCATGCCCGGCGCCGGCGTGCGCAGGCAGCTTGCGGCAAGAACGCGCTCGCCCTCGATCTCGACCATGCAGACGCGGCAATTGCCGTCGGGCCGGTAGCCGGGTTGCGGCGAAAAGCACAGATGCGGCAGCTTGATGTCGAGCCGGCGCGCGGCGCGGAAGATCGTCTCGCCGGGGCGGATATCGATCTCGCGGTCGTCGATCGTGAACGTATTGGGCATTTGCGATTTCACGTCGCTCATCAAGAAGGCCTTTCGGTCGCCCGGCTTTGGCGGTCCAAGATCATTACGCGCGATTGGTTACCAGTGCCGCAGCGGCTTGTTCAGCTCGTCCGGAAAGTATTTTAGCACACAAACCAGCGGATTGGGCGCGGCCTGGCCGAGCCCGCAAATCGAGGCATCGCGCATCAGGGCCGACAATTCGTCGAGCAAAGCCGGGTCCCAAGGGCCATGCGCCATCAGTTCCGCCGCCTTTTCAGTGCCGACGCGACAGGGCGTGCACTGGCCGCAGCTCTCATCCTCGAAGAACTTCATCAGATTGAGCGCGACAGCTTTTACATCGTCCTTGTCGGACAGGATAACAACGGCGTGGGAGCCTACGAAGCAGCCGTATTTTTCCAGCGTGCCGAAATCGAGCGGCAGATCGGCCATGGATTCCGGCAGGATGCCGCCCGAAGCGCCGCCCGGCAGATAGGCCTTGAAGGTGTGGCCGTCGGCCATGCCGCCGCAGAACTCGTTGATCAGTTCGCGCACCGTGATGCCGGCCGGCGCGAGCTTGACGCCGGGGTTCTTGACGCGGCCCGATACCGAGAAGCTGCGGAAGCCCTTGCGCTCGTGGCGGCCTTGCGCCGTCACCCACTCGGCGCCCTTCTCGATGATGTCACGGATCCAATAGAGCGTCTCGACATTCTGCTCGAGCGTCGGGCGGCCGAACAGGCCGACCTGCGCGACATAAGGCGGGCGATGCCGCGGCAAGCCGCGCTTGCCTTCGATCGATTCGATCATCGCCGATTCTTCGCCACAGATATAAGCGCCGGCGCCGCGGCGCAGATGAATCTTGCTGAAACGATCGAGGCCCGCGTCTTCGAGCTTCTTGATCTCCTCGACCAGCATCAGCCGCAATTCGGGATATTCGTCGCGGATATAGAGGTAGATCTCGGCGGCCTCGACCACCCAGGCGGCGATCAGCATGCCTTCAAGAAAACGGTGCGGATCGAGGCCGAGATAGTAGCGATCCTTGAACGTGCCGGGCTCGCCCTCGTCGGCATTCACCGCCATCAGCCGCGGCGCCGGCTCCGCGCGCACCAGCGACCATTTACGGCCGGTCGGAAAACCCGCGCCGCCAAGCCCGCGCAGCCCAGCATCGCTGACGATCTTGATCAGCTCATCGCGCGTGCGCTTGCCGTCGAGCGCCGCGTTGAGCAGGCGATAGCCGCCCGCCGCAACATAGGCTTCGTAATCGGCGCCGGGCTTTAAAGCCTCGGCATGCGTATGAACATGCGCAAGCTTGGCGACCGCCGCCGGCGTCGCTTTCGTGACTTGCACATGACCGACGGCGCAGGCCGGCGCCTGGTCGCAGGCGCCCATGCACGGCGCATGGACGACGCGCACATCGGGCCCGAGCGTCTTGGGCAGGTCCGCCAGCAGCCGGTCGGCGCCGGCCATGGCGCAGGACAAAGAGTTGCAGACCCGCACCGTCACCGGCGGCGGCGGGGTCTCGCCTTCTTTGACGACGTCGAAATGGGCGTAGAAGGTCGCGACTTCATAGACTTCGGTCTGGGCCATCTTCATCTCGGCCGCGAGCGCGGCGAGGTGCGCCGCGGATATGTGGCCGTATTTGTCTTGAATCAGGTGCAGATGCTCGATCAGCAGGTCGCGGCGGCGCGACCGGTCGGTCAGCAGCGCCTCGATATCAGCGGCGGCCTGCGGATCGACCTGACGGCCCTTGGGCGTGCGCGACGGACGGCGCCGTCCCCCTCGTCCAGACTTGTCAGCGGGCGGTGCCGGCGGCAGTTCGGTCAGGCTCATTCGTTACCTTTGCGACCAAAAAAACGAACTTTAGAACAGAGCTAAAGCCCTGCGAGCGATAATCAATAGGCTTTTTTTGATCGGACTGTCCTATCGAACCATTCCATTTTCCGATCAATGGGCTCCTCGGCCGCCGGAAATTTTTGCGCTGCGAAAGGAATTTTCCCCCGCACCGGATTTGTTTGTTTTGGCGTGCGGAAACGACACAGTGACTTTGGTCGAACTTGCTATTCGATCGCCGGTATAGGAACATTTTGCGCAAATCAGAAGCGCCAGTCCGCGCCGTCCCGCCGAGTTGGGACGAAAACAATAAAGCGGAAATAGGCGACTGGGGGAACCTAAGGAGGATACAAATGGCTTTGCTGCCTTTTCTCGATCGTAGTCATACAATTGCCCGGCCTGGCTTCAGCCGGTGGATAGTGCCGCCGGCGGCATTGTGCATCCATCTCTGCATCGGCCAAGCCTACGCATTCAGCGTCTTCAATCTGCCGATGACCAAGCTGATCGGCATCACGCAGTCGGCGCCGGACGATTGGAAACTGACCGAGCTTGGCTGGATATTCTCGATCGCCATCTTCTTTCTCGGCACGTCAGCAGCCGTATTCGGCCGCTGGGTCGAAGAAGGCGGTCCGCGCCAGGCCATGTTCGCAGCGGGCCTGTGCTGGGCGGTCGGCTTCTTCATCTCGGCGATCGGTGTCTATATTCACAATCTCTGGATCGTCTATCTCGGTTACGGCTTCTTCGGCGGACTTGGACTCGGCATCGGCTACATCTCGCCGGTGTCGACGCTGATCAAATGGTTCCCCGACCGGCCCGGCATGGCGACCGGCATGGCCATCATGGGTTTCGGCGGCGCGGCCTTCATCGCCTCTCCCCTGTCGGTGTGGCTGATGGCTCATTTCTCGACGCCGACGCATATCGGGGTCGCCGAGACCTTTATCAGTCTTGGCGTGATCTATCTGATCTTCATGTGGGTCGGCGCCGCGATTGTGCGGATACCGGCGCCGGGCTGGAAACCGGAGGGCTACACGCCGCCGGTCGTCGAGCAGAAGCTCATCACCAAGAACGACGTCTACGTTTATGATGCGATCAAGACGCCGCAGTTCTGGCTAATCTGGTGTGTGCTCTGCCTCAACGTGACCGCCGGCATCGGCGTGCTCGGACAAGCTTCCGCGATGACGCAGGAAATGTTCCCTGGCAAAGTTTCAGTCGTCGCAGCGGCGGGCTTCGTCGGGCTCCTCAGCCTGTTCAACATGGCCGGCCGCTTCTTCTGGGCGTCCACGTCGGACTATATCGGCCGCAAGAACACCTATTTCTGCTTCTTCGTGCTGGGAACGATCCTGTACTGCACCGTACCATGGACCGGCTCGATCGGCAGCGTGGCGCTGTTCGTGCTATGCTTCGTGATCATCATGAGCATGTATGGCGGCGGCTTCGCCACCGTGCCGGCCTATCTGAAAGACATGTTCGGTACGCGCTATGTCGGCGCCATCCACGGCTGGCTGATCACGGCGTGGTCGGCGGCCGGTGTGTTCGGTCCTGTGCTGGTGAACTATATCCGCCAGTATCAGATCGACAGCGGCGTGCCGAAAGCGCAGGCTTATAACGTCACCATGTACATCATGGCGGCATTGTTGGTTATCGGCTTCATCTGCAACCTCATGATCAAGGCCGTGCATCACCGCTTCCATATGAAGCCCGATCACGAAGCGATACGGGCGCAGATGGACGTCGACGCCGCCGGCGAACCGGCCGGAGCATAGGGAGAGAAAGCCATGGCAAATGAAAATCAATCGAGCTCGAACATCGTACCGCTCATCCTGGCCTGGGGCTTTGTCGGCATCCCCTTGGCCTGGGGCGTGCTGCAAACGCTGCAAAACGCGATGAAGCTGTTCCAGTAGACTGCTTCGCGTCTTCAAATATGCACGGCGCGGCCGCAAAGCCGCGCCGTTTTTGTTTGAACATCGGCCGGCGACGCCGAACCGGTCTTGATTTCCAACCAAACCCGCAACGCCGGCAACAAATGAGCAAAACCGTATTGATCTCGGGCGCTGGGATCGCCGGCCCCACTCTCGCATTTTGGCTGCATGCAGCGGGATTTGAAACGACCCTGGTCGAGCAGGCCTCCGCCTTGCGCAGCGGCGGCTATGTCATCGATTTCTGGGGCCTCGGATACGACATCGCCGAGCGCATGGGACTTGCTCCCGCCATTAATCGCATAGGCTACCACATCCGCGAGATGCGGATCGTTGACGGTCGCGGCGAGCGGGTAGCCGGATTTGGCACCGACGTCTTCAATGAACTGACCGGTGGACGTTACGTGACGCTCGGACGTAGCGATCTTTCACGTTTGTTGTTCGAGAGGATCTGCGGCCGCGCCGAAGTCATTTTCGGCGACGAAATCATCGAGCTCGAAGAGGACGCCGATGGCGTGCGGGTTGGCTTCAAACGAGCTCCCGCGCGGCGCTTCGATCTGGTGATCGGCGCCGACGGCCTGCATTCGAATGTCCGCAGGCTCGTCTTTGGTCCCCAGGCTCGGTTCGAGAGGCAGCTCGGTTATTTGGTTGCAGCTTTCGAAGTTCGCGGTTATCGCCCACGCGATGAGGATGTGTATGTGACTTACAGCGAGCCCAGCCGCATGCTGGGACGGGTCGCGTTGCGTGGGGACCGGACACTCTTCTTATTCGTGTTTGCCGCCGACATCGGCGATCCGCCGCGGCTGCCCGATCCGCCGGCGCAGAAGTCGCTGCTGCGCGCGACATTCGGCGAAGAAAAATGGGAATGCCGCCACATTCTTCGCGAGCTCGACCGTTGCGACGATCTTTATTTCGACCGCGTGAGCCAGATCCATATGGCAAAGTGGTCGCAAGGCCGCGTCGCTCTGTTGGGGGATGCCGCGTTCTGCGTGTCTCTATTGGCCGGGCAAGGCTCTGCGCTTGCGATGACTGCCGCTTACGTGTTGGCGGGCGAGCTTGCGCAATCACCGGAACGGCACGAAGCGGCTTTCGGCAAATACGAAGAGCAGTTACGGCGCTTTATCGAAAGCAAACAGCGAGGCGCGGAGCGCTTCGCGGGTGCATTCGCTCCAAAAACCCGATGGGGCCTGTTTCTACGGAATCAGGTGATCAGATTATGCGCCATCCCCGGAGTGGCGCGGTTCTCGTTCGGCGGCGATATCGCCGACAGTTTGCGGCTTCCCGATTACGCCTGGCCAGCGCTTGCCTCGAGCGGCGCCCAGAACGCCCTTGATCGAAGCGCCGAGAGCACCAAGTCCTACGAATAATCAATTATATCAATTAGTTAAGTCGCATCTAGACAGCGGCTTCTGAGTTAGCGATAAAGATCAATAATATCGAGATTATTGACCTCCATCGAGATTACTACATGCTGACCGAGCCACCCCAGTCTGCGGCCACGCTCGCCGAAGCGGCTTTCACGCGGCTACGCGCCGACATTCTCGGTGTCAAATTCCGGCCCGGAGAGAAGATGCATGTCGAGCGGCTGCGCAATGAATATGGCCTCGGCGCCACCCCGCTCCGCGAGGCGCTGTCGAAACTGAGCTCGCTCGAACTCGTGGTCGCCGAGGGCCAGCGCGGCTTCCGCGTCGCGCCGGTGTCGATCGAGAACCTGCTCGACATCACCAAGACCCGCGCCTGGATCGAAGGCGCCGCGTTGCGCGCCGCCATCGCCGCCGGCGACCGGCACTGGGAAGCGCAGATCCTTGCCGCCGCGCACCGGCTGAAAAGCTGCCCGAAGAGCGATGGTTTAAAGCTCAGCGACGAATGGTACCGCGAGAATCGCGAATTCCACGACGCGCTGGTCGGTGCCTGCAATTCGCGGCAGACCATGGCGTTCCGCGCCCAGCTCTACGATCTCAGCGACCGCTATCGCCGGCTCTCCGTGCAGAGCGGACTCTCCGGCCGCGACTTCGACGCCGAGCACCAGCGCATCATGGATGCGGCGCTCGCCCGCGATGCCGATGCCGCGGTGGCGTTCACCGTCGAACATTTCATCGAAACCAGCCGCGTCATCCTGGCCGGCGAGCTGAAGGACGAAACCGAAGCGACGCGCACTGTCGAAGCGCTGCGCCGCGACATTCGCGCCGGAACCAGGCTCGGCTAGCTGCCGGCGCGCACACGCCGATCGTCACCGAAACAACCCCCAAGAACCCAAAAGAACCAAAAAGAACCAAAGTAAAAGAGCGAGGACCCATGCTGCCGCCCAACGCCACCATCGTCGATATCAGCCTCGAGCTCGATCCGAAGAATTTCGCCATGCGCACGCCGGCCGGATTCAAGAAGGACATGCAGTTCGAAATGGAAGTGATCAAGGAACACGATGCGCCGGGCGGCGCCGGCCAAATCGTGCGCGGCGTCCACATGCGGCTGCATGCCGGCAGCCATGTCGACGCGCCGGAGCATAATGTGCGCGGCGGCACGCAGATCCATCAATTGCCGCTCGATCTGTTCATCGGCGACGCGATCATCGCGGATCTGCGCGACAAGCTGCCGTCGCAGGCGATCACCGCCGACGATCTGCAGCAGCGCGTCGGCGCCGGCATCAAAAAGGGCGACCGGCTGATGCTGCGAACCGATCTCAACAACAGCTATGACGGCGGCACGGAAAAGTGGATGAAGGACTCGCCCTATCTCACCATCGGCGCCACCACGTGGTGCATCGACAAGGGCGTGGTCATCGTCGGCTACGATTTCTATCACGGCAACGACGAGCCGAAAGCGCCGCGCGTGTTCCACAATTCGCGCACGCTGTCGGAGCACGGCATCATCACCATGCCGTATCTGAAGAATCTCGACCGCATCGGCAAGGAGCGGTTCACGCTGATCGGCCTGCCGCTGAAGCTGGTCGGCGCCGAAGCCTCGCCGATCCGCGCCGTCGCGCTGGTCTGATCGAGAAATTCGGCACTCAAGAAAATCCAAAATCCGACAAAATCCAGGGGATGGAAATGAAATACCTGAGACTGATCGCGGCCGCTCTGCTGCTCGCCGCGCTGACGCCGTCCGCGCGTGCCGCCGATCAATATCCGTCGCGGCTGATCACGCTGGTGGTGCCGCTGACACCGGGAACCACGATCGACATCCTGGCGCGGCTCTACGCCGACCGGCTGTCGCAGATCCTCGGCCAGCAGGTCGTGGTGCTCAACAAGCCCGGCGCCGGCGGCGTGCTCGGCGGCGAGGCCGTCGCCAACGCGACACCCGACGGCTACACGCTGCTGTTCGCCAATTCCGGCCACTCGATCCTGGGCTTTCTCAATTCAAGCCTGCCGTTCGATCCGATCCGCGACTTCGCCGGCGTGACCATGATCGGCGTGGCGCCGGCCATCGTGGTGGTGCCGAGCGCGCTGGGCGTGACCAGCCTGAAGGAATTCGTCGACATGGCCAAGGCCAAGCCCGGCGTGATCAATTACGGCTCGGCCGGCATCGGCACCTCGACCCATCTCGCCGGCGCCTATTTCGCCGCGCAGGCCAAGATCGACATCGTGCATGTGCCTTATACGGTGAGCACCAATATCATCTCAGACATGCTGAGCGGCGCCATCCAGGCCTCGTTCGATCCGCTCGCCTTCGTCTTGTCCTTTCTGCAGAATGGCAGCTTGCGCGCGCTCGCCATCGGCGCCGACCAGCCGCTCACCGAGCCGCTCAAAATACCGACGGCGGCCTCGCAAGGCGTCGATTACAATTATGCCACCTGGTACGGCATTCTGGCGCCGGGGAAGACGCCAAAACCTGTGCTCAAGACGCTTGCCGATGCCATCGCCAAAGCGAGCCAGGATCCGGATTTGCTGCAGAAGATCAAGGCGCAGGGCATCCGGCCGGAAAACACCGCGCTCGAGGCCTTCGACACTTACGTCAACAACGACATCGCGCGGCTCGCGCCGCTGATCAAAGGCATCGGCGTCAAGCAATAAAGCCGGCAATGCGGCTGTGATGGTGCCGATCAGGCGGAAGGAGCGCCCTTGCCGTCGTCGTCATCGGCGCGCTTGCCGCGCAGTTCGATGCGCTGGCCGTGGAAGCTGACGACGTCGCGCGCGACGTCGCGGCTGAGCTTTTTATAGCGCTCGAACGTCCGCTCCAGATCGGTCGGCTGCAAATTGCGCTCGGCGACATGCATGAGCAGCAATTCGCGCGCCGTGGTCCACGAGCAGCCGGCCGCTTTGGCCAGCACCAAAATCATGTCCTCGCCCTTGTCGAGCAGCGCCCGCTCGACCGCATCCACCGGAAAGCGGCAGAGCTTCGACAACGCGATCGCCGTGCGCGCGAATTCCTGCTTGCGCGCCGGAGCGTGCACATTGGCTTCGGTGAACGGCTTGACGTTGGCGCAGCGCGTCGCATCGCGCTCGGCATTGGCAAAGCGGCGCGACGCTTCGCGCACCTCATGCTGCATCTCGGTCGCAACCTCGTCGACCGTGCCGCGGATTTCGGCGGCGGCCTGCGGATTGTCGCGCTCCATCTTGGCGCGCACCGAGGCCGACGCGGTTTCAAGAAGTTTGAGGAAATATTGCCGCGGCAGGTCGCTGCGCCGGCTCAGCGCCAGGGTCAGGCGGCGATCGCGGCGCGCTTTATGGGTGAGCTTTTCATAGCCGCTCAGCGAGATGCGGGCGCCCCGGTTCTTCACCACTTTGTCGACGACGCGGCGGTCGCCGCGCTCGACCAGGACGTCGGTGACCGCCTCGCTCAGCTTCAGGCGCTGCGCGATGGCGAGCAGATGTTCCTGGCTCTTGGTCTTGGCGTTCTCGGTAAGGTCGGCATCGCTGAGCTGCTGCGAATATTTCAGCACCGGCTCGGCAACGACGATGGCGTCGTCGAAAGCGAGCGAGCGGATGATCGCCGGCGGGCTGGTATTGATGTGAGCGAGCCGTTGCGCGAGCCGCGCCCGCGCCTGCACTTCGATATCGGCGGCAAGTTCGCCGAGCACGTCGTCGAACAGCGCGATCTGGTCGCCGGAATAGCCGCGCGAGCCGGCGGCAAACAGATCGGTGATGCGTTCGAGAATGCGCAGGCGCTGCGCAGTGCCGCCGGCCGAAACCGCTTCGTTGAGTTCGTCGATCAGCGATTTGCTGGCAGCGGGACCGGGATTATCCGGCAGATTGTCCAGCGGCGGGACGATTTTGAAAGCGGCGGCGTGAAACATGGCAGCGATTCCGATGGCCGTATTGCAATTGACGCGCGATAGGCTCCGCCTCCTATGCTCCAAGGGAACCGAAGATCGGCGGAACCATGGCGAGACCGTAGCGGGAAAGTGCAAAAATCCACGCCATAGGCGCTACGTAAAAAGACACAAATTTTACCGAAATCGGCGCCGCACAAGCGCTTTGCCGCGTTGAGCGCGGCGGCAGAAGCTTTTTGGTAACCAAAAATCGAAGGCCGGCACTGAGGGCGCGCTTTCGCGTCGATCATGCCCGTGGCCGGCCTCCAGCTTTCACAGTAGCTATTTCTTTTACGTTCGCGATTGAGCGCTTACGCGACCTTTTCCTTCAGATGCGGGAACATCGCGTGAAGTGCTTCCTGATCCATCTCGGTCTTGAACTTGTGGCGGTCCTTCAAGGTTGAGGCCTTTTGCGCGGCCGGACGCGCACTGACTTCATCGACCAGGCGCTTCAAGTTCTTGAACTTGTCCCAGGCGCCGTCGCCCATCACCATCGGCAGCATGCGCGCCCAGCCCCAGACATTCATGTCGGCGATCGTGTAGGTGTCGCCGAGCATGTATTTGTGCTTGGCAAGCC
This sequence comes from uncultured Alphaproteobacteria bacterium, assembly GCA_963742975.1. Lineage (GTDB taxonomy): Bacteria > Pseudomonadota > Alphaproteobacteria > Rhizobiales > Xanthobacteraceae > BOG-931. Next base: position 203,260 of record CAVUNZ010000003.1, on the reverse strand, counting down.
GCGCGTCGAGAATGCCGGCATGGCGCTGCGCCTCGAAGACATAGCGGTTGATGGCATAGGGCAGCTTTTCCGGCGCGTAATTGCGGAAATGCACGGCCTGACCGAAATACGGGCCGACGCCGGACGACACGAAGAACATCCACGACAGCAACTCGCCGCGCGCCTTGTCGGACTTGGCCGGCAGGAACTTGCCGGTCTTCTCGGCGAGATAGAGCAGGATCGCGCTGGAATCGAACACGGTGACGTCGCCGTCGACGATCGCCGGCAATTTGGCGTTCGGATTGATGGCGAGGAATTCCGGGCTGTGCTGCTCGCCCTTCCTGGTATCGACCGGGACGGCCTCGTAAGGCAGGCCGGCCTCTTCGAGGAACAGTGCAACCTTGGTCGGATTCGGCGCGCCGCTGTAATAGAATTTAAGCATGGTTGTCTCCCGTTACGTATTTCGGGCCGAGCGGCCCATACACCTATCTAGAAAAGCCCGACGATTTTGCCATCCGGTCCGACGTCGATGACGTCCGCGGCCGGGACTTTGGGCAGGCCCGGCATGGTCATGATCTCACCGCAGATCGCAACCACGAATTCGGCGCCCGCCGACAGCCGCACGTCGCGCACATTGATGACATGGTCGGTCGGCGCGCCTTTGAGGTCCGGATTGGTCGAGAAGCTGTACTGGGTCTTGGCGACGCAGATCGGAAATTTGCCGTAACCCATGGCTTCGAAATTGGCGAGCTGGTCGCGCACCGACTTCTCCGCGGAAATATCGCGCGCGCGATAGATCTCCTTGGCGATGGTGCGGATCTTTTCCAGAAGCGGCATATCGTCGGGATAGAGGAATTTCAATTTGCTCTTGCCGCTCTCGGCCACCTCGACGACGGCTTTGGCGACATCGGCCGCGCCGGCGCCGCCCATCGCCCAATGATCGGCCATCAGCGCTTTGACGCCGAGCGCCTTGCAGGTCTCCTCGACCAGCTTGATCTCGGCTTCGGTATCGGCCGAGAAGCGGTTGATCGAGATCACCGGCACGATGCCGAATTTCTGCACGTTCTCGACATGGCGCTTGAGGTTGCTCATGCCGGCTTCGAGCGCCTTGAGGTTCTCGGTCTTGAGATCCTCCTTCTTGACGCCGCCGTGCATTTTCAGCGCGCGGATGGTGGCGACCAGCACCGCACAGGCTGGTTCGAGGCCGGCCTTGCGGCACTTGATGTCCATGAATTTCTCGCCGCCGAGATCGGCGCCGAAACCGGCTTCGGTGACGACATAGTCGGCAAGCTTCAGCGCCGTGGTCGTCGCCAGCACCGAGTTGCAGCCATGCGCGATATTGGCGAACGGGCCGCCGTGGATGAAGGCCGGCGTGCCTTCAAGCGTCTGCACCAGGTTCGGCGCCAATGCCTCCTTGAGCAGCACGGTCATGGCGCCATGGCCCTTCAGATCGCTGGCGCGGACCGGCTTACGATCCCGCGTATAGGCGACGACGATATTGCCGAGCCGCTTCTTGAGATCTTCCAGATCGCGGGCGAGGCAGAAGATCGCCATGACTTCCGAGGCCACGGTGATGTCAAAGCCATCTTCGCGCGGGAAGCCGTTGGCGACGCCGCCGAGCGAAGACACGATCGAGCGCAGCGCGCGGTCGTTCATATCGAGGACGCGGCGCCAGGCGACGCGGCGCTCGTCGATGCCGAGCGTATTGCCCCAATAGATGTGATTGTCGAGCAGCGCGGCGAGCAGATTGTTCGCCGAGGTGATGGCATGGAAGTCGCCGGTGAAGTGCAGATTGATGTCTTCCATCGGCACGACCTGCGCATAACCGCCGCCGGCGGCGCCGCCCTTGACGCCGAATGACGGGCCGAGCGACGGCTCGCGCAGGCAAAGCATCGCCTTCTTGCCGATATAATTGAGCGCGTCGGTGAGCCCGACCGTGGTCGTGGTCTTGCCCTCGCCGGCCGGCGTCGGCGTGATGGCGGAGACCAGGATCAGCTTGCCGTTGGGCTTCCCCTGCAGCGACTTGATGTAGTCCATCGATATCTTGGCCTTGTAGTGGCCATAGGGCTCGAGATTTTCCGGCGCGATGCCGAGCCGTTCGCGCGCGATGTCGAGAATGGGCCGCTTCGTTGCGGCCTGCGAAATTTCGATGTCGGATTTCGGCGACTGATGTTGCGAGGCGGGCATTGTTCGATCCGTTGCTTGAAAAATGAATCCGGCAGGTAGCTTCAGTTCTCAGCTCGTGGTTCACGTAAATCGTGTTTTCACCGCGAGATTGGCCGACTGCGCCCATTCGCCGGCTTCGATTTTCTTGCCGTCGGCGGGCTGAACGCGCGTGACCTTGAAACGCCCGTCGGCGCAGACCACGGTGAAGCCATCGGCGTCGACGGCAGCGATCTCGCCGAGCTTGCCGGCGATGCCTTTGGGGTCTTTGGCCGGCAGCGGTTTGGCGTCGAAAATTTTCAGCTGCTTGCCGTCGAGCGTGGTCCAGGCGCCGGGCGCCGGATTGCAGCCGCGGATGAGGCGGTCGATCTGCTCCCAGGGTTTGCCCCAATCGATCTTGGCGTTCTCGGGCGTGCAGCGGCCTTCGTAAGTGGCTTTGGCTTCGTCCTGCTTGATGCGCGGCGCCTTTTTGGCTTTCACGAGATCGACCGACTCGAGCATCGCGTCGACGCCCATCGGGAACAGGCGATCGAAATAGACGGTGCCGAGCGTATCGTTCGGCCCGATCGGCGTTTTCTTCTGGATCAGCACGTCGCCGGTATCGAGACCGTTGTCGGGCCAGAAGATCGAGAGCCCGGTTTCGGTCTCGCCTTTGATGATCGGCCAGTTGATGGCCGACGCGCCGCGATAGGCCGGCAACAGCGAGGGGTGATACTGGATCGAGCCGTGGGTCGGGATGTTCAAGAATTCTTCCGGCACGAACAGCGTGACGAAAGCCATCACTTGCAAATCCGGCTTGAGCGCCTTGAATTCTTCCCACACTTCCGGCTTGCGGTAATTGTCCGGCTGATAGATCGGGAGCTTGGCCGCTAGCGCCGCTTCCTTCAGCGGATCGGCCTTGGCGCCCGGCTTTTCCGGCGCGACATACACCGCGACGACTTCATCGCCGCGCTTGAGCAGCGCTTCGAGCACCGCTTTGCCGAACGCCTGCTGGCCGTGAACAACGATACGCATCGCAACTCCCTCAATCCCGCTCATGCCCGCGACAGCGGGCATCCAGACAATATGACAACCCCGCAATGATAACGCCGCATGCGTCCCCGCGCGGGGACGAGCGGTGCTAACGACTACGCCGCTTCCGCTTTGGCCGGCTTCTCCGGCGGCGTGATCGCACCTGACAATTTGATCTCGGCGACTTCCTTGCCGGAATAGCCGAGCACCTTGTGCAGAATTTCCTCGGTATGCTCGCCAAGCAGCGGCGAGCGCCGCACGTCGGCGGGTGAGTCGGACAATTTGATCGGATTGCCGACGGTCAGATATTTGCCGCGGCCCGGATGATCGACTTCGACCACCGTGCCGGTGTCGCGCAGCGACTTCTCCTCAGCGATCTCCTTCATCGACAGGATCGGGCCGACCGGGATGTCGTGCTTGTTGCAAATATCCATGACCTCGAACTTGGTCTTGGTCTTGGTCCACTCCTCAACGGTGTCGAAGATGTGCCGCAGCCGCGGCAGCCGTGCCGGCGGCGTGGCGTAATCCGGATCGGTCTTCCATTCCGGCTTGCCGATCAAATCGCAGATCGGCGCCCAGACCGGCGCCTGGGTGATGAAATAGATGTAGGCGTCGGGATCGCTCTCCCAGCCTTTGCATTTGACGATCCAGCCCGGCTGGCCGCCGCCGGAATCGTTGCCGGCGCGCGGCGTCGCTTTGCCGAACGGCACGCCTTCGCCGTATTGGCTGTATTCAACGAGCGGACCATGCGCGAGCCGCTGCTGGTCGCGCAATTTCACGCGCGACAGATTGAGCACGCCGTCCTGCATGGCGGCGAGCACCTTCTGGCCGCGGCCGGTGCGGACGCGCTGATAGAGTGCCGAAACAATGCCGAGCGCGAGATGGAGCCCTGTGCCGGAATCGCCGATCTGCGCGCCGGTGACGAGCGGCGGGCCGTCGCGGAAACCGGTGGTCGACGCGGCGCCGCCCGCGCATTGCGCGACATTCTCATAGACTTTGCAGTCCTCGTAAGGACCAGGGCCAAAGCCTTTCACGGAGGCGACGATCATGCGCGGATTGAGCTTGTGGATGTGTTCCCAGGTCAGTCCCATGCGATCGAGCGCACCCGGGGCAAAATTTTCGACCAGCACGTCGCAGTGCTTGATCATCCGATCAAGGATTTCCTTGCCCTTGGGATTTTTGGAATCGATGGTGATCGAGCGCTTCGAACCGTTGAGCATCGTGAAATAAAGGCTGTCCTGCCCCTTCACGTCGCGCAACTGCCCGCGCGTAATGTCGCCGACGCCGGGCCGCTCCACCTTCATCACGTCAGCGCCCATATAGGCGAGCAGCTGGGTGCAGGTCGGGCCCGACTGCACATGGGTAAAGTCGAGGATCTTGACGCCATCGAGCGCCCGGCCCGCTTGGCCGAACGGCTTGCCGCTCGGGCGCGGCAGGCCGTTTGCCGCCGCTTTTGCCGCGGGCTTTTTCACCGCGAGCTTGACGACTTTCTTCGCCGACTTCTTGCCTGCCGACTTTTTCACGGCGGACTTCTTCACGGCCGCTTTGGCGGCTTTCTTGCGCGTTGCCATTGTCTCTCTCCTGGATCCTTATTTCTTCTTGCCGAGCACGCTTTGCGGGTTGAGATTGCCGATACGGCCGCTCTCGCTGCCGGCGGCCGGATCGATCACGGCGTTGATCAAAGTCGGCTTGCCGGAATCCATCGCCGCGTTGACGGCGCGCTTGAGCTCGTCGGGCGACGTCGCATTGACGCCGTGGCCGCCGAAGGCCTCGATCATCTTGTCGTAGCGCGCACCTTTGACAAAGACCGTCGTCGCCGGATCGGCGCTGCCGCTGCGATTGACATCGGTACCGCGATAGATGCCGTCATTGTTGAAGATGACGACACAGACCGGCAGCTTGTAGCGGCAGACGGTCTCGATCTCCATGCCGGAGAAGCCGAAAGCGCTGTCGCCTTCGATGGCGAGCACCGGCTTGCCGGTTTCGATGGCGGCGCCGATCGCATAGCCCATGCCGATGCCCATGACCCCCCAGGTGCCGACATCGATTCGCTTGCGCGGTTGATACATGTCGATGACGCCGCGCGTCAGGTCGAGCGCGTTGGCGCCTTCGTTGACCAGGATGGCGTCCGGACGTTCCTTGACGATGGTGCGCAGCACGCCGAGCGCGCCGTGATAGTCCATCGGCGAGTTGTTGTTCATCAGCCGCGGCGCCATCTTGGCGATGTTCTCGTCCTTCTTGGTATTGACGGCTGCGACCCAGTCGGCGGGCGCCGGAGTCCATTTCGTGCCCATGCCGTCGAGTAATGCCGCGACGCAGGAGCCGATATCGCCGACCACCGGAGCGACGATCTCGACATTGGAGTCCATTTCCTTGGGCTCGATGTCGATCTGGATAAATTTCTTCGAATGCGGCTCGCCCCAGTTCTTGCCCTTGCCGTGCGAGAGCAGCCAGTTCAGCCGGGCGCCGATCAGCATCACGACGTCGGCATCTTTGAGAACCGTCGAGCGCGCGGCTCCGGCGCATTGCGGATGGGTGTCGGGCAGCAGGCCCTTGGCCATGCTCATCGGCAGGAACGGCGCACCGCTCTTTTCGACCAGCGCGCGGATCGCATCGTCGGCCTGCGCATAGGCGGCGCCCTTGCCGAGAATGATCAGCGGCCGCTTGGCGCCTTTGAGCACGTCGAGCGCGCGCTTGATTGCGGCGGGCGCTGGAATTTGCGCGGGAGCGGCATCGATGACTTTCACCAGCGACTTCCCGCCGGCTTCGGCATCCATCACCTGCCCGAACAATTTTGCCGGCAGATCGAGATAGACGCCGCCCGGACGGCCGGACACCGCGGCGCGGATCGCGCGCGCCACGCCGATGCCGATGTCGGCTGCGTGCAATACGCGGAACGCCGCCTTGCACAACGGCTTGGCGATGGCGAGCTGATCCATCTCTTCGTAATCGCCCTGCTGCAGGTCGACAACTTCGCGCTCCGACGAGCCCGAGATCAAAATCATCGGGAAGCAGTTGGTCGTGGCATGGGCCAGCGCGGTGAGGCCGTTGAGGAAGCCCGGCGCCGACACCGTAAGACAAATGCCGGGCTGTTTGGTCAAAAAGCCCGAAATGGAAGCGGCGTAACCGGCATTCTGTTCGTGGCGGAAGGAGATGACGCGCAGCCCCGCGCCCTGCGCCATGCGGCCCAAATCCGTGATCGGAATGCCCGGCACATTATAGATCGTCTTGATGCCGTTGAGCTTGAGCGCCTCGATGACGAGATGAAAGCCGTCGGTGAGCTCCCGCTCGGGCGCATCCGCGGTTTCGGGTTTGGTCTTTACTGCTGCGTCGGCCATGATGCCTCTCCCTATGGAGCGTTGACGGTTTCGCGCGTGACCGCGCGCATGGGATGGATTTCGCACGTGAAGCCGCGTCCCGATTTGATCGCCGGGTCGCCATCGGCGAAAGCGCGCGCCGCAGTTTCGTCCGCTGCGGCGACTACGCCCATGCCGTAAGGACCCTTGGGGTCCATCACCGGGCCGAACACGATCACCTCGCCGTCGTCGAGCTTGGCTTTCCAGTAAGCGAAATGCTCGGCCATCATCGCTTTCTCGTCGGCAGTCATATCCATCACGAAGCTCGGTCGCGGAGCAATCAGCTTGAGAAAGAAGTGCTGCATCGCGGCCATCGTTCAATCCAGATAATCGGCGTATTTCTCGACATGCTCGGCCAAGCCGAGCGCGTGATCGCGCACCAAGGTCTCGGCGCGCACGGTGTCGCGCGCTTCCAACGCCTCGATGATATGCATGTGATCGCGGATCGAACGGTCGGCGCGGTCCTTCTCGCCGATGGTCTTGCGCCGGATCATCCGCATATGGGTAAACAGGTTCTCGGCGAGCTGCACCAGCACATTGTTGCGGCTCAAGCGGATCAGCGTCTGGTGAAACTCGATATTGACTTCGGAATATTCGTCGAGATGCGCGCGCAGCTGCCCATCGTCGAAGGTCGCGAACATTTTGCGCAGCGAGGCGATCTCTTCGGCGCTGGCATTTGCCGTCACGAGCCGCGCCGCCATGCTTTCCAGCGCCGCCCAGGCGGTGATCATCTCGATCACCTCGCGCCTGGTCTTGCGCGCCACATAGACGCCGCGCCGCGGCACAGTGCGGACGAAGCCTTCGCGTTCGAGCTGCGCCATCGCCTCGCGCACCGGCGTGCGGCTGATGCCGAATTCCTCGGCGAGGCTACGCTCGTCGAGCCGAATGTCGGCGCGGCTGCCATAGACATCCATGCCGACGATCACGGATTTCAGCGCCGCATAGGCCTTGTTCTTGAAGCTGAAGGAGGTGTCGATCGGCGCGAGCCGCGGCCGCAGCGTCAGGTCTTGCGTGGCAACGTCGCCACTTGCAGTCACGGATAATCGATTGGCACCGGACGACATCAAAGACGCTCGCTACAAAGACGCTTCGCAACCCTGTGGCAGCAACTTTTGGGCAGCAACCTTTTGGACAAACCGTGTTGTCACGATCTTTTTGACGTGCGCCGTGACCGGGCCACGTCGCTTTGGTCGCGTTCAGGTCGGCACCCTTAGCGCACTATAATACATTATGCCAGAGCGAAAGTACCCCAATTTTCCGGAGCAAACGCTCCGGCTTTCAGGGACAAAGTCTGCAGCAGGCGGCAACACGGAATGAAGAGGCGCAGAATTTCGTCTGCGCCTCTTCTTCGCGGCCAAGAGCGGCCGATCTCAGCCCTGCTGCATGGCCCGCGCCCGCAGCGGCTTGAGCACGAACAAAGCGAGCGCCACCACCACCAAGTTCATCAGCGCGGTGACGACGAACACCATGTGCCAGGAACCGGTCGACATTTTGATGAGATTGGCGACCGGCACCAGGAAGGCCGACGTTCCCTTCGCAGTATAGAGCAGGCTCAAATTCACCGTGGCGAATTTCGGCCCGAACGTGTCGGTGCAGGTCGACGGGAACAGGCTGAAGATCTCGCCCCAGGTCAGGAAGATCAGAGCGGCGAACAGGACGAAAGCCCACGGCGCGGTTCCAAGCGAGCCCAGAAGCCAATAGGAAGCGCCGCCGAGACCGAAGGCGATCGCCATGGTCAGTTCGCGGCCGATGTGATCCGAAACCCAACCGAACAGCGGCCGCGCCGTGCCGTTGGCGATATTGTCGATGATCAGTGCCGCGGTGAGCGTCGTCGCGCCCCAGAACACGATCTCCTTGCCGACATTGAAGTCGTGGGCGATCGGCGCGATCTGCGCCGTCGCCATCAGGCCGGAGGCCGACACCATCACAAACATAATGTAGAGGAGCCAGAACACCGGCGAGAGCAGCACCTCCCGCGGCGAAGAACTGCGCGCCGATTGCGCCACTTTAGGCGGCGGCGCCGCGGCGAGTTCGCTCGCTTCCGGCCCGCGCAACAGCAGCGCGAGCACGAAGACAATCGCGCCTTGGCCGATGCCGAACCAGAGGAAGGCGGTGTCGTAGCCGTAATTGGCGATCACATATTGGATCGGAATGACGGTCAGCGCCGCGCCGGCGCCATAGCCGGCTGCGGTCAGACCGACGGCGAGGCCGCGCCGATCCGGGAACCACTTCACCGCCATGCCGACGCAGGTGGCGTAGACCGCGCCGCCGCCGATGCCGGAGATGGCCGCGCCGAGATAGAGCGTTGAGAGCGACGTGGCGTAGGCGTTGATGACCCAACCGAGAGCAACCATGATGCCGCCGAACGCGACCATGAGCTTGGGTCCGCGGTGCGAACCGAGCACATCGACGATCCAGCCTTCGATCGGCGTCAGCCAGGTTTCGAGCGCAATGAAGACCGCGAAGGCGAACTGGATTTCGGCAAGCGACCAGCCATGGGCCTTGTTGATCGGATTGACGAACAGGGTCCAGCCATATTGCAGGTTGGCGATCATCACCATGCAGGTGATGCCGATCGCCAGATAACCCCAGCGCGTGGTCGACGTGGCCGCAGCCGTGGTGCGATCCAAAGTGGACGTGACCGTCATAACTCCTCCCTAAAATTCTTGGTATTATTTATTCCTGCTTGTTCTTGGCCCTGAGATTAGAGCAGCAGGTTCAATTTTACCAGTTCGTGACAATGCTTTTTGGTGCGTGGCGAAAGGACGCAACCGGCGGTCAATACTTTTTGGTGCATCGCAACAAAAACAGATTGAACAATCCGGCCCGCCCGGCGTTCGCCTCAATGCCACTGCATTTTCACTGCGGCGCGCCCCCGTTCCCCTGCGTTGCGTCGCGCCAAAGAAGCAAAAGCCAAACAAGCGAGAGCGATGTCATTAAAAAACGCGGCTGAGGTCGCCGAGCACGCTCACGGCGTGACCTTCATCGACGAGACGGCGGCCGAGGCGGCGTTCACCATTACCGCGTCGCGACCGGCGTGGCCGCCGCGCGTCTTGAAATACGGCGATACATTCATCGTGCTCGATGCCCGCGGCGACATCCGCAACGACGCCGGGGGGATATTGTCCGGCGGCTCCGCCGGATTGTTTCACAACGACACCCGGCACCTGTCGCGCCTCGAATTGCTGGTCAATGGCGAGCCGCCTTTGTTGCTCGGCTCGACGCTGCGCGACGATAATTCCGCCTTCTTCATCGATCTCACCAACCCGGATTTGATGGACGGCCAGCACATCGTCCTGGAAAAGGACCGCATCCATATTCAGCGCACGATCTTTCTGTGGCGCGACACCGCCTATCAGCGGCTCGCCGTGCGCAATTACGGCGATCACCCGACCGATCTGCAGCTCTCGGTCCTGTTCGACAACGATTTTGCCGACCTGTTCGAGGTCCGCGGCTCGCACCGCGACAGACGCGGCATCGCAACCACCGAACTCCAGGGCGCCGATCGCGTGCTCCTCCTCTATGAGGGGCTCGACGCCAAGCTGCGGCGCACCGCGCTCACCTTCGATCCGCCGCCAGACCGGCTGACACCGAGCGCCGCCATCTACCGGATCGCGCTTGCGCCCGGAGAAATGCGGCCGCTGTTTCTCACCGCTAGCTGCGACCGGACTCAAGCGCGGCCGGCGCCGTTCCTGCGCGGCATGATCGCGGCGCGGCGCGAAATGCGCGCCCAAACGCTTGAACGCACCTCGGTCGAGACGTCCAACGATCGCTTCAACGAGATCCTGTGCCGCTCCGCCGCCGATCTGGCGATGCTGATGACGGATACGCCGCAGGGCCGTTATCCTTACGCCGGCATTCCCTGGTATTCGACGACATTCGGACGCGATGGCCTGATCACCGCCTTGCAGATGCTGTGGTGGTCGCCGGACGTCGCGCGCGGCGTGCTGCGCCGCCTCGCCTTCTATCAGGCCAAGACCGTCGATCCGCTGGCCGATGCGCAGCCCGGCAAGATCCTGCATGAGATGCGCGGCGGCGAGATGGCGGCGCTGCGCGAAGTGCCATTCGGACTCTATTACGGCAGCGTCGATGCGACGCCACTCTTTGTGCTGCTGGCAGGGCTTTATGCCGAGCGCACCGGCGACATCGAGACCATCGCCGAATTATGGCCGGCAATCGAAGCGGCCCTGGCCTGGATCGACGGTCCCGGAGATCCGGACGGCGACGGCTTTGTCGAATATATACGCGCCACCGATCAAGGCCTCGCCAATCAAGGCTGGAAGGATTCGCACGACGCGATCTTTCACACCGACGGAAGCCTGGCCGAAGGCGCGATCGCGCTGGTCGAAGTGCAGGCTTACGTCTATGCGGCAAAACTGATGGCGGCGCGATGCGCCCGCCGCCTCGGCCGCGATGTGGCAGCCGAAGAGCTGAATGCCGATGCTCAGGCGCTCGCCGTGCGTTTTGATGCTGCGTTCTGGTGCCCCGATCTCGGCACTTATGCACTGGCGCTCGACGGCGAGAAAAAGCCTTGCAAGGTGCGCACGTCGAATGCCGGGCAGATCCTGTTCACCGGCATCGCCGACGTTGCTCGCGCCGAAAGCGTCGCCAGGCAATTGCTGCAGCCGAGCTTCTTTTCCGGCTGGGGCATTCGCACCGTGGCGCGAGAAGCGGTGCGCTACAATCCGATGTCCTATCACAACGGCTCGATCTGGCCGCACGACAATGCGCTGATTGCGCTCGGGCTTGCCCGCTACGGCCACAAACACGCGATCGATACGTTATTCGGCGGCCTGTTCGCCGCCGCGACCTATATGGATCAGCGCCGTCTGCCCGAATTGTTCTGCGGCTTTCAGCGCCAGCACGGCCACGGCCCGACGCTCTATCCCGTCGCCTGTTCGCCGCAGGCCTGGGCCAGCGCGACGCCGTTCACGCTGCTCGAAGCGGCGCTCGGCCTCGAATTCGATCCCCTCAAAGGCGAGATCCGCCTGCGCAATCCCCACCTGCCGGCGTTCTTGGACGAGGTCTTGCTGCGCGACCTGCGGCTTTCTTCCTCCAGCGTCGATCTGCGGGTGCGCCGTCATGGCGACAGTGTCTCGCTCGATACGCCGCGCATCAGTGGCGATATCCAGGTTTCGATCGTCTTTTCCTCCTGATCGGATTCCCGCGCGCGGTTCCTGCGCGCGATTCCTGCACACCTGCCGTGGAACCAGCGCGTCCGGCTCGGCTTAGTGCATTGAGTTCCACTGCATTGGGTTCCACTGCATTGATTTCATGACGCCGGAGTGAGGATGCGGAACAATTTTCCATCGGGAACCGTAGCAGCCGTTGTTATTGTCCTGACCATTGCCTCGGCTTTTGCATCGGCCTTCATTTTGACACCGACTCCGGCGAGCACTGCCGCGAGGGCTGAGAACGTGTGGGCCCAGAACGCCCAACCACCGGCACAGCCGCCGGCCGCGAAGAGTCCGGCGCCAACGCAAGCACCCGAGCCTGCGCCACCGCCCGCCGCGGTCACGATTCTCCCCAATCACGAAGTGCAGGGCATTCTCGGCCGCGAGGTCCTGAGTGCAACGGGAGAGGACATGGGGCATATTGTTGATGTGCTGGTCGATCGCGGCGGCCAGGTTCGCGCCGCGATCATCGACTTCGGCGGTTTTCTCGGCGTCGGCAGCCGCAAGATCGCTGTGGAATGGAACGCGCTGCGTTTTCCGGCCGACGCCAAAATCTCGCTTGAACTGACACGCGACCAGGTGAAGGCAGCGCCTGAATACCAGGACGGCAAGCCGGTCGTTGTGCTCGGCGCGCTCGGCAAGCTCGAGCCGCTGCCATTCCAGTAAGGCGCATCCCCCAACAACACGCAGGAGAGAAGCCTGCCTTCGAGTCTGACACAGCGTTTGCGCAGCGCATGCGAGCCGGACGATCCGGCCGAATACGAAACTGTGCCCGCGCTGCAGCCGGAACACCAGGCATCCGAGCCCGCCAGTCCAGAGCCGCCCGGCAAGGAACCACCTGGCGCGGGACCGTCTGATATGGAACCGCCCGGCACGGAGCCCTCTGGAGCGGAGCCATCGCTGGCGCCATCGCCGCGCAGCTTGCGCGGGCTCGACTGGTTCATCTTCTTTGTCGCCGATGTGCAAACGGGCTTCGGGCCGTTCGTCTCGGTCTATCTCACCGCCCAGAGGTGGACGCAGGTCGATATCGGCCTCGTCCTGTCGGCGGCGGGCTTTGTCTCGCTAATCGGGCAAATGCCCGGCGGCGCGCTGGTCGACGCCGTGAAATCCGAGCGCTTTGTCGCCGGCTGCGCGATCGTCGCGATCTGCGTCAGCGCTTTGACCTATGCGGCGCTGCCGATCTTTCCGATGGTGCTTGCCGGCTCCGTAATGCACGCGGCGGCGAGCTGCGTGCTCGGTCCCGCCATGGCCGCGATCAGTCTCGGCCTCGTCGGTCCGGCGGCGATCGGCGCGCGCCTGGGACGCAACGCGCGCTTTGCCTCGGTGGGCAACGGACTCGCGGCCGCGGCCATGGGCGCCTGCGGCTATCTGTTGTCCGCCCGCGCCGTGTTCGTCGTCACCGTTCTCCTGCTGGTTCCTGCGCTGTTGGCGTTGCGCGAAATATCCAACAGCGAAATCGACGCCGAGCGCGCCCACGGCGCCAAGCCGCGCCGCGCCTCGATGAAGCCACCCATCACGCTTGCCGAACTGATGCACAACAAGCCGCTGCTTATCTTCGCCGGCTGTTTGCTGCTATTTCATCTGGCAAACTCGGCCATGCTGCCGCTGGTCGGCAGCGTCGTCACCATGCATTCGAGCCAGTGGGCGACCGTGATCATCGCCGCCTGCATCGTGGTGCCGCAGCTCATTGTCGCCGCGCTGTCGCCCTGGGTCGGCGCCAAGGCGCAGGTCTGGGGCCGCCGTCCTTTGCTGCTGATCGGCTTTGCCGCGTTGCCGATTCGCGGATTGCTCTTTGCCGCCATCACCAGCCCGCCGCTTCTGCTCGCGGCGCAGATTTTCGACGGCATCACGGCAGCCGTATTCGCGGTGATGGTGCCGCTCGTCGTCGCTGATCTGACGCGCGGCACCGGGCGGTTCAATCTCGGCCAGGGCATTTTGGGCACCGCGACCGGCATCGGCGCTTCGCTGAGCGCTACGCTCGGCGGCTATGTGACCGACCATTTCGGCAGCCCACCCGCCTTCGCCTCGCTTGCCGCGATCGGCGCCATCGGCTTCACCCTCGTGTTGCTGACGATGCCGGAGACGCGGCCGGAGCAAGACTGATCGTGACCATGTTCCGGCGCCGCCGAGATTACGGCCGGAAAGCGGATATGGAACCTGCCGGGCACCTGTAACGTTTTAGCGACTGTGACTTTCTCTCAGCAGGATGAGGAGACGCCTATGCGAGGCTCGCTTCCGGTCTCAAGCGTCGGCGGCAGATCGAGCGGAGGTCTTGAGGGCCGCTTCAGCCAGTTTTCCGCCGCCATCGCGCACCTGTCCGGCAAACCCGTGACCTTCGCGCTCGCCACCCTGATCGTCCTCACCTGGGCCGTGACTGGGCCGGTCTTTCACTACAGCGACACGTGGCAGCTGGTGATCAACACAGGAACGACCATCGTTACGTTTCTCATGGTCTTTTTGATTCAGAACACCCAGAACCGCGACACGCTTGCGCTTCAACTCAAGCTCGATGAGCTCATTCTCGCCACGAAGAATGCGCGTAACGATCTCGTCGGCGTCGAAGATTCCGGCGAAGCGGATTTGGAAAAGCTCCGCGAGGACGGAAAAACGCGGGCCGTCGTCCGCTGAACCCAACGGAGCTACAGCGCCGGTGCGTCGTCAGCGACCAGCCGCAGACGCGGCGCGGCGTGCGCCGAGAGGCTGCGGTAGACACTGAGATAATCCTGCGCCATGCGGCGCGCGGTGAAGCGCTCTTCAAAGCGCGCACGGATTTTGCCGCGCGACAGATGGTCGAGCCGGTCGATGGCGCCGATCGCGCCATTGATATCCTCGACGACAAAGCCGGTGAGGCCATCCTCGATGATCTCCGGCACCGAGCCGCGATTGAAAGCGATCACCGGGGTGCCGCAGGCCATGGCCTCGATCATCACCAGGCCGAACGGCTCCGGCCAATCGATCGGGAACAACAGCGCCGCCGCGCCGCTCAGAAATTCAGGTTTGTCCTTGTCGCCGATCTCGCCGATGAACTCGACATGGCCCGACTGCATCAGCGGCTTGATCTTCTCGTTGTAATAGTCCTCGTCGGCGCGATCGACCTTGGCGGCGACTTTAAGTTTCACGCCGCAATGCTCGGCGATGTGAATGGCGCGGTCGATGCCCTTTTCCGGCGCGATGCGGCCGAGAAAGGCGAAATACGACGGCTTGACCGGCTTGGGCTCAAGCAGTTTTGCCGGCAGGCCGTGATACACGGTCCGCACCCAATGCGCCTGCGGCAACGGCCGGCGCTGCGCATCGGAGATCGAGACCACCGGCACTGTTGAGAACGTATCGAATACCGGCTGATGTTCGGGCAGATCAAGCCGGCCGTGCAGCGTGGTGGCGAACGGCGTCGCCTGCCGGGACAACAGCGAGAACGGATAATAATCGAGATGGCAGTGCAGGAAATCGAAGTCGGCGGCGCGGCGATGGACCTGTTCGAGCATCATCATGTGCAGCGCGTTGGGATCGCGCACCGCACCGTCGAGGCGCAGCGCCCGCGGCCACATTGCTTCGAGCGTCGCCGACGTCACCGAGTCGCCGCTCGCGAACAGCGTCACGTCGTGACCGAGCGCAATCAATTCTTCCGTCAGCCACGATACCACGCGTTCGGTGCCGCCATAAAGCTTCGGCGGAATAGCTTCGGTGAGCGGCGCAATTTGAGCGATATGCATAGAACCTGCCTTTTATTTTAAGTGAAGTTCCGGACCGGCTGTGGACTAGCGACAACGTCGCAACGCGAAAAAATTTCATTTTGTGGAAGGAACTTAATTTTCGTTGCGGCGCGGAACTTTTGTGCGGTTCTTGAATCGACATCAAACGGCCGAATACAACGCCCGCAACGCGACAAATAAAACACGCACCGGCCTTAGTTTGTCTGCCGCATCACGACGATGGAACGGGACAGACCCCTACTCGTTAAGTTTCGGGGGCGGGGGAGTTCCAGTTTGTTCCATTCGGAGATGAAATTGCGCATGGCCGAGCTTTGTGGTTACACCTCTCGCCCTCTTGCCTTCATCTTCCGCTACATCCGGCTCCGGCCGGTCGCACATATAGTGATCCTCATCGCGGTGCTTGGCGCGGTGACTTGCTCGGTCGGCACCCAATACGGCGTGAAGTTCCTGGTCGACACGCTGTCGAAGGGACATGTTTCGTCGAACGACTTTGGCGCCGGCGTGTGGGCGGCGTTCGCGCTCCTTGGTGCGCTGATCGCAGCCGACAATCTGCTGTGGCGCGTCGCCGCCTGGATCGCAAATTACGCCTTTGTCGGCGTCACCGGCGATCTGCGCCGCGACCTGTTTCGCCACCTGATGGGCCACTCGCCCGGCTTTTTCGCCGAAAAGATGCCCGGCATGCTGACGAGCCGCGTCACCGCGACGTCGAATGCAGTGTTCACCGCCGAAAACATGTTCGTCTGGAACGTGCTGCCGCCATGCGTGGCGACGGTTGCCGCGATCATGCTGGTGACGACGATCAGCCTGCCGATGGCCGGTACGCTCGCGCTGATCTCTGGCGTCATGGTGGTGCTGATGTTCAGGCTCGCGGCGGCGGGCAAGCCGCTGCACCACGATTACGCCGCCAAGGCCGCGGCGGTGGACGGCGAGATGGTCGATGTCGTCTCCAACATGCCGCTGGTCCGCGCGTTCGGCGGCTTCCTGCGCGAAAATCACCGCTTCGACACCACCGTCGATCGCGAGATGGAAGCGCGGCGCAAGAGCCTGTTCTATCTTGAGAGGCTGCGCATCTTCCATGCCGTCGTCACCGTGCTCTTGGCGCTCGGCCTGCTCGCTTGGGCCATCGTGCTCTGGCGGCAGGGCGCGGCGACGACAGGCGACGTCGTGCTCGCCTGCACGCTCGCCATATCGGTGCTCTCGGCGACGCGCGATCTTGCTGTGGCCCTGGTCGACATGACGCAGCACATTGCGCGGTTGTCCGAAGCGGTGGCAACGCTGCTCGTGCCACATGAGCTGCTCGATCACCCGCAAGCCGAGCCGCTGATCCGCCGCGGCGCCAGTGTGAAATTCGAGAATGTCGAATTCCGCTATGCCGACGGCCAGCAGATCCTGAAGAACTTCAACCTGAGCTTCATGCCGGGCGAACGCGTCGGCCTGGTTGGCCGTTCCGGCGGCGGCAAGTCGACGCTGTTTGCGCTGCTGCAACGCTTCTACGACGTGCAGTCGGGGTGCATCCTTGTCGACGGCCAGGATATTTCGCTCGTCACCCAGGAGAGCCTGCGCGAAGCCATCGGCGTCGTGCCGCAGGATATCTCCATGTTCCATCGTTCGGTGATGGAGAACATCCGCTACGGCAGACCCGACGCCACCGACGACGAGGTGCTCGAAGCGGCGTTTGCGGCGCGTTGCGATTTCATCGAGGACCTGCCGCTCGGCATGCGCACCATCGTCGGCGAGCGCGGCATCAAGCTCTCCGGCGGCCAGCGCCAGCGCATCGCCATCGCGCGCGCTTTCCTCAAAGACGCCCCGCTCCTTCTCCTCGACGAAGCGACCTCCGCGCTCGACAGCGAATCCGAGGAAGCCATCCGCGAGGCGCTGGGCCGCCTGATGAACGGCCGCACCGTGATCGCGATCGCGCATCGGCTGTCGACGGTGCGCAATTTCGACCGCATCATCGTCCTGCAGACCGGTGAAGTCATACAAGACGGCCCGCCGGATATCTTGATGCGTGGCGAGGGCCTTTACCGCCAGCTGGTGCAGCGTGAGCTGGACCGTCTCGTCGCGCAGGCGGCGTGAGGCTCGCCCTAGACAGGTAAATTTCACGGATAATTTCTTTCCTCAAGCCGCGCCGGCCTGAGCGAATTCGTTCGCTTGAAGCGCTTCCGGGCGACCGAAATTCTCTTATTTTCTCGGCCGCATTGACGCCCCGCTCCGCCATGCTGAGATCAACGTCCTCAGCCCCGCATGCGCGGGCTTGGCAGGCGACTTGGCAGGCGATGTGACCGATATGACGACCTACGATCTAGGCTCGGAATTGCACGCGGACTTTCACTCGGAATTGCGGGTGGCCCTGCATGATGAACCGCATGCCACGCCGCGCGAACCGATGCGCGCGATCGAAAGAAAGCTGATCGGCTTCAGCCTCGGCATCGGCCTGTTCCTTCTCGCGGTGCTTGCCGCCCTCAATCACTTTTTCCCGCTCGCCGCTTAGCGCATTAAGCCAGCCACCCCTGCTAAGCCAGGCGCCCCTGCCAGACCGTCTCCGCGCGCGAAGCACGGCCCGTACTAGTCCTGATGCGGAACCGGCGTTTCGTTAACGCTTCGTTAATCTTCCCCGCTCGTAATTGCTTCAATAGCGATCTGCGACGGATGACGTCATGTTTGAAGTCACGGGCTACGACTATCCAAACGTCTTCGTGAGGTGCCGCCGCACCGCCGAAACCTATTTGTTCCAGATCGGCAGTGACGGCATGCTCACCCAAGGTGAGGCGCGCTGCGACCAGGATGCGGCACGCCGCGCGGCCATGGCCTATCTCGACCGGCTGAAAACGATGCAGCCTGCTTCGTAGTGAGCGGTTCGGCGGTGGCGTTCAGCGCCGGTCGGCGGCGGGTTCGACTTGGACCGATAGAGTCGGCGCGATCCGGCTCCAGATATGGTTGAGGATGCGCTTCCAGCTCTCGCAATAGACGCTGGGATTATCGAACCTGCGCTCGACCGACCAGCGCTGCGCCAGGTGGCCGCCGCCGCAGGCGTCCAAAAACTCGCAGCTCCGGCAGGTCGCGCACAAATTCACCGAGGCCTCGTAGGCCTCGTCCCAGACCGGATCCTTCCCCACGTCCTTGATGGCATTGCTGAAGACGTGGGTTTTCGACGCCGTCGAGCCGTCGCCGGCGATGCGCAGCACATCGAGCGGCTCGAGCGAGCCATCGGGCATCAGCGTGACGGTATCGATCGGGCCAAGCCCGATCGTGTCGGACAGCGACAATTGCCCGACCAGGCCGCGGACCATCGCGTCCAATGTATCGATGCTCACGCCCCGCGCGGCATATTTGTCGAACCAGACGTCGAACAGCCTGATGAAGTATTCGTCGATCGGCGGCGGGTTGTCGGCGTGGGTTGCGTCCGGCGGCAGGATATCGAAATGCGTATAGCCGAGCTCGCCGACCACGAAGTCGAGCACCTTCTCGGGATCGGTGCCCGGATTGCAGACCGAGATCAGCCCCGGCTCCAATCCGGCCGCCCGCAGGCTTTCCAGCCCTTTCAGGGTTTCCTGAAGCGTGCCGCGGCCTTTGAAGTCGACGCGGAACTTGTCGTTGATCTCGGCCGGCCCATCGAGGCTCACGGTGACATTGACATCGTGCGTCTTGAACAGTTCGATCCACTCGTCATCGACCAGGATGGCGTTAGTGGTGACGCCGCGTTTGATGGCGCAGCCGGTGCGCGTTTCGATCGCGCGCAGCTTGGTCAAAAAGGCGTCGAACCGGCGCTTGGGAAACAGCAGCGGCTCACCGCCGTGAAACACCAGCAGGAAAAACGGCAGATTGAATTCGCGGATATGCTCTTCGAGACGAAGACAGAAAGTGTCCTCGGCTTCCGGCGTGAGCACCGCGGGCTTGGCGTAAACCATCGCGTCGCGAAACCAGTAGCAGTAGGTGCACTTGATATTGCAGCGTGACGCCAGCTTGACGAGCACGAAAGCGAAAGGCCGTGCCGCCAGCGGCGATGTCGAAGAGCGGCGGAGCATCGCCTCTGAGGCGGCGCCGGACATATTGGCAGCGGAGATGTCGGCATGTGTCATGGCTAGACCTTCTGGCTCGCCCCGCAGCCGTTCGGCGTCATCATACAAATTTCGCGCTGGAGCTGAAACGGCGCCAAGATTGGGCTGCCGTAAGCGCTGCCGATGCCTGCAGTCATCGCGGAATTGGAAAAAAGCGCCCGAGATCGAGCCTCGGGCGCTTCTTGACGATGTATCGAGTTACGCTGTGCCGATCACCAGCGGCGATACCAGCGATTGAAGAAGCGATGGAAATAGCGGCGGAACCACGCCAGCTGCTGCAGCGGGCTGCCATCGGGCGCAGCCGTGCTGGATTGCGTGCCGTTTTGGATGATGGCGTTCACCGCCGGATTCGTCGACTTCAGCACCACCGTGGAATCAGGGGCGGTCGCCGCCTGCGCGCCGGTCATGCCGAGCACGAAGGCCGCGCCAAAACCGAGACCGAGGCCCTTAAGGCGGTCAGACAGGCCGCGCCGCGACAGACGGCCTTCGTGCAACTCACTCGTGATCTCACCAATTTCACTGACGTCCAATTGGTTCTTGGTGGAGTCGTTATTCATTCTCTGTCTCCTGCTGGATGACCAACGCGTCGCGCGCCCCCTAGATGGCCGCGACGAAGCTACACTTCCCGCGGTGACGCGGAAATGACATTTCAGCAATGTGCGTCTGCATTGCTCGCATTGGAGCGGTATCCAAAGACTATCACGCGGCAGGCGGTTGACCGCGCGAATTCGCCGCGCGGTATGCAGTCGGTCGCATCTGGAACTGTCATTCGCTGGAACTGTCATTCGTATGACGGCGCACGCGGAAAGGGACCGACGGCATGCGGCAAGCGAGATGCGCCGTAGCGGCCGCCGCTGAGATAACTTTTTCGCCTCGACCGCGTTCGCAAGACATGCCGCGGCAGTTGCGGGCAAGTGCGTCGTCAAACTTCTGGCTGGGCCCAAATCTCAGGCCCGGAAAAAATAAAAGGGCCCCGAAGCGGGGCCCTTTTGAAATTGGTTGCGGGGATAGGATTTGAACCTATGACCTTCAGGTTATGAGCCTGACGAGCTACCGGGCTGCTCCACCCCGCGCCAAACATTTGATTTTTCTCAGGGGGCTCATGTAGCAAGCGCTCTAGCATAAGGGAAGTGCGGTGGGCCTTATTTTTCGCCATAATGTCACAAAGGAACCCATCGAAACGACATGCACGGTCCCGTAGAAGCGTTAATGGCCGAGAAACCCGCCTTACACCCCAAAGCGGCGCTTGGACCGGCTTTGCGCACGGTTGCGGCCGGCATATTGGCCGAGGCGCGCCATGCCATTTCCGACCCCGACCGCACCCAGGAAGCGGCAGTGCACCATTTCCGCCGCGCCATGAAGGAATGGCGGGCGCTGATGCGGCTCCTGGCCCCGTTCATTGCCGACGCGACGCGCTGGCGGCAGGAATCGCGCGACCATGCCCGCTCGCTCGCCCAGGCCCGCGACGGCGCCGCGGCGCTCAACGCTTTCGACGGGCTGATCGACAAGGGCAATCTGGTGCTGTCGACGCGCACCAGCGAGACGATCCGGGCGCGGCTCGAGGCGCTGCGCGCCGGCGAAGAACGCTCGAGCCTCACGCCGCTGCTGCGCGACGCCATCATTGCCTGGCTCGATCTCGCCGCGTCCGCGGTCGTCATGTGGCCGCTCGATACGCTCGACTTCGCCGCGCTCGCCGGACAACTGGCCAAGAGCTATCGCAATGCGCGGCGCCACATCCCCGACGATTGGACCAAGGCAAGCGGCGAAGAGCTGCACACGCTGCGCCAGCGCGTCGTCGACTTGCGCTATCAGATGGAGTTGATCGAACCGCTCTGGCCGCGCTTTGGCCAAATGTGGATCGGCGAAGCCGAGCGCATCCGCGGCCGGCTCGGCCAGCGCCAGGACATCGAAGTGCTGCTGCGGCTCACCGCGCCGCACCAGATTCTGGCGCATTGGCGTTCGCGATTGACGCCGGCGAGCAACGAACGCGCCATGCAGCTGGCGCTGCGCGCCGCACAGGTCGCGCATCGCCTGTTCGCCGAACGGTCGAAGCCGTTCCGCCAGCGCATCGAAGCGCTGTGGGAGCACGGCGATTAGAGCATGATTGCTTTGGATTGAATCAGTTGTCGCTCTAGCATCTTAACCTATCTCCAACGATGCACCGCTTCCGGCGCGAAGTTGCCGAGTTGACGACAATCGATGAATGAACGCGATGCCTCCCACACGGTATTGGAGACCGCAGCCACTCGGCACGGCAAATCTACTGGGCCGCCGGTTTGGCCTGAAGCGCGGGCCGAATGACGCGAATCGGCGCATGCACTTTGGTAAAGGCGTTCACCGCCACATCGTCATGCAGTACAGTAGTGTCGAGGGTGCAGTCGTCGAGAAGGTCCTGGTTGACAATACCCGCCGCTTTGCAGGCCGCCAACGCGTGTGCCTTCTGGTCGGAAGTCAAGTCCTGGGCAAATATTGACGTCTTTGGATTGCCGGCCGTTGTCCTGATCTCCTCGGTGAATAGCCGTTTGGCGGCGGGAACCCGCCAGCTCTCACCGTATTTGTTATAGAGATCGCTGAAGGAGACCGGCTCTTTCAATATTGTGCGGTCCGCGGTGACCAGTTGCGCGGCGCTCGCTCCAGGAGTGCCCAGCAGTCCACTGGCATGGGGGGCCGGGGTTTTGCCCAGACCCACGGTTGCGTCGATGAAGACGCCGTACAGCGTCGCCCGCATCGCGTTGCCGCCAGCGCCGGTAATGTCGTACTCGCTGCCGTGGTGCACTACTTGCACTCCCGTGGGGAGCAGGAGAGGCGCGTTGTCGGCCACGGTTGTCGGTTTGCCATCGACGTAGACACGTTCGGGCTCGACATAGATTTCAACGCGCGTGCCGTCCATTTGCACGACGATGGCCTTGTTGATGGCGGTGTTCGGCCAAGTAGGCGCGCCGGAGACCTGGCGGGCATGCACGCTGAACCCGGGAGAATCGAGCAGCACAAAATCGCCCGACGCCTGGAAGTCGTAATGCAGGCCGCTGAAGGTGGTGAGGTGTGTGTCGCCGACGGTGACGGCATCGGCACAGTCGACCTGAACGACACCGTCCGCGTTGCTTTCGGTGAACACTAGGGAGGGACCGAACGGCGATGTCGGATACCCGGGAAGCACCGGCAGATGCGATGCCAATAGGTGGATCGGTGCGTTTTCCGGCGGTGGAATCGCCGTGGAGGTCAGCGTCAGATTGTTTGTTTCACCGGTAAATCCCTGCGCGTCGCAGGTGGGAGGGCTTGTTGTTCCGCTGTCCACGACAGTGCGCACCACCAGCGTTGATCCGGTGTTGAAGACGGCTTCGGACCCGTCGCCATTACCAAAAATGTTGAACTCAGCGATCTGCCAATGCTGTCCAAGATCAGGAATATTGCTGTCACCCGGCGCGGAATACACAGTATCGCCGACGGTCAGCGTCACCGTATCGCCCGCAGCGGCGGCCTGGCCAGTGAGCCTGACGGTCGCCAATTGACTGATCGCGATCGGGGGGAATGTAACCGCATTTGCGCTGTTGATGAGACAGCCCCCAAAACCGCCGCTCCATCCTGACGGGCATGTCGAACCATAACCGAACAGCCAGGACTGAATGTACGCGCAGGCCGATCCATTGCCGCCGCAGCCACCGTTGCTGAAGATAAACTGTTGCCAGCCGGTGCAGCCTGAAGTCTGCCCGCACGCCGACGTCGTAAACATCTGGGTGTTGAGCTGGAGGGAAAAAACGCCGGGGCTCTGCTTGCCGTTCAAGAGCATGTATTCGCTGGTTACCCCGGTGACTTGGTCGAATAATCCATCCGCCTCGGAGATGAGGCCTGAGGCAGGTTGCGCCGAGAAATCGCTTCCGTTCCCAACAGTTGCGGGCCGTATCCCCCGAGCCCGCAAAAAGGGCGTGGGCGGCGGCTTGATGCACGGCACTTCGGTCCAGGCAGTGGCGGGATACTTTGCGGTAAAACAGGCTTTCCTGGGCCGCTTCGTGTGCACGATTGCCTGTCGCCAGCTTTCCAGCTGGTTGGCGCTCGGCGTGGGGTTCAGCTTCGGAGGCGCTTTCGTGGCCTCATTCTTCTGCGCCGTTTCGGGCGTCGGCGCCGGGCGCATCCGCGGAGTTTCATCCGACGCGGCTAGTCCGGTGCTCGAGGCCCCCGTAGCTAACACAGCGCAAACGCCCAGCATCCTTATCGTTTGCAACAGACCCACGCCAGATTTACCCATACGCCCCTCCCGTTGGCGATCAAAAGCCGTTAGCGACAACGTCCGATCGCCCTGAGTGTTCCTTGCGTCCACTTAGAACCCGTCCGCGAAGTTCCGATCCATAGTGAAAGGTTTGGCGCGAGGCCCGGAAGTATGACGTGGATTATGACGAGGCGAATAGATGTGACAGCGGTCACGGCGTAACGTTCGAAGTATCGAGCCGACCCGTAGATGCCGACGCCGAGCACGAACAAAGCGAGCGCCGCGGCGGGCGTGAAGACGGCGGGCCGCCGTGCAGCCACATCACCACGAGAAACGCCACATACATGCCGAGCATGGCAAATTCGCCGTGGGCGAAATTGATGAAATTCATCATGCCCCAGATCAAGGTGAGGCCTGAGGAAAACAGCGCGTAGATTGCGCCCAACAGCAGGCCGCCAACGATCACCTGGACAATGACCATGAACGCGCCGAGCCTGCCCTCCAGCGCCTCCCCCACTAGCCCGGGCTGTCTGCCGCCTGACTGGGATCGGGAAAAGCGGGCATCGCTTCGTCGGCGGCGAGAAATGCGGTCAATTCGCGCGGCGGCATCGATGTCGGCGCGCCGCCGTCTTCGGCGAAGCGCACGCAGCTTCAGTGCAGCGGAAGCCGGTCCATCAGCGCCTGGGCCGCCGTCACGGCGCCCGCGAAACCGTTCTGTTGCGACGCTGTCTCAGCGAAGCAGCGCAAGAATTCCGTATCGGCTTGCCCGCTCAGCGCCTGCGATTTCTTTTCCCGCGCAGCCTCGCTCAACCCCGCTTCTTCGGCCGCCGCGGCGGATTTTTTGACGAGATCGTCTCGCGTCCGATCGCAGGCCGCGATCGGCCCGACCGCGTCGAACTCTTTCGTATAGCCGATGAACACGCGCCCGCCTTGCGCCGTCACGATAAAAATCTCGTCGGCTTTGGCCGGAACTTCACTTTGGCTGCGCGCCGCAAGCATGGCGAAAGCAAAGGCCGCGCCCGCCGGTTTGCGAATTGCAAGCACGGCAAAGCGCATGATGGCGGCATCGTTCTGGACCGCTTGCGTGTAGAACGCATCCACTTTAACGGCAGCGCCGGGATCCTGCGGGAGGCTCGGCGAGTCTTTGCCCCACCAATCCTTGTGCTGATGCAGCCAGCGCCGCAACAGGCCGTCGGTCGTCACGATGACACGGGTTTTGGCGTCGACCGGTCCGTAGATCATGCCGTCAAGCAGGCCGAAATCCTCATCGCCTTCGATCAAAGTGTCGAGATTGATCGCGCCCTCGCCTTCCAAGCCCTTGATGGCGACCGGACCGAGCACGGCGCGCATCTGCACTTCAAGTCCTTTGCGCGCCTTTTCTTCAGCGGCGAGCACAGCGGAATCGTCGCCGTTCGAAGACGCCGGGTTCGCCTTATCCATATTCGCCTGTCCGTATTCGCCGTATCCATATTCGCCGTATCCATGGCCTTGATCTTGGCGATGGCCGCATCGCGCGCGGCGATATAGCCCGCTTCGGGCGGCGCCGCCCTTGCCGACGGCAACATCCAGACCGCCGCCATCGCGGCGGCAAATACGGTGCTTGCGCGCACGAATAGTCTCATGCGGATTAGTCGTTCCTCGCGCGCTCAACGTTCAGGACGGCTTGCATGCGCTTGATCATCGCTACTTTGACACGAAGCGGTTCAACTCCGTCCCGATGCGTGCAATGACGCCATCCCAATCTTCGAGCGCGGTCTGCCGGAACAGCCGCGCCGTCGGATACCACGGCGTGGTTTCGCCGCTGAGCGTCCAGCGCCAATCGGGCGCAAACGGCACCAGCACCCAGACCGGCCGGCCCAGGGCGCCGGCGAGATGCGCCGGCGCGGTATCGACCGCGATCACCAGATCGCACAGCGCGAGCACCGCAGCGGTGTCGGCAAAGTCGTCAAGCTCGCTGCCGACATGAG
Organism: uncultured Alphaproteobacteria bacterium; assembly: GCA_963742975.1. GTDB lineage: Bacteria > Pseudomonadota > Alphaproteobacteria > Rhizobiales > Xanthobacteraceae > BOG-931. The sequence continues at coordinate 177,638 of CAVUNZ010000003.1, read as the reverse complement.
TGACGCCGGTCTCGGCCGCAAGCGCCGCCGCGTCCTCGGGACGTACATCGTGCTGGATGCTGATGAAGCTTGCCCCCACCCTGCTGCCCTCCCCCGCATGCGGGCGAGGGTTCATCGATATGCCCTCCCCCGCATGCGGGGGAGGGTTGGGAGGGGGAAACAACGGCGCCAAGCGACTGAATGCAATCGAGCGGTTGCGATCATTGTCGTGGCTTGAATTGCCCGACCAGGAAATGGCGATGCGCGGTTGCGGCAGCGCGCCGATCTGCATCGACCATTTGGCGAGATGCGCGCCGCTCGCCGCCAGATAAGGAATGGACGCCGGCACCGTGCCCGGCTCCGTCTTCAAGGCCAGCGGCAGGCTGCCGAGCGGACAATGCACGTCGAAGAGTGGCGGCGCCTCGCCGCGCGCGATTACGGTTGCGGCGCCGTCGAGCCGCGCCATCAGCGTTTTCAGCTCCGGCTGCACTTCAAGCACGACCTTGGCGCCGGCTGCCGCCAGCATCGGCGCATAGCGCGCGAACTGGATGGTGTCGCCGAGCCCCTGTTCGGCATGCAGCAGCACGGTCTTGCGCGCCAGCGGATATTCGCCGAGCCAGAGCGGCTTGCCGCAACTCTTCTGCGCCGCCATGCCGGTGCGGCGCCAGCGCCATTCGTATTCGCCGAAGCCGCGCTGATATTTGCCCTGCGTGAGCAAAGCCAGCGCCTGGTTGAAATGCGCGTCGGCGTGATCCTTCTTGATCGCCAGCACTTCGCCATAGCTCGTCAGCGCTTCGTCATAGCGATTGAGCTGCGCCAGCGCCTTGCCGCGATTGAGCCATGCCGTCAGGTGGCCGGGCTCGACCGCGAGCACGGCATCATTGGCGGCCACCGCGTCCTCGTAGCGGCCGAGCTTGATCAGCGCGACGCCGCGATTATAGGACGCGCCGGGATGGCCGGGCGCCAGCGCCAGCGCGGCGTCGAAATCGGCGAGCGCCTGTTCGGGAGCGCCGGCGGCCGCCCGCGCCAGACCGCAATTGATGCGCGCCTCGACATGCTGCGGCAGATGTTGCGGTATTTGCGCCAGCATGGTTTCGAATTCGCCAAGCGCCGCGGCCGCCCGATCGAGGCTCAACAGCACATTGGCATGCTGGTGGAGAATGTTGAGGTCATCCGGCGCGAGGCTGCGCGCCTTGTCGAGGCATTCGAGCGCTTCGGCGCCGCGTTTGAGCGCATACAGCGCCTGGCCCAGATTGCTCCAGCCCTGCGGCGCTGCCGGATTGGCCTTGACGGCCGCATTGAACAGGCGATGCGCCTCGCCGACATGGCCCTGCTGCGCCTTGACGGTGCCGAGCAGATTGAGCGCGTCGAACTGATCCGGCACCGCCTTGAGCACGCGCGCATAGAGCTTCTCGGCGTCGCGCAAGCGGCCCTGCTGATGCGCCGCAACGGCTTCGCTCATCGCGTCTCTGAGATTGAAGGGCGCGCTCATAGCCGGTTGATCTGAGCGATGCGGCGCGTGACGTCGGCCGGCGTGTCACTGTCGGATTTGGTCTTGAGCGCCAGCGCGGCGCGTGCCGCCGGCCGGTCGAGACAGCGGGCGAGCCACGCGTTCAGATGCGGCCGGGCCGAAAGGTCCATATCGGCGGCGCGGCTGATGACGGCGGCCACATTGAGATCGGCGATAGTGAAATCGGCGCCGAGCAAATAGGGCTGTCGCGCCACGGCGGCATCGAGCACCTTGAACGGCGCGGCGATGACTTTAAGCGCCTCTTCGCGCAAGGCTGTGTTGCGTTCGCCCGGCGGCAGGCGCAGGGCATGAAGCGACCAGATATTGACGCCGCGATCGACCTCGGCGAGGGCCCAGAAACTCCATTGCCAGACGCGAGCCTCGTCCTTGAGACTATCCGGATAGAGGTTGCCGAACGAATGCTTCTTGGCGAGATAGAGCGTGATCGCCAGCGATTCCGGCAGCACGAAATTGCCGTCGATGATCACCGGCAATCGGCCGTTGGGATTGAGCGCAAGAAATTCCGGCGTGCGCGCGCCGGCATCGCCGATCTCGATTGGTTTGTGTTCGTAGGGAATGCCGAGCTCTTCCGCGGCCCAGAGCGCCCGGAAGGCACGGGTACGGGCGACGCCGTAGATATGCAGATCGGTCATGCAGCGATCCCGGGACAGGCTCGGCGGCTCTGGCACATTCTTGGCTTTATTCCCCGACATACGCGTCGCCGCCCAATGTGTTGTCAAGGACGTGTTGTTAAGGATGCGTTGTCAAGGCGCGGTCGGGATCGTAACGTGCGGCCTTCGCCACGCGGGGACTGCAAATGGAATTCGGAATTTTCTCGAACGGTTTTCGGCCTCATACCAGCGCCGCGGCGACCTACCAACAAGACCTGGACGAAATCGTGCTCGCGGACCAGCTTGGCTTTCGCGATGCTTATATCAGCGAGCACCATGGCGAACCGATCTATATCGACAAGGTCGATACGCTGCCGGTCCCGGAACTTCTGATGTGCAAGGCGGCGGCGCTGACCAAGCGCATCCGCATGGGCGCCGCGGTCAAGCTTATTCACCTCATGCACCCGGTCGATACAGCCATGCAGGCGGCGGTGACCGATCATGTGATCGGCGGCAGCCGTTACATCTTCGGCTTCGGCTCGGGCTTTCCGAACCCGTTTTTTGCCGACGAGCGCGGGCTGTCCTTTACCGATCGCCATGAGCGCCTGCGTGAATCGCTCGACCTGATCTTGAAATGCTGGACGGCGCCCGAGCCCTTCGACTGGGACGGCAAGCATTGGCGCGGCAAGAGCGTCGTCGTCACGCCGCGGCCGCTCGTCGCTCCGCACATGCCGATGGCAACGGCGACCGATACGCCGGCCATGATCGAGCTCGCCGGCGCGCGCGGCTATACGCTCCTCTCCGCGCAGCTTGAAAGCGCGGCCTCGCTGCGCAAGCGCGCCGACATTTATCTGCGGGCCGCCAAAGCCGCGGGCCACGCCATGCCGCTGCAAAACGTGACCACTGCGCGCTACGTCTATCTCGCCGACAGCCGCCGCGAAGCGATGGACGATCTGCGCGACGACATCAATTACGAACTGGGTTTTCAGTTGAAACGCGGATTGATCCGCCTCGTGACGACGAATCTCGGCCTGAAGATCAAGGGCGATACCGTGACATTCGACGAGCTTGCCGAAACCGGCCTCTACTGTCTCGGCGATCCCGACACGGTCGCGCGGCAGCTGCGTCAGTTCTACGACGACGCCGGCGGCTTCGGTACGCTGTTGATCGTTGCCGGCAAAAAGTGGGCGACGCCGGAGAAGGTTGCGCGCTCGATGCGGCTGTTCATGGAGCACGTCGCGCCGAAGCTGCGCGATCTCGTCCCCGCGCGCGACCCCGACAGCGTCGCCGCGTAAAGCGATACACGCTCCCGGCCGCCGGTGCTCATGCCCTCATGAGCGGATGGCGACGATCCGGATCGGTTGCGGCGCCGCAATCTCGTCTTCCTTGCGCTGCGCCAGGTGACGCCAGCGACGGGCTGCTTCGGCGAAGCCGCGCCTGATCGCTGGTTCCGGGCATGCCAGCGCCTTGCGGGCACATTCAGCCGCTTTGTGCCGATATTCTTCAGATTGTTTTTGCATCTGCACCACGCTTACCGATGGATGGTCCGAAGGCAATAACGTAACTGCCGGCGCAATAGTTCCTCTCGCGCCTTGCAAAGATGTCACGTACATCGCGCGTCTTTGGCGCGCGTTTGGCGCTAATGGGTCTTGATTTGCAGTCGAATTGTAACGATCGGTGCGGGTGCGGGCGCGCGCATCGGCCGCGGCGAGAAGGACGAGAGCTATCTCGCGCGAAACAGCATCCCCAACAGGATCACCACGGCGATAAACAGCAACGCAGAGAACGCCTGCCAGAACAGCAGCGGATTGCGCTCCAGCAACGGCGTAGGCCGCGAGTCGGAAAGCTTTTTGTTCGGATGACGAAGATCGAAGATGAATTCGGATAATTCCTCATAGCGATGCCGCGGGTCGGGGTGCACGGCTTTCCTGAGCGCCCCGTCGATCCACGCAGGAATCTCGCGACTGTCGTTCAGGGCGGATCTGTATCGCAGCTTTTGCTGCTGCCGTCTTGTTCTGGTCTTGGATACCTCGACACCGTAAGGCAAGTCGCCGGTCAGCATCTGATACGTAACAACGCCGAGAGAGAAAATGTCGGAAGACGGCGACCCGTCTTCACCGAGGAAATATTCCGGCGCCGTATATTGCATCGTGCCCAGAATATCGCTCCGGGGGCGCGCGCCGGCGCCTTCGGCAATGCCGGCTATTCGCACCGAGCCGAAATCGATGATCTTTGCCGTACCGGTCCGGTCGATCATGATGTTGTCCGGCCGCAGGTCCTGATGCAGCATCTCCAGCCGATGGAACGCCTGCAGCCCTTTGGCGATTTGCTCGACAATGCCGCGCACGGTTTCGAGGCTCGGTTTAGGATTATCGATCATCCATTGCCGCAGCGTCTGCCCTTCGACAAATTCCATCACCACGTAAAGGTAGTTTCTTTTTCCCGACAAGGCGTGAGGTTTCACGACATGGGCGCTGTTGATGCGGCGCGCGATCCACTCCTCCATCATGAATCGCTGCAGATAAAATGGGTCGTCACGCAGGTCGATCGAAGGCGTCTTGAGGACAGCAAGTACGCCATCGGCGCTATCGACCGCCAAATAAAGATGGCTCCGGCTGCTGGCGTGAATTTCCCTCACGATCTGATATCCGTCCAACACCATCCGTGCTTCCAGCAGCGGCGGGCAAGGCAGCTCCGAAGCCTGGCGGGCGATTTCGTCGCCGTCGCCGTCGGGCAGATCGTCCACCCTGACGATCTGGACAGTCATATTGTCGGGACTGCCCTGCCGCTTGGCCTCCTCGACAATGGCTTTGGCAGCGCTGTCCAGTTCGCTGGCGCTGCCGATTGCTTCGGCGATAAAGCCGCTGCCGACATGCTCATAGACACCGTCGGTCACGAGCAAAAAGATATCGCCGAGCTCGATATTGATCGCCTGGTAATCGATTTCGATCTGGGAACTGATCCCCAGAGCGCGGCCCAGATAAGTCTGCTCCGGCGACACAACGATGCGGTGATCTTCGGTGAGTTGTTCCAGAGCGGCCGCCGCGACGCGGTAGATTCGGGCATCGCCGACATGAAAAATATGCGCCGTGGTCGACTTGAGAACCAGGACACTGAGCGTGCAGACATAGCCGCGATCCTTGTCGTAGCTATGCTGGCTTTGCCGGGTCTGCGCGTAAAGCCAGGAGTTTGTCGCCGCGATCACACGTTGCGCCGATGTTTTGACCGACCATGACTCCGACGTGCAGTAATAGTCGGTCAAAAAGCTTTTGACGGCCAACTTGCTGGCGATCGCACTGACGTCGCTGGTGCTGATCCCGTCGGCCACCGCGATAGCGATGCCCTTCAGGCTCAATAGCGGCTCGTTCGGGATCAGCGCGCCGTGAAAATCCTGATTGGTCTCCTTGCGGCCCCTATCAGAATATTGGCCGATCGATATTGCGAGCTGCCTCGACATGCCCCGACCAAAGAAAAGAGCCTCAATCCTGGTGGATTGAGGCTCAATGATAGCAGAACCGCCCGGAGCGCAATCGTTTCAGATTGAGCCGATCGCCGCCCAGAGCTCTCTAGGCCGCCTTCAGAACGGCGCGCTTGGGCGCAGTCCGCACATGCGTGGCGTAGAGGGTCATGCCGGTGAAGGCGATGCCGCCGACCAGATTTCCGCACACCGTGGGAATCTCGTTCCAGATGAAATAGTCCGAGATCGAAAACGGGGCGTGCAGCATCAGGCCTGCCGGAAACAGGAACATGTTCACGACGGAATGCTCGAACACCATGTAGAAGAACACCAGGATAGGCATCCACATGGCGACGACCTTGCCGGGCACCGTCGTCGATATCATCGCGCCGACGACGCCGGTCGACACCATCCAGTTGCACAGCATGCCGCGCAAAAACAGTGTCGCCATGCCGGCCGCCCCATGCGCCGCGTAGCCAAGCGTTCTGGCTTCGCCGATGCTGCCGATGACGGTGCCGACCTTGTCCGGCGGCTGGGTAAAGCCGAAGGTCGTGACGAACGCCATCAGGAAGGCCACGGTCAGGGCACCTAAAAAGTTGCCGATGAAAACCAGACCCCAGTTTCTCAAAACACCCATGAACGTGATCCCCGGCCGCTTGTCGAACCAGGCCAGCGGCGAGAGCACGAAGACGCCGGTCAACAGATCGAAGCCCAAAAGCGACAGCATGCAAAATCCGACCGGGAACAGAAGTGCGCCGACGATCGGCTGTCCGGTCTGCACGTTGATCGTGACCGCGAACCAGGCTGCCAATGCGAGGATTGCACCCGCCATATAGGCGCGCACAATCGTGTCTCGGGTCGACATGAGAATTTTCGATTCACCAGCGTCGACCATTTTGGTGACAAATTCTGAAGGGATCAAATAGGACACGGGGCCTCCTTGCCATCGCGACTAATTCGATCCTTTTTTGAGCAATAGCCGTGCCAAGTGCGCGTTCACTGTGCGCAATCCGGCAGCGCAGCGCGCCTTCGCGAACCAGACGCCGCGTCGCAAATTGACGCAGGCCGTCATTCATTCCGCTGTAACCCGCGGAATAGCTACGCGCTGCATAAAATATTGTCAGGCATGACCAATTTGCAGGCAAACGAAAACGCCTAACCGAGCGCGTCCACCACCGCCTTGCCGCAGGCAACTGTGCTGGCCGCTCCGCCGAGATCGCGGGTGCGCAGCTTCGGCTCGGCCAACACCGTTTCGATCGCTTTCACGATGGCATCGGCCGCTTCGGTCTCGCCGAGATGTTCGAGCATCATCGCGCCTGACCAGATTTGCCCGATCGGATTGGCAATGCCCTGCCCGGCAATATCCGGCGCCGAGCCATGCACCGGCTCGAACACCGACGGATATTTGCGCTCCGGATTGATATTGCCGGACGGCGCGATGCCGATGGTGCCGGTACAGGCCGGGCCAAGGTCGGAGAGAATGTCGCCGAACAGGTTCGAGGCGACCACGACGTTGAACTGGTCGGGCTTGAGCACGAACAGCGCCGACAAAATATCGATGTGGAATTTGTTCCACTTCACGTCGGGAAAATTCTTCGCCATTTCCTCGACGCGCTCGTCCCAGTACGGCATGGTGATGGCGATGCCGTTCGACTTGGTCGCCGAGGTGAGATGCTTTTTCGGCGTCTTGCGCGCGAGTTCGAAAGCGAATTTCAGCACGCGATCGACGCCGACGCGCGACATCACGGTCTCCTGCACCACCACTTCGCGGTCGGTGCCTGAGAACATGCGGCCGCCAATCGCTGAATATTCGCCTTCGGTGTTTTCGCGCACCACCCAGAAATCGATATCGCCGGGCTTGCGATTGGCGAGCGGTGACGGCACGCCCGGCATCAGCCGCACCGGGCGCAGATTGACATATTGATCGAACTCGCGGCGGAACAGGATGAGCGAGCCCCACAGCGAGATGTGATCGGGGATCTTTGCCGGCCAGCCGACCGCGCCGAAAAAGATCGCGTCGTGCTTGCCGATCTTTTCCTTCCAATCCTCCGGCATCATGCGCTGATGCTTTTCGTAATAATCGTAGGAGGCGAAGTCGAAATCGTCGTTGCGCAACTCGAAGCCGAATTTCCGGGCCGCAGCCTCGAGCACGCGCACGCCTTCCGGCACCGTCTCCTTGCCGATGCCGTCGCCGGGAATAACGGCAATGCGATAGACGCGGTTGGTCGGCCTTTTGCCGTTGCTGGAGGCGGTCATGTTGGGGTTCATGGGGTTCCTCTCCGGTGCGCTCTGATCGGCGGCGTTTCACGATGTGGCATACGCGACCTCGTCCTTGACTTCAATTTCTCCCTGCGCTGCGGTGCGCGCAACGCAGCAGCGGAGGAAAGACAAATGCGTCTCGGCCTGTTCATGATGCCGGTGCATCCCCCGGACCGGGCGTTCGCCGACACGCTGGCCGAGGATGAGGAGAAGTCGCTCTACGCCGACGCGCTCGGCTTCGACGAATTGTGGCTCGGCGAGCATTTTTCCGCGACCACCGAGCCGATCCCCTCGCCGCTGATGTTCATGGCGAGCCTTTTGCCGCGCACCAAGAATCTCACCTTCGGCACCGCGGTGATCTGCCTGCCGAGCCATCACCCAGTGAAGGTCGCGGCTGAAGTCGCGCAATTCGACGCCATGAGCCGCGGCCGCTTCATGCTCGGCGTCGGCATCGGCGGGCTGTTCTCGGACTTCGAGTTATTCGGCAACAGCGACCGCAAGGTGCGCGAGCGCAAAGCCATGGAATCGATCGCCATGATCGAGCGCATCTGGGCGCAGGATCCGCCCTACGATCTCGAAGGCGAGTTCTGGTCGGTGAAGCTCAAAGACGCGATCATTCCCGAGCTCGGCATCGGCTACATGCCGAAACCTTATCAGAAGCCCGGCCCGCCGATTTCGATGTCGGTCGCGAGCCGCAATTCACCGACCGCGCGCGTCGCCGGCGAGCGCGGCTGGGGCATCATCTCCGCCAACAATGTGCCGAGCGAGGCGCTCGGCTCGCACTGGGAGATCTACAGCAAAGCCTGCGCCGAGGCGGGCAAGCCCGCGCTGCGGCGACAATTGGCGCGTGGCGCGCAATGTCATGATCGCTCCGACCGATGCCCAGGCGCGAAATCGCGTGTTCAGCGAAACGGCGCCAACCGCTATTTCTATTCCTATATGCGCGAAGTGCTGTCGCGCGTCGGCCTGCTCTCGGCGCTGAAGCCGCGCATCGACATGACGGACGAGGAGGCGACCGTCGACGCCATTACCGAGGGCTCGGCGATCTACGGCTCGCCGAAAACGTTTCTCGACAAGCTCGTCGCCTTGCGCGAAGCCGCAGGCCCGTTCGGCACGCTGTTGATGACCGGTCTCGACTGGGGCGGCCCGAACCGCGCCTGGGAGCGCGATTCGATGCGGCTCCTGGCGCGGGAGGTGATGCCGAAATTCCGCCAGCACATTTTAGCGAAAGAAGCGGTGTGACGGCGAACCTCGCAGTCGATCAGGATTCCAGAAGCTTTTTCACGTCGGGCCAGGATTTTTCGCCGTTCTCCCGCATTTCCTTGGCGAGTTCGGATGGCATCCAATCGAGCAGTGCTGGCTTGAATGTCGGCCGGTCCTTAACCCGCGCGAACCAGCGCGCCACTCGCGGCAGGCGCCCATCCTTCCAGAGGCCGTCCATCGCCAGGGCGTCGAGCCGGTTGACGTAGGGCGTCATGGCGATATCGGCCATGGTGAAGCTGCCGCCTGCAAGCCAATCGGCCGCGCCCAGCGCGTCCTCCATCTTTTTCAGATATCCGACATAGAGTCGGACCCGATCGGCCGCCCCCGGGGCGGCGAGGCCGTGCTGGATCCATTGCCATTTCTGCGTCCGCGCGGTCAGCCCTTCGGCGCCGGCGGCTTTGAGGAAATCATCGAAACTGCCGACGCCGTTACGCAGGATCGTGTGGCGGTGCGAAACCACATACGTGATCGCGGAACAGGCCGGATGCAATTCCTCGTCGACCGCCTTGGTCCAGATGCGGACCCGCGTGCGGTCGTAAGTGGAGGACGGATAGATCGGATTTCCGTCGAAAGTTTCGTCGATATATTCGCAGATCACCGTCGATTCCGGAATCGCCCGTCCGTCGTGAACCAGCGTCGGCACGACGCCCTTGGCATTGATCTTCAGGTATTCCGGGCTGAACTGCTCGCCTTTGAGGATGTCGAGATAGTGCCCGTCCCAGGCGAGTTGCTTCTCCGCGAGCGCCAGGCGGACTTTCGCCGCGCAGACCGACGAGCCGTGATGATAGAGTTCAAGCACCTCGTTCGCTCCCTAGCCTGACGTAAACACGGTTCGCGTCGCCGTGGTGTCGATCGCCCAATTGCTCTCGATCTCGGCAAGCGGACGAATCTTCAGCGTGATCGCCAGCGCATGCGGCACGGTGGCGGCGAACACCCGCGCGATGGTCGCGAGCATCTGCTCGAACGGAATGCTGCCCATGCCGCAGCCGATCAGTTCCAGGCCGGACGAGCGGATGGTCGTCGCCGGCAGGGAAATGTTCGGTCCGCTCGATGAGCCGATCTGGACGAAGCGGACAGGCTTGGCGTCCCGGCTCGTCTTTGCCGCCGCGGCGAGGAGACGCTCCGCGCTCGACCCCCAGAGATAATCCAGGACGATATCGACGCCGTCGCTGAAAAGCTTTTGGAAGGCCTCATCGAGCGCAGCTTCCTCTTGCACCAGCGAAATGGTGCTGTCGGCGCCAAGCGAAGGCAGCGCCGCGAGCATGCGGGGATTGCGGCCGGTGGCGATGACTTTTCCAGCGCCGAGATGTTTGGCGATCTGCACCGCAAGGCGGCCGGAAATGCCGGTCGCGCCATTGACCAGCACGACCTGGCCCGGCTCGAGCTTGCTGCGCTCGCGCAGCGCCGCCCATGACGACATCGCCGGGATGGCAATCGCGGCGGCTGTCACATCGTCGAGACCGTCCGGCAGCGCGACAAGATGCGACGCCGTCACCACGGTCCGCTCGGCCATGCTGCCGAACGGCGCACGCGGCAGAAGGAAATAGACGCGCTGCCCGCGGTGCCGCCCGACGCCGTCGAGGCCGACGACAAAGGGCAGGCTTCCGGCCGAACTATAATGCGTGCCGGAAGCGCGATAGCGCGTGACGTGGCTGAGCGGGGCGGCGGTGACGTCGATGAGAACTTCGCCATCGGCGGCCACGGGCTCGGCGAATTCCGCATAAACCGGCGGCCTGCCCAAAACCGTCACCATCGCGGCTTTCATCGTGCGGTCTCTATGCTGCCACGCTCAATGTGCCAAGCTTGGCGCCGAGATCGTCGAAGGCTTCGGCAAGCCGAAGCTGTACGACTTTGGGATCGGTCGCGGTCAGCACCCCACCGCGATAGGCTTTCAGATGATGCGCCGGCGCTCCGGCGACAGCCGCCGCGGTATCGAGCGCCCAGCCGAGATGTTTGCGCGCATGGCGGAGCCCGACGGCGACACCGTAATGCGAAAGCATCTCCTCGTAGAGCGCGCTAATCAGCGCGAGCTGTTGGCGCAGCTGAGGCGGCGTCTGACGCTGGCCGGTCGCGAGATAATGCGCGAGATGGCCCGGAAACCACGGCCGGCCTTGCGCGCCGCGGCCGACCATCACCGCATCGGCGCCTGAAGCGGCCAGCGCGCGATCCGCATCGTCAAAGCTTTCGATATCGCCGTTGACGACAACGGGGATCGACACGGCGTCTTTCACCGCGCGCACCGCCGCCCAATCGGCATTGCCTTTATAGAACTGGCAGCGGGTGCGGCCGTGCACGGTGACGAGTTGCACGCCGGCCGCTTGGGCGCGCCGCGCCAGTTCCGGCGCGTTCTTGGAAAAATCATCCCAGCCGAGCCGCATTTTCAAGGTCACCGGCACGGTCACCGCTTGCACCACGGCGTCGATCAAAGTCAGCGCATGATCGAGGTCGCGCATCAGCGCCGAGCCCGAGGCGCCATTGGTCACGTGCTTCGCCGGACAACCCATATTGATGTCGATAATGTCGGCGCCGGCATCCTCTGCGATGCGCGCGCCCTCGCCCATCCAGACCGCCTCGCAGCCGGCAAGCTGCACGACATGCAGCCCTGCGCCGTGATCCGCCAAGCGCTGATGCGCGATGTGCTTGCGTTTGTGGCCGTCTTCGGCGAGCGCCGCGCAGGCCGTCATTTCCGAGATCACGAGCCCGGCGCCGAGCATCGCGGCCTGGCGGCGGAACGGCGCATCGGTGACGCCGGACATCGGCGCCAGAAATACCGGATTGGGCAGCGCAATCTTGCCGATGGAGATGCTTTGCATAGTCGCCTTAGAGCATGATCCTGAAAAGTGGAAACCGGTTTTCGGAAAAGATCATGCTCAAACAAGGAAATCCAGACCTTGATCCGCTTCAATCGAATTGGATCAAGGTCTAGGCTTCGCGCCGAAAAATCACGCTGAGATTATTGGCCGGCATCGCTACGGTTTCCACCAGCCCGAAATTATGGCGCTTGGCCAATGCCGTCACCTCGTCGAGGTCCCTTATACCCCAGGCCGGGTTTTGCCCGCGTAAATAACCGTCGAATTCCTGGTTGCTCGGCGCGGTATGGCGGCCACCGACCTTGTAAGGGCCGTAGAGATACAAAATACCGCCGGGCGAAAGCATGCGTTCGGCGCCTGCCATGAGCCCCTCGCAGGCCGCCCAGGGCGAGATATGGATCATATTGAAGCACAGGATCGCATCGGCATGCGCGACCGGCCAGGACGCCGAAGTCACGTCGAGATGCACAGGCGCCAGCAGATTCGCCAAGCCAACATCGTGCCGATGCGCGGCAATGCTCGAGAGCGCAGCCGCATCCGGATCGCTCGGCTGCCAGATCAGCGATGGCAGCGCCTCGGCAAAATAGGCCGCATGCTCGCCCGAGCCGCTGGCGATTTCCAGCACCAGGCCCTGCTCAGGCAGCACGCGTTTCAACACATCGAGGATCGGCCCCCGATTGCGAGCGACATGCGGACGGTATTGGCGCGGGTCGGATGTTTCGGACATGACGTCTCAAATATTTTCGCGT
>CAVUNZ010000003.1:0-157500 GCA_963742975.1 uncultured Alphaproteobacteria bacterium | reverse complement strand
CCGCGGCGCCATTTCCTCGATCGGCGATCATCTCAACGCGCTGCGCAAGACCGACCGCCTGCCGGCGATGATCGAGCCGAGCGTGGCGCGGCAAGCCTTGCGCATCCCGACCTCGAGCCACGTCCGCGATCGCGAAATGGTGCGCATGCGGCCGTATATGCGCGTCACCGGCAATCTGACGCTGACCGCGACCGAGCTTTCCGCAAAGATCCCGCCTTACAATCCGCAAAAGCTTTTGACCGACAGTGTCGGCGGCGACGATCAGGCGCCGCCCGCGGCCGAGCCCGACGCCGAAGTGAGCTTCGTCGAATGCGACCTCGTCGCGCCGATCACCAAGAACAAGGTTGCGACGCCCGGCGCCTGCGATCTCAATTCGCTGCTGCCCAAGGTCAAGGCCTCGACGCTGTTGCCGATCGATGACGTGCTGGCGCGGGTGCGCGACGTCGCCGCCAACATCACGACCGGCACGACGACAAGCCTTCTGGTCAATGCCGACGGCACGCCGAACCTGAAAATGAACTACGCGCCCGAGGCCGATCCCGACACCTATTTCGGCTTCATGCCGCGCGTCGTGCCGGAAAACGTCACGCTGTTGCCGAAGACCACCAGCGTCGTGAACGGCGGCGGCGACTGGAGCGAGAAGCAGGTCGTCGTCAAGAAGGGCGAGACCGTCGGCTCCATTCTGCGCGAGCTCGGCGCTGCGCCCGAGGAGATCAAGGCGATCATCGCCGTGATCGGGCCGGCTGCCCTCGAGGGCGGGCTCAAAGACGGCCAGAAACTGCGCGTGCTGACGACGCCCGCGGGCCTCGGCCATATGCAGCCGCTGCGCGTCATCATCGCCGGCGACACCGGCATCGTCGCCGCTGCGGCGCTCTCCGATCTCGGCCAATATGTGCCGGTCGACATCCGCAACATCGATACCGGCATTGCCGAAAACGCCGGTGACGAACAGCAGGCCAACAGCGACGACGATTTAAGCGGTGTGCAGCTCTATCAAAGCCTCTACGAAACGGCGCTGCGCAACAAAGTGCCCAACTCAGTCATCGAAGACCTGGTCCGCATCTATTCTTACGACGTCGATTTCGAGCGCAAAGTACAGGCCGGCGACAGTTTCGACGTGCTCTATGCCGACGACGAAACCGGCGAGCGCCCCGAAGTGCGCTACGCCTCGCTCACCGTCGGCGGCGAGACCAAGAAATACTACCGCTTCCAGACTACCGATGACGGCGTTTACGATTATTACGACGAGACCGGCAAGAGCGCGAAGAAGTTCCTGGTGCGCAAGCCGGTCGCAGTCGGCATGATGACCTCGCCGTTCGGCTGGCGCACCCACCCGCTCCTTCATGTCAGCGAACTGCATTCCGGCGTCGATTGGGGCGCGCCCTATGGCACGCCGATCTTTGCCGCGGGCAACGGCGAGATCGAAGAGGCCGGGCTGAAAGGCGGCTACGGCAAATATGTGCGCATCAAGCACGCCAACGGCTATGAGACCGCCTACGGCCACATGACCGCCTTCGCCAAAGGCATCGATGTCGGCGTCAAAGTGCGCCAGGGCCAGGTGATCGGCTTCGTCGGCTCGTCCGGCATGTCGACCGGCTCGCACGTGCATTTCGAGATCATCGTCAATGATCGCTTCGTCGATCCGATGCGCATCAAACTGCCGCGCGGCCGCGTGCTCGATGGGCCCACCCTCGCCAGCTTCGAGAAGGACCGCGACCAGCTCGACGCCGTGCTGTCGCACGCGCCGGCGACGGCCCATGTCGCGCAAGCGCATTAAGCAAGCGCATTAACATGTCGCGCAGGCGCATTAATGCGATGATAGAGATGCGCGGAGCAGATTGTTCCGCCCGTCCCCGCGAAGGCGGGGACCCAGCGCTGGATTCCCGCTTTCGCGGGAATGAGCGGAATCGGTAACAAACACTTTGGCGACGAAGGTAATGACCCCAAGCGACGTCATCGAAGTCCGCTCGAGCCGGCTGTGGGCGACGTTTCACTTCAATCTGACGCGCTGGCTGTTTCCCGCGCGCATGATCGCCGACCGCATCGGCGTCTCGACCAATATCATCGGCTTCTGGCTGACGCCGTGGAAACGCGTCGACGAGCATCTGCCGCTGTCGCATGTCGCCGAAGTCACCCATATCCGCGGCTTCTTCTGGGATGCGATCTCGGTGGAAAGCTCCGGCGGGCTCAATCCGCTGCGCGTGTCCGGGCTGCCGAAGAGCCAGGCGCGCTATTTCGTCGATCACGTCCGCGAGCGGCTCAACGACACCGGTCCTCCGCCGCAGCCGCAAACGCCGCGGCGGTAGCGCAGTAGCCGGATGGAGCGCAGCGTAATCCGGGATCGGCCTGCCAGCGAAACGCCCACCCCGGATTACGCTGCGCTCCATCCGGGCTACGTTCGCAACTTTAAGCCGCCGCCGCGACCTTGGCGCCGTTGAACACAAGTCCGTCCTTGCCGGCGGAAACCGCGACCTTCTCGCCGTCCTTGATCTTGCCGGACAGAATGAGCTCGGCGAGCGGATCTTGCACCGACTTCTGGATGACGCGCTTCAAAGGCCGCGCGCCATAGGCCGGATCGTAGCCCTTCTCGGCGAGCCAATCGCGCGCCTTGGCATCGAGCGTCAGCGCGATCTTGCGGTCTTCCAGAAGCTTCTGCAGCGACGTGAGCTGGATCTCGACGATGCGCCCCATCTGCTCGCGCTTCAGGCGATGGAACAGGATGATCTCGTCGATACGGTTGAGGAATTCCGGCCGGAAATGCGCCCGCACTTCCGCCATCACCTGATCGCGCACGGCCTCGCTGTCTTCGCCGTCGGCCTGCGCCACCAGGTATTCGGCGCCGAGATTCGAGGTCATGACAATCAGCGTGTTGCGGAAGTCGACCGTGCGCCCCTGCCCGTCGGTCAGGCGCCCGTCGTCGAGCACCTGCAGCAGCACGTTGAACACGTCGGGATGCGCCTTCTCGATCTCGTCGAACAAGACGACCTGATAGGGCCGCCGCCGCACCGCTTCGGTCAGCGCGCCGCCTTCCTCATAGCCGACATAGCCCGGCGGCGCGCCGATCAGGCGCGCGACCGAATGCTTCTCCATGTATTCCGACATGTCGATGCGGATCAGCGCATGCTCGTCGTCGAACAGATATTGCGCCAGCGCCTTGGTCAGCTCGGTCTTGCCGACGCCCGTGGGACCTAAGAACATGAACGAACCGATCGGCCGGTTCGGATCCTGCAGGCCGGCACGCGCGCGGCGCACCGCGGTCGAAACCGCTTTCACTGCTTCGGCCTGGCCGACCACGCGCTTGCCGAGCGCATCCTCCATCTTGAGGAGCTTTTCGCGCTCGCCTTCGAGCATGCGGTCGACCGGAATGCCGGTCCAGCGCGACACCACCTGCGCGATATTGTCGGCGGTGACGGCTTCCGACGCCACCATCACGCCCGCGGTCTGCGCCTCGGTGTCCTTGAGTTTCGCCTCGAGCCCCGGAATGGTCGAATACTGCAATTCGCCGGCGCGCTGGAAATCGCCGCGGCGGATCACCTCGGCGAGATCGTTCTTCGCCTTGTCGAGCTGCTTCTGCAATTCGGCCGCCGACGACAGCTTGTCCTTCTCGGACTTCCACTTCGCCGTCATCGCGTCGGCGCGTTCCTGCAAGGACGCGAGATCCTTTTCCAGCCGCTTGAGGCGGTCCTTGGAGGCCGCATCGGTCTCCTTCTTCAGCGCCTCCTGCTCGATCTTCAGGCGCACGATTTCGCGGTCGAGATTGTCGAGCTCTTCCGGCTTGGAATTGATCTGCATGCGCAGCCGCGCCGCAGCCTCGTCGACCAGATCGATGGCCTTGTCGGGCAGGAAGCGGTTGGTGATGTAGCGGTTCGACAAGGTCGCGGCCGCCACCAGCGCGCCGTCGGTGACCTTCACCTTGTGATGCGCCTCGTATTTCTCCTTCAAGCCGCGCAGGATCGAGATCGTGTCTTCCACCGTCGGCTCGTCGACATAGACCGGCTGGAAGCGCCGGGCGAGCGCTGCGTCCTTCTCGATATATTTCTTGTATTCGTCGAGCGTGGTGGCGCCGACGCAATGCAGTTCGCCGCGCGCCAAAGCCGGCTTGAGCAGGTTCGACGCATCCATCGCGCCGTCGGCTTTGCCGGCGCCGATGATGGTGTGCATCTCATCGATGAAGAGGATGTAGGCGCCGGCGGACGCCGTGACTTCTTGCAAAATCGCCTTGAGCCGCTCCTCGAACTCGCCGCGATATTTGGCCCCCGCGATCAGCGCGCCCATGTCGAGCGCGAGCAGCTTCTTGTCCTCGAGCGATTCCGGCACGTCGCCATTGACGATGCGCAAAGCGAGGCCCTCGACGATCGCGGTCTTGCCGACACCAGGCTCGCCGATCAGCACCGGATTGTTCTTGGTCCGCCGCGACAGAACCTGAATGGTGCGGCGGATTTCCTCGTCGCGTCCGATCACAGGATCGAGCTTGCCGTCGCGCGCCGCTTGCGTGAGGTCGCGCGCGTATTTCTTCAGCGCGTCATAGGCGTTCTCGGCCGTCGCGCTGTCGGCGGTGCGGCCCTTGCGCAACGCCTCGATGGCGGCATTGAGCGTTTGCGGCGTGACGCCGGCAGCCGCCAAAATCTTCCCGGCCTCGCTGTTCTTCTCCAAAGCGAGCGCGAGCAGAAGCCGCTCAACCGTGACAAAGCTGTCGCCGGCCTTCTCGCCCGCCTTCTCGGCGGTGTCGAACACCCGCGCCAGCGCCGGATCGAGATAGACCTGCCCGGCGCCGCCGCCCGACACTTTCGGGCGCTTCGCCAAAGCCGCCTCGGTGGCCTTGAGCGCCGCGCGCGAATTGCCGCCGGCGCGATCGATCAGCCCCGCCGCGAGCCCTTCCGGGTCGTCGAGCAGGACTTTCAAGAGATGTTCAGGGGCGAATTGCTGATGTCCCTCGCGCTGCGCGAGCGACTGGGCAGACTGCACGAAACCGCGGCTGCGGTCGGTGTATTTTTCAAAATCCATGGTTCTTCCCTCGGCCTAGACCGGTGCCTCGAAAGCGCAGCCGGACCATCGTCATTGGGTGGCTAGTCCAGAAAGTGATACCGGTTTTCCGAAGGATTAAACTCACTAAGATGAACGGAATGCAGGGCTAATCCATGACCGAAATCAAGGCAGCCGGCAGGTTTGGCGGGACCCCCCGAGAGGCATCCGACAGTCAAGGATATGGGGGCGGAAATCCCGGGAAAAGAGGGTTTTGGACAAAGATTTCAGTCAACCTCACCTCCTCAGCGCGTCATGGCCGGGCTTGTCCCGGCCATCCACGTCTTTAACTCTCCGCGCGCCGCAAGACGTGGATGCCCGGCACAAGGCCGGGCATGACGGTGTTAATATCCTGAAAGCCCGTGCCAACCAGGAGACCGGTCATGAAGCATGTCTCTCTTCGCGCTAGCGCTGCCGCCGCCTGGGCCGCGACCGGCACCAGCGCCAGAGCGCAAGACTATCCGTGGTGCGCCAACTACACCAAAGGCTCCACGAGCTGCAGCTTCGTCACCTTCGAGCAATGCATGGCCGACGTCAGCGGCATCGGCGGCTTCTGCGAGCGCAACACGATGTACCACCCGGCCGCGCCGGCGCGGCAAAAGCCGCGCGCTTCGTCCGGGGTGAATTGAAGGTGAGGACCCGCTCCATTCCTCCTGGGACAAGGCCGCGCGCCAAAGGGACGCCAGTGGGATAATCAGTGGCTCCGCGGCTCGGATTGAGGAAAATGGAATTTATCATTAGCCTGGAGTGACTAACTCCTGGGGCCGCGATGCCAATCCGGCTTATTGTGATAGTGACTGACCGCGACTGGTTCGATCAGCTTCGCGTCCAGACGCACTTGCCCGAAGTAAACTTCTGGTCTCCCTCAGATTCTACCTTTCACGCGCTTGCCAGGCGAGCTCTTTCATTTCAATCTTCTTCGCCCGACAATTTCATTGTCGGAGGCGGCGTTTTTGCCCACGCGACCTCCATGCCATGCTCGCTGGCCTGGGAAGCCTTCGGAGAAGCCAATGGCGCACGCTCACTTACCGAAATGCGAGAGCGTATTGCGAGATACCGACGAGTACGACCCGACAATCGAGAAGATTTCACGATTGGCTGCCGAGTTCTCACGCAGCCCTTATTTTTTGAACGAGCGAACTGGCTACCTGTACCGAAGAGTTTCGCTCTCATGACGGTGCGATTCAAAACATACTCGACCGATGAGTCAGATGGCCGACAGCTGTGGGAATTCGTGCAGGATGCCTTCGCGGGTATTCCAATTACAAATCACGATCTTCGAGAACGACCGCAGGCACGGTTCGGCGAACCGACCTTAGTTCGACCAAGGCTTGGCCAAGGTGCTTTTCGTATCGTCGTAACCGATAACTATCAACGTCGATGCGCAATTTCCGGGGAGCGCACGTTGCCAGCACTAGATGCCGCACATATACGGCCGTACGCAGAGGGTGGATTACACGAACCTTCGAATGGCGTGTTGTTGCGTCGTGATATTCATAAGCTATTCGACCTAGGCTACGTGACTATATCGCCAGAGATGAAATTTGAAGTCAGCAAACGAATTCGCGACGAGTTCGAGAATGGTCGTCATTATTACGAGTTTCACGGAACAGCGATTCAACTACCAAAAGACCCAACAAGGCGCCTCGATCAGACAGCGCTGACTTGGCACAATGAAAATCTGTTCAAAGGATAAGTCATTAGTGTCGCAAACCTGAGCGAGGCCTATCCAATTTTTTTCTTACTGAGGCGCAACAACATGCCGTTCAAGCTCCACTCTGGCAGCTCACTAATCTTGCTGGCCTCAACAACCCTTTCCAACGGCGCTTTAACGCGAAGGCGTTCGATCACGGCCAAAAAGTCATCCCACAGCTTTCGCAACTGATCTTGCGTCCCAATGTGCATCTTCTCCGACGGACTACCTTTGTCGGAGATGCCGTCGGCATCAGTCAAAAATAAAAGTCCAAGCAGTGCGATATCGGGATACTGCACCCTCAGCCACTCAATATGATTCAAGCCTTGTCCGACATCATCTTTTGAAAGCTTACTCGTCGCGGACTTGTCGCATTTCAACTCGAAGGCCAAAGCTTCTTTAGTGCGAAAATCCAACCAAAGGACATCCGGGCCCTTTCCAAAATCGGTACAAGGCCTCGACGACTGGAATCCAAGCGCCGCCCCGATCGATCGAACTGCCTCTTCAGATTGCTTGTGAGTTGCCTTCTTGGAAAACGCATCGCCAGCCTGATGGCGGAGTTTTGCGATACGATCGTTTATTCGAAAGACTTCTCCCGCGGCCGCATCACGAATAGCTTGTTCGATACTTGCTTTAACGGGCTCTAGTTTAGCCTTTTCGGCAACCTCTCTTCGCGGCAGCGGCAAATTGCGACCAATTCTATGCCTTGCCTCGTCAAAAAGATCTAAGGCGGCGTCAGATTTACCCGCAACGTAAAGGCTCACGCCGGCCCAAATTGAGTACCATCCTGCAAGCATAGGGTCATACGTCGCAGCTCTTCGAATTATCGATTCCAGCTCTGTGAACGCGCCATCGAGATCGTTGTCCCACATTTTTGTCATGAAACGGACTTCATGCCTGCCCGCATCCTCAAGGGCGTCCTGCTCTTCTTCATTGTCACGCAGGCGTTGTGTGGGAACATCAATCGCGTCGATATTATCACGATAATAGTTCACCCAACCTGGATCGCGATCGAGGACCTTGTTCATCGTTTCTATGGTAGACGCCGTGTTCAGGGCGCCACTTATCTGCTTTTCGATATCCTCGCTCAAAAAAAGCTGTTTGCGCAATAGTTCCGGCAAAAGACTACGATTGCGCTCATTCTTGAGCCAATTTTCGGTCGTGCGGTCAGCGATAAGAAAAAATCCAAAATCTTGCCGGCCTCTAATAATTCGACCAAGGAGTTGCGTTATTCGAACGCTTAGTGTGTTTGAATTGACCTGATCCATCTGAAGCTTCTCAAATAAATACCTTTCAACCAGGTTGCTGCCGACCGGGAGCCCGTCAATTGTCATCACCCGACATTGAGGCCCAGGAAGATCTATGCCATCAAACCGGCCAGCAATTACGAAAGCCCCAGTCTTCTCTTTTCTGAATTTGTCGAGACTTTCCGTAAAGTCCTCTCTCTTTGGGAGCACGGCAAAATCCCATCGTTTTCCGCGACTTCTGCTTGGCACCGCGATGAGCACCTTGGTTTGGGCGGCTAGCTTCTTGATAACTTCTGGGGCCAAAGCTCCCTTCTCGTATTTGCTTGCAAATACGAACAATCTTTCACCGTCACCAGCATCAACATTCGGAGCGATCACAGCGTTCGGCTTATGACCAAACACTCTTGTAAAGTCTGCTCTTGAATTGATGGTTGCAGATAGATAGACGCGTTTTATTTGTTTGCCGAATGGTCGTAGGGTGAGGGTCGGCAAAAATGGCGGCGTGATTTCAATTACGCCACGACTAACAAAGTAGGCGCAACACCGTAGATGATCGCGAATGAATAACCACGGAAAGAAAAGAGACCGTTTCTTTTCGTCGATATGGGAGTTCAATATCTCAGTAAGACGGCCCGACAGATCGGAAGTGGCGCAGGGAGGAGCCATGAGGACTCCTCCAAAATCACTCTCTTTAAGAGCCTCCTCGAACTCCAATTTCTGATTTACTTGTGTGAAAGCGGGCCTGAGCGCTTCCGCGAGGTCAGAAAACAAAGTTGGGTGTTCTGTCGTGGTGATAACCAAGGTGAACGTGTCACGAATAGTCCGGCCTGCGACATGTGCATCATCAAGAACAAGGGCACCGGGGCTAGATGTGCCTCGAAATGAATTAAACAGTGCTGGCTAGGTCGTTACGCAGAATGCTTTTCCTTGGCTGAACAGGTCGTTGTCAAAATCGCCGGCGTAGCGACAGGTTACGGGAATACCTAGCTTCGCAGCCTCTCGAGCTGTTTGGTGTACAAGGTCAATCGTACTGCATACGTAAACTACGTTCTTAACTCCCTGGTTGAGATAGCTTTGCGCGATAAGAAGTCCGATTATTGTTTTCCCGGCTCCTGTGTTGAGCAATATCAATGTTTCTTCTGCTTTTGATTTAAACCAGGCCTCAAGGGCTTCCGCTTGACCCTGCCAAAGGTCGTTTGCGGCTCCTTCTCCGGACGGACGCCTCTTAAAGATTTCACGGGGATCAACGGGACGAGTTTTCGAGTTCCGGCTTTTTCAAACTTCCGAAATCAATCATGCTGCCTCCCGAGGATCCGCTGATTGTCTTGTGTTGATTTCCGCGGTGCTTATTCCAACCTAAATGCCACAACCGTGCGCTGTTGTTGCCAAGGTAATATGCCTTTGGTGGCAGCCTTATGCCATGGGTCCTTCAGCATCTCGGTTCAAATGTCCTCATTTAAAGGACACTCTTGACTTTTGTCACTATTTCAGTTACATTCCCCTCCGAATCTCGCTCAGTCAGGGACGTATTCCGGATGCGATCCGACATACGGAGCGAGTGCGGTGCCCGCGGGCAGTCTCGCAAACTTGCCCCCGGGCGGCTTTGGGTATCACGCCGCCGGCACTATGACCGGCCGTGGGTGCCACTGGACTGGGACAGGCAGGGGCGGGTAACGCCCGCTTAGCGAATGGCATTGGAATGGCGGCCGCGTCCCAGGAAGCCTGGCCTGAAGCTGGACGGAGATGTTCCGACATCTCCAGCAAGAGCCGCGGTGGAACGCCGACAGGCGAGCGTGCTCCGCCGAGCACGCTGCCGCATCCGAAAGATGCGGACGGTTGGATACGCGTCTGTCGGCGTTCCGCTTCCCTTTTTCTTCCGTGATTTCTTCCGTTCGTTCCTTTCTTCCTTCGTCATTGCCGGACTTGATCCGGCAATCCATGCGGCAGCGAAGCTCGCCCGAACTTATCGTTCGCGTTTCGCAATCCGCAATTTCAGCATGGACCACCGGGTCAAGCCCGGTGGTGACGAGGTCGCGGTCGATTGCGGAACGACAACGCTCGCACGCATGTGCGCCACGAAAACGGAGGTACTATGTGAATCAAATCGGACAGCGTTTCGGCTTGTCCAGCAAGCCGGCAGACGGAGTTTTCTGCAGCGAAGATGGGTTGTTTGTGGGCGACGTGCCGCTGCTGAAACAAGTTCGCGGCACTGCCGGCCCCGGGCGATGGCAGGCACGATCCGTCCGAGATCTTAATCGCGAGCTCAGCGTGCGATATGGCTTACCCATCGAGATCGACAGAAGGACCGACGCTCTTTCTGCAATCGCTTGTGCGCTAAACCGCGGCGACGTTATTCACGCCCAGATCGCCGCGCTGCATTTGCGGATCCCTGATCCGCCTCTACTCGCCAAATCGAGACAGACGACGGACGACATCATTGATCTGACGTGCCGCTTAAGAGCCAGCGGTTTGCTGAAGACGGATTGGGACCCGATCAAACATCCGCGCTGGCCGGCTGGAAGCCCCGGAGGCACCGGCGGAGAATTCGCACCCATCGGTGTCGTTTCGAGCGACTCTGCTGATTCGAACGCGCAAGTCATTCCTGTGCAATCTCCCACCATTACAGCACCGTTCGACTTTGCGCTTCCACGGACATTTCAATTCCCTTCCGAGATCGCGCCTGCAGTCCCCTCGTTTCCGACTATTAATCCGCGCGCCGCTCCCAAAAATCCCTATCCGGATCGACCGGAGTGTGAAGAGGAATGGGCTGAAGCAATACAGTATTGCGGTAAATTAGAGCTACGAGGTTTATTGGGAAAGGGCGACTACCGCGGAATGGGCAGAACCTTTCGCGAGTGTGTCATGGGGCAAGTTTCAGAAGCTTGTGGCGGAAACAGTACGGCGTGATGTAATTACGAGCGAAGGAGCGATGATCCATGAGAGAACCGACAACACCGGAGGAAGTTCTTGCAGTTCACAAAATACTTCGCTCGGATCCTCAACGTTATCTCCGTATCGTCAACGAATGGATCGAAAGCAATCCCGACAATTCGCACGCCTACTTCGACAGGCACTTTGCATGGATGAAAATTGGAGAGCCTCAACGCGCGCTTGAAGACCTCAATAAGGTCGTCGAACTCGCTCCCGAACCCGTGACATATCGGTCGCGGGGAGAGGTTTACCGCCACTTGGGCGCATACGATAAGGCGCTCGAGGATTTCGGCCGCGCCGAAGCCTTAAATCCGGAAAAGTGGGACGACGACGCATTCGGCTTGTTATTCCAAGCCGACTGTCATGCTCGGTTGGGCGATGAAGGCCGCGCGCTAGCCTGCTGTGACCGCTTGCCGAATGACTTTTGGACGCCCGGCCTCAACGGAGCTCCCGCCGGTAACAAGACGCAGATCGGCGAGCAGCTTAGCCACATCGCCAAGGAGGCGCGGCGGGACCGGACGTGAGTGAGATGCCAGGCTCGTCAAACGCGACAAGCGCGATCCGCCCGGCGCGCGCCATACCTTCGCAAGTCTATATCGCGCGCTTTGCCGCCGAGCGGGCGCGGCTGCAGCGGCATTATTGCAACCTGTTCAAGTTCTGGCGCGCCTGCCGCGACAAACGCTGCCGCCGCGCTCTGCGCTGCTGCGGCGACACCAGCGCATGCCTCAAAAGCCGCATCGGCGAGATTCCGCGCCACGCGCAGTTTCTGGCGCGGGAGGCGGTGCTGGTGTCGACGCCGCGCAATGCCGGCGGCGCCGAACGCACGGTGCGGCAGTTCATGCCCCGCGACGTGATCACGCCCGATCCGCTGCAAGTGGCGATGAACTTGCGCAAGATCGAGGCCATGCATGGGCGGTGACGCCCTCCCGACGTCATTGCCGGGCTTGACCCGGCAATCCATGAAGCTTGCACGGTTGCACAGTCTCTATGGATTGAATTCTCGTCACCTTCGTATGGACCACCGGATCAAGTCCGGTGGTGACGATGAATATGGGATTTCAGCCGTGCTAGACTTTACCGAAAGCGTTGCGGAGAGATTGCATGCCCGACCCATCCGGTTCGCGAAGCGCAAAAGCGTTAGCCATATTCGCGCTCACCGCGCTTGCGCTCGCGGCCGGCGCAAATCCGGCGTGGGCCTTCTCCGTGTCGTTCGACTGGTGCCCGCAGGGCTCGTCGCCGAATTTCACGCTGCACGATGTGCCCCACGGCACGGTCAATCTGCGCTTCGCCATGACGGATCTCGACAAGCCGGCCTTCCATCACGGCGGCGGCACGGTCGGCTATCGCGGCCAGCCGGAAGTGCCGTGCGACGCCTTCGCCTCGGGCTTCATCGGCCCGACGCCGCCGCCGGGCGAGGTGCACACTTACGAGTTCAGCATCCAGGCGCTGGCGCCGGACGGCACCGTGCTCGGCGCCACCACGGCGCGGCGGCGGTTTCCGGAGTGAGTCATTTTCGTCATTGCCGGGCATAGCCGTTCGAAGAACGGCGTCGCTTCGCTCGCCTATGACCCGGCAATCCATGCTGACGAGCGGCATGAAGGTCTACTGGGTTTACATTCTGGCGAGCCGACCACGCGGAACGCTTTATGTCGGCGTGACAAGCGATCTCGTGCGCCGCACCTACGAGCATCGCGAGGGATTGGCCGATGGCTTCACAAACGAGCATAGCGTCAAGATGCTCGTCTATTATGAGCAACATGCCACCGCGATGGCAGCAATTCAGAGGGAAAAGAACATCAAGCATTGGTCGCGAGCTTGGAAAATCGAACTTATCCGATCATTGAATCCCGATTGGCATGATCTGTGGGATGAGGTCGTACGGTGACCGCAAAGAGCTCGCGGTCGGACTCTCAGCATGGACCACCGGGTCAAGCCCGGTGGTGACGAGAAAAGATGACCCGTTCCACTCCGCGAAGTGCAGTAATTTGCACGAACATATCCGAAGGCGCGACCTCGGGATGATTGTCGGGCAACAGATCAAGCGCCATCGCCGAGATCTTGGCCAACAGCTCGTCGAGCGTCGGCGCATCGGCCGCCGCGGGAATATCGTCGCAATGCCCGCTCCACACGGAAGCTTCGTCGTCCCATGTCGCGGAAATGGTGAAGATGACCGGTTTCGACATATTCGCTCCGTTGGCAGCAAAAGCCGGCTGCGGCTCCCTGCGACCGCAACGTCATTATCATATCACAACGGCAATTCCGACGCCCCTTCCACCGCTCGCGCGGCGGAAGACCTACATCTTCAACAGCCGCTTGGCGTTGCCGGAGAGGATCTTGGCCTTGTCCTCGTCGCAGAGCGGCACGCCTTCCATCCATCTGGTCGCCGGCGGGTTCATGACGAAGGGCCAGTCCACGGCGAACAGGATGCGGTCGATGCCCATTTCCATCACGCAGCACAGCAGCGCCGGATTAGAGAAATTGCCGCTCGTCGTGACATAGAAGTTGTTGCAGAACACGTCGCGGAAGCTGACCGACTTCTGGCCCGGCCGCGCCAGCGTGTGATCGACGCGCCAGACCAGGAACGGCAGCGTCTCGCCGAGATGGCCGAGGATGATTTTCAGCTTCGGGTGCTGCTCGAATACGCCCGAGAGCACGAGGCGGATGGCGAGCGTCGCGGTCTCGACCGTGTAGCCCCAGGTGGCGCGCGGCAGCATCGGGAAGTCTTTCACGTAGTCCTGGTAGTAGGTCTTGATCACGTCGGGATGCGGCTGCGAGGGATGCAGATAGATCGGCAGATCGAGCTTTTCGGCGCGGGCAAAGATCGGCCAGAACTTCTTGTCGTCGAGGAATTCGCCGTTCGACAGCCCGTGCAGCATGGCGCCCTTGAAGCCGAGCTTTGCCGTGCGCTCGAGCTCGTCGGCGGCAGCCTCCGGCACGGCGGTCGGCAGCGCGGCAAAACCGGCAAAGCGTGTCGGGTTCTTGGCGACGATCGCGGCCAGGCGATCGTTGACGCGGGTCGCCATCGCGGCCGCGGTTTGCGCGGGCAGTTTCTGCGTCGACGGCGCGCCGTGCGAGAGCACCTGGATGTCGATGCCGGCGTCGTCCATTTCCTTGATGCGGAGCGCGCCGAAATCATGCAGCCGGTTGAACTGCTCGCCGGGCCGGCCGGCTTCGGAGCCGACAAAGGTTTTTTCGAGCTCTTCGTCCCAATAATGCTCTTCGATGGCGATGACGGGACAATGCGGTTTACGGAACATTTATTTCCCCCTGTGTGCGGCCGCCCGAGCATGATCCGGAAAAGCCTGCCCGCGGACTTGATCCGAGGGTGAAGCCGGTTTTCCGAAAAGATCATGCTCCAAGTGCCGAGCCTGTTAGCAATTCGGCGCATCTGAGTCACCTTTGCCTAAAGTCGAATTTTTCTCTCACGGCTTCGTGTTTGCAGCGCGATCGGCGAAACATGCTACGGCGGGGTTTGTCAGGAACGGTTCGATCCGTGCCTTGTTGATGCGCAAGGCGATGTTGATCTGCAACGCGACATTGATCTGCAAAGCGACGTGATCTAAACGGCCAGGAGATTCCCCATGCGGCTTGTAATGTCTGCAGTTTTGTTGAGTGCGGCGCTCGCTGCTTTCGGCGGCTCGAATGCGTCGGCGCAGTCCGGTTATGTGCACCACAATTTCTGCCTGCTGACCGGGCCGGCGCGCGAATGCGCCTACCAGACGTTCGACCAGTGCCTCGCGGCCAAGCGCGGCAATGCCGATTTCTGCGAGCCGAACGGCGCGCCGCTCAATCATCCGCAAGTGCGTTATCGGTATCAGTAATTGCAATCCGCCACCCTGATGAGGTGCGAGACATCCGTCATTCCGGGGCCGAGCAAAGCGAGGTACCCGGAATCCATACCCCCGGCGCAGGGACTATGGATTCCGGACTTGGCGCTTGCGCGCCAATCCGGAATGACGACGCCTACGCCCCGACCGGATGCTGCTTGTAATAAGCGGCGTCTTGCGCACTTTGCGTCCAGCCCTCCCGCCCGCGCCAGTCGAGATGGCGGGCGGACATGTCGGTGCCGTAGCGGACGCGGAATAACAGCGTGCGATGGGCGCCATTGGCATATTCGTGCACTTCGCCGGGCGGATGGACGACGAACGAACCGGGCTTCACCGTGATGGTTTCGTCCGGCGTGCGCATCTCGCCGCCGCCCTCGAAGCAGAAATAGATTTCGGTCGCGGAGGGATGGCAGTGATAGGGACTGATCTGACCGGGCTCCCAGCAGGCCACCGTGACGTCGCCCTCCTCGATGGTGCCGAGGATTTTTTCGACGTGCTTTTTCGGATTGAACTCGGCCTGTTCGACGATGCTGAACACGTGCATTGCTCGTTCCTCCGGATGCGCTCACTTCGCCGCGGTTTTTCGTTGAATGCGACGGGAATGAGGTTATGCGAAATTTATGTCGTTGGCGACCGTTGCAAGTCGGTACGCGCAAACGACCATGATGAGATGGAATGTTAGATTTTGTGAAGTGACCGAAGGCACTTCGAAGCCACGCAAGAGTTGCAAAGCTGACCCGCCGGAGCGCAGCATACGAAATGGTCGAGTTGGTTGTTAGATAGGTTGGAGAGGGGCGCACGAAACGTGCCTGCTCGTCGGATCGCTTCTCTAAAGACGACTACTACAGGTGACTACGACAGGTGACACCGATGGCACACTTTGCCGGACTTGATTTCGACAAGGCGCATTTGGTCCGGGCGGTCGACCGCGTGGAAACCGCGCTTGTGGTCGGCCTGATCGGCGCCGGGCTTGCGGCCTGCGCGCTTGGCGCCGTCGTCTATGATGTCGGCCGCCTGTTCTCGGCCTGGTAGCTGGCAGCTTTGCCGCGACCAAGCGGCCGCGTATTCCGCTTTTTTGATCAGCGCTGCTCGAAGATTCTGTCGCCCTGCAGATCGACGATCTGGCGCGCCTTGTTCTCGGTGAAAGTCACCGCGTCATCGTAGGACGCGTAAGCATCGGCGCGGACGAAGCGATGCTCCTTGCGCACGCCGTCGATCTCGCGCGCGATCGTGCCGGCCGTTTGATACTGGCCGTTGTTCTTGTACGGCGCCGCGCAGATGACATAGCCCTTGTATTCGATCGGGGCTGCGGCTTTGGCGGCAGCGCCGGAATCGGCAGCCGCACCGCGGCGAAACAGCGAGCTGAAGAACGACATGGCCGCGCACTCCCTGGACCCTTGTAGCAAACGCCTGTAACGAGCAAACCCACTAACGAGCGATCCCCTGTACGAGCGCAGCCTGATCTTAGCAAATCTCGCCGTTGCGGGCCCGGAATATCCGGCAGACGGCCGTGAACCAGGATGCCTCCGCCGCCTACAAAGGAAACCGGGGTCATTCTCTCATCGCCATAGTTCGACCATGCCCGACCTTGTTCCTCACCTGGACCTGAAGGCCGCCAGTTCGCAACTTTACGATGTCTATTTCACCGTGCCCGGCAGCCGGCGTTTGGTCTGGCGGAACCCCAATCACGGCGTCACGGTTTCGGACAGCGGCATCGCCTACACCGCAAACGATATTCCACGGACGGCGGCCTTTACCGATTTCACCGCCATTCACCTGAGCACGGCAGCGCTCGGCAATGCGAGCAACGTCATCGATCAGTGCAAGATTGCGTTCAATTCCGGCGACGCGATCACCATTGCCAACGGTGCCGCGAACGGCCTGCCGGACGAGACGCAAACGCGGATTTATCGCGATTTCGTCCGCGACCTGCATGCCCGCCTCGTCGCCGCCGGCCACGATACGATCAATTTCACCGCCGGCATGTCGCAGACGCGCTACACCGGCGCGATGGTCGTGCTCGTCATCGCCGCGCTGTTCTTCGTCGTCACCCCGCTCGTCCTGGCCTTTGTCACCGGCGATCCGCATGCGCTGATCCTGATGGGCACGGGCATCTTCCTGGTCTGGCCATTCATGCGGCTCGTGAGCCATAATACGCCGCGTAGCTACACGCCCGATGCGCTGCCCGATGAACTCATATCGTGAGCGGCTGTTGTCGTGAGTGATCAGCCGTTTTTGCGTTCAGTCTAGGGAGTTCGAATATGCCGAAAGCCTATTGGGTCACAGTCTATCGTTCGATTTCCGACCCGAAGAAAGTCGAAGCCTATGCCAAGCTCGCGCCGCCGGCGACGCAGCCGTTCGGCGCCCGCTATATCGCGCGCAGTGCGGCCGTTGCCGCCTTCGAAGCCGGGCAGAAAGAGCGCATCGTCATCTCGGAATTCCCGAGTGTTGAAAAAGCCATCGCCGCCTATCAGAGCCCGGCTTACCAGGAAGCCCTGAAGGCGCTCGGCGACGGCGCGGTGCGCGACATCCGTATCGTCGAAGCGGCGGAATAGTCTCTACCGATGTAGTCTTTAACGACTTGGCCTTTAACGGTTTGCCGCGGCCAGCGCCGGCGCTTCTTCCGTCTCGGCCGCCGCGGCAGCCGCCGCGCGCGGGCGATGATCGAGCCGCAGCGTTAAACAACACGCCGAACCGCCGCTCTTTTGAAATGCATCGAGCGGCGTTTCGACCACGGCATAGCCGCGGCGCTCGAGCTTGCCGCGCGGCGCATCGCTTAAGCTCGACAGCACGATAGTGCGCCCGACACAGACGGCATTGGCGGCAAAGCGCGCCGCGTCCGCTCCGTTGAGCACGATGCGGTCGGCCGGCGCGACGCGCTCGTGAATCGCCGCCAGCGCCGCCGGCGTGAAGGCCGGCGGATAATAGATCACGCCGCCGCAAGGCAGCGCGCAGAACGCGGTATCGAGATGATAGAAGCGCGGATCGGCAAGCGGCAGCGCGATGCAGCGCATGCCAAGCTGTTCCTCGATCGCAGCCGCCGCGCGCGCGTCCGAACGGAAGCCGCAGCCCATCCACAGCACGCCGCGGCGGGCGTCATAGATGCAATCGCCGGCGCCCTCGAGCGTGACATCCACCGGCAAGTGCACGACTTCGTCGATCAGGCCGCGCGCCTTGAGCACCCGGAACGCGGCATCGAACACCGGCTCCTCGCCCTGCCGTTCATCGTGGCAAAACCGCGCCAGCACGGCTTTGCCATCGAGCACGACGGCCGCATTGGCGGTGAAAACGAGATCCGGCAAGTCCGGCTGCGGCTCGAGCGTCTCGACCGCGGCGCCAAGGCCGATGAGGACCCGGCGCAGGCTGGTCCATTGCTGCTCGGCCTGCTTGTGCAGAAAATCGGCGCCGCCGGCCCAGGCATTCGGATCCATCCAGGGATTGATGCTGTAGCTGACCGCGAAAAACCGCGGCGGGCACATCAGAAAGCGCGGCTGCGAAGAGGGGTGAGCGGGCGTCGCGCTGGTGTTCATCTCTTGTCGTTATCGTCCCAAATGTGGAGCTGCCGAATCAACGCGACGGCGGAATCCTATCATGATAATCCGCCATTTTTGCTTGTCTTCGACATTTCGTCAGCCGACAGCAGCGTCCAGCGCGTCAGTCGTCAGTAGCCGACGCGGGCAAAATGGGCGCGCAGCAGTGCGACATTGCGGCGGTTGGCGCGGAAGAACACGTCGAATGCGTCGCCCGCGACCGGCACCGCGCCGACGGAGCCTTCAAGGAGCACGTTGATCACCATGCGCGCGAACAGAAGTTTCGGCACGCCGAGTTTATGCGCCTCGAAGAGCAGATAACACGACAGCGCTGAGGCGGCCGCGTCGCCGATGCCCGGCACCAGCCGCAGCAGCAACTCCACGCCGAAGCGCACATTGGTGCCCGGCACAATGAACGCTGTATCGAACATGGTCGCGAGCATATCGAGCCGGTCGAGCGCGGCGCGGCGCGCCTGCGCGTCGTAAGGGCGCCGCGCCCGCGCATAGTGCGAGGCCGCAAAGTCGCGAGCGCCGGCAAAGCCGGTGCCAGAGCCAAGTCCAAATCCGCGGAACCCGGCATTGGCGGTACGGGTGAAGCTCATAGCGATGACGTCCTTGTTCGGCGGTCTTTATGCGGCAAAAGGCTCGTTGCCCATTTGCGGCCCCGAAAGTCTCAACGGCCGTCAGATGGTAATGCTGACCGTGCGCGCAAGCGGTCCGCGTCCCGTCGGTCATAAATATTATGTCGGGTTGCCACCTAACCGTCGCCTTACCAAACAGCAAAATGCCCGAAAACCCGCATTGCCAAGGCAGTTCCGCCACTCTATATACCCGCAATTCCGATTGAGCTGCCTTGCTGCTGCGCTTGGACTGAACTCCTGGCGGTATTCAAGACCACGCGAAATCCGGATTGAAGACCGTGCGAATGGTTTGCACGGCCGCAAACGAGTTTTGCGTCGTAAAGGAGGCCATTATGGCTCAAGGTACCGTCAAGTTCTTCAACGCCCAAAAGGGCTACGGTTTCATCGTTCAAGACGGCGGCGGCCCGGACGTGTTCGTCCACATTTCCGCCGTCGAGCGCGCCGGCATGCGCACGCTGGTCGAAGGACAGAAGCTGAGCTTCGACGTCGAGGCCGACCGCCGCAGCGGCAAGTCCGCCGCGACCAATCTCCAGGGCGCGTAACGTTAAGATGTCGACGTCACACCGGCGCCTTAAAGGCGCCGGTGTTTGCATTTTATAAGCTGCCTGCGTCCGACATGCCTGCTTTCTGATTCGCGCCGCTACCGCGTACCGATAGGGTGCCTATCTAGCGGGCAACATCCGCAACGGCGAACAAGGAGAACAACAATGCCACGGAAGCCGGGGTTGAATTCCGAATTCGTCATGTTCGATGTCCTCTATGAGGACGGCTCGCAGCGTTCCAATCGCAAAGTGCCGCGTGAGCTTCTTGGCGGCCTCGATGGCGACAAGCCCGCGCATGGCTTTCTGATCGAGCAGGACCGCGAGATCGCGGAAAAGTCCGGCAGGCCGCCATTGGCGATCAAGAGCATCACCCGTTCCGGCGCCAAGAAAAAGGACCGCGACTACGGCGAACGCCGCGCCGGCTGAGCGCAAAGCCGCGCGAGAGATTTTTGATTTCGCGCAGATACATCTCGGAAAACTAGCGGCCGCTTTTGCCAGACATGCGCTAAGCTTGGGCTCCCTGCCAAAAACGGAGGAGCCTGCTCATGTCGCCACCGCAAATCCAAATTATCAATCCTGAAGCGCTCGGCAAGCCGCTCGGGCAGTATTCGCAAATCACCCGCGTCAAAGCCTCGGAGTTCCTGTTCATTGCCGGCCAGGTCGGCGCCGGCAAGGACGGCGAGGCGGGCACCGATTTCGAGGCGCAATGCGCGCTGGTCTTCGCCAATATCGGCGCCGCGCTCGCCTCGCAAGGCGCAAGCTTTGCAAACATCGTCGAGTTCACGACCTATCTCGTGCACTCGCAAGACATTGCCAAATTCATGGCCTACCGGACGCGCGAATTTCCCAAGCTGTTCGCCAACGGCGCCTATCCGCCCAACACATTGCTCATCATCGATCGCTTGGTGCAGGAGCAATTTCTGATCGAAGTGAGCGCCGTCGCCGCGTTATAAAACTTTTCATCCTTCCCTGTCGTCTCGGGCAGGAGGAAACCCGTGCGACGCGCCGACGGGATCCGCCGGCTAGAACGGGCACTCCGCTTGGCCGGTGCACATGGCGATCGTGAAAGCCTGCGCGCCCAACGGGCCGGCGCAGGCCGCAGCCTCGAGTGCTTCGTCGGCAATCTCGTATTCGAGGATGTCGGTTTCGCTGAGGTCAAGCTTTGATTCGGTCATTTACGTTCCTCCCCATTTTGGTGTCCCGGCGCCCTCGTTGATTTAGGGCGGATTCGCAGGCAAATCCTGTTGCCGGCTTGCGCGCGAGTCAATCGCTTATTGCGACACACACGCCCCTCGCCTCGCCCGCGGAAATGGCGAAGAACCTGGGCACGTTGCAACCGGATCTGGAAAAAGTGGACGCGGCCAAACGAGGTGGCCGCGCCCACTTCTGAGAATGCCGCTTTATCTTAACGCCCGGTTTCGACCCGGCCGCGCAGGATGTGAGTTCTGCCGTCCGACCCATAACCGTAGATCGGCACATTGGCCGAACCGTAGCCCGGCGCATACGCATAAAGTCCGCTGCCATAGGGCGCGACCGACGGATAGCCGGCGCGGTCGCTGCTGGCGATGGTGCCGGTCGTATAGGCGCTTTGCGCGGAAGCCGCGGTGGCTGCACCAATCGTCGCGCCGAGAGCGAGTGCCAGTGCGAGAGTGATTTGTTTTGTGATCGTCATCACACGTTCCTTTCCTTAAAGCACGAAACCCGGCCCAAGCACTGAGCTTGGTGGCCGGGCTTCGTGGTTCGATATGCTGGAGTGTTATTGGTGCATGATCTCTTCGGAAAACCGGTTTCCACTTTTCCGGATCATGCACTTAGCTTTGCGAGGCAATGCCGGCGCCGTGCGTCGCATCCTCGAAAGTGGCGGCATGAGCGAAAGCCGGGGCCGAGATCACGGCCAGAGCCAGCGCAACGATCGCGATGAGCTTCTTCATGGGACTTCTCCTAAATTTATATCTGTTTACACAGTGCGGCGTGGACCTTGCCCGCACCGCAGCGATATAGGCCACGCTCCGGCGTCGATCATCGCGCGAATGTCGAAGAGACTCTTCCGTGAGGCTGAATAATAAGAACGTGAGCGAGACTTGCGCGCGCGCTCGTCTCGAGTTTGCCGCGCTTTGGGCAAACTTGTGAAAGCGCGTGCGTGTCTTAAGATCTCAGCCGGCCGAAAGCCCGTCCCGGATCGCGGCAATGAAGCGCGCGAAGGCTGCTGCATCGCCTTGGCGCGGCTGCGCCACGCCCCAGACCGGCTTCGGCCACAGCGGATCATCTTTGCGGCGCGCGACGATATGCACGTGAAGCTGCGGCACGACATTGCCGATGGCGCCGACATTAATCTTATCGCAATGGGTCACGTCTTTCAGCAGCGCCGACACCTGGACAATCTCGCGCATCAATACCGCCGTGTCGGTCCCGAGATCGCCGAGTTCGACGGCGCCGGCACGGCGCGGCACCAGAACGAGCCACGGATAATCGGCGTCATCGATCGCCAGTACCCGCGACAGCGGCAGATCGGCGACCGGCGATGTATCGGCTTGCAGTTGCGGGTGAAGCGACCAGGCGGATGACATGCGTATTCCGTTCCGATGAACGTCTTGGCCGGGTAAATCGGACCTATCAACGCGGTGCGCAGCTTTGCGCAAAGGCCGCGCGGGATTTCACAAAATCCGGCGTGTTCATCTTGTCATCTTCGATGAGATCAGTCATCGCCGACGCGAGGTCGTCGCAGGCACTGCGATCGGACGCAGCGATTGGTTGCGCCGCCACAACCGGCGCTCCTGTTGTCGCGGGACCGCAGGTATCGACGACGGTCGCAAAGGTCTCGCGATAGAGCGCGGTATTGTCCATCTTGCCGTCGAGCAGTGAAACGAGGCCATTGACGGCCTCGTGGCAGGACGCCGGGCTCGCGCGCTGGGCAGCAAAAGCGCCGGTTGTGGCGGCGATCGTTACGGTTGCCGTGGCTGCCGTCGCGATAAGGTAAAGCTGGCGCATGCCCGAGCCTCTTATTATGACTGAGGCTATTGGTCACCAAAATTGCAGGACAGGTTCATGAAGCTCGCTGTGCCCGACATGATCTCGAATTCGTATTTTCCGGCCGAGGCCGCGGTCGAGTTGGGCTTCTTCAAGGCCGAGGGGCTCGACGTCGAGCTCCAGCTGATCTTTCCGGTCGACAAATGCTATGCGGCGCTGCGCGACGGCACGGTCGATTTCGTCGGCGGCTCGGCGCATTCGGCGCTGGCGGCGTTTCCGCGCTTCCAAGGCGCGAAGCTGATCTGCGCGCAGGCGCAGGGCATGTACTGGTTCCTCATCATGCATGCCGATTCCGGCGCCAAGCGCGGCGACATTGCGGCCGTCAAAGGCAAGCGCATCGGAGCGGCGCCCTGGGTCGATATGGGCCTGCGCGGGCTTCTGGTCGAAGCCGGCATCGATCTGCAACGTGACAGCGTCACCATTGCACCGGTGCCGGGCGCGGTCGGCGCCGGCACCAATTTCGGCATGACGGCGGCGAAAGCTCTCGAGGATCGCAAGATCGACGGCTTCTGGGCAAACGGCATGGGCGCCGAAGTGGCGCTGCGCCGCGGCGTCGGCACCATGGTGCTCGACATCCGCCGCGGCGATGGGCCGAAAGCCTGCTTCAACTATACGGCAGCGACCATCGCCACGAGCGATGCGCTGATCGCGCGTGAGCCGGAAACCGTCGCCGCTGCCGTGCGCGCTGTCGCCAAGACACAGGCGGCGCTCAAAGCCGACGTGACGCAGGCCAAGAAAGTCGGCGACAAACTGTTTCCCCCGTCGGAAGCCGAACTGATCACTGATCTGATCCGCCGCGATCTGCCGTATTACGACGCGACGCTGTCGCGCGATTTTGTCGCCGGCATGAGTGCGTTTGCCCGCAAGCAAAACATTCTCGACAGCGATCTCGCTTACGAGAACGCCGTCGCAGCTCAATTCAGTTCGTTGTGGACGGCGTGACGCTTACTTTGCTTGCGGCTTGAGGCGCTCGTCCGGCGGCGCGATCTCGGTGACGAGATCGTTGATCAGCTTCTTTTTCGGCAGCGGCAAAAGCTGCATCTCGCCCTCGTGAAGCCGCGTGGTGCAGGCATATTCCACCGCGCCGTCGATCAGCATCATGCATTCCTTGCAGGCATTGGCATTGATGCAGGAGAAGCGGAAGGCGAGCGTCGGATCGAGATTGGCGCGGATATAGCGCAAGCCGTCGAGCACGCTCTGGCCGGCAACGAACGGCACGTCGAAGCGCTCGACCCTGTGCGGCTCGTTGGCGGCGCCGCGCTGGACAACAAGGGTTGCGTTCATGCCGGGACGCTCGCCAGTCTTTGCGTCTGCGGCGCGGCCGCCTTTGACGACAAAGCGAGCTTGCCATCGCGCAGATCGATCATCTGATTGAACTTGTAGCGCGGGTCCATGCCCGGGAAGTCTTCGCGCTGATGGGCGCCGCGGCTTTCTTGCCGCGCCAAGGCGGCAATGCAGATACTGCGGGCGACGAGCGTCATGTTGCGCAGATCGAGCCAGTCGACCAGCACGGCATCGGACGGCTCGCCCGAGGACATCGGATCGCCCACGATGGCCTGGGCAATGCGGTCGATCTCGGCCAGCGCCTCATTGAGCGCGGTCTCGGTGCGGAACGGCCCGGCCTTGTCCGTCATTACCGCCTGCAGATCGACGATCAGCCCGGCCGGATTTGCTGCGAGCTTGGCGTTGCGCCGCCGCAGCAGATCGAGCGCAGGAGACGCGGCGCGCGACGTCCAGCGTTGCTTGTTCGCCGTGCGCGCCGCGGCCGCAGCGCTCTTGCCGGCACGGGCGCCGAACACCAAGGCTTCCGTAATCGCGTTGCCGGAGAGCCGCGTCGCGCCGTTGGCGCCGCCGACCGCCTCACCCGCGGCAAACAGATTGGGCACCCTGGTCTCAAAGCGTGTATCCACCTTGATGCCGCCCATGTGGTAATGCGCGATCGGCGACACTTCGATCGGCCGTTTGGTGAGATCGATGCCGTTGGCCGCGAGCGTGTCGATCACCGGTCCGAAATTGCGGCGCAGTTCGGCCTCAGGCACATGCTGGAAGCTGAGATATGCGCCGCCCGCCGGACTGCCGCGCCCGGCTTCGACTTCTTTCAAGATCGCGTAGGTCGCAAGATCGCGGGTAAGGACATAAGTGCCGTCATTGCGCCCGCCGGCCGTGGCATAATTCTGCTCGAATTCCTGCATCTGGCCGTTGAGCAATTTGCCGCCGAGCTTGTAGCGGAACGGATCCCACATGATCGGATCGAGTCCGACCAGGCGCGGCGCCAGATGCCCGATCGGGAAGAACTGCACGAATTCCATGTCGATCAGTTGCGCACCGGCGCGCAGCGCCAGCGCATAACCGTCACCGCCCATATTCAGCGAGGCGCTGTTGCGGCGATAAAGCCGCGTCAGCCCGCCGGTCGCGATCACCACGGCCTTGGCCGCGATCGTCACCGCTTCGCCGGTCTGCATATGCACGGCGGTGGCTCCGCAGGCGACGCCGTCCTCGAGCGCGATGTCGACGATCAGAAGATCGCCGATACGGCGGATCGCAGGCTGACTCTGCATCTGATGCCGCAGCGTCTTCGACACGGCCGGGCCGGTATTCAGGAAGTCGACATAGACGCAGCGCGGCCGGTCGTGACCCGGCGCATGCGCCTGTTTGATGTGACCGTCCTCGCGCGCCCAGCCGACGTGCCAGGAATCCATTTCGAGGATGCGTGCCGGCCCGTCCTCGCACAGGATCGCCGACAGGCTTTCATCGCACAGGCCGTAGCCGGCGGCGAGCGTATCGGCGAGGTGATATTGCCAATTGTCCGGTGTCTGCTGACCGATCGCGGCCGCGACCGTCATCATCGCCATGACGGTGCCGCCGCCGCGGCCGATCAGGCTGCGATCGGCGAGAATGACCGAGGCGCCACCCTTTGCCGCTTCGAGCGCCGCATACATACCAGCGCCGCCGGCGCCGACAACCAGGACATCGGTTTCAAGTTCGATCACGCGAGAAACTCACTTCTGGCTTCGCCGGCCGTCGTCCATCGCACGGATTTCGCTTTGGGAAAACAGATGCAAATGCATGCGGCGGATGCGTCCTAGCGGGCATAGCCATCTGAGGACGGCCATCCAACAGCCGTCATCCCCGGCGATCGCAAAAGCTCCGTTCACCGCCCATTCCCGCGTGAGCGGGGACGAGGCGGCAGACTATCAGTTGTCCAGGAAGCTCCGCAGCTTGCGGCTGCGCGACGGGTGCTTGAGCTTGCGCAGCGCCTTCGCCTCGATCTGGCGGATGCGCTCGCGGGTCACCGAGAACTGCTGGCCGACTTCTTCCAGCGTGTGGTCGGTGTTCATGCCGATGCCGAACCGCATGCGCAGCACGCGCTCCTCGCGCGGCGTGAGCGAGGCGAGCACCCGCGTCGTGGTCTCGCGCAGGTTCGACTGGATCGCGGCATCGATCGGCAGGATCGCGTTCTTGTCCTCGATGAAATCGCCGAGATGCGAATCCTCTTCGTCGCCGATCGGCGTTTCGAGCGACAGCGGCTCTTTGGCGATCTTAAGGACCTTGCGCACCTTTTCGAGCGGCATGCCGAGCTTCTCGGCAAGTTCTTCCGGCGTCGGCTCGCGGCCGATCTCGTTGAGCATCTGCCGCGAGGTGCGCACGATCTTGTTGATGGTCTCGATCATGTGCACCGGGATGCGGATGGTGCGTGCCTGGTCGGCGATCGAGCGGGTGATCGCCTGGCGGATCCACCACGTCGCATAGGTCGAGAACTTGTAACCGCGGCGATATTCGAACTTATCGACCGCTTTCATGAGGCCGATATTGCCTTCCTGGATCAAGTCGAGGAATTGCAGGCCGCGATTGGTGTATTTCTTGGCGATGGAGATGACGAGGCGGAGATTGGCCTCGACCATTTCCTTCTTGGCCTGGCGCGCCTCGCGCTCGCCCTTCTGCACCATATGCACGATCTTGCGGAACTCGCCGATCTCAAGACCGGTTTCCGAGGCCAGCGTGTGAATATGAGTGCGCAATTCCTTGATGCGATCCTTGTCGCGCGCGACGAAATTCTTCCAGCCTTTGGCCGACAGTTTCGACACGCGGTTGAGCCAGCGCGGATCGAGCTCTGAGCCCTGATAGTTACGCAGGAATTCTTCACGGCTGACGCCGTGGCTTTCCGACAGCCGCATCAGCCGGCCTTCATGGCCGACCAGCCGCTTGTTGATGTCGTAGAGCTGCTCGACCAGCGCGTCGATGCGCGCCTGATTGAGGCGGAGCGACTTCACCTCCTGGATGACGTCGTCCTTAAGCTTCTTCGACTTGCGCTCTTGCGCCGGCGACAGCGTCTCGTTCTTGAGCTTGCCCTGGATGTCGAGCTCTTGCAGACGGCGCAGCCGCTTGAAGGCATCGGCAATGTTGTCGAAGGTCTCGAGCACTTTCGGTTTCAGCTCGGCCTCGATCGCGGCAAGCGACATCGAATTCTCGAGATCGTCCTCGTCCAAGTCGTTGTCGGCTATGGCGGCCTCTTCGCCAGGGTCCGCGCCTTCGCCGGCTGCCGCTCCGCCGCTCGCCGCATTACCGCCGGGGCCGGTCATCGGCTTGAACGGCGTTGCCGCAGGCGGCGCCGACGGCGGTGCAACGGCTTGCATCGGCTGTCCCGCGAAACCCGGCGCGCCCGGCGCGCCGCCGTTAACGCCCGGCGCATTCGGATCGCCCGGCACCGCCGGCGCCTGCTTGGCGTCGGGGCCTGCATAGGTCGCTTCGAGATCGATGATGTCGCGAAGGAAAACCTTGCCTTCGTTCAATTCGTCGCGCCAGATGATGACGGCCTGGAAGGTCAGCGGGCTTTCGCACAAGCCCGCGATCATGGCCTCGCGGCCGGCCTCGATGCGCTTGGCGATGGCGATTTCGCCCTCGCGCGACAGCAGCTCGACCGAGCCCATTTCGCGCAGATACATCCGCACCGGATCGTCGGTGCGCTCGGCCGGCTCCTTGGCCTCGGATTTTGCCGGCAGCTTCGATTTGACTTCAACCAGCTCGCCGGATTCGCTCTCTTCTTCCTCTTCGGCTTCCTCGCGGTTTTCTTCCTCGTCGGCCTCGGCCTCCTCGGTTTCGACGACGTTGATGCCCATCTCGCTCATCATGGCGAGAATGTCTTCGATCTTCTCGGACGTGACCTCCTCGGAGGGCATGACCGCGTTGAGCTGTTCGTAGGTGACGTAGCCGCGCTTCTTCGCCGACTTGATCATCTTCTTGACGGCGGCGTCGGAGAGGTCGAGCAGCGGCAGCGGAGCGTCCGGCGTTTCCGCGCCGTCCTTCTCCGGGGTATCGGAATCCTTCGGCGGGGCCGCCTTGGCTTTGGCTGGAACGGTTTTGGTGGCCGCGCTCTTGCTTGCCATAATCATCTTCTCCAACTGCCCGACCATTGCGCTTCCTCGGCGCAGCCCGGGTTTCATGGTCCCCTACCCTAT
Organism: uncultured Alphaproteobacteria bacterium; assembly: GCA_963742975.1. Taxonomy (GTDB): domain Bacteria; phylum Pseudomonadota; class Alphaproteobacteria; order Rhizobiales; family Xanthobacteraceae; genus BOG-931. The sequence continues at coordinate 129,584 of CAVUNZ010000003.1, read as the reverse complement.
GGCGTGTGAATCACTACGCCTCAGAGCATAAGAACCGGCTTGAACCCGACGCTCGGAACCGGACCAGGCCCGAAGGCTGAAGCCCAAATCCCCCATCAAGTCCTTGTTGTTGGGCCACTGGCCTAGTCCGCGAGGGTGTTTTCCTAGCGGATGGGCGCATGGCCGAAAAGGGCCGCGCCTGCAGGGGGGATATCCCGGCCGGCACCGCCCGAATCGAGGCCAAATGTGTCGGAACTCCGTTAAGCTCCGACTAACCCTAAAAACCGGCGAGAGCGACCTCATATTCCCTCAACCGGCCGTCGTCCAGCGCAGCACAGGCCTGACGCCGAAATCCCGTCCCGGTGTCGGGCCGGAATGAGCGCGGGCGCTACTCCGTTACTCCCGCACGCTGCTACAGCGATTTTGCCGCCCGGCCGGACGACGCACCGAAGCCCTCGATCAGGGCCTCGGTTCCCTCCAGCGTGGACAGCCTGGATTTGACATCGCGAAGCCGAGCATAGTTCGCCTCGGTCGTATCCTGCCCGAGCGCAGCCTCCGCGTCTCTCAGCTCCCTAGTTAGGGAATGCCACTGCGTATGCAAGGCAAGAAGCTGCTTCCAGGTCAGCAAAACATCGGATTCTGCTGCATTCGGCCCCGCCCCCCAGACCGATCGCGTGGTGATGGTGCGGCCGATCCGGTCGGACAGCTCAGTGAAGCCCCGCTTGCCAAGCTCGGCGGCAAGCGCCACCCGCTCGGCTACGCCGGCATGTTCGGGATCCTGCGCTGAATTGTGCACGAAATCGTCGGCGAAATGGTGGGCGAAGACGTCAATCAGCGCGCCTTTGAGCTTTTGCGTGTCGGCATGGCGAAATTCCGCGGCGGCGAATTCCTCAAGGTGATCGTGCAGCAGCCAGGGATAATTGATCGCTGCCAGCAGGATCAGCGCCTCGCGGCGCGGGATCGCAGCGCGATGGCCGCGATGCAGCGGGCTTGCGGCCAGATGCGGGCTTGTCGCGACATAGGCTTCGTCTTGAGCAAATTGGAAGGTGCCGGATCGAGCTGCGGCGGCGCCGCGCCGGCCGCTGTCGCCGAAGCTTCTTTGGCCAAAGTCCCTCTGGCCGAAAGACTTCTGGCCGAAAGATTTCTGATTGTAACCGCCAGGCCGCGACGAAACATTGATCGGCGCGAACAGCTGGCGGAGCCGTCCGGAAAAATCCTGCCGGTAATAGCGGCGCACCGTCTCGTCGGCGATGCTCGCCGTCACTTCGTTGATGCGCGCTTCGAGCGCGGCGCGGCGCTCAGGCGTATCGAACGAACCGGCCTCGCTTTCGCGTGTCCATAGCATCTGCGCCAGCGGCCGGGCGCTGCCGAGTACGTCCGCGATGGCCTCGCGCCCGCCGGAGCGGGCGAGGTCGTCGGGATCTTGTCCATCGGGAAGGCTTGCGAATTTGATGCTCTTGCCGGGCTTGAGGAACGGCAAGGCCAGATCGACCGCGCGATAGGCTGCGCGCCGCCCGGCACCATCGCCATCGAAACACAGGACCGGCTCGTCAGCCATTCGCCACATCAGGCCGAGTTGATCGGCCGTCAGCGCGGTGCCGAGCGGGGCCACCGTGGCCTCGAAGCCGGCGGTGACCATGGCAATGACATCGACATAGCCTTCGACCGCGATCACCGGCGCGCCATCATGCGCGGCCTTGCGCGCGGTGGCGATGTTGTAAAGCGTCCCGCCTTTGTGAAAGAGCGGCGTCTCCGGCGAGTTCAGATATTTCGCCGCGACATCTTTCTCGAGCGCGCGGCCGCCGAAAGCGATGACGCGCCCGCGCCAATCGCTGATCGGGAACATCACGCGGTCGCGGAAGCGGTCGTAAGGAACCGAAATGTCCTCGGCGGCGACGAGCAGCCCGGCCTCGACCATATCCTCGACCGGCACTTTCGCCGCGCCGAGATGTTCTTTCAGCGCATATTGATCGGGCACCGCATAGCCGAGCCGGAATTTCAGTTGGGTCGCGGCCGACAGCCCGCGGTCGAGCAGATAACCGCGGCCGCGGGCGCCTTGTCTTGACGCAAGCGTCGATTGGAAGAACCCTGCTGCGAGTTCGACGATGTCGTGGAGCGTCTTCCTGCGCTCCTCCTGGACCTGCGCCTCGCGCGTCATCACCGGCAGCGGCACGCCGGCCTGGCCTGCCAGCCGCTCGACAGCTTCCGGAAAGCTCATGCCCTCGGTGAGCATCAGGAAGTCGAAAATGTTACCGTTCTTGCCCGAGGAAAAATCAAACCACATTGCTTTCTGGTCATTGACGAAGAACGACGGCGTCTTTTCCTGGTTGAAAGGCGACAGGCCCTTCCACTCCCGCCCGGCTTTGCGCAATTTCACGCGCCGGCCCACGACTTCCGAAACCGGAAGGCGCGCCCGCAGCTCGTCGAGAAATTGCGGCGTGAATCGCATGGTGATTCGCTAGCGTAGTGGGGCGGTGGCGCGAAGATAGGGCCGGAGGCCCCCGCCGCAAGGCCGATTCGGCTTGTCCCGGTTATCCACAGGCGAATTTAAGGTTTTTTGCCCCGGCTGTTCGGCTTGAGGCGACTTCTGCTCGGTCTCACTACTCGTCTGTTGGCCCGTTTCCTAACCGGTCTCTTGGCTGGTCTCTTGGCTCGTCTCTTCGCGGGTCTCTTGGCTGGCTTGGCCCGGCTTTTGGCTCGCCGCCGCTTGCGCCGGCGCACCGGCGCTACCTCAGAGGCACTCGCATCATAGGTGCGGCGCTCCGGCGCCGGCTCGCAGCCTTCGAAATCGTATTCGTCGAAGACCGCTTCCATCGCCGCATAAGGCGGGCCGTTATACCAGCTCGGATCGTCGTCGTGATTGAGCCTGATCGCGGCGATGGTGCGCTTGCCGACATCGGTGCAGCGCCAGCGGCCGGCAGCGGTCAGAAACTCGCAGCCGATCTGAAAGTCCGCGCGCTTCATCGGCGGCAGACTACCGCTCCAGATCTGCACCACGGACTTTCGTTTTTGTTTGCGCCTGACTTTACGTTTTTTGGCCATCGCACGCTTTGTTGCAGAGTTGCTGAGCGATGGGAACGATCAAATACGACCGGTCAAATGGATAGGATCAATCGGCGTCGCTCAATTTTTCCGGCCCATCAATTTTCAGGCCCCATTAATTTTCAGGTCCCATCAATTTTCAGGCCCCATGCCGGCCTGCTTGACCACCTGCTTTGCCACAGCGCGATCCTCTTCGATCTGTTTGGCGAATTCATCGGGCGTGTCGGTGGCGCCGACGAGGCTGCGATCCTTCAATTGTTTCTGCGCAAAATCCGGATCGGCGAGGATGGCGGCGACTTCCTTGGCGATGCGGTCGACGATCGGCCGCGGCGTGCCGGCCGGCGCGAACAGGCCGTACCAGCCGCGCGACGGCGGGCCGTTATAGCCGATCTCCTTCAAGGTCGGCACATTGGGGAAGTTCGGCGAGTGGATGTTGTTGAGCATCACCAGCGAGGTCATGGTGCCGGCCCTGATCTGGCCGATGACGTTGCCCTCGCCGAACAGGCCGATCGGCGTCGAGCCGCTCAAGATCGAATTCACCGCCTCGCCGCCGCCCTTGAACGGCACGCGCACCCAATCCGCCCCGCGTTCTCGCTTCAGCGTTTCCATATAGAGCACCATCGGCGCGCCGGGCGTCGTATAGGAAAACGTGCCGGGCTTGGTTTTCGACAGCGCGACAAGCTCGTCGACATTCTTCACTTTCAGATCTGAATTGACCACCAGCACGTGCAGCAGGTCGAACAATTTGGTGATCGGCTGCAGGCCGTGCACCGAATCGAACGGCATGTCCTTGATCAGAAACTGGTTGTAGATCAGCGGATCGGCATTGATGATGCAGATCGTGTAGCCGTCCGGCGCGGCATCCTGGCAGGCGCGCGCGCCGACATTCTGCATACCGCCCGGCCGGTTCTCGATGACGAGCGGCTTGCCGAGTTTTGGCCCGAGCTTTTCCGCAAGCGCACGCATGAACACGTCGCTGATGCCGCCCGGGCTCGTCGTTGTCAGAACGCGGATCGGACGATCCGGCCAGTCGTCTGCCGCGGCGCCGAAAGCCGGCGCGAACAACGCGATGCAAGCTGCGATCAAAAACCAAGATATGCGGCGCACGGACGTTCTCCCTTTTGCTATTTGCGGCGAGCTTAGCATTCTTTGTTCTCGCCGCGTCTTTGGACGCTTCGGTCTGGCTGCGGTGCTTTGTCCCTCGTTCAATTCACCCGATCGCCGTCGGCGGTAAAGCCGAACAGCCGCTGCACCCGATAGTAGCGCGCCGAGCGCGGCTGGGTGATGCCCCATTGATCGGAGCGGCCGGGCGCGTATTTCCAATAGCTCGACGGCCGCGACGGGTAGCTGTCGTCGATCTGCAGCACCTCGGCGGCGTATTCGAGCGGCACTTCGTCGGGCCCGCAAAAATAGGCGAAGACATTATCGCCCGGACCGTGGCGGCCGGGACCCCATTCGACCGGATAGCCGTTGTCCTTCATGCGGCCCATGCCGCGCATCACCGAATCGAAATCCGGCACTTCAAATGCGACGTGATTGAGCGTCGGCAGGTTGGTCTTCGCCAAGACGATCGAGGAGTGGTCGGTGTTGTCGCAATGCAGGAACCATAATGGCGCATTGTCATCGACGACACGGAAGCCAAGCGCCGCGGTGAAAAATTTCAGGCTGGCGTCAAAGTCGCGCGTATTGAGATTGACATGCACGATCTTGCGCGGCCGGTCCGGCTGATCCGCGGTGTCGGCGTGATCCGACGCCTCGCAGACAAAGGCGAGGTTGCGGCCGTCGGGATCCTTGCAGCCGAAACCATAACCGCCGCCGCCGAGCGCCACAGGACCAGGCGTACTCGGCTTACCGCCGGCCGCCGCAATCGCCTTGTGCAGCGCGTCGATGGCTTTGCGATCGGCGACGTCGAACACAATACGGACCACTGCAGGCTGCGTGCCGGTATGCAGGCCGAGGAGATGGTGATAGCCGGCCGTGCCGCGGAAAAAGCGTGCGGCGTTGCGTGTCTCGACCGGCGCAAGCATCCACACGGCTTCGTAAAAGCGCGCGGCCTCTTCGATATTGGTTGTGGCAAGCTCGACGCTACGCACGCCGCGAATGAGACAAGACGGCATTTCGCTTTCTTCCCTATTCCAACTTTAAGTATTGAGCGCCCGGAACGCCCCTACAGAAGCGGTCAAAGGCCGCGCAGAATGTCCGCTTTCACCGTCGATGGCAATTGGCCGCCGGATCGGAGACCGCGGTCACACAGGCGTCATCCAAAACAATAAGCTGCAATTTTCCAAGGATATAGAGCCGATGAATTTCGTCCAGCGATTCACTTTTCTGTTCGCGGCGCCGACCTTCGAGTCGGAAGATCTCGAAGGCCTGCGCGTGCAACAGATCATCGCCGCCATTGCGCGGCTGGGCTTTCAGGTCGTGCGGGCGCCGCGGATCGAAGACGCCGAGCTCGCGGTGCAGACCGACGCCGCCATCGGCTGCCTGGTGGTCGATTGGGGCAAGAAAGGGCTTGAAGGCAAATCAGCCTCCCTCATCAATCTGATGCGCCGGCGCGGCCTCGAAATGCCGATCATGCTCTTGGTGCGCCGCCGCCGCTTCGAAGACGTGCCGGTGGAGGTGCTCGACTTCATCGACGGCTATGTCTTCCTCGCCGAAGAGACGCCGGAATTCATCGCGCGCAATCTGGTCAGCCGGCTGACGCAATATGCCGAGACCTTGAAGACGCCGTTCTTCGGCGCGCTGGTCGATTACGCCGAAGAGGGCAATCAATTATGGACCTGCCCGGGCCACAACGGCGGCGTCTTCTATAGCCGAAGCCCGATCGGCCGCATCTTCATGGAGCATCTCGGCGAAGCGGTGTTCCGCGACGATCTCGATAACTCGGTTTTGGAGCTCGGCGATCTCCTCACCCATGAAGGTCCGGCGCTGGCCGCGCAAAAAGAAGCCGCCGAGATTTTCGGCGCCGAGCGAACCTATTTCGTGCTCAACGGCACCTCGGCCTCCAACAAGATCGTGCTGGGCGCGCTGGTTGCCGAGGGCGACCTCGTCCTGTTCGACCGCAACAACCACAAGGCCGCGCATCACGGCGCGCTTCTGCTCGGCGGCGGCATTCCGATCTATCTGCCGACCGGGCGAAACGCCTATGGCCTGATCGGCCCGATCGCGCCGGAGGCCTTGGACGAAAAGGCGATCCGCGAAGCGATTCGCGCCAATCCGCTGGTCAAAGATCCCGAGGCCTGGAAGCGCGAGCGGCCGTTCCGCGCCGCCGTCATCGAGCAATGCACCTATGACGGCACGATCTACGATGCGCGGCATATCCTCGCCGCCATCGGCCCGCTCTGCGATTACATCTTATTCGACGAGGCCTGGGCCGGCTTCATGAAGTTTCATCCGATCTATGCCGGCCGCTTCGCCATGGGGCTGCGCGATCTTTCCGACGGCGCGCCCGGCATCATCGCCACGCAATCGACCCACAAGCAGCTCGCGAGCTTCTCGCAAGCCTCGCAGATCCACATCAAGGACAGCCACATCCGCGGCCAGCGCCGGCGCGTCGAGCACCGCCGCTTTAACGAAAGCTTCCTGCAGCACGCCTCGACCTCGCCGTTTTATCCACTCTTCGCTTCGTTGGACGTCGGCGCGCAGATGATGAAGGGCCGCTCCGGCGAAGTGTTATGGGACGACACGATCCGGCTCGGCATCGAGTTGCGCAAGAAACTGCGCGCGGTGCGCCAGGAGTTCGAGCGCCGCGAGCAGGACCCAGGGCGCCGCTGGTTCTTTGATCCCTTCGTACCGGATCGGGTGCGGCTCGCCGATGCCGCACAGGAAGGCGGCGTGCATGAAGTGCCCTGGGAAAGCATCGCCACCGATGCGCTGGCCAGCAATGCCAAGTTCTGGGAATTCCAACCCGGCGCGTTGTGGCACGGCTTCACCGATGTGCTTCCCGGCTTCGCCATCACCGATCCGAACAAGCTGACGCTGCTCACACCGGGCTTCAATCGCTCAACCGGCGAATACGAGGCTCACGGCATCCCGGCGCCGGTCGTGTCGCAATATCTGCGCGAGAACCGCGTCGTGCCGGAAAAGAACGATCTCAATTCATTGCTGTTCCTGCTGACGCCGGGCGTCGAAGCGAGCAAGGCGGGCACGCTGGTCAGCGCGCTCGTCGCCTTCAAGCGGCTGTATGACGACAATGCACTCCTTGACTATGCCATCCCGGAATTCGTCAAGACCCGGCCCAAGCGTTATCGCGGCTTGCGGCTGCGCGACCTGTGCCAGGAAATGCATGCCTTCTTCCGCGCCGAGAATGTCAGCGCTTTGCAGCGGGCGCAGTTCCTCGCCCAACATCTGCCCGAGCCGGCGATGCCGCCCTATGAAGCGGCGCGCGCGCTGACGCGTAATAATGTCGATTACCTGCCGATCGACGAAGTCGACGGACGGATCGCGACCACGCTGTTCGTGGTCTATCCGCCGGGCATCGCCACCATCGTTCCCGGCGAGCGGCTCGGCGGCCGCGCCAAGCCGATGATCGATTATCTCAAAGCCTTCGAAAAAAGCAGCAATCTGTTTCCCGGCTTTGAAAGCGAAATCCAAGGCGTCTATCGCGAGACCGATGCGTCGGGCGCGATCCGATTCTATACTTACGTGGTCCGTGAGTGATGTTCGCCGAACCGTCAACGTCTAAACGTCACCCAAAACGCCGTCTATGAACGTCAACTCGCCGGCAGTCATCATTCGCGCTTCACGGGACGAAGACGTCGAGGTGATGCTTGCGATCTATCGCCATCACATCGCCCGCGGCGTCGACCCTTCGCTGATGCACGACGCCGAGCTGCCCGATCCGGACGACATCAAGAAGCGCCGGCGGACGATGCGCAAGCATCAGATCCCGCATCTCGTCGCCGAGATCGGCGGCACCGTCGTCGGCTATGCCTATGCAGTGCTGTTTCGTAAGCGCCCGGCTTACCGCTACACGCTCAAGCACTCGATCTATGTCCACCCCGATCATTTGAATGCCGGCATCGGCCGCGTGCTGTTGCCGGCCTTGATCGATGCTTGCGCCGCGGCGGGATACCGGCAAATGATCGGCTATATCGACGCCGCCAATGCGCCGTCGTTGAGGCTGCATCAGTCGTGCGGATTTAAGGAAGTCGGCTACCTGCCGTCGGTCGGCTACAAATTCGGGCACTGGACCAATGTCATTATGGTGCAGCGCTCGCTCGGCGCCGGCGGCACGACGCCGCCCGACGTGTGGCTCTCCGCGGACGGCGGATAAAGCACGCAGTTAGCCGAAATAGCTCCGGTGTTTGATGCCGCGATCGCAACGGATCGGCTGCGGTGCAAAGCGCATCTGCACCTTTTCCACATGCGCGGCATATAGACGTTGTAGCACCGCCAAGAACAGCGGGCCGATCTTGCCGGCAGCGAGCGCAGCGGCTGCAACAAGTGTTGATCTGTCAGTCATGGTCAGTCTCCAAAGGCAAAGCAATGCAATGCCAAGGGCGGCTTTTCAGCTCCGGCATCGTGTTGGAGCACGATCTTTCTGGAAAAGCTGCCCGACCTTCAGATCACGCCGAGGCACAGACTATTCCCGGATCATGCGGTGACCAGGAGATATTTCGTCCACGCTGCGATTTAACCGCTGAATCCGCGAACAGACTATTCAACGAAACGAAACAATCTCTTGGCTTGTCCCAATCCTTGATTTTCGCGCGGCGACTTGCGGCCGCCAAGGCTCCGACATTCTTCACGCCGGACGAATAGTCCTTTCGCAATCTTAAACCCGGCCCATTGGGCCGGGTTTTGCTTGTGTGCCGCTTGGATTGGGAGCGATCTGGAAGCGGACGCTAGGCGCCGCCCAGCATTTTCTTCACCAGCGCGCCGGCTTTGCCGAAATCCATCTGGCCGGAGAAGCGCTGTTTCAGCGCCGCCATGGTGCGGCCCATGTCTTTGAGCGTTGCGGCTTCGAGCTCCTTGATCAGCGCCGAGATGGCGGTCGCGGCCTCGATGTCCGACATATGCTTGGGCAGATATTTGGTGATGATCTCGATCTCCTCGCGCTCCTGCGCGGCGAGTTCGGCGCGACCGGCCTTCTCGTAGATGTCGAAGGACTCCTGGCGCTGTTTCACCATTTTCTGCATGACGTCGACGATCTCGGCGTCGCCGAGCTTGATCCGCTCGGCGCCGCTCGTCTCGCGCGCCAGAATGCCGGCATTGATCAGCCGCAGCGTCGACACCCGCCGCGCCTCGCCGGCTTTCATCGCTTCCTTCAGGTCGGCGTTGATGGTGTCCCGGAGCACGTCAAACCTCGTTGCTGGAAAATCGCTATGGAAACCCGAACCCGCCGGCCAGTGCGGATGCGAACTCCGGCTGTCTGCGGGACTTATTCACGCGGCCTTTCGCTTGGGCCTTTGCCGCTTTGACGCGGCGGTAAGTGAGGTCTATCTAGGCCGCTCATGACCCATGAACAAGACGATTCTGGCTGGCCGGACCCTGCTCCGACCGCAGTGTTGGTTCTCGCCGACGGCACCGTGCTCGAAGGTTTTGGGCTTGGCGCCACCGGGCATGCCGTGGGCGAAGTCTGCTTTAATACCGCAATGACCGGCTACGAGGAGGTACTGACCGACCCGTCCTACGCGGGGCAGATCATCACCTTCACGTTTCCTCATGTCGGCAATGTCGGCACCAACGACGAGGATATCGAGACCGTCAACCTCGCGGCGACACCCGGGGCGCGCGGCGTCGTGCTGCATTCCGCCATCACCCAGCCGTCGAATTATCGCGCCACGCGCAATCTCGACGCCTGGCTGAAAAGCCGCGGCGTGATCGGGCTTGCCGGCATCGATACCCGCGCGCTGACCGCGCTCATTCGCGAAAAGGGCATGCCGAATGCCGTTATTGCGCACGAGCCGTCGGGACGCTTTGATCTCGACATGCTCAAGCGCGAGGCGAAGGCGTGGCCGGGTCTGGTCGGCATGGACCTCGTGCCGATGGTGACAACAGGCCAGCGGTTCACCTGGGACGAGACACCGTGGCAATGGGGCGAAGGTTACGGCCGCCAGACCGACACGGAATTTCATGTCGTCGCCATCGACTACGGCATCAAACGCAACATTTTGCGCCAGCTCGCCGGCCATAAATGCAAGGTCACCGTGGTGCCGGCGACGACGTCGGCGGAAGACATATTGGCGCTGAAGCCCGACGGCATTTTCCTCTCCAACGGCCCCGGCGATCCGGCGGCCACCGGCAAATATGCGGTGCCGGTGATCCGCGCGCTGATCGACAAGAAGCCGACATTCGGGATTTGTCTCGGCCATCAGATGCTGGCGCTCGCGGTCGGCGCCAAGACCATGAAGATGCATCAGGGCCATCACGGCGCCAATCATCCGGTGAAGGACCTCACCACCGGCAAGGTCGAGATCACCTCGATGAACCACGGCTTCGCGGTCGACCGCGCGACGCTGCCGGCCAATGCGGTGGAGACCCATGTCTCGCTGTTCGACGGGTCCAATTGCGGCATCGCGCTCAAGGATAAGCCGGTGTTCTCGGTGCAATACCATCCGGAAGCTTCACCGGGTCCGCGCGATAGTCACATTTTATTTGACCGATTTTTAGGCTTGATGCGCAAAGCCAAATAATGGCGGCCCCAATGGGCCTCAAGACCGGCGCCAAGACGCCGCAGGGGCCCTTCGGCGTTAGAAATTCTCAACCCAATGGCCGGTAAAACCGCCCGGACCGCCGGCGCGTTGTTAAAATGCGTAGCGTTAATGGCCTGGAAATAAATCTGGCAATGAACCTGCCCGATCCCGTCACTCATAGTTTTGCCGATGACGGCCGGATTCCGAACAATCCGAAGCTGCCGCTCGTGCTCTATCGCGGCGCCATCGATCTCGCCGGTTCGGCTTATCCGGAAGAGCTGATCGAGAAGACCTTCACGGCCAATGGCTGGGGCGACATGTGGCGCAACGACGCCGTCTATGCCTATCCGCACTATCACTCGACCATCCACGAAGCGATGGCGGTGGCGCGCGGCCGCACCATCGTGCGCTTCGGCGGCGAGCAGGGCCGCGAAATCGATATCGGGCCGGGCGATGTCGTCATCCTGCCGGCGGGCACCGGCCATCAGGGCTTGTTCGCCAGCCCCGGACTTTTGGTCATCGGCGCTTATCCGCCGAACGGCGCCTATAACCTCTGCCGCGCCACCAAAGCCGTACGCAACAAGGCGGTCCTTGAAATCCCCGACGTGCCGCCGCCGCAAACCGATCCGGTATTCGGCCCGCAGGGTCCACTGCTCGCGCTGTGGCGTGCTTAAGAGCGCCGGCCGCGATTGGGTTCTGGTCTAGGCCGCCGCTCTCGCCCTCGGATACCCGAACAGATCGATCTCTTGGTCACGTATCGCCCGCAGTCCGACGGCACCGGGAAACCGCGGCGCCGGCGGTTCAGGCTGACGGCTGAAATCAACCAGCAGCACATTGCGGTCACGGCCGATCACGCGCTCAATTTTCGTAAGCCGCATGATGATCTCGCGTCTCTATGCCGATCACGGGATGGGTGCGCCGGCGCCATTCTGGCCGCCGCGGCGGTTGCGGCCAAAGATGCGCCGTCGGCGCAGTACTCGACGGTATTTGTCGCCGTTGGCCCGTTTGTCGAGCGTGCGCAACGCATCCATGATGTCGTCGAAGCGAACCGGCGATCCTTGAGGCCCGGCCCGAAGCTCGGGCGCGGCTTCGACCGCGCAGGCGTCCGACGCCCATGACGCCAGAATGGCGCGCTTCTCATTGAGCGTCAGATCCGGATCGTTGACGACTTCGGAAGGGTGTCCGAACGCATTTGCCGGATGCAACAAATCGTCGAGATTCAAGCTGGCGTCTATTCTGTCGTTCATGTCCTTTCTCCCTACGACAGAGGTTACGGATGCGAGAATCACTTCACGCGGATGGTTCTGGGTTTGGCGTCTTCCATCTTAGGCAGCGTCAAGGACAGCACGCCGTCCTTCATTTCAGCGCCGATTTTGCTCTGGTCGATCTTGTTGGAGAGGCGGAAGCTCCTTGAGTAATGGCCGACATTGTATTCCGTATAAAGCGGCAACAGCCCCTGGTATTTGCCGAGATCGAGCCGGCCCTCCACATTTAAGACGCCGTCTTCGACCCGGACATCGATGTTGTCTTTCTCGACGCCCGGCATTTCTACGATGACTTTGAGAGCGTCTTGCGTCTCGTAAATGTCCGTCATCGGCAAAAACAGCCGCGCCGGGATCGTTGTTTCGTCCTTGTTTTCGCGCTCACGCTTCTTCTGCACCTGCAATTCTTGTGCGGCACTCATGACATTGCTCCTGAGCTCCTGATCTTTTGCGCGGTTAAAGGCCTCGCTAGCTGATCTTGATCGACCGCGGCTTGTCGCGCTCGGAACGCGGCAAGGACAGCGCCAGAATGCCGTCGCGGTATTCCGCTTTTATTTGATCCGGGTCGATCCGGACCGGCAGCGACAGCGTGCGGTCGAACTCGCCGAAGGTACGTTCACGGCGATGAGCGCTGACCCCTTCAGGATGGGCAAGCACCTTCTTGCCGGCGATGCGGATGGTGTTTTCCTTGGCCTGGATTTCCAGGCTGTCCTTGCTGACCCCCGGCAACTCGATGATCGCCAGGATATCGTGCCCCTGCTGGAACACGTTGATCGGCGGAAAAGGGCCTTGGCTGGTCGTCTGATTGTGCAGCCAGCCGCTGGCTAAACGTTCTTCAAGCGCCCTTTGCAGATTTAGCAGGCCGTCAAAGGGACCGGCAAATGCTGTGATCATATTCGCACCCCACGCTTTCACCATCGGGCGACGGATGTGACCGGCGAGCCTGGTCGCCCGTTTTTCCGGGCAATGATTTGGGAATCCCATTGGCAGTATCAAGAGGTGAGTGCCAAAAAAATTTTGGGTCAGTCACGTTCGGTATAAACTATTGATATTGCTTCACAAAAATAAATGACTTGCGCTGGCCAGTCGCTGAACCACCCGCGACGATAAGCGAGTTTTAACCTCAGCTTTTTTATTAGCGGGCCGCAAAACACCATGACGAGGTGAGTTCAAAATGAGCCCATCCACCATGCATCATGCGAGCAAGGTCTACGCCAAGACTGCCAAGGAGGTAGCAGACCCTCGCCAACTGGAAGCAAGCTTGCTGCTCGAAGCCGCCGCGAAGCTCCAGGCCGTTTGCGATTCCTGGGACGAGAAACCTCCGGCCGGCCTGTCCGAGGCCTTGCTCTACAACCGTAAGCTCTGGCTGATATTCATCGACGCCGTCAGCAACGACAACAACAAGCTGCCCGTCGAGATCCGTCAGAACATTGCGAACCTCGGCGGGTTCGTGCTCGGCGAAATTTTTTCACTGATGACGAAGCCGAAGCCGGAATATTTGGCTTCCCTCATCAAGATCAATCGCGGCCTCGCCGCCGGTCTGTCGGCGAAGCCGACGGCAATCCGCCGAAGCTCGCCGCCCGAGCAGCCGCCCCTCCGATACGCGAACCGCAAGGGCCGCGATCCCAATGCAGCGGACGTAAGCCCGGAGCTCACTGCTTGATCTGCAAGTGAAACTCGTTGACGACGTCGGTATAGCGCTTGAGATCGTCCTGCATGAATTTAGCGTAAGCCGCCGTACCGTTCTCCGCCATGTGGATGCCGAGCGTCTTCATCCGCTCGGCCATGTCCGGCGCGCGCAAGACTTTGGCGATCGCCCCTTGCAGCTTGGCGACGATGGCCGGCGACACCCCGGCCGACGATTGCAGCCCGAGCATGGTCGCGACATCGAAGTCCTTGTAGCCGAGCTCGGCGCAGGTCGGCACGTCCGGCAGCGACACGTCGCGCTGCAAGACCGAGATGCACAGCGCACGCAATTTGCCGGTCTGGATCAAAGACAGCACATTGGAAATTCCCGACCAGCCGGAATCGACCTCGCCGGTGAGCAGCGCGTTCACGAGCCCGGTGCCGCCGCGATAAGGCACGTGCAGCAATTGGATGCCGGCCTGCTTCTCGAAAATGACCATCGTCAGCTGGTGGATCGATCCGGTGCCGGCGGACCCGAAACTCATGGCATTGGGCTTCGATTTGGCGAGCGCAACGAATTCGGCAAGCGTATTGGCCGGGACCGACGGCTTGATCACCAGCACGGTCGGCAGCGACGCCAGCGCCGTGATCGGGGTGAAATCCTTCAGCGTATATTTGACGTCGGGATTCATCGCGACATTGATGGCGAGCGCGCCGGTATCGTTGAGCGACAGCGTGTAACCGTCAGGCGGCGCCGCCACGGTCTGATTGGCCGCGATCACGCCGCCGACGCCCGGCACGTCTTCGACGACGAAAGGATTGTTGAACGCTTCGCTGAGTTTGGCGGACAGAAGCCGCGCGATCACGTCCGGATTGCCGCCAGCCGCCGACGCGGCAAGCATCCGTACCGGACGGTTCGGATAGCTCGCAGCATCGTCGGCGAGCGCCGCAGAGACGAGCGTCGCGACAAAGAGCACAGCCGCGCTCGACAGGCGCGTGATTTTCCCAAAGACCATTCTCTCCCCCAAATATTTTCTACGTTTGTTTTCAGATCGTCCCGCTTAGGTCTCGCCCCAAATCTCGCGCGCCAGATCGCAGACGAGTTGGAGCTTGCGCCGCTGCGCCTCCGGCGTCACCGGATTGCCGGTATCGACACTGGCAAAGCCGCATTGCGGGCTGATGGCGAGCCGCTCCACCGTAACGAATTTTGTTGCGTCGTCGAGCCGCTGGCGCAGCGCGGCCTTGTCCTCGAGCTGTGGCACTTTGGTCGAGACAAGCCCGAGCACCACCATCTTGCGATCCGGTACAAAGCGAAGCGGCGTAAAATTACCCGCTCTCGGGCTGTCGTATTCGAGAAAATAAAATGGAATTTCGAGCGCGTTGAACAGCCGCTCCGCGACATCCTCGTAACTGCCTTCGGAGTGCCAATGGCCGCCACGATTGCCGCGGCATAGATGCATGCCGATGTGCAGCTCTTTGGGCGCCGCGCGCAGCACGCGGTTGGTGACGGCGATGTACGTGTCGATCAGCCTGCTCCAATCGTCGCCGCGCGCGGCCAGCATGGCTTGCACGTCGGGATCGCCGAATTTGGCAAAGGCCGTCTCGTCGATCTGCACATAGTGGCAGCCGGCTTCGACCAGCGCGCGCAGCTCCTCGGTGAAGGCCTCGACCGTATCGGTCCAGAACTGCTCCATGTCCTTATAGGCGCTGGCGAGCACCGCGGCGTTGCCGCCGCGGAAATGCAGCGCGCAGGGACCGGGAATGGTGATCTTCGGCACGCGGTTTGAATTCGCCTTTAGGTACGCGGCGTCGCCGCCATTGATCGGATGGGTCCATTGCACGCGGCTCTTGATCAGCGCCATCGGCTGCGCGCCGCGGCTGCCCTTCCCGTCTTCCGCGCCTTTGGCTTCGGCGCCGCCGATCGTGTCGATCGAGAGATCGCCAAGCCCGCGATAAAAGAAGCTGTGATAGGAGCGGCGGCGGAATTCACCGTCGGTGACGAATTTGAAGCCGAGCTCTTCCTGCAGCGCGATGGCGCCGCGGATGGCCTTGTCCTCGGCCGCGGTGAGCGCCGCCTGATCGATCTCGCCACGCGCGAAACCGGCGCGCGCAGCCATCAGTTCGGCCGGCCGGAGCAGGCTGCCGATATGTTCGGCGCGGAACGGCGGCTTGGCCACAGGCTTTGACGCACTGACATTGGCGCGGACGTTCATGGCGTGACGCTCCCTGGTTTTTGGTGTGAGCTTTATCGGCCTTGGACTTTCTCGGCCTTGTTTTTAGCGGTCTCGTACCCAACTCTCGCCGAAGAAGGCAAGATGTCAACGGCCGCGGCGACATCGCAGAAATGCCAGCCGGCGCGGCTGTTTACAGGTGGGGCGGCTGCCCTTCCCTCCCCGTCGAATCTGGTCTAAGACCCCCTCGCGCGGGGCCGTCCCCCGCCATTGGCCGGCGCGCGATTGGCGCGCCATTTCTTTGTGTGCTTCAAGCTTCGTCCCGTCACCCTGAGGTGCGAGCGACGCGAGCCTCGAAGTCATCCTTCGAGGCTCGCGCTGCGCGGGCACCTCAGGATGACGAACTAGGATAGAGATGCCCAAGCGGACCGACATTTCCTCGATCCTGATTATTGGTGCGGGGCCGATCGTCATCGGTCAGGCCTGCGAATTCGACTATTCCGGCACGCAGGCCTGCAAGGCGCTGAAGGAAGAGGGCTATCGCGTCGTCCTGGTCAATTCCAATCCGGCCACGATCATGACCGATCCGGATTTGGCGGATGCGACCTATATCGAGCCGATCACGCCGGAGATCGTCGCCAAGATCATCGCCAAGGAACGCAACGTCCTGCCCGGCGGCTTCGCGCTGTTGCCCACCATGGGTGGGCAGACCGCGCTGAACACGGCGCTGTCGCTGCGCAAGATGGGCGTGCTCGACAAGTACGATGTCACCATGATCGGCGCCACCGCCGACGCCATCGACAAGGCGGAGGACAGAAAACTGTTCCGCGATGCGATGACCAAGATCGGCCTGTCGACGCCGCGCTCGCATCAGATCAAGACGCTGATCCAGGCGCTGGAGGCGCTCGACGATATCGGCCTGCCGGCGATCATCCGGCCATCGTTCACGCTCGGCGGCACCGGCGGCGGCATCGCTTACAACAGGGCCGAATTCATCGAGATCGTCGAACGCGGCATCGACGCCTCGCCCACCTCCGAAGTGCTGATCGAGGAATCCGTGCTCGGCTGGAAAGAGTACGAGATGGAGGTGGTGCGCGATAAGAACGACAATTGCATCATCATCTGCTCGATCGAGAACATCGATCCGATGGGTGTGCATACCGGCGACTCGATCACGGTGGCGCCGGCGCTGACCTTGACCGACAAGGAATATCAGATCATGCGCGACGCCTCGATCGCGGTGCTGCGCGAGATCGGGGTGGAGACCGGCGGCTCCAATGTGCAATTCGCCGTCAATCCCGAGGATGGACGGCTCGTCATAATCGAAATGAATCCGCGGGTGTCGCGCTCTTCGGCCTTGGCCTCGAAGGCGACCGGTTTCCCGATTGCCAAGGTCGCCGCCAAGCTCGCGGTCGGCTACACGCTCGACGAGATCGCCAATGACATCACCGGCGGCGCCACGCCGGCTTCGTTCGAGCCGACCATCGATTACATCGTGACTAAAGTTCCGCGCTTTGCCTTCGAGAAATTCCCCGGCGCCGAACAGGTGCTGACCACGTCGATGAAATCGGTCGGCGAGGCCATGGCCATCGGCCGCACTTTCCAGGAGAGCCTGCAGAAGGCGCTGCGCTCGCTCGAAACCGGGCTCAGCGGTCTCGATGAGATCGTCATCCCCGGCCTCGACCAGGGCGACGACAAGAACGCGATCCGCGCCGCTTTGGGTACGCCGTCGCCCGACCGCCTGTTGAATGTCGCGCAGGCGATGCGGCTCGGCATGAGCGACGCCGACATTCACACCGCCTGCCGGGTCGATCCGTGGTTCCTCGAGCAGATCCGCGGCATCATCGACATGGAAGCCGCGATCCGCGCCAAGGGCCTGCCGACCACGGCAAGCGCATTACGCCGCCTGAAAGCCATGGGCTTTTCCGATGCACGGCTCGGCCGGCTCACCGGGCTTGCGACCGATGAAGTCTCGCAGCGCCGCCGCGCACTCAACGTGCGGCCGATCTTCAAGCGCATCGATACCTGCGCCGCCGAGTTCGCTTCACCGACCGCTTACATGTACTCGACCTATGAAGTGCCGTTTGCCGGCCGCGTGGTCGATGAGGCGGCGCCTTCCGACAAGAAGAAGGTCGTCATTCTCGGCGGCGGCCCGAACCGCATCGGCCAAGGTATCGAATTCGATTATTGCTGCTGCCACGCCTGTTTCGCGCTGAAAGAGGTTGGCTACGAAACCATCATGGTGAACTGCAATCCGGAGACGGTATCGACGGATTACGACACGTCGGACCGGCTCTATTTCGAGCCGCTCACCGGCGAAGACGTCATCGAGATCATCGACACCGAGCGCAGCAACGGCACGCTCCATGGCGTGATCGTGCAGTTCGGCGGCCAGACGCCGCTGAAGCTCGCCGAGGCGCTGGAGAAAGCGAAAGTGCCGATTCTCGGCACCTCGCCTGACGCCATCGACCTCGCCGAGGATCGCGACCGCTTCAAGCAATTGCTCGAGCAGCTCAAGCTGCGTCAGCCCAAGAGCGGCATTGCGACGAGCCCGGAAAAGGCGCGCGCCATCGCCAACTCGATCGGCTATCCGATCGTGATCCGGCCGTCCTATGTGCTCGGCGGCCGCGCCATGGAAATCGTGCATGACGGCCACCAGCTCGACCGCTATGTGGCGCGGCTCGCCTCGACGCTCGAAGGACCGTCGGAGCTTGCGGTTTCCGACAAGCGGCCGCTCCTGATCGACCGTTATCTGACCGACGCCGTCGAGGTCGACGTCGATTGCCTGGCCGACGGCAAGGACAGTTATATCGCCGGCATCATGGAGCATATCGAGGAGGCCGGCATTCATTCCGGCGACTCCGCCTGCTCGCTGCCGCCGCATTCGCTCGACGCCAAGACCATTGCCGAGCTCGAGCGGCAGACGCGCGAGCTCGCGCTGGCGCTCAAGGTCGGCGGGCTGATGAACGTGCAATACGCCATCAAGAACGGCGACATCTACGTTCTCGAAGTCAATCCGCGCGCCTCGCGCACGGTACCTTTTGTCGCCAAAGTGGTCGGCATTCCGGCGGCGAAAATCGCAGCACGCATCATGGCCGGCGAAGCGCTGTCGAGCTTCAAGCTCAAGCCGCAGGATTTCACGCCCGGCAACGCCAAACATATCGGTGTGAAGGAATCGGTCTTCCCGTTCGCGCGTTTCGGCCCCGCCGTCGACACCGTGCTCGGCCCGGAAATGAAATCGACCGGCGAAGTGATGGGCATCGACCGCGACTACAATGTCGCCTTCGTCAAAAGCCAGCTCGGCGGCGGCTCGCGGCTGCCGAAGACCGGCACGGTTTTCGTCTCGGTCAGGGATGCCGACAAATCGCGCATCCTGGAAGCGATGAAGCTCCTCGCCGAGCTTGGCTTCCGGATCATGGCGACCTCGGGCACCCAGCGTTATCTCACCGAGAACGGCGTCGCCGCGATCCGGATCAACAAGGTCGCCGAAGGCCGGCCGCACATCGTCGATTCCATTAAAAACGGCGAAGTTCAGCTGGTTTTCAACACCACAGAGGGCGCAACCGCGCTCAACGACAGCCGCTCGCTGCGCCGGGCAGCCCTCTTGCATAAAGTGCCGTACTACACCACTCTCTCGGGGGCCGTCGCCGCAGCGCAGGGCATCAGGGCTTATCTCGGGGGCGACCTCGAGGTGTGTGCGCTGCAGAGCTATTTCGGGGCCGGGTCTGATCCAGCGTCGGAGCGGCCGCAGCGGCGGTCCGTGTAGAGACAGGGTTCGCAATCGCGTGGCCGAACAAGGCTTCGGTCCGCGGTTGGTTTTTTGTCTCTGATGCGGCGGGTTTGCAGTCGCCAAAGTTTCAGTTGCGACCAAGGCCATTTGGGCCCGGCAAATCGACTAACCGCATCGATAGTGAGGAGATGTGTCCGCCTGTTTGCGATTTTGAGGCTCGTCGCAACCGGATGCACGTGGGCAAGGAGGTTTTAGGCCGATGGTGGACAAGATCCCGATGACTGCGGCGGGCTATTCAGCCCTTGAGGCCGAGCTGAAACATTGTCAGCAGACCGAACGGCCGCGCATCATCCAGCAGATTGCCGACGCGCGCACCCATGGCGATCTCTCGGAGAACGCCGAATATCACGCCGCGAAAGAATTGCAGTCGCTCAATGAGGGCCGCATCGCCGAGCTGGAAGATAAGCTTGCGCGCGCCGAAGTAATTGACGTCTCTAAACTTTCCGGAGAGACCATCACGTTCGGCGCGACCGTGACGCTGATCGACGAGGACACCGAGAAAAAAGCGGTGTGGCAGCTCGTCGGTGAGCCGGAGGCGGACGCCAAGAAGGGCAAGATTTCCATCACCTCGCCGCTCGCCCGCGCGCTGGTCGGCAAGAAGAAGGGCGCCCAGGTCGAGGTCGTCACGCCCGGCGGCGCCAAGGCCTATGAAGTGACGAAAGTGGAGTGGAAATAAAGCCGCGCTTGCGCCGCTGCTTTTCACTGACGCCACTGCGATTTAAAACCGTGATGCCCGCGCTCGCCGCGGGCATCAAAGTTTTCGCAGCCGATCACAAGCCAGGAATTGCCAGGACGGTTGCAGAACGACGTTCCCCAACCCCCGTGAACATAGGGGGTTGCGTATCTTGCATAGCTCGTAAGAATCCCTACATAGAGGTGCTGTCTTCGCGGGGCTTCCAGACGGGCCGATCACCCCTTCTTCGGGCGCTGCCCGCGTCAACGATCGAGATAAGCCGGTGTCCAACGCTATCCACGCCAAAGTCGTGATCATTGGTTCCGGTCCGGCCGGCTATACGGCGGCGATCTATGCGGCCCGCGCCATGCTCGATCCGATCCTGATCCAGGGCATCGCCGCGGGCGGCCAGCTCACCACCACGACCGATGTCGAGAACTATCCGGGCTTCGCCGAAGTCATCCAGGGTCCCTGGCTCATGGAGCAGATGCAGAAGCAGGCCGAGCATGTCGGCACCAAGCTCGTCACCGATCATGTCATCAAGCTCGATACGAAGCAGCGGCCGTTCCGGATCGAATGCGATTCCGGCGACATCTATCGCGCCGAGATAGTGATCCTGGCGACCGGCGCGCAGGCGCGCTGGCTCGATCTGCCTTGTGAGCAGAAATTTCGCGGCTACGGCGTCTCCGCCTGCGCCACTTGCGACGGCTTCTTCTATCGCAACAAACAGGTGCTGGTGATCGGCGGCGGCAACACCGCGGTCGAAGAAGCGCTGTTCCTGACCAATTTCGCCTCCAAGGTGACGCTGGTGCACCGCCGCGATTCGCTGCGCGCCGAGAAGATCCTGCAGGAGCGCCTGTTCAAGCATCCCAAGATCGAGATCGTCTGGGACAGCGAGTTGCACGACATCAGCGGCCAGAACGACCCGCTCAAGGTCACCCATGCGCATCTGAAGAACGTCAAGACCGGCGCGATTACCGAACGCGCCGTCGACGGCATTTTCATCGCCATCGGCCATTCGCCGTCGACCGAACTGGTCGCCGGCCAGGTCGAGACCAAAGCTTCCGGTTACATCAAGACCGCACCGCATTCGACTGCGACTTCCGTGCCCGGACTGTTCGCCGCGGGCGATGTCGCCGACGACGTTTATCGACAAGCTGTCACCGCCGCGGGGCTCGGCTGCATGGCGGCATTGGAAGCCGAACGCTTCCTGGCAGCCCAAGCAACACACCGCGCCGCTGCGGAGTGAGCGTAGTCCCTTCGCGCCTTTTTGGCCGAGGGAGAAAGTCAGACAATGGATTGGGATAAGCTCAAGGTCTTCCACGCCGCCGCCGAGGCCGGCAGCTTCACGCATGCCGGCGAACAGCTTGGGCTGTCGCAATCGGCGGTGTCGCGGCAAGTGAGCGCGCTCGAGCAGGAACTGACGGTTTCGCTGTTTCACCGCCATGCCCGCGGCCTGATCCTCACCGAGCAGGGCGAGATGCTCTATCGCACGGCGCACGACGTGTTCATGAAACTTGAGGCGGCGCGCGCCAAGCTCACCGACAGCCGCGAGCGGCCGAACGGCGATCTGCGGGTGACGACGACGCCGGGTATCGGCGTGCATTGGCTGACCCCGCGGCTCGGCGAATTCGTCGATCTGTTCCCCGAAGTCCACATCACGCTTCTGACCACCGACGAGGAACTCGACCTCGCGATGCGCGAGGCTGACGTCGCCATCCGGCTGCGCCAGCCGACCCAGCCCGACCTCATTCAGCGCAAGCTGTTTTCGGTTCATTTCCACGTCTATGCGTCGCCGGAATATCTGAAGAAATTCGGCACGCCGCGGACCTTCGAAGACCTCGATGCCCACCGCGTGCTGGTGCTTGGCGGCGGCAATGTGCCGGCCTATCTGCAGCGCTCGCGCTGGCTCATCGAAGTGGCGCGCGACGGCAAGGGGCCGCGCACGCCACATCTGATTATCAACAACATTCTCGGCATTTTGCGCGCCTGTCAGCGCGGGCTCGGCATTGCCATGCTGCCGGACTATCTGGTCGAGGAAAACGGCGGGCTGGTGCAATTGTTCGGCGAGGCCGATGCGATCGCGCTCGACGCCTATTTCGTCTATCCGGAAGAGCTGAAATCCGTTGCCCGTGTGCAGGCGTTCCGCGACTTTCTGGTCGCCAATGCGCAACGCTGGAATTTCTAAAGGCGCCCGGCACTTTCGCGTGTGACACGCGGATGAAAATGCTGCGCCAGCACTGACTTGGCGCAGCCAGATGGTGTGGCCTCACACCTTTTTAGGACAATCTTGCAAGACGCCGACGCCGCGTACTTTGTATCAAAGTGTTTTCTCAGCACTTTGCGGTGACCGCATGGCTGACATGTTCCCCTTCCCGTTGTGTGACCGGGGCGAGAATCGCATACTGCAACTGTGCTGCTGTGCAGTCCGGTTGCTGCCATCCTCCCAGATAGGCAACCGAAGTGCAGGCAGCTGTTCCCCTCTGGAAGGTGTCGCCAGCGCCCCCACGCTGGCGTACTGAACCGGGCCCGTGAGGGCCCGGTTTTCTTTTGTCTGCTCCGTGTGCGGCGGCTCCACGCGATAGCCGTTTCTCCATCGCGAACGATAATCGGCCGATCGAGAAGCCGGGGCTTTCCGAGTCCGCGCTGGCCATTGTTACTGGTCATTGTCATTTGCGCGGTTTCCCCGTTGCGCTGGCGCCCGCCGCCCACGGCGGCGTAGAAGTGGGCGGATCAGCCAGAGTTCAGTAAGGGTCAGCCCGTGAAAATCTCCATCCTCGACGACTACCACGACACCGTGCGCACGCTGCCGAGCTTCAGCAAGCTCAACGGCCACGACGTCACGATCTGGAACGACCATGTGCAGGACGTTGACAAGCTCGCCGAGCGCCTTGCCGACACCGAAACCCTGGTGCTGATCCGCGAGCGTACCCAAATTCGCGCGCCGCTGCTCGACCGGCTGCCCAAGCTGAAGCTCATCAGCCAGCGCAGCGTCTATCCGCATATCGATGTCGATGCCTGCACGCGGCTCGGCATCATACTATCGTCGAGCCAGCACCCAGGCACACCTTCGCATGCGACCGCGGAATTCACCTGGGCGCTGGTGCTGGCGGCGGCGCGGCAGATCCCGCAGCAGGTTGCCGCGATGAAAGAAGGCAAATGGCAGATCGACGTCGGCACGACGCTGCGCGGCAAGACACTCGGCATTTACGGCTACGGCCGGATCGGCGCCGTGGTCGCTTCCTATGGCCGTGCCTTCGGCATGAACGTCATCGCCTGGGCGCGCCCGGCATCGCTGGAAAAGGCGCGCGCCGACGGCGTTACGGCGGCGCCGAGCAAGGAAGCCTTCTTCGAAACCTGTGATGTGATGACGCTGCATATGCGGCTCGTCGAGGCGACGCGCCACATCGTCACCGCACAGGATCTGGCGCGCATGAAGCCGACCGCGCTCCTGGTCAATACCAGCCGCGCACCGCTGATCGCGCCGGGCGCTTTGTTCGAAGCCTTGCAGAAGGGCCGGCCCGGCCTCGCCGCGGTCGACGTCTACGAGCAGGAGCCGGTGCGCGATCCGAACTATCCGCTCCTGAACATGCCGAACGTCATTTGCACGCCGCATCTCGGCTACGTGACCCGCGACGAATACGAAACCCAATTCACCGACATTTTCGATCAGATCACAGCTTATGCGGGGGGGCACCCGATCAATGTGATCAATACCGACGTGCTGAAGAGTAAATCCTTGCGGGCGTGACGGTGAAGAAGACGAACAAGAAGAAGATCGTCACTGTCAACGACAAGATGCAGCGCGGCTATCGCTATACGCTCGCCGCGCCGGCGGGACGCGGTTTCGATCCGCAATTTCGGCCCGAGCTAACGCCCGCGCAAATGCTGCAGCTCGGCGTGTTCTGCGGCAAATACATGACCGACTGCCACAGGGAATTTCCGAAAAGCTGGTTTGCCCACGCCAAGCTTGCCGGCAAAAAGCGCGACTGCGCGCTGAACTATTTCGGCGTCGACGCCAGCCAGCCGCTGTCGGTATGGCGCAAGAACGGCTGGATCTTTCGCGACGATCCGCGCGGCTGGTTTCAATGGTATTGCCGCTACTATATGGGCCGGCGCATTCCCGACGAGGACACGCGCCAGATCAAACGCTGGAAAGCGATCCGCCGCCATGTGCGGCAAGTCGAGCGCCATTGCGAGCCGGGCGACGTCACCTGCCGGCCGCGGCAGCGCCAGGCGCTACTGCATTGGGCTTATGACAGCCGGAAGATCTGAGAGCATGATCGCGAAAAGTGGCGACCGGTTTTCGGGCAAGATCGTGCGCAAGCGAAGAATCTAAGCCGGCTCCAGCCCTGCCGCCGCAATCACACCCTTCACCGCAGGCGTCGTCAGGAATTGCAGCAAAGCGCGCCCGGCTCCGGCATGGCGCGCGCCTGCCGGAATTCCGCCGGTGAATGTCGTCACACTTTGCAGCTCCGTAGGCAGCGGGCCGACGACATCGATGCCGGAGACCGCCATCAGTTCCGACATCTGCTGGATGCCGATTTCGGCCTCGCCGCGCAGCACAACGAGCCCGGCCAAGCCGGCGGCGCCGCCTGCACCATAATGCGATTTGGCTGCCATGGCCTGGGTGATGCCGAGATGCTCGAACACTTTGGCCATATGCGCGCCGCTCGCGCCGCCGCCGGCAGGCTTGCTCAGCGCCACCGACTTGGCCGCAAGCATCGCGCGTTTGAATGCATCGGCCGAGGAGATATCAGGCTTGGGCGTGCCCTTGGCGACACAGATGCCGATGGCAGAGCGCGCCACATCGACGAGACTTCCAGCCACGATCCTGCCGCTGCTGACGAGGTCGGTGATGCCGCCGCGCGTGACAATCGCGACATCGGCCGCCTCGCCGCCCGCAAGCCGGGTTTCAAGCCGCAATGACGGACCGAGCTCGACGGCGAGCCGATGGCCGGTTCCGCGTTCGAAACGGGACGCGATCTCTTCGAACACCATTTTCATGGCGGTGGTGCTGATGACCTTGAGCTCGATGTCCGGCGCCACGCGGCCTCCCCCCTGTTCTGGCCCCGCTCGCTAGCCGCTTTGGGCCTTCCGGCATCAACTCTGTGTGAGTTTTCCGTGTGCCGCAATCAAATAGCGCCAGACGGCGCACGCCGTGCACCACTTGCGAAAGGATTTGCGGTAAAAGACGGTCAACGAACGTTCGCGGTTATTCGGTTCGGGAGAAGACCCATGGTCACACGCCGACACATGCTTTACGCCGGTGGCGCAGGACTGGCGCTCGCCTTTGTCCGCCTGACACGGCCGCATGCCGCGACGGCCCCGACCCATGGTTACGAAGTCACCCATTCCGACGACGAGTGGCGCAAGCTTCT
The DNA here is from genome assembly GCA_963742975.1 of uncultured Alphaproteobacteria bacterium. GTDB lineage: Bacteria > Pseudomonadota > Alphaproteobacteria > Rhizobiales > Xanthobacteraceae > BOG-931. Next base: position 104,023 of record CAVUNZ010000003.1, on the reverse strand, counting down.
GACGCCGGCGCAATACGACGTGCTGCGGCAGGAAGGCACCGAACGGCCGTTCACCAGTTCGCTTCTCGACGAGCACCGCAACGGCACCTTCGCCTGCGCCGGCTGCGACCTGCCGCTCTATTCCTCGAAGACCAAATTCGAGAGCGGCACCGGCTGGCCGAGCTTCTGGGCGCCGCTCGACAATGCGGTCGACGAAACGACGGACCGCACGTTTGGAATGTCGCGTACGGCCGTGTCGTGCCACCGCTGTGGCGGCCATCTCGGCCACGTCTTCAATGACGGCCCGAAACCCACCGGCTTGCGCTATTGCATGAACGGCGTGGCGATGAAATTCAATCCGGCGCCGAACGGATCGAGCTGAATTCAACGCTGATCAGGCACGGCGCTGAGTCTTTCCGGCCTTCGGCCTGATCGCCGCGGGCGGCAAATGCCGCCGCAACAGATCGAGCAAAAACTCAGCCGCCGGCGTGAGCGGCAGGCCTGCGCGGCGCACCGTCACGATCGGCGCCGCCGGCAGGACTTCCCGCACCGGTATCGGCTTGAGCGTATCGCTGGTCTCGGAGAAATCCGTCCACTGCACCGGCACCATGGCCAAGAGATCGCTATGAGCAAGGGCGATCATCAAGGTCAGCGCGGACTGGCTGCGCAGCGCCAGCCGCGGCGGCGGCAGGCGATGCTGTGCGAACAAGTCGCCAAGCTCTTCTTCCGCCTTGAAGGTGACCGACGTGGTCGCCCATTCGGCTTTGGCCAGATCGCGCAGCGAACGCGCGCCGGCAAGCGGATGTCCCTTGCGGCCGAGCACGATGCGCAGGTTTTCGAACAGCATTTCCTGCGTCAGTTCGGACGACGGCTGCTGATCGGGCCGCGGCCCGACATAAAAGTCGACGCTGCCGTCCTTGAGGCCCGTCTCCAGCGTCGGATACCAGCCCTCGATCAGATGCAGCTGGACGTGCGGATAGCGGGCGCGAAACGGCGCCAGCGCTTTGGGCAACAGCGCGATATGCGCCGCGAGCGACAGGCCGGCCACCACTTGGCCGGCGGTGCCGCCATGAAGCTGCTCGGCCTCGTCGCGGGCGCGCCGCACTTCGGTGAGCACCGCGCTGGCGCGGCGGACAAAAGCCTGCCCCATCGGCGTCAGGATCATGCCGCGGGCGCGGCGTTCGAACAAAGGCGCGCCAAGCTCGCGCTCGAGTTCCTGGACGCTGCGCGTCAGCGCCGGCTGGGCGAGTTGCAAATGCCGCGCCGCCGCGCGCAAACTGCCGCGCTCGGCGATCGCCACGACGTCGCGAAACTGATTGAGTTTCATGGCCTTAGCGGCTGCCTGCGAGCGATGCTGAAAAGGTATCGCAAGGACGATAATGCCATCTTCTTGCGATCCCCGTCCAGGACTACGATTTTGTGAAAGCGCAGCCGGCGCCACCCGGCTTATGTCCATGTCAACGCTGCCCAGAAGACAGCGTGCGGACAGATGAGGAAACGATGACCCAGATCCGCGGCTTCATCGAAGCCACCCGCCGGCCCGGCGTATTGGGCGTGCATTCACTCGATCATTTCAGCCTGACGGTGCCCGACCTCGACAAGGCGAAGACCTTCTACGAGAGCTTCGGTCTTGATGTGCGCAAGGAAGGCAATGGCATCGCGCTCTATACCCATGGCCATCCGCATCGCTGGGGTATTTTGAGCGAAGGGCCGACCAAGAAGCTGCACTATCTCTCGTTCGGCGCTTTCGAAGACGACCTGCCGCGCTTTCGCGAGCATCTGAGCAAGATCGGCGTCGAGCGGCTCGATCCGCCGGCCGGCTTCGAGAGCAACGGACTCTGGTTCCGCGATCACAACGGCGTGCCGGTTGAGATCCGCGTGGCGGAAAAATCCTCGCCGAATGCGAAGTCGGTATTCGCGGCAGTCTCCGCGCCGCCCGGCGTGCAAGGCGCCGTCGCGCGCAGCAAGGCGCCGACCACCCATCCGCGGCGGCTCGCGCATGTCCTGCTCTTCACCGTCGATGTCGGGCGCGCGATCGAGTTCTACGGCAAGGTCTTGGGACTGCGGCTGTCGGACGCCTCCGAAGGGAATATCGCCTTCCTGCACGGCGTACATGGCAGCGATCATCACCTCGTTGCCTTTGCCCGTTCCAGCGGCGTCGGCATGCATCATTGCAGCTGGGACGTCGGCAGCGTGCAGGACATCGGGCTTGGCGCGATGCAGATGGCAGATAAAGGCTATGTCGCCGGCTGGGGCCTCGGCCGTCACGTGCTCGGCTCGAATTACTTTCACTATGTGCAGGATCCGTGGGGCAGCTGGTCGGAATATTCCGCCGACATCGATTTTGTCCCGGCGACCACCGATTGGACCTCCGCCGATCATCCCGGCGAAGATTCCTTCTATCTGTGGGGGCCGAACGTGCCCGAGGACTTCGTCCGCAATTACGAACTCGGCAATTAGCGCATGTCCCGGAAAAGTGGACACCGGTTTTCCGACAAGGACATGCGCAAAATCAAAAAGCTAGGGCGGAACGGACACGGCAGGTGAGAGAGGTCGACGCTACACAGGTGCTTGTTGTCGGCGCAGGGCCGGTCGGGCTGTCGCTTGCCATCGAACTCGGCCTGCGCGGCGTCGCGGTGACCCTGGTCGAACAGCGCTCACGCACCGGCGCGCAGCCGCGCGCCAAGACCACCAATGTGCGCACGATGCAGCACATGCGGCGCTGGGGCCTGGCCGAAGCGTTGCGCGCCGCCGCGCCGCTGCCCCACGACTATCCGACCGACGTGGTGTTCTCGACGACGCTCTACGGCCGCACGCTCACCACGATCGAAAACGCCTTCGCCGGCAGGAAATGCCGCGATCCGCGCTTTCCCGAGCCCGCGCAATGGGTGCCGCAATATACCGTCGAGAAGGTTTTACACGAACGCATCGCCACGCTTCCCTCGGTGAATCTCCAGCTCGGCACCTCGCTCGAGGCGGCGTCGCAATCCTCCTCCGGCGTGACCGCCACCGTTCGCGATCTAAAGACCGACACGCAACGAACCATTCGCGCGCAATATCTGGTCGGCGCCGACGGCGCGAAGAGCTGCGTCCGCGACATTATCGGCGCCAAGATGACCGGCGAACATGCCTTTGCGCTCAATTACAATCTGATTCTGCGCATTCCGGAACTCGACAGATCGCCGCCGGCGCGCCGCGCCATCATGTATTGGCTGATCAACCGGGAGAGTCCGGGCGTCTTGAGCCCGCTCGACTGCAACGGCGAATGGGCCTTCATCACGCGGCTGGCGCCCGGCGTCACCGCAATCAGCGACGGCGAAGTGATCCGCCGCGTGCATGCCGCCATCGGCGGGCCCAAGAAAACTGAGATGACGATGGAGATCGTGGCGCGCGATTATTGGGCGGCGCACCGCCTGATCGCCGATCATTATCGCGCCGACCGCATATTTCTCGCCGGTGACGCCTGCCACCTGCATCCGCCGTTCGGCGGCTATGGCATGAATCTCGGCATCGGCGACGGCGTCGATCTTGGCTGGAAGCTTGCCGCGGTGCTGCACGGCTGGGGCGGCGATAGCCTCCTTGAAATCTTACGAAGCCGAGCGCCGGCCGGTGCATCTGCGCACCATCGACGAGGCGGTCGAGAATTACCGTACCTTGAGCGATCAGTTGCTCAAGGACGATCTCGATGCCGACAGCGCCGAAGGCGAGCGCGCTCGCGCCGCGGTCGCCCAAGAGATCGTCGCCACCAAGACGCGGGAATTCGACACGCTCGGCGTCGTGCTTGGGTCGCGCTACGACACCTCGCCAATCGTCCTCGACGACGGCAGCGCGGCACCGGCCGAGCATTATGCGAACTACCAGCCGTCAGCGCATCCCGGCTGCCTCGCGCCGCATGCGTGGCTCAATGACGGCTCGTCGCTCTACGACCATTTCGGGCTCGGCTATACGCTTTTGCTGCTCGACGACAGCGCCGCCGTTTTGGCGCAAGAGATCGAAGACGCCGCGTTGGACGCGGGCGTGCCGCTCGCGCGACTCGATCTGCGCGGCGCCAAGCTCGACGCGCTTTATGCCGCGCCGCTCGCGCTGATCCGCCCCGACCAGTTCGTCGCCTGGCGCGGCTCGGACGCCGATCCCTCGGCGTTGGTCGGCAAGATCAGCGGCAAGGCGGCAGAAAAGACCACAGAATCCGAAACACAAAAACTTGAAATTCGCGGCGATAAGCTGCGCAACAAGACACTTGAAAGCAAAAGGCTTGGGAGGGTAGCGTTATGACGGACACCAATACGGTCAATGTCACGAAGATTATTGACGACGCGCCGATTCGCGGTTTCCAGATATTGGTCTTCATCCTGTGCTCGCTGGCGGCATTTCTGGACGGCATCGACACGCAGAACATCGGTGTCGCCGCCCCGATCATTGCGGCGAACATGCAGTTGAGCCATGCGGCGCTCGGCCCGGTGTTCTCGTCCGCGCTTGTCGGCGCAACGCTCGGCGCGCTGACCTTCGGCCCGCTCGGCGACCAATATGGCCGCAAGGTCATGCTGGCGCTCGCCGCCTTTATGTTCGGCATATTCACGATCGCGACCGCCTATGCGGATACTTACCAGCAACTTCTGGCCGTTCGCTTTGCCGCCGGGATCGGCATGGGCGGAGCGACGCCGTGCTTCATCGCATTGGCGTCCGAATTCGCACCCACGCGCCGGCGCGCGATGGTGGCGAGCGCGGTCTGGTCGGCATTTCCGTTGGGCGGTTTTGTCGGCGGCTTTCTGAACGCCTACGTGCTGTCGATGTTCGGCTGGCAAGCGATATTCATGGTCGGCGGCGTGCTGCCGATCCTGATCACGCTTGCGTTCATGATCTGGCTGCCGGAATCGCTGAAATTTCTGATCGCCAAGGGCGGCGAAACCGCACGGGTCGCTGCAATCGTACGGCGCCTGCAGCCCAATCTGCCCGCCAATGCGCAATTCGTTTCCAACGAGCAGAAGGTTCAGGGCATCCCGCTGAAGCACCTGTTCAGCGAGGGCCGCGCTTTGTGGACATTGCTGTTGTGGGTGCCGTTCTTCGCCGCGTTCGGCGTGCTGATCCTCGCGGTGCTTTGGACGCCGACTTTGCTGCACGACAACGGCATTCCGCTGACGCAAGCGGCAAGGGCCATCGCCTTCAATGGGCTCGGCGCTTTGATCGGCATGGGCACTGCCGGACGATTGATCGAACGCTTCGGTGCGGGACCTGTCCTGGTCCCTGCATTCCTGCTCGGCGCCGTCACCACCGCCTTGCTCGGTTATGCCGCGGCGTCGGCCGTCGGCATGGCGGTCGGCGTCTTCCTGATCGGGCTTTTCATCGGCATGGGCGGATCAGGCGCCATCGCGCTTGCGGCGTTGACCTATCCGACGGCGGTGCGCTCATCCGGCGTCGGTTGGGCCATGGGCGTAGGCCGCTTCGCGCAGGTTCTGGCGCCGCTCTTCGCGGGCTTCGCAACCGCAGCCGGATGGAGCAGTGTCCAGCTGTTCGTGGTGCTGGCGATCGCGCCGGTTCTGGCCGCTCTGGCGATCGTTGCCCTGCGCGCCATTCCGGCGCAAAGCTCAGCCGCGGAAACAGTGGCGGCGCCAGGCATAGTCGCGTCATGACGCCTCGAGCATGATCCGACAGCGCCGCCGGCGCGACAAGCGCCAACGGGTGCCGGCGCGATCATCGTTCCTAGGCGATCGCATGACACAAAGCCGGACGCGGTTTGACGGTTGCGCAGAGCAGCCGTTTGGCCCGCGGCCGGCACTATTTGACGCCCTTTGTGGCCGCAAAAGCCTGTAATCTTGCCTATAGTCATTCTGCTATAATCGTCTGCACAGGCGCCAAGGCAGGATATCAAAGCGGAATATAGCGGGCGAATACGCGCCAAATCTGCGAGCGACATCTTTAATGGATGAAACCACGGCCCGAAAGCTGCCGGTACTCGGCCGGGAACGCAGCATCCTCGACACCACGTCGATCGATTGGGCGATCAAGATCGCATGCCTCGCGATCCTCGCTTATTGGTCGCTGCTGTTGGTGCAGCCGTTCCTGACCATCATCGTCTGGAGCATTATCCTTGCAGTCGCGCTTTATCCGATTTTTGATTGGATGGTGACGCGGCTGCGGCTTTATCGCGCGGCGGCGGCGGCGCTGATCACGATATTGAGTTTCGCCATCGTGCTCGGTCCGGCGACCTGGCTCGGCGTCAGCCTGATCGCGACCGTCGGATTCTTCGTCGATCAGCTCAATACCGGCGCCATCGCAATCCCGCCGCCGCCCCAGGCGATCAAGGTCTGGCCGTTCATCGGCGAAGCGACCTTTGAGTTCTGGGATCTTGCTTCGACCAATATCAGAGCGGCCTTCACCGAATTGAGCCCGCAACTGAAGCCGCTCGGCCCGAGCCTCTTGAGCATCGCGGGCAGCGCCGGCATCAACACGCTGCAATTCCTCGCGGCGGTCGCGATATCGGGCTTTCTGTTCGCCCCCGGGCCGTCGCTGGTGAATTCCTTCAAATCGCTCAGCGACCATATCGTCAGCCGGCGCGGCGCGGGATTCGTCGACCTCGCGGGGGCGACCATCCGCAATCTGGCGCGCGGCGTGATCGGCATTTCGGTGCTGCAGGCCTTGCTCGCGGGGCTTGGACTCATCGTCGTCGGGATGCCTGGCGCCGGTCTTTTGAGTTTCCTTGTTCTTGTGCTCGGCATCATCCAGGTCGGCGCGACGATCGTGATCGTCCTGCCTATCATCTGGAGCTGGTTCACCATGGACACGCACACGGCCTTGCTGTTCACCGCTTACATGGGTCCGGTGAGTCTCATCGATAACTTCCTGCGGCCGATCGTTCTGGGTCACGGGCTGAAAACGCCAATGCCGGTGATCCTGATCGGCGTCATCGGCGGCCTGATCGTTCACGGCATGATCGGTGTTTTTATCGGCCCGATCGTCCTGGCGATTGCTTGGGAACTGGTGGAGGCCTGGATGCGCAACCCGCCCGATGACGACGTGGTGCCGGAAGAAACATGAGATTTCGCCGGGCACGTTCATAGGACGCGTTCAGGCCGACAGGCATGTCCCGCGAGCGGCTTGTCGAGCGGCTGCACTTCCTTGCCGCCGGCAACGGCATTAGGCTTACGTCTCCGTCCTCGTATGGTGCGCGAACCGATGCGTCCGATCATGAAATTTCCCCGCCGGTATTTTCTGCAATTCGTAACCGGCGCAGCGTCGATCGCTCTTTCCCCCGGTTTGCCAAGGCTTGCGGTAGCGGAGGATTATCCGACGCGGCCGGTCCATTTGATCGGACCGACTCCGGCCGGCGGCTCGCCCGACATCATCGCGCGCCTCGTCGGGCAATATCTGTCGGAAAAGCTCGGCCAACCCTTCATCGTCGACGACCGCACCGGCGCCAGCGGCAATATCGCCACCGAATATGTCGTGAAATCGGCGCCGGACGGTTACACGCTCCTGGTCGCGATCTCGAGCAACGCCATCAACGCGACGCTGTTCAACAATCTCAATTTCAACTTCATCCGCGACACGGCTCCGGTCGCTTTTTTCGGCAGCATCCCCCTCGTCGTTGAAGTGGCGCCATCGTTTCCGGCGCAGACCCTCCCCGAATTGATCGCCTATCTGAAAGCCAATCCCGGCAAAGTCACCATGGCGTCGGGCGGCACCGGCGCGCCGGCGCATGTCGCCGAAGAGCTGTTCTGCATGATGGCGAACGTGAAGATGACGCACGTGCCCTATCGCGGCGAAGGACTGGCGCTGCCGGACGTTATGAGCGGTCAGATCAATGTGATATTCGGCGTCATGCCGGCCTCGCTCGGCCATATCAAAGCCGGCAAGCTGCGCCCGCTTGCAGTGACGTCGAAGACGCGCCAAGCAATTTTGCCCGATGTGCCGGCGATCGGCGAATTTCTACCCGGCTACGAAGCGAGCGGCTGGTACGGCATTGTCGCGCCTAAAGCCACGCCCAGAGAAATCGTCGATAAGCTCAATACCGAGATCAACGCGGCGTTGGCCGATGCCGCGATCAAAACCCGGCTCACCGATTTGGGGCTCGTTTTGTCGCCGGGCTCGCCCGAGGATTTCGCAAAATTCATTGCCGCGGAGACCGAGAAATGGGCCAAAGTCATCAAATTCGCTGGGATCCAGCCGGAATGAACATGTAGCGCCGCCGTCACCGCCTTTGCCTTTGAGCAGTGACGATCGCAAAGGCAAATGCCGTTGGCAGGCATCATGCGGGGCAAATCGTGCGAGACTCTTATCGCGCAAGACTCTTATCTCCCAAGACTCTTGGCGACGAAGCAAAACTAATCCCTAGCTTGCGCGACGCTTTGGCTTATCGCAAGCAATTGAAATTCATGGCCCGCAGGTTCATATGGCGTTCCTTCATTCCTTCGCGCTGCCCGACTTTCTCGATTCGCTGGTAAGCCTGTTTGCGGCGTTCGTGCTCGGCACGCTGATCGGCGCCGAGCGGCAATACCGCCAGCGCGGCGGCGGCTTGCGCACGCATGTTCTGGTCGCCGTCGGCGCTGCGACCTTCGTCGACATCGGCCAGCATCTCAACGGCAATGCCGGCGCGACGCAGATCATCGCTTACGTCGTGTCCGGCGTCGGCTTCCTCGGCGCCGGCGTGATCATGAAGCAAGGCAACAATGTGTGGGGATTGAACACCGCGGCAACGCTGTGGTGTTCGGCCGCGGTCGGCGCCTGCGCCGGAGCCGACCTCGCCTTCGAAGCCATCGCGCTGACCTTTTTCGTGCTCGCCGGCAATACGCTATTGCGGCCGCTGGTCAATGCCATCAATCGCGCCCCGCTCGACCAAAGCGCCACGGAGGCAATCTACGAGGTCCATGTCACGACGGCGAGCGAGCATCTCGACGACGTCCGCGAACTGCTTCGCGACGAACTCGATGCTGCCAATTATCCGCCGCAGGACGTCGAGGTCATCGAGCGCGAACAGGGCGACGCCGAACTGGTCGCGGTCCTGCTCAGCAGCACCGCCGATCCCGCCGAGCTCGACACGCTGGTCACGCAGCTTGAAAGCAAGCGCCATGTCGACAACGCCAGCTGGAATCTGCGGACCACTGACTAGCGTATGTCCCGGAAAAGTGGCCGCCGGTTTTCCGACAAGGACATGCGCAAACTAAAGGCTCAGCGGCCCGAAATTGGGCGGCGGGATGCGGCGCTTCGAGGCATTCTCGTAGGCGGAAGCGATATTCAAGAGCACATCTTCTTTGCCGGGCTCGGCACGGAATACCAATGAGAACGGCAGGCCCGGCGCGGGGATCGTCGTCGGCCTGTGCGACGGCGCCGAGACATAACGTGTGCGGTCATCGTTGAGCTTATAGACCGGATCGTAGGTCGTCGTGACGTAGCCCGCCGGGATCAGCACTTCGGTGAGGCCGGCATTGGGGCCGTAAAGCGATTCCGGGCTGAGATTGCTCTCGATGTCATATTGATAAGCATGCCCGATCAGCCCGGGCGGCCAGGGCGTATGCAGCCGCACCAGCGCGTCGAGCTTGTTCTCATAGATCACCATCATATCGACGCGGCGCAGCAGCTCGCGCAGCATGATGCGCTCATCGACGCCTTGCCGTCCGCCGAGCGGATTGCGCGGATCGGATACCTCTTCCCAGTTCTTGAAGGCGGCGCGCTGATCGTCGCCCCAGTATTTGGAGCGCGCATTGAGCGCGACAAAATCGGTGAGCGTTTCAGTGAACCCGGCGTGTTTCCAATCCGCAGCGCGGCGCGTGAGATATTGCGGGATGTGGAACCGGAACGTGTTGGCCAATTGCTGCTGCTGGATGGTGGCGATGTCGAGATTGACCGGCGGTGCAATGCGGTCCTCGGCCAGCTCGACCAGATAATCGATCGGCTTCATCGTGCCGGAGCCGAAAATCTTGCCGGGCACGAATTCCGTCGGCGCGATGGCGGCGGCGAACTCCTTGAACAGCGGCTTGCCGTCGCGGCCGAGCCGGAACAGCAGGTCCGGCATGAAGACCGGCACCAGCCGCGCCAGCGCGATGCGGAAATCGACCGTCATCTGCTCAATGTCGGGATCGCGCGCCCACAACGGATCGGAGGATTCGACAAGCCTCGCGCCGAGTTTGCCGCCAAGGATGGCTTTGATCTCGCGCGCCGCGGCAGTCACGATCGGCTCTTCGGTCTTGGAATTCGGCCGGATCAGCATCGACTCGCGAATGACGCCGAGACGCAGGCCATTCAGCGCGCGCGGCGTGCCGCCATTGGTCGCGTGGCCGGCGTAAGGCGTGCTCAGCACAGAGGCGCGCGGCACCGTAGTGAACGGATCGCGCGGGTCGTAATAGCCCTCTTTGGGGTCTTTAAGCGCGTCGAGCACTTTGGCGCAATCGGCAACAGTGCGGCAGAGAATGCCGCTTCTGTCGCAATAGATATCGGCGCCGATCGCGCCGCCATCAAAGCCGAGCATCGCCTTATGCGGCAGGATCAGCGCCACCGCGTTGTGATTGGCGGGCCCGCGGCACGACGCGCGCGTCTCCTCGCCGAGGCTTGCCATCACCAGATTGGCGCTGACCGAGACGCCGGAGCCCGAACTCGAGCCGAGCGACGCCGAGCGCGTCGTGTCGTAGGGATTGACCGGATTGCCGGCCCAGGTGCTGCGCTGATAGCCGAGCGTCGACGGCAGCACTTTGTCGGGATGATTGCGGCCGCCGGGGTTGCCGGCGCGGCCGTTATATTCGGTGTTGAGCGCCTTGGCGTAGATGATCGCGCCCTTCTCGCGCAATTGCGCAACGAGAACATGATCGCGGGCGGGAAAGTCGATGTCGTAGGCGGCGTCACCGGCGCCGGTCGAACGCATGTCCTTGGTGTCGAACGGATCCTTGAACGAGAACACGACGCCATACATCGGCATGTTCTCAAGATCCGGATTGCGGCCGAACGCCTTGTCGAGCGCTTCGGCGGTTTCGAGCGCGTCCGGCAATTGCCGGAAATATTCGCAGACTGGCGGCGCGCCGGGTGGCAGCGGACCAAGCGAAGGATGGCGATCAAAATCGCCTTTGCAGGTCACCGACCGCTCGCCGCGGATGTTGAGCGTGGCAAGCCCGTTGAGCTGCCCGGCATTCGGGATGCCGGCGATCATGCCGAACTGCTGATAGACCTCCGGGTCCGACGCGGTCGGCTCCATCCGGCCGTATTCGAGCGGCGGTCCTTGATATGTGTCGAGATCGGGCAGAACGGACGACGCCTTGATCGTCTCGGTTGGAAACTTTAAAGACGCCCCTGCCCGCACCGTGCCCGGGCGCTCCGGCACCGGCGCGCCATCTTGCGTGACCAGCATCGTAGAGACGCCATTGAAGGCGCGGGCGCGGGCGATGTATCGGCGCACGACATCGGCGCAGGTGGTGCGGCCAGACGTAATCGCTGCGTGCAATTCGGCGATCGTCGCCTCTTCGACGCGAAAAAGCTCTGACTGCGAAGATGCGCTCATTGCCTATTCTCTTCTTCCCACTGCAGATACGCGGCGCAAGACCGTAGCAGCGGCGGCAAAATGGGCAATATGTCCGCGGCTCTCGCCGCGGCGCAGCGTCAGCGCATCTTGAGAATAACAACCTGATCGCTGGTCGGATCGGTCGATTTGCGCAGATCCGCAACCTGCGCGGCAGTGACCGGCGCGGCCTTGTTGCCCCAGCCGGAGCGGACATAGGTCACCACGTCGGCGATCTGCTGGTCGCTCAACTGCAGCCGGAATTGCGGCATACGATAGGCGTCGGGCGTGCCTTTGACGACAAGCGGCGTCGAGCCGTTGAGGACAAGATTGATCAACGACGATGCATCGCCGCCGAGCACCGTCGGATTGCCGGCGAGCGGCGGCATATACGGCGCAAAACCCTTGGCGTCGAGGCCGTGGCAGGAGGCGCACCGCGTCGCATAGGTCGCAGCGCCCGGCGCGGCGGTGTGGCCGCCGCGCAAATCATTCGTGGTCGCATCGTCATAGGCATAAGCCGGCTCGGCGCCGCTGGCCGGCAGCGATTTCAGATAGGCCGCTATCGCATTGACGTCGCTATCGGACAGATACGGCGTGCTGTTGTTGACGACGTCGATCATCGAGCCGAAGGCCGTGCCGTCGCGATTGTGGCCGGTCTTGAGGAACGTGGCGAGATCGGCCTGCGACCATTGGCCGAGCCCGGTGCGTTGGTCGCCGCGCAGATTGGCCGCGAGCCAGGCGTCGAGCAAGGCGCCGCCGAGATAATTCGAGCTGCTCTCATCGAGCGCCTTTTCCTGCCAGGCGATGCCGCGCGGCGTGTGACAGGCGCCGCAATGGCCGAGGCTCTGAACCAGATAGGCGCCGCGATTCCACGCCGCGTCGTGCTCGGGCTTGTTCACATAGCTGCCGCTCGGCGTGAACACCGCATCCCAGATCGCTAGCGGCCAGCGGAAACTGAGCAACGGCGGAATCTCGTTCGGCTTGTTGGCCTGCCGCACCGGCGGCACGTCTTTCATGAAGAAGTCGTAGAGCGCCTTGACGTCGGCGTCGGTGAGCTTGGCATAGGACGGATAAGGCATCGCCGGATAAAGCCGGTGGCCGTCCTTGGCGATGCCTTGCCGCAGCGCGCGATCGAAATCTTCGAAGGTGTAATTGCCGATGCCGGTCTCGGGATCGGGCGTGATATTGGTCGAATAGATCGCGCCGAGCGGGCTGCCCATTTTCAGGCCGCCGGCGAAGGCTTTGCCGCCGGGCACCGAGTGGCAGGCCACGCAATCGCCGGCACGCGCCAAGTATTCACCTGGATTTTCCGGCGCCTTCGCGTCGTCGGCGCGGGCACCGACCGCACCCAGCGAAAGCAACGTCGTGAAAAGAGCAGTTATTACAATCTTCATCACGTTCCCCGCCTCCTGAAGCAGGCACGCAAAATCGTCGACCCCAATATCGTCGACCCCAGGTGAGCTGAAAAATTGGCTTGAGCGGCGCGCATGGTGCGCGCGCCGCCAACTATGCCGATCCCGCCAAATCGTGGTCAATGATCGGCAGCGTCCGAATACGCTTGCCCGTCGCGGCGAAGATCGCGTTCGCAACCGCCGCCGCAATGGGTGGCGTTGCCGGCTCACCCGCGCCGCCCCATATCGGGCCGCCGCTCGGCACGAGATGGACATCGATCTTCGGCGCCTGCGCCAGCCGCACCATCGGATAGGTGTCGAAATTGCCTTGCTCGACGGCACCGTTCTTGATGGTGAGCTTGCCGTAAAGGGCGGCGGTCAACCCGTAGATCACGCTGCCTTCCGCCTGCTCGGCGATGGTCAGCGGATTGACCATATAGCGTGTATCAAGCGCGACGGTGACGCGATCGACCTTTATCTCGCCGTCGGGCCGAACGGTGACCTCGGCGACTTGCGCGCAAAGGCTGTCGGTGTCTTCGCAGATGGCGATGCCTCGCCCGCTGCCCTTCGGCAGTGGCTTGCCCCAGTCGCCTTTCTCAGCGGCGGTATCCAGCACCTTGAGCCAGTCGGCTTTTCCTTCCAGCAGCTTGCGCCGCACCTGATAGGGGTCGAGACCACTGGCCGACGCGATCTCATCGAGGAAACTCTCGATCGCGAAAACATGCTGGTTCGCGCCGGGCGCGCGCCAGAACCATACCGGCAGGTGGGTATTTTTGATCAGCGCCTCGACGCGGGTGTTCGGCACCTTGTAGCCGTTGTCGGCCAATCCGGCCGTGGCTTGCGGCTCAACCTTAACGCCGGCGGGAGGGGTCCTGCCGACCGATGCCCAGATCGACGATGTGACGACGCGCATCGACCAGGCTGTCGGCATTCCGTCGGAGCCGACGCCGGCCTTAAACGCGACCACCGCATGCGGACGGAACTTGTCCTGGCGGGTGTCCTCCTCGCGCGTCCAGACCAGTTTGACCGGCCGCTGCACGGCCTTAGCGATGGTGATGGCCTGCCTGACCTCATCGTTGGCGTCGCGGCGGCCGAAACCGCCGCCGACGAACGCGTTGTGCAGATAAACCTGCTCCGGCTTCAGACCGGAGGCGTGCGCCGCCGCCTCGAGCGCTTCGAACGCGTCCTGCGTTCCGACCCACACGTCGAGCCGGTCGGGTTGCAAGTGCACGGTCGCATTCATCGGCTCCATCGGCGAATGAGAGAGATAAGGCGTCTCGTAGACAGCCTCGAACGTCTTTGCCGCGCCCGGCATGGCCTTATCGAAATCGCCGTCGTTACGTGCGACCTGCATGGGTTCGCTCAGCGCCGCACGGAAAGCCTTCGAAAGCTGCTCACTGTCAACCTCTCCTGCCTCGCCGACATCCCATTCAGGTTGCAGCCGCGAGAGCGCCCGCTTCGCACGCCAGTAGCTGTCAGTCGCCACAACCGCCACCGCGCGATCCAGCTTGACCACTTGGATGATGCCTGGCGCCCCGGCGAGCACGGAATCATCGACGCTCTTCAACTTGCCGCCCGGTACCGGACAAGCCGTAATCGCGGCGAAAACCATGCCCGGAACCTGCGCGTCGATCCCGAACTTGGCCGCGCCGTTGACCTTGTGAACCACGTCGATGCGCGGCATCGGTTTGCCGATGAAGGTGAACTGATCCGGCTTCTTGATCGCGGGCTCTGCCGTGAGCTTGATCTGCGCCGCCGCACTGGCCAGCGCTCCATAATTGACCGTGCGGCCGGATGCGGCATGACTAACGATGCCGTTGGCGGCTTTGCACTCGGACGCCGCCACGTTCCACTGCGCCGCAGCGGCCGCGATCAGGCGCTCGCGCGCGCTGGCGCCGACTTGTTGCAGCATCTTCTGCGACCCCCGCACCGAACGGCTGCCGTTCGAATTCATGGGCCCATAGACCTTGTTTTCGCGGTGGTTGCGGTTGGGCGAAGCATATTCGACGCGCACTTTTGACCAATCGCACTGCAGTTCTTCGGCGATGATCATCGGCAACGCAGTCATGCTGCCCTGGCCCATCTCCGACCGCTGATAGCGAATGAGAATGGAATCGTCCGGATCAATCGCGATCCACGCGTCGATATCGTTCGGGCTATAGGCGTTGTCGTCGTTCCAAGGCTGCGCCACGACGGTAGCGGCATCGGCGACGCGTGGCGCCGCTCCGATGCCGATCATCAAACCGCCGGCGGCGGTCGCGGAGGTGAGAATGAAATGGCGACGGGTGAGAGCCGAAGCGGGAATATTTGCGTTCATCGCGGCCTCCCTTACGCTTTCATCGCATCGGCAGCGCGATGAATGGCGCGACGCAGGCGTTCATAGGTGCCGCAACGGCAGATATTGGTGATATTGGCGTCGATATCCGCGTCTGTCGGATTGGGGAAATTCTTCAGGAACGCGACCGTCGCCATGATCTGCCCGGACTGGCAGTAGCCGCACTGCGGCACGTCTTCGGCGACCCAGGCTTTTTGCACCGGATGACTAGAGTCCGGCGACAGGCCTTCGATGGTCGTCACCTTGGCGCCGTCTATGACGCCAATCGGTACCGAGCAGGAGCGCATCGGTTTGCCGTCGACATGAACGGTGCAGGCGCCGCATTCGGCGATGCCGCAGCCGAACTTGGTTCCGGTGAGGCCAATGACATCGCGCAGCACCCACAGCAGCGGGGTGTCGGCTTCGATGTCGATCTGGCGTTGCGTTCCGTTGACTTCGATCGTGACCACCGCGCTCTCTCCAGAGTAAGGGTGATGCAGGACATAACAGCGCACATACTGCGCAAGGTCCCAAGCTAGCCGCGATCTCGGCTCCGGTCAAAAGCACGATGCGTTGAACAAGCGTTGTGCGCAGTTCTGCGATGCGTAAAGATGTGGAACCGCGTGTCGGCAACGAATATGCGGGCAATGGGAGGAATAAATGAGTTGGTTTGGTGTCGGCGTGGCCCCTTTAGCCGCGGGGTTTATACGGCGTTTATTGCGCGCGCAGGCCGTTCATTTCGCATCTGCAGCATTTGTGCTGTTCGCAACTTTCTTTGCTGCACCGCCCGCGTCAGCCCAGCTCGCCCCCAATCAGACGATCCGAATCATCGTGCCTTTCGCGCCTGCGGGATCGTCCGACACCCTGGCGCGGCTCCTGCAACAGCCGTTGCAACAGGAGCTCAAGGAGACCGTGATCGTCGAGAATCGCGCCGGCGCCGGCACCAATATCGGCACCACCGAAGTCGCGCGCGCCACCCCAGACGGTTTGACGCTGTTGCTCACCTCGAGCGCCTTCGTCGTCAATCCGGCGCTGTACAAGACCATTCCCTACGATCCGTTCAAGGATTTCGCGCCGATCGCTGTCCTTCCAGTGGCGCCGAATATTTTCGCGGTGAAGGCCAATAGCGGCCTCAATGCGTTGAGCGACGTCATCACGCGCGCCAAGGCCAATCCCGGCAAGCTGAATTATGCGAGCCCCGGCAACGGCACGACGCCGCAGCTGACCATGGAATTGTTCAAGCTGAAGGCCGGCGTCGGCATCACCAATATCGCCTATAATGGCGGCGGGCCGGCGACACAGGCGCTGTTGACCGGGACCGTCGATGTGCTGTCGACCGCGCTTCCCGGCGCGCAATCGCAAGTGCAGGCCGGCGTGATGAAAGGCATCGCGCTGACGACGACCGAGCGCTGGAGCACGCTGCCGGACGTGCCGACCTTCATCCAGGCGGGCTTTCCGGATATCACGCTTACCACCGAGCATTTCTTGCTGGCGCCGGCGGCGACGCCGCAGCCGATCATCGATCAATTCATCAAGGCCGTCCTTGCGGTGATGGCGAGCAACGAACTCAAAGAGCGCATTCGTCAAGTCGGCTACGAGCCGATCGCCGGCGACGCCGCGACGGCCAAGGCGCGGATCGCCAAGGACGTCCCGTTCTTCAAAGATCTGGTGAAGAACGCCAAGATCCCGCAGATCGAATAGAGCATGATGATCCTGCGGCGCGTCAGCCTACGAACTGGTCGCGCAGTGTGGCGCTGACGCGCGCGATGACATTGTCCCAGGTGCGGCTCTCGTCCTGGCGAAAGAGCCGCATCGTCGGGTACCAAGGACTATCGTCGCGATCGAGCAGCCAGCGCCAATCCGGCACAAAAGGCAGCAGCACCCAGACCGGTTTCGCAAGCGCCCCGGCGAGATGGGCGACGGCGGTATCGACCGAAATGACGAGATCGAGATTTGCGATCAGCGCCGCCGTGTCTGAAAAATCCCTGAGTTGCTCGCCGAAATGCACAATGCCGCAGTCGCACAACAGCTCGGCGTCGGCCGCGCGCACACTGGGCTGCAAGCTCACATAGGTCGCGTCCAAACCGAGGAGCGGCCGCAACGCTGCAAGCGCGATCGAACGGTTGCGGTCGTTTTTGTGTGTCGGATTGCCTGACCAGGCGAGCCCGACGCGGCGGCGGCGTGTTGAGCCGAGCCGGGCATCCCATTCCGCCACAGCTTGCGGACGTGCGGCGAGATAAGGGACTTGCGGCGGTATGGTCGCAAGCTCGGTTTCCATGACAAACGGCAGGCTGAGCAGCGGACAATGCACATCGAAATCGGGAAGCGTCTCGCCTCTTGATAAGACCCTCGTCACGCCAGGAAGAGTGCTGACCAGGTCGCGCAGCGGCGCTTGCACCTCGAGAATTACCTGCGCGGCGCGTCGCGCGACCAGCGGCGCGTAACGGCAGAATTGGATCGTGTCGCCGAAACCCTGTTCGGCATGCAGGAGGACGGTCCTGTTCGCCGCGCCGTCCGCACAAGACCATCGCGGCCGCGTGAAATCGCGCTTGGAAGATTTCAGCCGGTCGATCTTCCAGCGCCATTCGTAGTCCTTGAAGCCGCGGAAATCGCCGTGCAGCATGCGGCACCAGCCGGCATTGAAATGGGCGTCGGCATAATCCGGATCGACCGCCAGAGCGCGCGTATAGCTCGCCAGCTCGTCGTCGAACCGCTTCAGCGCATGGAGCGCAATGCCTCGATTGGTAAGAGCCTTGGCGTTATCGGGCCGCAGCGTCAGCGCCTGGTCGTAGCTCAAGAGCGCTTCTTCAAACCGCTGCAAGGCATTCAGAGCGTTGCCGCGATTGCAATGGGCGTCGGCAAGCTCCGGCCGCAGGAGGAGCGCGCGGTCGCAGCTTGCCAACGACGCTTCGTAGCGTTCAAGCTCGTGCAATGTGTGACCGCGATTGGACAGCGCCTCGGCGTCATCCGGCCGCAATACGAGCGCGCGATCGTAACTCTCAAGCGCCGCATCGAGCCGGCCCAGCGCTTGCAGCGCCACGCCGCGATTGGTGAGAGCGTCAGCATGGTCCGGGCAAACGCCGAGCGCCCGTTCATAGCTGACAAGTGCCTCGTCGTAGCGTTTCAGCGCGTTCAGCGCGACGCCGCGATTGGTCAGGGCCTCCGCATTGTCGGGAGCGAGCGCCAGCGCGCGGTCGAGACTCGCCAGCGCCTCGTTGTCGTGTTCGAGCATATGCAATGTCGCGCCGCGATTGGCGAGCGCGTCGACATAGTCCGGGCTGATCGCCAGCGCGCGATCGTGGCTGGCCAGCGCATCCTCATAGCGTTTGAGCCCATACAGCAGATTGCCGCGATTGTAATGCGCCTCGGCATAATCGGGCCGCAGCGCAACGGCGCGATCGAAGCTCGCCAGCGCTTCGTCAAGGCGGCCGAGAGCGGCGAGCACATTGCCGCGGTTGGAATGCGCTTCGACGAAATCCGGCCGCAGCGCGATTGCCCGGTCGTAGCTTGTCAGCGCCTCGTCATAACGCTTGAGCGCATTGAGCGTGACGCCGCGATTGATCAGCGCCTCGACATAACCCGGCCGCAGCGCGATTGCCCGGTCGTAGCTCTCGAGTGCATCGCCGAAGCGCTGCATCTGCTGAAGGGCATTGCCGCAATTGTTGAGTGCCAGAATATGGTGCGGGACGACTTTGAGCGCGGCACCGATCTGCCTTACGGCCGCTGCAGGATCGCCGCGCTGCATGAAGATGACACCGAGCAGATGCAGGCTGTCGAAATGCCTCGGCTCGCTCGCGAGAATGCGCTGATAGATTGTCTCGGCTTCCGCCAATTGCCCGGCCTGATGCAGCGCCAGAGCTTCGGCAAACAAGCCTTTGGCAAAGTCAGGTGCGATGTCGGCCATTTTTCCTTCACCGCCCGCAGGCGCCGGTTTTGCAACGCTCCCTTCTACGCCACCCGTGCTTTGTAAATGATTCGGGCCTCAGGTGCCGACTTTCAGTTCGGCGACGAGGCCGCGGAGCGCGGCCACCGTGCTCAAGGCCGTGATCCTGCCGGTGCGCGGATTTTCCGACGACGGCACGTTCTCGATCGCCATCGACAGATGCGCGGAATCGGCGTCGACCTCGATGCGATGGGTGTTGCGGGTCAGCGCCGGATCGGCCCAGATTTCAAGCCGCGTCTTGTCCGGCCCGATCCCGGCGAGACTCAACGCGGCCGCGACATTGACGTTGGCCGGGAAGCCGCGCGCGCCCTCACGCGCCGTGCCGTCAAAAACTTTTTTCGGCGCGGAGAGACCTTTCACCGAAATATTATGCTCGACCAGATAAGGCGCGCCCTCGAGCCCGCCCGGCGGCTTGCGCGTGATCATGGTGACGGAGCGGATATTGCCTTCGGCGGCGGCACGCACGGCATCAAGGCCGAGCAGCGCGCCGGTCGGCACTAGAATGCGCGCGCCCTTCAGCTTGGCGAGATCCACGAGGTCCCAGTTGTCGAGAAGCTGACCGACGCTGAGCGGCATGAAAATCCGGCCGTGCGCGATCACCGATTCTGCGAGCGGCCGGAACATTTTCGGCGGCAGGCATTCGACCACGATGTCGCAGCTCTCCGCGAGCGCCTCCGGCGTGACGATCGGAATGCGGCCGCCGGCGTCCGGCAAATTGCGCCGCGCCTTGTCCTGATCGCGCGCCGATACGGCGGCGAGCGCGAGCCCCGGGATGCCGGCCTCGAGCCGGCGGGCCACTTCGAGCCCAACCGCACCCAATCCCGCCAGTCCGACTTTAACAATTTCCTTTGCCACGCCGATATTTCTCCACTCTGGCCGCGCCGCCCATCGGCGGGTACATTCGGGCGGGTCTTCGGCCCGGCTACATTTGGACTGTCTTTAGGCGGCAGGTCGCAGCAGTGCAACCGCTTGGCCGCCGCCCCCAAAACCGTTAAGGCCGCGGTTATGTCTGACAACAACAAGAGAACCTATATGACGAACGTCAACCCCAACACCTTCACCACGCGGCCGGAGATCGAAGGCACGTTCGGCGTGGTCGCGACCACCCATTGGATCGCGACCGCGGTCGGCATGAGCATGTTGGAAAAGGGCGGCAACGCTTTCGACGCCGCGGTCGCCGCTGCGTTCACCCTGCAGGTGGTCGAGCCGCATTTAAACGGCCCCGGCGGCGATGTTCCGGTCATTGTCCATGACGTGAAACGCGGCAAGACGGAAGTCATCTGCGGCCAGGGTGTAGCTCCGGCCGGGGCCACCATTGCGCATTACCGGAGCGAAGGCCTCGATCTCGTTCCCGGCACCGGCCTGCTCGCCGCCGTCGTGCCCGGCACGTTCGAGACCTGGATGCTGCTGCTGCGCGACTACGGCACGATGAAACTTGCTGACGTGCTCGCGCCCGCAATCGGCTATGCGCAGAACGGCCATCCGCTGCTTGAGCGTACCAATGCCACGATCGCAACCGTCGCCGAACTGTTCCGCGACTATTGGCCGACTTCGGCCGCGGTCTATCTGCCGCATGACAAAGTGCCGGCGACCGGCGATCTGTTCGCCAATACGGCGCTCGCGGCAACCTATACCCGCATCGTCAAAGAGGCCGAGAGCGCTGGTGGCGATCGTGTCGCGCAGATCGAGCGCGCGCGCAAATCGTGGAGCCATGGCTTTGTCGCCGAAGCGATCGACCGTTTCTGCCGCACGCAGGACATTATGGATACCAGCGGTCACAAGCACCGCGGCGTGCTCACCGCCGACGACATGGCGCGCTGGACCCCGCATGTCGAAGCGCCGCTCACTTACGACTACGGTCGCTACACGGTGTGCAAGACCGGGCCTTGGGGTCAGGGGCCGGTGACATTGCAGCAGCTCGCGCTGTTGAAGGGTTTTGATCTCGACGGGCTCGATCCGACCGGACCCGACTTCATCCATCTCACCGTCGAATGTTCGAAGCTCGCTTACGCCGACCGCGAGACGTTCTACGGCGATCCCGATTTCGTCGAAGTGCCCATGACGACGTTATTGTCGGACGCCTATAACGCGCAGCGCCGCAAGCTCGTCACCGACAAGGCCTCGCTCGAACTGCGCCCCGGTTCGATCGAAGGTTTCGGCGCGGTGGTGAAGCTGCGCCGCGAGAGCGCGCTCGGGAACGCGCGCATGGCGGCCGGCGCCGGCGAACCCACCGTCGGCAAAATGGGCACGATGCGCGGCGACACCGTGCATTTCGACATCATCGATCAGGCCGGCAATATGGTGTCGTCGACGCCGTCGGGCGGCTGGCTGCACTCCTCGCCGGTCATTCCCGAACTCGGTTTCTGCCTCGGCACCCGCGCCCAGATGTTCTGGCTCGAGGAAGAACATCCTGCCGCGCTTGCCCCTGGCAAACGGCCGCGCACGACTCTCTCGCCGACCATGGCGTTGCGCGACGGCGAACCTTATCTCGCCTGGGGCTCGCCGGGCGGTGACGGCCAGGATCAATGGATCACGCAGATGTTCCTGCGCCACGCCCATTGCGGCATGAACCTGCAGGAAGCAATCGACGCGCCGGCCTGGCATTCCGAACATTTCCCGAGTTCGTTCTGGCCGCGCACGTCGCGCCCCGGCGTGCTGGTGCTGGAAGGCCGCGTGCCGCAGAAGACCGTCGACGAATTGAAGCGCCGCGGCCATATCGTCGAGATGGGTCCGGACTGGTCGGAAGGCCGCCTCACCGCGGCGTCGCGTACCGGACGCCGCCGCCGCGCCGCCGCCAATCCGCGCGGCATGCAAGGCTACGCCGCGGGGCGGTAGATTACGCCGCCACGGTTGCCAAAAACTCTTCGACCTCGCGGCGCAGCTTTGCGGTGGCGTCCTCGACTTCCTCGGACGCGCTCAGCATGGTCTCCGCCGAGCTCTTGGTCTGCGTGACGCCGCTCGCGACTTCGCCAAGCGCCAAGGCGATGCCCTTGGCGCCGGTCGCGGCGCTCGCAACGTTGTGGGAAATCTCGCCGGTCGCCGCGTCCTGCTGCTCGACGGAAATCGCAACCGCACTGGTATAGGTATTGATGTCCTGCATGCGCTGGGTGATGTCGCGAATCGCCGACACCGCTTTGCCGCTCGAATTCTGCACCGAAAGAATTTCCTGGGTGATCTCTTCGGTCGCCTTCGCGGTCTGCACGGCGAGCGATTTCACTTCCGAGGCGACGACGGCAAAGCCGCGCCCGGCTTCGCCGGCCCGCGCTGCTTCGATGGTGGCATTGAGCGCGAGCAAATTAGTCTGCCCGGCAATGTCTTGAATGAGCTTGACCACGTCGCCGATCTTCTGCGCGACATTGGCGAGTGCCGTGATGTCGTCGTTGGTCGCCGTCGCGTCGGCGGCGGCGCTGCGCACAACGTCGTTGGTCTGGCTGAGCTGGCGGCTGATCTCCTTGATCGATACCGAGAGCTCCGCCGCTGCGGCGGCCGCGGTCTCGACATTGGTCGAAGCCTCGTTCGAGCCGCGCACCGCGCTCTCGGCGCGCTGCATCGTGCGATCCGATGTCGTCAGCAGCGATTTGGCCGCGGCTTTCATGGCCGCCGCGCTCTGGCTCACGGTCTTGAGCCCGCCGTCGACCCGCGCCCGGAACGAGGAAATGGCCTCGTCGGTCTGCCGCCGCCGCTCCTCGCGCTGCAACAGCGCATCGCGCTCCTTTTCGGCGCGCAGACGGTTGGTGACGTCGAAATGGGTGGCGACCCAGCCGCCGCCGCGGACCGGCCGGTTGTTCAGCGATATCATGCGGCCGTCGGCGAGCTCGACGATTTTGGAGTCGGTCTGTCCCTCCGCCACCAGCCGCAGCGCCTGGGCGACATAGGCGTCCGGATCGCCAGTGAATGTACCGGCGGCAGCACGCTGCAGGAGCAACTCCCGCAACGGCGTGCCAGCCCCGGCGTCGTGCGGACCCAATTGGTACATTTCGATATAGCGCTCGTTGCACAACAGCAGGCGTCCCGCGGCGTCGAACATGCACAGGCCCTGCGTCATGTGATTGAGCGCGGTGCGCAGCATGCGTGTATGCGCACGGCGGAGCGCGTTGACCAACAGGCCGGCGAGCGCGGCAGCACCGAGCCCGAACGGCGCCGCCAGTGCGATTTCGGCAAGCGACGCAGGCGCCTCGCTCAGCGCCGTCACCAGCTGGCTCGGACCGTAAAGCGAGACAATGGCGAACCCCGCGGCGAATCCGAGCACGCCCGCCAGGATGACGAGCTTCCAATTGCGGCTGACCTTGGAGAAGCGGAAGCTGCGGAGCATCGCGCGCCGATGTCATAAGGATAAGCGCGCACGAAGATATGCGCTGGGCGTTGTCTTGCGGTTAACGAGTTGCCAGGGGAAGCCCTTAACAAAATCTAAATCGTGCGACCGCGATCGGCCACTGGCCCACAGCCGCGCAATCAGCTTTGCGGGATCACCGGCAGCAGCAGATAAGATTCTCTGTCGCCGCCGGCGTGGATCGTGTTGACGGCACCACTATTATAGTCGGCATGATAGTGCATGTATTGCGCGCTGCCGATGCCGTCGCGCGGCTGGATGTCGAGCCGGATGCGATGGCTCTTCTTGAACACCATCGAAGTCGGCCAGATTTCGACTTCGACCTTCACGATCTCGCCCGGCGTCAGATAAAGCCGGCGCAGATGCTTGTGATAGGGCCGATAGGGCAGCGACAGTTCCGGATCGAGTTCGCGATGCGAGACGCGCAGCCACCCCTTCGCGACCGGCACCGGTGCGCCCTGTTGGCCGGTTTCGAGAATCTCGGTGCCGTCGGGGCCGATATTGCGCAGCGTCAGAAACAGATCCATGTCCTCGGTCGTGCTCGACACCCAGAGCACGCAGGCGAGCGGCCCGGTGATTTCAGTGTCGACCGAGAGCTTTGCCGTCTCGAGCGACAGGCCCATGCCCGGCTTGATGCCGCCGCCCATGACTTGCGAGGACGCCGCCGAGGTCGAGCCCATAGTGCCGAGGCTTGACGCCGGATAACTGCGCGAACCGACCGCAACGGGATTTTTCACGTCCAAAGTGCCGGTGAGCGGCGTGCCGGCAGGCGGCTCCGCCTGCGGCTGCGACAGATCGAGATAGAGCTTGGTCCAGCGCGTGCGCTTGAGCGGCCATTCGTGCTCGTCACGCCATTCGAACGCGTCGCCGCCCTTGCGGATGGCGAGCTTCACCGGCGGCTCGTCCATCACGCCGTTGTCGACGCCTTTGAGCCAATAATCGAAGAAACGGATCTGATCCTCGCGGCCTTCGTCGGTATAGAACGGGTGCACATGCGAGCCGAGATGAATGCGGAGCTTCTTGTGCGGCGTCGCCGCGCGCATGAAGGCTTCCGTATTGCCGCGCAGATGCAGCGCCATGCCGGACCAATTGCCGACCGAATAGATCGGCACGTTGATCTTGTCCCATTGCGCCTGCGCGCCGCGAAACGCGCCGGAATCGAGATTGTTGCGCAACCAGAAATGCAGCGTGTTGACCTGCCAGCCATCGGGCTGCCGCGCCGAAGCGCGCCCGAGCAGATGATGCAACAGATGCGCGGTGAACCAATTGGTCATGAACAGGTTCAAAATGCCGCCGTGATAAAGCGCGTCGCGATAGATGTCGGCAAAGCCCTCCCACGGAATGATCGCCTTCAGCGACGGCGGCGCGAGATTGGCGGCGAACCATTGATTGATCGCGAAATACGAAATGCCGAGCA
Organism: uncultured Alphaproteobacteria bacterium; assembly: GCA_963742975.1. Lineage (GTDB taxonomy): Bacteria > Pseudomonadota > Alphaproteobacteria > Rhizobiales > Xanthobacteraceae > BOG-931. The sequence continues at coordinate 79,173 of CAVUNZ010000003.1, read as the reverse complement.
GACCGACATTGCCGTTGCACCAAGGCTGCGCCGCTGCCCATTCGATGGCATCGTAGAAATCGACAGCCTCGGCAAACGACCACGGCTCGCATTGGCCGGGCGATTTTCCAGTGCCGCGGCCATCGACGCGGACGGCGGCGTAACCGCGCGGCACCCACCATTGCGGATTGACAGTCTCCCAGTTCATCCATTCGTTCTGCGGCTCGCCGAGCGTAGCGGGCACGATCCACAGCTTGTCTTTTTGATAGGGACCGAGATTAAGAATGGCGGGATATTTGCCGTCGCCATAGGGCCGGAACACGTCAGCCTTCAGCCGGGCGCCGTCGCGCATCGGCACCTCGACGTCTGGCTCGAAGACAACGGGATGAGTGGGGGCGGCGATGACCTCTGGCTTATTCACGTCCGATTATTCCCTGACCTGCACTGTGCAGCTTTATCACTCCGTGTCGATCTTCACGTCGCTCGTGATCTTGCGCCAGGTATCCATCTGCTGCGCCAGCCAAGTCTTGGCGTCGGCAAGCGAAGCATTGGGCACGATGTTGAAGGTCTGCTTGTGGAACGCGTCGGCCGCCTCGGGCGACTTCAAGGCGGCAACAGTGGCGTCGAAGATTTTCTGCAGCACATCCTTCGGCACGCCGGCCGGCGCGAACAAAGCCTGCCAGGCGATGGTGCCGACGCCGGGATAGCCGATCTCTTGCATGGTGGGCAGATCCGGGTAATCGGGCAGGCGCGAATGGTTGACGAGAGCGAGTGGCGTAAGGCTGCCGGCCTTCACCTGCGGCGCGGTCGAGGCGAGATTGAGAAAGGCCACCTGCGTGGACCCGGCGAGCATGTCGTTGATGACGCCGGAGGCGCCGGCTTTGTTGGGGATCGCGACCATGTCGAGGTCGCCGGCGCGCTTGGCGAAATAGGCCATGTCGTAATGCGGATAGCTGCCATTGCCGACGGTGCCGTAGCGGACCGCGCCCGAATTCTTCTTGGCGTAGTCGATCAGCTGCGGCACGGTCTTGATATCGAAATTCTTCGTGGTCGCGACCAGGAATGCCGGGATGTCGACCGTGTTGGTGATCGGCACGACATCTTTCATGTAGTCGAAGGTCAGCTTCGACGCATAGATGATCGGCGTAATCGCATTGGTCGAGACGTTGCCGATCATCAGCGTGTAGCCGTCGGCCGGCGAATGCACCATTTCCTCGATCGCCAGCATGCCGAAAGCGCCGGGCTTGTTCTCGACGAAGAACGACTGGCCGAGCGCCTTGCCGAGCTGGTCGGCGAGAATGCGCGCGACGATGTCGGTCGCGCCACCCGGCGCATAGGGCACGACGATCTTCACCGGCCGCGACGGGTATTTGTCCGGCGCTTGTCCAAACGCCGCGCCCGCTGCGACGCATAGGAGCGCGGCGAGCAGAATTTTCATGAGCCTCATACATTCCTCCCGTTTTCATTTCGCGGCGCCGTACATGCGGGGCCGCTGAAATCAGTTGACGTCTATTTCATGCGTCTTTTCATTTTTTGGCGGCCGTCTGGAACAGCCGGCCGTTTGCGTCCAGGTCTTTCGCGACATATTGGTCGAATTGCTCAGGCCGCATCGGAAACGGATCGACCGCAAGCTGCTTGAGCTTTTGCTGCATCGCCGGCGACTGCAGCACGCCGGCCGCCGCCGTGTAGAATTTCTGCACGATGTCGCGCGGCGTTTTCGCCGGCATGAATATGCCGTACCACACTGTGTAGTCGGAATTGGGATAGCCGGCTTCGAGCGTGGTCGGGACATCCGGCAGGTCGGGAGCACGCGTCGGCGTCGAAACGGCAAGCGCAGTGAGCCTGCCGTCGTGGATCAGCGGCAGCGCCGTCGAGATCGGGCAGAAGTAGAAGTCGATCCGGCCGCCCAGCAGGTCGGTCAGCGCCTCCGCCCCGCCTTTATAGGGGATATGCGTCGCCTCAAATCCGGCGCTGGCGCGAAAGCGTTCGGCGCTGACATGGGTCGCGGTGCCGACGCCGGCCGAGCCGTAATTGATCGTGCCCGGATTGGCTTTCGCCGCCGCAACCAGATCCTGCGCTGTCTTCCAGCCTTTCGCCGGATTGACCACGAGCACATTGGCGTTCTTGCCCAGCGGGATCACGGCCGAGAGATCTTTGGCCGTGTCGTAAGGCAGATCCGGCACGATCCACGGCGCGACGGTAAGCGCGGAGGAGTCTGCAAGGATCGTGTAGCCGTCGGGGTCCGCGCGTGTCACTTCACCGACGCCAAGCGCGCCGCCCGCGCCGCCGCGGTTCTCGACCACGATCGGCTGCCCCAGCACCGGGCTCAGCTGATCGAATACGGCGCGGGGAATAATGTCGGTGGCGCTGCCGGCGGCAAATGGAATGAAGGCCCTGATCGGTTTCGCCGGCCAGCTTTGCGCCGCCGCCGGTCCAACTATGCCCAGCGCTACTGCCGCCACAGCAAACAAAACAATACGAAACCACAGCCTGGATTTACGCATCACACCTCACTCAGCCCTCACGCGGCCCATTGGCACATGCCGATCCAAGCCGTCATGCAGCTTTTATGCCGTGCAGGCCGTGCGAGGCGTCCTTGACGGTAAAGAACACGACATCGGCATCGGCGCCGGCTTTGCCGTCATGGACCGTGTCGGCGGGAATATAGAGCACCGAGCCGGCCTTGGCTTCGACCGTCTGGCCGCCGACCGTGGCGTGAAAGGTGCCTTCGAGGATGTAAATCCATTGCTCGTTGGGATGCGAATGCGCCGCAGCGCCAGTGCCGGCCGGCATGCGCATGAGGCCGACGATCATGCGATCGCCCTCGACGCAGGCGCCGTTCGCTGTCGAATAATCCGGACCGCCGAGAATGTGATTCACGTTGGCGAGGTTGAAGAGATATTCGCCGGCGCCGGCCCGTTTGGCGCCCGGCGTACGGGCGGTTTCGGCCGAAGCGGCCGGACGGCTCAATTCTGCGGTCATGTGGATAACTCCTCGGCACGGTACGCGACGGCGCAGCCGGGCGATGCTAGTTGAGCGCTTGAGCCGGCGCCAGGGTGCAAGAGCTGCCTGAAAGTCGCATGGAAAAGGGCCATTCTGATCGCCCCTGCGGGCGCCTCCCGGCGCCGGACATTGTACCTTCATGGTTCGGTCATCTTTTTCGCCGAACTGTCGGAGGACCTGGGGGAGCTATGATGATCCGGCCGACCGCCGCGCTCGTGTTCAGCGGCCTTCTGCTCTGCGCGGCGCTGCTGGCGGCCTGCACCGACAACGCACCGTCGAGCGGCCAGCCGAGTTTCTATATCGATCTTTCGCAGCCCGGCACGGTACTCGATGCCAATGCGGCGCAGTCGATGATCTCCGGCTATCGCGGGAATAACGGTCTCGGCCCGGTCACCATCGATCCTGACCTGATGCGGCTTGCCAGCGATCAGGCGCAAGCCATGGCGGCGCGCGACAAGCTCGATCACGACGCCGCGCATCCTTTCGCCGAGCGCATCCGCAAGGCCGGCTACAATGCGAGCGTCGCCGTGGAGAATATCGGCGCCGGCTACCACACGCTCGCCGAAGCATTTTCCGGCTGGCGCGATTCCCCGCCGCATCGCGCCAATATGCTCAATTCGAACGTGACCCATATGGGGATCGCGGCGGTCTATACACCGAAGTCGAAGTACAAAGTGTATTGGTCGCTGATCATGGCCACGCCGGACGGCCGCATCACAGCTGACTCCAGCTTGCGCTTAGCCTTGCGGCTCTCTTGCAAAGATTTTCAGCCCCGGCGGAATGACGGCCCAATCCGGACGGCCGCGCGTAAAAATCGCGATCGTGGGATGAAACAACGACGGGTCGTCAAGGGTGCCGGCATAGATCGTGAACGAGGTATCTTTGCCGATTTCCCCGCCAAAGACGAGACTGCCGCAGACCGGACAGGAATTGCGGACTGCATTTCTGCCGTTCGCAGCCTTCGAGGCGAATTTTAAGCTCTTGCCCATGAAGCGCACGGCGCTCGCAGCGAAACGCCGATAAACGGAATGAAGCCGGAGCCGGACGCCTTGCGGCAATCCTCGCAATAGCAGTGGCCCGTATAATCGGGCGTGCCTTCGGCCTCATAGCGCAACGCGCCGCAGAGGCAGCCGCCGCTGAAACGCGTCTTCAATTCCTTCATTGCCGTCCTCCGGCATCAGATCATCTCGAACATTTTCTGGTCGTAGGTTTTGCGCGCCTCGTTGAGAAGCGGCGTCACAGCGGCGCGGAATTGCACGTGCTCGTCCGAGGTCAGCGCCGTGATCTCGCAGCCGGCCGCCTCGATTGCGGCACGCGCTTCGCGGTCTTCCTCAATCGCGAGATTGCGCTGGAAGGTGACAGCTTCGTCGACGGCCGCGCGCATCGCGTCTTGCAGATCCTTCGGCCAGGCGTCGAACTGCGTGCGATTGAGAAAGATCGGCCGCGAAATGTAGAAATGGTTGGTCACGGTGTGAAAGTGATGAAACTTGTGCACGCCATAGGTGACGGTATTGGCGAAAGGATTTTCCTGCGCATCGATGGTGCGGGCTTTGATCGCGGCGATGGCTTCGGTGAGATCCCAGCGCAGCGGCACCGCGCCAAGCAGCTCGAAGGTGCGCGCTTGCACCTCGCTCGGCAGCACGCGGATGCGCATGCCCTTGAGATCGGCCGGCGTGTGCAAGGTGCGCAGCCGGTTGGAGATATGGCGGAAGCCGTTCTCGAAATAACCGAGGATGCGGTAATTCACCCGCGCCTCGATCCGCTCGGCGAGATATTTGCCGAGCGCGCCGTCGATCGCCGAGCGCGCCTGATCGCGTTTCTCGAACAGAAACGGCAGGTCGACGAAGCCGAGTTCGGGCACGCGGTCGGTGAGATAGCTCGAGGATTGATAGCCGAGCGAGAGCACGCCATCTTCGACCAGCCACAGGATCTCTTCGGCGCGGTAGCCGAAATCCATGATGTTCCAGACATACTTGACGTCGACACGGTCGCCGAATTGCGCCTGCAGCGCGTCGCCGATCATCTTGAGCGAGCGTGAGAATGAAGTGGTCGGCGGTCCATAACCGCCCATGCGGATTGCAATCGGCTTGGCCATTGTATTTCGCGAACCCTCTCCCGTGAGCGGCGGAAGCTACGCGGGAAACAGGAGAAAAAGTCAACGATGGCCGAGCTGCTTGCGGAACGATTTTGCCGCTCTGATCGATGCACCACGCAGGCTTTCGAGGCGGCGGGCGATTGTGAATGAGGCGCCCGGGCGGACGGCGATCAGGCGATCGCAGAGCGGAAGCCGCTCGCGCCAGAGATTGTCGAGGATCGGATTGCCGGGCCCGGCACAGGAATTGGTGCGCGAGATCGCGGGATTTTCGGCGAGGTCTTCGGTGAGCGCGGCCGAGAGCAGTACGCCGGGGGCAAAGCGCGCCAGCTTCTCGTCGTAGGCCGTTTTCCAGTACCAGGCGCCGTCGCCGCTGCGCAGCGTGATGGCGGCAGCGACGGCACGGCCGTCGATGAGAATGCGATTGATCGCGACGTTGCCTTCGGCGGCGAGCGCCTGGATCGCGATCTTCATGAAGCTTTGCACCTCGTCATGATGTGCGGCGGCGGTGCCCATATCGCCCTTCCAACCACCGGCTTCGAGCGCAAAGAAATCCTCGATCTCTTTGGTGACTGCTTGCGGCTCGGTGCTCGCGGTGAACAGCAGCGCGCCGAGATCGCCGAGGCGGCGCATGCTGCGGCGCAATTCACGGTGCCGGTGCGCCGAGATCGCGTGTTCGAGATAGGTTGCGCGATTGTCACCCGGCACCAGCTGCGGCCGGCTGTGACGCGCGAAATCGGCAAACGGCATCTGCAGGCGGCGCAGCGCCGCCGTCAGCGCAATCGTAAAATGACCGTCTTCGACAATGAGCGGCAGCAGCAGCAGGCCCGGCAGCGCCGGATCGCGCGCAACATAAGCGAGCCAGGCGGAGATCACGGGATCCGCCGCCTCGCGCTCGACAAGCGGCGTACCGAGCGGCGCATAGGGATGCGTCCACGCTTGCAAAACCGGCAGCGTCAGGCCGTAGCGGCGCCGCACCACGCGCGCCGGGAAAAAGCCAAGAAGCTTCTTCGGCTCATCGCCGGACCACACCAGCGCCGCGCCGATGTCGCGGCCGAATACCGCGCCCGCGGCCAACGCGAAGGCCGGCTCGTAAAACACGTTGGGCTCGAGCGCGCGGCCGGCGAGGCTCCGCCATTCGTCCGCGACTGCGACAAGATCGGCGAGCCAGCGCCATTCCACGGAAAACGAACTGATCGGATAGCGGTCGGCGAGAACGGCGCGGCGGGCGCTGGCGATCGCCGCGACGGTTCCCTTCAAGGCAACACGCGGAGCGTAATCCGAATCGATGGATGCCAAGACACTAACCAAGCCCACTACCAAGCCAACGAGCCGACCGCGGCGCCAAAACGCGCGCAGACGAAATCAGGAAGGCGGCAGCTTTAGCAAGGAAGCGTTAAGAATTGGTTGGAAGAAATTAACGAATTGGGCGGCGAATCGCGCAGCCTGATCCCGAAAAGTGGCAAGCGGTTTTCGGAAAAGATCACGCTCTAACGAAGAATTTAGAAGACTGCGACCAGTTCTTCGACGTCCGACAGCGAGGCCGCGATAATGTCGCGCTCCTTGCTGCCGAGCCGCGGCTGCGGCGGCACCGGATCGCCGACGTCATAACCCTTAATTTCAAGCGCCGCCTTGATGCAGGCCGCGAGGTTATAGCGGGCGAAGATCTCGTTGATCTGCCAGAGCCGGCGCTGCAGTTCCATCGCTTCCTTCCAGCGCCCGTCGCGGCAGAGTTCGTAGAGCCTGACGCTCTGCCGCGGAATGACGCAGGCCGGCCCCGCCATCCAGCCGACGCCGCCGATCAGCATGACGCAGGCCGGGATATGCGCCGACGCCGAGAACACTTTCATATCCGGGCAGCGATTGGCGATCGACAAGAGCCGCCCGGTATTGGTCGAAGCGTCCTTGATATAGCGGATGCGCGGATGCTCGCTCAGCCGGGCAATGACGTCGAGCGTGAGATCGGTGCGCTGGAACTGCGGATTGGTATAGAGAATGACCGGCACATCGACCGCATCGGCGATGGCTCGGAAATAGCTCTCGACCTGTGGCTCGGCGAGCGGAAAATAGGATTCGAGAATGGCGAGGATACCGCTGGCGCCGAGTTTTTGATAGCCCTTTGCCTGGTTGACCGCGTCCCCCGTCGCGGTCGCCGCGACGCCGGCCACCACCGGCACGCGGCCAGCGGCCGCTTCGATGGTCGCACGCACCACGTCAATGCGCTGCACGGTCCGCAGATAAGCGAATTCGCCGGTCGAACCGAGCGGTGTGACGCCGTGCACACCGGCTTCGATCAGATCATTGACCAGTTCGCCGAGCACATTGGTCTTCACGCGTCCCTCGCTGTCGACCGGGGACACCAGATAGGGCAGGACGCCGTGAAGCTCCGTCATTTGCCGGCTTTTTGTAGGGCGAGCGCGTCGGCCCACACTTTAGACCGATCGTCGTCGAACACCAAAGCCGGATTCTCAGGAACCGCGACCCATGCACCGCTTTTGATCTCGTCGTCGAGCTGCAACGGCGCCCAGCCGGCATAGCCGAAGGCGACGAGGCTCTTCTGCGGGCCCTTGCCAAGACCGATATCGCGCAGGACTTCGGCGGCGTCGGTCAGCGCCACGTGGCCGTCGATGTCGATCGTGTCCGGCTTGTGATACTCGGTCGAATGAAGCACGAAGGCGACTTCCGGACTGACCGGTCCCCCGAGAAACATCAGCACGTCATTGCTCACGCCGCTCGAGTCCGAGCCCATGGCTGTAAGCACCTCCGCGATCGGACGGCTGCCGGCGGGATGATTGATGACGATGCCGAGGGCGCCGTCGCGATTGTGCTGCGCCATCAGCACGACGGCATGATCAAACGGAGCGGGCAGAGCGGGCGACGCGATCAAAAGCTCGCCCTCGGTCGAGGTGCGGCCGGAGACGTCGGGCACGGTCGGCAGCGCGGCATGAAGCGCCGTCGCGGAGACGGCGAGCGCCGCTACGGCCAAAATCCAATGCCTGCGATTCCGGAATGACACGGCCGAGCCACCACCTCGCTATGCGTCTGTGCCATTATGATCGCGCCGCGGCCAGCGATGTTCAAGACAATGCGCAGCCCAAATGTTACACGAATTGCACTGCGATGCCGCCGAGATTACCGAAATCGGCATGGAGCGTATCGCCTTTGCGCGCGAAGACGACGCGCGTGAAGGAGCCGGCAAGCACGATATGGCCGGCTTCAAGCGTCACGCCATGGGCGCCGAGCTTGTTGGCAAGCCAGGCCACGCCGAGCGCCGGATGGCCAAGCACGCCTGCGGCCACTCCGGTCTCTTCGATTTCGGCATTGCGATACATCACGCCACCGACCCAGCGCAGATCGACATCGAGCGGCCTGATCGGCCGGCCGCCCATGACGATGCCGGCGGCGGCGCCATTATCGGCAACGGTGTCGAAAATCTTGCGCTGATCCTGCAGGCGCGCGTCGACGATCTCGATCGCCGGCACGACATATTCGGTGGCACGCAGCACGTCGGTGAGATTGATGCCCGGCCCCTTGAGCGGCTTGCCCATGACGAAAGCTAGCTCGATCTCGACCCGTGGCAGGCAATAGTTCGCGTGCGGGACGCTGGCGCCGTCGGCGACCATCATATGGTCAAGGAGGTGGCCATAATCCGGCTCGTCGATCTGCGACGAGCGCTGCATCGCCTTAGACGTGAGGCCGACTTTGTGGCCGATCAATCTGGCGCCGGCCGCGATCTTGCGTTTGGCAACCTCGCTCGAAATCGCGTATGAATCCTCGATCGCGATGTCCGGCCAGGTCTTTGAAAGCTGCACCGCCTGTTTGCGCTCCTTCTCGGCGTCGATGAGAATATCGGCAGCCTTGCTGCGGTCGGCATCGGACATCATGGCAGAAACTTCTCCCTCATAGACGATTTGGGAAGAGCCTTAGCACATTTGATATGAAGGCAAGCTGCGCCGTGCAGGACGGCTCATTGCTGGCAGGCGACGCGCAGCAGCACCGTCTCAACCGGACAATTGTCGGCCGACGGATTTTGGCCCGAGACCCACAGCGACGCTTTGCACCGCTCCGCGCTGCGGATATCGATCGGCCGGCCGTCGCTGAAGCCCTTGGCCTTGCAGACATTGGTCGCGGCGCTCGCGCAATCGGGCGCGCCGTTGCCCGCGGTCGGGCAGAGCTGCTGGGTCTCGATCAGTTTTGACGTCGAGAACATGGCGTCGGCGGCGTTCTTCATCGCTTGCGTCGCATCCTTGGCGGCGTCGCTCTGCTGTTTGTTGAATTCCTCGAGCTTGGTCTGCTGCTCTTTGAGCTTGGCGTTGAAGCTGGCGACAAACTCGTCCCACCACTGGCCAAGCCCGTTCAAAAAGCCGCGCTTTTCTTCCGGTGCCGTCGGCACAGCAGAGGCTTGGTTGGCACCGGATTGGCTGGCTGTAGGCTGGTTCGGTTGGTTTGGACCGGTCGTGACCGCCTGGTTGGGAGCTTGGCCAGACGCCGGGCCCGGAGCTTGACCTGGTGGTGGAGTGACGGCTTGCGGCGGCGCGGCAACCGTTGGGCCAGCGGGCGGCGCGCTGTTCTGGGCGTTGTTGTTCTGAGCAAAGATCTGCGCCTGCGCGAGGCTCGCGGCCGCGCACAACAACACCGCAGCGGCGAGCCCGACGGCCGCCGACCGGCACTGTGTCCAACTGATATTGCTTCGCGTCACGGCCACTCCGTCATGGCCACCGGATGATTGCTCAACGAGCGAAGCCTTCGCGCAATGGGTTGTCCCGCTTGCTGCTTGGTTCGCCCGCCGGGGGCCCCGACCCCGTTAAGTCTCTGACCGAACACCTGTCCTGACAACGACTCTGGCAATCAAATTAGGGCGGCAACAAGGTCAGAATACCCGCGCCAAGATACCTGCGCCGGGGGCTAAGCCAATAATAAGCAGCGGAAACCCCGTTTCCGTGGGCCGGTTCGCGCGCTACCGCGCTCGCCAGCGCGACCAGACGAACCAGGCCAAACCGACCAGCACGAGGCCGACCACCAGGACGTCGAACTTGTGAAACAGGTTCCGGAAGGTCGGATCGCTGTCCCAGCGCTGGCCAAGGACGAAGCCGATATAGGCCAAGCCGAAGCACCACGGCCACGAGCCGAGAAACGTGTAGATCTGGAATTTCATCATCGGCATCCGGGCGAGACCCGCCGGGAAGGCGATGAAGGTGCGGATCACCGGAAGCAGCCGGCCGATGAAGACGGTGACCGACCCGTAACGGGCAAAAAACCGCTCGGCGTGATCGATCTCGGCATGGCCGATGAGCACATAGGCACCCCAGCGCTCGAACGCTTTTCGGCCGCCGCTCGCAGCGACGGAATAGGCGATCGTGGATCCGAGATTGCAGCCGAGCGCGCCTGCGGTCGCGGCGCCGATCAAGGTGAAGCGGCCGGTCGACACCAGGTAGCCGGCGAACGGCATGATGATCTCCGACGGCAGCGGGATGCAGGCCGACTCGATCGCCATGAGGACGACGATACCGAGATATCCGCCGGCCGAGATTACCTCGACAATCGCGGACACGAGCACCGACATCACGTGGTCAAGCATCGCTCATCGCAGTCGTGGAGAGGATAAAGATCAGCGCCGCTTGCGCGCGCGGCGGCCTTCCAGCATGACGATTTGACGCCGAGGAAAATCTTCCGGCATCTTCTTCGGCACTTTCTCGGCGATGCCGAGCAGCCGTTCGCGGCGGTCCATTTCCTTCCAGACGTCTTCGGGACGGATGCCGGACGAGACCCACAGCACCACGAGATTATAGATGAGGTCGGCGCTCTCTTTGACCACGGCTTCGCGATCGCCGTTCATGGCGTCGATCACGACCTCGACGGCCTCTTCGGCAAGCTTCTTGGCCATCTTGCTGCGGCCCGAGCGCAACAGCCGCGCCGTCCGCGAGGTCGACGGATCGTCGTGGCGGCAGGCATGGACCGCCTGGAACAGCCGTGCAATTGAATCACTCATCTCGAATCACTCTTGGCCGATCAAATATGGCCCATCAGAATAACGCGATCGTGTCGCGATTGTGTTAATGCCATATGGAATCTTACGAATTCAATCATCCTGAGCGAGCAACCCAGCATTGCCGCCGGCGGCTGCCGTATTGACCGTCACCACCTGCTCGGCGGTGAAACGGCGCAGGTAATTGGGCCCGCCGGCCTTCGGCCCCGTGCCGGACAAATGAGTGCCGCCAAAGGGTTGAGTGCCGACCACGGCGCCGATCATGTTGCGATTGACATAGACGTTGCCGTGCGGGAGCCGCGCGGCGATGCGACCAATTGTCAGGTCGATGCGGGAGTGGATGCCGAGCGTCAAGGCCGTGCCGTTCGCCGCGATGTCGTCGACCAGGGCCTCAAGCAGCCCGGTCCGGAAGCGCACCACATGGAGCACCGGGCCAAAAATCTCCTGATTGAGATCAAGAGCCCGGTCGAGCTCGATGATCGCCGGAGCGACGTAAATGCCGCCCGGAGGCGGTGCGGCCTCGGCGCGGAAACGCAGCCGGCCCGCGCGTTCGTTGGCGGCGATCCAGTTCTCGAGCTTGATCTTGGCGTCCAGGTCGATCACCGGACCGATATGAGTTGCGATCTGCCGCGGGTCGCCGACTTTCAGCTCGTGCGTGGCCCCGATCACCATATCGAGCATGCGCTCGGCGACGTCGTCTTGCAGGCACAACAACCGCAGCGCCGAGCAGCGCTGCCCGGCCGAGCGGAACGCCGAGGTGACGACATCGTCACTGACCTGCTCGGGAAGTGCCGTGGCATCGACGATCATGGCATTGATGCCGCCGGTCTCCGCGATCAGCGGCACGATCGGTCCGTCCCTTGCCGCGAGCGCGCGATTGATGGCGCGGCCGGTCTCGGTCGAGCCGGTGAAGACCACGCCCGCAACACGCGGATGGGCGACAAGGCTCGCACCGACCGCGCCGTCTCCCGGAAGCAGATGCAGCGCCGTCTTGGGCACACCGGCTTCGTGCAACAGCGCGACCGCAAGGGCAGCGATCAGCGGCGTCTGCTCGGCCGGTTTGGCGACCACGGTGTTGCCAGCGGCGAGCGCCGCGCTGACCTGACCGAGAAAGATCGCCAGCGGAAAATTCCACGGACTGATGCAGGCGAACACACCGCGCCCGCGATAGCGCAGCTGATTACTCTCGCCGGTCGGCCCCGGCATCTGTTGCGGCGCGAGCGTGATACGGGCTTGCGCGGCGTAATAGCGGCAATAGTCCACCGCCTCGCGCAATTCGGCGAGCGCATCATCGAGCGTCTTGCCGGCTTCGCTCTGCAACAAGGCGAGCGATATTCCGCGATCGACTTCGAGACGATCGGCGGCCCGTTCGAGCGCGGCCGCGCGTTCTTCCGTTGGCGTCGTCGCCCAAGCCGGAAAGCCGGCGGCGGCAGCGGCAACGGCCGAGCGCGCCAACGCATCGTCGCCGTCATACACCGTGCCGATAACGCTGCCGTCGATCGGCGAAACTATTTTGCGCGCGATGCCGGAGAGCGCGACGCCGTCGAGCAGTGGCGCGGCACTGGCCGACACCGACGCGCCCTCGCCCACTTCCGCGAGCAACGCGTCGAGACACTTGCGCTCACCGAATTCCACGCCGGCCGAGTTTTGCCGTTCCGGCTCGTACAGGTTGCCCGGCAATGGAATCCTTTTGTTGCGCGCGTCTTCGGCGGATGCGATCCGGCTCTGCGGCCGGCGCAAGATATCGGCGATGGGCACGCGCGCGTCGGCGGCGACCGAGACGAAAGACGAATTGGCACCATTCTCGAGGAGCCGCCGCACCAGATAAGCGAGCAGATCGCGGTGACCGCCGACCGGGGCGTAGATGCGGCAGGCCGCATCAGGAAGTTCGGCGCGCAGCGCATCATAGAGCGGCTCGCCCATGCCGTAGAGCCGCTGGAATTCAAAGCCGTCGACGCTGCCGGCGTCCTCAATGACGCTTGCGACGGTGAGCGCATTATGGGTCGCGAATTGCGGGAAGAGCCTGTTGCGCGCGGCGAGCAGGCGCCGTACGCAGGCCATGTAGCAGAGATCGGTCATGGCCTTGCGCGTGAAGACCGGATAATCGGAAAGGCCCCGCTCCTGCCCGCGCTTGATCTCGGTGTCCCAATAAGCGCCTTTGACCAGCCGCACCGTGAGCCGGCGGTTCTTGGCCTCCGCGACATCCTCGATCCAGCCGATCACCGCGGGCGCCCGCTTCTGATAGGCCTGCACCGCGAGGCCGAAGCCGTCCCAGCCGGCAAGCGAAGCATCGCCGAGCGTCGCCGCGATAACATCGAGCGATAGTTCGAGCCGGTCGGCTTCTTCCGCATCGATGGTAAATTGAAGGTCGTGTTTCTTGGCCAGTTGCGCGAGATCAATCAGGCGCGGCACGAGTTCATCGAGCACGCGCTCACGCGAAATCGCCTCATAGCGTGGATGCAGCGCCGAGAGTTTGACGGAAATGCCGGGGCGCGCCGGCGGGGCGCCTGTTGCGCTTTTGCCAATCGCCGCGATCGCTCCGGCATAAGCGTCGAAATAGGTGCCGGCATCGTCCGCGGTGCGCGCGGCCTCACCCAGCATGTCGAACGAATAGCGGGACTCGGCATGCGCGCGGGCGCGCGACAACGCTTCGTCGATGGTTTGCCCAAGCACAAAATGCGAGCCAAGGAGCCGCATTGCCTGCCGCGTCGCCGCGCGCATGACCGGCAGGCCGAGACGATGCACGACATTGTCGAGGATCGTCTCCGGGGTTTCGCCCGGATGGATGACGCGCGCGGCGATGCCGAGCGTCCAGGCCGACGCCGAAACCAGAAGCGCGGTCGAGTGCATGTCGCTGTCGAGCCAGCGGCCGGCGGCAAGCTTGTCCTCGATCAACTGATCGGCGGTCGCCGTGTCAGGCACGCGCAACAGCGCTTCGGCGAGCACCATCAGCGCGAGACCTTCCTTGGTCGATAGCGAATACGCGTGAAGGAAATCGTCGATGCCGCCGACGCCACCGGCCTTGGCGCGGATCGCCTCAATTAATTTCTTGGCGCGGTCATCGATGCGGTTTTCAGGCGCCGCATCGCGCGCGGCATCGGCAAGGAGCGCCGCCGCCAAATCCTCGTCCGGCGGCGCATAGGGCGCGTGAAATATTGGTAGCCCAGAATCGGGCGCGGTCATTGTTGCAATTTATCCCCTCCCGCGAAATTCGGGGAGGGGGTGCGAGCTCAATCCGGCTTATGCCTCAACGAGCGTCTTGAGCTTGGCGAGGCCCTGCTCGAACTCGCCGCCGACCATCTTGTCGCAATTGATGAACAGGCTCACGAGCTTCGCCATGAAGGGCTGGCGGCCTTGCATCGCCCAGGTGACTTTGGTCGTCGCCGTGGTACCGGCGCCGTTCTTCTCGAGCACGAAGTCGACCATGTTGTGCGCCTCGAACGGCCGCAACATGTCGAGCTTCAGCGACACCCGCGATGGCGGAACGGAATCCGTGATCGCGATACGGCCGGCACCGACATTGCGGTTGCCATTCCATTCATAGATCGCGCCCGTGCCGGCCGGCGCACCGCTGTGGCTGCGCTTCATGTTCGGATCCTTCTCGAACGGCGACCACGCCGACTGTGCGTGAAGGTCGTTGATCATCGGAAAGATCTTTTCCGGCGGGGCGGCCATCACCGCCGAACGGCTGACCAGAAACGTATCGGGCGCCGTCGCGGCATAGAGCAGCAACGCAACGATCGCGACCGTGAGCGCGACGGCGATGATGATGAGAATTGTCGTGATCATGTGATCCCCCCGTGATCTCAGGCCGGTGCCGAATAGGCGCGCTGTAAAGCGTCCAGGTCGAGCTTCTTCATTGTCATGACGGCGTTCATGACCCTGCCGGATTTCGCATCGTCGGCGTCTTTCATCATCTGCGGCAGTACCGCCGGCACGACCTGCCAGGATAAGCCGAATTTGTCTTTCAGCCAGCCGCAGGGTCCTTCCTTGCCGCCTTCGGACAGCCTCGCCCAGAAATGATCGATCTCGTCTTGGGTGTCGCACATCACCTGGAACGACACTGCTTCGTCGAACTTGAATTGCGGCCCGCCATTGAGCGCCGTGAACGTTTGCCCTTCAAGCTCGAACTCGACGACCATCACCGAGCCCGGCGGTTTGCCGTGAATCTCGCGGCCGGCCTCGGTGTAGCGCCTGATCTGTTTGATCCGCGAATTGCCGAAGACCGCGGTGTAGAGCTTCGCCGCGTCTTCGGCTTCATTATCAAACCACAGGCACGGCGTGATCTTTTGCTTGAGCGCCGCCATGATGGACTCCTTATGCTTGGTGCGTTTTCACTTCGCAGCGGCGAGATAAGCGTCGAGCCGCTCGAACGAGCCGCCCCAGCCGCCACGCATGCCGTCGTGCGCCGCATCGAACGTGGCCTGTTCTTCCGGCGTTGCGTCGAGCGGCGACCAGGTCAGCGTCAGCTTGCACTTGCCGCCCGGCGCGTCCTCGAGCGTAACGGTGGTGAGCAATTTGAGCGGCCAGGTCGCGGCCAATGGATGGCGGGTGAGTCCGCCCGCTTCGTCGGAAAACGAATGCTCCCAGACGAGGCGCCGCGGCGGAGTGACCTCGCGATAGACGAACTTGGCCCACATCACGCGACCTTCGGAGTCGCGCATGGCGCCGTGATAGGTACCACCGACCCGCAGGTCCATTTTTGACGAGACGACGACCGAGCCCTTCGGTCCGAACCATTCTTTCATGCGCTCGGGCTCGGTGAAGCATTTCCAAAGCAGATCGGGCGGCGCATCGAACACGCGCGTTGTGACGAAGTCTTGGCTTTTTGCGTCGGCGGCAACCATGGCGTTACCTCTTCTCATCTCACTGGTAATGTTGAATTGACCCAGTCACTGCGGGACGATGACCATCCAGCCGACGCCGAATTTGTCGGTGAGCATGCCGAAGCGCGGCGAGAAAAAGGTCTTCGCGAGCGGCATCGTCACTTGGCCGCCTTCGCCGAGCGCGCCGAATGCTTTGTCGGCCTCGGCCTCGTTGCGCGCCGAGAAAGCGAGCGCGAAGCCCTGAAAGTTCGTCTTGCCGGTGCAGTGGCCGTCCGACATCAGCACGGTCGTGTCGCCGATTTCGACCGCCGCATGCATGATCTTTTCGGCGCTGGCGGGTGAAATCATCGACTGGTCGGGCGCCTCCTTGAAACGCATCAGCATTTTCGGCGTGGCGCCGACCGCCTTTTTGTAGAATTCCAAGGCCTCATCGGCGCGGCCATCGAAGAACAGATAAGGCTGAACTTGCATGATTTGATCCTTTCCTGCGTTGAGGTTTGGCGTTCCGGTCAAACCGATGACGAACGAGGCAGAGGCGTCCCGACATCGCTCGCAAGTTTTTTCTGATTATTTTTCCAGAGATCGCTGTCCCGCATCAGGCGGTCGAGCAGCGTGCGGATATGTCCCGCTTCCGCCGGCGTATGGGCGAGCGCTATGGCCCGATCGAAGGCGCCGCGGGCCTCTTCATTGCGGCCAAGTTGCATCAACAGGCCGCCTTTGAGGCCGAAAAAGTGAAAATAAGCGCCGAGCGGCTCGGCCAGAGGCGCGATCATCGCCAGCGCCGCTTCAGGCCCGGCAACTTTGCTGAGGGCGACGGCGCGATTGAGCGTCACCACCGGCGACGGCTGCACGCGCTCGAGCGCGGCATAGAGCTGATCGATCTCGGCCCAATCGGTATCCTCGGGCCGCGCGGCGTGGGCGTGAACGCCGGCGATCGCCGCCTGGATCTGATAAGGCCCCGGCCGGCGATGCCGCGCGGCTTTCTCGATCAGCGCATGGCCCTCCGCGATCATGTCGCGGTTCCATAGACCGCGGTCCTGATCTTCGAGCAGAATGATAGCGCCGTCGGCGTCGAGCCGCGCCGGCGCGCGCGCGTGCTGCATCAGCAGCAGCGCCATGAGCCCCATGATCTCGGGCTCGGCCGGAAACAGTGTCAGCAGCAAGCGCGCCAGCCGGATCGCCTCTTCGCAGAGCGGCACGCGCATATGCGCTTCGCCGCCGCTCGCCGCATAACCTTCGTTGAAGAGAAGGTAGATCATCGCAGCGACAGCGCCGAGCCGCTCGGCGCGCTCGACCGCACCCGGCGCGCCGAACGGAACGCCGGCCTGCGCCACGCGGCTCTTGGCTCGCGTGATGCGTTGTTCCATGGCGCTCTCGCTGACCAGAAAGGCGCGCGCGATTTCCTTGACCGTAAGGCCAGACACGACGCGCAGCGCCAATGCGATCTGCTGCACCGCCGGCAAATCGGGATGGCAGCAGATGAACAGGAGCCGCAACACATCGTCGCGGTAATGCGAATCGTCGAGCCGCTCGGCGATATCGCTTTCGGCGTCTTCCAGATCGGATATCGCGTCGTCGGCGGGGAGTGGCGCGGTCCTGCCGCTGCGCCGCACGTCATCGAGGCCGACATTGCGTCCGACCAGAACGAGCCAGGCGACCGGATCACGCGGCGGACCGTTCACCGGCCAGTTCCTCAAGGCACGCAGACCGGCTTCCTGAAAAGCTTCCTCGGCACGGTCGAGATCGCGGAAATAGCGCAACAGCGCGCCGACGGCTTGCGGACGCGCCGAACGCAGGACCGAATCTATCCAAGCGACCTCGCTCACGAGACCTCGCGTTGCGGCTGATACAATTTCACCGGACGGATTTCGAAAGTGACTTTTTCGTCGCGCCCGATCTGCTTCGCGGTCTCGATGGCATGTTCGAGCGAATCGCAATCGATGAGATAGAAGCCGAGCAGCGCTTCCTTGGTTTCGGCAAAGGGGCCGTCGAGCACGACGGGATCGCGACCCATTTCGCGGCTCATGCGCACCGTGGTCGCCGTCGTGGTCGGCATCAGCCGCACCGCCGGGCCAAGCTTGCCCGCCGCCGCAAGCTTGTCGGTAACTTTGTGGCGCTTGGCCAGGACGGCGTCGTCTTCCGCCTTGGTCCAGGAGTGGACGACCGTTTCGTCGTGGCAGCAGAGAAACGCGTAGAGCATGGAGCCTTCCCTTTGTCTCTCAAGGACGATCGACTATGCCCGATCCCGACAGCCGCTTAAAAATCTTTCCTTGAGCGCCCGCGTTCCCGCTAAGCCACTGAGGCGACATAAGCATCGAGCCGATCGAGCGTCCGGATCAGCTCCTGTTCGCTCCAGAAGCCGAACGAGGATGCCTGCTGACCGCGGCGATACCGCGCCGTAGCCAGCAAGCGGTTGCAGCGCCGCTTCACGGCGCCGACGAAATCCATGACGGCCATGATCTCGCCGGCATATTTCAGGCTTGCGAACATGTGACAATACAACAGCAGTTCCAGCATGGCCCTTCTCCCCCTTCGCTGGCTTGTTCCCGCGTTGCGGGATCCTGCTCTTAAGACGAACGGCCATGCGCCACTCCGACATCGCTTGGGAAAAATTGCCTCGGAAAAAATCATGCGCGCCGCACGAGGTTCGCCGCTCAGGCCTTGCCCTCCACGAATTCGGCGAGCCGCGCCATGGTCTGCACCAGGCCTTGCGCCGCACCGTATTCTTTGATCACCCGGTCGCGCTCGGCCGCCGACGGGAAATCGCCGCGCCAAATCAGCCGCGTCTTGCCGCCGAGATCTTCGAAGATAACGGTTTGCCGAAATTGCACCGGCTCGACATCTTCGCCGCCGCCATCCTCGCTGCCACCGTGGCGATAGACGATGCGTTCGGGCCGCACGATTTCCTCGAACGTCACGCGGTTCTGGTAATCACGGCCGTCGGGGCCGTGCATGACGAAGCGCCACACGCCGCCCGGGCGGAAATCGAAGGCGCTGGTCGTCGTGGTGAAGCCGTTCGGCCCCCACCATTGCGCCAGATGTTTCGCATCGGTCCAGGCCGAGAAAACGAGGTCGCGCGGCGCGTTGAAAATGCGCGTGCCGATGATCGAGCGCGAATCCTGATCGAGATCGATGCTATTTGCCGTCGTCATTATCGCCGTCCTTCTTCGCTACGCTGGAACTGATCTGCGATTCCTCGGCCTTGAGGGTCTTCAGGTAGTCGTCGAGGCGGTCGAGGCTGCCTTCGAAGAACCGGCGGTAGTCGCCGAGCCAGTCGTCGATGTCTTTGAGCGCCTTGGGCTCGATGCGGCAGGGCCGCCACTGCGCCTCGCGGCCGCGGGTGATCAGGCCGGCGCGCTCCAGAACCTTCAGATGTTTCGACACCGCCGGAAGGCTCATGTCGAAGGGCTTGGCGAGTTCCGTCACCGAGGTCTCGCCAAGGGCAAGGCGCGCCAAGATCGCCCGACGGGTCGGGTCGGCCAGCGCCGAGAAAGTGGAATCGAGCGTCATTTTACCATTCAGTTAAATAACCGATTGGTTTAATACGTCGGTGTGTCCTGCGAGTCAAGGGCTGCTTTGGCAATCAGGCGAAAGGCGCGCGCGACTCGCCGGTCGCTGCTAAAACCCGGCAATGTCCTTTCTGCGCACCTACCTCCGCGTCCTCGGCCTCCTGCACACCGACGCGCGCCTCGCGGTGAGTTTGGCGCTGGCCAATATCGTTCTGGCCGGCGCGCAGTTCGTCGAACCGGTTCTGTTCGGCCGCATCATCGACGCCTTGTCGGGCGCGTTGCCCGCGGGCTTAGGCGCCGCCGCGCATGCGCTCGCGCCGCTGATCGGGGCGTGGATCGCCTTCGGCCTGTTCATCATCTTTGCCGGCGCGCTGGTCGCCTGGTTCGCCGACCGCATGGCGCACCGCCGGCGCAACCTGGTGCTGGCGGATTTCTTCGAGCACGTTCTGCAATTGCCACTCGCCTATCATTCGGGCGCGCATTCCGGGCGGCAGATGAAGATCATGCTCACCGGCACCGATACGCTGTGGTGGCTGTGGGTACAGTTCTTTCGCGAGCACTTCGCTGCTTTCGTCTTCATCTGCGTGCTGTTGCCGGCAACCTTGGTCCTGAACTGGCGGCTCGCGCTGCCGCTGCTCGTGCTGTGCGTCGCTTTCACTTTGCTGACCGTCGTGGTGGTCAACAAGGCGACCGGGCTGCAGCGCACCGTCGAGCGGCATTATTCCGATCTGGCCGAAACCGCCGCCGACGCACTCGGCAATGTCGCGCTGGTGCAAAGCTACGCACGCATCGAGATCGAAGTGTCGGGGCTGAAGACGCTGGTGAACTCGCTGCTGCGCGCGCAGATGCCGGTTCTGTCGTGGTGGGCGATCGCCGCGGTGCTGACGCGCGCCGCGACCACGCTGACTTTGCTGGTGATTCTCGTGTCCGGAACCTATCTCAAGCTCGTTGGCTTGGCGTCCGTCGGCGAGATCGTGAGTTTCATGAGCATCGCCTCGCTCCTGATCTCCCGTCTCGAGCAGATCGTGAGCTTCGCCAATCGCCTGTTCATGGACGCGCCGCGGCTCGCCGAGTTTTTCGACGTGATGGATACCGTGCCGGCGGTGCACGACCGGCCTGACGCAACGGATCCCGGCCGCGTGCGCGGCCTGGTCGAATTCTCCGATGTGTCGTTTTCCTACGACGGCAAACGATCTGCCGCCACTGATCTCAACTTCACTGCGCTGCCGGGCGAGACTATTGCGCTGGTCGGCCCGACCGGTAGCGGCAAGTCGACAGCGCTTGCGCTGCTGCATCGCGCCTTCGACCCGCAATCCGGCATCATCAAGGTCGACGGCGCCGATATCCGCAGCTACACGCTGACCGGGCTGCGCCGCAATATTGGCGTCGTGTTCCAGGAGACGCTGCTGTTCAACCGCTCGATCGCGGAGAATTTGCGTGTCGGCAAACCGGACGCGACCGAAGCCGAGATGCGCGACGCCGCGACCCGCGCCCAGGCGATGGACTTCATCGCGCGCAAGCCGGAAGGCTTCGATGCGCCAATCGGCGAGCGCGGCCGATTGCTCTCCGGCGGCGAACGCCAGCGGCTCGCCATCGCGCGCGCGCTCTTGAAAAATCCGCCGATCCTCATTCTCGACGAAGCGACCAGCGCGCTCGATCCAGTCACCGAAGCCAAAGTGACGCAGGCGCTCGACGAAGTGATGAAGGGCCGCACCACCTTCGTCATCGCGCACCGGCTTGCCACGGTACGCAATGCGACGCGCATTCTGGTGTTCCAGGACGGCCGGATTATCGAGAGCGGCTCGTTCGACCAGCTCGTAAAGCGCGGCGGGTTCTTTGCCGAACTTGTGGATGCGCAGTTTTCATTGCCCTCGCCGCTCCCCGCCGCGCGGGGAGAGGGCGCTAACGCAGCCGCTCCAGAACGCTGACGTAATTCGCCACCGCCGCGCCGCCCATATTGAAGATGCCGCCGAGCTTGGCGTTCTTCACCTGCATGTCGCCGGCGGAGCCTGTGAGCTGCATCGCCGTGATTGCGTGCATCGACACGCCGGTGGCGCCGATCGGATGGCCCTTGGCTTTGAGGCCGCCCGACGGATTGATCGGCAGCTTGCCATCCTTATTGGCCACACCGTCGGCGATGACGCGCGCGCCCTGCCCTTCCGGCGCCAAACCCATGGCCTCGTATTCGATGAGTTCGGCGATGGTGAAGCAGTCGTGCACTTCGGCGAAGGAGAGATCGTTCAGCACGATCCCGGCCTGCGCCAGCGCACGCTGCCAGGCCAGGCTGCAGCCTTCGAATTTCAAGATATCGCGCCGCGACATCGGCAGGAAATCCTGCACATGCTGCGCGGCGCGGAACACCACCGCCTTGTCGAGCGTCAGCGCGGTCTCGACATCGGCCAAAACCAGCGCGGCCGCGCCGTCGGACACCAGCGAGCAATCGGTGCGCTTGAGCGGACCGGCGACGATCGGATTTTTCTCGCTCTCGGCGCGGCAAAAGTCGTAGCCAAGGTCCTTTCTGATCTGCGCATAGGGATTGGCGACGCCGTTCTTGTGATTCTTGGCGGCAATGCGTGCGAGCGCATCGGACTGATCGCCCCAGCGCTGAAAATAAAGACCGGCGATCTTGCCGAAAATGCCGGCAAAGCCGCCGTCGATATCGGCCTCTTCGTGCACATAGGAGGCTTTGAGAAGATTGCGCCCGATATCCGCGGGCGGGGTCGTGGTCATCTGCTCGACCCCGACCACCAGCACGATACGGGCGGAACTCGCCGCGATCGATTTCAGCCCCTGATGAACGGCCGCCGAACCGGTGGCGCACGCGTTCTCGACGCGCGTGGCGCGTTTGAAGCGCAGATCAGGCGAGGCCTGCAAAACCAGTGAAGCGGTAAAATCCTGTGGCGAAAAGCCCGCATTGAAATGGCCGAGCAGGATCTCGTCGACATCTTTCGCCGCAATTCCGGCGTCGGCGAGCGCGTCGCCGGCCACCTGCACCACGAGGCTTTCGACGGTTTCTCCGGCAAGCTTGCCGAAGGGCGTGTGCGCCCATCCTACGATGCAGGCCGTCATAATCGCTGCCCTCTCTTGTGTGGCGTCATTGCGTTTCCGTCGCAGCGCTTTGCCGAATTTCCGTCGCTTTTCCTTGGCTTAGGGCTCATTGGAATCCACAAAGCGACATAGCGTAGCGCTATTCACCTTTGCGTTTAAGCCCCGCTTTGGTTTAGATAGGGATGCGCCCGCGCTACGTGAACCGCCCCCTTTGCGGCCCTCGACCGAGAAATCAGGGCCCGATCAACCAAACGGACCGCGACACGTGATTGGTAGAACTGTTTCCCGGGCGCAGGTGCTCGGCATCGTTTTGACTTCGATCGCCTTCGGGACCGTGGCCCTTGAGGCTGCGCCGGCCCGCGCCGAAGCCCTCATCCTGGTCGATGCGGATAGCGGCAAGGTGCTGCGCGCCGAGAACGCCACTTACCCGTGGTATCCCGCCTCCACCACCAAGCTGATGACGCTCTATATGACCCTGAGCGCCATTCGCGACCATCGCATCACCGCCGACACCATGTTTACGGTGTCGGCGAATGCCTCGGCCCAAGCGCCGGTCAAGATGGGCTTCCCGATCGGCACGCAGGTGACGGTCGACAACGCCGTCAAGATGATGATGGTGAAGTCGGCGAACGACATGGCGGTCGTGCTTGCCGAAGGCGTGGGCGGTTCGATCGACGATTTCGCCCAGCAGATGACCGATACGGCGCACCGGCTCGGCATGTCGGAATCCAATTTTGTCAATCCCAACGGACTGCCGGCCGATGGCCAGATCATGTCGGCGCGCGATCTCGCCATTCTTGCCCGCGCGCTCATTCGCGAATTCCCGCAATACAGTTTCTACTGGCACGTGCCGGCGATCAAATTCGGCCGCCGCATCGTGCGCAATTACAATCCGTTGCTCGGCCGCTATGCCGGCGCCGACGGCATGAAGACGGGCTTCATCTGCGCCTCGGGCTTCAACATGGTGGCCACGGCCACGCGCGACAACAAGCAGCTCATCGCGGTGGTGCTCGGCGCCCCGTCGTCGGCGGCGCGCGCGGTGAAAGCGGCGGAGCTTCTTGAAGGCGGCTTTCAGCAAAAGTCCTTGTCGTGGCTGACGCCCTCGCTTGGCACCGTCGATCAGCTGCAGCCGATGGATGCAACGCCGCCGAATCTGAAGGACTCGATGTGCGGCCCGCATCGCAAGCGCCCGGCGACCGAAGAGGACGATCCGGACGCCATAGACGATAACGGCAACGCCAATCCGAACGCCACCAGTAATGGGTCGCCATCGCAGTTCTCCGTGCTGCTGTCAGCGTTGCGCGCGCCGACACCGAAGAATCTCGCTTTGCTGCCCGATGCCGGTCCGGTCGTGCCGACCATCGTCTATACCGGGCCGACGCGCTCGGCGGCACAGGTGGATGCGCTTGCGGCTCTACCCGAGGCGGCCGATCCGGCCCCGAAGAAAGCCAAGAAGAAGGTCGCGAAGGCTGACACCAAGGCAGTGGCTGTCACTCCTCCCGCTCAAGGCGCCGCCGCCGTACCGGCCAAGACCGGCAAGCCAACCGGCAGCACCGTCCACTACACGCCGTCATCCTCCTCGGCGCTGGCGACCAGCCCGCAGCCGGGGACGGCCGCCGCCGCGCCAAAGAAGCCGAAGCCTGCAACGCCGGCGTCTGCTCGGTAAGCCTTATTTGCCTTGGTCTTTGCCTGGCGCAGCCGTTTGAACAACGGCGCGCGGAGACATTTCCTCGGCACGTTTCGTCCTCGGCACATTTCGGCAGATGTCAGCTGCGCGCCAGTGCCACTTCGTCTGACCTGCCCATTCCTCAAGTCAGCTGCAAGTCAGCCGCAAGTCGGCCCCTAGTCGGCGTGTCCCTATTTTTTGACCGGCAGGCTTATAAGAATGAGTAAGTGATGTATATTGCTAGGGTACCTATGTAGGCTATCTAATCTATCTCATCTAATTTAGCGGAGATTTGTCATGAAAAATGCGCAAGGAGGGCGTGGTCTGACGCGAGACGTAAGGCTACAAATTATGCTTTCTTCTCAGGAGCTTAAGGCCGTAGACAATTTCCGATTTGAGCATCGGATGCCGAGCCGGGCGGCGGCGGTTCGCGAGCTGTTGCGGCACGGCATTGCAGGCGCCGGCGGCATCTTTGAAAACAATGGCGCCAAATCCGGGGACTATGGGGTGCTTAAGCCGCCCAAAGCTGCCGGAAGCGCGCGCAACTCATAAGTAGTCAAGACAGCCAAGACTGGATTGCGTTGCGCTATTTCGCGCGGCATGGTTCCCGCGAAGAGCCCCGCTGGTCGGCTCCGACGCACCGGCATTGGGCGGTAGCGCACGCTCCCGCCGCAATCGGAGCCGCTATGCCGGCATCTCCAGATTCGGTTGTCCCGCCGCTCGAGACGAGAAACAGCCGATTGCAGATTCTTGGGTTTCTCACCAATCAGGCATTTGACCCTGAGGTGATAGCCAACATGTCGCGAGCGTTCGAAAGCGCGTGCGAGGCCTTGCAACTCAAAATCGTCGACGATCCCGCCACGCGACATGTGGCCGCCAAGGTTATTGAACTTGCCCAGCGCGGAATTCGCGATCAATCCGCGTTGCTGCAACAGACACTGAAGGAATTTGCGGCCGAGCCGTAAGCCCGGCGGCCATACGATCAGAGGGCATTCGAGGCGAGTATAGTGCAGCGCGAAGCCGCATTTCTGATCGAACGCGAATCCGCCGAACGTTTGGCCAATCTCATCACGTTGTCCTATGAGCCGATGTTCGCGTGGTCGCTGGGCGGGCCTATCGAGTTTTGGAATGCCGGGGCCGAGAGGCTCTACGGCTTTACAGCGGACGAGGCCGTCGGGCACTTCAGCCACGCGCTCCTGCAAACCAAATTCCCGATCGAGTTTGCCGAACTTCGCACCGAGCTTTGCAGCACCGGCCACTGGTCCGGCAAGTTGCGCCACGTCTGCAAGGACGGCCGCGAAGTCATCGTCGACAGCCGCATGCAATTGGTCGATGACAAGACTGTGCTTGAGGCCAATCGTGATTGTACCGAGGTCGAGGCGCTCGTCGCGCGACAAGCCGAGCTGTTGCGCGATCACGCGACGACGGCGGCCAAATTCGAGGCGCTGTTCAACCAGTCCGGCGTTTTCGCCGGCATCCTGGATCTGCAAGGCTATTTGCAAGAGGTGAACGACCGGTCCGTGGATTGGTGCGGCTATACGCGGGAGGAGGTTCTGAATCGGCCATTCTGGGATACCCCGTGGTGGCGCGGCGCCGACGAGGTGAAAGCGAGGATTCGCTTCGCCGCGCAGCAGGCGCTCGCGGGCCTCGAATTTCGCGAAGAGCTTCCTTACTGGACCGCAGACGGCACCAAGCGCACCGTCGATTTCGCAATGCATCCCGTTCGTGATCAGTCGGGCGCTGTCATGTTCTTGCACTCGACCGGTGTCGACATTACCGAACGCAAGCGCATCGAAGCCGAGCTGCAAGACAGCGAACAACGCTTGCGCTACGTGGCCTCGATCGTGGAATCCAGCGACGATGCCATCGTCAGCAAGAACCTCGACGGCATCATCACCAGCTGGAACAAGGGCGCCGAGCGTATTTTCGGCTACACCGCCGAACAGGCGATCGGCCAGCCGATTACCATCGTGATTCCGGCAGACCGGCAGAACGAGGAACGCGAGATTCTCACCCGCATCAGACGCGGCGAGCGCATCGATCATTTCGAGACGGTGCGGCAGCGTCGGCACGGCAGCCTGATCACCGTTTCACTGACCGTTTCTCCGGTCAAAAACGCCGAAGGCAAGATTATCGGCGCGTCGAAGATCGCGAGGGATATCACCGAAGAGGGGCACAGCCGCGAGCGAATCGCCACGCTGGCTCGGGAGGCTGAGCACCGGACCAAGAACGTGCTCGCCAACGTCCAAGCCGCGGTCAATCTTTCCCGTGCCGATACGCCCGAAGGTCTGAAGCAGGCTATTGAAGGCCGCATCCGCGCCCTGGCGAATGTTCACTCGTTATTCGTGGAAAGCCGCTGGATCGGCGCCGAACTGTCAACGATCGCGGCGCAGGAGCTCGACCCCTATGCGGCGAAGGAACGGGTGCGCATCGAGGGTCCGCCAGTCTTATTGGAGACCACTGCCGCCCAGGCCGTCGCGGTGGCCTTGCACGAACTGGCGACAAATGCCGCCAAATACGGGTCGTTGTCCGGACCCAGCGGCCGGGTCGAGTTGACATGGGTGCACGGCGCCGACCAGCAACTCGTCGTGCGCTGGAGCGAGATGGGCGGCCCGGCAGTGCAGGTCCCAACGCGCCAAGGCTTCGGCAGCCGGGTCATCGACCGGATGATCGGGCAGCTCAAGGGCAAAACGCGCTTCGACTGGCGGCCGGAAGGGCTGGTCTGCGAGATCGTCCTCTGGACGTGAAAACGGCCGCGCTGCGCCAAGGCCAGCGCCCCTCTACCCGCCCGTCAGCCGATCGTCCTTCTCGATTGCAGCAGGACATATTCCGTTCATGCGCCCACATGCTAGAACACGGCCCGCAAGAGCGAGGTGCCGGGACGCATGAACGGTAAAGTAACGATTGCCGCGCTGCAGGCGATGAAGCGCGAAGGCAAGAAGAGTATCGGGCTTGTCGCCTGGGACTATCAGATCGCGCGCATCGCCGACCGCGCCGGGTTCGATTTCATCTCGGTCGGCGATTCCGTCGGCGTCAATCTGTGGGGCCGCGACGATGTGCTCGACGTCACGCTCGACGAGATCTTAATCTGCTGCAAGGCGGTGCGGCGCGGCACCTCGCGCGCGCTGGTGAGTTGCGACATGCCCTACGGCCCGGCGCAGCAAGGTGCCGATGCGGCGCTCGCCGCGGCGGCGCGCCTCGTCAAAGACGGCGGCGCCGACTTGATCAAGGTCGATGCCGCAGCCGAATATCCGCAAGTCGTGCGCGCTTTGGTGCGTGAAGGCATCCCCGTTTTCGCGCAATTCGGACTGACGCCGCAGACCGCCGGCAAATACGGCATCCCTTATAGTGCGCAGAACTCGCCCGAAGCGCAGGCCACAGCGCAAGCTGCGGCCAAACTTGTCGAGGAGGCCAAGCTTCTCGAAGATGCCGGCGCGAGCCTCCTCGACTTCACCAATTCCGGACCGGTTGCCGGCGCCGCCGTGGTCGCGGCGGTGAAGATTCCGGTGATCGGCGGCTTCGGCGGTGGGCCTTGGCTCGACGGCCGCGTTCGTCTCGTGCACACCGCGCTCGGCTATGGCGAGAAGTGGCTCGATCCTAAAACCGATACCTATACCAATACGGCCAAGGCCGCGCTCGGCGCTTTTGCCGCGCTGATCGACGATGCGCGCGCCGGCCGTCAGATCAAGGGCTGAGCAAAAATGCCGAGCGTTGACATCGACGGCATCGCGACGCGCTTCGAGATTAGAGGCCCTGAATTGGGCTCAAGCCCGCCGCTTCTGATGTATGCACCGGGCGGCTTTAACGCGACCGTCGAAGCCTGGTCGACGCTCGGCATCTACGCCAAGATCAAACTCCTTGACCATCTGCCGCAAAAATTCACCTGCATTCTGTTCGACCGCCGTGAATGCGGCCAATCCGGTGGCCGCGTCGAGCCCATCACCTGGATGCATTTTGTCGCGCAGGGCAAAGGCCTGCTCGATCACCTGGGCATTGCCCGCGCGCACATCATGGGCGGCTGCATGGGCTGCGGCCCGGTTGCGGCGTTCGGCGCGGCGCAGCCGCAGATGGTCGCGAGCATGATCCTGTTCTGGCCGGTCGGCGGCTACAAATATCGGCTGTCGAGCCACAAGCGCTTTGCCGAGCATATCGCCTTCGTGCGCGGCGAAGGACTCAACGCCGTCATCGATCTGGTGCAGCGCGAGGGCAAGCCGTTCGGCGGCGATCCGCGCGGCGGGCCCTGGGCGTCGGTGATCAAGCACGATCCGGCTTTCGCCAAGTCGTATGCCGCGCAAGATCCGGCTTCTTATATTCGCATCTGCGAGGCCATGCGCGACGCGCTGTTCGACCGCGACACCGCGCCAGGCGCTCCGCCGGAAGACCTGGTCCATACCGAAATACCGGCCCTCATCGTGCCCGGCCACGACGATTCGCACGCGACTTCGGCGGCGCGCTATCTGGACGAATGCTTGCCGCTTTCGGAATATTGGGACATGCCTGTAGAGCGGCAGAGCGAGGACGCGACCAATGCGCGCGTCTTGGATTTTTTGGCTAAAGTGGCCGTATAAGAAACGGTGTGCCGATGGTCGATTATTATTCGGTCCTGTTGCGTGCGGTGACGGCGCCCGGCGCCGGCGATGCGCAGTGGCGGCGCGATATTTATGATCGGTCGCGGCAGATGCTGACGGCGCGGATGCGCGGCTTGCGGCCGCAACCGCCGCTCGCCCAGATCGCCGCCGAAGAAGCCAAGCTCGAGGCCGCGATTGAGCGCATCGAAGCCGAATTGGCCTGGACCGAGACCGCGCGATCCCAGAGGTCTCGGCCCAGCCGCACTGTAGTTGCGGTCCCGCTGCCCGACGATCAGATCGACGACGCGGCTCCGTCCGAGGATGAGCCGCTTGAATCGTCCGGAATGGGCACGATGGCGTGGGTCGCAATTGCCGTCGTCGTGGCCGCGCTCGGCGCCGGCGGCTACATCTTCCTGTCGGGCAAGAAATCCGCTCCGGCGCCCGCCAACAATCAAAACACGGCGGCGCCCGCCACCGTTGCGCCCGGCGCCGCGGCACAAAAAACCGCGGCAGCCACGGCTGCGCCAAATCTCGCCGCCGTCAACGGTGCAAAGAACGGCGAGCTTGCGCCCGGGGTCGACGGCGGAGCCTTCGATCCCGATCTACAATATGTGTTCCGCCGGCAGCCGACCTTCTACCGCACGCTGCAACCGGTCGGCACCATCATCGTCGACAAGCTGCAGCGCTTTCTCTATCTGATCCAACCCCACAATGTGGCGCTGCGCTACGGCATCGCGGTAGGCGCGCAATGCGCCGATCTGGCCGGCATGAAGCATGTTTCGACCATGGCGGAATGGCCGATCTGGCAGCCGCCGCCGGAAATGCTCAACCGTAACCCCACTCCGCTGCCGGGCGGCCCCGGCAATCCGCTCGGCGCGCGCATGCTGCAGCTCGACGACGGCCGTTCGCGCATCAACGGCACCAATGCGCCCAAGACCATCGGCAATGCCGTCGCCTTCGGCTGCATCCGGCTGAGCAATGAAGACATCACCGACCTTTACGGCCGCGTGAAGCTGTCGACGCCGGTGGTGGTGAATTAGAGCATGATCCGGAAAAGTGGAATCCGGTTTTCCGACAAGGTCGTGCTCAAGCAAAATCCTAGAGCGACAAACGATACAATCTGAAACGATTACACTCTAGCCGGCCGACGCCGCGCGGCGTCGATTTTGCGTTAATCGAGA
Source organism: uncultured Alphaproteobacteria bacterium (assembly GCA_963742975.1). Classification (GTDB taxonomy): domain Bacteria; phylum Pseudomonadota; class Alphaproteobacteria; order Rhizobiales; family Xanthobacteraceae; genus BOG-931. The sequence continues at coordinate 49,315 of CAVUNZ010000003.1, read as the reverse complement.
CGAAAACCCTTGCCGCGCACGAAGCTGCCGAAATCCGTGCGCGTCGGTTCGGCATATTGCCGCGCTTTGTCTTCGGACCAGCCATAGAACGGCGCCTCGCCCCAGCGCGCGACATCGCGCTGACGGCGATAGGGCCGAAGCTGCGCGCGCCGCTGGTCGTAGGCGTCGATCTCGCCGGGAATGTTGCGTTCGCCATAGGCGTTCTCGACGACCGTCGTCGTAAGCGACAGGCGCGGCGCGATTTCGCCCTCCTGCGCCGGCCAGCCGAGGCAAAGCCCGGCGACCGGAAGCACCCGCCGCGGCAGACGCAGCAGATCGCTGACAATCTGCGGACGATCGCGGATGGCGCTGATCGGGCAACAGCCGAGTCCGACCGCCTCGGCGGCGTGGATGAATGTCGTCATCACGATCGCGGCATCCACCGCCGCATTGAAGAACTGGTCGAGATGATCGTTCGGAAACGGCTTGTCGTGCAACTTGGCGATTTCAGGCAGCCGCGCGCCGTTGCCGACAAAGACCAAAAAAACCGGCGCGTCCATGATCCAGGGCATATCCGGAATGGTCGCGACGATGCCTTGGCGGATCGCGGTATCGCTGACGACGACAATGTCGCATTGCTGCAGGTCGCTTTTCGACGGCGCCGAAAGCGCGCAGGCGCATAACAGCTTGAGCAGGTCCGGCGCGACCGCATGCGGTAAAAAATGGCGATGCGAGCGATGACCGGCGATGCGCGCCAGTTCATCCAGACCCGGCAATTCGCGGTCGACCTTCAGTTCCTCGCCGAAACGGGCTGCGAGCGCCGCTTCGATCGCGCGCGTGTCGTCCGCCATATTCGCCAACCATGATCGCCGGCCGCCGCGATGACGACGGCTATAGATGTCGCTTTACTGATGTCGCTTTACTGATGTTTTGGATCGCGATCGAGCAATTCGATCGACACACCCTCCGGTGCCTTGATGAAGCAGATGCGCACGCCGGGCCGTACCGTAGTTGGCTCCTTGGTGAATTCGACGCCCTTGGATTTCAGGTCGGCGGCGATCTCGTCGATGCCGCTGACGGCAAGTCCGAAGTGATCGAGACCGCGATAGGGAATCTTCGGCGCAGCATTGACGTTCTCGCCGTCACCAATCGGCGCGATGAAGATATTGGCACCGCCGAGCTTCAGATCGATCCGTTCCTTGCCCTGTTGCATGGACCGCTTGACTTCGGCGCCGAGCATTTTCTCGAACCATTGCGCCATGCCTTCCGGATTGGGCGTCCGCAGATGAATGTGGTCCCAAGTGATTCTGATGTTTTCGATTTTGGCGTTGGCCATGGCGTTTCTCCCTGTCGCAGCCGCGACGTTAAGCCATGCGCCCGGCAAATGACAACGGGGGTGCCGCGGGTCAGGGCAGGCAATACTTCAATGCCGGACCGGCTTCGGCGCGCTTGCGGCGGCCGCCGGCGCTGCTTGCCGCGGCGCCGCGATCCACCCGGCCTGCGCAACAATACTGGCCAGCATCTGCAACACCCGCTGCATCTCGGCCCGGGTCAGCACACCGGCCGCGCCCTCGCCGCTTTGTCCGAGCAGTTCGAACTTGAACCCGCTTTTGCCATGCTGCGAGATCGTCACGCGGTCGGCAAGCTCAGCGTTATTGGCGCTCGACTTGAGGACTTCCGGCGCCGTCTTGCTCATCGCCTTGGCGGTCGAAACCATGGCGGCTTCGCGCTCGAAGGCCACGAATTCGCGGCGCATCTCCGCCGGCGCCTGCTGCGCTAGATCGGAGGTTTTGCTCAGATAGCCGGACGCATGTTCGAGCACAGCCAGAGCGAGCCGCCGCGTCAGCCAGCACGACCAAGCATCGGGGCCGCCGGCATTGATGGCCGCAGCGATCCGGTCCTCACGCGGCTCATAGACGAAAGTCACTGTCGCCAGTACCCGCATCATTTGGCATCACTCGCACCGGACCCGAAACGGCCACATCAAGGCTGAGCGGCGCCCGCCGCGCAAGCCGGTTTCAGACTAAATTGGTAAACGATGGTTTTGACTTTCCCGGCACTGTAAGGCCTTCCAGCCTGGAAAGCCGCCAACCGTCCTGCCATTTGACCCGTAATAATGTCACAAAAATCATGCTACTGATGCAGCCAACATATCTCAGTTTCGGGGGCGTAGGATGACCGAAGTCTCAGATCAAAACGCAGTCCCTGATCAAAAAATGGCCGATCACACGGTGAAGGCCTTTGACGCGGATCTCGCGAAGATGACGCGCACGATCGCCGAGATGGGCGATCTGACGGAAAAGCAGTTGAAGGACGCGGTCGACTCGCTGCTGAACCGGGATCTCGAACTGGCAAAAACCGTGATCGCGCGCGACGAAAACAATGAGACGATGCAGCGCGACATCGAGACCGATGTAACGCTCTTGATCGCGCGCCGCCAGCCGGTCGCCTATGATCTGCGTCTCACCGTCGCGGTATGGGAAACCGCAATCGAGCTTCGGCGCGTCGGCGCACTGGCGCGGAACATTGCCAAGAGCGTGGTCACGCTCGGCGGCGCCTATCAGACGCCGCAGCCGGCCAATGCGCTCCGCCGCTTTGCGCGCGCGGCGTCGCAGCGGTTGCGCGACGTCGTCGAAAGCGTGATTCGCGGCGATGCTGCCAAGGCGCACAGCCTATGGCGCACCGATAACGAGATCGACGAAATGTATGCCGCTCTGTGCCGCGAATTGCTGACTTATATGATGGCGGATCCGGCCATGAGTTCGTCGGCGGTGCAGCTCCTGTTCTGCGCCAAGAATATCGAGCTGATCGGCGATCATGTGACGAATATCGCTGAAGCTGCGCACTATTTGGCGCAGGGGCAGCGCATCGGCCGCAGCTTCGAGAGCCCCGTAGCGCAGCCGGTGTAACTGTCGTCAAGCGTGAGATCCCACGTCAGGAATTCGCAGGCGCCATGCGCAGCGGCGCATCGCTGACTTGCTGCAAGGCTTGCAGCGTGAGACCCGGCACCATCTCGCGCACCGCGAAACCATCTTCGGTAACATCAAGCACGGCGAGATTGGTATAGACGCGGGTGACAGCGCCGATCGCGGTGAGCGGATAGCTGCAGCGGCGCACGAGCCGGCTCTCGCCGGATTTGGTCTGATGCTCCATCACCACCCAGAGCTGCCGCGCGCCGGCGGCTAGATCCATGGCGCCGCCGACCGCAGGCGCGGAATTGTTGTCCGACATCGACCAGTTGGCGATATCGCCGTTCTCGGCGACCTGAAAGGCGCCGAGCACGCAGAGATCGAGATGGCCGCCGCGAATGAGCGCGAAACTGTCGGCATGATGCATGTAGGAGCCGCCGGCGCGCAGCGTGACATATTGCTTGCCGGCATTGATGACCCAGCGGTCGACCTTGTCAGGCTCCGGCATCGGCCCCATGCCGAGAATGCCGTTCTCGGATTGGAAAATGACCTCGCGCTCCATCGGCACGTAGTCGGCGACCTTCAGCGGCGCGCCGATGCCGAGATTGACATACCAGCCTTCGGGGATGTCGCGGGCGAGGCGTTCCGCCATTTCGTTGCGGCTGAGCGGCTTACAGGCTGCGAACAGACTCATTTTGTCTCCTCAGCGCATGTCCCGGAAAAGTGGCAACCGGTTTTCCGATTAGGACATGCGCAAAATCAAAAATACATCTACGGCACCATGGGATCGCCATAGGGCACATGGACCACGCGATTGACGTAGATGCCCGGCGTCATCACCTTTTCCGGATCGATCGCGCCGAGTTCGACCACGTGCTGGGTTTGCACGATGGTCAATTGCGCCGCCGACGCCATGATCGGATTGAAATTCTGGCCGGACGCGCGATAGGTCAGATTGCCCCAGCGGTCCGCCTCCCAGGCCTCAACCAGCGCGACATCGCCCGAGAGCGATTCCTCGAGCAGATATTTGCGGCCGTTGATCTCGCGCTCTTCCTTGCCGGCGGCGAGCTTGGTGCCGACCGCGGTCGCGGTATAGAAGGCCGGGATGCCGGCACCCGCAGCGCGAATGCGCTCCGCCATCGTGCCTTGCGGCACGATTTCAAGCTCGATCTTGCCGGCACGATAGAGTTCCTCAAATACCACCGGGTCGGCGGTGCGCGGATAGGAACAGATAATCTTGCGCACGCGGCCAAGATCGAGCAGCCGCGCCAAGCCGGTGCGGCCGACGCCGGCATTATTGGAGACGACGGTCAGATTCTTGGCGCCCTGCTCGATCAGGCCGTCAAGCAACGCATGTGGCTGGCCGATATTGCCGAAACCGCCGAGCAACACCACCGCGCCGTCGCGGATGCCGGCCATGGCGTCGGCCATGGATTGAACGATTTTGTTGATCATCGAAATTTTAGTGAAGGTGTTATTGATCTTCTAGCCGACCACTTTCGCCCGCGGCTCCTTGACAAAGGCCGGCATCACCTCGCGGGCGAAACGCCGCAAGCTCTCTTCCGCCGGCCCGCCGCCGTTGAGCAGAATATAGCCGACGCCGGCATCGTGAAGCTTTTCGAGCTTGCGCGCGATCTCGTCGGGCGTGCCGTAGAGCGCGCTCTCCTCGCTCGCCTCGCGCGTGTCGGAGAACGCCATGATGCTCGCCTTGTTCTTGGTGCCGTCCGGCGAATTGGAAATCGCGGCGAGCCGGCGCTGCGCTTCGAGCCGCCGCTCGAGCGCCGCATCCTTGTCGGCCTGATCCTTGGCGACGAAATAGGCGCGAGCGACGCCGACATTCATCGGATCGAAGACGCGGCCGCGCGCTTCGACGGCTTCCTTGAAGATCGCAATGCGCTCGCCGACCTGCTCGATCGACGCGAACTGATCGAGCAAAAGATTAAAGCCGCGCGCGGCGACCTGACGGATCGAATCCGGGCTGCCGGCCGCCATCCACATCGGCGGATGCGGCTTCTGCGCTGTCGGCGGCTCGACGATGATGTCCTCGAAGCGCCAATATTTGCCGTGATGCGAGAAACGCTGCTTCGACGTCCAGGCCTTCACGATGACGTCGAGCGATTCATTGAAGCGCGCATCGGCTTCTTCGATCGGCAGGCAGAAGCCGGCAAATTCGTTGTGCCGGTAGCCCTTGCCGACGCCGAAATCGAGCCGGCCGCCGGAGAGCAGATCGATGGTGGCGGCCTGTTCAGCGACCAGAACCGGATTGTGCCACGGCAGCACCAGAACCGCCGTGCCGAGCCGCAGCGTCTTGGTTTTCGCCGCCACCCAGGTAAGCAGCGTCAGGCTCGCCGAAACCTGGCCAAAACCGGTGAAATGATGCTCGACCAGAAACGTCGCGTGATAGCCGAGCGCCTCGGCTTCGACATTATAATCGACGAACTGCTTATAGCCCTGGCCGGAATCGACATCCGGCCCCCCGTGGCGCGCAGTCGCGCTGCCGAATAATCCGAATTGCATTGAGCGGCTCCCTGGGCTGCACCGTTCTTGAGGCGGCAGCCGCAATGTAGCGCAGGGCCGGCACCGGGAGCTATAGTGCCGTCATAAGGGGAGGAAAACATAATGTTGCACCGTGCCATTGTCGCGGGCTTATGGGCCTGCGTGCTTGCCGCCGTGCTGATTTGCGACACATCGCAACCGGCGGCCGCACAAGACTATCCGAGCCGTCCGATCACCCTGATCGTGCCCTATCCCGCCGGCGGCGGCGTCGATGTGATGGGGCGCTTGGTCGGCCAGAAGCTGTCGGTGGCGCTCGGCCAGCAGGTCGTCATCGAGAACCGCGGCGGCGCCGGCGGCATGATCGGCACCCGCGATGCCGCGCGCGCGACGCCCGACGGCTATACGCTCGTCATGCTGCTCACCGGCATCAGCCTCGGCGCCAATACCGGCTATGACGTCAACAAGGATTTCGCGCCGATCGGCCTGGTCGCCTCGACGCCGATTATTGTCGTTACCCATCCTTCGGTGGCGGCGAATTCGTTGAGCGACATCGTTGCGCTGGCCAAAAAAGAGCCGGGAAAATATTCGGCCGGCACGCCCCCGGCGCCGACGGTCAATTACTTCGCCGCCGAACTGTTCAACGTGATGGCCGGCACACAAATCACGGTGGTGACCTATAAGGGCACCGGCCCGCTGACCAATGACCTCCTCGGCGGCCACGTCCAGATCGGCTTCAACACGATACCGGCATCGGTCAGCAACATTGCCGCTGGCGCCCTGCGCGGCATTGCGGTCGCGGCGACAAAGCGCTCGGCGGCGCTGCCCAATGTGCCGACGGCGGCAGAAGCCGGCCTCCCCGGCTTCGAGGCGGTGCAATATTATGGGCTTGCGGCGCCGGCCGGCACGCCGCGCCCTATTGTCGAGCGGCTCAACAAAGAATTGCGCGCCATCCTTGCCACCGACGATATGAAGAAGCTGCTCGTCGCTGCCGGCAGCGATCCCACCCCCTCCACGCCCGAGGAATATGCCGCCAATATCCAGCACGAGGAAGGCAAGTGGGCCGACCTCGTCAAGAAGCTCGGGCTGAAACTCGAATAAGCGGGGCGATCGGAAAAACGTCATTGCGAACAAGCGCGGCGATCCAGCCTGCGGCATTGTCTGGATCGTGTCGTCGATTTGTCTCGCGCAGGGACGTAATAATGAATTGAGCAAGAGGACGAAACGTATGGAACTGGGACTGAACGGCAAAATCGCGCTGGTGACCGGATCGAGCCGCGGCATCGGCCGCGGCATAGCGGAGGCGCTCGCTGCCGAAGGCTGCGACCTGATGCTTACGGGCCGCGACGAGAACGCGCTCGAAGACGCGGCGGGTGCGATCCGCACCAAAGGCCGCCGTGCCGCAACCTCCACGCTCGATCTGCGCGAAGCGGGCACCACCGAGAAACTGATGGATCACGTCAAGCGCGAATTCGGCGGCCTCGACATTCTGGTCAACAATGCCGGTGCCACCAAGCGCGGCGATTTTCTCGAACTCACCGATGCCGACTGGCAGGACGGTTATGCGCTGAAGTTTTTCGCCCATATGCGCCTCGCCCGCGCCGCTTGGCCGCTGTTGAAGGCGCGGCACGGCTCGCTGGTGTCGATCGGCGGCACCGGCGGGCGTAAGCCGACCGCGCAATTCACTATCGGCAGTTCGGTCAATGCCGCGGTCGCCGCCTTCACCAAATGCCTTGCCGATCGTGGCAAGACCGACGGCGTTCAGGTGAACTGCATTCATCCGAGCGTGGTCGAAACCGACCGCACACGGCGGCGTATCAAGGCGGAGATCGAGCGCACCGGACGGTCGGAAAAGGACATCCGCGACGACATCATTCGCGAGTTCAACGATACGATGCGCTTCGGCACGGTCGAGGATGTCGGCAATCTCGTCACCTTCATCGTCTCATCGCGCGCCTCGTGGCTGCACGGCACCACGATCGATCTCGACGGCGGCGAGATTCCCGTTCTTTAACCTGCGTTGCCTGGCGTGAGCCACATGAATATCCTTCTGACGCCGGCGCGGATCGGGCCGGTCCAAATCAAAAACCGCATCGTCATGCCGCCGATGACGACGCGCACAGCGGACGACGAAGGTTTCGTCACTGACGACTCGATCGCCTATTACATGGCGCGCGTCCGCGGCGGCACCGGACTCATCACCGTCGAGATGGCATCGCCGGAAAAGGCGGGGCGGCATCGCCGCCGCGAGGTCGGCATTTATGACGACCGCTTTGTGCCCGGCCTCGCCCGGCTGGTCGATGAAATCCATCGCGGCGGCGCCAAGGCGTCGATCCAGCTCGGCCACGGCGGCGGACATACCCGGATCGACATTTGCGGCGAAACGCCGATTGCGCCGTCGGCGATTCCGCATCCGGTTTACGAGACCACGTTCGAGATCATCATCCCTGAGGCGATGACCAAGACGCGCATCGCGCAAACCACAGCCGCTTATGTCGCGTCGGCACAGCGCGCCAAAACAGCGGGCTTCGATTGCGTCGAGATCCATGCCGCGCACGGCTATCTGATTTCGCAATTCCACGCGCCGTTCGAAAACCTCCGCACCGACGAGTTCGGCGGCAGCCTCGTCAACCGCGCCCGCTTCGGTCTCAACGTGCTGCGCGCGGTGAAGGAACAGGTGCCTGGCATTGCCGTGATCTACCGGCTTTCGGTCGAAGATTATTTCCCCGGCGGCATGCCGTTCAGCGAAGGCCGGCAGGTGGCGCTGTGGGCGGCGCAAGCCGGCGCCGACGCGCTGCATATCACCGCCGGCCATTATCGCTCACTGCCATCGGCGCAGATCGTGTTGCCGCCGATGAGCTTTCCGGACGCGCCCTTTCTCGATTTCGCCGCCGAGGTGAAGAAAGAAGTCAGCGTCCCGGTGATCGCGGTCGGCCGGCTCGGCGATCCGGCGATCGCGCGCGCCGCCGTCGAAGGCAGCAAGGCCGATTTCATCGCGCTCGGCCGTTCGCTGATCGCCGATCCGCAATGGGTGGAGAAAGTCAGCCGCGACGAGCCGGTGCGGCGCTGCCTCGCCTGCAACACTTGCATCAACGAAATGCGTGGCGGCGCGCGCATCGGCTGCGTCGTCAATGGCGCCGCGGGCCGCGAGACCGCGTTTGCCGCGGCGGCGCCGCCGCGCGGTGAGCGCATCGTCGTGATCGGCGCCGGGCCGGCCGGGCTCACTTACGCTTCGCTCGTTGCCGCGGACAATCAAGTGACGGTCTATGAGAAAGACAGTGTAGCCGGCGGCGCGTTTCGCTATGCCGGCAAGGCGCCGCTCTTCCAAGAAGTCGAGGCGAATGACCAAAGCTTTGCGCGCTATATCGCGAATATAGTCGCCGCATGTGAAAGACGCGGCGTGAAATTTCAATACGCGACCGACGTCACCGTGCGTCCGGCTTTGCTCGAGCCGTTCGACCGCATCGTCATCGCGACCGGGGCGGAATACCGCCATCGCGGTTTCGGCCGCCTCGCCACCTGGATGCTCGATCGCGGGCTGGCGCGCGCCCCCGGCATGGCGCGGCTGTTCTCGGCGCCGCAGCTGCGCAATTGGTTCTACTACGACGCCCGCATTGCCAGCGGCGATCGCTTTCGCAAGCTCGTGCGGCCCGGACAGAAAGTCAGCGTCATCGGCGATGCCGTACGCGCCGGCAAAAGCAAAGACGCCATCGCCAGCGCCTTTGCGGCAGCGCTGCTGCCGCAATAGGGCGAATTGCGCGAAAGCGGGCCAATCCGCAGTTGCAATTAGCCATCCGGGCAACATTGCGGCGGCGGCAGCGGGAGTGGCAGCACTGCCGCAAGATTATGCAGCGGCCGGCACAGACTCCCGCGACGACTACGTTTTTTGCTGGCATAGTTCTTGCGGCGTTGCGCGAACGATAACCGGTGGCGCGATGTTGCAAGCCGTAAAACTTCGCCTGGAAGATGTGAGCATGACCTTCAAGACGCCGCGCGGCGTCTTCCAGGCGCTTGCACCGGTCACCTTGGCGATCCCGCAGGGCCGTTTCGTCAGCCTGATCGGCCCATCGGGATGCGGCAAAAGCACGCTGTTCAATGTCATCGCCGGATTGCTCGAACCGAGCGGCGGACGCGTGATGATCGACGGCGTCGACGCCACCGGCACGATCGGCCGCGTCGGCTACATGCTGCAAAAAGACCTGCTGCTGCCGTGGCGCACGGTGCTCGACAACGTCATTCTCGGCATGGAAATCCAAGGCGTGCCGCTGCAGGCGGCGCGCGACCGCGCACTGCCGTTGCTGCGCCGCTACGGACTGGCCGGATTCGAACATCTTTATCCAAGCGCGCTGTCCGGCGGCATGCGCCAGCGCGCGGCGCTGTTGCGCACGCTGATGTTCGATACCGATGTCATCCTGCTCGACGAGCCGTTCGGCGCGCTCGACGCCCAGACCAAATTGCAGATGCAGGAATGGCTACTGCAGCTGTGGGGCGACTTCGGCAAGACGGTGGTCTTCGTCACCCACGACGTCGAGGAGGCGATCTACCTGTCCGACGAAGTCAATGTGATGGCGACGCGGCCGGGCCGCATCGTTGAATCGATCCCGGTGCCGATCGCGCGGCCGCGGCCGCGCAGCGTGACGCTCACGCCGGAATTCATTGCGATCAAAGAGCGCTGTTTGCAATTGCTGACGGCGGGACATTACTCGCATGTCGACGAGGCGGCATGACGATCCAGGACACGATACGGGCCGCATCCGGAATCGCTGGCGCCATTAACGACGGCGCCCGTGCGGAGCTGACGCTGCGTCCGGCGCGAAAAATCCGCCGCCTGCCGGTACAGAAGGATTGGCCGCTCTGGGCCATCATCGCCGCGCAGGTCGGCATTCTGGTTGCCATCATCGCACTGTGGCAGGCTGCCGCCGATCGCGGCTGGATCGACGGCTTCTTCTGGTCGAAGCCGAGCGCAATCTGGCAGACGCTGATCATATTCTTCACCGACGGCGACGCTTTCACCGATATCGGCTTCACCTTCCGCTCGACCATTATTGGCTTTCTGATTGGCACGACAGCCGGCTCCCTGCTCGGACTGTCGTTCTGGTGGTCGCGCAATTACGCCGCTGTCGCGCAGCCCTTCGTCATTTGTTTTGAATCGCTGCCGAAGCTTGCGCTGGCGCCGCTGGTCATCCTGGTGTTCGGGATGGGGCTTGCGTCCAAAGTCGCCATCGCCACCGCGCTGACGCTCGTGGTCTCGACGCTGACCGCTTATGCCGGCGTCAAGGCGATTGATCCGGATCAAGAACGCCTGTTCTACTCGCTCGGCGCCAGCCGCATGCAGGTGTTCCGCAAGCTGATCGTGCCGTTCTGCCTGCCATGGATCATCTCGGTGCTGCGCGTGAATATCGGGCTCGCGCTCACCGGCGCCATCGTCGGCGAATTCATCGCTTCGCAGCACGGGCTTGGGCGGCAAATCCTCTATGCCGGACAGACCTACGACATCGCCTTGGTCTGGGTCGCGGTGCTGGTGCTCTCGACACTCGCCGTGGTGATGTACGTCACGGTATCGTGGATTGAGAGCGTGCTGCGCAAAGGCGTCAGACAATAGCAATCGAAATACAGGAGTAGCGATCATGGATACGACGAAACGGCGCGGCGCGACCCATTGGAGCAGACGCAAGGTACTCGGCACCGCCTTGGCTGCGGGCGGCGCTGTGATCGCCCGCCCGATGATCGGACGCGCCGAGGCCAAGTCTGTGCTGATCGCCGAGCCGGTGCATGGCATGGGCTATTTGCCGCTCTATGTCGGCATGGCGAAGAACCTGTTCGACGATGTCACCGTCAACCTCGTCACCATCGAATCCGGCGGCGGCCACACCAATGCGGTGCTGTCGGGCCAGGCCTTCGCCTTTATCGGCGGACCGGAGCACGACGCCTATGCCAAGGCCAAGGGCGCCGAACTGCGCGCGGTGGTGAACTGCGTCGATCGGGGCAATGTCTATTTCTGCGCCGCCAAGGGCTCGGAGCCGGCCGACACCGATTGGCCGAAATATTTCAAAGGCAAGGCTATCGCCTGCGGTCCCTATGGCGGCACGCCGAACTCGATCACGCGCTACCTGCTCAACAAATGGAAGCTCGACGCCAAGACCGATGTGACGCTTGTCGAGACCGCCAATTCGGCCATCATGCCGGCGGTGAAGAACGGCCAAGCGCAGATCGGCAATCCGACCGAGCCGTTCATCACCCAGGGCATCCGCAACGGCGTGTGGGGTGAGCCGTTCTACAGCATCCCCAAAGAGCTCGGGCCCTACGCCTATTCGACTTTCAATGTGCGGCTCGACTCCGTCCAGAAAGAGCCGGAACTGGTACGCGGTTTCGTCCGCGGCATGATGAAGGCCTTGAAATTCGTCGACGCCAACAAAGACGAGACGGCGGAGATCGCCAAGAAGCAATTTCCAACCATGTCGCTTGACGATCTGAAGGCGACGCTCGATCGCTCGTTTGGCGATAATCTGTGGAGCAAGGACGGCGTGGTGAGCCACGCCTCATGGGACACCGCCAAAGCCGTGGTCATGGGCGCCGGCCTCTTGAAGACGGACGTCGGTTATGACGAAATCATCGACATGAGCTTCGTCGAAAGCGTCCGCGCCACGCTCTAATCCGGCCTGCCCGAGTTTCTAAAATCGCCGCGAAAGGAAGACCCGTCATGTCCGAACCGATTTGGAACCAATTTCTCACCGAACGCGACAAGGCCGTGTTCGGCACGTCGGGCTATGGCGCCCGCGGCGGCTTCGGCAAGCGCCCAGCTCTGCTTGTGATCGATGTAAACTGGGCCTTCTGCGGCGACCGGCCTGAACCGATCCTGGAATCGATCAAGCGCTGGCGCAATTCCTGCGGTGAGGATGCCTGGGTCGCGCTGCCCTATATCCGCTCGCTGATCGACAAGTGCCGCGGCAAGGGCGTGCCGGTTCTTTACACCACCGGTGTGCGCCGCGAGGACAATTGGGATTCCGGCTCCTGGCTGTGGAAGAATTCACGCGGCAATGAGGATCGTCAGCCCATCGTGACCAATCTCGACGGCAACGAGATTGTCACGCCGATCGCGCCCGGCCCGAAAGACATCGTGGTGCTCAAGCAGAAACCATCGGGCTTCTTCGGCACCAATCTGGCGAGCTATCTGACGCTGCTCGGCTGCGACAGCCTGATCGTCACCGGCACGACCACGTCGGGCTGCGTGCGCGCCACCGTGCTCGACGCTTTCAGCCTCAATTATCGCATCGCGCTTGCCGAGGAAGGCTGCTTCGACCGCTCACAAGCAAGCCACGCCATCAACCTGTGCGACATGAACGCAAAATATGCCGACGTGGTGAAGACCTCCGAAGTCTTGACCTTTCTCGATACGCTGCCGGAAGACATGTACGACCTGCCAAAAGGCAACGCAGCGGCATAACCAGCGATCAAACGGCTTTGCCGCCGCCATAGGCCGCATGCAACACGCGTGCGAAGGTCAAACCCTGCACGACAATGGTGAACACCACCACCGCGTAGGTTACGACCAATAAATCGGTACGCCACGGCGAATCCGGCAGCGTCAACGCCAGCGCAATCGAAATGCCGCCGCGCATGCCGGCCCAGGTCAGGACGACGGTGCCGGAGAATTTTTCGCGTAGGCTTTCACGCAGAAAGGCGATCGGCACGGCGACGCTAACCAGCCGCGACAGGATCGCGAGCGGAACGGCGAATATGACCAGCATCAGCGCGCTCGGCGTGACGATCAGGCCGAGAATGTGCAGGCCCATGAACAGAAACAGCATCGTATTCAGAAGCTCGTTCAGCGGCGACCAGAAGCCGACCAACGTGGTGCGGATATCGGGATTGAGCACGGCGCGGTACGGCGGCGATCCGACACAGAGCCCGGCGGTCACCACGGCGATGGGGCCCGACAGACCGAACTGCAGCGCCAGCCGATAACAGCCCAGCACCAGCGCCATCGATATCAGAAGCTGCAAGCCGCGATCGCGAACCGCACGCAACAACAAGGCCGCAAGCCAGCCCGCGATAAGCCCGATCACAGCGCCGCCGGCGATCTCGCGGATCAGCGCCAGCAGCACCCGTCCGTGGCCGAAGTGAATGATGTCGCCCTGCGTGACGCCGAGCGCCAGCAAAAACAGCAAGACACCGGCGCCGTCGTTGAACAGGCTCTCGCCGATGATCGCAGCACGCAGCCCCGGCGGCAGCGCGATCTTGCGCATGAGATTTTCGATGACGACCGCATCGGTCGGCGCCAGGATCGCGCCGAGCAGGACGCACCAGGCGAACGGAACGGCCGCGCCGATCAGGCCGAAGGCGAGCCAAATGCCGGCGCCGAACACCATCGTCGAGATGATCACGCTCGCGGTGGCCAGGATCAGGATCAGCCATTTCCGCCGGCTGAGCTCGGTGACGTCGACATGTAGGCTGCCGGCGAACAACAGGAAGGCGAGAATGCCGTCGAGGAAGAAATCCGGCAGATCGGCGTCGCCGAGCGAGGCGCGAAACCAGCCCATCACGTGCAAATGCAGCACATGATCGCTGGCGACGATCAAAAATGATACCGCGAGCGCGCCGAGCAGCATGCCGATGGCGGGCGGCAGCCTGATCCAGACGTGATTGATGCAGCCGATCACGACCGCGAGGGCGAGTACGGCGGCGAATTGATCGATTGGCTCCATCCGACCCCAAAACGCAAAATTGCCACGGGGCCGCGCCGCAACGGCATGCCCCTTTCAATTTACGGAAGCGCTTTCTGGCAGCTTTTGCGCGGGCGCGAAAGCGCCCATCAGCGCCGCTGGCGCGGCCTGACGGCGAACCCGGCGTGGTACATTTTCCTCGCCTGGTTTCTTCTCGCCGCGGGCGGCGTCGTCGGTCAGCGCTCCGAAGCGGACGAGAAATAGCCCACACGCTCGCGGCAAAGCGCGAGACCGATTCTCGACCGTGCTGTGGGTCGGCGCGAGGCGAGGCTGTTACGTGCGCCCGACGACTTGCCGCGTCCTGTCGAGGTGGCCGAAGCTCTGCACCGGCGCGCACATCAGGAAGCGATAGCCTTCGGAGACCACGCGCTCGACATTGTGCACTTCGACATGCGGATGGCCGACGACGACATTATGCTTCTTGCAGGTGTCGACGATGCGCTTCATCCATTCGAGCACGACCTTGTGCTCGTATTGCCGCGGATAGCCGAGCTCCTGCGACAGGTCGCCTTCGCCGATCAGAATGCAGCCGATGCCCGGCACGTTTTTGAGCATGTCGTCGAGGTTCTCGACGCCGCGGGTATCTTCGATCTGCAGGATGCAAAAAATTTCGCCCTGCGGATTGAGCGGCCAGACGTCAGCCTTCTGGTAATAGTCCTGCTGCGAGAGACCCCAATAGCGCGCCGCCGTCGTCGGGCCGTCGCCGCGAATGCCGGGCGGCTCGAAATGCGCCGCGCTCTTGAGCCGCGGATAGCGGCAGGCGCCGACCGCATTGGCGGCCTCGTCGACGGTTGAGATATGCGGAAACACGATGCCGTAGCAGCCCATATCGAGAGCCTGCTTGGCCTGCCATTGCGCCATCTCGACGCCGTTGACCGGAACGCGCACAAGCGGCGTGACGCCGGGCACCACGGAGGCGGCCTTGGCAATCTGGGCGCGGTTGAGCATGTATTGCAGGCAGTCACGCAGCAGGCGGCCGTCCCACGGCTGGTGCTCCATCTCGAACACGCAGCCGTCATATTTCGACGTGGCCGTGGCCACCGCGCTACTCACCTCGGCCGGCGTGAAGCAGGTCAGGGCATGCTGGCCACTTTCCAGCGCGCGAATGATGCCGTTGAGCCGCGGCAGTTCAGCCATTTTCGAGCCTCCCATGCGATGATGGCCCTCCTTATAGATGGTTGTCACCGTTTGACAATCGCGCTCCGGGCCGTAGCATCGCGCGTCCCCCAACCCCCAATGCGGCGTAGTCATGATCATCGATTGCCACGGCCATTACACCACCGAGCCCAAGGACCTGCACCGCTTCCGCAAGGAACAGACCGCGGCCGCCAATGCCCACGACAAGGCGGCGATGCCGTCGCGGGCTTCGCTGAAAATGTCCGACGACGAGATCCGCGAAAGCATCGAGCAGAACCAGCTCAAATTGCAGCGCGAGCGCGGCACCGACGTGACGATCTTCTCGCCGCGCGCTTCGGGGATGGGCCACCATATCGGCGACGAGAGCGTCAGCCTGGAATGGTCGCAGATCTGCAATGACCTCATCGCGCGCGTGGTCTCGCTCTATCCAAAGAATTTCATTGGCGTGTGCCAATTGCCGCAATCGCCGGGCGTGCCGCCGGAGCACTCTGCCGCCGAACTCGAGCGCTGCGTGAAAATGGGCTTCGTCGGCTGCAACCTCAATCCGGATCCGTCCGGCGGCTATTTCAATTCGCCGCCGATGACCGACAAGTCGTGGTTTCCGCTTTACGAGAAGATGATCGAGCTCGACGTACCGTGCATGATCCACGTCTCCGGCTGCTGCAATCCGGCGATGCACACCACCGGCTCGTATTATCTCAATGCCGACACCATGGTGTTCATGCAGATTCTGTTGTCCGACCTGTTCAAGACGTTCCCCAAGCTGAAATTCATCATCCCGCATGGCGGCGGCGCGGTGCCGTTCCACTGGGGCCGCTTCCGCGGTATCGCGCTCAACAACGGCAAGCCCGAACTGGCCGAGATCATGGGCGACAACATCTTCTTCGATACCTGCGTCTATCATCAGCCCGGCATCGACCTGCTCACCAAAGTGGTGCCGATCGACAACATCCTGTTCGCCTCGGAAATGGTTGGCGCGGTGAAGGGCAACGATCCCAAGACCGGCTTCGGTTTCGACGACACCAAGCGTTACGTCGATGGGGCGCCGATCAGCGATGCCGACAAGAAGAAGATTTTCGAGGGCAATGCGCGCAAGGTCTATAGCCGGCTCAAGGTGCCGGCGTAACGCAGCGCCGAAAGGAAAGCATTGGCGAGCAATCCGAAACTGGCAGCCCCGGGAGAGCCAAGTAAATCACGCGTGGTGCGCATCGGCACCCGCGAGATCGAAACCCGAGGGCTTGCCACCGGATTCTGGACCGACCTCTATCATCGCTCGCTGACCGTCTATTGGCCGGTCTTCTTCGCCAGCGCCGCGGCGATTTTCATCATGCTCAACGCCGTCTTTGCGTTGCTCTACTGGCTCGGCGACAGCCCGATCGCCAACGTCTCGCCCGATCTGCCGTTGCCGATGTCGTTCTTCTACTTCTCGATCGAGACGCTGGCGACGGTCGGCTACGGCGACATGCATCCGCAGACCAATTACGGCCATCTCATCGCCACGGTTGAAATCTTCACCGGCATGAGCTTTCTCGCGGTGATGACGGGGCTCATCTTCGCCCGCTTCTCGCGGCCGCGTGCCCGCTTCCTGTTCGCCGAACATCCGGTCGTCACCGTCCAGCAAGGCCGGCCGACCTTGATGATCCGCATCGCCAATGCCCGCAACAATACGATTTCGCAGGCGACCGCGCGGCTCTGGCTGTTTCGGCTGGAGAATATGAACGAAGGCCATCAGCTCCGGCGCTACTATGAGCTCAAGCTCGACCGCCGCGAACATCCGATGTTCTCGCTGAGCTGGACGCTGTTCCACGTCATTGACGAGACCAGCGCCTTGTATGGCCTCACTCCGGACGACATCGCCGCGACCGAAGCCGCCTTGGCGCTCAATGTCAGCGGCGTTGATGACAATTCGGCGCAGCAGCTCTATGCCCGCAAGATCTATGCAGGCCGTGATATCCGCTGGAAGCACCGCTACCGCGATATCACCAGCCTTTCGGCCGAGGGCAGGCTGGTGCTCGACTACAGCCTGTTTCACGAAGTCGCGCCGGAGCCGGATCGGGCCACAAATCAGGGTATTCTTGAGGACGAGGTCGTCAGCGAAGAGGCGTTAAGCGAGCCGTGATTTGATTCCGCGATGGCTCTATCGGCCGCCAAATCCCGCGGTTAGGATTAGCCGCGCTCTGCGATATTTCTATTGCCCTCGCCAAGTGCTTCGACTTCGGAATGCACATATTTAGATGATCGACAGGCTCGAATTCATTATCGCGCTTGCCCGCGAACAGCATTTCGGCCGCGCCGCCGAAGCCTGCGGCGTCAGCCAGCCGACGCTTTCGGCCGGCATCAAATATCTGGAAGACATGTTCGGCGTGCTTCTGGTGCAGCGCGGCTCGCGCTACCAGGGCTTCACGCCTGAGGGCGAACGCGTTCTGGAATGGGCGCGGCGCATCGTCGGCGACGCGCGGGCGATGCGCGCGGATGTCGACGCGCTCAAACGCGGCCTGGTCGGCCATCTCCGCATCGCCGCGATCCCGACCATGCTCGGCATGAGCGCGATGCTGACGACGCCCTACCGCGCCAAGCATCCCGACGTGCGCTTTACCATCCTGTCGCGCACTTCGATCCAGGTGCTCAGCATGATCGAGAATTTGGAGGTCGACGCCGGCCTTACCTATCTCGACAACGAGCCGCTTGGCCGCGTCAAATCGGTGACGCTCTATCAGGAGGAATACCGTCTGCTGACCTCGCGCGCGGCGCCGCTCGGCGACCGCGATCAGGTGACTTGGGGCGAAGTGGCAAAAATCCCGCTCTGCCTGCTGACGCCGGACATGCAAAACCGGCGCATTATCGACGGCCTGCTGCGCGAAGCGGGCAGCGAGCCCGCGCCGACACTGGAATCGAATTCCGTGATTGTGCTGTTCGCGCATGTCCGCAGCGGCCACTGGGCGACGATCATGCCGGCGAAGCTCGCCGAGACCTTGGGGCTGACCGACAATGTCCGCTCGATCCCGATCGTCGATCCGCTGGTCACCCATGCTGTCGGTCTCGTCGTGCCAGACCGCGAGCCGACCACGCCTTTGATTACCGCTCTGCTCGCCGAGGCGCGCGCCCTCGCCAAAGTCCTTGAGCAGCCATCGATCGTAACCGGCCGCAAAGAGGCAAAACTTGCGGGCGATACCCAGCGCGCAACGGCCGGGACCCAGAAAAGCCGATCACCCAATCGGCGTTCGTGATCGTCATTGATCGGCAACACTGATCGGACGACGGCGCGCGCCTGTGAGAATTGCGGAAAAGGCGGCGAAAGTCACCATCAGGGCCGGTCGTGGCGCAGAGAACGGCGTAGAGAAGAACAGCGCCTCTGACGTCCGCTTTGCGGGCTCAGCCTACCCGGCGCGCCGAGCCGTGCGCAACGCGGCCGATCCATGTGCCCAGCGCTTTGACGAAGGTGTTGGGCCGCGCCTTTTCATAGTCCATCGCAATCACGTGTTCGACCGGCGCCGGTGCCGCGGGCGACGTTGCGCTCCGCCGGCGGCGACCTTTGCGGGAAGCCGGCCGCGTCTTTTCATGCAGCACCCGCTTCACGTGATTGAGCGCGATCGGCCCGACATGGGTGAGGAACACCTTTTCGTGCGCGCGCGTCAGCGTCTTCACCGCTTCTTTCAGCGGCAGCCATTTCACCGCTTTGACGTCGTCCATCAGTTCGTGGACCGGCGGGCCCATGGCGCGCATCAGCCAGAACTGCACGATCTTCACCTTGCCTTCGAGGGCATAGGACATCGAGCCGAGGAATTCATGGACCGACACTTCGTGCCCGGTCTCTTCCACGACTTCGCGCTTGGCAGCGTCGCGCGGATGCTCGCGTGCCATGAGCTTGCCCTTGGGCAGGACCCAGGCCTTTTCCCGTCGCAGCCGCACGATGGCGATGCGTGGTCTCGATGTGCCGCGTAAGACGATTCCGCCCGCAGCCAATATCGGCACGGGGCCTTTGGCCGAATCAGTCATATGAAATCTATGCCGGACTGATTCGCCAAGAGCAAGTCGGTATTCACGCTTAGACGCGCGTGTTGTGGACGCTTTTTTCTTTGCTGGCTTCCGCTTGCGCCCAGCCTGCTTCTTCGACTGCTGCTTTTTCGACTGCTTCTTTTTCATGACACAGCGATGACGATCTTGCCGAAATGCTGGTTGGTGCGCATCAGCGACAGCGCGTCGGCGATGGCGGCGAGCTTATAAGTTTTGTAGATCGGCAGCGACAATTTTCCCGCTTCGATCGCAGGCCAAAGCTCTGCGCGCATCAAGCGATTGATCTCGCGGACTTCTTCGGTGCTGCGGGTGCGAAACGTCACGCCGATATAGTCGATGCGCTTGAGCGCATGCACATCGAAATCGAATTCGCCCCTCATGCCGCCAAGCCGCCCGACATTGACGATGCGGCCGAGCAGTGCCGCCGCCGCGAGGTTGCCGTTGGCGACGCCGCCCGAGACCAGATCGACAATAAGGTTAACACCCTTACCATCGGTAGCTGCCTTGACCCGGTCCGGCCACGCCGGGTCCGTAGTGTCGATCGCGACATCGCAGCCATATTCGCCAAGCCGCGCCCGGCGTTCTGCATTTGTCGACGTTCCGAGCACCAGCGACGCACCGAGAGCCTTGGCGATCTGCATGCCCATCAGGCCGACGCCGGCGCTAGCGCCCTGCATCAGCATGGTCTCGCCGCGCTTGAGCCGGCCCGCGGTCGCGACCGCATTGTGCATGGTCTGCAACGCGACCGGAAAACAGGCCGCCTGTTCGTAGCTCATATTGTTGCCGGGAATGCGGTGCGCACGCCCGGCATCGGTGACGACATATTCGGCGAAGCCGCCCGGCGCCGACGCCATGACCCGGTCGCCGGCCTTGATGTCCTTCACCTCGGCGCCGACCGCTTCGACCTCGCCGGAACATTCAAGCCCGATCCGCGCCCCGACTCCGCCGACGCTGCCGTGCTGGTGTCCTGATGCCACCAGAAGGTCAGCGCGGTTGAGGCTTGAGGCCCGCACCCGGATCAGAATTTCGTTCGGCTTGGGTTCGGGCTTGGGCAGGTCGCGAACTTCGACCCCGCTGTCGCCGAGAACGGCGGCCTTCATCGTGTCTCTCCCGGATGCGATCTATCTGATACGGCCAAACTACCAGATTACATGTCGCGGCTGCGCGCCGTCTATCATGCAATGGCCGCCGTGTTAACGTTCGATGCGCAGTGCAATAGACCAAAGCAGTGGAACAATCATGACCGGTGCCATGCCCGTTCAAGGCTCGTTCGAGGCTCTCGCCACGACCAGTGTCGGCAGTTTCCCCCGTCCAGCCTGGCTTGCCGATACGGAGCGCAGCGAAGCGACCTTCCGCATGACCGGTGCGCCGCTCAAGGAGGCCCTAGATGACGCCACCGTCGTTGTGCTGCGCGAACAGGAGGAACTGGGCCTCGATATCCTGACCGACGGCGAGATGCGGCGGACGCATTTCATCTTTCACATCGCCGGCCAATGGGACGGCATCGACAGCAAAAATCTCGTCAACAAGACAATCTATCGCAACCGCACCGCCAATCGCATGGTGCCCCGCATCACCGGCAAAATCGTCCGGCACGATGCGGCATCGGTCGAGGATCTGTGCGTCGCCAAGTCGCATACCGGCCGCCCGCTGAAAATGGCGGTGCCCGGACCGATGACGGTTGCCGACAGTGCGGCGAACGAATTCTACGACAGCGAGGAGGAACTCGCCTTCGATGCCGCGGCGGCGATCAACGGCGAGCTGCGCGATCTGCAGGCCGCTGGTTGCGACGTGCTGCAAATCGATGAGCCGGCGATGACGCGCTACCACGACAAAGTCGTCGCTTACGGCGCCAGGGCGCTGGACCGCTGCCTCGACGGCATCACCGTGCCGACCGTCGTCCATCTTTGCTATGGCTATCCGGGCGGCGGTTATCGGCAGCACCAGTACGAATACAAGGACCTGCTGCCGCACCTGATGGAAACACGCATCGGCGGCTTCACTGTCGAGTTCGGCCGCAGCAGTTTCGACCCGCAGGTCTTGAAAATGTGCGGCAGCCGCATCGTCATGTTCGGTTGCGTCGATCCGGGCGATACGCCCGCCCCTACGGTCGAGGCGGTCGAGCGGCGCGTCGGCGAAGCGCTCGAACAGATCGACCCTAAACAGGTCTGGCTCGCGCCCGATTGCGGGCTGATGACCATCAGCCGGGCGCTGGCGCACGAGAAGCTGCGCGTCATGGTCGAGGCGGCGAGACGGCTGCGCGCCAGCCTTTAGGCCGTTTTTAAAGGAATTAGCTCTCAGCTTCCGGTACCGCCGCCGCACGATATCGTCTAAAATGCCGGAATCGAGGTCTGACAAAAGGCCAATGAACCAGCTCGTCCGCCCGCGCATTGCAGCGTCCGCCTGCCCGCACGACTGCCCGTCGACTTGCGCGCTCGAGGTCGAGGTTTTTGACGGCCAAACCATTGGCCGCATCCGCGGCGCCGCCGACAATGCCTATACCGCCGGCGTGATCTGCGCCAAGGTCGCGCGCTATGCCGAGCGTGTCGACCATCCCGACCGCCTGTTGCATCCGCTGCGCCGCGTCGGCCCGAAGGGCAGCGGCCGCTTCGAGCAAATCTCCTGGGACGACGCGCTCGATCTCGTCGCCGAAAATTTCATACGCGCCGAGCAGAAGCACGGTCCGCTGGCGGTCTGGCCCTATCTCTATGCCGGCACCATGGGCTACGTGATGCGCGACGGCATCCATCGCCTGCGCCACGCCAAGAAATATTCCGGCTTCTTCTCGACCATCTGCGTCAATCCGGCCTGGACCGGATATATCGCGGGCACCGGCAAGCTCGCCGGCGCCGATCCGCGCGAAATGGCGAAATCCGATCTGGTCGTTATCTGGGGCACCAATGCCGCGAGCACCCAGGTCAATGTCATGACGCATGCGACGCGGGCGCGCAAAGAGCGCCAAGCCAAGCTGGCGGTGGTCGACGTCTATATGAATGCGACGATGAAGCAGGCCGACCTGCCGGTGTTGATCCGCCCCGGTACCGATGCCGCGCTCGCCTGCGCGGTGATGCATTGCCTGTTCCGCGACGGCAAAGCCGACTGGGATTATCTCAATCGCTATACCGACGCGCCGCACGAGCTCGCCGCGCATGTACAAAGCCGCGGCCCGGACTGGGCGGCAAAAATCACCGGCTGTGCCGCCGAGACGATCGAAGCCTTTGCCCGGCTGATTGGCGAGCGGCCGCGTGCCTTCTTCCGCCTTGGCTATGGCTTCTCGCGCTCGCGTAACGGCGCGGTCAATATGCACGCGGCAAGCTGCATCCCGGCCGTGACCGGCGCCTGGCGCCATGAAGGCGGCGGCGCCTTTCACAACAACGGCGCCATCTTCCATCTCGATATCAGCCTGATCGACGGCAGCGACATCAAGGATTCATCGATCCGCATGCTGGATCAATCGCGCATCGGGCCGATCCTGACCGGCGACGAGGCGTCGCTGTTCGATGGCCCGCCGGTCACCGCGATGCTGATCCAGAACACCAATCCGGTTGCGGTCGCGCCCGATCAGGAGACTGTCAAGCGCGGCTTTGCCCGCGACGACCTGTTCGTCTGTGTGCACGAGCAGGTGATGACGGATACGGCCAAGATGGCCGATGTTGTCCTACCGGCCACCATGTTCGTCGAGCACGACGACATCTATACTGCGGGCGGCAGCCAATACATTCTGCTCGGGCCGAAGCTGATCGAGCCGCGCGGCGAATGCCGCAACAATCACGAGGTGATCTGCGGGCTCGGCCAACGCCTTGGCGCGGAGCACCCGGGCTTTGCCATGACGCCGCGCCAATTGATCGACGCCACGCTGCAAAAATCCGGCTGGGGCACGCTGGAAGAGCTCGAGGCCAATCGCTGGATCGACTGCCAGCCGGATTTCGCCACGGCGCATTACATCAATGGCTTCGCTTATCCCGACGGCAAATTCCGTTTCAAGCCGGACTGGCCCAATGTGCCGTTCCGGCGCTGGCACCGGAACGTGACAGAGGCCGCGCTACCGGGGCTGCCGGATCATTGGCAGGTCATCGAAGAAGCCGACGCCGAACACCCGTTCCGGCTTGCGACCTCGCCAGCGCGCGGCTTTCTCAATACGAGCTTCACCGAGACACCGACGTCGCTCTCCCTCGAGCGGCGGCCGGACGTGATGATTCATCCCGACGACGCGGCGGCGCTCGGCATCGAGACCGGCGACATGGTCACGCTCGGCAACCGGCGCGGCCAAGTCCACCTCCACGCCAAACTGTTCGACGGCGTGCGCCGTGGCGTGCTGATCGCGGAATCGATCTGGCCGAATTCGGCTTATGTCGACGGCCGCGGCATCAATACACTCACCGGCGCCGATTCCATAGCGCCGTTCGGCGGCGCGGCATTTCACGACAATAAGGTCTGGGTGCGGAAAGCGGCGGCCTAGGCTTTCGACCTCATGAATTGAGGGGAAGCCTCGCCTCGATTTTCAGTTGAGCATGATCTTTTCGGAAAGCCGGTTACCACTTTTCCGGATCATGCTCTAAGCGCCGACGCGCGGCAGCCGCAATGGCGCGGCATCCGACGGCACGATCTCCTTGCCGATCGGCCACAGCGCGATGCCGGCAAGTTTCAGATGTGCCCAGGCGAACGGAATGCCGACGATGGTGATGGCAAGCAGCACCGCCGTGATCAGATGGCCGAGCGCAAGCCACCAGCCGGCCAGCACCAGCCAGATGATATTGCCCAGAAAGCCGAATGCGCCGGTGCCGATGTCATGGCCGGAATATTCGGCGCGCGACACCGCCTTCCTGCCGAATGGTAACAGCGTATAGGACGCGATGTTGAACGCCGCCCAGGCCCAGGGCAGGCCGATAATGGTGACCGCCATGATGACCGCAGCGATCAGCCAGGCGACCGCCATCCACAGGCCGCCGAACACGATCCAAAGAATGTTGAGTGCGAACGATAAGAAGGTCATGTGACCCACCTTTTGGCCGCCTTTGGCGCAAACCCTTTTGGGCTTAGCTCGAGGCGCACCCTATTTAGGTCGGCGCGCCTCGTGTTCAATGGCGTTCAAAAAATTAATCGAACAGCGCCACCGCGCGCGTCCAGCCGGCTGAACCGGCCTTCACCTTGTAAGGAAAGCAGGCCACGGTGAAACCGTGATCGGGAAGCTGTTCCAGATTGCACAATTTCTCCATATGGCAATACGGAATCTCGCGCCCGGCCTTGTGACCTTCCCAGATGATCGAGGGATCATGAGTCTTGAGCCAGCGTTCGCGGGTGTGCACGAAGGGTACGTCCCAGCCCCAGGCATCGATGCCGGTGACGCGCACACCGCGTGAGGTGAGATAAAGCGTCGCCTCGCGGCCCATGCCGCAGCCGGCGCTGAGATATTCGTCGGTGCCGATGCAGCTCGAGGCCCGCGTATTGACCAGAACGATGTCGAACGGCTTGAGCTCATGGCCGATGCGTTTCAATTCGGCCTCGACCTCGGCGGCGGTGACGACATGACCGTCGGGCACTTTGCGGAAGTCGAGCTTGACGCCAGGGCGGAAGAACCAGTCGAGCGGCACCTGATCGATGGTCATCATCGGCTTGCCGTCGATGGTCTTCGACTGGAAGTGGATCGGCGCGTCCATATGCGTGCCGTTATGCGTGGTGAGCGCGATCTGCTCGATGGCCCAGCCTTCGCCATCAGGCAGATCTTCCACGCGCAGGCCTGGAAATAATTCGGCCAAGAGCGGCGCGGTCTCGGCATTGCTGACGTATTTGATCTGCGGCCGCATAAACGGCGGATCGTAAACCGTTTCGTTTTCAAGCGGCGACGACAGATCGACGATCCGGCTGGGCAGTTTCATTGTTTCCCCGTTTGCGCTTTGGCGGCGTCCGGCTTCGCCGTTCGCGACTTCTTCGGCTTGCTCGCTTGCCGCGCCGCGGCAATATCCTTGTTCACGATATCGGCGATCTTGGCGATGACTTGGGCGTGCAGCCGATGCGATTTGTCGATCGTCACATGCGATAGGCTGGTATCGGCGGTGAGGTCGACATTATTGAGCTCGCCGACAAAACCTGGACCCGGGCTGATTCTTTTGCCAAAGCCATTGTTCTGATAAAAATTCACCAAGTGGCGAACATTGCCGGGCACTTGATGCGGATGCGTGCCATCGAAAGTAACGATCAGCTCAATGGGAACATTCGACCTGGCGAGCGCGTGGGCGATTTGCAGCGTGGCGTCGGCGCCGAGCGAATGGCCGATGAGGACCACAATGGGCTTGTCGCCGCGCGCATATCGTGCGGCGATGCGCTGCGCCACAGATTGCCAATTGGTGTGACTGTAGACTTGCGCGCTATAACCCTGCCGATTGAGCTTTTCGGTCAGCGTGTCCATGCCGCGCGAGAAAATGTCGGCAAGGCCGCGAAACAGATCGACCTCAACCGGCCGCGCCGCGACTGCAGACTTGGTGCCAGCCTGAGCGGCTGCATGACTGATGGGGGTTACAACGGCAAGACAGACCATGCCGCAAATGGCGGAGGCCGTCGCTAATCGGCGAAATGCAATCATGTTCCCAGCCTCATTCGTTCGGTGCGCAGTCACTTCCTTGAATATCAATCGCCATGGGCCGGATTATACCGTCCGCGGACGCAAAAGGGGGCGGAAATGATCCTGGTCACCGGCGCCAGCGGGTTCGTCGGGTCAGCCGTCGCTCGCCAATTGGCGCAGGCTGGAGAACAGGTGCGCGTCTTGGTGCGATCCACCAGTTCGCGCGTTAATCTCGCCGGTCCGAAGCTCGACATCGTGCAGGGCGATCTGCGTGATGCGCCGTCGCTCGATCGCGCCATGCGAAATGTGCGTGTTCTGTTTCATGTCGCCGCCGATTACCGGCTGTGGGCGCGCGACGATACCGAGATCATCCGCACCAATGTCGACGGTACCCGCGCGTTGATGGAAGCGGCGATACGCGCTGGCGTAGAACGCATCGTCTATACGTCGAGCGTGGCGACACTGAAGGCGCAGCCAGACGGCGTGCCGAGCGACGAGAGTTTTCCACTCGATGCGCAAGCGGCGGTCGGCGCTTACAAATACAGTAAGGTCGTCGCCGAGCGCCTGGTCGAACAGATGGTCACGGAGTGGAAACTGCCGGCCGTCATCGTCAATCCCTCGACCCCCATCGGGCCGGGTGACGTGCGGCCGACGCCGACCGGGCGGATCATTGTCGAGGCGGCGGCGGGCCGCATGCCGGGCTTCGTCGACACCGGCCTCAACCTCGTCCATGTCGAGGACGTCGCCGCGGGTCATATCGCTGCCTGGAAGAAGGGCCGCGTCGGCGAACGCTATATTCTCGGCGGCCAGGATGTGCGGCTCGGCGACATGTTGGCCGAGATCGCCCGCCAGATCGGCCGCGCGCCGCCGAAGCTGCGCATCCCGCGCCGGCTCATTTTTCCGATTGCCTATGGCGCCGAGGCCATCGCGCATTTCACCGGCAAGGAGCCGTTTGTTACGACCACCGGCTTGAAGCTCGCCAAGGACCTGATGTTCTTTTCGTCGGCGAAGGCCGAGCGCGAACTCGGCTATCGTGCGCGTCCCTATGGCGAGGCAATCGCCGACGCCATCGCCTGGTTCCGGCAAAACGGCTATCTCAAGATTTAGTGCGCCGTCTCTTTGCGTGCGCGCAGGAACTGGAAGAACTCGACACCCTCGCGCAGCCGGCGGACCAGCATGTCGCGGCTGGTCAGCATCTCGCCCAATATTTCCGCAATCTTTGACGGGCGGAAATAGAACTTCTTGTAGAACTCCTCGACCGAGTCGAAGATCTCGGTATGGCCGAGATGGGCATAGTCGAGCGGCGCGATCTGGGTACCGTCGTCGGTGAGCAGATCGGTGTCGACGGCGAACCAGCCGTTCTCCTTGGCCTGCTTGTAGAGAAAGGTGCCCGGATAGGGCGCAGCCAATGACACCTGCAGCGTGCGCGGATTGACATCCTTGGCGAACTGCAGCGTCTCTTGAATTGTCTCGCGCGTCTCGCCCGGCAGGCCGAGAATGAAGGTACCGTGCACGATGATGCCGAGCTCGTGGCAGTCCTTGGCGAAACGGCGCGCCACGTCGACCAGAAGGCCCTTCTTGATGTTGTGCAGGATCTTCTGATTGCCGGATTCGTAGCCGACCAGCAGCAGACGCAGGCCATTCTCTTTCATCACTTCGAGCGTCTTGCGCGGCACGTTGGCCTTGGCGTTGCACGACCAGGTAACGCCGAGCGGGCCGAGCGCACGCGCCAGCGCCTCGACGCGCGGATGGTCGTCGGTCAGCGTGTCGTCATCGAAGAAGACTTCCTTTACCTGCGGAAATTCCTTCATGACGTACTTGACGTCTTCGGCCACGCGCTCGATCGACTGGGCACGATATTTGTGCCCGCCGATGGTCTGCGGCCACAGGCAGAAGGTGCAGCGCGATTTGCAGCCGCGGCCGGTGTACCAGCTCATATAGGGGTGCTTGAGATAGCCGCCGAAATATTTCTCGACGTTCAGCTGCTTGTAGACCGGGAGCACGGACGGCAGCTTGTCCATATCCATCAGGATTTCGCGCTCGGGATTGTGCACGATCTTGCCATCCGGCTCGCGATAGGAGAGGCCCTTGATGGTGGACCAATCGGCCCCCTCGGCAAGCTCCTTGATGGTGTATTCGTATTCGTTGCGGCACACGAAATCGATCGCCGGAGCGGCGTCCAGGCTTTGCTGCGGCTCGACCGCGACCTTGGCGCCGATGAAGCCGATCTTGGCGGCCGGATTGAGTTCGCGGATCATGGCCGCCGACTTGACGTCGGACTTGAAGCTCGGCGTCGAGGTATGGATGACGATGAAGTCGTGCGACTTCACATCATCTTCGATGTCCTTGAAGGTCAGATCGTGCGGTGGCGCGTCGATGATCTTGGAGCCCGGCACCATGGCGGCGGCCTGCGCCAGCCAGGTCGGAAACCAGAACGACTTTACCTCGCGCTTCATCTGGTAACGCGCGCCTGCTCCGCCGTCGAAGCCGTCGAACGAAGGCGCCTGAAGGAACAGTGCACGCATCACGTTTCAACCTCACCGTAATAAGCAAGCGTATTGTCGGCCTGGACGCCGTAGCGATGGCCCCGCCATTCGACGCGCCGGCCGAAGAAGCTCGCGATGAAAACCGCAAACGACATCAGGTCGCGCAGCGGCCCCCACCAGTAAAAACTTCGGCGCAGATGGAAGGCGCGATCGAGTTCCATCTGCAGCGCCGCGCGGCACACTAACGCAATAGGCACGAGCACGGCCAGCGGGGTCATACCGCCGAGCAGAAGCCCGAGCAAGGCCAGCGGCCAAGCATGCGTAATAACGGTGCCGGCAAAGCCCGCCGGGTCGACCGAGCGAATGGTGCGCGCCCAGCGCAGTTCGTGACGCAGGAGCCCATGCGCGGAGCTTTGCGTGCATTCGTGGCCGACGATATAGGCGGGAATGGCGATGCTGAATCCGGCGCGGCGGACGGCAGCGCCGAGCGCATAATCGTCCGCCAGCTGATCGGCGACCGATCGCAGGCCGCCGATCTCGGCGAGCGTCTCCTTGCGGATGGCGATGGTCGAGCCAAAGCAAGGCGCGGCCAGTCCGAGCAGGAGGCCGACCAGGACGCTGGGCAGAAAATGATAGTCGATGGCCGCGGCCGACAGCTTGGCCCACAAAACTCGCCCCGCGCCTTGTCCTGCATCTTGGGCTGCAATCCCGCGATAGAGGCAGGTGACCAGCCCAACGCCGGACTGTCGCAGACTTGCCACCACGTTTTTCAGATAGCCCGAGTCCACGACAATATCGCTGTCGGAAATGACCAAAACGTCATGGCTCGCTTCCGCCGCCATGTTCACCAGATTGGAAATCTTGCGGTTGCTGCCGTGGCAGCGTGAATTGATCACGAGCTTCAGATCGCGACCGGGGAACGCGGCGACGATTTCACGCACCACCTCGATGGCCGGGTCGGCGCGGTCGCTGACACCGAACACGATTTGCACCGGGCCCCGATAATCCTGCAGGCAGAAACGCCTCAAATTGGCGAAGAGATCCGGCTCGGCGCCGTGAAGCGGCTTGAGGATCGTGACGGCGGGGCTGTCAGGCTCGGGCGCGCCATTCGCCGACGCCGCAAAGCGACGTGCGGCATAGATGGCAACAAGCGCATAGAGGCAGCCGAACACAGCCGCTGCATAACAGATGAGCGACCCCACAAAACTGCACCCAGCGAAAAACCCGTCCATGCCCCCCGCCCCGCATGGGCCCCCAGGCCCGGGAACGCCCCGATTATATGGCGCTGCAGCGCGCCTTGCACGTCACAAATGGCGCAAAACAAATGGCGGAACTAAGCCCGCCGCTAGCCGCTCACCGATTTTCTTCGGGCAAACAGCCGCCGTCCCTCGAGCGCCTGCCACAGCACCAATGAGGGGATGCCGAGCACCAAGTCGGGAACGCGCTTGATCAGCGCCATAGCGAGCGCGACTTCGGCGGGAACACCGAAGATCGCGGCGGCCGCGATCATGGTACCGTCCTGCACGCCGATGCCGCCGGGCAACATGAAGGCGACCGCCTTGCCGCCCTGGCCGATGCTCTCGATCGCGATCGCAGCACCGACGCCCACTGGGTGGCCCATGAAGAAGAATGCGATCCAAACTTCGACGGCGCCGAAGAAAACCGTGATCAAATGTACGAAAAACGAGCCCGAGAGGCCGCGATGATTGCGCCAGATCTGCTGCAGCCGATCGCCGAGATCGACCACATGAGCGAACATCGACCAGCGCCGCTTCTCGCCAGTAGCGACGAGCCAGCGCACCACCGGATCGAAAGCGCCGAAATTCAGTGCCAGGAAGAAACCCGCCACGGCCGGCAACGCGACCGCCAGCATGACGAAGGTCACGGTGCCGAGCCGATGCGGTCCGGGCACATCGAGCACGATGCCGACGCCGGCGCCGACATAAATGAGAAGGCTCACGACCTGCACGAAAATATCGATCAGCACGCTGGCGATCGCCAGGCTCATCGCCGTGCCGAAATGAGACAAGAGCCGCGCGCCGATAACGTCGCCGCCGACGACGGCAAACGGCAGCAGCCCATTGATCGCTTCGCGGATAAACCGGAGCGCAACAAAGAGGCGCGGCGACGGCCCTTTCGGGGTCAGCAAAAACCACCAGCCGAGGCCGCAGCCACACAGCGCAATCGCGCGCGCCAGCACCACGAGCGCCGAGCCCCATTGCGAGCTCAGGACCGCCTGCATGACCGGTGCAAAGCCGAAATAAGCGACCAGGCCGGTCAACAAAGCGAGCCCGGCTATCCCGAAAACAGGGGCAAAAATCCTCATCTAACCGCCGTCATTTCCAGGCCATATAGGAATTATCCCAAAGGCCGACTGGCGCGGAGGTGCAACAGCACCGATTCATCTGTGAGGTGTGGCTTTTCTGCACTAGTGGACCCTGGATGCCCCTTCTATCTTTGTTTCCTAACGTCTCAGCAAGGGGGCAAAAATGAAAAAGCTCGCATTCGGTACGGCAGTTGTTCTCGCACTTCTCAGCATGGCTGGTTGCGCTCAAGTCGGCAAAGGCAAGGCGCCGCCGCCGGTCGTCACTAAGGGCTAATTAGCTTAGCCGCGAAACGGCCGACGTGATGACGGGACATGTTCGGCCGCTCCCGCAGGCGATCTGTTGAAGTTATCGCGCCGTGCGATTGACCACGGCGTGGTTGATCGCGGTGTGATCGAAGTTCAGGTGGGGGCCACGTGATTATCGTCGTCGGACTGGCATTTGAAGCACGCATTGCCGCGGGGCCCGGTGTGCGTGTCATCTGCAGTGGCGATGGGCGCAACCTCGCCGCCAAGCTAACGGCGGCGATCGCCGACGCCCGTAAACGTGTTCAAGGTTGTCCGGGCATTATCAGTTTCGGTGTCGCCGGGGGGCTGGCGCCGCAACTGCGTCCGGGCACTTGCGTGGTCGGGTCGGCGGTCATTTCCGGCGAAAAGCGGATGCCGATCAGCGCGGAATGGGCGCAGAAGCTTCTGCAGACCATTCCTGACGCCATTCCAGGCGTGTTGCTCGGCGTACCGGCGCCGATCGCTCACCCCGACGAGAAGCGCGAGCTCTACGTGAAAACCGGCGCCATCGCCGTCGATATGGAATCTCATATCGTCGCGGCGGTCGGCCTTGCGCACGAACTTCCGGTCGCAGCGATCCGCGTCATCACCGATCCCGCCAGGCGCGCATTGCCGGCCTCCGCGGTCGCGGCGATGCGGCCCAACGGCACCACCAATATCGGCGCCATGCTTCGCTCGGTGGTACGGCGGCCGAAAGAATTGCCGGCTCTCTTCCAAACGGCGCTCGACGCACGCGCCGCGCGGGCAACGCTGGTGCGTGGAAGGCATTTACTCGGTCCTGCATTCACCCTGCCATCGACGACTTGAGAGGCGTCCGCCATGTTCAAGTCCGCTGCAGAGGAAATCGGCGAGTGGGCTGACCGGTGCCGGCGCTGGGCGTTGCGCGCCCAATCCAAAGAGCAACGCCAGATGCTGCAGAACTGGGAACGGCTGTTCAACCAGGCCGAACTCGAAGCCGATGAGAATTACGGCTATGGCACGACGTCGCACCTGCAGCACAAGCTCTAAACAAGCGCCGCTTGTTCCAAACGACTCCCATTCGTCGAAATGCGGTTTGCAGCGGCTCTCTGGTGCGCGAGGTTTCTCGCCGCGGGTTTGCGGCCCGACGGTAAAACGGCTCATCACTTCACTTCGCGGTTATTGCTTCAAGGGCTCGGGCGAAGCGCGCGCTTCGGTCGTCAGTGCCTGCTCGAGATAGCCGATAAGGGCGTGGACGCAGTCGGTCCAGGTTCGCGGCCGGTATTCAAGCTGTAACCGCGCTTCCCGCGCCTTCAGATAGGCTGGGTCGAGTAGCAGGCGTTCGATTTTGGCCAGCACATCGTCTTCGTTGGCCGGGTCGAAATAATCGACCAGATCGCCGCCCACTTCCGGGATCGAGGTGCGGTTCGATGCCAGGCAGAATTTGCCATGCATCAGGCTTTCCGCGATCGGCAGGCCCCAGCCTTCACAGAGGCTCGGAAAGACGGTGAATAAGGACGAACGGTAAGCTTGGCGCAATTCGGCATCGGACAGGCCGGGCATCAGCACGACCTTGCCGCCGAGATAGTCGCTGGCCATGAGGTCCGCCAACAGATCGTCGACCAGCCAGCCGATCTGGCCCGCGAAGATCAGGCTCGGCACCGCATCCGGACCGTGACGCTCCAACAAGCGGCGCCAGATCCTGACCAGAAGGCGATGGTTCTTGCGGATTTCGATCGTGGACACGAACAGCACATAGGGTTTGGGAAAATTGATCGTGCCCTGGTCTCCTGACAGCACCTGATTGTTCAAGCCCGAGCCGGGGCTCACCACCTCGACGCGCGGCAGCGGCCAACCGGCATCCGCCGCGAGCTTGATCAGCGCGTTGCGCGAATGTTTCGACGTCGTGAGCACCACATCGGCGACCGGCAGCGCCTCCTGGAGCCAGTTGCGGAATTGCACGACATGGCGTTCTTCGACCAGCGATTCATATTCGAGCGGAATGAGATCGTGAACCAGCGTCGAGAATTTTATGCCGTAGCGCCGTTTCGCTTCGGCGATGTGCTTGACGTAATGCGGCACGCCCCAGCCGGCGCCGAGCGAGACGATGATGTCGCCGGGGCGTACGAACTGCTCGAAACGATGCCGCCCCGCACCCATACCGGCGAGATCGCAAAGCGCGGTCTTGAAGATCGACATGAAGAACCGCGGATTGCGCATGATCACTGGCACCATGCGGGGGAAGCTACTCAACAGCTTCGCCGGCGCCCAGATCGTTCGCCACGGCGCCCGCGCTCCGGGCGGTTTCAAATAAGCCGACGTGATTGCGTCAAAGCTGATGGCGCGCAACTGCTTGCTGTAGATGCTGAGCCGGCAGAACCGCACGCGGCCGGTGCGCCCGTAAAGCCGGACCGCCTCGACATAGATCTCGAACGGCACGCGCTGCAGACCGGTCGGATTACGGAAATGGTCGAAATAGCGCAGAAAATCCTCGACCTCGAACCAGATCACCGGTTCGCGGTCGGCGGTGTCGGCGGGCAGCCTAGCGGAGAAAACCGGGCCTAAATTCACGAACAGAGTCTCGAGCAATGCGTGATACCGGATCGCCCAGGCCCGGACTGGGAGAATATCCAGATCGTTTGAAGCGCGCCCCTCGGAGAACATGCTATGCGCCGTGTTTACGGCAAGCAAGAGCGCGGTCCCGTTGCGAACGCGATTCTCGTACTTCGCCCGACCCGACCAGAGAGGGTCGCCCGGACATTCCGCTCGCCGCCGTGACCGGGTAAAACTATGGGCCCTGGGCACACCGTATGAAACCGGAGCAAATCATGACGGAGCAAAAGACCGGTTCGGCTTCCATAACCTGTGCGCCGCAGGCGCTCGGTTATGTCGGCGTCCGCGCCAAGGACCTGGGCGATTGGGCGAGCTATGGCGCGGCCCTGCTCGGCCTGCAGCGCGTCGACAAATCGCGCGCGACGCTCGCCTTCCGCATGGACGACCGCAAGCAACGGCTTCTAGTCGAAGCCGACGGCGGTGCCGGCATCGGCTTTTTCGGCTGGGAGGCCGCGGACGCTGCCGCGCTCGACGCGATCGCGGCGCGTCTCGAACGAAGCGAGATCACGGTCGCGCACGGCTCCCGCGCGCTCGCCGACCAACGCCACGTTGCCGATCTGATCGTGCTCGACGACCCGGTCGGCAACCGGCTCGAAATCTTTCATGGCGCCGAGACCACGACCGAGCCGTTCAAGCCCGGCCGCGCCATTTCCGGTTTCCGCACCGGCCCGCTCGGGCTCGGCCATGCCGTGCTCAACGCCGATACGCCTCAGACCATCGACCGCCTGATGGCGTTCTATCGCGACACGCTCGGTTTCCGGCTGACCGACTATTATTCGCACCCTTTCGTCGCCCGCTTCCTGCATCTGAACCCACGTCATCACAGCCTCGCCTTCATTCAGACCGGAAAGAACGCCGTGCATCACATCATGATGGAAGTGTTCAGCTTCGACGATGTCGGCCAAGGCTATGATCTTGCGCTCGGCGAAAAGGAGCGCTTGGCGGTGACACTCGGCCGCCACACCAGCGATTTCATCACTTCGTTCTATAGCTGGACGCCATCGGAATTCATGGTCGAATACGGCTGGGGCGCGCGCTCGATCGATGTCGACAATTGGCAGGCCTTTGAGCGCAAGGAAGGCCCGAGCATGTGGGGCCATGACCGCTCCTGGCTGCCGCCGGAAGACAACGCCAAGGCGCGCGCGCTGCGGCTGAAAAACGCCGAGGACGGCTTTCGCCGCCCGGTCCAGGTGATCGACGGCAATTACCAGGTCATGTCCGGCGTCTGTCCGTGGTGGGACAACGTGAAATCCCGCGGTGCCGGACAGTGAGTCCAGACAGCAATCGGACTCAAGACAGCAATTGCAGTTTGCCGCCGACCGGAATTTCCGGCGCCGGCTTGTTAGCGGTAATCACCAGATCAAATTCGCCGCTGTTGCGCTGCCATTGGCCGGCAACCAGCGGCGTCTTGCTGACATTCTTGACCGGCTGGCCGGTCCAGCGCACCGGCCCGACGATCGAATTGTAATCGGTCGCGACGATCGCATCGAGGATCGCTTTCGGATCGATGCTTTTCGTTCGCTTGAGCACGTCGATCGCCACTTCGAACAAAGCGTGCTGGTAGCCGATCGGCTGCGACCATGGCCGTTTGGTCGCCGCGATATAGGCGTCAGTGAGCGAGCGCGCGGTGTCGCCGGTCAGGCCGGATTTGAACGGATGGTTCGGTGTCCACCAAATTTCACTGGTCAACCCATCGCCGCGGGCGCCGAGCGAATTGACCACGGAGGGAAACAATAGCGCCTTGCCGATGGTCACGATTTTGGGATGGAAGCCCTGCTGCGCCGCTTGCGACCAGAAGGTCGAGAAATCCGGCGGGATCATATTGCCGGTGACGATCTCGCAACCCGCCGCCTTGAACTGCGAGATCTGCGAGGTGAAGTCGTTATTCATGACCTGATAACGCCCGGGATCGATCAGCTTGTAGCCGGATTGCGCCAGCGCCGGCGGCAGGCCGAGTTTCGGATCGCCCCAGGCATTGCCGTCGGCATCGTTGGGAAACAAGCCGCCGACCACTTTGTTGACCGGCGCGCCGTCCCACAGCGCCAGGAATGCGGCGATGACGTCTTCCAGGCCCCAGAAGAAATGATAGGTCCAGGTGAAGCCCCTTTTTGGATCGCCGTTCCTGCCGAAGAAATAAGGCTGCCACGGACAATTGGTGGTGACGCAAGGCACTTCGTTGACTTCGGCCTGGTCGGCGACCGGATTAGTCGTGTCGGGCGTGCCCTGCGCGAGCAGAAGATCGACCTTGTCGTGCAGGATCAGTTCGGAGGCGACCTCGGCGGCGCGGGTGCCGCTCGATTGGCTGTCCTTACTGACGATCTCAACCGGGTAGGTCATGCCGCCGATCGGCAGGCCCTTGGCCAGGATGCCCTTCACCTGGTCGAGAATGAAACCATCCGCCTCGCCGAAGCCCGCGAGCGGCCCGGTATGCGGACTGACGAGACCGAGCTTAACGCCCTTGGACTGCGCGTGTGCAGGGATGATCCGCAGCACCGATGGCGCCACGATCGCGCCGAACGTGCCGGCGACGACGCGGCGGCGATCGATGGCAGACAGATTGATGGCAGACCACGTCTTGTCGTTGGTCATCGAATTTCCTCCCCAGGACCGGCGCCTTCCTTTGCAAGGAAGGATCATTATTTGTCGCGCGACGCTTTCAAATGCGCCACCACCTTGGCCCGCAAGGCCGCCTGCTCTTCGGCGCTCCACTTGCGAAAACCTTCACCCGATTTGAACCCAAGCTTGCCGTCGGCGACAAGCTTTCCCAGATAAGGCGACGGGCCGGGCCGGCTGTCGATCGCCGGCAGCACGGTCTCATGGATGGCCAGCGTTAGATCGGTGCCGACGAGATCGGCATTTTCCAGCGGACCCAGCACCGCGATACGGCGGCCGAACGAAGCCTTGATGACGGCGTCCACGGTTTCGGCATCGCAGATGCCGTTCTCGACCAGCGCGATCGCCTCGCGCCACAACGCGTGCTGCAGCCGGTTGCCGATGAAGCCCGGCACGTCCTTTTTCACATGCGCTGGTTGCTTGCCGGCACGCTGATGCAACTCCATCGTGAAGGCAACGGCCTGCGGCGATGTCCACTGCGTCTCGATCACTTCGACAAGCGGCACCAAAAACGGTGGATTCCACCAATGCGTACCGAGCGCGCGCTCGCGCCTGCTCAGGCCCTGCATGATCGCGGTGATCGGAATGACCGATGTGTTGCTGGCGAGGATCGTGTCCGGCCGCACATGGCGCTCGATCTTGGCGAATAGTTTTAGCTTGAGCGGCAGATCTTCCAGCACCGCTTCGACGACGTAATCGGCATCGCCTACGGCCGCGGCAAGATCGGCCTGCGGCGTGACGCGATCGACGGCGGAAGGATCATCGCCGAGATCTTTCAGGTTCGCCGAGATACGCGACCTTACCGTTTCGAGATTCTTGGCAAACGTGTCGGTGATCGTCACGTCGTGTCCGGCGAGCGCAAAGACTTGCGCGATGCCGTGGCCCATCAGGCCGGCGCCGATGACCGCGATACGCGCTTTCGCCACATCCACCGCCATGGTCAGCCCGCCGTATAGCCGCCGTCGGCGTAAAGAATATGGCCAGTGTAGAAATCCGACGCCTTGGAGGCGAGGAACAAGAGCGGGCCGGCGAGGTCTTCCGGCTCGCCGAGGCGGCCCTTCGGCACCCGGGTGAGAAATCCGGCGCGCACGGTTTTGCCGCGCTCGTCGTCGGCGAACATCCATTCGGTCAAGGGCGAGCGGAAAACTGTCGGGCCAAGCGCATTGACCGTAATGCCGGTCGCGCCGAGTTCGCAGCCGAGCGCCTTGGTGATGCCATCGACCGCGGACTTCGAGGCGCAATAGGCGGTGTAGCCGGCGGGATGGCCGAGCAGGCCGCGGGCCGAAGACATTAAGACGATTTTTCCGCCGCGGCCTTGCTTGATCATCTGCCGCGCCGCGGCACGCGCCATCAGCCAGGACTGCGTGACATTGGCATCCATAACGTCGAGGAAATCTTCCGCCTTCTGATCGACGATTTTGGCGACTTTGTTCTGGCCGGAGGCCACGACGAGAATGTCGAGGCCGCCGAATTTGTCGACGGCCGCAGCAACGATGGCGTCGCAATTGGCTTCCGAGCTTGGACGCTTGGCAACCAAGTCGGCCTTGCCGCCGAGCTTGATGCAATCCGCGGCGAGTTTCTTCAGCCCTTCCGCATTGTTGGCAGCGATGACGACATTCGCGCCTGCAGCCGCCAAAGTCTTCGCCGCAACGGCGCCGAAAGCACCGGTCGCGCCGGTGACGATCGCGCTCTTGCCGCGCACGTCGAACAGCGATAACGGATTTTTCAGGACATCTTCGGACATGGACGCATCCCGCATGTTTATGTGTTGATCCGTCATGCCCGGCCTTAGTCGTTCGAAGAACGGCGTCGCTTCGTTCGCCTATGTGCCGGGCATCCACGTCTTCACGCTCGAAAAGGCGTGGATGGCCGGGTCAAGCCCCGGCCATCACGCTTGCAGTGTCATTTCACCGGCGCCACGGCGACCGCGATGGTACAAACGTCATGGCCGCGATTGACGATCTCCCGGCTTTCGTTCGGACCGATATAGCAACTGTCGCCCGCCTTGATCACCGACTCCTTGCCGCCCGCAATCACAGTGAGCTCGCCGGCCAGCACGTAGTAAACTTTCTCCGGCGGCGAAGCGTCGGGGCCGGCGCCGCCGCCCGGCAGGAAATGCGAAATGCCGAACACTAGCGTCTGCGAAACGCCCATCTCGGCGCCGAAAACGCGAAACGATTTATAGTCGCGGTGGTTCGGCGCGTCGTAAGGCTTTGCTTCGGAGAATTTGCGCACGATCATGCGAACGTCTCCCCTTTCTCGATGCGATAGGCGCCTTTGGGATCGGTGATCGCCACCAGGCGGATGATGCAGCCGTCGCCGCGATCCCAGTTCCACGGGAAGAAAGCGAAGGTGCAGCGCTTGCCGGTGACCTTGTCGATATCGCCGCCGACATTCTCGATGCCGAGGATGCCGTTGTTGAACAGGATGCGGTGCACCGGCTCCCATTCGGGGAAATCGTCCTTCCAGTCGCGGCCGCCGGACCATTCTTTGTATTCCGCAGCGAGATGCGGATGCAGCGGTCCGTTGCGCTGCGGGCCGATGGCGGTGGCGAGCGGATGATCGTTGGCCTGGGTGTCGTGGCCGACGACCTTGACCTGCTTCTCGACGAACCATTTGCCGGCCGACGGCACGAAACCCGGCGAGCGGCAGAAATAATCCTCGCTGTCCTCGTAGAGCTTGTGCCAGCCGGTATTGACGATGACCACGTCGCGTGGCCGCACGATCTTGCCAGCGGCCTTTTCCAAATCGTCATAGGTGATCTGTTCCCACTTCTTCTTCGGGATCGAGATCACGATGCCGGAGCCGAAGAAATGCGGCAGCGGCACTTCGTCGATGAATGGCGTACCCTGCACCACATGCGCCGGCGCGTCGATATGGGTGGTGTTGTGCATCGAGGTCGTGATGCGCTGCGACAGCACGCCCGACTTGGCCATGTAATGGATACGCTCGATCTTGACGTCTTCGAAATAGGGCCAGTTCGGCGACTGGTAACCGAAGCGATGCGACAGGTTGTAGAACTCGAGCCCCATCGCGTTGTTGAGGTTTTCCTCGAACGTCACTCCGCGGATCTTTTGCGTCACGATCTCTTCCTCCCGGTTTCACCCGCGCCCGCGCATTTTTCGCGGTCGCGACCTGTACTGCTATTCGGTACACTTGTATCGAATTATGGTTGTCCGGACAAGCCGCCGCGGCGTTACGCGGCGGCCGCCAGCAGATGCCGCTCCAGCGCCTCCTTGGTCGCGCGCAAGCGATCGACAATCAGTTTCTGGTGCGCGTAAAAACGTTGCGCCGGCACCGGCACCGAGATCGCGAGATTATTGCCGAGCGGATCACGCGTCACTATGCCGGCGGCGCAAATACCGTCGGTGTGCTCTTCGCGGTCGATGGCAACGCCGGTCTTGCGCACCGACTTCAGATCCCGCAGCAAATGATCGAGCCGTGTCAGCGTGTGCGGCGTGCGGCGCGGATAGCTCGTACCGATGAGGCGCGCGACGGCGGCATCGTCAAGCTCGGCCAGGTAGGCCTTGCCGTTTGCCGTGCAATAAAGCGGAAAGGTCTCGCCGACCGCCGACACCGTGCGCAACCGCTGCGAGCCGATGACTTGATCGACGAAAACGAGATGATCGTTCTTGATTACGGCAAGATCGGCGGTCTCCTTAAGCTCGCTCGAGAGCTGCGCCAGAAACGGCCGCGCCGCGGCGACGAAATCGGTGCGGGCAGACGCGGCGAGCCGCAGGATTGTCGGACCGAGCCGCACCCGGCCATTCGGCGAGGCCGCGATCACAAATTTCTCCGCCGCCAGGGCACCGACAATGCGCTGCACCGTCGAACGCGCCAGATCGACCCGTTGCGCGATCTGACCGAGGCTCAAACCATCAGCTTCATCTTCAAGGACACGCAGGATCGCGGCGGCGCGCGCAATCACCTGGACCTGACTCTTATCGCCGCTCTTGTCGCCGCTTTTCTCGCTTGAAGCGTGCGTGCCCGTTGTTCGCATATGTGTCCTGCCGTGCCGCCCCGCTCCTGAAGCAGAGCTTTGGTCCGCGCAATCTTGCTGCCCGATCCGGTCTTTGATACAGGATCACCACGATACGGTACAGGGCGCTGCGCCCGGCATGAAGAAACGGCACCGCACGATCGGGAGGTGACATGCTGCACAAGATCGCCCTTGAAGAGCACTTTCTGCCGCCCGGTTTCGAGGACTATTGGCGCACGACCGTCGGCACTGTCGATCCCAAACATGCCGCCAAACTGCTCGCGGCGCTGACCGATTTCGGCGAAGCGCGTCTGGCGTCGATGGATGGCGCCGGCATTGCGCGCTCCGTCCTCGGCCTGGCGGGGCCCGGCGTGCAGATCGAGCGCGACACCGCGACAGCCATCCGCAACGCCAAAGCCGCCAATGATTTTCTCGCCAAGGAACTCGCTAAACGCCCGGACCGCTATTCGGGCTTCGCACATCTGGCCATGCAGGACGCGAAGGCCGCAGCCGACGAGATCGAGCGCTGCATGCGTGACCTGAAATTCTGCGGCGCGATGATCAACGGCCACACCAACGGCCAATATCTCGATCATCCCTCGCTGCATCCGTTCTGGGAACGGGCCGAAGCGCTCGGCGCGCCGGTCTATATCCACCCGACCGACCCGATAACGCCCGCGCCCGTGCTCGAAGGCTACAACGGCTTGCGCCGCGCCACCTGGGAATGGGGCTTTGAAACCGGCTCGCACGCTTTGCGGCTTGTTTTCGGCGGCCTGTTCGACCGCTTTCCCCGTGCCAAGGTCGTGCTCGGCCATCTCGGCGAGACCCTGCCCTATCTGCTGTGGCGCTTCGACAGCCGCGCCAAGCTCTACAGCGTCAAACTCGCCAAGCCGCCGTCCACTTACATCAAGGAGAACATCGTGGTGACGACGTCCGGCATGTGCTCGGCGGAGCCGCTGAGCTGCTCGATCGCAGCACTCGGCCACGAACATGTGATGTTCGCCGCCGATTATCCATTCGAGGCGGCGGAAGAAGCCGGCGAATTTCTTGATCACACGCCGCTCACGGACAAGGTTCGCGCGGACATCGCCTTCAACAACGCGGCAAAGTATTTCGGCCTTACGAAAAACTGACGCCGCCTGAGCTGTTTTCGGTTCATGACCACAAAAGTCCTCATCGTCGATATCCACGCCGAGATGTACGGCGACCGGCTGCAGGCGGAATTTCCGGTGCTGCAGTTCGCCCTGTTCAAGAACGCGGCTGCGGTGACCGGCGACCTGTCGGATGTCGACG
The DNA here is from genome assembly GCA_963742975.1 of uncultured Alphaproteobacteria bacterium. Classification (GTDB taxonomy): domain Bacteria; phylum Pseudomonadota; class Alphaproteobacteria; order Rhizobiales; family Xanthobacteraceae; genus BOG-931. The sequence goes on along the minus strand of CAVUNZ010000003.1, from coordinate 7,948 downwards.
TGATGATCATGTTCGGCATCGAAGTCCGCGACGAAATGCTCGCCGGTGCGCCGAAGCTGAAATGGATCCAGTCGCTCGCCACCGGCGTCGACCATTTCCTGCGCTGCCCGTCGCTCAAGCCTGATGTGATCATCACCAGCGGCCGCGGCATTCACGGGCCGCCGATGCGCGAACAGGTGATCTATCTGATGATGGCAGTCAGCCGGGACGCCACGCGGCAAGTCGAAGACTATCAGCACCGCATCTGGCAGCGCCGGCTATGGAGCACGCTGCACGGCAAGACCGCCGTGATCGTCGGCACCGGCATCGTCGGCGAAGCCATCGGCGAATTGCTGAAAGCCTTCGGCATGCACACGGTCGGCGTCACCCGCACGCCGCGCCAGATCGCCGGCTTTGATAACGTCGTGCCGTCGGCGCAATTGGCCGAAGCGGCAGCCAAAGCCGACTATCTGATCAATGTGCTGCCGGCCAGCGCCGACAATATCGGCATGTTCAGCGCCACCGTATTCGGCGCCATGAAGCCTTCGGCCTATTACATCAGCGCCGGCCGCGGGCAGACGGTGGACGAGAGCGCGCTCGCGGCCGCGCTGCGCGAGCGGCGCATCGCCGGTGCCGGCTTTGACGTGTTCGAAGCCGAACCGCTGCCGCCGGAGAGCCCGTTCTGGCAATTGCCGAACGTGTTCATCACCCCGCATGTCGGCGGCTATGTTGTCGAATATGAGGATTTCGTGATGCCGCTTATCGTCGACAATATGCGGCTGTTTCTCGCGGGCCGGCAGCGCGACATGCAAAATATCGTGCCGCGCCGGGCACCGTAAGCGCTGCTCCTGGAGCCGCGCCGCTATTCCAGGCCATGGTTTCCAAGTTACAGAAATTGTTGCAAAATCTTCCTGCCTCGGCGCGAGCGCCGATCTCGGTGAGATCCGATTTGAAACCAACCCCAAACCTACCAAGAAAAGTGTAGTCCACCATGATCATGACTCGTTCGCTCGGCGGGCAATTGGCCCGCTGCGTTTTTGCCTGTCTTGCCGCTTGCGCCGCTCTCACCACCGCCCAAGCGCAAACCTATCCGGATCGCCCGGTGCATGTTCTCGTCGGCTTCGCCGCCGGCAGCGGACCCGATGTGCTGGCGCGCGCCGTGGCGGCGGAACTCGGCGTTGAGCTCGGCCAGAATTTCATTGTCGAAAATCGGCCGGGCGCCAATGGCACCATTGCCACCGCGGTAGTCGCGCAAGCGGCGCCCGACGGCTACACGCTGCTTTACACCAGCGACTCCATCGCACCGACGCCGTTCATCTACAAAAGCCTGCCTTACGATGTTTTCAAAGACCTCGCTCCGGTCGCGACGGTCGGCGTGCTCGATGGATTGTTGATGCTGGTCAACCCGTCATCGCCCGCGCACAACGTCAAAGAGTTCATCGACTACGCCAAGAAGAACCCGGTATTCTACGGCTCGCCCGGTATCGGCAACGGACTGCATCTCGCCGCCGCTTTGTTCAACAAGGCAACCGGGCTGCACATGGAACACGTGCCGTTCAAGGGCGCATCCGAGGTCTCGGCCGCGCTTCTCGGCGGCGATATCAGCGTCATGTTCGTGACGCCGCCTTCGGTCATGGGCCTCGTCAAAAGCGGCCAGTTGCGCGCGCTTGCGTTCACGGGATCGAAGCCGTTTCCGGAATTGCCCGACGTGCCGCTGATGAAGGATACCGTGCCGGATTATCCGCCGGTCAAAGGCTGGGGGATCTTCTTTGCGCCGGTAAAGACGCCACCTGCCCTCGTCGACAAGCTCAACGCTGCCGTGCGACATGCGCTCACAGTGCCGGCCGTCGCCAATGTGGTGCAGAAATCCGGTTACATGCCGGACGATCGCACACCGGCGCAGGTCACGGAATTCTTCCGCGCCCAGGTCGACGAAGCGCAAAAAGCAGTGCAAGCTGCCGGCATCGAACCGAACTAGACTAAACACAAAAAACTTAAAAAAATGTCCCAAGGAAATCGCCCAGATGAAATCGCGCATGACAAGATCGCTTGGCGCGTTAATTGCGCTGCCGCTGTTGAGCGGCGCGTGCGCCGCTCAGACGGCGCCCTATCCCAGCCGTCAGGTCACCATGGTCATCACGTCCGTTCCCGGCGGCGTGACGGATGTGGTCGGCCGCGCGCTGGCGCAGGAATTGTCGAAGTCCTGGGGCCAGCCGGTCATCGTCGAGAACAGGGGCGGCGCCGCACACATCATCGGCGCGCAGGCAGTCACGACCGCTGCGCCCGACGGCTATACGCTACTGGTCGGCGAGTCCGGCACTTTCACCGTCAATCCGACGCTCTATCCCAAGGACAAGCTGCCCTACGACGCCGACAAGGATTTCCAGCCGATCACCGGCCTGGTGCGTATCTATCAGGCGCTTCTCGCCGACCGCGCATTGCCGGTTGCGAACGCCGCCGAGCTGATCGCGCTCGCCAAGCAGAAGCCGGGACAGTTGACCTACGGCACCGCCGGCATCGGCTCGGCGCTGCACATGAATATGGAATTGTTCGACAGCATGGCGGGCGTCAAAATTATCCCGGTGCATTATCGCGGCTCGACGCCGGCTATGAACGATCTGATCGGCGGCTCGATCAACGTCATGACGATCAGCGTTGCATCAGGCGTGCCGGGATACCAAGCCGGTCAGCTGAAAATGCTTGGCATCGCCGGCCCCAAACGCATGCCGCAGCTTCCCGGACATTCCGACCGTCGATGAAAGCGGATTGCCCGGCTTTCAGGCCACCGCCTGGTTCGGCCTGTTCGGTCCGGCCGGCCTGCCGCACGACGTCCTCATGAAGATCGACAGCGAAGTCATCCGGATTTTCAGCGATCCGGCGTTCCGCACGCGCTTCCTCGATCCGCAGATGTTTGAATCTATGGCCGGGCCGCCGGACCAATTCGCCGCCTTCATTAGAGCCGAGCGCGACAAATGGGCCAAGATCATTCGCGAGGCGAATATCAAGCTGGAATGATTTAGATTTTTCGTTTGCGCATGATCTTTTCCGAAAACCGGATTCCACTTTTCGGGATCATGCTCTAATCCGGCAGCGTGCCATTGGCGGCAAGAACCTCACCCGCAAGATAAAGCGAGCCGGTGATCAGGATGCGCGGCGCCGGCTCGAGATCGAGCTTGCCAGCGACTTTGATGGCGCTCTCAAGCGTGTCGCGCGCCAGCGATGGAATGCCGACGGCCGCCGCGACTTCGGCGAGTTCCGCCGCCGGCACCGTCTTATCCTGATGGATCGGCACCGCGATCACTTTTCTCGCCAGGCCGGCGAAGTTCTGCAGGAAGCCCGCGCTGTCCTTGGTCGACAGCATGCCGACGATGAGCACGAGCGGGCGCGGCACACGCTCCTCGAGATCGGCAAGCGCCGCAGCAATGGCCTGGCCGCCGTCGCTATTATGGCCGCCGTCGAGCCACACCTCGCTGTCCGGCGGCGCGAGTTCCGTGAGTTTGCCGTGTCCGAGACGCTGCATGCGCGCCGGCCACTCGACCCGCGTCATGCCGGCCTCGAAAGCGGCGGCGGGAAGTTTCAAGCCGCTCACGCGCAGGGCCGCGATCGCCGCGCCGGCATTCTCGTATTGGTGCCGTCCGTAAAGTTTCGGCGCCGGCAGATCGAGCAGGCCCATATTGTCCTGATAGACCAGCCGGCCGCGCTCTTCGGTCGCGGTCCAGTCCTCGCCCGCGATCGACAGCGGCGCGTGCATGCGCGCCGCCTGCCGCTCGATGACGGCGAGCGCCTCGCGCGCCTGGCTGACGGTAACGGCCGGAACGTCGCGCTTGAGAATACCGGCTTTCTCCGCCGCGATATCGACGAGGTTGTCGCCGAGGAAATCGCGGTGGTCGAGCGACAATTTGGTAATGACGCTTGCGACCGGACGCTCGACGACATTCGTCGCATCGAGCCGGCCGCCGAGCCCGACTTCGAGCAAGAGCACGTCGGCGGGACGGCGCGCGAACAACAGAAAGCCGGCCGCGGTTTCGATCTCGAATACCGTGATCGGCGCACTGCCGTTCTTGACCTCGCATTCGGCAAGCGCGTCAAAAAGCTCGCCGTCGCCGACGAGCTTGCCGCCGCCCTCTTGGCCGATACGAAACCGCTCATTGATGCGCACGAGATTCGGCGAGGTGTAAACGTGAACGCGTTTGCCCGCGGCTTCGAGAATTGCGCGCATGAAGGCGACGGTCGAGCCTTTGCCGTTGGTGCCGGCAACATGGATGACTGGCGGCAGATGCCGCTCCGGATGGTCGAGCGCCGCGAGAATGCGCTGCATGCGGTCGAGCCCGAGATCGATCCGCTTGGGATGCAGTGCCAGGAGGCGCGCCAGCGTGGCGTCAAACGGTGCCGCGCTGGCTGGTTGCGCGCTCACGTGATCGCGGCTGCAGGCACCGCTAGCATGCGCGGCTCTTCGGCCGCGGGCGCCTTGGTCAACAGCCGGCAGAGATTGGCAATGATCGCGCGCATCTGATGGCGGTGCACCACCATGTCGACCATGCCATGGTCGCGCAGATATTCGGCCCTCTGGAATCCGTCCGGCAATTTCTCGCGGATGGTCTGCTCGATGACGCGCGGGCCGGCGAAGCCGATCAAGGCGCCGGGCTCGGCGAGTTGCACGTCGCCGAGCATCGCATAAGACGCCGTGACGCCGCCGGTGGTGGGATTGGTAAGCACAACGATATAGGGTCTGCGCGCCGCGCGCAGGGTCTGCACTGCGATCGTGGTGCGCGGCATCTGCATCAGCGACAGGATGCCTTCCTGCATGCGCGCGCCGCCCGAGGCCGCGAACAGCACGAACGGACAGCCTTTCTCAGCCGCGGTGTCGAGACCCTTGATCACCGCCTCGCCCGCCGCCATGCCGAGCGAGCCGCCCATGAAATCGAAATCCTGCACGCCGATGACGATAGCGAGACCGTCGAGCTTGCCGTAGCCGAGCTTCACCGCATCGTTGAGGCCGGTCTTGGTGCGTGCATCCTTCAAACGATCGACATAGCGGCGCTCGTCGCGGAATTTCAGCGGATCGACCGGCACTTCCGGCACGGCAATATCGAACCAGGTGGCATTGTCGAACATCGCCTTCAACCGCGCCGTCGACCCCATGCGCATGTGATAATTGGAGCCGGGAATGACGAACTGGTTCGCTTCGACATCCTTATAGAAGACGAGCTGGCCGGATTCCGGACATTTGATCCACAAATTCTCCGGCGTTTCGCGCTTCAAGAAGCTGCGAATTTTCGGCCGCACCACATTGGAAATCCAATTCATCGACGCGTGACCCGTTCCTGCACGTGACTTCTGCACTGAAAATCGGTGATTTTTCGGCTGCCACTATAGCACGCCGCAGCGGCGAGACGAATCCGGCGCCCGTTAACGATTGCCCCCAATCGGGGCCGATTCCGGGCGCTCACCCATTGCGCGTTATGGCCGGTGCGATCAGATAAATAGGTCCGGCCGCCGCAGGCGCAATGTCTGCAGCAGCACGAGCGTCTTGGAATCCGGCAGCCGGTTGTCGTCGGCCATGCGCGCGAGGTCGGCAAGCGCAATCTCGACGGCAACGGTGTCCTCGTCTTCGTCGACGCCGCCGCGCATTTCCGGTCGCGGCCCGCCCGAATAAGTAGCAAGAAAGAAATGCATATGTTCGGTCGACAGGCCGGGCATGGTCCAGGCGGTGAAGACACGCTCGAGCGAATCGAGCTTCAACAGCGCTTCCTCCATCACCTCGCGATGCGCGCAGGTCGCGGCATCGACATCCTCGATGACGCCGGCCACCGCTTCGAGCAGGTGCTGTCGCCGCTGCGAGGCATAGAGCACCGGCACGCGCCATTGCCGCACCAGTACCGCGGTCTTGCGAACGGGATGATACGGCAGCACGCAGACGGCCTCGCCGTGATCTTCGATCTCGCGCTTGATGACGCGGCCATCCGGCATCCGGATGGTGGCCACCAATAGCTTGCTCCAGCCACCATAAACTTCATGGGTGCCGACGATTTCGACACTGTCGTCGATCTGTTCAGTCATGGTTTTTTCCTGATCATGCAAACCACATCAATGTGTCACCAGCGCCACGCCGACGGCCACGAGCACAGCCGCGATGCCTTTTTTGAGAAGCTCGCGGCCCGACAGATCTTCCCGGCCGAGCCCCGGCCACAGCAGGCTCATAACAACGCCGAAGGCAAACACGAACAACGTCGTCGTCGAACCGATCGCCTGGACGATGCTGAGCGGCGCGAACATCAGCGCATAACGGTTGCCCAACCCGCCGCCGAGATTGATCAACTCGTTGGAACCGTTGATCGACAACAGCGCAGCGGTATTGACCCGCAACGTGGCCAAAAGTTGCCGGCGGTAGGTTGGAACCATCAGCAAGGCGCAGCCGAAGATCGCCTCGCCCACATACATCCAGAACGTCGTTGTCCAGAATTCGACATCGAGGGCAAAAATCTTAAAAATCAGCCCAGCAAGCGCGCCGGCGAAACCGCAGGTCAGCATCAGCACCGCGAGGCGGGTCTTGAACATGCGAGCGCCATAGGCGAAGCGGACCGAGACGCTCAGTGCGCCGAGGATGATCAGGACGCCGCCGGCCAATTGCCGCGCAGTCAGCGTTTCGCCGAGCACGAGATACGCGAGCCCATAGCCGAACAACGGACCGGCCTGGAAATAGGGCGCCACAACCGAGGCCTCCTCGGTTTGCAACGCCTGGAGGTAGAGCAGCATCGCGACCATGTAGAGCATGCCGGCTAGATTAATGAGCGCGATGCTGCCGAAACCAGGCGCGGTCACCGATGGTTCGTAGAGCCAGATGAACGGCAACAGCAGCACGCCGACAAAAGCGGTGAACAGCAGCATCACCGCAACGTTGCTTTCCTTGAAGAACCGTTCGACCAGGTACTTGTCGAGATGGACGGAAATCGCCCACAGCACCGGACCGGAAAAGGCATAGACGACCCAGGACACTCATCCTCCTGCCGCGGTGGAACTCGGGCGCTGCTACGGAATTATCATTATCGGCGGGGGCAAGTCGTTCCCGTTTGGCCGCGGTTCGCCCGCCCTGGGGAGGCCCAGGTCAGGCCCCGCGATTGGCGTAATTTCGCCTTTCTGGTCAATACACTAGCAACCAGAGGCGACGACTTCCGTGGCTTTAACCATACCGGTAAGCCGGGGGTAACGAAATTCTGTGCACTGTCCCATCTGCAAACGGCTGTCTCAAGGCGCCGATGCATGTGGAGGCTGGGGACCGCAATGATGAAGAAAATTGTCGCCGGATGCTTTGCGTTGGGAGCGCTGATTGCTGCGCAATGCGCGTCCGCGGCCGATCTGTCGGTTGCACCGATCTACAAGGCGCCACCGCCGGTGCCGGTGAGCCCGGCTTACAACTGGACCGGATTCTATGTCGGCGTGAACGGCGGTGGTGGCTGGGGCCATTCCAACTGGGATGCCAACGCCACGGGCGTTAACCTCTCGGGCGGCCAGGTCGGCGGCACCGCCGGCTATAATTGGCAATACGGCAATGCGGTGCTCGGCCTCGAAGGCGATATCGATTGGTCGGGCCTAAAGGGCACGTCCACCAGTTCGCTGTGCCCGAATGGCTGCACCACCAGCAACACCTGGCTTTCCACCGTGCGCGGCCGCGCCGGCTACGCTTTCGGCGGCGTCATGCCCTATGTCACCGGCGGTCTGGCCGTCGGCGATATCCGCGCCTCAACCCCCGGCTTCGCCGGCGACAGCACCACCAATGCCGGCTGGACCGTCGGCGGCGGTCTGGAATTCGCGCTGCCCGGCAATTGGACGGCGAAGGCCGAATATCTCCATGTCGATCTGGGCCGCATGAACTGCGGGGCTAATTGCGGCATCGCCCCGACCGACAATGTCTCGATGCACGAGGACGTTGTTCGCGCCGGCCTGAACTATCACTTCGGCTGGGGCAAAT
>CAVUNZ010000002.1:0-126785 GCA_963742975.1 uncultured Alphaproteobacteria bacterium | reverse complement strand
GGTGAGGGAATGCTCGCCTGCAACCTAAAGCGCCGCGTGTCACATTTCGGCCTCTTTAGCACAAGCAAATTTGTTACGTGGGGTTCGGGTAGGCGTCGGGGACTACGATGAGAGACGCAGTGTGGGCGATATGTGAACGCATCGCCGAAGTAAAAGCGTTGCTTGAGGACCATTTGGAAAACGGGAAGTACCAAAAAAACGAAGTGCCCTGGTTGATAAACGAGATCTTGTCTGACGAAGCATTGCGCGAAGCGATGTTGGAGGTCGGGTACAATCTCCCAAAACCCGCACAGCACTGATCACGGCATTTGTTAAGTCCCCTCGGGCGGCTCGGTTGGCCGCCCTTTTCATTTGCCGACACCCCGCGAGCGATCTTGCGGTCATTGGCCTGCATCTTGCCTGCCATCCTGGCCTCGTGGCCCATGGTGAGAGAAGGAGACAGGAATGACGGTGAGACAATGGCTCGCGACGGTGGCTGCGAGTTTGACGCTGCTTTGGTTTGTTGCGCCTTGCGAAGCCCAGCAATGGCCGGATCATACGGTGAGGATCGTGGTGCCTTACGGCGCCGGCGGCGTGACCGACACGATGGCGCGGGTTACGGCGGACCGGCTGGGCAAGATCTTCAACCAGACATTCATCGTCGAAAATAAGCCGGGGGCGGGCGGCGCCATCGGCGTGGATTACGCGATGCACGCGCCGCAAGACGGCTACACGCTGCTGTTTGTCGGCAGCACGCTTTTCACTGTCCTGCCGCTTGCGCAGGACGTCAGCTACGTGCCGTTGAAGGACCTTGTGCCGGTCAGCATCACCGGCACCAACGGCATGGTTCTCGTCGTTGCCAAGGACGCACCTTATGCGTCGCTCGCCGAATTCATCGCCTATGCCCGCGCTAATCCCGGCAAGCTCACCTATTCGAGCGGCGGCACGTCGACCAATAATCATCTCTCGACCGCCTACCTTGCCGGAAAGGAAGGCCTCGACATGGTGCATGTGCCGTTCACCGGCGGCCAGGCGGCGCTGACGGCGGTGCTGTCGAAATCAGTCGACATGCATTTCGGCAATTCGTCCGATCTGATCGAGCCGGTGAAAAGCGGCAATGTCAAAGCGCTCGCGGTGTCGACGCCACAGCGCATGCCGCAGCTTCCCGACGTGCCGACGGTCGCCGAGACCATCCCCGGTTTCGAATACATCGCCTGGAACGGTTATGCCGCGACCGGCGGCGTGCCGGCGGAGGTGAGGACTAAGCTCGCGCAAGCGCTGCAAACCGTCGCCGCCGATCCGGACGTGATCAAGACCTTCGCTAATCTCGGAATCCAGTCGGTCGGCTCGACTCCGGATCAGGCCACGGCGAGCATCGCCAAGGATATGCCGGTCTACGCGCAAATCATCGACATGGCCGGTGTCAGGCGAAAATAAATGGAAGCAGCTTTCGCGCCTCGCGGTTTTCAGTTGAGCATGATCCGGAAAACCGGTTCCCATCCTCGGATCGGAGTCCGAGGACAAGCTTTTTCCGGATTATGCGCTAATGCGCCGGCGTGAACATGCCGGCGAGCGCTTTGATCTTCGACACCAGGTCGGCGCGATGGCCATCGCCGCCGCTGCGGGCGCGCTCGTGCCGGCGGTGATGCCGGTCGTGCTCGCCGGAATCGGCGTCGTGCTTGCGATGGCGCGCATGCTCGGATGCCTTGTCGCTATGCGCATCCTCGTCGGACGCCGCCGCTGCCTTCGGCTGCTCCGGCCATTGCACATTGGCGCTGTCGTCAGGCAAACCGGCATCGGGCTCGAACGATGACGCGTCGGGCGCCGGCAGGGCGATGTCGTCAGGCTTGAGATTTTCCGCAGACAACGCGGCCGGCTGCGGCCAAGCCGGGTGCGCGGCGGCATTGTCGATGCCGCCACCGATCCTGATCTCGTCCGGCATGGCGGAAACCAGCATCTGCGGCTTCGGCTTGTTGGCCATCGCGATCTGGTAGGAGGCTGACGGCACCACCTGCACGATGCGGAAGCCGTTGTCCTTCAGCCCTTTGAGAATGCCCGGCAGCGCCGCCACCGTCTTGGCGTGAATGTCGTGCAACAGCAGGATGCCTTTGCCCAGCTTCGTCAGCCGGCTGAGCGCCAGCGACTTGATCTGCTCCGGCGTTACGTGACGCCAATCGTCGGCGAGCGTGTCCGAGGAGAAGACGATGAGGTGACGTGCCGCGAGTTCGTCTTCCAGCGTATTGGACCGATCGAGACCGGGAATACGGAAGAACGGCGCCAGATATTTGGTGTCGCCGAGCGCCGCGCCGACATCGGAAATGCCGACATCGATCTCCGACCGCATGCGCTCGACCGGCATTTCGCCGAAATGCAGCGGGTGATGTTCGCTGTGGGTGCCGAGCGTGTGGCCTTCCTCGTATTCGCGGCGCACCACGGCGGGATAGGCGCGGGCCATTTCTCCGACCAGGAAGTACGTCACCTTCACGCATTCCGAGGCGAGGATGTCGAGGATCTGATTGGAATAGGGCGGCAGCGGACCGTCGTCGAAAGTGATCACCACTTCCTTGTCCTGCAGCGGCAGCGATTCCGGATATTGCATGTGGCCGATGCGCTTGTAGTCGGCGGGATCGATGGCGAGCACGCGGCTGGTGCCGAGCGCATTCGGATTTCCCGGGCAGTTCTGTGCAGCGCCTTGCACCGGCGCCGGCGATTGCGCCTGAGTCGGCGTGGCGCTGTCCGGCTTGGTGTCTTTGCCGGCGTCTTGCTTGATGTCTTGTTGTTTTGAGTCTTGCTGCTTGCCGTCTTGTTGTTTGGACTCTTGTGTGGGCGTAGCGGCGGCGTCCGGCTTTGCCGAAGCAGCCGGCGTCGTCTCCTGCGCATGCGCCGGCGCAGCGGCTTGAACGGGAACGGGTGTATTGCCCGCCGGCAGCGGCGTGCTGTTCTGCACGGCAAGCCGTATTGTGGCTTGCGGAGGAACGGGTGCCGCCGGCGCGCGCGGCGCACCTTGCTCCGCCCGCGCGCCGACAACCGCGAATGGTGCGCCGGCTACAGCGGCGAAAGCCGCAGCAAAAAGGACCGCTTTGAAGCTTCGCATCCCAACCCTCGGAAGCCGGCAAAGCCGCCGGCGCCGCCGTCCCTCTGACCGGAATATTACCGGTAAGCTTGGTTAACAGAAGGTGAACGGCCCCTTCATGCGGCGATCCGACGTCTATAACTAGTGCGAAAACGCCACGCCCCGGCACAATCCGCCTGGTTCGGGCTTTTCCTTGCCGTTAATCCCAGCCCCTTAAGCTCGCTGGCGCAAGTGTAGGCGTGTGGGGGCGTGGGAATGAAAGCCGCTCTGAGAGCCCGTTGGGCGCGGCGGCGATGGGTCAGGCAGGCGGTTTTGTCGATGCCCGGCCGGTATATCGCGCGTATCACCACATTTCTGCTGCTGATCCTTGCGTTCGCCGTGATCGCCTGCGCCGTGGCCGGCCTTGGCGCGGCGCAGCGTAACGACATGTCGCGTGCGGCCGAACAACACAGGTCGCTGGAAGCGACGCTTGGCGAGCTGCGCGGCCTGTTCGGCGATTCCGTTCATTTCGATTCGGATCAGCTCGCGCAGATCGGACGCCGCTCCGGGCTCAACGACCTCAGATTCGATGCCGAACTCACCGCCGGCGGCGGACGCGAGGTCCAGTCGCTGCACGATGCGCAGGGCCGAATCATCGGCTGGTTCAGCTGGGCGCCGGGCCGCGCGCTGAGCGCGACGATGAATTGGCTGTGGGGCGCGGCCGGCCTGTTCGGCATCCTGCTGGCGCTTGCTGCGGCGCTCACGCTCGGCGCGACGCAGCGGCTGACCCGTTCGTTTCAGCGCAATGTCGATCTGGTCCGCAAGTTCACCACGCAAGATCCGCTTACCGGACTGGCCAACCGGCGCGTGCTGCTCGATCGCCTCGACGCGATCATGGCCGCACGCCGCGACGGCGTCGTCGTGTTCCTCTTGTTCGACATCGACAGCTTCAACGACGTCAACGATATGCTGGGCTGGGCCGGCGGCGACACCATGCTGGTCAACATCGCCGAGCGCCTGCGGGCATGGCTTCCCGACGGCGCAATGTTCGGCCGTTATCAGGACGACGAATTCGCCGTCATCATCGGTTCCGGCAAAGCGCAGACCGCGACCGAACTTGCCGACCGGATCACGGCCGCGCTCGCCGCGCCGATCTTCATGGATCAGATGTGGCAGATGTCCGTCAGCATGGGCATTGCCCAGGCGCCGGAAGACGGCACGACCGGCGACGAATTGAACCGCCGCGCCGCGCTGGCGCTGCGCGCCGCCAAGCGCGCCGGGCGCGGCACGGTGCGGCGCTTCGTGCCGCAAATTCAGCAAGAGCATTCCGAGCGCCGTTTTCTCCTGCGCGAGCTCGAGGCGGCAATCGCCAAGGATGTTTTCGAGGTTCATTATCAGCCGGTGGTCGCCGCCGAGGGCGGCAGCATTGTCGGCGTCGAAGCGCTGTTGCGCTGGACCCATCCGACGCGGGGCGCTATCCCGCCGTCGACGTTCATTCCGCTCGCCGAGGAGTCCGGCCTGATGGTCGAGCTCGGCGAGATCGCGCTGCGGCGTGCGCTCAGTGAAGGCGTGCGCTGGCCGGAACTTTTCGTCTCGGTCAATCTGTCGCCGGTGCAGATGCGCAGCCGCGATCTGGTCGAAACGCTCGGCGCGGTGCTTGCCGAAACCGGCATGCCGGCGTCGCGCGTCGTCCTCGAAGTCACCGAAGGCGTGCTGATCGACAATCCGGAAGAGACGCAAGTCAAGCTTGAAGCCTTGCGCGCGCTCGGGGTGTCGACCGCGCTCGACGATTTCGGCACCGGCTATTCGAGCTTGAACTATCTGCAGAAGTTTCCGTTCGACCGGCTCAAGATCGACCGCAGCTTCGTCGCCTCGCTCGGCACCACCGGCAATTCCGGCGCCATCGTGCAGTCGATCGTCACGCTCGGCCATGCGCTCGGCATGAAGGTGCTCGGCGAAGGCGTCGAGACCAACGAGCAGCGGGTGCTGCTGCGGCTCGCCGGCTGCGACGAGATGCAGGGCTATCTGTTCGCCAAGGCGTGCCCGGCGGAATCGATCGACAAGATCCTGTCGCGGCCGGCCGTGGCCCGCACCGCGCGGCGAGCCGAAAGTGCGTCCGGCTGATGCGGCGCTGCGATTTAGCGCCATCCTGACAGGGCCGCCGCAAGCCGCTATCTATAGACGGCAAATTCATCGCGCGGCCAACGACCACAGCACGGGAGGAAGCGCGCAATGCTGGCCAATAGCCTACCAGGCCTCGATTTCGGCCTGGGCAGCGATGTCGGAATGCTGCGTGAGACGGTGCGGGATTTCACCGCCGACAAGATCGCGCCGATCGCGGACGAGATCGACCGCTCCAACAAATTTCCGCGCGAACTGTGGCCGCAGCTCGGCGCGCTTGGTCTTCTTGGCATCACCGTCGAGGAGGAATTGGGCGGCTCCGGCCTCGGCTATCTCGCCCATTGCGTGGCCATGGAGGAGATTTCGCGCGGCTCCGCCGCCGTCGGCCTGTCCTACGGCGCGCATTCGAACCTCTGCGTCAATCAGATCCGCCGCAACGGCAATGACGAACAAAGACGCCGCTATCTGCCGAAGCTGATTTCCGGCGAACATGTCGGGGCGCTGGCAATGTCGGAGCCGGGCGCCGGCTCCGACGTGGTGTCGATGCGCACGCGCGCCGACAAGAAGGGCGACCGCTACGTTCTCAACGGCTCGAAAATGTGGATCACCAACGGGCCGGTCGCCGACACGCTCGTGATCTATGCCAAGACCGACCGCACCGCGGGCGCGCGCGGCATCACCGCCTTCATCGTCGAGAACGGCTTCAAGGGATTCGGTACCGGCAAGAAGCTCGACAAGCTCGGCATGCGCGGCTCCGACACCAGCGAGATTATCTTCGAGGATTGCGAAGTGCCGGCCGAGAACGTGCTCGGCGTGGTCGGCAACGGCGTCAATGTACTGATGTCGGGGCTCGATTACGAGCGCACCGTGCTCGCAGCGGGCCCGCTCGGCGTGATGCAGGCGTGCTTGGACGTCGTCATTCCTTATTTGCATCAGCGCACGCAGTTCGGCCAGCCGATCGGCCGCTTCCAGCTGATGCAGGCCAAGCTCGCCGATATGTATGTGACGCTCAATGCGTCGAAGGCCTACGTCTATGCCGTGGCCCAAGCCTGCGATCGCGGCGAGACCACGCGTGAGGATGCCGCCGGCGCCATCCTCTACGCCGCCGAACGCGCCACCTGGATGGCGCTGGAGACGATCCAATGTCTCGGCGGCAACGGCTATATCAATGACTATCCGGCGGGGCGCCTGTTGCGCGACGCAAAACTCTACGAGATCGGCGCCGGCACCAGCGAAATCCGCCGCATGCTGATCGGGCGCGAGATTTTCGAAAAGACGCGGTGAAGAGAAATGAAGCTCGGAATTGCCGTAGTCCTGGCAAGCCTCTTTTCATGGGTCGTGCCGGTGTCCGGCTTCGCCCAGACGCCCAAGCCCACAGATAAAGAAGTCGCCGCGATCCGGGCTTGCGCCGTGAAGTACCGGGACGATCTGGACAAGGTCGAGCAGCAATGCCTGTTCAATCTGGTCGCCACGCCTTGCACCAACAAACCGTCTCACGCGTCCGATGCCGCGACCGCCGATTGCTATCGCACCGAGACGGCGATCTGGGACGATCTCCTCAACGAAAACTACAAGAAACTTCTCGGCACGCTGGACGATGACCAGACCGCAAAGCTTCGCGCCATGCAGCGCGCCTGGATCGCCTATCGCGACACGACCTGCAATTTCTACTGGGACAAAATCCAGGGCACGATGGCAGGCCCGATGGGAAGCGCCTGCGAAGCCCGCGAGACGGCGCGGCGCGCCGTGCTGTTGCAGTTCTTCAGCACGCTTTAGGGCGTATGCTCATAAACGCGGAGCTAACGTCCGCTTTCGGGAGAAGGGCAGACATCACGCAAACGTCCAAGAAAATCAGCTGATAACCCAAAGCGGACACGCTTGATTTTCGATATTCTCATTGGTGACGCATTTCGCGTCTACCGGCCTCGGCAATGAACCAGCGTCCATCCGATTCAACGTTGCCGGTGGTTTATGCTGCGGCATTGACTGGTTTCGTTGCAGCTATTTTTCCTGCACTTTTTGTAGCGATCTACGGCCTCGCTTCGGTCGGTTACGATGGCTGGCAGGGTGCTGTCCCGCTTCTCACATTTTCATGCTTTCCAGCCGTCGTGGTTATGGCCTTTGCTGGTATTCCTCTGCACGATTTGATTCAGCGTTTCGGACTAACAAATCGTTGGATTTACGTCGGTGCAACCTCAATCATAATCGGCGCATGTTATTTGCTTCTTGTCTTACTCTATCCGCCCTTATCCGATCCTTTCGGCGTGCTCCTCATCGGTATCGCCGCTGTTCCGAGCGGGCTATTCTTTCATCACGTTACTCAACGCCTGCGCAATGTACCCGCTTTGGATTGGAGGGACGGCTTAATACTTGGAACGTGGGTTGTCGGCTGGATTGCGGGCTGGACGATTCCATTCGGATCGGCTCTGCCCGCATACGAGTTTGATCCCTGGCATGGACGTTACGAGGCTGTCAGGCTTGCCTTTCTAATAGGACCCCCCGCCTTCGTACTGGCCGGCGTTGCCGCCGGTATCGCCCGGTTATGGAGCTTGCGCGTTTCAGCGGGATTAGTTGCGCTTGCTTGGACGATACCTGCGGGTTTTGCTGTTGATGTCTTCCTGACGCCGGTTGGCACTGAGCGCGTCCATTTCTCCGTGGGTGATCGAGATTTGTGGGTCGATTGGCGACTGAAGCCATATCAATTTCAAGCGCAGCTTTGCTTTGCTGCGGGCGGTCTATATGCCGGCTTACATTTCACCACGAATGACAACGTATGCTTATCCAAAGCTGCGAGCGCACTGGTTCCAGAGGCTGCGACAGTCGGTGACAACCGATTGATGGAGGCCGGATTAAAGTGCGGAGACGCGTTGTTTAGCGGGCGACCGGGAAAAGTTTGTTTTGAAAATGATGCGGCTGGGCGCACAACGACACTAATTCGTTGTCCGCCTGGCTATTGCAATCTGCAATTTGACGAGAATGGGCTGCGGTATTCACTAATTCTGAATCCTGCCGATTTCGCGGCATGGAACGAATTACGTAATCGAGCCGTAAATGCTATTGCTGAAGCCACGGCTAACCGACATTAGCCACCTGGCTGTCTACGTCTCCTACTGGCACTTCCGGACTAGTCGGTAGAGTATGCGCGCTGGATCAGTCACCGGCTTTTTCCGGGACATGCGCTAGCCAAGCCGCCGGTCGAATTCCAGCACGGCGTTGAGTAAAACCTGCGCGCCGGCGGCGCATTCGTCGAAGCTCGTCGATTCCGCCTCGTTGTGGGAGATGCCGCCGGCACACGGCACGAAGATCATCGTGGTCGGCGCCACGCGGGCGATATAGGCGGCGTCGTGGCCGGCGCCGGAAACGATGTCACGCGATTTGAATCCGGCCTTCGCCGCGCCGATCCGCACGCAGTCAATTAGTTCCGACGCGAATTTGACCGGCGGCGAGGACCAGATCCGCGCCTCTTCGTAAGCAAGATTCAAGGGTTCGAGGATTTCGCGCAGCGCCGTGCGCAGCTTCGCTTCCATCGCGTCGAGAACGGCGTCCTGCGGATGGCGGAAGTCGACGGTGAAAAATACCTCGTCCGGGATGACGTTGCGGCTGTTCGGCCGGTTCTCGATCAAGCCGACCGTGCCGACTGCGTAAAACGGATGTTCGCGGGCGATTTCATCGATGCGGTCGATCACGCGCGCGGCGCCGACCAGTGCATTCTTGCGCCGTTGCATCGGCGTCGTGCCGGTATGCGCTGCCTGGCCTTTGATCGTGACTTCGTACCAGCGGATGCCTTGGACGCCTTGCACGACGCCGATCATGGCGCCTTCGTCTTCGAGGATCGGACCTTGTTCGATGTGCAATTCGAACAGGCCTGAGAATTTGCGCGCACCGGCCTTCTCGACGCCCTGGTAACCGATGCGCTGCAGTTCTTCGCCGAAGGTCTTGCCATCGCGGTCGGCGCGGCTGTGCGCATAGTCGGCGGAGAACACGCCGGCGAAGACGCCGGAGGCGAGCATCGCCGGGGCAAAGCGCGAGCCTTCCTCGTTGGTCCAGTTGACGATCTCGATCGGGGCATTGGTCTCGTAGCCGAGATCGTGCAGCGTGCGTAGCGCTTCGAGCGCGGCCAGCACGCCGAGCGCGCCGTCGAACTTGCCGCCGGTCGGCTGGGTGTCGAGATGCGAGCCCATGGCGATCGGGGGCAGGGCGGCATTCTTGCCGGGCCGGCGCGCGAACATGTTGCCGACGTCGTCGACGCCGACCGTGCAGCCGAGCGCTTGGCATTGCGTCTTGAACCAGTCGCGCACTTCCCGGTCGAGGTCGGTGAGCGTGAGCCGGCAAATGCCGCCCTTCGGCGTGCCGCCGATCTTCGCCGTCTCCATCAGCGAATCCCAAAGCCGCCGCGCATTGATTTGCAGGTTTTGCATTTGCAGGTTCTGCACGCCGAAGACTCCGGCCGTCCGCTCTCGGAGAAACAATTAGGTCATTGGCCTATTCGGCCAATGCACGAATTGCGTCCATTGACCCAGTTCTTTAGCACGGTCTTGGCTTACTAACTCATTGAATCCATGACGAATCAGATATGGTGCAAGTGGCCTGCAGGTGACCCGATGCCGGGGGCGGCTCAGCGGAGCGAATGCCATGCTGCGCGTGCGTCTAAAAGCAGACGGACGGTTGGTCGAGATTCTGCCGGACGGCAGCGAACGCGACATACCGACCGATCCGCAGGCGATCCGCACCGCCGCCCGCAACGGCGCGCGGGCTCCCGATACAAGGCAAGAGGACGCGAGCTATGCGCGCAATGTGCGCGGGCGGACCGGTCTGACTCAGACCGCCTTCGCCGCCCGCATTGGCGTTCCGGTCGAGACGGTGCGCAATTGGGAGCAGGGCAAGCGCTCGCCGCGCGGCCCGGCGCGCGCGCTGCTCAAGGTCATCGAGCAGGCCCCGGAAGCCGCCTTCGCGGTGCTCGGCAAAACGCGCTGAACGGGGCGCTGAGCGCTTCCGATATTCTGCATATTCTGCGGATCAGCCACGCGGCCCGCGCTTTGGGCATTCGTACCTTGGGGCTGGAATCGCGGCGCGCGATAGCGGATGCTCCACGCAACTTCATGACAAGCGCCGACGCGGGCAAGGCCGGCCGGGTGTGATGCGAGGGACGAGGGATGGAGGCCACCGAACGCCGCGTTGAGGCTCTTGGCGCGCGCATCCCGGTTCTCGGCTTCGGCACCATGACGCTCAAGGAGACCCTATGCGTCGAAATGGTCGAGGCGGCGTTGCAGCTCGGCTATCGCCATCTCGACACGGCGCAGATGTACGGCAACGAGCGCGAAGTCGGCGAAGGGCTGCGCGGCTCGGGGCTCAAGCGCGAGGACGTCTTCCTCACCACGAAAGTCTGGTTCAACCGGCTGGCGCCGGGCGACTTCGAGCGCTCGGTCGACGAGAGCCTGGAGAAGCTCAAGCTGCCGTGGGTCGATCTGCTGATGATCCACTGGCCCAATGCGCAAATTCCGCTCGCCGGCTCGATCGCCGCGCTGTGCAAGGTGAAGAAACAAGGCCTCGCCAAGAATATCGGCGTCGCCAATTTCAACATCGCCATGCTCGATGAGGCCACCGCGCTCGCGAGCGAGCCGATCGCGGTGCTGCAGATCGAAACCCATCCCTATCTCGATCAAAGCAACATCGTTGCCGCCGCGCGGCGCCATGGCATGGCCGTGGTCGGCTATTGTCCGCTGGCGCGCGGCAAAGTGCCGGGCGACGAGACCTTGCAGAAGATCGGCCGCGCCCACGGCAAGACCGCTTCGCAAGTGGCCTTATGCTTTCTCGAACAGGAGCGCATCATTCCAATTCCGCGCACCTCGAAGCGCGAGCGGCTTGCGGAAAATCTCGGCAGCCTCGATTTTAAGCTGAACGAGGCCGAGATGGCCGAGATCGGCAAACTCAAGCGCCCGGACTCACGTATTGTGAGCCCGCCGCAGGCGCCCAAATGGGATTGAGCGCAAAGCTCAAGATCAAGTCGTGAATACAACCGTATCCATCCCCAGCATCAACGCCAACGGCGCCAAGATTCCGCTCGTCGGGCTCGGCACCTGGGAATTGCGCGGCCGCTCCTGCGCGCGGGTGGTCGAGCAGGCTTTGCGGCTCGGCTATCGCCACGTCGACACCGCGGAAATCTACGACAACGAGCGCGAAGTCGGGGAGGGCATCCATGCCTCCGACGTCAAGCGCGGCGAAGTGTTCCTGACCACGAAAGTCTGGCCGTCGCATTTCGCGCCGCGGGCGCTGGAGCGTGCCGTGCGCGACTCGCTGGTGCGGCTGCGCCAGAGCGAAGTCGACCTCGTGCTGCTGCACTGGCCCAATCCGCAGATCCCGCTCGAGGAGACGCTCGGCGCGCTGTGCAAGGTCAAGCGCGACGGGCTGGCGCGCCATATCGGCATTTCCAATTTCACGGTGGCGATGATCGAAGAGGCAGTCCGCATCTCGACTGAGCCCTTGGTCTGCGATCAGGTCGAGTGCCATCCCTATCTCGACCAGTCAAAAGTGCTCGCCGCCTGCCGGGCGAATTTCATGGCGCTTGTCGCCTATAGCCCGATCGCGCGCGGCAATGCCAAGAACGACAAAGTGCTGGCCCAGATCGGCGCCGCGCACGAGAAGACCGCGGCGCAAGTGTGCCTGCGCTATCTGGTGCAGCAGAACATCGTCGTCATTCCGCGCACCAGCAAGATCGATCGGCTGGTCGAGAATGCCTCGATCTTCGATTTCAAGCTGAGCGAGGCGGAAATGCGCGCGATCGCCGCGCTGGCCCGTCCCGACGGCCGCGTCGTCAATTTTGCCTATTCCGGCACGATCGACTGGGATTAGTCGTCATTCCGGGGCACCGCGAAGCGGTGAACCCGGAATCCATAGTCACAGTCGGTGTAGAACTTTGTTGAACCGGGAGTATGGATTCCCGGTTCCTCGCTCCGCTCGGCCCGAGAATGACGAGGTCAAAACTCGACGTCGAGCTCCTCGAGCTCGTCCGGCTCGACCTTCGCCGCCGCGATCCATTCCTGCATGAATGGATGCGACATCATGGTGTTGCAGTAATCCTGCGACGACGCATCGATGGCGACGTCATAGGTCGCAAACCGCGAGCAGACCGGCGCATACATGGCGTCCGCCGCGCATGGCGCCTGGCCGAACAGATACGGGCCTTTGTACTCGCTCAGGCATTCGCGCCAGATCGCGGTGATGCGTTCGATGTCGCCGCGCGCGCCGGCCCAGGACTTGAAGCCCGGGAAATGCGCCTTGATGTTCATCGGCAGCGCCGAGCGCAGATTGCTGAAGCCGGAATGCATCTCGCCGCAGATCGAGCGGCAATGGGCGCGCTTTCCGCGATCGGCCGGCATCAGGCCGGCCTCGGGCGCGATCTCGTGCAGATAGTCGGCGATGGCGAGCGTGTCCCAGACTTTCAGCCCGTCATGAACCAGGCACGGCACCAGGAACGACGGCGACAGCAGCAGCAGCTCGGCGCGGGTCGAGGGGTCGTCGGTCGAGGCAAACTTCTCCTCGAAGTCGATGCCCGCCATTTTGCAGAGCAACCAGCCGCGCAGCGACCAGGAGCCGTAATTCTTGCTGGCAATGGTGAGAGTGGCCTTGGACATCCCGTCGTTCTCTTTTGAATTTGCAGCCTAATCAAACACTTAAGATCTAAACCAACGCCGCTTCCGCAGCAACCTCTGCACCTCGGCAAGCCCAATTGTGCAGGATGTTCATATTCTTGTCGCAGCGCAACAAAAAATGCACTAGCTTTTCCGGGTTGGGGGGTCGAGCCGTACCGTCGAAGGTACGCGGCGCCCGTGGACATCGAGCCGTACCTCGGGATGCTGTATCTCGCTTACCAGTTACAATCCGACATAATGACGCCGGTCCGGGCCTGGGCCAGCCTAGCGGCGACCTCCGGAAGCCCGCCGATGCTCGCCGACCATCCGGCGATGCGCAATCTCACCGCGGTTTATGAGCTGATTTCCCGCGCCGGTCTCACGCACACGCGGCCTCCCTTCGGCATCGGCTCGGTGACGGTCGGCAATCGCGAAGTCGAAGTGCGCGAGGAGGCGGCGCTGACCACGCCGTTCGGCACGCTTCTGCATTTCAAGAAAGACGTCGCGACGGTGCAGCCGCGCGTCCTTCTGGTGGCGCCGCTGTCAGGGCATTTCGCGACACTATTGCGGGCGACGGTGAAGACCATGCTGCCCGATCACGACGTCTATATCACCGACTGGCACAATGCCCGCGACGTGCCGCTGACCGCGGGCCGCTTCGGCGTCGACGAATATACCGATCACGTCATCAAATTCCTGGAGACCATGGGGCCGGGTGCGCATGTGGCCGCGGTGTGCCAGCCTTGCGTCGCCGTGCTCGCCGCCGCCGCGGTGATGGCGCAGGCCGACAATCCGGCGCAGCCGCGTTCGATGACCTTGATGGCGGGGCCCATCGATACCCGCATCAATCCGACCACGGTCAACGAACTGGCACGAAAGAAAACCATCGACTGGTTCGAGCGCACGCTCACCGCCTCAGTGCCGCTGCGTTATCCGGGCGCCTTCCGCCGCGTCTATCCGGGCTTCGTGCAGCTCGTCGCCTTCATGAGCATGAATGTCGAGCGGCACGTGAAGGCGCATAAGGAGCTTTACGAGAATCTCGCCAATGGCGAACTGGAAAAAGCCGCCGTCACCAAGGCGTTCTATGACGAATATTTCGCCGTGCTCGACCTCGCGGCGGAGTTTTATCTGGAAACCGTGCGGCTGATCTTTCAGGACTATGCGCTGCCGCTCGGCAAGCTCGAATGGCACGGCCAGAAGGTCGATCCGACCGCGATCCGCAAGACCATGCTGCTGACGGTGGAAGGCGAGCGCGACGACATCTGCGCCGTCGGCCAGACGGTCGCGGCGCACGACCTCTGCAGCAAGCTGCGGCCCTATCTGAAGCGCCACCACATGCAGGCCGGCGTCGGCCATTACGGCGTGTTCTCCGGCAAGCGCTGGGAGACGCAGATCTATCCGATCCTGAAGAACGTGATTTTGTCGAGCGATTGAATGCCGATAACACTCACCGCATCGCGGCGGCGATGTTGCCGCCGTCGACGGTGGTGATGTCGGCGGTCGTTTTCAGCGCCAGCGCTTGATGCAGGAAGGCCTGCGCGACGTCGTCGGCGGTGACTTCGCGGCCGAGCAGGTTGCCGCTCATATAGTCCTTCTCCGACAGGCCGCGCGCCTTCGAGCGCGCGGCGATCATGTCGGCGGTGAGCAGGCCGGAGCGGATGCGGTCGGCATTGACGCCGTTGGCGCGGATGCCGTCGGCGCCGTAGTCGAGCGCGTATTGCCGCACCAGAGCAAGCAGTGCCGCCTTGGGCAATCCGTAGGGACCGAAATTCGGACCGGGATTGACCGCCTGTTTCGATACATTGAAGAGCAGACAGCCGCCGGTGCCTTGCGCCTGCATGATCTTCACCGCGGCCTGCGCGATCCGCTGATGGCCGTAGAAATTCAGCTCAAAACTTTTGCGCAAAATCGCTTCGTCGACTTCGCCGATGCGGCCCTGCCAGGCGGCGCCGGCATTGGAAACGACGATATCGACGCCGCCGAAAGTCTTTGCGATGGTGTTGAAAGCGGTCTTGACCGAGTCCGCATTGGTGACATCGCAGGCAACGGGCAGTGCGGTTGCACCGACGGCCTTGGCCTGTTCTTGCGCGGCAGACAAATTCACGTCGAGCAGTGCGACTTCCGCGCCCGCGGCAGCGAAGGCCTTCGCGGTTGCCGCACCGATGGCACCGGCGGCGCCGGTGACGGCGGCGATCTGGCCTTGGAGCGGCGGCGCGATGCGCGTGCCGAGCTTTAACTGCTCCAGCGGCCAATATTCGCAATCGAACATGTCGGCTTCGGAGATCGATTCGAATTTGCCGATAGCCTCGGCATTGCCGACGCCTTCGACCCAAGCCTCGGCAATGTCGGCCGCAATCACCGCATCCTTTTTGCTCGGGCCGAGCCCGAACAGGCCAAGGCCCGGCACCAGCGCGACGCGGGGCAGCGGATCGAGCTCATGCTTGATGCCGCCGGCGCGCTTGTTGTGGCGCGCGAAATATTGGCGATAGCTCACAGCAAATGTGTTCGCCCGCTCGCGCGCCGCGCGCGCGAAGTCGTCGAGCTTGCCGGGATCGGCGCTCGGCGCCAGCAGCGGCCAGTTTTTGGTGCGGATGGTGTGGTCCGGCGTGATCACGCCGCTCGAGCTGATGCGGTCAAGATCCTTGGCCTTGAGAAAATTCAAAATGGCGTCGCTCGAACGAAATTCGAGAATAAGCCGCCGCCATGCGCCTTCGGTCTGGGCGTCTTTCGCGCTGCAGGCGCCGCGCAAAATCGGGGCGACCTGCGGCGCGAGTGATGCGACCGCCGCGGCACTTGCCGATCCGGCGACGCTGACTGATTTGCGATTGCTTGCAATGAAATCTTCCGCAAGCGTCACCATCTCGATCATGCGCTCGTAAGCCTCACGCGCGCTGTCGCCGAAGGTGACGATGCCGTGCTTGCTCAGGATCAAGCCGTCGCCCGGCTTCGCCTTCTCGAAGGCTTCGATCGAAGTTTGGGCGAGCCCGAAGCCCGGCATCAGATACGGCACGAAGGCGAGGCGGGTGCCAAAAATCTCGGCGCACTTCTTTTCGCCGTCGGGCTGATCGATGACGCTCAGCACCGCGGTCGCGTGCGTGTGGTCGACGAATTTATGCGGCAAGAACGCATGCAGCATCATTTCGACCGAGGGATTGGCCGCGGTGGGATCGAGCAGATTGGCGCGTTCAAGCCCGACCAGCTCTTCGTCTTCGACGGTCTTGAGCGCGCGCAGCTTGCGCATCGGTTGAAGCCGCACCGCGACCATGTTGTCGGGCTCGACCGTCGCCATGTCCGAGCCGGACGACTTGACGCGCAGCACCTCGACCTCTTCGCCGAAGAGGTCGCGCATGCGCATCTTCACCGACGTATTGCCGCCGCCATGCAGCACGAGCTTGGGATCGCGGCCGAGAAGCCGCGTCGTATAAATGCGTAGCGCCAGCTCGCGATCGACGCGCGACTTCGCGTAGCGCGCGACGACGGCCTCGGCGTCAGCGTCGGCCCAGCCGCTCCGCATCAGCGCACATTTTTGTGGAGCATGATCTTGTCGGAAAACCGGTGTCCACTTTTCCGGATCATGCTCTAACTGCCGGCGAAGCGGCGGGACCACCAGCCGGTGCGGCGCGGCTGATCGCCCGCCGCTTCGTTGCCGTCCGTCGCGCCGGGCTCCGGCGCGGGCGCGGCAGGCGGCGCCGACGGTGTGGAAACCGCGGCCGTCTCGTTGCTGCTCGCGACCGGCGCACGTTCGCGCACCGTCGAACGCCGGCGCACCGGTTCCGCTTCAGCGGGCGGCGGCGCGGCAGGCGCTTCACTACCCACCATCGGCTCCCGCGGCCGGGGTGGGGACGTATCGAGATCGGCGACAGCATTGCTGAGCTCGGGCTCGGTCGAAGCCGGCGCGCTCAACTCCTCGGCGGAAGCGAAAGTCTCTTCCGCGCCGTCCGTCCGGTCGTCATGGCCATCCTGCTGGCCCTCTTGGCGATTGTCTTGCCGCTCGCCGCCGTTGCGATGGCGGTTGCGGCGTCCGCCGCGGCGTCCGCGCCGCCGCCGCCGCTCGCCGTCGCGCTGCGGGTCGCCATTCTCGGCGCGACTTTGCGGCGCGAGCTCGCCAGTCTGTTCGCCCGGCTCGTCGTCGTCCGCCGCTTCGCGATCGCCGTCGGCGGCGAGATCATCGCCAGAACCGGCGATCGGAGCGTGGTCGTCGTCGTGCTCGGCCGCTTGGTCGGAACCTTGTTCATGATCCTGATCGTGCGACTGGTCGCTGCCGTTGCGGCCGCCGCGGCGGCGGCGGCGGCGCTTGCGGCGTGCGCCGCCTTCGCCTTGCTCGGGCACGGTGGTGGGCGAAGCCGCCTCGTCGGTGCCTTCCTCTTCGGCCACGACCAAGTCTTCGAGATCGTCCTCGTCCTCGAGCGGTGCAGCCTCGGCTTGCGTGCGTTCGGCGAGCGCCTTCGCCGCTTCCGGCGTGTGCACCTGCTCGCCGCGATCGACGACAAAAGCCAGCGGCGCCGCCACCGATTCATCGGCCGAGACGGTGATGGTGATGGCGAAACGCTCTTCCAGGCTGCGCAAATGCGCGCGCTTCTGATTGAGCACATAGAGCGCGACATCGGGCCGGGTGCGGGCGATGAGATTGTGGGTGGCGCCCTTCATCAATTGCTCTTCGAGGGCGCGCAGCACCTGCAGCGCCAGCGACGATACCGAGCGGACATGACCGGAGCCGCCGCAATAGGGACATTTCTCCGTCGAGCTTTCCAGCACGCTGGTGCGAATGCGCTGGCGCGACATTTCCAGAAGGCCGAAATGCGAAATGCGGCCGACCTGGATGCGGGCGCGATCGTGCCTGAGACACTCCTTCAACCGCCGTTCGACCGAACGGTTGTTGCGCTTCTCGTCCATGTCGATGAAGTCGATCACGATCAGGCCGGCAAGATCGCGCAGCCGCAGCTGGCGCGAGATTTCGTCGGCCGCCTCGAGATTGGTCTTGAGCGCGGTGTCTTCGATGTGATGCTCGCGCGTCGCGCGGCCGGAATTGACGTCGATGGCGACCAGCGCTTCGGCCTGGTTGAGCACGATATAGCCGCCCGAGCGCAGCTGCACGACCGGCGAGAACATCGCGTCGAGCTGGTTTTCGACGCCGTAGCGCGACAACAGCGGCTGCGTATCGGCGTAGGGCTTCACGTTCTTGGCATGGCTCGGCATGAGCATGCGCATGAAGTCCTTGGCCTCGTGATAGGCGTCGGTGCCGGCGACGACGACGTCGTCGATATCCTTGGTATAGAGATCGCGGATCGACCGCTTGACCAGCGAGCCTTCCTCGTAAACGAGCTTCGGTGCGGTGGATTTGAGCGTCAGGTCACGCACCGTCTCCCACATGCGCAGGAGATATTCGAAGTCGCGCTTGATATCGATCTTGGTGCGGCTCGCGCCCGCGGTGCGCAGGATCACGCCCATGCCCTCCGGCACTTCGAGCTCGGCGGCCGCCTCTTTGAGGCGGGCGCGATCCTCGGAATTGGTGATTTTGCGGCTGATGCCGCCGCCACGTGCGGTGTTGGGCATCAGCACCGAATAGCGGCCGGCAAGCGACAGATAGGTCGTCAGCGC
Source organism: uncultured Alphaproteobacteria bacterium (assembly GCA_963742975.1). Taxonomy (GTDB): domain Bacteria; phylum Pseudomonadota; class Alphaproteobacteria; order Rhizobiales; family Xanthobacteraceae; genus BOG-931. The sequence goes on along the minus strand of CAVUNZ010000002.1, from coordinate 108,407 downwards.
CGCGCCCTTGGTGCCGCGTTCTTCCTTGACCACCTGCACCAGCATGACCTGCCGGCGCTTGATCACCTCTTGGATCTTGTATTGCCGGCGATAGCGCGGGGCGCGGTCGGGCACTTCCTCGAGCGCGTCGGAGCCGCCGACGGATTCGACGATTTCCTCTGCGGCGTCCTCGCCGTTCTCCTCGTGCACCTCGACAACGGTCGAGGCTCCACCGTTTTCGCTCGTTGCGGCATCCGCCGCCTCGTCGGCATGGTCGCTGGCTTCAACGACGCGCGCTTCTTCGGCCTCGTCACGTTCACGCTCTTCTTCGCGATCCTCGCCGGTCGCCTCGGACTCGGCCAGAGCCTCAAGCGGCTCATCGGCCTCGTCGTCCGCGTCGGCGTGGTCTTCCGCGTGCGCTTCGGCGGCGGTATCCGCCGCGCTCGGCTGGGCGCCGCCATGGTCGGCCGCGTCATCGTCGCGAGAAGCCGACTCCGCATCGCTGCCAAAAGCCTCGACGGCGTCGGCTTCCGCCGCGTCACGTTCTTCGCCCTCATGATGGGCGAGGTCGGCATGTTCGGACCCCGCCGGATCGGCGACCGGCTCATTGACGTCGCCGCGCATCGTCTCATTGCGGCGCGCGGCATGATGCTGGCGGTGCCGGCGCGAACGCCGGTCGACTTCGTCGTCGGCCGCGCGTTGCGCGCGCTCTTCCTCGGCGATCAACGCCTCGCGGTCGGCGACCGGGATTTGATAATAATCGGGATGGATTTCGCTGAACGCCAGAAATCCATGGCGATTGCCGCCGTAGTCGACGAAGGCGGCCTGCAGCGACGGCTCAACGCGCGTCACTTTCGCCAGATAGATATTGCCCCGAAGCTGCTTGCGTTGCGCGGATTCAAAGTCGAATTCTTCGACGCGATTGCCGCGCAGAACGACCACCCGGGTCTCCTCGGGATGGGTCGCGTCGATGAGCATTTTGTTGGCCATTGGCAAATCTCACAGGGGCCGGCATGCCTGCTCGCTCCACGTTGCCGTTATGTCTGATGCGAAATCTGACTTGGCATCTGACTTGGCGCGGGAGAAGGGCACGGGCCCAATTGTCGGTGAAGGGGACGGATTGGAAGTCCCGTGAAGCGAGCGAGATCCGCGTGCCGGCAAGCGTGTGAACGCCACCGCGCCACGTTGATTGGACCTGGACTTGCGCTTCGTAGGCAGAAGCCTGGGACATGAACTCCAAACCGCAATGAGGCGACAGCGTCGGGCGCTGCCGCAATTCCGCTAGACGCTGACGACGCGACGCCATGCCACGAGCAACTCAGCCCCTGACTCGCGCGCCACGCTCAAGATTCCGGCTGTCCTCAATAATCGAGGGTATCGGCGTCGCCTGTTCGTTCCGCCTTCGTGGCGCCGCAGCTTGTGCAACCATTGGTCACTATGGCCAGTGGCCGTTGCAGCAACAGCGCCGGAGCGGTTCCAAACCCGCCGCCCGCCTTGCTCCGGTCATCTTCCTCCGGGAGCCAATCTTGAGGCGGACATAACCGGATGCCCTAACGCGACACAACCGGAACCTTTCACCGTCAGCACTCTCTTTCTAAGGCCCTCGAAGGGGAATTGGCAAGTCATCTGTGGGATTTGGCGGCACGGTGGTGAATTGCCGCGGTATTTCAGGCCGGTTCCGGCAGGCCGGGTAAGTTCGGGTTAACCACGCGCGCCTAATGGAGTAAGGGGGCAGAATGGGGTGGAAACCGATGGCTGTCCGAGCCGCGGGCTGGGCGCTTCTCGGTCTGTTTTTTGCTGGGGCTGCCTGCGCGGCGGACGGGACGGCGAGCCTGCCGGTCCCCGACTCATTTCCGGTGGCGACCGATGCGCGCATCGGCGGCGACGAGTTGCGGACCCGCTTCGTCATGGATCTCGACCGCAGGATCGACCTGCATGTCTTCACGCTGGCCGATCCTTACCGCGTGGTTCTCGATATTCCCCAGGTCCGGTTTCAGATGCCGCCGAACACCGGAGACAGCGGGCGAGGGCTGATCAAGACGTTCCGTTATGGGCTGGTGATGGCCGGCGGTTCCCGCGTGGTGCTTGATGTCACCAAGCCGGTCCGTGTCGACAGGGCCTTCGTGGTCGATGCCGCCGACGGCGCGCCGGCGCGGCTCGTGCTCGACCTCGCTGCGACCGACCGTGACAGCTTCGTGAAAAAAATCGCCCAGGACGAAAAGCTGGTCCGCGCCGAAGCGCCTCCGGCGAACGCGCCGCAGCCGAATTCCGCCGACCCGCGACCCTTGGTCGTGCTCGACCCGGGTCACGGCGGCATCGATACCGGGACCAAGGCGCCGAGCGGCGAAGCGGAAAAGGACATCGTGCTCGACGTCGCGCAGCGCCTGCGCGACCGCATCGAAAAGATCGGCAAATATCGCGTGTTGCTGACGCGCGACGACGACACATTCGTGGCGCTGGCCGACCGCGTTCGCATCGCACGCAATGCCGGGGCCGCCTTGTTCGTTTCGATCCATGCCGATTCCTTGCCGCGCAAGGAAGGCGATGCCCAGGGCGCGACCGTCTATACGCTATCGGAAACCGCGACCGATCCGGAGGCCGCGCGACTTGCCGAACAGGAAAACCGCGCCGACGTCATCGCCGGCGTCGACCTGAAATCCGAGCCCGATGATGTGGCCGGCATCCTGATCGATCTGGCGCAGCGTGAAACCAAGACCTTCTCGGTGCAATTCGCGCATAAGCTCGTCGGCGACATGAAAGAGGCGACGCGCCTGCATAAGGATCCGCTCAAATCGGCCGGCTTCCGCGTGCTGCGCGCGCCGGACGTACCTTCGGTCCTTGTCGAGCTCGGCTATGTGTCGAACAAGCAGGATTTGCAGTCGCTCCTGTCCGACACATGGCGGGACCATATGGCCGACAGCATGGCGCGGGCGATCGACGGCTTTTTTGCCACCCATGTCGCGGGCACCCGCGCCAATTGATCGCGGGCGCCGCGGTCGCAGCCCGAACCGGGGCCGGGCAAGGGCTCCGGGCGGCAACGGCGTGGTATCCCGCGGTATCCCAATGTGTGGCGAATGTGCCCCAACGGCCTCAGTTTGAACAAAAAACCAAGCGACCAACCCGAAGGCTGGCGGGGACTCTGGCGGGCCCGGGGCAATGCTGGCACACTGCGCTGACGTGCGCGGGAGCTTGAGTTGGTCCGGTTAAACGGGTTTCGGGCGCTGCTCCGGTTGGGGCCGCGCGGGGCACTCTTGGTGCAACTTTCTGCGAAATCGGGGTCGCGGTGAAATTATTCCTGCGCTTTCTGGGCTTCTTGTTTGCGGCCGGGACCGTCCTGTTCATCGCCGGGGTCGCCGGCTCGGCTGGCCTGTTGTGGCACTACTCCAAGGACCTGCCCGATTATTCGCAGCTTCAGGATTATGAGCCGCCGGTGATGACGCGCGTGCACGCGGCCGACGGTTCGCTGCTCGCCGAATATGCCAAGGAGCACCGGCTCTATCTGCCGATCCAGGCGATCCCGAAACTCGTCACCAATGCCTTCGTCGCTGCCGAAGACAAGAATTTCTATCAGCATCCCGGCGTCGACATCCAAGGCATCCTGCGCGCCGGCATGCTCTACGTGGAAAACTACGGCCGCGGCGGCCATCCGCAAGGCGCCTCGACTATTACTCAGCAAGTCGCCAAGAACTTCCTTCTGACCAACGAGGTCTCGTTCGACCGCAAGATCAAGGAAGCGCTGTTGGCGCTCCGTATCGAGCGTACTTACTCGAAGCAGAAGATTCTTGAGCTCTATCTCAACGAAATCTATCTCGGCTTCGGCGCTTATGGCGTGGCGGCGGCGTCGCTGCTGTATTTCGACAAGTCGGTGCATGAGCTGACCATCGCGCAGGCCGCCTATCTTGCCGCCTTGCCGAAGGGTCCGAACAATTACAATCCGTTCCGCCGCCATGATGCGGCGATCGAACGCCGCAATTACGTGATCGATCGCATGGCCGAGGACGGCTACATCACGCAGCAAGACGCCGATCAGGCCAAGAAGGCGCCGCTCGACGTCACCGTGCGGCCGGCCGGCGCGCATATTTTCGCCGGCGAATATTTCGCCGAGGAAGTGCGGCGCTATCTCTACGACAATTACGGAGAGAAGAAGCTCTATGAGGGCGGCTTGTCGGTGCGCACCACGCTCGATCCCAAGCTGCAGCTCGTCGCGCGCCAGACCATGGTCAATGGGCTGGTCAATTGGGACGAAAGCAAGGGCTATCGCGGCGCGATCACCACGATCGACGTCAGCGGCGACTGGGGCATAAAACTCGCCGATGTGAAATCGCTCGACGACATCTCGCCGTGGCGATTGGCCGTGGTGCTTCAGGTCGACGATCAATCGGCGCGCATCGGGCTGCAGCCGCCGCGCGATCCCTCCGGCGCCATCGGCAAGGACCGCGACATCGGCCTCGTTCCGCTCGACGGCGTCAAATGGGCGAAGCCGGCAACCGGCCCCGGTGCCGGCAGGCCGATCCAGAAAGTCACCCAGGTGCTCGCGCCGGGCGACGTGGTCTATGTCGATCCGCTGGAGCAGCAGGGCCAGTACCGGCTGCGCCAGGTGCCGGAAATTTCCGGCGCCATGGTGGTGATGGATCCGCATACCGGCCGCGTGCTTGCCATGGTCGGCGGCTTCTCCTTTGACCAGAGCCAGTTCAATCGCGCGACGCAGGCGCTGCGGCAACCGGGCTCCTCGTTCAAGCCGATCGTCTATGCCGCGGCGCTCGACAATGGCTATACGCCGTCCACCATCGTCATGGACGCCCCGATCGAAATCGATATGGGGCAGGGCGGCGGCATCTGGCGGCCGGAAAATTACGGCGGCAAGTTCTTCGGTCCCTCGACCTTGCGCTTCGGCCTCGAAGAGTCGCGTAACGTCATGACGGTGCGGCTGGCGCAGGACCTCGGCATGCCGCTGATCGCCGAATATGCCAAGCGCTTCGGTGTCTATGACGAGTTGCCGCCCTATCTGTCCTATGCGCTGGGCGCCGGTGAAACGACGGTGATGCGCATGGTCACCGCCTATTCGATGTTCGACAATGGCGGCCGGCGCGTGATCCCGACTTTGATCGACCGCATTCAGGATCGCTACGGCCACACCATCTACAAGCACGATCAGCGCGAGTGCCTGGGCTGCGACGCCAAGCCGGGCGACAGCAAAGCCTGGGACACCGAGCCGACGCTGGTGGATAAGCGCGAACAGGTGATCGATCCGATGACCGCCTATCAGATCACCTCGCTGATGGAAGGCGTGGTCCAGCGCGGCACCGCGACCGTGCTGCGCGATGTCGGCAAGCCGATCGCCGGCAAGACCGGCACCACCAACGACTCCCGGGACGTCTGGTTCGTCGGCTTTTCGCCCGACATCGTCTGCGGCGTCTATCTGGGCTACGACAAGCCGCACAATATCGGGCGGCTCGCGACCGGCGGCCATCTCGCCGCGCCGGTCGTGCGCGATTTCCTGAAAATCGCGCTTGCCGACAAGCCGCCGATCCCGTTCACCGTGCCGCCGGGGATCAAGCTCATCCGCGTCAACTCCCATACCGGCATGCGCGCCGGACCGGGCGACCCCAAGACTATCCTCGAAGCCTTCAAGCCTGGCACCGCGCCGCCTGACAGCTATTCCGTGATCGGCGCCGATAGCGCCAATGGCGCTCCGCTGCCGCCGGGTACCGTGCCCGACGCGGGCAATGTGGTGCGCACCGGCACCGGTGGCCTGTATTGACGTTAACGCGCGCGCCGGACGCCGCCTCACGCGCGACCGCTTGCAGCGCTTGGCATAAGCCATTACATCGCCAGCATCATGCGCGCGGAAATCACGGCCATCGTCGAAGACATCAAGCAGTCGCTCGGGCTGCTGAGGAGGCATCTTTGACGTCGACAAGGCGCGCGCCCGTCTGGCCGAGCTGAACAAGCAGGCCGAAGACCCCAATCTCTGGAACGATTCCCAGCGCGCCAGCCGGCTGATGCAGGAGCGCACCGGGCTCGACGAGCAGTTGACCGCGCTCGCGCGCATGGAGCAGGAGCTCGACGATCAGGTCACGCTGATCGAGCTCGGCGAAGGCGAGGGCGATCAGGCGGTCGTCGGCGAAGCCGAAGCCGCGCTGCGGCGGCTCAAGACTGAAGTCTCGCGGCGCGAGCTCGAAGCGCTGCTCTCCGGCGAGGCCGACAACAACGACACCTATCTCGAAGTGCATGCCGGCGCCGGCGGCACCGAGAGCCAGGACTGGGCCTCGATGCTGCTGCGCATGTACACGCGCTGGGCCGAGCAGCACGGCTTCAAGGTCGACTTCATCGAAGAGACCCAGGGCGAAGAGGCCGGCATCAAGTCGGCTACCATCGAGATCAAGGGCCGCAACGCCTATGGCTGGCTCAAGACCGAGAACGGCGTGCACCGCCTGGTCCGCATCTCGCCGTTCGATTCCAATGCGCGGCGGCACACGTCGTTTGCCAGCATCAACGTCTATCCGGTAGTCGACGACACCATCAAGATCGACATCAACGAGTCCGACGTCCGCGTCGATACCATGCGTTCCGGCGGCGCCGGCGGCCAGCACGTCAACAAGACCGAGTCGGCGGTCCGGCTCACCCATATCCCGACCAACATCGCCGTGGTTTGCCAGAGCGACCGCTCGCAGCACCGCAACCGGGCGCAGGCCTGGCAGATGCTGCGCGCCAAGCTCTACGAAGCCGAGCTGAAAAGGCGCGAAGAGCAGGCGGCGGCCGATCAGGCGGCCAAGACCGATATCGGCTGGGGCCACCAGATCCGCTCTTACGTGCTGCAGCCCTATCAGATGGTGAAGGATCTGCGCACCGGCGTCTCGACCTCGGACACCGGCGCCGTGCTCGACGGCGACATCGATCAGTTCACCGAAGCGGCGCTCGCGCAGCGCGCCTTCGGCACCGGGCCGGCGCAGGTCGAGGATGTCGAGTAGCGGAAGCTACCCGCCGAACAGCTTGTCGCCGGCATCGAGGAATCTCTGCGGATTGACCGGCTCGCCGTTGATGCGCGTCTCATAATGCAGATGCGGGCCGGTCGAACGGCCGGTCGAGCCGAGCTTGCCGACCACCTGGCCGATGCGGATTTTCTCGCCGACATTCACGTCGATCTCGGAGAGATGGCCAAAGCGGGTCGCGAGCCCATTGCCGTGATCGATCTCGACCATCTTGCCGTAGCCGCCGGTCCAGCCGGCGACGGTGACGGTCCCGGCGGCGGTGGCGTGGATCGGCTCGCCCATCTCGCCGCGGAAATCCAGGCCGGTATGCATCGCGGCTTCGTGGACGAAGGGGTCCATGCGAACGCCGAACGGCGACGACAGGTCGATTTCGCCGGTGACTGGCTTGCGCACCGGCACCGCGGAGAGCGTGGCGCTCAGGCGATCAGAATCCGCGCGTGCGAGATTGACCCGCATCATCGAGCGTTCGAAGCTTTCGCCGGCAGGAAGCTTCACCGGCACGAACGGACCGCCGATCGCCGCCGGCGTGTCGAGCTTGAGCCCGAGCTGGCCGAGCACGCTGCGCATCAGATGCGCCTTGCCCTCGTAGCGGTTCTCCATCTGATTGAGCGCCAGCGTCTGGCGCTGCTCGACCCGGTCGAGCGAGGCCTCGACCTTGCCGAGGCTGTCGGTGATGCTGGACTGCCGATTGCCGCGCGGCGGTGTCGCCGGCGTCCTGATCGAGCCGGTGGTTAGCGGATCGCTCGCGGTGCCCAGCGCCACGGCGTGCTGCTCGAGCGTCGCCTGGCGGCGGGTGAGATCGTCGAGCTTCTGCTGAAACTGTTCCTGGTCCAGCAATTGCCGGCTGGTGGTGCGGTCGATCTGGGCGCGCAATTCGGCGATGCGGTCTTCGTAGGCGAATTGTTGGTCGGCCTGATGCGCGATCAAGGTGCGTAGCACGTCGTCGCGGAAGGTGAGATAGGTCGCCGCCGCGACCGACCAGCCGGCCATGATCACAAGCGTCCCGACACCGATCCAGAATGCGACCGGCCCGAGGCGCACCTGACGTCCGGCATGGGCGAATGTGTAGGCCGACCGCGCGGCCATCTGTTCGGCGCCGCGCTCTTTCGCATCCGGCCGGCGCATCATTTCGCGCGGCGGCTGCTTTTGCGCAGATGCGGGATGTGGTGCCGGATGATGATGATGCACAGCGTGCTGCACCGGATGGTGCGCGATGTGCTGCGGAAGATGATGCGGTGAAAAGTGCTTTGGTCTGCCGGCCTGCTGCTGCCGAGACGCGGTCCACTGCGACATTGACGCTCCCACCCAAGTCGGGAGGGGATTTCAGCCGCTTATGGTTAATATTCAGCAAATTCCGGCAGGCATTTTGCGAACTTCAGTAAACACTTGGGTAACGAATTGCGGCGAAGCGCGCCGCGCCCGGCCCACAAGAGGCCACGAAGCGGCCAAAGTGGTAGCGGCCTACGCTGCACACAGCCACTCACAGGCTTTTGGCGGCGGCTAAAACTTCCTCAGCGTGGCCTTCCACTGAAACCTTCGGCCAGATTTGGGCGATACGCTGGTCGGGGCCGATCAGAAAGGTGGCCCGCACGACGCCGAGAAATTTCCGTCCATACATCGATTTTTCCTGCCACACGCCATAGGCGTCGAGCATCTTGTGCTCCTCGTCGGAGGCGAGCGCGATAGTCAGCTTGTGCTTGGTCTTGAACTTGTCCTGCGCCGGTACCGGATCGGCGGAGACGCCGAGGATTTCCGTGTCGGCGCGGGCGAATGCCGCTTTCAGCTTGGAAAATGCAATCGCCTCTTTGGTGCAGCCCGGCGTGTCGGCGCGCGGATAAAAGTAGAGCACGAGTTTTTTGCCGGCGAAGTCCTTCAGCGCGACAGTGCCGCCGCCGTCCCGGGGCAGCGTGAAGGACGGTGCCTTGTCGCCGGTTTGCGGAAGTTCCGCCGTGGATTCAACCATATGCCTTCCTTTCGTCGCTTTCCCAGGGGCATTGTCCCCCGCCACACGATGCACGCGGGCCGGGGTGTCTACCGCTCGCGGGCCGAAATGTCGTTCACCGTTCTGCTATACACTGGTGACGACGGCACGGACGAGGGGACGCCCGAGCGGGCATGGCGAAGCAGGACAGGCAAAGCGCGGCCAGCCCCAGATGGGAGCCGCTCGTGCATTCGCGGCGTCGGGGCAGCGTCACCGCAGCTCATCGTGGCGATCGTTCGAGCGACGGCAGGTATCTCGCTGCCTATCGGCGCGTCCTCGCCCGGCACCGGCGGCTGATCCGGCGCGTCGGCATCGGATCGGGCATCCTGGCGGGCGTTTTGATTCTGGCCCTCGGCGGCTTGTGGTGGCGGCTGTCGAGCGGGCCGATCCAGGTCGACGCCTTCACCCCTTGGCTCGCCAGCGCCATCGCCGACAATTTCGGCAGCCGCGAGCGCGTCGAAGTCGGCGGCACCCAGATCGAGCGGACCGAGAATGGCGGCGCGGCGGTCCGTGTCCGCGACATCGTCGTCCGCGATCCTGACGGCACCGTGGTCGCGAGCGCGCCTAAAGCCGAGATCCGCGTGTCGGGCATGAGCCTGCTCAGCGGTCATATGCGGGCCGAGAGCCTCAATCTGGTCGGCGCCGAGCTCGCCGTGCATATCGAGCAGAACGGCGAAGTCTCCATTTTTGCCTCCGGCACCGACAAGCGGCCGCTCGCGACGGCGAGCGTTCCGGTTGCCGCCGTGCCGCTCGGCGTCACCCAAGGCGCGCGGCAGGACAAATTGCCAGGCGCCGCGGTACCGCCGGGCGCACCGGCGCAGACCGCGCGTCCGGCCAGCGAGACCATCGCCGCGCTGTTGAACTGGATCGACGGCATCGGTGAATCCGGCTTGGACGGTCACGATCTTCGCGAACTCGGATTGAAGGACGGCAGCCTCACCGTCGACGATCGGCGCACCGGCAAGAAACGGACGTTCCACAACATCACGCTGAGCGTCGAACGCCCCCATGGCGGCGGCATGATGCTGACCATCGGCTCCGACAATGCCGAACATCCCTGGGCGATGACGGCGTCGATCAATCCGACGCGGGACGGCTATCGCAACATTGCCTTTGAAGCCCGTCAGGTGGCCGCAAGCGATCTGCTGCTGGCGACCCGGATCGATGACGGCACGTTGCAGACAACGCTGCCGATATCGGCAAGCCTGCGCGGCGAAATCGGCCCCGACGGCGTCCCGATGTCGCTCGCCGGCCGGATCGTCGCCGATGCGGGCTACATCAGCGATTCCGACGATTCCGACGGCCGGATCGATATCGACCGCGCCGAATTCAAGCTCAATTGGGATGCCGGAAGCCGCCTATTGTCGGTACCGTTCCAGATCCTCTCCGGCGGCAATCGCCTCACGCTGATGGGAGAAGTTCAGGCGCCGCCGCAATCGCAGGGTCCATCCCAGGGCGCGTCCCAAGGTCCTTGGACGTTCAGGCTTGGCGGCGGCACGATCCTGCTCAACGCGCCCAGCGGCCAGGGCGAACCGCTGATCCTCAATCGCATCGCGATGAGCGGTCAGTTCGATCCGGTCAAGAAGCGCATCGTCGTCAACGGCGGTGACTTCGGCAATAGCGACCTCGGCATCGCCATGTCCGGCATCGGAGATTATTCCTCCGGCGAACTGCGTCTCGCCGCGGGCGTCGCCGGTACGCGCATGCCGGCCGATGCCTTGAAGCGGCTGTGGCCGGTCTTTGTCTCGCCGAAAGTGCGCGACTGGTTCAACGACCATCTGTCCTCCGGCACGGTCGAACGCCTGGTCATTGCCGTGAACGCGCCGTTCAACACGTTGAAAGCGAGCGGTCCGCCGCTTCCCGATGACGGGCTGACGGTCGACGCGCTCGCCACCAATTGCGTGGTCACGCCGGTGCAAGGCCTGCCGGCGCTCCATGATGTCGATCTCACGGTGCATCTCGTCGGGCGCGACGCGCAAATCGCGGTGGGCAAAGCGACCGCCGACCTGCCGTCAGGACGCAAGCTCGTCTTGTCATCGGGCCTGTTCGAAGTGCCCGACACCGCGCCGCACGAGCCGCCGGCCAATGTGCATTTCAAGATCGACGGTCCGGTCCCGGCCGCCGCCGAACTTCTCGCCATGGATCGGCTGCGCGACGCGTCGGGCGTGCCGTTCGATCCGGCGACGACGCGCGGCAACATGAGCGCGCTCGTCGCTCTCGCCATGCCCATGAAGCCCGATTTGCCGCCCGGCACGACGGCTTACAGCATCAGCGTCGATGCCACGAACTTCTCCGCCGAGCGCATGATCATGGGGCAGAAGGTGGAAGCCGCGGCGCTCAAAGTCAGCGCCAATAATCAAGGCTTCGCCATCAAGGGCGACGTGAAGATCGGCGGCACCCCGGCAAGCCTCGAATACAAGAAGATGCGCGGCGACGATACCGCCGACGTCCATATTCAAGGCATGCTCGACGAAACCATGCGCAACAATCTTGCGATCGATCCCGGCAACACGATTTCCGGCTCGATCCCAATCGATCTGGCCGGACGCGTCGGCGCCACGGCGGATCGCGACGGCCGCTTCTCGGTCACTGCCGATCTGACGCCCGCCCAGATCGACGGCTTCCTGCCGGGCTGGGTCAAGCAGTCGGGCAAGCCGGCGCGCGCGACGTTCACGCTCACCACCAAGCCGCAATCGGTCCGCCTCGACGACCTCTTCATCGAGGGCGCCGGCAGCGGCGTCAGAGGCACCGTCGATCTCGACAGTGCCGGCAATCTGCAGGCCGCCAATTTCCCGTCCTATGGCTTTTCCGACGGCGACCGCACCAGCTTGAAAGTCGATCGGACGTCGGATGGCGCCTATCACGTGGTGATGCGCGGCGACACCTATGACGGGCGCGGCTTCGTCAAGTCTTTGATGGGCACGCAGCAAAACGCCCAGCAGCAACAGCCAACCAAGAATGCCACGCCAGACGTCGATCTCGATATCAAGCTTGGCGCCATCCTCGGCTATAATGGCGAGGCGTTGCGCAGCGTCGAGATGAAAATGTCGCGCCGCAACGGCGAGGTGAGGGGCCTCGGCCTTTCCGCCAAGATCGGCCGCAACGGCTCGCTGACCGCGGATTTGCGCGGCCGGCCCGGCACGCGGCAGATCGTCGATCTCGAGGCCAGCGATGCCGGCGCGTTTTTCCGGTTCAATGACGTCTATTCGCGCATGACCGGCGGCCAGATGCAGGCGATGATCGACGCGCCGTCGGCGAATAATCCGACCCAGATCGGCACCGTCACCATCAAGAGTTTCTCGGTCCACGACGAGGCGCAGCTCGAACAGGCCGTGGTGCAGCAGGGCGGGCCGCAGCCGCCGCGCGGCGCCAACAACAACAACATGGATTTCTCGAGCCTGAAGGTCGACTTCACCCGCGCCCTGGGCCGGCTGTCATTGCGCGACGGCGTGGTGCGCGGGCCGGTGATCGGCGGCACCATCGACGGACTGATCGACTATAGCCGCGACGAGGTGCATCTGCGCGGCACGCTGGTGCCGCTCTACGGCGCCAACAACCTGCTCGGCCAGCTCCCGGTGGTCGGCCTGTTCCTCGGCGGCGAAAAGGAAGGCCTGCTCGGCGTCACCTATGAAGTGGTCGGCAAGCCCGGAGCGCCGATCCTGCACGTCAATCCGCTCTCGGCGCTGGCGCCCGGCCTGTTGCGCAAAGTGTTCGAATTCCCGGCGACCGGACCCTATGTGCCGCCCGATGCCAATGGCGACGACAGCGCCACCACCAGTTCCTTCGACAAACAGCAATAGCAGCGCGCGCTGACGATTTTTGCTCAGACCGGCTTCAGCAACACGTGACGTTTGCGGCCGAGCGAGAGCTTGACCACGCCGTCGGCGGTCAGATCGGCTTCGCTGATGGTCGCCTTGTCGCTGGTGACGCGGGTGTCGTTGACCATGATGGCGTTATTGGCGATGGCGCGGCGCGCTTCCCCGTTCGATGACGCCAATCCGGCTTTGACGAAGGCCGCCAGCACGCCGATTCCGGCTTTGATCTCCGCACGCGGCACGTCGACGCTCGGCAGGCTTGCACCAAGGCCGCCTTCCTCGAAGGTCGTGCGCGCCGTCGCCGCGGCGTCGTCGGCCGCCACGCGGCCGTGGACGAGTGCCGTCGCTTCAGTCGCCAGCACTTTCTTCGCCTCGTTGATCTCAGCGCCTTTCAGCGCCGCGAGCCGTTCGATTTCGGGAAGCGGCAGCACGGTGAACAGTTTCAAGAAGCGGCTGACATCGCCGTCCTCGGTGTTGCGCCAGTATTGCCAATATTCGTAGGGGCTCACCTGATCGGCATTGAGCCACACCGCGCCGGCGGCGGTTTTGCCCATCTTGGCGCCGGATGATGTGGTGATCAGCGGCGAGGTCAGCGCGAAGAATTGCGCATTGCGCACGCGGCGGCCGAGATCGATGCCGCTGATGATATTGCCCCACTGATCCGAGCCGCCCATTTGCAGCACACAGCCGTAGCGCTTGTGCAGTTCGACAAAGTCGTAGGCCTGCAAAATCATGTAGTTGAATTCGAGGAACGACAGTTCCTGCTCGCGCTCGAGCCGCAGCTTCACCGAGTCGAAAGCCAGCATGCGGTTGATCGAGAAGTGGCGGCCGATGTCGCGCAGGAAATCGATGTAATTGAGCGAATTCAGCCAGTCGGCATTGTTGGCCATAACTGCCGAATTGCCGGTCTCGCCGAATTTCAGAAAGCGCGCGAAGATTTCGCGGATGCCCTTGAGGTTGTCGTTGATGATGTCGTCGGTGAGCAGCCTTCGGCTCTCGTCTTTTCCAGACGGATCGCCGACGCGCGTCGTGCCGCCGCCCATCAGCGTGACCGGCCGATGTCCGGTCTGCTGCAGCCAGTAGAGCAGCATGATGGGGAGGAGCGAGCCGACATGCAGCGACGGCGCCGTGCAGTCGAAGCCGATATAGGCGGTGATCGTCGACGTGCGCGCCAGCGCGTCGAGCGCCTCGGGCTCGGAAACCTGGTGGATAAAGCCTCGTTCGGCGAGGACGTTGAGAAAATCGGACTTGTAGGCGCTCATCGACATATTCAGGTTTTGGCAGTGGTGTTTCGGCAATTATTTAGGTCTGCCGGGGAGCCGGTGGTGTAACAGGTCGGGGGGCTGAAGCGAAAGGCCGGATACGCAAAAGCCGCATTTAAACGGCTTATTCAAGAAACCTATTTAAGAGACGGGAATGTCTGAGCAAACGACACTCGATCACACCTTCGGGCGCCAAGCTGCCGGCCGGGTCTTCAGCCGAGGCTGCAACCAAGACCGCAACCGAGCCTTCATCGGCAGTCGCGTCGGTCTTGGCCATCGGCTTGATGAGCGGCACCTCGCAGGACGGCATCGATATTGCGCTGATCGACACCGACGGCGAGAAGATTTCGCATTTCGGCGCCACCGCCTGCCGCCCTTATTCCAAAGCCGAGCGCACCTTGTTGAGGAGCGCCACTGCCGCCGCGGCAAACCTGACGGAGCGCAATTCCCGGCCCGGTGCGGTCGCCGCGGCGGAAGATCTGGTCAACGACGCGCATGCGCAGGCCGTGCAGTCGTTTCTCGACAGCAACGGCCTGCGGCCGGGCAATCTCGCCGCTGTCGGCTTTCACGGCCAGACGCTGCTGCACCGGCCGGAGCGCCGGCTGACCGTGCAAATCGGTGACGGGAGCGTCTTGGCCGAGCGGCTCGGCATTCCGGTGGTTTATGATTTTCGCGCCGCCGATGTCGCGGCCGGCGGGCAGGGCGCGCCGCTTGCGCCGGTGTTTCATCAGGCTCTGGTGCGGCGACTGGGCCGCGAGCCGCCGGTCGCCGTGCTCAATGTCGGCGGCGTCGCCAACGTGACCTATATCGACGGCGATGAATTGATTGCTTGCGATACCGGACCGGGCAATGCCTTGCTCGACGACTTCCTGCGCCTGCAGACCGGACAGCCGCTCGACGTCGACGGCCGCCACGGCGCTGCGGGCCGCGTCAATGCCGACATGATCGCGCGCTTGCTGCAGCATCCGTTCTTCAAGCTGCCGCCGCCGAAATCGCTCGACCGCAATGACTTCCGGCAATGGGCCGGCGACGCGCTCGACGGCATCGATGTCGAAGACGGCGCCGCGACCTTGACCGGGCTGACGGCGGCCTCGGTCGCGGCCATCGTGCCGTTATTGCCGCGCGCGCCGCGGACCTGGATCGTCGCCGGCGGCGGCGCGCGCAATCCGACCTTGATGCGCATGCTCGCCGAGCGGCTTGCGCCGGCCGATGTCGAGTCCGCGCACGCGGCCGGCTGGTCGGTGGATTCACTCGAAGCGCAGGCTTTCGCCTATCTCGCCGTGCGCAGCCTGCGCGGCCTGCCGATCACGTTTCCTTCGACCACCGGCGCACCGCGTCCGCTGAGCGGCGGCGTGCTGGTCAAGCCGTGATCGGGCGTGGCCTAGAGCGAAGTTGTTTCAGATTGAATCAGCTGTCACTCTAGCATTTTGATGGCGCATGGTCTTTTCGGAAAGCCGGTTTCCACTTTTCCGGATCATGCTCTAATGCACCGAGCTCTCGCTGAGCTTGTCGAGGCCGACGGCGTTGACGAACTGCTCCCAGCGGTCGAGGTCGCGCTTGATAAAGTTGCCGAAATGCGCCGGGTCGGTCGCGGGTGACGGCTCCATGCCGGCGGCGAGCATGCGCTGCTCGACATCGGGCCGCGCCAGCGCGAATTGAATCTCGCGGTTCAGCTTGGCGACGATTTCGGTCGGCGTGCCGGCGGGCGCAAGAAATCCGCCCCAGCCCGGCATGTCGAACGTCGGATAGCCGGATTCGATCATGGTCGGCAGTTCGGGCAATAGCAGCGAGCGCTGCGGCGTGCTCACAGCAAGCCCGCGCAGCGCGCCGGATTCGATCTGCGGCTTGGCATTGGTGGCGACGCCAAAGAACATCTGCGTGGTATTGCCGACTGTCGCCACCATGCCCGAATTCACGTCGCGGAACGGCACGTGGATGATTTTGATGCCGGCGAGCTTGTTGAGATATGCGCAGGCAATCTGCGGCACGGTGCCGATGCCGGCCGAGGCGCAATTGAGCTGGCCGGGATTGGCCTTGGCATAGGCGACAAGCTCGGCGACGGATTTCGCCGGCACGCTCGGATGCACGACCAGCGCATAAGAGATCAGGCCAGACAGCGCGACCGGCGTGTAATCCTTGAGCAGATCGTAGGAGGCGAGCTTCATCGCCGTGTTGATCGTATAGGTCGGCGTCGCGAACAGCAGCGTGTAGCCGTCGGGCGCCGCGTTCTGCACGGCGCTCGCCGCGATCTTGCCGCCGGCGCCAGGCCGCGGCTCGACGACAACGGGCTGGCGGAAGACCTGCTGCAAGCGTTCGCCGACAATGCGCGAAAACACGTCAGGGCTCGGCCCGACAATGATCTTGATCGGGCGATCGGGAAAATTCTGCGCCGGATCGGCGGCGAAACCAGGCGAGGCGCTCGTCAGCGCCCAGGCGCTTATCAGTGCGCAAACGATGGCGCCGACCGACAGCGCCATTCGCAATCGCCCCAATGCATCCTCCTTCGCGCGCCGGGGAGTTCGTGCTCTCTCGCGGTGCTCTTTGGCGGTTCTTGGTGCATGATAGGCGCGCGGCGATGGATTACAAAGCCGCGCCCGTTGGGCCGTGACAAAAGTGCAGGGAGGAGATCAATGCTGCAAGGCGGGGATGCGCTCACGTCCGAGCCACGTCCGATCCGGCGCGTGGTCACCGGCAATGACGAATACGGACGCTCCGGCGTGCTGTTCGACAGCGCCGCGCCGAACGTCAATCCGGGCGCGATCAGCCGCGGCACCTGCATGACCGATATCTGGGTCTATCAGACCGCGCCGGCGGTCATTTCCGGGGCGCGCGACGACGGCCATCTGCCGTTTCACTTCGAGCCGCCCGCGGCGGGCGGCCATCTGCGCATCGTGCAGTCGAACGTCAAACCGGCCGACTACGATCCGGCGAAGGACCCGGCTTTCAAGCCGCTCGGGCCGACGCGGCTGCGTCCCGACGGAGTATGGGATCGTGGCGGGCAGAATTGGTTCTCGTCGCCGGTGCACAAATCGGCAACGATCGATTATGGCATTCTGCTCCAAGGCGAGCGCACGCTGCTGCTCGACCGCGGCAATGTCACCATGACGGCCGGCGATGTCGTGGTGCAGCTCGGCAATTGGCACGGCTGGACCAATGTCAATGAACGCAGCCTGATGGCCTTCGTCATGATGGGCGCGACCTTCGCGCAAGAACCGAAAGTCGAGCAGAAAGTCTAGCGATCATGGACAGTGACGTGGAACCGGTGCGCCGCATCGTCACCATCGACGATGCCGAGGGGAAGTCGCTCGCCATCGCCGACGGGCCGACGCCCGACCGCAAGAACGATCCGGCGCGGCCCGGATTTGCCTCAGAACGTATCTGGATCACCGACGCCTCGCCGCCGCAGATCGGCGCTTACCGCGACGCCGTGCTGCATCATCCGCAGCGGCTCGAGCCGCCGCGTGGCGGTTCGGTGTGCCGCATCGTGACCTTCCCGCCGGATGATGTGTTCCGCGGCAACGTCGGCGCTGCCGAGGTCGAAGCTTATTTCCGCGCTATGGGTTCGCCCACGGCCTCGACCTATTCGAGCAAGGCGCCGCATCCCTATATGCAGAAGACGCCGACGCTCGACTTCTGCCTGGTGCTCGAAGGCGAGATCACGCTCGTGCTCGACACCGCGGAAGTTCATCTCAAGGCCGGCGACACGGTGGTGCAGCGCGGCACCAATCACGCCTGGAGCAATCGTTCGAACCGGCCATGCCGTATCGCCTTCTCGCTGCACGATGCGGCGCCGGCCGACTAGCGCGCCGGTCTCACTCGGCTTTGATATTGGCCGTCCGGATTACCTTGCGCCACTTGTCGATCTCGTCGAGGGCAAGCTTGCTGAACTCGGCCGGCGAGGTTGCGAGCGTCGTATCGCCGAGGTCGGCGATGCGCTTTTTGATGCCGGGGTCGTTCAGCGCCTGATCGATCGACGCGCTCAGTGTGGTGATGACCCCGTCGGGGGTGCCGCGCGGCGCGGTGATGCCGACATAGATGCTCGCCTCATAGCCGGGCAGCACCTCGGCGACCGCCGGTACGTCGGGCAGAACCGCGGCGCGGGTGGCGCTGGTCACTGCAAGCGCGCGCAGCCGGCCTGCCCGGACGTGTTCGATCGAGGACGCAAAGGTGCCGAAATAAGATTGCACCTGGCCGGCGAGCAGGTCGACGACCGCGGGCCCGCCGCCGTGATAGGGCACGTGCATCAGGTCGATGCCCGACATGCTCTTGAACAATTCCCAAAACATATAGGGCGCGCTGCCGATGCCGGCCGAGGCGACAGAAATCTTGCCCGGATTGGCTTTGGCATCGGCAATGAACTCCGTCAGCGATTTTTCCGGCATGGACGGGTTGACGACCAGAATGCCGGCGCCGCGCGACACGGTCGCGACCGGAGTGAAATCGCGGCCATAGCTGAAATTGAGATTGTCGTAGAGCGTCGCGTTCCAGGCATCGGCCGACGTGGTGAGAAGAAGCGTGTAGCCGTCGGGCTCGGCCTTTGCGACCGTTTCAGCCGCGAGATTGCCGCCGGCGCCCGGACGGTTCTCGATGATGAATTGCTGGCCGAGATGCTCCGACAACCATTGGCCGATCAGGCGGGCATAAGTGTCGTTGATGCCGCCGGGCGGAAAGCCGGACAGGATCCGTGCCGGATGCGTCGGATAGCTCTGCGCGTGGACACTGCGCAGACCGGCCGATGCGGCGACGGTGCCTGCCGCCAGATGGAGGAACCTGCGACGGGCGACTTGCATAGCCTTGCCCCCACACGCGCTTTCCAGTTGGGGCAAAGGCTACACGTCTGTCCTGGCGCAGAGAAGCTATTCCGTCGTAATGCCGGCCTTCTTGGCGAGGCCGACCCATTTGTCGGTTTCTTCGTGGATGAAGGCGGCAAATTGCGCCGGCGGCATGCCGCCGGGCTCGGCGCCGAAATCGGCGAGCTTCTTGATGATGTCGGGCGACTTCAGGATTTCGACGGTGGTGTTGTAGAGCTTGGTGCGGATCGGCTCCGGCGTGCCTTTGGGCACCAGAAAGCCGTACCAGGTCGAGACGTCGTAGCCTTTCAGGCCCGACTCCGCGAGTGTCGGCAGATCGGGAAACAGCGCCGAGCGTTTGGCCGGCGACACCGCGAGCGCGCGCACGCTTCCGGCCTTGACCAAAGGCGTCGCCGCGCCGCTCGTTTCGATCGACATCTGGATATTGCCGGCGATCAGATCGGCAAGCATCGGCGCGCCGCCGCGATAGGGCACGTGAATGATGTCGGTGCCTGACAGCGCGCGGAACAATTCGGCCGACATATGTTCGGTCGAGCCGACGCCGGCCGAGCCATAGCTGACCTTGCCGGGATTGGCTTTCAGATAGGCGATCAATTCGGCGACGCTTTTCGCCGGCACCTGCGGATTGACGATCAGAATATTCGGCACCGTCGCAACGATGGTGATCGGATCGAAATCCTGCTCGAAATTATAGGCAAGCGACTTGTAGATTCCCGGCGCCATGGTGTGCGCCACCGTCGCCATGAACACGGTATAGCCGTCGGGGACGGCGCGCGCGGCATTGGTGGCGCCAAGCGTGCCGCCGGCGCCGCCGATATTCTCGACCACAAAAGTCTGGCCCAGTTTTTCGGTCAATTGCTGGGCGATGATGCGGCCGACAATGTCAGTCGTGCCGCCGGGCGCGAACGGAACGATGAGGGTGACGGGCTTGGTCGGCCAATCCAGCGCCTGCGCCGGCGCCGCGAAGGCGGGCAGGCCGAGGCAGGCGCCGAGCATAAAAGCAGTGCGAAGGATGCGGCGGAGGCCCATCGCGAATTTCCTTTTCGTTGAAGTAACGGTGCAGATTCTGCGGGCGCCTCAGTTCGACGCCTCTTTCAGCGGGTCCTTCACCGCCGGGAAAGTCGCGAACTCGATGGCCCAGGGCTGGCCGTCCACTTTCTGCACCTTGCGGATATAGACGTTCTGCACGATGTCGCGGGTGCGCGGATCGATCGAGATGGTGCCGCGCGGGCTTTCCCAGGTCATGCCTTTCATGGCGTTGATGATGGCGTCGGCGTCGGTATTGCCGCCGGTCTTTTTCAACGCCTCATAGATCAGGTTGATCCCGTCATAGCCGCCGACCGAAATGAAATTGGCGCGGTGGCCGCTCGCCTTCTGATAAGCGGCGGCATAGTCCTTGTTGAGCTGCGAGGGATGGGCGGCGGAATAGATCCCGGCGGTGACCACGCCGAGGAGCGCATCGCCGGTCGAGGGCAGATCGTCGTCGTCGACGATGTCGCCCGGGCCGATCAGCTTGATGCCGGATTTGTCGAGGCCGCGCTCGGAGAATTGCCGCGCGAATGTGCCGGCCTGGCCGGCCGGCACAAACACAAACAAGGTGTCCGGCTGCAGATCATGCGCGCGCTGCAGGAACGGCGAAAAATCCGGATTGGCGAGCGGCACCTTCAGCGTATCGAGAACCTGTCCGCCGCCCTTGGTAAAACTCGCCTCGAAAACTTTTCCCGCCTCCGCCCCCGGCGCCCAGTCGGACAGGATCGAGACCGCTTTCTTGCTGCCGTTCTTGATCGCCCAGTCGGCGATGATGCCGGATTGTTGGCCGAGCGTGAAACTCGTCCGCACGTAATAAGGCGAGCGTTCGGTCACCACCGATGTGCCCGACACCATCACCACGGTGGGCACTTTGGCTTCGGTCGCAATCGGCGCCATCGACATGGCGCTCGGCGTCAGCCCGGCGCCGAGGAAATTGACCTTGTCATTGACGATCAGTTCCTGGGCGAGCCGCTTGGCATTGTCGGGCACGCTCTGATCGTCCCTGACGATCAGCTCGATCTTCTTGCCGGCGACGGTATCGCCGTGCTGCGCTATGTAGAGCTTGGCGGCATCGGAAACCTCGCGACCGACCGCGCCTTGGACGCCGGTCATCGGCATCACCAGCCCGATCTTGATGGTCTCGGGCGCGGCATTCTGAGCGGCGGCGGTAAAAACGGCCAAGCTCAAACCGGCGATGCCCAAACCGGCGGCCGCAAGCGGCAGGCAAACAGCAACACGACGCGTAACGCGCATGACCTTCTCCCTTACGGCCTCATTCGGCTTGTTATTTTAAGCCTATTGAAGGGCGAGGGCGGGCAGATTGCAAGCGCGCGATTGCGCGCAAGCGGCGGCCTTATTAGCCAAGCGCCGCCACGACCGCCCGGCCCACATCCGCAAGCGCAGCTTCGCGATCTTCATATTTCGCCTTGGTCTGCGTGAGATAGGCGGCAACGATCACGGGCGGACGCTGCTGCGGCGGCCACAACACGGCGATATCGTTGGTGCTGCCATTGCTCTCGTCGGAGCCGGTCTTGTCGCCGCACTGCCAGCCATCAGCAAGCCCCGCGCGCAGCCGCTTGTCTCCGGTTTTGCAGCCGAGCAGCCACGCCTTCAACTGATCGCGCGAGCTCGGGGCGAGCGCATCGCCAAGGACGAGCGCTTGCAGGTCATTGACCATGGCCGATGGGCTTGTTGTGTCGCTCTTGGAGAGCCCGAACGGTTTGGCGCGGTTGAGCAGGGGCTCGCTATTGTCGAGATGCGTGACCGTGTCGCCGAGGGTGCGCGCATAGGCGGTCACGGCCGCCGGTCCGCCGAGGTTTTTGAGGACGAGATCGGCCGCGGTGTTGTCGCTTTCGGTCATCGCCGCCGCGCAGAGATCGGCAAGCGTCATGCTGTCGCCGATGCGATCCTTGAGCACCGGCGAATAGGCGATGAGATCGGCACGCTTGATCGCAATGCGCCGGTCGAGAGGCCCGCGGCCGGCCTCTGCGCGCTTGAGCACCGCCGACACGGCGAGAACCTTGAACGTGCTGCACAGCGGAAATCTCTCATCGGTGCGATGGCCGGCGCGCGCGCCCGATGCGGTGTCGAGGATCACAACGCCAAGACGCCCACCGCTTCTCGGTTCGATCGCGGCGATGTCGCTCTCCAGAGAGGAGGCGAAAGCCCGAGCTGGTCGCGGCCGCGACAAACCGGCACCGAATAAGGATGCCGCAAGTCCCGTTGCCACTTGCCGACGCGTGGGCATCGATGGCCTCACGCCTCACGCCGCCGTCTTTCCGGTGCGGCCGAGGCGCTTGTCGAGATAGCCGCCGATAGAGGTCATCAGCGGCTCGACTTTGCCGTCAAAGAAGTGGTTGGCGCCGGGAACGACCTTCTGCTCGATGACGATGCCTTTTTGCGTCTTGAGCTTCTCGACCAAGGTCGTGACGTCGCGATGCGGCACCACGGCGTCCTTATCGCCATGGATGATCAGGCCGGACGAGGGGCAGGGCGCAAGAAACGAAAAGTCATAGAGGTTCGCCGGCGGCGCGATCGAGATGAAGCCCTCGATTTCGGGCCGCCGCATCAGAAGCTGCATGCCGATCCAGGCGCCGAAGGAAAAGCCCGCGATCCAGCAGGCGCGCGCTTCGGTATTGACCGACTGCACCCAGTCGAGCGCCGACGCCGCGTCGGACAATTCGCCGATGCCGTGATCGAAGCCGCCTTGACTGCGCCCGACGCCGCGGAAGTTGAAGCGCAGCGCCGAAAAGCCGCGATGCACGAAGGCGTAATAGATCTGATAGACGATCTGATGGTTCATCGTGCCGCCGAATTGCGGATGCGGATGCAACACGATCCCGATCGGCGCGTTCTTCTGCCGTGCCGGATGATAGCGGCCTTCGATGCGGCCGGCGGGCCCCGTGAAAATAACCTCGGGCATTTTTGGAAACCTCGATCAGAACTAGCGCTTTAACGCTGTTGATTCTAGCTTGCTTGACGACATCAGCCGCTGCACGTAACTACTTAATAGCACTTTGGTTTTTTGGTACTGGCAGCGTGCGTTTTTAGCGGCGAGAGCATTGGGTCGCTGCTTCTAGCACGAGGCAGGGGCCAAAAAGCAAGCATTACGATAGGCTCGCAGCGCACGAGCGCGCGGAAAATGGCCCGGCGGCGCGCGGCGCACGAGTCCCAAAGCCAGCTGATTGACCAGGCGATCGGAACGGATGATGCCGGAGCGGAGCTATTTCGACTGGAACGCCACGGCGCCGTTGCGGCTCGAGGCGCGCCGGGCTTTCGAGGAAGCGTTGTCGCTCCCCGGCAATCCGTCGTCGGTTCACGCCGAGGGCCGCGCGGCGCGGCGCGTCGTTGAGAAGGCCCGGCAAGAGGTCGCGGCCCTCGTTGGCGCGAAGGCAACCGACGTGTTCTTCACGTCGAGCGGAACGGAAGCCAACATGCTGGCGCTGTCGCCGGCTTGGGAAGTTGGTGCCGACAAGAGCCCGCGCGACCGGCTTTTGATGTCGGCCGTCGAGCACGTTTCAGTGCGCTCCGGCGGCCGTTTTGCCAAAGCGGCCACCGCGGACATTGCCGTCGACAGCGAGGGCCGGGTGGATTTGGCTGCGCTCAGCGAAGCCGTCGCAAAATCAAAGCGCTCCCTGGTTTCGCTGATGCTGGCCAATAACGAGACTGGCGTCATTCAACCGGTCGCCGAGGCTGCCGCCATCGTGCGTGCCGCAGGCGGCCTGTTCCATGTCGACGCCGTGCAAGCGGCCGGCAGAATTGCTTGCGAGATGGGCGCTTTGGGCGCCGATCTTCTGACGCTGTCGGCGCATAAGATCGGCGGGCTCAAAGGCGTCGGCGCGCTCATTCGCGCCAACGACGATATTCACCTTGCCGATCCGCTCATTCGTGGCGGCGGCCAGGAGCGGGGGCTCCGCGCCGGGACCGAAAATGTTCCGGGCATTGCTGCCTTCGGGGCGGCCGCTGCCGCCGCGCGGCAAGCGGGACAGACCGAGGCCGCCCGGATGCTCGTGCTGCGAAACCGGCTTGAGGCGGGTCTGCGCGCAATTGCCCCGGCCACGGTCATTTTTGGCGCGGAGGCCGAAAGGCTGCCCAATACCACGCTGTTCGCCCTTGAAGGCATGAAGGCTGAGACCGCGGTGATTGCCTTTGATCTCGAAGGCATTGCTGTCTCGTCCGGCGCCGCCTGTTCCTCCGGCAAGGTACAGCCATCCCATGTCCTTGCCGCCATGGGGGTTTCTCCGGCGCTCCTGCGCGGGGCGGTGCGCGTCAGTTTGGGCTTCGAGACGACCGAAACCGAGGTCGAGGCCCTTTTGAACGCTTGGAGAAAGCTCGCAACTGCATTATCTAAGGGTCAGTCGGGCATCGCTGCCTGATGGCGGCCTAACTGGCTGCAGGACTGACTGATTTCGCGGTGATTTGAACGATTCAAACGCTGCAACCGAAGGTGGTGGTGAGCGAACCAAGGCACACCTGACCATAACCGACTTAATCCAACCCGCGGTCCTTGAAACCGTGAGCGGAGGGACGAATGCCGGCAGTGCAAGAGACCGTCGACCAGGTCCGGCGCATTGACGTTGACCAATATAAATATGGCTTCGAGACGCTGATCGAATCGGAGAAACCCCCCAAGGGTCTTTCCGAAGACACGGTCCGTTATATCTCGGCCAAGAAGAACGAGCCGGAATGGATGCTGGCGTGGCGGCTCGACGCCTATAAGCGCTGGCTGACCATGCGCGAGCCGAAATGGGCCAAGGTCGAATACCCGCCGATCGACTATCAGGACCTCTACTACTATTCAGCGCCCAAGAAGGCGCCGCAGTCGCTCGACGAAATCGATCCGGAAATCCTGCGCACCTACGAGAAGCTCGGCATTCCGCTGCGCGAGCGCGAGGCGCTGCTCGGCATCCAGAGCCCCCACCCCAACCCTCCCCCGCAAGCGGGGGAGGGAAGGGAGGGGACCGAGGATGAAGGTCTCGACGGCGAGGGTGGTGAAAACGGCAAAAGCTATGGCCGTGTCGCCGTCGATGCCGTGTTCGATTCCGTTTCGGTCGCCACGACCTTCCAGGCCGAACTCGCCAGGGCCGGCGTCCTTTTCATGCCGATCTCGGAGGCGATCCAGAAGCATCCGGATCTGGTGAAGAAATATCTCGGCACGGTGGTGCCGGTCAGCGACAACTTTTTCGCCACGCTGAATTCGGCGGTGTTCTCCGACGGCTCGTTCGTTTACGTGCCGCCGGGCGTGCGCTGCCCGATGGAATTGTCGACCTATTTCCGCATCAACGAGCGCAATACCGGCCAGTTCGAGCGCACGCTGATCATTGCCGACAAGGGCTCCTATGTGAGCTATCTCGAAGGCTGCACCGCACCGGTGCGCGACGAGAACCAGCTTCATGCCGCCGTCGTCGAACTGATCGCGCTCGACGATGCCGAGATCAAATATTCGACTATCCAGAACTGGTATCCGGGCGACGCCAACGGCAAAGGCGGCGTGTTCAATTTCGTCACCAAGCGCGGCGACTGCCGCGGCAAGAACGCCAAGATTTCCTGGACCCAGCTCGAAACCGGCTCGGCGATCACCTGGAAATATCCAAGCTGCATCCTGCGCGGCGATAATTCCCGCGGCGAATTCTATTCGATCGCGATTTCGAACGGCTATCAGCAGGTCGATTCCGGCACCAAGATGCTGCATCTCGGCAAGAACACGACGAGCCGCATCATCTCGAAGGGCATCGCCGCCGGCCATTCCAATAATACTTACCGTGGGCTGGTCACCGCGCATCGCCGCGCAACGGGCGCGCGCAACTTCACCAATTGCGACTCGCTTTTGATCGGCGATACCTGCGGCGCGCATACCGTGCCCTATATCGAGGCCAAGAATTCCTCGACCCTGTTCGAGCACGAGGCGACCACCTCGAAAATCTCCGAAGACATGCTGTTCTATTGCCAGCAGCGCGGGCTGTCGGCGGAGGAGGCGACCGCGCTTGTCGTCAACGGCTTCGTCAAGGACGTGCTGCAGCAATTGCCGATGGAATTCGCGGTCGAGGCGCAGAAGCTGATCTCGGTCTCGCTGGAAGGCAGCGTGGGTTGAACGAGTGGATGTGCCCATGTCCACGTATTGGTTCAGACCGAAGCGATATGGCTACGGCGCAGTACCGGTGACGTGGCAGGGCTGGGCGCTCACGGGCGCCGCGGTTGCGGCCATCGCGGCAGCGGCCGTCTTGGTTCATCCGCATGATCGACAAGGTCCGTGGGTCTGGTTTGCGTTCTTCGGCATCGAGGTGCTGGTCCTCGCCGTCCTTTGGGTGATCGCGCGCCGCAAGACCGATGGCGAATGGGGTTGGCACTGGGGCGATCGATAGCGGCGCGCAACGAATTGAGATCTGGAGCTGGTTTGTTATGGCACTGCTTGAAATAAAAAATCTGCACGTCGAAATCGACGGCAAGGAAATCTTGAAAGGCGTCGACCTCACCGTGAATGCCGGCGAGGTGCATGCGATCATGGGCCCGAACGGTTCGGGCAAATCGACGCTGTCCTATGTGCTTGCCGGCAAGGCCGGTTACGAGCCGACCCAGGGCGAAGTGCTGTTCAACGGCAAGAACCTGTTCGACATGTCGCCGGACGAGCGCGCGGCTGCGGGTCTGTTCCTCGCCTTCCAATATCCGCTGGAAATCCCCGGCGTCGCCACCATGACGTTTCTGCGCACGGCGCTCAACGCGCAGCGCAAGAAGCGCGGCGAGGCCGAGCTTTCGACGCCGGAATTCCTCAAAAAGGTGCGCGACACCGCGGGCAAGCTCAGCATCGATCAGGACATGCTGCGCCGCGGCGTCAATGTCGGGTTTTCCGGCGGCGAGAAGAAGCGCAACGAAGTGCTGCAAATGGCGCTGCTCGAGCCGCGGCTTGCCATTCTCGACGAAACCGATTCCGGCCTCGACATCGACGCGTTGAAGATCGCCGCCGACGGCGTCAACCGGCTGCGCGGGCCGCAGCGCGCTTTCGTCGTCATCACGCACTACCAGCGGCTCCTCAACTACATCGTGCCCGATATCGTGCACGTGCTGTCGGCCGGTCGCATCGTCAAGACCGGCGGCAAGGAACTCGCGCTCGAGCTCGAGGCGCGCGGTTATGCCGAATATCAGGAAGAGGCTGCGGCGTGAGCGCTGACGTCACCACGATCAAGACGGCGGCCGAGACCGCGCTGGCGCAGACTTTTGCGCAGGTGCGGGGGAATCTGCCGGGCGGCAAGGCGATTGTCGCGCAGCGCGAGGCGGCATTCGACCTGTTCGCCAAATCCGGCCTGCCGCATCGGCGGGTCGAGGAGTGGAAATATACCGATCTGCGCGCGCTGATGCGCGACGCCAAGCCGTTGGCGCCGCCGCCGGATGCGGCGGCCAAGGCGCTGGCGAAGAAAGCCGGCGCGTTGGCCGGCGATCTCGAAGCGCGGCGGCTGGTTTTTGTCGACGGCGCCTTTGTCCCGGAATTGTCCGACACTGCAAAGCTCGAAGACGGGCTGAGCATCGGCTCGCTTGCCGATGCGCTCGTCGGCGGCGATCCGCTCGTCATGAGCCATCTCGGCAAGCTCGCGCCGGGCAGTGATGTTGCCGTTGCGCTCAATACCGCATTGATGGGCGATGGCGCGGTGATCCGCGTTGCCGCAGGCTCGGCCATCGCGCGGCCGCTGCATCTTGTCTTCGTGTCGTCGGAAAAGCCCACCGCGCGTTTCGTGCGCTCGTTGCTCGTCGTCGAGCCCGGCGCTCGCGCCATGCTGATCGAGAGTCACGAAGGCCCGTCCGGCAGCGACTATCAGGTCAATGCCGCGCTCGAATTGTTCGCCGGCGACCGCGCTCATGTCGATTACGTCAAGATCATCGCCGAGGGCGCTGACGCGCTGCATGTCTCGACGCTGGCGGCAGCGATCGGCGCCAAGGCGCGCTTCAACGCCTTCACCTTTGCCGCCGGCGGCGCCGTGGTGCGCAATCAGCTGTTCCTGCGCTTTGACGGCGAGGAAACGGTCGCCAACATCCGCGGCGCGACCCTGATCAAGGGCACGCAACACGCCGACACGACGCTTGATCGTCAATCACATCGCGCACGGCTGCCAGAGCCGCGAAGTGTTCAAGGCGGTGCTCGACGACGAGGCGCACAGCGTGTTCCAGGGCCGCATCATTGTCAGCCAAGGCGCGCAGAAGACCGACGCCAAGATGATGACCAAGGCGCTGCTGCTCTCCGACCGCGCCGAAGCCGACAGCAAGCCGGAACTCGAAATCTTCGCCGACGACGTGCAGTGCGGTCACGGCGCGACCGCCGGCGCGCTCGATGACGATCTCAAATTCTATCTGATGGCGCGCGGCATTCCGGAAGCGGAAGCCGAGTCGCTCCTGATCCAGGCGTTTCTCGGCGAGGCGATCGAAGGCATCGAAGATGCAGGGCTTGCGCGAATCCCTGATGGAATTCGCGTGCTCGCGGCTGCTGGCTTCCGAAAGCGACGATTTTCGCAGATGCGCCAGCGAAAGTCGATGAACGATATGTCGACCAGCGGCGTCTATGACGTGAATCGCATCCGCGCGGATTTCCCGATCCTCGCGACGCAGGTTTACGGCAAGCCGCTGGTTTATCTCGACAACGCCGCATCAGCGCAGAAGCCGCAAGCCGTCCTCGACCGGTTGAACCAGGCCTATACGACGCAATATGCCAACGTGCATCGCGGGCTGCATTACCTCGCTAACGAAGCGACGGAGGCCTACGAGGGCGCGCGCGAAAAGGTCGCCGCGTTCCTCAATGCCGGGCGCAAGGAAGAGATCATTTTCACCCGCAACGCCACCGAGGCGGTCAATCTCGTCGCCTATACGTTCGGCCGCGAGCGCATCAAGCCCGGCGACGAAATCGTGCTCTCGATCATGGAGCACCATTCCAATATCGTGCCGTGGCATTTTTTGCGCGAGCGCCAGGGCGCCGTCATCAAATGGGCGCCGGTGGACGACGAGGGCAATTTCCTCATCGACGAATTCGAAAAGCTTCTGACGCCGCGCACCAAGATGGTCGCCATCACCCAGATGTCGAACATGCTCGGCACCGCAGTTCCGGTGAAGGAAGTCGTGCGTCTTGCCCATGCCCGCGGTATTCCGGTGCTGGTCGACGGCGCGCAAGGCGCGGTGCATCTCGACGTCGATGTGCGCGATCTCGATTGCGACTTTTACGTCTTCACCGGCCACAAGCTCTATGGCCCGACCGGGATCGGCGCGCTCTACGGCAAATACGAGCACCTCGCCGCCATGCCGCCGTTCAATGGCGGCGGCGAGATGATCCGCGAAGTGTTTCAGGACAATGTCACCTACGGCGACCCGCCGCATAAATTCGAAGCCGGTACGCCGTCGATTGTGCAGGCGATCGGGCTCGGCGCCGCCATCGATTATGTCGGCTCGATCGGCAAGGCGCGCATCCGCAACCACGAAGCGGGGCTTTTGCGCTATGCCCATGACCGGCTGCGCGAGATCAATTCGCTGCGCATCATCGGCAATGCCAAGGACAAGGGCCCGATCGTCTCGTTCGAGATCAAGGGCACGCATCCCCATGACGTGGCGACGATCATCGACCGCTCCGGCGTCGCCGTGCGTGCCGGCACCCATTGCGTCATGCCGCTGCTCAATCGTTTCGGCGTGACGGCAACCTGCCGCGCCTCGTTTGCGATGTACAATACGCGCGAAGAGATCGACCTGCTTGCGCAGGCGCTCGTCAAGGCGCAGGCTTTCTTCAGTTGAAGGGTTTCGTTCATGACCGAAGACATGTCCGAAGACGTGAAACTCGACGAGAGCACCGCGGTTGCGGAACAGCCCGCGACGGAACAGCCGGCACCCGAACAGCCGGCCGCCGCGAAGCCGTCGGCAATTCCGCCCGAGGAAATGTCGCGTCTGACTGACGACATCGTCGGCGCGCTGAAGACCGTGTATGACCCGGAAATTCCAGCCGACATCTATGAGCTGGGCCTGATCTACCGCGTCGATGTCGACGACGACCGCGCGGTCAGCATCGACATGACCTTGACGACGCCGAACTGCCCCTCGGCGGCGGAATTGCCGGCGCAGGTCGAGAACGCGGTCGCGGGCGTGCAGGGCGTGCGCGAGGCCAAAGTGACCATCGTCTGGGATCCGCCGTGGGATCCAAGCCGCATGTCGGACGAGGCCCGCGCGGTGCTCAATATGTGGTGAATTGCGGCGCCCGCCGGCGCGCATTACATAATGCGGGTGAAGTCGTTAGCGTTTTTGGCTTATTCCAGCGTATGTCCCGGAAAAGTGGGCACCGGTTTTCCGACAAGGACATACGCAAACTCTAGATCGCAACTGCCGCAGCGGCCTCGTGGTGAGGCGATGCGGGGAGGGACGTGAAAATGGCAACTGCCCGGCCGAGACCTCAAGTGATGCGGCTGACCGAAGCCGCTGCCGAGCGTATCAAGGCGGTCATGGCCAAAGCCGACCGGCCGATCACGGCCGTCCGCGTTGGCGTCAAGAACGGCGGCTGCGCCGGCATGGCCTATACGATGGAATATGCCGAGACCGTCAATCCGCTCGATGAGATCATCGAGGACCGGGGCGTGCGCATTCTCATCGACCCGAAGGCCGTGCTGTTCCTGCTCGGCACCGAGATGGACTACAGGGTCGACAAATTGTCGGCGCAGTTCGTCTTCAACAATCCCAACCAGACCTCGGCCTGCGGCTGCGGCGAGTTGGTGCAGATCGAGCCGGCGCGCGAAGTCGATCTCGGCGCTCAGTCCTAGAGCAATCAAGCCTTGATCGGCACCGGACGCAGCAGAAAGGCGGGAAGGTGAGAAGAGTCAGCTTCGTCTGAACGCGGTGCTTGTGGCTGCGCTGCGCGGCGCGGTCTTGCGTCGTCGGCGCGCGGCGCGGAAGCACGATGCGATTCAACACGATGCGGCTGATGCCGGTGTCCGTTTGTCCGCGCGCGAGAATTGTGCGAGGGGCGCGATGCCGGCTGCTGCTCTGCACGCGGTGCGGCCGCTTCGCCAGGCACTTTGTCGAGCCATGGAATCGGCTGGCCGATCAGCTTTTCGATCGCCGCCACGGCCTTGGCATCGTTGTTGCCGGCGACAATGGTAATGGCGGTGCCGCTGCGCCCGGCGCGGCCGGTGCGGCCGATACGGTGGACGTAATCATCGGCATGTATCGGTACGTCGAAATTGTAGACATGGCCGACATCGGGAATGTCGAGGCCGCGCGCCGCGACGTCGGATGCAATGAGGAGGGTAACCTCGCCTTTGCGGAATTGCTCAAGCGCGGCCGTGCGCGCCGACTGATCCATGTCGCCGTGCAACGCCTGCACCGAGAAGCCGTGACGCAGCAGCGAGCGATACAAAGTCGCGACGTCGCGTTTGCGGTTGCAGAAGACAATGGCGTTCTTCATGGCTTCGGCGCCGCGGATCAGGCGGCGCAACGTGTCGCGCTTCTCGTGCGGCTCACGCCCCGATTTGGCGAGAAACTGCGTCGTCGTGGCGAGCGTCGTCGCCGGCTTTGCGACTTCGACGCGCACCGGATTGTGCAGGAATTGCTCGGTGATGCGCCGAATTTCCGTCGGCATGGTCGCGGTGAAGAACAGCGTCTGACGGGTGAAGGGAACGAGCTTGCAGATGCGTTCAATGTCGGGGATGAAACCCATGTCGAGCATGCGGTCGGCTTCGTCGATGACCAGCAACTCGACGCCGTTGAGAAGCAAACGGCCGCGCTCGAAATGATCGAGCAGACGGCCGGGCGTCGCGATCAGCACATCGACGCCGCGCATGAGCTTGGCATCTTGATCGTCGAACGAGACGCCGCCGATGATGAGGGCGACGTTGAGCTTGTGCTTGGCGCCGTATTTGACAAAACTTTCCTCGACCTGCGCGGCGAGTTCGCGCGTCGGCTCGAGGATGAGCGTGCGCGGCATGCGGGCGCGGGCGCGGCCCTTTTCCAGCATCGTGAGCATCGGCAGCGTAAAGGCCGCCGTCTTGCCGGTGCCGGTCTGGGCGATGCCAAGCACGTCGCGATGTGCGAGCACATGCGGAATGGCCTGATCTTGAATGGGCGTAGGAGCTTTGTAGCCAGCCGCAGCAACTGCAGCGATAACTTTTTCGGACAAGCCGAGATGAGAAAACGACATAAACCCTCGATTAGGGACCGCCTGCGCTCACGAATTTGGTTCAAACGCGGCTCAAAGCAGGGGAAACGCGCCAGGCGGTCGAATCTGCCCTAACTTGCGTTGCCGGCAACATAAGATCGATCGGCCGAAAGTCAACCTGAAACGGCCTGTTGCAATGCACTAAGTTAATCGGATTCCTTCACTTTTTTGTCGAAGCCAAGTCGTTACAGGGTCCTCGAACCGTCACAGGAATGCCAAATGCCGGATGCCGACAGTCTGCCGATTATTTTGATTCCCGGCCTCACCTGCACTGCGCGCCTTTATGCCGAGCAAATTCCGGCTTTGTGGCCGTTCGGACCGGTGACGGTTGCCGACCACCGGCGCGACGACAGCATCGCGGCCATCGCGCGGCGGATTTTAGGCGCGGCGCCGCAACGCTTCGCGCTCGCGGGCCTGTCGATGGGCGGCTATATCGCGTTTGAGATCATGCGGCAGGCGCCCCAGCGTGTGGCCAAGCTCGCGCTGCTCGACACCGGGGCCCGCGCTGACACGCCCGAGCAGACCGAGCGGCGCCACGTGCTGATGGCACAAGCCAAAGCCGGGGGGTACGCGGAAATTGCCGATCTCGCTTATCCGCTCTACGTCCATCGCGATCGGCACAACGACGCAGCGCTCAAAAGCGTCGTGCTCAAAATGGTCGAGGAGACCGGCCTCGACGCCTATCTGCGGCAGCAGCAAGCGATCATCGGCCGGCCGGATTCGCGTCCCGGACTGAAGGCGATTTCATGCCCGACGCTGGTGCTGGTGGGCGAGGGCGACGAAGCGACGCCGCCGGATCTCGCCCGCGAGATCGCGTCGGGTATTCCAGGTTCGCGGCTCGCCGTCATTCCCGGCAGCGGACATTTGTCGACGCTGGAAAAACCCGACGCGGTCAACAAGGTGCTCGCCGAATGGGTGCGGTGGTAGACCCGGCTGCGACAACGGGGCTTGCGGGGGGAGAGACGCCAGCGCAAGCGCTGTGCTAACGATCGCCGGGACAAAACCTGTCCGCCGTAGCGCAGGGCAGGGCCGTAATAGAGTGAGGGAGGAACGGAAATGAATTCTGGTCGTTTTACGCGCCGCGCGGCGATGTCGGTTCTGGCAGCGCCGGCCGTGCTGAGGGTTTTGCCGGCGCGCGCCGACAATGCCTTTCCCAATCGCCCGATCCGGCTGATCGTCGGTTTCGCCGCTGGCGGCGGCAATGACATTTTTGCGCGCCTGGTCGCCGATAAAGCGTCCACTCTGCTCGGCCAGCCGGTCGTGGTCGAGAACCGGCCCGGCGCCGGCGGACGGCTGTCCGGCGAATATGTCTCCAACCAGCCGGCCGACGGTTACACGCTCCTGGTCGGCGCTTCCGGCGCCATGTCGATCGCCGCGGCCATCTATCCCGATCTCAAATATCACCCGACCAAGACGCTGACGCCGCTTGCCATGATTGGGAGCTTCCCGCTGATCATGGTGATCGGCAAGGACAATCCGGCAAACAATGTGAAGGAATTCGTCGCATGGGCGAAGCAGCATGCCGATAAGATGAATTATCCGGCGACCTCGCCGGCCTTCATCCTGCCGTCGGAGCAATTGAAACTGAAATCCGGCATGCCCGGCGTGATGATTCCGTACAAGAGCAGCAACGAAATGATTTTGAGTGTCATGGAGGGCCAGACCGCTTTCGCCATCGCCGACGGTCCGCCGACGGTGCCGCAGGTCAAAGCCGGCAAGGTGAAGGCGCTTGCCGTCACCGGCTCCGCGCGCAGCGCCGAATTGCCCGACACGCCGAGCATGGCCGAGGAAGGATATCCCGACGTCGACATTCACCTGTGGAGCGGGATATTTGCGCCCGCGGCGACGCCGCCCGAAGTCGTTGCCAAGCTTGAGAAAGGATTGAACGAAGCGATCCGCGATCCCGGCGTATCGGCGAAGCTCAAGACCATGGCTGTAGATCCCGGCGGTGGCTCGCCCGATGAGTTCAGGCGCCTGGTCGATTCCGACATCATCAAATTTACCGAGATCGTCAAAGCCGCGAACCTGCATTTCGAGGAATAGCGCTTCATTCCACGCTGGCGCTTTACGCGGCGCGCCCGGCGGCGCAAATTTGCTTCGCCGGTCTCGGAGGATTTGCATGAAGGTTTTTTCGGCTGCCGCCGCGGCAACGCTGCTTGCGTCGGTGGGCCCTGTATCAGTGAGCTCTGTGCGCGCCAACGATATCGATCTGTCGACCTGGACCTGCCAGCAATTCGTCACCGCCAACAAGGACGATATCGGCGTCATCCTCGGCTGGCTCGACGGCTATTACAAAGACGAGAACGATCCGCCGGTGATCGACACCACCAAGTTTGTCGACAATGCCAAGAAGCTCGGCGAATATTGCGCAGCGCATCCCGATATTGGACTGATCACCGCGACGGATAAGCTGTTTCAGAAGGAATGACAGACGTTGCAGGGCGCTTGCGCTGCCCGTTTTCTCTGAACGGGCGAGCCCGCCTGTGCCGCCTTTACCAGGAACCGCGGTGCTCCGGCACGCGGGCGATCAATGGCAGCGCCACGACGAGCAGCGTGCCTGCCAGAGCGAACAGCCAAGCTTGGGTGTGGCCGGGGTCATGCGAACCGGCGAGAATCGCGGTGTCGATCGAGATCGTGACGATGGTCCCGATTTGCATGCACAGCGTCCGTAATGCAGCGATGGTCGAGGAGTGTTCGGGCGCCAGTTGCAGTCCGGCGTTGCGGCTGGCGGGATTGTTCGCCCCGCGGCCAAATCCGATGAGGAAGGCCGAACCGGCGAGCCAGACATAGGGCGAGATTCCGGCGACCGGACTGAGGGCAAGCAGCAGCATCCCGGCCGCAATCACGACGCCCCCGACATAGAGCGGTCGCCGGTAGCCCGTGCGCCGCAAGGCGAGTGCGCCAGCTATCGACAACAGGATTGCGGCAGCGCCTTGGGCGGTCAACAATGTACCGGAGTTGAGCGCGTCCATGTCGTAACGGTTCATCGCGTAGAGCGGAATGAGCGCGACCACGCCGCCGGCCATGCCGCCGTAGAGCCCGTTGACGAGATTGACCGCGCCGAAGCCCGGCCCGCTGATCAGGCGCGGAGCGATGAATGGGTCCGCCGAACCGGCGATGTGGCGAAAGAACATCCATAGCGCGACAGCCGCGATGACGATCGGGATCGCGAAGGCAGGCGACCATGCGTGCGCATTCCTTTGCGCCAGATAACTGATCGCGAGCATCCCGGACAGCAGACCGCCGCCGAGCAGCGCCATGCCGATGAGATCCATGCTGCGGCGCTTGTCCAGCCGCGGGCGATCCCGCGGCACGTAACGCAGTGCGAGCACAAAAACCGCGACGCCGATGGGCACGTTGACCAGAAAGATGCCCCGCCACGTCCAGTATGATACGAACAGCCCGCCGAATATGGGGCCGATCATCGCGCCGATCGAGAAAATGCTGCCGAACAAGCTGATCGCTCGATCGCGCGCGTCGCCGAAATAATCCACGATGATCTCGGTGGCCGATGGGGTGAAGCCCGCTCCTCCAGCCGCCTGCAGCCCGCGCAAGGCAACGAGCACGTAGATGTTCTCGGCGAGACCGCAGCACAGCGACGCCAGGGTGAAGGCGGCGACGGAAGCGAGGAATACCCTGCGGCAGCCGTATCGCTCGCTGAGTTTTCCGGAGACCGGCAGGATGACCACAAATCCGAGCGCGTAGGCCGTGATGGTCCAGCCGGCCCAGTCGATCGACGTTTGCAGTCCGAGCCGCAAGGCGTGCAACGCCGTTGCGACGATTGTCGAGTTGATCGACATCATCAGCAACGCAAGTCCGACGATCGCGAAAACCACACCACGGTGAATGGGCCGACTTTCCCCGCGCGAATTCAAAAAACCGCCGGCCGTGCCGACCTCATGCTGGACATCCATGCCGCGTCTCATATCAGTCGGCTGGCGATCCACTCATGCGAGCTAGGCATGGCAGGACCGCGCCAAGCTCGGCGAGTACTGCGCGGTACAACCGTATCCAGCGTCTGATGGGAGAGACTTACAGCCGCGGTTATTTCTCGCTCGATGAGCTGCAGTCCTATGCGCGCACGCCGCTGGTCGCATTGGTGAAGGACGCCGACGTTACGGCCAAGCCCTGTGCCGGCTGACGGCATGCCGGTCAATCGCACTTTCCCGCTTCATTTGCAGCGCGCCGCCAAGGCCAGCAGCCCTCAATTTCCGTTTCCAGTGAAAAGCTGAGGAAAGTTCGGATGGCCACTATTGCGGCCAGCAGTCCGACGCTCTCAAACGTGAGCGGTGCGGTAATGGTGGAAATAATGTCTGCGCCGACGAGCAATTCGAGTCCGAGCAGGATGCCACGTCCAATGTCGGAACGATAACCAGGATAGCCAGATCGCCAATCCTTTGTGCGCGAAACATTGCGGAGAAACGTCGCCGTCGCCAGGACGATTCCGCCGACGATGATCGCTACGCCGAGGAGTTCGAGTGCCTTGGCAAACTGATCAACAAGGGCATGGGCTTGATCGGACAGCATGCTTTCTCTCCTGGCATCTCCGAGACGGAATTATTGCACGCTGGATTGGCAATTATCTTAAGTGATCGAACCGGTCCCTGATACTTGGCAAATTGAATACTTGGCAAATTGACCGGATTTTTTTGATTTCTGCTTTGCACCCGACAGCGGACATGGGCCGGACATTCGGTCATGTCCGCTTAGGGCCAACAACGGACTCATGCAGCGCAGCATGATCAGCGAAGTACAAGCAGAAAAATTGCCTACTCGCGGTGGTCTCTCCGAAATTCGATTATTTGTTTGATCAAGCGGCGGCGAGATCGTTCTTCCGCTTCCTTCGCCAACCGAGCAGACCAAACGCGCCAAGACCGGTAGCGAAGAGCGGAATAGCGGATGGAAGTGGTGTTGCCGGGCGAGGTCAAATCCAATCCAGACTGCTCCTCCCATCGGTTGAATGCCTCTTGCATGGCCTGAAAATCGCGCTTGCCGCTAGGAGCCCTGGCGAGCACGCCAACCCCCTCACTCAGCGGGTCGGCGCATCGGAGGCACATCTGGCGGCTCATGCCGTGACGCTTCGAATTGACGCATCCGA
Source organism: uncultured Alphaproteobacteria bacterium (assembly GCA_963742975.1). Lineage (GTDB taxonomy): Bacteria > Pseudomonadota > Alphaproteobacteria > Rhizobiales > Xanthobacteraceae > BOG-931. Next base: position 71,274 of record CAVUNZ010000002.1, on the reverse strand, counting down.
TCCTTGATTTCTGCTAATTCCCGCTCGACAAAAGCTATCCGGTCCAGGGTGTAGTCAATGCCCGAGTAATTCAGTGCTTCTGACCACGTCGCCACTTTGTTCATCAGACGACGAAACGCCCCGGGTCCCCCGCTCATGTCAGTTGTCATGGTCATTTCCTCAGTGAATTGTTTCCGATAACCCGTCAGACGCGCGGCAGGAGCACCAAGTCGGCCGCTTCCTCGGCATCTTTGAGGAGTGTCTTGCGCGGCGTGCCTATCCGCGCACGCATGGTCAGGCCACGAGCAAAATCCGTGACTTGGATCGCGCGCACGGCCACAGGAAAGTCGGACGGGATTTCGCCCGCACTGATCGCGTCCCGGAATTGACCTTCCACCAGCGCCGCGCCGCCCGCGGCCGCGTTCTGCAGGAACCGCCGGACCTCAGCATCGTCCACAAGCGGCGCGACGCAAATCAGAAGGCAGCCCCGGGCGGACCCTTTCTCGGTCGCACTTTCGACGGCGTACCTCAGAAAGCCCGCGATCGAGTCGCGAAGACTCTGTGGCGAGAGGAGTGCCTTCGCGGCTGATGCGCCCTTCCGTTCTGCGTACGCCCTAAGGACGCGCAAGAATATCGCCCGCTTGTCCCCAAAGACGGCATACAGGCTCGGCCGCCCCACACCCATCCCGGCGACGAGATCGTCGATCGTCACTCCGTCGTAGCCTTTCGACCAGAACACCTGGGTCGCCTTTTCCAGCGCCTCCGTCTCGTCGAAGCTGCGCGGCCGTCCACGCGGCTGAGGGGCATTCTGAACCATTCAGTTAAAAACTCCTTGCAATGCATCTTTGATTGCGCCAATATATAACTGAATAGTTCGAAATTAGCAAGCTGGCCCCGGCCTCGCGGGGCCTCACGACTTACATTCACTCTTCACCACGGAGACGCCCATGGAACATTCGATCGCACTCGTCACCGGCGCCACCTCCGGGCTCGGTTATGCGGCAGCCCGCACACTTGCCGGAGAGGGCTGGCGCGAGATCATCGTCACCGGGCGCAGCCTGGCTCGGGCCCAGGAAACGGCCGCTCAGCTCGCGGCGGAGACCAAAAGACAGGTCTTCACGCCGCTGGAGCTGGAGTTGGACACGCCGTCCAGCGTTCAGTCCGCGCTCGCTGCGCTGGTCAAGCGAGGTCGGCCGATCGATTTCCTACTGCTCAATGCCGGGATGGTTCCGGGAAAGGCGCGCGTGCTCACTGCGGCGGGCGTCGAGGCTTCTCAGGCCCCGCTGATCGGCCATCATCAACTGACTGTCGGCTTGCTTCGCGCTAACCTGCTGAGCCCCAACGCGCGGATTGTTATCGCCGGCGCGGAGCCTGCCCGCGGGGGCGTCCCCATGTTCAAGTACACCGACGTGCCAGCCTTCGCGGCCAAATACCACCACGGTGACCGAACCGCCGCTGTGGAAGCCCTGATTCGCAACGGGCCGAACGTGAAGTACGTGCCCAACAATGCGTATGCCGACGCGAAGCTCATTATCGCTTGGTGGGTCGCGGCGCTGGCGCGCAGGCTACCCTCCGGCATGGCCGTGTACGCTGTCTCGCCCGGTGGGGCGACCGCCACCAAGGTGGTGCGAAACGCTGGCCCGTTGTTGAAGTATCTGTTTATCCCAATCGTGAACCGCATTCCCGGCATGAATCAGACGCCGGAGACCGCGGCCCGTCGGTACCTCCAGGCGTCGGAGTTCGGAACCGACGTCTCAGGGCAATTCTTCGCCTCGGCTCAAGGGAAGTTCTCAGGCCCAATTGAGGCGCAGCGCCACCCACACCTCCATGATCGCGCCAGCCAGGAAGCCGCGTGGCAGGCCGTCGTCAAGGTCTCCGGCGTCGACTTGTCTAACCCCGCATCCTTAAGCGCGGTGTCCTGAAGGAGCGCTGGTCGCGGCGATCGACAACGGAACACAAGTCAGTCGTCGCGGCACGGGCCGAACTCCCGCCGGCGCGTGCGGCAAGGGCCAACGGAAATGCGATGTCACCGTTCCATTGACACTTGTCACCGTTTCGAATACATATCCCAACGTGAATCTCGCTCGCCGAAGGATCTGCACCGGAGGCACACCGGGCAGGGAGCGAGAGGGCGGTGCCCGCGGGCGGCGTTGCAATCCGCTCCCGGGCGGCCGGGCATCAATCCTCCGGCACTAACGACCGGAGTGCGAGGTGCTCGCTGGGCTGGGACAGGTTGGGGCGGGTAACACCCGCTAAAACAGCGCCGATCCTGCCCCGCAAGGGGATCGCCTACAGGATCACGCTCCGCCGCGTCCCAGGAAACATGGCCTGGAGCAGAGCCTTGGGGAGGAGATCTCCCTCTGGCAAGAGCCGCGGTGGGACGCCGATAGGCGTGCGCGCTTGCTGAGCGCGCGGCCGTGTCAGCAACACGGCAGGTCGGAAAGAGCGTCTGTCGGCGCTCCGCTTCCTTTGCTTTCTTCCGTTCTTTCATCCGTCATTGCCGGACTTGATCCGGCAATCCATGGGGCTCCGCCGCTCAGTATGGACCACCGGGTCAAGCCCGGTGGTGACGAAGTGAGAGCGGATTGCAGAGCGAGCGCGCAAGAAGACGAAGGCACCACCCGTTCTATCCTTGCGCCGCCCGCATCGCGCTTCACGTCGGTAGCGTCACACCGGAACTCGGGAGCGAGCGGCTTCGCGAGAAGGAGGCCTCATGCCGTGAAGCGATATGTCAAAAGCTTGCTCGCCCGCGATGCCGTGCATGTCTTGAAGCGCAGCGATGTCGCTGTCGGGCTCGCCATGTTGAAAGCGCTGCTGACTGAGAAAAAGCCCAAGCCGCGGCTGAGCCCGGTCGAATTCGCTGCGCGCTTCGCCGTCGAAAAGGCGCTGCAGCAGCGCCGCTATTGCAATGCCCTTGCGCTGTGGCGGACCTGCCGAAGCAAGCATTGCCGCCGCAGGGGCAACTGCCGGGGCGACCCGAATGCCTGTTTGCAGCGCGGCCTCGCGACTGTGCCGCGTCATGTGCAGGTGCGCGTGCGCGACGACATTCTTGCGGCAACGCCAGAGAATATCGGCGCGCCGGAGCGCACGGCGCGCCAATGTATGCCGTTCGATTTATGCAAGGAGGGTGGATGAACTCAAACGTCGAGCGAGGCTTCGTCGGCGAATTCGGCGCGCTCCTGGATGAATTCGAAACGCGACTCGGCCTTGGTGCCCATCAGCCGCTCGACGGATTTTTCGGTGTCCTTGCGGTCGTCGGGCAGGAGTTGGACCCGGAGCAGCGTGCGCTTCTTCGGGTCCATCGTGGTTTCTTTGAGCTGCGCCGCCATCATCTCGCCCAGCCCCTTGAAGCGGCTGACCTCGACCTTGGCATTGGCGTGAAACTCCTTCTTCAATATCTCGTCGCGGTGCTTTTCGTTGCGCGCGTAAAAATTCTTGCCGCCGTGCGAGAGTTTGTAGAGCGGCGGCACCGCGAGATAGAGGTGGCCGTGGTCGATGAGCTGCGGCATCTGCCGGTAGAAGAAAGTAATGAGCAGCGAGGCGATATGCGCGCCGTCGACATCGGCGTCGGTCATGATGATGACGCGGCCGTAGCGCAGATCCTCGTCGCGGTAATGCACGCCGGTGCCGCAGCCGAGCGCCTGCGCCAGATCGGCGAGCTGCTGGTTCTGCGCCAGCTTGTCCTTGCCGGCCGAGGCCACGTTGAGGATCTTGCCGCGCAGCGGCAGGATCGCCTGCGTCGCGCGGTCGCGCGCCTGTTTCGCCGAGCCGCCGGCGCTGTCGCCTTCGACGACGAAAATCTCGGAGCCTTCGGCGGCGCCGTTGGTGCAATCGGCGAGCTTGCCGGGCAGGCGCAGCTTCTTCACCGCGCTCTTGCGGGCGATGTCCTTTTCCTGGCGGCGGCGGATGCGCTCCTCGGCGCGATCGACCACGAAATCCAACAGCTTGTTGGCCTGGAGCGGATTGCCGGCGAGCCAATGGTCGAACGGATCCTTGATCGCCTGTTCGACGATCTTTTGCGCTTCGGCAGTGGCGAGCCGATCCTTGGTCTGGCCCTGGAATTCCGGCTCGCGGATGAACACCGACAGCATGGCGCCGGCGCCGACCATCACATCGTCCGAGGTGATCGAAGCGGCGCGCTTGCCTTGGCCGACGCGCTCGGCGTGATCCTTGAGCCCGCGCGTCAGCGCCGTGCGCAGGCCGGATTCATGGGTGCCGCCGTCGGGCGTCGGGATGGTGTTGCAATAGGAGTTGAGAAAGCCGTCGGCATCGGCGGTCCAGGCCACCGCCCATTGCGCGGCGCCGTGGGCGCCGGCCTTCTTGGCGCCGCCTGCAAAGACTTCCGGATGCACCAGCGTCGCGCTCGCCAGCGTATCGGACAAATAGTCCTTGAGCCCATCGGCGAAATGAAACGTCGCCTTGTCAGGAACGTTGTCGACGCCCTGCAACAATTCTTTGGCGCAGGACCAGCGGATCTCGACGCCGCCGAACAGATAGGCCTTCGACCGCGTCATCTTGAAAACGCGTTCGGGCTTGAAATGCGCCTTCGGTCCGAAAATCTCGGGGTCGGGGCGGAAGCGAATTTTGGTGCCGCGCCGGTTCGGTGCCTTGCCGGCCTCGAGCAATTTGCCCTTCGGCGTGCCGCGCTCGAACGCCATACGATAAAGCTTCTGCCCGCGCGCGACCTCGACTTCCAAACGCTCCGACAATGCGTTCGCCACCGAGACACCGACGCCGTGCAGGCCGCCGGAGGTCTCATAGACCTCGGAGTCGAATTTGCCGCCGGCATGCAGCGTGCACATGATCACTTCGAGCGCGGACTTTTTCGGAAATTTCGGATGCGGGTCGACCGGAATGCCGCGGCCGTTGTCGATGACGGTCAGGAAGCCGTCCGCCTCGAGCTCGACCTCGATCCAGTCGGCATGACCGGCGAGCGCCTCGTCCATGGCATTGTCGATGACTTCGGCGAACAGATGATGCAGCGCCTTCTCGTCGGTGCCGCCGATATACATGCCCGGGCGGCGGCGGACCGGCTCGAGCCCTTCCAGCACCTCGATGTGGCGCGCGGTATAGCCTTGCTCGGCCGAGGAGCCGCGCGCCGGGGCCGCCGCGCTGCGGCGGGCGCTCCGCTTGCCTTCGGCGAGGCCGGCGAACAGGTCGCCGGTTTTGACAGCACTCTTGACCGCGCTTTTGGCGGCGCTCTTGGCACCGCCCTTTGCCGGCTTGGAGGCTTTGGAGGATTTCGCTGCTTTTCCCACGGCTTGTCCCGGATTTCCTATTGTAGAGTCTCAATTCTGTAGCGTGCATGTAGCGCGCCATTTGCGGCGTGCAACGGCGGCCGAATCATTTCCGGCCCGACATTCGACTATGCCACCGGGACGGCAAAAGCATGTGCAGATTGACGGCTCAAAGCGTCCGCCTTATATGCCCGCCCATGAGCTTACCCGTCGCGAGCCTTTTTTCTGTTGCGCACCGCCGTCGCCGTACTGGCACGGCACGGATGCGCGCTCGCGCGTAATCTCATTCGTGCCGCCGGGTTCCGCGGCCGTCATCTTGAAGTTTTCTTGATCCTGATATTCTGCCAGCGGTTTCCGGCCTGACGCCTCCTTCAGAGCAAAGGTCCCGATCATCATGTCTGCGAAAGCGAAAATCGGCATTCTCGGTGCGTCGGGCTATACCGGCGCCGAACTGGTGCGGCTGTTGCTTCGGCATCCTCAGGCCGAAATCGTCCTGCTCACGGCCGACCGCCGCGCCGGCAAGCCGATGTCGGATGTGTTTCCGCAATTCGCGCCGTTCGCACTGCCGACGCTGACCTCGATCGAAGACGCGGACTGGAAGGCGCTCGCGCTCGATGTTGCATTCTGCGCGCTGCCGCACGGCACGACGCAGAAGGTGATCAAGGATCTCCTCGCACGCGCGCCGGCGACCAAGGTCGTCGATCTGTCGGCGGATTTCCGCTTGTCCGATCCCGCGGCTTACGCGCGCTGGTACGGGCATGAGCATTTTGCGCCGGAGCTGCAGAAGGAGGCGGTCTATGGCCTCACCGAACTGTATCGGTCGGACGTGAAGAACGCGCGGCTCGTGGCCAATCCGGGTTGCTATACGACGTGTTCCGAGCTGCCGCTGATCCCGCTGCTTAAAGCGCGAGCGATCGATCCGGACGAGATCGTGATCGACGCCAAATCAGGCATGACCGGCGCCGGCCGGTCGGCCAAGGAGGAAATGCTGTTCTCGGAAGTCTCCGAAGGGTTTCACGCCTATGGCGTCGGCCATCACCGCCACATGGCCGAACTCGACCAGGAATTTTCCAAAGCCGCGGGCCGCGATGTGGTCGTGAGCTTCACGCCGCATCTGGTGCCGATGAACAGGGGCATCCTTTCAACGATTTATGTGCGCGACGCGAAAGCGTCGCCACAGGATCTTCATGCGGTCCTTTTAAAGTCCTACGCCAACGAGCCCTTCGTTCATGTGCTGCCATACGGCGCCACGCCGCAGTCGCGGCACGTGCGCGGCTCGAACATGACGTTTATCGGCGTGACGACCGACCGCATCCCCGGCCGCGCCATCATCTGCTCAACGCTCGACAACCTGACCAAGGGCGCCTCAGGCCAGGCGGTGCAGAACATGAACGCGATGCTTGGCTATCCGGAAACGACCGGCCTCGAACAGGTCGCGCTGTTTCCCTGAGACCCGACCTGCTTTTCGATGTCGGGATTGAGCGCTTTCGTGGTGGCGTCGATGTCGCCGTTTCGGCCGCAGTCGCACGTTGGCAGATGCTTAGCCCTTGACCTTCACGTAACTTCCCGGTGCGTCTTCGATCGGTTTGAGCGCACCTGAGCCCGGAATGCGGGCGGGAACCTCGGTCGGGCTTTGCCGGGTGATCCACAGCAGCCAATCCGGCCACCATGAACCCGCGTGTTCCTTGGCCTTGGCGAGCCAGCCATTGATGTCGGCGTTGCGCGGCTTCGGCCCGGTCCAATATTGATATTTCCGCTTGGCGGGCGGATTGACGACGCCGGCGATATGGCCCGATCCCGCCACGACAAAGCGCACATCGCCGCCGAAGCATCTCGATCCGACCATCACCGACCTGGCCGGCGCGATATGATCCTCGCGTGTCGCCAGATTGTAGATCGGTATCGTCACCGCTTTGAGATCGATCAGCGAATTGCCGAGCACCATCTTGCCCTTCGACAGCTTGTTGTCGAGATAGCAATTGCGCAGATAGAACGAATGGTTGGCGGCCGGCATTCGCGTGGCGTCGGAATTCCAATACAACAGATCGAACGGGAAGGGCGCCTTGCCCTTCATGTAATTGTTGATGACATAAGGCCAGATCAGGTCGTTGGAGCGCAGCATGTTGAACACGCTCGCCATGGCGCCGGATTCGAGATAGCCGCGCTCGGCCATTTTCTGTTCCAGAGCGCTGATCTGCTCTTCGTCGACAAAGACTTTGAGATCGCCGGCATAGGTGAAATCGACCTGGGCGGCGAACAGCGTTGCCGACACGATGCGGGGGTCACGCCGCGCCGCCATGGCCGCGAGCGTGGCCGAAAGCAGCGTGCCGCCGACGCAATAGCCGATGGCGTGGACCTTTTCCTCGCCGGTCGCCTCCTTGATGGCGTCAAGCGCAGCCAGCGGGCCTTCGCGGACGTAGTCCTCGAAGTTTTTTTGCGCGAGATGGGCGTCGGGATTGACCCAGGAAATGCAGAACACGGTGATGCCCTGATCGACGCACCATTTGATGAAGGATTTTTCCGGCGTCAGATCGAGCACGTAGAATTTGTTGATCCAGGGCGGCACGATCAGCAGCGGCCGCTTGAGCACCGTCTCGGTCGTCGGCGCGTATTGGATGAGCTGCATCATCTCGTTCTGGAAGATGACTTTGCCCGGCGTGACGGCGAGATTGCGTCCGACTTCGAACATCGACTCGTCGGACTGGCGGATGCGCAACTCGCCGCCGCCGGCCTCGATATCCTCCGCCAGCATGTGCATGCCGCGCACCAGATTCTCCGCGCCTGATGCAAAAGTCTCGCGCAGCAGTTCCGGATTGGTCAGCACGAAATTGGACGGCGCGATCGCATTGAGGATCTGGCGGACATAAAACTCTGCTTTTTGCCGCGTATGCGCATCGATGCCGGCGGCGTCCGCAACCAGTTTGTCGGCCCATTGCGTGGTCAGCAGGTAGAGCTGTTTGATGAAGTCGAAGAATTGATTCGACGTCCATTCCGGATCGCTGAATCTCCTGTCGCCGGCAGGGGCGGCGATGATATCCGGCGCCGGCTCGCCGGTGAGCCGTTTGGCGGCGACCGCCCAGAGTTCGAGATAGGCTTTGCCGAGCCGGTTCTGCAATTCGGCGGTGCGCTGCGGATCGGCGAGCCAATATTCCGCGACATGGCCGAGCGTCTTGGCGATGTCGCCGATCTCTGTGGCGACCTCATCGGTGACGCGGCCTTGCTCGCGCGGCCGCAGATAGGCCGCAAGCGCGCGGCCGCCTTCTTCGACCAGCCGCGCCAGATTACGCGAGAACCGCTCGATATTGGCGGCACCGATTCTGACGCCGGAGTCCGGTGCGTCTTCAGAGTCGGGCGCAACGGGCGCTGCCGGAAGCTCTGTTGCCGCGTCGAGATCTTGCGCGACATTGCCCTGTGCAACAGCGTCTGGCGCAACGGTGCCCGGCGCGACGCCGTTTTGCGTCACGGCGTCTTGCGCCTCCGGTTGTTGCGATGGAGTTCGCACGCGCGTTCCTCATTGACGAGAGGGTTCGGTCCCTCCGGCGAATTGGCCTTATCAATTCCGGCGCATAAAAGACAACGCTTATTGCGGCCTGGAAGTCTCATCCGCCAGCGCACTTTATTAGCGCACTGTTTAAGGCCGTATCAGTATTGTTTCTGCTGCGCCGCCGAAGGCGATTTGGCACAGGTCCTTGTTTCGACATATTAGCATCCTAGCTTAATCGCTTGTGTAAGCTCTGAGTTGATTGCCTTAATTTATTGGAGTCCTGCACTTTTTGAGATTCTAAAGGGCGGCGAGGCGGGTTGCGGCGGCCAAAATACGCGAGCAAACAGGGCGAAGCCGGGCGCCGTCTGAGGGGATATCGGAGACTGAGTGTGCAACGGTTGCAAGGAATGAAAACGCGCGCGCGCGCGGGCTTTAAGCCTGCGCGTTTGGCGTTTTTGTGCTTGGCGCCGCAGGGCCTGTCACTCTTCGGCTTGGCACTCGCTATGGCGACGTGCCTGCTGGTCGCCGGCTGCTCGCCTGGAGTTGACTATCCGTCGATTTTTCCAGCCGTCCACGATATGCCGCCGCCGCGCTCGGATGCGACCATGGATCAGGTGCAGGTGCAGAAGGCGACTGAAGATCTGATCACCGAGCGCGATCATCTCAATGCCGCAGCGCCGCCGGCCAAGCCTGCTTCCGGATCGGCGGATCAAGCGACAGGCACGACGGCAAAGAAGCCCGCCCATAAGGCGCCGGCACAGCAGGCGTCCGCGGCACCGCCGGCTACCACCGCCAGCGCCCAAGGTGCTGGCATAAATGGCGCTGGCATAGATGGTGCTGGCATAATTGGCGCTGGCGCCTCAGGCACCGCTGGTGCCGGCCTGAAGCCGTGATATTCTGCCTTTAAACCACTGAATCGGGCCTATAATCGGCCCCCCAATCGACAAGACGATCCGCGGTGACTCCCATGGAGGAATTTTATCGTATTCGGCGGCTGCCGCCCTATGTGTTCGAGAGTGTGAACCGCGCCAAGGCAGCGGCTCGCAATGGCGGCGCCGACATCATCGACCTTGGCATGGGCAATCCTGACCTGCCCGCGCCAGCGCATGTGGTCGAGAAGCTCAAAGAGGTCGTCGGCAAAACGCGCACCGACCGCTACTCCGCATCGAAGGGAATTGCGGGACTGCGCAGGGCGCAGGCCGCCTATTACGCCCGCCGTTTCGGTGTGAAGCTCAATCCCGAGACGCAGGTCGTCACGACGCTCGGCTCGAAGGAAGGCTTTGCCAATGTGGCGCAGGCCATCACCGCGCCCGGCGACATCATCATCGTGCCGAACCCGACCTATCCGATTCACGTCTTCGGCTTCTTGATGGCGGGCGGCGCCATCCGCTCGGTGCCGGTCGAAGCCAACGACGCGTTTTTCGGCGCGCTCGAGCGCGCCGTGTCGCATTCGATTCCAAAGCCGATTGCGGTCGTGGTTTGCTATCCATCCAATCCGACCGCCTGCGTCGCCAATTTGGATTTCTATCGCGAGCTTATCGCGTTCGCGAAAAAGCACGGGCTCTTGGTTCTGTCGGATCTCGCTTATGCCGAGGTCTATTTCGACGACGATCCGCCGCCTTCGATTCTGCAGGTGCCGGGCGCGATGGATGTCGCGGTCGAATTCACCTCGATGTCGAAGACCTATTCGATGCCGGGCTGGCGTATCGGTTTTGCCGTCGGCAATGAGCGTGTCATTGCGGCATTGAGCCGCGTCAAATCCTATCTCGACTATGGCGCCTTCACGCCGGTCCAGGTGGCGGCAACGGCGGCGCTCAACGGGCCTGACGACTGCATCCGCGACATGCGCGCCATCTATCGCCGCCGCCGCGACGTGCTGGTCGATTCATTCGGCCGCGCCGGCTGGCAGGTGCCGCCGCCGAAGGCCTCGATGTTCGCCTGGGCGCCGATCCCCGAGCCGTTCCGCACGCTTTCGACCATCGAATTCTCGACGCTTCTGGTCGAGAAAGCCTCGGTTGCGGTGTCGCCCGGCGAGGGTTTTGGCGAGCACGGCGAGGGCCATGTGCGGATCGCGCTTGTGGAGAACGAGCAGCGCATCCGGCAGGCGGCACGCAATATCCGGCGCTTTCTTGAAACAGGGCCGGAAATGCTGCACAACGTCGTTCCCCTCGCGACGCGGCGTTAATCGGGCGTCGTTTTTTCCCAATTTGGGCGACGCGTTATGGTTGAGCCGCTGAAAGTCGGTCTTGCCGGGCTCGGTACCGTCGGCAGCGCCGTTGTGCACCTTCTCGATCGGGGACGCGACAAGCTGTTAGCGCGCTGCGGGCGGCCGATCGACATCGTCGCGCTCAATGCGCGCACGCGCGGCAAGAAGCGCGACTTCGATCTGAAAAAGTTTCGCTGGGTCGCCGATCCTGTCACCTTGGCGAGCGATCCCGAAATCGATGTGTTCGTTGAAGTCATGGGCGGTGCCGGCGATCCGGCCAAACGCGCGGTCGAGACCGCGCTTGCAGCCGGCAAGCCGGTGGTGACCGCCAACAAGGCGCTGCTTGCGACGCACGGTCAGAAACTTGCCGCGCTCGCCGAACGCAAACATGTCGCCTTGAATTTCGAAGCCGCGGTCGCGGGCGGCATTCCAATCGTGAAGACCTTGCGGGAAGGCCTCAACGGCGCGTCGTTCTCGCGCATCTACGGCATCCTCAACGGCACCTGCAATTACATCCTGTCGCGGATGGAACAGGATCGGTTGCCGTTCGACGATATCCTGCGCGATGCGCAGCGGCTTGGCTATGCCGAAGCCGATCCGACCTTCGACGTCGAAGGCCACGACACCGCACAGAAGCTTGCGATCCTGGCAAGCCTCGCCTTCGGCACCCGGATCGATCCCAAGGCGATTTATGTCGAAGGCATTTCCTCGATCACGCTCGCCGATCTCGATGCGGCGGGCGAGCTCGGCTACCGGGTCAAGCTGCTCGGCGTCGCGGTGAAAACCGATGAGGGCATCGAACAGCGCGTGCACCCGACCATGGTGCCGAAGGAGTTGGCGATCGCCCAGGTGATGGGCGTGACCAATGCGGTCACGGTGGACGCCGAAGGCATCGCGCCGATCACGCTGGTCGGCCCCGGCGCGGGTGGTGTCGCAACAGCTTCGGCCATTGTCGCCGATCTCGCCGACATCGCGCGCGGGGTGCGTTGCGCGCCGTTCGGCCGTCCGGTGGCGCGCATGACGCCGATCCGCAAAGCGCCGATGCAGCACCACGAAGGCGGCTATTACATTCGTCTCTTGGCGCGCGACCGGCCCGGCACTGCGGCCACCATCGCGCACCGGCTGGCGCAGCAGAAAATATCGCTGGAATCCATCGTGCAGCGGCATCCGGTCGGCTCGGCCGGCGCGGCTCAGCCGGGCCGCTCCAACGAAGCCGTGCCAGTCATCATGACGACCTATGCCACCAGCGAAGATGCCGTGCATAAAGCGCTTGCCGCCGTGCGCCGCGATCGCGTGGTTTACGGCAAGCCGCAAGTCATCCGCATCGAGAAGAACTAACGCGTATTCCGCGCTTATGGAGATCGTTGTCATGTCCACAAAGCCCGCCCGTTCGCAGTCCGGCATTGATCGCATCATGTCGATTGAGATCGCGCGCGTGACCGAATTGGCCGCGGTGGCGGCGGCCCGGCTGCGCGGCCGCGGGCTCGAGAAAAAGTCCGACGGCGCCGCCGTCGACGCCATGCGCCGCGAATTGGGCGGGCTTTCGATCGACGGCACGGTCGTCATCGGCGAGGGCGAAATGGACGAAGCGCCGATGCTCTATATCGGCGAAAAAGTCGGCAATAAATCCGGACCCAAAGTCGATATCGCGGTCGATCCGCTCGAAGGCACGACGTTGTGCGCCAAGAACATGCCCGGCGCCATTGCGACCTTGGCGATGGCGGCGGCCGGCACGCTGCTGCACGCGCCGGATATCTACATGGACAAGATCGGGATCGGTCCGGGCTATCCGAAGAACACCGTCGATCTCGATGCGCCGGCTGATGAGAACATCCTCAACCTTGCCAAGGCCAAAGGCGTGAGGCCGGAAGACATCACGGCCATGATCCTCGACCGGCCGCGCCATGCCGACATGATCGCCGCGGTGCGCAAAGTCGGCGCCGCAGTCAGCCTGATCAGCGACGGCGATGTCGCCGGCGTCATTCACACCGCCGATCCGGACAAGACCGGCATCGACATCTATCTCGGCATCGGCGGCGCGCCGGAGGGTGTGCTGGCGGCCGCCGCACTTAAATGTATCGGCGGGCAGATGCAGGCCCGGCTCATTGTCGACACCGACGAGAAGCGCGAACGCGTCGCCAAAATGGGCATCAAAGATCCGCGCAAGAAATACGAGATCGAGGACATGGTCAGCGGCGATTGCCTGTTCGCCGCAACCGGCGTCACCGACGGCCCCATGCTCAAAGGCGTGCAATTCGGCAAAGGCATAATCGAGACCGAGACCGTGGTGATGCGCTCGGCGACCGGCACCGTGCGCTGGATCCGCGCCGAGCACCGCAAGCTTGATAAGTTCGAATAGCGCCTTATTTCTGCGGATAGCCGCCGCTTAAAGGCTTGTTGCGGCGCAATTCGCTCTACAATCGCGCAAATGGCTGAGACTCGCTTGTTTCTGGGCGTCGAGAATTCGGCGACCGGACGCGCCTGGCGCGACCGGCTCGACGATCGGGGCAGCGCGCGCGCGCTCGCCATCGCGCAACGCCACGATCTTCCCGAATTGCTCGCCCGCATCATTGCCGGCCGCAATATCGAGGTCGACGCGGTCGAGGCGTTTCTCGATCCGACGATCAAACAAGCAATGCCCGATCCCTATGTGCTCACGGCGATGGAGGAGGCCGCGGCGCGCATTGCCGACGCCGCCGAGCGGGGAGAGAGCGTCGCGATCTTTGGCGATTACGACGTCGACGGTGCGACGTCGGCGGCGCTGCTCGCGCGCTACCTGCGGCATTGCGGCATCGATCCGCTCATTCATATTCCCGACCGGTTGTTCGAAGGTTACGGGCCGAATGTGGAAGCCGTGCGCGCGCTTGCCGCGCGCGGCGCGACGCTTCTGATCTGCGTCGATTGCGGCACCACCAGCATCGAGCCGCTGACCGAGGCGAAGAAGCTCGGCCTCGATGTCGTTGTGATCGATCACCATCAGGCTGACGAGGCGCTGCCGCCGGCGCTCGCCATCGTCAATCCGAACCGCCGCGACGACCTCTCCGGCCTCGGCCATCTCGCAGCCGTCGGACTTACGTTCATGACGGCGGTTGCGGTCAACCGCGTGCTGCGCGCCCGCGGGTTCTGGCACAGCGATCGGCCGGAGCCGGATCTGCTCGGCCTGCTCGACGATGTCGCGCTCGGCACTGTCGCTGATGTCGTGCCGCTGATCGGGCTCAATCGAGCCTTTGTCACCAAAGGCCTGATCGCGCTGCGCCGGCGCGAGCGGCCGGGGCCGGTGAGCCTGATGGATGTGGCGCGGCTGTCATCGCCGCCGGAAGCCTGGCATCTCGGTTTCCTGCTCGGGCCGCGCATCAATGCCGGCGGGCGCATCGGCCGCGCCGATCTCGGCACCAAGCTTCTGCTCGAGAACGATCCGATCGAGGCGGCGAAAATCGCCGCCGAGCTCGACCGGCTCAATCGTGAACGCCAGGCCATCGAGCAGGACACGCTGGCGCAAGCCGAGGCCGAAGCTATTGCAGCGCTCGGCATCGAGGAGAAAGGCGCGGTGGTCGTGACCGCCGCGGAAGGCTGGCATCCCGGCGTGGTCGGTCTCGTCGCGGCGCGGCTGCGGGAAAAATTCAATCGCCCGGCTTTTGCCATTGCGCTCGAGCCCGGCGGCATCGGCACCGGTTCGGGCCGCTCCATGCCGGGCGTCGATATCGGGCGCGCGGTACGGCGCGGCGTCGCCGAAGGGATATTGCTCAAAGGCGGCGGCCACGCCATGGCGGCCGGCGTGACCTTGCGCAAAGGCGCGCTCGCGGAATGGCGGGCCTTTCTCGAAGCCGCGCTCGGCGCCGATGTCGAGATCGCGCGGCGCGCCAGCGGGCTTTTGATCGACGGCGCGGTGACCGCGGCTGCCGCCGATGCCGAGCTTGTCGCCATGATCGGACGCGCCGGGCCGTTCGGCTCGGGCAATCCGGAGCCGGTGATCGCATTGCCCGCACATACCGTGACCTATGCGGAAGAGGTCGGCCAGGCGCATGTGCGGGCGCGGCTGAAATCCGCCGACGGAACGAGCGTCAACGCCATTGCCTTCCGCGCCTCGGGCGGCAAGCTCGGCGCGGCTTTGCGCAATAGCCGCGGCCGCCAGGTTCACGCCGCCGGGTCGTTCGCGCTCGACCGCTGGCAGGGCGAGGAGCGCGTGCAGTTCAGGCTCACGGATATCGCGCCGGCCGAGCCTTTTACGGGACGTTAGCGCGGACCTGCATTTCAACCCCGCGCGTTCGCGGCTTGGCACAGGCCCTCCCGAGCGGCTATCTGGGGGCCGCGATCTTAGGCAATCCAGGGAAGCGAAATGGCCAAGCTCAATCTCTCTGTCGCCGTCGGCGATTACGATCGTACCCGCGCACTGATCGACGGCAGCGTCCAGATCGACGGCGTCGATCCGGTCTATATGACGCTCGTGCCGGAGGAGATTTTCTTCCGCGCCTTTCGCGCCGCCGAATTCGACATCTGCGAATTGTCGCTGTCGAGCTATACCGTGAAGACGGCGCAGGGCAATTGTCCCTATATCGCGGTGCCGGCTTTCGTGTCGCGCGCCTTTCGCCACACCTCGATCTATGTCCGCACCGATCGCATCAAGAAGCCGCAGGATTTGAAAGGCCGCAAAGTCGGCGTGCCGGAATATCAATTGACGGCAAATGTCTGGGCGCGCGCGTTTCTCGAAGACGATTACGGCGTCAAGCGCTCCGACATTCACTGGATCCGCGGCGGCATCGAGGAGGCCGGGCGGCCGGAAAAGATCACCGTCAACCTGCCGGCCGGCGTCAAGCTCGACAATGCGCCGGAGGGCAAGACGATTTCCAAGCTGCTCGAAGAGGGTGAGATCGACGGCTTCATCGCGCCGCGGCCGCCGACTTTGGTCGAGACGGGCCATCCGCATATCGGCTGGCTGTTTCCCGATCCGGTCGCGGTGGCGAAGGATTATTTCAAGCGCACCGGATTTTTCCCGATCATGCACGTGCTCGGCATCCGCCGCGAACTCGCCGAGAAACATCCCTGGCTGCCGGGCGCGGTATACAAGGCGTTCGAACAGGCCAAGGAAGCGGGGCTGAAGAAACTATCCGACACCTCCGCCACCAAAGTGACGATGCCCTTTGTCGAGGAACGCTTGAAGGAAGCGCGCGATCTGATGGGCCACGACTTCTGGTCCTACGGCGTCGGCCCGAACCGCAAAGTGCTCGATTATTTCCTCGGCCAGCATCACGCCGAAGGCTTGTCGCCGCGTCGCGTGTCGGTGGATGAACTGTTTCATCCGGCGACCTACGAGACGTTCAAGCTGTAAATCTCAGGGCCGCGGCAAGGTCAGTTCCGCCTGGCGTCGTCGAGGCGAGCGAGCCGCGCTACCACCGCATTGATGCCGATCGCGAGCACGAACAGCACGACCAGAATGGCGTAAAGCAGCGGCATATTGAAACTGTTGTAGGCCTGAATGACCAGGAAGCCGAGGCCCTGGTTGGACAGCTTGGTTTCGGCCAGCAGCGTGCCGATCAGCGCCACGCCGAGCCCGAGCCGCAGGCCGTTGACGATCGGATGGCGCATCGCCGGCAGATAGATTTTCGTCGCCATCTGCCAGGCATTGGCGCGGAAACTTGTGCCGACGCGGATCAGCACTGGATCGATCTGGCGCATCCCCGCGGCGACGCTCAGCGCAATGGGAAAGAAGCACGACACCGCGCCCATTGCGATCTTGGAGCCGCCGCCGACGCCGAACCACATGATCATGACCGGGAAGAACACGATCTTTGGCGTCGGACCGAGATAATAGAGATAGGGCTCGAATGCCTCCGCGATGAAGCGGCTGCGGCCGATCACCAGGCCGGCAACCACGCCGCAAATGCCGCCGATCGCAAGCCCGATCGCGATTTCCTCAGCGGTGACGCCGACATTCCAGTAAAAGTCGCCGGTCGAAAGCAGCTTCAAAAGCGCCGCACCGATCGCCGACAGTGACGGCACGACGCCGCGATAGAACAGGCCCGAATCCGCCATCACCTCCCAGGCGACGAGCGCAAACAGCACGATCGCGACGCGCAGCAGCGTGACGCCCGAGACCCAAGGCCGCGTCGCCGGCGCGCGCGTTACGATCTCAGCCATCGTTCGGCTCTTTCGGTGATGATGAAGAAGACGATGCTGATGAGAACGACAAACGAGATCGCCGCATAGGTGCCTGGCAGATCGTAGCGTTCGGCGAGCTCGTTGATGAGCTGGCCGAGGCCGCCGAAATTGATCAGGAATTCGACGGCGACGACATTGATCAGCGCGAAGATCATGCCAAGCCGGATGCCGACGAAAATCGTCGGCAGCGCCGAAGGAAACAAAATCTTCCAGAATTGTTGCGCCGGCGTCAGTTTGAAACTTCTCCCGACATTGATCAGCACGCGGCGCGTGGCGGTGAGCCCTTCGACGGTTTTCAAGATCACCGGCGGCAGGCCGGAGAGGAAGGCGAGCATGATGATAGTCAACGTGCTGCGCCCGAACAGCACGAGAAACAGCGGATAAGCGAGCACCAACGGCGCCGAAGCAAAGGCTGCGACCCAGTTTTCGCAGGCAAGCCGGATCAGCCGCACCCGGTGCATCAGCGCGCCGATGGCGACGCCGAAAACCGTGAGCAACAGGCTCGCGGCCAGGCATTCCCAGGCCGTCTGCGCGAGGCGGCGCGGAATGTCCTCTTCGGTAATGACACGGGCAAAGCTGAGAGCGATTTCCGACGGCAGCGGCACGATGAAACGGTTGATCGCGCCGAGGCGGACCAGAATTTCCACGCCGACGAGAACCAGCACGCCGGAGCCCAGGCCAACCGCGGTCGGCAGCCAATTGGGCGCGGCGAGCCTGGCCGTCGTCATGATCGCTTCTCCGGCGCGTCGTGGGCGTGGAGCTTGCGGGTTTCATCATCGACCATTCCGCGGCTCGCTTCCTCGCGCAGATCGCTCCAGATCTGGGCGACGTAGCGGCCGAAGGCTTCGCTCGACACGATTTCCGAGCTGCGCGGGCGCGGCAGGTCGATATCGACGATGCGCTTCACCCGGCCGGGCCGATAGGTCATCACCAGGATGCGGTCGGCGAGCTGCACGGCTTCGGTGATGTTATGGGTGATGAGCAGCGTCGTCTGTTTGAGTTGCTGCTGGATTTGCAAAACCTTGTCGCCGAGCAGAAGCCGCGTCTGCTCGTCGAGCGCGGCGAACGGCTCGTCCATCAGCAAAATCTTCGGCTCCGAGGCAAGCGTGCGCGCCATCGACACGCGCTGGCGCATGCCGCCCGACAATTCGGACGGATAGCGCTTCTCGAAACCGTCGAGGCCGACCATGGAAATGAAATGCCGGGCGCGGTCGATGCGCTCGGCTTTCGGCATGCCGGCGATTTCCAGGGGGAAGCACACATTGTCGACGACACTGCGCCAGGGAAAGGTCGATTCCTCCTGGAACACCATGCCGATGGACGCATGCGGTCCGGCGATGGATTGGCCGGCGACATTGACCGAGCCTTGATAGCCGCTCAACAGGCCGCCGACGATATTGAACAAGGTCGACTTGCCGCAGCCCGACGGTCCGATCACCGCCAGGAATTCGCCGGGCTTGACCTTGAACGACACATGGTCGAGCGCGGTGACGCCGCCGTCGCCGGTGACAAAGCGCATCACCAGGTCGTCGACGACGAGGATCGCCGGCTCCATCTGCGGAGCCGGCACGACGCGATCGCTCGTCGCTGCGACAGCCATAGAAAGCGCCGATCAGTTGCTGCCGGCGCGGGTCATGGCGGCGGTCATGACGGCGGTGTAGCCGGGCTCGACGCGGACATCGACCACGGCGACGCCGCCGGCGTCGACTTCGGCGATGGCCTTTTGCAGCACGCCGGCAAGATCGCCCGGTTTGGTGACCGGGCCGAAGCCGATGGCGCCCTGGGCGCGGCCCATGGCGGCGATGTCGACATCGGGATCGGACATGCGCTGGCCGATCCACTTGTTCTCGACCGGCCGGTTGCGCGCCCGCGCCATGCGCTCCTGGTGCAACTCGTCATTATAGAACGAGCGGTTATTGGCGATGACGAAGAGGAGCGGAATCTTATAGTGCACGGCTGTCCAAACGGCAGTCACGCCCATCAGGAAGTCGCCATCGCCGCAGATCGCGATCGGCAGCCGTCCCGTGCCCTTCAGCGCCAGCGCGGCGCCGACGGAAATGCCCGGACCGCCGCCGACGCCGCCGCCGCCATCGGAGCCGACAAAGTCGAGCGGATGGCGGAACGGCATCCAGGTGTCGTCCCAGGACAGCGGCAGATGCGTGTAAGTCACCGGCCGGTCGCCGAGCACCTTGCGCAGTGTCCGTGCGATATTCTCGTTGGTGAAGCCCGGCGGCTCCTTGTCGACGATCTTGCGCGGCGTCGGCACCGCGTGCGGCTTCGTGCTGGCGCTGATCTCCTTGACCAGTTCCGGCACCACGAGATCGGGATCGGCGGACAGCAGAAGGTCGACCGGCGGCAGGCCCTGGTGATCCATGCTCCAGCCATTGTGGATACGGTGGTCGAGCGAAATCTGGATCACCTTGGCGCTCGGCGATGGCCCGAACCAGCGCAGCGCGCCGGCAAGGTCGACCCAATCCAGGCTCAAGACCACATCGACGTCTTTGAGACCTTCGACGCTCTCCGGGGCCACCGCGCGCGGCGAGCCGAAATAGAGCGGATGATCGGTGGGGAAGGTCGCGCCGATTTTCAGATCGCTCAGCACCCGCGCATTGAGCGCCTCGGCGAGCGCGACACGCGCCTTCCAGGCTTCCGGATCGCGCGAGGCGCGGCCGGCGAGGATCAGCACCTGCTTGGCGCCTTTGAGCATCGCGGCCGCCTGCTTCACCTGATCGGCGGGCGCCGCGGTCGAAATCTGCGGCATGTAGCGGGCGACGTCGATCGGCGGCAAAGGCTCGCTGACTTTGGCTTCCTGCACTTCGGCGTCGAAATTGATATAGACCGGACCCTGCGGCGCGGTATTGGCGATCCAGGTGCCGCGGAGAATGGCCTCGCGCGCCGCGCCGGGTGAGGCCGGCTGATCGTCCCATTTGGTATATTCGCGGACCAGCGCGCCCTGATCGCGCGCGGTGTGAATCCAGTCGATCCACGGCCGACGCTTGACGGCATCGACCGGGCCGGTGGCGCCCAGCACCACCATCGGCATGCGGTCGCACCACGCATTGAACATCGCCATGGTGGCGTGCATCAACCCGACATTGGAATGCACCGCGCTCACCATCGCTTTGCCGGTCACTTTGGCATAGCCGTGAGCGATGGCGACGGCGGCTTCCTCGTGCAGACAGAGCAGCATCTGCGGCTTCGAATTGCCGAGATAATTGACGATGCTGTCGTGCAGGCCGCGGTAGCTCGCGCCCGGGGTCAACGCGATATAGGGGATATCGAGCGAGCTCAGCGCGTCGGCGATGATGTCGGAGCCAAAGCCCGGCGCATTGGCGCCGGCCGGCGTCGGGCGTTCCACTGCGGCGACCGCGGGGTCGGCGGCATTATGGGCATGTGCGGTCGCGGATTTGGGCGGCGTCATGAACGTTCCTCACTTTGCAAAACTTTAGGACGAGAGCGGGCTTTGGTTGGCCGCATCCAACCGTTTTATGAACCTGGGCGCAAGCTGGCGAGGGCCCCAGGCCTGCATAACCGCCGGTCCGTCCATGCCGATTTTGCGCGAGCGTTGGCGCCGGGTTTGCCGTGAGCGGATTTGCCTGGATCTGGGGCTTGCTCAAGACCTGTGATGGCGGGACGAGCCCTGCGCATGATGCGCGCGGGCGTCGCCGCCGCGATGCCGCGGGCTGTCGCTTTGCGCCGAGCCGCTTCGATCCGCGGATCGCTCGGCGTGCCTGCCGTGATCGCGATTTCCGGCGCTGTCGGGCCCGCAGCTCTGATGATGGCGCCCCCTGGCGTGGTGTGTCGTGCAATCCTTGACGTCGGCCGATTTCTGCTTGTGGGGGGCTTCGCTCTCGCGTTCCGCGATTTTGACATCCGGTTTCGCCGGCGGCAGCGGCGGTGATTTCACCGCAGCCGTCAGGGCCGGCACCGCGGCGGAATTCGGCATAGGATTGGAATTGGCCTGACTGATAGCGACGACCGGCGGTTTGGCTGCGGCGCTGCCGGCCGGTATGTCCGCGTTTGGCTTCGGCGCGTTGTCCGCTGCGGCGGTTGCCGGAGCGGCCGCGGTCTTTCGCGGGGTTCCCCAGAGCGCGTCGACCCAAAAACCCTCGCGCGCGGACGACGCCGCATCAGCCTGCACATCGGTCGCGGTCGTCGCGTTCGACGCCTGGAATTGCCCCGCGCCCTGTAATTTATCGATCAGCCGATCAAGGCTGTCGGCGAAATTGTCGACTTTGAAATTCAGCGGATCGTCATGACCGTTGGGAATGTCAGCATCAAGGGCGGCATGAAACGCCGGAATGAGCCAGTGCTCGGCGCGGACGCTCGCGATCGCGTAAAGGAGTGCTAGGCGATCATATTGCGCCTGGGTGAACGCCGGATCGGGCGTGCCGCTATCGCCGCCGCCTCGGCCGGCGCGGCGGGGCTGAATGAGCTCGTTATGAACGAAGAGTCCCTTCAGCGCGCCGCCGAACTCAGCGGCCTGCTCGAATTTGGTCTCACGCCATGGAATTGAATAGTCGTGGTTGACCAGCATGTCGCCCATGCGATTGACGACGACATGCGCCTTGCCCCACTCGTCGGAGCAGACGAAGCTCGTAAGATTGTTGATCTTCGGATTGACGTTGATGTCGTCCGGAAAAGAGCGGTGTCGGTAATTGGGCCCGCTGGTATCGTGAATCACGAAATATTTCGCCGTCGGCGCGTCGGGATCGTTGTCGTGCGCCCGCGATATCGGCTGCCACAGATAGAGGGCGAAATCCCATTCCAGATCGAGTTTCGACAGATACGCGCTCAGCGTCTCGCGGGTGGGAAGTCCGGTGGTTTCTCCGATCCGCTTGGCGAGTCCGGGCGGCAGGCCCTCAAGCGGCGGTCCGAGATTGCGCGTCGCGTCCATGCCGCGCATCAGGCACATGGCTTGTTGCACGGGCGTGCCGCGAAAGCTCAAGGTCTCGGAGTTGAACCCGCACTGCCCCATGGTCTTGATGAAAAAGGGCGGCCGCAAGTGGCCCGGCTTGCATTCCGCGAGCGCTGCGGTGATGGAGCCGACAATGGCCGCGCAGGCGAATCCGATCGTGAGGCCGCCGGCGAGCCCCGTCGCAAAGCCATTCCTGCGAAGCTGACGCCGAGCGCGCACTATACAATTCCAGATTCAGGACAGCGTTACTATCGCTACCAACGCGCCGTCTGCCAAGCGGTGCCAGCCAAACCGCTGCCGCCAAAGCACTGGAATCGCTGCGGTAATGAATAGATGTTCAGAATGCCGGCGAGAAATCGACGGCGGAAGGTACGAAATTAGTCTTTTGCGCGTTCGACGTAGCTGCCGTCTTCCGTCATCACCACGATCTTGGTGCCGGTGGTGACGAAGGGCGGCACCATGGTGCGCACGCCGTTGGAGAGAAGCGCCGGCTTATAGGACGATGAGGCGGTCTGGCCCTTCATCGTCGGCTCGGTCTCGACCACTTCGACGA
The DNA here is from genome assembly GCA_963742975.1 of uncultured Alphaproteobacteria bacterium. Classification (GTDB taxonomy): domain Bacteria; phylum Pseudomonadota; class Alphaproteobacteria; order Rhizobiales; family Xanthobacteraceae; genus BOG-931. Next base: position 48,741 of record CAVUNZ010000002.1, on the reverse strand, counting down.
TCGCCTTTGGCGGAATTTGCGCCGCGACCGGCGTGCCCTCATGCATGCTCAAAGTGACTTCCATCTCGGGTTCCAGATAGGGCTTCTGGTCGCCGATGATGTCTTCCGGAACTGCGACCTGATCGTAGGTTTCCATATTCATGAAATGGAAGCCGTCGCCGTCCTGATACATGTATTGGAACTTGCGGTCTTCGACGAAGGCGCGCTCGACCTGATCGGTGGTCTTGAAACGCAGCGATACTTTCACATCGTCGGCGATGCGGCGCACGTCCATCTGCGTGACCGGCGTGCCCTTGCCGGGGTGGATGTTCTCGACGGCCATGATGACCCCGAGCTTGCCGTCGATCTCGACGACGTTGCCTTTTCGCAACGAGCTGGCGATGACTTTCACGAGATGAAATCCTTGGGTGGTTCTTGGTTGATGGCTTTGGGATAGCTGTCTAGCAACAAGCCTATGCGGGCCTAAAGGCCCAGATTCGCGATGCAACATACTGATTTCGGGGCGCAAATCCACCGCACCCGGTAGTTATTTTCGCAACAGCGTTTAAACAAGGACCAAGCCCGCGACCATGTCCGAGAAATCGCCTGATTCGTCGCCCTTTTGGACCCCTTCAGCCTATGCCGACCGGCGGCCGATCCTGCTGACGCGGGGCCGGATCATTGCGGGCTTGCGGGCCTGGTTTGCCGATCAGGGCTTTGTCGAGGTCGAAACCGGGGCGCTGCAGGTCTCGCCCGGCAACGAGACGCATCTGCATGCTTTCGCCACCGCGCTGACGGCGCCCGACGGCATCGTGTCGCCGTTTTATCTGCGCACCTCACCGGAATTCGCCTGCAAGAAGCTCCTGGCGGCCGGTGAGCGGAAAGTGGTCGAATTCGCCAAAGCGTTCCGCAATCGAGAGCGCGGCGCGCTGCATCATCCCGAATTCACGATGATCGAATGGTATCGCGCCGGTGACGCCTACACGACCTTGATGGCGGACAGTGCCGTGGTGGTGCAAAGGGCTGCTGAGATCGCGGGCGCGCGACAGTTCAGTTTTCGCGGCCGCACCGCCGATCCGTTCGCCGCGCCGGAGCGGCTGACGGTTGCCGACGCATTCACGCGCTTTGCCGGTATCGATCTGTTGGCAACGCTGCCGGAGGACAGACAGGATCGCGCCGCTCTGGCGAGGGCCGCGCAGGCCTCCGGCATCAAGGTCGCTACCGACGATCATTGGGGCGATATTTTCAGTAAAGTTCTGGTCGAGCGCGTCGAGACCAATCTTGGCATCGGCTGCCTGACCATTCTCGACGAATATCCAGCCGTGCTCTCGGCGCTGGCGCGCCCGGCGAACGATCCGCGCGTCGCCGAGCGCTTCGAGCTTTATGCCTGCGGCGTCGAACTCGCCAACGGTTTCGGCGAGCTTACCGATCCGGCCGCGCAGCGGGCGCGGCTCGAACACGAAATGGCGGAAAAGGCGCGCATCTATGGCGAGCGTTATCCGATCGACGAGGATTTCATCGCGGCGCTGGCGCATATGCCGCAGGCCAGCGGCGTCGCGCTCGGGCTCGACCGGCTGGTCATGCTCGCGACCGGCGCAACGCGCATCGATCAGGTGCTATGGGCGCCGATGAAGGAGACTTTCACATGACAGCCGCCAGAGCGATCCAGAAGGCCGCTGCAAGCGACCTCGCCGGCGCGCCGGTGCCGAACCGGGATCAACTTGCCGCGCTACAACAGGTGGCGGCGCGCTACGCGGTGGCGATCACGCCTGCCGTCGCCGGCATGATGGATGCAAACGATCCGCACGATCCGATCGCGCGGCAGTTCCTGCCCGATGCGCGGGAACTTGAACATCTGCCGCAAGAACATGCCGACCCGATCGGCGACGACGCGCACAGTCCGGTCGACGGCGTGGTGCATCGCTATCCGGATCGCGTGCTTCTGAAACTCGTCAATGCCTGCGCGGTCTATTGCCGCTTCTGTTTTCGCCGCGAAATGGTCGGGCCGGGGCGGGGCGGGCTGTCGCCGCGCGCACTTTCCGCGGCGCTCGATTACATCGCCAAGACGCCGCAGGTCTGGGAGGTGATTTTGACCGGCGGCGATCCTTTGGTGCTGTCGCCGCGCCGGCTCAAGGACGTGATGGCACGGCTCACCGCGATCGAACACGTCAAGGTCATCCGCGTGCATACGCGGCTGCCGACGGTGGCGCCGGAGCGCATCACGCCGGCTTTGGTCAAGGCGCTGCGCACCGACAGGGCAACGTTTGTTGTCCTGCACGCCAATCACGCGCGTGAATTGACCGGCGCCGCTCGCGCCGCCTGCGCGCGTCTGGTCGACGCCGGCATTCCGATGTTGTCGCAAAGCGTGCTGCTGCGCGGCGTCAACGACGATGCGGCGGCGCTTGGCGACTTGATGCGGGCCTTGGTCGAGTGCCGGATCAAGCCCTACTATTTGCATCATGCCGATCTTGCGCCCGGCACGGCGCATTTCCGCACCAGCATCGGCGAAGGCCAGGCGCTGATGCGAGAATTGCACGGCCGCGTTTCCGGCCTGTGCCAGCCAACTTATGTGCTTGATATTCCGGGCGGCTACGGCAAGTCGCCGGTCGGGCCGGCTTATCTGAATTCTGCTTGCTCTGAGGTCGAAGACTTCAGCGGGCGGCGGCATGCCTATCCGCCACCCCAGTAGGACGATTTCGAAACTGCCGAATGTCGTACGGTCCCGCGCCGCAAATTCTATTCAACGCCTAGGCCGCTTCAGCAGCTTCGGCAAAGAATACCGTTGTCTCGAATTGATAGTCGCACACTTCACAAGACCAAATGTGACGCACGCATCGGGTGTCTAAATATTCGGACCAATCGGGAGCTAGCAACCATCCGCCGCATTGAGGGCAGTCATTCTTTTTGCAGGTCGCCAAGCTCGCTCGTGTTGCCGTCTGGGTGTGCAGAGACATGAACTTCCTCCCTGTACCACCCCCTCCACCGAGATTTGTTTTAGGTCCGATCTGTGGCAAGGGCGTGACGGCGTGCACGCTTTGACGGCAGTTGCGCGAAAATTATTGTGCTGCACTGCGGCGGATTATTGCGCTGCACGCGTGTTTTTTCCGAACCGATGGAACCGGCTGCGCTGTGCCTGCGTCATGGGTGCAGGGAATAATGGGTGCAGGGAATAGAAGCGATGGTACGTCGATATGGCTATCGGCGCGCGATTTCTGGAGCTGGAGATTGTCATGCGGGCGAGACGCATCGAGCAGACGGCGCTGACGGCTTTTTTGATCGCGTCCTGCGTGACGCTGCTCCTCGCGGCGTTTGCCGCGCAAGCGCACAACAGGCTGGCTGTGCTGCCGGAACCGCTTGCGGCCGCGGCACATCGCAACATTTAGTTCGAACTTTACTGATCGGCGTGGATGTCGTTATCGCGGATGACTTGACCCCAGCGCGCGACCTCGCTTTTGAGAAACGCCGAAGCGGCGGCCGGCGAGCGCTGATCCTGCGGAAAGGCCGAGACGTCCTGCGCCGCCCAATTGTTGACGATAGCGGGATCCGCCACCGCCTGTTGCAGCGCGGTGTTGAGGGTCTGGATCACGGCATCGGGCGTCCCGGCCGGCGCGAAGATCGCCTGCCAATAGACGACGTCGAGTTTCGGACCGAGCATCTTGGAAAGGCTCGTGGCATTGGGAAATTCCGGCAGCTTGTCCGGCGCGGTGATGGCGTAGTCGCGCACAGCTCCCGAGGCGACCTGCTGCACGAAGGATTGCGGCGTCCCGAAGAACAGGTCGACATGGCCGCCGAGCAGATCGGTGACGGCGGGCGCCGCGCCGCGATAAGGGATCAGATCGAGTTTGACGCCGGCTTCCTGCGCGAATAGCGCAGTCGCCAGATGTCCGGTCGCGCCATAGCCCGGAATCGCAGCTTTCAATTGCTGCGTCTTCATCAGCGCGACCAGATCCGGCAAGGTCTTCGGCTCGAGCGTGGGGCGGCCGCCCAAGATCAGCGGGTTGCGATTGACCAGCATCACTGGGGCAAAATCTTTCACCGTGTCGAACGGCAGCGTCTTGTAGAGCGTGACGTTTGCGGAGATCTGCAAATTGGCGAACAGCAATGTGTATCCGTCCGCCGCTGCGCGCGCGACTTTCGCCATGCCGACAATGGTGTTGCCGCCGGAGACATTCTCGATAATGAAGCTTTGCTTCAATTTGTCGGAAAGAAATTGCGCCAGGACCCGCGCACTCTCGTCGGCCGGGCCGCCGGCCGGATAGGGCACGATGATCGTGACGTTGCGGCCTGGATATTGCTCGGCTGCGGCCAGCCTTGCTTGCACTGTGACGAGCATGAGGCCCATCACTGCGGCTGCGACAATACAAAAGCCCTTGTGGAACCGCCCCGGCATGCGCTTCTCCTGCATTTAAAATTTTTGCTAATTCTGCTTTTTGCGGAATCTTACACGGCGGGAATTATCGGCAACAGAAGATACGGCTCATGATGCGGCTCTCGGCCCGCGGCGAAATGCAGCGTGTTGCGCGCGGCAAAGATGTGCGCCGGCCGGTCATCGGGATCGATATGCAGGAACGGGCCGACGCCTTTCATCGGATAGGGCGCGTTCGGCGGGGCGATGTCGCGGCCGTCGACTTCGTAGTCCGTGCCGCGCACGGTGAGCGCGAGCCGAAAACCCTGCGGCACTACGATCGATGTCGGCAGGATCTCGATATCGAGCTCGACCGGCTCGCCGGGAGTAAGGGGCCATTCCTCGTCGTGGCTGTGCCACGGCCGATAGGGCAGCGACTTTTGCGGATCGAGCTTGCGCTGCGAGGCGCGCAGCCAGCCAAGTCCCACCGGCACGCGCGGATCATTGGAGCCGATGAAGGTGACTTCCTTGCCGTTCGGATCGAACACGCGCAGTGCAAGGATCAAATCGGCATCGGTGGTTTCCGACGACACCCAAAGCTTTGCCGCCACCGGGCCGGTGATCTCGGTGGCCTTGGTCATCGGCGGCGTCGAGAAGGTCAGCCCCTCGCCGGTGGTGTCGTAATCGAGTTTCGCCGTCGCGCCGGGCGCCTGCGGCGACAGTCCGAGGCCTTCGGCCTGCAAGTAATATTTCGTCCATTGCGTGCGCTTGAGCGGCCATTCGCTCTCGGCGCGCAGTACGAACTTTTCGCCGGGATGGCGGATATTGAGCGACACCGGCGGCATCTCATCCCAGCCGGTGTCTTCGCCTTTGAGAAAGTGGCCGAAGAAACGCTTCTGCAATGCCTCGCCGTAATTGCTGTAGAAATGAGTGAAGTGAGTGTCGCCGTGCACTTCGAGCCATTTCTGCCTGGAGCCGGCGCGCAGATAGCCGTCGAAATTGCCGCGAGTGTGCAGTCCCATGCCGCCCCAATTGCCGGCGGAGAAGAGCGGCGCTTCGATCTGCGCAAAATCGGCGGTGCGGCCTGTGTAGTAGTCGTCGATCAATTTGCGCCGCTTGGCTTCGCCCGGCGAATCCGCACAGCTTTTGGCAAGTTCCGCTTCCGGCAGCGTGTCGGGGCCGGCGACAAGCTCTCCAGTGACGACGCTTCTGGCGCCGCAGGCCCCGACGCCGTGTTGCACGCTGCCGACCTGGCGCGGATGCCAGCTATTGAGAAAGTCGGAGAGAATGCCGCCGTGGCGGCACAGATCGCGGTAATAGTCCGACGCGCCTTCCCAGATGCACAAAGCGGCAAGATGTGGCGGCTTGAGCGCGCCGACCGTCCACTGGTTCATGGCGTAATAGGAAATTCCGTTGATGCCGACCTTGCCATTGCTCCAGGGCTGGATGCCGGCCCATTCGACGCATTGATAGAGGTCCATGGTCTCGCGCGGCGACCAGACGTCGAGAAAGCCGGGAGAGCGGCCGGCGCCGCGCGAATCGATGCGCAGACAAACGTAGCCGTCCGGCACCCATTTCTCCGGATCGACCAGTTCCCAGTTTTGATATTTGTTGCTCGAGCCTTGGAGCACTTCCGGCGCCGCTGCCGTGAGCCGCGCCCAGTTGCTCTTATAGCCTTCCTGAAATGAAAGCCCTTTGGCATAGGGCCCGTAACTCAAGACCACCGGATATTTGCCGTCGCCGGTCGGGCGAAACACATCGGCGCGCAGCACGACGCCGTCATCCATTGCGATCGGCGCGTCCCAATCGATCTGCATGCCGTCGCGAATTTCGGATTTCATTTCCACCATGGTTGCAACCACCCCAAATTGACGTTTTATCGCCTTCCGCTTGCCGCCTTTTGGCCTCGGCAATTGCCGAACTTACCATGCATATGAATGGATATTAATTTTGCGGCCATCAGCCTTCAAGGAAGGGTGGCTTAGCTTCGTGCGGCGCGGTCGGGAAATTCGCCTCGGTTCCGTGCGATCGGAAAAGGAGTGTTGCCATGAAAACCCTCAATGCCGGATCGCTGGGCGCCAAGCGCCTCGATGTCAGACTGCGCAAGATCAGATCGATGAAGACGAGCGCGCAGACGTCACCGCGGATCGCCTTGGCAATGGCTACCATGACCGCATCTCAGCCGATCGTGGAACGAGATCATGACACGGCTGACTCCCCAATGCAGCAAACCGAGATCGACACCGGCATCTGACCATGGCGCGGTCAGGCCCATCTGACGTTTGAGGCAAAGCCCGCGATTGACCGTCACGGATCAGTGCGGCATTCCGCAGTCGGTCGCTTTTGCCCGCCGCTGATCTTTGAATGAACGAAGACCGGCTCGTCGCGTTGACTTCGGCAGAGGCTGGCAGGAGAAGAGAAATGTTCGGAGGAAAGCTTATCCTGGCGCTCGCGATCCTGTTGAGTACGACCGCCATCGGCTTTGCGCAAAGCCAGCGAAATTACGGCCCCAATGGACCGGCAACTGGCGACACTTTCGGCGAGCCTTACAGTGGTTCGGCGGCGGCACAGCGCGGCGATTGGCTGCCCTACAGCGCCGGCTACCACCACCACTGGCGCCATCATTGGTATCGCTGATCAATTCGCTTGCTTGCCGGCGCTTAAGCCGAGAAGCGACTCACGATTTCGGCGAGCAGTGGCCGCGGCCGATCTTCTGGCACGCCCGGCGGGTGACCGATGTGAACGAAACCGGCGATGCGTTCGTTTGGTCCGAGCCCCAGCGCATCGAGCACGGTTCGATCATAGGCATACCATTCGGTGATCCAGCTCGCGCCATAACCGAGCGCATGCGCCGCAAGCACGAGGTTCATCGCGGCGGCGCCCGCTGACAGCACCTGCTCCCATTCCGGGATTTTCACATGCGGTCCGGCGCGGCTGACGACAGCCACGACAAGCGGTGCGCGCATCAGCCGGCCGCGCTCGGCCTCGACCTGCTCCGGCTTCGCGTCCGGATATTTTACCTTAAAGGCCGAAGCGATGGCGTCGCCGGCCTTTTGCCGTGCCGCGCCTTCGAACACGATGAAGCGCCACGGCGCGAGCTTGCCATGATCAGGCACCCGCGAGGCAACAGTCAGGAGCGTGTCGATCTCGGCCGGTGAGGGGGCGGGGCCCGACAGCTCGATCGGCTTGAAGGAGCGCCGCGTGGTGAGAAGCTTCATGGCGTCGGGCATTCTTCAGTCTTTCCGCATGAGCAGAGCGTCAAATAATCGGCGCTTCGTCCGAGGGCAAGTCTCAGCGCCGCAGTTTACGGGAATTCTAAATACGTCCGCTCTTTCGCACGCTGGTATCGATGTATACGATCGGCGAAATCGCGCGCTTCGCTCGTCCAAAAAAGTACCGGAGGAAATGTCCATGCGCTTTACAGCCACCTCGCGCCGCTGCGCGTTCGCGGCACTGTCGATGTTTACAACACTATCCTGCGCCGCATTCGCCGATCCATTCCCGCCCGGCGCGCAGGCGGACAACATCAAGCAGGTCGGCTTCTCGTCGCTCGGCGCCAAGTTCGGCGGTTTCAAGATCGCAATCAAGCATACCGCGAACGACAAGTGGTACCTCTACACTGGACACTCCTTTAATCAGGGCTGGAGCATCGTCGATGTCACCGATCCGGCCAATCCGCGTTATGTGAAATTCATTCCGTATGTCACCGACGACAAGAGCATCATCACCGCGCAAGTCACGTTACACGACAATCTGATGCTCACCTCGCTCAACAGTTTCACACCGCAGAAAAACCCGCTGCCGGCGGTGCTGCTGTGGGACATTTCCGATCCGGAGAACCCCAAACAGGTTGGCTCTTGGATGGGCGGCGACACCGGCGCCCACCGCAACTCTTATCCCGGCGGCAAATACGCCTATCTCTCGACGAGCTACCCTGGCTTCAAGAGCAACATCATGGTGATCCTCGATGTCAGCGATCCCGCGCATCCCAAGGACATCGGCAAATGGTGGCAACCCGGTCAAAAGGACGGCGAGCCGAAGGCGCAATATCCGGAAGGCTTCCATGGGCCGGTCAATGTCAGTCCCGACGGCAAATGGGCGTCGCTGCCTTATACGCCCGACGTGGTCAATCTCGATCTGACCGATCCGACCAATCCAAAGCTGATCGGGCGGCTTCACATCACCGAACCTTTCGCCAGCGTCGGTATCCAATCGGTGCACACCGTGCTGCCCTTGTGGGATCGCAAGCTTCTTTACGTCAGCTCCGAAGCGCATGATGAAAATTGCGCCGACAACGGCATGAATTTCGCCGGCATGATCGACGATTCCGATAATGCGCATCCCAAGCTGATCTCGATCTTCCCGACGCCGGTGCCGCCGAAGGACGCGCCGTACCAGGATTTCTGCGACAAAGGCGGTCGCTTTGGCCCGCACAATGTCAGCCAGGAGATTCACAATCCGGCGATCCAGCATCCCGGCAATCTGATGACGGTCGCCTGGTTCAATGCCGGCGTGCGCATCTTCGACATCAGCGATCCGCGGCTGCCCAAAGAGGTCGGCTATTTCATGCCGCCGGAGCGGCCGAACCTTCCCGAGCAATCCGGCGCCCATGCGTCGAAGGTCGATTGGAGCGAAGAGATCGCCGTCGACGCCCGCGGTTACATCTACATGAATGACGACAAGTGGGGACTCTTCATCCTGCGCTATACTGGGAAGGAGCCGAAGTAATTGGTGAAGCCCTTGGCGAGCGGAAGCTTATTTTGAATTGGTGGCGATCGTGGCGAGGGACTGGGTCATCCGGTCGACCTTGGACAATCCGCCCAGCGCTGTGAATGCAAGCGTAAGCACCGAAAGTATCTGTCCTGCCGGCGTAGCAGCGCCAAGCACGCCGGCAGCCTTCAGGATTGCCACAATCACATAGCCGATTACGCCAAACATCGTCTTGTAGCCGACCAGTGCTTCGCCTCCGATCATCTTGTCGATGGACGAAAGAATGGGAGGCGCCGGGATTTGATTGGCAGAACTTGAGCCGGCTGCGCCAGATCCGGGCCTCAGGCCAGTGCCACCTGTTGTCGACGAGGCCTGCTGACCAGCCGCACCGGCTGCAAGTGCGACAAGGAGTTTCTGCAGCAAAGCAAGAAGGTCGCTGTCACTCATCTGCCCGGCCGCCACCGATCCGGGCACTGATGGACTCGGCACCGTTGGACCAGGGACTGGCAGGCTCGACGACGCGGGCCAGATTTTGTTGCTTGCATATCCCCGGCCGCCCCTGATGCCACAAAGGATCTGGTCATCACTCCATGGCAGCACTTGCCCGGCCTCGTAGCGAAACATGGCGCGGCCGAACTGTAGAACTTGCTGATCGTTATTGAGATCGATCGCTGTGTCGGCGGAGAAGCCGGTCTGCTTGAGCACAAACTGGAGATACGCCGAATAGTCCTGCCCACCGCCGTACTTTGTGACGATGCCGCCAACCGTGGTGGCATCGGCGGCCGCGTACCGTCGCAGCAAATCCCACCAGGCGCCGACACCGTATTCCGGGGCCTCGAAAATCGTCGAGCGATTGCCTGGGGTCGTCTCGACGGTGCTGACGTAGCCCGGATAGGTTATTTCCCAGGATGCGCCGTTGATGGCGCCGGGATTGTTGCATCGCTTTGTGACAGGCCCGGTAGATTTGTCCATCGGCGTTGATGAGAAGTAGCCACCGGGGACCAGACTTCGGTAATTCGGCATTGCTCGCGCTCCGAGCGTCAATCTATTTTTGCGGCGGCGTTGCTTGGCCGGCTACGAGGGCAAGCACTTGAGACAGGCGGTCGATTTTGGAAAGTCCGCCGAGCGCGCCGAAGGCACCGATCAGCGTTGTCAAAATCTCGCCGGTGGGTGTTGCGGTCGCTCCAGTTGCAGTGCCGGCGACGCCGGCCGCTTGCAGAATGGCAAGAACGACATAGGCGACGATCGCCAACATCGTCTTGTTGCCAGCCAGCGCCTGACCTCCAAAGATCTTGTCGATGTTGGAAAGGACCGGCGGCGTGCTGATGGTTGCGGCGGGAGCCCCCGCGGTCGCGGTGCTGCTCGCCGTACTCGTTGTGGCCGGCAGCGGTATGGGCTTTCCCGCGAGCGCCGCAATCGCCGCCGCAATCACTTGCGTGACATCGATCTGCCCTTGACCCGCGGCCGGCGCGGAAACTTGCGTCGTACCTTGTTGCTTGGTGATCAAGGCGTCTACGAGAACCTTGAGAATATCTTGTAGCTGCATGGTTGGCTCCGTCGTTACGACGTTCGTCTGAGGGCTGCCGTCCGTGGACACGCCGAGCTTCTGTAGAGTTGCCGGATCGGCTATTCCGGTAACCGGCAAATTGCGGGCGCGCTGGAAGTTCGAAACGGCGGCGCTGGTGAGTGGTCCGAATTCTCCATCGATCCCGCCGGGGTCGAATCCCTGCGACGCGAGCGCGGACTGGAGCGCCGTGACCGAACGCCCTTCCGCGCCGGGCACAAGCGCGCCGGCGGCGACCTGCGGCAGGGCAGCGTTCGCGTTCGGGCGACGCACCCCCATCAGGCATTTCTTGGGAAAGTTCGTTACGTCGACTTTGTGGGACTGATTGCCGCCGTGACAGCTATACGAGCCGTCGCCATTGTCCTTTTCAAACAAAGTCACATGATGATCGCCGCCGCCGAAATCGAAGACGAGGACGTCGCCGCGCTGGGGCGAAGTCGTAATGGGGGTACCCCATCCGAGCCAGGAAGCGGCATAGAGAAAACGGGTGAAGTCATTATCGGTCGCGCTGAAAACCGGAGCCATGCCGGCTTGCGTCATGCAATAGGCAACGGTGAGTCCGCACCAGGAGAAATAGTCGTCGTTGACGACCGCATTGCAGTACGGCGCCATGTTTGGATAGGTCTTGGCGATGTCACTCAGCCAACCTTGGATTTTCACGTTAGGTTTGCCGTCACTCGGGGCCCATGCCGTGCCGTCGAGAGTGGCCATCGTTGTCAACCAAGGTGTAGGATCCTGCGCCATGGCACTGATGCCCCTCCCGGACATTTCCCTTCGCTGACGATCCGCGCCTGCGCGAGTAAACCGCTTTCTCCGGGGCGCGCATTGCCTTCTTCAAATCAGTTGCCGGCTGTGACCACGTCGCAATGGCAATGAACGTCGCGCGTGAAATTGACCCGCGCTATTCCCGAAGCCGGCGATCGCGACAATTAGGCGTGCATTTCTCCATATACTCATCCTATAGTTGCACAATTAATTGGAGAAGAAAAGGGCCTCGACAACGGTCGAAGCCTCGTGGACATGATCGACGATGCCAATCCCGCGCATCCCTCCAAAGTCGATGGGAGAGCGAAGATCGCCGTCGACGCCGCGGCTGCATCTATATGAATGACGACAAGTGGGGGCCCTTCATCCTGCGCTATACTGGGAAGGAGCCGAAATAATCACGGGACCGAGGACTTGCCGCACAGCAAGAGGACTTGCCGCACAGCAAGGAACGCCTGCGCGCCGTGACCGGCGGGACTTTCAATGCGAAGCCGCGCAAAGCAAAATTGCGCCACCGCAAAATCCATGGCGAATGAGCAACGCCGTAAATGGCAAAAATCCACAAGGGCGCTTGGCTGGCTGTCGCTCTCATTGCCGCGATTACGGCTCTCGGCGTCTCAGCGCGGCAATCCGACGAGACCTCGCAGCGCGAAGCCGCCGTATTTGCGAGCCTGAGCGAGACCGCCTTTGACAAGGGGTTTTGTGATCGCGCGTTGCGGCTGGCCATCGCCGGCTTGCCGCCGTCCAAGGGTGCGTTGCCGTTTTCGTTTTCGTCGCCGCAATTGCGCGGCGCGCTGTCGTTCTATGGATCTAGTCCTAAATGCTATTTTCAGGTCGCGCTGGACGGCCACAGGCATCTGGTGAGCGGCGCCACCTTCAGCGCCGATGGGTCCCATGTGCTGACCGCGTCGTGGGACGGGACGGCCCGGATATGGGACGCCGAGACCGGCGCCGGTCTTGTCAGCCTCGTCGGGCATACCGGCTGGATCAATGGTGCCGCCTTCAGCCCGGATGGCGCGAGGATTGTGACTGCATCCTGGGATAAGACGGCGCGGGTGTGGGCCGCAAAAACCGGCGCTCTTCTCGCAACCCTTTCCGGTCACGCCGGTCCGGTGAACGACGCGTCGTTCAGCCCCGACGGCTCGCGGATCGTGACGGCATCCAACGACGATACCGCGCGCCTATGGGACGCCCAGACTGGCAAACCGCTCTCGACACTCTCCGGGCACACCGACACGGTGACCACGGCCGTATTCAGTCCGGATGGTGCGCGCGTTTTGACGGCATCGTTCGACGGCACGGCACGGCTGTGGGATGCATCGAGCGGCGCGGTCCTCGCCACGCTGTCGGGTCACACCGCACTGCTATGGCGTGCGCGCTTTAGTGCCGACGGTGCGCACATCGCCACCGCTTCGGACGACGGAACGGCGCGCTTGTGGGATGCGGAGACCGGTGCCGCCGGTGCAGTGCTGACCGGCCATGGCGGTCCGGTGCTCGACGTGGCGTTCAGCCCGGATGGTTCTCAGGTCGTGACCGCATCCGTCGACGGCACCGCGCGGGTATGGAGCGCCGAAACCGGCGCTTTGCTGACTACACTCTTAGGACACGGCGGCTGGGTTTGGACCGCGGAGTTCAGCGCCGATGGCGCGCGCCTCGTCACGGCTTCGGCGGATAGCAACGCGCGGGTTTGGAATGCGGCAACAGGAGCCCTCCTTGCCACGCTTGCGGGCCACACCGGCGCGGTCTTCAAGGCAAGGTTCGATGCGAGCGGCACTCATGTTGTGACGGCGTCGTTCGACGGCACGGCGCGCGTTTGGAATCTCAACAAAGCCGCGCCGCTCGAAATATTGTCAGGCCATGAGGCGGCTCTGAGCTACGCCGCATTCAGCCCTGACGGTTCGCGCGCGGTCACTGCGTCCGAGGACAACACGGCGCGCGTTTGGAATGCCAAGACCGGCGCCGCGATCGTCACGCTGTCGGGTCACGCCAAGGCGGTCAACAGCGCGGTGTTCAACCGCGACGGTTCTCGCATCGTCACCGCGTCCGACGACGATACGGCGCGCGTCTGGGATGCGCGGACCGGCAAGGCGGTGGCGTTGCTCGCGGTCGACGAGGATCGCGTGGCAGATGCGCAATTCAGCCCGGACGGCGCACGCGTCGTCAGCGCCGCCTTCGACAATACCGCGCGGATTTGGGATGCGCGCACCGGCGGCATCCTCGCGACGCTGATTGGCCATGCCGGTTGGGTCAATAGCGCGGTGTTTGACGCCGATGGCTCGCGCGTGGTCACGGCGTCGTTCGACGGCACGGCGCGTGTCTGGGACGCGGAGACGGGCAGGGTGCTCGTCACTCTGTCCGGGCATAAGGATCGCGTGTTGAGTGCGTCATTCAGCCCCGACGGGTCGCGCATTGTCACGGCATCGGCGGATAGAACCGCACGCATTTGGGATGCCAGGACCGGCGCCGCCGTCGCGACGCTCGCAGGACACCGCGATTGGGTCAGCGGCGCGGCGTTCAGCCCCGATGGCGCGCGCGTTGTCACGGCGTCCTATGACGACAGCGCGCGCGTCTGGGAGACGAAAACCGGCGCGCTGGTGGCCGAGCTGTCAGGTCATGCGGACCGCATCCTCGGTGTGGCCTTCAGCCCCGATGGGGCCCGCATCGTCACCGCCTCGGCCGACCGCACGGCACGGGTCTGGGATGCCAAAACCGGCGTCGCCTTGGCGATGCTTTCGGGACACAGCAACCAGGTGGTCAGCGCGGCCTTCAGTCCGGACGGCGCGCGCATCATCACGGCTTCGCTCGACCATACCGCGCGTGTCTGGCAGCTCGATCCGGTGGTGCTGCTTCCGGCGGCGCAGCGCGAAGATTATGTCTGCCGCGAACGTCTTGTCGGCGCCCGATCGTTCACCGCGCGCGAGATGCAGGATCCGATGCTGCGCGGACGTGATCTGCGAGATCCTTGCGATCGCGTGGGACCGCTGAGCCTTGCCTATTACCGGCGCATCGCGGCAAGCATGTTCGGTTATTGAACCGGCTTTTTTGAAAGCCCGGGCGGTCCGGCTGCAAGGATCAGAAAAATGCTGATGAACAGCGCCGCTGCAATCAGGCCGAACATTGCGAGCGGGCTCTGAGCGCCGAGCGACGGTAAGAGAACAATCGGCACCAGCGCGGACACAACGCAGCCGACGCCCCAGCCGGCCGATGTCGGCCGTCAACAAGGTCGCCGTCAAGCGCGCTCTCTTTCCGCTTTCCGCGGCGGGATTTTCTTTTGTGCTGCATCTTTGCCCCTGGCGCGCGGCGATGCGGCGGGAATTTCGGCGCAGCCATAAAGAATGAAACGGCACATCTCGCCGTAACGGACCGCCAGATCTTTTGGGGCGACCGCTGGGACGCGCTGATTGGCGCCGCGCGCGCCGTTGGCGAGCGCTTGCGCCAATTGCTCAGCAGTAACTTCCGGGCGCAGCCGCACCAGGCCGGCCGCTTGCAGTTCGACGATCAGTTTCGCGAGTTCCGCTTCAAAGAAGATCGCGACGTCCTTGACGATGTCGTTGCATCGCGTGAACACCTCGGCGCTGAGTTCGACGAGATGCGCCGAGGCATTGGTCAGGCGGCGGGTGTCGACGTAACGGATATTCATGACCTCGGCCAAAATCTCGAGCGCGTTGCCGCGTTCCGACCGGCCGCAAAACCCGTGCTCAGCGCGAGATCGTTGCGAAATCGCACGATGCCGCGAAAGGCCTCCGCCTTGTTGCTGAAATAGAAGTAAAGCGCCCGTCTCGAGAAATTGCAGGATTGAGCCATGCGCTCCATGGTCAGCTTGCTGTAGCCATGGGCGAAGAATGCATTCTCGATCTGCTGCATCAAAGCGGCCGAGGGCTGCAGCTTCTTCTTCGCCATTGTCGATCCGTCCGCTGGTGGCTGCGTGGGATCAGCCCATGACGCCCGTTGCCAAAGCAAGTGTCGCCGCCGCGGATAACGCTGTGCTGTAGGCATCCGTGGCGGCATTCTTCGCCGCCAGGAGCTGACGTTCGGCCGTCGTCACATCGGAGATCGAGCCAACACCGTTCCGGTAAGCAGCGAGCGCGGCGTCGAACGTCGTCTGTGCGGCGGCCGCCAACGCGGTGGCCGCATTGTAGGCGGACAGGCTTGTTGCCAGCGTATTCCTCGCCACGACGATCTGACGGACGGCCTCGTTCCTGATCTGGATCAAAGTCGTGTCGGCTTTGTCGACCCTGTCGCGCGCCTGTTCCATCAGCGCAGCGCGCGAGCCGCCGTCGTAAAGCGGAACCGTTGCTCCGATCAGAGCCGTGCCGGCCAATTGCCGCTGCGACACGCCGAGCGAATTGCCGGGCAAATTGACGATCGGCAATTGCTGATCGATTCCCGGTATTGCTGTGATGTTGACATCTCCTTGGAGCCGCGTGCCGTTCGCCGACACAAATACTTTCGGCAGGAACTCGGCCTGCGCCGCGCGAAGGCCGGCAAGGCTTGCCTGCTGCGCCGCATAGCCGGTGAGAACGTCGGGTCGCCGCGCCAACGCTTCGGAGGCAATGCGCTCGACCGAGGCGACCATGGCGGGCGATAGCTTCCGCCGTGAAACGTCGGCGATCAGCAACCGCGTCATCGGCGAAATGCCCATGGCTGAAATCACCGCCAAATAGGTGTTCTGCGCCGTGCCTTCGGCCTGCACGCGTTCAAGCCTCGCCTCGGCGGTGGCCTGCCGGGTCTGCGCGACTTCGACCACGGTCCCGATGCCGTGCTTGTATCGGCTCTCCGCCGCGGCTTGGACCTCTTCGGCGTCGCGCAAGGCTTCTGCCGTCGAAGCAAGACGCGCGCGTGCCGCGGCGTTGGCGTAGAAAGCCAGGCTCACATTGTAGATCACCTGCTGATGGGCGGCGGTGAACGCAATATTGGAAATGGCCGATCCCTGCTTGGCGACATCCAACAGGTTCGCGCGCTCGCCGAAATCGAACAGCAGCCATTGAACCGAGAGCACCGATATATTGCCGTTCAGCTTGATATCGTTCGTGATGCTGGCGCCGAGCGCCGACGCCACGCTGTGGATGTTTTGATAGCCCTCGACGATGCCGGCCGAAACCATCGGCAGAAAGGTGCTTTCGGCGATGCCGGCGGCAAGCGCGGCATTGCGCGCATCGTTCCAGGCATTGCGGGTGACCGGATTGTTGGTCTCGGCAATGTCGATCAATTCGGCGAGCGTATAGGGGCGGCGGCGTTCAAGCTCGGAGGCCGGCGGCGGAACGCCCGCGAGATTGCTGTTTGAAGGAAGAACGTAATTGCCTCTGGGCGGCTGCTCGGGCGGAGCATGCTCGCCGGCAACGATTTCTCCGTCAGGAGTGATGGCCGGAGTCCATGGCGCATCGGGACGATCGGGCGCCATATTGAGCGCCGAAGTCGCGCAGCCGGCAAGCTGCAGCGAAAGAAGCACGGGCGCAATCAACGCTACAGGCCGGCCCATACGCCGCCGTTCCTTTCGCTGTCTCAGACGGACGCTTCTTCCAGCCGCCGCAGCCCTGCATCGATCATACGGAACAGCGGCGACGTACTCCACTCGGTTGATCCCCGGGCGGGTCGCCGGGTCTCGGCGACGGCGAACCGACCGCCCAGAGCTTCAAGGCGTTGGGCGATTTGCGCGGATGCCGTCGCGTCTTTATCTGCGCTCAACAGCAGCGGACTGCCGAGCGCGCCGATTTCTTCGGCCGCCTGGCGGCGAGCCGCGAGCCACGTTGCGTTTGGCCGCATCGTGCTCGGCTCATAGGCGGCCAGATCGATGTCGGTTTCGATTTCCGCCAGTTCCGATTGCGCCTGCGCAGCCAAGGCGCGGCGCGCGCTTTTATCCGCGGTGACCAGGGCGGCGAGCCGATGCAACAGCGCGGCAATTGCCGGGTCGATGCGCTTGCAGACGCTGACCGGCCAGAGATTGGTGAACAGCAGATAGACCACGACATTGCCGAGCAAGATGCCGATAACGCGATCCCGTGCGATGGTCAGGTCGAAGGCCGGTGAAGGACCCTGAATGACGCAGAGAAAGAAAGCAAAGGCGATCTGGAAGCCGGCATAGGATATGCGTGGACTGCCGACCGCGACATAGCCAGCGGCCAACGCGCCGACGAAGACCACGGCCATCAGGGCGGTGATCGAGGTGAGATAGGGGATCAGGAAGATGATCGCCGCGTAGCCGGCCGCCGCACCGACGAGGCAGCCGAGGATGCGCAATGTGAGCTTTTCGACGGTCTCGGCCGTCGTGCCCAGCGAAACGATGTAACAGGTGATGAAGCAGGTATGGATGCCCGGCCAATCAAGCAGCGAATAGAGGAAATAGCAGAACATCGCCGCGGCCGTCGTTTTCAGCGCATACTGTACGTAGTCCGGGCTGGTGAAGGCGTCGGCGACGAAGAAGCCGCCGCCTTCTTGCTTTGGCGCTGCAACGTGGTTCGAGGAGGTCGGCGCCTCGGCGAAGCGAACGATGGCCTCCTTGATGTCGGCGAGAATGTCCGCTTCGAGCGGCGCGAGCGCGCGCTCCGTTTCCGGCGGCTCCCAGCCGATCCGGACGGGATATCCGCCGGCGCGCAAAACGCCGGCCATTTCCCGAAGCGTGCGCGCGAGATAGTCGCGCAGCGCAATGGTGAGCCCGGCCTCCGGTCTGCGGTCCATCACATCGATCGCCGACATCAGGAGGGTTGTAGAACCGGCGGCTTGCCGAAGTGCCGCAATGTCGTCCGGCCTCGAGGTTTTCTCGCGGTCCGCCAAGCCAAGGAGTTTTAGAATTTCCGCCGTGCCTTCGCGCAAGTATTCTCTGAATCGGGACCGGGCGGTTTCCGACTCGAGCATGGCGGCGGAAAGCTCGAGGCGCTGCGCGATCGCTTGCTCGGCGAGCCGCCGCGGCGGCGGTGCCAGCAGCAGATTCACGATCATCGAGATGCCGGCCGGGATACCGATGAACAGCCAGACATAGAGCAAGGCGCGTGTGGCCACCTCGCCAACCGCGAGTGGAATTGTCCCGAGCAGGTCGAGCGCGTAGCCGACGATCAGCGCAATCGTGCCGCCGAGCGGGCGTAATTTGCTGGCCGAGGCGACGAAGAGAATGCCAACCGAGATCACCGTCATGCTGATCACGCGCCACATCGGATCATTGACCACGACCATGGCGACCAGCAGGATGAAGCCGATGATTACGGTGATCAGCGCCACCAGCACAAAGTTCATGATCAGGCTGACCGTGCGGTCGCCGCGGTTGAGAAAGAACACGATATAGACCGTCAGCGCCGGATCCGGCGTCTGATAGATTTCGGCGACTAGGACGGTGAGGGCGCAGATCACCGCCAGGCGCGTCGCAAATTCGAGCCGGCCCGGCTGCGGCGCCATAAGACGCGCAATGTCCAACACGGTCTCGCGCGCCCGTTCTAGCGACATGCGCCACCGTGCTTGATCTCGACCACGGCGCTGGCGCCAAGACGCATGAGTTGGGGCGGCGGATTTTCGAGCCGAACACGCACGGGAAATCGCTGCGCAACGCGGACCCAATTGAGCGAGCGCTCGACGTAAGGAACAGAACGCGGAATGTTGATACGGTCCTGATCGGCGACGCCCCAGCCTATGCCCTGGACGACGCCTTTGATCGCGACGCCACGGTCGATCATGGAAAAGGCTGTGGCGCAATCGCCGACGGATATTGCGCTCAGATCGGTCTCGCGAAAATTGGCGACGGCGAACCACTCGTCGGTATTGATCAAGGTGAACAGCGATTGCGCCGGGATGACCATTTCACCGGTCGAGACGGTCAAGCCGACAACGAGACCGTTGTGGGTCGCGCGCACGGTCGTGTCGTCAAGCGCGCGCTGGGCAATGCCGAGAGCCGCCGTTCTGGCTTGCACGGTCGCTTCGGCAGCGGCGTTCAACTCCTGCGCTTGAATAAGTTTCGTCGCGGTGTCCTTCTCCAAGACCTGCGCCTGATCGAGCTGTTGCTGCGGCACGTAACCACTGGCGGCCAGGGGGCGAAGCCTTTCCAGCGTGCGCGCCGCCAAATCATGGTTTTCTTTGGCGCTCTTTGTCTGGTCGACGGCGACGGCCGCGTTCGAGCGGGCGATACCCAGATCAGCTGCAGTTTGCTCAACGGCCAGGCGATAGGGCAGCGGATCGATCTGGAAAAGAAGGCTTCCCTCAGCGACGCGCATATTCTCGACGACGGGGAGCTGAATAATACGGCCGCCGACAGCGGCGGCGACGTGGACGACATCGGCGTCAATCGAACTGTCGCTCGACGTCGGATGAGTGTTGCTTTCATGAAAGGCGTAGAGCGCAATCGCCGCGGCGAGGATGACGATGGCGATTGAGATCAATCTGCCGCGCGGCATGGTCCGCGTTTTACCCGCGCTCTCCATCCTCAGTGTCCGAAGCTGATGAGCCAGACGACAACGGCGGCGATGACACCGATTGCGGTGCAGACGGCGAGTTGATAGGGCAGCGTATTGGCAAGCCCGCTGCTGACAAAAGCAAGCCGCGCAATTGCCGCGCTGGCGATGCCGATGACGCCGCACAACAGCCAAGCCGGAAAGAATGCGCCGAACAGGTCGAAAGAGGGCGCGCCTGCGGCGGAGCATCCGCCCAGGCAGGATGCGGCGAGCAGAAGGGAAATTGCGGACCGCGCCAGCGGACCTATCGTCATCGCAGATACTCTGAACACGCGTGCATCGTGAAAATCGGCAACGCCGCCGGAGGCCCAGTTTCGATAGGTTACGTATTCCCGCGACGGGAGCCAAGTTCCAAAGCTTGAACCGACGGTGGACAAACGATGCCGTGCCGGTCGAAAGGCTTTTGTGCGAGGATCATGGACCACAGAGCTCAGCGGATAAGGGATTTAATGGTTGGCCGAAAAGTCGTTCTCTACTACGCCTGGAGCCGGCCGGGCGAGGTCGGAGCGCCGCTCGCGGTTATTGAGAACCGGTTTCCGACGCTCTTCGAAAGTCGCCGGATGGGCTTTCCGAGATTCGAGGATCTGTCCGACCCTTCTCGATTCGATCAGAGCATTGCCGGTTTCCTCGACCACATCATGAAGCGGAATTTCACCGCCTTCGTGGAACTGGCCGGCGCACAGACTGGCCAACCCGTGAAAGAGATAGAGCGCGTAACGGACGACGGCAATCTCACCGCGCTCGACGCGGCTGTTCTCGACGGAGTTGACACGCTCATTGTCATCAGTTTCGACTCATTCCGCACCGGCCAGCAAGCCGGGGGTGCCGAAGTCGAGGCTGTCCGCAAATTCCTCGCACAGCCCGACCATCTGGTTTTCATATGCCCCCATCACGACATTGGCGGCGTGCCAAGCCTCGGTCATGATGAGCGTCTGGAACGCCAAGTGGCGGATTTCCTGCACCACGGCGATATGACGATTCCGCCGCAGCAGCAGTTCGGTGGTTTGGCGCGCACGCTCCTTGCCGGCCTCGGCGTGCCGGTCGAGAACCGCTTCGGGCTCCATCCCGCGGCTGAGGCGGACGGATCTCCATCGCCGATTGAGGTCGAGACGACGCTTGATCGGCTGCACCTCCTGCAAGGGGTAAGCACGTTCAACCTGCACCCTCATCTCCCGCAGCTCCAGCGCCTCGGGGAGGGCGCCGCCAAGCTCGATGTGCTGGCGCGACAGAAGATCGATCTGACGGCACCGCCGCATCCATTCACGCGAGAGCGCGCGACCTTTGATGCCCTGCTTCAGTCCCGGCCGGACACGTTCGCCGGAACTTTGCTGGTCGGCGATACGACGCTTTGGAGCTCGACCGCAGGCGGTGTCGACAGTCTGCGCAAACTTTGGACCAATGTGGTCCGGCGCCCACAGAGGTCGTGAGGCGCAATGCCGGACTCGCCTGGATCAAGCAGCGGCCGCCAGCGCTGCAGCCTGCGACCTGACGATTTCGTCATGCTTTGCCGCAATCTCATTTCTGATACGCGAGCCTGAAGACGACATGGCCTCGGTTTGCTCCGGCGACAGCAATTTGGCGATCGCAACGGAATAACTTGGCCGCAATCGCGCCCGCTCCCACCACGCCCTGACCCGCGGCCGGTTGGCAATCCAGACGTCGAGGAGGCTCAAATAATGAAGCCGAGCTGCGAAGGGCATGACGTTGATGTCGCCGAGCGAGAAACTCGCTCCGACCAGCCAATCTTGCCCCGGAGTCAGCGCGTCTTCCATTTCCTGGAACAATTTCTCGAACGCGAAAATCCCCTGCGCAACGAAGGGAGAATCGCAGCCCTGTTCATAGGTCGAGATCATGCGCGCGCGGCGGCCGGGGTCGCCGATATTGCGGAAGCGGCCGTCGCGTTGCTCTTGCGTCATGCCCCGCATCTTGTCGCGGAACATGGCGGAAAAACTGATTTCGCGGGTGGCCTCGAAAACTCCCTCGTCGATATGTTTGCTCCAGCGCCGCATCTGTGACCGCGCGTAGGCGGAAACGGGCACCAGCGACGGCTCGGGGAACGTCTGGTCGAGATATTCGCAAATCAGCGTCGACTCGATGATCGCATGGCCGTCGTGGATCAATGTCGGCACCACGCCTTTTGGGTTCAGCTTCAGATAGTCCGGCCGGTACTGTTCGTTGTTGAACAGGTCGATATATTCCGAAGTCCAGGGCAGATCCTTCTCGACCAGGGTCAGAAACACCTTCTGTGTGCATATCGAATTGTGTGCCGTGAACAATTTCAGCATCAGTCTACTCCCCTGCTGGACCGTGCGTTGTGTCATCGGGTAAGCCGATTGAGCTCCGCCGGCGTCAAGCAGCCTGGAGCAAAGCCTGCACCTTCGGCCATGGATCCGGCGCCAGGTTCTTGAACGGCGCCCAGTCGGCGTCCTGCATGCGGTCAAAGATCGCCGCCCTGACGGAGGGACGCTTCTGCACCCGCGCCCACCAGTCGGCGACTGCCGGCTCGATCTGCCACATGGCGCCGAGCTTAAGAAGCTCGAGGCGAAGAATATAGGGAACGACGGCGCAATCGGCATTGGAGAAGCTTTCGCCGGCGAGATAGGGGCCGCGCTTGAGATCCTGCGCCATCCATGAAATCAGCTTCCGGTGCTGCCCGAGCGCGTCGATGACGAATTCGGAATCAAGCCCATGCTCGATGACGCTGCGCTTATATTCGGCGCGGCGCTTGAGCGGCGCCCTGTTGATCTCGGCCAGCCATTCTTCGCGCGTCATTTTGAGAAAGCGCGGACGGAACGCCGTCGCGAAGGTGATGATGGTGCATGCGTTGTGCATGTATTCATCGATCAGCTTGTTGTAGAGGCGGACGCGATGGCGGGCGACCGGCGTCTTCGGCATCAGCGGCGGATTGGGGAACGCCTCGTCAATGTAATAGAGGATCAGCGAAGACTCGGTAACGACATTGCCGTCATGAACCAGCGTCGGCACCACGCCGTTCGGATTGAGCTTCATATAAGCAGGGTCGTTCTGGTCGCCCTGCAAGGTGAGCAGATGCTCTTTGACGTCTTCGCTCTTTTCGTACAGCGCGATGCGCACCTTCTGCGCGCATACCGAATTGATGTTGTGATAAAGCTCCAGCATCCCGTCCTCCCGTATCCGGTTTTTGTTGGTTTTGGCGCCGATGGTTGCCGATGATTACGCCGCCAATCTTGCGCGATCGTGCGGCTGACCGAAATCGACCGGCGTTCCCTTGGGTATGATCGCAGTCGGGTTCACTTTGGCGATCGAATAGTAATTGATGACGTAGTAGCGCGGGGTCACCGTCGCGGCGATGCCCGGCACTTGATAAAGCTCGCGCATATAGTTCGACAGGTTCGGATAGTCGGCGATACGCTGCCGGTTGCATTTGAACAGCGAGAAATAGGCGACGTCAAAGCGCACCAGGGTGGGGAACAACCGCCAGTCGGCCTCGGTGATCTGATTGCCGATGAGATAGCGCTGGCGCGACAGCCGCGCCTCGAGCCAGTCGAGCGTCGCGAACAGCCCGTCATAAGCTTCATCGTAGGCCGCCTGGCTTTTGGCGAAACCCGCGCGGTACACGCCGTTATTGACGTCGCGATAGACCCGTTCGTTGACGGCGTCGATCTCCGGCCGCAGGCTCGCCGGATAGTAGTCTGTGCGATCGCCAGTGAGGGCGTTGAATTCGGAATTGAACATCCGAATGATCTCGGAGGATTTGTTGTTGACGATACGCCTGGTCTTTTTGTCCCACAGCGTCGGAACCGTGACCTTGCCGGTATAGTTCGGATCGCTCGCCACGTAGGCTTCGTAGAGATATTGGAAGCCGTTGACTTCGTCCGGAGTGCAATCCGGATAACGCGGGTCGCGCGCGAAGGTCCATCCGTTCTGCTTGAGGCCCGGAATCGCATAGGCGACGGAGATGACGCCCTCGAGTTTCTTGAGCGCACGATAAATCAGCGTGCGGTGTGCCCAGGGGCAGCCGTGCGCGATATAGAGATGATAGCGGCCGGGTTCGGCTTTGAAGCCCGAGGAACCGTCGGCGCTGATGCGGCCGCGAAAGGCGCTGTCGGCGCGCTTGAACTGCCCGGTTTGACCGGTCTCTTGCGGCAGTTCGCTGTCCGTCCATTGGCCATCGATCAAGACACCCATTTTGCTACCGCTCCTCGGCTGACACGGGCACCGCTTGATTTTGTATCACTCGCTATATAACGTCAACGGCGATTTGAACGTTGCTGAGTAGATATCAAGGCGATCCGGCCATGCCGCGACCGAGAGAGTTCGACGAAATGGCGGCGCTTGATGCCGCGATCGATTGCTTTTGGCGTCGCGGCTATGAGGCGACGTCGCTGCGCGATCTCACCGCGGCGATGGGGTTGACGGCGCCGAGCCTTTACAACGCCTTCGGCGACAAAGAGGAACTGTTCGCGCTCGCTTTGGAGCGCTATCTCGATCGCAACACGCGCGGCCGGCTGCGCCGTCTCGAGGAGACGCTTACGCCCAAACAGGCGATCGCGCGCTTTTTTGCCGAGATCGTCGAGCATTCGGTCAACGACCGCCAGCGCAAGGGCTGCTTTCTCGTCAACTCGGCGCTCGAAATCGCGCCGCATCATGCGCAATGCCGCGCCGTCATTGCCAGGCAATTCCACGGCATCGAGGGCTTCTTCGAAAGATGCATCCTTGCGGCCCAAGCTGAAGGCACGGTCCCGCTCAATCTCGACGCGGGCGATGTCGCGAAGCTCCTTTTAGGCGTGCTGCTCGGCGTGCGTGTGCTCGCGCGCACCGATCCAAGCCGGGACGTGCTGGAGGGCGTCGTGCGCCCGGCGCTGGCGCTGCTCGACCAGCCACGCCGCAATCAAAGGACAGGACGACAATGATCGATCTGCATTATTGGACCACGCCGAACGGCCACAAGATCACGATCTTTCTTGAAGAGGCGCAGCTGTCCTACCGGATCGTCCCGGTCAATATCAGCAAGGGTGCGCAGTTCGAGCCGGAATTTCTCGCGATCTCGCCGAACAATCGCATTCCCGCCATCGTCGATCATGCGCCGAAGGATGGCGGTACACCGGTCTCAGTTTTCGAATCTGGCGCTATCCTTGTCTATCTCGCCGAAAAGACCGGCAAGTATCTGCCGACCGGGTTTCGCGACCGCAGCCGCGTCATGGAGTGGCTGTTCTGGCAAATGGCGGGGCTCGGGCCGATGGCGGGTCAGAACCATCACTTCTCGCACTATGCGCCGGAGAAGATTCCCTACGCGATCGGGCGCTACGTGAAAGAGACCAACCGTCTCTATGGCGTGCTCGACAAGCAACTCGCGAATAATGAGTTCGTCGCCGGTCGCACCTATTCGATTGCCGACATGGCCACATATCCGTGGATCGTTCCTCATGAAAGGCAAGGCCAGAAACTTGAGGATTTTCCCAATGTAAAGCGGTGGTTCGAGGCGATGCGCGCGCGCCCGGCTATGGTCCGCGCCTATGCCCGGGCCAAGGACATCAACACTGAACCGACCGTCAGTGAGGAGTCCAAGAAGATTCTCTTTGGCCAGACGGCGGCCTTGGCCGCCCGCTGAAATCGAGTGTGACCGATGACGCTTCGGCTTTACGACCTCGCAGGCGCGGATCCGGATCGCCGCTTCAGCCCTTACTGCTGGCGCACCCGGCTCGCGCTGGCGCATAAAGAACTTCCAGTCGAAACCATCCCATGGCGCTTTACCGAAAAGGCCGAGATCGCGGCATCGGGGCAGGGGCTCGTCCCGGTGCTGGTCGACGGCGATCGCTGGGTTTCGGATTCCTGGAATATCGCAAATTACCTTGAAGATACTTATCCGGATCGCCCGTCGTTATTTGGCGGCGCCGCCGGACGAAGCCTGACGCGTTATTATTCGACTTTCGCCGACGGCTTGGTGGCGGCGATTTTCCCGTTCATCGCACTTGATATCCTCGATCGCATCGCCGCCGAAGACCGCGATTATTTTCGCACGAGCCGCGAGAAACGGGTCGGCATGACGCTCGAGACTTTCGCCGCCGGCCGCGACACCAAGCTTCCTGCGTTTCGCGCCAGCCTCGCTCCACTGCGCCGCACCCTGACGGCGCAGCCGTTCTTCGCCGGCGATGCGCCGCTTTATGCGGATTATGCCGTGTTCGGCCCGTTCCAATGGGCGCGCTGCATCAGCCCGTTCGCGCTTTTGGAAAAGGACGATCCGGTCAGGCTGTGGCGCGACCGGCTGCTTGATTGCTTCGGCGGCTTGGCGCGCAACTCGCCGGCCTATGACGTTTGAGCGGCATCTCCATAGCAAATGAGGTTCTCATGTCTCTGAAACAACAACTCGCCGAATATCGCGCCGGCTGGTTCAAGCGTGTTCCGGCGGAGCGTCAAGCCGTCATGGAGCGTCACATCAATGAACTCCGCAACGGTCTGGCAAAGACGGCTCTGAAGGCCGGTGATCAAGTACCGCCAATCGCGCTCACCAACGCCGAGGGCACGATCGTCGATATCAAATCTCTTCTCGGCCGCGGGCCGGTCATCGTGACATTCTACCGCGGCGGCTGGTGCCCTTACTGCAATCTCGAGCTCAGGGCCTTCCAGCAGATCCTTCCCGAGATCAAGGCCGCCGGCGCCTCGCTTGTCGCGATCAGCCCCGAGAAGCCCGATGACACGCTCTCGACCACCGAGAAGAATGCACTCGATTTCGAAGTTCTCAGCGATGTCGGCCAAAAGGTCGGACGCGCCTTCGGGCTGGTCTACACCTTCAGCGACGAGCTGAAATGGGCCTATCGGGAATTCGGACTGGATATCCCGGGCAAGAACGGGGCCGACGAATGGGCGCTGCCGATTTCGGCAACCTATGTCATTGGCCGAGATGGGCGGATCGTCTACGCCTACACGGACGCGGATTACCGTGATCGTGCCGAGCCCGCCGAGGTGCTGAAGGCCTTACGGGAGGCGACCATCGCCGCTTAAGTGGCCGCGGCGGCGCCCATCAAGGCAGCTTCAATGCCCGGAGGCGCCGATCCGAGCCGCGGATGGCCCCTTGGCGGGCATGGGCTGCCGTCATCAGCAAATCCAGTGTCAGGCGCCTCGTTATGTGCTAGATGTAATTCATTCATTAGGAGTTCGAGAATGGCTACCGGTACCGTAAAGTGGTTTAACTCACAAAAAGGCTACGGCTTTATCGCGCCTCAGGCGGGCGGCAAGGACGTCTTCGTCCACATCTCCGCGGTCGAAAGAGCTGGGCTGAGCGGCCTCAATGAGGGGCAAATCGTCGACTACGAAGAGGTCGCGAACAAAGGCAAAACGTCGGCAGAGAACCTCAAAGTTCACCGCTGATTTTGGCCGGGTGTGCGCCACCCGACAACCGTGGCATCGATGCGGTTGTTGGTGTCCAGGCTGTGCCAAGCGCCATCGCGCCACCGACACAAGAACGGGATCACGTAGGTACCGACGTGATCCTCGCAAAGGAGCTCCAACGGCTGATCTGCCGGTGGAGTTCCATCATGCGTATAGGCGTCAATGCGCTCTTGCCGGGTCGCCAAGGGAAGGTAGCCTTTCGTAAGCCGCAGTTGAGTTTAGATCACGGCTCGTTAACCGCCGGCGTCCATTCTGCCGACGGCTTGATTTGGGGGTGACGCGTGAGCGCCGAAATACTTAATTTCAGCGACTATCGTGATTTCAGCGGGTACGTGGGCGATTGCGCTGATGTCGAGATCGACCTCGTGACCGCTGTAGATGTCGCCATACGGGATTTACGCGAAATCCTGCTGTGTTGGGGCTCTGAGATAGCACAGGAGCGCGCGCAGGAGTGCGAGTTGATGTTACGCCGCGCCTATTCCGGTTTTGTCCTTGGCCAACCGAGTTCTCGATAGCACGCGAATGGCAACGACCTCACCTGATC
Organism: uncultured Alphaproteobacteria bacterium; assembly: GCA_963742975.1. GTDB lineage: Bacteria > Pseudomonadota > Alphaproteobacteria > Rhizobiales > Xanthobacteraceae > BOG-931. Next base: position 21,034 of record CAVUNZ010000002.1, on the reverse strand, counting down.
CGATCGATTACACCCTCGCCATCAAGAACAAAGGGCGTCCGCCCAAATCATGGCGGTGGGAGATATACGCCGCCGGCAAGAGCAAAGCCGTACGGCAATCTGAATTCTTTGAAACGATGGCCGAGGCGACCCGCGCTGGCAAGGCCGTATTGGCGGAAATTCGGGCGAACCGTAACGCTTAATGGCCGCTATTTGGCTCATAAACTTCATGGTGCGCGGCGGCTGACATTGCGCGCCCGCGATGCAGAACGCCTGTAACGCGTTGCACCGTGCCTGGCGAAATCGCCGCAGAAGGCCGGCGGTTTTGAAGAGTTTTTGACGATCGACGTCAATCCGAAATTCACCGCAAAATCCAGTCGGCGAGGGCAAGGCGGCGCAAGCCGATGTCGCTCCCAGAGGTTACACGCTATTTCGCAACCGCCGCCTCTGCTCCAATCCGGGGTGCCACCACGGACGCTGATTTCCCTACTGCCGACTAAAGACTTCGACATTGGAACACCTTGTGATCACGAGGAGTGGAAGGTGGGTTTAGATGTCGCCGCCGCCGTTCTGCTGTGCCTCAACACTCTTGCGCACGGCCGGGAGGCCATCGTCTCTCGCGGCGAGCTGATCGAGATCGGCGGCGCCTTCCGCATGCCCGCCATCATGTCTCGCGCCGGTGCGATTCTGGTCGAGGCCGGCACGACGAACCGAACCCATGCAAAGGATTATTTCGAAGCGCTGACCGATCGCACCGGCGTCGTGCTGAAGGTCGACACCTCGAACTACCGCATCCAAGGCTTCACCGCCGAAGTCGCGGCTGCCGAGCTTGCTGCGATGACGGCCGATGTAGCCGTCCGCACATGATTACGTGGTATCTTCCGGCAACTTCGCCTGAAGTTGACGTTGGGGGATCAAAGAACGTGAGGGTCATAGCAACACCCGCAAGGATGCTCCGCACGGTCGTGCGTAGCCGCCGCGTGCAATTGGCGCTTTCGATCAGGGTCACGATTGCGGCGCTGGTGGCCCTTGGGCTTGCGCAACTGTCGCAGCTTCCGCTGCCGCTATGGGCGGTGCTGACGGCGGTCGTCGTGACGCAGATGAGCGTGGGACGATCGCTGAAGGCGACGCTCGATTATCTCGTGGGAACATTGGGCGGCGCAATTTATGGCGGAGCCATCGGCATATTCATCCCACATGCGAGCGAAGCCGCGCTGCTCGCGATTCTTGCCCTTGCCGTGGCGCCGCTGGCGTTCCTTGCCGCGATCAACCCCCGATTCTCCGTCGCGCCGATCACCGCCATCATTGTGCTGCTGATTCCCACCATCACCAATACCAGTCCGATTGATTCGGCGCTTGATCGCGTGCTCGAAGTCGCGCTGGGCGGCGTCACGGGTTTGGTCGTTTCGTTTCTCCTGTTGCCGGCCAATGCGCATCCCTTGGTCGCCAGGGCAGCCGCGCGCACTCTCGATCAAATGGCGCGAACCCTCGGCGATCTGCTCGCCGGGTTGGAGCATGGTCTCGATACCGACGCGCTGCACCGCATTCAGGACGATATTGGCCAGGCTTTGGTGCAAATGAATGTGGTCGGCACCGAGGCCGAACACGAGCGGTCGGCGCACCTCTCCGCGGGACCCGACACCGGGCCGCTGTTGCGGACATTGCTCAGGTTGCGCCATGACCTCGTAATGATTGGAAGAGCAGCCAGTAGTCCGCTGCCTGAGGCCGTGAAGGCGCGGCTTGAATCGCCCCTGGAGCAGGCCGGCGCGGCCTTGGTCGATTACTTGCGCGCGAGTGCGGCTGCGCTACGGGCGGGCGGGCCGCCGCCGCCGCTCGAAGATGTTGAAATTGCTCTCGATGCCTATGCCGCCGAAATTGCCGCTCTTCGCCGCGACGGTCTCACGCTCGGCCTTCCCGGCGACGAGGCGGAACGCTTCTTCGCACTCGGATTTGCGCTTGAACAGATGCGCAGCAATTTCAAGGATCTCGAGCGATGCGTGGCTGAATGGGCCGGATCGTCCAAAGAAGCAGAGCGCAACAGTGGGTCTGATTGATCTTAGCGTCGGCGAACAAACGGCGTCGTGACCGAGCCCCCCAAGCCCCTTACCTCAAGCGGCGTCGTCTGTTTGCGTATCATGGTCAGATGAGTGAAACGTCCGACCTGTCGACTTTTGTTTTGAACTTTTTTCCCTTCTTGGCCGCTTTCTTGGCCGCCTTTTTCTCTGCCTTTTTAAGGAGCTTCGCGATCTTCTTTTGTTTGATCATTTTGGATACACCTCTGGTGGTCTTTCGGCCGGCCCCTCGACGCGTCCGACCGGGCGGCGCATACTTGGCGCTATGAGCGATGAATGGACCGGCGACGTCTACGTAGTATCCGCTACAAACGGCAGGAAGATTGAATATTGGGCGGCCGCCGTGCCGCAGCACCGGGCGCTGGCGGAAGTGCAAAGCCTGTTGCAGGTAGGATGGCGGGCTTCCTTGAGCAAGCGTCAGCTCACGCGCCAAGTGATATCCGATTTGAAGATGCGGGACGGAAGCATTCGCCAGTTGAAATTTGAACCGTAATCCGTCGTGAATTTCTGTCGGCCGCTTTATCTAATGACGCCGAGCCACGCCAAACTCATGACCGTCACGGTGCCAAACATGGCGAGGCCGACAAATAGATTGAACGACGGCTCAGGGATGTGCCGCAACAGCGATTGAAAATTGGACATAACTGCCAACGTTTCGAAGTCCAATTCGTTCCATTCATGGCAAGCCGGTACGAGCGACTTCGGCCAAGTCGCCACAAAAACGAATCCAGTCGGCTTCGGAGCGTGGGTTTCTTATCAGGTGAGCATCGAGATTATCGTTTGAATCTGGTCCGCCGCTGCGGCTACCAGACCATCGTAGCTTGTCAGGCCCTGCGCGGCAGCGTGCAGGATGACTTCAGCCAAGTGCGCCTTTAATCCCGGCGTTGCATGGTTCGCGGGAACCTGAGTCATCACCGCATCCAGTGCGGAACGCATCGTGTGGATGAGCTCTGGACTGTAGTCAGTCATGATGTTCTCCAGACCTTGCGGCGAAGGCTCTCCTAGTTCGTTCGCTCCGGCCACTCACGAAGCCGCGACCTCACGCGCACGTGACACCGACATTTCCAAATGTTTATACGGCAGCGTAGCTGGCGCGAACACAAGCATGGGCCGCCTCGGTCGTTGGCCGTGCCCGACGCCCTCCAACATCAGCGCCATCTGCAGCGAGATCGACACCTGCGCCGTGTATCGACGGCCGCCGCGGCTTCTATACTTTGTCATACGCAGCGTATAAAATTTTTGTGAGGGGCGCATTTGCAGGAGACGATCATGTTTACCGCAAATCGGCTTCTTATTGCCGTCTTCGTCATGAGTTTTGTGTCGCAAGCTTCAGCCCAGGTGGACACGCAAAAGTCGCCGCCCGGTCCGGCAAATACCATCAGTGCCCACCGCATGGCGGCACTCAAAAAATGCACTGACGGGAAAAAATTCGCCGGTGACAAATATGTCGCGTGCATGACGGCAGAGGGCGAGACTCCGTAGGTCTGTTAGCTTTGCTCGATGTCCGCGCGCGGGGCCGGCGAAGGCTTGCCCCGCGCTATTTCTTTGCTTTGTCTAGGATGTTGATCGGCCGGGACAGGGGCGCGACCAGACCGGAGAACCTATTTGATCCGAAGAATTTTTGCGCTGATCCATCCGAGCAGGCCGCCGATCAGTACAAATGCCGCCGCTGTCAAAACTACATGATTGTGACCTTGGATATACGCGATGGTGCGCAGCACAATCCAAGTGATTGCGCCCAGCAGCAGGCCGCCAAGGACCCAACTAAGTTGTCGACTGGTCATCTAGGCATCCTCAGTTGGCGGGCGCTCTCATTTAAGCACCGTCTGATGCGTAGGAACAAACGGAAGGTCGGGAACTTAGAATTAATTCTGGATTTTAACCGGACACAAACCGCGCCCTGGCATCGGTAGTGCAGAGATGGAGGCCCGTTGTGGATATTGCAAAGCTCGCGAAAGATATCGGCAGTCTCCGATACGAAACCGAGTATCGTTTTGAATCTGGAGCGCCTTGTTACCAGACGCTGGGCGAGGGAGACGTTCGGGGCATTCTCACGGCGTTGCGAGATCGTGGCTTTACGATATCTCTCGACGACGATCCCCACGTAGAACTCTCCGCCGATCTGCGCTGCGGAAGATCGCGAACAGACGATAGCGTAGGGGCGCGTCGCGCCTGCCGCGGGGTCCATCCCGCGAATGGAAAAAGGCCCCGAATTGAGTCGAGGCCGACGGAAGTCACGCGCCGTGACTTTGTCCATCGACCACAACCGCGAAGACAGCGGTGATCATCGCGGCGCCGTCGTCGGATATTGAACATTTATCGAGAATGAAATCGCCGGTGCGGCGTTGGTATTTGAAATCATTGGCGCGCCCTACGGGACTCGAACCCGTGTTACCGCCGTGAAAGGGCGATGTCCTGGACCGCTAGACGAAGGGCGCTAATGGCGCGCGAGGCGCTCTTGCCGGATCAGGCACCGAAGCGGTACCCGAAGGCGCGCGACATATAAAGTGCTTTGGCGGAGGCGGCAAGCAAGCCTGTGAGCGGCTCGCCGGGGTTCCGTTCCAGGGCCTCTCGCTGGGCCGCCGGCTCACCATTTTCCGCTATTGGGCATCGATAGCCAGGGTTCTTTCGGAGGTAACGGAGAACCTTTCTGGAGGAGCTCGATCGAGTGCTTATCGGGCGAGCGGACGAAGGCCATGTTGCCGTCGCGGGGCGGGCGGTTGATGGTGACGCCCGCCTTCATCAGGCGATCGCACAGCGCATAGATGTCGTCGACCTCGTAAGCGAGGTGGCCGAAATGGCGCGCCTCGCCATAGTCCTCGGTGTCCCAGTTATATGTGAGCTCGACCAGCGGCGCCTGCCGGCCGGCCGGACCATTGGCGACCAGGCCGTCGTCGGCCGGGGCTTCGAGGAAGACCAGCGTATATTTGGCCTTGTCGTCGACGCGGCGGCGGACTTCCTTCAGCCCGAGCTTGTTGCAATAGAAGTCGAGCGCTGCATCAAGGTCGCGTACGCGCAGCATTGTGTGCAGATATCGCATGGGGAAACCTCCGCTGGCCGAACCGGCCCGTCTTCACCCGCGGGCCGACCGGAAATATGTATGACAGGCCCCGATAAGTATGCCCCGATAAGTATGAAGCCTGACTGTGACGCATGACCGACCAAGCCATTGCTCCCGACCTCGACACCGCCATCGCCCGCCTGGCCGATCTGGTCCACGACGCCAATACCATCGTGCCCTTTACCGGTGCCGGCATCTCGACCGAATGCGGCATCCCGGACTTCCGCTCGCCCGGCGGGCTGTGGACCAAGAACAAACCGATACCGTTCGATGAATTCCTGGCGAGCCAGGAGGCGCGCAACGAATCCTGGCGCCGGCGCTTTGCCATGGACGAACATTTTACTGCCGCCCGGCCGGGCCGCGGCCATTTGGCGCTGGCAAGCCTTTACCGCGCCGGCAAGGTGCCCGGCGTGGTCACTCAGAACATCGACAATCTGCACCAGGCCTCAGGGATTGCGCCGGCCGACGTCGTCGAACTGCATGGCAATACCACCTTCGCGCAGTGTCTCGACTGCAGCAGCCGGCGCGAGCTGGGTTGGGTGCGCCAGCGCATGGAGACCGGCAACGGCTGCGCGCCCGATTGCCCCGACTGCGGCGGCTTCATCAAGACCGCGACCGTCTCGTTCGGCCAGGCCATGCCGGATGCGGCAATGCAGCGCGCCCAGGATCTTTCCCGGTCTTGCGATCTTTTCCTGGCTATCGGCTCGTCACTTGTTGTTTGGCCGGCGGCGGGATTTCCTCTGATGGCCAAACGTCATGGCGCGCGTCTTGTCATTATCAATCGCGAGGCGACGGAATTCGACGCAATCGCCGATCTTGTTGTGCGTCAAGACATTGGCACAGTGCTCGCACCGCTGATCGTTCATTGACTGAGTTCGTTGCGTGCGTAGCGCGTCGACTTTGTGCACAGGTAATGACGCTTTTATCGCACTGTTGCATTTTTACCCTTTCCCCTCTGATGGCCGGTGTTATCTTCAATTCAGAGATTCGTAAATTCGTGATGCACCCGAACGGGTGCGAGCACAGAGCGGCGGCCGCGGCGTCATGGCGTCGGACGGAATCGAAGCAAAATCCAACAGACCGGGATCGAGTCCCGACGTTGCACTTGATGCACAGCATGGTGCACATGTCGGCGACGAAGGGGCCTCGCGCGTCATCGAGGTATCCGGGGTCATCAAATGGTTCGATGTCGCCAAAGGCTATGGCTTCATCGTTCCCGACAGCGGCATGTCCGACGTGCTGCTGCATGTGACTTGCTTGCGCCGCGACGGCTATCAGACCGCCTATGAAGGCGCGCGCGTGGTTTGCGAGGTTCTGCCGGGGCCGAAGGGCCTGCAGGCCTTCCGTGTCGTCTCCATGGATAAATCGACGGCGATCCATCCGGCACAGATGCCACCGCCGCGAACCCATGTTACAGTCTCGCCCACGAGTGGTCTCGAACGGGCACAGGTCAAATGGTTCAACAGGCTTCGCGGCTTCGGCTTCCTCACGCGCGGGGAGGGGACGCCGGATATATTCGTGCACATGGAAACGTTGCGTCGCTTCGGTCTGGCCGAATTGCGTCCGGGACAATTCGTCCTGGTGCGCTATGGGCCGGGACCGAAAGGCATGATGGCAGCCGAGGTGCATCCGGAAAGCGGATCGCTCGGACCCGCTTCGCACTGAGCGCACTGTTTTCGTTCTTCTCCAAATCGTTCTTCTCCCAATCGTCCCTGACTGCGTCGTTCGCACCTGCAGCACGCATGGTCGCGGTCTTGGCCGCGGTCTTGTTGCTGGCCGGCTGCGGGTCCGGTGCCTTTGTACCGGCGCAGGCGGCCGGAACGGATACGATCGAGATCGTTTCTGGCAACGGCGTGCATCCGTTTTCCGTCGAGCTTGCGGCCAACGATGCCGAGCGCGAACGCGGCCTGATGTATCGCAAGTCGCTGCCGGATGGTCACGGCATGCTGTTCGACTTCGGCTATCCGCAGTCGACGGCGTTCTGGATGCATAACACCTATATTCCGCTCGACATCATCTTCATTGCCCCCGACGGCCGCATCATCCGCATCGCCGAAAATGCCAAGCCGATGAACAACTCGCTGATCCCTTCCGGCGGCCTCGTGCGCGGTGTGCTTGAAGTGATTGGCGGCAGCGCCCGCAAGTTCGGCATCAAGGCGGGCGACAAGGTCACCGGTTCGATCTTCGGCAAAGGGACTTAGTCCCGGACTTAACGCCATTTTATCGGGGGATTCCGGCCCCGGCAGGCTCGGGTTGCTGGGCGCGGACGAAAGATGTATCCCAAGCCGCGACCGGCGGGGTATGGCGCAGCCTGGTAGCGCGGCTGTTTTGGGTACAGCAGGTCGCAGGTTCGAATCCTGCTGCCCCGACCATCCTTCTCAGATCCAACGACGGCCAATTCGACAAATTGGCAATGATTTTGACGTCATCTTGCGGCATAGTGCCGAACTAATCGCAACAGAGATCGCAGACGTTCATGACCGCCCGCATCTACAAGCCGGCCCGCACCGCGATGCAATCCGGCACCGCCAAGACCAAGGAATGGGTGCTCGATTACGCGCCCGAACAGCGCCCGGTGATCGATCCATTGATGGGCTGGACCAGTTCGGGCGACATGAAGCAGCAGATCCGCCTGCACTTCGACACCAAGGACGAAGCCGTCGCTTATTGCGAGCGCAACGGCATCGCCTATGAGGTGTTCGAAACCCCGCCGCACAAGTTTTCCCGCATGTCCTATTCCGATAATTTCGCCTACACACGGCGCGGCGCCTGGACGCATTAGCACTGGCGTACCGGCGCAGGCTTCAGCCTAAGCCGGCCGCCGCGCTCGCGCGCTCTCGGCGCGCTGACGCAACAGCGCGACGAAGCGCTCCTCCGGCATCGGCTGTCCGAGCAAAAAACCCTGGCCGTAATCGCAGCCCATGCTGACCAGCGCCAGCGCGTCCGAGGCCCGCTCGATGCCGACGCCGACCGCGACACCGCCGAAACTGTGCGCGAGATCGATCGCGGCCTTGCACAGCGGTGCGTTCGCGCTATCGGTGCCGCAGCCGGTGACGAAGCTGCGGTCGAGCTTCAGCTCGGCGAAGGGCAGTTCGGTAAGCCGCATCACCGCGGAATAATCGCGGCCGAAATCGTCGATGGCGAGTTTGACATCGAGCGGCGCGAGCCGCTCGGCGATATCGCGCGCTACTTCGAAATCGTTGACCGCCTGTTCTTCGCTGACGTCGATGAGCAGGCCCGGCCAGCGCTCGAAGTGTGGCTGATAACTCTGCACGATCTCGACCAGCGGGATTTTCCGCAGCGCATTGACCGGCATGTTCACCGCCATGCGCAGGCTGACGCCGAGCTTGGCGAAGTTGTTGCTCGCCTTGAGCGCTTCGCCGAGCGCGAGCTCGGAGAGCGCAATCATGTTTCGTTCGGTCGCCGCCGGGATGAATGCTTCCGGCATCAGCACGCCGTGCTCGGGATGACGCGCGCGCGCAAAGGCTTCGACGCCGATAAGCTGTTTCTTGCGCAGATCGATTTTCGGCTGATACCAGAATTCGATCCAGTGTTTGGCGAGAGCCTCGCCGAGGTCGACACGGCCCGCGAGCGCGGGACGCTGACCGAGTTTTTGGTCCTGCAGCATTTTTACGACGACACTCGTCTCGAACGGCTTCATCAACACCGGCAGCAGGTGCAGGTGTTGTTGTCGGCCGATGGTTTGGATCTGGGCAAGATGGTTTGCGCCACGGCGGCTTGAGGTGAGTTGCACGGGACCGCGATAGCCCGCGGCGCCGAGCGCCATCAGGTATTCGGCGGCTTCGCCAGTTTCCGATTTGACGTCGAGAAAGACGATATCCGGCATTCGCTGCGCGAGTACGCCGCGCAAGGCGTTGCTGTCGGCGAATTCCTCGGTGTCGATGCCGCTGCCTTGCAAGACCAAGGACAGGAACTGACGGATGCTGGCCTCGCCATCGATGATGAAGCAGAGCTGTAGGCGCGCGCCGGCCTGCCCGGTGACGGCGTTGACGACCGGGCCGATAGCCGGACCGCGCGCCGGATTGCGCGAAGGTGTGCGGTTTGCCGGGAAATCAGGCTCAACGGGAGACGCGCGTGCGGGCTTTACGCCCGCAGGCATTGCGCCTGAGAGTTTGGCATTCGCCGTCATGCGTCCGGACGTTCCCCACCAGACTGGCCGTCGCACACAACATCGACCAAAATGCTTAATCCGCCGTTGCGGTTCCGGCGTCGGCTGATTTATGCCGGCGTTACATCCATGCGCAGACCTGAGGTCTCGCGCGCAAGCCATGATTTTATGGGTAAAGCCGGCTTTGAGGGCGACGACAGCGATGGTATCGAAAGAGCAACGCTGCACTGGCCAGGGCAAGAAGACTGGCGCAGGGCAAAAACACTTTGCGGGCAGTGGGGCAAATGGGGAAACGATGATGCCGACCGAAAAAACTTCGACAAAACTCAATCGTCGCAAATTTCTCGCCACGGCAGCGATCGCCGGCGCCGCCGGCAGCGTCCCTCCGGCCACCGCCGCGCTCGCCGAGACTTCGACCGCGTCGCAAGCGCGCGTGCCGTCGGCGCTGCCGCCGAACGCTCATGTCGCCGCGGCCGAGAGCGGCACGCCGCAGCCGCCGGCTGCGGCGCCCGAGAGCGGCCCGCCCGGCTCGGACTTCATGGTCGATGTCATCAAGACGCTCGACATCAAATATCTGCCAGCCAATCCAGCCTCGAGTTATCGCGGCATCCATGAATCGCTGATCAATTACGGCAAGAACACGATGCCGGAATTCCTCACCTGTATGCATGAGGAATCGAGCGTCGCCATGTGCCACGGCTACTTCAAGGCGACCGGCAAGCCGCTGATGACTTTGGTGCACGGCGTGGTCGGCCTGCAGCACGCCACCATGTCGGTCTATAATGCCTGGTGCGACCGCGTTCCCGTCATCATCCTTGGCGGCAACGATATGGATGCCGCGCACCGCGCGCCGGGCGTGCCGACCTTCCATTCGGCGCAGGACATCAATGCGATCGTGCGCGACTACACCAAATGGGACGACACGCCGGTGTCGGCGCAGCATTTCGCGGAAAGTTTTGTCCGCATGTACAAGATCGCGACCACGCCGCCCTATGGCCCGGTGATGATGTCGCTCGACGGCGGCCTGCAGACCGATCCGGCCCGCGATTTCGGCCAGCCGCTCTATATTCCGAAATTCTTCGCCGCGGCGCCGCCGCAGGGCGATCTCGCCGCGGTGAAGGAAGCGGCAAAGCTTCTCGCCAGTGCGGAGCGGCCAGTCATCGTCGTCGATCGCGCGGCGCGGACGCAAAACGGCGTCGATCTTCTGATCGAGCTCGCCGAGCTGCTGCAGGCCCCGGTCGTCGATCAGGGCAACCGCATGAACTTCCCCAACACGCATTATCTGAACCGGCCGGCGAATGTGATCCCGCAGGCCGACGTCATCATCGGTATGGAATTGTCGGACTATTGGGGCACGGTGAACGGCTTCATCGACAATGCCAATGAAGGCTGGGGCCACTATGCCAGCAAGATCAAGCCGGGCACCAAGCTGATCAGCATCAGCGGCGTCGATCTGCTCACCAAGTCGAACTATCAGGACTTCCAGCAATTCCAGAGCATCGACATTTCGATGCCCGGCGACGCGGAAGCCACCCTGCCGTCGCTGATCGAGGCGGTGAAATCCGCCATCGGCAACGATCGCAAGGACGGGATCAGCAAGCGCGGCGACGGCATCCGTCAAGCGCACCTGAAAGGATTGCAAGCCACCAAGGAGGCGGCCGCCATCGCCTGGGACGCGCAGCCGATCTCGACGGCGCGGCTGTTGATGGAAACCTATGCTCAGATCAAGGATGAAGACTGGTCACTGGTCTCGACCTCCGGCAATACCAGCAATTGGGCCAACCGGCTGTGGCCGATGGAGAAGCACTATCGGTGGCTCGGCTGGTCGGGCGGCTATGGCGTCGGCTATGGCGCGCCGGCTTCGGTCGGCGCCGCTCTCGGCAACCGCGATCAAGGCCGTTTCTCGATCTCGATCCAGTCCGATGGCGATCTGATGTACGCGCCCGGCGTGCTGTGGACCGCGGCGCGCCACAAGATCCCGCTGCTCGCAGTGATGCACAACAATCGCGGCTACCACCAGGAGGTCATGCACATTCAGCGCATGTCGAACTTCCGCAACCGCGTCGCCAATATCGGCAATGACCTGGCGCCGATCGGCACCAGCATCATGAATCCCGACATCCAGTATCACGAGCTTGCCAAATCCATGGGCTGGTGGGCGAAGGGGCCGATCACCGATCCGGCCGACCTCGGACCCGCGATCAAGGAAGCGGTCGCCGTGGTCAAGACCGGCCAGCCGGCGCTGGTCAATGTCGTGACGCAGCCGCGGTGAGTGGGGTGAGGGGAATGACGATGCGTTTGGTGTCTTCGATGAAACTGAAATTTTTGGTCCTCGCGCTTGCAGCGGCCGCGAGTTTTGCCGGAGCAAATATCGCCGCCGCCGCCGATGCCGACAAAGGCAAGATCGCCTTCACCACACACGGCTGCTGGCAGTGTCACGGCTTTGAAGGCCAGGGCTCGGTCGCGACCAGCAACGGCCGGGTGATCGCGCGGACGCAACTGCCGCTCGATGCCTTCAAGGCTTTCGTGCGCACCACCAACGGCGCCATGCCGCCGTTCCGGCCCGCGGTGCTGAGCGACGACGAACTCGATGATATCTACGCCTATCTGCAATCGCGGCCGCAGCCCAAAGCAGTGAGCGACATTCCGCTGCTCAACAACGCGCGCACGCAGTAAGGCTTCGTCAATATCTTACACGATGTCGTGACCAGTGCGTGCGCGGCCGTGGCGGTCATTGTGATTGGCGCGGCGTGGCCTGATTGCCGTAAAACGGCCGCGTGCCGTGATCTTGTCACCGTGGCGCGTCGCACCTCGCGTGCCTAGATAAAAGCGCGAGACATGCGTTCCGGATTTCAGAGGGGACGATAATGATCAAGTGGAAAAATATCCAAGCCGAGAGTCGAGCCAAGAGCCAAGCGAAGACCGGTCGCCGCTTCGGTTTGCTGGCCGCGCCGCTTCTTGGTGCGCTGATGCTGATTCCGTTCTTCGGCTTCTTTGCAAGCCGGGTGAGTGCTGCGGAGCCGGCCGTTGAAATCCCGGCGCCGGCGCTCGACCAGACTTTGCCGGCCGGTTCAGGCTTGCAGACAGTTGTATTGGCCGGCGGCTGCTTCTGGGGCGTGCAGGCGGTGTTCGCCCATACCAAAGGCGTGACACAGGCGGTGTCGGGTTATGCCGGCGGCAAGAAAGAAACGGCGCATTATGAAGAGGTCGGCACCGGCCGTACCGGACACGCCGAGTCGGAGCAGGTGACTTTCGACCCGCAGCAGATCTCGCTCGGCAAAATCCTGCAGATCTATTTCTCCGTCGCCCATAACCCGACCGAGCTGAACTATCAGGGTCCGGATTCCGGCACTCAATATCGCTCGGCGATCTTCTACGCCAACGATGAGCAGAAGCGGGTTGCGGCCGCCTATATCGCCCAGCTCGACAAGACCAAATTGTTCGGCGATCCGGTCGTGACCAAGCTTGAGCCGCTGACGGGATTCTATCCGGCGGAAGACTATCACCAGGACTTCGCGGTGACCCACCCGAACTATCCCTACATCGTGTTCAACGATGCTCCGAAAGTTGACAACCTCAAGCGGCTGTTCCCTGACCTTTATCGCGCGTCGCCGGTCACGGTATTGGCCTCGAACAAGCCCAGCGAGTGACGACTATTTCTTAGCATTTCCGTCGGGTTTATCTGTTGCAAACGGGCGCATGACCACGCGCCGGTTTTGCGTTGCACTGCACCAAAAAACGCTATGCAGTTATTAACGGCGCGACCATAGACCTATAGCCAGCGCTCCGCCTGTGCGTATATTGTGACGCTCAGGAGGCGAGCCGAAAGAGCTCGTCCCGTTGGATAAAAAGCAATTGGGGAGAAAACGCCATGGCAATGGCTGCGACGACCCTTGGGGCACTGCCCGAGGCGGAACATAGTGCGCAACTGCGCAAAGCCGTGATCGCGTCCACGATCGGCACTGCGATCGAATGGTACGACTTCTTTCTGTACGGTACGGCGGCCGGGCTTGTCTTCGGCAAACTGTATTTTCCTCATGAAGCGCCGCTTGCCGGGACACTTGCCGCCTTTGGGACTTATTTCATTGGCTTCGTCGGCCGCCCGATCGGGGCGGCGATTTTCGGCCATTTTGGTGATCGCATCGGCCGCAAGGCGACGCTGATCGCGACGCTGCTCTGCATGGGGCTCGCGACCTTCGCCATCGCCTTCGTGCCGACCTATGCGTCGATCGGCATCTGGGGCGCCGTACTGCTCACCGTGCTGCGCATGATCCAGGGCATCGGCGTCGGCGGCGAATGGGGCGGCTCGGTGCTCTTGGCGATGGAATGGTCGCGCACCCACAACCAGCGCGGCCTGGTCGCGTCCTGGCCGCAATTCGGCGTGCCCTGCGGGCTGTTGCTGTCCAACCTCGCCGTGCTGGCGTTCAGCGCTTGGGTCTCGGGCGATGACTTCCTGGCCTGGGGCTGGCGCATTCCGTTCGCGCTCTCGATCGTGCTGGTCGGCATCGGCCTGTGGATCCGGCTCGGCATTTTGGAAACGCCGGTGTTCCAGGAAATTCTCGACAAGGAGAAGACCGAAAAAGCTCCGGTGCTCGAAGTCATCAAGCGGCAGCCGAAGGAAATCATCCTTTCGGCTCTGCTGCGGATGTCCGAACAGGCGCCATTCTATGTCTTTACCGCCTTTATCTTCTACTATGCCGTCACCGTGTTGCACCTGCCGCGAAACCTCATTCTTGGGGCGGTGATGACGGCGGCTTGCGTCTCCTTCGTCACCATCCCGCTGTCCGGTCACATCTCCGATAAGATCGGCCGCAGGAACATGTATCTCATCGGCGTCGTGCTGATGGGTCTGTTCGGCTTCCTGTTTTTCGGCATGGTCGATACGGCGATCCCGTCTGCCGTGTTCATCGCCATCGTGCTGTCGCTGATCCCGCACGACATCCAGTACGGGCCGCAGGCGGCGCTGATCGCGGAATCCTTCACGCCGCGGCTGCGTTACAGCGGCGCCTCGCTCGGCTATCAGCTCGCCTCGATCATCGCCGGCGGGCCGGCGCCGATCATCGCCACGGCGCTGTTCGCGTATTATCAGACCGGCTACGCGATCTCGATCTATATCGCGGCCTGTGCGCTGATCAGCCTGATCTCGGCGGCGCTGATGCCGGACTATACCGGCCAGGACATTTCCGCCGAATACGATGCAACGGTAGTGCCCGCCGAATAAGCGAGGCACTTGATCAAACGACATCGCCGGGGCCGGCAACGCCCCGGCGATTTTCTTTTGCGGAGCGTGAAGACCTAGAGCACCGCGCCCGACTGCGGGTCGATCAAGTGCAGGTGGCTCATGTCGGCGTGAAGCCGCATCGGATTCTCCGGGCCCCTTGGCGCTGCCGGGATCGACGCGGCCGCAGATTTCCTGGCCGTCGATGGTGAAATAGACCATGGTTTCCATGCCCATCGGCTCGACGACGTCGAGCGCGGTCTCGAACTGGCAGTCCTGATCGCAATCGGTGCGCCGCGGCTCGGTGATGTGCTCCGGCCGCAGCCCGAAGATCAGCTCCTTGCCGGTCAACCCCTGGAAGCGCGCGGTTTGCGCCTGCGGGATCGGCAGCGAAATGCGGTCGGACAGCCGGGCGCGCAGGCCGACGCCATTCTGCTCGACATGGCAGCGGATGAAATTCATCGCCGGCGAGCCGATGAAGCCGGCAACGAAGCGGGTCTTGGGGTGGTGATAGAGATCCTGCGGGCTGGCGATCTGCTCGATCAGGCCGCCGTTCATGACCACGACCCGGTCGGCGAGCGTCATCGCCTCGACCTGATCGTGGGTGACATAGACGGTCGTGGTCTTGACCAGCTGATGGACGCGCTTGATCTCGGTGCGCATCTGCACGCGCAGCTTGGCGTCGAGATTCGACAGCGGCTCGTCGAACAAGAAGACTTTTGGATTGCGCACGATGGCGCGGCCCATCGCCACGCGCTGGCGCTGGCCACCAGACAAAGCCTTCGGCTTGCGGTCCAGAAGTTCGGTGATGTCGAGAATACGCGCGGCATTGTCGACGCGTTTCTTGATCTCGATCTTGGGGAACTTGCGCAGTTTGAGCCCGAACGACATGTTCTCGAACACGCTCATATGCGGATAGAGCGCGTAGTTCTGGAACACCATCGCGATGTCGCGATCCTTGGGCGGCAGGTCGTTGACGACCTCGCCGCCGATAAAGATGTCGCCGGAGGTCAGTTCTTCGAGGCCCGCGATCATGCGCAGCGTCGTCGACTTGCCGCAGCCCGACGGCCCGACCAGCACGACGAATTCGTTGTCGGGAATGTCGAGATTGATGCTGCGCACCGCCTCGATATTGTCGAAACGCTTGACCACGTTACGCAACGCGACTTCGGCCATTTTCTCAAACCTCTTGTCGGCTGGGATCAGCCCTTGGTGGCGCCTGCGGTCAGGCCCGCGATGTAATAATCCATTAGGAACGCGTAGATCACGAGCGGAGGAGCGGCCGCGATCAGCGCGCCGGCCATCAGCATGCCCCACTTATAGACGTCGCCGCGGATCAGGCTCGTCACCGTGCCGACGGTGAGCACCTGCTGATCGGCGGAGTACAGAAACGCCATCGGATAGACGAAGGCCGCCCACGACACCGTGAAGGCAAAGATCATCGCCGCGATGATGCCGGGCATCGCCACCGGGATGAAGATCTTGGTGAGCATCTGCAGATGGCCGGCGCCGTCGATCAGCGCCGCCTCGTCGAGCTCTTTCGGGATGGATTGGAAATAGCCGATCATGATCCAGGTGCAGAACGGTACCGTCAGCGTCGGATAGACCAGCACCATGCCCCAATAGGAATTGAGCAGGCCGACCGCTTTGACGATCTGAAACAGCGGGATGAACAGCAAGGTATCCGGCACCAGATAGGTGAGAAAAATGCCGGTCGCGAGAATTCCCGAGCCCCAGAACTTCATGCGGCCGAGCGAGAAGGCGGCAAGCACGCTGACCACCATGGTGATGCAGACGACGCAGACCGTCACGATCACGGTGTTCTTGAAGAAGGTCAAGAAATCGGTCTGGGTCAGCAGGATCTTGAACTGATCGAGCGTGACGCCGTCGGCGATGATCCACGGATTGGTCGCCATGCGCGCCACTTCGGCGTCGCTCTTGAGCGCGGTGACGATCATGTAATAGGGCGGGATCAGAAAGAAGATCGCAAACAAGATCAGAAAGACATAGGACAGGATCAGCGCCCAGCGCCGGTTGCGGCTCAGGCTCGACCGGATGCTGGAACCTCGACCGGCGCCAGTCGCGCGCGGGGCGAGCGCTGCCGTGCTCATCCGATCTCCCTGCCGCGCTTGCGGACTCCACGCAGGATGAAGATTGCGGCGATGCCGAGGATCGGGAACATGAACAGCGAGGTTGCGGCGCCGAGCGGCAGGTCGCCAGAGCGGATGCCGAGCATGAAGGCGTAAGTCGCGAATACATGCGTGGTGTTGCGCGGGCCGCCCCCGGTCATGATCTGCACGATGTCGAAATTGGCGAAAGTGACGATCAGCGAGAACAGCACGGTGATGGAGATGATGTTGCGCATCATCGGCAGCGTGATGTGAACGAATTTCTGCCAGGCATTGGCGCCGTCGATCGAGGCGGCCTCATAGAGCTGCTCGGGCACCGATTTCAGCGCGGCGAGATACATGATCAAGAAAAACGGCGCGCCGAACCAGACATTGACCAGGATTACAGAGAACCGCGCCCAGACGGGCTGGCTCAGCCAGGGGATTTCGTCGAGGCCGAGGCTCGCGAGCGCGTAATTGAAGGCGGAATGGGTCGGATCGAACAGCCACCACCAGCCGAGCGACGACAGCGCGAGCGGAATGACCCAGGGCACCAGCATCATGCCGCGCCATTTGCGCTGGCCCTTGGCCGGCAGATTGTTGATGAGATGCGCGGTGATGAGCCCGATCAGGGCTTTGAAGAACACCGCGCTCAGCGCGAAAATCGCGGTCTGCCGCACCACCATCCAGAACACATCGCGCGACAACAGGAAACTGAAATTGCCGAGCCCGATGAAGCGGGTCTGCGCCTTGTTCAGCATCGACAGATAGATCGAATAGAGCGCCGGATAGATCACCAGGCACGCGATAATGACGATCAACGGCAGGCACATGAAAAAGGCGACGGCCGACCGGCGGCGCAGAAAAACTCTCAGATTGCGCAAAGCGGGCGATTGCAGGCCGACTTGCAGTCCGGGCGTCGCCGGCGACCATGTCTGGACGGTATCTGCCATGTCATAATCCCAGTAAGTAATTGCGGATTAGACTTTCATGGTCATTCCGGGGCCGAGCGGAGCGAGGAGCCCGGAAATCCATATTCCCAGCGCTGGGGTTTATGGATTCCGGGCTCGACGCTGCGCGTCGCCCCGGAATGACAACACTAGACGCGCAAGGTTCCTTCGAGCTCGTTCGACGCCCACTTGATGACGTCGTCGAGCTTTTCGTTGCCTTGCGTGAACTTGGCGACCATCACGGTATTGATCGCCTGGTTGTAGATCTGCGCGCCGACTTCCGAACGCGCCGGCGCACCGGCGATCGAGGTCTGCTCGTCGCCGCGCGGCGGATAGCTGTAGACGGTGCCGACCGGCGGCTCGACCGTCTTCCAGGTATCGAGATCGTACATGCTCTTGAACGAGGGCAGGTCGTAGCCGGATGAGGCCTGAACGAGCTGCGCAATCAATTCCTTCTGCGAGATGTAAGTCAGAAGATCCTTGGCCGCCTGCTTGTTCTTGGAGAACGACCACAGCCCGTAGAATTGCGGCAGTTGTCCGACGAAGCGGCCTTTCGGGCCTTTCGGCACCGGATGCGTCCAGCAGTTCTGCGCCACCGTCGGATTGTCGCGCTTGGCGACCGCCCAAGCGCTCGGTGGAATTCATGATGCCCGAGCCCTTGCCGGAAATGAGCCACCGGTTGTTGCCGGCGTCATCCCAGGCGTAAACCTCCGGCGGACTGACCGCCATAATCTTGCGGGCGACTTCCATCGCCTGCCGCGTCTCGTCGAAGTCGATCTTGATGTTGTCTTTGGCGTCGACCATCACCACGCCATAGGCATTGAACAGCCCTCCGACCCAATCCACTGCATCGGAGGTCTGGCCCATCGGCAGACCGATCGGGAAGCCGGCCTTGTGCAGCTTCTGTGCCGCGTCGACATAGGTATCCCACGTCCACGTATCGATCTTAGCCGCGTCGTATTTCAACTCATCGGCAGGGAACATGGCCCGAAGGTCGATGCCGGTGTGCTGTTGATAGAGATCGAAGCGCGAGCAGCACGGCTTCACCTGACTGCCGATTGCGGTCGGTACGCCGCGCCAGGTGCCTTTAATCTTGGCGAGATATTCGGCGACCGGGCTGATCGGACCGTATTGCTTGATCAGGCCGCCGACGACGTCGTCGAGCGGCTCGAGCACGTTCTGGTGAATGCGGATGTTCCAGTCGCGATGCGACATGATATCGTGGCCGGTGCCGGCTTGGGCTTCGGCGGCGGCGGTCAATTTATCCTTTTCGCCTTGCGAGGTGATATAGTCGATCTTTACTTCGCAATTGTTCTTTGCGCTCCACTCGTTGCAGAGCTTGTTGAGCGCATTGTTGGCGCCGGGAACCCAATGGTCCCACACGCCGAGCGACAACGAGCCGGCGGCGAAACTGTCTTTGACATAAGGAGCGGCAAGGGCGGCGACGGAACCGAGCGCTGCGCTCTTGAGGAGGCTGCGCCGATTTGGACGTGCGTGGTCGAGCAGACGTGACTCTGTCATCGTTTCCTCCAGTGTACGCCTATTTTTTTCTGAATTGGGCGGCGTGGCAGAAAACATACTCTCATCACGGGTAGCCGGCTAGAGCGCCTTTGGTGGTATCCGCGACGCTTATCTGCGGCGAGGTGTCCGTTTTGCATTGCGGCGCAACAGATAAAGCGCGGCCCGCGGCGGTAAGCCGTTGAGATTCATTAATTTATCAGATCACGGCAGAACGGCTTTCTGCTGTACGACAGTTGTCTCACTGAACCTGCCGGACAGCGCAGCCAGCGCCGCAACTCCGCCGGCACGAATGGCCGAACGGCGATCCATCAATTCCTCCCATCTCTTTTTGCGCGGGAGTTGTTCCCCCGCCGCATGTGTCGCGGCGCGGATGTTGGCGCCACGTCACCCATCCATGTTTATGATGGCGGCGAGGAAACGCAGAGTCTGTGCAACCGGCACGGGCTGAACCGGCGCAAACAGCCGGACATGAATGGGGGCATTGCCGATGGATCAGATCCACGGAACCACGATCGCGGCACAGTCGATTGCGGCGCGGCTCGACCGATTGCCGGTCTCATCCTGGCATATTCGCGTCCGCCTCATCCTCGGCATCGCCACCTTCTTTGATGCCATGGACCTTTTGGCGATTAGTTTTGCGGTGCCGGCAATCGCCGGGCCCTGGCATCTATCGCCGCAACAAATCGGCATGATCATTTCGGCGGCTTTCGCGGGCCAGTTGATCGGCGCGCTGGTGGCGGGATGGGCGGCCGAGATGTTCGGCCGGCTGCGCACGGTCGTGATTGCAACTCTGCTTTTCAGTGTGATGAGCCTTGCCTGCGCCTTTGCCTGGGATGCGCAATCGCTTGCCATCTTTCGCTTCATCCAGGGCATCGGGCTTGGTGGCGAAGTCCCGGTCGCCACGACCTATATTATCGAGATCGCGCGTGAGAAAGGCCGCGGGCGATTCTACATCCTTTATGAGCTGGTCTTTGTGTTCGGCCTGGTGATTGCGGGCCTGCTCGGCTCGATCATGGTGCCGCGGCTCGGCTGGCAATCCATGTTTTATCTCGGCGCGGTGCCGGCGCTGCTGGCCGCGGTTCTGATGTGGCTGCTGCCGAAATCGCCGCGCTGGCTCGCGAGCCAGGGCAGGGTGGCCGAAGCTGATGAGATCGTCAGCCGGATCGAACGGGAGATCGAAGCGTCGGGAAAGACGCTGCCGCCGCGGGTGCAAGCGACAGCAGCCGTCAGTGCGTTGCCAGCCGCTCCGCTGCGCCGCCGCTGGTTCGAGATGCTCGACAGCGCGTACCGCCGGCGGACGTTGGGCGTCTGGGCCATGTGGTTCTGCTGCTTCTCGACCATCTATGGTCTCGACAGCTGGGTGCCGACCCTCTACCGCACCAATTTCAATCTCTCGCTGCAGCAATCGCTCAATTACGGCTTTATCGTTCAGCTCTGCGGCATTGTCGGCGCGGCCTTGTGTGCCTTCACGATCGACAAGATCGGGCGCCGCGTCTGCTTCGCCGGCGCCTTATTTGGCGGCGGCGTCACGCTCCTGATCTTGGCGGCGTTGGGAGCTGACAGCGCGACGATGTTGTTGGTGTTCGTCTCGATCGGCAGCTTCTTCATGTCGGCGGTCGCGATCGGGCTTAATCTCTACGCCGCCGAAATCTACCCGACCCGCATCCGCGCCTTTGCCAGCGCCGTCGGTACGGCCTGGCAGCGCGTCGCCGCGGCGACCGGACCGAATGTCGTCGCTTATCTGCTCACCGGATCGGGCTTGACCGCGGTGTTCAGCTATTTCGGCGTCATCGCCGTCGTCGGTGCAGTCGTCGCCGCGGGCTATACGGTGGAAACAAAGGAGCAGCCGCTCGAGACGGCGTCCGCTGCTTAGCTGACGACGCGCCGATTGCTAACGGACTTTCGCCAGCCGGCTTTGAACTAGCCGATTTGGAGAATGAGCTTGCCGCGGAAATGCCGCGACTGGCTCAGCCGTTGTGCTTCGGCGGCTTGCGCC
>CAVUNZ010000001.1:0-172844 GCA_963742975.1 uncultured Alphaproteobacteria bacterium | reverse complement strand
CAGTCCGAGCTCGAGCGGATCTATCGTTCGCTGCGGCAGATTCGGCGCGCCGAAGAGGAAATCGCGCGCATTTATCCCTCGGATAAGATCAAAAGCCCGGTTCATCTTTCGATCGGCCAGGAGGCCGTGGCGGTCGGCGTCTGCGACGTGCTCGCGCCGGACGATGTGGTGTCGCCGACCTATCGCGGACACGCCGCCTATCTGGCCAAAGGCGCATCGTTGCGCGGCCTGTTCGCCGAACTCTACGGCAAGGCGACGGGGACTGCCCACGGCAAGGGCGGCTCGATGCATCTCATCGATATGCCACATGGTGTTTTGGGTACGAGCGCCGTGGTCGGAACGACAATCCCGCTCGCGGTTGGCTTTGCGCTGGCGTTCAAGCGGACGCGAAGCAATCGCGTGGTCGTGGCGTTTTTCGGCGACGGTGCGACCGAGGAGGGCGTGTTCACCGAGAGCCTGAACTTCGCGGCTTTGCACAAGTTGCCGATCCTGTTTGTTTGCGAGAACAATTTCTACGCCATCCACACGCCGGTGACGCGGCGCTGGGCGACGCAGCGCTTGTGCGAACGTGTCGAGACCTACGGAATTCCGGCGCGCTGCATCGAAGACGGCGATGTGTTGAAATTGCGCGCGGAAACCGATGCCGCGGTCGCGGCGCTGCGCCGCGGCGACGGTCCCGCCTTCATCGAATGCCGCACCTATCGCTGGCTGGAGCACGTCGGTCCGAACGAGGATTTCGACGCCGGCTATCGCGCGTCTGCCGAGCGCGAGCCGTGGCTGCAAAGCGATCAGCTCATCAAGATCGGCACGCTGATTCCGGCCGACCGGCGATCCGCCATCGATGCGGACGTCGAAGCCGAAATCGCGGATGCCGTTGCGTTTGCCGAAACCAGCCCATTCCCCGAAACCAGCGCGCTGTACACCAATGTCTTCGCCGGCGAGTAACCAACGTCTCCTGACCTATGTCGATGCGCTCCGCGAGGCGGTGGCGCAGGAGATGCAGCGCGACCCGCGCGTTTTTGTCTTTGGTCTCGACGTCGACGATCACAAGGCGATCCAGGGGTCGACGCGCGGCCTGGTCGATGTCTTCGGCCCGGAACGCGTGTTCGGCACGCCGCTGTCGGAAGATGCCATGACCGGCGTTGCCATCGGCGCGGCCATGGCCGGGATGCGGCCGGTTCACGTCCATATCCGCATGGATTTCCTCATGCTGTGCATGAACCAGCTCGTCAACATCGCGGCCAAGAGCAGCTACATGTATGACGGCCAGGTCAAGGTGCCGCTGGTCGTGCGCAGCATGATCGGAAAGTCCTGGGGGCAGGGCGCCCAGCACTCGCAAGGCCTGCACGCCATGTTCATGCACGTGCCGGGACTGAAAGTGGTGGCGCCGTCCAATGCCTATGACGCCAAGGGTTGCCTCATTCACGCCATTCGCGACGACAATCCGGTGATCTTCGTCGAGCATCGGCTGCTTTATTTCACCGACGCCTATGTGCCCGAAGAGCCGTTCGAAGTGCCGTTCGGCAAGGCGCGCCGCTGCACGCAGGGCGACGACATTACGATCGTCGGGATTTCCAACATGCTGGTGGAAGCGCTGCGCGCATCCGAACTGCTCGCCGACATCGGCATCCACGCCGAGGTCATCGATCCGATTTCGCTGGTGCCGCTGGATATCGACACCATCATCGAGTCGGTGCGGCGCACCGGACGGCTTCTTGTCGTCGACAATGCCTGGACCAGCTGCGGCGCCAGCGCCGAAATCGTCGCCCGCGTCGTCGAGGGCGTCAGCAACGGCAAGCCGATCCGTGTGCAGCGCATGGGTTATGCGCCGACGACCTGTCCGACTACGCCGGTGCTGGAGCGGGAGTTCTATCCCGATCCCTCAAAGATCGCGCAGACCGTTTACGCGATGGTGCGCCCGGACGCGCCCGCCTGGGAACCGGATGCCAAAGCCGCCCAGCTCGCGTATCAATCGAAGTTTCGCGGGCCTTTTTAGCGGGTCTATCGGTTCAGCACGGGACTCATCATGTTCTACGACTTGGCCGCCAGTACCTGGGGAGCGGAAGAGCTGGAAGCGATTCAGCGCGTCATCGCGTCGGACCGCTTCACCATCGGCCCAAATGTCGCGGCCTTCGAACAGGCCTTTGCGGCGTATCATGGCTCCAAGTATGCGGTCATGGTGAATTCCGGCTCGTCGGCAAACCTGATTGCGGTGGCGGCGCTGTTCTACAAGAAGGCGCGGCCGCTAGAGCGCGGCGACGAGGTGATTGTTCCGGCGGTCTCCTGGGCCACGACCTATCACCCGCTGCAGCAATACGGGCTGAAGCTGAAAATCGTCGATGTCGAGCTCGACACCATCAATCTCGATACCGCGCAGCTCGAAGCGGCGATCGGTCCACGCACCCGCGCCATCGTCGGTGTCAGCATTCTCGGCAATCCCGCGGCGCTCGACGTGATGCGGCGCTTTGCCGATGAACGCGGGCTCTATTTCCTCGAAGACAATTGCGAGTCGCTCGACGCGGAGCTTGGCGGCCGCAAAGCCGGCACCTTCGGCCATATCGGAACGTTCAGCACCTTTTTCTCCCATCACATCTCGACCATGGAAGGCGGCGTTGCCGTCACCGAAGACCGCGAGCTTTACGAGCTGATGAAATCGATGCGCTCGCACGGCTGGGTGCGCGATCTTCCCGATGACCCGGTGATCTACGAGAAGCGCGCCGACGATTTCTACGAGGCTTATCGCTTCATCCTGCCGGGCTATAATGTCCGGCCGCTCGAACTGAGCGGCGCGATCGGCGTCGAACAGTTGAAAAAGCTTCCGGCGATGACCGCGGCCCGCCGCAAGAACTGGGCGCTGTTTCAGGAATTGTTCGGGCGCGACAACCGCTTCATCATCCAGCGTGACAACGGCAAGAGCTCGGCGTTCAGCTTTACCATTGTGCTCAATCCGGACGCCGGCCTGTCGCGGCCGAAAATTATGCAGGCTTTGAAAAGCGCCGACATCGGCTATCGGATCATCACCGGTGGCTGCATCACCCGGCATGACGTAATCAAGCATTATGACTATGAATGCGTCGATGAATTGCCGAACGCCAATACCGTGCACGATGTCAGGCTTCTTTGTCGGCAATCATCCGTTCGATTTGACGCCGCAGATCAATGCGCTTGCGCGAGGTTCTCGACGTCGCCGCGCGTTAGCGCGGTTCGTGGTGAGGTTATAGAAGGACTGGTTGGGGAAAGCGTGATGGGTAATTCGATTTTGGTCACCGGCGGCGCCGGCTATCTCGGCTCGATCTTGGTGCCGGAACTGTTGGCAGCCGGTCATCGGGTGACCGTGCTCGACAACTTCATGTACGACCAGAACAGTCTCGGGCATGTCTGCGCCAATCCGGATTTCGATGTCGTCAACGGCGATGCGCGCTCGATCGAAGTGCTCAAGCCGCTGGTCGCCAAGGCCGATTACGTCTTCCCGCTGGCGGCGCTGGTCGGCGCGCCGCTGTGCAAGAAGGATCCGATCGGAGCGACATCGACCAACCGCGACGCCATCGCGACGCTGAGCAAGCTGATGTCGCCGCAGCAACGCATCGTAATGCCGATCACCAATAGCGGCTATGGCGTCGGCGAGCAGGGCAAGTTTTGCACCGAGGATTCGCCGCTGCGTCCGGTCTCGCTCTACGGCGTCACCAAGATCGAGGCGGAAAAGATCGCGCTCGAGCGCGACAATTCGATCAGCCTGCGGTTGGCCACGGTGTTCGGCATGTCGCCGCGCATGCGCATCGATCTATTGGTCAACAACTTCGTCTATCGCGCGGTCAACGACCGTTTCGTCGTGCTGTTCGAAGCCCATTTCAACCGCAATTACATTCACATTCGCGACGTGGCGCGCGCCTTCATCCACGCCCTCGATCACTTCGAGGAGATGAAAGGCCGTCCGTTCAATGTCGGGCTGTCGGACGCCAATCTCTCCAAGGCGGAACTGTGCGAGCGGATCAAGATCCAGATTCCGGCGTTCGTCTATCTTGAAGCCCCGGTTGGCGAGGATCCCGACAAGCGCGATTACATCGTCTCGAATTCGCGGATCGAGGCTACGGGCTATCTGCCGGCGTACGGCCTGGATGACGGCATCAGCGAACTGATCAAAGGCTTTCATATGATCCGCGACCGCGCCTACGGCAATATCTAGATCTCGCGCGCTCTACAGCCCGTTGGGATGATACAGCACGATCTTGCTGCCGTCGTTGTCGGTGCCGATCGAGACGTGGATGAGCTTCTTCAGCCGCTCGCGCACCTGATCCCGTGCCGCTTCTTCCACGAAGAAGACCATGAAGCCGCCGCCGCCGGCGCCAAGGAGCTTGCCGCCGACGGCGCCGGCCTCGCGCGCGGCATTGTAGATGTCGTCGATCTGCGAGTTGGAGACACTGTCGGCCAGTTCACGTTTGAGCCGCCAGGACTCGTGCAGAAGTTCGCCAAGCTCCCGCAGCGGCGCCTTCTCGTCCTGCAGGATGTCGACGGCGCTGTCGACCATGCGGCGCATGGCCATCAATTGGCTCTTACGGTTCGGGATGTTGTTGACCTGATCTTGAGCGAAGTCGCTGGCGAAGCGCGAAAACCCGGTGAAGAACAGCATCAAGGAACGGTTGAGCTCTTGGCGCCGCGCTGGAGGAAGGATGATGGGTGAAACGGCGAAGGTTCCGTCGCGGAAGAAATCGCAACGGTTGAAGCCGCCATAAGCCGCCCAGATCTGATCCTGCGAGCCGACCTGTTCCTTGAGCACTTCCTGCTCGATCCTGATCGCTTCGCAGGCGAGGTCGCGTTTGGCGATCATCTTGCTCTCAAGCGCATAAAGCGCATTGAGAAGGCCGACTGTGAAGGAACTGCTGGAGCCAAGGCCGGAGCGTGCCGGCAAATCCGCATCGTGGTGAATTTCAAGGCCTTCGGTGACGCGCTGGTCGGACAGCACCGCACGCACGGCGGGATGCCGGATTTCGGAAACCGCATTCACAAGCTCGACCTGGGAATAGACGATCCGCGAGCGGTGCTCGAAAAAGGGCGGCAGCCGGCGCAGTGTGATGTAGCAATATTTGTCGATGGCCAAGCCGAGCACCGCGCCGCCATGCTCGCGAAACCAAGCCGGATAGTCGGTTCCGCCGCCAAACAGCGAAATGCGAAACGGCGTACGGCTGATGATCATACCGATCCTATCTGGGGTGCGAGAAGCAGTTACAAGACGGGCTTTACCGGCTGGCGGCAACTGCCGATCGCGCCTCCGGCGGCCGGCGATAAGCGGCGCTGGCGCAGGCTCTCTTTTGAACTGCCGCCGCTCTCACGATACCGAGCTTTCCGTCGCCTCCGACAGAGCATTGGAGGGCTCGAGAATCCTGCGCCGCAGTTTGTGGCTGCTCATCCGTTCGATGTGCGTGCGCGCGGCCCAGCCGAATTTCTGCGTGACCATGTCGAGATAGCGCTTGGTCGCGAAATAGCGGGCAAAAGCCTCATCCCGGAATTTGAGCACCTCGGCGGCGGACAGCTTTTCCGTCGGCAGTGGCAGGCAATCGTAGCTGTGCTGGGAGAACCCGCTCCAAGTCTCGGGCAGCGCCCAGCCGCTGTCGACCGCCATGCGGAACAGCGGCGAGCCCGGATAGGCCATCGCCGAATAGAAGTTGGCGAACTCGCAGTTCAATTCGACGGCAAGATCCAGCGTCTGTTGCATCGTTTTTAGATCGTCGTCGGGCAAGCCGAATATGAAGTTGCCGATGACGCTGATCCCGGCTTGTTGGATTTGCCGAATGATGTCGATGATTTCGCTCTGGCTGAACGACTTCTCGGCACCGTCGCGCACATGCTCGCTGCCCGATTCAATGCCGAGTGCGAGCCATTTGATCCCGGCTTTGCGCAATTTCTCGAGCATATGCGGCCGCACGGTATCGACGCGCGCGTAGGCCCAGATGTTGAGATCGTAGTTCCGCGCGATCAGCTCGTCGCAGAGCGCCAGCACGTGGCGCTCATTGAGCACGAACATCTCGTCGATGATCTTGTAAGTCTTGACGCCGTAGGTGTTGTACAAATGGTCGACTTCGGCGGCGACCGCTTTCGGCGCGCGCATGCGGTAGCGATTGGTGCCGAACGGCGCATTGATGCAGCAGAACGTGCATTTATAGGGACAGCCGAGCGACGTGTAGATCGAGGCATAGGGTGCGCGCGATTCCAAATCGGCAAAGCATTGCCAATTATGCGCCCGGTATTTGTCCATCGGCAGAAGATCCCACACATTGCCGTGCAGATCCTTGTCGAGATCCTTGATCAGAGCAGGGGAGATATTGTTGCGAACTTGGCCGCTGTCCGACCAGACCAGGCCCTGCACCTTGGCGAAATCATGGGGCTCGCCGGCACGCAGGACATCGAGCAGCTCCTGCACCGTGACCGGGCCCTCGCTGTTGCAGACGAAATCGACCGCGACCTCGCGCAACGTGCGCTCCGGAAGCGCCGCGGGGTGGCCACCGATGATAATGACGCGTTGCTCGGGATTGAGCGCCTTAATGGCAAGACAGGTCGGGGTCGCCGCGGCCATCTGCTGGGTCGAGGCCGAAGGCTGATGGCCGAACACGACCATGCCGACCAGGCGGGGATTGCGCGCCGCGACCTGATCCGCCACCGTGTCGATGCCGAGCTCTTCGGCTTCGGCGTCGATGATCTCGACACTATAGCCGCGGTCGCGCGACGTAACCGGCGATCAGCCGGCACCACAGCGGCGGTTCGACGGCGGTGAGATCATCGCCCAGCGCCTGATATATATCCCTGCGTCCACCTGGATTGATGAGCAGCAGGTCAAGTTCGGAACTCATTACGACGACGCCTCCATCGCCTATCCTTGAACCAAACCGGCGCCAAGACAACCCCTTATCGCAACACGACGGCTGCCGGCGACGTCGGTTAATGCTCGTTTCAGGCCAGGCTGTTTGCGCTTGGCTCGATAGCGCGTCGCCCACCGACTAACCACAAGATTCCACCCAGCGCGCTTACCACAAATATCGTCATGCCGAATAGAGCAGAGACCAGCAAGCCGTCAGACTGCGGCAATCCTGAATAGGAAAAGGCCATGATCATCGCGCCTTCGCGAAGCCCCCAGCCGGCTATGGATATCGGTATTGCCGCTATCAGCAGAACCGGCGGAATCAACAGGACGGAGTCAATCAAATCAAAATGGGCTGCGACAACTTTCGCTGCAAGCCAGGCACCGGTTATGGTCAGAATCTGAATAAAAAACGACAGTCCCACGATCCAGCTTCCCGCGCGCGGCGACGTAAATATGCGATACCCGGCATGGGCCGCTGCATTGATGTGCCGCGTCGCTGAAAATCGCTGGAGCGCCGTCCACCGGCGCGCGCCGATTGCAATAAAGAGTGCAGGAGCGAGTACGCCCGAGATCCCAACAATCAGAAGGGCGGCTCGCGCAAGCGGATCGTGAATCATCGCAAACGAAGCTGGAATGCAAACAACCACAAAGAGCGCCAAAGCGAGCACACCGGCAACACGATCGATGACCGCCGAATAGGCGGCCTTCGACCATCCTATGCCATCGCGTGCGGCGAGCCAGATGCGCACCGCATCGCCGCCGATGGTCGAAGGCAACACTTGGCCGAAGAATAAGGAGATGAAAGTGTATCGCGCTGCGTCAGAAACCGAGATCGTTGCACCGCAATCGCCGATAATGCTGCGCCAGCGCAACGCGCTGATGAAAGTCTGCATGGCCACGATAACGACCGCGGCGAACAGCCATCCGATATTGAATTGCTGCGCGCGTTCGGCAAGCAAGCCGAGATTGGCGCGACTGACTGAGAAATACAGCAGCGCGAGCGTGATCGTCAGCTTTGCGATCAGTATGACGGTCTTTTTCACGGATTATCCAAGCCAGAGCAGGACACGCTGCAGGTGAGGAACGCGGCTTCGCTCCGAATTTGGCTAGACACCGTCTCTAGCCGCTGCGAGGGTTATTATATTTGATTGCGTCGAGATTGACGACACTGCCGACGATCCAGTTCGGCCGCCGTTTCACCTCGCGGCTGATTCTGGCCACATAGATGCTCAGGATACCGTTGCTCAGCAGATTCAGGCCGCCTAGGAACAGCACGGTTACCATTTCCGAGGGCCAGCCGGGCAAATGCATGTTCCAAATGACACGTGTCAATATAATTGCGAGCAGATAGATGAAGGCGCCGATCGATACACAGAGGCCGACGATAAAGGAGACATAGAGCGGCGTTGAGCTGAACGAGGTGATTCCCGAGATCATCGCGCGAGCGTGGCTGCTGGACCGCCAATTGAAATGCGAGATTCCGGAGTGCCGCGCATGCCGATCATAGAACAGCTGCACCTGTTTGAAGCCAACCCAGCGAACAAGCCCACGCAGGAACGGATCGTATTCGTTGAGCTTCAGCAACTCGTTGACGACGCGACGGGAAAGCAGTTTGAAATCGCCGGTATTCATCGGAATGTCGGTATCGGAAAACAGGTTGATGATCCGATAGCCGAGCTTGGTGATCCACATTTTGGTGCGGGTTTCGCCTTGCCGGGTCAATCGTGTGGTGTTCACCACATCGCACCCTTTGCGCCATTCCTCGATCATTTTCGGGATCAATTCCGGCGGGTCCTGCAAGTCGGCGTCCATATAGACAACCGCTTCCCCACTGGCATGGGCAAATCCAGCAAGTACACAAGGCGACGTGCCGCAGCGGCGCGCCATATTGACGATCTTTATAGTTTTGTCTTGTGTCGCATATCGGCTGAGAATTTCTCCTGAGCCGTCATTGGAACAGTCATCGACGAAAATCAGCTCGGATTGAATCTTGCTTTCGTCCAATGCCCGCTTGGTTCGCGCAATGAGCTCGGGAATGTTTTCCGCCTCGTTGCGAAACGAAAAGACGACCGAAACCAATTCCACGCTCATACCTCCTCGGGAGATCGAAGCTGTCGATCGCATCCGGCCGGGTAGGTGGTCCAGCGGCGACGCCGTGATCAGCTACGGTGCCATAGTCGCGGCGGACGCCGATGGCCAGTTGGCCAGTATCAGCTTCGCCCGCTCGGCGCGCAGCGATTCGACCACATCGCTCGAAGAATCGGCGCGCTCGAGGGAGTTCCAGTCGCACTTGACGACCAGCGTGCCGCTCTTGCGGCCCCACAAAATCGTCTCGCGCACGAACGATCCCCTGTCGCCCTTATAGTTAATGGGATGAGTCGCCATGCGCTGCCCCTCACGGACGAGGGAGATCGTGTCGGTGCTGAAGAGATGGTCGAAATACTCGGGAACGTTGAACGAGAAATGCTCGATACATCCGCCGTCCGAAGTCGCGGATGGAATCCGCAGACGCTGGTAGCGCATTACTTCACTGACTTCCTGATCGTCGTAGTCCACGCCTTCGCTGTCGAGATACTGTCGAACGATGTTCTCGAATTCGCGAAAGAAGGCGTCGAGTTTCTCCGCGATCCGAATAAACAACGCCTCCTCGATATCCCAGTAAATATCCGAGATAGCCGGGAAGCACGCAGCCACGACCCGCGCCGGCCATCATGTCACCCAGATAGTTCTCAAGATAAGCCAATTCCCCGCGAAGGAGGGGCGAGGAATCGAGCCGAAGCCGTGCTTCGCTGATGAATTCGATGAGGCCGATATGCGGCAGATCGAAACGGTCCGATAGCCAGCCCAGTACGTAGAAGCCGAGCTTCATGCTGTGCAGCAGCATGGTCATGGTTGCGAGCTTGGTCATGCGACGCCAATCCGAATTCGGCATCGAATGGCTCGCGACGATAATGTCCTGATATTCCTTTACCCAGCCCTGGTCGCGCACGCTGCCGTGAATCTCGCGCAATTCGGTCCGTTGCAGCTCGATGCCGAACTTGCGCTGATATTCCGGATCGCCCATTTCGGTGTTCGGATAGACCTCGCACTGATAGACGAAGAGTTGATTTTTCAGCCCCGATACCAGGATCTGTTCGATCCCGTCGCGCCAGCTCTCGTACGTCTCGCCAGGTAGACCGAGGATCATTTCGGTATAGACAGGGACATCCAGATCGTTGAAGCGCCGCTGCAAGGCGGCGTAGGAGCTG
The DNA here is from genome assembly GCA_963742975.1 of uncultured Alphaproteobacteria bacterium. Lineage (GTDB taxonomy): Bacteria > Pseudomonadota > Alphaproteobacteria > Rhizobiales > Xanthobacteraceae > BOG-931. The sequence continues at coordinate 162,743 of CAVUNZ010000001.1, read as the reverse complement.
AGCTTGATATTGCCGCGCTTAATGTTGGCAAGAACCGGCTTCGAATTGCTCTGGCGCGCCAGCGTGATGCCTTTCTCCATCTCGTATTTGTGCAGCTTCGCCGCCAGCATGAAAATTTTGTCGTCCGTATTCTTGCCCCAGCAGGTGCGGAATTTTTCCGGGTAATTGTACTTCTTCTTGCTCTCGATTAGCATGTCGACAATTTCGCCGTCGCGCTTATGCATGCCGAAATTCGAATCGGCGTTGAATAGATAGCGGATGGCGTGCTGCGCCGCCCATTCGATTTCATCGCGGACGCGATCGAGCGAATGATAACGATAACGTCGTGTCGTGCCGCCGCGGCCCCAATAGCAAAAGGTGCAAAGGAAAGGGCAGCCGCGATTGGTCTCGATGATGGCCTGGAAATCGTATTCTGGATGCGCAGCGAACATGTAATCGAACATGCCCGACGTGTAGGGCGAGGGGTAATGGTCGAGCGCGCGTTCGAAGTCCGACTTCTCCGGATTTGCGATTGTCTTGCCGCTTGCCGGATGCCGGAACGTCACATTGGGCACGCCGGAAAAATCGCGCGACTCCACGAGACGCTCGCAAATGCCGTAGAAGGCGTCTTCGCCTTCGGCGCGCACCGCGACATCGATGAAAGCATGCTCCGCGAGATAAGCCCGGCTGTCGTGTGGGCATTGCGAACCGCCGAACACAATCAGGCAGTTCGGCCAGCGGGATTTGACTTCGCGCGCGAGTTGCAGGGATAGCTGCTCGTTCCACATCGAAATGGAGAACGTCGCCATCGACGGTTCTTCATCGTATTGGGCGATGAGGTTCTCGAAGCGGTCGATGCAGAACAGGAAGGGCTTAAACTTGTAATGTGCCCTGACCCGGTCATTGGTCTCGGCGTAAGCGCGCAAAATGCCCGGAGACTAGGGGAAGGTAGGTGGCCGTCCCCATCCGGACATTGAATTCATTCATGTAAACGATCTTTTTGGCGCTCATTACGATCCTAATGTCCCCATCCGCTGACACCACCCTACCTTGTAGTCCAAAAGGATGCCGGGGTCCACGCCAAATTGGCACAGCAGATGCGGCTCAAGTAGTGCGAAATTCGTGGTATCGGTACAGCAATAGCAACGTGACCGCGTCCACGATCCGTTCCGCTTCGATCTCGACGTTAAGCTCGGCCGCATCGAGCAACCGAACGGAGGCCAATCCGATTTCGGCCGGATCGACCCGCAGCGTGCCACTGCAATTTAACGCAGCAAACAGTGCTACCCGGCCGTTGATAATTCCGGGTTCCGAAGCCACCATTCCAAGCCTAATCAAACTCGCCGCCGCACAGGACAAGCCAGTCTCCTCCGCCAGCTCCCGAAGAGCGGCCTGCGCCGGTGTCTCGTCCTTCTCAATAAATCCTTTGGGCGCCTCGAGCGACATCTGCTCGAGCGGGCGCCGATAGCAATTCACCAGCGCGACGCGCTCGCCCACGATAGGTAACACGCAGATACCGGTTATTCCATCGGGTCCGATATTTTTGGGTTGCACGACGAGGAAATCGACGACTTCGCGATCCGGCGATTCGACAAGGTGATCGAAAAAGATGTCGAACATGCTGTTGCTGGCGACGCGCCGGCGCGCCTTGACGGTCGGGGGGGTGGTTTGTCGTTGCTCAAATCGCGCCGCCTTTCTTTAGTTGCACGCGATTTTGTACATCGTAAATTCCGCGCCGGATGCAAGACGCGGCAGGCTTAGGGTCCAACCGCTTGGCGCGACGACCGCGGCGACGTCGAGATCGCGGGATATGCGGCACCAGTCATCAGGCGAAAGCTGCGCCCAATATTGTTTTCCGCCATCCGGAGGCAGCGCCCCGCCATGCCGCATATCCGGCGGCGGATCGGAAAACGAAATGCCGTAGCCTTTGTCGATGATCTGAGCCACCGCGCCTGTGGTCCGCGGAATGTAGGGAATGAAATCAAAGCTGCCGACATTGAGCGCGACAGGCAAGTGTCCATCGTCGAGGACCGGCCGGGACGCCGAGCGCGACGCCAGAACTTGGCGCGCGATCCCGCTCTGTCTGACGTCGCGCCAGAACGCGGCGCTGTCGGGGGCGGTGGCGTCACGTGGTCCGCGCGCCGCTATTAGTCGTGCGTCATGGATCATCAGATCGCGGCGCGACAGAATATGTGCCGTCAATTCGGCAAGCACGAACACGAGCGCGACGACGGGAATTGCGCGGCGGAACCAGGACGCGGTCGGTTCTGTCGTCCAATCGTTCGCCGCCTGGCCGGCGGCAAAGACTGCGAGCCCCACAGCCATCGGCGTGCTGAGAAAGGCCTGGACGTTGAGGAGCCGCCCTGGCGCGGCACGCGTGAAAATCTCCGGCAGCAAATCCGGCGTGAGGTGTGTCGCGAAATAGGCAAGCGTCGAAGCGATCACCGCGAGCATGACGAAGCCGGACGTCTGCAGAGCCGGTTCGCTGCGCGGGCGAGCAAAAACCAAAAATACAGACAGCACGCCGATTGCGACCGCCGCAGCAACGGCGATCCGTACCGCAATCTCCGGCGTCATCACATGGCTGCGATGCGTGTCCCACGCACGCATATAAGCGTCGTAGGCCGCCTGATCGATCGGCCCCGATAAATCCGGGCGGGTCATCAGATAAGCCGCAAAACTCGCAATGGTGACGAAAGCCCCCAAAGCGGCGCCCTTGGCAAAACCTCGGATATCCAGTCCGAGAAAAAGCCTCCCCGCCAGCAATGTGGCGGTGAGAAGCATAACCATATAAACGCCGAGCACCGGATGAACGGCGATCAGAACGAAGGCTGAGAAGCCCGCGAGCTTTTTGCGTCCCGCGGCGACGCAGCCGACCACCCAGACCGATCCGGCATGGGCCCAAAACCCGAATGTCTGAACGGGAGGCTGGTTCCACAGCAATCCCAAAGCGGCATAATCCGGCGAGACAAAGAATTTCGCCAGCGGATTGGTCAGAAAACAAAGCGGAGCTGCCAGGAGGCTCAGCATAAACTGGCCGCTGAAACAATAGACGATACTCGCATAGCGGCCACTAAAAGCGCGCAGGGAATAACGAAGAGCAACTCGCTGACATAGGCTTGGTCAAGACCCGCCTGCAGCCACAATGCGCCGAGCTGATGAATTACCGTCCAGCTGCCGAGGAAATATTGGTACATCGGCGACTGCGGCGGATAATGGACGATCCCCGCCAAGACCAGGCGCCGTCGAGGCCTTCTTGGCTCGTCATTGGAGCCAAGAGACCAAGCAATAGGCCGATGACCAATGCACAGGCAATCAAGGAAAGCGGTGCCCAATTCGGCGTCATGATCGGCGGTTTCCGCGAACAACTGGCCTCCGGATGCCAGCGTCTCATGCTGCTCTGCGTAACTCCCACCAATACCGCTCTCTACGATCGACGAATATCGGGTCATGAAGCTACGAACCCGACCCTTTCTAATCCGATGAACGTGTTTCTGGCGTCGACGCATTGCTACGTTTGAAGTCGATCTCTGGCGTCGGCGCCACTGAGTGTCAGTCAGAATCACATCCCTTCAAGTATTTTGATGGCGCAACGGGCTACTCCCATTGCATGCTGTTTCGACAGGGCTGGATAGAGCGGCAGCCGAACCAGACCTTCCCCGGCAAAGTCGGTGTTCGGCAGGTCGCCGGCTGCTATGCCATAGCGCAGGCCAGCCGGGCTCGAGCGGAGGGGCACATAATGGAACGGCGTGTCTATGCCCTCGGCCTTCATCTGAGCGCTGAACTTGTCGCGGCGTGTCCGGTCGGGCAGCACCAAATAGTAAATATGCCCGTTGGGTTGGCAATCAGCAGCCGGCGCCGGTAACGTCGCGATCAACTTCGCGGCAGTGAATTCGCGTTGGTAAAGCTCCCAGATCTCTCGCCGAGCCGCTGTGATCTCATCGGCCTTTTCCAGTTGGGCGAGCAGAAAGGCGGCCGTGACCTCGCTTGGAAGGAACGATGATCCCACATCCAACCAGGTGTATTTGTCGGCCTCATTCCGTAGAAACTGCGAGCGATTGGTCCCTTTCTCCCAAAGAACTTCGGCCCGGTTCGCCAGGGTAGGGTCGTTTACAATCAGTGCGCCGCCTTCGCCTGATGAGACATTCTTGCTGTCGTGAAAGCTGAACGTGGCGAGGGCGCCAAAGCTGCCAAGCGGCCGGCCAGCCTTCCTCGCCATGATTGCTTGAGCCGCATCCTCGATCAGAAACAGCCGATGGCGCGACGCGATTGCGCACAGCTTGGCCATATCACATCCGACGCCCGCATAATGGACCGCGACGATGGCCCGCGTTCGCGGCGTGATGGCCCGCTCTACCGCCGCCGGGCAGATGGTCTGCGTGGCGGGATCGACATCGACGAAAACGGGAACGGCGCCACGCAGAACAAATGCGTTGGCCGTCGACGTGAAAGTGTAAGAGGGCATGATGACTTCGTCTTGGCTCTTGAGGTCAATCAAGAGGGCCGACATTTCCAACGCGGCCGTACAAGACTGCGTCAGGAAAACGCGGCCTCCTCCCAACCACTCCCGGAGCCATGCCTGACAGCGGGCGGTGAAGGGCCCGTCGCCGTGCCGATTGCCGCCGCTGCGCAAGGCCTGCTCGATATTTTCGCCCTCCCGCCCGACGACGCCGGAGCGGTTGAGTGGTATGTGGGGCATCCTCATGACAATCTCGTCCCGTGGTAGATGAAGAGCGCGAACGTCTGTAGTAGTTGAGGGTAGCCCGTGTGTTCTATATTCCATCGTTCCCCTCCAAACCCACGCAGCTTGGCATACTATGGTAAGGAATGCACGCGCGGCGAGTGGCGTAGCTTAGGGAGCGTTCGGTGACGAAAACCGTCGTCATCACACAGTCGAACTACATTCCCTGGCGGGGCTATTTCGATTTGCTGCGATCCGCGGATGAAGTCGTCCTTCTGGAGAGCGTCCAATATACCCGGCGCGACTGGCGCAATCGCAACGTGATCAAGACGCCGCAGGGCACCACGTGGCTTACCATTCCGGTGGAAGTGAAGGGTCGCTTTCTCCAGGCGCTTGATGAGACACGCATCAGCAATTCGCGGTGGGCGGATAGTCACATACGAACCATCGAACTTGCCTATTCTCGTGCGCCTCATTTCGCAGATACAGCTCCGTGGCTTTTTGACTTGCTGCGCGGTGTCGCGGCAGAGCCGCTGCTCACAACGGTCAACGAGCAGTTCCTGAGGGCGTGCTGCCAGCGGCTCGGCATTACGGTGACGATCCGGCGCTGCAGCGATGTTCTCGGCCGGGGCGAATTGCGCAGCATCCAGCCCACCGAACGGCTGCTCGCTATCGCGACAGCGCTTGGCGCGACCGGATATCACAGCGGCCCGGCGGCGCGGGACTATCTCGATGTCGAGCGGTTCGAGACGGCGGGCATCCAAGTACTGCTGATGAACTATGACGGCTATCCGGCCTATCCGCAGCTGTGGGCGAATTCGAGCCGCGCGTCTCCATTGTCGATCTGCTTCTCAACACCGGCTCAGAAGCCCCTTCGTACCTGCAGAATGGCGCGCAGGCATTCAATCCTCATGAGGCAAGCCGCTGCAGGGTTACCGTCATGGGCGTGACCCACGCCGGCGGCAGCTTATTGAGGAGACCGATCAAACCGGCGGCTCTCATGGCGCGTGCCGCCCCGTAAAGTATCGTCGGATGCCGGGCAGCAAATTCGGGCTCCGAGCACAAACGCTCGAGCGCCTCGCCGAGGGTGCCCTGCTTGAAGGAGATTGCGAGGCCGTGGCGCTCCGCATAGGCCCGCAAATCGCCCGTGGTGATGAAGTTTAAGGAGCGCCATACATTTCCGGAGCGCCAGCGACCAATAGACGGCGTGAGATGTGGCACGAGCGGCAGGAGCAGATCCGTAATGAGGTTCGTAGGGCACGTGATAATTGGGGCAAGTATGGGTCTGGATGCCGCGGCGACCCATGGTTCGTGCGAGAGCATCGAGGTTTTTGGTCATCGGCTGAAAATGCTCGATCACGTTCACAGAAAAAATGAAATCAAATGGCCCGTGCTTCTGTGCTCGGTACCCGCGCCACAACGGCAGGATGTCAGCCGATACGCCGGTCGCCTCGCGGACGAGTGCGGCCAATTTTGGCGTGATTTCAAAACCATCCCCGGTAGGCTCAATGGCGACTAGATCGACGCCGCGCGATTGAAGGAACCCGGACAGCAGCCCGCCGCCGGCGCCAACTTCCAGAACGCGGTGGCCCGGGAGCAACCCGCCCCATTCGAGCAGGCGAAGCCCGGTTTGCGCCTCATTGCAAATTGCATCCAGCCACGAGGCCGCGGTTGCCGCCGGCAGGCCGGTCCGAGCAGCCAATTCGTCGCGAGCGCTTGGCTCCTTCAGGGACGCCGAATAGGCGCTGAGATCGGTCTCCGATAGCGCGTTCATTGCGAGGCGCCGGAACCTTCGACAATGCAGTGCGTGTAGGGGATGTAAAGAGTCGTCCAGGACGCGCGTGTCCGCATCCGGAAAGCTCTGGCGCGCGATCGCGAGATATTGTTCCGGAGCACGGACGTATCGGCCGCGATCCAATTTGAGGAGGAGGCGGGCGAATGCGTTTTGGCCGTGCGCGAATGCACCATCGACGGTTACCACGCGCCCGCCCGGCCGTAAGACCTTGCGCGCCACCTTGAACAGCGCATCCGCCTCGGAATCGGTAAGATGATGCAACACGCCCAATGCGATGACGACGTCGACGCTACCGAGCCGATTTGCGGCTTCGGGTGTTACCGCTTGAACCGCAAAATTCCCTTTGGCGCCGAAACGCGCTCGCGCCGCCGACATGTATTCCTCGCTGAGGTCGAAGCCGTGGTAGTCGATATCCGCAGGAAGATAGTCTAAGTATCTGCGGTCCCGCAGCCGATATCCAGAACTCGATCGCCCGGCCTGATCGCAAGGAGCTCAGCAATTCGCTGCGCGCCTTTTTCGCGCCCAACAGCCTGTTGGAGCAGACGATAAATATACAAATCCTCAAGGTTCGGCGAGGATCGAATATTGAGCTATCGGTCATCGATGTAGGAGATCGTCAGAATTTGTCTGCAGCATTGGCTGAGCACCTCGTTCCCTTGCCAGACCATTGGCAATGTTAAACATTAGGCGTGCGGCTGGCAAACGGCTCTGTTCAAAGGTATCAAAAACCGGCGTTTGGGCACCCGAGAATGACCTCGTGAAGCTATCGATCGTGACGACAATTTATCAGTCGGCCACCACCATAGGGGAGTTCTATCGGCGCGCCATGCAGGCGGCCGAGGCGGTCGCGAACGAAGTCGAATTGGTGATCGTGAATGACGGGTCGACGGACAATAGTCTGGAACTTGCGATTTTGCTCCAGATCAACTCGCGGATCATCATTGTCGATCTGTCGCGCAATTTCGGTCACCACAAGGCGCTTATGACCGGCCTCGCCTATGCGACCGGCGATCTCGTTTTCCTGATCGACAGTGACCTCCAGGAGCCGCCGGAGCGCTCGCTCCCTTTCACGAGCGTTACATGAAGGGCGATTGCGATGTTGTGTACGGATTTCAGGCCGCGCGCTCCGGCGGTCTTTTCGAAAGAATAACCGGCGGAGCGTACTTTGCACTCTTGAACATTCTCAGCGACGACAGAATTCCCTCGAATATTCTCACCGTGCGTCTGATGTCGCAAGATTACGTGCGCGCACTCGTTGGCCATCGAGATCGTGAATTCGTGATCTCCCAGCTCTGGCAATTTCCGGTTTCCGGCAAATTGGTCTCCCCACCAGAAAGGCTGAAGCTTTGACCAGGACGTATACGCTGCGCGGACGTGTCAATTTATTCGTCAGGCACCTGACCACGACGTCAACGCGGCTGCTTTATTTGATTTTTTCTACCGGCCTCCTGCTATCGGGTCTGGCTGCTGGCCTGATCGTTTTTTATATATTTCGCTACATGTTTCTCGGAATTGGCGTCAGCGGCTTCACGTCGATCATCGTCTCGATCTGGTTCTTTGGTGGGTTGACTACGCTCATTCTCGGCATTCTCGCTGTCTACATCGCCAACATTCTGGCGGAAAACAAGCAGCGTCCCTACACTGTGGTTCGCCGCGTCTACGGCGCCGCGCAGGCCGAGCCAGCCGCGGAAAATATCGTTTCGACAGCGCGCAGCGTGCGCGCGAGAATAGCGTGATCTTGCCGCCTAGCGACGAAATTATCCGGCAGGTCGCGGACTATTATGCCGGCAAGCTCGCGCAGCACGGCCCATCCGCTCGCGGCGTCGATTGGAACAGCGAGGAAAGCCACGAAAAGCGGCATCTGCAGTTTCTTCGCCTGCTTGGCGACGAGCGTGACGCTTCCATCTTGGACCTCGGCTGCGGTTATGGCGATTTTCTGAGCTTCTTGCGGGCTAGGGGTTTCTCGGGGTCTTACACCGGATATGACGTTTCAACGGACATGATCGTGGCGGCGCGGCGCCGCCACGGCGAAGGCGCCGACCGGCGATGGTGCGTGGGAGCAATTCCGAGTGAAGCTTCCGACTACGCGATTGCCAGCGGAATTCTCAACGTAAAAGGCGATACGCCGATCGACGTTTGGGCCGGGTACGTTCGCGATACTATCGATGTGTTGGCGTGCGCGGGGCGGCGCGGATTTGCCTTCAATATATTGACGCTGTCGAGCGATCCCGCGCTTCGCCGGCCGAATCTTTATTACGCCGATCCGGTTCAGATGCTCTCTTATTGCCTAACCCGCTTTGGGCGCTCGATTGCGTTGCTGCAAGACTATGGGCTGTGGGAATTCACAGTCTTGGTCCGTTACCCTCCCGCCTCATCCGTTTGACGATTCATACCCGGTCATTGTTCATCGTTTAGGACGCGGCCAAGAGCTCTTTCCAACCAATTGACCACGGAAATACCTTCGGCCGCCGCCGCTTTGACTACCTTATCCCGGAGATCTGGATTGACGCCCTCCAATTTTCCGAAATAGCGCCTGCGATGCGACCCACCGCGCCACCCAGGAAACTCTACGTCAAGATCAAGCCGCGGCTCGCCTGCGCCGACGTCGAATGCGAGCAAATAAAATGAGCCGTTCAGAATCCAGCGGCAGGTCACGTCGCGAGCGGCGATCGGAATTTTCTCAAGCGGGGCATGATGCCGAAAAGGGGATTAGAGTTCTGCAGAATATTGGCAAATTCAGTATTCGAAAGCCAGTGACCAATGCCCTCGTCGCCGGCAACGACTCGTCCTCCTGGCTTAACCAGTCGCGCCATTTCGAGGAGAGCCGCTTCGATATCGGGGAAGACGTTGAGGCCGCCAAAGTGGAAAACGGCGTCAAAATGGCCGTCGGGAAAAGGCAACCACGTTGCCTCGGCCAGGAACAACCGAAGCCGTGAAAAGTCCGCCTGCGCGGCATCGAGGCGCGCGCGTCCAATCATGACCATTTCGCAACTAAGATCGCTTGCGTAAACGAACGCTCCCTCGCTTAAAAGGTGAAGGGTATCCCGGCAAGTTCCACAACCGATTTCCAGAATGCGGGCTCCGGGTGAGAGGCGCAGCATCGAAATCATTTGACGGCGAACGGTATCCTCTTCGCATAGCAGCATGCGAAACATCACATCCGAGCCTTGATCGTATTCGGCGGCCCGCATGCGGTAATAATCCTGGTGATGAGTTTTCGCTTCCTGGCGCCCGGCCTCCAGCAGCAATTCCGGAATACCCTCAATTATTCGGTAGCGTTCGCCGCCCGGCGCTTCCAAAAACAGCCGGTCGTCCGTGTACGCAAGCTGTTGATGTGTCTTTGGACTTAAAAAACTCGGACATAGTCATCTTGGGCACTATCCGCGCAAAGTGGCATCGGGCGTCAAAAACTATTTGCCTTGCACTCTTTTTTGCCGCGCCGCGTAAAACGCGGCCACGCTCTGAGGTGTGCGGACGTCGTAGCCCAATAGGCGCCGAACGTCAGCGTCATCGCTATAGTCCTCGCCTAGCTCAGCAGAAAGATCGATCTGCGGGCGTAGTATCGGCAACGAATAAAGGTGACTGACCGCACGCCGTGGACGGTCGGTGTAATTCACGCCGCCACAATGAAATAACATGCTGTCAATCAGTATAAACGAGCCGGCCTTTGCACTGATTTGCATTTGCAACGCGCCCACCATCGCGTCGGAGGGAAATGCCTCGCTTTTGTGGCTGGCCGGCACTACGTACGTCCCGCCGTTTTGTTCAGTAAAAGTATCGACGCAATACAATGCATTGACCGCAAGTGGGTGACTCGAAACAAGATGCTGGTACGGCAGATCGCGATGGAATGCAGCCTGATTGTAGTGCTGCGCATTGGCGGGATTGATGACGCCGTTTTGTTGATGAAGAATAATGTATTCGCCCATCAGCTGCCGGCAGATCGCGAGCACCGTCGAATTCTGCGCTAGTTCGAGAAACGTCCGATCAATCCCCAATAGCGCGCGCATGGTATTGTTTTCGTCAAGCCTCTTCAGAAACTCCAGGCCATGGCGGGCCAAATTTGCATCGAGAGCACGGTCGAACGACGTCGCAAAGCGTGCGATTTCCGATGGCCCATAGCCACCATCGACCACGGCGAAGCCGACAAGCCGAATTGATTCGACCGCTCGATCAATTTCCGTCTCGCTTCGCGTTTGGTTGTGAACTCCGTAACGGGCTACGCTAGCATCGTTCATTGGTTATCTCGCGGAGGAGCCTACGAAGGAATATTTCCATTCCAGATGGCTAGGCCAAACCCAGTGCGCCCGAAGTCATTGCCGTTGTAGGCCAGCCAAAGCCGATCTCGATGTTGGAATAAGGCGGGATAGCACGTCATTTCGCTGTCCCAGCCGTTTTTCGATGGCGCCAGCCCCATGACCGCATCGATTCGTGTCCAATGTTCGTAGTCCTCGCTCCGAGCGGCCCCGATCTGGTAATGGTCACCCCGACTGGCGAAGCACATCAGAAGCACGTCGCCGATTTTTGCGACGGTTGGACGCACAATCGCATATTCAGCGGGTGTGGCAAAACCAACCGCCGTATCATGATTTCTTTCCCAGCGGATGCCATCATTCGAACGAGCAACCTTGATGACGTGGCGCAGGCGCGCGTCTGCGGTGTTGGGGGTGAGGTTGGAACCGTACCACATCCACCAATCCTTCGCCATACGGCGAACAACGCAAGGGTAGGTCAGCGTGTAAGGGTCTTCCGGCGAGCGATCGAGGATCGGACCTGGGGAAAAGCGTTCAAAGAAATCGAGTTCAGAGCCGGCCTGGGCTAAGCCGATCGAATTGCGCCACGGCGTGCGCCCACCAAGATTCCAGCCCATGTAGTAAAGTCGAAAACCCTGATCGGCCCTCGTAATGCAGCCGACGCTGATCCCGTCGTCGTCGAACGTGCCTTCCACTCCAGGCGCGAGCGCGGGCTCGGTCGCTTCGCGCAAAACCCGCGGCGCGGAGCTCAAGTCTACGTCGACCCATCCGACGTGCGACCGATTTTCGGCGTCGCGTGTGCTGAAGAAGACACGAAAGAGATCTTTCTCAATCTGAACAGGAGTTGGCAGGGCGGCGTGACTTCGTGCCCAAGGTTTCGTACCGTCAGGACTGTATATCCAGCCTAGCCGTTGCCAGGGCATGTGTCGCTCATATGCCGCGCAGGCGCGTGCTCGGGACCTTGGCCCGTTCGGTTCCGCGAGGCGCGACGACGGAAAAATCTGGCTGATCCTCGAGCACCAAGGCTGCGGCTCCGAGCACGCATTTCTGTCCGATCGTTACATGATCGCGCAGCGTGACATTGACTCCGACAAAACTGCCTTGGCCAACGCGGACGCCGCCAGACACGACGACATGCGAAGCGATGAAGACGTCGTCCTCGATCACTGAATGATGCCCAATGTGATTGCCGCTCCAAAGCGTCACATTGGCTCCGACCCGGGCGAATGGCTGGATAGTGTTGTCTTCAAGGATAAAGCAGTTCTCCTTCAATTCAAAATCCGGGAACACGGTCGCCCTGCTGCTCAGATACGATACGATCCGGTAGGACTTCGCGCGAGCGGCTGCGACTTTCTCCGCGCGAACAGCGTTGAGTTTGGCATAGCTCACCGCGACGAAAAATCCGAAAGCGTCCGGCGGAAACACTTCTGCTACTCGTTCGAACGGCACGACTGGGCGTCCACGAAATTCCGTTTTTGTCAGATAGGCTTCGTCAACTGCGAAGCCCGCAACGCTGCATTCGGAATCGTGAGTGAAATAAAAATCGGCGAGTTCAGCGATCTCGCCGATACCAAAAATGACGATGGGTTGCTTCAATGCTGCCTCCCCGCAATTCGCGTAACATAAATGTAGTCCAATTGCGAGACCAGCAGGCGCGACGCAAATGGTGGCTGCTCGCGTTCGCCATCGCGGCGTCAAATTTCGCCTTGCGGGGGCCTCGCTCGCTCGACTACAATGCGGATTGGGGGTACTGGTGCTGATATTCGCGCATAGCTTGCGTAAACTACAAGCGCTCCGCCGGTCAAGCTGGTGTCAACTCCGACCCTGAACTAACATTCAACCAGCGACTGAGCAGTCGGACCCGACCTGCCGGGCATTCACAATATGATACGCACATACAAAGCGCTATTCAGCGAACGCTTGGCGTTCTTAATTGGATTGCCGGCCGCAGTCGCTATCCTCGGCACGCTACGATATTTCGAGCCGACGTTTTTTCCGACGCTCGATACCGGATACGTCTATCAAGTTTTTGCTCTTACCCTGGAGGAGCTTCGCAGCACCGCGCAGTTGCCGATGTGGGTGCCAGAATCAAATTATGGAATGACTGCCGACACATTTTTATTAGTATTTGGACCGTCGCAGTATTTATTTCTCTTGCTCGGCGTCTTGTTGAAAGTCAACGCGTTAAATTTATTTCTCGCGTCTCTAGCGCTGGATCAATTCATATTCCTCTTCGGAATCGCCCTGATCAGTTGGCGTCTCTTCGCCCCCGCTCGTTCGATAGTTATTTATTGTGTTGTGGCGTGCGCCTTAATCAGCGTCCTTGATAACCAGATGGCTTTTAACTTTAAGGTCTTCGAGGCGCAGCCGCTCATATTTTATCTGGTTATGATCGGCATCGAACGGGCGCGGGCTTTCTATCTTCTGTGCGGCGCGGCGCTGCTAGTTGCTTTCACGTTCGGCAATGTAACTTACGCGGTTCCCTTTCAGTTTTACGGCCTCGCCTTATTTGCAATCATCTTGTGGCTGACAAGCGAGCATCGATTTGAGCGAATTATGGCCACGGCCCGCAGTGTTACGGAACCGATTAACGCCGTACCGCTTGCCGGCATGGTCTGCCTCGTTGGTATTTTATTTTATGTGGTCGCTCGAATTCAGGCTGAGATGGCGTTTTCCAACCTCAGCAGGGGAGCTGACCTGAAGGTCAGCCTCGACGAATTTCTTTCATATGGAGGCTTCACGAACATAACTAAGTTGTCGGAATTCGTTACTGGGCAAACGGTCCATCCGCGAAGCGAGTTTCTGGGATTTTTTGGCGTAACGAGTTTGGCGGTTTTGCTGTATGCAGCCATTGTCGAGCGATCTAAAAGGTTCTTATCTCTGTTTGCGGCCCTGCTATTTGTTGTCCTCTTCACAGTTCGAGAAACAGGGCTCGCTCACATCGTCTACTATCTGCCGGGGATGGATAAATTCCGTCACATCGCCTACATGCTGAGCTCGGCGAAGTGGCTTGCCATAGTTTGCGCTGGCTTTGGTTTCCTTCGCATTGCTCAGGCGAAATCATCGTCCTGGCACGTTGTCTTTTTCCTCATTGCGCTCGCTATCGTTACCGCAGCCTTTGTACTCGCCGAGTCTGCCTGGATCGGTGCTGCACAAGGCGCGCCGCCGCTGCAATCGACGTCAATGCATTTGCGGTCCGCTGCTTTCGTGTTTTTGACTTTGGGTGCCGGGCTCAGCGTTCTGCTGATTCCCATGGAACATTCGCGGCTCGTGCTTGTGGGAGTCGCCATTCTGGAACTACTTCTTTACCGATCGTTTCTGCCCTTTCCAACGCAGGTCGAGCCTTCCGCTCGGATCAATTTCGCCAATGCCGTGGTGCGGACTTATCAGCCGGAGCGGATATGGGCTGAGGAAGCGCCGCGCGCCGTCGATTTTCAAGCGTCAACCGGCCAAAAATTCGAGCACGATTTGGAAAACGCGTTTCTGAGTGTGGATCTTTGCGGCGGATCGCCCGATAATCTGCTTGCGCGCAGCATTCTTATTACAAAGGATGTTCAAGCCTTGATGCTGGCGGAGGGACTTTTTGATCATTCTTCGGAAAAGACTCCGGCAGAGAATATTTCCAGAGTGCTGCCGACATTCGGATGTCATGCACCAAAACTAAGGCTGCTACATCACCCAATCGTCGTGGCCGACGCAGCTGAAGCTGCGACGGTTTTGGAAAAGTTGCCGGATCTTTATCAAGCACCAATCATTATTTCCTCGGAAGACGCTGCCCAATCGCCGAACATTATTTCCTCAGAAGGTGCTGCCAAATCCTCGGACAGCGAGAACTCAAGCGATCCGGAAGCGGTGAAAGTATCAGAATTCCACGCTAATCTGATTAGAATCAGCGTTACGAATCCCTACTCGGATGCAGCGTGGCTCATATATGCCGATTTTTATCATCCGGCATGGAAGGCGTTGATTGATGGGCATTTGCAACAAATGGCCAGGGCAAATCTTGCTTTTAAAGCGGTGCGCATTCCGCCAGGCACGCACGAAGTGACGTTTTCGTTTAGCCGCGGTGCGGTCGATTATTTATTCCTTTTTCTTGGCGTAGTGTTGGTTTTCCTCGTGACGTTCATTTGTATATTTGCACCCCTAGTAGAAGGCAGGCGGCAATGGGTACGATTTTGCAATGCATAATGGAGCCGAGCCATATGTGCCTTTCGCGCTGTCCGCTAGGCATGGCATTCAAGGCGGAAACCGTGCTGGGACTAGAGGACTCTGAGCGCTTCAATACCGGCGCACCATTTCGCGAATTGTGGGACGTTTTCGTCTCTTGGAAGAGGACCGCGCTCGCCGCGCGGCCTTGAGCGCCTCCTCGATCGCCACCCCGACACGATGATCACCGGCCGCGGAGCATCAGCGACGAGCTGCAGGAAAATCACCGCCAGTGCATGCTCGGTGAATGATGGTAGTTTACCGCCGCAAGGCGATCCGGGCTTTGCCCTAAGTCACACTGAAATTGGAGTGGGGACTGAAGGTTAGGAAGCCACCCACGCAGCCGGCGGCGCGGCCGGATCATCGGCCTTGCTGAAAGCTATCCGAAACTTGGCCCAGGCGTTCGGCGACCCCAGGCCCGCTCTCCATGCACGGGCCCATGCCTTCGTCCTTGATCGCGCCGGTCACATTGTCGAATTTCAGGCGGCGGCAGGCGCGGGGATCTCCGGACAATATGATGATGGAACCGGAATGCATGTCCGGCGCCGGGTGCGGGGCCCGCGCGCTCAGGCCGAGAGAGACGTGCGTGAGATTGAAGTAGGACAAAGCGAAGTAAGCGGCGACCGAGGCAACAAGCAGAATTCCGCCGCCCAAAATAGGCTTCACCGCCAGCGACAGCTTGGGCCGTCCCGGAGCGCCTTTTTTCGGGACGGCCTTTGTCGGCACGACCGGCCGGACCGAAGGTCTGCGCACGTCGACCCTCATCGCTCTGAATGTCATCCCCCAAATGGATATAGGATACAGAACATTAACAAATGGCGAAGCGCGGCATCACTTGCCACTGCCACCGTTGCTGTCGCCACCCCTCGGCTGTTGCCGGCGGCGCGGTGGTCGCGCCGCCAGCACCACAGGACTTTCTTCGTAGCATTCGCCGACCCTGCCACCGCGGCCGTCACCAGTCCCACTATGAGAAACGCAGACACCATACGTTTGCATTCCAATGCTCTCTTATGTTCAGCAGCATTCCGTGAAAGCCATTTATTGCCGCCATGACCGTCGGCGACCCAACGACGTTTCAGTGATGTTTCAGTGGGTGCGTTGTGGAAGCACTGCCAGCAAAGTTGACTAAATTCGGCGCGACCGGCCGTCATTTGCCGTCGCCACCACCACCACCACTGCCACAGCATGGCGCGTCGTTAGGCCCCGCGGTCAGTGGGCCCAAGGGTGGCATCCGCTCGCCCCGCGCCTTGTTTGAGTTTGGCCGGTGCGAAATCGCGGTATTGTTCAGTGCTTAGTGCAAGTTCCGAACAGTGAGCAGACCCCCATGGCAAATCTCCTGGCCCGTCGGACATAGCTGAACGGGGGGATCCGAGTTTTCCAGGTTTAGTGGTCGATCCCAATTGGATGGTGTGGTCGCGAACGACTGCGCCGATTTTCCTATGTCGCGCCAGAGTGCCCGCGGGGGCGGTCCTCTCGGCGGGCTCGTGAGTTATCATCTCTCGGCTCCGCCGATATCTCCTGGTTCCATCGATAGCCGCAAGCAAGCAGTCGCAATGGTGCGCGACCGCCACGGGCGAGACGAAAAATTTCGCCAGCGGGTTGGTCAGAAGACAAAGCGCCGCCGCCAAAAGGCTCAGCAGAAACTGGCTGCTGAAACAATAAACGACGCCCGCATAGGCGCCCACTAGGAGCGCGCAGGGAATAAGGAAGAAAAGCTCGCTGACATAGGCTTGATCGAAACCTGCGCGCAGCAATAGCGCGCCGAGTTGATGAATGATCGTCCAACTGCCGAGAAAATACTGATTCATCGGCGATTGCGGCGGATAATGAACGATACCCGCCAAGACCAGCGAGCCGTCGAGGCCCTCCTGGCTTGTCACCGGCGCCAAGAGTCCGAGCAACAGGCCGATGGCCAATGCGCAAGCGAGCAACGACAACGGCGCGCGACCGACATCGGTTGTCGCCAATCGCTTATCGGTTTCGGCCACCAATCGCACACCTCAAAAGCCGCGCCCCGGCATGGTCGAGCGTCTTAAAGCCTCGTCATGCCAATTGCCATATGCTCGGAAACTTCGGGGCGGAGCGTCGCGTCACAGAGCGCGCTCAGCGCGATGCCGCCGAGCGCAAATACCAGTCGAGAATTTCTTCACCGGTCCAGTACAGAACGCCGTCGAACTTGCGGCTGTATTCGTAGATCTGCTCGAGATATTTGATGCGATGCGGCTGGCCGCTCAGATAGGGATGAATCGCGATCGCAAAAATCTTGGCGCGCTTTTCGCCTTCGGCATAGAGCCGGTCGAATTGATCGACGGCGCGCTGGCGCAAATAATCCGCTTCATGGTGCTGCACCGCCATCATCGGAATGTCGTTGAGCTCCATCGTATAAGGCAGCGTGACGAGCGGGCCGTTCTTGGTGCGGATGGTCGAGGGCTCGTCGTCATAGACCCAGTCGCCGATATATTTGATCCCGGCGGCCGCGAGCAGATCGGGCGTTTCCAGCGTCTCAGTCAGGCCCGGGCCGAGCCAGCCGATCGGGCGCTTGCCGCAGAAATTTTCCAGCACGTCGAGCGAGCGCTTGATCATCGCTTTCTGGTTCGGCTCCTTGTGGATCGGGCCTTGTTGGTAAGAGTGGCCCATGAATTCCCAGCCGTCGCTCTTGGCTTCTTGCGCGACGCGCGCGTAGTCCTCGCAGACGCGGGCATTCAGCGCGAGCGTCGGTCGGATTTTCTCGCGCTTGAACAGATCGAAGAAGCGCCACACGCCCACCCGCATGCCGTATTCGTGCCAGCTCCAATTGGGCACGTCGGGCAGCTGCGTTTCGCCGGTCGGCGGCGCCAGCACCTGGCGCGCCATCGGCTTGCCGATATCCCAGACTTCGAGATTGACGATGCTCCAGAACACGACGCGGGCCCCGCCGGGCAGTTTCAACGGCGGCCGATCGACGATCGCCGAATAGACGCTGCGCTCACGCGGCAGCATGGTCCTGGCCGGGCCTGATTTCTGCTTCTTCTTCACGCGCTTAGTCATTGAGTCTCCAGCCTGGCAACAGGCCTACCCGGCAGGCCTTGTCAAAACGCGGGCGAGACCATACGTCGCCGTTCTGACTTTGGCCAAGCGCGCCGCCTGATTGGGGGTGCTTGGCTGCACGATCACAAGGGCGTTAGATGGGTTGGATTCGCGTTGCGGCCGGCGGACGGCCGCGCATCTATGGAACCAACGTGCCGGGGACTGATTATCTTCGCAGCCATTGAATTTCCTGACTTAATCGCGTCCTTCACGGACTTTCATCATGCTAAATTCGGCCGCCTCCACGCGTGTTCGGCCCGCTGAACTCGGCGCATTCCGCCGGGGAAGATAATGCTGTCGAAGCCGAACATCCGGGCGGCAGCCTGCGGCGCGATTTGCATCGCGATTTGAGTGACCACTGGCTCAAGGCGTTCCGCACGGTGCGCGCCGAGACCGAGCGCCGTGCGGCGCTGTTGTCGGCCGAGGACCA
Organism: uncultured Alphaproteobacteria bacterium; assembly: GCA_963742975.1. Lineage (GTDB taxonomy): Bacteria > Pseudomonadota > Alphaproteobacteria > Rhizobiales > Xanthobacteraceae > BOG-931. The sequence goes on along the minus strand of CAVUNZ010000001.1, from coordinate 144,333 downwards.
AGTCGTTCAATCGATGCCGGATGCGAGCCCGACGAAATGGCATCGCGCGCATGTGACATGGTTCTTTGAACAATTCTTGTTGCGGCCGCATGCCAAGGCCTATCGCGTTTTCGATGACCGTTTCGCCTTTCTCTATAATTCTTATTATGTCTCCGCCGGTCCCCGGCAGGCGCGGCCGCAACGCGGCCTGGTCACGCGGCCGAGTGCTGCCGAGGTTGCGGCCTATCGCGCGCATGTCGATGACGCGGTGGCGGACTTGCTCGCAACTGCGAAAAATTTCGACGAGCTCAAGCCGGTCATCGAGATCGGGCTGCAGCACGAGCAACAGCATCAGGAATTGCTGCTCACCGATATTCTGCACGCGTTTTCTTTGAACGAGACACATCCCGTCTACGATCCGGCTTGGCAATGGCCGCGCAGCGACGAAAAGCCGGTAGCAGGTGCGGTGCTCGACGGCATTCACGCGATCGGATACGCGGCTGACGATTTCTGCTTCGACAATGAACTGCCGGCGCATCAGGTTCTGCTGCAGCCGGTGCGGCTGTCGCCGTCGCTGGTCAGCAACGGCGAATGGCTCGAATTCATGGCCGACGGCGGCTATACGACGCCGACGCTGTGGCTGTCCGACGGTTGGACGACCGTCGAGGCGCAAGGCTGGGCCGCGCCAGGTTATTGGCGCAAGGTCGACGGCGCGTGGTTTTCGATGACGCTCGGCGGTTTGCGTTGCGTGGAGCCGGAAAAGCCGGTGTGTCACGTCAGTTATTATGAGGCCGACGCCTTCGCGCGCTGGGCCGGCAAGGATCTGCCGACCGAAGGCGAGTGGGAAGTCGCCGCCGGGAGCGGTGCGCTCGCCGACGCTTTCGGTACGGTCTGGCAATGGACGCGCAGCGCCTATTCACCATATCCGGGTTATCGAGCGGCGCCGGGCGCGCTCGGCGAGTACAACGGCAAATTCATGGTCAATCAAATGGTGTTGCGCGGCTCGTCGCTCGCCACGCCGTCCGGCCATTCGCGGCCGAGCTATCGCAATTTCTTTTATCCGCAGGCGCGCTGGCAATTCTCCGGATTGCGGCTCGCGGAATATCAACGCTGAGAACCTCAAGAGCTGAAAATGGCCCCTCTAGTGCAAACCGCGCTTCGTGCGGAGCCGTCCGTCGAAACGGCCAATTCATTCGCGACCGACATTCTCGAAGGCCTTTCGGCCAAGCCGAAACGGCTGCCGCCGAAATATTTCTACGATCTTGCCGGCTCGGCGCTGTTCGAGCGCATCACGCATCTGCCGGAATATTATCCGACGCGCTGCGAGATCGCGCTATTGCGGCAGCACGCGCCGGCGATCGCTTCGCTGTTTCCGCCCAATTGCGCTTTGATCGAATTCGGCGCTGGCTCGAGCCGCAAGGCGCGCATCCTGCTTGGCGCCGCCGCGACGATCGAGGCTTATGTGCCGGTCGACATTTCTGGCGACTTTTTGCAAGGCGAGGCGGCGCAGCTGCGGCGCGATTTCCCGCGCTTGGCCGTGCATCCCGTCGTCGCTGACTTCACGCGCGCTTTCGAGTTCCCGGCTCCGATCGCAATGCTGCCGCGGGTCGGCTTCTTTCCGGGCTCGACCATCGGCAATTTCGAGCCGCACGAAGCGGCGAAGTTCCTGCGCCATGCGGCAGACACGCTCGGCGCCGGCGCCATCCTCGTCATCGGCGTCGATCTGATCAAGGACATCAAGATTCTATGTCCCGCCTATAACGATGCCGAAGGTGTCACCGCGAAGTTCAATCTCAATCTGTTGGCGCGCATCAATCGCGAGCTCGGTGCCAATTTCGATCTCTCCGCCTTCGAGCATCACGCCTGCTACAACAGCGAGCAGAAGCGGATCGAGATGCATCTCGCCAGCACCAAGCGACAGAAGGTCAAAGTCAACGGCAAGGCGATCAGCTTCCGCGCCGGTGAGACCATCCACACCGAGAACAGCTACAAATATACGGTGGAGTCGTTCACGGCGCTGGCACGCGGCACCGGCTGGTCGCCGCTCAAATCGTGGACCGACGGAATGTTCGGCGTGCTGGCGCTGAAATTCGACGGCGCGCAGCCGGACAAGCGCGAGCAGGCGTGATGCCGCGGTGAGCGGTTGGACGAACGGTCATGCCGATCTGCGAAGCTGACCCTTGGCGCCTGCAATATTTCGCGCACGTCACGACTGTTGCCAATATCCCGACGGAAGATTGCGACGCTTGGCTTTGGTATCCGGCGCAGCGCTGGATTTACGACAAGCTCGCGATTGCGCTGAGCCAGAATCTCGAAGCCGGACCGCACGGCATTGAGCCGCCGCGGTTTCCGGTTTTCTCCAAGCCGATCACCAATCTCAAAGGTATGGGCGTCGGCAGCCGCGTGCTGCAATCGCTGGCCGATTACGAGCGGCATTATGCGCCGGGCCATTTCTGGATGACTTATCTCGACGGCCGCCACGTCTCGTCCGACATCGCCGTCGTCGATGGCGTGCCGCGTTGGTGGCGGCACGTTACCGGCAAGCCCGCGGGCGAGGGCACGTTCGATTACTGGCTTGTTCACGCCGAGCCCGATGCCGGGCTCGAAGCCTATTGCGGCGCCTGGATCGAAAAGCATCTGCCCGGCTATACGGGGATGCTGAATCTCGAAACCATCGATCAGAAAATCATCGAGGCGCATCTGCGCTTTGCCGACCAATGGCCTGATCTCTACGGACCGGGCTGGGTCGACGCGCTGGTTGGCCTCTACGAGCGGCACGAATGGGAGTTCGAGGACGACGACCGCAGCGAAGGCTATAGCGTCGTCCTGTTCGGCCCGAACGGACGGCGCTACCGGCATCCGCCGCCGACGCTGGTTGAGGATGTGGCCCGCATGCCGGGCGTGACCAGCGTGCAAATCACCTTCCACGAAGATCGTCCGCCCGAGCAACATGCCATGCCGCCCGGCGGCTTCCGCCTCGCCGTCGTCAACAGTTTCGATCTGCGCGCGGCGCAAGCGGCGCGGGCGCGATTGCGTGCGCATTTTCTTGGCTAGAGCGTCAATCGTTTCAGATTGAATCGATTGACGCTCTAGCATCTTCTTGATGGAGCATGATCTTTTCGGAAAACCGGCTTCCACTTTTCCGGATCATGCTCTCGCCACGGGACAATTGCGCCCGGGTGGATTGCCGGAAGCCGGCCCGATATAGTCCCGCGCCCGCGAGGCGTTTTCCGATCTCTTGAAGGACTGCAAAACATGAAAATCGTTGCGTTTGAAGGGCAGGGAGGCCAGCATCTTGGCGTTGTCGACGGCGATCAAGTCGTCGATCTGCAGGCCGTGGACAGCAAAATTCCGAGCGATCTTGGCGAATGGCTCGCAAAGAACAACGGCGACACCAAACAGCTCGCCGCCATCGCCAAGAGCGCACCGGCCGCCGCGCGCAAGCCGCTTGCTGGACTCAAATATGCGCTGCCGGTCGGCAAGCCCGGCAAGATCATCTGCCTCGGGCTCAATTATCTCGAACACGTCAAGGAAGGTTCGCAGCGCGACAATATTCCGAAATTCCCGACCGTGTTCTTTCGCGGCTTGACCTCGATGGTGCCGCATGGCGAACCGATCATCCGGCCGAAAGTGTCGGAGACGCTCGACTACGAGGCCGAGCTGATCCTGGTCATCGGCAAGCGCGCCAAACATCTGACGCCCGCCAATGCAACCTCGTGCATCGCCGGCTACTCCTGCGGCAACGAAGGCTCGATCCGCGAGTTTCAGCGCAAGACCACGCAATGGGACATGGGCAAGAATTTTGACCGCACTGGCGGTTTCGGTCCGTGGCTCGTCACCGCTGACGAATTGCCCGACGCCGCCAAGGGATTGAAGATCGAGAGCCGCCTCAACGGCAATGTCATGCAGTCGGACAATACCGACAACATGATGTTTCCCGTGGTCGAGATGCTGGTCTACATCACCCAAGGCATCACGCTCGAGCCGGGCGACGTCATCTTCACCGGCACGCCGTCGGGTGTCGGCCATGCCCGCAAGCCCGATCCAGTGTGGATGAAGAACGGCGACACCGTCGAAGTCGAGATTCAAGGTATCGGCACGCTGCGCAATCCGATCGCCGACGAATAGAACTTCGGGATGCGCGGCGGAATATGTGACATGCCGGAGCGATGGCGCGAACAAGCGCGGCGGCTGCAGAGGCCGCTGCGCTTCTCTGTTGCGCTGCTCGCGCTCGGTGTCGCGCCGGCGCTGGCTCAGGATCAGATCAAAGTCGGCATCGGTTATGGGCTGGCGTTCTTGCCGATCTATGTCTGCGAAGACTTAAAGCTCGTCGAGAAGCACGCCAAGGAGGCACATCTCGACGCCAAGGCGGAATTTCAGCGCTTCACCAGCGCCGCCGAGGCGCAGGCGGCTCTGGCGTCGGGTGCGATCAACATTGCGCCGTTCGGCACCGCGCCGCTGCTCGCGGCCTGGGACAAGGGCAGGAATAAGCCCGAACAGGTCTTTGCCATATCGGGCCTGACATCGTTGCCGCTCACGCTGCTCAGCAATCAGTCGGACGTAGCATCGTTGGGCGACATCAAGCCGAGCGATCAGATCGCAATGCCGACGCTCACGTCGCCGCAAATGTATGTGTTGGAGCTGCAGTCGGAGAAAGCTTTCAAGCGCTATGACCAATTGAAGAGCCAGGTCGTCGCGCTGTCGCACGCCGACGCGATCAACGATCTGGTCGCGGGGGGCGGGCAGGTCAAGGCCTATTTCGCGTCGCCGCCCTATGCCGAACTGGCGCTGCGCGACGCCAAGATCCATGCCGTGCTGAATTCGTCCGACGTGATGGGCGGCAAATTCTCGTTTCTAATTCTGGGCGCCACCAAGGCCTATATCGACGCGGCTCCGCAAGTTCCCGAAGTGATCGAGAAGGCGATGGATGAAGCCGCCCGCATCATCCATGACGATCCGCGCCGCGCTGCACAAATCTATCTCACCCATGAGCCGTCGGACGTGATGAACGGCGCCGCCATGGAAGCCGTGATCCGGGACATCAGGGATGAGTTCGGCAGTGCCGTTTATGGCGTAAAAGCCGTGGCCGATTTCATGGGCCGGCACGGCCAGCTCGCAACCGTACCGCAAAGCTTCAAAGACGTCGCCGTTCCTGCGCTGGCTAACACGCCGAGCAATTAGTCCGTGCAGTAACCAATGTGACAGCCACTGCGCCGGCGAATGTCAAAAAAAGCGCTTTCGCATGGCTGCCCCCGGCCGAAGTGCGCTTGACGGTGAGGAATCCCAAAGCGAATCTCCCCGCCAAGAATAATCTTAATGGCCGCTTAAGTCGGCGGGGGAGGATGCCTTGCGCAAACACCGTCAAACTTCCGCGTCGAACCGGCGCAATTTTCTCAAAGGCGCGGGTCTGGTCGGGGCCGCCGTGGCAGTGGCGCCGCCGGTTACAGCCAATGGCGCTCCGGCTGCGCCGCAGCCGCAATTGAAGGCCGCGGTTCCCGGGCCGTTGCAGACGGCCGCCGAGACGCTGGCGCCGTCGAGCGATCCGGTCAACCAGACCTCGAGCGGCGGCGACTTCATGGCCGACGTGCTCAATTCGCTCGGCGTCGAATATCTGGCGATCAACTGCGCCTCGAGCTATCGCGGCCTGCACGAGGCCGTCATCAATCACGCCAACAACAAGCCGGAAATCATCACCTGCGTGCATGAGGACATCGCGGTCCACATGGCGCAGGGTTACGCCAAGATCGAAGGCAAGCCGATGGCCATGGCCTGCCACGGCGTCGTCGGCCTGCAGCACGCCACCATGGCGATGTACAATGCGTGGTGCGACCGCGTGCCGGTAATGGTGTTCGGCGGCAATATCATGGAGGCCGACAAGCGCGGGCCCGGCGCCGAATGGCTGCATGCCGGCGTCGATATCGGCCAGATCGTCCGCGAATTCACCAAATGGGACGATCAGCCGGTCTCGTTGACGCATTTCGCCGAGTCGACGACGCGCGCTTACAAGATCGCGACCACGCCGCCGATGGGGCCGGTCTTCATCGCGCTCGATGCCGAGTTGCAGGAAAATCCGATCTCCGATCCGGAGAACCTGCGCATTCCGAAATTCGCGCCCGTGGTCCCGCCGCAGGGCGATGCCGGCGCGATCGCCGAGGCCGCTAAAATGCTGGTCGAAGCGCAGAACCCGGTCATCATCTGCGATCGGGTGGCGCGGACGCCCGCCGGCATGGCGAACCTGGTCGCGCTCGCCGAAGCGCTGCAATGCGGCGTCATCGACAATGCCGGCCGCATGAATTTCCCGTCGCGGCATCCGCTCAATCAAAGCTTTCGCCGCGCCATGATCGGCCAGGCCGACGTGATCCTGGCGATGGAGATGAACGATCTGTGGGGCACGCTGACCCATTTCAGCGACCGCATCGTGCGCCGCTCGTCGCCCGGCACCAAGCCGGGCGCCAAGCTGATCACCCTCGGCACGCGCGACCTTTATCTGAAATCCAATTATCAGGATTTCGGCCGCTGGCAGGACACCGATCTCGATATTGCCGGTGACGCGGAGGCGTCGTTGCCGGCGCTGACCGAAGCGGTGAAGCGGCTGACCGACGATACCCGCAAGACTGCCTTTGCGGCGCGCGGCCAGAAGCTCGCGGCGGCGCATCTCGCCATGGTCGAGCGCTCGAAGACCGATGCGACGATCGGCTGGGATGCAAGCCCGATCACCACCGCGCGGATGTGCGCCGAAGTCTATGCCCAGATCAAAGACGAGGATTGGTCGGTGGTCGGCACCACGATCAGGCTGTCGTGGCCGCATCGCCTGTGGGATTTCAACAAGCCGCATCAATGGAACGGCGTGTCCGGCGGCGCCGGCGTCGGCTACAATCTGCCGGCCTCTCTCGGCGCGGCACTGGCCAACAAGAAGCACGGCCGCTTTACTTTGGCTTTCGGCGGCGACGGCGATTTCATGTTCAATCCCGGCGCGCTGTGGACGGCGGCGCACCACCAGATTCCGATCCTTTATATCGTGCAGAACAACCGCGCCTATCACCAGGAATACATGTACCTCATCGCCATGGCGGCGCGGCACGGCCGCGACGTGTCGAAAATGGATATCGGCACGACACTCAAGGACCCGAATATCGACTACGCCACCGTCGCTCGCGGCATGGGCGTTCACGGCGAGGGACCGGTCACCGATCCGAAGGATCTCGCTCCGGCGCTGACACGGGCCATCGCCGCTGTCAAAAGCGGCCAGCCCGCCGTGGTCGATGTCGTTACCGATCCGCGCTGAGGTGAGGAGTGCTGCCGTGAAAATAATCAAACAAATCGCGTGCGCAGTTGCCCTGTCCGGTGCGGTGGCCTTGCTGCCGGCGCAGGCGCAAGACGCCCCGCCGGGCGATGCCGCAAACGGCAAGCGTCTGTTCCTTGCCGACGGCTGCTTCACCTGCCACGGCCGCGCCGGTCAGGGCGGCGCCTATAACGGCCCGGCGCCGATCCTCGCCAAGACGGCGTTGCCGTTCGACGGTTTCAAGGGGCAGATACGTAATCCGGTCAACGATATGCCGGCATTCTCCGACGCCAACTTGTCGGACAAGGATATCGCCGACATCTACGCCTTCGTGCAGTCGCTGCCCGGCCCGCGCTCGGCGAAGGACATTGCGATCCTCAATAATTAAGACTGCAATTGAGACTGCCCGCGCCGCCGCCGCGAAATCGCCCATTGTCAACATTGCGACAAGTCGGATCATCGGCCATCCTTGATAGGGTCGCAAGCTTGCGCGGCGGATAGCGAGAAAAGATCATATGGCCGATACACTCCACGTCGTCTGCATTTGCGGCAGTTTGCGCAAAGGCTCTTACAATGCGGCGCTGGCGCGCGCTTTGCCGTCGCTCGCGCCGGCGCACATGGCGATCACGCCGGCGCCGGCCTGGGACAAGATGCCGATCTACAATTTCGACATTCAGAACAGTTCTGGCATTCCCGCCGAGGTCGATGTCTGGGCGGATGCCATCCGCGCCGCCGACGGCGTCATTGTCGTCTCACCCGAATACAATTGGGGCATTCCCGGCGGATTGAAGAACGCGATCGATTGGGCCTCGCGCCTCAAAGACGTTCCATTCAAGGACAAGCCGATGGCGCTCCAGTCCTGCTCGGGAGGTCTTCTCGGCGGTGCGCGCATGCAACATGCGCTGCGCATGACGCTGACTGCGCTCGATGCGTTTCTGCTTGGCAAGCCCGAGGTCTTCGTCAATTTCTCGGCAAAGAAGTTCGACGAAAAGACCCTCGACCTGACCGATCAGCCGACCATCGATTTGGTCAAACAACAGCTTGCCAATTTCGCGAAGTTCATCGTCGCGCACGGCGGCAAAAGCTGACGAGAGCGAAGCAGCTTTCATGACAGGAGGTAGGGTGATGTCGCGTCTTGACGGCCGCGTGGCGGTCCTGACCGGCGGCGCCAAGGGCATCGGCGCGCATTATGCGCGCACGCTCGTTGCGGAAGGCGCGCGCCTGATGATCGCCGACATCGCCGACGGCAACGCGCTCGCCGCCGAGCTGGCGGGTGCACACGGCGCCAACTCGGTGGCAAGCCGCGTCACCGATGTCAGCGACGAGGCTGCGGTGAAGGCGCTGGTCGCCGATACGATGGAGCGGTTCGGCAAGATCGACGTTCTCATCAACAACGCGGCTTTATTCGCGCCGCTGCAGGAGCAGAGCTGCACCGATATCGACGCCGCGGTGTGGGACCGCGTCATGGCGATCAATCTGCGCGGCCCGTTCCTCATGGTGAAGCATGTCGTGCCGCATATGAAGGCGCAAGGCTACGGCAAGATCATCAATATCGGCTCGGGCACCGCGTTTCGCGGCATCCCCTGGATGCTGCACTACGTCACCTCCAAGGGCGGCGTCCTGGCGATGTCGCGGGCGCTGTCGCGCGAGCTTGGCGAGCATGGCATCCGGGTTAATACGCTGGCGCCCGGATTCACCATGAGCGAGACGGTGATCGCCGAGAATCCAGGCCACGTCGAGACCGCACGGGCGCGTGCGGTGGCGTCGCGCGCGCTCAAGCGCGACCAAACGCCGGAGGACCTCCTTGGCGCGCTCGTTTTCCTTGCCAGCGCCGACTCTGACTTCGTCACCGGCCAGACCATCGCCGTCGATGGCGGCAACGTTAATACGTAGGGGCTGAATATCTGAGCCTTTGCTGGGCTTTGGCGGAGTTTCGGCCTCGCCCTCCGCATGGCAGCCCCGCCATTTGCCGCGTTTATGCGGTATTTTCGCAAGGCGGCACCCTGGCTATAGTCGCGGCCAAGCAATTTCTGGATTCCTCAGGAGGACACCCATGTCGGCGAACAATTTGGCGGTCGCCGCCACAACTCAGACCCCGAACTCGAAGCACAATATCGAGGCAATGCGGGAAGCCTTCTATGCGCGGATTGCCACCAAGGACATGGCGCCGCTGTGGAAGGTCATGAAGAATGTCGTCACCAAGGAGCCGGTGACACGCACAAAGCCGCATGTCTGGCACTATGACGACGTCAAGTCGCTGGTCATGGAGTTGGGCGGCCTGATCACTGCCGAGGAAGCTGAGCGCCGCGTGCTGATCCTGGAAAATCCGGGCATGCATGGCGAGTCGCGCATCACCAATACGCTGTTTGCCGGCGTCCAGATGATCATGCCCGGCGAGGTCGCGCCGGCCCACCGCCACGTCTCCTCCGCGATCCGCTTCATTCTCGACGGCGAGGGCGCCTATACCGCGGTGGAGGGCGAGAAGGCTTTCATGTCGCCCGGCGATTTCGTCATCACCGCGAACTGGGCCCCGCACGACCACGGCAATCCGTCGAAGCGACCGATGCTGTGGCTCGACGTGCTCGATTTCCCGGCGGTCAATTTCTACGAAGCCTCTTTCGCCGAGCATTTCGACGATGCGACCCAGGAAACGACGCGCAAGGACGGCGACTCGCTGTCGTTCTACGGCTCGGGCGTGCTGCCCGACGGCACGCCGACCACGAACCGAAGCCCGGTGATCAACTATACCTATGCCCGTACGCGTCCGATCATCGAGCGCATGATGCAGTCCGGCGACGTCGACAAGCGTCACGGCGCGCGGGTGCGCTATGCCAATCCCGTCACCGGCGGCCCGGTGCTGCCGACCATGGGCGCCTATCTCGCCATGCTGCCGAAAGGCTTTAACGGCGAGCCGTATCGCGCGACCGACGGCACGGTGTTTGTCTGCGTCGAAGGCAAAGGCACGACCACTGTCGACGGTGCGGTGCTCGAATGGGGCAAGAACGACGTCTTCGTCGTGCCGTCGTGGAAGCGCTACGCTCACAATGCGCCCGAGCAGTCGGTCCTGTTCTCGATTTCGGACCGGCCGGCACAGGAAGCACTCGGCATCTGGCGCGAAAGCAATTGAGATTGGTCTAGACGCTACGCCGCCTTCGCGAAAAAACTGTTCCGCTAGGCGGTTGCCGCCGCGTGTTCACGGCTCGCTGCGTCACGAGCCGGTTGTGAATGCGGAAGTTCAACCTGTGGCTTGCGCGCGCACCGCAGCAATGTAAAATATTACCTCAAATTTTTGCCGGGGGGCAGAGGTTGCAACAGGGGACCAAAATGCGCGCGATGTCGGTTGTTAAGGTGGTGTTGTTGGCTGGGGTCATGACTGGGACTATGGCTGCGATGAGCCTATCCGGCGCCTCGGCGAGGGGCATGAAGCAGCTTCCGCCAGGCGCCTGCGCCTTCCAAAAGGTCGCGATCGCCAACAACAGCTTTTGTTCGTTCGACTGCGACCCTGCCACGAATTGGTGCTCGCAGCAGCTCTGTTCCAACGGGACGCTGACCAAGGTCGTCCCTTGTTACGGCAGCTTCTGCACCCAGAAGTGCGGCGGCTAATCATCGCCGCCGGTCTTACTCGGGACGGACCCATCCAGGCTTAGCGGCAGAGCGGCGGGTGCTTGGTCTCCGCTCCTTGCGCTCGGCCACGGAAGCGCGTAACCGCACCGGAAACGGGACGGATAGCGCTATGGACACACCGGCAGACAAATCGAGACCGATCAAGTCGAAGCTGATCAAAGGCGCGACCGGCGATTGGGAAGTGATCATCGGCTTGGAGGTCCATGCCCAGGTCAGTTCCCAAGCCAAGCTGTTCTCCGGCGCCTCGACCGAGTTCGGCGGTGAAGCGAATTCGCATGTGTCGCTGGTCGACGCCGCCATGCCCGGCATGCTGCCCGTCATCAACGAGGAATGTGTGCGCCAGGCGGTTCGCACCGGTCTCGGGCTGAACGCCAAGATCAACCTGAAATCGGTGTTCGACCGCAAGAACTATTTCTATCCGGACCTGCCGCCGGGCTATCAGATCAGCCAGTACAAGTCGCCGATCGTCGGCGAGGGCGAAGTGGTCGTCGATCTACCCGACGGCGAGACGGTGCGTGTCGGCATCGAGCGCCTGCATCTCGAACAGGACGCCGGGAAATCGCTGCACGACCAGAACCCGACAATGTCATTGGTCGATCTCAATCGCGCCGGCGTCGCGTTGATGGAGATCGTGAGCAAGCCCGATTTGCGTTCCGCCGACGAGGCCAAGGCCTATGTGGCGAAGATCCGCAGCGTGGTGCGCTACCTCGGCACCTGCGACGGCGACATGGAAAAAGGCAACCTGCGCGCCGATGTGAACGTTTCAGTGCGGCGGTCCGGCGAGCCGCTCGGCACGCGCTGCGAGATCAAGAACGTCAACTCGATCCGCTTCATCGGCCAGGCCATCGAATTCGAGGCGCGCCGCCAGATCGAAATCGTCGAAGACGGTGGCAAGATCGTGCAGGAGACGCGGCTGTTCGATCCGGTCAAAGGCGAGACGCGCTCGATGCGCTCCAAGGAGGAGGCGCACGACTACCGTTACTTCCCCGATCCCGACCTGCTGCCGCTGGAGCTTTCGCCTTCGCTCGTTGCCGATTTGCAAAAGAGCTTGCCGGAACTGCCGGATGGCAAGAAGGCGAGGTTCGTACGCGACTACGCACTGTCGGCCTATGACGCGGATGTGCTGGTCGCCGAGCGTGCAACGGCGGAATATTTCGAGGCCGTGGTTGGCGGCTCCGGCACGCCGCCGCGCCGCGATCCGAAGCTTGCCGCCAATTGGGTGATCAACGAGCTCGGCGGCCGCCTCAACCGCGAGGGCAAGGACATTGCCGAGACGCCGGTTCCCGCCGTGGCGCTCGCCACCATTCTCGATATGATCGGCGACGGCACCATCTCGGGCAAGATCGCCAAGGATGTGTTCGAGATCGCCTGGGCCGAGGGCGGCGATCCGCGCACCATCGTCGAGGCGCGCGGCCTCAAGCAGGTCACCGACATCGCTGCGATCGAGAAGGTGGTTGACGATATCGTCAGCAAGAATCCGGACAAGGTTGCCGACGCCAAGACCAATCCGAAGGCGATCGGCTGGTTCGTCGGCCAGGTCATGAAGGCGTCCGGCGGCAAGGCGAACCCGCAAGCCGTCAACGATCTCCTGAAGAAGAAGCTTGGCCTCTGAGCGCCCGTTCGCGTGTGCGCGCCGTGACGCCAACTCAAGTCTCCCACGCGACGAGAATCGGATGCATGCGCGAGGCGCCGTGACGTCCTGCGCAGGTCGTCGGAGGTCGCTTCAGGCCGAATCAGCGAATCGAATTCGCACCGATTCGCGCGTTTTTCGCCTCGCGGGACCGGTCAACACGCCAAGAAACGCACCCGGTGCATAAATTTTTTTCAGGTCGCGCAAGACGCCGCGCACGAGTTTCTGCCGGCCTGAAATCTTGCGCGGAAACTGCGCCGCGGCGTCGCCCGCAACAGCGTGATTTAGAAATTAGTAAACAAAGAAAGCCGCGTTTCATCGGCACTTTTTCACTTCGCGAAAATTTTGCGCGCAATTTTCGCGAGCAAAAAAATTTTCGTGTCGTGCGCCGAGTTGCTGCGCGCAAACCGCCGTGCGCGCAACAGCGGGACGCGGCGCTTACACACAAAATTAAGTGGAGTCACTGTTATTTTTTTTTCGCTGTAGTAATTCGGAATGTAGTGCGGATCGATTCGCGACTGCACTGCACCGATACGCCACCCACTCAAGCTAGGAGGGCAGCAATGGCGAAGAAGAGAAAAGCGAAAGCTAAGTCGAAGGCTAAGACGAAGAAGACCACTCGGAAGAAGAAGTAGTCGACGCCGTCTTCGGTCTTTGATTTCTCTTGAATCGAAGATCGGGTCACACGGACCGGCCGATGTCGGGAGGGTCGTTATGATCGCTCCAGGCTGGCCGGCTCCGGTGAATAGCAGGGGGCGTCGGCGGGACGGAGGCGTAAGCTTCACGATCGCAACTACTCAACGCGATAGTGTTGACGAGATGGGGCAAAGCCCGATCTCGCTCCGGTGTTCAACCGGCAGACTTAATCCTTCAACCATCTCGCCGACGCCCTCGGATATCCTCTTGCGACGTTCCTTGGCGCTGTGGAGCAATTCCGTGGCGCTTTTTTATTGACGCGGCTGTCCCCGAATGCCCGGGCGTCCCGCGGCTGTGATGATGCCGGATTTCCTTCCCCGCCGGAGTGCGGTAAGTTACCGGCCATCACCATGCAGCCCTCAATTCCCCAATCGCAACAGATACTTGCGCGTGCCGTTGCGGCCCACCAGGCCGGCAATATCGCGCAGGCCGAGTTCCTCTATAAAATGGTGCTGCAGACCGACAAGAAGCAGTTCGACGCCTTGCATATGCTCGGCCTCATCGAGGCGCAGCGCGGCAATTTCTCCGCCGGCCTCGCCCGCATCACCGATGCGCTTCGGGTACGGCCGAACGCGGCGGAGGCGCTGATTAATCTCGGGCGGATCCAGAGCGAACTCGGCGATCCGGTGGCTGCCGTCGCAACTTACAAGAAGGCGCTTGCCGCCGATCCGAAGTCCGCGCTGGCGCACAGCAATCTGAGCATCCTGCTGCGCAAGCAGGGGCGGAACGACGAAGCGCTCGGCCATTGCGACAAGGCACTGCAGATCCTGCCCGACTATGCCGATGCGTGGAACAATCGCGGCAATACTCTGTTCGATCTTTCGCGCTTCGACGAAGCGCTGACCGACTACAACAAGGCCGTCGCGCTCGCGCCGAACCATGCCTATGCGCATGCCGGTCGTGGCAATGTCTTCGTGGCGCTCGAGCGCCCCGCGGACGCAATAGCCGCCTATGACCGTTCACTCGCGATCAATCCGAACCTGGTCGAAGCCTTGCTGGCCCGCGGCGAGACGTTACGGCAACTCGACCGCCACGACGAAGCGTTGGCGGCCTTTGATCGCGCACGGCAGATCAAGCCGGATTCCGCGGAAGCCTGGCTCGGCTGCGGCAATGCCTTGATCGAACTCAGGCGTCACGATGAAGCCTTTGGTGCTTATGACAGGGCGCTGGCGCTGACACCGGATATGCCCGCGGCTTGGCTCGGCCGCGGCAACGTCTTTATCGAGTTCAAACGTTTTGCAGATGCCTTCGACGCCTATGACCGGGCCTTGAATTTGGATCCTGGATTGGCGACGAATTTTGCCGCCGGCCACCGCCTTTTTGCCAAGCTCAGCATCTGCGACTGGAACGAACTCGAGGCCGACGAGACCTACCTGCTGTCCATGCTGCGCGGGGGCAAGACGGTCAGCTATCCGTTTCCGACGCTGTCCATGCCGTCGACACCGTCCGATCAGCTGCTCTGCGCCAAGTTCGCCATCGCCGATTTGCCGCCGGCGCGGCCGGTCTGGAACGGCGAGGTCTATGCGCATGATCGCATCCGGGTCGCTTATCTGTCGTCCGACCTGCGCGAACACGCCGTCGCTTACCTGACCGCTGGGCTGTTCGAGCAGCACGACAAATCGCGCTTCGAGACGACGGCCATTTCGTTCGATGCCGGAGGCGACTCCGAGATCGGCCGTCGGGTGAAGGCGTCGTTCGACCGCTTCATCGACGTGCCGTCGCAGAGCGATCAGGACATCGCCGAGCTGATCCGCCGGCTCGAAATCGATATCGTCGTCGACCTCAACGGCTTCACGCGCAATTCGCGGCTTGGCGTTTTCGCGCGGCGGCCGGCGCCGGTTCAGGTGAACTATCTCGGCTATGCCGGCACCATGGGTGCCGATTTCTACGACTACATCGTTGCCGACGCCACCGTGATCCCGGAGGAGCACTTCGAGCACTACAGCGAAAAAGTCGTCTGGCTGCCCGGCACATTCATGGCGAATGACGACAAACGGGCCACGGCTGCTCGGGTGCCAAGCCGCGCCGAACTGCAATTGCCGGAGCACGGTTTCGTCTTTTGCAGCTTCAACCAAGCCTACAAGATCGAACCGACCATGTTCGATGTCTGGATGCGGCTTCTCAAAGCCGTCGACGGCAGCGTGCTGTGGCTCAAGGACAACGATCCGACTGCCTCCGGCAATCTCCGCCGCGAAGCCGAACGGCGCGGGGTCGCCGCGGATCGCCTGATATTCGCACCCTCGGTGTCCGACGTCGCGGCGCACTGGGCGCGGCAACAGCGGGCCGATCTATTCCTCGATACGCTGCACTATAACGCGCACACCACCGCGAGCGACGCGCTCTGGGCCGGCGTGCCGGTCTTGACCTGCATCGGCTCGACTTTTGCCGGACGCGTTGCGGCAAGCCTGGTCCACGCCGTCGGGCTCTCCGAATTGGTGACAGGCTCGCTCGCCGACTATGAGGCGCTCGCGCTCGAGCTTGCGCGCGAGCCGGCATTGCTGAATTCGATCAAGGCCAGGCTCGCCGGCAACCGGACGAGCTTTCCGTTTTTCGACACCGCGCGCTTCACGCGCCATATCGAGGCGGCCTATACAGCGATGTGGCAGCGCCAGCAGCGCGGCGAGCCGCCGCAAAGCTTTGTCATCGATCCAAGCTAAGGGCGTCTATCGGCCTATTTGGCGCGCGTCCAAGTCTGCGACTTGCAGAGCACGCTCAACACGCAGCCCTTCAGCTCCGCCGTATTCGCGTCGCTCATGGTGAAGGAGCCGCTATAGGTCTTGCCGTCCGACGCATTGTAAACGCTGCCGGACCATTGGTTGGGCGTTCCGCTTGGCTTCATGCCGAGCACAATCGGCACGCCAATGAGGGGCCGGGCCTGCTTGCTTGCATCGGCATTGTTCTTGTCGGTTTTCGGCCGGCCGGTTGCCGGATCGTTCGGCTCTTTGAGCCATACCAAGCTACCGCAAACCGCGCCGCCACAATTGGTGATGCGCACCTGGCTGTCTTTATCTCCGGTATACCAAGTGCCTGTGGGATCGGCGGCGAGCGCGGGACTGATCAGCCACGATCCGCCGCACGACGCGATCGCCGCGAACCAAAGCGCTAACGC
Source organism: uncultured Alphaproteobacteria bacterium (assembly GCA_963742975.1). Lineage (GTDB taxonomy): Bacteria > Pseudomonadota > Alphaproteobacteria > Rhizobiales > Xanthobacteraceae > BOG-931. The sequence continues at coordinate 128,013 of CAVUNZ010000001.1, read as the reverse complement.
CGCTTTACGGTAATTTTTCATTGCTGCCTCGCTGTTCCTTTTCAGGCGCGGCGGACCATAAACGACGCTCCGGCGATTGCATAGTTGTCCAATAAAGCCGCGGGAAAACCGCACTTGCGGCAGCTCGTCAACGAGGCAATGCGGGGTGCGTTCCTTAATGGCGGGTTGCCGAAATCGCAGCGATCACGCGCCGCGGTTCACATTCGATTTATCGCATTGCTTAAACCACCATTCAAATCTTCCGATGATTATCCGCATGTCGGCTGGGGCAAAAAGCCGATGAACACACGAGAGCGTTTTTGGGGTCTCGAGGTGTAAACAGGGGAGTGGGTAATGGCTCGGTTTGAGATTCTCGACAGCACTATGGCGCCGCTCGGCGAAGGGCCCGCCGCAGGCGACGTGCTCTTCGAGCTCGGCATGATGTATTCGATCGGGCGCGATGTGCCGGTCGACCTCGTTGCCGCGCACAAATGGTTCAATCTCGCGGCGACCAAGGGGAACGCCGACGCCATCCGGCTGCGGCGCGAAGTCGCCGGCCAGATGTCGGACGCCGAGATTGCTGCAGCTCAGCGCGCGGCGCGTGATTGGCTGCGCTGCAACGAGGTGCCTGCGGTGCCGGCGATGGTGGCGGCTGCGGCGGCGATGCCCGCACTCGCGGCGTAATACGGCATCGAAGCGCTCACCAAGCCGGCCGCGCGTGTCTGTATTGGAGCATGATCTCATCCGAAAACCGGGTCCCACTTTTCGGGATCATGCTCTGTATTGGAGCATGGTCTTATCCGAAAACCGGGTCCCACCCTCGGATCAAGTCCGAGGGCAGGCTTTTCGGGATCATGCGGCTTAGGAGCGCGCGCCGGGTTTGTGCACCCAGAACCGATACATGCCGGCGAATGTCTCCGGCCGTTCGGTTTCGAACACGTGCCAGCGATCGAGGTCGGCGAAAGCGTCGAAACGCGCTTTGTGCGTGAGGCCGGCAATCTCCGGAAAGCGGCTGGCGAAGGCGTCGGACGTCAACGCATCGAGGATGAAGCCCGCGAACTGCAGGCCGTTCGCCGCGAGGAAGGCTTTGATCTCGGGCAACGAGGTCCGATGTTCCTGCGGATGGAATAAGAGATCCCGGCATTCGCTGATGGTGAAGAAATCGCTCCACTGGCTGATCGAATTCAAGAGCGAGCCGCGGGGTGCCGCGGTGACGACTTCGCGAATCCGCCGGATGTCCTCGGGCACCGGCCGGTAGCCACGCTCGGCGATCAGCGCGCGGGCGGCGACAACGTTCCGCCGCGCCAATTCGCTGTAGAGACCGACCTGCATGATCCCGCCGGGGCGCAGCAGCGGCAGGAGAACTCGCCAGGCCGCCCACAGATCGGCGGTGTGATGCAGCACGCCGGATGAATCGATGAAATCGAAAGTCCGGCCGAGGGATCCGAGCTTCATGATGTCGGCCTGGGCGAATTCGATATTGGTCAAGCCGAAACTCCGCGCCATGCGTTTGGCATAGCTGAGGCTTGAGAGGCTCAGGTCGATCGCAAGGAAGCGGGCATCGCGCGCCTTGCTGGCGAATTCCGTGGTGAAAAAGCCCGTGCCGCAGCCGGCGATAAGGACGTCGGCGACCGGTCGCGGCCGGCGATTAAGAATCGCCGGCTGTATTGGCGGACCCGCCTTGATCCAGAGCGGATAGGGGTTCTCCTCGTATTGCTCACGCACGACGGTGGAAACCTCGTTCTCGATCGCGGTGAGGGCGGAGAGCGCGGCCTTAATCTGAAGTTCCTCCGCCGGCTCCTTGATCTGTTGAATCAGCAGGTCTGCGATGGGGCGCGGCCAGGTTCTTTCGAGCAATCGCTCGGCGTTTGCGAGGACATGCAGAGGGAAATAGGCGCCGAGCGCCGCCAAATGCAGCGGTGATATCTCGGTATCTTTGCTCAACGCGTCGTCGACCGTGGTGCGCAGGCGTTGTGCGTTGAGGCTCTCCTCGTCGGTCAGCGAGAAGACGTATTGATTGATGAAACATTGCCGCGCCAGCGCGCCAAAAAAATCGAGGAGCCGGTCGTCCATCGGCATGAACCGCGGCTCGCCCGCGATCAGTGCACCGAGCATAGCGTGACGGAGATTCGTCAGCAGCCGCTCGAGGCCGACATCCGTGATCGGATCGCATGCCATCAAACTGTGCAGCAAGTCGTCGTCGGCCAGAGTCCGAAGCGTGGGGGCGCGGAGAATCTCTGCGGCCGGGAGCCGCGCTGGCCACGCCCTATTGGCGCGCGCGATCATCTCACTCACCTGGTCACCGAGCTTGATCAGGCTGATGCACACCGCACCGAGTTCGCGCGGCACGGCCCACGCTTCGACCAGCGCGCGGTGCACCAATTTGCGGAATTGGCCGCCGGGATCGATCGTGAAATTAGTGAGAATCGCGCATTGCGCGAACAGGATTCTGCCGGTTTCGGTTTCGTTCAGTTCAAGCGCATGCGCTGCGGATAAAATAGCGGATTGGACGTCACTTGCCGAAAGATAGGCTTTGGCAAGCTCTTCGTGGGCGCCGGTCAGATCGGGCTCGAGCGACAGCGCGCGCTCGATATGGACAATGGCATCACGCGGAAGACCCAGGGCCGAAAGGGCGGCACCAAGCCCGGCATGAGCCCCAGCATGGCTGGGCTCGAGCGTCAGCACTTGCCGATAACTCGCTGCCGCCGCGTCCCATTGCTGCTGTTCGGACAGCATATTGGCCAGATTGAAACGCGCTGCCGGCGAGTTCGGCGCGAGGGACAGCGCGCGCTCATAACAGGCGATGGCGTCCGCGAGCCGGCCGTGCTCGCGGCGGATATTACCGAGATTGAGATAGGCAAGCACGTAATCGTCGCGCAGCGCGATGGCGTGCTCCAGATGCGCAGCCACTTGATCCGGCCGGCCGAGTGCGCGCCATGCCAGCGCAACGTTGTAGTGATATTCCGCCTTGTGATTGTCGACTGCGATGGCCTTTCCGATCAGATCCGCCGCTGCTGCGGCATTGCCGCTGTTGAGCGCAATGAGTCCGAGATTGTGCAAACTGTCGGCGTGGGCCGGAGACTGCGCCAGAATATTGCGGTAGCGGCGTTCGGCCTCGGCGAGTGCGCCGCGTTGATGGTGCGCGACTGCCGCGCTGAACTGTTCAGCGATCGTGCCCGTGGCATTCGCCGCGGCGGCAAAGGGTGATTCTGCGCCGGGTAGCCCCGAGCTTTGCCGTTGGTCCCGGTTCATTGTTCCTGATCGAGAGCTTGGCGAATAAGCTGTCGCGAAACTTATTCGCGACATGCGGCCGCGAAATCTGGCGGAGAGGAAGGGATTCGAACCCTTGATACGGCTTTAGACCGTATAACGGTTTAGCAAACCGCCGCCTTCAGCCACTCGGCCACCTCTCCGAACGCGGAAATGCTTATAGTTTCGGCATTTATGCGTCAATTCAAAGAACCGCAATCGCCTCCATTGGGGCGGGAAAAGCCGCGGTACCACGTCCTATTGTCGTGGTTGCCGCGCCATGGTCGCCAAATGCGTCGCGTAAAAGCGTGACGCTGCCGCGGCAACGAAGCTCGCATTCGACACTCATGTTGCAAACAATGTGGTCGATTTCGCGCGTCAGCATTTATACCAGCATCAGCAGGCTGCGCCTTGGGACCATTTCCCCCGACTCGTCCGCCGACATCACCCGCGCACGAGACGATGACTGTGCGCGCGCAACGCTACTCGGCGCCCAATTTCTCCAACGGCGAGGTAGTATTCCCACGTCAATGTCGTAAACGCGCCAAACTCCGGACAAGGGATTTAACGCGGGCAGGGCGGGGGAATCGGTGATTCTGGGTTCGCTGTCTGGCCGAAGCCTGCGGCGCACGGCGCTGCGAAGCATCGTAGTGGTGCTGTGCTGTCGCTTTCGACCCGACGCGCAGGGTCGCCAGGCGCTATCCATAAGGATTTGATATTACGTACGAAATTTCGACGCCCAAACGGCGCTCGTCATTATCCTGTCGCACAGCCAAGCAGCACCATTTGCGTGTTTTTTGCGCAACACCTCTTTGAAATCGCTCAAACCGGACTGTGACTTGGGCAGTTCTTCGTTGCGCCGAGGAACCCGTTGGTTAATGTGATGGTGCGACGGAGGGGGGAACCCCAAGTCGACCCGTCCGGTGTTTTCGGGACAGTGAGAAGACCGGGTGGTTTGGGGACCAAAGGGGACTTTCCAGGGGTGTATGCCACCCGACGGAGCGAACCCTCCCACGGCAAACAACTGGAGGTTCAAAATGAAGATGGTGAAAAGCCTCCTCCTCGGATCCGCAGCGGGTTTAGTTGCGGTGACAGCAGGTCAGGCAGCCGATCTTCCCGTCAAGGCCAAGCCGGTCGAATACGTGAAGGTCTGCAGTCTCTACGGGGCAGGATTCTATTATATGCCCGGCACCGATCTCTGCTTGAAGATCGGCGGCTGGGTGCGTGCGGAGGCAGGCTGGGGTTATAACGGCAGCCTGAGCTGGGGTCCGTTCAACGGCAACAACGGCGGCCGCACTGTGAGCAACCTTGGTGCTGCGCGGCCGCGGCTACATCACCGCGGACGCACGTGAGCAGACTGCTTATGGTACGGCCCGCGGCTATATCGCGGTCGGTATCAGCACCAACACGACGTCGGCCTCGACACCGCGGCGAACCAGTTCAGCGCCAACCGCGCCTTCATCCAGTTCGCCGGTATCACCGCTGGTATCTCGCAGTCGTTCTACGATTACTACAGCGTGCCGGCGACGTCGTATAACGGCATCTACCCGGCCTCTGACACGGGCGATCCGGGCTGGCTGGTGTTCGGTTACACTGCGCAGCTCGGCAATGGCCTGTCCGCGACGCTGTCTATGGAAGAGCGCCGCACGACGCAGATCATTGATCAGACGGCGTTCACTGTGGCCACGACCGGCACCAACGGTGCGGGCGGGGCTGCTGCTGTCGGCAACTTGGTGCCGGGCACTTTCGCAACGACCTCGTCCGGTGCAACCGCCAACAACGGCGCTTACGGTGGTCAGCAGGTTGGCGACATCGTCGGCAATCTCCGCCTCGACCAAGCTTGGGGCGGTGCGCAGATCATGGGTGCATTGCATGACGTCAATGCCACCTATTACAGCACCGCCATCACCGGTGCTCCGCTCCAAGGCGGCTCTACCGGATCGGGACATCCGGGCGATGCCTGGGGCTGGGCAGCCGGCGCCGGTCTGCGCTTGAACTTCCCGATGTTGGGCGCGGGCGACTACTTCCAAGCCCAGGCCAACTACACTGTGGGCGCGTTGCGCTACATCTTCTTCACCCCGAACTCGAACTGGGGCAAGACCGATGGCAGCTCGGCGGCCTACGGCATTCTGAGTGATTGCGTGTATGGCGGCGTCGTCAATACGGCGACGACCACCAGCTGTCAGCTGACGTCGGCTTGGGGCTTCAATGCGGCCTACGAGCATCACTGGAGCCCGGCGTGGAAGACCTCGCTCTACGGCGGCTGGGACGAGGTGCGCTACGGCGCGCAGGCCAACGCCATGCTGTGCTCGGCGGCGGGTTTTGGTGGCGGCCAGGGTTCGGCTGCTGCGGCCGCGGCCGGTTGCAACAACAACTGGTCGATGTGGTTCCTCGGCTCCCGCACGCAGTGGAACGTGTCCAAGACCTTCTACATGGGTGTTGACGTCATGTATGAAGATCTGAACAGCGCGAGCACGGGCAGTGGTCTGCTGGGCGGCTATAACGGCTGCAACACCGGCGGCAGTGCGACGGGTTGCGGTGGCGGCCAGGCGTTCCTTCGCGAATCCAGTGCGTCGAACTGGACCGTTCGCTTCCGGGCGCACAAGGACTTCCTGCCCTGATCGTCTGATCGCGGCTTGAATTTCAAGGATCCCCGGCGGAGTTCGCTCCGCCGGGGATTTTCTTTTGCGGTTTGCAGAGCGAGCCCGGCGGCATTTCATCTGAACAACGCGCGGGGCGGATCGCAACGACACTTCTTGATCGCTGGGCCCACCACGAGATTCGGGCTATGTCTCGCGCATTGGCCGCATCACGAATGCAGTTGAATGAATTGCGAACATGCCGCGCCGACGCGCGACACCACGTCGGACCAGGATTCTGTCCGAACCTGACGGAACAGCCGGGCGCTCGGATACCAGGGGCTGTCGCTGCGCTCCAGCAGCCAGCGCCAGTCCGAATTGAACGGCAGCATGATGAAGACCGGTTTACCCATGGCTCCGGCGAGATGCGCGATGCTGGTATCGACCGCGATGACCAAATCCAAGCTATCGATCAGGGCGGCGGCATCGGCGAAATCCGCCCATTGTCCGGAGTAGGAAATGAGCGCGGGCGGTAACGGCTTTTTATCAGCCGGCTCGTCATATTGCAGCGAGATCCAATGCGCGTCGGCGGAAAACAGCGGCGCGAGCACATCGAGGCCGACCGATCGATTGCGATCGTTCTTGTGCGTCGCACTGCCGCGCCAAGCGATGCCGATGCGAGGCTTGGTCTTGGGCGGCAAACGCGCCTCCCAGGCACGGCGCAGTCCCGCATCCGCAAAAATATAGCGTTGCTCCGCCGGAATCGTCGGCAATGCGGTCCCGAACGCGAGCGGCAGCGTCATCATTGGGCAGTGATAATCGAATCTCGCCGGCACCTCGCTTTGATGGATAATGCCTATCTCCGGACGTAGTTGCGTCAACAGCCGATACAGCGGCTCTTGCACCGACATCACGACATTGGCTCCTTTGGCGCTGAGAAGCTTGCCGTAGCGACAGAACTGTATGGTGTCGCCGAATCCTTGCTCCCAGTGCACAAATAGAGTTTTCCCGGAAACTTCCTCTCGGCCGAGCCAGAGCGGCTGCGGGAACGAACGATCGCCGACCGGCACCGGAAGCTTTTTGCGCCATTCGTGCAGGCGCCAGCCTTCCGCGAACCGGCCCGCTTGCAAATAGCAGTAGCTTTGGTTTGCGTAAAACTCGGCGCGGTCGGGATACAGTTCTATCGCCGCCCCGTAAGCGCGGATCGCTTCATCAACACGCTGCAAATCCTGCAGCGCCGCGCCGCGGTTGTGATGCGCCTCGGCATAGTCGCCGCCGCGGAGCGCGATCGCCTTCTCGTAGCTTGCAATTGCATCACCAAAACGTTTGAGATCGTGCAGCACCATGCCGCGATTGTAGAAAGCTTCGGCATAGGACGGGTTCAGTGCGATCGCTTTGTCGTAGCTTAAAAGCGCGTCTTCCGTGCGCCGCAGCTCGCCGAGTGCCGTGCCGCGGTTATTGTGGACTCGCGCATTGTCCGGCTTCAGCGCAATCGCCTTGTCGAAGCTTGCGACTGCCTCGTCCAGGCGGCCGAATTCCTGCAAGATGATGCCGAGATTGTTGTGGCATTCCGCATAATCCGGCTTCAAAGCGAGAGCTTTTTTGAAGCTCATAACCGCGTCTTCCGGGCGATCCAGGCCAGCCAGCATAATGCCGCGGCAATTGTGCGCCTCGGCGTGTCTGGAATCGATGGCGATGGCCGCTTCGAATGCTTCGAGCGCCTGATCGTAGCTGCCGAGGCCTTGCAGCGATAAACCGCGCTTGTGCCAGGTTTCCGCACTATCGGTCGTAAATGACCTCATTTCTCTTTTGCTCCGACAGCAAAAATAGGCCGGCGCGCGCTAAATACCGCGCTATCCGTAAAGCTCAGTGCCGACCGCGGGCGGCGTCGCCGTCCCGCGCGCCGCGGCCTCGCATTTGGCGACAAAGGCGATGATGCTGTCGAGCAATTCCTTACCGGCCAGCGCAGGCACGTGTCCTTGGTCAGGCACTTCGATCACCTCCAACGCCGGATCGCGTTCCTTCATGGCGATAACCGTCTCGGCGGACAGGATATCGGAATTGGCGCCGCGGATGACCAGCAGCGGTACGCGAGCGAGCGCGCCGAACTCGGCCCACATCGGCGGCAACGGCCGCTCGATGTCGATCTCGGCCAGCATCTGCGCCAAGCGTACGTCGTAGGTCGGCACCAGCGCGCCGCCCTTGTCTTTCCAGGTGCGCTGCGCCGCGGCGAGCCAGTCTTCAACGGAGAGCTTTGGAAACTGAGCGCTGAACAAACGGCGCAGAATTTCCGCGCCCTCGGCGAAACTCCGCGGCTGCGGCAATTTACCAACATAGCTTTTGATGCGCGCGAGGCCTTTGGGCTCGATCACCGGCCCGATGTCATGCAGTACGGCGCCGGCGATCGCGGTCGGATGGGCAACAGCAAGCAGCATGGTGAGCAGGCCGCCGCGCGAACTGCCGACAAAGACCGCCGGACCTATGCCCAGTGCCGCCAGGACCGTGACGACATCGCCGAGTTCGACAGCGACGTTGTAGTTTTCCGGGTTCTTGTCGTAGTCGGACTGGCCGCGTCCGCGCGAGTTGATGGCGATGACCCGCCGCGACGGCTGGCCATTCGCCAAAGCAGGCGCCAAGGCGTCAAAATCGGCGACGGTCCGGGCCAGACCGGGCAGGCAAACGACGGGAAATGCCGGCGCGGTTCGCGCGCCATATTCACGCACATGCAGGCGCAATCCGTCTTGCGCCGTGACGAAAACGCTCCTTGGATCGGTTTCGTTTGGAATGTTGTTCTGCATGTTGGGTACCGCGCTCATGCCGGCGGCCTGATTTCGACAAAAGCGCGATTAGGCTGTCCAAGAAACGAAGATGCGGCATGCGACAAATCGAGCGCATCCCAATTTAACGACCGCGCGAGGCTGGCGCAATTGCCGGGTTGTCTCCGATGTTCTGCAGCGTTGACTGATACGAATTCCGGATGCTTTTCGCCGATATCGCGACGCTTGCGACACCGTATGATACTCATTCAGCCTCGGCGCGCCTGTTTTGAGCGCGGGGGTGCTGCAACCATTATTCCTGGCTGGTGCGCTCCGGAAGCTATCGCATCTCAATCGCGTTTTACGTATATATTTCAACTGTTTATATGGAATGGAAAACTCTGGTTCGGCGGCGCGGCAAGTTCGCTGCAAACCGATAGATGCCGGCAGGCTCTACTTTGGTAAATTCCTGAAGCAATGTGGCAAGTTTGATGGTCGCAACAGAAACCCCGGCTTTCCGAAATGCATTGACGGCGCTTCAGGCGGGACGTGCCAAAGATGCCGAGGAGTTATTCAAGCTGGTTCTAAAAGAACAACCGCGACACGTCGCAGCCATCAATCTCCTCGCTGTTCTCCTGATACGACTGGGGCGGTTCGCTGATGCTGAGATTTATTTGCGCCGTGCAGTCGATGCAAATGCAAAATCCGCCGCGACTCTTAATAATTATGCAATTGTCCTTAGAGCCCTTGGGCGGCCCGTGGAGGCATTCGAACGCCTTTCGGAAGCGCTGCAAATCAGCCCGGGAGACGCTGAGATATGGAATAGGCGTGGCATCGCGTCGATGGATTTGATGCGTTACGAGGAGGCGCTCCGGGATTTCGACCGTGCCACTGAGATTAATAATCGCGATGCCGAGGCGTTCTGCAATAAAGGCAAATCGTTGGCGCTCCTCAATACGGTTTGCAGGATGCATGCTGCGGCCTTCGATTGTTCGCTCGCCATCGATCCGAATTTCACTGACGCGTACTATTACCGCGGGAATGTCTACTGGCTGCTCAAGCGTTACGACGAGGCTCTCGCTGACTTCGATCATGCCCTCACGCTAAAGCCCGACTGGCCCGAGGCTTGGCTCGGCCGCGGCAATGCGTGTTCCGAACTCAACCGACATGAGGACGCCTCTCCGCCTACGACAAGGCGCTGGCGCTAAATCCCCAATACGCGGCGGCCCATAACAATCGGGCCACTGTGCTTCTTGATCTCAAACGTTTTGATGAGGCATTGGCGGGCTTTGAGCGATCGCTGCGGTTAACACCCGATCTTGCCGACGCTTGGGTCGGAATAGGTAGCGTGTATTACCAACTCTCGGAATACGACAAAGCTTCGGCTGCATATGAAAGAGCTCTTGCAGCTTAATCCCGGTCTTGCCAAAGGCTGGGCTCGGTCGCGGCAATATCCTTTTCGCCATATTCAGCCAGCTACCAAGACGCGCTGGTCGCTTTCGACAAGGCGCTCGAATTAGATCCTGCACAATTGCCGAAGTCTGGGTAGGTCGGGCTGAGGTTCTCGGCTTTCTTCGCCGCTACGATGACGCCATCGCCGCCTGGGATCGAGCTTTGGCGCTAAAGCCCGGACTAGCCTACGCCGCCGGCACACGGCTTGACTCGAAGCTGTTGGCATGCGACTGGACCAATCTGAGAGACGAGTTCGCTCAGCTTGTCAGCTCGATCAGACCATTGGGGTCGTGAAGGCGACTCTGCTGCTGTCGGATCACATGACGACCCTGGTCGCTATGGCAGCGTCGTTCAGCCCATGGCATGGCGCGCCTCACCGACGATAGCGAGATCCTGCTTGCGAGCGCGATCAATTGGATGCGCGCCCAACCGTCCTATGCTGAGCCATTCACCACGTCAGAGCCGCGCGTACCGGCAAGATTCGCCTTGGATATTTTTCTCCGGATTTTCGCCAGCACGTGACCGGTTTCGGTGTCGTCGAAATGCTCGAGAAGCATGACAAAACCCGCTTCGAACTGCACGGCTTCTCGCTGACGTGGGACGACGCCGAGTGCCATCCGCAAGCGGATCGCGGCAGCATTCGACCAATTTCCACGAATTGAGCCGACTAGGCGACGAAGCGGCGGCGCGCCTTATCCACCATTACGGCATCGACGTGATCGTCGAGATCGCGCCGCTGTCGGACGGTTCGCGCCCCGGCGTACTCGCGCATCGGCCGGCGCCAATTCAGGTCAGCTACGGCCCCCCAGGCTATTCCACGGGGGCACCGTTCACCGATTACATTATTGCCGACAGATGGACACTTCCCGATGCAGACCGGCGGTTCTTCTCGGAGAAGGTCGCCTACATTCCGCATAGCTGGTTCGCCCACGACTCGACGACGACAATTTCGACGCGCACGCCGACGCGCGCTGAGGAGGGCCTGCCGGAACGCGGCTTCGTATTTTGCTGCTTCAACAATAGCTACAAGATCACGCCGCGAGTTCTTCGCAATTTGGATGCGCCTGCTGCGCGAGGTCGACGGCAGCGTGCTCTGGCTTGCCCGTAACAATGACTTCGCGGTCGCTAACCTGCGGCGTGCCGCGAGCGCAGCCGGCATAGATCCCGGCCGGCTCGTCTTCTGCGCAAGTGCGGCCCGCGATCGAGGATCATTTGGCACGGCATCGTTTGGCCGATCTGTTCTTGGATACGCTGCCATATAACGCACAGACGACGGCGATGGACGCGCTGTGGGCGGGACTTCCGGTACTGACTTGCGCGGGCCGTTCCTTCGCCGGCCGGGTCGCCCAGTCAGCATTCTGCATAGACCTCGGCGTGCCGGAACTGATCGCGGAGGATTTTGCAGCCTATGAGCAGCTTGCCATCACGCTGGCGCGTGATCCGCAGCGCCTGCGCGAGATCAGAACGAAGATCGAAAGCAATCGGCTGACCACGCCGCTGTTCGACACCAGCCGGCTATGCCGCGAGCTTGAAGCCGCCTACGAAATGATGGTCGAGATTTGGCGGCGCGGCGAAAGCCCGCGCAGCTTCAGCATCGCGCTTTCATAGAAGACTCCCGCACTAGCCGCCGCGGCGCAGGTCCGCCTCGATCATGAGCTTGGGATTGTTTTCGATGATCGCGCGATACACTTGCATATTCTCGACCACGCGCTGCACGTAGTTGCGCGTTTCCGAGATCGGGATGCGCTCGATCCAGTCGATCGGATCGACTTTCGGATCGCGCGGATCGCCGTATTGCTCGATCCATTCCTTGGCCCGGCGCGGCCCGGCATTGTAGGCCGAGAAGGCGAGGATGTAGGAGCCACGCCAGCTCGCGATATCGTTGCCGAGCTCGGCGCTGCCAAGCTGAGCATTATAGGTGACGTCGTCCCTCAGCCGGCGCTGGTCGAAGGTGACGCCAAATCTCTTGGCGGTGTCGCGGCCGGCCGCCGGCGTCACTTGCATCAGGCCGATGGCATTGGCGCTGGACACCACGCGCGGATTAAACGCGCTTTCCTGCCGCACGATCGAATAGACCACGCAGGGCTCGACCGCCGGCCCGATCGGCTGGTAGTCCGGCACGCCGAAACTCGGGAACGCATAGCGCTCCATCGGAAAGCCGCGGCCGAGCGCCGGTTTGCCGATCAGGAGCACGGCGCGCGCGTCGTTGTGGTGCGCGGAGATATCGGCGAGCGTCGCCAGCGCGCCGATATCGGTCGCCTTGTCGCCGAGATCGGCGGCCATCGAAGCGATGAGGTCGCGATTGTCGATGGCGTAGAGAATTTCGAAGACCCGCGCGAGTTCGAGCATACGGCGGTCGGGGGAGGGGTCGGGCAATTCGCGCAGCGTGACTTCGTCAAGCCCGAGTCGGGCCCGCGCCAATTGGCCGTAGTAGGCGGTCGGATAATGCGCCGCCGCCTCGAACAGCGCGCGCGCATCCTGGTCGCGTCCCAGCGCTTCCGCGGCACGCGCCTGCCAGTAATACGAGCGGGCGAGCGTGATCGGGTTCGTCGCGCCATCGGCGATGCGGGCGAAATGCGCCATGGCGATGCCCGGATCGTGCAGGAAGCGCAGCGCGATCCAGCCTGACGTGAAATGCTGCTCGGCGCGGAAATTGTCGCTGATCGGCGGCGCCGCACCATTGGCGACGTCATAGGCCATCTTCGCATCGCCGAGGTCGAGGAGCTTGCGCGCAATCAGGCGGCGCTCGACCCACCACGGATCGGGATTGACGACTTTTGCCGGATCGCGCGGCGCCGCCAGCAGCAATTGCGCGGCTTCGGTGATCTTGTCCTGCCGCCGCAGCACTTGGATGCGGCTGAACATATAGCCCGGATCATGACGGGCCGCTTCAGGCACCGCCTCGAGCAGCGACTTGGCATTGTCGGATTGATTGATGACGGCGGCGCGCGCCTTGGCGACCGCAAGTGCCGTCGCATTGAGATGCTGCGCCGCGCGCAATCCGGCATCGTCGTCGTCGACATAAAGTCGCGCGTCCATGCGCACCGCATCGTCGTCGGGCGTGATCAGGCCGGCGAACGCGGCGCGGGCCTGCGCTTCAAGATCGGCGGAGAAGCCGTCGTTGCGCCATGTCTCGCGTAGCGTCGCCGTGGCGCCGGCGCTGTCGCCTTGGGCCATCAACGCTCGCGCCAGCGCGAAATGGCCTTTGACGGTATGCGGCGGCTCGGAGCGGAAGAACTGGATAACCGTTTGCGGGTCGACGCGCTCCTCCCAGGCCACGCCCTCGGCGCGGCGGCGCAGCAAGGACATGCTCGGCCAGCTCGGATTGGCGGCCATGAAATTGACGTAGCGCGAGAAATCCGTCGCGCCGCTGTCGCTGCGCAGGATCACCCATTCGACAAGCTTCCGCGCCAGCGGATCGGAAATCGTGCCTTCGACATTGGTCGCCTCGTCGGCGCGGTTTTTGCCGACCAGATCGATCGCCTGTTTGACCGCGGTGACATCCATCGGCGCGGTCGAGGCGGTCGGCGCCACCGCCATCGGCAGCACCCGCATCTGCGGAATGGTGGGCCGTAGCGCGACGTTGCCGGGGGGAGCAGAGACGGGGGTCGAGCCCGTAGCCAAAGAGCCGCGGATCGGCGGGGTGAGCTTGTGGGCGCCGGACTTTTCGGTCGCAAGCTTGGTCGCCCGCGCTGCGCTTTTCTTAGCGCTGGTTGCGGCGGCCGGCGGCGTGCCCGATTTGGAGCTCGTCTTGACGTCGGTCTTGTTATTCGGTTTGGCGGTGTTTTTCGCGTCGACCTTACCGGTTGATTTGGTGTCTTTGGTGCCGGGCCTTGCCGTTGGCAACGGCACGGACGACGACGTCGCCGACTGGGCAAGCGCGCGCGCCGTGAGCGCATCGCTCGCCAGGATGCCGAAAGCGGCGAAGAGAACAAAGAAACGAATTCCCAGCACGTTGCCTCCCGCCGCCGCAGCGTTCCCGCTCGGCTCTTGGCCGGTCGTTGGCCAGTCGTTCGCCGGTCGATTGGGCCAGTTAGTTGGGCCGGTTAGATTGAGAAAGACCTAACCGCGCGTTGGAACGCGACAATTTACAGTTTTACGGCAAAAGCGGGGCTGCTGGCAGGTTCATCTCGTCGCAATTTCGGCTGTTCCGCGGCGGTTCGACTGATTTGGACAATTGGTCAAGCACACTCAGTGGTCAAGCGTGCGAAGCGGTCCTCTGCTTGCAAGCCACTGGTGCCCAGAGCATTATCGTGTTTGCTATTCAGGCCGGGGCAACAATGTATGCGTGTGGGTATTGCGCGAAGTCTGGCGGACACCGTGGCCGGCGGCGTTTTCCAATACGAAATCGTTGTTCTTAAGGCTCTTGGCGAAATCGCGGCGCGTTTGCCTGAAGAGCTCATTTATCTCTGCTACAATCCTGTCGATTTGGTGACGCTGGCCGGCGCGGGGGGAGGCTTGAGCTTCCGCGGCATTCCAGTCGTGCCGTTCGCAAAGCCGGCGACACAACAGCAGTCGCCCGAAGCGTACCTCAAGCAGCGGCCGACGACACCGCCCCCGATCGATCCTTACGACGTCAAATTCAACTATCCTGGGGCCGAATCACTTCAAAAGAACGGCGTCGATCTGCTGATGCTGCTCAGCCCGAACCTGCCGGCTTTCAGCTTTCGGCTGCCTTTTATCGTTCCGATCTTCGATCTCAATCATCGGCTGCAACCGGAATTTCCGGAAGTCAGTGCCTTCGGCGAAACGAACAGCCGCGAGTATTTCTATATCAATACCTGCCGCTTCGCGACACTGGTGCTCGTCGACTCGGAGAAAGGAAAGGCCGACGTATTGCGCTTCTATGGCGATCTTATCGATGAAGATAGGATACGGATCTTGCCATATTACCCGCCTATCGAAGGGCGGAAGCCGCCGGATCAGGCGCAGCTCGATCGAACGCGAAACAAATATAATTTGCCGCAGCGCTATTTCTTCTATCCCGCTCAGTTCTGGCCGCACAAGAATCACAAATTGATCCTTCAGGCGATCAAGCTTATCGCCGACGAGACCGGCGAGATCATCCCGATCGTGTTTTGCGGCGCCTATTGGTCTTACATCATGGCGACCAACTTTAAGGAAATCATGGAAATGGCGGTGCGGCTCGGCATTGCCAATCAGGTGCGCTATCTTGGGTCGGTACCTGACGATGATATGGCGGCGCTTTACACGCTCTCAGCCGGCCTCGTGATGCCAACATTTTTCGGTCCGACCAATATTCCCCCGCTCGAGTCCTGGCTTTTCGGGCGTCCCGTTATTACGTCGGACATCGATGGCCTGCGTGAGCAAAATGGCGACGCGAGCCTGCTCGTCGATCCGCGCTCGCCGCAGGCGCTTGCCGAGGCGATGAAAAAGCTTTGGCACGATCAATCGCTCTGCGCGGAGCTGGTCGCACGCGGCCGAAAGCGGCTTGGGACCTATAGCTGGAGTTCGTTCGTCGGCGCGGTGGCTGGCGTATTGACGGAGGCCTGCGAACGGGTGCGGTCCGGGCGCGCGCCGCGCTATCCCGACTCCGCTCCAGCACAGCCTCTGGGACGGCGCTCTTGAAGCAGCATATTTAGCGGATATAATTGATATTGCTGTAAATTACAGCCACAGCCTCGCTGTTGCCGGCGTTAAGAGATCGGCCGATCGGGAGGATGCTTCTTCAACTCGCGAAATGTGGAGCTTCGGATTGCAAAGCATCACGAGTTTGTCGGCGTTTCCCAAATCCGGCGTGACCTATCTCAGCTTTTTGCTGTTCCATTCGTTTTTCTCCGATGATCACGATATCCATGACTTGGAGAGGAAGTACATTCTGGATATTCACGCCTATCCGAACGCCACGTTCACCGATCCTCGGGCGCCGCGGCTGATCAAATCGCACTTTCCTTATAACCCGGCTAATCCTGCGGTTCGCGCCACCGGCAAGGCGATCTATTTGATCAGGCATCCGATTGATGTCATGATGTCGGCTTGGGATTTCAATCATCTGATCAAGGGCGGCGATCGCGGCACGCAGTCTCCTGCCTTTCGTGCTTATGTCCATCAATGGCTGGGAACCGGGGGCGGCACGTTTCCGGAATTCGGCCCTTGGGTCCTGCATGTGCAGTCGTGGCTCGGTCAGTCGGCGGTACCCGTGCATCTCGTCACTTATGAGAATCTCGTCGATGCGCCCGACCGTGAGCTCAAGGCGATCCTTGATTTTATCGGCGTTCAAGTTCCGGCGGAGCGGCAGCGCTTGGCGATCCAACGCAGCTCAATGAAGTCCATGGCGGCGCTCGAGTCTCAGGAAGTCGAGCAGCGCATCGATGGCATTTTCTTCCGCAATAGCCTTGCGGCCGGCTACGGCCAGGGACATCGCTTCGTCAACAAGGGCTATCGTGAAAGCTACGATACGGTTTTGACGCAGCAGGAGCGGGCGACGGCTGACCGGACTTTTGGCGCCGAAATTTCGAAGTATTTTGGGGGCAGCTCATGATTGAGCGCGTCGCGTTCGATGGCGTCGACTTCGCGATTATTCTGCGCAGCGGATTTTGCGAGCCTGGCATTCACTTCTTCACGCCCGGCGATTTCTCGCAGCAACTTGGTTACATGCACCATCCTGCCGGGCATGTCATTCAGCCACACGTTCATAATCCCGTGCCGCGGGCCGTGCATTACACCAATGAAGTCTTATTTTTGCGCCGCGGCCGGTTGCGCGTCGATTTCTACACGGCGGAGGGGATCTATCTCGAAAGCCGCGAACTCGGCGCCGGCGATGTCATATTGCTCGCGGCCGGTGGCCACGGCTTTGAAGTGCTCGATGAGGTCGAGATGATCGAGGTCAAGCAAGGACCTTATGCCGGCGAGGCGGACAAAACCCGGTTTCCGGGCATCGTGGCATCGCGAGTTCATACCGCTACATCTTGCTCCAGCACGACCAAGAAGCCGTCGTGATTCCGGTTTCCGAGCCTTTGCTGGATGAGCGCGCACTCGCTTACGTCGAGGATGCCGTGCGCTCTGGCTGGGTTTCGTCCGAGGGACGCTATATCGCGGAATTCGAGCGTCGCTGGGCGGAATATTGCGGCGTCGCTCACGGTATAGCCGTCTGCAATGGCACAGTCGCCATCGAGGTGGCAATGGCGGCGCTGGCGTTGCCGCCGGGCTCGGAAGTCATTCTGCCGAGCTTCACGATCATTTCCTGCATCGCTGCGGTGCTGCGTACCGGCTGTCGTCCGGTCCTTGTCGATTGCGAACCCGACACCTGGTGCCTCGACGTCGCCGAAGTCGAGCGCAAAATCACGGATCGCACGCGCGCCATCATGCCGGTCCATATTTACGGGCATATGGCGGACATGGCTCCGCTCACGGATCTCGCTCGCAAATTCGGGCTTGCAATCGTTGAGGATGCGGCGGAGGCGCACGGCGCCGAGTATCACGGCCGGCGCGCCGGTGGCATCGGCACTTTCGGCTGCTTTAGCTTCTACGCCAACAAGATCGTGACGACCGGCGAGGGTGGCATGGTCGTTACCAACGACACCAAACTCGCCGAACACGTCCGCAGCCTGCGCAATCTCTGCTTTCGCCGCGAGCAGCGCTTTCTGCACTCCGAACTCGGCTACAACTTCCGCATGACCAATTTGCAGGCGGCGATCGGCGTGGCTCAGGTCGATAAGATTGAAGATCATCTGCAGCGCAAGCGCAAAATGGCGGCACGATATACCGAACGGCTGCGCGACATTCGCGGCCTTCAGCTTCCTGTCGAACGGGCCGGCGTGAAGAATGTCTATTGGATGTATGGAATCGTTTTGGATGACGCTGTTCCCATGGATGCCGTGGCGCTTGCTGCGCGCCTGAAGACGGAGGGCGTGGATACGCGGCCGTTCTTTCTGGGTATGCATGAGCAGCCGGTGTTGCGCGAGCTCGGTCTGTTCGCCGGCGAAAGCTATCCGGTCACTGAGCGCATCGCCCGCCGCGGCTTCTACGTGCCGTCCGGCCTAGGCATCGACGAAGCCCAGATCGATACGGTCTGCACCACGTTGAAAGGGTGTCTATCGTGATCGAGACTTTCGGGCGCGCCTATGCCGACGCCTATGACGCGATCTACCGCTCGAAGGACTACAAGAGCGAAGTCGATTTGATCGAGCGACTTCTTGTCGAGCACGGCATCGAGGGACCACGGCGTGTGCTCGATATTGGGTGCGGCACGGGAAGTCACGCTTTGCCGCTGGCGGAGCGCGGCCACACAGTCGTTGGTGTGGATCGCTCTCCGGACATGCTGACACGGGCGCGGCAGAAAGCTTCCACTGCAGGTCTGCAAACGGTGGTCTTTCACGATGGCGACAGCCGCGAACTCGATCTTGGACGAAGCTTCGACGCGGTCCTGATGATGTTCACGGTGCTCGGCTATCATACCGAGGATGCCGACGTGACGGCGGCGCTCGCGACGGTGCGCCGGCACCTCGTGCCGGGCGGATTGTTCGTGTTCGATGTGTGGAACGGCCCGGCGGTTCTTGCCGACCGGCCCGGGGATCGCCAGGTCGACATCACCGAGAACGCAACGCGCGTTACGCGCAGGACCAGCGCTAGGCTCGATGAGGCGAAGCACCTGTGCCACGTTCATTTCGATCTTGAGCGCGCTGGCGCGAACGGCACCACAGAGCGTTGGCCGGAGGAGCACCTCCTGCGATATTTCTTCCCCGAAGAGCTTGAGGATTTACTTGCGAAGAACCGGCTCAAGCTTTCGAAGCTCCGAAGCTTCCCCGCCATCGAGAAGCCGGCGGATGAGCGCGCCTGGAACGTCATCGGCGCTGCCCGGGCCTGGTAATACAGGCTTGGTGGAGATGGGCCCGGCAACTTAAAGGGCTGGGCGCGGTCGGATGAAGTTGGCCGGCCTCGATCCCGCCACAACTGTCCACGCTAGTTCTGCGCTCGGGGGTGAAAGGGGCTTTCACGGGCCGCCCCAAGGCGATATTTATGCGGGTGGCCCGTCCATCGCCGCAGACTGCGGCGCAAAGGGACGACGTGCCGGGGATCGTATCATGGCCGCCAAGACGCGCTTTCGAGGCTCATTCACCGCTCTGGTCACTCCGTTCAAGAACGGTTCGGTGGACGAGAAAGCGTTCCGCGATCTGGTCGATTGGCAGATCGCCGAGGGCACCAATGGGCTTGTCCCGGTCGGAACGACGGGCGAGAGCCCGACGCTGAACCATGACGAGCACAACAAGGTCGTCGAATGGTGCGTCGAGCAGGCGCGCGGCCGCGTTCCCGTCATAGCGGGCGCAGGCTCGAACTCGACCAAGGAAGCCATCGATCTCGCCCAGCACGCCGAGAAGGCCGGCGCCGACGCCGTGCTCGTGGTCACGCCCTATTACAACAAGCCGACCCAGGAAGGGCTCTATCAGCACTTCAAGGCGATCAACGACGCGATCGGTATTCCGGTCATCATCTACAACATCCCGCCGCGCTCGGTGATCGACATGTCGGTCGACACCATGAAGCGGCTCTATGAGCTGAAGAACATTGCCGGCGTCAAGGACGCGACTGCGAATATGACGCGGGTGTCGCAGCAGCGCGCGGCGATCGGCGAGGACTTCAATCAGCTATCCGGCGAAGACATCACCGCGCTCGGCTTCATGGCCCATGGCGGCCATGGCTGCATTTCGGTGACCTCGAACGTGGCGCCGCGCCTGTGTTCGGAGTTCCAGGCGGCTTGCCTGAAGGGCGATTACGCCGCAGCTTTGAAACTTCAGGACAAGCTCGCGCCGCTTCACATCAATCTCTTTGTCGAGACGTCGCCGGCCCCGATCAAATATGCGCTGTCGCTGATCGGCAAGTGCTCGACAAACGTGCGGCTGCCCATGGTGCCGGCCAGCGAAAAGGCCCAGGCCGCAGTGCGCGAAGCCATGGTGCATGCCGGCCTGATCAACTGATAACGTTGCGCCGAGTTTGCTTGCGGCCGCGATCCGGCGCGCAAGGGGGAGTCTGTGCCCCGGCGAAGAGCGGCCGATCAACCAAAGCAGCGGGATGGGACCTATGCTCGAAGAATTCAAGAAATTCGCGATGCGAGGCAATGTCGTCGACCTCGCGGTCGGCGTCATCATCGGCGCTGCCTTCGGCGCGATCGTCAATTCCCTGGTCAACGACATCATCATGCCGATCGTCGGTGCGGTGACCGGGGGCCTCGATTTTTCCAACTACTATCTGCCGCTGTCGTCGAAAGTGACGGCGGGCTCGCTGGCCGACGCCAAAAAGCAAGGTGCGGTGCTGGCTTGGGGCAGCTTTCTCACTATCTCGCTTAACTTTATGATCATCGCCTGGGTGCTATTTCTCTGCATCAAGGCCATCAACAAGATGAAGGCTCCGGAGGCGCCGCCGGCGCCGAGCGGACCTTCGCCGGAAGTGCAACTGCTCACGGAGATCCGCGACGCGCTGAAGAAGAGCTGAGCGGGAGAGGACGGCGGCGCAAATGGCGGCCAAAGATGAGAAGAAGCCCCGCGTTGTCGCCGACAACCGCAAAGCGCGGTTCAATTATTTCATCGACGAGACGTTCGAGGCCGGTGTCTCGCTGACCGGCACCGAGGTCAAATCGCTGCGCCAGGGCAAGGCGACGATCGCGGAATCCTATGCCGATGCCCGCGACGGCGAAATCTGGCTGATCAATTCCAATATCCCGGAATATCTCCAGGCCAATCGGTTCAATCATGCGCCAAAACGGCCGCGCAAATTGTTGCTGCACAAGCGGCAGATCGACAAGCTGGTCGGCGCCGTCGAGCGCGAGGGCATGACGCTTATCCCGCTGAAGCTTTATTTCAACGAGCGCGGCCGGGCCAAGATCGAACTCGCGCTGGCCCGCGGCAAGAAGCTTTTCGACAAGCGCGATACCGAGAAGAAGCGCTCCTGGGATCGCGAGCGCGGCCGGCTGCTGCGGCAGAAGGGCTAAGGCCGCAAGGGCAGGTCAAAAAGGATATGACGATGCTGCCGACCAAACTCGACCATTGCGTGATTCATGTCTCCGATTGGGAGCGTTCGAACGCGTTCTACACGACCGTGCTCGGCGCGACGCTGGTGGAGCGGCCGGTGGGCTTTGCCTATCGCTTCGGTGACAAGCAACTCAATGTCCATGGGCCGGGTGTGAAGCCCGCCGAAGTGGCGCGGCTTCCGGTCGCGCCCGGCAACAGCGATCTGTGCTTTGAATGGATGGGTCCGATCGCCGATGCGGTCACTCATCTCAACCATCATGGCGTTCGGATTGAGAACGGGCCGATGCAGCGTTTCGGCGCCAAAGGGCCCGGCACCAGCGTTTATTTCCGCGATCCGGACGGTTCGCTGATGGAGTTCATGTCTTACTCATCGCAACAGCAATAGCAGGACAAATAAATGGTCGAGGCTCCGGGAACTCACGATCCGACATTCCTGCCGCCCGACATTCCGGCGCCCGAGGACGATGGTGGTGCGCGGCATCTCACCGGCATGAAACTCCCCGATGTCGCACTGCCGGCGACAAGCGGCCCCGCGGTGAATTTATCGAAGCTGAAGGGCCGCACCATCGTTTACATCTACCCGCGCACGGGGGTGCCGGGCGTCGACGCTCCCGAGGGCTGGGACGCTATTCCCGGCGCGCGCGGCTGCACGCCGCAATCCTGCGGCTTTCGCGATCATTTCGCCGATCTGAAAGCGCTCGGCGTCACCCATGTTTACGGACTGTCGACGCAGGACACCGATTATCAGCGTGAAGCCGCCGAGCGGCTGCACCTGCCGTTTGCGGTCTTGTCCGACGCCGCGCTCAAGCTCGGACGCGCCATGAAGCTGCCGACCTTCGTGACCTCCGGCATGACTTTGTTCAAACGCATGGCGCTGGTGATCGACGATGGCGTCATTATTAAAGTGTTCTATCCGGTGTTCCCGCCGGACAAGAACGCCCAACAAGTCGGTGCCTGGCTGCGCAGCAGCTAGCGCCGATCAGGCGCCGACGCCGGCGGTGGCGAAATAACGGGTCATGAAGTCGTTGAAGGCGAGCACTTTGGCGGAACGCTGTTGGCCCACCGGATAGACCGCGTAAATCGTTGCTTCGGGCAATTTGAATTTCGGCAGCACCTCGATGACGCGGCCGGCTTTGAGATCGTCGCGGAAGAAAATCACCGGGCCGTAAGCGATGCCGAGGCCGCGCACCGTCGCGGTCTTGAGCACCTCGCGGTGGCTGGTCACGATCGGCCCTGAGATTTTCACCACCCGCTCGCCGTCGTGGCCGATCAGGTGCCATTCATCGGGCGTGTCCAGATAGCTGTAGGTGAGGCAGGCGTGTTGTGCGAGGTCTTCCGGAAGCCGCGGTGTGCCGCGGCGCGCCAGGTAGTCGGGCGCCGCGCACAGAATTCGGCGCGATGTATTGAGCTTGCGCGCGATCAGGCTTGACGACGTGCCGCGCGGGCGGCCGACGCTGATGGCGATGTCGTAGCCTTCTTCGATCGGATCGGTGACGCGATCGTTCAAGGTCAGATTGATGCGCAGGCGGGGGTAGGCGAGGACGAGGTCGGTGATCGCGGCTCCGATCTCGGCGAGGCCGAAATTGGTCGGGGCGATGATGCGCAGTTCGCCGCGCGGCTCGTTATGGAGTTCGCCGGCCGATCGCTCGGCCTCTTCGAGATCGGCCAGGATGCGCCGGCACTGTTCGTAGAAGGCGCGGCCCGCTTCCGTCACGCTGACGCGGCGCGTGGTGCGGTTGAGGAGGCGCGCGCTCAGGCGCTCCTCGAGCTGCAGCACGTGTTTGCTGGCTGCGGCCCGCGAGATGCCGAGCCGTTCGGCCGCGGCGGTGAAATTTCCCGCCTCGACCACGGCCGCGAAAACCCGAGTGTTCTCAAAGCGATCCATTCGGAGCCTGATTGTCAAGTAGCGGTTGACAATCTATTTCGATCTGCCGCGATGATCAAATCAATTCGCCCCGGTAATCTCTACCGCCAACAAAGCAAAAATCTCTCGAACGGAGGAACCTGCGATGTCCAAATTCGTCGTTGCACCACATTTCCGACTGCATGAATGGGTCGCCGAGGAGAAGGGCTATTTCGCCGCCGAAGGTCTCGACTACGAATTCCGCGAGACCATGGATTCAAGCTCAGGCAAGGCCCATCACATCGGCAACAAGGTCGGCGCCTATCAGACGCTGGAGGCCGGCCGCACCTGCAATGTCAGCGGCGCCTGCCACTGGACCATGAACGTCGCGGCGTCGAACGGACACGGCAAGCTTTATGCCGATGCCTATTCGGTGTCGCCTTGCGGCGTGTTCGTGGCGGCGGATTCGCCGATCAAGACGCCGGCCGATCTCGCCGGCGTCCCGATTTCGGTCGGTTATCAATCCGGCAGCCACTACGCGACTATTCAGGGGCTCGAGCAATATCTGAAGCCCGATCGGATCAACCTGTCGTTCAATGATGGTCTGTTGTTCAGCCGCATGGAGCTTCTGATCGACGGCAAGGTGCCGGCGGCGTCGCTGTTCAGCGGGCCGTATTATTTCCTCGAGCAGCTTGGCTTCCGCAAAGTCATCGACACGACCTTCATGATGGCGTCGATGGTCACCGGCACGCCCGATCCGGAAGACGTGCGCAAATATTTCCGCGCCTTGCGGCGGGCGCAGCGCGACATCGACCTGCGGCCGGAACTGTTCACGCATTACTACAAGAAGGAATTCCCGGTACGCTTCCAGGATCAGATGGATACGCGCCGCTGGGGACCGGGCGAGCGGCTGGTGTTCGAGCCGTATTCGAAACAGACTTTTGAAGAGTTGTTCGAATGGATCGAGCAGCACGGCATCTTCCCGCGCAGCGAGATGGGCACCGGCAAATACGAGAGCTCGATTTTCGGCTAGCGCATGATCCGGAAAAAGCCTGCCTCGGACTTGATCCGAGGGTGGGAACCGGCTTTCCGAAAAGGTCATGCGCAATCAAAGTCAGCCGTCCAACTTCTTGCGCACTTGCATGAACACGTCGTGGAACATCTGCTCCGTGAGCACGCCGGTATTCGTATTGTAGCGCGAGCAGTGATAGCTATCGATCAGGGTCAGTCCGCCGATTGTGTGCGCCTTGCCGTGGCCGAAAGGAAATTGCGCGCGCCGGGCGCCATTCGCGCTCACAAAGGTCTCATGCGCAATACGCCCCAGCGCGACGACGACGGTTAGCTTGCTCATCTCCTTGATCGTTGCGGTGAGGAAGTCGCGGCAGGTCGTGATCTCGGCCGGCGTCGGCTTGTTCTCCGGCGGCACGCAGCGGACCGCATTGCTGATCCGGCAGTCAATCAGTTCAAGCCCGTCGTCGGGGCGCGCGGCATAGGTGCCGCGGGCAAAGCCGAATTTCGTCAGCGTCGCGTAGAGCAGGTCGCCGGCATAGTCGCCGGTGAACGGCCGGCCGGTGCGATTGGCGCCGCGCAGACCCGGGGCGAGACCGACGATGAGAAGTCGCGCATCCACCGGCCCGAACGAGTCGACCGGAGCGTTGAACCAGTCCGGCTCAAGCTTTCGCCAATGCTCGCGAAAAGTCACAAGCCGTG
The DNA here is from genome assembly GCA_963742975.1 of uncultured Alphaproteobacteria bacterium. Lineage (GTDB taxonomy): Bacteria > Pseudomonadota > Alphaproteobacteria > Rhizobiales > Xanthobacteraceae > BOG-931. Next base: position 103,460 of record CAVUNZ010000001.1, on the reverse strand, counting down.
GGCAGCGCGGACAATCGCGCCCCGGCATCCCGCTGCCCCGCGCCATTGCCGCTATTCGTCTTCGAACTCGTCTTCAACTTCGACGCGCTGCGAGGTCGGGCTGCGTTGCAGGAACTGCGGGGTGTGGCGCGAGACGTCGCGCGATTCTCTCGGTTCTCTTGGCTCCCCCCTTGGCTCTCGGGGCTCGCCGCCGCGCATGTCGCGCGGCTCGCGCTGCGGCCGCTCGTTGGGATCGCGGCCGATCTTGGCTTGCAACTCGATAATGTCGATGAACTGGTCGGCCTGGCGGCGCAGTTCGTCGGCGACCATCGGCGGCTGCGTCGAGACGGTCGAAACCACGATGACGCGGACGCCGCGCCGCTGCACCGCCTCGACCAGCGAGCGGAAATCGCCGTCGCCGGAGAACAGCACCATCTGATCGATGTGCGGCGCGAGTTCCATGGCGTCGACCGCAAGCTCGATATCCATATTGCCCTTGACCTTGCGGCGGCCGGTCTGGTCGACGAATTCCTTGGTCGCCTTGGTGACGACGCTGTAGCCGTTGTAATCGAGCCAATCGATGAGCGGGCGGATCGACGAATATTCCTGATCCTCGATCACCGCGGTGTAATAGAACGCCCGCACCAGATAGCCGCGCGACTGAAACTCGCGCAGCAGGCGCTTGTAGTCGATGTCGAAGCCGAGCGACTTTGCGGTGGCATAAAGATTGGCGCCGTCAATGAATAATGCGATTTTTTCGTTTTGTGCGGACATGATCTTTCTCGCGATGAATGTTGTGTCTAGCGATCAAACCGGATCGACTTGCAATGAACGATGCCGGCGTTCTTCAAATGGTCTCGTCAACGGAAACGTTTGGCCGCCTAAGTGCTATTTCAAGCGCTGTTCTGCTCTTGGTCACGCCGTCTAACGGCAGGCCGGCTGATCGTTACGCCGCCCTATCGCCATATTGTGCCGTAGCAAGCGGCACGCGCTTAAAATCACTTGCGGCACGCCGTCGCGGTCCCCTCCGAAAATATGATTCGGAACGCCGCGACGTGGTTCCAGATTTTTTTGGGTAACAGAGCCTCCTTCCGCAGCCAAGTTAAATATCCGAACTGTTAAATATCGGCAGCGTTTCGATGGCGGAGTTCGGAACTCTTCGTGGCATTGTCGTGAGGCGCGCTTGTGGCCGGCAAAAATTGGACAGCAAAATCAGGCGACCCGCGCGGCGCGCAAATCGGGCGGCAAAATCAGTCAATAAAAACAGGCTTGCGCATCCCGGCCGCGGGCGTTACTTAAGCGCCACATTAAGGACATTGTCCTATAGCGGGAGCCGCCGAGAAGACCGGCTTTGAGACCCCGCATTAAGGCTAAAAGCCACAGGAAAATCGCCAAATGGCTCGTGTCACCGTTGAAGACTGCATCGACAAGGTCGAAAACCGCTTTGACCTCGTTCTGCTCGCCGGCCACCGCGCGCGCATGATTTCGTCCGGCGCCCAGATCGCCGTCGATCGCGACAACGACAAGAACCCGGTTGTCGCGCTCCGGGAGATCGCCGAAACGGCGGTTTCGCCCGAGGACCTCAAGGAGGAACTCGTGCACTCGCTGCAGAAATATGTCGAGGTCGACGAGCCCGAGCCCGAGGCTGTGCCTCTTATCGGCGCCCCCGGCACCGGCGTGGATGTCGACGATACCGAGGTGACCACGGACCGGATGACCGAGGAAGAACTGCTCAAGGGCCTCGAGGGGCTTACGCCGCCCGAAAGCCAGCCCGAGCCGGATGTCGGCGACGACGACGAGTAAGGCTTTCTTCGGCCTCTGCTCCAGGCGGTTTTAACCAAACCTTGGCTTTGACGCCGCCAATCCGCGGCGTTGCCTGATGATATGTGCCTAAGTTCCGCGCGGCTTGTGGCGCCCGCGCACCTGCATGATATCTTTATGAGCAGTCGTGGCCGAATCTGGCGTTTTGCCGGGTCGGCCAAGTGCCGTGCTGTGGCACGACTTCGGGATTACTACGACCTCGGGATTATTATGGCGCGTTCGCCGATCGATCTGCCGCGCATGCAGAATCAGCCCCGCCCCCGGGGACCTTTGGCGCGTGCGCCGAGCCTGGTCCCGACGGACGCCGCCGAGGTGCCGCGGACCAAGTCGCGCAAGCCGCGCGTGCGGCAATACGATCTGATCGAGGACGTCAAAAAGTACAATCCCGCCGCCAATGAGGACCTGCTCAATCGCGCCTATGTCTATGCCATGCGGGCGCATGGCGAGCAGAAACGCGCCTCGGGCGATCCCTATATTTCCCATCCGCTGGAAGTAGCGGCCATCCTCACCCGGCTGAAGCTTGACGACGCCACCATCGCGGCGGCGCTGCTGCACGACACCATCGAGGACACCGACGCCACCCGCGCCGAGATCGACCGGCTGTTCGGCCATGAGATCGGGCTTCTGGTCGAAGGCCTGACCAAATTGAAGCGGCTCGATCTGGTCTCCAAGGAGGCCAAGCAGGCCGAGAACCTGCGCAAGCTGCTGCTTGCCATTGCCGACGACGTGCGGGTGCTTTTGATCAAGCTCGCCGACCGCCTGCACAACATGCGCACGCTCGAATATCAGCCGCCGACGTCGCGCCGGCGCACTGCCGACGAGACGCTCGAAATCTACGCTCCGCTCGCCGGCCGCATGGGCATGCAGGAGATGCGCGAGGAGCTCGAGGACCTGTCGTTTCGCGAGCTCAATGCCGACGCCTATAAGGTGCTGACCGAGCGGCTCGAGACGCTTGCCGCCAAATCGAGCGGCTGGATCACCGAGATTGAAGAACAGCTCGCTAAAAAGCTCGCCGACCGCGGCATTGCCGCCGAAGTCTCCGGCCGCCGCAAGCGTGCTTATTCGATCTGGCGCAAGATGGAACGCAAGGCGGTCGGCTTCGAGCAGCTGTCCGATATTTTCGGCTTCCGCGTCGTGGTCGGCGATATTGGCGAATGCTATCAGGCGCTTGGCATCGTGCACACGTCGTGGCCGGTGGTTCCGGGACGCTTCAAGGACTACATTTCGACGCCCAAGCAGAACGATTACCGCTCCATCCACACCACGGTGATCGGGCCGGGCAAGCAGCGCGTCGAGCTGCAGATCCGCACCCGCGAAATGCAGCAGATCGCCGAATACGGCATCGCCGCGCATGCGCTCTACAAGGACGAGCTCGGCTCGCCGACGGAAATGTTGTCGCGCGAGTTGAGCGCCTATGCCTGGCTGCGCCGCACCATCGAGCTGCTTGCCGAGGGCTCCAACCCCGAAGAGTTTTTGGAGCACACCAAGCTCGAACTGTTCCACGACCAGGTGTTCTGCTTCACGCCCAAGGGCAAGCTGATCGCGCTGCCGCGCGGCGCCACCCCGATCGATTTCGCCTATGCGGTGCATACCGACGTCGGCAATATGGCGATCGGCGCCAAGATCAACGGCAAGATCGGTCCGCTGTCGGCGCCGCTGCAAAACGGCGACGAGGTGCAGATCCTGACCTCGAAGGCGCAGACCGCGCCGCCGTCGGCCTGGGAATCCATCGTGGTGACCGGCAAGGCGCGCGACGCCATCCGGCGCGCCACGCGGGATGCAGTGCGCAATCAATATGCCGGGCTTGGCCGGCGCATCGTCGAAAAGCTCTACCAGCGCGCCAAGATCGAGTTCTCCGACGAGAAGCTCGAGGGCGCCTTGCCGCGGCTGGCGCGGGCCTCGATCGATGACGTGATGGCGGCCGTCGGCCGCGGCGAAATGAAAGCCTCCGACGTCGCGCGCGCGATGTATCCCGACTACAAGGATGAACGGGTCACGCCCGCTGCGCCGAAGGCCGAGAGCGGCTGGTTCGGCCTGACGTTTGCGAAGGCGCTGAAATTCAAGGTCCCGGACGAGGGCGAAAACGGCGCGGCGATCCCGATCCGCGGCATCAATTCCGATCTGCCGGTGCGCTTTGCACCGCAGGGCGGCGCGGTGCCCGGCGACCGCATCGTCGGCATCATGACGCCGGGCGAGGGCATCACGATCTATCCGATCCAGTCGGAGGCGCTGAAGCAATTCGAAGACGAGCCGGAGCGCTGGCTCGACGTGCGCTGGGATGTCGACGACAAGACGCCACAGCGGTTTCCGGCGCGTCTTGCCGTGCATTCGGTCAATGAGCCGGGAACATTGGCGCAGATCACGCAAGTGATCGCCGAGCACGACGGCAATATCGACAATATCCGCATGACCCGCCAGTCGCCGGATTTCACTGAACTGACGATCGATCTTGAAGTCTATAACCTCAAGCATCTCACCTCGATCATCTCGCAATTGCGGGCGAAGAAGGCCGTCGCCAATGCCGAACGCGTGAACGGTTAGGCATGCCGGCTCAAGCCATCCGCCTCGGCGTCAATGTCGATCATGTCGCGACGGTGCGCAATGCGCGCGGCGGCAAGCATCCCGATCCGCTCAAGGCGGCCGAGATCGCTATCGCGGCCGGCGCCGACGGCATCACTGCGCATCTGCGCGAGGATCGCCGCCACATCATCGATGACGATGTATTTCGGCTGAAAGCGCGCATCAGCAAGCCGCTCAATCTCGAAATGGCGGCGACGCCGGAAATGATCGGCATCGCCTGCACGCTCAAGCCGCATGCCGCCTGTATCGTTCCCGAACGGCGGCAGGAGCGCACCACCGAAGGCGGCCTTGACGCGGCCGGTCATAGTGCGGCGCTCCGGTCAGCCGTCAGCGAACTAGCAGAGGCCGGCATTCGAGTGTCGCTGTTCATCGCCGCCGAGCCGAAACAGATCGAGGCCGCAGTCGCGGTCGGCGCGCCGGTGATCGAGATCCATACCGGCGCCTGGTGCGATGCGCTGATGGCTGGCGATAGCACAGCAGCGGCGGCCGAGTTCGATCGCATCACCCGCGGCGCCGCGCTGGCGAAGACAATGGGCCTTGAAGTCCACGCCGGCCATGGGCTCGATTACATCACAGCTGAACGGATTGCCGAACTGCCGGAGATTGCCGAACTCAATATCGGCCATTTCCTGATCGGGGAGGCGATCTATTCCGGTCTCGATGCGGCCGTGCGCACGATGCGTTCAGCGATGGACCGTGGCCGTCACCGGAGCGCAATCAAATCGTGACCGGAGCCACCCCAACCGGAGCCACTCCATGATTCTCGGCATCGGATCGGACATTTCCGACGCGCGCCGCATCGCCAAAGTGCTGGAACGTCACGGCGACCGCTTCATCGACCGGGTCTTTACGCCGGTCGAGCGCGCAAAAGCCGAGAAGCGGCGGAACCGGGTCGAGACCTATGCCAAGCGCTTTGCCGCCAAGGAAGCCTGCGCCAAAGCGCTTGGCACAGGGCTGCGAGCCGGCGTGTGGTGGCGCGATATGGGCGTCGTCAATCTGCCGTCCGGGCGGCCGACGCTGGAACTGACCGGCGGAGCCAAGCGCCGCCTGCAGGCGATCACGCCCAAGGGTTATGAAGCGCGGATCGATCTCACCATCACCGACGAAGGCTCCATGGCGCATGCCTTCGTTGTGATTTCCGCCGTCGCCATTGAGGGCGCCTAGGACTACGTTCTTGGCGGTCTTCCGGTTTCCTCGTTTCGTTGTTGCCCAATGGATCGCAAGTTCGCGCAGTATCTTGGGAAACCGGCGGTAAGAGCATGGTATCTATAAAGAAAATCGAGTCCGCCAAAGCTGCGGCCAAATCCCGGCTGCAATTGCTTGTAGGTGTCCCAGAGGTTACAAGATCGCTGGCGGGCGCTTCCGATGCGAGATGATGGGCGATGAGCGTGGAGACAGAATCCAAGCGAAATGAGGGTGGATTTGCTGAGACAATTCGCGTGGTCGTCCATGCCCTTATTATTGCGCTGGTCATCCGCACGTTTCTGTTTCAGCCGTTCAATATTCCCTCCGGCTCGATGATCCCGACGCTTCTGGTCGGCGATTATCTGTTCGTTTCCAAATATTCCTACGGCTACACGCATTACTCGTTTCCGTTCTCGCCGCCGATCTATTCCGGCCGCGTGCTCGCCCACGATCCGCAGCGCGGCGACGTCGTCGTGTTCCGCCTGCCGAAAGACGACTCGATCGATTACATCAAGCGCGTCATCGGCCTGCCCGGCGACAAGATCCAGATGATCGACGGCGTGTTGAACATCAACGGTCAGCCGGTGCCGCGCCAACGCGTCGACGATTTCATCACCGACGAGGATGGCGTTGTCGAGCGCGTCAAACAATATCGCGAAACGCTGCCGAACGGGGTGAGCTACAATACGCTCGATCTCACCGACAATGGTTTCTACGACAACACGCCGGTCTATACGGTGCCGCCCGGACATTATTTCATGATGGGCGACAATCGTGACAATTCGACGGATAGCCGGGTGTTGAGCCAGGTCGGCTATGTGCCGTTCGAGAATTTGATCGGCAGGGCGCAAATCATTTTCTTCTCCATCCGCGACGACGCGCATGCTTGGGAAGTCTGGCGTTGGCCGTGGGCGGTCCGGTGGGAGCGGCTGTTCAAGCTGGTGAGATGAGTGGCCGCAAGAAAGCCAAACCGCTAGTCGCGCGCAAAGAGACGCCCGAGCCCGCCGCCGCGCAAGCTGACGGCGCATCCGCCGCGAAGGAGGGCGCGCCAGCGGCCAAAGAGCCGCGCCGCAGGAAGCGCAGCGCCACCGCGCTTGAGGATCGCATCGGCTATCGTTTTTCCGACGGCGCGTTGCTCGACTGCGCGCTGACGCACATTTCGGCGCTGAAGGGCGCGCGCAATCGCGCCGGCAGCTATCAGCGGCTCGAATTTCTCGGCGATCATGTGCTCGGCCTCGTGGTGTCCGACATGCTGTATCGGTCCTATCCGAAGGCCGACGAGGGTGAGCTGTCGCGACGGCTCGCCGATCTGGTGCGCAAGGAGACTTGCGCCGAGATCGCCCGCGCGATCGAACTCGGGCCCGCCATCCGCGTCGGCTCTTCGGAAGCCAATGCCGGCGCCCGCACCCGGCTCGCCATTCTGGCCGATGTCTGTGAAGCTGTGATCGGCGCGGTTTATCTGGACGGCGGCTACAAGGCCGCGGCCGAACTGGTCGAGCGGCTGTGGCAGCAGCGCATGCAGGCGACGGTGCAGCCGCTGCGCGATCCGAAGACCGTGTTGCAGGAATGGGCGCAGGCGCGCGGCCTGCCGACGCCGGCCTATCGCGAGATCGCCCGTTCCGGTCCCGACCACGATCCGGAATTCCGCGTCGCCGTGCAGCTTCCGGCTTTCGCGCCGGCCGAGGGCTCCGGGCGCTCCAAGCGCGCGGCGGAGCAGGCCGCGGCGTCCGCCATGCTGGTTCGCGAGGGCGTCGAGCGAACGCGCCGTCATGGATGAGCCGGCTCAATCGAGCGCGCCGGCGACGCGCTGCGGCTTCGTCGCCCTGATCGGCGCGCCCAATGCCGGCAAATCGACGCTGCTCAATGCGTTGGTCGGCACCAAAGTGTCGATCGTGACGCCGAAGGTGCAGACCACGCGCACGCTCATTCGCGGCATCGCGGTCGAGGGCGCGGCGCAGCTCATTTTTGTCGACACGCCCGGCATTTTCTCGCCGCGGCGGCGGCTCGATCGCGCCATGGTCGGCACCGCCTGGGGCTCGACACAGGACGCCGATCTCGTCGCGCTGTTGGTCGATGCCAAAAAGGGCCTCACCGAGGACGAAGACGCGATCCTGCGCACGCTTGCCGATATCCGCCCGCCGAAAGTGCTGGTGCTCAACAAGGTCGATCTGATCGACAAGCCGGCGCTGCTGGTGCTGACCCAAAAGCTCAACGCGCGCGCGACATTCGGCGCGACCTTCATGATCTCGGCGCTGTCGGGCGACGGCGTCGGCGATCTCAAGACCTGGTTCGCCGCGCACGTTCCGCCCGGGCCGTGGCTCTATCCCGAAGACCAGATATCCGACGCGCCGCTGCGCCAGCTTGCCGCTGAAATCACGCGGGAGAAGCTTTATCTAAGGCTGCATCAGGAATTGCCATATCAGTCCACGGTCGAGACCGAGGTGTGGAAAGAGTTGCGCGACGGCTCGGTGCGCATCGAGCAGACGATCTATGTCGAGCGCGAGAGCCAGCGCAAAATCGTGCTCGGCAAAGGTGGCCAGGCGATCAGGTCGATCGGCGCCGCGGCGCGCGCCGACATCGCCGAAGCCGTCGAGCAGCCGGTGCATCTGTTCCTGCACGTCAAAGTGCGGGAAGGGTGGGGCGACGATCCGGAGCGTTATCGCGAAATGGGATTGGAATTCCCCAAAGAATAGACGTGGAGCAAAGAACGCGCCAAAGCACGCACCAAAGAGTGTGACGGCGAAGGAATTTAGCGACGCCATGGAATGGACCGACGACAGCATCGTGCTCGGCGTCAAGCGCCACGGCGAGACGAGCGTCATCCTTGAACTGATGACGCAAGGCCACGGCCGGCACCTGGGCCTGGTCCGCGGCGGCGCCAGCGCGCGTCAGCGCGGCGTGCTGCAGCCGGGCAATGCGTTGCGCGCGACATGGCGGGCGCGGCTCGACGAACATCTCGGCAATTACACCGTCGAAGGCCTTAATCTGCGCGCGGCGGGATTTCTGCCCGCGGCGCATGCCGTTCATGGCGTGACCCATCTCGCGGCGTTGTGCCGCTTGCTGGCCGAGCGCGAGCCGCATGCCGCGATCTATGATGCACTCGAAACCATCCTCGATCATCTTGGCGATCCGCATGTCGCGGCGCCGATGATCGCGCGCTTCGAGCTCGACTTTCTCGCCGAACTCGGCTTCGGCCTCGATCTATCGTCATGCGCGGCGACCGGTACCACCGCCGATCTCATTTACGTGTCGCCGAAATCGGGCCGCGCCGTGTCGCGCGACGCCGGCGAAGCCTATCGCGACCGGCTGCTGCGGCTGCCGGCGTTTCTGCATTCGGATGCCGAGCCGGAATCGGCGGGCGATCTCGCCGATGCGTTTTCGCTCACCGGCTTTTTTCTTGATCGTCACGCTTTCAGCCCGCGCGGCCTGCCGTTGCCGGAGGCGCGCGCGCATTTCGTGACGGCACTGTCGCGTATGACGCAATAGCTGGAGCGCCATCGCTTCAGTTCAAGCGATTGACGCTCCAGCATTCAGGCAAGATTCAGCCTGTGGCTGCGCCTAGATTACCAGCGGCGCCAGCCCCAATGCCGGTGCCAGCCCCAATAGGGATGGCCCCAATACGGGCTGCCACCCCACCACACGCGGCGGCAGCCGTAATAACCGCAGACGATCGCGGCCTTCTGGACCAGGCCCGAATTGGCGGCAGTGTCGGCGGACGTCACGAGCCCGAGTTGGGTCGGCGCCACCGCCGGCATCGCAGCGGCCTCGTTCGTGGTCGCTCCGATCGACAGGACAGCCGCAACAGCCGCGGCTGCCAACATAGTCTTACGCATGCTAGTCCTCCGTCATGTTCCGGCGCGAACCGAGGGAGCGTGCGTCGGTGCTCGCAAGGATGATAGCGAACTTGTTGATCTTGCGGGATTAATTATGTTTCATTTTGCGCCGGCGATTATTCATTGCGCGTTCAGGTGGCGTAATCTGGTAGGGCCGTGCACGCGAATTGTGATCCGCACCGAAGCCGCTTTGCGCGCGCCGTTTTGCTAGTATGAGAGTGATTCCAATATTCGCGCCGACATGCGCCGATGCATGTGCTTTGTACATGCGCGCACTTTGGCACTGAGAAACGAACGCAAGCAGCATGAACAAGAAGATCAGTCCTCCCGAACCGAGCGGCGTGCAGGAGATCGCGCTGCGCGAGGCGCTCGAAGAGCGCTATCTCGCCTATGCGCTCTCCACCATCATGCACCGCGCGCTGCCGGATGCGCGCGATGGGCTCAAGCCGGTGCACCGCCGCATTCTCTACGGCATGCGGCTGTTGCGGCTCGATCCGGGCTCGACGTTCAAAAAGTCGGCAAAGATCGTCGGCGACGTGATGGGCAACTTCCATCCGCATGGCGACCAGGCGATCTACGACGCACTGGTTCGCCTGGCGCAGGATTTCTCGTCGCGCTATCCGCTGGTCGACGGTCAGGGCAATTTCGGCAATATCGACGGCGATAATGCCGCCGCCTATCGCTACACCGAAGCGCGTCTCACCGAAGTGGCGCGGCTGCTGCTCGATGGCATCGACGAAGACGCCGTCGACTTCCGGCCGAATTACGACGGCATGTCGCAGGAGCCGGTGGTGCTGCCGGCGGCGTTTCCCAACCTGCTCGCCAACGGCGCGCAAGGCATCGCTGTCGGCATGGCGACCTCGATTCCGCCGCACAATGTCGCCGAGATATGCGACGCCGCGCTTTATCTGATCGAGCAGCCGAATGCGCGCACCAAGACGCTGTTGAAATTCGTGCCGGGGCCCGATTTCCCGACCGGCGGCCTGATCGTCGATCCGCCCGAGACCATCGCCGAAGCCTATGCGACCGGCCGCGGCTCGTTCCGCCTGCGGGCACGCTGGAAGACCGAAGAGACTGGCCGCGGCACCTATCAGATCGTCGTCACCGAGATTCCGTGGCAGGTGCAGAAGATGCGGTTGGTCGAGCGCATCGCCGAACTGATGAACGAGAAGAAGCTGCCGCTCCTTGCCGACATGCGCGACGAATCCGCCGAAGACGTGCGCCTCGTCTTAGAGCCGCGCTCGCGTTCGGTCGACCCGGCGCTGTTGATGGAAAGCCTGTTCAAGCTCACCGAGCTCGAGAGCCGCGTGCCGCTGAACATGAACGTGCTGGTGCGCGGCCGCATTCCGAAGGTCATCGGCCTTGCCGAGGCGATCAGCGAATGGCTCGCGCATCGCCGCGACGTCCTGCTGCGCCGTTCGCGTTACCGGCTGGCGCAGATCGAGCATCGCATCGAAGTGTTGGGCGGCTATCTCGTCGCCTATCTCAACCTCGACAAGGTCATCAAGATCATCCGCACCGAGGATGAGCCTAAGCCGGTCTTGATCAAGACCTTCAAGCTCACCGACGTGCAGGCCGAGGCCATCCTCAATATGCGGCTGCGCAATCTGCGCAAGCTCGAGGAAATGGAGATCCGCAAGGAAGACAAGGATCTGCGCGCCGAGAAGAAGTCGCTGGAGGAGTTGCTGCGCTCGGAAAAGCAGCAGTGGAAGAAGATCGGCGACCAGATCCGCGAAGTGCGCGACGCATTCGGACCGAAGACGCCGCTCGGCAAGCGCCGCACCGGTTTTGCGAAGGCGCCCGCGCATGACGAGGCCGCGATCGAGGAGGCTTTGGTCGAGCGCGAGCCGATCACCGTCGTGGTGTCGGAAAAGGGCTGGATCCGCGCGCTGCGCGGGCAGGTCGCCGATCTGTCGAGCCTCGCATTCAAGACCGACGATGGGCTCAAGCTTGCCTTCTCCGCCGAGACGACGTCGAAGCTTCTGGTCTTTGCCACCAATGGCCGCTTCTACACCATCGACGCGTCGAAATTGCCCGGCGGGCGCGGTCACGGCGAGCCGATCCGGCTGTTCGCCGACCTCGAACAGGAGGCGGATATCGTCACCGTGTTCCGCTATCAGGGCGGCCGCAAGCTGATCGTCGCCAGCAAGCAGGGCACGGGCTTCATCGTTCCGGAAGACGAGTGTCTCGGCAATACGCGCAAGGGCAAGCAAGTGCTCAATGTCAAACCGCCCGACGAGGCGCGCGCGCTGGCGCCGCTCGAAGGCGAATTTGTCGCCACCATCGGCGAAAACCGCAAAATGGTGGTGTTCGCCCGCGATCAGGTGCCGGAAATGACGCGCGGGCGCGGCGTGCGCCTGCAGCGCTATAAGGACGGCGGCCTGTCCGACATCAAGACCTTCGAGGTGGAGACCGGATTGCGCTGGACCGATTCCGCGAGCCGCAGTTTCTCGCTGACGCTCAAGGAATTGTCCGACTGGCGCGGCAATCGCGCCGATGCCGGCCGGCTTGCGCCCAAGGGCTTTCCCAAGACCAACAAGTTTGACGGCGCGTCCGGCCGCGTTGCCAACGGCAAGGACGCGGACGACGAGTAGGGCTTGCGGCAAAGACGCGAATTCGCGGTCGCTGTGGCGCGAATTCCGCTGCGACCGCAAGGTCGGCTATAATCGCCTTTATCTAGACGGGAATTTTCCGCGATCTCGACTGATCGACATCGCGTGCAGAAAATTGCGGCGGAAAGCGCGCGGCAAAAGCGATGATATTGGGCAGTCGCACTTGGACGAACTGGCGAAGCTGGCTGCGGCTTCTCAGCGCGCTGACCATGCTGGCTTTTGTCATCTGTCATCTCACCGCGCATTGCTTCCTGCTCATTTCCTTCGAAGACGCCGAAGCTGCCCGCAGCGTTTTGATGTATCCGTGGCGCGGCTGGGCCGGCACGATCGTCCTGTCGGCGGCCTTTCTCATCCACTACGGCAACGCGCTGTGGTCGATTTACGTGCGCCGCTCGCTGCGGTTGAAGCCGTGGGAATGGACGCAGCTTGCGCTCGGGCTGTGCATTCCCGTGCTGCTGACATCTCATGTGGTGGCGACGCGCATTTCCGAGCACGTGCTCGAGACGACGACCTATTACAACACTGTGTTCATCGCGCAGTGGGTGATCGATCCCTGGCTCTCTGCGGTGCAGATGCTTGCCATTGTCACGGTGTGGACCCATGCCTGTATCGGCATCAACTATTGGCTGCGCGTGCGGCCCTGGTATCCGAAATGGCGGCCGTTCCTGTTCACTTACGCGCTGCTGCTGCCGACGCTGGCGCTCGCCGGCTATGTCACCGGCGGCAACGAGGTTCTGCGCCAGGCCAAGGATCATGATTTCGTCGATTTGTCGCTGGCGGACGCGAATATTACCGACGCGACCATGGCCGAAATGGATCGGATGGCCGATATCGGCTGGATCCTCTGCCTCGCGCTGCCGCTGCTGCCGTTTGCCGGGCGCGGGCTGCGCAACTGGTACTATCACAGTCAGCGCCCGCCGACTTTGGCGCATGCGAGCGGGCGAAGCATGCCGGTGCTCGCGGGCGCCACTGTGCTGGAAACGCTGCGCGCCAATGGCATCGCCCACGCTTCGGTCTGCGGCGGCAGGGCGCGCTGCACCACGTGCCGCATCATGGTGACCAAGGGATTTGATGAACTGCCGCCGCCGTCGGTTTTGGAGGCGAAAGCGCTGTCGCGCATCGGCGCGCCGGCCGGGATGCGGCTTGCATGTCAGATCCGGCCCACTACAGATATCGCGGTGATGCCGGTGCTTGCCGCCGATGCCAGCGCCGCAGATGGCGCGACGCGCGGCGGGCTCGAGGGCAGCGAGCGCTTGATCACTGTCGTCTTCGTCGATCTGCGCGGCTCGACCACGTTGGGCGAAGCGCGGCTGCCTTATGACGTGCTGTTCATCCTCAACCAGTTCTTCTACGAGATGACGCGGGCGCTGGTTGAAACCAATGGGCACTATTCACAGTTCACCGGCGACGGGCTGATGGCGCTTTACGGCCTTCATGCCGCCAATCCGAAAACCGGCGCCGCCGATGCGCTGCGCGGCGCGCGCGCGATGCTGCAGCGGCTCGATGCGCTCAATCATGCGCTGCGCACCGATTTGCGCGAGCCGCTGCGCATCGGCATCGGCATTCACTACAGCGAAGCCATCGTCGGCGCGATGGGGCCGCCGCATTCGCAGATCATCACCGCGATCGGCGACACCGTGAATACCTGCGCGCGGCTCGAAAGCCTGTGCAAGGACTATCAATGCACCGTAGTCGTCTCGCGCCAGGCGGCGGAAGCGGCAGGCTTGCAACTCGACGGCAGTGAATTGCACGAAGCGCCGGTGAAGGGCCGCAAGGAGCAGGTGCAGTTCTACGCCCTGCAGTCGCTCGCGGACGTCCAGATCTAGCTTACCGGCGGGCAGGATTTAGGGCACCGCGATATGCCAGACGCTGTTGACGCCGTCGCCGGTCGTGTCGCCGGGCTTGGTGTCCTTGGTCCAGCTATAGAGCGGCTTGTTCTTGTAGGCCCATTGCTTGCGGCCGTCGCCGCGGGTGATCAGCGAAAAATCGCCCGAGGCGCTGGCGTCGGTGGTCGCGATCAGCGGCAGCCAGAGATTGGCGCATTGGCCGTTGCAGTTCGACTTGCCCTTGCTGTCGTTGTCGAACGTGTAGAGCGTCAAGCCATCGCCGTTGACCAGCGCTTTGCCTTTCGCCGTATCGGCGCTGGTGGCCGGCGCGCTTTGCGCCAGTGCCACGCCCGCGGCCAAAACAAAAAAACCGGCGATGAGACCCACCCGGCTGGGACTCCGCATGATCAGCTCCCCCGCTGTTACGCGACGACTTGCTCGACGAACTGCTCGATGAATTACTCTACGAATTATTCGACTCTTGCCCAGCCTTCCGGCATCAGCCGTTCCTGCGGCAGGAAGCGGCCCTTGTAATCCATCTTGCGCGAGCCGCGCACCCAATAGCCGAGATAGACATAAGACAGGCCCATGCTCCGCGCGCGGGAAATATGGTCAAGCACCATGAGCGTGCCGAGCGAGCGCGCCGACAAATCCGGCTCGAAGAACGAATAGACCATGGACAGGCCGTCGCCGAGCACGTCTGTGAGCGCGATGGCGACGAGCTCGCGGCTCTCGCGCAGCCGGTATTCGATGATCCGCGTCTCGATATGGCTGTCCTCGACCATCATCGCATAGTCGAGCACGGTCATGTCGGCCATGCCGCCGTCGCGATGGCGCGAATCGAGATAGGCGCGGAAGATCGCGTATTGCTCCGAGGTCGGCACCGCGATCCGCATGTCGCTGGCAATGTCGGCATTGCGGCGGCTGATGCGGCGCATGCTTTGCGAAGGACGAAAATCCTTGGCGACCACGCGCACCGAGACGCAGGAGCGGCAGCCTTCGCAGGCCGGCCGATAAGCGATGGATTGGCTGCGGCGGAAGCCGCCTTGGGTCAAAATATTGTTGAGCTCGGGCGCGCGCTCGCCGACCAGATGCGTGAAGACCTTCCGCTCCTCCTTGCCGCCGAGATAAGGGCAGGGCGAGGGGGCGGTCAGATAGAACTGCGGCGTATCGCGCGGATGCTGGGTCACAGCGGCTCAACCAGTAGCATCAGATCATTATCGTTTCGGCGTCATCGTTTCGACGTCATGGTTTCAGCATTGCGGTAGGCCGGACCGAATCCGGCCGACGCTTAAGATTGCCAGAGCGGCGGCTGGCGTCAAAGGCCAATTCGCCGGCTGCGTCAGGGCGCCGTCGAATGCCTTGTTTGGCGCCGAGTCTCGCGTCCCGTCTAGCGTCCGATGCGTGCGCGCAGCAATGCCGCGCGCGTCGCGTTGTTTATGACAACGGTGCCGACCAGGAAGTCGTGCAGCAGGCGTCCGCGCGTATTGAAGAAGCCGACCGCAAGGATCAGCGGCGTCAGCATGCTGACGCTGACCCAATAAACGACGGCGTGAACCGCGCCGAGCAGAAAATAGCTCGGTGCGCCGTACCAGGTGCGCATTTCGATTTCCATGGCGCGCATGCCGATGGTGGCGCAAGCCGGGCCGCCAAGCGTCGTGCCGTAGTAGAACAGCGCCCACACCACCGCGATCGGCGACATGAGGCCATAGAGCGCCCAGCCGAGCCCAAGCGTCACAATGCCGAAGACGAAGATGAACACCCAGGCGATGATCAGCGGGATGGCGAGAATGACGACGTCGATGACAAAGGCGACAAAGCGGCGCGCCAGGACGCCATCGAACAGTTCGGGATTGGCCGCCGGATCGTAGGCATGCGGCTTGATCTCGACGCCGACGCCGAGGCGCCCGGTGGCGGAATTCGTTCCGGAGGATGGGCCAGAGAATGGGCCAGAGACTGGATCTGTCATCTTGTGCCTGCCTGTATAATGCCATCGAGATGGCAAGCGACTTTGGCCAAAGCAAGATTTCTGGGCCAAAGCAAGATTTTTGGGCCAAAGCAAGATTTTTGGGCCAAAGCAAGAGTTTCCGCCGCGCCGTCTCTAATTTGCCTGCAAATGCCGGAGAATTCGTTTGAAGATCACGCTCGCCGATATCGAGGACGCCCAGCGCATCATCGCCGGTCATGTGCTCAAGACGCCGCTTCTGCCGGCGCCGCCGCTGTCGGCGCTCACGCGCGCCGACGTCTATGTCAAATACGAGAATTTGCAGGTCACCAATTCGTTCAAGGAGCGCGGCGCCTGCGTGAAGCTTGCCGCGCTGTCCGATGAAGAGCGCCGCCGCGGCGTCATTGCCATGTCGGCCGGCAATCACGCGCAGGCCGTGGCCTATCACGCCCGGCGGCTTGCGATCGGCGCGACCATCGTCATGCCGGTGACGACGCCTTACGTGAAGGTGAAGGCGACCGAGGCGCTCGGCGCCAAAGTCGTGCTCGACGGCGAAACCGTGATGGAAGCGCAAGCCCGCGCCGATGTGATTGCCGCCGAGCAGAACCTGGTCTGGGTCCATCCCTATAACGATCCGCATATCATCGCCGGGCAGGGCACGCTGGCGCTCGAAATGCTCGCCGAACAGCCGGACCTCGAGGTTCTGATCGTGCCGATCGGCGGCGGCGGCTTGATCTCGGGCAGCGCGATTGCCGCACGCGCTAAAAAACCGTCGATCGAGATCGTCGGCGTTGAAACCACGCTCTATCCGTCGATGTGGAATGCGATCCACGCCGGCGACCGCCCGTGCGGCGGCGCGACGCTCGCCGAAGGCATCGCCGTGAGCAAAGCCGGCGGCTTGACGGTGCCGATCGTGCGCGAACTCGTCAGCGACATTGTGCTGGTCGAAGAGGTGCTGATCGAGCGCGCGGTCAATGCGTTTTTGACCTTGCAGAAGACCATGGCCGAAGGCGCAGGCGCCGCCGGTCTGGCGGCAATGCTGGCGGCGCCGGAGCGCTTTGCCGGCCGCAAGGTCGGCCTGATCCTGTGCGGCGGCAATATCGATCCGCGCATCCTCGCTTCCATCGTGGTGCGCGAGCTCGAACGCGAGAACCGCATCGTGTCGTTTCGTCTTGCGGTGCCCGACCGGCCCGGTGTTCTCGGCCAGATCACGAGCCAGATCGGCGAACTTGGCGCCAATATTCTCGGCGTCGAGCATCACCGGCTGTTTCTCGACGTGCCGGCCAAGGGCGCCAAGCTCGACGTCACCATGGAGACGCGCGACAGCGCGCATGCCGAGGAGATTTTCCGCGCGCTCGCGGCCGAGGGCTATCAGCCGGTACGGATGGAAGGCGGCACGGCGCTCGGCTAGCGAAGACCTAATGCAGCGCCGCGGGGTCATAGGCCGGGTAGGATGGCGGTTCGACGGGCGCCGGCTCGGGCGCGGAAGCCGGACGGGCGCGCGGCAGCGGGACGCTTGCCGGCGTTGGGCCGCTTATCAGCGTGGCGTTGGTGGCGAGCTTCACATTGGTCGCGGGCGCCATTTTGGCCGTGGTTTTAGGCCGAAGCGGCGGCAGCGGAATCTTGCCATGGAGCGGCGCGCCGGCCGGCAGATTGGCGGCGTCGTCCACCGTGGCCTGCTCGGCGGATGCGACCGCATCGGCAGGCGGCGAGCTCGGATTGAATGCCGTCGGCGCCGGCCAGGCCGGCATGGCGGAAGCGGCAGTAGGAGCGGCGGCGGGAGCGGCAGCAGCAGGGGCGATAGGAGCACGCGCCTGCGGTGCGGGCTGCGCCACATTGGCGGACGCAATACTGGCGGGCGCAATACCTGGCGGCGCCGCGACGGTGGCCGGCGCCGCACTGGTGCTGGCGCCGGTATTGGGGTTTGCCGCGGCAAAGGGCGGCGGCGGCACGGCAGAAAGTTGCACGGGAGCAGGCGGCGGGGCCGGCGGCGTCGCAGCAGCGGCCGGATCGCTCGGCTTCTTGATCTCGAGCAAGGGCGCGCGCGCGTCGGTCGCGGTTGTGGTGTTGGCGGTCTGGACCGCGACTTGCACGTTTTGCGATTGGACGTTTGGCGGCGCGGGAGCCGCGGCGACCGGGCGGAAGGTCGGGATCTGCGGCGGGGCGATATAGGCGCGGACGAACGCGGTGATGGTCCACAAAACCACCGGCACCGCGACGATCACCGCCACCAGGACGATGATCCGCTGCAGGATCGGCGTATACAGCCGAACATGGTCGTCGTGCTCACGCATCACTTCCGCCTCGATCTGTTCCCGGGCGGCAGCGGTAGGCCTTGTGCTGTTAAGTCTCGCCGCCCGTATCAGCTCTCCCCAACAACTTCGCTGCAACTCGTGGTGCAAAATAGGTTAGCACGCCATCCGCTCCGGCGCGCTTGAAAGCGATCAGGCTCTCGATCATGGCCTTGTCGCCATCGAGCCAGCCGTTGCCGGCGGCGGCCATGATCATCGCATATTCCCCGGACACTTGGTAGGCGAAGGTCGGCATGCCGAAGGTGTTTTTCACCCGCTGCAGAATGTCCAGATAAGGCAGTCCGGGCTTGACCATGATCATGTCGGCGCCCTCGGCGAGGTCGAGCTCCACCTCGCGCAGCGCCTCGTCGGTATTGGCCGGGTCCATCTGATAAGTCCGCTTGTCGCCGACCAAAGTGGCGTTGGAACCGACCGCATCGCGGAACGGCCCGTAGAAGGCCGAGGCGTATTTGGCCGCATAGGCCATGATCTGGACGTCGTGAAAGCCCGCGGCGTCGAGGCCGGAGCGGATCGCGCCGACCCGGCCGTCCATCATGTCGGACGGCGCGATGATGTCGCAGCCGGCCTCGGCTTCGACCAGAGCCTGTTTGACCAGCACGGCGACGGTCTCATCGTTGAGAATGACGCCGTCGCGCAGCAGGCCGTCATGACCGTGGCTGGTATAGGGGTCGAGCGCGACATCGCAGAGCACGCCGATTTCCGGCACTGCTTTCTTGATGGCGCGGATGGCGCGGCAGACCAGATTGTCGGCGTTGAGCGCTTCCGAACCCGTCGCATCGCGCAGGCCGGGCTCGGTGTAAGGAAACAGCGCCAGGCAGGGGATGGTCAGCTTCGCCGCGCGCTCTGCCGCGCGCACCGCTTCGTCGACCGAAAGCCGCTCGACGCCGGGCATCGAGGCGACCGGCTGGCGGGCCTTGCTGCCCTCGACGACGAACAGCGGCCAGATCAGGTCGCCGGTGGTGAGCACGTTTTCGCACACCAGCCGCCGCGACCATTCGGCCCGGCGGTTGCGGCGCGGGCGGATCGGCAGATCGAGCTTCTCGGCGTGGGCGCCGGTTTCGAGCGGCACCACTTTGTCGCGCGTTTCCAGCCGTTCGAGCGGCCGACCGAATTTGATCGCCATTTCCAGCTCCAAACCCTCACAGCTTCAAACAGTTCTAAGCTGACTTTACTCCTTCCAAGCCACGGCCGCTACTTGCCGCAAGTGCAGGTGTTAACAACCGAAATCGCGGGGCTCTCGGCCGGCCCCCTGGCGGCTTGCTGGCGGTTTGGCCGCGGCGTTGACGGGCATTTGCCGGCCCTCTATCGCTGCCGCATGAGCGATCAATCCCAGCGCCGTCCCACCCGGCCGAGCGACATGCTGGAGCCGGTGCGGGTCGGAAAGGGTGCCAGCCAAGGCACTTGGACCGAATATCTCGTCCTGTTTCTGCGCATCATGGCCGGCATATCGATGATCAAGGGCCTCTATCACTGGTCGGAGGTCTGCGGCATCGGGGTCAGCGCCGACCAGGCTTTCGAGAGCCACGGCATCGCCTGGCAGACCGCGACCGTGTTCTTTGCCGTGCTCGATCTGGTCGCCGCGGTCGGCCTGTGGCTCGCGGCCGCCTGGGGCGCGGTGGTCTGGCTCACCTCGGTCGTCTCGATGGCGGCGGTGGAGCTGTTCTTTCCCAAGGTCTATGGCGGCAGCCTCTTCGTCGTTCTGGTCGAGCTCACACTCCTCTGCATTTATCTCACGCTCGCCATCATGTCGGCGCGCGAACGGCCGGCGTAAATCTCCATCAGAAATTTGGTGGCTGACCGGCATAGGCCTGCGTGATGACCTCGGTCATTTCGTTCTTTCGACACCGGGCGCGGATGTTTGATCTTCGCCGCCATCACGACTTCGACGGCCTTCCCGATATCCTTTTCCTGCATGCCGAGATCCTTGAGCCCGGTCGGCAGCCCGAGCCGCACATTGAGATCGTAGAGCCCCCGCGCGGCGTCGTTGACGCCGAGCGCGCGCTTGATGCGCGTCATCGCCTCGGGCGCCGCGCTGGCGTTGAAGCCGATGGCGTAGGGCGTGGCGATGGCGTGGGTCTGCGCGTGTTCGAGATTGAACCACTGCCGCACCCGCTGCGCGATGGCGTGTTCGAGCCCGACTTCGGCGCGGAAATTCGCCGCAAGCCAGGCGCCGTATTGCACATCGGTGCGCGCTGCGAGGTCGCGCGGATTGTCGACCACGCGCGGCAGCGCCGAACCGAGCAGCCGGATGCCTTCTTCGGCGAGCGTCTGCACCACCGGATTGGTGTCGGCGCCGTACAGCGTCTCGACCGCATGCGCCATGGCGTTCATGCCGCTCGCGGCGGAGACGCGGGCAGGGAGGTCGAGCGTCAGTTCGGGATCGTAGATCGCGGTGGCGGGCAGCGCCTGCGGCCCGTCACCGGACATGCGGTTCTCGGCGACGCCGATATACCAGCGCGCCGCCATCTCCGAGCCGGAATAGGTGGTGACGACGGCGATGTAGGGGAGCTTCGTCATGGCGGCCGCGGCTTTGGCAAGCCCGATCGGCGAGCCGCCGCCGACCACGATGAAGCCGTCGGCATTGAGCCGCTTGAGTTCGGCCAGGATGTGCTCGAACGCTTCGCGCGGCATGGTTTGCCCGCCGGTGTCGCAGAAGCCGACAATGCGTTCGGCGATCGGCGCGACGACGGCCTTGGCGAATTCGGTGCGCGTCTTCGAGCACAACACGACGACGCGCGAGAATTTGTGGCGGTCGGCCTCGGCGCGCAGCGCCTTGGCCGCGCCCGGCCCGAGCACGACGCGCACCGGGTCGGAGTGATAGGTGAAAGGACTGGTCATTGGCGTTTCCTGATGCGCGGCTTTCCTAGCGCTTTTCATCCGCCCCCGCGATAGCGGGGGAGGGGGACCATGCGCAGCATGGCGGAGGGGGCGTCTGACTCGCCATCACGTGCGACGCCCCTTCCATCGCGCAAGAGCCATAGCCGACGCTTCGCGTTGGCGTCTTTTAAGTACGGCGACCAAAGGTCGCCTTTGCACCCTTCCCCGCTATCGCGGAGCAGGATGAAGCGAAGCGGCGTAGCCCGGATGAAGCGAAGTGAAATCCGGGAACGATAGTGAAGCTCGCACGCTGCTCCCGGATTACGCTGCGCTTCATCCGGGCTACGAACAGGAAAGAAAGGGAAGCGGAACGCCGACAGACGCGTATTCAACCGTCCGCGCTTTGGGCGCGGCAGCGTGCTCAGCGGAGCACGCTCGCCTGTCGGCGTTCCACCGCGGCTCTTGCTGGAGATGTCGGAACATCTCCGTCCAGCTTCAGGCCAGGCTTCCTGGGACGCGGCCGCCACGATTAGTTCGCTAAGCGGCTATGTCGGTATAATCGGAGTTATTTTCTCCGTCCCATTTTTCGTCTGCTTCATCCTTTTTCCAGTCATCGTGAGATCGCGCCCATTGGAGTGCTACTATCATCAAACCAATAACTACAACGTTGATCACTACCCACGTCTCCGTCGTGAGGTGATATGACCCGTCAGTCAAAGTCCAATGTTGAGGCTGCGGAAATATCCAAATCTCTGCCGCTAGCAACGCCAAAACTCCAGAGAGGGCGATAAGAAAAACTAGCATCTGCTTATCGCCGTATCGAAGATGTCGGGATTAAAGCGATATAGCGGAACTGAAATTCGGTAGCATTTAGCGCCATGTACTTTGCGCTGATCTTGTGGAATGTGCCGACCACACCGCGCTTGAAGATCGACCAGGAGCCTTCAATCGTGCTCGTGCGCACGGCGCTGAGCCTAGCTCTTCGCCGGCTGCGGCGAGGGCGGCGTGGCAGGCGAAGCAGTCGCCGGTTTCTTCGGTGACTTTCCGCGTGCTGCAGGTGGTGGCGGCGGCGGAACATCAGGCTGCAAAACGACTGAAACCGGATTGGGCACATGTTCGAAGCCGGCGCCGGTCGCGGCGTCGACGCCAAGACCTATTATTCCGCCGGCGATGACGTTGCCTGCGGTGGCGACGACACCGGCACCCACGACCTGCCGGGCGACCGGCACTTGCTGCGGAATGAAGCCTTGCTTCTCAAATGTGGCGACGAATTCTTCGTTCTTTTTGACGGTCAGCGTGCAGGGCGTGACGCAGCCGAACCCATTGCTGGTGTGGACCTCCGCGCCGCTTGGCGTCGAATTGAATCCCACCTGATCGGTCGTGCCGCGAAGGACCGTCGCACAGCCGCTGCACATGGCGGCGGCGGCCAGCACCAATATGATACGCATAGCCCCTAGTCCCCTAATCCCGTTGATATTATTCCGCAACTTGGCCGGGAAGGCAATTAGGGGCGCTACTGTCTTTGGTAGAAATCCGGAGGGCTTACAGGCGGGTTACCGCCGAGGATGATAATGGCCGTGCGTGAGGCGCTCGCGGATGTCCCGCGGCGCGACATTCCTTCGAGGGCGGGAGCCGCGGCTTTTACTTTGGCAGCTTGTCCGCGAGAATCCCGAGCTTATGAATTGCCGGCGGTTTGGCCAGCAGCTCGTCGGCTTTCGCCATCAACGCCGCGGCGACCTTGCCGCTGAGATGCGCGTCGCGGCCGGCCTCGTCGTCGAACGTGTCGAAGATCGCGAACCGCGATGGTGCTTCTTGAATGGCGAACCAGGAAACGGTCCCCGGTTCCGCGTTCACGAGGGGGAGCGCGGAGCGCAGAAAATCTGCGACTTCCTTTTCCTTGCCAGGCTTTGCTTCGAGCGGGACGTACAGCGCGAATTTTGTCACGGCTTTCTCCATTCGGCGGCAACGAGGAAATGCGGCTTAGATCGGCAACACCAGCTCAGGCGCCGTATTCCTGGCGCCGCCAATCATTTTGTTGACGGGCCAGATCTTCAGGATAGCGGGCACACGCTAGTTGGGCGCCGCCGAATACGCTTTCAAGGGTAAAGCCAATACGGCGTCTTTATAAAATGATCGCCCGATCCGCATCGTTTCTTTATGCGCGGTCAATTATGTTGCGTAACGACTCGCATCGGATGTGTGCCATGCACAGTTCAAATCATTCTTCCGATTTTGACGAAACCGGCGACGAAAGCTTTCGGCAGGATGCCTCCAAGTCGTTCGAATCTCCCCAGGAGCCGAAATCTCCCGAAGAGGCGGCGGACCGGTTCGGCATCAGGGCCGCGCTGGTGGTGCTGTGCGTCGGGCTTTTTATCGCGGCGATGTGGCTGGTCACGGGCCGAAGCTTCGAGAAATGCAGCGCGCTGGAAAATCTGGCACAGCGCAACGCCTGCTATGACGCGCTGCGCAACGACCTTTTCAAACCGCCGGCCAAAGGCGGGGACCTGCGCAACGGCTGACCGGCGCTCGTCGGCCATGACGGCTAGGTGAGGGGCTTGCCGGTGAGGAGACTTGCAGGTGAGGAGACTTGCAGGTGAGGAGACTTGCAGGTGAGGAGACTTGCAGGTGAGGAGGCTTGCCGCTCATTCCCGCGCGAGCGGAAATCTAGATTCGTCTTTAAGCCGCGCCCACCGCTTATTTGCCGTGCGTCGTCAGCCGGGGGGCGGCTGCCGCGGCATTCTGGGCGGCGAGCTGGCTCAGCACCTCTTCGTAGCGCCGGTCGGGCAAGAGCGCCAAGAGGATAGCGGCGATCAGCGGGGACAGCAGCAAGGATGCAACAAGCCAGCCGAGGCCGGATCTGCCGCGCCGCGCGGCCGCGATCCCGATGACGATGGCCAGGACGAGCCAGATGATGATTGCTGAGAGCATCGCCTGCACTAACGTGAATCATGCCAGAAGAGTTCCGCCTCAGCCCGTGGGGTGGGGCAAAGACGTAGATGCGGCATCGGCGTAGGCTCGATGTCATCGGGGCCGCATGTTCGCGGCATACAATTCAAGTTCAGGGCATTCTAAGTTCAGGACATTCTAAGTTCGGGACATTCTAAGTTCAGGACATTCTAAGTTCAGGACATGCAAAGTTCAGCACATGCAATTCGGGGGCATTCGTTATGACATTCACTTTGAAATTCATTGCGGCAATCGGGATGGTTTTAATCTCGGTAACAGTCGCTGCCGCGGCAAGCTCGGACTGCAAGCGGGATGAAGTCTATAGTTCGAGCATGAAGCAGTGCATTCCCAAATCTTTGATGTGTGCAAACGACGAGGTCTTCAGTTCGAGCCTAAGCCAGTGCCTTCTCAAAGCCGAGACGGCCGCGCAGCATGACGCTCCGGTTCGCCTGCGCACGCAATTCACCGGTCAGACGAAGTGCCTCGACATCGTCAATGACGGCCAGAACAACAAGCCGACGATGGCGGCATGCGGCAATTTCACCGGGCAGATGTGGACGCTCAGGCCGAGCGGGACTCCCGGAGTCTTCACAATGCGGACCGCGTTCACCGGGCCGGACAAGTGCCTCGACATCGTCAATGACGGTCAAAACAACAAACCGACAATGGCCGCGTGCGGCAATTTCACCGGACAAATGTGGTCGATCGCGCGCGGCGGCGATGACGCGCGGACACTGCAGACCGCGTTCACCGGGCCCAACAAGTGTCTCGACATCGTCAATGACGGTCAAAACAACAAGCCGACGATGGCGGCGTGCGGCAATTTCACCGGGCAGATGTGGAAAATCTCGAAATACTAGGAGACAGACCGGGGCACATGCCGGCGCCGGCTTTGTCGGGCGAACGGCCCTGAGAACTATCGCCCGTCGTTGTTTGTCACCAGCGTCAGCCGCGCTCTGAGCCGATTGCCGCCTTCGACGCCGGCGCGGCCGCGACCCGCAGTGACCCTCACAGGGTCAGGCGCGTTTTCGAGGAACACGGCTTCGCCGCGCTCACGCAAGTCGGCAAATTCGCGCCAGGCATCGTGGAGAATAAGCCACTGCACCTTGTCTTGCGGGGTCAATGCACGCCGCGCCGCTATCAAGCATTCCGAGGCCCGATCTCGCCAATCCGCCACCGTCATCTTCATCGCGGCCAGCCCCCCCAATTGAACGCTCGGCATTTTTGCGCGGGCTTATGACAATTTTGTGCAGATCGGACGCGAAATTTCTAAACCTCGCGCCGGTCGCCGACGCCGCCAGGGTGACGATCAGGACAACTGGATTTGCAAACGAACGGTTTCAGATGAAACGGGCTGAAACAGCCCAAGAGACTGAAACAGCCCAAGAGACTGAAACGGCCCAAGAGAACGGCGCATGAATTGTCAGGCGAGGCCCGGCGCGGGCTACGCGACCTTGGCCTGGTCTTGCTCCGCATCGCCTTCACCGGCAGGGTGGGCTTCTTCGCCGCCCAAATTCGCCGAGTAGGATTCGCGGACCAGCGCCGTGAGCCGCCATTCCTCTACGACACCAAGCGTCGAAAGGCGCTCGCTGGGATTGGCCACCGGCCTTTTGGGGTGTTCTCCGGCCGCCTCGATGGCCGCGGCAACTTCGGCCGCGTCCCGGGCGTAGGTTTCGGGCGTCTCCTTGACCGCGGCGGCTGGGGGTGCGATCGCCGCCGGCGCGATGACCGCCGGGGCTTTGGCAGGCGGCGGCGCGACGGCAATCGCGGGTGCGGATTGTTGCCCTTCGGCAGGAGCGGCCGGGGTGGTTGCCGGTGGCTCCTCCGTCGCTGCCGCTTTTTCCGCAGCAGCGGGCGCAGCGTCGGCAGGTGCATCAGTGCCGACAACGTCGAGAACTTCGGAAATGTCCTTGATGGCTTTTTCGACCGTCAGCAGCGCCCGGTATTCCTGCGTCGTCGTCAGCCGCTCCAGAATTTTCTGCTTGGCCGCCTGCAAATGAGCGACGAGATCGGGAATGTCTGCAACTTCCGCTATCGGCTTTTCGATGGCCAGGAGTGCCCGATATTCCGGCACCTTCATCAGCCGCAGCTTCACTTTATCCCGAATGGTCTGGAGCGACTGGATGACACTGGTTGGCTGTGACTGCGACATGACAAACCCCTACAGAATTGGCCCCTACAGAATTGGCCCCTACAGAATTGGCGGGCAATTTCCGGCCCCCGAATTGCTCGCCGAGATATACGTCAATTTGAAGTCAAGGAACCGCTGCCGAAGAGTATTCAACAGGCTCGCTCGCCCTTGCCGGCGACGGGCCCGGTGGCCGCGTCATTTGGCGGCCGCGATGATTTCGACCTCCACCAGCACATCGGGCCTGATCAGCGCGGTGACGACCTGCAGCATGAAAGCCGGCCTCACATCGCCCAATATCTCGCCCCGCACTTTGGCATAGCCCGGAATGTCCTTGGCGTCGGTCAATGAGGTGGTGACCTTCACCAGATCCGCCGTGGTCATCCCGGCTTTTTCCAGCATGGCGAGAATGTATTTCCAGGCGAGACGGGTCTGCGCCTCGATGCCCGCGGGCACGGTGCCGTCGTCGGAGACGCCGGGCGTGCCGGAGGTGTGCAGCCATCTCAAGCCCGCTGCCGTTTCGATGGCGTCGCTGTATTTGCCGATCTGCTTGGCGGCGCCGACATCGTGAATCTTGTGCGTCATGCGGAATTCTCCTTCGGGTCTTCAAGGCGGAGTGCAGCGAGATGGAACTCATCGGCGGTTAGGCTTGGTGGGCCGGCGTTGTCGATCTTTGGCTTTGAACCTTTCTGTACTCGATCTGACAAACAATGAGTTGGAGCGTGCGCGGCATGAGCCGGCCATCCAATCAGCGGTCACGATTTTCGTATGTCGTGTTTCGTATGTCGTGCGCCCATCATACCGGTGGGGCGGCACGTAATCGGATCCTACAGGGAGCGACAGCCATGAGCACCTTAAAGGCAACCCTTATCTCAACTTTGGTCTGTTTGATCGGTTCGTTTGCAATCGCCAATGCCGCTCACATGGGTGGAACCATGAGCGCTGGCACACCGACAGTTCACGCTCAGCCGACATCCGCGCCCCATGCGCCGGTGACCATGGTCAAGATCCGCACGCCGGGTCAGTGCTTCCGCTATTGTCGGGGCACGCTCGGGGCGGGCATCGGGTTCTGTGCGGTGTCTTGTTATCGCTAAAGCCTGCCGAGCGCGGCTACACTCGCCGGGTTGTTAGCGCGCCGTCCGACATCCGACCTCTGGCGGCTCGATATGTAAAAAAGGCCGCCAAACGAGGCGGCCTCATAACGCCGAAAGCCCCAACCTTGCGGTCAGGGCTTCGCTGCAGCCGTCACGACTGCCGTTAGTCGGCGGAAACGCCGCTGGCCTTGATCGGGCCGGCCCATTTCTTGACTTCGGTGGCGACGAAATTCTTCAGATAAGCCGGAGTGGTTCGATCGGGCGCCACAAGATCGGTGCCGATCGTCTGCATTTGGGTGCGCAGGGCCGGCGTCTTCATCGCTTCCACCGTTGCGTTGCGCAGGCGCTCGACGATTGGCGCCGGCGCGTTGCGCGGCAGGAACAAAGCGATCCAATTATTGGCTTCAAAGCCCTTGAGGCCTTCCTGCTGCGCCGTCGGCAGCGCCGGCAAAACGGCAGAGCGCTGCGCCGACAGAACCATGATCGGCTTCACGTTGCCGGCCTGGATCGGCGACAGTTCTGTCGAGACGGCGTCGCACAGATAGTCGATGCGGCCCGCCATCAAATCCTGCAGAGCCGGCGCCGAGCCACGGTAAGGCACATGCTGCACGTCGACGCCGATCGCCGCGTTAAGCAGCAGGCAGCCGAGATGGGTCGACGAACCGGCGCCGCCAGAGCCGAACGACATTTTGCTGGCGTTGGCCTTCACATAGGCAGTGAACTCTTTCAGGTTTTTCGCCGGAAGGTCCTTGCGGGTCACCAGGACCAGCGGTTGCTCGGCGACCAGCGCGACCGGCGTGAAGTCAGTCAGCGAATTGTAGAGCGGCGTCTTATAAAGCGTCTGGCTATAGGCCTGGGTGCCGACCGTGCCGAGCAGGACCTGATAGCCGTCCGGCCTCGATTGCGCGATCTTTTGCGCGCCCGCCATGCCGCCGGCGCCGCCGAGATTCTCGACAATGACCTGCTGGCCGAGGATTTCGCTCAGCCGCTGCGCCAAGATGCGGCCGACCACGTCGGTCGGGCCGCCGGCCGCGAACGGGACGATCATGGTGACCGTCCGGGTCGGCCAAGGCTGCAGAGTTTGCGCATGAGCGCCCATCTGCGCACCCATGGCTACGAGCGTGATGGTCGCGAGCGCGATCAGGCTTGCCGCGAGCGCGGCAGTGCATCGTTTCAGCATTCGACTTCTCCCCCGACCCCGAAGTGGGTCGCTCAGCTGGTCAATCGGCTCCCGGCTCCGCTTCATCAGATACGGGCCGGAAGCCAAACACAAAAAATCAGGATCTTTCCAAATGTCTCGATCCGGCGGCTCGAGTTAACGATAGTCAGCCATTCTCTTTGGCGGGATTTTGTGACGAGATCGCGTCATGGCTGAGATAGATCAAGCGGTTTCGTGACAGAAAGTTAAAATGCGAGAACAGTTGCGAACCGGAACTTTCAGGCCGAAGTTCCAGTAACTAAATCTAAAAATCCCGGCTCGTCCCAGCACTGCCATAATTGGCGGATGAAATTCGTGTACAAGGGGTTTAGTATGTCCTGTTCCTGTGCAGCGGAGTAGAGTTGGGACCATGCGCGCACGCATCTTTGTTATTTGCTCGTTTTTTGTGTGGATCGTCGCTTTTTTCAGCGTCGTCACCTCATCCGCCCAGGTCGTTCCGAAGGCCCTGTCCGGCGGGGGCACCGACGCCACGTTGCGGGCCCAAAAGAACTCCTGGACCGTGGGCATCGTCGGCGGCCTGTTATCCGGGACTTATATGCGGCTCGTCGACGAAATGGCGTCGGCGCTCAACGACGGCGACAATTTCCGCATTCTTCCCATCGTTTCCTATGGCGCGGCGTCAAATCTCGACGATCTGCTCTACCTTCATGGCGTCGACGCAGCCATTACCCAGTCCGACGTTTTCGAGTATTTCCGCACGGTCCGCAAAACGCCAAATCTCGAGCAGCGCGTCGATTACATCATCCGGCTGCCGATCTCAGAACTGCACATCCTGGCACGCGATAACATCCAGTCTCTCCAGGATCTGCGCGGCAAGAAGGTTAATTTCGGCCCGGCCGGCACCGGCGCGAGCCTCACCGGCACCATCGTGTTCCAGCGGCTCGGCATCGAGGTCAATCAAGTCCTGATCGATCAGCCGACCGCGTTGCAGAAGCTGCAGTCGGGCGAGATCGACGCGATCGCCCGCGTCATTCCCAAGCCCATCGACTTTTTCTCGAAGATCCCGGCCAATTCGGGCCTGCACCTCGTGAACATCCCATTCACGCATGAATTCGAGGACTATTATACGCTGGGCGAATTCAACAAGCAGGAATATCCCAATTTGCTGGAGGGCAAGGACCGCATCGACACGATTGCGGTGCCGGCGGTGCTGGCGGTCTATAACTGGCCGGTAGGCTCGGACCGCTACCACAAGGTCGAGCGCCTCGTGCAATATCTGTTCAACAATTTCAGCAAACTGCAGCACCCGCCGTTTCACCCGAAATGGGCCGACACCAATCTGGCCGCCACCGTTCCAGGCTGGACCCGGTTCAGCGTCGCGCAGGACATGGTGAACAAGCTGCAGAAGCAGGACGCGACGGCGCAGCAGGCCGACTTCAACGACTTTATGAGCCGCCAGCCGCAAGGGGCCAATGGCGGCGACCGCGACGCCTTGTTCCGCGAATTCCTGCAGTGGCGCGCCAGTCGCCAGAGCCAATCGAGCCGGTAAATTTTTGCTGCGTGCGGGCGGCGCTGCCGCCCGCTTATCTGCCGCCGAGCTGGGCGAGCATGCCTTTGGCGTCCGGCGATCCCAGATCCAAAGCGCGCTGATACCAGATGCGCGCTTTCGCATCGTTGCCGGCGACACCGATCACCTGATGCGCGGCGAGGTAATGCGAGTCGTAGGTTGAGGCGAGGGCGAACGCGCCCTGCGCGCTGCCGCCTTCGGCGGCCCGCCGGAACAACAGCTGCGCCGACGAAATGTCGCCGCTGTCCAGAAAATACTGGCCGCGTTTCATCAGCGACGCAATTTCAGAACTGTCGAGCGACGGCGTGCTGCTCTCCGCGGCAGGCGCGGGAGCCGGTTGCGGTCGAGGCGCCGGCACAGCGGCAACGGGCGGCGGCGCCGGCTGTATCGCCGCGGGCGGAGGCAGTTGCATCGCCGGAGGCGGCGGCGAGGCGGCCGCCGGTGTGTTGATTGCCGCGGCCAGCGGCGCCACGACTGCGCTTGCTCCGCCGCCGGTGGGCGCGGCATTTGCTACGACAGCCGGCGCCGGCGCTTGCGCAACACTTGGTGCCGGATTTGGTACTGGATTGGGTACTGGATTGGGCGCCGCGAGCGGGGCGGGCGCAGCGGGCACCTGATTATTCGCGACCGCCGCCGGCGGATCGGACAACGGCACGACCGCAACGACCCGCGGCTGCAAACGGCTCGCCGCCTCGCTTTGGCTGATCCCTTGAGCCGCAGTTGCGCCGTTGCCGCCTGCCATGGCGTCCGTCTTGCCCGGCAAAACATCCTGCGGCGAGCCCCCCTGCGTCGCCTTCAGCAGGCCCGGCACATATACCACGCCCAGCGCAACCATCGCCGCGACCGACGCGAGCACAGAAAATCGCCAAAGCGTCGACGACAATCCGCTGCCGTCCCCGCGAAAGCTCAACGGAGGTTCGGGGACTTCGGTCGGTGTCAGCGAGAGCTGACGCTGCAATTCAAGAAATCCGCGATCGCCGCTGAAACCGGGATCGCCGGTAACGGTTCGTCTGACAGGTGCAGTGTTCCGCTGGTTATTAAGGAGTGGTGACGTCGCCCGAGCGGAAGGAGCGTCATAATCTCCAGGCTGCTGAATTGGAGAACGCATGATCGTCCAAGCTCCGATGGTTACACTACGACAGTTCTTTGGCCTTACTTACGTCCGTGCCGATGCGTGCCGACATGCACATCAACAACAGTCTTGCACATCAACGAGTGCCCTGCGTTAACAAGTGTCCTGCGTTGCCGCAGGCGCGCGAAGACAGTTCGCACCGGTCGGGCTTCTTCATGCCTAATCTTTGAAGGAGGCTGTGTCGCACAAGTATCAACGCGTCAAGCAACGCGCCGAGCAACAAATCCCGAGCGCCAGCCCCTCATAATCCCCCGTTAAACACCCCCGGTCGGTGGTTCTGATTTTCGATTCGAGACATTTCAATTTCCCCCGCACAGAACTTTAAGAGCAAATAATGGCTTATCTGTCTTTTATGCTCAGAATTGTTCATGGCGAAAGTGAGGTAATCCCTTCCTGACATTAATTCCTGAGATTAATGACAAATAGAAGAAAGCGCAGTATTTTCCGGCATTAATGACAAATGCAAGAAATCGAGCCTGCGCCCCCGAGTTCCATTGTTGAGTTCCCTGGTCAAGTTCCATTTAACGAGTTCCATTTTAACGAGTTCCATACTGGCGTGCGGGCGGCCCAAATGGCACGGCCAAGTTGGCACGACTAAGTCGCACAAGCCAGCCGTACCGGCCGCACGCACCGGCAAGCCACACAGCAACAAAAAATAAAAAGGCGGCCATTTCTCGGGCCCTTTTGACGTTCTGCTGCGACCCGCTCGTGCTACGTTTTGATCGGTACGGGTGAGTAGGGCGTGGTGGGGAAACAATGTCCGCGCACAGGCGTGGATTAGCGGTGGCGCTGATCGGCAGCGTAGCCCTGGTGGGATGCGCCCCGGATATCAGTTCGCGGGGAGGCGCCTTATTTGACATGGCCACGCCGCCGAGCACGGCGCCGAGGATCGCCGCGGTTCCGCCGAAACCTCCGGAGGTTCCCAAAACCTCCGCGCCCAACGCCGCGACCCCTACGAAATATCAGGACGCGGCGACCTGGAAACATCTCCCGCAGCCGGTCAGCGCCGAGCAGTTCAGCCAAGATAAGGCGAACTGCACCAAAATGGGCAATAGCGCTCCCGGCGCGGGATCGCCGGAAATGAAATTCTTTCTCGTCTACACGCAGTGCATGCGCTCGTCCGGCTACGCGCCGAATTGAAGCCCGCGCGCCGTTTGTTGCGCGCGCAACGATATCCGGCTCTCCGCTCTCAGGGGTTGCCGCCCAAAAGATCCCGCACGCATATATTGAGTTCTGGCGCCTTCTTGCCGCCTGCCGGACTACTCGGCCTTCATGCCGGCCTTCTGCACCACCGGACCCCATTTGGCGATTTCGGATTCGATGAATTTGCCGAACGCCGCCGCGCTCATATCGACCGGCGCGGCGCCTTCATTGGCCAAATATTTTTCGGTGTCGGCGGATTTCAGCACGACGGCGACGGTGTCATGGAGCTTATCGATGATCGGCTGCGGCGTGCCCTTGGGCGCAACGACGCCCCACCAATTGGTCGCGACATAGCCCGGCACGCCGGACTCGCCGATCGTCGGCAGGTCGGGAAGAATCGGGCTTTTCTTCTCGCCGCCGGTCGCGAGCGCGCGCAGCGATCCGGATTGAACGCTCGGCACCGTCTGCACGATCGAGGAGAACATCACCTGGTCTTCCCCGGCGATCACCGCCAGCATCGCCGGGCCGCCGCCTTTATACGGCACGTGCTGAATGTCGGCGCCCGACATCAGCTTGAACAATTCGCCGCTCAGATGCTGGAAGCTGCCGATGCCGGCGGAGGCGTAGTTGAGGACGCCGGGCTTCGCTTTGGCGTAAGCGAGCAATTCGGCGACCGAGTTCACCGGCAGTTTCGGATTGACGGTGAGCACATTGGTGCCGGTGGCAAAGATGCTGACCGGCACGAAGTCTTTCACCGGATCGAAGGTTTCTTTGTAGAGCCACGGATCGACCGCATGCGCGATCGAGATGACGAGAAGCGTATAACCATCGGGCGTCGCCTTCGCTGCAAGGTCGGTGCCGACCACGCCGCCGGCGCCGGCGCGATTGTCGACGAAGACCTGTTGGCCAAGCCGCTTGCCGAGCTGATTGGCGATGATGCGGCCGACCACGTCGTTGGAGCCGCCGGGCGGGAAGGGGATGATGAGACGGATGGAGCGGGTGGGATAGTCGTCGGCGGAAGCGGGGCTTAAGGCAGCAGCCAGAAGCGTCAGCACGAGGATCCCGCAGACCAGCCTCAGGCTCCTCAGAATGCCGACATTTTCGCGGGTCATTCACGTCCCTCCCGATTATGTTGTTTGCCCAAGCCTACTGCTTCGGCCGTTATCTCGCGATCATACGATGAAACGACACAAAGCGCTTCGTTTTTCCGTCATGTCTTTCCCGCATTTATGTCGGCGTTATGCTTATGCGGCAGGGGCATTCGTCATTCCGGAGCGCGCGCAGCGCAAACCCGGAATCCATAACCTCGGCACTGCGAACCGGATGTCGTTATGACCATCGCCCTTATTCCTTATCCTGCGATCGATCCGGTGGCGGTCAATATCGGGCCGTTTCCGATCCGCTGGTACGCGCTCGCTTATATCGGTGGGCTCGCCTTCGGCTGGCTCTATGCGTGGCTCCTGGTGCGTGACGACAAGCTTTGGGGTTCGACGCCGCGGCCCGATGCCGATACGATCGGCGACCTCGTGCTTTATTCCGCGCTCGCCATCGTCGTCGGCGGCCGGCTCGGCCAGGTGATCTTCTATGAGTGGAGTCATTACTCCGCGCATCCGCTCGAAATTTTCGAGCTGTGGAACGGCGGCATGTCGTTTCACGGCGGCATGCTCGCGGCCTGTCTGGTCATCTGGTATATCGCGCGGCGGGCAAAAATTTCGATCCTGACGATCGGCGACGTCTGCGCGGCGGCCGCACCGATCGGCATCTTTCTCGGCCGCATCGCCAATTTCATCCGGCCCGAATTGTGGGGCCGCCCTACCGACGTAGCGTGGGCCATGGTATTCCCGGATGTCGACGATCTGCCGCGCCATCCGAGCCAGCTCTATGAGGGAGCACTCGAGGGGCTTGTGCTGTTTGTCGTGCTCGCCGTTTTCATCCGCAGCGGCGCCTTCAGGCGGCCGGGTCTCATCTCCGGGATTTTCTGCGTTGGCTATGCCGTGGCGCGCACCTTCTGCGAATTTTTCCGCGAGCCCGATCCGCAGCTCGAACAGCTCGCGCACGGTCTCACCATGGGCATGGTGCTGTCAGCGCCGCTCTTCATCGTCGGCGTGGTGCTGATCGCCCATGCGGTGCGCTTTCGCCGCGAAGCCGTTTCAGGCGAAAGTGCTGCTGTGGCCGGGCCGCGCACGAATCTGGGCGTGGATTCATAACGCGCAGGCGTGTCCCGGTGACGGTCCAGCCTCCGAGTGGCGGCCGATCACACGTGTGCGTACACAGGCGAGGCAAGAGCATCGTCTTGGGAAGAGGTTTGCGGGAATTGCTCGGCCGTCAAAATCGGGGGACGCACATGAAAAGGCAACGCTTCAAGAGGCGACGCTTCGTTATCGTTGACCGGCTGCGGAATCTGGCCGTGGTCCAGGCAATGTGTCTTGTGGTGTGCGGCCTCGTCCTGGCCGGATCTGCAGAGGCGGCATCCGACGGAGCCTTCAAGACCCCGTCGGGCAACATCGTCTGCAGCCTGAGCACCGTCGGGGTAGAGTGCGTCATTAAGAGCGGGCTGAAGCCGGCGCCTCAAAAGAGCGTCTGCGACGGGGGGGACCCCGTCTCCGATCGGGTCAACCTGTCGGCTACGGGCGTTGCCGCGCCGTTGCCTTGTGCCGGCGATCCCGGGCCGCTGGTGGACGAGGCGGATGCGAAAGAGCTCGCTGAAGGTTCCACGATCGTGAAGGGTGAGATCGGCTGCGTCACGTTCAAATTCGGTCTTGTTTGTACGAATAGCAACGGCCGCGGCTTCTTTCTCAGCCGCGCGTCGGTGCGATATTTCTAGGCTGTGTAGTTCGCGTCGGGGCAACCAGCTCGTCGCGGTCACTATGGCGACCCGCTTTCACCATGCGGCTGCAGTAAAAAGCTGCCGCCGTATGGGAGTTGTTCCGAAAATGAAGAAGGCCCGATTTGCATCGGGCCTCTCGACTTATTTCTGCTGTTGGCTCTTGGAGTGAGCCTGCTCGCTATGTTGGCGAGCATTTTGGGAATGTTGCTGGGCGTTTGCCGAGTGCTCTTTGCCCTTGGCGTGGTCGCCTTTCTCATGATGTTGGGCGGCGGCGCGGTGGGATTTCGCGGCATTTTCGTGATGTTCAGCTGCTTTATTGTGCTCGTCTCGGGCCATTGGGCTTCTCCGGCTAAGTTTAGGGGGACGAAGGAGCAACCACACATGTCTGCATTGGTTCCTCGTCTGAACGAAATCCCCACGGGGAACCGCTGGCCGGGCTTTCCGAGAGCGCGTCTCCCGGTCGCCTAGAGCGTGATTGTTTCAGGCTGAATTGTTTGTCGCCCTAGGATTTTGATCGAGCATGATCTTTTCGGAAAACCGGTTCCACTTTTCCGGATCATGCTCCAGCTTTTCATGCCCGCACAGACGCGTTACGCGGTCTTTGTGAACCGGTCCGCGGCATCCTTGACCGGCTGCATGGCTTCTTGCGCGACGGTTTGAGTCAAGCTGGTCAGTTCCTGGGTTTGTTTTTGTAAAGTCTGGACCTGTTGCTCAGCAAAGCTTTTCAATCTTTCGAAGGCGTCAGTCGACGATTTTGCGGTAACAAGACCTTCAGCAAGATCAAAGCTCGCTTGCGCATTGGTGCGCATCATATTGATCATCTTGAGATTGAAGTCACGAAGACCGTCAAATGACGCAGAAAAGCTGCGTCCCATTTGGTCCAACCCTTCTTGCGTTGCGGCCTCGCCCTTCCGTAGGGCGTCGCGCGCGACACCGGCTCCTTGATCGAAGCTGCTCATGGCTCTCTCCTCTGCGGTACTGATGAACGGCAAACGCCGGGTTATGTCTGTTTCTAGACACAGGCTGACGGGCAGTACCGGTGTGGGATAGTCGGGGGGTGGGGGACAGGTGCCGCCCGTCTTACGGTCAATCCCGGTAAGGATCGCAAGTTCCGCTTTGGCTTGTTTTATTATTGCGGCAGCATCTGCCGGGGATTGCTCAGCCGCTTGTCCGCCTTCCATCAGCTGGCGCGTCCGCTAATGACCCTCATCGTCGCTTTGCTACGAGATTCGGTGCAGTGCAGCAGATACGCGAGTGTAATGTCCGGCGGCTGGCTTGCCAGTAAGCCCGTCAACTGAAGAATCCATGTCGCAGCAACTCGGCCCCCGCGGCAATGACCGCGATCAATACCAGCTTCTCGAATGTCTTTGGTGCAATTTTATCGCGCATATGTTGTCCGAAGTACATGCCGAGCACGACTGGCAACATCGCCGCCGTCGAGACTAAAACGTCAAGCCAATTGAACTGGCGGCTCGCCGTCAGAAGAATTGCCAGCAAGCCGGCGGAAACGACGAGATACAGCGATGCTTCCTTTGTGAACGCCTTTCCGCGCAGTCCCTTTGCAAGCAGAAATATGAAAACAAGCGGTCCCGGCATCGCTGCGATGGCTCCCAGAATCCCGCCGAAAAATCCGAATGTGATAGCAGTTGGCAAAACCAAGCGAGACTGAAGCTGCAGCCTCGGCGCGAGCAGCGTAACGCCGCCGACACCCATAACCACTAGGCCTGCGATAATCTCTGCAACACTCGCATCGAGCGCCAACAGGACTCGAACTCCAAGGAAGAGCCCGGGAATCATGCCGAGAATCACCGGCCTCAATTGCATGAGGCATCGTCCGGTCTTTCCGCCCTCCAGTGCCTGCGGCACGTTGCTGAAGATCAAAGGCATGCTCAGTAGCATGACCGCTGATTTGATGTCGATGAACAGCGACAGCAGCGGCAGCGCGACGACTGGCATGCCGACCCCGATCACCCCCTTCAGGACGCCGGCGACGATCAGGCTGCAAACCACGGCAGCAGTGATGCTTGCTTGCTCGAAATAAAGGGTGCGGATCAACACGACGTTTAGCTCCCGGAGGCAGCGCATTCTTGCTGCGAGGCTCGCAATTGTCTCGCGCGAACAGTTCGGCCCATGCCGAACTGTCTTCGATTGAAATGCTTCCGGTATCAGCGATAGGGTTAAGGATGGTCGCGGCGGCAAATCTGGTGGAAGTGGCCGCTCTCGTGGGTGACACTGCGCGAGCGACGATGCTTAGCGCCCTTATGGGCGGCCGGTCGCTGACGGCCACTGAGCTTGCCCACAGCGCCAATGTCTCTCGCTCGACCGCCAGCGGCCACCTGAACAAGCTGGTTGCCGCGCGGCTTTTGACTGTCATTCGCGAGCGCCGCTTCAGCTATTATCGGATCGCGTCCCCGCTGGTCGCGACAATGCTGGAGAGCATCAAGGTCGTCGCTGCCATAGAGGTGCCACCCCGCCATCACTCGCGGTCAGCAAACGACGATGCAGTCCGTTTTGCCCGAAGTTGCTACGATCACCTGGCTGGCCAGGTAGGAGTTGCTATTACCGATGCACTTGTGGCCATGGAGCACATCGTACTCACCGATGAAGGCGGCGAGGTCACGTCTTCGGGGTGGCGTTTCCTTTCCGCGTTCGGCGCTGATCTGAGACCGCGGACTCGGCGGATTTTCTGCCAGCCTTGTCTCGACTGGAGCGAGCGTCGTTATCACCTCAGGGGACTCGTCGGAGCTCGGATTCTGGATCGTCTATTGGAACTCGGCTGGCTCAAATGTGTGTCGGGCAGCCGTGCACTCCAACTGACGTCGTGTGGAAGGGCGGGCTTGTCCGAAATCTTCCAGATCGAGATCAATAACGAGGGTGTGCTAACCGGTCGATTATGCGACCCGCGACAGCTGACAGCTTAGGCTGAGCGAAGCGTCATCCGCAGGACGCGGAAGAACGCCACCGCCTTAGTTGCCTGATCTGCAAATATTTAGATTACAAGGGACCGCCGCTGGGCGGTCTCTCTGGTTCATGTCGTCGCCTTTGCTGCGGTGCGTGAGGCAGGTTATGGCCCCGGCCGCTTTTGGGGGTAAAGCGGACGCTAGGAATTGGAGCGGTTGCGGCAGCTAATGACCCGAAGCTTAGTCGAAGAGAAAGGACATTCGTCAGGACGACGCGGCCGGTACTTCTACCATCGCAAATGTGTGCTCGACGCTGTCATACACAGACACCTGAAGGATCGGATAACCGGTCTTGATAGTGAGCGCCGCGGATTGCGCGGCTTCCGATGTCGTGTAGGAGCCCTTCGTCTGCCGGTCTACCTGTAGCAAATATCGGCCGCGCTCTGGCCGCACACGTTGTGAAAAAACCTCATCGACTTCGTTTTCGGAATCATTCTTTGCAGGCATTTTGATTTGGCGCGAAGCCATTCGGTACTCCTTTGGGTGGGGGGGAGACCTTTATTTGGGGGTTCTAGGCGTCGACCGCTAGAGCCAGACACTGTGCCGTGCGGCCGCAATGTCCGCTTTGGGGTGAAAAGCGGGCATCACTGTTTGGAGGTGTCGCGGCGGCTATTGGCTCAAAGCGAGCATGCAAAACTTCACCCGCTCGCCTCGTTGGAGAAGACGGCCTATCGCGAAGTGCCGGGGGCAGGCGTGACGTCCGTGACCGGGTTGCTCGGCTTTGGCGGGGCGTTCGGAGCCGCCGGAATGGCGGTGGTAACCGCAGACTTCTGGGCCGTTATCGATGTCGGAAGCGGCAAGCCGTGTGGGTAGTAGGTCCAGAACACGAATATCACTGTGAACAACAAGGCCGCCAATACAGCGCTGAGTCCTCGACGGTTGAATGACAAAAGGTTGGCTATGAAATTCGCGAATAGGGCGAACACCGCCAGCACGGCGACATAGAGCCAGTCTACCTGTCCAAGATCGATCGGCATGGGATGTCATCCTCCCAGGAGCAGTTGTTGCGGCGCCGATTGTTGACCAAAGGCCGGACTAGAAAAAGGCCGGAATAGAAAAAGGGCCGGCTTTCGCCGGCCCTTTTTGGTCGAATGGCTATCAGCCCTTGGTTACGACCGGCGGCGGAGCTTTGCCTTTGCCGACCTGGGCACATCCGGCGATGCTCATCAGCGCAAGAACGGCAGCCGTTGCAATCATTAGCTTTTTCATCACGCAATCCCCTATGTCATGACAGTATCGCTCTACGACGGCGATGGCTTGATCTCTAGTGCTCGAAAGCCACACTGGACCGAATAACTTGGATGCTGGAACTTTCGAC
This sequence comes from uncultured Alphaproteobacteria bacterium, assembly GCA_963742975.1. GTDB lineage: Bacteria > Pseudomonadota > Alphaproteobacteria > Rhizobiales > Xanthobacteraceae > BOG-931. The sequence continues at coordinate 64,276 of CAVUNZ010000001.1, read as the reverse complement.
AATTCGATCCGGCGTAGCGCGCATCGCGGCGACACCGGCGTCCAAAGCCTTGATCCGATAGGGCATCCACCTCTACGGCCTCGCAATCGGTCGCTTCGGTATGGGCTGCTTCTGCTACTAGCGGTCAGCTAAAAAGCGATTACCTCGGGAAGCGGTGTATCGGGGCCTCCCAACCACACGGCGAAAGGCCGGAAGCTCTCAGACCTGCCGGGACAAAATCCGATGGTTCCCGCGACCCCGTCCAGGCTGCTCAGCGTGTGATTTCAATCGCGGCGGAGATGGACCATGAAGGATCTGCTGTTCGCTGGTATCGGGTGGACCGACCTCGCGATGACCCTGAACCGGATCGCGGTCGGGGCATTCTTTATGCTGTCGGGATATCACAAGCTGTTCAACGCAGAGCGCCACCGTTCATTCGTCGACGAACTCAAGGCGCTCGGCGTTCACGCGATCGGCTTCAATCAATGGTGGGTGCCGTTGGTCGAGTTCAGCGCCGGCGGCGCCGTCCTTATCGGGCTCTTGGCGCCACTCGCCGCGCTTGGCCTGCTTGTCGTCATCCTCGTCGCCATCGCCACGTCCGGCCGGCAGCGCATCAAACTTTACAAGCCGATCGATGAAGTCGATCGCATCGACGATTGGCTCTATTTACCCGAGACGCTTTACGCCTTTATGTTGATCATCGTCATCTCGGCCGGCGCCGGGCCTTACAGCCTCGATGCCCTGATCCTGGGTCTGATGAACAAACACCTCGTGTGACGCCGCGTCCTCAGCGGTTATCTTCCTCCAATGCCGCAGCAGGCCGGCAAACCGCCGCCATCATGAGTGGTCCGCCATGATTGTCACGACGTTTCCAAGACCGGTGCGCGTCATCGAGCACATGTTGATCCCTCTGAAAGACGGCACGAAGCTCGCCGCCCGCATCTGGCTGCCGGAAGACGCGGACCAGAATCCCGTTCCGGCCATTCTGGAATATTTGCCTTACCGCAAGCGCGACGGCACCTACGAGCGGGACGCGCTGACCCATCCGTATCTCGCCGGTCACGGCTACGCCGGCGTTCGCGTCGACCTTCGCGGTAGCGGCGAATCGACGGGTTTGCTGTTCGACGAGTACGCCAAGCAGGAACAAGACGATGGCGTGGAGGTGATCGCCTGGCTGGCGGCACAGCCCTGGTGCAATGGCTCGGTCGGGATGATGGGAATTTCCTGGGGCGGGTTCAATGGACTTCAAATTGCGGCGCGCCGTCCCCCGGCACTCAAAGCCATCGTCACCATTTGCTCGACCGACGATCGCTACGCTGACGACGCGCACTACATGGGCGGCACGCTGCTGACCAAGGCCGGACTTGAGTGGGCGTTTTTCTTTTTCAGCTTGATGTGCCTGCCGCCCGATCCGGCGCTGGTCGGCGACAGCTGGCGAGCGATGTGGCTGGAGCGCCTGCAAAACATACCGCTGTTCCAGGAAAATTGGCTGCAGCATCAACGACGCGATGCGTATTGGAAGCACGGATCGGTATGCGAGGATTACGCAGCGATCCAGTGCCCGGTCTATGCCGTCGGCGGGTGGACCGACGGCTATAAGAATGCGATCCCGCGCCTGCTCGAGCGACTTAACGTGCCCCGCAAGGGTCTTATCGGGCCATGGGCCCACGCCTATCCGCACTTTGCACTTCCCGGCCCCCAGATCGGATTCCTCCAGGAAATCCTGCGTTGGTGGGATCATTGGCTGAAGGGCGCCGATACCGGCGTGATGGATGAACCCATGCTGCGGGCGTGGATGACGGACAGTGTGAAACCGGCGAGCCATCACGACACGCTGCCGGGCCGGTGGGTCGCAGAATCTTCGTGGCCGCCGGCGGCAATGAAGCCCCGGCGGCTGTTCTTGACCGACGAGGGACTGCGAGACGCCGCCGCACCTTTGACGGCGCGCGCGGTATGCTCGCCGCAGACTGTTGGCAAGAGTTCAGGCGAATGGGTTCCATTCGGTCGCGGGCGCGATCAAGCGGGCGACCAGCAAGAAGATGACCTGCGCTCCTTGGTTTTCGAGACGACGCCGCTCGATGAGCCGATCGAGATCCTCGGCGCTCCGATCGTAACGCTCGATCTCGCGTCCGACCGGCCGATTGCAAATCTGGTCGTTCGGTTATGCGATGTACACCTGTCCGGTGAATTGCTGCGCGTCAGCTATGGTGTGCTCAACCTCACGCATCGCGAGGGCCACGAACAGCCCGCTTTGCTGGCGATAGGTGAGCGTTATCGGGTGCGCATCCAGCTCAACGATGCAGGCTCGGTATTTCCAGCCGGCCACAAGGTGAGGCTTGCGATATCGACGGCTTACTGGCCGATGATCTGGCCCAGTCCGGAGACGGCGACTGTGCAGATCTTTGCCGGCACGCTCGATCTGCCGCGACGCTCGCCCAACGTCGCAGACGCCAAGCTCTTACCTTTTCCCGAACCCGAGACGGCGCCCCCCGAGAAGCCAACCATCCTTCATCGCGATGGTGTACGGATCGAGCGCATCGACCGCATCGGTCTCGAACTGGGTACACAGTGGAATACGCAGTATCACGTCGAGGAGAATGATCCGCTCAGCGCCGTTGCCGAGTTGCGCAATACTCAGACTCTGTCGCGAAACGAATGGCAAATCCGAGTCGAGACGCAGATGTCGCTATCGTCCACGGCCGATGCTTTCTTGCTGCGAGGAAGCTTGCGCGCCTTCGAGGGTGCGAACGAAGTGTGTCGTCGTGACTGGGATCGTTCTATTCCTCGAGACTTCTCATGATAAACGGGATCAATGATGAGTTCATTCTTGCGGCCCGTCTTCTTCTCACGACACTATTTCTGATTTTCGGCTGGAGAAAGCTGAGGGACTATTCGGGCACGGTAAGTCAAATGGTGCAGCTCGGCGTCCCGACGCCGGTTCTGGCTGCCGCGGTAGCGACCTTTATGGAGCTGCCGGTTGCGTTCGCGGTTGCGATCGGCGTGTTCGTGCGTCCTTTGGCGTTACTTTTGGTTTTATACACGCTGGGGACTGCGCTTATTGGGCATCGTTATTGGACGGTGCCTGATGCGGATCGAGTCGACAGCATGGATAGCTTTTATAAAAATCTCAGCATTATGGGAGGCTTCTTGCTGTTGCACATTACCGGTGCAGGACAATATTCGATCGATGCATTGTGCGGCATTGCTGCGCCATAACACTTTTGCGTCTTTAGCTGTAAGTCCCAGTTCATTGCTTAAGCATGCTGCCCGACATATCCTAACCAAGGGGGCATGCGATATCCGTATTGGAGTCGTCGATGAGCCAAGCACAGGTCGAGCAGAAAACCTATCAGATGCCGCCGCAGGACGGCATTACCGTCGCACACTTTCTCACCGTCGCCGACATCGAGCGATCGCTTCGATTTTACGAAACGGTGTTCGGTAGTCGCATTCTCAGCAGAGGCGATAGCAAGGGCGCGCCGGGTTACCTCCAGATCGCGAACACGTGGCTCATTGTCAACGTCGGCGGCGGCGGGACACCCGACAAGCCAACAGTAACGCTCCGAGCTCCCGCCGATCCCGATTTGGTCAGCAGCTTTATGAATATCCGCGTTGCCGATATTCACGCGTGTTATGAACTATGGAAAAGCCGCGGAGCTAAGTTCATCACCGAGCCGAAGCCCAAATACGGCGAGACGCGCTGCTACATTCGCGATCCTGACGGCTATATTATTGAAGTCGGGCAAAGCAATCCGGGCGTCACTTACGGCTGAACGGCAGGAGCCCATGAAATCCGAAAGGGATGGTATCAACCCCGCGGCCGAGCCAAGCGGAACGGGTTGCGTCGAATGCTTGGCTCTGGGCCGATGGTGGTTGCATCTCCGCAGATGCGCGCAATGCGGTCACATCGGCTGCTGTGATAGTTCACCAAACCAGCATGCATCGAAACATAGCGCCGCCACGGGTCACCCGATCATCACGAGCTTCGAGCCGGGCGAGCACTGGTTTTACGACTATCGGACTGAAGAATTCCTCGCCGGCCCCAAGCTTCAGGCTCCCCACTCGCATCCGTTGGATCAGCCGGTGCCGGGACCGGCCGGAGCGGTGCCTTCAAACTGGCAAACGCTGCTTCACGAATAGGGGGCGGCTTTTTGGTTTCCGATCTCGTCGTCACAGGGCCCGGTCTGAGAATCCGACCGGTTAGCGACAGTGCCGTCGCAGCTTCGGTCGCGTCGACCGGCGGTTTTGCTGGCTGCCGCAGCGGCTTCCGGGGCAAAGCGGTCATTGACCAGCTTTCGCCCGTCGAATCTCATTTACGAGTCTCATTTATGAGTACGCGCCCTCATCGCGCGATTTTTCAGTTCGCCGGCATCTCGCGCACTTGCTTGGCCCTGGCGGTGCAGGCCGCGAGCAGGAAGCCGAGATCGGTACCGGTCGAGACATAGCGCGCGCCCATTTTGACAAACTGCGCGGCGAGGTCGGGACGCGACGACAGTCCGCCGACGCCGACATATTTATTGTGGCGGCGGCACACCTCGATGGTTTTGGCGTAGGCGTCGCGCAGGCGCAGGTGCTCGTATTGGCCGGCGAGGCTCCAGTCGGCGAGCATGTCGTTACTGCCGATCAGCACCATGTCGACGCCGTCGACACTGACGATCTCGTCGGCCTTGGTCAGCGCCTCCTCGCTTTCGAATTGCACGGCCAGCATGGTCGCCGCGTTCATCGCCGCATCGGCTTGCGCAACCGGAAACGAACGATAGTGCAGATGGGGCAGGTGACCCGCGGCCGAGCGCTCGCCGAGCGGCGGAAACTTTGCCGCCGTCACATAGGCGCGGGCCTCTGCCGCCGAGCGCACATGCGGAGCGATGACGCCGAGCGCGCCGGCGTCGAGCACACGCGAGACTTCGGCGACACCAGGCACCCGCACCAGCGGCGTGATGCCGACCGCAAGTGCGGCCGTGCAGATCTGGCCGGTGGTTTCGAGCGAGAAGCTTGCATGCTCCAGATCAACATAGAGGCTGTCGAAACCGGCGGTGGCGGCGATGCGCGCGATCTCCGGCCCGCGCACCAGCCGCACGATCATCGAGGCGACGACCTCGCCGCGCTTGAGCTTCTCTTTGGCGTGGTTGCGTAAGATGTCCTCGATCTCAAGACTTTCGGTCTTCCCTGGCATTTTCCTCGCCCGCTGTTTGCGCGCCTTCTCAAGCTCTTAAAGTGACCCCTTAACTGGCTTCTCAAGTAATGTCTTAGCCGGCCCTTCTTGTGAAATCTCACGTTAGTTGGCTCCTGACATTGGTCCCTGACATTGACCCCCGACATTGACCCCTGACATGGGCCTGACCCGCGGTTATGCTTATGAGGGGTACGGGAGGAACCGCCGTGAATTACGCCACAGACTTCAAATCGATCCGCAGCGAGGTGTCCGAGCAGGAATGGCAGGCGCGGCTCGATCTCGCCGCCTGTTACCGGCTGGTCGATGCCTATGACATGACCGATCTGATCTATAACCACATCACGGCGCGCATTCCCGGTACCGACCATCTCCTGATCAATCTCTACGGCCTGCTCTACAAGGAGATCACCGCCTCGAGCCTGGTCAAGATCGATGTCGAGGGCAATATCATCGCCAAGCCCGACACCGATTACGGCATCAATGTCTCGGGCTATGTGATCCACGGCGCCATTCACAAGGCGCGGCCGGATATCGCCTGCGTGCTGCACACCCATACCCGCGCCGGCATGGCGGTGTCGGCGATGAAATGCGGCCTTTTGCCGATGTCGCAGACCTCGATCCGCTTCGTCGGTCATATCGGCTATCACGACTACGAGGGGCCGGCGATCGATCTCGACGAGCGCGAGCGGCTGGTGCACGACCTCGGCCCGCATGACGCGATGATCATGCGCAATCACGGCCTGCTCACCTGCGGCGCCACCATCCAGCAGGCGTTCAACACCATGTATCAGCTCGAATTGTCGTGCCGCTCGCAGGTCGATGCTTTGGCTGCGAGTTCGGCGTCCGGCACCGAGCTCACCATGCCCGGCGAAAACGTATTGGCGCATACCGCGCATCTCTATCAGCCGGGCGCGCGGCGGCCTTACGGCGTGCTCGAATGGCCGGCGATGCTGCGGCTGCTCGCAGCCGAGCAGAAGAATTCCGGCTATCCGCCGTATTGGAATTGAGTTTTCCGGTTTCGATGCCACAGCTCTCCGCGCCGAAGCTCTCTGCAATCGTCATCACGCGCAATGAGGCGGCGAATATCGCCGCATGCCTCGACGCGCTTGCCTTTTGCGACGAGCGCATCGTGGTCGATTGCGGATCGAGCGACGGCACCGCCGACATCGCCCGCGGCAAGGGCGCGCGCGTCGAGCATCACGACTTTCAGGGCTTTGGGCCGCAGAAGAATTATGCGCTGTCGCTGGCGGCCGGCGACTGGGTGCTGTCGATCGATGCCGATGAGCGGGTGACGCCCGAGCTTGCGGACGCCATCGAGCGGGCAATGACCGACGCCGGTGTCCAAGGTCGCGTAGAAGGGGGCGTCGACGGTTTCGAGCTGCCGCGCGTTTCGAGTTTCTGCGGTCGGCCGATGCATCACTCCGGCTGGTTTCCCGATTACGTGCTGCGCCTGTTCCGCCGCAGTAAAGGCCGCTTCGACGATGCGCTTGTCCATGAGCGCGTGATCTGCGACGGCACTGTCAAAAGGCTCGATAAGCCATTGATCCATCATCCGGTGCTGAAGCTTGAAGACGCGCTGTCGCGGATGGATCGCTATTCGACGGCGGGGGCGCAAACGCTCGTCGCCTCGGGCCGCCGCGTGTGGTTCTTCACCGGCATTGCGCACGGATGTTTTGCATTCTTCAAAAGCTATGTGCTCCGCCTCGGCGTGCTCGACGGCGCCGAGGGGTTTCTGCTCGCGGTCGCCAATGCCGAGGGCAGCTATTATCGCTACATGAAGGCATGGGTTGCGTGGCGGATGGCGCAACAGGCGAAGGCGCGCAGCCGCGAGTGAAGTAAGCCGTGTACTTAAACCCCGACGAGGGCAATCTCGGACAGCGAGAGCGACCGATATCAATTCTCTTGACGGTCGGCTCTCAGACGGAAGTTCATCTCGATCTTGGTCGTGGAAACGGCGCTCGGAAGGCGCCAGGGCGAATAGCCGGGAGTGGGATCCGGATCGTAAGAGAGATCCAGCCGCCAGTTTTGCTCGGAGACGCCGGGCAAAGCGAGGCTGACGCTCCGGTGACTCGTTTTCTTGTCGAGTGCAGCCGTGGCGAGGATCACCAGACGGTCGCCATCGTGACCGTGCCAGCTCGGGCCGAACATGACCATCGCCTGCCCACCGTCTTCTTCCACGGTAATTTGCACATTATCGCTGGACGGCGGCAAGCTCATGCCGGGCGGCAGCCGGAACTGCAGGTCGAGCGTCATGAAGCCGTGCGTGAGATAGGGCGAGCGGATAAGCTCGTACCACGCCCACCAGGCGAGACCTGCGGCGAGCGCCACAATAACAACGGCAAAGGGACGCGAAATGCGCGTCCGCGGCCGGGTTGCAGCGCCGGACTCTTCCGCGGCGGGCGACGGTGCGCCGGCGCGAATAAGTCCTATCTTACTGAACAGCCATATGCCGGCGATGAAGCCTGCGAGCCCGCCGAACGGTCCGATGTTGAAGAAGGCGCCCATGGCGATGCCGCCATCCCGGTCCGGGCCGGCGAGGCTGACCACCAGAAAGGCCAGCCCGAACCAGCCGGCGAGCGCGCCGAGAACACCGGACAGGATGCCGAGGATGATGCGCATGAGCGGAAGGTCCTTGGCTGAGTTCGCGCAGGCCGCGTCAAGCCGTCGCTGCGTCGCGCTGCGGCGCCCGGCTCAATTCGTTGCCGGCGGCGATCGCCTTCTGCAGGAGGCGCACCAGTTCCTTGGCTTCCTTTTCAGTCAGGCCGCGCATCATGCTCCGCTGTGCCGCCTCGACCGCCGGCGTGAGGCCGCGCCAAACTCGTCGTCCCGCATCGGTGATCTTCAATTCGCGGGCCCGTCTGTCGCGGCTGTTTTCCTGGCGCGCGACGAGCCCTTTCTGCACCAGCCGGTCGACGACCCCGGTGATGGTGGTGCGATCGTAAGCGATCAATCCGGCAAGCGTCACCTGATCGAGCCCGGGATTGGCGCTGACGGCGGCAAGCGCCGCGTACTGGACCGGCGTAAGGTCGTAGCCGGCTTTCTCGGCTTCGGCCAGGAACACGGCCACCGCAATCTGCTGGAAGCGCCGCGCCAAGTGGCCGGGCATGTCATGCGTGTCTGTCATGGCCGGCATGGGACGCCTTTCGCCCGAATTCTCCAAGCGGGACTTGACGAGTATACTGATATTCAGCATGCTGAGCAATAAGAACCAGCATACTGATGTTCAGTATACTGATTAACAACGCCTGATGCGCCTGTGGGCGCTACGCGCGGCCAAAAATGGGGAAGGAGCATGCAGTTTCACCTCAACGGTTTCGAGCCGGGCGATCCGGAAATCTCAGACCGATCGGAGCGATATCCGGCGTCGGGTGCGCAAGGTTCCGTTCCGGAGGAGGTCGATGTCCTGATCGTCGGCAGCGGACCGGCAGGGCTGACGCTCGCGGCGCAATTGTCACAATTTCCCGACATCAAGACCTGCATCGTCGAGCAGAAATCGGGCCGCATGCTGCGCGGTCAGGCGGACGGCATCGCCTGCCGCACTATGGAGATGTTCCATGCCTTCGGCTTCAGCGAACGCGTGCTGAAAGAAGCCTGCTGGATCAATGAGACGACGTTCTGGAAACCGGACGACAAGCAGCCTGCGAACATCGTCCGCAGCGGCCGGGTGCAGGATGTCGAAGACGGCTTGTCGGAATTCCCGCACGTCGTGCTCAATCAGGCGCGCGTGCATGATTTTTATCTCGACGTCATGCGCCGGTCGGCGACCAGACTAGAGCCGTATTATGCGCGGCGCCTCGTTACGGTTCAGCCGTCGGCGGGCGGCAGTGACGGTGCGGATCAGCGGGTGACCGTCACCCTCGAACGGCTCGAGGCCCCGCACCAGGGAGAGACCGAAACCGTCAAGGCCCGTTATGTGGTCGGCTGCGACGGGGCGCGCAGCGCGGTCCGGGCATCGATCGGGCGCGAACTCTCCGGCGATTCCGCCAACCACGCCTGGGGCGTCATGGACGTGCTGGCGGTGACCGATTTCCCCGACATCCGTTGCAAGTCGCTGATCCAGTCCGCCGGCGAGGGCAGCATCATCGTCATTCCGCGGGAAGGCGGCTATCTGTTCCGCCTCTATGTCGAGCTGACCAAGCTCGACGCCGGCGAGCGGGTCGCGAGCCGCAATATCACCCTCGATGAGCTGATCGCGAAGGCACAGCGGATTCTCAATCCGTTCAAGCTCGACGTGAAGGAGGTGCCGTGGTGGTCGGTCTATGAGATCGGCCAGCGGTTGACCGACAAATTCGATGACGTGCCGGCGGAAGCGATCGCGACGCGGCTGCCGCGCGTCTTCATCGCCGGCGATGCCTGCCACACCCATAGTCCGAAGGCGGGGCAGGGCATGAACGTCTCGATGCAGGACGCCTTCAATTTAGGATGGAAACTCGTCGCCGTGCTGCGCAAGCTGTGCCCGCCATCCTTGCTGCATACTTATTCCGCGGAACGGCGGACCATCGCCAAGGAACTGATCGACTTCGATCGCAAATGGGCTGCACTCCTCGCCACCACACATGAAGACGGCGGCAAGGCCGACCCGGCCGAGACCCAGAACTATTTCGTGCGGAGCGGACGCTATACGGCGGGAACGGCGACGCATTACGCTCCGTCGCTCCTGACCGGTGAAAGCCTCCACCAGCGTTTGGCGCAAGGGTTTGTTGTTGGGACGCGCTTTCATTCGGCGCCGGTCGTGCGCCTTGCCGACGCCAAGCCGGTTCACCTCGGCCATGTCGCCAAAGCCGACGGACGCTTTCGGATCTTCGCCTTTGCCGGCGCGGGCAACCCAGCCGCGGCGGATTCCGCCATCCGCAAATTGTGCGGCTTTCTTGAACAAGACCGGCAGTCTCCGATCCGGAAATATACCCGTCGCGATGAGGATATCGACGCGGTGATCGATGTGCGCGCGGTGTTCCAGCAAGCGCATCGGGAGCTCGCCATCGAAACCATGCCGGCGCTGCTGTTGCCGGGGAAGGGTCGTTTCGGCCTTCTCGACTACGAGAAGGTATTCTGTGCCGACGCCAAAGGCGGCAACGACATTTTTGCCATGCGCGGCATCGATCGGCAGGCAGGGTCCATGGTCGTCGTGCGGCCGGATCAATACGTCGCGCAGGTTCTTCCGCTCGACGGATATGAAGAGCTCGCTGCTTACTTCGACGGCTTCATGTTGCCGCAATCGGATCAGGACGCACGCCGGACGGCCGAAATCGCGGCGGCCTGAACGGATTTGCAGATATTATCGCTGCACAATGACCGTCGCGCCGATCTTGGCGCGATTGTACAGGTCGACGATGTCATCGTTGGACATGCGAATGCAGCCTGAAGACACGCCGCCGCCGAGCTTCCAAGGCTCGTTGGTGCCGTGGATGCGGTAGAGCGTATCGCCCAGATAGAGGGCGCGCGCGCCCAACGGATTATCCGAACCGCCTGCCATGTGAGCGGGCAGAGTAGGAAACCGCTGCCGTTCACCCGGCGTGGGCGTCCAGTCCGGCCACTCGCGTTTGGCGGTAATGGTGTTGACGCCCGACCAACCGTAACCCTCCATTCCCACGGCAATGCCGTAGCGAATGGCCTTGCCGCCGCCCAGCACGTAGTAGAGCCGCCGTTGGCCGGTGCTGACGATGATGGTTCCTCCGGGGCGCGTGGTGGGGTAATCCACGACTTCGCGTCCGATGACGCCATAGACTATGCCAAAGGGCGTCCGCAGCGACCACACTTGGCCTGCTGTCGGGGAATCACCCGGCGCACTGTTCGCACCACCGATGCCAGCCAATGTGCTGGCGATAATTATGGAGAGCAGACCAATCTTTCTCACCACGTTTCGACTCCGCGCATGTAGGGCAAAGGCTAACAGGACCGCCAAAGGTCGTAACAGGGATGGTGATCGGGATCATAACAGGCGACCTTCGCAGCCGCTGTCACCGCCGCGCAACAGTGCGGGAAAACCAGGACCCGAGCGCGGTGCGACCGTACCCCTAGCTTCGCCCCGGTGACGGCGATTTCGGCCGAGCCGGCTGTGCGGCGATGATCTTTTCGGCGCGCTCGATCACAACGGCGGCCGCGACATTCTTCATGCAGTCGTGATTATGCGTGCAGCGGCTCAATAGCCGCAGATAACACGGCGAGCAGGGCAGGTCGGCGCGCAGCACCGCATTGTCGCGGCGATAGGGGCCGGCCCAGACCGGATCGGTCGGACCGAACACGGCGACCACCGGCCGGCCCAGCGCGACCGCCAGATGCATCGGCCCGGAATCGTTGCTGATGCAGATCGTGCCGCGGCGGAGGAGCGCGGCAAGCTCGGTCAAAGTCGTTTCGCCGGCTAGATTGATCGCGCCCGGTGCCAGCTTTGCGACCTCGGCGCAGATCTCATGCTCGCGCGGCGAGCCGATCAGAGCCACGGCGAATTTCTTCTGCAGAAAATGCCGCGCGACTTCGCCGAAGCCGCCGGTGCGCCACTGTTTGGTTTCCCAATTGGTGCCCGGCGCCATGACCACGAGCTTCGCGCCCGCGATCTCGTAATAGTCGAGCAGCGCGTCGATCCGGTTGGCCGCTTCCGGCGGAATCGGAAACGCGAAATCGGCGCTGTTGTCGTCGAGGCCGAGCATCGCGCCGAAGCGGAGATAGCGCTCGACCGGATGAATATCGAGCGTCGGCAATTCGACATGGTGCGTATAAGCGAGGAAGCTGCCCTCGCGCGCGCCCTGCCAGGCATGGCGGCGCGCCTCGTCGGGGATTTTGCGCGGCGATGCTTGCCACACCGACGCGCGCGGCTTGTCGAAACCGATGCGCACCGGCGCGCCTGAGGTGAAAGCGAACACGCCGCTGCGCAACTGGCCTTGCAGATCGAGCACCAGGTCGTATTGCACCGCGCGCAATTGCGCGATCAGCCGCGCCGCGCTGGCATAGGGCGCGAGCCGCCACGGCGCCGTCCATTCCTCGCGTTCGAACTCGATGACATTATTGATCGCGGGATTCTGCGTCAGCAATTCGGCGACGCCCGGCGTCACCAGCCAGTCGATCCGCGCCCGCGGATAGCGCTGCCGCAGCCTGTTGAGCAGCGGCAATGTGTGCACGACGTCGCCCACGGCCGACAGCTTGATCAGCAGGATTCTTTGAAACTCGCGGCCGGCGAGATCGCCGGTTTGCTGGCCTTGCTGGTCTTCCGGTTGCAAGCTCGATGAGCCTCCCGTCAGATGCGGATTCGCAGCATCGCTCCTTCTTAGGCGAAGGGCCGTGCCATTGTAAATCAACCGGACGTGTCAGGGCTTGTGTGACAATATTGAGCCGCCCTTGTACACAAGGATACGACATACAGAATGAATAAGGGAGGCGGGCGCTAGAAAATGGCAGCCCAGCTCGGCAAACCGATCCTGCGCAAGGAAGACCCGGCTTTGCTGTCGGGCCGCGGCCGCTACGCCGACGATCTGCCGGTTCCGGCCGGCACCTTGCAGGCGCATGTGATCCGCTCGCCGCACGCGCATGCCGAGATCGTGCGCATCGACGCGGCGGCGGCACTGGCGCATGACGGCGTCTGGGCCGTCATCACCGGCGAGGATGTCAGAAAGCTCTCCGATCCGTTCATGGCGGTGATCAAGTCGCCGATCCAGCAATGGGCGCTCGCGGTCGAGCGGGTGCGCTATGTCGGGGAGCCGGTGGCGCTGGTCGTCGCCGAAAGCCGCTATATCGCCGAAGACGCCGCCGAGCTTGTCGATGTCGAATATGCGCCGCTCGCGGCGGTGATCGATCCGCTCGAAGCCTGCGAGAGCGATGCGCCGCTGCTTCATCCGCTGGCCAAGACCAACGAAGTGCATGTGCGCGAATTCGCCTATGGCGATACCAAATCCGCCTTCGCCCGCGCCGACCATCGCATCACCACTACGGTGACCTTTCCGCGCCAGTCGTTCACGCCGATCGAATGCTATGTCGTCGTGGCCCAGCACAATCCCGCCAAGGGCAGCTACGATGTTCTGGCGAATTTCCAGGGGCCGTTTTCGATGCACCCGGTGATGGCGCGGGCGCTGCGGGTGACCGGGCCGAAATTGCGGCTGCGCATTCCGCCGGATTCCGGCGGCAGTTTCGGCATCAAGCTTTCGGTGTTTCCCTATGTCGTCTTGATGGCGCTCGCGGCCAAGATCACCGGCCGCCCGGTGAAATGGGTCGAGGACCGCATCGAGCATCTGGTCGCCGCCAGTTCGGGTCCCAATCGCGTCACCGCGATCGAAGCCGCGGTCACCAAGGACGGCCGCGTCCTGGGCCTGAAACTCGATCAGCTCGAAGACTATGGCGCATTTTTGCGGGCGCCGATGCCGGGGCCGCTTTATCGCATGCATGGCGCGGTGACGGGCGCCTACGACATCGGCAATGTCAACGTGGTCAATCGTTGCGTGCTCACCAACAAAATGCCGGCAAGCCTGATCCGCGGCTTCGGCGGGCCGCAGCTTTATCTCGCGCTCGAGCGGCTGATGCAGCGCATCGCGGTCGAGCTGAAGCTCGATCCGCTCGAGGTGATCCGCAAAAATCTCATTGCGGCGGAGAAGTTTCCCTATCGGACCGCGGCCGGCGCGCTTTACGATTCCGGCGACTATGCGCGCGCCGTCGCGGCGACCGTCGGCTCCGGCCGGCTCGACGAACTCAAGCGGCGGCGTGAGGCGGCGCGCGCGGCGGGCCGCAAATACGGCATCGGCTTTGCCGCCGTGGTCGAGCCGGCGATGTCGAATATGGGCTATCTGTCGACGCTGCTCACGCCGGAGGTGCGGGAGAAGGCCGGGCCGAAGAACGGCGCAGTGTCGATGGCGACGGTAAATATCGATCCGCTCGGCGCCGTCACGGTGACGGCCGACGTCACGGTGCAGGGGCAGAGCCACGAGACGGTGCTGGCGCAGATCGTTGCCGACGAGCTGGGCCTTTCAACCGATGACGTCGAAGTGGTGCTCGAACTCGACACCGCGAAGGATCAGTGGTCGATCGCGGCCGGCACCTATTCGAGCCGCTTTGCCGGCGGCACCGCGGTGGCCGCCCACATGGCGGCTGGCCAAATGCGGGAAAAGATCAAAGGCATTGCCGCCAAGCAGCTTAATGTGCTGCCTGAAGACGTCGAGCTAAGCGACGGCAAAGTCAGAAGCCGCTCCAACCCCGACAACGCGCTGCCGTTATCGCGGGTCGCGGCGACGTCGAACTGGGCGCCGACCTTGCTGCCCGACGGCATGGCGCCGGCCTTGAGCGAAACCGGGGTGTGGACGCCGCCCGAGCTCGAAGCGCCGACCCGTGACGACAAGATCAACACGTCGCTGACTTACGGCTTCATCTTCGACATGTGCGGCATCGAGATCGATCCGTTGAGCTATCAGGTGCGCGTCGACCGCTATGTGTCGATGCACGATGCCGGCCGCATCATGAATCCGATGATCGCTGTCGGCCAGATCCGCGGCGCCTTCGCGCAGGGGGTCGCCGCCGCGCTCTACGAGGAGTTTTCCTATAACGAGGAAGGCGCTTTTCTTTCAGGCACTTTCGCCGACTACCTGGTGCCGACGGTGAGCGAAATCCCGCCGCTTGAGGTTCTGCATCACGAGTCGCCGTCGCCGCTGACGCCGCTCGGGGCCAAAGGGCTCGCCGAAGGCAATTGCATGAGTACGCCGGTCTGCATCGCCAACGCCATTGCCGATGCCTTGGGCGCCGACGACGTGCCATTGCCGGCGACGCCGCAGCGCATTCACGACCTGATGGAAGGCGCCAAATCGTGAAGCCGCGCGCATGAAGCCAAAGCAATGAAACCAAGACCTTTCGATTACGCGCAGCCCGATACGGCGGCGGAAGCGATCGCGCTTTTGGCCGAATACGGCGACGAGGCGCGCCTGCTCGCCGGCGGCCAGTCGCTATTGCCGATGCTCAATCTGCGGCTGATCGATCCGCAAGTGCTGATCGACATTTCGCGCATCAAAGAACTCGATGTCATTTCCGACCTCGGCAACACGATCGAAATCGGCGCCGCGGTGACGCAGAACGAGCTGATGGCCTGGCCGGGGCTCAGCCAAAAGCTGCCGCTGGTCGCCGCCGCGATCCCTTATGTCGGCCATTTCCAGACGCGCAACCGCGGCACGGTCTGCGGCTCGATCGCGCATGCCGATCCGAGCTCTGAATTGCCGCTGGCGCTCGCCGTCTCCGGCGGCGAAGTGGTGCTGCGCTCGGCGCGCGGTGTGCGCATCTTGCCGGCCAGCGAGTTTCAACAGGACATGCTGACCACCGCGCGCGAGGCCGATGAGCTGGTTGCCGCGGTGCGCTTTCCGGTCACCGCCGGGCAAGGCGTCGGCTTTCACGAAGTGGCGCGCCGCCACGGCGACTTTGCCATCATTGCGGTGGCGGCGGCAGTTGAAGACAACAAGACGATCCGCGTCGGCGTCGGCGGCATGGCGGGCCGCCCGATGGTGCGCAGCCTCAACGGCAATGCCGACGAAGCCATCGGCGCATTCGTGGGAGAATGGGCGGAAGAACTCGAAGGCTATGAGGATTTGCACGCCTCGGCGGCGCTGCGGCGCGATCTGTTCAGAAAACTCGGCCCGCATGTGATCGCGGCGGCCAGAAAGGCAGACGCCTGATGCGCCGGGTGAACCGCAACGAGAAAGTGCGCGTGACGCTGACGCTCAACGGCAGGAAACTTTCCGCGCAAGCCGAGCCGCGCTTGCTGCTCTCCGATTTCCTGCGTCATGCACTCGGCGCAACCGGCACCCATGTCGGCTGCGAGCACGGCATTTGCGGCTGCTGCACGGTGCTGATCGACGGCGTCGCGCAGCGCTCCTGCCTGACGCTTGCGGTGCAGGTCGAGGGCCGGGAGGTGACGACGGTGGAGTCGCTTGCTGCGCCCGACGGCACGCTCAACCCGCTGCAGCAGGCGTTCCGCAACAATCACGCTTTGCAATGCGGCTTCTGTACGCCGGGCATCCTGATGTCGTTCACCGACTATCTCGCGCGCAATCCGAAACCTTCGACGGAAGAAATCCGCGAAGTCCTGAGCGGCCACATCTGCCGCTGCACCGGCTATGCCGGCATCGTTGCGGCGGTGGAAGAGGTCGCGAAATCTGTGCCGTGATCAAGGCCGTTACCGTTGCGCTTTGAACCGCCGGCCTGTCCGGCGCGTCTAACCAAAACCAACCGTGGCCGACATGACCACTGCACATCCGCACGCCTTGCCGATCTGGCCGACGCTTGCCGCGGCCTACCGCGAATGGCGGCGCATGCTGCCGGTGCTGCGGCCGCTTATCGTCAATGCCTTTCTGATCGTGCTGGCGATTTCCGCGCTCGACGAGTTCATCCCCGCCAAGCTGTCCGAACCGGAGCTGTCCGGCACCATCATCACGCTGGTTGAAGCCGCGCTGCGTGCGCTGCTCCTGGCGCCGATTGTGGCGGCCATCCATCGCTTCATTGTTCTCGACGAGATCACCAAAGCCTATGCGCTTCCGCTTGGCGAGGCGGAGTTCCGCCGCTTCTTCGCCTGGCTGTTCGTCCTTGAGTTGCTTGGTGGATTGCCGATCGATTTTCTCGGGCTGATGCAGGCGCTCAATGTTTCGGTCGTCGCCAGCACGGTCGCCTTCGTCGTCGCGGTCATTGCGGCCTTTGTGCTGATGCTGCGGCTGTCGATCCTGCCGCCCGCGATTGCGGTGGGCGCTCCGGGGGCGCGGCCGGCGCAGGCCTTGGCGGATACCAAAGGCTACACGCTTCGCATTTTCGCGATCTTCGTCCTCGCGCTCATGCCGTGGCTTGCGCTCGGCTTCGCCGGCGTGCTCTTGATCGGCCGGCGCATCGAGATGACCGGCTCGGTGCCGGCAATGATCGGGCTTGCGTTTGGCGCCATCATGCAAACGATCTCTCTGACGCTGGTGGTGGTCATTGCCTCGTTGCTGTTCATCGCGCTCGCCAAGCAGGTTCGGCACGCAGCCGGAAGCAAGCAAGCCGAATAGACCGGAGGGTGGGCTTTGATCGGAGATACGATCGCTTTTTTCCTTAAGAACTTGCCGGCGGTGATGCTGGTCCTGGCGCTTGTGATCGGCCTCTTCGGTAAGCGCGACGCCGCAAGCCTGCTCGGTTGGATCCTGCTATTGCCGATCGGCGTGAGCGGCCTGTGGGCGGGCATCACGCATGTCTTCTTTCCGCAGATGGCGGCGAAATATATCGGCTGGGAGGTCAGCCCGTTCCAATACGAGGTCGGCATGGCCGATCTCGCCATTGGCATCACGGCGTGTCTTGCCTTTTGGCGCGCGTGGGAATTCCGCGCGGCGGCAATCTGCGCCGCCTCGATCTTCCTGTTGGGCGATGCTGTCGGCCACGTCCGGCAGATGGTCAGCGCCGGCAATTTCGCGCCGGGCAATGCCGGCGTGCCGTTCTACATGGACATATTCGCGCCGGCGCTCGCCGTGGCGCTGCTGTTTGCCGCGGATCGGCGGTGACGCGATTTCACATTCGCTGCGTTTTTAAAGATCATTCGATCTAGGTACTTAGTTCCTTTGTAATTTCGGACCCATTACCTTTCGGCGCCTGTTGCTCGATCGTTTTGTTGTTGAGCCTTGTTGTTGTTCAAGTCTTGGAGCCCGCCGTCATGACTTTGCTCGATATTGACGAGAAGCGCCGCAGTCACCGTCAGCGTCTCGGCCGATTGGCCACCATGAAGCTTGGCGCCGGCATGCCGCCGCGATACGTGCTCGTCACCAACGTGTCCGACGATGGCGTCCGCCTTCTCCTCAACGGCATCGAGGCCATCGACGAATTCGTCCTGCTGTTCCACGGCAATGGTGGGCCGGCGCGCGACGGCACCTACCGGCTGGCGTGGCGCAAAAATAACGATGTCGGCGCCAAGTTCGTGAGCAACGTCACGCAGAGTGCTTGAGGAAAATCGATATCCGCCGCGCGCGCCAAAGCGGGCGCGCCGTGCGAGGCCAGTTTCCAATTCTCAGATCGACACCGCGCCGGTCGCCCAGGCGAACGCATAAACCGACAGCAAACATGCCGCTAGACACAGCGCCAGAAAGGCGCGGACCTCGTCGCTGGACGCCGTCAGGTTTCGTAAGCCGGTGCCAGGCTCAATTGCATTCCCGGGGATTTCAGCCCCTTCAATCAGCACGCCCTTCCGCATTGGAATTACCCCTTTTGAAACGTGATTTTGACTGCAAAATTCCCATTCCAATTCCCATTCCAATTCACAGGCGCTTGCATACAGCAGGTCCTGCAACTTTGACTTACGGCGCTCGTTAAAATTTTATCGACCTGGCTGTTCACGTGGCTTCGGGTCGCGTGGCTGCGCGCACCTCGCCGCCGACGCTTAGCCGGCGGCCGTCCTGTGCCCCTGCCGCGAGCGAGGCAGGCCGAAAAGATGACGCTTGGCCCGGCTCTTGCTATGACTCCCCTGACACTTGTCGGGCCGGCAAATTGCAGCAGGGGCGGCCGCCAGTTGCGGGGCCGAGAACCGATCATGAAGGACATTCTCGACAAGCTTGAGGAACGCCGCGTCAGCGCGCGGCAGGGCGGCGGCGAGACCCGCATCGAAGCGCAGCACAAGCGGGGAAAACTCACCGCCCGCGAGCGCATCGAACTGCTGATGGACCGCGGCTCGTTCGAGGAGCTCGACATGTTCGTCGAGCACCGCTCGACCGATTTCGGCATGGAGAAAAGCCATATCGCCGGCGACGGCGTGGTGACCGGTTTCGGCACCGTCAACGGCCGCACCGTGTTTGTCTTCTCCAAGGATTTCACCGTGTTCGGCGGCTCGCTGTCGGAAACCCACGCGCAAAAGATCATCAAGATCCAGGACATGGCGATGCGGGCCCGCGCCCCGATCGTCGGCCTGTTCGATGCCGGCGGCGCGCGAATCCAGGAAGGCGTAGCGGCGCTGGGCGGTTACGGCGAAGTGTTCAAGCGTAATGTCATCGCCTCGGGCGTCATTCCGCAGATCTCGGTGATCATGGGGCCGTGCGCCGGCGGCGACGTCTATTCGCCGGCCATGACCGATTTCATCTTCATGGTGCGCGACACGAGCTACATGTTCGTCACCGGGCCTGACGTGGTGAAGACGGTGACCAACGAGATCGTCACCGCGGAGGAACTCGGCGGCGCATCGGTGCATGCGACCAAATCCTCGATCGCCGACGGCGCCTATGACAACGATGTCGAGACGCTGTTGCAGATGCGCCGGCTGATCGACTTCCTGCCGGCGAATTGTTCATCCGGTCCGCCGGAATGGCCGTCGTTCGACGAGGCCGAGCGCATCGAACCGTCGCTCGATAGCCTGGTGCCGGAAAATCCGAACAAGCCTTACGACATCAAGGAACTGATCCTCAAAGTCGTCGACGAGGGCGACTTCTTCGAACTGTCGGAAGCCTTCGCCCGCAATATGGTGATCGGTTTCGGCCGCATCGCCGGCCGCACCGTGGGCTTCGTCGCCAACCAGCCGATGGTGCTGGCCGGTGTGCTGGACTTTGACGCCAGCCGCAAGGCGGCGCGCTTCGTGCGCTTCTGCGACGCCTTCAACATTCCGATCGTCACCTTCGTCGACGTGCCGGGATTTTTGCCGGGCACGGCGCAGGAATATGGCGGCCTGATCAAGCATGGCGCCAAGCTGCTGTTCGCCTATTCGCAGGCCACGGTGCCGCTGGTCACCGTGATCACGCGCAAGGCGTTCGGCGGCGCTTACGACGTGATGGCGTCGAAACATATCGGCGGCGACGTCAATTACGCCTGGCCGACGGCGCAGATCGCGGTGATGGGCGCCAAGGGCGCCGTCGAGATCATCTTCCGCGCCGACATCGGCGACGCCGATAAGATCTCCGCCCGCACCAGGGAATACGAGCAGCGGTTCCTGTCGCCCTTTATCGCCGCCGAGCGCGGTTATATTGATGACGTGATCATGCCCCATGCTACGCGCTCGCGGATCGCGCGGGCGCTGGCCATGTTGCGGGGCAAGACGGTCGAACTGCCCGGGCGCAAGCACGACAATCTGCCGGTGTAGAAATGTTGCGGTCGGGTCTCTTCGGCACACTCATCATCGCGGCTTTATGTGCAACTTCCGCGCGTGCGCAAGACCGCGCACAAGATGCGGCGCGGCCTCCGATTGGCGGCGTCGCCTCGCCGCAAGACGCGATGATCTTCTATGCCGCGCATGGCGGCGAAGAAGCCTGCGGCGCCAATTGCACCGACTGGATCGCCGCCGAAGGCACCATCGAATGGGACACGTTCAAGCGGCTGTTCGCGTTCCTCGATCGCTTCGGACAAATCAGGCGCCCGGTCGTCCTCAACATCTCGGGCGGCGGCAGCCTCAAGACCGCGATGTCGCTCGGCAAGATCATCCGCGACCGCGGGCTCGATGTCAGCGTCGGTCCGACCGTGGTTGCGAAATGCGCGCATGCCGCCGAGGCCGATTGCTTCGCGCTCAAGCGCGCTGGCCAAACGCTCGATGCCAGGATCGATACGTCGGCGGTCGAGTGCGATCTCGCCTGTGTCGTGGTTCTTGCCGGCGGCGTCCACCGCACGCTGCCGGCCGACGCCAGGGTGGTTATCGGTTCGGTCCAGATCAGCAACCCGCTGGTCCCCAATATCTCCCAGGACGTCAAACAGGGCCTGCATACC
Source organism: uncultured Alphaproteobacteria bacterium (assembly GCA_963742975.1). Taxonomy (GTDB): domain Bacteria; phylum Pseudomonadota; class Alphaproteobacteria; order Rhizobiales; family Xanthobacteraceae; genus BOG-931. The sequence continues at coordinate 43,479 of CAVUNZ010000001.1, read as the reverse complement.
TATTACGACGATCAGATCGGGCTTTATCTGGCGCAGATGGGCGTCAACCCGCAGCTCGTCGACATCATGGACCGCAACGCCAAAGCCAAACGCGCCACGCAACTCACCAACAATGACTGGCTGCGGCTTGGGATTGTTACGGGGTTGGCGTTGTGAGGGAGTGCCGCAAGCGCAGTAACCCAGAGTTCAACTGACATACTTCGTGCGTCATGGCCGGGCTTGTCCCGGCCATCCACGTCTTTGACGCTTGAAAAGTAAGACGTGGATGCCCGCAACATAGGCGAGCGGAGCGACGCCGTTCTTCGAACGGCTATGTGCGGGCATGACGAGCGATGAAGGCCCTTCACTGCCCGCCATCTCGTCCGCTATCATCCCATCAAAGACGATAATCTTTCGGGGGATGGAAACATGCGAAGGCTCTTCGCCGCTATTGCGCTTGCCTGTCTGGCATTCTTTACTCCGGCCTACGCCGACACCTTTCCCTCTCACACCATAACGCTGATCGTGCCGTATCCGCCGGGTGGCTCGACCGATGTGGCGGGCCGCATCCTTGCCGACAAAATGGGCGCGGCGCTCGGCCAGCCGGTGATCGTGGAGAATGTCGGCGGCGCCGGCGGCTCGATCGGGGTCGGGCGTTTGGCGCGCAGCGCGCCGGACGGCTACACCATCGATATCGGCCAGTGGGACACCCATGTCGGCGGCATCATCTACAATCTCAATTACGATTTGGCGCACGACTTTGCGCCGATCGGGCTGGTCTCGCTTAATCCGCAGTTACTCGTGGCGCGCAAATCGTTTCCGGCCGACGATCTGAAATCGCTGATCGCCTGGATGAAGGCGCATCCGGGCGACGCCAAGCTGGTCAATCAGAATGCCGGCGGCCAGATCGGCGGGCTGCTGTTGCAGAAACTGACCGACACCAAGCTGCTGCTGGTGCCGTATCGCGGCGCCGCGCCCGGCATCACCGACATGATCGGCGGCCAGGTCGATCTGATGATCGCGCAGGGCGCGGTGACCTTGCCGCAAGTGCGCGCCGGCGCCTTGAAGGCGATTGTGAACTTGTCGCCGCAACGCTCGCCGTCGATTGCGGATATTCCCTCCGCCGATCAGGCCGGCGCGCCCGGCCTTTATGTCTCGGGCTGGTTCGGCCTCTATGCGCCCAAGGGCACGCCGGCCGATGTGATCGGCAAGCTCAACGGCGCGATGGTGCAGGCGCTCGCCGATCCGGCCGTGCGCACGCGCTTTGCCGAACTCGGGCTCGATGTTGCTTCGCGCGCGCAGCAGACGCCGGAGGCGCTCGCGGTTTTCACCCAAGACGAAATCGATAAATGGTGGCCGGTCATCAAAGAGTTCGGCATCCGCGGCGAGTGAAGACGTGACATGCCCCAAATCTCGCCCCAAATCTCGCCCCAAATTTCGCCCAAGGCTTTCTTCATGGTCCGCTCGGTGGTGATCGAGGAGCTGCGGCAGAAATTCGACCGCTGGTATTCGCAGCACCATCTGCCGATGGCGCTCGCCGAATTCCGGTGCGAGACATGCTGGCGGTTCTGGAGCGTGGCGGATGCCGGCGTGCACTATGCGGTTTATCAGTTCCCCGACATGGCGCGCCTCGACGCGGCGCTGAAGTCCGACGGCTTCAAGGACCTCGTTGCCGACTATGACAAAGCCTGGCCGTCCGGCGTCACCCGCACGCGCGATATGCTCACGCTGGTCGAAGAACGGAGCGCCTGACCCACGTGCCGTTCCTCCGACCGCTCGTCCCTGCGAAAGCGGGGACCCAGCTCTTCGAGCAGCCTTCTGGATTCCCGCTTGCGCGGGAATGAGCGGGACAATGCAGGGCTGATGCGCGGGGCAGGGTGGTGACGGCGGTGGCCGCAGCGGCTAGTGCTTTCGCCCGTTTTCGTTCGCTGCAGCCGGGCCACGCCGATGCCGAAAAAGCTCGAGGACTTTGCCGTATTCGACTTGGCCGTATTCGCGGCGCCCGGCGTGTTCGTCGTGCTGTGGGCGTCCGGATTCGTCGGCGCCAAGCTTGGCCTCGCTTATGCCGGGCCCTTGACGTTTTTGGCGCTGCGCATGGCGGCAGCGGTGGCTTTGATCGGCGTGGTCACGCTGTTGACGCGGCCGAAATGGCCGGGCCCGCCCGGCGTCGTGCACAGCGTCGTCACCGGTTTGCTGATCCATGGCTTCTATCTCGGCGGCGTCTTTGTCGCCATCGAGAACGGTCTGTCCGCCGGCATGATCGCGCTTGTCGTCAGCCTGCAGCCGGTGCTGACCTCGACGCTGGCCAATCGCTGGCTCGGCGAGCGCGTGCGCGCGCTGCAATGGCTCGGTCTCGCGCTCGGCGTTGCCGGCGTCTATCTGATCGTGCGCGACAAGGCGACGACCGGCGGCGCGACGCCCTTCGCCTGGCTTGCCGGCGTCGTCGCGCTCTCCGGCATCACCGTCGGCACGCTCTACCAGAAGCGTTTCGGCGGCGGCATCGATTGGCGGCCGGGCCTGTGCATTCAATATGGCGCCGCTTTGCTGATGTTCACGCTTGGCGCCTTCGCCTTCGAAACGCGGACCGTGGTGTGGACGCCGCAATTTCTGTTCGCCATCGCCTGGTTGGTTCTGGTGCTGTCGTTCGGCGCGGTGTGGCTGCTCTATTATCTGATCCGCCGTGCCGCGGCGACGCGCGTGGTCAGTCTCTTTTATCTGACGCCGCCGGTGACGGCGCTGATGGCCTGGGCGCTGTTCGACGAGCGCCTGGCGCCGCTCGCGCTCGTCGGCATGGCGGTCTGCGTCGCCGGCGTGTTTCTGGTGAACTGGAAGCCGAACGGGTCACCGGCAAAATGAGAAATCGACCCGTTCGTCCCCGCGAAAGCGGGGACCTATCTGGATTCCCGCTTTCGCGGGAATGAGCGGGAAACGGCTCAGCGCCAGCCGCCGCCGCCGTTCACATAGACCGTGTCCGCGGTCATGAACGGGCAGGCGTCCGAGCACATGAACAGCACCAGTTCGCCGATCTCCTCCGGCTTGCCGAAACGCTTCATCGGCACGTCTTCGAGGAAGCGCTGCACCAGCTCGGGCGAGGATTGCGCGGCGTCCTGAAACGGCGTCTGGATCGGGCCGGGCGAAATCGACAAGGCGCGGATGCCTTGGGTGGCGAATTCGCGCGCCACGCCCATGGTCATCGTCACCACGGCGCCTTTGGCAGCGGCGTAATGGATCGATGAGCCCGGGCCGCCGCGGCGATGCGCCATGCTCGCCATATTGACGATGACGCCGAACTTGTCTTTCAGCATAGGCGGCAGCACCGCCTGCATGGCGTAGAACGTGCCGCTGACGTTGAGATCGAAGGTCTTCTTCATCAGTTCGTCGTCGATATCGAGAAATTTGGACCGGCGGATCGCGGCGCCCGCCGAATTGAACAGAAATTGCACGCTGCCGAAAGCGTCGATGGCGCGCTGCACCATGTCGGTCACTTGCGTGCGCGAGGTGACGTCGGTTTTGAGCGCCAGCGCCTGGCTGCCCGCGGCATTCACCGCGGCCGCAGTCTCGCGCACGGCGGCTTCGCTGATGTCGGCGCAGACTACATTGGCGCGCTCGCGGGCGAAGATCAAAGCGGTGGCGCGGCCGATGCCGCTTGCCGCGCCGGTGATGATGATGGTCTTCCCGGCGAAATAATCCGGCGTCGTTGTCATGCGCGTTGTTCCCCCGTTTTTGTTTCGACTATTTCGTTCCGACCGTTTTGCGCGCGCAGTTTTTTGCTTCGGCCGTCGGTTGAGGAAACAGTAACGCTGCCGCGAGAGAAAACAAACGCGGCAACAGCTTTGTCACATCGCTGTCATTTGGAGCAACGCATTACCACTTAACGCGTTTTTATCTGTTTGCGGTTATGAAATCGATGCGCGAGAGGGCGCGCGCGACGGGATTGGCAGCCATTTTTCAAAACAATCGCCGGCCTATCCGGCGAGCAGAAAAGCAAGTCGTCAAACTCAGAAGTCAGCAAACGCAATCGTTCAGTGTTCAGTGTCATGATCGCGCCGCTTCGCAAGCTCGACGTCGAATGTCCGCCGCTGCTTTCCGACAAGAAAGTCATCGAGCGGATGTGGCGGGGCTCGGTCAAGCCCGGCAAGACGCTGCCGCAATATGAAGACGTCGTGCTTGGCAGCCTCGGCCGGCTCGGCGATCATCTGCTGCTGTTTGCGGGCGCTGCGCCCGCGGAATTCAAAGTGCTGCGCGCCGGCCGCAAGATCCGCGACTGGCTCGGCGTCGATCTGCGCGACAAGGGGCTCGCCGATCTGCCGCGCGATTGCGCGCTGGCGCTCGGCGAAGTGCTCGCCCAATCGATCGCCGCCGGCGTGCCGGTGCCGCACCGCATGCACCGCGTCGCCGACGGCATGGTCGAAACCTACGAGATGCTGGCGTTCCCGATGGCCTGCCGCTGGGGGCCGCCCCTTGCTGGCGTCTATGTCGGCGAAGCCGCCACCCGCTATAATCTGGTCGACACGATTTTCCGCTCCGCCGACGAAGGCATCGTCGCGCTCGCCGCGGTGCGCGACGCCAAGGGCATCGTGGTCGATTTTCAGATCGTCGCCTTCAATCAGGGCGCCAGCGAATTGCTCGGCATCGAAGAACGCGACCTGCATCTGTGCCGGATTTCGGAGCTACCGCTCGGCGAGGCCGCGCAATCGATCCGCGCGCGTCTCCTGGCCGCCATCGGCTCCGGCCGTTCCGAGCAGTTCGAATGCGCCTTCCTGTGTGACGACGGCGACGGCGCGCCGCGCGAGGTGCATCTGCATGCCGGCGTCGCTTCGGTCGGCGACCTTTTGTCAGTGACGCTCACCGATGTCGGCGATCTCAAGCAGCGCGAAGCCTCGTTCCGGCTGCTGTTCGACGGCAATCCGGTGCCGATGTGGCTCTACGATCCGAACGATTTCAAGATCCTCAGCGTCAATGACGCCGCGCTCGCACATTACGGCTATAGCCGTGCGCGTCTGCAGAACATGACGCTCTACGATCTGTGGCCGCGCGACGAATGGGACATCCGCCAGGAGGTCGCGCGAACCATCGGCGACAAATTCCAGCCGGAGCGGAGCTGGCGCCACATCAAGGCCGATGGCAGCGAGATCGACGTGCTGATCTATGGCCGCAGGGTGCCGTTCGGCAACAAGCCGGCGGTCCTGGTGGCGCTGGTCGATGTCACCGAGCGCAAACAGGCCGAGGCGCGCATTGCCTATATGGCGCATCATGACGCGCTGACCGATCTGCCCAATCGCGTCCTGTTCAATGAGCGGCTCAACGAATTGCTGGCGCGTGGCCGACGCCAAAGCGAGAGCCTCGCCGTGCACTGCCTCGATCTCGACCACTTCAAGGGCGTCAACGATACGCTCGGCCATCCGATCGGCGACGAACTGCTCAAGACCGTGGCGCAGCGGCTCGGCGCCTGCCTGCGCGACACCGACCTCGTGGCGCGGCTTGGCGGCGACGAGTTCGCCGTCATCCAGTTTCCGCTCGACAATCCCAATCAGGCAAGCCTGCTCGCGACATCCCTGATCGACATCGTCAGCAAGCCTTACGAAGTGCAGGGCCACGAATTCGTCATCGGCGCCTCGATCGGCATCGCGGTCGCGCCGGGCGACGGCGAGACCGCCGATGCGCTGCTGCGCAATGCCGATATGGCGCTCTATCGCGCCAAGGCCGAAGGGCGCGGCAGCGCGCATTTCTTCGAGCCGGAAATGGACCGCAATATCCAGAGCCGCCGCATGCTCGAACTCGACTTACGCAAGGCCTTCGCCAATGGCGAGTTCGAATTGTTCTACCAGCCGCTGATCAATCTGCAGGCCAATGCGGTGTCGGGCTTCGAAGCGCTGCTGCGCTGGCGGCATCCGGAACGCGGCATGATCGCGCCGGCGCAGTTCATTCCGCTCGCCGAGGAGATCGGCCTTATCGTGCCGCTCGGCGAATGGGTGCTGCGCAAGGCCTGCGCCGAGGCCATGCGCTGGCCCGGCGATCTCAAAGTCGCGGTCAATCTGTCGCCGGCGCAATTCCGCAGCCGCGGTCTGGTGCAGATCGTGCTCACCGCGCTCGCTTATTCGCGCCTGCCGGCCAATCGGCTGGAGCTCGAGATCACGGAATCCGTGCTGCTGGGCGAGACCGACGCCAATCTGGCGATGCTGCACCAGTTGCGCGGCATCGGCGTGCGCATCTCGATGGACGATTTCGGCACCGGCTATTCGAGCTTGAGCTATCTGCGCAGCTTTCCCTTCGACAAGATCAAGATCGACCGCTCGTTTGTCAGTGAGCTCGCGCAGCGGCCGGATTGCGTCGCTATCATCCGTGCGGTGGCGGGTCTGGGCATCAGTCTCGGCATCGCCACGACCGCGGAGGGCATCGAGACTCCGGAGCAGCTCGAGCGCGTGCGCGCCGAAGGCTGCACCGAAGTGCAGGGCTATCTGTTCAGCCCGCCGCGGCCGGCCTGCGAAATCGCCGCGCTCATCGCCGCTGATCGGGCGAAAGAATCCGCAGTCGCCTAAGTAGCGCCGCGCCCGCGGCACGCGCCATTATTGCATCGCTGGCGCACAGCGGACGGCGCGGCAAACGCGGCCGCGGCGAGTTTTACGGCAAATTTACCCTCAACAAATAATGTAGCGCCCGCACCTATTTTTATCATTCGTTGGGGCCGGGAAACACATGTTGAATTGATTGTCGGTCAGCGTTCTGCTGAAATCCGTCATTGCAGTGCTCGGCGCCACCGTCATCATCATGCTGGCGCTCGGCGCCCGCGATTCCTGGACCCGGCTGAACACCGCCAACCGGATCTCCGGCGTCGCCAATGTTTCGGCCTATATGTTCACGGCGCTGAACGGTTTGCGGGTCGACCGCTTCAGCACGGCGCGCGATCTCGTCAACGAGCGGCAATTCGCGACGCTGGACCCCCTGATCAAAGGCGCGCGCGACAAGGAAATGCCGGCGCTGAACAGTCTCGGCTCGGCGCTCGCAATCGTGGACTTTCCGGATCGCGATCAAGCCATCGCCGACTTCAGCGCCAGGATTAAGCGCTTCGCCGAACTCCAGGACAAAACCGCTGCCGCGATGGCGCAACCGAAAGCGGCGCGCCCGCCGGAGCTTGCGGAAGCCTACGGCAAAGAGGGCGACGGCATGATGGCCGCGCTCGACATGTGGGGCACGCGGCTCGTCAAATACATATCGCTGCAGGATCCGTATGTGGACCAGCTCCTGGAAATCAAGCAGCTGGCCTGGACCATGCGCAATTCGGCCGGCAACCAGTCGCTTGTCGTCTCCAACGGCATCAGTGGCATAGCGCCGCCGCCCGACGCGCTCCTTGGCTATAACCGCAATGATGCCGCCTTCGACACCGCGTGGACGGCCGTCCAAGATATCGCCTCGCGCTTGCCGCCGACGCCCGGCCTCACCGCCGCCATCGACAAGGTCAAAACCGACTTTTTCGGCAGCGGCTATCCCGAGCTGCGGCTGAAAGTGCTCAAGCAATTGATTGCCGGCGAGCCGACCGGGCTGACGGTCGAGCAATGGTCGCCGAGTTCGGTCGCCAAGCTGGCGCTGACGCTCGGCGTTGCCATCGCAGCACTCGATGCCGCCAAGGCGCAGGCGGCGGCGCAGTCGGCGCTAGCCTGGGACGACCTGCTGGTGCAATCCGGCCTGCTTGTGGTCGCGCTCATCATTGCCGGCGGCATGATGCTTCTGGTGTCACGGCGCGTAACCGGGCCGCTCAACGCGATCCGCGGCGCCATGCTTAAGCTTGCCGGCGGCGATTTCGAGGTCGTGCTGCCCGGTCTCGAGCGCAAGGACGAGATCGGCGCGGTGGCCAATGCGGTCGAGCGCTTCAAGGTGCTGGCGGTCGACAAGGCGCGCAACGAAGCCGACGAGGCGATGAAGCGCCAGCAGGCCGAAGCCGAGCACCAGGCGCAAGCCGCGCGCGCCGAGGCCGAGGTGCAGGCCAAAGTGGCGGCCGAACGCGCCAAGGCGTCGGAAGAGCAAGCGGACGCCTTCCGTACCCTCGGCGACGCGCTCGGCCGGCTCGCCGATGGCGACTTCACCATCCGCCTCGACGAGGATATCCCGGATACCTACAAGCAGATCAAGGACGATTTCAATCTGGCGATCGGCCGCCTGCACGAGACCATCCAGGCGGTCGCCGATTCAACCCGTGAAGTCGGCAATGCGGCGAACGAGATCTCCACGGCGACGACCGATCTGTCACAGCGCGTCGAGGAACAAGCCGCGAGCCTCGCCGAAACCTCGTCCTCGATGGAAGAGATTTCGTCGACGGTGAAGACCAACGCGCAGAACGCCCAGCAGGCCAACGCGCTCACCAACTCGACCCGCGGCGTCGCCGACCGCGGCGGCAAGGTGGTGGCCGAGGCGGTGACCGCCATGGCGCGGATCGAGGAATCCTCGCGGCAGATCTCCGACATCATCACGGTGATCGACGAGATCGCGCGGCAGACGAACCTCCTGGCGCTCAACGCGGCGGTCGAAGCTGCGCGGGCGGGAGACGCCGGGCGCGGCTTTGCGGTTGTCGCTTCGGAAGTGCGCAGCCTGGCCCAGCGTTCCTCGGAAGCGGCCAAGAACATCAACGACCTGATCGCCAAGAGCTCGGACCGCGTGCAAGAGGGCGTCGGCCTCGTCAACCGCGCCGGCACCGCGCTCAGCGAGATCGTCGACTCGATTAAACAGGTCGCCGATATCGTTGCCGGCATCGCCGCGGCGAGCGCCGAGCAGTCGACCGGGCTCGAACAGATCAACCGCGCACTCAACGAAATGGACGAAGTGACACAGCGCAACTCGGCGCTGGTCGAGGAGAACTCTGCGACCGCGAAGACGCTCGAGCAGCAGTCGCATGACATGCAAGAGCGGATCGCGTCCTTCAAGCTCGACAGCCACGGGTCAGGCAAAGTCGCGCTAGCCGGCGCCAGGGCGCGCAGCGCGGCCTGACAAGACCTGACGTGAAGCGCGGGGGCGGGATTTCGCGTCCGAGCCCTCACTAAAAAGGGCTTTGCCGATCGGCGGCTTGCTTCCTCATGGCTGTCAGGCCGTGAGACAGGACGCTTGCACATTTTTACGGCAAATTTACCGTCAACAAATAGAGTGATGGCAATAACGATTTGTTAGCTCTACCGGGGCCCGGAAACACCATGCTTAATCGCTTTTCTATCAGCATTTGGTTGAAATCCGTCATCGCGGTCATGGGCGCCGTGATCGTCATCATGCTGGCGCTGAGCGCGCGAGAGTCCTGGACCCGGCTGCAAACCGCCAATCGGATTTCTCAGGTCGCGAACATCTCGGCCTATATGTTCACCGCGATGAACAGTCTGCGCGTCGACCGCGCGTCGACGTTCCGCGATCTCGTGGCCGATAAGCAATTCACGACAATCAGCTCGCTGATCAAGGACTCCCGCGACAAAGAGATGCCGGCCTTGAACAGTATGCTGCCGCTTCTCGCCGCGGCCGACTTTCCCGATCGCGACCAGGCAGTCGCCGATCTCGGCGGCAAGATCAAGCAACTCGCCGACCTTCAACCGCAATCGGCGGCCGCATTGCTGCAGCCGAAAGCGGCGCGGCCGGCGGGACTCGGAGAACAGTACAGCAAGCTCGGCACCGGCTTGATCGGCGCCCTCGACACCTGGGGCGCGCGGCTGGTGAAGTCCATCTCGCTGCAGGATCCCTATGTGGATCAGCTTCTTGAAATCAAGCAGCTCGCCTGGGTCATGCGCAACTCGGCCGGCGAAATGTCTTTACTTGTATCCAACGGGGTCGGCGGCATCGCGCCGCCGCCCGACGCGATGACCACTTATATCGCCAATGGCGCCAAGCTCGACACCGCCTGGGCCGCGGTCACCGATATTGCCTCACGCCTGCCGCTGACGCCCGGACTGACCGCCGCCATCGACAAGGTCAAGCAGGACTTTTTCGGCGGCGGTTATCCCGAACAGCGATTGAAGGTTCTCAAGCAACTGATCGCGGGCGAGCCGACCGGCTTGACGGTCGAGCAATGGTCGCCGATGTCGGTCGGCAAGCTTTCGCTGGCGCTTGGCGTCGCCACCGCGGCGCTTGACGCCGCCAAAGAGCAAGCCGCCGCGCAATCGGCGACGGCGTGGCACGATCTCCTCGTGCAAATCGTGCTCTTGGTCGCCGCCTGCATACTTGCCGGTGGCATGATGTTCTTCGTATCGCGTCACGTCACCGGACCGCTGGGCGCGATCCGCAACGCCATGCTCAAGCTCGCCGGCGGCAATTTCGAGGTGGTCCTGCCGGGCCTTGAGCGCAAAGACGAGATCGGCGCCGTGGCCAATGCCGTCGAGCGCTTCAAGGTGCTCGCGGTCGACAAGGCCCGCAACGAAGCCGACGCAGCGATGGTGCGGCAAAAGGCGGAATCCGACCGCCACGCCGAGGCGGCGCGCGCCGAAGCCGACGCGCAGGCCAAGGTCGCGGCCGAACGCGTCAAGGCCTCGGAAGAACAGGCGCGTGCCTTCCAGACGCTGGGCGGCGCGCTCGGCAGGCTCGCCGACGGCGATTTCACCATCCGCCTCGACGAGGATATTCCTGAGGCTTACGCGCAGATCCGCGACGATTTCAATCTCGCGATCAGCCGTCTGCATGAGACCATTCAGGCGGTTGCGGATTCCACCCGCGAAGTCACCAATGCGGCAAACGAAATCTCGACGGCGACCACCGACCTGTCGCAGCGCGTCGAGGAACAGGCCGCGAGCCTTGCCGAGACGTCCGCCTCGATGGAGGAGATTTCCTCGACCGTGCACACCAACGCCAAGAACGCGCAGCAGGCCAACGAACTGACCAATTCGACGCAAGGCGTCGCCGATCGTGGTGGCAAGGTCGTGGCCGAAGCGGTGACGGCGATGTCGCGGATCGAGGAATCCTCGCGGCAGATTTCCGACATCATCACGGTGATCGACGAGATCGCCCGGCAGACCAACCTGTTGGCGCTCAACGCCGCCGTCGAAGCCGCGCGCGCCGGTGACGCCGGAAGGGGCTTTGCGGTCGTCGCCTCCGAAGTGCGCAGCCTTGCGCAACGCTCCTCGGAAGCGGCCAAGAACATCACCGACCTCATCGCCAAGAGCTCCGACCGCGTGCAGGAGGGCGTCGGTCTCGTCAACCGCGCCGGCACCGCGCTCAGCGAGATCGTCGCCTCGATCAAGCAGGTGGCGGGCATCGTTGCGAGTATCGCAACGGCCAGCGCCGAGCAGTCGACCGGCCTCGAGCAGATCAGCAAGGCGCTGGCGCAGATGGACGATGTGACGCAGCAGAACTCGGCCTTGGTCGAGGAGAACACTGCGACGGCAAAGACCCTGCAGCAGCAGTCGCAAGATATGCAGACGCGTATTGCCTCGTTCAGGCTCGACACTGGTCACGCGCCGGGTCATGCACCGGGTCACGCGCCGGGCCATGCGCCGGGCCATGTCGCGTCATCCGCCAAGCGGCGGAGCGCCGCTTAAGCGCAAGCGCAGAACTTACCGAATCCAAACAGCCCCGGCCGAAACCGGGGCTGTTTGCTTTGGGCGGCGCCCTTATTTGACGCATAGCAGCTGCGGCAAAAGGCCTATGGCTGCTTTAACGCAAATTTACCGGTGGCAAATAGAGCATTGGCGGCAACTTATTGTTAGCTCTGTCGGGGTTGGACCTCATGCTCAATCGGCTTTCCGTCAGCATTTTGCTGAAATGCGTGATTGCAACCTTTGGCGCAATCGTCGTGGTCATGCTGGCGCTGAGCGCGCGGGAATCCTGGAGCCGGCTGCAGACTGCCAACCGCATTTCCCAGGTGGCGAACATCTCGGCGTACATGTTCACGGCAATGAACAGTTTGCGCGTCGATCGCTCGGCGACCCTGCGCGGCCTGTTGATGGACAAGCAGCCGGCGAAAATGGACCCGCTCGTCACCGCGATGCGGGCGTCGGATATGCCGGCGCTCAATAACCTTGTGGCGGCGCTGGCGGCTGCGGACTTTCCCGATCATGACGCCGCCGCGACGGATTTCGCCGCCAAAATCAAGCGGCTCGCCGAGCTGCAGCAGCAAACCGAACCGGTTTTCCTGAAACCAAAGGCGGAGCGGCCAGCGAATCTCGCCCCGGACTACGGCAAGGCGGCCGATGCGGTCATGGATGGGCTCAACTCCTGGGGCGCCAAGCTGATCGATATGATTTCGCTGCAAGACCCCTACGTCGATCAGCTGCTCGAGATCAAGCAATTGGCCTGGATCGTCCGCAATATGGGCGGCGAGGCGTCGGTCGTCATATCCAACGCGCTGGCGGGTCAGCCGTTGCCGCCGGACGCACTGATCACCTATTCGGCCAATGTCGCCAAACTCGACCTGGCCTGGTCGGCGATTATCGACATCGCCTCGCGCATGCCGATGCCGGCGTCCTTTGCCGCGGCCGTCGACAAAGTGAAGAAGGATTATTTCGGCGGCGGCTTTATCGAGGAGCGAGCCAGGGTTTTGAAAGCGCTCATCGCGGGCGAGCCTACCGGTTATAACGCCGGGACTTGGGCGCCGATGTCGGTCGGCAAGCTCGACACATTGCTTGGCGTCGCGACGACGACACTCGATATCGCCAAGGAGCACGCGGCCGAACAGTCGGCGCTCGCGCAGCACGATTTGCTGGTGCAGTTGAGCCTGCTCGTTGCCTTCATCGTGTTTGGCGGCGGCATGATGTTGCTGGTGTCGCGCCATGTCATCGGACCGCTCGGCGCGATCCAAGGCGCCATGCTCAAACTCGCCGGTGGTGATTTCGCGGTGGTCCTGCCGGGCCTTGACCGCAAGGACGAGATCGGCGCCGTGGCCAATGCCGTCGAGCGCTTCAAGGTGCTGGCGGTCGACAAGGCGCGCAACGAGGCCGATGCCGCGATGGCGCGGCAAAAGGCGGATTCCGAGCGCCAGGCTGAAGCCGCGCGCGCCGAGGCCGAGGCACAGGCCAAAGTCGCGGCCGAACGCGCCCAGGCCTCGGAAGAACAGGCCTATGCCTTCGAGGCGCTCGGCAGCGCGCTTGGCAGGCTCGCCGAGGGCGATTTCACCATCCGCCTCGACGACGATATCCCCGAGGCTTACGCGCAGATCCGCGACGATTTCAATCTCGCGATCGGCCGTCTGCATGAGACCATCCACGCGGTCGCGGATTCGACCCGTGAAGTCGGCAACGCGGCGATCGAGATTTCGACCGCCACCAACGATCTGTCGCAGCGCGTCGAAGAGCAGGCGGCGAGCCTCGAAGAGACGTCGTCGTCGATGGAAGAGATTTCCGCAACCGTGAAGACCAATGCGCAGAACGCTCAGCAGGCCAATACGCTGACCAATTCGACCCGCAGCGTCGCCGATCGCGGCGGCAAGGTCGTGGCCGAAGCGGTCACGGCCATGGCGCGGATCGAGGAATCCTCGCGGCAGATTTCCGACATCATTACCGTCATCGACGAGATCGCCCGGCAGACCAACCTGCTGGCGCTCAACGCCGCCGTCGAAGCGGCGCGGGCCGGGGATGCCGGCCGGGGCTTCGCAGTCGTCGCCTCCGAAGTGCGCAGCCTGGCGCAGCGTTCCTCGGAAGCAGCCAAGAACATCACCGACCTCATCGCCAAGAGCTCGGACCGCGTGCAAGAGGGCGTCGGCCTCGTCAACCGCGCCGGCACCGCGCTCAGCGAGATCGTGGACTCGATCAAGCAGGTCGCCGACATCGTCGCCGGCATCGCCGCGGCGAGTACCGAGCAGGCGACCGGGCTCGAGCAGATCAACCGCGCACTCAACGAAATGGACGAAGTGACACAGCGCAACTCGGCGCTCGTCGAGGAGAACTCTGCGACCGCGAAAACGCTGGAGCAGCAGTCGCAAGACATGCAGGCGCGCATCGCGTCGTTCAAGCTCGACAACGGCGCGCCGGCCGCGGCGTACCGAAGGCGGAGCGCCGCCTAGCGCCGCCTCGTGAACGGAGAGGAATAAGAAACAGCCCCGGCCGAAACCGGGGCTGTTTGTCGTTCAGGATAGAAGCTATGGCGCTCGCTTCTTATTGGCCGCTCGGTTGCGCCGGTGCCGAGTGAATTGTGCCATCCGGAGTCGGACTGATCGGCGCCGGGGTTGCTGGCGCAAGCTGCGAAGGCGTAGCTGGCGGCGCCATATGCGTCGGCGCGGTCGGCGCCGCTATATCATTTGACGCCGTGTTAGTGCCGATCGATCCCGGCTGGCGCATCAGGCCGAAACCGACGGCAAGGACGGCCACGACCAGGACCGCCGCAGCAATCCAGCCGGCGATGACATTGGCCGGCCGCGCCTTCATCTTGCCGTCGCGGCGGAACGGGTCTTCCGGGTTCAAAGGATCGTAATCGGGGTTCTGATAATCAGTCATGAACGGCCTCCATCGATCATTCATGCGATAACTGGGAACCGGAGGCGCATGTTCCCGCGAATTGCGAATATCGGCCCGGCGAAGGCGGCATGCCGGGGAACCGGGAGTTCCGGACCGCCGGAACAATACCGCCGGATCAATGGTCAACCAGCCGCAGTGACGCGTGCCGCGCCCGGCACGGAGAATACGATGGCGTCGTTCGCCACGCGGGCATCACTGACGCCGCGTGTCCGCAGCGCGGTAAGAAATTGATCGAGCGGCGGATAATCGGGGGCGGTGCCGAAGCAGCGCGCGTCGTCGATGGCAACGACGCTGCCGGCCGGCGCGCGTTGCAGGACGAAATCGATCTCCGCGGAAATCGGCGTTTCGATCTCGCCTTTGCCGGTTCCCGGGCCGGAATAATGCGCGTCGAGATAAAACAGCGCCGGGCGCTTGAGCTCGGCGACGACGGCCGGCAGGCGCGTGCCGCTGTCGCCTTCGATCAATTGCACATGCCGATTGCCGCGAAAGCGCAAGCGCGCCAGCGCCGCGAGCTTGGGGTCGAGCTCGATGGTGATGACGTCGTAGCCGTGTCCGGACAGGAAGGTCGCAGTGTCGCCGAGAAAGGTCCCGGTCTCGACCACGAGGCCCAATTTGTGGCTGCGCAGCAAATCGAGCAGCGCGTAGCGCTTTTGCAGCGGGCAGGTCGAACCGGGAATATTGGCCCGGCGCCAGCGCGCATAATCGAGCCGGTCCTTGAGTCCGATCACCCAGCTCGACAGCGGCGAACGCCGCAACTGCGCATGCCATTCAACTGAAACCATAGCCGCGTCCCAAAATCCTTCGCTGCAAACGAAAGTGCTGCGGGTGAAAGTAGTGTGCTGGCGCGCTCGGAGAGATTCGAACTCCCGACCCTCAGATTCGAAGTCTGATGCTCTATCCAGCTGAGCTACGAGCGCGACTGTCCGCGAGGACGCTGCGCACAATAATGGCTTCGCGGCAAAAGTCACCCGCTTGGGCGGGACCGAATTTGCGCTTCAAAACGCTGCAAAACTTGGACTTCCGCGGGCTTCCATGCTTGCGCGCGCGCGCAGCTTCGTAAAAACTGCGCTGACCCGGCGCCCCATCGTGGCATCGGCGATTTTGATGAAAGTTTTTGCAGGAGGATGAAATGGCCAAGGGAAAACGCGGCCTCGACAATCGGCATCGCGATAAGAGCGGCAGGATCGAGCGTAAGCACGGCAACACCCGCGTCGGCGCGCTCCGCAAAGAATACGGTGAGAGCTTCGCCAAGGGCTGCCGCAAGGACATGATGCTGAAAACGCTGCTCGCGGAAACCGGCAGTGCATCACTGCACGAATATCTGCGGCATCACCACAAATAGCGCAGCGCTACGCGGGCGGCGGACTCTCGGTCTGCCGCTGCGGGCTTTTACGATGGCTTGCCGCCGCGCCGGGGCTTGTGGCTACGCGATCGGCGCGGGCTCGCGCCACGATGCGGTGTGTTCTGCCGGCGTGCCCGCCTTGCCGTGGTCCTGCGTTTCCGCCGGGAGCTGCAGCAGGGTTGCGGTCTGGCCGGGCAGGAGCCGCGTCACCATCACCAGGAGACCGCCGGGAAATTCCAGCGCGTCGTGATGCACGTGCGGATCGTCCATATTGATCTGACGAAAGCGCGCGACGCGGTGTTCGACTCGGGCTTTGCCGAACATGCTGAAAGCGCGGTCGTAGAGCACGGCATCGTCGAAAGCGATCTCGGTGCCGGGCCGCAGGCAGACCGCGACATCCGGTTTGCCGATCTCGGTGAAGCCGCGGGTGATCGACGTCGTGAAGTCCGTCGAAACCAGCTTGTCGCCAACTTTCGCGGGCCGCGAAGCGATGAGATGCAGACTATAGTCGCACATGGCAGAGGCCCTCCTGTGAAGAGCCGCAAATACGGCTGTTCAACTCTTGAACACGGGCCCTGGCGAATGGTTCCGCGCCGCGCGAATGGGCCGGCGGCGGCCCAGGCGTGCCATGCCGGTGGGGCCGCGCCACTATGCGGGCGCTCGATTGCAATTGAACGGCAAGGAGCCTAGACCGCGTTAAACGCTACATAATCTTATCGGCGCGGGGCGGGATGGACGACGTCACCAAGCAGGCTGGTATTTCCGGCGACGCGATCTCCGCGCCGGCCGAAGCTGTGACCGAGTCTGTGACCAAGCCTGCGACTAAGTCCTTGACCGGGCGCGCCGACAATGCGCCGGCAGGGATCATCATGATGATCCTCGCTACGATTCTGTTCGCTGGCGCTTCGGCCGCGAGCAAATGGCTGGTCGCCGAATATCCGGTCGGCGAGGTGCTGTTTCTCCGCTCGTTCTCATCCCTGATCGGCGGCGCTGCGGTGATCCTTCCGGTCACCGGGCTGTCGGTTTATGCGACGCGGCGGCCGCGCGATCATCTGCTGCGCGGACTGTCGCAATCGATTTCGCAGCTCGCGCTGCTGCTCGCGTTCAGCCTGATGCCGCTCGCCGGCGCCGTCGCCATCAATTTCTCCGCGCCGCTGTTCGCGGCTTTGGTGTCGATCGTCTGGCTGAAAGAGCCCGCGGGCTTCGTGCGCGGCACGGCGTTGGTCATCGGCTTCGTCGGCGTGCTGATCGTGACCGATCCCGGCGCCAATTCACTCACGCTCGGCGCGCTGTTCGCGCTGGTCAATGCCGTAATGTACGGCAGCGTGACGGTCGCGGTGCGCGGCATGACGCGGACGGAATCGCCGAATACGCTGGTCATCTGGATGCTGACGGTGCTCGCGTTCTTTCACAGCTTTCTGCTGTTCTTCGGCTGGCGCACGCCGTCGCTGCGCGATGCCGTGTTCCTGTTCGGCACCGGATTCGTCAATGCGATCGGGCAGTGGTTCTGGACCAAATCGCTGCAGCTCGCGCCGGCGCCGGCGGTGACGCCGTTCTATTATCTGATGCTGGTCTGGGCGCTCGGTTTCGGCTTTCTGCTCTGGGGCGATGTGCCGTCGCCGAGCCTGTTGCTCGGCTCCGGCATTGTCGTTGCCACGGGGCTGTTCTTGTTCCTGCGGGAAGCCCGCCTGCAGCAATCGCTGACGGTGGCCGCGCGCAGCCGAACCGGCTGAGCCGCCGCTCAGGCGCGGCCAATGCTTAACGGCGCCAATGGCGTCACGACGCCACAGGGCCTCCGGCGCATTTGCCTCTCGGCAACACAACCGCGGCGGGCTAAGCTTCCTCATAACCCGCCGGGACAGGCGGGGCGTCGAACAACACGCATCTGAGAAACGGACCGGAAAATCAGGTCCGACAAAGACATTGGGGGAGAGCATGGAACGCCGAGAATTCCTGAAATTCGCGTGCGGCGGTATGCTTGGCAGTGCGGCGCTGCCGCTACTGCCGCAAGCGGCCCGGGCGCTCGATTATCCGACGCGGCCGGTGCACATGCTGGTCGGGCAGGCGGCGGGCAGTTCGTCCGACATCAACGCACGCCTCGTCGGCCAATATCTGAGCGAGCACCTCGGCCAGCAATTCGTCATCGATATCAGGCCCGGCGCTACCGGCAATGTCGCCACCGAAGCCGTCGTGCATTCAGCGCCCGACGGCTACACGCTGCTCCTGGTCAATTCGCAGAACACCATCAATCAGGCGATGTTTCCCGATCTGCCGTTCGACTTCATGCGCGATATCGCGCCGATCGCGATCGCTAATCGCGTCGCGCTGATCATGGAAGTGCTGCCGACATTTCCGGCGCAAACCGTTCCGGAATTCATTGCCTATGCCAAGGCCAATCCCGGCAAGATCAACATGGCCTCGGGCGGCGTCGGCGGCCCGCAACACGTCGCCGGCGAATTGTTCAAATACATGGCCGGCGTCAATCTCGTGCATGTGCCTTATCACGGCTCGACGCCGGCGCTGGTCGATCTGTTGGCCGGGCAGGTGCAGGTGATGTTCGACGTCACGCCGTCATCGCTGCCGCATATTCGTGATGGCAAGCTCAAGCCGCTTGCGGTGACCACGCCCGAACGCGTCGATTTTCTGCCTGGCGTCCCGGCGGTAGCGGAGTTTTTGCCCGGCTATGAGGCTTTCGGCTGGATCGGTTTTGGCGCGCCGAAAGATACGCCGGCGCCGATCATCGATGTCCTCAACAAGGGCATCAACGCGGCAGTCGCCGACCCGGCGGTCAGGGGCCACATGACCGATCTCGGCGCCCTCGTCATGCCGGCGAACACGCCCGCCGAATTCGCCAAGTTCATCGCCGCCGACACCGAGAAGTGGGTCAAGGTGGTGAAATTCGCGAACCTCAAGCCGGAATGACAGGACAATCAAAGAGATTTGCGATGAGAAAACTTCACCGCCGCGATTTTCTGCGCGCAGCCGGGGGCATTGCCGCGCTGCCGGCAATGCCGCGGCTGGCGCATGCCGAAGACTTTCCGTCGCGGCCCGTCACGATGGTGGTGCCGTTCGCCGCCGGCGGCGGCACTGATATTTTTGCCCGGATACTTGCCGAGGGCATGCGCGGCCCGCTCGGCCAGCCGGTCATCATCGAAAACGTCGCGGGCGCCGGCGGGAGTATCGGCGTCGCGCGTGTGGTCCACGCTTCTCCCGACGGCTATACGGTGAGCATCGGCACCTTGACCACGCATGTGCTCTCCGGCGCGCTTTATCCGTTGCAATTCGATCTGCTCGTCGATTTGGCGCCGATTGCCGAGCTTGGCTACGAGCCGCTGTTGATCGCCGCCAAGAATGCGCTGCCGGTGAAGAACCTCAAAGACATGATCGCCTGGCTGAAGGCCAATCCGGACAAGGCGACGGCGGGCATTCCCGGCGCCGGCTCGACGGGAAATCTTGCCGATCTGTCGTTTCAGAAAACCACGGGGACGAGTTTTCAGTTCGTGCCGTATCGCGGCGACGGCCCCGCAGTGCAGGATCTCGTCGCCGGACAGATCGACATGATGATCGAGCCGTCGTCGAATTTCGTCGCCCAGGTGCAGGCGAAGACGGTGAATGCGCTCGCCGTGACGGCGAAGACCCGGCATCCCGGCATGCCCGACGTGCCGACTGTGGATGAGGCGGGGTTGCCGGGCTTCTATGTCTCGATCTGGTTTGGACTATGGGCGCCGAAGGACACGCCGAAAAATATTTTGACGAAGCTCAATGCGGCAACCGTCGCGGCGCTGGCCAATCCGGATGTGCAGCAAAAGCTCGGCAAGCTCGGGCAACAGGTGTCGTCGCGCGACCAGCAGACGCCGGACGTGCTCGGCGCTCTGCAGAAATCGGAAGCCGGCAAATGGTGGCCGATCATCAAGGCCGCCAATATCAAAGGCGGATGAGGGGAGGGCGTGAGATCGTGAAGCTAGAACGCAGGCGTTTGTTGCAGCTCGGCGGAGCTGCGGTGCTTTTACCCTTTGCACCCTTCGCACCATTTGCTGTCGCGCGCGCGGATACCGGCACGTCCGACTGGCCGTCGCGCATCGTGAAGCTCGAAGTCGGCTTTCCGCCCGGCGGCGGCATGGATTCGGCCGGCCGGATCGTCGCCAACCGCCTGTCCGAACTGATCGGCCAGCAGGTGATCGTCGAGAACCGCCCCGGCGCCGGCGGCCGCATCGCGCTCGATACGCTCGCGCATGCACCGCCCGACGGTTACACCATGCTGATCACCGCGGGCGCGCCGGCGGTGAGCGGGCTGTTATTCGCGTCGCTGAGCTTCGATCCGGTGCATGATTTCGAGCCGGTGTCGCTGGTCGGCACCTATCCCAATATGCTCGTGGTGCCGAATTCCTCGCCGTTCGCCAAGCTCGAGGACCTGATCGCATTCGCCAAGGCCAATCCGGGCAAAGTGAGCTGGGCGTCGCCGGGCGTCGGCTCGGTGCCGCATCTTGCCGGCGAATTGTTCAAGCGCATGGCCGGGATCGACATCACCCATGTGCCCTATCGCGGCGTCGCCGCAGGCGCCATGACCGATCTGCTCGCCGGACGGCTCGATGCCATGTTCAATACCACGGGGTCGCTGTTGGGGCCGGTGCAGGCCAAGCAGGTGCGCTGCCTTGCGGTGACCTCGGCCAAGCGATTTCCGATCGCGCCGGAGATTCCAACGGTGGCGGAATCCGGCGTGCCCGGTTACGAGGCCGTGTCGTGGTACGCGCTTTATGTGCCGGCGCACACCCCGCCCGACGTGGTCAAGAAGATGAATGCCGGCTGCATCGCCATGCTCGCGGAGCCGGCGATCAAGGATAAATACGCGACGCTCGGCATTTCGGCCGCGAGCTCGACGCCCGCGGAACTTGCCGCGATGAATGCGGCCGACGCCGCGCGCTGGGCGCCGATCATCAGGGCGGAGAACATTCAAGGCGAATAGGTCCGATTGACGAATCGCCGCCTGCAGCCTGTTAATGGAATCGGTCGAATCAGCCCGATTCCAGCCCCGGTTTCATGACGCAAACAGCGAATGCTCCGTTCCGGCCGGCGCCGAATGACGCGAAGGCGTCAGAAGCGCCTGCGTTCGATGCGAACGCGCTCACGGCCGAAGGGTTGGCGCTGCAACAGGCCGGCCGAATGGACGCCGCCGCGGCGATCTATCGGCGCGTTCTCGCCGCCAAGCCGGACCATTTCGACAGCCTGCATTTGCTCGGCGTTGTTTTCTATCAATGCGGCCATCACGGGCAGGCGCTGCAGCACATCGACATCGCGCTCAAGACCAATCCCGACAATGTCTTCGCCTTGAACAATCGCGGTATCGTGCTCAGTGCGCTCAAGCGCCATGACGAGGCGCTGAGAAGCTACGACCGCGTGCTCGCGCTCAAGCCCGATTATGCCGACGCCTGGCTCAACCGCGGCAACACGCTGCAGGAGCGCAAGCTTTTTGCGGAAGCGCTGGCGAATTACGATCGCGCGCTTGAGCTGCGGCCGGATTACGGCGATGCGCTATCGAACCGCGGCAATGCCTTGAATGCGCTCGGGCGCTCGGAGGAGGCGCTGGCGAGTTACGACCGCGCGCTGGCGGCGCAGCCGAACCATGCCGAAGCACTGCTGAACCGGGGCAATGTGCTCAAGGACCTGAAGCGCTTCGCGGCGGCGCTGCAGAGCTACGATCAGGCGCTCGCGGTGCGACCCGATTATGTCGATGCTTTGTCTAATCGCGCTGTCGTGTTGTGCGAATTGAAGCGTTGCGGGGAGGCGCTTGTCTGCTGCGATCGCGCGCTTGGGCTGCGGCCCGACTTCGCCGAAGCGCATTCCAATCGCGGCAATGCGCTGCATGCGCTCGAGCGCTACGAGGACGCGGTGGCGAGCTACGACCGGGCGCTTTCGTTGCGGCCTAATTTTGCCGAAGCGCGCTCCAATCGCGCGGGCGCACTGCATGCCTTGCGGCGGCTGGAGGAGGCGCTTGCCGACTATGACCGCGCGCTGGCGCTGCCGCCGGAGCGCGCCGAGCTGCATTATAACCGCGGCAATGTGCTGCATGCGCTCAAGCGCTTTGACGATGCGCTGCAAAGCTACGACCGGGCCCTTGAGCTGCGGCCGGATTATGTCGAGGCGCTCGCCAATCGCGGCGTCACGTTGCAGGATTTGCAGCGCTTCGACGCGGCGCTCGCTCATTATCAGCGCGCGCAAATTGTGCGGCCGGATTTCGCCGATGCGCATTATAACGAGGCGCTGTGCCGGTTGCTCACCGGCGACCTCGTGCGCGGCTTCGAGAACCACGAATGGCGCTGGGAGACCGAGCAGCATCGCGGTTTCAGACGCGACTTCGCGCAGCCGTTGTGGATCGGTTCGGACGACATTGCCGGCAAGACCATCTTGCTGCATGCCGAACAGGGTTTCGGCGACACCATCCAGTTCTGCCGTTATGCGCCGCAAGTCACAGCCCGCGGGGCGCGCGTGGTTCTCGAAGTGCAAGAGCCGTTGCGCGCGCTTATGACGACGCTGCCCGACATCACGCAGGTCGTCGGCCGCGGCGAGACGCTGCCGGCGTTCGACACGCATTGCCCCATGCTCAGCCTGCCGCGGGCCTTTGCGACCGCGCTTGGGGATATTCCAAATGCAACGCCCTATCTGCACGCCTCGGCCGAGGGACTAGCGCATTGGAACGAACAGCTCGGCGTCGAAGATCGTCCGCGCATCGGACTGGCGTGGTCCGGCCGGCCGACCCACAAGAACGACCGCAATCGATCGATCGAGCTCGCGGCTTTCCTCGAGATATTGGCCGGCGTGAACGCGACTTATGTCAGCGTGCAGCGCGAGGTGCGCGGCGCCGATGCGGAGGTGTTGCGGCAGCGCTCGGACATTATTCACTTCGGCGAGGACCTGAAGGATTTCGCCGACACCGCGGCTTTGATCGCCAATCTCGATCTCGTCGTCGCCGTGGACACCGGCGTCGCTCATCTCGCCGGCGCGCTCGGCAAGCCGGTCTGGGTGCTGTTGCCCCTCGTTCCCGACTGGCGCTGGTTGTTGGATCGCGAGGATAGCCCCTGGTACCCGACGGCCCGCTTGTTCCGGCAGGACGCGAGCCGCCATTGGGACGGTGTGATCGCGCGCGTGAACGCGGCGCTACGCGACTTCGTCGCCCTTATGCCTGATGGCGCTCTCTAGTAAACCACCACGCTGCGGATGCTCTTGCCCGCATGCATGAGATCGAACGCCTTGTTGATGTCGGCAAGCGGCATCGTGTGCGTGATCATCGGGTCGATCTCGATCTTGCCGTCCATGTACCAGTCGACGATCTTGGGCACATCGGTGCGGCCGCGGGCGCCGCCGAAGGCGCTGCCGCGCCACACGCGCCCGGTGACGAGCTGGAACGGCCGCGTCGCGATCTCCTGGCCCGAGCCGGCGACGCCGATGATGATGCTCTCGCCCCAGCCGCGATGGCAGCTTTCGAGCGCGATGCGCATCAGTTTGACGTTGCCGATGCATTCGAACGTGTAATCGGCGCCGCCGATCTGATCGTCGCCGCTCTTGGTCATGTTGACGAGATACGGCACGAGATCGCCGCCGATTTCGGCCGGATTGACGAAATGCGTCATGCCGAAGCGCTCGCCCCAGGCTTTCTTGTCCGGGTTGAGATCGACGCCGATGATCATGTCGGCGCCGGCAAGTTTCAGACCCTGAATGACATTGAGCCCAATGCCGCCGAGCCCGAACACGATGCATTTGGCGCCGGGCTCGACCTTGGCGGTGTTGATCACCGCGCCGATACCGGTGGTGACGCCGCAGCCGATATAGCAGACCTTGTCGAACGGCGCGTCGGGACGGATTTTCGCCACGGCGATGTCCGGCAGCACGGTGAAATTGGCGAAGGTCGAGCAACCCATATAGTGATGGATTTTCTGGCCGCCCATTGAAAAGCGCGAGCTGCCGTCGGGCATCACGCCTTGGCCCTGCGTGGCGCGGATCGCGGTGCAGAGATTGGTCTTGCGCGACAGGCAGGACGGACAGTTGCGGCATTCCGGCGTGTAGAGCGGAATGACATGATCGCCTTTTTTCACGGACGTCACGCCCGGCCCGATATCGACCACCACGCCCGCGCCCTCATGGCCGAGAATTGCCGGAAACAGCCCTTCCGGGTCGGCGCCCGACAGCGTGAACTCGTCGGTGTGGCAGATGCCGGTCGCCTTGATCTCGACCAGCACCTCGCCGGCACGCGGGCCTTCGAGCTGCACCGTGGTCACTTCAAGCGGTTTGCCGGGGGCGGTTGCCACGGCGGCGCGAACGTCCATGATTGTCCTCGGTCGTTAGGCGGCGGAAATGGTACTGCGGGGCGAAAGTGCTTGGGACGATACATGCAATGACAAGAAATGGGGAGGAGGCCATGCCTGATCTGCCGCCGCCGCGGCTCGAATTCATCTTCGCGGCGCATGTCACGGTCGAAGCGCCGCTCGATTTCGGCGATGTCGGCAAAGGCCGCCGCCGTGTCGTTCCAATCACCGGCGGCGAATTTTCTGGACCCGCAATGCGCGGCACCGTTCTCGGCGGCGGCGCCGATTGGCAGATCATTCGCGGTGACGGGGTCGCCGAGCTCGAGGCGCGCTACACGCTGCGCACCGATGACGGCGCGCTGATCCACGTCCGCAACATGGCGCTGCGCCACGGGTCGCCCGCGGTGATGGCGGAGCTCGCCGCCGGCCGGCCGGTTGCCCCCGGCAGCTATTATTTTCGCGGCGCGACATTCTTCGAAACCGGCGCCGCGCATTATGCTTGGCTGACCAGGCATATTGTGATCTGTACCGGTCACCGCGAGCCTGTGCTGGTTAACGTTGAATTCTACCGAACCGATTGAACTTTTTCACTAATCGCCGCGACCAAGCGGCGTCATCGTTGCGTCATTGCCGTTGACGAATTTGGCAGGTGACGAATTTGGCGGCTGACGCATTTGGATCAGCCGAAGACTCTCCAGACTCGCGCAGTCGCAGGAAACGCCGGCAAAAGAAGACAGGGTAAGGGCAATCCCATGGATGTGGTGATCTGGACGCTTTATACGATCTTTCTGTTGTTCGTGCTGTCGCTGGTGCTCGGAAGCTTCTTCACTGTCAGCACCGCCCAAGTTGCGGTCATTACGCGCTTTGGAAAATTTCTTCGCGCCGCCGAGCCCGGCCTGAATTGGAAATGGCCGATCATCGACACCATCGCCGGCAAAGTGAGTCTGCGCGTCAATCAGATCAATCTGACGATGGAGACCAAGACCAGAGACAACGTCTTCGTCACCATTCCAATTTCGGTGCAGAACCGGGTCCGCGCCGACAAAGTGTTCGATGCCTTTTACAAGCTCGCCAACCCGGTCGAGCAGATTCAATCCTATGTCGAGCAGGTCATTCTCGGCCACGTTCCGGGCATGACGCTCGACGAGGTCTTTGCCAGCCAATCCGGCATCGCCGCGGCGGTGAAGCAGGAACTCGACGCCGATATGGCCGGCTTCGGCTATGAGATCGTCAATGTGCTGGTCACCGACATCGTCCCCGACGCCAAGGTGAAGTCGGCGATGAACGATATCAACGCGGCGCAGCGCGAACAGGTCGCCGCCGCGGCGCGCGGCGAAGCCGAGAAAATCCTGGTGGTGAAAAAGGCCGAAGCCGAAGCCGAGAGCAAGGCGCTGCAAGGGCAGGGCATTGCCAATCAGCGCAGGGCGATCATCGAAGGCCTGCGCGGCTCGATCGAGCAATTTCAGAAATCGATCGGCGGCGCATCGACCTCCGAAGTCATGCAACTGGTCCTGGTCACGCAATATTTCGACACGATCAAATCGATCGGCGAGTTGGACAAGACCAATACGCTATTCCTGTCGCATTCACCGGGAGCCGTGCGCGACATCTCCGACCAGCTCACGCAAGCGATGCTGGTGGCGGAAAGGGCGGCCAAATAGCGCCGCCGACGGGCACCTTGCAAGCCGCCACCGAGCCCGCTTCCATCCGACCGAGCGTTACCGATACAATCCGTGCCCTGACCGGGACTGGGGCCGATATTGATCGTATTCTCAAGGGCGAGCGTCTAATCCAACTTGCCACACCCGCCAAATATGAAACAGTGATCAAATGCTCAGAATCACGTCTTCCTTTGCCCTGGTGTGTGTCTTGATCGCGCCGCTGACCGCGGTTGCGGCAACCGCGCCGCAATCGGTTTCCTCCGATGCGCATGCTGTCGGTCCCGCCAGTCAAGGTCCGCAGCATTACGCGCAAAATGCGGTTCGCACACAGCCGTCGGCACCCAAATACCCCCAAGTGCAAGGGCCGCCGCAAGTGTATTTGCTCCGCGGCCTGCTCAACGTGTTTTCGCTCGGCATGGACGATCTCGCCGGCAAGCTACAGGCTGACGGCATCTCGGCGACCGTCATGAACCATGCCGATTCCGACTATGTCGCCAGCCGGATCATGACGACCTACAATTCCGGCGATCACGGTCCGATCGTGCTGATAGGTCATTCGCTTGGCGCCGATGCGGTGGCCGACATCGCCAATACGCTGGCGCACTACAACATCCCGGTCTCGGTTCTGGTGCTCTTCGACGGCACCGAGCCGCATCAGATTCCGCCAACCGTCACCACCGCGATCAACTACACCAGGCACTTCATGATCACGCCATGGCCCGGATCGCGCGGCATCGTGCAGAATGTCGATCTTAGCGGCGATCCCGCGATCGACCATCTCAATATCGACACCGCGCCGTCGCTGCAGTCGCAGGTGATGAATTACATATTGCAGGCCACGTCGCTTCAGGCGACGCGTCCGCCGCCAACGCGCCGGCAGTGAGGCGGCGGGGCTGGTGAGATCGGGCATTTCACCTCTCAGCCGCAGCAGGTAGCTACAACCACGCATAATAGATAACGATCTGGCTATGCCATCTGCGTGGCGCTGCACGACGATCCTGCCACCGCGTATTGCTGCTTGACTCATCTATATCTCAGTGGTTATACGTTTATCAATAGCCAGAAGGTTATCGATCCGAATGCCGAACGCTCACGATGTTCTGTTCAGAACACTCGCCGACCCAACGCGGCGGACTCTCTTCGAACGGCTGTGCCGCGACGGAGAGCAGACCGTCGGGGCGCTGACGGCTCGGGCCGGGGTGTCGCAACCGGCCGTCTCAAAACATCTTGGGGTCCTGAAGCAGGCCGGGCTGGTGCGCGACCGCCATGAAGGGCGCCTGACGCACTATAGCGCGCAACTCGGCGCCTTGGCCCCGCTGATCGACTGGACACGCCAGATGGCCGGCTTCTGGCAGAACCGGTTCGATGACCTCGAAGATCTCCTCAAAAGGATGGACCAATGAACACGACCGCGACCGAAACGCTCTCAGTTGTTGTCGAACGGGTGTTGCCCTTTCCGCCGGAAAAGATTTGGCGCGCGCTCACGCAACCCCACCTGATCGAGGAGTGGCTCATGAAGAACGACTTCAAGCCAGTCGTGGACCACCGTTTCAATTTTCGCGCCGACTGGGGCGCGGTCGATTGTCAGGTCCTCGTGGTCGACCCGAACAAGACGCTGTCTTACACGTGGGCGGCCTATGGTCTCGAGAGTGTCGTCACCTGGACTCTCACGCCGACAAGCACGGGGACCCACCTGCACATGGCGCAGTCGGGCTTCCGGGCGGATCAGCAGCAGGCCTATCAGGGCGCCAAATTCGGCTGGCAGAAGTTCTTTGCCGGCTTGGAACAGGTCTTGGTGCGGGCGGATTGAAGTCTGCCGGCACAATTCAACGTGCCCAGTGGAAACCAGCATAGGGGGTGCGTTACTATTGTGGCCGCATGAAACGCGACCTCACGAATCCATCGGAACATATCGACCAGCTGATCGCAGGACTTACGGACTGGCGTGGCAAGACCTTCGCCAGCATCCGCAAGAGCATTCTCGATGCCGACCGCGAGATCGTCGAAGAATGGAAGTGGATGGGAAGCCCGGTATGGTCTCGCGATGGAATGATCGCGGTCGCCAACGCCCACAAAGGGAAGGTGAAGCTGACCTTCGCTTACGGGGCGAAACTTCAGGATCCCGACAAGCTCTTCAACGCGGGCCTCGAAGGCAATGCCAGACGAGCGATCGACTTTCTCGAGGGCGACAGGATCAACGAGCGTGCGCTGAGATCTCGTCCGTGCGGCCATCGATTACAATCAGAGCAAATCGAAGAAGACAGCGCCGGCAGGCACGCGAGCGAAAGTGCCCAAACGTAAAAAGGCATGAAGCTCTCTGGCATCTCGCTAACTCGAGTCCGCCGTCTTGCCGGGCGCGCGAGGTCAGCAGCGCCTAGGTCTTTTCCGGCAGGATCACGATCTGCGTCTGGGTCACCAGCGCGCAGAGCTTGCCGTCGCGGCGGGTGATGCGGGTCTGCCAGACCATGGTGGTGCGGCCCTTATGCAGCGCCGTGCATTCGGCATGAGCGGTGTCGCCGGCCGGCACGACAGCAAAGAAATTGGTCTTGCTCTCGATCGTCGCGGTGCGGCCGCCCGGGGGTAGATTGGCTGCGGTGGCGGTGCCGCCGAGATTGTCGGCCAGCGCCATCACCGCGCCGCCATGGAGTGTGCCGTTACGGTTTTTCAGATCGTCACGGACCACAAGCTCGGCGGTCACTTTGTCGGGCGAGACGTGGGTGATCCTGATGCCGAGGAAATCGGCAAAGGGCGGCTGCGAATCGGCATCGGGGTTCATTCACACGGTCCTCAAACGGATGCACACAAAGCAAAGGCGCGGCCGATGCCGCGCCCTCACTGTCTAGCAAATTTGCGGTAATCGAGCCGCTGTCCGGTCAGGACCGCGGCTGCGGTACCACGCGGATATAGGGCTTCGGCGTCTTCCAGCCCTGCGGATAGAGCTTCTTGGCCTCGTCGTCGCTGACCGCGCCGGTGAGGATCACGTCCTCGCCCTGTTTCCAGTTGGCCGGCGTCGCCACGCGGTGCTTGGCGTTGAGCTGCAGCGAGTTGATGACGCGGAGCACCTCGTCGAAATTGCGGCCGGTGCTCATCGGATAAACCAGCACGAGCTTGACCTTCTTGTCCGGGCCAATGACGAAGACATTGCGCACGGTTTGATTGTCCGCCGGCGTGCGGCCTTCCGACGTTCCGGTCGTCGCAGCCGGCAGCATGCCGTAGAGCTTTGAGATTTTCAGATCGGTGTCGCCGATCATCGGATAATTCGGCGCGAAGCCGACCACGTCTTTGATGTCGGCGGCCCATTTCTGGTGGTTGTCGACGGGGTCCACGGACAGGCCGATGATCTTGACATTGCGCTTGTCGAATTCCGGCTTCAGCCGCGCCATGGTGCCGAGTTCGGTGGTGCAGACCGGCGTGAAATCCTTGGGGTGCGAGAACAGCACGGCCCAATGATCGCCGATCCAGTCGTGAAAGCGGATTTTACCCTCGGTCGTCTCGGCTTCGAAATCCGGGGCGGTGTCGCCAATCTGAAGCGCCATGGATACCTCCAACTGGGCTAATGCCGTGAATCGATGTCTCTGCGGGAATGTGCGGCCGATACGGCTACCCACCTTACATACGGCCGCAGCGCCGCCATAGCCAGGGGGCTCGGGCGGAATATTGCCTTGATATAAAAGAACAATCGGCCATAGCCGGCCCTCCGGCAGGAAAAATCCTCTGCGGCTCCAAGCTTCCCGGTCAAACATTTTCCCAACCATTTTCGCTGATTTCGGCGGCGGGCGGCCGGATCCGCCGAAAGAATAGCCGGGCATTAACCGTCATGCCGTTAGATTGCCCTATCTCCGCCCTTCGCGAGCCACCCTCGCATCGGAGCGTCGATACTGAACCTTTCGGGATTCTCCGGCGACTTAGATGGAACCGGTTCCCGAGGTTCGGGTTTGAATATTGGTGTGGAGGCGTAACAATAATGGCGCTCGAACAACGCCCCGATATCGAAACTCTCGCATTGACGATCGCGCGGTCGCCGATCGTGGCTGCCCGCGCCTGGGCACAAAAGCGCGCGCAAAGATGCGCCCAACAGTCTTCGCGCTCCAGCCTTTTTGAGAGCTTCCCCGACGGCTTCGAGGATGCCGACCTCGCGATCCTGCGCTGGATCTCCGAGGAGGGGCGGCGTGTCGGCCGCGCCCTTGTCAGAATCTAATACAGGCCTTTCGCCTAAGCCCTTCAGCGTACGGGTGTATTAGCGTACGGGTCTATAGCCGTCAGTCAAAGTATTGAGAAAGGCGGCAATGTCCTCGATTTCGCTCGCGGACAAGACCGGGGCTTCGCCGGGCCGGCCACCGAAGGGCGGCTCCATATTGACATTTCCGCGGTAGCGCTCCGGCAGGTCGTCGAATTTCCGCACGCGGCCCGCAGCATCGCGGGGATACCATTTCTCCGGCATGGTATCGCGCTCGACATAGAACGCGATCGCCTCGCGCAGGCTGTGAACCTTGCCGTTGTGAAAGAAGATTTGGCGTAGCGCCACATTGCGCAGCGTCGGGGTGAGAAAACGGCCACAATATTCGTCCTGCCCGGTAAGATCGGTGCGCAGGGGTCCACAAGCGCCGAGGTCGAAATAGTTCGGATCGGCGTTGGCGGGAATCTCCGGATTGCGCGGAACGGCGAGCGCGATCAGTCCGTAATCGGTGAATTGCGGCGGCGTGCCGTCCTTGCCGCGCATGCTGCGGTGGCAGTTTCCGCAATTGCCTTTGGCCGGATCGTTGAACAGCGAGAGCCCGCGCATCTCCTGCTCGCTCAAGGTCGCTGAGCCGGCGAGATAGGCGTCGTATTTGCTGCTGTAGGGATAGAAGTCGCGATAGTCCTGCTGGAATGTTTCCAGCGCTTCGGTGGCGGCCGCGACGGCCCTGTCGGCATTGTCGAAGATCGCTGCACCAAAAATCTTGCGCATCGCCTCGGCATGCGGGCCGGTGCGCAATCGCGCGGCCAATTCCGCGGCATTGTCGTTCGCCATTTCAAAAGGCGACAATAGCGGAATGTGCGCTTGGTCGCGGATGCGGTCGACGCGGCCGTCCCAGGTCAGGCCGCCGGTCGGACCATTGTCGATACTGTCATCGCCTTCGTCCTCGGACTCGTAGTAGTGCTCGGTGAATTGGGGGTCGGCTTGCAAATACTTGAGGGAGGGCGCCGCGCGCAGCCCCGGCTGCTGCATGTCCTTGCCGCCAAGTTGGACGGCAAGCGCGTTCGGCGGACCGAACGCGTGGTGTGGGTCGTGGCAGGAGGCGCAGGCCATCCGGCCGGACGCCGACAGAGCGGGATCGAAAAACAGCTCGCGGCCGAGCGTCGCAAGCTCCGCCGCGTGGGCGTAGGCTGCGGCACGCGTCAACACCGTCTCGTCGGCCGCCGCGCCGGTGCTTACGGCGACGAGCACCGCGCACAGCAAGTCCCGCATCAGAGATCGCAAAATCGCAGCCATGATACCGGGGGTGCTAAAGCGTGGGCTCCGTCGCAAGATGGGACCGTCTCGTGACGATTTTCTGACGTCAGATGCGCTTGTCCAGGCTCGACGATTTCCATGTTCACGCAACTGCCATGGAACTCGGCCAAATGTTTTCCGAGCAAATCAAGGATGTTTCCGGACAATCAAATCCGGCATTTTCCCGCCAAATCCAACGGAGGCCTCATGCGACTCTCGGTGAAAAACTCCATTTCCCTCATCGCGCTGTTGACGGCCGGGCTGCCCGCACTGGTTGCCGACGAAGCCAGCGCGCAAAGCGCGCCGTCCGGCATCGCCAATATCGATACCGTCGTGGTCATCTATGCGGAGAACCGCAGCTTCGACAATCTGTATGGCTCGTTTCCGGGAGCCAACGGCTTGCAGAACGTAACGCCTGCGAATTCGAGGCAAGTGGACCGCGACGGCGCCCCACTCGAAGAATTGCCGCCGGTCTGGGGTGGGCTGACAGGCAAGGGAATCACGCCGCCGGTGACCGAAGCCCAGACCGCGCATCTACCGGACAAGCCGTTCGCCATCGACGATGCGAAGGGTTTCAACACGCCACTCAGCGTCACCACGCGCGATCTCTGGCATCTGTTCTATCAGAACCAGATGCAGATCGACGGCGGCAAGAACGACCGGTTCGCCGCTTTTGCCGATTCTGGCGGACTGGTCATGGGCCACTACGACGGCTCGAAGCTGCCGCTCTGGGACGTCGCCAAAAAATACGTGCTTGCCGATAATTTCTTCCAGGGCGCGTTCGGCGGCTCGTTCCTCAACCATTTCGAACTCGCTTGCGCCTGTATCCCGGTCTATCCGGACGCCGACAAGAGCCCGGCGAAAGGGCTGATCGCGGCTGTCAATCCCGACGGCGTATCGCTGAAGCTCGCCGACAATTCACCGAAATCGGCGATCGATGGCCCGCCGAAATTCGTCAATAATGGCCAGATCACGCCGGACTTCTACGCCGTCAATACCATGCAGCCGCCCTATCAGCCGAGCGCCAATAAGCCGGCGCCCGAAGGCGATCCGCGTTTTGCCGATCCGAACGCTCCGAATACGCTGCCGCCGCAACATGAGATCACCATCGGCGATCTGTTGAGCCTCAAAGGCGTGACCTGGGCCTGGTATGCCGGCGCCTGGCAGGACGCGCTCGACGGCGATCGTGCCTCGCCGCCGACCTTTCAGTTCCATCACCAGGTCTTCAACTATTTCGTCAATTTCGCGCCCGGCACCGCGGCGCGCGCCGAGCATCTGCGCGACGGCGGCATGAACGGCGTCGAGTTCATCAAGGCGATCGATGCCGGGCAGTTGCCGCAGGTCACGTTCTATAAGCCGCAGGGTAATCTCAACGAGCATGCCGGCTATACCGACGTCATGGACGGCGACCAGCACATTGCGGACCTCGTCGCGCATCTGGAAAAGAGCCCGCAATGGGCGCATATGTTGGTCATCATCACCTACGACGAAAACGGCGGCTTCTGGGACCATGTGGCGCCGCCGAAGGCCGACCGCTGGGGTCCGGGGTCGCGCACTCCGGCCTTCATCGTTTCGCCTTTCGCCAAGAAGGGTGTTGTCGATCATACCCAATACGACACGACTTCGATTCTGCGTTTCATCACCAAGCGCTTTGATCTGCCAGTTCTGTCCGGCCTTATCACACGCGACGAGGCGCTGAAGGCCAACGGTCATCCGCCGATGGGCGACTTGACCGAGGCGCTGACGTTCTAGATTGGTCGTTCGCGCATGGTGCCGAAAACGTCCAACCCTCGGATTTGATCCGAGGGTTGGACACGGGTTTCAGACCCTCGCCGAGCGAAGGACGATCGGAAAATATCAGGCGCGTGCGGGGCGCGGGCCTCGATTTCGATTCAGGTGAGTCGGATGAGGATCTAGGCCCAATGAGGATCCTAGGCCCAATGAGGATATGGGCCCAAGCGCGGCAGATACCGAAAATCGCGCCATGCGGCGTGGCGTACTGTCCGCGGCCAACACCACAGATAGAAATAAAAAGGGCGGCCCAATCAGGGCCGCCGAGGCTTCAAGTGGGTCCGCGCGACAGGAGAGTAGCGCGGACCCGGGCTTGCGAGCGGCCATCAAAGCCCGCAAGCGATAGAAGTAGGGGCGATTACTCGCCTTCCGTACCAATCGCGTAGGCGGTTTCGCCGTGGACCGCATCGTCGCCGACCTTCAGCGTCGCTTCGTCCATACGCAGCGGGACGATGAAGCTGATCACCTTGAGGATGATGTAGGTTGCGATGACGTTGTACACGATGATGAAGAGAGCGCCTTCCGCCTGCAGCAGAAGCTGAGACGGGTTGCCGTAGAGCAAGCCGGTGATGCTCACACCGGGCGCCTCTTTGTCGGTGCCGATATAGACCAGCATGTCCGGGTTGGCGAGCACACCGGTGAGCAAGCCACCGGTGACGGCCGCCACGCCGTGTGTCGAGAACACGCCGAGCACGTCGTCGACTTTCTTCATGAAGCCGAGCTTCTGGAACTTGTTCATCGACAGCCACGGAATGATGCCCGCGCAGACGCCGATGACGATCGCGCCGATGCCGTCGACATAACCAGCGGCCGGCGTGATGGCGACGAGGCCGGCGATCATGCCGTTCACCGCGCCGAGAACCGACGGCTTGCCGTAGGCCATCTTGTCCATCAGCGACCAGACGATCAGCGCCACCGCAGTCGCGGTGTTGGTGTTGAGCACGGCCGCGCCGGCGTCAGCATTGGCGAAGTAGGGGTCGCCGCCGTTGAAGCCGTTCCAGCCCAGCCACAGGATGCCGGCACCAACGAGGGTGATCAGCAGGCTGTTCGGCGGGAACTGGTCGCGGTCGGCCTGGAGACGCGGACCGACGAGAGCGGCAGCCACGAAACCGGACGATGCGGCGGCGAGATGGATGACGTAGCCGCCGGAGAAGTCAGCCACACCCAAGCCGGCGAGCCAGCCGCCGCCCCAGATGCTGAACGCGCCCACGGTGTAGACCAGCGTCATCCAAACCGGGCAGAAGATCATCCAGGCCGTGAAGCTCATACGGCCGAGAACCGAACCCGCCAGAATGATGACCGTGATCGCCGCGAACACGAATTGGAAGTAGATCAGCGTGGACATCGGGAACGCCATTGGGGGCATGCCGGCTGCGGCAGCCGGGATAGTCGCCTGACCCAAAGTATAAGACGCCGACGTCGCCAAACCCGGCATCCCGAGGAATCCCTGGTCCATAATTGAGAGCCACTGCTCTCCGAACGCCATCTTGTAGTCGAACAGAACCCAGACGATGAGAACCGATGCAAAGGCGTACATCGACATAAAAGCGGAGTTGATAGCCCACTTTTTCTTGACGATGCCGCCGTAGAGGACTGTGAGGCCGGGAATGCTTTGCAGTGCAACGAAAGTGCCCGCTGCGAGCTGCCAAGCATTATCACCGGTATCCAGCCATTGTGGTGATGGTACGAGTGCCATGTGCCTTCCCCCAAAATGCCCGAATTGCGCCGGGGGCGCACGGGCGAACGATTGATCGTTCGCAATTCTTATGCCAGTTAATCAAACACTACTTGGCTACATTTTCCACGTCGCTCGGGGCCGAATGGGGCGAAGTGTGATTACAAATTCTGCACGGTGATCATAAAATGGGCAGAGAAATGCGAAAAACAGCCAGTGCAACTAGGCCATTGACGGTAGCAGGTGGGGCATTGGCCCTGATCCTTGCCAATCCTGTAGCCGGCTATGCGCAACATGGCGCCAAGGCGGTGGCCTGCACCAACAATGCAAGCGGTGCGAGTTGGCAGATCAATATCGACTACGATAACAGCACCGTCGACGCCGTCCCGGCGAGCATCGCCGCCGACCAGATTTCGTGGCACACGGCCGATGGCCAGTTTTTCAAGCTTGATCGCAAATCCGGTGACCTTACGGTGGTGCTAGCATCAAGCACCGGCGGTTTCTTTATTTATGATCGTTGCAAGTTGTCCGATTGAAACAACGCATGCGGGACTAGGCTTCCTCGCGGCGTCTCCTCGCACGTCGCTTGGCCGACAGCTCGGCAAGGCCGGTGGCGGTAATGGCTGAGCGACTATTGTCTCCCGTCAAGGCGACCGTCGGTTTTGCTTCGGAGACGGGGCCGCGCGAGCGCAACGAGGATTTCGGCGGCGCGGTGTTCGGCAATGAGCTGCCCAAGCCCCGCCGCGATATCGTCGCCGCGGTCGCCGATGGCATCGGCGGCGCCAGAGGCGGGCGAGTCGCCTCCGAAACCGCGGTGCGCGGCTTCCTCGACGGCTTCTGCGATCTGCCCGAGACCATGGAAGTGCGCCGCGCCGCGGCCACCGTGCTCAACTCGCTTAACAACTGGATCTACGCGCTCGCCAAGCGCGACAGCAAGCTCGCCGGCATGGGCTGCACCTTCACGGCGCTGATCCTGCGCGGGCGGATCGCGCATGTCGTTCATGTCGGCGACTCGCGCGCCTATCGGCTGCGCGGCAATCGCCTGGCGCTTTTGACCACCGACCATGTGCGCGAGAGCACCGGCGCCAGCCGGTCGAACATTCTCAATCGCGCGCTCGGCGTCGAAGCCGAATTGCGGCTCGACTATGCGGCGCAGCCCGTGGCGCTGCACGACCGGTTCTTATTGTGCAGCGACGGCGTGCACGCCTATCTGACGCCGGATCATATCGCCGACATTCTGCGCCAGCGCTCCGCCTCCGACGATACGGCACGCGCGCTGGTCAATGCGGCGCTACAATCGGGCGGCAGCACCGACAATTGCACGGCTTTGGTTGTCGACGTGGTCGATCTGCCGACGGCGGCAACCGCCGATGTCGGCGCCGATATCATGCAGCTGCCGCTGATCCCGACTCCGATCGACGGCCAGACCGTCGACGGCTTCGTGCTCAAAGTGCTGATGTCGGACGGCCGCTATACCCGCCTGTTCGGCGCTTTCGACGAGGTCGAAGGCGGCGACGTGGCGCTGAAATTTCCCAAGCCTCAAGTCGCTGCGGTCGCCACCTATCATGCCGCCTTCGCGCGCGAAGCCTGGGTCGGCGCCCGCATCAACAGTCCTTATGTCGGCCGCGTCATCGAACTGCCGCCGGGACGGCAGACCTGTCTCTACACGGTGATGCCGCTCTATCAGGGCGAGCTGTTGTCGACGCGGCTGGCGCGGCGGCCGCTGATCGGGCTGGAAGAGGGCCGCAATATCGCGATCAAGCTGGCGCGCGGCGTATCGGCGCTGCATCGCGCCGGCATCATTCATCGCGACATCAAGCCGGACAATATCATTCTCGAGGCCGAGGGCTCGCTCAAACTGATCGATCTCGGCGTCGTGCGCGTGCCGGGGCTCGAGGATTTTCCCGCCGAGGATATTCCGGGCACGCTCGCTTACATGGCGCCGGAAATGTTCGCCGACGAGAAGGGCAACGAGCAGACCGATATTTACGCGCTCGGCATCACCATGTTTCGCGCCTTCACCGGCGAGTTTCCCTACGGCAATCTCGATGCGGTGAGCCCGTCGCGCAAAAGCCGGCCGACGCCGCTCGGCGAGTTGCGCCCCGATTTGCCGGCCTGGCTGCAGGAAGTTCTCAGCCGGGCAATTGCGCTCGATCCGGCGCAGCGCTTCCGCGACGTCGCCGAATTCGCGGTCGAAATGGAAGCGGGTCCGGCGCGGGCGCCGGTCGGCCTGCGCCGGCCGCAAACACTCTATGAGCGGCAACCGGTACGATTCTGGCAAGGCATAGCCGCGATCCTAGGGCTCGCCGTCATATTCTTATTGTGGCGGCAGCATTGAGGCGCGCAATGTAGGGCTCTACGCGATCATGTGAGGTGGAACGATGCGGATTGTTGGTCTTGTTTTTGCGCTGCTTGCTTTCGCCATCGCCCAGGCTCAAGCCCAGGACGACTATCCGACGCGGCCGATCCGCATTCTGGTGCCTTATGCCCCCGGCGGCATTTCCGATATCGCGGCCCGATTGGTCGGCGGCAAACTCACCGACATCCTCGGCCAACAAGTCATCGTCGAGAACCGCCCGGGCGGCAACGGCTTCATCGCAGTCGCCGATGCCGCAAAGTCGGCGCCGGACGGCTATACGCTGGTGATGGTGACCGTGGGCGATGTCGCGATCAATCCGGCTTTGTTCAAGGACATGCCCTATGACGTCGATCGCGATCTGGCGCCGATCTCTGCGGTCAGCAATGCGCCGGTTGTGCTCGCGGCGAACGGCAATACGCCGTACAAAACGCTTTCGGATGTGATCGCGGCCGCCAAAGCGAAGCCGGACGCGTTGAGCGTGTCGAGCCCCGGCTATGGCACCATCAACCAGCTGATTTTGGAATCCATCGCGCTCAATACCGGCACCAAATTTGTGCATGTTCCGTACAAAGGCGGGGCGCCGGCAGCGCAGGCGCTGGTAGCCGGCGACGTGCCGCTTGGGGTGCTGGCGAGTTCGTCGGCGGCGCCCTACGTGTCCACCGGTCAGATCCGTGTGCTGGGGGTCGGTTCGATCGCGCGCTCGCCGCTCAATCCGGAATGGCCGACGCTCAAGGAGCAGGGCGCCGGCGACATTAATGCGTCAAACTGGACCGCGCTGCTTGCGCCGAAGGCGACGCCACAACCGATCATCGACAAGCTCAATGCCACCGTGGTCGCAGTGCTCAACATGCCCGACGTGAAAGCGAAATTCGCCGCCGGCGGTGTCTCGACCATTCCTTCGACGCCGGCCGAGCTTTCCGCCAAGATCAAGCGCGATCTCGCCACCTATCGTGTCGTGATCGAGAAGGCCAACGTGCATATCGACTGAGGATGGTCTTTCTGATTTTGGGCATGGCCTTGTCGGAAAGCCCGCTTTCCCGGGACACGCGCGGTGCATTGACATTTTGCGGCTGCGCCGCAAAGGTCGAGAAGCCGGTCCGCGGGATTCAAAGTCCGACATGTTCAAGCGAATCCTGATTGCCAATCGCGGCGAGATCGCCTGCCGCATCATCAAGACCGCCCGGCGCATGGGGATTTCCACCGTCGCCGTCTATTCCGAGGCCGACCGCGACGCGCTTCATGTCGAAATGGCGGACGAGGCGGTCCTGATCGGTCCGCCGCCGGCGGCGCAAAGCTATCTTCTGATCGACAAGATCGTTGAGGCCTGTAAGGCGACCGGCGCTGAAGCCGTGCATCCAGGCTATGGCTTCCTGTCCGAGCGCGAAGCGTTCCCGGTGGCGCTCGCCAAGGCCGGCATCGTCTTCATCGGGCCCAATCCCAAAGCGATCGCCGCGATGGGCGACAAGATCGAGAGCAAGAAGGCCGCGGCCGCCGCCAAAGTCTCGACCGTGCCCGGCTATCTCGGCGTCATCGAGGACGAGAAGCAAGCCGCCAAGATCGCCGACGAGATCGGCTATCCGGTGATGATCAAGGCCTCCGCCGGCGGCGGCGGCAAGGGCATGCGCATCGCCCATTCGCGCGACGAAGTGTCGGACGGCTTTGCCCGCGCCCGCTCCGAGGCAAAATCGAGCTTCGGCGACGACCGCGTCTTCATCGAGAAATTCATCACCGACCCGCGCCACATCGAAATCCAGGTGCTCGGCGACAAGCACGGCAATGTCATCTATCTCGGCGAGCGCGAATGTTCGATCCAGCGCCGCAATCAGAAAGTGCTCGAAGAATCGCCGAGCCCGCTGCTCGACGAAGCCACGCGCCGGAAGATGGGCGAGCAATCGGTCGCGCTCGCCAAAGCCGTCGGCTACGACAGCGCCGGCACGGTGGAATTCGTCGCCGGCCAGGA
Organism: uncultured Alphaproteobacteria bacterium; assembly: GCA_963742975.1. GTDB lineage: Bacteria > Pseudomonadota > Alphaproteobacteria > Rhizobiales > Xanthobacteraceae > BOG-931. The sequence goes on along the minus strand of CAVUNZ010000001.1, from coordinate 4,534 downwards.
CAAGAGCTTCTTCTTTCTGGAAATGAACACGCGGCTGCAGGTCGAGCACCCCGTGACCGAACTCGTCACCGGCATCGATCTGGTCGAACAGATGATCCGCGTCGCCGCCGGCGAGCCTTTGACGATCAAACAAAGCGACGTCAAGCTCAACGGCTGGGCGGTGGAGAGCCGTGTCTATGCCGAGGATCCGTACCGCAATTTCGCTCCGTCGATCGGCCGCCTGGTGCGCTATCGGCCGCCGGCCGAGGGCGTGCACGACGGGATCACGGTGCGCAACGATACCGGCGTCACCGAGGGCGGCGAGATTTCGCTCTATTACGACCCGATGATCGCCAAGCTCGTCACCCACGCGCCGACGCGGCTGCAGGCGATCGATGCGCAGGCGGTGGCGCTCGACGCCTTCACCATCGAAGGCATCCGCCACAATATTCCATTTCTCGCCGCGATCATGCAGAAGCCGCGCTGGCGTTCGGGCCAGCTCTCGACCGCTTTCATTGCCGATGAGTTTCCCGGCGGCTTCGAGCGCGTGACGCCGACCGGCGCGGTCGCGCATAACATCGCCGCGGTCGCCGCCGCGATCGACCACGTGCTCGGCGAGCGCAAGCGCAAAATCTCGGGGCAATTGAACACCGCGCTGATGCGCGAGCGGCGCCGCGCCATCTGGCTCGGTGCCGAGGAAATCCAAGCCGACGTCGAGCACGACGGCAAATCGATCGTCGTCACCTTCGAGGACGGCGCGCGGCATGTGCTGGTGTCGAACTGGGTCCCCGGCCTGCCGGTCTGGGCCGGGAAGATCGACAACGAGCCGGCCGCGATGCATGTGCGGCCGATCCCGAACGGCGCCGAGCTCGCTTATCGCGGCATCGAGGTCAAGACTTACGTCTATACCGAGCGCGAGGCGCGGTACGCGCGGCTGATGCCGCTGAAAAAACTCTCCGGCAGCGAAAAGGCCGTGCGCAGCCCGATGCCCGGCCTTGTCGTCTCGCTGGCGGTTGCCGAAGGCCAGGAGGTCAAGGCCGGCGAAACTTTGGCCGTGGTCGAGGCCATGAAGATGGAAAACGTCTTGCGCGCCGAACGCGACGGCATCATCAAGACCATCAAGGTCAAGAAGGGCGACAGCGTCGCCGTCGATGCGGTGATCATGGAGTTTGCATAGGCCGTCATTCCGGGGCCTGGCGTAAGGCGCGAACCCGCAATCCATTGTCCCGGTCGCTGTCGCAGCGTTCTGACGAAAGTTCTGCAATACTGGGGTTATGGATTCCGGGTTCGGCACGGCGTGCCGCCCCGGAATGACCGCCGTGAGACCACGATGCAGGCTTTGCGCTTTTTCCTGTCGCCGGGCGGGCGGCTCAAGCCGCAGCCCTTCATCTATGCCGCCATTGCGGTCTATCTGTTCGGCACGGCCTCGCATTTGCTGACGACGGCTGACATTCTCCAGCGTGCCGGGCTGTTGCCGTTCGTTGCCGTGCAGCTCCTTTTGGTCTGGATCTGGTTCAGCCTGCATGCGCGGCGACTGCACGATGCCGGCCGGTCGAGCGGCTTGGCGGTCGGCATCGCGCTGTTTTATCTTCTGTCGGTCGTATTGCTGCTGATCGTGGCCGACGGATTCTTCACCACAGCGAATACGCCGCTGGGCCAAGCGAATGCCGGCATCGCATTGCTGATCCTTTACATTTTCGGCGCGCTCGCCGGATCGGGCCAATACGATCTCACTTGGGTGGTCGTCGGCATCCTGATCTTCATGGCCGTTGTGCCCATCGTCGTGGCGCTCGGCTTCACGCTGTGGGCCGCCACCAGACCGAGCGCAGAAGACGCGTAATGCTGTACTTCGCCTACGGCTCCAACATGCATCGCGCCGTCATGCGCAAGCATGCGCCGCATGCCGCGGCGATCGGGGTGGCGACACTTGCCGGCTATCGCTTCGTCATCACCGCCGACGGCTATGCCTCGGTCGCGCCGGCGGCCGGAGAAAATGTGCACGGCCTGGTGTGGCGCCTGACGCTGCGCGACCGGGTAACACTCGACGCCTGGGAGAATGTCGCCGGCGGACTTTATCGCGCCGAGACTTTGCCGGTTGCGCAATCCGGCAGGCTGAGCCCGGCGCTGGTCTATATCGCGCGCGAGTGCCCGATCGGGCGGCCGCGGCTCGGCTATATGGAGCTCGTTATCGCGGCGGCGCGGCTCCTGGAACTGCCCACCGATTACATATCTTATTTAGAGCGCTGGCTGCCGAAAGACGCCGCAGACACCGCCGCGCTGCCGAAGTTTGGAGAATTTGGTTGAGCACATATCGCCATGTCATTGTCCGCGGCCGCGTTCAGGGTATCGGCTACCGTGCCTGGACCGAGCGGGTCGCGCTGTCGCACGGCCTCAAAGGCTGGGTGCGCAATCGCCGCGACGGTTCGGTGGAAGCCGTCTTCATCGGCGAGGAAGACGCGGTCGAAGCGATGGTCGAGGCCTGCCGGACCGGGCCGGCCGCCGCGCTGGTCGAAGCCGTCGATCACCGCGATGCAAGCCCGGCGGAGGTCAGGCTGCGCCGCGGCGATGAATTGTTTTCTGTTTTAGGCATGGCTTGAGCGGCGCCGAACAACGGCTCGAAAGCGTCGCGCAGCGCCATGTCCACCTCGGGCATCGATACGGGCAGGCCGAGATCGGCCAGTGAAGTGACGCCATAGCGCGCCTCGGCGACGCCGCAGGGCACGATGCCGGAAAAATGCGAAAGCTCCGGCTCGACGTTGAGCGAAAAGCCGTGCAGCGTCACCCAGTGCCGCACGCGAATGCCGATGGCGGCGATCTTGTCCTCGAACTTTTCCTCCCCATTGCCCGTACCTTTGTCCGGCCGTTGCACCCAGACCCCAATGCGATCATTGCGGCGCTCGCCGCGCACATTGAACGACGCCAGCGTGCGGATAAGCCATTCCTCGATCGAGGCGACGAAGCGGCGCACATCGGGCGTCCGTCGTTTGAGATCGAGCATGACATAGCCGACGCGCTGGCCCGGCCCGTGGTAGGTGAACTGGCCGCCGCGGCCGGTCATGTGCACCGGAAAGCGCGCCTCGATCAGTTCGGATGGCTGCGCCGAGGTCCCGGCGGTGTAGAGGGCAGGATGCTCGAGCAGCCAGACCAGTTCTGGCGCTTCGCCGCGTGCGATCGCTTCCGCGCGCCCGGTCATGAATTCGAGCGCGCTGTCGTAATCGACCGGGGCGTCGCTCACGCGCCATTCGACCGGCGCGCAATCCGCGGCCGGAAGCAGCCCGAATGTCAGTTCGTCGCGGGTATTAACCACCTTGTAACCATAGCGTGGTGACACTGACGGAGCCATCGCATCCGGGCATTCGGCCGATTCTGGTGGGGCGACGAAACAGGGGCCGGAACGGGCGCGATGCGGGGATCCATGAGTCAGCTAATCACGGGCCAGATAATAAAGGCGTCAGGCGTTAGATAGGGGGCAAGGTGCCGACACTCGATAATGTATCGATCGATATTGCGGTGGTGCTGGGGACGACCAAGATGCCCATCCACCAAGTGCTCCGGCTCGGCCGCGGCGCCATTATCGAGCTCGACGCGACCGAAGACGACGCCGTCCGCATCCTCGTCAACAATTTCCCGGTGGCGAAGGGCACGGTCGTGGTTTCCGGCAACAAGATCGCGGTCGAGGTCAATTACCTGCTGCCGCGCACGCCTGACGGCATTACCCTCTGACCAAGCAGGACTTTTGCCGGTAGCGGGCGGCGGGTAGAAAGCCCACAGGCCGGCTTCCGGGCCTTGTCCGGCGGTCCCCTAGCTGTTACATCGGCGCCGTCGCGCGTCGGCCTGACGCGCGTCCACCCCACATGCGGCCGTGGCGGAATTGGTAGACGCACTAGCTTGAGGTGCTAGCGGGGCAACCCGTGGAGGTTCGAGTCCTCTCGGCCGCACCAGTGCTACTATTGATCAAGCACGATCAATAAGTTACTGAAAATCCTGAAGCATCCGGCAGCCCAAGTACAAGCGGGCAGTACAAATGCCGTTTGCGTTGGCGAGCATGACGAAGTCGAAAGCGGGTTCGTATTCAGTGCGCAAGGGCATCCCCGCCGATGTCCGCGACGAGTACGAACGGCTCTATGGTCAACGCTGGGAAGCCAAGCTCACGCTGTCGTCCAGCACGCAACCGCAGCAAGCCAAAGCCGCACAGGCGGCCTTCCTGGCGAAGGTAGAGGCGCAGATCAAGGCTCTCCGCGACAAGGCAGCGGGGCGCACGCGTTCGCTCAATGAGCGTGAGGCTCTAGCGCTTGCTGGCGAGTGGTATCGCTGGTTCGTGTCGCAGCGTGAGGACAATCCAGGCCAAGCGGAACGCTGGCACCTACTTTACTGGACACTGATTGACCGCTTGGGAGAGCACCACCCGGACGCTGCTGTAGACCTGACGGGTGTCGACCTCCGTTGGCTTCGTGATCCAGAAGTCAGGGCAGGCATACGACCAGCGCTTGCGAAGGAGACGCGGGCCGATCAGTTCTTGATTGATAGTGGGATTGTGCTCACTGACGACGCCTAG